>NZ_CP149509.1:0-4800000 GCF_042077125.1 Bradyrhizobium sp. A11 | reverse complement strand
AATACGCGGGGCGAGACCACGTTGATCGCAACCTTGTTCGACGGCGTGCGGCGCGGCGTCCTGATTGCGGAATCCGTTCATCCCAACAAGAATCATATCGGCGGCCGTGGCATCAACATGCTGACGGGCGCCGAGGCCGTCGCGCCGATCGGCGGGGCCGCGTTCCATGACAACAAGGTCTGGATCAGGAAAGCTGTCGCGGCCTGAGGGGCGCTCCGCCTCATTCGCCGGCAAATTTGCGTCGAGACGCTAAAGCGCCGCGGCGCAGTAGTTTGCGCTTGCACCTTGCGTCGGAGCTGCCGCAAATGGCGGCAAGAAGCGACGGAAGCGAGCCTACCATGACCGACACCACAGCAATCATCACCGAGAAGCGCGGGCAGGCGTTCTGGATCACCATCAACCGGCCGGAGAAGCGCAACGCGCTGAACGGCGAGGTCATCGCCGGCATCACCAAAGGCTATCGCGACGCGCATGACGACAAGGACGTCCGCGTCATCGTACTGACGGGCGCCGGCGACAAGGCGTTCTGCGCCGGCGCTGATTTGCAGAATTCCGGCGCCGCTTTCGCGATGGACCATTCCAAGCCAAATGTCGACTATGCCGACCTGCTGCGTTTGTCGCAGAATGCCACCAAGCCCGCGATTGCGCGGGTGGGCGGCGTCTGCATGGCCGGCGGCATGGGCTTGCTCTGCATGACCGACATGGCGATCGCGGCCGATCACGTCGTGTTCGGCCTGCCGGAGGTCAAGGTCGGCGTGTTCCCGATGCAGGTGCTGAGCCTGCTCCAGCGCATCGCGCCGCCGCGCCTCGTCAACGAATGGGCGCTCACGGGCGAACCGTTCGACGCCAAGGCCGCGCAGGCTGCGGGCCTGCTCAACTACGTCGTGCCGGCCGCCGAGCTCGATGCCAAGGTCGACTGGCTGATCGGCCGCATCGTCGACAAGTCCCCGACAGCGATCCGCCGCGGCAAGTACGCCATGCGGGCCATCGCTGCGATGTCGTTCGACGAGAGCATCGCCTATACCGAAAGCCAGATCGCATTGCTCGCAATGACCGAGGACGCCAAGGAAGGCCTCAAGGCCTTCAGCGAGAAGAGGAAGCCGGTCTGGACGGGGCGGTGAGGCCTGCGCTCTCGCGTCCGGGGGACGAGCCCGCCGTCATTCCGGGTCGCGCGTAGCGCGAGCCCGAAATCCATCGTGCAGCAAGCGACGCGGGGAAATGGATTCCGGGCTCGCGCCAAGTAGCGCGCCCCGGAATGGCAAGCTACCCCGCATTTGCCTTCAACCCCGCGGCTTGAATACCCGCCACCGCGCAAGCTTCGTCATTGTCTGACGTATCGCCGGAGACGCCGACCGCGCCGAGCAGGGTCGTGCCGTCCATGATCAGCACGCCGCCGGGTACCGGCACCAGCGCGCCCTTGGCGATCGTGTTCACGGCATCGATGAAATAGGCCTGCTCCTGGGCGCGTTGGAACAGCGCGCGCGAGCCCATGCCCATGGCCAGTGCGCCATAGGCCTTGCCGTGCGCGATCTCGGCGCGCATCAGGCTGGTGCCGTCCTGCGCGGCGGCAAGCTTGAGCACGCCGCGCGCGTCCAGGATGGTCACGACCAGCGGCTTCAGCTTGAGCTCGCCGGCCTTCGCGAGGGCGGCGTCGAGGATCTTGCGGGAAACTTCGAGCGTGAGGTCAGCCATGGCTGGGTTCCTTTGCAGTGGTGGACGTGGAATTGGGCTCAGCACGATCGAGGCTCAGCGCCAGCACGCGTGCGACGTGGAGCGCCTCGCGCTGCGTGCCGTCGTGGATCTGATGACGGCAGGACGTGCCGTCGGCAACGACGAGCGTCGTTTCACCTGCGCGCCGCACGGCGGGCAGCAGTGACAGCTCGGCCATCTCGATCGAGGCATCATAGGTGTCGGCGCCATAACCGAAGGCACCGGCCATGCCGCAGCAGCTGGACTCGATGGTCTCGACCTTGAGGCCCGGAACGAGCCGGAGCACCTGCTCGACCGGCTTGAAGGCGCCAAAGGATTTTTGGTGACAATGGCCGTGCACCACGGCCTTGTCGGCGACGCTGCCGAGCGGCAGTTGCAGCCGGCCGGCTTCGGCCTCGCGCACCAGGAATTCCTCGAAGGTCAGCGCATGCGCGCCGACCGCCTTGGCGTCGTTGTCCTTGCGCAGCGAAGCGAGCTCGTCGCGCAGCGTCAGCAGGCAGCTCGGCTCGAGGCCGACGATCGGCACGCCCCGTGCGGCAAAGGGCGCGAAGGCGGTCACGAGCCGGTCGAGCTCGGCTCTGGCTTCATGGACGAGACCGGCGGAGAGGAAGGTGCGGCCGCAGCAGAGCGGGCGGCCGCCGCTTGCCGGCCTGGGCAGATGTACGCGATAGCCGCCGGCCACGAGCACGCGCAGCGCAGCGTCGAGGTTTTCCCGCTCGTAGATACGATTGAAGGTGTCGGCGAACAGCACGACCTCGCGGCCGGCTTGCGGGCCGACGCTTTCGGTCGGCGGCACGAACACGTCGCTGCGGAAGGCGGGCAGCGCCCGGCGCGCGCTGATGCCGGCAAAGCGCTCGAACAATCGCCGCAGCCACGGGCTGCGATTGCGCAAATTCGCCAGCGGCGCGAAGCGCGAGGCGAGGCCGGCATAGCGGGGCAGATACGCGACGAGACGATCGCGCAGCGTCAGGCCGTGGCTCGCTGCCCGTGCCGCCAGCACCTCGATCTTCATCTTGGCCATGTCGACACCGGTCGGGCATTCGTGGCGGCAGGCCTTGCATGAGACGCAGAGTTTCAGGGTCTCCATCATCTCGTCGGACGCTAGCGCATCAGGGCCGAGCTGACCGGAGATCGCGAGCCGCAGCGTGTTGGCACGCCCGCGGGTGACGTCCTTCTCATTGCGCGTGGCGCGATAGGACGGGCACATCACGCCGCCCTCCAGCTTGCGGCAGGCGCCGTTGTTGTTGCACATCTCGACCGCGCCCTGGAAGCCGCCGCCGGCGCCGGGATAGGCGGACCAGTCGAGCTTTGTTTTCAGCTCACCGACGCGATAATCGGGCTTGAAGCGAAACAGCGAGCGGTCGTCCATCCTAGGCGCATCGACGATCTTGCCGGGGTTGAGGACGCCGCCGGGATCGAAGCGCTGCTTCACCTCCCTGAAGTCGGCGACGAGGCGCGCGCCGAACATGGTCTCGTGGAATTCCGAGCGGACCAGGCCGTCGCCGTGCTCGCCGGAATGCGAGCCCTTGTATTCTCGCACCAGCGCGAACGCCTCCTCGGCGATGGCGCGCATCGCCTTGACGTCCTTCTCCAGCTTCAAATTCAGCACGGGACGCACGTGCAGGCAGCCCTCGGAGGCGTGCGCATACATCGTGCCGCTGGTGCCGTGCCTGGCAAATACCTCGTTCAGCCGCGCGGTGTAATCGGCAAGGTGCGGCAGCGGCACGGCGCAATCCTCGACGAAGGAGACCGGCTTGCCTTCCTGCTTCATCGACATCATGACATTGAGGCCGGCGGCGCGAAAATCGGCGATGCCGCTCTGCAGCGCCGGCTCGATGATCTCGACCACGCCACCCCATTTGCGCGTATCGTTATTCCAGCCGAAGCCGAGATCGCCCATCAGCTCGCCGAGCTGCTTCAGGCGGATGAGGTTATCCGCCTGGTCCTCCTCGGCGAACTCGACCACCAGCACGGCATCCGGATCGCCCTTGATGGCCGCGGAGATGACGGGTGCGAACATCGCGATGTCGCGGCCGAGCGCGATCATGGTGCGATCGACCAGCTCGACCGCGATCGGCTTGAGCTTGACCAGATGCTGGGCCGCATCCATCGCCTCGTAGAAACTGCCGAAATGGCAGACGCCGAGGACCTTGTTGCGGATCACCGGCCACAGCTTCAGCTCGACCTTGGTGGTGAAGGCCAGCGTCCCTTCCGAGCCGACCAGGAGATGCGCCATGTTGTTCGGCGCGTTGCGCGGCACCAGCGCATCGAGATTGTAGCCGCCGACGCGGCGCTGCACTTTGGGAAACCGCGCCGCGATCTCCTCGGCTTCGCGGGAGCCGAGATCGAGCATGTCGCGAAACAGCGCCCGGACTTTGACGTCTGCATCAACATCGGAGAGATCGCGCGAGACTTCGCCGAAGCGGCTCAGCGTGCCGTCGGCGAGCGCGGCCTCCATCGACAGTGTGTTGTCGCGCATGGTGCCGTAGCGCAAGGAGCGGCCGCCGCAGGAATTGTTGCCGGCCATGCCACCGATGGTGGCGCGCGAGGCGGTGGAGACGTCGACCGGAAACCACAGCCCGTGCTTTTTGAGCTGCCGGTTGAGGTCGTCGAGCACGATGCCGGGCTCGACCACGCAGGTCCGGCCCTCGACGTCGAGCGACAGGATCCGGTTCAGATGCTTGGAGAGATCGACCACGAGCCCGTCATTGACGGTCTGGCCGCATTGCGAGGTGCCGCCGCCGCGCGGGGTGACCTTCAGCCCCTCGTCGCGGGCAATCGCCAGCGCCCGCAGGGCCTCGTCCATGGTCTTGGGCGCCACCACGCCAGCTGGCACGATCTGATAGAACGAGGCGTCGGTGGCGTAGCGGCCGCGGCTGAAGGGGTCGAACAGGACGTCGCCGGTCAGCTCCGACCGCAAGCGCCGTTCGAACGAGGAGGCGTTTGTCATCCCTGATCCCGGACTGATCCAGTAAGGCTCAGCCTTGCTGAGTTATTCATTATCGTTCCCGACCGACGCATTATGAATACAAAAATGAGCAGCTGGCCGCCTTCAAGGCGCGGCCGGCGCGGGCTCTTGGGGCTCGGTCAGGTGCTCAAGCGCCGCCGTCCGCTTGTTGCGCAGGTGCTGGAACAGGATGTCGCTGAGCTCGCTGCCGGCTCTCCGGCGCAGTGCATCGAGGATCGCCTCGTGCTCGCGCATCGCTTCCGCCCAGCGTTGCCGCTTGCGGGCGAAATTGGCGGAGTAGCGGACGCGGCGGATTCGGCCCGCGAAATTGGCATAGGCCGTCTTCAGCGTCTCGTTGCGCGCGGCCGCGACGATGCTCTCGTGGATGCGCTGGTTGGCCTGGAAATATCCGTGCATGTCGCGGTGCAGATAATGCCCGTACATCTCGTAATGCAGCTGCTCGATCGCGGTGATTTCCGCGTCGCTAATCGCCTCGCAGGCAAGGCGCCCGGCCAGGCTCTCCAGTCCCGCCATTACATCGAACAGCTCCTCGAGGTCGCGCTGGCTGAGCTGGCGCACTCGTGCGCCGCGGTTGGGCAAAAGCTCGATCAGGCCCTCGGCGGCAAGCACCTTAAGGGCCTCGCGCAGGGGCGTGCGGGAGATGCCGAGCATCTCGCAGAGTTGCCGCTCGGGAATGCGGCCTCCTTCCGGGATGTTGCCTTCCACCACGTAGTCGCGCAGCCGCAGCAGGATCTCGCCGTGAAGCGAGGCCTCCTGGCGGTCGCCGCCATTGCCTGCGGCGGGAGTGATCGGAACCCCGTTGTCGGGAATCGTGGATTTCATTTGCAGCACAATAGTTTGCCCGTCTGGTCGCGTCGACGTCCGCTATCGAATACCAAAATTCGATTGTCATGACAAAAAATGAATGCAAAATTGGGCGAGGCAAACCGGTCAGGGTCGCCGACTGGGAGGTTTTCATGCATCAGGGACGTCATTTCCTTCAGATTCCGGGCCCGAGCCCGGTCCCTGAGCGCGTCCTGCGCGCCATGGACATGCCCGTCATCGATCACCGCAGCTCCGAGTTCGGCGAGCTCGGCCGCGCCGTGCTCGAAGGCAGCCAGCAGATCTTCCAGACCAGGGGTCCGGTCGTGATCTTCCCCTCCTCGGGCACGGGGGCCTGGGAGGCTGCGATCGTCAACACGCTGTCGCCGGGTGACAAGGTGCTGATGGTCGAGACCGGTCATTTCGCCACGATGTGGCGGCAGATGGCCGGCCGCTTCGGCATCGAGGTCGATTTCGTCCCGGGCGATTGGCGGCGGGGCGCCGACCCAGCGGTGATCGAGGCAAAGCTCACTGATGACACCGCGCACGCGATCAAGGCCGTCATGGTCGTGCACAACGAGACCTCGACCGGCGCCACCAGTCGCATCGCCGAGATCCGCGCTGCGATCGATCGCGCCTCGCATCCGGCGCTGCTGATGGTCGACACCATCTCCTCGCTCGGCTCGGTCGACTATCGCCACGACGAGTGGAAGGTCGACGTCAGCGTCAGCTGCTCGCAGAAGGGTTTCATGCTGCCGCCCGGCCTCGGCTTCAACGCGATCTCGGAGAAGGCGCTGGCTGCGTCCAAAGCCAACCGGATGCCGCGCTCCTATTTCGACTGGGAGGAGATGCTCAAGCCGAATGCAAAAGGATTCTTCCCCTACACGCCCGCGACCAATCTGCTCTACGGCCTGCGCGAAGCGATCGCGATGCTGCTGGAAGAGGGGCTCGACAACGTGTTCGCGCGTCATCAGCGGTTGGCGGCTGCGACCCGGGCTGCCGTCAATCATTGGGGCCTCGAGATCCTTTGCCAGGAGCCGGCCGACTATTCGCCGGTGCTCACCGCGGTGCTGATGCCGCCGGGGCATGATGCCGACCAGTTCCGGAAAGTCGTGCTCGACAATTACAACATGTCGCTCGGCTCGGGCCTGTCGAAGGTCGCAGGCAAGGTCTTCCGCATCGGCCATCTCGGCGAATGCAACGCGCTGACGCTGCTCGGTGCGCTCACGGGCATCGAGATGGGCCTCTCGGTCGCCGGCGTGCCGCACCGCGCCGGAGGCGTCGACGTCGCGATGAAGCTCCTGGAGCAGCGCCCGCAGGGCAATGCCTCGCCGCATCTGAAGATCGTCGGCACGTAAGGGGGCGACTATGGCAGGGACGGCAGACGAGGGCAGGCCGGTCCGCCATGGGCGGACCAACCCTTTCGAAAGAGGACAAGCCGGTCAAATGGTGCTATTCGGCGCCCACCAAACCAAGGCTAGACCGGGAAGGACGCCGATGACCGTGCATACTGGAAGGCATTTCTTACAGATTCCAGGACCGACCAACGTGCCCGATCGCGTGCTGCGGGCGATGGACATGCCGACGCTGGACCATCGCGGTCCGGAGTTCGCCGAGCTCGGTTTTTCCGTTCTTGCTGCGATGCAGCGGGTGTTCCGCACCAAGCAGCCGGTGATCATCTTCCCGTCGTCCGGCACCGGCGCCTGGGAAGCGGCGATGGTCAACGTGTTCTCACCCGGCGACAAGGTGCTGATGTGCGAGACCGGCCAGTTCGCCGTGCTGTGGCGCGGCATCGCCGACAAGTTCAAGCTCGAGGTCGACTTCATCCCGAGCGACTGGCGTCATGGTGCCGACCTCGCCGAGATCGAGAATCGCCTGTCGGCCGACAAGCAGCATGCGATCAAGGCCGTCTGCGTCGTCCACAACGAGACCTCGACCGGCTGCGTGACGCCGCCGCTGGAGGTGCGCAAGCTGCTCGATCGGGTCAAGCATCCGGCGCTGTTGATGGTCGACACCATTTCCGGGCTCGGCTCGATGGAATACGAGCACGATGCTTGGGGTATCGACGTTTCGGTTGCCGGCTCTCAGAAGGGACTTATGCTGCCGCCCGGCCTCGGCTTCAACGCCGTCTCGGAAAAAGCGCTCGCGGTCGCCAAGGCCAACCCCGGCATGCGTTCCTATTGGGACTGGCAGGAAGTCATCAACTTCAACACGCTCGGCACCTTCCCCTATACGCCCGCCACCAATTTGCTCTACGGCCTGCGCGAGGCGGTCAAGATGCTGGAGGAGGAGGGGCTGGAGAACGTCTGGGCCCGTCACAAGCGCCACAGCGCCGCCACGCGTGCCGCGGTCAAGGTCTGGGGCCTGGAGACGCAGTGCTCCGACCCGGCTGCGCACTCGCCCGCGCTGACCGGCGTGCGCGTGCCTGAGGGCTTTGATGCCGACGCCTTCCGCAAGGTGGTGCTGGAGAACTTCGACATGTCGCTCGGCACCGGCCTGAACAAGGTCAAGGGCAAGGTCTTCCGCATCGGCCATATCGGCCATTTCAACGATCTGATGCTGATGGGCACGCTTGCCGGCGTCGAGATGGGCCTCGATCTCGCAAAAATTCCGCACCGCAGCGGCGGCGTGTTGGCGGCCATGGACGTCCTGAAGGGGCGCGAGGCGGTACCGATGACCAAGGCTCAGGTGGCCTGAACGAACTTGGAAAGTGAGCGCGTGATGAACGCACCTGCGACGACCAACGAAGACCTGCTCTACTCCGTCCGGGACGGCATCGCGCGGATCACTTTCAACCGCCCCCAGGCGCGCAACGCCATGACCTTCGCCATGTATGACCGCATGGCGGAGATCTGCCTGGAGATCAACGCCGATCGCTCGATCAAGGCGTTGATCCTGACCGGCGCCGGCGACAAGGCGTTCGCCTCCGGCACCGACATTTCCCAGTTTCGTGCATTCAAGACCGCGCAGGACGCGCTCGACTACGAGGCGCGCATCGACCGCGTGCTCGGTACGCTCGAGCAATGCCGCGTGCCCGTGATCGCGGCGATCGCGGGAGCCTGCACCGGCGGCGGCGCAGGCATTGCCGCCTGCTGCGATCTGCGCATCGGTACCGAGACGACGCGGATCGGCTTTCCAATTGCGCGCACGCTCGGCAACTGCCTGTCGATGTCCAACATCAGTCGCGTGGTCGCCTTGGTCGGACCCGCCCGCACCAAGGATTTGATCTTCAAGGCGCGCCTCGTCGAGGCACAGGAAGCCCTTGCGCTCGGCCTGCTCAACGAGGTCGTGCCCGATGTCGAGACGCTGCAGCGTCGCGCCGACGAGACCGCAAAGCTCGTGGCCAGCCACGCCCCGCTCACGCTGGAGGCGACCAAGGAAGCCGTGCGCCGCATCCGCCGTACGCTGTCGCGCGAAGAGGGCGAGGACCTGATCCTGAAGGCCTATATGAGCGAAGATTTCCGCGAGGGGATGGACGCCTTCCTCAACAAGCGCGCGCCGGTCTGGAAGGGCAGGTAAGTCTCGCGCGCTTAGGCTTCGTCAGCCGAAAGTCATATGGTTCGACCGGCTCGCTTGCTTGAACTCGTCGGTGTTAGTCCGCACAATGCAGGGATAAAAGTTACCGCGCTACAACTCAATAAACATCAGGGGACGAAACTCGTGCGAATTCCAGGGAAAGCCGTCGGCGCTGCAACGGCGCTGTTGTTGAGCACGCCGGCCATTGCCGGCTGGGAGCCGGCCAAGCCGGTCGAGATCGTGGTGGCGGCAGGCGCGGGCGGTGCCTCCGACCAGATGGCGCGGATGATGCAGGCCGCGATCCAGAAGAACAATCTGATGAAGCAGCCGATCGTCGTCTCGCTCAAGGGCGGCGCCTCGGGTGCGGAAGCGCTGATGTACATGAAGTCCAGCGAGGGCGACCCGAACAAGGTGCTGATCGCCTATTCGTTGATCTACATGCTGCCGCTTTCGGCGAAGATCCCCTTCAATTGGCGTGAGCTGACCCCGGTTTCGGTGGTCGCGCTCGACCAGTTCGTGCTGTGGGACAACAGCGCAGGTCCCAAGACGGTGAAGGAATTCGTCGCGGCCGCGAAGGCCGCGAGTGCGCCGTTCAAGATGGGCGGCACCGGCTCCAAGCGCGAGGACCACGTGCTGACCGTCTTCCTCGAGCAGAAGACCGGCGCGAAGTTCTCCTATCTGCCCTACAAGTCCGGCGGCGAGGCCGCGACCCAGCTGGTCGGCAACCACACCGAAGCCAACGTCAACAACCCCAGTGAGAATCTCGAAGTCTGGCGCGCGGGCCAGGTGCGTCCGCTCTGTGTGTTCGACAAGGAGCGCATCTCCTACACCAGCAAGGTGACGGACACCCAGTCCTGGGCCGACATTCCGACCTGCAAGGAGGAGGGCGTCGACGTGCAATATCTGATGCTGCGCGCGATGTTCCTGCCCGGCAAGGTGACGGCCGAGCAGCAGGCGTTCTATGTCGATCTCTTCCACAAGGTGACGCAGACCTCGGAGTACAAGGACTACATGGAGAAGCAGGCCTTGAAGCCGATCTTCCTCACCGGCAAGGACATGGTGCAGTTCCTCGAGGAGGATGATGCGCTGAACAAGTCGCTGATGACCGAAGCCGGTTTCGTCGCGAAGTAGCCACTCTTCTTTCTTCTCCCTCGCCCCGTTCTGACGGGGTGAGGGGCTCTCTCCGCGAGTCCAATTCTCACCGTGATCGCGGAGACCTCCCCTCACCCCAACCCTCTCCCCGCAAGCGGGGAGTGGGGAAATTGGCCGCACTCCGTCCCTGGCTAAGCATGTCCCAAACCGATATCGAAATCGTCGTCGACGATCCGACCGCGCCCGAAGACGATTCGCCCTCCGTCGTGTCCTCCGGCACGATCGAGATCGTCGTCTGCCTCCTGCTGCTCGCGCTGGCCGTCACGCTCGGCTACGACAATTGGCGCACCGGCGCGTCCTGGGATTCGACCGGGCCCGAGCCTGGATATTTCCCATTCTATCTCTCGGTCATCCTCGGCGGCGGCAGCCTCTACGGCCTGATCGCGGCGCTGGTCGCGCACCGCAGGGCGGCTGAGACCTTCGTCACGCAGGCGCAGGCGCGCCGCGTGCTGGCGGTGTTCGTGCCGACGCTGCTGTTCTGCCTGGCGATGCAGTTCCTCGGCCTCTATGTCGCGAGCTTCCTCCTGATCGCGGGCTTCATGCGCTTGGTCGGCAAGATCGCGCTGTGGAAGTCGCTGCTCACGGCCTTCGTGTTCACGGCGATCATGTTCGTCACTTTCGACGTCGCCTTCGACGTCATCATGCCGAAAGGGCCGCTCGAAGCGGCCTTCGGCCGCTAGGCGAGCCTGCCATGGAAGCTTTCGGTCTCCTGCTCCACGGTTTTGCCGTCCTGCTGACGTGGAAGACGCTCGTCCTGATGATGGTCGGGCTGGTGCTCGGCATCTTCGTCGGCGTGCTGCCGGGCCTCGGCGGTCCCAACGGGGTTGCGATCCTGTTGCCGCTCACCTTCACGATGGATCCGACCTCGGCGATCGTGATGCTGTCCTGCATCTATTGGGGCGCGCTGTTCGGCGGCGCGATCACCTCGATCCTGTTCAACATTCCCGGCGAAGCCTGGTCGGTCGCGACCACCTTCGACGGTTATCCGATGGCGCAGCAGGGCCGGGCCGCGGAGGCGCTGACCGCGGCGTTCACCTCCTCCTTCATCGGCTCGCTGGTCGCGGTGCTGCTGATCACCTTCCTTGCGCCGATGATCTCGTCCTTCGCGCTGAAATTCGGCCCCCCCGAGTTCTTCGCGGTGTATCTGCTCACCTTCTGCTCCTTCGTCGGACTGGGACGCGAGGCCAAGCACAAGACGGTCATCTCGATGTCGCTGGGGCTGCTGCTGGCCGGCATCGGCATGGATACCGTGTCCGGCAATCTGCGCATGACCTTCGGCTCGCCGGAATTGCTCCGCGGCATCAACTTCCTGGTCGCCGTCATCGGCCTGTTCGGCATCAGCGAGATCCTGCTGACGATGGAGGAGCGGCTGGCGCTGCGCGGACATGCGGCGAGCATTTCCCTGCGCGTCGTGCTCGGCGTCTGGAGGGACCTGCCGAAATACTGGATGACGCTGCTGCGCTCCTCCTTCATCGGCTGCTGGCTCGGCATCACCCCGGGCGGCGCGATCGCGGCCTCCTTCATGGGCTACAATCTTGCCAAGCGTTTCGCCAAGGAGCCGGAGAGCTTCGGCAAGGGCCGCATCGAGGGCGTGTTCGCGCCCGAGACGGCGGCGCATGCCTCCGGCACCTCGGCGCTGCTGCCGATGCTGGCGCTCGGCATTCCCGGCTCGGGCACGGCGGCGATCCTGCTCGGCGGGCTGATGGTGTGGGGGCTCAATCCGGGACCGCTGCTGTTCGTCGAGCACAAGGATTTCGTCTGGGGCCTGATCGCCTCGATGTATCTCGGCAATGTCGTCGGCCTCGTGCTGGTGCTGACAACGGTGCCGATCTTCGCCTCGATCCTGCGCGTGCCTTTTGCCGCGGTGGCGCCGATGATCGTGGTCTCCTGCGCGATCGGCGCCTACGCGATCCAGAACGCGATGTTCGACATCTGGCTGATGCTCGGCTTCGGCGTGGTCGGCTACGTCTTCAAGAAGATCGGCATTCCGCTGGCGCCGTTCACCCTCGCGCTCGTGCTCGGCAACCGCGCTGAGGATGCCTTCCGCCTCTCGATGATCGGCTCCGGCGGCACGCTGAAGGTGTTCTGGTCGAACGGGCTGGTCGGCTCGATCACGACACTCGCGATCGTGCTGCTGTTCTGGCCCCTGATCGAGCGCTTGCTCGGCCGGGTCGGCTGGAGCCAGCGGGACAAACCGGCGACGCCATGACAAGCAAGTTTTATCAGTGTCTTAGCTCGTCGTGTCGCAATAGGCCGGTTGCTCACGCCTAGTGCTTCTACCCAAATGTTGCTGCCGCGCGACAGCCTCGGCCGTCCTTGGCGCCTATGCTCCCCCTGGATTTCCAGTCTTTCAGAGGGCATTGCAATGAAGCAGGTTGTGATAGGCATTGTGGCGGCATCACTGGTCGCGAGCAGTGCATTGGCCGCCGACCTGGGATCGAAACCCTACGTGAAGGCCCCGCCGGTCGTCGATCCGGTCTGGAGCTGGACGGGCCTCTATGCCGGATTGAACGCCGGATACAGCTGGGGCCGGGCGGACACGACCATCGCGCCGATCGCACTGCCATTCCCGGCCACGCAGTTCGGTGCGTTCGGCCAGAACGTCGATGGTTGGCTGGCCGGCGGTCAGCTGGGCTACAACTGGCAGGTCGATCCGAAATGGGTCGTCGGCCTCGAGGGCGACATTCAGGCGACCGGCGAGCGTTCGTCGCGGACGGCGACCACGACAAGCGCGCGTTACGGTTCGAATATCATCGGCCTTCCGATCGGCACCGACTTCAATTCCATTGCAACGCTCACCGCAAATCTTTCCTACGACCTGCAGTGGTTCGCGACGTTCCGCGGACGCGTCGGCATCCTGTCGGATCCGCAGACGCTCTGGTACGCGACCGGTGGTCTCGCTGTCGGCGAGTTCAAGTATTCGTCCGCGACCAATCTTGGAATCCAGGTCTTCGGGCCGGGCCTCGGCGGCACCACTCCAGTGGGCGCGTTCAGCTTTCCGATCGGGGCGGGGGTGTCCAGCAGCGATACCCGGCTCGGCTGGACATTGGGCGCCGGCGTCGAACGCAAGTTCACCCGGAATTGGTCGGCCAAGCTCGAATATCTCTACATGGATTTCGGCACCAAGACTTACTTCGCGGGAACCGCCAACCAGGCGGACGTCAGTTTCCACGATCACGTGCTGCGTGCCGGCTTCAACTATGCGTTCACCCCGACGCCCGTCGTCGCGAAATACTGAGCTGTCCAGCGCGAACCGCCTTCGATGCCCGGCAATCCTGCCGGGCATTGTCGTTTCCGGCCCAACTCAAACCACCTTCGCGTCCCTGAGCTTGGCGATCTCGTCCGCACCGAGGCCGAATTCCTTCAAGACCTCCTCGGTCTGCTCGCCGAATTCCGGCGGCCGCGCCACCATCCTGCTCGGCGTGCGTGACAGCGTTACCGGCTGGCCGACCAAGCGGATGTGGCGGCCCTCCTCGTTCGGCACGTCCTGGGCGATGCCGAGATGCTTGACCTGGGCGTCCTCGAACATCTGGTCGATGGCGTAGATCGGCCCGCAGGGCACGCCGGCCTCGTTGAGCTCGCGGACCCAGGTCTCGGTCGACTTGGTCACGGTGCGCTTCTCGATCTCGGCGTTGAGCGCGTCGCGGTTCTTGGAACGGGCAGGAGCCGTCGCATAGTCGGGATGGGCATAGAGCTCCGGCGCGCCGATCGCCTGCGCGCAGCGCTCCCAGATCCGTCCACCCGTCGTGGCGATGTTGATGTACCCGTCCGAGGTCTTGAACACGCCGGTCGGGATGCTGGTGGGGTGATTGTTGCCGGCCTGCTTGGCGACGTCCTTCTCCATCAGCCAGCGCGCGGCCTGGAAGTCGAGCATGAAGATCTGGGCCTGCAGCAGCGACGTCTGCACCCACTGGCCCTTGCCGGACACCTCGCGCTCGAGCAGCGCGGTGAGGATGCCCATGGCGCAAAACAGGCCGGCGGTCAGGTCGGCGACGGGAATGCCGACCCGCATCGGGCCTTGGCCCGGCGCCCCAGTGATCGACATCAGCCCGCCCATGCCCTGTGCGATCTGATCGAAGCCGGGCCGCTTGTGATAGGGGCCGTCCTGGCCGAAGCCGGAGATGCTGCCATAGACGATGCGCGGGTTGATCGCGGCGAGGCTGTCATAGTCGATGCCGAGCTTTTTCTTCACGTCGGGCCGGAAATTCTCGACCACGACATCGGCCTTGGCGGCGAGGCGCTTGAACACGGCGAGCCCGCGCTCGTCCTTCAGGTTCAGCGTCATGGCCCGCTTGTTGCGGTGCAGATTCTGGAAGTCGGAACCTTGCCGGGGGCCGCCCGGCTGCTCACCGCCGGCGTCCTCGGTCAGCGCGTCGATCTTGACGACATTCGCGCCCCAGTCGGCCAGTTGCCGCACGCAGGTCGGCCCGGAACGGACGCGGGTCAGATCGAGCACGGTGAAGCGCGACAGGGCTTCCGAGGCATGCGGAAAGGGCATCTTGAAAGGCTCCGGGACAGATTGCGGGCCTACCATAGTGCCGAAAGATCACGCCACAAGTCCGCGCCGACGCCGATCCCGCCTGCCGAAATGCCATGCCTGATGCGCTGCCTGCGAGATCAGCGCGACAGGCGCTTCAATTCGGCGCGCGCCTGCTCGGCCAGGGGATCGTCGGGGTGGCGTGCGATGAAGAGCTCAAGGGCTTCCCGCGTTCCCTTGCGGTGTGCGGCTTCGTATTCCTCTGCCACCGCAACAGCGGGGTCGCGGGCCATCGGCATCACGGGCGCGCGCACCGCCTTGCCCTTGTCGTCGGCCTTGGCCTTCTCCACCATGACAGGCAATCCTCCGAGGGGGCTCAATCCGGCGAGCGCGAGCAGGGCGCCAAACAGGCGAGCTGGAAATCGAGGTCGTGTCATGAAAACCCTGCAAATCACGGGTGTTCCGGGAACCAAGACCCTATTCGCGGCCCGTATGACTACGGGTTTTGATGGCTAACATCGTATTATCGAAGGCGCACGCACGCCAGTGCCCCATTTAAACCAAACGTTTAACTCTCAAGCTAGAATCATGGGCCTTCGCGGCGAATCACGCCCAATGCGTTGCTCTGGAGAGTCAATTGGCCACCGCTGTCAGTGTCAGTGCCACCAACAACGCCGAGATCGACGGCCTGCTGTCCGGTTACAAATGGACCGGCACGATCACCTATAGCTTTCCCGACGCATCGAGCGACTATCCCAATCCCTATTACGGTGACGGCGAGCCGACCACGTCGGGCTTTGCCTCGGCGCCCACCCAGATCCAGGCGGCGATCAACTACGCGGTCGGGCTGATCCTCGGTTACACCAACGCCAACATCCAGTACGCGGGCACGAACGGTGCCGACATCATGGTCGCGCAATCGCCGGCGGCCAATCCGACTGCTTACGCCTACTATCCCTTCAATTATGCGCCCGGCGGCGACATCTGGTTCGGCACCCAGTACAATTTCTCGCTGGCCAAGCTCGGCAATTATTACTTCACGACCGCGCTGCACGAGCTCGGCCACGCCATCGGCCTCAAGCACAGCCAGGAGGCCGGCGGCCCAGCCAACGTCGCGGTGCCGAGCGCGCATGACAGCAGCGAATACACCGTCATGAGCTATCGCAGCTATGTCGGTGGTTCAACGACGTCGGGCTACACCAACGAGGCGTACGGATATTCGCAGACCTACATGGCGAACGATATCCTTGCGCTCCAGACGATGTACGGTGCGGACTTCACGACCCAGAGCAGCAACACCGTCTACACCTGGAATCCGACCACCGGGCAGCAATCCATCAACGGCGTCGGGCAGCTCGCGCCGGGCGGCGGGGTCGGCGGCTCGGCCAACCGCATCTACGAGACGGTCTGGGACGGCGGCGGCGTCGATACCTACGACCTGTCGAACTACACGACGAACCTGAGCCTCAACCTCAATCCCGGCGCTTCGTCGGTGTTCTCTTCCGTGCAACTGGCGTATCTCGGCGACGGCCATTACGCCTCTGGCAACCTCTACAACGCCTATCTCTACAATAGCGACGCACGCTCCTACATCGACAACGCCATCGGCGGATCCGGCAACGACACCATCATCGGCAACGCCATCGCCAATACGCTGAACGGCGGCGGCGGCAGCGACACGATCACGGGCGGGGCGGGCAACGACACCATCACCGGCGGCACCGGCACCGACACCGCGGTGTACTCGGGCGGCCAGGCCAATTACACGATTACGTACAACACGACGACACAGACTTTCACCCTGGTCGACCTGCGCGGCGGTTCTCCTGACGGCACCGATACCGTCACCGGGGTTGAATATTTCCAGTTTGCCGGCGTCGCGGTCGCCAGCTCCACTCTGGTGACGACCGTGATCGAGACGCTCGGATCGACCAGCGTGGTCCAGTCGGGCGGCAACTATTACCTGAACAACATCTCCACCGGCACCGGACCTACGCTGAAATACGCGGGCTCTGTGGTGAACACGGCCAATTACACCACCTGGTCGGTCATTGCCGCGGAGCAGGTGTCGGGCGGCGGTTACGACGTGGTCTGGAAGGATTCCTCGACCGGGCATTACTCGGTCTGGAGCACGAACAGCAGCGGCAATTTCGTGACGACGCTTGCGGCAGCCCCCGAGGTGCTGGGCACCGATCCGTCTCTGCAGGCGCTGGAGCCGACCCTGCAGCAGGATCTCAACGGCGACGGCACGATTGGCCTCAGCGTCGTCACCATCGAGGCACTGGGATCGACCAGCGTCCTGCGGTCGGGCGGTAACTACTATCTGAACAACATCTCCACCGGCATCGGACCTGCGCTGAAATACGCAGGCTCGGTGGTAAACACCGCGAATTACACCACCTGGTCGGTCATTGCCGCCGAGCAGGTGTCAGGCGGCTACGACGTGGTCTGGAAGGATTCCTCGAACGGGCACTACTCGGTCTGGAGCACGGACAGCAGTGGCAATTTCGTCAAGACGCTAGCTGCGGCCCCCGAAGTGCTGGGGACCGATCCCTCTCTGAAAGCGCTCGAGCCGACGCTGCAGCAGGATCTCAACGGCGACGGCACGATCGGGGTGCCGGCTGCCCCGCCTGTGACGGTCGAGGCGCTGGGATCGACCAGCGTCGTGCGGTCGGGCGGTAACTACTATCTGGAGAACATCTCCACCGGCACCGGACCTACGCTGAAGTACCTGGGCAATGCGGTGAACACGGCCAATTACAGCACCTGGTCGGTCATCGCGGCCGAGCAGGTCTCGGGCGGTGGCTACGACGTGGTCTGGAAGGATTCGTCGACCGGGCATTACTCGGTCTGGAGCACGGACAGCAGCGGCAACTTCGTGACGACGCTTGCGGCAGCCCCCGAGGTGCTGGGCACCGATTCCTCTCTACAGGCGTTGGAGCCGACGCTGCAGCAGGATCTCAACGGCGACGGCACGATCGGGGTGCCGGTTGCCGCTCCTGTGACGGTCGAGGCGCTGGGATCGACCAGTGTGGTCGTGTCCGGTGGCAACTACTATCTGGAGAACATCTCGACCGGCATTGGACCTACGCTGAAGTACATGGGCAATTCGGTGAACACGGCCAATTACAGCACATGGTCGGTTATCGCGGCCGAGCAAGTCTCAGGCGGTGGCTACGACGTGGTCTGGAAGGATTCGTCGAACGGGCATTACTCGGTCTGGAGCACGAACAGCAGCGGCAATTTCGTGACGACGCTTGCGGCGGCACCCGAGGTGCTGGGCACCGATCCCTCTCTGCAGGCGTTGGAGCCGACGCTGCAGCAGGATCTCAACGGCGACGGCACGATCGGGGTGCCGGTTGCCGCTCCTGTGACGGTCGAGGCGCTGGGATCGACCAGTGTGGTCGTGTCCGGTGGCAATTATTATCTGGAGAACATCGCAACCGGCACCGGCCCTACGCTGAAATATTTGGGCTCTGTGGTGAACACGGCCAATTACACCACCTGGTCGGTCATTGCCGCCGAGCAAGTGTCGGGCGGTTACGACGTGGTCTGGAAGAATTCGGAGAACGGACATTATTCCGTCTGGAGCGCCGACAGCAGCGGCAATTTCGTGACGACGCTTGCCGCGGCCCCTGAGGTACTCGGGTCCGATCCGTCCCTGAAGGCGCTGGAGCCGACGCTGCAGCAGGATCTCAATGGCGATGGCGCCGTGGGCGCAGCGCCGCCAGCAACTGCCGGGCTCAATATGTCCGGGGAGGGCTTTGCTTTCAATTTCACTCAGGACGAGACTTCCTCGACCCCCTCGTTCGAGCTGCCGGATGCCATGCCTGCACCCGCGGACGTGCAGACAGCGTCAGAGCTGTGGGCGCAACAGTCGGGAAGCCCAGACACGGATGTAAGCGACATTCTGGCCGACTTTCTTCACAACCAGCAGGACAACGGTTTCCTGCTGAGCTGACGGCGTGGACGTCGATCGACGCAGTTTAGGGCGTTAGCCGGCGCGATTTCGAACGCCGCGGCTTTGCAGCTCACCAGGCGTACTTGAACACGCCCTTACCGGAATAGCTGGTGACGTTGCTTGAGAACTCGCCGTCGAAGGTGGCGGCGATCGAGAAGCCGCTCAGCCATTTCATCTCGGCGCTGCCGCTCACGAGTGCGGAATCGGCATCGACTTGAGCGCCGTTCACCACGAAGCTGGTGCCGGGCAGGGTCTGGAACAGCGCGGTGACTGCGCGGCTCGGATTGTAGTCGTGTGCCCAGGCGGCGCGGCCGCGCAGCGTCAGTACGCCGTTCTGCATCGCGTAGGACTTGTCGGTGCGCAGGCCAAGCTCAGAGCGGGTATCGGTCAGCGCTTGCGAAGCATAGTTCAACCCGAACAGCCCGCCACCGTTGAGGCTGACTTCCGAGTAATTGGGAAGATTGAAGTTCGTCACCTGCGCCGCAGCGTAGGGCGTGATGCCGACCAGCGGCGTCGCGAAGCGATAGCCGCCCTCGAAGCGGGCCGAGAATGTGTCGGCCTTGAAACGGCCCTGGAGCTGGTCGAAGCCGCCGGGCGCCACAGTGCGGTTGGTCGTGACGTCGTGCCAGCCATAGGCGAGCGCAGCCGAGACGTAGGCCGGCCCGAAATTGTGCCGGCCGTAGACGCCGGCCTGGAATAGGTCGGCCGAGCCCGAGCCCATCGCGTCGGCGAGCGAGTAATTCAGGCCGCCGCCACCGAGCGCAAAGCCGACCAGCGTGTCCACCGAGATCCTGTAGTCCGCGCCGGCTGCGCCGCCCCAGGCCCGCGCCGTCAGATCGTGCGAGCCGACCGGTACGTTGCCGCCGACCTGGGCCGAGCCGCCATAGCCGGCCGCCCAGACGCTCCAGCGGCTGCTTGGCTGCGAGGAAAGGAGCGGCGCCTTGGTCGCCATCGCATAAGCCTCGCGCTCGCGCGCCGTGGCCGGCCGCATCGCGGCGTAGGAGGCAACCTCATTGCTTCCGGCGAACTGTGCGACGCTGCCCGCCTTGGCGAAGCCACCGCTGCGTCCGGCGACGGTCGGGTCGAGCATCAGGTTGAGGAACTGGCCGTCGGCATTGATCGCCGCCTGGATGATACCGGTGCCGAGCTCGCCCGAGGCGATGCTCAGCCCCGCTGGCGACAGTGCCGCGAAGGCCAAGGGAATGCCGCCGGTGGTGTTGAAGAAGTTGGTCAGTGTATTCGCGACGTTCTGTTGGTTGACGTTGAGCCCGCCACCTTGCGCGAAATTGACGTTGACGTTGAGGAAGACGTTATTGGGGTCGTAGCTCAGCGTCCCCTTGAGCGTCGGCACGTTGGAGGCGACGTTCGGGTTGAAGGTGCTGCCGGCCAGGGTGCCGGCCGCGGTCAGGATCGTGTACTGCTTCTTGACCGTACCCGATGTGAAGTTGACGCTCACCGCCGCGCCGCCAAGACCGGCTGCGCCCGTGACCTGGGTGAGGCTCGCATTGGCCGAGGACACCTGCACCAGATAGGTCGAGGCGGCGGTAAAGGTCAGCGCTCCGCTGATCGTCATCGGGCCGAACGGATTCGTCGTGCTGCCGGGCGCCAGCGTACCGCCGTTGATGGCGACGCCCGCGATCGTGCCGCTGCCGGCGAGCGTGCCGCCGGCATTGACGCCGGTCGGGCTGTTCAGAATCGAGCCGTCCACCACCAGCGTGCCGCCGTTCACGGCGGTGGCGCCGGTATAGGTATTGATGCCGGTCAGCGTCTGCGTGCCCCCGGTGAGTGTGAGTCCGCCGCCGGCGCCGCCGTCGTCGATGACGCCGGCAAAGGTGCCGTTGCCGCCCGTGATCGTCAGCGCGTTGGCGCCGAGATTGACGGTGCCCGCGCCCGAGAGCGATCTGATCGCGGTGCCGGTGCTCAGGGCCGTGATGTCGAAGACGCCGTTGGCGATCACGTTGCTCGAGGTCGCAATGCTGCCATCGATGCCCCCGGAGGTGACGAGGTCCAGCTCGCCGAGGGCCTGGATGGTGGTCGTCCCGGTATAGGTGTTGACGCCGCCGAACGCCTGAACGGCGCCGCCGGCGATGACGACGCTGCCACCGCTGCTGCCGGCAATGCCGCCGTCCTGGATCACGCCGCCGAACGTGCTGCCGGACGTGATCGTCAGCGTCTTCGACCCCAGCGCGACGATGCCGCTGCCGCCCGGCGAACCGAGGCCGCGGATCGACGTGCCCGAGGTCGTCTGCGAGATGTCGAGCGTGGCACTCGCCGCGCTGAACGAGACGAACGCCGAGTTTGCAATCGAGCCCGCCCCCTTCAGTGCCAACGTCGCGCCGGCATCGATCTGGGTCGCATTCGAGTAGGTATTCACGCCGGACAGCGTCTGCGTTCCACCGAAAACCTCGAACCCGCCGGTGCCCTGGATCGTGCCTGCAAACTCGGTCGAACCATTGGTGATCACCAGCCCGTTGCCACCCATGTCGACGATGCCGGAAGCGCTGCCGGCAAGCGTCGTGATCACATTGAACGGGACGGCGGATGCCGAGATGTCGAGTGTCGCGTCCACCGTGACGACGCTGGATGACGAGATGCTGCCGAAGCCGGAGATTGCCAGCGTTCCCGCCGAGATCGTCGTGGCGCCGCTGTAGGTGTTGGTCCCGGCCAGCGTCAGCGTGCCCGTGCCGACCTTGGTCAGGCCGCCGGTGCCGGAGATGATGCCGTCGACCTGGGTCGAGCTGTTGGCGCCGCCGGTCGTGAGTGTGTTGGCGCCGAGAACATAATCGCCCGCACCTTCGATTGATCCGGCCGTCATTCCGCCGCTGGTCAAGCCTGAGATATCGACGGTACCGCCGGCATTGGTGATGAGCTTGGCGCTGCCGCCGGTTGCCGTGCCGGTGAAGTTCGTCGTTGCGCCGTTGTTGGTGGTGATCGTGGCACTGCCGGCAGAAGCCGAATTCTCGAACGTGACGATGCCGCTGTTGGCGAGACTTGCCGTTCCGGCCGTGCTGCTCTGACTGAATTTGACGTTGCCGCCGACATCGTTGGTGATGATCACGATCCCGGCGCCGCCGCTCGCGGTGCTGCCGTTCTGAAACACCAGATTGTTGCCGGAGGTGACCTCGAAGTTCTGGGTATTGACCGTGTCGTTGTTGATGATGCCCGTTGCGTTCACGGTGAACGGGTTGCCGATCGTGAACGTGTAGGCCTGCGAGGTGTTCGCGAACCGGATGGTGCCGATGCTGACGCCGCCGTTGTTGTTGTCGACCGCCGTGCTGCCGGTGTTGGCGAAGGTCGCGGTCCCGTCGGGCACGCCCGGGTTGGACGACCAGTTGGCCGGACTGGTCCAGTCCGAGGAGCCGCCGGTCCAGGTGCCGTCCAGGGCGTGCGCGGCGACGACGCCGAGTGCGGTGGTAGCGAGGAATGTCGCCAGGGAGCCGCGCACGATGGATCGCAGCCCATATCCGATCCGCCCTCCTGCCTTTGTCGCTCCGGCCATCCAAATCTTCTCAAATCAGCAAAGAAATCACTGCGAATATGAAATTTTGACGTGCGCTGCCGCCAGGCACCCACGCCATGTTCCCATGGCGCCGCAACGGCCCGCAATGAATGGCCGTCCATGTGCGCTCGTTTCCGGCCTGGCTCGCCTTGCATTTTCAGCCGCCGTGGCTACCGGGCAACATGCTGCATTGCGGCGGGGCAGGCCGGAAGGCCCGTGTCCCGCTCGGTGGGCGGCAGGGGCTCCCGAGTCCAGGCGGCACGCCGATCGCTGATGATGCCGCGCGGCGCGAATATTGCGGGGGCTTAATGCGTCGATGGACGTTCCCGCAGCGGCTCAGGCGATCTCGAGCGTGCGCTTGAAATAGGCGATCGTCTCCTTCAGCCCGTCCTCGAGCGCGACCTTCGGCTCCCAGTTCAGCAGCGCCTTGGCCTTGGCGAGGTCGGGCTGGCGCTGGCGCGGATCGTCCTGCGGCAGCGGCTTGAACACCAGCTTGGAACGCGAGCCCGTGAGCTTGATCACCTTCTCGGCGAGTTCGCGGATCGTGAACTCGGAATTGTTGCCGATATTGATCGGGCCGGTGATGTCTTCCGCAGTCGCCATCAACCGCATGATGGCCTCGACGAGGTCGTCGACATAGCAGAACGAGCGGGTCTGTCCGCCGTCGCCGAACACGGTGATCGGCTCGCCCTTGAGAGCCTGGACGATGAAGGACGACACCACGCGGCCGTCATTTGGCTGCATGCGGGGGCCGTAGGTGTTGAAGATGCGCGCGACCTTGATCGGCAGGCCGTGCTGGCGCCAATAGTCGAAGAATAGGGTCTCGGCGCAGCGCTTGCCCTCGTCGTAGCAGGAGCGGATGCCGATCGGATTGACGTTGCCCCAGTAATCCTCGGTCTGAGGATGGATCAGCGGGTCGCCATAGACTTCGCTGGTCGAGGCCTGGAAGATGCGCGCCTTGAGCCGCTTGGCGAGCCCCAGCATGTTGATGGCGCCGTGCACCGAGGTCTTGGTGGTCTGCACGGGGTCGCGCTGGTAGTGGATCGGCGAGGCCGGGCAGGCGAGGTTGAAGATGGCGTCGACCTCGATGTAGAGCGGGAAGGTGACGTCGTGCCGGACGGCCTCGAACAGCGGATTTGCGATCAGATGGGCGATGTTGCGCCGGCTGCCCGTGAAATAATTGTCGGCGGACACCACCTCGGCCCCGGTCTCGAGCAGTCGTTCGCAGAGGTGCGATCCGATGAACCCGGCTCCCCCGGTCACGAGGATGCGGCTGTTCCTGTAGTTTTCAAACGGCATGATCGGTTCCAGGTTGTTCGCGACGGGAGCGGCTGAGTGGTATCGACAACGGCCGGACTCGCCAATAGCCAAATGCCTTGCATCGAGGTATCTAAATACCTCTACTGTGCATGGGGTTGTTTTCGCAGTTTTTGGGGGAGGGGCGCGCTGGCGCCCGGCGATCAGCTTAGAATTCCCGCCGCTTCAACCAGGCCCGTGCCCCCCAATGGCCGAAGCACCAGGCCGATCGGATCAGGGACAGGTGCTCGACATTGCGGTAGATCTGCCAGACCCATTTGGCCGAGCGCACCGGGCGGCTGGAGACGGAGGAGCCCCTGACGCGGTAGCGCGCCAGATCCTCGTTGAGGCCATAGGCGGTATGGCCGCGCTGGAGGATCGAGAGCCACAGGCAGAAATCGTCATAGCCCTCGTTCTTCATCGCGATGGGGCCGGCGATCTCACGGTCAACCATCGCCGTCAGCGTCGCGATCGCGGTGTTCTTCAGGAGCTGGTCGTAGGTCAGCGAGGCCGGCACCTCGATCAGTCGTCCGGTGACGGTGTTGGTCTCGTTGATGCGCCGGAAGGCGGTGTAGCTGAGCGCGGCCTGCTTCTCCTTCGCGAAGGCAAGCTGCCGCTCCAGCTTCTCGGGCAGCCACAGATCGTCGCTGTCGAGGAAAGCGAGATAGCGGCCTTGTGCGGCGTCGATCGACGCCTGGCGCGCCAGCGCCGGGCCGCCGTTCCTGGCCTGCCGGATCAGCTTGACGCGCGGATCGCGCTCGCCGATCGCGGCGATGATCGCCGGCGTCTTGTCGGTCGAGCAGTCGTCGGCGATCAAGAGCTCCCAATCGGCGAATGTCTGGCTCTGCACCGAGCGGATCGTCTCCTCGATCAGGCCTTCGACGTTCCAGGATGGAGTGATGATCGAGACGAGCGGCATGATGGGTCCGTTCAGTTCACGCGGGCCGGCTCGGCGATTGCCGCGCGCAAGGAGGCCGCAAACGTGTCGAGCAGCTTGGGATCGCTGATATAGAGCTCGCCCGGATAAGACCGGCGCCAGGCGGACTCGAAATAGGGCGCGCCCTTGGCCGGATCGAAAGACCCGGCGGAGAGCGCCTCGCGCAGCCGGGCGGGTACGTCGGCCAGGCGATCGACCGCATGTACCAGCGGACAGGAGCGGTAGAACGCATCGCCCATCACCACGACCGGCTTGCCGAGCAGCAGCGCTTCGGCGCCCGACTTGCTGTTGACGGAGATGACCGCATCGGCGCGATTGAGCACGGTGTAATTGTTGGTCTGCGGCGGCAGCAGCACGAAATTGTCGAATCGGCGCGCCAGCTCGAACAGGCGGTCGGCAGAGATCGCGCCGATCTGAGCGGGGTGCTCCTTCACCACCAGCACATGCGAATCCGGGATCGTCCGCAGCAGGAAGTCGACGGTCGCGACCTGGTCGAGATAGTCCGGCGAGCGCAGCGTCAGCGCCATGTCGGCCGGGACGTGGAACGGATAGTAGACGAAGGGTGCTTCGGGCATCGGTTTGTAAAGCTTGCGCAGCCGTGTCGCGTTGAGTGCCATCGCGGCGTGCACGCGGGCGTGACGCAGATTGTGCCCGAACTCCTGGTGCTTGCCGAGTGCGAACTGGTCCCACAGCTTCTCGCCGAGACGGCGGGCGTTGCGCAGGTTCACGACCTTCTTGAAGGCTGCCGAATAATGATGCTGGTCCTTCTTGGGGATGACGATCGCGCGCTGCGTCAGCGTGTCGTCCAGATAGGCGCGCACCTCCGAAGACACGGCGTCCGCCGGCGCCGGCATCACGTCGGGTGCGCCGAGCGTGTCGGGCGTGAAGTACATGCGGCCGCGGAAGAACGAAGGCTCGATGAACCAGTTGCGAATGTTACGGCGCTTGGCGGCGTAGAAGCTCGCGAGCACCGAGAGAAAGCCGCCCAGCTCCTGCACCAGCTCGGCGCGCTTGCCTTGCCGCTCCAGCCGGTCGAGGACCGCCTCCATCGCGTTGGCATAGATCATGAAGCGCCGGCGCAGCGCGGCGGTGTCGCGGATGCCGAAGGTGAAGCGCTCGTGGCTGAACAGAAAATTGGCGCCGTCGAGCCCGTAGGATGCGACGCGCGCATCGAACGCACCGCGATCGTCGGGTGAGGGGCCGGCCTTGAGGCCCTCGCGGTACATGTTCGTGACCGGCACGCCCTCCGCAGTCGACATCTCCGCGCTGCGATCGTCGAAGGCAAGCAACTCGACGTCATGGCCTGCCGCGCGCAATCGCTGCGCGACCGGAATCCAGAACCGGGTCTGGTATTCGGCAAGCGTGGTGATGAGAATGGTCTTTGCAGATGCTGCCATGGCTCTACTTGGCGTGTTCGATCGCAATGCTCGCGAGCGGCAGGCCCGTCGTCGCGCAATGCGCGCGTCTTGCCGTGAATCGAGACGGACTCGCCTGATCGTGAGCGGCGATGCGCTGGAGCAGGGACTGGACGAAGGGTGGCGCGATCCGTTTGTCGCGTCGGGCCGGATTGAACTGGCTGCGTAGCCGCTCGGTGACCGCGGAGCCGAGCGCGGCGCTGGCGGCGCCCTTGACGATCTGACCAAGGCTCGGCTTGGCGCGCGTTCCCTTCACCGTGGCAAGCAGCGAGACGTATGGCCGGTTCGAGCTCGTCGTTCCGATCAGAACATCGGCGACGCGTTCGGCGGCTTTTCCGTCGTTGAGATGGAAGAAGGCCTCGATATCGGCGGCGTGTACGCGGGCGAAATCGAAGGTCTCCGTCTCGCGCTCGATATCATCGACCGCGCCGAGCAACTCGTCGAACGAGGTGACCTGCCGGCTGACGCGCGCGGGCAACGCGGCGTGGCCTGCCGTGGTCGGGGTGTTCAAATATTCGAGCTGGAGCGGCAGCTTTCCGAGCAATACCGATTCCACGGCCGTTCCGCAGTTGAGATGGATGACCGCGGCTGCATTGCGGATGCGGTCGAGCACGCTGCCGGTGCCGTCGATCAGGACGTTGGCGTGGCGCGAGAGCGCATTGCGATAGACGTCCTCGCGCTCGAAGGGGTGCGGACGCACCAGAATGCTGCGGTTGGGCCGCGCTGCGGCGAGCCGGTCGATCTCGGCGAGATAGTTGGCGAAGACCTGCTTCAGATCCGCGATGAAGCGGTCGACATAGGCGCCATCCCAGCCGGCCCGCACCATCGCCTCGCGCTCGCCGCCCGGCTTGCCGGTGAAGCGCGAATTGACCAGCGGAAAGTTGGCGTTGACGAGCAGATAGCCTCGCGGCTCGCCGTCGAGCAGCGCGCGCCAGCGTGGGGCGGCGAAATCGAAGCGCGGACACCCGGTGAGATGAAGCTGCTCCGGCTTCATGGTTTCGGCTGCGAGGAAGGCGTCGTGCAGCCGGCTTCCCCAGAAGAAATAGCCCGCCAGTATGTCGGCGTAGCCGCTGGCTTTGATGTGGGCGGCCATCGCCGGAGGCGAGTTGCCGCCCTTTTCTGCCAGCACTCCGCCTTCGGTGTCGAGCACGTACAACGCCAGGCCGGCCCTGGCAAAGCTGCGCATCAGGTCGAGATTGACGGGACGTGCGTAGTTGACGACCAGTGCGTCCAGCCCAAGTCGCGGGACATCGACGGCCTGCTCGTACATCGGCACCAGCGCGACGGCGGCGCCGCGCCGGGCGAGCTGATAACCGAGCATGACTGCGCCCGGCAGGTCACGCTTGGGGTGATCGACCACCAGGCCTATGCGCACCGTTCGCGTCTCCTCGTGGAATGAAGCAGGGCGGTCATCGATCTTCCGAACATGCTGATGCGAATGGTGAGCTAGATCGACGTCCAGCCGAAGCGTTGGCCAAGTTCCCCGAAGATGGCCCGCTGGCGGTCTTCCAAAACCAGAAAATACTGCAAGACCCAGCTGACCACGCAGAACGCGGCGATCGCAGCTCCCAGCCTCCAGAAGCCGTCGATTGCGAGGTGATCTGCAAGCTCGAGGAGAAGCAGGCCCAAGACCACGAGAATGACGGCTTGAGCAAGAAGTGCTCTAAGGAGGCGGTGGGAGTCAAGCTGCAACGCGCGGCTCACGGCGCCGATCTGCAATGGCAGAATCACGGCATTGCCAACCACCTGGCCGAGGATCAGTGCTCGCTCATCGAACAAGTGCAGCGTCGCAAGCGCCACCACGGTCCAAACCGCCAATTGATAGATCATGAGCCGGTTCAGCCGGGACTGCACCTGCGTGCGGGTCAGGAACATGACGTTGCCGAAGGCGAGGTATTGAGCGCAGATCGGGACCACGAAGCTCAGGCCCATCCAGAAGGCATAGGGGGCCATCTGCGGTCCGATCCACACTTGCATGATCTCGGGCGACAGCACGGCGGCCGCCATCAGCGGCGGAACCGTGAACATCGGGAGGATGATCAGCCCAAATTCGCCGAGGCGCTGGAACGCCGTAGCGTTGCCGCGCTCGTCGAGGCGGCTTGCCACCGGCAGCAGGGCCGATGTCAGCAGACCAACGACGACCTTGGATACCCGAGGCAGCCTGACCAGGGTGTCGTACACCCCGACACCCTTGGGCCCGAACAAGAGGCCGACCAGGAAGGGTTGAATCGGCAGCGCCAAACCGCCCGTCAGCTTGCCCTGCGCGAATAGTGCGCATCGGTGAAATAGCTCGCGCCGGATCGGCGCGTCCCACATAGCAGGTCGCACTTTGCGCACGACGGCGACGAAGGCTGCGACGAACACCAGACACGCGCGCATCAAGGTGCTGGCGAGGTAAATATAGGCGACCAGCTCGAACGAGGCCGCGGCATTGGCGGCCCAGATTGTGCAGGCGACATAGGCTATCGTGGAGCTCACCTCCGCCAGCCGCAGGATGTTGTAGCGCTCGAAGCCCTTGACAATGCCTTCCCAGATCAGCGCCGGGATCAGCACCAGGTTGGCAAGTGCGGTGTAGCGCAAGATATCCAAGAACCTGTCGGCGTGAGCGGCATCGACGCGGAGTGCGATGGTCAGGTAAGGCGCACTGATCCAGACGGCGATCGCGACAAGTCCTGCGAGGCCGCCCCCCATCACGGTCAGAAGCGCCAGCTGCTGGCCGGCGATCCGCCAATTGCGATGCTCCCGCGCCCGTGCGACCGCTTGCGTCGTGACCTCGGAGAGGCCGAAATCGAGCAGTCCCATCATGCCGGTCGGCAGCAGGATGCGAGCCAGCACGATCAGGCCGAACTCGGTCACGCCCCAGGTGCGGATGATGACAGGTATGACGACGAGGCCGAGCACCGCCGAGATCCCGAAGGCCGCGCTGGATATCAACGTGTTGCGGATCAGCTGTTTGAGCATGCCCCGGCCGCTCACCAGGCGCTCAGACCGCCGTCGACGGCGATGTTCTGGCCGGTGACGTAGGACGCGGCATCCGAGACCAGGAACAGCATGGTCCCCACCATCTCGTCCGCGCGCGCCATGCGGCCGAGCGGGATACGGGCACCATAGCGCGCCTTGAAGGTCTCGTTCTGGCCGCTCTCCACCCCGCCCGGGGTGAGGGTGTTGACGCGAACGCCTTTCGCCGCCCAGTAGGTCGCCAGGTGCTTGCTGAGGCCGATGACACCGGCTTTGGACGCCGTGTAGACCGCGGGCGTGTTGATGGCGCGGCCGAGGTATTCGGAGCCTTCGTAGATGCGCTGGTCGGGCGCCATCAGGCCGTAGATCGAGGCGGTCTGCACGATGGCGCCATAGCCGCGCTCGGCCATCCGGCCGCCGAACACCTGCGCGACGTTGAACATGCCGTCCAGGTTGACCGCCATGATCTCGCGCCAGGTGTCCTGGGAGAATTTCTCGACGGGCGCAAAGAAGGCATCGACATCGCGGGTCTTGCTGGCGGCGTTGTTGAGCAGGATCGAGACCGGCCCGAGGTCGGCCTCGATCGCATCGGCCGTGGTGCGGACGGAGCCGGGCTGGGTGATGTCGCAGCCATAGCCCCTGGCGCGGACGGCGTGGCGTGAGGTGACGTCGGCGGCCACCGCGTCGGTCGCAGCCTGATCGAGATCGACGATCGCGACATTGGCGCCGAACTCGGCGAGGCCTTCGGCGAAGCGCCGGCCGAGGATGCCGCATCCGCCGGTGACGACGGCCGTGCGGCCGGTTAGATCGAACAGAGCCTTGAAGCTCGTGGTCATCGCTTGGGCCTCCTCAGGCCGACAGTCGTTGGCGCAGCAACAGTTCCACCAGCGCGAAATCGAGATCGGAATCGATGTCGATCGAGCGCTCTTCCGGCATCTCAAACAGACGCGTGTCGGGATAGAATACTGCCGGCTGCGCCAGGAACGGCGCGACACGCCAGACATAGATCGACGCGTTCATGTCGAAGCAGCGCGGCGCGTCCTGCCGGCGCGTGATCGGAGGATTGGCGGATTTGGAAAGGCCGACGCTGCCATCGCTGCGCTGCTCGACCAGGTTGAAATAGGGCGAGCGGCGCGCCGGCGCGCCGGTGATGACGTTGCGCGCGCCGCTCTCGCGCAGCAGTGCCACGGCGCCGGCAATGTCGGAGGCCAGCCGGAGCGGCGAGGTGACATCGAGATCGACGAAGATCTCCGGCGTCGTGCCCGTTTGCGCAATGGCCTGCTCGAGGCAGTGGCGGATCGCCGGCAGCTTCGGCGCGGCGTCGGTCGCCATCTCGTCGGGACGCTTGACCGCGATGTCGGCGCCGGCTTTGATCGCCGCGTCGAGCAGTGCGTCGGAATCGCTGCTGAAGGCGATCGCATCGAACAAGCCGGTCTCGCGCGCCTGCGCAATGCTCCACGCCAGCACGGGCTTGCCCAGGAGATCGCGCGCATTCTTGCCGACGACCCCTTTCGAGCCCCCCCGTGCGCAGATGGTACAAACGAGACTCATGGCGATATCCAGGTCTTGGTGCGCAGAGCCCGCTCGCTGGCGTCGATCAGATGGACGACGCCGAGCGCCTCGGGCAGCGAGCATATGGGCGCCGCGCCGTGCATCGCCGCGACATGCATGTCGCGATAGCTCTGGTCGCGTTCGCTTGGGATCTCGGTCGTCCTGCCGTTAACCGTGAGGCGGCTGCCGACGAGGTCGGCCTCGATGGTGTCGTCGTCGACATTGACGCGAATGCGGCGGATGCCCTGCCGGTCGAGGTAATCCATATGGACGTGGACAGATGGCGCCCGCTGCATGTCGAGCAGCAGGTCGAGGTGGTCGTCGACGTCGATGTCGCGCGCGCCGGATGCGCCTCCGAGCGCCGCCACGCGATGCCACGGCCCGAACAGCCACAGCAGATAATCCAGCTCGTGGCTGAGATCCCGCAGCACGCCGCCTCCGGAATCAACCGTGGCGGATGCGGTCGCGCGATGATCGCGGCCCGGCCGCCAGTCCCTGATGTCCTGGCCGACATAGGCGGCGACCGTGATCACGTCGCGCCCGCGCAGTCGTTCGGCCAGCGCCGTCATGACGGGATGAAAGCGCAGGTTGTATCCGACGCTGACATGGGTAAACGGATATTTCGGGGGAGGGGCCGGTGTCGCGAACAGTGGCTTTTCGACAAGGACTTTGCCATCGAAGCCGGCCTGCGCGAGCTCTTGCAGATCCGCCGCATGGCGTGCGGTCTCGGTGGCGATCACCACGTAGTCCGGATGCGCCGCCACGATGGCCTGCGTGATCGAGCCGTAGTCGCCGCCTTCGCGGCGGCTGACGGTCGCGACCTCCAGGCCGAGCTCGCGCAGGATGCGCGCATGCCTTGTGCCGATCGAGCCGAGGCCAACCACGACGGCTTTTGTCGAGGTCACGGGAAGACCTCGTGAAACTCCGCATGAGCCTGCTCGAAATCCTCCAGGCGGCCGATGTCGAGCCAGTATTCCCGAATGGGATAGACTGCGACCCGTCCCTTGTCGGCGATCACCCGCTCCAGCACCGTCGGCATGTCGATGCTGACGCCGGGCGCCACATGGCTGAAGACGGACCGGCCGATCACATAGATACCGGCGCTGACGAACCAGCTCTCGGTCGGCTTCTCGCGGATGGCATCGAGAAATCCGTCCGACGTGGACACCACGCCATAGGGGACGTGGACCTTGTGCTCGCGCACGGCCATCGTCGCCTCCGCCGGCGTTGCGTTGTGGAAGTCGAGCAGAGCCCCGTAGTTGATCGTGGTGAGGATATCTCCATTGGTGACGATCATCGGCAGATCCGGCGGCGTCCTGAACAGTCCGAGCGCGCCTGCAGTCCCCAGGCGTTCGGTTTCGTGGATGTACTGGATGTTGGCGCCGAAGGTGGCGCCATCGGCAAAGTAGTCCTTGATCGTCTCTGCCTTGTAGTTGACCGAGATGAAGATGTTGCCGAAGCCCTGCTGCACGACGTTGCGGACGATCGTCTCGAGCAGCGGCCGGCCGCCGACATTGAGCATTGGCTTCGGCACGTCGCGCGTCAGCGCGCCCAGCCGCTCACCCAAGCCGCCCGCCATGATCAGGACCGGGTTCGGATAGTGAGCCGGTTCGAGCAGCTCATCGAGCGTCTCGACCACGACCAGATGGCCGCCCTCATCGACAAGCGGGAGCTGCTTGATCGACTTCTGCCGCATCAGCTGCAGGCGCTCCTCGCGCGGCAGCGTCGCCGGAACCGACACCGGCGTGCGGTTCATGATGTCGGTCGCAAGGCCGGTGAGCGGCACACCCCGCAGCAGCCCGCGCCTCACGTCACCGTCGGTGACCACGCCGAGCAGGCGGTTCTGGTCGTCGAGCACGAGCGCGATCTGAATGCTTCCGCTCTCGATGGCAGCGATGGCCTCGCCCACGGTCGCCCGCGTTCCAACGACGGCCTTACGCCAGGATTTCATGGCAATCTGCCTCGTTTACGCCAGATATTGGGGGGCGGCCCACGGCTGAGCCTGCTATATCGCGGCTGCGAGAGGCGGCGTCAACCCCAACGGCACCCCCTGAACAGCTCCGTTAACCTCGGCGTTTCGAGGGTCCGAATCGACGGTTTGAAGACCCGCGATCCCCCGTTAAGATCGCCCGGCGCAGGGGAATCGCGATGGATGATCTCATCATCATAGGCGGGGGCGAGCACGCCTTCATGGTCTACGAGGCGGCGCTCTTGTCCGGCCAGTTCAGGGTCGTCGGCTTCCTCGATCGCCAACCCGGAACGCTTGGCGACGTCAGCTATCTCGGAACCGACGAGGCCGCGCCTGAATATCCGAATGCCGCTTTCGTCGTGGGGATCGGGTCGATGCAGGCCGGGCCCGCACGCCGGCAGATCGTCGGCCGCATGCAGGTCAAGCGCTGGGCATCCGTGGTTCACCCCCGTGCGATCGTTTCGCCGTCAGCCATGATCGGCGCGGGGACCGTCATCATGCCGGGCGCGATCGTCAATGCGCGCAGTCGGATCGGCGATCACTGCATCATCAATTCCGCTGCCGTCGTCGAGCACGATGTGCGGATCGGCGATTGCACGCATCTGTCGCCGGGAACCGTGGTCGGTGGAGGCGCTCAGATCGGCGAGAACTGCTTCATCGGTCTCGGTAGCCGGGTGAGGGATCACATCGCGATCGGCAACGACACGCTGGTCGCGATGGGATCGGTGGTCACGGCTCCATGCCCGCCTGAGTCCGTCCTGCGCGGAGTTCCGGCAAGACCGCAAGGCTAGACCGGGTCGTCCGGCTCGAGCGCGCGCGGCGCGACCGTTCCGACCAGCGACCAATAGTCGATCGGCGGCCGGCCGCCGCCGGGCCGCTTGGCAGTGATGTCGGCGGGGCCGATGATCTCGCCAGCCTTCAGCGCACGTGCCGCGACGATGCTCTTGCGCGCCACAGGAACGTTCCTGATCTCGGACTCCTTTGGCGATTTCACGCCGTCGCCGAGCGCGCGTTCGACATTGCGGATTGCGGCGACCATGCGCCTGAAATCGTCCGGCTCGAGCGAGGCAGCGTGATCGGGGCCTTGCGCCTTGCGGTCGAGCGTCAGGTGCTTTTCGATGACCGTCGCGCCGAGCGCGACGGCAGCCACCGAAACCTCGAAACCATCGGTGTGATCGGAATAGCCAACCGGAAGCTGGAATGCGGTCTGCATGGTGGCCATCGCCGCGAGGTTCACGTCACCGATGGGGCAGGGATATTCGGTCGTGCAATGGAGCAGGCTGACGTGCTGTGCGAGTGCCGTGCGCGCGGCCGGATCGCGCCACGCCGCGCGGAAGGCGGCGATGCCGGGCGGGTCATCGGATGGGCCGTAGCCATGCGCGAGGACGCCCAGCGCCTCCTCGATCTCGCCGAGCGTCGCCATGCCCGTCGACAGGATCAGCGTCGCGCCGGCGCTCGCCGCCGCATGCAGCAGCGGCGCATTGGTGAGATCGCCCGATCCGATCTTGATGCGCGGCAGTCTCAGCGACAGCAAGAAGGCGAGCGAAGCGTCGTCGAACGGCGTCGACAGGAATTCGATGCCGCGCTCCGTGGCTCGTTCGATCAGCGTGCGATGCGCGGCCTGCGGCAGCTCGAGTCGTTCCAGCATGGCAAGCTGGCTCTCGGCGGCATCGGTGGTACGCTGCTGATAGTCGGCCTTCTTCGCCGCGCCGCCCGCCAGCGCCTTCGCGTTGAAAGTCTGGAACTTGACGATGTCGGCGCCGGCGTCGGCGGCGGCGTCGACCAGCGCCAGCGCCTTCTCCAGGCTTCCGTCGTGATTGACGCCCGCTTCCGCGATGATCAGCGTGTGCGGGGTCATGCCGGCACTCCGCTTGGCGAAAGCTCGTAGAAGCCCTTTGCAAGCAGCTGCCGGAAATCCGGGATGCCGGCAACGATATCGGCAAATCGCCGGCTGGACTCGCCGTCGCCGTAAGGGTTGGTGGTGGCCTGACGGCCGCGCTGGAGCGCCGCCGTGATGGCGCCGGCAATGGCGGCGCGTTCGGGCGCTGCGTGAAACACCGAGGCCGCGCGCGCGCGTCCTTTCTGACGGTCGCCGATATCGACCGTGGGAACGCCGAAGGAGGGCGCTTCGAGCACGCCGCTCGAGGAATTGCCGATCACCACGTCGACCTGGTTCATCAGGCTGAGATAGCGAAGCTGGCCGAGTGAGGCGACCGCCATCGTGTTCGGTCGTCCGGCCGCGAAAGCCTCGATCCGGGCGTTCAAGGCGCGACCCTCGGCGTCGGCGTTCGCGAGCGTGAACACGAAACGAAAGGCGGGATCGAGCGTCAACAGGGCCGCGAACAATTCGTCCAGCTCGGCCACCGAGCGCCCTGCTTCGACCGTGACGGGGTGAAACGTGATGAGCGCGTTGCGTTCGCCCAGCGGCATCCCGATCGCGCGGCTGATGCCGTCGCGGTCTATCAGATCGAGATGCTTGATGGCGTCGATGCCGACCGAGCCGATGGTGTGGATACGGGACGGATGCTCACCGAGTTGCATCAATCGCCGCGCCGAGTCCTGATTACTGGTGAAATGCAGGTGCGACATCTTGCTGATGGCATGGCGCGTGGACTCGTCGACCGCGCCCTCGGTGACGTCGCCGCCGAACAGATGCGCCATCGGCAGCCGCATGAACATCGCAGCCTGCGCGGCTGCGAACATCTCGAAACGGTCGCCGAGCACGACGACGAGATCCGGCTGTAGCTGTGTGAAGGTATCGGCAAAGCCGATGACGCCGAGGCCGACCGATTTCGCGACGCCGGCGCCGGTGTCGCTGCTCAGCAGCGTCTCGACGCGCGCGTCGACCTCGAATCCTTCGTGGCCGATCGCGCTGAAGGTGTAGCCGAACTCCGGCGCGAAATGCATGCCGGTGGCGACGAGCTGAAGTGTCAATCCGGGCGTTTCCCGGATCGCGCGCATCGGCCAGACCAGCAGGCCGAAATCGGCACGGCTGCCGGTGACGAAGCAGATCTTTCGCGCGCCACTATTCATCGCGGGCCCTGATGCTGGCGCTGCTGGGCAGGTTGATCAGGCGGCGCTCGATGGATTCGGCCGTCGAAAGGTCGCCGCGCGGGCTTTGCGCGAACATCGGCAGCTTGTGCATCAACGTCCAGACCGGGCGCGCCCCGAAGCCGGCGTCGTTGAGCGCGGCGAGAAGATCGTCGCGCCTGTCGGCATACGCCTCGTCGAGCAGGATGGCGTTCAGCCAATAATTGCTCGTCGTGCCCGCGGGCTCGCGCGAGAAGCGCACGCCGGGCACCTCCGCAAAGACGCGCTCATAGGCCGCAGCCAACTTCCGCTTGCTTGCCAGGAAGCCGTCGAGCTGCTCCAGCTGCGCGCAGCCGAGCGCCGCGTTCAAGTTCGGCAGTCGGTAATTGAAGCCGATCTCGTCGTGGACGAAGGCCCATTTGTGCGGCAATTTCGCCGTCGTCGTCAGGTGCTTGGCGCGGCGGCCGAGTTCCTCGTCATTGGTCAGGATCGCGCCCCCGCCGCCCGTGGTGACGATCTTGTTGCCGTTGAAGCTGAGTGCTGCAAGGCGTGCCTGTGATCCGACCGCGCGACCCTTGTAGGTCGACCCCAGCGATTCGGCAGCGTCCTCGACCAGCGCGATGTCCCAATCTTTTGCAAGTGCGGAGATCGCGTCCAGATCGACGGGATGGCCGAAGGTGTGCATCGGAGCGATCGCCGCGATGCGGCGGCCGGTCTCGCGGTTGATGGTGCCGGTTGCAGTCTTCCGCGCGATCGCATCGAGCCGCACCGCGAGTGCGCGCGCGTCCATGCCGAGCGTTTCGAGTGAGCTGTCGACGAAATGCGGTGTCGCGCCACAATAGGCGATCGCATTCGTCGTCGCGATGAAAGTCAGCGCCGGCGAGATGACCTCGTCGCCGGGTTCGACGCCGGCAAGCCTGAAGCAGGCGTGCAGCGCGGCCGTGCCGTTGACGACGGCGACCGCGCGCTTGGCGCCGGTGACCTCCTCGAGCATGCGCTCGAACCGATCGACGAAGGGGCCGACCGAGGAGACGTAGGTGCTCTTGATGCACTCTTCGAGGTAGGCGATCTCTTTGCCGGCGAACACCGGTTCGTGCAGGCCGAGAATGCCGTTCGGCGTTCCCACCGCGCGTCGCACGGCATCGACGATCTTTTCCTGGTCGAAGCCTGACCTCGTCACGGGACCGTCCACCATTGTCTTAGACATTGTACACGTCAGCCTTGTAGCGGCTGAGGTTTGCAGGATTGGTGAACCAGTTCACCGTCTTGACCATACCCTGCCGCATGCCATCGATGCCGCCGAATTCCGGGCTCCAGCCGAGCTGCTGGCGTGCCTTGGAATTGTCGGCCCAGAGCCGCTCAACCTCGCTGTTGGCGGGGCGCAGGCGCGCTTCGTCGGTCTCGATTTCGATCGCGGTCCCCATGACATCGGCGATCATCTGCGCGGTCGCGCCGACCGAGATCTCAAAGCCGCTGCCGAGATTGATGGTCTGGCCGACGACCTGTTCCGCGGGCGCCGTGAGGCCGGCGATCAGGCCGCGTGCGGTGTCGGTGACGAAGGAGAAATCGCGCGTCGGGCTGACGGCCCCGAGACGGATTTTCCGCTTGCCCGTCGCGATCTGGCTGATGATCGTCGGGATCACTGCGCGCGCCGATTGCCGCGGGCCGAATGTGTTGAACGGACGGATCACAACGACGGGCATGTCGAAGGATGCCTGGAACGACAGCGCCATCTGATCCGAGGCGATCTTCGATGCCGAGTAGGGCGACTGCCCGACCAGCGGATGGCTCTCCTTGATCGGAACCGTCTGCGCCGTGCCGTAGACCTCGCTGGTCGAGGTTTGAACGAAGCGCCGCACGCCGGCCGTGCGCGCGGCCTGGAGCACGTTCACGGTGCCGCGCACATTGGTCTCGACATAGGAATCGGGCGCGACATAGGAAAAGGGAATGGCGATCAGCGCCGCCAGGTGCAGGACGTCGGTGCAGCCGCCGGCGGCCGCGATCATGAAATGCGGGTCGCGGATGTCGCCAGCCACCACCTCCACCGACGCCATGACGTCGGCCGGTATCGTGTCGAGCCAGCCCCACGAGTTGAAGGAATTGTAATAGACGACCGCCTTGACGCGGGCTCCGGCTTTCACCAGTTCCTCGACGACATGCGAACCGATGAAGCCGTCGCTTCCGGTAACGAGGACGCGGGCGTCCTTCAGATCTGCCATGCCGGACCCCAAAAGGCGATTACGCCAATATTCGCAACAAGATGGCGCTATAGCACACTGACGGTCGCGCGCAACAGAGCAGCGCTCGGCGGCTGTCAAATGTCCGGGGATGCAGCGTTTTTCGCGCGCCTAAGGCCCGCCGGTCGGTCTCAGGCGCTGTTTCACGAAAGCCTCCAGATTTCCGCCTTCGAACAAGTGCCCTGCGAGGCCGGCCGCCCGTGCCGCTTCCATATCGCTTTCCTTGTCCCCGATCACCATGCTGCGCGTCATGTCGACCGGAAAGCGCCGGGCGAGGTCGGTGATCATGCCGGGCGCCGGCTTGCGCCGGTCGCTCACACGACAGTAGCGCGCGACGCTTCCGTTGGGGTGATCGGGACAGTATTCGAAGGCATCGATATGCGCGCCGATTTCTGCCATCTGATCTGCCATCCAGCGGTGCAGAGCGACGACGTGTTGCTCTTCGTAGTAGCCGCGTGCGACGCCGGACTGATTGGTGATGACGAAGGCAAAGTAGCCGGCATCGTTCACGGCCTTTACGGCCTCGCGTGCGCCCTCGATCCAGTCGAACTTGTGCGTTTCGAACGTGTATCCAGCATCGTGGTTGAGCACGCCGTCGCGATCGAAGAACACGGCCGGCCGCTGCAGTTGCCGGCGCAATTCGCGATCGGCGCGAGCGAAATCGTCGGGAATGCCGATGTCGATGAAGTAGCCGCGATAGGCCGTGCCGCGCAGCGCGCCGGATTTGGCGAGGCCGGGGAATATTTCCTGCTCGAGCGAGGCGGGAAGCGTCGCGATATCGTCGAGAACGGACTTGTCGATGACGTAGATGCCGGCATTGACCGGCCCGGTGGCCCCCGCACCCGGGGCGATGAAGTCGCGCACCACGTCACCATCGAGTACGACGCGGCCGTAGCGGTCCCCCACGACGCCGTCCCGCAACGCCATGTGAACGCGACCGTCATGCGCACGGGCGATCAGATCGAGCAGGTTGAAGTCGAACAGGGAATCTCCATTCAGCAGCAGGAAGCGATCGTGCAGCAAGTTACGCGCATGCACGAGCGCGCCGCCGGTGCCGAGCGGCTCCGTCTCGCGGGACACGACGATTCGCGTCTGCCGCCTGGCGGCTGCCGCGTAATGCGTCTCGACGATCTCCGCCTTGTGGCCCGCCAGCAGGAGGATTTCATCGAACACGCCATAGCGCACGAGCTCGTCGATCAGCGTGTCGAGAAACGGTCGCCCGCCGACGTCGAGCATCGGCTTCGGAACGAGCTTGGTTCGCTCACCCAGCCGGGTGCCCAGCCCGCCGACGAGGATCACGGCCTGTCTCAGCATGATATGCCCTTCTGCCGGCGTGGACGCCGGATCGCAACGCCGATCTGAGACGATAGGAGGATCAAGGTCTCGTTCACTTCATTTCACGCGAGCAGGGAGTGCGAACGACGATGGCCTGCTTGTTGGCAAACAACACTCGAAACCGGCTGGCGCGTAACGCATCGGCGAGAGCAGGCTCAATCGGCTCGGTGGGCGGAAAATAGTTGAGACGGCGATCGTTCGCGAGCCGCGTCCACTCGATGGTCCGTGGCGTGATGATCGCAACGACGTTCCAATCGTCGTCCTTCGGCTCCGGAATGTTCTGGAGTGTGTCGAAAGACGGCGGAGGCAATTCCGGAGCGGTTGTCGGCCCGCCGCGGATGGTCCGCAGGAATCCGCGGTATGGCTCGATCCTATATATCTGGAAGAAGGCGTCCGCATTGATTGGGCCAATCAGAGACATCGCCAGTCTGCACGCATTCGCGACGCCCTGACCTCCTTCAGTCGGCTCAAGGATGGCGCGCAGAATCGATTTTGCCCGCTGCGCGAGTATTGCGTTGACGGTGTCCAGATTTGAGAACAGATAGGCCGCTGGAGCGCCCGTCAATGCCTGGACTATGCCCAACGTATAGGGGTCGGAGAGAAGAATTCCCTTCTTGAGATTGGCGCGGAGCCAGTGGGCGACTTCAAGGTCGTTGGCATTGTAATGCGAAACGACCGCGGCCCGGTCTGGAGGCGCGCCATAGCTGTAGTTCTTGAGAATGCCGGACAAACCGGCCTTGTCGACGGCCACGCCCAACCCCACGACACCCACCAGACTGCAAATGTAGATCGGTCTCGACCGCGAAAGGGTCAATAGCGCAAGCATCATGAGCAGCCCAACGCCTGCGATTTCCGTTGGTCGCAGGAACGCCTGATATTGCGCAAAAGGCAGGTCCGGCCGCCAGGCAAAACCGTAGATCGCAACCACGAGAATGGTCGCAAGCAGCGCAACCGCCGCCGCAACCAGGGTCCGCCGATATCGCGAGGACGGGGCGGAATCGACCAACAACTGGCAAAAGGTCTCGGTCGCCGCGATCGTGAAGAGCGACACGAGGATCGCGCCGGTGCGATACAGAAAAGGGAACCCCGAGAGAATAGCGACGCTCAGACCGCAGCCGGCAATCCAGGACCACACGAGTATGGGGAAGCCCTCGGCTTGGCGCTCGATTGCACCCGAGCGATCACGACGGGCAGGTCGGGTCATCCACCACCATGCAATGCCCAGTGTGATGCAGATGGAGAAGAGCGGACCTATTGCCCGCCCGAGCTCGATAGTGGCGATCTGCGGTCCGGAGCCCAGGGACAGCTCGTCACCCACCTGGATCCTTCGGCCCAGAACCAGTTCCGTAATCGAGGAGAACGTCTCGTTGGTGCTCAGCGACGGGATATAGCCGAAGCGCGTTCCCGCAACGCAGAGGACGATTGCAGCGATGATCAGGGGCAGGGCAAAGGAAAGAAACCGAAGGACCGCGATGCCGGGCGACGGCCAAGCGGAGATTATCCGGACAATGGCAAGATAAAGAAGCCAGCTGATCAGAACGGTTGGAACGAACAGATAGGAGCCGCGATGCGCAAGCAGCAACGTCGCCGGCCAGATGCAACCGAGAAGGAGAGGTGCGGCATATTTCGTGGTGCCGCTCATGATCCTGAGCAGAAGCAGCAAGGCCACGAGTAGCGCGAGCATGAGTGTGTTGTTGTTGACGGCGAAAGCGAGCAGCAGCGTCGCGATGGCGCCGGCGATCAGCAGCAGGACGAAACGCGCCGACGGACCGTTTGCATTCCGGTTGGAATTGCCCATCAGCACGCCGAGAAACACGACGCTGCCGGCGACGGCCAGGCTGCCGTTCGTCATCAAGGCGACCGTGTTGCCCGTCGCCGCGAAGAAGAAGGCGATCCACCTTCGTGAAGACGTGGAATAGATGCCTTGCACGAAGGCATAGGACGCCAACAGGAAGAACAGGACCGAGAAGAAGCGATAGGTCCAACTGAACCGCAGGAGATCCAGGCCGAGCGTTCCGGCCAGGGCGCCGGAGAGCGCCGAGCGGAGATCGACATAGGATTGGGCTGCGTAGGGATTGAGAATGCCGCTGTCGGCGTATTCTTGCGCAGTCTTCATCCAGTGAACGTCTGCGCCGATGTCCGCATAGGGGAAGTTGGAAAATGCGCCGAAGGTCCACCACCATGTGATGAGGGCAATGGGGAGCGACAGCATGCACCAAATGGTCGCCGTGCGGGTGTCGCCAGCACCTGGACGCCAGTTGGGCCACGACCAGGCCAGTCCGAAGCAGGACAATGCAACGATGATCGCAAGGTGAAGCCAAATATTGCTTACGAGAACCGATAACAATCCGAACAGGATGCCCGTTGCAGACGCGCCGATGGTCAGCCCGAGAGTGACGAACTGGGCCTTGGTGAGCTGGCAAATCTCGACGAATCTCGTTGACGCAATGGCCAGAATCGAAAAGCCGGTGCCGAGCTGGATCAGGAAGAACAGGAATGTCAGGACAAGTGTGGTCGTCCACATCGCGAGATCTCTACAATGAGCTTTGGCCAAGCGACCGGGAAATGGAGATCGTCAGTTCCTTTCGATGGATCGGGCCGGGCGGCAAACGACCAACGAGCCTAGCGCAAACGATCCTGTTCGGAGAAGTCTCTGAAGTATGGTGCCAGTCGTTTCAGGATCAGCTGCTCCGGCGGCCGGCGGTCGGGTTTGGTTGATGGGCAGTTGAAACCCCGCCTCGCTGAAGAGCTGCAGATGTTCGCGGTGATGCAGGCGCAACGTTGCAGGGCATCGCGCAGGTCTTTGCCCTGGAGGCATTCGACAGCATGCCGAACGCTCGTGCCGTTGTCTGCCCGCGCACGTCAGCGCTTCCCTGGCGGAATGGACGCCGTGATCGGAGTGAAGCTGACGGGCAGTCGTTGAAACACGGCGCGGGTCCATCAAAAAAGGCCGATGTTCCGGCCAATTTCAGGCAGGTATCTAATCAACCGGGTGGATTCGGTCATACGGGAGCCGTAGCGGCAATGCAAGGATTTCAAGGCAGGTGGAATCGCCAGCAGAGTCGGGAGCAGGGGGAGCATCTTCGCCGGCCGCCCGCGCCGCTGCGGAGCACTGGCGTCCCGTGAGCACGACGAGAGGGAGGCCTGCGGGCTGTGTTTCGGCGCGCGACGCCGTTCCGGTTGATTCCCCCCTCGGCCCGGCGTAAAGAAACCTGGAATTGCGGCGGCGTTTTAGCATGCGGGCAAGGACATCGCGTATGATTTCTGCAAGGCCATTGGCCGGTTCGGCCTGTGCCGATCTGTTGCTCTCCCGCCGAGTCTTGTCGAATGTCCGGTGAATTGCTGATTGGCGAGGCCGTTGCGAGAGGCTATCCGCCCGCTGTGCTGTATCTGCGCAACGACGCGACTGTCACCACGGAAGTCTGCGCGTTCAATTACTTCTCGGTCTTCATGAAGGATCATCCGGACGTGGACGCTCATGTCTGGTTCTTCGACGGAGCGGGCAAGCCGGCTGGATATTTCCACAGGGAACTCGGGGTTGACGGGCAGTTACAATTGCAGACGTCGGAGCTGTGCCCCCGCATTTCGGGAACGGTCGCGATGGCCCTGGTTCCGAAACACGAGACCAAGCTTCGCCCCGGACGGAAGGTGACCACCGGCTACTACGCACAATATTTCTCGCAGCACGGGGCGATCACGTTGTCGCACGAGCGCGAGCCCGTCGCGGCAGCGCCGTTTCCGACCTCTGCCTGGATGCAATCCTACCTCACGCGATTCCTGAAGGAGTCCGGTGTGGTGCTCGTGAACTCCTGCATGGCGTCCGAAGGCGTCTCGGTGGGGACGGCCCGGCTCATGGCCCTGGACGGCACCGCATTGGGCGAGCGTGTGCTGCCGGAAATTGCGCCGATGGGCGCAGCCCGCATCAGCACGCTGGACCTTTTCCCCGAGGCCGATCGGCTGATCGGCGCGGCCGAAGGATTCGCCCTGGAGTTCAAGGGCACCAACATCGCCAGCCCGTTCAGCTACTATGAATTTGCCAACGGCAAGTTCAGCTTGCATCATTTTTAGGGGCGCGTTCGTGACTCGTTTCTCATCCAGTCCTTGGAAGCCTTACGAGCCGAGGTTCATGTTCCCGACTTTCGCGGGCGTCGAGTCGCGCATGGGTTTCTCGATCCCCGCATGGTATCGTCCGGTCGACATCAAATATCTTCGCAGCCTCGTTGCCGGCAGCCTGCGCAAGAACTTTCGCGAGACGGTCAAGGATCTCCTTCCGGAGCTCGCGAGCCTGGTCGCCTCGGGCTTCAGCAAGAAGCTTAGGTTCAAGTTGCACATCCTGTCGCGCGACGGCGAATACCGGGCGACTTACGAATTTCCGAAGGATTACGCGCCGGGCGCCTCAGTCGAGATCGAGCTGTCTCGTCTCTTCGCCTCGCTGAAGCTGCCGCAGGACGATTACCTCGTCATCGCCGTGATGTCGCGCGGACGCATGGACGGCTTCCGTTCGTCGCCGGCCAGCTACTCGATGACCTATGTCGACCAGGACAACGTCGCGATCTACCGCACCGGCGCGTTCGCCCGGCCTTTGAACGAGGGCAGGCTCAAGGCACATGTGGGGTTCACGGGCATCAATCCGAAGATCATTGCGACCGACGACATCGTCAGCAGCCTGATGCTGATCAATCATTCCTCCGATCCCGAATACGCGCACGCGGCGCGGCCGAAATCGAGGCTGATCCGCGGGGACGGCGAGGAGATCGAGGGCGACTTCGGGGAGATCCCGCCGCTCGGAGCCCGCGAGATGTCGGTGGTCGACATGTTCGGCAGCCGCGTGTTCGACTTTCTCAAGCCATTCGGCGGGCGAGGGACCACGGTCACCACTTGCACCGGAATGACGCTCGCGAGCCTGCACCTGCAGCGCACCAACGACAATCGGCGGACGTTGCTCGGCATCGAGCACTCGCGGCCCGCACACATGAATCTCGCCGGCATTCTGCAGCATTGATCAAGGACATCGAGCGCTGGAGCAGGGGCCAATGCTGCCGTGGTCTGGTGGTCTTGCCCTCTTAGCAGCGCCGGGCGCGGTCTCTTTGACGGCGCGTCGCCTGGTTACCAGACGCTCCGCCCCCCATCCATGACGAGATTCTGCCCGGTCATGTAGCTCGATGCGTCCGAGCAGAGGAATTGCACGGCGGCGCGGTATTCGTCGACATCGGCCATGCGGCCCATCGGGATCAGTCGCGTCAATCGCTCGACGAAGGCCGGATCCTGGTTGTTGAAGACGCCCCCCGGCGAGATCGCGTTGACGCGCACGCCGTGATCGGCCCAGTAGGTTGCCAGGTATTTCGTCAACCCGATCAAGCCGTGCTTGATCACCGAATAGGTCACCGGCTTCACCGGCTGCTCTTCCTCGCGCGATACGTTCGGCTGTCGATAGAGTCGCTGGTCCGGCGCGATCACGCCGAGATCGGAGGCGATGTTCAGGATCACGCCGCGGCCACGCGACGCCATCGCGCCGCCGAACACTTGCGCGCACAGCATGGCACCGGTCAGGCCTACGGCGATCTCCGTCTGCCATTGCGGCACCGGAAATGCCTCGAAGCGGGACGAATGCATCACGCCCGGTGCGGAGGTCACCTTGGGGTCGATAGCTGCGTTGTTGACGAGGATGTCGACGGAGACGCCGCGACCGGAAAGTTGCTCGCTGGCAGCCCGCACCGAGTCGAGCGTGGTGACGTCGATCGCCAGGGCGATCAGGTCGGCGGACGGCGCGTGTTGCTTGAGGGTGGCAACGGCCGCTTCGGCCTGCGCAAGCCCGACGTCGGTGACGACAACGCGCGCGCCGGCCTCGGAAAGCGCGGCGACATGCTGGCGCCCGAGCAGGCCGCCCGCGCCGGTCACGAGAGCGGTGCGGCCGGTCAGGTCATAGCGTGAAGACGGGCTTGCCATACGAAGGCTCCTGTTCAACTGCGCAACTGGCCGCCATCGGCGACGACGACGCTGCCGGTGATGAATGCCGCGCGGGGCGAGGCGAGGAATGCGACGACGTCGGCGATCTCTTCGGGCTTGCCAAGTCGGCGCAGCGCCACCTCGCGCGCAAGCATCTCCTCGACTGCAACTCTGTTTTCCGCAAGCTTGCGCGCCCAGGTGCCGTCGGCGGCCAGGATATTGCCCGGTGCGACAGCATTGATGCGTATGCCTTCGAGCGCCAGCGGGCGGGCCAGGCCGCGCACGGTGGCATTCAGCGCCGCCTTTGCCGCATAATAGGTGACGGGTGCGCCAAGCGCTGCCATGCCTGCGATCGAGGAAATGCAGACGATTGCGCGGTCGCCGCTGCCGCGCGCCAGCAGCGGCCGGGCAGCTTCGATCATGTTGGTCGTGGCGAAGAGATTGAGATCCATCACGCGCGACCACTCCGCCGCAGTCTCCTGTCCCGGCGGTACGGAAGCGCCGCTACCGACATTGCAGACGAGGATGTCGAGGCGCCCCCAGCGCCGTTCGATCTCGTGAGTCAGGGCCGCGGCGCCGGCCGGATCGGTCACGTCGGCCACGTGCGCCGACGTGGTGCCGCCGATCGCAGCACGTGCGGCATCAAGCGCATCGGCGCCACGCGCGGCGAGCGCGACCTTGGCGCCTTCCGCCGCGAGCGTCGTCGCGATCGCGAGCCCAATCCCGCGGCTGGCGCCGGTGACGAGAGCGACGCGATCGTTCAGCTCGAGCTTCATCGCGCGGCGTCCTCGATCCAGCCGACCGTCATGTCGCGATATCTGGCGAGCGCGCCGGCATGGTCGCCATCGGCGGCGCGCGCCGTTTGCAGAATATACTGGCCCTTGTAGCCGGAACGCTCGATCAGGCGGATCGTCTTGGCGAGGTCGGCGTTGCCGGTGCCGAGCGGCACGGTGGTGCCGCCGCGAATGCGGTCCTTGATGTGCACGTTGAGGATACGCGGCGCGTAAGCGGCAATCTCCTCGTCGCTGTCATAGCCGAGCGAGGCGCTGTTGCCGCTGTCGTAGTTGATGCCGAAGACGTCGGCCGGGAACGCCTCCATGAACCTGGCCAGCTCGCCCGGCGGCAGATCGGATTCGAAGACGATTTTGACGTTCTGCCTCGTCAGCGACTCCTGGCGGGCCAGCAGCACGCGCTTCAACGTATCGCTCTCGCTATGGCGCTCGATCTTGCCGTTGTCGACCAGCGGAATCACGACGAACTCGATGCCGATGCGGCTGCAGGCGGCGATCAGGAGGTCGAGGTCGGCGACGAGCGCGTCGCGCACGACGGCATCGACCTTCCAGAACGGTGCCTGCATGAAGCAGTCGCCGGTCAGGCTCGGGATGCGCACGCCGTTCTCGCGCGACAGCGCAACGATCTCCTGCTGCCCCGGCTCGGTCATCAGCGGGTTCTCGCGCAGCCGTTCCTGATCGATGGTCCATTCCATCCGCGTCAGGCCGAGCTCCTTGGCGCGCGGGAATTCCTCGCGCCATTCGTTCCACGGGAAGGCCTGGATCTTGCCGTCGACCAGGGCCGAGAGCCGTCCCTGCATGAAGCCGATGCGTTGCAGCGTTGGGGTCACGATTTTCTATCCGAGCTGATGGCGAGGCCTTTGGCGGTCCAGCCTCCGTCGACGAAGATTTCTTGCCCGGTCAGATAGGCAGAGGCATCCGATGTCAGGAAAACGGCGGCCCCCACCAGGTCGGCAGGCTGTCCCCAGCGGCCGAGCATGGTGTGGCGCCGCCTGTCTTCGTGCATGACGGGGTCGGCAAAACTTTTCGCGGTCATCTCGGTCGCGACGTAACCCGGCGCGAGTGCGTTGACGCGGATGCCGTCGGGCGCGTAGTCGGCGGCGAGGGCGCGCGTCAGCCCGGCCAGGCCCGCCTTCGCCGCGACGTAGCCGGGATTGCCGGGAAAGCCGCGGACCGAGTTGATGCTGGTGACGTTGACGATCGCAGCCGAGCCCGGCCGCTTCAGCAGCGGATAGGCGGCAAGGATGGTGGCATAAACGCCGGTAAGGTCGGTCGCGACGGTGGCGCGGAAGCGCGAAAGCTCGCTATCCCCGCTCTTGGAGGGAAGGCTGATGCCGGCGGCGTTGACCAGTACGTCGATACGCCCGCCTTGCGCCTCGATCATGCGGAACGCGTCGTCGATCGCCGTGTCGTCGGAGAGATCGCAGGCCATGGCGGTCACGTCCTGCGGCGCGATCCCGGAACGGCTGAGGCCGAACACGGTGGCGCCCGCATCTCGCAGGCCGGCCGCAATGGCAGCGCCAATGCCCCGCGAGGCGCCCGTGACGACCGCGATCTTGCCGGCGAGAGAAAAGGCGCTGAGATCAGGCATAGCCGTAACTTCGCATGATGGCGGCGCACAGCTTGACGTCCTCGGGACGGTCGATCTGGAACATCTTGTGACGCTCCATCACGTGGAAGCCGATCTTGCCGCCGAGGCGGTTGTTCTGCTCGCGCAGCAGGGACGGGATCATGACGTAGAACGAGCCGTTCTCCAGGTAGCGCTTCTCGATCTGCTGCCGCATGCGGCGGTTGCGGTAATCGTAGTTGATCGGCTCCGGTCCGCTCGCGCCGATCCGCCAGTTGAAATAATCCTCGACCTCGCAAACCGAGAGCAGGCTGTCGAGATGATCGCGATCGAAGGTCGCAAGCGCGTTCTCGATGTCGCTCGGTTCACGGATTGGCGAGGTGGCCTGGAGCGCGACGATCCGCTCGAACCGGCCCATCCGCGCGTCGGCGGCCTCGAGCGCATGCAGCCAAGCGGATTCGGAGGAGGCGAGGTCGCCTGAAATGTCGTCCGGGCGTCGCACGCCGACGGCTCCGGCGGCCTCGGCCGCGGCGAGGATGTTGTCGCTGTCCGAAGACACCGCCACCACGTCGACACCGCGCGCCGCGCGTGCCTGCTCGACCGTCCACGCGATCAGCGGCTTGCCGCAGAGATCGAGCAGGTTCTTGTGCGGGATGCCCTTCGAGCCGCCGCGCGCGGCGATCACGGCCAGCGTCTTGCGCGCCATCAGATGTGTCCCTCGAGACGCTCGAGCGCGGTCCAGAAGCCTTCGCCCATGTTCTTGTGGCCTTGCCAGATCTCGGGAATGAAGGACGCGGTCGGCGCATGCTTGCGCAGCACCTGTCCGATCTCGTCGAAATCGATCTCGCCTTCCCCGATCTGGAGACCTTCGCCGTCGAGCCCCTTGGCGTCGCCGAAATGCAGATGCGCGGTGTGCGGTCCGAGCTGGGCGAGGCCTTGCGCGAAATCGAAGCCGAAATGATTGGCGGCGAGCTTGGTGTGCGAGATGTCGACGCACATGCGCAAATCATGCCTGGCGCAGAACGCGGCCGATTCCTCCGGGAAGATGAAGATGTTCTGGTGACGCTGGCCGCCGAAATGCCAGGGGAACGGAGCCATGGTCTGCGGCGTCAGCTCGACACCGTCCATGTCGAGCTCGGTCAGGCTCTGCGCGAAGATGCGGTAGCGCTCGGCCTTCTCCTCCGGCGGCAATGGCTCGTCCATGGTGAAGCCGCCGATATTGGCGACGATGGGCGGGCGCTTGGTCTTGGGAAAGTACTTCTTCAGGCCGCGGGTAATGTCGATCACCGCCTGGGTCTGCTCCAGCGAATAGCGTCGCAGCGCTTCGTCCGGCGTTGCGAGGTCCATCAGCTTGGAGCCGGCAAACAGCTCGGGCGCGTGGACGACGAAGCCGAGGTCGTAGGTGCCGGACAGATAGGCCGCGGGATCGCGTTCCATGTCGCTGTAGCTGAGATGGAATTCGATGATGTCGGGCTCGCAGATCTCCAGGAAGCGCTGGGTGTCGTGATAGCGAACGGGCACGCCCCAAGGGCGGTCGAAGCGGTAGCGACGCGCCTTTGCCGCGCCTTCGTCGAGGTCGCTCTGGAAGAAATAATCGTCAGCCGCCATGGTCCGCGTCAGCTTGCGGCCGAGCAGCGCCGGCATCTTCAGCGGCGACAAGCCCTGTCCCGGGCTCTTCACCGCGATGTCAGATTCGGAGATCACGGTGCCGGCCGAAAGGTCTCGTGCGGCCACCAGGCTCTTGGCGAGGTTTTCGCGGTTGATCAATTCGCCCTGGCTCAGCGCGCGCTCGGCCAATTTCTCGCCGCGCGCGGCTTCCACCTCGCGGATGCCCGATACCAGCGACTTGAATTCCTCCGGCTCCAGGCTTGCGGCGTGGTCCGGCCCTTCCATCTCGCGGTCGAGGGTGATGTGACGTTCGATGACGACGGCACCGAGTGCCACCGCGGCGATCGACACCGCAATGCCGCGCTCGTGACCGGAATAGCCGACCACCGGGTGGATCTCGCCCAACGTTTCCATGAAGCGCAGATGGATGTTGTGCAGCGCCGCCGGATAGGTGCTCTGGCAATGCAGCAGCACGTAGCTCGCATTGCGCTCGTCAAGGAACTCCGCCGCGGCCTTGATCTCGTCCGTCGTGCTCATGCCGGTCGAGACGATCAGCGCCTTGCCGGTGGCGGCGAGGCGCGCCAGCAGCGGTAGATTGGTGAGGTCGGCCGAGGCAACCTTGTAGGCCTGCACGCCGAAGCTTTCGAGCACGGCGACGCTGCTCGCGTCCCAGGGCGTGCAGAGATACTGGATACCCTTGGCGGCGCAGTACTCGGCGATCTTCTTCTGCTGCGCGGTCGGAAGTTCGAAGCGCCGCAGCAGATCGAGCGTATACTCGACGGCGAGGTCGTCGTCCTTGCCGGACAGGCTCGACGCGCGATAGACCTCGTCGAGCTTGCGCATCTGGAACTTGGCGCAATCGGCCCCTGCGGCAATTGCGGCATCGACCAGCGCGATGGCGCGGTCGAAGTCGCCATTGTGGTTGTTGCCGATCTCGGCGATGACGTAGCAGGGTTCGCCGTCGCCCAGAAGACGGTTGCCGATGCGGACCGGAGCAGGCTGTTTGGGCGATGTCATCAACATTCTCGTCTCATAGTCAGGTGAATCGCGCGGGAAAACGCGATTTCCAGGTCCGCAGCCCGTTCTCTTCGAACATGATGCGCGAGCAGCTATGTCCCTGTTGTTCAAGCGCGGCGATCAGCTGGTAGCGCTCGAACGGGCGTACGAAGAACAGGAAATAGCCGCCGCCGCCGGCGCCCAGCAGCTTGCCGCCGACGGCGCCATGTTGCTTGGCGAAATCGTAGATCGCATCGATCGCGTCCGACGAGATCTTCGAGCTCAGCTTCCGCTTGGCGTGCCAGGCCTCGTCGATCAGCCGGCCGCATTCCAGGAGCTGGCCGCGCAAGAGGTGTCGCCGGATGTCGCGCGTCACCTCCTTCTGCTTGGCGGCCGCGGCGACGGCGTCGCTTGTCTCGTGCTGTGCCTTCTGGTCGCGGTGGATGTCGCCGGAATCGCGGCCCGAGCCGGTGTAGCAGAGCACCAGGCTCTCCTCGAGCTCGGCGATGATGTTGGGATCGAGCCGCAGCGGCACGATGGTGTTCTGGTCGGAGAAGAACTCCATGTGATTGAAGCCGCCGAACACGGTGGCGTACTGATCCTGCCAGCCGCCGGGAATGTTGAGCATCAGCCGTTCGGCCTGGAATGCCATCTCCGCGATCTCGTGGCGGTCCCACTGGTCGCTGCGGAATTCGTTGAAGCAACCGATGATGGCGGAGGTGACCACCGCCGAGCCGCCGAGACCGGAGCCGACAGGGAAATCGGCGGAGACTTCGAGCTCGAACCCGTAAGCCGGCTTGATCAGGCGCACGACGGACTTGATCAGCGCGAGATCTCCGTCCGTTCCAAGTTCTGCGAGATTGTCGGCCTCGATCGTGCGACGGAAATCGTGCGAATAGATCCGGATGCTGGAATCGTTCCGCCGTCGCAGCGTCGCATGAGCGTACATCTTGATCGTGGCGTTGATGACGGCGCCGCCGTCATTGGCCACGAAATAGTGCGTTAGGTCGGTGCCTCCGCCGGAGAAGCTGATCCGCACCGGCGAGCGGGCGCGCGCGAACACTTCGCTCTCTTCGGACAGGTTGAACAGCTCGCGGCTGAACACGTCGACCAGCCGTCCTTCGCCATCGAGGATCGGCACCACGTGCACGCGCTGGTCGAGCAATTTGAGGATCTGCTCGCGCGGACCGCCGGTCCGGGCCCAGACGAAGTTGCGGTTGATGCAGGTCGCGACCCTGTCCTGGATCGTGGTGCCGGTCAGCATGCGCCTGCGGATGTCGCCGTCCGTCACCGCGCCGACGATTCGTCCGCTTGCGTCCTGCGCGAACAGGATGCCGAGCATATTGGCATTCAGGCGCCGGAAGGCTTCCTCAATGGTTTCGGTCTCGGCAATGGTGACGAGGGTTCGTTCAAGCACGTTTTGGGGTCCAGAAAGGGCCGATTCCGGCCATATCGCAAGGGTTCGTAATACGGGAGCGGCAGCGACGATGCAAGGTTCCTGGGCCCGCCGGTATCCCGCCAAAATGGCGGGTGCCAAGCACTTTGGTCGGGTTGTAACCGATTTACATTGGCCGGGTGTTTGGCGCGCGCTTCCATAACGAGACCGCACGAAATGGTCGCGATTGGAATCAGGCCGGGGACAGAGTACGGGCATCACGACGGCGCGCGGTGCTGCCGCGCGACCGCGAGTCGATCTCATCTGCGGAGGAATGCGCTCCACGCATCCGGGACGCGACGTCACTTGAAGTCAGCGTTCGTCCGCGATCACCTTGCCGTCGTTCGGCAGTGCGCCGGGGCTGACCAGTTCGACGGCGCCACTGAGCTTCGTCACAGCGCGCAAAGTTCCGGCGATCTCCTCGCGTAGCGCCTCGCTCGCGGTCGCCGTTTCCGCTCTCAATGTCATCGCGTCGGTCTCGTCCTGTCTTGTCACCACGAGGCGCAGTCTTCCGAGCGAGGAATGACGCTTGCCGATCTCGGCGATCTGCTCGGGACGCACGAACATGCCCTTGACCTTCGTGGTCTGATCGGCGCGGCCCATCCAGCCCTTGATGCGCATATTGGTGCGCCCGCATTTGCTCGGACCTGGGAGAGCGGCGGCGGTGAGGTCGCCGAGCGCAAGGCGGATCCAGGGATGATGCGGGTCGAGCGACGTCACCACGATCTCGCCGACGTCGCCGGGCGCCACGGGATCGCCGGTGCCGGGCTTGACGATCTCCAGGATCAGGTCCTCGTTCACGATCATGCCCTCGCGCGCCCCGGTCTCGAATGCAATGAGGCCAAGATCGGCAGTGCCAAAGGCCTGGTAGGCGTCGATGCCGCGCGCCTTGATCTCGGCCTGGAGCGAGGGCGGGAACGCGGCCCCGGAAACCAGTGCACGCTTGATCGAGGAGACGTCGCGGCCCGAACTCGCCGCCGCATCGAGCAATATCTTGAGGAAGTCCGGCGTGCCGCTGTAGCCGACCGGGCGGTAGGCCTCGATCAGCTCGAATTGCTGCTCGGTATTGCCGGGCCCTGCGGGAATCACGGCGCAGCCGAGCGCACGCGCCGACGCATCGAAGATGAAACCGCCGGGGGTGAGATGGTAGCTGAAGGTGTTGAGGACGATGTCATCGGGCCGGAACCCGGCCGCGAACAGGGCCCTTGCGCCGCGCCAGGGATCGGCCTGCCGTCCCTCCGGCTCGAAGATCGGCCCAGGGGAGGTGAAGAGGCGGGCGAATGAGCCGGGGGGCGCCGCGACGAAGCCTCCGAAGGGCGCAGAAGCCTTGTGCAAAGCGGGCAGTTCCGACTTGCGCAGCACCGGCAGGGCCGCCAGCGCAGTCCTGGAGGCCACGGCGGCGGGATCAAGGCCCCGGAGCCGCTCGGCGTAGGCCGGTGCGGCCATCGCGGCGCGCAAGACCTCTGGCAGGCGGGAGAACAGATCGGCCTCGCGGGCTGCCGGCTCGCGCGTCTCGCGGGCATCGTAATGGGCGGTCATGGCTGTTCTTTCCGTGTTGGCATCCGTTGCGCGCCGCCACCGGCATGGGTATCAGACCGCCATTGTTGAGGCCTGGAGAGGACCCGATGGCGGACATGGGAAGCGTTGCGGCGGCGAATGAGGCTGCGGATGTCGTGGCGCGCCTGAAGCTCCGCATGGTCGACGAGGCGCTGCCCCTGTGGTCGACCGTCGGCTGGGATCAGGCTACCGGCGGTTTCATCGACCGTCTGCACCGCGACGGCACTGCGGATGCGGCTGCGCCGCGGCGGGTGTTCGTTCAGGCCCGGCAAATCTATTGCTACGCCAAGGCGGCGCAGATGGGTTGGTATCCTGAGGGGCGCGCAGTCGCGCTGAAGGGACTGGAACATCTGCTGGCCAAAGCCAAGGCGCCCGACGGCCGGCCCGGCTTTGTGCACCGGCTGACGCCGGAGGGGACGGTGCTGGACGGCCGCCGTGATGCCTACGACCACGCCTTCATCCTGTTTGCCCTCGCGACCGTCTACGCGCTCGACCAGGACGCGCAGGTTCGCGCCGAGATCGATGCGCTGCTCGCTTTCCTGGACGGCCATCTCCGTTCGCCGCATGGGGGCGTGCACGAAGGCCTTCCGGTCTCGCTGCCGCGCAGGCAGAACCCGCACATGCATCTGTTTGAGGCGATGATCGCCTGTTTCGACGCGACCCACGATCTGTCGTTCCAGAACCGCGCTGGCGAATTCTTCGCGCTGTTCCTGGCCAATCTCTACGACAAGCAAAAGCGCATCCTGACGGAGTATTTCGAGGAGGACTGGTCGAAGATCCAGCCGGTCAGCGTCGAGCCGGGCCATCAGGCGGAATGGGTCTGGCTGCTGAAGGGGTTCGAGCGCATCACGGGCTGCCCGACCGGGCAGCGGCGCGCCGAACTCCTGGCGACCGCGATGCGCTATCGCGACGAGACCACGGGCTGCCTGATCGACGAAGGCGACGACGTCGGCAACATCCGCCGCAGCACGCGCCGGCTGTGGCCGCAGACCGAGATTGCGAAGGCGTGGATCGCGCAAGCCGAGTCGGGCGAGGCAGCGGCGGCGGACGAGGCGCGCGCGGCGCTGGTGCGGCTCGAACGGCACTATCTCAGCCATCCCGTGAAGGGCGGCTGGTACGACCAGTTCGATCGCGACGGCAAATCGCTGATCGACACCATTCCTGCGTCGTCGTTCTATCATGTTCTCTGCGCGGTCACGGAAGCGGAGCAGGTGCTGGGCTAGGCTTCTTGTGGATCACAGCCAGCGCTTGCGCCGCTTGAAGCTCTTGAGGTTCTTGAAGCTCTTGCGCTGGTCGCCGGCGCCGCCGAGATAGAATTCCTTGACGTCCTCGTTGTCGCGCAATTCGTCGGCACTGCCGTCGAGCACGACCTTGCCCTGCTCCATGATGTAGCCGTGGCTCGCCACCGACAGCGCGGCGCGTGCGTTCTGCTCCACCAGGAGGATGGTGACGCCGAGGTCGCGGTTGATCTTCTGGATGATCGAGAACACCTCCTTCACCAGCAGCGGCGACAGGCCCATCGAGGGCTCGTCCATCAGGATCATCTTCGGGCGCGCCATCAGCGCACGGCCGATCGCGAGCATCTGCTGCTCGCCGCCGGAGAGATAGCCGGCAAGGCCGGTGCGCTCCTTCAGGCGCGGGAAATAATTGAAGACCATGTCGAGGTCGGAATCGACCTCGCGGTCCCTGCGGGTGAAGGCGCCGAGCTTGAGGTTCTCCAGCGACGTCATGTCGGCGACGATGCGCCGGCCCTCCATCACCTGGAAGATGCCGCGGCGGACGATCTTGTCGGGATCGATGCCGTTGATGCGCTCGCCCTCGAACAGGATCTCGCCGCGGGTGACTTCGCCGTCCTCGGTCTTGAGTAGCCCCGAGATCGCCTTCAGCGTTGTCGACTTGCCGGCGCCGTTGGCGCCCAGCAGCGCCACGATCGCGCCCTTGGGCACGTCGAGGCTGAGGCCGCGCAGCACCAGGATGACGTCGTCATAGACGACCTCGATGTTGCGCACGGCGAGGAGTGGAGGCGCGGCCACGATGCTGGGGGAGGGGTGGATTGCTTCGCTGATCTCGGTCATTGGGTCTGCCGCCAATCCGTGACTGTCGTCATGTCCGGGCTTGTCCCGGCCATCCATTCTTCGTGCCGCGTGTTCAGACGTGGATGGCCGGGACAAGCCCGGCCATGACGTCGGAGATTTCAATCACCAGCCCAGCAATTCCGGCTTGCGCGGCAGCTCGACGGTCTTGACCTTCTCGAGCTTGATCGTGCCCTTGGCCATGAGATCGTTGAGGTCGCCGTCGGTCGTGCCCGAGATCTTGGTGCGATAGAGATCGACCTTCAGCGTGCCGCGATGGTCCTTGTCGGTCCAGGTCGAGGGATTGCAGACGCCTTCCATTCCGGCCGGCACCCAATCCTTCTTCTGGTAGAAGCCCTTGGCGACGTTCTCGCCGGTGGCGCCGCCGTTCTTGGCGGCCCAATCGATCGCTTCCTTCATGTACATCGCGGAGCAGACGGCCGCGACGTAGTGCACCGGGCGATAGACCTTGCCGGTCGGGTCGGACATCTTGGAGATTTCCATCACCGTCTTCATGCCGGGCGCATCGCCGCCCCAGCTCACCGCGGTGCGCAAGGGGAAGATCACGCCGTTGGCGGCATCGCCCGCGGTCTTCGCAGCGTTCTCGTCCATGCCCCAGACGTTTCCGAGGAACTGGATTTCGACGCCGGCAGTCTTGCAGGCCTTCATCACCGAGATGTTCGAGGCGGCGGTATTGCCGAGATAGGCGTAGTTGGCGCCGGAGGATTTCAGGCTCAGGCACTGCGCGCTGTAGTCGCCCGGTGCGAGGGCGAACACCAGCGGCGGCAGCACCTCGAAGCCGAGCTCCTGCGCCATCGCTTCACCGGCGGCCTTCGGCGCGTTCGGGTAAGGATGGTTGGCACCCATGTGCACGAATTTCGGCTTGCCGGACTTGCCCTTGGCCTTCCAATCCTCGGCGGCCCACATCAGCATCGCGCGCAGCGCGTCCGAGTAGCTCGGGCCATAGAAGAAGTTGTAGGGCGCGGGCTTGGCCTTGCCGCTGATGCCTCCGGGATCGGTGAGTGCGGCGGCATAGGAGCCGGACATGTCGGGGATCTTGTCCTGGGCCAGGAAGCCGGTCAGCGCTTCGGTGTCGGCGGTGCCCCAGCCCATGATCGCGGCGACCTTGGTGTCCGGCGCCGACCACTTCTTGTAGAGCGCGATGGCGCGCGGCACCTGGTAGCCATAGTCGTTGGTGTCGAGGTTGAGCTGCTTTCCGCCGACGCCGCCGTTCTTGTTGACCCAGCCGAACGTGTCGGCGACGGCCTGGCCAAAGGGCGTGCCGACGTCGGAGGTGCCGCCGGAATAGTCGGCGAGGTGTCCGATCGCGATCTGCGCCTGCGCGCCGGTCGAAAATGCGGCGATCGCGATCGCGAGCGATGCGGTGCTCAAAAGTGACTTCATCGTCATGGGTCGGTTCCTCCTGTTTATTGTTTAAGTGAAGTGGTCCGCGCTCAATGCGAGAACGGGTAGAGTTTCCAGTACGCCTTGATCTGCCGCCAGCGATGCGCAAGCCCATCGGGCTCGAACATCAGGAACGCGATGATGATCACCCCGATCGCGATCTCGCGCAGGAAGGTGATGTTGGTGTTGAGTGACAGCGCCTGGTCGATCGCGCCGCCCTTCAGATGATGGCTCAGCCATTCCATCGATTCCGGCAGCAGCACCACGAAGGCGGTGCCCATCAGCGTGCCCATGACCGAGCCGGTGCCGCCGATGATGATCATGGCGAGGAACAGGATCGAGCGCTCGATGCCGAAACCTTCCTGCGACACCACGAGCTGGTAGTGCGCATAGAGCGCGCCGGCGATGCCGGCGAAGAAGGCGGCGAGCCCGAACGACAGCGTGCGGTATTTCGTCAGGTTGATGCCCATGATCTCGGCGGAGAGATAATGGTCGCGGATCGCCACCAGCGCGCGGCCGTCCCGCGTGCGCATCAGATTGGTGACGAGGATGTAGCTCACGAGCACATAGGCCAGCACGACGTAGAAGTACTGTCGGTCGCCGCGCAGCGTATAGCCGAAGATCGAGAAAGGCGCGGCGCTCGCCGGCACCGAGCCGCCGGAGAACCATTCGGCGCGCGAGAAGAAGTCGAGCAGGATGTACTGCGCAGCCAGCGTCGCGATGACGAGGTAAAGACCTTTCAGCCGCGCCGCCGGAAGGCCGAATATCAGGCCGACCAGCGCAGTGACGATTCCCGCAAGCGGGATGGCGAAGAATACCGGGATCGGCGCGTTGTTGGAGATGTAGGCCGAGGTGAAAGCGCCGAGCAGGAAGAAGGCGGCGTGCCCGATCGAGATCTGGCCGGTGAAGCCGACCAGGATGTTGAGGCCGAGCGCGGCGATCGAGAAGATGCCGATCTGGATCAGGATGCTGAGCCAGTATCCGCTGAAGAATTGCGGTGCGAGGCACAGCAGCGCGACGCCCGCGATCGCGAAGTTGCGGCTGGTGGCGGTCGGGAAGATCGTGGTGTCCGCCGCGTAGGAGGTACGGAAATCACCAGCGGGAATGAGGGCAGGGCCGGCCATGGGTCAGATCCGTTCGATGTCGTGGGTGCCGAACAATCCGTAAGGCTTGATCATCAGCACGATGATGAGGACGTAGAACGGTGCGATCTCGTAGAGATTGCCCCAGTGCAGATATTCGCTGTCGACATATTGCGCGACGTTCTCGAGCAGGCCGATGATGATGCCGCCGAGCACGGCGCCGCCGACGGAGTCGAGCCCACCGAGGATCGCCGCCGGAAAGACCTTGATGCCGTAGGCGGCAAGACCCGACGACACGCCGTTCACGACCGCGACGACCACGCCCGCGACCGCCGAGACCGTCGCCGAGATCGCCCAGGCCATCGCGAACACGCTCTTGACGGAAATGCCAAGCGATTGCGCGACCTGCTGGTTGAACGCGGTGGCGCGCATCGCCAGGCCGTATTTCGAACCACGGAAGAACCAGGCCATGCCGATCATCATGGCGACGGAGACCACCAGGCTCATGACATAGACGGTCTGGATCTGCAGCCCGAGCAGGCTGACCGACTGGCTCTCGAACACGCGCGGGAACGGCTGCGGATTGACGCCGAACATCCATTTCAGCGTCGCTTGCAGCACGGTGGAGAGGCCGATCGTCACCATGATGACGGATATGATGGGCTCGCCGATCATCGGCCGCAGGATCAGGACCTGGACCGCGATGCCGAACACGAACATGAACACCAGCGTCATCGGCATGCCGACCCAGAACGGCACCTGATACTTCGCCAGCAGCGCCCAGCACACCCAGGCTCCGACCAGCAGCAGCTCGCCTTGCGCGAAATTGACGACCTGCGTCGCCTTGTAGATCAGCACGAACGACATCGCGACCACGCCATAGAGCGTGCCGACCACGAGGCCGTTGACCAGAAGCTGGATGAGGAAGGCGGTGTTCATGTGATATGCTGTCCTTCGCCTCTCCCCGCTTGCGGGGAGAGGCCGACGCGCGGAACGCGCGGCGGGTGAGGGGGAGTCTCCGCATGCGAGGTGCTGATGAATCCAAGATCGAACGCGCAAGGCGCTTGCGAACCACGTTGACGGACGCGGATGGAAAACTCTGGTATCGCCTGCGCGCCCGCAGGCTGAGTGGCCACAAGTTCGTCCGGCAGGAGCCGATCGGGCCATACACCGTCGATTTTATTTGCCGCGAGGCGCGTCTGATTGTTGAAGTGGATGGTGGTCAACACGCCGACAGTCCGCACGACGCCGTGCGGGACAAATGGCTTGCTGACCGCAACTACCGGATCCTGCGCTTTTGGAATAACGATGTCTCGCGCAACTTGGCCGGCGTTCTCGAAACGATCGTCACCGCCCTCGCGGAGGCTCCCCCTCACCCGGATCGCTGACGCGCTCCGGCCTCTCCCCGCAAGCGGGAAGAGGCGAAGGGCAGCACCGCGCGTGATGGACATCTGGCTCACTCCGCCGCCTCCGCCATGTGCCCGTGCATCCCGAGGTCCACCACTCGCAATGTCGTCCGCACCCGCTGTGTGGTGCCGTCCTGGAAGCGGATCACGGTGTCGACGGGAATGTCGGAATCTCCGCGGTAGATCGCGTCGATGATGCCGGCGTATTTCTCGTTGATGACGCTGCGGCGCACTTTTCTGGTGCGGGTGAGCTCGCCGTCGTCGGCGTCCAGCTCCTTGTACAGCAGCAGGAAACGCGAGATGCGCTGGGCCGGCGGCAGCGTGGCGTTGACGGTCTCGACCTCTTTGTGCAGCAGCGCGTAGACCTCGGGCCGCGAGGCGAGGTCGGTGTAGGTGGTGAAGGAGAGGCGGTTCTTCTCCGCCCATTTCGAGATGATGGAGTAGCGGATGCAGATCATCGCCGCGAGCGCGTCACGGCCGGCGCCCAGCACCACCGCTTCGGCGATATAGGGCGAGAATTTCAGCTTGTTCTCGATGAATTGCGGCGAGAAGCGCTCGCCGCGCGAGGTCTCGGCGAGATCTTTGATGCGGTCGATGACGACGAGCTGGTTGTTGGCGTTGAAATAGCCGGCATCGCCGGAGCACATCCAGCCGTCCTTGATGTCGGCGACGCTCGCTTCCGGATTCTTGTAGTAGCCTAGGAACATGTTGGGATGCCGCACCACGATCTCGCCGACGCCGTGGACGTCGGGATTGTCGATGCGGATCTCGACATTGTCGGCCATCGGCACGCCGGTCGTGTCGGGATCGACCTTGCCTTCGGGATGCAGCGTATAGGCCCCGAGCAGCTCGGTCTGGCCGTAGAGCGTGCGCAGCGGCACGCCCATCGCCTGGAAGAACTTGAAGGTCTCGGGGCCGAGCGCCGCGCCGCCGGTCGCGGCCGAGCGCAGGCGGGTGAAGCCGAGGCGGTCGCGCAGCGCGCGGAACAGGATGGCGTCGGCAAGGGCGGAGCGCTTGCCCTGTTCGAGCGCGGCGAGGCCGCTCTTCATGCCGACGTCGAACAGGCGCTGCTTGAGAGGCGTGGCGTCCATCACCTTGGCCCGGACGTCGGCGGCGATGGATTCCCAGACGCGGGGGGCAAACAAGACGAACGTCGGCGCGATCTCGCGCAGATCGTTCATCATGGTGTCGGGCTCTTCGACGAAGTTGATCTTCATGCGGCACAACAGGCCTTTGCCGAGCACGTAGACCTGCTCCATGATCCATGGCAGCGGCAGCACCGAGACGTATTCGTCGTCCGGCCCTTTCGGATCGAAGGCGAGATAGGTCGCGCAATGACCGAGCACCCGGCCGGCGGCGAGCATCGCCAGCTTGGGATGAGACGTGGTGCCCGACGTCGTGCAGAGGATCGCGACATCCTCGCCATTGGTGGCATCTACGAGGCGGTCGTAGAGCTCCGGCTCGCGCGCGGCACGTGCCCGACCGAGCTCGGCAAACGCCTCCGCCGACATCAGGCGCGGGTCGTCGTATTTCCGCATCCCTCGCGGATCGGAATAGATGATGTGCTTCAGCTTCGGTGCGCGGTCGGCGAGGGTGAGCAGCTTGTCGACCTGCTCCTCGTCCTCGGCGAAGACGAGCTGCGCCTCACCATAATTGAGGAGATAGGAAGCCTCCTCGTCGAGCACGTCGCGATAGAGCCCGAGGCTGAGACCGCCGATGGCGTGCGTCGCGACTTCCGCCGCGACCCAGTCCGGCCGGTTATCGCCGATGATGCCGATGACATCGCCGCGGCCAAGGCCCATTTCGACGAGGCCGAGCGCGAAGTCGCGCACGCGGGCCTGATAGTCGTTCCAGGTGAATAGCCGCCAGAGCCCGAGATCCTTCTCCCGCAACGCGATTTTGTTGCCGTGCTCCTTGGCGTTGAGCCGGAGCATCTTGGGATAGGTGTCGGCCTGCGCGACGCGGCCTGCGTAGTCCATCATGCCGCGCTCTCCTGCGCAGGCGGTGCATCGTCGGGATCGACCAGCACTTCGTCCTCCTCGCCGAGATAGGCACGCCTAACGTGAGGATCGGCGAGCACCGTCGCGGGGTCCCCTTCGGCGATCTTCTTGCCGAAATCGAGCACCATGACGCGATGAGAGATGTCCATCACCACGCCCATGTCGTGCTCGATCATGACCACCGTCATGCCGAACTCCTCGTTGAGGTCGACGATGTAGCGGGCCATGTCCTCCTTCTCCTCGAAGTTCATGCCGGCCATGGGTTCGTCGAGGAGGATGAGGCGCGGCTCCAGCGCCATGGCGCGGGCGAGCTCGACGCGCTTGCGCAGGCCGTAGGAGAGGGTGCCCGCCGTAGCCTTGCGGACAGATTGCAGGTCGAGGAAGTCGATGATCTCCTCCACCTTGCGGCGGTGCTCGAGCTCTTCCTTGCGCGCGCCGGTGAGCCAGTACAGCGAGCCCGTCAGGAAATTGTTCTTCAGGAGGTGATGGCGGCCGACCATGATGTTGTCGAGCACGCTCATGTGGTGGAACAGGGCGAGATTCTGGAAGGTGCGGCCGATGCCGAGCGAGGCCCGGGCATTCGGCGTCAAGCCGGTGATGTCGCGGTCTCCATAGAAGAGCTGGCCTTCAGTCGGCTTGTAGCGACCGGAAATACAGTTCACGATCGAGGTCTTGCCGGCGCCATTGGGGCCGATGATCGAGAACAGCTCGCCGTCCTTGATGGCGAAACTGACATCGGTCAGCGCACGGACGCCGCCGAATCGCAAGGACACGCCGCGCACTTCAAGACTGGTAGCCACCAAACGAAACCCTCCCGGTGATGGCGCTTTTTAGCCGCGCTCTTCGTCCGTTCTGTCCGGCGATCCTAGTACGGTGGTGCCGGTGAGGCCATGCAGCAGATGGTCTCGACCGGAGCCCGCGCCACTCTCGTTCCCATCAGGGATCAAGAGCCGCATCGCCGAGGTGGTCCTCAATAGGGGAAAGCGCTATTTTGAAATGTCTCCCGGCTGACAATTCTGCGACAAAGTTTGCCGGGCGGCAGCGGCCTTCATCTTTCGTCGGGTGGCAGTCGTCATAATCATGTTGCAATGCAACAGAAGGTGGAGTGACGAAACGGTGCGGCTGTTCGCGAGATCATGATTTCAGAAGATCATCTGAAGCGCGTCGCCGCCTGGTCGCGCGAGCTCACGCAAGCGGAGATCGAGGTCGCGCGCGCCGGTATCACTGAGCGGTCCTACGGCACCGGCGAGACCGTGTTCATGCGCGGCGATATCTTCGCCTATTGGGCCGGCATGGTCAGCGGTCTTGCCCGCATGGGCGGGGTCTCGCGGGACGGCAAGGAGACGAGCCTGGCCGGGCTGACGGCAGGGGCCTGGTTCGGCGAGGGCAGCGTGCTCAAGAACGAGCCGCGCCGCTATGACGTGGTCGCGCTGCGCGACAGCCGCGTCGCGCTGATGGAACGCAGCGCCTTCATGTGGCTGTTCGAAAACAGCGTCGGCTTCAACCGCTTTCTGGTGCGCCAGCTCAACGAGCGGCTCGGCCAGTTCATCGGCATGCTCGAGGTCAATCGGACCCTCGATGCGACCGCGCGCCTTGCCCGCAGCATCGCCTCACTGTTCAACCCGATCCTCTATCCGGAATCGACCGCGCATCTGGAGATCACCCAGGAGGAGATCGGCGCGCTCTCCGGCATGTCCCGCCAGAACGCCAACCGCGCGCTGAACCGGCTCGAGAAGGAGGGGTTGCTGCGGCTGGAATATGGCGGCGTCACCATCCTCGATATCGAGCGGCTGCGCGGCTACGGGGACTAACGCGACCTCATCGCGCATTGGCGGGCGCGTGCACCGGCCAGAGATCGGCGCGCCAGCGGATCGCGATCGCCAGCATCGTGATGAAGCCCGCGGCGGCATAGAGCGAGCCGGTTGCGGAATAGCCGATGACGTCGATCATGCTGCCGGCCGCGAGCAATCCGATCGGCAGGCCGTAGATCACCATCATGCGCACGCCCATCACGCGGCCGCGAAGATGCGCACTGGCCGACCGCATCAGGATCACGGCTGCCGAGATCATCGACATGCTCTGGGCGATACCGGCGAGAACGAGGCAGGCCATCGCCACCGGCATGGTCCTGATTTCGACGAATACCAGCAGCATGGCGTACCAGGCCAGCGTCGCGCCGATCAGAAGCCGGGCAATGCGCAGTCCGCCGACGAGGCTGAGCGTGATGGAGCCGATCAGCGAGCCGATCGCGAAGCTCGCCGAGAGGTAACCGAGGCCGGTCTGGTCGGTATGAAAGATGTCGCGGGCGATGTAGGGCAGCAGCCCGCCAGTGAAGGGAAATGCGGTGAGATTGGCCAGGAACGCCACGCACAGCGCCGCGCGCATTCCCGGGCCATTCCAGGCGTAGACGATTCCTTCCTTGAGCTCGCCCAGCAGTCGCGACACCGCGTGGCTGTTGGCCGGAAGATCGCTCGTGATGACGGTTCTCTTGGGCCGGGTCAGGCAGAGCATGAGAAGCGCGGCAGCCAGATAGAGGCAGGCGATCGCCACATAGACGAGGCCGATGCCGAGGACGGCGAACAACCCGGCGCCGGTCAACGCGCCGGCGATGCGCGCGCTGTCCTGGGTGGTGCGTGCAACGCTGATGGCGCCCACCAGCTGCTCGGCCGGCATGATCTCGGCGAGCAGCGCGCCCCGGACGCCGAGATCGGAGGGACGAATCAAACCCATGATTGCGACGATGATCATGACGCTCAGCGGCGACAGATGACCGGTCAGCGCCAGGACCATGATGGTTGACGAGAGCACCGTATAGGCAAGACGCATCACGACCAGGAGATCGCGATGGCCCATGCGATCGCCGATCATGCCGAACACCGGCGCGACCAATGTCCCGACGAACTGGAGCGAGGCAAGCACGGTGAGCAGCAGCACCGAGCCGGTCTCGACCAGGATGTACCAGCCGAGCACGAGCGTCTCGACCTCGAACGCCCAGGAGGTGAGCAGATCCGACGGCCATTGAAAACGATAATTGCGAATGCGGAACGGCGCGAGCGCGGAAGGTCGTGCGGATGTGCTCAAGATGCGATGACGGGTTTCACGGCGATTCCCTGCCCTTATTTTTGTTCTTCTGTTCGGCAGGGTAACCCCGGCGATGCCCCTGTCAATTGGCGCCACCGCATGCCGCCATGTTTGCCGACGACGTGCGGTGAGCCGGTGCGCCCGCAGCATTGCTTTGCTGCCAGCCGATACGGAGAGGTAGATTAGGCCGCTTGCGCTTCCGGCGCGCAAAGCCCATTCTGGTCTGCATCCTGGGCCCATTGGGCAGGTCCGGTAGATCGCGCCGTCGCGGCTTCCGCGAGGTCTTGACCAATGAACTGCTCTCGCTGTGGTTTCGAGGTCCAGAGCGGCTTTGCCTTCTGTCCGAAGTGCGGCACGAAGCAGCCGAACCCGTGCCCTGGTTGCGGCTTTCCATGCGCACCGGATTTCGCCTATTGCCCGAAATGCGGCGCCTTCGTCTCCGAGGTTCCCCCGGGCGGCGGGCAGGCGCCGACGAGCCAGACGACGCTTCCGATCCGGCCGTCCTCTCCGCCGCTCGTGCCAGCGGACGCGGCTCAGGTCGCATTTGGATTTCAGTCGGACAAGATCGACAGCGAGGCGAACCGCCGTACCATCACCGTGCTGTTTGCCGACCTCAGCGGCTTCACCGCGATGAGCGAGCGGCTCGACCCCGAGGTCATGCAGACGCTTCAAAACGGGCTGTTCGAAGAGTTGACGGCCGCGGTGCAAAGCTTTGGCGGTTTCGTGGACAAATTCATCGGCGATGCGCTGCTTGCTCTGTTTGGTGCCCCGGCAGCGCACGAGGACGACCCGGAGCGGGCGGTCCGCGCTGCCCTCGACATGATCGGCCGGACAGCGCGTCTCAGCCAACGCGCGAAGGCGTATGCAGGCTCGCCGCTGCTGCTCCATGTCGGCATCAACACCGGGCACGTCGTCGCGGGCGGGCTCGGTGTGGGCGTTGCCAAATCCTATTCGGTGACCGGCGATACAGTGAATACCGCCCAGCGGCTACAGTCGATGGCGGCTCCGGGCGAGGTGCTGGTCGGGCCATTGACCCACCGTCTGACGCGGCATGCGTTCTCCTATGACTCGCTTGGCGAGGTCTCGCTCAAGGGCAAGATGGGCAGCGTGCTGGTGCACCGCCTGAAGGAGCCGCTCGACACGCCCCGTGCGGCACGCGGCCTCGACGCGCTGGGCCTCAATGCGCCGTTGATCGGGCGCGACGCCGAGCTTGCGCGCATCATCGGCTGTCTTGATCTCGCATGCGGCGGCGCAGCTCAACTGGTGCGGCTGGTCGGTGAAGCCGGCATCGGGAAAACGCGCCTGGTCAGCGAATTCGTCGCCCGTATCCGCGACGAGGATCGATTTGCACGCGTGGCGATTCGGCGGGTGGCGTGCTCGCCGCTGGGCGAACAATCGTACGGCACACTCGCCGCCGTGTTGCGCAGCGCCTACGGCATCGCGCAGAAGGCTGGCGCCGCCGAGGCGGAGGCGAAGGTCGCCGAAGCGCTGTCGGAGCTCGGCCTCGCGACTGACGAGGCCGACCGACTGATGCCCCTCTACCTGCACGTACTCGGCCTCGGCGACCCCAACGCCGTGCTCAGGCATGTCGAGCCCGAACAGCTCCGCCGGCAGATATTCTTCGCGATCCGCACCGCCTTCGAACGCCGCCTGGCACTGTCGCCGCTGCTGATCATCGTCGAGGATCTGCATTGGGCGGATGCGGTATCCCTCGAAGCGTTGCGGTTCCTGATGGACAGAATGGAGCGGACGCGGCTGATGCTGCTGTTTACGCATCGGCCGATGCTGGAATTGGACCAGTTCGGTTCGAGCAAGATCAGTCACACAACCCTTCGGCTGCCCCCGCTCGACGACGCCGAGGGACAGAGGCTGCTCGCGGCCTACTTCAGTCGCGTTTGGCGTGACCCACCGGGACGCCTGTTCAGCCGAATCCTCGACCGCGCCGGCGGCAATCCGCTCTTTCTCGAGGAGATCATACGTGGCCTCATCGAAGCCGGCACGCTGGAGCGCGACGGCGCGCAGTGGCGGATGACGTCGGATGAAGCCGCCGCCGATATTCCGGCAAGCGTTCAGGCCTTGTTGCTGGCGCGCCTCGACCGGTTGCCGCCTCAGGTACGCCGGCTGGCACAGGAGGCCGCGGTGATCGGCCCGCGTTTTGATGCGGCGGCTCTCGGTGCGGCGGCAACCGAGTCGGCTGGGGTTGAAGCAGGGCTGGAACGTCTGTGCGACGCGGAGATCATCGAGGAGGTCGCGGGCTCGAACTCGATTTCGCTGCGGATCTACCGCTTCACGCAAACCATGCTTCAGGACGTGATCTATCAAAACCTGCTTCTGCAGCGCCGGATCGAGCTTCATGGACGGATTGGTGGAGCGCTCGAGAAGCTCTATGGCAACGAGCCCGAGCGCCTCGAAGATCTCATACTGCTCGGACATCACTTCAGTCTGAGCGCGAGCAAGCCGAAGGGCGCGCGTTATCTGCGCGCGGCCGGCGATCGCGCACGCGCCAGCTATGCCAATGACGATGCCATCCGTCTCTACCAACAGGCCCTCGCCGTGCTGTTGACCGGCGGCGAACTGGAGCCGGAACGTCTGGTCCTGTATGAGCGGATTGCGGACCTCTGTGGTGCGGCTGGCCGCCGGAACACGGCCGAGGAGCACTATCAGAGCGCGTTGGAGGGGCATCGCGCCGGACAGGACCGGATCGGCGAAGCGCGGATTGTTCGCAAGCTTGGCCGATTGTTGTGGGACGCCGGCAAGCGGATCATGGCAGAGACGCATTACGCCGAGGCGGCCAAATTGCTCGGAGGGACCGACGCGCCCATCGAGTGGGCGCATCTCTTGCAGGAGCGCGGCCGTCTCGCGTTTCGGACGGGCGATCACGTGGCCGCCGCAAATTGGGCAGACGAGGCGCTCGGCTATGCGCGCTCAGTACCGGCGGACGGGGACGAGCAGGCCGGGTTCGAGGCGGCACGGGCCATTGCCGAGGCCCTCAACACCAAGGGGGTTGCGCTGGCGCGGCTTGGACGACACGAGGAGGCGGTCCGTGAGGTGGAGCAAAGTGTCGCGACCGCCGAAGCGGCCGGGCTGCTTAACGTAGCGTGCCGCGGCTACACCAATCTCGGCGTGCTCTACACGATCGTTGACCCGGCGAAAGCCGTGGAGGTCTGCCGACGTGGACTCGATGTCGCGCGTCGGATCGGGGATCTCGGCTTCCAGGCGCGTCTGCTTGCTAATTTTGCCGTTGCCTGTTGCACCTTTACGGACAGATGTACCGAGGAAGGAGTGCCGGCTGCCGAAAGGGCAGTCGAAATCGACCGTGCGCTCGATCAGCGCGAGCATCTCTCTGTGCCCTTGATTGTGCTTGGGCAGATCCATCAATGCCATTTCCGCCCGGATCTGGCCGCCCTCTGCTACAATGAAGCAATCGAGGTGGCGAACGAAACCGGCGAACCGCAGCAGCTCTTTCCATGCTATGATGGTCTCGCGACGCTGAGCCTCGATCGAGGCGACATGCCCGAGGCCGACCGATATTTCGCGCTGGCCCATGATGTCTGCGCCCGCCACGGGCTTGATCCCGCCGGGCTGATCGTACTGCCATTTCTTGACTAGGTCATATGAAGGAGTTCAACCATGTCAGAACTTCATGCCGATGGACCGCTTCAACCTGGCGATCGCGCACCGAACATCGTGCTGGACGCCATCACACGCGATGGAACGATCGCGCTCCAGGATTTTCGCGGACATAGTCCGATATTGATCGGCTTGTTTCGAGGGCTGCACTGCCCGTTCTGTCGCCGCCATATCGCGGCACAGGCTCAACTCGATGCAGCCCTGCGCGACAAGGGCGTCGAAAGTCTCACGATCGTGAATACGCCGATCGAGCGCGCGCGGCTTTACTTCCGCTATCATCCATTGCCCAATCTGCTCGCCGCGTCCGACCCCGAGCGGGTCTCGCACCGCGCGTTCGGTCTGCCCAATCTCGAGTTCACGGAAAAGGAGACCGAGTGGCCGCGCAAGGTGGGTATGGACGTCGTCATGAGCATGCAGGTCGATATGCCCGGCGAAACGCCGGGGCTGATGAATCGGTTGGCAGCTGCCGAGTACCTCAACAACAAGGACGGCTACGAGATGACGGAGGCCGACCAGCGGATGGCGGCAACCGGTCAGGGCCAGCTGTTCGGCCAGTTCCTGCTCGATCGTGAGGGAATCGTGCGTTGGACCTTTACCGAGGTTCCTGACGGTGGCCTGCGCATGTTCGGGGCTCCGAGCCCTCAGGAGTTGATGTCGGCCGCGTCGCAGGTGGCAAGCTAAAGCATGATCCGGAAAAGTGCGCAGCGGTTTTCCGAAAAGATCATGCTCAAACAATAACCTAAAGCGCGATGACGATTCTTCCTCATCTCATCGCGCTTTAGGCATCGTCGCGTGGTGATTAACCCGCTACCTTCGGCCGTTTCTCGGCGAGCGCTGCCGCCATCGCCGAGATCAGCGGTCGCATGAAGTACGCTTCCTCCGCCGGCGAAACGTCGGTGCGGAGGCCGTGGGCGGCGAGCTCGCCGGAGACCGCCGGACCGACCGACGCGATCAGCGTCCGTTCGAGGCCGGCGCGCAGCTTGGCCTCGCTGCCATGCGCCTTCGCGGCCTCGATCAGTCGGCGGACCTGGCCGAGATTGGTGAGCGCGAGGGCGTCGATCCGACCTGCGGCCATGTCGTCGACGGCGGCGATGATGTTGGTATCGGCTGCCTTGGAATCGTAGACATAGGGCAGCACCGTATCGACCGCGGCGCCTTGTGCGGCCAGCGCGCCGGTCAGCGCGCTATGCTCCTTGTCCGGATAGAGCTGCAGGCCGAGGCGCCGTCCCCTGAGGTCGAGCTTGCCCAGCATCTCGATCACGCCTTCGGTGGTCGGTTTCTCTGTCGTCTGCTGCGGTTCCAGCCCGACCTCGCGCAGCGCCCTGCCGGGCTTTGGGCCGCGGGTGAATGTCCGCGTCTTGGCGAGCGCGGCGACAAAGTCGGCGTCGATCCCGCGGGCGCGGGAAAGCTTCATGATCCGCCGCAGGCCTTCGCCGGTCATCAGCACGAGATCGTCAAGCGGCTTGTCGATGGCGCGGCGGATCCAGGCCTCGACCGGGGCGGGGTCCGGCGCGTCGTGGATGGTGAACATCGGGCATTGCACGACCTCGGCGCCTTGCTCGGCCAGCAGCTTGGAAAACTGCGCCTCCTCGCGCGTTTCCAGGATCAGGATGCGGTAGCCGTTCAGGCGGTCGGCCATGGGATTCTCCGTAATCGCAATCGTCTGTTCATCCTGACTCCGCGCATGATGTCGAAGCAAGTCTTGGGATTGTCTTGGGATCGTCTTGGGATTGGCGCAAGGGCGGGGTCGGTGCTAGAGCAGGGTGCAGGTCGCGGGGTCGTTCCGCTGCACAAACCTTCATCAAGAGCCAAGCCCGTCCATCAACATGCCCGACCATCAATATGTTCTGACCTTGTCCTGTCCGGATCGGCCCGGCATCGTCTCGGCGGTGTCGACGTTTCTCGCCCACAATGGACAGAACATTCTCGACGCCCAGCAGTTCGACGACGTCGAGACCAAGAAGTTCTTCATGCGGGTGGTGTTCACCGCGGCCGATCTTGCCGTGGAACTGTCGGCGCTGCAGACCGGCTTTGCCGCGATCGCCGAGCGTTTCGGCATGGAATGGCAGATGCGCGACCGCGCCGCGCATCGCAAGGTGATGCTGCTGGTGTCGAAGTCCGACCACTGCCTGGTCGACATCCTCTATCGCTGGCGCACCGGCGAGTTGCCGATGACGCTGACTGCGATCGTCTCCAACCATCCGCGGGAGGTCTACGCCGGGCTCGATTTCGGCGGCATCCCATTCCACCACCTGCCGGTGACCAAGGAGACCAAGCGCGAGCAGGAATCGCAGATCATCGACCTCGTCGGCAAGACGAAGACCGATCTCGTCGTGCTCGCCCGCTATATGCAGATCCTGTCCGATGATCTGTCAGCCAAGCTTTCGGGCCGCTGCATCAACATCCACCACTCGTTCCTGCCGGGCTTCAAGGGCGCAAAGCCCTATCACCAGGCCCATGAGCGCGGCGTCAAGCTGATCGGAGCCACCGCGCATTACGTCACGCGCGATCTCGACGAAGGCCCGATCATCGACCAGGACGTCGAGCGCATCAGTCATCGCGACACGCCCGAGGATCTCGTCCGCAAGGGCCGCGACATCGAGCGTCGCGTGCTCGCCCGCGCGATCCGCTACCATCTCGACGACCGCGTCATCCTCAACGGCCGCAAGACCGTGGTGTTCGTCGACTAGCGAATAGCGAATGGCGAGTAGCGAATAGAAAAGAGGCCATATTCGCTATTTCCTATTCGCCACCTGCCCCATCAGCGCGCCGTGCCGGCCGAGGTCGTTCCCGTCGCGCCCTTCTGCGCCTGCTCCTCCTTCTCGCGATCCGCCGCCGGCAGCAGCCGCTTGCGTTCGCGTTCCTTCATGTAGGCGTCGTATTGCGGTGTGCCCGGTCGCGGCGGGGCATCGGCCGGCAGGCCGCCGGCCCATTGCGGGACATAGTCGCCCATGCCGGCGGAGAGTTTTTCGTTGACCGTCCCGCAGCCGGACAGTCCCGCAGCGAGCGCAGCGAGGACGAGGGCGGAACGAAAAGTCTTGGACATTGTATGGGCGCGCAGTCGGTCAGTGGACGCCAGCCCGGGCCGGCAGGGCAGAAGCTTAGCCTTCAACAAGGTAAAATAGACTTATTCGAGATAGGTAATTTATTACCGAGATGCGGGAAGCCAGGGCGCGCGGATGTACATATTCTGCAAGCGAAAGACGAAATCCTCCATGCCTGCGATCCCTGCCGGTTCTAGACTGCCATGCGACGCTCGCGACAACATGGCGTCGGTTGGTGGCGGGGTTCTCGTTGACAAGTCCATTTTCTTTGTACATTCGTACAAATGATTGGTGGGCGAGTTGCTTCGGGGAGACCCGACGTAACCCGGGGCGCCGCTTCGGTCGGCAAATCGTCGGAACGCACGGCTCGCCGAATAGTCGCCAAACGTCCGATTGACAAGGTTGGCGCGAAAGACGCCCATGTGGCCAGCGATGATTGCTCGCGCGTCGGCTAAGTTTGAGGCAAGGGCCGGGTACTCGGTCTAGGGCACAAGAGCAGGAATGAAGGGGAGGGACATCTGATGTTCGAACGCAAGATTCTTTCGCGGACTGCCGTAGCGGCCGCCATCGCAAGCTTCGCGGCCGTCGCGCCTGCGAAGGCCCAGGACAGCGTCAAGATCGGCCTGATCCTGCCGATGACAGGCGGCCAGGCCTCGACCGGCAAGCAGATCGAGAACGCGATCAAGCTCTACATGCAGCAGAAGGGCGACACCGTCGCCGGCAAGAAGATCGAGATCATCCTCAAGGACGATGCCGCGATCCCGGACAAGACCAAGACCGCCGCGCAGGAGCTGATCGTCAACGACAAGGTCAACTTCATCGCCGGCTTCGGCGTGACGCCCGCCGCACTCGCGGCGGCGCCGCTGGCAACGCAGGCCAAGATTCCGGAAATCGTCATGGCGGCCGGCACCTCGATCATCACCGAGCGCTCGCCCTATATCGTACGCACCAGCTTCACGCTGGCACAGTCCTCGACCATCATCGGCGACTGGGCGGCGAAGAACGGCATCAAGAAGGTGGCGACGCTGACCTCGGACTACGCGCCGGGCAATGACGCTCTCAACTTCTTCAAACAGCACTTCACGGCCGGCGGCGGCGAGGTGGTCGAAGAGGTCAAGGTTCCCCTGCAGAACCCCGACTTCGCCCCGTTCCTGCAGCGCATGAAAGACGCCAAGCCGGACGCGATCTTCGTGTTCGTGCCGGCCGGCCAGGGCGGCAACTTCATGAAGCAGTATGCCGAGCGCGGCCTCGACAAGGCCGGCATCAAGGTGATCGGGCCGGGCGACGTCACCGACGACGACCTGCTCAACAACATGGGCGACGCCGTGCTCGGCACGGTCACCGCGCATCTCTACTCCGCGGCGCACCCCTCGCAGATGAACAAGGATTTCGTCGCCGCCTACAAGAAGGCGTTCGGCAATCGTCCGGGCTTCATGGCGGTGGGCGGCTATGACGGTATCCACCTGATCTACGAAGCGCTGAAGAAGACCGGCGGCGATACCAATGGCGACAAGCTGATCGAAGCCATGAAGGGCCAGAAGTGGGAGAGCCCGCGCGGTCCGATCTCGATCGACCCCGAAACCCGCGACATCGTGCAGAACATCTACATCCGCAAGGTCGAGAAGGTCGACGGCGAGCTGTACAATGTCGAGTTCGCCACCTTCGAGGCGGTCAAGGATCTCGGCAAGACCAAGAAGTGACGCGCGAAAGCGCGTCATCCCGGGGTGCGCTTAGCGCGCATCCGGGATCTCGCGAGCCACTTTCTGCGTCATGCCCGGGCTTGTCCCGGGCATCCACGCAAACGCCCAGACAAGAACCTGGATGGACGGGACGAGCCCGGCCATGACGATAACTCCAAGCTGAGACGATGACCGCAATCCTCACCAACCTGTTCGATGGCGTCGCCTACGGCATGCTGCTGTTCGTGCTCGCCTGCGGGCTCGCGGTCACGCTTGGGCTGATGAACTTCGTCAACCTCGCCCACGGCGCCTTCGCCATGGCCGGCGGCTATATCTGCATGGTGCTGGTCAACCGGATGGGCTGGCCGTTCTTCGCCGCATTGCCGCTCGCCTTCGTCTCCTCGGCCGCGATCGGCATTGCGCTCGAACGGACGCTCTATCGCCACCTCTATACGCGCAGCCACCTCGACCAGGTGCTGTTCACCATCGGCCTGACCTTCATGTCGGTTGCCGCCGTCGACTACATCCAGGGCTCATCGCGCGTCTTCATCAATCTGCCGGCCGCGCTCCAGGGCCAGTTCGACCTGTTCGGCGTCGGCATCGGCCGCTACCGGCTGATGATCATCGTGATCTGCGGCCTGCTCACCATCGCTCTGCAGATGGTGCTCGCCAAGACCCGCTTCGGCAGCCGCCTGCGCGCCGCCGTCGACGATCCTCGCGCCGCGAGCGGCCTCGGCATCAACGTGCCGCAGGTGTTCGCCTTCACCTTTGCCTTCGGCTGCGGGCTCGCAGGCCTCGGCGGCGCGCTCAGCGCCGAGATCCTCGGCCTCGATCCGTACTTCCCGCTGAAGTTCATGATCTACTTCCTGATCGTGGTCACCGTCGGCGGCTCCTCCTCGATAACAGGCCCGTTCCTGGCCTCGCTCCTGCTCGGCATCGGCGACGTCGCCGGCAAGTACTACGTACCGAAGATGGGCCCCTTCGTGATCTACACCATGATGATCGTGATCCTGATCTGGCGCCCGAACGGCCTGTTCGGCCGCACGGCCGCGCGTTGAGTTCGCCGATGAGCGCTGCTTCCGACGTCGGTTATCACGCCCAGCGCCAGGCGCGCTGGCACTACGGCGAAATCGCCTTCTGGCTGATCGTGCTGGCCTGCGGCTTCGCCTTTCCCTCGCGCTATCTGATCATGACCGACATCCTGCGCCTGGCGCTGTTCACGATGTCGCTCGATCTCATCCTTGGCTATGCCGGCATCGTCTCGCTCGGCCACGCCGCCTTCTTCGGCGTCGGCGCCTATGCCGCGGGACTTCTCGCGCTTCACGGTATCGTCAACGAGCCCGTGCTCGCGCTGATCGTCGCGGGCCTGGCCGCGATGGTGCTTGGTTTTGCCACCAGCTTCCTGGTGATCCGCGGCGTCGACCTCACGCGCCTGATGGTGACGCTCGGCATCGCGCTGCTGCTGGAAGCGCTCGCCGAACGCTTCTCCAACATCACCGGCGGTACCGACGGCCTGCAGGGCATCGAGATGCAGCCGATATTGGGCCAGATTCCGTTCGACATGTTCGGCAAGGCCGGCTTCTTTTACTCGCTGGCCGTGCTGTTCCTGCTGTTCCTGTTCGCCCGCCGCGTCGTGCATTCGCCATTCGGCCTGTCGCTGCGCGCGATCAAGAACAACCCGCTGCGGGCTGCGGCGATCGGCATTCCCGTCAACCGCCGCCTGATTGCGATCTACACGCTGGCTGCGTTCTATGCCGGCATCGCGGGCGCGCTGTTCACCCAGACCACCGCGATCGCCTCGCTCGACGTCTTCGCTTTCGAGCGCTCGGCCGATCTGATGCTGGTGCTCGTCATCGGCGGCACCGGCTATCTCTATGGTGGGCTGATTGGTGCGGTGATCTTCCGCATGCTCCAGGAATTGTTCTCCACCATCACCCCGCAATACTGGCAGTTCTGGATCGGCCTCGTGCTGGTCGTGATCGTGCTGGTCGGCCGGCAGCGCCTGCATCGCTGGGTGCTGTATGTGCCGAATCTGGTCATCAGGCAGGTTGCAGGCCGTAAGGCGGTCGTCGCCGTGCCGGAGAGCGATGCATGACCATCGCGCTCGAAACCCAGAAGCTCGAAAAGCAGTTCGGCGGCTTGCGCGTCACCCGCGATCTGTCGCTCAAGGTCGAGCAGGGGGCGCGCCACGCGCTGATCGGCCCGAACGGCGCCGGCAAGACCACGGTGATCAACCAGCTCACCGGCGTGCTGAAGCCGAACTCGGGCCGCATCCTGCTCGAAGGCCAGGACATCACCGATCTGCCCGTGCACAAGCGCGTGCTGCGCGGCCTGTCACGCACCTTCCAGATCAACCAGCTCTATCCCGATCTGACCCCGCTCGAGACCATCGGCCTTGCCGTTTCGGAGCGTCTCGGCCATGGCGGCGACTGGTGGCGACGGATGGGCACGCGCAATGACGTCAATGACGAGATTGCCGAGCTGCTGGCGCGCTTCCACCTGCTCGACGTCATGAACGAGCAGACCGTCACGCTGCCTTACGGCAAGCAGCGCCTGCTCGAGATCGCGGTCGCGATCGCCGCCAAGCCGCGCGTGCTGCTGCTCGACGAGCCTGCCGCGGGCGTGCCCGAGAGCGAGCGCCACGACATCCTCGCCGTGGTAGGCAGCCTGCCGCGCGACGTCACCGTGCTCTTGATCGAGCACGACATGGACCTCGTCTTCTCCTTTGCCGACCGCATCTCGGTGCTGGTCTCCGGCGCGCTGCTGACCGAAGGGCCGCCCGAGCAGGTCGCGCGCGATCCGCAGGTCAAGGCGGTCTATCTCGGCGAGGAGGCGGTCCATGTCTGACCTGCTCGCGATCGACTCACTTCGCGCCGGCTATGGCGAAGCGGTGGTGCTGCCCAACATGTCCTTGCGCCTCGCCGAGGGGCAGGTCCTGGCGCTGCTTGGCCGCAACGGCACCGGCAAGACGACGCTGATCAACTCCGTCGTCGGCGTCACCCGCCGCTTCTCCGGCTCGGTCATGCTGGCCGGCACCGACGTCACCAGCTTGCGGCCCGACCAGCGCGCGCGCGCCGGCATCGGCTGGGTGCCGCAGGAGCGCAACATCTTTCGCTCGCTCACGGTCGAGGAGAACATGACCGCGGTGGCCCAGCCGGGCCCCTGGACGGTCGAGAAGGTGTACGAGATGTTCCCGCGGCTGAAGGAGCGGCGGACCAACTTTGGCAATCAGCTCTCTGGCGGCGAGCAGCAGATGCTGGCGATCGGGCGCGCGCTCACCCTCAACCCGAAAGTGCTTCTGCTGGACGAACCGACCGAGGGTCTTGCCCCCATCATCGTCGAGGAGCTCCTGAAGGCGATCGGGACCATCACCCGGGGGGGCGGCATCTGTTCGATCATCGTCGAACAGAATGCCCAAAAGATTCTGGGGCTGGCCGACCGCGTTGTGATATTGGAGCGCGGAACGATCGTCCACGACGCTCCGAGCGCCGCGCTGAGGGCCGACTCCTCGGTCCTGGAGCGACACCTAGGTGTCGCAGGGGCGGCGGCCCATTGACTTTTTCTTCGCCTCTCCCCGCGTGCGGTGAGAGGAGGTACAACGAGCGCCGACTGAAATTTCGGGAGAAACAAGAATGCAGCGAACCAGAGCCCCCTTCCGCGCCGACGAGGTCGGCAGCCTCCTGCGTCCGGCCAAGATCAAGGAAGCCCGCATCCGGCTGGAGAAGGGCGAAATCTCGGCCGACGATCTGCGCAAGATCGAGGACATGGAGATCGAGAAGGTCGTGCACAAGCAGGCCTCGATCGGGCTCAAGCTCGCGACCGACGGCGAATTCCGCCGCTCCTGGTGGCATTTCGACTTCCTGGCCAAGCTCACCGGCTGCGAGCTTTTCCACCCCGACACCGGCATCCAGTTCGCGGGCGTGCAGACCCGTCACGACGCGGTACGCGTCATCGGCAAGCTCGACTTTCCCGCCGATCACCCGATGCTCGACCACTTCCGCTTCCTGAAGAAGGTCGCCGACCAGGCCCACGTCACCGCCAAGATGACGATACCGTCGCCCGCCGTGCTGCACTTCCGCGGCGGCCGCAAGTCGATCTCCAAGGACGTCTATCCCGATCTCGAGGCCTTCTACGAGGACCTCGGCAAAACCTATCGCAAGGCGGTGAAGGCGTTCTATGACGCCGGCTGCCGCTATCTCCAGTTCGACGACACCGTGTGGGCCTATCTCTGCTCGCAGGACGAGTTGCAGAAGGCGCGAGAGCGCGGCGACAATCCGGATGGTCTGCAGCAGATCTATGCGCGCATCATCAACTACGCGCTGGCCGAGAAGCCCGCCGACATGGTGGTGACGACCCATGTCTGCCGCGGCAATTTCCGCTCGACCTGGATTTCTTCGGGCGGCTACGAGCCCGTTGCCGAAACCATGCTGGCCGGCACCAATTACGACGGCTACTTCCTGGAATACGATTCTGATCGTGCCGGCGGTTTCGAGCCGCTGCGCTTCCTGCCCAAGGGCAACAAGGTCGTCGTGGTCGGCGTCATCACCTCGAAGTTCGGTGAGCTCGAGAAGAAGGACGACATCAAGCGCCGCCTGGAGGAAGCTGCCAAGTTCGCGCCGCTGGAGCAGCTCGCGCTCTCTCCGCAATGCGGTTTCGCTTCGACGGAAGAGGGCAACATCCTCTCCGAGGAAGAGCAATGGGCCAAGCTCAGCCTCGCTGTCGAGATCGCCAAGGAAGTGTGGGGCAACTGAGCCCCGCACCGTGTAAACGACGGTGAGGCCTCACCACATGCTCGGTGTCATTCCCCGCGAAGGCGGGGAATCCAGTACGCCGCGGCTTCACGGTGAATCGCTGACGTCTCTGGAATACTGGGTCGCCCGGTCAAGCCGGGCGACGACAGCGAACGTCGGGCGCACTGTGCTCACAAGCAGCGCGCGAATCCCGCCTCACTTCTCCGCCAGATAAACCTCGCCCAGCAGCGACGAGTTCGACCACGGCACCTGCTTGTTCCTGGTGCTCGACACCACCTCTGCCCGCACTCGCGTCAGCATCTGCTGCACCTCCAGCCCGGGCGTGCCGATATGGCGGGACAGCGCGGCGGAGAACGGCGAGTTGGCGCCTTCGCTATCGAGCGCGACTTGGCCCGGGCGGCTTCGCGCAGGAAATCGCGCGTCATCTTCTGCATTCGCGGCGCGATCGGCGCACCCGCATCCGTCACCAGCGACTGCGCCGGGCGGCATAATGGCGTTGACCGGCGGCCTGTCCTTGGCCAGCCGGATCGTCCCGCTGCAGCATGGCTTCACGGCTGGCGCCGGCGCGAACGGCAGGGGAAGCGCTTCGATCCACTATTCCCTTGGTGGGCAGACTTTGCTAGGAGGGGGCGTCCCACTCCGTCTGCCCACCGCGTCCCACCCCATGAAGAACGACGAAATCCTGAGCCAGATCACGGAGTTCTGCCGCAAGGCCGACATGGCGGAATCGACATTTGGCCGACGCGCGGTGAACGATGGGAAGCTGGTGCATCGCCTGCGCGAGGGTAAGCGCATCACCATCGACACGCTGGAGCGGATCCAGGCCTACATGGCGGCCTCGATGGCCGGCGGCATGCCGCCGCCGCGAGGGCTTCAGGTGCCGCCCGAGAAGCGCGATCCGCGCGGCAATTTCCGCTTCTTCGAGAACCGCCAGAAATACCTGCTGTTCGTCCATACCTGCAGCGAAAAGCGGGTGGTCGCGGACAGGGTCGCGCTGGAGCTCGCCTCGATCCATCCGCGCCCCCCGGCCCTGCGCCTGTTCGACGCCGGCGTCGGCGACGGCACCGTGCTGGCGCGGGTGTTGCGCGCAACGCACCAGCGCTTTCCCCACATGCCGTTCTACGTCGCCGGCAAGGAGCTCAGTCTCGAGGATTTGCGCCTGACGCTGGAGAAGGTGCCGGACCGCATTTTCGAGCACCCGGCGTCGGTGTTCGTCTTCACCAACATGTTCTATTCGGAGGCGCCCTGGCTCACGCCGGCATCGCCTGCGGCGGCGGCTGCGACCGTCTGGCACGAGGTCCCGCTGCGGGGCGCCTCGTCGGGCGAGTTCGAGCAGCAGATCGCCGAGCTCCGGCCGTTTCTGGAGCAGAACTGGCGCGCCGCGATCAGCCCGCGCACCGCCATGCCGCTGTATGAGCGGCCCGTGGTTCTGGTGCTGTATCGCGAGGATCACAGGTTCCTGCTGGATTCGACCATTCCGCGGCCGGGCCAGACCGAAGCCAATTTCGATCTCGTCATCGCCTCCCAGCCCTATCGCGCCCTGTCCTCCGTGAACTTCCGGGCCAAGCGGATCATCGCACCGCTTGCGCGGGCGCTTCGGCCGGGAGGGCGGCTGATCGGGATCCACTCCCATGGCCAGGACCCGGGCATGGAAATGATCCAGGCGATCTGGCCCGGAGAAAACCCTTTCGCGGTGAGCCGTCATGAGCTATTGCGCGCCGTTAAGTATGAACTCGGATCGGTGGGCCGCGACTTAAATTTTAATGCTTATGCGGATAACCGTTCGATCTTCAGGTATGATATGGAAGCGCTGCCCAACGAGGTCACCGGGACGATCGGGACCTCCACGGCCTTTGCAGCGTGGAATGCGGCGGTGTATGTCGCTCAGATTGAGGACGACCGGTTGACAGAAATGACTCAAAACGGCCGCACTCTGGATGCCGCCAGGGACGTGCTGCGAAAATACAATGGGCTCTGGTTTCTCGACGAATCCTACGTCATCTCGCGCCGGCGTGATTGACATCATCAAAAGTAAACATCGCAAACGCCCGCCGGCTTAGCGGCGGAACAAGGGGTTACTGATGCGCGCGTCCTATCTCTTCACCAGCGAGTCCGTGTCCGAGGGTCATCCGGACAAGGTCTGCGACCGCATTTCCGACGAGATCGTCGACCTGTTCTACCGCGAAGGGCCGAAGGCCGGCATCGACCCCTGGCAGATCCGCGCCGCCTGCGAGACGCTCGCCACCACCAACAAGGTGGTGATTGCCGGCGAGACCCGCGGTCCGAAGTCTGTGACCAACGAGCAGATCGAGGGCGTCGTCCGCAGCGCGATCAAGGACATCGGCTACGAGCAGGAAGGCTTCCACTGGAAGACCTGCGACATCGAGATCCTGCTGCATCCGCAGTCGGCCGACATCGCCCAGGGCGTCGATGCGCTGCAGCCGGGCGAGGTCAAGGAAGAGGGCGCGGGCGACCAGGGCATCATGTTCGGTTACGCCACCAACGAGACGCCCGATCTGATGCCGGCGCCGATCTTCTACGCCCACAAGATCCTGCGCCTGATCTCCGAAGCCCGCCACTCGGGCAAGGAGAAGGTGCTCGGTCCGGACTCCAAGAGCCAGGTCACCGTGCAGTACGAGAACGGCAAGCCGGTCGCCGTGCGCGAGATCGTGGTCTCGCACCAGCATCTGGTTCCGGACCTCACCTCGAACCAGGTCCGCGAGATCGTCGAGCCCTATGTGCGCGAGGCGCTGCCGAAGGACTGGATCACGCCGAAGACGATCTGGCACATCAACCCCACCGGCAAGTTCTACATCGGCGGCCCGGATGGTGATTCCGGCCTGACCGGCCGCAAGATCATCGTCGACACCTATGGTGGCGCGGCCCCGCATGGCGGCGGTGCGTTCTCCGGCAAGGATCCGACCAAGGTCGACCGTTCGGCAGCTTATGCCGCCCGCTACGTCGCCAAGAACATCGTTGCCGCCGGCCTGGCCGACCGCTGCACGCTGCAGCTCGCCTACGCCATCGGCGTGGCGCGTCCGCTGTCGATCTACATCGACACCCATGGCACCGGTAAGGTGCCGGAGGAGCAGCTCGAGAAGGCAGCGGCGCAGGCGATGGATCTGACGCCCCGCGGCATCCGCACCCATCTCGACCTCAACCGTCCGATCTACGCGCGCACCTCGGCCTACGGCCATTTCGGCCGCACGCCGGACAACGAGGGCGGCTTCTCCTGGGAGAAGACCGACCTCGTCGAGCAGCTCAAGCGCGCGCTCTGATGCTCCTACCTCGCCCCGCTTGCGGGGAGAGCATAGGCCGCCTCCGGCGGCCGTCACTTAAGAGACGCCGAAGCAGGCTTCGGCTATGCGCGAAGCGGCGGGTGAGGGGGACTCTTCGCGAGCTCGGTGCTCGGATGGAGCCCCTCACCATAGCCGATGCTCCGCATCGGCGTTCGCGAGGTACGGCGGCCGAAGGCCGCCTATGCCTCTCCCCGTAAGAACGGGGAGAGGGAGAGATGGTGCCACAAAGCGTTCAGCTTGCCTTGCTACTGACACGCCAGCCTCACTGATAGGAAACAGACATGAACGCGAAGCCCGGCTTCACCGATTACATCGTCAAGGACATTTCGCTCGCCGATTTCGGCCGCAAGGAGCTCTCGCTGGCCGAGACCGAGATGCCCGGCCTGATGGCCACCCGAGAGGAGTACGGCCCGAAGCAGCCGCTGAAGGGCGCCCGCATCGCCGGCTCGCTGCACATGACGATCCAGACCGGCGTGCTGATCGAAACGCTGGCCGCACTCGGCGCCGACATCCGCTGGGTCTCCTGCAACATCTATTCGACGCAGGATCACGCCGCCGCCGCGATCGCGGCCGCCGGCATTCCCGTCTTCGCCGTCAAGGGCGAGACGCTGACCGAGTACTGGGACTACACCGCGAAGCTGTTCGACTGGCACGGCGGCGGTCATCCGAACATGATCCTCGACGACGGCGGCGACGCCACCATGTACGTCCATCTCGGCCTGCGCGCCGAGAACGGCGACGCCGCCTTCCTCGACAAGCCCGGCTCCGAGGAAGAGGAAGTCTTCTTCGCGCTTCTGAAGAAGCAGCTCAAGGAGAAGCCGAAGGGTTACTTCGCCGGGATCGCCAAGAGCATCAAGGGCGTGTCCGAGGAGACCACGACGGGCGTGCATCGTCTCTACGACATGCAGAAGGCGGGCACGCTGCTGTGGCCGGCCATCAACGTCAACGACAGCGTCACCAAGTCGAAGTTCGACAACCTCTATGGCTGCCGTGAATCGCTGGTCGACGGCATCCGCCGCGGCACCGACGTGATGCTCTCGGGCAAGGTCGCGATGGTCGCCGGCTTCGGCGACGTCGGCAAGGGCTCGGCCGCCTCGCTGCGCCAGGCCGGCTGCCGCGTCATGGTGTCGGAAGTCGATCCGATCTGCGCGCTGCAGGCGGCGATGGAAGGCTACGAGGTCGTGACCATGGAAGACGCCGCGCCCCGCGCCGACATCTTCGTCACCGCCACCGGCAACAAGGACATCATCACCATCGAGCACATGCGCGCGATGAAGGATCGCGCCATCGTCTGCAACATCGGTCACTTCGACAACGAGATCCAGATCGCGGCGCTCCGTAACCTGAAGTGGACCAACATCAAGCCGCAGGTCGACGAGATCGAGTTCCCCGACAAGCACCGCATCATCATGCTGTCGGAGGGCCGTCTCGTGAACCTCGGCAACGCGATGGGCCACCCGTCCTTCGTGATGTCGGCGTCCTTCACCAACCAGACGCTGGCGCAGATCGAGCTGTTCGCCAACAACAAGGACGGCAAGTACGAGAAGAAGGTCTACGTGCTGCCGAAGACGCTCGACGAGAAGGTCGCCCGCCTGCACCTCGCCAAGATCGGCGTCAAGCTCACCGAGCTGCGCAAGGACCAGGCCGACTACATCGGCGTCAAGCAGGAAGGTCCGTACAAGAGCGACCATTACCGCTACTGATCGAGTGATCTGATCGACCATAGACGCGAAGCCCCGGAGTGATCCGGGGCTTCATTGTTTCGGCGCATGGAATTCAACTCGCTTTGCGTTTGCGGCACGGCCGATTGCCAATTGACGGCCAACGGCGGCGGGCGGACAATCCTCCCGGCGGAGGAAACCATGCAACAAGAACATTTCGACGTCCTGATCGTCGGTGCCGGGCTATCAGGTATCGGCGCGGGCTATCATTTGCAGACCAGGTGTCCGACCAAGAGCTACGTCATCCTGGAGGGGCGCGACTGCATCGGCGGCACCTGGGACCTGTTCCGCTATCCCGGCATCCGCTCCGACAGCGACATGTTCACGCTCGGCTATTCGTTCAAGCCGTGGACCGACCCGAAGGCGATCGCCGACGGGCCGCAGATCCTGAACTATGTGCGCGAGACGGCCGGCGAGAACGGCATCGACAAGCACATCCGCTTCCGCCATCGCGTCAAGCGCGCTTCCTGGTCGACCAGCGAGGCACGCTGGACCGTCGAGGCCGAGCGCATCACGGGCGAGGCCGCGAGCGAGCTCGTCCGCTTCACCTGCAATTTCCTCTTCATGTGCTCGGGCTATTACAAATACGAGGCGGGCTACACGCCGGAGTTCAAGGGCGCTGCGGATTTCGCCGGCCGCATCGTGCATCCGCAGAAATGGACCGAGGACATCGACTATGCGGGAAAACGCGTCGTCGTGATCGGCTCGGGCGCGACCGCGGTCACGCTGGTGCCGGAGCTCGCCAAGAAGGCGGCGCAGGTCACCATGCTGCAGCGCTCGCCGACCTATGTGGTATCGCGGCCGGCGCAGGATCCCCTCGCCAACAAATTGCGCCGCAACCTCCCGGCGCGGCTGGCCTATCATTTGATCCGCTGGCGCAACGTGATGTGGGGGATGTTCTTCTTCCAGCTCAGCCGGCGCAAGCCCGCGAAGGTCAAGGACCTCATTCTCAAGGGCGTGCGAATGGCGCTTGGCCCCGACTACGACGTCGCAACTCATTTCACCCCGCGCTACAATCCCTGGGACCAGCGGCTGTGCCTGGTGCCGGACGGCGACCTCTTCAAGGCGATCCGCGAGCAGCGCGCCAGCGTCGTGACCAACGAGATCGACACGTTCACGCGCGACGGCATCCGCCTGAAGGATGGAAGCGAGCTTGCGGCCGACATCATCGTGACGGCGACCGGATTGGTGCTCCAGGTCGTCGGCGGCCTCGAGATCAGTGTCGACGGCCGCGCCGTCGATTTTGCCAAGACCCTGACCTACAAGGGCATGATGTATGCCGACGTGCCCAACATGGCCTCGGCCTTCGGCTACACCAACGCGTCCTGGACGCTGAAATGCGATCTCACCTGCGAGTATGTCTGCCGTCTCATCAACTACATGGACCGGCACAATTTCCGTCAATGCGTGCCGCACAACGACGATTCGACCATCACAGCGCAGCCGTCGCTGGATTTCACCTCGGGCTATGTGCAGCGCTCGGTGGCCAAGATGCCGAAGCAGGGCTCGAAGCGGCCGTGGCGGCTGTACCAGAACTACGCGCTCGACATCGTGTCCCTGCGCTTCGGCCGGATTGACGACGGCGTGATGCGCTATTCCTGACGGCACCTCCTCCGCAATGCCGTTTCGGCCGGGGTGCGACGGACTGCTTCGTGTCTGCGTCGGTCACGGCGCCCCCCTTGCGCGCATGACCGGCCGATCATCCCGTCTGGGCAGCGCGCCGGCGTCGGAATTCCTGCACGGGCAGCCCGCCCCAGCCCCAATTGGCGGTGTCGACTTCTTCGATCACGACGAAGGTGGACTCCAGCGGCTTGCCGAGCACGTCGAGCAGGAGCTGGCTCGAACCCTCGATCAGTGCGGCCTTCTCCGCCGCCGAGAGCGACGCCGCTCCCGGCGTCGTTCCCTCGCGGGTCACTTGAATGGTGACGATGGGCATCGTGCGTCTCCTCGTCTCAATGTCCCGCGCTCTGCCCGCCGTCGACGTGCAGGATCTCGCCGGTGACGAAGGAGGCCCCCTCGAGATAGAGCACCGCATCGACGATGTCGGACATCTCGCCCATGTGACCGACCGGGTGCAGCGCACCGAGCTGCGCATGCGTCGCGACCGGATGCATCGGCGACTTGATGATGCCGGGCGACACCGCGTTCACCCGGATGCCGCGCTTGGCGTATTCGATCGCGAGCGATCTGGTGGCGGCGTTCAGCCCGCCCTTGCTCAGCGAGGCCAGCACCGAGGGCACGTTCGAATTGGCCTGATCCGCCAGCGTGGTCGTGATCTGCACGACGTGGCCGGAGCCCTGCTGCTCCATCTCGGCCATGGCGAGCTGGGTAATGTTGAAAAAGCCCGCGACGTTGGTGCCCATCACCGCTGCATAGTCTTCGGCCGTGTACTGGGTGAACGGCTTTGCGACGAAGATGCCGGCATTGTTGACCAGCGTGTCGACACGGCCGAAGCGGGCGAGGGCCTGAGAGACCACACGCTCGGCAGTGGCCCGATCGGCGATGTCGCCGGGCACGGCGAGGATGTCATCGTCACCCGACGGCTTGATGGAGCGAGCCGTGGCGACGACGCGGTAATTGCGATCGCGAAAACCCCGGACCAGGGCGGCGCCGATGCCCTGCGATGCACCGGTGACGATGGCGACCTTCTGTTCGATACCCATGATGGGCTCCTGTTGTTGGCTGTGAGAATCTGTGCCGGCAGCGGCCGGCTTGCGTGCTGAGGTACGCTGCGACGGGCCGGTCGCGAATATCCGCTGTCCGGCAGACACTCTTTCGCCGCGCGAGCGAATGCGGGGGCGGCCGCTCCGGCGGTGGTTGTCGAGCTTGCGGCGAGCGCCTAGCCTGCGAGCGGAAGCTCAAGGGGGCGACGGGAAGGGAATGGATCGTCTGGATGCGATGAAAGTGTTCGTCCTGGCCGTGGACGAGGGCAGCTTGGCTGGCGCCGGGCGCAAGCTCGGCCGCTCGCCGGCTGCGGTGAGCCGGGCCATCGCGTTTTTGGAAGAACGCGTCGGCGCCGTACTGCTGCACCGGACGACTCGCGCGATCAAGCTGAGCGAGGAGGGGGAACGCTATGCCGCGATCTGCCGCCGTGTGCTCGCCGAACTCGAGGAAGCCGATGGCATCGCGGCTGGACCGCGCACCGCGCCGCGCGGCCTGCTCACGATCACGGCTCCCGTGGTCTCGGGGGAAATGGTCTTGCGGCCGATCCTCGATGCGTTCCTCGATGCTTATCCGACCGTGTCGGCCAAGCTGCTGTTGTTCGACCGGGCGGTCAACCTGATCGAAGAGGGCATCGATATCGCGCTTCGGATCGGGCCGCTCGCGGATTCAGCGATGACCGCGATGCGGGTCGGCGAGATCAGCCGCATCGTCGTGGCAGCACCGCGCTATCTCAAGCAGCATCCACACATCAACGAGCCCGGCGATCTCGCCAAGCACCAGATCGTGGCGATGGCGCACCTGCCCAATTCCTGGACCTTTGCGCCGCAGGCCGGCGCGTCAGTGCCGCGCACGGTTCAGTTCACACCTCGGCTTGTCGTCAACAGCACCTATGCGGCGGTCGCCTCCACGGTCGCCGGGCGCGGCGTTGCGCGGATGTATTCGTACCAGGTGGCCGAGCAGGTCGCCCGCGGCGAGCTCGAGATTGTACTGGCTGGTGATGCGGATCCTGAAATGCCGGCCCACCTGATCTGCCCGCAGGGCCGGCTCGCTGTGCCGAAGGTGCGCGCCTTCACCGATTTTGCCGTGCCCCGGCTGAAGAAGCACTTTGCGCAGCTGAGGAAGAGCATCAAGGCGCGCTGAGCCGCTGCGCGCCTGGCAATGCGTTGTTTTGCGTATACGGCCGCCTCGCTGAATCGGGCCATGTTCCCGAACGGTTAACGCCGAATTTACGGATCAATCCTAGCCTGTCTCGGCCGGGGTTACTCGCAAGGCCGAGGTGAGCCCAATGGAAGCCCAGAGAATCGCCGTCGATGCCGTCGTCGCGCTGACCGATTGCGACCGCGATGCCGTCATCGCCTTCATCCGCCGTCTCTATCTGGCCGGCGTCACCGACCCCAAGCGCCTGACCTTCAAGGGTCTCCAGGCGCTGTCCCGGGCGTGATGGGGTCGATTGACCGCCACTAGGCCCCGGTCTGCTCTCCCCAGTGTGAACGCAACCCAGCGGCGAGTATCTTGTCGCACACGTTCGGCCGGAGTAGATGACGTCCCCGGCTGAGTTCACTGGGGAACGGGGAGATGTTGAAACAGCTTTTTGCGCCGCAACTTGTCATTCTTTATGTGCTGGCGGCCTCGACGATTTACGTTCACTTCCGCGGCAAGCAGCGGCTGCGCTTTGCGCGCCAGCTCGGAGATCACTCGACCTATCTGGCACCCTACAATGTGCTGATGTATGCGGGCTCTGCGGTGCCGAACAAGCCGGTGATCCCGGTCGAGCAGTTTCCCGAGCTGAAGCCGCTGAGCGAGAATTGGGAGACCATCCGCGACGAGGCTGTGCGCCTGTTCGACGAAGGTTTCATTCGCGCGGCAGCCAAGAATAACGATTGGGGATTCTACTCGTTCTTCAAGAGCGGCTGGAAACGGTTTTACCTGAAATGGTACGACGACTTCCTGCCCTCGGCGAACACGCTGTGCCCGAAGACGGTTGAGCTGCTGAAGTCGATCCCGAGCGTGCACGGCGCGATGTTCGCAATGCTGCCGCCGGGTGGCAGGCTGGGCGCGCACCGAGATCCCTTCGCGGGCTCGCTGCGCTATCACCTCGGCCTGGTCACGCCGAACTCGAACAGGTGCCGCATCCTGGTCGACGGCGTCGAATGCGTCTGGCGCGACGGCGAAGCCTTCATGTTCGACGAGACCTTCATCCACAGCGCCGAGAATGCGACCGACGTCAACCGCATCATCCTGTTCTGCGACGTCGAGCGCCCGATGAAGTTCGGCTTCATGACCGCAATCAACCGCTGGGTCAGCCATCACATCGTCAAGGCGTCGGCGACCCAGAACGTCGACGGCGAGAATGTCGGCGTGCTCAACAAGGTGTTCGGCAAGCTCTACGAGGTTCATCTCGCCAGCCGCAAGGTCAAGGAGTGGAACCGCAACGTCTACTACGCGCTGAAATACGCGCTGGCGGCACTGATTCTCGGTCTGATCGTGTATTCGGCACTGAATTGAAGCGACGCGTGGGGCGGATCGGCGAAGCTTGGTTCGCCCTTGCGTCGTGCCGATATGTGGATTGCTGTCGTCCGTCCTGCCACGATCGTCCGATCTCGGTCAGCTGCGTCTAGTGGCGGTGCTTGTGCCCTGCGGAGCTGTCGGGACGCTGGTAGCCTCGTAACTCTGCATATCGCTGCATCTGGCTCTGATTGAGCAATGCGGCGGTCGACAGATGATACTTGAGATGGCTCTCGCGGAGTTGCCCCTGGGTTTCGGCAATGGCCCCGATGCTCGTCTTGAGCGCTTCCGACGTGACCGCACGGGACGAGAAAAGGTCTTCCAGCGCTCGCTCTTGCTCGACGAGCTTGTGACCCAACGGAACGGTTTCCTGTTTCATGGCATCGAACAGTCGCCGGACCTCGACGCGTTGATCGGCTGTCAAGTCGAGGCTGTCGCCGAGCTCGAGCACGTGGCTGGGACCGGGATATCCATTGAGCTCCGCAGCAAGAGCCAGGCCCATACCGCGTCCGGCGCGAAGGTCGTCGATCTGCTGCTGTGACAGCGCCTTGATCGGGCGCCTTTCCATGCCGGCATAAGGGTGGCTGGACTGGGCGCCGGCCGCGCTGGCGGTGAGGAGGAGAGAGGCGGCAAGCAGAAGGAGGCGGTTCATGAAGCTGGCTCCATCAAGTCGGGCCGGCCATGCGAAGCAACGGACCCGGCTGCGATATTACCCTACCGCGATCGAGTGATCTCGGGCCTGAAATCTTGCTGGATCGTCCGGCCCATGGCAACAAACATTGCCGCGATCAAATTGCCGAATGTGGAGCAGGTAATGGCCTCCTTGCCGACCGCGAATGCCGAGATCGCGCAGTTCTTCCGCGATTGGCTGGAAACCTTCGCGGGCTATGTCCGCGAGGTCGACTACGCCTCGGCGCGGCCGCTCTTCCATCCGGAGGTGCTGGCCTTCGGTACCCATAACGATGTCATCCCCGGCCTCGATCAGTGGGTCTCGACGCAATGGGACAATGTCTGGCCGAAAACGACCGACTTCCGTTTCGTGCTCGATCAGGCCTCGATCCTGGCATCGCCCGACGGCACGATGGCAACGGTGATCGCGCCGTGGACGAGCACGGGCTATCATCAAGATGGCAGCCCATTTGCGCGGCCCGGCCGAGCGACGATGGTGTTTTCAAGAGATGGCGACGGCTGGCTGTGCGTGCATTCGCACATGTCGCTCAATCGCGGTGTGCCGCAGACAAGCCATGCCAATCGGCCGGTGAAGGCCTGGTAGCGTGTTGGGTGGATCAGCGAAGCGCAATCCACCACCTCGACACAACAAGACGGTGGTGGATTACGCTTTCGCCAATCCCCCTACGATTCAAGCCTGCTCGGGCTGGCCGATGCTGACCTTCAGCGTGCCGACACCGTCGACGCCGCATTCGAGCTTGTCGCCGGGCTGGAGCTGCGACACGCCGGCCGGGGTGCCGGTCATGATGATGTCGCCGGCGGCAAGCTTCACCTGCTGCGAGAGCTGCCAGATGATCTCGGGCACGTTCCAGATCAGCTCGGTGAGGTCGCCCTTCTGGGCTTCCTTGCCGTTGACCGTGAGCCAGATCTTACCTTTGGCGGGATGGCCGATCTTGGAGGCCGGCTGAATCGCCGAGCAAGGAGCGGAGCCGTCGAACGACTTGCCGATCTCCCAGGGCCGCTCCTTCTTGCGCGAGGCGATCTGGAGGTCGCGGCGGGTGAGATCGATGCCGACGGCGTAGCCGTAGACGTGATCGAGCGCCTTGTCGGCGGGGATGTTGAGGCCGCCGCTCTTCATCGCCACGACCAGCTCGACCTCGTGATGGAGGTCCTTGGTCAGCGGCGGATAGGGAACGGTGGCGCCGTCGGGCACCAGCATGTCGGCATGCTTGGCGAAGAAGAACGGCGGGGCGCGCTCGTCATTGCCCATCTCGCGGATGTGCTCGAGATAGTTGCGGCCGACGCACCAGATGCGGCGAACCGGATAACGGCCGCTTTCCCCGACGACGGGAAGCGAAGCCTGGGGCGGAAGCGGGATGACGTAGGAGGCGGCGTTCATGAAGCGGTCTCGCTGCTCTTGAGGTGGAACGAACTCTATGCGGTTGCGCTGATCGGCGCCAGCGCGCCGGAATCGTGGTGGTGTTGCAGGCGGAAGAACGAGGCGTAACGGCCGCCCCGGCGGAGCAGTTCGTCGTGCCGGCCCTGCTCGACGATCTCGCCGCCCTCGACCACGAGAATCGCATCCGCGTGCATGATGGTGTGCAGACGGTGGGCGATCACGATGGTGGTGCGGTTTCGGCACAGATGCTCGATCGCCTCCTGCACCTGCCGCTCGGACTCCGAATCGAGCGCCGCGGTGGCCTCGTCCAGGAGGATGACCGGCGCATTCTTGATCAGCGCGCGCGCCACCGCGATGCGCTGGCGCTGGCCGCCGGACAGCTGCGTGCCGTGCTCGCCAACCGGGGTGTCGTAGCCGAGCGGGAAGCCCATGATGAAATCATGCGCGCAGGCGGCCTTCGCCGCCTCGATGATCTCGTCCTCGCTCGCGCCCGGCTTGCCGAAGGCGATGTTGCTCCGGATGGTGTCGCGGAACAGATAGACGTCCTGGCCGACATAGGCGGTCTGCGAGCGCAGGGATTTGCGCGAGACCGCGCCGATCGACTGGCCATCGATCACGATGTCGCCCTGCGTCACCTCATGGAAGCGCAGCAGCAGCGCCAGCACGGTCGATTTGCCGCCGCCGGACGGGCCGACCAGCGCGGTGACCTTGCCGGGCTCGGCGACGAAGCTCATGCGGTTGAGCACGGTCTCGCCGGTGCGGTAAGCGAAGCTGACGTCACGCAGTTCGATCCGTGCGTCGGTGAGCTTCAACGCGGGCTTGTCGTCGTCGGAGCGTTCGCTGGCCGGGCTGTCGACCACTTCGAGCAGCATGCGGGCGCCGACGAGCTGGCTGTTCAGATCGATGTTGAGCCGCGCCAGCCGCTTGGCCGGCTCGGTCGCCATCAGGAACGCGGTCATGAAGGAGAAGAACGCGCCGGGCGTGGCGTTGAGCGCGACCACGCTGTAGCCGCCGTACATCAGGCAGCCGGCGACCGCGAAGCCGCCGAGCATCTCCATCAGCGGATTGGAGCGGTTGGCGACGCGCGCCATCTTGTTGGCGTTGCGCTCGACGATCGCGATGTTCTCGTCGATGCGCTTCTGCATGGTCTCTTCCAGCGTGAACGCCTTGACCGTGCGGATGCCCTGCAGCGATTCCTGCATCGTCTCCATGATGTCGGCGGTGCCGGTGAACTGGTTGTAGGCGAGGCCTTTGATGCGCTTCACCAGCTTGCGCAGGACCAGCATCGCCGGCGGCACCGCGACGAGGCCGATGAACGACATCAGCGGATCCTGCCACACCATCACGCCGATCATGGCGAGCAGCATCAGCAGGTCGCGCCCGATGGCGTTGACCAGCATGTTGAGCACGTCGGTGATCGACTTGGCGCCGGCCGTCAGCCGCGCCAGGAATTCGGAGGAATGGCGCTCGGAGAAGAAGCCGACGCTCTCGCGCATCAGCTTTGCGAAGAGCTGGCGCTGGTTGGTGGCGAGGATCGCGTTCGAGATCTTGGTCAGGATCACCATGTGGCCGTAGGTGGCCACGCCCTTGATGAAGAGCAGAGCGACCGTGATCCCCGAGAACATCGCGATGCCAGGGATGTTCTTGTCGACATAGGCCTGGTTGATGACCTGGCCGAGCACGTAGGTCGCGCACGCCGTCGCGGCCGCGGCCACCGCCATCAGCGCGAAGGCAACGAGGTAGCGCCGCCAGTAGACGATCCCCTGTTCCGTGACGAGGCGGCGCACCAGGGCCATTGCCGCGTAGGGATCGTCGGTGATCTTCTTTGGAAACTGGGCCATCCGGGGTCCATTGACGGCGCAGGACAAAGCCTGCCCGCGCGTCAGGGATCGATGGGCCTCTGTGCCCGCTCAGCTACGGTTTTTCAAGCCCAATTAAGGGCTTGCGCTTGGGATGATTCTAGGCCGAGGCGGCGTGGCGAAGCTCGCCATGGCGCTCGTGGAACAGCTTGTCCTCCCATGCCAGCGCGTGGGCCGCGATAGTCTCGAGGTCCTCGTACTGCGGCTTCCAGTCCAGCAGTCCGCGGATGCGGCTGGTGTCGGCGACCATGGTCATGATGTCGCCCGGCCGGCGCGGCGCGTATTGCACGGCAAAGCTACGGCCCGACACGCGGCGCACGGCGTCGATGGTCTCCAGCACCGAATAGCCGCGGCCATAGCCGCAATTCAGCGTCGTCGAGGCGCCGCCGTTGCGCAGATATGCGAGGGCCGAACGATGCGCCTGCGAGAGGTCCGTGACGTGGATGAAGTCGCGAATGCAGCTGCCGTCGGGGGTCGGATAGTCGGTGCCGAACACGTCGATCTTGGCGCGCTGGCCGGTCGCAGCTTCCACCGCGATCTTGAGCAGATGCGTGGCGCCAACGGTGGCAAGGCCGATGCGGGCGTGCGGATCGGCGCCGGCGACGTTGAAATAGCGCAAGGTTACGTATTGCATGCCGTAGGCGGCAGCAACGTCGTGCAGCATGATCTCGGTCATCAGCTTCGACGAGCCGTAGGGCGACAGCGGCCGGGTCGGCGCGTGCTCGGGCACCGGGACCTGGTCAGGATTGCCATAGACGGCGGCGGTCGAAGAGAAGATGAAGCGATTGATACCGCGCTTGACCGCCACGTTGAGCAAGTTGCGCGCGGTCGTGAAGTTGTTGCGGTAATAGCCGAGCGGATCGCGCATCGAGTCCGGCACGACGACCGAGCCGGCGAAATGGATGATGCTTTCGATGTCGTGCTGGGCGATCACGCCTTCGAGCAGGTTCTCGTCGCCGGCGTCGCCGATAAACAGCGGCACGCCCTCAGGCAGGTAGGCGGAGAAACCGGTCGAGAGATCGTCGATCACCACGACGTCCTCGCCGGCTTCCGCCAGCGCGAGCACCGTGTGACTTCCGATATAGCCGGCGCCGCCGGTGACTAGCACAGTCATGATCTCACCCGTCTTCGATCAACGCTGCAAGCTAACGTCTGCGTGGTGAAGAGGGGGTATCGGCGCGGCCGAACTGGTCACTATGCTTAATGTTGCGTATAGGGGGCCGGTCAAACGGAGCGTGATGTGGCCAATTCCCCCGGCGATCTCGAAGTGATCGTGCCAAATCTGCACAGGCGCTATTCCGGGGTCACCGCGACCAACCGGATGGTGGCGCCGCGGCTGGCAAAGCTGTATCGCGCCGCCTGGTTCGGCTCCGACGCGCCGGCCGGGATTGCGCGGCTGGGCGCTGCCGATTTTCTCAAGCTATGGCGCCGCAAGGCGCCGCTGATCTGGCATGCGCGGCGCAACAACGAGATGATCGCCGGCGTCGTGCTGCGCGCGCTCGGCTGGCCCTTGAGGCTCGTGTTCACCTCGGCGGCGCAGCGGCATCATAGCTGGATCACGCGCTGGCTGATCCGGCGCATGGACGCGATCATCGCGACGAGCGACATCTCGGCCTCGTTCCTCAAGGTGAAGGCGACGGTGATCCCGCACGGCGTCGACACCGACGTTTACGCGCCGCCGATCGATCGCGCCGCTGCTTTCGCGGAAAGCGGTCTGCCGGGCCGCTACGCCATCGGCTGCTTCGGCCGCGTGCGTGCGCAGAAGGGCACCGACCTCTTCGTCGATGCGATGTGCCGCCTGTTGCCGCGCTATCCGGACTTCACCGCGGTCATCGTCGGCCAGGTCACGGCCGAGCAGACGCCCTTTGCCAACGATCTAAACAAGCGGATCGAGGCCGCCGGCCTGCAATCGCGCATCGTCATCACCGGCGAGCTGCCGATCGACGCAGTGCAGCGCTGGTACCAGCGGCTGACGATCTACGCCTTCACCTCACGCAACGAGGGCTTTGGCCTGACGCTGATCGAGGCGATGGCGGCGGGCAGCGCGCTGGTTGCCGCGCGCGCCGGCGCGGCCGAGCTCGTGGTCGAGGATGGTGTAAGCGGCGTGCTGATCCCGACGGGAGATGCCGACGCGCTGGCCGCGGCGCTGGAGCCGTTGATGCGCGATGTGACGCTTGCGACGGCGATGGGCGAGCGGGGGCGGGCGCGGGTGCTGGCAAAGTTCAGCCTCGATGCCGAAGCGACGCGGATCGGCGAGGTCTATCGGTCGCTGCTCTGAACTGCCGCGGTCGCGCCGGCAAACAAAACCGCGAAAACAACCCCATGCACAGTAGACGAGGTCAGCGAAATCAACGGCTTGGCGCCTGCGTAGCTTTGCAGATTCGTGACGCTGGTTTGACACGTCGGACAAAACACCGGCGTGATGTTACCATCCGCACAGGCCCCGCCCGGCTCACGTCGTCGCCTTCGTCCCGGCCTCGCTCAGCACCCGCTGCGCCATCGCCGCCACCTCGCTCGCCGCGATATTCCGCATGCACCTGTGGTCGTTGATCTTGCAGATCGTGCTCTGGCAGGGCTGGCAGGACAGCACTTCCTTGTCCTGCACCACGGTGGCGGCAAGGCCGTTGAGCGGGGCCCAGAGATAGGGGCTGGTCGGGCCGAAGATGCCCATGGTGGGCGTGCCCAGGGCGGCCGCGATGTGCATCAGGCCGGAATCGTTGGAGATGGCGACGCCGGCGGCCGCCATGGCCAGCACGCCGTTGCGCAAATCGTTGCCGGTGAGGTCACGCACGCCGGGGCCGCCAGCCGCGACGATCTCCTGGGCGAGGCCCTTTTCCGCGGGGCCGCCGACCACCCACACCTCCAGCCCGCGCCCGGCGAGCAGGCGGGCGGCCTCGGGATAGTACGTCCAGCGCTTTGAGACGCCCACAGAGCCAGGAGCGAGCGCCACCGCGGCTCCGGCGCCGAGGCCGTTGGCCTGCCGCCAGCGGACGATGTCCTCGGCCGGGACCCGCAGTTGCGGCACCGGCCATTCCGGGGGCAGGGGGGCGCCGTCGGGCTGGGCCAGGGCGGCGTTCTTGTCGATGAAGCGGGGCAGCTTCTTTTCACCCCAGCGCCAGCGGTTGATCAGGCCGAAACGGAACTCGCCGACGAAGCCGACCCGCTCGGGAATACCGGCCAAAGCGGGCGCGATGGCAGCCTTCCAGGTGCGCGGCAGCACCAGGGCCGTGCCGTAGTTTCGCTCGCGCAGCAGCTTCGCCAAGGCCAGCTGACGGCCCACGGCAAGCCGGCCGCGCGGCAGGTCCCAGACGATCCCCTCGCGCACGCCGGGCATGTAATCGACCAAAGGAGCGCATAGCGACGTGGTGAGGAGATCGACCGGCCGGTTGGGCCAGCGCTCCTTCAGGACCCGGACGACGGTGTGATTCCGGACGAAATCGCCGATCCACATGTAGGGAATGATCAGAATCGGGCGGGTATCGCGCCGGTCTGGATCTCCACTAAGCTGTGAATTTTGGTTCATTCGTTGAAGCCGCAATGATTTTGGCGGTTCGGTAGCCGCTCCCAGCCGGTAGGTAAAGCCGGCAAAGCGCTCAATCCCAAAACCGCTTACACTTTAGCGGCTCATGCGCTACGGCAGGACCGGATCGCAAGAAAATCGGCAGGGATTTCCAAATGTTGCTGGTGACCGGCGGGGCCGGTTTTATCGGGTCGAATGTCGTGGCCGCGCTCAATGACGCGGGCCGCAGCGACGTCGTGGTTTGCGATCTGCTCGGCACCGACGGCAAGTGGCGGAACCTCGCCAAGCGCCAGCTTGTGGATATCGTTCCGCCGGCCGAATTGATGGACTGGCTGAAAGGCCGCAAGCTCGATGGCGTGATCCATCTCGGGGCGATTTCCGCGACCACGGCGACCGACGGCGACCTCGTGTTCGAGACCAATTTCCGTCTGTCGATGCGCCTCCTCGACTGGTGCACGGCAAGCGTGGTGCCCTTCATCTACGCCTCCTCGGCGGCGACTTATGGCGACGGCGAAAGCGGTTTCGACGACGATGCTTCGATCCCCGCATTGAAGAAGCTTCGGCCGATGAATCTCTACGGCTGGAGCAAGCACATGTTCGATCTTGCGGTCGCCGGGCGCGTGGCCAATGGCGATCCGCTGCCGCCGCAATGTGTCGGCCTGAAATTCTTCAACGTGTTCGGCCCCAACGAATACCACAAGGGCTCGATGATGAGCGTGCTGGCGCGCCGCTTCGACGACGTCAAGGCCGGCCGCGTCGTGCAATTGTTCAAATCGCATCGCGAGGGTATCGAAGACGGCGATCAGCGCCGCGATTTCATCTATGTCGATGACGTCGTGCGCGTAATCATGTGGCTCCTGGCGACGCCGTCGGTGTCCGGACTGTTCAACGTTGGAACCGGCAAGGCGCGCAGCTTCAGGGACCTGATGCTGGCTGCCTATGCGGCGCTCGGCACCAAGCCCAACATCGAATATATCGACATGCCCGAGCAGATCCGTTCGGCCTACCAGTACTTCACCCAGAGCGAGGTCGTTCGGCTCCGCCGCGCCGGCTATAACGGCGGCTTCACGACGCTCGAGGACGCGGTGAAGGCCTATGTCGGGGATTACCTCGACCGGCCCGACCGCTTCCGCTGAGGCTCCCTCACCATGCCGACGCCCATTCTCGATTTCGACGCTCTCGCGCAAGCCATCTCAAGCCGCACGGTGCTGTGCATCGGCGATATCATGCTGGACGAGTTCGTCTATGGCGAGGTGTCGCGGATTTCGCCGGAAGCGCCGACGCCTGTCATCACGGCGCAGCGCAGCGAGATCCACATCGGCGGCGCCGGCAACGTCGCGCGCAACGTCGCCTCTCTCGGCGCGCGCTGCATCTTCGTCGGCCTCGTCGGCGAGGACGATGCCGGTGCACGGCTCAAGACGGCGCTGGACGAGCTGGCTGCGATCGAAAGCGTGCTGGTGTGCGATCCCGCGCGCCCGACCACGCGAAAGGTCCGATTCGTCTCCGAACATTTTTCCACGCACATGCTGCGCGCGGATTGGGAGCAGGCGGCGCCCGTATCCGATGAGGTCGAGACCAAGCTGATCGAGGCGATCCTGCCGGGGATCGCACGCGCCGACCTCGTGCTGCTTTCGGACTACGCCAAGGGCGTGCTGACGGCGCGCGTCATCCGCCACACCATCGACGCCGCGCGAAAGCTCGGCAAGCCCGTAATCGTCGATCCCAAGAGCCTGAACTGGGCGATCTATCGCGGCGCCACGCTGCTTACGCCCAACCGCAAGGAATTTTCCGAAGCGACGCGCAGCCGCGCCGACACGCCGCAGAGCATCGTCGATGCCAGCGAGGACGTGATGCGGCTCGCCGATTGCGAGGCGATCCTGGTTACCCAGGGCGAGCACGGCATGACGCTGGTGCCGCGTGGCGGCGAGGCCGTTCACGTTCCGGCTTTCCCGGTGAAGGTGCGCGACGTCTCCGGTGCCGGTGACACCGTCGCTGCCGCCCTCGCGGTGACGCTTGCGGCCGGCGCGGACTGGGACACGGCATTGCGCATGGCCAACGCCGCGGCCGCCGTCGCGGTCGGCAAGCAGGGCACCGCCAGCGTGAGCGCGGCCGAGCTGCGCCGCAAGATCCTGCCGCATGCCAGTCTCGCGGCCGAGGAGAAGATCGTGCTCGATCTTGATACGCTCGACGCCCAGCTCGCCGAGTGGAAGAGGCAGGGCCAGCGCGTCGGCTTCACCAACGGCTGTTTCGATATCCTGCATCCCGGCCACGTCAAGGTGCTGACCGCGGCGCGCGCCGCCTGCGACCGGCTGATCGTGGGCCTCAACAGCGACGCCTCGGTGCGGCGGCTCAAGGGCGCGGAGCGGCCGGTCCAGGACGAGCGCGCGCGAGCCGAGGTGCTGGCCGCGCTGGAGGCCGTCGATCTCATCGTCATCTTCGAGGAAGACACGCCGATCGACCTGATCAGGCGGATCAAGCCCGGCGTGCTGGTGAAGGGCGGCGACTACACCCGCGAGCAGGTGGTGGGCCACGAGGTCGTCGAGCAAGCGGGCGGGGCGGTCGTGCTGGTCGACATCCTCCAGGGCTTCAGCACGACGGCACTGGTGCATCGCGCTCGGGGAGGGGGCAAGTGACGGTGCTCGCACGCGAGACGACCGGCGAAAGGTTGCTTCGCCGTCTGCGCAGCCCGGCCGCCTGGCGCGAGACGGTCGATATATTCGCAGTCCTGACCGCGGCCTCGCTGCCCTGGTCGACCTCGCTTGCGGGAATCTTCAACGCGCTGATGCTGGTCTGCATGGTGCCGTTCCTCGACGTCCGCGCGTTGCTGGAGTTCTTGAAGCGTCCGATCTGTGCGGCCCCGATCGCGCTGGTGCTGCTGGCGCTGGTGGGGACACTCTGGTCGGACGCGACCTGGGGTGCGCGATTCTATGCGGTCAATCCGACGGTGAAGCTGCTCGTGCTGCCGTTGCTGCTCTATCATTTCGAGCGCTCGCCCCGCGGCCACTGGATCTTCATCGCCTTTCTGGTGTCCTGCGCCTTGTTGTCGGTGATGTCCTGGCTGGTCGCGTTCTACCCCAACCTCGCGCTCAAGTCCGGTCCGGCCGAGCGCGGCATCTTCGTCAAGAACTACATCGACCAGAGCCAGGAATTCGCGCTTTGCGCGGTCGCGCTGGCCTATCCGATCGTGACGTTGCTGCGCGAGAAGCGCTACTGGCTCGCCGGACTGCTGACGGCGCTGGCGCTGAGCTTCTTCGTCAACATGACCTTCGTGGTGGTGTCGCGTACCGCGCTCGTCACCATCCCGATCATGTTCGGCGTGTTCGCGCTGCTGCACCTCAAATGGCGCAGCATTGCGATCATCTCCGCCGCTCTGCTCGCCGGCGCCGTCCTGGCCTGGCAGGCCTCTCCGCAATTGCGCCATACCGCCGAGAGGTTCACCGACGACTACGCGGGCTATGTGGAAAGGGGCGAGGCGACCTCCATGGGCCTGCGGCTCGAATTCTGGCGGAAGTCGTTGAGCTTCTTGGCGGAGGCGCCGATCATGGGGCACGGCACCGGCTCGACGCGCGGATTGTTCGAACGCGCCGCGGCGCCCGCCGGTCAGAACCGGGCCTCGGCCGAGGTGATCGGCAATCCCCACAACCAGACGCTCAACGTTGCCGTGCAATGGGGCGCGATCGGCATCCTCATTCTCTACGCGATCTGGATCCTGCATCTGCTGTTGTTTCGCGGCGACGGGCTTGCCAACTGGATCGGGCTGCTGGTGGTGGTGCAGAACGTCTTCACCTCGCTGTTCAACTCCCATCTGTTCGACTTCCATGAGGGCTGGATGTACGTCATCGGCGTCGGCGTCGCCGGCGGCATGGTGATCCGGGCACAACGGGGCCAGGCGAAGATGGGGGAAGCCGGTTCCTGAGCGGCCGCGCGGCTGGCAAGTCTGGTTCAGATGGGCTATCAGCGCGGACAGGTTGCATCTAACTGGATTTTCATCGGTCGGCGGATGACGCGTTTATCGCATCTCACCTCGCGCAATTTCCTGATCGCGCTGCACGATGTGCTGGCGACGACGGCGGCGCTTTTCGCCGCCTTTTACGTGCGATTCGAGGGCGGAGACGGCTTCTACGAGCGTTTGCCGCTGCTGTTCCAGATCCTTCCCTATTTTCTAGCCTTCAGCGTCGTCGTGTTCTTCGTCTTGAACCTGACCACGACGAAATGGCGCTTCATCTCGCTGCCCGACGCGCTGAACATCATTCGCGCGGCGACCGTGCTGACGGTTGCCCTGCTCGTGCTCGACTACATCTTCGTTGCCCCCAACGTTCGCGGCGCCTTCTTCCTCGGCAAGGCGACGATCGTCCTCTACTGGTTCCTGGAGATTGCCTTCCTCAGCGCGTTGCGCATGACCTATCGCTATTTCCGCTATACGCGGGTGCGGCGTCATGCGAGAGGCGGTGATGCCGCGCCGACGCTGCTGATCGGCCGCGCCGCGGACGCGGAGGTGCTGCTGCGCGGCATCGAGAGCGGGGCGATCAAGCGGATCTGGCCGGTCGGCGTCTTGTCGCCGTCGTTTTCGGACCGGGGCCAAATCATCCGCAACCTACCGGTGCTGGGCGGCATCGACGATGTCGAGGACATCATTGCGGACTTCGCCAAACGCAACAAGCCGATTGCCCGCCTCGTGATGACGCCGTCGGCGTTCGAGCCGGAGGCGCATCCGGAATCGGTGCTGATGCGGGCGCGCAAGTTGGGTTTGATCGTCAACCGCATGCCCTCGCTCGAGAGCGGCGATACGCCGCGGCTCACCGCCGTCGCGGTCGAAGATCTCCTGCTGCGGCCGAGCGAGGCGATCGACTATGCCCGCCTGGAAGCCCTGATCAACGGCAAGGCGGTGATCGTCACCGGCGGCGGCGGCTCGATCGGTTCCGAGATCTGCGAGCGTGTCGTCGCTTTCGGCGCCGCGCGGCTCCTGATCGTCGAAAACTCCGAGCCGGCGCTCTACGCGATCACGGAACGGCTCGCCGCGCGGGGTGTGGCGGCCGAGATCGAAGGGCGGATCGCCGACATTCGCGATCGCGAACGCATCATGCGCCTGATGGCCGAGTTCAGGCCCGATATCGTGTTCCATGCCGCAGCGCTCAAGCACGTGCCGATCCTCGAGCGCGACTGGAGCGAGGGTGTCAAGACCAATATCTTCGGCTCGATCAACGTCGCCGATGCCGCGCACAACGCCGGCGCCGAAGCCATGGTGATGATCTCGACCGACAAGGCGATCGAGCCGGTGTCGATGCTCGGCCTCACCAAGCGTTTCGCCGAGATGTACTGCCAGGCGCTCGATCGCGATCTCGCTGCAGCCAGCGGCGGCGCCCGGTCGCCGATGCGGTTGATCTCGGTCCGGTTCGGCAACGTGCTGGCGTCGAACGGCTCGGTGGTGCCTAAGTTCAAGGCCCAGATCGAGGCCGGCGGTCCTGTCACGGTGACGCATCCCGATATGGTCCGCTACTTCATGACCATCCGCGAGGCCTGCGATCTCGTCATCACCGCGGCCACGCACGCGCTCGGCGCGCAGCGTGCCGATGTCTCGGTCTACGTGCTCAACATGGGCCAGCCGGTGAAGATCGTCGATCTCGCCGAGCGCATGATCCGCCTCTCCGGACTGCAGCCCGGCTACGACATCGAGATCGTGTACACGGGCATGCGGCCGGGCGAGCGCCTGTATGAGATCCTGTTCGCCTCCGAGGAGCCGACCCGGGAGATCGGGATTGCCGGCATCATGGCCGCACAGCCGAACCAGCCGCCGATGCAGACGCTGCGCAAATGGATCAGCGCGCTGGAGCAGGCCGTCGCGCGCGAGGACCGCGCCACCATCAGGACCATCCTGAAGGATGCGGTGCCGGAATTCGGGTCGACGGCGGCCTGACCATGCCGGTCGATGGGGTGTTGCGCGCTATCCTGTCGGAGCGACGATGAGCGAGACGAAGCCGGTCGCGCTGGTGACGGGAGCGAGCGGCTTCGTCGGCCGTCACGTCGTGAGCGCATTGACGCGCGAGGGCTGGTCGGTCCGCCGGGCGGTGCGCAGACCGGAAGGGGCTGACGGTGAGGTCGTGATCGACTCGATCGGTCCCGACACCGATTGGCAGGCGGCGCTCGAGGGCGTCGACGCCGTCATCCATCTGGCCGCACGCGTGCATTACAAGAACGACGAGCACGCGGCCGAGCTCTACCGCAAGGTCAATGTCGAGGGCACGCTGCGCCTGGCACGCTGCGCAGCAGCGGCCGGCGTGCGTCATTTCATCTTCATCAGCACCGTTCTGGTGCATGGCCGCAGCAATGACGGCCGCGCGCCGTTCAGCGAGAACGATTCGCCGACGCCGCGTGGCCTCTACGGCACATCCAAGGCCGCGGCGGAGGCGGGCTTGAGGACGCTGGCCCGCGACGTCGACATGAAAATCTCGGTGATCAGGCCGCCGCTGATCTACGGCGCGCACGCCAAGGGCAACTTCCCGCTGCTGGCGCGCGCAATCAGGCTGGGGCTGCCGCTGCCCTTTGCGGCGATCCGCAATCGCCGCAACTTTCTTGCAGTGCAGAACCTGTCGTCATTCATCCTGCATCGGCTGCGCCATCCTGACGCGGCGAGCAATTTCGAGATCTTCCTGTTGGCCGACCGGGAGCGGGTCTCGACGCCTGAATTCATCGCCTGCATGGCGCGAGCCTCCAGCAAAACTGCCCGGCTGTTCGGCGTCCCGCCGAACCTGCTCGGCACGGTGCTGCGCGTGATGGGCCGCCAGGAGATGCGGGACGGGCTGATCGGCTCGCTCGAGCTCGACATCTCCAAGGCGATCGCCACCGGCTGGCAGCCGCAGGTCTCCCTCGAGGAGGGGGTGCGGCTGGCGCTGTCGGATCAGGACGCCTGAAGGCGGGAAAAGCGCCGCAGTACGAAGCCGACGGCGACCGCGCCTGCGACCAAGGACGCAACAATGATCGCCATCGAGCCGGCGCGAACGGTGACGATGGCAAGCATCGCCAGCACGAGATTGAGCGCGAACACCTCGCCGATCACCTGCGGGACCGTGAACCCGTTGTCGGTTGCGCGTTGATAGAAGTGGGTGCGGTGCGCCGACCAGAATGGCTCGCGCCGGATGATGCGCCGAAACAGCGTGATGGTGGAATCCGCAAGGTAATAGGCCGGCAGCAGCAGCGCTGCGGCGGGTTGGCCGTGCCAGGCGAGCTCCAGCAGGCACCAGCCGAGCAACAGGCCGATCGGCAGGCTGCCGACATCGCCGAGGAAGACCTTTGCGACCGGCCGGTTGAATGGCGCAAAGCCGAGCATGGCGCCGCCCAGCGCGGTGGCAATCAGCACAGCGGGCCACGAGAGATCCCCGAGCCATCCGAGCAGCAGCAGCGCCGCGGTGACCGGCACGACTTCCGCCACCGTCATCAGGTCGAGACCGTCCATGAAGTTGACGAGGTTCACGAACCAGACTCCGGCAAGGACGATGAGGGCGCGCTCCAGCGGAAGCGGCAGCGCCGGCACGATGCGGGCGGCCTCGGGCGCGGTGAACACTACCGCGCCGACGCAGGCTGCCTGCAGCACCAGCCGCACGAGCACGGGCAGTGACACGATGTCGTCGGCGAAGCCGACCAATGCGATCACGACCGTCGCCGCGACCAGCGCCGGCGGAATCGCGACATTGGCCGAGGCCCCCCATAGCGAGGCGACGATCAGGGTGGCGGCGATCACCGCGATGCCCGCGCCCTGCGGGGTCGGGATGCGATGCGAGGACCGCGCGTTCGGTCGCGCCAGTGCGTAGCGCTGGAGCAGGGGGCGACTGGTCCAGGTGACGAGCGCCGAGATCAGCGCGGCGATCGCAACGGCAAGCAGCACGGCCGCGCCGGCGAGCGCATCGGTGGCCGAGCTCACTCCGGCACTCCGATCGGGGCCGACCCTTGCGCGGCCTTCTCCGCGCTGAGGATCCAGACCAGGCCACCGACCGCGCCAACGATGAAGAACACGGCGCCGTACAGCAGCGAGATGTTGACGCCCTCGTTGGCGGCAAGTCCGGCGAAGCCGAACGCCAGGCCCATCGTGGCTTCACGCACGCCCCAGCCGGCGATCGAGATCGGCATCATCGTGATCAGCATCACGGGCGGCACGAGCAGAAAGACGTCGCTGAAGCGGACCGGGGCCGCAATCGACTGCACCACGCACCAGGCGATGACCACGGCGAGGACGTGAACGAGGATCGACAGGATCGCGATCACCGGTCCGCTGCGGCGATTGAAGATCACGCGGTTGGCGATCACCGCGCAGGCGTGAAGATGATGCGTGGCCCACCAGGTCTTGAGCCAGCGCCATTTCAGGGCGCCGAAGATCAGGAAGCCGATGCCACCGGTGAGCGCCAGGAGGTCGATGAGCAGCAGCGCCGAGCGCCCGTGCGGATCGGTGATGAGGGTGTAGCTCCAGGGCAGGCTCGCGACGATGAGAACCGCGAGCGCGATCAGGCCGATGGCGCGGTCGACGAAGATCGAATAGGTGGCCGCACGCCAGCCGGCGCCGGCGCGCGCGACCAGCCACAGCCGGACCGCGTCGCCGCCGATCGCCGAGGGCAGGGTCTGGTTGAAGAACGAGCCGATCACGTTGTAGCGCATGGCACGGCTGAGCTCGAGCGGCGCGCCGCAGACAGCACTGATCTCGCGCCAGCGCAGCACGCCGACGAGGATCTGCAGAAACGTGATTGCGATCGCCACGCCGATCCAGAGCAGGCTGGTCACGGTGAAGCGCGAAAACAGCTCGGATAGGTCGACCTTGCGCAGCGCCAGATAGAGCAGCGCCGCGGAAATCATGATTTTGGCCGCGGAAAGCAGGATTCGGCGCATTTCGCCCGCATGAACTGGGTTTGCGAAGATTTGAGGCAACCCGACGCAAGGCGCCGAATTCGGCCGCTTTGGTATGGTTTTGGCGCCGATCTTGCAATAGCCCTCGTTCGATCGCCCTCGTTCAATAGCCCCGTTAAGGACGCTGAGAGGAGTCCTCATGAAGCGCTGCGGGCCTATTGCGAGCCGATCGAGCCGGCGGCTAAACAGGGCCGGCTTGGATCCCCAGGGAACAGGATGACAGATCAGGCGATTTTGGTTACCGGCGCGGCCGGCTTCATCGGCTTTCACGTCGCCCGCCAGCTCCTGGGCGAAGGCCGGTCCGTCGTCGGGCTCGATAATCTCAACAGCTATTACGACCCGGCGCTGAAGAAGGCGCGACTTGCGCTGCTCAAGGAGGAACCCCGTTTCTCCTTCGTCGAGGCCGATCTCGCCGACCGCGAGACGATGGCCGCGCTGTTCGCGCAACATCGTTTTGCCAAAGTCGTGCATCTGGCGGCGCAGGCCGGCGTGCGCTACTCGATCGAGCAGCCGCACGCCTACGCCGAGTCCAATCTCGTCGGATTCCTCAACGTGCTCGAGGGCTGCCGCAACAACGGCTGTCGTCATCTCGTCTACGCCTCGTCATCCTCCGTTTACGGCGCCAACACAAAAATGCCATTTGCGGTTGCGGACCGCACCGATCATCCGGTGAGCTTCTACGCCGCGACCAAGAAGGCGAACGAAGTGATGGCGCAGTCCTACAGCCATCTTTATCGCCTGCCGGTCACGGGCCTGCGCTTCTTCACCATCTACGGGCCATGGGGACGGCCCGACATGGCCATGTTTCTGTTCGCGAGCGCCATCATGGCAGACAAGCCGATCCGGCTCTTCAACCATGGCAGGATGCGTCGCGACTTCACCTATATCGACGATGTGACGCGTGTCGTCTCGAAGCTGATCGATCTCGTGCCTGCGGAGGATCCTTCTGCCGCAAATGCGCCGTTTAAGCTCTACAATGTCGGCAATCACCACCCGGAGGAACTGATGCACGTCGTCGGTCTTCTGGAGCGGGAGCTGGGCCGGACGGCGATCAAAGAATTGCTGCCGATGCAGCCGGGAGATGTGCTGGAAACGTTCGCGGATGTCGAGGATCTGATGCGCGACACCGGCTTTGCACCGTCAACGCCGATCGAGCATGGGGTCCATAATTTCGTCACCTGGTATCGGGACTATTTCAAGGTTTGAGAGCACGATGGACAAACGCATAATCCCCCTGATCATGTGCGGCGGTGCCGGCACGCGGCTGTGGCCCGCTTCGCGCGAAGTGCGGCCCAAGCAGTTCCTGCCACTGTTCGGCACGCGCTCGACCTTCCAGGACACGCTGCTGCGCGTCTCCGATCCCTCCCTGTTCGACCGGCCGATCGTCATCACCAACGCGTCCTATCGCTTCATGGTGCTGGAGCAGCTCGCCGAGATCGGCATCGAGGCCGACGTGATCCTCGAGCCGATGCGCCGGGATTCCGGACCTGCGATCGCGGCCGGCGCGGTGTTCGCGCAGAACCGCGCCAGTGAAGCGATCGTGCTCGCGCTCGCCGCCGATCACGTCGTGCAGGACAATGCCGCTTTCGTCGCCGCCTGCCGCGAGGGCCTTGCCGCCGCGAGCACCGGGCGCATCGTCACCTTCGGCGTCAAGCCGGAGCGGCCGGCGACCGAATACGGCTATATCAACCCGGGCGAGGTGATCTCCGGCGAGGTGCATGCGGTCGCGCGCTTCGTCGAGAAGCCGGACGCGGTGAAGGCGTCCGACTACGTCAATTCGGGCTATCTCTGGAACAGCGGCAACTTCATGTTTCCGGCCAGCGTCCTGCTCGACGAATACCGCAAGGTCGATGCTGCGAGCGTCGAGGCGGTCACCAATGCCGTTACCAATGCCGGCCGCGATCTCGGCTTCGTCACGCTGGAGCCGGAGGCGTTCTCCGCGGCGAAGGCGATCTCGATCGATTATGCCGTGATGGAGAAGACCGCGCGCGCGGCGGTCGTTCCGGTCTCGTGCGGCTGGTCCGATGTCGGCTCATGGCACGCGGTGTGGGAATTGTCCGAGAAGGACGCGCAGGGCAATGCCGCGCACGGTGCCGCGGTGTTCGAGGATTCCCGCAATTGCAACGTCACCACTGACCAGGCGCTGGTCGCGCTCGAAGGCGTCGACGATCTCGTCGTGGTCGCCACTGCCGATGCGATCCTGGTTTCGCGCCAGAAGGATGCCAACGGCCTGAAGCGTCTCGTCACCAAGCTGAAGACGGTCGCGCCGAAGGTCACCGAGGAGCACCTCAAGGTGCACCGGCCCTGGGGCAGCTACCAGTCCGTCGACAACGGCGAGCGCCACCAGGTCAAGCGCATCGTGGTGAAGCCGGGCGGGCGGCTGTCGCTGCAGAAGCACCACCATCGCGCCGAGCACTGGATCGTGGTCCGCGGCACGGCCCAGGTCACCGTCAACGAGACCGTGAAAACCGTGCACGAGAACGAATCGATCTACATCCCGATGGGCGCCGTCCACCGCATGGAGAATCCGGGCAAGATCCAGCTGGAGCTGATCGAGGTCCAGACTGGAAGCTATCTCGGGGAAGACGACATCATCCGGATTGAAGACGACTATCAAAGGTCGTAACCACCAAGCTCCGAATCACGAGACCCGGGCCGACAAGCGTTATTTTTCCGCCTAAGGCCCGGGGAACGTGTAACTTTTTGAATCAAATCGTGTCCGGGCCGCGAGGTCGGCATTCGCCACAAATGTGGCGTCCGTGCTAGAAGCGCGCCGGGGATTTGCGTTGAATCGGGGTTTGCTCAGATGAGTTCCAAGGGATCTGCACCGGCAAAGGCCGGCTTGCGCGTCGGCGTCATTGGCGCCGGCGTGATGGGCAGCAATCATGCGCGCGTGCTCAGCGGCCTGCCCGGCATCAGCCTCGTCGGCGTCGTCGATCCCTCACACACGCATCGCACCCGCGCGACGGAACTGGCCAATTGCCCGAGCTTCGAGACGCTCGACCAGCTCATCGCCGCCGGCGTCGACGCGGTCACCATCGCCGCGCCGACGCATCTGCATCACGAGGTCGCGCTCGCCTGCATCGCCAAGAACATCCATGTCCTGGTCGAGAAGCCGATCGCGTCCACGGTCGAGGAGGGCCGCGAGATCGTCGCCGCCGCGCACAAGGCCGGCGTGACGCTGATGGTCGGCCATGTCGAGCGCTTCAATCCGGCGGTTGCCGCCGTCAAGCAGGCGATCGCGGGCGAGGACATTCTCTCCATCGCGATCACCCGCGTCGGCCCGTTCCCGCCGCGCATGTCCAATGTCGGCGTCGTCATCGACCTCGCCGTGCACGACATCGATCTGATCCGCTGGTTCACCGAATCCGACATCGTCGAGGTGCAGCCGCAATTGTCGAGCGCCGTCGCCGAGCGCGAGGACATCGCGCTGCTGCAGTTCCGCACCGCCAACGGCGTGCTCGCCCACATCAACACCAACTGGCTGACGCCGTTCAAGGCGCGCAGCGTCACGGTCGCGACCCGCGGCAAGTACGTGATGGGCGATCTCTTGACGCGCCAGGTCACCGAATGCTTCGGCTTCAAGCCGGATGGCAGCTATTCGATGCGGCACCTGCCGGTCGGCCATGACGAGCCGCTCCGCGCCGAGCTGATCGCGTTCCTCAAGGCGGTGCGCAACGGCGAGACGCCGGCGGTCACCGGCGACGAAGGCGTCGCCAGCCTCGAGATCGCCACCCAGTGCCTGGAGACGCCGTCCCGGCCCGCGGCCAAATCGCCCGCCCTCAAGGGGCCGCGCCGCATCGCCGGCTGATCCCTGTCCATGTCGACGCTCAAGACCAGCAAGGCGCCAAGAACCAGGCCATGAACCAGCATCTGCGCTCCGAACCGATTCCCTTCATCGACGTCGCCTCGCAGCGCCGCCGGCTCGGCGCCTCGCTCGATGCCGCCGTCAAGCGCGTGCTCGATCATTGCCAGTTCGTCAACGGCCCTGAGGTGTTCGAGCTCGAGAAGCAGCTCGCCGCCTATTCCGGCGCCAAGCATGTCATCGGCTGCGCCAGCGGCACCGACGCGATCCTGATGGTGATGATGGCGAAGAATGTCGGGCCCGGCGATGCCGTGCTGTGTCCGTCCTTCACCTTCATCGCGACGGCTTCGCCGGTGGCGCGCACCGGCGCGACGCCGGTCTATGTCGACGTCGACGAGGCCACCTTCAACATGAGCCCGGACTCGCTCAAGCGCGGCATCGCGACCGCGCGCAAGGCCGGCCTCAAGCCGGTTGCGGTGATTCCGGTCGATCTGTTCGGCCAGCCCGCCGATCACGACGCCATCGCCGAGATCGCCAGGGCCGAGGGCCTGTTCGTGCTCGACGACGCCGCGCAAGGTTTCGGCGCCAGCTACAAGGGCCGCAAGCTCGGCACCTTCGGGCTCGCCACCGCGACCAGCTTCTTCCCGGCAAAGCCGCTCGGCTGCTTCGGCGACGGCGGCGCGATCTTCACCGATGACGACGAGCTCGCGGCAACGCTGCGCAGCATCCGCGTGCACGGGCAGGGCGTCGACAAGTACGACAACGTCCGCCTTGGTCTCACGGGGCGGCTCGACACCATGCAGGCCGCGGTCCTGATCGAGAAGCTGAAGATCTTCGACGACGAGATCGCCGCCCGCAACAGGGTCGCCGAGCGCTATGCGCGTGGCCTGAGCAACGTCGTCACGGTGCCACGCCTGGCACCCGGCAATACCTCGGTGTGGGCGCAGTACACGATCCGCCTGCCCAAAGGCACCGACCGCGACGGCTTTGCCGCCGCGCTGAAGGCCCAGGGCGTGCCGACCGCGATCTATTACGGCAAGTCGATGCATCAGCAGACCGCCTACAAGCAATACCCGGTCGCCGATGGCGGCCTGCCGGCTTGCGAGAGCCTGTCGCAGGACGTCATCAGCCTGCCGATGCACGCCTATCTGACCGAAGCCGACCAGGAACGAATCATCGCCGCCGTCCGGGGCGCGCTGGCGGGGTGAATCTTCCCCTCTCCCCTTGCAAGGGGAAAGGGCGCAGCCATGCGCATCGCGAAATGTCTCGATCTTCCCCGCCGCTAGCACCTAGACCAAATCCTGCCATGCTCTAAAACAGACGCATGCTCGGACGCATCTTCACGGTCGGTGGCTACACGCTGCTCTCGCGGCTGACGGGGTTTGCCCGCGACATCATGCTGGCGGCGATCCTCGGCGCGGGTCCCGTGGCCGATGCCTTCTTCGTGGCGCTGCGGCTGCCCAATCATTTCCGCGCGATCTTCGCCGAAGGCGCCTTCAATGCCGCCTGGGTGCCGGCCTACGCCCATGTCCATGGCGAGAAGGGGGAGGCGGCAGCTCATCTGTTCGCCGATCGCATCTTCACGCTGCTGTTGGCCTCGCAGGTGGTGCTGCTGATTGTCGCTTGGCTGTTCATGCCGCAGGCCATGAGCATTCTCGCGCCGGGCTTCAGTGAGGACGCCGAGCAGCGCAAGCTCGCGATCGAGCTGACCCGGATCACCTTTCCCTATCTGCTGCTGATCACGCTGGTGACGCTCTATGGCGGCATGCTCAACGTGATGCAGCGCTTTGCCAGCGCCGCGGCGGCGTCGATCTTCCTCAATGTCGCGATGATGATGACGCTGGCGCTCGCCGCCTGGTTTCCGACCGCGGGCCACGCCGCGGCCTGGGGCGTGCTGATCTCGGGCTTCCTGCAATATTTCCTGCTCGCCGGCGATCTCGCCCGCCATGGCGGCCTGCCGCGCTTTGCGCCGCTCAAACTCGACGAAGATGTCCGCGACTTCTTCAAGGCGTTGGGACCGGCGACGCTGGGCTCGATGGGCACACAGCTCGCGCTGTTTGCCGACACCATCATCGCCACCTTCCTGCCCGCTGGCGCGCTCTCGGCGCTGTATTACGCCGACCGCCTCAATCAATTGCCGATCGGCGTCATCGGCATCGCCATCGGCACGGTGCTGCTGCCGGAAATGTCGCGGCGGATCACCGCGAATGACCAGGACGGCGCGATGAAAGCGCAGCGCCGCGCCTTCGATTTCACGTTGCTGTTCTCGATCCCGTTCGTGGCGGCCTTCCTCACCGTGCCCGACGAGATCATGCGGGCGCTGTTCGCCCGCGGCGCGTTTTCGCAGGCCGACGCGGCCGTGGCCGGCGCGACGCTCGCCGCCTACGCCATCGGCCTGATCCCTTTCGTGCTGATCCGCAGCGCGGTCGCGACCTTCTATGCGCGCAAGGACACCGCGACGCCGGTGCGGGCGTCGCTGACCGGCATCGCCGTCAACGTCGCACTGAAGGTCGCCTTGATGGGGTCGCTCGCGCAGATCGGCCTCGCGCTGGCAACGGCCGTCGGGGTCTGGACCAATCTCTTGCTGGTGCTGTTCTTCGCCGTGCGGCGCGGTTTTCTCGTGCTGGACCGTGGCTGGCTGGTCTCACTCGGCAAATTCCTCGTGACCGGACTGATCCTCGCCGCCGCCTTCTGGCTGATCGCGCACTTCGGTGGCGCTTGGCTGGGCGCGATGCACTTCCGGGACGAAGCGATGCTGGTCCTGCTCGCCGGCGGCGGCACCGTCGTCTACGCGCTTGCGGTTTTGGTTCTGTTCGGTCGGGCCTGGCTGGTCTCGCTAGTGCGAGGTTAGGCAAGCAGTTGTTCGCCTCCAGGATGCAGGAAAGCTGCGCACATCTCTTGATTTTGTGCGGTCGCGGTGGTATGAGCACCGCATGATCAAATCGTCGCGCACCCTCAACCGCAACCACATCACCCGCTTCGGCTGGGCGGTGGGAGGAGTCGTGCGCTAGGATTTCGACGACATCTTTTCCACCAGGCCCCGCCGGCATCGGACGGGGCCTTTTCTTTGGCCACGCTCCCTGCCGGCTCAACAGCAGGAGCGTGCGATGCCACCCCAATTGACGAACATCTCACCCGAAATTGAGATCGATGCCGCAAGGCGCGGCCTCGATCTCTCGATGGTCTTGAGCCTGCTCAAGCGATGCTGGCTTGCATTTCAGGCACGGCGGTCCTGCGTACGGGTCACCTTGCATGACCTCAGCGACAAGGAGCTGCTGGACATCGGCCTGTCGCGCGGCGAGATCGACTGCATCGCACCTGAGCGTGTCATCGACAGGGTGAGAGACAACGCGAGGACGCTGTGGGGCCGTGGTGGGATGTGACGTCTCTCCTTCGAGACGACCGCTGAGCCGGTCGTCGGGCCGCGCTCGGCGGCGGGCGTCTCGAAGGACGGCCACACGTAAATTGGATGCGATTACCCTGACTTACAGGCCAGCACCGGGTGATTTCTTGCGTCCGGCGCCGGCCTAATGCCATTTGCCTTGCCAGTTTTTCCACGGCAATATGCCCGCAAAACAACCATAGGACGGGATCAGAAAATGGCGGCTCCCATCAAGTTCGGCGTTGGCCAAAGCGTGCTGCGCAAGGAGGATGACGCGCTCATCCGCGGCAAGGGCCGCTATACCGACGATTACGCGCCGCAGGCCGCGCTGCGCTGCCTGGTGCTGCGCTCGCCGCATGCGCATGCCAAGTACACCCTCGATGCAAGCCGGGCCCGCGGGCTGCCCGGCGTCGCGCTGATCCTGACGGCCGACGACGTTGCGGATCTCGGCAATCTGCCCTGCCTGTTCAATCTCGAGACCGATCCGTTCACCGGACCGCCTTACCCGATCCTGGCCAAGGACGAGGTGCGCCATGTCGGCGATGCCATCGCCTTCGTGGTCGCTGAGACCATCGACCAAGCCCGCGACGCGATCGAGGCGATCGAGGTCAAATGGAGCCCGCTGCCGGCGGTCACCGGCGTCGTCAATGCCGTGAAGAAGGGCGCGCCGCAGGTCTGGCCGGACAAGCCGGGCAACGTGCTGTTCGACGTCTCGATCGGCGACAAGGCGGCGACCGAAGCGGCCTTCGCCAAGGCCCATGCGGTCGCCGAGATCTCGATCGTCAATCCGCGCGTGGTTGCGAGCTTCATGGAGACGCGCGCGGCAGTCTGCGAATACGATTCCAAGCGCGACCATCTGACGCTGACGGTCGGCAGCCAGGGCAGCCATCGCCTGCGCGACATCCTGTGCCAGAACGTGCTCAACATCCCCACCGACAAGATGCGGGTGATCTGTCCTGATGTCGGCGGCGGCTTCGGCACCAAGCTGTTCCCGTACCGCGAATACGCCCTGATGGCGGTTGCGGCCAAGAAACTGAAGAAGACGGTGAAATGGGCGGCCGACCGCTCCGAGCATTTCATGGGCGATGCGCAGGGCCGCGACAACGTCACCACCGCGAAGATGGCGCTGGCGGAGGACGGCAAGTTTCTCGCGATGGATTGCGACCTGATGGGCGACATGGGCGCCTATCTGTCGACCTTCGGGCCCTACATCCCGCATGGCGGCGCCGGCATGCTGCCGGGCCTCTATGACATCCAGGCCTTCCATTGCCGGGTGCGCACCGTCTTTACCCACAGCGTGCCGGTGGATGCCTATCGCGGTGCGGGCCGGCCCGAGGCCGCCTACGTCATCGAGCGCCTCGTCGACGCCTGCGCGCGCAAGCTCGACATGACGCCGGATGCCGTCCGCCGCAAGAACTTCATCCCGCCGAAGGCGCTGCCCTACAAGACCGCCACGGGCAAGGTCTATGATTCCGGCGACTTCGCCGCGCACCTGAAGCGTGCGATGGAGATTGCCGAGTGGAAGGACTTTCCCAAGCGCGCGAAACTTGCCAAGAAGCAGGGCCTGATCCGCGGCATCGGGCTGGCCAGCTATGTCGAGGTCTGCGGCACGATGGGTGAGGAGACGGCCAATGTCCGGCTCGATCCCAACGGCGACGTCACCGTGCTGATCGGCACGCAATCGAGCGGGCAGGGCCACCAGACCGCCTACGCCCAGATCGTCGCCGAGCAGTTCGGCGTCGCGCCCGAGCGTGTCCACATCCATCAGGGCGATACCGACGAGATCAAGACCGGTCTCGGCACCGGCGGCTCGGCCTCGATCCCCTCCGGCGGCGTCAGCGTCGAGCGTGCCACGCGCGAGCTCGGCCAGAAGCTGAAGGAGATCGCGGCGCAGGCGCTGGAGGCCGGCGCCGGCGACCTCGAGATATCCGAGGGCGTGGTGCGGATCGCCGGCACCGATCGTTCGATCTCGTTCGCCGATCTGGCCAAGCGGCCCGGCATCGATCCGTCGAAGCTGAACGGCAGCGCGACGTTCGCCAGCGCCGACGGCACCTATCCCAACGGCACCCATGTCGCGGAAGTCGAGATCGATCCGGCCACCGGCATCATCAAGATCGTCAACTACGTGATCGTCGACGATTTCGGCAAGACGCTCAATCCGCTGCTGCTGGCCGGTCAGGTCCATGGCGGCGCCATGCAGGGCATCGGCCAGGCGCTGATGGAGCAGGTGGTCTATGGCGCCACCGACGGCCAGCTCATCACCGCGACCTACATGGACTACGCGCTGCCGCGCGCGGCGGATGGCCCGGCCTTCGTGTTCGAGACCCACAACGTCCCGTGCAAGACCAATCCGATGGGCGTGAAAGGGGCGGGCGAGGCCGGCGCGATCGGCTCCTGTCCGGCCATCGTCAACGCCATCGTCGACGCGCTCTGGCGCGAATACAAGATCGACCACATCGACATGCCGGCGACGCCGGAGCGGGTGTGGATCGCCATCAGCGAGCATCACCGTCGCCACAGCCTGTAAGTCCAGGCAAACGCGGAACGCGTTTTTACCAATTGATCCGGAGTGCGACGATTTATCGTCCGCTCCGGATGGAATGAAATCTGCCAATCGGTGTTGGCCATTCAGGGGTCGGCACGATCCTGCATCAGGGAAAGGGATTTTGCGAATGAAGCGAGTATTGATCGTCGGGGGCGCGCTGCTGCTCGGGATGGGCGCCGTCTGGGCGCAACAGGATTCCGCCAAGGAAGTTCAGACGCTCATGAAGGGCAACGGCAAGAACGCCGGCGCGATGTCGGCGATGGTGAAGGGCGAGAAGCCTTACGACCAGGCGACCGTGGACAGCGCGCTGGCGCAGTTCGAGGATACCGCCAAGAAGCTGCCGAACCTGTTTCCGGCCAGCGCCAAAGGCGTGAAGCTCGACGGCGACTACTCGACCTCGCCGAAGGTCTGGGAGGACAAGGCCGGCTTCGACGCGAAGATCGCAAGCTTCGCAAAGGTCGTTAGCGATGCCAAGGCCAAGATCAAGGACCTGGATTCGCTCAAGGCGAGCATGCCCGCGATCGGCAAGGAATGCGGCGGCTGCCACGAAACGTACCGCATCAAGAACAGCTGAGGCGGATGCTTTCGATCATCCGGACATGGGAACGCCAAGGGCGGTTGCGAAAGCAGCCGCCCTTTTCCGTTTACAAGGTTTTTCCGTTTACAAGGTCTGACGGATCGCCGTCCGAACGGTTATGTTCGCAGCAGCGGCCGCGGCGTTGATGCGATGAGACGCATCTCATTCCCGATTGCCTCATGACGTCGGGAGTTCAAGCGCGCGGCGAGGATCTCAATCAACAGCGAGACAGGCCATGGCAAAACCGTTTCCGTCGAAGACGCACATCGGCAACCACATGCTGCATCCCGAAACGCTGATGCTGACCTATGGCTATGACCCGCAATTGTCCGAAGGCGCCATCAAGCCGCCGGTGTTCCTGACCTCCACCTTCGTGTTCAAGACGGCCGATGACGGGCAGGACTTCTTCGATTACGTCGCCGGCCGGCGCGAGCCGCCCGCAGGCATGGGCGCGGGCTTGGTCTATTCGCGCTTCAATCATCCCAACAGCGAGATTGTCGAGGACAGGCTCGCGATCTACGAACGCACCGAGAGTTGCGCGCTGTTCTCGTCCGGCATGGCGGCGATCGCCACCACGATCCTGGCCTTCGTCCGCCCCGGCGACGTCATTCTGCACTCTCAGCCGCTCTACGGCGGGACCGAAACGCTGCTGACCAACACGCTGGCGCGTCTGTCGATCGGCGCCGTCGGCTTCGCCGACGGAATCGACGAAGTAGCCGTCAGGCAGGCCTCGGAGGAGGCCATGGCCAAGGGCCGCGTTTCGATGATCCTGATCGAAACCCCGGCCAACCCGACCAACGGCCTGGTCGATGTCGCCATGATCCGGCGTGTCGCCGAGTCCATCGGAAAGGCGCAGGGGCACACGCCGGTGATCGCCTGCGACAACACGCTGCTGGGCCCGGTGTTTCAGCGCCCGATCGAGCACGGCGCGGACCTGTCGCTGTATTCGCTGACCAAATATGTCGGCGGTCACTCCGACCTGATCGCGGGCGCCGCGCTCGGATCGAAGGCGATCATGAAGGGCATCAAGGCGCTGCGCGGCGCCATCGGCACCCAGCTCGATCCGCATTCCTGCTGGATGATCAACCGCTCGCTGGAGACGCTGAGCCTGCGCATGGAGAAGGCCAACAGCAACGCGCGCCTCGTGGCGGATTATCTGCGCGATCATCCCAAGGTGGCCAAGGTCCACTATCTCGGTCATCACGAGGAGGCTTCGCCGGCGGGCCGCGTGTTCGCGCGACAGTGCCTCGGGGCGGGATCGACCTTCTCGTTCGACATCGTCGGCGGCAAGGATGCGGCGGTCAAATTCCTCAACGCGCTGCAGATCCTCAAGCTGGCGGTGAGCCTCGGCGGCACCGAATCGCTTGCGAGCCTGCCCGCGACCATGACCCATTCCGGCGTTCCCGCCGACATCCGCCACAAGATCGGCGTGCTGGATTCCACCATCCGGCTGTCGATCGGCATCGAGAACCCGTCCGACCTGATCGCCGACCTCGCGCAGGCGCTGAACGCGGCTTGAGCGCGCTCGAATCGAAAAGGCCGGACGCTCCCTCCCTGCGCCCGGCCTTCGCGCCGAAGCAGCGTTGCAGCCTACTTCGTCACCTGACCGCGGATCTCGCCGCCCGGATTGGCCGCGGTGTGGATATTGATGTAATACTTGCCGCCGAGCAGATCGGCGGCCTGCGCGTCCGTCAGCGTCGCTTCGCCCTTGACCGGACTTGTGGCGGCGTTCGGGATCGCGACCGCGACGCCGGCATTCTTGCCGGCTTCGGCGGGCCCGTGGAAATGCGCGGCGGTGGCGGGACCGGAGAGTCCGGAATAAGTGACGGTCCAGGACAGCTTCTTGCTGGCGGCATCATAGTTCAGTTCGGCGGTTCCGGTGCCGCTGCCGGCGGTTGGCGGCACCTCGGACTTGCCGTCGAGGGTTGCCTTGAGCTTTTCGGCGCTGGCCGGGCCTGCGAAGGTCACGGCACCGAGCGCCAGGGCGGCAATGACGGTCTTGTTCATGACATTCTCCCTGCTGAACCCGTTCGGGCTGGCAAACTTCCAACAGCCGGCATTTCAGTTTATTCCCGTGTCCGGCCGAGGCGGGCTAAATTCTTCGTGGCTGGAGCCGCGACGACATCGGTCATAAGTTCGCCGCGACGATTGAATGGATCTGCATGTTGCAACGAACAATTCTCATCGGGCTGCTCGCGGCGCTCGTTGCCGCAGGCACCTATTGGTGGCTCAGCGCGCCGAAGGGTGCGGCCGCGGGCAACGCGCCGGCCCATGTGGCCAACCTTGCCAATGGCGAGGTGATGTTCAACGCCGGGGGCTGCGCGTCCTGCCATGCCACGCCCGACCAGCCCGATCGTGGCAGGCTCGGTGGCGGCGTCGCGATCAAGTCGCCGTTCGGAACGTTCTATGCGCCGAACATCTCTCCGGATCCGAACGATGGCATCGGCAGATGGACGGACACCGACTTCGTCAATGCGGTGATGCACGGCGTCTCGCCGGGCGGGCAGCATTATTTTCCCGCTTTCCCCTACACGTCCTATCAGCACGCCAGGCGTGAGGACGTGCTCGATCTCTTCGCTTACATGAAGACGCTGCCGCCCGTGACCGGCAAGGTGCGCGACCACGACATGCAGTTTCCCTTCGACGTCCGGCGCAATGTCGGCATCTGGAAGTTGCTGTTTCTGGACGACAAGCCGCTCGCCGCCGACAGCAGCAAGTCACCGCAATTCAATCGCGGCGCCTATCTCGTCAACAGCTTTGGCCATTGCGCCGAATGCCACAGCCCGCGCAACGCGCTGGGCGGCATCATCTCGAGCCAGCGCTTCGCCGGCGGGCCCAATCCCGAAGGCGAGGGCTGGGTGCCCAACATCACCCAGAAGCGGCTCGGCGAGTGGAGCGTGAAGGATATCGCCTATTTCCTCAAGAACGGCGAATTGCCCGACGGCGACAGCGTCGGCGGCGCGATGACGCGCGTGATCAAGAACACCTCGCAGCTGCCCGACGAGGATATTGCGGCGATGGCGGAGTATCTCAAATCGCTGCCGCCGGTGGACGGTCCGCCGCGACCGAAGCGCAAGGAAGCCGGGGGCTAGCTCGTACCAAACGCCTTGAACGTGATGATGGTGAGGGTGTCCTGGATGCCCGGCAGCACCTGCACCTTCTCGTTGACGAAATGGCCGATGTCGGTGTCCTTGTCGACGTAGAACTTCACGAGCAGGTCGTATTGGCCGGCCGTGGAGTAGATCTCGGAGGCGATCTCGGCTTCGGCAAGCGCATTGGCCACCGTGTAGGACTGGCCGAGCTTGCATTTGATCTGGACGAAAAAAGGAACCATCGCGGGCACTCCGAAAGCGTATTCTTCCGGCTAATAGGCCAAACCCGGCACGATTTAGCAAGCGGGCCTGCCGGCTGCCGGCGGCCGGCCCGAGGCCTTGCCGCTATTCTGCGGTCGCGCTAGGACAGGCCATGGCGGTGTCCGTATCCAGCAAAGGTGCCCGGCGATGACGACCCCGGTCGCACTCACCATCGCCGGCTCCGATTCGAGCGGCGGCGCCGGCATCCAGGCCGACCTGAAGACGTTTGCGGCGCTCGGCGTCTACGGGGCGTCCGTCATCACGGCCTTGACCGCGCAGAACACCCGCGGCGTCACCGGCATCCACGCCGTGCCGGCGGCGTTCGTCACCGAGCAGATCGATGCGGTGTTCTCCGATCTCGACGTCGGCGCGGTGAAGATCGGCATGGTGGCCCAGGTCACCAGCATCGAGGTGATCGCGGCCGCACTGTTGCGCTGGTCGCCGGGGCACGTCGTGCTCGATCCCGTGATGGTGGCGACGTCGGGGGATCGCCTGCTCGCCGCGGAGGCCGTCAATGCGCTGCGCACAAAACTGGTACCGCTGGCGTCGGTGATCACGCCCAATCTGCCGGAGGCCGCGGCGCTGCTCGACGAGCCGGTCGCGGCAAGCGAAGCGGGGATCGAAAGCCAGGGGCGGCGCCTGCTGGCGCTCGGCTGCCGTGCGGTTCTGATCAAGGGCGGGCACGGCGAGGGCGCCGAGAGCATCGACTATCTCGTCAGTGGCGAGGGAACGCTCGCGCTGGCCGCGCCGCGCGTGGCGACCCGCAACACCCATGGCACCGGCTGCTCGCTGTCCTCGGCGGTCGCCGCAGGGCTCGCCAGGGGCGAGGATCTGGCAAGCGCCGTGCGCAACGCCAAGACCTGGATCAGCGCGGCGATCGCCGCCGCCGACCGCTTCAGCGTCGGACACGGCCACGGCCCGATCCATCATTTTCACAAGTTCTACTGACGCGGGCGCGCGCGGGAGCGCCGCCGCGTGCACTTTGGGGGCACCGCTAGCCCCCACATCGTCATGGCCGGGCCTGTCCCGGCCATCCACGCCTTGCCACGCAGCACGAAGAACGTGGATGCCCGGTGCCTTCGCCGCGCCGAAGCGGCCCGGGCATGACGATCACCTTCTGCGGCGCCGTCGCCTGATTGTCGCATGCGACTGATATTCGCAGGGAGGGCGAGGCTAGGCGTGATTCGTATCTAGAGGTGCCTCAAGGGTTCAACCGGTCATCCCCCTGTCACGGGACATTGTTACAGGCTGGCGCATGGGAAGTTACGATGTGAGTGACGAGGGCCCCGAGCGGCGCTTTCGCACGTTGTTCATCTCCGACGTTCATCTCGGAGCCCGCGGTTCTCAAGCCGATCTTCTGCTCGACTTCCTGCGCTACCACGATGCCGACACGATCTATCTGGTCGGCGACATCGTCGACGGCTGGGCGCTGAAATCGAGCTGGCACTGGCCGCAATCGCACAATGATCTGGTCCAGAAGCTTTTGCGCAAGGCGCGCAAGGGTGCCAAGGTCATCTACATCCCCGGCAATCACGACGAGTTCCTGCGCAACTATTACGGCACGCATTTCGGCGGCATCGACGTGGTCGAGAGCACCGTCCACACCGGCGCCGACGGCAAGCGCTATCTCGTCATCCACGGCGACATCTTCGATCTCGTGGTGCAGAACGCGCGCTGGCTCGCTCATCTCGGCGACAAGGCCTACGACTTCGCGATCCAGATGAATCGCTTCGTCAACTTCTTCCGCCGCTTGTTCAAGGTGCCCTATTGGTCGCTGTCGCAATGGGCCAAGCAGAAGGTCAAGAACGCGGTCAATTATATCGGCGCGTTCGAGCAGGCCCTCGCCGCCGAGGCGCGGCGCTACGACGCCGACGGCGTGATCTGCGGCCACATCCATTATGCCGTGATCCGCGACGAGGGCGACATTCGCTACATGAATTGCGGCGACTGGGTCGAGAGCTGCACCGCGCTCGTCGAGCACGACGATGGTCGTTTCGAGATCATCACCTGGGCGGATCACCTGCAGAAGCCGGCGGCCGTCCCGCAGGTTGCAGCCAGAGCCGCATAACAGAGGCCGCCCGATGCGCATCCTGGTCGCGACCGACGCCTGGCACCCGCAAGTCAACGGTGTGGTTCGGACGCTGACCAAGCTCGCTGACGCGGCTGAGGGGCTTGACGTCGAGGGTTCCGGCGTTGCGTTCACGTTCCTGACGCCGCAATCGTTCCGCACCTTTGCGATGCCGAGCTATCGCGACGTGCGGCTGGCGATGCCGCGCCCGGCGCGCATTGCCAGGCTGATCGAGGAGGCGCGCCCGGACAGCATCCACATCGCGACCGAAGGGCCGATCGGCCTGATGGTCCGCCGCTATTGCCGCCAGCGCCGGCTGCCGTTCACGACCAGCTTCCACACCCGCTTTCCCGAATATGTCCGCGCCCGCGTGCCGGTTCCGGGCTCGCTGATCTGGCGGGCGCTGCGCCGCTTCCATGCTCCCAGCCGTGCCGTGATGGCGGCAACGCCTGCGCTCGCCTGCGAGCTGGCCGAGCGCGGTTTCGACAATGTCGTGTTGTGGCCCCGCGGCGTCGACACAAAGGTGTTCCATCCGCGCGCCATCGACCTCTGCCTGCCGGCACCGGTGTTCCTGTCGGTCGGCCGCGTCGCGGTGGAGAAGAATCTCGAAGCGTTCCTCGATCTCGATCTGCCCGGCACAAAGGTGATCGTGGGCGACGGCCCGGCGCGCGCCGCGCTGGAAGAGGCCTATCCCGATGCGATCTTCCTCGGCGAGAAGCACGGAGAGGCCCTGGCGGACATCTATGCGGCGGCCGACGTGTTCGTGTTCCCGAGCAAGACCGACACGTTCGGCCTGGTGCTATTGGAGGCGCTGGCGAGCGGCCTGCCGGTCGCGGCCTTTCCGGTGAAGGGGCCCCGCGACGTGATCGGCGATGCCCCGGTCGGCGCCCTCGATCACGACCTACGCAACGCCTGCTTCGCGGCGCTCGATATCTCCCGGCAGGACTGTGTCGAATTCGCCGCCAATTACACCTGGGAAGCCTCGGCGAGGGCTTTTGTTGATAACATCCAGGCGGTGGGGGCCTTGCTGCCGGGCCGGGACGGCACGGAACAGCCGCGCTTCGTCGCCTGAAGGGAAGATTCCTCGCGCGGAGGTGTCTTGCCCGCGGCTCGATGGCCGCGATAAGGTCTGATATGACCGAACAGCTTCTCCCGATCGGCCCCGCCGACATCGACGCCGCAGCGCGCGTGATCGCGCCCTACGCCATCCGCACCCCGCTGTTGTCCTTTCCGGTGCTCAACGAGCGGGTTGGCGCCAAAGTCTTCCTGAAGCCGGAGATGCTGCAACGTACCGGCTCGTTCAAGTTCCGCGGCGCGTTCAACAAGGTGTTCTCGATCCCGCAGGACAAGCGCGCCGGCGGCGTCGTCGCGTTCTCCTCCGGCAACCATGCTCAGGGCGTGGCGGCGGCGGCAAAAATCCTCGACATGCAGGCGACCATCGTGATGCCTGCGGATGCGCCGCTGTCCAAGCGCGAGCGCACCAAATCCTACGGCGCCGAGGTCGTGCTCTATGATCGCGACAAGGACGACCGCGAGGCGATCTCGCGCGGCATCGCCGAGAAGCGCGGCGCGACGCTGGTGAGGCCCTACGACGATCCGTTCGTGATCGCAGGGCAGGGCACCGCCGGCCGCGAGATCGCGGAGGACATGGCAACGCTTGGCCTTTCCCCCGACATCGTGGTGGCACCGGCATCCGGCGGCGGCCTGATCGCGGGCGTCGCGACCGCGGTGAAGGCACGCTATCCGCTGGCCGAGATCGTGGTGGCCGAGCCCGAGGCGTTCGACGATCACGGCATTTCGCTGAGCGCGGGTCATCGCGAGCCGCACGGGCCCGCGGGCCGCACCATCTGCGATGCGCTGATGGCCCTGATCCCCGGCGAGATGACCTTTGCGATCAACAGCAAGCTGCTGGCGCGCGGCGTCACCGCATCGGACAAGGAAGTCGGCGCCGCCGTCGCGTTCGCTTATCGCGAGCTCAAGCTGGTGGTGGAGCCGGGCGGCGCGGTGGGTCTTGCCGCCCTGCTGGCGGGACGTCTCGACGTCGCCGGCAAGAACGTCGTCATCGTGCTCTCCGGCGGCAATGTCGATGCGGATCTGTTCGCGGAGCTGGTGGCCTGATTTCTAAAGCGGTCCGCTCGCTTTTGCCTGCCGGACGCAATCGCACGTCCGATGCGTGTTGGAGCGCGTGGTCGCCTCCACGGCGTCATGGCCGGGCTTGTCCCGGCGATCCACGTCTTTGCCGGCAGCACCAAGAACGTGGATGGCCGGGACAAGCCCGGGCATGACGGCTCCTCTGAATTGCCCGCTACCCTGACATGAAAAGGGGGGGAGCATCGCGGCCCCACCCCTCGTCGTTGTGTGGCTCGCGCGATCAGCGCATGAAGCCGCCGCGGCGATTGCCGCCATTGCTCATGCTCGGCGCCTGGTTCATCGACTGCCGGAAGTTGTTGTTGCTGTTGCTGTTGACCATGCGGCTCGGCATCGTGTTCAGCTGCGGACGGTTGGTCTGGACGCTGTTCTGCACCTTGTTCACCGGGTTGTTGTTGGGCTTCACGATGCCGGTGTTGCCGTTGTTGACGCGGATCGGCTGGTTCTGGGTCTGAACGACCGGCTTTGCGTCGATCGTCGAGCCGCCCTTGCCGACGTTCACCGGCATGCTCACGATCTTGCCCGGCTTGCCGCTGACGTTGCCGCCGTCCGGCTTGCTGCTGGTCGCAGGCAGCGTCACGATCTTGCCGATGCCGCCCTTGTTGGTGGTGGTCGGCGCGGGCAGGGTGACGATCTTGCCCGGGGTCTGCGACGGCGTGCCGTTTTGCTGGTTGTTGTTGCCCGAGGGCAGGTTGACGATCTGGCCGCCATTGCCGGGCTTGCCGATGACATTGCCGTCGATCGGCTTCTGCACGATCGGCAGGTTGCCATTGGGCTGACCGCCGCCATTGCCCTGCTGCAGCAGCGGCATGTATTTCGGCTGGCCGAGATTGCCGATCTTGATGGCCGGGGCAATGTTCTGCGGCGCCAGGAACTTGGTCGCCTGCATCAAGGGGATCTGCTTCGGCTGCGCCTGCAGCTTCAGCGCGACCTGCGCATAGGGGCTGTTGCCGTAGCTGTCATAGAAGCTCTTGTACCCGACTGGCGAGTTCGCCAGCACGGTCTTGTGCCAGGCCTGCGAGATCAGGATGTTGTTGAGCAGCCAGCGGACATGGTCGCACAGCGGGTCGTGCGGATACATCCGGATGAACTCCTGATAATATTCCGGCCGGCCCTCGGACACGACGTAGTCATAGGCCTGGCGCGTCGAACGGCTCGGCAGGTTGGAGGCCATCTGCACCACCGGCGCTTTCACCGGCGCGCGGTTGGCGGCGACAGCGGTGTCACCGAAGAAGGTGAAGTCCGACGTGAGTGAGGAGCTCTCCCACGGGATCTGCGCGCCGCTGGTGGTCTGGTTGACCTGCAGGCGGACGCGCTTGAACAATTGCTCGATCGGCACGTTGGGCTCGCGCGCCACGTTCAGGAAGGCTTGCGTGTACGGGCTGTGGCCGCTCGTGCCGTCGAGCGCCTCGGCGCCCGGCGCGGTCGAGTAACCGACAATCGAGCCGTTCGGCGCATCGACGATGGCAAGGCCGCGGCCGGCGTCGTTGACTTCAGGGAACGGGTTGTTGCGGCAGGCATCGAGGATGACGATGCGCATGCGGCTCGGGATCGTCTCCAGTGTCGACATCACGTCGACGAGGCGCACCGAATTGTTGACGAGCTCGGTCGGGCTGGAGACCTTGGCGTCGACCGGAACGAGATAGTTCTCGCCGGCGAGCTGCACGCCGTGGCCGGCGTAATAGACCATCGCCACCGTGTTTGGACCGCGCGAGGCGACCTTGGCGGAGAAGTCCTGGACGACGCGCAGCATGTCGTTCTGGGTCAGGTCGGTCGCTGCGACGACCTCGAAGCCGGCAGAGTTCAGGAACTGCGCGATCGACTGGGCGTCATCGTCGGGGTTCGCCAGCTGCGGCGCATTCTGGTAGTTCGCATTGCCGATCACCAGCGCCACCCGCTGCTCCGGGCCTTGCAGCGCGGTGGGGGCAGGCTGGACCGGGGCGACTTGCGCGGAAACGGGCCCGCAGGTGAAGCCGAACAGGCTTCCCACGAGGCCGGCCGTCATCAAAAAAGGCTTTAGGCGGAACATGGCGTGCTCCTTTGGCACTCATCTCGATACGAGATTGGTTGCGACCAAGCCTGGCCGCGTTCGAGCGCGAGGTCCGTGATCCCTGTCACCATGGCGATGGACGTGATCTGAATCACGCTTGGAACCTGCTATGGTTAGCGATCGCTGAGAGGAGCCGTCGTCACATGCTGAAATCGATCGATCCGATCCTGACGCCCGACCTGCTCTGGCTGCTGGCCTCCATGGGCCACGGCGACGATCTCGTGGTCGTCGACGCCAACCACCCGGCCACGCATATCGCTCGCAGCACATCGTCGCAGCGGCTGATCCAGTTGCCGGGCATGACGATGGAGACGGCCGTCCGCGCCATCATGTCGGTCTATCCGCTCGACGATTTCGATCCCGATCCGGTACGCGTGATGATGCCGGTCGATGATGCCGATCGCGTACCCGAGGTGCAGCGCGCGGTGCTCGCCGAGATAGAACGCGCCAGCGGCGTTCCGGTCAGTCCCGGCAAGCTCTCGCGATCCGATTTCTATCGCGCGGCCGCGGCTGGTTTCGGTGTGGTGCAGGTCGGCGACAGCAGGGGCTATGGCTGCTTCCTGATCAGGAAGGGCGTGATCAGCTAGCGGGCCTCATCAGCGCCGAGGGCCAGCCGATCCTAACGAGGAGGCCGTCAGGGCCGTTGATGCCGAACTCATACATGCCCCATTCCCGGTGCCGCAGGACGCCGCCGGGACGGATGATGAGATCGTCGACGCGCGCGGCGATGGCCTCGACCTCGGGCGTGCGGATGAAGACGCCAAAGGGATTGTGCGCCGGCACGCGCCATGGGTCATCGCCAGCCTGCGTGAGATGCACCTCGCATCCCCAGCCGCTCATGATGACATAGCCGGCGTCACCGCCGGTGCGCGCAAAGCCGAGACGTTCCCAGAACGGAATCGCCGCAGGAAGATCGTTGCTGGGAATGATCGCAAAGGCGCCGACGCGCGGGGTCTCCGACATTCACTCACTCCGGATCATGCAAGCCGTGATCGCAACGCTCGTGCGAGTCTCGCAGCCTAGCCGGCGCGGCTGATCAGGAGAAGCGGCGAAACATCCCGCACTCGAATTTGAATGGCGTGTCTCGAGCCGACTGTCTATTGTCACCTCATGTCTCGCCTCATGTGTCTATTTGTTGCCTTCGTCCTGTCTCTGCTGCCGGCGGTCGCGCCCGCCGAGCCTGCGCAAAAGCGTCCCAAGCCGGTCTGGAAAGGCTATGGGTTCCTGCCGGGCTATCGCCAGCCGCTGAGCAACAGCATCCCGCTCTACAAGCAGAAGGACGCGATGCGGCGCCTCGCGCGCAACGAGCGCCGCCACTGGTACATCGACCCGGTTCCGCAATATTACCGCTGGGACGGCGAGTGGCACTATTTCGGCCGCCCCGGCTTCAACGGCGGCCGCTACAACGGCGGCAGCTTCGGCCCGTGCTGGACCCGCACGCCGATCGGGGCGGTGTGGAATTGCGGGTGAGGGGGCGGCGGTCAGGGGAAACTGCGGACAACCTCGATCGCGCCCACAATCGCGGCATTGAACGCATTGAGGTCTTCGGCCGGAATCCAATACTCCAGATGCGATCGGCCACCGGCTTCCTGCACGTCGTACTTTGCGATGAAGTCGCGCTTGACCGCAAAGCGCGTCACAAAACCTGAGCCGCTCGCCGGGACATTCCAGTCGCGCGCGATCTTGATGGCGTAGTCCTCGGTCAGCACCGGATAGAAGATTGGTTGGTCCGGCAGGCGCGGCGGAAACGCGCGCATGCCAGATTGTTGGATCAGCTCAAGCTCCTTCGGTCCGACCGGGCGCCAGAGAGTGAGGGTGGCTTCGATGTTGGACATGGTGGATGACCCTCGGTAGGCCCGCCTACGTCGACGCATTTGCTAATCCATTACCGTCACCCTGAGGTGCTCGCCCTCTTCGGCGAGCCTCGAAGGGTGGCGGCCCCGCTGCATCTGGGCCGCGCATCCTTCGAGGCTCCGCTTGCGATGCTGGCGCATCGCAAGCCTCGCACCTCAGGATGACGGAACCAGCAACCGCGATGTGACGAGCCCCCAGCTTTACGAGAAGAACGCGATCTTCTCGGCCTGGGTCATGCGGCGGATCGGGGCGAGGGGGTCGTTTGCCGGGGCGCGGGGCTTTTGCAGGATGCCGCTGGCGAGGATGGTGGCGCCGAGCGAGGGCTCCGGCACGGGCGATGGCGTCGGCAGCGTTGTAGCCGGGGCCGCGGCGAAGATGGCACTGGCCGCCATCGCCGGGGCCGGCTGCTCCCTCACCTCGGCGGCGGCCTCCGCGATGGCGTCGGTGAGGCGCGCGAGCGAGTCCATCGATATCGGCGCGTCGGCGGGCTCTTCGACCACGGGAGCGACGACCGGTTGAAGCGCGGCCGGCTCGGCAGCGACGGGCGCTGCGGTCTCCGCGAGACTAGGCTCCGGAACGGCCGCGTCCATCTCCGCCGGTGCGATGATCTCGTCGAACTCCGGATCGGGGGCGGCCATCTCCAGCGCGATGGCCTCGAGCACGGCATCGTCCTCGGCCTGCGCGGCGGCATCGAGCGCGAGCGCGTCGGCGACGTCCGACAAGGCGGTGGATCCAGTTGCCGGCTCTTCAAACGAGACGTCTTCAGGCGCGGCATCTGCACGCGCGACATGTTCCGGCGCGGCCTGGTCGAGCGCGGCGTTTTCGACAGCGACCTGACTTTCGGCCGCGATCTCCGTCGCGACCGCGGTTTCCATTGCCTGCTCGGCCGCGGCGAATGCTTCGGCGGCGCCGGCCGTCTCCACGGCGGCTTCAGGCGCGGCACTTGCTGCGACGTCCGGCGCCGTCTCCGTAAGAGCCACGGGTGCTTCGGCGGTCATCGCTTCCGGCGCGGTCTCGACAGCCGCTTCGGCGACGGATGACGGCGCTTCCTGCACTGGAGCCGCCGCCGGCTTCGTTGCGCCGCCCTCGGTCTGCTCGACCCGATCCTTCAGCAGACCGAAGGCGATCCTGAGCTCGACGCGGGGATCGATGGCCTGGGCCTGACCGCAGGCGGCCTCGATCGAGGCGAGCTGCGAATCAATGAGGTCGCAGATTCGCCCGTCGGCGCCGATCTCGCGCCAGCGCCAGGAGATCTCCTTGATGATGCGCACCCCGCGCGGAATCGGCGCGAGGCTGGCTTCGATGGCGGCGGGGTCGAACGCCGCAAGCGCAATGGTCTCGGCCTCGCGGATCGCGCGGCGGATCTCGACCAGCGCCTCGGGCAGGCGGTCCTCGACGACGGGTTGCCGCTGCGCCGCAAGGGTTTCCTCGATCTTGGCGACCGCGTCGAGCACCATGCGCGTGTCGGCATTGCGGTTGCGCTTGGCGTATTCGCCGAGGAACCAGCGGCCGCGCGCGGTCTCCATGAAGGCCTCGCGGATCGCGTCGTAATCCTGCTCGTTCGGCTCGGCCGCGCGGGCAGACATAGGCGAGAGGGCGAATGCTTCGTTGGCCATGACGATCTCGTCGCGCAAATCACTACGCGTTACTGTAACGATCACCACGATATCGACCGAATCGCAATTGGTTTGATGCAGTCCGAATCACAAATCCCCATCGCGGCATCGAGGAAGCGGCGATTCGCCGTCAGCCTCGCTCTGTTCTATTCGGCCGTGTTCGCGGTTTCTGGCACGCATCTGCCGTTCTTTCCGGTGTGGCTGAAGGCGATCGGCATCGACGCGGCCTGGATCGGGCTGATCAACGCGCTGCCGGCGATCACCCGCTTCACCACGTTGCCGCAGGTGACCGCCTTTGCCGAGAAGCGACAGGCGATCCGCGCGGCCATGATGCTGTCGGTGCTGGCGACCGCGATCGGGTTTACGGCGGTCGGCCTGCAGCAGCAGCCGCTGGCGCTGTTCCTGATCTATGCGCTGACCTGCGTGATGTGGACGCCGACGATGCCGCTGACCGATGCCTATGCGCTGCGCGGCGTAGCCCGTTACGGGCTCGATTACGGACCGTTGCGGCTGTGGGGCTCGGCGGCCTTCGCCGCGGGCTCGCTCGCCTGCGGCTATCTCGTCGACGTCATCGCCGCGCGCGACCTGATCTGGATCATCGTCGCATGGGCCGTCGTTGCGGTCGCGGCCAGCCTGCTGCTTCAGCCGCTCGACGACCTCAGGCGCAAGTCGGCGGAGAGGCATGCCGGCAAGGCGCTGCTGCGCGATGCCGGCTTCTGGGCCGTCATCGTCTCGGCGGCGCTGATCCAGGGCAGCCACGTCGCCTACTACACCTTCTCGGCCATCAACTGGCAGCTCCATGGGATCAGCGGGCTGACGATCGCGGGGCTATGGACGCTGGGCGTGATCGCGGAGATCGTCGTGTTCGCGCTGTCGCCGCGCTTCTCGTTGCATCCATCCACCATGATCGCGATCGGAGGGCTTAGCGCCGTGGTGCGCTGGATCGTCACCGCGAACGAGCCGCCGCTGGCGCTGCTCGCGATCGTGCAGCTCGGCCACGGCTTCACCTTCGGCATGACCATCGTCGGCACGATGAATCTCCTGGTGCAGCGCGTGCCGCCGCATCAGATCGCACGGGGGCAGGGCTATTACGCCGCCTGCAACGGCCTGTTGGGCGCCACCACCTCGATCGCGTCAGGCGCGATCTACGCCCGCATCGGTGACGGCCTGTACTACGTCATGGCGGCGATGGCCGCCGGCGGCGCGCTGCTGATCTGGTCGGCGCGGCACCGGCTCATGGCTCAGCCCCAGAGCGAGGCGTCCGGCGGATAGACCAGGCTGTCGTCGTAACGCAGCCCGTGGTCGCGGTCGCGTGCCAGCAACAGCGGGCCGTCGAGATCGACGAAGCGCGCCTGCGGCGTCACCAGCATGGCCGGGGCCATCGACAGCGAGCTTGCGACCATGCAGCCGATCATGATCTCGAAGCCGAGCGCCTGCGCCGCATCGGCCATCGCGAGCGCCTCGGTGAGGCCGCCGGTCTTGTCGAGCTTGATGTTCACGGCGTCGTAGCGCTCGCGCAGGGGAGCAAGCGAGGAGCGGTCATGCACGCTCTCGTCGGCGCAGACCGCGAGCGGCCGCCTGATCCGCGCCAGCGCCCCGTCCCGGCCCGCCGGCAACGGCTGCTCCACCAGGGTGACGCCGACGGCGGCGCAGGCGGCGAGGTTGGCTTCCAGATTTGCTTCGGTCCAGGCCTCGTTGGCATCGACGATCAGCTCGGATTCGGGCGCGGCCTTGCGCACCGCCGCGATCCGTTCCGGATCGCCGTCGCCGCCGAGCTTGATCTTGAGCAGCGGCCGGTGCGCCGCCTTCGCGGTCGCGGCCGCCATGGCCTCGGGGGTCCCTAACGAGATCGTGTAGGCGGTGGTGCGCTCGCCCGGCGCCGGGCGCTCGAGCAGCTTCCAGGCGCGCAAGCCCGCCGCCTTGGCCTCGAGGTCGACCAGGGCGCAATCCAGGGCGTTGCGGGCCGCGCCGGGCGCCATGGCGGCCTGAAGGGCCTGCCGTGAGATACCGTCGGCGAACGCCTGCTGCATGGCCTGGATGGCCGCCAGCGTCGCCTCGGGCGTCTCGCCATAGCGGGGATAGGGCACGCACTCGCCACGGCCGGTCAGCCCGTCCCGGCTGACCTCCGCCACAACAGTCACGGCCTCGGTTTTGGCGCCCCGGCTGATGGTAAAGCTGCCCGCGATCGGGAAGCGCTCGATTCGCGCCGCCACGGAGGCAAATTTCATGGAAGTCATTTTGAACTCTGGCGAAATCTGAACCTGCTAGTTACCTCTAGCAACTAACATTAACCACTTGGGGATACCTTCTCTGGGTAAGGGCGCGTGCGCAACTCTGTGATTTTCTCCGCCCCGGTACGGGAGCGGACATTTGGATAGCGATCCGAAGCTGGAACGGATTGCCAAGGGCAACGCGCTGGCACTTTGCGCCACTGGGACCTGGACCGCGAGCTTCGCGCCGGTGCTGGAACGGATGGTAGCCGACGCCGAGAAGCTCGCCGGCGGCCCCCAAAGCATCTTCATCGACGTCTCCGAAGTCGCCAAGCTCGACACCTTCGGCGCCTGGCTGATCGAGCGGCTGCGCCGCAGCCTGACCCAAGGCGCCGTCGAGGCCCAGATCGCAGGGCTGTCCGTCAATTATTCCAGCCTCGTCGACGAGGTGCGGCGGGTCAGGGCGGGGGCCGTGGTCGACAACAGCCCGATCACCATCGGCGGCATGCTGGAGCAGATCGGCCGGACCGTGGCCGGCCTGGCCGGGACGGTCGCGGGCCTCGTCGACATGCTCGGTGCCGTGCTCGCGGCATGGTTTCGCGTGCTGATCCATCCGCGCTCGTTCCGCCTGACCTCGACCGTGCACCACATGGAGCAGGTTTGCTGGCGCGCGGTGCCGATCATCGTGCTGATCACCTTCCTGATCGGCTGCATCATCGCCCAGCAGGGCATCTTCCATTTCCGGCGGTTCGGCGCCGACATCTTCGTCGTCGACATGCTCGGCGTGCTGGTGCTGCGCGAGATCGGTGTGCTGCTGGTCGCGATCATGGTCGCGGGCCGCTCGGGCAGCGCCTACACCGCCGAGCTCGGCTCGATGAAGATGCGCGAGGAGATCGACGCGCTGCGCACCATGGGCTTCGATCCGATCGAGGTGCTGGTGCTGCCGCGCATGATGGCGCTGGTGCTGGCGCTGCCGATCCTGGCTTTCCTCGGCGCCATGGCCGCGCTCTATGGCGGCGGGCTGGTGGCCTGGCTCTATGGCGGCGTCGAGCCAGAGGCCTTCCTGCTGCGCCTGCGCGACGCCATCTCGATCGATCATTTCATCGTCGGCATCGTCAAGGCCCCGGTGATGGCGGCCGTGATCGGCATCGTTGCCTGCGTCGAAGGGCTTGCCGTGCAGGGCAGCGCGGAATCGCTGGGCCAGCACACCACAGCCTCGGTGGTGAAGGGCATCTTCTTCGTCATCGTGATGGACGGCGTGTTCGCCATCTTCTTCGCCTCGATCGGGATGTGACGATGACAGGCGAAATTCAGGATCCCATCATCCGCGTCCGCGGCGTCACCGTGCAGTTCGGCGAAACGCGCGTGCTCGATGGCCTCAACCTCGACGTCAAGCGCGGCGAGATTCTTGGCTTCGTCGGCCCGTCGGGCGCGGGCAAGTCGGTGCTGACGCGCACCATCATCGGTCTCGTGCCGAAGGTCGCAGGCTCGATCGAGGTGTTCGGCGTCGACCTGGATTCCTCCAGCACCGCGCAGCGCCGCAACGTCGAGCGGCGCTGGGGCGTCCTGTTCCAGCAGGGCGCGCTGTTCTCCTCGCTGACCGTGCGGCAGAACATCCAGTTTCCGATGCGCGAATATCTGCGGGTCTCGCAGCGGCTGATGGACGAGATCACCATGGCTAAGCTCGCCATGGTCGGCCTCAAGCCGGAAGTGGCCGAGCGCTTTCCCTCAGAGCTCTCCGGCGGCATGATCAAGCGCGTGGCGCTGGCCCGGGCGCTGTCGCTCGATCCTGACCTCGTCTTCCTGGACGAGCCGACCTCGGGCCTCGATCCCATCGGCGCCGGCGACTTCGACGAGTTGGTCAGGACGCTCCAACGCACTTTGGGGCTGACGGTTTTCATGGTAACCCACGATCTCGACAGCCTATACACAGCATGTGACCGCATCGCCGTTTTAGGGAACGGTAAGATCATTGCGGCAGGGTCGATCGCCGACATGCAGGCCTCGCAGCATCCCTGGTTGAGGCAGTATTTCCATGGCAAGCGCGCCCGCGCGGTCATGACTTGAGTAGCCGGAGCACCTGATGGAAACGCGGGCGAACTACATCTTGATCGGGTCGTTCACGTTGGCGGTGATCGCCGCGGCGATCGGCTTCGTGCTGTGGTTTCAGTCGCTGCACACCACCAAGCAGCGCAGCCCCCTGCGCGTCGTGTTCGAGGGTCCGGCGGCGGGCCTGCGCAACGGCGGCAGCGTCAACTTCAACGGTATCCGGGTGGGCGAGGTGGTCTCGGTGAAGCTGGACAATCCGCGGCGGGTTGTCGCACTCGCCATGATCGAGAACAACGCCCCGATCCGCAAGGACACCCTGGTCGGCCTCGAATTCCAGGGCCTGACCGGCGTCGCCGCGATCTCGCTCAAGGGCGGCGACGAGGCTGCGGCCCCGCCGCCGCTCGACCAGGACGGCATCCCGACGCTCACCGCCGATCCCAACAAGCTGCAGGACGTCACCGAGGCGATCCGCGCCACGCTGCAGAACGTCAACAAGATCGTCGCCGACAATCAGGAATCGGTGAAGAACTCGCTGAAGAACCTGGAGACCTTCACCAACTCGCTGGCGCGCAATTCCGAGAAGATCGACGGCGTGATGGCCAAGGTCGACGGCGTCATGCTCAAGGCCGACAATCTCATGCTCGGCCTCAACACGCTGGCCGGCGGTAAGGATGGCGGCGAGCTGTTCCAGGCGGTGAAGTCGATCCGCGAGCTCGCCGACGATTTCGACAAGCGCTCCGGCGCGCTGATGGCAGACGGCCGCCGCACCCTCGGCGACATCAGCCGCGCCGTGAACAATTTCGACCGCAACCCGACCCGCGTGCTGTTCGGCGCCAGCAACTCGTCACAGCCCGCACCGCCGCCCGAACCGCCGAAGCCGGCGGCTGCGCCGAGACGGTAGGCGAACACGCTCGTGTCCCGGACAAGCGGCAACGCGTCAGCGTTGCAGCGCAGAGCCGGGACCCATATGTGGACGGCCCCCGTGGCACAAGAGCTTTGTAAGGTTTGATCGGATCGCTTGCATCCATATGTCCGGCCTGTTGATGCGGCGTGTTGAACCGCGGGCCAAGATGGTTTTCGCGACGCGAGTTCCAATCAGAAGGGCGGTCTTGTTCGACCACTGGGTCCCACGGATTTGCTCGCATCTCGGAACGATCGATCGCACCATCTCCTCTGCTCTTGCAGCTCCGGTTCGGCCGGTGGGCGAGCCCGCCGGTCGGCCGAATCTCAACTACGCGGCGGCGGCCACTTCGGCATCGCTTTTGGCATCGAACCGCGCGCGGTCATAATCCTCTCCCGTCGCCATCAGCTTCCAGGCGATGCGTGCAGTCTTGTTGGCCAGCGCCACGGCTGCCTGCTTCGGCGTCTTGCGCTGGAGTAGGTCGAGCAGCCAGCGCGATCCACGACGGCGCTTCCCGGTCGCTTGCTTGACGACCGCGGTCGCCCCGACCACAAGAAGTTGACGTAATCTCTCGTCGCCGGCTCGGGTTATCTTGCCGAGCCTGGTCTTTCCTGCGGTGGAATGGTCTTTGGGCGTCAGGCCGAGCCAGGCTGCGAACAATCGTCCCGAACGGAAGGCGTGCGGATCAGGCGCCTTCATCACCAGCGCGGCCGCCGTCACCGGGCCGACCCCCGGGATCTGCGCCAATCGCCGGCTCGTGGCATCGGCCCGGTGCCAGGCCCGCAGCTTGGCCTCGATCGCCTTCAGCTCGGTCTGCACCTGGTCGTATTGCCGAGCAAGCATCACAAAAAGCTCGCGGGCCAGCACGGGCACACGTTCGTCCCGCTCGATCGCGGCCAGAAACGCAGCGAGCTTGTCCAGCCCCTTGGCCTCGGTCAGACCGAACTCCGCCGCATGACCGCGGATCGTGTTGGAGAGTTGCGTGCGACGCCCGACCAATTGCTCGCGGACGCCAAGCAGCATCAGTGCGGCCTGCTGCTCCGCCGTCTTTACAGGCACATACCGCATCCGCGGCCGGCTCGACGCCTCGCAAAGTCCCTCCGCATCGCGTCCGTCGTTCTTGTTGCGCGGCACGTAGGGCTTCACCAGTTGCGGCGCAATCAGCTTGACCGTGTGTCCCAGCCTGCCGAGCTCCCGTGCCAAGTGGTGAGCAGCCCCGCAAGCCTCAATCGCAATCACCGTCGGCGGCAGCTTAGTGAAAAACTCCAGCATCGCCTTGCGGGTCAGCCGCTTGCGCAGCACCACCTGCTCGGATGCATCAACCCCATGCAGTTGAAAAATATGCTTCGACGTATCCATCCCAATACGGATAATCTGGTTCACGGACGGCTCCTGTGAATGGGTGTCTGACAACCTCATTCTGGCACAACTGATGCCGTAGGGGGCCGTCCACCCCATCAGGCGGCAACACGGTACACGCGGAGACATGGGCCCCGGCTCTGCAGCGCACCGCCGAAGGGGCGCTGCGCTGCGTCCGGGGCACGGCAGCGAGGATGCCCAAAACAAAAAAACGGAGGCCTGAGGCCTCCGTTTTGCGTTCGCTACCCGTCACTCGCTATTTGCCGCTCACCCCAGCCGGCCCGCCGCATGCGCCAGCAGCGTGTACACCAGACCCGTCTCGGAGGTCAGGTGGCTGCGCAGCTCCTGCGGGCCGCGGCCGTCGCGGGCGACTTCGTCGAGCAGGCGCTCGAACTCGGCGACGTAGCGGTCGACCGTGCCCTTGAAGTTGCGGTCGGCGCGGTACTTGCGGGCGACCTCGTCGAAGGCCTTCTGGCCGGCGGGCGTGTAGAGGCGCTTGGTGAACGCCTTGTTCTCGCCGCGCTGGTAGCGGTCCCACATCTCGGCGGCGAGGTTGCGGTCCATCAGCCGGCCGATGTCGAGCGACAGCGATTCCAGCGGATTGCTGCTGGCCTGCGGGGCCTGCGGCTGCGGCGCGGGGCGGCCACGGGGAGCCTCACGTCCGGTCGGGGCGCCCTGATTGGCGTCGGTCCGGCTGAGCAGGTCCGACAGCCAGCCGTCACGGCCCTGGTCGTTGCCGGAAGGCGCGACCGGCGGCGCTTCGGTGCGGCGCGCGGCCGGCATGCCGAGATCCGGCGGCGGCAGCGTGGAGGCGCTGCCGGTGTCGCGCATGCGGGTCTCGGTCGCGCGAGCGGCCGCAACGGCCATCACCGGCTCTTCCTGGCGATGCACGGCGACGGAGGCGCGGCCCGCCGTGGTGACGTCGAGGCCGCGGCCGTGCTGGGCCACGATGCGGTTCAGCTCGGCGAGCGCCTCGATCTGGTCGACGATCACCTTGCGCATTTGCGCGGTGCTCTCGGCGGCCTCCTGCGGCATCTCGAGCACGCCGCGGCGCAGCTCGTTGCGGGTGGCTTCGAGCTCGTTGTGCATCTCGAGGGCCATCTGCTTCATGCTGGCGACGAGGTTGGTGAACTTCTCGGTCGACTGCTTGAACATCGCGTCCGCCTCGTCGGTGGTCTGGCGGTAGATGTCGTGCATCGCCTCGATGGTCTGGCGGTGCTCCTCCTCGGAGGCCACGCGCACCGCCTCGAACTGGCGGGTGATCGCGGCCGAGCCGGCGCCGGCGGTCTCGGCGACGACGCGGGCGATGTCGCGGGCGCGCTCCTCGGCCGCGGCCAGCGATTCATCGAGCAGGCCGGTGAAGCGCGACAGCCGCTGGTCGAGATCGGCGGTGCGCAGGTCGATCGTGGTGACCAGCGATTCCAGCGCCTGCTTGCGCTCGGCGAGCGAGGCGGTGGTGTTCTTGTTGCTCTGCTCGACGACCTGGGCGGCCTCGACCAGCGCCTTGCCGTGCGCGTCGAACTGGGTCGACAGCTCGCCGAGATCCTGCAGCGCCTTCGTGGTCTTGCTGTTGAAGACGTTGAGCTGCTCTTCCAGGTTCTGCGTCGCCGCGCCGTTGCGCGAGGTGACGTCGTTCATCGCCGAGACGAAGTCGGCGACGCGCGTCACCAGCGCCCGCTCGAGCGAGTTGAGGTTGTCGTGCGCACCGGTCAGCACTTCCTGGAGCAGGATGTTGCCTTCGCGCAGACGCTCGAACAGCGCCACGGTGTCGGTGCGCAGGATCTTGCTGGTCTCCTGCATCTCGGTGACGGCCGCGACCGAGACCTGGCGCGACTGGTCGATCGCCGAACGCGAGGCCTGCTCGAGGTCCTTCAGCGACTTGCCGACAGCGCTGGTGGCGATCTCGCTCGCCGCGTTGATGGTGCGGGCGACTTCCGAGCCGTTGCCCATCATGGTCTGCGAGAAGGCCTGGCCGCGCGTTTCGATCGACTTCAGCGCGTCCGAGGTGACGCGGTCGATGTCGAGCGTGAGCTGGCTGGTCTTCGAGCCGATCGCGTCGACCAGCGCGCCGCGCTTGGCGTCGATCATGTTCGACAGACGGTCGGCCTGCTGCTGCACGTAGGTGACGATCTCGTCGGTCTTGCCGGTCATGGCCTGGCCGAAGCTGGAGCTGGCAGCGAGCACCGAACGTTCGACGTCGGCCGAGCTCGACTTGACCCGCGAGCTCGCCTCGTTGGAGGCCGAGATCAGCGCGTTCTGGGCGTTGAGCGCGCTGGTCTGGATGTCGTTGGTCGCGTTGGCGGCGGCCGCGCTCAGCGTGCGCTCGATCTCGGTCGAGATCGTGCGGATCTGGCTCGCGGCGTCCGCTGAGGTCGAGGTCAGCGAGGTCTGGGCCTCACGGGCGCTGTTGAGGATGGTCGAGGCGGTGTCGGCGCCGACCGCGGTCAGCGTGCGCTCGATGTCGGTGGTCAGCGACTTGATCTGGGTCGCCGCGTCGGTCGAAGCCGAGATCAGCGTGCCCTGGGCCTCGCGCACGCCGCTGGTGAGCGCCTCGATGGTGGCGCCGCCGGCAGTCGCCAGCGCGCGCTGCATCTCGGCTGCGAGCGAGCGGACCTGGCTGGTCTGCTCGGCCGAGACCGTGAGCAGGGTGCTCTGGGCGTCGCGGGCGCTGGTGGTGATGGTCTCGGCGGTCGACTGGCCGACCTGCGAGAGCGAACGATGCACCTCGGCCGCGAGCGACTTGACCTGGTTGGCTGCCTCGGACGACGCCGTGACCAGCATGCTCTGCGCTTCACGCGCGCCGGCCGTGATCGTTTCGGCGGTCGAGGTGCCGGCCATCGAGAGCGAGCGCTGCACGTCGGCGGTGAGCGACTTGACCTGGGCCGCCGCATCCGCGGAGCCGGCGACCAGCGTGTTCTGCGCCTCGCGTGCCCCGGTGGTGAGGATCTCGGCGGTCGAAGTGCCGGCCATTGTGAGCGAACGCTGCACGTCTGAGGACAGCGCCTTGATCTGGTTGGCGGTCTCGCTCGAGGCCGCGATCAGCGCGCTCTGCGCGTCGCGGGCGCCGGCGGTGATCGATTCTGCCGTGGTGGTGCCGGCCAGCGACAGCGAGCGCTGCACGTCGGCCGTCAGCGTCTTGACGTGGTTGGCCGCGTCCGAGGACGCCGTGACGAGGGTGGTCTGCACCTCGCGGGCGCCGGCCAGGATCGAGGCTGCGGTGGCCGAGCCTGCCGCCGAGAGCGTGCGCTCGACGTCGGCCGCGAGCCCCTTGATCTGGGTGGAGGCTTCGCCCGACGCCGCGACCAGGGTCGACTGCGCCTCGCGGGCGCTTGTCAGGATCGAGTTCGCCGCACCGGTGCCGACCGCGGTCAACGCCTGTTCGACCTCTGCGGAGGTCATCTTGAGCTGGGCGTTGACGTCGGAGGAGACCGTCATCAGCGACTGCTGGGCGGCGCGTGCGCCGGTCTGGATCGTCTCGCTGGTGTTGACAACGAGGTTGGTGAGCGAGCGCTCGGCGTCCTCGACATGCGAGCGGATCGCGGTCGAGATCATTTCGGCGCGGGACATCATGTCCTCGCTGGCCTGGCGGCCGCTGCTCTCGATGCGGCCGGCAACGGCCTCGACGCGCGAGCCGAGCAGGTCCTCGAACTGCGCCACGCGCACGTCGATGTCGCTCGCGACCGAGCCGACCTTGGTCTCGATGGCCTGCTGGATCTCCTGGAAGCGCGCGGTGACCGTGTCGGTCAGGTGCATGCTGCGGCCGTCGATGATCTCGGTGACGCCGGTGATGCGGCGGTCGACCGCTTCGATCGCCTGCGCGGTGCCGTCGGTGAGCGTCGAGGTCAGCAGCGTCAGGCGCGTGTCGATCGACTGCACGGCCTGCGATGCCCCGTTCGTCACCGCGGTGGTCAGGTAGGTGAGGCGGGAGTCGATCGATTCGAGCGCCTGCGTCGCGCCGCCGGTGAGCGTCGTCGTGAGATGCGTCAGCCTCGTATCGATCGACTGGATGGTTTGCGACGCGCCGTCGGTCAGCGTGCTCGTGAGGTGGGTGAGGCGGCTGTCGATCGACTGGATCGCCTGCGCGGCGCCGTCGGTCAGCGACGAGGCGAGCGTGTTGATGCGTCCGTCGATCGTCTCGGTCATCGACTTCGCACGGCTGTCGAACGACTGCTCGAGCGCGGTGACGCGGCCGCCGAGCTGCTCGTCGAAGGTCTTGATGTGGCCTTCGATCGTGGAATCGAGGCCGGAGATCTTGCCGTTCAGCGAGGCGTCGAAATTGCTGACGCGTTCGCCTATAGTGGTCTCGAACTGCGCCAGGCGCTGGTCGAGGATCGCGGTGATCTCGCCGCCATTGGCGGTGAAGCGGGTGTCGAAATTGTCGACATAGGTCTTCAGCGACTCATGGATGTCCTGCGTGCGCTGGCCCATGCGCTCGACGATCTCGCCGCCGAAGGTCTTCACGGTGCGGTCGAACTCGGAGATGTGGCGCGTGATCAGGGCGCCCAGCGTGCCGGAATCGCGGGCGAATTTCTCGACCAGCTCGGTGCCCTGGTTCCTGACCAGTTCGTCGAACGCGCTCATCTGCAGCGACAGCGAATCGTGCGCGGTCTCGGTCTGGCTGACGACCTTGGCGACCAGGGTGTTGACGGTGGCGTCGAGCGCCTCGCTCGCCTTGTCGCCGCTCGTCATGATCTGGCTGGCGAGGCGGTTGCCGGCGTCGTCGATCTTGGCGGAAAGGTCATTGGAGCGCAGCTCGAGCTCGAGCAGCAGCGAGTCGGACGAATTCTTCAGGCTGTCGTGCACCTGCTCTGTGCGCTCGGAAATGCCGTCGACGATCGCAGCGGAGCGCTGCTCGAATTCGCCGGTGATGCGGTCGATGCGCTCGTTCAGCATCTCGTGGACGCGGTCGGCGAGGTCGACGAACTCGTCGTGGACGTGCCCGGTCTTGAAGTTCAGGCTGGTGGTCAGCCGCTCGCTGGCGTCGAGCACGGCGCGCGTGGTCTCGTTGCTGGCCTCCTCGAGGCGGTCGAGCAGGTCGCCGCCGCGCTCGCCGAGCGCCAGGATCATGTTGTCGCCGGCATTGCTCAGCGCACTGGTGATGTGGGCGCCGCGCTCTTCCAGCGCGCCGGTGATGGACTTGGCGACCTCGTCGACGCGCGAGGCGATCGCGTCCGAGATCAGCGCGATGTCGTGGCGCAGATCGATCTGCACGCCGGAGATGGCGCTGCGGACCTGCTCGGCCTGGCCGACCAGGTTGTCGCGCTGATGCGCGATGTCCTGGAGCAGGGCGCGGATGCGCACTTCGTTGTCGGAATAGGCGCGTTCGAGCGCCGCGACCTCGTTGGCGACCAGCGTCTCGAGCTCGCCGGCGCGCGCGATCGCGCGCTCGATGCCGTCGCCCATCGCCGCGACCTCGCGGCGGATGGCCTGGCCGACGGTGACCATGGAATCGGAGGCCGAGCCCTCGGGCTCGGAGAAGCGGATCGCGACCTGCGCCATCGCCTGCGCGATCATGCGCATTTCCTGGCCGCGCCAGACCAGGCTGGCGAGGAAGTAGAACAGCATGATCGGCGCGAAGAACATCGCGATCAGGCCGGCGATGACGAGCACGCCGCCGCTCTGGCCCATGGCGGCCTGGATCGAGGGCAGGAAGCCGAACGTCAGCGCGGCACAGGCGGCGAGCCAGACGCCGGCGAAGATGGTGGCGAAGGTATAGACGCTGCGGGCAGGGCGGCCCTTCTGCAGCGCCTGCAGCAGCTGGCCGATGGTCTCGCGGTCGTCGTTGGCGGCGCGACGCGAGGCGCGCGGCTCCTCGACCGGGTCGAACACGGTCGAGCGTTCGTTCGCGGCAGGGCGCGGCTCGAAGCTCGGCTCGTCGAAGGCCGGAGGCGTCACCGGGGGCGCCGTCTCGCTGCGCATCGCGGCGTTGCGGCTGGTATCCGCAGCGGTGTCGCTGATGTTGAGGGCTTCCTGAATTGCAGAAAGCGCGACTTCTGTGGGGTCTTTGACCTTTTTCGGAGTGTTCGCCATGTTCAGTCCGAGCCCTCGTTACTTGTACGCGTCCCCCCGCGAGCCCTGCGCCCTGCGCAAGCCCACAGACCGGATCATGCCGCTTGCGCGGATCTCCGAGCCGTCCCCACCCGGACGGCTTGTCCGCCAATTTCCGCAACATCCTATTGGCAGAGCGTCGCGAATGAAATGCCTGCGATTAAGACATTCTTAATCATCGTTAACAGGATCGCGCCGTAACGCCTTAGCAATAAATGAAATTCTCCACCGGACTCGGCCGATTGCGGCAACTTTTCGTCAATAAACGGGCAGAACTGCGTCTGCGACCCCAAACATTTCGTTAACCATTTCCATGCTTGGGTGAGGTGAACTCACCGCCGGACCGGCGGAACCGTCGCGCGATGCCGGGGCCTTTCGCCATGACGCCTGAACTGCAACGGATGGACTGGATGCCCTCGCCCCCGCTTGCACCCATCGACAGCGCGCTCGACCTCGACCATCTCTCCCGGATGACGCTCGGCGACGCCGAGCTGGAGCAGGAAGTGCTGGCCATGTTCGCCGAGCAGGCGGTGCGCCTGGTGGCGGCGATGGCGGGCTTGCCGGCCGAGGCCGGCGCGCTTGCCCACAAGCTCAAGGGGTCGGCGCGCGGGATCGGCGCCTTTGCGGTGGCCGATGCCGCCGCGAGCCTGGAGACCGCGATCCAGATCGGCCATAACGAGCGCCACGCCTTCGCCGCGCTGAAGGAGGCCGTGACCGAGGCTCGCGCCGCCATCGAGGCGATCCTGAAGGCTTGAGGCCGCGCGGCCGAGCCGGATACCAGGCTCTTGTCTTAGCCTCTTGTTTTGACGCATTTTCTTGCCGTAAAGCGGCATTCACTTCGCATCAAAACCCTATGGCGCCGGGCTGATCGACCCGTTATAGGACAGCCCGGACCCTCCTTCATTCCCAGCACCGCGGCAACACGAGCACACATGGCCAAGATTCACTTTGTCGACCACAAGGGCGAAACCCGCACGGTGGAAATCGAGAACGGCGCAACCGTGATGGAAGCCGCGATCCGGAACAGCATTCCCGGGGTCGAGGCCGAATGCGGCGGCGCCTGCGCCTGCGCGACCTGCCATGTCTATGTCGACGAAGCCTGGCGCGAGAAGGTCGGCAGCCCGACCCCGATGGAAGAGGACATGCTCGACTTCGGCTTCGACGTGCGCCCGAATTCGCGCCTGTCCTGCCAGATCAAGGTCACCGACGACCTCGACGGTCTCGTCGTGACGACGCCGGAACGTCAGGCCTGATCGTCCCTCGAAAGACTAACCGCTCGGCGGCGCGACCTCGATGCCGCGCTTGTGCCAGGGTCTGAATTTCTCGATCACCTCAGGGGTCAGCGGGGCCGGCCGGCGCGTCGCCTCGTCGAGCAAGACGCCGACCGACGTCGCCGAGGCGACGCATTTTCCTTCCGAGAACACGACCTGCTCGAAGGTCACGGACGTGCGTCCCAGCTTCACGACGCCGAGGCCGAGCTCGATGGTGCCCGGCCAACGCAGTTCGGCGCGAAAATGCATGTCGAGGCGCACCATGATCCAGGCGAGGCCCGGTGGCGTCAGGCCGTATTCCGGCAGCTTCATCAGCGTAACGCGGCCGGTCTCGAAATAGGTGGCGTAGACCGCGTTGTTGACGTGCTGGTTGGGATCGAGGTCGCCGAAGCGGACGTTGTCGCTGAGGCGGTAGGGAAAGTCCTCCAGGCGCGGCGTCGTATCGAGGCGACTTGGTGCGTTCACCGATTGATCTCCGTCATATCCTTGCTGGTTACAGCCCAGTTATGCTGCCCCTGCAAGTGGGCGCGGCCGCGGGGCGCTCCCGCTTTTATGCCTTCCCTGATCCATCCCCGTTGGCTAGACAGGCAAGGGTCACCTCGGCCCAAAGGGCGCCGTCCAACAGATAGCGACAGACAAAGAGACGACATGAGCGACGCGATCAAAACCGATGTGCTGATTATTGGCGCCGGCCCCTGCGGTCTGTTCGCCGCCTTCGAGCTTGGCCTTCTCGACATGAAGGCGCATTTCGTCGACATCCTCGACAAGGTCGGCGGCCAGTGCGCCGAGCTCTATCCGGAAAAGCCGATCTACGACATTCCCGGCATTCCGCAGGTCTCGGGGCAGGGCCTCACCGACGCGCTGATGGAGCAGATCAAGCCGTTCCATCCGACCTTCCATCTCGGCGAGATGGTCGAGACCGTGGAGAAGATCGGCGATCCCCTGTTTCGCTGCACCACGGACGCCGGCAAGGTGTTCGAGTGCAAGGTGCTGGTGATCGCGGCCGGCGGCGGCTCGTTCCAGCCCAAGCGTCCGCCGGTGCCGGGCATCGAGGCCTATGAAGGCACCTCGGTGCATTACGCGGTGCGCAAGATGGAAACGTTCCGCGACAAGAACGTGCTGGTCGTCGGCGGCGGCGATTCCGCGCTCGACTGGACGCTCAATCTGCATCCCATTGCCAAGCGCATCACGCTGCTACACCGTCGCGACGAGTTTCGCGCGGCGCCCCACAGCGTCGAGCAGATGCGCGCGCTGGTTGCCGGCGGCAAGATGGATCTGAAGCTCGGCCAGGTCACCGCGCTGTCAGGCGCCGACGGCAAGCTCACCGGTGCCACCGTCAAGGGCAACGACAACAGCATCACCGAGGTCGCCTGCGACACTATGCTGCCGTTCTTCGGGCTGACCATGAAGCTCGGTCCGGTCGGGAACTGGGGCATCGCGCTGGAGAACAATCTGGTGCCGGTCGAAACCTCCGCGTTCGAGACCAACGTGCCGGGCATCTTCGCAATCGGCGACATCAACACCTATCCCGGCAAGATCAAGCTGATCCTGTGCGGCTTCCACGAGGGCGCACTGATGTCGCAAAAAGCCCATCGCTACGTCTATCCGGAGAAGCGGCTCGTGTTCCAATACACGACCTCGTCCTCCAGCCTGCAAAAGAAGCTCGGTGTCAACTGACGGCGACGGGGGCGGCAAGGCATGCCCCATGTTTCTGGTGCTGGAACCGTTCGCGAAATCGCCGTAGTCTGCGGCCATTCCGGTCGTGGAATAGCAAGGTGATCTCATGCGGAATTTCTCCAGCCTTCGGCTGCTCTCCTTCCTCGCGCTCGCATTGTCGCTCGCGACGGTGAGGCCGTCTGCGGCGCAGACAGCCGAGCCCACGGCGGCGGGCCTGTGGCAGAAGGTCGAAGACGGCAGGACGGTCGGATGGTTTCTCTTCGTCGACCGCAACGGCGTCTTCGAAGGCGTGATCGCAAAGACCTTCCCGCGCCCCGGCGACGATCCGAACGAGGTCTGCAGCAAGTGCACCGATGACCGCAAGAACGCGCCGGTGCTCGGCATCTCCTTCGTCCGCAATATGAAGCGCGAAGGCTTGAAGTACGAAGGCGGCAACGTGCTCAATCCGCGCGACGGCCAGATCTGGAAGGCCAACATGAAGGTCAGTCCCGACGGCCAGACCCTGACGCTGCGCGGCTATCTCGGCATTTCGCTGCTCGGCAAGGACGAGACCTGGACGCGTCTGCCTGACGCCAACATCGCCCAGGTCGATCCCGCCATCGTGGCAAAATATCTGCCCGCCCAGGCCGCGGCCACCAAGCAAACGGCGCCCGCGAAGAAGGGCGGCGCGATGATGGCACCGGCGCCGAAGCAGTAGAGCCGTTGGGCGTGTCATAAGCGCCCGACCGATGTCCGCTTTTCCCCGCGAGCGGGGCAAACGCGGACTGGAGCCTGAAGTCCGGGTCGGGCCTGATTATGTTGCAAGTCGCTGTGACCGAAGCATGCCCGTCTGCTATTTGGCAAAGTGGATCCGACCCTGACGCTCTCTGCGCGATGCACACAGCGTGAGCGGGTGGAGGTCGCGCGACGAGCGAAGACAAGCGAGGCACATCCCGGGCGTGCTCGGCCAGCTTAAGGTGCCTGCCGAATGCAAACGAGCTTAAGATGGTTGATCCTGATTGCCGCGCATATTCGCTAATGCCGCAATCGCCCAGCCGAGAATCGCGGCAGCGCCGATCCAAATCAGGAAGTCGCTCCATCTTCCGGCGAAGCCGAGGACGAGTCCCGGCATCAACATCGCCAGCAGGAGCAATCGCCGGATGCGCGGGCGCACGGTGATGCCGTTACGACGCCTCCGATCAAGTCTTGCAAGGATCGCGACGCAGACGGCGCTGAAGAAAGCCGCCCCTAAGCCGAGCCAGCCGAGCAGCATCATTCGGCCGACTGCATGATGGCGCCCGCGCCGAATGTCGTTTGTTCGCGACGGCGCAAAGACAAGCCAGCCGAGACTACGCACACAAGGCCGCCGAGCACTACCAGTCCATCCATTACGGGTATCGCGCTCTGGCCTGCCGCGAGCGCCGCGTTCCAATCGGGTCCTCCAACGGCAGTGCGCAACACCGGGATCACGACCATCAAAATGCCGGTCGCGCCGAATAGCAGCGGCGGGACTCGTTCGACCGAGCGCATCACTATCGCGGGAATCAGCGCAAGTGCGGCCGCAATCAGAAAGGCCACAGGAGTCCAGAACACCGTGGCGAGCGACGGCAGGCTGGCAAAATAAGCCACGGCTGCAACCGTCATCGCGAATGGCAATCCGCCACCCACCCAGGCCGTGGCGCGGCCAAGCCCACGCCAGCCACGTTGATTGGAGCGACGACGAACCCATAAATTCAAACCGCTCCATGCGACGTACGCGCTTGCAGCACCCAGCGCGAACCATACCGAACGCGACCACCAGCCGGCAAAATTGCCAAAGTGAACTGGGCCGATGAGGCCAAGAAGCGACGCCCCCCAAGACGGCTTCAAGCCGATGATCGGCCGCTCGCGGATCAACTGGCCGGTCGATCCGTTGTAGATCAAGCGCATCGCCGTCAGGTCCCCGCTCCGCGGCGTCGGAAAGACCGTGATCCGCGAATCGGCGCGACCACGGTTTTCCCATCCTGCACTCATCAGCGGGGCACCGGCACGGTGACGCGCATCGGACAGTATGCGATCAATGTCGGCGATTGCCGCCGGACGGGCGTCGACGCTATTCAAGCCATTCAGCGTCGTGACCATTTCGCGCACATCGCCTTTGAAAGCGATTTTCGCCAACATCGGCAGCGCCACGGCGATGGCAAAGCTGAGATACGCGCCGGTGAAGGCCAGCACGAAGGCGTGTGGCAACGTCCATGTCCCCGCGACGGAATGCAGATCGCGCAGGCCGACAAGCCGATCGCGTCCGCGCATCAGGAAGATGTCCCGGAACAGATGCCGGTGCATCAGGATACCCGAGACCGCCGCCACCAGCATGGCAAGACCTAAGATGCCAGTCAGGATCAGTCCCCACGGATTGGGCACGTGAAGACGCACGTGAAGATCCACATAGAAGCGTCCGAGCGCGGCGTGGGGATCATTGGCCGCAAGTTCGTTCCCAAGTCCTTCCTGGCGCGAGATCACGCTTTCGTTCGGTCCGATCTCGTACAGGACGCCGCGCTCGCGGCGGACGCCGTTTACAGTTTCATCGGCATGGAAGAACGCATGCACGTTGCCGGCCGGTGTGGCTCGAAGACCGAGGTCGTCACGAAACTCCTCAGGTGTTTGCGCTTCGAGCCGCGCCAGCACAGCGCCGAGCGGTTGGTTCAGCGGATCGCTGATACCGAGCAATCCGCCCGACCAGGCTTTGATCTCGTTCGAGAACACCGCCGCCATGCCCGTCACGATGACGACGTAGAGCAAGAGGCCTAACACGGCGCCGGCCCAGCCATGGACCGCTACCAGCGTCTTGGTTTCGGGTGCTTTCAGATTGATCACATGCTTCTCCCCGCGAGCTAACCGGCAAACATGCGGTTTAGTGCGATTGCGTGAATGGCGGCGATGACCGTCATTGTAATCGCAACGCGGCCGAGGTTCCGATCCAGCAGGGCATAAAAGAAGATGATGCCCCAGATCGCGGGCATGAAGAACAATGGAAACGCGATGTGGTCAACGCCTCCGGCGCCTTTCGGCATCCAGAACGGCATCACGGACAAGATCAGCGCCGTGAGTGCGAGCGCGCACGGTCCTGCCAGCAGGGCCCGCAGCCAGGGATGCCAGCGGCTGCGATCCCGCACCTTTGAATGCGACGCTGCCAAACGGTGGACCTCGCCTCAAAAATTAAACGTGGTCGACATCAGATAGGTGCGCGGCGCGCCGAGCGAGACTGCGCTGCTGACCGTGCGGTAAGAGTTGTAGTAGGCCACGTTGAAAACGTTCTCGACGCTCGCGCGAACGACAATGGGCTTGCCGTTCCACGGCGAAGCAAAGGTATAACGTGCCCCGACATCGACCCGCGTCCAGTCAGGCAGCACTTGTGTGTTGGCATCATCGGCAAAACTTTCGCCGGTGTAGATGACCCTGCTCGTAAGCGTCAGGCCATCGACGAAAGGAGTGTCCCATTCAGCGCCGATATTGAGGTTCACCGTCGAGATGCCGACCGGTGTCCTGCCGTTGTAGTTGAATGTGACGCCGCCCGGGTACGCGTACCTTTGGGAAACCACCTCGCCGTTGATGATCGTCACACCGCCGAGCACCCGAAACCAGGGAGCCAATTCACCGAACGTGTAGAGTTCGATGCCACGGTTGCGCTGTTCGCCGACGAGGCTTCGTGCAGGCAGCCGCCCCGCCACAGGAACCGACGATGCGTTCGGGGCCGTGATATCGAAGTAGGAAGTGGTGAATGTAATGCGACCCACATCGATCTTGGCGCCGGCTTCCAGTTGTTTGGTTTGAGCGGGCGGCAGAATTTCGCCGACGTTCGAGTATGTTGTCGCTCCAGAGACTATTTCCGGCAGCTTAAGGCCTTCGATGTAGTTCGCGTAGAGCGAAACATTCTCGACGGGCTTCACGATGATTGCGTAGCCGGGGCTCCATACCGAGCCTTCGATATGCGAGGCGGTCGGCGGCGTCAGAAAAGTCTGGCTGTCCGCACCGACCGATTGCCGCCGCGCGCCCACGATGAGCTGCAGGCGGTCGCCGAACATCGACATCGTGTCGGCAATGCCGACGCTTCTCATATTTGTCTGGGTTTTCAGATTCTGCACGATGGTGGTGAAGTTCGGCAGCGGGCTCGGAATGGGGTTGTACAGATTCGAATTGATGATACCGCCGGACCTGCCGAAGGACGTGTAGTCCCGGTCGAACGTCGAATAGTTCATCGTGAAGAGATGCTTGACAGGGCCGGAGTTGCCGGTCGCGCGAAAGCCGATGTCGCTCGCGTAGTTCTCGAAGATGTCATACCCCTTCAGAGCGGGATTTGACCAATTTCCAAGGCCACCAAGGTTGGTGATGCGCGGCGATACGTACTGAAAATCGACGTCGCTCCGGTGATAGCCGCCGGCAGCGTAAACGGTGAGCCAGTCGGTCATGTCGACCTCGACCCGTGCCATCGTGAACGAATCCTTCGTCTTCCAGCTCGCCCAGTCCGGCATGTAGTTGGTGCCGGGCCGAGGCGGAGGCGGCACGGGAATGGTGAACGGGAAGGGCGGGCTTGACGTAAACGTCAGGAAGCGCTGCGGCGGCGTGAGATTTTCGGCCTGGTAACCGAGATCAACGGAGACTCGTGCACGCTCGCCGCGATAGTCCATATTGAGGACCGCGTTTCCAAGCTCGTCGGTCTGACGGTCGATCGCGGTGTTTCCGCCTCGCCCGCCGCCGTTGAAGCGAATGCCGAACTCCTTGTGCTCGCCGTAGCGACGCGCCACGTCGATGAAAGCACCGAACTGTGATTTGGAAATGTACACGCCGGTAAGTTGGGTGATGTCGAAGTCGGGAGCTTGCTTCGTTACCAAGTTTACGCTGCCGCCGATTGCGCCCGCCGGCGGCATGCCACCGAGCATGACGCCGGGCCCTTTAAGAAGCTCGACGCGCTCGAGATAATTGGCCGACGTCGAATACGCAGGCGCCATGCCGTAGAGGCCGTTCATCGCATAGTCGCCGGCGTCGTAATAGAAGCCTCTTATGTAGAGGCCGTCGACGCCGTTGCCGGAAGGTGTCTTGCTGCGGACCGACGGATCGTTGGCAAGCACATCGGCAACGGTGCGCGCCTGCTGATCCTGCATCAGTTTGGCGGTATAGCTGACCTGGTTGAACGGCGTATTCATCACGCCGCGATTGCCGAGAAAGCCGAGCTGCGAGCCAGTGGCGACCTGACCGCCAGCATAAGGAGCCGGCGGAGCACCCAGTGCGCCGGTGGCCGGCGCGACATAAGGCACCGGCTCGACCTGACGAAGTGCAGCCGGAGGGATGCGGCGCTGTGGAGTCGTAGCTGCTCCTTGAGTCCGTTGAGCCTGGCGCGCGCGAGGAGCCGCAGGCTTCGGCGCCTCGACTTGGACCGGCGGAAGGACCGATTGCGCAAGAACCGTCGTTGCACATCCTATGGATTGGGCCGCGAGAGCGAGATGGCTTACGGCGCCCAACAAAGCCGCTCGACGCAAGAGTCCGCACCAATGTACACGCGACATCCCAAACACCCCCAAGCACCGCTGATCCCAGAGCCGATCTGGCCTTACCATGCTGGATATCGTCGGGCATCGGGACGGCGGTTAGAACCACTCAAAACAAACGACTCTGTCAAAGTCTGTTGCGTGATTGCGACTATCGAAGTTGGTCCGAGCGATCTCGCGCGGTAAGGACCCAGCGATGGAAGAACTTGGGAAAGGTCTTTCGCGAAATCTCGATCGTGCGAGTCCGTGACCGCTCACGCTTACGAGGAACGGTCTTCGCCAGCACATTGCTGTTCCAGGTCGAGGCCGGGTATAGCGATCAACAAGCGGAACAATTCTGTTGTGGTCGCAGAACCTGACATCCGCGAGTTATGAGTACACGCCGCGTCCCCGCGCAGCATGCGGACGGCGGATGGCAGCGTTCGCCCTAGCCGTGACCACTTCGACTGCGGGGCGTCATGACGCACAAGCGCTTGCCATCCGGTCGGCGCGGAGCATCGAACCGGACGACGACAAAGCCAGGTTCAGTGCGCTTGATCGTTCGAACCTGCGCTCGCGAGCTGCTTGATCCGCGGCGACAGCACGGAAAGCTGTACGGGCGAGGCCGGCATGCCGGCGACGATCATCGCAGGCGCCGCCGACTGCTCCTCCACGCCGGCGCCGCCGAGCACCCGAACCTGCGTCGGCGTGATCGGATACGACGTCACTTCGTAGGAGGGAAGCTCACCGGCCAACGCGGCCGAGCTCGCAATCACGGCGCCGGCGATGGCAATCATCGAGAGAAAACGCATTGGAAAAGCTCCGTTGAAGATGTCAATCGGAGGTTTGGTCGTGGCGATGCAGGAACAGGTTCGCTCGCGTGCGAACAATCGTGTGGCCGCGAGCGCATCTATTTGATTGCGTGATGCGACAGGATGAAACGGCGACGAAATCTACCGTGTCAATGCTTCCGGACGGTTTCGCGGCATCGAGCGACGCAGCTCGCAGCTAGCCGGTCTGCAGCTCCAGGTGCGGAGATCGGGTCGACCCTGCGGTCACGGGAAAGCGCAGGCTCATGGTCGTGCCGCGGCCGGGTGCGGAGGAGATGACCAGCTCGCCGCCATGGGCGGCCATGATCTCGCGGACGATCGACAGGCCGAGGCCTGCGCCGTCGCCGGCGTTGTTGCCGGTCTGAAACGGCTCGGTCAGCCCTTGCTCGACGCCGTGCGGCAGGCCCGCGCCGTCATCGTGAATCGAGATGCCATCGCGGCTGAGAGTGGCGGTGATGCGTCGCGCGCCACGGGCGTGGATGAGGGCATTGCCGACGAGATTGGCGAGCGCGCTGCGCACCGCCGCGTCCACGCCCTGCACCATGACCGGATCGTGCCCGGCCTGCTCCAGCGCGAGCTCGATGCCGGCGTCGAGCGCCGAGGGGCCGAAATCGGCCAGCACGTCCCGGGCTATTTCGCCGACATCGATCGGTCGCGCCTCGATCGCATGGTTTTGCAGCCGCGCCAGATCGAGCATGGCGGAGACCAGCGACGTCAGGCGGCGGATGTCGCGGATCAGCTCGGCTTTCAGGGCCGGCTCGGATACGTCCTCGACCTTGGCCCGCAGCAGCGTCAGCGGCGTGCGGAGCTGATGGGCGGCATTGCCGAGAAAGCGGCGCTGCATCCTGATATAGGCGTCGATCTCGCCGAAGGCGCGGTTCAGCGCCTCGACCAGCGGCTTCAGCTCGCGGGGCACCTCGTGCAGGGAGATCAGGCCCTGCGGTGCCGCAGGATCGATCGCGAGCGCGCGAAGCGCCACCCTTTCGATGCCGCGCGAGACGAAGCGTGCGGCCAGCGCCGCGCCGACGGCGACGGTCGCGGCAAAGGCCAGCGCCAGCAGCGAGATCGAAAAGATGCTGCGGATGAGAAAGTTTCTTGCCATCCGGCCGAAACGGACCTGAGGCTCGCCGATCATCATCGCGAGCTGCAACGAGCCTCTTTGCACGACGGCGAGGCAGAAGGTGCTCTTCTGGTCGAGCGTGTTGAAGACCGAGGAGCCAACGGGCCCGTGATAGGGAAACGCGAAGGGGAGGGCCGGCCGGCGTTCGCTGCCGTACTCGGCGATCATGTCGCCTGCGGACACGACGTACCAGAGATTCGGACTGTCCGCCTTCAGCTCCTGGAGGGCGGGGGTCGAGCGCACCGAGAGGCTCTGCCCGTCGATATCGGTGGCGTGGTCGAGGACCGCAGCCACGACCCGGCAAGCCCTGAACTCGCGCTCCTCCGTCGGATAGCGCCAGATGAACAGGCCTAGCATGATCAGGAAAATCGTCGTGGCGGCGACGCCGAGCGAGATGGCGAAAGTCCGGGCGATCGACGTCATCGCGGCGTCGCCAGGCGCAGGATGTAACCGATGCCGCGCATGCTTCGGATTTCGACATCGCCGCCGAGCTCGGCCAGCCTCTTCCTCAGGCGCGAGACCTGCGCTTCGAGCGTATTGGACTCGATCTCGTCGTCGAAGCCGTAGATCTCCTCGATCAGGGCAGTGCGGGTGACGACGCGGTCGCGGCGCATCAGCAGCGCGCAGAGGATCAGCGCTTCGCGCCGCCGCAGCAGGATCCTGGTGTCGGCGACGACGGCCTCGTTGCTGCCGAGATGCAGCTCGACATTGCCGAGCGACAGCACCGACGGCGCAAGCAGCCGGGGACGCCGCAGCACCGCCCGCACCCGCGCAAGCAACTCCTGCGGCTCGAACGGTTTGCCGAGATAGTCGTCGGCACCGCCGTTGAGGCCGTCGACGACGTCCTCCTTGGCGTCCTTGGACGTCAGCATGATGATCGCGGGACGCTCCGGCGACTGGCTCAGCGCCGTCACCACCTGGAGCGCGTCCCCGTCGGGCAGCATGCGGTCGACGATCGCGAGATCATATTTGAAGTTGTTCAGTGCCTGACGGGCATCGGTAATCGAGCCGACGATGTCGACGATTCCGTGCAATTGTCCGAGCAGGCGGCTGACATAGGCGCCGATCTGCGGTTCGTCTTCGATCACGAGGGAGCGCACGCGGGTTGTCCTTGAACTCTGCTGGGTGACACAACCCCGAGCGTGACTCTCCTGGCCGAAGTCTGGCGTTTCGGCTCGTCGCAGGGTTCCCATTAAGGCAGCCAGCTTGTCGAATAAAAGGCAGAGCGCAGGGAGCTGACACATCCCGTCGCTCAAAGTTCGGCCGCATGCGGGCGTCCCGGCAATGTTCGGGCAATGTTGGTTTGCGGCGCGCGACCCGCACACACAGGCTGCGGATTGGCCAGCGGGCTCCCGCCTTGCAATCTTGGGGCAATTTTGCCGGACCACATGCTGGGGCTCCGAACCACAACAGTCGACCAGGCCATAAGGCCGGTCCGGGGCCCCGTAATGACTTATCCTGACGAAGCCGCTCTCCGCCTCACGGTGACTGCGCGGCTGACGACCGCCGTGCTTGCCGCGCTCGGCACGACCCTGACGATCCCTCAATCCGCATCGGCGCAGACCGCGGCAAAGACCGCGTTCACGCTGCCGGCTCCTCCATTTGATCTGCCGATGCTGCCCTCGCCGACTGGAAACTGGACCGTCATGGTCGGCATCGGCGGACAGTACATGCCTGATTTCGTCGGATCGAAGAACGGCAAGTTCATGCCGATCCCGATCTTCTCGATTCGCCGCGCCGGATCGATCGATCAGTTTCGGGGGCCGCGCGACAGCGCCAGCATCGCGCTGCTCGACGTCGGCAATTTTCGCGCGGGACCTGCGTTCAAATACGTCGCCGCGCGTAAAGCCGACAAATATGCCGAGCTGACCGGCCTCGGCGACGTCAAGGCTGCCTATGAGCTTGGCGGCTTCGTCGAATATTACCCGGTCGACTGGCTACGCTTGCGCGGCGAATTGCGCCACGGCATCGGCGGCCACACCGGCGCGGTCGCCGACGTCTCCGCCGACGTCATCGTGCCGCTGATTCAAAGGCTGACGATCTCGGCCGGCCCGCGCTTCACCTGGAAGAGCAGCAAGGCGACCGCGCCTTACTTTGGCGTCGATGCGGCGCAGGCCCTGGCATCGGGATTGCCGATGTACGATGCGAAGAGCGGCGCGCACTCGGTCGGCTTCGGCAGCCAGATCTCCTATCGCATCAATCCGCAGTGGGAGGTTCACGCCTATGTCGAATACGAGAAGCTGCTCGGCGATGCCGCGGACAGCCCGCTGGTGAAGCTGCGTGGGTCGTCGAACCAGACGACGGTCGGGCTCGGCGCGTCCTATTCGTTCGATTTCAGGATTCGGTAGCCCGCCATGCGCCGCATCGCATTTCTATGGATCGGCCTCGCGGCCGCTTGCGTCGCGCTCGGCGCCGCCGCGGCATTCGAGACCCGCGCCAGCCGTATTCAGGCGATCAAGACGGTCGGCATCGTCTCCGCCATCGGCGAGGAGATGAGCCTGACGCAAGCCGGTCTGACCCGGCCGGACGCCACCGCGCAAAGCCTGTCGATCAGCGCCTGGACGCTGGACGAGTTGATCGTCCAGCAGGCAACCAGGCTGCTGGACGGACGCTTTCGCGTGCAGCCGGTGAGCTACAGGCGCGCCGCTTTCGCCGCGATCAGGGATTCGGCGGTGGCGCCGGTCAATCTCCTGCGCAGCGATCCGTTCAAGGAGCTGGTTCGCAGCGACGTCACCCCCCAAGGGTTGGACGCGTACATCGTCATCACCCGGGCGCGATCGAAACTTGGAAACGGCCGCAGCGTCGAGGGCGTCGGCCTTGCCCAATACCGGACGCTGCTTGCGGATTACGGCCTGATCCACGCGCTGTACGAAGTCCGCGTCATCGACGGCAAGTCGTTCAACGTGATCGAGAAGCGGGCGGCCGGGCCGCTCGACAATACCGGCACCGTGCAGCTGGCCGGGCCGAGCGGGCCGGTCGACGAGGCGCTGGGCGCTTCTGCGTCGAGCGAACGCTTGCGTGCGGCAGTCGTCGACCTCATTGCGCGCAGCCTGCCGGTCACCTTCGGTGACATGCACTTGATCGGGGGGCCGTGAGGGCGGCTCGTGGGCGTTCAGGTCACCGGCGCCGGATTGAACAGCGTGAGATCGTTGTGGATGCCCCAGCGGTCCGACCATGGCTGGGTGCGGCCGGAGGCGACGTCGAGGATCAGTCGGAACAGGTCCCAGCCGCACTCCTCGATGGTCTTCGCGCCGGTGGCAATGCTGCCGGCGTCGAAGTCGATCAGGTCCTTCCAGCGCCGCGCGAGCTCGCTGCGGGTGGCGACCTTGATCACGGGCGCAGCCGCAAGGCCGTAAGGCGTGCCGCGACCTGTGGTGAACACCTGCAAGGTCATGCCGGAGGCGAGCTGCAGCGTGCCGCAGATGAAGTCCGAAGCCGGCGTTGCCGCAAACAGCATGCCCTTCTGCGTCGCCTTCTCGCCGGGCGAGAGCACGCCGGTGATCGCGGATGATCCGGACTTCACGATCGAGCCGAGCGACTTCTCGACGATGTTGGCGAGGCCGCCCTTCTTGTTGCCGGGCGTGGTGTTGGCGCTGCGGTCGGCGCCGCCGCGGGCGAGATAGGAATCGTACCAGGCCATCTCGCGCACCAGCGCGCGGCCGACGTCCTCGTTGATGGCGCGCCGGGTGAGCAGCTGGATGGCGTCGCGCACTTCGGTGACTTCCGAGAACATCACGGTGGCGCCGGCGCGTACCAGCAGGTCGGCGGCGAAGCCGACGGCGGGATTCGCAGTGACGCCGGAGAAGGCGTCGCTGCCGCCGCATTGCAGCCCGATGACGAGATCGGAGGCCGGGCAGGTCTCGCGCTTGCGGGCGTTGAGCACCTTCAGCCGCGCCTCGGCCTGGGTCATGATGGCGTCGACGATCGCACCAAAGCCGTCAAAGGCTTCGTCCTGCATCCGCACGATGGCATCGCTGACGCCCTCTGGCACCAACCGCTCGGGCGCAAGCTTCTCGCAGCCGAGGCCGACGACGAGGATCTCGCCGCCGAAATTCGGGTTGAGCGCGAGGTTCTGCAAGGTGCGGATCGGCACCACCGCGTCGGGCGCATTGATGGCGACGCCGCAGCCATAGGCATGGGTGAGCGGCACGACGTCATCGACACCAGGATATTTCGGCAGCAGCTCGGCGCGGATGCGCTTGACTGCATATTCCATCGTGCCCTTGACGCATTGCACGGAGGAGGAGATGCCGAGGATGTTCTTGGTGCCGACCGAGCCGTCCGGATTGCGATAGCCTTCGAAGGTGAAGCCTTCGAGCGGCGGCAGCGGCGCGGGGACGGCGGTGGAGATCTCGAGCTTGTCGAGGTCTGGGGCCTCCGGCATGCGGATGCGCGCCTCGTCCACCCATTCGCCGGCGAGGATCGGCGACATCGCGTAGCCGATGATCTCGCCATAGCGGATGATCGGCTGGTCTTGCGCGATGTCGACCAGCGCTGTCTTGTGCCCCTGTGGCACGAAGGCGCGCAGCGTTAGTCCGCTGGCGAAGCGGGAGCCGGCGGGAAGCCCGAAATCATTGACCACGATCGCGACATTGTCGCGCTCGTTGAGCTTGATGTAGCGGGGCTGCTCTTTCGCTGCGACGTCCTGGTCCATGGGGGGACTCCGGGATTTGTAGAAACCGTAGGGTGGGCAAAGGCGCAACGCGCCGTGCCCACCATTCTTCACGTCATGCGCAGGTGGTGGGCACGCTACGCTTTGCCCACCCTACGATGTCTCAGCCCGGGAACGTGTAGGCCGTCTTCACCGTGGTGTAGAACTCGCGCGCATAGGAGCCCTGTTCGCGGGCGCCGTAGCTCGAGCCCTTCCGGCCGCCGAACGGCACGTGATAGTCGACGCCGGCGGTCGGCAGATTGACCATCACCATGCCGGCCTCGCTGTTGCGCTTGTAGTGCGAGGCGTATTTCAGGCTGGTGGTGCAGATGCCGGAGGCGAGGCCGAACTCGGTGTCGTTGGAGATCGCCAGCGCCTCGTCGTAGTTCTTGGCGCGGATGACGGCGGCGACGGGGCCGAAGATCTCCTCGCGCGCGATGCGCATGTTGTTGTTGGCTTCGGTGAACAGCGCCGGCTGCAGGTAATGGCCGGGGGTCTCGCGCTTGAGCAGCTCGCCGCCGAAGGCGAGCTTGGCGCCCTCGTCCTGGCCGATCTTGATGTAGCGCAGGTCCTGGTCGAGCTGGCTTTGGTCGACCACCGGGCCGATATGCACGCCGGCCTTGAGCGCGTCGTCGACCGACAGGCTGTTCAGGCGCTCGGCCATCGCCGCGACAAAGCGGTCATGGATGCCTTCGGTGACGATCAGGCGGGAGGAGGCGGTGCAGCGCTGGCCGGTCGAGAAATAGGAGCCGTTGACGGCGACCTCGACGGCGGTTTTGAGGTCGGCGTCGTCGAGCACGACCAGCGGATTCTTGCCGCCCATCTCGAGCTGGAATTTCTTCATCGGGGTCGAAAGCACGCAGGCCTGCGCGATCTTGCGTCCCGTCTGCACCGAGCCGGTGAAGGAGATCGCGGCGACGTCCGGATGCTCGAGCAGGGTCTGGCCGACCACCGAGCCGGAGCCGACCACGAGGTTGAAGACGCCGGCCGGAATGCCGGACTTGGCAATAATCTCGGAGAGCGCATGCGCGCAGCCCGGCACCAGCTCGGCCGGCTTGAACACCACGGTGTTGCCGTAGCAGAGCGCCGGGGCGATCTTCCAGGCGGGAATCGCGATCGGGAAGTTCCAGGGCGTGATCATGCCGACGACGCCGACCGGCTCGCGCGTGAGCTCGACGTCGAGGCCGGGACGCACGGAAGCGCCCTTTTCGCCGATCAGGCGCAGCGCTTCACCGGCGAAGAACGCGAAGATCTGGCCGGCACGGGCGACCTCGCCGATACCTTCCGGCAGTGTCTTGCCTTCCTCGCGCGCGAGCAGGCGGCCGAGCTCTTCCTTGCGGGCGAGGATTTCGAGAGAAATCTTGTTGAGCGCGTCGAAGCGCGCCTGCGGGGTCGATTGCGACCAGGCGGGGAAGGCGGCCTTGGCGGCGGCGATCGCCTTCTCGGTCTGCGCCTTGTCGGCCTTGGCGTATTCGCCGACGACGTCGTTGGTGTTGGAGGGGTTGATGTTCCGGGTGACGCCGGAGCCGTCGACCCATTCGCCGCCGATGAAGTTCTTCAGGATCGCAGTCATCGTTTCCTCCAGAGTTTCTTACCGTACAAGGCAGGGACGCTTGTCGTCGAAGGTCCCGCCGGGGATCAGGTCCTGCATGGCAATAGCGTCATCCCGGGTGCCAAGTCCATGCTGCTTGTAGAGCTCATGCGCGGCATCGATGGCGGCCCTGTCGATTTCGATACCCAGGCCCGGCCCGGTCCGGGACCGCAATCTTGCCGCCCCTGATCTGGAGCGGCGCTCGGAGGGCCCAAGACCGGATCACCTGCATTGATGTGACGGCCGGCGCACTGGAGAGACACCCCTCAGGGCCATCGCTCCTTGCTGTGGCCGGCCTATTCTGCCGCCTGTTGTGTCGATCGGATGGCGGGCAGGTTCTTCACCAGCGCGGTCAGCTCCGCGAGCTCCTGCTCGGTGAGATCGGTGAGCGGCGGGCGGACCGGGCCGGAATCGCGGCCGATCACCTTCATGCCGGCCTTGATGATCGAGACCGCATAGCCCTTCCTGTGGTTGCGGATCGCGATCAGCGGCAGGATGAAGTTCTTCAGGCCGGCCTGGATCGTAGCGTGGTCGCGCTTGCGCACGGCCGCGTAGAAATGGGTGGCGAATTCCGGCACGAAGTTGAATACGGCGGAGGAATAGGTCGTCACGCCCATGTCGAGATAGGGGAGCGCGAAGGTCTCGGCGGTCGGCAGGCCGCCGACATAGGTGAGGCGGTCGCCGAGTTTGGTGTAGACGCGGGTCATCAGCTCGATGTCGCCGATGCCGTCCTTGTAGCCGACGAGGTTCGGGCAGCGCTCGGCAAGGCGGGCCAGCGTGTCGGGCTGGAGGATCGCGTTGTCGCGGTTGTAGACGATGACGCCGATTTTCACGGCGGCGCACACCGCCTCGACATGGGCGGCCAGGCCGTCCTGTTCGGAGTGAGTGAGATAGGGCGGCAGCAGGAGCAGGCCGTCGGCGCCGGCCTTTTCGGCGCCGACGGCGATCTCGCGGGCGATCGCGGTGCCGTAGCCGGTGCCGGCAAGCACCGGCACGCGGCCCTTGGTCTCTTCGACGGCGACCTTCACGACTTCAGGAACCTCGGTCGGCGTCAGCGAGAAGAACTCGCCGGTGCCGCCGGCGGCGAACAGGCCGGCGACCTCGTAGCCGCACAGCCAGTCCATGTTGGCGCGGTAGGTCGCTTCGTCGAAGCAGTAATCCGCCTTGAACGGCGTGACGGGAAATGACAGGAGGCCGGATCCGATCTTCTGGGCCATCTCCTGCGGGGTCATCTTGCTCACGGGCACTGTTCCCTTCGTGCGTGTTGCGGAGAACGGGGCCTTGAAGGCCTACGCGTCCATGCGCCGTGGTTTAAGAGACCGGTCGATACGGGTCCAAGCCAAAGCCTATATCGACTGATGCGGATTGAGCATCAATCCTCCGCCACCTCCGCGGAGGACAGTTCGCCGGCGATCTTGACCAGCGCCGGGAGCAGCGGATTCTCGTCGTCGCGGCGCCAGACCATGAACAGCTCGACCGGCACGCGGCCCTTCAGCTTCAGCGGCCGCAGCCGCACGTCGGAGATCTTCAGGCCCGCAGCCGCGGCCGGCACGATGGCGAGGCCGAGGCCGGCGCGGACCATGGCCAGGATCGAGTGGATCTGGCTGAGATGCTGGACATAGCGCGGCAGCACGTCGGCGCGGGTGAATTGCGCCACCAGCAGATCGTGGAAGTAGCGGCTCTCATAGGGCGAATACATCACGAAGGGCTGATCGTCGAAATCCTTGATGGTGATGGTCTCGGCATTCGCCAGCGGATGCTTCTTCGGGATCGCGGCGAGCAGGGGCTCGGCGACGACGCGGCGGCTGGCAAGCTCGGGCCGCGCGATCGGAGGCCGCAGCAGGCCGGCGTCGATCTGGCCTGAGGTCAGCGCCTCGAACTGATCGCCCGACACCATCTCCTTCAGGGAGAAATCCACCTCGGGCAGCCTGGCGCGGCAGGCGGCGATGAGCTCGGGCAGGAAGCCATAGGCCGCGGCCGCGGTGAAGCCGATCTTCAACGAGCCGATCTTGCCGAGCGCGATGCGGCGGGCGACTTGCGAGGCGCTTTCCGCAAGCTTGAGGATGCGCCGCGCCTCGGGCAGGAAGCTGCGCCCGGCAGGGGTGAGGCGGACCGAGCGGCTGGTGCGCTCCAGCAGCGGCGCATCGATGATGTGCTCGAGCACCTGGATCTGCCTGGACAATGGCGGCTGCGTCATGTTCAGCCGCGCGGCGGCGCGGCCAAAATGCAATTCCTCCGCCACCGTGACGAAACAGCGGAGCTGGTTGAGGTCGAACATCGATACATGCCTTAGATGGATAAGGCGCTTCCCCGGCACTTCTAGCATCGATCACCTCCAATACAAAGACGGCGGCCGTGAAGCCGCCGTTGAGTTGCCTGGTCGAGCTCCCCATGGGAGCCCTCAGGAGGAACGTTCACGACTCGTAGAGGCGCCTGCCGCGGCGTGTCCAAGTTCAAGCGGGTATCGATCGATGCCGTTTTTGGATCGATGGAACGCAGACGAGGGGGAATGATGATGGTGGGTGTGGGAAGTGCATGCCACCAACTCGTCATCGCGAGCGCAGCGAAGCGATCCAGGAATGCGTCTGCGCAAACAGTCTGGATTGCTTCATCGCAAGGGCTCCTCGCAATGATGCGAGGAGACAGTTCGCCTTCGCTTCTATTGCTGCGCGCCTGGCAACAATTGCGGCAGCAGCCCCCGCGTCACGTTCGGCGGCACGGCGTCGAGCCCGAGCACGGCACTCGCGGCCGGCAGGGCGGCGTCCGCCATCGCGGCGTGGCCCTCGGCGCTCGGATGCACGGCGCCGCCATAGACGGCGGAGAGCACGCCCCAGGTCGCGTCGTGGATGTCGGTCGGCTGGCTCGCCGCCGGCAGCCCTTGCGGATAGGTCATCGCGGAAAAATAGCTGTCATTGGCGTCGCGGATCCAGCGCGCGCGGGGCCAATAGGCGCGATATTCCGAGGCGCCCCGGCCGCACAGCATCGGCTGGCTCGCTGCGCTCACGATATCGGGATTGAAGCTCTGGCCATTCTCGGCAAAGCACGTGCGGTCGAATTCCGGATCGTTGCCGGAATGGGCGCAGAAGCCGTGATCGGCGAACGCGGCCTGATGCGCATCGACGAAGGTCATGCGCTCGGCTTCGGGATCGCGGCACAGCGCGCCGCGGGTGCAGGTGGCGAGCCCCTTCAGCTGCGGCAGGAATTCGGTGTCGACGAAAGTCGAGACGCGGGCGAGCCGCTGGGGGTCGGCGTTGAAGGAGGGATGGATGTCGAAGCCGGCACGGCCGCCGCGGCAGGGCACGCCGCCGTCAACGAGCGCGGGATTGGCGTAGGAGACATAGACCACGCGCGAGAGGTCGCCGCCGACCAGCGGCTTCAGCGCCTCGCGCAGCTTGACGAAGTTTTGGGGCAGCTCGCGCGCCAGCGCATCGCGGGACTCGTCGACGCTTGCCATCACGCCGGAGCGGCGGAACAGCGCCCGCTCGGTCGCGGTGTCGACGATGACGTCGGCGACGAGGCCCGAGAAATAGACGTCATTGGCGCCGACCGACAGCAGCACGAGATCGAGCGTGCGGTCGGGCTGGCGCTTCTTCGCCGCGGTGAGCGCCTCGCGCAGCTCGGCGACCTGCGCGTTCACGCTGGTGTTGCAGACGCCGGTCTTGCCGGGCGGGCATTCGCGGGCGCGCTGCGAGCCGAGCAGGCCGTCGCCGATGCTGGCGCCGGTGCAGGCGAGCGGCAGGTAGGTCACCGCGATGTGGGTGTAGCGCACCGCGAGCGCCAGGGCCGTGCGCGTCTGGTAGCTGTACAGCGAGCGGTGGCACGGTGCGTTGAACCAGAGCGCGCTGTAGCGTTGCCAGTTGGCGAGCGTATCCGGGGCCTCGCAAGCGCGGCCGCCCTTGAAGCCGTGGCGGCTCGGCCGGTAGTACTGCCCGCCGGCGGTGCCGAGATAGGAGCGGAAGCAGAAACCTTCGTCGGACAGCGCCAGTGCCCTGTCCGGATTGCCCTCGCCCGAGGCGATGCTGTCCCCGAGGCCGGCGACGAAGATGTCGCGGACCTGGATCTCGGTCTGGACCCGCTGGGTCGGATCGGCGCCGGCGGAGACGTCGACGGTCGCGACCGTCTGCTTGCCGTAGCGGACACGCAGGTTGATCGGCTCGGCGCAGTCGAAGGTCGATTGCTGCGGGCCGTCACCGTCGTCGAACGACCAGGCGCAGGTGGCGCCGACCGGTACCGCGCCCACGAGACGCACGGTGACGGGATGGTCGATCGGGGTGAGGTAGTTTTCCTTGGTGTTGTCGCGGGTGCAGGGCTGGTTGACGCGGCCCTGAAGGTCGATGCAGAGGCGGTTGACCATGTTGCGCGCCCAGCCGCGGCCTTCGCTCTGGAGCTCCAGCGATTGTTCTGCGGCGAGGATGCTGCGGTTACGCGCATTCTCGACATGGAGCAGGAAGTCGCGCTCCTCGCGGAACAGCCGGAAGCGGTTACGCACCTCCCAACTGATCTGCAAGGGGCCGGCGTCCTGCGCGGCGGCGCGCTCGGCCGGCAAAACGGACAAAAGTCCGGCCAGCAGCAGGGTGCCGGCGCAGAGGGTACGAAGCAATACAGGGATCATGGCCCGCGTCTTCAACGGCAAAGTTGAGGCGGAAATAAGAGAGCATTGCGCTGCCGCCCGCAACCCTCCGGTCCGGGCAGGCTGCTTTCAGCGCTTGTTGGCCTGCCGCAGCAACCGCTCGCGCTGCATCGGCGTCACCTCTTTGGGCAGATTGGCCTGCGCACAGGCCTCCGCCAGCCGCCGCCGCTCCTGCCAGGGCTCGACCACGTTCATCCAGAGCTCGCGCGTGCCCATGATGGAGATGGCGAGGCCGAACGGGATCACGAAATAGAGGATACGAAATACCAGCAGCGTCGCCAGCAGCTCCTCGCGGCCGAACTGCGGCAGCGCCACCAGCATGGCGGCGTCGAACACGCCGATCGAGCCGGGCGCATGGCTGGCAAAGCCGATCAGGGTGGCCAGGATGAACACCACGGCCAGCGACATGAAGTCGATCGGCGGATTGGCTGGCATCAAGAGGTACATCGCCATGGCGCAGAAGCCGAGATCGACCACGCCGATGAGGATCTGCACCAGCGTCAGCGGCGCCGAGGGCAGCACGACCTTCCAGCCCTTCTGGCCGAGCTCGCGCCGCTTCTCGCCCATGACGAGCCAGGCGAGATAAGCCCCGATCGAGGCAAGGCCGCCGAGCGCGATCAGCCGGTTGATAGATGGAGGAAGCTGATCCATCGAGGAGGCCGCGTCCGGATGGACGGCCAAGCCGATCGAGAGCACGAAGATGTTACCGAGCCAGAAGGTCAGGCCCGACAGGAAGCAGATCTTGGCGACGTCGATCGCGTTCAGCCCGTAGTCCGAATAGATCCGGAAGCGGATCGCGCCGCCGGTGAAGACGGTGGCGCCGATGTTGTGGCCGATCGAATAGGACGTGAAGCTGGAGAGCGCCGCGATGCGATAGGGCACGTGCTTCTTGCCGATCGTTCGCAGTGCGAAATAATCATAGAAGGTCAGCGTGCAGAACGCGAAGAACACGCACACCGCCGCCAGCCCGATGCTGCCGCGGGGAATTTCGGTCAACGCGGTCAGGATGACCCCGGTATCGATGCCCTTGAGGGTCCGCACCAGCGTGGTGATCGCGAAGGCGATGATGAAGATGCTCGCGGCAACCCCAAGCCGTCGCCAGCCGATCCATCTCTTGAAGCCGCGTTTCAGCGCGGGCAGCAGTCCGTGCATTCATCCTCCCGGCGGGGGGCAAGACCGACCGGGCCAGGCATTGGCCAGTTCGGGTGCGATCATCACCAAAGGCAGGCAGCGATCGCTAGGCGTGATCCAGCTCATTTAAGGCAAAAACTGCAGCTTGTGCAGCCCTTGACAACAATAGGTTCTGCGCCGGACCGGCAACTTTGTCATACGCGGTTCACATCGGAAGGCGCGTTAAGCATATGAGTCGTGAAAGCCGGCCGGCGCGTGCGTTCATATCGGCCTATGATTTCAGATCCCGGCGCCGCCTGCATTGTTCCAACGCAATGCCATGCGAGTGTTTTTTGGAACGTCGATGTCGCGCGTTCGTTGGGTCTGAACAGCAACCGAAACATGGCGCAATGAGCGGCTTTTCGTGCAAGCCGCTGCCTGCGTGTTCCAGCAAACCGAAAAAGGACCGAACGATGGGACTGTTCACAAAAGACATCAAAACCATGAACGACCTGTTCGTGCATCAGCTTCAGGACATCTATTACGCCGAGCAGCAGCTGACCAAGGCGCTGCCGAAGATGGCCAGCAAGGCCACCGATCCGCAGCTGAAACAGGGCTTTTTGACGCACCTCGAAGAGACCAAGCAGCACGTGGCGCGGCTCGAGGAAGTGTTCAAGATGCATGGCGTCCCCGTCAAGGCGGTCGACTGTCCGGCGATCGACGGCATCATCGAGGAAGCCGATGAGACCGCCGGCGAAGTTGCCGACAAGGCCGTGCTCGACGCCGCGCTGATCAACGCGGCCCAGGCTGCCGAACATTACGAGATCGTGCGCTACGGCAGCCTGATCGCCTGGGCCAAGCAGCTCGGCCGCAACGATTGCGCCGCCGTGCTCGCCAAGACGCTCGAGGAGGAAAAGGCGACCGATCAGAAGCTGACCACGCTGGCCGAGAGCAAGGTGAACCTGCGCGCGGCGAGCTGAGCCGAGCCCACATTCGACGAACGCTGCGCGGCCTCCGCGCGGCGTTCTTTTTTGCGGCCCGTGTCGGCTTCAGCCGCGGCGCAGCGCGAAATGGGCGCCGCAGAACGCCATGACGGCGCCGAGGCAGAGCGCGGCGAGCCCGGCCAGCACGCCCGAGACGGTCGGGATCGGGCTCGGCGCGGAGGCTGCCTGACCCGCCCCCGCGAGCAGGAGCACGCCGACCGCGATCAGGAACTGGCGCATCCGCTGCGGGATCTGGCCGGACGCCGCGCTCTGCATCAGCGTCGCGGTGAAATAGCCGCCGGAAAAGCCGACCGTGGCGATCAGCCACCACGCGATCGCCGCGCCCGCGGGGATGAACTCGGCCGAGTCGGAGCGCCAGAGCCCGCCGAGGTCGAGCCCGTAGCGCGCGCCCAGCATGTGCACCGCGAGCGCCAGCAGCACGCCGGAGATCATTGCGGCGCCGAGAATCAGACGGCGCGGAAAAAAGGTCGTCTCAACCATGCCCCGCTTGTAGGATGTGCGAGGGCGACCGCGCAAGCGGATCGCGGGCGCGATGGCGCGGACGGGATCGATTGTCGGGATGCAGGGTTCGGAAGCCGAGGCCGCGTCAGTCACGAGCTATGCCTACAAGGCGTCGCTGATCGGCTCGGCGCATCGCTTCGCGCTGACGGAGCAGGGGCTGTCCTGGCACATCGGCGGCCGCTCGGGCCTGTGGCCGTATGACGAGATCAGCGCGATCCGGCTGTCGTTTCGCCCGGTCTCGATGCAGCAGCACCGCTTTCGCGCCGATATCACCCACGGCAGCGGCCGCCGCATCGCGATCCTGTCGACGAGCTGGCAGACCGCCGCGCTGATGGCGCCGCAAGACAACGGCTTTCGCGCCTTCATCGTCGAATTGCATGCGCGGATGGCGCAAGCCGGCAGCCGCGCGGTGCTGACGTCGGGGCTCGGCCGCATTGCCTATGCGATGGTGCTGGCGTTCCTGGCGATGCTCACGGTCGCGATGGCGGGCCTGTTGATCCGCGCGCTCGTGATCGGCGAGTTCGCCGGCGCGCTGTTCGTCCTCGGCTTTGCCGCGCTGTTCGCCTGGCAGGTCGGCGGCTTCGTGCGGCGCAACCAGCCGCGTAGCTATGGCTTCGATCAATTGCCCCGGTCCGTGCTGCCATAGACCGATTTCTACTCCGTCGAGTCCAAATCCTCTTCCTTGGTGCCGAGCAGCGACACGATCGTGCGCAGGCCGGAATCGAGCTGCTCCAAGCTGGGCGGGGCGAGGGCGAGGCGCACCGCGTTCGGCGCGTGGCCGTGGGCGATCGCGAATGTGGAGGATGGCGTCAGGGCGATGCCGCGCCGGGCCGCCGCGGCGACGAAGGTCTGCGAGCGCCAGTGCGGCGGCAGCGTCAGCCACAGATGATAGGAGCGCGGGTCGGCGGCGAGCTGGTAGCCGGCGAGCAACCGTGCCGCGGTCTGCTGACGGCGCGAGGCATCGATGCGTTTCAGCCGCGTGAGCTCGGCGACGGTGCCGTCGGCCATCAGCCGCTGCCCGGCCGCAAGCGCATGGCCGGAGGCGATCCAGCCGCCGGTGCGGACGGCGCTCATCACGCTCTCGCGCAAGCGCGGCGGCGCCACGAGGATGCCGAGCGCGAGGCCGGGCGCGACCTTCTTGGACAGGCTGTCGATCACGATGCAGCGGTCCGGCCCGAGCGCGGCCAGCGGCGTGTCGTCGGCGAGGAAGCCGTAGACCGCGTCCTCGATGATGGTGAGGTCGAGCTTTTCGGCGACACGCATGATGTCGGCGCGTCGCGTCGCGTTCATGGTGACGCCGAGCGGGTTCTGGATGATGGGCTGCAGATACAGTGCGGACAGATGCGCCTCGCGATGCGCCTTCTGGATCGCATCGGGCCGTGCGCCGAGCTCGTCCATCGGGATCGGGACCAGCGTGATGCCGAGCCGCGCTGCGATGCTCTTGACGTAAGGGTAGGTCAGCGCCTCGACGCCGCAGCGGCCGCCGGTGGGGACCAGCGCGGCGAGCGCGGCCGCGAGCGATTGCTTGCCGTTGGCGGTGAAGACGATCTGCTCGGCCTGCGGCGCGAAATCCTTGCGCGCGAGATAGGCGGCGGCGGCATTGCGGGCGCTCCTCGTGCCGGTGCTGGTCGAGACGCGCAGCGCCGATTCGAGCGCATCGACGCGCTCGAGGCCGGCGAGGCTCTTGGCGATCATCGCCCATTGCTGCGGCAGCAGCGGGTAATTGACCTCGAAATTGATCCGCGCTTCGGCCGGCTCGCTCGGCATCTCGACCTTGCGCCTGATGTCGCCGGAGATGAAGGTGCCGCGGCCGACCTCGCCGACCACGAGGCCGCGGCGAAGCAATTCCGTATAAACCCGGCTTGCAGTCGAGACCGCGATGCCGCGGTCATAGGCGAAATTGCGCTGCGGCGGCAGCCGGTCGCCGGGCCTTAACGTGCCGTTAGAGATATCCGAGGCAATGGCATCGGCAAGCTTCACGTACTCGAACTTGGACATTATTGCACCGAGAGCAATGTTTTCCTTGCTCCGAGCAGTGTACTGAAGCATTTAAGTTCCATCAAGGTCCGCGATTGAGCCGAGGAGAGCGAGAGCAATCCGACGGCAAATGAGGTGCAGGCGCTCACAAGCGTCCGCGCCAACGGCATTGGCTTCGCCGCGCGGAACACCAGGCCGGAGAAAGAAGAATGACCACGATCTCGCAAACTGCCGGGCGGAGCTTCCGCCCATCCTCCTCGAGCGGATTTTTTGCAACGCTCGCCCACGCCGCTTATGCGCTGTTCGACCGCCTGGAGCACCGCTCCGCCGTCAAGACGCTGAACGAGCTCGACGACCGCGCCCTGCGCGACATTGGAATCACGCGCAGCCAGATCGAGGACGCGGTCTACGGACAGGTCAGGACCGAGCTGACGCGGTATCTGTGAGACACGTTCGACGCTCGAGCCTTGCGTGTCCCGGACGCGCTGCAGCGCTCTTGCGCTGCTGCGCAGAGCCGGGACCCAGCGAGCCGCGTGCTCGCTGCAACATGGGCCCCGGCTCTGCAGCGCATCACCTCGTGCTGCGCAGCGTCCGGGGCACGAGAGCGTCGGTGAATGATTGACATGGGATCGCATCCTCGCGGCGCATGTTGCCCGAGCTTTGCCTGGTCGCCTCGCCCTCTGAATTGAAAGAGGGCGCAGGGAAGGCCGGGAGCCGGTGGCTCCCATGGACCGCCATGCCAAGGGCAGACTGCGTGTGCTGCTGCATAGCGGAGAACAGGGCAACCGGAGACATCCCGGCCTTCCCTGCGCAATGGTTGGAACGGCTTATGTCGTGCTCTCCCCGGGGAGCGTTGCACTATTGCCCCCGTCGTCTTGCGGACGATCGATGCGCGGGCCCGGTCGGGCCGCCGCATCACCGCAACACTTGGCGCACAGACCCCGGGCGCCAGGACCACACGATTTTGCCGTACGCCGATCGCACCGGTCGTGTGCGCGACGGCCTTGCTCACGGTTGCCCGCCCTGCAAGACCCTTCGCGCCGATGCCATCGGCGTCCACCGCCGCCCGGCCCGCGTTCGTGACGATCGCGATACGCCCCTCTTCCTTGGGCCGGGTTGCGCGACACATACGTCATTTCCGAAATTCGGTAAAGTGGAATATTTTCGGTAGCGCGGATTGACCGATGGGTTGGGTGTTTTGCCCGCCCGGTAACGCAAGGGATTGTGGTCTCGGTGCCGAATGGAGTGTTGCTCCTTCGGCGCCGCCGGAAAGCAAAAACGCCGCCCGCTTGAAATGAAGCGCAGGCGGCGGCTGATCAGCCCCGGGAGGGTGAGAGTAAAATCCCGATACCAGTTGGTCTCTACGGGGCGGAGGTCGGTTCAGCCCGTTTGGCGATGAAGCCCTAGAGCGGCGCCAATAGGCCTGGCGAGGTCAGCCACTTGTTGACCTCTCCGGCAACATCGATCTGCCGGGCTTTTCGCAAAAGCTCCGCGCGACGGATGCCGGCGGGCATCCCTTTGGCCTGCTGGCGAAGGTTGACCGCCTCTTGCGCCAGGCGATATTCGAATGTCGATGATGGTTCTGGGGATCGTCGAGCCAAGGTTCATGCTCCGCTGCGGGGTAAGCGGGAGCGCAACTCGCGTTCACACCACCGATAGATGCTACGGGCCGCTCGGCGGTGGCGAGACAATGCGACTTTATCTGCTGGATAGCGAGCGCTTTATTTCGTTTCCGCGCGGGAACTATCCGTGAAACTCAGCAGCCGCGGCAAATATTCTTCAGCTTCGCGGCGGTTCGGGCTTCTTCCGCAAGAAATGGATCCTTGTAGTCTGACGATGAGCCGATGCGGGCTTCGGCGGGCCTTGGCATCTTGGGCGGAAATGCCGCATCGTAACAGGAGAGGCGCGCGCTGGTGCTTTCGATCGCACGGCAGTTTGGCTCCGCCGCAAAGGCTGCGGTCGTGGATGTGGCCAGTGCCGCTGCCAGCAAGAGCGCTCTGGTCCATGTGCTCGTGATCCAAGTGCTCGTTCGAGCCGCCGTCATGCTGAGCACTCCGTATTCACTTGGTTCTGCTCGCCCAGGTCGGCCGCTCGCCGGTCCAGGCCGGCAGAGCATCCCATTCGGACCAGCGCATCCTGCGCTCCTCGTCGCCGACCCTCACGAAGACGAAGGGAGCATCGTCCCGACCTGTCTTCGAACCCGTGAAAACCGCGGGAACACCGTAGGCATCTCTGATGATTGCTGTGTTTGCCATTTCCGCCTCTTGTCTCGGCTCACGTGTCTGCTCGAGTCTCGGCTCAAGCGCCGCGTTGCGTTCTGACGCGGTTCAATCGAACGGACCTGCGCTATAGAACGGCCACGATTGCGATCAGCAGCACGAGGAAAATAGGCACCAGCAAAGGTGGCACGAGCCACTCACGTATGTCGAATTTGACCAAATCGGACATCTGACCGCCTTCTTTCGGGTGGAGGCGGGAGCGCGATGCTCTCAGTCACCGATAACAGCCAGGAAGCGCGCGGTGATGCCACCTTGTAGCACCCACCTTGCCAATTAGCGAGATCAATCTCGTCTGTCTTGCGCGCAATTGACCCGGACGAACGGTTCACACCACTTCATCGGTCCACACCTTGAAGCTGATGAGCTCGCCTGGTCCGAAAATATGCACAATCGGAACATCCGCCGCATCGCGGCCTTGGGCGATCAGGACACGGCCGATGCGCGGCGTGTTGTTGCGTGCATCGAAGGTGTACCAGCGACCTCCGAGATAGGCCTCGAACCAGCCTGCAAAGTCGCCGGGGGCGTGCGGCGGTGGAATGCCGATGTCGCCGAGATAGCCGGTGCAGTAGCGCGCTGGAATGTTCATGCAGCGGCAGAACGCGACGGCGAGATGCGCATAGTCGCGGCAGACGCCCTTCCGCTCGTTGAAGACCTCCCACGCCGTCATGGTCGCCCGCGCGTGCTCGTATCCGAACGCGATGTGATGGTGGACGAAATCGCAGATTGCCTGGACGCGCGGCCAGCCGGGCGTCGTTTTCTCGAACAGCTTCCAAGCGATGTCGGAAAGCCGATCTGTTTCGCAATATCTGCTGCCGAGCAGATAGAGCAGCGTGTCCGATGGAAGATCCTCGACCGCGTGCTGCGCAGCTGAGGGCACGATCGCATCGGGCAAGCCACTGTCGCGCACCGTTCCGTCGGCCGAAAGGCGCATGCGGCCGGGGGGCGCAACGATCCGGCTGCACCAGTTGCCGAAGCTGTCGCGGTAGGGCGTGATCGGAACGGAAGGGGAGGTGATGAGGTGATCCGGTATGACAACATCGGATGCCCGCGTGAAATGCGTTCCGACCATCGCGATCAATGGCGTAACTTGCGGGAAGTCGTAGACCATTTCGAAGCCGACCCGGATTTGCATGCTTAGGCCTTGGCTCCAACCGCGCTGACCGGAATTCGCCGCCGGATGAGTCGGGTCGGCTCGAGCTCAGGTCGGCATCGCTGCGACAGTCCGCTCTGCGGCGTCGCTGAAGAGGAGATGGCTATGCAGCCGGCCGAACGCAATGCCAACTGCCGCAAGGCCAAACCACGTCCCATCACCAAATTCTGCCGTGTCCGGCCAGTCCGGCAACGGAGGGCGCGTTGCTCGCCAGCATTCGCGGCACCCATCGTCTAGTGCACGGTCGCGGCAGCGGCTTCGTCGATGGCCGCCATCAAATCGGGCGTCGCAGATTGATGGACCATATGACCGACGCCGGCGATCCGGTGCAGTTTGCTCTGCTTGATCTCTTCGTGGAGCCTGACCGATTGCTTTTCGATGTCGATCAGACGGTCGTCCTCACCCCCGATGATGATCGTGGGCATCCTGAGCTCGCTATAGGTCTTCGCAGCGATAAAGGCCGCCGGGACCATCAAGGCCGCTTCTGCGGCGCTGGCACGCATCTGTGCCGGCCGCACAGCCATTGCCTTGGGAAAGTCGGCGAATTTCTCGGGGACTGCGCGCGGGCCGAATAGCTTGCGCAACATCACGGGCCACATCAGCCGCCCGAAGATCGGGGATATTGTGTAACTGATGACATCGCCGAGGCCGGGGATTGCAGGTGCCAAAGAGGCCGCGGCGTCGGTGCGGGCGGTCGGGAAATAATATCCCGACGCCAGCACCAATGCTTCGACCAGCGATGGATGCCTGATCGCCAACGCCACTGCGAGCGAGGCTCCCCATGAATGTCCAAGCACAATCGCGCGCTGAACGCCCAGACGGCCGAGTGCCTCCTTGAACAGATCTGCCTGCGTCTCAGGGGTCCAAACCGCATTGCGGGGCCGCAAGCTATGTCCGAATCCCGGGCGGTCGAAGACGATGACCCGGTAGTTTGCAGCTGCCAGATCGATCAAGCCGCTCGATTCGAAGTCCTGGATCATGCTGCCGTTGCCGTGAAAGAGAACCAGCGGGCGGCCGTTGCCTCGCTCCACATAGTGCAGACGTACGCCATTGACCTCGATGAACCGTCCCTGCGGCGGATTATCGCGTTGTGCCTTCCTGGCAAGCTGCCGATTGATGAGGGCGGCCCCCGCCATCACCGTCACGGCCCCGGTCACGGCGGCAAGCGCGGGATATCGCCTCACGGCGCCGAGGCAGCTGGAGACGAGCGAAGGGAAACGAGTTTGCAGCAAGGCCATTGGCAGCACCTCATAAGGGTCTGCACGATGCCTCAGAGCAAAAATGAGAAATGTTGCAGGTAGTTCAAACGAGGGCGTCGCGCGTTTGGTTCCTGTACGAAGCCCGAATCTGATCGGTATCCTTGGCCCACGCCTTCACTTTTCACGCATCACCGATCGGACCTCATGGGTCCGCTCCGCCGATATTGTTCTGACATTGCTCCGAGCCAGAGACCGAATGCCGCTGTTCCAGCCCGGATGAGCGCAGCGATATCCGGGATTCTCACCGTGAGCGGCCCCGGATGTCGCTGCGCTCACCCGGGCTACGCGACTTGCGTGTCCCGGACGCGCTGCAACGCTCTTGCGTTGCTACGTCCGGGGCACGAACCAGCCCCCTAGTGCCGCACCACCAGCACCGAGCATTTGGCGTAGCGCACGACGTGGCCGGCGTTGGAGCCGAGGAAATAGGTGCGCATCGCCGGCCGGTGCGAGGTCATCACGATCAAATCGGCCTTCATCTGCGCGGCTTCCTCCAGGATCTCGTGGTAGATGCCGCCCTGGCGCACCACGCTAGAGATCCGGCTTGGTTCGATGCCGGATTCGCGTGCGACGATGGCGAGCGCCTCTTCCGAGGTCTGGCGCTGCTGCTCGTCGAAATCGGCCGGCACGTATTCGGCCAGCATCACCGGCGTCATCGGCAGCACGTTGAGCAGCCGCACCGTGCCGCTCCAGGTCTGCGACAGCGTTGCCGCGGTCGCGATCGCCGGCTTGGCCAGATCGGTGTCGGCGAGGTCGATGGGCACGAGGATGGACTTGAACATCTGCGCCTCCTGATTTGCGGTCAGCAGTCTGCCGGTACGTCGCGATCATCCCGATCGAAGCAGCTTGGGGCTGGTGAACAGCACCAGTTTGCCGCGGCGGTAGGCCACGTCGGCCCAATCCTTGACGTCAAAGTCGAAGATCGCAAGTCCCGAAGTGGGCAGATTGTCGGCGAGCGCGTTGGCGCCATCAGGATCGCCGCCGCCCAGCAGCATGAGGGCGGCCTCGTGCATGCCGGGATTATGGGCGACCAGCAGCAATTGCTTCGGGTCGGCCGGGGCCGTTGCCGTGCGAATGGAATCCAGGATCTGCGCGGGATCGGCGCCATAGAGTTCCGGCAGGATCTCGACCTGCGGCGCCGGGACGCGGTCCTTCATCGCCTCCCAGGCGATGTCCCAGGTCTGCCGGGCCCGGACGGCGTGCGACACCAGCACGGTATCGGGGAAGGGCGGATGGTCGGCGAGCCAGTCGCCGATCTGCGCCGCATCCCTGCGGCCGCGCTCGTCGAGCCGGCGGTCCTGGTCACGGCCGCTCGGCGCGTCGGTCTCGGTCTTGGCGTGACGCAGCAACATCAAACGGCGCATGGCATTCTCGAATCGCTCCCCGTCCAGAATAATCTACAGGCGCCGGTTGAGGACAAGGTGACAGGCGCCCGATCGGTCCTTTAAAGCGCGATGAGATTAGGGCAAATCCCCATCGCGCTTTAATTTTTTGTTTCGAGCATGATCTTTTCGGAAAACCGCTGCACACTTTTCCGGATCATGCTCTAAGAAAACTGCATGAGCGAGACTTACACAAGCGTGTCCCAGGACGAAGCCGGCTGTCGCGACCGCACGCGGCTGTCGTTCGACCTCGACGCCGACATCTGCGTCATCGGTGCGGGACTGGCCGGGCTCACCATCGCGCTGGAGGCGGCCCGGCTCGGGGCCAGTGTCGCGGTGCTCGAGGGCCGCCACATCGGCTGGAACGCGTCCGGCAACCAGCTCGGCACGGTGATGCCGGGCTTTGCGCTGCCGCTCACCGACCTGATCGAGCGCATCGGCTTCGAGGACGCGCGCGAATTGTGGACGCTGTCGAAGGAGGGCGCCGAGTTGGTCCGGGCCAACGCCACGGAGGAGAACATGCCGGGGATCGCCCTGAGCGAGGGCGCGCTGGAGGTCTCGAACGTCGATGTCGGCGACCGGCTGATCAGCCGGTTGCAGATGCTGCACGAGGATTTCGACACCGAGGTCGAGGGGTGGCAGGTCGATCGCGTCCGCGAGGCGCTGAAGACCGATCGCTATTTCCACGGCGTGTATTATCCCAGGGCGTTCCAGGTCGACGGCCGCAAATATGTGCACGGCCTCGCGGCGCTGGCGCGGCGGGCGGGCGCCCGCATCTTCGAGGACACGCCGGTCGTCAGCATCGATCATTCCGGCATCCGCAAGCGCATCGTCACGCCCTCGGCGCGGCTGCGCGCCACCCACATCGTGCTCGCGGGCAACATCCATCTCGGCGCGCCCTTGAAGCGCCTGTCGGAGACGCTGCTGCCGGTCTGGCGCTATGCCGGAATCACCGCGCCGCTCGGCGAACGCGTGCATGAGATCATCGCCTTCAAGGGATCGGTGATGGACAGCGACGGTGTCGATCATTTCCGCATCGTGGATGGCGACCGGCTGATGTGGGAGAGCCCGGAGACCACCTGGGCCGCGCGTCCGCAGCGCTTTGCGGGCGCCGTCAGGCGGCGGATCCGCACGATCTTCCCGGCGCTCGGCAATGTCGAGGTCACGGACATGTTCGGCGGCGCCATTGGCCAGACCGTGCACGGCATGCCGCAGATCGGCCAGTTGCGCAAAGGCCTGTGGGTGGCGAGCGGCTTCGGCCGCCAGGGCATGAACACCTCGGCCATGGCCGGGCAGATGATCGCGCGCAGCATTCTGGCGGGCGACGAGCGCTGGAAGCTGTTCTCGCCGTTCGAGCTGGTCTGGGCGGGCGGCGCCACCGGGCGGGTCGCAGGCCAATTGGTCGGGATCTGGAGCAGGGCGAGTTCCGCCGCCGCGGGCTCTCTGGCCCGTTACCGCGAGCGCGCGCGGGTCAAGGACAGGGAGCGCGAGGCACGCCTCGCCCAGGCCAACCGGGCCGCCGGCACCGGTCCGCGCCGCCCGCCCCCCGGCGTTCGGCCGCGACCGTCACCGCCGCCGCGACCGGCGGCCGAAGCCGTGGAACCGGCCTCGCATGACGACGTGGCCTCCCGATAAGTTGAGTGAAATTCCGCCCGAACGTGTAACTTCGGCCGTTCAAGCCCGTATCTCAGGGCGTGGAGCTCCCGCACGGAGAATGAAATGTTCGACCGCCGCATCCTGTTGACGACTGCCGCCGGCCTGTTCGGCCTTGGGGCCTTTCGCTGGCTGAGGGGAACGCCTGCCGAGGCCGGCGAGAAGACCGCCAAGAAATTCGAGATCATGAAGACGGAGGCTGAATGGCGCGCCCAGCTCACGCCGCAGCAATATGAGATCCTGCGCAATCACGGCACCGAGCGGCCGGGCTCCAGCCCGCTGCTGAAGGAGAAGCGCAAGGGCATCTTCGCTTGCGCCGGCTGCGACCTGCCGTTGTTTGCGTCGGAGACCAAGTTCGAGAGCGGCACCGGCTGGCCGAGCTTCTATGCGCCGATCGAGGGCAATGTCGGCAAGACCGAAGACCGCGCCTACGGCATGGTTCGCACCGAGGTGCATTGCCGGCGCTGCGGCGGCCATCTCGGCCACGTCTTCGACGACGGTCCGAAGCCGACCGGATTGCGCTATTGCATCGACGGTTTCGGGCTGGTGTTCCATCCCGCGGCGGCGTCGGCGACGTAGGCATGAGGCCGTCATTCCGGAGCGATGCGTCAGCATCGAATCCGGAATCTCGAGATTCTCCGGTGCGCAATTGCGCACCGGAGTTCGGTCCTGCGGACCGCCCCGGAATGACCGAAGGCCCCGGCAATTGTTGCCGGTCCCGGCAATTGTGCCCCGGTCGCCAGGCCGGGGCTTTTTCATTAAGCCATTGATTTCATGAGAATACCCGCATTGGCATAGCCCTTGCGACCGTCTCCCCCGACTGCGGCCATGGTCGACCGGCCGCCGAGATCGGATTTGGAGACAAAGTTATGGGTATCTTCGATGCAATGAACACCTCGGTGGGTGGCCTGCAGGCGCAGTCCTTCGCGCTGCAGAACATTTCCGGCAACATCGCGAACTCGTCCACCACCGGTTACAAGGGCATCGGCACCAGCTTCGTCGACCTCATCCCCGACTCGTCGGTCCCGAGCAAGCAGGTCGCAGGCGGCGTGCAAGCCAATGCGAAGGCCACCATCACCACGCAGGGCACGATCTCGTCCTCCACCGTCGCCACCAACATGGCGATCACCGGCGACGGCTTCTTCTCGATCCAGAAGGCGAGCGGCGTGGTCGACAACGTGCCGGTGTTCACCGGCGTCACCTATTACACCAGGCGCGGCGACTTCCAGCTCAATGCCAACGGCAATCTGGTCAATGGCGCCGGCTACTACCTGATGGGCGTCACGGTCGACCCGAAGACGGGCAACCCGACCGGCAGCGTGGCGAACGTGCTGCAATTCCAGAACAACTTCATTCCGGCGCAGGCGACCACCTCGATCCAGTACGCGGCGAACCTGCCGACCCAGCCGAACACGGTGGCGAAAACCACGGCCTCGACCGGCACATTGCTCGCGGCCGGCGGCCTGAACCCGTCCGATTTCGCCGCCAACCCGCTGCCGGTCGGCACGCCGCCGGCGCCCTATGCCAACGCGACGGTCTCCGGCGCGGCCGCAACCGGCAACATCCGCTCGGCCTATTCGTCGACGACGGCCACGGGCACCGTTGCGCTTCAGAACAATTCCTCGGCGGTCGCTTCGACAACGACCTCGCTCGACAATACCGCCGGCACGCATCTGGCCTCCAGCATTCTGACCGCGTTGAGCGGCCAGACGCTGACCATCAATGGCAACACCATCACGTTCAACGGCGGCACCACGGTCTCGACCGTCGGCAGCAACACCACGATCGGCCTCGGTGCGGGCACCACGGCGACGGTGGCCGACATCCTGAATGCGATCCAGACGGCCGGCGGCGCCGGCGTCACCGCCTCGCTCTCGGTCAGCGGCAATATCCAGATCGCGACCGGCACCGGCACCGACGTTGCGATCGGCAGCGGCACGGCCGCAACCGCCCTCGGCATCAGCAGCGTGACCCGCGGCGGCAACGTGCTGTCCTCGCCCGCGATCTCCGGCGCGACCGTGCTGAGCGGCTCGGCGACCGCCGGCGGCGCCCAGGTGCTCACATCCGGCTTCTCCGCAGGCGACACCATCACCGTCAACGGCCAGACGCTGACCTTCATGGCCTCGGGTGCTGCGGGGCCGAACCAGATCAACGTTGGCGACAACGTCACGACCCTGCTCGGCAAGATCGATGCGCTCTCCGGCGCCTCGGGGTCGTCGGTCAGCAGCGGCGGCGTGATCACGCTCAACACCGGCACCGTCTCGAACCTGACGGTCTCCAGCTCCAACAGCGCCGCCTTCTCGGCGCTCGGCTTCACCTCGACGATCACCCGGAATCGTGAGGGTGGCGGCACGGCTGGCACCGGCGGCGTGATCGGCAACGACATCGCCACCTTCACCAAGGAATCGATCAGCGGCGGCGCGGTGACCGCCTACAACGCCGCCGGCACCCCGGTGAACCTGCAACTGCGCTGGGCCAAGACCGACAGTGCCTCGCTGGGCGCGGGTCATTCGGACAGCTGGAACCTGTTCTACCAGACCGACCCGAACGCGACCGGAACGGCGGTCGGCTGGGTCAACACCGGCCAGACCTTCACCTTTGCCGCCGACGGCTCGCTGACCTCGCCGAGCGGCTCGGGCATCACCATCAACAACGTCACCGTCAGCGGCCAGTCGCTCGGCTCGGTCGCCTTCAACATCTCCTCGGGCGGGCTGACGCAATATGCCAGCACCAGCGGCGCGGTGACCATCAACACCATCACGCAGAACGGCTATGCCGCCGGCCAGCTGCGCTCGGTCGCCGTCAACAACAACGGCGTCGTGGTCGGCACCTTCTCGAACGGCCAGAACCTCAACCTCGCCCAGGTGCAGCTCTCGCACTTCAACGGCACCAATTACCTGAAGGCGATGGACGGCGGCGCCTATGCCGCGACCGAGCAGTCGGGCGACGCCATCGACGGCGCCTCGGGCACCATCAGCGGCTCGTCGCTGGAGGGATCCAACACCGACATCGCCGACGAATTCACCAAGCTGATCGTGACGCAGCAGGCCTATTCGGCCAACACCAAGGTGATCACGACCGCGAACTCGATGGTGCAGGATCTCCTGAACGTGTTGCGCTGATCGGCGCGTGAGGCAACCAAAGGCGGGCCAGTGATATGGGTTTGAGTTCAGCCCTCGCCAGTGCGATGAGCGGCCTGCGTGCCAACCAGGCCGCGCTCTCGATCGTCTCCTCGAACGTCGCGAATGCGCAGACGCCGGGTTACGTCGTCCAGACCCCGAACCAGATCGAGGTCACCACCGGCGAGTTCGGCTCGACGGCGATGACCACCGGCGTCAGCCGCCTGCTCGACACCTACGTGCAGAACCAGCTGCGGACCGAGACCGGCGGCAGCGGCTACGCCGACCAGATGGCCAACATCCTGAAGCAGCTTCAGAATGTCTACGGCACGCCCGGCAATTCCGGCACGCTCGAAAGCGCGCTGAACAAGTTCACCACGGCGCTTCAGGCGCTGTCGACCAGCTCGGGTGCCTCGTCGGCGCAGACCGTCGCGCTCGGGGCGGCGCAGGCGCTCGCGACGCAGCTCAACGTCACCACCAAGGGCATCCAGTCGCTTCGCTCCAACGTCGAGCAGGATCTCGGCAACTCGGCGCAGGCCGCCAATGCGGCCATGAAGCAGATCGCCGACATCAACACCAGGCTCCAGGGCCTGGGGGCCAACGATCCTTCGGCCGCAACGCTGATGGACCAGCGCGACCAGGCCATCAACACGCTGTCGAAATATGTCGACGTCCGCGTCACCACCGACAACTCGAACCAGGCCAACATCTACACGACGACCGGCATTCAGCTGGTCGGCGCCGGGCTCGCCTCGGAATTCTCCTTTGCCTCCGCCGGCACGCTGTCGGCGACGTCACAATACAACATCGACCCCGCCAAGTCCGGCGTTGGCGCCTTCAACATCAAGCTGCCGAACGGCTCGCAGGTCGATGTCGTCGCCAACAACGTGGTGTCGTCCGGCCAGATCGCGGCCGACCTGAAGCTGCGTGACGACATTCTGGTGCAGGCGCAGAACCAGATCGACCAGCTCGCCGCCACGATGTCGAGCGCGCTGTCCGACAAGACCACGGCGGGCAGCACCGTCTCCGGCCCGCCGGCCGGCTTCGATCTCGAGCTCGCCGGCGCGCTGCCGGGGAACACGGTCAACATCACCTATACGGACACCGCGACCAACACGCAGCGCCAGGTCACGCTGGTCAACGTGACCGACCCGGCGGCGCTGCCGCTCCAGAACGCGACCAACGCCAACCCGATGCGGATCGGCGTCAACTTCGCCGGCGGCATGGGCGCGATCGCCTCTGCGCTCAATACCGCGCTGTCGGGCTCGCACCTGTCGTTCTCCGCCGCCCCGTCGCCGGCGACCGCCACGACGCTGCGCGTGACCGACGACAATACCGGGCTCGCCAAGGTCGGTTCGGCTTCGACCACCAAGACAATGTCGTCGCTGACCTCGGGCAATCCGCAGCTGCCGCTGTTCACCGACGGCGGGCAGGCGCTCTACACCGGCGCGATCACGGCATCGGGCTCGCAGATGACCGGTCTTGCCGGGCGCATCGCCGTCAACACGCAACTGGTGACCGATCCCACCCGGATGTCGGTCTACAATACCTCGCCGGTGACGCCCGCGGGCGACACCACGCGTTCGGACTATCTCTACTCGCAGCTCACCAATGCGGTGTTCTCCTATTCGCCGCAGAGCGGCCTCGGCTCGGCGAGCCAGCCGTTCACCGGCAGCGTCTCGAACTTTCTCCAGCAATTCCTGAGCGTGCAGGCCAACGCCGCGACCCAGGCCACCCAGCTTCAGCAGGGCCAGAGCGTCGTGGTCTCGACGCTCCAGGCCAAGTTCGACTCGACCTCCAAGGTCAACCTGGACTCGGAGATGTCGAACCTGATCCAGCTTCAGAATGCATATGCCGCCAACGCCCATGTCATGTCGGTGGTGCAGAGCATGATGAACACGTTGATCCAGGCTCAATTGTAACCAGTAACAGGGCTCTGAAAGATGTCGATCAGCAGCATCAACTACTCATCGTCGGTTCTCGGCGCGCAGATCCGCAACATCAATCAGCAGCTCACCGACCTGTCGACGCAGCTCTCGACCGGCAAGCTGTCGCAGAACTATGCCGGCATGGGCACCAACGAGGGCTTCGCGATCGCCGGGCGCGCGCAGCTCTCAAACATCGCCGCCTACACCGACACCATCACCAACGTCAATGTCAGCATCAACCTCGCCAATACCGCGTTGCAGTCGCTGACCAAGATCCGCAGCACGGTGCAGACCGGCTCTGCCAACACCGCGCAGGATCTCAACGTCAACGGCCAGACCATCGCGCAGAACACCGCCGCGGCCCAGTTCGGCTCGATGGTCGGCGTCCTCAACACGCAGACCGGCAACCGCTATCTGTTCTCGGGAACCGCCGTCAACACGCAGTCGGTTACGGATGCCGGCGACATCATCAACGGCACCACGACGCAGGCGGGCTTCAAGACGGTGATGGCGGAGCGCCAGGCCGCCGACCTCGGGGCCAACGGCATGGGCCGTCTGGTGCAGACGCAGCCGACGCCGAGCTCGATTCAGGTGTCGGAAGACGTCGCGGGCTCGCCGTTCGGCCTCAAGCTCAAGGCGGTCTCCTCGACGCTGACGGGCGCGACCGTCACCGGCCCGAGCGGCTCGCCGGTGTCGTTCTCGGTCGATCTCAACGGCAACAACCCGAACAACGGCGACAAGCTCAGCATCCAGTTCACGCTGCCGGACGGCACGACCGAGCAGATCGACCTGACCGCATCCTCGGCGACGCCGACGCCGCTCGGCAGCTTCGCGATCGATGCGAGCACCCCCGTCAACCCGACCAATACCGCGACAAATCTCAATGCCGCGCTGAATACCGCGATCACGAAGCTCGCCAACACCTCGCTGGTCGCGGCATCCGCGATCGTCGCCGGCGACAATTTCTTCAATACCGCCAGCTCTGCGATCGGCACGCCGGTCAACAACCAGGCGGCGATTCCGGCGCCCGTCACCGGCGCTACGGCGCTATCAGGGGCGACCCCCTCGGATTCGATCTCGCCGGGCTTCGTCGCCGGCGACACCATCACCGTCAACGGCACCACGCTGACCTTCGTGGCCTCGGGCGCGACCGGCAACCAGCTCAACGTCACCGACAGCATCCAGACCCTGCTCGGCAAGATCGACACCATCACGGGGACGTCGAAGCCCTCGACGGTCCATGGCGGCTCGATCACGATCAACACCGACGATGCGGCGAGCCTCAACATCACCAGCTCCAACACCGGCGCGCTGGGCTCGCTCGGATTCGGCGCGACGCCCGTGACCGCCACGCAGCCGCCGCTGCGGGTCGGCTCCTCGCCGGCGAGCTCGGCGACGACGCTGGTCAACGGTACGGCCAACACCGTGAAATGGTATCTGGGCAATGACGGGCCCGGCTCGGCGCGCTCCACCGCGATGGCGCGGGTCGACGATTCCATCTCGGTGCAGTATGGCGCCCAGGCCAACGAGGACGCGATCCGCCGCCAATTGCAGGCGATCGCGGTGTTCGGGACGTTCTCGACCTCGCCGACCGGGCAGTATTCGGGCGGGCAGGTCTCCGCACTGAGCCTGCGGGTGACGCAGGCGCTGACGCAGCAGCCGGGTCAGCAGCGCATCGAGGACATCCAGACCGACATCGCGATGGCCCAGAACACGATGAAGGACGCCTCCACGCGCCAGACCCAGGCCAAGGCGCAGCTCCAGACCATCATCGACCAGGCGGAATCGGCCTCGCCCGATCAGGTCGCTAGCGAGATCCTGGCGCTGCAGAACGCGCTGCAGGCGTCCTACCAGGTGACCTCGAACCTCGCGCAGCTCTCGCTGGTCAAGTTCCTGTAAGGGCCCGCGTTAAGGCGCCGTTAACCATGCCTCTTTACCTCTTGGTGAGGATTGGAGCGGGGCGGAGCTGCCGATGTCGGACAGGATGCAATTGGTGGTGGCAACGCCATGCTTCGGCGGGCAGGTGTCGAGCATCTATGCGAGCTCGATCTTCGCGCTGCAGCGCGCCGTTCACGGCATGTCCAATCTCGAGCTCAAGGTCCTGCTGCGGGACGGCGACGCGCTGATCACCCGCGCGCGGGCCAATCTGGTCGCGATGTTCCTGGACGATCCCAACGCGACGCATTTCCTGTTCATCGACGCCGATATCGGCTTCAAGCCGGAGCAGGTGTTCCGCCTGATCGAATGCGGCGCGGACGTCGTTGCCGGCTGCTATCCGATCAAGCGGGTCAATTGGGACAAGGCCGCGCGGGCGATCCAGTCGGGCCGGACCGACGTGCCGGCGGCTTCGCTGGACTACGTGCTCGAGATCGAGGATCCCAACCGCATCGTCGTCGTCAACGGCTTCACCCGCGTGCGCTATGCCGGCACCGGCTTCCTGATGATTCGGCGCCACGCGCTGGAGGCGATGTGCCGGCACCCGGACTATGCCGGCCTGCAGTTCTTCCGCGAGCATTCGCACGACACGCTGGTCGCGAGTCAGAACCGCTTCGCGCTGTTCGAATGCATGATCGATCCGGCGACCGGCACTTATCTTTCCGAGGACTTCGCCTTCTGCAAGCGCTGGACCGATATTGGGGGCGATATCTGGGCCGACATCCAGAGCTCGCTCGATCACGTCGGGCCGTCGGTGTTTCATGGCGACATCGCCTCGCAGTTCGCACCGGCGCCCGCAACGGCGGCGGTCGATGCGGCCTGAGACTTTCGGGATGAGCACCGGCGCATCCCGCCTGTCAGGAGCGGAACGCGCATCCGACGGCGGTTCGCGGTACCGCCTGCGCGATCTCTTCACGCCCCTCGATACGCTGCTCGTCTCCGGAGGAGATCCGCGGCTGGCGCTCGACGCCGCGGACCGCCTCAACGTGTACGGCTGCGCGGCCGCGCCGGAGCCGGAGATCTGGAATTTCGCCTCCTCGACGGCGTCGACGATTTCGCAGGCTGCCTATGACCGTGTCGCGCTGGCGCGCGAAGAGCTGGTGCACAAATGCCTGTTCGACGAAGTCGAGGTCGCCTTCGACTCCCGTTGCGAGGACATGCGGACCGAGTTGCGCGGCCACCTCCAGCTTCCACCGCGCGTCGAAATCGTGTTCTCGCCCTCCGGCACGGACTCCCAGCTTCACGCCTTGTTCCTGGCGCGCGCGGCGCTCGGGGCGCCGCCGGTGACGATCGTGGTCGGCGCCGACCAGACCGGAAGCGGGACGATCCATACCGCGCGCGGGCACCATTTCAGCTCCATCACGGCAAGCGGGGTTGCGGCTCGCAAGGACGGCGCGGTGGCGGGACTCGCCGGCGCCAGTGTTGCGTTGCCGCTGCTCGAGGCCGGCCCCGCGCCTGCCATGCGCGGTGATGCCGATGCCGCGGTGCTGCGTGCGGTCGAAGCCAATATCGCGCAAGGCGCGCCCGTGCTGCTCCAGATCATGGATGCATCGAAGCTCGGCTGGCGCGCACCAAGCGCGGCCTGCCTCGATGAGATCGCGCGACGCTGGCCGCGCAAGGTCCAGATCGTCGTCGATGCCTGTCAGGCGCGGCTCGGGCGCCGCCGGCTGCGCTCCTATCTCGACCGCGGCTACATGGTGCTGATCACGGGCTCGAAATTCTACGGTGGGCCTGCCTTCAGCGGTGCGCTGCTGGTGCCCGAGAGCCTGTCGCGGACGCTCGACCGGGCCGAGGGGATCGCGCCCGGCATTTTCGACTATGCCGGTCGTTGCGATTGGCCGATGGCCTGGACGAAGCTGCGTTCGCGCTTCGAGCGCCGTCCGAATTTCGGTCAATGGCTGCGCTGGGAGGCGGCGCTCGCCGAGATCGGCGGCTATTACGCCGTGCCCGCCGCATTCCGCGCCAAGGTGTTCGCCGATCTCGCCGCCGGCATCGACAGCATGATCGCGCTGTCGCCGTCGCTTCGCTCGGTCGCAACCGCGACCGGCACGGCCGACGCGGATGACGGGGAATTTGCACAAACTACGATCTTTCCGTTCATGCTGCTGCGTGGCGGCAAGCCGGTTTCGATCGCCGAGACCAACGCCATCCATCAGGCTTTGGCGCGTGACATGAGCCAGGCGATCGGCGGCACCGCGGCGGACCGACAGGTCGCTGCGCAGCGCTGCCTGATCGGCCAGCCGGTCCGTCTGGAGCGGCAGGACGCGGCCCCGCAAGTCGTGCTGCGCCTTTGCGTCGGCGCCCGAATAGTGACCGAGGCATGGTCGCCGGATCCGGCAGAGGCGCAACGCAACGTGCAACAGGTCCTCGACCGCATCGCCCATGTGCTGGTAAAGATCGAGCTGCTGCTCGACCGTGGCGCAGTCGCCGCCGCGCCGGTAAACTCCGCGTTCGAGGTGTGAGATGCAGCATCCGCTTTCCGCGCCGATCGGCATGATTGCGGCGAACTATGCCGATCGCATCGGCTTTGCGCAGCTGACGCGCCAGGCCTTCGAAGGTGTCGACCTGCATCCGCTGCGCGACCAATTGCTGGCGCGGATCGCGGCGGGGACGGCGCTGGCGGGCGAAGGGCTGGATCTGTCGTTGATCACCCAGCTTCTCGGCGACAAGGATCAGGGGCTTGCGATCCAGTCGGAGGTGCTGGCCTTCCATCAATTGTTTCGCACGCCGAGCGCCGCTCCGAAGCCCGGCCTGCGCGTGCTCGCGCTGGCAGCCGACATCGATATGGGCGGCAACACGCCGATCGATTTTCTGCTCGAAGGGTCCGACATCGAGCTGTTGACGCTCTACGTGGTCAAGGGCGTCGGCCTGCCGGAGAATTTGCCTGAGCACGACGTCGCCATCGTGGTCGCCTCCGATTCCGAGGAATGCCGCGAGGCGCTCGCCCTGATCGGGAAGGCCGCGCCGCATTGGCCGCGGCCGCTGCTCAATCGTCCCGATCGCATCGGCAATCTCGATCGCGACAAGCTGCATCGGCTGTTGGTCGGCGTGCCGGGTCTGGACATTCCCGCGACCATCCACGCGACGCGGGCGCAATTGTCGGAGCTTTCGAGCGGGCGGATCGCCTGCCGGGACATCGCGGGTGAACTGCGCTTTCCGATGATCGCGCGGCCGCGCGGCTCGCATGCCGGCGTCGGACTCGCGAAGATCGACGATGCGGCGGCGCTCGCATCTTATCTTGCCGAGCGTAGCGAGCAGGATTTCTTCGTCGCGCGTTTCGTCGACTACGTGAATCCAGACGGGCTCTATCGCAAATACCGTCTCGCGATGGTCGACGGTAAACCTTACGCCTGCCACATGGCGATCGCCGACCGTTGGGATATCTGGTACCTCAACGCCAACATGGCCTTCAGCGAGGAGAAGCGTGCGGAGGAGGCGATCTTCATGCGCGACTTCGACCACGCCTTCGCGGCGCGCCATAGAAGCGCGCTCGACGAGATGAGCAGGCGGGTCGGCCTCGATTATTTCATCGTCGATTGCGCGGAGAACCAGGACAACGAGCTTCTGGTCTTCGAAGCCGACAACACCGCCGTCGTGCACAACATGGATTCGCCCGCCGTGTTTCCTTACAAGCCGCCGCAGATGCGCAAGATCTTTGCGGCGTTCGCGGCGATGCTGTCGCGGCATGCAAGAGCGGGCGAGGGGAGTGCAACATGAACGAGATCGTCCGCAACGCGCAGAGCTCCGTGGCGCACACCTCGCTCGATCCGCAGGACTGGAGCGCGTTTCGTGCGCTCGCCCATCGCATGCTGGACGAGACGATCGACGGCATCGCCAACATCCGGACGCGTCCGGTCTGGCAGCCGATCCCTGACGACGTCCGCGCGGCCTTCAAGGCCGACGTGCCGCGCGAGGCGAGCGACCTCGCCGAGGTCTACCGCGAATTCGCCGATCACGTCGCGCCCTATGCGACCGGCAACGTCCATCCCGGCTTCATGGGCTGGGTGCATGGTGGCGGCACCGCGGTGGGCATGCTCGCGGATATGCTCGCGGCAGGCCTCAACGCCAATCTCGGTGGCCGGGACCATATGCCGATCGAGGTCGAGCGCCAGATCGTCGATTGGATGCGCCGCCTGTTCGCCTTTCCGGATAGCGCGAGCGGTATCTTCGTCACGGGTACCTCAATGGCCAATCTGATGGCGGTGCTGGTGGCGCGCACCGCTGCGCTCGGCGCGCTGGCGCGGCAACACGGCATCGGCAATGACGGTGCGCTGCTCACCGCTTACACTTCGCAGGCCGCGCATGGCTGCGTCTCAAGGGCGATGGACATTGCCGGGCTCGGCACCGATGCGCTGCGCAAGGTCGGCGTCGATGCCGATCATCGCATCGACATTGCCGCGCTGCGCGCGCAGATCGCCGTTGATCGCGAGGTCGGCTTCAAGCCGTTCCTGGTCGTCGCCTCCGCCGGCACGGTGGACATTGGCGCGATCGACGATCTCAAGGCCGTCGCGGAGCTGTGCCGCGAGGAGGGAATCTGGTTTCACGTCGACGGTGCTTTCGGTGCGCTTGCGATCTTCTCGCCCGAGCTTGCGTCGTTGCTCGCCGGCATCGAGCTCGCCGATTCCATTGCGCTCGACTTCCACAAATGGGGACAGGTGCCGTACGATGCCGGCTTCCTGCTGGTGCGCGACGGCGAGCAGCATCGGCAGGCCTTTGCACAGCCCGCGGCCTATCTGCGCCGCGAGGCGAGGGGGCTTGCGGCGGGGGCGGTCTGGCCCTGCGATCTCGGCCCCGATCTGTCGCGCGGCTTCCGTGCGCTGAAGACGTGGTTCACACTGAAGACGTTCGGCATCGACCGGCTGGGTGCGACGATCGCGCGAAGCTGTGCGCTGGCGAAGTATCTCGAGGCGCGCGTGCTGGCCGAGCCGCGGCTGGAATTGCTGGCTCCGGTCAATCTCAACATCGTCTGTTTCCGCTACCGTGCCGACGATGCGGTCAACCGCGAGATCGTCGCCGATATCCAGGAGTCGGGAGTGGCGGCGCCGTCGAGCACGACGCTGGACGGCAGGTTTGCGATCCGTGCCGCGATCGTCAATCACCGCACCGAGGAGGCCGACATCGATGTGCTGGTCGCGGCGGTGCTGCAGTTCGGCGCACGGCGGTGCGGCGACGGCGTGATCGAGGTCGAGGCGCCGCCGCTCGCGGCGCAATAGCCTGCGCATGGTTGAAACGACAACGGCCCCGGAGATGATCCGGGGCCGTTATCGTTTGCAGAGCTGGATCGTTCGCGAGGCTTCGCCACGCGGACGTTGATGGTCAGGCGGCGGAGCTCACGTCGTCCTTGGCCGCTTCAGCCCTGGCCGCTTCAGGCTTGGGATGGGCGGCCTCGAACTGGCCCCGCAGCTTTTCTTCATAGGCGATCAGCTTGCGGGCATCCTTCAGCGCCCGGTAGAGGTCGCCGTTCAGGATGTTGTTGTTGATGGCCTCGATGATCGGCCAGGCGCTCGGGACCGCGGTGACGATGTCGCGCACCAGGTTGAAATAGGTGCCGTGCTGGGTCTGCGGATCCGGCGAGATGTACATGAGCTGCACCGCCAGGTAGACGAGCTTGGCAGGCGTGTCGGCGGTCTCCGGCGTGAGGATGTCGCGCTCGCGCAGGATCGGCACGTTGTCGCCGTCGATCAGGAGACGGGCGCGCTGGTCCGTATTGGTAATCACGCAGTTGCCGACGATGATGCGTTCGTGCGGTCTGAGCTCGACCTTGAGGGCCATTGCCTGTTCTCCATCAACGCTTTCGTAACCGAGCGTTCGTTGCGGCCTGCCAAGACGTGATTCTCGCTCGCAACTAGTTAACGAGCTGTAAATTCCCGCCATTCGTGCCAAAAAACTCAATGATTTCAACGGTACGTCCGTGTGCCGGCGTAACGCTGCGCGCGGCATCCCGGACCGAATCACGCGCGACCGGGCAAAAGCACGGGTTTCATTTCATGTTTCGTTAGAGGTCTCGGCGGCACCGTCCGCCGTCGCTGGGTCAATCGCGATCCAAGCAGACGTGTAACAGTAGCGTCGTTTACCAGAAAGGTAACAGAGTCATGTCCGGTATCGTCCTCTCCGCATCGGTTCGTCAGAACCTGCTCTCCCTCCAGTCCACCGCTGACCTCCTCGCCACCACGCAGAACCGTCTGTCGACCGGCAAGAGCGTCAACTCGGCCCTCGACAATCCCACCAACTTCTTCACCGCCCAGTCGCTCGACAACCGCGCCAGCGACATCAACAACCTGCTCGACGGCATCGCCAACGGCGTGCAGGTGCTGCAGGCCGCCAATACCGGCATCACCTCGCTGCAGAAGCTGATCGACAGCGCCAAGTCGATCGCCAACCAGGCGCTGCAGACCACGGTCGGCTACTCCACCAAGTCGAACGTCTCCGCCACGATCTCCGGTGCGACGGCGGCCGACCTGCGCGGCACGACCTCCTATGCGAGCGCGACCGCGAGCAGCAACGTCGTGTTTAGCGGCGCGGCCGGCGGCACCACCGCGGCGACCGGCACCACGACGCTCGGCGCCACCATCGGCACCTTCTCCAGCACGGGCGCAACGGCCGGCGACGGCACCACGGCGCTCGGCGGCACCATGACCCTGATCGCCACCAACGGCACGACGGCGACCGGCCTTGCCGGCAACGCCCAGCCTGCCGACGGCGACACGCTGACCGTGAACGGCAAGACCATCACGTTCCGCAGCGGCTCGGCTCCGGGCTCGACCGGCGTTCCGACCGGCTCGGGCGTCAGCGGCAACATCGTCACCGACGGCAACGGCAACTCGACGGTCTATCTCGGCACCGCCGGTACCCCGGCTGCGACCGTCAACGATCTGTTGTCCGCGATCGATCTGGCCAGCGGCGTCAAGACGGTCTCGATCACCTCGGGTGCGGCGACGATCGCCACGAGCAACGGCCAGACCGCTTCGAGCGTTGCTGCGGGCGCCGTCACGCTGAAGAGCTCGACGGGCGCGGATCTGAGCGTCACCGGCAAGGCCGACCTGCTCAAGGCGCTTGCCCTGACCACGTCGGTGGGCGGCGGCAACGCCACCGTCAACGTCAACCGCACCACCAGCTCGGCTTCGCTGGGTGCGACGATCACGGACGGTTCGACGCTGAACGTCAACGGCCACGTCATCACCTTCAAGAACGCGCCGATCCCGGGCTCGACCGGTGCGCCGAGCGTTCCGACGGGGTATGGTGCGAGCGGTAACGTCCTCACCGACGGCGCCGGCAACTCGACGGTCTACCTGCAGGGCGGCACGGTCAACGACGTCCTGAAGGCGATCGACCTCGCCACCGGCGTGCAGACCGCGACGATCGGCGCCAACGGCACCGCGACGCTTGCGACCGCCACCGGCCAGACCAACTCGTCGATCAACGCCTCCGGCCAGCTCAAGATCTCGACCGGCGTCAATGCCGACCTGTCGGTCACCGGCACGGGCAACGCGCTGAACGCGCTTGGCCTCGCCGGCAACACCGGGACTGCGACCGCCTTCACCGCGGCTCGCACCTCCGGCATCGGCGGCATGGCCGGCAAGACCTTGACCTTCACCTCCTTCAACGGCGGCACGGCGGTTGACGTCACCTTCGGCGACGGCACCAACGGCACGGTCAAGACGCTCGATCAGCTCAACACCAAGCTGCAGGCCAACAACCTGTCCGCGACGATCGACGCCAACGGCTTGCTGACGATCTCGACCACCAACGACTACGCGTCCTCGACCATCGGTTCGAGCGCCGCGGGTGGTTCGATCGGCGGCACGCTGACCTCGGCGCTGACCTTCTCGACGGCTTCCAGCCCCGTCCAGGATACGGTTGCCCAGACCTCGCGTGCGAACCTGGTCAACCAGTTCAACAACATCCTGAACCAGATCGACACCACGGCGCAGGACTCCTCGTTCAACGGCGTCAACCTGCTGAACGGCGACCAGCTCAAGCTGGTGTTCGACGAGACCGGCAAGTCGAACCTCAGCATCACCGGCGTGACCTACAACTCCAAGGGTCTGGGCCTCGCCTCGCTGACCAGCGGTGTCGACTTCATCGACAACGCTGCCACCAACAAGGTGCTGACCAACCTCAACGCGGCGTCGAGCACGCTGCGCTCGCAGGCCTCGAGCCTCGGCTCGAACCTCTCGGTGGTGCAGGTCCGTCAGGACTTCAACAAGAGCCTGATCAACGTGCTGCAGACCGGCTCGGCCAACCTGACGCTGGCTGACACCAACGTCGAGGCGGCCAACAGCCAGGCGCTGTCGACCCGTCAGTCGATCGCTGTCTCGGCGCTGTCGCTGGCCAACCAGTCGCAGCAGAGCGTGCTGCAGCTGCTCCGCTAAGTCACGGACAACATCGCAAGTAAGATCCGGCGGCGGGGCTTCGGCCCCGCCGCTTTCTTTTGGGCGGCATCAAGATGCCGTTCGGCGAAAGGGAATGCTGCATCTGGATGCCGCCAATTGCTCACTCTGAGTTATGGTTGACAAGTCGCAAACGGCTGGCGACGGTAGCAAAAAGCATCATCCTATCATGATGATATCGACGAGCGCGTTGCTGCTCCGAATCCGGATATGGTGAATCTTCGCAAGGACTGGCGCGACGCGCTTCATGCTTTGTTAGCCCACAACGTTCACCGTCCCGGCCATCGATTAATCCTAATCGAAGTTTGTTGCGTTGCGTACCAGAAGGGTAACACTCAATGTCCGGTATCGTTCTCTCTTCCTCGGTTCGTCAGAACCTGCTCTCTCTCCAGTCCACCGCTGACCTTCTCGCCACCACCCAAAGCCGTCTGTCGACCGGCAAGAGCGTCAACTCGGCCCTGGACAATCCCACCAACTTCTTCACCGCCCAGTCGCTCGACAACCGCGCCAGCGACATCAACAACCTGCTCGACGGTATCGCCAACGGCGTGCAGGTGCTGCAGGCCGCCAACACCGGCATCACCTCGCTGCAGAAGCTGATCGACAGCGCCAAGTCGATCGCCAACCAGGCGCTGCAGACCACGGTCGGCTACTCCACCAAGTCGAACGTCTCGACCACGATCTCCGGTGCGACCGCGGCGGATCTGCGCGGCACCACGTCGTTCGCCAGCGCCACCGCTTCCAGCAACGTGCTGTATAGCGGCGCTGCCGGCGGCACCACCTCGGCGACCGGCACGACCACGCTCGGCGCCACCATCGGCACCTTCTCCAGCACGGGCGCAACGGCCGGCGACGGCACCACGGCGCTCGGCGGCACCATGACCCTGATCGCCACCAACGGCACGACGGCGACCGGCCTTGCCGGCAACGCCCAGCCTGCCGACGGCGACACGCTGACCGTGAACGGCAAGACCATCACGTTCCGCAGCGGTTCGGCTCCGGGCTCGACCGGCGTTCCGACCGGCTCGGGCGTCAGCGGCAACATCGTCACCGACGGCAACGGCAACTCGACGGTCTATCTCGGCACCGCCGGTACCCCGGCTGCGACCGTCAACGATCTGTTGTCCGCGATCGATCTGGCCAGCGGCGTCAAGACGGTCTCGATCACCTCGGGTGCGGCGACGATCGCCACGAGCAACGGCCAGACCGCTTCGAGCGTTGCTGCGGGCGCCGTCACGCTGAAGAGTTCGACGGGCGCGGATCTGAGCGTCACCGGCAAGGCCGACCTGCTCAAGGCGCTTGCCCTGACCACGTCGGTGGGCGGCGGCAACGCCACCGTCAACGTCAACCGCACCACCAGCTCGGCTTCGCTGGGTGCGACGATCACGGACGGTTCGACGCTGAACGTCAACGGCCACGTCATCACCTTCAAGAACGCGCCGATCCCGGGCTCGACCGGTGCGCCGAGCGTTCCGACGGGGTATGGTGCGAGCGGTAACGTCCTCACCGACGGTGCCGGCAACTCGACGGTCTACCTGCAGGGCGGCACGGTCAACGACGTCCTGAAGGCGATCGACCTTGCCACCGGCGTGCAGACCGCGACGATCGCTGCCAACGGCACCGCGACGCTTGCGACCGCCACCGGCCAGACCAACTCGACGATCAACGCCTCGGGCCAGCTCAAGATCTCGACCGGTGTCAATGCCGACCTGTCGGTCACCGGCACGGGCAACGCGCTGAACGTCCTCGGCCTCGCCGGCAACACCGGGACCGCGACCGCCTTCACGGCGGCCCGTACCTCCGGCGTCGGCGGCCTCACCGGCAAGACCTTGACCTTCTCCTCCTTCAACGGCGGCACGGCGGTCAACGTCACCTTCGGCGACGGCACCAACGGCACGGTCAAGACGCTCGATCAGCTCAACACCAAGCTGCAGGCCAACAACCTGACGGCGACGATCGACGCCAACGGCCTGCTGACGGTCTCGACCACCAACGACTACGCGTCGTCGACCATCGGATCGACTGCCGCTGGCGGTGCGATCGGCGGCACGCTCACGACTGCTCTGACCTTCTCGACGGCTTCCAGCCCCGTCCAGGATACGGTTGCCCAAACCTCGCGTGCCAACCTGGTCAATCAGTTCAACAACATCCTCCAGCAGATCGACTCGACTGCCCAGGACTCCTCGTTCAACGGCGTCAACCTCTTGAACGGCGACCAGCTCAAGCTGGTGTTCGACGAGACTGCAAAGTCGAGCCTCAGCATCACCGGCGTGACCTACAACTCCAAGGGTCTGGGCCTCGCCTCGCTGACCAGCGGTGTCGACTTCATCGACAACGCTGCCACCAACAAGGTGCTGACCAACCTGAACGCCGCGTCGAGCACGCTGCGCTCGCAGGCCTCGAGCCTCGGCTCGAACCTGACCATCGTGCAGGTTCGTCAGGACTTCAACAAGAACCTGATCAACGTGCTGCAGACCGGCTCGTCCAACCTGACGCTGGCTGACACCAACGTCGAGGCGGCCAACAGCCAGGCGCTATCGACCCGTCAGTCGATCGCGGTCTCGGCGCTGTCGCTGGCCAACCAGTCGCAGCAGAGCGTGCTCCAGCTGCTCCGCTAATAGCGGACGACATCGCAAGTAAGATCCGGCGGCGGGGCTTCGGCCCCGCCGCTTTTCTTTGGTTACGGCTCGAGATTTGGAGAAGGCAGGCGCGCTTGAAAAAGTAACCAGCGGTTATGGTTAATGGAGCGTAAGCGCGAAGAAATACTAATGATTTCAGGCTGATTGCCGATTGCCGCCGGCGCCTTGTTCGCGCTTATGGTGAACCGGCGCTTATTCAGGCGATGCTCGTTTCACCCTTTGTTAGCCATGTCACGGCACGCTGGCCCCGTCACTCGATCCAGAAGCGATCGAACGAAGACGCGTAAGCCAGAAGGGTAAGAGTCATGTCCGGTATTGTTCTCTCTGCGTCGGTTCGCCAGAACCTGCTCTCTCTCCAGTCCACCGCCGATCTTCTCGCCACCACACAGAACCGTCTGTCGACCGGCAAGAGCGTCAACTCGGCCCTGGACAATCCCACCAACTTCTTCACGGCCCAGTCGCTCGACAATCGCGCCAGCGACATCAACAACCTGCTCGACGGCATTGCCAACGGCGTACAGGTGCTGCAGGCCGCCAATACCGGCCTGACCTCGCTGCAGAAGCTGATCGATAGCGCCAAGTCGATCGCCAACCAGGCGCTGCAGACCACGGTCGGCTATTCCACCAAGTCGAACGTTTCGACCACGATCTCCGGTGCGACCGCGGCGGATTTGCGAGGCACCACGTCGTTCGCCAGCGCCACCGCGTCCAGCAACGTTCTCTATAATGGCACCGCCGGCGGCACCACCGCGGCGAACGGCACGACCACGCTCGGCGCCACCATCGGCTCCTTTGCGAGCACGGGCGCGACGGCTGGTGACGGCACCACGGCGCTGGCCGGGACCTTCACGCTGATCGCCACCAACGGCACGACCGCGACCGGCCTTGCCGGCAACGCGCAGCCCGCTGACGGCGATACGTTGACCGTGAACGGCAAGACCATCACGTTCCGCAGTGGCTCGGCTCCGGGCTCGACCGGCGTTCCCGCCGGCTCAGGCGTCAGCGGCAACATCGTCACCGACGGCAACGGCAACTCGACGGTCTATCTCGGCACCGCCGGTACCCCGGCTGCGACCGTCAACGATCTGCTGTCCGCGATCGATCTGGCCAGCGGCGTCAAGACGGTCTCGATCACCTCGGGTGCAGCGACGATCGCCACGAGCAACGGCCAGACCGCTTCGAGCGTTGCTGCGGGCGCCGTCACGCTGAAGAGCTCGACGGGTGCGGATCTGAGCGTCACCGGCAAGGCCGACCTGCTCAAGGCGCTCGCCCTGACGACATCAACAGGTGCAGGCAATGCCACCGTCAACGTCAACCGCACCACGAGCTCGGCTTCGCTGGGTGCGACCGTCACCGACGGCTCGACGCTGAACGTCAACGGCCACATCATCACCTTCAAGAACGCGCCGATCCCGGGTTCGACCGGCGCGCCGAGCATTCCGACCGGCTATGGCGTCAGCGGCAACGTCCTCACCGACGGCAACGGCAACTCGACGGTCTATCTGCAGGCCGGTACGGTCAACGACGTGCTGAAGGCGATCGACCTTGCCACCGGCGTGCAGACCGCGACGATCGGCGCCAACGGCACCGCGACGCTGGCCACGGCGACCGGCCAGTCGAACTCGACCATCAACACCTCCGGCCAGCTCAAGATCTCGACCGGCGTGAACGCCGATCTGTCGATCACCGGCACCGGCAATGCGCTGAACGTGTTCGGTCTCGCCGGTAACACCGGCAATGCCACCGCCTTCACCGCGGCGCGCACCTCCGGCATCGGCGGCATTGCCGGCAAGACCTTGACCTTCACCTCCTTCAACGGCGGCACGGCGGTCAACGTCACCTTCGGCGACGGCACCAACGGTACGGTCAAGACGCTCGATCAGCTCAACACCAAGCTTCAGGCTAACAACCTGGCCGCGACGATCGACGCCAACGGCCTGCTGACCATCACCGCATCCAACGACTATGCGTCCTCGACGCTCGGCTCGGCGGCTGCCGGCGGTGCGATCGGCGGCACGCTCACCTCGGCCTTGACCTTCTCGACGGCCTCCACCCCCGTCCAGGATGGCGTTGCCCAGACCGCGCGTGCCAATCTGGTGTCTCAGTTCAACAACATCCTCAACCAGATCGACACCACCGCGCAGGACTCCTCGTTCAACGGTGTCAACCTGCTCAACGGCGATCAGCTCAAGCTGGTGTTCGACGAGACCGCCAAGTCGAGCCTGAACATCACGGGCGTGACCTATAATTCCAAGGGTCTCGGCCTCGCGTCGCTGACGGTCGGCGTCGACTTCATCGACAACGCCGCCGCCAACCGGGTGCTGACCAACCTGAACGCCGCCTCGAGCACGCTGCGCTCGCAGGCCTCGAGCCTCGGCTCGAACCTCTCGGTGGTGCAGATCCGTCAGGACTTCAACAAGAACCTGATCAACGTGCTGCAGACCGGCTCGTCCAACCTGACCTTGGCCGACACCAACGTCGAGGCGGCCAACAGCCAGGCGCTGTCGACCCGGCAGTCGATCGCGGTCTCGGCGCTGTCGCTGGCCAACACGTCGCAACAGAGCGTGCTCCAGCTGCTCCGCTAACAAGCGACTGAAATCACTCACTAAAACCGAGCGGCGGGGCCAGTTGCCCCGCCGCTCTTTTTTGCGTGCCAAGCCGGGCAGGGCGTTGACCGCGCATTAACCCTATCCCTTAAACCGGCGTTAACCATACTTTAAAGGACACCTCTTAAAACTGGACGAAAGCCCGCTTTGCAGACCCGAGCGGCCGATTCGTATCCGGTTCAAGAGGAAGACTCGCCAATGTCCAACATCGTTCTCTCGGCGTCAGTTCGCCAGAACCTGTTGTCGCTGCAGTCGACGGCCGACTTGCTGGCCACGACGCAGGAGCGGCTGGCGACCGGCAAGAAGGTCAACACGGCGCTCGACAATCCCACCAACTTCTTCACGGCGCAGGGGCTGGACAACCGGGCGAGCGACATCAGCAACCTCCTCGACGGCATCAACAACGGTGTCCAGGTGCTGCAGGCGGCCAATACCGGCATCACCTCGCTGCAGAAGCTGATCGACAGCGCGAAGTCGATCGCCAACCAGGCGCTGCAGACCACGGTCGGTTACTCCACCAAGTCGAACGTCTCCACCACCATTCCCGGCGCGACGCCGGCCGACCTGCGCGGCACGACCTCCTATGCGAGCGCGACCGCCAAGAGCAACGTGCTCTATACCGGCGCCGCCGGTGGCGTGACCCCGGTGACGGGAACCGCCGCGCTCGGCGCCTCGCTGGGCTCGAGCGCCGGCACCTTCACCGGCACGGCAGCGCTTGCCGCCGACGGCACGACCGCGCTGTCCGGCACTGCGACGCTGCTCGGCACCACGGCTTCCACCACGTTCGGCACGCCTCCCGCGGACGGCGACACCATCACGGTGAACGGCAAGACCATCACCTTCCGCACCGGCGTCGCGCCGGCCACGCAGCCGACCGGCTGGGGTCTCGACGCCAGCGGCCATATCGCCACCGACGGCAACGGCAATTCGATCGTCTATGAGGGAACGGCGGCTGCGCCGGGGGCGACGATCAACGACGTCCTCACCGCGATCGACCTCGCCAGCGGCGTCAAGACCGCAACCATCAGCGCGAGCGCGGCGACCATCGCCGTCAGCGGCGCGGCCGGTCCCGTCGGCACACTTCAGGTGGCGTCGTCCATCACGGCGGGCGCTGTGACCTTGAAGAGCTCGACCGGTGCTGATCTGAGCGTGACAGGCAAGGCCGATTTCCTCAAGGCGCTCGGTCTGACCTCCGCGACCGGCGCGGGCAACGCGAACGTGACCGCGAACCGCTCGACCACGGCGGGTTCGCTCGGCACGCTCGTTCAGGACGGCTCGACGCTGAACATCGACGGCCACACCATCACCTTCAAGAACGCGCAGACGCCGCAATCGGCGGCGAGCGTCGCCAACGGCTTTGGCGTCAGCGGCAACGTCGTGACCGACGGCAACGGCAACTCGACGGTCTACATCCAGAGTGCGACGCTGACCGACCTGCTCAACGCGGTCGACCTTGCGACCGGCGTCAAGACCGCGAGTATCTTCAACGGCGCGGCGACGCTCTCGACCACGTCGGGGCAGATCCCGTCGTCGGTGAACTCCAGCGGCCAGCTGGCGATCTCCACCGGCGTCAACGCCGATCTCTCGATCACCGGCACCGGCAACGCCCTCAGCGCCTTCGGCCTCAGCGGCAACACGGGAACGGCGACCGCCTTCACCGCGGCGCGCACCTCCGGCGTCGGCGGCATCAGCGGCAAGACGCTGACGTTCACCTCCTTCAACGGCGGCACGCCCGTGAACGTCACCTTCGGCGACGGCACCAACGGCACCGTCAAGACTCTGGACCAGCTCAACGCGCAGCTGCAGGCCAATCATCTGACGGCGACGATCGACGCCAACGGCGTGCTCACGGTGACCACCGTCAACGAGTACGCTTCCTCGACCCTCGGCTCGACGCTCGCCGGCGGCGCAGTCGGCGGCACGATCACCGGCGTCCTGGCCTTCACGACGGCGCAGCCGCCGATCCAGGACCCCGTGGCGCAGACCGCGCGCTCCAACCTGGTCAACCAGTTCAACAACATCCTGGCCCAGATCGACACCACCTCGCAGGACTCCTCGTTCAACGGCGTCAACCTGCTCAACGGCGACACGCTGAAGCTTGTCTTCAACGAGACCGGCAGCTCGACGCTCAGCATCAACGGCGTGGTGTTCAATGCCGCCGGCCTAGGTCTCAGCAATCTCGTCAACGGCGTCGACTTCATCGACAACGGCGCCACCAACAGGGTGCTGGCCAGCCTGAACGCCGCCTCGAGCACGCTGCGCTCGGAAGGCTCGACACTCGGCTCGAACCTGTCGATCGTGCAGGTGCGTCAGGACTTCTCCAAGAACCTGATCAACGTGCTGCAGACCGGCTCGGCCAACCTGACGCTGGCCGACACCAACGAGGAGGCGGCCAACAGCCAGGCGCTGTCGACCCGCCAGTCGATCGCGGTCTCCGCGCTGTCGCTGGCCAACCAGTCGCAGCAGAGCGTGCTGCAGCTGCTCCGCTAGTTCGACGGCGCACGCTCGTCACTCGAGATTTCGCGGCGGAGCTAACGCTCCGCCGTTCTTTTGAGGGAGATCGCTAAGGCAAGATTAGCTGAGATCGGCGCGCATCACGGCAAGCGAATTTACATCGTGCGTGCGTGGATCTAGCGTTGCGCTGAGAAGACCTCCGTGCCCCGTAATTGTCCGGAGTGCTTCCAAAGCACACACGTAAGCAAATCTTAAGCGGTGCTGCCTAGGGTTGGGAAAGAAATCCTTAAGCGCGTACAACGCGCTAGGTAACCTCCAGGGTGTGATTGATGTCGAATTCCGCTGCCTCGGCCTATGCGCGTGTTGCAACGACCACCGCATCTCCTCGGGACATCGAGGCGCAGACCCTGCTCAAGGCCGCGAACAAGCTCCAGGACGCCGTGAACAACGCCGATCCGCTCAGCGAGCAGACCATGCAGGCCCTGATGTTCAACCGCAAGCTCTGGACCATCTTCCTGAGCGAGGCGATGCGCGACAACAATCCGCAGCCGATCGACGTCCGGCAGAAGATCGCCAACATCAGTGTGTTCGTGCTGAGCCAGACCGCCGCGCTCCAGATGAGCCCGCAATTCGATCATTTCCGTCCGCTGATCGAGATCAACCGCAATATCGCTGCGGGTCTGTCTGGGCGGCCGTGACCACAACTCGTGATGGTCGACATCACGAGCATTCTTGCGTCCTCATCCAGATCGAACGTCTTGTCGCCTGTCTCTGGCTCGTCGCGCCATGCCGCGGCGACACATCGCCATCAGGGCAGGTGACGAACAAGATCCACAGTTCTGCTTCGGCAATACGAATGTCGCGCTGACCGGTGCCGGTCAGACGCGAAGCAGAACATCGTCACCGATCCCGCGATCTCGTCACGCGATGGTCAGGCGCTGACGTCCGTGCTGAGCGGACGCGCAGGCTCGGACTTCATGTCCAGCGCATGGAAGTAGGCCCGCCGGCGCAGCATCGCTTCGTCGGGGAACTGGTTGACCACCGCGTCGGTCTTGTCGTTGACGACCTGGAAGACGAAGGACGCGGCCGCCTGGTCGAACACGACCTGGCGCGAGATGTTCTCGTGGTTCGGCAGATCGTTGCGCACGGGGGCGCGCGTATCCGCCGCGGCGACCGTCTGGCTCACCGGGAGATCGGTTTGCACAGCCTCGTTCGCCGCCACGCTGGACGTCGTTACGATCTGCACGGGGGCCGGGATCCCCACCGGCCTGATGCTGAAATCTGTACTCATGGCAGCCTCCTGGTTGCCTTGATTGAGTCAAATCCCAACCCCTCTAATAACGCAACCATGGAACGTCAGGACTGAAGACCCGGTAAGGAAACGTGCCTAACCGCGCGACGAAATCGCCGCGCGGTTTTTCGTAAAATTGTCGGTTGTTTTCGTGCCGCTCAGAGCGAGCGGCTGACCGCGAGCGGCGAGATGTGGCGCGGGCCCGGAGCTGCGCGCCGGCCCGCGGCCGTATAGGTGTTCGGCACGTTGCGCTTCTGGATCTCGGCATTGACGCCGCGCACGACGCTCTCGGAAACGGCGTGCGCGGTCGCGAGCACGGTGAGATTGACCTGGAGCATGGCTCGGAACGCGTCGTGATGGCGGTGCAGCGTCGAGAGCAGCTCCGGGGCGGATTTCGCGAGCTGCGCCTGGTTCGCCTTCAACTGGCTGACGGCGCCGACATAGTTTCGCGAGAGCTCCTGCTTCTTGCTCTCGAGCGTCATCGCCTCGCGAACGTTGCCGGCGCGAACGAGCTCGGTCTCGCGCTCGATCAGCCCGAGCAGGGCGCTCATCGCATCCATCAGGGCTTCGGCGAGCTTGCGCGCCTCGGCGTTGCCCGGCGCAATGTTCGGGCGTTGGGCCTGCATCGGCTGACGTGAGGCGTTGAAGTGGTTCATCTCGTTTGACCTTATGCCGTGCGGATGGTTTTCGCCTGCTGCATGATGAGGGTGCGGTAGACTTCGCTGGCGACACCGACGCCGCCGGCCTTGGCGAAGTTCTTGGAATATTGCTCGGTCAGCATCGAGCGCCACACGCCGGTGCCGGGCGTGTCGCCGAACGGGCCTTCGCCCTTCAGGCCCGAGGTCATCTGCGCGAACATGCTGTTGAGGAACATCGCCTCGAAATCGGTGGCGGTCTTCTGGGCTCTGGCCTGCTCCTTCGGCGAGACCTTTTGCAGGGCGCTGGCGAGGTCGAAATCGGGCCGCCCGTTGCGGCTCTCGACCGAGAAGGCCGAGGAGGTGGCGAGGCGGGGCGTGTTGATCGTGCTGGTCTGCATCACATCACCTCGATGTCGGCTTCGATCGCGCCGGCGGCCTTGATCGCCTGCAGGATGCTGATCATGTCGCGCGGGCCGATGCCGAGCCCGTTGAGGCCGTCGACGAGTTGCTGGAGCGAGACGCCGTCCTTGACGACGGCCAGCTTCTTGCCGTCCTCGGTGACGGTGACAGCGCTGCGCGGTGCGACCACGGTGCGGCCGCGCGAGAGCGGGTTGGGCTGGCTCACCTGCGGGCTCTCGGAGATGGTGACGGTGAGGTTGCCCTGCGCCACCGCGACGGTGGCGACGCGAACGTCGCGGCCCATCACGATGATGCCGCTGCGCTCGTCGATGATGATCTTGGCGGCCAGATCGGGATCGACCTGCAGCTGCTCGATCTCGGTGAGGAATGCGACGACGTTGCCCTTGAACTCTGGCGGGATCGAGAGCTGCACCGTCGAAGGGTCGATCGGCTCGGCGGTCTTGACGCCCAGATAGTCGTTGACGGCGGCCGCGATGCGCTTGGCGGTGGTGAAGTCGGCGTTGCGCAGCGCCAAGCGCACGTTCGGCAGGCGATTGAGCGCGAACTCGATCTCGCGCTCGATGATGGCGCCGTTGGCGATGCGTCCCACGGTCGGAACGCCGCGCACGATCTTGGCCGCCTCGCCCTCGGCCTGGAAGCCGGAGATCGCGAGCGAGCCCTGCGCCACCGCGTAGACATTACCGTCGGCACCTAGCAGGGGGGTGACGAGCAGGGTGCCGCCTTGCAGGTTCTTGGCGTCGCCGAGCGCGGAGACCGTGACGTCCATGCGCGTGCCCTGGGTGGCGAAGGCCGGCAGATTGCCTGTCACCATCACGGCGGCGACGTTGCCGGTGCGGATGGTGGCGCCGCGAATGTTGACGCCCATGCGCTCGAGCATCGCCTGCAGCGATTGCTTGGTGAAGGGGATGTTGTTGAGCGTGTCGCCGGTGCCGTTGAGGCCGACGACGAGGCCATAGCCGATCAGCTGGTTCTGCCGCACGCCTTCGATGTTGGCGAGATCCTTGATGCGCGAGGTCGCAGCCGCCGGCGCGACCGACAGCGCCAGCGCCGCCAGCGCCGCGCAGGCCACCCCGACGATCCTTACCCAACGAACGCCTGGCATCCTCTGCTCCCCAAGGCTCCCAAACGGCCTCTCAAATCGGAAAGACCTGCACGACACTCCCATGACGAGCTGGTCCGGCGCTGTCCTTGCGAGGGCTGTGCCAACCCGGGCAGCAAGGTTAGGTGGCTGAATAGGTTGAATAAATCTGTTTCGACCGGTGTCAGCCGGCGTTGTCCCTGAGGAGCGAAACTGCCGCCCGTCGGCAGATTTTGCCGGGCTGTTTACGCGCCGTTAACCATAAGACGGCGAAGGTGACGGCATCGATCACCCGGATTCCCTCCGATGCGCATCTACGGACCGAATGGCACCACGCTTGGAACGCCGGCGAGCCAGGCCAGGCGGACCGGCTCCGGCACCTTCGTGCTGCCCGACACCTCGTCGGCGCAGGAGACCCGGAGCGCGGCCGCACCGAAGTCCGCCACCAACATCGATGGGCTGCTGGCCCTGCAAGGCGTTGAGGAGGATCCGGTCGAGCGTCGCAAGCGCTCGGTCGCTCGCGGCAGGACTGCGCTCGACGTGCTCGACGACCTCAAGATGGGCCTCTTGTCCGGCAATCTCGACGCCTCGACCGTGATGCGGCTGCGGGATGCCGCAGCGAACCTGAAATCGTCCTCGGGCGATGCCGGTCTCGATGCGGTGCTGGCCGAGATCGAGCTGCGCGTCGAGGTCGAACTGGCGAAGGCCGGGCAGGCGTAACACTCATCCCATCAACTACGCCGCTTCCTCCTTCTGCCGCGAGTCGTAGCGGCGCTGGGCGGCGAGAACGTCCTTCAGATTTTGCTCGGCCCAATCGCGCAGCGGATCGACCGCGCCGGCGAGCGTCAGCCCGAGCTGCGTGATCGAATACTCGACCGTCACGGGCACGGTCGCGATGGCATGGCGCCTGAGCAGGCCGTCGCGTTCGAGCGATTTGAGGACCTGGCTCAGCATCTTCTGCGAAATGCCTTCGATCGTGCGGCGCAACTGATTGAAGCGCATCGGCTGCTCGCGCAGCAGCAGGAGGATCAGCACCGCCCATTTGTCGCCGACCCGGTCGAGGATTTGGCGAGTAGGGCAGTTCGCTGCGTAGACGTCGGGTTTCATCGTCGGTCCTCGGAATCCATGTTCGTCAAATAACAGTGGGGGTTACCCTCGTGTAAGCAGGTAAGCACAAAGTGCTCTCTTAACACCAGCATTCTTTGCGATATCTAGTCTCCATTAGTTACTAACGTAGCAAAAGGAGCCTTCCATGAAAATCGCAGTCGCCGGCGCCTCGGGCCGGGCCGGGTCGGAGATCACCAAGGAACTGTCCCGCCGCGGCCACGCGGTCACCGCCATCGCCCGGAACCCGGAGAAGATCGCGGCCCTGCCGAATGTCACGCCCACCAAGGGGGACGTGCTCGATCAGGCCGGCCTCGCCAAGCTGTGGGCTGGCCACGACGTTGCCGTGAGCTCCGTGCACTTTCTGGCCAGCGACGCGCGCAAGCTGATCGGCGCGGCGAAGGACGCCAGGGTTGGCCGCTACCTCGTGGTCGGCGGCGCCGGCAGCCTCGAGGTTGCGCCGGGCGTGAAGCTGGTCACGACTCCCAATTTTCCGGCCCAGTACAAGGCGGAAGCCGAGGCAGGCGGGGCCTTCCTCGACCTGTTGCGGCAGGAGAAGGAGCTGAACTGGACCTTCATTTCGCCGTCCGCGCTGTTCGTCGAGGGGGAGCGCACGGGCAAGTTCCGGCTCGGGACCGATCAGCTTCTCGCAGATGCGAACGGCAAGAGCTGGATCACCTTTGCCGACTACGCCATCGCGCTCGCCGACGAGATCGAGCGCCCGGCCCATCCGAGGCAGCGCTTCACAGTCGGTTACTAGGCTTTTGGCCGCCCCCGAGCCCTCCCAGGATAAACCTTCCTGTGCAAGGACTTGGGGGCGCCGGCCAGACTCTCAGGGAAATATTGTCTGTCACAGGAGGCCACTATATAAGGCCCGGTTCAACGGACCCTGTTTCCGTTGCGAGTCGTTGCTTAGACAGATAGGCCGCCCTTGGAAAAGTTGAAAAACTACCGACCGACCGAAAAAGAGCCTTTCATGAACGACCGGCAGAAGGAGTACTTCCGTTTGAAGCTCCTTGCCTGGAAGGATGAGATCCTCAAAGAGTCCAAGCTGACCCTGCAAGCTTTGCAGGAGGAGAACGTCAACCACCCCGATCTCGCCGATCGGGCATCGTCCGAAACCGACCGTGCCATCGAGCTCCGTGCCCGCGACCGCCAGCGCAAGTTGATCGCCAAGATCGACGCCGCGCTCCAGCGCATCGAGGACAACACCTACGGCTATTGTGAGGAAACCGGCGAGCCGATCTCGTTGAAGCGGCTCGAGGCCCGGCCCATCGCGACGCTGTCGGTGGAAGCGCAGGAGCGCCACGAGAAACGCGAGAAGGTCTATCGCGACGAATAGAGGCGGAGCCGCAGAGATGCGGCTCTTTTATTTCGTGGCGGACGGTGCGCGGTTTCGCGCCGCGTCCGGCGTTGTTGCCTGCCGCTTGAATGTCGCCTGCCCGGCGCGTAGATTCGCGCCGCCATGATGATTTGCACTCTCGACATCGCATCGGTCTTCTTCCTGGGTTGAGCGCAGGCGCCTCCGCCGCGGAGGCATCGCGTCCCGCAAGTGCGACTTGCGGATTCCCCACCGATCGCCCCAGCCGGTTCCGCAGCGAGCGGACGATGCGGGCTGGGCGAAATATCGAGAGATCATCATGACGGCCAATCCCCGCGCGCTCGACGACGCGCAGATCGACCAATTCATTCGCGACGGCTTCATTCGGATCGACAACGCCTTTCCGCCCGGCCTGGCCGAGGCGGCGCGTGCCATCATGTGGCGCGATCTGCCATGCAGCGAGCACGACCCCGCAAGCTGGACCCGGCCCGTGGTGCGGCTGCCCTACTATCGCGACCCACCGTTCCGGGATGCCATCAACACCGCAGTGCTGCATGCCGCGTTCGATCAGATCGTCGGACAGGGACGATGGCGGCCGCGAGGCGATATCGGCACCTTTCCGGTGCGCTTTCCCCATCCGGACGATCCGGGCGACGATGGCTGGCACGTCGATCTCAGCTTTCCCGGCGAGGGCCGCAATCCGGACGAGGCGCAGGATTTCTCGGCCTGGCGCGTCAACGTCACCTCGCGGGGCCGGGCGCTGCTGCTGCTGTTCCTGTTCTCCGATGTCGGTGACGACGATGCGCCGACGCGGATCCGGGTCGGTTCGCATCTGCCGATGGCGCGTTATCTGGCGCCCGCCGGCGATGCGGGGCGGGCCCACATGAAGCTGGAGCGGATGGGGGCCGATTGCCCGGTTGCGGTTGCGACCGGGGCGGCGGGGACGGTCTATCTCTGTCATCCCTTCCTGGTTCATGCCGCGCAGAAGAACCGGGGAACGCGACCGCGCTTCCTGGCGCAGCCGCCGCTGCATCTCGCCGAGCCCTACCGGCTGGAGCGGAAGGGGGGCGATTACTCGCCGGTCGAGGTCGCCATCCGCATCGCACTTGGACGCAATTGACGGAGACGGTGCCGTTGCACTCGGCGTTGTGGCGCGTTCCTGCGCCACAACGCGGTTGTCGTGGGGAGATCGCGAAAAATGAATCGCGATCAATGGGCTAGAGTCGAATCCTCTGTGCTCACGTGAATTCGCATGAGAAAAAGCCTTCACGTCAGGTGCGGGACGTTTTGCGAGTCGCATCAAGGAAATCGACCGGCATCTTGAGACGGCGGCGCAGCGGCTTCACGCATCGCTGCAATCAGGGTCTCTGCCGCGCGTAGGCGGGCGCGTGGCTCCATAAAGACCTGACCAACTCAATATTTCCTTAAGCGGGGCGAGCGTCCCGTCATCGACCGGACGAGCGCCGACCTGCGCTTGTCATGCCCGGGCGGGAATGCTGAAGTGCCGCCCTTGAATGCGTAGCGTGGGAGGCGGCGCCGATGGACAGGATTCTCGAAGCCGCCAAGGCGATCGCGCTGGCGCGCCGCAATCATGCGCCGCTCGCAGCGCTGGCGCGTCCGCCCATGGATGAGGCCGAGGGCTATCAGGTCCAGCGCGCGCTGCACGATCTGCTGCTGGCGCATGTCGGGCCGCAGGTCGGCTACAAGATCGGCTGCACCAGCCAGGTGATGCAGGACTATATCGGCATCCCGCATCCCTGCGGCGGCGGCGTGTTCCAGAAGGGCGTGCATGACAGCGGCGCCAGGCTGGCCGCCTCCGACTATGTCCGGGTCGGCGTCGAATGCGAGATCGCGGTGCGGCTGAAGCGGGATCTCGCCGCCGGCGAGGCGCCGTTCACGGCCGAATGGGTCGGCGAGGCGGTCGAGGCCTATCATCCCGCCATCGAGATCGTCGACGACCGCTACGTGAAGTGGGAGACCATGGGCGCCCCGACGCTGATCGCGGACGATTTCTTCGCGGCCGGCTGCGTGCTGGGGCCGTCCGTGCCCCGCTCGTCCGTGCCGGATCTGAAAGCGGTCAAGGGCCGCGCCATCGTCAACGGCGAGGAGGTCAGCCACGGCACCGGCGCCGACGTGCTCGGTCACCCCCACAACGCGCTCGCCTGGCTCGCCAACCATCTCGCCGCCGAAGGCAAGGGTCTTCACGCGGGGCAGCTGGTGCTGACGGGCAGCCTGGTCAAGACGCTCTGGCTCAAGGCCGGCGACAAGGTGCGGATGGAGCTGGACGGGCTGGGCACGGTGGAGGCGGAGTTTACGTGAGGATGGAGGGATCCCTCCGCCGTCATTGCGAGGAGCCCTTCGCGACCAAGCAATCCAGGGTCGCTCCGCGGAGGCACCCTGGATTGCGTCGCTTGGCTCGCAATGACACTGGTTGAGTAGCGATCTCGCTGCAATGGCGCGACCTCGCTCGCGGCCGCGATGGCACACCGCTCAAAATACATGCGGCCTCCGGCAGGGGAGCTACCGGAGGCCGCGTCGTACATCGTCGTTCGCGCCTAGGTTCGCGAACACGATGTGGGAGCTCTTGAAGAGGCTAGAAGGGCAGCAGCACGTCCATCACCTGCTGGCCGTAGCGCGGCTGCTGCACGTCCATGATCTGGCCGCGGCCGCCATAGGCGATGCGGGCCTGGGCAATCTTGGTGGAGTCGATGGTGTTGTCGCTCTGGATGTCCTCGGGGCGCACGATGCCGGCCACGATCAGCTCGCGAATTTCGAAGTTGACGCGGATCTCCTGCTTGCCTTCGACGACCAGGTTGCCGTTCGGCAGCACCTGGGTGACGACGGCGGCGACGTTGGTCTGCAGGGCTTCCTTGCGGTCGACGCTGCCCTTGCCCTCGCTCGATGAGGTCGAGTCGGCGGTCAGGATGCGGCCCGGCAGGACCTTCTGCGCCTGCGTGCCGAGCGTCTTCGCGCCGATGAAGTCGGTGATGCCCGAATCTTCCTTGTTGGTGCGGCTGCGCGAGGTGTCGTTCTCGATGTTGGCCTTGTCCGTGATGTTCACGGTCACGGTCAGGAGGTCGCCGACCTGGCGGGCGCGCTGGTCCTTGAAGAAGGCGCGGCTGCCGTTGCGCCACAGCGAGTTCGGATTGTAGGAGGCGACTTCCGGCTTTGGCATCGGCATCTGCACCGGCTTGTAACCGGGCTGCGCCGTCGGATTCTCGATCGCCGACAGCTTCGGTTGCTCGCCGATCTGCGACAGGCGGTCGATCGAGGAGCAGCCGCCAAGCGCGCAGGAGGCGAGCAGCAGGGCAGAGATCGCGATGCGACGAAGGCGGAAAGCCGAACTGGAAGCGGACATGACGAACTCTTACTTGGCTTGAGCTTGCGAGACGCGAGCTTGCGGGGGGTGGGCTTCTGCGATCTGGGCCGGCGAGGCGGGGGCCTGCACCAGGTTCCGGAGGAGAGCTGCGGTGTCGACGGGGGCCGGCGTCTCGTCGCGCCGGAGCGAGGAGGTCTGGTCGACCGCCGGCGCCATCGGCGCGGACTGGCTCGCGCCCTGGATCGTCACCTGGCCGCGGCCGGTGACGACCCCGGTCAGCGTGCGCTTGGAATGCAGATTGAGCACGCTGACGGTGTCGCCATCGGCGCCGCTCTCGATCGCCTTGCCGCGCGTGGTGAGATAGAGGCCGGGCGCCTGAAAGATGATGGTCACGCTCTGGTCGCGCACCACGAAGTCGGGCTTGACGATGTCGGCAGCGCGAAGCGGCATGCCCGCCCGCATCGCCCGACGCAGCTGCATGCCGACGCTGCGCTCGCGCGAAGCCGGCTCGCCGGTGACCTCGGCCTTCGGCCGGCGCTCCAGCGCGATGTCGGAGGACTTCAGCACGTCGGCACGGTCGATGTCGCGCGTCAGCACGGCCACTTCGACCGTCTCGATCGCGGTACCGGCGAAGCGCAGCTTGGTCGGGGTCGGATTGTTGTCGTTGGCGATCTCGAAGGCGACGTCGAAGCGGCCGCTGCGGGCATCGTAGCGGGTTGCGACCGGCTGCAGCGCGCCGCTGTAGGCGGCGTCCAACCGCATCTCGGTGACGGCGCGGTCGAAGGTGATGGTGATGTTGGCGGCATCGCCGAGGCCGAAGCGGCGCTCGAGCGCCGAGGCGACCGCGCTTTCGATATCCTTGCCCGCGAGCGTGCGGGCGAGGCGGGTGACGTGGACCTCCTTGATGTCGCCGGTCATCACGCCGATCACCTGCTTGGCGCGGAGCACCGACAACACCTGGCCGACGGTCAGCGTGCCGGTGGTGCCGAGATCGGGCGAGCGGTAGACCGGGATCGTCGCGGCCGATCCGGCATTGTCGATGAGATCGCCGACCCGCACCACGTCCGAGGTCACGCTGACGCTTGCGCGCAGCGCCGGGGCGGCGATGAAGTCGTCCGCGGCCGCTGCCGGCAGGGCCAGCGCGAGCAGGGCGGAGATGGTGGCGAGAGTGGTGCGGATCATCGTCATTGCTTCAGTTGGCCTCAGCGGAACAGCGCCGTGGTCGATTGCATCATCTGGTCGGCGGCGCTGATCACCTTGGCGTTCATCTCGTAGGCGCGCTGGGCGGCGATCAGGTCGCTCATCTCGGAGACCACGTCGACATTGGCCTGCTCGAGGCTGCCTTGCGTGATCTTGCCGTAGCCCTCGGAATTCGCGGTGCCGTCCTGCGGCGGGCCGGACGAGGGGGTCTCGGTGAACTGGTTGCTGCCGACCGGCTGCAGGCCCGCTTTGTTGATGAAGCGGGTCACGCCGATCTGGCCGACGATCGAGGAGGTCGATGAGCCCGGCAGCGTCACCGAGACCTGGCCCTGCTCGCTCACGGTGATGCCGGAAGCGTTGTTCGGGATCGTGATGGTCGGCTGCACCGGGTTGCCCTGCGCGGTGACGACGCGGCCCTGGTTGTCCATCTGGAAGGTGCCGTCGCGGGTGTACTGGTAGGTGCCGTCGGGCATCAGGATCTTGAAGAAGCCTTCGCCCGACACGGCGAGGTCGAGATCGTTGCCGGTCTGCGACAGCGTGCCCTGGGTCATGCTGCGCGGGGTGCCGACGGTCTTGACGCCGCCGCCGATGTCGACGCCGACGGGCAGGATGGTGCCCTGGTCCGAGGCCTGCGCGCCGACGCGGCGCACGTGCTCGTAGATCAGGTCCTGGAACGCCGCGGTCTGCTTCTTGAAGCCGGTGGTGCGCAGGTTGGCGATGTTGTTGGAGATCACCTGAACGTTGAGCTCCTGTGCCGCCATTCCGGTCGCTGCGGTGTGAAGTGCCTGCATCTCAGTTCTCCCTCAATCAGGCCGGAACGTCGGCGAGCTTTTCGATCGCCGATTTGTGGAGGTCGCTCTGCTGCTGGAGCAGGTTGGCGACGGCGGTGTAGCTGCGCATGACCTCGACCATGCGGGTCATCTCGATGACCGAATTCACGTTCGACTTCTCGACATAGCCCTGCTCCACGGTGGACTTGGTGGCGGGCTGCAGGGTTGCTCGGCCGGTGTCGTAGAGATTGGCGCCGAGCTTGGTCAGCTTGGCCGGATCGTCGAACGACACCATCTTGATCTTGCCGCGGATCGAGTCGTTCCTGGCGGTGCCCTCGAGCACCGTGATGGTGCCGTCGGGCGCGATGTTGATGTCGTGGTCGGTCGGCTGGAAGGTGATCGGGCCGCCGGTGCCGAGCACGAGGTTGCCGTCGGAGGTGACGAGCTGGCCGGTCGAGTTGAGCGAGAACTTGCCGTCGCGTGTGTAGCGCTCGCCACCATTGACCTGCACCGCGAAATAGGCGTCGCCGGTGATCGCCAGGTCGAGCGGGTTCTTGGTCATTTCCATCGGCCCTGGGCCGACGTCGCGGAAGGTGCCGCGATCCTGCACGTAGGAGACGCGGCGGTCGGCGCCGATGAAATTGTCCTCACGCGCGTTCGAGTTGAGATACTCCTCGAACAGCGAATGGTCGGCCTTGAAGCCGTTGGTGTTGGCATTGGCGACGTTGTTGGCGATGACATCCATCTGCCGTTCCAACGTCATCTGCCGTGACAACCCGATCAGAAGCGCGTTCTGCATCGGAAATCTCCCCTGAGTGGATCCGCCATCTCGCTCTCCCAAGCGCCTTGGCCGACCCCGTGGACGAGACCTTCAGGTTCTCCCAAACCGGTGGGTCTCGGCCCTTTCTCAGCGAAAGCCGTGCCAACCTGGAAAAATTTGCGATTTCAATGTCTTGCCGATTTTCGAGGGGCGCGGGAGGGCGGCAGAAAGGTTCTGTTAGCCATGTCTGCCCGGCAGATTTTTCCTAGCGCGAGCCCGATCGAAAGATTCCGTTAACCATTATTACCGTAGCGTTTGCCATGAAAAGGAGCGCATTGCGCCGGGGCATTTGTATCGCGTCACTGTCTTGAGCCTTCGCTCTTTCGACCCCTTTGAGAAATCCGGGCGCGGCGACCATGGCAGAGAACGAAGCGGAAGGCGGCGCAGCCGGTGAGGGCACCGAAGGCGCTCCGCCGAAGAACAAGCTGAAGCTCATCATCATGGCCGTCGGCGTGCTCGCCATCCTCGGCGGCGGTGCTGCGACCTGGTTCTTCTTCTTCCGTCACGGCGATGCCGAGCACCATGCCGAGGCCGCGCCGCCGCCGAAGCCGCCGGCCTTCGTCGACGTCCCCGACCTGATGGTCAACCTCGCCGGTTCGCCCGGCGAGCGCGTGCAATATCTGCGGCTGAAGATCGTGCTGGAGCTGAAGGAAGAGAAGCAGATCGAGGCGATCAAGCCGACGATGCCGCGCGTCACCGACATCTTCCAGACCTATGTGCGCGAGCTGCGCCCCTCCGACCTCAACGGGTCCGCCGGCATTTTCCGCCTCAAGGAGGAACTGACCAAGCGCGTCAACGCCGCGGTCGCCCCGATCCAGGTCAGCGCGGTGCTGTTCAAGGAAGTCGTGGTCCAGTGATGGCGCTGCGGGAGGCAACGGACTAGCGCCATGGCCGGCAACGAGCAAATGGACCAGGATGCGATTGCCGCCCAATGGGAGGCGTCGCTCGATTCCGAGGATCCCGCGGAGGCCGCAAAGGCTGCCGCCGAAAACGAGCTGTCGGAGACCATGGCCCTGCAATGGGCCGCCATGGTCGAGGACGGCAGCCGCGATCTCGGCAGCGGCAAGAACTCCGGCGAGCGGGTACTGTCGCAGGAGGAGATCGACAATCTCCTCGGCTTCACCGTCGGCGACGTCACGCTCGACGACCATTCCGGCATTCGCGCCATCATCGATTCGGCGATGGTCTCCTACGAGCGTCTGCCGATGCTCGAAATCGTCTTCGACCGCCTGGTGCGGTTGATGACAACGTCCCTGCGCAATTTCACCTCCGACAACGTCGAAGTCTCGCTCGACCGCATCACCTCGGTGCGCTTCGGCGACTACATGAACTCGATCCCGCTGCCCGCCGTCCTCACCGTGTTCAAGGCCGAGGAGTGGGAAAACTTCGGCATGGCGACGGTCGATTCCAACCTGATCTATTCGATGATCGACGTGCTGCTCGGCGGGCGCCGCGGCACCAGCCAGCTCCGCATCGAGGGCCGGCCCTACACCACGATCGAGACCGAGCTGGTCAAGCGGCTGGTCGAGGTGGTGCTGGCCGACGCCGAGCAGGCGTTCCGGCCGCTGTCGCCGGTGACCTTCACGATCGACCGGCTCGAGACCAATCCGCGTTTCGCCGCGATCAGCCGTCCGGCCAATGCCGCGATCCTGGTGCGCCTGCGCATCGACATGGAAGACCGCGGCGGCAACATCGAGCTGCTGCTGCCCTATGCGACCATCGAGCCGATCCGGGGCGTCCTGCTCCAGATGTTCATGGGCGAAAAATTCGGCCGCGACCCGGTCTGGGAAGGCCATTTCGCCACCGAGATCGTGCAGGCCGAGATCGCCGTCGATGCCGTGCTCTACGAGGCCGACATCCCGCTCAAGCAACTGATGCGGCTCAAGGTCGGCGATACGCTGCCGCTGGACATGCGCGCCGACGCCAACGTCACCGTCCGCTGCGGCGACGTCACGCTGACCGAGGGGCGGATGGGCCGGGTCGGCGACCGCGTCGCGATCCGCGTGACGAAGCCCTTGCGCAAGCCAAGCACGACACTTGCGATGTTCGAGAAGGTGGACGAGCAGAACAAGATGATGGAGGCCCCATGAACCACTCCCTGGGAATGGCGATCGAGACGCTGGTGGCTATCCTGCTGATGCTGACGATCGTCTACTGCGTCATGCTCAACAAGCGGCTGACGCGGCTGAAGGCGGACGAGCATTCGCTGAAGGCGGTGATCGGCGAGCTGATCACCGCGACCGAGATCGCCGAGCGCGCGATCGGCGGGCTGAAGCTAGCGGTGCGCGACGTCAACGAGAATCTCGGCAGCCAGCTCGCCGCGGCGACGCAGATGTCGGACCAGCTCTACAAGCAGCTCGGCGAAGCCGACAACGTGGTGCGGCGCCTGTCAAAGATCGCGATCGCCGCGCGCCCCGTCACCAATCCGGAAGCGGTCTCCGCGCCCACGCCCAAGCCCTCGACCGCGAAGGCGGTGGCGGCGGCGGCCGAAGCCTTCTCCGAGCGCCGACGCTCCAACGGTCTTGCCGCATGAAGTCAGGGCATGAAATCCTTTCGTAACATCCGCGTCATCCCGGTCGTCCTGATCGCCGTCGCGGGCCTCGCCACGTTGAAGGTGGCGGGCCTCGCGATCAACGGCGGCTACGTGTTCGACTACAAGCCGAACCAGGGCAAGAAGTCCTGGGCGGAAGAGAACCTGAATTTTCCGACCGGCCGCGACGATCCCGATATCACGGGATCGACCCATGGCGCGCCGAAGGAACCACCGAAGCCGGCCGCGCCCGAGACCAAGATGGAAGGCGGCACCCCGGTCAAGATCGACGAGACCCAGCCGCAGGTCTCGGCCTCCGAGCGCGCGATCCTGGAGCGGTTGCAGGCGCGCCGGCAGGAGATCGAGGCGCGCCAGCGCGAGATCGACATCCGCGAAAGCCTGCTCAAATCGGCCGAGAAGCGCATCGAAGGCAAGGTCGAGGAGATGAAGGCGGTGGAAACCCGCATCTCCGCGACGCAGGCCGAGCAGAAGGCCGCCGAAGCCCAGCGCATGAAGGGCCTCGTCACCATGTACGAAGGCATGAAGCCGAAGGATGCCGCACGGGTGTTCGACCGGCTGGAGATGGGCGTGCTGATCGAGATCGCCTCGGCCATCGCGCCGCGGAAGATGTCGGACATCCTCGGACTGATGTCGTCGGAGGCCGCCGAGAAGCTGACGGTCGAGATGGCGCGGCGTGCCAATGGCGGCGGCGACCAATCGGCCTCGGCCGCGGAGCTGCCCAAGATCGACGGCAAGCCGACGCAAAAGCCGAATTGAGGGCGCGAGGCGAACAGTGCTATCGCGGCCGGTCGCGTCGTGGCGTGGTCGTTCGACTGAATCCCAGCGAGACGCCTTGCGTGCCTAATTCACGAAAACCTGTTGCACCCTCCGAGCAGGCGGGCGCCACCGCTTCTCCACCCGAGGAAGAATATCTACCTGCTGCTTGATCGGCGGCGCTTCCGTGACGCGAGTCACGAGCTGCAGCGTGCTATGGCAACAGGAGCACTCAAATGTTTTCAGGGCATATCCTCTGGCAATCGGAACGATCGCGACGACGGCTCTTGCCCTGCTACACACAATGCAACCGGCTTCTCCGTTCATTGATTACCCCCGAAGCTAACCAATGCGATTCGCATCGCCGAGGTCACATCTGATTCAGAGTCGCGCGCGGACCGCAACCTCCCGCAGGTTGTGAGCGCGCGCCCGGCAACTCATCAAGGCGACAGATCGAACTCCCGCGGCGGATGCAGTCGCACCAGGGGGCACCCTCTGAGACTGCGATGAGTTGACGCGCGCAGGTGTGAACTGGCGTACAGGGGCGCTCAAGGCGCGGTCCTACGCTTCGGCCATTCGCAATCGGCAGCGCAGGAGAAGGCCATGAACTACTCGTCCGCAGCAGAACGCGTCATTGAGGCCGTCAACCGGCTGCTCATAGCGGCGATGACATCCGCGTGGACGTCCGCCCTGAGCCATCAGCATTCAGCTCCGCCAGAAGTTGACGACGGCTACGAGGAAGACTCTTCTCTCGACGAACAGAGCTCCTCGGCGCCGGAAGGCGCTGACAAGCAACACTGACGAGGCAATCGACTTGAGCGTCATAGGATTAGATCGTGCAACACATGGCCGTGAACTGTTCCTGCCCCGTGAGGTGGGGCAGCATCGGATGGCGACGTTTCAGCCATGAACGCCAGCTCGGACCCATGGAATCCCTCAGCCTGCCCATGCTGACCGACGAAGTCCGAGGGATTCTCCAACACTGCGCTGTGCAGCGAGCCCGGCGAAGCGTCATCTGTAAACTGGAACGAGTCGCCGAGCTGCTGCGGATTGACGGGCTTGGATCCGGACGCTCCCTGGGACGGGTTGTGCTGCTCCGCCTCGCTTGACGGCAAATGGTTGGCGCCGCCGCTCGCTGACTTCAGGGGGCTTGGGTTGGGCGTCGTGTCTGCCGTTTCATCGCTGGCATGATCATGGGCATGAGCCGCCTTGGCGGCGCTTCCCGGTGGCAAGATGCCGTCGTCAGCATTGCTCCCCGGTGCAAAACTGCCCCCGGCGTGGTGTTCGGCACCGTCATGGACAGACTTCAGCATGGCGACCGGAATGCCGGGCACCTGGCCGCTCGCGGCAATCGCGCCGCTTTTGCCAGCCATTGAGGCCGCGTCGAGCCCGGTCAGGTTGTCGAATATAAAGCTGGTCTCCGTGTGTGTGACGATGTGCTGCACGATCAGCGCCAGTGCGCCGGCTGAGGGAGGTGCCGCGTCGCTGCGCAGCGGCTCGATCGCGAGCGTTTGCACTTCGTCTGAACTGGAGAAGCTGGAATATTCGGTCCGTCCGATCTGGTCCCAGCTCGAATCGAGGCTGTAGACCGGCTCGGTCGATTGGATCGTCGAACTCTCCGCCGCGAGAAGCGTGCCGTCGATGCTGCCGAAATCGGACGAGACTCCGGAGGCGGTCGTCGCCTCAGCGCTTGCGTCACTCTGCGCGGTTGCGGTGAAGTCGAGCAGTTCTCCGGAAACCGCCATCACAGGTGCCGCCGCCGGCGCCATGATGAAGTCCGACGCGTCGATCGTTGCAATCCCCTGCAAATGAATTTCGAGCAGAGCGGAATCGCCAACGTGCAGGGTCTCGTCGGTTGGATTGACGTACACGATCGTTTCATTCGCCGCGCTGTCATAGAGCCAGGCGATCGTATGTGGCGGCACGGCCGTGCTGGTTGAGCTCAAGGCCAATATGACAAACCCAAGCGCGCCAAGAGCAGTCAAGTCGATCTTGTCGGCCCCCGAGGCGAAGTCGGTGATGGTGTCGAACTGGCTTGCGTTGGAATCGGCTACGAACAAATAAGCGAAGCGGTCGTTCCCATTGCTGCCGGTGAGTTGATCCGCACCAAATCCACCGGTTATGGTGTCGCTGCCGTTATTGCCGTTGATTGTATCGCTGCCCGAGCCGCCGTAGATGGTGTCATCCCCGTCATTGCCTTTGATCGTGTCATTTCCCGAGCCGCTATAGAGGACGTCGGCTTTGCCGGTCCCGTTGACGGTGTCGCTGCTGGCCCCTGCGTAGATGATCTGACCTTCATCGCCGCCGCCGGCAATGGTTTCGCTCCCCGGCGTTCCATACACGTTGGGTGGATCGGAGATCACTGCAGATCCGGTGGCCAAATTATCAAAATCGTTGGGGTCAGCGTCGCTGGCGCCATGAATGGCGACGGTGACCGTCTGCGTCGTACCGTCGATGGCAGTTACCGTGAATGTGTCGGTCAACATGTCGCCGACATCGAGCGCCTGAACCACGCTGTTGTTATTATCAAGAGTGTAAGTCCATACGCCGGCCGCGGTCATCGTGAAGGTACCGTACCCGCCGTCACTTGCTGTCGAAGAGACTGCGGTGAACGTGTTCGGCGCGTTGTCGACGTCTGTATCGGCGAGCGTGCCCGTCGCGATCCGAGCGCCAGATGAGAAGGTTCCTGCCTCGGTCACTGAGCCGGTCGTGGTGCCAAAAATGAGGGCCGCGTCGTTGCTGCCCTGAATGGTGATCGTCACCACCTGCGGCGTGCCGTCGAGGGTCGTGACGGTGAAACTGTCGGTGAGCGTGCCGCCGACATTGAGCGCCTGCACCGCGCCATTGGCGTTGTCGAGCGTGTAGGTCCACACGCCGGTGGCGGTTAACGTAAAAGCGCCATAACCATTCGTGCTTGCCCTGGGTGAACTCACCACGGCGAAGGTGTTAGGCGCATTGTCGACGTCGGCGGCAGAGAGCGTGCCAGTTGCGCTCGGGCTGCCGGGTGACGCATTGGCAATGCCGCCCGCCTCAGTCACCGAGCCGGCCGTGGTTCCTGAAACGATGGCAGCATCGTTGGTGCCATGGATGGTGACCGTCACGACTTGGGCAGTTCCGTCCAGTGTGGTGACTGTGAACGTATCGGTCAGTGTCTCGCCGGTATTGAGCGCCTGCACCGCGGCGTTGGCATTGTCGAGCGTGTAGGTCCAAGCGCCGGCGGCCGTCATGGTGAAGGTGCCATAGCCGGCGGTGCTCGCTGTTGGCGAGGTGACTGCCGTGAAAGCATTTGCAGTCGTGTCGACGTCTGTGTCGGTGAGGATGCCGGTCGCGGTCGGCGTGCCAGGCCTTGTATTGGCGAGACCGCCAGCCTCGATCACTGCACCGGTCGTCGCGCCGGAGATGATCGCGGCGTCACTGGCTCCGTGGATCGTGATCGTCACCACTTGGGCGGTGCCGCCGATCGTGGTCACCGTAAAGGTGTCGGTGAGCGTGTCGCCGGCGTTGAGCCGCTGCACTGTGAGATCGGCATTGTCCAAGGTGTATGTCCACACGCCGGACGTCGTCATCGTGAAGGTGCCATAGCCACCGGTGCTCGTGGTTGGCGAACTCACTGCCGTGAACGTATTGGGCGGATCGTCGACGTCGGTGTCAGAAAGGGTGCCGGTCGCAATCGGCGTGCCAAGCGCTGCATTGTCTATGCCGCCGGCCTCGACGACCGAACCGGTCGTATTGCCGGAGATGATTGCAGCGTCGTTGACACCGTTGACGGTGATTGTGAACGTCTTGCTCGCGGAGGTGAGGCCGTCGGAAACCGTGATAACGAAACCGTCGGTCGAGGGCGATTTCAGCGCGTTGATCGCGACGCTGTTCGGCACGAACGTGTAGGCGCCGCTCGTACTGTTGACGTAGAGCGTCCCGTACGGACCTGGCTTTGACAGATCGTATGCCACTCCTTCGAGGATCGTCTCGTTGGCGGCCGCCCCAATGACCCCAAAGGTCAGCTTGGCGCCGCTGCTGGTGCTGCTGGCGGTGAAAACTCCGCTCGTCGGAGTGAATGTATCAAACACCACCGTATCGAGCTCGGTTGGCCCCGCTCCGGTGCTGAGCGTCGGCGGCACAGGGTCAAGAATGGGAATAACGAATGGTGACACGGGGGCCAGCAGGTTCTGCGGCGCGGGCGCATCGGATGGAATGAAATTGATTGGCTGCAGCGACAGCGATTTGACAAAGGGTGGTGTGCTCGATCCGCGTGGACCTTGCCCGTCTGTGAGATTGGCGAGCACGTCCTGCTGAGCGGCGCGCAACTCGTCCATGCGAGCGGCCGTGTTCGCGACTTGGTTGATACTGATGGTGGAGCCCACCTTCTTGAGGACGATCGTCTCGCCGGGATCTTCGACGATGATGTGTCGCGGGATCCGCTCCTTGGTCACGAGCTCGAATGCGCCGTGCGCAAGGTCCTTGTAGGTAATGGAATCGTCATCCAGGAAAGTGACATCCGGATCCGCGGCTTCGGCATCTTGCGCGGTCGAGAAAGTCAATGCTGCCAGCGTCAGCATCCCGAAACCGCCCGCGTGGCTCCGGGCGCGAATGCCTGCAATGGGCGTATTCACCTGGAGCGCCCCGCCTTTTGCCAGCCGGCCCGGGACGAAACTGAAGCTCCCTCGGGTCACGTCGAACAGGGCTGCGAGTGGCATGCCTTCGACGTCCAAGACGAACTCGCTCAGCTCAACGTGAGTGCCGCAGCCGATGCCGAAAAAAGTACCGTCGATGAAGCAAATTGTGATCTGTCCGTCGGCATCGCTCTCCAGCACGTCGCCCCTGTAGATCGGCGCACCAGCTACCGCTTGTGTGGCGATGCCGCTCGCTCGCGTAAGCGTACAGCAACCGATCACCGTATGAATATGGCCGATGAATTCGGCGGGCAGGGCCATGGCGGCCCCGTTATCAGCCTGGATGCCGGAAGCTACTAACATGGCTCGCCCTCGCCTGGGTGATCGTTTCAGGCTCGGCGTGCCGCCTTGCTCGGGGTCCTCGCCAAGGCACAAAATTTCCTAGCGCCGGCAGCCCCGAAGGCTTGCCCGCCGAAAAATCAAGTCTGAGAGGGAGAGACGCATTGTGCCGGGGACAACGAAGCGTACCGCCATCCCCCGCCGTGCCCCTCCCGCCAATGTGATTAAATGGACAAACGAGATGTATTTAATTTGTGGCGCTCGCTTGGCGCTGGATATAAGGTAGTCCGGTTAATAAGATTAAACAATAATTATATTTATAGTGGCGGCGTTGCGCGGTTCAAAAAATGGACCGCCGATAGCGGCAAGATCTTCTCAGAAAGGGGGGATCATGTGCAGACCTGCGATAGCCGCTCTGGCGACCGTCCTTGTTGTGGCACTTGCCTGCTTCTTGCCGAGTGCCGCTCGAGCGCAAATCGATTCCGCCAAGCCCGCCGTCGCTACCGCGTCACCGAAACCGATTGGGAAGGTGGTAGCGGCCACAGGCTCGGTCACCATCGAACATGCGGGCGCAGTGATCGTTCAGGCGAATGTGGCGAGCGACCCCGGCCGGGCCAACACCGGTGACCCCGTATATCTTGGTGATGTGGTGCAGACCGGGGCCGACGGCCGAGTCGGCATCAATTTTACCGACGGCAGCTCGTTCAATCTATCGAGCAACGCCCGTATGGTGCTGGATCATTATGTATATGAGCCGGCCGGCAAGTCCAATGCGAGCCTATTCAATCTCGCCAAGGGAACGTTCACTTTTGTTGCAGGCAGCGTCGCAAAGACAGGCGACATGAAGGTCGATACCCCCGTCGCCACGCTCGGGATCCGGGGCACGACGCCGCATATCGAGATTTCGGATGATGGGTCGGTCAGATTCTCTACCTTGATCGAAGAGGGCAAGAGCAAGCTCGTGAAGAAGCCGCCGACATCCGCGGCGCCGGAGCCCGATCGAAGCAGCAATCGCAGGCTCAATATCTGTCGGGGATGCTGAGAAACTGGCCTGGTCCGAAGCCGTGTTGATGCCGCAGCGCCGGCCGGGCATTGGTGCTTCGCTCGCTGTCGGAGTGGGATTTTGGTGTGGCAATGACCGCAAGAGCCGGTTTCATCAACGCGGTGATGCTCGTTCTTATCATTGTGCTGTCCAGTTCGGCTGGCTGGGCGCAGAAGACGAAGAAGGGCAGCTCCCTCAAGAACGTCGAACTGTGTAACAGCTCAGACCGCGTGTCGCCCGAAGCCCGGATCGATGGCTGCACGGCGTTCATCGAAGCGGGCGAGGGGGCGGTGAACGGCTTCGTTATCGCCTACAACAACAGGGGGAATGCCTATAGCGCTAAAGCCGACTACGAACGCGCGATCAAGGATTTCCTCGAAGCGGCCAGGCTTGACCCGAACTATGCGAAAGCCTTCAACAACCTCGGCGTGGCCTATCTGAGAAGGGGCGCGAACGATCTAGCGATCGGCGCTCTTGAGGAGGCGCTCAAGCTCAACCCGAACTATGGCGCTGCCTACGCCAACCGCGCGGCAGCCTACTTGAAGACGAACGCGTTCGACCGTGCGGCGCGGGACTATGACGAGGCAATTCGCCTTGATCCGAAGCTGGAGGCGGCGCGGAGCGGCCGCTGTTGGACCCGCGCCGTCCTTGGCGCCTTACAGGCTGCGCTGGAAGACTGCGATATTGTGCTTCGATCGGAAACAAACAACGCGGCAGCATACGACTCGCGAGCTCTTATAAATCTGAAAATGGGGCAATTCTCCGCGGCTATAGATGACTACAACTCAGCACTGCGGCTCGTGCCCAAGCTTGCCAGCGCGCTGTACGGCCGAGGGCTTGCCCGATTCAAGCTGGGCGACACAGACGGTGGCCATAGCGACATCTCCGCGGCTAAGAGGATCGACGCTGCAATTGACGAAGCTTTTGTCCGCTATGGGGTGCCGCGAAGGGACTGACCATCCGCGACAGCACCGTTGTGCAGGCGTTAACAAGTCCTTAACCATCGGCGCCTCAAATTCAAATCCAGCGGATCCGTCGACGCTCGATGCGGCACGGCGTGCAGCTCCCCAGAGCAAATCAAGATTTAGCATTAACAAGTCCTTAATTGGCGAGACCTACAGTCGAGGGCAGGGGCCGGCGTCAGGACCGGCGTCGACCGTCGAAACGGAAGAAATGCCGCCAATGGCGCGAGAGGCTGCCGCTGGATTTGTGTCGCGAGCCCGCGCTTTCGCGCCGGGCCTGTCGCGTCGTGTCCGCTCGGCAGGCATGCTGGCGGTCTGTCTGCTGATCGGTTTCGGTGCACCTAGCCGGGCGGCCGATCCGGTCAGGGGCGAGGCGACTTTTTCGGCCGGCGGCGGCTTTGCCCGCCTCGTCATCAAGCTCGGCGAGGACGTTCCCTCCGAGGTGGCGACCGCGGGCTCCATCCTCATCATCCGCTTCGACCGGCCCGTCGAGGTTCCCGTCGACCGCGTGCCGGAAGGCGCCCCCGATTACATCAATTCCGCGCGCCGCGATCCCGATGGCACCGCCATCCGCCTGTCGCTGGCGCGGCGCGTCACGGTCAACACCATGAACGCCGGCGAGCGCACCTTCATCGACCTCCTGCCCGAGGGCTGGAAGGGGCCGCCGCCGAGCCTGCCGATGGACGTCGTCAAGGAACTCGCCGAGCGTGCGCGCATCGCCGAGCGCGCGCTGCGCGCCCAGCGCGCCGCGGCCGAGACCAGGAAGCGTCCGCCGATCCGCGTGCGTGCCTCGGTGCAGCCGACCTTCGTGCGCTTCGTGTTCGAGATGCCCGACGGTGTCGGCGTCTCCTCCGTGCTCAACGAGCAGAAGCTCACGCTGGCTTTCAATGCCAACCTCAACTTCGACCTGGCGGACGCGGTCGTCGCGGCGCCGCCAAACGTTGCCTCGATCAAGCAGAAGGCCGACATCGACCAGACCAACGTCGAGATCGCGCTGATCGGCGATTCCGACGTGCATTCGTTCCGCGACGAGAAGAACTACATCGTCGACGTGTCTTTCCAGCCCGACAAGGGCAAGAGTGCCGCGACGCCCGAGGCGGCGTTCACACAGATGAAGCCCGGAGGTTCCGGACCTCGGCCTTCGCCCGACAAGCCCGCGGCCGAGAAGCCGAAGGATGCCCAACGCGAGATCGTGCCGCCGACCTCCGAGACGATCGCGCGCGAAGCCAAGGTCGACGTCAAGCCGGACGTCAAGCTCGAGCTGAAGCCGGAAGCGCCGGCGGCGATGCCGGCAGCCGAAGCGCCGAAACCGGTGCCGGCTCCCGCGACCGAGGCGGCGCGCGCTCCAGAGGCGGCCAAGGAGGCCGCGAAGGAAGTTGCGAAGCCGGCGCCCCCTGCTGCCGAAGCTGCGACCGTGCCGGCCAAGCTCGCGCCGGCCGAAGAGGCCGCGAAGGAGCCGGTCAAGGAAGCCGCCAAAGAAACTGCCAAGGAAACTGCCAAGGAAATTGTCAAGCCTGCGCCGCAGCCCACGGTCGCCGGCGTCGATGCGCGTCGCGACAGCGACGGCTTGCGCGTGACGTTCCCGATTCAGGTCGCAACGGCCGCGGCCGCGTTCCGCCGCGGCGATACCGTCTGGCTGGTGTTCGATACGCCGAAGCCGATCGACGTCGAGGCGATCCGCACCAAGGGCGGCGCGATGATCGGCGAGGTCGGTCGCATCCCCCTCGACAAGGGGCAGGCGGTGCGCATCCGTCTCACCCGCCCGCTGGTCTACTCGCTGGCGAGCGAGGAGGTCGGCAAGGAAACCAACTGGCTCCTCACGCTGGCCGACAAGATCCAGTCGACGCCGCTGCCGCTGATGATGTCGCGCAACATCACCGACCCCGCGCTTGCAAACATCGCGATCCCCTTCGCCAACCCGGGCCAATTGCACAAGCTCACCGACCCCGATGCCGGCGACATGCTCTATGTCGTCACCGGGCAGCGGCCGGTGCGCGGCTTCATCAAGCGGCAGGACCTCGTCGATCTCTCGCTGCTGGAATCCGCGCACGGCATCGCGATCCGGCCGAACTCCGACGAGGTCGGCGTCGAGGTCGGCGCCGACAAGGTGATCCTCGGCAAGAAGGGCGGATTGACGCTGTCGCCAGTCGACATCTCGGCCGAGCGGGCGCCGACCGCGGTGCGCCCGGTGTTCAGCCCCGAAGCTTGGCGCAAGGGCCAGTCGGAAAACTTCATGGCGCGCCAGAACGAGCTGATGACGGCGATCTCGGCGGTCGAGCCGGCGCTGCGCTCGCTGCCGCGGCTCGACCTCGCGCAGTTCTACATGTCGCGCGCGATGTATTACGAGGCCAAGGCCGTCACCGACGTCATGCTGACCGATCCCCTCAACAAGGAGGAGAGCGGCGCGCTGATCATTCATGCGATCGCCAGCATCCTGATCGGCCGCCCGGCGCAGGGCCTGAAGGACCTCGCCAACCCCGTGATCGGCAACAGCCATGATTCCCAGCTCTGGAAGGCGCTCGCCTTCGCGCGCCAGGGCAAATGGGCGGACGCGCGCGAGAAGTTCAAGAACGTCGAATTCGCCATCGCCTCGCTGCCGCTCGACATCCAGCGCATCGTGACGATGGATGCGATGCGCGCGTCGCTCGAGGTGAAGGACTATGCCGGCGCCTCCAAGCGCCGCAGCGAGCTCGAAGTGGTCGGCGTCTCGCCCGAGGCAGGGCCCGGCTTCGCCGTGCTGCGCGGCCGGCTCGCCGAGGCGCTCGGTCACGACAAGGACGCGCTCGACGACTACAGGTTCGCAGCCGCCTCGGCCGACCGGCCGGCGGCGGCGGAGGCCAAGCAGCTCGAGATCGCGCTGCGGCAGAGGCGCGACGAGATCGGCAAGGAAGACGCGCTGCGCGAGCTCGAGACCCTGTCCATGACCTGGCGCGGCGACTCGATCGAGGTCAAGACGCTGCAGATGCTGTCGCAGATGTATGCCGAGAGCGGTCGCTACCGCGACGCGCTCACCGCGGCGCGCACCGCGACGAGGCTTCAGCCGAACGCGGAAGCCTCCCGTCAGGCGCAGGACCTCGCCTCCGAGCTGTTCACGCAGATCTTCCTCGGACCGAAAGGTGACGACCTGCCGCCGGTCGAAGCGCTCGGCATGTTCTACGAGTTCCGCGAGCTGACGCCGATCGGCCGCCGCGGCGACGAGCTGATCCGCCGGCTCGCCGACCGTCTCGCCTCGATCGACCTGCTCGACCAGGCCGCGGAGCTCCTGCAATACCAGGTCGATCATCGCCTCGAAGGCGCCGCGCGTGCCCAGGTCGCCGCGCGCCTTGCCATGATCTATCTCGCCAACCGCAAGCCCGACATGGCGATCACCGCACTGCGCGCCAGCCGCATCAGCGATCTCTCCGGCGAGCTCAGGCAGCAGCGCCTGCTGCTGGAAGCGCGCGCGCAGAGCGACGTCGGCCGTCACGATCTCGCGCTCGACATCGTCTCCAACGTCGCCGGGCGCGAAGTGCTCCGCCTGCGCTCCGACATCTTCTGGGCGGCACGGCGCTGGCGCGAGGCCGCCGAGCAGATCGAGCTCTATTACGGCGAGCGCTTCCGCGACTTCAAGCCGCTCAACGCGGTGGAGAAGAGCGACATCATCCGCGCCGCCGTCGGCTATGCGCTCGCCGACGATTCGATCGGCCTGTCGCGCTTCCGCGAGAAATACGCGCCGCTGATGAGCGAGAGCGCCGACCGTCTCGCCTTCGACATCGCCAGCAAGCCGGCCGCGGCCTCCAGCGCCGAATTCGCCGAGATCGCCAAGCTCGCCGCCAGCGTCGACACGCTCGACGGCTTCCTGCGCGAGATGAAGCAGCGCTTCCCCGACGCCTCCGCCCGCGCGCCGCAGGCCAAGGAAGAAGCCGACCACACCGGCTCGCTGCCGACGATCCCCGTCGTGCGGCAGATCAAGATGACGCGGTAGGGTCTGCGCGAAGCGCGGCGCGGGACCGTGCCGCATCCTCCGTCATTTTGCGAGCGCCGCCGCTCTATCCGCCGTCATTGCGAGCGTAGCGACTTGTCCGCCGAAGCCTTGGCGAAGGCGGAAGCTATCCAGGAGTCTTTCCGCGGAGGCAGTGGTGGATTGCTTCGTCGCAAGGGCTCCTCGCAATGACGGGGAGGGGGCGGTGGCTCTTGCGGGAGAGCGGAGAGGATGCGGCGCTGACTGCATTCGAGTCCGCCGTCACCCGCCGTAACTCTGCACCAGGCTTCCCGCCACCAGCGACCAGCCGTCGACCAGCACGAAGAAGATCAGCTTGAACGGCAACGAGATCGTCGCCGGCGGCAGCATCATCATGCCCATCGACATCAGCACCGAGGCGACGACGAGGTCGATGATCAGAAAGGGCAGGAACAACAGGAAGCCGATCTCGAAGGCGCGCTTCAGCTCGGAGATCATGAAGGCGGGGACGAGGATGCGCAGTGCGAGGTCGTCGGGGGTGGCCGGTGCCGGCTCGCCCGACAGATCCAGAAACAGCCTGAGGTCCTTCTCGCGCACGTTCTTCTGCATGAAGCCGCGCAGCGGGACGGAGGCGCGCTGCAGCGCGTCCTCGACGCCGATCTGGTTGGCGACGAGCGGCCGGATGCCGTCGTCGTAGGATTTCTGCAGGACCGGGCCCATCACGAAGAAGGTGAGGAACATGGCCAGCGCGATGATCACCGAGTTCGGCGGCGCGGTCGCCGTGCCCAGCGCGGTGCGCAGCAGCGACAGCACGACCACGATGCGCGTGAACGACGTCATCATGATCAGGATCGACGGTGCGATCGACAGCACCGTGAGCAGGGCGATGAGCTGGATCGCGCGCTCGGTGACGCCGCCACCGCCAGCGCCGCCGCCGAGGTTGATGCTGATGTCCTGCGCATGCGCAACGCCTGCGAGCGAGGCCGCGACCAACAGGACAGAAAGGAAAAGAACTCTACGCGGGAGGGACGGCAGCCTCACGAAGACGGCTTCGGACGGCCGAGCAGCGAGGCCATCTCGTCTTCGAGATTTTCAAAGCTGGTCTTTTCCGCGGCCGGCTTTTGCGGCGGGGCCGGTGGCGCTGCCGGCTCGCTGCGAGCCCCCCGCGGGGGAGCGGCCGGCGGCTCCGGCGCGACGGGCGGGGCGACCGTTTCGCCGGCGGGGCGGCGAAGCGCTGCCTCCAGCCGCTGCGCCATTTCCGCGAGGTTCTGCTCGGCGCTCGACGGGCCCGCGGCGGGCGCCGGCGGTGCAACGGGCGGAGCCGGCGGAGGAGGCGGTGGGGCAGCAGCGCGCTCGGCCCGCACGGGCGGCATCTTCATCGGCTCGCTCTGGCGCGGCGGCCTCGGCATCAGCGGCGGCTCGCTGCGCGGAACGCGCGGCGGCAGCGGCTCTGGCCGTGGCTCGCGCTCCGGGCGCGGCGCGATCGTATCGGCCGTGAAGCCGGCCAGGGGATCGCTGCGGCGTTCGGCCAGAGCTGGAGCGGGCCGGCGCACCTCGTCGGCGAAGGACGGGCGCGAAGGCCGCGGCGGCGGCTCGGGCATTTGCGGCTCGGGATGATCGAGCATCTCGGGCCGCGGCGCCTCCTCGGCCCAGCCGCCGGCGTCCGGCATCGGAGCAAGGCGGGGCGGCTCGGCGGCGTTGGGACGCTGGGGAAGCTGATCGCGGCCATGCGCGGCGCGAACGATGTTGGGCTCGACCACGATGTCGGTGGGGCCGCCGATCATCAGGAGGTGCTCGACATTGTCGCGCCGGACCAGCACCAGGCGGCGCCGGCCGTCGACCGCGGCGGCATCGATCACGGCAAGGCGGGGCATCCTGCCGCGCTGGGTGTTGGCGCCGAGCCGGCTGGTGGCGAATCGGCGAACCAGCCAAGCAGCGACGCCGATCAACGCCAGAACGACGATGAACGCGACGATGAAGGTGATAGGGCTGCCTTGCATACTAGTCCCCGACAAATGGCGCTTCTCTCGTGCCCATGGTCGGATACGCCAACCACCGGCCTACGATGCCCCAAACTGCGATTTCTTAACGTCCCACGGCAAGTTTTGCCGTCCCCAACTCTTAATAACCCATGAATCGCTCGATCCAAAACGACTTCTTGGCCTGTGCACGGCCGCCAAACGGTTGGGTTAATGCTGATTCTGGAGGGCGTAGAATCACGGGGTGCGGAAATCCTGTCCCGCTCGGGGACATGCGTCGGGGATCCCTTAACCAGCTGTTAACCATACACGCGGCAAATTCTGCCTAGCTGCGGACCTCGAGGTCCGTGTCAGGCGGAAGGAGCCGCGACGATGTCCATCAACGACCTCCCGGAGCTGTCGGCGCTTCGCACCAAAATGCAGTGGCACCAGGAACGCCAGCGCGTCCTGTCCGAGAACGTCTCCAATTCCGATACGCCCAAATTCCGGCCGCGCGACCTGGTCGAGCCGAAACTCGACAAGAGCGGGGCCGTCACGGGCTCGATGGGCCCCCTGGCGCTGACCCGCACCAGCGGCTCTCACATGACGCCGTCAGGCGCGGCTTCCGTATTCGACCAGAACAAGAACGCGGGCTTCGAAACCCGCCCTGCCGGCAACGCCGTCAATCTCGAAGAGGAGATGATGAAGGCCGCCAGCAACCAGATGGACTACGCGGCGGCGACCTCGCTCTATTCGAAGAGCCTGCATCTGCTCAAGACCGCGATCGGCAAGGCCTAGCCGCATGATCTTCGGAACAGAACAGCTAGAGAAGGCGCATCATGGCCAATGACAGCAGCGACTTCGCCCGCTCGATGGCGATCGCGACCTCCGGTCTGCGGGCGCAAGCCGGCCGCATGCGGGTAATCTCGGAAAACATCGCGAACGCGGATTCGACCGCGCAGACCCCAGGCGGCGACCCCTACCGGCGCAAGGTTCCGACCTTCTCCTCCGCGCTCGACCGCTCGCTGGACGCGCAGGTCGTCACCCTCGGCAGGATCAAGCCCGACCAGTCGAACTTCCGCGTCAAATACGAGCCGAACAATCCGGTCGCGGACGCCAGCGGCAACGTCAAATACCCCAACGTGAACTCGGTGGTCGAGATGACCGACATGCGCGACGCGCAGCGGTCCTACGAGGCCAATCTCAACATCATCAGTGCGACGCGCCGGATGATCCAGCGCACGATCGACATCCTCAAGAGCTGAACAGGATAATTGAGCCATGGCATCACCGACAATCGCAGCCAATGCTTACGCGAGCCTTGCCCGGGTGCTGGAGACCGGCGGTGCCGGCAAGGGCACCGAGGCAAGCGGGCAATCCTTTGCCTCGATGCTGAAGGACGCCGTCGGCAGCGTCATGGAATCCGGCCGCAAGGCGGACGCGCAGACGATCGCGATGGCCTCCGGCAAGGCCAACGTGATGGACGTCGTGACCGCGGTCGCCGACACCGACGTCGCGGTGTCCACGCTGGTGTCGGTCCGCGACCGCGTGATCGCGGCCTATGAAGACATCATGAAGATGCCGATCTGATGGTTCGGCGCTGGCGCCCGCTCCGGGCGTCATTGCGAGCGCAGCGAAGCAATCCAGGATCTTTCCGAGGCGGCAGTCTGGATTGCTCCGTCGCAAGGGCTCCTCGCAATGACGGGGAGGGGCCGGGTGGTCCTCGCCGGAGTGGTTGGGGATGAAAGTGGACAAGGAATTCTGCGAATGACCGGCCCCGAGACCCTCGACGTCGCGCGCGATGCCATCTGGACGATCGTGATCGTGTCCTCCCCGCTGATGGTGGTCGGGCTGGTGGTCGGCGTCGTCGTGTCGCTGTTCCAGGCGCTGACGCAGATCCAGGAACAGACGCTGATCTACGTGCCGAAGATCCTGGCCATCTTTGCCACGATGCTGCTGGCGCTGCCGTTCATGGCCGATGCGCTTCATTCCCACATGCTGCGGATCTCGTCGCGAATCATCGGCGGCTGAGGCAAGATGCAGCGATTATGCGCATCGACGTCTCGCTGCTGCCGGAGCTCGCCGCGTCCTTCATGCTCGCCTTCGCCCGGGTCGGCGCGATGGTGATGCTGCTGCCGGGGCTGGGCGAGACCAATATCCCGACGCGGATCAAGCTGTCGATCGCGCTGCTGCTCACGCTGATCATCCTGCCGCTGCATCGCAACGCCTACCAGGTCGACATGGGCTCGCTGGCGCCGCTGCTGGTCCTGATGCTGCATGAGATCGCGATCGGCATCGTGCTGGGCGCGACCGCGCGCGTGACGCTGTCGGCGCTCCAGGTCGCGGGATCCGTGATCGCGCAGCAGATGGGGCTCGGTTTCGTCACCTCGGTCGATCCGACGCAGGGACAGCAGGGTGTGCTGGTCGGCAACTTCCTGACTATCCTCGGCGTGACGCTGCTGTTTGCCACCGACAGCCATCATCTGGTGATCGCCGCGCTGAACGACAGCTATACGATCTTCTCGCCGGGCGAGACCGTGTCGAGCGGCGACGTCGCCTCGCTGGCGACGCGTGCCTTTGCGGCAGCGTTCCGCCTGGGCTTGCAGCTCTCGGGACCGTTCCTGGTGTTCGGCCTCGTCTTCAACATCGGGCTCGGCGTGCTGGCGCGGCTGATGCCGCAGATGCAGGTCTATTTCGTCGGCGTGCCGCTGTCGATCTTCGCGGGCTTCCTGGTGCTCGCCGTGGTGCTGACCGCGATGATGGGCACGTTTCTCGATTATTTCATCGGTGTCATGCACCAGATGATGCCGCTCAAGTGACAGGGGTCGAACGATGGCGGAAGACAACGATCCCGAAAGTCAAACAGAAGACCCGACGCAAAAGCGCCTCGACGATGCGCTCGAACGCGGCGACGTCGCCAAGAGCCAGGAGATCAACACCTGGTTCATGATGGCGGGCGGCACGCTCGTGGTCGCAACCTTCTCGGGCTCGGTCGGCAGCGGGCTGCTGACGCCGATGCGCAACCTGCTGGCCAACTCCTGGATGATCAAGACCGACGGCAAGGCCCTGCTCGCCCTGATGCAGCAGATCGAGCTCGCCGTGCTCGCCGCGGTCGGCGTGCCCCTGTTGATGCTGGTGCTGGCGGCCATCGCCGGCAACATGCTCCAGCACCGTCTGGTGTGGTCGGCCGAGTCCCTCAAGCCCAAGTTCAACAAGATCTCGCCCGGTGCCGGCTTCAAGCGCATCTTCGGCAAACAGGCGGCCGCCAATTTTCTCAAGGGCATCGGCAAGCTCGTTGCCTTGGCCGTGGTCATGACCATGATCCTGTGGCCGGAGCGGCATCGCATGGAGGCGATGGTCAGGCTCGATCCGGTCGCCATGCTTGGCGCCAGCACCAGCATGACCGTCCAACTGCTTGGCGCGGTGGTCGCCGCGCTCGCGATCGTCGCCATCGCCGATTATTTCTTCCAGTATCGCAGCTGGTTCCAGCGGCAGAAGATGTCGCTCCAGGAGATCAAGGAGGAGTTCAAGCAGTCCGAAGGCGATCCGCACATCAAGGGCAAGATCCGGCAATTGCGGCAGCAGCGCGCCAAGAAACGCATGATGGCGGCGGTTCCCAAGGCCTCGGTGATCATCACCAACCCGACCCACTATTCGGTGGCGCTGTCCTACGAGCGCGGCATGACGGCTCCGGTCTGCGTCGCCAAGGGCGTCGACAACCTCGCTTTCAAGATCCGGGAGATCGCGCGCGAGCACGACATCCCGATCGTGGAGAACGTGCCGCTGGCCCGCGCGCTCTATGCCACCGTCGAGATCGACCAGGAAATCCCGACCGAGCACTACCACGCGGTCGCCGAAGTGATCGGCTACGTCATGCGGCTGAAGCGCGGATTTGGCGCGGGGCGGGGATAAAGCACCCGAAAAATACCGGAAATGGCCGTAATCTGGGAATCAGCGTACCTTTCGCCCCTGCTGCCCTTGCACCTCAGGGTCCGATTCAGGCAGGGAGGACCCCACGCGCCCCGTGGCGCGTTGATTCTCTGCCGACAGGCCGCGCCAGCTTGAGATGACCGCCGAGACCGACCACGACCTCACACGCGAGCCCGGTGCGGCGCACGAGCCGTCGCCGCGCTCGGGCAGCATTGCGCTGGTGCTGCTGGTGGCCGCCGGCCTCGTCGCCGTCGCCGTCGGACTGATGACGCTCGGGCGGGTGCAGGCGCAGCCCTATATCCTCGGTGTCCTCGCCGTGCTGGCGATGGTCGGCCTGTTCAACCTGTTCGCGTTTGCCGCCGGCATCATCCGCTTTGCCGATCGCAATCTCGACGATCCGATCATTCGCCGCATTTCCGATCACGCCTTCGACGGGCTCGCGGTCACCGATGCCCGCGGCCACGTGATCTATTCCAATGCCGCCTATCTGACGCTGACCGGCGCCAGCGGTCCGCAGGACGTGCGCCCGGTGGAACGCGTCTTCATCGGCAACCCCGATGTCTCCGAAGCCGTGTTCCGGCTGCTGAAGGCCGCGCGAGAGGGCAAGCGCCAGCAGGAGGAGGTGCGCATCTCCGGCCACGACGGCAGCCAAGGCCGCTGGCTGCGCATGCGCGTTCGCCCGCTCGGCACTGAAAAGCGCGAGGCCAAATACGCGGTATGGTCGATCGCCGACATCACCCGTGACCGCGAGCGCCAGGAGGACGTGTTCCAGGAGCTCCAGCACGCCATTGAATATCTCGATCACGCGCCGTGCGGCTTTTTCTCGGTCAATCCGGCCGGTGAGCTCGCTTATGTCAACGCGACGCTGGCGAACTGGCTCGACTACGACCTCGCCGAGATCGGTTCGGGTGGCCTCAAGCTGACCGACATCGTCTCCGGCGACGGCGCCTCGCTGCTGACGTCGATCGTGGCGGTGCCGGGCGAGGTGAAGACGGAAGTCTTCGACATCGACCTGCGCATGCGCACCGGCAAGACCATGCCGGTGCGGCTCTATCACAAGCTCGCCTTCGGCGCCGATGGCGCGCCGGGGCCGTCGCGCACGCTCGTCATCAGCCGCGCCCGCGACGAGCGCAGCGATCCCGATCGTGCCGCCGAAGTGCGCTTCATGCGCTTCTTCGACCATACGCCGATGGCGATTGCGACCGTCGACCGCGCCGGCAACGTCGTGCGCGCCAATGCCCGCTACGCCAAGCTCGGCCAGGCGTTGGGGCTCGACAGCGCCTCCAAGTCGATCTTCCGCGCGGTCAATGCGCGCGACCGCCACCTCCTGATCGCGGCCATCAACCAGGCCGCCGAAGGCCAGGCCGACATCGCGCCGGTCGAGGTGGCGCTGGAAGGAACCAAGGAGCGCTGGGGCCAGTTCTTCGTCACGCCGGTCGATTCGGCCGAGAACGACGCGGAAGCCGCCATCGTGCACATGCTCGAGACCACCGAGCGGCGCGCGCTGGAGAACCAGATCAACCAGTCGCAGAAGATGGAGACGGTCGGCCAGCTCGCCGGCGGCATCGCCCACGACTTCAACAACGTGCTGTCCGCCATCATGATGGCGAACGACTTCCTGCTGAACGCGCACAAGCCGACCGACCCGTCGTTCCAGGACATCATGCAGATCAAGCAGAACGCCACGCGCGCCGCGACGCTGGTGCGGCAGCTGCTGGCGTTCTCGCGCCGCCAGACGCTGCGGCCGCAGGTGCTCGACCTCGGCGACGCGCTTTCCGATCTCACCATGCTGCTGCGCCGGCTGATCGGCGAGAAGGTCAAGCTCGACCTCGTTCACGGCCGCGATCTCTGGCCGGTGAAGGTCGACGTCTCCCAGTTCGAGCAGGTGATCGTGAACCTCGCGGTGAACGCGCGCGACGCCATGCCCGACGGCGGCAAGCTGATCATCCGCACCGCCAACGTCTCCACCGAGGACGCCGGCAAGCTCGCCTACAAGGGCATGCCGGCGGCGGATTACGTCCGGATCGAGGTCGCCGACACAGGCACCGGCATTCCCGCCGACATCCGCGACAAGATCTTCGAGCCGTTCTTCTCGACCAAGGAAGTGGGCAAAGGCACCGGCCTCGGCCTTTCCACGGTCTACGGCATCGTCAAGCAGACCGGCGGTTTCATCTACGTGGACTCCGAGCCGGGGCAGGGCACCTCGTTCCACATCTTCCTGCCGCGCCATCACGCCGAGCCGGAGGTGCAGGTCGAGCAGCCGGCTGTCGCCAGCGCGACCAATGGCGCCGCGAAGGACGCCGCTGCCGTCGAGGCCAAGCCGCGCACCGATCTCACGGGACAGGGCACCATCCTGCTGGTCGAGGACGAAGAGGGCCTGCGCGCGCTGAACGCACGTGGCCTGCGCTCGCGCGGCTATACCGTGGTCGAGGCCGAGAACGGCGTCGAAGCCATGGAGATGCTGGAGGAGCAGAGCGGGGCGATCGATCTCGTCGTCTCCGACGTCGTCATGCCCGAGATGGACGGACCGACGCTCTTGAAGGCGATGCGGGAGAAGAACCCCGACATCAAGTTCATCTTCGTCTCCGGCTACGCCGAGGACGCCTTCGAGAAGAGCCTGCCCGAGGGCCAGCAGTTCGACTTCCTGCCAAAACCGTTCACGCTCAGCCAGCTCGTGGCGGCGGTGAAGGAGACGATGACGAAGCAGGGCTGAGGGCGCGCTCTCGCCGCGCATCTCCGGCCCCGCCGGTAACCCGTAACGACGGTTTCCCCGCCGGATCCGGCCAGATCCCGCCCAATATGGGCTTTTGCCACATCCCCGCGACTGAGGGCCGCAGCCACAAGTTCCGAAACCGGCTTCACTTTTGGGGAAGTCTGCCCATCTTAAGAGCACGTCCCCATGCCGGGGATTTGGGAAACGAACATGAATTTCTCGCTACGCTCCCGCAATCTCTTCAAGACGCTCGCCGTCATGCTGGCGCTTGCGCTGCCGACAGCGCTCGTCATCTCGTCCGCCGACGCGCGCGTCGGCGGCGGCGGCTCGTCCGGTTCGCGCGGCTCGCGCACCTATTCCGCTCCGCCCCCGACCACGACGGCGCCAGGCTCGGCCTCGCAGTTCAACCGCACCTACACCCAGCCGGGCGCAGGCATGAACTCGGCTGCTGCCGCGCCCGCGCGCGGCGGCCTGTTCGGCCGCGCCGGCGGCTTCATGGGCGGCCTTGCGGCCGGCTTCCTCGGTGCCGGCCTGCTCGGCATGCTGTTCGGCGGTGGCCTGTTCGGCGGCCTCGGCGGTCTGTCCTCGATCCTGGGCCTGATCATCCAGATCGTGCTCGTGGTGCTGGTGGTGCGGCTGGCGATGTCCTGGTGGCAGCGCCGTCACGCGCCGCAGGCGGCCTATGCCAATGCCAATGCCGACGCGGGCGCAGCTCCCGGACCGCAGGCGAATCAGCGCAGCGGTCTTGCCGGTGGTCTTGGCGGCTTCGGTTTCGGCGCCAATGCCAACAACGCGCCGCTCGAGATCAAGCCGGACGATTACGAGGCGTTCGAGCGCCTGCTCGGCGAGGTTCAGGCGGCCTGGTCGAACGAGGACGTGGCCAAGCTGCACACGCTCGCGACGCCTGAGATGGTCTCCTATTTCGAGCAGGACCTCGCCCAGAACCGTGCGCGGAACGTCGTCAACAAGGTGACCGACGTCAAGCTCTTGCAGGGCGACCTCGCCGAAGCCTGGCGCGAAGGCGAGACCGACTACGCCACGGTGGCGCTGCGCTTCGCGCTCACCGACAAGACGCTGGACCGCAACAGCGGCACGCTCGTCGCCGGTAGCGAGCAGCCGGGTGAAGTCACCGAGGTCTGGACGTTCGCCCGCCGGCCCGGCAGCGGCTGGGAATTGTCGGCGATCCAGCAGACCAACTGATCGCAAAGCGATTGAAGACAAGGGCGCCGTGCTTCCCGCACGGCGCCTTCTCTTTTGCGCCCCCTGCATCGCGGCATCGGAATAAGCGGGGGTTCAGCGGGTTGAAATCAGGCAGTCAACGACAAACGACAAACAAAACGGGAGGACAACATGATCCGTATCAGGAGATCCCTGACGATTTCCGCGCTGGCCGCGGTTCCGCTTGCATGGTTTGCAGCGCCGTCGGCGCAGGCGCAGTCGGCCGACATGACGTTCTTCGTGACCTCCAGCGGCCCTGGCAAGGGTGCCGATCTCGGCGGCCTGGAGGGAGCCGATGCGCAGTGCCAGAAGCTGGCTCAAGCCTCCGGCGCCGGCGCGAAGACCTGGCGCGCCTATCTCTCGACACAGGCCGCCGAGGGCAAGCCGGCCGTCAATGCGCGCGACCGTATCGGCAAGGGACCGTGGCAGAATGCCAAGGGTGCGGTGATTGCCAAGGACGTGGCCGAGTTGCACGGTCCCGCCAACAACCTGACCAAGCAGACGGCCCTGAGCGAGAAGGGTGACGTCATCAACGGCCGGGGCGACACGCCGAACCGGCACGACATCCTGACGGGAACCCAACCCGACGGCACCGCGTTCGCGGCCGGTGACGACAAGACGTGCAAGAACTGGACGTCGAGCACGCAAGGTGCGGCGGTGGTCGGCCATGCCGATCGCCAGGGCCTGCGCGACGACGAACCGTCAAAGTCCTGGAACAGCTCGCATCCCTCGCGCGGTTCCGATGGGGGCTGCTCGCAGGCCGACCTGAGGAGCACCGGCGGCGACGGGCTGCTGTATTGTTTTGCTGCGAATTGAACTGAGGCCTGACACTCTCTCTGCGCGTCATTGCGAGGAGCTCAGCGACAAAATTGCGTAGCCATTTTGCGTAGATGCGACGAAGCAATCCAGACTATTCCGCCGAGACGGACTGGATTGCTTCCGCCTTCGCCGAAGGCCTTCGGCGGACAAGCCGCTACGCCCGCAATGGCGGCTATGTGGCGCGAGTATTCCGTCTCACCTGACGGAACCTCCGAAGGCATGTTACATTAGTTCGCACGTGTTCACGTTCGCGGACCCCTCCCATGACATACGAGCTCTATTACTGGCCCGAGATTCAGGGCCGCGGCGAATATGTGCGGCTGGCGCTGGAGGAGGCAGGCGCGGCTTACGTCGATGTCGCGCGCGGAGCGCGCGGGACGGCGGCGATGATGAAGATGATGGACGCGCGCAAGGGCACGCCGCCCTTTGCGCCGCCGTTTCTGAAGGCCGGCAAACTCGTCATCGGCCAGACCGCCAACATCCTGCTCTATCTCGGCAGCCGCCACGGGCTTGCGCCGAAGACGGAGGCGGGAAAGCTCTGGGTGCACCAGCTCCAGCTCACCATCACCGACTTCGTGGTCGAGATCCACGACACCCATCATCCGCTCGGGCCCTCGCTCTATTACGAGGACCAGAAGCCGCCGGCGAAGAAGCGCACGGCCGCATTCTGGGACGAGCGGGTGCCAAAATATCTCGGCTATTTCGAGCAGCTTCTCGACGCGAATGGCGGCGTCTATGTCACGGGCCGCCGGCTCACCTATGTCGATCTCTCGCTGTTCCAGATCGTCGCGGGGCTGCGCTATGGCTTTCCCAAGCGCATGAAGGCGTTCGAGACGGACGTGCCGGGCCTCGCCGGCCTGCACGATCGGATCGCTGCACGGCCCAACATCAAGGCCTATCTCGCAAGCCCGCGCCGCATTCCCTTCAACGAGCAGGGCATCTTCCGCCGCTACAAGGAGCTGGACGGGTAAAGCGTTTCAAGCGAAGTGGATACCGGTTCGCGTCAAGGAAACGCGGGCAGTTTCCTCGCCGATGATGCGCGAAGGGGGCCGGCGCCTTAGGGCAGGGAATGCCGGGGGCACATCGACGCGAACGGGAACAGCCGCGCGCCCGTGGCGGCGACCAGGACCAGGTTCGGCAATTGCGAAAGGACCGATCAGGCCAGCTGATCGATCCGCGTGCCCTGACCCGGAGGCAGCGGTACGGGCGGCTGCGGCTTGTAGGTCGGGTCGGCGTCCCTGGTCTTGGTCTGATCGTCCTGCTGCTTGGTCGTGTCGTAGCTGGGAACCACGATCGCGATCGGCGGCGGTGCTACGGTAGAAACCTTCATCCGCAAATCCTCACATATGGAAACAATTCAGCCTGCGCTGTGAGGAGCGAAAATTCCTTCAAGGCGATCGTTAAAATGCGAGGGATTTGGCGGGAGGATCGCGGTGTTTGCGTCATCCGCATACGACAAGTCTCCCCCCGTCATTGCGAGGAGCTCTCGCGACGAAGCAATCCAGACTGTCTCCACGGAGAAATTTCTGGATTGCTTCGCTTCGCTCGCAATGACGGAGTCGGTGGCGGGCAGCGACGCGTCACATGTGGACTGTGCGCGCAGCAAGTGCAGGGAGAGAGCCGCCGCCTATTCGTCCTTGCCGCGCGTGATCGCGATCGACGCCTCCGTCTTGGTGCGGATGCATTCCATGTTGAGCCGGCGATAGCGCATGCTGACCTTGTCGCCGCGGAGCAGGCCCATGCGCTTCAGGCAGCGTGTCGCGCCCGTCGTGGTGTCGTCCTTGGTCACGGTGAAGACGATCGCGGCCATCGATCCCACCAGCGTATAGAACTCCGGCTTGGGCTTGCGATCGCCCTTGGCGTAGAGCTCGATGGAATACTTGTCGCCGCGGCAACTCACGGAGAGCTCCTTGGCCGCCGGGTGCGTCATGTAAACGACGTTTGCGGCACGGAAATTCACCTTCAGGCGGTCGACCTGGTTCGCCAGCTCCTTGGCGCTGTCATCGCAGCGGTCGGCCCGGGCCGGCGAGGTGAGGGTCACAAGGCCGGTGATGGCGGCGGCGACCAGGATCGCGCCGCGGACGTTCAGTTTCAATGTCATGATGAAAAGCCCCTTACGGCGCGCATTCAAGCGTCGGCGGACGCCAAGCGCAAGGGTGAGGGCTGGCCTTTCCACGTGCTGCGCCACGCCTTCTCAAGAGCGGGCGCCGCCCGCTCCCATGCGTCCCGGTCCCTTCCTTTTCCGTCCAAAATGGGCTTAGAACGCTTCTACGCGAGGGCCCGCGCGTGGCCCCAAACCCTGGATTCGCCCATGAACGCCCCGACCGCCTTCCCCGACCAGTCCAAGCCCGTTCCCCCCTACAAGCACACCCCCCTGTTCCCGCTGGGCAAGGACGAAACGCCCTACAGGAAGATTTCGTCAGAGGGTGTCAGGGTCGAGAAGGTCCTGGGCAAGGACATGCTGGTGGTGTCGCGCGAGGCGCTGCGGGCGCTGTCGGAGGCGGCTTTCGGCGACATCAACCATTACCTGCGCCCCGGCCATCTGAAGCAGCTCCGTGCCATCCTGGAGGACGATGAGGCCAGCCCCAACGACAAGTTCGTCGCGCTGGACTTCCTGAAGAACGCCAACATCGCGGCTGGTGGCGTGCTGCCGATGTGCCAGGACACCGGCACCGCCATCATCATGGGCAAGAAGGGCTGCAACGTCATCACCGACGGCGAGGACGAGGCGGCGCTGTCGGAAGGCGCGCGCGATGCTTACCTGCGCCGCAATCTGCGCTACTCGCAGGTCGCTCCGCTCTCGATGTATGAGGAGAAGAACACCGCCAACAACATGCCGGCGCAGTGTGAGATCTACGCCGAGGGCGACGATGCCTACAAGTTCATGTTCATGGCGAAAGGCGGCGGCTCCGCCAACAAGAGCTTCCTGTTCCAGGCAACGCCCTCGGTGCTGACCAAGGACCGGCTGCTCGCGTTCCTGAAGGAGAAGATCCTGACGCTGGGCACTGCGGCGTGCCCGCCCTATCACCTCGCCATCGTGATCGGCGGCACCTCGGCCGAGCTCTGCATGAAGACGGTGAAGCTCGCCTCCGCCCGCTATCTCGATGCGCTGCCGACGCACGGCTCGCCTGACGGCAACGCCTTCCGCGACGTCGAGATGGAGAAGGAAATCCACAAGATGACGCAAAGCCTCGGCGTCGGCGCGCAGTTCGGCGGCAAATATTTCTGCCACGACGTGCGCGTGATCCGCATGCCGCGTCATGGCGCATCGCTGCCGATCGGCCTTGGCGTGTCCTGCTCGGCCGACCGCCAGGTGCTCGGCAAGATCACCAAGGACGGCGTGTATCTCGAAGAGCTCGAGCACAACCCGGCGCAGTACCTGCCGCGGGTCGAGCAGTCGCTCGGCGGCGAGGTGGTCAAGATCGACCTCAACCAGCCGATGAAGGACATTCTGGCGACCTTCTCGAAATATCCGATCAAGACCCGGGTCTCGATGACCGGCACCATGATCGTCGCGCGCGATAGCGCCCATGCCAAGCTGCGCGAGCGGCTGGAGAAGGGCGAACCGCTGCCGGACTATTTCAAGAACCATCCGGTCTATTACGCCGGCCCCGCCAAGACGCCCGACGGCTACGCCTCCGGTGCGTTCGGTCCGACCACCGCGGGGCGCATGGATTCCTTCGTCGACCAGTTCCAGGCCGCCGGCGGGTCGATGGTGATGGTCGCCAAGGGCAACCGCGCCCCCGCCGTGCGGGAAGCCTGCAAGAAATATGGCGGCTTCTATCTCGGCTCGATCGGCGGCGCTGCGGCCAATCTCGCCGAACACTGCATCAAGAAGGTCGAGGTGCTCGAATATCCCGAGCTCGGCATGGAAGCGATCTGGCGCATCGAAGTCGTCGACTTCCCCGCCTTCATCATCATCGACGACAAGGGCAACGACTTCTTCAAGGAGTTGAATTTGGGCTGAGGCGGCGTTCCCCGCACGCTGCGTAGGGTGAAATGCTGCGCTGCTGATTCGGGGTCGATCGGCGAGAGATGGGTCCCGACTCAGCGGAGCAGCGCTATGCGCTGCACCGCGTCCGGGACACGAAAGGGCCCGAGGTGGCTCTATTGCGCTAGCTGCAATTCGTGACCTGGTTGGAGTAAAGCGCGCGCCACCAGCCGCGCACGCCGTCGTGGCTCTCGACCAGACCCCAGAAGCCGCTGCAGGCGAGGAGGCGCTTGGGTCCGCCGTCGCCGTCGATCGGGCCGCCGAGCTCGCGCTGCGCCGGCATCCAGTTGGCGTCGACGAAGGGCGCCTGGAACAGGCCGCCCGCGCGCGTGCCGCCATTGGCGTAGTTCGCGCCGATCTTGCTCGCCGCAACCCAGCCGCGCCCGGCATAGGGCTTTGGCGCGTTGCGCGGATATCGCTTCTCGTCCTCGTAGTCCTTGCCAGGCGGCCTTGCACCTTCGATCAGAAACCAGCCTTTCTTGAAGCCGATGATGCGGAATTCGGTGAGCCAGCCGCCGTCGGGCGTGTTCTCGGCGCCGCCCAGTTTGAGCCGGTAGGGCGGCGGCAGCGTGCCGAGCACGCGCGCCGTCGTTGACGGCTCGGCGCGCACGTTGAGCCCGTGTGGATCCTTGTCGATGGACCAGGCGTCGAGACTGCAGGGCTCGGTGCGATCGGGAAGCGTCCTGCGCTTTCCGGCAAGCTCGGCGTGCAGCTTGGAGAAGTCGCTGTCATCGCGATCCGGATCGCTGCGCGGCTTGATCTCGGCTGACAAGGCGCGTGTCGCATCCGGTGTCAGCGCGGCGACGAGGGTCTGGCGTGCGGCGAACACGCTGGCCGGTGTCTTCGGATCATTCGAGGTTGCCGGATAGACCGCGAGATAGCCGGTCGAGCCTTCGGTGCGATACGCAGTGCCGGCAACGTAGCCGGCGGGCACCATGGCGAGCGCGCTTGCGCGCCACGCCGGCCCGGTGTCGTCCGCGCGCGCCGCTTGCGTCGCGACGGACAGGATCGCCGCCGCGATGAGACGGAGCACGCGCATGATGGTGCGCGGCCTTACGCGCGTGAGCCCGTGAACGGGAAGCTGCCCATCGGGCCGATGCCCATCTCGCCGCTGATGCTGTCGCCGGCGACGGTGCCCGTGAATTCGAGCGTAAGCGGCATCGGCTTGTCGATCGAGACCTTCCAGGAGACGTTGTCGCCGGAGACGGTGCCGTCGAAAATCTCGGCGGTATTACCTTCCGCGCCCTGCGTGCCCGTGAGCGTGCCGCCGGCGGCCTTCAGGCTCAGCGTCGCCTGGCGCTCGCCCATCGGCGTCGTCATGGTCAGATTCCAGTTGCCGTCTACGGCCATTCCCGTCTCCCGAACAAATCCCGCTGACCGCGACGATCCGCAGCCAGTCCTGGAGCCGAGCCTATAGCCCAACTCGCAGCTCCTGCCTAACCCTCGAATAGGGCATTTAGGCGCGGGCGGCGGCGCGCCGGCGGTTGGTGACGATCAGCCGCAGAACGAAGTACTGCACAGCAAAGGCCAGGATCTTGGCGCCGCCTGCGACCACCATGAGATAGAACGCCCACAGCTTCAGATCGCCGGTGGCGGCGACCGCCATCATGCCGGCGCCGATCACGAACATCAGCACCGCCCAGGCATAGCCCGCAACGGTGACATATTCCGGAACGGTCTCGACGATGACGGGAGGCATGTAGCGCAGCATCCAGCCGCGCTTGAGCATGATCGCGCCGATCGCGAAATGTGCGATCGAGGGTTTTGCCAGCATGAGCGCGGATCATTGGTCAGCAGCGTGATACCGCCCAGCACGACGACCAGAGCGAGGCTCGCATAGGTCATGTAGTGGAGCGGTTGTCCCTTGAGGCGCGCATAGATCACCTGCGCGATCGCGCCGGCAATCGCCACCGCCGTTGCGAGGATCACGTTGTCTGTGACGAGATAGACGGCCAGGAAGATGATAACGGAGAGGAGGTCGGAGGCGAGGCGGGCGAATACGTCCTTCATCGTCATTCCTGTTCAGCGGCGCGGGCAAGGCGCGGACCGGCGCACCCTACTTGATCCGGCGATACCCGGCATATCACTTTGTGAGGACAGGCGCGCCGTTGCGAGATGGCGCAGGGGCCCCATAAACCGACCGGAACGCCCAGGTCGGGACCCCGCAGCGCGGGATTCGGAACCGCAATAGCCGGAGCGGCGCGGTCAAGACAGGGAGCCGCGCCGGTCAACCATCTCTTACAATGTCAAGACGACGTAAGCGACCTCCAGAAAATGAAGTGCTGCAGCGAGCTGGTCGGTCATCTCGTCGATCAATCCTGTCCAGGGCAGGGGCGGCAACATCGGGAGTGTGGCGGCGAGTAGAAAGCCGGCAGCGAGCAGGATGCCGCCTTCGAAGAACGTGAGGCTTCGCCGGCGTAGCCGGATCGCCAGGAATGCAAGTGCAGCGCCCGCCAGGGCGAGGACAGCGACGGAGTGCGCGGCGATCGGGAGCATGTGCATCGGGCCTCCTTGATGACGCAATATTCACGGGGATTCCGGGCTCGCGCCCGCGTTGCGCCCCGCATTGAAGGCTACGCCGCCCCGACCCAATTGCCGTGGAAGCCATCGGGCACGCGGTGGCCGAGCTGCACCAGCGCGACGGGACCCGCCTCGACGTCGGTGGCGTTGAACACCGCGAGGTCGCTGCGGTTCTCTCGCGCCCGCCAGACCACCGCGAGCAGCCAGCCATCGCCCTCGGCCGCATCCTTCGCGCGCTCGACGAACACGGGCTCGGAGATGGTGTCGCCGGAAGGCAGCAGATATTGGCCGAGCCGTCTGCCGTTGCCGTCGACGTGGACGATGCCAGAGAGTGCGCCGAACATCGGCAGTTTCGGATTGGCGCAGGCGTACCAGCCGTGACGGCTCTTCAGTCCGGCCCGGCGGTCGTCGATGCGCGGGAATTCGCCGGTGAGATCGTCGAGATAAGTCTGCTGGAAGCGGTCGGTATTGCCCGAGAGGTCGAACGTCCAGCGGCAGAGGCGTGCGCGCGACTTCTCCGGATCGGTCGGCCGGCCATCGGGATGCGGAAACAGCGGCGCTTGCTCGAACTGCATGACGTCCGCGACGATGCGATTGTCGTCCTCCCACGCGTTCATGACGTGGAAGACGTAGCAGGCTTCGGCACGGAACCAGACGATGTCCTTTGCGGTGCCGCTGCGCTTCATCACGCCGACATAGGCGCCCTTGTCCGGCTCCCAGGCGTAGGGCGGCCGCCCGCTCATGGCGCGCTCCATGCTGCCGGTAATGGGAAGAATCGGAAACAGCACATGGTTCGCGGTGACGATGAAGTCGTGCACCATGCTGGCATAGGGCGCCTCGAACCGTTCGAAGCGCGTCGCCTTGCCGGAGGCATCGATCGAGCCGTAGGAGAGGGCAGGGGTCAACGGACCGGCGGCGTTGTAGCCGAAGAACACCAGCTCGCCGGTGATGGGATCGATCTTCGGGTGCGCCGTAAAGCTGCCGGCGACGCGGCCCTGATAGTTGTGATAACCGCGCGTCGCCAGCGTGCCCGGCTCGATCTCGGTCGGCAGATGCGCCTCTTCCAGCGCGAGCAGCTTGCCGGCATGGAAGATGATGTTGGTGTTGGCGACGCCGCCGTCGGTGAGATCAGCCGGGGCATCCGGCAGCTTGCGGCCGAAGCCGCCGAACAAAGCGCGGCCGGCGTCGTGCTCGGCAAGCCATTTCGGCGTGCGGACCCAGCGGTTGCGATAGCTGGCGCGTCCGTTCTCGAGGTGGAAGGCGTGCAGCATGCCGTCGCCGACGAACCAGTGCGCGCCGGGCGATTCGAATTGTGGGTTGGGGCCGTTGCGATAGAGCGTGCCGTTCAGATCGCGCGGCAATTCGCCGATGATCTTGAGGAAGGGCGCATCGGCCTCGAACGGGATCGATGCGATATTGTTGCGGCGCTCGGCGGTGGCGTCGTTCTGCACGGCATATCCCTCCCTATCTTTACATCGTAAAGATCAGATAGCGCCGATCGCCAGGTCGGTCAAGCGAAATCTTTACACTGTCAATATTGCGTCATATAGCTTGCAAATGGCCAAGACCGACACCAAGAGCGAAACCACGCGAGGCTCGCGCCCCCGCCGAAGCGCGACGCCGATTACTGCATCGCGACCGACGCGGCGCACGGCGAGCGCGAAGACCGAGACGCCATACCATCACGGCGCCTTGCGTGAAGCGCTGCTCCAGGCTGCCGAACGTGTGCTGGAGCGTGACGGGCTCGGCGGCCTGACCTTGCGGGCGGTCGCGCGCGAGGCGGGCGTTTCGCATGCCGCGCCTACCCATCATTTCGGCGATCTCACCGGCCTCCTCAGCGAGCTTGCGGCCGTGGGCTTCCGCCAGTTCAACGCGGCGATGACCGCCTCGTGCGATGCCGCCACCACGCCGCTCGAAGCCGCGCTGGCGCGGCCGAAGGCCTATGTCGCCTATGCGCAGGCTCATCCCGGCATGTACGGCATCATGTTCCGCAGCGAACGTCTCGATTATTCGAGGCCCTCTCTGCACGAGGCGGCCGAAGCTTCCTTCGCGGGACTTGCGAATGCGATCGGCATGATGCGGCAGGAGCAGATCAGCGGCGACGCGCTGACGCTGAATCAGGGCGCCGCCATCGCGCGCGCCTGGTCGATGGTGCACGGCTTCACCATGCTGCTGCTCGACGGCCGGCTCGAGGATATCCTCGAGCGGCTCCCCGAGGGGACCACGGCCGAACGCCTGCTCGAGGCGATGCTGACCGCGCCCATCACGAGCAAACCGCCCGGACACTGATCCATCAAGGATCAACGCAACCCTTGCCGTGATCAGGCGTTGACGCCGAATGGCAAGAACAGCACGCGCTCCCTGGAAACGCGCCAATCCGCGGAAGCGGACCGGCGAGGCCTCCAAGCACCTCAGTCCCGCAAAGAAATCGGCGGCGAAAGCGCGCGCCCGCCGCGCCGGCCGCCGCTATCCCAACCTCGTGGACAACATGCGCATGGCAGCAAAGAAGACCTCCAGGAAGAAGGCCTCGAAGAAAGCTTCGAAATCGAAATCCTCGAAAGCAAAGAAGACGTCCGCGAGGAAGACCCGCAAACGCACCGCGAAGAAGGCCAAGTCTCGCAGGCGCAGCGCATCCGCGCGCGAGAAGGATCCCCGCGGCGGCCTGACCGCGGCTGGCCGCAAGGCCTTTGCGCGCAGGCAGGGCGCCGATTTGCGGCCGGGCGTCACCAAGAAAGAGTCGGAGATGACGCCGCAGGAGATGCGGCGGAAAGGAAGCTGGGCCGTGCGCTTCTATGGTCGCGCCAAGCTGCCGCCGCTGGTCGATGCAAAGGGGCGGCCGACCCGCCACGCGCTGTCGGCGCATGCCTGGGGCGAGCCAGTTCCGAAAACGGTCGCGGCGGCGCGGCGCATCGCTGCGAAAGGAGAGCGTCTGCTGGCGCGCTATCGGCGGGCCAAGTCGGGAGGCTAGCGCATCGTTGCCAGTTCGACGGCGCGGCCGCGCGTGCCGATGATCTTCACCTCGTCCTCGCCGCAAGCGAAGCCGCGGGCGAAATCGTCCGCCGCCTTGCGCGCCAGCTCGTTGGCGGTGGGATTGGCGATCGCATCGACATAGGCGACGTGGCAGACCGGGCCGGGCGGCAGGCGGGTCACGACCAGCATGGCTTTGGTGTTGGGCCGTCCCTGCTTGTCGGGATCGCCGTTGTCGGCGATGTGCCAGCGCTGGATGATCGCGAACGGCTTTGCGCCCACCGCGCGCCATTCGATCGTGGTCTCCGACGAATTGAACGGTGCGAACCAGGCCTTGGCCGCCGGTTCCTCGGCCGCTTGCTTGCGATTGCGGCCGACCGAGACGATTTCGCGGAGATCGTCCTCGGCGATCAGCACCATGAGCCCGCCCTTGCCCGGACAGACCCGCGTGGTGCTGCCGTCGAGGTCGCTGGGCTTGCCGATCTGGCGGCAATCTTTTGACGCCGTCGAGGTGTAGGTGCTGCCCACGGATTGGGCGTCGGCGCCGGTCAGGCCGATGCAGGTCATCAGGACGGCAAGACCTATGCTGGTGCGGTTCATCATGAGGCTTCGAGGCAGTGGGAACTTGATCCCATCAGACGTCTTGATTGTGGGCAAGGTTCAAACAGGCGTGGGATATACCTGACAGCGCCGCGGAATCGTTCTAGAAGAGCGGCTTCGCTTGGGCTTCTCCCGCCTCGTTCGCGTCCTCATTTTCTCGATCATGCCAGCCATCTCGAACAAACCTTATCGTGTCGGCCGCTCCAAGACCGGACTCGGCCTCTTCGCCACCAAGCCGATCAAGAAGGGCACCAGGATCATCCGCTATTTCGGACCGATCCTGGATTCGCGGATTCCAGCGCACGACGAGATCGAGAACAAGTACCTGTTCGAGCTCAACGGGCGCTGGACCATCGACGGTTCGGTGCGCAAGAATCTCGCCCGCTACATCAACCATTCCTGCCGGCCCAACGCCGAGTCCGACGTCCGGCCGCGCGAGCGCAAGGTGTTCATCCGCGCCATCAAGAACATCGAGCCGGGCGACGAGATCAACTACGATTACGGCACCGACTATTTCAAAGCCTATCTGAAGCCGATCGGCTGCAAGTGCGAGTCCTGCGAGAGGAAGCGCAAGAAGCTGCGCGCCGAAGCGCGGGCCGAACGTGCCAAGGTGAAGGCGCGCAGCGAGCGCAAGGCCGAGAAGGCGGGCGCGAAGGGCCTCAAGAACAAGGCGGCCAAGAAGAAGCTCAACGGTCACGCCGTCGGCAAGGCCCGCGCGCGGGCCTAGCCCCACTCGTGCCCCGGACGCGGCGCAGCGCTCTTCGGCGGTGCGCCGCAGAACCGGGGTCCATTACAATCTGGGTCCCGGCTCTGCGCCGCAACGCCGAAGCGTTGCAGCGCGTCCGGGACAAGAGCGGCCTTCACGCCGCCGCCACACTCCCGCTCTTTCGCAATCCCACATATTGCAGCTCGGCGAACACGCCGGTCGCGATCGCCTGCGCCACGACCATGAGCTCGCCGGCGAGGTTCGGCGACACTGCGCCGGAGAGCAGCAGCGCGATGCTGCCGACGGTCCAGGCCGCGTTGCCGACCACGACCAGCAGCACCAGCGCCTTCGCCACCGCGGCGCGCGAAGCGAGCCAGCCGACCAGCGCGGCGTAGCCGATCAGGAACAGGCCGGTCTCGCGCAGCAGCGCCTCGGGCAGGTTGAAGAGCGCAGCGAACGTGCTCGCGCCGAAGGTGAAGCCGAGGGCGGCGACGCCGCTGAAGACGGCATCGGCGAACAGGGCGCGGCGGAGGAAGGTGGATGCAACGATCATGGTAGGTCTCCTTGCTTGGGGTGGGGTGGGGCTCAATGCCATCCGCGCCACCAGGCGCGGAGCAGGCGGGCGAGACGGTAGGGGCAGAGGCTTCTGCCGACGCCGTGCTCGAAGGCGATGACCTGTGCGACCACATAATCGCCGGTCGAATGCACCAGCGGCTCGGGCACGTTGAGGCTGCGCGCCAGCATGCGGGTCGCGAGCGCCATGGCCCAGGGAACGAGGTGGTCTGCGATGGTCCGGTAGAGCAGCAGCGCGATCATGGTCATCTCCTGTTGCAACAGAAGATGCGCCGGCCCGCGGGCCAATTCGATTACCTCAGGGGTAAGGCAGGGCGCTATTCAGGGCACTGTGGGACGTTCGACGCAGCTCGCAATTCGCGTGAAATCGCGGTGGTCCTGGCTACGTCGAGGCGCCGAACAGCCGCCGCAATGCCGGCAGCCACTCGCCTGTCATCGTGAATTCGAGCCCGAGTCGGGCTCCGCAGGCGATCGCCAGCAGGGTGATCGGCGCCGAGACGGCGAGGGTCGAGAACGCGGTCAACCCTTGCCCGATCGTGCATCCCATCGACAGGACGCCCCCGATGCCCATCAGGAGCGCGCCGGTCATGTGACGCTTCAATTCGCGGGCGTCGTCGCAGGCCTCCCAACGGAAGCCGCGCGCGAGCATCGCCGCGGCGAATGAGCCTGCCACCACGCCTGCGACGGAGCCGATGCCAAAATTCAGACGCGCCCCGGAGAAGGTCGCGATGTAGAGGATGGTGTCGCCGAGCGGCGCGACGAAGCTGAGCGAGGAGACTCGGACGGGATCGAATTCGTCATCGGCAAGCCAGCCGGTCGCGAACCAGCCGAATGCGATCGCGGCGCCGACGGCAAGGCCGGAGGCCAGCAGTCGGGGCGATCGCAGCAGCCTGCCGTCGGCGAGGGCCCAGACGGCGAGCGCAGTGGCGATCGACACGACGAGCAGCGCGCGCATCGCGCCGCCCGCGCCGAGAAGCGAGGCCAGCCTCTGGTCGGTGCCTGCGGAGAGCCGCAGCGACAACGGCTCGACCAGCATCACGCGCAGTATGCCCGTGATCCCGCGCATGGTTGCGAGCGCCGAGAGGCCGAGCACCAGAAAGACCACGATGGCGCGCAGATCTCCGCCGCCGACGCGGACCAACGTGCCGAAGCCGCAGGTGCCGACCAGCGCCATGCCGATGCCGAACATCAGCCCGCCCAGAATCGCACCGCCAAGCCCGATCGACGGCGTCAGGTAGATCGACCGCGACAGATCGATGATGCCGAATTCGGCCAGCGCCTGGGTCGCCAGCAGCGCCACGGCCGCGGCCAGCGCAAAGGATTTCAGCCGGCGCAGATCCGACCCGAAGAACGCATCCTCGAGCATCGCCAGGGTGCAAAATCGTCCCGCGCGACCCGCGACACCGAGCATGGCGCCGGCTGCAAGCCCGCATGCGAACGCTATGGTCGACGGGTTCAGCATTCCTCCCGGAGATGTTTGTTGTCCTTCCGGTCAGCTTGCGCCGGAGGGTTGTGGAAAGCCAGAGCGGATAATTACCGGCGCCGCCGGCGCACCGGCTCGCAGAACACGTCGTAGACGGCGGTCAGTATCTTGCGGACGTCCTCGCTGGCGAGGCTGTAATAGATAGTCTTGCCGTCGCGGCGGGTGGTGACCAGACGGTCGAGCCTCAGCCGCGCGAGCTGCTGGGATACCGTCGATTGCCGCTCGCCGAGGAATTGCTCGAGCTCGGTCACTGACTTCTCGCCCTCGGCGAGGATGCAGAGCAGCAGCAAGCGGGATTCATGCGACAGCGCCTTGAGCATGTCGCTCGCCTCGCGCGCCTTCTCGATCATCTGCTCGAGTTCGGCGGATCCCTCGATCTCCTTCAGCTTTGGCAACGGCATCGCGTCAAGTTCCTCATGACATCTCTGGTCACGACCTGCCCGGCATCGATCCCGAACCCGTCAGGATGCGGTTCAGCAGGCCGAAGAAGAAGGTATCCCCCGGATAGCCGCGAATGCGGCCGATCTCCCGGCCCTCTTTTACCACGACGAAGGTCGGCGTGAAGGCACCCGGATCGATTCCGGAGAGATCGGCCGGCAGGGGACGGCCGAGATCGACGCGGCGCAGCGGCGCGGCCTGGCTTTCCTCGGTCTTGCCGTAGATCGGCGCAATCTCGGAATCAAAGCGCGCACACCAGACGCAACCGGCCCGCTCGAACATGACCAGCTCGGCCGCGCGGGACCCCGTCGCCGGCAGGGCGAGCGTGATCGCGGCCAGGAGCAATGCCGAGAGAAATTCGACGTGTCGGCTCATCCCGCGCCATGACCTCCGGACTTCGGCCCTCTGGACTTCCTTAGCTCTTTATATCATTAAATTCGTATATGTAATAGGTGGGAGGCAATGACCTTGGATGTCACGCTTGGGGCGGCCTTTGTCGCTGGCCTGTTGTCGTTTCTGTCACCCTGCATCCTGCCGCTGGTCCCGCCGTTCCTGTGCTACATGGCCGGTGTCTCGGTCTCCGATCTCTCCGATGGGCAGCCCGCATTGCGGCCGCGCATCCTGGTCTCTGCATTGGCCTTCGTGACCGGCTTCTCGCTGGTCTTCGTCGCGCTGGGTTCGACCGCCTCGATTGCGGGGCGCTTCATCTCCGCCCATATCTCGACGCTCGGCATCGTCGCGGGCGCCCTGATCGTCTTGATGGGTCTGCACTTCCTCGGCGTGCTCAGGATCCCGCTGCTGTATCGCAGCGCGACGCTGCAGGTCGAGAACCGGCCTGCCGGTGTTGCGGGCGCCTTCGTCATGGGTCTGGCGTTCGCGTTCGGCTGGACACCTTGTGCAGGTCCCATCCTCGCGGCCGTCCTGTTCATGGCGGGGTCCGAGGACACCACGGCGAGGGGGGCTCTGCTGCTGCTGTCCTATTCGGCAGGGACCGGCATTCCCTTCCTGATCGCTGCCGCTTTCACCGGTCGCTTCGTCGCCGCGCTTGGCCGTGCCCGCCGGCACCTGGCCCTGGTGGAGAAGACGATGGGCGCCTTTCTGGTTGCGACCGGATTGATGTTCCTGACCGGCTTGATGCCAGCCGTCTCGGAATGGCTGCTGCAGCATTTCCCTGCATTGACCAGCATCGGTTGACCATCACGGTTTCAGCCGAAGCGGAAATCGATGAGCTGCGCGTAAGACTGCAGCTCGATCAGGTAGCGATGGACCAGCGGCCCGTCGCCGGCCATCGCCGCACGGGAGATCTCGGTGCTGCTGGCGATCGCACCGTCGATCAGCCGACGGAACTCGCTCGTTTCAGCAACGTCCGCCCGGGCCCAATCGTTGCAGCGTTGCAGACGGTCGCGCAACGCGCTTGCGCTGGCGATGGTATCCTCGGCCCGTGCCGGGGCGGGGTGCTCGCCGTAGTGCGTGGCCGCGACCCGCAGTCTGTCCATCGCGGGTGCGATCTCGAAGACGCAATCGGCAAGATCGTAGAGGCTGGATCGACGCCTGAGGTCGTGGAACGACCGGCGGAGCAGGAGCAGCTCTCGTCCGGCGGCGACAACGTCACCGCCATCGAGTGCCCGCGCGACCGCACCCAGCTGCTCGCTGCCGCGGCCGAGAAATTCCGTCAGCGCGGCAGGCGTGTAAGCGGGGCTGGGAGAGGGCGCATTTGTCGCGAGCTGCTTCCAGGCCGCCGTGGCCTGTTCGACTTCCATCTGCGCCAGCGCGATGTTTCCGGTCCGCGCATAGCTCGCGGCGCTGCGCAGATTGGCCCTGATCGGCTGCATCGCCGCTGCGAAATCTTTCGCAGGGTCGCCCTGGGCGCCAAGCGCAAGCGCTCCGGAGGCCAGCCACGTCAACAGCACGATGATGCAGCGCAAGATGGGAAATCCTTGTTACATTCGAGTATTCGAATATTATAATGGACCGGCTTCGACCCGCAATGTTGTCCAAGGTTGAAATTCCCGATGCATCTCTTCAGGCCGACGCGGCGAGATCTTCTGGCACTGGCTCCGGGGGCCGCGATTGCCGCAAGCTGCCGCGTGGCCGTGGCCGAACCCGCGCTCGGAGACGACGGGCTCTACCACGAGCCCTGGTTTCTGCAGAGCTTTCTCGATCTGCGCGAGGATCTCGACAGCTCTGCCGCCAACGGCAAGCGCCTCGCCATCATGTGGGAGCTGCGCGGCTGTCCCTATTGCCGCGAAACGCATCTGGTGAATTTCGCCGATGCCGGCATTGCGAGCTACATCCGCGAGAATTTCGAGGTTCTCCAGCTCAATCTGATCGGATCCCGCAAGGTGACGGATTTCGACCGTCAGGAGCTGTCCGAGAAGGACCTTGCCCAGAAATACGGGATCAGGTTCACCCCGACGTTCCAGTTCTTCCCGCCAACATCCAGCGGCATCGAGAAACGGGAGCCGATGGCGCGAGAAGTCGCGCGGGCGCCTGGCTATCTGAAACCGCCGCATTTTCTCGCGATGTTTCGTTTCGTGCGGGATCGCGCCTACGAGCGCGGCTCGTTCAAGGACTTCCTCGCCGCCGGCGGCTAGTCCGACGCCGTACGCAAATATGTCTTGACGCCATCAAAGACATGATCATATCATAATAAATGAATGTGATGGATCGTCAGATTCGTCATGAACGAGGCGGGCGTCACCTCGCCATCCCTGGGGTAGGAAATATGCGGCGCTCGCTTGCGGCTGCGTTTGCTTGGTGTCTCACGATCGGAAGCGCCTGCGCGCAGGAGCCGATCAAGCTCGACGTCGTCGATGATTCTCTGCCGAAATCACTGACCGGCGCGCCCGGCGACGCCGCCGCCGGCAAGAAGGTGTTCCTGACGCGCACGCTCGGCAATTGCCTGGCCTGCCATCAGGTCACCAGCCTGAAATCCCAGGAATTCCATGGCGAGTTCGGCCCGTCGCTCGACGGTGTCGCCGGCCGCTATAGCGAGGCGCAATTGCGCCTCATCATCGCCGACCCCAAGCGCATCTTCACCGGCACGGTCATGCCCGCATTCTTCAAGAACGATGGGCTCAGCCGGGTGCGCCCGGAATTCGTCGGCAAGTCCATTCTGACGGCCGCGCAGGTCGAGGACGTCATCGCTTTTCTCAAGACGCTGAACTGACGGCGAGGAGGATCAGGAATGAAAGCCATCAATCGACGGCAGGCATTTGCACTCGGGGGCGGCTTCGTCATGCTGACCCTGATGCCCATGGCAGCCGATGCCGAGGTCTCGAACGACGCGGCGAAGTGGATCGAGAAGTTCACCGGCGGCAAGCAGCCGGCCAAGGGCAAGATTTCACTCGATCTGCCGGAAATCGCGGAGAACGGCAACACTGTGCCGCTGTCGATCAACATCGAGAGCCCGATGACCGCGGACTCCCACGTCAAGGACGTGCTGATCATCGCGGACGGCAACCCGAATGCGGGCGTGGCGACGCTGTCCTTCACGCCGCTGTCGGGCAAGGCGGAAGCCTCGATCCGGATCCGGCTCGCGTCCACGCAGAACGTGGTTGCGATCGCGAAGATGAGCGACGGTTCGCTGTTCACGGAGCAGAAGACCGTCAAGGTCACCATCGGCGGCTGCGGCGGCTAAGGGCTCAGGAGAAGACAGATGGCAGAAAAACCGCGCATCAAGCTTCCGAAGGAAGCCGCCAAGGGCGAGGTCATCCAGATCAAGACCCTGGTTTCGCACGTGATGGAATCGGGCCAGCGCAAGGATGCGCAGGGCAAGCCCATTCCGCGCAAGATCATCAACAAGTTCGCCTGCGAGTTCAACGGCAAGCCGGTGTTCGGCTGTGCGCTGGAGCCGGCGATCTCGGCCAACCCCTACATCCAGTTCGACGCCAGGATCGACGAGGCCGGCACGTTCAAGTTTTCCTGGACGGACGACGACGGCACGGTGATCACGGCCGAAGAGAAGATCGCGCTCAAGGCATGATGCGCATCGCGCATTGAGGGAGGCTCGAATGGCGCCACGATACACAGGGTTGGCCGCTGCGATCGTGGCCGCTGCATCGGTTGTAACGCTCGCATCCGCGGAGGAGGCCGAGCGCAAGGGCATCGCGGCGCCGCCCGGCCACGTCTTCAAGACCATCATTTCCGGCTACGAGTTCCGCAGCAAGGAGACCCGTGCGCTGCAGGACGACGATCTGGAAAATCCGGGGTTCCTCGCCGTAGAGCGCGCGGCGGAGGCCTGGAAGAAGGTCGAGGGCAGCGAGGGCAAGTCGTGCATGAGCTGCCACGGCGAGGCCGCGACCAGCATGAAGGGCGTCGGCGCCGCCATGCCGAAATGGGACGACAAGCTCAAGAAGCCGGTCAATCTCGAGCAGCGCATCAACATCTGCCGCAGCGAGCAGATGAAGGCGGAGCCCTGGAAATTCAAATCCCGGGAGCTGACCGACATGACCGCCTTCGTGCGCTACCAGTCGCACGGCATGAAGGTCGCGGTGAAGACCGACGGGCCGATGTCGCCCTGGTTCGAACGCGGCAAGCAGATCTATTACACGCGCTACGGCCAGCTCGATCTGGCCTGCGAATCCTGCCACGAGCGCAACAACGGCAAGTTCATGCGCGCCGATTTCCTGAGCCAAGGCCAGACCAACGGCTTTCCGACCTATCGGCTGCGCGACCAGCGCCTGGTGCCGCTGCATGAGCGTTTCGAGGGCTGCATGTTCGACGTCCGCGCCGAGCCGTTCAAGCCGCTCTCGGACGAATTCCTCGCGCTCGAGCTCTATGTGGCCTGGCGCGGCATCGGGTTGCCGGTCGAGACGCCGTCGGTGCGCAACTGAAACGATGAGATTGCAGGAGTCTTGCGCATGATCTCTCGCCGCGAGTTCATTCAGGTCGCCGCTGCAACGGCGGCCCTCTCGAGCGGTGTCGGCTCCGGCCTGACCCGGGCGGTCGCCCAGCAGCGCCTGACCGAGAAGGAATTGCTGGCATTCGAGCCGCTCGGCAACGTCACGCTGGTGCACGTGACCGATATCCACGGCCAGCTGATGCCGCTCTATTTCCGCGAGCCCTCGACCAATCTCGGAGTGGGCGAGGCCAAGGGCCTTCCGCCACACGTCACCGGTAAGGAGTTCTTGACGCGGTTCGGGATCGCGCCCGGCTCGTCGGCGGCCTACGCCCTGACGTCGGAGGATTTCGAGGCGCTGGCCAAGAGCTATGGCCGGATCGGCGGTCTCGATCGCGCCGCGACCGTGATCAAGTCGATTCGCGCCGAGCGCGGCGACAAGGTCGCGCTGCTCGACGGCGGCGACACCTGGCAGGGCTCGTGGTCGTCGCTGAAGACGCGCGGCCAGGACATGATCGACTGCATGGCGCTGCTGAAACCGGACGCCATGACCGGCCATTGGGAGTTCACCTACGGCACCGAGCGGGTCAAGCAGGCCATCGACGGCCTCGGCTTCCCGTTCCTCGGCCTCAATATCCGCGACACCGAATGGAACGAGGCGGCATTCGAAGCCTCGACCATGATCGAGCGCGGCGGCGTCAAGATCGCGGTGCTGGGCCAGGCCTTCCCCTATACGCCGGTCGCCAATCCGCGCTGGATGATTCCGACCTGGTCGTTCGGCGTGCGCGAGGAGGACGTGCAGGCGCAGGTCGACAAGGCGCGCAAGGGCGGCGCGCAGCTCGTCGTGCTGCTCTCCCACAACGGCTTCGACGTCGACCGCAAGCTCGCGAGCCGCGTCAAGGGCATCGACGTCATCCTGACCGGACATACCCATGACGCGCTGCCCGAGGCCGTCAAGGTCGGCAAGACCCTGCTGATCGCGTCGGGCTCTTCCGGAAAGTTCGTCTCGCGGCTCGATCTCGACGTCCGCGACGGCGAGGTGAAAGCTTACAGGTATAAGCTCATTCCGCTGTTCTCCGACGTGATCGCGGCAGACGCCGAGATGGCGGCCAAGATCGCCGAGGTGCGCAAGCCGTTCGCGCCCGATCTCGCCAAGGTGCTCGGCAGGACCGACTCGCTGCTCTACCGGCGCGGCAATTTCAACGGCACGTTCGACGATCTGATCTGCCAGGCGCTGCTGCAGGAACGCGACGCCGAGATCGCGCTGTCGCCCGGCTTCCGCTGGGGCACCAGCGTGCTGCCGGGGCAGGACATCACCTTCGAGGACGTCACCAACGCAACCGCGATCACCTATCCCGCGGTCTACCGCATGGGCATGACCGGCGCGCGGCTGAAGGAGATCATCGAGGATGTCGCCGACAATCTCTTCAACGTCGATCCCTACTACCAGCAGGGCGGTGACATGGTGCGGATCGGCGGACTGTCCTACGCGATAGACGTCGCCAAGCCGCAGGGGCAACGCATCTCGGACATGCAGATGGCCAAGACCGGCGCGCCGATCGATCCCGCTAGGGAATACCAGGTTGCGGGCTGGGCCAGCGTCAACGAAGGAACCGAGGGTCCGCCGATCTGGGACGTCGTCGCGAACTACCTGACGCGACAGAAAACCGTTCGGCTCGAACCCAACCGGGCCGTCAAAGTTACCGGAGCGTGAGAAGCGATGTCGAAGATGGACAGTTCCCGCCAATCCCGACGCAACTTCCTGGCCGCTGGGGCCGGTGTTGCCGCATCGGTGCTCGCCAAGCCCGCTCTTGCGGGCGGCGGCAATCCGGCCAATCAGCCGCCCAACGTGCCGGAATGGACCAGGTCGCTCGGCGAGGGCGTCGCCGTGCGTCCGTATGGCAAGCCGTCGAAATTCGAGAAGGACGTGGTGCGGCGCGACGTCGAATGGCTGACCGCCTCGCGCGAGTCCTCGGTGAGCTTCACGCCGCTGCACGAGCTCGAAGGCATCATCACCCCGAACGGGCTCTGCTTCGAGCGGCATCACGGCGGTATTGCCGAGGTCGATCCGGCTGATCATCGCCTGATGATCCACGGGCTCGTGGAGCGTCCGTTGATCCTCACGCTGGAGGAGCTGAAGCGCTACCCGCGCGTCAACCGCATCCACTTCATGGAATGCGCGGCGAACTCGGGCATGGAATGGCGCGGCGCCCAGCTCAACGGCTGCCAGTTCACCCACGGCATGATCCACTGCGTGCAGTACACCGGCGTGTCGCTGCGCACGCTGCTGGAGGAAGCCGGCGTCAAGACCAACGGAAAGTGGCTGCTGGTCGAGGGCGCCGATGCCGCCGCGATGGATCGCAGCCTGCCGATCGAGAAGGCCCTCGACGACTGCATGATCGCCTACAAGATGAACGGCGAGGCGCTCTATCCCGAGCAGGGCTATCCGATGCGCCTCGTGGTGCCGGGCTGGCAGGGCAATCTCTGGGTCAAGTGGCTGCGCCGCATCAAGGTCGGCGACCAGCCCTGGCACACCCGGGAGGAGACGTCGAAATACACGGACCTCATGCCGAACGGCAAGGCGCGCCGCTTCACCTGGTCGATGGACGCGAAGTCCGTGATCACGAGCCCGAGCCCGCAGGCGCCGATCAGGCACGGCAAGGGCTTCACCATCGTCTCCGGGCTCGCCTGGAGCGGAAACGGCAAGGTCAAGCGCGTGGATGTCTCGCTCGACGGCGGCCGCAACTGGTGGCCTGCGCGGCTCGACGGGCCGGTGCTCGACAAGGCATTGACGCGCTTCTATTACGAATTCGACTGGAACGGCGAGCCGCTGCTGTTGCAATCGCGCGTGCAGGACGAAACCGGATACGTGCAGCCGAGCAAGGCCGAGCTGCGCAAGATCCGCGGCGTCAACTCCATCTATCACAACAATGGCATCCAGACCTGGCATGTGCAGGCCAATGGTGAGGTCGAGAATGTCGAAGTCGCTTAAGCTCATCACGGCCGCGCTGCTCGCCTGCGCGCTGAGCGCGCCTGCGCTCGCGCAGCAAAAGGCGGATGCCAAGGGCGGGCCGCGCTATCACATCGGCCGCGCGCCGACCGCAGACGAGATCCGCGGCTGGGACATCGACGTGCGGCCCGACGGCCAGGGCCTGCCGGAAGGCAAGGGCACCGCCGCCCAGGGCGAGAAGCTGTTCATGGACAATTGCGCGAGCTGCCACGGCGAGTTTGGCGAGGGCAGCGGCCGCTGGCCTGTGCTGGCCGGCGGCAAGGGGTCGCTCACGAGCGACAATCCGGTCAAGACGGTGGGCTCGTACTGGCCCTACGCCTCCACCGTGTTCGACTACGTCAGGCACGCCATGCCCTATGGCAACACGGGGTCGCTGTCCGTCGACGAATATTATTCGCTGGTCGCCTACGTCCTCTATCTGAACGACGTGGTCACCGATCAGAATCTCGAGCTGAACAAGAAGACCCTTGCCACGATCAAGATGCCGAACGAGCAGGGCTTCGTGATGGACGATCGCGCCAGCAGCGAGAAGGCGTTCTGGCAGAAGGACCCCTGCATGAAGAACTGCATCGCCCCGGTGAAGATCACCGGGCGCGCTGCCGCCATCGACGTGACGCCTGAGGATGGCAAGGAGAAGAAGTCGCGGGGCGTGGAGTGAGACGCGGCCGGGCGAGCCGCCGCACGCTGCTGCATGCGGCTCTCGCTGTCGGCTCGCTCATCGCAATCTTTCCGGCCGCGGCCGAGGCCGCTGAGCCTCACAGGCTCGCGCTGCAGATCAGCGACGACGACCCGGTCAAGATGCGCGCCGTCCTCGATGTCGCCGCCAACGTCTCGCGGCATTATTCCGGACAGGGCGAGGACGTCGAGATTGCAGTGGTCGCCTTCAATGGCGGTCTCGACATGCTGCTCGACGACCGTTCGCCGGTGAGGGAGCGCCTGGTGAATTTCCTGAAATCGATGCCCAATGTGAGCTTCATTGCCTGCGGCAACACGCTGGAGACGCTGGCGGCGAAGGAGGGCAGGCGGCCTCCGCTGCTCGAAGGCATCAGCGTCGCCCAGGTCGGGGTTGCCGCGCTGATGGTTCTTGCCGAAAAGAACTGGACGATTGTCCGGCCGTAGGGAGATAGCCGACGATGCGATGGTTGATGGGACTGGCTATCGTGCTTGTACTCGCGGGGCCTGCAGGTGCGGCCGAGCAGGAGCTCGAACTGTCGGTCGAGGGCCGCACGACGCTCGCGACACTGCGCACGCCAGCCTCGATGGGGCCGGACACACCGCTCGTCGTGATGACCCACGGCACGCTTGCACACAAGGACATGGAGGTCGTTCAAGGTATTGCCAAGGCGCTGGAGCAGCGCGGCATCGCCTCGCTCGCGCATACGCTGTCGCTGGGAGTCGATCGCCGCAAGGGCATGTATGATTGCGCAGTGCGACATGACTATGTCGCCGAGGATGCGATCGCCGAGATCGGCGCCTGGGTTGCGCGGGCAAGAGGCGTGTCCCGGCTCGTCTTCGCGTTCGGCCATTCGCGCGGCGGCAACCAGGTCGCGCGTTATCTTGCAGCAAGCGAGACGCCAGTGGCGGGTGCGGTGCTGCTGGCGCCCGTGACCGCAAAGGCGGAGGCCGATTTGCGCGCCGCCTACGCGAAGACCTATGGCAAGCCGCTCGAGCCGTTGCTGGAGGGGGCGACGAAGGCGGTCGCGGCCGGGCGCGGCGGGGAGTGGCTGGACGTGCCCGGCTTCATCTATTGCCGCAACGCCGTGGTCACCGCGCGGGCCTTCGCGTCTTTCTATGCCGCCGATGCCGGCCAGGACACGGCCGCCCTCGTGGCCCGCGCGAAGCTGCCGGTGCTGGTGTTCGCCGCGACCAAGGACACGGTCGTGCCTGATGTGGCCGCGTCCTTCGCGCCGCTGGCCGCTTCGAGCGGCGGCAGGGTTCAGCTCGACACAATCGAGGATGCCGATCACTTCTTTCGCGATCTGTTTGCGGAAGACGTCGCCGACCGCATCGCCGAGTTCATCAAGCAGACACGATAGGAGGGAGGCTATGCAGCGTCGATCCATGCTTCGCGCCAGCCTTGCCGGACTATTCGGCATCTTCGCGGTGCGCCAGGCGTCCGCGGCGACGGAAACGCCCGCGCGGCAGCGCGTGGCCTATCATCTCGCCGATGCCGATCGTGTCGTCTTCGTTCTGGGCAATCTCCAGAACCATGTCGACGGCGTCGGTGGGCCCGGCAAGGCCGACATCAGGCTGGTCGTGCATGGGCCGGCGCTGCGGGCCTTCCACGCGCTTGCGGCCCAGGATCACACCGTCGCGATGATGACGAAGCTCGTCGCTGCCGGCGTCGGCTTCGACGCTTGCGCCAACACGATGAAGGCGCAGGGCGTCAAGCTGGACGACCTCACGCCCGGCTTCATTGTCGCCGAGAAAGGCGGCGTGGTGCGGCTCGTCGAGCTGCAACAGCAGGGATTTGCCTATCTGCGTCCCTGAACAGGCGTGGGCTGCGCCCTGGGCTTGATCTCGCTCATACAGAGCGGCCGCGCCTGGCGATAGATTGGCAAGTTCAGGGCATACCGAGGCGGCCGTGCTGACGACACTCATCGATCTCATGGGAGAAGACCGGCTGTCATGGCTGGGGGGCCTCCTGGTCGGCGGTCTCTTTGGATTCTTCGCCCAGCGCAGTCGCTTCTGCCTGCGCGCAGCCGCCGTCGAATTTTCCCGTGGCGAGGGTGGACCGCGCCTTGCGGTGTGGCTGTTGACCTTTGCTGCGGCGCTGCTGGGCACGCAAGGCCTGGTCGCGCTCGGCTGGCTCGACGTCTCCGAGGCGCGCCAGCTCGCGCAGCAGGGCAGCATCTCCGGTGCCCTGGCCGGGGGGGTGATGTTCGGCTGCGGCATGATCCTGGCTCGCGGCTGCGCCAGCCGGCTGCTCGTGCTCTCGGCCAACGGCAATCTGAGGGCGCTGCTGTCGGGCCTGGTGTTCGCGGTCGCCGCTCAGGCTTCCTATCGCGGCCTGCTGTCGCCCGCGCGCGAATGGGTGAGCAATCTGTGGCTGGTCGACGGCGGCCCGTCGCGCGACATCATGGCGATGTTCGGCGCCGGCACCCCCGAAAAGCTCGCCTTCGGAGGCGTGTGGCTGATTGCGGGGCTGTCGTTCGCCTTTCGCAGCCGGCTGCCGCGCCGGCTGATCCTTGCCGCGCTCGCAGCCGGCGCGGCCGTCGTCGCCGGCTGGCTTTTCACCTACCAGCTGGCGCAGGCCTCGTTCGCGCCGGTGACGCTGAAGAGCCTCACCTTCAGCGGACCGTCGGCCGAATTGCTGATGCTGGTTCTGAACAGCTCGCAGCTCCGGCTCGGCTTCGACCTCGGCATTGTTCCGGGCGTGTTCCTCGGCTCGTTCGCCGCGGCGGCGCATGCGGGTGAGCTGAAGCTGGAAGGATTCTCGGACGGGCTCGGCATGCGCCGTTACCTGCTCGGCGCGGTGCTGATGGGATTCGGCGCCATGCTCGCCGGCGGCTGCGCGGTCGGCGCCGGCGTGACCGGCGCCTCGGTCTTCGCGCTCACCGCCTGGCTCGTGCTCGGCGGCATGTGGCTGGGGGCGGGGCTCACGGATTTGATCGTCGACCGCGCCGGCATGCCGCAAGCCCGACCGGCCGCGGGCTCGCCGGCGTCCGGCACCTGAAAAGTCTTTAGAGATTGCTAAATTAAATTTTTTGAATATGATGCTTGCCGGTGCAGTCTGATCGTGCCGCAACGATGCTGGTACACAATGCTTCCGGGGAAACGCACATGACCACCGTCACGGAAAGCTACGCTCGCGAAGCGCCGCGCACGGCGCGGATTGACTGGTCGCCTTATCTCGTCGGTGCGGGAATTGGCCTGCTGAGCTGGATCGCCTTTGCCGTGTTCGGAGATCCGCTCGGCGTCACCACCGCCTATTCGCGCATCGCCTCCCTGTTTGCCATTCCCGTGATCGGACCCGAGGCGGTCGCACAGAACGCCTATTGGAAGAGCATGCCGCTGAAATGGGACTACGGTGTCTGGTTCCTCGTCGGCATTCCCGCCGGCGCTTTCATCTCCGCGATGATGTCGGGGACATGGCGGCTTGAGCTCGTGCCCGAGGTCTGGAAGGAGAGGTTCGGGCCGTCGATCGCAAAGCGCTTTGTCGGCGCGTTCCTCGGCGGAGCCGTGATCATGTACGGCGCGCGGCTTGCCGGCGGCTGCACCAGCGGACACGGCATCTCCGGCGGATTGCAGCTCGCGCTGTCGAGCTGGCTATTCCTGGCGGTGATGTTCGCCACCGGGCTCGGAATTTCCGCGCTCATGTTCCGCAAACGGTGAGGGACCTCCGATGACAGCGATGATGGCAATCCTTGGTCCGATGCTGATGGGCGCGGTTTTCGGCTTCCTGCTCCAACGCGGGAAGGTGACCAATTGCAACGTCATCGAGAACCAGTTCCGCCTGCGGGATTTCACCGTGCTGAAGGTGATGGGCACCGCGATCGTGGTCGGTGGGATCGGCGTGCTGTTGCTCGTCGACACCGGCAATGCGAAATACTACGTGAAGGATGCCAACCTGCTGGCGGTCGCGCTCGGCGCCGCCCTGTTCGGCACCGGCATGGTGGTCTACGGCTATTGCCCGGGAACGGCGCTCGGCGCCATCGCGACCGGCAGCGTCCATGCCTTGGTCGGCGCGCTCGGCATGGTTGCCGGGGCCATCCTCTACGCTCTGAGCTTCGACTGGTTGAAGGCGCACGTGCTCAACGTCTGGGCGCTGGGCAAAGTCCGCCTTCCGGACGTGACGCACGTTCCCGACATCGTCTGGTTCGCCGCACTTGCGGCCGGCGCCGCGCTGTTCTTCTGGTGGGTCGAATCCGCCGAAGCCAGGCGGAAGTGAACGCAGCAAATCCCCGCGATCCCAAACGGTCAGGGTCGCATATCACCGTTTTGGTGTCTTGCAGAACAGCCTGTGCAGCGTCGAAATCAGCTCTTCGATCCGCCGGTCCGCGATACGGTACCACATCGTCTGCCCGTCGCGCCGACAGGCAACGATGCGTTCGGCCTTCAGCTTCGTCAGGTGCTGCGACAGAGCCGAAGCGGAAAGGCCGACATCCTCGGCAAGCGCGCTTGCGTTGATTTCGCCATATTCGACGAGCTTGCAGACGATAAGCAGACGATGCTCATTGGCCAACATGCGCATCAGGGCGGCCACCCCCTTCGCCTGCCTTTCGAGTTCGCTGGTATTCATTCGGCGCATGACGGTGTTTCATTAGCATTTCCGTGCCGGGGGTCAAAACGGGGAAATCATGACCTCGCAGGTAATGGAAGGGCCGGCACCTGCATGCTAGATTTTCGGTCATGAACGCACATGCATCCACGGCACGTACCGAGCGCAGCCAACCAGTCCATATCGGCGACCATTTGCGCGAATGGCGGCAGCGCCGCCGCATGAGCCAGCTCGATCTCGCGGGCGAGGCCGAAATCTCGGCGCGTCACCTGAGCTTCGTCGAGACCGGCCGCGCGGCGCCCTCGCGCGACATGGTGCTGAGGCTCGCCGAACGCCTCGACGTGCCCTTGCGCGAACGCAACGTGCTGCTGGTCGCGGCCGGCTATGCGCCGGCCTTCCAGCAGCGGCCCCTGGAGGATCCTGCCTTGAAATCAGCCCGCCAGGCGATCGATCTCGTGCTCAAAGCCCATGAGCCCAATCCGGCGCTGGCCGTGGACCGGCACTGGAACCTGGTGTCGGCCAACCGCATGGTGGCGCCGCTGCTCGACGGCATTCCCCAGCGGCTACTCGGCCAGCCCTTGAACGTGCTGCGGCTCGCCTTCCATCCCGAGGCGCTGGCGCCGCGCACGGTCAACCTCGCGGAATGGTGCGGGCACCTCCTGGAGCGGCTGCACCGGCAATGCGAGGCGACGGCCGATCCTGAATTGATCAAGCTCTACAGCGACCTCAAAAGCTATCCGATCCCGGCGCGAGCGGGGCCGCTGTCGAGCGACAATGTCGCGATCCCCTTCAAGCTGCGCCATCAGGGCGAGATCCTGAGTTTCTTCTCCACCACCATGGTGTTCGGCACGCCGGTCGACATCACGCTGTCGGAGCTGGCGCTGGAAACCTTCTTCCCGGCGGACGAGCGCACCGCCCAACGGCTGAAGCAGATGGCGGCCGGGCTGTCATAGCGGCGTTTACAGATGGTAGCCGCCCCCTGGCCGCGAGTGTCCCCGCGGGCCGGAGCCATCACAATAACCGCAGGGGTGCAGTCCCGAGCCATGCGGGATCGGTGCCTTGCGCCGTCCCCGGTTCGGCTTATCTTCCGGCGAACCCGTGACCCGCCCGAAGGAGGCGCCTGACATGAGCACGCTGAAACCGCTCCAGATCGACGTCGTCTCCGACGTGGTGTGCCCCTGGTGCTATATCGGCAAGCACCGGATCGAGAGCGCGCTGGCGCTGGTGCCCGACGTCCCGGTCAAGCTCAATTTCCGCCCGTTCTTCCTCAATCCGTGGGTGCCGCGCGAGGGCATCAGCCGCGAGGCCTATCTCACCCAGAAGTTCGGCTCGGTCGAAGCCTACAAGGGCATTGCCGGGCGCGTCGTTGCGGCCGCAAGCGAGGAGGGCCTCGTCTACAAGCCCGAGCTGGTCGCGCGTCAACCCAACACCACCGACTGCCATCGTCTCATCCTTTGGGCGGAAGCGATCGGCAAGGCGCCCGAGATGAAGCAGCGCCTGATGGAGCTGTATTTCCGCGACGGCGGCGATCTCACCGATGTGAACGTGCTGGTGCAGGCGGCCGCCGATATCGGCCTCGATGCCGAGGACGTGCGCAGGCGCCTCGCCACCGACGAGGACGTCGCGCGCGTCTCGGCGGACGCCCAGGAGGCCGCCGAGAAGGGCATCTCCGGCGTGCCGACCTATGTCTTCGCGCAGAAATACGCGGTCTCAGGCGCGCAGGATCCGAACCTGCTCGCCCGCGCCATCCGCCAGGTCTCGGCGGAGATCAACGCGCAGGCGGCGGAGTAGCGCTCGCTTATTTGCGGAGGCGGCGGACCAGGCGTCGCGCGGTCTCGTGCGCGGTGTTGAGGCCGACCAGTGCTCCGTGAATGAGCGCGACGACCGGATCATGCTGCCGCAGCGGGATCAGCACGTCGCCGACCGCGAAACGTCCCCGCCAGATCGGGTTGATCATGGGATGGTCGGCGCTCGCGGTGGAATCGGCGCTGGCGATGGCGGGATCGGCGCAGAGATGGCGGGTGAGCTCGAGCGTGAGCTGCACGCCCGGCGAATACCTGGCAAAGCGCTCGTCGATGCCGAGCTTGAAGAAGAAGGCGCGATCCTGGTGGCGCAGCACGATGCCGGCTGCCACCGCAATCGTGCCAGCGCGAAGCGTGATGATCTCGCACTGCGCGGTCTCCGCCAGCGCCGGAACGGCGCGGCGAATGAAGGCCGCATCGCCGGCATGCTGGACCAGCGCGGTGCCGCGCTTGCCTTTCCAGCCGCTGGCTTCGAGCTGCAGGAACGTTTCGAGCGCGGGGCCGATCTCGTCGGGCCGGCGTGCGGCCTCGAACGTAACGGGGCCGTGCTCTTCGAGGCGATGGCGCAGGCGGCGCAGCTCCTTGAGCTTCTTGCTGCCGAGCGCGTCGCGCAACAGCGTTTCGTCGTCCTGCGTCGCATCGAGGCTGGCGCGGAGATAGGAGGACAGGATCCGCGGCTTCAGGCCGTCGCGGCTCAAGGCCTGCTCGAGCGCCTTCATCGCGGCGCCATCGAGCGCGACGTCGTTCAGCACGAGCGCGTGCGCACCGGCCTTGCGCGCCTGCTGCAACAGCTGCGTGGCTGCCGCGATCGGAGCGTCGCGATCGATCAGCGGGCTGCACAACGTGCCGTAGGGATGCGCGCTCACCAGCGCGGGCAGGGGAATTCTCCAGGCTCGCCACAGCGAGATCACGGGCATCAGGCCGATCAGCCGCGTCGAAGAGCCGTCGAATGCAGGCAATGCCGAGGCGTCCATGCGGCCGCGCGCGGTGGCGCTGACGGCGAGCTCCCAGGCGGGCAGGTAATATCCGTTCGGCTCGACCGCCCGCTGCGCGAGTGCGCGCCATTGACCGGCGTCGATCGCAACGAGCGGGACGCGCGCCGCCATGGCATCCTGTGCGGATGCCGGATGAATCGCCGCCTGCTGCGCGATGTCGACCACGTCCCCTCGTCCCGTTCACGCGGGCAAGTGCCGCGTCACGGGGCCATGCTTAGCGCAAAGATTGGAAAATACCGTTGGCGCGCCGTTTCAATTCGAACGGTAATGTTAACGTCTCATTGAGCATCCGTTGCCGGATGCTCAATGCCAACCCTACTTGTCGCCCGGCAAGAAATGATCCCGGGCGCTTGCCCGGCCGCCGCCAGCGGTATCGGTGATCGTGACCTCGAGATCGCGCGAGGTCTTCGGCAGGTCGGCGGGCCCGACCTGCACCGACAGCCGGACCTCGCGGGTCTGGTCCTGCCCGACCTCGACGACGGGCTTGGCCCCGGGAGCGGCCTCGATGCCGGCAACGCGAATGGTCGCGCCGGGCAGCCCGGAGACCTCGATTGCAAACGATCGCTGTGCGCCCTTGTTGAGAATGCGCACGGTGTAGTCGTTGCGGACCCCGCCATCCGACAGCTGGACGAACAGCGGATTGCGCTCGTGCAGCACGTTGACGTCCATGGTCGCGCGCGTGGCGAGCGTGTACAGCATGATGCTGCCGACGATGGCGATCGCTGCGGTGTAGATCACCGTGCGCGGACGGACGATGCGATAGATCGGCGGCTTGCCCTCGCGCCGGCGCTGCATGTTGATGTCGGTGTCGTAGCCGATCAGCCCTTGCGGACGTCCGATCTCGCGCATGACGTTGTCGCAGGCGTCGATGCACAGGCCGCACTGGATGCAGCCGAGCTGGATGCCGTGTCGGATGTCGACGCCGGTCGGGCAGACGTTGATGCACTGGTGGCAGTCGACGCAGTCGCCGGCGAGGCCACCCTGCGCACGGGCAGCTTCCGCCTTCTTCACCGACATGCGCGGCTCGCCGCGGTCGCGGCGATAGGTGACGTTGAGTGCCCATTCGTCGGTCAAGGCCGCCTGGATGCGCGGCCACGGGCACATGTAGATGCACATCTGCTCACGGGCATGGCCGGCGAAGACGTAGGTCGTCGCAGTCAGGATGCCGATCCAGAGATAGGCGATGAACGGGGCCTGGAAGGTCGCAAGCTCCTTCACCAGCGTCGGCGCATCGTCGAAATAGAGCACCCAGGCGCCGCCGGTCCACCAGGCGATCATGATCCAGAGGAAATGCTTCAGCGCGACCTTTCGGATATGGTCGAACGTCCAGTAGTGCTTGTCGCCCTGCATGCGCTCGCGGCGGTCGCCCTCGACCCAGCGCTCGACGGCGTAGAACAGGTCGGTCCACACCGTCTGCGGGCAGAGATAGCCGCACCACAGCCGTCCCGCGACCGCGTTCATCAGGAAAAGCATCATCGCGGCGAGGATGAGCAGGCCGGTGAAATAATACACCTCCTGCGGCCATAGCTCGATGAAGAAGAAATAGAAGCGGCGATGCGGCAGATCGATCAGCACGGCCTGATCGGGCAGCCCGGGGCCTCTATTCCAACGCACGAACGGCAGGAGATAGTAGACCCCGAGCGTGACGCAGAGGATCGCCCATTTGATGCGGCGGAACGGCCCGTGGACCGACTGCGGATAGACCTTTCTGCGCTTCTCGTAGAGAGGTCCCTCGATGAAGGTGTCGTCGGTCATGGCAAATTCCCCCGCATTACAGGCTGCGTCCGCGCGTTCAGGAGAACGCGCAGCCGCTGCTCAGGCCCAGCTTCTTGAACACGATGGCGGCGGGGCAGAAGCCCGTGAACGAGGCCTGCAGCATGTTGAGTCCGGCGAAGGCCGTCAGCAGGTACCAATAGGTATTCACATAGGTGCCCAGTGCGAGACCGAGCAGGACGACGAACCCCGCAAACGCGAGGACGGCTTTATCGACATTCATGGCAGGCTCCTTTTTTGATCTTGCGACGTTACGAACGGGTCAAGTTGGCTTCGGTCCAGGCGACGATGCTGCGCGCATCCATCGCGCCGGAATGGCGGGCGATCTCCCGGCCGCCGCGCATCAGCAGCAGCGTCGGAATGCCGCTGATGTTGAGCTGCGACGACAGAGCAGGTGCATTGTCCGAGTTCAGCTTCAACAGCCGCACGCCGGGCTCGAGCTGTTGCGCCGCGCGTGCGAACATCGGGGCCATGGCGCGGCAGGGTCCGCACCATGGTGCCCAGACGTCGACGAGCACGGGAATGTCGTTGCTGGCGACATGACGGCCGAAGGCGGCTTCGTCCACGTCGATCGGTTGGCCCGTGAACATCGGCTGGTGACAGGCGCCGCAGCGCGCACCTTCCGGTGCGCGCCCGGCGGGCAGGCGGTTGATGCGTCCGCAATGTCCGCAGACGATCTGGCGTGTCGTGCTCATGTGCCGGTTCGGACCTCCTTGATCTTGGCGATGTTCAGCCGGTCGAGCAGGAAGCGCTCGTAGAACGGCTCACTCTCGCCGCGCCGCATCTTGCGCAGGAAGTATTTCTCGAAAGCGACCTTGGCGAAGTGCACCCATTCGCCCTTTGAAGACCAATTGACGTTGCGCGGCGGAATCTGCGGCTGCGCGAGGAAGGCGACGCCGGAATCGCCGAAATCGGCGAGGCAGATCGCGTTCCAGGTTGGCTGCGCCGTCGGCGCCTTGCCACGGAGCAGGGCACCGATGTTGATCGCGGTCGCCGTCACCATGGATTCGATCATGAAGCCGGTCTTGGGCACGCCGACCGGCACCGGCGTCGCACCGAGCGGCGGGATCGCCACGCAGACGCCGATTGCAAAGATATTGGGGAAGGCCGGGTTCTGCTGATGCTTGTCGACGATGACGAAGCCGCGCGGATTGGTCAGCTTCTCGATGCCGCGCACCGCCTCGACGCCGCGAAAGGCGGGCAACATCATCGAATAGGCGAATGGCAGCTCATGAGCCTTGCGGGACGTACCGTCGTCGGCAAACTCCTCCACCGACATCAAGCCAGGAGCGACATTGTCGACGCGGGCATTGGTGATCCACTTGATGTGCTTCTCGCGCATCTCGCGTTCCAGCAGGCCCTTGGTATCGCCGACGCCGTCGAGACCGAGATGGCCGATATAGGGCTCCGAGGTGACGAATGTCATCGGCACCCGGTCACGGAGCTTCCGCCGGCGCAATTCCGTTTCCAGGATGAACAGGAACTCGTAGGCCGGCCCGAAGCAGGAGGCGCCCTGCACGGCACCGATCACGACCGGACCGGGGTTGGCTACGAGCTTCTCCAACGCGTCACGGGCATGTGCGGCGTGATCGACGTGGCAGATCGACTGGGTATGGCCCTGCGGCCCGAGACCCGGAATCTCGTCGAAGGCGAGTTCGGGGCCGGTCGCGACGACCAGATAATCATAGTCGATCGACGTGCCGTCACCGAGCTCGACACGATTCTCTCCGGGGTGGACGCGCTTTGCGCCCTGCGTCAGCAGCCGCACGCCCTTGCGTTTCATGACATCTGCGAGATCGATCTCGATCTCTTCGCGCTTGCGCCAGCCGACGGCCACCCAGGGATTCGAGGGCACGAAATGATAGACCGCGCCTTGCGAGATGACGCTGACGCGATCCTCCTTTCGCAACTGGGGCAGCAGTTCATAGGCCATCAGCGTTCCGCTCAGACCGGCTCCGATTACGACAACTTCCGCCATGGGTACCTCCGTTGGACCAAGCCGCTCCGCCAGTTCAGCTCCGGCCGTCATGCAGCGCTTGACTATATATTCGTATTTTTGTATATACGCAAGTATGAAAATAGATAGCGAAGTCATGGAGCGGGCGGCGGATCAGGCGAGCGTGCTGCTCAAGGCGCTCTCGAACCGTCACCGTCTGCTCATCATCTGTCAGTTGATCGACGGCGAGCGGTCGGTCGGCGAGCTGGCCGAGTTCCTCAGCCTGCGCGACTCCACGGTCTCCCAGCATCTTGCGCTCCTTCGCAAGGATGGCCTGGTCGCATCCAGGCGCGACGCGCAGACGATCTTTTATTCGATCGCCAGCGAGCCGGCGCGTGAGGTGTTGAAGACGCTCTACCAGGCATTCTGCGCACCGAAGCCCGCCAGGAACAAACCTACGAGAGTTCGGGGAAGGGCGCCTTGACCAGGATCAACACGCTTCTCTCCCATGCAGATGAAATGAGCTGCGCTGCGGCGTGGTGATGCTTTGGTCGTGACACGGAAAAATCCCATGCGATGTATGGCGAAATATTTTGGCCTGCTGGCTGCTTTCGCGGCGACAGGCTTGTCTGCAACACCGGCGACGGCAGCCGAGACACTCGTGGTCGCGCGGCAATCGACCGCGGACGAAAAGGCGGTATTCGCCACGGTCGAAAGCACCAGCGTGGTGCCAGCGCGCGGACGCATCGGCGGCACGGTGGCCCAGCTCAATGTCAGGGAAGGGGATCGCGTTGCCGCCGGCCAGGCGATCGCGGCCATCGGTGACGAGAAGCTCGTGCTGCAAATGAAATCACTCGACGCCCAGATCGAGGCACTGCAGGCGCAGGCCAACCAGGCGCAACTCGACTTCACCCGAACCGAGGGGTTGGTCGAGCGCGGTATCCTGCCGCGGATCAAGTTGGACGAGCAGCGCACGGCGCTCAACGTCGCCGAGAACGGGCTGCGGGCCAAGACCGCCGAACGTGCCGTCATCAACGAGCAGCTCAACCAGGGACAGGTGCTCGCGCCGGCGGACGGACGTGTGTTGAAACGGCTGATCACCGTGGGATCCGTCGTGCTCGCGGGCGATCCCATCGTCACCGTCGCCCAGCAGAATTTCAAGCTGCGGCTGCGCGTGCCGGAGCGCCACGCGCGCTTCCTCAAGGCGGGCGACAAGGTCCGCGTCGATGGCGCGGAGCTGGCGGGAGAGGCCTCGAAATGGGGCGTGGTCGACCTCGTTTATCCCCAGATCGAGGAGGGGCGCGTCATTGCGGATGCGACGGTCGATGGGCTCGGCGAATATTTCGTTGGCGACCGCTTGCGGGTCTGGGTCGCCGCCGGAACGCGGACAGCCTTCGTCATTCCCGCGGGCTATGTGACAACGCGGTTCGGTATCGACTATGTCCGGATCCGGAAGGGCGACGAGGCGATCGACGTGCCGGTGCAGCGCGGCCGCGACGTGCCGACGCCGTCGCTTCCCGACGGCCTCGAAATCCTGTCGGGTATCCAGGCCGGCGACCAATTGGTGCGGCCGTGAATCTCGGGCTGTCAGGACGGTTGACCAGGTCGACCATCGCATCGCCGCTCACCCCGCTGTTCCTGATCGGAGCGCTGGTCGTCGGGCTGATCGCCGTCGTGGCGATCCCGCGCGAGGAGGAGCCGCAGATCAGCGTTCCCATGGTGGATATCCGCGTCAATGCCGACGGCCTGCGCGCGCCCGACGCCGTAGAGCTGGTGAGCAAGCCGCTGGAATCGATCGTCAAGGGCATCGACGGCGTCGAGCACGTCTACAGCCAGACCGAGGACGACCGCGTGATGGTCACCGCGCGCTTCCTGGTCGGCACCAAGTTCGAGGACGCCATCCTGCGGGTGCACGAGAAGATCCGCGCCAACCTCGACCGCATTCCCGTCGGCATTCCCGAGCCGCTGATCGTCGGGCGGGGCATCAATGACGTCGCGGTGACGGTGTTGACGCTGTCGCCGAAGCCCGAGGTCGCCAGCCGCTGGACCGACAAGGACCTCTACGAGCTTGCCGACAAGCTGCGCGCGGAGCTGATGAAGGTCGACGACATCGGCCTGACCTACATATCCGGCGGCGCCGCGCAACAGATCCGGGTCGAGCCCGATCCGGAGAAGCTGTCGCTGTTCGGCGTCACGCTTCAGCAGCTCGTGGCCAAGGTCAAGGACGCCAACCGCTCGTTCCTGGCCGGGCAGGTTCGCGATGCCGGCATCGTGCGGGGCGTCGCGGCGGGGCAGACTTTGTCCGGCATCCCCGACATCGGACTCTTGCTGATCACGAGCCGCGACGGCCGGCCGGTTTACGTCAAGGACGTCGCCTCCGTCATCGTCGGCCCGAGCACCGTCGAGCATCGGGTCTGGACGGATTCGCGCGGGACCGCCGGGCAGTGGGCGCGGACGCCCGCCGTCAGCCTGGCGCTGGCCAAGCGGGCCGGCGCCAATGCGGTCGTGGTGTCCGAGCATATCGCGGAGCGCCTCGAAGGATTGAAGTCGCGCCTGATCCCCGAAGATGTCCAGGTGACGGTGACGCGCGATTACGGCGAGACCGCCAACGAGAAGGCCAACGAGCTGCTGTTCCACCTCGGCCTTGCGACCGTCTCGATCGTCGTCCTGATCGCGATCGCGATCGGCTGGCGCGAAGCGCTGGTGACCTTCGTCGTGATTCCCACCACGATCCTGCTCACGATGTTCGCCGCCAACCTCATGGGCTACACGATCAACCGCGTCAGCCTGTTCGCGCTGATCTTCTCCATCGGCATTCTCGTCGACGACGCCATCGTCGTGGTCGAGAACATCGCGCGGCACTGGGCCATGCGCGACGGCCGCCCGCGCCTGCAGGCCACCATCGAGGCGGTGGCGGAGGTCGGCAACCCCACCATCGTCGCGACGCTGACGGTGGTCGCCGCGCTGTTGCCGATGCTGTTCGTGTCAGGCCTGATGGGACCCTATATGGCGCCGATCCCGGCCAACGCGTCGGCCGCCATGCTGTTCTCGTTCTTCGTCGCGATGGTGGTCGCGCCCTGGCTGATGCTCAAGCTCGCGCCGAGGGGCGAGGTTGCCTCGGCGCATGCGGAGCACGACGAAGGCCGGCTCGGCCGGCTTTACCGGCGCTTCGCCACGCCGATCGTGCGGAGCAAGCGGTCAGCCTGGTTGTTCCTGCTCGGCGTCGGCATCGCGACGCTGCTGTCGATGACGCTGTTTGCGACCAAGTCGGTGACGGTCAAGCTGCTGCCGTTCGACAACAAATCCGAGATCGCCGTGGTCGTCGACCTGCCGGAAGGCGCGAGCCTGGAGGCGACCGAGCGCACGCTGTTCGGCGCGGCCGAGATCGCACGGCAATTGCCGGAGGTCACCTCGGTGCAATCCTATGCCGGCACGCCGGCGCCCTTCAATTTCAACGGCCTGGTGCGGCACTATTACCTGCGCGAGAGGCCCGAGCTCGGTGAGGTGCAGGTCAACCTGGCTTCGCGCGGCGAGCGCAAGCGCGCCAGCCATGAGATCGCGCTCGATCTGCGCGAGAAGCTGAAGGCGCTCGATCCGCCGGCGGGCACCAGCATCAAGGTGGTCGAGGTGCCGCCCGGGCCGCCGGTGCTGTCGACGCTGCTCGCCGAAGTCTATGGCCCGGATGCGACGACGCGCCGGGCGGTGACGGCCGAGCTCAAGAAGATCTTCGCCGAAGTGCCGTTCATCGTCGACATCGACGATTCCATCGGCGAGAAGCGGCCGCGGCTGCGGCTCTCGATCGACCAGGACCGGCTCGAATTCTTCGGCGTCGAGCAGCGCGACGTCTACGACACGATCCAGACGCTGTTCGGCGGCACCTCGATCGGCTATTCGCACCGCGGCGAGGACCGCAACCCGATCGAGATCGCGGTGCGTCTCGGAAAGCGCGGTCTGGTCTGGGACGAGGCGCTGGCTTCGACGCCGGTGCCGGCCAACACCGTGCCCGGCAGCAAGACCGTGGTCGAGCTCGGCCAGGTCGTGAAGGCGACCATGGAAGAGGGCTCGCCGACCATCTTCCGCCGGGACGGCCGCTTCGCCGACATGGTGATGGCCGAGCTCGCCGGGCGCTTCGAGGCGCCGCTCTACGGCATGCTCGCGGTTGCCGATCGTGTCGATGCGCATGATTGGGGCAAGCTGCCGAAGCCCGCCATCAGCCTGCACGGCCAGCCATCGGACGAGTCGCGCCCCACGCTGCTGTGGGACGGCGAATGGGAGATCACCTGGGTGACCTTCCGCGACATGGGCGCCGCCTTCGGCGCGGCCATCCTCGGCATCTATGTGCTGGTCGTCGCCCAGTTCAGGAGCTTCCGTCTGCCGCTCGTCATCCTGACGCCGATTCCGCTGACGCTGATCGGCATCCTGATCGGGCACTGGCTGCTGGGAGCGCCATTCACCGCGACCTCGATGATCGGCTTCATCGCACTCGCCGGCATCATCGTGCGCAACTCGATCCTGCTGGTCGACTTCATCAGGCACAGCGGCGGGGACGGCAAGTCGCTGCGCGAGGTGGTGCTGGAGGCCGGCGCGGTTCGCTTCAAGCCGATCCTGCTCACCGCGCTTGCGGCCATGATCGGGGCTGCGACCATCCTGCTCGATCCGATCTTTCAGGGATTGGCGATCTCGCTGCTGTTCGGGCTCGCCTCGTCAACGCTACTCACGGTGCTGGTGATTCCCGCGATCTACGTCGCCTTGCGCGCGCCGCGCGAGGCGGCTCCGACCACCGCCAAATCCAGCTAACGAGGGTCCGATGGACAAGAACTACGTCGACATCACAAGGAACATCTCCGCCAACCTGAAGAAGCTGCGAGGCGACATTCCCGATACGATGAAGGGATTTTCCGCACTCGCCCAGGCTGCCACGCGTGACGGCGCGTTGGACAAGAAGACCAAGGAACTGATGGCGCTGGCGCTCGGCGTCGCCGCGCATTGCGACGGCTGCATCGGCTTTCACGTCGAGGCGCTCGTCAAGCTCGGCGCGAGCCGCGAAGAGATCGAGGAGACGCTCGGCATGGCCGTCTATATGGGCGGCGGGCCCTCGCTGATGTACGCCGCGGATGCGATCGCGGCGTACGAGCAGTTCCAGCAACAATCGACCGCCGCATGACGGCGGTCACCTCGTAGGGGCATACGAACGGGACCGGGCGAATCGTCTCGTCCGGTCCCGACCATCACGTCTTCACGGATTACCAGCGGTCGCCGACGCCCACGCCAACGCTGACGCCGGGCGCGCGAATGCCGACGCCGGCGCGCGGGCCGTCATCGTAGTGACGATGATACGTCCGGCGCTCATAGTAGCGATCACGCGGCATGTAGTTATAGGAATCGCGCACGATCACGCGCGAACCGCTGCGCGTGCGATAGCAACGGCCGGCGTCGTCGCAGACGAGCCGCACCTGCTGAACCAGATCCGGATCGGTGTACTCGCTGGTCGTATAGATATCGGAAGCCCTCGCCCCCGAGACGGCTGCCAGGGCGCCCACGCCCGCCAACAGCGCAATCGTGAATGTCTTCATCATGTCCTCCTCGAAACTGCCCTCGGCGGTAACAAGAAGGGGAGGCGGCGATCGTTCCCCGCCGCAATGCTCGTTTTTCCCGGAACCGTCGGTCGGCGACGGTTCCTAGACCGGCTCGTATGTCTCGGTGCCGCAGATGTCGTCGGCTTCCGCCCGCCGGCGGTCCACGACCTTCCCGCCGTTGATCGTCACGATGTAGGTCTGGGCACCCAGCGACGTGCCGGCCGCGGAGGTGAGCTGGGCGCGCACGCAAGCCGTCCAGCCCGGTCCGCGCAGCTCACGACGGGGCGGGGCGACGTGCACCTCGCGCGGATAGGAGGTGGCGAGGAAAACCACATCGATCTGCTCGCGCACCACACGCTTGACGTCGGGAGGCGCTTCGGGCGGGGGGTGCTCGGCCTCCTTGATGCGCATGAACTCGGGCACCGGCGCGCGGCTGTCGGCAAAGCCGCAGGCACCGAGCGCGAGCGCGCCGGCGAGCAGCGCCGCAAGAGCAATGATCCGTAACATCCGTGAAAGTCCCCTGCGGGCGGACAGATAGGCACGAATGCGGTCGGGCGAAGTCCTTGCCGATCAAGATTTGCTGAGGCCTCCACAAGCCCTTGAACCCGCGGCATTTGCTATTCCGCGATGGCGGGCGAGTTTGTACCCCAGAGGAAGGGGATTGCGCCGATGAGGGTTTTGGTCATCGCGGCCAGCCGTGCCGGCGCGGACCGCTGCCTCGGGGCAGGCGCAGGGCCGGCGGCCGCGCCGCCTCACTTGCGGGATCGACGACGAGGCGGCCGCGCCTGCCGCGCGGGTGACCGCAAGCCTGCGCTGGCGTTGTCGTCGCCGTGCCGCGCAATCATCATTGCCTTGTGGATGCGATGCGAACGCTCGTTCACATCGCGGGCGCTAACGCACAAAGGCGAGGCCGACGCGCTTGTCACGGCGCCAAACTGTGCGACAATTCCGCACGAACTCGTCGCGCGCGATCGAGAGCGTGAAAGATTGCGGTAACGTGACGGGAGCGTCGAGGTCGATCGCCGCGCCGCCCGCCGACATGTTTCGCACCGTGCAGGCGATGCCGTTGTTTTCGAAGGTGATCGTTCCACCCTTGAAAACACGGTAGCGCTGCGCTGTACGCTTCTCGATCATCGGCGTCGGTCCATCACGATGATTGTGGAGTAATGCATAGAAATTACGTTGAACTAAACTCAATATCGGCGCTGCTCGCGCGGCGCTTCAGACTTCGTTTACGACGTTCGAGCGGAGAGCCTCTCCGCCGATTTCCCTGCAACCTTTTCTTTTATGGCGTCACGGCGCCGATGGAGATTCCGATGAAGACCACGCTTTCGCTTCTGTTCGCCGCTGCGCTTTCGCTGTCGTCGATGCCCGCCCACGCCGTCAAATGGGACCTTTCGACCATGAGCTGCAAGCAGTTCCTCGAGAGCGGCGAAGACAACATCCAGGTCGTGCTGACCTGGATGGATGGCTGGTACAAGGGCGACGAGGACAACGCGATCATCGACACCGACGTGTTCATCGCGAACGCCAAGAAGTTTGGTGCCTATTGCGGAAAGAATCCGACCGCCAGCATCGTCACGGCGGCTGACGAGGTGCTCGGCAAGTAGCTGGAAGAGCGGACCGAAGCGCCGGCCGCAGTCGCGGCTGGGGTCTCGATGCGACCGTGATGGAGAGCCGCGGTGCGCTTTGCGCGCGCGGCTCTCGCTTTTTGATCAGCCCGGCAACATCGCGAACGCGCTGGATACCATCGCGGCCGGCTTGTTGTCGGTCGCCGACAGCAGCGTGACGCGGCCGAAGCTCATGGTGCGCCCGAGCCGCACCACGCGCGCGTCCGCCAGGACGTCCGACGAGGACACCGCGCGCATGAAATGCGTGGTCTGGTCGACCGTCGTCATCGGACGATAGCCACGATTGGCCGCAAGGATCGCGATCACCATCGCGGTGTCGGCGAGCGCCATCAGGGCCTGGCCGCAGACCACGCCGCCATGGCGGCACAACCGTTCCGAGAACGGCATGCGCAGCAGCGCGCCCGGCTGCCAGTCCGGCGCGTCCGCCGGCTGCGCGTGTTCGAGGCGCTCGACCGCGAGGTTGAGGTCCTGGACCCAGGGCGCAAAAACCTCGCCGAGGATGCGTCTGGCGTCGGTGAGGCCGAATTCGGCGTCTGGCTGGCTTTGCATTGCTGTCGCGCTCTCCTGTATTGCCGGATGTTTCGTCCCATTGTGAGCGCATCGGCGCCGCAAAGTCACCCGGTCTCGCGGCGGTCCCGTCGGCTTGAAAATGCCTGACTTGGCCCGGTATGATGCCTCGCTTGGGAACGGGTGGATGATGTTGCGTCGGTGTGTCCTCGTCTTTGGTATGATCGCGCTCGGCCTTGCGCTGAGCGGGTGCACCAGATGCGGCCCGATCTGGGACGATTGGCTGCATGGGCCCAAATCGTGCCGGTCGGACCGGTCCTAGCGGGCCCCCCCTGTGCCTCATGGATGATCAAGGAGTAGACGATGAAGCTTTTCCGTATGGCGGCGGTGCTGCTGCTGGCAGCGCTGGCGGGACCTGCCTATGCGCAATTGCCCAATATCAATTTGATGCAGGACGGCCCGAGCAAGACGCCGGAGGAGAAGGCGGTCGAGGCCGAGCGCGAGAAGGCCTACAAGGAAACGCTGAAGAAGATCCCGGAGTCCAAGGCGTCCAATGATCCCTGGGGCGGCATGCGCGCCGATCCGCCGAAGCAGCCGGCGCCGAAGGCATCGGCCGCAAGCAGCGCGCCGAAGAAGACCAAGAGCGGCACGGCCGCCAACTGACCAAAGCTTCGTCCGGGGGCAGCACAGGCCTTCGGACAGGACTCCTCTTCGGCCGGCTCGCGCCCTACATTTGCCTCTGAGCGTAGCGCGTAGAGGAGGGCAGGACATGGCCGATCGTCCGCGGGATCTCGCCGAGCGTATGGCGCGCCGGCGCAAGGCGGCCGGCAAGCCCGGCCCAACTTTCGGCGACGGCTATCTGCGCGAGACCTTCACGCTGCCGCGCGCAGCGGCGCGGGAACGGGCCCAGGCGTTCTTCGCCCGCTACCCCAAGGCCGGCTATATGAGCGCGGTCGAGACCTGGCGCGAACTGCCGGGCGGCGACATCGAATTCACCATGCGGCGGCTGCCCAGCGCGGACTGAAGCCGGCCTGCTCGAGCCTCTTCCTAGTCGAGGGTTTCGGCGACGATGCGGATCCGGAAGACGGGCTCCTTGGCCTCGTCCAGCAGCTCCATGTGCCATTCGGAATTTTCCTGGAGCTTGCGCGCAATGCCGGCGGTCATGTCGGCGCAGACATTGGTCATCTCTTTCCAGGCCGAATCGCGATCGGCAAATTCCGTCGCCTGGTCGGCGCAGCCGGAATAACGGCCATTCCGGATACGAAAGAAATAGAGCGGCATGGCTGGCACCGATCGCGCGCGTGACGGCCTCGCCCCCAAGGCCACGGGCGCGCGCAGTCCAATCCCAAACCCGCGTCAGATCAATTCCGGGCGGCTACGGGTGATGCCGCCGCCCGCAGACATGCTGATCGTGGTCATATTCCCGCGACGAGGAAAATCTGTTGGTTGACGGTAGGTTACCCCGTGGTTCTCCGACCAAGAACAGAGTTCCTGGGCTCCATCCGGTCGCGTTCTTTGCGCCGCTGGGGGAGACGCAACGCAGGCCGGACCCGCCAACGGCTTCCGATGCACGCGGCGGCATGTGCCTTGCTTGCCGTGATGACGGCCAACAACATGGGTCCGTCATGCTCGGCATTCCCCGCCGCTACAGTCATTTCGTGTTCGGGATCATCCAGTCCGGACTGACCTCGCTGATCGCGGCGGGGATCGCCAGCTTGCCCGCCGGCAGCGCGACGATCTTCCTCGGCCACTGGATGGCGTCGTGGCTGATCGCCTGGGCCGCGATGCTGCCGATCGTGCTCCTGGCCGCGCCCGCGATCCGCGCCTTCGCGCTGCGCCTGACCCGGGAAGAGAGGGATCCGCGCGCCGGCAGCCAGGCATGAAGTAGCACAGCCTGACCGGCGGCAGGTTTGCCGGCCTGTACTGAGGCCGCAGACTGGCCCCGCAGCGGTCCCAATTTCGACATCCGTTCGCACAACTGCGGTCACACAGGTCGGCAAGATTCCAGACCGTTCGGCGCGGCCATGGGGGAAACGTGGCACGCCGACGATGGGGTGGCATCATGGATAACGTAGAGCGGTCGTTCGCCGCCGCGACAGCGGCTGGCTTCGTGGTGCTGGTGATCGGCCTCGTGCTACTCGCGCTGCTGTAGGGCGGGCACTGCCGGCAGTCGCGTCCTGCGATGATCGCGGGCGGCGTCATGCGGCCAATCTAAAAAATGGGAAAACAACCCCATGCACAGTAGCGTGAATGAAATTCTGCTGTTCTTTCAGTGGGTTGATTGAGGTGTTTGGATACCTCAGCCGTTCGCGACTCGCCAAGGAGGGCCTGCGATGACGCGCTCTTGCCGGTCGATTGATCCGACCGGCTAAAGCGTCAGTTGTTGCGGGTCAGGTCGCAGCAGGCCCTAGTGGATCTTGATTTCATTCAGGGGAAGATGGAGCTCGCTGGCCCGCTCTTCGCGATCCTTCCTGCGGAACTCGTTTTCCGTGCGCTCGAACTTCATCATCTCCTCATGCGCCGCCTCCGGCAGAGGTTTGCGCCTGATCGTTTCGCGGTGCTCGTTGTCCGTCATGACTGAGGTCCCCAGAGTTGCGGTCTCATCCTGAAGAAGGCCCCAGACCGCGAAAGGTTCGGTGCCATGCGATTGCGGAACGATGACGGCGACCGCTATTGGGCGCGTCGAGCTCGGTCGGACAAGGACGTCGGGGCCGCTCGGCTATTTCGGCGGTTGCAGCCCGGGGGATTTGACCCAGTCGTGCAGATGATTCGCCATTTCGGCCTGGCGCGCCTTCTTGAGCAGGGCGTCCCGCTCGGGGCCGGGAGGCAGGCTGGCGGCGTCCTCCTTGACCTGCTTCACCCATGCGGAGAGCCGGTCTTGAAGGGTCAGTTGTTGCTTGAAACGTCGCCGCTTGAACATGGCACGATCCTATCCGTGCGCGGTCCCGCGCGGGTGAGGATCAATTAGGATCCATAAGCGGAACGGCGTCTGTTCAGTTGTGTACACAAAGCCCGTGGCGAAGCCGGCTGACTAAAGATCGACATGGATCGGGCGCCAAAGCGCCGCGCGGAACCGCACCGTTTCTGGCCTGAATTTGGATCATCGTTGTGGGGTTGCAATAAATCAAGTCTTCAATTTCAGGTTTGGGGCGGAATGGACGGACAGTCGCCAATTTCAGAAAGAACATATTGCGAACCTAGAACAAATAGGGTACATTGCTTTTATTGCCGCGCCGCCTCGCAACCGTTTGTCCCTCACGCGAATCCTCGCCATAAGGAGCACGACCTATGTCCGCCACTGCCCTGCGTATCGTCGAAGGATCTTCCATGGACAAGAGTAAAGCTCTGGCCGCCGCGCTCTCCCAGATCGAGCGCCAGTTCGGCAAGGGCTCGGTGATGAAGCTCGGCAAGAACGACCGGTCCATGGACATCGAGGCGGTGTCGTCGGGCTCGCTCGGGCTGGATATCGCGCTCGGCATCGGCGGCCTGCCCAAGGGGCGCATCGTCGAGATCTACGGGCCGGAATCCTCAGGCAAGACCACGCTGGCGTTGCATACGGTCGCGGAAGCACAAAAGAAGGGCGGCATCTGCGCCTTCATCGACGCCGAGCACGCGCTCGACCCGGTCTACGCCCGCAAGCTCGGCGTCAACATCGACGAGCTCCTGATCTCGCAGCCCGACACCGGCGAGCAGGCGCTGGAGATCTGCGACACGCTGGTGCGCTCCGGTGCGGTGGACGTGCTGGTGATCGATTCGGTCGCGGCGCTGGTGCCGAAGGCCGAGCTCGAGGGCGAGATGGGCGATGCGCTGCCGGGTCTGCAGGCCCGTCTGATGAGCCAGGCGCTGCGCAAGCTCACGGCCTCGATCAACAAGTCCAACACCATGGTCATCTTCATCAACCAGATCCGCATGAAGATCGGCGTGATGTACGGCTCGCCTGAGACCACGACCGGCGGCAACGCGCTGAAGTTCTACGCCTCCGTCCGCCTCGACATCCGCCGCATCGGCGCGATCAAGGAGCGCGACGAGGTGGTCGGCAACACCACGCGCGTCAAGGTGGTCAAGAACAAGCTGGCGCCCCCGTTCAAGCAGGTCGAGTTCGACATCATGTACGGCGAGGGGGTCTCCAAGATGGGCGAGATCCTCGATCTCGGCGTCAAGGCCGGCATCGTCGAGAAATCTGGCGCCTGGTTCTCCTATGACAGCCAGCGCCTCGGCCAGGGCCGCGAGAACTCGAAAGCGTTCTTGAAGGCCAACCCCGACATCACCGCCAAGATCGAGACCGCGATCCGCCAGAACTCCGGCCTGATCGCCGAGCAGATCCTGGCCGGCACGCCCGAGCGCGATGCCGACGGCGAGGAGCCGACGGACGAGTAGATCTTAGACACCCAAGTTTTTCGCGAGGAGCGGGCGCTGAGGACGTTGAGTTGCCGACGTCTTCGGTGCCCGTTTCTTTTTTGGCGTAGGGTGGGCAAAGGCGCGTCAGCGCCGTGCCCACCATCTTTCACCGCATACAAAGGTGGTGGGCATGCTTGCGCTTTGCCCGCCTTACGAAACCTTCCGTCGCGGCTTACTCCGCGGCTTGCGCGTAGTCGCTCACCGGCGGGCAGGAGCACACCAGGTTGCGGTCGCCATAGACGTTGTCGACGCGGCCCACGGGGCTCCAGTATTTGTCGGTGCGTGAGACGCCCTGGGGGAAGCAGCCCTCGCTGCGGGTATAGGCGCGCTTCCAATCATCATCGGCGATGTCGTGCACGGTGTGCGGGGCGTGACGCAAGGGCGAGGCTTCGATCTTGAAGCGGCCGGCCTCGACCTCGGCGATTTCTTTGCGGATCGCGATCATGGCGTCGCAGAAGCGGTCGAGCTCGGCCTTCGATTCCGACTCGGTCGGCTCGATCATCAGCGTGCCCGGCACCGGGAAGCTCATGGTCGGGGCGTGGAAGCCGTAATCGATCAGGCGCTTGGCAATGTCATCGACGGTGACGCCTGAGGTCGTCTTCAGCGGACGGGGATCGACGATGCACTCGTGGGCGACACGGCCCTTCTCGTTCTTGTAGAGCACCGGGAAGTGCGGATCGAGGCGGGCTGCGATGTAGTTGGCGTTGAGGATCGCGATTTCGGTGGCGCGCTTCAGGCCTTCGCCGCCCATCATCAGGATGTAGATGTAGGAGATGGTCAGGATCGAGGCCGAGCCGAACGGCGCGGCCGAAACCGGGCCGACTGGGGCATCCGCCTGCGTTGCCGGGTGTCCGGGCAGGAATGGCGCAAGGTGCGCCTTCACGCCGATCGGGCCCATGCCGGGGCCGCCGCCGCCATGCGGGATGCAGAAGGTCTTGTGCAGGTTGAGATGGCTGACATCGGCGCCGTAATCGCCGGGCCTGCTCAGGCCGACCTGGGCGTTGAGGTTGGCGCCGTCCAGATACACCTGGCCGCCATGGCCGTGCACGATCTCGCAGATCTCGCGGATATGCTCCTCGAACACGCCGTGGGTCGAGGGATAGGTGATCATGATTGCGGCGAGATCGTTCGAATGTTTCTCCGCCTTGGCGCGGAGATCATTGACGTCGACATCGCCGTTCTTCTCGCAGGCGACCACCACCACGTCCATGCCGGCCATCGCGGCTGACGCCGGATTGGTGCCGTGGGCGGAGGAGGGGATCAGGCAGATCTTGCGGTGCGTCTCTCCGCGCGCGGCGTGATAGCCGCGGATCGCGAGCAAACCGGCATATTCGCCTTGCGCGCCCGAGTTCGGCTGCAGCGAGATCGCGTCATAGCCGGTGATGTCGCACAGCCATTTTTCCAGCCGCGCGAACAGCGCGTGATAGCCCGCGGCCTGCTCGCGCGGCACGAACGGGTGCAGCGTCGCGAATTCCGGCCAGGTCAGCGGCATCATCTCGGTGGTCGCGTTCAGCTTCATGGTGCAGGACCCCAGCGGGATCATGGCGCGGTCGAGCGCGAGGTCGCGATCTGAGAGCTTGCGCATGTAGCGCAGCATCTCGGTTTCCGAGCGATGCGCATGGAAGACGGGATGGGTGAGGAACGCGGTGGTGCGCTTCAGCGCCTCCGGCAGCACCTCTCGCGTGGTCGCGTCGATCTCGGCGTAGGCAAGCGTGCCGCCGAACGCGCGCCAGACCGCTTCGACCGTAGCCGGCGACGCGGTCTCGTCGAGCGCAATGCGCAAGGCGGTTTCGCCGACGCCGAGATTGATCTTCTCGGCGGTCGCGCGCGCGACGATCTCGGCGCGCTTGGCGCCGGCATCGACGCTGAGCGTGTCGAAGAAGGTCTCCGATTGCGGCGCAAAGCCGAGCTTGCGCAGACCGCTCGCCAGCACCGCGGTGCGGCGATGCACGTTGCGCGCGATCTGCGAGAGGCCCTCGGGGCCGTGATAGACCGCATACATCGAGGCGATCACGGCAAGCAGCACCTGCGCGGTGCAGATATTGGAGGTCGCCTTCTCGCGGCGGATGTGCTGCTCGCGGGTCTGCAGCGCGAGCCGATAGGCCGGCATGCCGCGCGAATCCACGGACAGGCCGACGATGCGGCCGGGCAGCGAGCGCTTCAGCGCATCGCGCACCGCCATATAGGCCGCGTGCGGTCCGCCATAGCCCATCGGCACGCCAAAGCGCTGCGCCGAGCCGATCGCGATATCGGCTCCGAGCTCGCCGGGCGAGGCGATCAGCGTCAGCGCCAGCAGGTCGGCGGCGAGAATCGCGAGCGCGCCCTTGGCCTTCAGCGCCGATATCGCGGGCCTGAGGTCGCGCAATGCGCCCGATGAGCCCGGATATTGCAGCAGTGCGCCGACCACGTCCGCCTTGTCGAGATCGGTGAGGGGATCGCCGACGATCAGGCTCCAGCCCAGCGGCTCGGCGCGGGTGCGCATCACCGCCAGCGTCTGCGGATGCACGTCCTTGTCGACGAAGAAGGCCTTTGCCTTGACCTGCGAGTGCCGCTCCGCCAGCGCCATGGCTTCCGCGGCGGCGGTCGCTTCATCGAGCAACGAGGCGTTGGCGACATCGAGCCCGGTGAGGTCGCAGATCATGGTCTGGAAGTTGAGCAGCGCTTCCAGCCGGCCTTGGCTGATCTCGGGCTGGTAGGGCGTGTACGCCGTGTACCAGGCCGGATTTTCCAGAATGTTGCGCTGGATCACCGCGGGCAGGATGGTGCCGGAATAGCCTTGGCCGATCAGCGAGGTGAAGACCTGGTTCTGTCGCGCCAGCTCGGTCATATGCGCGATCGCCTCGGTCTCGCTCAGCGGCTTGCCGAGATCGAGCGGGGCGGCCTGCCGGATCGAGGCCGGCAGCGTCTCCGCCATCAGCGCATCGACGCTTTTCGCGCCGACGGCCTCCAACATGGCGGTGACATCGGGCGCCGAGGGGCCGATATGGCGGCGAACGAAACTGGCGGCGGTGTCGCCGTTGGTCTTGCGGTGCGCGGTCATCATGGGTCCTCGCTTTGGGTCCTCTGTCGTCGCCGTCATGCCCGGGCATAGCCGTCTGAAGGACGGCGTCGCTTCGCTCGCCTATGTCCCGGGCATCCACGTTCTTCGTGCCGTGAGAAGACCGTGGACGGCCGGGACAAACCCGGCCATGACGATGTGGAGAGATCGAGCTTCATCCTCACGCCGTATGCGCCTTGTAGGCGGCCTCATCCATGAGGCCGCCTAGCTCGCTTTTGTCGGCAATTTTGATCTTGAAGAACCAGGCTTTGCCTTGCGCGTCCGAGTTCACCAGCGCCGGCTCGGCGGCGAGCTCGGCATTGGCTTCGAGCACTTCGCCGGTGACGGGCGCGTAGACGTCGGAGGCGGCCTTGACGGACTCGACGACGGCGGCGGCCTCCGCCTTCTTCAAGCTCCGGCCGACCTTGGGCAGCTCGACGAACACGACGTCACCGAGCTGCTGTTGCGCGTAATCGGTGATGCCGACGGTCGCGACATCGCCGTCGATCGCCAGCCATTCGTGGTCGGAGGTGTACAGCGTCGTGGTCATTTCGAATCCTCAGCGTTTGTAGGTGTTCTTGACGAAGGGCATGGCGGCGACGGCGAGCGGCAGTCGCTGGCCGCGCACCTCGGCGAACAGCTTGGTGCCGAGCGCGCTCAGTTTGGTCGGCACGTAGCCCATCGCGACCGGCGCATTCAGGCTCGGGCCGAAGCCGCCCGATGTGACTTGTCCGATCGGCTCGCCGGCATTGGCGTCGGCAAACAGCAGCGCGCCCTCGCGGATTGGCGCGCGGCCCTCGGCACGCAGGCCGACGCGGCGGCGGGTGGCGCCGTTGTCGAAATGCGCGAGGATCTTGTCGGCGCCGGGAAAGCCGCCGGCGCGCGGGCCGCCGCTGCGGCGGCTCTTCTGCACCGACCATTCCAGGGCGGCCTCGACCGGCGTGGTCGTGGTGTCGATGTCGTGGCCGTAGAGGCAGAGGCCGGCCTCCAGCCGCAGGCTGTCGCGGGCCCCGAGGCCGATCGGCAGCACGTCGGGATTGTCCAGCAGCGTCCTGGCGAGGCGGTCTGCATCGCCTGATGGAACCGAGATCTCGAACCCGTCCTCGCCGGTGTATCCGGAGCGCGAGACGAAGCACTTGATGCCGGCGACCTCATGCGGACCGGAATCCATGAACTTCATGGACGGCGCCGCTGCACACAATTTCGCCAGCACCGTTTCGGCCTTCGGGCCCTGCAGCGCGAGCAGCGCGCGGTCGGCGAGGGGATCGATCATGCAGTCGTCGGACAGATTCTCCCGCAGATGCGCCTCGTCCTCCGCCTTGCAGGCGGCGTTGACGACCAGGAACAGGTGATCGCCGAAATTGGCGACCATGAGATCGTCGAGGATGCCGCCGTCCGCGTTGGTGAACTGGGCATAGCGCTGCCGTCCCGGCGCGATCGCCACGATGTCCTGCGGCACCAGCCGCTCCAGCGCGCGGGCGGCGTCCTCGATCCTCCCCGACTTCGGCCGCAGCGCGAGCTGGCCCATATGGGAGACGTCGAACAGGCCGGCTTTGGAGCGGGTATGGAGGTGCTCCTTCAACACGCCCGCGGGATATTGCACGGGCATGTCATAGCCCGCGAACGGCACCATCTTGCCGCCCAGGGAGACATGAAGCCCATGAAGGGGCGTCCGTTTCAGGGAGTCTTGGTCGTGCGCTAGCATCATGGGGGCCCTCGGCGGTTCCCCGGGGACGATTCCCCGAGACAACCAGTCGAAGCCCCATCTGTCGCTGTGCCTGAGAGTATTATCCCGTCGGCGGACGCAGTCCGGGTCTAGACCCGTCGGCGCCTCTTTCCAGATGCTGTCAAAGCCACGCGGTCCTTTTGCCTGAGAGTTTCCGGGGCGGTTGCTCCTTCGGCGCCGGCTGCCTAAAGCCGGTCTCTCCCGACGTGGCCGTACGATACAGATGGGTACAGACCACAGGCCAGCCAAGCCTGTCAACGCGTCCGCGCGCCCTATCAACGGGATTGCAGCGGAATTGAGCGGCTGCGGCAACCCTCTGATCTGCTTGCACAGTTTCTGGACAGGAAAGCTGGCCTTGTCTAAAAGCGCTTTGGCCCGCAGATATCAGCCTTAACGTTACGGTTTGGATGGCGAGAAGCGGGTCCTAAAGCGCGATGAAAGCATCGCGCTTTGGCTCTTTGTTCGAGCAGGATCTTTTCGGAAAACCGCTTCGCACTTTTCCGGATCATGCTTTAGCACACCCGATTGGATGAACATGAGCGGCGTCAACGAGATCAGGTCGACCTTTCTGAACTTCTTTGCCGAGAACGGCCACGAGATCGTGGCGTCCTCGCCCCTCGTGCCGCGCAACGATCCGACGTTGATGTTCACCAATGCCGGCATGGTGCAGTTCAAGAACGTCTTCACCGGCGTCGAGAAGCGGCCCTACCAGCGCGCCACCACCTCGCAGAAATGCGTGCGCGCCGGCGGCAAGCACAACGACCTCGACAATGTCGGCTACACCGCGCGCCATCTCACCTTCTTCGAGATGCTCGGCAACTTCTCCTTCGGCGACTACTTCAAGGAGCGGGCGATCGAGCTCGCCTGGAAGCTGATCACCAAGGAGTTCGGGCTCAACAAGGACAAGCTGCTCGTCACGGTCTACCACACCGACGACGAGGCGGCGGGCCTGTGGAAGAAGATCGCCGGCTTCTCCGACGACCGCATCATCCGCATCCCGACCTCGGACAATTTCTGGGCGATGGGCGACACCGGCCCGTGCGGTCCGTGCTCGGAAATCTTCATCGACCGCGGCGAGCACATCTGGGGCGGACCTCCGGGCTCGCCGGAAGAGGACGGCGACCGCTTCCTCGAATTCTGGAATCTCGTGTTCATGCAGTTCGAGCAGGTGACGAAGGAGGAGCGCCAGCCGCTGCCGCGTCCCTCGATCGACACTGGCATGGGCCTGGAGCGCATGGCCTGCATCCTCCAGGGCGTCGAGAGCGTGTTCGAGACCGACCTGTTCCGCCACCTGATCGACGCGACCGCGTCCGCGCTCGGCAGCGGGCCGAACGAGCAGAACGTCGCCTCGTTCCGCGTCATTGCCGACCATCTGCGCTCCTCCGCGTTCCTCGTTGCCGACGGCGTGCTGCCCTCGAACGAGGGCCGCGGCTACGTGCTGCGCCGGATCATGCGCCGCGCGATGCGCCATGCGCAGCTGCTGGGTGCGAAAGAGCCGCTGATGCATCGGCTGGTCTGGGCGCTGGTGCGCGAGATGGGCCAGGCCTATCCCGATCTGATGCGCGCGGAGAATCTGATCGAGGAGACGCTGCGGCTGGAAGAAACCCGCTTCCGCAAGACGCTGTCGCGCGGCTTGGCAATTCTGGACGAGAAGAGCGCGAGCCTGAAGAAGGGCGACATGTTCGATGGCGACGTCGCCTTCACGCTGTACGACACCTACGGCTTCCCGCTCGACCTGACGCAGGACGCGCTGAAGTCGCGCGGCATCGGCGTCGACCAGGCCGCGTTCACCGACGCGATGGAGCGTCAGAAGGCCAAGGCGCGCGAGTCCTGGAAGGGCTCTGGCGAGGCGGCGTCAGAGGCGATCTGGTTTCCGCTGCGCGAGAAGCTCGGCGCCACCGAATTCCTGGGCTACGAGACCGAGCGCGCCGAGGGCGTGGTGTCGGCGCTGGTCAAGGACGGCACTGAGGTCACCAGCCTGAAGGCTGGCGACAGCGGCGCGATCGTGCTGAACCAGACGCCGTTCTACGCGGAGTCAGGCGGCCAGGTCGGCGACACCGGCGTGCTGACGGGCGAGGGCGGCATCAAGTTCCGCGTCACCGACACGCAGAAGAAGCTCGGCGATTTCTTCGTCCACATCGGCACGGTGGAGAGCGGCGAAGTGAAGCTCGGCACCGCGCTGCAGCTCGAGGTCGATCATACTAGGCGCTCCTCGATCCGGGCGCATCATTCGGCGACGCATCTGATTCACGAGGCGCTGCGCCAGGTGCTCGGCGATCACATCGCCCAGCGCGGCTCGATGGTCGCGCCGGACCGGCTGCGCTTCGACTTCGTGCATCCGAAGCCGATCACGCCGGAGGAGCTCGCCCGTGTCGAGGACATCGCTAACGAGGTGGTGCTGGAGAACGACGAGGTCACCACGCGCGTGATGGGCGTCGACGAGGCCCGCGAAGCGGGGGCCCGCGCGCTGTTCGGCGAGAAATATGGCGACGAGGTCCGTGTCGTCTCGATGGGCAGGACGGCGCGCGAGCGCGGCGCCAACGCGCTCGGCTGGTCGGTCGAGCTGTGCGGCGGCACGCATGTCAGGCGCACCGGCGACATCGGCCTGATCACGGTGACGAGCGAGAGCGCGGTGGCGTCCGGCGTGCGCCGCATCGAGGCGCTGACCGGCAATTACGCGCGCAGGCACGCCAACGACACCATGGCGCTGGCGAAGACCGCGGCGAACGAGCTGCGCACCTCCCTCGACGACGTCCCGGCGCGTATCGCCGCGCTGATGGAGGAGCGCAAGAAGCTCGAGCGCGAGCTCTCCGACGCCCGCAAGAAGCTGGCGATGGGCGGCGGCGCCTCCGCCGGCGGCAATGGCGCGGCTTCGGCGGTGCGCGAGGTCGGCGACGTCAAGCTAATGGCGCGCGCGGTCGAGGGCATCGAGATGAAGGATCTCAAGAGCCTCGCCGACGACGGCAAGAAGCAGATCGGCTCCGGCGTCGTCGCCATCGTCGGCGTCACCGAGGACGGCAAGGCCGGAATCGTGGTCGGCGTCACGCAAGACCTCACCGCGCGCTTCAACGCCGTGAACCTCGTCCGCATCGCCTCCGAGGCGCTCGGCGGCAAGGGCGGCGGCGGCCGGCCCGACATGGCGCAGGCCGGCGGCCCCGACGGCGCCAAGGCGACCGAGGCATTAGCTGCGATCGAAAAAGCGATGGCAGGCGCTTAAGTCGCCATGTCCTCCGTTCCGCGAGGACGTGGGCTTCGCGATCCCAACGTGAGGGATCGCCTCTACGAATTGCTGGAGCACGACCCGCTGGCCTATTCGGCCGGGTCGCGCTTCATCCAGCTCATCATCGGCCTCATCGTGCTCAATGTGGCTGCGATGATCCTGGCCTCGGTGCCAGAGCTCGACGCGCGGTTCGGCGCGCTGTTCGCGGGCATCACCATCCTCTCGGTGATCGTGTTCGCGCTGGAATATGCCGCGCGGCTGTGGACGGTGGCCGGCCACACCCAGCGCAAGGCCTCGGCGCTGTCCGACCGGCTCGGCTATGCCTTCTCGGCGCTCGGCCTCATCGACCTCATGGCGTTCCTGCCTGCGGCCATCGTGCTGGCCACCGGCGAGCACCCGACGCTGGCGGCGCTCGGCGTGCTGCCGTTCTTCAAGCTGATCCGCTATTCCCCGGCGATGCGCTCGCTGCTCGCCGCCGTGCATGCCGAGCGGCGGGCGCTGATCGGCTGCATCGTCATCCTGATCGGCGCGGTCCTGACCTTCGCCTCGCTGCTCTATGCCATCGAACGCGACGTGCAGCCGGACAAACTCGGCACCATCCCGCAGGCGATGTGGTGGGCGATCGTGACGCTCGGCACCGTCGGCTATGGCGACGTCGTGCCGGTGACGCCGCTCGGCAAGCTGATCTCCACCTTCGCCATCGTCAGCGGCTTTGCCATGATCGCGCTGCCGGTCGCGATCATCTCCACCGCATTCGCCGAAGAGGTGAAGCGGCGCGACTTCGTCGTCACCTGGGGCATGCTGGCGCGGGTGCCGCTGTTCTCGCATCTGTCGGCGGCGGAGATCGCCGACATCATGCGGCTTCTGAGGGCCCGCACCATCGAGCAGGGCGAGGTCCTGGTGCGGCGGGGCGATGCGGCCTCGTCGATGTATTTCATCGCCGCCGGCGAGGTCGAGATCGCGCTGCCGAGCCAGCATGTGCGCCTTAGCGACGGCACCTTCTTCGGCGAGATCGCGCTGCTCCACAAGACCAAGCGCAGCGGCACGGTGACGGCGACCCGCAAGACGCGCCTGCTCGTGCTCGACGCCCAGGATTTTCACGCCTTGATCGCGCGCATGCCGACGCTCGCCGACCACGTCCACACCACCGCCAAGGCAAGGCTCGCCGACACCGGCGACCTCGCGCTCGCCGAGCTGGCGCAGGCGGAGGAGGAGAGTGGACGCCGCAGCAACTAGCCTCGCTGCATTCCGTCAGCTGACGATTGTTTGAAGCTCGCCAGTGTCCGTCATTGCGAGGAGCTCTTGCGACGAAGCAATCCAGGCTGTTCCCCCGGAGGGATCTGGATTGCTTCGCTGCGCTCGCAATGACGATCTGGTTGGCAGCTTACGCCGCCAATTCCTTGCCGAGGTTCTCGGCGACCTTGTCGAGGAAGCCGGTGGTCGAGAGCCAGCGCTGGTCGGCGCCGACCAGGAGCGCGAGGTCCTTGGTCATGTAGCCGGCCTCGACGGTGTCGACGCAGACCTTCTCCAGCGTGTTGGCGAACTTGGCGAGCTCGGCATTGTTGTCGAGCTTGGCGCGGTGGGCGAGGCCTCGCGTCCAGGCGAAGATCGAGGCGATCGAGTTGGTCGAGGTCTCCTTGCCCTTCTGGTGCTCGCGGTAGTGGCGGGTCACCGTGCCGTGAGCAGCTTCCGCTTCCACCGTCTTGCCGTCGGGGGTGAGCAGCACCGAGGTCATGAGGCCGAGCGAGCCGTAGCCCTGCGCGACCGTATCGGACTGCACGTCGCCGTCGTAGTTCTTGCAGGCCCAGACATAGCCGCCGGACCATTTCAGCGCCGAGGCCACCATGTCGTCGATCAGGCGGTGCTCGTAGGTCAGGCCCTTGGCGTCGAACTCCTTCTTGAACTCGCGGTCGAAGATGTCCTGGAAGATGTCCTTGAAGCGGCCGTCATAGACCTTCAGAATCGTGTTCTTGGTCGACAGGTAGACCGGGTAGCCGCGCAGCAGGCCGTAATTGAAGGAGGCACGGGCGAAGTCAACGATGGAATCGTCGAGATTGTACATCTCCATGGCGACGCCGGCGCCGGGGGCCTTGAACACCTCCTTCTCGATCACGGTGCCGTCCTCGCCGACGAACTTCATCGAGAGGGTGCCCTTGCCCGGGAACTTGATGTCGGTGGCGCGGTACTGGTCGCCATAGGCGTGGCGGCCGATGATGATCGGCTTGGTCCAGCCCGGAACCAGGCGCGGCACATTCTTGCAGATGATCGGCTCGCGGAAGATCACGCCGCCGAGGATGTTGCGGATGGTGCCGTTCGGCGACTTCCACATCTGCTTGAGGTTGAACTCCTTCACCCGGGCCTCGTCCGGGGTGATGGTGGCGCACTTGACGCCGACGCCGACCTTCTTGATGGCCTCGGCCGCGTCGATGGTGACCTGATCGTTGGTGTGGTCGCGGTACTCCATGCCCAGGTCGAAATAGAGCAGCTCGACATCCAGGAACGGGTTGATCAGCTTGTCCTTGATGTACTGCCAGATGATCCGGGTCATCTCGTCGCCATCGAGCTCGACGACGGGATTGGATACCTTGATTTTTGCCATGATCGGGGAAGCCCTCTTGGGAACGGCGCCATCGGCGCCACGTGAATATCCGCCGCCTCTTAGCACCTGATAGCACCGGGCGAAAGCCAAGGGATTATGCACTTTTAGCCGATCCAGCCCCCACGGATGGGGAGCAAGGTCGGGCCGCGCCGGACCGGCAGGGACGAGGTTTCAGGCGCGATTCAAAAGTCGAATCCAACCCGTTATTTCCCTTGAGAATTTCGTCAGGACAGGCAAACGACGGGCGGACAACCCGGCCGGCCCAACGCGAGCCTGAAAGGCCGGCCTGAATCAATTCCTGAGAGCGCCTTGCCAAGGCCTTGAGAGTGAAAGCGAAGCGAGATGTCGGGGACTGACAAGAGCAAGGCGGGACTTTCCCTCGACGGTCCCATCGTGATCCTGGTCGAGCCGCAGCTCGGCGAGAACATCGGCATGGCCGCACGCGCCATGGGCAATTTCGCCCTGAGCCGCTTGCGCATCGTCAACCCCAGGGACGGCTGGCCCAACATCGCCGCCCAGCGCGCCGCCGCCGGCGCCGACCACATTCTGGAGAAGGTCGAATTGTTCGGCACGGTGGAGGAAGCCGTCGCCGACCTCGACCTCTTGTTCGCCACCACCGCGCGCCCGCACGACCAGGCCAAGCCCGTGGTCGGGCCGAAGCGGCAGCCGCCGAAATATCCGGGCACATCGCCACGGGAGGCAAGGCCGGTATCCTGTTCGGCCGCGAGCGCTGGGGGCTGACCAACGAGGAGGTCGGGCTCTCCAACCGCATCATCACCTTCCCGGTCAATCCGGGCTTCGCCTCGCTCAACCTCGCCCAGGCCGTGCTGCTGGTCGGCTATGAATGGTTCAAGCGGATAACCTCGGGCGAGCTGCCGCACGCCATGCCTGAAAGATCCGAGCGCGCCTCGCAGCACCAGATGCAGGCCTTCTTCGACAACCTCGTGCGCGAGCTTGACAAGGTCGAATTCCTGCGCCCGGCCGAGAAGCGCGACACCATGCTGGTGAACCTGCGCAACATCTTCACCCGGATGGAGCCGACCAAGCAGGACATGCACACGCTGCACGGCGTGATCATGGCGATCGCGGAGGGGCGCAAGGGCCCGGCCAAGGGCGGCGTGCTCGACGGCGAGCAGGCCACGCGCCTGCGCGCGTTGCTGGCCGAACACTGGCAGGGCGGCGGCGTGCCCGACAGCGGCTCGACCGTGCGCGGCCTTGCCCGCCTGCTCCGCCGCAACCCCACCGACGCCGAGCGCCTGCTGTGGCAGGCGCTGACCCGCGACCGCCGCTTCGCAGGCGGGTTCAAGCGGCAGACTCCCGTGGGGCGCCACATCCCGGACTTTGTCTCCTTCCCGCACCGGATCGCGATCGAGCTGGTCAACCCGGGCGAGGGCGAGGCGATCGCCGCCGACCGTGCGAGCCGGCGGAGCTGGCTCGAGGCGCGGGACTATCGCGTGCTCGACATCCGGGCAGTGGATGTGGAGCGCGATCTGGAGGCGGAGCTGGTGCGGCTTGCCGGGATGATGGGGGCCTCGTAGGGAGCTTTGCCTTGGGGCAGCGCCAAGCGCGGGCCCCAAGTGGTCGGCAAGACGCTTTCCGACGAGCAGCGGGTTCATCTAGCGCAAAGCTAGCGACCTAGCCTTCGCGCCTTACGTGTTTGTTAGACCTACTTCTTTTTCCCGGGTCGCCGCTGGTCTTTGAGCGCCCAACGGAGGCTTTCTGATGCGCTTGCCTCCAGTACCTGCTCCTTTCTTAGCCGCCGTATTGCTTGCCACTTTGGAGATTCCCTTTTTCAAGCGGCCCGCAGGAGCCCCCGACTTTGCATTCTTCGCGACCTTAGTGCGGGGCTTTGCGGAAGCGGCTGAATTTGCGCGACTTGTCTTGCGAGGCTTCGCTACTTTAACCGTCCCCTTATTGCGCTTGGCAACCTTCTCGCGCGATACATCGAACACGTAAACGTCAATCCTGCCGGTAAGCTCCGCCGGCATCCTTCTGATAATTTCCTCGCGCAGCATAGCGGGCGAGATTATCGAAGGATTTTTCCGGCCTGCGATTTTTTCATCGGCGCCGAAAACAACTGACGCTGTTCATCGTCGTCGAATGGTTCGAGACGCAAAATGGTCGGCTTGACGCCGAAGCAATCGCGAACCGCAGCCGTGCGTGCCTCATCCCAAACGTATGAACGGCTCACCGATGCCGAGGTGGGCCCGGCGCCGCGCACCATCCATCTTCCTTGATACATGTCAAAGAACGGGGAACCCCGCCGCCTACGCTTTGAGCGCACAGGGAGGGTTCGAGATGTCGATCAGCCGTCGCCAAGCACTTGCTGCCTTCAGCGCCGCCGTGTCGGCGCTTGCGATGTCCCGCATAGCACGCGCCGAATTTGACGGTCCTGTCGTCAGGGCCCTGGAAGGCGGCGAAGATTTCTGGCTCGCCCAGGACGCCTATATCTACGGCTATCCGCTCGTGACGATGGAAATGACCCGGCGGGTTATGACGAACGTCGCGACGGTGGAAAGCACGCGCGGGCCGATGGGCCAGTTCGTCAAGGTGCGCAAGTATCCGGATGCCAGCTTCAAGGATGTCACGGCGCCCAATGCCGACACCCTCTACACGACCGCCTGGGTCGACGTCGGAGACGAGCCCTGGATCCTGAGCATGCCCGACATGAAGGACCGCTACTTCCTGTTTCCGATGCTGGATGGCTGGACCAACGTCTTCCAGATGCCGGGCAAACGCACCACCGGCACCAAGGCGCAGACCTACGCGATCACCGGCCCGGGCTGGAAAGGAACGCTTCCCGCCGGCATCAAGGAATACAAATCGCCTACGAGCATGGTGTGGATTCTGGGCCGGATTTACTGCACCGGCACGCCGGAAGACTACGCGGCCGTGCATGCGGCACAGGACGAGTTCAAGCTCTTCCCTCTCAGCGCCTACGGCAAGTCCTACACGCCCCCGGCAGGCAAGGCCGATGCGTCGATCGACATGAAGACGGCCGTTCGCGACCAGGTCAATCGTATGGACGCCGTCGCCTATTTCACGCTTCTCGCGCAATTGATGAAACGCAATCCGCCGGCCGCCGCGGATGCGCCTGAGGTTGCCAAATTCGCGAAGATCGGTCTCGTCCCCGGCAGGGATTTCGACGCGGGCAAGTTCGATGCTGCCTTCGCCAAGCGGGTCCCCCAGGTGGCATTCGACCGCATCATGCTCCAGTTCAAGGTCAACAAGGCGATCAGGAACGTCAACGGCTGGGCCTTCGACGCCGAAGCGGGCGTCTACGGCACCAATTACTTCAACCGCGCCCTCGTCACCGCCATCGGACTTGGCGCCAACCGGATTCAGGATGCGTGCTATCCGACATCCCAGAAGGATGCCGACGGGAAGGAGTATGTCGGCAGCAACAAGTACGTCATGCGGTTTCCCAAGGGGCAGCTTCCTCCGGTCGGCGGCTTCTGGTCACTGACGATCTATGACGAGAACTATTTCTTCGTCGCCAATCCGATTAATCGCCAGTCCATCAGCGCCCGCCAGAACCTCAAAGCCAATCCGGATGGTTCAGTCGATCTCTACATCCAGAAGGACAACCCGGGGCCCGGCAGGGAGAGCAATTGGCTTCCCGCACCCGCCGGCAAGTTCGTGCTGATGCTGCGGATGTACTGGCCCAACGAGAAGTCGCCCTCGATCATCAACGGGACCTGGAAGCCGCCTCCCGTCCGGGTGGTGACGAGCAGCTAAAGCGGAATGGCTTCAGGTTGAATCGTTTGCCAAGGGCTCGGTGCAACGTCTGCCGCTTGCTTGCGGGAGAGGGAGTGCGATCAAACCTGATCCCATCGTGCTTTTGGGGCTCTATGAAATCCTCGTAGCCCGGATGAGCGAAGCGATATCCGGGACGGCGTTCCCCCATCTCGCTGCGCGCATGCGGGCTACGGATGAGACGATCACACCGTCTCCAGCTGATCCGCCGCCCGCTTCTTCTTTGCTTTGGCCTGCCCGAGCAGGGGACCCGCCGTGAGTGCCGCCGTATCGGCGACGCCCGGGTCGCGCGAGATCATGGCCGCGACGATGGCGCCGTCGATGAGGAGGCCGAGCTGGTGCGCGAGCACGGCGGGCTCGCTCGATCCGAGCTCGCCGGCGAGCTTCTCGATGTGGCCGAGAACGATCTTCTTGTGCTTCAGCGCGATGTTGCGAAACTGTTTTGCGTCCTTGTCGTGCTCGCCGACCGCGTTGATGAAGGGGCAGCCGTAGAACCGCTCTTCGGCGAACCAGCTCTTCAGCGCCGGGAAGATGCGCGTCAGCTTGGCCTGCGCGTCGCCGCCGCCTTGCTCCATGGCGGCGATGAACCATTCGCGCCACTGCTTGCCTTCGCTTTCCAGCACCGCGTTGACGAGATTGGTCTTGGAGCCGAACAATTTGTAGAGCGTGGTCTTCGCGGTGCCGGCCTCCTCGATGATCGCATCGATGCCGGTGGCGTTGATTCCGTTCTTGCAGAATAGATGCGACGCGGCGCTGAGCAGGCGCCCGCGCGCGGATTCGTCGTCGCCGGTGGCGGCGTGGGGCGAGGTCTTCTTCGATGACGTCTTTGCCATAAGCTGCAACTTAATCGCAGCTGCATCACATCAGCAAGCCGCATCTGGTTGGCGCTGAAAAGATTCGCATCCGCTTAAGCATCTGCTCCGCCTTTGGGCAGGAGGGGGCTGATCGATCCCCTGGTCGCGACGCTAAGCGGCTCCAATGCTTCGCTTTTCGCTTTCTGGCTGGTCCTGGCACGCTCCATGCAAGGAAACAGACCGTTCGGTATCCTGCCGATTTCCACTTCTGCCAGGGAGAAGACGATGACTGCGGTCGTTCAAAAGACAGTGCTGACGGGGTGCCTCGCGCCCATCGACAAGAATGGGCTCGAGCAGCTGATCGCCAACGGCAAGGCGAATCCGAAGGTGGTCAAGACCTTGAAGTGCAAGACGGTCGCGGAAGGAAAATTCCGCCACGCCAACTACATCCGCAATCTGCCGCCCTACATCGTCGATGAGCCGCCGGGGCTGCTCGGCGACGACACCGCGCCCAATCCGTCGGAAGCCTCGCTCGCCGCGCTCGGCTCCTGCCTCGCGGTCGGCCTGCACGCCAACGCCGTGCATCGCGGCTGGATCGTCAACAAGCTCGAGCTCGAACTCGAAGGCGACCTCAACATCACCGCGGTCTGGGGCACCGGCGACACCTCGGACAAGCCGGTCGGCTTCACCGACGTTCGCGTCAAGGTCGACATGGAATGCGAGGGCATCGCGCAGGACGAGATCAACGCGCTGGTCGCGCATGTGAAGAAATGGTCGCCGGTTGCCAACACCTTCACCCGGCCGGTCAATCTCGAGGTCGGCATCTAGCAGGCGGCAATCAGGACAAGGTGCGGGAGACGATCATGGGTTCACTGGCTTTATCGCGGGTCGACGTTCTGGATCAGCCCGCACCGTCCATTGCAGGCGAGGTGGCGCGGATCGCGCGGGAGCAGCTCGCTCCGCTCGCCGCCGGCATCGACGACGGTTCGGTCTATCCGGTCGAGGTGCTGCGCAAGTTCGGCGAGGTCGGCGCCTGGGGCAGTCACGTGCCCCACGAAGGTCCCGCCGATCTGCGCTGCGCCATCCAGACGATGGCGGCGATCGGCGAGGTCTGCGGGGCGACCGCCTTCATGGCCTGGTGCCAGGACACGCTGGTCTGGTACGCCGCCAACTCGACCAATATGAAATTGGCGAAACGCTTCGGCGATGCGTTCTCGACCGGCCGAGTGCTCGGCGGCACCGGGCTCTCCAACCCGATGAAGAGCTTCTTCGGCATCGAGAAGCTCAAGCTGAAGGGGCGCAAGGTCGAGGGCGGCTATATCGTGCGCGGCGCGCTGCCCTGGGTCTCCAATCTCGGCCCGGACCATTATTTCGGTACGATCTTCGAGCGTGAGGACGACGCTGGCGCCGCAAGCGGCGAGCCTGGCACTGTGATGTTCCTGGCCGATTGCTCGGATCCCGCGATCACCCTGACCCCGTGCAAGCCGTTCCTCGCCATGGACGGCACGGGCACTTATGGTGTGCAGTTCCGCGACGTCTTCGTGCCGGACGAGCTGATCCTCGCCGATCCCGCCGGACCCTTCGTCAAGAAGATCCGCGCCGGCTTCATCCTGCTGCAAGCCGGCATGGCGCTCGGCCTCATCAAGGACTGCATCAACATCATGGGCGAGGTTGATGGTCCGCTCGGTCATATCAACCGCTATCTGCCGCAGCAGCCGGTGGATTTCGACGATCTCGCCGCCGAGATCGAGGCCGAGACCATGGCGCTGGCGCGCGACCCCTACAACGAGGAGGAGACCTACTGGCGCCAGGTGATCGCGCTGCGCTTGCGCGCCGGCGAAGCCAGCGTCGCGGCGGCGCATGCGGCGATGCTGCATTGTGGCGCGCGCGGCTATTTGAAGGGCCATCGCGCGCAGCGGCGCCTGCGCGAGGCCTATTTTATCGCGATCGTCACGCCGGCCACCAAGCAGCTGCGCAAGATGCTCGCTGATTCCTGAGCTCACGAGTCCACCCCAGAAGACCACTTAACCTCAACGGAGAGGCTGCCAATGACGGACGTTCTGATCTCTGCCAGCGAACTTGCCGATCTCTTGAAGACGGAGCCGTGTGTCGTGATCGACACCCGCAATCCCGACGCCTATGCCGCCGGGCACCTGCCCAATGCCGTGAACGTGCATGAGATATTCACGTTCCTCGCGACCTCGACGCCCGAGGGCATCAGCGAGCTGAAGACCAAGTTCGCCGACGCCTTCGGTGCCGCCGGCCTCTCCGGCAAGGAGACGGCGGTGATCTACGAGCAGTCGATGAATTCCGGCTTCGGCCAGTCCTGCCGCGGCTACTATCTCCTCACCATGCTCGGCTATCCCAAGGTCAAGGTGCTGCATGGCGGCTTCGATGCCTGGACCGCCGCGGGTCTTCCGGTGACGAAGGATGTGCCGACGCCGGCAAAGGCCTCTTTCGCGATCGTGCCCGAGGCCGGCGAGATCCTGATCGATGCCAAGACCATGCTGTCCGCGGTCGGCAAGCCCGGCATCGCCATCCTCGACGTGCGCGACGTCGACGAGTGGATCGGCGACAGCTCGTCTCCCTACGGCAAGGATTTCTGCCCGCGCAAGGGCCGCATCCCCGGCGCGGTGTGGCTGGAATGGTACCGGATGATGAAGCCGACCGCCGAGGGTCCGCGCTTCAAGTCCAAGGACGAGATCCTGGCGGAATGCGCCACCGTCGGCATCACGCCAAGCACACCCGTGTACCTGTATTGCTTCAAGGGGGCGCGCGCCTCGAACACGTTCCTGGCGCTGAAGAACGCCGGCGTGAAGGACGTGCGGATGTATTTCGGCTCCTGGAACGAATGGTCGCGCGATCCGTCGCTGCCGATCGAGCAGGGCCTGCCGGTGGCTGCCCAGGTAACAGGCAAGGCGGCATAGAACCTGCATGTTTTTCGTGGTCCGGCTGCGCAAGGCTTGGCCGGACCACGATGGAGTTTGAGCCGACGCGGCGGACAACGGCGTTCGCCGCGCGATGTGACAAAGGGGCGCAGCAGCATGTCCACGTTCGACGATCCGTTTGACTCCGACCGCAATCTCCAGGCCGGTTGCGTGTGCGGCCAGCACCGTTCGGCGCAGGAGCACGAGCAGGCGGCTTCGGCCTTGCGCTGCGACCCTGCCGAGAGTGAAGAGAAGCGCTACGAGGGCGTGGTCGCCTCCGCGGTGATGCGCGCGATGTTTCCGCAGGACGTGGCGCGGCGTGCTTTCCTGAAGTCCGTGGGCGCGTCGACTGCGCTCGCGGCACTGTCGCAGTTTTTCCCGCTCAAGACGGCAACCGAGGTGTTTGCGCAAGCGGGCGCGCCCGAGAAGAAGGATCTCAAGGTCGGCTTCATCCCGATCACCTGCGCCACGCCGATCATCATGGCGGCTCCGCTCGGCTTCTATTCCAAGCACGGTCTCAACGTCGAGGTGGTCAAGACCGCGGGCTGGGCCGTGATCCGCGACAAGACCATCAACAAGGAATACGACGCCGCCCACATGCTGGCGCCGATGCCGATCGCGATCTCGCTCGGCCTGGGTGCCAACGCCATTCCGTTCGCAGTGCCCGCAATCGAGAACATCAACGGGCAGGGCATCACGCTTGCCATGAAGCACAAGGACAAGCGCGATCCGAAGGACTGGAAGGGCATGAAGTTCGCCATCCCCTTCGACTATTCCATGCACAATTACCTCTTGCGCTATTATCTCGCCGAGCACGGCCTCGACCCCGATACCGACGTGCAGTTGCGCTCGGTGCCGCCGCCGGAGATGGTGGCGAATTTGCGTGCCGACAACATCGACGGCTTCCTCGCGCCCGACAACATCTGCCAGCGCGCGATCTATGACGGCGTCGGCTTCATGCACCTGTTGTCGAAGGAGATCTGGGACGGCCATCCCTGCTGCAGCTTCGCCGCCAGCCGCGAGTTCATCACGACTGCGCCGAACAGCTTTGCGGCGCTGACGCGGGCCATCGTCGATGCCACGGCTTACGCGTCGAAGGCGGAGAACCGCAAGCAGATCGCGGAGGCGATCGCGCCGGCCAATTACATCAACGCGCCGGTCACCGTGCTGGAGCAGGTCCTGACCGGCACCTATGCCGATGGCCTCGGCGGCGTGAAGACCGACGCCAAGCGCGTCGATTTCGATCCGTTCCCCTGGCAGTCCTTTGCGGTCTGGATGCTGACGCAGATGAAGCGCTGGGGCCAGATCAAGGGCGACGTCGACTACAAGGCCGTGGCCGAGCAGGTGTATCTCGCCACCGACACCAAGAAACTGATGACCGAGATGGGCCTGTCGCCGCCCGCGACCGCCTACAAATCCTTCGCGGTGATGGGCAAGAACTTCGATCCGGCCAAGCCGGAGGATTACGTGGCGAGCTTCAAGATCAGGAAGTCGTCATGATGGACGGCACTCTCTCCCCAGCGTCGTCCCGGCGAACGCCGGGACCCATACCACGTGATCTATCGATCGCGGTAGGTCGCAATACCGAACGACCGGTCTTCGCCAAATGTCGTCCTGTGGTTATGGGTCCCGGCGTTCGCCGGGACGACATGCGGAGAGATCGCGCCATATGACATCCTCCCTCCGTCTCCGCGCCGGCCTCGTTTCCATCGTGCTGCTCGCTGCGTTTCTCGGGATCTGGCACCTCGCCACGCGCTCGACCGGCACCGCGGCGACGATGAGCCCGGAATATGCCAAGCTGATGGGCCTGACTGCGACGCAAGGCAAATCCGCCATGCCCGGGCCACTCGATGTCGGCGCCAAGCTCTGGGAGCATCTGAAGCGTCCGTTCTACGACAACGGACCGAACGACAAGGGGCTGGGCATCCAGCTTGGCTATTCCATCGCGCGCGTCGGCACCGGCTATCTGCTGGCGGTGCTGGTCGCGATCCCGCTCGGCTTCCTGATTGGCATGTCGCCGCTGCTGAGCAAGGCGCTCGATCCCTTCATCCAGGTGCTGAAGCCGATCTCGCCTCTGGCCTGGATGCCGCTCGCGCTCTACACCATCAAGGATTCCTCGGTCTCGGCGATCTTCGTCATCTTCATCTGCTCGATCTGGCCGATGCTGCTCAACACCGTGTTTGGCGTCGCCAGCGTGCGCAAGGAATGGATCAACGTCGCGCGCACGCTCGAGGTCGGCACCGTCAGGCGCGCCTTCACCGTGATCCTGCCCGCAGCGGCGCCGACGATCCTGACCGGCATGCGCATCTCGATCGGCATCGCCTGGCTCGTCATCGTCGCCGCCGAGATGCTCGTCGGCGGCACCGGCATCGGCTATTTCGTCTGGAACGAGTGGAACAACCTCTCGATCACCAACGTCATCATCGCGATCCTGCTGATAGGGGTCGTCGGCATGCTGCTCGACCAGATCCTGGCGCGGTTCACGCGCATGGTCACGTTTCCGGAGTAGGGCAAGTGACCGACAAGTTCATCTCCATCGAAGCCATCGCCAAGCGCTATCCCGGCGCGGGCGGTGCCACGACCACTGTGTTCGAGAATCTCTGGCTGTCGATGCCGCGCGGCGAGTTTGCTTGCGTGATCGGCCATTCCGGCTGCGGCAAGACCACGGTGCTCAACATTCTCGCCGGGCTCGATGCGCCGAGCGAGGGCGCGGTCATCGTCGACGGCCAGGCCATCTCCGGCACCAGCCTCGACCGCGCCGTGATCTTCCAGAGCCATGCGCTGCTGCCCTGGCGCACCGTGCTCGGCAACGTCGCCTACGCCGTCAGCTCGAAATGGCGGAGCTGGGACCGTGCCAAGGTCAAGGCACATGCGCAGCGCTTCGTCGATCTCGTCGGTCTTTCGGGCTCCGAGCACAAGCGGCCGTCTGAACTGTCGGGCGGCATGAAGCAGCGCGTCGGCATCGCGCGAGCGCTGTCGATCACGCCGAAGATGATGCTGATGGACGAGCCGTTCTCGGCGCTCGACGCGCTGACGCGCGGCACGCTGCAGGACGAGGTGCGGCGCATTTGCCTCGAGACCGGGCAGACCGCGTTCATGATCACCCACGACGTCGACGAGGCGATCTATCTTGCCGACAAGATCTTCCTGATGACCAACGGTCCCGGCGCGGTGCTTGCCGAGGTAGTCGAGAACCCGCTGCCGCGGGATCGCGGCCGCACCGATCTGCACCGCCATCCGCTGTACTACGCGCTGCGCAACCACATCATCGATTTCCTGGTGACGCGCAGCAAGACCTTCACGACTGAGACGCCCGATCACGATCCACGCAACGTGCCGCTGGTGCAGATCGGCAAGCCGGGACTGACGGTCGCGGCTGCCAGCGATGAGCCTCGGCAAACGTGGATGCCCGGGACCAGCCCCGGATTAAGTGCCTAACCAAGGAGACCTCCAAATGAAACGCGAAGACCTCACCGAGAAGCTGCTCGACATCAAGCGCGAGAAGGGTTGGAGCTGGAAGCACATCTGCGAGAAGATCGGCGGCTATTCCGAGGTGCTGATCGTCGGCGCGATCATGGGCCAGATGAAGCTGACCAAGCCGCAGGCCGCCAATGCCGGCGAGCTGTTCGGCCTGTCGAAGGCGGAAGTTGCGATGCTCAACGAAGTGCCGATGCGCGGGACCGGCACGCCGATGCCGCCGACCGATCCGCTGATCTACCGCTTCTACGAGATGGTGATGGTGAACGGTCCGGCCTGGAAGGCGCTGATCGAGGAGGAGTTCGGCGACGGCATCATGTCGGCGATCGACTTCGACATGGGGATCGAGCGCGTCGCCAACCCCAAGGGCGACCGCGTCAAGATCACCATGAGCGGCAAATTCCTGCCGTACAAATATTACGGCGCCAGCGGCAACGTGCCGGAGTACGGTTTCAAGGAGGAGTGAGTAGCGGTTAACCGGTGGTGAAGCGACGGCGCGCTGTTTGCAATTCAGAGTTTGCCTGATCGCAACCTCTGAGAGCTAGCAAGCGGCGTCACTTCAACCACAGGTAAATGTTATGAAAGTTCGCTCGCTCCTCGTTTCCGCAGGCACTGCCCTGTCTATCATGACTGCCTCCGCCACGGCTCAGTCGCTCGGCCGCGCCGAACTGGGGAGTGGTGGGTTACGGCAGGACGGACCGGTCCGTGTGCAGACGTCGATCAACTTCTTCGTCGCTGGTCCGAGCGGCGACAGCGAAGAGGCCCAGAAGCTGCGGGAACGGGCGCGCCGCGCGGTCTACGAGATGGCCGCGCGCGAATGCGATATCCTGCGCGAGGTGCTAGCCCGCGATTGCCGGATGGAGTCGGTCAACACCAACGTCAACCGGCAATTCGGACCTCAACAAACGGAGGGCTTCAATATCAGCGGCTCGATGGCCTTTCAGATCACGCTGAAATAGAAGCGCAAGGCGGGGTCTATTTCCCCGCCTTCACCTCGGCGGCGGCCACCGCGAGCAGCTCGCTCATCTTGGCGCGAATCGCCTGCTCGGTGACCGCGACGTTCTTGGCGGCGAAATCGGCCGCCAGCTTGCGCACGACGTCGGCATCGCCGGCCTCCTCGAAGTCGGCAGCGACCACTTCCTTGGCATAGGCGGTGGCGGCATCGCCGGACATGCCGAGCTTTTCCGCCGCCCACAGCCCGAGCAGCCGGTTGCGGCGGGCCTCCGCCTTGAACTTCTGCTCCTCGTCGAGGGCGTATTTCTTCTCGAAGCCTTCCTGGCGCTTGTCGAACTCGCTCATGCCTTGTTCCAAATCCCTGCTGAATGGCGCGGGAGCCTTCCGTTGCGGCGCCCCGGCTGCATGCCTACATAGATAGCACGAATCGGCAAAACAACGGGCCGTTAAGCCGCAGGCAAGACGGTATAAGTTGGCGCCGGACGGCCGGATCGATTGTGCTCGGACAGCCAATCGGATAGGTTGCCTGAAGGCTTGGTTCCCGTTCTGTTTCCAAGGGTTTATGGATGGGTTCCGGGCTGTTCACGGCAGCTCCGCTGTGGGTCGTAAATCCTGGTAATCGGAGCACACCAAATACATGGATTTCAACAAAACACGGTACATCCCCATGAGCCGTCGGCGTCGCATTTATGAAGGCAAGGCAAAGGTTCTCTATGAAGGCCCGGAGCCCGGTACCCTGATCCAGCACTTCAAGGACGACGCCACCGCGTTCAATGCGAAAAAGCATCAGGTGATCGAGGGCAAGGGTGTCCTCAACAACCGGATCTCGGAGTACCTGTTTCAGCACCTCAACGACATCGGGGTGCCGACCCATTTCATCCGCCGCCTCAACATGCGCGAGCAGTTGATTCGCGAGGTCGAGATCGTGCCGCTCGAGGTGGTGGTTCGGAACGTCGCCGCCGGCTCGCTGTCGCAGCGCCTCGGCATCGAGGAGGGCACCCAGCTGCCCCGTTCGATCATCGAATTCTATTACAAGAACGACCAGCTCAACGACCCCATGGTGTCGGAAGAGCACATCACCGCCTTCGGCTGGGCGACGCCGCAGGAGATCGACGACATCATGGCGCTCGCCATCCGCGTCAACGACTTCCTCACCGGCCTCTTCCTCGGCATCGGCATCCGCCTCGTCGACTTCAAGATGGAGTGCGGCCGCTTGTTCGAGAACGAGATGATGCGCATCATCGTCGCCGACGAGATCTCGCCGGACAGCTGCCGTCTCTGGGACATCAAGTCGAACGAGAAGCTCGACAAGGACCGCTTCCGCCGTGACCTCGGCGGTCTGTTGGAAGCCTATACGGAAGTTGCAAAGCGTCTCGGCATCCTCATGGAGAACGAGCGTCCGCAGGGCTCCGGCCCGGTGCTGGTGAAGAGCTGAAGAGGATCCTGACGTGAAGGCACGTGTCACCGTTACCCTGAAGACGGGCATCCTCGATCCGCAGGGCAAGGCCATCGAAGGCGCGCTGAAGTCGCTCGGCGTCGACGGCGTCGCCAGCGTCCGCCAGGGCAAGGTGTTCGACATCGAGCTCGCGGGCGCCGACAAGGCCAAGGCGGAAGCCGCGCTGAAGGAAGCCGCCGACAAGCTGCTGGCGAACACCGTGATCGAGAATTATCGGGTGGAGTTGATCGGCTGAGCTGCCACTCCTCATCCTGAGGAGCGCGCTGTTCGCGCGCGTCTCGAAGGATGAAGGCCGAGCTGCAAGAGCTGGGCCTGCATGGTTCGAGACGGCGCTTGCGCGCCTCCTCACCATGAGGGTCTATTAGCTGAGCTGCCGCTGGCTGAACGCTTTGCTCACAGCCATCCCACGCTGCGAAACCGCCAATACAGCGATCCGCATGCCGTCAGCATCACGCCGAGCAGCACGAAATAGCCGTACTCCCATTCCAGCTCCGGCATGTGCTTGAAGTTCATGCCGTAGATGCCGGCGAGCGCGGTCGGGACCGCGATGATGGCGAGCCAGGACGCGAGCTTCTTGGACACCGCGGTTTCCTGCGCCTGACCGACCAAAAGGCTCGCTTCGAAGGCGAACGCCAGCACCTCGCGCATGGAATCGATGCGTTCCTGGATGTTACGAACGTGGTCGGTGACGTCGCGGAACAGCGGCTGCATGGCCTTCCGCACCATCGACAGCTCGTCATGCTCCAGCCGGCGGCAGACCTCCACCAGCGGGCCGATCGCAGTCCTGAGCCGTAAGAGGTCGCGGCGCAGCATGTAGAGCCGCTCGATCTGCGCCTTGCTGATCTGCTTGGAGAGCACGTCGTCCTCGATGTCCTCGACCTCGTCGTGGATGCTCTCGAGCACGGGCGAGTAATTGTCGACGATGAAATCGAGGATGGCGTAGAGGATGTAGTCCTCGCCGCGAGCCAGCGCCCGTGGGCAGCTCTCGCAGCGCTCGCGCACCGGCGCGTACGAGGTCGAAGCGCCGTGGCGTACCGAGACCAGATAGCCTTCGCCGACGAAGATGTGGGTCTCGCCGAAGGCAATGCGTCCCTCGATCAGTTGCGCGGTGCGGGCGACAATGAACAGGGCCTCGCCATATTGCTCGATCTTCGGCCGCTGATGGGCGTGGTTGGCGTCCTCAATCGCGAGGTCGTGCAAATCGAACTGCTTCTGCACCGCGCCGAGCAGCGCCATGTCGGGCTCGTGCAGCCCGATCCAGACCACATGCCCGGGTTTGGCCCGCCAGCTCGAAGCCTCGCTGATCGCGATATTGGCAACGCGCCGGCCGTCGACATAGGCGCCGGCCGCGACGACGCCCTCGGCGGAGACCGGCTCGGCGGGGGAGGGGGGCAGCGACGGGACGTTCATGGCTTCAATCCCGGGCAATCGATCGGCCGAGCGGCGCGTCGCCGACCGAAGTGCATGGCCTGTGTACAAGGCCCTCTGCGAAGGCTAGCACTGGTAAAATCCCCGTCAAATGGTTATGTCTCTTCACGAAATGGCCTGTTGGCCAACCGGATTCCCAGCCTCGTCGGAACCTCTGCCATGAAAGCCGCCATCCTCGTCTTTCCCGGAATCAATCGCGAGCGCGACATGGCGCGTGCGCTGAGGCTGATCTCCGGCACCGAGCCGGCGATGGTGTGGCACGCCGAGACGTCGCTGCCTCCTGGCACCGATCTCGTGGTGGTGCCGGGCGGCTTCTCCTATGGCGATTATCTGCGCTGTGGCGCCATCGCGGCCCGCGCGCCGGTGATGGACGCGGTACGCGACTATGCGGCCAAGGGCGGCCTCGTGCTCGGCGTCTGCAATGGTTTTCAGATACTCTGTGAATCCGGCCTGCTGCCGGGCGTGCTGATGCGCAACGCGCGGCTGAAATTCATCTGCCGCGACGTGCATCTGCGCGTCGAGCGCTCCGACACCCCGTTCACCCGCGGTTACAATGCGGGCCAGGTGATCCGCGTGCCGGTCGCCCATGGCGAGGGCAATTACGAGGCGGATGAGGAGACCATCAAGCGGCTCGAAGGCGAGGGGCGGGTGCTCTATCGCTATTGCTCGGCCGCCGGCGAGGTCGACGATTTCAACAACATCAACGGCGCGGCGCATTCGATTGCCGGCATCGTCAACGACAAGGGCAACGTGCTCGGCATGATGCCGCATCCGGAAAACCACGTCGAAGACATCATGGGCTGCACCGACGGCCGTGGCCTGTTCGCCGGCCTGGTCCAGCATCTGGAAAAGGCCGCGTGATTGCGTTCGCGCTGAAGCGGCTCTCGGTCGCTGTCGCCGCCGTCGCCTTTGCGACGGCCGCGTTCGCCCAGGACTATCCCAAGCGTCCGATCACCATGATCGTGCCGTTCGCGGCCGGCGGTACCTCGGACGTGATCGCGCGCGCGGTGGCCGAGCAGATGGGCATCGCGCTCGGCCAGACCATCGTGATCGAGAACGTCGCCGGCGCCGGCGGCTCGACCGCGCTGGCGCGCGCCTCGCGCGCCGAGCCCGACGGCTACACCATCGCGATCGGCAATGCCGGCACCAATGCCGCGAGCTACACGATCTATCCGAAGCTGCCGTTCACGCCTGATTCCTTCGTGCCGATCGCCATGGTGGCGAAGACGTTCGGCATCATCGCGCTGCGCAAGGACTTTCCGGCCAAGGACCTGAAGGAGTTCATCGCCTACGCCAAGGCCAATCCCGGCAAGATCAATCTCGGCCATGCCGGCGTCGGCTCGTCGAACTATCTGATCTGCAAGAGCTTCGTCACCTCGGCCGGGATCGACGTGACGCTGGTCGGCTATCGCGGCGCCGCGCCCGCGCTGACTGACGCTGTCGGCAGCCAGATCGACGGCGTCTGCGACGCGGCCGCCTCGGTCTCGCAGTCGATCAACGACAAGCTGGTGAAGGGGCTCGTGGTCGGCTCGACCGTGCGGCTCGCCACGCTGCCGGATCTGCCGACCTCCGCGGAGGCCGGCCTACCCGGATTCGAAGCGCAGGGCTGGAACGGCCTGTTCGCGCCCAAGGGCACGCCGCCGGCCGTCATCGCCAAGCTGAACGCCGCCGCGCGCACGGCGGTCGAGACCGACGCGGTGAAGAAGCGCTTTGCCGACCTGTCGACCGTCGCGCCCGATGCCAACGAGCACGCGCCGGAGCTGCTACAGCAGCTCGTGACGCGCGATGTCGAAAAATACCGGAAGATGCTGGCGGACGACGCCAAGTAAATAGCCCAGCCCGACAGGCCTCATTGAGCTGCAGGGATCCGGGCGATGGCCTTGATCTCGAAGTCGAACCCGGCCAGCCAATTCACCCCAACGGCGGTCCAGTTTGGATAGGGCGGTTCACCGATCTCGGCTGAGCGGACAGCCATCACCGTTTCAATCTGGTTGGCGGGATCGGTGTGGAACGTGGTGACGTCCACCACATCGTCCAACGTGCATCCGGCCGCCGCGAGCACGGCACGCAAATTGGCAAACGCGCGCCGCACCTGATCCTCGAACACCGGTTCGGGCGAGCCGTCCTCGCGGCTGCCGACCTGGCCGGACACGAACAGCAGGTCGCCGGAGCGGATCGCCGCGGAGTACCGATGCACTTGGTATAGCGCGTGGCGGTTTGCGGGGAAGATTGCCTCTCGCTGGGGCATGGCAGGACCTTTCAATCGATGAATGGGCGGGGAGGACGTGGGCGCTCGACGGGTGGCGCGTCACGGCAATTTCAGATACGGTTCGTATGTGAGAGATAGTTCACATACGAGCCGTATGTCAAGAGGGTCAAGGGGCATGGCCAAGGGAAAGCGCGCCGCGGCCATGGCGGAAAATCGGGCCAAGCTCATCCGTGCCGCGCGCACGGCATTTGCCACGCAGGGCTATGCAGACGCGTCAATGGACGAGCTCACTGCCGCCGTCGGTCTGACGCGGGGCGCGCTGTATCACAACTTCGAAGACAAGAAGGGGCTTCTCTGGGCCGTCGTCGAGCAGATCGACGGTGAAATGGCGGAGCGGCTGCGCGTGGTTCGCGAGCGCGCGCCCAGCTTGTGGGAAGGCCTTCTCGCAGAGGGGAGCGCTTATATCGAAATGGCACTCGATCCCGAGATCCAGCGCATCATGCTGCTGGATGGACCCGCCGTGCTCGGCGATCCCTCCAAATGGCCCGGTGAGAATGCCTGCCTCGACATCACCATGCGAACGATCGAGTCGCTGATCGAACAAGGCGTGGTGAAGCCGGTCGATGTCGAAGCGGCGGGGCGATTGCTCAACGGTGCCGCCCTCAGCGCCGCCTTATGGGTTGCGGCGGCCGACGATCCAAAATCCGTATTGAACAAGGCCGTTGATGCGTTTCGCGAGTTGGCGAGCGGATTGCTGCGTAAGGCGATCTGATTGCGCGCCGCGACCGGACGTTCCGACACCGCTAGCGCAGCTTCAGCCGCTCCGCCGGCACCGTCATGGCCGCGACGCCGGCCATCACCAGCAGCAGCCCCAGCGCGAGGTTCGACGGCACGCTCTCGCCGAGCAGCAGCACGGAGAGGCCGACGCCGATCGGGATGCGCAGATAGCCTTGCGCGTTCGTGGTCAGCGTGCCGAGCCGGCCGAGGCAGACGTAGAACAGCATCAATCCCAGCGCGCTGGAGACGATGCCCATGACGATGGTGGCGACGATCGCGGTCGGCGTCGGGTGCAGCGTCCAGGGCTGGTCGATGATCAGCGAGGGCGGCAGCAGGATGAGGCCGCCGAACAGCAGCGAGCCGGCCGCCACCACCATCGGGTCGTAGTCGGACAGGCGGAGGCCGAAGATCGTCGCGCAGGCAAAGGAGATGGTGGCGAGCAGGATCGCGATCTCCGCCACGATCTCGCTGCCAAGGCCATGCAGAGCATCGAGCCCGACGATGGCGACAGTGCCGGCGAGCCCCAAAATCGCGCCCGCGAGCTTGAGCAGCGTTGCCGGCTCGTGCCGCGTGATCAGCGAGGTGATCAGGAAGGCGAAGATCGGCGTCGTCGAGGCCAGCACCACCGTGTTCGAGGCCGGCACATATTGCTGCGACCAGGTGATGATCAGGAACGGGAAGGTCGAGTTGATCAATTGCTGGGTCGCGAACAGCTTCCACGCCCTGGCGTCGGTCGGGACCTTGATGCCGCGCATCCACAGGATCGCGAACAGGAAGGCGGCCGCGATCAGCGAGCGCGTTGAGATGAAGGTGATGGGCGGGATGGCGGGAAGCGCCAACTTGGTCAGCGGATAGGTCGAGCTCCAGCAGCAGGCGAGTGCGAGCAGCAGCGCATAGTCGCGCCAATTACGCGCGCCGGTGGCGGGCATGGACGGCAACGGCGATGCTGCGGAGGCCGCTGTGCGACCCCTCGACGGTGTGCTCTGCGGCACCTTGTTCCTGCTCCCCGGCGCACAAGCGCTCGCTCCGACTGTGGGCGAGGGCGTGCGAAAAGGGAAGGCGCCGAGCTATGCGTTTGGCTGAGGGAGCGCCTTCCGCTTCATCCGCTTGATCGTGCCGGAAAAGGTCAGCAGCACCCGCCCCCCGGACATCATCTTACCGCGCAGGAAGATCAGCGAGCCGCCGGCGCGGGTGACCTCGCCGGTGCATTCGATCAGCTCACCCTCCCGTGCCGCGTCGAGGAATTCGCAGGCGAAGTTGGTCGTTACCGCCCGGCTGTCCAGGACATGGGTGGCGATCGCGAACAGGGAATAGTCGGCAAAGGCCATGTAGCAGCCGCCATGGACGTTCCCGGAGCCGTTGAGGTGCTTCTTCTCGACCCGGAAGGCGCAGCGGACGCTGCCGTCCGCCTCGATCTGATGCCAGAAGGGGCCGACATGGGCCTCGAAACTGTCGCGAATCCAGGTCCGCCAGCCCACAAACTCGCCTTCGGTGGCGATATGGAGGTCGGGGCGGCGGGGCGGGGGCGCTTTGGTCAATTCGTGCAAGGAAATGGGCCTTCAATTGCGGGTCTTCAGCCCTTAAATCCGATCCGTCCGCGCCGTGCAATTCCTGTTCCCGCCGTTCCTCCCTGCAAAACGTGGGACAGCGGGAAAATGCGCCATAAAGGGCTTTTCCCGGCCCTCCGATCTTCCTAAGAACGGCCAAACGCCGCCGAAAGCTCCTGAAGCCATGAAGAACGAACCCAAGATCACCCCCGAGCTGGTTGCCGCCCACGGGCTCAAGCCCGACGAGTACGAGCGCATCCTGAAGCTGATCGGGCGGGAGCCGACCTTCACCGAGCTCGGCATCTTCTCGGCGATGTGGAACGAGCACTGCTCGTACAAGTCTTCGCGCATCCATCTGCGCGGGTTGCCGACCAAGGCACCCTGGGTGATCCAGGGCCCCGGCGAGAATGCCGGCGTGATCGACATCGGCGATGGCCAGGCCGTGGTCTTCAAGATGGAGAGCCACAACCACCCGAGCTATATCGAGCCCTATCAGGGCGCGACCACCGGCGTCGGCGGCATCCTGCGCGACGTCTTCACCATGGGCGCGCGCCCGATCGCCTGCCTCAATGCGCTGAGCTTCGGCGCGCCCGAGCATGCCAAGACCCGGCATCTGGTCTCCGGCGTCGTCGCCGGCGTCGGCGGCTACGGCAATTCCTTTGGCGTGCCGACGGTGGGCGGCCAGGTGCGCTTCCACACCCGCTATGACGGCAACATCCTCGTCAATGCGATGGCGGTCGGCCTCGCCGATACCGACAAGATCTTCTATGCGGCGGCCTCCGGCGTGAACATGCCGATCGTCTATTTGGGCTCCAAGACCGGGCGCGACGGCATCCACGGCGCCTCGATGGCCTCGGCCGAGTTCGACGACAAGTCCGAGGAGAAGCGTCCGACCGTGCAGGTCGGCGATCCCTTCGCCGAAAAGCTGCTGCTGGAAGCCTGCCTCGAGATCATGGAGAAGGGCTGCGTCATCGCGATCCAGGACATGGGCGCGGCGGGGCTGACCTGCTCGGCGGTCGAGATGGGCGCCAAGGGCGACCTCGGCGTCGACCTCGATCTCGACGCGGTGCCGACCCGCGAGACCGGGATGAGCGCCTACGAGATGATGCTCTCGGAGAGCCAGGAGCGCATGCTGATGGTGCTCAAGCCCGAGAAGGAAAAGGAAGCCGAGGCGATCTTCAAGAAGTGGGGCCTCGACTTCGCCGTGGTCGGCTACACCACGCCGAGCAAGCGCTTCGTGGTCAAGCATGGCGGCGACGTCATGGCCGATTTGCCGATCAAGGAGCTGGGCGACGAGGCGCCGGTCTATGATCGTCCGCACGTCCCGTCTGCCGCGCTGCCGGTCGTGCATGCGCGCGAGGTGCCGGCGCCGATGGGTCTCGGGCCTGCGCTGGAGAAGCTGATCGGCACGCCGGATATGTGCTCTAAGCGCTGGGTCTGGGAGCAGTACGATCACGTCATTCTCGGCAACACCATGCAGCGCCCCGGCGGCGATGCCGCCGTTGTGCGCGTCGAGGACGGGCCGAAGGGCCTCGCGCTCACCGTCGACGTCACGCCGCGCTATTGCGAGGCCGACCCGTTCGAGGGTGGCAAGCAGGCCGTCGCCGAGGCCTGGCGCAACATCACCGCGGTCGGCGGCAAGCCGCTCGCGATCACCGACAATCTCAATTTCGGCAACCCTGAGCGGCCTGAGATCATGGGCCAGTTCGTCGGCTGCCTGAAGGGCATCTCGGAAGCCTGCCGCACGCTGGACTTCCCGGTCGTATCCGGCAACGTCTCGCTCTACAACGAGACCAATGGCCGTGCGATCCTGCCGACACCCTCGATCGGCGGCGTCGGCCTGCTGGACGATTTCACCAAGTCGGCGTCGCTCGCCTTCAAGGCCGAGGGCGAGGCCATCCTCCTGATCGGCGAGACCCATGGCTGGCTCGGCCAGTCCGTCTACCTGCGCGACATCTGCGGCCGCGAGGAGGGCGCACCCCCGCCGGTCGATCTCGCCGCCGAGAAGCGCAACGGCGATTGCGTGCGCGGCATGATCCATGCGGGCACCGCGACCGCCGTGCACGATCTCTCCGACGGCGGCCTGCTGATCGCGCTTGCCGAAATGGCGATGGCGGGCGGCATCGGCGCCAAGCTGCTGGCGGCGCCGACCGCGCTGGTCCCGCAGGCCTATTGGTTTGGCGAGGATCAGGCGCGCTATCTCGTCACCGTGCCGGAAGCCGAAGCCGGCCGCGTGCTCGCCAAGATGCGCGGTTGCGAGGTGCCCTGCGCGCGCATCGGCACCACCGGCGGCGATGCGATCGCGATCGCGGGCGAGGCGCCGGTGGCGATCGACACGCTGCGGGCCTCATTCGAGCGGTGGCTGCCCGAGTACATGGGCGGCAAGGCGGCGTAAGGCGCTGCCACGCAATTCGTCATTGCGAGGAGCAAAGCGACGAAGCAATCCACACGACCTCCGCGGAGGGATTCTGGATTGCTTCGCGGAGCCTGTCATCGGGCCGCGCTACGCGCGGACCCGGTGGCTCGCAATGACGAGTGGAGAGACCGCGCCTCACAACACGCGTGACGCGCCCGGGATCTGCCGCAAGGCGCGCGTCAGCGCCCAACTCGCTGCGACAGTCAGTACAAACCCGATCGCGGCCTTGACGATCGCCGGCAGATCATAGTCGAACAGCCAGTATTGCAGCCACAGTGCGATCGGATAGTGCACCAGAAACATGCCGAACGCGTCGCCCTGCATCGGATCGAGCAGCATGGCTGAGCCTGATTGCTTGAATCTCTGGAACAGGGCCAGGATCAGAAACATGATGGCCACGCTGAAGACAGTGAAGCAGATGGCATAGAGCGCTTCATACCAGTCCGGCAAAGGCGACGGGTTGCCCAGTATTTCGCGCTTGATGAAGATCAGTCCCCACAACAGACAATACGGAACGATCGCCAGGACCATCCAGTCCCAGCTCACCTTTGCCATGCGGCCGTCGACAGCGAGCAGCCCACGATCCATTTGCGCAACGCCGATGCCGGCACCGAAAAAGAAATAGGTCGCGTACAGCATCACGCGCCCGTGCTGGACCGAGAATGGCCCGAACTCGAACCAGCTGCTGTGTCCGTAGTGAACCAGCCCGGGAATGTAGAACGCCGCGGTGACGGCCAGCATGACCGCGAAGAACACGGCGGGCCGGCGGCGACCATGCAGCGAGAGGCGATTGATCGGATCGAGCAGATTGGGTGACAAACGGTACAAAAGGCAGGCAACCAGGTCGAAGGCGAACAAGACCCACAGGAACCAGATCGGCCCGCTCGGCCACGGGCCCTTCGTGACCATATTCCACCAGAATTCCGAAAACCCGATCTCGGGATCCTGCCGCAGGGAGATCGCGTAATAGGCGACCGGAATGACCGTTAAGGCGCAGATCGCGAAGGGTAGGCCAAGCCGAAGCAGGCGATCCGCCAAATAGCTCCGGATTCCCTTCCGGGCGATGCCGGACCAGGCGAACAGCCCCGACAAGAAGAAGAACATCGCCATGAAGAAGCTGTCGGTGGCGAGCACGACCATGTCGAAGCCGAAGAAATAACTCGGATCGGTATGGCCGAAATAGGTATAGGGAATCACCGCGTGATGCAGCAGCACCACCAAAGTGAGGAAGGTGCGGGCGCGATCAATCGCCAAATTGCGCATCTTGCTCTTCGGCGCGGCCTGCACCTCCGCGCCGATCGTCGCTGAATGTGACATCGTCATCATGGTCGCCCCGCGCTCTTGCTCCCGGCGGGACTGTGCCGCCGGGAACCGGTTTCAGCAAGATCGTTTCAGCAGGATGAGGAACCAGCTCCGCTCCGCGATGTTAGCGTCTGCGAAAGAGGGCGTGGAAGGGCCGCAGGCGAGCGGCCACCGATTGCGGAGCTGGTGATGACGATCCTGAAATGGGCGCTGATCTTCCTACTTGTTTCGATCGTGGCCGGCGTGCTCGGCTTCACCGGCATCTCAGCAGCCTCCGCCGATATCGCCCGCTTCCTGTTCTACGTGTTCGTCGTGATCTTCCTGGTGCTGCTAATATTGGGACTCACGATTTTCAGGGCGTAGCTCTTCCCTCGTCATTCCGGGTTCGATGCTTCGCATCGCCCCGGAATGACGGCATCCCAAACTACCCCACTTCCTCGATCTTCACCTTGTCGGGATAGAACGCCAGATGGCCGGAGATCTCGGCCATGGCGGGGAAGGGCGTCTCGTAGGTCCAGATCGCGTTGTCGAGCGTCTTGCCGTTGGCCTTGACGCTGTAATAATTGGCATCGCCCTTGTAGGGGCAATGGGTGGTGCGCTCGGTGCGCTCGAGCAGGGCCATATTGGCGTCCTGGCGCGGCACATATTGCACCGCCGGATATCTGGCTTCCTTCAGGGTCAGCGCCTTGTCGGTCTCGGCAATCACGATGTCGCCAGCCGTGACGCGGACACGCCGGGGATTTGCGGTGATGGTGATGGGGTGGTCGGGCCCTGGAAGCTTCATGATGTCACGCCTTTTCGATCGATCTGCCACGCGCGGCACTTTGTCGTGCCTTTATCCTGATGCGATCAGGGATATAGTGCCGGAAAGCGTGACCTAGAAGGCCGTTCACGCTAAGTTTGGCCCTGCCGGGCCGGGGACCCCGGCAGCGATTCGACGACGAGGCTGATTCGCAGCCGAGACAAGGAGCACGACCCGAATGCCCATGGACGCCCACGATATCGAGGCGATGATCAAGGCAGCAATCCCCGATGCCGAGGTGACCATCCGAGACCTCGCCGGCGATGGCGACCATTACGCCGCGACCGTGATCTCGGAATCCTTCCGCGGCAAGTCCCGCGTCCAGCAGCACCAGATCGTCTATCAGTCCCTGCGCGGCCAGATGGGCGGCGTGCTGCACGCGCTGGCGCTGCAGACCGGGGTGCCTGGCGGGCCCGGGGCACCCGGCACCTGATCCAAGCTTAGCGGGGGATGACGATGGCTGCGGACAATCCTCGCGGCGCGATGTTTCGCGTCACCGGACCGAACCAGCACAGCCGCGTCACTTTTGTCGAGCTGTTCTTCGACCTCGTCTTCGTCTTCGCCGTCACGCAGATTTCTCACACGCTGCTGCACCATTTCACGCCGCTGGGCGCGGTGCACGTCATGGTGTTGTTCCTGGCGGTGTGGTGGGTGTGGGTCTTCACCGCCTGGGTCACGAATTGGCTCAATCCCGAGCTGACTCCGGTCCGCATCCTGCTTTTTGCCATGATGCTGGGCGGCCTCGTGCTGTCGACCACGATCCCGACTGCGTTCGAGGGACGGGGCCTGTGGTTTGCGATCGCCTACGTGACCCTGCAGGTCGGACGGACCGCGTTCTGGATGTTTGCGACCCCGCATCACCGGTCCGCAGTGCGACACAATGCGATCCGCATCCTGACTTGGTTCTCGGTCTCCGCCGTGTTGTGGATTGCCGGCGGTCTGTCCGAGGGAGACACGCGGCTATGGCTGTGGATCGCGGCGGTGAGCTGGGAATATATCGCGCCGGCCGCACGGTTCTGGGTGCCGAAGCTGGGCTTCTCGTCGGTCGAGGCCTGGGCCGTCGAAGGCGCGCACATGGCCGAGCGCTGCTCTCTCTTCGTCATCATCGCGCTCGGCGAAGCCATCATCGTCAACGGCGCAACATTTGCCGAGCTGGAATGGACCGCGAGCAACATCCTCGCTTTCGTCTCGGCGCTGATCGGCGCCATCGCGATGTGGTGGGTCTATTTTCACAAGGGTGCCGAGGCCGGCGCCGAGCGGATCTCGAAATCCGCCGAATCCGGCCGGCTGGCGCGGCTCGCCTACACCTATCTGCACACGCCGATCGTGGCCGGCATCATCCTGACGGCCGTGTCGGACGAATTGGTGCTGAAACACCCGGCCGGACACTCCGACATGCGCACGATCGTGAGCACGATCGGTGGGCCCCTGGTGTTCCTGGTCGGCACGATCCTGTTCAAGCACGCGATCCGCGGCTTCCTCCAGCTCTCGCACGGCGTCGGGATCGCGCTGTTGCTGGTGCTGAGCTGGTTCGCGTCAGACCTCTCGCCGCTCTGGCTATCGGTCGCGACGACCGCGATCATGATCGTGGTGGCGGTGTGGGAGTCGGTGTCGTTGGGGACGGAGCCGGTGGAGTAGGCGCGGAGGTCTACTGCGCGACCTCCAACGCGTGCACCGAGAACATTCCGGCCACATCCGTCCAGCTCTCCCGCACGCGCCAGCCGGCGCCCTGCGCCAGCGCTGCAAAACGCTCGATGCTGTACTTGTAGCTGTTCTCGGTGTGGATGCTCTCGCCCGGCTTGAACGAGAAGCTGGTGCCGAGCAGGCGCACGGTCTGGCTCTTCCTGCTGATCAGGTGCATCTCGATGCGGTGCCGCTCGCGATTGTAGATCGCGCGATGGGTGAAGGCGGACAGATCGAAATTGCCCCCGAGCTCGCGGTTGATGCGCACGAGAACGTTGAGGTTGAAGCGCGCGGTGACGCCGGCGGCATCGTTGTAGGCATCATAGAGCACGCGCTCGTCCTTCTCGAGATCGGCGCCGATGATCATCTGCGCACCCCGGCCCAGAATCTTGCGGGCGCTGTTCAGGAAGGCCTGGGCTTCCTGCGGCTCGAAATTGCCGATGGTCGAGCCCGGGAAGAAGCCGACCTTCGGCATGGACGCGACCTGCTTGGGCAGCTCGAACGGCGTGGTGAAATCGGCCGCGACCGGATAGATGCCGAGCGAGGGAAAATCCCGCTTCAGGCCGTTCGCCTGCGCCTTCAGGAAGTCGCCGGAGATGTCGACGGGGACATAGGCCGCGAACTTGCAATGGTTCAGCAACAGGCGGACCTTGGTGGTCGCGCCGGCGCCGAACTCGACCAGGGCGGCGTGCTCCGGAATGATCTTTGCGATCTCGCTGCCGCGTTCCCTCAGGATCGCAAGCTCGGTGCGCGTCGGATAATATTCCGGCAGCTTCGTGATCGCCTCGAACAGCTCCGAGCCGGTCGCATCGTAGAAATATTTCGGCGACAGTTTCTTCGGCTGCTGCGACAGGTCCGCGATGGCCTCGCGGGCGAAGGCGGTGGTCTGCTCGTCGGGAAGATGGGCTTCGGCCAAAGCGCTGGCGTGCACATTCATGATACTCTCCAGAACGCGCTGTCCGGCGCGCATTTGTCGTCGGATAAGAATGTTTACTCGTAGTCGGCAAGCCGCAGTCCCGTGAACTGCCAGCGGTGGTGCGGATAGAAGAAGTTCCGATAAGTGATACGGCTATGGCCCTCCGGCGTCGCAAGCGAGGAGCCGCGCAGCACCAATTGGTTGACCATGAACTTACCGTTGTATTCGCCGAGCGCGCCTTCGATGGCGCGGTAGCCGGGATAGGGTGAGTAGGACGATCGCGTCCATTGCCAGACGATGCCGAAGGCGTCGTTGAGCTGGCCTGTGCGCGCTGCGACCTCCCATTCCATTTCGGTCGGCAGATGCTTTCCGGCCCAGCGCGCGAAGGCGTCGGCCTCGTAATAGCTGATGTGGCAGACCGGCGCGTCGGGATCGACCGGCTTGAGGCCGGCAAGCGTCATGACCTGCCATGCGCCATCGACCTCGCGCCAATGGCCCGGGGCTTGCCAGTCGTCCTTGCTGGCCGCGGCAAAGCCATCCATCAGCCACAACGTCGCGGTCCGGTAGCCGCCATCGCGCATGAAGGCGAGCCACTCGCCGTTGGTGACGAGATTGCGTGCCAGCTTGACCGGGCCCACGAGGGCGCGATGGGCGGGCTTCTCATTGTCGAAATGGAAACCGCCGTCGACATGGCCGACGGTGTGGATGCCCTCGTTGAGTTGCAGCCATTCATCGCCGGTGCGCGTCGCCGAGGGAAAGCGCCAGTCCGGATCGTAGGCCGGATAGACCGGGTTCTGCGCAAATGCGTGCAGGATGTCGGTGAACATCAATTCCTGATGCTGCTGCTCATGGTTCAGCCCGACCTCGACCAGCGGCGCGATCTCACGAAGCTTGTCCGCGCCGGCCTCGCGGAAGAATTTGACCACGGCCGCATCGACATATTTGCGATAGGCGCCGACTTGATCGGCGCTGGGACGGGTGATGTCGCCGCGATGATTGCGCGCATGACGCGGTCCGGCGCTGACGTAATAGGAATTGAACAGGAACGCGAAATCGGGGTGGAAGGGCCGATAGCCTGCGGCGTGCTCGCAGAGCAGGAATTGCTCCCAGAACCAGGTGGTATGCGCCCGATGCCATTTCGCCGGGCTCGCATCGGGCATGGACTGGATCTGCTGGTCCTCCGGCGAGAGCGGCGCGGCCCGGCTTTCGGTCTCGTTGCGGACGGCAATGAATGCGTCCTGCAGCCTCTGGGCGAGACCGCCCGGACCGGACAGTGACGAAAGCGGGGCGGCGGCCGTGGCGGAGGCTTGTTTCGTCACGTTTTTCTCCAGACAGGACAAGAGAACGTTGTTCGCACCACCCGGTTCCATGAACAGGGTTCGTCCTAGATAGGGGCTCCGTTACGGTATGAAAGTCCTTTCCGGCGATGATATTGATGTCATCAGCCTATGGGCCCGACCCCGGCCAAACCGGTCGCAGGGGACCTGTCGCCGCCATTTTACTTTGGATGCACAACGGTTTGGGCTACATATATGGATAGGTATCGGGTTAGATCGGCTGAGCCGGCCCGAGGGATATTGGTGAGGGCTCTGCCCCAGAAGGACACGGATATGAGCATCGCGGAATTCATCGACAACGAAGTGAAGTCGAACGACGTGGTTCTGTTCATGAAGGGTACGCCGCAATTTCCGCAGTGCGGTTTCTCGGGCCAGGTCGTCCAGATCCTCGACCATATCGGCGTCGGCTATAAGGGCCTCAACGTGCTTGAATCCGCCGAGCTCCGCAACGGAATCAAGGAATATTCGAACTGGCCGACCATTCCGCAGCTCTATGTGAAGGGCGAGTTCGTCGGGGGTTGCGACATCGTCCGCGAGATGTTCCAGGCCGGCGAGTTGCAGCAGCTTTTCTCCGAGAAGGGCGTCGTCGTCGCGGCCTGATGAATGACCGGCTGATGCGCCGGATTGGCGGCGCCGAGCTTGAGGTCATCGTTGCCGACATCACCACGCTGAGCGTTGACGCCATCGTCAACGCCGCCAACACGTCGCTCCTTGGCGGGGGCGGCGTGGATGGCGCAATCCATCGGGCCGCCGGGCCCGATCTGGTCGCCGAATGCCGCCTGCTCCACGGCTGCAAGACCGGCGATGCCAAGATCACCAAAGGTTACCGGCTCGAGGCCGCCCACGTGATCCACACCGTCGGGCCGGTCTGGAATGGCGGCAGGTTTGGCGAGGACGATCTGCTCGCCTCCTGCTATCGCCGTTCCTTGGAGCTGTGCGGGATGCACGAGCTGACCTCGGTAGCATTTCCGGCGATTTCGACCGGTATTTTCCGTTTTCCCGCCGACCGGGCGGCCGACATCGCCGTGCGCACCACGATCGAAGGCCTGACGGCTGCGCCGTCCGTGACCCGGGTCGTGTTCTGCTGCTTCTCCGAGCTAAGCGCCAAACTCCATGACGAGGCACTTGCGCGGCACGCCGGCCCTTGTGCCGACTGAGGCGGCCGGTACACTCCGCCGGACCATGTTCCGGGGAGGGGATATGATTTCACGATCTGGGTTGTGTGCGCTGGTTTGCGGCGTGCTGGTGTCGCTCGGCGCGATATCGCTGGCGCGGGCGGAGGGCACCTACGAGATACCGGCCGGCGCGCGTTTCAACCAGGACAAGCTCGCCAAGATCACCGAGTTCTTCAAGAACGAGGTCGCGACCGGCAAGATCGCCGGTGCGAACGTGCTGATCCAGCAGCATGGCAAGCCGGTCTATCACGAGGTCTTCGGTGTGCAGGACGTGGTCAGCAAGGCGCCGATCACCGACAAGACCATCTTCCGCCTGTCGTCGCTAACCAAGGTGATCACCTCCGTTGTGGCGATGCAACTGATCCAGGACGGAAAGATCAAGCTCGACGATCCCGTTTCGAAATACATTCCCTCCTTTGCAAATGTGAAGGTCGGTGAGGAGAAGAAGGCCGAGGACGGCACCAAGACGCTTGAGCTGGTACCACTGGCCCGGCCCATTACCATTCTCGATCTGATGCGCCATACCTCCGGGATAACCTACGGTTTCTACGGCGATAGTCTGGTTCGCAAGGCCTATCGCGACGCCAACATCTACGCGGGCGAATTCGATCTCGCCGAGTTCGCCGAGCGGATCGCCAAGTTGCCGCTGCACAATCAACCCGGCGCACTCTGGCAGTACGGCCATTCCACTGACATTCTGGCGCGGATCATGGAAATCGTGTCCGGGAAGACATTGTTCGAACTCGAGAAGGAAAAGCTGCTCGATCCGCTCGGTATGACCGATACAGGCTTCTTCGTCACCGAACCGGAGAGGCTGAAACGGCTCGCCCAGCCGCTGCCGAACGACAGCAATTTCCGGGTCGGCCGCGAGTACAGGACTGAGGTTCGCCAGAAGTGGGAATCCGCCAGCGGCGGCATGGTTTCGACCATGGCGGACTTTTCCCGCTTTGCGCAGATGCTGGTCAATGGAGGAACGTTCGAGGGCAAGACCTATCTCAGCCCGCAGACGTTTGAGCTGATGGCATCGGACCATGCCGGCAAGGACTCCGGCGTTGAGCGGGACTACTTCTATTTTCCCGGTGACGGTTTTGGCATGGGACTTGGGTTTGCCGTGCGCACCGATCCGGGTAATGCCAAACCTCCGCCGCCCGGCGATCTCGGGGAATTGAAATGGGACGGCGCCAGCGGTTGCTATTTGGTGGTTGATCGCAAGCAGGACATGTTCTTCCTGCTGCTGGAGCAGACCCCGAGCGAGCGCCAGCGAATCCAGCGAACATTGAAGCAGCTGGTTTATGAAGCCATGGAGAAGTGAGGCTTTCGTTCGGATCGTCCTCGCCGCCGCCTTTGTCCTGCTGGCGGGCGCGGCGAGCCAGCTTCGTGCCGAAGCGCCGGCTGCCCGCAGTTTCTCGACGGCGGGACTTGCGCGCGTCAGTGCGTTGCTCGACGAGGCGGTCGCCGCCGGCAGGATCCCCGGCGCGATCCTTCTGATCCAGCAGCACGGCAAGCCCGCACTCTACCGCAAGTTCGGCCAGCGCAATGTCGCGACGGCGCAGCCAATGACGGACGACACCATCTTCCGTCTTTATTCGATGTCGAAGCCGATCACCTCGGTGGCGGCGATGATGCTGGTCGACGACGGCAAGCTCGCTCTCGATGACCCCGTCGCGAGATACATTCCGGCCTTCGCCGATGTGCAGGTCGGCGTCCCGCAAGCAGACGGCAAGCTGGCCCTCCAGCCGCTGGCGCGGCCGATCACGGTGCGCGATCTGCTCCGGCATACGTCCGGCATCACCTATGGCTTCTACGGCAGCAGTCCCGTCCGCAGGCTCTATACGGAAGCCGGCCTGTTCGACGGCGATCCCGACAATGCGCAATTCGCCGAGCGGCTTGCGCGATTGCCCTTGGCCGAGCAGCCGGGGACGCTGTGGGACTACGGCCATTCGACGGACGTGCTGGGCCGGGTGATCGAGACGGCATCGGGCCGGTCGCTCTATCAGTTCGAGAAGGAGCGGTTGCTCGATCCCCTTGGCATGCGGGATACGGCGTTCTTCGTCGCCGACCATGCCAGGCGGCCGCTGATCGCCGAACCCTTGCCCGGCGACTGGTTCGATCGTCCCGTCGCCGGCATCATCGAGGCGACCGCGCCGCGTCGCTGGGAATCCGGTGGTGCGGGCATGGTCGGCACCATCGGCGACTATGCACGTTTTGCACAGATGCTGCTCAATGGCGGCGAGCTCGAAGGTCGCCGCTACCTCAAGCGCGAGACCGTGGCGCTGATGGCGTCGGACCAGCTCGACGGAGCCAATGGAATCGCGAGAGATTCGGAATTCTATTTTCCGGGCTCCGACAGCAGCTTTGGTCTTGGCTTTGCCGTGCGCACGCGCGCGAAGCCGCCGCTGCCCGCAGGCGAATATCGCTGGGACGGTGTCGGCGGCACCTTCTTCTTCATCGATCCCGCCGACGACATGTTCGTCATCTGCATGATGCAGTCGCCCTCGCAGCGGGGCCCGATCCAGGACGAGCTGAAGCGGCTGGTCTATGACGCGATGGGACGTTGACCAAAGCGCGATGAGATTTGGATGAATCGTCATCGCGCTTCAGGTGGTGTTTACGCATGATCTTTCCGGAAAACCGCTTCGCAGCTTTCCGGATCATGCTTACGCGCCGCGCACGATCTCGCGGACGTATCCGATCGTCTCCTCGATTTGGGCCGCATTGACGTCGAGATGGGTGCAGGCGCGGATGCGTCCGTCCATCATCGCAAGCGTGACGCCGCGCTGGCGCAGCGCTGCGACCATCTTGTCGCCGGCAATGCCGGCGCCGTCGGGCTTGAAGAAGACGAGGTTGGTCTCGGGCTCCTGGACCTCGATCCCTGCGATCTGCGACAGACCGCGGGCGAGCGTGCGCGCATTGGCATGGTCGTCGGCCAGGCGCTCGACGTGATGGTCGAGCGCGTAGATGCAGGCGGCGGCGCAAATGCCGGCCTGGCGCATCGAGCCGCCGAGGCGCTGCTTCCACTGCCAGACCGCATCGATGAAGGCGCGCGAGCCCGCAAGCACGCCGCCGATCGGCGCGCCCAGGCCCTTGGAGAAATCGATCCAGGCCGAATCCCAGCCTGCCGTCATGTCGCGCGGGGAGATGCCGCTGGCCACGGTGGCGTTGAGCAGGCGCGCGCCATCCATGTGGGTGACGAGGCCGTGCTGCTTGGCGATCGTCACGATCTCGTCGAGCGCGGCCTTCTTCCAGATCGTGCCGCCACCGATATTGGCGGTCTGCTCGACGCTGACGACGGTCTGCGGCGGCTGGTAGCGCGTGCGCGGATGTAGCGCCTTGCGAAAGGTCTCTGGCGTGAACTGGCCGTCTGGTCCCTTCAGCTGCGTGACCTGGAAGCCGCCGATCGCGGCGTGAGCGCCGCCTTCGCGGGCGATGATATGCGCGGTCTCATGGGCGAGGATCTCGTCGCCGGGGCGGCAATGCACCAGCGTCGCGGTGACGTTGCACATGGTGCCCGAGGGCATGTAGACCGCCGCCTCCTTGCCGAGCAGATCGGCCACGCGCTCGCACAGCGCGTTCACGGTCGGATCATCGCCGACCTGCTCGTCCCCGACCTCCGCGCGCGCCATTGCCTCGCGCATCCCGGGCGTCGGCTTGGTCTGCGTGTCCGAGAGCAGATTGATGCGCACCGGCGGCGCATTGGGATCTATCGGGGGAGGGGTGTAGAGCATGGCTGATCTCGTCATTTCATCTAGTCGAACAATTGCGGTCTGATGTCTTGTGCGCCGTGAAGAATGGCGCGGATTTCGACGTGGTCGGGCTGGACGGTGTAGAAAATCAGATGGGATTGGAAGCGGAAACGTCGATATCCTGCCGCGAGTTCATCCACCTGCCGGCCGATCAGGGGAAAGTCGGCAAGAAGTTCGAAGGAACGGACAAGACCCGCGTAATAGGCTTCAGCCTGATACTTGCCGAACCGGCTCTCGGTGAAATCGTAGATGGCGATCAGGTCGGCTCGGGTGCGCTCCGATAGCCGATACTCAGCCATGGCGGCGCTGAGCAACACGTTGGCGCGCGGCAGCGAGGATGTCGTCCGGCGTGTCCGAGGTGAAGTTGTTGCAATCAGGCTGGGCGAACAGTGCCTGATATCGGCGGACTTGCTCGTCACGGGGCAGCTTGGCCCATGCTTCAAGCTCCGCCTCGGAAGGCGTTGCCGATGGGGTGATGTTGGCGAGCTGGTCGGTCGTCTGGGACATCGAAACCAGGTTATCACAATAAAAAGGCCCCGGAAACCGGGGCCTTTGAGCAATGGATCGCGAAGATATCAGCGCGAATAGAATTCGACGACCAGATGGGGCTCCATCTGCACCGGGAACGGCACGTCGGAGAGGCCGGGGATGCGGATGTACTTGGCGGTCATCTTGCCGTGGTCGACTTCGAGATAGTCGGGCGTGTCGCGCTCGGGGAGCTGGCTGGCTTCGAGCACGTGGGCAAGCTGCTTGGAAGCTTCCTTGACCTCGACGACGTCGCCGACCTTGAGCTGGTAGCTCGAGATGTTGACCTTGCGGCCATTCACCTTGATGTGGCCGTGGTTGATGAACTGGCGCGCGGCGAAGATCGTGGAGACGAACTTGGCGCGGTACACGACCGCGTCGAGACGACGCTCCAGGAGGCCGATCAGGTTCTCGCCGGTGTCACCCTTGAGGCGGCTCGCCTCGACATAGATGCCGTGGAACTGGCGCTCGCTGATGTTGGCGTAGTAGCCCTTCAGCTTCTGCTTGGCACGCAGCTGCACGCCGAAGTCGGAGAGCTTGCCCTTGCGGCGCTGGCCGTGCTGGCCGGGGCCGTATTCACGACGGTTCACGGGGCTCTTCGGGCGGCCCCAGATGTTCTGGCCCATACGGCGATCGATCTTGTACTTCGCCTCACTGCGCTTAGTCATCGCGTCCTCTTCAGGTCATGGTTTGAGGAAACGCGCCCTCCTGTGTGACGGACCTAGGCCCGGCACCGACAGGTCCGTTCCCCAAAGCTTAAGGGAAAGGACCACGGGTCGCGAAACGCTTCGCGGGCCGAAATCGGCCCGCGAGCAGGCGGCTTTTAGGGGAGTTTGGGGCTCACTGTCAATGCGAATGGACCCAGTATCAGGTTCTTAACGCCCGAATCGGCTTGGCCCCCGCCGCCCCCAATTCGGCAGCGATTTCAGTGTTCAAGACCTGTTCCAGCCGGGTCAGGACCCGGGCGATCGGAGCAGCGTCCGTAACCCGGTGATCCCAGCGGATCACGACACGGATGGTCTGGTCGGGCTCGACCACCCCATAGCTGACGACAAAGGGGCCCGGCGTGATCGGATGAAGCTCACCGCCGCCATAGGCGGCCACCGAGCTGACCCCAAAGCTACCAAACCAATTGCCGCGCTGCCGGCCGAAATTCAGGCCGATCGCCCAGGACAAGCGGCGCAGCGGCAGCGGCAGGCGGGTCGCCCGCATGATCTTGCGGAACATCGGGACGTCCTCGACCGGGGCCGTCTTGCCGAGCCGGATCTCGGCGTCAATCGCTTCCAGTGAAAGGGCTTCGGGAGCGGCAATTCGCTGGGGCAGCACGCATTCCTCGCCATCGTCCACCCGCGCGATCGCGACCGTCGCCACGCTCTTCGGCAGCTCGTAGAAGCCTGGCCAAGGCCATTTGACGTAGAGAGTGCGCAGGATCGGCTCGTCCCGCGCAACCAGGGCGAAAGCCTTGACGAACATCGCGGCCCAGCCGGCGGGCGCCGTTGCGCGTGCGCGGGCCTCCAGCAGGGGACGGATATTGAGCGAGCGGGAGAGTGAAACGAAAGGCACGCCCATCGAGGCATGCATCAGGTCGCAGATCAGGCGACGCCGCAGCGATATGGTTTTGGGCGTCCCGCGCATTGGTCTTCAGTTCCAAATCAAAGCTCAAAATATGTGCAGCGAGCGGTGCCCGCCCGCTCGCTCTAGCATGAACCAACCCTCTTGGGGCCGGCCGGTTCGCCACATCACGGCCTGGCGAGGCTGCCGGCTTGGTAATGACAAAAATCTGTATCATTTTCAATGGCTTGTTGCCTGGGTCTTGGCGTCATCCGCGCAAAGTCGCTTGAGCCTGTTTCTCCTGTCACCCTCGTTGCGGCTATTCAGAGCTTGATTCCCTGGAATGCCGCCATGATGCCGCGCTGGAACAACGACCAGTCGAAGCCGAGCGCGATCGCGCGGTAGCCGCGGTCGATCAGGGCATTGGCCTGATCTGCGGTGCGGGCGACGCCGCCGATCGGCACGCCGCTTCTGAGGATGCCGGCCTCGGCGCGCGCGATCAGCTCCAGCAGCTCCGGGTCGTCCATCTGGCCGCGCTTGTTGATGGACGTGGCGAGATCGCCGGGGCCGATCACCGCGACGTCGATGCCGGGCGTCGCCATGATCTCGTCAATGCGGTTGACGGCATCGACATGCTCGATGGTGACCATGCAGATCATCTCGTCGTCGGCGCTGGCCATGTAGTCCGGCATCGACTGGCCCCACCGGAACGGGGCGTGGAACGGGCCCCAGAGCCGGTCGCCGCGCGGCGGATAGCGCACGCTGCGCACTGCCTTTTCGGCGTCCGCGCGGCTGGTGATCATCGGGAAGTTGATGCCGAAGGCCCCGATGTCCATCGGCGCCTTCGCAAGCCACGGCTCGTTCGCCGCGATTCGCACCAGGGGCGTGCACGGCGTGCCCGTGGTGGCGGCGATCATCGCATGCGCTTCGGTCAATCCGATCGGGCCGTGTTCGAGATCGACGATGATCCAATCGAGCGAGCGCGCCATGATCTGCACCATCTGCACGCTCGGGATGGTCGCGATCGCACCGAAGGCGGGGCGGCCCTCGCTCCACAATTGGCGGAGACGGTTGAGTGGCGTGGACGGGACCGACATCGAAAGACCTGCAGCTGGGGGACGACGGCAAAACGTAGCAGCGCGGCGCCGAGGCGGAAAGTCAGGCCAGCGCGCGTCCGCCGAAGAACGGCGTCAGCGTGGCCGAAAGGCCGTGCACGCGGTTCGAGGTGAAGATCATCTCGGCGCCGGCCTGTGCGATGTCTCCGCTGCGCGGACCGAGCAAGTCGGAGACGCGCCGGGCGATCGCCGGCGCGGGATCGATCCAGTCCACCGGCCAGGGTGCCAGCCGTTTCAGCCGGTCGAGCAGCAGCGGATAATGCGTGCAGGCGAGCACGACCGTGTCGGTGCGTGCGCCGGCATCCGCGGTATCGCCGACGAAGCAGGGCGCGAGCTCGGCCAGGATGTCGCCGTCGCTGACGGAAGCGCCGCCCAGCGCGGCCTCGGCGAGCGAGGCGAGTTCGGGCGAGCCGACCAGCGTCACCTCGCAGCCTTGCGCGAAATCGCGGATCAGGGCTTTGGTGTATTCGCGCCTCACCGTGCCCTTGGTGCCGAGCACCGAGACGCGGCGGGTCCTCGACCGCGCGCAGGCCGGCTTGATCGCCGGCACGGTGCCGACGAACGGCACGGAATAGGCGGCGCGCAAGTGCGACAGGACCAGGGTGGACGCCGTGTTGCAGGCGATGACGACGATATCAGGGTCGTGCGTGCCGATCAGCTCCCCCATCAGCGGCACGACGCGGGCGATGATCTCGTCCTCGCCGTGGTGGCCGTAGGGGAAGAAAGCGTCGTCGGCGACGTAGACAAAGTCCGCTTCCGGGCGCGCGGCCACGACCTCACGGAGCACCGTGAGCCCGCCAAGGCCGGAATCGAACACCAGGATGGTCGGAGAATGGGTCACGTCGTCACCTTAAGGCGCCATGGTTACCATTCGGTTTTTGGGGCGGTTTTGCGGCGGGGCCGCTCGGCGTCATGGGAGGGGAGCCAGGTACCAGCGGCATCCGCAGAATTCCGGGACCGACATGATGCGGCCCGGCGTGGGCTGCCCACGTTCACGCGATCCTGTTCGTCGTGGCTGCCCGTTCCGTGGCCAGCTGCTTCTGCAGGCGGTCGATGTTCTGCAGGAGGCGCTGGCTGGTCAGCACCAGGAAGTAATAGCCGAACTGCGGATCCTGGAAATAGATCTCGAGCAGCCGGTCATAGGTGATCGTCAGCACCTGGCCGTCTTCGATGCATTGAATCGTTCCGGTGCGCCGGTTGTCGGGTGTGAGGAAGCCGAGCTCACCCATCAGCGCTCCGGGCCCAATCTCGACGTTGATCTCCTTGACCAGGAACTTGCCGGTGACCGTGAGGAGCATTTCCTTCGCGGGATCGCCCAGCTTGAACAGCGTGTCGCCGCGGCGATACCGGCGCTCGGTCATGAATGGCTTCAGCCATTCGATCGACATGTCGCCTTCGGCGGCATGACGCGCCTTCTTGACCAGCTTGAGCATCTGCCGGAGGCGCAGGGCGTTGATCGGAAGCATCAGCAGGTAGAGCAGGAACGTTGCGACGTTGGCGGAGAGCGCGCCGAAGATGGCAAAGAACGCGCAGCCGATCATATTGGCGACGCGCAGCGGCACCATCGTCCGCATCAAGAGCGTGGCGACAAAGAAGACCGCTCCGACCACGGCGAACATATTGGCCAGCGTGATGTTGCTGACGAAGATCTCCAGCAGCCGGTTGAAGATCGCGTCGTAGGTGACATTGTTGGGATCGAGGCCCATCTGAACCAGGATCTTCGCGATCCTGAGATTGTCCGTGGCCGCGTCGAGAATGCGGTCGAGGATCGAGGAAATGTCTGCGCTGCCGGACGGCATGGTACTAACCCCGCGTAAGGCCTTCAGTCCTGGTCGGTGTGCTCGACACCTATAGCCGAAATCGGATGACGGTCGGCTGAAATGAAGCCTTCGGCCGCCATGTCGCAAGAGGCAAATTCTAGCCCGATCGAGCCTTTCGGCAATTGCCCGTCGGTTGTCCATCAGGCCGTGGCGGCGGCGATTCGGACCGGGAGACGGCGTCGCGGAGGGGGATGCGCCCCTGGCGGGGGTGCCGGGACGATCTTCGCCTTACGGCTTCGTGGCGGGCTGCACGACCTGCTGCTCGACGAGGCCAAGGCGCCCCGGCAGCGAAGCGGCCCGCAGCATCATGGCGACGCTGTTGGCTTCCTCCAGTGTCAGGTTTCCGGAGATCTGGCCCGAGCCGCCGGTGATCGGCTCGCGGATCACCGGGGCGGAGATCACCTTGTCGTCGAGCACGATGGCGAAGGGCTTGCCGACGTTCTCGCTGGTGATGTGCGCGAAGCGCCGCGTGCCGCGGCCGTTGAAGCGGAACGAGGCGATGGGCTCGTTCGTTTCGATTGCAAATCCCGGACCTGCGAAGCTGATGTCGTCCCCGTCGAGCGCGCTGTGCTTGGCGACGAGGTGGGGTTGGTTGTCCTTGAAGCCGAGCAGAACTTCCGTGCCGTCCGGCGGCGCGCCGCGCTGTGCCTGGTCGGCAGGCATCGAGAGGTCGACCTGGCGGAAGCTGACCTTGACCTTCCTGGCGAAGATCGCGGTGATGCGCTCGGGCTCCGTCGCGCCCGGCAGGAAGATACGGATGCGATCTGCGCCCTCGGGCTGGACGCTGGTGAGCGTGACGCCGGCGTCCTTGAGGCGCTGCTCGATCATGGCGATGGAATCGTCGACCAGCTCGTGCAGCCGAGCGGCGGATGCGGCCTCGGTCGGCGCCAGCCTGACCGGTCCGTCGCCACTGCCGCTGACGGTGAGCGCGTGCGTTGGCAATCCCTCCGCTGCCGAGGCGAGCTTGCGTGTGAGCTGCTCGCGGCCCTTCGCGTTGGGGATATTCACCTCGACTCCGCCCTCGCGGATCGCGAGGCCGGAGAAGGCGATCCGGCCCTCGCGCAGGATCTTGTAGACGTCGTCGCGCAGGTCCGCGACAGCTGCCTCGCGCAAACCGTCGGCGTCCACCCGATAGACGATGCGCGATCCGCCCAGCTTCTCCATCTTGTCGGCAATGAAAGCCGCGACCTTGACTCGCATCTTGTCGAGCTGGGCGTCGGCCGACGCCGCGCCCGGCATGGCGATCGCCGCTGCCATGGCGAGCGCTACGCCGAGGGCGGTGATGAAGTTGCTCCGATGCCCAGGCATGATCACCTCAAGTCTTGCGGCAGGACGCTGGCCAGCGAATCCGACGCCAGTTCTTGGTCCCGGAATTGGGTGTGAAGGTTCAATTCCGGTGTCGATTGAGGCCCGCCGCCGCAGCGGGTAAGGCCATGGACGAACGGCAAATCATCCATCATTCTGCGCTCGCTCGACCGGCCATTGGTCGAGGCCTCGCCGAACAAGATGTCAAAAGACAGCGGGCGGGGGACATGCATCTGAGGGAGGACGGAATTCCATGGCGGGCATCCATGCGCTCGATCGGCTTATCGGCAACGACTATCCGGAACTTTTGACGGACGCGGACGTCCGCGCTTTCGAGCAGGTCCCTTACGCTGAGCGCATTGCGGCCGAGAGCACCTATGATGCCATCAAGCTGGGTGCCGAGCGCAACCCCGACGGCGCGGCGATTCAGTTCCTGCAGAATGCCGATCCCGCCGACACGCCGGCCGTGGTCACGTACCGCGATTTCATCGCGCGCGTCACGCAGGCCGCCAACATGTTTCACGCGCTCGGCGCGGAAAAGGACGACGTCATCAGCTTCATGCTGCCGCTGGTGCCCGATGCTTTCGTGACGCTGTTCGGTGCGGAGGCCGCCGGCATCGCCAATCCCGTCAATCCGCTGCTGGAGCCGCACCAGATTGCGGAAATCCTGGAAGCCGCGAACACCAAGATCCTGGTGGCGCTCGGTCCGATGCCGGGCACCGACATCTGGCAGAAGGTCGAGCAGATCCGTCCGCAGCTCAAGCACCTCAAGGCGATCGTGCAGGTGTTCGGCGGCGGCGATCCTGACAAGGGCATCTTCGCCTTCGGCGACCTGATCAAGCAGCAGCCGTCGGACCGGCTCGTCAGCGGGCGCAAGATTCTCGGCCGTGACATCGCCGCCTATTTCCATACCGGAGGTACCACCGGCACGCCGAAGCTGGTGCGGCACACCCATGCCAACCAGGTCTATCAGGCCTGGGCGCTCAATCTGCTGCTGAAGGGAAAGCCCGGCGTCAATCTGCTGTTCGGCATGCCGCTGTTTCACGTCGGAGGCTCGCTGACACAGGTGCTGACGACGCTGTCGAGCGGCGGTTCGCTGGTCGTGCTGTCGCCGGGCGGCTGGCGCAACCCAAATGCGGTGAAGAATATCTGGGGACTGGTCGAGCGCTACAAGCCCGAGGCGCTGTCGAGCGTGCCGACGGTGCTGGCCGCGACCCTCGCGGTGCCGCCCGGCAATGCGGATATCTCCAGCCTGAAATATGCCGCCGGCGGCGGCTCGGCGATCCCCGTCGCCGTCGGCTCGGCGATCCAGGATAAACTGAAGCTGCCGGTGGTCGAGGTCTACGGCATGACCGAGACCTCGAGCGTGCATACGCTGGCCTATCCGGCGCGACCGATCCGGCTCGGCTCGGTCGGTCTGCCGATGCCTTATTCGCGCGTGCGCATCGTGCAGTTGGACGCCGACGGCCGCCTGATCCGCGACTGCAAGCCGGACGAGATCGGCGTCGTCATCATGGCCGGGCCCGGCGTGTTCAGCGGCTATCTCAACGACGAGCACAACAAGGGTGCCTTCGTCGAAGAGGTCTGGGTCAATTCCGGCGATCTCGGCCGTCTCGATGCCGACGGCTATCTCTGGATCACCGGCCGCGCCAAGGACCTCGTGATCCGTGGCGGCCACAACATCGATCCGGCGCCGATCGAGGAGATCATGTTCCGCCATCCCGCCGTCGGCTTTGCCGCCGTGGTCGGCCAACCCGACGCCTATGCCGGCGAATTGCCCGTGGGATACGTGCAGCTGAAGCCGGGCGCCAAGGTCGAGCCGGGCGAATTGGAATCGTGGGTGCGCGAGCGCACGCCGGAGCGCGCGGCCGTCCCGGTGCAGGTAATTCCGATCGATCCGATGCCCGTGACGGGCGTCGGCAAGGTGTTCAAGCCGCAACTGCGCTGGGACGCGGCGGAGCGCGTATTCGCCAAAGTGCTGGCGCCGCTGGTCGAGCGCGGCATCGATTGCAGGGTCAAGGTCGGCGCCCATGGCAGCCACGGCTCGATCGCGACCGTCACGCTGGTCGGCCTGCCGCCGGATCAGCGCGAGACGATTGCGGCCGAGGTGCACACGCTGCTCGCGCCGTTCGTGATGCGGCACGAGGTGGTGCAGATGTAGCGCGGTTTCGGCATGGCTGAAGCTGGGCTTGGCTTCGCCGCATTAGCCTTACCCACGTTCGGGATGCCTATGTGACCGAAATCACATAACAACAATTGGTAACCGGCGACGCTATCGAATAGTCTCAGGACATTGCATCCGGGGGGACGCAAGTGATTCCGTTTCGGCTATTTGCTTTGTTGATATTGGCAATGGGGCTTGCCTGCGGGCCCGCGCAGGCCGAGCGCCGGGTCGCGCTCGTCATTGGCAATTCCGCTTACAAGAGCGCGCCCAAGCTCAACAACCCCGTGAACGATGCCACCCTGATCGGCGGCATGTTCAAGAAGGCGGGTTTTGATTCCGTCGACGTCAGGTTGGATCTCAGTGCCGGCGAGATGCGACGCATGCTGCGCGAGTTTGCCGGCAGGTCGCGCGATGCGGACATGGCCGTGATCTATTATGCCGGCCACGGCATCGAGCTCGACGGCAACAACTATCTCATCCCGACTGACGCGACGCTGGAGACGGATGGCGACGTTCTCGACGAGACCATTCCAGTCGAACGCGCATTGTTCGCAGTCGAGCCGGCCAAGCAGCTACGCCTGATCATCCTCGATGCCTGCCGCGACAATCCGTTCGCGAAGACGATGAAGCGCACGCTGGCCTCGCGGGCGATCGGACGCGGCTTGGCCAAGGTGGAGCCAACCAGTCCGAATACGATGATCGCCTTCGCCGCGAAAGCCGGTTCGACCGCATCCGACGGCGATTCTCGAAACAGTCCGTTCGCGACCGCGCTGGTCGAGCATCTGCCGAAGCCGGGTCTCGATCTGCGCAAGGCGTTCGGCTTCGTGCGCGACGACGTGCTCAAGACCACGGGCTACAAGCAGGAGCCTTATGTCTACGGGTCGCTCGGCGGCGATGATGTGCCGCTCGTGGTCAAGCCGGCCGCGACCGGTCCCCAGGCCAACCCGCAAGAGGCCGTGCGCAGGGACTACGAGCTCGCGCTCCAGCTTGCGACACGAGATGGCTGGGAAGCGTTCTTGGCGGCGTATCCGGATGGCTTCTATGCCAGTCTTGCCAAGGGCCAGCTGAACAAGATCGGCGCCGAAGAGACGCGTGCGGCCGCCGAACAGAAGGCCAAGGCGGCCGAGCAGGAAAAGGCAAGGCTCATTGCCGAGCGCGCCCAGAAGGCCGAGCAGGAGAAGGCTGCCGCCGCGGCCAAGGCCGCCGAAGAGGCGCGAATTGCTGCGGAGAAGCAAAAGCAGATCGAACAAGCCAAGGCGGCGGCGGCCGAGCAGCAGCGCAAGGCCGCCGAGGCAGCAGCCGCGAAGGCGTTGGCTGAGAAACAAGCGGCGGAGAAGGCCAAGGCCGAACTCACCGCCAAACAGGCCGCCGAGAAAACGGAGCAGGGCGCCAAGCCGGCGGCTGATCGGCAGCTGCCTGAGGTCGAGAACCAGAAAGTGGCCGCGCTTTCGCCTGAGCCGAAGCCAACCTTATCGGGGGCCGACCTCGCGAGATCCGTGCAGAGCGAATTGCGCCGGGTTGGCTGCCTTGCATCGGCGGCGGAGGGCGAGTGGACTTCGGCCGCGCAGCGCTCGTTGACGCTCTTCAACAAATATGCCGGTACCCAATTCGACGTGAAGCTCGCCAGCATCGACGCACTGGACGCGCTGAAGGCCAAGCCGGGACGGATCTGCCCCCTGGTATGCAATTTCGGCTTCAAGGCAGACGGCGATCAATGCGTGAAGATCACCTGCCGGGCCGGTTATCGCGTCAACGACGACAACGAATGCGAAAAGGTACAGGAGAAGAAGCCGGTTGCGACGCGCGAGAATTCGAGATCGCGAGACAATGATCGGAAGACAAGCGAGTCCGCGCCGTCAAAGCCGCAGGCAACCGGCCAGATCTTCTGCAACAGTGCGGGGTGCCGGCCGGTTCGGCAGGGATGTCGGCTCGAAGGATGGGGCAACAGGAACGCCGGCTTGATGAGCGGCGGCGGCACCAGCGTCGTCGAAAACTGCCAATGAAATGCAAGTGACGCTGGCAGCCCAGCTCTTTCGACCCGACTACTTGTCAAGCGGTGCGCACGAACAAGCCTCGCGTCGTCTCGACGTTAGTGCCGCGGCATCGCCGTAGCTGAGCTAGCCAGCCGGCATCCTCGTCTCGACGAGGCGTGCCCAGAACGAGGCGCCGTGGCCCAGAATGTTGTCGTTGAAGACGTAGGCCGGGTGGTGGCACTCGTTGCCGTCGCCCATGCCGACCAGCACCATCGCGCCGGGACGCGCCTCCAGCATGAAGGAGAAGTCCTCGGCGCCCATCATCGGAATGAACTTGTCGTTGACGCGGTCAGCACCGACGATGTCGCGGGCGACGTCGGCGGCAAGGCCGGCCTCGCGGGCATGGTTCATGGTCACCGGATACATCCGCGTGTACTTGGTCTCGGCCGAGCCGCCATAGGCGCGGGCGACGCTCTCGGCGACTTCGCCGATGCGGCGTTCGACGAGATCGCGCACTTCAGGGTCGAGCGTGCGCACGGTGCCGCCGAGCTCGGCGATCTCCGGGATGATGTTGAAGGCCGTGCCGGAGTGGAATTGCGTGATCGAGATAACGGCGGATTTGAGCGGATCGACGTTGCGCGCCACGATCGATTGCAGCGCATTCACGATCTGCGAGCCGATCAGCACGCTGTCGACGGATTTGTGCGGGCCGGCGCCGGCGTGGCCGCCCTTGCCGTGGACCGTGATCTGGATGTTGTCGGAGGAGGCGAGCATCGCGCCGGGCGTGGTGGCGAAATGGCCCTCCGGCAGGCCCGGCATGTTGTGCATGCCGTAGACCTCCTGGATGTTCCAGCGCGTCATCAGCCCGTCCTCGACCATGGCCTTGCCGCCGCCGCCGCCTTCCTCGGCGGGCTGGAAGATCATGATCGCGGTGCCGTCGAAATTGCGGGTCTCAGCCAAGTACTTTGCGGCGCCGAGCAGCATCGCGGTGTGGCCGTCATGGCCGCAGGCGTGCATCTTGCCGGGGACCTTGGAGGCGTAGGGCACGCCCGACGTCTCCATGATCGGCAGCGCGTCCATGTCGGCGCGCAGGCCAATGGTCTTGCCTGAGGCGGACTTGCGGCCGCGGATCACCCCGACCACGCCGGTGCGGCCGATGCCGGTCACCACCTCGTCGCAGCCGAACTCTCTGAGTTTGTCCGCGACGATCCCCGCGGTGCGGTGGACTTCGTAGAGCAGCTCGGGGTTCTCGTGGAAGTCATGGCGCCAGGCGGCCATTTCGTCGGAGAGGGCGGCAACGCGGTTGACGATGGGCATGGGGGATCCGTTTCTTGTGGGTTCACTTGTCATTCCGGGGCACGCGAAGCGTGAACCCGGAATCTCGGAATCGTAGCGCGAGATTCTCAGGTGCGCGATTGCGCACCTGAGTTCACGCGTCGCGTGCCCCGGAATGACAGGGATATCAGCTCTCGCCGAACACGCGCTTGAAGATCGTGTCGACGTGCTTGAGATGATAGCCGAGGTCGAACTGCTCCTCGATCTCGGCGTCCGAGAGATACTTCCGCACCTCCACGTCCTTCTTCAGGAGCTGGAGGAAATCGCCTTCGCCGCGCCAGACCGGCATGGCGTTGCGCTGCACCAGCTTGTAGGCGTCTTCGCGGCTTGCGCCCTTCTGCGTCAGCGCCAGGAGCACGCGCTGCGAATGCACGAGGCCGCCGAGGCGGTCGAGGTTCTTCTGCATGTTGGCGGGGTACACCAGCAGCTTGTCGATCAGGCCGGCGAGGCGTACCAGCGCGAAGTCGAGCGTGACGGTGGCATCCGGGCCCATCATGCGCTCGGCCGAGGAGTGCGAGATGTCGCGCTCGTGCCAGAGCACGACGTTCTCCAGCGCGGGCGTCACGTAGGCGCGCACCATGCGCGAGAGGCCGGTGAGGTTCTCCGACAGCACCGGGTTGCGCTTGTGCGGCATGGCGGAGGAGCCCTTCTGCCCCTCGGAGAAGAACTCTTCGGCCTCCAGCACCTCGGTGCGCTGCATGTGGCGGATCTCGACCGCGATCCGCTCGATCGAGGAGGCGATCACGCCGAGGGTCGAGAAGTACATCGCGTGGCGGTCGCGCGGGATCACCTGGGTCGAGATCGGCTCCGGCACGAGGCCCATCGCCTTCGCCACGTGCTCTTCGACGCGGGGATCGATCTGCGCGAAGGTGCCGACGGCGCCTGATATGGCGCAGGTCGCGACTTCCTTGCGCGCCGCGATCAGGCGCTCCTTGGCGCGGGTGAACTCGGCATAGGCATAAGCGAGCTTGAGGCCGAAGGTCACCGGCTCGGCATGGATGCCGTGGCTGCGGCCGATGGTCGGCGTCATCTTGTGCTCGAAGGCGCGCTTCTTCAGCGCGGCCAGCACCTTGTCGAGGTCGGCGAGCAGGAGGTCGGCGGCACGGGTGAGCTGCACGTTGAGGCAGGTGTCGAGCACGTCGGAGGAGGTCATGCCCTGATGCACAAAGCGCGCCTCGGGGCCGACGATCTCGGCGAGATGGGTGAGGAAGGCGATGACGTCGTGCTTGGTCTCGCGCTCGATCTCGTCGATGCGGGCGACGTCGAAGGTGGCGTTCCTGGCCTTGGCCCAGACCGTCTTGGCCGCCTCCTTGGGGATGGTCCCGAGCTCGGCTAGGGCGTCCGCCGCATGCGCCTCGATCTCGAACCAGATCTTGAACCGGGTCTGCGGCTCCCAGATCGAGGCCATTTCGGGACGGGTGTAGCGGGGGATCATCTGATGGCTCCAGGAAGGTGGGCGGGCGATCCTGAGGAGGCGGCGCCGGCCAAAATGCTTTTTACGCCGTGATTTAACAGAGCCGACAGGGCGAAACAAACGGTCTGACCTGCGAGAGAGGGGGATCGCCGAGCTATCCACCGGACCGGTTCGCAGGGGGGAGGCGGCCCCGCGCAGAAATCAGCTGTCAATCACGGATCATTGAATGACAGATATTGAAATCTGTCAGCGAGACATGTATATCCGTTCTCGGACGCTCCAATTGGGCGTCCCGCGACAAGCCCCGGGGAGCCCGACATCCGACGCGGATCGGAGGGCGAATTGAAGAACGGGACCGCGGACGAATGGAGACTTAAGACGATGACGACCGAAATCCTCAATTTGACCGGCGTGATTGGGCATTGGCTCAATCTGCTGGTGGCGCGCCAGATCGCGGCGCAGGCTGCGAAACTGCCTCATTAGGGCATAGGCTTTCCGAAACGACCGGCCAGGGCGCTTCGGAAGCAGCTCTACTGCCGGGAAACTGAGCCCTCAACGGGAACATGGTGCTGGCATGAATGAAGCTGTTGTCTTGACGCCGGAGCGGATCCTCGACGTCACCGAGGACGTGCTCCGGCGCTTCGGACTTGCCAAGGCCACCGTGGTCGACGTGGCCCGTGCGCTCGATGTGAGCCACGGCAGCGTCTACCGCCATTTCCCCAGCAAGGCCTCGCTGCGCGAGGCGGTTGCCAAGCGCTGGCTGGACCGCATCGACGCGCCGTTGCGCGCGATCGTCGAGGAGCAGGGCCCGGCGCCGGCCAGGCTCGACCGCTGGCTGCGTACGCTGTTCGCTGCCAAGCGCTCGCGCGTGCTCGACGACCCCGAGATGTTCGAGACCTACCTGACGCTGGCGCGCGAGGCCTGCGCGGCCGTGAAGTGTCACAAGGACACCATGATCGACCAGATCGCGGCGATCCTGAGCGACGGCGTGAAGCAGGGCGTGTTTGACGTCGCCGACGCGAAGATCACGGCGCGCGCGATCTTCGATGCGACCGTCCGTTTCCACCATCCGGCTCATGCCGAGGAGTGGAAGGATGCCGATCTTGCTGCGCGCGTCGACGCGACGCTGGCGCTGCTGCTGCGCGGTCTGAAGGCGGCCTGAGGCCGCAGGACTCATTCACTTCGCTGTGCGGCCGATCAACCTCTCGCCTTGTGAAGAAGGGCGCCGTCGCGAAGCGAGGGCGAGGAAGCCGAATGTCTTCGCGTTTGGTAGGCCGAATCGGACGACGGCACGACCGGCGGACTAACCGGATAGACATCGACCGCGATTTCTACGGCGTCTTTTGACCGCTTTCGAAGCCGGTGGAATGTCAGCTCCTGATCGAGCATCGGACAGCGGAAGTGGACGACGGCGGTGTCGGGCAGGCGGCAGAGCTCGTCGATCAACTCGCCGACCGTGATGACGGGGGGATGGTCGACTGACTTGTGGTGACCCTTACTCATGACCCTGTACTCCTTCATTGCCGTGTTAACCGGAGCCGGAGGGTCTGCGTTCCAATTTCGTTCGGCAGATCGAGAAGCTTCAGGGGCAAACCGGTGCGGCAGCTCTGCTGCTAGATCCTCGTCAGACCGCAGGTTGCGGCCAGCCGCACCAGCTGCGCGTCCGTGCGTGCGCCGGTCTTGGTCTTGATCAGGTAGTGATAGTTCTGCACCGTCTTCACACTGAGATTGAGATGCGCCGCGATCTGCTCGGTGGTGGCGCCGCCGGCGAACTGGCGCAGGATTTCGATCTCGCGCTCCCCCAACTGATCCAGCACCGAACCCGACGACAGGCTGTCCTCGGCCAGGATATGCGCGATGTCGTCGCTCATGGCGCGCTCGCCGCGGGCGACGGCACGGATGGCGCCGACCACCGAGGATGGCTCGCTGCTCTTGGTGACGAAGCCGCTGGCGCCGGCGCCGAAGGCGGCTTTCACCAGCACGGCCTCGTTGTGCATGGTGAAAACCAGGATCCGCGCCCGCGGGCTGCGGGCGCGGATGTTGCGGATCGCCTCCAGCCCGCTTGCACCCGGCATCGAGATGTCGAGCACCACGACATCGGGGTCGTGCGCCTTGAAGGCGCCATAGGCGTCCGCGGCGTTGTCGGCTTCCGCGACGACATGCAGATCGCCCTGGCTTTCCAGCACACGCCGGTAGCCTTGCCGGACGATCGGATGGTCGTCGACCAGCAGCACGGAGATGCCTGTTGCCGCCACCTCGCTCATGGCGGCCTCACGCGGCGAGCGGGATGGTGGCGGCGACGCTGAGGCCGCCGCGGGCAGGCAGGATCGAGAGCGATCCGCCGGCCGCATTGACGCGCTCGCGGATGCCGGTCAGGCCGAAGCCGGCCGACTGTGCAACACGCGCCGCATCGCCGCCGCCGTCGTCCTCGACGCGGATCAGCAGCGCGTTGTCGTCGCCGGTCCGGCGTTCGATGCGCAGGGAAATCTCGCGCGCCGCACTGTGGCGTAGCGCGTTGGTCAGGCATTCCTGCGCCACGCGATAGGCGGTGGTGGCGGCCGCTCCCCGCACGTCCGTCAGGTCGCCCCTGAGGTCGAGCCGGATCGTCGGCCGCGCCGCGCTCTGCGAGCGCCAGCTGTCGACGAGATTGACGAGGCTCGCCTCGAGCCCGAGCTCCTCGGGCAGCGGATTGCGCAGACGCTTCAGCGCATCGCGCAACGAGGCCATCAGATGATGGGTGGCCTGCGAGATCATGCGCGCATCTTGCGCGATCCCGATGTCGGCGTTTCCCTTCTTGCTCGCCGTCTCGATCGTGTTGGCGAAAGCGAGAATGGCGGATAAATTCTGCCCGAACTCGTCGTGCAGCTCGCGGGCGAGGGCGCGGCGCTCGTCGTCGCGGATCTCGATCAGGCGCCGCGTCAGCGCGGCGCGCTGCTCGGTGGCTTCCTCCAGGCGGCCGCCGAGCTCCTCGACGGCGCGGCCGATCATCGCCAGCTCCATCGAGCGGAAACGCGGCAATTGGGTGCGATATTGTCCGCGCGCCATGCGCTGCAGCGCCGTCACGATCGCGCGCGCCGGGGCCAGCGCATGGGCGATCGCGAGCGATGCCAGCAGGGCGATCGCCGCCGCCATCAACAGCGCGACGTCGATCACGTTGAGGATGTACTCCCAGGCGAGCGAGATCGCGGCGGCCGCATCCGGCGTCGCGACCACCGTGCCGGCGGAAGCGGCCCGGGGACTGACCGGCCGTATCACCTCGGCGTGGCTGCCGAGGATCATCGGCACGATGGCGGCGAACCAGCGCGGCGGCGTCTTGCCCAGCCCCTCGCTCTGGCCGCACAGCGGCTTCTCAAAAGCGATGGCCGGCTGGAACTCGACGCAGACGCCCGGCGCGATCAGCTTCATGGTCTCCAGGGTGCGCCAGTCCGGAACCGGCAGGATATGCTCGCGCGCCCTGCTGCTGCGCAACAAAAGCTCGCGCCAATACAGCCCCTGAAGTGCCTGCGCGACGCGCTGCGCCGAGGCTGCGGTCGCCCGATCGACGCTGCGATAGGCGTCGAACGTGGCCCATATGGTTGCCGCGCCCAGGCACAGGGCCACGATGAGCAGCAGACGGGCGACAAGCTGAAGCACGAGGCGCATGCGATCACCCTCGACGTTTGATAAGGTCAGCCTAACAACGCCGCCGCGCCTTGCCAATTGCGGGGTTAGGCAGGATCGCAGCTCGGGCAAATTTCCCAAGCCGGATTGGGCATGGGTCTTTGGACCTGATACGGCGGCTTTGATCTAATCGGGTGGAATCTTGATGGGCCGATCGGTGCGGCCCGAGGAGCGGTGCAGCATGAGTTCGATGACGATTGGACCGATCGCGCCTGTAGCGACCGACCCGTCCGAGCGCAGCGCGCTCCTGTTCTGGATGATCTTCACCGGACTCTCGATCTTCGCCGTCGTGCTGCTGTGGCGGTTCGGTCTGATCCATCTGATGCTGACCTCAGACCGCACCTACATTTCGAGCGTGATCGCGGTACTCTATGTCCTCACCTGCGGCCATTGCTTCCTGCGCACGCGGGCGATCGCGCGGGAGGGCGCAGCGGCGCGGCGCTGCCGCGCGGTGCTGGCGGCCCCCGATGGCGGCAAGGCCCTCGATGCGCGTGCGGCGGCGTTGCCGCGCGGGCTGGTACGCGATCACATCGAAAGCCTGGTGACCAAGGCCGCAGCGCAGGACTATCGCCCGGTGGATCAGACCCTGCTGCTGCGAACGCTCGCCGATCGCCTGCGCGGCTCCAACGGGTTCGGAGCCTTCGTCTCGGACACGCTGATGAAGCTCGGCCTGCTCGGCACCATCATCGGCTTCATCATCATGCTGGCGCCGATCGCGGGCTTGGATGCCGCCGACAAGGTCGCGATGCGCTCCTCGATGGGGTTGATGAGCGACGGCATGGCGGTCGCGATGTACACGACGCTTGCCGGCCTCGTCGGCTCGATCCTGGTCCGCATCCAGTATTACATGCTGGACGCCGCGACCCAGCGGGTGTTCTCGGACGCGGTGGTGCTGACCGAGACCTTTGTGACGCCGGTGCTCGAGCGCAAAGGCGCAGTCAAGGGCGCCACCTCGTCATGATGGATGATTTCGGTCTCTATCCGCGCGAGGAGGCGTTCGACCCCCTGGGCGTGATGCTGTTCAAGGCGCTCCAGGTGATCGCGTTCCTGTTCTTCCTGGCGTTGCTGGCGGTCTCCCCGGACGCCAAGGAGGGCAAGATCGACTCCAAGGCCGAGTTCATGATCACCTTGGACTGGCCGGACAATCACCCCGACGATCTCGACCTGTTCGTGCAGGATCCCGCCGGCAACATCGCCTGGTATCGCCACCGCGAGGCCGGCTTCCTCACCCTCGACCGCGACGACCGCGGCGGGGCCAACGACTTCATCATCGTCGCCGGCAAGAAGATCGCCTCGCCGATCCGCGAGGAGATCGTCACGGTGCGCGGCATCCTGGCCGGCGAATACACCGTCAACATCTCGCATTTCGTGGCGACGACCGGCGAGCCCGTCACGGCCAACGTGAAGGTGCAGAAGCTCAATCCGACGGCGCAGGTGGTGTTCGACAACAAGTTCACGCTCGACCACACCGGCGACGAGAAGACCGCGGTCCGGTTCCGGATCGATGACGAGGGCAAGGTCGTCAACGTCGATCAGCGGCCGAAGTCGCTGCTGGAGACGTTCCGCAGCGGCTGGCGCAACGGCGCCGATCTCGACCCGAGGACCGGAGTGAGCAGGAACCCCACGAGGATACGCCGTGACTGATCTGCAGACGGTCATCCTGACGCTGTCGGTCGCCTACGCCGTGATCGGCGCGCTGCTGCTGGTCGTGTTGGTCTATGCGCGCCTGCACTGGTCGCTGAAGGCGGTCGCGGTGATCGTGACCAGCGCCTTCTATGTCGTCAGCTTCACCGAGATGCGCGGGCTGCTCGGCTGGGCCAGTTCCGACCGGCTGCCGGCGTCCTTCAAGCTGTTGAAGGCCCGCATCGTCGAGCCGCACTCGCTTCAGGGCGATCCCGGCTCGATCTATCTGTGGGTCGAGCAGCTCGACGAGGACAATCGCCCGAGCGGCATTCCGCGTGCCTTCCGCGTGCCCTACAACGACAGGCTCGCCGACAAGACCCATGCCGCGGAGAACGAGATCGCGCTGGGAAATCCGCAAGGCGGCCGCGCCGCCGACTTCGGCGGCGGCGATGGCAGCATCATCGACATGGTCCGCGAATATGTGACGCCCAAGACCATCTTGGAGACGACCGGCGGCGATTCCTCGACCGGCGAGTTCATCGCCCCGCCGGCCGGCGCGCAAGGCGCCGTGTTCACCCCGCTGCCGCCGCCCCGAATGCCCCCGAAAGACGAGCAATAGGCTCTCCGCCATCGTCGGCGGGCGCTGGCAAAGGCCGCCGCGCTGGCGCATGGTCTTGACCTCCCTCAAATTGGCCTTATCGGCTTTCAATAAGAATTCGAGGGTGGAGGGTGCGTGCTTCTCGCTGTCTTTTCGGATATTCACGGCAACCGGCAGGCCTTCGAGGCCTGCCTGAAGGTCGCCCGTGCGAAGGGCGCGGAGCAATTCGTGCTGCTCGGCGATTTCGTCGGCTATGGCGCCGATCCCGAATGGGTGGTGGATACCGCAATGGAGCTCGTTGCCCAAGGTGCTGTCGCCGTGCGCGGCAATCACGACCAGGCGGTCAATTCCTCCGCAGAGACCATGAACGCCGAGGCGCAGGTCGCGATCGAATGGACCCGTGGCCGGCTTGACGGGGCGCAGCGGCGGTTCCTGACCGAATTGCCGATGCTGGTCGAGGACGGCGATCGCCTCTTCGTGCATTCGGAAGCCTCCCACCCCCAGCGCTGGCACTATGTCCGCTCGACCGTGGAGGCCGCCAAAAGCCTGATCGCGACACCGGCCCATGTCACGTTCTGCGGCCATGTCCATCGTCCCGCGCTCTATTCGATGTCGGTGACGGCGAAGATGACGAGCTTCGTGCCGAAGACCGACGTCCCGGTTCAGCTCCTGCGTGGACGGCAATGGCTCGCCGTGCTCGGCTCGGTCGGCCAGCCCCGCGACGGTGATCCGTCGGCAGCTTTCGTCTTGTTCGACACCGAATCGTGCCAGATCACCTATTGCCGCGCGCCCTATGACATCGCGACCGCAGCGGGCAGAATTCGCGACAACGGTCTGCCGCATTGGCTCGCCGATCGGCTGTCGCAGGGGCGCTGAAGGCAATGCCGAAGCCTCTGGTCAAATCCGGCGCAGTGATCGATGGCTACACCATCGGCGAATGCGTTCACGCCGGCGGCATGGCAACGCTGTGGACCGTCACCCATCCTGGCATCGACGTGCCCCTGCTGATGAAGATACCGCGGGTCTCGGAGGGCGAGGATCCCGCCGCGATCGTCTCCTTCGAGATGGAGATGATGATCCTGCCGCGGCTTGCGGGGCCGCACGTTCCGACCTGTTTCGGCACCGGCGATTTCGCGCACCAGGCCTATGTCGTGATCGAGCGCATCGGTGGCGCCACGCTCTACAAGCGGCTGCCCGACCTGCCGCTGCCTTATGACGAAGCCCGGCAGCTCGTCGCCAGGATCGCGAGCGCGCTGGCCGACCTGCACCGGCAGAACGTGATCCATCACGACATCAAGCCAAGCAGCATCATGTTCCGCGAGAGCGGCGAGGCCGTGCTGATTGATTTCGGCCTGTCGCATCACAATCACCTGCCGGATCTGTTGCAGGAGGAGTTCCGCCTGCCTTACGGCACTGCGCCCTACATGGCGCCCGAGCGGCTGTCGGGGGTGCGCGACGATCCGCGCAGCGATCTGTTTTCGCTCGGCGTGCTGCTCTACTTCTTCACCACCGGCGAGCGGCCGTTCGGCGAGGGCGAGACGCTGCGCGCGATGCGGCGCCGGCTGTGGCGCGATCCGCATCCGCCGCGCAAGCTCCGCGCCGACTATCCGCCCTGGCTCCAGGAGGTGGTGCTGCGGTGTCTCGAGATCGAGCCGGTGTGGCGCTATCCGACGGCGTCCCAGCTTGCTTTCGATCTCGCCCATCCGGACCAGGTCAAGCTCACCACGCGCTCGGAGCGGATCAAACGCGACCCGATCAGCGTCGCCTGGCGGCGCCGGTTCAATCTGGGTGTCATGGCGCCGCGCGCGAAGTCGGATGTCGCCGCCCAAATCGCATCGAGCCCGATCCTCGCTGTCGCGCTCGACACAGTGGAAGGCGCACCGGAGCTCAACGAGGCGCTGCGCGTGACCACCCAGCGCATCCTCGCCACCCTGCCGTCAGCGCGGCTCGCCTGCCTCAACGTGCTCAAGCTGAGCCGGATCGCGGTCGACCGCACCTTGGACGAGCAGGGGTCCAACAAGCATATCGACCGCCTTGTCGCACTCCGGCACTGGGCGACGCCGCTCAAACTGGATGAGAGCCGGCTGACGGCTCATGTGCTGGAGGCGGTTGATCCCGCCGCCGCGATCCTGGAATTCGCCGAGGTCAACCAGGTCGACCACGTCATCATCGGAGCGCGGCAGGACTCGTTCAGGCGCACGCTGCTCGGCAGCGTCTCGGCCAAGGTGGCCGCGGAAGCGGCCTGCACCGTCACCGTGGTACGGCCGCCGCGGATGGCCGGCGATGCCGGCAAGTCCAATGCCGGCGAAGCACCTGGATAGGCTGCCGGCCGATTTGAACTGGCGGATCAGGCCGCGTGAACGGCGTGAGCGACCCGCTTGCGGCGGATCGGCCAGGAGAATTGCGGGCCGGGCTCGCCGTGATCCGCGCTGCCGCCGAAAAACTGGATGATCTCGCGGCAGGGCTCGCAATTGAACAGGTTACGCGACGCGGATGCCTTGGTCATTTCCTTCAGGCAGTTCGGGCAGTGCGGTTTCATGGGGTGGTCCGAAAGAGGGAAGTATCAGTGCTGTGACGCCAACGAATGATCGAGGTCGGTCGTGTCGAGCCTGGCATCGTCGTCCATCGCGCCGTCGGTGCGATCGAGGCGGCCGAAGAAATAATCAAGGCCCGGATGCGGGCGGCGCGGGATCCGGCACCTGCGCTTCGGCTGGCGCTTCACGAGCGTGATCTGCATGGCGTTCAGCCCCGATGCCGATGAAGGTGAATGACGCGGGCAGAAGCCTCGGCCTTCAGCGGTCGCGCCACATGCAGGCTGCGAGCCGCAATCGCCGCGTTGAACGCCAACCACAACGCTACACCAGTCCAGAGCAGGATCGCCGTCATGATGTCCTCCCGTCAAAAGCAGGCAGGAATCACTTGCGGTGATTTGCGCGAATCAGTGAAGTCCGGATGAGTACGGATCAAGACTGCAATTTTAGGCATTGCGCATTGCAGCACCCGTAAGAGCCGCGACTTTTTTTCCGTGCTGTCGCATCGCGCCCGTGCGCGCACCTTCGAGGATCTCCCGTATGCGCGGCGCTTCTCGAAGACAGCGAAATCCGTAGCGTCCAGTATAGTCGGCATCGGGCGAGCGGGTCGACCTTCCCGACGCGAAATTGAGGTGACCGGCGCCACGGCCGATGTCGAGGATTTCGCAATCCGGGTCCATCGCCTGGAATGACGTTTGGCTCACCGTCCGTCTGCCCCAGGCCGTTCGCAAGATGAGCGCGCGACGATCGGTAATGAGATAGAGCGTTTGCAAGTCCTGAAGCAGCATCACCAGCGGGGCCGCAACCATCGCAACGCCGAGCATCGCGAGAGGCTGGGCCGCGCCGCCGATCCAATCGAAGCCGATGGCGGTCAGCAACAGCCAGGGAAATCCGATCCACCAAAGATACCGCCACATCATCATGTGGGCGACGCCGTCGGGCTGGCCCTGCCAGATCACCCGCTCTCCGTCCTGCAGGGATTCGGCGCGCAGGCGTTCCAAGCCTGCGGAAAACGGGGTGGCGTGAATTCCATTCATTGCCTTTGGTCGCAGCGGCGGAGCCGCCGGTTCGGGACCCGCGAATGGTTCTCAAATCGCTTCGCCGCGGGCCCCTAGCGCCGCGTTGCGGATCGCGGCGATGTTGGCCTTGTAGGCATCCTGCGTGCCGCCCCGGAATACGGATGTGCCGGCGACGAAGGCGTTGGCACCGGCCGCAGCGAGCGCGCCGGCGACGTCGGGGCCGACCCCGCCATCGACCTCGATGTCGATCGGGCGCCCCGCCGTCATCGCGCGGATATCGCGGATCTTTCCGATCGCCAAGGGAATGAAGGCCTGGCCGCCGAAGCCGGGATTGACCGACATCACCAGCACGAGGTCGACGAGATCGAGCACGTATTCGAGCGCGCTGACCGGCGTGCCTGGATTGAGCGAGACGCCGGCCTTCTTGCCGAGCGCGCGGATCGCCTGCAGCGAGCGGTGCAGATGGGGGCCGGCCTCCGCATGCACGGTGATGTGGTCGCAGCCTGCTTTCGCAAAGGCTTCGAGATAGGGGTCACATGGCGAGATCATCAGATGCGCGTCGAACACCTTCTTGGTGTGCGGGCGCATCGCCTTGATGATGTCGGGGCCGTAGGAAATGTTGGGAACGAAGTGCCCGTCCATCACGTCGAGATGGATCCAGTCGGCGCCGGCGGCGTCGACGGCACGCACCTCCTCGCCGAGCCTGGAGAAATCCGAGGCCAGAATCGAGGGCGCGATGGCCAGCGGGCGGGGGGTAAAGGCTTGGGTCATGGCGCGGTTTCCCGGTGCGGCCGTGAAAGATGGCCTCGCCTAACATGGGCCTCCATGGCGGGCAATGCAGGACAGGCGTGCTTGCTGTGGGCGGAAAATTCTGCCGCGGCCGGCACGAATTGCCGGTGTTCCCCGGCCGTCCAGGGCGCCGCGTAGCCGGATTTCATTGAACTTTTTGCGCTGGCACGACGCTTGCTGCCGACACCTGCAGAACATTGGCCGCGGCATGCCGCATCGGTTGGAGTTGTGCAATGTTGTTTGCCCTTGGGGCCGTCGGGGCCGTATCGAGCGCACTCGACGCGATTCAGTCGCTGACGAACTCGAAATCGTCCTCGTCGACGCACAAGACGGGATCGGCGCAGGGCGCGACCAACCCATTCGCGATCGACAGCGGCAGCAGCAATACGACCAGCGGCGCGACCTCATCGGTCAATTCGGGCAATTGCGCACAGATTTCGCCGGAAACGATGAGCGCGCTGATCGCGGCACAAAGCCAATCGTCCGACGGTAGCAGCGTGGCGACCTCGACGTCGTCGAACGCGACGTCGAAAGGCCGGGACGCTGCACTCAAGGATCTGTTCTCGCAGATCGATGCGGATGGCGACGGCAACATCACCAAGTCCGAGTTCGAGGACGCACTGGGGGCTGGCGGAACCAACCTCGCGAAGGCCGATGACGTGTTCTCCAAGCTCGATGCGAATTCCGACGGCAACGTCAGTCTCGACGAGATGTCGAAGGCCCTGAAGAGCGGTCACCACGGCCACCATCACGCGGAGAGTGCCGGCGGCTCGGGCGATGGATCGGATTCATCGTCGAAGTCCGTCGGCGGATCGACCTCGACGACGACGATTGCTGCCGACGGCTCGACCACCACCACCGTCACCTATGCCGACGGCTTCAAGATGTCGACGACGGTGCCGGGCCCCTCCAGCCCCCGCAATTCGGCCTATGATCTGTTCGCGCAGTTGATGCAGCAGCAGGGCGGCCAGGGCCAGGGCTCTTCGGCGGCGGCCGGTTCGTCGATGTCGATGAGTGTCTGAGCGGCATCCGCGATCAGCCGGCATATTCGTGCGTGATGTCACGATAGACGTAGCGGTCACGGATTTCGTGGTTGAAGAACGCGCCCTTTGAGCGCGCTTGCCGGAACGCTGCGGCAACCTCGGGCGGAACGTCCTCATAGACATAGAGGCGTCCGCTGACGAAAGTCACCTTCAGCTCCCGCGTGTCGGGCGCATAGCGGAAGAACCTGATCACGGATGACGGCATGGCAGCACACCTGAGGCCGCCGGGGTAACGCCGCATCAGTCGTTTCGTTTCCAAAGCGCGAAGAGCTTTGGATGCACGTCACCGCGCTTCAGGTTGTTGTTTGCGCATGGTCTTTCCGGAAAACCGCTGCGCACTTTTCCGGATCATGCTTCAGCCGAATCTGTCCTTCCACGCCGGCTGCGCCCCCGGGAACGGCAGCGCGGTCGCGCTGTACACGGCGCGGCCAATCGCGCGTGCGACCACGTTGGCGGCGACGGTGCCGAGCTCGGTGAGGCCGATCAGCGGCTCGATTGGCTTCTCCCCGGTCGCCGCCGCAAACAGCACGTCGCCATCGGTCGGTGCGTGCACCGGATAGATGGCGCGGGCAAAGCCGGTGTGCGCGATCATCGCCAGGCGCTTGGCCTGGGGTTTGGTCAGCACCGCGTCGGTGACGACGGCCCCGATGGTGGTGTTTTCGCGCGCGCTTGCCGCGGGACCGCCCTTGATGCGCATGCGAAGCATGTCGTCGGTGAACGTGTCAGGCAGGCCGCGGCCGCCGAATTCGCCGCCGAGCTCGAACGGCGCCGCCCAGAACCACGGCCCGTCGCCGACGGTAACGGTGCCCACCGCGTTGACGGCGACGATCGCCGCGACCTTCACGCCATCAGGAGTCGCCGCCGAAGCCGAGCCGAGCCCGCCCTTGAACGTCGCGGTGGTAGCGCCGAGGCCAGCGCCGACGCTGCCGAGCGCGAAGTCGGTGCCGGCGGCAGCGGCCGCGGCATAGCCAAGGTCGCGATAGGGCGAGAAGCGGCCCCAGGCCTTGTCACCGCCGTTGAGCAGATCGAACAGGATCGCGCCCGGCACGATCGGGATCAGGGCTTCGCGAACCTTGAAGCCGCGCCTTTGCTCGGCGAGCCAGGCCTGGACGCCGCCACCGGCATCGAGGCCGAAAGCGGAGCCGCCGGACAGCGCGATCGCATCGACCCGCTCGACGGTGTTGGCGAGATCGAGCAGGGCGTCCTCGCGCGTGCCGGGACCGCCGCCGCGCACGTCGATCGCGGCGACAGCGGGGGAATCGAAGATGATCGCGGTGGTGCCGCTGGCGAGTTTGGCGTCCTCGGCATGGCCGACGCGGACCCCGGCAATGTCGGTGAGCAGATTCTTCAAGATGGCCTCGCGCGCTGAAAGGAGCTCGCCTTGCGATAGCGCAGGGATGCCGCAGGCTCAACTCGCCAGTGCCGTCCTGAGCATCTTGGCGAGTTCGGTCTTGCGGTAGGGCTTTGCCAGCAGCAGCACACCGGAATCGAGCCGGCCGTGATGGACGATGGCATTCTCGGTATAGCCCGAGGTGAACAGGGTCTTCAGGTCGGGGCGGCGGCGGACGGCTTCGTCGGCCAGCTGACGGCCGTTCATGTTGCCCGGCATGATGATGTCGGTGAAGAGCAGGTCGATGGTCTTGTTGTTGTCGAGGATGGTCAGGGCCTCGGCGCCGTTGGCGGCCTCGAGCGCGGTGTAACCGAGGCTCTTGACCTGGGTCACCACATATTGCCGCACCAGCGCATCGTCCTCGACGATCAGGATCTTCTCGTTGCCGCCGGTGACGGGCACATTCTGCAGCGCCTCGAACTCGCTCTCCTGCACGCCGCTCGAGCGCGGCAGGTAGATCTTCACGCTCGTGCCGTGGCCCTGCTCGCTGTAGATCTTGATGTGGCCGCCGGATTGCTTGACGAAGCCGAACACCATGCTCAAGCCCAGCCCGGTGCCCTTGCCGACCTCCTTGGTGGTGAAGAACGGGTCGAACACGCGGTCGATCAGCTCCGGCGGGATTCCGGAGCCGGTGTCGCTGACCGCGATCATCACGTAATTGCCGGCGACGACGTCGGGGTTCATGCTGGCATAGCCGTCGTCGAGGAAGATGTTGCGGGTCTCCAGCACCAGCGTGCCGCCCTCGGGCATGGCGTCACGGGCGTTCAGCGCGAGATTGAGGATCGCGGTGGACAACTGGCCGGGATCGACCAGCGTCGGCCAGGCATCCTCGGTGAGCTGCGGCACGATGGTGATCTGCTCGCCCAGGGTGGGGTGCAACAGCTTGGCGGCTTCGAGCGCCAGCGCGTTGACGTCGATTTCGCGGGGCTGGAGCGGCTGCTTGCGGGCGAAGGCCAGCAGATGCTTGGTTAGCTGCGCGCCGCGCTCGGCGGCGTCGTCGATCAGCTTGGTGATCGCAGCCAGCTCGGGGCGGTCGGCGACCGCGTCGGCCAGGATGCCGATCGTGCCGGTGATGACGGTCAGCACGTTGTTGAAATCGTGGGCGACACCGCCGGTCAGCTGGCCGATCGAGTCCATCTTCTGGACGTGCCGGAACTGGGCTTCGGCGGCCTGCTTCTCCGTGAGATCCCGGCCGATGAAGAAATGGCGCTTCACGGGCTCGGACCAGGTGCCCATCCAGTTCAACGTGACCTCGTGACCGTCGTAGTGATAGTAGCGCGCCTCGAAGCTGCGCTTGACCGCGCCGCGCCGTGCCGCCCGCATCTCCTCCCGCGTCTTCTCGAGGTCGTCAGGATGGATGAACTCGGTCGCGCTGTGCCCGATCATGTCTTCGGGGGTGAAGCCGAGGATGTCCTTCACGCTCGGGCTGACCTGGACGAAATTGCCGAAACCGTCGGTGACCAGGATCAGGTCCTGCGAGGTCTCGAAGATGCGCCGGCGCTCCTCGGTCTCGCGGCGCAGCTTCTCGCGCGCCTCCTTCTCCTCCGTGATGTCATGGGCGATCTTGGAGGCCCCGATGATCTCTCCGTTGTCCGATCTCAATGGCGAAACATTCAGGACGACGTCGAGCGCGCGGCCATCCTTCCGAATCCGCACCGTCTCGTGCTGGGCGATCGACTCGTTGCCGGCGATCCGGTTGAGGATGCTCCTGACTTCGTGCTTGCGGTCCGGCGGCACGATGATGTCGATCGACCTTCCGACCGCCTCCGCGGCGGAATAGCCGAACAGATGCTCGGCGGCCTTGTTCCAGCCGGTGATGATGCCGTCGAGCGTCTTTGTGATGATGGCGTCGTTGGAGGATTCCACGACGGCGCCGTACAGCGCGAGGCGCTTGCCGTAGTAATCGCGTTCCGAGGCCGATTGCTGGCGCAGCCTGCCGACGAGGCCGACGGTGTGCACCTGAAGGCGGACATTCTCGATCAGCAGCACCGCGAGCACGAAGCTCGACGCGCATAGGCCGTAGAGACGGCCGGCGTAGAAACCGAGATCGAAGCGCGCGACGTTGACGATCGCAGACAGCGCGATGTCGAACAGCCATGCGCACATCACGACCATGAGCCAGACGTCGATCACGGAATGCGGGCGGCGGAACCACAGCGAAACGAGCGCGGCGAAGCTCAGCGACCACACGAAGGACACGACCCCGATCATGGTCGCCGTGTAACGGCCGTCGCGGAGCAGCACCGGCAGCAAATCGTGCTGGGCTGTGACGATCCAGGTAAAGGCAGCCATGGCCGCGATGACGCCGAGCGCCATGGCGCAGATCGCGTTGCTGGTCGGGCCCTTGATCGTGGGGCCGCCGTCCTTTTCCTTCTGCCAGGCATAGCCGAGCACGAGCAGCGGGAAGACGCCGTGCCAGATCATGTAGAGCCAGACGGTGGTCTGGCTGCCCGCGCCGAACAGTCCGGTCGGGGTGAACAGGCCGGGGAAGGTAAGGGCGTGGGCCAGCGCCGCCGCGGCGGTGAAGAGATAGCCGGTCGACAGCCACAGCAGCGCACGGGTCCGCAACACCGAAAACTGCGACAGCAGCAGCACCGCCGTGATGATGTCGCTCACAGCCAGGGCGGATTGATAGCTGGCGACGAAGGCCGGAATCGGCGGCAACGGGATACCGGCGAACGGCACGGCCAACGCGAACAGGATCGAGGACACGCCGACGATCCACAGAGCCGCGCTGCGGTCGGTTGAGGTGGCCGGGAGAGTGGAAAGAAATGTGCTTCGGTCGATCGCAGGCGCGTTCATCTCGTGCAGACCCGTGTTGAGCATCTCCGCAGTTCCAAGATCTGGCAGCCTTGACCTCCACGGTAGCCCGTTCCGGGCCCGGGTTGTGAACCGATGCAGCGCCGACTCAACCGAGGGTTACAGCTTACCTAACTTGGGTGGGAACGCGGAATAGGGATCGGGTAAGATGCGCTTTACTGCGCGGTGTCATAATGCCCCGCCACGGTCCCGGGTTCCAGGCTTGAAACATACGATTTGATTGATCTGCGGGAGTTGTTCCCATGTCTCGCGTTCTCATCATCGACGACCAGAAGGATGTGCGTGCGATGGTCGCGATCGTGCTTCGGGTCAACCATTACGAGGTTGCCGAGGCCGACAGCGGCGCGGCCGGGCTGAAGGCCTTCGCTGAAGGTCCGTTCGACGCGGCGATCGTCGATATCTTTCTCGGTGACATCAGCGGCGTCGACGTCATCGCGGCCCTGCGCGAATGTGCGCCGGGGCTGCCCGTTGTAGCGGTGTCCGGAATGACGGCGCTGGACTTCATGGAAGAAGCGCCCCACCTCGCCAACGTGATCTGCCTGCAAAAGCCGTTTCGGCCGAACGATCTCCTGCAAGCGCTTCGCAAGGCCCAGGCCACGGCCGCCGGCGAGCTGCCCGCAGCCGTCTGATCCTGCCGCACAAAGAAAAACGCCCCGGGCAAGCCGGGGCGTTGGTGAGGTTCGCATGCGAGGTTTGAGCCCCGGAGCCGCCTTCAGGTGCCGTTGCCTTTGATCTCGGCGTAGCCGCCCTTGGCGTCCCACTTGTAGACGACGTAGTCGATCTGCTTGATGTCGCCCTTGGAGTCATACTCGATCGGGCCGATCACGGTGTCCCACTTGCCGGCCTTCATCGCTTCCATGACCTTCTTGGCGTCGGTGGTGCCGGCTTTCTTGGCCGCCTGCGACCACACCTGCATCGCCGCATAGGTGTAGAGGGTGTAGCCCTCCGGATCGATATTCTTGGCCTTGAAAGCCTCGACGATCTTCTTTGCGGTCGGCTTGTTGCGCGGATCGGGACCGAAGGTGAACAGCGTGCCTTCGCCGGCCGGGCCGGTGATGGAGGCGTACTCCTTGTCGGCGAGCGCGTCGCCGGCCATCAGCACGGTCTTGAGGCCCTGGTCGCGCATCTGACGCAGGATCAGGCCGCTCTCCTGATGGTACCCGCCGACATAGACGAGGTCGATGTTGTCGCGCTTCAAGCGCGAGACGATCGCGTTGAAGTCCTTGTCGCCCTTATTGTAGGACTCGTACATCTTCTCGGTGACGCCGGCCTTGTTGAGCGCCTTCTTGGTCTCGTCGGCAAGACCCTTGCCGTAGGTGGTCTTGTCGTTGAGGATCGCGATGTTCTTGCCCTTGTAGTTCTTGGCGATGTACTGCGCCGCGATCAGGCCCTGCTGATCGTCACGGCCGCAAACGCGCGCCACGTTCCAGAGCTTGCGTTCGGTGAACAGCGGGTTGGTCGAGGCCGGCGTGATCTGGAGCACGTTGCCGTCGGCATAGGCCTCCGAGGCCGGGATCGACGACGACGAGCAATAATGCCCGGCCACGAACGGGATCTTCGCGCCGGCGATCTTTTCGGCGATCGAGCGCGCCTGCTTCGGGTCGCAGGCGTCATCCTCGACGGAAAGCGCGAGCTTCTTGCCGTTGACGCCGCCGGCGGCATTGATATCGGTCACGGCCATTTCGGCGCCGTTCTTCATCTGGCGGCCGAAGGCGGACTCGCCGCCGGTCATCGGACCTGCGACTGCGATGGTGACATCCTGCGCGAACGCCGCGCTCGACAGCGCGATCGATACGCCGAATGCCAGACCGATGAGCTTCAGTGATTTCATGAGATACCTCGCGGGTGGTCGCCTGTGGAAGTTGCCGGGCAGGCCCGGTCCAAACCGGCGCCATTCTTGAATGAATTTCCGGAGAAGTCACCGGCAAAATACGGGCATTGGCGCAGATATCTCGCCACATTCGGCCGCACGCGGGAGCGCGTGCGGCTCGGTCAGCCGTGCCGGCCGCCTTCCAGATAGGCGGCGCGAATCTCAGGGCGCTGCAACAATTCGGCGCCGGTGCCGGCCAGCGTGATCAGGCCATTGACCATGACATAGCCGCGATGGGCGAGCTTGAGGGCATGGTTGGCGTTCTGCTCGACGATCAGGACGGTGAGGCCATCCTGTCGGTTCAGGGTGCGGATCGCATCGAAGATCTGGCGCGCGATCAGCGGTGCGAGGCCCAGCGAAGGTTCGTCGAGCAGGAGCAGGCGCGGACGGCTCATCAGGGCGCGGCCGATCGCCAGCATCTGTTGCTCGCCGCCGGAGAGGGTGCCGCCGCGCTGGTCGTATCGTTCCTTCAGCCGTGGAAACAGCGTGAAGACGCGCTGGAGCGTCGCCTCGCGTTCGGCCTCGGTGCATTCGGTGGCGTCCGCCCCCATCTGGAGGTTTTCCGCCACGCTCATGCGCGGGAAGATGCGGCGGCCCTCCGGCGATTGCGCGATGCGCAGATGCGCGATCTCGTGGGTCGGGACGTTGGTGATGTCGCGGCCTTCATACAGGATCTGGCCGGCCCGGGCGCGCGGCTTGCCGAAGATCGTCATCATCAGCGTCGACTTGCCGGCGCCGTTGGCGCCGATCAGCGCCACGATCTCGCCGGCATCGATATCGACGTCGACGCCCTTCAGCGCCTCGATCTTGCCGTAGGCGGCGCGCAGGCCCCGGATCGCGAGCAGAGGAGAGGGCGCCGGCGTCACGATCCGGCCTCCATCACGGCTGCCGCCTCTTCCTCGTCGGCGCCGAGATAGGCCGCGATCACCTTGGGATCGTCGCGGATCTCGCGCGGCGTGCCTTCCGCGATCTTGACGCCGTGGTCCATCACCACGATGTGGTCGGAGATCTCCATCACCACCGACATATCGTGCTCGATCAGCAGGATCGAGGTGCCGAGTTCGTCGCGGATCGAGAGCAGCAGCTCGCTCAAGGCCGCGCTCTCGCGCGCGTTGAGACCGGCGGCGGGCTCGTCCAGGCACAAAAGCGCGGGCTCGGTGCACATTGCGCGCGCGATCTCGAGCCGGCGCTGGTCGCCATAGGCGAAATTGCCGGCGGCATCGTCGGCGCGGTCGATCAGCTTGACCCGCTTGAGCCAGTCGGTGGCGAGGTCGATGGCGCGTTGTTCGGCGTCACGGTAGGCGGGAACGCCGAGCAGGCCGAGCAGGGTGAATCCGGAGGCGCGCATCAGCGCGTTGTGCTGCGCCACCATCAGGTTCTCCAGCGCGGTCATGCCGGGAAACAGCCGGATGTTCTGGAAGGTGCGTGCGACCTTGGCCTGCTTGGCGATGCGAAAATCGCTCAGCCGCTCCAGTGCGATCGTCTTGCCGTCGTCGTGGGTGAGACGGATGGTCCCACTGCTGGGTTTGTAGAAGCCGGTGATACAGTTGAACACGGTGGTCTTGCCGGCGCCGTTCGGCCCGATCAGCGCGGTGATCTTCTTCCGCTCGGCGGCGAAAGACAGGTCCTGCACGGCAACGATGCCGCCGAAGCGCATGGCGAGCCGATCGATGCTGAGAATCTTGTCGCCGCTCATCCGTGCCCTTCCTTGACGAGGTCGGAGGAGATCGCTTTCGCCTTGGTCAGATAGACGGTGGGCGCGCGATGGCCGACCAGGCCGCGCGGCCGCCAGATCATGATCAGCACCATGGCCATGCCGAACACCAGCATGCGGTAGGTCTCGAGGCCGCGGAACAATTCGAAGCCGCCGATCATGGCGAGCGCGGCGAGCGCGACGCCGAGCTGCGAGCCCATGCCGCCGAGCACGACGATGGCCAGCACCAGCGCCGATTCCTGGAAGGTGAAGGATTCCGGGCTGATGAAGCCCTGGCGGGTGGCGAAGAACGCGCCGGCGAAGCCGCCGAACATGGCGCCGGTCGCGAACGCCGTCAGCTTGGTGGTGGTGGTGTTGATGCCGAGCGCGCGGCAGGCGACCTCGTCCTCGCGCAAGGCTTCCCAGGCCCGTCCGATCGGCAGGCGGCGCAGGCGGATCGTCGCCCAGTTGGTGAGCAGCGCAAGCGCCAGGATCAGGTAGAACAGGAAGATGATGCGGTGCGTCGGCGAATATTCGATGCCGAGCCTGGCGGCGAGGCCGTCGTCGCTGTTGTCGAGCGGGATGCCGAAGAACGTAGGACGGGGAATGCCGGAGACGCCGTTGGGGCCGCCGGTGAGCTCCTGCCAGTTGATGATGACGAGGCGGATGATCTCGCCGAAGGCGAGCGTCACGATGGCGAGATAGTCGCCGCGCAGGCGCAGCACGGGGAAGCCGAGAAGGACGCCCCAGAACGCCGCGAGGATGCCGGCGAGCGGCAGGCAGATCCAGAACGACCAGTCGAAATTGGTCGCAAGCAGCCCATAGGAATAGGCGCCGACCGCATAGAAGGCGACGTAGCCGAGATCGAGCAGGCCGGCGAGCCCGACCACGACGTTCAAGCCCCAGCCCAGCATGACGTAGGTGAGCACGAGGATCGCAAGGTCGAGGATGTAGCGCTGGTCATAGAAGATCACCGGCACCAGCACGGTGAAGATCAGGAGCGCCGGCGCGAGGTAGCGGCCGATGAAAGACATGCCGCTCTGCACCGCCGGCGGCACCAGCTTCTCGGCGCCGGTCGGGCCGATCCATTGCCGCAGCAGCTCGATCACGATCGAGCCGCCGAACACGGCGGCGACGAGGGAAGCGAGCTCCCCGAAGCGTGTCCAATAAGTGAGCTGGCCGGAGGCGCCCGCCTCGGTGCGGATGCCGACCATCAACGAGAACAACACCAGCGCGATCAGAGCGTTGACGAAAGCCGTCTTCAGGATGGAGGCGATGCCCGTTGCAGGTTTGGCAGTCATGGGTGAGGAAGTTGCCACGCGCGACCGTCAGACTTTTTCGACTTCGGGACGACCGAGCAGGCCGGTCGGCATGAAGATCAGCACCACGATCAGGATCGAGAACGCCGCGACGTCCTTGTATTCGACCGAGAAATAGGCCGACCAGAACGTCTCGATCAGGCCGATCGCGAGGCCGCCGAGCATGGCGCCGGGCAGCGAGCCGATGCCGCCGAGCACGGCGGCGGTGAACGCCTTGATGCCGGCGACGAAGCCCATGAAGAAGTCGACGAGGCCGTAATAAAGCAGGTACATCAGACCCGCGACGGCGGCGAGCGCGGCACCGATCACGAAGGTCATGGAGATGGTGCGGTCGACGTCGACGCCGAGCAGCGCCGCCATGGTCTGGTCCTGCTCGCAGGCGCGCATGTCGCGCCCCAGCCGGGTGCGCGACACCAGCCAGGTGAAGATCGCCAGCAGCACGATCGTGGTGATGACCACCACGATCTGGATGTTGGAGAGCTGGATCACGAAGCCATCGGCGCTCTCATGCAGCGTGTAGCCGCCGGTGATCACCGGCGGCACCGGCTTCACCCGCGCGCCTTGCGCCACCTGCGAATAATTGGTCAGCACGAAGGACATGCCGATCGCCGACAGCATCGGGGCGAGGCGGAAGGAGTGGCGCAGTGGACGGTAGGCGATGCGCTCGATGGTCCACCCATATAGGGCCGTGATCGCCATCGAGACCAGGATGACGACAAGCAGGATCACCGGGACCGCGGTCAGGCCGGTCGAGACCAGAAGAAGGAAGGTGATCAGCGCGATGAAGCCGCCGATCATGAAGACGTCGCCATGGGCGAAGTTGATCATGCCGACGATGCCGTAGACCATCGTATAGCCGATGGCGATCAGGCCGTAGATCGAGCCCAGGACGAGACCGTTGATGAGCTGTTGGGCGAAATAATCCATGGGCTGCCGTACCAAACCTGAGGCGGGCTCAAAGCGAGCTCTTGGGAGAGTGGGTTGGAGATGGTTTTCTTGGGCCCCGGCAGCCGCTTAGCATTCTGCACGTTTTGTAACAGGAGGGAACTGACGGCTGCAACAGCTCACGCGATGGCAGCAGGTCTTGTACAGAGGTCATTTGGCTTCCGATGGGTTCCGCAGGTGCGAGAAATCGGGTTCCGCCGGCAACCTAACTTGGCGGCGGCCGTTGTCTCGTCTCTGACGTCCAACAAAGGGAGTTCCCCGAATGACGAAGCAGCAGAACCAGAATCCGGGCCAGCAGAGTCAGAACCCCGGCCAGCAGCGCCCCGGGCAGCAGCAGGGCGGCGGTCAGAAACCCGGACAGCAGCAGCAGAACGACCCGATGCGCCAGGGCGATCGTCCCGGCCAGCAGGGCGGTCAGCGCGACCAGGAATAGTGCGCTTGGGTGAGCCGAGGAATAACAAGAGGGCGACGAGGGCCCCGCCGAAAGGCGGGGCCTTTTTGTGGCCGCCTTCCAGCGTCGTCATTCCGGGGCGGCTCGCAGAGCCGAGCCCGGAATCTCGAGATTGCGGCTTCGACTGCCCGGAATGGCCGCCTCGGCGAGGCCAGTTAAGGTAAACAAAGGGTTTAAATTGCCGCCACAGTCTGATGCGAGTTAGCTCCCCGCAAGCCTTTGATTGAAGGCGAACGGCAGGCGAGGCGGGAAGCGGCATGTTCAGGAATTGGCGGATCGGCTCGGTCAACGGCGCGCTGCTGGCGGCCTATTTCATCCCGGTCTGGGCCCTTGTCGTCTTCAATATCATCGTCGCACCGGTGCACGGCCTCTACGAGCGGCCGAGCGTCGCGGTTGCGCTTTACCTCAGCGACCATCTCCAGATGGCCGGCATGGACACGGTGCGCGCCGCCTGGCTGCTGGCGCTGGGCCGGCTGACGGTCGTGGCGTTCTTTGCGATCTATCTCGTGCTGCTCTGCATTCCTCGGATCCGCAAGAACGGCGGCAGCGACGAGGCGCTCGGCATCGCCCTGGCGATCGGCAGCCTGATTTCGTTTGCCAGCATGATCATGGCTTCGAAGGTCGGCGAGATGGCGGCGCTCCGGCTTCACGCCACCGAGCTGTTGCTCCTGCTCGGTGCCGCCATCGTGGTGGTGATCGAACGGCCCGAGGCCGCGCCCAAGACCGTTCAGCAGAAGACCGTCGAGACCGCGGCGCCCTTAGGGCTTGAGCAGGCCGAGCTCCTGCACAATCGCTGAGGCTTCCTTGACGGCGTGGTTCACGGCCGGCACGCCGCAATAGATCGCCTGCTGCAGCAGGATCTCCTTGATGTCGTCGGGCGTGAAGCCGCCTTCGGCAAGCGCCGCCCGCACGTGCAGGCGGAATTCGTCCCATTGCCCGAGCGCGACCATGGTGCCGATCACCAGCACCCGCCGCGTTCGCTCGTCGAAATGTGGCCGCGTCCAGATCTCGCCCCAGGCATAGCGCGTGATCATGTCCTGGAAATCGGTGTTGAAGGCGTTGCGGTTCGCGATCGACTTGTCGACCCAGGCATTGCCCAGCACCTTGCGGCGCACGTTCATGCCGGCATCGCGGCGCTTCTGGTCGTCCATGGTGTTTCTCCGATCGGTCATTCCGGGGCGCCTCGAAGAGGCGAACCCGGAATCTCGACGTGATGAATGCGGATCGAGATTCCGGGTTCGATGCTGCGCATCGCCCCCGGAATGACAGTGAATGACTAGCGTTGCGTCAAAAAGCCCACCACGGCGTCTGTGAAGGCGTGCGGCTGCTCAACGTTGGAAATGTGCGCGGCGTCGATGATGGTCATGCTCGCGCCGGGAATCTTAGAGCGGATCAATTCGCCCGCCGAGATCGGCGTCGCCACGTCGTGGCGGCCGGCGATCACCAGCGTCGGGCTCTTGATCTTGGGCAGCAGCTCGCGCTGGTCGAGCGTCGACAGCGCCTCGCAGCAGGCCAGATAACCTTCGACAGGCGAGGCGAGCAGCATCGACTTCATCCTCGCGGTGATGTCAGGCTCGCGCTCGCGAAAATCCTGCGTCAGCCAGCCCGCGATCACGGCATCGGCGACGGCGGCGATGCCACCCTCCTTCACCGCCTTGATGCGGTTATGCCAATTAGTTGGATCGGGATAATAGCAGGACGTATTGGCCAGGATGAGCTTGCCGAAACGCTCCGGCGCGTTGGCGCCCAGCCATTGCCCGACCATGCCGCCCATCGACAGGCCGCACCAATGCACCTTCTCGATGTTGAGATCGTCGAGGATCGCCAGCACATCGCGGCCGAAGCGCTCCATCGAATAAGGGCCGGGCGGCACGCTCGACTTGCCGTGGCCGCGGCGGTCGTAGCGGATGACGCGGAACAGCTGCGTCAGCGCCTTCATCTGCGGCTCCCACATCTGAAGCGTGCAGCCGAGCGAGTTGGACAGCATCAAGGTCGGCCCGCCGTCACGGCCCTCGACGGAGACGTTGAGCAGGCATCCGTCGGCATCGATCATGGGCATGCGGCGTCTCCGTCGTATCTTGCGGTTCTTATTCGCGGTCGAGGCTGTCGAGCAGCCGGTCGATCAGGGCTTGGGAAGCCCCTTGATAGGCCATCGGCTCGAACAATGCCGCTATTTTTTCCGGCGAAAGCTGCGCATTGACCTGCGAATCGGCCGAGAGCACCTCGCGCAGATGCTTCTTTTCGGCGACCGCGCGCTTGCTGGCGGCCTCGACGAGGTGATGCGCCTCGCTCTTGCCGATCTTCTCCGCCAGCGCGAAGGTGACCGCCTCCGCCATGATCAGCCCATGCGTCGCATCAAGATTGCTGCGCATGCGCGCGGCGTCGACATCGAGGCCTTCCGCGATGTCGACGATGGCGGACAGCGCGCCCGAAGTGACCAGCATCAATTGCGGCAGCGTCGGCCATTCCGCATGCCAGGGACCGGCGCTGCGCTCGTGGTCCTGCACCTGAGCCGCGAAGATCGTCGCGGCAAGCTGCGGGGCCATCGTGGCGGCGCCGAGCGCGCTTGCGGCGGCGACCGGGTTGCGCTTGTGCGGCATGGTCGAGGAGCCGCCGCGGCCTTCGCCGGCCGGCTCGAAGGCTTCGGCGACGTCAGTCTGCATCAGCAGCGCGACATCGCGCGCGATCTTGCCGCAGCTTCCGGCCAGAATGGCGAAGCAGGAAGCGGCCTCCGCGATCCGGTCACGATGGGTGTGCCAGGGCGCTTCCGGCAGCGGCAGGCCGAGCTCCCGCGCGAGGCGTTCCGCCACGGCCAGGCCCTTGTCGCCGAGGGCCGCGAGCGTGCCGGCGGCGCCGCCGAATTGCAGCGCGAGGCCCTCGCGGCGGAGCCGCCTTAGGCGGCAGCGGGCGCGGGCGAGGCTTGAGGCATAGCCGGCGGCCTTGAGGCCGAACGGCATCGGCAGCGCGTGCTGGAGCCAGGTCCGTGCCACCATCGCAGTGTTGCGATGGTGGCGCGCCAGTGCGGCAAAGCCCTTGATGGCGCGGCCGAGGTCGGCGTCCAGCGCATCAATGCCGGCGCGAAGCGTGAGCATGGTGGCGGTATCGATGACATCCTGGCTGGTGGCGCCCCAATGCACGTAGCGCGCGGCGTCCTTGTCGGCCTTGCCGACATTGGCGGTCAGGGTCTTGATCAAGGGAATCGCAAGATTGCCCGAGCGTGTGGCGGCCTCTGCCAGCGCGGCCATGTCGAAGGAATCGGCCTTGCAGGCGGCCTCGATCGGCCCCACGGCGGATGCCGGAATCACATCCGTGGCGGCCTCGGCGCGTGCCAGGGCTGCCTCGAAATCAAGCATGTTCTGCAGCGTCGACCGGTCGTCGCAGACCGCGCGCATGGCAGCGCTCGACAGCATCGGTGCGAGCAGGAGGGAGAGGGATGTGCTCATGTTGCGCGCGACCTAATCATCATGGCCCGGTCATGCCAATCCCCAACCACCCGCACGGGCCTTTTTGCAGTTGCGAATATGCATTGCACTTGACCGAGCGCCGCCCTTTCCTTTGCCGCGTCCCTGCGTTACTTGATCAGCACTATAGTTACGCGATCCGGGAGGCACTCTCATGGCCATGACGATGAACGGCGAAGTCCAGCTTGCGGCGCCGCGCGAGGCCGTTTGGGCCAAGCTCAACGATCCTGAGGTGCTGAAGGCCTGCATCCCCGGCTGCGAGGAGCTCGAGAAGACCGACGATGGCGGCTTTCGTGCAACGGCGAAAATGAAGGTCGGCCCGGTGTCGGCGCGCTTCAAGGGCAAGGTCACGCTGTCCGATCTCGACCCGCCGAACGGCTACAAGATCTCGGGTGAGGGCGAGGGCGGGGTCGCCGGCTTCGCCAAGGGCGGCGCTGCGGTCAGGCTGGCGGAGAAGGACGGCGGCACGCTGCTTTCCTACGACGTCGAGGCGCAGATCGGCGGCAAGTTGGCGCAGCTCGGCCAGCGCCTCATCAACGGCGCCGCCAAGAAGCTTGCCGACGAGTTTTTCGCGAACTTCGCCAAGGCCGTACAGAGCTGAAGGTCATCGCCTTCGGCATGGCGCCTTGCGCCCGGGGCGATGTTGCCCCCGGGCATAATGGCCCATATGATGGGTTGGAATAATTATAAGAACCGCTTCGATGGGACCCGTCGGGGCGCTGATAGAGAGTGCTTATGGCAAAAATCTCCCTCATCGTGAACGGCAATCCAGTCACGGCCAATGTCGATCCCCGCACGCTTCTGGTGCAGTTCCTGCGCGAGAATCTGAAGCTGACGGGCACCCATGTCGGCTGCGATACCTCGCAATGCGGCGCCTGCGTCGTGCATCTCGACGGCAAGGCCGTGAAGTCCTGCACCACGCTTGCGGTGATGGCCGACGGCCACGAGGTCAAGACGATCGAGGGGCTGGCCGCCGACGGGGCGCCGCTGCATCCGATGCAGGAAGCCTTCCGCGAGCATCATGGCCTGCAGTGCGGCTTCTGCACGCCGGGCATGATCATGACCGCGATCGACATCGTGCATCGCAAGGGCCACGAGCTCGACGACCATACGATCCGGGAAGAACTGGAAGGCAATCTCTGCCGCTGCACCGGCTACCAGAACATCGTCGCCTCGATCTCCGCCGGCGCCAAGGCGATGGCGAAATCCGACCTCGCGTAACGCACATCCCGCGATCAGGACATTCAGATGTACGAATTCAAATATCATCGCCCCGGGACCGTTCGGCAGGCCGCGAACCTCCTGGTGAAGAACGAAGACGCCAAGGTGATCGCCGGCGGCCACACGCTGATTCCCGTCATGAAGCAGCGCCTGGCGAGCCCGCCGCATCTGGTCGACCTCTCCCATATCGAGGGGCTCAACACGATCGAGATGAAGGGCCGCTCGCTGGTGATCGGCGCCACCGCCAAGCACGCCGAGGTCGCAGCCTCCGCGATCGTCGGTGAGGCGATCCCGGCGCTGGCCAATCTGGCCAGCCAGATCGGCGATCCGGCCGTGCGCCACAAGGGCACGATCGGCGGCTCGCTCGCCAACAACGATCCGACCGCGGACTATCCGGCCGCGGTGCTCGCGCTGGGCGCGACCATCGTCACCAACAAGCGCCGCCTCAAGGCCGAAGAATATTTCCAGGGCCTGTTCACGACCGCGCTCGAAGCCGACGAGATCATCACCAAGGTGATGTTCCCGCTGCCGAAGAAGGCGGCCTACATCAAGTTTCGCAACCAGGCCTCGCGCTATGCGCTGGTCGGCGTGTTCGTGGCGCGACGTCCGTCGGACGTGCGGGTGGCCGTAACCGGCGCCGGCTCCGAAGGCGTATTCCGCGTCGAGGCGTTCGAGGAAGCCCTCAAGAAGCGCTTCTCGTCCAAGGTGCTCGACGGCATCAACGTGCCGGCGGAAGGCCTCAACAGCGACATCCACGGCAGCGCCGAATACCGCGCGCATCTCATCGGCGTGCTGACACGGCGCGCCGTCGATGCAGCCAACGCCAAGGAATGAGCGGGCGACCGACGGGCCCGATGCCTGCCCCCATGAGGGCGTAACCGAGACTGGCGTTTCATGACTTCAGTGGCCAATACTTCCGGTGCCAGTACTTCAGTTGGAATGCCGGCATCGGTCGATGCGATGCTCGAACTCCTGACCTCGCGCGGCTATCTCGCCGAGCGATCGCTGGCGACGGTGACGTACCTGTCGCTGCGGATGGGGCGGCCGCTGTTCCTGGAAGGCGAAGCCGGCGTCGGCAAGACCGAAATCGCCAAGGTGCTCTCGGCGGCCCTGGGGCGGAAGCTGATCCGACTGCAATGCTACGAAGGCCTCGACGTCTCCTCGGCGGTCTACGAGTGGAACAGCGCGGCGCAGATGATCGCGATCCGGATGGCGGAAGCCGCCGGCGACACCGATCGCGACCAGCTATCGAGTGACATCTTCGCCGACCGCTACATGATCAAGCGGCCGCTGCTCCAGGCACTGGAGCCAGACGTCGCGGGACCGCCGGTGCTGCTGATCGACGAGCTCGACCGCGCCGACGAGGCGTTCGAGGCTTACCTGCTCGAAATCCTCAGCGACTTCCAGGTGACGATCCCCGAGTTCGGCACCGTGAAGGCGCCGCACCCGCCGATCGTCATCATCACCTCTAACCGCACCCGCGAGATCCACGACGCGCTGAAGCGGCGCTGCCTCTATCACTGGGTCGATTATCCCGCCGCCGAGCGCGAGCTCGCGATCGTCAAGTCGCGCGTGCCCGGCATCTCCGCCAAGCTGTCGCAGCAGGTCGTGCGCTTCGTGCAGGCGCTGCGCAACCAGGACTTCTACAAATCGCCGGGCGTTGCCGAGACCATCGACTGGGCCACCGCTTTGTCCGAGCTCGATGCGCGTTCGCTCACGCCCCAGGTGGTCGGCGACACGCTGGGCGCGCTGCTCAAATATCAGGACGACATCACCCGGATGCAGGGAGATGCCTTGCAGAAGGTGCTGAAGGAAGCGACAAGCGAGAATTAGCCCCGCGTTAGATTGAGCTCGTCATTCCGGGGCGCGACGAAGGCGCGAGCCCGGAATGCATCGGGCCGCAGGGATTGCGGGTAAATGGATTCCGGGCTCGCGCCCAAGAGGGCGCGCCCCGGAATGACGGCTGAGAGTGTGGATCCATGGCCATCAACCACCTTGCCCCGGAGCAAACCGAGCAGTTCGCCGACAACATCGTCGGCTTCGCCCGCGCGCTGCGCGCGGCAGGCATGCCGGTGGGGCCGGGCGCCGTCATCGACGCCATGAGCGCGCTGCAGGTGATCGAGATCGGCAACCGCGCCGACGTCTTCACCACGCTGGAGTCGATCTTCGTCAAGCGCCACGAACATGCGCTGATCTTCAGCCAGGCCTTCAACCTGTTCTTCCGCGCCTCCGAGGAGTGGAAGCACATGCTGGATTCGGTGCCGTTGCCGGACGAGGCCAAGAAGAAGCCGAAGGCCGGCTCGCGCCGCGTGCAGGAGGCGATGTCGCAGCCGCGCATGACGGAGACGCCGCAGCACCAGGAGCAGGATCTGCGCCTGTCGGTCTCCGACAAGGAAATCCTTCAGAAGAAGGATTTTGCGCAAATGAGCGCGGCGGAGATCGCCGAGGCGCTGCGCGCCATCGATCGCATGCACCTGCCGCAGGCCCAGCTTTTGACGCGCCGACACCGGTCCGACCCGCGCGGGCTTCGCCTCGACCTCCGCCGCACGCTGCGCGCATCCTTGCGCACCGGCGGCGACATCATCGACATCCATCGCCTGGGACGGATCGAGAAGCCGGCCCCGATCGTGGCGCTGCTCGATATTTCGGGCTCGATGAGCGAGTACACTCGCCTGTTCCTGCATTTCCTGCACGCCATCACCGATGCCCGCAAGCGCGTTTCGGTGTTCCTGTTCGGCACCCGTCTCACCAATGTCAGCCGCGCGCTGCGTCAGCGCGATCCCGACGAGGCGCTGGCGAGCTGCTCGGCTTCGGTCGAGGACTGGGCCGGCGGCACCCGGATCTCGGCCTCGCTGCACAACTTCAACAAATTGTGGGCGCGCCGCGTGCTGAGCCAGGGCGCCATCGTGCTGTTGATCTCCGACGGGCTGGAGCGGGAGGCCGATTCCAAGCTGGCCTTCGAGATGGACCGGCTGCACCGCTCCTGCCGGCGGCTGATCTGGCTCAACCCGCTGCTCCGGTTCGGCGGCTTCGAGGCCAAGGCGCAGGGCATCAAAATGATGCTCCCGCACGTTGACGAATTCCGCCCGGTACATAATTTGAGTTCGATCCAGGAGTTGATCACGACGCTCTCCCGGCCGCTGCCGCCGCATCACCGCAGCCTGATCCGCTCCGCAGCTTGAGAGGCCACCCATGCTCGATCGCGACGAGGATATCCTGAAGGCGGCGGAGGACTGGCAGAAGGCCGGCCGTGGCGTCGCGCTGGCGACGGTCGTCGAGACCTGGGGCTCGGCGCCGCGCCCGGCGGGCTCGAGCCTCGTCATCAACGACGAGGGCACGTTCCTGGGCTCGGTCTCAGGCGGCTGCGTCGAGGGCGCCGTGGTCACCGAGGCCATGGATGTGATCCAGAGCGGCAAGCCCAGGATGCTGGAGTTCGGCGTCGCCGACGAGACCGCCTGGAATGTCGGGTTGTCCTGCGGCGGAACCATCCGCGTCTTCGTCGAGAAGGTCGGCTAGCCGTGAAGCTCGAGATCCTGCACGAACTCAATGCCGAGCGGGCCGCGCGCCGGCCGGCGATCCTGGTGACGGACACCGAAAGCGGCGAGCAGCGCCTGGTGACGGCGAAGGATTTTGCCAAGGATCCGCTGCGCAGCGAGCTGGAGAAGCAGCTTCGCATGGGCAAGAGCGCCAGCGTCGAAGCCGGCGGCAAGAAGCTGTTCCTCAACGTCTACGCGCCGACTGCAAAGCTCGTCATCGTCGGCGCGGTGCACATCAGCCAGGCCCTGGCGCCGCTGGCGCGCTCGCTCGGCTACGACGTCACGGTGGTGGATCCGCGCACGGCCTTTGCCAGCCCCGAGCGCTTCCCCGATATTCCGCTGGTGGCCGAATGGCCTGATACCGCGCTGCCGCCGCTCAATGTCGATGCCTATACCGCTTTCGTCGCGGTGACGCACGATCCCAAGATCGACGATCCCGCGCTGCTGCATGCCTTCGAGCGCGGCTGCTTCTATATCGGTGCGCTCGGCTCGCGGAAGACGCACGCCAAGCGGGCCGACCGGCTGCGGGCGCAGGGCGCGAAGGAAAGCGACATCGCGCGTATCCACGCGCCGATCGGGCTTGCGATCGGGGCGGTCTCTCCGTCCGAGATCGCGGTCGCGATCATGGCGGAGATCACGGCAGTGCTTCGGCTGCCTCCGAAAGAAAAAGAAGAAGCGGCATGAAGTTCGGCCCGGCGAGCCCCAGGGATGCGATCGGCGGAGTAACCGTCCATACCCTGCGCCAGGGCCCGCTGGTGCTGAAGAAGGGCACGACGATCGGCCCCGCCGAGGTCGAGGCGCTGGAGCGCGCCGGCATCAAGGACATCGTCGTGGTGCGCATGGAGGCGGGCGACGTCTCCGAGGACGTCGCGGCCGCCAGCATCGCGCTCGCCGTCGGCGGCGAGGGCATTCATGTCGAGCGCGCCTTCACCGGCCGCGCCAACCTGTTCGCCGCGCGTCCGGGCGTGCTGGTGATCGACCGCGCCGCAGTCGACCGCATCAACAATATCGACGAGGCCATCACCTTTGCGACGCTCTCCGCCTACAAGCCGGTGGTCGAGGGCGAGATGGTCGGCACCGTCAAGATCATCCCGTTCGGCGTCGCCGGAAGCCTGCGCGATGCCGCGGTGAAGGCGGCGGGCAAGGACGTGCTGAAGATCGCGCCTTACGTGATCCAGCGCGTCGGCGTGGTTTCGACCCTGCTGCCGGGCCTGTCCTCCAAGGTGATCGACAAGACGCTGCGGGTCACCGCCGAGCGGCTCGCGCCCGCGGGTGCCAGCATCATCGCCGAGCGCCGAGTCCCGCACGAGGAACGCGAGCTGTCGGCGGCGATCAAGGAATTGCTCGGGCTCGGGGCCGAGCTCGTCATCGTGTTCGGGGCGTCCGCGATCGCCGATCGCCGCGACGTCATCCCCGCGGCCGTCACCGCGATCGGCGGCGCGATCGAGCATTTCGGCATGCCGGTCGATCCCGGCAATCTCCTGCTGATCGCGCGCGCCGGCGGCGTGCCGGTGCTGGGCGCGCCGGGCTGTGCGCGCTCGCCGGTCGAGAACGGGTTCGACTGGGTCTTGATGCGGCTCCTCGCCGGCATCAAGGTGACGCGCGCCGAGCTGATGGGCATGGGCGTCGGCGGCCTGCTGATGGAGATCGTCACGCGCCCGCAGCCGCGCGCAAAACCCGAGATCGAGGGCAATAGCCAGGTCGCGGCGATCGTGCTTGCGGCGGGCCGCTCCACGCGCATGGGCGGACCCAACAAGCTGCTCGCCGAACTCGATGGCAAGAAGCTGGTGCGCCTCGCGACCGAGCAGGCGCTGGCCTCGAAAGCCTCCGAGGTGATCGTCGTCACCGGCCATCAGGCCGAGCTGGTCGAGCAGGCCCTGCAGGGCTTGAAGGTGCGGTTCGTCCGCAATGCGGAATTCGCCGGCGGCATCGCGAGCTCAGTCAAGGCCGGCATCGCCGCCGTGCCGGAGGCCTGCGACGGCGCCGTGGTGTGTCTCGGCGACATGCCGCTGATCGATTCCGGCCTGATCGACCGTCTCATCGACAGTTTCGCGCCCGACCGCGGCAATCTCATCGTCGTGCCCGTCAGCGAAGGCCGCCGCGGCAATCCCGTGCTGTGGTCGCGCCGCTTCTTCAAAGAGCTGATGACGCTCGACGGCGACGTCGGCGCGCGCCATCTGATCGCCAAGCATGCCGAGGCGGTCGCCGAAGTGCCCGTCGAGGGCGAGAGCGCCTTCCTCGACATCGACACGCCACAGGCGCTGGAAGCGGCCCGGCGCGGATGAAGGGTGCCGTAATCGATGGTGTCGTAGGTGGGCAAAGGCGCGCAGCGCCGTGCCCACCATCTCGTCGTTGCGGATCGACAATTCGTGGGCACGCTGCGCTTTGCCCACCCTACGGCACTTTCCAGGCCTGCCGATTTCAACCACCCGTTCACCAAGTGGAAACGACCCGGGCTTAAAGTCGCCTCCACCTGCCTTGGGGGGAGGGGATTTCCATGGCTTCGAACGTCGTCGCGCGCCGTTGCGCGATGTTTTGCTTTGTCTTGTCGGTTGCCGTCACGGGCGCCCGCTATATCAGTGAAGCCCGCGCCGCCGGTGCGTTTGCGGTCGGCAAATGCGGCGCCTATGGCCAGGCCTTCGATTACGGTCACGAGCACGAGGCGCGCGCCGCGGCGCAGAAGCAGTGCAAGGGCGATTGCACCACCGTGACGATGAAGCACGCCTGCGCGGCCATGTCGATCGACCTCGCCAACCCCTGCGGCGCCTACGGCTACGCCGTCAAGCCGAAGATTTCCGCCTCGCTCAACGCCGCCACGCGCGAATGCTACAAATACGGCGGCAAGGAATGCGTGATCCGCGCCTGGGCCTGCGACGCCAAGGGGTGATGAGGGTTGATTTATCTTGCCGTCATTCCGAGGCGATGCGTAGCATCGAGCCCGGAATCCATCGTGCTACGGAGTAGGTGGACGAATGGATTCCGCTCGCGCCAGGTGGCGCGTCCGGAATGACAATCGAGGAATTGCATGCAGTTCGATACCAAGATCGCCGTGGTGATCCGCACCGATCTTCAGGTCTGGCAGAAGCTCAACGTCGCCTCCTTCCTCACCAGCGGCATCGCCGCCGCCTTTCCCGAATGCATCGGCGAAGCCTATGAGGACGCCTCGGGCACGCAATATCATGCGCTGATCGGCCAGCCGATCCTGATCTACGGCGCCGACGGGCCCGCATTGTCGCGCGCGCTGGAGCGTGCGCTCGCGCGCAACGTCAAGGCGGCGGTGTATACCGAGGACATGTTCAGCACTACGCACGATGCCGCCAATCGCGAGGCGGTAAGGGCGGTGGCGCGCAACGATCTCAATCTCGTCGGCATCGCCATGCGGGCCGATCGCAAGGTGGTCGACAAGATCCTCGACGGCCTCAAGTTCCATAGCTGACAGGTCGAGATTCCGCGCAGCGTCATCGTGGTGTCATGATCGGGGCTGCCTTGCGCAAAGTTTGCGCTGTTTGACCCCCGTCAAAAGGGGCGCGGAGCGGCATTGCTAGTCTGCATCACAACCTGCAGAGGAGCCGCAGATGCCGACCATGAAAGCCGCAATCGTCAAGCAATTCGGCAAGCCATTGGTGATCGAGGACGTGCCGGTGCCGCAGCCCGGTCCCGGCGAGGTTCTGGTCAAGGTCAAGGCCTGCGGCGTCTGTCACACCGATCTGCATGCGGCCTCCGGGGACTGGCCCGTGAAGCCGGTTCCGCCCTTCATTCCCGGCCACGAGGCTGCCGGCATCGTCGCCGCGCTCGGGGCCGGCGTGAAAAATCTGAAAGTGGGGGACGCCGTCGGCGTCGCCTGGCTGCACGATGCCTGCATGGCCTGCGAATATTGCGAGACCGGCTGGGAGACCCTGTGCGAGCACCAGCACAACACCGGCTACAGCGTCAACGGCGGCTTCGCCGAATATGTCGTCGCCTCGGCTGCCTTTGCGGCAAAGCTGCCGGCGAGTGTCGATTTCGCCGCCATCGCGCCGATCCTGTGCGCCGGCGTCACCACTTACAAGGGCCTGAAGGAAACGGAGGCCAGGCCCGGCGAGTGGGTGGTGATCTCAGGCGTCGGCGGGCTCGGCCATGTCGCGATCCAGTACGCCAAGGCAATGGGGCTCAAGGTCGCCGCCATCGACATCGCCGAGGACAAGCTCGCGCTGGCGCGCGAGACCGGCGCCGATCTCGCGGTCAATGCGCTCGCGGACGGCGCGGTGGACAAGGTGCTGACGGCGACCGGCGGCGGGGCGCACGGCGTGCTGGTGACGGCGGTCTCGACCGCCGCCTTCGGCCAGGCGCTGAAGATGGTGCGCCGCAAGGGCACCGTCAGTCTCGTCGGTCTGCCGCCGGGCGAATTCCCGACGCCGATCTTCGACGTCGTGCTCAAGCGCATCACGGTGCGCGGCTCGATCGTCGGCACGCGGCGCGACCTCGACGAAGCCGTCGCATTCGCAGTGGACGGCAAGGTCAAGGCCGAGGTGACCAAGGTGCCGCTTGCGCAGATCAACGACGTCTTCGAGCGGATGAAGGCCGGCAAGATCGACGGCCGCATGGTGCTCGACTTCGGCTAACGCGCGGCGAGCAGAGCGTGACCCGGCCAACGAAGATCGTCTTTCTCGGCGCCAGCAGCGCATCCTTCGGGATGAGCATGTTCCGGGACCTGTTCTCGGCCCGCGATCTGTCCGGCTCGACATTGGTGCTGGTCGGACGAAACCTCGACCGGCTCGGTCGGTCGACACGGCTTGCGAAACTGCTGAACGAGAAATCCGGCGCCGGTCTTTCAATCGAGGCGACGACGGATTGGCGCGCGGCGCTCGACGGCGCCGAGTTCATCGTGCATTCCACCGCAATTGATCGGAATCGGCTGTGGCGGCTGGACTTCGAGGTTCCGCGCAAGTTTGGCGTCCGTCATACGCTGGGCGAGAACGGAGGGCCCGGCGGTCTGTTTTTTACGCTGCGCACCTTGCCGGTGGTGTTCGACTTCGTGCGTGAGATGGAGCGCCGCTGCCCGCGCGCGACCTTCATCAACTTTTCCAATCCGGAGAGCCGCATCATCCTGGCGCTCGGGCGGTACAGCAGGATTCGCAGCGTCGGCCTCTGCCACGGAATATTCCTTGCCCGCGAGAATGTCGCCCGAATTTTGGGGATGCGAAAAGACCAGGTGGATGTGTGGGGTGCAGGCCTCAATCATTTCCAGTGCCTGACCGAAATTCGGGATCGCGAGACGGGTGAGGATCTCTATCCGCTTTTGCGCGAGAGGGAGAGGGATTTCGATCCCACCTTCTCACCGCTGACGCGGAAGTTGTTGCATGCCTTCGGCTACTGGCTCGGATGCGGGGATGGTCACGTTGGCGAGTATCTCTCGTTCGGTTGGGAGGCTGGCGAGGGTGGCTACAATTACGACTGGGACGAGAGCGAACGCGAGAAACTGACACGGCTGATCGACGACGTGCTTGCCGGTCGTGCCGGCGCGCCGGACTGGTGGTCCGTGCCGTCGGGGGAGCGCGCCATCAGCATCATCGCCGGCATCGTTCATAACCGGAAGCAACTCATCGAATCCGCCGTCGTCCACAATCGACAGGTGATCCCTAATCTGCCGGCCGATGCCGCGGTCGAGGTGCCGGTGGTGGCAGATATCGCAGGCATCCACCCGGTCTCGCTCGGGCCGTTGCCCGACGCCGTAGCCAAGCTGATGACGGTCCAGGTTCAGGTTCAGCAGATGGCTGTGGAAGCGGCGATGCATGCCTCGAAGGAGATGGCGCTGCAGGCGTTGCTGCTTGACCCCGTCATCCAATCCGAGGAGGCGGCGCGGGGCCTGCTTGATGAGCTGTGGGAGATCAACCGGCCTTATATCCGGACGTGCATTTGAGCCGCCGACCAGTCTCGGCGCGCCCAATCTCACGCCGGCGGCATGCCGGCAAATTTCGCCAGGTCGGAGTCAAGACAATCCCAGCCGTGACCGCGCGCGGCGAAAGTGACCACCTGCGGCTTGTAGCGGGCGGGCTCGTCGAGGCTTCCGGCGCGGATCGTGAAGACATCGGGCTGTGCCGCGAAGGTCATATGGACGGCCACGCCGCATCGTGGGCAGAAGCCGCGCGTCTTCACATTGCCGTTGTCGGCGACCATGTCCCAATGCCTGGCTTCGCCGGTGAGCGTGACGCCGGCCCGCGCGAACGTCGCGTAGGAGCCATGGCCGCTGCCGCTTTCCCGCTGACAGTCCCGGCACTGACAATGATTGCTGAACAGGGGCTCACCCGGAATCGAATAGCGGATCGCGCCGCAGGCGCAGCCGCCGGTGTAGGGCTTGTCCATGATGATGCGTCCTTACTTGTCTTCGCCGGAGATGGCGTCGAGCCGCTGCAGTACCTTGACCCAGCCGTCGCTCATGTTGCGATAAGCGGTATCGTTTTTCGGCGTCACGAAGCCCGAATGCACCACACGCACGCGCGTGCCTGCCTCGACCGGTGTGAGCGACCAGGTGACGACGGTGTCGAGCGCCGAGCCGTAACCGGTATTGCTCTCGTCGCCGCCCTTCCAGGCGTAGGCCAGGCGCTGGTTCGGCACGACCTCCAGAACGCGGCAATCGATCGTGCCGTCCCACGCACCGGCCGGATTGGTCTTGAAGGTGAAGGTGTTGCCCACGACGGCCTCGAAACCTGTCGGCGGCATCAGCCAGCGCGCAATCAACTGGGCGCTGGTCAGCGCCTTCCAGATCGTCGCGGCGGCGTGCGGGAAGACCTCGTCGATGACGATGTCTTGAGTCTGGACTTTGGAAGCAACTGCACTCACGGGTCGATCTCCTTCAAGAGGTCACGCAGGTTCTGGAAACGCTCGCGCCAGAACACGCCGTAATGGTCCATCCAGGTGACCAGGGGCTCGAGCCCCTGCGGCGCGGCGCGGTAATAGACGTTGCGGCCCTCGGCCCGCTCGGCGACGAGACCCGCCTGCTTCAACGACTTCAGGTGCTGCGAGATCGCGCCCTGGGTCACGCCGCTGCCCCGCGTCAACTCGGCGACGCTGATCTCCTTGCTCTCGAACACGCGCTCGAACACGGCCCGCCGCGTCGGATCGGCGAGGGCACGCATCACGGTGGTGACGGGGTTTGGGGCAGCTTCGATCATGGGATTAAATTAGTATGCACTAATTCATTAGTCAATACTAATTCATTGATCCCTGGCTTCGAGCAGCTCCTGGCTTAGCTGACCATGACTGACTAGTCAGTCATAAATCATCGCATGATGAAGAAGTCGCCCAAGTCCGCCAAACCGTCTCCTGCAGGTGGAGACCACCCGTCCGCGACCCGCGGAGAGCTGCCCGCCTCGAACCGCGCCACGCGCGCGGCCGAGCGGCGCGCCGCGATCGTCGAGGCGGCGATGGAGGAATTCATCGCCCGCGGCTTTGCCGCGACGCGGCTCGACGACATCGCCAAGCGCGCCGGTGTCGCCAAGGGCACGATCTATCTGCACTTCAAGGACAAGGAATCGATGTTCGAGGAGCTGGTGCGCGTCGTGATCGTGCCGGTCGTGGAGCGGCTGACTGCGCTGCCGCCGCCGACGGGCTCGGTGCGCGATCTCATCGAGGCCTTTGCCGGCAACTTTCTGAAAGAGGTCATCGGCACCAGGCGCGGCGATCTGGTGCGGCTGATCGTGGCGGAGGGGCCGCGCTTTCCGGCGGTCGCCGACTTCTACTACCGCGAGGTCGTCTCGCGCGGCATCGCCGCCATGCGCGGGCTGATCGAGCTCGGCATCGCCCGCGGCGAGATCCGCCAGCAGGATCTCGCGCGCTATCCGCAGATCCTGGTCGCGCCGGCGATGATCGCGGTGATCTGGCAGAGCCTGTTTGCGCGGCATGCGCCGCTGGACGCGCAGGACATGCTGCGCGTCCATCTCGATTTGATCTTTGGCGAACGGAGGACGACATGAGGTCGTCGCACGCACTTTTCAGTATTGCATTGGCTATTGTGCTCGCAACCGCGCTCGCCGGGTGCAACGAGAAGCGCGATCCCGGCTTCCAGGGTTGGGTCGAGGCCGACATGATCTTCGTCAGTCCGGACGAAGCGGGGCGGGTGACCAAGCTCGATGTCCGCGAGGGCGACGAGGTCAAGGTCGGCGACGCCCTCTATTCCGTCGACGACGATCTCCAGCGCGCCGATCTCAACCAGCAAAAGGCGACGCTGGCGAACGCGCAGCAGACCTATGATCGCGCGGCCTCGCTGAGCAAGACCGGGTCGGGCACGCAGGCCAATCTCGACTCCGCCGTGTCCGCATTGCGTGTCGCGGAAGCGCGGGTGGCGACGTCGGAAACGCGGATGGCGCGGCGCAAGGGCTTTGCGCCCGTTGCCGGCACCATCCAGCAGATCTATTTCCGCGAGGGGGAGATGGTGGCGGCGCAGCGGCCGGTGCTGTCGATCATGCCGCCCGGCAACATGAAGCTGCGCTTCTTCGTGCCGGAGACGGCGCTGCCGAAGCTTGCGATCGGCGATACGGTGCGCGTCTCCTGCGACAATTGCGCGGCCGATCTCACCGCAAAGATCTATTTCATCGCGACCTCGGCCGAATACACCCCGCCTGTCATCTACAGCCTCGATGAGCGCAGCAAGCTGGTCTATCTGATCCAGGCGCGGCCCTCGCGCCCCGACGCGCTGCGGGTCGGCCAGCCGATCGACGTCTATCTCAACCCCAGGACTCCGGTGGCGGACAAGCGATGAACGGTGGCAACGGCATCGCGATCGACGTCAAGGGCCTGAGCAAATCGTTTGGCGGCCGCGAGGTCGTGCACGATCTGTCGATGCAGGTGAGGCGCGGCTCGATCTACGGATTCCTCGGGCCGAACGGCTCGGGCAAGACCACGACCATCCGCATCCTCTGCGGGCTGCTCACGCCCGACAGCGGCGAGGGCACCTGCCTCGGCTACGATATCCGCCGCGATTCCGAGAAGATCAAGCGCCAGGTCGGCTACATGACCCAGCGCTTCAGCCTGTACCAGGATCTCTCGGTGCGCGAGAACCTGGAATTCGTCGCGCGGCTCTATGGCCTGGCTGACCCGTGCGGCGCCGCACGCAACATGGTCAAGCGGCTCGGGCTCTCGGGGCGCGAGGGGCAGCTTGCGGGCGAGCTCTCCGGCGGCTGGAAACAGCGGCTGGCGCTCGGAGCCTGCACGCTGCCCAATCCACAATTATTGCTGCTCGACGAGCCCACCGCCGGCGTTGACCCCAAGGCGCGGCGCGATTTCTGGAACGAGATCCATGCACTCGCTGCCGAGGGCCTCACCGTGCTGGTCTCGACCCATTACATGGACGAGGCCGAGCGCTGCCATGAGATCGCCTACATCGCCTACGGCCACCTGCTGGCGCGCGGGACCGTGGACGAGGTGATCGCGAAGTCCGCGCTGACGACCTACACCGTCACCGGCGAGCTCGGTGGCCTCGCGGCCGAGCTCGAGGGCAAGCCCGGGGTGGACATGGTGGCGCCGTTCGGCACCTCGCTGCACGTGTCCGGCCGCGACGTTACTGCGCTCGAGGCCAGCGTCGCGCCGTGGCGCGAGAAGAGTGGCCTGCACTGGCAGAAATCGCATCCATCGCTGGAAGATGTCTTCATCGAACTGATGAACCGCTCAAGGGACAATTTCCAATGAGCACCGTCCAGGCAACCGGGCCCGAACCGGACATCCGCGACCGCTTCGGCTTCTGGCGCCGCACCTATGCCATGATGGCGAAGGAGTTCATTCAGCTTCGGCGGGATCGCGTCTCGTTCGCGATGATCGTGGCGATCCCGGTGATGCAGCTTCTGTTGTTCGGCTATGCCATCAACACCACGCCGCACCACCTGCCGAGCGCGGTGCTCATTCAGGAGGAATCCGATCTCGCCCGCTCGGTCCTGAAAGCGCTGGAGAATACCGCCTATTTCCGTTTCGTCTACGAAGTGCACGACGTGGACGATTTCGACAATTTGCTGAAGTCCGGCAAGGTGCTGTTCGGCGTCGAAATCCCGCGCGGCTTCGAACGAGCGGTGCGGCGCGGCGACAAGCCGGCGCTGCTGGTCGCCGCCGACGCCACCGACCCGGTCGCCGCAAGCTCCGCACTCGGCTCGCTCGGGATGCTCGTGCAGACCGCTCTCCGGCACGATCTCCATATCGGCGATGCGCCGGCGCTGCCGTTCGAGATCCGGGCGCATGCACGCTACAATCCGGCTGCGGAATCGCGGCTCAACATCGTGCCGGGACTGGTCGGCACCATCCTTACCATGACCATGCTGATCTTCACGGCGCTGTCGGTGACGCGCGAGATTGAACGCGGCACCATGGAAAGCCTGCTGTCGATGCCGATCAAGCCGGTCGAGGTCATGCTCGGCAAGATCATTCCCTACATCCTGGTCGGCTTCATTCAAGCCTTCCTGATCGTCAATATCGGAGTGTTCCTGTTCGGTGTGCCGGTGCTCGGCAATCTACTCCTGCTGGCGGCACTCTCGACCCTCTTCATCGCCGCAAATCTCGCGATTGGCTATACGTTCTCCACCATCGCGCAGAATCAGCTGCAGGCGATACAGATGTCGTTCATGTTCTTTCTGCCGAGCATATTGCTGTCCGGCTTCATGTTCCCGTTCGCGGGCATGCCGGCCTGGGCGCGATATCTCGGCGAATGCCTGCCGCTCACCCATTATCTGCGCATCGTCCGCGCCATCATGCTGAAGGGCGCGACCATGCAGAATCTGCATTTCGACACGCTGGCGCTGGCGGCCTTGATGCTGCTCGCCATGACCATCGCCGTGACGCGCTTCCGCCGCACGCTGGATTGAGGCAGACTGTCTCGACGTCATTCCGGGGCGATGCGCTGGCATCGAACTATGGTACGCAATTGCGCACCTGAGAATCTCGAGATTCCGGGTTCGGGGCTTCGCCGCGCGCCGGAATGACAAGGGGGTGGAATGGTCAGGTTTGCAAGCAGGAGGACACGGCACCACGCCGTGCTATCGGAGGATTTCGAGCGCGAGCTGACGCGGGAGGTGCTGCGCACCGAGCTGCTGCGGGTGCGGGCGCTGATCGCGACGGGCTGCGTCATGCTGCTGCTGCTCACCGCGATCTATCTGATCGACCCCGGCGTGGTGAACCGGGTCTGGCGTGGAACGAAAGGCATCTTCGAGGTCTACGGTCTGCTGGCCGGCTTCATCCTGTTCGAGGTTTGGGTTCATACCCAGATCAGGAAGAACCTCCGGCTCGATCGCGACCTGCCGGTGGTCAGGCGTTATATCGGCACGCTGATCGAGACCTCGCTGCCCACGGTGATCCTGGTCCTGCAGACCAGGACCATGGGCGCAAGCCAGGCGATCGGCTTCGCCGTGCCGCTGATGTACTTCATCTTCGTCATCCTCTCGACCCTGCGGCTCGACTTCTGGCTCTCGGCGTTCACGGGTTTCGTCGCCGCGGCCGGGCTTTTCTCCGTCGCGCTGCTCTACAACGCGGCCGACGAGACCGGCGAACCGCTGATCTATTTCCACGCCGTGCGCAGCATCGTCATCCTGATCTGCGGCGTGCTGGCGGGCGCCGTCGGCGCCCAGCTGCGCCGCCAGTTCGCCGCCAGCATTGCGGCGGCGACCGCGCGCGACCGGGTGACGAACCTGTTCGGCCAGCACGTCTCTCCGCAGGTGGTGGAGAGGCTGATGGCGGCGGGCACCGGCGGGGGCGGCGACGTCCGCCGCGTTGCGGTGATGTTCGTCGATTTCCGCGGCTTCACCGCCGGCGCGCAATCGCGCAGCCCGCAGGAGGTGGTCGACCGGCTGGACGGCGCCTTTGCGGTGCTGGTCGACATCCTCGACCGTCACGGTGGCATCGTGAACAAGTTCCTCGGCGACGGCTTCCTCGCTTTGTTCGGCGCACCGCTGGAGGCCTCCGACGCCGCGCAGCGGGCGGTTGCCGCCGGCCGCGAGATGCTGCAAGCGATGGCTCTCATCAACGCGCAGACCAGCTGGCCGCTGCGCATCGGCATCGGCATTCATTTCGGCGAGGTCGTCGCCGGCAATATCGGCTCGCCCCGCCGCAAGGAGTATACAGTCATCGGCGACACCGTGAACTTCGCCTCGCGGCTGGAGGCGCTCAACAAGGAGTTCGGCTCGCAGCTGTTGATCTCCGCGACCGTGCGCGAGGCGGTGGGCGAGGCCGGCAGCGATGCCGTCGCGCTCGGCGAGGTCGAGGTGCGCGGCTACGCGCAGAAGGTGCCGGTGTTTCAGCTGGGCTAGCGCTGCTTCTGACTGACGTCCGACGCATCGTTGCGATTGCTCCGATTGCACCGAATTTTGGGGCATGACGAGCGATATCGCCGGCTTGTAGACTGCCGGCGATGCGGCCGGTTATTGGCCGCGACTTGCATGGGGAAGTGCACGATGCAGCGCCGCTACATCACCGTCGACGTGTTCACCGACCGCGCCTTCGGCGGCAACCAGCTTGCCGTGGTGCTCGATGCCGGCGGGCTGACGACGGCGCAGATGCAGGCGATTGCCACTGAGTTCAACTATTCCGAGACCACCTTCGTGCTGCCGCCGCGCGACAAGGCCAATGATGCGCAGGTGCGCATCTTCACGCCGGTGCAGGAGATTGCCTTTGCGGGCCATCCCAATGTCGGCACCGCCTTCGTGCTCGCCTCGATGGCGAAGGAGCCGAAGCCGCGCCTGCTGTTCGAGGAGAAGGCCGGGCTCGTGCCCGTCGACGTCGTGAGAGAGCAGGGCCGGGTGACCAGAACCGAGCTGACCGCGCCGCAGCCGCTGGAGCGGCTTTCACGGCTGTCGGCTGCCGAGGCCGCGAGCTGCATCTCGCTCGGCGCGGACGACATCAAGACAGACAATCACGAGCCCCAGATCGTCACCGTCGGAAACGCGTTTCTGGTGATGGAGCTGCATTCGCGCGAGGCGCTGAAGCGCGCGCGGTCCGATGCGGCAGCCTACGGCAAGCTGTTGCCGCGCGATGGGGCCCGCTCGGTCTGGTTCTATACGCGCGACGTGCCCGCGGCGGAGGCGCCCTGCGATCGTCAGGCGCGGATGTTCATGCGCGGCGCCAGCGGCCTCGTCGAAGACCCCGCCACCGGCAGCGCGACCGTCGCCGCCGCCGCGCTGTTCGCCGATCTCGATCCCGTGCGCGACGGCGAGCTCAAGCTCACCGTCGGCCAGGGTTTCGACATGGGCCGGCCGAGCCTGCTGCTGACGCGCGTGCGCAAGCAGGGCGGCAAGATCGTCTCCGCCCATGTCGGCGGACAATCCGTGCAGATGATGGAAGGAACGTTCAGGCTCACGGGGGAGGGGTAGGTCGTCGTCATTCGGGGGCAGCGCGAAGCGCTGAGCCCGGAATCCATCGGGCGGCAGAGCGGGTGGAGAAATGGATTCCGGGCTCGCGCTGCGCGCGCCCCGGAATGACGGGTGTGGTTACACCTGCCGTCCCGCCAGATTCTTCACCGTCACCCCATCGCGTTCCTCGATGATCTCCGCGATCATCTGGCGGTGGCAATGGGTATGGTCGCGCTCGTAGCATAGCAGGCAGACCGGGCCCGCCTTCTTCACCAGCGCTGAGAGCTCGTCCATCGCTTCCCTGGCTTCGGGCGCCTTCAGGTGCTTTGAGAAGATCTTCTCGAGCACGTCGTACTGTCCGCTGCGGGCGGCGAGGCGGCCTTCCCTGGGCGTGCCGAGCGCGGCGAGGTGGACATAGGCGATGCCGCGTTCGTCCAGCCCCGCCGCAAGCTGCTTCTTGGAAAAGCCCGGACGGCGCGACGACGTCACCGCGCGCACGTCGACCACAAGCTTGACGCCGGCCTCTTCCAGCTCGTCCAGCACCGCCTTGGGCGGCGTCTGCTCATAGCCGATGGTGAACAGCTTTTTCGCCTTTGCCATGGATCCCTCAGCTCACCCGCGCGATCAATTCCATGGCGCCGGCCGGTGCGCGCACCTTGCCCTCGTGGATGACGTAGGCGAACACGTCGCGCGGTTCCTTCTTCGGCTTGGCTTTGTCGACTTTCGGCAGGTCGTCCGGTTCGCCGCCCGACGCCCAGGCTTGCAAGCGTTCGGCCCAGGCATCGAGCTGCTTCGGCGGGTAGCAGGTCTTGATCTCGTCATCGCCTTTCTGAAGCCGGGCATAGACGAAATCGCCAGCAACGTCGGCGATGGCGGGATATTTGCCGTGCTCGGCGAACACGACGGGCGTCTCGAACTCGCGGATCAGCGCCACGAAATCCGGCGTGCAGAAACTGTCGTGGCGAACCTCGACGACGTGGCGCAGCGCGCGCCCCTCGAGCTTGCGCGGCAGCAGCTCCAGGAACTTGCCGAAATCGGCGCCGTCGAATTTCTTGGTCGGCGCGAACTGCCACAGCACCGGCCCGAGATGGTCGCCGAGTTCCAGCACGCCGGAATCGTAGAACCGCTTGATGGAATCGCCCGCTTCCGCCAGCACGCGGCGATTGGTGGCAAAGCGCGGACCCTTCACCGAGAACACGAAACCCTCGGGCACCTCGCTCGCCCATTTGCGAAAGCTCTCCGGCTTCTGCGAGCCGTAATAGGTGCCGTTGATCTCGATCGAGGTCAGCTTCGAGGCGGCATAAGACAGCTCCTTCGCCTGCGCCAGCTTCTCCGGATAGAACACGCCGCGCCACGGCTCGAAGGTCCAGCCGCCGATGCCGATGAAGATGTTGCCGGATTTTTTTGACGCGGTTTTTGCTTTGGCCACGGAGGATCTCGCACCGACGGGGAGGGAAGACGTCATCCTAGTCAAACGAGATGTGATTGGCCAGTTCTCGCCGCCGGTCTAAGCTCGACAGTGCGATCTGCGAACAAGGAGAACAAGATGCGGATGCCAATGCTGGGAGCGGCGCTCATCATGATGACATCTGCCGCCATGATGTCCCCGGTCATGGCGGATGACGATGATGCCAAGGGCGCGCAGAAACTCGCCCAGCAGGGCCGCGACGCTTACTGGCATTGCCTGGCGCGGGAATACTCGCGCGACAGCAATCAAGGCATGACGGAGCAGGATTTTGGCCGCTCGGTCGCGGGCGCCTGTCGGTCGGAGCGGCAATATTACCGGGTGGCGCTGCTCGACTATCTCACCACGCAATATCCTGACATCGATGCCGGCGCCCATCTCGCGACCGCGAACAGGGCGGTGGAATCCGCGCAGAAGGACATCGTGACGGCCTTCGTCAAGCACAGGCCACCGGCGAAGTAGGGCCGTGGCCCTTCCGGCTCCGCACGCATCCGTGATATCACAGGCCGCATCTGGAACAGGGATGGGTGTCCATGGCGTCTGAATCGTTGGGGGGCATTTTGGGCGCGATCGTTGCCGCTATCGTGCTTGCGGTCGCCGTCGTGTTCGGACCGATCGGCCAGTACGGCAAGCCGCCCAAACCGGCGAAAGCCGAGCCGGCCCCGATCGCGGCACCCGCAGCTCCCGCCGCGCCCGCTCCGCGCGGCCCGATCATCCGGGAAGTGCCGAACCAATAAGGCGCAAAATTCCAGTTTCCGGCCCCTTGCGGAGCGGCCTTGTCGTTCCTATCTTGTCTGTAACGGCGCTGTTGAGCGAAAACTCCGGCGCTGGAACGACCTTGGAATAGCTTGGGCTTGCGCCGGATGTACGCGCGGCTCGCCGTTCCGGGGTCGTTGGCATTTTAGGCCCCTTTTTGGGGCCTTTCCCACAGACCTCCCGGCTTGGCAGCGCAGGATGCGGCAGATATACGCTGCCGTCATGAACGAAGCGATCAGACCGGCCTCCGACATTCCGCAGCAGGCTCACGAGGGCCCGGAACTGTCGGTCATTGTCCCGACCTTCAACGAGCGTGACAACGTCACGGTGCTGTACCGGCGCCTGGAGGCGACGCTTGCCAACGTCGCCTGGGAGGTCGTGTTCGTCGACGACAATTCGCCCGACGGCACCTGGGACGTCGTGCGCGCGCTGGCGCAGCAGGACAGCCGCGTGCGCTGTATCCGCCGCATCGGCCGCCGCGGCCTGTCGGGCGCCTGCATCGAGGGCATCCTGGCTTCGAGCGCTCCCTTCGTGGCCGTGATCGATGCCGACCTCCAGCACGATGAGACGCAGCTGCCGAAGATGCTGCTCTTGCTCGCGAGCGACCAGGCCGACCTCGTGGTCGGCAGCCGCTACATCGAGGGCTACAAGAGCGAAGGCTTCAACAAGCAGCGCGCCGGCGCCAGCGCGCTGGCGACCGAGGTCGCAAGGAAGATGTTGCGGGTCGAGATCGCCGACCCCATGAGCGGCTTCTTCATGATCCGCCGCGACCGCTTCGAGCAGCTCGCGCCAAAACTGTCCGTGCACGGTTTCAAGATCCTGCTCGACATCGTGGCGACCGCGCACGGCAGCTTGCGGGCAATCGAGATTCCCTACACTTTCGGCGCCCGCCAGCACGGCGAGAGCAAGCTCGATTCCATGGTCGCGCTCGACTTCCTCGGCCTCGTCTTCGCCAAGCTGACCAACGACGTCGTCTCGCTGCGCTTCATCCTGTTCGCGATGGTCGGCGGCATCGGCCTCGTGGTGCATCTCGCCACGCTGTTCATCGCGCTTCGCCTGTTCAACGCGCCGTTCGCGGAGGCGCAGGCCGCGGGCGCCGTCGTCGCCATGACCAGCAATTTCATCCTCAACAATTTCCTCACCTATCGCGACCAGCGGCTGAAGGGATTTGCGCTGCTGCGCGGCCTGATCGCCTTCTATATCGTCTGCAGCGTCGGTCTGCTCGCCAATGTCGGCGTCGCCTTCTCGGTGTACGACCAGGAGCCGATCTGGTGGCTGGCCGGCATGGCCGGGGCGCTGATGGGCGTGGTGTGGAATTACGCGATGTCCGGACTGTTCGTCTGGCGCAAGAAATAGCGCGATATGGGCGGGGCTGACGCGCGGATCGTCCGCAACGGCGCGCTGCTGATTCTCGCGCTGGTCGGCTTACGGCTCGTCGCGGCCGCGTTCACGCCGATCACCTTCGACGAAGCCTATTACTGGATGTGGTCGAAGAACCTGGCCGGGGGCTATTACGACCACCCGCCAATGGTCGCCTACGTGATCCGGGCCGGCACCATGATCGCCGGCGATACCGAGCTCGGCGTCCGCCTCGTCTCGATCCTGCTGGCGCTGCCGATGAGCTATGCGGTCTACCGCTCCGCGGTGATCCTGTTCGGCGGGGTGCGCGTTGCGGCGACCAGTGCCATCCTGCTCAACGTGACGCTGCTGGCCTCCGTCGGGACGCTGATCGTGACGCCGGATGCGCCGCTGCTGGTCGCATCCAGCTTCGTGCTGTTCTTCCTCGCCAAGGTGCTGGAGACCGGCCGCGGCATCTGGTGGCTCGCGGTCGGCGCGGCCGTCGGCGCGGCGCTGCTGTCGAAATATACCGCGATGTTCTTTGGCGCTGGCATCCTGATCTGGCTCGCTTTCGTGCCGAAGCTGCGGCGCTGGTTTCTCTCGCCCTGGCCCTATCTCGGTGGCCTCGTTGCGCTGGCGTTGTTCGCGCCGGTGATCCTCTGGAATGCGGACCATCAATGGGTCTCGTTCGCAAAGCAGCTCGGCCGTGCCAGGATCGAGGACTTCCGCCCGGTCTTCATCGCCGAGCTGATCCCGACCCAGATCGCGTTCGCGACCCCGCTGGTCTTCATCCTCGGCGCGATGGGCCTGCACGCGCTGACCTGGCAGCGCGCCGGCGCGCTGGCCTCGCGCGTGCTGATCGAGGCGATGTTCTGGACCATCGTCGCCTATTTCGTCTGGCATTCGCTGCATGCCCGGGTCGAGGCCAACTGGTTCGCGCCGGTCTATCCGCCCTTTGTCATCGCTGCCGCGGCCGCCGCCAACCTCGTGCAGTGGAAGCCGCGTGCACGGCGCCTGGCGGATTTCTGCCTGCGCTGGGCCGCGCCCGTCGGCATCGTGATGTTCGCAGCCTTGATCGTTCAGGCCAATACCGGCTGGCTTTCGGGCTATCGGCGCGACGCCACCGTGCGCAGCGTCGGTGTCGGCTGGCGCGAGCTCGCCTCGGAAATCGAAGCGGTGCGCGCGCGCCACGGCGCGAGCTGCGTGCTCGCGCAGGACTACGGCACCACGGGCTGGCTCGCCTTCTATTTGCCGCGTGGCACTTGCGTGCTGCAGCAGACCCAGCGCATCCGCTGGGTCAACATGGCCGAGCCCGATCCAAAGCTGCTCGCCGGCAAGCTGCTCTATGTCGACGAGCTGCGCTCCGGCGGCCACCCATTCCTCAACGACCGCTTTGCGAAGGTCACGCAGGTTGCGCAATTGCAGCGCAAGCGCGGGCCGCTCGTGGTCGAGACCTACAGCATCGACCTGCTGGAGGGCGCCAAGGGCGACGTGCTCGACCGCTCGCCGCCGCCGGAAGCGCGATAAGTTCAGTCGATCATCTCGGCCCTGGCCGCAGCCTGGCCCGGGCCGCTCTGATCGCGCCAGAACCACACCGTCACGACGGCTGAACGGCCGCGGACCTGCGCGAGCAGGGGGCCCGATAGAACGCCGTCGGGAGCGCCGTGGAAGTCGGCCGCATCCAGCAGCGTATCGCTCAGCGCGAGCCGCGCACCGTTCCGGGCGGCCACCTCCATCAGCCGGCTCGCGACATTGACGGTGTCGCCGGTTGCGGTGATGTGCTGGTGGCTTTCGCCGAGGCGCGAGGCGACGATCTCGCCGAAATGCGCGCCGATCTTGAAGCCAAGCCGATTGCCGATGGCCGATGGCAGCGAGGCGATCCAGCGTTCGACGCTGCGATGCAGGTCGATCGCGCATTTCAGCGCGCGCGCCGAATCATCGGGCATCGCACCCGGAAGTCCGAACAGGATCATGGCGCCGTCGCCGAGAAAACCCGTGATCGTGCCGCCGCAATCGACCGCAATCCTGTCGATCAGCGCGTGAAACGCCTTCAGAAGATTCCTGACTTCGTCCGGATCAATCCGCTCGCTCAGACCGGTGAAACCGGAGAGATCGATGAAGACCACGGCTGCGTTTTGCCGGACGGGTTTTGACAGGAAGTTCGGGTCGCGCGCCAGCCATTCCTGCACTGCAGGCGACTGCAACCGGGCAAGCGACCTGCTCTTGGCGGCGAGATATTGCGTGCGGCGGCCTCCGGCCCACAGCTGCACACCGGCAAAGACCGCAACCGGCGGCACTGCCGCGGCAAGCGTGGTTGCCGCATTCAGCCAGACGCCATGCGTGAACGCGAACGCATTGAGCCCGGCCCAGGCGATCATCAAAGCGGCGGCTGCCGCGATGCCGAGCGCGCTGCGGCGCCAGGCGAGCAGGCCGACCAGCAGCATCGGCAGCAGGATCGCAGTGAGCGCTTCAGCGATGCGGACCCTGCGGTCGCGCACGATGCCGTCGCCGGCGACAAGATGCGTGATCGCCGTCGAGATCACCTCGACGCCGGGCATCAGGGAGTCGAACGGCGTCGGGAAGAAGTCGCCGCCGCCGGCCACCGAGGCGCCGATCACGACGATCCGGTTCTCGATCGCCGCGCGGTCGAGCGTGCCGTCGAAGACGCTCTGCGCGCTGACGGTGCGAATCGTGCGACGCGGGCCGTAATAGGTGATCGGCAGCGCGAAGTCGCTGTCGGTCGGCACCACGCGGTCACCCAATCTCAGATGGTCCGGCGCGACCGTCAGGGGCTCGTCGAGCGCACGGGCGGCCACGCGCAAGGGGAATGACAGCTCGACCTTGTCGCGCGTCCGGAACAGCATCGGCACCGAGAGCGGCGAGCCGGATTGTCCTGTCGCGACATTGACCACACCGACCTCGGCGTGATCGGCGAATGCGGGCAGGGGCTGCAGGAAGCGCTCGGCCTGCGGCAGCACGGCGAGGGGTCCGTCTTCACTGCTGGGCGTCACGGTTTCGCTGTCGGAGGGGAAGATCGCCGCGGCGGCAAGCACCATGGGGCCGGTGGCAAGCGTGTTGGCCAGCGTGGCGTCGCCGATCGCGGCGCTGCGGTCGACCAGCAGGAGATCGATCGCGACCACCTTCGGCTTGAACTGCACGATGGTGTCGACGACGCGAGCGAGGTCGGCGCGCGGCAACGGATAGCTGCCGCCGCGCTTCACCACGGTATCGTCGATCGCAACGATGGTGACGAGATCGGGCGGCCGCTGCACGCCGCGAACCTGGGTCCGCCAATCGGTCAACGTGGCTTCGAGGCGGTCGAGAAAGCGCAGATGCCCGTAGGCGTGCGCGGCATAGATGCCCGCACCCCACAGCGCGGTGAGGACGAGTGCCACCAGGATCTGAACGCGTCTAGTCACTGTGAACTGCAATCTTCCTTGTTCTGAGTCCCGTCGGCCGATAAGTCCTACTGGCCGAGCCTTGCCATCAGCGCGTCGACGCGCGGCTGGCCCCAGGTCTTGACGGTCAACGGGCCGGTCGCTTCCACGTCGACGCCTTCGCCGGGGCCCAGAACGACGCCGCGCCCCCGGGGCCTGCGGTTGACGCCGACACGGCCGTCAGCGACGAAGACGGAGGTCCTGGCCTCGGCGACATCGACGGCCCATCTGGTGCCGCGCACCGCGGCGATCGCCTGCGGCGTCAGCACCTTGAAGGCATTGCCCCGGGGCTTCCTGGGCACCTCGACCAGCAGCGCTTTGCTGCTCAATTCGACGGAGTCTATATATCCGTCGCGGTTGGCGTCCTTTAGTTCAAATCGGGCGCCGTTTTCTGCGACGATGGTGATGCCGCTGCCGCAGCGCCAGACTTGTGTGCCTGCGGTGGATGGCGTTGCCGTGCAGCCCGCATTGGCGGCAGGCTGTGCGATTGCAGAACCAATCAACAGAAACGACCACGCCAGGGCGAAAAATCCGGCGCGCGCGAACCCTCTCATGCCAGCCTCCGTTTGCGTGCTTGGCACAGTTCAAGGCGACGTTGATACGGTACCGTATCCCACGCAGAGGCTGCTGAAAAGTGCCGCTCTGCCAGCTATTTCCCCGCTGCGGCATTTTCCAGTCCGGCCCGATCAACTTTCGGTCAGGGAAGACCGGTGCCACGTCGCGCTGTACGAAGCGTGATGGCGTGGGCGGCCCACCGCGGACGCCAAGCGAGTCAGGCAAGAGCGCGCGGAGAGGCGCATGCACGCCGGCCTCGCGCAAATGCTTTCCCCGTCATCATCCGGGCATTGAAGACCACGAAAAGGACTTGGTTGGATGCGCTTAAAGGGGCGACCGGAGAGGTTCGCAGAATGCGCCGATCCGGCCGAGAATGATAGTTAACAGACGCGCCTAAGTCCGTAATTCTGCGGGCTTTTTTCCCAGAATGAGACAGCGTTGACGAGCCGCCCTACATCCGCCCGAACTTAATCCGCATTTAACTAAAAGTCGCCTTAATGACGCTCCGACCCTCTGCGAGATGCTGTTCCCGGATCGTGACCAGCGGCACTTTGAAGGGGGACTGAGTGACACCGTCCTGGACGCAAGGCGAATGAGTACGAGTATCGCTGCGCCGAGTAACGCGGCACGGAAGTCGAAAAATTTCTCGCAAAGCCATTCGCGGAAATCTTCCCGGCAAATGACCACGACCAATTGGCTTGGCGCCGCGGCGATCGGCTGCGTCGTGATGGGCGCCGGCTGGACCATCTACAGCAACGTCTTCGGCGCGAGCGTCTATCCGACCATGGGCGGCATCGGCTACGACGAGCCGGTGATCAAGCGCGCCCCCAAGGTCGTGCTGCGCGAGGCAGGCGATGCCATCAAGGAAGCCTTCGCGCTGCTGCCCGACCGATTGCAGGTCACAGCCCCGATCTCGCGGGAGATGTTCAACGAGCGCTTCGCTGCGGCCGCGACGCAAGGCGTGCCCTCGAATGCAGCGAGCGCCGTGCCGTCCACCCAGATCGCGGTGGCCAAGGACCCGCCGAAGCAGAGCGTGATCGCGAAGGTCGCCGAAGCGCTGAAGCCGGCGGCTCCGGCCAAAACCACTGATAAGGCCACTGACAAGGCCAAGCGCGCTCCGGATGCCCAGATCCAGCTCGCCTCGGCCGATCCGGCCCAGATCGTGCCGGCGCCTGAAGCGAAGACATCGTTCGCGGACCGCGCCAAGGCTGCGGTGATGTCGATCACCGGGCCGCGCCAGTCGATGGTCGAAAAGCTCTGGGGCAAGCGTGAGCCGTCCGGCGGGCTGCTCGCCTATGCCTCGGCCGACGCCAGCATCACCGCTGCCATCGCGCCGAAGGAGCAGAATCCGATGCTCGGCGGCGCGCCGCCCTATGAGCGCGACACCGCGGTCTACGACATCATGGCCAAGACGGTGTATCTGCCCGACGGCACCAGGCTCGAGGCGCATTCCGGCCTTGGCGCCAACCGCGACGATCCGAGCTCGCGTCGCCTGCGCATGCGCGGGGTGACTCCGCCCCACATCTACACGCTGAAGCCGCGCGAGGCCCTGTTCCACGGCGTGCCGGCGTTGCGCCTGACCCCGATCGGCGGCGAGAGCGCGATCTACGGCCGCGATGGCCTGCTCGCGCACACCTTCATGCTCGGGCCGGGCGGCGATTCCAACGGCTGCGTGTCGTTCAAGGACTATTACGCGTTCCTCGACGCCTACCGCAACAAGGGCATCCGCAAGCTCGCGGTGCTGGCGCGGGTGGAGTGAGGCGCGGCGCGCCTCACCGCCTTCTGCACGATCAGCGTTTGACGAAGACGAGATTACAGGCGCGCGCCTCGTTGCGCTTGCCGCTGCCGCGGGTGCGATCGAACTGCGCATCGATCGTGAAGGCGTAAGGCGAGCCCGGCGCGAGGTTGTTGAGTGTATACGCGCTTGCTCCGGTCGTTCCGCGCGCGCTCAACGTCGTCTTGCCGTCGGCCGGGATCTGGCCGTCGATCTCCAGGCGGATGACGCCGTTCTTGCCCTGAGACTCGGCGTGAAACACGCCGTTGGTGACGGTGCCGGCCAGGGGCCTGGTGAAACCCTGCGCTTTGCCGGTCGGCGCGCAGTTCAGGGTCACGTCCCAGTTGCCGTCGAACTCAGTGCTGCCGGTGGATCTGGCATTGCCGCTCGGTGCCACCGCCACCTTCTGCTTCAGGCTGTCGATCCGCGCCGTGGCGAGGCCGGCGAAGCTGCAACTCGAAAATCGCGCCAGATGGTCCTCGAAGACGCTGACGGTGCCGATGCCCTCCGCAGCCTTCCAGTGGGCCTCCGCGGCCGCGCAAGGGTCGGGCCGTGGCGCGGCTTGCGGTGCCGCGGGGGCGACCGTGACCGCAACCGGGCCGTTCAGATAGAACTTGCCGATGATCGACAGTGACAGCTCCGGCAGCTGGGTCTTGCCGCTGGCATCGTAGACGTCGCTGCTGATGTCGCGAAAGACGTCGCCGATCTCCTGCGGCTGCTCGATGTGTTTCAGGAACGCCGTCGTGTAGGGGCTGTTGCGGCCGACGCCGTCGGCAGCGACCTGGCCGGATTGCGTCGAGAACGACACGATGGTGCCGCGCGGCGCCTCGACCTTCGACAGGCCGCGCCCGATCGAGGCGGCTCGCGTTGTGCCGGCGGAGCGTTTGAGCGTTTCCGCCAGTGGATTGTCGCGGCAGGAATCGAGCACCAGGATGCGCAGGTTCTTGGCCTGCTGCAGATCGTTCACGATTTCGTCGACCCGGACGAAGCGCTTGAGGTCCGCTTCGTCGGTCAGCGTGGCGTCGACGGGCATCAGATAGTTCACGCCGTTGTACTGCATCGCATGGCCGCTGTAGTAGAACAGGGCGACGTCGGCCCTGCTCGCTGCGCGCGCGAAGCGGATGGTCAGGTCCTGCATGTCGGCCTGGCGCAGATCGACGCCTTGGATCACCTCGAAGCCGCTGCGCCTGAGCGAAGCCGAAACGTCCTCCGCATCGTGCGACGGATTGGGAAGTCGCGCCGTCGAGGCATACGCGCCGTTGCCGATGACGAGCGCGACCCGCGTCTCGGCAGAAGCGGGACCGAGGCCAAGCCAGCAGCCGAGGAGGGCCAGAGCGAATCCGGGCAGGTGAAGACTTGAAGCAGCGCGCATCAAAGCCGTCCGGGAAATATCGAAAAATATCTCCCAGATTAGCGCATGCCGCGCCGGCATCAATGCCCTTGCGATGGGGCGATCGGATCGGCCGGACGTGGCATCCTGTCACGCGGCGCCGGCTGCCATGGTCTTGCGCAGCGCCATCTCGGTCGCGATCGCTTCCCGCACGGCCGGGCGCGCCTGCATGCGCGCGAGATAGGCCGACAGGGCCGGCCATTGCGCGATGTCGATTCCCGCCGGACGCAGCAGCAGCAAGGCCCAGGTGAGGTGCGCATCCGCCACCGTGAAGCTGTTGCCGACGAGGAATTCGCGCTCCGCCAGATGCGCAGATGGCACCGACAAGGTCTGCGTGATCCTTGCGCGCGGCTTGGCGAGCGAGCCGTCGTCCTTGTACCAGAAGGTCGGAAACAGGAACGCCTTGTGGATCTCGGCGCCGACGAAGCTCAGCCATTCCTGGAGGCGATAGCGAGCGGGATCGCCGTTGGTAGGCGCAAGGCGGGCCTCCGGCTTCACGTCGGCGATGTATTGCAGTACCGCCGCGCTCTCGGTCAGCCGTTCGCCGTTCTCCAGCACCAGAACCGGCACCGCGCCCTTCGGCGACAGGTCGCGGAAATCGCTGCCGTCATCCACGATCCGCTTGGTCCAGATATGGGCGAGGTGATATTGCGCCTCGATACCGGCCTCCATCAGCGCGATGCGGCTCGAGAGCGAGCAGGCCATTGGAAAGAAATAGAGTTGCAGCATGGCCAGCTCCGTCAGGTCAGCGCATCGCTCTGCGCGATGATCGCGAAGCGGTCGGCGAGCTCGGCCAGCGCGACCTCGTGAATGGTCCGGGCGTCCAGCGTGCCGCCGCGGCCGTCCGGCAGGTCGCGGGTGGCACAGGCATCGGCGGCGATCGTCGTGCGCAGGCCGAGATCGAGCGCGGCGCGGGCGGTCGAGGAGACGCACATGTGGGTCATGAAGCCGGCCAGCACGATGTTCTTGCGCCCGGTTGCGGCAAGGCGCGCTTGCAGATCGGTGCCGGCGAACGAGTTCGGCAGCGCTTTCTCGATCACCGGCTCGCTCGCAAGCGGTGTCAGGCGCTCGACGATCGCGCCGCGCGCGGCCTCGCGGTCGAACAGGCCGCCGGCGCGGCCCTTGTGCGCGACATGGAAGATCGCGGCGCCGCTCTCCCGTGCCCGCGCCAGCAGGCGCGCCGCCGCGGCGATCGCGGGTTGCGCATCGGGCAGGGCCAGCGGACCGGCGCAATATTCGTTCTGGATGTCGATCAGCACGAGGCAGGCCTCGTGGAGCTTCGGCGGATCGAGATCGGCGCCGGCGAGTTCGAGCAGGGTCTTCGGAGCAGTCATGCGGGTTAGGCCTTAAGGGGATAGCGGATGGCGCGACATTAGCGCGGCGCCGGCCTGCCATTGTGCAGGACTATTGCAGCTTACGGCTGCGAATTTGCAGGGCGCGGCATCGCCTGCTAGGCTCGCCGCAATGAATTGGGACGATCTTCGCATTATTGCCGCGGTGAGGGACGAGGGCACTTATGCCGGCGCCAGCGCGCGGCTGCGCATCGACGAGACCACGGTCGGCCGCCGACTGGCGCGGATCCAGCGCGATCTCGGCGTGCCGCTGTTCGATGCGGTGGACGGGCTGCGGCGGCCGACGCGCCATTGCGAGACGGTACTCGAACATGTCGGGGCGATGGCCGCCCACGCCGCCGCGATCGATCGCATCAAGGAGAGTCAGGTGGGCCCGGTCGGGCGCCTGCGCATCGCCTCGACCAACGCAGTCGCCGAAGAGCTGCTGGCGCCGCGGGCCAGCAGCTTCCTGCGCGATCATCCCGGCCTGACCCTGCAATTCCTCACCTCCAGCGGCAACGTCAAGTTCTCGCGCTGGCAGGCCGACCTCGCCATCCGCCTGCGCAAGCCGGAGAAGGGCGACTTCACCATCTCCAAGCTCGGCGATGTCAGGCTGTATTTCTTCGAGCCCGCCGACCGCTCCGGCGGCGAGCCGATCGCCTGCGTCTATCCGGACGAGCTGGACAGCATTCCGGAGGCGCAATTCCTGCGCGCGAAGCGGCTGACGAACGTGCGCTGCATCACCGACAATGTCCGGATCATCCGGACCATGATCCAGTCACACCAGGCCGTCGGCGTGCTTCCCGAGCACAGCTGCACCGCGCTGCTCGCCGACCGCGGCCTGCGTGCCACGCTGTTGTCGAAACGGCGCGACGTCTGGCTCCTGGTGCAGAACCATCTCAAGCGCGACGCAGCGACCCGCGTGACGATCGACTGGGTCAGGCACTGCTTCAAGGACGTCCCGCAGCTCTGACGGCGGCGACGTTCAAGGCCTTCGCATTGAACGAGGTGCGCGCGAGGCGCGACCAAGATCACGGAGCAGGGATTACGTGCGCGCCAAGGTTGCGTAATCTCGTGAGGAGACCTGACCGGGGCAAGCACATGACCAGTCTTTCGCAAACCATGCGGCCTTCGCGAGCCCAGTCGCGGGAATGGAAGGCGATTCTCATCCTGATCCTGCTGGTCCCGGTACTGTGGTCGCCGCTGCTCCTGTTTCGCTTCGTCGTGTACCAGCCGTTCAGCATCCCCTCGGGTTCGATGGCGCCGACGCTGCTGGTCGGCGACTACGTCTTCGCCGCGAAATATGCCTATGGCTACGGCCGCTATTCCCTCCCGTTCGCGCCATCCTGGATCTCGGGCCGCGTCCTTGCCGCCGACCCGGAATACGGCGACATCGTCGTGTTCCGGACGGCGAAGGACAATTCGGTCGACTACGTCAAGCGCGTGGTCGGGCTGCCCGGCGACCGCATCCAGATGCGGCAGGGCCGGCTCGTCCTCAACGACCGTCCGGTGACGCGCGTCGCCCTGGAGGCGAAGCCCGCCGGCTCAGCCTGTGGCGGCGACGACGAGGCGAAGGTCAAGCGCTGGCGCGAGACGCTGCCGAGCGGCGCGTTCTATGTCACCATCGATTGCGACGACGACGGTTTCCTGGACAATACCGCCGTCTTCACCGTGCCGCCGGGCCACTTCTTCGTGCTCGGCGACAACCGCGACAATTCCACCGACAGCCGCATGTCGACGTTCGGTTTCGTGCCGATGGACAATTTGATCGGCAAGGTCACGCGGATCTTCTGGTCCCTCGACGAGGACGGCGAGCCGCGCTTCGAGCGGATGGGCAAGGTGGAGTGAGGGGAAGGCCCTCTCCCCCTGTCATTCCGGGCTCGCGCCCAAGAGGGCGCGCCCCGGAATGACAACGGGAGAGAGTTTGCCACAAGCAAAAACCCCGGCATCGCTGCCGGGGTTTCGCATTTCGCATCTTGCCTGAACGGCCGGATCAGAAGTCCATGCCGCCCATGCCGCCGCCGGGGGGCATTGCCGGGCCGGCGCCGCCCTTCTTGGGCAGCTCGGCGACCATGGCTTCCGTGGTGATCAGGAGCGCGGCAACCGAGGCTGCGTTCTGGATCGCGGTGCGGACCACCTTGGTCGGGTCGATGATGCCCTTCTTGACGAGGTCGCCATATTCGCCGGTCTGGGAGTCGAAGCCGTAAGCGTAGGCTTGTTCTCCAGGATCTTGCCGACGATCACCGAGCCGTCTTCACCGGCGTTGATCGCGATCTGGCGGGCGGGAGCCGACAGCGCCTTGCGCACGATCTCGACGCCGGTCTTCTGGTCGTCGTTCTTGGTGCGCAGGCCCTTGAGCTGCTCGGAAGCACGGAGCAGGGCGACGCCGCCGCCCGGGACGATGCCTTCCTCGACAGCCGCACGGGTCGCATGCATCGCGTCATCAACGCGATCCTTGCGCTCCTTCACCTCGACCTCGGTCGCGCCGCCGACGCGGATCACCGCGACGCCGCCAGCGAGCTTGGCCAGACGCTCCTGGAGCTTCTCGCGGTCGTAGTCCGAGGTGGTCTCCTCGATCTGCGCCTTGATCTGGGCCACGCGCGCCTCGATGTCGGCCTTCTTGCCGGCGCCGTTGACGATCGTGGTGTTCTCCTTGTCGATCATCACCTTCTTGGCGCGACCGAGCATGTTGAGCGTGACGTTCTCGAGCTTGATGCCGAGGTCTTCCGAGATCGCCTGGCCGCCGGTCAGGATCGCGATGTCCTGCAGCATGGCCTTGCGGCGATCGCCGAAGCCCGGAGCCTTGACGGCAGCGACCTTGAGGCCGCCGCGCAGGCGGTTCACGACCAGGGTCGCGAGCGCCTCGCCTTCGACGTCCTCGGCGACGATGACCAGCGGCTTGCCGGTCTGCACCACGGCCTCGAGCAGCGGCAGCAGCTCGTTCAGCGAGGAGAGCTTCTTCTCGTTGATGAGGATGTAGGCGTCGTCCATCTCAACGCGCATCTTGTCGGCGTTGGTGACGAAGTACGGCGAGATGTAGCCGCGGTCGAACTGCATGCCCTCGACGACGTCGAGCTCGGTCTCGAGCGACTTGGCTTCCTCGACGGTGATGACACCCTCGTTGCCGACCTTCTTCATGGCGTCGGAGAGGAACTTGCCGATCTCCTGGTCGCCGTTGGCCGAGATGGTGCCGACCTGGGCGATCTCGTCGTTCGAGGTGACCTTCTTGGAGTTCTTCTGGAGGTCCGCAACCACGGCCTCGACCGCAAGGTCGATACCGCGCTTGAGGTCCATCGGGTTCATGCCGGCGGCGACCGACTTGGCGCCTTCGCGCACGATGGCCTGGGCCAGTACGGTGGCGGTGGTGGTGCCGTCGCCGGCCGCGTCAGCGGACTTGGAGGCGACTTCGCGCACCATCTGCGCGCCCATGTTCTCGAACTTGTCCTCGAGCTCGATCTCCTTGGCGACGGTGACGCCGTCCTTGGTGATGCGGGGAGCGCCGAACGACTTGTCGAGCACGACGTTGCGGCCCTTCGGGCCGAGCGTGACCTTCACCGCGTTGGCGAGGATGTCGACGCCGCGCAGCATCTTGTCGCGCGCATCAACCGAGAATTTGACTTCTTTGGCTGCCATGTGGGTTTTTCCTTGAGATGTTTGACTGGAGGGAGAGAGGGGCTCTTAAGCCGCCTTCTTCTTGGACTCGCTGACTTCGAGAACGCCCATCACGTCGCTCTCCTTCATGATCAGCAGGTCCTGGCCGTCGATCTTGACCTCGGTGCCGGACCACTTGCCGAACAGCACGCGGTCGCCGACCTTGAGGTCGATCGGGATCAGCTTGCCGGCTTCGTCGCGGCCACCGGGACCAACGGCGACGACTTCGCCCTGGGAGGGCTTTTCCTTGGCAGTGTCGGGAATGATGATGCCGCCAGCGGTCTTCTCTTCTGCGTCGATGCGCTTGACCACGACGCGGTCGTGAAGCGGACGGAATTTCATGCAGTCCTCCTAAGCATTTGCTCGGGTTGAGGTTTTGAGATTGTTAGCAGTCGGTGCCCGTGAGTGCTAGCACACGCGGAGCTGAAATAGGACAGGAATTTTGCGGGGGCAAGGGTTTGTAGCAAAAAAATCAGCACTCGGAAGCGCGGATTGCCAGCTTCTCTCGCCATCGTTAACCGAGCCTCGCGCCCGTATTAGCACGGAGTGTTCTCTGCTGCTAACGCGTTGAATTTCAACAGCTTGTTAAACTTTTGGGCTTGAGATGAATTGTCAGTTTGCGTCACATTTCTCTCATGTGAGCGCATCAGTACCGGGTGGCTCGTAAGGCGCACACCGACCAAGCCGCCCCTCGAATGCGCTCCTGCAAAGGAGGTTTGGCATGGGACTGCGGAATGGGGCCGTTTCCGAGGATTTCCGGAAACAGATGCTGGGTTACGGGCTGACGACGGCACAGATCCTCTATCGGATGCCGGATCATCCCTCGCTGCTTCAGACCTACGTCTGGCAGAACTACGACATGTTTCCGAAATTCCCGGCGCTGAAGGATTTCCTGGCGTTCTGGCAGGAGAAGCTCGACGGCCCCCTCCATTCGGTCACCGTGGCGCATTCCAAGCTGATCAAGCCGGCCGAGCTGCGCGCCGTGGACGGCGTGTTCCGGCTGCATTGAAACGGAGACGGTGCAGAGAGCGGGCAAAGGCGCGTGCGCGCCGTGCCCGCGATCTCTCGCGATCCTCAACGGTGGGTACGCCTCGCTTTGCGCACGCCACGAGACCCGTTTCCGTGCTAGCCTCTCAAAATAACAACAGGGGAGGCACCCAATGGCCACGAAGACCAAATCGCGCGGTGCAGTGCAGGCCGTTGCCCAGAAGCGAAGCAGCGCCAAGGCCGCTGTGCGCGTGCCGGTCAAGCAGCCGGCGGCTCTGGCTTCGAAAAAGCCCGCGCGCCCGCGGCAACGCATCGCCATCAGCCATCACCGCGAGGAAGACTTTAGGGCCGACGGCCTGCGCGCCTACGCGAAATACCGCGACCTCGGCATTGCCGAGGCGACCCACGGTCTCGCGCAGGCGCATGTCATCCGCCTGCAGGGCCCCTGCAATCCCGCCGAGGTCTCCAAGCTGCACTTCCACGACGTCGAATTCCAGATGGTCTACGTGCTCAAGGGCTGGGTGAAGACCTACATGGACGGGCAGGGCGAGACGCTGATGAAGGAAGGCAGCGCCTGGACCCAGCCGCCGAAGATCAAGCACATGATCCTGGATTACTCCGACGACGTCGAGCTGCTGGAGGTGATCCTGCCGGCGGAATTCAAGACGGTGGAGTTGAAGGCCTGATGTCATTCCGGGGCGCGCGTAGCGCGAGCTACGGTGCGCAATTGCGCACCTGAGAATCCATCAGGCGGCGGAGACGGTGGAAGAATGGATTCCGGGTTCGCGACTTCGTCGCGCCCCGGAATGACGGCCGGTGGAGATAGTCTAAGCCACCACCCCCACCACCGCGCCCATCAAGCACGTGGTCAGCGTCCCCGACACGATCGACTTCAGCCCGAGCGCGTTGATCTCCTCGCGCCGCTCCGGCGCCATGACCCCCAGGCCGCCGACCATGATGCCGAGGCTGGCGAAATTGGCGAAGCCGCACATCGCGTAGAGCATGATCAGGCGCGAGCGCGGATCGAGCGCGCCGGGCGGCAGCTTCGAGAAGTCGACATAGGCGATCAATTCGTTGAGCACGGTCTTGGTGCCCATCAGGCTGCCGGCGGTGACCGCCTGATCCCACGGCAATCCCATCAGCCAGCACACCGGCGCCATCACCAGGCCGAGCAGTCGTTGCAAGGAGATCGCGGCCCCGCCGATGTGAGGCAGCAGTCCGAGCATGGCGTTGACGAGATAGACCAGCGCCACCAGCACCAGCAGCATGGCGACGATGTTGAGCAGCAGCTCGAGGCCGGCGGTGGTGCCTTTCACGATCGCGTCCATCGGGCCGGACATTTCCATTTCGGGATCTTCAAGCGCGCCGCCGGTGCGCCGGTCCGAGATTTCAGGCACCATGATCAGGCTGACGAGGATCGCGGCGGGTGCGCCCAGAACCGAGGCGATGACGAAATGCGCGGCGGCGTCGGGGATGAGGGGCGCCAGCAGCGTTGCATAGAGCACCAGCACGGTGCCGGCGATGCCCGCCATGCCGCCGGTCATCACCAGGAACAATTCGCTGCGCGTCATCTGCTTGAGGTAGGGCCGCACGAACAGCGGGGCCTCGACCATGCCGAGAAAGACGTTGGCGGCGGTCGACAGGCCCACCGCGCCGCCGACGCCGAGCGTCCGCTCCAGCAGCCAGGCCATGCCGCGCACGATCGGCGGCAGCACGCGCCAGTAGAACAGCAGCGTCGTCAGCACGCTCATGACCAGAACGATCGGCAGCGCCTGGAACGCCAGGATGAAATCTGCCCCCGGCACCTTGACGTCGAAGGGCAGGGGCCCGCCGCCGATATAGCCGAACACGAAGGCGGACCCGGCGCGCGAGGCCGCGGAGATCGCACCGACCGCGTCATTGATGGTGCCGAAGGCGTGCGCGACGATCGGCAGCTTCAGCAGCACGATCGCGGTGGCGAAGGTGATGAAGAGGCCGATCGCCGCCTGGCGCAGCGACACGGCGCGCCGGTTCTCTGCCAATGCGAAGGCGATCAACAGCAATGCGAAGATGCCGAGTGCCGATTGCAGCCGCAGCATGATGTCCCCGAACCCTCGGCGATTATGGCCGCACCGGCCTTGCAAAGGCAATGCCGTCGTGGTGGCCCTGGAGGAAGCTGTCCCGAGCCAGCGTCAGGTGGAGAGTTTGAAGTCGAGATGGTCGCGTGTCCCGGACAAGCTGCAACGCGTCAGCGTTGCGGCGCAGAGCCGGGACCCAGCTTCGCTTCGCGAGCCGCAGCATGGGCTCCGGCTCTGCAGCGCAACGCCGAAGGAGCGCTGCGCCGCGTCCGGGGCACGAGATCGTGGGTTTCGTAACGCGCTTCGCTCGACGTGTCAGCCCCGTCCGACGAACGGCATCTTGGTCGCCATCACCGTCATGGTCAGCACGTTGGCATCGAGCGGCAGGCCGGCCATATAGGCCACGGCGTCGCCGACCGCCTTGGCGTCCATGCGCGGTTCGTGCTTGGTGGTGCCGTCCGGCTGCAGCACGCCAGGGCCGTTGACCATGCGATCGGTCATCGGGGTCGCGGCATTGCCGATGTCGACCTGGCCGACCGCGATGTCGTACATGCGGCCATCGAGATTGCTGGCCTTGGTCAGGCCGGTGATGGCGTGCTTGGTCGAGGTGTAGGCGGCCGAAAACGGCCGCGGCGCATGCGCCGAGATCGAGCCGTTGTTGATGATGCGGCCGCCGCGCGGGTTTTGGTCCTTCATGATGCGGAAGGCGTGCTGGGTGCACAGGAACGGCCCGGTGAGGTTGGTGTTCACCACCGCCTGCCATTGCTCGAGGCTGAGATCCTCGAACGGCACGGCGGGCGCGCCCATGCCGGCATTGTTGAAAAGTACGTCGAGCCGGCCATAGGTCGCCTTCACCTTGTCGAACAGCGCGGCGATGGAATCCGGCTTGGTCATGTCGGCGGTGACGCACAGGCTTTTTCCTGCCGGGCCGAGCTTTGCGGTCTCCTCAAGCATGTCGAGCCGGCGCCCGGTGAGCACGACGGTGAAGCCGGTATTCATCAGCGCGAGCGAGGCCGCGCGCCCGACGCCGGTGCCGGCGCCCGTCACCACTGCGATCTTTTTTGCTTCACTCATCGTTTCCTGCCTTTGCTCATGTTGTCAGGTTTTCGGTTCTTTTTCGTTCTTGTAGGGCGGCCGCGGAATGTTCTGATGCGCTGCGCGCAGCGCCGCCGACCAGCGCGAGCGCAGGTCGTGGAAATAGGGCTCGCCCGCTTCGATGCGGTGGTTGAGGTCGGCCTCGCAGGCGTCCGAGCGCACCACCAGCACGTCGATGGGCAGGCCGACACCGAGATTGGAGCGCATCGTCGAGTCCATCGAGATCAAGCCGGTCTTCAGCGCCTCGTAGAGCTCGACGTCGTAATGCATGGCGCGGTCGAGCACCGGCTTGCCGTATTTGTGCTCGCCGATCTGCAAATAGGGCGTGTCGGTGGTGCACTCGATGAAATTTCCGGCGGTGTAGACCATGAACAGGCGCATCCGCGAGCCCTTGATCTGGCCGCCGAACAGGAAGGAGACGTCGAAAGACACGTCCTCGGACTTCAAGGCAGGGCCTTCGGTGGCGTGCACCGCCCGGATCGCCCGGCCGATGCGCTGGGCGGCCTGGAACATCGTCGGCGCGTTCATCAGCGTCTCGAGCTCGCCCGTGTTGGGGTCCTCCAGGCCTTCGGTCAGCGTGGAGAGCACCGACTGGCTGATGGCGAGGTTGCCCGCGCTGGCGATCGCCATGATGCGCTCGCCGGGCTTGGAGAAGATGTGGAGCTTGCGGAACGTGGAGACGTTGTCGAGGCCGGCATTGGTGCGGGTGTCGGCGATCATCACCAGACCGTCCCGAACCAGGATTCCGCAGCAATAGGTCATTTCCACTCCCCGAACGCGTTTGCGCGGAATTACTAGCCAATTTCAAGGAGGCATGAAACCCCCGATTCCGGCCGTCATTCCGGGGCGCGCGTAGCGCGAACTACGGTGCGCAATTGCGCACCTGAGAATCCATCAGGCGGCAGGGTCGGCGGAGGAATGGATTCCGGGCTCGCGACTTCGTCGCGCCCCGGAATGATAGGTGCGCTCTGCGACCGGCCCGCCGTTCAATCCGCTGCATCCACCAGAAACGCCTCGTCTACGGGCACGCCGAGCGCCGTCACCAGGCGGTTGGTCTCCGCGGCCATGCCGACAATGGCGAGCATCTCGGCATATTCGGCCTCGCTCATGCCCTTGGCGCGTGCAGCGGCGGTGTGCGAATGAATGCAATAGCTGCAGCCATGCGCGATCGAAACCGCCACGTAAAGCATTTCCTTCACCTTGGGATCGAGCGCGCCGGGCGCCATCACCTCCTTGATGCTCTCCCAGGTCCGCCGCAGCGTCTTCGGATCATGCGCCAGCGCGCGCCAGAAATTGTTGACGAAGTCCGACTTCCGCACCTTGCGGATATCGTCGAAGACGGCGCGCGCTTCAGGGGAGAGCTCATCGTCCGAAAGCAGTTTTACAGTGGCCATGGGTACCTCGCGGAGGGCTGGTCCGGCGAGTGTAGCATGGCTGATGCGATCCGACGGCTGCGGCTAGCCCTGCCGCTGGGATTGCGATTGCGACGGCCCGCCGCGGCCGGCCTGCTCGACCTTTACGGCCACCGTCAGCGTCTCCGTGCCGCCGCCGTAGCGGGTGCCGCGCACCGGGGCCGCGCCGAGATAGTCGAGCCCGATCGCAACGCGGACATGGGCGTCGGTGGCGCAGATGCTGTTGGCGGGATCGAAGCCGACCCAGCCGAGGTCGGGCACGAAGGCTTCCGCCCAGGCGTGGCCGGCGTCCTGATGCAACAGGCCGTCCGCGCGCAGGAAGTGGCCGGAGACGAAGCGCGCCGGCACGCCGCCGGCGCGGGCGCAGGCAATGAAGATGTGCGCATAGTCCTGGCAGACCCCGCGCTTGAGCGTGAACGCCTCCGCCGCCGAGGTGCCGCTATGGGTTGGGTCCTCGTCGAAAGTCATGTGGTCGGCAATCTCAGTCATCAGCGTATGCAGGAAGCCGAGCGTGTCGCTCTCGGCCTCGCTGCGCAGCTGGCGCGCGACCGCCGTCATCGCCGGGTTGACGGAGGTGAGGTCGGTCGAGCGCAGGAACATGCCGGCCGGAAAACGTTCGTCGGCGCCGCGCAGCACGCCGCCGGTGTCGTGGGTCTCGATCAGCCCTTCGGCGGTGATCTGGATGTCGCCGACGGGCCCGCAGGACAGCACGTGGGTGACGTTGCCGAACGCATCCTCGTGCGTATCGAGCTTGGTGTCGGTGGAGACGTCGATCTGCCATTCCGCCACATATTGCCCGTCATGGCTGCCGGGCGTCATGCGCAGAATCTGGATCACGCTCGTGGCCGGCGGCTCGTAGCGATAGGTCGTGGTGTGCAGGATTCGCAGGCGCATGGCGTTTTCCGTCATTCCGGGGCGGCTCGAAGAGCCGAACCCGGAATCTCGAGATTCCGGGTTCGATGCTTCGCATCGCCCCGGAATGACGAAGGGTGAGTGGTTCGGTCCTGGCTAGATCAAATACTGCTTCGTGATGATTTCGCCCAGCCTGGAATTGTCCGTGATGAATTCCTGAATGAATTCATGCACGCCGTGCTGGAAAATGTCGTTCATGTTGCTGTGCTCCAGCCGGTTGCGGATGCCGCGGGCGTGGCGCTGGGCCGCACCCTGGCGGCCATAGGCGACGCCGATCTGGTCGAGGTTGCGGACGAGATTGCCGTAGCAGCTGGCCAGCGAGCGCGGCAGCGTGTCGTTGAGGATGAGCAGGTCCGCGATCAGCCACGGCTTCAGCGTCTCGCGATAGACCCAGTGATAGGCGGTCAGCGCCGAGACCGAGCGCAGGATCGAGCTCCACTGATAGAAGTCGAGGGGGCCGCCGACATGCTCCTCCTCGGGCAGCAGCACGTGGTACTTCACGTCGAGAATGCGCGCGGTGTTGTCGGCGCGTTCGAGGTGCACGCCCATCCGCGAGAACCAATAGGCGTCGTTGCGCAGCATGGTCCGGTAGGCCGAACCGTCGAAGCGCAGCGAGGTCTCCTGCACGAAACGGAGGAATTTGGCGAGCTCCTCGCGCGTCGAGGCGCCCTTGCTCCACACCGCCTGAAGCTCGATCCAGGCCGAGTTGATGGTGTCCCACATCTCGCTGGTCAGTGCCGTGCGTACCGAACGCGAGTTCAGCCGCGCCGCCTCGATGCAGTTCCTGATCGAGGACGGATTGTCCGCGGAGAACGACAGGTATTCGACGACGTTGTGCTCGTTGGCTTCCTCGTAGGTCTGATAGAAGCTGGCGGCGACGCCGGCGGTGAGCAGCGCCGAGTCCCATTCGTTGGTCTTGCCGATATAGGCGGCGGGAAGCGCGGTGACGCGCAAGGTCGCATCGATGGTGCGCGCGAGATATTCGGCCCGTTCGACGTAGCGGGCGAGCCAGTAGAGGTTTTCGGCGGTACGCGACAACATCTCTCTACTCGTCCAGGATCCAGGTGTCTTTGGTGCCGCCGCCCTGGCTCGAATTCACCACCAGGGAGCCTTCCTTCAGCGCAACACGTGTCAGGCCGCCCGGCACGATGGTCGTGCTCTTGCTGCCGGTGAGCACGAAGGGCCGAAGATCGACATGGCGCGGTGCGAGGCCGGATGCGGTGCAGGTCGGGCAGGTCGAAAGCGCCAGGGTCGGCTGCGCGATGAAACCCTCCGGCTCGCGCTTGAGCTTGTCGCGGAACGCTTCGATCGTGGCTTTCGTCGCAGCCGGGCCGATCAGCATGCCGTAGCCGCCGGAGCCGTGGACTTCCTTGACGACGAGCTCGCTCAGATTGTCCAGTACGTAGGCGAGATCCTTCGGCTCACGGCAGCGCCAGGTCGGCACGTTCTTCAGGATCGGCTCCTCGCCGAGATAGAATCTCACGATGTCCGGCATGTAGGAATAGATCGCCTTGTCGTCGGCGATGCCGGTGCCGACGGCGTTGGCGAGCGTGATGTTGCCGGCCGCATAGGCCGACATCAGCCCGGGGACGCCAAGCACGGAATCGGGGCGGAAGGTGAGGGGATCGAGGAAATCGTCGTCGACGCGGCGGTAGATGACGTCGACCCGCTTCAGCCCTTCCGTCGTCCGCATGAACACTTCGTTGTTCTTGACGATGAGATCGCGGCCCTCGACCAGCTCGATGCCGAGCTTGTCGGCCAGGAAGGAGTGCTCGTAATAGGCCGAGTTGTAGACGCCCGGCGTGAGCAGGGCCACGGTCGGCTCGCTGGACGCGCTTTGCGGCGCGACCGAGCGGAGCGCGGCGAGCAGCTCATCCGGATAGCGCTCGACCGGCGCCACCTTGTGGCGGGCAAACAGATCCGGAAACAGCCGCATCATGATCTCGCGGTTTTCCAGCATGTAGGACACGCCGGACGGCGTCCGCGCGTTGTCTTCCAGCACGATGAAGTCCTCGGCATCGACCCGGACGATGTCGATGCCGGCGATGTGCACGTAGACGTCGTGCGGCACGTGCTGGCCGTTCATCTCGGGCCGGAACACCGGATTCTGGAAGATCAGATCGTCAGGCACGATCTCGGCGCGGAGGATGTCGCGGCCGTGATAGATGTCGCGCAGGAACATGTTGAGCGCGCGCACGCGCTGCTTCAGGCCCTTCTCCAACAGGGTCCATTCCTTGCCGGACATGATTCGCGGGATGACGTCGAAGGGGATCAGGCGCTCGGTGGACTCGGCCTCGCCGTAGACCGCGAAGGTGATGCCGATCCGGCGGAACAGGAGCTCGGCCTCCTGGCGGCGATATTCGAGCGCCTCGGGGGGCGTCTCCTTGAGCCAGCGCGCCAACTCCTGATAGGCGGGGCGAAGGTCCCCGCCGGGAATGTTCATTTCATCAAACGCGACTGCCATAGATCCCGACTTGTCTCCGCAAGGCGTTGCGCCATTGGACAGGCCGCAAGGCCTTGTTGAAGACCGCAACGTCCTGTGGCCATGCGGCAAGAGTGCATGACTTTCATGTGGTAGCAAGGGCCGGGCCAGCGCGATAAGCATGGCTTGGCAGCATTTGCCGGGGGTGGCCGGCGGCCTGCCCGAAAAAATGGCGGAGGACTGCTTATTTCGGCAGCAAAACCGCGTGACTTCAACGCGTTACCCCGGCAAAGTCGGCGCTACAGGTGAGGGACTTGAGTTATGAGCGAGATCGTCACGGCGGGCATTCTGGTCATTGGCGACGAGATCCTGTCCGGCCGAACCAAGGACCAGAATATCGGCTTCATCGCCGAATACCTGACCAATATCGGCATCGACCTGAAGGAAGTCCGCGTCGTCTCCGACGACGAGGCCGACATCATTGCGGCCCTGGATGCACTGCGGCATCGCTACACCTATGTCTTCACCACCGGGGGCATCGGGCCGACCCATGACGACATCACCGCCGATGCCGTCGCCAAGGCGTTCGGCGTCGGCATCGACCATCACCCGGAGGTTGTCGCCCGCTTCCGCGAGCGCTGGAGCGAGCAGGACCTCAACGAGGCCCGCCTGCGCATGGCCCGCATCCCCGACGGCGCCGAGCTGATCCAGAGCGCGACCATCCTGGCCCCCGGATTCAAGATCGGCAATGTCATCGTCATGGCGGGTGTGCCCTCGATCATGCAGGCGATGATGGACATCGTCGCGCCCAAGCTGAAATCGGGCGTGCGCATGCTCTCCGACACGGTGCGCGCCAACGCGCGCGAGGGCGACATCGGCGGTCCGCTGCGGGCGATCGCCGCCGCCCATCCCGACACCATCATCGGCAGCTATCCCTTCATGGACGAGGACTCGAAGCCGAACACCAACCTGGTGGTGCGCTCGCGCGATCCCGAGAAGCTGGCGGCAGCGATGGCTGCGGTGAAGGAGATGCTGGCAGGATTGAACGTCAGCCGTTAAGCCCGCGGCTTGCCGGACGTTCTACGACGCAGGAGACGACAATGGCTGGTGAAGCACCGGAACTGAGCGCACAGGAGCGGGCGGGCAGGGCCTTTCCGGTCTCGTGGGACCAATTCCACCGGGATTGCCGGGCGCTGACCTGGCGGCTCAATGAGGTCGGTCCGTTCCACGCGGTGATCGCGATCACGCGCGGCGGCCTCGTGCCGGCCGCGATCGTGGCCCGTGAGCTCGGCGTGCGCGTGATCGATACGGTCTGTATCGCCAGCTACGATCACGACAAGCAGGGCGAGCTCCAAGTCCTCAAGGGCATTTCGGAACAGGCCATGAAGCTTGGCGGCGGCACCGGCAAGGGGCTGTTGATCGTCGACGACCTCGTCGACACCGGCAAGACCGGCCGGCTGGTGCGCGAGATGCTGCCCGATGCGCATTTCGCCACCGTCTATGCCAAGCCGAAAGGGCGCCCGCTGGTCGACACCTTCATCACCGAGGTCTCGCAGGACACCTGGATCTTCTTCCCCTGGGACACCGCGCTGTCCTACCACCCGCCGCTGCGCGACGGGGCGGCGTGAGTTGTTCGTCGTTCCGGGCGATGCGAAGCATCGAACCCGGAATCTCGAGATTCCCCGGTGCGCAATTGCGCACCTGAGGTCTGGTCCTTCGGACCATCCCGGAATGACGGCAGCAGAATAGTCGCGCCATGCCCCTGCAAAACCGCGTCACGCCCACCGGCGACATCATCGCCACGCCGCATCGCGGCATGTTCACCGGCAATCGCGGCATCATCCACGATCCCGCGACGAAGACGCTGCTGAAGAAGCGCTGGTCGTCGCCGGCCTGGATCACCTGCCTGTGCGAATTCCGCGGCTGGCGGCGGCCGGTGATGGCGCGGCGGAGCTGGACCGAGCTGTTCTTTCTCGATGAGGCGACGGCCTTTGCCGCGGGGCACCGCCCCTGCTTCTTCTGCCGCCGCGACGACGCCAATCGCTTCCGCGCGGCATGGGAGCAGGGCAATGGCGCAAGCAAGGTGAGCGCAAAGGCAATGGACGCGCAGCTGCATCGGGAGCGTCTGGATCACGGCCGCAAGCGGCTGCACGCGCTGCCGGGACCGCTCGCGGGACTACCCGATGGCGCGATGGTGCAGCAGGGCGAGCAGAGCTTTCTGATCGTGAAAGGCGAGCCGCTGCTATGGTCCCCCGCCGGCTATGCCCGCACCCAGCGCGAGCTGGAGAGGCCGATGTTGCTGACGCCTCCATCCACATTGCGGGCGCTGAGCGCCGGATACCGGCCGGCGCTGCATTCGACCGCGCTGGACTAGCGGAGCCTTTTGCAGGTTGCCGCCGTCACCCCAGCTTCTCGCGCGCGAGCGCGGCGCCGGCGCCGAGCGCCATCAGCTTGGCCTCGGCGATCTCGCGCCGCATCGGGGCCATGCCGCAATTGGTTGTGGCGATGATGTTGCTCTTGGGCACGAACTTCGACACGGCGTCGATTACCTGCACGACGTCCTCGGCGGTCTCCACCGCGTCGCTGGCGACGTCGATCACGCCGGCCTGCACGATCTTGTTCTTCAGGAGCGCTAGCAGGTCGAGGCACCTTCGAGTTGCGGCATTCGACCGCGACCTGCTGGATCGGGCTCGCGTCGATCGCCGGGAAGATCTGCTCGTATTGCCGCCACTGGCTGCCCAGCGTCTCCTTCCAGTCGGTGTTGGCCTTGATGCCGTAGCCGTAGCAGATGTGCACGGCGGTGGTGCAGGTCAGCCCCTGCGCGGCGCGCTCCAGCGCGGTGATGCCCCAATCATTGACCTCGTCCATGTAGACGTTGAAGGCAGGCTCGTCGAACTGCACGACATCGACGCCGTCGGCCTGCAAGGCCTTGGCTTCCTCGTTGAGCAGCTCGGCGAAGGCAAACGCCATCTTGACGCGATCGCCGTAATAGCGGTCGGCGATGGTGTCGATGATGGTCATCGGGCCGGGCAGCGTGAATTTCAGCTTCTTCTTCGTATGCGTACGCGCCACCCGCGCCTCGAAGGCGTGGACGCGGTCCTTCAGCCGGAGCGGCGCGATGACCTGCGGCACCATCGCCTTGTAGCGGTCTTTCCGGATGCCCATCTCGACCTTGTGGGCGAAATCGATGCCTTCGATTTTCTCCAGGAAGCCGTGGACGAAATGCTGACGGGCCTGCTCGCCCTCGGTGACCACGTCGATGCCGGCGTCCTCCTGGATCTTCAGCCAGATCAGCGTCGCGTCGCGCTTGGCGCGGAGAAGCTCGTCGCCCTGCGACTTCCAGGGCGCCCAGAGCATGTTGGGCTCGGCGAGCCATTCCGGCTTCGGCAAGGAGCCGGCGATCGTGGTTGGAAACAGCATGGCGGCCCTCCCGGCAGGTTGTGTTGCGCCCCTTCCTGCCATGTCCTAACGTCGAGGTACAGAACAACGAAAGTCGCTCGCCATTCCAGCCGCGGCGACAGGGAAGGGCCGAGGAAAGAGCCGTTCGGCGAGGAATCACGCAAGATCATGTTCGGGCAGAGGGCTAGGGAATTGTTGAGAAGGAAGTAGTGCTCGTTCCTCATGGTGAGGAGCGCCGTAGGCGCGTCTCGAACCATGAAGGCCCGACTGTCACGCGCGGCCATCCTTCGAGACGGCCGCTACGCGGCCTCCTCAGGATGAGGTCCGTCACAAAGGAACCCCCATGATCGAATTCTTCTTCGACTGCTCCAGCCCCTGGACCTATCTCGCCTTCCACAACATCCAGCCGCTGGCCAGGGAGCTCGGCGCCGAGATCGTCTGGCGGCCGATCCTGGTCGGCGGCATCTTCAACACCGTCAACCCGAGCGTCTATGCGCAGCGCGAGAAGCCGGTGCCGCTGAAGGCGCGCTACATGCAGAAGGATCTTCAGGACTGGGCACGCTCGGCGGGCCTTCCGATCAAGATGCCGCCGACGGTGTTTCCCGTGAACAGCGTCAAGGCGATGCGCGGCTGCATCTGGCTCGGCAAGGACATGGTGCCGTTTGCGACCGCGGTGTTCCAGGCCTATTGGGGCGGTGACAAGGACATTTCGCAGGACGCCGTGCTGGCCGAGATCTGCAAGAAGGTCGGCATCGACGAGCAGAAATTCTTCGCAGGGATCTCGGAGCAGGGCATCAAGGACCAGCTCAAGGCAAATACCGAAGAGGTCGTCGCCCGCGGCGGCTTCGGCTCGCCGACGATCTTCGTGAACAAGACCGACATGTATTTCGGCAACGATCGTTTGCCGCTGATCCGCGAGGCGCTTCTGCGCGGCAAGGCGAGCGCGGCCTGATGGTGCGCGCAATCGTCTGCCGCACGCTCGGCGAGCCCGAAGCGCTTCGGCTCGAGGAGTATCCGTCTCGCGTCCTGAAGCCGGGCGAGGTGCGCGTTGCGATCCGCGCCGCCGGGCTGAATTTTCCCGACGTGCTGATGGCGGCCGGGCAATATCAGCTCAAGCCGGAGCTGCCGTTCACGCCCGGCATGGAAGCCGCCGGCGACGTCACCGAGATCGGCCCGGAGGCGAGGGGCGTCGCCGTCGGCGACAAGGTCATCGTCAAGATGCGGCACGGTGCGTTTGCGGATGAAGCCGTCGTCACGCCGTCTCAGCTCACTCCCAAGCCGTCGACATTCGACTACGCGGAAGCCGCGACTTATCTTGCCGGTCATGGCACGGCCTATCATGCGCTGATCGACCGTGGCCAGGTCGAGCCGGGCGAGGTGCTGCTGGTGCACGGCGCCGGCGGCGGCACGGGATTGGCCGCGGTCGAGATCGGCAAGATGCTCGGCGCGATCGTGATCGCAACCGCATCCAGCGACGAGAAGCTCGCCGTCGCCAAGGCGCGCGGCGCCGATCATCTCGTCCGCTACGACCGCGAGCCGTTTCGCGATGCCGTCAAGCGCATCACCGACGGTCGCGGCGCGGACGTCGTCTTCGATCCCGTCGGCGGCCAGGTCTTTGAGGATTCGATGCGCTGCATCGCCTGGGGCGCGCGGCTCCTGGTGATCGGCTTCACCGGCGGAATCGGTTCGGCGAGAACCAACCTCCTGCTGATCAAGGGCGCCAGCGTGCTCGGCGTGCGCGCCGGCGAGGCCGTGCGCAAGAATCCGGCTCTCGGCGAGGTCCGCCTGAAGGCGCTGCTGCAATGGGCGGAGGAGGGCAAGCTGCGCCCCAACGTCTCGCACCGCTTGCCGCTGGAGGACTATGCGAAGGCGATGCGGCTGTTGATCGACCGCAAGGCGATCGGGCGTGTGGCGCTGATGATGCAGTGATGGCGCCGTAGGGTGGGCAAAGGCGCTCTCGCGCCGTGCCCACCATCTCTCTCGGTTGAAAAAAATGCGTGGGCACGCTTCGCTTTGCCCCCCTACGAGAGCGTCACTTGTATTCCCGCTCCGTCCACCACGGGAAATAGTCCGGCATGTCGGTCGAGACCTTGTTCTTGAATTGTGCGGGACGCTTCTCCAGGAACGACGCCACGCCTTCCTTGACGTCGTCGGAACGGCCACGGGCGTAGATGCCGCGGCTGTCGACCTTGTGCGCCTCCATGGGATCGTCGGCGCCCATCATGCGCCACATCATCTGGCGGATCAGCGCCACCGAGACCGGCGCGGTCTTCGCCGCGAACTCCTTGGCGAGCGCGCGGGCGGTCGGCAGGAGATCATCGGGGGCGACAACCTTGCTGACGAGACGGCCGGCGAGGGCCTCCTGGGCCGGGAAGACGCGGCCGGAATAGCACCATTCCAGCGCCTGCGAGATGCCGACGATGCGCGGCAGGAACCAGCTCGAGGCGGCCTCCGGCACGATGCCGCGCTGGGAGAACACGAAGCCGAACCGCGCGTCCTCGGAGGCAATGCGGATGTCCATCGCGAGCTGCATGGTGACGCCGATGCCGACCGCCGGCCCGTTCACCGCGGCGATCACGGGCTTCAGGCACTTGAAGATGCGCAAGGTCACCTGGCCGCCGCCGTCGCGCACCTGCGGATCGCTGTAATCGACCTTGCCGTCGGCAAGGCGCCTCACCGGTCCGCGCCGCGCGTCGCGATCGAACGTGTCGGCGCCGGAGGAGAGATCGGCGCCCGCGCAGAAGCCGCGGCCGGCGCCGGTGACGATGATGGCGCGGACATTGTCGTCCTTGTCGGCGGCGTCGAACGCGTCGATCAGCTCGGACTGCATCTGCGCGTTGAAGGCGTTGAGCTTGTCAGGCCGGTTCAGCGTGATGGTGAGGATCTGCTCGGCGACCTCGTATTTGATCGTCTCATACGCCATGGCTGGTTTCCTTCCTTTGTTTCTTCGCTGCGCAGATGGCAGGGCTCGAGTTTTCATTACCCTCCCCTGGAGGGGGAGGGTCGATCGCGCGCAGCGCGAGCGGGGTGGGGTGATCTCTCCACACGAGCACTGTTGGAGGTGGAGAGACCGTCACCCCACCCCGTCTCACACTTCGCTGCGCTCAATGTGAGCCGACCCTCCCCCTCCAGGGGAGGGTAAGCAAGAGGCTCCGCATGATGCCTGTACCAAATCCTCCAGGCTTGCGCCTAAAGGGTGCGCTTCCTGGGATGACGAGAGCGTCGCTACCTCGCCGGCGGCTTCGGCCAGGGCCGCTGCGCGCCGCGCAGGGCCTCGAACGCCTTGGCCAGGCCGAGCACGCCGATATCGTCGAAGCGGCGGCCGACGATCTGGACGCCGATGGGAAAGCCCTTGGCGTCGAAGCCGCCGTTGACGGAGACCGCGGGGTTCTCCGACATATTCCACGGCACGGTATAGGCGATGTGCTCGAACGGCTTCATGGGATCGTTGGTCGGCGAGGCCCATTCCGCCGGATAGTTCACGTTCGGCGCGGTCGGGGAGATCACATAGTCGAGCTCGCAGAACAGTTTTGCTGCCGCGGCCCGGATCGCCATGGTCTGGTTGAAGCCGCGGATCACGTCGACGCCCGAGAGCTTGGCGCCGGACTCGCCCCACTTGAAGATGTAGGGCAGCACCTTGGCCTGGTCGGCCGGCGTCAGCTCCGACAGATCGTCCCACATCCTTGCGCGCCAGAAACTGTCGAGGCCGTCGAGCATCTCGCGCGTCAGGATGCCGTCGACCTCGGTGACGCTGCCCGCGGACTCGAACGCCTTCGCCGCCTTCACCGCGACCTCGCGCACCGGCTTCTCGGGCGCGAGGCCGCAGCCGGCATCGAGCATCAAGCCGATCCGCAGTTTGCGCGGAGATTTTTCCAGGCCCTTCCAGTTGAGCGGCTCGGCGGGCAGGCTCATGCCGTCGCGCCGGTCGGGCTTGGCGATCACGCTCATCATCAGCGCGCAATCGTCGACCGTCCGGGTCATGGGCCCGGCGACACGGCCGACATAGGCGGGATCAATCGGCACGCGGCCAAAGCTCGGCTTCAGGCCGACGAGTCCGCACCAGCCGGCGGGCAGGCGCACCGAGCCGCCGATATCGGTGCCGAGATGCAGCGGGCCATACCCGGCCGCAGCGGCTGCGCCCGCGCCCGCGCTGGAGCCGCCGGGATTCTTGGTGAGGTCCCAGGGGTTGCGCGCCAGCGCGTGGAAGCTGGAGAGGCCGGAGGACAGCATGCCGTAATCGGGCATGGTGGTCTTGGCGAAGATGATCGCGCCGGCCTCGCGCAGCCGCGCCGCGGGCGGGGCGTCCTTCTCGGCCGGAACCAGCTTGACGCTGGCCGCGCCCAGCGGCACCGGCACGCCCTTGGTCGCGATGTTGTCCTTCACCGTGACAGGGACGCCGTCGAGCGCGCCGGACGGCTCGCCGCCGGTCCAGCGCGCGGTCGAGGCCTTGGCGGCCTCGCGCGCGCCGTCGGGGTCGAATGCATAGAGCGCCTTCAGATGCGGTTCCCACGCAACGACATGCGCGAGCAAATCCTCCAGCACCTCGCTCGGCGAGAATTGCTTGGCGCGATAGCCCGCGATCAGATCGACCGCGGACAGATCGTGCAGCGAGGTGACCGCCTCGTCGGCACGCTTCTTATGCATTGGCACCCACTGGCATGCGCGTCTCGATGATGCGGGCGAACATGCTGGCGCCGATCGGCAGGATCTTGTCGTCGAGCACGAAGCCGGGATTGTGCACCGGCACCGAGCCGTCATGGCCGACCCAGAAATAGGCGCCGGGAATGGTCTCCAGCATGTCGGCGAAATCCTCGCTGCCCATCTTGGGTTGGGCGCGGGTGATCACGTTGGCGGGGTCGACGATGGTGCGTGCGACCTCCTCGACCACCTTGGACTGCTCGACCTGATTGATCAGCACGCCAAAGGTGTCGCGGATGTCGACGTCGATCACGCATTGGTAGGCGCTTGCGACGCCGGCGCAGATCGTGCGGATGCGTTCGCTGACCAGGGCGCGAACTTCCTTCGAGAAGGTGCGGATGGTGCCGCACAGATGCGCGTCGCCGGGAATGACGTTGTAGGCGGAGCCCGCGTGGATCTGGGTGATCGACACCACGGCGGCCTGCAGCGGATCGACGTTGCGGCTGACGATGGTCTGGATCGCCTGCGCCAGCGTGGTCGCGATCACTACCGCGTCCTTGGAGCGTTCGGGCATCGCGCCATGCGCGCCATAGCCGGTGATGCGCAGGTCGAAGAAGTCGGCGCTGGCCATCGCCGGGCCCGGCAGGATCGCGATCTCGCCGTGGTTGAGGTCGGGTGCGTTGTGCAGGCCGTAGAGCTCGTCGCACGGAAACTTCTCGAACAGGCCGTCCTTGATCATAGCGCGGGCGCCGCCGAGGCCTTCCTCGGCCGGCTGGAAGATCAAATGCACGGTGCCGTCGAAATTCCGGGTCTCGGCGAGGTAGCGCGCGGTGCCGAGCAGCATGGTGGTATGGCCGTCATGGCCGCAGCCGTGGAAGCGGCCGGGGATTTTCGAGCTCCATTTCAGATTGGTGTTCTCTTCCATCGGCAGCGCGTCCATGTCGGCGCGCAGGCCGATGCGCTTGGTGCCGGAGCCCTTGCCCTTGATGACGCCGATCACGCCGGTGCCGCCGAGGCCGCGGTGAACCTCGATGCCCCAGCTCTTCAGCTTGTCGGCGACGATGCCGGAGGTGCGGACCTCCTCGAAGCCGATCTCGGGATGGGCGTGGAGGTCGCGCCGGATGGCAGTGAGTTCGTCGGCATAGCCGTCGATGCGGTCGATCGTGGGCATGTGCTTTGTCCAGTCAGCGTGAGGGAGGAGTGAAAACGGGGCCGTTCGGCTTGATGCGGATACCCGGGCGCAGCCGCGTCCAGGGCAGGGCGGCGGTGTCGGCCGGCATCGCGCCGGGCGCGGCGCAGATCATCAGCTTCTCCGCGATCGGCTCGAAATCGGCGCGGAAATGCACGGAGCTCTTGTTGACGAGAATCTTCTCTCGCGTCGGCTCGATGCCGACATAGCGGTACATCGCCTGGTCGGCGAGCTGGGCCTTGTACGAGCTCACCACGACGCGGACGTCGCCGATGCGCAAGGCTGCGGAAGGGCCCATCTCCATCTCGCGGCCGCCGTAATATGGACCCGGTGCGATGAAGCGGCCGTCGGAGAGCTTTTCGACCACGAAGGTCTCGGTGTAGGGCTCGTCGCCGGGAATGCCGGACTTGCCGCCGAGCGACAGCGTCACGGTGGCGCCGACGCCGGCCGCATGCGCGGCCTTGGCCGATTCCGGATCGTAGATCGCGCCGGTCGCGGCGCTCGCCTTGTTGCGCACCAGCGCGCGCAGCATGCCCGTGGTGTCGGAATCGCCGCCGGCGCCGGGATTGTCCTGGGTGTCGGCGATGATGATCGGCTTGCTCGCGCTCTTCGCAAGTTCCATGGCGTGGCGCACGCCGTCGTCGGGCGTCCAGATCTTGCCGTCGAAATCGTCCTCATGGCTTTCGACCAGCCTCACGATCGCGTCCGCGGCGCGATCGGCCTCCGCTTGCGTCGTGCCATAGGCGAACACGCTCGGCCCGCAATCGCGGAAGTCGGCGGCGGGAAAGCCCGGCGCGAAAGACAGTGTCGGAACCGCATCGCCCTCCAGGGCGGCGAGCTTTTCGTAGATGCCCTTGGTGGGCTGGTCGTTGGTGCATTGCCAGCTGATCGGGATCAGGAACGGCAATTGCCGGAACGCCTTTGCGAAACGCTGCTTCGTCTTCAGCAGCAGAGCGAGATGTCGCGCCGAGGCGCGGCCGGTCTCAGCCATGTCGACGTGGGGATAGGTGCGGTAGGCGATCAGCGCGTCGGCATGCTCGATCATCTCGGGGGTGACGTTGGCGTGGAGGTCGAGGCTGGCGACCAGCGGAACGTCCTTGCCGATGATGCGGCGCACCCGCGCCAGGATCTCGCCTTCGCCGTCGTCGAGGTGCTCGGTCACCATCGCGCCGTGCAGGTCGAGATAGACCGCATCGATCGGGCCCGCGGCTGCGATGCCGTCGACCATCACCTTCACGATGCGCTCGAAGGCGTCCTCGGTGACATGCGCGGAGGGGCTCGCCGCGGCGGCAATCGTCGGGACGAGTTCCCAGCCGTTGGTCTCGGCGCTGTCGACGAAACCGGCGAGGCCGACATTGATGCGCCGCATCACCTTCAGCACGTCGGCCCCCTCAGTCATCGCCGGCCAGCCGCCGCCATGCTGGAAGTCGGCGAAGGTCGCCTTGGTGGGAGCGAACGTGTTGGTCTCGTGCAGAAAGCCGCCGACGGCGATACGTGTCATCAATTTCAAGTCCAGCGTTTGAAAGTGCGCGACGTTAGCCTTGGCCTTGCGAGGAGAGCAAGGCAGGAAGCAATCGCGCCGTGCATAGGGTCAAGACGTTTTGGGAATGCTGCGGATGCGCCCACACTCCGCTGTCATTCCGGGGCGCGCGGAGCGCGAGCCCGGAATCCATTGCGCTACAGAATCCGCTGTCCGATGGATTCTCAGGTGCGCAATTGCGCACCATAGCTCATCGCTTCGCGATGCCCCGGAATGACAGCGGAGAGAGCTACACCGCGGCCCCCACACCTTCCGCCACGGGGCGGAAGTTCGCAAAATCCCAGCCCCGCCCTGGTGCGGCGTCGAGCAGCGCCTTGGTGTAGGCCTGCTGTGGATGCGTCAGCACCTCGGCGGCCGGGCCCTGCTCGACCACGCGGCCGTGCTGCATCACCACGACCTCGTCGCAGATTTGCGCCGCGACGCGCAAATCGTGGGTGATGAACAGGATGGCGATGCCGAGCCGGGTCTGGATCTCGTCGAGCAGGTCCAGCACCTGCGCCTGCACCGAGACGTCGAGCGCGGAGACCGCTTCGTCGGCCACCAGCACGTCCGGATCGAGCGCGAGCGCGCGGGCAATGGCGATGCGCTGGCGCTGGCCGCCGGAGAACTGGTGCGGATAGCGCGACACCGCATCGGGGGGCAGGCCGACCAGCTCGAGCAGCTCGCGCGCTCGCTTCATGGCGTCAGCGTGCGCGACGCCGTAATTGATCGGGCCTTCGGCAATGCTCTCGCCGACGGTGACGCGCGGGTTGAGCGAGCGGTAGGGATCCTGGAACACGATCTGGATCTTTTGCCGGTGCGGCTGCAGCAGGCGCCGCGAGATGTCGGCGATCTCGCGGCCGGCGAGGCGGATGCCGCCGGAGGTCGGGTCGATCAGGCGGACGATGCAGCGCGCCACCGTCGACTTGCCCGAGCCGCTTTCGCCGACGATGCCGAGCGTGCGGCCCTTGCGCAGGGTCAGCGTCACCATGTCGGCGGCGACGACCTCGCGGCCTTTGCCGAAGAAGGCGCGCTCTTTGTAGACCTTGCTGAGCTCGTTGGCTTCCAGCACGACCGGCTCCTTGGTCTCGGGTCGCGCCGCGCGCGGCACCAGGCTCGGCACCGCAGAGAGCAGATTGCGGGTGTACTCCATGGTGGGATTGCGCAGCACGGTGTCGAGCGGGCCGGTCTCGACCAGGCGGCCCTGCCGCATCACTGCGACGCGGTCGGCGATCTCGGCGACCACGCCCATGTCGTGGGTGATGAACAGCACCGCGGTACCGTGATCGCGCTGCAGCTCGCGGATCAGCGTCAGGATCTGCTTCTGCGTGGTGACGTCGAGCGCGGTGGTCGGCTCGTCCGCGATCAGCAGCTTCGGCTCCAGCACCAGGGCCATCGCGATCATGATACGCTGGCGCTGGCCGCCGGAGAGCCGATGCGGGTAGGAGGCGAAGATGCGCTCGACCTGAGGCAGGTGGACCTGCTCCATCATGTCGAGAATGCGCTTCTTGCGCGCCTTGGCGTCGAGGCTGGTGTGCGCGCGCAGCACCTCGTCGATCTGGCGGCCGACCGGAACCACCGGATTGAGCGCGGTCATCGGCTCCTGGAAGATCATCGCCATCTGCGTGGCGCGAAGCTGTCGCAGGCGGCGGTCGGTGGCGGCGAGCAGCTCCTCGCCGACCAGCTTGATGCTGCCGGCGGTGGGCACCAGCGTGCCCTTCGGCAGCAGGCCCATCGTGGTGAGCGAGGTCACCGACTTGCCCGAGCCGCTTTCGCCGACAAGACACAGCGTCTCGCGCTCGCGCACCTGGATCGAGATGTCGTCGATGATCTTCGGTCCGCCTGGCTTCTTGCCGACGGAGACGACAAGGTTGTTGATGTCGAGGATAATGTTGGTCACGTCAATTCTCTCCGCCGTCATTCCGGGGCGCGACGAAGTCGCGGGACCGGAATCCATCGGGCCGCAGCACGAGGGGTGAAATGGATTCCGGGTTCGCGCCAAGAGGCGCGCCTCGGAATGACCCTGTTGGCTGTCTCACTTCCCCTCCCGCTGCTTCATGCGCGGATCGAGGGCGTCGCGGGCGGCGTCGCCGATCAGATTGATGCTGAGGATGGCGATCGAGAGCAGAAGGCCCGGCCAGAAGATCAGCGACGGCTTGATCTGGAAGTACTGGCGGCCCTCGGCCATGATGTTGCCCCAGGTCGGCGTCTCCGGCGAGATGCCGGCGCCGAGGAAGGACAGGATGGCCTCGGTGAGGATCGCGCTGGCGCAAATATAGGTGCCCTGCACGATCAACGGGGCGACCGTATTCGGCATCAGGTGCCGCAGCATGATTTTCGGCAGGCTGGAGCCGACCGAGATCGCGGCTTCGACGTAAGGCTCCTCGCGTGCCGAGAGCACGACGGAGCGCACCAGGCGCGCGACGCGCGGGATCTCCGGAATCGTGATTGCGATCAGCACGGTCCAGAGGCTGGCGCCGGACAGCGACACCACGGCGATCGCGAGCAGGATGCTCGGCATCGCCATCAGGCCGTCCATGACGCGCATCAGCACGGCATCGACCAGCTTGAAGAAGCCGGAGACGAGGCCGATCGCGAGCCCGATGGCGATCGACAGGATGGCCGCGCCGATGCCGATCAGCAGCGAGATGCGACCGCCATAGAGGACGCGCGAGGCCAGGTCACGGCCGTAGGCATCGGTGCCGAGCAGGAATTGCGCGGACGACGGCTTCAGCCGTTGCGACGGCGCGAGCTGGATCGGATCGTGGGGCGCGATCAGCGGCGCGAAGATCGAGACCAGCACGATCAAGGCGAGCAGGACCGTCGCCGTGGCGATGATCGGCGTCGAGGTGAGGAATCCGAACCGCGGCCGCAGCGGCGACGTGATCGGAATGGAGGACTGGGGAAGGGTATCGACCGACATGTTCGTTCTTAAATCCTTGCCTCAGTACCGGATCCGGGGATCGAGCAGGGTGTACGCGACGTCGATCAGAAGATTGACGACGACATAGACGAGCGATGTCAGCAGGATCATCGCCTGGATCACCGGATAGTCGCGCGCCAGCACCGCGTCCACGGTGAGGCGGCCGATGCCGGGTATGTTGAACACGCTCTCGGTGACGACGACGCCGGAGATGAGCAGTGCGAAGCCGGTGCCGATCACGGTGATCACGGGTACTGCGGCGTTCCGCAGCGCATGGCGCATCATCACCGCAACCTCGTTGATGCCTTTTGCGCGCGCCGTGCGCACATAATCCTCGCCGAGCACGTCCAGCATCGCCGCGCGCGTCATGCGGGCGATCAGCGCGATGTAGATGAAGGAAAGCGCGCAGGTCGGCAGGATGATGCGCTCGAAGAACGGCCCGAAGCCGTTAAAGACGCTGCGGAAGCCTTGCACCGGGACCCAGCGCAGTTCGATGGCGAAGATCTGGATCAGCACATAGCCGACCACGAACACCGGCACCGAGAAGCCGAGCACCGACAGGCCCATCACGAAGCGGTCGATCCAGGTGCCGTGCTTCCATGCCGCGATCACGCCCAGCGGGACTGCGATGATGACTGCGAGGATGATCGTCGACAGCGCGAGCGAGATCGAGGGCTCGACGCGCTGGCTGATCATCTTGATCACCGGCAGGTTGGAGATCAGCGAAGTCCCGAGGTCGCCGTGCAGCAGCTTGTTGACCCAGGTGATGAACTGCACGATCAGCGGCTCGTTGAGGCCGAGCGAGGTGCGGATGCGCTCCAGCCGCTCGGGCGTCGCATTGTCGCCGGCGAGGATCGCGGCGGGATCGCCAGGGGTGAGGCGGAGCAGGAGGAAGACGAACAGCGCGACGACGCCCATCACGGGCACGGCGGCGAGGATTCGGCGAAGGAGATATCCGAGCAAGTTGGATCCGTCAGATTAGAGTCAAATCGTGGCAGCGAGGGTCTGTTCTGCCATCAGCCTAACATTTCAGCAATTCCCGTGCCATCAGGGTCGCGGTTTTTGCAGTGCGGTCAGCTGTTTTGGCAGCGCGTAGCTAGTAGGGTGGGCAAAGCGGAGCGTGCCTACCGTTCCCTCCATTTGGCAGAATGGTGGGCACGGCGCTACGCCTTTGCCCACCCTACCGAATGGCTACGGAATAGCTGCACCATTACTCCAGTGTCGCCAAGAGTCCCGCCATCAGCCGACCGCGCTCAACGAGGCTCTCGACTTCGATATACTCCTCCAGCGTGTGGCCGTTGCCGCCGCGCACGCCAAGGCCGTCGAGCGTCGGGATGCCCATCGCACCGGTGAAGTTGCCGTCGGAGCCGCCGCCGGAGCTCGCATGCGGTAGTTCCGCGCCGAGAGATTTGGCGATGCCGCGCGCCTTCTCGTACAGCGCCATCGTGCCCGCGTCCGGCTCCCACACCGGGCGCGTCACGCCGCGCGTCACCTTGAAGGTGACGTCGTTGGTCGTGCCCGACAGCGCCAGCATCCGCTCGACGCCGCGGTCGAGATCGGCTTGGCGCTTGGCCATGGAGAGCGCTTCGCCGGTGGCGGTCGTGGCAACGCAATTGACCCATTGCCCGCCATGCACGACGCCGACCGAGAAGGTGCAGTCCTCCGTCGTCATCGCGTCGATCGCGAGGATCTGCCGCGCCATCTCGCGGATTGCCGAACGGCCCGCCGACAGCGTCGCGCCGGCGTGGCTCGGCCGTCCGGTCGCCTCGAGATTGAAGCGTGCGATGGCGTAACGTCCGGTGGTGACGCCGTTGTCGGCCCGGCCGGGCTCGGGCACCAGCACATATTTGTTGCGCGCGGCTTCCGCCTCGATGATGTCGCGCGTCGAGGGCGTGCCGACTTCCTCATCCGGCGTGAACAGCACGGTGATCGGCAGCGGCGTGGTGAAGGATGCGCGCGCCAGCTGCCGGATCGCTTCCAGCGAGAGGTAGTTGCCGCCCTTCATGTCATAGATGCCGGGGCCGTAGCACTTGTTGCCCTCGCGCCTCCATTTCAGCTTCTCGATGGTGCCGACCGGGTGGACGGTATCCATGTGTCCGGCGATCAGGATGCCGGGCTCGCCCTGTCTCGGATGCGGAAAGCGCGCGCGGATCACGCCGCCAAAGCCCTGACGGCCCGCGATGCGCTCGATCGTCGCACCCATGATGGCCATATCCCGCGCTGCGATATCGAGCATCCTGTCGACGGCGTTGGCATCCCAGGTCGGGCTCTCGCATTCCACCCAGGTGCGCAAGCCTTCGAGCATGGCCTCGGAATCGAAGGGAAGATTGGCTGGATTCATCTCAATGTCTCTCAAGCTTCGAAAGATGGAACGCGCATTGCATCGCCGCGGGGCGAGACGAGCGGAGAGTGTTGTAGTGCCAAACCGATCCTTGTGGAGCCCGTGCGCACGCCGCCAGGGCCTGCAGCGAAACCGGATTGACGCGCTCGGCACTGTCTGCAAGTCTCGAAAGACAAAGGCATTGCATGGGGTTAGTTCGCCCAAGGAACGAACCATATGCTCAATCAATAACCCGCCTTTGAACAGTTTCACGTCAGGAGAAACTTTTTATGTTGCACTTCATGCGCCGGGGGCCTCGCGCGTTTGCCTCCAAACTCGCGCTGTCTGTGGTCGCGCTTTCGACGGCGCTCGCCTCGCCGGTGCTCGCCGCCGGCAAGACCATCACGGCGGTGATGCATTCCGATCTGCGCATCATCGATCCGATCTTCACCACGGCCTACATCACGCGTGACCACGGCTACATGGTCTACGACACGCTGGTGGCCACCGATTCGAGCTTCAAGGTCCAGCCGCAGATGGCGGACTGGAAGGTCTCCGACGACAAGCTCACCTACACCTTCACGCTTCGCGACGGGCTGAAGTGGCATGACGGCGCGCCGGTGACGGCGGAGGATTGCGTCGCTTCTCTGAAGCGCTGGGCTGCGGTCGACGGTATGGGCCAGAAGCTCATGGACTTCACCGCCAGCATCGAGGCGACCGACGCCAAGACCATCACGTTGAAGCTGAAGGAGGCTTACGGCCTCGTGCTCGACTCCATCGGCAAGCCGTCCTCGCGCGTCGCCTTCATGATGCCGAAGCGCCTCGCCGAGACGCCGCCGGACAAGCAGATCCCCGAGCAAATCGGTTCGGGTCCCTTCAAGTTCGTGCAGGGTGAATTCCAGCCCGGCGTGAAGGCGGTCTACGTCAAGAACACCGATTACGTGCCGCGCAAGGAGCCGGCGAGTTGGACCTCCGGCGGCAAGGTCGTGAAGGTCGACCGCGTCGAGTGGATCACCATGCCGGACTCGCAGACCGCGGTGAACGCGCTGCAGTCGGGCGACATCGATTTCATGGAGAACCTGCCGTTCGACATGCTGCCGGTGCTGGAACCCAACAAGGAGCTCACGATCGAGGTCCTGAACAAGTTCGGATTTCAGACGCTCGGCCGGATGAACTTTCTTCATCCACCGTTCGACAACGTGAAGGTGCGTCGCGCCGCCTTGCTGGCGATGAACCAGAAGGACGTGCTCGACGCGCTGGTCGGCAACGCCAAATATCAGAAGATCTGCGGAGCGTTCTTCATTTGCGACACGCCGCTCGCAACCGATGCGGGCTCCGAGACCTTGATCAAGGGCAACGGAATGGCGGAAGCCAAAAAGGCGCTTGCCGAGTCCGGCTATGACGGTACGCCGATCGTGATCATGGCCCCCGGCGACGTCACGACGCTGAAGGCGCAGCCGATCGTTGCGGCCCAGCTGCTGCGCGAGGCCGGCTTCAAGGTCGACCTTCAGGCGACAGACTGGCAGACGGTGGTGAGCCGCCGCGCCAGCCAGAAGCCGCCGAAGGAAGGCGGCTGGAACATGTTCTTCACCAACTGGGTCGCGGCCGACGTGTCCAACCCGATCGCCAATCTCTCGATCGGCGGCCAGGGCAAGAAGGGCTGGTTTGGCTGGGCGGAGGACGCCAAGATCGAGCAGCTCAAGGACGCTTTCGTCCGCGCGGCCTCGGTCGACGATCAGAAGAAGATCGCCGCCGACATCCAGAAGCAGGCCTATGAGCAGGTGATCTACATTCCGCTGGGGCAGTATCTGATCCCGAGCGGCTGGCGCAAATCGCTGGCCGGTGTGCTCGACGGTCCCGCGACGCCGGTGTTCTGGAACATCGACAAGAAGGAATAGGCGCTGCGCGCCTGCGCTTGAAAAGCGAAAGGCGCCGCGGGTGAAACCGCGGCGCCTTTTCTATGCGAGGATATCGGTCTGGATCAGCAGTGGCTGTCGCGCACCTGCTCGAGACCTTCACTTGCGAATGGCAGGCTTCGGTTCGGCCGCTCCTCGGATATTTCGCCTGGGGCAGGCCGCTCGGTCTCCCACGCGGGCTGATCCGCTCTGCTCTCGTGTTCCATCTCGCCGATCCCTTCAATTGCTGCAGTACAACATCGAGAGGTCCGGGAAGTTCCTCAGGCGATGGGGCGATGATGCGGCCTGAACAGCCGTCCCTTCTCGACCACCAGCACGATCGCGAGCGCGGCTAGCGTCGACAGGAAGAATCCGATCGAGAACGGCAGCAGCGTGCCGTCGAAGCTCTGCCCGATCGCCATGCCGACCGCGATGCCGATCAGGGTCGTGATCGAGCCGTAGAGTGAGGAGGCGGTGCCGGCGATGTGGCCCTGCGGCTCCATGGCGAGTGCGGTGAAGTTCGCGACCATCATGCCGAACGAGAACATCATCAGGGCCGAGAGCACCATGAACAGGCTCAGCGGCAGCATGCCGAGGCTTTCCGTCAGCAGCATCACGCCGGCCACGGCGGTATAGAGCGCCAGCGCGCCGTGCGAGATCACGCGCATGCCGAGCCGCCCGACCAGCCTTGCATTGAGGAAGCCGGCAATGGCGACGCCGACCGCGACCGCCGCGAAAGCGAGCGGGAAGTAATGGCCGAGGCGATAGATGCCGGTGAAGACCTGCTGCGCGCAGAACACGTACGCGAAGAGTGCGCCCATCACGCTGCCGGCAGCCGTGGCATAGCCGATGGTCTGGCGATGGGTCACGGTCTGCCGGAAGGCCGAGAGCACGTCGGCGGGCGCCAGCGACCTGCGTTCCGACTCGGGAAGCGTCTCGGGCAGCCGCAGCACGCACCATGCGAGCGCGAGCAGCCCGTAGAGCATCAGCACCACGAAGATGCCGCGCCACGCCGTCACCAACAGCACCGCCTGTCCGAACGAGGGTGCGATCACGGGCACCGCGATGAACACCATCATGGCGAGCGACATCACGCTCGCCATGCGGCGGCCGACATAGCAGTCGCGCACGATCGAGGTCGCGATCACGCGCGTCGCCGCGGTGCCCAATCCCTGCAGCGCGCGCGCCAGCAGCAGCGTCTCGAACGAGGGCGCTGCGACTGCCAGCACGCTCGCCACCGCATAGACCGCCATGCCGCCGAGCAACACCGGCCGGCGGCCGAAACGGTCCGACAGAGGGCCCATGACGAACTGGCCGACACCGAAGCCGATCAGGAAGGTCGACAGCACCAATTGGAGATGGTTGGCGACGGGAATCCTGAAGGCTGCCCCGATATTGGGCAGCGCCGGCAGCATCATATCCATCGCGAGCGGATTCAGCGCCATGATGGACGCGATCACGATGACGAATTCCGGAAAGCGCATCGGGCGGTGTCCCGCGGACACCCAGTCGTCGGCATTGACGTCAGACAAGAAGCTCACCTCTCGATTTCAGGGGCTTTATCCGCCGGCCATGCTGCGCTGCACAACCCACGTTTCGGGATGGCTGGCAGGCAGAGCAGGTGCGGACAAGACTTGGTGAGCGGTCAGCCCTGGGCGGGGGACGACCCTGGCATCGGTCGCGGGCGGCCTTACCTGGAAGCGGCCTCTTGCCGTGTGTAGAGGCTTACATACGCGCCGGTATATTCCTCTTTCCAGCCCCTCTCGCCGACCAGGAAATGCCGCAGCTGGTCATGTGCTCTGATCCAGAGCACCGCATCGATCTTGTACTTGGCGATCACCTTGTCCCAGGTCCCGGCGTCGATGTCCCACCGGACCAGCGCGAGATAGTCCCGCAGCAACGCGTCGGGGTAGGCGGTTGCGGCCCGGCCGTCGACGAAGAGGGGCACCGATCCCTGGGTTCTGAAGATCAGAAGCCCGCCGACGTTCCAATGGTTGAGCAGGTGCCCGCGCGGGCTGTGCGCCTCGAGATAGCGGGCATCTGCTTCCGAGAGCATGTCGGGCAATGCCAGCGCCGGTCTCACCTGCATGAACGTGACGGGCAGCAACAACATGCCGACGACGCCTGCCGCCAGCATCGCGCGCCGGACATCGAGGCTCCGGAGCTTCGGCAGCAGCCGGTCGATGTGCAGCGCCATCGGGACGCTCGAGAAGATGAAGAAGAACGCGGTGTACCTGAACTGGTAGAGACCCAGAAAAAGGAAGAGCCACGCCAGCACGCGCGCCTCGAGCGGCACGCGCGTGGAGTTTCGGTAGCGCAGCTCCAGGACCGCGAATGTCAGCGCATAGGCGATGCCGGGAAGGCTCCCCGGCAGCTCCACGTTGTGAAAATAGGACCGCCATTCGCTGATGTCGGCCTGCACGAAATGACCCAACGTCGCCGTCACGCCGTCATAGATGTGCCATCCCAGCGGATTGACGAAGATCGCGACGAAGCACCCGACGCCCGCCAGGCAGTGATCGCGAAAGCCTGTCCAGTCCCGCCGCAGCAAGGCGACGCCGGCGAAGACGCCGAGAATCGGAAAGGCGAGCATGAAGCCGCCATGCAGATTGACCCAGACGATCATCATCGGCGGCAGCAGGAACCATCGCCCCCGCCGCAGGCATTCCGCGTAGAACACCACCGCGAACAACATCGTCGCGATGTTCGGCGATGCCGCCAGATACATGTTGGGCGAGGCTTCGTAGCAGGGATAGAGCAGGCACGCGGCAAACACCGCAATGCAGACCGCGGGGGCCGAAGCGCCGCTGCTCAGGCCGCAGAAGGCGAGATAGCCGGCGATGACCGCGCCGGAGGCGACGACCATGAGCACGATCCCGGCAAAGCCGGCCTGCTGATACAGCGCGCTGGCCATCACGTCCCAGAGCCAGGACAGATTGTACCATCGCTTGTCGCCGACGGTGAAAGCCCATGGATCCTGCAACGGGACTTCGCCCCGCTGCCTGATCAGGTCCCCGGCGGCGAGGTGCCAGCCCAGATCGTAATGGCCGAGCAGAAGCGGGCCGTTCGACAGGTAGAATACGGCGAGGAAGGCGATCAGGAAGACGTAGACCTCGACCCCGTGCAGGTGAGATGCGGACGCCGCGCCTATTCCGCCAATCCTGGACCGGGACCAATCCTCGCGCGCGTCCATCGGAGCTCTCACCATCGAAGCCAGCCGCTCCAGGCCCTGCGTGTCCCTGGGTCTGCATCGACGGGGCAGACATCGCTCGCTTTAGGCGAAGACGATCTAAGGTGGAGTAAAGGCCGGTCATGCCGCCCGGATTCGGCTCGCGGAAGGGCAGCTTGGTAAACGAACGGTTGCGTGCCCGCCGCACGTCATGGGCTGCGAGCCCGCTTGCGGAGGCGGCGGCTCTTCGAGCGTCAGATCTCGTGGTGCGGGCAGCCGGGGTCGAACCGGCACAGCGCTTGCGCACCGAGGGATTTTAAGTCCCTTGCGTCTACCAATTCCGCCATGCCCGCTTTGATCCAACGAGATCAAACACTTAAGTCCATCGCCGGCGGTCTGGAATTGGCGCCTTGCGTCACCGGGGGACGTTTCTTCTCTAAGCGAGCCGGCGGCACAAGGCAAAGCCTCAATCCGGACATGTGTTATTGCTTTAGGCATTCTCATCCACGGGGACTGTTCATCCGACATGCCTGCTTCGTTTCTCTCCCGCTGTCGCTCCGGGCGCGGACTGCTTGCGCTGGGCCTGCTCTGCGCGGCGCTCGCCGGCTGCGCGAGCGTCAGCGACACCATCAGCCCGGCCTTCGTGGACCCGGCCCGCTACGACCTCTGGGATTGCAAGCAGCTTGCCCCCGAACGCAAGAGTCTCGTCAACCGCATCCAGGAGCTCGAGCGGCTGATGGCGAAGGCCGAGACCGGGACGGGGGGCGTCGTCGTCGCAGAGCTCGCCTATCGCAACGATTACGTCGCCGCGCGGGGCCAGCAGAAGCTGCTCGAGGAGACCTGGCGCAGGAACAGGTGCCGCGAGAGCGACATGGAGGCGGCAACACCGCCCGCCGAGCCGGCGGCGCCGGCCGCAGCGGTCAAGCCTGCTCCGAAATCCGGCCGAACGGCACGCTGAGACCGCGGCCGCGCCGGTTCACGGCCGCCAGCCGTAGATCCAGTCCTGCCGCGCCAGCATGCGGTCGGGACCGAGCGCGCGGATCGCAACATCGCGCGCGATCGCCAGCGCCCCGCCGAGATGATAGATGCGGCCCTGTTGCCGCGCGGTCCGCTGCACCCGCCGCACCCGCGCCTCGCGCGCCCGGCCGTATTGCTTCAGCGCCGCAGCGATATCAGCGCTGCTCTCGGTGGCTTCAAAGCTGAGATGACGGGCGAGCACCGCGGCATCCTCGATCGCCATGCCGGCTCCTTGCGCTGCAAAGGGCAGCATCGCATGCACGGCATCGCCGAGCAGTGCCACCGGCCCTTTGCTCCAGGGACAGCCGTCGGGCACGCCGAACAGCGCCCATTTCCGCCAGCTCTCGACCGGGGCGAGCAGCATCCGCGCCGACGGCGGCCAGCGCGGGGCGGCGAAAGCGTCCATCACCTCGCGAAAATCGCCGGGCGTGCTCCAGCCCGGAATGTTCCAGGTGCCCGGCAGCACCGCGACCACGTTGATCTGGCGTCCGCCGGCGATCGGATAGGCGACCAGATGGGCGTTCGGGCCCATCCAGAGCTGCACCCGGCGCGCGGTGTAGTCCTTCGGCAGTTGGGTGGCGTCTAACGTGCCGCGCCAGGCGATCAGCCCGGAGAAGCGCGGCTGCACCTCGGGAAACAGATGCTGGCGCACCGTCGACCAGATGCCGTCGGCGCCTATCAGGGCGCTGGCGAGATCGCTGCGGCGGATCGTGCCGCTGCGATGGACCACCGTCAGGCCCTTGGCATGCGGCGCGACGTCCTCGAAGGTTGCCCCCAGCTTCAGGTCGATATCGGGATGATCGGCAACGGCGCCGGCCAGCGCCGATTGCAGGTCGGCGCGGTGCACCACCCAATAGGGGGAGCCGGCCCGCAGCGAGGCGGCTTCGCCGAGCGGCATGCGCAGCAGCTCGCCCCCGGCCCGCGCGCTCATGATCGAGACCGCTTCCGGGACGACGGCGCGCAGCGCGAGGCGCTCGGTGAGGCCGAGCTCGACCAGCACGCGGCTGGCATTGGGGGAGAGCTGCAGGCCGGCGCCGACTTCCTCGAGACGCTCGGCCTTCTCCAGCACGACGATGCGGAACCCGCGCGCCGCGAGCGCCAGCGCGGCCGTCAGTCCACCGATGCCGGCACCGGCGATGACGATCGTTCGGGAGAGCGCCACCCCTGACCGACGGATACGGTCAGGCCACCTTGTCCTTCAGGACGCATTCCGGCGGGCGGGCTTCGCCCGCCTTCAGGTCGGCCGCGAAGCGGTACAGCGTCGAGCAATAGGGGCAGATGATCTCGTTGTCATTGCCGAGGTCGAGGAAGACGTGCGGATGGTCGAACGGAGGGTTGGCGCCCACGCACATGAACTCTTGCGAGCCGATCTCGATGACGGGGACACCGGCATCGTTGTGGAAGTGCGGGACGACATGGTCGGACATCGTAACTCATCCTGGAGTGGCAATGGCGGCAGACACAATCAAGAACTGACGCGGCATCTTTAAGGCGCCGCGGACCATACTGGCGGGTGCAGCTGATTGCTAGTCCGGCGGAACCGAAAGCTCCGCAATTGCCCCATGCTCATTTGCTCATGCAAATTCGACACAATCTTGCGGCCTGAGAGAAGCCCTTCTTTCGTCGGGGACGTTGTGTCGCAATTTTGGCATACTATCTCTGTGGGCGCGTGCATTCGAGACGAAAGACGAATTGTCGGCGCGAGCGATCCCAGGGGCATCCGGGCTGTTCCACATGAAGTGGCTGCGAATCAGTACGGCGTTGGCGGGCATTGCCGCGTGCAGCTTCCTGCTCGCGCAGGTGGCGCCGCATGCCCGTGAGGCCGGCGCGATCCTCGCCGCCCAGGACGATCCGGCCGCGCTGTCCGAGCTGAAGCTCGATGCGCTGCTGCGCCAGAACGAGCGGGTGGTTCAGGACAACATCGAGGCCGCGCTTGCGGCGGGTGATGCCGATCTCGCCGACAGTTTCGTCGCGCTCGCGCGCGACCGCAACATCGCGCTGCCGGACGATCTCCTGAGCCGCGTCAGCGATGCGGTCAAGGCCGAGAATTCCACCTCGCAGTTTGCCAAGAGATTTGCCACCGGCCTCGTCACCGGCAATGCCGATGACGTCGCGAGCCTGTCGGGAACGGTGGCCGGCGATCTCTTCGTGTTCGGCGACATCAGGGACATCGTCCGCGAGGGCAAGCACCTCGCCATGGGCGAGGACACCGATCGCCTCGTGCTCGGGCTTGCGGCCGCCGGCCTTGCGGTGACGGCGGCAACCTATGTGTCCGCCGGTGGTGCGGCGCCGGTGCGCGCCGGACTGACGCTGGTGAAGGATGCGCGCAAGGTCGGGCGGCTCGGCGAGGGGCTTGCCATATGGGCCGGCCGCTCCGCGCGCGAGGTCGTCGACGCGCCGATGCTTCGGAATGCGGTCGCCAGGGGATCGGTGCTCCGTCCGGGCGAGACGGTGAGCGCGATCAAGGCTGCGTTCCGGGCCGAGAAGGCCGGCGCGCTGGTGCGGCTCGGCAAGGACGTCACCCGCGTCGCCGGCAAGACCGGCACGCGCGGGGCGATGGATACGTTGCGCATCGCCGAAGGTCCGAAGGACGTCGCGCGCGCGGCGCGGCTTGCCGAAGCGCAAGGCAGCAAGACGCGTGCGATCATGAAGCTGCTCGGCCGCGGCGCGCTGCTCTTGATCGGCGGCGCCTTCAATCTGGCGATGTGGCTGTTTGGCGCGATGCTGACGCTGTTCGGTCTGCTGTCGTCCATCAAGGCGACCACCGAGCGCCTGACCCAGGCCTGGTGCGATCGCAGGCGGGCGCGCCGGCTGCGCAAGGCGCGGATCGCAACCGAGGCCGCGCTCGCCAACGCGGTCGCGACGGCCTGAGGCGCGAGCCGCTTCGGGCTATTGTTTGAGCACGATGTTGCCGGAAAACCGCTGCACACTTTTCCGGATCGTGGTCTAAGATCAATTCATTCCCTCAACATCCCCACGGAACTGAAGATGCCGAGCTTTCACAACGGCGCTGTTGAAATTGCCTATCTCGACGAAGGCGAGGGCGATCCGATCATCCTGGTGCACGGCTTTGCCTCCAGCAAGAACGTGAACTGGGTCTATCCGACCTGGGTCTCGGAGCTGCGCAAGAACGGCCGCCGCGTCATCGCGCTCGACAATCGCGGCCACGGCGACAGCGCCAAGCTCTACGAGCCCGCGCAATATTCGATTCCGGTAATGGCCGGCGACGTGCTCGCGCTGATGGATCATCTCGCCATCCCGCAGGCCGACATCATGGGCTATTCGATGGGCGGGCGGATGGCGGCGTGGCTCTCCCTCAACGAGCCGCAACGCCTGCGCTCGGCGATCCTCGGCGGCATCGGCATCGGCGGCCTGATCGAGGGCACCGGGCCCGGCGAGAACGTGGCGAAAGCGCTGGAGGCGCCCTCGCTGGACGAGGTCACCGATCCCGTGGGGCGTACCTTCCGTGCCTTCGCCGACCAGACCCGCTCCGATCATCGTGCGCTCGCCGCCTGCCTGCGCGGCACGCGCGACCTCATGACCCGGGAGCAAGCCGCGCGCATCGACGTGCCGGTGCTGATCGCGGTCGGCTCGACCGACGACGTCGCCGGCTCCGCCAGCGCGCTGGGTGCGATCATCCCAGGCTCGGAAGTGCTCGACATTCCCAATCGCGACCACATGCGCGCGGTCGGCGACAAGGTCTACAAGACCGGCGTGCTTGATTTTTTGTCACGGCGCGAGTGAAGAGCCAGCTGGTTCCACGGCAGGATCCGGGGGCCCGCTCCATGTGGCTGATTGCGTCGCTTGGTCATCCAGGTATAATTGTGCCATTGGCACCTTCGCGCAGCGCATGAGTGGATCTGGGCATCTCGATCATCTGATTGATCGCATCTACGAGGCCGGGCTGATACCGTCATTGTGGCCCGAGGTCCTCAGTGAGATCGGTATCGCGATCGGCGGGAATGGCGGCCTGCTTTTCGCAGTACGTGACGGCTACCTCAGCGCGGTCAACTCCCATAATTTCGACCAGACCATGCCCCTGTTCCTGAATGAGGGATGGAGTGAGCGCGATCCGTTGCTGCCGCGTGCCGCCGCGCTCAATTACGCCGGCTTCCTCAATGATGGAGACCTGCTGTCGGAGGAGGAGATCGCGACCAATGACGTGTACCGCGATTTCTACCGCAGGCACGGGCTCGGCTACCGAGCCGGGACAATCATCCCGATACCAAGCGGCGATTCGATCGCGATCGTCATGCCGCGACACCAGGACAACGGACCGGTGCCGCGCGACGTCGTCTCGTTCCTCGATGACTTGAGGCCGCATCTGGCTCGGGCGTCCCTGACCGCAAGCCGCCTTGGTTTCGAGCACGCGCGCGCGCAAGCCGATGCGTTGCAGGCGATCGGGCTGCCCGGAGCGATATTGCGCGAACGCGGCCGGTTGCTCGCGGCAAACGGCTTGTTCGAAGCGCTGATGCCGTCGCTGTTCCACGACCGCGCCGAGCGGTTGACCTTGACCGATGCTGCCGCGGACGAATTGTTCCTGGCAGCAGTGGGGACGCCGTTGGTCGGCAACAATCGGATCGTCAAGTCCGTCGCCATCGCAGCGGCGATCGATCGCGTCCCGATGGTCCTGCATGTCATCCCGGTGCGCGGATCGGCACGCGATATCTTCACGCGAGCCACCTTCATGCTCGTCGTGACCCCGGTCGACCGCGGCGCGGTACCGAGCGCGGAAGTCCTGCAAGGGCTTTTCGACCTGACGCCGGCAGAGGCCCAGGTCGCACGTGGCGTTGCACAGGCCGCATCGATCGATGCGCTCGCAGCGACGTTCGGCGTTGCGCGAGAGACAGTGCGCACGCAGCTCAAAGCCGTGCTTTCAAAGACCGGTCTGTCCCGTCAACAGGAGCTCGTCAGCTTGCTCGCCGGCAAGGCACTGCGCGGCGGCTAGACGGTTTTTCCATCCGCGGACATATCCCCTCATCGCCCGTCCTGATCCGACACGCGACGGTCTGGATTAGACTTTGGCCCGGTATGCGCAAACTCCCTCGTCACCCAAATGGGTGAAGACTCAAGTCAATCCTCCGGGTTGAAGTTTGTTGGGTTGGATCTTAGGCGAGAAGCGGCAACAATGGCCAGACCGGAGTTTCCGATATTCGAGGTGGTCCTGGTGCAGGGCCGGCGAAGAAGATGGGCCTGGAGCGTCTGCACCAGCGAAGGGGCGGTCGCGGCGCAGGGGCGGGAATCAAGTCGACCCGCCGCCAAGTACCAGGCTGAAAGAGCGCTTTTCATGCTGCTTCTAACCGCGCCCTATCGGTCGCGGCTTCCCGTATAGCGAGGCTCAGCGCGCTGGGTGAGATGACGGCCGATGCTTCACGCTGCCTTGTCGCCGAACGCGGCGGGAAGCGTGTTGAGGAACGACATGACGCGCTGCGTGCGCAGGGGCGGGCGGCGGCCCGAGGTGCGCAGCATCCACAGGGGCTCCCCAGGCGCGCGCCAGGGCGCCAGCACCTCGACCAGCCGGCCGGCGCGAAGATCTTCGTTGACGAGCCACGCCGGCCCCCAGCCGATCCCGAACCCATTCGCGATCAAAGCGAGCGACGCATGCGCGTCGTCGCAAATGTGCTTGGGCTTGGGCGTGAGGCGAATGGGTGCTTTGCCGCGCGGGTCGGCGAAGCGCCAGGTCAGGATCTGACCGCTCGCGGGATTGCGGAAGCCGACATGGTCGTGCGCGGAAAGCTCAACGGGAGTGGCCGGCGCGCCGCGCGCCTTCAGATAGGCGGGCGAGGCGCAGGCGATCCAGGAGAACGTGCAAAGCCGTCGCGCCTGATGGCCGGGCGTGCGGTCGAGGGGCCCTGAGCGGATCGCGACGTCGACGCCTTCCGCGGCGAGATCGAGAATCTCGTTGCGGAATTTGACCTCGATCTCGATTTCCGGCCGTTCCCGCAGGAACGCGGGCAGCCGCGGCAGGATGCAGGCGCGCGCGAACGAAGCGGGGGCAGTCACGCGCACCCGTCCGCCATCGTCGCGCGCGACCTCGCCAAGCGCGGATTGCACACGGGCGAGACTCTCGACCAACGCGCGTCCCGCCGTCATCAGCCTGTCGCCCTCGTCGGTCAGCGCCAGCGAATGGGTGGAGCGATGCAACAGCCGCAGCCCGCGAGCCTGTTCCAAGCGGGCAACCGCCTTGGACATCGCCGAGGTGGTCGTCCCCGCCCGCCGCGCCGCTTCGGCGAAGGAGCCCGCCTCGACCACGCGGACGAAGGCGATCAGACGGGAGAGATCGGGAGGCAAGGTCGTTGTGGACATGCAGTCCACACAATCATGGCTGCCCAGTCACTACAAGAGCCTTTCCGAACCCCCTAATTGGAGAGTGTCAGCGCGCATTCTGCGGCGCTCGAAACATGGGAAGACCGATGAACCCGATCGAAATCACCCTGCAAGCCCTCGACGCCGCCGAGCGCGCGATCCCATCCGGCCAGCCGGTCTACATGCTCAATCTTCTGCGATACCGCGCGCAGGCGCGTTACGAGGATGGCTTCGACGCCGCGCCCTGCTCAGGCCGCGAAGCCTTCAATGAACGCTACAGGCCGGCATTCCGGCGCCTGGCGGCCGGCAAGCCGCTCGTGCGGGTATTCTCCGTCCCGGTCCTGGCGCCCATCGTCGGCTCGCCGGGCGAACGCTGGGACGAAGCGGCGATCAATGAATACGGCGACTTCGCCACCTTCCGCGCGATCGTCGACACCGAGACCTACCAGCGCGACGTCGCTCCGCATCGGCACGCGGCGCTGGAGGATTTCCGGCTGTTCGCGCTCGCCAGGGCGGTGTGAGAAGTTGGCAATGACGTGACAGTTCGTAGGATGGGTTGAGCCCTTGCGAAACCCATCATGCGTCGTCAGCGGCGAACGGATTAATGGGTTTCGCTGGCGCTCTACCCATCCTACGGGCTTAGATCGGTTTAGTCGTCCTCGAAATAGACACGCTTGCTCACCCGTGACTCGAAATCAGCAACTACGAATTCCCAGCGACTAGAGCGCATGAAGTTTCCTGGGTTGTGCGCCATCGCTCGTCCAAAGAATGGCCGGTCGCCGGGGATGTTCGTTCGGAAGACGTGAAATGGAAGACCTTCATAAGTGCCTTCCTTGATTAAATCGTGCGGTCCCAGGTCGTTCTCGCTGACGTTCCACTCAACTAGCTGGTCGCGGCTGGGATGATGCATCCATTGCAGAACCGTAAACGGATTGACTGGTAGAACGACATCGGCGAGAGCCATCAGTTCGAGGCTTGTCTCCTCTGTATAGCAATGAAGATGAACCGACACCGGCGTGTCGCGCAGCGCCTCAAACAGAGGAAAAAAATCGAGATCGCAAGTCATGATGTGAGCTTCATCCATATTGCGGACGGAGGCGTGCTTAAAGACGTCAATAGCGAGTAGAATATCGACCCCCTTCTGCTGGAGTACCCGGCGTGAGGATCTGTTGCGGGTTATTCCCTCTCGCGTATGCATGAAGGGCGTTCGGTTGACGCGCGCGAATAGCTGCTCCTTAGCCCTGAGCTTAGCCGCGTATACGAGAGGGTCTTCGTCAATCTTCAAGGTAGGCAATGCATCGTAGTAGAACGTACGAGCGAAGCCCCCCGCGACTCTTCGATAGTCGACTTCGTAGTTAGTCAGCGAAATCCCAAAAAAGCGCTCGGCCTTAGGGGCCATTGATTCTACAAATCCACCGTCCACAAATAAGTACTTGGTCATCTTGCGTTCCGGTTTTCGCGGCTGGCCCGGGACGATACCCAAGCCCAGTCCCAGGCCCAACTTGATCACTTAAGTTCTCCCAACATTCCGCGACCGCTGGTAGCGCGTGTCACCTAAACGACGCACGTGGCGGCGAGTACGCGTAGGATGGGTAGAGCCCTTGCGAAACCCATCATGCTTCGTCAGCGGCGAACAGATTGATGGGATTCGCTAGACGATAATTGACTCGGCCCGATTGGGGGCGTTGTTTAACCGCCTCGCCGCGCGGCTCGCCGTGCTTCGGCATCTCTTAGTCTGCCGGGTAGGGTGTACAGCGCCTCAAGCATCTCAACCGTGAAGTCCTGGAGGTCCAGAGCGTCGTCTTTGCTAAGCGGCGTGTTGTGGACTGCATCATTTGCATCCTCGCGAATACAGTCGGCGAGCGCTTCGACGCCTTTAGGGAGTAGGTTGTTTGCGAAGAGCCACTCCAGCCTTGGCTTCAAATTAAAACGCGTCCGCTTGTCCGTCGGAGGGCCACCTGGCGCAGCGTTCATCGCGTCTTTTGAGATTTGATCGAGGATCTTACGAAACATAGCGCTTGCTGCGTTCCACGCGCCAAATGAGATGCACTCCGCTGCTTCGTCAAAAATCAACCTGAGATCTGGAGGAGTATGGTCAGGGGAACCGACAGCATCAGGCTTTGGTCGAATGACTTCGCCGAGCAACACCTCGTCATCAAGTAGGGCTTCGTACTTAACAAAACTAGCTGGCGTGTCCTTCCCCGGACGTCGACCAATTTCCCAAGCTGCAGACTTTTGGCATCTCCGGCATTGGAGAAAATACTCCCAGCCAGGCTCTGAATGCGCAGAGAAACCTCTCACATCATGGGTCATCTGTTTCGCGCCGCAGCGAGCGCAATCGGCGGTTATAAAAGCCATTTTCGCCTCCCCGGCGACTCAACCCAAACGCGACGCAGAACGCAATATCCGCGAGCGGTTGCTCACCGCTCTTTCAATTTGCTCCTGAAAGGGTCTTCCCGATTGACAAACCGCGTCCGGCAGCATTTTGGTCGGCTCGGGGTCAAATCTGACCAACGCTCTGTAGTGTGATTTCGAGCAGTGCGGCGGCCTGAGCGCGAGGATGCATGATCCTCATCTCACCCCGCCTTCCCGTCCTCCCCAACCCTCCGTCCCACCGCCATCAACACCACGAACGTCGCAACCCACACCATACGTGCGCCGTAGCGGTCGTGAGGCCCCGAGATCACGGCGCAGATGAAGGCGTTGCCGAGCAGCGCCAGCGTTACGGTCGCCGCCAGCAGCGTCAAATCGTCGAGCCAGCGGTTCGCCAGCGCATGCGCCAGCAGTGCGAGCAGCCCAAGCATCGAGGCCAGCGCCACCGGCACGTGCAGCCAGTTGATCGCGGTGAAGTCGAGCTGCCAATTCTGCTGCCGCGCCGCGCGCATCGGCGCGGCCTGGGCGGGGATATAGCGCTCGATGATGCCGCGGGTGTGCGGGATCCAGCCATCGGTGCCTTCGCCGGTCGCGACATGCAGCAATTGCTGGCCCATGGCGCGCAGCGCCGCGCCGGCCTGCCAGGCCGGATAATCCTTGATCGACTGCACGACGATGTAACCCATCTCGTCGTTCATGCCTTCGAAGCGGCCGAGCGTGTTGAACATACTCTTGCCCCACAGGAACTCGTCGGCGGTCGCCGGCAGCTCGTTGCGATAGGGACAGAGCTTGTAGCGCTCGCGCGGGCAGCGGTCGTCAAGATAGCGCGCGACGATGCCGTCCTGCATCATGCGGCCGAAGGCGACGCCGTAGCCGCCGGGCGTCCAGGCCAGCTTGCCGGACAGCGCGTAATTCGCCGAGACCAGCATCAGGCTGCCCGCGACGATGGTGAGGCTCGCCTGTGCCAATCCGGCCAGCGGAAGGCGCTGCTTAAGGAACGGCCGCGCCATCCAGCCCGCAATGCAAAGGCCGAGCAGCACGCCGAGCGTGGCGCTGTGGGTCGCCGCGGCAAAGGCGGTGAAGACGAACAGCGAGATCTTCTCGAGTGTCGAGGTGCGGCCTGCGCCGATCACCAGCAGGAACAGGGACAGGATCGAGAGCCCGGCAAAGATGTCGGTGAGCAGCATGCTCGCCAGCCAGGGCAACGCGGTCGCAACGATCAGGCACAGGCTGATCGCAACGAAGCGGAAGGTCTGCATCATCGAGAGCACGCGCAGGGTGAGCTGCAGCAGCCACAGCGTCGCCAGCGACTGGACCGCGAGGTTGGTCCAGAAACCAAAACTCTCGCCATAATGCAGATAGAGCCCGAACACCGTGGAGCGGCTGGGAACGAGATAACCCTCGTACCAGCGCGCCAGATAGCCGCCGGTATCCCATTGCAGCAGCGGATAGCCGTTCCAGAACGCCGGCGCGAGCATGAGGAGGGGCAGAGCCATTGCCGCTACGCGCAGCCAAGACGACCCCGCGGCGCGTGCGCGCAATTGATCGGTGGTGATGCTCAAATCCGTCCCCGTCCTCGCCTTGGACCCTGCTCGCAATAGCGGCTCGCAGAGGATTCACCAAGAGTTTGACGCAGCCCGGCTTGAATTTGGCAAAACTCTGACCACCTTGAGCCAACCTCGCGGCTCCCGGGCGTTACAAGAAACCATTAAGTTTCAATGTCTTGCTGAGCTTCGCGGGGCAAGGTGCTGTTCACTCTCAGGCAAGCCGGTCAGGACTTTGCCGCCTAGACTATGCTATAGAACCGGTCAAACGGGCTCACTCGAAGAGCAAATCCAAAGAGCAAATCCAAAGAGAAAATCAATGGCAGTGCATCAGGTCAATCCGGGGGGAAAGCTCGCATCGCTCGATCCGATCTGGGACCGGATCCGGGGCGAAGCGGAGGACATCGTCCGACGCGAGCCGGAGCTTGCGACCTTCATCTATTCGTCGGTGCTGCATCACAGCCGCCTGGAGGACTCGGTGGTTCACCGCGTCGCCGAACGGCTCGATCACTCGGCATTGTCCGGCGAGCTGGTGCGCCAGGCCTATGGCGAGGCGCTGCGCGACGAACCCGATCTCGGCAACGCCTTCCGCGCCGATCTCGTCGCCGTCTATGACCGCGATCCCGCGACCTCGCGCTTCATCGATCCCTTGCTCTACTTCAAGGGCTTTCACGCGATCCAGACCCATCGCCTGGCGCACTGGCTCTATCTGAGGGGCCGCAAGGATTTCGCGTATTATCTGCAGAGCCGCGCCTCCGCGGTGTTCCAGACCGACATCAATCCCGCCGCGCGCATCGGCCGCGGCATCTTCCTCGACCACGCCACCGGCTTCGTCTGCGGCGAGACGGCGGTGATCGAGGACGATGTCTCGATCCTGCACGGCGTCACGCTCGGCGGTACCGGCAAGGAGAACGAGGACCGGCATCCCAAGATTCGCCACGGCGTCCTGATCGGCGCTGGCGCAAAGATCCTCGGCAACATCGAGATCGGCCATTGCGCGCGCATCGCCGCAGGTTCGGTCGTGGTCAAGCCGGTGCCGCACAACGTCACGGTCGCGGGCGTGCCCGCCAAGATCGTCGGCGAAGCCGGCTGCGCCGAGCCGTCGCGCACCATGGATCAGATGATCAACGCCATGGGGCTGTGAGCAAGCTCTTGACGTTGCGAAGGGCCGGATTTTCCGGCCCTTTCCGTCCCCAAATTCTTTGACAATTCATGCTGGCGGTTCGTCGCGTCCCGTCCTAAAACGCGGCCAGCCAATTTCGATCGGAGACTTGCCGTGGACGTCAAAGAAGTCAGAAAGTTAGATGCGTATCTGAAGCGCGTATTCGGCAATCCCAAGATCCGCGTCGTGCCGCGGCCCAAGAAGGACGATTCCGCCGAGGTCTATATCGGCGAGGAATTCATCGGCGTGCTGTTCGTCGACGACGAGGACGACGATCGCTCGTTCCAGTTCCAGATGGCGATCCTCGAGGACGATCTGGTCGATCAGGAGTAGAGAAGTTACGCGCGCCCCGGACGCACCGCATCGCCGCTTCGGCGGTGCGGTGCAGAGCCGGGGCCCATGCAGAGGCGGAGCGCGGGCCTTCTGGATCCCGGCTCTGCGCAGCAGCGTAAGAACGCTGCAGCGCGTCCGGGACACGCATCGTGATCAGGCGCGCCCTTCTCACACCGTCATTGCGGATGCTGCTTCCGCGGAGCACCGCGCCCCGCTAATTCTTCGAAAGAATCCGCACCGTGCCGTGGCATCGGTAACGGTGATCCCCTCCGCATCGACGAGATCGGCTTGCACGACCATGTCGTGCTCCGTTCGCCCGACGAGGCGCGCGCGGCTCGCGGTCGGTCGCGATCTTGCCGACAGGCTGGATCTGCCGTGCTACCGCTGGGACGATCGCAGCGAAGCAAACGGCTGAAGCGTTCGCCCCAAAGCTCTACTTCTTTTCAAGACTGGCAACGCGGCCCGCGCCGCGCTCGATCGAACTTAACCGGCGCTATCGTTTAGGTCACGCGCGCCTGAGCTGGTTCTCAATTACAGACTTCCGAACCGTTCCCCGGCTCCCCGGGAGTACCCAACTTCACCAATCTGCAACCGGGTTTGACTGGGCGACAGCCCATCGTATTGCAGGTAATTTGTCCGCTCGTCTGAGCCCTCGCTGGTCTGGACTCGATCTGCTTCCGCTCCGCATCCCGCTTGTTAGCATCATCGCGAGCTGCAACCGGCTTCTTGTCCTGCACCTTCTCGCATTCATTGTCAGCATTGACGCGATAGCCGGCGCGGCAGGCGATCTTCACGCAAGTGTCGCCATCGGCCTTGAAGCCGTGATCACACACCAGCGGGCAGACCCGACCCGGCTTGGTCTTGATCGCATCGAGCGCCTCGAAGCTCGCGAGCTTGGTGTCGAGCTTCGTTCCCGCATATTTGTTGAACAGCGTCAGCGAACGTTGTGACGACGCATTCCAGTCGCCGTCTGCCGATGCCGCCAGACAACCGACGCGGCGCAGCTCGGACTGAACCAGCTTTGCCGTCTCTTGTGGAGACAGGCTCGGCGGTGATGAGGTTGGTGCGACAGCCGCAACCTGCTTGGTGTCGGTGACCTGCTGCTTCTCGCTCGCCTGCTTCTCGGCGGCGGCTTTTTCGTTCGCCAACCTATCGGCAAGCGCTTTTTCCGCGGCCTGCTTGTCAGCCAGCGCTTTTGCAACAGCGGCCTCGGCGTCCTTGCGGCGCTGCTCGGCTGCGATTGCTTTCGCTTCCTCGATCTGCTTGGCCTTCTCGGCGGGAAGGCGGGCGTTTTCAGCAGCCTTGGCGGCCGCAGCGGCTTTCTCCTGCTCGGCTTTCTTGGCCCGCTCGGCCGCGAGCCGCGCTTTCTCGTCTTCGGCCTGCCGGGCCTTTTCAGCAGCGGCAGCACGCGCATCCTCGGCAGCAATCCGGTTGAGCTGGGCCTTTGCCAGATCTGTGTAAAACCCGCTCGGATAGCGATTGAGAAAGGCGGTCCACACATCGCGCGTGCCAAGCTGGAGCGCCAGTTCGTAGTCGCGCCGGATTTCGCTGTCGGGATTGGCCTGCGGCCCGGCGGCAACCGGCTTGGCAGGGACCAGCGCCACATCGTCGCCGCCGAGCGAGCCGTACACATAGGGCTCCTGCTTGTAGCCGGTGGTCTTGAGCACGTCGTCGCGCACGAAGCCGAACGCCTTGCGTAAGTCCAGGCCGGGCATCGGCAGGCGTTCGACCAGGGCGGTAGCGAATGGGCTGTTCCTGGCATCGCCGTCCGAGGCGGTCGAGCCCGCCTTCGCCGCGAAGGCGATCATGGTGTTCGGGCTGGTCGGCTCGACCTTGGCGAGGCCGCGTCCGATGGCGCGCGAGGCAACCGTGCGCTTCATGGTCTTGGCGAACGGATTGTCGCGACAGGCATCCAGGATGACGAGGCGCAGTTGCTTGGCCGGCTCGATTGCAAACAGAACCCGATCGAGCGGGAACGCCTCGTCGAGAACGTCGGTATCGGTCTCCAAGGCGGCATCGGTCGGGATCAGATAATTGGTGCCGTCGAGCTCGATGCCATGGCCGGCGTAGTAGATGACCGCGACATCGGCCTCGCGGGCCTTGCTGCCGAATTCGCGCAACGCCTTGCGCATGTCGACCACGTTCAGGTCGTGCTTGACGTCGACGACGTCGAACCCGGACTTCCTGAACATGCCGCCGACCAGTACGGCATCGTTCGCGGGGTTCGCCAGCCGCGCCACGTTCTTGTAGGCCGAGTTGCCCATGATGAGCGCGACGCGCTTCTCGGCCAGCGCCGCGCCGGTCCCGAACCAGCTCGCAACAATCAACAAAACCAACAGCCGAAACCGCATTCCAGCCCCCGAATGCAATAGCGTCAGATTATTCGCACAATGCCCCAGTGCAATCCATGATCAGTGACACCAGTCACACATCGGTGCGGCGATCCGGCCCATCCCGGTACCGGGTCGAAACAAGCGCAACCGCATCATTCAAATCGATCTCATCTTGCTCCTGTTTTGCCCGACCGGTCAACGGCCGTTCGAAAAATACGAAAATGTCAGTTGCCGCCGATGCTCGGCTACTGTGCATGGGGTTGTTTTCGCAGTTTTTGTTTTGGGAGCATCAGCCCTGCCGATCGCACGGCAGAGCAGGGCGGCTACGCTCACCCCTTCGGTCCGCGCAGCTGCGCGGTCAGCCGGTCCATCGCGTCCGCCACGTCGTGCCAGTGCGACAGCCAGCTGCGCGGGAAGCGGAAGGTGAGGTCGGCGCCGCCGACGCGGCGCTCGGACAGGCACATGCCCGGCGTCGCCCCATCGCGCGTGCAGCGCGCGGTCAGCGCCGGGCTTGCCGCGGAATAGAGATCCTCGCTGCCGTAGGGCGTGTCGCTGCGGAACATCCGCATGGTCAGGCCGTCCGCTGGGCTTGCCGCGGCCGGGTCGAGATAGCGCGGATAGATCGTGGCCGAGCGCTGCTCGGGCGAGAGCGCATCGTGATGGGCCGCGATCGACAGGAAGATGCGGTCGATCGATTGCACCGCCGCTTCCACCGTGTCGGCGGTGACGTGCTTCGGCGCGCCCGGCGGCTCCAGCGAGGGATAGAGGAAGTCGAGATCGATGCGCTCCTGCGGTCCGGAGTGCCGCTGGATCTTCATGCGGATCGCGTTCACGGGCAGGTTGAACAGCGTGCCGCCGACGCTCACTGGCAGCTTGTCCGGGGCGTTCGCGCCGCGCGGGCCCCAGGTCGGCCACAGCAGATAGGCGACCAGCGCGACCGCGCCGGCCGCGGCAATGCCGCCGAGCACGATCGGGACGACGTGCGCCCGGGTGCGCGTGCGGGGGGACCTGAAGGGAGCTTCCGAAAACACCGTCATGAGCTGGCGCAAGAGATCCGGACGCCGGCCGTTGGCCGGCGAATCAGCGGCGAATATGCCACGCGGCAGCGATTTCGCGCAGCGTTCCGCACCTGCGGCGCGCGGGGACGGCCCTGCGCGGAACCGGCAGCGACGTTAACCTTCCCTTAAGGATAATGTAGCGTTAACCCGCACTCTTTGTCACAGGAAGGCGGTGGCGTTGCGTAAGGGCGGACCGTTCCGATGACACCTGAAGCTCTCAATACTTTCTTTGCGATCTGCATTGGCTTCGCGCTCGCGGGCGCGCTCGTGAACGGATACCAGGCGCTGGCGCAGCGCCCCGCCGGCTTCGGCCTGTTGCAGGACGGCGTGGCGCCGAAGACCTTCGCGGCGGTGCCGTTCCTGGTGTTCGCCGCGCCCTTCATCATCATGCGCAACACGCTGCGCGGCAGGCGGCTGGAAAGCCGCCGCGCCGAGTTCGTGATGATGGCAACCGTCATCGCCGGGTTCTGGAGCATGATGAGCGGCACCTTCTTCCTGATGACGCTGCGCGCGGCCGGCGTTCTGGGCTGACCCCCGGCCGGTTCACCCGGCGCGTCGGTTCCTTTGCCTCCTCGCCGCCGTTTCGCTATGGCTGGGGCGACGTGACAGGAGACCTCCATGGCGATCTACGAGCTCGACGGGCAGGCGCCCGACCTTCCCGCCGACGGCAATTATTTCATCGCGGACACCGCGACCGTGATCGGCCGGGTGCGCCTGAAGCCGGGTGCGAGCGTCTGGTTCGGCGCCGTGCTGCGCGGCGACAATGAGTGGATCGAGATCGGCGAGGGCGCCAATGTGCAGGACGGCTCGACCTGCCACACCGATCTCGGCTTTCCGCTTGTGGTCGGCCGGAATTGCACGGTCGGCCACAACGTCATCCTGCATGGCTGCAGCATCGAGGAGGGCGCGCTCATCGGCATGGGCTCGATCGTGATGAACGGCGCCAGGATCGGCCGCAACAGCATCGTCGGTGCCGGTTCCGTCATCACCGAGGGCAAGGAATTTCCGGAACGTTCCCTGATCATCGGCTCGCCGGCCCGCGTGCTCCGCACGCTCGACGACGCCCAGGTGCAGAAGATGGGGAGCGCCGCGAAGTTCTACGCGGCCAACGGTCCGCGCTTCAAGCAGGGCCTGAAGCGGATCGGCTAAGTGCCTTCGGACTCGCGGGCTTCCCTGGCGCTTGCGATCTTCTCGTGGCCCGCCGACCACAACGCGTGATCGTCGCTGCCGTCCGAATAAGGGTTTGCCTCAGCCGGAATGTTTTCGCGCGCGGCGCGTTCGCCTTCTGCAAAAGGATCGCGATCGGTCATCGGGATTTTTCTCCTTAGCTTTCAAGCTGAGGTGACGGCGTTTGTTCCGGAACTGGATTTCGCCGCGGCGGTTGACCGGTAAAGGAGAACTCTCCATGGCCGCATCGCCTGTCGCCGTCTCGACAAGAACCCTGATCCTGATCCTCGCGCTTGCGGCGATGCCGGCCGTCGCCTTCGCGCAGGCGGCTGGCGGCTCTGGCGGAACGAGCGGTGGCGCCGCAGGGTCGACCGGAGGTGTCGCCAATTCGCCGGCGCCGCCGCCCGGCACCAACAGCCTCGGCACGGCTCAATCGTCCGGCCCCGGCGGCGGAGGCGCTGCCGCCACTGGCGGCGGGACGGACGCCTCCGTCAATGCCGAGAATCGCATGCTCGACAAGAAGCTGAAGAGCATCTGCCGCGGCTGCTGAATGCTCGCGCGGAAGTGAGGCAGTGTGGCTGTCCGGAATGCCCTGATGGCGTTAGCTTGATCCCGCTTTGAAGCGTGGAGCGTGTCCACGCGGAGGATCGAGTGATGTTACGCAGGATGGTGATGGCGGCGCTGACCGTAGCAATGGTCGGGCTGTCAGTGCCGCAAGCGGCCGAGGCACGTGGGTTCCGACATGGCGGCTGGGGCCATGGTGGTTGGGGTCATGGCGGCGGTTGGCACCATGGCGGCCATTGGCGCGGCGGCGGCTTCTGGCCTGGACTGGCAATCGGGGCGGGCATTGCCGGTGCCGGTCTCTACGGCGGCTATTACGGCTACGGCTATCCCTATTACGGCGGGCCCTACTATTATGGTACCGGCTACGGCTACAACGACGGTTATGGCGGCTGCTACGTCGCGCGGAAGCGCGTCATGACGCCCGCGGGCTGGCGTATCCGCCGCGTGGATGTCTGCGAGTAGTGTCCTCGACGAGACCGACGAAAAAACAAGGTCGTTGACGCAGTATACCGTCAACGACCTTGCCAGCCCCGGACATTGAAATCGGCTCACGCCATCCGGTAACCGCGAGCATCGCGCGGAATCACACGGGCGAATGTGATCCAGTTCACAAGTCGAGAAAATTAGTGGCGTGCCGAGAGTTGCTTAGCCGCGCGAGCGCTTGCGCGCGCTGGCCTGGGCGCGCTGCCGCACCGGTTTCCTGCGGGTAACCGCGGGCGCCTCGACGTCGGTGGCTCGCGCGCTGGCGAACGACTGCCGCAGGCCCTCGATGGACTCGTTCAGCGATGCCACCTGCTCGGACAGACGCTTGGTGTCGGCCTGCTGCGCCGCCATCAGCCGCTTCATGGTCTGGAGCTGATCCTGCACCACCTGGAGCTGGTCGATCGATTCCTGCTGGGTCGCCTCCAGCCCCTTGGTCTTCTCGACCAGCTGCTCGGAGGCCTGCGCGGTCCGCGCCTGGAGCTGCCGCGATGCCACCACTCGGTCGGTCTCGGGTGCGGCGCCGGTATAGGCACGCCAGATCGCGATCGAGGTGACGCCGGCGATCAGGAGGAGGAGCGCTGCGGCGGTCAGCGCAATGGGCTGGGCGCCGAGGCGAAGCAGCGGGTTGGACGGTCTGTCCTGGGCGAGATCGATCATCGCTGACAAAACCCAAAATTGAAACTTGGTGAGTGGCGAAGACCGGCAGCCCTGAGGCGGCCGGGGCGTCCCGAAAGCGTTACGTGTCGGCAAGGAATGGGACCAAAAAGAGGCCAAAGGCCAAAAAACCAGCAATCAGCGGGCCTTGGCGCCGCCGAGGCTTCGCCCCGGCCTCAAGGCTGAAACGGCGAAAGCGGTCCGGAATAGGTCTTCGCGCGCGGCGCCGCGTAGGGGCCGAGCCGGGAGGTCTTCAGGCCGAGCCGCACCAGTGATTCCGCCAGCGTCACCGCCGCCGCGACGCCGTCAATCACGGGCAGGCCGTGCGTGGCGGCGAGTTCGGCGGCGAGATCGGCCATGCCGGCGCAGCCGAGCACGATAGCCTCCGCGCGGTCGTCACGGATCGCGGCCTCGATCTCCGCGGAGATCTTCGCCAGCGCATCGCTGTTGCGCTCTTCCAGCGCCAGCACGGGCACCTCGGCGGCGCGGACGCGGGCACAGCGATCGGCGAGGCCGTATTTGCGCAGATTATGCTCGATGGGCACGATGGAGACACCGAGCGTCGTCACCACGGCAAAGCGCGCCGCGATCAGGCTCGCCATGTGGAAGCCCGCCTCGCCGATGCCGATCACCGGCGCTTTGGCGACGGCACGGGCGGCATCGAGGCCGGTGTCGTCGAAGCAGGCGATGATGTGCGCGTCCGCGCCGTCGCGGTCAGCCTCGCGGATGCAGCCGAGCATGCCGGGCACGGCGAAGGCCTCGTCGTAAAATCCCTCGATCGAGACCGGGCCCATCGTCGGTTGCCGCGCGTCGATCTCCGTGCCGGGCAGGGCGACGCTGCGCGCCGCAGCGGCGATCTTCGCCGTCATCGACACGGTGGTGTTGGGATTGACGACGTGCAGCCGCATCGGATCAGACAAGCCCCTCAGACGAGCGCGTTGTTAGACGAGACCCTGGCCGGCGTCCGAGCCTTTGGCCGCCTGCCGCTTGTTGAGCACGTGGATGGTGCCGAGCGCAAGGGCGATCACCGTGAAGGAGACGGCCGAAATCACGGTGCCGAGCGCATAGATGTCGGGGTTCGTCACCGTGGTGGTGAGGCCCTGGAGATCGAGCGGCAACGTGTTCACAGCGCCGATCGCCTGGCTGGAGCGGGCGAGCTCGTCCCACGACAGCGTGAAGCCGAACAGGCCGATGCCGATCACCGAGGGCAGGATGATCGGCAGCACGACATGGCGGAACGTCTGCCATGGCGTGGCGCCGAGATCGCGCGCGGCTTCCTCGAGCCGCGGGTCGAAGCGGTTGAAGATCGCGAACATGATGAGCAGGCCGAACGGCAGCGTCCAGGTCAGGTGCGCGCCGAGCCCGGAGGTGAGCAGGCCCATCGAGGTCTCGAAATTCTCGTTCCAATGCGCCTTGATCAGGTCGTCGATGATGCGGAATTCCAACGAGATGCCGAGCGAGGTGATGATCGAAGGCACGATCAGGCTGGCGATCGCCGTGTAGAACAGGATGCTTTGCGCCCTGAACTTCCTGCGGAAGGCCATGCCGGCGGCGACCGACAGCACGACGGTGACGATCATCACGATGATGCCGAGCAGCAGCGAGCGGCGGAAGGCCGCGCCGAGATCAACGATGCCGGTGCCCTGGAACAGCTTTGCGATCCAGAAGGTCGACACGCCGTTCATCGGGAAGGTGAGGCCGCCCTGCGGCCCCTGGAACGACAGCACGTAGATCGCGATCATCGGCCCATAGAGGAACAGCACATAGGCCGCGAAGAAGATCGCGAGCACGTAGAACGAGCGCGGGCGTCCTTCCGTCATGCTCTAGAGTTCCTTCTTGATGTCGACGATGCGCGACATCATGGTGATGATCAGGAATGTGATGGCGAGCAGGATCACGGCGTTGGCTGCCGCGGCCGGGAATTGCAGCGCATTCACCCGCGTCTCGATGATCTTGCCGGCGGCGGCGATCTGCTGGCCGCCCATCACGCCGATGGTGATGAAATCGCCCATCACGATGGTGATGACGAAGATCGAGCCGATCACGATGCCGGGCTTGGACAGCGGAATGATGACGTTGACGAGGGTCTGGAAGCCGCTGGCGCCGGCATCATAGGCGGCCTCGATCAGCGACTTGTCGATGCGCACCATCGAGTTGAAGATCGGCACCACCATGAAGAAGGTGAACAGGTGCACCAGCGCCAGCACCACCGAGAATTCGGAGAACAGCAGCCATTCGATCGGGTGGTTGATCAGGCCCGTCTTCATCAGGCCCGAGTTCACGAGGCCGTTGCGCCCGAGCAGCGGAATCCAGGCGATCATGCGGATCACGTTGGAGGTCCAGAACGGGATCGTGCACAGCAGCGACAATCCCATCTGCCAGGTCTTGGACCTGACGTAGAAGGCGAGGAAGTAGGCCACCCAGAAGCCGATGAACAGCGTGATGGCCCACACCATGAAGCAGAGCTTCAGCGTCTTCAGATAGGTCTTGCCGATCGTGCAGAGCTCGGGCAGCTGCGCAAGGCAGCCCTCGAACGTGTCGGTGTAGCCGCGGCCGGAGAAAGCCGGCAGCAGCTGGTATTCGTTGTAATCCCAGAACGAGACGATGACGACGAAGGCGAGCGGAATGAGGAAGAAGGCGAGAAACACCAGCATCATCGGCCCGGCCTGAAGCCAGGAGATGAAGGACGGCGACAGGCGCGTCGGCTTGGCGGCGCGCACTGTGCCTGCCCCCGGGATCAGGCCCGGGGCTGCCTGTTGCAGGACTTCTTCGGACATGTCCGCTACGCCGCGATGAACTCGTTCCACTTGCGGACCATGTAGTCGTTCTCGTCCATCACCGCGTTCCAGCAGGCGACGCCGCCCATGCGGTCCTCGTAGGAGCCTCCGTCGCGCACTGCGCCGGCCTTCTCGAGCAGCGAGCCGTCGGGCGCCTTGATGTCCTTCTCGGCCGGCTTGCCTTCCATCCAATAGGCCCACTCGTAGGGCTCCATATGCGCCTTCGCGGTGGAGAGCACGGCGGAGTAATAGCCCTGGCGATTGAGATAGGCGCCGGCATAGCCGGATAGAAACCAGTTCACGAACTCATAGGCCCATTCGAGCTTCGCGCCCGACACGCCCTTGGAGACGCAAAAGCCGGAGGCCCAGGAGCGATAACCTTCCTTGAGCGGCTGGAACGTGCAGGGGATGCCCATCGAGCGCACCTTTGTCACCGCCGGCGACCACATCGACTGGATCACGGTCTCGCCCGAGGCCATCAGGTTGACGCTTTCGTTGAAGTCTTTCCAGAAGGCGCGGAACTGGCCGGCCTTCTTGGCTTCGGTCATCACCTTCATGGTGAGATCGATCTCTTCCTTGGTCATGTTGCCCTTGTCGGCATATTTGTACTTGCCGGAGGCTTCCACGACCATCGCGGCATCCATGATGCCGATCGAGGGGATGTTGAGGATCGAGGCCTTGCCCTTGAACTCGGGGTTGAGCAGCTCGGACCAGGAGCTGATCGGCCGCTTGATCAGGTCGGGCCGGATGCCGAGCGTGTCGGCATTGTAGACGGTCGGGATCAGCGTGACGAATTCGGTCGCCGACGTCGCGAATTTCTTGGAATCCTTGCCCTCGAGGTAGAGCACCTTCCAGGGCGCGGTGCCCTGGCCGCCGATCTTCTTGCCGCCGGGCGTCTCGCCCTTGGTGAAGACAGGGGTGATGTTGCCGAATTCCTTGATCTTGCGGGCATCGAGCGCGAGGATGTTGCCCGACGGCACGATCTTCTTCAGCGAGAAATATTCGGTGTCCAGCACGTCGAAGGAGTTCGGCTGGGTCATCACGCGCTTGGTGACGTCGTCGGTGGTCGCGGTGATGTATTCGATCTTGATGCCGGTGTCCTTCAGGCACTGCTTGGAGATGTCGTCGCCTTCGTTCACGGCGGTGCCGAGATAGCGCAGCACCTTGGCATCGGCCGACTTCACATAGGGAAAGCCGGTGATGGCGCCGGAGCCGGCGGCGAGGCCGGCAAGACTTGCGGTGCCCTTGAGCAGCGTGCGGCGGCTGAGGCCGGTCTTCCTGGTCGTCTCGGTCATTTCCCTCACTCCTCTAGTGTTGCGCATTTTTCCAAGATCAAGGGCGCTATTGCAGGCGTTGCGCCTTGGCGGGGTCCCAGGTGGCCAGCACGCGATCGCCCGGACGGAACGGGTGGACGTCGAAAGTGGCTTCGGGAACGTGGGAGAACAGGGCGGTGCCGTCGTCGAGCGTGAGCGAGACGGCGATGTAGGAGCCCTGGTACTCGGTCTGGGTCAGCAGCGCCGGCGCGCCGAACGCGTCGTCAGCAAACGGCACGATGCCGAGCTGATCGGCGCGCACGGCGATGAGCTTGCCGGCGTCGCTGAGCACGTTGTGGCCGCCGATGAAGCGCGCCACGAATTCGGTGCGGGGATGATGGAAGATGTCGCGGGCCGTGCCCTGCTGCTCGATCCGGCCCTGGTTCATCACCACGATGTGGTCGGCGAGCGCCATCGCCTCTTCCTGGCCGTGGGTGACCTGAATGAAGCTGATGCCGAGCTCGCGCTGCAATCGCTTCAGCTCGCCGCGCATCCTCACCCGCAGGAACGGATCGAGCGCGGATAGCGGCTCGTCGAGCAGGAGAATTTGCGGCTCGGTGATCAGCGCGCGGGCCAGCGCGACGCGCTGCTGCTGGCCGCCGGAGAGCTGCGCCGGCAGCCGGCCGGCATATTGGCTCATCGCCACCAGCTCCAGCAGCTCGCCGGCGCGCTTGTGGCGCGTCGGCTTGTCGATGCCGCGCATCTTCAGGGCAAAGGCGACGTTGTCGAGCACGGTAAGATGCGGAAACAGCGCGTAGGATTGGAACATCATCGCGGTGCCGCGATCGGCCGGCGGCAGGTCGGTGACGTTCTGGCTGCCCAGGATAATGTCGCCCTCGCTGACGGCCTCGTGGCCCGCGATCATGCGCAAGGTCGAGGTCTTGCCGCAGCCGGACGGGCCGAGCAGGCAGCAATAGGTGCCCGCCGGGATCTTCAGATTGACGGTGTCGACCGCCAGCGTCGTGTCATAGCGCTTGGTGACGGCGACCAGTTCGAGAGCGGCGGGAGTGGCCATGGCGTGTCCAAGGAGGGGCGGTGCTGCCGCCCTCTCCGCAAGGTCCGTGCCAACCGCTGCCTTGCCGGCCGAATTGCGAAACTGTGCAGCGGAGTCAGATCGTTAGATCGAATCCGGGCCCGCTGTCCCGTCCGCCCTGTGCGCAATCACCTGCACACGAAACGAGCGCGGATTGTATAAACTTTCGCCTGTGATTGCATACAGCTCGTCGACTAACATTCGGGAGCGAACGTCGTCGATCGAGCCCTCAAGCCCAACCTCGAACTCATGGCCGCCAAGCCCCGTCCCAAATCCGACGCGCCCGATGCGAACGATCGCGTCAGCCGCATCCGGGAGGGTGTGACCGCCGCGATCCTCGAGCATCGCCTGCTGCCGGGCACCAAGCTCGGCGAGGACGAGATCGGCGAGATCTACGGCGCAAGCCGCACGCTGGTCCGCACCGCGCTTCAGCAGCTCGCGCATGAGGGCATCGTCAACATCGAGAAGAACCGCGGCGCCTTCGTCGCGCGGCCGACGCCGGCCGATGCCCGCGAAGTGTTCGAGGCGCGCCGCCTGATCGAGCCCACCATCGTCGATCACGCCGTCGATGCGGTGACGCCGGACTGGATCGATCGCCTCCAGCGGCATCTTGCCGAGGAACGCGAAGCCGAGCTGCGCGGCGATGCCCGCGCCTCGGTCCGGCTCTCCGGGGAGTTTCACCGTCTCGTCGCCGAGATGAGCGGACACAGCATCTATCTCGGCTTCCTGAAGGAGCTGATCGCGCGCTCCTCGCTCATCATTCTGCTCTATCGCCGCCACGACACGCCGGCCTGCGGCACCGAGCACCACGCCGGCATCGTTGCCGCCATTCGCAAGCACGACAAGCAAGCCGCGCGCGCGCAGATGCTGTCGCACCTGGACGAGATCGAAGCCGAGCTGTTCCTAAAAGACCCCGTCGCAGACGAGCTGCGGCTTGCTGACGTGCTGGGGTGATTGCCGCGCCCCGGGGCGCATCATGCAATGATGTGCTGCTGAACCGGGGCTCATCTCTGTTCGCAAACCGGGTCCCGATTCAGCGACGCAGCGTTACACGCTGCACCACGCCCCCCCGGACAGGCTGGGCTCCAAAAAAGTTGCGGCCAGCCATTGGGGGATGGCTGGCCGCGCGCGAACCGGTCTGGGACGGGGAGGGGTGGGGATGTGACCGGGTCGCGTAACCTGTTGTCTCGTTCCTGATCTCTTGCCTAATCTCTGGCGCTGGCGGTGGAGACCGCCGGCTTGGTATCGCCGAGCGAGACCCAGACGTTGGGATCGCTCTGCGACTGGCGCTTGACGAAGCGGTAGCCGGTCTCGGTCCAGGCAACGACGTTCTCGTTCTGATTGTCGAGAACGAACTCGCCCTTGTCGGTCTTCACCGTCAGCACCGCGTGTCCTTCGCCTTTCTTGTCACGCACGACGGTGATGAGCAGGGCCTGGCGCGGCCATCCGGCATCGATCAGCATCTTGCGCTTCAACAGCACGTAGTCTTCACAGTCGCCGTAACCGTCTGATGGCAGCGACCATTTCTCGATCACGCCCCAGTGCTCCTGGTCGGTCAAAGGCTTGACGGTCTCGTTGACCCAGCGATTGACCTTGACGAGGTCGCGCCATGCGCCCTGCGACATCACGATGTCGCGCGGCTGCGCCGGTGCGCCCTGGCACTGGGCGGTGTTGTCCGCACAGAATTCGACCCAGCCGATCGGTGCGCGCGTGGTGTCACCGAGGCTCGCGTAGAGCAGACGGCCTTCGCCGGCCTGCGCTGCCGCGCTGATCCCGAAGAGCATGGCGGCCAGCGCCAGCCCTTTCCCCTGTCCCCTGAAGTCAAACATTGCGGCCCCCGTTTCTTGTTGGGACCACATTTCGCACGGAGCTTTTGCGTTGCCGCTAAGTCGACCAAGTCAAGTCGAGACGAATGCAAGTAAAACCTGCGGCGAATTCGATCTATACTTGAATCGAATTCTCATAAAATTTGAAACAACTGCAATTGATTCAAATTTTATCGATTAACGCGCAAACGCTGCCGGAACCGCCATTTCCATCTGCAAACGGGCCGCGCGTTAACCCGCCCTGGCGCCGTCACGACGCATGAAAAAGGCGGCGTCCGCATTGCGGAGGCCGCCTTCAGGGCTGGAAATTACGGAGTTTTGCCGCGCTGGCGCTTTACCGCGCGGTAACGCTCTCTTCGAGTGTCTCGATCGGCTGCTCGTGCAGGAACTCCAGCGCGAAGCCGTCTTCGAGGTTTCGGACCACGCGGCCCTGGACCCGTCCGAGCAGGACCGTCGATTTCAGCGGCGGCCGGTTCTCCGCGGCGATGGCGGCGCCCGATAGCGAGAGGTCGATGATGCGGCAGGTCATCTTGGTGCCGTCCTCGAGCGTCAGCACCGCGATCGGGTTGCGCGGCACGATACGGTCGTGACGGCGGTCTTCCGGCAGGTTGAGGATGTCGCGGTTGGCGAGCCAGGTCAGTTGGGCCGCAAGCTTGTCGCGCTTGCGGGGCGTCGCCCCGATCGTCATGGCGAAGCCGTTATCGATGATGCGGGTGATCTTGCCTTCGACGCGGCCGATATGGTCGAGATAGGCGACCACGCGGTCGCCGACATTGCCGATGCCGGGGGCGAGCAGCGCAAGGCCGCCCGGCGACATGTTGATCACCTGGCAGGGGAATTCGCGGCGGTCCGGCAGCATGTAGCGGCCGAGCAGGTGCACCTTCACCCGCTGGAAGCGCCGACGCTCCTCGGCGGCCGGAAGAAATTTTTTGTTCGCCAACGCCATTTTCAACACCCGACCCCCCGCCCGGGCGGAGTCCGGGACGACCCTAAGGTGCATAGGGTTAATGCCGCGTTAGGATCGGCCGCGGCGGTCACGGACAGACACAATACGTTCGAAAAGCCACATATGAGGTCCCGCGCGGCCGCCCAAGCCGGCCTCGTCGCTCGCCCAATGCGCGTGGGCGGAGCCCTATGTGCCGAGAGATGGTCGGCCTCGATGGACCTAGTCGATGCTGCGGCGGACATATCTCTCCACCTGATCGACGAGATCATCGAGCGTGCTATCGGCAGTGTCGAGCACGAGACGCTCTCGATCCCACGGTTCATAGTGGTGGTTCACTATCTCTTCCCAGCTTGGGAGCTGGTGGCCGCCAATATCGGCGACGCGGCCTTCCGACCGCTGCCGGTGGATAGCCGGGTCGCTGCAGATCAGTTCGATCTCGACTATGCGTGTCGAATGTTCAACGGCCGTCTGCCGCCAGCCGGCACGGCTTGCGAGCACCGGGTTTACACAGTCGGCGACAACGCTTCGGCGCAGCTTGAGATTTTTGGCGGCGATGGCATTCGCTATGGCATAACCCATAGCGCCGACCGGCAGGCCCGCCCGCCGCAAGGCCTGTTCGATAGCGTCGACACGGAGGTACGTTGCCTTGAGGCGCGTCGCCAACTCGCGGGAGACTGTCGTCTTACCAGTGGCGGGAAGACCACCGAATACGAGCAATGTAGGGGAATGATCGCTGGTCATGTCTGGTGGTCACTTGCCGTTCGTTTGCCGAGTCCCCGAGCACACTTGCAGGCATTTGTTTCGCGTCTGCATGCAACGAGTTCCAGTAGCCTTGATGGCACGGACGCGCACAACAGGGTAGCGGTCGCATTCCGAACTGCTCCACGAAAGGCCGTGCGACTCGCGCTTGGCACGCGCGCGCATCTCACATACGCTTCGCGATACGTCCGCGCCATAAATCATAACAAGCGGGCAGCGAGGAAACAGCCATGCAACAGATCCGCGTCTGCACCCACGCAGGTCCCGGCTCGGAGCCCGTCATCCGCACCGTGCCGTGGCCGAAGGTCGGCAGGAAGGCGGCGCTGATCAAGGTCGGCGCTTGCGGCGTCTGCGGCACCGATCTGCATATCCTGAAAGGACATTGGCCGAAGCCGCTGCCGTGGCCGTTCACGCTCGGGCATGAGCTCGGCGGTGTGATCGTCGAATGCGGGGAGGAGTTCACCGAGGACTTCATGAGCAAGCCGCTGACCGTCGGCTCGAAGGTGATGATCCCGCCGCTGATGCCCTGCGGCCATTGCTATTACTGCATCCACTATCCGCAGACCGCCAATAAATGCCTGACGCCGGTCTATTACGGCCGCTATCTCGGCTTCGACAAGGCGCCGCACATGTGGGGCGGCTGGGCCGAATATGTCTATGTCGATCTCGACATGCTGCCGGGCACCAAGATCTACAAGCTGCCCGACGACATGTCGCTGCGCCTCGGCGCACTGTCCGAGCCGCTGACCTCCTGCATCCGCGCCTTCAACCGCGCCAGCCGCGCCGGCGGTTTTTCCTGGGGCGATACGGTGGTGATCCAGGGCTCGGGGCCGATCGGCATTCTGGCGGTTGCAGCCGCCAAGGAGATGGGGGCAGGGCGCGTCATTTGCGTCGGTGCGCCGGAGCAGCCGCGGCTCAAGCTGGCCCGCGAGTTCGGCGCGGAGGCAACCGTGAACATCGAGGAGCTGACGTCGCCGCTTGAGCGCATCGATCGCGTGCGGAAAATCGTCGGCGGCTTCGGCGCCGATCTCGTGATGGACTGCTCGGGCCATCCGACCGCGGGCCCCGAAGGCATTGAGATGCTGCGCGACGGCGGCACCTATGTCGAGATGGGCCAGTTCACCGACGCCGGCTCGATCGAGACGTCCTGGCACCGCATCTGCACCAAGGACCTCAACGTGCTCGGCTCCTGGGGCTTTACCGGCAACGACCTGCCGCTCGGCGTCGACATGCTGTACCGCACCGCCGAGAAATATCCCTGGCTGAAGATGCAGACCATCTATCCGTTCACGGAGGACGGCGTTGCGCAGGCCGTGAAGGACGCGATGGCGATGAAGACGGTGAAGTCGACCATCGTGCCGTGGCCGGAGCTGGTGGAGTGATGGCCTGGCGCGGTAAGTGATCCGCGGGCCACGTGCCGGCATACCAACGAGAGCCACGATGACAGACGCATCCAACCCGCAGGCTCGATCGCCCTTCCATGCCATCCGCGCGATCGACTACACCGTCATCTTCGTGCGCGACATGGCGGCGATGCGGCGGTTCTACAAGGACGTTCTTGCCTTCCCGCTGCTGCGCGAGCTCTCTGCGAACTGGATCGAGTACGGCTTGGGCCCCAACACGCTGGCGCTGGCGAAACCGAGCCGTACCGCTGCCGATGCGCCGATGCCGTCAGGCAGCGCCGCGCTGCAACTGGCGTTCAGGGTCTCCGCAGCCGAGGTCGATGCGTGCGCCGACGAGCTGGTGCGGCAGGGCGTTGCGCTGGTATCGCCGCCGACGAACCAATCCTTCGGCCACCGCACGCTGTTCTTCCGCGATCCCGATGGCAATCTGCTGGAGATCTATGCGGAGATCTGAGCGCTGCGCGCTCAGCGCAGCCGGCTATGTGACGCTCCCGGTCAGCATGGCCTGCGCCCAATCCGGGCGGTTGTTGGCGAGCGCGCGCGCCGATGCGGCGTCCCAATCATATTCGAGGGCCAGGAGCTCGGCCTGCCAGCGCTTGTTTCTGTTCGTGAGGATTGCGTAGCGGGCGTGAGGTGAGCGGTGCTCGAGTTTTGCGGCGATGGGAAGGTCCGCGAAGACCGGGCAGCCAACGCTTCCCGGATTGAGGACCAGGCGGCCGCCGGGACCCTGAACGATCGCCTGGCGGTGGCTATGACCGCACAGCACCACGCGCGCCGCCGGTTCGCTCGCGAGGCGTGACTCCAGGACTTCGCGGCGTGCCGGCACAAAGCGGCCGTCGTCGAGCGATTCCTCCAGCAGGCACGTCGTGTCGCTCTCGGGCGTGCCATGGCAGGCCAGGATGGCGTCGTCCAGCCGCAGCTGGGAGGGCAGGCTGTGCAGTGCCCGGCGCTGCTCCGCGGTCAATGCGTTGCGGGCGAACAGGCCTGCCGGCGAGAGCTTGTCGTCCGCAAACTCCTCGATCCAGCGGTCATGATTGCCGCGCACGGTCGGCAGCGACAGCGCTTGCAGGGCTTCGAAAGTCTCCTTCGGCCACAACGGGCTGGTGACGCAATCGCCGAGGTTCACGATACGATCGACGCCGCGCGTCTTGATGTCGGCGAGCACGGCCTCCAACGCAGCAAGATTGCCGTGGATGTCGGAAATGACTGCCAATCGCATCGTTGTGCTCTCCATCTCTTCGGGTCCGGATCTCGGCTCAGTCGCGGCCAGATCCGGTTGCGCCGATGTTAGCCAAGGTCGCCGCAAAAATCCGCTGCAACCTCCAAGGCGCGGCTCTCCGCCAAGCCATGCAACATAGGCATGGTGATTCCCGCGCGCTTGGCGTAAAGAGCGGCCAGATCAAATCGCCAGCGTGCGGCCGGGCCGATTGCCGCGCACGTCAGCCTCAGGCCTCTCGGCTCGCTGTGCCGCGCCTGAATTAACCAAGGTTCTCCATCCCGTGTCTTTTCCGGCCCTGACCCCGCCGCTCGCCCGCGCTTTGGCCGAGCGGAACTATGATTCTCCGACCCCCGTCCAACTCGCCGTGCTCGCGGACGAAGCCGCCGATCGCGACCTCCTGGTTTCGGCCCAGACCGGCTCCGGCAAGACCCTCGCTTATGGTCTCGCCATGGCCAGGGACCTGCTCGGCGATGCCGAGCAGTTCGGATCCGCGGCCGCTCCGCTCGCCCTGATCGTGGCGCCGACCCGCGAGCTCGCGATGCAGGTCCAGCGCGAGCTCGCCTGGCTCTATGGGCATACGGGCGGGCGCGTGGTCTCCTGCGTCGGCGGCATGGATCCGCGCCGCGAGCAGCGCGAGCTTGCGGCCGGCGCCCATATCGTCGTCGGCACGCCGGGCCGGCTCTGCGACCATTTGCGCCGCGGGCGTCTCGATATCTCCGAATTGAAGGCGGTCGTCCTCGACGAGGCCGATGAGATGCTCAATCTCGGCTTTCGCGAGGACATGGAATTCATCCTCGAGACCATGCCGGATACGCGCCGCACCCTGATGTTCTCGGCGACGTTCCCGCGCGGCATCGTCGCGCTGGCCAAGCAATATCAGCATCAGGCGTTCCGGATCGAGGTCGCCGGCGACGAAGGCGGCCACGCCGATATCGAGTACCGCGCGATCCGGATCGCGCCCGCCGACGTCGAGCATGCCGTCGTCAACGTGCTGCGCTTCTTCGAGGCGCCGAGCGCGCTGGTGTTTTGCAGCACGCGCGATGCGGTCAGGCATTTGCAGGCGGCGCTGCTGGAGCGCGGCTTTTCCGTCGTCGCTCTCTCCGGCGAATTGACCCAGAACGAGCGAACCCTGGCGCTGCAGTCACTGCGCGACGGACGCGCCCGCGTCTGCGTCGCGACCGACGTCGCCGCCCGCGGCATCGATCTGCCGAGCCTCGATCTCGTCATCCACGCGGACCTGCCCAACGATGCCGAGGTGATGCAGCACCGCTCGGGCCGCACCGGGCGCGCCGGTCGTAAGGGCACGAGCGTCCTGCTGGTGCCGCCGGCGCGACGGCGGCGCGCGGAGCTGCTGCTCAATCTCGCTGGGGTGGACGCGGTCTGGGGCACGGCCCCGCAGGCGGACGAGATCCGCAAGCTCGACCACGAGCGCATGAAGGACGTGTTGTTCACCGAGGAAACGACCGCCGACGATCTGGTGCTCGCGCAGGCGCTGCTCGCCGAGCGGTCGGCCGAGGAGATCGCCGCCGCACTGGCGCGGCTCTACCGCGCGCGGCTGCCGTCGCCCGAGGACATCATCGATCCCGGCGAGCGGAGCGGTCGGCCGCGCGAGGAGCGCGGGCGCGACAGATTTCAGGGCCAAGGCTTTCAAGGCGAAGGTGGCGACGATCGTGCCGCCAGGCCGCGAGCGAAGTCCGGAAAAGCCTCGTCGAAGCACGGCATGGCCGACGGCAGCGTCTGGTTCCGCGCCGCGATCGGGCGGCGCAAGAATGCGGAAGCGCGCTGGCTGCTGCCGATGATCTGCCGCCGCGGCGGCATCGACAAGCGCGACATCGGCGCCATCAAGATCATGGACACCACGACCGAGTTCGAGATCTCCGCGCAGGCCGCGGAATCGTTCGCCGCAAAGATCAAGCGTCCGGACAAGGAAGACAGCATCCGTATCGAGCCGATGGCAGACGCGCCGCAGCGACAGGCACCGCCGGAGCAACGGTCACACGCGCCGGCTCGCGAGCGAGCCGATGGCGATCATCGCGAACGCCGCGACGAGCGACCGCGCGAGACGCGTGAATTCAAGCCGCGCGGCAAACCGCCCGGCGAGCGCGCGCCGCGATTCGACGACGCGCCGCCCTTTGGAAAGAAGAAGCATCGCGACAAGCAGGCCGGCGCGGAGCCCTCGGTGACGCCCTGGCCGATGAAGGGTGCACCGGCAAAGAAGCCGAAGAAGAAAAAGCATCGCGGCTGAGCCGTAGCCGTTCGGGACGGACGGCGATGATGCCGCCGGATGGCAGCGGCGACGTCATCTGCACCGGGGCGGTCGGGCAGGGGCGTTACGCCGCGGTGAGGTCGCGCAGCATATAGGTCGCGCCTTCCCCGTAGGAAGCGAGCTTCGCGCGCAGTGCCGCGTCCGCCGTCACCGGACGGAAGCCGAGATGTTGCCACAGCGGCTGCGTGGCGTAGACCGAGACCAGTGCGAGCGCCAAGATGCCGGATGCGCGCGCGAGCTCCACAATGCCGCCGACATATTCGCGCGCCACGCCGCCGCGCCGGTCCGGCAACACGGCGACATCGTGCACATAGAGGCAGTCCGCGTCTTGGGGGAGTCGTTCGAGCAAGTGGTCGAGCGGCGGGATCTGATGCAGCTTCCAGGGATGCGCGAGGCCGTAGCCGGCGATCGTATCGTCCGCAACGAGCACGCGGCATCCGTCAGGATAGATCTGCATTTTCTCCGCGAACACCTCGGCTCTTTCGGGAAGATCGGGATGAATCTGCGCCGCAATGGCGACGATCGCGCCGAGATCGGATATGCGCGCTGGGCGCCAGTACGGCTTGCTCATCTCGATCCGTGGTTCCGTCTCACATCATCCAGTTTATTCCACCGCGCGGTGGCGCGCAGCGAAAAATTTCTTTGCGGCCGCCTGAGGAATACGAGGCCGCGCCCGGCGTCCTACCCCATGCAAGCCAATTGCATGACAGGAGACATCATGACGTCCTCGATCCGCCTCGCGCTCGCGCTGGCTCTATCGCTCGCGATTGTTCCCGCCGCCTTCGCCGCACCGCCGACCAAGACCGGCAAGACCGACAAGGGCAATGTGCTGACCGATGCCAAGGGCATGACGCTCTACACTTTCGACAAGGATGCCGACGGCAAGTCGGCCTGCAACGGTCCATGTGCGACGAACTGGCCGGTGCTGAAGGCCGAGGCCAGCGACACCGCCGGCGACGGCTACACCATCATCACCCGCGACGACGGCTCCAAGCAATGGGCCTACAAGGGCAAGCCGCTCTACACCTTCGCCAAGGACCAGAAGCCCGGCGACATTACCGGCGATGGCTTCCTGAACGGCGCGTGGCACCTGGCGATGCCGTAACGGCGGGGTACGCAGACACGAGCGTCGGCTGCTCCACGCGGCAGCCGGCGCGCTGCGGTTATCTCGGATATTCCAGCTGCATCGCGACGAAGTCGGCCGTGCGTGGCCCGTAGCGGGCGTCGATGGCGCGCAGGGTCTGGTCCAGCGCCCGCGCCGGCGGCAGGTCGACGGCGGTCGGCGCCGTCTGCTGTGCCGGCCAGTCGGCGACGGCCGCGTCGGGCAGGATGCGAAGACCGCCGCGACTCGTCTGCGCCTCTGTCGTCGCCGCGAAGGTGAGGGCACGCGAGCGATAGGTGCGCGACCACGCATCGGCGACCAGCGCAAGCGACACCTCGTCGATAGCAGGCGTCAGGGGGATTCCGAGTTGCTCACGATTCCAGAATGCGAGCGTGTTGGCGATCGCGGTCAACGCGAACGGGCGGGTGAATTGGAATGCCTCGCTGCGGTGACGCGCATCCCACGCGGCAAGTCCGACCTCGCGGGCGACCGCCTCCGCCTTGGCCCGGCCGGCGATGGCCTCGACCAGGGTCAGGGCCATCGGCATGGATGCGGTGATGCCGGTCGTCGTCGCAACGCCGCGGTCGACCACCAGCCTGCGGTCAGCGACGTAGCGGATCGCGGAATGCTTTTGCAGGTCGCGCACGGAATACCAGTGCGTGGTGGCCTTGCGGCCGTCGAGCAGCCCGGTGTTGGCGACGACCTTGGCGCCGACGCAGACGCCGATGATTGTCGCGCCCTTGCCGGCCTGGCTTTTGATCCACTGCAAAGCCACGGCATCGTCTTCGCGGCTCATCGCGGGCACGATGACGTAGTCGGCGCCGTCGGGATGCGCGGCATCGAACGCGGCGATGGTCGCATGCGGCTGCACTTTCAGCGCGGGATAGAGCGCGACGGGCCCGGGCTGGGTCGCCAAGGTGAGCACGTCGGCGACGTCGGCGCGCGCGAGAATGCCGTATGGCATCAGATAGTCGGTCGTCTCGGTCATGTCGTTGATGCCGACGATGGCGATCAGCGGGCGCTTGCGCTTCGGCGGCTTCAATGCCGCAAGCGTGGCCTCAGTCTCCTCCTTGGATATCGAAGGCGCGGCTTCCGGGGTCGACGAGCCGGGCAGCAACAACAGCCAGGTCCCGCCGATCGCCGCCAGCAACACCACGCAGCCGAGAGCGCTCCATGCCAGAATTCGCCAGCTCATGATGTCACCCGACCGTCGTTAGCTCACGCGATGCGGAAACTAACCCTTCGCGGCACGATCAGGAATGACGCAGATCCCGCAAAAACGGTCGCATGCGCCGGCGCGGCCATTGTGACGGAGTGGGAACTATCTCAGCCCCTCATACACCATCAGCCCGCGGGCGATCTGCAATTTCCGGATCGCGCGCGGCAAGAGTTTCTCCGGCTGGTGCAGGTAGCGCCAGGAGGTGAGGGTGAAGGCTGAAAGCGCGCCGCATTCGTCGTCGAACGGCGCGAGCACGCCGGTCACGCTCACCGGCGTATGCGGGCGGGCGTTGAAGGGCAGCAGCAACAGCTCGAGAGCGGCCTTGCTGCCGTCCTCGCGCGCGGCCGTCACGCCGGCGATCGCACCCAACGCCTCGTCGGCGACGATGGTCGTGATCTCCTCGATCTCGCCGCGGCTCGCATCGTCGAACAGCGCCGCAAAGCCCGTGTCCTTGAGGTCGCGCCCCGCCAGCGCGCAGACGCGCGTGCCGGCGACGCGGAACGGGAAGCCGAGGTTCGGCTCGCAGGAGAGCACGAAGATGTCGCCGAGCAGGCCGCGGACCGCGGCCGGATCGATGTCGGCCCGGTCAGGGGCCCGTGCGGCGCCACGCTTGTCGTCCCAATAGGCGAAGAACGCGCGGCTCGACGGATGTTTCATGACTGAACGCTTACCCCGGGGTGCAACCTCGAAGGGACAGACCTGTCCCGCTTCAGTGCACCCGCGATCCCTTGTGTTGTTGTGCAGGAGGGGATTTGCAGCGTCCATGCCGCACGCGCGTTTTCGCCTCCCTTAAGCCCGCCTTTGCGTCGTTAACGTTAAATTAACTATGCGCTTTGCGTCGGCCGCCGCCCTGTTATGGTGATCGCGGTCGCAAGCCCCGCCGCTTTTCTCCAGGTTCTCGGCGAGGTCTGTACACAGGGCGTCAAACAGTTTGGCCACGGGCCGGGGAGGGGTGGGGATACACCTTCATTCCGGGCATCGGAAGGCCGACACGGACAGGCAGGGCTTTCCCAGGGGCCCTGCCTTTTCCTTTTGTGCACTTGCGCAAGGCCGGGAAAGGCGACTATCTGCAGGTGGATCGCTCCGATCGCCTGAAAGCGAAGCTGCCTTGGATTCCCCGCACGATTCGTCGCAAGATCCTCCGCTCGACCTGCCTGCCGCCCATGAGGAGGCTCCGCACGAGCCGGTGCTGACGCTGCCGCCGGCGCTGACCGCCTATATCGTCCTGCTGGCGGTGATCCATCTGCGGGTGCTGCTGCCGCCGGAATTCGATAACTGGACCATCGACGTCTTCGGCTTCATCCCGAAGCGCTACGATTCCTCCCTGCTCAATCTGGAGATCCCCGGCGGCACCGGGGCCAAGGTCTGGACCTTCGTCACCTATTCGCTGCTGCACGCCAATCTGACCCATCTCGGCTTCAACGTGCTGTGGCTGCTGCCGTTCGGCAGCGCGCTGGCACGGCGCTTTGGCGCCGTCAGGTTCTTCCTGTTTCTGGCGGTGACGGCGGCGGCCGGCGCGCTCGCCCACCTCCTCACCCATGAGCACGCGGTGGCGCCGATGATCGGCGCTTCGGCCTCGGTGTCGGGCGCGATGGCAGCCGCGATCCGCTTCGCGTTCGTTCGCGGCAGCTTCCTGTCGTTCAACCGCTCGGACGCCGATACCGCGGCAAGGGTCCCGGCGCTGCCGCTGTTGCGGGCGCTGCGCGACGGGCGGGTGATCGGCTTCCTCGCGGTGTGGTTTGGCGTCAACATCATCTTCGGCGTCGGGGCGATCGGCATCGATGCCGAAACCACCAGCGTCGCCTGGCAGGCGCATATCGGCGGCTTCTTCGCCGGCCTGTTGCTGTTCACCCTGTTCGATCCGGTGCCGCGCGTGCGAAACGATGCTGCGGATGCGTCATCACAGGACGTTTCAGACCGTATTTGAAGCGGCGCTTGCGGCGCGGCCCGAATTCATCCATCATTTGCGGGAAGAATGTTCCGAAGCTGCGAGCCGCTGGCGGCGATGCTTCGCAAAGCGCCCGAGCGTGAAACCGGCGCCAAACAAAACTGTTAGTTGAAGACTCGAAGACCAAGTTCGGACCGCCGAGAAGGCGGGCGGCTCGGATTCAGGGAGGCGACAATGACGGTACGTTCCATTCTCAACACCAAGGGCCACCAGATCGTAAGCGTCGAGCCCGACGTCAAGCTGGCCGCCGCGGTCAGGCTGCTCGGTGAGAAGAAGATCGGCGCGGTGCTGGTGATGAACCAGAGCCGGCTCGAAGGCATCCTGTCGGAGCGCGACATCGTCCGCGTGCTCGGCGAGCGCGGCGCCGGCGCGTTGGAAGAGCCGGTGGCTCAGGTCATGACCCGCAAGGTCGTCACCTGCAAGGAGACCGACACCGTCGCCGAGCTCATGGAGATGATGACGTCGGGCAAGTTCCGCCATCTGCCCGTGATCGACAACGGCAAGGTGGTCGGCCTGATCTCGATCGGCGACATCGTCAAGCGCCGGGTTCAGGAATACGAGTCCGAGCAGGAAGCCCTGCGCGACTACATCAAGACCGCCTGATCAGGCCTGCTCGTCCGCTTTCGGCGCGGTGCCCGCCGGCGCCGGCGCGAGCACATGGATCGCCTCCTGGATCGATTCCAGCGCGCGCTCGGCGGCGCGCGTGCCATATGCGATCAGGTCTTCGGAGCGGTGGAAGTCGAACCAGCCGAACTGGCCGACCCGCGGCGTGATCAGAAGGTCCGGCGGATCGCCGGCGAGGCGGGCCCGGGTGATGCGGTCCTGCATGATGTTGAAGGCATCGACCATCACCGAGGAAATGCCGGGCCGGCCGTTGCCGCCGAAAAACTCGCGCTTCACCGTCTTCTCCGGCGAGAACAGCCGCGGGAAGCGCCGCTTGGCCGTCCGTTCCTCCGCCTCCGGCATGGCCGGGGTGGGCATTGCCCCGTGCGAATAGATCGTCGTGGAATGGGTGAAGATGTCGCTGGAAAGATTTGCCGCGATGACGATTTCGGCGCCGAGCGCCCGGGCGGCCGAGACCGGCACCGGGTTGACCAGCGCGCCGTCGACCAGCCAGCGGTCGCCGATCAGGACGGGCGCGAAGATGCCGGGCAGGGCGTAGGAGGCGCGCATCGCATCGACCACGCGGCCGCGCGTCAGCCAGATCTCGTGGCCGGTGCGGACCTCGGTCGCGACGCTCGCGAACTTGATCGGGAGATCCTCGATCAGGATCTGTCCGATCGCCTCCTCGAGCCGGGTCGCCAGCTTCTCGCCGCCGAGCAGGCCGGAGCCGTTGAGGCGGATGTCGAGATAGCCGAGGATGTTGCGCATGCCTTGCAGGCTGCGCCCCCATTCTTCGAACGTATCGAGCCGGCCGGCCGCATGGAGGCCGCCGACCACGGCGCCGATGGAGGTGCCGACCACGACGTCGGGCACGATTCCGTTGGCAATCAGCGTTCTCAGGATTCCGAGATGGGCGAAGCCGCGCGCCGCGCCGCCGCCCAGGGCAAGGCCGATCACCGGCCTGCGGATACTGCCGAGACCGACCTTCTCGCCATTCGAGCCGTTTGCGCCCCGACCCTTCAATTTGTCCAGCACCGAAACTCTCCTACGCCGGGGCCAGCCCGTAGCTCAGACTAGGCACCGCACTCGCGCTCCGCCAGAACCAGGGCGAAGCATGGTTTATGCCGCTTTGGAGATGGCACGGGGCAGCAGTATGGCGAGGGGCGGTTGCCTGCGGGGTTAATCACGCAGGCGTCAACCGGGTTCCACCCAACCGTCGGGACCGTATTTCCTGGGGTTTCAGAGGCTTGAATTTGCCGCGTTTTCGGTGAAAAGCAGGAGGCATGACACGCGGGGGTGACGGCATCATCGGATGGCGGCGCAGCATCAGGCTGCTGCCGGCGCTGATGCTCGTCGCGGCCCTCGTTACCTCAGGCCAAGACACTGCGCAGGCGCAGCTTTTCTCCGATCGTCCGCCGCCGGTCCCGCCGGCTTCGGTGCCCGACCCCGGCGGCGCCGTCAGCCTGGCGCCGCCTTCCGGGCCAGGCGCCGGTCCTGCGAGCCTGCCGCCGACCCTGATGCAGCCGGCCACGCCGAGCATGCCGCCGCCCGCCCTCACCACCGTGCCGCCGGCCGCGCCGCTCAATGCGGCCGTGCCCGGACAAGGGGTGCTGTCGCTGAGCGCGAAATACGGCAAGGACACGCCGGCGATCACCAGCGGCCTGGTCTGGCGCGTGTTTGCCGACCGTCCCGACGAGAACGGCACCTTCAAGCTGATCCGCGAGGACCGCAACGCCTCGCCCAACATCGTGCTGCCGCCGGGCAATTACGTCGTGCACGTCGCCTTTGGCCTGGTCAGCGCGGTGCGCACCGTCAGCCTGAAGGCCGAGACCGACCGCGAATCCTTCGTGCTGCCGGCCGGCGGCCTGCGCATCGAGGGCCGGGTCGGCACCAGCCGGATTCCGCAGAACCAGATCTCGTTCGCGATCTACAAGGGCAGCCAGTTTGAATCCGGCGAGCGCGCCTCGCTGGTGCCGAACGTCGCAGCCGGCGACGTCGTGCTGATCCCGGAAGGCACCTATTACATCGTCTCCAATTACGGTGACGCCAATTCGGTGGTGCGCTCGGACATTCGCGTCCAGGCCGGCAAGCTCACCGACGTCACCATCACCCACCGCGCCGCCGTGATCACGCTCAAGCTGGTCAGCGACAGGGGCGGCGAGGCGCTCGCCAACACCGCCTGGTCGGTGCTGACCCCGGGCGGCGACGTCATCAAGGAATCGATCGGCGCCTTTCCGCGCGTGGTGCTCTCCGAAGGAGAGTACCGCGCCATCGCCAAGAACGAGGGCAAGGTCTACGAGCGCGGCTTCAACGTCGTGAACGGCGTTGACGGCGAGGTCGAGGTGGTCGCGCGGTAGGGTCTGGGCGGTGATGCCGCCCGGTCGGACGCTGGACCGATTCCCCTCGCACGGTGCTTCTCATTCCGTGCACCATCGATCCGTCTCCTGTTACCGCTCGTCCGGCGCGCTGGTGCAAGGAGGCTCGTCGGCAGCAAATCCAGTAATTCTGTTTTGAATGATTCTCAGCCACTCCAGGCTTCGCCGGGAGTCCATAAACACCGGCGCCGCCGGCTTATTCCTGACGCCTCGCGCATTCACCACAGCCGGTGGAAGATACCGATTTCCGATCATCAATCTTGTTCTCTTTCCATCCTGCTGGGTTATATGTCGGGCCTTCCGTCCAACGGGGAAGGCCGGCGCAGATTTGTGAATCTGCGAGACCGGCAGGGGAGCAGGGGACCAAGCTCGTCGGCATGTTCGAAGTGATCCTGACCAGGCGCAAGCGGTTCGGCTGGCGATGGCGTGTGTGCGACCAGTCCGGCAAGATTTTTGCCGACGGTTTCGAGCGCACCCGTCCGTCGGCGAAATATCATGGCGAGCGCGCATTGTTCTTCCTGTTGTCGCAGGCCTATCTGCGCAACCGCTCGGCGGCCTCCAGCGAGGACTAACAGCCGGGGCGCAGCTGCCGACGACCGGCTCCACCTCAGATGTCGACGACCAGCTTGCCGTTCGCCGCGTGATCGCGGATCAGCTCATAAGCATCGCCGACGCTCTCCATCGTAAAGCGCCTGGGATCGAGCAGCGGCACGAGCTTGCCGGCTTCGACGAGGCGAGTGGCCTCCGTCATGATGTTTCCGTGGTGCGCGCGGCCTTCGCCCGACAGCAGCGGCAGCAGCGTGAACACGCCGGAATAGGTGGCGGCGCGGAACGACAGCGGGGCAAGCGCGTGCGTGCCCCAGCCCAAGGCACTCACCACATGACCGAAGCGGCGCACCGCTTGAAACGAGGCGTCGAGCACCTTGCCGCCGACGGTGTCGTAGACGATATCGAAGCCGCGGCCGCCGGCATGCTGCGCAACGTAGGCTTCGATCGGGCTGTCGCGGTCGATGAACACCGCGCCAAAGGCTTCGATGGTGCCACGCTGCGACGCCGAGCCCGTGGCGAACACGTCCGCCCCGAAAGCGCGCGCGATCTGAATCGCGACATGACCAACGCCGCCCGCGCCGCCGTGGATCAACACCTTCTGGCCCGCCTTCAGGCCGGCGCGGTCGATCAGACCCTCCCAGGCCGTGATGACGATCAGGGGCAGGGCGGCAGCCTCCCGCATGCTGAGATTGGCGGGCTTCAATGCGAGAAGATCGGCGTCGACCGCGGCGAATTCGGCCAGCGATCCCGGTACGCCGCCGACCCCTCCGGTCATGCCGTAGACCTCGTCGCCCGCCTTGAACCGCGTCACCTCGCTCCCGCTGCGCTCAACGATCCCGGCCAGATCAATCCCGGGAATTGCCGGCAGCGGATGGCGCGCATGCGCGGCCGTACCGGCATGAATCTTGGTGTCGAGCGGATTGACCCCGCTCGCCCGCACCCGCACCAGCACCTCGCGCGGTCCGATCTCGGGTCGGGAAATCGTCGAGAGGCGTAAGGGGCCGTTGTGGGCCTCCAGCACGCCGGCACGCATCGTCGATCGCGTCATCATGACCGTCTTGCTCCAGTTGTCGGCGCCAATATGCTCATGAATTTTTGCATGAAAAGGAACGATGCTGTACGGTAGTCATACATTTTTGTATGGCTGGACGTGTGGTGGACTGGAGCGATCTGCGTATTTTCCTGGCGATTGCCCGCGAAGGCACGCTCGGCGCCGCCGCGCGGAAGATCGGCCAGACCCAGCCGACGATGGGCCGGCGGCTTCGCGCGCTCGAGACGTCGTTGGGTCAGACGCTGTTCCAGCGCACGGCGGACGGCTTCGTGCTGACCGACGAGGGCACGGCTGTGCTGCGTCACGCCGAGCGGATCGAGGACGAGGCGCTTGCGCTGGAGCGTCAAGCGTCCGGTGCGAAGACGCAGCTCGATGGGCTGTTGCGCCTGTCTTCGTCGGACTGGTTCGGCACGGTGATGCTGTCGCCGGTGATCGCCGCGTTCGGCAAGCGTCACCCCGCCGTGACGGTGGAGCTGCTGACCGATGCGCGGCTCTACAGCCTGCCGCGGCGCGAGGCCGATCTGGTCTTCCGCATCAAGCCGTTCAGCGAGCCCGAGGTGATCTCCAGAAAGCTGCTGCACATTCCCTACGCGCTCTATGGCAAGAAGGGCAGCAAACCGCCGCGGGCGGGGGACGGCAGCGGTATTCGCGTCGTGACCATGAATGCCGAATTCGCGGAGATGCCGGACGCGGTCTGGCTGAAGCGCATGCTGCCGAATGCGGACGTCGCCTCACGCAGCAACAACAGGCAGGTGCAGGCCGAGCTTTGCGCGAGGGGTGGCGGCCTTGCCGTGCTGCCGCGGCCGCTCGGCGACAGCGATCGCCGTCTGGTCGCGCTCGACATCGGCACGCAGCCGCCCGGTCGCGACACCTATGTCGGCTATCATCGCGACCTGAAGCGCCTCGCTCGTCTGCGTGCGCTGCTCGATCTCGTGATCGAGCGGCTGGCAGGACCGCCATCGTAGCCGCTGCATCAGGACCACAAGACCTTGCGGTGCCCGGCGGGTGAAACACCCGAGCCCTAGGTCAATCCGTGTCGCCATAAATATTCCGCTTTACCGAATTTCGGAAATGGCGTACGTGTCGCGCAACCCGGCCCAAGGGAGAGGGGCGTATCGCGATCGTCACGAACGCGGGCCGGGCGGCGGTGGACGCCGATGGCATCGGCGCGACGGGTCTTGCAGGGCGGGCAACCGTGAGCAAGACGCCTCGCGCACACGACCGGTGCGATCGGCGTACGGCAAAATCGTGTGGTCCTGGCGCCCGGGGTCTGTGCGCCAAGTGTTGCGGTGATGTGGCGGCCCGACCGGGCCCGCGCATCGATCAGCCGCAAGGCGACGGGGGCAATAGTGCAACGCTCCCTGGGGAGAGCACGACATAAGCCGTTCCAACCACTGCGCAGGGAAGGCCGGGATGTCCCGGTTGCCCTGTTCTCCGCTATGCAGCAGCACACGCAGTCTGCTCTTGGCATGGCGGTCCATGGGAGCCACCGGCTCCCGGCCTTCCCTGCGCCCTCTTTCAATTCAGAGGGCGAAGAGACAAGCAAAGCTCGGGCAACATGCGCCGCGAGGATGCGATCCCATGTCAATCATTCACCGCTCTCGTGCCCCGGACACAGCGCAGCACGAAGTAATGCGCTGCAGAGCCGGGGCCCATGCATCAGCGAGTGCCGTGGCCTGCTGGGTCCCCGCTCTGCGCAGCAACGCGAAGAGCGTTGCAGCGCGTCCGGGACACGAGGCTCGCCTTCGCACCACCGTCACAGTCGCTAACGCGCACTAACCAACACCCGACTTAAAAGTGTCATAATCGCCGAACGGAACCCGCGCTTGCGCGCTCTTTACATGTCGTTAAGTGCGCCTGCATTGGATGCGCCGGCAAAGTGCGTTGGGGACTGCCATGGATGCTGCGAGGAAAGTGCCGGGAAAACCGGCCGCCGAAATGTTCGACGACATCCCGGTGCTTCAGCGCAAATGGCATGCCGCGTTGAAGCCGGGCGACCGGCTGCCGCGCTACGAGGACGTCATGCTCGGCAGTCTTGGGCGGCTCGCCGATCACATCGCGATCTTGAAGAACGACGGCGCGCTCGAACTGTCGCGGAGCGGACGTTACGTGCAGAAATGGCTCGGCGATGAGCGCTGGGACATTGCCGTCGCCGAATTGTCGCCGGATTGCGCCACGGCGCTGTCGGAAGCAGCGACCAGCGCGCTTGCCAACGGGCGGCCGCACCGGGCCAGCGCGCATTGCGTGCGCGACGGCATGGTGCGGACCTACGACGTGCTGGCGCTGCCGACGGCCTCGCGCTGGGGCGCCACGCTGGTCGGCGCCTATGTCAACGAGCGCGGCGCGCAGTACAATCTGCTGGACGCGATCTTCGCCTCGACCGACGACGCGGTGATCTCGCTGGCCACCTTGCGCGATGCTGGCGGCAAGCCGTTCGATCTCCAGGTCGTGCATCACAACAACAGCGCGAGCACGCTGCTGAAAGTCGCGACCGGCAGCCTGTTGTGGCGGCGAATCGGCGAGGGGGCGACGCTGCTGGCCCTGCCCGAGATCATGGACTTTCTGCTCAAGACCCTCGCCGGCGGCCGCGGCGAGCAGCTCGAGATCGAGAGCGAGGGCCGGCACCTCCGTCTCGGTGCCACGGCCTTCGCCGACGTGGTTTCGCTGACAATCTCCGATGTCACCGCGCTGAAGCGGCGCGACGCCTCCTTCCGCCTGCTGTTCGACAACAACCCGATGCCGATGTGGGTGTTCGATGCCGAGACCAGGCAATTCCTCGGCGTCAACGACGCCGCGGTCCAGCATTACGGCTACAGCCGCGCCACCTTCCTGCGCATGAAGCTGCACGAGATCTGGCCGGAGGACGAGTGGGACAGCCACGCCGAGGCGCTCGAACGCCTCGGCGAAGCCTATCATTCCTCGCGCAACTGGCGGCACCTACGCGCCGACGGCAGCGAGATCGAGGTGCTCACCTTCGGCCGCCGCGTCGCCTTCGACGATCGCGACGGTTATCTGGTCGCGGTGGTCGACATCACCGAACGGCGCAAGGCTGAGGCGCGCATCGCGCACATGGCCCACCATGACGGCCTCACCGACCTGCCGAACCGCGAATATTTCCGGGAGCGGCTGAAGCAGGCCCTGGATCAGGCCGGGGACAAGCGCGTCGGCGTGCTCTACATCGATCTCGACCTGTTCAAGAACATCAACGATTCCTTCGGCCACCCCGTGGGTGATCGCCTGCTCAAGGAGGTCGCCGGACGCCTGACCAAGACGGTCCGCGGCCCCAATCTGGCGGCCCGGCTCGGCGGCGACGAGTTCGCGGTGATCCTCGGCGCCGACGTCTCGCCGAACGAGGCCAGCGCCTGCGCTGGCCTGCTGATCGACATGCTGAAGGCGCCGTATGACATCGACGGTCAGGAGATGGTGATCGGCGCCAGCATCGGCATCGCGCTGTCGCCCGGCGACGGCACCACGCCCGAGGAGCTGATGCGAAATGCAGACATGGCGCTGTACCGGGCGAAGTCCGACGGCGGCGGCGTGCACCATTTCTTCGAGCGCGAGATGGACCTGCAGGCGCAGAAGCGCCGCGACATGGAGCTCGACCTGCGTCGTGCGTTCGCCAATGGCGAGTTCGAGCTGCACTACCAGCCGCTGGTGACGATCGCATCCGACCGCATCTCCGGCTTCGAATCGCTCTTGCGCTGGCGTCATCCGGACAAGGGCATGATCTCGCCGGCGGAGTTCATTCCTGTCGCCGAGGACATCGGCCTCATCACCCAGTTAGGGGAGTGGGTGCTGCGCGAAGCCTGCGCAGAGGCAGTCAAGTGGCCCGGCGACATCAAGGTCGCGGTCAATCTGTCGCCGGCGCAATTCCGCAGCCGCAACCTGGTGCAGGTCGTGATCTCGGCTCTGGCGCAGTCCGGCCTGTCGCCGCGACGGCTGGAGCTTGAAATCACCGAGTCGATCTTCCTGGCCGAGACCGATGCCAATCTCGCCATCCTGCATCAGCTGCGCGAGCTCGGCGTCGGCATTTCCATGGACGATTTCGGCACCGGCTATTCCAGCCTGAGTTATCTGCGCAGCTTTCCGTTCGACAAGATCAAGATCGACCGTTCCTTCGTGAAGGATCTGGCGGAGCGGCCCGATTGTGGCGCAATCGTGCGCGCGATCTCGGGCCTCGGCCGCAGCCTCAACATCACCACGACTGCGGAGGGCGTCGAGACCGAGGACCAGCTCGACTGGCTGCGCGCCGAAGGCTGCAACGAGGTGCAGGGGTTTCTGTTCAGCGCGGCGCGGCCTGCGGCCGAGATCGCAAAGCTGCTCGCCGATTTCGGTCGGCGCGCCTCACGGGCGGCGTAGTCCCTCGGGGTAGCAATCGTAGACCAGCGCCTTGAACGCGGGCGTGATCCGGCCGCGCTCGGTCTGGGTCTGCTGCATCATGAGGTAGACCATGTCGAGCTTGGGATCGACGCCGAAATAGGTGCCGCTGCCACTGTCCCATTTCAACTCGCCGAGCGAGCCCGGCGGCGGCGGCTTCGCGTTGCCGGGATCGGTCCGTACCGCAAGACCATAGCCATAGCCGAAGCCGTCACCCGGAAAATAGAAGTAATCGCGTCCGACGCCGGAGCCGGGCCCGATGTGATCCGTCGTCATCGCCTTGAAGGCGGCCGGGCTCAGGTAGCGCTTGCCTTCGAATTCGCCGCCGTTGAGCAGCATCTGCGCGAAGCGCTGATAGTCGGTGATGGTCGAGAGCAGGCCGCCGCCGCCGGACTGCCACTCGGGATGGTCGAGACGCTCGCGCTCGCCGGCGAGCAGGATGAAATCGTTCGGCAGCGGCCGCGCCATCCGCGCCAGCTCGGCCTCCGTCGCCAGCGCGAACTTGGTGCTGGTCATGCCGAGCGGATCGAAGATGCGTGCTTTCAGGAATTCGTACAGCGTCTGGCCCGAGATGATCTCGATGACACTGCCGAGCACGTCGGTGGAATGGCCGTAGCGCCACAGCGTTCCAGGTTGCCGGGCCAGCGGCAGTTCTGCGATGCGATCGGCGAATTCCCTGTTGTTGAAGTGACCCCTGAAAATGTTGGCCATCTTGTAGGCGTGCTCGACCCACTGGCTGCCGATGTAATCGTAGCTGATGCCCGAAGTATGCCGCAGCAGATCCTCGATGTTGACGGGGCGGTCCGGTGGGTCGAGGTCCAGCTCGACCATGCCGCCGGGCAGGGTCACCTCGCGGCCCACCTTGGTACCGGCGAACAGCGGGACGTAAGCCGACACGGGGTCGGTGAGCGCGAGCTTGCCCTCGTCGATCAGCATCATCGCGCCGAGGCACGTGATCGGCTTGGTCATGGAATGGATGGCGAAGATCGTATCGGGCGTCATGGCGAGGCCCGTCCTGGTGTCGCGCACGCCGAAGGTCTTGAGGTAGACCGGCTTGCCGTGCTGCTGCACCAGGATCACGGCGCCCGGCAGGCGGCCGCTCGTCACCTCGTTGTCGAAGAATGCCGTGATGCGGTCGAGCCCGCCCGGCGACGGGGCGGGGATGTCGGCGGAGCGGCCTTGCGCCGCAGTGCCGGCGAGCATCGCGGCCCCGACCAGAAATTCACGGCGTCTCATCGGGCCTTCCTCCCTCGGCGGGATCAAAGCCGCAAGATGCCGCAAGGGTCAACACGCCATCGACTAAAAACGCGTCACGATTTCCGAAAGGAACGGTCGCGGACGGTCTTCGCTCGGCTTGGTCGGCGTGCCGATATGGATGAAGCCGGCGAGCTTCTCTTCCGGCTTGAGGCCGAGGCCGTCGAGCACGTCGCGATCGAACGCGAACCAGCTGGTCAGCCAGCAGGCGCCGTAGCCGAGCGCAGTCGCGGCCGTGACGATGTTCATGGCGCTGGCGCCCGCCGACAATTCCTGCTCGAACGCCGGCACCTTCGGGTGCGGCCTCGTGAAGCTGACGATGCCGATCACCAGCGGTGCATCCATCAGGCGCTTACGCTCGGTCTCGACGTCGGCCGCCGGCGCGCCGGGATTCTTCCGCGCAAAGACTTTTGCGATCACCTCGCCGGCGCGCTGCCGGGCCTCGCCCTCGAACACGATGAAGCGCCAGGGGGCCAGCTTGCCGTGGTCGGGCACGCGCGCCCCGATGGTGAGGATCGTCTCGAGCTCGGCCGGAGAGGGGCCGGGCCCGGTCATCTCGCGCGGCTTGACCGAGCGGCGCGTCTTCAGGAGTTCGATGGCGTCGGGCAATGCGATATCCTCATCGACTGGTCTGCGGGCGTGCCGTGCCGAGATAAGCATGCACGCCCGCAACCGGAAGTGAATTTAGAGCGATTTCAGCGGTCAGAAGGCGCGACGCGCCCGCCGGACATCCGGCGGGGTTGCCTCGTCGACCAGCGCGGCGATCGCCTCGGCGGTCGTCATCACCTTCTGACCCTCGCTGCCGAGCCGGCGGACCGAGACCGAATGCGTCTCGGCCTCCTTCTTGCCGACCACGAGCAGCGCCGGGATCTTGGCCAGCGAGTGCTCGCGGACCTTGTAGTTGATCTTTTCGTTGCGCAGGTCGATCTCGACCCGCAGCCCGGCGCGCCGTGCCTGCTCCAGCACCACCTTGGCGTATTCGTCGCCTTCCGAGGTGATGGTCGTGACCAGCGCCTGCACCGGAGCCAGCCAGAGCGGGAAGTTTCCGGCATAGTGCTCGATCAGGATGCCGATATAGCGCTCCATCGAGCCGCAGATCGCGCGGTGCACCATCACCGGCGGCTTCTTGCCGCCGTCATGGTCGATGTAGAACGCGCCGAACCGCTCCGGCAGGTTGAAGTCGACCTGCGTGGTGCCGCACTGCCAGTCGCGGCCGATGGCGTCGCGCAGCACATATTCGAACTTCGGCCCGTAGAAGGCGCCTTCGCCCGGATTGATCTCGGTCTTGATGTGATTGTTCTGCGACTGGATCTCGCGCAGCACCGTGGCCATCACGCGTTCGGCGTGATCCCACATCGCGTCCGTGCCGACGCGCTTTTCCGGCCGGGTCGACAGCTTCACGGTGAGATCGCCGGTGAAGCCGAAATCGGCATAGGTCGACAAGATCAGATCGTTGATCTTCAGGCATTCCTCGGCGAGCTGGTCCTCGGTGCAGAAGATGTGCGCATCGTCCTGGGTGAAGCCGCGCACGCGCATCAAGCCGTGCATGGCACCCGACGGCTCGTAGCGATGCACCACGCCGAACTCGGCGAGGCGCAGGGGGAGGTCGCGGTAGCTCTTCAGGCCGTGCTTGAAGATCTGCACGTGGCCCGGGCAGTTCATTGGCTTCAGCGCAAACCAGCGCTTGTCCTCGGCCTCGTCGCCGGCCGATTGCGCCGCGAACATGTTCTCGCGATACCAGCCCCAATGGCCCGAGGTCTCCCACAAGACCTTGTCGAGGATCTGCGGCGCGTTGACCTCGCTGTAATCGCCGGTCAGGCGGCGGCGCATATAGGCGATCAGCTGCTGGAAGATGGTCCAGCCCTTCGGGTGCCAGAACACCACGCCCGGGCCTTCCTCCTGGAAATGGAAGAGGTCGAGCTCGCGCCCGAGCTTGCGGTGGTCGCGCTTCTCGGCCTCCTCGATCTGCTTGAGGTAGGCGTCGAGATCCTCCTGCTTGGCGAAGGCCGTGCCGTAGATGCGGGTCAGCATCGGGTTGTTGCTGTCGCCGCGCCAATAGGCGCCGGCCACCTTCATCAATTTGAAGGCGTTGCCGACTTTGCCGGTCGAGGTCATGTGCGGGCCGCGGCAGAGGTCGAACCAGTCGCCCTGGTAATAGATCTTGATTGGCTCGGTGCCGGGAATGGCGTCGACCAGCTCGACCTTGAAGGCCTCGCCCTTGTCGCGGAACACCTGCTTGGTCTTTTCGCGGTCCCAGACCTCTTTCGTGAAGGGTTTGTCGCGCGCGATGATCTCGCGCATCTTCTTCTCGATCGCGGCAAAGTCTTCCGGCGTGAACGGCTCGTTGCGGAAGAAGTCGTAGTAGAAGCCGTTCTCGATCACGGGGCCGATGGTGACCTGCGTGCCCGGCCACAGCGTCTGCACGGCCTCGGCCAGCACGTGGGCGCAATCGTGGCGGATCAATTCGAGCGCGCGCGGATCGTCACGATTGACGAGCTCGATCTTGGCGTCGTCCTCGATGGGATCGTTGAGGTCGGTGAGCACGCCGTCGAGCGCCATCGCGACCGTGCGCTTGGCCAGCGACGGCGAGATGCCCTTGGCGATGTCGAGGCCGGTGATGCTCTTGTCGTATTCGCGCCGGGCGCCGTCGGGGAAGGTGAGGGTGACCTTGGCGGCGGGGGTCACGGGCTTGAGATTGGACAGGCTGTACTGGAAGCCGGACTCGGATTTGGGCTGATCGGTCATTGCTTTTCTCCTGAGGCTCACTCCTGCGAACGAGCGCAGGTAAGCGGGAACGAGCGATATATCAGGCGATTCGGCCTGCGCAATCCGGCAATTCCAAGAAAGTGGCGCGCAAAAACCGAGACGGCGCTTCAACTATTTGGCCGCGTGCCCTTTGACTTGCCGCGGGGCTGCTCTACATGCAGTTGCATGAAAAATCCTCCCGTTGCCGGCCGTTTCGCGCCGACCGCCCTGATGCTTGGCAATCTGGTCACCGGCTGCTCCGTGCTTGCCCCCGCGGGCATGCTGCCGGAATTGGCTGGGGGACTCGATGTCAGCATTCATGCCGCCGGGCTGCTGATCACCTTCGGCGCGGTGACGCTGTGCATCGGCTCGCCGCTGACGGCCTGGCTCACCAGCCGCATCGAACGGCGGACGCTGCTCACCGCGACGCTCGCTGTGCTCGCTTTGGGCAATCTCGCCTCGGCCTTTGCCCCCGATTACACCAGCCTCCTCGCCATCCGCCTCGTCATGCTCGCGGTCGGTGCGCTCTACACGCCGCAGGCCGCCGGCACGGCGGCGCTGATCGTCCCGGCCGAGCGGCGCGGCAGCACCATCGCCTATGTCTTTCTCGGCTGGTCGCTGGCTGCCGCCGTCGGTCTTCCGCTGATCACATTCATCGCCAGCCGCTATGGCTGGCGGGCAGCCTATGGCGAGATCGGCGTGCTCGGTTGTCTCAGCTTCGTGCTGTTGCTGCTGCGCTTGCCGGCGGGCTTGCAGGGAGTGCCGGTGGATTTGAAGACCTGGCGCGAGGTCGGCCGCGACACGACGATTCTGCTGCTGCTTGTGATCACCATGCTGCATATGTCCGGCCAGTTCGTTATCTTCACCTACATGGGCCCGCTGCTCAACAAGCTCACCGGCGCCGGCCCCGATGCGATCGGCACGGTGTTCGCGCTCTACGGCATCTGCGGCTTCCTCGGCGTCGTCATCGCCACCCGCATCGTCGACACCTGGGGGCCCTATCGGACCTCGCTGCTGTTCACCTGCCTGCTGCTGGCGGGGGTCGCGGGCTGGGCGATCGGCGCCGGTACGCTTGCCTTAATGACGTGCGGGGTTGCGATCTGGGGCCTCGGCTTTGCCTCGACCAATTCGATGCAGCAGGTCCGGCTGGTCGCCGCCGCGCCGTCGCTGGCATCGGCGACCGTCGCGCTCAACACCTCCGTCCTCTATATCGGCCAGGCGGTCGGCTCCGCCATCGGCGGATTGTTGTTCGCCCGCGGGCTCCTGCACACGCTCGGCTTCGTCGCCGTCGGTTTCGTCGCGCTGGCGCTGATCCTGGTGGTCCTGACCCGGCCCAATCAGGCCGCTGTCACGGCCTGACTTTCGCGCCTGGCGCGCGCAAGGTGCTTGGCAAACAGCGCGCGAGAGGGCTAGAACGCCGGTCATGGGGACCAAAGAGAGTTGACTGAAATGAGGATGATTCTGGCGGTTGCCGCGGTGCTCTATTCAGCCTCCGCGTTCGCGCAAGCCGACAAGCCACCGATGGTCGGGGACAAGCCCTTGGTGCAGGTCAAGCCCAAAGGGACCAAGGAGGCGACGGCGAAGCCGGCCGCGGCGCCGAAGGGCAAGCCGCAATCGATCGCCGTGCGGCTCCAGGCCTGTCTCGAGATCGACGACGGCACCAAGGACCGCCTCAATTGCTACGATGCCGTGATACCGCCGGCCCCGAAGCCGAAGCCTGCGAAGGCCAAGGGCTACGCCGATTGCCGGTTTTTCAAGGAAGAGGACGAGCGGCTGACCTGCTTCAACGGTTTTGCCGAGAGCATCCCGAAGCTGCCCAAGAACTGATGTCAAGAACTGATGCTGCGGACATGCTCAGCTGCCGATACGGCTGAGCAGCCGCAAGGCCAAAGCATGATCCGGAAAAGTGCGAAGCGGTTTTCCGAATAGATCATGCTTAAACAACAACCTGAAGCGCGATGACGGTTCATCCCAATCGCATCGCGCTTTAACGGCTGGATGCCACGCGCGCCAGCGCCAGCGACGGCGTCGCCGCCATCTTCACCAGCACGTCCTTGAGCGGATCCTGCGTCCAGGCGCGGGTGACATAGTCGCGATGGGTGATGCCGTCGGCGGTCTCGACGAACACCACGCTGCCTGGGCGGAGCGGCTGATCCATGTCCTCGGCGACGCTGATGCCCTTCTGACGGAGCATGCTCATCAGCTCGCGGTCGCGCCGCGCGGTGTGGCGGGTGTAGGCGCTGACGAAGAAGCCGGAACGGTGGCTTTCGATCCAGGACGCGAACTTGTCCAGTTCGCCATAGACGGCATCGAGCAGCACGACGCCGCGGACGCGCTCGCTGATGCCGCCGACCTCCAGGCTCCAGGCCGTCGGCAGGAAGCCGCCGCTATAGCCGACGATCACGATCGGCATGCTGGCGAAGGCGCGCGCGCCGTTGGGATCGCCGGTGACACGGGCGAGGTGCTCGGCCGCTTCAGCCATGAAGCGCTTGAAGCCGCCCGGTTGCCAGAACTTGCCGGCACTGGAATCGGCGGCATCAACCGCCATCTGCGGGGCGAGCAGCACGGCGTTGGCGCCGGAATCGGTGATCTGCTTGGGCACCAGCTGGCGATCGCGCACGTCGCGTTCGAGCGTTGCGCCGTTGCCGTGGAAGAACACCACGATCACGCCCGGCTTGCGCGCGTCGAAATGCTCGGGCACGTGCACCAGCACGCGGCTGTCATTGTAGGTTTCGTCCTGCCAGAACACGCGACCGGAATAGCTGCGGTGGCCGCGGCGGTCGCCCTTGGCAATGTTGAGGAACGGTGCGTCGGAGGCGGGGTTGTTGCCGAAATAGGGAAAGGCCGACGACTTCATGCTGACGAGGGTCGTCAGGCCCTCGCGCGCGGGGCGCTTGTAGGGGACCTGCGGCTCCAGCGAGGCGACTTTGTAAGGTGCCTGCTCAGGCGGCTGCTGCACAGCGCGCTTGGGCGAGAAATCCGACATCTGCCGCTGCAGGAGACTCTCGCTTGCGGACGGAAAGCGCTCACTGAACTGCGGGGCCGGAAAGCGATCCTCGAACGTGTCGCCGCTCGCCACCTTCTGGTTCGTCTTCGCAACGACCTGGACGTTCGCCTGTGAGTTCGCCGCGAGCGCGGCCGGGTTCGGTGCCTTGCCGCATTGAACCAGCGTCAGCGACAGCGGCACCAAGGCTGAGATCAGGCCGAGCCGGAGCGCACGACCGCGCGCATCGGAGGGGATCCGATCGGCACGCATGTCAGCTCTCGGTTTCGGAACGGCCCCGACCATCCACCCATGACCCCAAAGTCACGTCCACTCGGCAATCTCGAGACAATTGAGCCGACCGGCGTTTAGGCGACGTTAAGCGTCCGGAGAAACTTCCCCACATCCGGAACGCTCAAAAGGACCATGCAATCGTGTCCTGATTGTGGGGAGGGTGGACGGGGTTTTCCGGGGCTTATGCCGCTTTTTCTCTCGGTTACGGGAATAGCGGTGCTCAAGTACCCCGTTTCCATTGCCTCATTTAACCCTTGTTAACCCTGCTTGAATTGACTGGGCCAAACTGCACGATGCGCCCGCGAGGCACCACGCCTCAGGTTAAGGACCCCGATGACGGCATCAGATGCGGGAACCGAACCCTGGACTGGCCGGCTGACCGGAAGCGGGACAGGGGTCTCGGTTCTGGTCGCGACCGCCATCGTCGTGGCCGACATGATCGGGGTCGGTGTCTTCACGAGCCTCGGCTTCCAGGTCAAGGATATCCCGTCCGGCTTCTCGATCCTGCTGCTGTGGACCGTCGGCGGCATCGTCGCGCTATGCGGGGTGTTCGCCTACAGCGAGCTCGGGGCGATGTTTCCGCGCTCGAGCGGCGAGTACAATTTCCTCGGCCGTGCCTATCATCCGGCGTTCGGCTTTCTCGCCGGCTGGGTGTCGGCGACGGTGGGCTTCGCAGCGCCGGTCGCGCTTGCCGCAATGGCGTTCGGCGAATATGCCAAGTCGGTCGTGCCCGATCTGCCGCCGATCCCGCTCGCCATCGCCGTGGTGTGGCTGGTCTCGCTGGTGCAGCTGACCGGCGTGAGGCACTCCTCGACCTTCCAGCTGATCGCGACGATCATCAAGGTCGTGCTGATCGTCGCATTCCTGGTCGCCGGCTTCGTCATCGGCGTGCCGCAGCCGATCACCTTCACGCCGCAGCCGGGCGATCTCGCCCACATCGTCAGCGCGCCGTTCGCGATCGGCCTCGTCTTCGTGATGTATTCGTTCTCCGGCTGGAATGCCGCGACGTACATCATTGGCGAGATGAACATGCCGCAGCGGAATCTGCCGCGCGCGATGCTGGCGGGGACGCTGATCGTGCTCGTGCTGTATGTCGCGCTGAACGCGGTGTTCCTCTATTCCACGCCGGTCGGCGCGCTCGCCGGTCAGCTCGATGTGGCCAGTGTTGCCGGCACCGCGATCTTCGGCAGCCTCGGTGGCCGCATCGTCGGCGCGATGATCTGCGTCGGCCTGGTCTCCTCGATCTCCGCGATGATGTGGATCGGCCCGCGCGTGATGATGACGATGGGAGAGGATATTCCGGCCCTGCGCGTGTTCTCGAAGCGATCCACGAGCGGCGCGCCGGCCTATGCCATCCTGTTCCAGCTCGCGGTGGCGACGCTGCTGCTGTTCACGCGCAGCTTCGAGGCGGTGCTCGACTTCATCCAGTTCGCACTGTTGTTCTGCTCTTTTTTCACTGTCGCCGGCGTCATCAAGCTGCGCATCACCGCCCCCGATCTGCCCAGGCCCTATCGCGCCTGGGGATACCCGTTCACGCCCCTGGTTTTCCTGCTCGTGACCGCGTTCATGATGTACTACCTCTTGACCGAGCGGCCGGTGCAGTCGCTCTCGGGGATGCTCGTCATGCTGTCGGGCCTGTTGATTTATGCCGTTTTCCGCAGGCGGCCGGTCGCCGCTGGCAATTCACACACTCGCGAATAGATATGTTTCGACCCCTCAGAATTGCAGCCGCCGCTCTTGCCCTGCTGGCTGCGGCCGTCTCCTCCGCCAGCGCCGCCGACATCACCTTCGATGACACCGCGCGCTTCCTCGCGGGCATGCAGCCTTCGGCGGACTCGCCGCTGCTGCCGCTGACAAGGGAGCCGGGGTGGCAGCGCCATGCCAAGTTCTTCGACGGCGCCTTCGCCCAGCTCGAACAGCGCCAGCTCTCGAAGATCCGCGATTGGGCCGACGTCAATCTCGCCGCGCCCCGGCCGACCATGTTCTACATGTTCAGCGGCCCGGATTTCCTCTACGCCAACGCATTCTATGCCAAGGCCAGCACCTACGTGCTCGGTGCGCTGGAGCCGGTCGGTGCCGTGCCCGATTTGACGCGGCTGCCGCGCGGCTCGATCAGTGCCGCGCTCTACAATGTCGAACGTTCGCTCGGCTCGATCCTGAGCTTCTCGTTCTTCATCACCAAGCAGATGAAGGTCGACCTGCACGCCAATCAGGTCAACGGCACCTTGCCGATCCTCTATGTCTTCCTGGCGCGCTCCGGCAAGACCATCCGCAACGTCGAGATGGTCGCGCTCGACGCCAAGGGGGGTATGCATGCCGCTGGCGACAATCCGGGACCGAACGCCGCCCATGGCGTGCGCATCACCTTCGCCGGCAGCGACGGCGAGGCACGCACGCTGTATTATTTCTCCACCGACCTTTCCAATGCCGGCGCCCGCAACACCGGCTTCCTGAAATTCTGCGAGACGCTGGGGCCGGGCAACAGCCTGCTCAAGAGCGCGTCCTATCTCCTGCACTCCGGAAACTTCACCGTCGTCCGCGACTGGCTGCTCGCCAACAGCGCCACCATCATCCAGGACGATTCCGGCATTCCGCTCGTGAACTACGGGGCGCGGCAATGGCGGTTCTTCCCGTTCGGCCGCTATCTCGGCCCGATCGGTGAATTCCCCGGCCGCTACCAGGAGCGCTACGCCGAGTTGTTTACACGGGCTCAGCCGATCGACTTCGGCGTCGGCTACCGCTGGCGCAAGCACGAGTCGAATTTATTGCTGGCGGTGAAAGTGCCGGGCAGCGAAACGCCGCCAAGCGGGGAGGCGACCTCGTCGGCCGAGCCGGCGCCGAAGCCGCCGCGTCCGAAACGGCTGCGACCGCCCGAGTCGATCCCGCCGCAGTCCGGGCGCTTCTACTGGTTTCGCTAAAGCATGATCCGGAAAAGTGCGCAGCGGTTTTCCGAAAAGATCATGCTTAAACAACAACGTAAGCGCGATGACGATTCGTCCTAATCACATCGCGCTTTAGGCCGTGAACTCAAGAATCGGCCGGGCGGACAGCTCAAGGGCGTCCGCTGCGCCGATGAGATATGACTTGATACCCAACAATATCGGTCCGCGCCGGCCTCCGCGGATTACTTCCGCACGTGATGCTTGGTCGACGTCACCGTGCTCGCTGGCGGCGCGGGCGAGATGGAGAACGTCAGCCAGGTATTCCAGCCGGACGGCCGATTTGCCGCGTCGAATTCTCCATAAGCTTTCACGTTCAAGTAGCCCTGCATGTCTCCGACGGGAAACAGGTAGCCGAATTGCGGGCCGACGCCCAGGACGCGCGAGCGGAATGGGCCGAGAATCGGATGCTGACCGGAATCGTCGGTGATCTGCTGATAAGCATATCCAACGAAGCCCACGAACGCGTGCTTGGAGAGAAACTTGGATACGCCCCAGTCGAAATGAAAATCGATTCCGCTCTGGTACTGGGTGTCAGGGTTCTTGAAATTGTAGGTGAACCCGGCAACACCGGAGAACTCCTGCCCCGTCGCGAGATCGAGATAGGTGTATCCGCCGCCGGCATCGATGGCGCCGTGACCGAGGCCGGTGTTGGCCAGACGGGTCGATTGATAATCTCCGACGGGAATGTCGCCAGTCGCATACGTCATCCAGTTGTGAACGCCGTTGTGCCACTTCAGCGACATCACCGGATAGAGATCGCCGACCGACACCAGCGTGTCGGAGAGACTGCCGGTTCGAATCGAGCCGAACGGGCCGACGTTGGTAGTCAGCGTTCCGTCGATTCCGACGGCGCTCCGCGCGAATGTGCCGGTGAGACCCACGGCCAATTGTCCGCCCAGCACCGGCGTGCCGAACGTATAGCTCGGCGCCAGGATCAGAATATCGGCTTGTGCGTTGAGGCTGGCGTTCAGGCTGACATTGACCGTCGCTGGAAGTTTGCCCGTCGAGATCTGCCGCGACGCGGCGACCCCGCCGGAGCCGCCGACGGAGGTGTGATAATAGACGGTGCCGAGCGACCATCCAGGCATCATCGGCACGGCCGCCAGGCTGCCAAACTGGCCCGGAAGCCAGAACGAAATGCCGTTTTCGTCGGCGAGGGCCACCTGCGGAGAAAGCAAAGCAAGGGCGGCGGCAGCGAGAGCGCCACTCAACCGACGCGCGTGTGTAGCATTGTGCGTCATGGTTGCCGCCTCACAGCCCATCTGATGACGTCTAGCGATCCCGCTGGGGCGAACCGGGGCTTCCGACATGCGATTGCTCAATCCGACAATCCTCTCTTCAACATGGCCGCCTTGCGACCCTCTGCAGCTTCCTCGCTGTCGGCCTTCTTCATTTCCTTCAGCTCGATCGTCACCTGGCTGATCTTGCCGGAGAATTTGAACGGCACCTTGTAGGCTTCAGTTACGGGAGTACCTTCGTCGGCACCGACGTCCGCGCCTTCGTCAGCCGAGAAGCCGCAGCATTGTGTCCGATCGATCCGGCCTGTGGCAACACTCTTTCCGTTGACGAACAGCGTGCCCACGGCGCCCTTGCCGATTCCGCCGCCATCGTAGGCGAACTCGAAACGGATCGTAGACTTGCCGGCAGGTAACCCCTGCGGGGCAGATATCGTAAATCGCTGGAGACCAAGGAAATTGTAGGTGTAGGTCGGTTTGCCGTCCTTCAGATACAAGCTCCAGCCGCCGAACCTGCCGGCCTGGGCGAGGATGGCGCCGCTGGCTCCGGCCTTGGGAATTTCCACATCGGCGGTGATCACATGCGAGCGGTTCTTCGTGTTGATGAAGACGTTCTCCGACATGCCGAGCATGCCCTCGTGAACCGTCAGCGAGCTGCGGCCCGCCATCAAGTCGGGGCGGCCGACGAGGGCCGGGTTCAGTCGCTCCAGAGTTCGGTCGTCGAGCGGCAGCACGGAATATTTGACGGCTTCCTTGAGGAAGAGATCCTGAAGCTCTTTTAGTTTGTCCGGATTCTTTGCTGCCAGATCGTTCGTCAGGCTGAAGTCCGATCGCGTGTCGTACAGCTCCCAGATATCATGCTCGAGCGGCCTGCGGTTCGTCGTTTCCCACGCTGCACGGTGAATCGTGCCGGCCAGCCAGCCGTCGCTGTAAATTGCGCGATTGCCGAATATCTCGAAGTACTGAGTGGTATGCCGGCTCGCAGCGCCGGCATTGCCAAAACTGTAAGCCATGCTCACGCCCTCGATCGGGGCTTGTGGCGTTCCATTCACGCTCTTCGGTTCGGGAATCTTCGTGGCTTCGAGGATCGTCGGCACGATATCGATCACGTGATGCCACTGCGAGCGCACTTCGCCCTTCGCCGCAATGCCCTTGGGCCAGTGAACGACCATGCCGTTGCGGGTGCCGCCATAGCTCGAAGCCACCTGCTTGGTCCACGTGAAGGGCGTATCGCCAGCGACGGCCCAACCGGCAGCATAGTGACTATACGTCATCGGGCTGCCCAGTTCATCATAGTGCTTGAGAATGTCCTGAACGCTCTCCTGCACGCTGTTGAAATAGGTCATCTCGTTGAACAGGCCGTTCATGCCGCCTTCCGCACTCGCGCCATTGTCGCCGACGATGTAGAAGACCAGGGTGTTGTCGAGCTGACCAGTCGCCTTGACGGCGTCGACGAGGCGGCCGATCTCGGTGTCGGCGTATTCGCCAAAGCCGGCGAACACCTCCATCTGGCGAGCGAACAGCTTCCTTTCGTCAGGGCTCAGCGCGGCCCAATCCTTGATGGCTTCCGGCTTGGGCGCGAGCTTCGTCCCCGACGGCACCACACCGAGCTTGATCTGACGGGCCAGCGTCTCCTCGCGCAGCTTGTCCCAGCCCTGATCGAACTTGCCCTTGTACTTCGCGATCCATTCCTTCGGCACGTGATGTGGTGCATGGGTGGCGCCCGGCGCGAAGTACATGAAGAACGGCTTATCGGGCGTCAGCGACTTCTGGTATTGCATCCAGTCGATCGCCTTGTTGGTCATGTCCGTCATGAAATTGTAGTTGGGATCCTTGGACGGCTCGACCTGCGTCATGCCGTCATAGATGAGGGGAGCCCATTGGTTGGTCTCGCCGCCCATGAAGCCGTAGAACTTGTCGAAGCCCTGGCGGGTCGGCCAGCGATCGGTCGGCCCGGAGGGACTCACCTCCCATGCCGCCGTCTCGTGGTTCTTGCCGAAATGGGCGGTGCTGTAGCCGTTCAGTCTCAGCATCTCCGCGATCGTGGCGACGCTGTTAGGGCGCTGTCCGGTCTGCCCGGGAAAGGTCGTCGCGGTTTCCGCGATCGATCCAAAGTTGTTCATGTGATGGTTGCGGCCGCTCAACAACGCAGAGCGAGTCGGCGAACAGAGCGCCGTGGTATGGAATTCGTTGTAGCGCAGCCCTTCATTCGCCAGCTTCTCCACCGTCGGCATGCGGATCGGACCGCCGAAGGCACCGGATTGGCCGAAGCCCATGTCGTCGATCAGCACAATGAGCACGTTGGGTGCGCCGACAGGTGCCCTGACCTCGAAGCGTGGCGGCGGCGTTGCATTGCGGGCGTCGAAGACGGTGCTGTGCGGATATGACGGCTCGGGAATCGGCAGCACTGTGCGATCGGTCGGAAGCACGACCGCGGGTGGAGCAACCTGCTGGGCATTGGCCGGAATCGGCAGCAGCACGATCAAGGACAGCGCGGTGATCGCCGTCGTCATACGTCTCATGTCGGCTACCTCAGCGAAGGAGGAAAAATAGAAATCAATTGACCAAATGGCGGGATGCGACCAGCGCATCCGCAGATCGACAACAGTTCGATGCCGTCTCAGCGCCGCCCGGCGCGATTGACCGGACCGCCGCGATTCACCGGTGTTCCCACCCGTCCGACTCCCGGGGTTGCAACGGCCCGTGCGACCGGCCGCGGCCGTAGCACGACGCCGGGTCTGACGATGCATCCGACGGGATAGTCGACGTACTGGCAGTAGACCACCGCACCCGCCTGGTCTGTGCTCGCGGCTATGAAGCCGGCGACCAGTCCAGCTGTCAGCAGGGCAGAAAATGCGATTGAGCGCTTCATCCCGGTGTCCTCCATCGTTGATTGCCGAATTTGCCCGATCGAACGACCGGCGTATTGAGCCATATCAATTGCTTCGATGACGATCGTCGTTCGACACTTGTTGACAGCGTCGGCGCCTCATCATTGATTCCGAAGGAATTCGCTGGCGCGGCCCTCCCTCATTGGGGAGAGGTTGGCACGCGCTGCAGTGGAATGAGGCGACCCATTGCGCGCAGCTGATCCAGGGTCTTCCCAAAGCAGTCTAGTCCTGCAGGGCGGTCAGAAGGCGTCGCGATCACACGCGCGGCGTTCAACGTTGCGTTAAGCCGTCCCCCCTGACCTTGATAGACTGCCTCACCATTCTCCTTGACGGTGTGGATGTAGCCTACCACCCAAGTCTTGGCATTTTGGCTCCAGCAGATGATGCCCATCGGTATATCCTGGGGAAACGTTTGCGCGACCGATGCGGTCGGTATCATCGCCACCGACGCAATGGCGGCAAATGCCAAGCAAATTTTGAGCATCGCTCTTTCCTTCCAGCAACCTATTTCGAGAAACTTGGTACGGCTCTCCTGATGACTGCTTGAGCTAAATCAACAAAAGCAGGTCGATGGCGGGCTGGGCGATCGCGGAAGCTGAGAAGGCCGACCATCGCCGTCCAAACCCACCCTCTCGCTGGGAGGGTGGTCCTGCAGACTTGACTCGCAGAGCCTGCAGCCGAAGATAGACAAGCCTTATGCCGACCGGATGCAGAGGCTGAAAGGCTGTCGTTGGCACGCAAACGTCGCAAAGCCGGCAGCAAGACTGTCTTGCGGCAAGAACCTGCCGCCAAGCTGTCGCATGTTGTGTCGTCGCAAGCCTGGGAAACATCGAGAACCACGCACTTCTCGAAGCTCCATATATTGTCTTCGATCCTGGCAGTGGCGGCGGCTGTCCTCGTCATAGGCCTCGCCCTTCATCTACTTGGCGGCGGCCCGGCTTGGGATGCCCAATCACCGGCTGCGGCGGCCTATATCGGGAGCGACACCTGCGCCGGCTGCCACCAGGCCGAAGCACAATCGTGGGCCGCCTCGCAGCACAAGGCGGCGATGCAGCACGCCACCGACAAGACCGTGCTCGGCAACTTCAATGATGCGAGTTTCGAATATTACGGCGTGCGTTCACGCTTCTTCCGCAAGGACGGAAAATTCATGGTCGAGACGGACGGCGCCGACGGCAGCCTTTCCGATTTCGAGGTCAAGTACACTTTCGGCCTCGATCCGCTGCAGCAATATCTCGTCGCGTTCCCGGATGGGCGCGTCCAGGCACTGCCGATCGCATGGGACAGTCGGCCGCAAGACAAGGGCGGCCAGCGCTGGTTTCACCTTTCGCCCAATGAAGCCATCAAGCATGACGATATCCTGCACTGGACCAAGCTGAACCAGAACTGGAATTTCATGTGCGCGGAGTGCCACTCCACCGGCTTGCGCAAGAACTACGACGCCGCAAGAGATCGCTTTTCGACGACCTCGGCGGAGATCAGCGTCGGCTGCGAGGCCTGTCACGGTCAGGGCTCGCGCCACGCCGCCTGGGCGCGCGAGCAGCAGAGCTGGTGGCCGTTCGGCAAGCAACAGGACGCCGCCAAGGGCTTGCTGGTGCGTTTCGACGAGCGGCACCGCATCACCTGGCCGATCGATCCGCAGACCGGAAACGCAAGGCGTTCCGCCGAGCCGGCAATACTCCGCAAGGAAGTGGAGACCTGCGGCCTCTGTCACGCACGGCGCGGTGCCTTCGACGAGAATTGGGTTCCCGGCCAATGGCTGTCGCAAACCCATGTCGTCGAGCCGCTCGCGCGCAACACCTATCATGCCGACGGGCAGATCCGCGATGTCGAGGAGCCCTATAACTATACGCCCTTCAAGCAAGGCAAGATGTTTGCGGCCGGTGTCACCTGCAGCGACTGCCACGAGCCGCACAGCGCGAAGCTGCGTTTGCCGGGCGAGGGCGTCTGTCTGCAGTGCCATGCGTCCGACAAATATGCCGACGTGAAGCATCGCCAGCACGCCGAGGGCGAGCCGTCGCCGACCTGTATCTCATGTCACATGCCGGTCAGGACCTACATGGTGATCGATAACAGGTACGATCACACCTTCAGGGTCCCGCGTCCCGATCTGTCCGTCACCCTCGGAACGCCGAACGCCTGCAACGACTGTCACCGCGACAAGTCACCGCAATGGTCGGCGGCAGCCGTCGAGCGATGGTTCAGTCCGCTCCGGAAGGGCTTCCAGAATTACGGAACGGCATTCCATGCCGCCCGCACCGACCAGGCCGATGCCGCCGCGCTGCTTGCCGTCCTTGCGGCGGATCGCAAAGCGCCCGCCGTGGCCCGCGCCAGCGCACTCGACGAACTTGCATCGCGCGTAACGCCGGCGAACATCGCGACGGCCCGTGTCGCGCTGGCCGATCCCGATCCGATGGTGCGGATAGGCGCGCTCGACATGCTGGGCAACGTGCCCGTTGATCGGGTCTGGTTCCTCGTGTCCCCGCTGTTGTCCGATCCCGTCCGCGGTGTCCGCATCAGGGCGGTCTCTCTGCTCGCGGGCGTTCCTTCCGCAAGCCAGCCTCAGCCGGATCGTGCGCGCTTCGATCAGGCGGCAGCGGAGTTCGTCGCCGCCCGGCGCGCCAATGCCGAGAGACCGGAGGCCCGCACCGCGCTCGGAGATTTCCTCGCGCGGCGCGGAGAGATGCAGGAAGCCGAGGCCGAATACCGAGCGGCCCTCAGGCTGAGCCCGCAATATGCGACGGCGGCGATCAATCTCGCCGATCTCGATCGGCAACGCGGCCGGGACGGCGACGGTGAATCCGTCCTTCGCGCCGCGCTTGCGAGTTCACCGCGTGACGCGGCCCTGCACCATGCGCTCGGCTTGACGCTGACGAGGCTGAAACGGTCCGAGGACGCGCTCAACGAGCTCCGTCGGGCGACGGAGCTGGAGCCGGACGAGCCGCGTTACGCCTACGTCTACGCCGTCGCGCTGCATTCCGGCGACCGTCGCGGTGAGGCCTTGACCGTCTTGAAGGAAGCCTTGCGCCGTCATCCTAACGACCTTGATATTCTTCAGGCCCTGGTCTCGTTCAACCGGATGGCCGGAGATACGGCGTCGGCGCTGAAGTACGCGGAACAGCTCGCGACTTTCCGGCCAGCTGACCAGGGTCTTGCGACCCTGATTCAAGAATTTCGCCGAGCCGTCCGGCCCCGCGCGCAGTGAGCAAGACCCGGAGTAGTGGCCGCTGGGGCTTGGGTCGGCAACCGGTGGCTCGCGCAATGTGTCCACGCCTGAGCTACCAATGTACGCTCTGGCTCGGTACGATGAACGCCGTCGAGCTTGGCGGCGTCGCAAGGCTCGATGCCAGGTACCAACCCGAGCCGAGCACGAGCGCCAGCAAGGCGACGATCGCGAGCAGGTCGATGGTGCGGGGGTCGTGGTGCCGCCTGGAGCCGCGGGCGGGCCAAAGCCCAAGCCAATGCCCAAGTCCAAGCCTGGCGTGAAGGTGAGGGCTGATTTTCCAGCGCATTGTTGTTTCCTCCCCAAGGGAGCGTCAAAACAACGCGGGAGCAAAGTCCAAGGTTCCACTCGGGCTTCCGGCCCGCAATCGCAGCAGCTCAGGGCGCATTGACGCCGCGCCATCGGCCATAGCGCCATGGCAGGTACCAGCGCGCGCCTTGCGGTGCGGTCAGCGGCACGTTGTCGATGCCTGACGTGCCGAAGGGATGGCAGCGCAGCAGCCGCGCCAGCGTCATCCAGCCGCCGGCCCACAGCCCGAACCGTTCGATCGCTTCGTCGCCGTAGACCGAGCAAGTCGGCAGGTGTCGGCAATTGTAGCCGACCAGGGGCGACAGCGTGTGGCGGTACAGCCAGATCAGCGCACGGCCGAATCTGCGCGGGAGCCGAAGCGCCCCTTCGACTGAGCTGGAACAATACCCGCAGGCTGAATGCTTCATGTGCGCGGTGCTGCGATGTTAAGCGAGGTGTTGCACGGTTCCAATGCGGGGAACTGTAAGCTGTTGTTTGCGCGCCATATTTTGCATGCTTTCTGGGAGCAGTGCAGCAAGTACCTATGGACGATCTGTATTCCCCCGGATACCATTTTTGTGACGTTCGTGTGTAGACTCATCGGACGCAAAACGGGGCTTGCCTGAATCGCCTCTGGGGCTTGGGGAAGGGACCAGTTTGAAAGTTCTGAAGTCGCTCAATCTTCGCGGCTGGTTGCTGGTGGGAACCGCCGTGTGTGGAGTCGTGCTGGCTGGCGCCGTCGCGACACTCGGGTCGTCGGCCCGAGCGGGTAGCGCGCTCGAAGAGCGCAAGCTGCCGATGAAGTTCAGCTGGGTCGCCTGCGAGCCGAACTGCCGCGGCTGGGTCAGCGCGGTCGGTATCATCACCGCCGACACACCCAAGGCTTTCGAAGAATTTTCTCGCGGACGCCAGCTCGGCGGCGCCACCGTGGTGCTCGATTCCAGCGGCGGTTCCGTCAACGACGCGATCACGCTTGGTCGGCGGTTTCGCAATCTCGGCCTGCTGACCACGGTCGGCGTCAGCCTGCGCGGCGGGCACTCGGCCCGCCCGGCGGTCGCGCCTGAGGCCTATTGCGAATCCATGTGCGTGTTCCTGCTGCTGGCCGGCAAGAAGCGCTACGTGCCGGAAGCGGCTCATGTCCGCGTTCACCAGATCTGGATGGGCGACCGTGCCGACGATGCCAAGGCGGCGAGCTACAGCGCCCAGGACCTGATGATCGTGGAGCGGGACATCGGCCGGCTCGCCAAATATACCTTCGATATGGGCGGCACCGGCGATCTGCTCTCGCTCGCGCTCAGCGTTCCGCCCTGGGAAGATCTGCACGAGCTGGATGCCGGCGAGCTCAAGGTCACCAATCTGGTAACGACCGATCTCGTCGCCGACGTGCTGCCGCATGTGGACATCTCCGCGCCGGCGATGGCGGGGCTTGCCCCGAAGACGCAGGCAAGGTTCGGCGAGGAGCCGGAGCAGCCTTCCAAGTCGACCAAGACGGCGGAAGCCGTGGTGCCGACGGGCGGTGTGGCCGCGCCGGTTGCGCCGACGCCGAAGTAAGATTCTTCGCCGTCATTCCGGGGCGTCGCAAAGCGACGAACCCGGAATCCAGATGTTAAAGCGAAAGATTCCGGGTTCGCGCTGACGCGCGCCCCGGAATGACATCGATGGGCTCAGCCCTGTGCCGCAGCCGGCTGCTTGGCTTTGGCCTCGATCTGACCGATCGCGTCAACCACGGCATCGAAGGTCAGTAGCGTCGAGGCATGGCGCGCCTTGTAGTCGCGGACGGGCTCGAGGAGCTTGATCTCCTCCCATTTGCCTTCAGGAGGCGCACCGTTCTCCTTCAGCATCTTGCGAACAGTCTCGCGTAACTCACGGAGTTCGCTCGCAGTCGAGCCGACAACCCGACTTGCCATGATGGATGAAGAGGCTTGTCCGAGTGCGCACGCCTTCACGTCATGGGCGAAGTCGGTGACGGTGTCCCCGGTCATCTTGAGATCGACCTTTACGGTCGAGCCGCACAGCTTGGAGTGGGCGGTGGCGGAGGCATCGGGATCCGGCAGCCGTCCGAGGCGCGGAATATTTCCGGCCAACTCGATGATCCGCTTGTTATAAATGTCGTTCAGCATGTGATGGAGTCCAGCGCGTCCATGCCCACTTCGGCACCCGATCGGCCTTGGCGGGCGTCGTCCAGGGTCCTATATAGGGTCGGAACTGGTGGAAATACAGTCCAGCGCTAAGAGGCGGTGATCCGGATCCGTGCCGTCGGCGTTTTGAGCTCGGGACCCTTTCCGCCGAAACTGTTCTCTTCAGGCGTCCGGCGGCTTGGCCGCCCCGTCTGCCGGTGACACTCCGGCCCTCAAGGCCGTCGAACGGAGTCGATATGGACGCTGCAATCAAATCCATCCGCCCGGGCAAGCCCTCTGACCGGCAGCCCGAGAGTCGTCCGGCCGAGCTCGATCCCGCTGAATTCCTCGCGGCCGCCGTCCGCGCCGACCAGCCGCGCCCGGCGCGCGCCGAGGCGGAAGCGGCGGTGAAGACGCTGCTCGCCTATATCGGCGAGAACACCGAGCGCGAGGGCCTGCTCGACACGCCGCGCCGCGTCGTCGAGGCCTTCGACGAGCTGTATCAGGGCTATCACCAATGTCCGGCGGAGGTGCTCGACCGCACCTTCGGCGAGACCGCCGGCTATGACGATTTCGTGCTGGTGCGCGACATCGAGTTCACCTCGCAGTGCGAGCATCACATGATGCCGTTCTACGGCAAGGCGCATATCGCCTATACGCCGGTGGAGCGCGTCGTCGGCCTGTCCAAGCTCGCGCGCCTCACCGACATCTTCGCCCGCAGGCTCCAGACCCAGGAGCACCTGACGGCGCAGATCGCGGCAGCGATCGACGAGGTGCTCAAGCCGCGCGGCGTCGCCGTGCTGATCGAGGCCGAGCATACCTGCATGTCGGTGCGCGGCGTCGCCAAGCACGGCGCCTCCACCTTCACCAGCCGCTTCACCGGCATGTTCCGCGACAATCCGGCGGAGCAGGCCCGTTTCCTGTCCCTGGTGCGAGGCACGCGCTGACCTCGCGAATGGATCGGCAAGGTCGTGTCCGTTCACTCCCATGAGATCGAGGAAGGCCTGTCCTTCCAGCCGCGGTTCGACGCGGCAGGGCTCGTGACTTGCGTCGCGACCGACGTTGCCACCGGCGACGTGCTCATGGTCGCGCACATGAACGAGGAGGCGCTGCGCAAGACGATCGCGACCGGCGAGGCCTGGTACTTCAGCCGCTCGCGCAATGCCTTGTGGCGAAAAGGTGAGACGTCGGGTCAGACCCAGCGCGTGGTCGAGATGCGCACCGATTGCGACCAGGACGCGGTCTGGATCCGTGTCGAGCAGATCGGCGCTGCCTGCCACACCGGGCGGCGGTCGTGCTTCTATCGCAAGGTCGAGGGTGAGGACGGAGGAGCCAAGCTGGTCTTCGTCGATGCGGAGCGGCTGTTCGATCCGGACGCGGTCTACAAGACGTAATTGTCATTCCGAGTGCGAAGCGCGAACCCCGAATCCATCGCACGGCATCACGTGCGGTGAAATGGATTCTCCGGTGCGCAATTGCGCACCGTAGCTCGCACCTGCGGTGCGGCCCGGAATGACTTGGAGTGGGCGGCGGCACCAGGATTAACCCCGCATTAACCATACCTGTCCGAGGGTGAGGCGACGGGCGTCCGAATTGCCGGCGCCGCTCAACGCCGCGCGGGGCGGGCACTTCATCATGTCGGTCGACACTTCCAGCGCCACGCAGACCGCCGGTCTCGATCCGGCGCGGGCGCGCGTCGCCGGTGCGATCAAGCAGGCCTCGAACATCTCCGGCGTCAGCTTCCAGTACATGCTGACCACCGCCAAGATGGAATCGGATTTCAATCCCACGGCAGGGGCCACCACCTCGTCCGCGCATGGGCTCTACCAGTTCATCGACCAGACCTGGCTCGGCACCGTGAAGGAGGCCGGCACCCAGCTCGGCTACGGCAATTATTCCGACGCCATCACCAGGACGTCGTCGGGCAGCTACACCGTCGATGATCCCGTGATGAAGCGGTCGATCATGAAGCTGCGCGACGACCCGCAAGCCGCTTCCAGCATGGCGGCGGCGCTGACGCAGTCGAACGGCTTCAAGCTGACCGGCCTGCTCGGGCGCAGGCCGAGCGACAGCGAGCTCTACATGGCGCATTTCATGGGCGTCGGAGGCGCCGCGAAACTGATCGCCAATGCCGAGGACAATCCGCAAGCGGTCGGCGCGCGGCTGTTTCCGAACGCAGCGTCCGCCAACCGTTCGATCTTCTACGCCAGGGACGGCCGCGCCCGCAGCGTCTCCGAGGTCTATTCGGTGCTGGACGCGCGCTATGCCAGCGCGGCCAATTCGAGAGTGACCCGCAGCGCGATGGCGATGTATGGCGGCACGCCGTCGACAACGGAGGTCGCGAGCGCGAATGGCGTGCAGCCGACCGCGCCGATCGTCGACAACGCCGCCTATCTCCAGACCTTCCCGAATACACGTGCGGCGACGCCCGTCAGTGCGATATCGCCCACGACGGTCGCGGACAGTGCGTCGACCACACCGGCCTTCCGCTCGATCTACCAGCCCGGCGACACGCAGCCGGTCTCGACCACGGTGCAGAAATTGTGGGGCAACAACGCCTCGCTGACGTCAGTCGCCTCAGCTGCGCCCGACGTGCGTCCGCCGCAACCGCTTGATCTCTTCAGCGATCGCAGCGGCACGTTCTCGAGCTAGTCGCCGTCTCGTGTCCCGGACGCGCTGTAGCGTGAAACGCTGCTGCGCAGAGCCGGGACCCAGTGCCGCGAGCTCCTCTCGAAAATTCTAGGCCCGGCTCAGCAGCGCGTCACTGATGTGCTGCGCTGCGTCCGGGGCAGGCACCGCAGGCGGCTTTGTTCCCTTAACAAATCCTCAATAAAACCAGCCAGTTATGGTGAACGCTTTGTTAAGCGTCGTGGTTTATTTTGTGTTGCAGGTGACGAGCCGTCACCCTTTTCGTTTGTTGTGTAAGCCGGAAGCAGCATGATTGTTCGGCAGTTCATTAATTGGATCAGGACGGCGTCCGCCGGCGAGCGGGCCGAGGCAACGCGGGCGTTGGCCCGGGCCTGGCTGATCTCAGACCTTTCGGCAGAGGACCGCATCGCCGCCGAAGGCGCGCTGTTGATGCAGCTCGACGATGCCTCGCCCCTGGTGCGGCAGGCGATGGCCGAGGCGTTTGCACGCAGTCCGGACGCGCCTGCATCGATCGTGCGGGCGCTGTCGGCGGACCAGCCGAGCGTCGCGCTGCCGGTGCTGGAACATTCCCCGCTGCTGATCGACGCCGATCTCGTCGACATCGTTGCAACCGGCAATGACGAGGTGCAATGCGCGGTCGCCCGCCGCATCGCGCTGCCGGTCTCGGTCTGCGCCGCCATCGCCGAAGTCGGCTGCGCGGCGGCAGCGCTGGAGCTGATCGAAAATCCCCATGCCGAGCTTGCGCCGTTCTCCTGGAATCGCATCGTCGAGCGCCACGGCCATCTCGCGGCGATCCGCGAGGCGATGCTGGTGCTGGATGACCTGCCGTCCGCAACCCGCGCCGCGCTGGTGGCCAAACTCTCCGAGACGCTGGCGCAATTCGTCGTGGCGCGGAACTGGCTGAGCGCCGACCGCGCCGACCGCATCACGATCGAGGCGCGCGACCGCTCCACCATCAACATCGCGGCACGCTCGCGCGGCGAGGACATGCAGGGCCTGGTGCATCATCTGCGGGTCACGGGCCAGCTGACCGCCGGCCTGATCCTGCGCGCGCTGTTGTCGAGCAATCTCGGTCTGTTCGACGCGGCGCTGGCCGAGCTTGCCGATCTGCCACTGGCACGCGTCACTGCGCTGCTGCACGACCGCGGCGGCAACAGCCTGCATGCGCTGCTTAGGCGTGCCGGGCTGCCCGAGGCGACATTTGCGGCCTTCCAGGTCGCGCTCGATGCCTGCCACGAGCAGGGCTTTGTCGACAGCGACGACGGCGCGGCACGGCTGCGCCGCCGCATGGTCGAGCGCGTGCTCACCCATTGCGAGACCGACCGCGGCGCCACCGAGCCGTTGATGGTCCTGCTGCGCCGCTTCGCCACGGAATCGGCCCGCGAAGAGGCGCGGCTGTTCTGCGACGAGCTGGTCGCGGACGAGCATGCCTACGACGATCTGATCGCGGCGTAGCGAGATGCCGTAGGGTAGGCAAAGGCGCAAAGCGCCGCGCCCACCGCCTCTCAGTTTGATCCGGGATGGATCGTGGGCACGCTTCGCTTTGCCCACCCTACGAAACTGATCGCAATGATGGAGCCGGGCCTGCAGCCACCGTCATTGCTTCGTCGCAAGTGCTGCTCGCAATGATGGGGAGAGGGCTGAACCTTACTCTCCCGGCACGATGCTCGGCGCCAGGATCACCTCGAGATGCTCGGGGCGGTCGCGGTTGACGTGCGCGAGATAGTCGTCGGCGATCTTGCGCAGGCGGCGGCTGAGCTCGGCGGAGACGCTGATGCTGTCGAGCCTGGTGTTCTCGTGCACGATGGCGAGGATGGCGTTGATGTGGTGCGTGAACAGCTCGGCCGGGACCTTTGCCAGGTCAGGCGCGTGCTCGATGACGCGGCACAGGCTCTCGGCGATTCCCGCCGCGGCCGGATAGCCGAATGTCACGGCGTCGCCCTTGATGTCGTGGGCGGCGTGAAACAGCTCGTCGCGCCTTTCCTTGGTGAAGCCGTCATTGCGGATGGCGACATAGGCGGCCGACAGACGGTTGACCTCGGTCGTCATCCAGTCCTTGAACTCGCCGGAAAGACCCGCGAGCGCCTGCTCGGCGCGGCCGACCGGATCGTCCAGGTCCTTCTCGTCGACGCGGCGCAGAACCTTGCGCAGCGGGTTGGGCTGCGTGATGATCTGATGCGTGGCGAAGGCCTTGACCTCGATATCCTTTGCGCTGTTCTTCGCCATGATCTCTGCCTCGCCTGAAGACGTTGCGCTAGATGGTGGAGCGGGCCTTGTCGAGCAGCGAGGGCTGCTGCAGCACCTCGTGCTTTTCGCCGACGCGGCGCTCGGGACCCATATAGGCGGAATTGGTGTTGCGGCGCCGGTCCGGCCCGAAATAGGTCTTGGTCTTGATGAAGGGGCGGGGATTGGCGACCACGTTGAGGATGCGCTGATAGAGCCCCTTGGCCGAGATCGGCTTGGCCAGGAATTCGGTGACGCCGGCATCGCGCGCCACGGTGACGCGGCGCTTCTCGGAATGGCCGGTCAGCATGATGATGGGGGCGTAAGGGTTGCCCTTGGATTCCGGCTGCCGGATCATCTGCGCGAGCTCGAGCCCGTCGAAGATCGGCATCGCCCAGTCGGTGATGACGATGTCGGGCACGTAATGGCTGTACATCTCCAGCGCCGTGGCGCCGTCCTCGGCCTCATAGACTTCGCGCGCGCCGAAGGAATGCAGCAGCGTCCGCAGGATGCGGCGCATGTGCGGATTGTCGTCGCAGACGAGGAAGCGCAGCTTGTTGAAGTCGATACGAAACATGACGCCCGGGCCAAAAGCGGTCAACCTTCGTTAACCATATCGCGCCGGAGGTTAACGAAGGGTTGCGGCCGCGGCTGCGGCGGCGGCCGCGAGGTGGTTCTAGTAGCCGAACTGCTCGCGCAGGATGCGCTCTTCCAGGCTGTGGCCGGGGTCGAACAGCATGCGCATCGAGATGGTCTTGTCGGACAGGACCTCGACCCGGCGGACGTCGCGCACTTCGTCGTGGTCGGCGACCGCGGCCACCGGTCGCTTGTCGCCCTCCAGCACCTCGATGACGACATAGGCCGTGTTGGGCAGCAGGGCGCCGCGCCAGCGCCGCGGGCGGAAGGCGCTGATCGGGGTCAGTGCCAGCAGCGCCGCGTTGATCGGCAGGATCGGACCCTGAGCGGACAGATTATAGGCGGTCGAGCCGGCCGGCGTTGCCACCATGATGCCGTCCGCGATCAGCTCGGGCATGCGCTCGCGCTCGTCGATCATGATCCGCAGGCGTGCGGCCTGATAGGTCTGCCGGAACAGGGCGACCTCGTTGATGGCGTGGTGCAGGTGGACGCGGTCGTTGACGTCGGTCGCGCGCATCAGAAGCGGATTGATCTCGGATTCATGCGCAGCCTCGAGCCGTGCGCGCAGATCGTGGGTCGAATATTCGTTCATCAGGAAGCCGACGGTGCCGCGATGCATGCCGTAGATCGGCTTTCCCGTGCGCATGTTCTGGTGCAGCGTCTGCAGCATCAGCCCGTCGCCGCCGAGCGCGACCACGACATCGGCCTCCTTGGGGTCGCAATTGCCATAGTCCCTGGTGAGCTGGCCGAAGGCGGCCTGCGCCTCGTTGCTCGAGCTGGCGACGAAGGCGATCCGGTCGTATCGCTGGGGCTTGGTCATTGGCTTGTCGGACACGGCCGCTGGCTGGAGGAAGTTCCGCCCGGCTCGTCTATACGAGGTTTGGCTGCATTGTCGAGGATGACCGGCTTTCAAGGCAAACGGGCGATTGTCGGTCCCGAGAACAAAACGGGTTGATTTGAGCCCGGCGGGGATGCGCCATCGACCGTGATCCCGCAAACGGTCGCAATTTCTTGCTAGCTTCGGTGCGGCCCGGCGATGACAGCCGGGCAGGGAGAACGATCATGCCCACGATCTTGCCGAGGCTGCGACGAACCGGGCTCGTACTGGCTGTTGCGGTGGTCGCATGCGCAAGTGTTGTGCGCGCGGAGGATCCGCCGCAGCCGCGCGCCGAGATGACCGCGCCGGCCGGACAGAAGGGAGGGCGCGGCAGCGCTGCGCAAAGCGGGCCGCAGAGTTCGTCCCCGGCCGAGACGCACCGTCTCCCGCCGGATTCGACCACGAAGCAGACGTTGGAGCTGCCCGGCCGTACCCTCAGCTTCGCGGCGACCGCCGGCTCCATTCGCGTGTTCGACGGCAAGGGCGAGCCGCTGGCCGACATCGCCTATACGTCCTACCAGCTCGACGGCGCCGACCGCGCCACGCGCCCGGTCACGTTCCTGTTCAACGGCGGACCCGGGGCATCCTCGGCATGGCTCCAGTTCGGCGCGGCCGGTCCATGGCGGCTGCCGTTCGATGGCGATGCGCTGTCGCCATCGGCCTCGCCCGAGGTGAAGCCGAACGCGGAGACCTGGCTCGACTTCACCGACCTCGTCTTCATCGATCCCGTCAGCACCGGCTACAGCCGCTTCATTGCCAGCGGCGAAGACGCGCGCAGATCGTTCTACTCCGTCGACGGCGACGTCAACGCCATCGCGCTGGTGATCCGCCGCTGGCTCGAGAAGCACGACCGCCTGACCTCGCCGAAATACGTTGCGGGCGAAAGCTATGGCGGCATTCGCGGGCCCAAGGTGGTGCGCCAGTTGCAGCTCCAGCACGGCATCGGCGTCCGCGGCTTGATCCTGGTGTCGCCGCTGTTGGATTTCCGCGAGTTCGCCGGCACCAGCCTCCTGCAATATGTCGCGACGCTGCCGAGCTATGTCGCGGTGGCGCGCGAAGCCAAAGGGCCGGTCAAGCGTGCCGACCTCGCCGACGTCGAGGCCTACGCGCGCGGCGAATTCCTGGCCGACCTCGTCAAGGGCGAGGCTGACAAGGAGGCCACCAATCGTCTGGCCGACAAGGTCGCCGAGCTCACCGGCATCGACCAGGCGGTGAGCCGCCGCCTCGCCGGGCGCTTCGACGTCGGCGAATTCCGCCGCGAGTTCGACCGCAAGAACGGCATGGTGACGGGACGCTACGACGGCTCCGTGCGCGGCTTCGATCCCTATCCGGATTCCAGCAGCTCGCGGTTCGGCGATCCCTCAGGCGATGCGCTCCAAGCGCCGCTGACGAGCGCTGCGGTCGACGTGCTCACGCGCAAGCTCAACTGGCGGCCCGACGGCTCCTATGAGGTCCTGAATGGCAGTGTGGAAGGTCACTGGGATTTCGGCCGCGGCATCAACCCGCCGCAATCGGTGTCCGAGCTGCGCCAGATCCTTGCCACCGATGCCAAGCTGAACGTGCTGGTCGCGCACGGCCTGTTCGATCTTGCCACGCCCTATTTCGGAACCAAGCGGGTGCTCGATCAACTGCCCGCCTTCGTGACGCAGCGCGTCAAGTTCGTGGTCTATCCCGGCGGCCATATGTTCTATTCGCAGGGCGGCTCGCGGCAGGCGTTGCGCAGCGAGGTCGAGCGATTGATCAGGGAGTAGGCCGCCGCTTGCGCGGCGGATAGCGACGGGCGATCTCCTTTGCCACGACGCGCTCCGGCTTCACATTCGCGCCGGCGATCCAGATGTCACTGACCTTGCCGCGCTTGTCGCGGATCCGGCGCACCGGCTCGCCATGGCTGGAATAGCCGGCGGCCCAGGCGAGCTTGCCGGTGTCGCGGCCGGTGACCTCGATCTCGGCGGCATCCATGAACGGATTGTTGAACTGCGGATTGGCGACCAGCACGCGGTTGCCCGCGGCAACGAGGTCGGTCGCGCCCCAGATCGTCCACCAGCGCCCGGTCCAGTCGCGCAGGCGGCGGTCGGGTGCGCCGCGGGTCTTGAAGACGCGCAGGATCTGCATGGCGCCGTCCATCCAGAACGGCGCCGCGCCGTCGATGGAGTTGCTCAGGATGCTGATCGAAAGCTCGCAAGCCGGGATCGCGCAGGTCCGCGAGATGTAGCCCTGAAAGCCGCCGCTATGGCCGAACCAGTCCCAGCCGTCGGTCTTGCCGGCATTGACGCCGAGGCCGTAATAGCCCTCGAAGCTCTGCGGGATGCGCCAGTGATGCCGCGTCATCTCGCGGCGGCTAGCGACGGAGAGCACGCTCTTCCTCGCATTCGGCGCAAGCTGCGCGAAGAAGCGCGCGGTGTCGCCGGCGGTGGCAACGAAGCCGGCGGCCGAAGCCATCGCCTGCGCCGGATTGTCTCCGGGGATCACGCAGCGTACGCCCAGCGGAACCTTTCGTGTGTGGCCGCGCGCGAAGGAGGCGCCCTTGGGAAGCGGCGCATCCGGCTCGGTCTCGCGCAGGCCCGCGGGCCCGATGATCTCGCCCTTGATCCAGACCGAGTAGGGCTGCTCCGTCACCGCTTCGATGACGAGGCCGAGCAGGCCAAAGCCATGATTGGAATATTTGAAGCGGGTGCCGGCCTCGATCGCGGTCGGCAGCTTCAATTCCGCGAGCAGCTCGTTCGCGTCGAGGTAGGGGCGACGATCGATGAACTGGCCGGAATCGACGCCGTCGCGCGTCAGCCCCGCGCTGTGCGACAGCACCTGCGCGATCGTCGTCTCGGCAACGCGGGGATGCAGGCCGCCGACATACTGGCCGATCGTATCGTCGAGCCGGAGCTTGCGCTGCTCGCGCAGTTTCATGATGCCGGCCGCGGTGAAGCTCTTGGAATGGGAGGCGATGCGGAAGCGGTGGCGCGGGGTGAGCTTCTCGCCGGTGTCGAGATTGGAAAGGCCGAATGCATGCTCGGCGACGATCTCGCCGCGATGGGCGAATGCGACCATGACGCCTGGCTGCTGGATTGTCGTCAGTTGGAATTCGATCCAGGAGCCGACGTAGTCGATCGCGGATCGCAGCCACTTGTCCATTGCGCTACCGGTTTGCGGGGATTGGTGCGAGAGGCTAGCCGAGAAAGCGGAACGGGCACAACCCGGAAGGTCGTGCCCGTTCGCCTCATGAAGTTGCGATGTCGTCAGTACACGAGCGTCGCGCCGGTCGGCTTGTCGAGCGCAGCCGCAAGCGAGCGATATTCGGAGCTGTCGGTGCCGGCGAGCGAGGCGATCTTGTTCAGGTGATACTGCGCCTGTTCGCGGTTGCCCTGTTCGAGCTGCCAGAGGCCGTAATATTGCCAGGTGCGGACGTGGTTCGGATCGTCCTTCAGCGCCAGCTCGTAATAGAGCTTCGACGACTGGTAGTCGCCGAGCTTGCGATAGGAGTAGCCGATCAGATTGGCGACGTCGGCGACGTCGTCGCGCTTCAACGACTTCAGCTGGCCGATCGCGCCGGTGTAGTCGTGGTTGTCGTAGATCGCGGTGTAGGCGGTGCGATAGGCGGCGAGGAATTTGGGGTCGTTGACGGAAGAGCTCTTCTTCTTGCCCTTCTTGGTCGATGAGTCCGAGCTCGGCGGCGGCGAAGGGGAGTCGCCGCCCGCGGCATAGGCGCTGGACAGCACCGGTGCGGCCGCCAGCGACATAGCGACCAGTCCCGGCACGACAAGCATTGAGAGTTTGCGCATCTAAATTCTCCCGTATGGAACTTGGCGATCCTACACGATTGCCCGAAGACCGAAACACCCGTCCCGCAGAAACATTCCCGCTTCGCACCATCTGCTCGCCCGGATGCAGATGACAAGCTCGTCATCGAGATGAACGGGAGCCTGCAAGGGGCTTCAGACTGGGTTCAGTGCCTCGCCCCTAGGTTCCGGTCTACGATCGAAGGGTAGGCGAGAGGGTGCCGCCTCGAGATCCTTCCAAGAGGAGACCACCATGCTGAAGACCATTTCCGCAGCCTTGCTCGCGGCTTCCGTGATCGCAGCTCCGGCCTTTGCCGCCGAGGCCGGCAAGACCACCACGATCGCCCCGGTGATCAAGGCGGACCAGGGCCAGACCAAGGCGTCCACCACCGCCGCAAAGCCGGACGCCGCTGTCAAGGCCGACGCCAAAGCCGATGCCAAAGCTGCTGACGTAAAGGCTGCTGACATCAAGCCCGCCGACGTCAAGGCGGACTCCGAGACGGATTCCAAGTCGAAGGCGATGAATGCCAACGCGGCGGCGACGCCGGACGAGCACAAGTCGGCGCCCACGCACAGCCACGACGACAAGCATCTGTCGGCCAAGAAGTCGCAGAAGGCGCAGCCGGACCTGGCCAAGCCGGCCACCAGCGACAAGCGCAGCTGACGTCTGATCCCGCGCGGCGGCACCTTGCATTGCCCGCCGCCGCGTACGGACTTCAGGCCCGTCCCGGCGCCTGTGCGAAAGCGCAGGCGCAGGCGCAGGCGCCGGCGGCGGTGCGGTGCGTTCCCTTTGCGCGGCCTTGGGGCTAGAACATGCCCGGAGTCTGTGCACGTGGAGAGCGCGAGCTGTGGGGCGATTGGCGAAACGTACTGCGCGCCTGGCGTTGATCCTGACCTTGCCGCTGGCGCTTGCGGCCTGTTTCGGCGGCGATGGCGACCGTCCGACCTTCATGGGCGGGACCCAGGCCGGAGGGCCGCAACCGTTTCCCGACAATTTCCGCAGCGACACGCTGGCACTGATGCGCACCTATCTGAACAACCCGGTCGGCGTGCGCGAGGCCAGCATGGCCGAGCCGGTCCAGCGCGAGGTCGGCGGCCGGCAGTTCTATGTGAGCTGTCTGCACTTCACCCCGCGCGAGACCGACGGCAGCTACAAGGCCATGCGGGAACGTGCGGTGATCTTCGTCAACGGACGAGCGGACCGTGTCGTCGACCGGACCAGCGAGCTCTGTGCCGGCGCGGTTTACGCACCCTTTCCGGAACTCGAAAAGATGACGCGGTAGCGCAAAGCCGGCCTTCATGGCCTGGTGCTAGAACGGGATCGCCGGAGCCGCCGGATCACATTTCGGCGAGCTTTGAACGGGGCGGTTTGGCGTTGCGACAAATTGGGACGGCAGGTCTTGCGAGTCGACAAAAACAGTCGGCGGGATGGAACAAACTCGCGTTGTTGCCGACCCGTCACAGTAACGAACGATCAACGTTCCGGCATTGCCGCGGAGCAACCCAATTCACGCCACGTTGTTTCCTGAGTGTCGTAAATGAAAGAACGGGGATGATCATGAAATCGATTTTGCTGGGTGCAGTTGCTCTGCTTGCGCTGGCCGCGCCGGCCGCAGCGGCGGACATGCAGCCGCGCACCTATGCCAAGGCGCCGGCCTATACGCCGCCGCAGGTGATCTATAATTGGACCGGTTTCTATATCGGCGGTCATGTCGGCGGCGCGTTTGCCGGCGACAACAGCTTCCAGTCCAGCGACGCCCGGTTCATGGGCGGCGTGCAGGGCGGCTTCGACTACCAGTTCGCCCCCAATTGGGTGATGGGTATCGAGGCTCAGTACTCGTGGCTGCCGACCAACAACAACGGCGTCACGTTCCCGCTGGGCACGCAGGTGACGTCCAACACCGACCAGATCGGGTCGGTGACCGGCCGTATCGGCTACACCTGGGGACCGACGCTGCTCTACGCCAAGGGCGGTTACGCCTGGCGTAACAACAATCTCGGCGTCAACATCGCCGGCGTGCCGCAGGCCTTCACCACGACCGGCAACAGCAAGGACGGCTACACGGTCGGCGCCGGTCTCGAGTACATGTTCGCGCCGAGCTGGTCCGCCAAGGCCGAGTACCAGTATTATAATTTCGGCAGCACCACCTTCACCTCGGGTCCGGCCGAAATCGTCGGGGTCCGCGGCCGGGAGGACGAGCATACCGTCAAGGTCGGTGTGAACTATCGTTTCGGCTGGGGCGGTCCGGCAGCTTCGCGCTACTGACCGCGACTACGACCACGCTCTGACAAAGGCCGGCTCCGCCGGCCTTTCGTCTGTCCGCCGCCCGCCCGTCGGCCAGCCCTGCATTTGCAATGCGTGAACCATCTGGCGCGTCATTTGCAGACGAACATTCCGGCGCGCGCTTTCTCACGCGCGTCATGGATCTCGGGTAAAGCAAAAATAATTTTTGCCGCTTACGGAACTCGCGCTCCGGAACGCGTTATATGACAATTACCGGGCTGGTGGGACGACGGACATGCGTATCTTGGTGTCGGCGGTGGTGCTCTCGTGCTTCTTGGGCCTGCCGTGCTCTGCACAGACAATCCTCAAATCCGAGCCTCTGATGTTGGCACCTTACGAGGTGGCTTTCGTCAAGGACGCTTCGTGTCCGTCGGGCAAGGTGATGAAAGTCACCGGGGCGATCCGCGGGCTGCACCGCCGCAAGGCCTGCGTGGCCATGCCTGGTGAGCAGGCCTCGCTGGCGACCGCGACGCCCTGATCCCCCTGCGGCTTCCTTCGGCAACCCCTCACGAATTCAGCTCAAGCTCCATCCTGGACTGGCGCTCGGCCTCGGCCTTGTTCCTGGCGGGGTCCTCGCCCGGGGCAGCCCGACAGGGTTTGATCTCGTAATCATTGTCGAGCACCCGGCGCGGCCCCGGGCGCTCCTCGTCGGCGCTGACATCCACGACCAGGCCACTCCGCTGCGCGAGCTTCCAGACGTCGGACTCGCTCGGATAGGCCTTGCTGATCTGGGCGTCGTTGCAGAACAGGGCGTAGGGCATTGCTTTCCGCTCCGGAAAGCCCGTTAACGGCCCTACGTGCCCGGGTGTTCCAGGTGGCGGTTGATCACGGGCCCGTGATCGGGCGCGCCGGGCCTTGAGTCCTTAACGAGTCCTGAATCGCGAAAAAAAGAATCCCCGGGACTCATTTGGCGGAATCAGCGGATGTTTTCCGCCATGACGAGCCACCTGAACACCTCCTGCGGGCACATGCTCCTGCCGCTGACGCTGGCGCTCCTCGGCGCCTGCACTGCCAATCTTTGGCTGGTGTGGTCTTGGCTATAAGTCTTGGCTGTGGGATCTGGCTGTCGGCCCTCTGACGGGGCCACCTTACTTTTTGGCCAGCGGGCCAGGGGCGTCGCGGAGGGCGGCGCGCAATCTGGTCAGGGTTTGCGCACAATGTTCCTCGCGCTCGCGCTCGAACCGCTCCTGATGCTTGCGGAAATTGGCGATGCGGGCCTGCATCTCGGTGCGGAAATCGCCGGTCGTCCGCGGCGGCGAAAGCTGGATGGGCTGAGGCTGCGGAGGGGCCGGGGGTGCCTCGACCTCGACCATGACGGTCTCGACCGCGACGGCCTCGATGGTCGCCGCCGAAGCCTCCGGCGGCGCGCCCGGCCGCAGGAGCTCATCCGTCCTGCCGGTCACCGATTGGACGAAGGCCAGTGTCTGCGCGATCAGCGCGTCGCGTTCCCTGATCCATTTCATGATCCACCTCAGCCGCCGCCATTCCAGCAAAGCGGCTGCACCGAATCAAGACGGTTGACAAGGGTTGCATATTTTTCCCGGTCGCCCGAAAGTGGGCGAATGGAGTCCGGAAAAGAACGTTCGGCCGAAGTGGATGGCTTGAGGCTGATCCGCGCGTTCCTGTCGCTTCCGCCCGACAGGCGGGCGGAGGTGATCGCGTTCGTGGAGGAATTGGCGCGTGCCCATGGCCGGCCCGAGGAGGGCACCAAGGCATCGCCGAGATAAGCTATCGCTCGCGCGGGTTGACGTTGGGCTCGAACGGCGCGCCCACCACCCGAACCGGCCTCTGATCCGAGATCCTGGTGACGTCGATCACAGTCCGCTCGGCCACAGTCCGCTCGGCGACCTGCCTCTCGGGGGCCGGCTGAAACACCGGCTCAAGCAGCGTCAACGTCCCGGCCACGGCGCCACAGAATAGTGTCACCGTCGCCAGCAGAAACATATTCCGGTTTTCTTCGCGAATTCGCATGGGTCGAGAACGAACGACGTGCGTCGTTGGTTCCGCGCGGCCCTCTGTTCGGGACGCGAATGCCGTCGACAGCGCCAGCAGAAATCCCGAGGCGATGACGAACCGCACGGCCGTCATCACAACCTGACCACATCGGCGGCGTTCGCTGTATGATGTCCCGCATCGCAATTTCGACTCGCGCCCGTCAGATGATCGCCAATCGTCCCCCCGTGCTGGCTCACGAACGCTTCGTCGCCGACCGCGATAATTTCGCGGGCCTCGATCTCGCCGCGCGGTTCGAGCGGATCGAGCAGACCAACCTTTGGGGCGCGGCCAGCTCGGTGTCGGGCCTCGGCTCGGAGGACACCGCCACCGCTGCCATCCGCGAGGCGCTTCCGTCATTGCTGCAACGGCTCGGCGCGCGCTCGCTGCTTGATGCGCCCTGCGGCGATGCGGGCTGGATTGGCCGCATCAAGCTCGATCTCGACTACATCGGCATCGACATCGTGCCCTCGCTGATCGCCGCCAACAACCGGCGCGTGGCGGACGGCGAGCTGGCCGGCCGCTTCCTCGTTGCCGATATCACGCGCGATGCCCTGCCGCGTGCCGACCTGATCCTGTGCCGCGACTGCCTGGTGCATCTGAGTTTTGAGAACATCGCCCGCGCCATCGCGCGCTTTCGGGAGAGCGGGGCGCAATTCCTGCTCGTCACCACGTTTCCGGAATGGGAGCACAATCGCGATTGCGAGGACGGCGACTGGCGCGCGCTCGACATGACCAAGGCACCGTTCGACTGGCCCGCGCCGCGCGCGTTGATCGACGAGCGCTGCGAGGAGGGCGACGGCGGCTGGCGCGACAAGAGCCTCGGCCTGTGGCGGCTGGGCGATTTGCCGGATCGCGTCCGCTTGGCCACGGACGTGTGACGGCTGCGGTGTAACGACATTGCGTCGGTGATGGCGGTGCGACCGTCGTGTCCCGGACGCGCTGCAGCGCCTCCGTCGTCGAGGCTTGGTCGCTCGCGTTGTTCACACAGGTGGGGCAGTGGCTGGATGAGAACGTAGCCGGGCGATACGTGAAGCTCGTCATCGGCATGCTTCTCGGGCTTGCCGCGTTTTTCTTCGTCCCGGTGGTTCGCGGAATCCTGGGTCTTTGATGGTGCCGGCTGAGGGGATTGAACCCCCGACCTTCGGTTTACAAAACCGCTGCTCTACCGCTGAGCTAAGCCGGCGACGCCTGAAAGACGCGGGCAGGGCCGGCAGGCGCCGGGGCTGTCCGCCCGTGCGCGCCGCAATACCAGACTTGATCGGAAAGTGCCAGAACCCGAGAGGTCGTGGCACCAGCATGAAATCAGGCGGCCCTCGGGGCCGCCTGATCTCTCGCATCGATTTAGATCGACTTACTGGCAGATGTGCCGGCGGCCGTCTTGTCCCTTGAACCAGGTGCCGGGCGTGCAGACGAAGTCGTTACGCTCGGCATAAGAGCGGGTGTCCCAGCTGCGATTGTCCCAGGAATTATTCCAGCGATTGTCGTAGGCATAGGAATTGTCCCAGGCGCGGAACGGTGCGGTCGCGATCGCGCCGGCGGTGCCGATCGCGGCGCCAGCTACGCCGGCCGCGACGTCGGTCGGCCAGAAGCCGGTGCGGCTCCTGTTCCAGTCGTTATTCCAATCGGCATTGGTCTGCCGGTGGGACACGCGGCGCTGGCGGTTGCCACGATCGGTGTAAGGGTTGCCGGGGCCGAGATTCTGGCAGTTGGCGTTGGGGAATTGCGCCGAGCAGCGGCCGGGTTCGTTGACCACAGACTGCGCCATGGCAGAGCCCGCCAGCATGGTCGCCGCAATCGCCGTCGCTCCGAGAAGTCTAATCGTCATGGTTGTTGGCTCCCATTTTGTTGACGAGAGCTAAACACTCACGGCGCCGGACGTTCCGCTGAAACCGGGAATTTTGAACGCTCAACCGAAGGTGAGCGCGCGGCGCGGTTCCGTGCCGCCGCGACCTGCGGCGTTAACGCTTCACTAGCCCGCTTCCCAGCATTTGAGCGGCGCGCAATCCTTACGCATTAGGCTTACCGGAAGTTGGTGAGCGGGCCTTAACCCTCTCTACGTCGTGATCGGCTAGGTTGCAGCCGCATAACCGGGGTCTCCTCATGCGCGCTGTAGCGCTCGCCGCCTTTCTGATCGGATTGCCTGCGACCGCGTTTGCCGGCGAGGGCTTCGATATCGTCATTCCCGGCCGTCCCGGCGTGCCGATCATCATCAACAATATCGACGCGTCCTATGCGGTGGTCGAGGGTGTCTGGGGACTGGGCAAGAACCAGCAGGTGCAGCCTACGATCTACGGCGGACGCTATATCGCCGAGCGTCAGCCCGACAATGTCGGCCACTATTATCCGACGCTGGGCCTGCGGCCCGGCTACGGCCGGCTCGAAGTCGAGCCGCCCGCGAACCGCAAGTTGCCGAAGCCGGCCGAGAGCTATCACCAGAGCTGGGGCGCGCAATCGGCGCCGCTGCCGGCGCAGATGGATCCGCCCGTCGATCCGCCCCCGGTGATCTACGCGCCCGAGATCAACAATCGTCCGCGGCCGCCGCGACCGCGGCCGCATGTCGAGGTCCCCGGCAGGCCGCCGGGTTAAGAAACGTCAAAATCCAACAACACGGAAATCAACAGGAGAGAGTAATGCGTCAGATGATTTCGGGACTGGTCGCGGCGGCTGCCGTGATGTTCGCCGCCACCGCGCCGGCCGCGGCCTGCGGCTTCAATCCGTGCCAGCCGGTCGCGCCGGTCTATTCCGGCTGCAACACCGGCTGCGGCGGCTACGGGTACGGCTATGGCTATGGCGCCTATGAGCGTCTCGCCGAGCCGACCACGCAATATTACTACGTCAACCAGGGCCCGACCTACACTGGCCCGGGCGCCTTCGCGCCGTATCCGACCTACCGTGAGGACGCGGTCGTCGCGCCCGCAAACTACGGATATGGCTATCGCGCCGCAGTGGCTCCCCATCACCGCCCGTACTACCGTCCGTACCGTTACGGCTACGGTCCGCGCTACGGCTATCTGCCGCGCGTGAACTACGGCTACGCCCACCGCCACGCTCCGCGCTACGGCTACGCCCACCGCCACGCGCCGGCGCCGTACTACGGCGGCCACCGCGTGCTGCGCCGCTATTACTGATCTCTGATCGGTCCAAGTAACGAACGCCCGTCCGCGTGATGCTGACGGGCGTTTTGCTTTTCGATACAAGGCGAAGGAGCTAGCGCTTCATCAGCCCCAGCCGGCTCGCACCGACATAGAGTGCGAGCACGGCGGCATTCGACACGTTGAGGCTCTTGATCTCGCCGGGCATGTCGAGCCGCGCCACGACGCTGCAGGTCTCGCGGGTCAATTGCCGCAGACCTTTTCCTTCGGCCCCCAGCACCAGCGCGAGCGGCTCGCGCAGCGCGACGTCCGAGAGGTCCTCGCTGCCTTCGCTGTCGAGCCCGACGGTCTGGAAGCCGCGTTCGTTCAGCCCGGTGAGCGCACGGGCGAGATTTTGCACGGTGACGACAGGCACCAGTTCGAGCGCGCCTGAAGCGGCCTTCGCCAGCACGCCGGTCGCTTCCGGACTGTGGCGCGCGGTGGTGACGATCGCCTTGACCGCGAACGCGGCGGCCGAGCGCAGGATGGCGCCGACATTGTGGGGATCGGTGATCTGGTCGAGCACCAGCACCATGCCCTCCTGCTTCAGGGTCTCGATATCGGGCGAGGGCAGGGGGTCGGCTTCGGCGAGCAGGCCCTGGTGCACGGCGTCGGGCGAGAGCAGACGGTCGATCTCCTGAGGCCGAACGATCTCGGGCGTGACTGGGGTCGCGATGTTTTCGTCCGCGAGCCGCTTCGCTGCGTTTTCGGTCAGCGTCAGCTTGCGGATCCGCCGCGCCGGATTGGCCAGCGCCATGGTGACCGTGTGCCAGCCATAGAGGATGGCCGGTCCGTCGGGGTGCGAATCGCGGTCCCGCCAGGCCGGCCGGCCGGCCGATTTCCCTGGTCTGTTGAAGGGCTTAGCCCCGCCGCGGGAACCCTTTGGTGCGAATTTTCGATCCTTCATGGGCTCGCTTGTGTCACGGGTCCCGGAATATGGCAATTTGAGCGCCCGCGAGGGCGATTTTAGCTGTTCGCCTCGGTTGACTTTACCCCACCGCTTCGCCCATAACCGCGCCCGGTCGCGCCCCCATCCGGGCTGTCGCGGCCTCACGTTCCATGGCCGTCTTCGGTCCGCCGGCAAGGTCCGGCCCGATTGTGCTGCCGTCGAGCGGGGGAGTGTCCCGAGTGGCAAAGGGAGCTGACTGTAAATCAGCCGCCTCATGGCTTCGCAGGTTCGAGTCCTGCCTCCCCCACCAGCCTTCGCTCGCTTCGCGAGCTACGGCTAGGCAAGCCAGCACAAATGCTCGTGGCGCGAAGTGAGCGAAGGCTGTCGCGCCGTAGCCCGCAGGGCGTAGGCGGACACCGGCTCTCAGCATCGGTCATCCCATCATCTCCCTGGCCATAGGCATCACCTTGCGCCCGTGGCGTTCTATCGCGCGATCCGCACCACCATCTTGCCGAGCGCCGCGCGCGTCTGCATGGCTCTGAACGCCTCCCGGAAATCCTCGAGCGCGAAGACGCGGCCGACCACGGGCTTGAGCTGGCCGTCGGCGAGCCAGCCGGTCAATTGCGACATCAGGCGCTTCTGCAGCTCGGGCTCACGCAGCGGGATCTGAGCGAGGTCGACGCCGAGCAGGGCGCCGCCTTTCAGCAGCGGGAGATTGAAGGGCAGAGCGGGGATGGCACCGGCCGCAAAGCCGACCACGAGATGGCGTCCGCGCCAGGCGATGGATCGAAAGGCCTGCACCGAGATCTCGCCGCCGACGGGATCGAAGATGACGTCGGCGCCGTGTCCTCCGGTCAACTCCTTCAACGTGTCGCGCCAGCCGGCCTGCGTATAATCGATCACGGCGTCGGCGCCGTGCGCCTGCGCGAATTCGCGCTTGTCCGGCGTCGACGCCGCCGCGATCACCCGCGCGCCGAGCAGCTTTCCGATCTGCACGGCTGCGATCCCCGTGCCGCCGGCCGCGCCCAGCACGAGCAGCTGCTCGCCTGCGCAGAGCGAGGCGCGTGCACTGAGCGCATAGAGCGCGGTCAGATAATTGGCGCGAAACGAGGCGGCGACCTCGGCCGCAACGCCGTGCGGCAGCGGATGGAGCGCTGCGGGGCTGACGACGATCTCCTCGGCAAGCGCGCCGGAGCGCGTCATCCCCATCACGCGCATGCCGGCCTGATAGCCGCCGGGTGCCCCGGGCGCGTCCGTCACCACGCCTGCGAACTCCGTCCCGGGAATGAAGGGCAGGGGATCCTTGGTCTGGTAGCGCCCTTCGATCTTCAAGCCGTCGACGAAGCCGATGCCGGCGGCTTCGACGCGGATGCGCAACTGGCCCGGCTCCATGGATGGAGGTGGGACGTCCTTGAGCTCGATCTGATCGATTGGGGCGTATTGCTCGACGACAACGGCTTTCATGTCCCGACCTGTGCTGTTCCAGTTGTCCTGACAGGTCCCACGACCGGCCTCTTGCGTCTACCGCCACATCCCCCGCATCCGCGCGCCGATGTCGATCTTCGGCCCCTGCGCCGCGGTACGCGCGCCACCCGCGGCGGCCTTCGGCCATGCGGTGCGCTCGAACAGGTAGACCAGCTGCTCCGGGATGAAGCGGGTGCGCGAGGCGTAGACGTGGCGGTCGCCCTTGGCAGCCTGGCCGTGGGTGAAGAAGCGCTGTGGCACGACGAGGTGGAGATCGTCCTTGGCGCGGGTCATCGCGACATAGAGCAGGCGGCGCTCCTCTTCCAGTTCAGCGCTGGTGCCGGCGCCGAGATCGGACGGCATGCAGCCGTCGACGACGTTGAGCACGAACACCGATTTCCACTCCTGGCCCTTGGCGGAATGGATGGTGGAGAGGATCAGATAGTCCTCGTCGCGCAAGGGCGGACCTGATTTGTCGCTGGTCGCATCCGGCGGATCGAGCGTGAGCTCGGTCAGGAATTTCTCGCGGCTGGAATAGCCGCTCGCGATCTGCTCGAGCTGCATCAGGTCGGCGCGGCGCGTCTCCGAATCCTCGTGGATGCGATCGAGATGCGGCTCGTACCACAGCCGCACACGCTCGAGATCGACGGGCCATTCCGAATAGCGCAGGTTCTGGGTCGTGCGGACGAAGTCGGTCCAGTCCGCCCCGGTGCGCGCCGGCACCGGAAGCTGGCCGAGCGTATGAAGCGGATCGGTGCTCTCCGCCATCTGGTCGAGCACGCGCTGCGCAGTCGCAGGTCCAATGCCAGGCAGCAGATGCAGGATGCGGAAACCGGCGACGCGGTCGCGCGGATTTTCGGCAAAGCGCAGCAGCGCCAGCACGTCCTTGACGTGCGCTGCGTCGAGGAATTTCAGCCCGCCGAACTTGACGAAGGGAATGTTGCGGCGGGTCAGCTCGATCTCGAGCGGACCCGAATGCGAGGACGTCCGGAACAGCACGGCCTGGTGCTTGAGCAGCGCGCCTTGCTCGCGGTTCGCCAGCACCTCCTCGACGATGTAGCGTGCCTGGTCGGCTTCGTCGTGCACGGTGACGAGCTGCGGTTTGCGCCCCGAGCTGCGGTCGGTCCACAGGTTCTTGGTGAAGCGCTCGCGGGCGAGACCAATCACGCCATTGGCCGCGGCCAGCACGGCCTGGGTCGAGCGGTAATTGCGGTCAAGCGTGATCATCTCCGCGCGCGGCGAGAAGCTCTGCGGAAATTCCAGGATGTTGCGCACGGTGGCGGCGCGGAACGAGTAGATCGACTGCGCATCGTCGCCGACAACGGTCAGTCCGCGCCCGTCGGGCTTCAGCGCCAGGAGGATCGAGGATTGCAGGCGGTTGGTGTCCTGGTATTCGTCGACCAGCACGTGGTCGAAGCGGCCGCCGATCTCCTCGGCGATCAGCGCATCGCTCATCATCTGCGACCAGTACAGCAGCAGGTCGTCGTAATCGAGCACGTGCTGGGCCTGCTTGGCCTCGACGTAAGCGGCGAACAGTCCCTTCAGCTCGGCAGCCCAGCCCGCGCACCAGGGATAATGCTGCCCCAGCACCTTCTCGATCTCCATCTCCGCGTTGACGCACCGCGAGTAGATCGACAGGCAGGTGCCCTTGGCGGGAAAGCGGCTCTCGGTCCTGGACAGGCCGCGCTCGTGCCGGACCAGGTTCATCAGGTCGGCGGAATCCTCGCGGTCGTGGATGGTGAAGGCGGGATCGACGCCGATCCGCTCGGCATATTCGCGCAGCAGCCGCGCCCCGATGCCGTGGAAGGTGCCGGCCCAGGTCAGCGCCTCGCGCATGATCGCGGCGTTGTTCTCGCCGAGCACCTTGCGCGCGATGCGCTCGACGCGGCCGGCCATCTCGGCTGCCGCGCGGCGGGAAAACGTCATCAAGAGGATGCGGCGCGGATCGGCGCCGGCGACGATGAGATGCGCGACGCGGTGGGCCAGGGTGTTGGTTTTGCCGGAGCCGGCGCCGGCGATGACGAGCAGGGGCGCACCCAATGTCGTGCCGTCGGCCACGCCATGCTCGACGGCGCGGCGCTGCTCCGCATTGAGCGTGTCCAGATATGTCGCCACGAATCGCCCCGGTGAAAGGCCGAGAGTCGGCCATCCCATCGCGAATCGCAATGCAGCTGGACGAAACCGGGTTTAGGATTTAGGGGGAAAGACAGCCCAAAGTTCCCGCAACCCATGGCCGAGATGACCGAGCTCAAGCCCGACCAGTTCGAGATGCGGCGGCTGGAGTCGCTCAGCAACACCATTTTCGGCGTCGCCATGACGCTGTTGGCCTACGATCTGCCCAAGGCCGCGGTCTTCAGCACCGCGCCCGACTGGAATGATCTGGCACGGGTCTATTCCGGCAAGCTCGCCGGCTTTGCGCTCAGCTTCATCATCGCCGGTGTGTTCTGGATCAGCCATCACCGCCGACTGGCACGCCAGCCCGTCGGCAGCCGCGGCATGGTGGTCCTCAATCTGTTTTTTCTGCTCTCGATCGTGCTGCTGCCGGTGACCAACGGCCTCTACACCAATTACGCCACGAGCAGCGCAGTGGCGGTGCTCTACGGCCTGCATTTGACCACGATCGCCGGCCTCAATGCCTTGCTGTGGTGGACGATCCTACGCGGCTGGGGCCGCGAGATCATGGCGTCCCTGTTTCCGGTTGCCGTGTTCATCCCGGGCACGATCGTTGCGGCGTTCGCGCCGCATTTCGCGCCTTTCGTGTGGTTCCTCGCGTTTGGCGGGCTGCTGATCCAGCGCTTTTACGTCGAGCCGAACCCGTCGGCCGGCACGTAAAGCTTGACCGGGCGGATTTCGTAGACCGCGGTCGGATTGACCGCCCGCAGCTTCCGCGCCGCGGCGATCGCCTCCTCCTCTGTGGCGCATTGCATCAAATGAAAGCCCAGAAGCTGCTCCTTGGTCTCGGCAAACGGCCCGTCCAGCACCATGCCCGCGCCGGGGCCACGCAGGGTCCGGGCCTTTCGGGTCTCGTCCAGACGGGCTGCCGGTCCAAACTGGCCGCTTTCCCTGAGCGGCGCTTGAACCTCGATGACTTTGGCCACGACGGCGGCGTCCTGCTCCGGCGTCCAGGACATGACCTCGTCTTCCACATGGTAGGCCAGGATGGCGTAAAGCATCGTCACCTCGTTGTTTTTCTGCACAGACACCAAGGACGTTGCACCGCAGGCGGTGCCGACAATCCCGAAGCAAAATATTGCGCCGCCCGCAAGCGACGAAACCGTCCTGAAACCCGATTGCACCCTTGCCGCGTGAACGCGGCCGGAAGCGGTCGCGACTGATGGACCATAAACAACAAGGTTTTGCTGGAGGCGGCAATGTCGGGTCACAACACCAGGATCATTTGCGACGCACGTCGCGCCAAACCATCGGAGACGGCCGATCTGCACGATCAGAGCGGCCATCACCGCTACTACGGCAGCTCGGCCGAGAACGGCGGCGAGCGCATCGTGGAAAGCCGGCGCGGCAAGCGTCCGCGCGCCACCAACGTCTGCGGCTTCTGAAGCTTGCGGCTACCGTCTGCCTGCCATGGACGTCCTGCAGATATCGATCGCGGCGATGCCGTTTCTGGTCTCGCTCGTGAGCCGCAACGGCAAGGCCATTGCGCCGTGCCTGCTCGCGAGCATCGCCACACTGGTGCTCGGCGGGGAGCCGCACCGGGCAGTCATAGCCTGGTGTGTCGGCATATCGATCGCGGCCGTCGCGTTGCGCGAGCGGCTTCGCACGGGCTGACCGAACGAGCGCTCCAACGAGCGCCAAGAAAAAGGCGCGGCGGGGAAACCCCGTCGCGCCCGATTTCGTGCTCGCTGGTCCAGGGCTGAGACCGCCCCGATGCCAAGCTTCTAATCGGAGCTTAGCGGGCGACCCCAGCGAGGTGACAGCGCTTGGTAAGAGACACTGGATCACCTCCTTTCGTTGGTTTCGGAAGATCTCAATATAGGCGGCATGGCGGCGGCTGTTAAGGGGGGCGGCGAGTCCGGAAGGAACCGGTGCGATTCGCAGGGCCGAGGACATGCCGGAACGCGGCGTCCTCAGCAGTTGAGACCGTCGCCCGGCCGTGTTAGGGAGCCCGTAGCGCGGGTGTAGCTCAATGGTAGAGCAGCAGCCTTCCAAGCTGAATACGAGGGTTCGATTCCCTTCACCCGCTCCAATGTTTTCAATCACTTATCGGATTTCTTGATTCCCATTCCGACAAGACGGCAGAATCCATTCCGACAAATGTTCACTTTCTGGCCGTCTGCTTGCGCCGCTTGATGCGCTTCATCTGTGCGTCCTGCTTGGCCTCGTCGTCATGATGAAGGTAGTGCGCCATCGCTTTGGTCGATGACCATTGGCCCTTCTTCATCAGTTGCGTTTCTGTGAGGCCGGACGTGCTCGCCTCGGTGGTCCCGCCATGCCGGCCAAATGACGTGAAGGTGAGCTCAGGACGCAAGCCCGCGGCCAGAATGATCTTCTTCGAAATGCGCTCGACCTGAGTCAGCATTTCGCCCTTGCCGCTCCAGGGCAAACTACTACCATCTCGCCGCAGCATCAGGCCGCCCGTCGGCCGCAATGCTTTCATGGCGTTAAGCTCGGCCATTAGCAGGGGATAAAGCGGTTTGCCCTTCCTGTCGTAGAGGGGCTCCCATGAGCCCGTGCTCGTCTTGTAGTTGATGACATAGACGTGGTTCGGGCGGCTTTCCGGCCGATAGTGCTCCGCCATGAATCGGATGAAGATATGAGCCTTGCGCTGCAGCCATTCCCAACCGATCAGGACACCCGTTGCCAATGACGGATAGCCCAACTCGATCGCTTTCGCACGGAACGCTGCCAGCTCGTCAAAATTAGCATGTGGTGTTTCGCGCGAGGTCGACTGCAGGCCCATCCTCTCAAATGGGTTCTTCGCCGGAAACAGATGTGGGTGCGCCCGTGAGATCGTGTTCCATGCGCCGCGAGCGGTCTTCATCGCGTGGTTCACGGTCGTGCGGCGTTCGACCCTTTCGCCGTTGACATCTTTGTAGAGTAGCTTCTCGAACAGATCGTCCGCAAACGCCGTATCGATGCTCGAAACGCGGAGCGTGCCAAGGCGCCTTCCGTCCTTCAACAGATATTCGCATATCATCTTGATGCCGGTCTCATGCACGCGGCATTGACCGGGGCTCAAAGGCTGCAAACGCTTTGCCGTCTTCTGTTTCCACGTTCGACGATACTCGTGAAACATCCAGTCCAGCGTTCCGATCACTACTCCAATGCCCACGGGATTTGCATCATCACCACCCGTCAGCCAGCTGTCGAACGCAGGCAGCAAGATCTTCTCGGCGCGCTGCACAGCCAACTGGTAATCGGTGCCAAGCGGTTCGTTCTTGACTGGGCAACCTTTTTTACGTGCCCACGTTGGCAGGTCAAAAAAATACGCGAGGCTCCCTTTCTGAAGGCGTTTTCGCCTTGTGTAGCGAGGCAGCGGCAGCGCCGAGCGTCCCATCCTCATCATAGCAAACTCCTGGACACCTCCGGATCGTCCTCAGGATCTATTGGAATCGATCTTTCTTCCCGTATCAACACGGAAATGCGTCCGTCAGGCCAAATCTCGACGCGCACGACTTTGCCACCACTGTCGAGGACACCTCTAACAGCGCGCTTAATGTCTGCTTCAGTAAATCGGACTCTCGACATCCAAGGCGGTGGGTGCGGAAGCTAAGGCGCAGTTGTTCGTTCATTCAATCATGACCCGCAGTGATTGCTCCACTGAAAGTAGAAGAAGCTTGGTGTGTGGTGAAGCATCTGAAGGGGTTTAGACTCGAAGTAAGGAAGAGCGATCAAAGGAAAGGCTAACGATCATATTTCGTTGAGATAGTAAAAGCGGTGAGCTGTGGACTGCGCTGCCATTCTCGCCTGTGAGCGAAAGGCAGCAGCGAGCCTCACGCTTGAACGCGTCCATTTCCTTCGAGATCGTGCAATAGCTGATGTTACTCATCGTGACTGATCGTGCTGCATTGCCAATTTGCGATAGCGATCGCGGTACGACTGGCTGAAGAATCTCGACATCCCTCCTGCCGGCTACCGCATCCTGATACTTCTCCGCGATCTGCTCATGCAATCTTGCCTCCATTGATCGAGGGATCTCGCGCGAATATTGTCATCACGTCGGTTCCGTATCCGCTCAAAGCTCAGAGCGCACAAACGAATTGTGCTGACACTTCAATGCAAGGCGATTGCACCGTTGTGCGACGGATTCTGGCCGTATCGTAACGATGAGGAGGACGGTTCGAACCGATGATGACCTACGGCGGCCCCAAAATGCTGGTTGTTTCCTGAAGCGTCTCGTCCCTCGAGTTTCCATTCGCTATCTCCCAATCACGGCTGGAGTACAATCAGGCCGTCCGCCCCCAACTGACACGACCGTCTTGCCGACGTCGGCCGATGGACCGCGGATCGGGATCCGCCCCGCCTTTAGCAAGAAGAGGGTCGCACTCGATCTTGAATAGCTTGGGACGGGCCCTTTCCTTGGGGCGGCGCTTGTGAAACGCCGGCTATTTTAAGCCATGAGGAATGGCGGCCCGGCCGGAGTTCAAATCCCGTCCATCGCCCGAACAAGCAAATAACCGAACTCGATTGACATTTTGCTGCATTAATTATGCTATGAAACAATGGATATCGAACTTGCCAGAACTTTCATCGAGATCGTTTCAACCGGTAGTTTCATCAAAGCTGCGGACCGCTTGCATGTCGCGCAGACCACGGTCAGCGCGCGTGTGCGCCTCCTTGAGCAGCAGCTCGGGCGGCCGCTGTTCGTTAGAAACAAGGGCGGTGCGAGCCTCACCCCGGCGGGCGAACAGTTCCTTCGTTTCGCGCCGACTTTCGTGCAATTGTGGCAGCGGGCAAAACAGCAAGTGGCAGTGCCGGAAGGACACAGCGCGGTCTTGACGATTGGAAGCGAAGTCAGCTTGTGGCGACCGCTTTTGACCGATTGGGTGAGGGAGATGAGGCGATCACACCCGGATATTGCGCTTCGCGTTCACGTCGACGTCCCTCAGGATTTGGTTACGCACGTTGCTGCCGGGCTTGTAGATATCGCGATCATGTACGCTCCCCAGCATCGACCAGGGTTGGAGGTCGATCTGGTCATGGAGGAAGAGCTCGTTCTCGTGGCAACCGATCTCGCAAAGTATCACGAGAATGATCCTCGATATGTTCACGTCGAATGGGGTTCAGAGTTCGCTCTTCGTCATGCGGTAAGCTTTCCGGAAACCGTGCCGAGCCTCGTAACAAATCTCGGTCCGCTTGCGCTGAGCTATATCCTCCTGGAGGGAGGTTCCGGATACTTCCGAATGCATGCGGTTCAGTCACATATTGCCGAGGGCGCACTTCACCTGGTTCCTGGCGCGCCTCGGTTCTCGTTCCCCGTTTATGCCACACATGCGACCAATGTTGATGCCGCAGCGTTGGAGGCGGCACTCGTCGCGCTGCGCAAGGCCGCAAGCGTCGGGAAGTAGCTCGACAGGAAAGAGTGGCGACTCGTTCAGCAGGAACACGTGCAATCGCGTCAGCATTGGCGAAATGCTAATGGCGACGGTCGCCAAGACCGTCACCATGCATCATCGTCACGCTGTGCCGCCGATTAGGTCGGCGGTGATACTTCGCTCGCTCGCACTTCAAGTACCGCGAGCCTTCGTTCCCTACCACGCTCGGTCCAATGAATTGACTGCCCAGGTCCAAGTCCAATGAGGGCGGTGCCAATCGGACTAAGAACCGAGATGCAGTGAGCGGTTCTGGCTTCGTGCGGAAGAACGAGACGACCGCGACGAAGATGTGAGGTTCCAAGCTCGACGAACTTCACCTCGCATCCGAGTCTTACGGCCGAACTCCATGCTGCGGTGTCTGAAATCAAATCGGCGCGATCGATCTCCTCTCGAAGGGGGCAATCGGTATCGACGCTGCTCATCGGCGAGTCTTGAAGCAGGCTGAGCAGCTTTTGTCGGTCCATCCTCGTTAAAACTATGGACGGTCGGTCAGGACGTCTCTGCCCAGCGTTGGTCATGGTACTCTTCTCCCGGAGAGCAGCATCTTCCTATCGGCAGCGCTCGACGACAAACGAGTTTATTTGACCGTTCGATGCAATGAAAATGCTGGGCTGAGCGACACAGATCCAGTGCGACAGCGTGGCTAGAAAGCGCGCTGTGCAATAGCGGCAGGGCCACCGTGACTACCGCACGACCGTGGAGATTCCGGGTTGGGTTTCACGGGCAGGACCAACTTGATCCGCGATGGGTTTTCAAGCTCGTATCTCATCGCGGTTTCATTCCGCGGAGATCGGATGGTGTCTAAGTACGAAGGTAGGAAGCAGTTCGCGACAAAACGGCGCGGACCAACGGAGTATCTTGATTTCGCGGGCTGTCGCGCCAACTATGTTGGCATGAATATCATTGTGCTCGATCAACAATATTGCGTCGAGGGCTACCTGCAAATAGGCAGGTGACCCGGGCAGCCTTAATGGCTGTCCGGGCATAACTGTTTCTAAAACAATCTTTCCTGCTCTGTCACGAGATGCGTAGCACGCGCTGCGCGCTCGTTTGACATGAGCCTGTCGGCGAACGTGCGCCGCGATACGAAGCTAGGTCAGTCGGCGACGGGGCAAGCTGCCGCACTATCGAGCTAACACCGAAGGAGTTCAAGCGATGACAGAGGCGAGAGAGATCGGGGGAGTGTACATGAATGCGGCGAGCGATGTAGTTGCGACCATTGCGGACCATAGTCGCAAAACCGTGCAACTGGCCGGCAACAATACGTTGCAGTCATTTGCATACCTTGCCCGACTTGCAGGCGCCAAAACTGGAATGGAAGCGATCGAGGTTTCAGACGGGTATTATCGAAATCAGGTAAGTGCGCTGGGGCAGCACGCGAACAATCTAATCGATCTAACCCGGAGGATGCGAAGCATATGTCTAGCCCCCTCTGAACGCCAAGAGGCGGACGAAGGCGTCTTACCAGCTCATGAAAACTGAGGAGTATTGCGCGATGCCGAACATCCGAGTCGAGTCCACCGGGCAATTGCCCTCGATCGGCATAGCGCGACGAGACCATGCGCGCCTTGAACGGTTAGCCGATGATGCCGTGAAAGAACGTCATCCGGTAGGCAGGTTCCTGATGTCAGAGATTCGTCGGGCCGTCGTGTTCGATACGAACCAGATACCGGTTGGTACTGTGCGTCTCAACGAGTGGGTGACCTACAGGGTCGATGGTGGTCGGCACTCCGAAAGCAAAATCCTAGTGTGCCCGCACGATCTTAGAAACGGGCTGATGGAACTATCGGTCCTCTCACCGCTTGGTGCCGCCCTTCTCGGAATGAGCGTTGGGCAGCGTATGAAGTTCTTCAGTATCGGGGGCGGGCTTCATTCCGTCATTGTCGAAAGCGTCCTGGCACCGGCGGGAGCACCCGTGTTGTTTCCGGCACAATCCCGCCGCAGAGCCGGTCGGGCTCCCACTAGCTCTCCGGGGCCCGATGACGACGGCCCTCAGGCGGCTTAGGAGCGCATGTGTTGGAAGAGAGCTGGATCGCTCGACAATTCTTAAAGGAGTGGGAAATGCAGCGCGACAGAGTAGCTGAGATCAGACCGCCGATTGCCATTGATGCTGATCATTTCGCCAGACTATCGGCGCTCTCGTCCATGGCAAGCGGGCCGATGGCCGAGGTATGTGAGTATCTTCGGGAGGAGCTCGACCGAGCGCATATCGTCCCCGCAGATAAACTGCGTCCCGATATCGTAAGTTCCGGCAGTAAGGTGCAATTTCGAGATGAACAGACCGGAAAGATTCAAGAAATCGTCCTAGTTTATCCGCATGATGCCGATATCGGACGCCGACGTGTGTCGGTGCTGACGCCGGTCGGCGCCGCACTTTTGGGGCTTTCGGCCAATCAGACGATTTCATTCCGCACCAGAACCGGCGAAAGGCGCGAGCTCACCGTGCTCAAGGTCGGCCGCGACGACTAGTTGGCGCCGAAGAGAGAACGTGGGCGCGATGGATGCCGTCGCGCCCACTTTGATCCAATCAGCTCTTTGCTGGGCTGCGATTGATTGGCCTACCTAATCCGACCGATATCTATCGTGTCGCGGATGCGCATCGTGCTCGATCTTCCAAAGGGTCCACACGAGGGCAATGCCCAGGCACACAATAATTGCCAAAAGGAGCAATGTCAGTTGGGGCGCTGTGAGCGCGGGGGTGCCCATCGAATGCTTGACGATATGTTCGAGCGGCAGAGGCATTGCATCCGTTCCAATCGTCCGCGTTCAGTGTCCCCATGGGGCCTCCTGAGTAGTCGCCCAGTGTGCGGGTCTTGCAAACGAAAAATGTTGTCAGTTCTCATCGAGGAGAATGTTAGGTGCAACGGCCGGCAAGTCGTGCGCCCATGGTCGTTTAGACTGAAGAAGCCTCGCGCCAGTTTCCTTTGGCTAATCGGCATCAGCTGATGATCATTTTCGCTTGTCAAATGTTGATCGACGTGCAGGTTGACCTCGGCGTGATCCGCGCGCCAGGAGCGGGAAAAATGCCGACCGACCATGCCCCCGAGGAACCATTGCAGGGCCGGCGACGTTCCGAGCTTCAACGTATGTCAAACCAAGGACTCTGATGTACAGAAGGATTCTCCTGGCTTTTGATGGATCACCGGATGGCCGCGACGCACTCGTTCATGCCCAGAGTGTGGCGGCCGCGTGTGGTTCGAGAGTTCATCTCGTTGCGATCGTTGAATCGCCCGAGCGAATGCTCACCGTCGAGGCAGGGGCATTGTCCTTCGTGAATCAGGGAGTAGAGACGCAGGCAGTGCTCGACGAGGCTGTGAGGCAGCTCACGGGCACCGGATGCGCGGCAGCAGGCAAGCTGGACTACGGGAAGCCGGCGGAGCAGATAATGCTCGCCGCCGTTGAGACAGGCGCGGATCTGATTATCGTCGATCGCCGAGATCACGGAGCGCTCGCCCGCTACTTCAATGGCCTGGCAGATAGGTCGACCTTGTCTCCACTGCCATGCAGCGTGCTTGTAGTGGCGAAGTCTGAGCGCACGCAAGCAGTTTAATGCCCATAAGGCTCTGACGAGGTTACCGGGCGCGCAGCCTCAGCATTTCCTTTTGTCAGACCCCAGTGCACCACAAACCCCTCCCGGTCTGACGCCGACTGATGATGCTCGCCTGAATCGGGTTCGCAGCATTGTAACTGTGCGTCAAAAGTCCGCAGCTGCCTTGGGATCGTGTCTTTAGAGCATACATGAGAGCAATGATGTTTAATCGAGTTTCCAAGCAATCTCCTCGCAGCCCGGGGTATCGACAAATCCGCTCGTGAACCGGGCGTGCGCCGCATCGCTTGCTCGCGCCCGGAGGTCCGAAGCCCCAAATCTGGTCCCGCAATGAAGCAGGGGCCTCGTCTTGCGGTCACAACCCTTGCCGCAGGAAATCCATTCGCCAAGCCACGCATTCAGCGCGGTCGCGGAGAAGGTCCGCGGGCTTGGTTGCCCGCCGAGATTGGAGAGATTAGTCGTGACAAGAAGAATTGAGACCCGAGAACAGCGCGAGAGACGGGAACTGGATGAGGAATTGGACAGGCAGCTGGAACAAACATTTCCCGCGAGCGATCCGCCGAAAATCACGCGCTCTGCTCCAGCTAGGGGAGGCAGGTAGGCAGAACGGTCCGGCCCGCGTGGCTTCTGCGACCGCGGGTCATTGACGCCCTGACGGGGGGCTTTCCCCATACTCTCCGCGCAGACAATACAGGCGCGCGGGCGCTGCGATTAGGTGTTTTTGTATCCGCGCGCGAACTTGGCCTTGATCCATCGTGAGCGCGAGAAAAGTTTGCTTGTCACGAGACAGTCAAGTCTCGCATCGCGTTCGGTTGCCGGTCAATGCGAGACTAAGACGCTCGGGAGGTGCTCCGGCCGAGCAAGATCTCCCTAAGAACGACGGCATCGTTGTGAGCAGCATCATGCGCTGCGAAAACGAGGGTAATACGCCCGCGTTGGGCAAGGGCGCGTAGCTCGTCAAGCCGCTCGCGGTGCTGGCGCATCTCTTCCAAGTAACGGCGGCGGAATTCGGTCCAACGATCGGGATTGTGCCCGAACCATTTCCGCAGCCCGGTGCTAGGCGCGATGTCCTTGGCCCACAGGTCGATCGCGGCGTCCACTTTCCTGACACCGCGGGGCCAAAGACGGTCCACCAGAATTCGCGTGCCGTCACCGGAGTGAACATCATCGTATGCGCGCTTCAACTTGATATTCTCCGCGACAATCTTGCTTCCCATCGATGCCTCTCCCTTCTCTCGACCGGTCCGTTCGATTCCGAGCGACGAGCTAATCTGTTCCGATTCTACTAGATGATCTTGTGACTGTATCTGCCTGTGCAGTCTTGCTGACGACGTTGATCGGCTCGCCGGAGGCCTTGGTCGAATTCCGCACGTTGTTTGCGGAAATGGCGATCGAGATGAATAGCGCCCCGACCACCACCCACACCGTCAAGCCACCGATCCCATCCTCTGCCCACGGCGCTGCCGATGAGGGGCGGCCATGCGACGGCAATAGATCGATCAAGCGACCAGCCAGCACGATTGCCTCCGACGGAGACCATTGCTCGCTCTTCGATCGTGAAATCGTCGCGGCAAAGCTTTGTATTGCCTGAGCCTTTGAAAGGTTGGTTAGGCGAGCCGCCTCCTGCCAGGGATCGACGTCCTGGCGTGCGAGTAGTGACAAGACGCTCAAGTTGCTCTGATCTGTCTCGCATATCGAGGCAAACAGGAATGCGTCGTATTGAGAGTCGAGACCGCACAGTCCGGCCATGATATCCTCCGATGACCTCATTGCTTCATCGGCGCTGCGGCGTCCTTCGCGCCGTCGGCGGCATCTGATTGAACATCACAAGATTGATCGATGCCTCTGTGGAACCTTGGGCACAGGGGCACCCCGCCGGGTGTCGTCGGGGGCACCATGCGACTTCACGGAAAAGCGCGTAATCTTGAGGGGATCGCTTGCCGGAAATGTGCCCTCCAGCTCATCGTTCAGTCGACGATCGATCTCTCTCTTCTCCCAATGCGCAAATGATTCTCTGGCGGTCACGACAATCTCTCTTCGTTTCTGCATGTGCCGCGCGACACGAAAGATCTGCTGGCCCCACGTGGCTATGCGGCGATGGCTTCAAGCTGCTCGACTTGCTTGCGGTGTAGCAGCAGCAAGTAGATTAGCTTTGCATTCAGTTTTGAATCGAAGATGTCGACGACGGCATCCTCGATCATGTCGGCCAGCATGGCCTGATTGCGGCTTGCAAATCTGATCCGGCTTCGGAGGCTGCAATCGATACTGGGAACGGCGTCCGCTGCCTTGGCGCGAAGCATGCCGGTCCCGCCTCTCGCGGCAATCTCCTTTCTGAGCAGGATGCAAATCGCTCCCTGGCCCATTTCGGCCTCTAAAGCCATGTCTGCAAGATGAGTGCAAGCCGCGCGACCGATCGCCGCGTATGCGGCCAAGCCGATGTGTTCGCCGTCAAGCAGTTGCTCGAGAAATCTCAGTATCTCCTCTTTGGACCAATAGCCAAAGTAGCCGGAGCTGAGTGCATTCGCCCTGAGAGGAGAGGGCGCAAGCTGCCGTATTGTGACGTCTGCGTTTGTCTGTTGAGGTAGCCGGGCTTTCCGCATGATGTCGTTTCCCTGCGAGAACGAGAAAGAATCCGCAGTCCTTGGCTCATTGAGCCATCGTTGGGCTGCCGCGCACCAGTACCGGCTATTCGGTCGAGTTCTACAAGCGAAAAGTATTGCAAGTTTTCATCAAGAATGTTGTTGGCTTGTGGGAGCACGAGGGTGCGCTCGCGCTAGGCGCCTGTCGCGCTTTCCTGACCTTGCGCCCACGCAGCGAAGATGCGAGCGGCTGTGGCGGCTGAAGTCAGGCCGCGCGTGCTGCAGAACGCTCTCGCTCGATGCGTTCAGTGACGTCGCGGGCCATGGCGACTGAGCCAAGCACGCCGTCGCCGCCCTTCACGAGGGCAAAGGTCATCTCAACGTAGAGTTTGCGTCCGCTCTTATGCAGGGCCCGTGTCAAAGTCGGACGACCTTGCAGCTTCATGACGCCGGTTGACATCGCTGCGTCAAAGCCCCGCCAGTGCGGAGCGCGCAAATGCTCCGGAATGATCAGATCGAGACGTTGGCCGAGCGCCTCTTCAGAGGAGAAGCCGAACATGGCCACGGAGGCGCGATTCCATCGCGCGATATCACCCGATCGGTCGGCGTAGATGACGGCATCAGCAATTTGATCGAGAATTGCCTCAGACAACAGTTCGTTTTGCATGGGGCCCTCCGGTGAACGGTGTCCAATAGCCCTGATCGGGCGGTCGATCGTCAACTCTCGCGAGGCGCCGGAGTTCACGGTTGCGGCACTAGAACCGTTGAACACATCGGAGGCGACGCTCAAGCGTCAGACTCAGGAGGATAGATCAATTTTCTTGATCGTGATGCGCAAACTTTTTCGCTTGTGTTGAGTGAGCCGTGAGCGAAAATAGCGAGGTTCGACCCGCCAGGAGTCCGCCATGAATACGCCCGACGACCATCCGATTGCACTTCCTCCAGTCATGCTTTCAGAAGCGGATCGAGACAGGCTATACGCCATGGCTATCTCCGCGCTGACGAACAGCCGTATGGCGTCGTCCGCATCGAACGTACTACGGGAGATATCTCGGGCGAGAATCGTCCCTGATGACGAGCTCCCAGAGAACGTCGTAGCAGTCAACTCGCATGTGGACGTGCGCGATAATGTTACCGGCACGACAAGGCAGGTCGTCCTCGTCATGCCCCACGAAACGTCGGAACAACCGAACGCGGTTTCGGTATTGAGTCCCCTGGGAGCAGCCTTGATCGGACTATCGGAAGGCCACTCGGTCGATTGGTGTTCAGCAAGCGGCGAGCCGAGCAGCGTGACGGTCCTCCGGTCGACAGCGAGTTCGGAAAAATCGCCAGCCCGTGCCGATCGGCATGTATCGCGCGGTCAGTCCCGTTCATGAAGGATTGGGTCCCATGTGGCACAATTTCGCGGCCGCGCACGACGTCCGTGCTGTCGAGCGTGCTGTCGAGGTCGAGTGTCACATCCGATTGAACGGCGCTTCGTTCCGGCCGAGCTCGCGGTGCTCGGCCGGTCTCTTCGGCGAGTTCTGATATCATTGCCCCTCGCGCCGGCTAGAATGGATCGCCGCGACGAGCAGCGATCCTCTGTGCTCGTTGTCTGCCTCGAAGGTCAGGAGAACTTCTCGGCAAACTGCTTTGCCAGAGCGTCGGCGGTAGCATCTGCGATTTGATAGATGTGATTCTTCATCTCTTCCCAGGTTTGAGCCTCGGCATCGTACTGATGATCGGTCAATTGCTGGATCTGCTGGATGTGATGACTACCGTGGGCCTGGAGCAGGCCGTTCACTGTATCCTTCTGCAGATATGGGTTTGCCTTGCTCAGAAAGCTTGCAATCTCCTCAGCGTTCGACGTCAGAGACTGAGTCGCCGCGCCTTGCCTGGCGGCGTCGCCTGCGACCGTCGCTGCAAGATAAGCTTTTACGGCACCATAGTGCCCCGCAAGGAGCTTGAAGAAGGCGTCCTTGGCCGCTGCGCCGTAGAATGGCTCTACGGTCGCGGCGATGGATTGAGCGTTGGCAACGGCTTGTCGTTCTGCCGTTTTTGCGATCGCTCCCTGTTTTTCGATCGTCGCGAGCGAGACGGCTCTTACCCAGAAAATGTGGCCGATCCAAAGATCGCGGAGCGTGGCCGCCGTCTCGGAAGTCTTGTCGGTGCGAGCGTTTACCTTGTTTGGGCGCGAGCGCCTGGCGGCGGCGAACGCGCTGTTGGAGAGAGGCAGAAGACCGGCAATAGCGGCGCCGACGGTGAGAAGCTCACGACGATGGGCAAGCTGCCGTACTACGTCTCGCGACATCAAAACCTCCTTGGGCGGACCTGAGCCGCTTTGTTGTGTGCTTGAGAGAACTGTATTCATCTGTGGTTGAGGGACGCAAACGAAATTCGTTGCCAGTTCAATGCAAGTTCGATGCAGGTGGATGTTCGACCGACAGCGTCGGATCCCTTGTCGCTTCGTCGCATGTCACACCTTCGAGCATTCTCGAATTGTGCGTTGGTGCCGCACGAAATCCTGCAGCAACAAAACTGATATCAAGTGTTGATACATTTCGTTTGTCAAACTTGATCCCGGACATACGTTGATGACGGCTTAATCGTGCAGATCGTTGCGCCGAACCGCGTGCTGCTGAGGAATGCCGAGATGATGCGAACTTCCGCAAGGTTTCTTTTCGAAACGCTTCGGCGAGCCTTCGATGGTCGGTGGCGTCGACACCGTCCTGAAGGCTCAATGGCTATCGGCCATCTTTGCGCCAGCAGCTTGAACGTGTCGATGAAGGTGCCGGCCGCTCGCGCCGTCCATTGGGCCAAGATTACCAGATGCTCGGGCGGTCAGGCGTGTTGCTGCTGGCCGCGCACGCAAGTACGGAGAGGAAACCCGCAATGTATAAGAAAATCCTGTTGGCTTTCGACGGCTCGCCCGATGGCCGCGAGGCACTGGCGCAGACCGAGACGTTGGCGTCAAGGTGCGGCGCGACGGTTCATCTTCTGGCGATCGTCGACGCTGCCGAAAGCATGCTCATCGGCGAAGCGATGACTTATATCCCGCAAAATCAGCAGTTTGTGATGCAGAAGGTGCTGGACGAAGGCGTCAAGCGTTTCCAGCGCGCTGGATGCATCGCGACCAGCGAGATCCGGCATGGGAGGCCGGCCGAACAGATAGTGCTGTGTGCTCGCGAAATGGGCGCCAAGTTGATTGTTGTGGGCCATCGAGATCAAGGGACCCTTGCGCGCTGGTTGAGCGGATCGGTGGGCGAGTCGATCTTGCATCAGCCGCCCTGCAGCGTTCTCATCGCTATAAAGCCCCAGCGGACGGCGAGCAGCGTCGCGCCGATACCGCAATCGAAGGCGAGGAGGAGAGCATGAGCTTCGTGTTCAGAATCTCTCGTCTGTCGGCGCTCCTGCTGTTTGCCGCTGCCGTCGCGATGCCGTCGGGCGAGGTTCTTGCAAAGGAGATCGTCTTGGGAGCGTCGGTACAACTGACGGGACCCGTCGCCAATACCGGCCGCTACTATCGCGACGCTTATCAGCTCGCGGTCGATCGCATTAATGCCGCGGGGGGCGTCAGGATTGGAAACGATTCATACAAGCTCACGCTCAAGCTGTACGACAATCAGTCCGACGTGAACTTGAGTGTGCGTCAGTACACGCAGTTGGTCTCGCCGGACAAGGTCGACTTCCTGCTGGGGCCGTTTGCGAGCAATTTCGCGCTGGCGGATTCGGCCGTCTCCGAAAAATACCGAGTTCCAATGGTGCAGGGGGGCGGCGCGTCCGACCAGATATTCTCGCGCGGCTTCAAGTTCATCTTCGGGACGCTGGCGCCGGCCAGCAACTATTTTGGCTCGACGATCGAGATGTTGAAGGGGCTCGATCCTGCGCCCAAATCGGTCGCGCTGCTGTATGCGGACGATGCCTTCGACGTTTCGGTGGCGGAGGGGACTCGACCAAAATTAAAGAAGGCGGGTCTGACGCTGGTCATGGACGAGCGATACAGCACGAACGCCACGGACTTCAGTTCACTTCTGTCGCAGATCAAAAGCAAGAACGTCGATGCGGTGCTGGTCGCCGGTCATGAGACCGAGATCCTGAATTTCGTGCGACAGGCGAAGAGCCTGGCCGTCGCTCCGAAGATGTATTCCTTCACTGTGGGCGTTCCCAGCGAGGATTTCCGCAAGGCGCTGGGTAAGGATGCCGATTACGCCTTCGGCATGACGGCCTGGCTGCCTTCGGCAGACCTGAAGGACCGCTGGTTTGGCGATGCCGCGCAGTTCGCGGCCGTCTACAAGGCGAAGTTCGGCTACGACCCCGATTATCATGCCGCCTCCGGCGTCGCCGACGTACAAGCCCTGGTGCAGGCTGCGGAAATGGCAGGCTCCACGGATCCCGTGAAGGTGCGCGACGCGCTCTCGAAAGTGAAGTTCGACAGCCTGTACGGTCCGGTCGAATTCAATGAGAGCGGCCAGATCGATCTGCCCCAGACGGTCATTCAGGTTCAGGGTGACCGCTTGGTCGCGATTTTCGGCGGCAAGGGCAAGATCGCGCCGCCGAAATATCCCATGCCGGCCTGGGACGTGCGCTAGGCAGACTGCAAACGGGCCTTCGGCTGAGAAGAGGAAGATGTGGACCTGCTCGCGCAAGTTCTTGTCAACGGAATGCTCCTGGGCGGTCTGTACGCTGTGATGGCGCTCGGTCTCGCCCTGGTCTGGGGCGTGCTCAATATCGTCAACCTCGCGCATGGCGCGTTCATCATGCTCGGCGGCTATATGTCCTGGTACCTGTACACTTATGCCGGGATCGACCCGTTTCTGGGGCTGCCGCTGACTGCCGTGGTGATGTTCGCGGTGGGATACGGCGTGCAACGAGGCCTTTTGAACCTGATTGTCAGCGCGCCGATGTTCAACACTCTGCTGGTGACCTTCGGGATCGAGGTCGTGCTCACCTACCTGGCTCAGTTGGCGTTTTCAGCCGACTTCCGCACGATCAACCCGTCCTATGCCGGCAACAGCATCGCCTTGAGAACGGTGGTACTGCCGGTGTCGCGTCTTCTGGCGTTCGGCATTGCGATTCTGCTGACCGTCAGCATGTGGCTCTTCTTGCTGCGCACACGGCTCGGACGTGCGATCCGCGCCACCGCGCAAAATCTGGTCGCGGCCCGGCTGTACGGCGTCGAGCCCCGGCACCTCTACGCCATGACGTTTGGAATCGGGATTGCGCTGGCTGGCGCCGCCGGAGGCCTCTACGGAACGGTGTCGCAAATCAATCCCTATATCGGCGCGGCGCTGACGGCCAAATCCTTTGCCATCTCGATCATAGGCGGACTGGACAATCCGCTCGGTGTGATCGTCGGCGGCTTATTCCTGGGAGTCCTGGAGTCCCTGACAGCACTCTATATCGGATCGACCTTCTCCGACGTGGCAAGCTTCGGCGTGCTGGTGTTGGTGCTGATCGTTCGCCCCAACGGTCTGCTCGGGAAAGCGGCATGAAGGCGGCACGCACCATGCTACTTCTGGCCGCGATTGCCGTCCTGGCAGCGGTGCCGTGGTTTGGTTCGGACGTGCTCATCCAATTTGGCATCAATGCCCTGCTTCTGGCCGTTCTGGCGCAAGGCTGGAATGTCATTGGGGGCTATGCGGGCTATGCCTCCTTCGGAAATTCGGTTTTTTACGGGCTCGGTAGCTACGGCGTGGCCATCGCGATGGTGCAGTGGCAATTGCCTTTCGGGGTCGGCCTCCTGTTCGGCGCGGCGCTTGCGGCCGTGTTTGCCGTGCTCATTGGGATACCGGTGCTGCGGCTGCGGGGGCACTACTTCGCGATCGCGACGCTGGCGCTCGCCCAGGTCATGGCCGCGATCGTCTCCAACGTGAAACTGGCCGGGCGGAACATCGGACTCGTCTTGCCGCCCCTCAACAACGACCCGCTGTTTTACGAGTTGTCGCTGCTGCTGCTCGTGCTCGCGACTCTGACCGTCTACTGGCTGACGCGCAGCCGCTTCGGCTTTGGATTGATCGCCATCCGCGAAAATGAGGAAGGCGCGGCGGTGATGGGTGTCAATACGACCCTCTACAAAACCGTGGCTTTTGCCATCTCGGGTGTATTCAGCGCGCTGGCGGGCGGCATTCACGCCTACTGGGTGACGTTCATCGACCCGGAAAGCGCGTTCGATATCGGCCTGAACGTCAAGATGATCATCATGGCGGTATTTGGCGGACCCGGGACGGTTTTCGGCCCCGTCGTCGGGGCTCTTTCGCTTTCGGCGGTTTCCGAGCTTCTGTCGAGCGAGATCACCAGTCTCGCGGGCCTGTTCTTCGGCGTTGTGGTCGTCGTCGCGGTCGTCTTGATGCCGCGCGGCCTGGCCGACATGCTGCGGCGCTTTCGCAGCACGGGCTGGCGTTACTTCGCCGAAAATATTCGGAGCCACCAACTGTGACGGTGATGCTCGAAATCAGCCACGTCACCCGACGCTTTGAGGGGCTGGTCGCCGTCGACGACGTCAGCTTCATGCTGCTGCGCGGCGAGATCCTCGGCCTGATCGGTCCGAACGGTGCAGGCAAATCCACGCTGGTCAGCCTGATAAGCGGAACGCTGGCTCCCAGCTCCGGCGACATCCTCTTCGAAGGAAGGTCCATTGTTCGCTTGCCTGCATATCGCCGTGCAAGACTGGGTATAGGCCGCACCTTTCAGATCATGCGTCCCTTTCCCGGTCTATCGGTTCTGGACAACGTCGCCGTGGGGGCACTGTTCGGACGGGGAGGCGGACAGGCCCAAATGTCGAAAGCCCGCGAGCAGGCCCGCGCTCAGTTGGATTTCGTCGGACTCGCCAAAAATATCGATCAGCGCGCCGACGAATTGGGGGGGCCCGGCCGCAAGCGGCTCGAGCTGGCAAAGGCGTTGGCAATGAAGCCGAAGGTTCTTCTGTGCGATGAGGTCATGGCGGGTCTCAATCAGGTCGAGATCGAAGACGTGATCGAAGTGATCCGCAAAGTTCGCAATGAGGGGATCAGCGTCCTTGTCATCGAGCACGTCATCAAGGCCATCAGGAGTCTGTCGGATCGGTTGCTGGTGCTGAATCATGGCGTGAAGATCGCCGAGGGCGATCCAGGCCGCGTTCTGTCGAACCAAACGGTCGTCGAGGCCTATCTCGGCAAGAGGCGGGCATGAAATTGGACCCGGCAGCCAAAGCGGTCCCGCTGCTTGACGTGCGCGGGGTAAGTGCGGGCTACGGCGGAATGCCGGTCTTGCAGGACGTAACCCTGAAGATCTACGCGGCCGAGGTCGTGACGCTGGTCGGCAGCAACGGGGCGGGCAAGACCACTCTGCTGCGCGCGCTGTCGCGCGTGCTTCCCTGCCAGGGCAGCATGAACTTCAATTCCCAGGACCTCTTGCCGATGACGTCCGACGGTGCCTTTAGAGCCGGCCTCGTACAGGTTCCTGAAGGTCGTCAGCTCTTCGACCGCATGAGCGTACGGGACAATCTGTTGATGGGCGCGTTCGTACGCGCGGACAGGTCCGGAATAAGCCGAGATCTGGACAGAATGTACTCTCTATTTCCGCGCCTGGCGGAACGCCGGCGTCAGCTTGCCGGCAGCTTATCGGGAGGCGAACAGCAGATGTGCGCGATGGCCCGCGGATTGATGGCCGCTCCGATCCTCTTGATGATCGACGAGATGAGCTTGGGACTGGCACCGGTAGTCGTGGAGCAGTTGATCGATGCGCTGGTGGCGATCCGCAGCGAGGGCGTGACAGTTCTGTTGGTCGAACAGGACGTCAATCTGGCTCTGTCGGTTGCCGACCGAGGTTACGTCATGGAAAGCGGCCATATCGCTCGCAGCGGGTCCGCCAAGCAGCTCATCGACGATCCAGAAGTCCGACGTGCTTATCTCGGGCTTTGAGACATCGGCCTGCGACGGAAGGACCGTATCGAGGAAGGTCGATTCGATGCGAAGGGGCGGTGGAGAGATAGTTTCGTGCCATGCCGGAAAGGGGAGTACGTTGAAATGCCGGTTTTGCCCAAGCCGCAATTCGAGCATACCGTCATCAAGCAGGACACGATCGCTAAACTGAAATCGCTGCAACGGAGCAACGACGGCTGCAACGTGCACGGTAGCGCCGAAACGGTGATCTGCGACTTCCTCGACGCAGTCGGCTACGAAGAGATCGCACGCGAATTTCGGAAGGTCCACGAGATGTATCCGGTGGTGGTTCCCAGATACTCGAGGCCTTCCTGGCGATCTTAGGCGAGTGACACGGGCGGCGGGCGCAAAGGCTCGCTAAGGTCTGAAGCGGACATGGCGCTCCGCTGCCGGCGAAGAGGCTGGTCCCGCTCCTTTGGCCCAAGTCTTCAATCGCCAGAGAGCCACATGTGACATCGCGCCATGCAAATGGACCGTGGACCGCAACGTCTCTGATGTCGGCCTGGAAGAAGGACGCGAATTTCAACGATCAAGAATCATGCATTTAAGCTGCAATTAAAATCCATTGCCGCTCGGGCGCTCTGATGGAAGATAGATGCAACCACTTGCTTTGAAGGTCGTGAGGCAAGCAGGTCTAGCGTTCCAAGCTTGATCGGAATTGGCGATGACAACCATGTCGACAGTCGGTGACGCGCACGATGGGGGGCAGGGACGCCCGGGCGGCTGGCGTCGCTATCTCTATTCGACTAACCACAAGGATATCGGCACGATGTACTTCGTGCTCGCCATATGTGCCGGTTTTATCGGCGGAACCTTTTCGGTTTTGATTCGGATGGAATTGCAGCTTCCCGGCCTGCAGATTTTCACAGACCCCCATATCTACAACGTATTCGTGACAGGCCACGGCCTGATCATGATCTTCTTCACGCTCATGCCTGCGATGATGGGCGGATTCGGCAACTGGATGGTGCCGCTCATGATCGGAGCGCCGGACATGGCGTTTCCGCGCATGAACAACATTTCATTCTGGTTGCTGCCGGCGTCGTTTCTTCTGCTCATCATTTCGATGTTCGTCGAGGGCGCGCCTGGATCAGACGGCGCCGGCACCGGGTGGACGCTCTACGCCCCGTTGTCGACCGCCGGTCATCCGGGACCGGCAGTCGATTTCGTGATCCTGTCGATGCATCTCGCGGGTGCGTCGTCGATTCTCGGCTCGATCAACTTCATCACGACGATCTTCAATATGCGAGCGCCCGGCATGACGATGCATAAGATGCCGCTGTTCGTCTGGTCGGTCCTCGTTACGGCTTTCCTGTTGTTGCTCTCGCTGCCTGTATTGGCTGGTGCCATCACCATGCTCCTCACCGACCGCAATTTCGGGACGACGTTCTTCGCGCCTGAAGGCGGTGGAGACCCGATCCTGTATCAGCATCTGTTCTGGTTCTTCGGTCATCCCGAGGTCTACATCATGATTCTGCCCGGCTTCGGCATCGTGAGCCACGTCGTATCCACGTTCAGCCGCAAGCCGATTTTCGGCTATCTCGGGATGGTCTATGCGCTGCTTGCGATTGGGGTCATCGGATTCCTCGTCTGGGCCCATCATATGTACACCGTCGGCATGTCCAGCAGCGCGCAGGCGTATTTCGCCTTGGCCAGCATGGTTATCGCTGTGCCGACGGGCATTAAGATCTTTTCCTGGATAGCGACGATGTGGGGTGGATCGATAACCTTTAGGACGCCCATGCTGTGGGCAATCGGATTCATCTTCGTGTTCACGATCGGAGGAGTTACCGGCGTTGTCCTTGCCAATCCAGGCATCGACCGATCGCTGCAGGACACCTACTACGTCGTTGCGCATTTCCATTACGTCCTGTCGCTTGGCGCCGTGTTCGCAATTTTTGCAGGCTGGTATTATTGGTTTCCGAAGATGACCGGATACATGTTTTCGGAAACCCTGGGCAAACTGCACTTCTGGCTGACGTTTGTCGGCGTCAACATTGCGTTTTTCCCTATGCATTTTCTCGGATTGTCGGGAATGCCGCGACGAATCGCAGACTATCCGGACGCATTCGGCGGCATGAATCAGATTGCCTCCATCGGATCCTATCTCTCCGCCGCCGGACTGATCACGTTCTTCGCAACTATGGTGTATGCCTTCGTCCGGAAAGAGAGGGCAGCGAGCAACCCGTGGGGACTCGGCGCGACTACGCTAGAGTGGACGCTTTCGTCTCCGCCGCCGTTCCACCAATTCCAAGTATTGCCTCGGATTTCGGGAGATCACTAGGGACCCTGCGCACGTTGGCGCGAAGAAGCAGGCGGCTCATATCGCCGCGGAAGCAAGAGGCATGACAGGACGAAGAGCGCTCTTCATCGATGGAGCCAATTTGGATCGGACGGCCAGAAGCCTTGGCTTCGAGATCGACTACAAAAGATTGTTGCTCGAATTCGAAAAATCCGGGAGCATTGTCCGTTCTTACTTCTACTTGGCGATAAGAGAAAGCGCGGCCGGCGACGTTCAGCGTCTCACTGACTGGCTCGAGGTCAATCGGTTCACCGTCCGTATGAAGTTGATCAAGCGCCATGAGGATGAGGGTAGGAGGTCGAGGCGCAGCATTGGTATGGACCTTGCCATTGACGCGCTCGAGATCGCCCCGCGAGTGGATGAACTGTTCCTTTTCTCTGGCGACGGCGATTTTCGTGCCCTCGTCGAGGCGGTTCAGCGTTTGGGGGTCAGAGTCACGGTCGTGTCGAGTGTACAGACCACACCGGCGATGGCATCCGAAGAGCTGAGGCGGCAAGCAGACGCGTTCCTCGAATTAGCAACGCTAAGGAATTCAATCCAGAGATAGACGCGGTGGACGAATGGCGAGAGTTAGCAGCGCAAACTCGATGCAAATATCCAAGTAATTTTCGGGGCTTTGAAATGCCCCCGCTGGCAACCCGCGAGTGCGGCGGAAATCGGCGTAAAGGTAAAGGTCTGCGTGAATAGCACTCCACGCGATGCGCGAGAGTGGCGAGATACAAGCGGCGCCTGAATAGATCTTGCGGGACCGCAATCGCCGATCGAGCCGCGGCGCCGCGCACGGGCACGGGATAGGCTGCAGCTTTATAGAAAGGCGGGGCATGGCGTGGGTGGCCGGCCTAATGCTCCCGCGCAAAGCCTGGTGTACGGTTATAACCGTCTACGTCAGCTCGCTTTGCGGATCGCGATCCCCTTGGAGTTGATACGGCCCATCAAATCTTTCCAAGACTTGACGAAAGACTGGGCGCCGTCGTTCTGCAGCTTGGCAGCGAGTACGTCGATATCGATGCCGGCCTTCAGGAATTCGGCGAGAACCCTCTCGCAGTCTCCTCCGTCAGGATCGAGGGCCGTGTCGACCTCGCCGTGGTCTTCAAAGGCCTTGAGGGTAGCGTCCGGTATCGTATTGATCGTGAAAGGTGCCGCGAGCGCTTTGATGTAGAGGATATCGGGGGCGTGCGGATCTTTGGTGCCGGTGCTGGCCCATAGCAGGCGCTGAGGTAGTGCGCCGGCGTTGGCGGCGCGCAGGAAGCGCGGGGAGGCCAACAACTCTCGATAAGCCTTGTAGGTCCGCTGAGCGACGGCTATGCCGAGCCGGGTTGTCAGCGCGCCCGGAACCTTGCCGGCGACTGCGACATCCCAGCGGCTGACGAAGAGCGAGGCAACCGAGGCCACTGCCGGATTCAGCCCCGCCGCGATGCGCCGCTCGACGCCGCGCAGGTAGGAATCGGCAGCCGCGACGTATTGCTCGCGCGAAAAAAGCAGCGTGACGTTGATGGGAACGCCGGCAAAGATAGCCGCCTCGATGGCAGGCAGCCCTTCCGCAGTGCCGGGAATCTTAATGAACAGGTTGGGCTTGCCGCCACGCCGGTGAAGCTCGAGCGCCGCCTCGACGGTCTTGCCGCTGTCATGAGCTAAGGCGGGCGAGACTTCCAGCGACACCCAGCCGTCGATCCCATTTGTCCGGGCGAAAACAGGTTGAAATAGCTCGGCGGCGCGGGTCAAATCTGCAAGGGCCAGATCGAAAAAAAGATCCTCAACCGATTTTGTCGGCAACGCTTGCCGGGAAATGTCGACGTCATAGGTTGTGCTGTTGTTGATCGCATGATTGAAGATTGCGGGGTTCGACGTGAGACCAGACACCGAGAGCTCGTCGATGTAATGTTGCAGAGTGCCATCGTTGAGCAAATCGCGAGTGATGTTGTCGAGCCACAAGCTTTGACCGAAATCGTGAAGCGTTCTTGTCGGATTCATCGCGCTACCTCCGTGTTGAATGCGACGGGCATAGACGCGGCGCGAGGCGACGGATGTGCTCCGGTCGTCTGGCGACGGGATTGGATGACGCCGCTGTTCACACCGAAGCACCTCAGATATCCAAACACCGCGGTTAACGTCGCGCCGTTAGTGTTGTCTCTTGTCCGCCTTTGACAAGCGATAAATATTGCGCGTCAACCTCAGAAAAGATGATAAGTGCGGATGGACTTGCATCCTTCGATCGCAGCTCGAGCGGCCACTGTTTAATACGGCGTTTCGGTCAGCGGACAGAGCGGCGGCACAACAAAATAGTCAATACCATGTCTCTGAAACTCGTTCATTAGTTGGCACCCGATCAGCAAAGTCAGTGCATGCAAGGCAATTGCAACAGCCCCGACTGGTGGCTGCTCAAGAGCGCAGGCGTAGCCGGTAGGAAGTACGATCGGGCGCTGCGTGCCACGGGCAACCGCTACGGCGACCGGCGACTGTTCGGCCGTCATGAGGGCACGATGCGATTATCTGACCTCTGTCCGACGGAAGGGGTCCGCCATATCGTCGTGACCGCTGCGACTGCTGAAGAACATCAGCGCCATCAGCCCGCAACCGACTAGCATGGAGAAGAATGTTCCGAGGCCAAGGGCTATCCAGCCATGCTTTCCGATTTCCACACCGGTGGTCGCTCCCCACGTGATAAGAGCTCCAGCGCCGGTGAGCAACAATATGGCTGTTAGAATGGTCAACAGAGCGATTTCTGCGCCTTTAGTCTTCCTCATATCCTGCTCCCGTTCTTTCGAGGTTTGCGTGGGCTGCAAGTTTGATGCGGCCGGACTGATCCGTGGCATTTACGAGGAAACACCGTGGCTCTAAGCCGCGCTCGTATGGTGGGTCCAGCGTCGCCGATGGACCGACCTATCTGGCTGTCATCCGAAACCGACAGAACGGTTAGATCTCTTTTGCGCCTGCCGGGTGACTCGAAGTCGATCCGCTGACGCTTTTCGGCTTCGAAATTGGCGATTGATCTCTCCTATGCCGCAGATGGTCCTGGGTCATCATCAAGAGGCTTGCTCTGCCGACGCGACGCCTTGGGCAGGAGTGGCACTGCCTTGGCGTCTGACTGGGCCACGTTTTGCACCCTGACAACGTTCAAACAGCCGGCAACGAAGTATGGCATTTGGTCGCCGACCTGAAGCCCGATCAAAGCCGCACCTAGCGGTGTCAAAACTGAAATGCGGGCAAGATCCGCTTGACACTCCTCGGGCCAGACCAGTTGGACCCTTCGCGGAGGAACGCCCCAGTTGGGGTAGTAGGTGACCCACGATCCTATGGTCACGAATGAGGGGAGATCCTCCGACTCTTCGGGTACGATCTCGGCCCTGTTGATCTCACCCATAAGGAAGATCCCGTCCAAGTCTCCTTGTCGGGCGGCAATGTGGGCGAGCTGTTCAAGCCGTGGATAGTCAGATGCGGTGAGCGCGATTTTTGGAAGAGGCAGCATGACAAACTCCTTCTGCTTCAATTCGATCTCTCGGGTGGAGATCACGAAAGCTGGAAAAGAGCCCGGACGGCGCGCACACCGTCCGGCTAACCGCCTGCATGAAGGAGACCGGCGTGAAGATCAAAGCGCGCCGCGCGCGTATCAATGTCGATGCTATAAGCCATAGTACAACTAATATGGTGTCCTTAGCCCGTCGGCGACATTGCGGCGAAACCGCGCAGTCGCTTGCACTGAAGCCGAGTGAAACCCCTGCTGGGTGAAGTAGGCGGCGGCCATACACAAGTGCACGCACATAGTACGCTGAACAGTATGTCGGTCCGCATCTGAGGACCCTAACGTTCTGTCGCCTGAACAGGGCCGGGCCGGCCTTTGACGTGAATGTGAGCCGCAATTCCGCAGCACGTCGTTATATTGGGCTGTACCCACCCGCGTGGAACAACGAATGGCATCCACGACATGCGACGCCGCTCAGAGTTCAGTGAACCCAAAAACGGCGAGGCCGTTGTGCTGAACGGCTGGCGGGTGATCGCGCTCTGCGGATTGTACGCGCTTTTTGGCGCTCTGGCGGGCGCAATTGCTGCCCTGGTTGGCACTTTTCCTCATTGGATCTGAACCGTTCGATTGTGAACGAGTGCTGGCCTTGGCCCCGGGTATGCCGGTCGACCTCGCACAACGGCGTCCAACCTTACAGTGGCGATGTGCGTCTGTCTCGGCTAAGCAAGCTGGGTCGCGAATACATACTGTCCACCTAGCAGCTGGGGCAGCGAAGGCATGTTCCTCCTTGCCGTTCTCGTCCTTCCTTTCGTCGGAAGCTTCATTGCGGCCCTCCTGCGGGTCCATGCCCGCAATGCTGCGGCATGGCTCGCCGGAGGAGTTGCACTTGCAGCCTTTTGCATCATTGCTGTGGCCTATCCGAGCGTGACGCACGGCGGGGTCGTCGGCTGGCGCACGGCGTGGGTTGCCGAACTTGGGCTTTCGTTCGCACTGAGACTCGATGGCTTCGCCTGGTCGTTCGCCACGTTGGTGACCGGCATCGGATTTCTGGTGGTGCTGTACGCCCGCTATTACATGTCGCCTAGCGACCCCGTTCCGCGGTTCTTTTCTCTCCTGCTCGCCTTCATGGGGGCGATGTTGGGGATCGTGCTCTCCGGCAATCTGATCCAGCTCGTTTTTTTCTGGGAGCTGACCAGCCTGTTTTCGTTCTTGCTGATCAGCTATTGGCATCACAATGCGGCCGCCAGGGACGGTGCACGGATGGCGCTGGTGATCACCTCGAGTGGCGGACTCTGCCTCTTTGCCGGCGTGCTGCTGGTCGGTCACATCGTCGGCAGCTATGACCTTGACAAGGTGTTGACGTCAGGAGAGGCGATCCGTTCGCACGCGCTCTATGTCCCCGCGCTCGTGCTGATCCTGCTCGGCGCCCTGACCAAGAGCGCCCAATTTCCCTTCCATTTTTGGCTGCCGCACGCGATGGCTGCTCCGACTCCCGTATCCGCCTATCTGCACTCGGCAACGATGGTGAAGGCGGGCGTGTTTCTTTTGGTCAGACTCTGGCCCGCGCTCGGCGGATCGAACGAATGGCTGTGGCTGGTAGGATCGGCCGGTCTGGTCACCTTTTTACTGGGCGCGTTTCTCGCGGTATTCCAGCAGGATCTAAAGGGCCTACTGGCTTACTCGACCATCAGCCATCTCGGCTTGATCACGCTCTTGACCGGACTGGACACGCCGTTCGGGCAGATCGCGGCGATCTTTCACATCATGAACCACGCCACCTTCAAGGCCTCGCTGTTCATGGCTGCCGGCATCATCGACCACGAAACCGGCACGCGCGACATCAGGCGCCTGAGCGGTCTCTACGCGTTCATGCCGATCACCGCGACGCTGGCCATGGTTGCGGCCGGATCGATGGCCGGCGTGCCGCTGCTGAATGGCTTCCTCTCGAAAGAGATGTTCTTCGCCGAGACAATCGAAGTCCATGACAATTCATTCGTCGATAAGGCGCTTCCCTACATCGTCACTGCGGCAAGCACTTTCACCGTTGCCTATTCTCTCCGGTTCATTCGCGACGTGTTCTTCGGTCCCGCCCCCGTCGGCCTTCCGCACACGCCTCACGAGCCGCCCCTCCTGATGCGGCTTCCAGCCGAGCTTCTCGTGCTTGCATGCGTCGTGGTGGGCATCGCTCCGGCGTTGACCGTTGCACCGGTCCTCGACACCGCCGCTGGCGCCGTGCTCGGCTCCAACATGCCGGAGTACAGTCTCAGGATCTGGCACGGCTTCACGCCCGAATTGCTGATGAGCGGCCTGGCGATGGTTGGTGGCGTCGGCGTCTATGTGATACTGCGCTCCTACCTTCTCGTTAACGAGGGGCCGCCCCTGCTCGGCCGTTTCAGCGGGAAGCAGATCTTCGACTGGACGATGGTGACGCTATCCTGGCGTCTCGCACGCTGGCTCGAGAGCAAGCTCGGAACGAGACGTCTCCAGCCACAATTGAGAGTCCTGGCCGGTACAGCGTTCCTCTCTGCCTTGCTGCCGCTCTATTCGCGCGGCGTCCCGCTTGCGGATCCCCTGCGCACTACATTCGACCTTGCGTTCGTTTTGCTTTGGACGGTCGGCGCCGCCTGCGCGGTCGGCGCCGCGATCCAGGCCAAGTTTCATCGTGTCGTCGCTCTGATCCTGCTCGGGTCTGCCGGTCTCGTGACCTGCGTCACCTTCGTATGGCTATCGGCTCCCGACGTGGCCCTGACGCAGATCGTCGTCGAGACGGTCACGACAGTGCTCCTGCTACTCGGCTTGCGATGGTTGCCAAAACGTATCGCCCCGGCCAGGGCGGAAGCGCCAGCCGGCAGGATTCGATGGCACCGCGTGCGTGACTTCGCGATCGCGCTCTCCGTCGGCGTCGGATTGGCGACGCTCGCGTTTGCAGCCCTGCAGCATCCCGATACGAACAGCATTTCGCGCTACTTCGTCGAAAACGCCTATACAAAGGGTGGCGGAACGAACGTGGTCAATGTCATCCTGGTGGACTTCCGCGGATTCGACACAATGGGTGAGATCACAGTTCTCGCCGTCGTTGCGCTCACCGTCTATGCGCTGTTGCGCCGCTTCCGTCCGGCGCCTGAGAGCATCCCCATTCCCGAACAGCAGCACGCCCAGGACAGCCACGACGAGGCGCATCCCGACCGACAGAAGGGGGACACCGCCAAGGATACGACGGAGACGGCGGCGCTGATGATGAGGCTGATGTTTCCCGTGATCGGGGTCGTAGCGGTCTTCCTGCTGTTGCGCGGGCACGATCTTCCGGGCGGAGGCTTCGTGGCCGGTGTCGCCATGGCGACCGCGTTCATCCTGCAGTACATGGCTCGCGGCACGACATGGGTGGAAGCTCGTCTGCACGTCATGCCGGTGCGCTGGATGGGGATTGGACTTCTGCTCGCTGGCTGCACGGGGGCAGCCGCCTGCGTGTTCGGATATCCGTTTCTGACCTCGTACTTTGCGTATGCCGAGCTGCCGCTGGTCGGCCGCGTCCCCACGGCGAGCGCATTCCTTTTCGACGTCGGCGTGTTCTCACTCGTGATCGGCGCCACGGTGCTGATGCTCATCGCGATCGCCCATCAATCGCTGCGTCGCTACGCGGTTCCGCCTCAGAGCGGCCGAGGCTTGGCCGGTGAGCCATCGAGGGAGGAACTGGTCTGATGGAGTGCGTGCTCGCGATCGGTATCGGTACGCTCGCGGCGTCCGGCGTTTGGCTGATCCTCAGGCCGCGCACCTTTCAGGTTATCATCGGGCTGTCGTTGCTTTCCTACTCGGTCAATCTGTTCATCGTGGCCATGGGGCGAGTGCGGGCCGGGGCTCCGGTGCTCATCGCAAAGGAGGCTGGAGATCCTGCGCGGTATGCCGATCCGCTCCCGCAGGCGCTTGTACTGACTGCAATCGTCATCAGTTTCGCGACCACCGCGCTCTTCCTCGTGGTGCTGCTGGTATCCCGCGGCCTCGCCCGGACCGATCATGTCGACGGCCAGGAGCCGGAAGCGTGAGCGGCGCCTCTGGTCTGATCATTGCCCCGATCCTCCTGCCCCTGCTGGCAGGTGCCGGCATGCTGCTGCTCAACGGTGAGAGGCACCGGTGGATCGTGGCCGGCCTCAACGTCGGCGCAACCGTTGCCCTCGTTTGCATCGCCACGATCCTGCTCGGAATCTCCGATACCGGCACGAGCGACGTCTATCGTCTGGGCAATTGGCCTGCGCCGTTCGGAATTGTCCTCGTTCTCGATCGGCTGTCGGCTCTAATGCTGTTGCTGACCAATATCCTCGCGCTGGCCTCAGTTGTGTACTCCCTTGCACGCTGGCACCGGGCAGGCGCGCATTTCCATTCGCTGTTTCAATTCCTGCTGATGGGCCTGAACGGCGCTTTCCTCACGGGCGATCTCTTCAACCTGTTCGTGTTCTTCGAGTTGTTGCTGGCGGCCTCATACGGCCTTCTGCTGCACGGATCCGGCCTTGCACGGGTGAAGGCAGGGCTGCATTACATCGTCGTCAACCTCGCCGCCTCGCTGTTGTTTCTGATCGGGGTCAGCCTGATCTACGGCGTGACCGGAACGCTCAACATGGCGGATCTCGCGGCACGCGTGCCGGCGATCGCCGCCGAGAGCCGCGGCTTGCTTGAAGCAGGTGCGGGCGTGCTTGCGATTGCCTTCCTGCTCAAGGCGGGAATGTGGCCCTTGAACTTCTGGCTGCCGACCGCCTACGCCGCCGCAAGTCCGCCGGTGGCGTCGATCTTCGCGATCATGACGAAGGTCGGCGTCTATATCGTGCTGCGCCTGTCGCTATTGCTTTTCGGCGAGGACGCCGGCGCATCGGCCGGCTTCGGCAGGGAGTTCTTGTTGTTGGCCGGCTTGGCAACGGTCCTGTTCGGAGCCATCGGCACCCTGGCCTCGCAAGACACCGCCCGGCTCGGCGGTTTCTCGGTGCTTATATCCTCTGGAACGGTGCTCGCCGCCACGGGGATGGGACAGGTCGGCGTCACCAGTGGAGCGCTCTTCTACCTGGTCAGCTCGACGCTCGGCATCGGCGCATTCTTTCTCTTGGTCGAGCTCATCGAGCGCGGCCGTGAACCTGGAGCGGACATGATCGCTGTCACGCGGGAAGCTTATGGGGAGGAGGTCGAGACAGACGAAGCCGACGGAGATGTGGGCATCGCGATCGTGGCCACCATGGGATTGCTCGGCGTCGCTTTCATCGGCTGTGCGCTGGTTATCGCCGGCTTGCCGCCGCTGTCCGGATTTATCGCCAAATTCGCGCTGCTCGTGGCGGCGCTGCATCCAGCCGACCAGCCGGGCGGGGCCATCCCCGGCGGCGGATGGGCTCTCCTCGCGGTGCTGATCCTCTCGGGTTTCGCGACCTTGGTCGCGATGGCACGCGCGGGGATCCGCATCTTCTGGGCCTCGCCCGATCGCACTGTGCCGCGCGTGCGCGTGATCGAGATGGCGCCGATCATGTTCCTGTTGTTCATCTGTGCTGCGCAAACCGTCTGGGCGGGTCCCGTGATCCGCTTCATGCAGGCCGCGGCGCATTCCCTCCACTCGCCGGCTGACTACATCAGCGACGTACTGGACACCGGCTCTAGCAGCCGACAAGGGGAGGGCAAATGACACGCTTGCTGCCCTTTCCCATTGTCAGCGTCTGCCTGCTCGCGCTGTGGCTGCTGCTCAATCAAGCGGTCACCCTCGGGCACATCCTGCTTGGCTGCGTGGTCGCGCTCGTCGGCGGACGGATTCTGACCGTACTGGAATTACCGAGCCTGCGGGTCAGGCGACCCGGCGTCATTCTGCGACTATTGGCACTGGTCACCGTCGACATCGTCCGCTCGAATCTAGCGGTGGGGCGGATCGTTCTCGGCTTTGGACGGCGACAACGAGCGCCGGGCTTTGTGGAGATTCCCCTCGACATACGCCACCCGTATGGACTGGCCTCACTCGCCTGCATCATTACGTCGACCCCAGGGACTCTGTGGGTGAATTTTGACGCCCAAAGAGGGGCGCTGACCATCCACGTTCTGGACCTTGTCGATGAAGAGGAGTGGGTCCGCACGATCAAGCACCGTTACGAACGTCATCTGCTGGAGATATTCGAATGAGCCAGCTCATGCTGACCTGCTCGCTCCTGGTCGCGCAGGTGTTGCTGGGATTGGCGATCGGCTGCGGCGCTTTGCGCATCTTCCTCGGACCGCGCGCGCAGGATCGCGTTCTCGGTTTCGACACGTTGTCCGTCAACGCGATGTTGTTGCTTCTGACGGTTGGGATTCGAACGGGCGAGGCGCTCTATTTCGAGGCGGCTCTGGCCATGGCCCTGTTCGGCTTTGTCGGTACGGTTGCCTTGGCCAAGTTCCTCCTTCGCGGCGAGGTGATCGAATGAACGGCATCGAGCACTTGCCGCCTTGGGCTGCCGTACTCACTGCGGTCTTCCTATTGACAGGCGCTGCCGTCACGCTGATCGGCTCGCTGGGCCTTTTGCGGCTCGGCACCTTCTACGAGCGGGTCCATGCGCCGACGCTCGGAACGACTCTCGGCACCGTCTTCATCGCCGCCGCTTCGATGATCTGCTTCTCGGTTCTGCAGACCAGACCGGTGCTGCACGAAATCCTGATCGTCGTACTCGGTATCGTGACCACCCCGATCGCGCTGACCATTCTCGTCGGCGCAGCCCGCTTTCGTGACACCGCCGAACGGGCACAGCCGGCGGAACCACAGGATAGGTAGGCCGGGAGCTGCTCACGCGCCGGTTCCAGACGGAGCGCCGCCGCGCAAGGCCGGCTAAATGTCGCAATTGATCTTCCGCGGCGCATGCTTAAATCCATTTTAGGCATGATGCTGAGCTGCGTGCACGTTCGCCGCGACTTCAGCCGGCCGATCGTCGGCCCTTGCCGGCGGCCTGATTTTGCGGATGTCGCTCGAAGCTCTGCGGCATTCCAAATAGAGGACCTGATGACCAAAGTGCGACCAGACATTCAGGAGAACCGGCTGCAAATCGGCATGTGACCCGGGCGATTTCGTATCGCCCGGGCACGGCAACTCAACGATTCTGACCAAGCCAGGAGTTCTTCATGTCCGTCTTTTTGGCGCTGCTCGTCCTGACCTCGTGGATTCTGTTCATCTGGATTTACGATCCCGACGATTTCCGCGCAGCCTTCGCGCGCCGGCCTCCGCGGATTCCGCATCACCCTGAAGGGTGACGCTGAAAGCTGCTTTGTCACCTTGCGCTGCCGCGCGCACGGTCATCGATCGCGACACGCTCCTGCGCTGCGGATCTCGGGGCCGCCTGTGTGTGGCCGGGCCATGAGCCGGCTTTCAAGCAATCAAATCGCCGCCTTGCCGGGATCGCCTCTGCGTGGCTGGCCAATATAAGGGTTCTGACATGATCATCGTCGCTGCGACGGATTTTTCTACGCGTTCTCATCGCGCTTTGCGTCAAGCGGGCCTTCTGGCTCGCGCCCGCCGTGCCGAGCTGCACCTTGTTCACGTCGTTGATGAAGACCTGCCTGCCGATCTGGTCCACATGGAAGAGTGCGAGGCTCAGCGGGTGCTGACAGAGCAAATTGGGTCCATGCCCGAGCTGCCTGACGCGCGTTGTCATGCGACCGTGATCAGGGGGCACCCCTTCGACGGGATCTTGCGCGCGAGCGCCGCGGTCGGTGCCGATCTCATCGTAATGGGCGCCCATCGCAAGCAGTTTCCGCGCGATATCTTTACAGGGACCACTATCGAGCGTGTCATTCGCGGAGGAAAGTATCCGGTGCTCATGGTGAACAACGAAGCGCAGCGGCAGTACGAACGGGTTCTGGTGCCGGTCGACATGTCTGAGACATCGGCCGACGCGATCCGCTTCGGTCTGTCCGCCGGGCTGTTGGACGACGGAGCGACGCTTCTTCACGCCTTCTCGCCGGTGGCTAAGAGACGATTGCTCAGCTCTGGTGCGAGCTCCGATATCATCAGTGGATATGTCGATAGCGAGCGCCACGGGACGATGGAGGAAATGAGCGCTTTTCTCGTGGCCAATGAGTTCGGCCCCCACCGATGGTCGCTTAGGGTCGACGAGGGCCTTCCCATGCAGGTGATCGCGCGTGCGGTTGCGGAAAAGCGGCCGGACATGCTTGTAATGGGTACTCACGGCCGATCTGGGTTGCTCCGAGCGTTGATTGGCAGCGTCACAGAAGAAGTTCTGCGGTCCGTGAACGTGGACGTTCTTATCGTTCCTCCCACACGCCATGACCTCAGACCTCCAAAGGTGGCCACGGCTGCCTCTTCTGAGGCGTGACGGATCGATCGGGAGTTCTCCGTGCAGGTCTCCAGCGCCAGGCGCGGAATCCCCTACACAGCAAGCATGGTGTCCGCAGGCATTCCCATGTCCGCGGATCGCCATGCACCGCGTCCATCCGAAATGGCTCAGCGGCGGCTTCGCCCAGTGTCGCGAACAGATGATTTTCGTTGGGTTCGTTTGGCTGGTCGCGTGATTTTTGGGGGATCGCTGGCCGGAAAAGTGTCCCGCAGTTGCCGGTCCAGTTCCTCGTCCAGCTCTCGCTTTTCTCGCTGCTCGGATGTTTCGTGTTCCTTCGGCATTATCAATCTCCGCGTTTAGCAGGCGATCGGCCGTTTTTGTGCCAGAGAACTTCGTGGCAAACGCACATGGTACTACCAAAAAGCGAGCGGAATTGAGGTTTTTGCTTCGGAAGGGCTCTGAATACTGCCCGTGGAGCATGTTTGCCGCAAGCGCGCGGCAAGGCAGGCCACGCCGTCATCTGCTGCTCACCTGGATTTGGCGTGCCGGTGGGGCGCAAACTGCGTGGCAGGCATAGCCCTTGCTGTACTGATCGCCCAGCAGGAGGACGTGTTTTCGGTGCAGGAATCTTTGGCGCTTGACGAGTGAGTGACTGCGATCATCTCTGGGAAGGGTCTTGTGTTCTTCTTGACGCGCTATGCGTTCCTGACGAAATGTCGCATTTGACTTTGTGCCAGCAATGCCCACTTGAACTTTATCATGTTGAGCTTCGCAGCATTCTTTCAGCGCCTGTGTCTCGCAGGTTACCCGATCGCGCGAGAATAGCCCCGAGCTCAGCGGGCTTGTCCGCTCCGAGCTCGGGGCGCTCCCAGCAGGCAAACTAAAGCGCATCGCGTTCGGTCGAGCCCAAAACGCCTGCAAGCATATCGGACCGCGCCGTACGTATAGGGCGTAGGTGTCCGATGTATGAATCAAGTCCGAGCACCCGAATCCGCCAGTCCAGATCGGCCCAGAAGCTCTGGCCGCTTCATTTTGCGGCCGAGCTCTAATCAAACTGGCGCGCGACGGGAGCCACATCACCAGACAAAGCAGAATCTGCGGCCTGAATCGGCCCAAGGCGATCTTGTCGGGCCACCACCCGAACGAAAAACGGAGAACAGAACGATGTCAACAACATCAGCTAACACGATGCGCAGCGAGATCAAGCCGCCGATTACGCTCACAGCCGATGATTACAAACGGCTGTCACTGCTTGCGCGAGCAGCGGAGAACAAAATGCCTGATGTCGCCTCTGTACTAACCGAGGAGTTGGAGCGGGCACACGTGCTTGCGGATGGTCATCCTGCACAGACTGTTTGCATGGGCTCTGAAGTACGGTTCCGGGACGACTCGAACGGGACCGTTCGGACCGCGACGCTCGTTTATCCGGACGATGCGGACATCTCCCGACGAAGGATTTCCGTCCTGACGCCCGTCGGTGCCGCACTGATTGGCCTTAGTGCCGGTAACTCGATCACTTGGGAGACGCGGACCGGCGATCTCCGGCGATTGACGGTCCTTGAGGTCGGGGGGCCACAAATTGCCTGAGGCACCGAAGGGCACTGGTAATCGCGATGAAACACCGCGGGGCATGCTTATTCGGCGCCCCGCGGAATCAATAACGTCTGCGCTCGGCGCTCGAAACTAGAACGCTATAAACAGAGACGGGTGACAACACTGTGTTGAGTACTTCCCACCACTACGTGGATCCAACGGACGAAGCTCGAGACTTTCTTGAGAGCTTGATCCGCGAAGACTTTGAGCACTGTTATCCCGACGATACAATTGAACAACTTCGGCGGCGGGCCTCCCATTCGAGGTACGACAAAGGACTTCTTCGCGATTGGATGGGCTTAGCGGCGGCGCGAGCCGGGACGTTTTCGGCGCGCATGCGACCTATTCGCGCCGCTTGAACGGATGGCTATTCTGCGGACGAGGAGCGTGGGCTTTTGTGAATGCAGTCGCATCAGCCGAACTATGAGACCGTGCGGAAGATCTATGTCTGCCACTATGACTGAGCACGATGCCTGACGCCGGCCTCACTAAACGACGGCCAGAACAATCGACTTTTGAGGAATTCCTCGATACCGCTGCGGTAGCATCAGCATTCGGGAGGTGAGACGATCGGTACTGGGCGTTGCACGCATTAGCGATGTGGATAAAGGTTAGCAGGTGGACGCGATGGCTCATGTCTCGGCGAAGGAGATCATCAAGGTAAAATGTACGCTATTTGGTCAAATGTTCGAGTCCGGCCAGATCGCGGAAATGGTCGCTCTCTTCTACACCCCGGATGCGGTTCTCGAGGGGCAAAACCTTCCTCCGCAGCGCGGGCGCGCCGCAATTGCGGCGGTGTTCGAGGAGGCGACCCGATTCTACAGAACGATTACGATCGAACACGAGCCGCCGGTGGTCTATGGAGAGATCGCTTTCGGGAGCATCTCCAACACGAATGTACTTATGGACGGAAGCGTGGAGCTCCATCGCGGCCTTATGATCTGGAAGTTGGTCGATGAAAGCTGGTTCGTGGAGCGGGACTGCTTCTTCGGAATGGAAACCGCCATCTTGTCCGGTGATGCCATATAGTGCATCGTTTGACGCTTGAGCATAATCGCCACGCGCCATATCGCCTTTGCTTGGAGCGCGCTCTTAGGGGGACTTGATTGCCGGGCATCTCTCGCACTCATGCGATAAGCGTCCAGGACTACAGGCTGCATTATCTCTCGCTTGCGGCCAGGCACGGTTCGATGCGGGCTGCTGCGGATGTTCTCGGTGTCGCGCCGTCCTCGATCAGTCGTCAGATCGGCCAACTCGAGCGTGATCTCAAGATCGACCTCGTCGAAAGAGGCACGCACAAAATGCAGTTGACTGAGGCCGGAATGGCCGTGGTCGCATACTACGATTCCCGGGTAAAAGAGTATGAGGTTCTGCTTTCTCGTTTGGCCGACATGCGGAACTCGGCCACCGGGACAATCAGATTGGCAGTGGGTGACGGGCTTCTTACCGAAGGGATGTTGAGTTCCATCAGATCGATAAGTGACGGACACGGCGAGTTCATGTTGGACGTTGTCGCAACATCTGCCGGTGAGGTGCAGCGGATGGTCATGGACGACACTGCTGAAATCGGAATCCTTCTCGATTTCCCTGACAATATCAGATTGCGCGTGCAAGGCTCCGTTGTCCAGCCGATCTGCCTTATTGGAAAGCCCCAACATCCCTTGCTGCGGGCAAACCGATCAGTTTCGCTCGTCGAAATATCTAAGGAGCGCTTTGTACTTCCCAGCTCGAATCATCGGATAACCGAGATATTGAGTTCCGTATTTCGTGACAAAGGCGTGTCCTTGCAGGTCGCGTTGTCCTCCAACTCGTTGCAAACGGTCATTGACTCTGTGGTCGCGGGAGTAGGCATCGCAATGTTGCCTCCAATACTCGCGGCGCGAGAAATCGCATCAGGCACTCTCGTTGCTGCCCCTATCGCCTGTGAGGAACTCGCAAGCACGAAGCTCTTCGTGGTCAGCCGGATCGGTCGTAGGCTGAATGCCACCGGGGTAAAGCTCATGGCGGGCCTATGCGGCGCATTGCAACGGGCGGTGGACGACGCGAGTGATCAGCCCTTGGTAGGGGGAGATCATCAGGCCTGAAGCACGTCGGCGGCGCGAACGCCGTGAACGTCGGCGCGAGGCACGCGAACGAGCCAGGGCGAACGCCTCCTGTAGGGCTGCCGCGAGGAGATTCTGGATCACCGATGCCGGCGCGTTCGAAAAACCACAAGAGCGAGCAAATTACCGGCATGCTCCGGTACTACCGCATTCACACGGGTCGCTGCGCCGCTCGTGCCCGCCGCAGCGTCTCCGACGGCAGCTCGCAGAAGTGACGCTTGTAGTTGAGCGAGAACTGGCTGAAGTGCCAAAAACCGTGCCGCGCCGCGATGTCGTAGACGCGGCCTGCGGATCATCGTAGCGCTTGAGGTCGCGGCGCACACGATTGACCCGCATCGTGCGCCAATAATGCATCGGGCTGGTGCCGAGCAACTCCTGTAAGCAATAGCCTAGCTTGCGCGGGCTGACCGCGACCGCCTAACAGGCGGTCAGAATCGAAACGGGACGAACGTCGTTTGCCAACATCATCTCACAGGCCGGGGCTACTGTCCGCTTGGCTTTGCCACCAAGGAGGAGAATACGCCAGCGGCTACTATCCCAACGTCCATGCCGGCGGCGACGGCGTGCCGCGCTACGCAGCCCAGAACCGCAATCGAGAACACCCTGGCACTCCTTCGGTCACACCCATATCTGCAAGCCGGAGGGCTTTCCGATCTAAGGCTTTATGAAGTCGCGGAGCTCCGGCATTTCATCCTTTCAGCATCCACTGCCAAATCGAGAATTGGGCGCCGCGATTCACGATGATCTTAACTGTCTGGGTGCCGCAGCAAGGATCGGGCCGAATCCATTTTGCGCTTCCATGTGAGCATTTTAGCACGATATATCGTGCCGCGGAGAAGAGAGCGATGTTTGGAAGGCGGAAGGGGCGCTCACGCTCACTCGATGCCCGTGGGCGGCGACAATGGTATGAACGCAGCGAGGAATCTGGGAGAGCCATTGACACCCGCATCGCAGAGCTGAGATCTCTTCCGCGGGACCAACTCGCGGATGCGGCATTCATACTCTCCATGGCGGCGAAGAGACAGTCCGAGCTGATCTTGGAATCGATCCCGGAGTCGGCGAAGGGCGAGTTCGCGTCCAGCTCGTCACGCAGCGGGGTTCTGAAGACTCACCACGCGGAAGAAGCTGTCTCAATCTTGCGCCATCATACCGCGATAGCGCGGAGCCTGATAGAGTTCCTGTCAGAGCGGTCGCCTGACGTCCGGTTTAGCGTTCAGCAGAGGGAGGCCGTTGTGCTGCTCGCTGCGATGTTCCGTGAACAGCGGCTCGAAGGCATTCTAGAAGGTCTCAGGCTGGGTGGGCTCCTGAACCAGCCGACCGGGGATCGCCATGCCGGTTTTGACCGGTGGGCCGAAAATGACGAAGGCGGCTAGCTTGCGCTCGGGTGACTGGCAAGGAAGTCGCCCGGTGCCACGGCATTCGCAGAATACGGCAGACTTTCGTCGTCAACCCGTCTGGTTTCGACCTCTGACGGCCGCGCTTTCCTTCGCGCGCTCGAAATGATCCGGCGATAAAGTAGCGTTGAACGCCAGCACTCGTTCGCGCTCTAGCTGAAGTCCCTCGCTCAGCGGCAATTTGAACCCGTCGTCGATGAGACGTTTATACTCCATGACAACCTGCTGATCGGCGCCGACGAAGTCGCGTGCAAGCGCCATCGCCGCAGTTCGCAACTCCCCGGGCTCCACCACCCGATTGACCAAGCCGAGATCGAAGGCACGTTGAGCGTCCACAAAGTTGCCCGATAGGCTGATTTCTTTGGCCCTCTGCGGCCCGATCTGGCGGGACAGACGCTGGGAAATGCCCCATCCTGGCATCAGCCCCACGCGAACATGAGTGTCCGCGAACCGGGCCGTACGTGATGCAATGACGACGTCGCATGCGAGCATCAACTCCATGCCTCCCGTGATGCACAACCCGTTCACCGCCACAATGATAGGTTTGCGGCATTTTTCGATGGCAACAACGGGATTCTCATCCGGAGCCATGACCTCGCCCCCGCGTTCTGACGCCTCGGTCAAATCCATGCCCGCGGTGAAGGCTCGTTCGCCCGCGCCGGTTAGTATCACGGCTCCCACGCGGTGATCAGCATCGATTTCCATAAGTTTGTGATGGAGCGATTTGCGCATCTCGGCGGATAGCGCATTCAGCTTGTTGGGCCGATTCAGCGTAAGTACGACAACGCGGCCGTCTTGTTCGACCAGAAGTGTGTTGCTCATGAGGGCTGTGCTCCTGCTTGCACGCGCGTCGCTCGCTGCGGACCAGATGGTTGTATGAGAGTGCCAGTGGGACCCTAGGCGCCCGAAACTAGACCGGCTTCGAGCCCGCAGCTTCGAGCCGGCGCTTTGCCTCCTTGACCACATCTTCCGGGAGAGGACCTTTGAGCGCCGCCGCGACGTTGTCCCGCACATGATCAACGGTCTTCGTGCCGACGATGGCGGTGTCTAACGCTGGCAGGGCTAACGCAAAACGCAGCATAAATTCCATCCGGTGCATGTCCTCCATGAAATCGTCGAGTTGCGCTCCGTCCCATCGGCCGCTCATTTCCTCGCCCGACATCATGTAGTATCTCTTGTTCCAGTCCAACGGAGCGCCTCGCGCTACGGCACCGCGAATAATGATGCCGGCTCCCGTTTCAGACGCCTTTGTGATGATGTTCTCGTGCTCGCGCTGTACGGCGGAGTAGGGGACTTGGAAGACGTCAAAGACGCCTGAATCCACCTGCTCTATGAGATTTGGAAAGACCCCGGAAACTCCGATGAAGCGAAGCTTGCCTTCCGCCTTCATCTTCAGAAGTTCGCTCAAGGCGCCGTCGATCTCCCAGCTCTTTTTATTCAGGCTGTGATGAAACTGTACAATGTCCAGATAGTCGGTCCGCATCGTGCGGAGACTGTGTTCGACACCCGCGCGGATGTTTGCGGCCGAATTGATGTGAGGAGCGCTCATCGGTTGGCCTGGCACGCAGCCGCACTTGGTGGCCAGGACAAATTCCTTGCGCCGATGTGATATCGCTTTGCCGATACGGGCCTCGCTCGTGCCGTAACAGACGGCAGTGTCGATGAAGTTGATCCCGCAATCGAGTACCGTGTTGAGCACCCGTCCGGCATCCTCATCCGAGATTTCATTGGCGGCGGGAGGGCCGCCGAGATCCATGGCTCCGAATCCGAGCACTGTTACTGATAGGCCCGTGCGGCCGAGTACTCGGCGTTCAATACCAGTCATTGTAATCCACCTCGAAGACGTTCGGCCCATATGATGCGACCGCTCGGGTCGCAATGGCGCTACTCACTGATCATGATTGCACGAACGTGCGAGGTTGCAAAGCTCGTCCTCCACGCGAATATCGACCCACATCGAGAACAAAGGCCCTTGCCTTCATCGCTTGCCCGGTTGGTATGCAGATCAGCAGGCCTGGCCTTGCGGAGAACTTGGCTCCGCCGTCAGATCCCGATTTCGTTGCGGTCGTCGAAGGCTTCGACTTCGTCCTTGAACTGAAACTGGACGGTTCCCGCTCGCTCGATTTTGTTTGACGAAAGTGGTCGAGCACGGTGGGGCCGCAGCGCTCCAAGGGCGGGGGGAGCGCCTATTCCGTGCCGAGGCCTGCGGGCGACAAAAAAGGCCGATTTCGAATGACGAAATCGGCCGAGTCTAGGGAGGAAACGCCCGTAAAGGCGCAAGCGCGAAGACGCTAGGCTTCGCGAGCAGCGAACCTCTAACAGGCCGGCGAAGGCCACACAAGATAAAATCGCACGATCGTACTAATATTTTTTGGTTGAAGAGTGCGACGCCGTTGATCTGTCGGGGACGGCCAGTTAAAGTGAATCGCACGATCGTGCAAATAAAGGCTTGATCCTAGGCCCCGCCACAGGCTTTCCTGCGTGTGGAGCAGCATTTCACCTTCGGAGGTAAACCAGCTGTGATCTACGAAATTCGTACGTACGAAGCGGCCGAGGGCAAGGCCGCCGCGATGAGGGATCGCTTCATCAGTGTCGTGGCATCCAAGTTCTTCCCGCGGCATGGCATTGAGCTGGTAGGTGCCTTTGTCGCTCCTGCGGAGGACGGTCGATTTACATACATGACCAGGTTTCCGAGCGAGGAGGCTCGCAAGAAGGCTTGGAACGCATTCGCGGCCGATCCGGAATGGGCCAAGGTGAAGGAGGAGACCGAGAAGAACGGGCCGCTGCTCAAGAATCAATTTATTTCGGTCCTCTCGCCCACAATGGCCGGACTGGTACTCCAGTGAACCCGGTGGCCGGTTACGAAAACGATGCCCGAGCCAGGAGCGTTCAATGAAAGCCGCGCAATTCGAATATGCGAGGCCTGATACCATTGCCGAGGCGTGCGAGCTTTTGGCGCAGCACGACAATGCGAGGGTGCTCGCCGGCGGTCAGACCCTCGTTCCGATGCTCGCGATGCGATTAGCGCGTCCGTCCAAGCTGGTGGACATCTACCGCATTCAATCTATCAAGGGTATCGAGCCTCGCAATGACGCGATTGTCATCGGAGCGGCCACCAGACAAGTGGAAGTGGAGAGGAGTGCCGCGGCACGTCGCTATCTGCCGCTTCTATCTCGCGCTCTACCTTGGGTCGGACATCCTCCGACTCGCAACAGAGGAACCGTAGGCGGATCAATCGCCAATGCTGATCCATCGGCCGAAATTCCACTTGTCGCGGTGACGCTTGGCGCCGAAATCGAAATCGCCAATCTGGATGGCAAGAGCTCCATGCCCGCGGACGACTTCTTCATCGGCGCAATGGTAACGTCTGCCATGCCCGGCGACTGTCTCACATCCGTGCGCTTTCCTGTCTGGCGGGAAAAACGGATCGGGACTGCCTTTCAGGAGGTGAGCGCACGGAAGTCTGACTTCGCGTTCGTTGCGGCCGCTGCTCAGGTGGCTTTGGACGAGGAGGGGCAGTGCGAGAGGATCGCGCTCGGGGTCGGAGGTCTCGGCGATCGTCCTATCTCGCTTGATGTCGGATCCGCGGTAGGGGCGCGGCTCGACAAGGCTTCCATCGAAGAAATCGTGCGCGGAGCATGCCGACACCTAGAGACCTACGGCGACCTTCACGCATCGGCGGAATATCGGAGCCGAGTTGCGGTTGCGCTCTGCTCTCGCGTCCTTCACGAGTCCGTGGTCGACGCAGGACGCTCGCCGGCGGATTTGGAGAAGGCACAATGAAAGTGTCTCTGAATGTGAACGGTCGCGAGCGCGAACTCGACGTCGAACCCCGAAAGACGCTGTTGGACGCTCTCAGGGATGATCTGCTGCTGGTTGGTACGCATGCAGGGTGCGAGCATGGAGTTTGCGGCGCTTGCACGATCCTGCTCGACGGCGAGCCAGTTCGATCTTGTCTGATGTTCGCGGTCCAGGCCGACGGCCATGCGATCACCACGATCGAGGGACTGGCAACGGCTCCGGGTGAGCTGAACATCATCCAGGACGCTTTTTGTGAAACGCATGGACTTCAATGCGGCTTCTGTACGCCGGGCATGATCCTGGCCTCTCACGCCTTGTTGCAGCGCAACGATGATCCCACCCGCGAGGAAATCGTCGAGGCGATATCCGGCAACATTTGTCGCTGCACCGGATATGGCCAGATCGTCGAAGCCGTCGAGCTTGCCTCCGAGCGTCTTCGAAAGGCCAACGCCCCCCGCATGAAGCCTGTGGAGACGGCAGCGAAGGGGGCTGATCATGCCCCGCAATCGGGCCTTTTGGAAGCAAGCGAGCTGGATGTCTCTCATGGAGTTCGCAATTGACCGCTCCGAAACCTCTTCCGCCTCGCTTCATTTCCGCCAATCGTCGGGTCCGCGAGGACAGGCGCTTCGTGGCCGGGCACGGCCGGTTCGTCGCCGACGTCGTGCGCGAAGGCATGTTGCATGTTGCCCTTCTGCCTTCGCCGCATCCGTCGGCGAAGATACTCGACATTGATACCTCGCAAGCACTTGAGATGCCCGGCGTCAGGTACGCCCTCACGGGAGAGGAGCTTTCGAGAGCAACCGACCCCCTCATGAATGGATTGGACACTCCGAACGTGCGGCGCTACCCGCTTGCGGTCGGTCAGGTCAGGTACGCCGGCGAATGGGTTGTTGCGGTGGTTGCCGACACCCGCGCGGAAGCGGAGGATGCGATCGAGAAGGTCAGCGTCCGGTACGAGCCTTTGCCCTTCGTGCTCGATTCCGAAAAGGCGCTTGATCCGTCGAGCCCGCTCGTTCATCCGCCCCACGGCTCGAACGTCCTGCTGGACAAGACGTTCGTCTGGGGGGAGGTGGAGAAGCATTTTGCCGATAGCCCGCGTCATCTCTCGTTCCGTGTCGCATGGGGGCGGAACTCGACCGTTCCGATAGAGACATTCGGCGTGGTCGCCGAATGGGATCCGTGGCGCGATATGCTGGATGTCTGGGCATCCATCCAGATGCCAAAATACCCTGACCAGATCGCGCGCGCTCTTCGCCTGCCGGCCAATAACGTGCGCGTCCATCAGGACGTCGATGTTGGCGGCAGCTATGGCGTGAAGCGCGGCATCAAGCATACTGTTCTTGTCTCCCATCTTTCTCGCGTTCTCTCCAGGCCGGTGCGCCTGATCGAGGACCGCCTCGAGAACATGAGGGCGGGCGACGCGCACGGCCCGGAGCGGATCTTTGATGTCGAGGTCGCCTTTGACGACGACGGCATCGTCAACTCAATGAAGATGAAGGCCCTCGATAATGTCGGCGCCTACGCCGGGCGGTCGCCCTTTCAATTGGGCAAGCCGATCGGAGCGATCGTCGGTCCGTACAAGATCAAGAGCGTAAGGTATCGCGCTCAGGCCGTCATGTCGAACAAGGCGGCTCAAGAGGCGGTCCGGGGATTTGGGCAGGCTCCGACGAACTATGCAATCGAGACCGCCATCGACAAGGTCGCTTCGGTGCTCGGGCTGGATCGGATCGAAGTTCGTCGTCGCAATTTCATCCGGAAGGACGAGTTTCCCTACCTCATTCCGAGCGGAACGCGGTACGACAGCGGCGACTATCACACCGTGGTCGCCAAAGTACTCGACCACGCGGACTACAAGGCGATGGTCGAGCAACGTGACGCGTTGCGTGCTTCCGGAATGATGGCCGGTATCGGAATTGCCGCATGTCTTGAGCCATCGGGCGGCAACTCCTCCTTCGAGCCCCTTTTGAACGAAAAGAACAAGACCACGACGTGGATGGACTCGTGCCGTATCATGATCGATGCGCTGGGCTTCGTGACCGTGACGATCCACACGACGTCCGCGGGGCAGGGACACGAGTCGCTTGCCGCGACGGTGGTCGGAGAGGTTTTGGAGATTGATCCGGATCTCATCCGCGTAGTCCGGCCCGATTCACTTGCCAGCCTGCCGTCGAACACCCCGGTGGGAAGCCGGATGGCGATCATGTTGGGGGGAGCGGCCTATCATGCCGCCCAGAAGCTGAAGGCCAAGCTTATCCGTATCGGCGCGCACCAGTTAGCATGCGACGCTGGCACCGTCGCTTATTCGGATGGCGCGGTATCGAATGCGGACGGCAAGATGCTAGCCTGGACGGATCTCGTCAACATCGCTCATCGCAACTTCCATCTGCTTCCCGAGGACATGGAGCCGGGTCTGGAAGTGACGCACGTGATGCAGGTGCCGACTGGAGACAAGCTGCCGGTGGACGGCCGGGTACAAATGTATCCGTGTCACTCCTTCGAATTTCATTTGGTGCTGATCGCCTTCGATCCGGTGCTCGGCAAGCCCGACATTCTTCGCTACGTGATCGGTCACGACTGCGGGACAGTCATCAATCCGCATATCGTCAAGGGGATGACGCTTGGCGGAATCGCTCACGGACTGGGTGCGGCTCTGCTCGAGGAGTTTGTGTATGACGCCGAAGGCAACATCATGACCCAGAGTTTCATGGACTACCTGCTGCCTTCGTCTCACGAGATGCCAAAGGTCGAGATTGTCCACCATTGCACGCCGTCTCCCTACACCGTGTTTGGTCAAAAGGGATCGGGCGAAAGTGGATATCTCGGCTCCCCTGCGGCGATTTCAGGCGCCCTCAATGACGCCGTGTCGGCCTGCGGTATCTCGTTTTCCAAATTGCCGATACGCATCTCCGCCATCAGCGACGCCATCGCGGCATCCGCGCTCAACCAAGGAAGATAAGATGATCATCGATTGCCACGCCCATCTCGTGCCGCCGGCGCTGCTGGATGCGATCCGCGCGAGCAAGGCGGAGTTCCCGTCGGTCAAACTGATCGAAGATGGCGGAAGCTTGGGATTCGCCTTCGCGGGAGGCAAGCCCACGAGGCCGGTATCCAAGCCCTTGACTGATGTTCCAGGCAGGCTGCAGTGGATGGCTTCCAACAAGGTCGATCGTCAGGTTGTGGCAGGTTGGCTGGACATGTTCGGCTACGAACTCCCTGCCGAAGAAGGTCTGCGCTGGTCACGTTTGATCAATAGTTCGCTGGCGGACATTGCGAAGGCCGAACCCAAGTTCGTTCCACTCGCGACGGTGCCGCTCCAGGATGGTGGGCGCGCTGCCGAACTGCTTAGGGAGACCCATGGAATGGGCTTCAAAGGCGTCATGATCGGCACACAGCCGAAGGGCAAGGGCGGTGTCTTGGACGACCCCTCGCTCCTTCCGTTTTGGCAAGCCGCGGACGAACTCGGATCAATCGTGTTCGTCCATCCCGTATTTGAGAGCGGCGACGATCGCGTCCACGACTACGGCATGGCGAATGCTGTCGGACGCATCACCGATACGCTCATCGCGATGTCCCGCTTGATCTACGCCGGGCACGTCACGCGGTATTCGAACACGAAGATCGTAGCCGGCATCGGGGGCGCAGCGTTGCCCTACGTCATCGGCCGCCTGCGTCGTAATTACTCGCTGGACAACAAACTTGGCGACCCGGATGCAGCCTTGGCCGCGATGTACTACGACACCATCGTCCAGGATCCCCGAACCCTTCGCTATCTGGCGGACATTGTGGGAGCCGACCGGATCATGATGGGGTCCGACATGCCGTTCCCCATCGGAGATCTGGCGCCGTGCAAGATCGTAGAGGAGACGAAATTCTCCGAGGCAGAGCGCAAGGCGATCAACGGCGGACTGGCGGCGAAATTGTTCGATATGTGAGGTGATGCAATGAAGCTAGACATCGGCGGAGACGAAAAAATCTCCGCGTCGGCCGAGAGGCTGTGGGCGGCGCTCAATGATCCCGAAGTGCTCACAAGATGCATTCCGGGGTGCAAGAAGATGACGGAGATTTCGCCGGATTCCTACAAAGTCGAGATGCAGTTGCGGGTCGCTGCGGTGGGCGGATCGTTCGAAGGGGAGATCGCGCTCTCAGACAAGGAGGCTCCTCGAAGCTGCAACATCAAGGTATCCGGCGCCGGTACGCTGGGCCACGGCAACGGCACGGCGCGCTTCGACATCGAGCCAGACGGCGAGGGCGCCGCAAAGCTCGTCTACAAGGGGGCCGGAGAGATCGGAGGGCTCGTCGCCGGCGTAGGCCAGCGGATACTCTCAAGCGTCTCAAAGCACCTTGTCGGGCGTTTTTTTGTAGCGCTGCGCAAGGAGTTCGAGGCTCCCTTGAATGGAACCGGTGAGCAATGAGCGGATCTGACGGGTGCGTGGTTCGTGTTGCTGTGGATCCGGGTGTCGCGCTCGAAGTTGAAGTCACCGGAGCGAAGGGCCGGCCCTATTTGGTGTTAAGCAACTCGCTCGGTGCCACCCGCGCTATGTGGGATGAGCTGGTTCAGCGTCTCAGACCGGCCGCGCGGATCGTGAGATACGACAATCGAGGCCATGGCCGTTCGGATGCGCCCATGGCGCCTCTGACCCTGGACAGATTGGGCCGGGACGTTCTGACGCTCATGGATCATCTCCAGATCGAGCGTGCGGTATTCTGCGGGCTTTCGTTGGGCGGGCTGGTTGGAATGTGGCTCGGGGCGAACGCGCCAAAGCGCCTGGATGGCCTGATCCTGGCAAACACGGCCGCGAATTTTCCGCCTCCGGATTTGTGGAAGGGGCGGGCGGCCGCGGTCCGTTCCTCGGGAATGGCACCGCTGGTCGAGGCGACCCTAGAGCGCTGGTTCACGAAACGATACAGAGAAGCGGCGCCCACACGGGTGGCCGAGATCGGCAAGACATTACTGGCGACGAGTATCGAGGGTTACGCCTCCTGCTGCGAGGTGCTCGCGCAATCGGACATGCTGCCCGACCTCAGCCGAATAAATTGCCCGGTCCGCGTCGTAGCAGGGCAGCACGATCCGTCAACCCCGCCGAGCCGTGGGAGCGAGATCGCTTCACGCATCGCGGGCGCCGATATGATCACGCTTGATGCGGCGCATCTTTCCTCCATCGAAGCAGCGGACGACTTCGCTGTTCAGGTGCAGGAATTCTTGAACAAGACAAGAAAATGAAAAAAGGAGAAAACGCCATGAGGGGGACGATGAGATTGGCAATTGCGCTGGCGGCGATAGCGCTGTCTGTCGGGTCCGCCCGCGCGGAAGGGTTGGCCAAGATTTCGATCGTCGTCTTTGGCCCGCCCTCGCTTGGGGCGTTTCTGCCGCCGGTCATAAAGGCACAGAAGCTCGACGAGAAGAACGGACTTTCCATCAATTTCCAGGAGCGAACTCCGGACGCTTATACGGCGCAGTTCAACTCCGGCGAGTTCTCAGTTGGCGGCAGCGCGGCACTGCTTTCCATCGGGCTCGCGGATGTTCGCGGTGTCAAGGTCACCTATCTGTTTAATCTGTTCGACTATTGGGGCGGCGTGGTCACGTCGCACGAGGATATCCAGACCATCAAGGACCTGGAAGGGAAGGACATTGCTGCCGCGAAGGGCACCACGAACTACGTGATGTTCGATTGGTTCGCTCGCCAACTCGGCGCTGATACGTCCAAGTTCTCCGTCGTCAATACCGCCACGCCGGGATTGATAGGATACGCGCTCGCGGACCGCGCGACCGCTGTTCAACTTTGGGAGCCTGCGTACACTGCGCTGCATGCGAAGATGCCTGGCATCCGGATGCTGGATCTCAAGATCGTCGATAGTTGGGAGAAGGCGACCGGCAGCCGCAATATCCCGTATCTCGGCGTCGCGGCGCATGCCGCATGGGTAACGCAGAACGGGAAACTCATCCCGAACCTATACGCGACCTACAAGCAGGCCGCGGAATGGGTCGCTACCAATCCGGAGGAAGCTGCCAGGCTGATCGCAATCCGCGGTGGTGAAGAGGAAAAGAAGGCGATCACCGAACTGGTCCGCGCAAACGATCGCCTGGGGATGAACGTCAAATGGGCGTCCGACGTCGCGAACGAGATCCGGAGCGTCTACAGCGCCGGTCGTTCGATCGCGTTCCTTCCCTCCGAACCTTCGAGCGAGACCATTTATTCCGGTCCGAAACAATGACCGGAACCCTAACCACGACGGGCCTCGTGCGGTGAGGGTGGCAATGGCGGAACGGCTGGTGTCCTATGCCCTTCCTTTCATCGTGGTCGCGGGGCTGTGGCAGCTCGCTTCGCTCTTTTTTCCGCCCTTCCTCTTTCCATCTCTCGTGACCGTATTCTGGAGATGTCTCGAGATCATTGGAACCTGGTCGCAGTTCGCGGATGTGCTCGCGACCGTCTTGAGGATCCTAGCCGGCTTGACCGGGGCATTCCTGATCGGCTGCGTCCTTGCCATCATGATGGCGCGGTCGCGCCGGGTGGATAGCTTCATCTCTCCAGTGCTGACTCTATTTCAAGGGATCCCCGCGCTTTCGTGGGTCGTGTTTGCTATCATCTGGTTCCATGGCATCGAAAGCCGCATACTGTTCATCATGATCATGACGACGCTGCCGGCGTTCGCGTTTCAGGTGCTGGGTGCGCTTCGGGCGATGTCGCGCGATCTCTTGGAAATGGTCATGAGCTATCGTCCTAGTCGAGCCAAGCTTCTCCGCGTCATGATCTTACCTGCCGTGTTGCCGGACATCCTGACCGCCTGGAAAGTCAATCTCGGCAATGCGTCCCGCGTCGTCGTCGTAGCGGAGTTGGTCGGCGCGACGGGGGGCGTGGGCTACGAGTTGTTGCAGCAACAACAGCAATTCGACATGGCGGGCGCGCTCGCATGGACCCTGCAACTCGTGTTCTTCGTTTTGATCGCCCAAGCCATCCTGTCCCTAATAGAAAGCCTCGCGTTCCGCTACCGAGTGACATCGGAGCGAACGCTATGACGCAGCCGGGAGAAAGGGCCATTATCGAGCTGGAAGGCGTCTCCAAGGCTTTCGATAAGTCCGGAGGCGTTCCGTCTTTCGTTGCCGTGGAGGATCTAAAGCTCAACGTGCCGGAGGGCCAGATGTTGGCCCTTCTCGGTAAGACCGGGTGTGGCAAGTCCACGATCTTCAACATGATCGCCGGACTGACTGCGCCGACTTCCGGACGCGTGCTCGTGGACGGAATGGACCCGTTCGGACAATTCGACGCTTTCCGGGGAAAGATGGCCATCGTCTTTCAAGGCGATCGCCTCCTACCCTGGCGTACTGCCGTCCAGAATGTTGAATTGGGCCTCGAGATGCTGGATCGTTCGGTTGCGGAGCGCCGTGCCGTTGCGATGCGGTGGTTGGAAACGCTCGGCCTGGCTGGTCACGCTCACGATTTTCCGCATGCATTGTCTGGCGGTATGCGACAGAGGGTCTCGATAGCGAGGGCATTCGCGGTCGATGCAAAGATACTGCTTTGCGATGAACCGTTTTCGGCGCTGGACGAGATGACGGGGCGGGCGTTGCGAGCCGAGTTCGCCAGGTTGGTGAAAAGCAACAACAAGACAGCCGTATTCATTACCCATTCGATCGACGAAGCTCTGGCGATCGGCGATCGAATCGTTGTTCTGAAACGACCGGCCAAAGTCGAGATCGACCACACGTTCGAACCTGTCCAGACCGAAACCGACAAGGAGAATATCCGCAACATGATTCGGACGGCGCTGATTGCGTGATCGACACGTTACGGCCCTAGCTTGTCACCGCGTTAACGCCAGCGGGAAACGGGACGAGGAGTTGTTGCTATTCGACTTTCACGCCGGACTCCCGGGCGATATTCCCCCACCGCTCGAAGTCCTGTTGCAGAACCGCGGTGAATGCCGACGCGCCGTCGCCGACCGGTACGAGGCCGATGTGCTTGATCTGCTCGGAGGTCTCAGGCGACTTGATGATGCGCGAGAGCTCGCCATCTAACTTGTCGACGATCTCCTTTGGCGTTGTCGCCGGCACGAATATTCCGATCCACCCTTGCGCCTCAAACCCTGCAAAGCCAATCTCGCCAAGCGTGGGAATTGCCGGAAGCAGAGGCGAGCGCGTCTCGCCGCTGATCGCGAGACCCCTTATCTTGCCGCCGCCTATTTGAGGAGCTGCGGTAGCGACTTCCACGAATGCACCACTGATCTGCCCACCAAGCAGATCGTTTGTCAGGGGGGCCGCACCTCGATAGGGCACGTGCGTCATCTCGATCCCCGCCTTCTTCTTGAGAAGCTCACCATAAAGATGCGACGTCGTGGCGGTACCATAGGAGCCATAAGAAAACGTCCAGGGGCTCACCTTAGCCGCTTTGACGAAGTCTTCCATCGTTTGGTCGGGCCGCAGGATCGGAACGGCAAAGACCGCGGCTATGAGCGCTGCCTGCGTGACCGGTCGGAGATCACGGAAGACATCGTAGGGAAGCTTCATTCCGACATTTGGCGCTTGCACGAGCTGGGAAATACCAACCAGCACGGTGTACCCGTCTCCGGGCGCCTTCGCGACATAGTCGTTTCCAACGATGCCGCCGCCGCCTGACTTGTTCTCCACGACGACAGGCTGCTTCCAAGCCTCGGACAGTCTGGTCGCGAGCAGGCGGCCAATTGCGTCGGCGGCGCCGCCGGCCGGATAGGGCACCACGAAAGTGAGGCGGCGATCGGGGTAGTTCTGTGCTGACGCGCCGGAGACCGCGACCGATTGCACGAGGAAGGCGATCGCGGCGAACGCGAACAGCACATGGCGGGACGATGTCATTCGGCGTCCTTCTACTGCAAGGAGGAGAGGTTGAGATCGCTGGCGCAGGGCGGCGGGTTCGCCGTGCCTGCCAATTGTCATCGTGGTATCCAAAAAGAGCACGATCGTGCGATTATTGCCTCCGATCTCCTCTTCAAGTCAAGGCGCTGCAATGTAAAAGCGCACAAGTGTGCGAATTTTTATTGACTGGTTTTTGCAGGTGTGAAATCAGGGGTGCTTGGGCCGCATTGCATGCGGCTACACGCCATTCAAGGAGCGAAGCATGGCCGAAGACATTCGCGTCGAGAAGCAAGACGGCTGGATCGAAGTGACGATTCACCGACCGGACAAGCTGAACGCGATCCGAGAGCAGACGGCGATCGAGATTCTGGAGGTCATGACCGAAGTTGAAGCGGATCGGTCCCTCCGGGGTCTGATCATTACCGGTAGCGAGAAAGCCTTTTGTACCGGCGTCGATACGAGTGAGCAGAAGAACGAGCCAGAGGAGGCGTTCGAGCTCTGGCGTCGACGCAAGCGCTCGCGAAAGGTCAATCAGTTTTTCCGAGCCTTGCCGGAGTTCACGAAGCCCGTGATTGCGGCCGTGGAGGGCTTCGCGCTCGGCGGAGGCTTCGAGATCGCGCTTCTCTGTGATTTCATCGTGGCGAGCGAGAGTGCTCAGTTCGGTCTTCCTGAGGCCAAGCTCGGGCTGATGCCGGGCGGCGCCGGCACTCAAACGCTGCCTCGCCTGCTCGGAAAGCCACTGGCCAAGGAACTGATCTGGACTGGCCGGCGCGTCAAGGCGGCGGAAGCACTTCAGCTCAGGATTGCCAACCACGTCGTGCCGGCAGGCAAGGCGGTAGAAAAGGCGCGCGAAATTCTCAAGGCGATCGGCGAACAAGGGCCGCTCTCGGTCATGTTCACCAAATCGGCCATCGAGCGCGGGCTCGATGTGAGTCTCTCGGAGGGCATGTCGGTCGAGGCGGACGCGTTCTTCGCGTTGAGCTTTTCCCAGGATCGAAACGAGGGTCTTGCGGCATTCCGCGAGAAGCGTTCACCAAATTTCAAAGGCAACTAGAGCGAGGCAAAACCGATGGCCAAACGTGACATCGCCGTGGTCGGATACGGCGAAACGAAGGTCGAGCTCCGTGGCGGCAGGAGCTCGTATGATCTCGCCGGAGACGTCTTCGAGCAGATCCTGAAGACGACGGGCGTTCCGAAGAGCGAGATCGACGGAATCTGCGTCTCCGAGACGATGAGTGAAACATCCAATCCGTTCTGGCCAGTGTACATGGCGGAAATGCTGGGTCTCGCGCCGGCCTGGACGCAGGTCAACGGATTGGGCGGGGCGTCGACAATCGCTGGAATCGCCCGTGCGGCGTCTGCCATTCGCGACGGCCTGTGCAACACGGTGCTCGTCATCGCGTCGGATGCGCAATCCAGCTATCCGGCGACCGAGCAGGGGGCTTATCGCTGGGAATTCCAGTATCCCACCGGCCTGCGGGGGCCCGTCGGGGTATTCGGGCTTTTGAGCCAACGCTATCGTCTTCAGTATGGGCTAAAGGATGAGGCGCTTGCCAAGCTCGCTGTCACGCAGCGCAATCATGCGCTAATGAACCCCAACGCTTGCGCCAAGCTGAAAACGCCGATCACGGAGAAGGATTATCTCGGCTCTAAATATGTTTCCGAGCCGCTGCGCATGCTGGACAGCGTTATGGTCTGCGATGGAGCCAACGGAGTTCTGGTGACGTCCACCGAGAACGCGAAACGCCTCGGGCTGAAGAAAGCCGTGTTCCCGACTGGCTATGGCGAGATTGCTAACTTCAACGGGGACAAGGCGAAGTCCGACATCACCGAGACCGGGTTCTCTGTGGCCGGACCGAAGGCGCTCAAACAGGCGGGACTTTCTCCAAAGGACATCCAGCTCTTTGCGCCGTATGACGACTTCCTGATCGCGATCTTGATCCAGCTCGAGCAAATCGGTTTCTGCGGCCGCGGCGAGGGATCCGATTTCATTCTGAAAACCGACATGACGTACAAGGGGACGCTGCCGCTCAACACCAGCGGAGGACAGATTTCGGCCGGCCAACCTGGTTTGGCGGGTGGCGGACTCAACCTCGTCGAGGCGGTCCGTCAACTGTTCGGAGAGGCCGGCGAGCGGCAGGTCAACGATGTCAAGAATGCGATGGTCACCGGCATTGGCGTCATTCCGTACGGCCGCAACTGGGGCGTATCCAACGTGATGATCTTGGAGAAGTGAGATGAGCGAAGCGAAGAAGGTGGCGAGGCCGCTTCCGCGTCCCGATGTCTATCTGAAGACGAAGCCATTCTGGGATGCCGCGAAAGAACACAAGCTTCTTTTGCAGTTCTGCAGGGATACGAACCAGTATCAATGGTATCCAAGACCTGTCAGCATCTACTCCGGGACCCGAAACCTGGAGTGGCGTGAGGCGTCCGGAAGGGGAGCGCTGTACACCTGGACCAATACTTTGGTGCCTTGGCCCGGGCACGAGGACCGTGTGCCCTATGTCTGCGCGCTGGTCGATCTGGAGGAGGGCGTGCGGATACTGGTAAATCTCATCAACTGTGATCCAGCTAAGCTTCGCGACGGGCAACCGGTCAAGCTCGCCTGGGAAAAGCTCAGCGACGATTACAACGTTCCAGTGTTCGAGCCGGCGTAACAGCCGTCGCTTACCGGTGGGGCGTCGTTTCAGGATTGGACGATGCCCCCCGGCATTGCGTATGTGTTGGATGCAGATCGACGCACACATGCAGGTTCGAAGTGCCCCGTATCACGAAGAAGCCGGCCGCCGGCAGCGAAGAGTCCTCGCGTCCCAAGACTCTCAAGCGCCGCAAGGAGCTGCTCGGAGTCGTGTACGAGGCGGTGTCTGAACATGGTGTCGACGGTGTGACGATGCGGCGCATCGGCCAGACCGCCGGTATCAGCACCGGAACGATCAATTATCATTTCAAGAACAAGCACAATCTCCTGATTGCAGCGCTTGAGGCCGCATATGAGCTTCCCGAAGACTGGGAGGTGTACAAGGGTTCGCCATTCTCGCAGCTGCAGCGTTTGGTGTTGGGGTACGTTCTTCGGGCACCGCGCGACCGTTTCTGGCGATTTTGGATAAACTATACGGCTCACGGGACCCGAGACGACGAGATGCGTCGGCATCAGAACGATCGATACGAACGGCAGCTGAAATTCTGGGTCTCCCTTCTGCGGGATGGGATCGCTGCCGGTGAGGTGGATGCGAACATTGATCCCGACATTGCTGCGAACGAGCTGCTCCTGATCGCTCAGGGTCTGGTGGTCCGCCAGCTGCAGCTTCCGACCCAGGCCACGCGCGACGAAGCACGGACAATCCTCTCCGAACGTTTCGACTTATTGTCTGCCAAAAAGTCTGCACGCCAGGCTGCTGCCTCGCACTGAAGATCGTCTACTGGCGTCATAGTACGTTCTTATACGCGGCCGATTGGTGCTCGCGCGGGGACTGTCTCATTAACGTTTGTCCGGAATGCTGATAGCGGCATCGGTATGCGTGCCGGACGAGAGCGGGTTGCCAAAAAGCGCACGATCGTGCGAAAATACTCTGGCCGACGCGCTCCCGCTTCTCTAAGATGCTGCGGTCGCGGATGGGCCTAGTCTCCATTCGGATCAACAGATCGGCATCGAGGGTACAGGGCAATGAACATCGAGGGCAGGCGGGCCGTCCCGTCACGTCGCGAGCAGGCCATGAAGGGAGGAGATGCGGCGTCGCTCCTCGCCCGGATGCCCGAGCGGTATAGTCACGTTGTCCGGGAATGGGCCAGGCGCGAGCCCTCTCGGCTCGCCTTGAGAGCCGGAGCCAGCCGGTTGAGTTACGGCGATCTCTGGGATGCGACGGAGGTCGCCGTGCGATTGCTGCGCAAGCTCGGCGTCGGCGCCGGCGACCGTGTGGCGCTGGTCGCGGAGAACGGGCTGCAAATCGTTCCTTTGCTTTTGGCCGTCAGTGAAATGGACGCTTGGGCCGTTCCGTTGAACGCCCGGATGTCTGTTCGGGAAATCGAAACCATAAGAGTGTTCGCCGGATGCCGGAGGGCTTTGTACTGCGTAGCCGACTCGCAATCCGCGGCCACGCACGCCCAGGCTGATCAGATCGAGCAGGATGTGTTTGTCCTGGGCAACGTTGCGGTGAGCGCGAGAAACGCGTCTGCGGAGGTCGAGCCAGTCTATCCGGACAAGGCTCGCCAAACGGCCGTTTTGGTCTTCACTTCCGGAACGACCGGCGAACCCAAGGGGGTCATGTTGAGCCACCAGGCTCTGATCTACATGGGCGCCAATATGGTGGACGTGCGTAACGTCACGGCGGATGACGCGTTCTATAACTCGTCGCCGGTAAGCCATGCGATCGGTCTTGGGACGGTATTGATGACGGCCTTTTGGGCAGGAGCAAGTGCGGAGCTCGTCTCCCGTTTCACCGCCCAGCATTTCGTTGAGGCGTTGAGGGACGAGCGTATTACCGGCGTGACAGCGGTACCGACCCTCTTCGCGCGGATCCTGGAATATGCCGAACAGAACGACATTTCCTTGCGATCGAAGCGCCTCCGTATCATCGCCACGGCCGGTGCGCCGCTGGATTTGGCGTTGAAGGCGCGCATCGAGGAAGCGTTCGGGCTGAAGATGGGCAACTCCTACGGCATGACGGAGTGCAATCCGGTGGCACGTTCTCCAGGGGGCGTCGACACCAACGAGGTTGGCGACGTCCAACCGGGCATCGAGATCAGGCTCGTGCGTGAGGATGGGCGGGACGTCGCGCCAGATGAGAGCGGCGAAATCTGGGTGAAGGGGCCGTCCCGGATGCTGGGCTACTATCGCAATGAAGGCGCCACGAGCGCTGCGTTGAGAAGCGGCTGGCTCGCGACCGGCGATCTCGGCAGAATGGACGAGGACGGTAAGCTCTACATCGTCGGTCGCTCGAAGGAACTGATCATCCGGAGCGGATTCAACGTATATCCGGTGGAAGTCGAGTCGGTGCTTTCGCTTTATCCCGGAGTTGCCCAGGTCGCCGTTGTGGGCAGAGAAGTTCCTGGGAACGAAGAGGTCGTGGCCTTCGTGCAACCCGCACCGGGCTTTTCGCTGGACATCGCAGATTTGACGCGTTGGGCTACGGAGCGACTCGCGCCCTATAAGCGGCCGGCAGAGATTATTCTCAACTCCGATCTTCCGGTGGGCCCGACCGGCAAAATCTTCAAGGTACGCCTAAAGCAGCTGGCGGCGTCGACAAGCAGACCGAGTTGAGATTGCGTTTCTCTCCTAACAGGATCAAGATTCCCATGTATTCGAGGGTTCAACTCTTCATCGACGGCGAATGGTGCGACAGTATTTCAGGCAAGTTTATTCCTGTTCTTGATCCCGCTACGGAAGAAGCGATCGGCGAGGTCGCCTGTGTCAATACGGCGGATCTGGATCGTGCGATTGCTGCAGCAGTCAAGGGTTTTCGGCTTTGGAGAAAGACGTCGCCGCTAGACCGATCGGCAATCTTGCGCGAAGCCGCCGCATTGCTGCGCCGCAGAGTCGAAGCCATCGCCGGCGTCATGACGAAAGAGCAGGGCAAGCCGATCGCGGAATCGCGGACGGAGATATTCGCATCGGCCGATATGCTCGAATGGTTCGCCGAGGAAAGCCGCCGCACGTACGGGCGCGTGATACCGGCCCGAAGCGAAGGTGTACTCAACCTTGTCTTGAAGGAGCCGGTAGGCCCCGTCGCGGCATTTACGCCCTGGAATTTCCCCGTCAGTCAGGCAGCGCGAAAGCTCGGGGCAGCGTTGGCGGCGGGATGTTCGGTCGTCATCAAGCCGGCGGAAGAGACGCCAGGATCTCCCGCGGAATTGGTAAGGGCACTCGCCGATGCGGGGTTGCCGGCAGGTGTCGTCAATTTGGTCTACGGCAACCCGGCAGAGATATCCGGCTACGTGATCCCGCATCCGGCCATAAGAAAGGTTTCATTCACTGGATCAACGCCAGTCGGAAAGGCGCTTGCTTCGCTTGCGGGGCAGCACATGAAGCGCATTACGATGGAGCTTGGCGGTCACGCGCCTGCAATCATATGCGATGATGCCGATCTGCAGACGGCGGCCACGGTGCTCGCCGCAGGCAAATACCGCAACGCGGGCCAAGTCTGCATCGCGCCGACACGCTTTCTCGTCCAGGACGGAGCATACGATAGCTTCGTGGAAGAGTTCCTCGCGAGAACGAGGCAGTTGAAGGTCGGCAATGGAGCTGAGGCGGAGACCACCATCGGGCCTCTGGCAAATCAGCGCAGACAGGCCGCGCTCGAGTCGCTGGTGGACGACGCAGTACAACGTGGGGCATCCATCTTGGCCGGAGGAAGGCGTCAACACAACAAGGGGTATTTTTTCCCGCCCACCGTCCTCGCCGACGCTCCTCATGACTCCCGCATCATGAACGAAGAGCCGTTTGGCCCGGTCGCGCTCGTGTCACGCTTCAAAGATATCGACGAGGCCTTGGCGGAGGCCAATCGGCTGCCGTACGGGCTCGCGGCCTATGCATATACTCGCTCCATCCGCACATCCACGGCCTTGGCGGAGGGCATCGAAAGCGGAATGCTGTCCGTAAACCATTATGGCCTCGCTATCCCCGAAACGCCTTTTGGAGGCGTCAAGGACTCCGGCTTCGGTTCGGAAGGCGGATCAGAGGCCGTGGATGCATATCTGGCAACAAAGTTCGTCACGCAAGGAAGCCCCGCCGTCGCCTAGCGGGTCCGGAGCAATTTCATGAGTCATTCAAACGCCAGGCCGAGCCGGAGCGGCCCCTTGAGAAACGTCCGGGTTATCGAGTTTGCCGGGATTGGGCCGGGCCCTTTCGCCGCGATGCTGCTTTCGGATATGGGAGCCGACGTAGTGACCGTCGCACGGCCCGGGCAGGGCCGGCGGGCGGAGGGTGATTTTGTCCACCGGGGGAGGCGCGTCGTCGAGCTCGACCTCAAGTCTGAGGACGATAAGGCCTGCGTCGGGGACCTGATCGCATGCTCTGACATTTTGATCGAAGGCTTCCGGCCGGGAGTGATGGAAAGGCTTGGGCTAGGGCCGGATGAAATGCTGTTGCGTAATCCCAGGCTGGTATACGGACGAATGACCGGCTGGGGACAGGATGGGCCGCTTGCCCAAGCCGCCGGTCACGACATCAATTATATCGCGATAACTGGGGCGCTGGATTGCTTCAGGTCGAAGCAAGGCGACCCCGTCTCACCGCTCAATCTTGTCGGCGACTTTGGAGGAGGAGCGCTTTATCTGGTGGCCGGCGTTTTGGCTGCGCTCAATGAGGTTCATGCTTCAGGTCTAGGCCAGGTGGTCGATGCCGCAATGTGTGACGGCGTTTCAAACATGCTGACCTACTTTCAGAGCAGACGAGCGCTCGGTCTATGGCACGATCTGCCTCGCGCCAACGTCCTGGAAGGCGCGTCCCATTTTTACAACAGCTATGAATGCTCGGATGGCAAGTATATTGCCGTGGGCGCAATCGAACCGCAATTCTATGCACAACTTCGCGAGCTGGCTGGTCTGGATGACGTCGCGTACGACCGGCAGCGAGATGCCGAAAAATGGTCGGAGCTAACAAATAAAACAGCGGCGATCTTCAGAACGCGGACCCGCGACGAGTGGGCCGTGTTGCTCGAAAAAACCGACTCCTGCGTGCAGCCGGTCGTGTCGTTGTCCGAAGCTCCGAGCCATCCGCACCTAGCGGCGAGAGGGATCTACATCAAGGTAGGTCGTTTCGACCAACCGGCACCGGCGCCTCGCTTTTCGACGACGCCTTCATCGGTTCAGGGCCCCGCCGGAGCTGAGCCCATTTCAGCAGCCGAGATCCTCGACGGGTGGCGGAAATAGTTGTTTTAGTTGCTCATGTCTCGCGCAGCCGCGCTCAGGATCGCGTCAAGTAAGCCTGAAAACCGTTCGTCGATTTCGCGGCGGCCCAGTTGCATCAGGCGCATGGTCCCGAAATGCGGAAGCGAACGATGCCGGCCTTACGCAATTTCACGAAGTGATGCGAAAGATTGGATTTTCTGCTGAGCGTTTGGAAGGTGCTGCAACGCAATTCGTTCCCAGGGCCGGCATGCGCCAAGTGGCAGGCGATAACGAGTCGCAGGGGCTCGCTCAGGCAGTTGAGCAACGGCGCAAGAGGGATCTGCTCGGAACTCGGATGCCATGGCAAACGGGGCATGCGGCGTATCAGTCAGAATGCGATCGCAGGTCTAACGACTGGTGACGCTCTCGTCGCCCATCAGGTATGCGATCGCAATATTGCACGACCGTGCGAAGTATTCTAGGCCTCCGCTACAGAGGAGTGGTTGATGAAGATAGTTGTGCCGGTAAAGCGGGTGGTCGATTACAACGTCAAGGTCCGCGTCAAGGGCGATGGATCGGGCGTTGAACTCGCCAACGTCAAGATGTCGATGAACCCGTTCGACGAAATCGCGGTCGAGGAAGCGCTGCGCCTGAAGGAAGCCGGCAAGGCGACCGAGGTCGTGGTGGTCTCCATCGGGCCGGCGCAGGCGTCGGAGACGATCCGCACGGGTCTTGCCATGGGCGCCGATCGCGGCATCCTGGTGAAAGCGGAAGGCGCGGTCGAGCCGCTCGCTGTCGCCAAGATCCTGAAGAAAATCGCGGAAGAAGAGCAGCCGGGTCTCATCATCCTCGGCAAGCAGGCGATCGACGACGATTCGAACCAGACCGGCCAGATGCTGGCTGCACTGCTCGGCTGGTCGCAGGCGACGTTCGCCTCCAAGCTCGAGGTCGAAGGGTCCGGCTTCAAGGTGACCCGCGAAGTCGACGGCGGCCTGCAGACCGTGCAGCTGAAGGGACCGGCGATCGTCACCACGGATCTCCGTCTCAACGAGCCGCGTTACGCCTCGCTGCCCAACATCATGAAGGCGAAGAAGAAGCCGATCGCGGAGAAGACCGTCGCCGATTACGGCGTCGACATTGCCGCGCGTCTCGAGGTCCTCAAGACGACTGAACCTGCGGGCCGCAAGGCCGGCGTCAAGGTCAAGGACGTCGCCGAGCTGGTGTCGAAACTCAAGAACGAAGCCGGGGTGCTCTGATGACGACGCTTCTGATTGCCGAACACGACAATGCGTCGCTCAAGGACGCCACCAACAAGGCCCTGACCGCAGCTAGCGCGCTCGGCGCGGATGTCGAGGTTCTCGTTGCCGGCCAGAACGCCAAGGCCGCGGCCGATGCCGCTGCCAAGCTCGCCGGCGTGAAGAAGGTGCGGCTCGCCGACGGCGACCTCTATGCGCACGATCTTGCCGAGCCGCTGGCCGCGCTGATCGTCTCGCTGGCGTCCGGCTATGACGCCATCGTCGCGCCCGCAACCTCGCGCTTCAAGAACGTGATGCCGCGCGTCGCCGCGCTGCTGGACGTCATGCAGGTCTCGGAGATCATCAAGGTGGTCGCCCCTGATACCTTCGAGCGCCCGATCTATGCCGGCAACGCCATCCAGACGGTGAAGTCGAAGGACGCCAAGAAGGTCATCACGGTGCGGACCTCGACCTTCGCCGCTGCGGGCGAGGGCGGCAGCGCGCCGGTCGAGGCCGTTCAGGCTGCGGCCGATCCGGGCCTGTCGACCTTCGTCGGCGAGGAGGTCGCCAAGAGCGATCGTCCCGAGCTGACCTCGGCCAAGATCATCGTTTCCGGCGGCCGTGCCATGCAGAGCCGCGAGAATTTTGCCAAGTACATCGAGCCGCTCGCTGACAAGCTCGGGGCCGGTGTCGGTGCGTCTCGCGCGGCGGTCGACGCCGGCTATGCCCCGAACGACTGGCAGGTCGGCCAGACCGGCAAGGTCGTGGCGCCCGAGCTCTATGTCGCCATCGGCATTTCCGGCGCCATCCAGCATCTGGCCGGCATGAAGGACTCCAAGGTGATCGTCGCGATCAACAAGGACGAGGATGCGCCGATCTTCCAGGTTGCTGATTACGGCCTTGTCGCCGACCTCTACCAGGCGGTTCCGGAGCTTACTAACGCCCTTGAGTGATCCAAGCGGCGTGCCGAACACGGGGTGATCCGCAAATCCGATGGAATCTACAGCGGAATCTTAACCGTTGCCTGTAGGCCACCCTTAAAGGGTCTTTGGTAGATCCCGTAGCTGGGGAGAGCCAAGGATGCTTCGCGACAGGGTCATTGGACAGATGTTTGCCGCGCTCAGCGCGACGAACGAGGCCATTTTGCGAACTCCTTCTCCGGAAGACCTTTATCGGTCCGTCTGCGAGGCCGCCGTAGACGGAGGGGGCTTCGTTGCCGCGGCCATTCTGCTCGAATCCGACCGGGAACTTCATCCGGTGGCTGGCGCCGGCGAGGCCTACAAGGTGCTCCGCCGTTGCCGGATCGAAACGAGTTCCAGCGCGGCCGAGGGACGAGGATTGGCCGGGGAGGCCTTCCGCACCGGAAAGGCGATCGTAACCAACGACTTTCAGTCTGATCCCAGGTTACAGCTTTGGCACCCTCTTGCGGTCGCCATTGAAATCCGGGCGGCAGCGGCGGTGCCGATTAGGCGTCGAGATTGCACTGTCGGCGTCATGCTCGTCTATCTTAGCGAGCCGAATGCAATTACTCCGGACGTCGTGGTTCTGCTCGAACGGATGACAGACAACATCAGGTTTGCACTGGAGAACTTCGATAAGGCTGAAGAGCTTCGGTCCGTCGAATATGCGAGGAACCGTTTATCCCGCATGTATGCATCCCTTTCCGCGATGAATGAAGCGGTTCTTCGAGCGAAGACCCTCGATGAGATGTTCAGTTTGGTTTGCGACGCCGCTTCCGACAGCGGACGCATGTTCGGATCGGCAATATTCCTCCATGATGAGCGCTCGACGAATCTGCAGCTCGTTGCTTGCGCCGGAAAGCAAAACCATCTCTTTCGGGAGACCAGCCTTCCATACGATGCGGATGGTCCGGCATTGGGCCTCCATGGTCCAGCGCTGCGGACCGGGAAACCTGTCATCTGTCTGGACCCCAAGCACGATCCGCGTGCGAGACCGTGGATCGACCTAATTAACAAAGGCGGCGTGACCAGCCTCGGCTTTTTTCCGCTCTTCAGAGGAGAGTGCGCTATCGGCGTATTCCTTTTCTCGTGCAGGGATACGGACGATTTCCAGCAGGACGGTGAATCGCTGGATCTCATGGCGCGCATGGCGCAGAATATCACTTTCGGCATCGACATGTTCGCGGAGCATGCGGAGAGAGAAAAGCTCGCGCGAATGCTTGGGGCACTCAGCGACACCAATGAAGCCATCTTGCGCGCCAAGACTCGGGACGAGCTTTACCCCCTTGTTTGCGAGGCCTCGGCCAGAGGGGGACAGTTCAATTCGACGACTATTTTCGTCGCGAATTCGAATAAGGACCATCTAGAGGTCGTAGCCTCGTTGGGACCGGTCGGTGATCACGCTCGCGAATTGAAGATCCCCGTAAGGGGAGATAGGCCGGAAGTGCATGGCCTGGCTCCGAGCGCCTTTCGAACCGGGAAGTGCTGCGTTGCCAACGAGTTTCAGCGGGACGAGCGCACCGCATTCTGGGCCAGGGAAGAGCAGGAAAATCGGTTCGGGAGCTTCTTTTCCTCTTCGCGTCGCAGGCGATGATTTTGGCGTTCTCCTGTTTCTTTCGTCCGAGAGTGGCACCTTCACACCGGACTTTGTCGAACTTCTCGAGCGTCTAGCCGGCAGCGTCTCTCTGGCGTTGGAGAAATTCAAGAAGGCGGACGAGAAGCGGCTTGCTGACGAAAGGGTGGCGTATCTCGCTTCACACGATCTTCTCACCGGGCTTCCGAACAGGGCGACATTTGGTGCTCTATTGCGCGAGGAGATCGAGATTGGTGCACGAGCCGGAGATAGATTTGCGCTGCTGTTCATCGATCTCGATCGGTTCAAGATCATCAATGACTCGCTCGGGCACGAAGCAGGCGATCGTTTGCTCGTCGAAACGGCACGTCGCCTGAAATCGTCTCTGGGAAGCGATGATGTTATCGCGCGGCTTGGTGGTGACGAATTCGTCGCCATCGTGAGAAATTGCGATCCGCGGTCGATCGAGGATATCGTCTCGAGTCTGTTGAGCTCCGTCGCCGAGCCCATGCGGATCGACGAGCATAATTGCTATACGACGGCTAGCATCGGCATATCCCTCTTTCCGGATCACGGTGCCGACGAACAGACGCTGTTGAGGAATTCAGATGCAGCGATGTATAGGGTCAAGATGGGCGGCAAGAACGGCTTTTGGGTTCACGATGGAGGGGTTGAATCCCCGCCGCTGCAGCCTCAGCCGGCCGACCACGAAGAGGGGCGTTCGTCGCGCCGGGGGCGCAGGCAGCGCTTGGCCTGAGATACGGATCGGATTGCCTACCCCGAGGGTCGATCGTCGACAAGCCCATCCGCTGCGACGGTGGCAGATCCCGTCAACTTGACGTCGCCGAACTCGTCTTTGGCCACCAGCTTCAGCCGTATTCCATCCGCATTTGCCTCCTCGACCGACCCTTCGCAGGTGATCGTTGCGTGAATCTGCGTTCTCGCCACGAACCTCACTCCATAGGTTCTCAATGCATTTGGCCGCAGCACGCCGGTGAGTGCTTGCCCAAGATAGGCCATGACGAGCATTCCGTGCACGAACACGTCCTCGTATCCCGACGCTTTCGCGAAATCCGAGTCCACATGGATGGGGTTCTGGTCGCCGGAGCCGCCGCAATAGAGCGCTAAACGATGCCGGTTTATCGGAGAGTAGGTCTTTCGGAACACGCTCGAGCTCGTGCCGGGGAGGAATGTCATGGATGGCACTAGAGGGATCCTGTCCAGTTGCGGAGGGGGCTCCATGCGTTGTTAGAATGCCTTTAACACGCAATCAAGATTTGTACGATCGTGCGATTGTGGCATAAAGGGGCGAGTATCGGCACTCGTTGCTGCAGTGCAGCGGGTTCAGCCACAAGAATTCGTCCTAGGCAGGAAAACGCGATGAAGGCTTCCGCTGAGATACTGAGCCTGGAATTCGCATCCCTCGCGGATGCCATAGGCGCGCATGCCGTCGAGCGCCCGCAGGATATAGCGCTAATCCTTGGCGAAGAGATGATGGACTACGGAACGCTGTATTCATTGATGCAACGCGTTGCCTGCTCGTTGCAGCGGGAGGGCGTCGTTCCTCAATCGACCATCGCGATATGCGCCCAGACATCGCTGAACTATGCGCTCGTGCTGTTAGGTGCGGTGATGATGGGGGCTATCGTAGCGCCGCTAGTCACGACTTCCACTCCGGAAACCCTGGCGACGATGGTTTCCGATGCAGATGCGAAATTGCTCTTCGTCGATGGCGCCTCGCGCAGGGCGCTGTCGAGCTTGGTCAGGTCACCAAAAATGGTGGATCTTGAATCTCTCCGAACGGACGAGCCTTTGTCCTGGCTCGAGCCGGAAGGCTCTTTGCCGCAGCCGGTGGAGATTCAGCCGGAATGGGCTTTCAACATCCTTTATTCGTCTGGAACCACGGGCGATCCCAAGGGAATTATCCAGACGCACGCGCTTCGATGGGGCGTTCTGCGCCAGCAGGCTGGCCGGGGGTTAGGTTCCTCGACGGTAGCTTTGGCAGCCACGCCACTCTACTCGAATATCACTCTGATGTCGGCTCTGCCCACGCTGGCGCGGGGTGGTTCCGTCGTTCTGATGGACAAGTTCGACGCCGGCGCATTCCTTGCGCTCGCTGAACGGAGGCGAGTGACGTACGCGGTTCTCGTCCCCATTCAGTACCGCCGTATTCTGGACCATCCGTTGTTCGATGCCACAGACCTATCTTCGTTTCAATCCAAGTCCTGCGCGGGAGCGCCCTGTTCGCCAGAGCTCAAACGCGAGATCGCGCAACGCTGGCCCGGTCATTTCTTCGACGTCTATGGCATGACGGAGGGTGGAGCGGTGTGCACGCTCTCGGTAACCGAGCGGCCTGACAAGGTTCATACAGTTGGCAGGCCGCTGCCGGGCCACGAGATATTCATCCTGGACGAGCAAGGAGTGCCTTTGCCCAACGGACAGCACGGCGAGATCGTGGGCCATTCCTACAACATGATGTCGGGATATCACCGGCAGCCGGAGAAGACCCTTGCGGCGGAGTGGCGATCGCCGGACGGACGGCGGTTTATCCGAACCGGCGATGTGGGTTATATCGACGCGGATGGCTTTCTGGTGCTGATCGATCGCAAGAAGGACATGATCATATCAGGAGGCTTCAACATCTATTCCAGCGATCTTGAGGCTGCCTTGAGCACTTGTGCAGGGGTAAGGGAAGCCGCGGTGATCGGCGTTCCGAGCGAACAGTGGGGAGAGACGCCTGTCGGCTTCGTCGTGCCCAAGGAAGGCTGCCTGATCTCCGCAGCTGCTATCCGGGAGGAGGCGAATTCCAGGCTTGGAAAGACGCAGCGAATGTCTGAGGTCATCGTGATTCCCGAATTGCCGCGCAATCAAGCGGGCAAGGTGCTGAAGCGGGATCTCCGCGACCTTCATGCGCGGGAGTGTCAGCCTATCGGAGCGGCCCGAGCCGTGTCTTAGGTCGCAATAGCCGCGTGCCCCGCCATTCTGAGAGCGGAATGTAGGCGAGAGCCTGCAGCTCCCCACGTTTCGGCCCAAGCGCTCGTTGAACGGGGAAAGTCTTCGGTGCTGCGCGCCGCGCCAAATATTGCACGGTCGTGCGAATAGGGATAGGCTGGTTTCGTCGTAAACGTCGCTTGGGAGAAGCGGATGGGGGCATTGAGAAGAATAGACGAAACCTTCGTGGGTCGACGCCGATCGCCGACGTCCATAAAGGTCGAAGCCTCCCAACTGAGGATGTTTCTTCGATCGATCGGTGAGGATCAGCCTATTTTCCACGACCTGGAGGTTGCGCGTGCCGCCGGATTGAGAGGAATCCCGATACCGGCCACATATCTGTTTTGCCTGCACATGTTGAGTGCGAAGGAGCCCTATGAACTGTATCGAGACATTGGCATCGAGCTTGGCCGGCTGCTCCACGGAGAACAGAGCTTCACGTATCGTGCGCAGGTCTGCGTGGGGGACGTTTTGACTTTTGAAGCCCAGATATCCGACGTCGTAGACAAGAAGAACGGTGCGATGACGGTGGTGAGTCAAACAATCCGCGTGAAGAATCAGGACGAGCAGCACGTCGCGGACATGGTGTTGAACACCATCGTGCTCAACCCCGGCTGCGAGAACGCTGCATGAAGCCGTTCAGGGGCGCTGAACATCGTCAGATCTCCTTCTCCGAGCTCTCTTCGCTCGTCGGTCAGGAATTAGGCTGCTCGGAGTGGGTCGAGATCACTCAAGCCGACGTCGACAAGTTCGCTGACGCCACGGGCGATCACGAATGGATCCATGTCGACGTGCCGCGTGCGACAAAGGCATTCGGGGCGCCGGTAGCGCACGGTTACCTCACTCTGGCGCTACTTCCCATGCTGTCCCAAAGCATGATCGAGACCATAGGAATGCGCAATGGCCTGAATTACGGGCTGGACCGGTGCCGGTTCACCAACATCGTGCATGTCGGGCAGCGGGTCAGGCTTCGACAAATGATAGTCGACGTCACTCCCAGGGGGGACGGGTTCCTCGTCGTCAAGGACGTCTCTATCGAGATCGAGAACGAGAAGCGCCCGGCTCTCGTGGCAGAGGTCTTATTTCTCCTGTTCCCGGAAAGCGATGGCGATGTGCCGGCCGAGGTAATCAGCAAATAGAGGGCCCCGGTGCAGTGCCAGCCTGTTCGGCGGCCGATCGGGGAGCATGCGACGAAGGGGGCTCGAGGCTGGACCGGACCTTCCCGAGGGCCGAGGGGACGAAGGCTTGCATCAAACAGCACCGCTTGCGAGCGCCGCCGGCGCTTCACCGAAAGTTGGATTTTATGGTCAAGAAATTTACGGGAAAGCCGGCATTTCTGCTCGTTCACGGCGCATGGCATGGCGCCTGGTGCTTTGCCAAGGTGATTCCGTATTTGGAGCGTGCCGGACATGTCGTAACGGCGCGCGACTTACCTGGGCACGGAGGGCGCGCTCGGTACCCGAACGCGTTTCGACGCCTTCCGTTCGACGATGAGGCCTTCGCGACCGAGCCTTCTCCAATCGCGGCGGTGACGCTTGCCGACTACGTCTCGGATGTCATGCAGACGCTGGACGCGCTCGTCGGCCTCGGTGGACCCGTTATTCTCGTGGGGCACAGCATGGGAGGAATTCCCATAACGGCTGTCGGCGAGGCAGCGCCGGAACATGTCCTGAAGCTTGTCTATCTGACAGCCTATATGCCCGCGTGCGGTGTCCCGGCGATCGCCTACAGTCGGGCTCCCGAGGCCCATGGCGGCAAGGTGGGGGCCGCAATGAAGGCGGATCCCGCGCGCGTCGGTGCGCTGCGCATCGATCCGCGCTCGACCGACCCCGCCTACATGGCAAACCTCAAGCGGGCGTTTGCGGACGATGTATGTGATGACGGATGGACGGTGGCGCAAAATCTTCTGAGCCCGGATGCTCCGGCCCTGCCGTTTGCCACCGCCATCGAAACGACGCGCTCCCGATGGGGAAGTATTCCACGAGCGTACATCAAATGTCGCGGCGACCTCGCCATCGTGCCCCGCACGCAGGAAAAGTTCGTCACGCTCGCGGATGAATTTACGCCTCAGAACAAGACCGAGGTCTACGAGCTCGACTCGAGCCATTCGCCCTTCATTTCACAACCCGAGAAGCTGGCAGCCACCCTCCTTGAGATCGCGTCCAAATGAGCGCGTCATTCGCAGCTCCTTCTTCCGAATTCCCCGATCTGACAGGGGCGGTGGGTTACATCGGGCTTGGTAACATCGGCGAACCGATCGCCACCCGCATAACGGAGGCCGGATTCCGGACGATCGTCTGGAATCGGACCGCTTCGAAGTCGCGCGGCCTTTCCGAGAAGGGAGCCGAAGTTGCGACTTCGCCCGCGGAGATTTCCTCCCGCTGCAAGGTCGTCTGCTTGTGTCTGACGAACGTCGAAGCGGTGGAAGCGGTCGTCTTCGGACCGGATGGGCTCGCCACGCGCACAGGATTCATGAAGATCCTGATCGACAACTCCACAATCCACCCGGATGTGACGCGCAAAATGGCCGAGAGGCTGCGTAAGAAGACCGGAGCGAAATGGTTGGATTGCCCCGTATCGGGCGGACCGGTCGGTGCGAAAGCCGGCACGCTTGCGGCCATGGTCGGAGGAGACGCCGAGGATCTCGCATCGGCCAGGAACGTGATCGCGAGCTATGCCGGCAGGATCAGCCATATGGGACCCGTTGGGTGTGGACAGGTCGCTAAGGCCTGCAACCAAGTCATTGGTTTTGGAACGATGGCCGCCATCGCCGAAGCACTCGTTCTGGCTCAACGCTCGGGCATTCCGATGGACGTGCTGCCTCAATCGCTCGCCGGAGGCTTCGCTGACTCGAACGTCCTCAAGGAATATCTGCGCGCGACCGCGGCGCGAGAGGCAGGGGGAATAGCAGTGCTCATTCGGGCATTGGTCGATGCGAGGTCGGGCATGGCGGGAGATCGATATCGCGATCGGTTCTCCCTCCTGCTGAAGGATATCGCCATCGCTGTCGACCTTGGCTTCTCCACGGGCACGGAGACGCCAATGGCGGATCTCGTCGAGCGTCTGTATCGGGACGTCGGCGAAAAAGGCGCTCCGTAGAGCGCCACGGGCATGCCGCCGCCCCTCCGCATCTGCAGTTCTGTCGAGCAAGCCGCTTGCAAATTAGCACGAGTGTGCGAATAATCTCCGGCCCGCCCGGCGATACGAGGCGGCCGGAGGAGATACACGGGATGCGACAAAATCTGCTGTTCGCCGCGGGTGCGGCTCTCATTTGTCACTTTATTGCTACGGCGGCGCTTGCCCAATCGAAATACGATCCGGGTGCGTCCGACAGCGAGATCAAGGTCGGCAACATCATGCCCTACAGCGGCCCAGTGTCGGCGTTGTCCATCGTCGGCAGGGCGGAGGCCGCATATTTCAGAATGATCAACGAGCAGGGCGGCATCAATGGCCGGAAGATAAACTTCATCTCCTATGACGATGCCTATAGTCCGCCAAAGACCGTGGAGCAGGCCCGACGCCTGGTCGAGGACGACGAGGTTCTGTTCATGGCGGGCTCTTTCGGGACGGCCGGCAATAGCGCGATTCAGAAATACATGAATGCAAAGAAGGTCCCCCAAATCTTCATCGCCAGCGCGGCGGACAAATGGGCCGACCCGAAGCACTTCCCATGGTCAATGGGCTGGATGCCGAGCTCCAGGAGCGAAGCTCGCACCTACGCAAGGTACATCCTCAAGAATATCCCCGACGCGAAGGTCGGAATTCTCTATCAGAACGACGATTTCGGGAAGGAATACCTGATTGGATTGAAAGAGGGGCTTGGCGAGAAAGCGTCTTCCATGCTGGTCGCAGAAATTGCCTACGAAGTGACGTCGCCGACCATCGAGTCCCAGGTCGTCCTTATCAAGTCGAAGGAGCCCACGGTTCTCGTGAACGCGGCGACACCGAAGTTCGCAGCTCAGGCGATCAAGAAGGTGGGAGAGCTCGGTTGGAAGCCCGTTCAGTTCTTGACCAACGCATCTTCCCAGTTCGCCAGCGTGTTGAGGCCCGCGGGTCTGGACAACGCGCAGGGAATCCTGAGCGTGCAATACATCAAAGACCCGGCAGATCCAGCATGGGCGGATGACCCCGACGTGCAGGAATGGCGGGCATTCATGCAGCGCTACTATCCGGATGGGAACAAGGACGACAGTCAAAATCTCTGGGGATACGGGGTGGCGAAGGCCATCGCTCAAGTCATCAGGCAATGCGGCAACGACCTGACCCGTGCGAACGTGATGCGACAGGCCGCCAATCTCGATTTTTACAACGGCGTGACGCTGCCGGGTGTCAAGATCAAGACCAGTCCGACGGACTTTCGGCCGCTTGAGCAGTTTCAAATGATGCGCGTCAAGGGCGAGAACTGGGAGCGGTTCGGAGAGGTCTTGGGAGAGGCATCCTCCGAGTAAAAGGCTCCCATGCGTTAAGGCCTTCGCGCGCTATTGACACAGGATCAATCGGCATGCAAACAATTCGCACGAGCGTGCAAATACTGCATTGGGCCGTTCCGCCGGTGATGGGCCTGGCGGGGGAGCGGCCTCATGATGCGCCGAGCGGGGTGTCTGCCTCGGTCGATGAGACCCTCGAAGATGAGGAAAGGGATGGAAATGAGTGAGCTCACCGAAGCCAATACCAGCAAATTCGTCGAACTTGATGGTCTTAAGATCCACTACCACGAAGCAGGCAAGGGCCCCGCTGTCGTTCTGCTGCACGGTGGCGGGCCAGGAGCGTCCTCTTGGAGCAACTTCAAGGGAAATATCGGGGAGCTGTCGAAGAAATACCGGGTGATCATGATGGATCAGCCAGGCTTCGGCAAATCCGGACGACCGATCTACGAAGGCGAGAAGCTCGGCGCATTCGCCGCGCGTGCGCTGCGGAATCTCCTCAAGCACCTGGGTGTCGAGAGGGCCCACTTGATCGGAAATTCGATGGGTGGGCACGTTTCCATGAAGTTTGCGATCGATTATCCGGAGGCCACGGGCAAGCTCGTGCTGATGGCGCCGGCCATCCAGGTGACGTTCCTGACGCCCGCACCCTCGGAAGGCTCGAAGCATCTTTTCGGGTACTATCGCGGTACTGGTCCGAGCCCGGACAAGATGCGCGCCTTCCTGAGTACGCTGGTTTACAACCAGGCGATGGTAACCGACGAACTGGTGAAGCAGCGGTACGAAATCTCCGCCGAGCCGTCCACGGTCGAATGGACCCAGAAGATGTTCTCCAACCCCGGCCGGTTCGAAGAGCTGTGGCGCGAACTGGACAAGGTGCCGCAGAAGACGCTTCTGCTTTGGGGGCGCGACGACCGTGTCACTCCGCTGGAGCGGGCGCTGTTCATGGTCCAGCAGATGCCGAATGCGGAGCTGCACGTGGTCAGCAAGTGCGGCCATTGGGTCATGATCGAACATCCGGAACTCTTCAACCGTCTCTGCCTGGAGTTCCTCGACAGGGAGTGAGGCGTTTCTGGGCGGGCCTTCGGCCCGCCTTTCATTTTGAGGAGCCGAGATGGATACAACTCTCCAGGAGTCGGAAACCGTCGTCTTGGCGATAACGGAGGTCAAGCCGCGAACGATCGATCGCGCCTTGGCGCTACTGGAAAGAGCCGTTGCGGACCATCCCGCACAATCCGGGTGTGCCGGAGTCTGGCGTACCGACGCCGGCGCGCTCAATCAGATCATCTCGCTGTGGACGGGTTCGGATCAGGCGGAGGCGGTGCGACAGAGCGCGGACGTTCTTTCCTCATTGAACGATATTCGCGTGGGCGGACGGCTCCTGAAGCTGACGGCCGCGCCGTTTTCGCCACCGCTTCTGCCGCGGCGATTGGGCGGCATCTACGAATTTCGCTTCTACACGTTCAGGCCAAAATCGTTCGCAGGGATCGTTGACCGATGGCGTGGCGCGATCGGCCGGCGTCTCGAATTCTCGCCGCTGCTGGGCGTGTGGTGCGAGGAAGGCGCCTCGGTCGACGAACTGGTTCATGCATGGGCATACGAGGACGCTAATGCGTGGCAGAGCGTTCGTCGTGAGGTCATGGCAAAGGGCGTCTGGCCACCGCCGGCCACAGCGGAATCGAGTGAGGCGCTTCTGCGCCAGACCAGTGTGATGGCGCTCCCCGCGTCGTTCTCGCCAATCCGCTAGAGAAATTGTGTTCGCGGCGTGAAGGTGCGTCAGAATTGTCACTTGCACGATCGTGCGAATAATCTACATTGCCGCCCATCGCACGCCGATAGAGCGTCCTCGGTAGGGAGGTTTTGGAATGAGACTGACCGTTCGAACGATGCGCCGAATCGCCTTTGCGATGGCGACCACGATAGGAGTTCTCCCTTCGGTTGGCAGCGCCGGACCAGATGTCCTCCGTATCGCATATATCGACGATCTTTCGGGGCCGCTTGCGGTCATAGGGGAGCGGGGCCTGAAGCACATCGAGTTCATGGCCGAGCGTATAAACCGCAGTGGAGGGGTGGCCGGACATCCCGTGGAGATCGTGCCATTCGACAACGAGAACAATGCCGAAAAGACGCTGATACTGCTCAAACGTGCGATCGATAGCGGGATTGGCGTTGTTTCACAGGGGGCTAGTTCGTCGATCGGATATGCCGTATCCGACATGGTGACGAAGCAGTATCGAAGGCAGCCGGACCGTCCGGTCGTGTATTTGGACTGGTCGAATGCAGATCCGGGCCTGACAAACGACAAGTGCAGTTTCTGGCACTTCAGGTTCACGCTCAATAGCGATCAGCAGACCAAAGCCATGATCTCCTATTTGGCTTTGAAGAGCGAGGTCAGGAAGGTCTACCTGCTCAATCAGGATTATTCGATGGGGCAGTCCGTCGAGGCCAATCTCAGCGATGGGCTGCCGAAGGTGCGGCCGGATATCCAGATCGTCGGCACGGAACGCGTTCCATTGGGGAAGGTCAAGGATTTCGCTCCCTACGTGGCGAAGATTCACGCGTCGGGCGCGGACACGGTCATTACCGCGAATTTCGGGCCAGATCTGTCCTTGTTCGCCAAGGCTGCCTCGGCAGGAGGACTCAAGGCGACGCTCTACACCTTTTATGGCAACACGCCGGGAATGGCGTCGGCCTTACGCGCCGAGGGCAAAGGCATGGTGAACGTGGCTGAGTGGAATAGTCACGTAAAGGCTCCCGAGTTAGAAGCGCTTGCTGCCGACTACAAGGCCAAGAACAAGGCGGATTTCGCCTACTGGCGCATGGCGCTCCAGATGATCATGCTGCAGAAGGCCGTCGAGAAGGCCAATTCTATCCAACCGCTTGCGATCGCCACCGCCCTCGACGGGCTCGTGTATCAATCGCCAATCGGCCCGATCATCATGCGCAAGTCTGATCACCAGGTGGTGGAGCCTGTTTACGTCTCGGTGTTCACCGACGATGCGAGAGTTGATCTCGAGGGAACAGGCTTTGGCTTCAAGATGATCGGCGCGATCGACGCATCTGAGGTGGATGTGCCTACGAGCTGTCGGATGAACGGACCCAAGTCATGACCGCTCCAGGGGCCCCCTCGCAGGAGCGCATATGCAGCTCATAACGGTATCCCTCTTGAACGGAGTTTTCTACGGCCTGCTGCTCTTCATGCTCGCAAGCGGTCTCACGCTGATCTTCAGCATGATGGGAGTGCTCAACTTCGCTCATGGCGCGTTTTACATGCTTGGCGCCTATTTTGCGTTTCAGGCCGGCAGGTGGATAGGCTTTTGGCCGGCATTGCTGATCGTGCCGTTGGTCGTCGGCACCTTGGGAGCGGCTGTCGAGCATTGGGGTCTCCGCAGGATCCATCGGTACGGTCATGTGCCCGAATTGCTGTTCACATTCGGCCTTGCTTTCGTCGTGCACGAAGTCGTGCAGGCGGTCTGGGGACGTTTGCCGGTGAACTACCCGGTCCCGCCGAGCCTTTCGTTTCCGGCTTTCAGCGTCTTTTCGGCCGAGTTCCCCGCCTACCGCTTGTTCATGATGGCCGTGTCGCTTGCGCTGTTCGGAGCTCTGAGGCTGGTCCTGACCCGCACACGGATCGGTCTTCTCGTGCAGGCCGCCTTGGTGCAGCCGGATATGCTTTCGGCTCTCGGACATAATGTACCCCGCATTTTCGCGCTCGTGTTCGGGCTTGGCTGCGGGATGGCCGGTTTGGCTGGCGTCATCGGCGGCAACGCCTTCGTAACCGAGCCGGCAATGGCGGAATCGATCGGTACGATTGCGTTCGTGATCGTGGTCATCGGCGGATTGGGATCTCTGACCGGCGCCTTCATTGCTTCACTGCTGGTCGGCATTGTTCAAACGTTCTGCGTTGCGAGCAGTCTGACGATCGGTGGGCTGTTGGGGTATGTCGGCGTAATTCCTCGAACCGTCTATGGGGATCTGTTGCGGATCAGCTTGCCGAACTTGGCTCCGCTGTTGCCTTACGCGCTGCTCGTCTTGACGCTGGCGATCAGGCCGCGAGGTTTGATGGGACGGCGCGAATGAGCATGGCCATATCGACCGGGAGAGCGGGGATATTTCCTTCGGTCCGCGGCCCCCGGGTCGCCCGAACATTGGTGATCTGGTTCTTATCGGCACTTGCGTTTCTTTGCGTGCCGGCTTTCGTCCACAGCGATTTTCTTCCGGCGCTCCTGGCCCAGGCGGCGATCGCGGCCGTGTTCGCACTGTCCTACAATATGTTGTTCGGGCAGACGGGGCTTTTGTCCTTCGGCCATGCTGTTTTCATGGGGCTCGGCGGCTTCGCGACGGTGCACGGCATGCGTGCCATTGGCGCACACGATCTGTTCGTGCCGCTGCCCGCGGTGCCCATCGCCGGCGCCTTTGGCGGCCTCCTGGCCGGTGTACTCTTCGGTTGGCTTGCCACCCGTCGAGCAGGTACGGCGTTTGCCATGATTACCTTGGGCTTCGCCGAACTCGTGGCTGCGACCGCCTCCGTATTCCCCAGCATCTTCGGCGGAGAGCAGGGCGTCAGTGTGGACCGAACGACTCTGCCGCCGTTCATCGGACTGGATTTCGGGCCTCCGGTCCAAGTCTATTATCTCACCATTGCGTGGTCATTCGCCTGTATCCTTGGCATCTATGGGCTGACCCGAACCCCGCTTGGCCGGCTCGCCAATGCGACACGCGACAACGCCGAGCGGGTGGCGTTCAACGGCTTTGATCCGACGCGAATTCGCTTCCTGATGTACGCATTGTCGAGCCTTTTCGCCGGCGTCGCGGGAGCGCTTTATGCGATCAACTACGAGATCGTGACGTCGCAGAGCCTCGGAGTTCACGCTTCCGGGATGGTCCTGGTCATGACGGTCGTCGGCGGAGCAGGCCAATTCGTCGGCCCGGCCATAGGGGCCGTGTTGATCACAGTGCTGCAGGTCGTCGTCGGTTTCTATACCGACGCGTGGCTGCTCTATCTTGGTTTGATCTTCATGATGACCGTATTGTCTGCGCCGGAAGGGATCTGCGGCCTGATTGCAAAGCACCGACGCGCATTTGCGCCGAGAGTGCTGGCTAGAACATTCCCTGCGGCCGCAATTCTCGCGATCGGCGCGCTTTTGATCGGCACTGGATCTATCGTGCTGGTCGAATTGAGTTGGCGCATTGCCGGCCTTACCGATGACAAGACGCTTCACATGGCCAGTCTCGTGCTTCATCCATCCCAGCTTCGCAGCTGGGCGTTCGGGACCGTGCTGACGTTGTGCGGCCTGCTGCTCATCCGTCATTTTCGATCGGTCATAGCAAGCCGTTTCGCCGCGCCAGCCATGGGCGAGAAAGGTGCCGCGAGATGACGCCGGTGCTACGTCTGGACAACGTCCGAAAAAGCTTCGGGCCCGTAGAGATCATGCGGGGAGCGACACTTGAGGTCGAGCCGGGCGAAATACATGCGATCATCGGACCGAATGGCGCGGGAAAGTCGACCCTGTTCAATCTCATCAGCGGACGTCTGTCCGTCTCGTCGGGAACGATCGAGTTCAAGGGGGAGAATCTCGAAGGACTGAAGCCATTCGAGATCTTCCGACGGGGATTGAGCAGAAGCTTCCAGGTCTCGAATATTTGTCCGCGGTTGTCGGTATTCGAGAACGTGCGATGCGCGCTGCTTTGGCGCTACGGTTGGCGCTATACGTTCTGGAGGAGCATTGACGGGCTTCCTGACGTCAATCAACGGGCGGAGGATGTCATAGCGGAGATCGGCCTGTGCATGCGGGCAGCCGAGCCGGCGGCCGTCCTCACCTACGCCGAGCAGCGTGCTCTCGAGATTGGCGTTACGATCGCTTCGGGTGCGGATCTCATCCTTCTCGACGAGCCGACGGCGGGAATGAGCGCACAGGAAGCCGAGCAAGCGGTGGCGCTGATCCGGCGCGTCAGCGAGAGACGCTCGCTGGTGCTGATCGAGCACGACATGAATGTGGTGTTCGACCTGGCGGATCGCATTTCCGTGCTCGTATACGGTCGCATCATCGCGACGGGGCGGCCAGAGGAGATCAGGAACGATCCCGCGGTAAAGGAAGCCTACCTTGGGACGACCCATTGATGCTTACGGTCAGGCAACTTAACGCCTTCTACGGCAAGAGTCACATCCTGCGGGGCGTGGATCTCGACCTCGAGAAAGGCGAGATCGTTGCGATGTTGGGGCGGAATGGCGTAGGCCGTTCGACCACACTGAAGGCGATCATGGGGTTGGTTCACAGAACCGGCTCAGTCAGGTTCGACGGCAAAGAGACGATCGGCTACCAGCCGTTTTCGATCGCTCGGTTGGGCCTGGGGTTTGTACCGGAAGATCGGGCGATCTTTTCGAACCTGACTGTCGCACAAAATCTCTTGCTTGGCCTGAAGTCGGGAAGGCCCTCAGAGCGCTGGACACTCGATGATACTTGGCAGGTCTTCCCTCGTCTGAAGGAGCGTGAAGATACGCCGGCCGGAGTCCTCTCTGGCGGTGAGCAGCAGATGCTTGCGATCTGTCGTACTCTCATGGGAGGACCGCAGGCGATCATGATCGATGAGCCGACGGAAGGACTTTCTCCTCAGATGGTGGAGCGGGTCGGCGACATTCTTCTGCGGATCGCGCAACGTGGGATTTCGATATTGCTCGTCGAGCAAAAGCTTGCCATCGCGCTTCGCATTTCACAAAGAGTCTACGTCATGGGGCAGGGGCGGATCGTTTTCAGCGGCTCAGTTGGTGAGTTCGCAAGAGACGGTAACGTTGCCAAGCAGTGGCTCGAGGTATGACATCGGCCGCATTGGGTCAGCGAGACATTCGTGTCTGCGACCTTCCCGTTCGGTTCACGAGCATCAAGGAAGCAGATGAATCAAGCCTCGGAAGAGGGGAGCGTAAAGATCGAAGCTCGCGGGCATATTCTGCTCATCGTTATCGATCGACCCGGGAAGCTCAACGGCTTCTCCGCGAAAATGTTGACCGAATTGGCACAGGCTTACGAGCGTCTGGAGAAGGATCCATCGATCTTCTGTGGCCTGCTCTACGCCGAGGGAGCAAACTTCACCTCAGGCATCGATCTGGCGAAGTTCGTGGACAGGATGGCGCGCGGACAACGCGCGTTGCCGTTTCCCGAGGGAAAAATCGATCCATGCGGCCTCAGGCGTCCGTTCCGGACCACCCCGTTGGTCGTGGCCGTGCAGGGGATCTGCTTCACGATCGGCATCGAATTGATGTTGGCCGCCGATGTCGTCGTCGCGGCTGACGACTGCCGCTTCGCCCAGTTGGAGGTGAAGCGGGGGATCATGACGGCTGGCGGCCCGACGATTCGGATGGTCGAGCGCGCCGGCTGGGGCAATGCCATGCGATACCTGTTGACCGGCGACGAGTTCGATGCCGCGACCGCGTTCAGGCTTGGTCTGGTTCAAGAGGTGGTACCAGCCGGGACCCAGTTCGATCGCGCCTTGAACATAGCCGAAAGGATCGCCGCCCAGGCTCCCTTGGCCGTATCCGCCACCATTGAAAACGCCCGCACGGCCGTCGAGCTCGGACCGGAGGCAGCGGTCGCGCAGATCATCCCCACCCAGCAGAGGCTGCTCGCTTCAGAGGATGCGAAAGAGGGGGTGAGAAGCTTCGTTGAACGTAGGGTGGCAAAGTTCGTCGGCAAATAGTCGAGCAGTTTGGTTGTCTCAGGAGGGCATATGGGCGAGTTCATAAAGACCGAAACGGCGGGGCGGACCCTGACCGTTACCATGCAGCGTCCCGACGTCATGAACGCATTGCATGCGCCCGCATGCCGCGAGCTTTCGGCGGTCTTGGACGCTTTTCAGGCCGACCCGGATCTTTGGATCGGCATAATCACAGGTGCCGGAGACCGCGCGTTCTGCGCCGGTCATGACCTGGCGGAAGGCTTCGATGACCCGATGCCACCTACCGGCTGGGCCGGCATGGCCGAACGGAACGATATCACAAAACCGCTCATCGCGGCCGTGAACGGCCTCGCCTTCGGCGGCGGCTTCGAGGTCGCGCTGTGCTGCGACGTCGTGGTGGCAGATGAGCGCGCGATCTTCAGCATGAGCGAGCCGCGTGTCGGCTTTGTTGCGCTCGGCGGAGGCGTTCAGCGGCTCGCAACCCGGCTTCCGAAGTCGATCGCCATGGAACTGCTTCTTACCGGTCGTCGCATGACCGCAGAGGAAGCCCTGGGCTGGGGTATCGTTTCACGTGTCACGGCGGCCGGCGAGGTCATGGCTACAGCGAACCGTCTCGCCGAAGAGATGCTCAAGTGCTCCCCCTTGGCCTTGCGCTACACCAAGGAGCTCGCATACGAGCCGATGGATGGAAGCGAAGCTACCGCTCGGATCGCAGCCGGCCGAAAGCGGGTAGGACCCGCATTGCGGGGCCTGGAGGATACCAAGGAGGGAATCGGGGCTTTCCTTGAAAAGCGCTCGCCGATCTGGCGCGGTCGTTGAACGGATCGCCCATCGCAACCTTCAGTTATCCTTTGAGGTGCAAAGAGTTTGAGGTGCAGAGAGAGCCGGAGCCTGCAATGGCACCGGCACGCAGTGGGGACGATGTCCAGGGTCCGGCGATCAAGCCAGGTCGCCCCTATTGATGGGCTCGGCCAGGCTCTTACTGAGACCAACTTGTCCGCAATTGCGGGAGTTCCGGAGCCCGGAAATCGGCAGCTCGACTAGGCGGCCGCCTTACCTCGACGGGACAGCACGGTGAGTTCTCGCGAACCGTCGACCTCGGCTTTACGCTCGCCGGTTTCCGTTTCAAGGCGTTCGAAGTATTGCTCGAGTAGCTTGCGGCAGTGGGCTTGGCTCCTTTTGTCGGGCTGAAGTATCTGCCGCACCATGAGGCCATGTGCAAAGATAAGGAGCTGCTCGGCCGTATCTGCCGGGTCGAGCTGCTCCGGCAGTTCATTGCCCTTGACGGCCTCTTTTACCAGCTTTGTCCAGAACGCCTGCTGCTTCTTGAACCAATGGACCTGATGGTTGCGGAGCTCCTCGTTCCTCGAACCGTAAACCGTGTAGTTCATCCAGAACCGCCAGAAACGGTCGTTCGGCTCGTGCAGAATATATCCGAAGGCAAATCCCTTCAGCCGTTCAAGCGGCGTGTGCGAAGAGTCCGCATCCGGGAGTGTCTTCTGATAGGCCGCCTGGAGCGCTTCCATGACCAGCCTTTCCTTATTGCGGAAATGATAGTTGATCGTCCCGGTGCTGACTTTCGCCCTCGTCGCGATCTGCCGCATGCTGGCTGCATCGATGCCGAATTCGGAAACGACCTTGTAGACGGTTGTCAGCAGATCGGCTTGCCGGGCGATTCTGCCTGGACGCTTCTGCGGTTTTTTTGCCGTTTTGGCCATGATGTTCCTTCCGCCCGGGAATCCGGCGATTCAAGACCTTTTCACTAGAAAACAGCCGGGACGCAATTGCAAGCCGATGCCTCCGGCAATTGGCGCCTTATCCAGCTCCGGCGCCTTGCCGAGGAGGACGCGGGGGCGACGGATATGCGTGCGGGGGGCGATCCGAGGGCCTCGCTGCATGAACGCGAATGGCTCCGTTGCATTTCGCACAGTCGTGCAAATTGTGCTTGCCCCGAGGTGCGTCCTTGGCCTATGGAGGATTAAGCCCACGAGGGTAGGACCGGAGGATGAAGGTGCGTCACATTTCGCGCCGGCACATGTTGAGAGGGGCTTGTTCGCTTGCGGCGACGGCGTCTTGGGGCATCACCCAGGTTCAGGCTGGGCGTCAAGAAGTGGGCGTTACCGCCACCGAGATCAAGCTCGGTACGACCGGCGCTTATAGCGGTCCGGTCTCGAGCGCGGCGGTCTACAGCGAGGCACAAACGGCATACTTCCGCATGGTCAACGAGCGCGGAGGAATCAACGGGCGAATGATCAACCTGATCTCGCTCGACAATGCATTCAGTCCGGCTAAAGCGCTCGAGCAGACGAGGCGGCTTGTCGAATCCGACGAGGTGTTTGCGATCGCCGGATCGTTCGGATCAGCTCCCGGTTTGGCAGTCCAGAAGTATCTCAATTCGAAGCGCGTTCCGAATCTGTTTCTCACCTCCGGCATCGAGAAATTCAACGATCCGAAGAACTATCCGTGGATCGTACCATTCTATCCGCTGTACGTGGCCCAGGGAAAAGTTTTCGGCAGGTACGTGCTCGAACAAAAGCCGTCGGCGAAGATAGCTCTTCATTACTCCAACGACGATCTGGGCCGGGACTTCGTCAAGGGCATCAGGGCCAGTCTTGGCGATCGGGCTCAGGCGATGATCGTCAGGGAGTTGTCCCACGAGCTCAGCGAGCCCACGATCGAAAGTCAGATGGTCGAGCTGAAAGCGTCCGGAGCCGACGTCCTCGTGCAGATCACCCAATCGAAATTTGCGGCGCAGGGGATCCGAAAGGCGGCTGCGCTGGATTGGCGGCCACTTTACGTCATAGCGGGGAACGCGAGCTCGATTGGTACAACGCTTGTTCCGGCTGGATTAGACAACTCCATCGGCCTCATCACTGCGCGCTGGGAGCGCAATGTCACGGATCCCGCCGAAGCCGACACGCCCGCGGTGAAGGATTACATCGAGTTTGCCAGGAAGTATCTTCCGAACGTCGCTCTCGAGAATACCACCACGGTTCCTGGCTACAACAATGCCTACATGATCGAGCAGGTACTCAAGCGATGCGGCGACGAACTCACGCGGGAAAACCTGCTGAAGCAGGCGACGACCATTCGCGGCATCGTGCCTCCGCTCTTCGTCGACGGGATCGAAGTATCCATTAGCCCGACCGACTACCGTGCGATTCACAATCTTCAGCTTGCCAGATTCGATGGACGAACATGGGTTCCGATCTCGAAGCCCGTCGCGCTCGACGATCTCTAAGAATGTCCTGAACCTTCGATCAAGAATACCTCAAGGAGCGCACAGCGTGATCACGTTTGAATTGTCAGAAGAGCAGCAGATCGCGCAATCGACGCTTCGCGAGTTCGGGCAGAATGTCCTGCGTCCGATGGCGCGAAAGGCGGATGACGACGCAAAGATCGGACGAGACGTGCTCGATACACTTTGGTCGACCGAAATCGTGCAGGCGCAGGCCGCGGAAGAGGGGCGCTCGCCTGTCCTGAATGCCATCTTGCTCGAGGAGCTTGCCGCGGGGGACGCGACTTTGGCGCTGGCGCTCGCGGCGCCGATGGGATTCGTCCAAGCGATTGTGGACCAGGGCTCCTCGAAGCAGCGCGAGGCGATCGTCAAGGAATTCGCAGGTCCGGCGTACAAGGCGGCGGCCGTGCTGGTAATGGAGCCTTCGTTCGACGCCGACGTCTCTCGTCTGCGGACCCGGGCCTCCAAGGCCGGTGACGACTACGTGCTCGAGGGGACGAAGGCGTTTGTGCCGCTTGCGGCCGAATGTTCACATTTTCTCGTCGTCGCAGAAAGCGGAGAAAGCCTCGACGCGTTCATCGTGCCGCGCGGCTCGAAGGGAGTGCGGGTGCAGGACCCGAAGGGAACGCTCGGCCTCGTCGGCCTGGGACTCGCAGAGGTCCATTTTGAGGGCGTCAGGGTGCCTGCTTCCATGCGACTGGGTGAACATAACGGCTGTGACGTTCAGAAGATCATCGATGCCGGAAGAGTGGGGCTGTCTGCCATCGCCACGGGCCTTGGCCGCAGCGTCCTTGAATATGTCATTCCCTATACCAAGGATCGCGTCGTCCACGGCACGGCGCTGGCGCGTAAGCAGGCCATCGCCTTTCGAATCGCCGACATGCACATCGAGGTCGAGGCCATGCGCTGGATGAGCTGGTACGCCGCATGGCAGTTGGAGACGTCGCAAAATGCAACGCGATCGGCTCAACTTGCCTACACCTATGCGGCGGAGCAGGTGCTCGGCATCGCGGACGAGGGGGTGCAAGCGTTCGGCGGCCACGGCTTCGTTAGGGCTCATCCGATCGAGATGTGGTATCGCAACGCGCGCTCACTTTCCGTTCTTGAAGGTATTGCCGGCGTTTGAGAGGAGACGGGACATGGTGGATTTCAGCCTTACTGACGCCGACAAGAAGATTGCCGCTCTCGCCAGAGACGAGGCCGAGATCGGTCGTACGTATTCGCGGTACTACGACAAGCACGAGGACGAAATCGAACCCAAGGTTTTCGCCGAGGTGAAGGATCGTCCCGATCCACTCGAGATGCTCGACGCTATCGAGGCCGAGACGAGCGGCAGGGTGATCGTCGAGCACCTCGTCACGATGGAGACCGCTCGGGGCGACGTCAGGATGCGCAGGATCAAGAAGCATCTTGGCGACAAGATCGTTCGGTACGCGGGCAACGACGAGCAACGCAAGCTGTTCGGCAACAAGCTGTTGTCAATTGCTCTGACGGAGCCGGGGGCCGGATCGGATCCGTCGATGATCCGCGGCAGTGCCCGCTACGACGAGGCGACGGATGAGTGGATCCTCAACGCGGAGAAGATCTACTGTTCGGCCTTCGGAGCGTCCGATGGTGCCTTGGTTCTCGTGCGGGGACAAGAGAAGAACGGCGCGCGACCGTTCATGGGCTTCGTCATCGAGAAAGGCATGAAGGGTCTCACCGAGCTCGGCCAGGTCAAGAAGATGGGTATCCGCAGCTGGGATACGGCCGATTTCGTTCTGCAGGACTGCCGGGTGCCGTCAATCAACAAGATCGACGTCGACTTCAAGAAGACGATGATCGTATTCAACGGAACGCGTCCGGGCGTTGCTGCGATGGGCCTCGCCGTCGCGGGATCTCTGCTGGAATTTACGCGGGAAAAGCTCCTCGGCAAGGAGCAGGTGCTGGATTATGCAAAAGGTATCAGGGCGCGCTCGGCGATCGAGGATCGACTGATCCGAATGGAAGCGCTCTATGAAGCGACTTCGCTGACAATCCTTCGATGCAAATGGCTGGAGCACGTCGGAGGGACCAACAACGGCGCCACGAAGGTCGAGGCGGCGATGTCGAAGGCGCTCGGGGGCAAGGCGGCCCGCAAGATAACGCAAGGATGCATGGAGCTGCTGGGGCCGGAAGGCCTGTCGGAAGAATACCTTGCCGAGAAATGGTTCCGAGACGCGCGCATTTTCGACATCTTCGAAGGCGCCGGCGACGTCAACCGGCTCATCGTTGCGCGGTCTCTTCTGGACTATTCCCAGAAGGAATTGAACTAGCAGGCAGACAGTTTCGTCTCGAAAGGACATCGCATGACGGACGTCGAAAGAAGGCGGGGCGGTCCTTGCGAAGGGCTGACCGTGCTGGATCTTTCCACGATGGTCTCTGGACCCATGGCAAGCCAGATATTCGCAGATCTGGGAGCAGATGTCGTCAAGGTCGAAGCGATCGGCGGCGACGTGATGCGGGCAGTCTTCCCGCACCACAGGGGTTTGGGCGCTTATTTCTCCCAGTATAACCGAAACAAACGCAGCATCGTGATCGATCTCAAGTCGGAGGAAGGCCGCCGGCTGGCAAAGCAGCTGGCGCTGCGCGCCGATCTCCTGATCGAGAACTTCCGCCCGGGCGTGACGGATCGTCTTGGCCTGAGCCACAACCAGCTCAAGGCGGAGAATCCCGGTCTTGTTTATCTGTCGATCAAGGGCTTCGGGGAGGACGGTCCCTATCGCGACCAACCGGCGTACGATCAGGTCATTCAAGGTCTTGTCGGCTTCATGGGCATCCAGGGCGCCGGAGGAAGTCCTGAGCCGATACGCAACGCGGTCGCCGACAAGGTCTCGGCCATGTCGGCAGCGATGTCGGCCTTGGCGGCGCTCTGGGAACGCGAGAGGAACGGGGGCAAAGGCCAGAAGGTCGTCGTCAAGATGCTTGATGCCTGGGCCTCTTTCATCGCGCAAGAGCAGATGAAGAACCACACTTTCCTGGACTCCCGAGAAGCGCCGCCGCCACTGCGCCAGATCTACAGGGTCTTCGATACGCTGGACGGCAAGGTGATCGGATTGATCATCCAGGACGATCAGTTTCGCGGGATCTGCAGGGCCGTGAATCGGGTCGATCTGCTGAACGACCCTCGTTTCGCGAAGCCGGGAGATCGACTGAAGAACGTGGGTGAGCTCAATGACGAGCTGGCGCCGAGCATTGCTCGGATGACGTCTGCAGAGTTCCTGCAGGCGGCCCGCAAGAACGAGGTGCCCATGGCACCGGTGAACAGCCTGGAGCAGTTCTTCGAGGATCCGCAAGCAAAGCACAACGGAACGTTTCCGGTGTTCCAAGACGCCGAATTCGGCAGGATTCGAACGCTCGGCTTTTGTGCCGAGTTTGGTGAGACGCCGGTGACACTGGACGCGCGCGCGCCAAAAATCGGCGAGCACACCGACGAAATACTTCGAGGCATCGGCATCGCAGGCGAGGAAATACAGCGCCTGCGCGGAGCAGGCGTCGTGAGCTGAACCGAGGTCAGGCGTGCCGAACAGCGGAGCCAATCCGCCCGGCCGGGGGAGGTGCCATGGAAACGTTCGACGTCGTCGTGGTGGGGGCGGGACCGGTCGGGCTCACATTGGCCATCGATCTCAGCCGGCGAGGAGTGCGAACGCTCCTGGTCGAGCGGGATCCCGTGACCAAGCCATGGCCGAAAATGGACCGATCCAACGCCCGGACCATGGAATTCTATCGCCGCATGGGCATTGCGGATGAGGTCCGGAAGCTGGGATACCCGCCCGATGCGTCCATGGACGTGTTCATCGTTACGAGGTTGAGCGACACTCCTCTCGCACACCTTCGCTATCCCAGTGTCGCGGAATGCAGAGCGAAGATCGCAAGCTGCGTGGATGGTTCTGAGCCGCTGGAGCCTTATCAACTCGTTTCTCAGAACAAGCTCGAGCCGCTGCTGAAGGAGGTCGCGGAGGCAACCCCAAACCTGACCGTTCGGTACGCGTGCGAACTGACGGATTTCGAACAGGATGAACGAGGTGTTTCGGCCCTGATGTCCCAGGACGGACTCAAACGGTCGGTGCGATGCTCGTACCTGGTCGGCTGCGACGGCGGCACGAGCACGGTGCGGAAGCGCCTGGGCATCAAGTTGGAGGGGCAGGGCGGCATCCGCGCCACTCGGCAGATCTTTTTCCGGTCGGAGCAGCTCTACGAGCTTATCCCGATAGGGAAGGGACGGCACTACTATGTCGCCGATCAGCAAGCGAGCGCATTCGTGGTTCAAGGCGATCGCAAGGAGTTCACTCTGAATTCCGCCCTACCCGAAGGAGCTGACATCGAGCAGGAGGTACGTAAGCGAGTCGGCTTCGAATTTGATTTCCACCTTATCAACGTCTCAGATTGGAAGCTGCATCTGCTGCTAGCCGAGCGCTATCGCGAGCGCCGGGTTCTTCTGGCCGGCGACGCCGTTCATTTGGTGATTCCGACGGGCGGACTCGGAATGAACACCGGAGTAGGAGATGCGCTCGATCTCTCATGGAAGCTGGCAGGCACGATTGCGGGCTGGGCCGGTCCTGCACTTTTGGACAGCTACGAGTGGGAGCGCCGAAAGGTCGGAGCACGCAACGTCAAGGCTTCAGGTTGGGCTGCAGCCGGAATGGGCATGTGGCGCGCGCTTTGGCGCCCGGAGGTGAATCAGGATTCGCCGGCCGGTTCGCAATTGCGGGCTGAAATCGGACGGACGGCTGACCTGCACCATCGCCGTGTTCACGAAATGGTTGGTGTCGAACTGGGGTATAGCTATCACGGCTCCAAGATCATCGTGTCGGAAGCGCACGACGATTCCGATTGGGATACGACCAGATATACACCCCATGCAAGACCCGGGGTGCGGCTGCCGCACATGTGGTTGAAGGACGGGCGCGCGGTACAGGACGTGATCGGAAGTGGCTACACGCTCCTAGACCTTTCGGGAGGTGCCGACGTTCGCGTCATAGAGCAATCCTTCTGCGAGCTCGGCGCCCCGCTCCAGATCCTCAGACTCGACGAGCCACGTCTTCGAGACGTCTACGAGCAACCACTCCTTCTTCTTCGCCCCGACATGCACGTGGCCTGGCGCGGCTCCTCATGTGATCAGGGGGCGGCCGGATTGGTGAGACTTGTGACCGGTCACGGGGATGCCGCATACGGCGCGACAAAGCCTGGCACGCGGGAGATCGCAGAATGACGTGGTCGACCGACGTATTGGTCTGCGGAAGCGGCCTTGCCGGCCATTGTGCGGCATTGGCGGCCGCGGAATGCGGTGCCGAAGTGGTTCTGATCGAAAAGACGGCGTCTGCCGGCGGAAGCTCGGCACTGGCCGGGGGCGGGTTTGCCTTTGCCGGCACCGATCTGCAAGCCGCCCGCGGAATCGTGGACGGACCGGAAGCACTCAGGCGCGACATGAGCGAGGTCGGCGGCGGAAAGGCGGACCCCGCACTCATCGAGACCTACGTCGCCCGGCAACTCGAGACTTACGAATGGCTGCGCAGCAACGGCGTGGTGTTCTCGCTCGGGATCTCGTCGACCCCAGGAGCGGTCCCTCGCGTCCATAGTACGGCTCAGGGCGCAGCCATCAAGGCGCTTCACATGCGAGTGGAGGCCGAGAATCGCATCCAATATGTCGATCGAACCGCCGCGGGGCGGCTGATTACAGTAGATGGAGCTGTCGTCGGCGCGCTTGTGAACGTCGACGGTGCCCCAAAAGAGATCCACGCGCGCAAGGGTGTCATCCTGGCGACGGGCGGCTTTTCTCGCAGTGCCAGACTGATCGAAACCTATGCGCCGGGCCTTTCGGCTGCGTTCAAACTGGGGGGCACCGGAAACACGGGCGATGGCCTCCTGATGGCCGGTCGCGTCGGTGCCGGCCAAGCCGACATGGGCTATATCACCGCCACCTTCGGCGTTGCGGCAAGCCGTTTTCCGGACACCGAGCAGGGACCGGACGAGGACTCAGTTTTGCTGTTCCCGATCTACCGAGGCGCCATCATGGTGAACCGCGATGGCGTACGGTTCGCCGACGAATCGGCAAATTACAAGTCGCTAAGCGCGTCATGTGCTCGCCAACCCAACGGCATCGCATTTCAGTTGTTCGATTCGAACGTCATGGCGCAGTCTGTCTCGACGTCGTCCATCAACAATTATGAGGGAGCGCTAAAAAGAGGATTGATACTGACTGCACTCGATCTCGACCAGCTCGGCAAAATGATCGGCGTGCCGGAGGGAGCGCTGCAGCAGACCGTTCTCAGATACAATCGCGACCTGCTCGATGGCGGAGTGGATCGCGATTTCGGCAGGCGCGCGCCGGCCTATGGCAGCGCGTCGCCGCTGTCCGGCATAGACTCGGCGCCGTTCTACGCGTTTCCTTGCGCGAATGCGATCACCGCCACCTATTGCGGTCTTACAGTCAATTCCCGGATGCAGGTTCTCGATGTATTCGGCGAGATCATTCCAGGTCTGTTTGCGGCCGGCGAAATCCTGGGAGGTTTTCACGGCAGGTCGTATCTCAGTGGATCGGCCCTCGGAAAGGCGGCGATCTCGGGCAGGGTCGCAGGCGCGGCGGCCGGCGATCGGCCGAGGCCAGGCATGCCATCGAGACCCGATCCCGATCGCCATCTTCGTTCCGCTCGATGACAGCCGCACGATTTCCCTGGAAGGAGACAGCAGATGGGGACTGAGCACTCACCGACGGTCTTTGCCCCTCGATTTGCCGGAAAGGTTGTCGTCGTCACCGCGGCGGGAGGTGGGATCGGTGGAGCGACGGCGTTGCGGCTGGCGAGAGAAGGCGCGCAGGCGGTCGTGGCCGTCGACGTGTTGCCCGCCGTTGATCGCATCGAGGCAATGATCGAAATCGCGGGCGCCTCGGCGGTCTGCATGAAAATCGATTGCACCGACGAGCATGCGGTCGCTGCCGCCTTCGATCGCATCTTGTCGCGATTCGGACGCGTGGATGTGCTCGTCAACGGCGTCGGCGGAGGGGGTGGCGGGCGAAACACGGAGTTCGTCGAATCCACATCGCAGACATGGCGAAAGATCGTCGATGTTACCCTCCTCAGCACGATGCTCTGCACTCGCCAGGTCGTTCAGGGAATGCGGGACCGCAAGTATGGAAAGATCGTCAACATCGCTTCGAGCATCGCGCTTGTGCCGACGCCCAAGATGGTTGAGTACGCGTCCGCAAAAGCGGGCGTCATCGGCTTCACGCGGAGCCTGGCCGTGGAATTGGCGCCCTTTGGAGTAAACGTGAATGCGGTGTCACCGGGTCCGATCAAAACGGCTGCCACGGATTCGCTGCCACCCGATGTGCTTGCGCGAAGCGTGAATGCGGTGCCGATGGGGCGGATCGGTCTGCCTGAGGAGATCGCCAGCGCGATCGCCTATCTTGCGAGCGACGAAGCTGCCTACGTGACCGGCCAAAATCTGGCCGTGAACGGCGGTCGCGCGCTGAACTGAGGACAGCAGGCATGGACAAGCTGCAGGGAAAGGTCGCCATAGTGACCGGCGGAGCGGGCGGGATCGGGAGGGCCTACGCGTTGCGCCTGGCGCTCCTGGGAGCCGACGTGGCCATCGTCGATGTCGATCTCGACGTCGCCTCGAAGCACGGCGAGAAGCTCTCCGCCGAGAGTGTGATGGAGGAAGTCAAACGCCTTGGCGGTAGAAGCATCGGAATCCAGGCCGATCTCTCCCAACGGGACGCTGCGCGGAGCGCGGTAAATACGGTGTTTGAGCAGATGGGGCAAATAGACATACTGGTCAACAACGCAGGGGGGGCGATTACTCCGATTGATCGAAGTCGGGCTTCCGAGAGCCCGTTGGAGGACACTGAGAAGCTCTTTGCAGCCAACTTCTACAGCATGGTCCATTGCTGCCAGGCGGCTGTCCCGGTGATGCGCGGACGGGGCGGGGCCATCGTGAATATCGCCACCAACGGCGTTGATAGAACGCCCTCGAGCGGTCGTTTGGCGATGTACAATAGCGCCAAGGCCGCGGTTATCCGATACACGCAAACGCTCGCGGTCGAGCTCGGGCCGGAAGGCATCCGCGTCAACTGCATCTCGCCTGGGATCATCGAAAGCGCGCGCATCAAGGCGCAAGCCGCGTCCCGCAATTTGGGAACGAAAGCCCATGCTGATCTGACACCCATGCGCAGGCTGGGAACACCGGAAGATTGCGCCGGGGTCCTGGAGTTTCTTGTTACCGACCTGTCGCGATACGTCACCGGTGAATGCATTCGGGTGTCGGGGGGCGCTACCCTTGTCTCCGCGGTCTAGGCGCCGGCGGTGTCAGGCCTGGACTGCCTTCCACCATCGATAGAAAGAAGATGACCTGCCATGGAAAGAACCACGCCGGCGAGGGCCGTTCCCGCCTCCACGGTCTTGCTGGTTCGCGATAGACCGGCTTTCGAGGTGCTGATGGTGACCCGGCACCAGCAGTCTACATTTGCTGCCGGCGCTCTGGTCTTCCCTGGCGGAAAGGTTGACCCCGAGGATCGCAATGACGGATGGGGAGAGACGGTCGATGGCTGGCACTCGGTGCCGACTGATCAGCGTGCTCTGCGAATAGCCGCCATTCGTGAGGTGTTCGAGGAGACGGGCCTGCTCATGGCGCAAAGCTCGGCTTCTCGTGACTGCGCCGCTGAAACCGCAACGACCGCGCGCCGCGAAATCCGCGAGGGTCACCTTGATTTTCTGACCTTTGCCCGTAGCGCCGGGATCGTCTTTGACGCGAAACAGCTCGTGCCGTTCGCCCATTGGATAACGCCCGAAGCGATGCCGAAGCGGTTCGATACCCACTTCTATCTGATTGCCGTCGCTTCGGAACAACAGGCCGTTTCCGATGGTCTTGAGATCACAAATGCGGAGTGGATCGCGCCTGCTGAGGCGTTGCGGCTCGGCCGGGCCAGAGAGCGGATTGTCGGCTTTCCGACCCGTCTTAACCTTCAGTTGCTGGCGGAGAGCCGCAATGTCAACGAAGCGCTATCGCGCGCTCAGCAACGGCCCATCGTCACGGTCCAATCCAGGATCGAGCAGCGCCCCGGGGGCAGGGTGCTCACCATTCCCCGAGATGCTGGATATGGGTCAGTGGAAGAGCCCCTCTCGGAAGTGGCAGCCAGAGATCACGCCAGTGTCAGTGTGCCTCGTCGTTCCTAACTGAGGCCTGAAGGCCGCTGGTGGGACTTCTGAAGTCAGCCAATCCGAGACTCGCTTTCTTCATCGCGCGGTCAATCGGTCGAGGATCTGGCGGGAGCCGCGTGGCAGGAGGAAGATCACCAGGAACAGCAGCACGCCGAACACTGCGCCAGAAAGGCCCTTCGAGATGCTCTCCGCCATGTTCGGCACGAAGATGATGAAGGCCGCGCCGACGAACGAGCCGGGCAGCCAGCCGACGCCCCCGACCACCATGCCCAGGAACAACGAGATCGCCAGGGTGATGGTGTAGCTGTCGGGCGCCACGAACTGTACCGCGATGGCGCCGAGCGAGCCGGCGACGCCGGTGATGCCGGCGGACACGCCGAAGGCCAGCGTCTTGTACAAGGCGACGTTGACACCCATCGAGGAAGCCGCGATCTCGTTGTCGCGGATCGCCATGAAGGCGCGGCCGGAGCGGGAGCGCAGCAGGTTGACCGAGAAGATGTAGATCGCGAGCGTCACGGCCAGGGTGAAATAGTACAGCCACATGTCCTGAGACATCGGCAGGCCGAACGGCGCGTCCGGCTTGGTGACGACGAGGCCCTGCACGCCGCCGGTCCAGTGCTCGAGGAAGTTCAGCTTCAGCAGCTGCGGCATCGCGGTCGCGAGCGCAAAAGTCGCGAGTGCCAGGTAGATGCCCGACAACCGCAGCGCCGGTTTGCCGAACAGGTATCCGAAGCCGAAGCAGATCGCGGCGGAAACCGGAATTGTCAGCGCGTAGTTGACGTTGAAGTGCTCCATCAGCACCGCGGAGGTATAGGCGCCGACGGCGTAGAAAGCGCTCTGGCCGAGCGAAAACTGGCCGCTTCCGCCGGTCAGGATGTTCAGCGCCAGCACGGCGAGCCCGTAGATCAGGAGCATCGTCAACTGGAAGATGATGAAGTTCTTGACGAACATCGGCACGATCAACAGCGCCAACAGCACCACCAGCGAGGTGCCGGTGCCCAGCGTCATGGCCCGCTTCGGAACCGCCTCGACCGCCGCGTGGCCTTCGGCGACGACTTCTTCTGCTGCGCTCATGATCAAACTCGCTTGACGATGTGCCGGCCGAACAGGCCAGCGGGTTTGACGACCAGGACGGAGATGATCAGCGCGAGCGCGATCGGGAGCTTCAGCTCATTGCCGACGCCGGGGATGTAGGTGCCGGCGAGATTCTCGAACACTCCGACCAGGAAGCCGCCAACCACGGCGCCGAACGGGCTCGACAGTCCGCCGAGCACCGCGGCGGCGAAGCCGTAGATCAAGACGCCGCCCATCATGTTGGGCTCCAGGAACACCACCGGTGCGATCAGCATGCCGGCGATCGAGCCGATCGCGGTCGCCATGCCCCAGCCGAGCGCGATCATCCAGCTCGTGTTGATGCCGACGAGGCGGGCCGATTCGGGCACCGATGCCGCGGCGCGCATCGCAAGACCGATCCGCGTGTACTGGAAGAAGAAATACAGCGCGAGCAGCAGCGCTATCGTGACGCCGATCATGCCGGCCTGGTGGGTCGAGATCAGCTGGCTGCCGAGGAACGGCGAGGAGCCGAACGGGGTCGGATATTGCTTGATGGTGAAGTCCCAGATCAGGCCGGCCGAGGAGTTGATGATGGCGAACAGCGCGATGAATCCGGCGACATTGGTCAGCACCGGTGCTTTGGCGAGCGGCTTGAACAGGATGCGCTCGATCGCGATGCCGGCGACGAAGGAAAATGCCAGCGTGATCAGGAAGGCGGCCCAATAGGACACGCCCCATTGCATCAGCTGCCAGGAGATGAAGGTCGAGAACATCGCCATCTCGCCTTGCGCGAAGTTGAGATGGTCGATGGCCTGGTAGATCATGACCACGGCGAGCGCCATGCAGGCGTAGATCGCGCCGGTGGCGATGCCGGCCAGGACCTGGTTGGTAAACAGTTCCATTGTCCCGGCTCCCTCAGTAACCCAGATAGGATTTGCGGATTTCTTCGTTGTTCGCGATGTCCTTGGCCTTGCCCGACATCACGATGCGGCCGGTCTCGATCACGTAAGCCTGGTCGGCGAGCTCGAGCGCGAGCTGGGCGTTCTGCTCGACCACCAGGATCGACACCTTGTCCTCGCGGTTGATCTTGCTGAGGATGCCGAACAGGTCGCGCACCACCAGCGGGGCGAGCCCGAAGGAGGGCTCGTCCAGCAGCATCAGCCGCGGCCGCAGCATCAGGGCGCGGGCGACCGCGAGCATCTGCTGCTCGCCGCCGGACAGCGTGCCGGCCTGCTGGGTGTGGCGCTGCTTCAACACCGGGAAATGCGCATACATGCGTTCGATGTCGGAGACGATGCCGGCGCTGTCCTTGCGGGTGATGGCCCCGAGCTGGAGGTTCTCTTCCACCGTCATGTTGGTGAAGGTGCCGCGGCCCTGCGGCACGTGGGCGATGCCGAACCGCACGATGCTCTCGGTGGAGCGGTTGCTGAGCGGCTTGCCTTCAAACTCGACTCCGCCGGTGGAGCGCACCATGTTGCAGATCGCGCGCAGCGTGGTGGTCTTGCCGGCGCCGTTGGCGCCCAGCAGCGTCGTCAGCGAGCCCTCGTTGAGCGAGAAGGACAGGCCGTGGAGCGCCTGGACCTGGCCGTAATAAGCGCGCAGGTCCTTGACGTTGAGCAGTGGCGTCATTGGTCCTTGCTCCCGAGATAGGCCTTGATGACGTCGGGGTCGGCCTGCACCTGGGCGGGGGTGCCTTCCGCGAGCTTCTTGCCGAAATTCAGCGCGACGACGTGGTCGGCGATCGACATCACGAGGCCCATGTGGTGCTCGACCAGCAGCACGGTCATGTGGCGCTCGTCGCGGATTTTGCGGATGAGGTCCCCGAGCACGTAGACTTCCTCGTGGTTGAGGCCGCCGGCCGGCTCGTCGAGCAGCAGGATCTTCGGATCCGCCGCCAGCGCGCGCGCCAGTTCGACGCGCTTCTGCGTGCCGAACGGCAGGCCGGACACGACGGTATGGGCGACATCCTCGAGGCCGAGGTACGCGAGGATCTCCTGCACCTTCCTGTTGATGCTGGCCTCGCTGCGCCGGACCCAGGCAAGCCTCAAGGAGTCGCTGATGATGTCGCTGGAGGTCTTCGCATGGGCGCCGACGCGAACGTTGTCCATTACCGAGAGATTCGGAAACAGCGCCACGTTCTGGAAGGTACGGCCGATGCCGATCTCGGCGATCCGGTGCGGCGGCCGCGTCAGGATGCTTGCGCCTTCCATCAGGATGTCGCCGGACGAGGGCTGATACAGCCGGGACAGGCAGTTGAACAGCGTGGTCTTGCCGGCGCCGTTGGGGCCGATCAAGCCGAGGATCTGGCCCTTGTGCATGTCGAATGACACGCCGTTGAGCGCGACGATGCCGCCAAAGATGACGTTGACTTGGCGTACCGCGAGGAGCGGAATTCTATCGTCGACGATCGAGATTTCCTTGGACCGCCAATGCATGGAGCTCCCCTTGGATCACAGGCTGTGCCCGGATAGTCGCAAATATCGGAACGACTAAACAGGCGTCCTTTCTGATCTCGTAGCTGAGCCTAAAAAATCGCACAAGTGTGCAAATTGAATTTTGTGTCTGGCTGTGAGGGATTTTCGGGGAAAAAGGCGTGCTGCGGCAAAAGAGCCCAGGAGCGAAAATTCGCCCTGGGTTTTCAGATCTAGATATCACCGAGATCAGACCGCGCGGCGCCGCGAAGCGTCGCTGTTCACCAGATCGAGCGCCACGTCGACGATCATGTCCTCCTGACCGCCCACCATGCGCCGTCGGCCAAGTTCGAGCAGAATCTCACGTGAGTCCACGCCGTAGCGCTGCGCGGCCCGTTCGGCATGCCTGAGGAAGGACGAGTAGACGCCAGCAAAGCCGAGGGAAAGCGTCTCCCGATCGACTCGGACCGCGCGATCCTGAAGGGGGCGGATGAGGTCGTCGGCTGCGTCCATCAACTTGAACAGGTTGGCGCCATGGTTGAGGCCGAGCCTGTCCGCCACGGCGACGAACACCTCGATTGGGGTATTGCCGGCACCGGCCCCCATTCCGGCGAGCGAGCCGTCCACGCGCACAGCCCCCTGGTCGACGGCAGCGAGCGAGTTTGCCACGCTGAGCGATAGGTTTTCATGAGCGTGAATACCGACCTCTGTCTCGGGTTTCAGCGCACGCCGTAACGCTTGGACCCGAGCAGCCGCGTCATTCACGAGCAGGGCGCCCGCGGAGTCAGTGACGTAGACGCAGTGGGCACCATAGGACTCCATCAGTCTCGCCTGCTCGGCCAGTGATTCCGGCGGAATCATATGCGCCATCATGAGAAAGCCGGCGACGTCTAGCCCGAGATCCCGCGCAGCCGCGATGTGCTGCTTGGCGACGTCCGCTTCTGTGCAATGTGTCGCAATACGAACCGAGCGGACGCCTGCCTTGGCCGCCGTCCGGAGGTCATGAATCGTTCCGATCCCGGGGATCAGCAACGTCGTCAGTTTGGCATGCTTCAGGACCGAGGCCGCAGCTTCGATCCACTGGAGATCAGAATGTTTTCCGAAGCCGTAGTTGAACGAGGAGCCCTCTAGGCCGTCACCGTGAGCGACTTCCACGGCGTCCACCCTGGCTGCTTCCAGCGCGCCGGCGATGCTCCTCACCTGATCGATGGTGTATTGGTGACGGATGGCGTGCATACCGTCACGAAGCGTGACATCCTGAATATACAGGCGGGGCTTCATGCCACTTTCTCCATTGTCGCTTGCGACGCGAGGCGTTCGGCCGTCGCGAGAGCTGCTGAAGTCATGATGTCGAGATTGCCAGCGTAAGTCGGCAGATAGTGGCCTGCTCCCTCGACTTCGAGGAAGATGCTGACTTTGGTCAAATGCTTCGCCGTTGAGCCGGGGAAGGCCTCTACAGGGTCGAACTGAACGTCCTGCTTCAGTCGATATCCCGGGACGTATCCCTGAACCCGCTCAACCATCTCGTGGACCGACGAGCGGATCGACGCGGTGTCATCGGTCTCAGTCAGACAATAAACCGTGTCGCGCATCACCAGCGGTGGCTCTGCGGGATTGAGAACGATAATCGCTTTGCCGCGTTTGGCGCCGCCAACCGACTCGATCGCCCTGGCGGTGGTTTCGGTGAATTCGTCGATATTCGCTCTCGTTCCAGGTCCCGCCGAGAGCGATGCAATCGAAGCAACGATCTCGGCATAGGGGACAGGCGCAACCCGGCTCACGGCGGCGACCATGGGGATGGTCGCCTGACCACCGCATGTGACCATGTTCAGGTTCGGTTCCCTCAACACCTTGTCGAGGTTCACAGGAGGAATGACATACGGGCCGACCGCCGCCGGCGTGAGGTCAAGCACGAGCTTTCCGTCCTTCTTGAGCTCCGCAGCATGGACTTCGTGAGCCTTGGCAGAAGTCGCGTCGAAAACCAGACCGATATTTGCATAGATGTCGGACTTCTGAAGTCCCTTCAGGCCTTCATGCGTCGTGAATATTCCGAGGCGCTGAGCTCTCGCTAACCCGTCCGAGGATGGATCGACGCCCACCATCGCAGCCATTTCAAGCGCTTTTCCGTACCGCATCACCTTGATCATCAGGTCGGTGCCGATGTTTCCCGAACCTATGATGGCGACCTTCATTTTGGCCATTTATGATCCTTTCGAAGAGCGAAGATGTGGTCGACGGTCAGGCGAAGCGGACTTTTACGGAGCCGAGATCCGAAATTCGCGCCTCGTACTCCTCGCCCGCCGCGGCGCTCACCATCGGTCCCAGCGCTCCAGTCAAGATGACGTCGCCCGCGCGCAGGTGATCGCCGTCTTCATTCGCAGCCAGCCGGCGCACGAGCCAGAGAGCCGCCTTCAGCGGATGTCCCAGGCAGGCAGCCCCGGATCCGACCGAAACAACATTGCCGTTCTTCGTCATGACCATTCCGCAAGTGAGAAGATCGACGTCCGTAAGCCGCCTGATCGAGTTGCCGAGCGCGAAACGGGCGCTGGAGCCGTTGTCGGCGATCGTATCCACGATACTGATCTTCCAGTCCTGGATACGACTGTCGACGATCTCGAGCGCGGGTGCGGCGAAGGCGACGGCGCGCATCAGTTCGGACATTGTCGTGTCGCGACGTTCAAGATCTCGCTCGAGGACAAGCGCAATTTCGGCTTCGATCCTAGGCTGAATGAGAGTCTTGGCCTCTAGGAAGCCGCCTTGCTCGACCTCCATGTCGACAAACAGGGCGCCGAAGTCCGGCTCGTTCACGCCTAGCTGTTGCTGAACTGCGCTCGACGTTAGCCCGATCTTGCGGCCGACAAGGCGACCGCCGGCTCCGAGCCGCCTTGAAGTAAGCTCCGCCTGCACCTGATAGGCCGCGGCCACATTTCCCTGTCCCAGTCGTGCGACGAGGGGGGGAATCTGCGTTCGCCGGCTTTCGGCTTGCTGCAGAGCGTCCGCCGCTTCCAGAATGCTGGCGTCCGTGGTTTTCGATGCGCTTTTCGACATTCTTACTGCCTTTCTGCTGCGGCCCCACTGGGCCTCAATGTCCTTCGGGACCGCCGAAGACCGCCGGCGCTCCGATGCAACTCTCAGCCTCAGCGGACGTCGCGGGCAGATAGACACTATCGACGGCTTCGAACTCGCTTTCAGACAAGTCGACGCGGGTCGCGAACATCATGGGATCGAAGTGCCCGCAGAGTACGGCTGGGTAACGCCACTCGGCACCGGCGAGGCACTTGTCGCCGCATCGGAGCTCGAAGCGCAGCGGATGCTTGCTCCCTGAGCCGCGGCCGCTCTGAAATCCGTCACCGATGCAGTAAGCCTCGAGCCAGATTTCTCCATTCCCTCGCCGTTGCAGCGACACTTCGATATCCAGAAGACCATAAGCGGCGTCAGCCTCGTCATCGGAGTAGAAGTAGGTGTGTGGTATACGCGCGTAGCGAGTTGGGCCCAGCGCCGCCTCGCTGGGTACCTCCGCGTCCGACCGGCCCGGGGTTCTGGGCGGGATACGGCCGAACAGGGCTAACTTCGGCTCGGAACGGCATGTCTTCATCGATTGAAGTCCTTGAATGATACGCCTATCCGCTCGATCATAGGCCGAACAGCGCAGCGGTGTTCGCGGCAAAATCGACTTGAGGAAGGGCGGCTTGCGCGAAGGCCGCGGGTCTGGGCTGCCGGATCAGAAACGGGTAGTCGGAGCCGACGACGAGCCGATTTCTCCCCACACGTGAGGCAAGATAGGACAAGGCCTCGTTGTCGTAGGTGATGGTGTCGTACCAGAAGCGTTTCAGTGTCATCGCCGCAGCTTCGGGAAGATATTCCTTCAGGAGGCTGCCCGCCGAGCAGGCGAAATCGATCCTTGGAAAGATCCAGGCGGTGGCGCCTCCGCCGTGGCTGAGCAGCACCCGCAGTTTGGGAAATCGTTCAAAAATCCTGCCGCCGATCAGGGACACTGCCGCGTAGGCGGTTTCGAGGGGGAAGGCCGAGATGGCGGCGAATTCCCTCTTTCCGCCGATGCGCTCCAAGCCGGTCGGATGCAGCGGGTGGACGAACACGACCAGTCCGAGTTCTTCGGCCGCCGCATAGACCGGGTGCAATCGTTCGTCCCCCAGCGGGGTCCCGTCGATGTGAGTGCCGATCTCGATTCCAAGCAGGCCGTGCGAGCGGACATCGTAGAGCCGTTTTGCCGCAAGTTCGGCGTCCTGCATCGGTACCATTCCGATGCCGCGGAACCTGTCCGGTTTAGCGGAAATCATCCTGGCGATCTTCGCGTTCATGATGCCGCACAGATGATCGGCTTCCTCGGTCGGAAGCCAATGCGAAAGCAATTCCGGCATAGGCGAAAGGACCTGGACGTCGACGCCGTCGTTCTGCATGTCCTTGATCCGTCGATCGACGTCCCAGGAGCGTGAATCGATCGCCCGGAAGACCTTGCCCCGGACCATCACCGCAGCGTCATCGTGCCCGCGGATCTCGATGCTTGGCCACGCATCGCTCTTTGCCGCATCGGCCGGCAGGACGTCCGGGACAACGTGCGTATGGACGTCAATCTTTTGCATTCCCGCCCTCCGGGGGTCATCGAGCGGCCTGGAAGGAGCCTTACGGCCTCCATACCAGTTACCGTGCGGTCAGACGGTTTTTCATTTCCCATCTTTACATTCTCGTTGGACCGTCTATATGCATTTGTCAACGAGAATTTGAACGATCGTGCGAATAGCGAGCAAAGACCGGGAGGTCTTAATTGTCTGACGGCCAGCGATCCATAGCGATCATCGGAGCGGGGCAGGCGGGCGGCCGCGCCGCAGAGGCTTTGCGCGCCGCACAATTCGGCGGGCCCATCACATTGATCGGGGGCGAGCGGCATCTGCCTTACGAAAGGCCCCAGCTCTCCAAATCCATGTTGATCGACGGAGCTGCTCCAAAGTTTATTCGGTCTTTTGAACAATGGGCTGAAATCGACGTCGACCTCCAAGTCGGGACGCATGCGGTCGCGTGTGATCCGGAACGTCGCGTTGTTGCGCTGCAAGACGGTCGGGAGTTTCGGTTCGACAAAATATTGCTGGCGACCGGTACGCGGCCGAGGCGCCTGACCACCCTGGAGGTTGGACCGGTTCCCGTCGCTTACCTCAGGGACATCGACGACTCGATCGCGTTGCGGAACAGGATGGCCGCAGGGGAGCGCGTGCTTCTTGTCGGAGGCGGGGTGATTGGCCTCGAGGTTGCTGCCGCTGCCGTGTCGCGCGGTTGCCCAGTCACCGTCGTCGAAGCGGCAGCAGACGTCTTTGCGCAGGTGGGATCGTCGACCATCAGCGCTTTTTTTCGGCGGCTGCACGCCGACCGGGGCGTGTCGTTCATTTTGGGAAAGACGGCGGTCGCCAATGTCGAAGGTGGAGTTCGATTATCGGACGATACGTTCTGCGCGGCAGATCTGATCCTGATCGGAATAGGGGTTGAGCCCTCGCTCGATCTGGCCCGCGCGCTCGGCTTGCCTTCCGAGTCCGGCATCCGGGTCGATTCTGCCGGCGCGACGGACATCCCGGGAATCTACGCAGCGGGCGACGTTGCGCTGCAGTGGAGCCGGTTCAACGAACGGTGGATGCGGATAGAGAACTGGGCGAACGCTCAGGATCAGGCTGCCGCCGTCGCCAAGTCAATGATCGGTCTGGAGCAATGTTACGAGCCGACGCCGTGGTTCTGGACGGACCAGTACGACGTGAACCTTCAGGTAGTTGGCACCTTGAACGGCGTCGAGGAGATCGTTCGCGGCAACACTGAAGGTCCCAAATTCTGCGTCATCGGTCTCCGCGACGGCGAGGTTGTCGGCGGCGCCACGATCAATTCGCCGAAGGACATGGCCGTGCTTCGGCGATTGGTGAGTATGCGCAAGCGCCCATCACGGAGCGATCTCGAAAACCCGACCTTTGATCTCAAGCGAGCACTCGTATCCTGACTAAAGGAGAAAGACATGAACGCGACCGCCAACCCAAACGAGCCTGCCATTCTCGTCGATCAGTCGAAGAATATCTTCAAGGTGGCAAGAAGAAATTTTGTCGATCCGGAGATTCTCGTCGCCGAGAGGGAGCGGATCTTCGAGCGTAGCTGGCTCTATCTGGGACATGGCTCCGAAATCGCCAAGGCGGGCGATTTCGTTACCCGTAATGTCGCCGGCCGCGGTATCCTGTTCACACGCGATGCGAAGGGCGAGCCGCGCGCAATTCTCAACACATGCCCCCATCGCGGCATGCAGGTCTGCCGGGAAAAGAAGGGGAGCGCAAAATCCTTCCAGTGCTTTTATCATGGCTGGATTTTCGGCCTTGACGGCAAGTTGCGGAGCCAGCCCGGCGAAGAGGGCTACAATGAGGACTTCAAGACACGCGAAACCTCGCACATGACGCCGGTTCCGCGCTTCGAATCCTATCGCGATCTCTATTTCGTCTCGTTCGATCGCAACATCATGCCGCTTTCCGACTACTTGGCTGGCGCGAAAGAATACATCGATCTGATTTGCGATCAGACCAGTCGCGGCATGTCGATCACGCCGGGTACGCAAGAATACTCGATCAGGGCCAATTGGAAGCTCCTGACAGAGAACAGCGTCGATGGCTATCATGCGACGACGACGCATGCGTCCTATTTTGACTATCTCGGCGGAACGACGGGAGCGCCGATCGGCGATCCGGCCACCCGTCCTCCAGGATATGGCTACGACCTCGGAAACGGGCACGCCGTGATCGAGTATCCCGCGCCCTGGGGACGACCTGTTGCTCATTGGATCGCTGCCTGGGGCGAGAAGGGGCGTACCGAGCTTGACAGCATCTTTGCTGAACTTGCGAGCCGGGTAGGACAACAGCGGGCCACGCGCATCGCTAAGCTCAATCGCAACCTGTTCATCTTCCCCAATCTCGTCATCAACGACATCATGGCGGTCACCGTCAGGACCTACTATCCGTCGGCCCCTGACTACATGCAGGTCTCCTCGTGGTCTTTGGCCCCGCAGGGAGAGAGCGAATGGCTGAGCAAGTATCGTCTGCAGAACTTTCTCGAATTTCTCGGGCCCGGGGGATTCGCGACGCCTGACGACGCGGAAGCACTCGAGCATTGTCAGCGGGGCTTCTCCAATTTCAAGGATGTGCCCTGGAACGACATCTCGAAGGGAATGAATACCGACAGGCCGCTACATCGCGACGAGCTCCAGATGCGCGCGTTCTGGACGCAATGGAATCGGATGATGTTCCCGGCACCCGTTCCGCAGAAGTCATCGGTTGCAGCTTGAGGAGGAACGACAATGACAACCGAAGTGACCCGCGCGGATGTTGAGGATTTCCTCTTCCATGAAGCCGATCTGCTGGACCAGTGGCGGCTGCCGGAATGGCTCGAACTCTTCACGGAGGACGCCGAATACCAGGTTCCCTGCATGGATCTGCCGGCCGGCGCCAATCCTGACACCAGCTTGTTCTATATTGCGGATGACCGTTTTCGGCTCGGCGAGCGCGTCAAGCGCCTCATGAAGCGAACGGCTCACGTGGAGTTTCCTCACTCGAAGACACGTCACATCGTCGGAAACGTCCGCCTCAAGTCGCGTTCCGACCATGACATCGATGTTTCGGCCGTGTTCACGACCTATCGCAGCAAAGACGGGGTCACCGATCTCTATCTGGGCAGCAGCGCCTATCGACTGATGCCACATGATGGGAGCTTCAAGATCAAGAGCAAGCGATGTGTTCTGGATGCGGATGCGCTGCGGCCAGCCGGCCGCATCAGCATCGTGCTCTAAGCCCGACACATCAACTGGAGCAACCAATTGTCCCGAAAACTGGAAGGAATGGCGGCGATCGTAACGGGTGCCGCGCAGAACATCGGATTTGCGATTGCGGAGCGGCTACAGAGCGAAGGCGCAAGGCTGCTCATTGCAGACGTTGACGAGGCGGGCATTCGATCGGCGGCGGATCGCCTCGCAACGGCTGGTCGACCGAGGCCGGTGGCGTTCGCCGGCGATCTGTCGAAGGAAGCCATCGTCGAGTCAATGGTCGAATCGGCGTTGAAGAATCTGGGTACGATCGACATTCTGGTCAGCAACGCGGGCGGGGGAATTCTTCGTCCGTTTCTCGAACATACGCCAGAAACTCTGCGCACCACCGTCGATCGCAATCTTTGGACGGCGGTATGGAGTACCTACTACGCCCTGCCCGAGATGCGGAAGAAGAAATACGGCCGCGTCGTCAGCGTCGGCGCAGACTCCATCCGGAACGGTTTGTGGAACCACGCGGGGTACAATGCCGCGAAGGGCGGGGTTCATGGAATGACCACCGGCCTTGCCCGGGAGTTTGCTACCGAGGGCATTACTTTCAACGTCGTCGCCCCCTGTATGGTGGCGACGGAGAACGTGAAGAAGGCCATGGCGAGCGCGCCAGGGTCGATGCGGAAATATCTCGACGTCATACCGATGGCCCGCCCTGCCGAGATGGAAGAGGTCGCATCCATGGTCGCGTATCTGGCCTCGCCGGAAGCGTCCTTCGTCACGGGCCAGGTCATCAGCGTCAACGGCGGGAGCACGATGCTATGAGTTCCGCCGAGACCAGCAATCGTGTGAAGATCTGCCAATCTGTCGAGTTGAACGAGGGAGACATCAAGGGCGTCGATTTGCCAGACGGTCAGCGGGTGGCCCTGTACAGGGTGGGCGAGACGATCTACGCCACTTCCGACACCTGCACGCATGGCGAGGCGTCACTTTCCGAGGAGGGCTTGCTTTCGGGCCACGTGGTCGAATGCAGTTGGCACTTCGGAACGTTCGATGTCCGGACGGGGGCAGCGTTGACGTCACCGTGCACTATCGCGCTTAAGACCTTTCCAGTGGAAGTCGTCGATGGAGACGTCTATGTCTGCTATTGAGCGGAAGAAGCGTCAGGCGAGCCGATCCGGCGGGAAACGTACTCAGGCGGAGCGGTCGCAGGCCACTCAGAAGCTCATCCTGGATGCTGCGGTCCGCATCATGGCGCGCAAGGGAACGGCAGGGTTGAGGACGGGCGACGTGGCCAAGGAAGCCGGCGTCTCGGTCGGAGCTCAATTGCATCATTTTCCGACCAAGCGCAGTCTGGTGGTTGCGGCCTTCCAGCACGTTAACGAGCGCTCCACCGAAATGAGCAACCAGCGCGCTCGGTTTGCCCGGCGTGCGCCGGATCCCGACGCCATCATCGCGGCGATCGTCGCGGACGCTTCGGATTTCTTCTTCGGCAAGGGGTTCTTTATCGAAATGGGTCTCGTTTTCGGCGAGGCCGACGGAGAGTTGCGGAAATTCGTCCGGAAATCGTCCCGGCGATCCCGGTTTTTCGTCGAAAAAACCTGGACCGCCGCGTTGGAGGACAGAGGACTACCCAACGACATTGCGAGCGACATCCTCGCGCTAACACTTGGCATCGTCCGCGGCTTCGTGATGCGGCGTCTTATCGATGACGATCCGGCTCGGCGTGAGCATTTGGTTCGCGTATGGACAGATATGGTCAAAGCCTATCTTTCGACCCAGCTCGCGGCAGAGCAATTGGCGAGATTTTATGCCGCGGCGGATCGCGCCGACGATGACCCCGGATGCCGAAACGCGCCTGTCGTGGCCCTCGCAATGACGCGGACGGCCGGCATCGGGCGACGAAAAAAGACGAAGGAGCGGCCATGAAGAATATCTCCATCGCCCAGGTCTGCTATGTGCGTCTTGGGGTCTCGAACCTGGCGGAGAGTGCGCGCTTTGCCAAGGAAACGGTCGGGCTCGAACCGGTAGGGGGTGCCCATGGCGAAGCCGCGTTCCGCTCAGACAGCATGTACCATCGCGTCTGCCTTACGGAGGGCTCGCCCGATCAGCAAAGCCTGGGGCTCGAACTGACGGACGAGGCCGACTTCCATACAGCCAAAGAGTTGCTCGCAGCGGCAGGATATCCAGTTCGTGAGGCCGATGCGGATGAGTGCAAACGTCGTCATGTGCGACGCGCATTGATCACGCAAGACGGATCGGGCAACGAGATCGATATCGTCGCGCGGCCCGCGCAAAGCGGACGTCGCTACTTCCCGTCGCGGGATGCGGGAATCACCGGTTTCCAGGGGGTGGGCCTGCGAACCGTCGCGCTTTCGCAGGACCTGAAGTTCTGGACCGAAGTGCTGAACGCGCGCGTGAGCGACAGGGCGGGCGACATCACATATCTTCAGATCGACGACCGGCACCACAGGGTGGTGCTCTATCCGTCGAAACGCAATGGCATCCTGGACGTCGCATTCGACGTCGAGAGCTTCGATTGCGTGATGCAGGCCAACTATTTCCTCAAGGAACGTCAAATCAAGGTGCTGCAGGGCCCGGGCCGCGAGACCGCCTCGGGACAGACTTTCGTTCGCTTCCATGGACCGGACAACCTCATGTTCTCGTATGTCCATGGGATGGACAATGTCGGTGGCCGCAGACCGCGTCAATTCAACCTGCGAAACGAGTCGTTGTGCCTTTGGGGAAGCCACTGCGCGGACGTTCCCGAACTCCGCGCGTCCACGATCTAACCGGGAAAGAGGAGGTTCGAATGATCGAGCTGAAGGAGATCACCTACGTCAGGCTGGGCACGGCGGACCTGGAGTCGGCCGAAAAGTTCGCCACGAGCTGTCTCGGACTGGAGGTGTCGGATCGAAGCAGAAAGGGCGTCTATCTTCGGTCGGACGAGCGCGCCCACACACTTTACTATTCGGATGGCAATCCGGAGGAGCAGACTGTCGGTTTCGAGGTTGAAAGCGAGGAACAGCTGCAGGCGGCTGCCGCTACATTGGAAACCCTGGGTCACGCTGTACATGCCGGGACAGCGGAAGAATGCGCTTCGCGGATGGTGAAGGCATTCATCGGATTCAAGGATCCGACGGGCAACAGCATCGAATTGGTGGTGCGCCCAGATCTGAGTGGTCGCCGGTACTTCCCGACCAGGGACGTCGGGATCACGGGATTCAGCCACATAGGGCTGAACACGACGAACCCGGTCCGGGACGAGAGGTTCTGGACCCAGGTCTGCAATGCCAGGGTGAGCGACCGGATTGGAGATCTGGCGTTGCTTCGCGTAAACGCGATACATCATACGCTCGCGCTTGCCCCTGCGACCCGGCCCGGGATTCAGCACGTGAACCACCAGGTCGCGACGAACGACGATGTTCTGAAGTCGTACTACTTCCTGAGCGAGAAGAACGTACCCATCATCTTCGGGCCTGGCCGACACCCCACGTCAGGAGCACGCTTTCTCTATTTCACCGGTCCGGACGGCATGACGTTCGAGTATTCTGTCGGGGTGGACGAGATCGAGGACGAGGAGACGCATCGTCCGCGAAGCTTCGCGTTCGAGCCGACGAGCATCTGCATGTGGGGATCGAAACGGATCGGCGCAGGCATTCCGATGCCGCCCAAAAACTAGTTCTGTAGCGGCTGCCGCGAAGGAGACGGATCGAAGCATGCAATCTTCTTCGACGACGAGCGAGCAAAACGGAGATGTTCCGGAAGGGTTCGTTACCGTCCGGAACGCGGGTGCTTTCGCCGATCGGAATGGGCCACTCTATTTGCGGCTCTCCGATTCCACCTTGGGGTTTTGCGTTTCGTCAGCGCATTGCAATCCCCTCGGTGTTTGCCACGGCGGATGGCTAGGTACCTTTCTCGACATGCAGATGCCGTTGACGGCGATGCGAGAAGGAGGCTTGGAAAGCCAATTCTTGCTGACGGTGAGCCTGTCCATGGACTTTCTTGCGTCCGGCACAAAGGGCTCTTGGGTCGAAGGACAGGCGACGGTGTTGAAGCGCTCCAAGACCCTGTTCTTCATCCAGGGACTGGCGGTGAGCGGTGGGATTCCGCTGCTCCGCGCGAGCGGCGTCTACAAGATGGTTCCCGCCGACCGATCTCGCGATGTACCGAAGGAGTTGAAGTGACAATCTCCCCTTCCGCGAGGGTCATGGAGGCAAGCGGCGAAGAGGGACGATGCGCACCTCTAAACCGCCTGCGCCCCGACGTTGTCAAAACAGCGTCTCGCCTCGCGTGCGCCTTGCCGCAAGATCTTTGGCGATGATGACCTGCTGGATCTGGCTGGTGCCCTCGTAGATGCGCAGCACTCTTACGTCACGGTAGAGCTGCTCGACCATGTAATCCGCGATATATCCGTTACCGCCATGCACCTGAACAGCTCGGTCTGCCACTCGGCCGACCATTTCGGTGGCGAAAAGCTTGCACATCGATGCCTCGCAGGTGATCCGCTCGCCGGCCACCGCCTTTCGCGCGGCGGTCTCCACCATTCCTCGTGCGGCGAACGCTTCGGTCAGGGAGTCAGCGAGCATGGCCTGCACGAGCTGATGGCGCGATATCGGAACGCCGAACTGTTGCCGTCCGTTAGCGTAATCGGTCGCATTCTCGATCAGGCGGTAGGCCAGACCGACGCAGCAAGCAGCGATGAATAGTCTTCCTCTATCGAGCCCCTTCATCGCTGCGTCGAGACCGACCCCGGGCTTTCCGCCCAGGAGAGCATCATCCCCCACGTGGCAATCCTCGAAGACGACATCGCATATAGGCGCTCCATGTTGCCCCATCTTGCGTTCCGGTTTTCCGATCTCCATGCCGCGGGTGCCGGGTTCGACGAGAAATCCGCTCAATGAAGACTTTCCAGTCTCGTCCGTCGTCCGGGCAAATACCGTAAAGAGACCTGCGAAGTTCGCATTGGATATGAAGCGCTTCCGTCCGTTGATCGTCCAGCCCTGGCCCGACCTTTTGGCCGTGGTCTTCACCGCCTTTGCATCCGAACCGACGTCAGGCTCTGTGAGTGCGAAGGCGGCAATCAGTTCACCACTGGCGAGCCGGCTCATATAGCGTTCCTTCTGCCCGGAGGTTCCAGCGTGCCGAAGGCATTGACCGGCCACGCCGTTGTGGATGCTGATGAAATTCCGCATGGCGGGGCTGGCCCGTCCAAGCTCGAAACCGATCAGCACCTCCTGCAACGCATCGACGCCGAGACCGCCATACTCCTCGGGATAGGTTAGGCCGAAAAGACCGATATCCCGCACCTCCTGCAGGAGGTCCGCCGGCGGGCGCTCAAGGCTCGCTATCTCGCGCTCCCGCGGAATGAGGCGCTCGGCGACGAAGCGTGCGACGGTGTCGCGCAGCAGCGAGAAGGTTTCGGAATCTATGGCCATGGGTCGCCTCGCGGAGAGGGGTGATGTTGCAGAACAAATCGCACGAATGTGCGAAGATCGATAATACGGCTTTTCGCACTTGGCAACCGGCCGCAGGGGGAATGGAGGAGTTGCACGATCGTGCGAAATGTGGATAGCTAAGCAAATCGAGGACGCGTCGGGAAAGTAGATGCCTTTGAGCCCTCAGGCGCACGGTACGCCAACCAGCTGCCAAGCCCTCTCCGTCAGTTTATCGAGATGGAGGGGTGCCGCCGTGCTCGGTACCGGCGCTTTCGAATCGCATGTCGAGGCCGCTGGTCAGGCGGCGAGGTTGCAGGACAATGGCCCTCGGCCTGTTGCGAGGAGGGATCTGGCGCAGCCGCGATGGCGTCTATGGATATCGACGTTGCTGGAGTTTTGGGGGCCGGCGGCGTGCATTGCCGGGGCGAGCTTGCTGGACGATGTCCATCAGCCGCGGCGGACGGCCCTGGCGTCAGCAGGTTGACAATTTGCGATCCGGAAGAAGCGAATGACGCACGCGATAAGAGTGTACGAGCATGGTGGTCCGGAGGTCATGCGGTGGGAGCTTTGCGATTTCGGCTCGCCCGGTCGCGGCGAAGTTCTCGTCCGGCACGTCGCCGTCGGCGTAAACTTCATGGATATCTCACAGCGGCGGGGGCGCTCGCCGATACCCATTCAACTGCCGGGCGGTTTAGGCAACGAGGGGGCCGGCATAATTGAGGCAGTCGGACCCGGGGTCGCGGATCTGGCGGTCGGTGACCGGATCGCCTATGCAGGTGGCGGTGCAGGCGCCTATGCGGAGCGACGCGTGATTCCCGCCCACCTGGCAGTAAGACTTCCAGACGAGGTCGCCTTCGAACAAGCCGCGGCCATGATGCTGAAGGGCATGACCGCCCAGGCCCTTGTGAAACGGATTCACAACACGAGGGCCGGAGAGACGGTTCTTTTCCACGCGGCGACCTCCGGGGTCGGACTGATAGCCTGCCAGTGGCTAAAGCATCTCGGAGCGCGAGTTATCGGGACGGTCAGCTCGACCGACAAGGTTTCGCTGGCGCAAGAGCACGGTTGCGATCATGTGATTGTATACAGGCAGGAGAATTTCGAGGATCGGGTGGTAGAAATTACTGGCGGAGCCAAGGTTCCGGTCGTATTCGATAGCCTTGGCGCGGCAACTTTCTTGAAATCGCTGGACTGTATCCAGCCGCGGGGCCTCGCCGTTCTCTACGGGCAGGCGTCCGGTCCGGTCGGACCGATGGATCTCGGCCTGCTCCAATCGAAGGGATCTCTCTTCGTCACGCGACCGAGCCTCAGTGCGTACACGTCGGACCGAGCGAGCCTCCTTGCGACCGCTCATGACCTGTTCGATGTGGTACGAAGCGGAGCGGTGAAGATCACGTTGAGGGGCAGCTATCCGCTACGCGAGGCCGCCGCGGCGCATCACGAAGTGGAGCGACGGAAAGCAGCCGGCTCGACGGTCCTTCTGGTTAATTAGGGCATTTCCCCGACTTCGGAGCCGGCCGGTCCGCGTCAAGCAATGTTATCACGTTCCCAGCAGGGTCGGTGATGTCCATCTCGTACTCGCGCGTCCAAGGTGCGCTTGCTGCGGTGCGAGACAAGTGACCGCTCGAGACGAGATATCGAAGGCATTCCTGGATGCCGTGAACGTGAAATCGGATGTTCGTACGTGTCTCCGCCAGCGCTCCCGGAAGAGGCACCAATTCGATACGCTGCTGCCCGGCCACCGTAAACACCTTGACCCCGTCGGCGCGAGGCTCCTCCTCAAGACCGAGCCCGTCCGTGTAGAACCAAATCGTCTTCTCGATCTTCTCGACCGGCACCATGATCCGGATGGTGTTCATCGGAACGATCCCTTGCAGTGGGGTACTTCACGCATTCTGCGGCGGCGTCATTCTAGCACCGCATCGGGGCAAATCCATCGCATTTTGCACGATCGTGCGGCGCGGAAGCTGCCACCTCTCGATAATTGCACGGTCGTACGAATAATTTACCTGAAATTCACGACAGATGACCAATAAAGCAGCTGGGATATGCCGGCCGCGGCCGCTTGTTTGGGGGCAAGAGATGTTCACTAAGCTATCGATCCGGACCAAGATCGTGAGCGCCTTCTGCGTGATTGTGGCCGTGGCAGCAGGCCTGGGGCTGTTCTCCATTCGGCAGATGGAGCACATCAACCAGCGTACGGTCGACATCGAGACGCGCTGGCTTCAGCGTGTCAGGCTGGCCGGCGAATTGAGGGCTTGGACGCTGACCTATCGGGGCGTAGTGAGGGCCCATATCCTGGCGGTTGACGCTGCGGGGAAAACCGCCATGGACAAGAATTTCGACCTCCTGATGGCGTCTTTGCAGACGACCTTCAATGCTTACGAGCCCATGTTGTCTGAGGGTGAGGAGAGATCGCTTTATGATCAGTTCAAGGCTGCTTGGCTCAACTACTACGCTGGCACGCAAGAGGTTTTGGTTGCGTCGCGAAAAGGAAATGAACCGGCGGCGCGGGACCTTCATGCGAAGATATCTCCTTCGGCTTTGAAGGCGGACGAATTTCTCGCGAAGATCGTTGCATTCAACAATCGCGGAGCTGAGCAAGCTGGGCGGGCGGCGGCCGATACTTACACCTCGGCCTATCGCTGGGTCTTGGCCGGGCTCATCTTGACGATCATCACCGGCTTGATGACGGCATTTACGCTGACGCGAGATGTGTCGCGTGGCATTGCTTCGGTGATTGCTCCGATGCGAGCGTTAAGTGGTGGCGATTTCACGGTTGGGATCCCTCATCAGGGAGAGCGGACGGAAATCGGAGTTATCGCAGATGCCCTGGGGATCTTTAGAGATGCGCTGAAGGAAAAGAAGGCGGCCGATGATGCGGCGTTAGCGAGTTCCCGGGCCGAAGTGCAGCGGTCCGCCAGGATCGAGCGCGTTACGGTCGCGTTCGAGAGCACAATTGGAGAGGTCGTGCGCTCTCTGACATCTTCATCTGTCGATCTGGAGGCGGCTGCCGGTACGCTCAAATCAAATGCCGCTGTCACGCAGGCTGGTTCCGAAGGCGCGGCTGATGCCTCCAAGGAGGTGTCGGCCAACATCGGCTCGGTTGCCGGCGCTACGGAAGAGATCAGTTCCTCCGTCTCAGAGATCGGCAGGCAAGTCCAGGAGTCGAATGCAATCGCTCAGGAGGCCGTGCGCCAGGCGAAGGATACCGATGTGAGCATCTCGACTCTCGTTGCGGCCGCGGCGCGGATTGGCGACGTCGTCCGTATGATAGGCGCCGTGTCCGAGCAAACCAATCTCTTGGCTCTCAATGCCACGATCGAGGCCGCCAGGGCGGGAGAGGCCGGTCGAGGCTTTGCAGTCGTGGCCTCCGAGGTCAAGGCGCTTGCCTCCCAGACATCCAAGGCGACCGAGGAAATTGCGGCGCAGATATCCGAGATGCAGGCAGCGACCGAAAATTCAGTGCGTACGATCAGCCAGGTTGGCGCCACGATAGGTCGAATGTCTGAGACGTCTTCGGCAATCGCCGCGGCGATTGAGGAGCAGGGCGCCGCGACGCGGGAAATCGCCAGGAACGTTCAATACGCGGCGGCCTGCAGCGGCAACGTATCCAGAAGCATTTCAGAGGCGAGCCAGGGCGCCGCGCGGACAGGGGAAGCTTCCAATCAGGTTCTGTCGGCAGCTCAGCTCCTGTCCAAGGAGAGCGACAGGTTGAAGGGCGTCGTAGAGGAATTCCTGACCGCCGTTCGCGCGGCCTGAGGCAAGGCGAGCCGCGCTTGCCGAGGTTCGTGATGCGCGAGGTCCCCGCTTGCTTCGTTCCTTGAACCATGTAAAATCGCACGATCGTGCGATAATGCATGGGCCGGGCCGATCTATTCGTACGCCGGGGGTCAGATAGGAGGAATGGGATTGAAGGCTTACGAGCTACATGATGCCTCCGGAATCTCTGGCCTGCGACTTGTGGATAGGCCGCTGCCCGCCTGCGGACCGCACGATGTATTGGTTCGCATCCGCGCTGTGACGTTGAACTATCGGGATCTTCTCACTGTCAAGGGCGGATATGGCTCGCGTCAGAAGTTCCCCCTCGTGCCTTTGTCTGATTCTGTTGGCGTAGTGGAAGAAGTGGGGCAGGGCATCACGAAGTTTCGCCCCGGAGACCGGGTGATAGCCAGCTTCTTCGAGAGTTGGCTCGGCGGCGATCCAACGACGGAAAAGCTGTCGCGCGCATTGGGCGGCTCCGTTGAGGGCGTCCTCGCGGAATACCGCGTTTTCGCAGAGAGCAGCCTCGTGGCTGCACCGATGCATCTATCCGACCCGGAGGCGGCGTGCTTGCCATGTGCGGCTCTAACCGCCTGGTGCGCAGTGGCAAAGTTCGGGGGGATCGGCCCGGCAGACGTGGTTCTCACCCAGGGAACGGGCGGCGTCTCGCTCTTTGCGCTTCAGTTTGCCAAGTTTTCGGGAGCGCAGGTGATTGCGACCTCTTCCAGCGAAGAGAAGCTTTCCAAATTGAAGGCGATGGGAGCAACCCAGACCGTGAACTACAAGAAAGTGCCTGAATGGGGCAAGCTCGCGCGAGAGATGACAAACGCCCGCGGCGTCGATCTGGTCGTCGAAGTGGGGGGCGTTGGGACATTGAACGAATCGATACGAGCGACGCGGATCGGGGGCGCGATCGCCCTCATCGGGGTCCTCGCGGGCGGCGCAACGAGCGAGCTCCGTTTGCCTCTCATCGTCATGCAGCAACAGCGCATCCAGGGCGTGACTGTGGGGTCCGTCGATGATCTCCGCAGGATGGTTGCCGCCGTTTCAAACAACAAGATGCGGCCCGTCGTCGACAGGATTTTCCCCTTTGAGGCAGCAAAGGAAGCGTTCAACTACATGGCTTCCGGGAAACACTTCGGAAAAGTGGCCATCTCCGTGGGATGAGCCCAGCTGAAGGGTTGAACTGATGATCCGGCACTCGACGCAACGAGCGAAGACAGCAGAATGCTTCCGCGAAGTTCGAGCATATGACGGCGTGCACGAGCCGATCTTCGGCATCTGTCATCAGGGGTTGTTGGACGACCCAACGTCCGCGTCGGGCCGACCCGAACTCCGGAAGGGGAGCTCGACCGATTGATAGACCTTTATTTCGCGCCTACGCCAAACGGGTGGAAGATCTCGATCATGCTCGAGGAGCTTCGGTTGCCATACCGGGTGCTTCCGGTCGACCTGCGCGGTGGTGGCCAGTTCGAACCAGGGTTTTTGAAGATCAGCCCGAACAACCGGATTCCGGCCATCGTGGATCACGCCCCAAGCGACAGCGGAGACCCGCTATCGGTGTTTGAGAGCGGAGCAATATTGATCTATCTCGCCGAGAAGGCGGGTCAATTGCTGCCTTGCACTGCGAGAGGCCGCTCCGGCGTCGTTCAGTGGGTATTGTGGCAAATGAGCGGCTTCGGACCGATGCTTGGCCAGCACGGTCATTTCGCCCTCTACGCGCCTGAGAAGATCCCCTATGCCATCGACAGATATCGCGACGAGGCAGCCAGGCTGTACGGCGTGCTCGATCGCCAGCTTGCTGCAACGGGTGCGTATGTCGCCGGCGATTATTCGATCGCGGATATTGCTTGTTTCCCCTGGGCCATGACCCACAAGGCGCAAGGGTTCACGCTCGATGACTTTCCGGCCGTAAAGCGGTGGTACGCTGAGGTAAGAGCCAGAAGCCAAGTGCAGGCAGGGCTTGCCGTGGGGAAATCTGTCAAGGAACCGCTCGACGAAGAGGCGCGCCGCAATATCTTCGGTGAGCGCGCCAAGCAACTGCTCACCAGCAGAGGCGACGGTGGACTTCGAAAAGGTAGAGGAACTCAGGCCGAATGATCGAATTCTTCTTCGACTGTTCCAGTCCCTTCACTTATCTCGCATTTCATAACATTCAGCCGCTGGCGAGGGAGTTCGGCGTCAACATCGTTTGGCGGCCTATCCTGGTGGGCGCCGTCTTCAATACCATTAATCCGTCGGTGTACGCCAGGCGCGACAATCCGATTCCAGCGAAGACGAACTACCTGAAGAAGGATATCGGCGATTGGGCCCGTGCGGCCGGCCTTGCCATCAAATGGCATCCCGCCGTTTTTCCTGTGAACAGCGTCAAGGCCATGCGTGGCTGCATATGGGTCGGCAAGGAAAAGGCGGTGCCCTTCGCACGCGCAACGTTCGAAGCCTACTGGGGTTTCGACCAGGATATCGCGCAGGATGATGTCTTGAGTGATATCTGCGCGAGAGTGGGGATCGAGCCGAACGAGTTCTTCGCCGGCATCGCCAGGCCGGAAATCAAGGATGAGCTCAAGGCCAATACCGCCGAGCTGATGGAGCGTGGCGGCTTCGGCTCGCCGACCATGTTCGTCGGAGGTACGGACATGTACTTCGGCAACGACAGGTTGGCTCTGGTTCGCGAGGCGCTGGCCCGCCGGGGGTAAGAGACCGGAGAGGGACATTTTCCCAGTTGCGATAATCGCACGACCGTGCGAAAAGGAAGGCGGCCGGTGAGGTAGACTCCGGCCCACGAGGCGTAGAGGAGACGAGCGATGGACTTCAATCTGCCGGCAGAGGATGATCCTCGACGCGTTGAGGTGCGGAAATGGTTCGAGGCGAATCCCAATCCGACCTATGCTCAAATGGCCAAGCAGGGATACGTCGTGCCGCATTGGCCTGCTCCCTGGGGGTTGAGTGCCGAGCCTGAGTTGCAGCTCATTATCGACCAGGAGATTGAGCGCGCCGGTGTCGTGCACCCGATGAAGGTCAATTCGATCGCGGTCAATCAGTGTGGACAATCACTTCTGACCCACGGGACCGAGGAGCAGAGGCAGAAGTTTCTGCCGTCGGCGCTCGCATGTGAAGCCAAGTGGTGCATGCTCTTCAGCGAGCCATCCGGTGGATCGGATCTGGGTGCGATCAGAACGACGGCTCGGAAGGAGGGTGATCACTATGTGATCAACGGTCAGAAGACCTGGAATTCAGTCGCCAACAAGGCGAAGCTGGGCGTTTTGATCGCCCGCACGGATCCGAGCGTACCCAAACATAAGGGCATGTCGGTCTTCCTCATTGACATGAAAACTCCAGGCGTGGAGGTCAGGCCCATCGTCGATATGACGGGGGAAGAGCCAGAGTACAATGAGGTCTTCCTGTCGGATGTCCGTGTGCCGGCTGATCGACTTCTCGGAAGGGAGGGAGACGGATGGCGGATCGTATTGGAACAGCTGCAGACGGAACGCATGGGCATGACGAAGCCGGGGGCCGTGTGGGGCTTTGGTCCCACAGCGCGCGAACTCATGACCGGATTGATGGAGACGGGAAAGATCAAAGATCCGCTGGTTCGCGACGAAGCGGCGAAACTCTACGTCGAGGGGGAACTGCTGAGACTACTGACCTACCGCAACCTCAGCAACCGCATCAACGGCAAGCCGGCGGGTCTTGAAGCGAACGTCGGGAAGATGTTGGCTTCACCACATGGACAACGGCTGTCGGACCTCGCCAAACGAACGCAAGGCCCGGAAGGAATGGTCCGAAAGCCAGACGTGTTGCCGTTGCCAAAGGGCAATTACGGGCTCTTCAGCAATTGGGACTACTCTTACTGGTTCGCCCCTGCTGCGACGCTCGGCGTCGGTACCCAGGAGATCCTCAAAAACGCAGTATCAGAGCGGATGTTGGGTTTGCCTCGCGATGTCGATCCGACCGCCAGAGTACCCTTCGACGAGAGCGCGCGCACACCGCTCAAAGCCGCGAGCTGAGGATAAGGAGTAGTCAGCATGAATTTTACGCTTAGCGAGGAAAACGAGGCTCTGCGGGACGTGGCACGGAACTTCCTTGCCAAGGAAACCAGCCTCGCGAAATTGTTGGTTCCGGGCGCGACTGTGGAGCAATCCGGATACGATCAGCTTTGGCCGAAGATTGTCGAACTGGGATGGCCGGGCATCGTCATTCCCGAGCGCTTCGGCGGCCTCGGAATGACCTATATCGATCTCATCATGATCGTTGGCGAAATGGGCCGGGCCTTGGCCGCTGCACCCTTGTTCGGCACGCTCGCCGGAGCCTGGGCGATCGAACGGGCCGGCAGTGAAAAGCAAAAGGCGGAGCTGCTGAGCGAGGTGGCTGCCGGCAAATTGAAGCTGGCACTGGCCGTTTCGAACTCCGACGGATCGATCGCAGCAGAGCAATCCGACGCCACGGCTCTCAAGGATGGTGGATCCTATCTTGTGTCGGGCAGTAGGTCGTTCGTGGTGGATGCGCAATCCGCCGACAAGATCGTCGTCATGGCCAAAGTTGGCGCCGACGACAAGTTCTTCTTGATCGACAGGAGCGAAGAAGGCATCGCCGTCGAAGTTCTGGACTGGCGAGATCCGACGAGGCAGGTCTGCTCTCTTCGATTCAGCAACGCGCGCGGCAAGCTGCTCGAGGAATCCGGGCCTGACACATGGGGCTGGATCCGCAATCGTCTGTATCTTCTCCTTGCGGCCGAAAGCGCTGCGGGAACGGAGAAGGCTCTGGCCGATGCCGTCGCTTACGCCAAGGAGCGCGTCGCCTTCGGCCGTCCAATCGGCTCTTTCCAGGCGATCAAGCACCAGTTGGCGGAGGTGGCGGGCATCAGCGAATGCGCGACCGCCGGCGTGCACTATGCCGCATGGGCGCTGACCGAGGACGACGCGCGCGTCGATCTTGCCTGTGCGATGGCCCAAAGCTACGCAAGCGAGGCCTATCGGGATGCAACCCACCGCAATATCCAGGTCTTCGGCGCGATCGGGTTCACTTGGGAGATGCCGAACCACTTGTATTACAAACGGGCGCGCGCCAACGCCGAATTGCTCGGAGCGCCGCGGACGCAGCGCGAAGAGATCGTGCGCCTGATCGAGCACAATGCCAAGCTCCTCGCAGCCTAATGGCTGCGGGCGGGGCATCCCCTACTTGCGACACGCGGTCCTGAAGCACCGAAGCCTCTGCTCTCGTCGGCTGCGGTCGCTGTGACCCTCCATTAGTCTGGCTGGAGACCGGCACGGTGCTTGGTGCTTGCGCTGGACCTTCCTTGGCTCCGAGGAGATCTTGAAAAGGGGTACTTCGTGTTCACAAAGCTGAACGACGAGAGCCTCGTCGCCCACTATGAATCGATCCGAAAACAGGTGGATCTCGACCGGTTGCTCGTGAATAGGGGTATAAAGCTCGTCTTCGCTCACGGTGAGGCGGTGAAGAAGCGGGCCGGCGATCTCGAAAGCGAGTTGGCCAGTCGAAAGATCGCAATTCGGCCGATCGAGTGGTGCTTTTGAGACGCAGCTCTAGCTTGAGCCGACCTCCAGCACGATCTTGCCGATGTGGCGGCCGCTTTCCATGTGGCGGTGGGCCTCGGCCACCTGATCCAGCGAAAAAGTCCGGTCGATCACCGGTTTGAATGTTCCTTGCCGAAGGAAGGGGATGGCGTTCGTTTCAACCGCATGGGCCAGGCGAGCCTTGTCTTCCACAGACCGCGGCCGAAGAGTTGAGCCGGTGTAGACGAGACGCTTGAGCATCAGGATGCGGAAGCTGGCTTTGGCGACGGCCGAATCCATAAATCCGATCTGTACGATACGTCCTTCAACCGCGGCCGCCTCGAAATTCTTCTCGATGTTCGCCCCACCAACCATGTCCAGGATGACGTTGGCGCCCGCTCCGTTGGTCGCGTGGAGCACCTCGAGCACGAAATCGTCATTCTTGTAGTCGATTGCGACGTCGGCGCCGAGTTCCCGGCAGATGTCGCATCGCTTCTCGGAGCCCGCAGTGACGATGACCGTCGCTCCAAATGCCTTGGCAAGCTGAATCGCGGTGACCCCGATTCCCGAAGCGCCTCCATGCACGAGCAACGTTTCCCCGGCTTGCAGGTGGCCCCGTTGAAAAACGTTGTGCCAGACCGTCATGAAGGCTTCAGGCACCGCCGCGGCCGCGAGCATGTTGAGCCGGGAGGGAATGGCGAAACTGTGAGCTTCGTGAGCCAGGCAGTACTGTGCATAGCCGCCTCCCGAAACGAGCGACATCACGTTATCGCCAAGGCTAAAGCGCGAGACGCGGTTTCCCCTCGCAACGATTTCGCCTGCGACCTCCAAGCCCAAGATGTCGCTTGCTCCGGCGGGAGGTGGGTAGTGACCGCGTCGCTGCGCGACGTCGCCCCTGTTCACTCCGGCCGCGGTCACCCTCACCAGGACCTCGTGCGGACCCGGCAGGGGGATCGGACATTCTTCGATCAAGAGGGCCTCGGGACCGCCCGGCACGGGGGCCCTCACTGCAAGCATCGTTGAGGGGAGCTTCGGCACGTCGGTCCTTTCGTTGCACCCTGGCAAGACCAGCCCCCTAGAGGCGGATCGCTGCCGCTTCATCTGCTATGCGCTCAATCGGGCGGCCATCGGTTTGGCTCAGCGGCGGTCTTGACCAGACTATCCGCCCAGTAGCTGCGAGGAACCCATAGGCTCGCTGACTAGTCCAGATCAAAGGGCGCCCTATCCTAGGGAAATAGGTGCCGGCTGCGGTTTCGGATTCTCGGCCTTGTCAACGCGTTCGAGCGAACGTTCGACTCCACTGTTTGCAGGTAATTCGAGCAGCAATAATGAGGAATATTCGATCATTCGCGGATTGACAAGAAAAATAGCACGATCGTGCGAAAAGAGCCTGCCGGGAGCCCGCCGGGTGGTTCGTCGTAAACGATTGCACTGCCGGCACGAATTTTTGCACGACTGCGCCGGTAGGACCTGTCCCTTTGCGCTAGTCATATCCAAAACCGGGAGGGACCATATGCAACCGCGACGGCTGGACGACATCATCGTCGATCCCCAAACTTACGCTGCTCCGGAGGCTTACGAGGAGATCTTCGCCAAGCTGCGATCCGAAGAGCCAGTACGCTGGACCGAGCCCGAAGGCTATCGGCCGTTCTGGTTAGTATCGAAATATCACGACGTGCTGGAAATCGAGCGCCAGAACGACAAGTTCATCAATTGGCCGCGGCTCAACCTCGTGTCGGTCGAGGAAGAGGAGAAGGTGCGGGCCGGCTCAGGGAAGGGGAGCACAAATCCACTTCGGATGCTCGTCAACATGGACGATCCGGAGCATCGCCCCCACCGTGCTATTGCTCAGTCGTGGTTCATGCCGCCAAACCTTCGCAAGCTGGAAGGCAATCTTGCGAACTTGGCCAGGGAATTCGTCGACAAGATGGAAGAAATGAATGGATCCTGCGATTTCGTGAATAGCGTTGGCGTATGGTATCCGCTTCGCGTCATCATGCAGATCCTTGGTGTCCCTCGCGAGGATGATCACAAGATGCTTGCGTGGACCAAGGCCGTAACGGGATCGTTCGACTCCGAGATGAGCGGCGCTCTTAGCGGCGTCGCATCGCGTCAGGCGGCGATCCAGGAGTTCTTCCGGTATTTCGGCATACTGTCGGCAGAGCGGCGCAAGAATCCGACCGATGACCTGGCGACCGTCATTGCCAATGCCAAGCTCGACGGCAAGGATATCGGCGAATTTCAGGCGTCATCCTACTACTTCATCATAGCAACGGCCGGGCACGATACGACGAGCTCGACCGTTGCAGGCGGGCTGCTGGCGTTGTTGAAAAGCCCCAAAGAACTCGCCAAGCTGCGGAATAACCTTGATCTGCTCCCGGCGGCCATCGAGGAGATGCTGCGATGGGTGTCTCCGGTCACGCACTTCTTTAGGACGGCGACCGAGGACTATGTCTTGCGCGGAAAGCATATCAAGGCCGGCGACTCCTTGATGTTGAGCTATCCTTCGGCAAATCGCGACGAGGACGTCTTTCCGGACCCGTTTGCTTTCAAGGTGGATCGCACTCCGAACCGTCACGTGGCGTTTGGCTACGGCCCCCATCTATGCCTTGGCATGCATCTGGCCAAGATGGAGATGAAGGCGCTGTACCGGGAATTGCTGTTGCGCCTCGAGGACATCGAGCTTGCCGGAGATCCGGCCTGGATCAAAGCGAACCTGGTCACGGGCCTGAAGCGCCTGCCAATCCGCTATAAGCTCCGGCCAAGCGCGGCCTGATAGCCGCTGTTTTTCTGAAAGAAGCTGCGGAAGGAGTTCGACCGCGGGCTCGGGTGAGGGGCCGCGATGCGCCTTCGCCGGCGCCCGTCGCGATCGCTTCCAGCGGTCGCACGACCGGGACAGGAGCTTTAGTTCTGGATAGTCGGCCGTTCCACGCTGCGACATTCTCGGTATGACTCCCTATTGACCAAATCCGCACGAATGTGCAAATTGGTGGAAACAACAGGTTCGGCAAAAGAACCGGGCCCCATCGGTTGCGCGTGGGTTGAAGGGAGGGAGTCGTATGGAAGGCTACCTGGCCTCGGAGCGGACGGTTTCGCGGGACGTAGAAGCGAGCCAAGCTCCGAACGAGCCTCGCCGTATTCGGCCTCTTTCTGTTGGTGCAGGGCCGGAAATGCCCCAGACTTTCAGAAGACCGATCGAGCCCAGCTATCTTGGCTCCAGCTATCTTGGCTATCGATCGTTTGCCTCTGCGGATGATTGGTTCGAAGCCATATCTCCGCATTTTGTCGGTGCACGATTTGCGCAGCGAACCGGGCGGATTTCCTTGAGCGCTCGCTTCGACGCAATCGCCGATACGACGCTGGTGGACATGCATGTGCGTCAGTCCGGCTTTCGGCAGGGGCAGCGCGGCTTTTACGTGGAGGGATGCGCGAAGCATCGATATTTCGCGCTTTGGCAGGCAAAGGGGGCGGCAAGCCTCGCGCAGTCCCGTAACGTGATAGATCTGACCGCCGGCCGTTGGGTGCTGGTCAAAGCGACATCACCTTGTGAATTCGGCGTGCGGGACGGCGGACGATGCATCGGGATCATGTTGCCCGAACGGCAGGTCGGACGGTGGGCGGATCTCATCGGAGATGGCGGTCGCGTTCTGTCCCCGTGCGAAGATAGTGACATGGCTGCAGCGATGTTGATCGAGTTCCTGGAGCGGTCGACCCAGCTCACTATGCGGGCCCAGCAGTCATTCGAACTGTTGTTGGTCGATTTACTGGACTCTGTCCTGGATAAGTCTGCACCGACATATCAGGGCAGGGGCAAGTCGGAAGTGCTGCCGGCGAAGCTACGACGCGCGAAGGAGTTGGTCGCAGCTCAATTGAGTAACCCAGCACTCAGACCGGAAGACATCGGGCATGCGATCGGGGTCTCTCGTCGTGCCTTGTACAATTTGTTCGGCCAGATAGGCGAGACTCCTATGGGATACGTCCGGGAGCAGAGACTAAAGGAGGCCGCGCGCCGTCTGCGCAATTCAAGTCTGACGGACGCCACAGTCACCAGCATCGCCTACGATCTCGGCTTTGCGGATCCATCGCACTTTGCGCGTTTGTTCCGCGCGCAATACGGAATGAGTCCGCGGCAATGGGGCAATGCGGCAACTGATCGATGAGCCGCGAATTCTGTTGGGGTGACAAGAGGCTTCTCATGGCTTGCGCCGCCATGCGCGACGATTGCATCTCTTGCACAAACTTGTGCACGCACGCACCGGACTCGATAGTCGCGAGAGAATATTGATCGTCTCTCGGTCCTGGTCGGGCGACTAAAAGCTATGCCATTCAGCACTGGAGCGCGGAACCCGTCCGGACATCTTCGACGGATCTGGGCTTGCGTTCCTGAAGCGCGCTTACATCGGCCGTTCCTTTCCAACCAGTCGCAACCACACCCATATTGAGCGGAGGATGTCGTGGCTTTTAGTCTTCTCATCGGCGGACAAATGGTATCGACGCGTGAGACTATGGATGTCATCAACCCGGCGACAGAGCAGGTGCTTGCGAAGTGTCCTGTCGCCTCGCGCACTCAACTCGATGACGCCGTGGCGGCGGCCAAGCATGCCTTCGCGGCCTGGAGCGAGACCCCGATCGGAAGGCGCAAGGATGCGGTTCGTGCTGTCTCGGACATTATAAAGAACAATGCCGCCGAGCTGGCGCGTTTGCTGACCCAGGAGCAGGGCAAGCCGTTGGGCGACGCCACGCGGGAAGTCATGGGCGCGGCGATGTTCTTTCGCAACTTCACCAACATGGAGTTGCCGACGCGGAACGTCAACAGCGAGGGCCGAAAGGTCGAGTTGCACCGGCGACCTTTGGGCGTGGTGGGCGCGATCGTGCCCTGGAATTTTCCGCTTGTCTTGATGGCCATGAAGGTTGCTCCCGCACTCATCATGGGCAATACGGTCGTGCTCAAGCCGGCGCCATCTACGCCGCTTTCAACTCTCAAGCTGGGCGAGCTGATCAGGGAAGCATTGCCGCCAGGTGTGATCAATGTCATCGCCGGCACCAACGATTTGGGGGCATGGCTGACGGCCCATCCGGACGTTCGCAAGATTTCGTTCACGGGATCGACGGCCACGGGTACGAAAGTGATGCAGGGAGCTGCCTCCACGCTGAAGCGCATCACACTCGAGCTGGGTGGTAACGACGCCGCGATCGTCCTAGATGACGTTGACCCGAAGGAGACCGCGCCGAAGCTGTTCCAGGGCGCCTTCACCAACAACGGTCAAATCTGCATCGGCATCAAGCGCCTGTATGTTCACGACAAGATCTACGATGCGATGTGCGACGAACTGGCCAACCTTGCCAAGGGAGCGGTCGTTGGCGATGGCCTCGCGCAAGGAACGCAATTGGGGCCGATGCAGAACAAGTCACAATACGAAAGAGTGCTTAAGATAATTGCGGAAGCCAAAGGGCAGGGCAAGGTGATTGCCGGCGACAGGCCCTTTACTGGACCCGGCTACTTCATCTATCCGACCATCGTTCGCGACATCGCTGAAGGTACGGAGCTGGTCGATGGCGAGCAGTTCGGGCCGGTACTACCAGTGATCCGCTATACCGATCCTGATGATGCCGTGGCGCGTGCAAACGCCTCGCCATACGGCCTGGGTGCGTCGATTTGGTGCGCAGAGCCAGACCGGGCGTATGAGTTGGCCAGGCGCGTGGAGGCGGGTACGGTGTGGGTGAACAAGCATGCCGATATGGCACTCGAAATTCCGTTCGGGGGCGCCAAACAGTCCGGCATAGGGGCGGAGCTGGCCGAAGAGGGCTTGGCGGAATTTACCCAACTGCAGGTCATTAACATGGCGTCGTGACCTGGAACGATTCTCTCCGCAAGAGCTCCCTCGAAAAGCTCTGGCGACCTCTGACGACGTTTCTATTCGGTTCGGCCAACTGGGAGAAGCTGACTATCCTGCTGCAACGACAAGAGAAGGCCGCCGAGCCTGTTCGGCGACTTTCTCTTTGCTAGATCCGTTCAATTCATGCGGTACGAAATCGGCAGGCTCTTTAGCCCTCCAACGAAATTGGTAACCAGCCATTCAGGCTTTCCATTCAGCTCGAGCTGTCCGACCCTGGCGACGATTTCCTTCAACAGGGCGCGGATCTCCATTTTGGCCAGCATCTGACCCAGGCAGAGATGAATGCCATAACCGAACGCGAGGTGACGGTTAGGGCTACGATCGATGCGGAATGAAAACGGATCCACGAACGCGTCTTCGTCGCGGTTGCCGGACCAGTAGCAGAGCATCAAGGAGTCCCCGTTCTTGATCTTCTGTCCGCGGAAGATGCAGTCGGCCGAAGCTGTCCGGAAGAAGTGCTTTACCGGGGTCACCCAGCGTATTCCCTCATCGACGGCCGACGGGATGAGCGATGGATCGGTCCGGAGCCTGGCCAGTTGGTCGGGATGGTCAAGCAGCGCGAGGAGCAGCCCGGACAGGGATGAACTCGTCGTGTCATGGCCGGCAGTCGCTATGAGAAAGTAGTAGGAGCTACGATCGAAATCGCTGATGGGCTTGCCGTCGATCTCGGCATTGGCGAGCAGACTGGCGAGATCGTCCCTCGGCGTCTTGCGTCGCTCGTCCGTCAGGTTCTTGAAATACTCGAAGAAACCGCGAACCGCACTGGTTGCATCTTTCTTTCCGTCCTTGTTCACGTCCGGATCGGCGCCGCCGAAATGCTCCTGCGTTAGCCGAAGCATCAGCGCCTCATCTTCAGGAGGGACGCCAAGGATCATCATAATCACGCGCAGGGGGTACCACATCGCGATATCGCGAGCGAAGTCGCATTCAGAGCCCTTTGCGGCCATTCTGTCTACGAATTCCGAGGCAAGCCTGGCGAGGCCTTCCTCCAAGGAACGGAGCTTCGCCGGCATAAACCAGGCCTGCGTGAGCTGCCGATACAGGCGGTGATCCGGCTCGTCCATATGCACGAGCGTACGGACCGCCTGCACCGAACCCGTCAATTTGCGAACCTGCTCCTCTTGCTCGCGCGTGCGCAGCAGCGTTCGAGGTGCATTTGCAAACAGGTCGGATTGTTTTTCGATGTCGAGGATGTCCGCATGTCTGCTCACAGTCCAGAACGGTCGACATGCGGATGGTTCGGTCCAACGGACAGGGGCCTCACTCCTCAATGTTCGGAAGAGCTGGTGATACACGCTCGGGTCGGCATACGTCCGAGGGTCGGCGATGGCATCATCTACGTTTGCAGCATGCATGTGGCGTTTCCAAATTTGGCCTGCCGAAGCGGCTCGTTCTATGGCCGGTCTCCCGACCTGGCCGCTTGCAAGTATCGCACGATCGTGCAAATCATATAGAAAGTGACACGACATACAAGATCGATCTATGGGGGAATGCCGATGTTGAGACCAGCATCATACCGAGGAAATGCTCTACGGTTCTGGTTGATAGCATTTCTTGCTGCAGCCCCCTTTTGCGGAGGCGCTGCCGCGCAAAAGCTGTATGGCCCCGGCGTATCAGACACCGAGATCCTGATCGGCCAGACGGCGCCATATAGCGGGCCCGCGTCAGCCTTCTCGCGGATTCATAAAACCGAAATCGCCTATTTCGACTATCTTAATGCGAAGGGCGGCATCAACGGACGGAAGGTGCGGATCCTGAGCTATGACGACGGATTCAGCCCTCCGAAAGCTTTCGAGCAGGTTCGCAGGCTCATCGAGCAAGACGAGGTTGCCGGCATATTCAGCTTGCTCGGCACCGCAATCAACATCTCCGTCAGACAATACCTGAATGCCAGGAAGGTCCCTCAGCTGTTTGCTGCGGCCCAATCAAGCAGCCTGGCCGATCCCCAACGCTTTCCCTATACCATGGGATTCCTGCCGACATTGCGTTCGGAGGGGCGGATGTACGGTGAACACATCGCCGCCACGAAGCCGACGGGAAAAATTGCGGTCATCTACCAGAACGACGACTTCGGTAAGGATTTGCTCGCGGGCCTAAAGGAAGGGCTCGGCGCTCAACGCGAAGGAGACATCGAAGCGCAGCCTTTCGAAGTGACGGTACCAACGATCGACGGACAGATTGCCGTCCTTGCGGCCTCGAAACCCGCAGTGCTGCTGGTGTTCGCGTACCCTAAACACGCTGCCCAGGCAATCAGGAGAGTGCATGAGTTGGGGCTGAATGTCGTGAAGTACGTCTTCAGCGGAAATGGCAGCACGTCGACTGTGCAGCCTGCGGGGGTTGACGCATACAAGGGCGTTCTCAGAGCCGCCTTTTTCAAGGAGCCGACGGACCCACGATGGAAAGACGATCAAGAGATGAAGGATTGGCTGGAATTCGCGAAAAAGTACATGCCCGACGCTGATCCGACCGACTATCTGAACTCCTCCGCGCTCGCCTTTGCAAAAGTGCTCGAGCAGGTTCTTCGTCAATGTGGCGACAACCTGACGCGAGAAAACATTCTCAAGCAGGCACAATCGCTGCGCGATTTTCCGCTCCCGCTCGGTCTGCCTGGCTCTCTGGTCAATACGAGCCCCGCCAACTATGAGCCGATCAAGTACATGGAGCTGCAGCGTTTCGACGGCATGACGTGGGTGCCCGTCGAGAAATAGGCCGGCTTGCCTGCACCTGCGGGTGCAGATCGGGCCAGCAGGACCGTCCTGCACAAACGTTCCTTTGTGAATCATCATCGAGCGAGCCAGCCATGAAAGTATTTGCCGCGGTTGCGAGGTCCTCTGAACAGCCATTTGCGATCGAGGAATGCGAGCTCGTTCGGCCGTCAGCCGGCGAGGTCGGAGTGAAGGTTCATGCATGTGGCATCTGTCACACCGATAGCGCGGCGAGGCTTCAACACCTTCCAGTGCCGTTTCCGCAGACCCTTGGTCATGAAGGCTCCGGCGTCGTCGAAGAAGTGGGGAGCGAAGTCACCTCGCTTGTGCCGGGCGATCATGTGATCATGACGTTTGGCTCCTGTGGTCGCTGCGAAAGCTGTGCGAGCGCCAGGCCAGCATATTGCGACGACTTTCTTGCGATCAATATCGCCGGCAAACGGGACGGAGGGGCGCCGCTTCGTCAAAACGGACTGCCCATCGGACAGCATTTCTTCTCGCAGGCTGCCTTTTCCACTCACGCGATCGCAAATCCGCGAAATCTGGTGAAGGTGGACCCTTCGCTGCCCCTGGAATTGCTTGCCCCATTGGGCTGCGGAATACAGACGGGGATGGGAACGGTGCTAAATGTGCTGAAGCCTGCGCCTGGAACTGGAATCGCAGTGTTCGGCGTGGGCGCAGTCGGCATGTCGGCGATCATTGCGGCGAGAATCGTGGGATGTGGCCCCATCATTGCTGTGGACCTTGTTCACGAGCGCTTGGAAGCCGCTCGCTCTTTCGGGGCCACCCACGTGATCGACGGACGCTCGGCCGACGTCGCGCTGCAGATCAAGGCGATCACAGGAAAGGGCGCGCATTTCAGTATCGATACGACCGGCCATCCACCGGTAATTACCGAGGCGACCAATTGCCTTCGGAAGCTTGGCGTAGGAGCCCATCTGGCTGCGCCCCCCAGGGGAACACAGTATTGCATCCCATCTCATGTGCTCTCCGGAGCCGGTCTCACCTGGCGGGGCGTGGTTGAAGGAGACTCCGACATTCAGACATTCATACCGGAGATGGTTAGGTACTACCGGACAGGCCAACTTCCCCTTGATCGAATGGTGACCACGTACCCGCTTGCGTCGATCAATCAGGCGATTGCGGATTCAGAATCCGGAAAGGTTCTGAAGGCTGTTCTTGTCATGCCCTGACGGTCGAACTTCACCCGCACCCGACCGGCCGTATCTTATGCCTGATGACGTCATTGCCGGCTGCCAGCTCGCACCGGCGGCTGGCCGATACCTCGCGCAACCAACGAGTTGAGGTCCGGATGAGCCATTTTTCCGCTGTGCTCGGCGAGTGCCTAGCCTCAGCGCTGCAATCAAGAGGGGCGGCGCCTGGCAATCAGCGCCGGTCACGGCAGTTTGCGCCCGGCTTGAGCGAGCTGTTTTCTATGTGGTTCTTGTCGGCGGCGGCGTCGGCAACGTTTTGCCAGGAAGTTGAGAGGAGGTTTGCTTTCGGGATGATGAAGCAACACTTCAGCGCCGTTGCACGCCTAAGGCGTTGCTGGTTGCCGATTTGCCATTTCGTTTGTTTATCTCGGCCCGGCGTCCCATGGAGCTTCCATCCGGCGGTGCCTTCGCACGACCGAATAACCAACCGAGTATGTTTCGTTCGATGATCGCGCGATCATTAGGAGATCCCAGTACGTCTTCAGTCGTTTTGAAGACGTCGATTTCTTTTTTTCTCAGCCAATTGACAGTGTTGTCGCGCAGTCTCTAGGACCCCACCCTCAGCTCGACGGTGTTCAGATGAGAAAAGTACTCGCTGCAAAGCTGCACGGCATCCATGTTACGGAGGCCGATCTTCAATACCACGGCTCCGTTACTCTCGACCCCGAGCACTGTCACGAGGCCGGCATTTTGCCGATGGAGTTCGTGGAGATCTGGAACAAGAACTCCGAGGCACGCATCTCGACATATGTCATTTTTGGCAAACGCGGCTCGCGCTGCTGTGTCCTCAACGGTGCCGCTGCGCGGACCTGCCAGGTAGGTGACCCACTGATCATCTGCAGTTCGGCATACCTGGACGAGCGGCAAATTGTTGATTTGAAGCCAAGGATTCTCTCGTTCGATCGCAGCAATCAGGTTACTGATCGCCTGACCTACTCGGTCTCCTTGGACTCTGCGGGAAACTACGGTTTTGAAATATTAGGCGAGCTGGGCGACACCAAAGCCTTGCCACTTCGCGGTACAGGATCGAATTGAGATCATCGATGGATGGGAATCGGAAATGAGCCATGTTTCGGAGCAGCCGGCTGAACGTGTTACGATTCCCGTTCTGCAGCGGTGGAAGGAGGAGAGGCGGCGTCTCGTCATGACCACCGCTTACGATGCGGTCGCGGCACGTATCGCGGACCCCGCCGTCGATATCATCCTGGTCGGTGATAGTGTTGGCAACGTTTGCCTAGGATTTGAAAACACACTGCCCGTCAGCGTAGCGATGATGAACCATCATCTTGAAGCCGTTGCTCGCACCAAGCCTCGTGCATTGCTCGTCGCCGACATGCCGTTTCTCAGCTATCACCTTAGTGTCGAGGAAACCATACGGAACGCCGGCGGATTCCTGCAGCGAGGCGCCGCGGCGGTGAAGCTCGAGGGCGGAGGAAACCGTATCGAAGTGGTACGTGCCCTGGTCGACTGCGAGATACCCGTGATGGGCCATCTCGGTCTTACCCCGCAGAGCGTCAATGTCATGGGTGGCTTCAAGGTGCAGGGACGTAGAGCCGATGAGGCGCTGCGTTTGCTCGATGATGCTCATCGTCTGGAGCAGGCCGGCTGTTTCGCGGTGGTGCTGGAAGGAATTCCAGCCGAGCTTGCTGCTCGAGCCACGGAAATCCTGGGCATACCGACGATTGGAATCGGCGCTGGTCCAGGCTGCTCCGGTCAAGTGCTCGTGTTTCACGATGTGCTGGGCCTGACTGAAGGTCGCCGTCCCAAGTTCGTTCGCGCCTATGTTGAGGGATTTCAGCTGTTGCATGATGCGCTTTTGCGGTGGGCGGCAGATGTCCGCAGCGGTGGATTCCCGGGCCTCCAGGAGTCCTATCGGCTTCCCGAAGGCCTTGGCGACGCAATCGCAAACTGGGCGCCCTCCGACGCAGCCTGATGAGGTAATAGCTCGACATGCAAACAATTGTGACGGTCTCTGGGCTTCGCCAGACGCTCGCTCAGGCGCGTCGCGCCGGTGGACGGGTCGGATTCGTGCCGACAATGGGTTATCTCCACGACGGCCACCTCGCGCTGGTTGCGGCGAGCCGCGCGCAATGCGAGGTGACCGTTGTCAGCATTTTCGTCAATCCCACTCAGTTCGGACCAAACGAGGATCTCAGTACTTACCCGCGCGACTTCCTGCGCGACGAGACACTGTGCCGCGATGCCGGTGTCACGATCCTTTTTGCGCCGGATGCACAAGAGGTCTATCCGACTCAATTTGAGACCTACGTTGAGTCGGGCGAGCTGGCGAAGCCATTGTGTGGCGCTTTCAGGCCAGGACACTTTCGGGGTGTTGCGACGGTTGTTTGTAAGCTGTTCAACATGGTGCAGCCGGACGCCGCGTTCTTCGGACAGAAGGACTTTCAGCAATGTGCGGTCGTGCGTCGCATGGCGATCGATCTCAATCTTCCCATTAAGATCATCACCGTCCCAACCGTTCGTGAACCCGATGGGCTTGCGATGAGCAGTCGCAACCGGTACCTCAGCGAGGAAGAACGCCGCCGAGCCCTTGCCATCAGTCGTGGGCTGCTCGCCGCCGTTGATGAATTTCGTTCGGGGGAGCGCGACGTGGAAAAGTTGGTCGCGATTGCCAAGAGGCATTTGGAGGTCGTGGACCGGCTCCAGTACCTCGAACTTGTTGACGGCGATACACTCAAGGCCGCTCACAGTCCGCTGCGCCGGACTGCGGCACTCTGTGCTGCAGCCTATGTCGGTTCGACCCGGCTCATCGACAACGTTATGCTCGCGTTGCCAAGTCCGTAGGGCAATTCAATACTAGCGGAACACACGCCGGCCTATTCGACCGAACGTTTCGTGGCGAGTCTGAAATCCCAGTTGCGACCGGTCCGCCAGCAGAAGTATCTAGTATCGCTGCCTTCGAGAGTTGCTGACTGCAGTGGGGGGCGACGGCAATTCTGACCGCGCGCCAAGCCGGCTTGAGGGGGCTGTCGCAGCCTGGTCACTTGCGCCTCCGCAACCCCGAGTCCGTATGAGCCGGCGAGCCCAGGCGGTCTGATCGTTGCGGCCAGTGCACCCTCCATCAGCCGTCGAGGGCCGCGGCATATTTGCCGAACCCCGCGGCCGGCAGGACTACGTTATCAGGCTCTCCTGGATCGACGTTGCGAGCATCGATCCGGTGCCGTCGTGAATGCGGGCGATCGACAATTAACGGCCACTTTCCGCGCACGGATTCTCGGTTTCGAAATACATCCAGCCATCGGATGAGTTCGTGCGGAGCCAGATCTTCTCTACAATTTTCGCCTCGAGCGGGATGAAGCTGACGGCGGATCGGAAGGCCGCACCGCTGCTGGAGCAGGTACGGTGTCCAGCATGCCGCTCTTGTCGAAATCAGCCGCTTGGCAGGTAGGATGATGCCCCTCGCTTTGCCGCGCAACCGAGGGCGGCATAGCGGATCCAACGGCCGTCGAAGCCATGTGCGACGGTGGGGATCACACCCTGGGCGAGCTCCTATTCCGGGCGAGCAGCGAAGATGCCAGGACAGCGGATCCGTCCGCTGCGAGCGAAATCGAGCTCAGGCCGATGAATTTGTCAGTCTCGACGGAGGTCGATCTTGTAGGGAACTACGCCACGCTCCGCCGTGCCGACGTCCAGTGCGCGGCCAATAGGTGGCAGCGCGCGATGGCGGCAGTCGATGCGTTCGCATGCGCGGCATCCGGGTCCTATTTGATCAACGGCTTGTTTGTCATCTAGGTTTATGCCCTTCGCGTAGACGGTTTGAGCCGCATAAGTGACCTCGCATCCAAGTCCCACCGCCACGGCCCGCGGCCGATCGAGATATGAATTGCTGGGAAGGCTAACTGTCCGCGCTATGCAAAGATAAGTGGTTCCGTCCGGCGTGGATGCAAGTTGGACGAGTGTTCGGCCTGGCTGCGCGAACGACTGATGGACATTCCATAGCGGACAGGGCCCGCCGAAGCGGGCAAATTGAAAGCGCGTGGCGCTACTTCGCTTCAAGACATTTCCAGCGATATCGATCTTCAAGAAGTAGAATGGAATGCCGGGAGAGTGGCGTCGCTGAAGGGTGCTTAGTCGATGGCAAACTTGCTCGAAGCTGGTCTTGAATCGCAGCTGAAGGCGCTCGATGTCGTATTGAGTATCTCGAGCAGCTTGAAGAAACGCCTCGTACGGCATCACCAGGGCTCCGGCGAAATAGTTTGCCAAAGCGACGCGCGCGAGGGCGCAGGCCTCCGGGTTGCTCAATTTGGCGCCTCGGACAAGGCGCTCGATGGTTTCTCCTTGCTCGATCAAGCCGATCACGTGGGCAATCCAAAAGACGCGGCTTTCCAGCGGTGCGCCTTCGGATAAATGTAAGGTCTTCGCATTGCTATCAAGCCGCCAGATCATGCCGGCATCGAGGGGCTGCTGCGAGTGAATAACTCTAATGCCCCGAAAATCACGCAGATATCGTAGGAAGTCTTCGCCGTGACTTCCGGAGCGAAACTGCTGATCTGTTGCAAGGAGCTCGGCCGCTCGATCTAACGGTACAAAATGATTGCGATTGGCCTGCACCCAATCGCGGACCTCATCGTAAGGAAAGCGGCTCGCCGTGCTCGCATCATCCTGCGCGATGGTCGTTTGCAGCGTCCGGTGTTCTTCCTCTAGTGCCAGATAGGCTCTGTAGAGATGAAGAAATCGGTTGGCGATGCTGGGCGCTGAGCGTACCGCAGCGCTGGCTTCCTCACCCGTCACTCCACCTCCAAAGAGAGGGTCGCTTGCGGTTTCGCGGAGCTCGCTCGCAATCCGCATGTCGTCATTGTCGCCGAAATAGGAGACGTCTAGTGCGAACTGTCGGCTGAGCCGAAGCAAAACGTCGCCCGTGATGGGGCGTACATCGGCTTCGATTTGACAGAGATAGCCCGACGATATCCCGAGGGCTCTGGCCAGTTCCGCCTGGCTTATACCGCGCGCCTTCCGAAGTCGGCGGACTCGATCGCCGGCAAAAATGTTAGCTTGGCGCATTTGCAAAATTAGCAGTGCCGAGAGATCTGTAGGCAGAAATCAGCAATTTTGGCCCTGCAGTTTTCTGAGAGAGTTAGCTAAGTTTACATGAAACGTAGAGTTTTGCAAAGGTCGCTTCCAGCACCAGGCATCGGCATAAGGGGCAAGATTGTGTTGGGGATACTCGCTGAACTTGAAGATCGTCGCGCCGGCGCCAAGCTCGGCGGCGGGGAGAAGCGCATCGAGGCGCAGCACGCCCGCGGCAAGCTGACGGCGCGCGAGCGGATCGAGCTGTTGCTCGACAAGGGATCGTTCGAGGAATTCGACATGTTCGTCGAGCACCGCTCCACCGAGTTCGGGATGGAGAAGACGAAGGTACCCGGCGACGGCGTCGTCACCGGCTGGGGCACCGTCAACGGCCGCAAGACCTTCGTGTTCGCCAAGGATTTCACCGTGTTCGGCGGCTCGCTGTCCGAGACCCACGCGCTGAAAATTACCAAACTCCAGGACATGGCGATGAAGGCGAGGGCGCCCATCATCGGCCTCTATGACGCCGGCGGCGCCCGCATCCAGGAAGGCGTCGCCGCGCTCGCCGGCTATTCCTACGTGTTCCGCCGCAACGTGCTCGCCTCGGGCGTGATCCCGCAGATCTCCGTCATCATGGGGCCCTGCGCCGGCGGCGACGTTTATTCGCCGGCGATGACCGACTTCATCTTCATGGTGAAGAACACCAGCTATATGTTCGTCACCGGCCCCGACGTGGTGAAGACCGTCACCAACGAGGTCGTCACGGCGGAAGAGCTCGGCGGTGCCTCGGTGCACGCCACGCGCTCCTCGATCGCGGACGGCGCCTTCGAGAACGACGTCGAGACGCTCTTGCAGATGCGCCGCCTGATCGACTTCCTGCCGTCCAACAACACCGACGGCGTGCCGGAATGGCCGAGCTTCGACGATATCGGCCGGGTCGACATGTCGCTCGACACGCTGATCCCCGACAATCCGAACAAGCCCTACGACATGAAGGAGCTGATCCTGAAGGTCGTGGACGAGGGCGACTTCTTCGAGATCGCGGAAGCCTTCGCCAAGAACATCGTCACCGGTTTCGGCCGCATCGCGGGGCGCACCGTCGGCTTCGTCGCCAACCAGCCGATGGTGCTGGCCGGCGTGCTCGACTCTGATGCATCGCGCAAGGCCGCGCGCTTCGTCCGCTTCTGCGACGCCTTCAACATCCCGATCGTCACCTTCGTCGACGTGCCGGGCTTCCTGCCGGGCACCGCGCAGGAATATGGCGGCCTGATCAAGCACGGCGCGAAACTCCTGTTCGCCTATTCGCAGTGCACCGTGCCGCTCGTCACCGTCATCACCCGCAAGGCCTATGGCGGCGCCTTCGACGTCATGGCCTCCAAGGAGATCGGCGCCGACATGAACTACGCCTGGCCCACCGCCCAGATCGCGGTGATGGGCGCCAAGGGCGCGGTCGAGATCATCTTCCGCAGCGACATCGGCGACCCCGACAAGATCGCCGCCCGCACCAAGGAATACGAAGACCGCTTCCTGTCCCCCTTCATCGCCGCCGAGCGCGGCTACATCGACGACGTCATCATGCCGCACTCGACGCGGAAGCGCATCGCGCGGGCGCTGGCGATGCTGAAGGACAAGAAGGTGGAAGCGCCGGCGAAGAAGCACGACAATTTGCCGTTGTGATGATGTTCAAGAAAATCCTCATCGCCAATCGCGGCGAAATCGCCTGCCGGGTCATCAAGACCGCTCGCCGCATGGGAATTGAGACGGTTGCGGTCTATTCCGAGGCCGACCGCGACGCCCTCCATGTCGAGATGGCCGACGAGGCCGTGCTGATCGGCCCGCCGGCGGCCGCCGAGAGCTATCTGGTGATCGAGAAGATCGTCGAGGCCTGCCGCAAGACGGGCGCGCAAGCCGTGCATCCCGGCTACGGCTTCCTGTCCGAGCGCGAGTCGTTTCCGCGCGCGCTGGAGGCGGCCGGCATCGTCTTCATCGGTCCCAACCCTGGCGCGATCGCGGCGATGGGCGACAAGATCGAATCGAAGAAGGCAGCTGCCAAGGCCAAGGTCTCGACCGTGCCGGGCTATCTCGGCGTCATCGAGGACGGCAACCATGCGGTCAAGATCGCCGACGAGATCGGCTATCCCGTGATGATCAAGGCCTCCGCCGGCGGCGGCGGCAAGGGCATGCGCATCGCGCACTCGAAGGCCGAGGTCGCCGAAGGCTTCAATCTCGCCAAGGCCGAGGCGAAGGCCTCCTTCGGCGACGACCGCGTCTTCGTCGAAAAGTTCATCGTCGATCCCCGCCATATCGAGATCCAGGTGCTGGGCGACAAGCACGGCAACGTGATCTATCTCGGCGAGCGCGAGTGCTCGATCCAGCGCCGCAACCAGAAGGTCATCGAGGAGGCGCCGTCGCCGCTGCTCGACGAGGCCACGCGCCGCAAGATGGGCGAGCAGGCCGTCGCGCTGGCCAAGGCCGTGAACTATGATTCCGCCGGCACCGTCGAGTTCGTCGCCGGCCAGGACAAGAGCTTCTATTTCCTGGAGATGAATACGCGTCTTCAGGTCGAGCATCCCGTCACCGAGCTCGTCACCGGCATCGATCTCGTCGAGCAGATGATCCGGGTTGCGAGCGGCGAGAAGCTCGCCATAGCGCAGAAGGACGTCACGCTGACGGGCTGGGCGGTGGAATCGCGGCTTTACGCCGAAGATCCGTTCCGCAACTTCCTGCCCTCGATCGGGCGGCTCGTGAAGTATCGTCCGCCGGCGGAAGTAAGCCAGGACGGCATCACCATCCGCAACGACACCGGCGTGCAGGAGGGCGGCGAAATCTCGATTCATTACGATCCGATGATCGCCAAGCTCGTCACCCACGCGCCGTCGCGCGCGGCTGCGATCGAGGCGCAAGCGACCGCGCTGGATTCGTTCTATGTCGATGGCATCCGCCACAACATTCCGTTCCTGTCGGCGCTGATGCACCATCCGCGCTGGCGCGAGGGCCGGCTGTCGACCGGATTCATTGCCGAGGAATTCCCGAAAGGCTTTGCGGTGCGCGTGCCCGAAGGCGAGGTCGCACGGCGCATCGCCGCGGTCGGCGCCGCCATCGATCACGTGCTGGGTGAGCGCAAGCGGCAGATCTCGGGCCAGATGGGCGGCCGCGTCGTGCAGCGCGAGCGGCGCCGCGCGGTCTGGCTCGACCGCCAGGAGATCCAGCTCGAGATCGCACGCGAGGGCGAGGCCATTGCGATCCGCTTCATCGATGCCAACGGCAAGGCCGGCAACGCGCATCTGCTGGCCTCGCCATGGAAGCCTGGCGATCCGGTCTGGCAGGGCACCATCGACGGCCATCTCGTCGCGGTGCAGGCGCGCCCGATCCCGAACGGTATCCGCCTCGCGCATCAGGGTGTCGAGGTGCCGGTCTATGTCTGGACCGAAGCGGAGGCGACCTCTGCGCGGCTGATGCCGGTGACGACGGCCTCCGACACCGGCAAGAAGCTGCTCTGTCCGATGCCCGGCCTCGTGGTCTCCATCGCGGTGAGCGAGGGGCAGGAGGTCAAGGCCGGCGAGACGCTCGCGGTGGTCGAAGCCATGAAGATGCAGAACGTGCTCCGCGCCGAGCAGGACGGCACCGTGAAGAAGATCCACGCCAGCGCGGGTGCCACGCTCGCCGTGGATGCGCTGATACTCGATTTCGCATGAATCCGCCGCCAGTCTGTCCTCCGTCCCCGATGCGTCGATCGACGGTTGGACTCCTAGATGGCGCAAGATGAGGAGGAGGACAGTCGTGTTCCCCGATGAGTGGAAGAAGATTGCTGAGAAGGAGTTGAAGGGCGATCCCATCAAGCTTGTGCGGATAACGCCAGAGAATATTGCAATCAAGCCAGTCTATACGGCGGCGGACCTGGGTGGCATTGCGCACTTGGGCTCGTTGCCTGGAACGTGGCCGTTCGTTCGTGGTCCGCGAGCGACGATGTATGCCGGCCGAGCCTGGACAATTCGTCAATACGCGGGGTTTTCGACGGCAGAGGCATCGAACGCATTCTATCGCTCCGCACTAGCATCCGGACAAAAGGGCTTATCAGTCGCTTTTGATCTGGCGACGCACCGCGGCTATGACTCGGATCACCCTCGCGTCGTAGGGGATGTCGGCAAAGCTGGCGTCGCAATCGATTCAGTCGAAGATATGAAAATCCTCTTCGATGGGATTCCCCTTGGGGAAACGTCCGTCTCCATGACCATGAACGGAGCAGTGATTCCCATCCTGGCAGCCTTCATCATCGCCGCCGAAGAGCAGGGCGTTTCGCGCGAAGCTCTGTCCGGAACGATCCAGAACGATATTCTCAAAGAGTTCATGGTTCGAAATACCTACATCTATCCCCCACAACCGTCGATGCGCATCGTTGCGGATATTATTGCGTACACGGCGCACCACATGCCGCGGTTCAATTCGATATCGATCTCTGGCTACCACATGCAGGAGGCTGGAGCGACACTCGTCCAGGAGCTTGCCTTTACGCTCGCTGACGGACGTGAATACGTCCGATCAGCGCTCGCCCAGGGTCTCAACGTCGACGATTTTGCCGGGCGGCTTTCGTTCTTTTTTGCGATCGGAATGAATTTCTTCATGGAAGCAGCAAAGCTCCGTGCTGCCCGACTCATTTGGTCGCGTGTGATGGCGGAGTTTCAACCCAAGAAGCAATCGTCCTTGATGCTTCGCACGCACTGCCAGACATCCGGGGTCTCCCTTCAGGAGCAGGATCCATACAATAACATCGTGCGGACCGCTTACGAGGGGTTGGCTGCCGTGCTAGGCGGAACTCAATCCCTACATACGAACTCATTTGATGAGGCGATTGCGCTGCCAACCGAATTCTCGTCGCGGATCGCTCGCAATACACAGTTGATACTTCAGCATGAAACGGGTGTTACCGACGTCGTCGATCCGCTCGCAGGATCCTACTACATCGAGCGCCTGACGGACGATCTGACCCGCGAAGCTTGGCAGCTCATGGAGAAGGTCGAGGAGATGGGAGGAATGGCGCAGGCGATCGCGACCGGTTGGCCCAAACGGCTGATCGAGGAATCCGCGACACGAAAGCAAGCTGCGATTGACCGCGGAGACCAGGTGATCGTCGGCGTTAATCGGTATCGGCTCGAACAGGAGGAGCCTATTGATATCCTGGAGATCGACAATTCCAGCGTGCGTGCGTCGCAGATCAGGCGTCTCGCAGAAATCAGGAGGGCGCGAGACCCGAAAGAGGTCGAAGCTGCGTTGGACGCGCTAACGCGCGTGGCCACAACGGGGGAGGGCAACTTGCTGGAGGCGGCGACGGGTGCTGCTAGATCTCGTGCAACGGTCGGCGAGATGTCTGACGCAATGCGAAAGGCCTTCGGTGATCACGAGGCGATCCCGGACGTTGTCTCGAGCATATATGGCCCGGCCTATGGAGACGATCCTGAGTTCACCAATATCGCGTCACGGGTCGACGAAGTCTCGCAGGCGATCGGCGTGCAACCAAGGATAATGATCGCCAAGCTTGGGCAGGACGGGCATGATCGAGGCGCGAAGGTTATTGCGTCCGCATTCGGAGATATCGGTTTCGATGTGATTGCGGGCCCGTTATTCCAGACGCCGGCGGAGGCTGCAGTGATGGCGGTTCACGCTGGCGTTCATGTGCTGGGCATTTCGTCACTCGCGGCCGGCCACAAGACGCTTGTTCCGCAGATCGTTGAGGAGCTGAAAGCAGCAGGCGGAAAGAACATCATCGTCGTTTGCGGTGGTGTGGTGCCCCGACAGGACTACGATGAACTAATCCGTGCCGGAGTGGCCGCCATATTCGGACCGGGCACGAATGTGCTAGAGGCGGCCCGAGCCATTCTTGATCTCATTGAGGGCCGGCGAAGGAACCGCTTGGATTGAATTGGCGCTTGGTGACGAGCGATTCTTGCGGGGCCCGCGTCTTGTTCGTCCGGAGATATCGGTTATCTCGACCCGACGGCTTCCTGTTTCTCTGCGATAGGTCGAAAGACCTCATCATCTCGTGCGTCAATATCTATCCGGCCGAGATCGAGGGGCAGCTTCACAAGATGCCAGGCGTGGTCGATTGCGCGGTGTTCGGCATGGGAGAATCTTTAAGCGCAAACTCCGCGATCCATTTTGGGTCAATGCGGGACGTCGGATCTAGAGGCGACCTGATGCCAGCGGATCGCATGATGGCTCGGCCGGATGCCGCCTATTCACCTGCAGGTATGCGTCGTTGACGACGAGAGTCAGCTGCGCCTGGCACGAGCTGAGTTACTCAGCTTGCAATCGTTCGCGCTCGCCCGGCGCATAAAGTTGTTGGACAGTTGGCTGCTCGTACCCGCAGCTGTCCGATTGCGATCTCCGGCAACTGCTGCTCCCGACCTTCCGCATCACGAGGTCTCACTCGCGCAGCTCGGCGAGCAAAGCATGCGCAAGTCCAGTTTGCGACTTCCAAAACTCGCACGACTGTGCAAATAATGCAATAGGGATCGGACGACGAAGAGCGGGGCTGTATTGTGCGGCCACAAGCATCCCGACGAAGAAGACATTTTAGCCAGGAGGATCGAATGCAAGATCAGCTTCCGAGCGCATTTGTGTCGCCGGTCGAATACGAGATGCGTGGACGAGTTGCACGAAAAGCGCTGGTGGGAGTGATCGCGTTGGCGTTTCTCTCGTCGCCGGTGATGGCACAGAAGAAGTACGACACCGGTGCGAGCGATACGGAGATCAAGATCGGTCAGACCATGCCTTATAGTGGTCCTGCATCGGCATTCGCGATGATCGGCCGCATCCAGGCTGCCTATTTCAACATGCTCAACAAGGAGCGCGGAGGAATCGGTGGTCGCAAGATTACGTTCATTTCGCTCGACGATGCCTATAGTCCGCCTAAGACGGTCGAGCAGACCAGAAAGCTCGTCGAGGATGACGAGGTATTTGCCATCGCGTCATCCCTTGGTTCGCCGACAAATTTGGCGATCTCGAAATATCTGAATGCCAAGAAAGTGCCGCAGATCCTGGTGATGGCAGGCACCACGAAGCTCGACGACCCGGTAAACCTGCCCTGGACGACGACTTTTTATTCGTCCGCCATCGTCGAGGCCAGAATCTATGCCGACTACCTCCTGCGCTCCAAGCCCGACGCCAAGATCGCAGTAATTTTTCAGGATGACGATTTCGGTCGCAATTATCTATCTGGTCTCAAAACCGCATTTGGCAGCAAGGGGACCATGATCGTTGCGCAGGCGCCCTACAACATTACCGATCCTACAATCGATTCCCAGATGGTGAGTCTGAAGTCTTCCGGCGCGGACGTACTCTTTGTTGCGGCGACACCGAAGTTCGCGGCCCAGGCGATCCGCAAGGCCCATGAGCTTGCCTGGAACCCGCTAAAAATCGTGGTAACGGCTTCTTCGCAGCTCGAGACGGTCCTGAAGCCGGCCGGACTCGACGCATCCAGGGATCTCCTGACATCTCAGTGGATCAAACAGTCCGATGATCCCGCTTGGCATGATGATCCCGCCATGAGGGAGTTCCATGCCTTCTTCAAACAGTGGGTGCCGGGTGCCGATCCGAACTACGGAAGCGCAACCTACGCGTACTCGACGGCCCAAATGATTGAGGAGGTCCTGCGCAGGTGCGGCGACGAGTTGACCCGGCCGAATTTGATGAAGCACGCGACAAGCATCAAGGACTTCCAGTTGCCGCTGTTTCTACCTGGTGTGAAGGTGAATGTGTCTCCCACCAGCCGTATCGGATGGCGCCAAGCCAGGCTGTTCAAGTTCGATGGCAGCAACTGGCTTCCCATCAGCGATGTCATCACGGTACATGAGAACGACACCAAGATGTGAGGGGAAGCGTCACCAAGCCCCGCTACTGCGGATGGGCGATCGCATCATCGAGCCGGATGGTCCGCAAGTCGGCGCCTTTCGAAGGCAGGATATCGGGCTCGCTGAACTCTCTGCGCCGGCAACAAGCTGGGGACCTGCTGCTCGGAAAATTAGTTCGGGCTAATGGGTCATGCCGGATATGACCGCGCTGGGTGTCACGGAGGTGGCTTAGGTCGTCTCAGCGGCCGTAGCACTGCCGCACGAGACTTGCAGATATGTCTCGGCTATGAAGCGGCACCTGAGGCAAGTTATGCCGCGGTCGCAATCGCGGCAAGAAACTGGTCGATTTCCGACTGAAATTGTGCGCTATCCTGTGAGAGGAGCCGAGCTGAAGACAACAATTGCGCTGCCGCCGCACCGGTCGTGCCAGCCTGTTCGTCCACGCCCTTGATAGTGCTGGCGACCTGATCCGTGCCGAGCGCTGCCCGTTGCACATTTTGGGCGATCTCCTGAGTCGCAGCTCTCTGCTCCTCGACTGAGGCTGCAATGACCGCGGTCGTTTCCGAGATCTGACCTATGGTCCGGACGATTTCTCTCGTCGAATTGACGGCCTCGGCGGTCGCTGCATGGATTCCGCTTATCTGGATGCTAATTTCTTCGGTTGCTTTGGCGGTTTGTGCCGCCAACGCTTTGACCTCTTGTGCAACGACGGCGAAGCCTCGTCCCGACTCTCCTGCTCGCGCCGCTTCAATGGTCGCGTTGAGGGCAAGCAGGTTTGTTTGTTGCGCTACCGAACTGATGAGCTTCAGGACGTCGCCTATCTTGGCAGAGGCCTCCGAGAGAGCCGCGATCAGGCCGTCCGTCTGCCTGGCTTGGTCGACTGCTGTGCTCGCGATTTCGCTCGACCGGCTGACCTGGCGGGAGATCTCGCCCACGCTGGCAGAAAGCTGCTCGGTTGCAGCTGCGACTGATGAAACGTTGGCGGATGCGTCAAGCGACGCTTTGGAGACTGTCTCGGAAAGGCGAGCGGTTGCGCCGGCGCTTTCCGTCATCGTGCCAGCAGCTTCCGCCAAGTTCGTCGAGGATCCTGAGAGCGATCCAATGAGCTCGCGGAAGCGCACGCCAGCCTGTTCGACCGAACCTTTCCTGGCCAGCCTGAAAATCCCAGTTGCGACCAATATGCCAGCACAAGTATCCAGCATCGCGGCCTTCGAGAGGTTCTTGACTGCGGTGAGGGTGACGGCCAACCCGGACCGGGCGCCAAATCGGCTTGGCTTGGGTGCTGTGGCAACCTGGTCAACTAGAGCCCCCGCCACCGCCAGTCCGTATGAGCCGACGAGCCACTGCGGTCCGATCTTTGCGGCCAGTGCACTCTCCATCAGCCGCCGGAGGGCTTCGGCATACTCGCGGCCGAACTCAGCGGCCAACAGAGCGTCCCAATGTCGTACATAGGCGGCGATGACGGGCTCAAACGCCGCCGAATCGTGCTTGATGGATCCGTCAAGCATGGCAACGTTCTTGAAGTGCAGTCTTGCAAGTTCAGGGACGTGTCTCATGAGCGCCGGCCTGAGGCAACGGAGCTCTTCGCGCATCGAGTCGTCCAGATTTGAGCTTTTCAAGTAGCCGATCAGCAGCTCTTCGATCATCCTGGAACCAGCCTCGAGTTTGATAAGATTAGCTTGAGTTTAGGCGCGTCAGGTGAATATTCTGTAACCATTTGTACGATCGTGCGAATGCAAGGCGTTGCCAGGCGGGCTTTGAGTTCGGCACCCAAGGACTGAATTCTTCACGTGACAGGAGGTGAGTGGATGCAGTTTGGAACGCAGGATTCTCTCCGGGTATGACAGCCTGCGGGAAACGATCTGTCGAGGATGAAGGCCACGTTTTCGTGCGGCGGGGGCACATGCCCTCGCGCTTCATCAAAGAGGCAGATATAGCCATCGCTATTGCTAGAACGCCTTTAGGTCCATATCCCACCTGATGCGCCAAGGACCAAAGGATTGCTTTTCATTATTGCACGTATGTGCAAATATTGCAACGGCAGATAGAGCGCCGGGAGGGCGTGACCACGTTCGTGTCTCGTTAGGGGCCAACGCAACAAAGGTTGGACCAATGCGAATGTGCTTCGATCCGGGCACATGATCTCCTCCTGAACCGGGCCTGGCGCCGCGCCACCGAGCAGCGTGGCGAACGCTGGTCTTGTTGGCTAGGGGGGCGTTAGCAATTGGTTGACAGCAGCGGACGTGACTTTCGACGCGCCATGAACACGATGAATCTGGTCGAGTATACATTCCAGGAGTTCGTTGATGCCATCCACACGGCGGGCGATGCGACCGCATTTGAACGCGTTGCCGCACGGTTAGCTCAAAAGCTCGGGTTCCAGCGATTTGCCTATCTTCGCCTAACCGGCGACACGCCCTTGCTGATCTCATCGTACCCGAAATCTTGGACCAGCCGCTACTTTCAACTTGGATATCAGCAGCTCGATCCCGTGGTTCTTCGTGCCCGAGTGGAACGTGACCTTTTCAGCTGGGGAGGGGCCATGCGCGCGGCCGCTGGGAATCGAGCACAGCGTCAATTCTTTGATGAGGCGACGACCTTTGGGCTCCGATCCGGGATTACGGTGCCGATTAGAGGCAGCTTCGGACGGATAGCCGCATTCACGCTGGCGACGGATGATCGCGAGATCAACCTGGATCGGCATGTCGGTGAATGGCGCGATGTCGTCCATCAGGTGGGACTATATTTTCATGTCCACGTGGCCGCGAAGTTAGAGACTCCTTCTGTCGCACAAGAGCACGCTGAAAGTGAGCTGACCCAGCGCGAGCGCCAGTGTCTTGCATGGACCGCGCAAGGAAAGACGGCCGCCGATATCGCCGTTTTGGTTGCCATTTCGCCGCGCACTGTTGTCTTTCATCTCGAGAACGCGCGCCGCAAGCTCGGCGCGGCGTCGATTGCCCAATGTGTTGCGGTTGCGTTGCGCCGTGGCCTCTTGACCTGATCGAGTTTCGATCAACCCACTCGACGAAATGGACGGGAATGCAATGGTCCGAACCCGGGCCAGACGACTGCTGCGTTGTGTCCAAACCAAACTGGTCTAGCGTGATCCAGCTGATCAAACCGCACCTGCAAAATCTGACAGGCGATCAGCAGCGCGTTTTCTGGTTTCAAGACCTCCCGGATAAATCGAGGAGGTCGGCATGCACGCCATCGCGCTTCACAGGTCCCAATTTGGTCGTCATTTGGATTTGCTGACATCGATGTATCGCCTTCGCCGCCGTGTCTTCAAGGACCGGCTGGACTGGAGCGTCTCGGTCTCGGGAGATCTGGAAATCGATGTCTATGATGCCCTCAGTCCGACCTATATTCTCGCCGTTTCGGACGAAGGCGAAGTCGTGGGCTGCGTCAGACTTCTGCCGACGACCGGACCAACAATGCTCGCTGATACCTTCTTCAGCCTGTTGGGCGATAGGGCGGCGCCAAGCGACGAGCGGATCCTCGAAAGCTCACGGTTCTGCGTCGACACCGTGCGGTGTGTCGAGCCCGGCCGGAGCGGGTTCAACCGAGCAACCTTTGTGCTTTTTGCAGCGATGCTCGAGGCGATGCGCGCAAAAGGAGCGCACTCGATCGTGACCGTGACGGATGCGCGGATGGAGCGCATTCTGAGGCGAGCGGGTTGGCCTTTGGAGCGGGTGTCTGAGCCGCAGCCGGTTGGACCAACCATGGCGCTCGCGGGTTTCCTTCACGATTCCGATCAGGCGCTCGAAGCCATGTACCGGCAAGCCGGTGTCGACGGGCCGGTTCTTGTCGCAACTGGGTCGGAACGCAAGGCCGCCTGATTTCTCCCCGGCGACGAAGAGCCTACAATAATGCTGGCGGACCCGCGTCACAGCTGCCTTGTCTTCTTGAACTTGACGCGGGACCACAGGGCGGAAGATCAGGCGATCGCTCTGCGCCGGGCCGGAAGTCTGGCTTTGCTGCCGGCTTGTCGGGAATTGTTTGGCGTTCCCGTCATCGCAATCGGTGAGTGTGATCGGAGTCTCCTGAACGATCAAATTTCCGCTTCTATCGAGTGCCTCGATATCGATGCCTTGTCCTTATGGCGAGATCCACGACTTGCGGCTCTGCTTGCGGAATCAGGCGCTGGTGTCGTCTTCCTGGGCGGATCATTCCTGGAGGAGGAGGTCCTGATCGCGGCATTGGAGGGAGCGAGGTGCGGCTACGATATCCGGCTGCTCTCGGACTTATCGGTGGACCGTCACGAAGCCGATCGTCCCCTCGTTCTTGCCCGGCTCGCCCACCACGGCATCCTCGCGACGACAATCAGGCAAGCTCTCCTGGAATGGGCGATCGTGTTCGGCAATGACGCTGTGAGCCGAAGGATACTCGAGCTGCTTTCGTAAGGAGAGCGTGCCGGAGGAGCCGATGACGACAGTGAAGAAGACCGCGCCTACGCAGCGGTCCTGTCTTCTTTATCTGCGCCGCGCATGACGATGTTCAGCACATCATCGGGCAGAGGCCGCTGCAGCGCCTTTGCCTCGTCCCAAGGAGCGCGCATCCAGACGTCACGCTCCTCCTCGGTGGTCAGGATCACAGGCATCGCCTTCGGATGGATCGGCTCGACGAGGCAGTCGGGAAGGTGTAAGAAAACCGTAGACGAGGTGAGGGCCCGGCATCGGCTTCGACTTGGTGCCGCGATCGCCCCCGAAACTCAGTCCAGATGCCAGCGAAGCAGAACAGTGGCTGGCTTTCCTCGAGCGCGAACCAGAAGACGTCCTTCTGCTTCGTCTCCGGACTAGGCTCGGGTGCGTACTCGGCGCAGCTGTTGGCCGCACCAGGCACCGGTGTTCCGGCTTCAGCCATCCGCGCCAATCTCTAACCTGCTCGAGATGACTCTAACGAGCAGGTGTCGTCTCTCCTCCCCAGGCGCAGAACAGACTTCGGCAGTCGCGGCGATCACTGGCGATTTACCCGTTGGTCATCCCTTAGGCAGCGACTGTCGATCAAGATTCCGCACTGCACATGCTCCAAAGCTTAACATGTCTGAATTCCCAAGGCGGCGGAAACCGGGTTAGAGTAGGACTTTCCCTTAAGGGGGCATCTCATGTTCGACACCGCAACCACCGCGCTTTTGCGCGCGGTTCTCGATGAAGTCTGTGAAAGCGTCTCGCACCGCGAGATCGGGGCCCGTACCCACGTCGCATCGAAAATTTTGGAAGCTGCAACTAGAGGCGAAGTCTCGCTCGAGGGCCTCAGGCAGATCGGCCGCGACGCCCTCTCGTACGCGCCTACGATGTGGCGCTGTTCGCAGGTGCTGGTGTGAACTTCCAGGTCACAGTCCTGAAGATCCTGGCAGCCTATCCGGGCGGGTTTGCCGTGATGGAGGACCTGAAGAGGGATATGGCCATCCTGGCGACGAGTGGCCGCGACTGGGCGGACCGGACGAGGCGCCTCGCGGCCAAGGTGCCCGACCTCGACATCTTTTCACAAGGGCTGGTCGAACGCATGACCGGAGGATGGAAGATCACGGCCGAAGGACGGGCGGTGCTTGAATTGATGGAAGCGCGTCCAACGGCTTTGGAAACGGCGCAGGTGCCTCTGGTTGAGGACACGACCACGACGTCGCCTGCGCCAGTTCCTCCACTGCGGCAACCCGCCGACCGTGCGAAGCGGCGGCGTGAACGCCGCGAACGTCGGCGCGAGGCCCATGAACGAGCAAGGGCAAACGCCTTCTGAGGGAGGGTGAGCAAGAAAATGCCGCCAGCGATGGCGGCTTCATAGTCCCGGACCATCGGTTGCCTCACCGGCCCCAAGCGTACGGCTGTTACCTTGTTTGCGGCCATGCCACTCCGAGCTGGGGGACCTCCAGGGAATCAAGACGCTTGCGCAGAAATGCCAAGACCATGGTCTCGTCCGACGTGAGCTTGGCGTACTTGCGCTTGAACTTCTGCGCAATCTTGGCTTCGATGATATTGACGAGGTCTCCGGACATGTAGGCGTCCAGGACTTCAGGGTGCACGTAGCACTTGCGGCAGATTTCGGTCGTGTTGCCGAGCTGCTTCGAGACGCTCTCGTTGGCGGCGATGAAGTTGCACTTCGCCTCGGCGTAGCTATCGCGAGGCTCTACTACTCGTAAAGGGATGAAGATACCGGTTAGCTCCGTTCTGAATCGGTGGATACAATCCATGTAAGGTGACGGCCGGGTCGGTTCCTTCGGCGAGGCGCTGCGAGTCGTCGGGCAGCACAGCTCAGCTTCAGACAATCGCCACAAAGGTCACCGACACGCTCCCCAACAGTCAGTCTCCACGAAGGGTTCCATGTCCCGGTATCCACTCGATGTACTGCGTCAGCGCTATGTCGTCGAAAAAAGACCGCTCGAGGCCAGCGTCGAGCAGATCTTGCGGGCCGACACCCGCGCGGGAGCCCGTGCCATCCTGGCTTCAATCGACAGACGGCGCTTCGAAAACAGGTCCGAGGGGCAGCGCCTGCGCAAGATCCTCAGTTTCGAAACCTCTCTGTGGGAGAGCGGCGTTCATGCCGTAGCAGGCGTGGACGAGGCTGGAATGAGCCCGCTCGCCGGGCCAGTCTCCGCTGGCGCCGTGATTCTGAAGCCGGGTACCCGGATAGTCGGGATCGACGACTCGAAGAAGCTCGACGCTGCGGCCCGCGAGGAACTCGCGAAGGAAATTAAGGCAAAGGCAGAGAGTTGGTGTGTGGCGTTCGTCGAGGTCGAGGAGATCGACACGATCAACATCTATTGGGCCGGCATCCAGGCCATGCAGCGCGCGGTCAGGGGACTGGGATTGACGCCGCAGCACTTGCTGATCGACGCGAAGCGGTTGAAGGAGATCGACATTCCCCAGGACGCCATCATTAAGGGCGATGCCAAGTCCGCCAGCATCGCTGCTGCGTCGATCCTGGCGAAGGTCGAGCGCGATACGGTCATGCGGACGCTCGACGTCCACCACCCCGGGTACGGATTCGCGGATCACAAGGGCTATCCGGTGCAGGCTCATTATGATGCGCTCGCCAAGCTGGGGGCGTGCGCAGCTCACCGGAGGTCGTTCGGACCTGTACGCAAGGCGCTCGGGTTGCCGCCCCTGCCGCCATGGCCTTCTGCAACACAGCGCGCGGCCGATTGACCGGGTCGGACGTCTCTTCTCGGCGCCGCTATTTTCGCGACCAACTCTTTTCGCGAACGACGTCCTTGGCCTTTTTGTCGGACAATCAGAGACGGCGCCAGGGCGGGTGGCGAAGAACTAAAGAAGCGCTTTCCGATGCTTCAGGTCAGGATCTACGACGCGCGGACGCATGCGCGCGAGGAAATCTAGCCTTAGTGTCTTCTGCTTGCGCGTGCGGCTCCGCCGCATCGGGCTCTCGTGTTGGGGTGGACGGCCCCCTTCCGCCACAGTGCGTGGCAAGATGAGGTCGTCCCTGACCCCAAACGAAGGAGCCGCCCGTGGAAACGATTGTTCGCATCGGTTTGGATACGTCAAAGAGTGTATTTCAGCTGCATGGCGTTGACGGGACGGAGCAGCCGGTTTTACGGCGTAGGTTGAGGCGCGGACAGGTTTTGGAGTTCTTCAGTCGCTTGCCGCCCGTGCTTGTCGCTTTGGAGGCTTGCGGGGCGTCGCATTATTGGGCGCGGGAGCTGCAATCGCTCGGGCATGAGGTGGCGATGATTCCGCCGCAATATGTCAAACCGTATGTGCAGCGCGGAAAATCCGACGCTGCGGACGCCGAGGCGATTTGCGAGGCGGCAAGCCGGCCGAAACTGCGCAAGAACTTTGTGCCTATCAAAAGCCCCGAGCAGCAAGGCGCACAGATGCTGGCGCGCGTGCGCAACCAGTTCATCGGCAGGCGCACCCAGCTCGCCAATTCGATCCGCGGCTACGCCGCAGAGTTCGGCTTTACAGCGCCCAAAGGGCTTTCGCGGCTTCAACAATTGCTGATCGACATTCAGGCTGACGCTACAGTCCCCGAGTTGACGAAGGAATTGGTGGACGCTTTGGCAACAGAACTGACGCGGGTCGATGACCAGATCGCAAAGCTCGACAAGAAGCTCATGCAACTACACCGGAGTAACGAGATGAGCCGACGGCTGGCGGCTATCCCGGGCGTTGGCCCGATCGGCGCGACGCTGCTGTCGATCAAGGTCGTGGATGCACGCGGGTTCAAGTCGGCAAGAAATTTTGCCGCCTGGCTTGGCCTGACGCCAAAAAATCACTCGACAGCCGGAAAGAACCGGCTCGGCGTGATCACACGCGCCGGTGACGGCATGTTGAGAACCGTTTTGGTGGCCGGCGCGACTGCTGTGATCGCAGATATGCGCCGACGGGAAAGTCGCTCCTGGCCCTGGCTGAAAGATATCATCGCACGCAAGCCGCCGAAGCTGGTGGCCATAGCATTAGCAAATAAGCTGGCGCGGATCGCCTGGAAACTGATGGTCAGCGGCGAGCGGTACCGGCCTGCAAGCAGCGTCATGCCGATGCCGACATAGACTTGAACGAAATGCAGAGCTTGGCGTCAGACCGGCAGGTTTGACGCTGGGGGCGGAACTTGCAGGACAGGAAGAGGTGGTTCGTTCGGCGCAAGCTGGTCAGTGAAATGCTCCGCTCGGTTTACCGGCAGAAAATGCCGCTCTCGTGTTTGGATCTCACTGTCCGCGAAGCCCATCTTGGCCGGTGGTCGCAAGACCCGAAAACAGGCCGGACATATGAGCGCGAGCGATCCGAGCATGCTGCCCGAAACGATCCTTGCAAGTCGGGGGCCGTCCACATATGAACCGAGCCGCTTCGCGTCTCGGCCGTCCGGCTTCGATCCCTCGCCCAAGGACTTTCGGAGCTCCTTGCCGGGGGCACTCGGGAAAGGGTCCCGCCGTCATGAAGTATGCCGGCGTCGCTATCACTGCCCCGTTCCCGGGTGCCGCTGTTAACCGGTCTCGTCGCTGCACTCGGACCCGCGTGCCCTTCGGGTCGCTATGCTCACGCTCTCCGGGTGCCATTTTCCGCTGGGGCGATGCGCCGTGGCGCACGCTTGATCAGGATCTGCGGCCCTGGGCAGTCGAGGGCAAGACCCATGATGAAATGGACAGAAGGCGGGCTGCCTCGTAGATTTCGCACTCTCTCGCGGAGAGGCTGAGAGGAAGAGTTTCGCGCGCTTTTGCCGTGACGGGTTACAGGCAGCGAGAGAGGCTCGCGGCGCCCGTCGCGGAGATCCGCGATGTCCAGACATCATCCTCGGGCGCGTGCCGGTGAAGACCGGACAAGCCTTTATGACGAAATCACCAACAAGATTATCGCTGAGCTCGAGGCCGGCCGAGTGCCATGGGTGCAGCCTTGGGGCACAGCGGCGGCGGAGGCGCCTTTGGCCCTGCCGAAGAGCGCCGCGACCGGCCGTCAATATGGCGGCATCAACATTCTGATCCTCTGGGGGGCCGCCACTGAGCGCGCATTCACCGGTCAGAGCTGGCTGACATTCCGCCAGGCGCTGTCCCTCGGTGGCCATGTCCGCAAGGGCGAGCGTGGCTCGACCGTCGTCTATGCCGACCGATTTGTGCCGGTCGCCGAACAGCACCGCGCACACGCGACCGGTGAGGAGGCACAGGCTGTTCCATTCCTCAAGCGCTTTACGGTCTTCAACACTGATCAGTGCGGCGGTTTGCCTGCAGACATCGCAACAACGGCGCCGCCTCCGCCCCCATACCTGATCGAGCCGCAGGTCGAAAAGCTCATCAAGGCGACCGGCATCGATTTCCGCATCGGCGGCAACCGCGCATTCTATGCGCCGGCAGAAGATTATGTGCAGGTGCCGCCGCCACAAGCCTATTCTGAGCCGATCAATTGGCATCGAACGGCCTTGCATGAATTGGCGCATGCCAGCGGTCATCCATCACGTCTCAACCGCGACTTGTCGGGCAGCTTTGGTACCAGGAAGTATGCCTTTGAGGAGTTGGTTGCGGAGATCTCGTCTGCGTTCGGTTGCGCTTCACTCGGTATCGTGCCCACGGTGCGGCACGCTGACTATATCGGCTCGTGGCTTGAGGTCTTGCGCGAGGACAATCGTGCAATTGTCCGGGCCGCTTCCCAGGCCAGCAAGATCGCGGACTATCTGCTTGGCTTTCTCCCAGGAGCCGCTGTCGATACTCCGGCGGACCAGCAGGCGGCGTGACGTTCTGCTCGGTGGCCGCAGCATGAGAGTGAGAGGGCGGGGTCGCTTTCCACGACGGGTTGGAGGCCGAGAGAGAGGCTCCCGGCTGCCTGTCGTGGAGATTCGATATGACGAAGGCTGTCCAAAAGATCACACTGTCGCCCTCACGCGATATTCCGTTCAACAAGCTGGTGCTGAGCCAGTCCAACGTCCGGCGTGTGAAGGCGGGCGTTTCCATCGAACAACTCGCCGAAAGCATTGCGCAGCGCACACTACTGCAGAGTCTGAACGTGCGGGCGGTTGTGGATGCCGAAGGCAACGAGACCGGCATGTTCGAGGTGCCGGCCGGCGGCCGGCGCTATCGTGCGCTGGAACTTCTCGTGAAGCAGAAGCGCATGGCGAAGACGCAGGTCGTTCCTTGTGTCGTGCGTGAGGGGGGCATCGCTGAAGACGACTCGCTTGCAGAAAATGACGAGCGGGTAGGGCTTCATCCACTCGATCAGTTCCGAGCCTTCCAGACTTTGAGTGGCGCCGGCCTGTCCGACGAGGATATCGCGGCCCGGCACTTCGTGACACCGGCCGTCGTGAAGCAACGACTTCGGCTGGCGTCCGTGTCGCCAAAGCTCCACGAGGTCTATGCCGAAGACGGCATGACTCTCGAGCAGCTCATGGCCTTCACTGTTACGGCTGACCGCGCCAGGCAGGAGCAGGTCTGGGAGTACGTCAGCCGATCCGGCTATGACGAGCCCTATCAGATACGGCGAATGCTCACGGAAAATGCCGTGCGCGCGACCGATCGCCGCGTTCAGTTCATTGGGCTGGATGCTTACGAGCAGGCTGGTGGGGGCGTTATGCGGGATCTGTTCGAGCACGATGACGGCGGCTGGCTCCGGGACGTCGCTTTGCTCGATCATCTCGTGACGGAAAAGCTCAAAGCCGAAGCCGAGACGATTGCAGCCGAAGGCTGGAAGTGGATTTCGCTTGCGGTCGAATTCCCCTATGGCCACACGGATGGGCTGCGGGAAATCGAGGGCAAAGCTGTCGATCTCTCTGCAGAGGAGCAGGGCACCATCGACGCACTCAACGCGGAGCAAGTCAGGCTTGAGTCCGATTATCGGGATGCCGACGAGTTGCCTGATGAGGTCGATCAGCGTCTCGGCGAAATCGAGGCGGCACTCGCCGCGTTCGAATACCGGCCGATGATTTACGATCCGGCCGAGATCGCCCGCGCTGGCGTTTTCGTCAGCATCGATTCCGAAGGTCGCCTCTCGGTCGATCGGGGTTACGTCCGGCCGGAGGATGATGTCCCGGCAGACGATCCTGAAGTCAGACAGTCCGCCGACACACAATCGGTCGAGGGGAGGGCGGCTGGTCCTTCCGTCCAACGCGGCGTCATTGCGGTGGCTGGCGGCGCTCCTGACGCGGAAGAAGATGATGAGGACGCGACCAAACCTCTGCCGGATCGGCTGATCACCGAGTTGACCGCGCATCGCACACTGGCGTTGCGGGATGCGCTGGCAGAAAATCCTGCGATTGCGTTCCGGGCGGTGCTGCATAACTTCGTGCTGACGGCTTTTTACCGATTTGCATCGTCCGGAAGCTGCCTGGAGATCGGCCTTCGCACGCCGACCTTTCCGGCTCAAGCGCCCGGCTTGAGGGAAAGTGCGTCCGCGAAGGCCGTTGAGGCGCGGCATGAATCCTGGAAGGCACGGTTGCCGAAGGGCGAGAACGATCTCTGGGATGCGCTCACGGCCCTCGACGGCGTCGCACAGGCATCCCTGTTCGCCCACTGTGCGTCATTTGCGGTCAATGCTGTCTACGAGCCGGCCAACAGCTATAATCAGGGCCGTGTCTCCGCCCACGGCGTCCGCACCCGGCTCGATCACGCCGACGTCCTGGCACACGCCGTCGAGCTCGACATGGTTCGAGCGGGCTGGAAGCCCTCTGCCGATAATTATCTCGGCCGGGTCACCAAGCCTCGCATTCTGGAGGCGGTGCGGGAAGCCAAGGGTGAATCCTCCGCGCAACTGATCGACCACCTGAAAAAGGCCGACATGGCCAAGGAGGCCGAGCGTCTTCTCGACGGCTCAGGCTGGTTGCCGGAGCCACTGCGGCTTGTCGATCCCAATGCGGCGTCAGGGGAGCAGGAGAGTGAAGCGGGCCCGCTGCCCGAATTCCTCGCCGAGGACGAGGATCAGGACGCGAGCGACGATGATCCGCAACAACTCGAGGTAGCTGAGTGATACCCTGGAAGGGACGGCTCCTGGCCGTCTGGCAACTGCTTGGCGACCGGTGTGTCGCGCCGGTCCCCATTCTTATGCGCGAAGGCTGAGAGGGAGAGCCGGGCCGGGAAGGGTTTGAGCCGTCGGGTCTTGAGGAGAGCGCCTGATGGTTCGACCCGTTCCCGCTCTCCGAAAGAAACCCAGTTATGACCGAAACTCTCGCCGGCGGCGCTGCCGCCGCGCCGCTCTCGATGCGCGCCGCTGCAACTCTCACCTCCGCCGCCGTCAAGGCCGCGCAACAGCTCTCGACCGATCTCGAGCGCGGCCGGCGCATCGATGCCGCTGTCCTGCGTAGCGCCATGGAAGCTGCCCTCGGCTCTTCCGATGCCACTGGCGCCTGGAACTGGAAGTCCGCTTATGACGCATGCGAGGCGGCGACCGTCCTGTTCCTTCGCAAGTTTGGCCCGGCCATCCGGACCAAGGCTGGCTCAACGGCCGCGATGCTGCCTATGCTGGCGAGAATCGCCGGTCTTATGCCGACACACACGCGCCGCTCCGAGGATAGCCAGGCCCTTCAACAATTCTCGACGCCGATCCCGCTTGGGCTTGCCGCATGTACCGCGGCCGGCGTCACGCCGTCCGACCGGGTTTTGGAGCCCTCTGCGGGGACCGGCTTGCTCGCCATCTTTGCGGAGCTCGCCGGCGGCGCCCTGGTGTTGAACGAGCTCGCCGAGGCCCGCGCGGCCTTGCTCGACGAAATATTTGCCAACGTTACGGTCACCCGGTTCGACGCCGCCCAGATCGATGATCACCTCAATGCGGGTGTCGTACCGAGCGTCGTCCTGATGAACCCGCCATTCTCGGCATTGGCGGACGTCGATCGGCGGATGGCGGATGCGGCGCTCCGGCACGTCGCCTCAGCCTTGGCGCGTCTTTGCGAGGGTGGGCGTCTCGTCGCCATTACCGGCGCCAGCCTCGCGCCGGAGAATCCGGCATGGCGAGATGCTTTCGTTCGTCTCCAGGAGCGCGGGCAGGTCGTGTTTTCTGCCGCCATCGACGGCGCGGTCTACGCGAAACACGGAACGCAGACCGACACAAGGCTGCTCGTGATCGACAAGCGGCCTGCCACAGATCCGAAGGTCTTTGCGGCTTCGCTGGGCATGGCGGGGGATGTCGCTACCTTGCTCGGCTGGGTGAGCCAGCATGTGCCGCCGAGGCTGCCTGTCGCCACCCCTGTCGTGGCCGACGTCATCAGACGCCCCGCGACCTCGCGGCCGGTCGGCTCTTTTGCACCCAACCCGTCATCGCCTTCGCGAGACGGCGCGCCAGAGAGCGTCGAACTCACCTACGAAAGGGTCGAGTGGACACCTCCGGAAGGCGCTCGACTGACTGACGCGCTTTATGAGGAATACGCGCTGCAGGCGATCCGTATTCCGGATGCGCATGGGCATCCGACCAAACTCGTTCAGTCCGCCGCGATGGCCTCGGTCGCGCCGCCGAAGCCGTCTTACCGGCCACATCTGCTGGCCAAGCTTGTGGCGGATGGCATCCTGTCCGACGCCCAGCTTGAGAGCGTCATCTATGCCGGCGAGGCGCATTCCGAGTTTCTTGCGGGTTCCTGGACAGTGGATGCGACCTTTGATGTCGTGGCGGCTGCGCGCGACGATGCAGAAAATGCCGTCCGCTTCCGTCGTGGGTGGTTTCTGGGCGATGGGACCGGAGCGGGCAAGGGTCGGCAGGCCGCAGGCATCCTGCTCGACAACTGGCTGAAGGGCCGCCGCCGAGCGGTCTGGATCAGCAAATCCGACAAGCTGATCGAAGATGCCCAGCGCGATTGGTCCGCGCTCGGCATGGAGCGGTTGCTCGTGACGCCGCTGTCACGTTTCCGGCAGGGCACACCGATCCGGCTCGCGGAAGGTGTCCTATTCACCACCTACGCTACGCTGCGGACCAACGAGCGTGGCGAGAAGCTTTCGCGCGTGCGGCAGATTGTCGAATGGTTGGGCTCAGACTTCGACGGAGTCATTGTCTTCGACGAGAGCCACGCGATGCAGAACGCGGCAGGCCAGAAGGGCGAGCGCGGCGACCAGGCGGCCTCTCAGCAGGGGCGGGCCGGGCTGAGGCTCCAGCACGCCTTGCCGAATGCCCGCGTCGTCTATGTCTCGGCGACGGGTGCCACGACCGTTCACAATCTAGCCTACGCCCAGCGGCTGGGATTGTGGGGTGGCGATGATTTCCCGTTTGCGACGCGAGCCGAGTTCGTCGAGGCGATCGAGGGCGGCGGCGTTGCGGCCATGGAGGTGCTCGCGCGCGACCTCAAGGCGCTCGGCCTCTACGCGGCCCGTTCGCTCTCTTACGAGGGCGTCGCGTACGAACTCGTCGAGCACCAGCTTACGTCCGAGCAGATTCGCATCTACGACACCTATGCAGGTGCGTTCAGCATCATCCACAACAACCTCGACGCGGCAATGCGAGCCGCCAACATCACCGGCGAAACCGGAACGCTGAACGGCCAGGCGAAATCAGCGGCGCGATCTGCCTTTGAAGGCGCGAAGCAGCGCTTCTTTGGCCACCTCCTGACCTCGATGAAGACGCCATCCTTGATCCGCTCGATCGAACGCGACCTTGAGGCGGGCCATGCCGCCGTCGTCCAGATCGTCTCGACCGGCGAGGCGCTGATGGAGCGCCGGCTGGCCGAGATACCAACGGAGGACTGGGGGGACGTCCAGGTCGACATCACGCCGCGCGAGTATGTCCTCGATTTTCTCGCCCATTCCTTTCCGGTCCAACTCTACGAGCCGTTCACCGACCAGGAGGGTAATCTCTGCTCCCGGCCTGTCTATCGTGACGGCCAACCGGTCGAGAGCCGGGACGCCGTCGCCCGCCGCGACCGCCTCATCGAGAAGCTCGCCTCGCTGCCGCCGGTCCCGGGCGCGCTGGACCAGTTGATCCAGCGCTTCGGAACCGATTTGGTCGCGGAGGTGACCGGCCGCTCGCGACGCATCGTTCGCAAGGGCGACCGGCTGGTGGTCGAAAGCCGGGCCGGTTCGGCCAACCTCGCCGAGACCTCGGCCTTTATGGACGATGTCAAGCGGATCCTTGTGTTCTCCGACGCGGGCGGCACGGGCAGGAGCTACCATGCCGAGCTGTCAGCGCGGAATCGCCGCCTGCGGGTCCACTATCTGCTCGAGCCCGGCTGGAAGGCGGACGCCGCGATCCAGGGCCTCGGCCGGACGAACCGGACCAACCAGGCACAGCCGCCGCTGTTTCGTCCCATCGCGACCGACGTGAAGGCCGAAAAGCGCTTTCTCAGCACCATTGCCCGCCGGCTCGATACATTGGGCGCAATCACGCGCGGCCAGCGCCAGACCGGAGGGCAGGGCTTATTCCGGCCTGAGGACAACCTCGAAAGCCAGTACAGCCGTGATGCGTTGCGCCAGCTCTACACCCTCGTGGCGCGCGGCAAGGTCGAGGGCTGCTCGCTCGAGCGGTTCGAGGATGCGACCGGTCTGAAGCTCACGGATGCCAATGGGCTCGGGGACGACCTGCCGCCGATTACGACTTTCCTGAACAGGTTGCTAGCGCTCACGATCGATCTCCAGAACATCCTGTTTACCGTCTTCGAACAGCTGTTGACGGCTCGGATCGAAGGCGCGGTTGCCTCGGGAAGTTATGACGTTGGACTGGAAACGCTCCGCGCCGAGAGTTTTGTCGTCACCGACCGGCGCACGATTTACGTTCATCCCGGCACTGGCGCCGAGACCCGGCTTGTCACGATTGCTCAGCGCCAGCGTAATCATCCCGTGAGCTTGGATGACGCCCTCGGTCGTCTTTCCGATCCTCGCGCAATCCTGTTGATCAATGAGCGCTCGGGACGAGCTGCGGTGCAGGTGCCAGCTCCGAGCTTCATGCTTGATGACGGTGAGATCGAGCAGCGCGCCCGCCTGATCCGGCCGGTGGAGCAGCATAGCGCTCCCTTGAAGATGATGGCGGAGAGCCATTGGGTCGAGGCGGACCGTAAGCGCTTCGCCGCGGCCTGGCTGGCGGAGCTTGCCGAGATCCCAGCGTTCACGGAAAGTGCGATCCACGTCGTGGCCGGCTTGTTGCTGCCGATCTGGAAGCGGCTGCCGAACGAATCGACCCGCGTCTATCGGCTCCAGACCGACGTGGGCGAGCAGATCATCGGCCGCAAGGTCTCGGCCACCTGGGTCGCAAACGTCCTTGCGGCTGATGCGCCGGCGTTGACGCCGGACGCTGCCTTTGCCGCGCTCAAGGAGGGGCGGACCATCCTCGAGCTAACGGAGGGGCTCCAGCTTCGCCGCGTCCGTGTGATGAGCGTACACCGCATCGAGCTGTCGGGTTTCAACGACACGATGCGCGATCGCTTGCGGGCCTACGGCCTCTTTGGAGAAATCATCTCTTGGAAGCTGCGCATGTTCGTGCCTACGGATGCGAGCGGTGTCGAGGTCTTGTCGAAGGTGCTCGATCGCTATCCGGTCGAGCGTGCCAGCGAGCGGGAGGCCGCCTGATGCCTCGCGATGCTTCCGAACTGGCGGGCCGCCTCGCGCGCGAGGCGGAGACGGTTTGTCGACACTATCTCTCCAATGGCAAGCGGGCGGGGCGGTACTGGGTGGTTGGCGACGTCCACAACACCAAGGGCCGCTCACTGTTCGTGCGGCTTCAGGACTCACCGAAGGGCCCGGCCGGCAAGTGGACCGATGCTGCGACCGGCGAGCATGGTGATCTCCTCGACATCATCCGCGAGAGCCTGGGCTTGCGAGACTTCCGCGAGGTCGCCGAGGAAGCGAGGCGGTTTCTGGGGCTGCCTCGTTCAGCGCAGCAATCGGCCCCGAAGCCCATTCGTTCGCTAGTTCCGACCGGGTCGCAGAAATCCGCCGCTCGGCTCTTTGCGATATCCAGCCCGATCGAGGGGACGGTGGCTGAAACGTACTTGCAGCGCCGCGGAATAACCCACGTCCACCATGGTGGCTCCCTACGCTTCCACCCACGTTGCTACTATCGGCCGGACGACCATCTGCCGACCGAGACCTGGCCGGCGATGATTGCCTGCGTCACGGACCTCGACGGACAGATCACTGGCGTGCACCGCACCTGGCTCGATCCGGATGGCTTTGATCGCATTCGGCTCGGCAAGGCCCCGGTCGGCACACCGCGACGGGCCATGGGCGGCCTTCTCGGCAATGCCGTTCGCTTCGGCGCCGTAGACGACGTGCTCGCTGCCGGCGAGGGCATAGAGACCATGCTGTCCATACGCTGCGTGCTCCCGACCATGCCGATGGCCGCGGCGCTTTCGGCCAATCACCTCTCGGCCATCATGCTGCCGTCAAGCCTACGCCGGCTCTATATCGCCCGCGATGCCGATGCCGCCGGGGGTGCGGTGCAGGCCATTCTGACTCAGCGTGCAACGGACCTCGGCATTGAGGCGATCGCGCTGTCGCCTCGGTTGGGCGACTTCAACGAAGATCTCCATGTCTTCGGTCTCGATGCCCTCGAAGCGGCCTTGCGGTTCCAACTCGTGCCAGAGGACGTCGTTCGCTTCCTGCATTCACCCGACGGTGGCCGCGGAATAGGTCCCGGCCTTTGACCAACGTTGATAGGCCGGTCATAAGCGAGGCCAATACCGGAAGAGGACGCGACCTCGGCCTTCTAGAGGGCGATCGGACGGCAAGCGGCCCGGGCCGGCAATGGCTGCGTCCGGCTATTTTCCGCCGCGCGCCGCGATGCGAAGACACATCATGCGGTTGGCCAGCGCGCTTTGCATCGCGAAGCAAAATAGCCGGCCTCCGCCATCCTCCGCTGTCGCTTCGGCCCCCGTCGGGTGCTGGCCCGTTCCGCCTGCCGTCAGAGGATCGCCACGAAGGCCGCGATGGTCGCGGCCGATCCGGCAAAGGACCTCTTCTCATGGCCGACCATGACGATATCGAATCGCCGCACGCCTCTTCTTCAACTGACCACGTCCTCACCGAATTACAGCTCTTCGGCTATCGTCCCTTCGACGAGCAGCCCGATCCAAGACCGCTCCCGGAGGGCAAGATGATCGCCGGCGCCGTAGTCGATATCTTCGACGCCCTGGTTGCGACCTTGAACGACACGCGGCTTGAAACCGACCTTGACGATCTGCTCTGGTCGACAGTCAACCTGTTCCATCGTGCCGTCGACCGCATCGAACGCCAGCTCGACGACAACGAGCAGGCGCAGCACAAGAGCCAGCGCGAGCAGAACGGCTCGGAAGTGCGATCGGTCGAACTCGAGCGCCTGACGGCCGAAGGCATCTCACTGATCGAGCGTCGCAATTGCCTGGAATTGTTCCGGGATCAGGCCATCGAGCGATTTGAGGTCCACACCGGCTCGGCCTGGCGTCCTCGGTCGGGATCATTGGTCAATCACCGCACGCTAACCGCGGCAATGATCGACTCCCGTGACTTCATCGCAGCAAAACGCCGCGCCGAGACTGAGGTCATGTTGCCGCCGGGGCCGAAGATTGCACTCACTGGCGGGCTCGATTTCAACGATCATCACCTGATCTGGGATCGGCTCGACAAGGTTCATGCCAAGCATCCCGACATGGTCCTCCTCCATGGCGGCTCCCCGAAAGGCGCTGAACTGATCGCTGCGAAATGGGCGACCAATCGCAAGGTGCCTCAGATCGCCTTCAAGCCCGACTGGACGAAACATGCCAAGGCAGCCCCCTTCAAGCGCAACGACGCCATGCTTGAACTCCTGCCAATCGGCGTCGTGCATTTCCCGGGCACGGGAATTCAGGACAATCTCGCCGACAAAGCGAAGCGGCTCGGCATTCCCGTTTGGAGGTTCGGCGGCGCGTGAGCGCCGTCGTCTCGCCTCCGCGGTGTCCAAGCGGAGTTGCAGCTGCCCCAACTCCGCCTCGTTCCCGATTTGTATATTAAAACTCGCGCCGTGGTGGTGGTGGAAGGCGCGATTGATAAATCCATGCACATGGAGCCACCACCATGCTCGCGTTCGGGCTTGTTCTCAACATACTTGGTATCGGTCTGTTCTGCTGGGTGACCTTTGCGCTCGCAGTGCATGCCCTGCCGTTTTTCGTCGCACTCAGTGCCGGGATCTTGGCATATCGTCATGGCGCGGGCGTCTTCGGCGCACTGCTTATCGGAATTGCTTCTGGCACGCTGACGCTTGCCGCGGGTCAGCTCGCCGTCGCCCTTAGTCGGTCCTTGATCTTGCGCGTTGTGATCGGAGCCGCATTCGCCGTCCCTGCGGCAATCGCTGGCTATCATGTGGTGTTTGGCCTATCGCAAATTGGGGTGCCTTCGCTTGCTGGGCGCGAGGTCTTCGCGAGCCTAGGTGCGGTTTGCATTGGCGGCACGGCATGGACGCGTTTGACCGTGTTTGCGGAGAACCGCCCGTCGGAGTCGGCCGGGGTGGTGGAGAATGCGCCTGAACCGGTTCTCAGAGCCGCCGCGCACGAGCGGTGAGGCTTCGTCGCCATCATCCGTCGAGCAAGACGGCACGGGGCGTCACGTTGAACGAGGGATCATCGAGCTTGAGCGAGAGGTAACTGCGCTCCCGCCTCGGGGCGCTTAAGCAAGCCGTACCGGTCTCTGTCTGGCCCACATAGCTGCAGTCGAGCGGCGCGCTGCGTCCGATCATTCTTTCCGGGACGATACCGCCCTTTGCGGCAAATTATTTCTCCTTCTGCGCCGAACCGTACCAACCCCTTGTTCAGCAGAACCGAGATTCGCCAGCTTTCTCCTTGAGATTATGGTTCAGCACGCGGACCACGTGACCTCTTTGATGGCTTGATCTGGCCGAAGACCGGCTGCGCCTCGATCGTCTGAGCCGCAACGCCGTTGTTGCGACTTTCTTCCCCTGGGCTGCGCCCATTCCTCGCGAGGCAAGAAAGTCGCGCAACGACGTCCTCCGCTACGCTTCGGCCCGCGAGCGGGTGCGTCGCCGATCGTCCTCGGCCTGCAGATCGCCATCGAGGCCGCGATGGTCGCGGGCTCGAAGCACGACAGGAGAAGTGACATGGCTAACATCGGTTCTTTCAAGAAGGTCGGCAACGACTTCCAGGGCGAGATCGTCACCTTGAGCCTGCAGGCCAAGGGCGTCCGTATCGTCGCCGAGACCAACCGATCCAACGACAACGCTCCCAGCCACCGCATCTATGTGGGCCGGGCTGAGATCGGGGCAGCCTGGTCGAAGTGTTCCGAGGAGGGCCGCGACTACCTCTCGCTCAAGCTCGACGACCCCTCGTTCAACGCGCCGATCTACGCGAACCTGTTCGATGACGAAGCCGGCGAGGGCTACACCCTTCTGTGGTCGCGGCCGCGCAAGAACGGCGACTGAGAGCGCCGCTCCAGGCCCCGTCCGGTCCGCCGGGCGGGGCTTCCTCCTCCGGAGCAAGCGCTCCAGTCTCGGGCCGAGGCTGGAGCAAAGGCGCCCATCAGACGATATCGTCCACGTTTCGGCTCACCCGGTGCCCTTCGAGCAGGAGCAGGAGTGTCTGCTTCGGCATTTCTTGTGACAGGGCGGCGCACTGTAGCGGCCATAGCTGCCGCTGAATCAGGATCGGCCCGGCCGGTGGCTCAAAGTCCTGCGGCTACAGAACTGGACGTAGATGGCGACGACCGCCGCGCCGCCCCATCCGTCAAGTCGACCGTCCGCCATGCCAGTGATCTGCGGCATGACTGAATGCGCCTTGTGAGAATACTGAGGGGGGACCTTGCGACCAGGCCTGACATGATGCGGTGGTATGATTCACTTTCCGCGAAGTCGCGCGCGCCTCCTTAAGGAGCGCCCCGCCTCTACGCGCGGCTGCCGAATTCGCGGGTGCGTAGAAGGTTGGTATCGGATATTGGGCGCTCTCGCCGCGCAATTACATCACCCAACCTCGAAATCGCCTATATCAGCAGAGCTATTAACGTTTTGTTTACCAGATCTTGGCGGTCTCGATTCGGTGCGCGAAGGCCACTTCGCACACCGATTTGGCGCGTGCCGAGTCGTCTCGGGTCAATCGGACTGGCCGTAAATTTAGCCGGATAAGGGGGCCCCGACTCATCCTATAGGTCTGCCTTGTGCAAACGCGCGCGCATTATGGAGCCGATGATGGCGGACCCGTTCAGAGCATTTCCCGAACCGCAGGCGGTGGCGCTGAGGCGTATTTGTCTCGCCCGAGCCGCTGTTTGCCTGTCGGCGCTGTCCTCGACGGCGGTGCTATTGTCCAAGGTAATGCCCTCCGTGATCGGCGGGCTCAACTGAGGCGAAGGGCGCAATTCGTAGGCAGGCTTGCGCGTCCCGCATCGAAGCATCCCCAAATGAAAAGCCGGACCGATTGCGCAAAACCACGCACGTAGTCCGGCTTTAATCATCGGCGTTGAACGCCTCCGCCAAAGCGACGGGATGCGATTACGAGTGAGGTTGAAGAATCGCGGTGGACGCCCTGGTTGGAGGCGAGGCAGGTCAGGAAAAGACCTACTTCTTTTTCTTCGTGGCTTTTTTCGCTGTCGTCTTCTTCGCTTTTTTCGCGGTGGTCTTCTTCGCCTTCTTCGCTTTCTTGGCCATGAGCCCTCCGTCAATCCATGAAGCAAAATCAATCAATGTGCAGACCTTGGAATCGGCAAGCACGGTCGAGACTGTAACATCGAATTTGCCGGATTGACATTGAGACGCGAAGCTCGCGCTGGTTCAGGTTGTCAAATCGCTTCTCCCGTTGTTTGGAAGCCGAGCTCGCGCATGGGTAAGCGCATGGTCCTCACGACTAACCTTCCGATGTCCGCATGTCTCTCGTTGGAGTTCGTGACCGGGCAAGCACGCGATGAACCGTCGTCTGTTGCGCCGCTGCGATCGGGTCGGGCCGGAATCGCCGAGGCGCCCAAGCATCTTTTCAGCCTGTCCCCTCTCGGTTGCCTGGCCAGCCATAGCGCCAATCGTCTTTGCCCTGATCCGGAAGTCCGGTGGAGCGGCGTCAGACGGTCTGTGAGAGCGGCTAGCCGGGAGGGCCGCGCTCTTGCCTCATTTGGCCGGAACGATCTGGAAAAGCACTTTGCTGGGGCGCAATTTGAATCCTTCGGTGAGTTCGACGCCTGGTCGCTCCGACGATCGGGCCGCTTCCTGCGGTCGCGCCGATTATGGTGGCTGCGATTGGGCATGGGAGTTCTTGCGACGGAATGCGGACTACATCGCTGACTGGCGAAGCTCCGTACCCCAGCAATTACCCTGCATCACACTGCGCGACGGGACCAAGCTATTGCGGCTCAGGCGACGGTTCCCGCGAGCCGAGAAGTGGGGACTACACGCGTTTGCCGATCCAAAACTCTGCGCTCACAAGGCAAACGTGTTCTGGCATGCCAAGGCCTTGAAGCAGGTGGTAAGGTTGAATGCGAAGGGGCCGACCGAAGGCGAGGAGGCGAGAGTGCGTCGGCTCGCCGACTTCAACGCAGATCGGCAGGCGGTCATCAATGCCGACGGCGTCCCGCTGGTCATGATGAAGCGCAGTGGCATTTGCGTTCCCGTCGAAATCAGCGGCCTTTCCAACCTGACAGCGCCGTTTGTCCCGGTCATTGAACTGCATGACCTCGACGATCTCTCAGCTCAGACCGAACTCCTGAAGCGACTGCAACGCTTCACCGAGGCCGATTTTAGAGCGATTCAAAAGCCTTTTGCGAGCGACGAACGACTTCATCACGCCCTCGTCGCGCTCGATGAGTGCCTGAAGGGCAAGACATATCGACAGATCGCAATTGCGATCTTCGGAGAGAAGAAAGTTACTGAGGATTGGCATGGACATAGTCAATTCTTGCGTGATCGCACCCGGCGCCTCGTTGCCAAGGGCACCGAATTGATGAAGGGCGGCTATCGCGATCTTCTGGGCTGATCGAATTTTCCGTTTTCTTTTTGACGAATTTTGCTCGCGCGGGATGGCGAAACAGAAGCTTCCATCTTCGCCACTCCCCAAAACGCCTGCGATCTGACGACGCTTCTTCTCGCATTCTCTGGGTGTGCTGAGTGCGGGAAGGAAAAGTTGGATGACGAAAACTGACGACAAGGAGCCGGACAAGCCGTTCCTCAACACGGTGGAGGCGGCCGCCTGGCTGCGGCTGACCAAGAACACGCTTGAGAAGATGCGGGTACAGGGCCGGGGACCCGCCTACCGCAAGCACGGACGCTATGTCCGCTATCACATCGAAGACCTCGTCGAATGGTCGCATGCGAACAAGAGGAGGTCGACCTCCGATGCGGATTGATCGCACGAGACTGTGGCGGCAGGCCACCACTCTGTCGGCCATGTGCGCCGGCATCGTCACCCTTCTGATGTCATCCGCGCCCGCGGTGCCGCTGCTGATCTACAATGCCACCGGCAGCGCGCCACTCGGCTTCTACTATCTGGAGCAGCGACTGCCGGCGCGCGGTGAGCTCGCGGTCTTCAAGCCGCCCCCTGGGATCGAACTCCTCATCATCGCGCACGAGATCTTGCCCGTCCCTGTGCCCCTTTTGAAGCGGGTGGAGGCAATCGGCGGAGACGAGATCTGCCGGGCCAAGGCGCCGATCGGCACGATCTCCATCAATGGCAAGGTCACCGCCGAGGTGCTCGAGAAGGACCGGGAAGGGCGGCCGCTGCCGGCCTGGGAGGGCTGTATGAGGCTGGTGGAGGGAGAATATTTCCTGCTGCAGCCGCATCCGCATTCGTTCGATTCGCGGTATTTCGGCCCGGTGCTGCGGTGCGATATCCTGGGTGTCGCGCGGCCGATCTGGACGTGGAATCCGGATCTTTGACATCAAGAACCACAGGCTCGTGCGCGTCCGAAAAGGGCGCGCACGAGCTTTGCGCGCGCCCGCCACATCTGTCAGCAGGGAGTCGCGGCGCGCACGAAGCAAGCTCATTCATCGAGATCAACGGCCGGAAGGAAAGTAAGCGTCGGCCGGCTGCACACCGGTCAGCTCGTGATATCAGCCGTCAGTTTCCAGGTTCGCTGGCGCCCCGTGACGGACATACATGCAGTTTGCATTCGAAACGCTGCAACACGATCGTGACGCTAAGACTTTCGGGTTTGCTACTAAAGGACCCTCGCTCACGCGGGCAAGAGTTCGAGAGGAGTGCGATATTAACGTGCTCATAGCATTTGGGCGATGCCTTCGGCCCGCGCTCTACTCGTCGCTTCGCTCCTCACCGGGCCACCCTACGGGTGTCTCGGCCCTTCGGGTAACGATCGCTATCGCAAACGCTCGCAAACAGTGGTGGCTTCGCAATTCAACTGCCAAGTCGCGACGGCTCTTTCGCAATGAATCGGCCACCAGCCGACGTGTTCGGGGCAGGCACTTTTGAAGGATCTACCGCAATGACCCGAGCTGCATTTTGTCGCAAATCGCCGCGAGTACTGAAAGTCTGTTGGCTTGGAAGTTGGACCTTGGCACCAGCGACCGGACCACGACGAGGGAAGGCGGGAGGGCAAGATAAAAGCATTGGCGCTTGAGGGCACTTAAGCCGTTGTCTGCACATCCAAGTGTTGGCGACACGGCTAACCGCGATGTCGCCAAGCGAGTTCTAAAGCAACGATCGCGCTCATGGATTGCGTCTGCGACTTGGCAGCCGAGCGCTGGGTTCACATATCCGCGCTCTTGCAACGGGGACTTGCGTCATGGCCGGCATCGACGACGACGAATTCGAAGTGAAGCCTGGGCGGATCGGCAATCGCAGGCCTGGGAAAGCGACCAGCTATCTTCGACGTATCAGGCAGGAAGCGAGCAAGGCCGGCGCCAGTGCGCGGGCCGGTTCGTCGTTCACAGGCGGCCGCATCGGCCGCGGCCGCGCGCAAGGGACGGTATTCGCGCAGCGCGGACGAAGCCGAGGCCAACGCCGTGTCGTGGTCAAGGCCCGGATCGTGCGGATCAAGTCCGGTGACCTGGGTGCCGTGCGGGCTCACCTGCGGTACGTCCAGCGCGACGGCGTCACACGCGAGGGCGAGCCGGGGGAGCTCTACGACGCCGGCAATGACCGCGCCGATGGCAAGAGTTTTGCGGAGCGCAGCGCCGGTGATCGCCACCAGTTCCGGTTTATCGTGGCGCCGGAGGACAGCGCTGAGCTGGCGGACCTGAAACCCTTCGTCCGCGACCTCATGCGGCAGATGGAGCAGGATCTAGGCACCAAGCTCGACTGGGTTGCCGCCGATCATTTCAACACCGGCCATCCCCATACCCACATCGTCCTGCGCGGCCAGGATGGCGAAGGAAACGACCTCGTCATCGCACGCGACTATATCGCTCACGGCTTTCGGTCACGGGCTGCGGAACTCATCACGCGAGAGTTCGGCCCTGAAACGGAGATCGAGATCGCGCGCAAGCTTCAGCAGGAGATCACGGCCGAGCGGCTCACGCGGCTTGACCGGAGTATCCTGCGAGATGCGCCTGGCGGAGCTTTTGAGGTGGGCGCTCTGTCTGGACGGGAGCCCGCCTGGCAAACGGCGCGGATCGGACGGCTTCGAACCTTGGAGCGGATGGGGTTGGCAGAAGAGACTGGGCCGGGGCGTTGGCGGATCGACGCTGAGCTCGAGCCAAAGCTCAGACGCATGGGCGAACGCGGCGACATCATCAAGACCATGCACCGAGAGATGGCCGCCGCAGGAATTACGCGGGCGGCCGGCGACTACGCGATCTTCGACCCGGAAGGCGGCGCTCATCGCCTGGTTGGGCGGGTCATTGGCGAGGGATTTGCGGACGAACTGAGGGAGCGCCGCTATGTCGTGATCGATGGAGTGGACGGGCGGACGCACTATGCCGAGATCGGTAGCCTTCGGGCGAACGAAGAGGCACCCGTCCGGAACACGATCCTGGAACTCCGGGCGCGCGGCGCGGAGCCGCGCGCAATCGATCGCACGATCGCTAGCGTCGCGGCCCGCCATGGCGGCATCTACAGCGACCGCTTGCATTGGGGATTCGATCCGCAAGCATCCGGCGAATTTGTCGGATCCCACGTACGTCGCCTGGAGGCGATGCGGCGCGAAGAAATGGTCAGCCGGCTTGCCGATGGCAGCTGGAGCGTAGGACGGGATTATCTGGACCGGGCGCTTGAATACGAGAAACTCCAGCAAACGCGCAATCCGGTGCGGGCCGCGGTGCTGTCATGGCAACGGCTCGAGGATCTGCCGCAGGCGCTGGGCGCCACCTGGCTCGACCGCAAGCTTGTTAGGAAGGAGCCCGATGGGCTCGCATCGACCGGCTTTGGGGCGGAGGTGGAGACGGCGCTTCGAACAAGACGGCAATGGCTGATCGAGCAGGGGCTGGCGCGAGAGGAAGGCGGCCAGATGCGTTTTGCCCGGAACATGCTCGAGACGCTCGAGGCGCGGGAGCTGGCGAGGACTGCGGCCGAGATATCCGCGCGCACCGGCCTTGAACATGTCGACGTCACGGCCGGTGACAAGATCGAGGGCGTCTACCGGCGCATGCTGACGCTGAACAGTGGGCGGTTCGCGCTGATCGAGCGATCCCATGAGTTCACGCTGGTGCCGTGGCGGCCGGTGCTGGAGCGAGCGCGCGGGCAATTGGTCACCGGTCAGGCCGGCGGGGAGGGTATATCGTGGTCGATCGGCATCAAGCGTGGGATCGGACGATGACGGGGACTTACTTTCGCTTGGGGGCTCGTCTCGCAAAACTCTCGACGTCGGAGGTTTTGACCAGGACGGCACCGGGCTCGTCCACCGGAGCGGAGAGGTATTTGGCACGCGCGATCTCCTCGATCTTCGATCTATTCTTGAGGAACGCTTCCACCCGACCCTCTTGCCCGAGACCATCGGCCCCGAAATGGTCGTCCAGAGCTTCGCGGCTGACTGCGCAGTTGACCGCGCCGCCGAGCGCCTGTCCTTGGAACGTCACGACGTCGCGGCTGAAGTCATAGCGCGCAGGAGGATTGTCGAACGAAAGATCTATACTTGGAATAATCGAGCGAGGCGCGCCAATGGTCTTGAGCACCTCGTCCCGAACGGTGGTCGAGAGCAAGGCAAGCCCCTCTAGCATCAACTGGCGCCATTTGGGGCCGCGGCCATGCGCTTCGTCCCATGCCGATTTCAGCTCATGGGGTCGCTTTTCAGCCAGGGCCGAAAGCAAGGCCTCGGACTGCTGCAGATCCTTGTCGCGCTTTGCAAACCCTTCCGGGCGCCTGCGGGAGATGATGAGCTTGTGGACGGCATAGCGCGCCGGAGCCGGCACGTGCACGTAGATGCCGGGGCCGTGCAGGATGACCGCGGGCTCGGGATCGCGGATCAGGAAATCCAGGAAGCGCAGCGGCTGGGCATCCGTGTTCAGGGCGGGCAGCTTTTGGGGGCGGCCGGTCTCCTTGCCCTCGTGGGGCGTGAGAAAGTCGACGCGCAAGCCCCCTTTGGCGGCATAGCTGGTCACGCGCCGGCCATCAGATATGTGAGGGACGGCACGAAAGGATTTGTCGACTTCCTTCAGCACGTCCAGAACAGGGGGCGTCGAGTCCTCGACAGCCACCGAGACATTCTTGAACTGGGCAATGTCGACGTCGCCGGTTTGGAGTGAGCCTGCGGAGAGGCGAACGCCAAGCATGGCGCCGTAGGCCTGGTAGGCGATCGTTCCAACGAGCACGCCGCGAAGACGAAAGACGCCGGCCTTTGCAAGCGCCGCGATGATGTCGCCGATCTCGGGAAGGGGGCGAGGAAAACTGAACGAGCGGACCAGGGTGGACACGAGCGCCCGGCGCTCGCGCTCGTCTTCGCGAACTTCCTGATGGTGAGCAATACGCTCCAGCAGCTCCGGCGTCTCAGGCCCGACATAGCGCTGCGACCGTTCGGCGCCAGTGCCGGTCTGGAAGTACCAATATTTGCGGCCATTGATGCTCTTGGCCGTGAACGAGCCGTTGTCCGCGAAGGCGTCCTGGAAGGCGGCGTTCGCGGTGCGCTCCAGGAGTTCGGCATAAGTCGTCTGGCTCACCAGGGAAGGGGCCGGCATGGTCGATTCCAGGTTTATACTCAGGTTGCGGTTTGAGTATAAACGGGTTGGAACCCGACGTCCAGCGCTTTATACTCACTTTGCGGGATGAGTATAAGAGCGGTTAACCGTTGTTCGAGCGTCGAATCGGCAGGCCGGCCTTGCGACGGTCCGCGTTCCGTGCCGGTTCATTCGTAGTCTGCCTCCCTGGCGCTCTTGTCCCCATCAAGAGTCATCCAGCTTGAGCAGGTCACTCACCTTCTGTTGAGGCGTTGGATCATCCTCGCCGAGACTGGACCGAGATCTTTCTCGCCTTCGTGCGTCTGACCGACCCTGCTCTTGCTTCCCGGGCGCGATTTTTATTTCGATTGAATGCAAAGCGCATTGGTCCCTTTCATCACGCCGCTCACGTGGGGTGAGTGAGTGGGGCGAGCGGAATGTTTCCAGCAAAAATCTACGTTGGTCAGATTACGGTAGTGCTCGGCATCGTCGTTGCGTCAACCTGGGGAGCAACTCAATGGACCGCTGCAGCCCTTGGCTATCAGCAGCGGTTGGGCGAGCCCTGGTTCTTGGTCGTCAGCTACCCCGTCTATCTGCCCTGGCGGTTGTTCGAATGGTGGTTCGCCTACGAGGCCTATGCGCCCGAGGTGTTCGAGGAGGGTGGAGCAATTGCTGCAGCTGGCGGCATCGCAGGCGCGCTTTTTGCGATCGTCAATTCGGTGTGGCGCGCGCGCCAAAGCCAGTTGGTGACGACTTACGGTTCGGCACGCTGGGCAACGCCGAAGGAAATCAAGACGGCCGGTCTGTTCGCGTCCAAGGGCGTTTTTCTGGGTCGTCTCGAGAACAACTATCTGCGCCACGACGGACCGGAACACGTCATGTGTTTTGCGCCGACCCGGTCGGGCAAGGGCGTTGGACTGGTGTTGCCTACATTGCTTTCGTGGACGTCATCTGCGGTGGTGCACGACATCAAGGGCGAAAACTGGGAGTTGACCTCCGGCTGGCGCTCGACATTCTCGCATTGCCTCCTGTTCAATCCCACGGACTCGCGGAGCGCCCGCTACAATCCGCTGCTCGAAGTGCGTAAAGGGGCGGCCGAAGTCCGCGACGTCCAGAACATCGCCGACATCCTGGTCGACCCCGAAGGGGCGCTCGAACGCCGAACCCATTGGGAAAAGACCAGTCATTCGCTGCTGGTCGGCGTCATTCTTCACGTCCTTTACGCGGAAGAGAAGAAGACGCTCACCCGCGTCACCGAGATCCTAGCCGACCCTGCGCAGTCCTTTGAAAAGACGCTTCGGATCATGCTGGCAACCAATCATCTCGGCACCGAGGCGGAGCCGAAGGTGCATCCCGTCGTCGCCGCGACCGCGCGAGAGCTGCTCAACAAGTCTGAAAACGAACGCTCAGGCGTTCTGTCGACCGCCGTGAGCTTTCTCGGCCTGTACCGCGATCCCGTCGTCAGCCGAAACACCGAATCTTGTGATTGGCGCATCGCCGACCTCGTCAGCGCCGACAAGCCGGTCACGCTCTATCTCGTCGTTCCGCCGTCGGACATCAGCCGCACGAAACCGCTGATCAGGCTGATCCTCAACCAGATCGGTCGCCGGCTGACCGAGACGCTGAATACCAAGGCAGGCGACCGTACGCACCGCCAGCTCCTGATGATGCTGGATGAGTTTCCTGCCCTTGGGCGGCTCGACTTCTTCGAAAGCGCGCTCGCGTTCATGGCCGGCTATGGCATCCGCGCTTATCTGATCGCGCAGTCGCTCAACCAGATCGCAAAGGCGTATGGCGAGAACAACGCGATCCTGGACAATTGTCACGTCCGCATCGCCTTTGCCGCCAATGACGAGCGCACCGCCAAGCGTATCTCGGACGCCCTCGGCACAGCGACCGAGCTCCGGGCCCAGCGCAACTATGCCGGTCATCGGCTGGCGCCCTGGCTTGGCCACGTCATGGTCAGCCGTCAGGAAACCGCGCGCCCTTTGCTGACGCCCGGCGAAGTGATGCAACTGCCGCCCGACCAGGCCATCGTGCTGGTTTCCGGCCTTGCGCCAGTCCGGGCGATCAAGCTGCGGCACTATGAGGACGCAAACTTCGTCAGTCGTCTGCGCAAGCCACCATCCTTGGCAGGCGATGCGTACGCCGATCGGCCGCCAGCCCGCAGCGACGATTGGCGGGGCGAAGTGCGCACGACCGACCTTCGCCTTGCGACGCTGCCGTATCGCGAGCTCATGCAGGGAGGCGGCGAGGAGGGTGGGCTCAGGCAGCAATTGCCGTTGTTCGACGAGGCCGCACCCGCCGTGAACGAGCCGCGAGCTTTCGAAGAGCGATTGCTCGACGACGAGACCGACGTCGCCGCCGACCGCAGCCAGATGCAGCAGGCCGCAAGCGCGTCAAGCACCGTACGCCGCGCCCACGCCGTCACCCGTGACGATGACGATCTTCTCCCCTCATTCTGAAGAGTATCCCCGATGAAACCGAAACTGTCAGCCTATGTCAGCGATAGCGTGGCGCAGCGGCTTGAGCTCGCAGCCAAACGTCCCGGAGCCAACAAGTCAGCCATTGTCGATGCTGCGCTGGATCGCTTCCTCAATCCCGAGCGGGACACGAGCGGCGATGCGGCGCTGATCCGAAGGCTGGACCGGATGAGCCGGCAACTGGAACGAGCCGACCGCGACGTGAGCGTCCTGGCGGAGACCATTGCGCTCTTCATCCGCTACTACCTGACCATCACCCCGCCATTGCCTTCCCAAGACCAGGATGCAGCTCGCGCGCTCGGACGCGAGCGGTTCGAGATGTTTGTCGCCCAGGTCGGCAAACGCGTCGCCTCAGGTGGCCGCCTTGTCGCCGACGTCATGGACCGCGTCAGCGCCTCGAAGCCGGATCTGTTCATGCGGAACATCGAGGAGGGCGCCCCTCTGGGCGCTGCCCAACACAGCGATATCGGATCCCGCGCGCAGAAAGCGGCGGGCGAGCCGCCGGAGCATTCTCCGGCAGGGCGAGAGGAGGCCGGCAATGTCTGATCTCCTCTCGCCAGAAACTCGCGAACGACGCCGGGGAATGCTGCGGACCGCGATGGGACCTGCAATCGCGCTCGCTCTGGAAGAGCCTGATGTCGTCGAGGTCATGGTCAATCCTGATGGAAGACTTTGGCTTGATCGGCACGGGACGGGCCGCGCTGATACCAGTGTCGTTCTGACACCGCAGGAGTCCGAGCGGATCATCCGTCTAGTCGCCAGCCATGTGCGGGCGGAAGCGAGCGGTTCCTCTCCCATCGTCTCGGCTGAACTGCCCGAAACCGGCGAGCGCTTTGAAGGCATCTTGCCGCCGGTCTCGCTCGCGCCGTGCTTTGCGATCCGCAAGCCCGCAACGACCACGTTCCGTCTGTCCGATTACGTCAAGGCGCAGATTGCATCGCCATTGATGGCAAAGGTGCTGACCGCTGCGGTCACCGAGGCGCGCAGCATCCTGATCGCCGGCGGCACAGGCTCGGGCAAGACGACGCTTGCCAATGCGCTTCTTGCCGAGATCGCCGGCCTCGAAGAGCGGGTGGTGATCATCGAGGATACCCGTGAGCTGCGCTGCGATGCCAAGGATGCCGTGACGCTCCGGACCAAGCCGGGAGTGGCGAGCCTTGCCGATCTTGTTCGTTCCACGCTGCGCTTGCGGCCAGACCGCATCATCGTCGGTGAGGTCAGAGGGGCCGAAGCCCTCGATATGCTGAAGGCCTGGAATACGGGGCACCCCGGCGGGATCGCCACGGTCCATGCCAACTCTGCCCGCGCTGCACTCTACCGGATCGAGCAGCTCATCCAGGAAGCGGTCGCAACAGTGCCGCGCCGGCTGATAGCCGAGGCAATCGACCTGATCGTCTTCATCAAAGGGCGGGGCCCGGCACGGCGCGTCGAGGCCGTCGCCGAGCTCAAGGGCCTCGATCCGTCAGGCGACTATTTGCTCGAAACCCCGCCCGGACTTCCAAACACCTCCCACCGCCCCTGACCTGAAGGAGACTGCAATATGTCCATTCGACTGCGTCTAGACGTGCGTTCGCGCCTGCGTGGCTTCTGTTCCGTCAGCGGCTTGCCTCTGTTCGAGCTCGGCGCGGCCTCGGCCTGCATGCTGCTCAGCGTCACGGCGGCACACGCCGCTGGTTCCGGCATGCCATGGGAGGCACCGCTCGAACGCGTCCTGGAATCCGTGCAGGGGCCCGTCGCCAAGATCGTCGCCGTCATCATCATCACGGTGACCGGCATATCGCTGGCCTTCGGCGACACCTCCGGCGGATTCCGCAAGATGGTCCAGGTCGTGTTCGGCCTCTCGATCGCTTTCGCCGCGAGCTCCTTCTTCCTGTCGTTCTTCTCGTTCGGTGGCGGAGCACTGATCTGATGCGTGCGGAAGGTTTTGAACTCGTGCTTCACCGCTCGCTGACCGAGCCCATCCTGATCGGCGGCGCCCCGCGTGCCGCCGCCATCCTGATCGGGACCTTGTCGGCCGTGCTGGCGCTCGGCCTGCGGCTTTGGCTCGCAGGCCTCGTGCTCTGGGTCATCGGCCACAGCGCAGCCGTTTGGCTCGCCAATCGCGACCCGGCCTTCGTCGAAGTCGCCATCCGTCACACCAAGCACAAAGGGCGGCTCGCATGCTGAACTTGAGAGAATTCCGCGGCAATGCCCATCGGCTGGCGGATTGGTTGCCATGGGCCTGCCTGGTCGCTCCAGGCGTCATCCTCAATAAGGATGGCAGTTTTCAGCGGACGATACGCTACCGCGGGCCGGACCTCGACAGTGCCACCGAGGCCGAACTGATGAGCGTCACTTCACGCGTCAACAACGTCTTGAAGCGTTTCGGGTCGGGCTGGGCTCTCTTCTTCGATGCCACGCGCATTCCAACTGGCGAGTATCCGCGGTCGGAATTCCCTGATGCGGTGTCCTGGCTGGTGGATGAAGAGCGGCGGGCCGCGTTCTCCGGCGCCGCTGGGGTGGCGTGGGAGGATCCGTCGCGCCCCGGTGGGCAGCATTTCGAGAGCTTGCTGCATCTGACCTTGATGTACCTGCCGCCTGCCGAAACGGTCTCGCGCCTCGAAGGCCTATTTCTCGAGCGGCCCAAGGAGAGGCATAGCACGGGCGGGAAGGGGAAGCGCGTTCGTCGCGGCCAATCGGTCGAGCGCCCTCCGCAAGGCGACATCCAGGACGGCGAGATTGACGAGCAGCAGAGATTTGACAGCAACGAGAAAGGCTATCTCGATCATCTTCAGAGGTTCGTCCAGGAAACCGACCGGGCGATCGATCTGCTCTCGTCGGTCTTGCCCGAGATCTGGCCTCTGAACGACGCGGACGCGCTCACCTATCTTCATAGCTGCGTCTCGACCAAGCGTCACCCGGTCAGCGTTCCCAAGATACCAGCCTATCTCGATTGCTTCCTGAGCGATGAGCCGTTGACCGGTGGATTGTCCCCGGCGATCGGGCGGAGCCATCTGCGCGTACTGACTGTCCTTGGCTTTCCGCATGTCACGTTTCCTGGCCTGCTTGATGAACTGAACCGGCTTGGCGTTGCCTACCGCTGGGCTACGCGGTTTATTCCACTTGATCGCACCCAGGCCAACGCGACGCTGTCGCGCTACCGGCGGCAATGGTTTGCCAAGCGGAAGTCGCTTGCTGCGATCCTCAAAGAAGTTATGTTCAACGAGCAGGCCGCGCTGCTCGACACCGACGCGAGCAACAAGGCACTCGACGCCGACGCGGCGCTTTCCGAGCTTGGCGACGATCTGGTTGTCTTCGGCTATATCACCACGACCGTCACCGTCAGTGACGAGGACGCGCATCAAGCAGACGAGAGGATCCGCGCGGTCGAGCGGGTGATCAATAGCCGTGGTTTCACCGCGATCCGCGAGAGCGTCAATGCGGTGGAGGCCTGGCTCGGAGGCCTGCCGGGTCAAGCCTATGCCAACATCCGCCAGCCGATCGTTCACACGCTGAACCTCGCCCATATGTGCCCATTGTCGGCGGTATGGGCTGGACCCGAGCGGTGCGAGCACCTTGATGGCCCGCCGCTCCTGATCGCCAAGACCAAGGGGGCGACCCCGTTCCGGTTATCGCTTCACGCCGGCGATGTCGGGCACACCATCATTGTCGGTCCAACGGGCGCGGGCAAGTCGGTGCTACTTTCGATGCTCGCGCTGCAATTCCGTCGCTACCCGAATGCTCAATTGATCACGTTTGACAAGGGCCGGTCGGCACGGGCCACCACGCTGGCGCTGTCGGGCGCCTGGTACGAGCTAGGTGCCAAGGGTGGCATCGCCTTTCAGCCGCTCAAGGATGTCGCTGAGGAGGGCGCTCGGCTCTGGGCGCTCGACTGGCTATGCGGCGTGCTCGCCCACGAGCGCGTGACCGTGACGCCCGAGGTCAAGGAGACGCTCTGGTCGGCACTGAGGAGCCTTGGGTCTGCGCCCGTCTCACAGCGGACGATGACCGGCCTCGTGGCGCTGCTTGCTCGCGACGCCCTGCGGCAGGCGCTGCAGCCTTACACGCTGGAAGGGCCCTACGGCCGCTTCCTGGACGCAGACGCCGACCGCCTTTCCGGTGCGGACGTGCTCACCTTCGAAATGGAAGAGCTGATGGCGTTGCCTGGCCTAATGGCGCCCGTCCTGACCTATCTTTTCCATACGCTTGAAGACCGCTTCGACGGCCGGCCCGCGCTGCTTGTGCTGGATGAGGCTTGGGTATTTCTGGACGACCCACTGTTCGCAAGCCGGATTCGCGAATGGCTGAAGACGCTGCGCAAGAAGAACGTGGCTGTCATTTTCGCGACCCAGTCGCTTGCCGATATCGTCGACAGTCAGATTGCGCCCGCAATCATCGAATCCTGTCCAAGCAGGATATTCCTGCCAAACCCACGAGCCCTGGAGCCGACCCAGACCGAGACCTATCGCCGGTTTGGATTGAATGACACCCAGGTGCGCCTGATCGCGGAAGCCTTCCCCAAGCGCGACTACTATCTGCAGTCCCGCGCCGGCAATCGCCTATTCGAACTCGGCCTCGGACCGGTGGCGCTCGCCCTGGTCGCGGCATCCTCGCCCGAGGATCAGCGAGCGATCGACGCCGTCCTGGCCCGCTCCGGTCCCCATCACTTTGCCAAGCGCTATCTCGCCGAGCGAGACATGCACTGGGCCGCGAACCTGATCAGCACCTTCGAACAAGCCCACGAGATCTGACCTCAACCTCTATCCCTGGAGTCTTCCATGCTCGAACGTATCGGCCGCGCGCTTACGGGTACAACCTCAAGAGTTGTCATCACGACGCTACTATCTTTCGTCATTGCCGTGAACGGGTCGCGACGGCTCGGAGCGTTCGATATCGTCTTCGATCCGACGAACTACAGTCAAAATCTACTGACTGCCGCACGTGCTCTTGAACAGATCAACAATCAGATCAGGAGCCGCGAAAACCAGGCGCAGTCGCTGCTCAATCAAGCCAAGAACCTCGCGAGCCTGCCCACAAGCGTCGTCGGTCAGCTCACGTCGACGATCAATCAGATGAACAGCCTGATCGCTCAGGCGAAAAACCTCTCGTTTGATGTTCAGAAGACGCAGCAGGACTTTGAGCGGCTTTATCCCCGCCAATATGCGGCAGCCGTTTCGTCCGACAAGATGGTTCTGGATGCGACGTCGCGCTGGGACAACAGCTACGACGGACTGAAGCAGGCGCTCACCATCCAGTCGGCCATCGTCGGTTCTCTGGATCAAGATGGCCAGACGCTTCGAACGCTGATGGCGAATTCGTCCGCTGCGGTCGGCTCGTTGCAGGCGCAACAGTCCGGCAACGAACTGCTCGGCCTACAGATCAAGCAGTCGTTGCAGACTCAGGCACTGCTGGCAACCCAGGCGCGCGCGGACACGTTGCGGGCGGCCGAACAGCAGGCGTCGTCTGCCGCTGCGAAGGAGCGCTTTAACCGCTTCATCGGCGATGGCCATGCCTACACCGGCGGAAAGTAGGTGAGGGCGCCATGGCTGATCTCTCCGTCATTGACCGCTTCACCGAGACATTCTCGCGCTACATCGATTCCGGCTTCGGGCTCCTGTCGGGCGATGTCTCATTCCTGAGCTCCACATTGATCGGCATCGACCTGACGCTTGCCGGACTTGCCTGGAGCATGCGCGCCGACGACCACATCATGGTCACGCTCGCCAAGAAGGTGCTTTATGTCGGCGCATTCGCGTTCATTATCGGCAACTTCAAGAGCCTTGCCGATATCGTCTTTGCATCGTTCTCCGGGATTGGACTGAAGGCGTCTGGCGGGAGCTTAAGCGCCGCTGATCTGGCGCGGCCAGGCTTTGTCGCCTCTGCCGGGTTCACGGCCGCCCATCCTCTCCTGGAGGAGACCGGACAATTCTCGGGCTTTGATGTCCTGACCAACCTGCCGACGATCCTGATCCTGCTGTTCTGCTGGATCCTGATCGTGCTCGCGTTCTTCGTTCTGTCGGTGCAACTCTTCGTCACGCTGATCGAGTTCAAGCTGACGACGCTCGCAAGCTTCATTCTCGTGCCGTTCGCGCTGTGGGGAAAGACCGCGTTCCTTGCGGAAAAGACGCTCGGCAACGTCGTCGCTTCCGGGGTGAAAGTGATGGTTCTTGCGATCATCATCGGCATTGGCTCGACCATCTTCGGTCAGCTCGCGAGCACGTTGACGCGCCCGGTGGATATCGTGTCGGCCATGAGCCTGTTGCTGGCGGCCCTCTCGCTGTTTGGCCTTGGCGTCTTCGGCCCAGGAATCGCGGCCGGATTGGTCTCAGGTGCGCCCCAGTTAGGGGCCGGTGCAGCCGCTGGAACGGTGGCAGGCGCGGCTGCTGTCGTGATTGGCGGCGGAGCGGCCGCCGCCGGAGGCTTGCGACTTGCGGCGGGCGGCTCAATGGCCGCCGTCCGCTCTGCGGCGTCGCTCACGGGGACGTCTTCTTCTGCGGGCACAGCGGCCCGCGCCTTGGCGGTGGATCAAGTCTCGAGTGCCGGCGCGGGCGGCATAGCGAGTGGCGGAGCCACCGCAGGCGCGGGTCGGGCAACCGCCTCGTCAGTACGGGGACACGCGAGAGAAGCAGCACAAGTCGCCGCTCACACCCTGAAGGAGGGGGACAAGGGCGGGCATTCGTCGGGCCCGAAGCTGGGGGAGGAGTAAGATATGGCTCACCCCTTTCAGCGCGTGTCCGTCCGCTATGGCGAGACGCCCGAGCCGGTCACCCCCTATCAGAAGGCAGCCCAGGTCTGGGACGAGCGATTAGGGTCTGCCCGTGTGCAAGCCAGCAACTGGCGGCTGGTAGCTCTGGCAGCTATCGGTCTGTCCGGTGTGCTCGGATTGACAATCTTCACCCAGATCGCCCGCTCAGGCGTCACTCCCTACGTGGTCGAGGTCGATCGGCTCGGCGAAGTCCGAGCAGTCGGGCCGGCGCTCGAGGCCTACCAGCCGTCGGACGCGCAGATCGCGCATTTCCTTGCGCGCTTCATCGAGAACGTCCGCTCACTGTCGATCGATCCGGTCATCGTCCGTGCGAACTGGCTGCGTGCCTACGACTTTGTCACAGACCGCGGAGCGCAAGCCTTAAACGATTACGCGCGCGAAGCCGATCCGTTCACAAAGATCGGCTCCAAGACCGTGACGGCCGAGGTCACGTCCGTAGTCCGCGCGTCCGGCGACAGCTTCGAGATCCGCTGGAAAGAAAACACCTTCGAGAACGGGTCGATCGCAAAGACGGAGCGCTTCACGGGTCTCGTCACCACCGTTCTCAAACCACCTGCGGATGCTGAAACGCTGCGGAAGAACCCGCTCGGCCTCTACGTCCATTCCCTCAACTGGTCGCGCGACCTCATTGGAGACGCCAAATGAATTCCAAAGCCCTCACCAAGCTCGCGTCGGCCAGTGTCCTTGCCTTGTCGGTTGGGCTTGGCGGATGCGCCACCAAGCTCAATCTCGAAGCGCCCTATGATGAGATGACATTCGAGAAGGCCCTTCCAGAGAGCGATCCGCCGGCGCCGGTGCAAGTCGTCGAAACGCCCAAGGTCTTGCCTTTGCCGGGCCAGTTGAAGCCTTTTCCGACGAAGGGAGCCAAGGAGGAAAAGCTGCCGCCGGAACAGGCGATCGCCAAGGCCAACAAGGCGGCGAGGATGGAGCCGACACGCGCCGGATATATCAACGCCATCCAGGTCTACCCCTGGACGGAAGGTGCGCTCTACCGGCTCTACGCAAGCCCGGAGAAGGTTTCGACCATTGCGCTTCAACCGGGCGAGGAACTGATCGATGTCTCCACCGGAGATACGGTTCGCTGGGTAGTCGGCGATACGTCGAGCGGGCAGGGCAACTCCCGCCGCGTGCACATCCTGGTGAAACCGACGCTGCCGGATATTCAGACCAACCTCGTGGTCCTGACTGACCGGCGCGCCTATCACCTCGAGCTCGTCTCGACCAAGCAGACCTATATGGCGTCTATCTCCTGGACGTATCCGACCGATACGCTCGTCGCGCTCCATAAGCAGAACGTCGCTGCCCAGGAAAACGAAGAGCGCGTCGCCGATCGCGGCGTCCGGCTCGATAGCCTGAACTTCCGCTACCGGATTGAAGGAGACGATCCGCCGTGGCGACCGGTGCGTGCCTTCGACGACGGCCGCAAGGTCTACATCCAGATGCCGTCCGGCCTGTCGCAAGGGGAGGCGCCGCCCTTGTTCGTTGCCGGAGCCGACGGCCGGCCGAACCTGGTCAACTACCGGGTCCGCGGTTCCTACTACATCGTCGATCGGATGTTCGGCGCCGCCGAGCTTCGCCTTGGTGAAGATCCGCAGCGCATCGTCCGGATCATCCGCATCGATGCGCGACCGGTGTCGCAGGTCTTCAGCACCGGGAGCGCCTCATGACAACGGGATTGGACCAGGATCCGGAGCCGCTTGAACTGCGAGCCCGTCCGCGGCCCGTTCGGCGCCTCAACAGGCGCGCCCTCATGATCGGCTGCGCGGTCGCGGCGCTGTTTGTTGGTGGAGCGATACTCATTGCGCTCCGACCGCACTCCTTCAGGCCGTTGGAGCGGACGGAGCTTTACAATACCGACCGCAAGCAGACGGCCGAGGGCTTGAGCAAGCTGCCTAAGTCCTATGAGGAACTGCCGCCATCGACGCCGCGGCTTGGACCGCCGTCGCCCGGGGACATTGGCCGGGCCTTTGCCGAAAACGAAAAGAAGGCCGGTGTGGCATCGGAAGTTGGTTTCCGGGCTAGTCCGGAGGAAGATGCCGAGCGGGCCGAGCGGATTCGGCAGACGCGTGTTGCTCAGCAGGCAAAGGAGTCGGGCTTGTTCGTCCGCCTGTCGGAAAAGCAGGACAAGCGCAAGCAGGCGAGTACGACCGAAGCACCGAATGCTGTCCCATCCGCATTCCGGCCTTCAACGCCTGATACCGGGCCGTCCGCTGCGGAGCTCGCAAAGACGGCACAGGCTATGATCGACCGCTCCAGCGAAATCATTCCCTCGTCGCAGGCGCGAAAGCTGGCATTCGTGGGAGCGAAAGCCGACACGGAGACCACCAACCCCCATGCGCTCAAACCAGCACCATCCACCTATGCGGTGATGGCGGGGTCGATCATTCCGGCGAGTCTAGTGACGGGCCTGAATTCGGACTTGCCTGGGGCGACCATCGGCCAGGTAACCGAGAACGTGTACGATACGGTAACCGGCGAGCACCTCTTGATCCCGCAGGGGACAAGGATCTTGGGCAAGTACGACAGCGTCGTCGCCTTTGGCCAGAAGCGGGCGCTGGTCATCTGGAGCCGGCTTATCCTGCCGAACGGAAATTCAATCGTGATCGAGAACCTTCCGGCGACGGACGTCGCCGGCTACGCCGGCCTTGAGGACCAGGTGGATTTCCATACCTGGCAGTTGCTTAAGGGCGTGGCCTTGGCGACCCTGATCGGGGTGGGAACCCAGCTATCGATCGGCAACGACGAGAGCGATCTCGTGAAGGCGCTGCGGGAAAGCACGCAGCAAACGACTAATCGTGCGGGACAGCGCCTGGTGGAGCGCGCGCTCGACGTGCAGCCGACGATCACGGTACGGCCCGGATGGCCGCTGCGGGTGATTGTTTCAAAGGATCTGGTTCTGAAGCCGTACCAGGATGTTCAAACAGCGGCGAAGGGAAGGTGAGGAATGAAGCTTGCGAGGCTACCCGATCGGATGCCGGTGAAGATGAGCGTTGTACTCACGCCGGGTCTCGCACAGCGGCTGCGAGAGTATGCTGACTTCTACGCCGAGACCTACGGGACCAAGGAGGAAGTGGGTGAGCTGATTCCGTTCATGCTGGAGGCGTTTCTTGATGGCGACGCGGATTTCAAACGAGCCAGCCGGGCAGGCGGCGCGAAGGACTCGACGATTGGTACGCCCCGACGTCTCATTAATCCGTCTACCCACAAAGAGCCGGGAGAGAGCCCCTAGCAAGAGCAAAGAAACGTCTTATCCGCCCGCTACCAGGGAGGAACCGAGCCAGAGATTTCCGTCATCTAGACCGGAGTGATCGGTTCGCTTGATATCCGGCTGATTGCATCCTTCACTAGGCTGATAGAACACTCAAGTCGCTGCAGAAGCGAATTTAGGTCTGAAACAGTTGCTTCCTCCATCCGAAAGCAGAAGTTGCGGGGGATACTTATCGATATGGATACCGCGCAAAGGCCAGCAAAAGGTCACAGTCGAGCACGTGCACGTCCACGCCGGCGGCCAGGCGGTAGTTGGTGTTGTGGAGACCCAGGGGCCCGGGGGGCTCAAGAAATTGGAGGAACAACCCCATGCGATGCGGAGCGAAAACCCGGAGCGGGAAGCCAGGCCAGTCCCTCGCAATGCCTAACGGCCGCTGCCGGATGCACGGGGGACCGTCACCCGGAGCTCCAAAGGGCAACAAGCACAATCTCAAGCAGGGGCACTACTCTGCTGAGAGCATTGCTCGTCGTCGGGAAATATCAGCCCTGGTACGGGCCGCTAGAGATCTACTCCGAATGCGATCGGGAGGAGATTTGGTCCCGACTGTCCTGGCGGGCCTTGGTCAGACTGTCGGGCCCACTATCAGCGCCCGCCAGGCAAGCCCTGGAGAAACGCCTCCTGGCCGGCGAGCGCATCGGAGTGTCCCAGATCGTTGAAGCCGGCAGGCAAAGCGACCGGTACTGAAGCAATCGGTGGGGTCGGTTTTCTGGCGTCGCATCACAGCATCCCAAACGGTTTGTCCTGAACTGACGGCGCAAAGTTGCCCCTCCACGCCGGAATCGTGGGGCTCCCACGCAGCCATCAGTTCCAGAAACTCAATCGACCTTCTCGCGCGGGAGTTGCGTCCTCCTCGGTAAACGGTACATTGTTTGGGGGGAAGAACGCAGGTGGAAATTGAGCAGTGCGCTTTAGCGGGCTGCGGAAATACGGGGAGCTTGCGGATTATTCAATTGAGGGCTCCAGCGGCGAATTTTTCCGGACCCTCAGATTTTTGATACGATTTATCGCCTGAGGTACCGCCATGAAGCGTGGAATTACGGTTCTAATTGCACTCTCAGCCCTGGCCGTTGCTGCATATTTTACGGCCAGCGAATGGGCCATCAGGCGTGAGACCATCACTTTCTACGACGCCTCGCGCGACAACCGCCCGGTGCCCGTCCAGATCGCGGTGCGGCGCGACAAGGAAATGCAGGCCAATGCCGGCATGATCACGCTGCCGGTCGCGGTGATCAACCACGGCAATACCGTCAAGAACACCGAGTACGGCTTCCTCGCCAACATCTTCGCTGCGCGCGGCTACATGGTCGTGAGCCCGCAGCACGATCTGCCGACCGATCCTCCGATGGCCACCAAGCCCGGCGAGCTCTATGTCGACCGCGTACGGCAAATCCTACGCGGCGTTGCCAATATCCATCACGCCATGCAGGAGTTGAAGAAGGTTCAGCCCAACGCCGACTACGCCAAGGTGACGATGGTCGGCGATTCCGAGGCGCCCAACATCGCGATGTATTTCGCCAAGCAGTATCCGGAGGAGGTCAAGAAGGTCATCACGCTCGACGACATGCTAGTCCCATTCACCGCTGGCAAGTTCAAGATCCTGTCATTTCGCTCCCGCGATCCGCAATCCAAGACCGACCCTGGGGTGCTCCCAAGCGACGAGGAGATGGAAAAAGCGGGCATCCAGGTCGTGAAGACCGAATTCCAGCACAACGACATGAGCGGCAGGGGTTCGGAGGCTTCCAAGAAATCCGTTCAAGATATGCTGGACAAATTCTTGGAAACCACCGACAGCGAGTTGGCGCTCAGAGATACCAAAGCCTTGCAACCGGTGCATTTCGCGACCAACCGCGAAATAGTCGAAAAACCGACCTTGGAGTTGAGTGCGATAACGGACGGACGGAGCGAGAAATTAAAGTACGGTCTCGCTGTGGTCAGTGTTCCGAAGAATCATCAAATAGGAAAAGTTGAGCGACCGAAATTCAAATATTTGACGTGGAAGTTTGAAGCAGAGAGGGATGAGGATCATTTCCGTCTCAAACTGCTCAAACTGATGGGACGCGATTCGTTCGTTACCGATCTGCGGGAGGGGGCGGACAGCGTCCTTCTATTCATTCACGGATATAATGTTCCTTTCCAGGATGCCATCTTTAAGGCGGCGCAGATTGCGTATGATGCAAATTTCGCTGGATCGACCTTGGTATTTTCCTGGCCCTCCGCCGGCGATTGGAAGAAGTACGATTACGATCGAGAAAGCGCGGAGTATTCGATTGGCGACTTACTTCAAATTTTGCGACTTCTCAATGGCGAGATAGGGCAAAAGCGCCTCTACATCGTGGCGCATAGCTTAGGCAACCACGTCCTTGTCGGAGCTCTCCAGCAAGCTGCTCTAAGCAAAGTGACACTCAACATCTCGGAGTTGGTGCTCGCCGCTCCCGATGTGGACAAGCACGTATTCATCAAGAAAGCGAACGACATTAGGACCATCGCAAAGAATATGACCATGTATGTTTCCTCAGCAGACAAGGCATTGCTGGTCAGCGACAAGAAGTCATGGGGTATTCGAGTCGGGTACGTCGGAGACACTGGACCTAATCTAGTTGAGGGGATCGAGACGATCGACGTAACCGCGGTCGGTGATGACATGTTTAGTCTCGATCATAGTACATTCTCTAACAGCAGGGCCGTTTTAGACGATTTGGGGCGCATCATCAGTTCAAGCGAGCATCTTCGGCCCGAAGTGCGCACTCCAACGCTTAAATTGATGCCAAACAAGGAGCAGCTAAAATATTGGCTGTATCCGCATTGATCCTTGCCAGAGCGCGATAGCCGCTTTTTTGCTTCTTCTTTTTTGTCGCAGCTTGGCTTGAGATGGCGTGGTCGGTGTTCTCGAACATTGCTCTCTTGCTTCGGCCAACGACATTCAAGAAGATCCGAGTAGCTCGAAGCAAATAGAACTGCAGATCGGAAGGACAAGGCGTTCCTTTCAACCGAAGGATATTTGACCAATTGGAAAAGACCTACAGATTATCTCGGCCCGAGCGATCCGACGTCGCTAGAGCCCGCATTGCCTTCGAGGCAAACAAGCAGAAGATGCCCGCGACAGAGGCAAGATGGCTCGCCAATTGGGGACGAAGTAGAATCGGCTTGAGCCTCACAGCGGTTGCCGCTCTAGTAGCAAGCTTGGCGGCGTTCTCGGAATCAACGGACAAAATCGCGATCTGGGTAGGTTTGAAGCCTGATAGCCTTCAGATAGCTCAAGACGGCGAGCGAGCGAAATTCTCTCGCGATTTGGCCCGATCAATGTGGTTCAGATTATTCTTGAGCCGGAAAGTTCTGCTGGCCGCAGAGGGGGAATTAACTTCTCTTGAACGCAACAAGCTCTTCGAGCAGTACGACCAGATGCTTTCGGATTGGAATCGCGATCTAATGGTCAATATCATGTCGCTTGCGCAATATTACGACAAAGAAAAGGCGCGCCAATTTGAACGGCAAGTGCAGCCCAGTTTTGTGTGGCTTAATAAATGCCTCGACGATATCAAGCGATCGAAGACCCTGCGGGATGAATGCGAATTTACCGCCGATCCTGGCACCCGAAAAGTCGCAGCCTTTATAGATGATTTGAATGCAAAGCTATATTGCTTCATGACTGGACTTCCGCAGTCTGGAAGAGAATGCTTTCGTCGTGGTGCTGGAATATTTCGTCCCCAGTTAAATGAACGTGACGCAGATGGGGAGGGTGTCCCCTGAGCCCCAAGCGTTCCGAGACTTTTAGTTCGCTGCCGCGTTGAAGGGCGCGCTCGATAGCACCGCTGCGACCCTTGGGCAGAAGAGTCCATTTCTATCCCGGATTGAGAGTTGCCGAGAGCGAGGCTTTCTTGGCGATAAACACTTCAATCTTGGTTAGCCCAGAGAGCCTGCAATCTAGGTCAAGCACGGCCTGGACTACCTCATTGTCATCGAGCACGGCAAGTAGGGCGTCGATTGTTGCCTTTTCATCGAGCCCGCCCGGTTCAACGTGCTGCGCGAGAATGTTCTGGGCGCTTTGGAGCGCAAGCAGAACTCGATTCTCTAAGCGAAACGTTGGTGCCGGTATGCATCATAGAACCGCAAGGAGCGTATGAAGGAAGAAGAGATCAGCTAGGCCTCGATTGGGCTTGAGGGAGAAGGAAACCCGGGCAAAATATACTTCGGCTTTGAGGGCTCCGGCGGTGGCGGAATGTCTAGGGGCTTCTCAAGCATTTCGCCGATGACGTCGCGGGTTCTCGTCTGTTCAGATGGTGACATCAGCGAAAAATCAGGAATCTGGGAACAAATCTCGTCTATGGTCTCGCGCTTTTTCCTAGCCAGCCTTTGACCGGGAGATTCGTCACTCTCGAGGTCGAGCACCATTGATCCAAAAAAGCCGCCTGGTAGTTCGCTGAGGATTGCACCAAGCGCGCTCTCCAACGCGAGATTTCCAAGAGTTTTCATAATTGAGTCCGAGCGCATCACATAAAGAATCCCGCTTGCAGCGGCGAATATGAGGAATGTTCCTTCGAGGGTCGCCGAACCGGCGAGTCCGACCACACGGCGGACGCCCTTCTGTATTTGACCAAAGGCGGTCTCCCAGGTCGCATAGCTCGTAAAAACTTGGCCGAGTCTTAGATCGTACGCGTGGAGGCCTGCATCAAACAGCCTCTTTGTGAAAGTCTTGTCCGATCCGGCCCAAGCATTCGATACCACTTTCCGAAATTGATTGTTTCGAATGAGCTGCGCTGCCTCAAGCGCTCGAGAGTGCCTGCATTCGGTCTCCAGCCACGTCAGAACTGCATCCCTGTTTTGGTTGAAGTTCGTCGTTAGCGAACTCGCGCCGCTGATGCCACGCATCTGCGCCTTATTGTCAATCAGCCACACTTCAAGTGTTGCAGACCGGGCATCCAGCGCGACGAGATCGATCCCTGGGGTCGCAACATGCTTTGTCACATCAGTGAAGAGGATGAGGCCATCTCGTTCGAGGGCTCTGGCCATGAGCACCTCTCCCACGAGCCCAATAAGCTGATTTTTTGTCCAGGCCGGACGAACATAGGTATCGCCAACCTGTTGAAGGTCTAGTGCGCTTTTTGTCAACTCTTGATAAGCAGCCTGCGTTTGCGCGGGGTTCAAAAGACCTTCCTTTTGGGCTCTCCTGAGTACGTCTTGCCAGTCGTGAAGATCTCTTGTCGTTTGCGAAGGCTGCACCGGAGTTGCGCGGGGGCCGCCGATGCCGCCGGCGGCATGGGTTTGTCCGAGTAGATTGCTCGCAATCGTGCCGCCTGAGGCGCTGTCGCCGTATTTAGACTGGATTTGGCGTGCAATATTTGCTGCCTGCGCTATGGAAATGGAATTGTCGGAAAGACGCTTCAGGAGATCAGCAACCGCAACTTGTCCAGACATGTCCCTGAACAGATTGGGCGTTCCAAGAACGGACATTGCCGCGGCAAGGCCAGTTGGGTCGGGCGCGGGGGGTGGATTGACGATGTTGACGAGCGATTGTGGGAAGGGGCTGGGTGTTAGCCCTTCTGGTTGCACGGGGTGCGGGGTTACGGGTGTGGCCCGCCCGATCTCGGGTGCGAAGTGAGGAATGGGCGACTGCTGCCAATCCCAGAAGCGAGTATTGTCGATCACCTCAGAAGAATTGCAATGACCGAGCTTGGCTTCGGCGAAAACGCCTCGCGCCGGCACGGTCACGAGCCGCTCGTCGGCAATCTCACCGAACGGGACGTTATGCAATGCCCGCTCTATCCGAGTGCTCCAATCCAAGTCGGTGCAAGGGAATGCAAGATAATCGCCGATAATCTCGACAGGGCGGTTCTCTACTCGCTCAAGCACGCCAACTGCCGACAACCATAACGCTCTTTCCGACGAGTTCTCGGAGATCAGAATTGCGCGGCTGTAGTGTAGCTTGTGGAAGCGCAAATGATCGAGAAGGAGGGCCTGCAGTGCTTCGTCCTGGATTTCGCTTTCAGGTCGGGCGGGCATGGGCGGCGGTGCCGGAGGTCGCTTCGTCGGCAGATCAATACTCGCGTTGCTTCCGAGGATCAGATGACCGTCGGCATAGTCTTTGTCGACGAGGACGATCTCGTTGCCGCCCGTATCGATACCCGTCACCTTGATCCGAGAGAAGGCGATTATCGAGTCATCGTCATCGGCGTTTTCAAATTTGATGATGGTTGAAACGAGGTCAATGTCTGCCCACGGAACGGAGGCCGTTCCGGACGGCAACTGACCCACAAAGGAGTTGTTCGCGTCCTTCTGCGAGAAAAGGCCAGGAGGGTTGAAGTCGACGCCATTGTTCAGTTGGAGATTTTTGGGGCGCAAGGTCGCGGAGATCCCGATGCCGTCTTTTGGGATCAGCCCACCGCATCTGAGGTCAAACACGAAATAACGGATGTCTACGCCAGGAGAAGGCGTAGTTGGAGGCGCCGGCACCTGCTTGCTTCTGGCGATCCGCTCGACGGCGTCGAAAGCGTCAGCTAAACTCGGATCAAGGAGAGCCGCCTTGAGCGGGACGCGCCGCTCCCGCACGGTCTGGATCGCGTCTGCACCATCGAACCAATCGGTCTTCATCTTGAGCAAAACGGCCGGACGCCGTCGGACGCAACCGGTGACAACCCTAAAATGCCGGAGGACCTCGTAGTAGAGGATCGTGAGAGCGTGCGAATGGTTGTAGTTAACAATCGTTCGAGTCTCGATCGCTTCTTTCTCAGCTTGATTTGAATGAACAACAACTGTGCTGTTAAGCTCCCGCGATGCAGCGCTCGCCTGACTGATGCTGTCACTCAGGTTTTGTACAGTTGTCGCTATGAGGTCCCGGGTTCCGCTGCTGTTTGAGGTGCTGCCGCCCAGGGATCCCGCAAGCCCAGCAGCGAGACCGAAGCCGCCCAGCGTGCCGCTTGCGCCTGCGGACGAAGCAAGCCCCCCGAGGAAACTACTGCCGGCTTGATATTCCTTCACCGCAGCGTTCACAGTTTCGCTCACAACGCGATCGCGATGTTCTTGATGGACGATTTGCTCGTCGATATTCGTATTCTCTTTGCGCAGTGCATTGTCTCGACGCGTCCAGTCGACGACGGCAAGATTGATCGATTCGCCTGGAGCAAGGGGGAGGCTGTATTGAATTGCGCCCAACGAGTGCCCGAGAGGGTACCATGAGATCTTGAAGTCATGAATGACGCCCACTTGCACAGACTCAGAAAGGGCCGATGGCACAATCTCGACGGAATCGCTCAGAGCGGTCACTTGGTAGAAGGAATATTCCTGAAGAGCCGAATTGGCGGGCAAGATAGATTCGCATCCGGGTTCGTTCCCGACCAAAGCAGAAGGTGAGGATGCGAAAGACGCTGGAGATAGCCGCCAGTCTGTTAGACTAGGTAACTGGAGGCTTGGATAGCCACTCGGAGCAACCAGGGAGGCAAGCTCAGTCGAATTGAGCTCAAGCTTCGTGACGATAGCATCGTCCGCGAAACGACACTGCTCAAGCGCATCAAAGATGAGGTCGTCCCGGCCATAAATTGCGAAGCGAGCGGAGGTGCGCGTTGAAGCATCGGGCTGCAATGCGCGTTGTTGCATTGCTTGGATGAGCGCCTTGTAGAGGTCGTCCGGTAGTCTAGAAAGATCAAATGAGAGATATCCAACATGATCGCTTGCGAGGAAGCCCAGCGGAAAAGAGCTGCCGAAGTGAAGCGTTGGCGCTAGGTCGAGTTCGAGTTGCCGTGCCACGATGGGAATTTGGGCCTTGATCGCATCTAATAATGCTGTCCGCGGCACATTCTTGAGCGACGTAACTCCCAGCGCAGCAAAAACGCCATGAATGACGCCTGAGAAGAAGCGCTTTGCGAGATCGGCATCTGTTGCGAGGCGGTCTCTCGCTGTTTTCGTCAAAAGAGCTGCGACGTTTCCGCTGAAGGCGAGCACCGTGTTCGCTAGCCCAAGGCCATCGCTGGCTAAGCTCGGATCAGCTTCACTTAATAAGTTTGTTATCTGCTCATCAAACCGCTGGTCGCGCGCCAAAGACTCAGCAGCCGTTCGGACCTCGGCATAGACAGGAACATTCGCTAGAGGCTTTCCAGTTTTGTCGAGCAAGAAAAGGGAAAGATGCTTTGGTAAGTACATTGAGCCTCCGCTCTGAAACGATTGGCAAGGCACTTAGGTCAACGCAATATGCGCCAGGAGCCGTACGCGGACCGCGTAGCGCTGCCGGTGGAATAGACAGAGTTCGAAAGATCGCACGGGAAGTCACCGTGATCCTCATTACTGTCACATGCAAAGTCAACATCAAACCGCAACCAAGGGGCGAGCGATCATCCTCAGGTGTGGGGTCTATGATCGGACGCATTTGGCCACGCTCTCTGCGCGAAACGATTATGGAACAGTATTTTAGATCCGGGTGAGCTGAGATATGTCCCGAAAGGCTTGCCGCTACGCTGCGGACTCCGGTTGTAGGTTACTCAGGCACAGTTTTCTCGTTCCCACCTTCTGCGCTGAGGCCTTCCCGCGCCATCAGAGCTTGACGGTGCTCCGCGCTCTCGACGAATGCGTGGTCGCAGGGGACCCGTTACGAGCTAAGTTCAGACGATGGATCCTCCTTCACGCCGCGGGCGACGATCCGGAGTGTTCCGTCCGGAAGGGGCCGCTGTAGCTTGAGAGCTTCTTCGGCAGGTGCGTTCATCCAGGTCTCGACCTCCTCGGGCGTGGTCAGGATCACGGGCATCGCCTTCGGGTGGATGGCGCCGACCTCGGCGTTCGGCTCCGTGGTCAAGAAGGCGTAGAGGTCGTTGGTTGTCTGGCCTTCCTTCACCTTCCGAACGGACGTCCAGTTGGTCCAGATGCCGGCGAAGCAGAGGAGCGGCCGGCGCTCGTCGATTGCGAACCAGATGTCGCCGCCCTCGGCCTTGTTGAACTCGCTAAACGAGTTGAACGGCACCACGCAGCGGCTCTCGACACCAAGCCAGCGCGTCCAATGCTTCGACTTCACGTTCCGGATGTTGGTCGTTCCGGAATCCGGCTCCATCCGGAGCAATTCCTTGAAGTCCACCATCTTGCCCTTGGCCTGCAGCTTCTCGGCACGCTTCTTGGTCGCGTCCATCAGCGCCTTCGAGGACGACGGCATGCCCCAGCGCGCGGTCGCGAGCTCGCGGCCGTCGGGACCGTTCCGAACGATCGGCGCCTTATAGTCCGGAAAAACGCCGGGAATGGGCGCAAGATTGCCGATGTATTGATTGACCACGCGAAATAGCGCGCTAATCGCAGCTTGATTGGTCGTGATTGAGTACAGATTGCACATAAAGACGATTGCACTTCAGTCGGAGATGACTTCGCTGGGCGTTCTGGGGAGCGGTGGGGCAGCCTGTTTGCCGCGGATAAACTCAAGGAGTTGGTTTGCGGCTCCCTCGCCAACAAGCTGCGCACCTGCAACGGTGAGGTGATCGACGTCCCAGTAGAGCCAGAGTCCATCCACGGTGGTGGGGCATTCGGCTTCTCGGCACAGATACTGGTCCGGATGTAGCACAGAAACTTGGTCTGGATAGCGGCTCCGCAATTCTTCCAGCATAACATTGAACTCGCGGTTGTCGAGTTTCACCCGATCGAGAGGCACAGATGGACAGGCTTTGCTTGGCGCATGCCAGAGTGGCCCTGGTGCGAAGCGCGACATCGAGCTGCGGCAACCCGGCTCGACCGAGGGCGCGATGATCAAGAAGCGTCGCCCGCTGCTGCCGAGGTCACGGATCGTATTCTCGATACCGTCCCGCCATATCTGCAGCGCTGGAGCTTTGACTTCTGGCGCGAACTCGTTGCGGATCGAACTACCGTAGGTCATCCAGGATTGACTGAGCACGACGGCGGCCCGGCTCTGTCTGATCGCGGCGAGGTAGCTATTACGCTTGCGTTTGCAGTCATCAGAGCCGTCGAAATCGGTCCGCACGAGGCCGGCGAGTAAGGGACAGCCTTCCGCCGTGAACGCTTCTCCCCGCACGCCGGCACGCTTTGCCAACGGGTTCAACGCTGCGACATAATGCTCGGCAAAGGAATCGCCGAGCAGTTGCAAGCCGACAGGATCGCCCAAGGAACCGAACGCGCAATTCGATTGTACGCTCTTAGCACATGGCCAAAATCCAAACCGCTGTAGATCTGCGATCTCGCGCGCCTCCGCCGAAAGCCGCCATGGCCAACCATCCTGACGATTGGCCATGAAGGCAATAGCGGCCAGCGAGACGACCATCGCAGCGGCAGGGCCGGCAACCCGCAGTAGCGACGAGCGACCTTCGCGATAAGGCTGTTCGATCCGCCGATACATCAACTCGGCAAGGGTCATCGCCAGGATGAAGATCAGGGCTTTCGCCGGGACCGACCTGGCGTCATCGCCTGCGATGTAGTTTGCGTAGACGATCAACGGCCAGTGCACGAGGTACAGTGAATAGGAAACCAGCCCGACGCGGACAGCCAGCGGATTAGTCAGAAGAGGCGAGAGGGCGTTGCGATCGCCGGCCAAGATCACGCAGGCTGCGCCCAGACAAGGGATCAGGGCATTCGCGCCGGGGAAGGGGGTTGTACCATCAAAGCTAACGATCGCGTAACCGATCAATGTGAGTCCAGCGGCTGCCAGCAGCGAGCGCAACAGGGCCGAGAGAATCAGCCTCTGCTCCGCAAATATAACTAGCGTTCCGATCGCAAATTCGAAGGCGCGGCAGGTTGGCAGGTAGAATGCGCCCGAATTGTCGGTCGCGAGTGTCGCCTGCGCTATGCCGAGCGAAAGGACTGCAGTGCCCAGAATGAGCAGAGGCAGCGCGCGACCGAGCAATCTGCGCCCCAACAGAAGAATCACGGGCCAGAGGAGATAGAATTGCTCCTCGACGGCCAGCGACCAGAAATGCAGAACCGGGCTTGGATCAGCCGAGCTGGCAAAATACCCGTGGGCGCTGCGCCAGAAATAGAAGTTCGAGACTGATCCCAGCGTCGCCACGACGTCTTGAGCTAAGCCCTTGAAAAGTTCCGGAGAGAACCAAAGGGCACCGATCACCAGGGTGCCGATGGTCGTAACGATTGCTGCAGGAAAGAGCCGCCGGATGCGGCGCTCGTAGAAACGTTGAACCGAAAACTCACCGCGCTCAGCTTCGCTGAGGATGATCCGCGAGATCAGATAGCCCGACACGACGAAAAACAAGTCGACGCCGACAAAGCCACCGCCGAACGGGGGAACCTCCAAATGGTAGAAGACAACGCTCAGGACCGCGATCGCCCGGAGCCCGTCGATATCGCGCCGATGGGAGATTTGTGTGACCAATTGCATGCTGGATCCGTTAACGCCAGATCGTAGCGATCCGCAGATCCGTGCGCACCCGATTTGCATTTAACCTTTCAACATGTTTCACTCAACTAAAGAATGTGCTCACAAGCCATCGAAAACAAAGCGCGGCACGAAGCCTGGAGTCATTGAAGCTTCCGCCGCCCGAAAGCCGATTGAGCTTCTATGGCTCGCAACGAGGGAGGGGCGGGTCGGAGCGTGCGCAGCCGAGTCGAAATGATTTTGATTTGCCGAATTTCGCTTGCTCCGTCGGGCAAAACAGGAGTTTATAGGGCGCTGGCTTCAATCAAGAGAGGACCAGCGCAATGGCCGACGAAGTTGAGAACTCCGATCTTTCCAGGATAGCCAAGCTAAACGGAGATTTCCGAAAGAACTACGGGCCTCTCCTTGGCGCCTTGTTGTATCTGCGCTCGATCAGCGCTGCGCGCGGCCGATCCTGGCTTTGGTCTGCCTTGGCGTCAATCTTAGGTTCGCTTGCGCTGCGCTGGATCGGAAAGCATGGTTCATCTTGGCTTTCAAGTTGGCTGGAATAGGCTCAAGGCACAACGGTAGGGGCGTTCCATGGGAACTGCGCTCACTGTCCAGAATGTCAAGCTGCCTCGACGACGGGAGAATGAGCTCCGGGCGGCACAATACATCCGCATGTCGACTGATCGGCAACAGTACTCAATCGCAAATCAGATGGCTTTGATCGCGGCCTACGCGGCCGAGCATCGGCTCGAGATCGTGCGCACGTATATGGATGAGGGCATTAGCGGGCTGAGGATCAATAATCGGAAGGGGCTGATCGATCTACTCAATGACGTGCAATCGGGAGCCGCTGACTTCGCCACCGTGCTGGTGCGGGACGTCAGCCGCTGGGGGCGGTTTCAGGACACGGATGAAAGCGCCTACTATGAGTTCCTCTGCAAGTTGGCCGGCGTAAAGGTGGTCTATTGCGCTGAAATCTTCGAGAACGATGGAAGCCCGATGTCCGGCCTCTGGAAAAGCATGAAGCGCCTGATGGCGGCCGAGGACAGCCGCGACAAGTCGGCGAAGGTTTTTGCTGGGCATTGCCGAATCGTCGGGCTCGGCTATCGGGTGGGTGGTCGACCAGGCTTTGCACTGCGCAGAGAACTGATCGACGCAACAGGCAAATCGAGGGGCTTTCTACAGCCTGGCGAGCAGAAGGCATTGCACACCGACAGAGTGTTGCTCCGGGCCGGATCTTCCGATGATATCGCAATCGTGCGGTGGATATTCGAAAGCTTCGTTGGCGGAAAGGGGGAAACAGACATCGCCCGCGAGCTGAACGCGAAGGGTGTTCCTAACCATCGCGGTGTGCGGTGGAATCTGCAGATGATTGGCCGCATCCTGCGCAATGAAAACTACATCGGCAACACCGTCTATTATCGGACGTCGAGCTATCTGCGACAGCGTCGCGTCATCAACGGCAAGGTCAAATGGATCCGCAAAGAGGGCGCCCTGGAGCCAATTTTACCGCGCAACGTATTCGATGACGCTCAGCGGATTATCGAGCGTCGGGTGCGGCAGCAGCTGTCGTCCGATATGTTGCTCAAGAAGTTGCGCGTTCTCCAACTCCGGCTAGGCACTTTGTCTGCCGACGCGATCAATCGGACCAAGGGCGTACCCTGCGCGTCTATATATGAACGCCGGTTCGGTAGCCTTCGCAAGGCGTATGCGTTGATCGGTTTCACTCCTCTAGCAGACTACAGCTATCTCGATACGCGTGGCGACCGCATGAGCCTGATCCAGCAACTCGCCGCAGAAATTAGTGCTGGCCTGCCCAACCTCGGCTCCAATCTCATTGCTGAGCGGACTGGAGGCTGCTTGGCAGTCAAAGGGGGATCCTTCATATCATTGCGCGTCGCCCGCTGCTGGCAGCATCCCCAACGGCGCTGTCGGGTCTGGACGTTAAGGCGTAGTGCCAAGCAGCGTCCGGGTATCGTCGTCGTGGTCAGGCTCGACGAGCAGAATAAGCAGCCGCTCGACTATATCCTGGCGCCCATGACCAGTCTTCCAAAACGTCCGCTGATAATGACTCAGGCGGTCGTGCAAAAGAAGTTTCGACATAGATTCAAGGATGCGTCGGGATTGATCAGGGCGTTGAAGGGAAAGCTTAGCAGGAAGGCTTGGAGCTGACGAGCGCTTCAGAACTAAGGCGGTCTACCACATTCCACATGTCGCGATCGCCGCTCATCCCAATGTGGACAGCTATCGTTCGGGTTTCAGGAGTTGCCGCGGAAGCACGAGCACGACATTGATCTCGCGATCCAGAATCTTTGAGGCAATAATAGAAATGTGCAGAGCGAACTCGTCCTCCATCTCGGCGGCGGCGTCCTCGTCGCGAGCGTAGACATAGAGAATATCGCCGTCCAATTCGTCGAACCGTACAGCTCGGAAGAGCTGATCGAACCGGTCCGCACCTACGATAAGCGCCATTCGCGCGGCAATCGCCTGATCCTGTATTTCAGTTAATCTCATCAGACGTCGACTTCCTTTTAAGATGCGATCGGAAAGACTTGCTAGGTTTGCTCTGGTGACGCCTGCGTGAATACAATCCCCAATGCGACGATCTCCCTATATCGCTGGATTTGGTCGCAGAGAGTGGCGCAGCATCTTGCGCCATCGCTAGTTGTAGTGGTAACGTCGCGCGCTTTCTGGGCAAGGGGGCGAAGTTGAAGCGATATTTTCCGGCCATACTCTTGGCCGGACTGTTGGTTGCTGCGTTGCAACCTGTTTACTTTTTGCTGATGTCGAACTTGGACCGCGTGATCTCCCACCACAGGACTTGGGAGCACATCCGGGATGCTTTCGATTCAGGTGTTCTTGAGACGAGTTTTCACTCCAAGAATTTCTGGATCACCGGCGGAGACCGCTTCACGGACTGCTATTCGCTCGGGATCGGGCTCCAGCCAGCCGTCGGCCCGGCCGCCGCTGGAATCACGGCTTCCAGACCCGTTTCTGAGCGGCATTCCTGTGATGACCTTAAGGCGGCGGCTACTGACCCAACGTCCGTCACATGGCAACGGTACTCTCGCTATTGGCATGGCTACCGGGCCTACGCTGCACCGCTGGCGTCGGTTCTTCCGATCCTGGTGCTCAAGCTTCTAAATCTGATGGTTCTGGTGGTTTTGGCTGTCCTCTTCTGTTCTGAAGCGGCCAAGCTGATCGGCGTTGCCGCGACGATTGGGCTATGTGCACCAGTGTTATTCATGTCGGACTTCGTGCGCATCTGGCAAATCACGCCACATGCCATTAGTACGGCCATCATCCTTGGCGGCGCCGCCATCTTCGCCGCGGCGGTCAGGAAGCGGGCGACGGACCAGGTCTTGATTGTGATAGCGGCCGCCTTCGGCTCGCTCTTCAATTTCGTCGACTTCTTGGTCAACCCGCCGTGGATGCCGATGCTATTGGCGTTCTTTCTTGTCGTGGCTGGTCGAGGCGCTCCGATCGCTTTGATCTGTGTTGGAATCTGGTTTTCGGCCTATGGAGCTACCTGGGCAGCAAAATGGGTGGCAGCCTTTGTCGTCGAGCCATCGTTCGATATTAAGGCTGACGTCATCGATACCGTCCTGTTTAGGATTGGTGGTGACAACGTCAAGGTGTGGCATTTCCCGCTTGCGGCGACGGCAAAGGTCTTCACCAATGCATTCTTTAGTTGGGGAATGCTGATACTTCTGCCGGTGCTGTTGACCTTCCGCATACCACTGCGGCGACCTTCACTGGCGTTGGCTTGGCCGGCTCTGATCCCTGTGGTGTGGTTTGAGATTTTGAGCAATCATAGCCAGATCCATGCGTTCTTTGTATCGAGAAGCGCAGCAGCAGCGATCGGCGTTATAGCGGCCGCGGCCCTGATGGCGGCCCGCGTGACGGACGCCAGACAGGTCTTCGTGGCGGCGCGCCGATGGTCGTCGCGAGAAGGCTTTCGAGCGCGAGAAATTCAATGAACCTCTCGCAGTTCAGAATCGCCGTCCTGGTGCCTTGCTACAATGAGGAGGCGACCGTCGGCACAGTCGTGAGAGATTTCCGTAACACTCTGCCCGGTGCCGAAGTCTACGTCTACGAGAACAACTGTGTGGATCGCACTGCAGAGATGGCGGCGGAGAGCGGAGCGGTGGTGCGCAGCGAACGCGCGCAGGGAAAGGGGCATGTGGTCCGACGGATGTTCGCCGCCATTGAGGCCGACATCTACGTCCTTGTCGACGGCGATGCTACCTATGACGCATCCAGCGCACCGCGCCTCATTCATAAGCTCATCGCGGAACAGTTGGATATGGTCGTTGGCGTTCGTGTGGATCAATCCGAGGCAGCGTATCGGCGGGGCCATCGGACTGGGAACCGGATGCTGACAGGCCTTCTGTCGCTGATCTTCGGTCGAGCGTTCAAAGATATTCTATCGGGCTATCGCATCTTTTCGCGTCGATTCGTGAAGTCCTTTCCGGCGCTGTCGAACGGATTCGAGATCGAGACTGAGTTGGCCGTGCATGCGTTGGAATTGTCGCTGCCAGTTGGAGAACTCGAGACGCTCTATTTTGCGAGGCCTGTCGGGTCGAGTTCTAAGCTCAACACCTGGAAAGACGGGCTCCGTATCGTTGCAACGATGCTGAAGCTGTACCGGTCGGAGAGGCCCCTTCATTTTTTTGCCTGCATCGCCGCAGGGCTCGCAGCATTGTCTATTGGCCTTGCCGTACCGATCATCATCACGTTCCTGGAAACCGGGTTGGTGCCGCGGCTCCCGACGGCGGTATTGTCGATGGGACTGATGATCATGGGCATGCTGTCGGTTTCTTCGGGCCTGATCTTGGACACCGTTACCCGCGGTCGTCGCGAGATGAAGATGCTCGCATATTTGGCCCTTGACGTACCGGTGTCTTCACGTGCCGCCAGGCCGACTAGTTTGGAGAGGCCAGACGAAATGGTCTGCCTGCGGTCTTGAAAACCTTCCTCCTTCAGGATGCGGCGCTCTCCTGCATTCTCCGCCAAGCTTTAGGCGAGCCTCCCACAGAGGATGTAGGGCAGGCGAAAGTTTTTGACCGGGACATAGCCCATCGGAAATTTCCAACCCATTTGGTATTGCCCATTCCGTCGATGCGGGGAAACATGTTGGCCCATCAGGGACGGTCACATGGGGCTTTCAATCCGTTTTTACCTCTTCGCCGAAGACGGGCTTCAGGCGATGTCGCAGCGAGTGAGGATGGGCCTGATCCGCGGCAAAGACGCCATGCCGCAGTACGCCGGCACCAAGCAGAGGGTCGCAGACGTCATTCTCGAAAGCGAAGGAAAGAAGCCGGTTCGCATCCAGCGAACACAAGGAAGCTATCTGACGTTCGACGAGAAGGGGCAGGTGCACAAGGATCTTGCGGCATCTGGATTCGCTGCGCTCGAGACAGGAATGGCGCTTGAAAGGGCCCTGAAGCAGCCGCAGACGACAATCGTCGACCTCACGCCTAAGCTTAACCGCGAGAAGTGGGAGCGAGAAAACCGATGGACGCTATCCAAGGACGAATTGGACGCGATTGCAGACGACATCTGGCGGCGGAAGAAAGCCGGCCAGCCTAAGATCGAGAGGGCAAGGGACGCAGCGCCCAAGCCTCCCAAGGTGACGTATGAAGCGAAGGAAGCCATACAGGAGGTGCAGGGCCGGATCACAAGCATAGCTTGGAGCTGCCGTCCGCACAATTCGCCTTTGCGATTCCTCGCCGCAATTGGTGGACACAGCCAGGTTCGCCGAGCAGGCCTACGAGGGAGCCATCGAAATCGTCGGGCGAATTGAGCGACTGCGCGCATGCACCTTGACTGGCATCAAGGTCAAGCTTGAAGCAATTCGCTTCTACCGTTCAGGTGACCTGTGCGATGACCAAGATGAAGGAGAAGCTACGGACATTCGTCTGGCTCAAGCCGTGCTTACTGAGTTAGCGAGTATGACCCGTAGCTGCCTTTCCAGATGGTCCCCGTAGCTCGGCTTGTTTGGGAGATCGAACAGACTGGCGGCCAAATCCGGTATTGCCAATCTCGCCTGTGCGCCGAACTCGACAACTGAGCGCGGTGCGAAGGGGAGGCGCTCGGCTACGCGTCGGTGAAGCGTTCATCACCATGTTCAAGAAGGCGCTTGGCAAGTCGCCGGCGCGCTACTTCTCCGAGCGCGAGGCCGGCCAGGCTGGGCCGGGGGAGATCTGTCGCGAAACGGACTGCAAGCTTAGTCGGATGCGTGAGGTTCGGGACGCACTCAATAGACTTTCGCAACGCAGATGGCTGGAGTTAGAGCGCTTCGTTTCGGACGATCTCGATGCCAAAGCCTGACAGTCCCTTGAAGTGATGCGTCGACGACGTGAGGTGACGGATGGAACTGATCTTGAGATCCCGCAGGATCTGGGCGCCGACGCCGATCTCTCGCCATTGCCGATTGCGGTCGTCTTCGCGCGAACCGGTCGGGCCTAACGGCGCAGGCGGAACACCCGCCGCGCCGTCGCGGAGATAGACGAGCACGCCGCTGCCGTTATCCTTGAAGCGTTGCAGAATGACGTTCATCTTGGCGTGTTCCTGACCCGAGAACAAATCGCGCAGGATGTTAGGTTTGTAGAAGCGCGTGAGGACGTTGGTGCCGTCGCCCAGTTCTCCGTAGATATAGGCGACGTGATGAATGGGGTCGAACGGCGAGCGATACGAATAGCCCTGGAGCGGGCCGATCGGGCTCTCCGTCGTGACGCTCGAGACGCGCTCGATCAGCGTCTCGCGGGCCTGCCGGAAGCTGATGAGGTCAGCGATGGCGACCTGTTTCAGCTTGTGCTTGTCGGCGAACGCCGCGACTTGCGGACCCTTCATCACTGAGCCATCGTCGTTCATCAGTTCGCTGATGACACCGACCGGCTCGACACCTGCCAGTCTGCACAGGTCGACGGCGGCCTCGGTGTGACCCGAGCGCATGAGTACGCCCCCCTCCTTTGCGATCAGAGGGAAGACGTGTCCCGGCCGGCAAAAATCGCCGGCGCCGGCGTTGGGGTTGGCGAGTGCTCGGCAGCACGAGGCCCGTTCTTCGGCCGAGATGCCCGTTCCGTTATCCGGCCGGTAGTCCACCGACACGGTGAACGCCGTGGTGTGAGCCGAGTCGTTGTTGAGAACCATCGGGTCAAGCCGCAGGCGTCTCGCGTCTTCGAGGGTAATCGGAGCGCAAACGATTCCCGATGTATGGCGGATGATGAAGGCCATCTTCTCAGCCGTGCACTGCGAGGCGGCGACGACGAGGTCGCCTTCACCCTCGCGATCGTCGTCGTCGGTGACCACGACGATTTCGCCGACAATCTTGAAACTGCGACGAAATCTAAAGCCCATCGGCAATAACGAATGGCAAACGGTGAAAGTAGTACCTGGCTATCTTATCGCGCATAGATCGAAAATTACAACTGTGAGGGGCCGTCGGCCCGCGCGTATACAGCCGAGCAGGCCCCTTCTGCCGGTTTGGTCTGATGGTCGGCCCGAATGGATCCGAGCATCGGCCAGGTCGAGCGTTCACTTCTGAAATCGAAAAGAGCAAAGAGGCAGTCCGAGCACCTTGCCGCCAGTAGACAGCCAACTCGAACATCATTCCGACAAAAGCAAATTCTGTAGTGATCTCAATGAGCAAAAAGGCTGCGAATTGTCGGAATGGGGCTTGAAAACACTGCGGAAATTCGAAGACTTCCAAGCTGAATACGAGGGTTCGATTCCCTTCACCCGCTCCAATATTTTCAATAACTTAGCGCGTCAGGCCGTTTCATTCTGTCAAGACGCGCATTCCCATTCTGACAAACGTTCACCTTCCTTTTGCTTGTTTCGCTCGGCGCTTGATGCGTTCATTTGCGCATCCTGCTTTGCTTCGTCGTCGTACAGATGGTGCGCTATCGCAGCATGTAGAGAGGCATCGGCCTCTCCGCCGCTAGCGTCTACTGTGGATCGATACCGGCGGCTTTGATGATCCGTTTCCATTTGCCGATCTCGGCTTTCAAGAACGCTTCGAGCGCTTCCGGCGTCGCACGCTCGGATTCGACGGGAGTCATGCTGAGCTCGGCAAAGCGGCTGATCAGTGCCGGGTCCCTCAGCGCCGCCTGCAGCGCGGCGACGAGGTGGTCGATCACCGGTTTCGGCGTCCCCTTCGGCGCGTACAGACCATACCAAGTCGTCACGTCGAATTCGGGAACGCCGGATTCCGTCGAGGTCGGCACCTCAGGCAGCGTCGCAACGCGCGTCTTGCTGGTGATCGCGTAGCCCTTGATCGTGTTCGACTGGATGTAGGGCGTCGGTCCGGTCGCGGGATCGCAATAGACGTCGATGTGGCCGGCGATGACGTCGTTCAGCGCCGGTCCGCCGCCCTTGTAGTAGATCGGGGTGAGCTTGGTATCCGTGGCGCTCATGAACATCAGGCCGCAGAGCTGCGATGCCGAGCCGAGACCGACATTACCGAAAGTAACCTTGTCGCCGGCCTTGCGAATCTGCGTGATGAGCTCGCCGAGGTCCTTGGCGGGATAGTTCGGCCGCGCCACCAGGATCATCGGGACGTCGGTGACGAGCCCGATCGGGGCGAAGTCGCCGACTGGGTCGAACGGCAGCTTGGCGTAAAGGGCAGGTGCCGTGGCTTGGCCGACATGCATCAGCAGCAACGTATAGCCGTCAGGGGCCGCCTTGGCGACGCGGTTGGTGCCGAGCGTGCCGCCGGCGCCGACGACATTTTCGATGACGATGGATTGTTTCAGCGTCGCGCTCATGGCGCTGCCGAGGATGCGCGCGATGACGTCGCCGGGCCCGCCGGCGGAGAACGGCACGATGACCGTGATCGGGCGGGCGGGGTAGTCGTCCGCGATCGCCGCGCCGCAGGGATAGAGCAGGAGGAACAGGATCAGCGATCGTACGAGAAACGTCATCGAACACTCCCTGGCGGCATTGTTCTAGTCGTCGGTAGGCGCCGCCTCCTTGGCCGCCGACGATTTTTCGATCATGTCGAGCGCTGCCACCGCAGCCGCATTGATGTGGTCGACGCAGCAGCGTTCGGCGAGATCCGGGTCGCCGTTCTGGATCGCTCGCCAGATCGCAGTGACTTCGCGCAGGCTCTTGTTGATCCGCTTCGGCTGCGACATCGAGGTGATCCGCAGCAGCTGGATGCGATCGTGCAGCGGCTTGAGCATGCGCTCGATGAACGCATTGCGGCAGCCGCCGATCAGCGCTGCGTAGAAATCGGTCTTGGCTTCGAGGCTGCCGACGAGATCCTGCTTGGCGGCGGCGGCCTTCAGCCGCGTCAGGGCGTCGCCGATCCGGCGTGCCACCTCGGGATCGTGCAGCCGCGCGCATTCGCGTCCGGCGAAGCCTTCGAGCACCGCGCGTGCGGCGTAGAGCTGCCGTGCCTCTTCCAGGCTGATCGTGGACACCACGGGGCCGCGGTGCGGGACCGTGTTGACCAGCCCGTCGGCCTCGAGCGCCCGCAGCGCCTCGCGGATCGAGGGACGGCTGACACCCATCATCTCGCAGAGCTCGCGCTCGACCAGGCGCTGGCCCGGCTTCAGCGTTCCCGACATGATCGCCGCACGCAGCTTCTGCGCCACCATCGCCCGGACGGTCGGGACGTCCTCGATGCGGAGTGTCGACTGCAATTCGCGGCGTCTTTCCATGTTCTGGTCCTGTTCGGGAAAACTCAGTACCGGTTTACAGGCAGAATCATCATTTCGGCAATTTGAACGTGGGCGGGCTGGTCGAGGGCGAACACGATCGACCGCGCGATATCGGCGGGATCGAGCGCCATCCTGAACTGATCGAAATACTCCTTTTCCTTCTGCTGATCGCCGCGGTAGCGGGTTAGGATGATGTTGGTGCGGGTCAGCCCGGGCTGCAGCTCGGTGACCCGGATCGCGGTGTCCGCGAGCTCGCCGCGGAGGGTCTCGGTGAACATGTGCACGCCCGCCTTGCTGGTGCTGTAGGCGGCCATGTCGGGCACGATCCGCACCGCGTTGATGGAGCTGATGTTGACGATATGGCCGGCGTTGCGCTGGACCATCGCGGGCAGGATCGCGCGGGTGACGCGCATCAGGCCGATCAGATTGGTCTGGATGATGTTGGACCAGTCGTCGGCAGAACCGATGTCGAAGCGCGTCCGGCCGCCGATGTCGTGGCCGGCATTGTTGATGAGGATATCGACCGGCTTGAAATGAGCGGGAATGGCATCGGGCAGGCGATCGACAGCCTTGGCATCGCTGACGTCAAGCTGGATCGGGACCACCGCATCGCCTGCCGTCGCCGCCAGTTGTTCAAGCGCCTTGGCGTCGCGGTCGACCAGCACGACGCGGCGGCCGCTGTCCAGCAGCGCCTTGGTAATGGCGCGCCCCATGCCGCCGGCGGCGCCCGTGAGCACGGCGGTCTGGCCTGATCGTTCAGTCATCGCAAAACTCCCGTTCCCATGTGCTCATGCCACGGACCAGCCCCCGTCGATCGGCAGGCTGGCGCCGGTGACGTCGTTTGCGGCGGGGCCGCAGAGGAAGACGACCATGGCCGCGACGGCGTCCATCTCGATGAAGCGCTGAGTGGGCTGGCGCTCGCCGAGATAGTCGCGCGTGACCTCCGCGACGGGACGGCCGCTGCCCTCCGCCATCCCCGCAATCTTGTTCAGGATGGCGGGCGTCGGCAGCGTGCCGGGGCAGAGAGTGTTGCAGGTGATGCCGCTGCGCGCCGTCTCGATGGCGACGGCGCGGGTCATGCCTGCGATCGCCGTCTTGGTGGTGACGTAGTCGATGCGGTTCTCGACCGCACGGCTCGAATAGATCGAGCCCATATTGATGATCCGGCCCCAGCCGCGCTGCTTCATCGCCGGCAGCGCCAGGCGGATGAGGTGGAACGGCGCCGACAAATTGACGGCCAGCGCCTCGTCCCAGCGGTCGGGCGGAAACTGCTCGATCGCGGCGAAATGCCTGACGACGGCGTTATTGACGAGGACGTCGATGGCGCCGCAGCGGTCGCGCAGATCCGTCATCATGGTCTCGATCGCTTCGCGGCGCGACAGGTCGGCGCCGGCTGCGATCGTCTCAATGCCGAAGCGGGCGCGCAGATCGTCTGCAGCCTGCTTCGGCTGAGCGAGGTCGTGCAGGACAATGTTGGCGCCCGCGCCGGCAAGGCCTTCCGCGACCGCAAGGCCGAGGCCTGCCGTCGCACCGGTCACGAGCGCCCATTTACCCTTCATCGCGAACCTGCTCAGCTACTTCTTGTCGAGCTCGGCGAAGACTTCCTTCGCGTTGCGGAAAGCATCGACGCCGGCCGGCACGCCGCAATAGATCGCGACCTGCATGAAGACCTCGCGGATCTCCTCCTTGGTCGCGCCGTTGGCGAGTGCGCCGCGGACATGAGTCTTGAGCTCGTGCGGGCGGTTGAGCGCGCACAGCATCGCGAGGTTGAGGAAGCTGCGCGTCTTTCGCGTCAGGCCCTCGCGGCCCCAGACGTAGCCCCAGCAATATTCCGTGGTGAGGTCCTGCATTGGGCGGTTGAACTCGTCGGCCGACGCGATCGCCTTGTCGACGAACTCGTTGCCGAGCACGCTCTTGCGGATTTCGAGGCCGCGGTCGTAGGTCGCCTTGTCCATTGTGGTCTCCGTTTCTTGTGGGGCGGATGTCAGCTTTTTGGCCAGAACGGCTTCGCCAGCGCGAGCTCCGGCGGAAACACCGTCACCGGCACGCCGGATTGCCACTGCACGATGGTCATGCCGGCGCCGACGCGGCGGCCCTTCTCGTCGAACTTGATCTCGCCTAGCGGATAGTATTTCGAGGGGCCGCCATCCATGGTGCGCAGCGCTTCGCCGACGGCGACCCGATCGGCTTTGCCGGCCTTTTCCAGCGCGTCCTTGATCACCCACATGTCGCCATAGGTGGAGATGGCGTTCTGCGTCATCCACGGCTCCTTGTAGCGGGTCTTCAACTCGGCGATCAGCGCCTCATGGCCCTTGGCGCCCCAGCTTGCGACGCAGGTCAGGACGCCCTGCAGCAGTTCTGGGCTGACGGTCTGCAGCATGTCCGGTTCGGCGATCGCGATGCCGAACGAGATCGTCGGGATCTTGCCCTGACCGAGGCCGAACTCGTTCATCTTCTCGAGCAGCAGTTTTGCGTCCGAGATCACCGTGGGCAGGAAGAACAGCAGGTCCGGCTTGGCGGAACGGATTTTCTGCACCAGCGAGGTCGCGTCGGCGAGCGGCGGCGTAAACGTCTCGTCGACGATCAGCTGCAGCTGGTTCTCCGCCAGCAGGCCCTCGCGCATGGCCTTGGCGGAGGCGATCGAGGCGCCGGTGTTGTCGGTGAGGATCGCGACCGTCTTCGGCCGCTTGCCCGCGGCCGTCTCCGCCAGCTTGATGATCTGCGGCAATGCTTGCCGTGCCTGCGACCCCGCGGTGGCGGCGGTCTGGAACACGTATTTGAACCCACGCTCGGTGATCAGGTCGGAGTAGGAGAGGGTGAGCATGGGCAGGTTGGCGCGCTCGGTCACCTCGGTGACCGCGAGCGTGAACGAGGACAGATAGGCGCCGCTGGCCGCGACCAAGTCGGTCTCCTGCGCCACCATGCGCTGCGCGGCGTTCTTGGCCTTCTCGGTGGTGTCGCCGGAATCGAGCACCACCAGCTTCAGCTTGGCGCCGCCGAGCGCCTTGACGCCGCCTTGCGCGTTGATGTGGTCGATCGCCATCTCGGCGCCCTCGCGCATCACCGTTCCCGGGCGGGCGTAGAGCCCGGAGATCGGCACCAGCAGGCCGACCTTCACCTCGGCAGGCTGCTGCGCCCAGGCAGCGCGGGATGCGATCAGCGTGCCGGAGGCGCCGGCCAGCAATGTTCGGCGAGAGATCGTGGTCTTGCTCTTTGCAGTCATGACAATTCTCCTCCCTGAAAAACCGCGCGACGCTTCAGGATTTTTTCGGCCAGAACGGCTGCGCCTGCGCGAGCTCGGGCGGATAAACGGTGACAGGCACGCCCGATTGCCATTGCACGATGACGACGCCGGCGCCGACGCGGCGGCCCTTCTCGTCGAACTTGAGCTGGCCGCCCGGGTAATATTTCGACGGGCCGGCATCCATGGTACGGAAAGCCTGCGCGACCGCATTGCGATCGGCCTTGCCGGCCTTCTCCAGCGCTTCCTTCATCAACCACATGTCGCCATAGGTCGAGATGACGTTCTGCGTCATCCAGGGCTCCTTGTATTTGGCCTTGAGCTCGGCGATCAGCGCCTCGTGGCCCTTCGAGCCCCAATTGGCGACGATGGTCATGATGCCCTGTACGGTCTCCGGGCTGACGCTCTGCAGCATATCGGGCTCGGCGATGGTGATGCTGAAGGACACGGTCGGGATCTTGCCCTGGCCGAGCCCGAACTCGCTGATCTTCTCGAGGCCAAGCTTGGCGTCCGACACGGCATTCGGCATGAACAGCAGCAGGTCGGGCTTGGCCGAGCGCACCTTCTGGATCAGCGGCGTCGCATCTGACAGCGGCGGGGTCCAGACTTCCTCGACGACGAGCTGGAGACCTTCCTGCGCGAACAGCTTCTCCTTGAGCGCCTTGGCGGTGGCGACCGAGGTCGCGGTGTTGTCCATCAGCATCGCCACGGTCTTTGGCTTCTTGCCGGAGGCGTTCTCGGCGAGCTTCATCAATGTCGGCAGGCCGAGCTCGGACTGGCGGCTCGCGGTCGCGGCGGTCTGGAAGATGTATTTGAAGCCGCGGTCGGTCAGAAGGTCCGAGTAGGACAGCGTCAGCACCGGCAGTTCGGCGCGCTCGGTCACTTCCGTGACCGCGAGCGTGAAGGATGAGAGATAGGCGCCGGTTGCGGCGACGAGGTCGGGCTCCTGTGCCACCATGCGCTGCGCCGCGTTCTTGGCCTTCTCGGTGGTGTCGCCGCAGTCGATCACGACCAGCTTCAGCTTGGCGCTGCCGAGCGCCTTGATGCCCCCCTGCGCGTTGATGTGCTCGATGCCCATCTCGGCGCCCATCTTCATCACCTGGCCGGGGCGGGTGTAGATGCCTGACAATGGCACGATCAGTCCGACCTTGATTTCTGCCGGGGCTTGTGCGCGCGCCACACCGGCGAGGCCGACGGCGGCGGCACCGGACAGCACGGTCCGGCGGGTCAGTCCGTTCGCCATCTTGCCTTTCGAAGTCTTGCTCATCTTGTTTGCTCCCAATTCCCTGTTTTTTCTTGGTCGTCACATGCCGAGATAGGCTTTGCGCACGCGGTCGTCGGCGCGCAGCGTGGCGTTGTTGCCCTGGAGCACGACGTGGCCGGCTTCGAGGACATAGCCGTGGTCAGCGGATTCCAACGCTTCCGCAACGCGCTGCTCGACCAGCAGCATGGTCAGCCCGGACTGGCGGCGGATATCGATCAGCCGCTCGAAGATGAAGTCCGCGGTCGAGGGCGCAAGTCCCATCGAGGGTTCGTCCAGCATCAACAGCTTCGGCGAGGAGGCGAGGCCTCGGCCGATCGCGAGCATCTGCTGCTGGCCGCCGGACAGCGTGCCGGCGAACTGGTTGCGGCGTTCCTTAAGCACGGGCAGCCAGTCGAAGATGCGCTCGATATTGGCCTGCCAGTCGCGGCGGCCGCTCTCCGTCATTGCACCCATCTCCAGGTTCTCCATCACGGTCAGTGACGGGAAGACCTGGCGTCCCTCCGGGACATGGGCGATACCGAGATGGGCGCGCTGCGGCGGCGGCACCGCGAGCAGATCGACGCCGTCGAAGGTGATCGATCCGCTGCTCGGCTTGACGATGCCGGAGATGGTCTTGAACAACGTGGTCTTGCCGGCGCCGTTGGGGCCGACGATCGCGACGAACTGACCTGCGCCGACATCGATCGACACGTGGTTCAGGACGGGCTTCGTCGAATAACCTGCGCTCAATTCCTCAATTCGCAGCATGGCCCACCCATTTCTTGCCGAGATAGGCCTCGATCACCCGACTGTCGCGCGTCACGACTTCGGGCAGGCCCTCGGTGATGACGGCACCGTGGTCGAGCACGAGGAAGCTGTCGACCAGGCGGACCATGGCCTGCATGGTGTGCTCGATGATCGCGATGGTCATGCCGTCGCGCGCGAGCTGCTGGATCACGGCGACGACTTCGTCCGCCTCGCCATGGCCGAGGCCCGCGAGCGTTTCGTCGAGCAGCAGGATGCGCGGCTGGCCGGCAATCGCGCGGGCCAGCTCCATCAACCGAAGCTCCTTGGTGGAGAGCTCGCCGGCGACACGGTCGGCGACGGCGGAGAGCCCGACGCGGGCGACCGCATCGGCCGCCAGCTTGCGGGCTTCGTCGTCGGTGCGTGCGCGCACATAGGCGCCGACCACCACATTGTCGAGGATCGACATGCGCAGGAAGGGCCGCATCACCTGGAAGGTGCGGCCGATGCCGGCCTCGCAGATCACGTGCGGCCGCTGGCCCGACATGTTGCGGCCGTCGATCAGCACCTCGCCCTGGCTAGGCTTCAGGAAGCCGTTGAGGAGGTTGAACAGGGTGGTCTTGCCGGCGCCGTTGGGTCCGATGATGCCCAGGATCTCGTTCTTGTGCAGCTTGAAGCTGACATCCTGCACGGCCTTGAGGCCGCCGAAGGAGCGCGACAGGTTTCTCACCTCGAGCATGACTTCGCCCTTGGCGGCGCGTTGCCGCGCGGCCGGCTTCAGCGTCGTGACGTTGGCGACAGCTTCCGCTGTATCGCTGGCCGAGGCCTTGGGTGCCGTACGCCTGCGCAGGAGATCGCGCAGCTTCCAGAACAGCCCCTCCGGCGCCATCAGGATGACGCCGACGATGGCGAAGCCGAAGATCACGCCCTGGATGCCGGGAAAGCGCGCGCCGGCTTCGGCGTGCAGGATCTCGGCGAGGGGGATCAGGATCACCGAGCCGATCACGGGTCCCCAGACCGTGCCGACGCCGCCGAACATCGCAACCGTCAGCGCCTGCGCCGACACCAGCATGCCGAACACCGATTGCGGCGTCACGACCAGTAGCACCTGGGCGTAAAAGCCGCCGATCGCGGCGGCGATCGCGCCGCTCAGCGTGATCGCGCGCAGCTTCCAGGCCAGCGTGTTGATACCGGCGGCCTCGGCTGCGGCCTCGTTCTGCTTGATCGCGAGCAGCGCCATGCCGAAGCGGGAGCGCTCGATCCATTGCGTCAGCATGATGGTGCCGAGCATGATGGCGAGGCCCAGCAACGTGTAGACGTGGGGATCGGTGAACTGCATGAAGGCGATCGGCGCGTCGCGCTTGATCGGAAGCGTGACCTCCTGGAAGCCGAGCCATTCGAACACGTAGAGAATGGCGAGCGGATAGGCGAGCATCGCCAGCGCGAAATAGTGGCCCTGCAGGCGGAAGGTCGGAAAGCCGATCAGAAGCCCGGCGATGCCGCCGAGCACAGCCGCGATCGGGATCAGTAGCCACGGCGAAATGTCGAAATAGATCTGGCCCAGCGCGGTCGCATAGGCGCCGATTCCGAAGAAGGCGGCGTGGCCGAACGAGATCAGACCGGTATAACCGCTGAGCAGATTCCACGACAGCCCGAACACCGCCCACACCGGCACCAGCGTCAGGATGAGCTGGTAGTAGGAATTGGTGACGCCGAGCGATACGACCGCGTAGGCAAGCGTGAAGAGCAGGGGAGGCAGAAGGGAGCGCATCCGGAGCATGGTCACGTCCTCTCCACCATGCGTCCGAAGAAGCCTTGCGGACGGAAGAAGATGATGAGGAGGAAGACGGCGAAGATCGCGGCGTTCTGCAGCTGCGTCGGCAGGATCAGGGTCGACATTTGCTGCACGAGACCGATCGTCATGCCGCCCCAGAACGCGCCGATGATGCTGCCCATGCCGCCGAGCACGACGCCGGCATACATGACGATGACGTATTCGAGTCCGACGAAGGGGTGGAACGGATAGTTGGTGGCTAGCAAGCCGCCGGCAATCGCGGTGATCCCGCAGCCGAGCGCGAAGGCGGTGCGGTGCGCGCGGTCGACGTCGATGCCCATATAGGTCGCCGCGGTCGGATTGTCCGCGGCAGCGCGTAGCGACTTGCCGATCCGGGTGCGCGTGATCAGGAGCGAGAGCAGGACCATGATCGCGAGCGACACGACCATGTCGATGCTGCGCGCCTTGTTGAGGAAGATGCTCATGTCGAAGAAGGGCCCGAGCTCCCAGGCCGAGCTCGACAGCGGCGTGCGGATCGAGGCCAGCACCGAGCCGAACACGATGAGGCCGCCGTTCTGCAGGATCAGCGCGATGCCGAGCGTGAGGATGAGCTGGGCGTAGTGGCCTTCGCCTTCGAGCGAGGCGGTGCGCGTGCCCGAGACGTGCGAGATCAGGGCCAGATGCACGAAATAGCCGAACACGGCGAGCACCGGCCCGGCCAGCAGGATGGCGACGAACGGCCCGACCGTGTTGCCGAACAGCGCCTGGACCCCGGCCGCGGTGAAGAGATAGAAGGCGGTGTACATGCCGAGCATCATGAAATCGCCATGGGCGAAGTTGATGACCCGCATGACGCCGAAGATCAGGCCGAGCCCGACGCACATCAGGCCGTAGACGCCGCCGATCAGAACGCCCGCGGCGAGCGCTTGCAAGAATCCTTCCATCAGCCCGGCCTCCGCGCAGCTGACGATCTCAAGCTGGTCTCCACCTCGACCATGTTTCCCCCATCTTCTTCGGCATTTCTCATGATGCCGATCGTAAAGCCCGTTCCGTTGCGTCCAGGCGGCACTGCGCGGCGATCACGCTGGCGTCGCCCAAATGTTCGCAGTCGCCGATAAGCTGTTCGAGCCGGTCCGCGCGGTCCTCGCCGAGAACCCGTGCGGCGGCAGCGCGGAAGCGCGCGCGGACATCCGAGGGCGTCGCGGCGATGACGTCGGGCAAAGCGTGCCGGATGGTCCGGCCGTCGCGCAGCCGCACGCTCACCTCCGCGCCCTGCTTGCCCGGGAAGGCGGCGGTGAAGCCGGCATCCGCCTTCAGCTCCGTGACCGCGACCAGGCGGATAATGTCGGCATCATCGAGCCCAGCGTAGTTCTGTTCCTCGATCTCGCCGCGCGCCAGCGTCGCCGCCACGCTGAACGGGATGCTCATCTTGGCTTGAAGCGCGTTGCGATAAGGGCCGAGGGAATCGCAGCCGGGATAGCGGACCGCGGCATCCGGCGCGCGGATGACGACACGATCGATCTCCTGGGGGGTGGTGAGCTCATGCGCGACGCGAAGCGCGGCTTGCGCGGCAGTCTGGGCGAAATTGCAGGCGGGGACCGGCTTGTTGTAGACCGCCATGATCTCGCACGCGCCGTTCGGGAACAGCGCGATGCCGTCAGGCGCGGCCTGGCGGCGGTAGGCGGCGAACAGGCCGGCTTCGCCTTCGATGATCGTCTCGGAGCCGAACGCCCCGGCGGCGGCAAGGCCGATGGCCCTGATCGCGTTGCCGGCGGCAAAGCCGGGATGGAAATACATGTCCGAGCCGCCGGCATGCGGCCATTCGTTGAGGCCGCCGCAGGTGTTGGCCGCGATCGCGATGGCGCTGGTGGCCTGGTCCTCGGACAGCCCAAGCGCATAGCTTCCCGCGAGTGCCGCGCCCAGAGGGGCCACGAGGCTGGTCGGGCGATAGAGACGCGCGAGGTCGGAGGTCAAAAGCGCGCGGCCGATCCGCGCGCCGGTCTCGTAGCCGACGATGGCAGCAGCGAGCAGCCTGGCGCCGTGCAGCGGCACCTGCTCGGACAGTGCAAGCAGAGCCGGCCAGATCACGACGCCGTGGTGTGCGATGCTGGCGGCATGCATGTCTTCGCGCACCAGGCCGTGCCCCATCACGGCGTTGGCGAACGCGGCGTCGGCCGGCGAGAAGAGCTGCGCGTTGCCGATGATGGTCGCGCTGCCGCCGACATGCGCGATCGCAACGGCCTGACGGCTCCAGGGATGCTGCCCGGCCTCGAAGGCACAGGACATGAAATCGAGCAGGCAGAGCTTGGCCTTGGCGACGACGTCCGGTCCGAAATCGCCGAGATCGACGGCAAGCGCGCGCCGCGCCATCTGGCGCGCGAGCGATACCTTGCCTGATCCGGTCGAGCCGATCGTCATCGCGGGTTTCTCTCCCTGACGGCTTGCGCGATCAGCCGCGCATCTCCACTCCGGCCCACTCCTCGAGCACTTTGGCGATCGAGGTGAAATCGGATGAAGCACCGTATTTGGCGTTGGTGATGGCGAGCATCTGCCGCACCACCGCGCCGCAGACCATTGGCACGCCCATAGCCTCGGCCTCGTCCACGCAGAGGCGAACGTCCTTGTAGGAGAGGCCAGTGGTGAAGCCGAAATCGAACGTGCCGGGCAGCACCGCGCGGGGGAATTTGTCTTCGGAGGCGCTGTTGCGGCCGCTGCTGGCATTGATGATGTCGATCAGCACCTTGGCGTTGACGCCGCCCTTGACGCCCATCGCGACGGCCTCCGAGGTGATCACGAGAGCCGCCGCCGCCATCAAGTTGTTGGCGAGCTTGGCGGTCTGCGCCACGCCCGGCTTGTCGCCGGTGTAGAACAGCTTGCCGAAGTTCTTCAGGATCGGCTGCACGGTCTCGTAGGTCGCCTGCGGGCAGGACACCATCACGGCCAGCGTGCCGTTGACCGCGCCCTTGATGCCGCCGCTCACGGGCGCGTCGACCAGCGTCATGCCCTTGGCTTTCAGGCCCTCCGCGACCAGCTTGGCCGCGCCAGGACCCGAGGTCGACAGGTCAACGACGATCTTGGCGCGGTTGCCGCTGCTGATGCCGTCCTGGCCGAGCGTCACCGCCTTGACGATGTCGGGCGTCGGCAGGCTCGCGAGCACGATATCGGCGCGCGAGGCGACGTCGGCCGGCGATTTGCCGAGCAGCGCGCCGCGCTTGACCAACGGTTGGGTGGCCTCGGCCTGCGTGTCGTAGACGACGAGCGAATAGCCCGCGTCCATCAATCGTCCCGCCATGGGGCCGCCCATGCGGCCCGTGCCGATCACGCCGAGCGTTTCTCCCGCCATCGTTCACTCCCTGTCGCGCAGATCCCGTGACGGGGCCCGCCTTCTTGATCTTGTCGGTCGTTTCGCGATCGCGCTCGTCGGCCGCAATCGTTGCGGCGAGGGCATCCCGCGCCAACGGGGCCGATTGTTATGATTGTCAGACAAGCTGTCAAGCATAACATTTGGGGTCGACAGTTTGCCGCGGATCGGCATAAGGTCGAACAAAACGAGGAAGACGCCCCGCGTGCCGCAAGATTCGATTCCGAGTGTGAGCAGGACGCTCGCTGATTTCGTCGCCGTCTCATCCTGGGTGGAGGTGGAAGGGCAGAGTCTGGAAGCGCGGCGGTCGATCCTCAATTTCTTCGCGACGGCGCTGCTCTCTGCGCGCGATCCTGTGGTCATTGCCGCGATGCGTACCTTGTCGCCGTTCAGCGGCACGGCGACCTCGACCGTCATCGGCCATTCGGAGCGGATGGATGCGATGTGCGCGTCGTTCCTCAACGCCGTCTCAGCCAATCTGCTCGACTTCGACGACACTCACCCCGACACGATCATTCATCCGGCGGCACCGATCGCAGCGCCCTTGCTGGCGCTGGCGGAGGCGCGCAGAACTTCGGGGCGCGAGGTGCTGACGGCGTTCATTCTCGGTGTCGACGTCGAGTGCCGGATCGGCAATGCGGTGTCGCCGCATCACTACGCGCGCGGCTGGCACATCACCTCGACCTGCGGAATTTTCGGCGCGGCGGCGGCGTGCGCGAAGCTGCTGGGCCTTTCGGAAGATGGGATTGCGAACGCGATCGGAATTGCGGCGAGCCAGTCGGCCGGCAATGTCGAGAATCTTCCGAGTGCTGCCAAGAATGTCAGCGTCGGCAACGCGGCGCGCAACGGATTGTTCGCCGCATTGCTGGCGCAGCAAGGCTATGAGGCCGCGCCCCTTGCCCTCGAGGGTCCGCTTGGGTGGGCGCGCACCATGGGAGACGAACTCGACCGCACGCGGCTGTTCGATGGTCTCGGCAGAACCTGGGAGATCGCGAAAAATACCTACAAGCCGTATCCCGCCGGCATCGTGTTTCACGCGGTGATCGACGCCTGTCTGCTGTTGCGCGAGCGAGTTGGCGGGCGCGTCGACCAGATCGAATCGGTGATCGTGCAGGGCTCGGCGCTGCTGCTGGCCCGCGGCGACCGCCCGGTCAACAACGCGCGCGATGCGCGCGTCAGCATCCATCATTGTGTGGCGTGCGGACTCTTCCTCGGAAGGGCCGGTGTCACCGAGTTCGAGCAGGAGACCGTGATCCGGCCCGATATCGCGCGATTGCGGGAAAATGTGAGGGCGGAGCTCGACCGCGAGATGCCCGACGGCGCCGCGCGTGTCACATTGCGCTTGTCGACCGGCGAAGTGCTCACCGAGACCGTCATTTCGCCGCGCGGCAGCCAGGCCGCGCCGCTGTCAGATCGCGACATCGAGGCGAAGTTGCGTGACGGCGTGCGCGCGGGCCGCAGCGGCTGGGACGCGGACCGTGTCATCGATGCGATATGGCGGCTCAATGCGGCCGATGACGTCGGCGCTCTCCTGCGATCGCTTCGGCCGCCGCCGGCATCGCACCACGCTACTTCAAACTAAAGCTCTCAAGACCTGAAAGGGACGATCATGAGCAAGACCGAACTGTTCGAAAAGGGCCTCAAGGTTCGTAAAGAGGTGCTCGGCGAGGACTACGTCAACAAGTCGATCGCCGGAGCCGATGAGTTCACGCGCACCATGGCGGAATGGTCGACCGAGTTCTGCTGGGGTGCCTTGTGGACGCGGCCCGGTGTCGACCGGCGCACGCGCTCGATCGTGAATCTGGCCATGCTCGGCGCGCTGAACCGTCCGCACGAATTGAAGCTGCACGTCAAGGGCGCCCTGAAGAACGGGCTGACCAAGGAGGAGATCAAGGAGATCCTGCTCCAGGTCGCGGTCTATTGCGGTGTGCCCGCAGGCATCGACGCCTTCCGCAACGCGCGCGAGGCCTTCAACGAGGTCGACGCGGCCGGCTCCTGAGCAATTGTCCCATGGCCGCCCCGGACTACGAACTCTTCGCCATCCGCTACGCTACGCGCGATGCCCAGCGCAGCGAGCACTTCATCGGCGGCGACCCGCATGACGGGCCGATGCCGATGGACTACTTTATGTGGCTGGCGCGGGGAGGCGGGCGCACCTTCGTCATCGACACCGGGTTCAACTCGGACGTCGCCAAGCAGCGCAGGCGGACTTTCCTGCGCTGCCCGGTGGAGACGCTGCGCGCTTTCGATGTCGATCCTGCCGATGTACAGGACGTGATCCTCACCCATCTGCACTACGACCATGCCGGCAATTTCGACCGGTTTCCGAACGCTCGGTTTCATCTCCAGGAGCGCGAGCTCGCCTACGCGACCGGCCGCTATATGCACTATCCCCGGCTGTCGCATTCCTTCGAGGTCGAGGATATCTGCGGGATCGTGCGGCTGAACTATGCGCGCCGGGTTCTGTTCTACGACGGCGACGCCGAGATCGCGCCCGGGCTGACGGTCCATGCGGCGGGCGGACATTCCGCCGGGCTGCAATTCGTCCGCATCAACACCCGCCGCGGCCCTGTCGTGCTCGCCTCCGACGTCAGCCACTTCTACGAGAACATGACGAGCGAGCGTCCGTTCACGACGGCGTTCCATATCGGCGACATGCTGGCCGGCTTCGACAAGCTGCGCGCCGCGGCGCCCAGTGCCGACCATATCGTTCCAGGTCACGATCCACTCGTCATGATGCTTTATCCGGCGCCGCGCCCGGATCTGGCCGGGATCGCGGTTCGCTTGGATGTGGCGCCGTCCGGGCCTGTTCATTCCTAGGACGGTGAGAGGACCACGCGCCCCCTCCTTGTCGAGCGTCTCTCCCAGGGTGAGGGACACATCTTTCGCTACTTGGCTCCGAAAGGATATCGATTGCTGGAGCTAGCCCAAATTTGCCCATGACGCATTGGAGCGTTAGACCTTGATCGAGATCTGGTCCGGTGTCGCCAGCGAGACCCGCGCCATCGTCGGCGCGGCGAGGGCGGTCGCCCCGCAAATTGCGGTTGCCTGCACCCGCAAGAACGTGTCGGGCACCAAGCGATTTGCAGTGGCGGCCGTCAAAGCGGGTGGTGCCGCCATGCATCGGCTCGGCCTGTCCGAGACCGTGCTGGTGTTTCCCGAGCACCGCGCCTTTCTCGGCGAACTGCCGCTGTTCCAGGCGGCCGAACGCTTGCGGCGGGCGGCACCGGAGAAGAAGCTCGTGATCGAGGTCAAGACGGCCGATGCCGCCCTGGCCGCGGCCGTCGCCGGCTTCGACGTGATCCAGGCCGAGAAGTTTTCGCCAGCCGAGGTCGCCGCCCTGGTCAAGCGCATCGCGTCCATGGCCTACACGCGCGCCCGTCCGATCATTGCTGCGGCTGGTGGGATCAATGCGGCGAACGCTGCGGCTTATGCCGAGGCCGGCGCCGATGTCCTGGTCACCTCATCGCCCTATCTGGCAAAACCCAGGGACGTGCAGGTGCGGATCGTGGCGACCGACGCAGCCGTGGTCCAGCCATGCCAAAGCCTCAACACGGAGGCGCCGATCGCCCGAATCCAGAGTCGAGCCTGATCCAGATCAATCCGGCGCGCACCCGATGGTCTATCTGTCGGTCGTATCTTGGAAAGACCACGACATGACCGACAAGCCGATCGATTGGACGCCGGATCTCACGCTGCCGACCTCGAAATCCACCGTGCAGCACTTTACCGCAAATGCCGGAGGCGACCGACTGGAGATCGACGCCACCCCTTGGGGCGAGGCCGATCTCACCGTCAACGGTCGATCGATCGCTCACATCGAGACGGCACGGAGCGCCGGGGATGCGTTTCGGGCGCTCGAGACGTTCGCTGAAGATTTCGAGGCCGGCAAGAAGGCTCGCGGTGATCGGCGCCTTGATCAGGCGATCGAGGATGACGAGGTTCGCCAACGGCTGGGCCTGACGCGCCTGGGAACCCGCACCTAGGAACCATCGCGCCGCGCACGAGTTGGCCGGTCGGGCAGGACGAAATCACGAGGCCGACCGTGCAGGAAGACGTGCGCGTGCGCACGACCGCGCAGATCGCGGGGCATCCCATTCATCCGATGCTGGTGCCGATACCTATGACGTGCTTCGTCGGGGCGCTCTTGACCGACATCGCCTATGTCGCCAGCGCCGAGATCATGTGGGTGAATTTCTCCGCTTGGCTTCTGCTCGCTGGCGTCGTCTTCGGCGTGCTGGCGGCGATCGCGGGCCTAACCGATTTCCTCGGCAACCGGCTGGTGCGGGCGCAGACGCCGGCCTGGCCGCATCTGATCGGAAATGCCGTGGCGCTGATCCTCGCGATCGTCAACACGCTGATCCATGCCCGCGATGGCTGGACCTCGGTGTGGCCGACGGGGCTCGTTCTGTCGGTGATCACGGTGCTGATCCTGCCCGTCACCGGCTGGCTCGGCTGGGCCATGGTCTATCGCCACGGCGTGGGAGTTGCGCGATGACATCGACGCTTACCCGCGCGCTGTTGTGCTCCTCGCTGCTGCTTCTGGCCGCCTGCGACGACGGCAGCGGCGATCCCCAGGCGCAGATCGGTGCCAACCCGAAGCTTCCCGACATCCAGCAATATCTGCTGCCGCCAGTCCACATCGCGCGCATTGTCGGCTGGAAGCAAGGCGAGACGCCGACGGTGGCGCAGGGCCTGCAGGTCAAGGCCTTCGCCACCGGCCTGCAGCATCCGCGTTTCCTCTACGTGCTGCCCAACGGCGACGTGCTGGTGGTGGAATCCAAGGCCCCGAAAGGGGCTGCGATCAAGCGGCCGAAGGAGCTCATCATGGGATTCATCGAGTCCTGGGCGACCTCCGGCGGCAACGATTCCGGGCCGGGTAACCGCATCACGCTGCTGCGTGACGGCAATGGCGACGGCGTGCCGGATACGCAAAGCGTCTTCCTCGACCATCTCAACTCGCCGTTCGGCGTCGCGCTGGTCGGCAACGATCTCTATGTCGCCAATACCGATGCGATCGTCAGATATCCCTACGCCGAAGGGGATACCAGGATCACCGCACCGGGCACGGTGCTGACGCCGCTGCCGGGCGGGCCGATCAACCATCACTGGACCAAGAGCCTGGTCGCCAGTCCGGACGGCTCGAAGCTCTATGCCGGCGTCGGCTCCAACAGCAACATCACCGAGAAAGGCATGGAGGCCGAGCACAACCGCGCCGCGATCCTCGAGGTCGACCGCGCCAGCGGGCGCTGGCGCATCTTCGCAAGCGGCCTGCGCAATCCGAACGGGCTCAGCTTCGAGCCGCAGACCGGCGCGCTGTGGACGGTGGTGAACGAGCGCGACGAGCTCGGTCCCGATCTCGTCCCTGATTACATGACGTCGGTGAAGGACGGCGGCTTCTACGGCTGGCCCTACAGCTATTTCGGCCAGCACGTCGATCCCCGCGTCAAGCCGGAGCGGCCCGATCTCGTCGCCAAGGCGATCGTGCCGGACTATGCCCTGAGCTCGCATGTCGCGCCGCTCGGGATGGTGTTCAACACTGGCTCCGGTCTGCCGGCCGCCTATCGCGGCGGCGCCTTCATCGGTGAGCACGGCAGCTGGAACCGGCAGGTGCTGAACGGCTACAAGGTGGTGTTCGTGCCGTTCAAGGACGGCAAGCCGAACGGACCGGCGCAGGACGTCGTGACCGGCTTCCTCAACGGCGACAACCAGGCGCGCGGGCGCCCGGTCGGCGTTGCCATCGACAAATCAGGCGCGCTGCTGGTCGCAGACGACAGCGGCAACACGGTGTGGCGCGTGACTGCCACGCATCCGCAGCTGACGCAACGTTAAGCCCGCCGGCGCGTTATCGGGGCAGACGGTTTCTGAAACTCAGGAGTTCGACATGGGCCTTGCTCAATATGCCATCGTGCCGGTGAAGGATGAATGGGGCGTGCTGCACGACGGCGACGTCAGGAACACCTATGCCACCAAGGAAGCTGCATTCGAGTCCGCAGTTGCCGCGGCTTCTCTCGCGCTGCGTGAGGGACATGAAGTCCAGGTCAGCGTGCCCGGCCGCGAGGCTGGCGGCAACGCGCTCGGCGTCCAGGACAACGCGTAAGAGGGACAACGCTTGAGAAGGAGACGCGATGACCAAGCCCCGTGAGCCCAACGGCGTCGAGCCATCCCGCTCCGCGGACGACATCCAGCGCGAGCAGCTGGGTCCTCGCGGCGTGCCCGGTGCGCCGGATCCGGCCAGGATGACCCCGCAGCGCGACAAGAAGACCCCGAAGCACGTTGATCCCGGCCACACTGCGTGATGCCGGCAGGCAAGCTCTCAGCTCTTTGAATCCGGCGCGCAAGACACCGCAGCGCTTCACGCTCGACTTACACGGCCGCGGTAATATCGGTCTGTGCAAAGTCATCGCCGACATAGAGCAGCGCGCAGCCATTCTCCTTGGCGACATCGTAGGCGAAGCAATCGCCAAAGTTGAGGCCCGCAGGATGGATTCCTCGGCCCCAGCGTGAGTAGATCTGCGCTACGCGCTCAGCGGAGGCTCGGGTCACCGAAATCACGTTGAAGCCGAGGTTTGCGATCAGATTCTGCATCTCTTCGTGCACGCCGCGGCGCGCAGCGACGATCAGGCTCTCGGCAGCGGTGGCGGCAGAGATCAGGATTTCGTCAGCGGTCTCCAGGGCAGCGATGCAGGCATTGGCTTGCGGCTCGTCGAGCACGATCGCCATCAGTGCCGACGTATCGACCGCGATCATTCCGGCAGTCCGTCGTCACCATAAAGAAAGTCTTGGCTGCGGGCCGCATCCGGGCCGGGAAGAGCTTTGGCTGCGCCGTTCTTGCGCGCAGCCTCGAGCACCGCGCGGCGGGTCGTAAGGTCCGGCGGAAGCTTGATCGGAACGAGCCGCACCGCAGGATGTCCGTGTCGCGTCAGGATCACCTCGTCGCCGGCTTCTGCCCGGCGGACGAGATCGGTCAATTGTCCCTTGGCCTCGGTGACGGAGACTCGCATCTCATTGTCCCTTTTGAACTTTCCATAAAATGGACCAGAGAATAGTCCGTGTCAATCGGGCGGCGCTTCCTGGCTCTGCGAATGCGGCTTCTTCCCATTCGGAACTTACATTCCTCGATCCTGCGATCTGCCGCTAAGAGATGTGAGCCGCGCGATCTGAGCCCGGCAGGCAGGCGACCTCCGGAATGCAATTCTTGAAATCTGACGGCAGGCTGATCGGTGTCCTGCTGGTGCTTGCCATCACGCAACTGATCGGATGGGGCACGATCGGGCTTCCTGCCATCGTCGGGCGCGATCTTGCCGCCGATCTCGGCATGAGCCTGCCGGCGGTGTTCGCCGGGACCTCCGTTCTCTACGTCGCGATGGGCTTGTGCGCGCCGTGGCTCGCCGCTTCGTTTGCGCGCCATGGCGCCCGGACGGTCATGATGGTCGGCACCATCGGCACCGCGCCGGGCTTTCTGCTGCTGTCCCTCGCGCGCGAGCCGATGCTGTATTTCGCCGCCTGGATCGTCCTCGGCGTCGCCGGCAGCGCCACGCTGTCGACCGGCGCCTATATCATGCTGAACGAGATCGCCGGGCGGCAGGCCAAGAACGCGATCGGGGCCTTGATGCTGGTGACGGGCCTGTCCAGCAGCATCTTCTGGCCGACCACCGCATTCCTGAGCGGCCACCTCGGCTGGCGCGGGACGTGCCTCGTCTATGCCGCGATGCTGCTCGTCGTCAGCCTGCCGCTTTACGCGTTCGTCGCGCCGCGCCGGAAGATCGTGGCGGATGATGCCGGCGAGCCGGTCAAGTCGTCACCGCCGCCCGCGATTTCAAGGAGCACGTTCGGCCTCGTCGTCACCGCGATCACGCTCAACGCCTTCGTCAATTTCGGCATCAGCGCCATCCTGATCGAGCTCTTGCGGGCCGAGGGGCTGGCGCCGGCGCAGGCACTCGCCTTCGGCTCGATGCTGGGCGTGATCCAGGTCAGCGCCCGCGGGCTGGATCTGCTCGGCGGCGGGCGGTGGGACGGGATCACGACCGGTCTCGTCGCCGGCACGGCGCTGCCCGCGGCCATGCTGCTGCTGATGCTGAGCGAGGGCGCGACCTGGGCGGTCGCGGCCTTCATCCTGCTCTACGGCGCCGGCAGCGGCGCGATGGCGGTGGCGCGGGCCACCATCCCGCTCGTGTTCTATGATCAGGCCGAGTTCGCCAAGGCGATGTCGATGATCGCGCTGCCGCTCAATCTCGCCTCCGCCATCTCGCCGCCGCTCCTCGTCGGCCTGCTCACGCAGTTCGGCAGCCGCGGCGCGCTCGGTCTCACCCTGGTATTTTCCTGCGCCACGGTGCTGATCCTGGTCCTGCTCGGACGGCGACGGCCGCGGGCGGTGGCGGCGCCCGTCACCTGAACGGATATTCGCGGCGCGGAAAGTGCTGATGGCAATCCCGTCGTGCCCGGCAGCAGATGGCCGCATGCCGCCAGTGCAGTGCTCAGGGCGCCAAAATGGTGGTATCGGCAGGAGCGCGGGCCGCTTCGGGCGGCCGCGCCAAAGATCAGTTCCCCGGAGGAAATCGACATGTCGGCCTTGCCGCTCTCAGGCATCAAGATCCTTGACCTCACCCGCGTGCTCGCCGGGCCCCTGTCGGCGCAGATGCTGGGCGATCTCGGCGCCGAGGTCATCAAGATCGAGCGGCCGGGCACCGGCGACGATGCGCGCGCCTTCGGCCCGCCTTACCTGACCGACCCCGAGGGCAAGGCCAACAACAACAATTCCTTCTACCTCTGCGCCAACCGCAACAAGAAGTCGGTCACGGTCAACATCGCCAAGCCCGAGGGGCAGGCGATCATCCGCGAGCTGGCCAAGGACGTCGACGTCTTCATGGAGAACTACAAGGTCGGCGATCTCAAGCGCTACGGCCTCGACTACGAGACCATCAAGGCGATCAACCCCGGCATCATCTATTGCTCGGTGACCGGCTTCGGCCAGACCGGCCCCTATGCGCCGCGCGCCGGCTATGACGCCATCCTGCAGGCCATGGGCGGCCTGATGAGCGTCACCGGCCATATGGACGGCGAGCCGGGCGAGGGCCCGATGAAGGTCGGTCCTTCGATCGTCGATTATATGACCGGCATGAACACCTCGATCGGGATTCTCTCCGCGCTGTACCATCGCGACGTCAATCACGGGCAGGGTCAGCACATCGACGTCTGCCTGTTCGACACCGTCATCGCGTCGCTGTCGCACTGGTTGCAGATCTACCTCGTCAACGGCAAGACGCCGCCGCGGCGCGGCACCTGGGGCAATGGCGGCATGCCGGCCGGCGTGTTCCGCTGCACCGACGGCGAATTGATGTTGGTGGTGGGCAATGATGGCCAGTTCCGAAAGACCTGCGCCGTGCTCGGCGAGCCGGAGCTGGCGAACGATCCGCGCTTCCTCAAGAACAACGACCGCGTCGTGCACGGCAAGGAGATCATGGCGATCTTCGCCGGCCTGTTCCTAAAGCAGCCGGTGGCCTATTGGCTGGAGAAGCTGGAGGAGGCCGGCGTGCCCTCGGGCCCGATCAACAATTTCGAGCAGGTGTTTTCCGATCCGCACGTGCAGTCGCGCGGCATGCGGGTCAAGACGCAGCACAAGTTCGAGCCCGAGCTCTCGCTGATCCGCAACGCGCTGACCCTCTCGGGCACCCCCATCACCGAATACCGCGCTCCGCCTCTGCTCGGCGAACACACCCAGGAGGTGCTCGGCGGCAAGCTCGGTTTTGACGCCGCGAAGATCGATGAGCTGAAGCAGCAGGGGATTATTTAGGGCGCCGTGCTGCGCTACCACGCGTAGCGCAGCGAGCCCTGGGCGGAGACGCCGCGTGCGCTCCCTCCCAATTCTCCGTTCAGCTGTGCGCCGAGCGTCACGTTGTTGACGAAGCGAAGCTCGGCGCCGGAGGACAGCAGGGCGGAATCCTTCGGCGCTGCCGCGCCGTAGACGGTGAAGGTCGATCCGGGCAGTGCCTGGAACACCTCGCCCACGGCCCGCTCGGTATTGGTGTCGTGCACCCATGCGAACTGCGAACGCAGGGACAGCGTTGCATCCGTGCCAAAGGCAACTGTCTTGTCGAACCGGCTTCCGAGCTCGGTCCGAAGCGTGCCGGTGCTGCGCGAGGCATAGGCGAGCGCGAATGCGCCCGTTCCCGATGCCGAACTCTCGCTGTAAGCCGGCGTGGAGAAGCTTTGTCCCTGCAAGGCGGCATAGGGAGTGATGCCGACGAGCTGCGTCGACATTCGGTAACCCGTCTCGATGCGTCCCGCGAAGGTCTGCCCGTTGACGCGCGCATTGAGCTGGTCGACGCCGGCGAGGTTGACACTGCGGTTCGTGCTGATGCCGTTCCAGGCATAGGCCAGCGCGGCGGACAGATAGGCAGCTCCGGCCTTGTGCGTGCCATAGGCGCCGATCTGAAACACGTCGCTCCGCCCGTTGCCGAGGCCGTTGCTCAGGCCCCAGTTCGTGCCGCCGCCACCCAAGGCGAATCCCAGCACCGTGTCCGCGCTGGCCCGATAATCGACGCCGGCAACCACGCCATAGGTTCGCGGCGTCACGTCATGCGAGCCGAGGACAACGCCTTCGCCGTTGACCTTGCCGGTGCTGCCATAGCTCCCGCCCCACACGGCCCAGCGTCGATCGATCGCGGATGCGGGGTCTCTCGAGGCGCGGGCCGGGGAGATTGCCGCATAGGCCGACGCAAATGCGGGCGGAAGGCGGGGTTCTTCGGTATAGCCGATGGCGCCGCCATGTGCGCCCTGGCCGCCGAAGGCGGAGCGGCCGGTGTTGGTGAGAAGCGAGACGAAGCCGTTCATGGACTGGAAGGCGGTCGTTGCAGCGCCCGTCGCCACCTCGCCGGACAGGCTGTCCAGCGCGGACGCGAGCGCAGGGCCCGTGAGCGAGAAGATCGGCGCGAAGCCGCCGGCGGGCGCGCCGCCGTTCAAGGCAGCGTCGATGCCGCCCGCCACGTTGCGCTGGTTGATGGTCCCGTTGGGGAGCGCGTCGGCGAGGGCCACCCGGTCCACCGTGATGAAAACATCGTTGGCGTCGTAATCGAGATGAGCCTTGATCGAGCCGGACAGGTCCAGTCCGCTGAACGTGCCGCTGAGGCCGCCGGTCGCCGTCAGGATCACGAAGTTCTGACCGACCACGAAGCCCCCGCCGAGCTGGACCGCGCGCACGATGCCGCCGGTCAGCGTCGCCGTGCCGTAGACGACCGTCTTGTCCGCTCCGCTGGAGGCCAGCTTGACCTGGTAAATGCCGCCGAGGCTAAGGTTTCCATCGATCGTGACGGTGCCCGTAGGAACGAAGGTGCCCGTGCTGGTGAATGCCAGCGTGCCGCTGTTGAACTGGGTGCCGTTGCCGGCGTTCAGGATGCCGGTGTTGGAAAAGGTCGTACTTCCAGCTCCGAAATAGTTGATGCCGGTCGTGTTCCAGGTCCCGGCATTGGTGATCGTATTGGATCCGTTCCCGAGCGAGATCAGGCCGTAGATGCTGCCGCTGTTGGTGATGGTGACGGGCTGCGAGCCGCTCGTGGCGAGGATCGCCGAGCGCGTTTCCGGCGCAGCCAGCGTACTCGCGATGATGCCGCCGGCGGCGTTGTCGATCGAGATCGTGCCCGTTGAGGTGGCCCGCACGACTGCGTCAGAACCGGCGCCGAACAGAGAGCCGCGATTGGTGATGGTCGAGGCACCGGAATTGGCGGTGCTGACGATGGCCGAGCCGTTCGTCGAGCGCACCACTCCGTTCGTTGCGATGGTGACACTTCCGTTGCCGCTCGACGCGGCACGGATGGCGGTCAGCGTCGCGTAGACGTCGGCCGTCGTGATGTCGATGGTGCCGGCGCTGGTGTGGGCGAGAATGCCGGTGCCGACGATCGGCGTGGCGGCAAGCCCGATCGAACCGCCGGTCTGGTACACCGTGGCATTGCACGTGCCTTGCTGATCCAGACTGAGACCGCCCTGTCCGAGATCGGTCGAGGAGAGCAGGGTGCCGCCGGTCATGTTGAAGGTGATGTTGCCCGAACCGCCGCCGTAGAGCGTAACCGCCGACGAGCGGCCGGACTGTGTCCCGCCCGTCACCGTGATGGTCTGGTTGCCGCTGGAGAAGTTGCTCGTCGAAATGGCCGCGCCGCCGCCGGCAGTGATGTCGTGTCCGGATGTAACGTTCACGGAGCCGGAGCCGCTCTCCACGATCGAGATGCCGAGGCCTGCGGCAGTGATGCTGGCGCCCGGCGTGATAGTGAAATCGTCCGAGCCGATCGCCAGCAGGCCGATTCGAACATTGCTGATGACCCCCGTCCCTGTGACGAAGACGCCACCGGTGCCGTTGCTCGCGAGGCTGATCCCGATATTGTTGCCGCCCGATCCGCCGGGACCCGTGATGGAGCCGGTATGATTGATCGTGACCGTGCCGGCGTTGGCACCATGGCCGACCTCGATGCCAGCGCCGCTGGGGTCGGTGTAGACGATGTCGCCACTGCCGCTGACCGTGATGTTTCCCGCCCCGCTGTTCGCAGTGGACGCAAAGACCCCGATGCCCGTGCGACCGGTGATCGCCGCGTTCCCGTCGACCAGTATGTCGACTGCTGCCTGGGACTGCAGCAGGACGCCGTAGCCCGAGCCGAGCGATCCGGTATTGGTGACCGTACCGTTCACATGGGCTGTGAGGGCGCCGGTCGCGGCACTGTCTTGCGAGAACAGCATCACACCGGCGACTGTGGTCGCGCCGACGACGCTCGTTGTCGAGCTGTCGTAGGTGATCGGACCGGTGCTGGAATAGAGTGCGATCGCGCCGGTGTTGAAGATCGAGGTCTGATTGACGGCGCCGTTGTTCGTGAACGTGATGCCCGCGCCGTTCTGCGATGTTTCGATCAAGAGACCGTAGCCGCCGACGGTGACGCCGTTGGCGATCTGGCCGGTGACGTTGCCGCCGGTGGTGAATTGCTGGGTGTCGTCGTTCGACGACGGGGTGGCTGCGTCGGTGTTGGTGTTGTGGACGGTCACGGTGTCGACGGTGCACGACACGGTGTTGGGAGACGAGGTGACGTCGCAATTGGCCGCAGCCGGGCTGGCGCTCCAGATCGTCGCCAGCGCCGTCATCGACAGCAGCGCGCCGGAGGGCCGGAAGCGCGAAACTTTATCTCTGTATACCAACGCGTCTCTTCCCTCTAATCCCACGGTACCGGAGGCTTGTGACCGGCCGGGTGAATCCGGGGCGACAACACAACACCGGAGGGACGGTCGCCATCGTGATTCGACGAACCGGGCCAAATCGTCGATGAATCGGCCTCGGGTTGGGGGACAAGGCAGCGCGCCCGGGATATCTTCCGGCTCAGGCTGTGGTGGATGATCGGGATGCGTTACTTCGGTTGGCCTGACGCGATGAGGGGGCAGCGCTCATGGCTCCTGGGAATCGTCGGCCTCTGCCTGCTGACGGCTCTTGGCACGCTGGTGCGCATGGCCCATTTTCAGGACTTCCAGCGGGCCTTCGTGATCAGCTTGCTGGTCGATCCGCTGACGCTGCCGCTCGCGCTTGCGTTCCGGCCGGTGCTCTTGCGCAGCACCTTCGAGGCCGGCTCCGACGTCGTCAGGACCATTCTCGTTAACACGCTGCTGTGCGTTGGCGCTGCGTTCCTGTTGACCTGCTGGGTCAGGTTGGTGACGGCGGTCACCGGCTGGCCTGTGCCGAATTGGGGGCCCCTCCAGTCGTGGGTTGCACCCTGGGTCTACTACATCATCGTGTTTGCGAGTTGGAGGTTTGCGCAGTTCTGGACCGCCGCGGAGCTTGCCGTCCACCACCAGAAGCAGCGCGTCATGGCAGCCGAGTACGAGGCTCTCAAGGCAGAGCTCCGTCACTTGCGTCATCAGCTCGATCCGCATTTTCTGTTCAACGCGCTGAACGGCATAGCCGTCGAGATACCGGATCGTCCTGACGCTGCGGTGGGTATGGTTCGTGAGCTGGCGGCCTATCTGCGCTATTCGCTCGATCAGCGCGACCGTACCGTCACCTCGCTCGCCTCTGCGCTCGACGCGGCTCGTTCCTATCTCGAACTGCAGAAGGCGAGGTTCGGCCCCGAGCTGGACTACAGGCTGGAATGCAGCGAGCCGGCGCGCCGGCTCATGGTGCCGAGCTTTCTGCTGCAGCCGCTGGTGGAGAATGCCGTCAAGCATGGCCTGAATACCGGGCGCGCGCCCGTCGATATCGCGATCCGGGCGGCGGTCGGTGATTGCGGCCTCCAGATATGTGTGACTGGCCCGGGGCTGTTGAGGCCCGACTGGGAGGTGGCCGGCAGTCCGGGCGTCGGTCTGTCGGTGCTGAACCGGCGGCTGCAATTGCACTATCCGGGCCGGCACGAATTCAGCCTGCGCCAGATCGGCGACACGGTGACCGCCGGACTGCAACTGCGGGGTGAGCCGTGCTCCGCGTAGCGATCGTCGATGATGAGGCCCTGGCCCGGCGTGGAATGCGTCGGCTGCTCGGTGGGTACAAGCAGCTTGAGATCGTTGGCGAAGCCGCTTCGCTCAAGACTGCCATGGAGCTGATACGCGCCGAACGGCCGGATGCGCTGTTCCTGGACATCGAAATGCATGGCGGCAGCGGGTTCGATCTGCTGCAGGATCTGCAGGAACGGCCCGACGTCGTCTTCGTCACCGCTCACGATCGCTATGCCGTGAAGGCCTACGACTTTTCCGTGCTGGACTATCTCTTGAAGCCGATCGATCCGGAACGACTGGCCGAGGCGGTGACGAAGCTGGAAAAGGCACGAGCTTCACGGCAGGCTCTTCTCAGGAGTCAGGCGCCCGCGCTTCGTCTCAGGACCAACACGCGGACGTTGATCCAGCGCGTCGATTGCATCGCCGCGATGCGTGCCGAGGGCGATTACACGCGCGTGTTCGTGGCGAACAGTCCGGCCATCCTCGTCGGACAGTCGCTCGGCAGGTTCGAGGCGCAGGTACCGACGCCTCCTTTCCTGCGCATCAACCGGTCCCTGATCGTCAATACCCACCGGATCCGAGAGATCGAGACCGTCGATCGTGACACCATGCACATCAGTCTGGACGGTTGTGCCGAGGCGTTCGTGGTCGGCCGGGCGACAGCGGCGAGGATCAGGAAACTCTATCCCGGACCGACCACGACCTGATCCCGGCCGCCATCCCCAGATAAGTCCGGTCCGTAGTCGCACCGGCTTCCGCTTTGAGCGCGACTCTGATTCGATCTCTCCACGGAGTTCGGGGAGGGAAGTGCATGTCCTACACGATCGGGTTTCAGGCCAAGAACCAGAAGTCCATTCTTGCAACCGAGGCGGCCACCGCCAATCAGGCCGTCGCCATCATTGCCGCGCTGCGGCAGAGCGCCGACGAAATAAAGTTCATCCGCTCGCCGCAGGAAGGCGAGATGGGCATCGAGATGCTGCTGCTGCTCGCCAAGGAAGAGGCCGAGGAGATGCCGCAGCGGGCATAGCTCGCCTAGCAATTATTCTTCGATCAGATAGACGACATCGCCTGACGTGAGGTGAATGACGCTTGCTTCACCTCTCCCCGCTTGCGGGGAGAGGTCGGATCGCTCCTGCGATCCGGGTGAGGGGGTACAGGTCTCCCGAAGACCGCACGTGTGGAGAGAGGCCCTCACCCCAGCCCTCTCCCCGTAAGAACGGGACGAGGGAGCGCACCGCGAATGCGGCTTCCAGTTCCGTTCCGTCAACGCCCATCCGCGCTAACGCGCCGCCACCTTTGATGGCGCCTTCGACTCCGCCCGCCCCGCCGTCAGTGCCATCGTCGCCACGCTGACCACGCGGGCAACGACGTCCTCGACGTCGTCGAGGTCGCATTTGCCTTCCGACAATTTGGTCAGCCGCTCGCTCTCGCGGATGGTGTGATGCGCCATCGCGAGCGCGAAATTGAGGCCCCAGTAGATGTCGACGTCGCTGCGCTCGGGCAGGGCGCGGCGCATGGCGCCGGCGAATTTCCGCAGATGGTCGATCTCGCGGTTCTTGATGCGGCGGATCGGCGGCACGGATTCGATCGAGGCGCGGATCATGAAGCGCGCCGCGGTCGAGCGCTGGTTCTCAGGGCCGAGGCAGCCGCGCAGCGTCGGCCCGACCAGCGCGCGCAGGATCACCTCGATCGGCGCGCGGCCGCCGCCTTGCTCTTCCGCCGCCTTCAATTCGCGCAGCCGCTCGCGGTTGGTGGCGATCGAGCGGGTGACGAATAATTCCGCGATCAATTCGTCCTTCGAGCCGAAATGATAGTTCACCGCGGCGAGGTTGACGCCCGCCTCCGCGACGATGTCGCGCAGCGTCACGTCGCTGAAGCCGCGATCGGCATAGAGCCGTTCGGCGGCGGTCAGAATGGCAGACCTCGTATGATCGCTGGCCATGGTTCTTTTCCCGTCATTCCGGGGCGACGCGAGGCGTCGCGTCCGGAATCTCGCACCACATTTCGAGATTCCGGGTTCAGCCCTGCGGGCTGCCCCGGAACGACGTCGTGAGCGAGGGAGTTGCAATTCAAACGCTTGTATGAAACTATCGTTTGAAGGCCGGACATGTCAATCCGCAATCGGGACTCGTTCGCAACTCGAGCCTGGTTCCGAAGCGTCCGCGAGCCCGCGCTTGCGGGCCGCACGCAACGGGAGGACAGTCCGGCGCAAACAGCCCGCGAAGCAGCAGGCTCGCACAAGAGAGACGAGGAGCGTCCCATGGATTTCGATCTGTCCCCCAAGCAGAAGGAATGGCTCGACCGCGTGCGGTCCTTCATGGCCAAGCACGTGCGCCCGGCGGTGCCGATCTACGACCAGCAGGATCACAGCGGTGAGCGCTGGAAGGTGATCCCGATCCTGGAGGACCTCAAGAAGAAGGCGAAGGCCGAAGGCCTCTGGAACATGTTCATGCCGCCGTCCGAGCATGAGGACGACGAATTCCGCGGCGCGGGACTGACCAATCTCGAATACGCGCTGCTGTCGGAGGAGATGGGCCGCATCAGCTGGGCCTCGGAAGTGTTCAACTGTTCCGCGCCCGACACCGGCAACATGGAGGTGTTCATCCGCTACGGCAGCAAGGAGCAGAAGCGCAAATGGCTGCGCCCGCTGATGGACGGCGAGATCCGCTCGGCCTTCCTGATGACGGAACCGGCGGTGGCGTCCTCCGACGCCACCAACATCGAAACCCGCATCGAGCGCGACGGTGACCACTACGTCATCAACGGCCGCAAATGGTGGTCGTCCGGCGTCGGCGATCCCCGCTGCAAGATCGCGATCCTGATGGGCAAGACCGATTTCAAGGCGGCCAAGCACCAGCAGCAGTCGCAGATCCTGGTTCCGCTCGACACACCCGGCATCAAGGTTGAGAAGATGCTGCCGGTGTTCGGCTTCGACGACGCCCCGCACGGCCACGCCCAGGTGCTGCTGGAGAACGTGCGCGTGCCGAAGGAGAACATCCTGCTCGGCGAAGGCCGCGGCTTCGAGATCGCGCAGGGCCGGCTCGGTCCCGGACGCATCCATCACTGCATGCGCACCATCGGCAAGGCCGAGGAGGCGCTGGAGAAGATGGTGAGGCGGCTGTCCTCCCGCACCGCGTTCGGCAAGAAGATCGTCGAGCACTCCGTGTGGGAGCAGCGCATCGGCGAAGCCCGCACCAACATCGAGATGACGCGCCTGCTCTGCCTCAAGGCCGCCGACATGATGGACAAGGTCGGCAACAAGACCGCGCAGGCCGAGATCGCCATGATCAAGGTCGCAGCGCCCAACATGGCGCTGAAGATCATCGACGAGGCGATCCAGGCCTTCGGCGGCGCCGGTGTCTCGGACGAGGCGGGTCTTGCCAAGGACTACGCCCACATCCGCACGCTCCGTCTCGCCGACGGTCCGGACGAGGTGCACAATCGCGCCATTGCCAGACTTGAGGTTCGGAAGTATGCCAACTCTCCCAATCACTAAGCGGGGGAGCCCTGCGGTGCTCCTGACTTGAAGAAACGACGGGACATGATCCAATTTCGGTAACCGCTTGACGCAAGTGCGTCAGCGGTTACCGATTAGGATCATGTTCGGACTGAAGAGGGAGCGTCATCGTGGCTGACGGCGTCAGGAAAGACGAAGAGTTTTCGGGCACCAAGCCCGTCGAGGAGCGGCATCGTTTCGACGAGCTGCGCCTCGAAGCGTGGATGCGCGAGCACGTCGAAGGTTTTGAGGGGCCGCTGGTGGTGCTCCAGTTCAAGGGCGGTCAGTCCAACCCGACCTATCGCCTCAACACGCCAAACCGCTCCTACGTGATGCGCCGCAAGCCGTTCGGCAAATTGCTGCCGTCGGCGCACGCGGTCGATCGCGAATACCGGGTGATCGCGGCGCTCGGCAAGCAGGGCTTTCCGGTCGCGCGCGCCTATGCGCTGTGCCAGGACGACGGCGTCATCGGCGCCGCCTTCTACATCATGTCGATGGAGGAGGGCCGCGTGTTCTGGGATCCGACGCTGCCGAGCCAGACGCCGGACGATCGCCGCAAGATATTCACCAGCAAGATCGAGACGCTGGCGAAACTCCACATGTACGATCCCACCGCGATCGGCCTCGGCGACTTCGGCAAGCCCGGCAATTATTTCGCGCGCCAGATCGACCGCTGGACCAAGCAATATCGCGCCTCCGAGACGCAGCACATTCCGGAATTCGAGAAGGTCGCCGAATGGCTGCCAAAGACGGTGCCGGAACAGGCGCGCGTGTCGATCGTGCACGGCGATTATCGCCTCGACAACATGATTTTCCACGCGACGGAACCGCGCGTGCAGGCCGTGCTGGACTGGGAGCTGTCGACGCTCGGCGATCCCATGGCCGACTTCACCTATCTGCTGATGCAGTGGATCATGCCGGGCCTTGACGGCGCCGATCTCAAGGCGCTCAACATCCCGAGCCTGGAAGAGGCGGCGCAGATCTATTGCAACGTCACCAAGATGACGGTGCCTGATCTCAACTGGTATTTCGCCTACAATCTGTTCCGTCTCGCCGGCATCACCCAGGGCATCGCAGGCCGCGTCCGCGACGGCACCGCCGCCAACGCCAAGGCGCTGGAATCCGCCAAGCGCACTGTGCCGCTGTCAAAGGCGTCATGGGAATACGCGCAGAAGGCGGGCGCGGTGTAAGACCAACGAAGGCGCGGCTGATGGCCGCGCCTTTCGCTTTCAGGAGTTCGTCATCCCGCACATTCGCTGTCATTGCCCGCGAACCGTCACTCAGCCTGTCACAGGAATTCACCTCGGAACCGCGCGCATGATCGACCACGCCACCCTCATTGCCTACATTCTGATCGTTCTCGGCTTCGTCTTCATTCCTGGCCCCGCGACGCTGCTCACGATGGCACGGGCTGCAAGCTCTGGAACGAAGGTCGGCATTGCCACGGGCGCCGGCATTGCTGCGGGTGACGTGATCCACACCAGCATGGCGATTGTCGGCCTTTCCGCCATCATCGCCACTTCGGCGCTGCTGTTCAGCCTCGTCAAATATGCGGGGGCGGGCTTCCTGATCTACCTCGGCATTCGCGCCATGATCGATAAGGCGCCGATCGGCCTTGATGGCGGCGCGCCGGCGATCACTGCGGGCCGCGCATTCCGGCAGGCCATGCTGACCGAGGTGCTCAATCCCAAGACGGCGCTGTTCTTTCTTGCCTTCCTGCCGCAGTTCGTCCGGCCGGAGCACGGTTCGGTCACCATTCAACTAGCGATACTCGGCATCGTCTTCGTGCTGCTCGGCTTACTTAGCACCGTCGTATTTGCCGTCGGCGCCGGCCGTCTCGGCAATCTCCTGCGCCGCCATCCGGCCGTCGTGAAATGGCAGGGCAAGGTGGTCGGGACCATCTATTGCGCCGTCGGCGTCCGGCTGGCGTTGCAGGAGCGCTGAGGCGTCGCGCCCGCGCTCGCTTCCGTGGGGTGGGCAAAGACGCGTAGCGTCGTGCCCACCAGCTCTCCGTGATCGCAGCGAATCGGTGCGCTCTTCGCGCTACGGCGGACAAGCCGCTTTGCCACCCTACGGCAACCTATGCCGCGGCCTTCGCACAATGCGCGATCAGTCTCTCCACGAAGCCTGCGCATTTCTCCAGTTCGGCCATCTCCACGAACTCGTCCGGCGTATGCGCCTGCGCGATCGATCCCGGGCCGATCACGACGGACGGGATATCGGCCATGCTCGCGAACAGGCTCGCCTCCGTGCCGAAGGCGACTTTGGCGTGGTCGTTGCGTCCGGCGAGGCTCTTGGCCAGCGTGACGATCGCGGCGTCCGGCTCGGTGTCGAGGGCGGGATAGTCGAGGATCTCCTCGAAGCCGATGCCGCAATCGGGATGCCGCGCCTTCATCGCCGGCTCGAGCTCGGCCTTGGCCCAGGCGACGATCGCATCCGTGACCTGGCGCGACTCGCTGATGCCGATGCCGCGGCATTCGAACTCGACCGCGCAAGTGTCCGGCACGATGTTCAGTGCGGCGCCGCCGTGGACGATGCTGGTGAGCAGCGTCGAATGCGGAACGTCGTAGAGGCTGTCCGTCGCGCGCGCGGCCGCAAGCTGTTCGGCACGGCGGCGGATCTCGACGATCAGATCGGCGGCGTACTCAATCGCATTGACGCCGTCGGGCGCGATCGAGGAATGGCGGGCAAGGCCGCGAAAGGTAGCGCGCACGCCGTGCTTGCCCTTGTGGCCGATGATCACTTTCATCTCGGTCGGCTCGCCGATGAAGGCGCCGATCGGCCTGATCTTCTTTTTCGCGACGACGCCGAGCATCGGCCGCACGCCGACGCAGCCGATCTCCTCGTCATAGGAGATCGCCAGGTGAATCGGCGTTGCAAGCCTGGCCTCCACCATCTCGGGCACCATGGCGAGGCACACCGCGACAAAGCCCTTCATGTCGGTGGTGCCGCGGCCGTAGAGCTTGCCGTCGCGCTCGACCAGCTTGAACGGATCGTGGCTCCAGTCCTGGCCCACGACAGGGACAACGTCGGTATGGCCCGACAGCACGAAGCCGGGACGGTCCTCGGGGCCGATCGTGACCCATAGCGAGGCCTTTTGCCCGGTCGGGTCGACGATGCGCTCGCCCGTGATGCCGAAGGAAGCGAGGTAGCTCTCGATATGTGCGATCAGCGGCAGGTTGGTGCGGTCGCTGACGGTGTCGAACGACACGAGGTCGGCGAGGAGTTTGCGAATACGGTCGGGTCTTGAGCTCGGCATTGTCTCATTCTGTCAGGGGATATGGAGCACGGAATGCTTGCAGGAACCATACCAACGCGATGGCGGGATGGGCAAATCAACATCTCGACCGTCATTCCGGGGCGATGCGCAGCATCGAGCCCGGAGACCATCGGCCCGCATCATCTGCTGCGAAATGGATTCGGGGTTCGCGCCTTCGGCGCGCCCCGCAATGACGACGGAGGCTACCAGCCCTTGCGGTGCCCGACGGGCGAAACACCCGAGCCCTAGGTCAACCGGCGCGGGCGAAAATATTCCGCTTTACCGAAATTCGGAAATGACGTATGTGTCGCGCAACCCGGCCCAAGGAAGAGGGCGTATCGTGATCGTCACGAACGCGGGCCGGGCGGCGGTGGACGCCGATGGCATCGGCGCGAAGGGTTCTTGCAGGGCGGGCAACCGTGAGCAAGGCCATCGCGCACACGACCGGTGCGATCGGCGTACGGCAAAATCGTGTGGTCCTGGCGCCCGGGGTCTGTGCGCCAAGTGTTGCGGTGATGTGGCGGCCCGACCGGGCCCGCGCATCGATCGTCCGCAAGGCGACGGGGGCAATAGTGCAACGCTCCCCGGGGAGAGCACGACATAAGCCGTTCCAACCACTGCGCAGGGAAGGCCGGGATGTCCCGGTTGCCCTATTCTCCGCTATGCGCAGCACACGCAGTCTGCTCTTGGCATGGCGGTCCACGGGAGCCACCGGCTCCCGGCCTTCCCTGCGCCTTCTTTCAATTCAGAGGGCGAAGCGATCAGGCAAAGCTCGGGCAAGCAAGCCGCGAGGATGCGATCCCATGTCAATCATTCACCGACGCTCGTGCCCCGGACGCAGCGCAGCACGAAGTGATGCGCTGCAGAGCCGGGGCCCATGTATCAGCGAGCGCTGCGGCTCGCCGGGTCCCGGCTCTGCGCAGCAGCGCAAGAGCGCTGCAGCGCGTCCGGGACACGAGACCTGGGCTAGACCGGCTTGCCCGTATACGGCATTGACGCGGTGAGGCCGCCATCGACCGGGAAGGCCTGGCCGTTGACATACGAGGCCTCGTCGCTGGCGAGGAACAAGCCCATCGCGGCGAGCTCGTGCGGCTGGCCGGGGCGCTGAAGCGGGTTGAGCTGGCCGATCTTGCCCTGCGTGCCGCGCTCCTTGGCGCGGTCGAAGATCGGCTTGGTCATGCCGGTCTCGATCAGGCCTGGGCACACCGCGTTGATGCGCACGCCGGTGCCGGTGAGCGAATAGGCGGTGGTCTGCACCAGGCTGATCACGCCCGCCTTGCTCGCCGCATAGGGATGCCCGCTGGCGCCGGCCTTGAGGCCGGCGACGGACGCGGTCAGCACGATCGCGCCCGACTGCTGCTTCACCATGTGCGGCATCGCATGCTTCACCGCGAGGAACGGCCCGATCAGATTGATGCGCAGGATCTCCTGCCAATGCTCCACGGTCTGCTCGGGAATCGGAACGAGGCCGCCGGAGATGCCCGCATTGGCCCAGATCACGTCGAGCCGGCCGTGCGTCGTCACGGCCTTGTCGATGACGGCAATGACGTCCTGTTCGGAGCCTGCGTCCGCCATCATTGCCTCGGCGACGCCGCCCGCTTTCTTGATTTCGTCGACGGTCTGCTTCACCGCCTCGGTGCGGTCGACCGCAATCAGCTTTGCGCCTTCCTTGGTGAAGAGGTGCGCGGCCGCGCGGCCGATACCGCTGCCGGCGCCGGTGATGATGACGGATTTGCCTTGCAGGCGGCCCATGCGTTTCTCCCTTAGGTGTCTCGCACGACGCTTGCCGCGCGACGGAATTTCAAACAAGATTTCAAACGGTAAAGTGTCTTGAGACGCGTTGCCTACTCACGTACAGCGACATCAAACGAGATGGAAGGGTTTCGATGGCAGGTGCAGACAAGCCCGATGTGGTCGTCACGCGATGGTGGTGGGTCCGTCACGCGCCGGTACGCAACGACGGCGGCAATATCTACGGGCAGAGCGATATCGCCTGCGACACCAGCGATACCTACGTGTTCAACGCGGTTGCCAAGGTGCTGCCACGCACGGCGGTCTGGTATTCGAGCAATCTGCAGCGCACGCATCAGACCGCCGAGGCGATCTGGGCGGCCGGCTTTCCGCGACCCGCATCGATGAAATGGGAGACGGACCTCGCCGAGCAAAATCTCGGCCGCTGGCAGGGCATGAACCGCGCCGCCTTCATCGCCAGCCGGCCGGTCGGCTCGAGCTGGTTCGCCGACGTCAACGAGCCCGCGCCCGGCGGCGAGAGCTTCATGGACCTCTACAACCGCACGCGCCGCACCATCGAGCGCATTACCAGCGAGGCTGGTGGGCAGGACATCATCGCGGTTGCGCATGGCGGCACCATCAAGGCGGCGATCGGCCTCGCGCTCGACGGTCAGGTCGAGCGGGCGCTGTCCTTCGACATCGACAATTGCTCGATCACGCGGCTGGATTATTTTGCAACTCCCGAGCTCAAGGTCTGGCGGCTGCCGATGGTGAACCAGCAGCCCTGGATCGCCGACGACGCGCACGCAGCGATGCATCAGCCGGCGGGACCTGAGGTCAAGAAGCTCGCTTGAGTTCAACCGCCGTTCCGGAACGGTCCGCAGAAAAACCGTAGAATCAGAAATGGGGCGGCTTAAATCTCACTCGCAAGGCCTACGATCCCGCAACTGGTCTATGATCTTCAATCACGCCGTAGATGGGGGGGCACGATGACACAAGATCAAGCTTACTCAGCGATGTTTATCTTTCTTGAAGAAGCTTGGAAGAGGACTCAGTCTGATGGTCTAGCCGAGATTCTTGGAGGTATGTCGCTCCTTGAAGATGGGACCCCAGCTGATCCAGCCGTTGTTGAAGATTGGAAGTCTGCTGTAGTGCGAGCTTTGGGTGGCGAAAGTGCTGGGCGCTTGGTGCTGTCACAAAAATTGGCATAAGGCAGGTTGCCGCAGAGAGGGCGTCGGGGTTGCGGCGCAGCAAGTTCCCTTGAGCCGAGCGTCGGTACCTACAACTATGCCGCGCTTGGTCGACCCGAAATCTCGAAATGAATACAAAGATCAATCATTGGGAGGAAACACATGACCTTGTTCGACATGAAGGGGAAAGTCGCCGTCATCACGGGATCGACGCGCGGCATCGGGCTTGCGATCGCCGAGCGCATGGCCGAGCATGGCGCCAAGGTCGTGATCTCCTCGCGCAAGGCCGACGTCTGCGAGCAGGTCGCCAAGGGCATCAACGACAAGTTCGGCAAGGGCACCGCGGTCGCGGTCGCCGCCAACATCTCGTCGAAGGAGAACCTGCAAAACCTCGTCGATGAGAGCAACCGCGCCTTCGGCAAGATCGACGTGCTGGTCTGCAACGCCGCCTCCAACCCGTATTACGGTCCGCTCGCCGGCATCTCCGACGATCAGTTCAGGAAGATTTTGGACAACAACATCGTCGCCAACAACTGGCTGATCTCGATGGTGGTGCCGCAGATGATCGAGCGCAAGGACGGCTCGATCATCATCGTCTCCTCGATCGGCGGATTGAAAGGCTCGACCATCCTCGGCGCCTACGCGATCTCGAAAGCCGCCGACATGCAGCTCGCGCGCAATCTCGCCTGCGAATACGGCCCGCACAACATTCGCGTGAACTGCATCGCGCCCGGCCTGATCAAGACGGACTTCGCCAAGGCGCTGTGGGACAATCCGGAGAACCTGAAGGCCTCGACCTCGCGCTCGCCGCTGCTGCGCATCGGCATTCCCGACGAGATCGCGGGCGCGGCGGTGTTCCTGGGATCGAAGGCCGGCGACTTCATGACCGGCCAGACCATGGTGATCGACGGCGGCGCGACGATCAGTTGACGCTGAGCTCTCGTGTCCCGGACGCGGTGTGGCACGCAGTGCCGGTCCGCAGAGCCGGGACTCACAAAGCCAAGGGCGAGATTGCAGAGGCATGGGCCCCGGCTCTGTACCGTTACGCGCTGCGTCGCGTCCGGGGCACGAGCGAGACCTCACTCCACCGCCGCGTAAACCAGATCCCGCACCAGCGTCCGCGTGTAGTCGCGCTGTGCCGGCCCCTGGCTCATGAACACCGCGAACAGATCCTCCTTCGGATCGATCCAGAAGAACGTGCCGGCGATGCCGCTCCAGAAATACTGGCCGACGCTGCCGGGGAACGGCGCGATGCCGGCCTCGCGGCGCACGGCGAAGCCGAGACCGAAGCCGTGGCCGGGCGAGAGCAGGGTGCCGTTGGTCTGAACGTGCGGCCCGAGGTGATCCGACGCCATCAGCTCCAGCGTCTTGCGCCCGATGATCCTGTTGCCGTCGAGCGTGCCGCCGTTGCGCAGCATCAGGCAGAAGCGAGCATAGTCCATCGTCGTTGAAACGAGACCGCCGCCGCCCGACTCCATCACCGGCTGCTCCAGCATGTTGAACAGCGCGACCTTGTCGCCGGTCCACGGATCGGCCGCGAACGGCTCGGCGAGCCGGCCGGCATTGGCCTCGGAGGTCGCGAAGCCGGTCTCGGCCATCTGCAGCGGGGCGAGCACGCGCTCGGTGAGGAAGGCGCCGAGCGACTTGCCGCTGACGACCTCGATGATGCGGCCGAGGATGTCGGTGGAGCGGCTGTAGTTGAACTCCGCACCGGGCTGGCAGACCAGCGGGAAGCTCGCCACCAATGCGGCATGCTCGGCGTTGCTGATCTTGCGGCTGCGGACGCGGGACTCCTGATAGAGCTTGTGCACGGGGCCGTCGCCCTGGTGCTCGTAGGTGAGGCCTGAGGTGTGGCGGAGCAGGTCCTGCACGGTCATGGGCCGCGCCGGGGGCACCAGCTCCAGCTTGCCGTCCTTGACGATGCCGACCTGCTGGCTGGCGAATTCCGGGATGAACTTGGCGACGGGATCGCTGAGCAGGAGGCGGCCGTCCTCGACGAGCGCCATGACGGCGACCGACACGATCGGCTTGGTCATCGAGAAGATCCGGAAGATCGAATCGCGGGCCATCGGCGCAGCGGCCGCCGGGCTCTGCTTGCCGAGCGCCTCGAACCAGCCGACCTGGCCGCCTCTCGCCACCAGCACGGTGATCCCGGGAACGGTTCCCTTGTCGATCTCGCGCTTGAAGGCGTCCGACATGGCCTGCAGGCGCGGACGCGACAGCCCGAGCGTCTCCGGGCGGGCCTCCGGCAGGGGCGGGGTCGATGGCGCGACGGTGGCCTGTGAGGCGGCTGAAGCGGTCGCTGTGGCGGTCATGGGCACTCCCGGTTGTTTCTTGATTATCGGCAATGGACTGTGGCCCAGAAGCCCCGGCACAAACAAGCGAAGCCGGCGCGGTTCACCCTTGCAAACCGGCCGCTCTCTGTGCTTGAAAGCGCGCCTGATCCCAAGGCGACGCGGGGTCTGTAGGAGTGTAGCTCAATTGGTAGAGCACCGGTCTCCAAAACCGGGGGTCGCAGGTTCGAGCCCTGCCACTCCTGCCAGATAATTCAATGGCTTAAGCGGCTCTTGTCTCGACAGAGGCCGACCTGGACTTCAGCCCTCGCCCAAATGGGTCAACCTCCCCAAGATTCCGGCAAAGCGATTGTTGACGATGGCCGTGATCGATGTGCCCGCGTGCACCTCGTCCAGGGAGCAGGGTGAGCTGGTGCCCCGAGCGAGGCCCGCCGGCTCCGGCGGGCCTTATCCATGCGGACGCTTGCCCTAGTAGCGGTCGTAATAGCCTGGCGGGTACCTGTGCCGGTGCGGCCGGTAATAACCCTCGGGGGCATAATGTCTCGGCGTCGGCCTCACATAGAGGCCGGGGGCGTGCTGGCCGTTGGGATAGCAATAGCCGTTCGAATAGTTGAAGTCATAGCCCCGCGGACACCAGCCGTTTCTTCCCGGGAACTGGACTTGTTGAACCAGAGGCTCCTGGGCGGGCGCGGCCGATACTGGTCCAAGGGTACTCATCGCCAGCACCACGGCTTGAATAAGCACAGTTTCTCTCCCTCTTTGGTCGATCCTGTAACGAAGGGCCAGGACGCGAGTTCCGGTAAGGGAGCTTATAGCGCCCTCACGCGCAACGGCTGTTGAACGGTATATTCACCTGCCGTTCAGGCGAGGAGCGCGGGCGAGGCGTCGCCTAGCGCGCCGAGACCCGCCCTGCGCCGCGGGGAACCTGGCTGAGATCGACGTCCCGGATGGGAACGCGGCGCAGCAGCGAGACGATGGTGCCGCCGAGCTCGAAATAGGTGCGCAGCCGCAGTGCACGGGATGACCCCTTCAGCTCCGCGTTCAGGCTCACGGGCACCTGCACGTAGCTGAGGCCGAGCTGGAGCAGCGAGATCAACGCGCAGATCTGATAACCGTAGCCGTCGGTCTTCACCGCGATCTGGCGCAGCCATTTCACGGGGTAGACGATCATGCTGTGGTAGTCGGACAGCCAGAAGCCGAACAGGCAATTCAGGATGAACCGCAGCGAATGCGACTGCAGCGAGCGGTTGACCGATCGGTCCGATTGGTTGTCGCGATGGGTAATGACGAGGTCGGCGGCGCCCGCCGCCTTGAACATCCGGGCAATACCTTCGTTCTGGAAGGCGTGATCGCCGGGAATGAGCGTGATGGCTTCGAATTTCGCGCGCGACAGGGCGTATTCGAAGCCTGCACCGACGCCCCGCCTTTCGGCGTTATGCTGCACGATGATGCGCGGATCGCCGGCGGCGAACTCGTCCATGATCGCGCCGGTGGCATCGGTGCTGCCGTCGTCGATCAGGAAGATTTCGAAGTCGTCGAGCAGCTCGCAGGCGAGCGGCAGGACGCCGCCAATGGTGTCGGCGATCTTGTCCTGCTCGTTCAGAGCAGGGATGACGATGGTAAGCCGCTTTGCCGCCCTGGAAGGTGTCATCTCTAGCTGCCTGTTGCCGGCCCCTTTCGACCGGCGGCCCCCAAACGCAACTCTAGGTCATAAGGCCTGGGCGAACAATAAGGCCCCCGCAGATTAGACCTGCACAACCGGCACGAAGCCGGTGATGTGTGTATTTCCCGCAACTAGTCGGAAAAATCGTAAAGACTGGTGTCGCCGATGCCGAAAGCGCGGCGCAGCCACCCGACGCGGGCTGCCATGGCCTGGCCGGCCGCCGTCGCAGCGAAGTGCGAGTCGAGCGGCTCGACCAGGCCGCCATCGACCAGGTTCCCTATTCGTCCCTGGAACAGAGCTGGAACCTGCCGTTCGGCGATGTCCGAAATCGGTGCGCTCCGCAGCGGCCGGTCGACGAGACCAAGCAGAATCTCCAGGGACACCGATTTGTACACTGCGCCAAAAGCGAAGACGTAAGCCATGACGCAAAACCCGAAGATCGACGCAGCGTCCCAATACCTGAATTGCGCGACGACGAAGATTCCGAGCACGACGCCCAGACCATGCGTGACGATTGCGGCGATCGCGAGCAGGGTTACGGGTGCAACCGTCCAACCGCGCGCGCGGGCTACCAGCTGCAAGGCGGGCGACAGCAGGGCGAAGCTAACCGCGGCGAGGAGTCCGACAATGAAGGACATCGCGGTCGCTCACCCAAGCCCGGTCGACAGGCGAACCAACTTGACGAGGCGCGCGACGGCGACACCTTTTGCCGTCGGAGCCAACTTGCCGTCCGCGGCGATCACCAGCCTCGCACCGACCAGGAGCTTCAGGCGATTGTGCGTGAAGGTGCCGAGATCGCCGCCTTGCATGTAGGCCACCGCCCATTGCTCGAGGGTCAGTGGACGGTCGGCCTTGACCAATGCCGTGAGCAGCGTCAGCGTGAAGCCCCAGGCCAGCAGGCTGAACAGGATGTAGAAAAACATCATCGCAGTCGCCAGCAGGAACAAGCCGCCAAGCACGTCGTCGAAATGGCGTTGCCCGGGAAGCGCGATACAGGCGATCGCGTAAAAGGCCATGATGCTGAGGCAGCCGAGCCGGAAGCGGCGACCTGATCCGCCGGTGGCGGCGATGCGCGCATAGCACAGCAGCAACAGCGGCAGCGCAAGACTGAGACCAATCGCAGCGGCTTGCGCGGGGCCCGGTACCATGTTCATTGCGGAAAATCGTCCCGGACGCCTCTCGGTCCAGCCAGTGCGAAGTTCTATAGGAGGTCGCATTTTTCCGGTCAAGGGAGCCCGTCGGCGCGCCCTTGCGGACCTCACCCGGGCGTGCGAATCCTTGTCGCGATACCGTTCCTCCCTCCGAGATGCCCCATTGCCGCGTGCGATCGTCGTCCTCCTTGCCGTTTTGTTGGCGGCGCATGCACCGATGCTCCTGAACGACGGTCTCTTCATGGACGATTGGCTGGTGCTCAAGCCGCGTCCGGACTATTTCATCGATATCGACTTCCTGCTGAACGGCGCCGGTCATCCGATCTTCTACAGCTACGACAAGTTCGCGAACTGGACGGGAGCACCGGTCGCGGTGATGGTCTCGCTGGCATTTGCCGGGATCGTCTTCGGTGCGACCTCGCTGGCGTTGACCGCAAGGCGTCTCGGTCTGCTCGACCGCGCCGAGGCGGTCGGTTTCGCGTTGAGCGTCTGGACCTATCCCGGCTACCAACTCTGGGCCGGCAAGGCGAACGCGGTCTACGTTTTCAGCTTCGGACTCCTGTTCGTCGGGGCCTGGTTGTTGACGCTGGCCTTCAGTGCCCGTGGTCCGCGGCGTGTGCTGCTTCGCCTCGCCTGTGCGCTCGCGTTCCTGCTCGGTTTCGCGCTCAACTCCACGATCGTGCTTTTTGCCTTCGTGATGCTGGGCCTCTTCGTTGCGATCTGGCGTGGCGGCAACGCGGCGGACGGCTTCGTTCGCCGCACCTGGCTCGCAGGCTGGCGTTGTGCCGCAGGTTATCCGGAGTTGATCGCGCTTCCCTTGATCTACTGGGGCACGCTCAACATCTGGTTCAAGCGGATGGGCGTGTACGCGCAGCACTATGACGCGCATTTCCCGGCTCTCGGCGAATTGGCGAGGGGATGGTGGGCATTTTTCGTCGCGGGTTACCGGGACGTTATGGCGAATGCGGTGCGCACGGCGATCACGGTCCCGACGCTTTTCATTGCGGCGGCGGTGCTCGCCGGAATCGCTGTGCTGCTGCTGCGTTCCGACACGAAGCCGGCTGCATCCAGGCTCGCGATCTTTCTGCCGCTCGTGCTTGCCGTCATGCTGTTCCTCGCATTGGCATCGCCCTATCTGATCGCCGGCCTGCGGCCGTCGTCCATGCATTTCTACGAGAGTCGTCATCTGCTGATGTTCGGCGTGCCGTCGGCGCTGGCGTTGCTCGCAGTCAAGCGGCTGGTCGAACGCTGGACCAGCCCTCGCTTGGCCTTTGCGGCCGTATTCGGGGCGGGGCTGATCGTGTCGATCGGCATGCTGTGGACCAACTACATCTTCATGCAGGCGAGAACGCTGAAGCAGGAGGCTCTGGCGCGCGATCTTGCCGGTCGGGCCCAGCCCGCGGCGACGGTCTATGCGCTCGACGACGGTTTCTTCGATTACCCCTCACGGCATGTGCCGTTCGGCCTCGCCGAAGTCACCGGCATGCTCCGCCTTGCCTGGGGAAATCAGCCATTTTTTGGATTTGCACTGCGCGCCGAACGGCCCGACATCCTGCGCAGCATGGACCAGGCGCGCAAGGCTCCGGGAAGCGCCTTCCATCATTTCGATCCGTCAGGACCGCAGGCGACGATCTCCTTCCAGCCGGGGCCGGGTGCAGCACCGAACCCGGTCCTGGTGCGGAAGTACTATGCGTGCCGCCTGCTGGCGCGTTGCGACGTTCCGGAGTTCCTGGCGCAGCTCGCGCAGGTCACCATCAAGCTTGGGCCGATCACGGGGATCCTGCCGATCGAGAAGAATGCCGCGCCTGAAGCGCGATGAGGATGATTCAGCCGCCAGCCCACTGTTTCCAAACCGTTTCCGCAAGCGCGATGTCGGTGACCGAATCCGCGCCGGAGGCCAGCGGTGTACCGTGCGTGGCGACATCGGAAACGAAGGCATCGGCCTGACGCCGGAAGGCCCAGCTCGCACCACCCGTCAACCGCGTGCGTTGACCGTCGCGATCGACAACCACCTCCGCCTCTTGCGCGGCAAAGGGTGGGGGCAGCTCCAGCGTCACCGCGCCGCGTTCGAACTCGATCGTCAGTCCCTCGCGCCAAGCTCCGTCCGACCCGCTGACGAGATCGAGCGTGCAGGCGGTGCCGTCGAAATCGAGAACGATGCGCCCGGCCCCCGAAGCCTCGATCGCGCTTGCGGCGACCGCGGGCGACGATCCCAGAAAATAGCGCGACAGGTTGATGATGTGGCTGAAGACGTTCAGAAAGTTGTCGTAGCCGGGACGTATCGCGCGCGGCATCCAGTCGGGGCCGTCCTGCCAGAGCTCGATTCCGTCCGGCCGCGCTTCGCCGGTCATCACGAAATTATCTTGCGACCGCCCCGTGTCGCCGCCGAAGCACCACCCCTTTGCCCGGACGATGCGTCCGAGCGAGCCGTCATGACGCAAGCGCGTCAGCACCTCAAGCGCCCGTGCCACGCCGGCGTCGTGACGCTTCATGTAGCCGATGCTGTAGACGAGGTTTTGCCGCCGTGCGGCTTCGGCCAGCGACATGGCCTGGGCGGTCGTGTAGGCCATCGGCTTTTCAGAGAGCACGTGCCGGCCGCTGTTGAGCGCGTCCAGCACGATCGGGCCAGTGGCACGGCGCTTGGTCACGACCACGACGGCGGATACCGCGCTATCGGCGAGCAGCTCCCGGTGCGAGCCGTAAGTTCGCGAGATGCCGAATTTCTGCGCGGCCGCAGCCGCCAGATCCGGCCGGAGGTCTGCGATCGCGACGACGCGACAAGCGGGATTGGCGGCGAAATTGGCGAGATGGCACATCTGGCCGATCATGCCCGTTCCGATGATGCCAATGCCTGGCCTCAATGGCTGCGCTCCCTCAGCGCTTCCGGATAGCGAGGAAATGCGCCGGCTGTCCCCAGATGTTGATGAATGCAGAATCCGAGCGGGCGAGGGCGGCGACGGCGGAGACGTCCCGTCGCCCGATCGCAGCAAAGATGCGATGGAAGCTGTCGAGAGTAGCCGTGATGGCTTCGATGTCGGCCGCGTCGTCGGCGAGAATGTCCGTGGTGCCGATCGTCTCGCGCAAGGAGGCAAGGCCCGCGACGACGCGCGACAGGCTTTCGCCGAAGGGATCGTCGATCATTGCATCGACGTCACGAACCAGCATCTCGATCGACGCGGAGATCGCCTGCACGGCATCGGCCTTGCCGACCAGATAGAGCTTTCGCCCGCCGAGGAAGCTCAGGCGGCTGCGATCGAGATGGCGCGCGGCGCGACGCAGCCTCTCGTCACCGGGCAGAACCTTCTTGTGCCAGTAGATGTCGAGGCTGTCGCGGTAGGCCGGCCATGCCGAATGGACGTCGAATCCCCTGTCGTGCGCGGCCGTGCACAACGCGGTCGCATCGAGGAAGTAGCGATGCCGGACGAACGGATTCTCCAGCACGTCCATCAGCCAGGATTCGAAGCTGCGGGTGTGCGGAATGCTGTTCCACTTCGCCTCGAACAGCATCTTCGCCGTATCGAGGGCGGCGTGACCGGTCAACGCCTTGCCCGCCGCATGCATCGCCTTGAGCGCGAGCTCGAAGAAGCCGCCATAGCGCTCGTAGTAGGAGACGACGGCGTAACCGTCGGGATTGAGCAGGCGGTGAAAGACGGCAAGCCACTTTTCGCTCGGCTGCACGGTGTAGATGAAACCCTCGGCATCGATGATGTCGAAACGGCGGTCGCTGCTGAAGCCCTCGACGTCGGCCAGCGCGAGTTCGCGAAGACGTCCGGTCAGGCCGAAACGGGTGAAATAGGCCTCGATCTTCGGGTGCGCGAGCCGGTTCGGTTCGGCGAGCGTCATGTTCGCGCCCCAGCCGGCGAACACCAGCGCATTCTCGCCGGAATCGGGGCCGAACTCGAGCACCTCGGCATCGCGGAACAGTCGCGGCGGCAACACCAGCTTGTCCGAGAACAGCTCGCGCCGCTGGGTGGCATAGGCCTCGAGCTCGCTGGACGATTTGAAGTTCCCGAACGTCGGCAGGACGTCCTGACGTTCGTAATAGTTGAAGAGCTTGTCGTCAGCCATGCCGCGACCCTGCGGCCGCCTCGAGACGATCGAGCTCGCTCCAGATGTCCGAGGGCGCGAAAATCGAGACGATCTGCAACGGCCGCTTCACGCTCTCGCGCAACCGGCTGCTGACCTTGGCTTCGTTCTCCTCGTTCACGGCGAGAAGACAGACCAGCGGCCCGGACTTGCCTGCGAGCTCCTCAGGCGCACGGATCGGAATGCCGGTGCCCGGCAGGAACAGTCCCTGGCGCTCCTTCTGGTCGTCGACGGAGAGATCGACGAGATCGGCCAGCTCGTGGGCGTTGGTGAAGGTGCAGGCGCGGCAGCCGGCGCCGTAGATGGCGATCTCCGCGCCGTTGGCGCGGGCCTTCGCCAAAATCGGGCGGAGACGCGCGCCATACTCTCTCGCGCGCTGACCGAATTTCTCGCCGACGCCGGACGGCGCGGGCGGCGGCGTCACTGCGCCCTTGGCACGGCGGGCCGCGACCGCGAGGCTGCCGCCGCTGAAATTGTATGTCTTCACCGACACTGCCTCGAAACCGTGGCGCGCCAGCAGGGCGAGGAGGGTCGGTTCGGTGAAATAGCTGACGTGCTCTTCCCAGAGCACCGAGAGGTCGCCCACGGCCGAGCCGGGCGCGAAATCGGGCACGTCGATGAACAGCAGCCCATCCTCCTTCAGCGCGATCTTCACGCAAGCGAAGAAGTTCTCGAAATCGACGATGTGCTCGAGCACCTGGCGCGATATGACGAGGTCGAACTTGCCGGACTGAGCGACCGCGTCGTGGGCCATGTCCGGGCTGAGCATGTCGGCATAGACCTTGATGCCGCGCTCGCGGGCGATCTTGCCCGACACCGGATTGGGCTCGACACCGACCATGATCGTGGTGCCGCGCTCGCGCAGCTTGTCCATGAACAGGCCGTCGTTGCAACCGATCTCGAACACGGATTGATGCTTGGAGAATTTCGCGATGGTGTCGAGCTCGTCGGCCTGATGCGGCTCCGGCTTCCAGCTGCTGAAATTGTAGTTGAACTGGCGATACAGAATTTCTGGATCGATCGGCTTGACGATCTGAGGCAGGCCGCAATCGCCGCAGGCCAGCACTTCGAACGGATACCGTTCCTCCTGCTCGTTTCGGCTATGCCGAAGGCGATGCGCGATCGGCATCAATCCGAGGTCGATGACCGGACGCAGGTTGGTCGAGTGGCAAAGGCGGCAATGGTCGGTCACTGGTCTGGCTCTTTGCAGGAACAACATGGGGGCAGAGCCCCGGGTGAAACTCCGAACTGGCTGAAGGCTATATAGTGGCTCAGCCTGCGCCACAATTCCTAAGTTGCCCTGTCCCTGCGCCACCCGCGGCCGGGACAGCGCCGCGCCACAACAGGGGCGGCTTCGATCGATGGCATCCGGCTCGTCGGGTTGCCGCGGCAGTTCCGTGCGGTTGCACCTCCTTCAGCTCCGCGCAATTACCGCTGATGGAGCGGTGGAGCAGTATCATCCGGTTTGGCGCCGTAAGTCGTACGCTCGGGCGCAAGCAGCCACACAGCGCCCCCGATGAATCCGACAATGAGATTGCCGAGCCCAAGCAGGATGGATATTGCGAGCGCCTTGTCGGATGCGATGCCGACAAGCCCGAGCGCGCCGACCATCGCTCCTTCACGAATGCCCCATCCTCCGATGGAAAGCGGGACGGCGGCCGCCATGATCACCAGCGGCACGAGGACGAATGCGTCGAGTGCGGACAACCCGGCGTCCAGCCCGATCGCCAGGGCATAGGCCGCCGCGATGGTCAGGAGATGAACGACAATAGCCGAACCGAACAAGGCTTCACGTCCTGCTCTCGCGAGTAGCGGAGCCTCGAGTAGCGCCGCAAACTGCATGACCCGGACGGGAAGAACAGCAGTCACTCGGGCCGACAACCGGCTCAACATCATGAGGACAATTGCGCCGGAATATGCGGCAGCGACGATCGCTGCGATGGCGAACAGCAAGACGTTGTCATGGATGCGCGAGATCAGGAACGGCATTCCCGCCAAGATGAGGAAGCCGAGGGTCAGAAGGCCGATGAACCGATCTGCGACGATGCTGCTCAGGGTCTGCGACCACTTGATTCCATGGCGCCGCAACATCCATATGCGGATCGCTTCGCCGCCGGAGGGCAACACCTGGTTGAACCAGGCGCTGGCAAGTACGATGCGCCATCCGGCCACCCAATCCAGGGACACGCCGATCGCGCGGAGGATGAGAATCCAGCGGTTGCACAGGGCAAACGTCTGCGCGAACAGCAGCAACATCGCCAGCGCGAGCATGTGTAATTCAACGGCGAGAAGGTCGGCCTTGAGTGACGAGAGATCGAGGTCGCGTGCGACCAGAACGATAATGCCCGCTGAGACCATGAACTTGGTCAGGACAATGATCGTCTTCTTGCCAGGAGGCATCGTCAGCCCGTTCCACCCGTCAGCAGCCAGTCCTTCCCGACGTCGCGCATCGGCTGGATGCGAGCGGCCGGAGGAGAGCGATCGGGAGCCATAGTATGAGCATTGCTTTGCCTATCGGGCCCCAAGGCCCGACTCTTCGCAGGACGGTGTGGGTAACGCCAGCAGCCAGGCGGTTCCGCGTACTCCGGGCCGGCGGCAAGGTGGCCGGTATTCAGCTCTTGCCAAAGGAATCGGCAGATTGTCCTTCAATTGCACGAGCTCGCCGCGACCTTGCGTGGCCGACGGCGCATCCTCGAGGACGGCCCTCATCAGTTCGAGGAATCTGATGCGATCGGGCGGCCGAATGCCGGGCGCAGCGCGGTAGCGCCAGGTCTCTCGGCGTGGGGGGCAGGGAAAGAACTCGAGGTAGGAGACGGTGCAGGCGTCGTTCCGAATAGCCCCGGAACTGTCGAAATCCCCACAATGATCCGTGTACACGAACGATCGCTCTCGATTTTCATCCCGCAGCATCATCTGAGCGACATTCATGTCGGGGGCGCCCAGGCAGCGGGAGCGATACGAGATCATGTGGGGATCCTCTATATGGAGCCTCACGACCTTTGGTTCGGGGTCAGCAAGCAAGGCAGCCCGAACTTGCCGCTGGAGATCCGAGTTGATCAGCCCGTCGTAGAGAAGCCGTTTGGAGTCCTGCACCATGGACAGCGCGAACACGGTGAGCAGGCCGCCAGCCAAGCCGGCGCGCAATCGTGCTCCCGGAACCAGCTGGATGAACGTCGCCATCAGCAACAAGACGCCGACCTGCGAGGGAAAGAGCAGTCTGGATTCCCCCCGCATCACGGCGCCATAAATTCCGGTGATGGCGTAAGGCATTGCCCCGAGGAGGGCGATTGCGGCTCCGAGCACCAACAGCAGCATCGCGTTGGCGGATGAGACTAAGCTCCTCAGCAGCCATGGAGTCCAGAATGCGCTCGCGGAGAGCAGAGCGGAGCCGACCATGGCGGCCAATGCCAGGACTGTGGAATTGCGGCTTCCCAGCAGCCCGAACCCGTGGGAATAGGCGTATTCCAGGCCGGTCCGAAAGGCCATGAAATGGGCAACCAGCGCTTTCCGGATGACGACAGGGTCGGACACGAAACTATATTGTCCGGCGTAGTGACCGCTCTTCCCCAGGATCGTCATCCGCAGCACAATGATGGTCGCGACGGCCAACCAAAACGGAGCGAGCCGCGCGAGTGTCCGCGTCCAACGTTCGCCGGGAGATCGGGCCAGCACGACCCGGAGCGGCTCGAGGGCGATCAAGGTCTCCAGCGACAATGAGAAGAACAGGCAGAACGGCGCGGCCCATCGAAGCGCCCGCACTTTCGAATAGGTCAGCTCGTAAGACAACAAATAGAAAAGCAGGAAGACGTCGTAGACGGCGTTCTGCGTGAGGCGAATGACGTAAAACGGGCTGAGCAGGAAGAGAGCCGCAAACAAGGCAGCTATCGGCTTCGTGTAGGGTGACCTTTGGAGGATGGAGTAGAGCAACACGCCGTTGGCGAGGTGGCAACCCAGACCTGCGAGGCGCGCAGCGACGTCCGGCATGTCGGGCAAGAGAACGACGAGCAGCGACATCGGCACGATGAAGCCGGCATGGGCCGCTTCATACAGCACGCGGAAAAGTCCGGGGAGGCCCTCAGTCCAGTAGGTGTAGTAAACGCTCCAATCGTCGCCGAAGACCTCGCGTGCGAACAGTGCGGGCAAGCTCGCGCCAAGGGCCAGAACCGCACCGACCCAGACATATCCGATCCCCATTCGCTCGCGCATATAGGAAAGCGCGGCGTGTGGGATCGTCTTCCAGCGGAAGCCGTTGGGACTGGCCGGCTCGATCATGGCCTCAGGCCCTCGCATCGCGGCCTTGATGTTCGATGACAAGCCTGCCGATCTGCGTGACGTAGTCGCGCACTTCGGCGGCGTTGCTGCCATCGGGCGCCCAGTCCGGAAAAACCGTCCGGGAGGGATCGAACGGACCGGCGGTGGTTTCGTGGAACACCAGCCATTCCGAGGTGATCAGGATCGAATGAAAGACCTTTTCCGGCATGCGGTAGTAGCAGCGCTTGCCCTGGCCGTAGGGCGCCATCTCGAGCACGTCGCGAATGCGGCCGTCATCCTCGAAGATCACGACCTGCGCGGTGCCCTCGATGACGTGAAACGATTCGGGTTTGCCGAGATGCTTGTGAGGCCGCACATAGGCCTCCCGGTGGTGCACGATCAGCATCTCGTGCAGGCCGGATGAGGGATCGGGGTGCGTGCACAGCCGGCTGCGCAGACGCGGGTTGCCGGCGGCGATGCGTTTCAGCTCTGCGATCGTGGCGTCATCCGCCGTGACGATGGCGTCGTCCGAATAATACACTTCGGGATTCTGCGCGCGCAGCGAGGTCGGCCGGCGCAGGCCCGTTGCCTCATTCGAAGAAGATGAACCCATGGTCGCCCCGGTACCCGCATTTGTCGTAGATCCACGCCCAGGTCTCCGGGCCGTGGAAGCTCAGGCAGGTGAGCTGCCAGTAGAGCAGATTGGCCTTCTCGCGCTCGTTGCGGAAGGATTCCACCATCAGGTATTTCGAGGCGCCGCGTCCGACGCGCTCGATCTCGGGCACCGCGCGGAACACGTCCTCGAGCGGAAGGTTGTGCAGCACGCCGAGCGACACCACGAGATCGAAGCTGTGATCGGGGTAGGGCAGCTCGACGGCGTTGCCGACCTGGAGCTGCGGCCGAATCTCCTCCTTGGCATTGGCGATGCCGTACTCGGAGATGTCGATGCCGGCGACCTTGACGCCGGGGACGAGCTGGGTGAACTCGTAGAGCAAATAACCCTTGCCGCAGCCGACGTCGAGCACGCTCATGCCGGGCTTGATGCCGTAGCGATCGATCAGGGTCTGCGCGAGCGGGCGCCAGCGTCCGTCATAGCGATAGCCGCCATAGCCGTAGCGCCGGTCGCCGTCCCAATAGTCGCGGCCCCATTGCCGCGCGACGGTGGCGGATTCCGCCTTGTCGTGCTCGACCACGCGCTGGACGTAGTTCCGCCTGGTCGAAGCGTGCATCGGCTGGAGCAGGTTGATCTCGCTCATGGGGCTCAACCGGTCCGCGGCATCGTCACAGGATGGTCGCGTATTTGTTGACCAGCAGGATGTCCTCGACGGCCTGGATGTCCCTCTGCGACGACAGCGTGATCTCCTCGACGGCTGCGTGGAGGTCACAGCCTTCGCGCAGCACACGGTCGTAGATTTCCCGCCGGCGAGCCTCGTCGGGCGGCAGCATGAAGATGCTGTAGAGAATCATGCCGCGCAGCTGCGGCAGCTCGTCGAGAATGTCCTCGAGCACCATGTAGCTGCCGGGCATGATGTGCTCGACGGCGCTGAGCAGGAATTGCAGGTTCTTCCGCCGCGCATAGTCGCGGATCACGATGTTCTGGACGTGCTGCGGGGTGCGGCTGCCGTTCAACGGCCGGGCGCCGATATAGCCGCGATGGCCGGCTCGCTCAGCCATGGAAGCCTCCCGGCAGCTTGTATTGCATGCCGACCCGGGTCGCCGGGCGCAGCAGGATCGGCTCGAAGAACTCGCCGAAGCGCTTGTCGGCGTAGGGCGACATGATGCTCTTGAAGCGGCAGTTCATGCTCCACCGCGTGCCGGGCTCTTCGTTGACGCGGTTGCCGTGCATCAGGGTCTGGTTGAACAGCATCACGTGACCGTAGGGAATCTCGATGAAAGTCGCGTGCGGCTTGATCGTCTTGTAAAGTTCCTCGGCGCTGCGCAGGCTTGCCATCCGATCCTGCATCTCGCCGTTCAGCGACGGCGGCAGCAGATACATCGCTTTGGTGCGGTGAACGTCGACCAGTGGCACCCACACCACGACCTCGAACGGCGAGTCGCCCGACCAGACGTCGGAATGGGTGGCGAGCAGCGAGGAGCTGTCCCCTGGCATCTGGATGCTGAGATTGACGCGGCGCTGCATGCAAAGCTCGTTGCCGACGATGGTCTCGATCGTCGAGCGCGCCAGGCGGAAATAGGTCGGCCGGAACCACGGCTCGGCATTGAGGCCGTTGAAGACGTGCAGCCGCAGCCCGTTGAGATCGTCCACGCTGACCCGCGTATGGATGCCGTCGAGCATCGCATAGGGATCGTTGCTGTGCGGCAGCTTCAGATAGTCCGCCGCAAGCTCCGCAGCGCGCCGCTGGATGCGGTCGAGCCCGGCGCGATCGTCGGCCGGCGTGGTGACGAAGCCGTCGTCGATGAAGCGCTGCGCCAGCGCCTGCTCGTCGGCCTGAAGGAAGTCCGTATCCGTCATGCAAAGTACTCCCGGGCGGTCGCGCAGATATAGCTGATATCGGCGGCCGACAGGAACTGGTTGATGGGAAGCGTGAGGATCTGGTCCGCCTGCCGCTCGGTCACCGGGAACGCGCCGCGGCCGTGACCCAGATGCGCCGCCGCCGGCTGCAGGTGGATCGGGATCGGATAGTGGATGGCGGTCTCGATGCCCTTGTCGGCCAGAAATTTCTGGAAGTCGTTGCGGCGGTCGGTCTGCACCACGAAGGTGTGGAAGGTGTTGAACTCGATGTTGCGGCAGGGCGGAATGAACAGAGGCAGGCCTTCGAGCTCGGCGCGGTATTGCGCGGCGTTGCGCCGCCGGCGCTCGATCACCGAGGGCAGGTGACGCAGGCGCACGCGCAGCACCTCGGCCTGCACCGTGTCGAGCCGTGAGACGATACCCCATTCCTGGACGTCGCTGCGATTGATCAGGCCGTGATTGCGCAGCCGGCGGATTCTGGCCGCGAGATCAGCGTCGGCGGTGACGAGGAAACCGGCATCGCCGGCCGCGTTGAGATTCTTCAAGGGATGGGCGGAGAAGCAGCCGAACGTGCCGATGGTGCCGCTCATCCGGCCGTCATAGGTCGAGCCGACCGCCTGGGCGCTGTCCTCGATCACCGCGAGCGCGTGCTTGTCCGCGATCGCCATCAGCGGCGTCATGTCGGCCATGCGCCCGGTCAGATGCACCGGCATGATCGCCTTGGTGCGCGCCGTGACCGCGGCCTCGACCGCGGCCGGATCGATGTTCTGGTCCGGCAGCACGTCCGCAAACACCGGCGTGGCGCCGACCGCGATGATCGCGGCGGTCGAGGCCACGAACGAATTCGGGGGCGTGATGACCTCGTCGCCGGGGCCGATGTCGAGCGCCCGCAAGGCGAGGATCAGCGCGTCGGTGCCGGAATTCAGCGTCACCACATGCGGCGAGCCGAGATAGGCCGACAATTCCTCCTCGAGCTTGCCGACCGCCGCGCCGCCGATGAAGTCGCCGCGCTGGAATACACCTTCCACCGCCTGCATGATCTCGGCGCGCTCTTCCTCGAATTGCGCGGGAAGATTGACGTAACCGATGCGCCGGCGGCCGGTGTCAGCGTCCATGGCAGAACTTCCTGACGGTCTCGATGACGCGGTCCTGCTGGGCGCGCGTCAGATGCTGGTCGACGGGGAAGCTGATGACCTCCTTGGCATGGCGGTCGGTGACCGGGAAGGTGCCGGGCGCGTAGCCGAGATGCTTCAGGCCTTCCTGCTGATACAGCGGGATCGGATAGTGGATCTTGGCCTCGATGCCGTTGTCCAGGCAGTACTTGTAAAGCTCGTCGCGGCGTTCGGCGAACACCATGTAGAGATGGTAGACGTGCTTCACGTTGGGCCGGCGCGGCGGGACGCGCAGGCCAGGCAGGCCGGCAAGGCCCGCGTCGTAATAGGCGGCATTCTCGATCCGGCGCCGCGTGATCTCGCTGGTCTGACCGATCAGCCAGTTGCCGACGACCGCCTGGAGGGAATCGAGCCGCGAATTGCAGCCGAGGATCGCGATCTCGTCGCGGTTCTTCATGCCGTGGTTGCGGATCAGGCGGAGCTTCTCGTTCATGCCGTCGTCATTGGTGACGACGACGCCGGCATCGCCCCAGACGTTGAGGTTCTTGAGCGGATGCAGCGAGAAGCCGGCCGCGACGCCGTGGGTGCCGGAGCGCTTGCCCGCAAACTCCGACAGGATGCCCTGGCAGGCGTCCTCGACCACGGGCAGGTTGCGACGCTTGGCGATCGCCATCAGCTTGCCCATATCGGTGACCTCGCCGGTCAACTGCACCGGCATGATCGCCTTGGTCTTCTCGGTGATCGCGGCCTCGACATGGTCGACGTTCATGCAGAAGGAATCGTCGCAATCGACCAGCACCGGCCTCGCGCCGGTTTCCGCGATCGCACCGACGGTGGCGATGAAGGTGTTGGCGGCGGTGATGACCTCGTCGCCATGACCGATGCCGAGCGCCTTGAGCGGCAGCTTGAGCGCGTCAGTCCCCGATCCGACGCCGATGGCGTGGCGCACGCCGATCAGCTCGGCAAAGCGCTTCTCGAATTCGGCAACGGGCTTGCCAAGGGTGAAGTCACCGGTCGCAACCAGCCGGCCGATCTCGGCCAGGATCGGAGCGGGGTCGGAGAATTGCTCGAGCAGATAGGAATATCGAACGTCGTACATGTGACCCGTCAGGTGGAATGAAGTTGAGGAGCGGAGCTGCGCGACGCCGCGAGCGCGTGCTCGATCGACGTCGCGATGGCGTTGGCGGACAGTCCGTGCTTCTTCAGCAGCGAATCCTGCGAGCCGTAATTGTGCATGAAGCGGTCCGGCAGCGAGAGCCGGAGCATGGCGGGAAAGCCGGAGCCGAGCCTGTCGATCAGCGTTTCGGCGACGGCGCTGCCGAGGCCGCCGGAGGGCACGTGCTCCTCCAGCGTCGCCACGAGCTTGGTGCCGCGCACCGCCTGGAGCAGCGCCTCGGCGTCGAGCGGCTTCACCGTATGCATGTGCAGGATGCCGGCGCGAATGCCCTGTGCGGCGAGCTGGTCGGCGGCGGCGATGGCGCGCTGGAGCATGATGCCGGTGGTCACCATGAGCACGTCGCCCGGCGGCCGCATCAGGATGGCCTTGCCGATCTCGAAGCCGTGCTCGGCCTTCGAGACGATGGCGTCGCCGCCCTTGCCCAGCCGGATGTAGATCGGCCCGGTCCAGTCGAGCGTCTTGTCCATCATGCGCGCGGCCTCGTCGGCGTCGCACGGGCAGATCACCGTCATGTTCGGCAGCGCCCGCATGATGGCGATGTCTTCGATCGCCTGGTGGGTGGGGCCGAGCGGCGCGTAGACGAGACCGCCGCCATTGGCGATCAGCCGTACCGGGAGGTTGTGCAGGCAGAGATCGACGGCGACCTGCTCGTAGCAGCGGCGGGTGAGGAATGTCGCGATGGTGTTGACGTAGGGCACGAAGCCCTCCATCGCGAGGCCGGCCGACATGCCGATGATGTGCGCCTCCGAAATGCCCTCGATCAGATGGCGCTTGGGAAACTCCTTGCTCATCGCGCGTAGCGTGCCGGCGCCGGGATCGGAGCCGATGTAGAGCACACGCTCGTCGCGCGCGGCGAGCTTGTGGACCATGTTCATCGCGGTGTTGCGCATGGGGAGCCGATCAAAAATCGCCGACGGCGACGCGAATGGCGTCGAGCTCGCTGTCGGTCAGCTTGTTCTTGTGATGCCAATCGGCGTTGGATTCCGCAGCCGGCAGACCCTTGCCCTTGACGGTATGGCAGATGATCGCGGTGGGTTTGCCCGGAACGGCCGGGACCTGCTTCAGGACGGTGCGCAGCGCGCCGATGTCGTGGCCGTTGAGCTCCTGCACGGCAAAGCCGAAGCTGCGCCATTTGTCCGCGAGCGGCTCCAGCGGCAGGACGTAATCGGTCGGTCCGTAGCTCTGGAGCTTGTTGTAGTCGATCATGGCGACCAGGTTGTCGAGCCCGTGCTTGGCCGCGCCCATGGCGGCCTCCCACACCGATCCCTCGTTGATCTCGCCGTCGCCGAGCAGGACGAAGGTCCGGTAGCTGCGCTCGCGCATGCGGGCGGCGAGCGCAAGGCCGACGCCGATCGACAGGCCGTGTCCGAGCGCGCCGGTCGAGGCCTCGACCCCCGGCACCATGCCGTATTCGGGATGTCCGCCCAGGATACTGTCGGAGCCGCAGAAGCCCTCGAGCTCCGACAACGGGAAGAAGCCGCGATCGGCGAGCAGCGCATAGAGCGCGAGACAACCGTGGCCCTTGCTCAGGATGGCACGATCGCGATTGGGATCGCGCGGATTTTGCGGGTCGATCCGCAGCACGTCGTCGTAGAGCACGCGGACCATCTCGATCAGCGACAGGGCCGGGCCGACATGGCCGCGTCCCGCGGAGCGGACAGAACCGAGGACCAAGCGGCGCAAGTAAAGGCTGCGCTCGTCCAGCGTGCAGGTGAGGGCGGCTTCAGCGTGGGGTGAGATCTGGATCACGTTGGCAAATCGTTTGATGAAGCCGGCGGGCTTTGTCGAGCTGGCCGGCAAGGCGGACCGTCAGATCGCCACCTTGCGCAGCCAGAGCGCGCCGGGAGCGGCTTTCGGGCAAATAGGCATTCAGGACAATCAGGCACCAAATCGCCCCGAACACAGGATACAGCACGTCACGGCGGATCGCAAACGCGTCATCCCCGGCTTCGAAAGCGCGCGAGAGCCTCTCGATCAATCGGTTCGCGCTGGCCGCGGGCAGATCGCTACCTGGGTGAATTGCGGTGTCGGACACGAGCTTGACCGGATCGTCCCACCCGAAATATTCGAAGTCGATGAAGCGCAGCCTGCCGTCCTCGGCGCGCAGCGCGTTGTGCAGCCCGAAGTCCGAGGGGCTCAATGCGCGATGAGCGGGCGGAAGGTCCGCTGCGGGATCCCGGCCGAGTTCCGCATAACGTCGATGGAGGCGTCGAACGGCGGCGGCGGTGCTGGGAACCAGGCTGCCGTCGATGAACGCACGCAGATCCGGATCATCGTCCGCGGCCCGCCTCAGTCCGTCGAGGCGCTGCTCGTACTGGGCGATGGCTTGCTCGGGCGAGAAGATGCTGGCCGAGGCGTTCCGCAGGGTCTGCGCCCCCTCGGCGTCGCGCAATTTCTGCAATTCGATCAGGAAATCGGCCAGCTGGTCGGCATCGTTCTCCTGGGGACGCAGCACCGCCGCATCACCGTCGAACCATTGATACAGCGCGCAGAATGCATCTGCGTCCTTTGCGATGGGCCTCGGCGTCGACGAGATGCCGTGGCGCGACAGAAATGTGAGCGCGTCGTATTCCTGTCCCAGGCGATCGCGCCCGTCGGACGGATAATGCTTGAGGGCGAGGGGCGGTCCCTTCGCCATCTCCAGCCGAAACACCCGGTTGTTGCCGCCGGACCGCGCCGGTTGAGCGGCCACGACCTGCGCGCCGGCCAGGCGGCTGCCGATCGAAATTACATCCAGCGCGTTCAGGTCCGGCTCGCTCATGGCGCGAACACCCCGCGGCTGATATCCGCCCAGCTCGTGATCGGCTCGCAATGGGCGGGATGAGGCGGCCGCGACTGCGTGAACAGGATCGATCGCGTCGCCTTCGGAAAATGCGGCTGCTCGAAGACGTCGACGAGATCGTCGATGAAGATATCGAGCTTCAGGCTCGCGAGCCGCTCGACCTTGGCCGCCAGCGTGTCCTCGAAATAGACATTGCCCGACGCCAGCGCCGCATCGGCGGCGTCGACGAGGCCTGCGGCTTTCAACCAGCCGCGCGCGGCCTCGCGCAAGTCGACGCGGTCGGGGTCCTGATGGCCGAACTGCGTCTTGTGGCTGACGATGTAGACGCTGGCGCCGGCCTTGCGACAGGTTGCGAGGAACTCGCGGACCCCAGGATAGATCTCGGCGCCGCTAATGCCCTTGCCGTAGACGAAGCCCTGCAGCCCCTGCCAGGCCAGCTCGCCGCCGGCACGGGACCGCAACAGGTCCCGGACCTCGCTCTTCAGCCCCTCCCAGCCCTCCGGCACCAGCCCACGCTGACGCGCGACGGCGGCAAAGACCTTGTCGTAGCAGATGATCGTGTTGTCGAAATCGATGCCGATCCGCACGCCGCTCACTTCAGGCTGATGTTCTGCATCATCTTGATGTTGAAATACCGGGGATCGTTGAGCGAGTTCGGCAGGCGGCCGGCCTTGAAGGCGTCCACGAGGCCGGACACGGCCTGCTCGATCGTGTGGGTCGGCGCAAATCCGAGCTCGCGGCGGATCTTCTCCGAGGACACGTGGTAGGAGCGCAGATCGTCGGTCGGCTCGACGGCGACGTCGACGTTGTCTCCGACCACCGACTTGACGATGTCGGCGATCTTCATCAGCGAGTGGTTCTCATAGCCGATGTTGTAGGTCTTGCCGTCGATCTTCGCGTCGTCCTGCTGCAGCAGGAACAGATAGGCCGCCGACATGTCCTGGATGTGCAGGTTGGGCCGCTTCTGCGTTCCGCCGAACACGCGGATGCGGCCGGTGTTGACCGCGAGGTTGGTCAGGATGTTGACGACGACGTCGAGCCGCTGCCGCGGAGCGTAGCCGCAGACGGTGGCGGGACGAACCGTGCAGGTGACGAAGCCGGGCGCCGCCTCTTCGGCGAGGTCGGTCTCGCACATCGCCTTGAACTTGGAGTAGTCGGTGAGCGGCTCGCAGGACAATTCCTCGGTCACCTCGGCCTCGTCCTTGATGCCGTAGACGCTCGACGAGGAGGCGTAGATGAAGCGCTTGATGCCGGCCTTCTTCGCCGCGCGCACCATCGGCCGGAAGCAGTCGTAGTTGATGGATTTGCCGAGTGCCGGGTCCAGCTCGAACGAGGGATCGTTGGAGATGCAGGCGAGGTGGATCACCGCGTCGTTGCCGCGCAGGGCCTCGTTGACCGCGGCCTCATCGCGGATGTCGCCCTTGATCAGGCGCAGGTTCGGATTGTCGCGAACGGCGTTGAAGACGTCGTCACCGTACATGAAGAGGTCGAGCACCGTGACCTTGTGGCCGGCCGCCAGCAACTGGGGAACCAGCACGCTGCCGACATAGCCGGCGCCACCGGTGACCATCACATTCCATTTCCGATCAATCACTGTCGTTCTCCAGATTTTCCGTTCGCGCTACTTCAACAACGCGGTGACGAACTTGACCAGCGGTGCCTTTTCGACCGAGTTGCGGTGACCGACGATGCCGACCTTGATCGCGCCCGCCGCATTGCCGATGAAGGCGACGTCCTCGATGTTGCCGCCGGCCGCCACCAGCGGAGCCGTGATCGTCAGGAAGGCATCGCCTGCGCCGACCGTGTCGACCACGGTCTTGGTGAAGGCGGGCACGCGCGCGACGCCGGTCTTCGACGAGAACGGGTAGCAGCCGAAGGAGCCGTGCGTGATGATCATGTTGTCGCAATCGATCTTGCGATGCAGGCCGTCCTCGATCACCGATGCGATGTCGCTGAACTTGTCGGTGGCGGCCAGCCGCGCTTCCGGCGCGTCGATGCAGATGTAGTCGGCCCGCGGATATTTCGTGATCAGGTTGTAGCCGTGGTTGCCGCTGTTGCTCTGGGCGTTGACCGCCAGGAACTTGGAGTTCGCGATCAACGCCTCGATCGTGCTGGACGCGATCATGCCGTGACCGAAATCGGTGACGATGACGACGTCCGCGGCGCGCACGCGCTCGGTGGTGACGCGGTCGATCTCCTTGCGCGTGGTCTCGTCGAGCGGCGTGTCGTCCATCGTATAGACTTCGAACAGCTTGTGCAGATAGCCCATCTCGACGTAGCGCAATTTGCGGGTCGTCGGACGGCCCTGAATGCGGATCGGCGTCAGCGTGACGTTCGGGCGGACATGCGCGCGAATGAACTCTTCAGGGTAGTCGTTGCCGCCCAGCGTCGTGACGATCTCGACCGACTTGCAGAAGCTCGCGACGTGGTTGGCCGCGGCGATGACGCCGCCGGCAAATTGCTCGCCGTTCTTGAGCAGGGTGGCGACGATGTTCTCCTTCGAAGCCTTCCCGAGCGCCGTGACGTATTGGTATTCGTCGATGATGGTATCGCCGACCAGCACGACGTGCATGTCCTGGATCTTGTCGATCAGCTTCAGCAGCCGCTCGGCGCCGCCGCCTTCGCGCACCTTCTGCAGGTAGTCGCGCAAAGGTGGATCGTAGATGTCGAAGTAGCGGTTCAACAGCGACGACGAGCTGAAGGTCACGTCGCGCGTGAAGACGATTCGCCCGCCATGACGTTCGACGGCCTCGCGCTCGATGGCGATCTTGCCGGTGACGTCGTCCTCGGGATTCTCGTAGTCCGAGCCCTTCACGTAGATGTCGGGGCGCACGGTATCGAGCACCGGCTCGGCGCTGGAGGTCTGGTTGATGCCGACCCAGTCGACCGTGCCGAGCGCGGCCAGCATCTCCGCGCGCATATTCTCCGGGAAGATCGGCCGTCCCGGGCCCTTGTTGACGAAACGGTCGGCGGTGATGGTTACGATGACGACGTCGGCCTCGTTGCGCGCCGCCAGGATGTGCCGGACGTGGCCGAGATGCACCAGATCGAACACGCCGTGGCAGAGCGCGACGGTCAGGCCCTTTGCCTGCGCGGCACGCGCCATCTCGCCGAGCTCCTCGATCGTCCTGATCTTGTCATGCGGTGCCGGATGGACGGCCGGCTTGTCTGTCGGAGGATTAGCCATATGAATTATCCAAAGCGCCGGTAGGTCTCAGATGGCCGCCCGGATATGATCGAATGGCGGCAACGATATCCGCGCACCTGTTCAAGAGCTTGCCTTCTGGGCTGAGCCGCCTTCGTCACCGAGATATTTGAACCAGTCCTTGGTGGCGTCGGCGATCTTGTCGACCGTCCACAGCGGCGCGTCCTTGTACTGATCCATCGATTTCAGCATCGTCGCAACGCCGTCCTCGAATTTCACCTTCGGCGTCCAGTTCAAGACCCGTTTGATCTTGGTAATGTCGGCGTAGGTGCAATCGGGCTCGCCTGGACGTTTGGGGATGTGGACCTTCTCGCCGCCGAGAAGCTCGACCAGCCGGTTGACGCTGTAGGTGTTGTCCGAGCCGACGTTGAATATCTCGTGCGAGATATCGGAGCGCGCGGCGGTCACAAAGGCGTCTGCGACGTCGCTGACGAAAGTGAAGTCGCGCGTCTGCTCACCGTCGCCGACCACCGTGAAGGGCTTGCCGGCGAGCTTCTGCGCCATGAAGACGCCGAACACGGCACCATAGGTGCCGGTGGTGCGATGGCGCGGCCCGTACACGTTGAAGAGGCGGAGCGCGACCGCGGGCAGCTTGTAGACCTGGCACCAATGCATGACGCACTGCTCGCCGAGATTCTTGGTAAGCGCGTAGGGGTACATCGGCCGGATCTCGGCGCTCTCCGGCGTCGGGTAGGCGTCGGGAATGCCGTAGCAGGACGACGATGCGGCATAGACGAAGCGGCGGACGCCGGCGTGCCGCGCCGCCTCGAGAACGTTGACCGTGCCGTCGACATTGGCGCGATGATACGGGATCGGGGACTCGATCGAGGGAACGATGTCGGCCAGCGCCGCGAGGTGGAAGACCCAGTCGATACCGTGGAAATACGGCCTGATCGAGTCGAGGTCGGTGACGTCCGCCCGCACCACCTTCAACCGGCTCGAACCGGCGCGCGAGGCCAGGTTTTCCGGGCGACCGATGACGAAATTGTCGAGCGCGACGACCTCGTGGCCATCGTCGAGGAGGCGATCGACGAGGTGACTTCCGATGAAACCTGCGCCACCAGTGACAATGCATTTCATGGGGAACATCCGTGACGCGAATGCCCAGCGAAACAGGCCGGCCAATGTTGAGTGAAACCCGAAAGCCGACTATCAGCCGCTCGCCGACTTTGCAAGCATTATACCTTTGCAATCCCTGGTGATAGCCGGTATCAGGGCATCATGTTGCAGTCGAGCCGCCAGCCCATGCCTGTCGAGTCCGTCGATCCCGATCACAAGGCTTTCCTCGTCGATTATGTCGGGCGCCTGCATCGCGCGACGGCTGTCGACGACGGCGTTTTTGCCAGCATCTCCGCCACCCGCGCCGTCTGGTTGCGCACGCGCGAGCAGGGCGGCCGCGTCATCTTCATCGGCAACGGCGGTTCGGCGGGCATCGCCTCGCATCTGGCGATCGATCTGGCGAAGAACGCAGCGGTGCCTGCGCTCTGCTTCAGCGACGCCAGCATGATGTCGTGCCTCGCCAACGATTACGGCTTCGAGGATTGGATCGCGCACGCCGTGCGATTGAGCGCGCGTGCCGGCGACTGCCTCGTCGCGATCAGCTCGTCCGGGCGCTCGAAGAACATCCTCAACGCGGTTGCGCAGGCGCGGACGATGAAGCTCGACGTGATCACGCTGTCGGGAATGAATGCGGACAATCCCCTGCGCAATCTCGGTGACATCAATTTCTTTGTCGACAGCCGCAGCTACAACATTGTCGAGACGACGCACCAGTTCTGGATGATGGCCGCGATCGACCTTGTCATCGGTCGCGCGGAATATCCGGCATCCTGAGGCGGGCACCCGATGCAGTCGCGGTTCAAGCAGGCGGCCCTGTTTTCGGTAAAGCTGCTGCTGTCGATCGCGGTGCTGGTCTACATCGCGCGCGGTCTCGACCTGCAACAATTGCGCAGCCATCTTGTCTCGGTCGATCCTTTCCTGTTCGTTCTCGCGCTGACGCTGATTTTCTTCCAGACCTTCGTGCTCAATGGCCGGTGGGAGCTGATCATGCGTGCGCTCGGCGTCTCGCTGGACTGGCTCGCGGGCTGGCGCATTCTGATGATCAGCCTCTGGTTCAATCAGGTGTTGCCGTCGTCGGTCGGCGGGGACGCGGTGCGGATCTGGCTGCTGCGCCAGCGCGGCGTGCAGTGGCCGGAGGCGGTCAAGGGCGTCGCGGCTGATCGTTTCACGGCCCTGATCGGACTGATCGTGCTGATGGTCGCCGGATTGCCGTTCCTCACGTCACGCGTGTCCAATCCGGCCGCGATCCTCGCCATCGGCGGGCTGACGCTGGCGGGCGTCGCCGGCACTGCTATCCTGTTGACGCTCGACCGTCTGCCCAAGCGCCTCGTTGCGCATCCGGCGATCGCAAGCTTCGTCCGGTTCGGAGCATTGGTCAGGTTCCTCCTCCTGCAATCGAAGAATCGCGCTTTGCTGTTCGGATCGGCGCTCCTCATCCATCTCGTGACCGCGGCGGCCTGCTACACCTTGGCGCGCGGTGTCGGCGCCCAGCTCTCGGTGACGGACGCCGGGGTCCTGATTCCGCCGGTGGTGCTGTTGACCGCGGTCCCGATCTCGATCAGCGGCTGGGGCGTTCGGGAGGGGGCGATGGTCGCCTGCCTCGGTCTGGCGGGCGTCCCTTCCGAGCAAGCGCTGTCGGTTTCGCTTCTGCTGGGCGCCATCAGCGTGATCATCGGGCTTGTCGGAGGTGTGATCTGGCTGGCAAGTCCGGAGCGCGGATCGTATTCCGCGGACAACGCCGCCAAGGCGGCGGCGGAGGCCCCCAGCTACGACGGGCTGGGCAGGGAAGTCTCGAGCCAGCCATGACCCACTTGAGACCATTGCTGCCGATGTGGTTTTCACGGGGTGGGATTGCCTCACCCGATCGCTTGTCTCAATTTTCGGTTCCACGATGAAAAATCTGTTCTACGTCCGCCAAACCTGCCGCCTCTGCCATTCGGACAAGCAGGAGCTGGTCGTCCCGATGGCCGGCATGCCGATCGGCACACCGAACTTCCAGGTCCCCGACGCCAGCGTCGACGATCCCGTGTTCCGCGCCGCGGTACCGATGGCACTGCATCTGTGCAGGGATTGCGGCCATCTGCAGATTCTCCATGTCGGCAATCCGGAGATCCAATACCGCAACTACGTCTACACCACCTCGCTCTCGCTCGGCCTGCGGGAGCACTTCGCGGGCTATGCCAACGACGTCGTCAGCCGCTTCGCCATCGCGCCGGGCTCGCTGGTCGTCGAGCTCGGCAGCAACGACGGATCGCTGCTCGGCTTCTTCAAGGAGCGCGGGATGCGCGTGCTCGGCGTCGATCCCGCCGTCGAGATCGCGCGGCGCGCGACGGAGGCGGGGATCGAGACCATCGGCGATTTCTTCACCGATGCGATCGGGCGTCGCATCCTGCAGAGCCACGGTGCGGCGAGCGTCGTGATCGCCAACAACATGATCGCCAATGTCGACAATCTCGATCCTCTGGTGATCGGCGTTCGCGACGTGCTCGCGCCGGACGGATTGTTTGTCTTCGAAACCCAATACGGCGTCGACGTCACCGAGAAGAACCTGCTCGACACCGTCTATCACGAGCACCTGTCGTATTTTAACATCAAGCCGCTGATCCGTTTCTTTGCCCGGCTCGGCATGGAGCTGATCGACGTCCAGCACATCTGGACCAAGGGCGGCTCGATCCGCGTGACCGTGCAGCGCGCCGGGGGCGCCAAGAAGCCGTCTGCGGAGGTCGCGCGCTTCGTTGCCGAGGAAGAGCGGCTCGGTGTCGATCAGCCGGCCTATTATGCGCCCTACGTGAAACGGATCGCCGCCATCCGCGACGAGCTGGTCGCGATGGCCGACGCCGCCCATGCGCGCGGTCAGCTCGTCGCCGGCTACGGCGTCTCGGTCGGCACCACGACCCTGCTGCCGCAGTTCGGCCTGGAGAACAAGATCGACTTCCTGGTCGACGACGACCCCAAGAAGGGGAACGTGATGGCCGGCCCGGGTTACGACATCCCGATCCTGCCGCCTGCCGCCCTTTACGAGCGCAAGCCGGCGTTCGTGGTCGTCTTCGCCTGGCGCTATGTCGACCCGATCCGGGCCAAGCACGCCCGCTATTTCGCCGAAGGCGGAAAGTTCGTGGTGCCGCTGCCGGGCGTTTCGATGGTCGACCGGGCCGACTGATACGCTGCGGAAGCCCGCGGTCTCGCCGTGCCGGGGCTGGGCGGATAGGTGGGGGCGGACAAGCCTTTGATCCGGCTTGGCTCTGCTCTCCCGCCTGGGGCGATCGGCTCGCCCGGGCAGCGGTCTCTATACCTTGACCTTTGGGCCTATCCGCAGTAGATACCCCGCACTCGCAGCCGGCCCGTTAGACGCGGATCTCCGGCGCGGCTTTGAAATCCCCGAACAATCGAGCCCGGTTTCCGGCTCATCCTTCGAGACAGAGGGCTGGGCCAACGGCGGCTGTTCGGATCCCTGAAATTCATTCGCGTCTGTCGACGGACGTTGGACATCAAAACGATGGCAGTCAGCCCGTTCAAGTTCTTGCAGGAAGTGCGCTCGGAGACCGCCAAGGTCACCTGGCCGACCCGCCGCGAGACCACCATCACCACCATCATGGTGTTCGTCATGGTCGCCGTGGCCTCGATCTTCTTCTTCGCCGCCGACCAGGTCATCCGCGTTCTCATCACCTTCCTTCTGGGCATTCAATGATGGCAACAGCAACCGCTCAACTGTCCGACAAGCGCTGGTACATCGTCCACGCCTATTCGAACTTCGAGAAGAAGGTCGCCGAATCGATCCGCGAGCAGGCCAAGCAGCGCGGGCTCGAGGAGCTGTTCGAGCTGGTGCTGGTGCCGACCGAGAAGGTCACGGAAGTGCGCCGCGGCCGCAAGATCGACGCCGAGCGCAAGTTCTTCCCCGGCTATGTGCTGGTGAAGATGAAGCTGACCGACGAAGCGTTTCATCTGATCAAGAACACGCCGAAGGTCACCGGCTTCCTCGGTGCGGAAAACAAGCCGATGCCGATCTCGGAGGCCGAAGCCATGCGCATCCTGCACCAGGTGCAGGAGGGCGTGGAGCGGCCCAAGGCGTCGGTGTCGTTCGAGATCGGCGAGAATGTGCGCGTGGCCGATGGCCCGTTCGCCTCGTTCTCGGGCGTCGTCGAGGAAATCGACGAGGCGCGCTCGCGCGTGAAGGTCGCGGTGTCGATCTTCGGTCGCGCAACGCCGGTCGAACTGGAATTCGGTCAGGTCGAGAAGGTCTGACCGGGTATTGCGCGAGACTTCGGTCTTGCGCAGCAAGAGGCGTGGGAGGACGAGGGCGGTTGCCAGCCGCCGTTGATCCCGACCACGAACCTGAAACCGCCGGCGGCATGCCGGCACAACAGGAGTGATACATGGCAAAGAAAGTGACCGGATACCTGAAGCTTCAGGTCCCGGCCGGTGCGGCGAATCCTTCGCCCCCGATCGGTCCCGCGCTCGGTCAGCGCGGTCTCAACATCATGGAGTTCTGCAAGGCGTTCAACGCCCAGACCCAGAAGGAAGAGAAGAACACCCCGATTCCCGTGGTGATCACGATCTACGCCGATCGTTCGTTCACCTTCGAGATGAAGACGCCCCCGATGTCGTTCTTCCTCAAGCAGGCTGCCAAGATCCAGTCCGGCTCGAAGGCGCCGGGCCGCGACAAGGCCGGCAAGGTGACCAAGGCGCAGGTGCGCGAGATCGCCGAGAAGAAGATGAAGGATCTCAATTGCGATTCCATCGAATCGGCCATGAAGATGGTCGAGGGCTCCGCCCGTTCGATGGGCCTGGAAGTTGCGGGGTAAGCGGTCATGGCAATCGGAAAGCGTTTGAACAAAGCCCGCGAAGGTGTTGACCGCGAAAAGCTTTACCCGCTCGCGGACGCCATCAAGATGGTCAAGGAGCGCGCGAAAGCGAAGTTCGACGAGACCATCGAGATCGCGATCAACCTCGGCGTCGATCCGCGTCACGCCGACCAGATGGTTCGCGGCGTCGTGACCCTGCCGAACGGCACCGGCCGTACGCTCCGCGTCGGCGTGTTCGCCCGCGGCGCCAAGGCCGATGAGGCCAAGGCCGCGGGTGCCGACGTCGTCGGCGCCGAAGACCTGGTCGAGAAGGTGCAGAACGGCTCGATCGATTTCGACCGCTGCATCGCCACCCCCGACATGATGCCGCTGGTCGGCCGTCTCGGTAAGGTGCTCGGCCCGCGCGGCCTGATGCCGAATCCGAAGATCGGCACCGTGACCATGGACGTCACCGGCGCGGTGAAGGGTGCCAAGGGCGGCTCGGTCGAGTTCCGGGTCGAGAAGGCCGGCATCCTGCAGGCCGGCGTCGGCAAGGCCTCGTTCTCCGAGGAGAAGCTGGTCGAGAACATCAAGGCCCTGGCTGACGCCGTCTCCAAGGCCAAGCCGGCCGGCTCCAAGGGCACCTACATCCAGCGCGTTGCGGTGTCCTCGACGATGGGCCCGGGCGTGAAGGTCGAGCCGGGCACCATTCTCGGCTAAGCCCGAAAATTGCATGAGTCGAGGGGCGGAATTGGGCAACCGATTCCGCCCCTCGTCGTTTGTGGCGGCGCTCAACGGAAGCAACAACAATGGCTGACAAGGTCCTGATCTATTCGCGCTTTCCCAAGACGATGATGGCGCGCTTCGCCGAGCGCTTCGAGCTGCTCGACACCGGCGGCAAGCCCGCGCGAGAGGTGTTTCCGGCCGAGGAGCTTGGCGGCATCCGCGCGCTGCTGACCGCCGGCAGCTCGCTACTCGGCGCGGAGGCGATGGACCTGTTCCCCAAGCTCGGTGCCATCGTCTGCTACGGCACCGGCTATGACGGCGTCGACCTGCAGGCGGCCGCCAGCCGCAACATTGCGGTCGGTCACAGTCCCGGCGCCAACGCGGCCTCGGTCGCCGACATCGCGATGACCCTGATGCTGGCGGCGACACGGCGGATCCTGGTCGCCGACCAATATGTCCGCAGCGGCGATTGGGCCGCCTCGAAGCCGTCGCCGATGATGCGCCCGCAGGCCGGCATGCCCGGCCGCCGCATCGGCATCTATGGCATGGGCGAGATCGGCCGCAAGATCGCGGCGCGCTGCGCCGCCTTCGAGAGCGAGATCGGCTATTTCAGCCGCACCCGATACGATCTGCCCTATCGATATTTCCCGTCGCTGGAGGCACTGGCCGACTGGTGCAGCGTGCTGATGATCGCGGTTCGGGCAGGGGCCGAGACCGAGCACGTCGTCAACGTCGACATCCTGAAGCGGCTCGGCGCGGACGGCTATGTCGTCAACATCTCCCGCGGCTCGGTGATCGATCAGGAGGCGCTAGTGGCGGCACTCAACGACAAGACCATCGCCGGCGCCGGCCTCGACGTGTTCGAGAAGGAACCGCACGCCCCCGACGCGCTGACCGCGCTGCCGAACGTGGTGTTCGCCCCCCATGTCGGCGGCCACACCCTCGAATCGCACGTTGCCATGCAGGCTTGCGTGCTGGCGAACCTGACCGCGTTCTTCGCCGGCAAGCCGCTGCCTTACGCGGTCAAACCGGGCTGAATCGGCCCTTACCGGCCCGTTCCAAGCCCCACCGGCAACGGATTGGAACTGGTGTGAATTTTGCTCTTGGCAAGCAAGCCCGGAGCGGTTAAAGAACCGCTTCCGGACGTGCCGGCCTCGGCTGGCGCGTTCGTGCACGCATTCCGAAAGCCCGACACGACAGGAGATCATTCCTTTTCAGGACGTCCGCGAGGATTTGCCCGAAAAGGAAGGAGAACCCGTCCGTTGGTGGAATGTGGGCAGGGGTCGGGCGGTTCGCCGACTGATCCTGTCCTGTCCAAGACTGCAGGCGCCTGCGGGAAATCTCGATTTCTCAACGGCTTAATCGCATGGCCTGCATAGACGGGTGAAGACCGGATTTCACTTCGCATCCAGCTTTAAGGGCTGGTCGCGAAACGGGTCTGGTTCGGACCTCGACACGCCGTGGGCGCCCTCAGGTGCTCCCGGAGGGCAGGCTTTGAATTGTCGTCTCGCCCGGCGCGTGTCCGAAGGGGATTTTGGCCCCGAGGTTCAGGTTTTGGGTGGGACGATGGGTGCAACCCGGCGGTCCCGCTTTCGCGATGACCGCCAACCGGAGAGAGCTTGCTGTGGAACGAGCGGCAAAAAAAGAGGCGGTCGAACAGCTCAATGAGGTCTTCAAGACCACGAGCGTCGCGGTCGTTGCTCAATATTCCGGCCTCACCGTCGCCCAGATGCAGAAGCTGCGCCAGCAGATGAAGCAGGCGGGTGCCGCGGTGAAGGTCTCGAAGAACCGTCTCGCCAAAATTGCTCTTGAAGGCACTGACGTCGTTGCCATCGGCCCCATGCTGAAGGGGCCGACCGTGATCGCCACTTCGAACGATCCGGTAGCGGCGCCAAAGGTCGCCATCGAATTCGCCAAGGCGAACGAAAAGTTCGTCATCATCGGCGGCTCGATGGGGAAGACCGTCCTGAATGTCGACGGCGTGAAGGCCCTTGCCTCGCTGCCGTCGCTTGATGAACTGCGCGGCAAGATCGTCGGCCTCATCGTGGCCCCGGCGACCAAGCTGGCTCAGCTCGCCAATGCGCCCGCGGGCAAGCTCGCGCGCGTCATCCAGGCTCATGCCTCAAAGGGCGAAGCGGCCTGACGCCCTTCGCAAAACTCAAACCCGAACCAGACTTACAGTTAAGGAAACTGAACAATGGCTGACTTGCAGAAGATCGTTGACGACCTCTCGAGCCTCACCGTGCTCGAAGCTGCTGAACTGGCGAAGCTCCTCGAAGAGAAGTGGGGCGTTTCGGCTGCCGCAGCCGTCGCCGTGGCCGGCCCGGCTGGCGGTGGCGCTGCTGCCGCCCCGGCGGAAGAGAAGACCGAGTTCACGGTCGTTCTCGCCAGCGCCGGCGACAAGAAGATCGAGGTCATCAAGGAAGTCCGCGCCATCACCGGTCTCGGCCTGAAGGAAGCAAAGGACCTCGTCGAGGGTGCTCCGAAGCCGCTGAAGGAAGGCGTGAACAAGGAAGAAGCCGACAAGATCAAGGCCCAGCTCGAGAAGGCTGGCGCCAAGGTCGAGCTCAAGTAACGCAAGTTACTTCAGCGAAATCCCGGGCTCGCGAAGCGAGGCCCGGGATCTCGTCCCAGGATCGTGGATGGCCGGGTCACGCCCGGCCATGATGATCGGAAAGACGGGCGTCTGATGCAAAAGCCGTGCGACGGAACGTCCCGACGCGGGCTGAACACGAAAAAGTGTGGGGATTTGAGGGGCTACCCCTCGAATCACCACTATTGTCGCCCCATATCGGGTCGGCAGCACGAAAGCGCGGTGGCGGGGGTCCCGGATCCCTGTAAGCCGTTGGGAGAGCAAGCTATTTCGGGCTTTTGCAGTCCGTGAAGACGATCGTTGTGACGGGCGGGCGCGCAGCAGCGCCCCGCGCGTCGTTTTGCGTTTTGAAGGTCTGAAGAACAGATTCAGGACATTCTCGCCTGAACCTGAGTCTGCGGCCCCCAAAACGGGTTCGAAAAATTCAACCCGGGGAGCGGTGGCAGCCGCGTCCTGGACGGCGCGCCCAGATCGGGCGACGAAAATGAGAGGCCACGATGGCGCAGCAGACATTCACCGGTCGCAAACGCGTTCGCAAGTTCTTCGGACACATCAAGGAAGTGGCCGAGATGCCGAACCTCATCGAGGTTCAGAAGGCGTCCTATGACCAGTTCCTGATGGTCGACGAACCCCAGGGCGGCCGTCTCGACGAGGGTCTGCAGGCGGTGTTCCGCTCGGTGTTTCCGATCTCCGATTTCTCGGGCACCTCGATGCTGGAATTCGTCCGCTACGAGTTCGAGCAGCCGAAATACGACGTCGACGAGTGCCGTCAGCGCGGCATGACCTTCGCGGCTCCCCTCAAGGTGACGCTGCGCCTCATCGTGTTCGATATCGATGAGGAAACCGGCGCGAAGTCGGTGAAGGACATCAAGGAGCAGGACGTCTACATGGGCGACATCCCGCTCATGACGATGAACGGCACCTTCATCGTCAACGGCACCGAGCGCGTCATCGTCTCGCAGATGCATCGCTCGCCCGGCGTGTTCTTCGACCACGACAAGGGCAAGACCCATTCCTCGGGCAAGCTGCTGTTCGCCGCCCGCGTGATCCCGTATCGCGGCTCCTGGCTCGACATCGAGTTCGACGCCAAGGACATTGTCTATGCGCGTATCGACCGTCGCCGCAAGATTCCGGTGACGTCGCTGATGTTCGCCCTCGGCCTCGATGGCGAGGCGATCCTGTCCACGTTCTACAAGAAGATCCTCTACAAGCGGACCAAGGAAGGCTGGCGCGTTCCGTTCGACGCCAACCGTTTCCGCGGCTACTCGACCGTCAACGACCTGATTGATGCCGACACCGGCAAGGTCGTGCTCGAGGCCGGCAAGAAGCTCACCGTCCGTGCCGCCCGCCAGCTCCAGGAGAAGGGGCTGAAGGCGTTGCGCATGTCCGACGAGGAGCTGGTCGGCAACTACGTCGCCGAGGACCTCGTCAACCCGAAGACGGGCGAGATTCACGCCGAAGCCGGTGAGGAGATCACCGACAAGCTGATGAAGTCGCTCAACGAGCAGGGCTACAAGGAGCTGCCGCTGCTCGACATCGACCACGTCAATGTCGGCCCCTATATCCGCAACACGCTCTCGGCCGACAAGAACATGACGCGCGAGGACGCGCTGTTCGACATCTACCGCGTGATGCGCCCGGGCGAGCCGCCGACGCTGGATTCGGCGCAGGCCATGTTCCAGTCGCTGTTCTTTGACGCCGAACGCTACGACCTGTCCGCGGTCGGCCGCGTCAAGATGAACATGCGCCTCGACCTCGATGCGCCGGACACCCAGCGCACGCTGCGCAAGGAAGACATCCTCTCCGTCATCAAGACGCTGGTGGACCTGCGCGACGGCAAGGGCGAGATCGACGACATCGACCATCTCGGCAACCGCCGCGTGCGCTCGGTCGGCGAGCTCATGGAGAACCAGTACCGCATCGGCCTGTTGCGCATGGAGCGCGCGATCAAGGAGCGCATGTCCTCGGTCGACATCGACACGGTCATGCCGCAGGACCTGATCAACGCCAAGCCGGCGGCTGCCGCCGTGCGCGAGTTCTTCGGCTCCTCGCAGCTCTCGCAGTTCATGGACCAGACCAACCCGCTCAGCGAGATCACCCACAAGCGCCGCCTGTCGGCGCTTGGACCGGGCGGTCTGACCCGCGAGCGCGCCGGCTTCGAGGTGCGCGACGTGCATCCGACGCATTACGGCCGCATCTGCCCGATCGAGACGCCGGAAGGCCCGAACATCGGCCTGATCAACTCGCTCGCGACCTTCGCGCGCGTGAACAAATACGGCTTCGTCGAGACGCCGTACCGCAAGGTCAAGGACGGCCGCGTCACCGATGAGGTCGTGTACCTGTCGGCGATGGAAGAGGGCCGCTACACGGTCGCGCAGGCCAACGTGCCGCTCGACCCGAAGGGCCGCTTCACCGAAGACCTCGTGGTCTGCCGTCATGCCGGTGAAGTCTTGCCGGTGACGCCGGACAAGGTCGACTACATGGACGTGTCGCCGAAGCAGCTGGTTTCGGTCGCCGCGGCGCTGATCCCGTTCCTCGAGAACGACGACGCCAACCGCGCGCTGATGGGCTCGAACATGCAGCGCCAGGCGGTGCCGCTGGTTCGCGCCGAGGCGCCGTTCGTCGGTACCGGCATGGAAGGCGTGGTTGCGCGCGACTCGGGTGCTGCGATCGCGGCGCGCCGTTCGGGTGTGATCGACCAGATCGATGCTACCCGCGTCGTCATCCGCGCCACGGAAGATCTCGATCCGACCAAGTCGGGCGTCGATATCTACCGCCTGATGAAGTACCAGCGCTCCAACCAGTCGACCTGCATCAACCAGCGGCCGCTGGTGAAGGTCGGCGACGTCGTCAAGAAGGGCGACATCATCGCCGACGGTCCGTCGACCGATCTCGGTGAGCTCGCTCTGGGGCGCAACGTGCTCGTCGCGTTCATGCCGTGGAACGGCTACAACTTCGAAGACTCGATCCTGCTCTCCGAGCGGATCGTGAAGGAAGACGTCTTCACCTCGATTCACATCGAGGAGTTCGAGGTGATGGCCCGCGACACCAAGCTCGGACCCGAGGAAATCACCCGCGACATTCCGAACGTCTCGGAAGAAGCGCTCAAGAACCTCGACGAAGCCGGCATCGTCTACATCGGTGCGGAAGTGCGCGCCGGCGACATCCTGGTCGGCAAGATCACGCCGAAGGGCGAGAGCCCGATGACGCCGGAAGAGAAGCTCTTGCGCGCCATCTTCGGCGAGAAGGCCTCCGACGTTCGCGACACCTCGCTGCGCGTTCCTCCGGGCGTGCAGGGCACGATCGTGGAAGTGCGCGTGTTCAACCGTCACGGCGTCGACAAGGACGAGCGTGCGCTGGCGATCGAGCGGGAAGAGATCGAGCGTCTGGCCAAGGACCGCGACGACGAGCAGGCGATCCTGGACCGCAACGTCTACAACCGTCTTGCCGAGCTGCTCGAAGGGCGGCAGGGCATCGCCGGTCCCAAGGGCTTCAAGAAGGACACCAAGATCACCCGTGCGGTGCTCGAGGAGTACCCGAAGTCGCAGTGGTGGCTGTTCGCATCGCCGAACGACAAGCTGATGGCCGAGATCGAGGCCATGCGGAAGCAGTACGACGAGTCGAAGAAGGGGCTCGAACAGCGCTTCCTCGACAAGGTCGAGAAGCTTCAGCGCGGCGACGAATTGCCGCCCGGCGTGATGAAGATGGTCAAGGTCTTCGTCGCGGTGAAGCGCAAGATCCAGCCCGGCGACAAGATGGCCGGCCGCCATGGCAACAAGGGCGTGGTGTCGAAGATCGTGCCGATCGAGGACATGCCGTTCCTCGAAGACGGCACGCATGCCGACATCGTGCTCAATCCGCTCGGCGTGCCCTCGCGCATGAACGTCGGGCAGATCCTCGAGACCCATCTCGGCTGGGCCTGCGCCGGCCTCGGCAAGCGGATCGGCCAGACGGTCGATGCGTACCTGTCGAAGCAGGACATCAAGCCGCTGAAGGAGACCTTGAAGAAGGTCTACGGCGACGACGAGACGATCAAGTCGCTCAACGACAATGAGCTGATCGAGCTCGGCCACAACCTGAGCCGCGGCGTGCCGATCGCGACGCCGGTGTTCGACGGCGCCAAGGAAGCCGACATCGAGGAGATGCTGAAGCTTGCCGGTCTGGACGCTTCGGGCCAGTCGACCGTCTATGACGGCCGCACCGGCGATCCGTTCGATCGCAAGGTGACGGTGGGCTACATCTACATGCTCAAGCTGCACCATCTGGTCGACGACAAGATCCACGCGCGTTCGATCGGTCCGTACTCGCTCGTCACCCAGCAGCCGCTGGGCGGCAAGGCGCAGTTCGGCGGCCAGCGCTTCGGCGAAATGGAGGTGTGGGCGCTCGAGGCCTACGGCGCGGCGTACACGCTCCAGGAGATGCTGACGGTGAAGTCGGACGACGTCGCCGGCCGTACCAAGGTGTACGAGGCGATCGTGCGCGGCGACGACACGTTCGAGGCCGGTATTCCGGAATCGTTCAACGTGCTGGTCAAGGAAATGCGCTCGCTCGGCCTCAACGTCGACCTGCACAACTCCAAGGTGGGACCGGCGCCGACGTCGGAAGCGGCCGAGTAATTCGACCTGTCATGCCCGGCCTTTGCGGCCGGGCACCGGCGCCCCGCCCGAGGCCTTGAGGGCAGGGCGCCTGCTTGAAGTGATTTTCGAATTTGCGGCCGGAGGCGACCGGCACGCGAGGAGAAGACGATGAACCAAGAAATTATGAATCTCTTCAACCCGACGACGCCGGCTCAGGTCTTCGACCAGATCCGGATCTCGATCGCGTCTCCAGAGAAGATTCTGTCCTGGTCCTACGGCGAGATCAAGAAGCCGGAGACCATCAACTACCGCACCTTCAAGCCCGAGCGCGACGGCCTGTTCTGCGCCCGCATCTTCGGGCCGATCAAGGACTACGAGTGCTTGTGCGGCAAGTACAAGCGCATGAAGTACAAGGGTATCATCTGCGAGAAGTGCTCGGTCGAGGTCACGCTGTCGCGCGTCCGGCGCGAGCGCATGGGCCATATCGAGCTCGCAGCCCCGGTCGCCCACATCTGGTTCCTGAAGTCGCTGCCCTCGCGCATCGGCCTTCTGCTGGACATGACGCTGAAGGATCTCGAGCGGATCCTCTACTTCGAATATTACGTCGTGCTCGAGCCTGGTCTGACCGCGCTCAAGGACCGTCAGCTGCTGTCGGAAGACGAGTATCTGAAGGCGCAGGACGAATACGGCCAGGACAGCTTCACCGCCATGATCGGCGCCGAAGCGATCCGCGAGCTGCTCAAGGGCATGGACCTCGAGAAGCTGGAGGCCTCGCTCCGCGTCGAGATGCAGGAGACCGACTCCGACATCAAGCACAAGAAGCTCGCCAAGCGCCTCAAGATCGTGGAAGCGTTCCGCCACTCCGGCAACAAGCCGGAATGGATGATCATGACCGTGGTCCCGGTGATTCCGCCGGACCTGCGTCCGCTGGTGCCGCTGGACGGCGGCCGCTTCGCGACCTCGGACCTCAACGACCTCTATCGCCGCGTCATCAACCGCAACAACCGCTTGAAGCGGCTGATGGAGCTGCGCGCCCCCGACATCATCATCCGCAACGAGAAGCGCATGCTTCAGGAAGCGGTCGATGCGCTGTTCGACAACGGCCGCCGCGGCCGCGTCATCACGGGTGCCAACAAGCGCCCGCTGAAGTCGCTCGCCGACATGCTCAAGGGCAAGCAGGGCCGCTTCCGCCAGAACCTGCTCGGCAAGCGCGTCGACTATTCGGGCCGTTCGGTGATCGTGGTCGGTCCCGAGCTGCGCCTGCATCAGTGCGGCCTGCCGAAGAAGATGGCGCTCGAGCTGTTCAAGCCGTTCATCTATTCGCGGCTCGACGCCAAGGGCCTGTCCACCACAGTGAAGCAGGCCAAGAAGCTGGTCGAGAAGGAGCGGCCCGAGGTCTGGGACATCCTGGATGAGGTGATCCGCGAGCATCCGGTGCTGCTCAACCGCGCGCCGACGCTGCATCGCCTCGGCATCCAGGCGTTCGAGCCGGTGCTGATCGAGGGCAAGGCAATCCAGCTTCACCCGCTGGTCTGCTCGGCGTTCAACGCCGACTTCGACGGCGACCAGATGGCCGTGCACGTTCCGCTGTCGCTCGAAGCGCAGCTGGAAGCGCGCGTCCTGATGATGTCGACCAACAACATCCTGCATCCGGCCAACGGTCAGCCGATCATCGTGCCGTCGCAGGACATCGTGCTCGGTCTCTACTACGTTTCGATCATGCGCGAAGGCCTGCCCGGCGAGGGCAAGATCTTCGGCGACATGGCCGAGCTCGAGCACGCCCTGCACGCGAAGGTCATCCACCTCCACACCAAGATCAAGTACCGGTGGCAGGGCATGGACGAGACCGGCAAGGTCTCGACGCGCTGGATCGAGACAACCGCCGGCCGCGTCATGCTCGGCAACCTGCTGCCGAAGAACCCGCGGATTTCGTACGAGATCATCAACAAGCTGATGACCAAGCGCGAGATCTCGGGCGTGATCGACCAGGTCTACCGTCACTGTGGTCAGAAGGAGACGGTGATCTTCTGCGACCGCATCATGGCGCTCGGCTTCTACAACGCGTTCAAGGCCGGCATCTCGTTCGGCAAGGACGACATGGTCGTGCCGCACGGCAAGTGGAAGATCGTCGACACCACCCGTACGCTGGCGAAGGATTTCGAGCAGCAGTACAACGACGGCCTGATCACCCACGGCGAGAAGTACAACAAGGTCGTCGACGCCTGGTCGAAGGCCACCGAAGAAATCGCCAAGGCGATGATGAAGGAGATCTCCTCGACCAAGAAGACGGCGAGCGGGGCCGATGCCGACATCAACTCGATCTACATGATGGCTCATTCCGGTGCCCGCGGTTCGCCGGCCCAGATGCGCCAGCTCGCCGGCATGCGCGGCCTGATGGCCAAGCCGTCGGGCGAGATCATCGAGACGCCGATCATTTCGAACTTCAAGGAAGGCCTCTCGGTGCTCGAGTACTTCAACTCGACCCACGGCGCCCGCAAGGGCCTCGCGGACACCGCGTTGAAGACCGCCAACTCCGGCTACCTGACCCGTCGTCTGGTCGATGTCGCGCAGGACTGCATCATCACGCAGAGCGACTGCGGCACCAAGCTCGGCATCAAGATGCGCGCCATCGTCGATGCCGGCACCGTGGTCGCTTCGCTGGGCTCGCGCATCCTCGGACGCACGGCCTGCGAAGACATCCGTGACAGCTCCGGCAAGGTGATCATCAAGCGCGACACGCTGATGGAAGAGAGCCATCTGGACGCCATCCAGCAGGGTGGCGTGCAGGAGGTGAAGATCCGCTCGGCGCTGACCTGCGAGCTCGTCAACGGCATCTGCGGCAAGTGCTACGGCCGCGACCTCGCCCGCGGCACGCCGGTCAACCACGGCGAAGCCGTCGGCGTCATCGCGGCGCAGTCGATCGGCGAGCCGGGCACCCAGCTCACCATGCGCACCTTCCACATCGGCGGTGCGGCGCAGCTCAACGAGCAGTCCTTCGTCGAAGCCAACTTCGACGGCAAGATCGTGATCAGGAACAAGGCTATCGCCCGCAACAGCGAAGGCCACCTGATCGCGATGGTGCGCAACATGGTGGTGGCGATCGTCGATGCCGACGGCACCGAGCGTGCGACGCACCGCGTCCAGTACGGCTCGCGCCTGCACGTCGACGAGGGCGACATGGTCAAGCGCGGCCAGCGCATCGTCGAGTGGGATCCCTACACCCGTCCGCTGCTCACCGAAGTCGAAGGTACCATCGGCTTCGAGGATCTGGTCGAGGGGCAGTCGATCTCGGAAACGCTCGACGAGGCTACCGGTATCGCCAAGCGCGTGGTCATCGACTGGCGCTCGACCCGCGGCGGCTCGGACCTGCGTCCGGCCATCGTGGTCAAGGGCAAGGACGGCAAGGTGCTCAAGCTCGCCCGTGGCGGCGATGCCCGCTACATGCTGTCGGTCGACGCCATTCTCTCGGTCGACGTCGGAGCCAAGGTCAATCCGGGCGACATCCTCGCCCGTGTCTCGACCGAAAGCGCCAAGACGCGTGACATCACCGGCGGTCTGCCGCGGGTGGCGGAGCTGTTCGAGGCACGGCGTCCGAAGGATGCGGCGATCATCGCCGAGATTGCGGGCACCATCCGGTTCGGGCGCGACTACAAGAACAAGCGCCGCATCTCGATCGAGCCGATGGACAAGACCGACGAGCCGCGCGAGTACCTGATCCCGAAGGGCAAGCACATCCACCTTCAGGACGGCGACGTCGTCGAAAAGGGCGACTTCATCGTCGAAGGCAACCCGGCGCCGCACGACATTCTCGCGGTCAAGGGCATCGAGGAACTGGCGGCCTATCTGGTCAACGAGATCCAGGAGGTCTACCGGCTCCAGGGCGTGCTCATCAACGACAAGCACATCGAGGTGATTGTCCGTCAGATGCTCCAGAAGGTGGAGGTCACCGACCAGGGCGATACGGACATGATCTCGGGCGAGCAGGTCGACAAGATCGAGTTCGACGCGCTCAACGTCAAGGCCAAGGAGGAGGGCAAGAAGCCCGCCACGGGAACGCCGGTTCTGCTCGGCATCACCAAGGCGAGCCTGCAGACCCGCTCGTTCTTCTCGGCGGCCTCGTTCCAGGAGACCACCCGCGTCCTCACGGAAGCGGCGGTCAACGGCAAGGTCGATCCGCTCGAAGGCCTCAAGGAGAACGTCATCGTCGGGCGGCTGATTCCGGCGGGCACCGGCGCCTCCATGGCCAAGATCCGCGAAGTCGCCATGAAGCGCGACAAGCTGATCCTGGACGAGCGCGAGAAGCAGGCGGCGGTCGTGTCGCCCGCGCCGGAAGCGGAGCTTCCCGCGCTGCCGCCCGCGGAATGATCGTTCATCCGTAGGACTACTGAGATAATGAAAAGGCCGGCGCAAGCCGGCCTTTTTGCTGCATTCCTTGCTTGCTTGCTGCGATGCGGGATCAGCCCTTGTTCATCTTTCCTTCAGGCGTAAAAGCGCTTCTGCTAGGAGAGTTTAGACCGGTGGTCCCGTCAGGGGGGCGGACCGGAGACCACGGAACTCATATGCTTGATCTCGCAATCGTAGGCGGCGGCCCCGGCGGGCTGATGAGCGCCTGGTACCTGAAGCGCAAGCTCGGCGATCTCTGTCGCGTCACCATCTTTGAGGCCTCCGACCGGCTCGGCGGCAAGATCGTCACGCGCAAGTTCGATGCCGCGCCCGCGATGTACGAGGCCGGCGTGGCCGAGATCTACGATTACTCGATGACGGGTCCGGATCCGCTGCGCGAGTTGATCCAGCATTTCGGGCTGCAGACCATTCCGATGGACGCCGAGCAGGTGCACCTCGGCGGCGAGCTGCTGAACGATGTGCCCGGCATGCGCCGCAAATACGGCGCCAAGACCGCCGCTGCGATCGAGGCCTTCCGCAAGCGCTGCACCGAGATGTTGTCGCCGGTCGAGTATTACGAGGGCGTCGGCGCGCACGACAACGAGAATCCCTGGGCCTACAAGACCGCCGAGCAGGTGCTCGACCAGGAGGTCGAGGACGAGACGGCCAAGCGATTCTTCAAGGTGATGGCGCGCTCCGACATCGCGACCGAGAGCCACAACACCAACGGCCTCAACGCGCTCAAGAACTACCTGATGGACGTCGACGGCTATATCGGCCTCTATTCCATCCAGAACGGCAACGAGCAGCTGATCGAGTGCCTGCAGTCGGAGGTCAACGCCGACATCCAGCTCAATCATCGCGTGCTCACCGTGGGCAAGGCGCCGACCGGCCGCTACCAGCTCAAGATGATGAACGGCAAGGGACCGGAGACCCGTGACTTCGACCTCGTGCTGGTCTGCCTGCCGCATTCCTGGCTGGCCACGCTCGGCTGGGAAGGCGAGCAGCTGCGCAAGTCGATGGTAAAGCACGTCTCCTATTTCGACCGTCCGGCGCATTACCTGCGCGTCTCGATCCTGTTCGACACGCCGTTCTGGGGCGGGAAGATTCCCGGCGCCTGGTTCATGTCGGAAGCTTTCGGCGGCTGCTGCGTCTACAACGAGGGCGCGCGCCATGACGTCGGCAAGCACGGCGTGCTGAACTGGCTGATCCCCGGCTCCGACGCGCTGGCTTTTGCCAATCTGTCGGATCAGGAGCTGATCGACGCCGCGCTGAAGTCGCTGCCGGCCTCGCTCGGCGATGCGCGTTCGCATTTCATGGAAGGCAAGATCCACCGCTGGCTGTCGTCGGTGAACGCCATACCGGGCGGTCTGCCCGTGCGCGACGTCATGACCAACCACCGGCCGGAGCCGAAGCAGCATCCGGGCATCGTGGTGGTCGGCGACTATCTGTTCGACTCGACGCTGAACGGCCTGCTCGACTCCTCCGACGCCGCCACCGACATCATCCTGACCGAGATGATGCGCCTGCGCCGGGAGCGCGCGCAGGAGGACAAGCCGCTCTCCGACAAGATCGATCGCGATTATTTCGAGAACTATCGCGGTCTCGGTCCCTACCACGAGGCGTGGCGCCACTTTACCGACCCCGATTATCTCACCAAGCTGCTCGGCATCGTCTGGGGCAAGACTAAGGGCTTCAAGCTGCTCGTCGCGGGCTCCGCCAGCGGCGAGCTGGTCGGCGCGCTGCGCGAGCGCGGCATCGATGCCTTCGGCATCGAGAACAACCGTGCCATCCACGCCAGGACGCCGAAGGCGCTGAAGAAGTACAACAAGCTCGGCTCGATCACCGACCTGCCGTTCAAGGACGGCGCGTTCGACTTCGTGTTCGAGACCAGCCTCTGCCACGTTTCCCCGAAGCAGGTGGTCCGCGCGATCCGCGAGCTCAACCGCGTGGTCAGGACCGGCCTCGTGTTCGGCTCGATCACCTCGGACATGGCTCCCGCCCTGATCGACCGCTACGACCTGCTGCGCGGGGTCAAGAAGCTCGGCACCTGGTGGGAATGGTCCGAGCTGTTCTTCGGCAACGGTTTCGATCTCTCGATGCACCGCAAGGACTGCACCGATGCGCTCTGGGAGGCGACGCTCGCTGCCAACAAGGGGCCAGGGCAGTGGTACGCCGACGCCGACAGCTTGCGCTATTCCTTCTTCGACAAGGTCGAGGACGAGGACGAGGACGAGGAATAGCCGCGGGACGCATCGAATTCGTCCAATTGTTTTGCCGAATTCATCTTGATCGCATAGAATCGGGGCCTTAGCGGTTGCCGCTATGTCCTGCGTTCTCTGCGGTCATGCCGGCCGTCAGCATCGGTTGGTTTCATGGCATCCAAGCCTCTCTCGCCCGACGACAAGCCTCTCTCGCCCGACAAACAGAAGCTCGCCGCAGACAAGGCGGCCGGGCTCGACGACAAGCTCACCGCTTCTGCCAAGCCGGATCTCGACGGCGAGGAGGACGACGAGGACGAGGCGGATGACGGCCTGGAACTCGACGACGACGATGAGGACGAGGACCTCGTCGTCTTTACCGCCCGCGAAGCCGCCGGCGCGCTTGCAACCATCCTCGGCTTCGTCAAGCCCTATCTGACGAACTACAAGCGGATGCTGTCGTTCGTCGCGTTCGGTGTCTTCGTCGAGACGCTGTTCAACGTCATCATGCCGCTCAGCCTCAAGTTTCTGATCGACGAGGCGCTCGGCGAGGAAGACTTCCAGGCGCTGTACAAGATCCTCGGCGTGCTCGCCGTCGCCGGCATCTTCACCTCGATTGTCGCGGTCTGGTACGAGCGCTGGGATGCGCGGCTGGCCGCCTGCGTCATCTCGGACGTCCGCAAACGCCTGTTCGAGCACGTCCAGGACCTGCCGGCGGCCTATTTCGGTCGTACCAAGCGCGGCGAGATCCTGTCGCGCTTCTCGGTCGACCTCTCCGCGTTCGAAGGCTCGGTGAAGACCTTCGCCAACAGCGCCGCGCTGCCGTTTCTGGAACTGGTCGCCGGCATCGTCCTGATGGTGTTCCTGAACTGGCAGCTCGCGGTGGTCGCGCTGCTCGTGTTTCCGATCACGCTGATCGGCCCGCGGATCCTGACCCCCAAGGCCGTGCAGGCCAATTACGAGCAGAAGCTCAACGAGAGCGCGTTGCTCGGCATGGTGCAGGAGAACGTGGCGGCGCAGGCCGTGATCAAGGCGTTCAGCCTGCAGCGCAAGATGTTCGGCTTCTTCGCCTTCCGCAACGACGAGACGCGCAACAAGATCGCATCGGCCGCGTTCCTGTCGACCATGGTGGAGCGGACCGTCACCATCTCGGTGCTATTGCTGCACCTCGTGGTGCTCGCGATCGGCGCGTATCTGGCGACCAAGGGCCAGATCACCATCGGCACCTTCGTCACCTTCGAGAGCGCATTCTGGGAGGTCTCCTACAACATCGCCCATCTGATGCATTTCATCCCGGTGTCGATCTCCTCGGCCGCCGCGATCCGCCATATCCAGGAGCTGCTGGACGAGCCGACCCGCGCCGCCGATCGGCCCGGTGCGCCCGATTTGCCGCGCATCACCAACGACATCACCTTCGATCGCGTCACTTTCCGCTACGAGGGCAGCCAGACGCCGGTGCTGGACAATCTCAGTCTCAAGCTCGACGCCGGCAAGCGCATCGCGATCGTCGGCCCGAGCGGCTCCGGCAAGAGCACGTTGCTCAACCTGATCCTGCGGCTCTACGTGCCCGATGAGGGACGGCTCACCATCGACGGTGTCGACGTCCGCAAGGTGACGCTGGATTCGCTGCGCCGGAGCATGGCGGTGGTGTTCCAGGAGAACATGCTGTTCAACATGTCGATCCGCGAGAACATCCGGCTCGGCAAGGAGGGCGCGACCGACGAGGAGGTGGAGGACGCGGCCAAGAAGGCCGAGATCCACCGCTACATCATGAGCCTGCCGCAGCGATACGACACGCCGGTCGGCGAGCGCGGCGACACCCTGTCGGGCGGCCAGCGCCAGCGCATCGCGATCGCGCGCGCCATCATCCGCAATCCGTCGGTGCTGCTGCTGGACGAAGCCACCTCGGCGCTGGACCAGACCACGGAAGCTGCAATCAACCGCACGCTGCTCAAGGTCGCCAAGGGCCGCACCATGATCTGGTCAACCCACCGTCTGACATCGGTGGTCGAGATGGACGAGATCATCGTGATTTCCGGGGGCAGGGCGATCGAACGCGGCTCTCATGCCCAGCTGCTCGCCAAGAACGGCACCTATCGCAAGCTGTGGAACGACCAGATCCACCAGCCGCACGGCGCGGCCGCGCCCTTCGACGATGGCAGAGATGAGGACGACGACGACGAGGATGACGAGGAGTGACCGGATCGCGATTCGGTGATTCCGGTGATCGGCATCGGCGCGGTCTGCTTGACGACGAGTTTTCGATTCGAGAGCTCGGTCGGATAGCTCTCATTCGAATTGGCCGTGAGCGTCGAAAGTCCTCGCGGCCGACGTCGCGGACTTGGTCGCGCGGCGACTTCGGCTGCTCCCGGTGGTGCCGATGACTGCCGAAGCGGAGAGATTAATGACCCTTAACGCACTCCGGGCAAGAAAAGGCCGTGCCGATCATTATAAAGTTGCTTTTTCCCCGGATATAAATAACAGCCGGGCTGGCGAAGTGGAGGCTGCCTTCCCATATCGAAGGAGCGCGGCGAGGGTGGCAAACGGCGATTTTGACAGGCTGCTGAAGCGCTTCGTGACTGTCGTTTCGCCTTGACTTGAGCGACTCTCACTTATAGAAAGCGCCTCACTTAACGACAGGCGGTGAGCATCGCCAGCGTCGGAACGGGCCACCCGTTAGATCTCCAAGGACCAGCTCCGCAAGGGATCGCTCAAGACGGGCACCAACCTCGACGAATGCCGCTCAAACGCTGTCGATCATAGCTAGGCAATGCCAGTGCGATTCTAGGTCTCTTGAGCAAGTTCTCTTGAGATCGAATTCGGATGCATGACCTCAGTGCGCAGGCCCTGGCTTACCGCCGACGGCCTCAATACTGCGGTCCTCTGTGGCGTCGAAGCGCTTTCCGCCCGTTGATGGGGTGGTTGGCGCGATTTCGCTTTGTGCGGATTGTTCCGCGGAAGGCAGCCTCGTCGGGCAGGTAGCTCGAAAGAATTTGCAGTTCCGGCAACGGGCTGCGGCAAGACAGCGGATCCGCAAGGGGCCGCGACAGAACAAAGGGTAAGGCCAGGATGCCGACGATCAACCAGCTGATCGCTCAACCGCGTGAAGTGCAGAAATCGCGCAAGAAGGTGCCGGCGCTGCAGCAGTCGCCGCAGAAGCGTGGTGTTTGCACCCGCGTCTACACCACGACCCCGAAGAAGCCGAACTCGGCGCTTCGTAAGGTCGCCAAGGTGCGCCTGACCAACGGCTTCGAGGTGATCGGCTACATCCCCGGCGAGGGCCATAACCTCCAGGAGCACTCCGTGGTCATGATCCGCGGCGGCCGCGTCAAGGACTTGCCCGGCGTGCGTTACCACATCCTCCGCGGCGTTCTGGATACCCAGGGCGTCAAGAACCGTAAGCAGCGTCGTTCGAAGTACGGCGCGAAGCGTCCGAAGTAAGCGGGAACCAGCTCTATGTCTCGTCGCCATTCAGCGGAAAAGCGCGAAGTCCTTCCCGATCCGAAGTTCGGGAACATCATCGTCACGAAGTTCATGAACTCGGTGATGTACGCCGGCAAGAAGTCGGTCGCCGAGGGCATCGTCTACGGTGCGTTCGGCATCATCGAATCCAAGACCAAGCAGAACCCGCTCGGCGTGTTCGAGCAGGCGCTCGAGAACGTCATGCCGACGATCGAGGTTCGCTCCCGCCGCGTCGGCGGCGCGACCTACCAGGTTCCGGTCGAGGTTCGCTCGACCCGCCGGCAGGCGCTCGGCATCCGCTGGCTGATCTCGGCCGCGCGCGAGCGCAACGAGAAGACCATGACCGAGCGGCTTTCGGCCGAGCTGCTGGACGCATCGAACAACCGCGGGAACGCCGTCAAGAAGCGTGAAGACGTGCACCGGATGGCGGAAGCCAACCGCGCCTTCTCGCACTATCGCTGGTAACGGCGACACACTCGGACTCGCAAGGAACCACCCATGCCCCGCCAACATGCCATCGAGGACTACCGTAACTTCGGTATCATGGCGCATATCGACGCCGGCAAGACCACGACGACCGAGCGCATCCTCTATTACACCGGCAAGAGCCACAAGATCGGCGAAGTGCACGAAGGTGCCGCGACGATGGACTGGATGGAGCAGGAGCAGGAGCGTGGCATCACGATCACCTCGGCTGCGACCACCGCGTTCTGGGCCGGCAAGCGCCTGAACATCATCGACACTCCCGGCCACGTCGACTTCACCATCGAGGTCGAGCGCAGCCTGCGCGTGCTCGACGGCGCCGTCTGCGTGCTCGACTCGAACCAGGGCGTCGAACCCCAGACCGAGACCGTCTGGCGCCAGGGCGACAAGTACAAGGTTCCGCGTATCGTCTTCGCCAACAAGATGGACAAGACCGGCGCCGACTTCTTCAAGTGCCTGTCCGACATCGTCGACCGCCTTGGCGCCAAGCCGATCGCGATCCAGCTTCCGATCGGCGCCGAGAACAACTTCAAGGGTCTCGTCGACCTCGTGAAGATGCAGGGCATCATCTGGAACGATGAATCGCTCGGCGCGAAGTTCGACTATGTCGACATTCCCGAGGATCTGGTCGAGCAAGCCAAGGAATATCGCGAGAAGATGGTGGAAGCCGCCGTCGAGCTCGACGACGACGCCATGGCCGCCTATCTCGACGGCAAGGAGCCGGACGAGGCGACGCTGAAGCGGCTGATCCGCAAGGCGGTGCTGACCGGCGCGTTCTATCCGGTGCTGTGCGGCTCGGCCTTCAAGAACAAGGGCGTGCAGCCGCTGCTCGACGCCGTCGTCGACTATCTGCCGTCGCCGATCGACGTGCCCGCGATCAAGGGCACCGACGACCGCGGCAACGAGGTCGTGCGCAAGGCGGACGACAAGGAGCCGCTGGCGCTACTCGCGTTCAAGATCATGGACGACCCGTTCGTCGGCACCATCACCTTCTGCCGCATCTATTCCGGCGTGCTGCAGAGCGGCACCGGCGTCGTGAACTCGACGCGCGAGAAGAAGGAGCGCATCGGGCGCATGCTGTTGATGCATGCGAACAACCGCGAAGACATCAAGGAAGCCTATGCCGGCGACATCGTAGCGCTGGCTGGCCTGAAGGAAGCGCGCACCGGTGACACGCTGTGCGATCCCGACAAGCAGGTGATCCTGGAGAAGATGGAATTCCCCGAGCCGGTCATCGAGATCGCGATCGAGCCGAAGTCCAAGGCCGACCAGGAAAAGCTGGGCGTGGCGCTGGCCAAGCTCGCCGCCGAGGATCCGTCCTTCCGCGTGTCGACCGACCAGGAGTCCGGCCAGACCATCCTCAAGGGCATGGGCGAGCTCCATCTCGACATCAAGGTCGACATTCTCAAGCGTACCTACAAGGTCGACGCCAACATCGGCGCCCCGCAGGTTGCGTTCCGTGAGCGCGTCACCAAGAGGGCCGAGGTCAAGTACACCCACAAGAAGCAGACCGGCGGCACCGGTCAGTTCGCGGAAGTGTCGATCGTGGTCGAGCCGAACGAGCCCGGCAAGGGCTACGAGTTCGAGTCCAAGATCGTCGGCGGTGCGGTTCCGAAGGAATACATCCCCGGCGTCGAAAAGGGCCTCAACAGCGTGATGAGCTCCGGCGTGGTCGCGGGCTTCCCCGTGGTCGACGTCAAGGTTCAGCTCGTCGACGGCAAGTATCACGACGTCGACTCGTCGGCGCTCGCCTTCGAAATCGCATCGCGCGCGGCATTCCGCGAAGCCTTGCAGAAGGGCAAGTCCGTCCTGCTCGAGCCGATCATGAAGGTCGAAGTCGTGACCCCGGAAGACTACACCGGCTCGGTCATCGGCGACCTGAATTCCCGGCGCGGTCAGATCCAGGGTCAGGACATGCGCGGCAACGCCAACGTCATCAACGCGATGGTGCCGCTCATGAACATGTTCGGTTACGTGAACAACCTGCGCTCGATGAGCCAGGGTCGCGCGACCTTCACCATGCAGTTCGACCACTACGCAGAAGCGCCGGCCAACGTGTCGGCAGAAGTCCAGAAGAAGTTTGCCTGATTGTCGTCGGTCTAAAGCTGACGATTGAACGGAGAGTCAAATGGCCAAAGCAAAGTTTGAACGTAACAAGCCGCACTGCAACATCGGCACCATCGGTCACGTCGACCATGGCAAGACGTCGCTGACCGCGGCGATCACCAAGGTTCTCGCCGAAGCCGGCGGTGCGACGTTCACCGCGTACGACCAGATCGACAAGGCGCCGGAAGAGAAGGCGCGTGGCATCACCATCTCGACCGCGCACGTCGAGTACGAGACGCCGAACCGCCACTACGCCCACGTCGACTGCCCCGGCCACGCCGACTACGTCAAGAACATGATCACCGGCGCCGCCCAGATGGACGGTGCGATCCTGGTCGTGTCGGCCGCTGACGGCCCGATGCCGCAGACCCGCGAGCACATCCTGCTCGCCCGCCAGGTCGGCGTGCCCGCGCTCGTCGTGTTCCTCAACAAGTGCGACATGGTCGACGATCCGGAGCTGCTCGAGCTCGTCGAGCTCGAAGTCCGCGAGCTGCTCTCCAAGTACGACTTCCCGGGCGACAAGATCCCGATCATCAAGGGCTCGGCGCTCGCCGCCCTCGAAGATTCCGACAAGAAGCTCGGCCACGACGCCATTCTCGAGCTGATGAAGAACGTCGACGAGTACATCCCGCAGCCGGAGCGTCCGATCGACCAGCCGTTCCTGATGCCGGTTGAAGACGTGTTCTCGATCTCGGGCCGCGGCACCGTCGTGACCGGCCGCGTCGAGCGCGGCATCGTCAAGGTCGGCGAGGAAATCGAGATCGTCGGTCTGCGCGCCACGCAGAAGACCACGGTCACCGGCGTCGAAATGTTCCGCAAGCTGCTCGATCAGGGCCAGGCCGGCGACAACATCGGTGCGCTGCTCCGCGGCACCAAGCGCGAAGACGTCGAGCGCGGCCAGGTGCTGTGCAAGCCGGGTTCGGTCAAGCCGCACACCAAGTTCAAGGCTGAGGCTTACATCCTCACCAAGGAAGAGGGCGGTCGCCACACCCCGTTCTTCACCAACTACCGTCCGCAGTTCTACTTCCGCACCACCGACGTGACCGGTGTCGTGCATCTGCCGGAAGGCACCGAGATGGTGATGCCGGGCGACAACATCGCGATGGAAGTGCACCTGATCGTGCCGATCGCGATGGAAGAGAAGCTCCGCTTCGCGATCCGCGAAGGCGGCCGCACCGTCGGCGCCGGCGTCGTCGCCTCGATCATCGAGTAACAAGCGAATAGGGAATGGTGAGTGGCGGATAGGGATTTCTGTTCGCTACTCGCTACTCGCCACTCTACTCAAAGAAAGCACGGCAATGAACGGCCAAAACATTCGTATCCGTCTCAAGGCGTTCGACCATCGTATCCTCGATACGTCGACCCGCGAGATCGTGAACACGGCGAAGCGCACCGGCGCGCAGGTCCGCGGACCCATTCCGCTGCCCACCCGCATCGAGAAGTTCACCGTCAACCGTTCGCCCCACGTCGACAAGAAGAGCCGCGAGCAGTTCGAGATGCGCACTCACAAGCGCCTGCTCGACATCGTCGATCCGACCCCGCAGACCGTCGATGCTTTGATGAAGCTCGACCTGGCCGCCGGTGTCGACGTCGAGATCAAGCTCTGAGCATGCCCCGAGAAGTGGGCACCGGTCTTCGGATCGGGTCGTGCTCACTTACGAAGATTAGCTAGTCCGCAAGGACAGAAAGAACAGGAAGCAAGCCGATGCGCTCCGGAGTGATCGCACAAAAGGTCGGGATGACGCGGGTCTTTACGGAGGCCGGCGAACATATCCCCGTGACCGTGCTGAAGCTCGGCAATTGCCAGGTCGTAGGCCACCGTACCGAAGAGAAGAACGGTTACGTCGCGCTCCAGCTCGGTTCTGGCAGCCGCAAGACCGTTTACATGCCCAAGGCGGAGCGCGGCCAGTTCGCGGTCGCCAAGGTCGAGCCGAAGCGGCGGGTCGAGGAATTCCGCGTCTCGCAGGACGCGATGATCCCCGTCGGCGCCGAGATCCTCGCGGATCACTTCGTCGTCGGTCAGTTCGTCGACGTCACCGGCACCTCGGTCGGTAAGGGGTTCGCCGGCGGCATGAAGCGCTGGAACTTCGGCGGTCTGCGCGCCACCCACGGCGTGTCGGTCTCGCACCGTTCGATCGGTTCGACCGGCGGCCGTCAGGACCCCGGCAAGACCTGGAAGAACAAGAAGATGCCCGGCCACATGGGTGTCGACCGCATCACCACGCTCAACCTTCGCGTCGTCCAGACCGATGTCGAGCGCGGCCTGATCCTCGTCGAAGGCGCCGTTCCCGGCTCCAAAGGCGGCTGGATCCGCGTGCGCGACGCCGTCAAGAAGCCGTTGCCGAAGGAAGCTCCGAAGCCCGGCAAGTTCAAGGTTGCTGGCGACGCGGACGCCGCTCCGGCTGCGCAGGAGGCGTGAGATGGAATTGAAGGTCACCACCCTCGAAGGTAAGGAAGCCGGCTCGGTCCAGCTCTCCGACACCATTTTCGGCCTTGAGCCGCGCCAGGACATCATTGCACGTTGCGTGCAGTGGCAGCTCAACAAGCGCCAGGCGGGCACGCACAAGGCCAAGGGCCGCGCCGAGATCTGGCGCACCGGCAAGAAGATGTACAAGCAGAAGGGCACCGGCGGTGCTCGTCACGGCTCGGCCCGCGTGCCGCAGTTCCGCGGCGGCGGTCGTGCCTTCGGTCCGGTGGTGCGTTCGCACGCCACCGACCTGCCGAAGAAGGTCCGCGCGCTCGCTCTGAAGCATGCGCTCTCGGCCAAGGCCAAGGACGGCGATCTCGTCGTGATCGACAAGGCCGCGCTGGAAGCCGCCAAGACCAAGGCGCTGCTCGGTCACTTCTCGGGTCTGGGCTTGACCAACGCGCTGATCATCGATGGTGCCGAGCTCAACAACGGTTTTGCCGCTGCGGCCCGCAACATCCCGAACATGGACGTGCTGCCGATCCAGGGCATCAACGTCTACGACATCCTGCGCCGTCAGAAGCTCGTTCTGACCAAGGCCGCCATCGATGCGCTGGAGGCGCGCTTCAAATGACGAAGAACATCGAGGCTCGCCACTACGACGTGATCGTCGCGCCGGTCGTGACCGAAAAGGCGACGATTGCCTCCGAGCATAACAAGGTGCTGTTCAAGGTCGCCGCGAAGGCGACCAAACCGCAGATCAAGGAAGCGATCGAGAAGCTGTTCGACGTCAAGGTCAAGAGCGTCAACACGCTGGTCCGCAAGGGCAAGACCAAGGTCTTCCGCGGCAATCTCGGCTCGCAGTCGAACACCAAGCGCGCGATCGTGACCCTCGAAGAGGGCCACCGGATCGACGTCACCACCGGTCTGTAAGGTCGTACGACGATGGCACTGAAGAAATTCAACCCCACGACGCCGGGCCAGCGCCAGCTGGTCATGGTCGATCGTTCGGCCCTCTACAAGGGCAAGCCGGTCAAGGCGCTCACCGAGGGCAAGCATTCCTCGGGCGGCCGCAACAACACCGGCCGCATCACCGTGCGCTTCCGTGGCGGCGGTCACAAGAAGACGCTGCGCACCGTCGATTTCAAGCGCGAGAAGATCGACGTCCCCGCGACCGTCGAGCGGCTCGAGTATGATCCGAACCGCACCGGCTTCATCGCGCTGATCAAGTATCAGGACGGCGAGCAGGCCTACATCCTGGCGCCGCAGCGCCTGGCCGTGGGCGACACCATCGTCGCCGGCAACTACGTCGACGTGAAGCCGGGCAACGTCATGCCGCTCGGCAACATGCCGGTCGGCACGATCATCCACAACATCGAGGTCAAGATCGGGAAGGGCGGCCAGCTCGCCCGTTCCGCCGGCACCTACGCCCAGCTCGTCGGCCGCGACCAGGACTACGTCATCATCCGCCTGAATTCGGGCGAGCAGCGCCTGGTGCACGGCCGTTGCCGCGGCACGATCGGCGCGGTGTCGAACCCGGATCACATGAACACCTCGATCGGCAAGGCCGGTCGCAAGCGTTGGATGGGCCGTCGCCCGCACAATCGCGGTGTCGCGATGAACCCGATCGACCATCCGCACGGCGGTGGTGAAGGTCGTACCTCGGGCGGCCGCCACCCGGTCACGCCGTGGGGCAAGCCGACCAAGGGCAAGAAGACCCGCACCAACAAGTCGACAAACAAATTCATTCTCCTAAGCCGCCACAAGCGGAAGAAGTAAGGAACGCCGGACATGGTTCGTTCAGTCTGGAAAGGCCCGTTCGTCGAGGGTTCTCTGCTCAAGAAGGCAGATGCCGCGCGCGCGTCCGGCCGTCACGACGTCATCAAGATCTGGAGCCGTCGCTCGACGATCCTGCCGCAATTCGTCGGCCTGACCTTCGGCGTCTACAACGGTCAGAAGCACGTGCCGGTGGCCGTCAACGAGGAAATGGTCGGTCACAAGTTCGGCGAGTTCTCGCCGACCCGGACCTTCCATGGCCACTCCGGCGACAAGAAAGCCAAGAAGGCTTGAGGATTAAACGATGAGCAAACCTAAGCGCGAACGGAGCCTCGCCGACAACGAGGCCAAGGCGGTCGCCCGGATGCTGCGGGTGAGCCCGCAGAAGCTCAACCTGGTCGCCCAGCTCATTCGCGGCCGGAAGGCTGCTGCTGCGCTCGCCGATCTGCAGTTTTCGCGCAAGCGGATCGCGGTCGACGTCAAGAAGTGCCTGGAATCGGCCATCGCCAACGCCGAGAACAACCACGACCTCGACGTCGACGATCTCGTCGTGGCGCAGGCCTTCGTCGGCAATGGTCTCGTCATGAAGCGCTTCGCAGCTCGCGGCCGTGGCCGCTCGGGCCGGGTCTACAAACCATTTTCGCAGCTGACGATCATCGTTCGTCAGGTCGAAGCTGAAGCCGCCGCTTAAGGGCGCAGGAGAACACGATGGGTCAAAAGATCAATCCGATCGGTCTGCGCCTCGGCATCAACCGTACCTGGGATTCCCGCTGGTTCGCCGGCAAGCAGGAATACGGCAAGCTGCTGCACGAGGACGTCAAGATCCGTGAGATCCTGCACAAGGAGCTCAAGCAGGCGGCCGTCGCCCGCATCGTCATCGAGCGTCCGCACAAGAAGTGCCGCGTCACCATCCACTCGGCCCGTCCGGGCGTGGTGATCGGCAAGAAGGGCGCCGACATCGACAAGCTGCGCAAGCGGGTCGCGGACATCACCTCGTCCGACGTCGTCATCAACATCGTCGAAATCCGCAAGCCGGAGCTCGATGCGACGCTGGTGGCCGAATCGATCGCCCAGCAGCTGGAGCGCCGCGTGGCGTTCCGCCGGGCCATGAAGCGCGCCGTGCAGTCGGCGATGCGTCTCGGCGCGGAAGGCATCCGCATCAACTGCTCGGGTCGTCTGGGCGGTGCGGAAATCGCGCGTATGGAATGGTACCGCGAAGGTCGCGTGCCGCTGCACACGCTGCGCGCCGACATCGACTACGGCGTTGCGACCGCGTTCACGACCTTCGGCACCTGCGGCGTCAAGGTCTGGATCTTCAAGGGCGAGATCCTCGAGCACGATCCGATGGCCCAGGACAAGAGAATGGCCGAAGGCGAGACGGGCGGTAGTGGTGATCGTGGTGGCCGTCAGCGCCGCGACACGGCTGCAGCCTAAAGCCGCACAGGAATTTGAGGGCTCAAAGCCATGATGCAACCTAAGAAAACGAAGTTCCGGAAGGCGCACAAGGGCCGCATCCACGGCGTTGCGTCTTCGGGCGCGACGTTGGCGTTCGGCCAGTTCGGCCTGAAGGCGACCGAGCCTGAGCGCGTCACCGCGCGCCAGATCGAAGCCGCTCGCCGCGCGCTGACCCGCCACATGAAGCGCGCCGGCCGCGTCTGGATCCGCGTGTTCCCGGACGTTCCGGTGTCGAAGAAGCCGGCCGAAGTCCGCATGGGCTCCGGCAAGGGGTCGCCGGAATTGTGGGTCGCGCGCGTCAAGCCGGGCCGGGTGCTGTTCGAGATCGACGGCGTCAACACCCAGACGGCGCGTGAGGCGCTGACCCTGGCGGCCGCCAAGCTGCCGATCAAGACGCGCTTCGTCGAGCGCATTGCGGAGTAATGGCCATGGCCCAGATGAAGATCGAAGACATCCGCGCGATGAGCCCCGACCAGCAGGATGACGCCATCCTGAACCTGAAGAAGGAGCGCTTCAACCTGCGCTTCCAGCGCGCCACCGGGCAGCTCGAGAACACCTCGCGCCTGCGCGAGGCCCGCCGTGACATCGCCCGGATCAAGACCGTCGCCGCGCAGACGCGCGCCAAGAAGAAGTAAGAGGCTTACGAAGATGCCGAAACGTACTTTGCAGGGCGTGGTCGTCAGCGACAAGCAGGCCAAGACCATCGTGGTGCGCGTCGACCGCCGCTTCACGCACCCGATCTACAAGAAGACGATCCGCCGTTCGAAGAACTACCACGCGCACGACGAGAGCAACGAGTTCAAGCCGGGCGACATGGTGTGGATCGAGGAATCGAAGCCGATTTCGAAATTGAAGCGCTGGGTCGTGATCCGGGGCGAGCACAAGAAAAGCGCCTGATCTGTTGGCTTTAGCCGACTGACTTCAGGGAAATGTTGAGCGCCGGCTGGGCTGGCGCAAAGAGAAGAGGACGAGGTGCATCAATGATTCAGATGCAGACCAACCTCGACGTGGCCGACAATTCTGGCGCACGCCGTGTCATGTGTATCAAGGTGCTCGGAGGCTCCAAGCGCCGCTACGCCACGATCGGCGACATCATCGTCGTCTCGATCAAGGAAGCAATTCCGCGTGGCAAGGTGAAGAAGGGCGACGTGATGAAGGCCGTCGTGGTGCGCGTCCGCAAGGACATCCGCCGCGCCGACGGTTCGGTCATCCGCTTCGACCGCAACGCCGCCGTGCTGATCAACAATCAGTCCGAGCCGGTCGGCACCCGTATCTTCGGGCCCGTGCCGCGCGAGCTGCGCGCCAAGAACCACATGAAGATCATCTCGCTCGCGCCGGAGGTGCTGTGATGGCTGCGAAGATCCGCAAGGGCGACAAGGTCGTCGTGCTGACCGGTCGCGACAAGGGCCGGACCGGCGAAGTATTCGAAGTGCGTCCCGACGCCGGCACGGCGCTGGTGCGCGGCATCAACATGGTCAAGCGTCATCAGAAGCAGACGCAGGCCCAGGAGGGCGGCATCATCTCCAAGGAGTCGCCGATCCAACTGTCCAACATCGCGTATGTCGGCAAGGACGGAAAGCCGACCCGCGTCGGATTCAAGATTCTGGCGGACGGCAAGAAGGTCCGCATCGCCAAGAGCTCGGGAGCTGAGATCGATGGCTGAGGCCGCTTACACCCCGCGCCTGCGCGCGGAATACGACGCGAAGATCCGCACGGCTCTGACCGAGAAGTTCGGTTATGAGAACGTCATGCAGGTTCCGCGCCTGGACAAGGTCGTGCTGAACATGGGCGTCGGCGACAGCGTCAACGACCGCAAGAAGGCCGAGACCGCCGCTGCCGAGCTGACCCAGATCGCCGGCCAGAAGGCGATCGTGACCTATTCGCGGATCGCGATCGCGACCTTCAAGCTGCGTGAGAACCAGCCGATCGGCTGCAAGGTCACGCTGCGCAAGGCCCGCATGTACGAGTTCATCGATCGCCTGGTCACGGTCGCGCTGCCGCGCGTCCGCGACTTCCGCGGCCTGAACCCGAAGAGCTTCGATGGCCGCGGCAATTACTCGCTCGGCATCAAGGAGCACATCATTTTCCCCGAGATCGACTTCGACAAGGTCACGGAAGCCCGCGGTATGGACATCACCGTCTGCACCACGGCCAAGACCGACGAAGAGGCGAGGGCCTTGTTGACCGCTTTCAATTTCCCGTTCCGGCAGTGAGACGCTGACCTAAAGCCTCTCAAACGCGGATACCCAGGAGCCAAGCATGGCAAAGAAGAGTTCAGTCGAGAAGAACAACCGGCGCAAGCGGATGGTGAAGAACGCCGCCGCCAAGCGCGAGCGGTTGAAGGCGATCATCGCCGACAAGACGCTGCCGATGGAGGAGCGGTTCGCCGCGACCCTGAAGCTGGCGGAAATGCCGCGCAACTCGTCGGCGACCCGCATCCGCCTGCGTTGCGAGCTGTCGGGTCGTCCGCGCTCGAACTACCGCAAGAACAAGCTGTCCCGTATCGCGCTGCGCGAACTTGGCTCCAAGGGCATGGTCCCGGGCCTCGTGAAGTCCAGCTGGTAAGGAGGGTCGTTTAGATGTCCACGCACGATCCAATCAGCGATCTGATCACCCGTATCCGCAATGCGCAGATGCGCTCGAAGAGCAAGGTCTCCACGCCCGGCTCGAAGATGCGCGAGAACGTGCTCGAGGTCCTCAAGACCGAGGGTTACATCCGCGGCTACGCCACGCTCGAGCATTCCTCGGGCCGCAGCGAGATCGAGATCGAGCTGAAGTATTTCGACGGCGAACCCGTCATCCGCGAGATCGAACGTGTCTCCAAGCCCGGGCGCCGCGTGTACGCCTCGGTGAAGAACCTGCCGCGGGTCAACAACGGGCTCGGCATTTCGGTGTTGTCGACGCCGAAGGGGATCATGGCCGACCACAGCGCGCGCGACGCGAATGTGGGCGGTGAAGTCCTCTTCACGGTGTTCTGAGAAGGATTTTTCATCCATGTCACGTGTTGGCAAAAGGCCTGTGGCGGTGCCGTCGGGTGTTACCGCGACCGTCGATGGGCAGACCGTCAAGATGAAGGGGCCGAAGGGCCAGCTTCAGTTCGTCGTCCATGACGACGTCGAGGTGAAGCTCGAGAGCGGCCAGATCAAGGTTCAGCCGCGCTTCGAGACCAATCGCGCGCGTGCCCTGTACGGGACCGCTCGCGCCCAGGTCGCGAATCTGGTCGAAGGCGTCACCAAGGGCTTCGAGAAGAAGCTCGAGATCACCGGCGTCGGCTACCGCGCCGCGATGCAGGGCAAGAACCTGCAGCTCGCGCTCGGTTACAGCCACGACGTGGTCTATGCGATCCCGGAAGGGATCACGATCACGGTGCCGAAGCCGACCGAGATCACGGTGTCGGGCAGCGACATCCAGCGTGTCGGCCAGGTCGCGGCCGAGATCCGCAGCTATCGCCCGCCGGAGCCCTATAAGGGCAAGGGTGTGAAGTATGTTGGCGAATTCATCTTCCGCAAGGAAGGCAAGAAGAAGTAACGGAGCCGGTCATGTCCAAAGCCAAGGTTACCAATGCCCGGCGCAAGCGGAGTGTGCGGCTGAAGCTGCGCCGCTCCGGTGGTGGTCGTCCGCGTCTGTCGGTGTTCCGCTCGTCCAAGCACATCTACGCCCAGGTCATCGACGACCTGAAGGGCGAGACGCTGGCCTCTGCCTCCTCGCTCGAGAAGTCGATGCGCGACGGCGGCAAGACCGGCGCCGACATCGATGCGGCGAAGGCGGTCGGCAAGCTGCTGGCCGAGCGCGCCGCCGAGAAGGGTGTCAAGGAAGTCGTGTTCGATCGCGGCAGCTACCTCTATCACGGGCGCGTCAAGGCTCTCGCCGACGCTGCGCGCGAGAGTGGGCTGAGCTTCTAACGGAATTTGAGGATTGAGGCGTAAGCCTCTGAAGGATTGGAAAAACCATGGCAGCTGAACGCGAACAACGTGGTGGACGCGATCAACGCGGCGGCGGACGTGAACGCAGGGAGCGCGAGGAGCGCGACAGCGAGTTCGTCGACAAGCTCGTCCACATCAATCGCGTGGCCAAGGTCGTCAAGGGCGGCAAGCGCTTCGGTTTCGCAGCGCTGGTCGTGATCGGCGACCAGAAGGGCCGCGCCGGCTTCGGTCACGGCAAGGCGCGCGAAGTGCCCGAGGCGATCCGCAAGGCCACCGAATCCGCCAAGCGCAACCTGACCCGCGTGTCGCTGCGCGAGGGCCGTACGCTGCATCACGACATCGCCGGCCGTCATGGCGCGGGCCGCGTTTACCTGCGTGCAGCGCCGGCCGGTACCGGCATCATCGCCGGCGGTCCGATGCGCGCCGTGTTCGAGACGCTCGGCGTCCAGGACGTGGTGGCGAAGTCGATCGGCTCGTCGAACCCCTACAACATGGTTCGTGCGACCTTCGACGCGCTGAAGCACCAGGACTCGCCGCGCTCGGTCGCTGCCCGCCGCAATATCAAGGTGTCCACCCTCCAGTCCCGCCGTATCGGTGGCGACGCCGAGGCGGCTGCCGACTAACGGAAGCTTTTCGGAGTAGACTCCCATGGCCAAGGCCGCAAAGACGATCAAGCTCGAGCAGACCGGCAGCGCGATCCGCCGCCATCACTCGCAGCGCTCGACGCTGATCGGGCTCAAGCTCAACAAGATCGGCCGCACCAGCGAACTGCCGGATACCCCGGCGGTCCGTGGCATGATCGAGAAGGTTCACCATCTCGTCCGCATCGTCGACGAGAAGTAAGCAAAGGCGCACGATCCCGAACGGCGGGCTACCCGTTTTCGGCGAAGATCAGGCGCAAGACACAAGGAGAAGGGCGATGAAGCTCAGCGATATCGCCGACAACGCCGGCTCGCGCAAGAAGCGTATGCGCGTCGGCCGCGGCATCGGTTCGGGCAAGGGCAAGCAGTCCGGCCGCGGCGGCAAGGGCCAGACCGCGCGTTCCGGCGTGCGCATCAAGGGTTTCGAAGGCGGCCAGATGCCGATGCATCGCCGCCTGCCCAAGCGCGGCTTCAACAACATCTTCCGCGTCGAGTTCGCCGAGATCAATCTCGACCGGCTCCAGGAAGCGGTCGATGCCAAGAAGATCGACGCCGGCAGCGTCGTGAACGTCGAGGCCCTGGTGAAGGGCGGCGTGCTGCGCCGCGCCAAGGGCGGCCTGCGGCTGCTCGGCCGTGGCGAGCTCAAGTCCAAGCTCAACATCGAAGTCCACGGCGCCAGCAAGACCGCGATCGAAGCGGTCGAGAAGGCCGGCGGATCGGTGAAGATTCTCGCCCCTGCCAAGGAAGAAGGCGAGGCGGCGTAACAACTGCGTCATCGGCCCGCGGCGCGCGGGCCTTTACGTATGTGGGACGATGGACTTATCGAAGCCGAGCCCCAGATAATGTCCGGTGTCCGGTATAATGTAGCCCGGCCGCGGGCATGACGGCGCGATAGGCGGCGGGAGAAAGTCCAAGATGGCCTCTGCAGCGGAACAACTGGCAGCCAATCTCAATTTCAGTGCGTTCGCCAAGGCTGACGAACTGAAGAAGCGCATCTGGTTCACCCTGGGTGCGCTGCTCGTTTATCGGCTCGGGACCTATATCCCGCTTCCGGGCATCGATCCCAATGTCTGGGAGCAGGTATTCCGCTCGCAGGCGGGCGGCATCCTCGGCATGTTCAACATGTTCGCCGGCGGCGGCATCCACCGCATGGCGATCTTCGCGCTGAACATCATGCCGTATATCTCGGCCTCGATCATCATCCAGCTCCTCACCACCGTCTCGCCGCAACTCGAGGCGCTGAAGAAGGAGGGCGAGTCCGGCCGCAAGCTGCTGAACCAGTACACCCGCTATCTCACCGTGATCCTGGCCGCGTTCCAGTCTTACGGCATCGCGGTCGGCCTCGAAGGCGCCGGCAACGTCGTCAGCGAGCCCGGCATGTTCTTCCGCCTCTCGACCGCGATCACGCTGACCGGCGGCACCATGTTCCTGATGTGGCTCGGCGAGCAGATCACCTCGCGCGGCATCGGCAACGGCATTTCGCTGATCATTCTCGCCGGCATCGTCGCCGAGTTGCCCGCGGCGCTCGCCAACATGCTCGAACTCGGCCGTCAGGGCGCGATGTCGACCGGCCTGATCCTGGTCGTCATCATCATGGCCGTCGCCGTGATCGCCTTCATCGTGTTCATGGAGCGCGCGCAGCGCCGCCTCCTGATCCAGTATCCGAAGCGCCAGGTCGGCAACAAGATGTTCGAGGGCCAGTCCTCGCATCTGCCGCTCAAGCTCAACACCTCCGGCGTGATCCCGCCGATCTTCGCGTCCTCGCTGCTGCTGCTGCCGACGACGGTCGCGAATTTCAACGCGGGCAGCGGGCCGGAATGGTTCCAGTGGATCACCACCCAGCTCGGCCACGGCCGTCCGCTGTTCCTGTTCATGTATCTGGCGCTGATCGTCTTCTTCGCCTTCTTCTACACCGCGATCGTGTTCAACCCGACCGAGACCGCGGACAATCTGAAGAAGCACGGCGGCTTCATTCCGGGCATCCGGCCCGGCGAGCGCACCGCGGAATATATCGACTATGTGCTCTCGCGCGTCACCGTGCTCGGCGCGATCTATCTGGCGATCGTCTGCTTGATCCCGGAGATCCTGATCTCGTACGCCTCGGTGCCGTTCTACTTCGGCGGCACCTCGCTGCTGATCGTCGTCAGCGTCACCATGGATACGGTGGCGCAGGTGCAGGGCTATCTGCTGGCGCACCAGTATGAAGGTCTGATCCGGAAGTCGAAGCTGCGCGGCCGCCGCCGCTAAAGGCGGCGTGCTCTGAAGGCGGCGCGAACCGCGCCGCCGATTCGCCGCGCAAGCAGCGCGCGGTCTCTGAGGCGACCGCTCGGTCGCTTCGGCAGAGCTGCTCTCACTGCTCTGCAATCACTGATTTCAAAGCCCTTCTTGGCGTCCACCCATCTGCTGCCCTATGGTAGGGTAGCGGTGCAGCGCCGATTGTGGTTTGCACTGTTCGCGATTTTTCAAACACGGGTGCGCGACGTATCGCTCACCAATCCGGGGGGCGTACGCCGATGAGAATTATACTTCTGGGACCGCCGGGGTCGGGCAAGGGGACGCAGGCGCAGCTGCTGGTGCAGCGCTACGGCATCGTCCAGCTCTCGACCGGCGACATGCTGCGTGCTGCGGTGGCGGCCGGAACGCCGGTCGGGCTGAAGGCCAAGGAGATCATGGCCAGCGGCGGCCTCGTGCCCGACGAGGTCGTGGTCGGAATCATCTCCGATCGCATCGACCAGCCGGACGCCAAGAACGGTTTCATCCTCGACGGCTTCCCGCGCACCGTGCCGCAGGCCGAAGCGCTGGACGAGCTGCTCAAGGACAAGCGCCTCAAGCTCGACGCCGTGATCGAGCTCCGCGTCAACGAGAGCGCGCTCCTGCACCGTGTCGAGACCCGCGTCGCCCAGATGCGGGAGCGCGGCGAGGAGGTCCGGCTCGACGACACGCCGGAGGTCCTGACCAAGCGACTCGCCAGCTACCGCAGTCAGACGGAACCGCTGATTCACTACTATTCCGAGCGCCGGAAGCTCTCCACCATCGACGGCATGATGGCCATCGACGAGGTCACCCGCGCCATCGATCGCCAGCTCCAGGCATTGGGCGCGGCTGACGCCAAGATGCAGGCCAAGGAAGCCACCAAGGCCAAGACCAGGAGCGCGGCCAGGGCCGCCCCCGCCAAGAAGGCCAAGGCGGCGAAGAAATCGGCCAAAAAGGCGGTGAAAACAGCCAAAAAGGCCGCCAAACCGGCCAAATCCGCCAAAAAGGCGGCCAAGAAGGCCGTCAAGGGTCGCAAGACGGCGGCCAAGAAGACCGTCAAGAAAGCGGTGAAGAAGGCCGCCAAGAAGACGGCCAAGAAGGCGGTCAAGAAAGGTGCCAGGAAGGCTGCAAAAAAGGTCACGAAAAAGCGAGCCAAGCGCTAGCAGCGGTTGACGAAAGCCCCCGGAATCCCCTAATAAGCCCCGCATCCAAGTCGGATAGTTTCAGACGATGCCGGGCCCCAGGAAGACCGGGGGAGGGCGTCGTGTTCGCGTTTGTGAACACCTGCCCGAGAACACAAGCACTTAAAGCCCGATCCTGACGAGGATCGGCAACAGGAGAGAAGGCCGTGGCCCGTATTGCCGGCGTGAACATTCCCACCAACAAGCGCGTGCTGATCGCGCTCCAGTACATCCATGGCATCGGTCAGAAGATCGCCAGTGAGATCCTGGAGAAGGTGAAGATCCCCGTGGATCGTCGCGTCAATCAGCTCAGCGACGCTGAAGTGCTCCAGATCCGCGAAGTGATCGACCGCGACTATCTCGTCGAGGGCGACCTGCGCCGCGAGGTCGGTATCAACATCAAGCGTCTGATGGACCTCGGCTGCTATCGCGGTCTGCGTCATCGTCGCGGTCTGCCGGTGCGCGGCCAGCGCACCCACACCAATGCGCGCACGCGCAAGGGTCCGGCGAAAGCCATCGCCGGCAAGAAGAAGTAAGTTTTCGAATCTAGTCGCGGCGTGCGGCGAACCGGGGATGCCCGTTCGCCGCGCGCCTTTCGTTCCACAGGTGTAGCCGCTGGCATTACGGCGGCGTTTGAGATCTTCAGGAAAGGGACTCAATGGGCAAGGAAGCCACCCGCGTTCGTCGTCGTGAGCGCAAGAACATCGCCTCCGGCGTCGCGCACGTGAACTCGTCGTTCAACAACACGACCATCACCATCACCGACGCGCAGGGCAACACGATCGCCTGGTCGTCCGCCGGCACGATGGGCTTCAAGGGCTCGCGCAAGTCGACCCCGTACGCCGCGCAGGTTGCCGCCGAGGACGTGTCCAAGAAGGCGCAGGAGCACGGCATGCGGACGCTGGAAGTCGAAGTCGCCGGTCCCGGTTCGGGCCGCGAATCGGCGCTCCGCGCGCTTCAGGCCGCCGGCTTCACCGTCACCTCGATCCGCGACGTGACCACGATCCCGCACAACGGTTGCCGTCCGCGCAAGCGTCGTCGCGTCTGATTTTTACGAGTTGCGGGCGCATCGGCGCCCGCAATGACTTTGCAAGAAGCCGTGGGTGCGACCTGCGGCCTTTCTCCAACGCCAGTGTCTGCAATGGCAGTTCGACTGGCCTGTATGGGTGAAACAGTGACGATCCAGAAAAATTGGCAAGAACTGATTCGGCCGAACAAGCTCCAGGTTACGCCCGGCAGCGATTCCTCGCGGTTCGCGACGATCGTCGCCGAGCCGCTCGAGCGTGGCTTCGGCCAGACGCTCGGCAATGCGCTGCGCCGCATCCTGCTCTCCTCGCTCCAGGGCGCGGCGGTGCAGTCGGTGCACATCGACGGCGTGCTGCACGAGTTCTCCTCGATCGCGGGCGTCCGTGAGGACGTCACCGACATCGTGCTCAACATCAAGGACATCTCGATCAAGATGCAGGGCGAAGGCCCCAAGCGCATGGTCGTGAAGAAGCAGGGCCCGGGCGTCGTCACCGCCGGTGACATCCAGACCGTCGGCGACGTCGTCGTGCTCAACCCGGACCTGCAGATCTGCACCCTCGACGAGGGCGCCGAGATCCGCATGGAGTTCACGGTCGCCACCGGCAAGGGCTACGTGCCCGCCGAGCGCAACCGTCCCGAGGATGCGCCGATCGGCCTGATCCCGGTCGACAGCCTGTACTCGCCGGTCCGCAAGGTCTCCTACAAGGTCGAGAACACCCGCGAGGGCCAGATCCTCGACTACGACAAGCTGACCATGACGATCGAGACCAACGGCGCGATCTCGCCGGATGACTCGGTGGCTTACGCCGCCCGCATCCTGCAGGACCAGCTCAACGTCTTCGTCAACTTCGAAGAGCCGCGCAAGGAAGTCGCCCAGGAGATCATCCCGGACCTCGCCTTCAACCCGGCCTTCCTCAAGAAGGTGGACGAGCTCGAGCTGTCGGTGCGTTCGGCCAACTGCCTGAAGAACGACAACATCGTCTATATCGGCGACCTCGTGCAGAAGAGCGAAGCCGAAATGCTCCGTACCCCGAACTTCGGCCGCAAGTCGCTGAACGAGATCAAGGAAGTGCTGGCCCAGATGGGTCTGCATCTCGGCATGGAAGTGCCGGGCTGGCCGCCGGAGAACATCGACGAGCTCGCCAAGCGCTTCGAGGATCATTACTGAGCGAATGGCGAGTAGGGAGTGGCGAATAGGGGAAGAAGATCTATTCGCTACTCACCATTCGCCACTCGCGCCCCAGGGCGAACGCAGGCAGCCCACCTGAAACCAGTCGCTGAACCACCGCGACACAATCGAGAAGGACTACTCACATGCGTCACGGCAAGGTTCATCGGAAGCTCAACCGCACGGCCGAGCACCGCAAGGCGATGTTCGCCAACATGGCGGCCGCGCTGATCAAGCACGAGCAGATCGTCACCACGCTGCCGAAGGCCAAGGAGCTTCGTCCGATCGTCGAGAAGCTCGTCACCCTCGGCAAGAAGGGCGGTCTGTCGCTGCGCCGCCAGGCGATCTCGGAGCTGCGCGACGTCGACATGGTCAAGAAGCTCTTCGACACGCTGGCGACCCGCTACAAGGACCGCCAGGGCGGCTACACCCGCATCATCAAGGCCGGCTTCCGCTACGGCGACAACGCCGCGATGGCCGTGATCGAGTTTGTCGACCGCGACGTCGATGCCAAGGGCCAGGATTCCGGCCCCGTGCAGGAAAAGGAAGCCGAGGCGGCGTAAGCCACTCAGCGGATATGGATTGAAAACGGCGCCCTCGGGCGCCGTTTTTGCGTCTGGGACCGGCGCAGATGCGCGGGACTATTCCTCCTTGATCCCCGACTTTTGCGCGATGTCCTTCATGTCGGCGGTCTCCTTGCCGATCGCTCCGGCCCAATCGCTGTAGCGCGCGAAGCCGGGCTCGAAGCCGACCTTGGCGAAGCGCTCGGCCACGGCGGGATTTTTGATCGTCTCCTCCAGCGTTGCAGAGAGCTTGTCGCGAACGGCCGGCGGCAGGCCCTTGGGAGCGACCACGGCGCCCCATGAGGCGAAGTCGATGTTGCCATAGCCGAGCTCGGCGAGTGTCGGCACGTCAGGCAGGAACGGCGTGCGCTTGGCCGAGAACGCGGCGAGCACCTTGACGGTCCCCGCCTCGATCTGCGGCTTGACCGCGATCACCGTGTCGACGTGGTACTGGATGTGCTTGCCGATGAGGTCGTTCATCGCCGGCGCGCTGCCCTTGTAGGGCAGGTGGACCATCTTGATCCCGGCCGCCGATTTGAACAATTCGCCGGCAAAGTGCGAGACGGTCGCGACGCCGAAGGATGCCAACGAGAGCTTGTCGGGATTGGCCTTGGCTTCAGCGACGAGCGCAGCCACGTCCTTGACCGGATTGTCCTTGTAGGTGACCAGCACCAGCGTGATCTTGCCGACCTGGCCGAGCGGCTCGAAATCCTTGGCCGCGTCGTAAGGCACGGTTTCCTTGACGGCTGCCGGCAGCGTGAAGCTCGAGTTCGAGCTGAAGAACAGGGTGTATCCGTCCGGCGCCGCTCGCGCGACTTCCTTGGCCGCAATCGTGGTGCCGCCGCCGGGGCGGTTGATGATGATCACGGGCTTGCCGAGCCGCGTCTCCAGCTCGCCGCCGATGATGCGCGCCACCACGTCGGAGGCGCCGCCGGGCGGGAAGGGGACGACCAATTGCAGGGCCTTGTCCGGATAGACCGCTTGCGCTGGCGCGAGCGAATTGCTGCCCATCAGGCCGAGCAACCCGAGCGCAACAGTGAGGGCGGTTCTCTTCATCGCTTGGTCCTTCCGTGTTCGCATGAGCGAAGATGCTCGGGTCTGGATTAGCAATAATCATTCCACCTGCGGTCGAGCTGGGGCGAGGGATCCCATTGCTGCCGGAACAGCGTCCGAGCGTCTCACTGATTGGTGAGCTCCGATTGCGGGCCGGTCCACCGCGACCGATATCCCCGTCATCGATCTGATGGAGATATTACATGAACATCGACCTTTCCGGAAAAACCGCCCTGGTGACCGGCTCGACCGCAGGCATCGGCCACGCCATCGCCAAAGGCCTGGCGGCCTCCGGCGCCAGCGTCGTGATCAACGGCCGCGGCCAGGACAAGGTCGATGCCGCCGTGCGCAAGCTGGAAGGGACGGGCGCCGGGGTTCGCGGCATCGCCGCCGACGTCTCGACCGCCTCGGGTTGCAAGGCGCTCGTGGCGGCGCTGCCGGAGGTCGACATCCTCGTCAACAATGCCGGCATCTTCGAGCCCAAGGACTTCTTCGACATTCCCGATGAGGACTGGAGCCGCTTCTTCGAGGTCAACGTCATGAGCGGCGTGCGGCTGTCGCGGGCCTACATGAAGGGCATGCTCCAGCGCAATTGGGGCCGCATCGTCTTCATCTCCTCGGAGTCCGGGCTGAACATTCCGGTCGAGATGATCCATTACGGCATGACCAAGACGGCGCAGCTCTCGGTCGCCCGCGGCCTGGCGCAGCTCACCCGCGGCACGGGTGTCACCGTCAATTCCGTGCTGCCGGGCCCGACCATGTCGGAGGGCGTCGAAACTTTCGTGAAGGATCTCGCCAGGCAGAACGGCCAGTCGGTGGACGAGGCCGCCGCCAATTTCGTCAAGCAGCATCGGCCGAGCTCGCTGCTCCAGCGCTTTGCCAGCGTCGACGAGATTGCCAACATGGTGGTCTACGTCGCCTCGAAGCAGGCGTCCGCCACCAACGGCGCGGCGCTGCGCGCAGAAGGCGGTATCGTCAACACCATTGCCTGAGGCCGCGCATGACAGCCTATGTGGTCTCTGAAGTCGAGATGCGCGACGCGGGCGGATTTGAAGCCTATCGCAGGCTTGCCGCGAAGACGATCGCACACTACGGCGGACGCTATCTCGTCCGTGGTGGCAAGGCCGAGCTTGCCGAAGGCAACCTCCCAGCGAAGGCGATCGTCATCGTCGAATTTCCGTCGATGGCGAGGCTGAAGGAATGGTACGCCTCGCCGGAATATGCCGAGGCGTTGAAGTTGCGCCGGACGGCGCTCGAACGGCGGCTGCTGTTCGTCGAGGGCATGCCGGAAGCGTGACTGCCGTAGGGTGGGCAAAGCGAAGCGTGCCCACGCACTTTTTGCGGCCGAGCGAGATGGTGGGCCACGGCGCAAGTGCGCCTTTGCCCACCCTGCTACGCGTTCGCCTACCATCCCTCCAGCACGATCTTGCCGCGCGATTTGCCGCTCTCGAGCAGCGCATGCGCGCGTTTGAGGTTGGCGGCGTTGATCGTGCCGAAGGTCTGGTCGAGCGTGGTGCGCAGCACGCCCTTGTCGATGAGGTCGGCGACGTCGTTCAGCAGATGATGCTGCGCGATCATGTCTGCCGTCTGGAACGAGGAGCGCGTGAACATCGATTCCCAGTGCACCGAGATCGCCTTGCCCTTGAACGTGCTCATGGTGAATTCCGGAGGATCGTCGATCAGGCCGAACTTGCCCTGCGGCGCCATGAAGTCCGCGATCGCCTTGTAGTGCTGTTCAGTGAAAGTGAGGCTCGCTACCAGCGCGACCGGCGGCAGCTTGAGCTTCTCGATCTGCTCCTTCATCGGCTTGCCGTGGTCGATCACGGCATGCGCGCCGAGATCGAGGCACCATGTCCGCGATTCCGGCCGCGTCGCGGTGGCGAGCACCGTGAGGCCGGTGAGGCGGCGGGCAAGCTGGATCAGGATCGAGCCGACGCCGCCGGCGCCGCCGGTGATCAGCAGCGTGCGCGGATCGACGCTCTTGCCAGGCACCGCGCCGAGCCGGTCGAACAGCAATTCCCAGGCGGTGATGGAGGTGAGGGGAAGGGCGGCTGCTTGCGCGAAGGACAGGCTCTTCGGCTTGTTGCCGACGATGCGTTCGTCGACCAGGTGGAATTCGGCATTGGTGCCCTGGCGCAGGATCGAGCCGGCGTAAAACACCTCGTCGCCCGGCTTGAACAACGTTACCTCGGGCCCGACGGCATCGACCACGCCGGCTGCGTCATAGCCCAGGATCTTGGTCTCGCCCTCGGGCGGGGCTGCGCGCTTGCGAACCTTGTAATCGACCGGATTGGCCGAGATCGCCTTTACGGCGACGCGGATGTCGCGCCCCTTGGGCTCCGGTTTTGCGGTCTCGAAATCGAACAGCGAATCCGCGTCCTCGATCGGAAGCGATTTCTTGTAGCCGACGGCCTTCATGGCTTGTCTCCATCAGATGGCATGCTCGCCTGCCGTCCTAACTGTCGCTCTGGCTCCGATTTGGCAAGTACTGTAAATTCGGGGATATAGTCCCTGTTTGGATACTATTGGGAAAGACGCATGAAACGGCGCAATTTTGCCCGTCGCCCCGGCTGCGCGGTCGAGGCGACGCTGGACCTGATCGACGGCAAGTGGAAGGGCGTGATCCTCTATCACCTGCAGAGCGGCACGCAGCGCTTCGGCGAATTGCGCCGCCGGATGCCCGGCATCACCCAGCGCATGCTGACAAAGCAGCTGCGCGCTCTGGAGGAGGACAAGCTCGTCATCCGCAGGGTCTATGCCGAGGTGCCGCCGCGGGTGGAGTACTGCCTCTCCGAGCTCGGCGAGAGCCTCAAGCCGGTCATCGACACCCTGAAGACCTGGGGCGAGAGCCATCAGGAGCGGCTGTCCTGCGCGCCTGAGCCGGTGGTGGTGAGGAAGCCGAGGCGCGCGGCGTAGTGAGTGGGGCGTCTGCCGCCAAGCTCTGGATGTCGTCCCCGCGGGGGCCCATAACCCCAGGGAGCAATTGTGGTGCGAGCCCGCAACTCCAAGTTTGCCAGATCACGTCCGCCTGTGGTTATGGGCCCCGGGTTCGCGCTGTCGCGCGCCCCGGGACGACACCGGGTTCAGAACGCAAACTGCGTGCGCATCGCGACCGCGTCGAACTTCGAGCCGACATCGGCGGTCGAGACCGGCGAGGCCTGTCGCGACACGGTGCCGTGCAGATAGTCCAGCATGAAGCGGACATTGCCGTTGACGTACCAATTGAGCGCCAGCGTGTAGACGGTCTGCCGGCCGCCGGCGACGCCGGTCGCGGTTGCAAGCTGATCGTTGAGGTCGACGGTCGAGAACCGTCCCGCGATTTCCCACGCGCCCCAGCCGCCGCCGTCGAGCGAGAACGGATGGGCCGGCTTGACGCCATGATAGGCGGCGTTCGCCGCATTGTAGGTTCGCCCTTCGCCCGTCAGCACGTAGCCGGCCTGCGCATAGCCGCCCTGGAATTTCAGGCTCGGTGCTCCCACCAGCGGCACGCCGGTGTTGGCGGTGCGGTCGACATTGTACCAGAAGTACTCGCCCTGGACGATGAGGGGTCCGTAGGTCGCCGCCGCCTCCACGCTGTAGACCTGCGCGCCAGAGGCATTGGCGATGGCGCCGGTGGAGATCAGCGTGGTCGGATCGAGGCGCAATTCCGGACGATCGCTGAGCGTGACCGTCTGGGTGTTGGCGATCAGATTGCGCGGCGGCTGAATCAGCCATTGCGCATTGGCGCCGATATGCACGGAGTAGTCCTTTGCGCTGATGGGATTACCGGCCACGCGGGCGACCGCGCCATATTGCTCGCTCGTGCCAGGGGGCGAGACACTCGAGGCGGAGTGGATCGCGCCGGTCGACGGTCCCGTGACATAGCCGCCGATCCAGAGCTGGTCATTGTACCAGCGCGCACCGGCTGCGGAACGGAAGTCGCCGGCAGCGATGTTGGTCGCGATCACACCCGGTGAGGCGCGCTCCATGAACATGATGTCGTTGGAGCTGGTGGCCTCGTCCATAGTGTAGGGCAGGTCCATGATGCCGGCCTCGATCGCCATCCGCCCGCCGAACGGTTTCAGGCCGGTATAGCTGAGATAGGCGTTCTCGACGCCAGAGAGGCCGCCGCCCGGTAGCGAGCCTGGCGCGGCGCCGCCAAATCCGTCGGAGGAGCCGCCGAAATCGTAGACAAGCGCGAAGTTCCAGTCGTTGAAGAACTTGCCGGTGACGCCGATGCGCGCACGGCGGACGTTCTGGCCGCTGTCGAGCTTCTGCGGCGCGGTCGCCGCCGTGTTGGGCCGATAGTCGTAGCCGCCGACATCCCAGTGCAGGCGGCTGGTGATGCCGACGCAATTGGCCTGGTCGGCGGTGCAGATCGTCGGGCGGTTGTTCGGCATCGTCACGACGACGCCGGATGCCGGGGCCGGCCCCTTGACGGGAAGCGCCGCATTGGCGTTGGCAACGACCGCCTTTGCCTCCGAGCGCGCCTCGGCCTTCGCTTCGGCCTTTGCTTCGGCCCTGGTTTTCGCCGCGGCCGCCGAGTTTGCGGCGGTTTGACTCTGGAGCTTGTCGAGCTTCTGCTCCAGCAGCTTCAACTGCTGCTTCAGCAGCGCGATCTCCTGCTCGCTGCTGCTTGCTGATTGGGCCTGGGCCTGCGAGGCGGCCAGTGCGCCGGCGAGGCCAATCGCCGTGGCTGCAATTCTTGTCCTGCTCACGTCATCACTCCATCGGTTGGACCAACTTCCCCAAGTCGTAGGCGCGGAGCCTAAGAGCGCTCGATGACTGCCCCGCGACGGCAAGCCTCGGTTGCGCTGGTTCCCGCTGATGCAAATTCGTCGCAACCGAATCCGCCGAGAGCGAGCATGCAAGATGATGCGTGTCATGCCAATCGGCCCCGCCGGCAAGTTGCCGTTTCGCACGCCTGGCTCGGGCCCGAGCCGTCGGAATGAGGCCGAATATTGCCACCCCGCGCCCTTCTATTGAGGGGCGAACGCGCCTATATTCCGGCGTCTTTTCCAAGAGGTAGGAATGTTTCGATCGATCTGGACCGCCGCCGTCACGGCCTTGTGCATAACCTTTTCCGCCCAGTTCGATCCGGCCTCAGCGCAGGACCGCCGCGTCCCGTCCTCGCAGGCCGAGCTGCGGCTGTCCTATGCGCCGATCGTGCAGCGGGTTCAGCCGGCCGTCGTCAACGTCTATGCCGCCAAGGTGGTGCAGAATCGCAATCCGCTGCTGGACGATCCGATCTTCCGCCGCTTCTTCGGCGTGCCGGGCCAGCAGCCCGAGCAGGTGCAGCGCTCGCTCGGCTCCGGTGTCATCGTCGATACGTCCGGCCTCGTCGTCACCAACGTCCATGTCATCGAAGGCGCCGACCAGGTGAAGGTGTCGCTGTCGGACAAGCGCGAGTTCGAGGCCGAGATCGTGCTCAAGGATTCCCGTACCGATCTTGCGGTGCTGCGCCTGAAGGATTCAAAGGAGAAGTTTCCGGCGCTCGAATTCACCAATTCCGATGAGCTGCTGGTCGGCGACGTCGTGCTGGCGATCGGCAATCCCTTCGGCGTCGGCCAGACCGTGACCCACGGCATTATCTCGGCGCTTGCGCGCACGCAGGTCGGCATCACCGACTACCAGTTCTTCATCCAGACCGATGCGGCGATCAATCCCGGCAATTCCGGCGGTGCGCTGGTCGACATGAATGGCCGGCTCGCCGGCATCAACACCGCGATCTACTCGCGCTCCGGCGGCTCGCAAGGTATCGGCTTTGCAATTCCTGCCAACATGGTGCGCGTCGTCGTCGCCTCCGCCAAGAGCGGCGGCAAAGCGGTGAAGCGGCCATGGTTGGGTGCAAAGTTGCAGGCGGTGACGCCCGAGATCGCCGAGAGCCTCGGCCTGCGCTCGCCGACCGGTGCGCTGGTCGCGAGCGTGGTGTCGGGCGGCCCTGCGGCGAAGGCCGGCCTGAAATCTTCCGATCTGATCACCGGGATCGACGGCCAGACGGTGGACGATCCCAATGCGTTCGATTATCGCTTCGCCACCCGTCTGCTCGGCGGCACGGCGCAGATCGACGTGCAGCGCGGCGGCAAGCCGCTGAAGCTGACGGTAACGCTGGAGACTGCGCCCGACACGGGACGCAACGAGCTCGTCGTCACCGCGCGTTCGCCGTTCCAGGGCGCGAAGGTTTCGACCATCACGCCGGCAGTCGCCGACGAGCTGCGTCTGGACGCCGACACCGAAGGCGTCGTGATCACCGAGCTCGCCGGCGACAGCGCGGCTGCGAATGTCGGATTCCAGAAGGGCGACATCATCCTGGCCGTCAACAACCAGAAGATCAGCAAGACCGGAGACCTTGAGAAGGCCGCAGCCGAGCGTGCGCGGATCTGGCGCATCACGCTGGTGCGTGGCGGCCAGCAGATCAACGTCACGCTGGGCGGATGAGTTCGAAGCGACCACAAGAGACGCCAACGCTCTTCGCCGCGGCGGGGCTCGACCACGATGCGCCGCATCCGCTGCCGGATCGCTTGCGCCCGCGCCTGTTGTCGGAGGTCGTCGGCCAGGACCATATCCTCGGCCCCGACGGTGCGCTGACGCGCATGCTGGAGACGCGCACGCTGGGCTCGCTGATATTCTGGGGACCGCCTGGCACCGGCAAGACCACGGTGGCGCGACTGCTGGCGGATGCGACGGACCTGCATTTCGAGCAGATTTCCGCGGTGTTCTCCGGCGTCGCCGACCTCAAGAAAGCCTTCGACGCCGCGAGCGCCCGCCGCGAGATGGGCAAGGGCACGCTGTTGTTCGTCGACGAGGTCCACAGATTCAATCGTGCCCAGCAGGATTCGTTTCTGCCGGTGATGGAGGACGGCACGGTGGTGATGGTGGGCGCCACCACCGAGAACCCGTCCTTCGAGCTCAACGCCGCGCTTCTGTCGCGCGCGCGCGTCCTGGTGTTCCGCTCGCTCGATGCGGCCGCGATCGAAAAGCTGTTCGCGCACGCCGAGGCGGTCGAGGGCAGGAAGCTGCCGCTCGACGCGGAAGCGCGTGCGGTGCTGGTGCGCATGGCTGATGGCGATGGGCGGGCCTCGCTGACGCTGGCCGAAGAGGTCTGGCGTTCGGCGCGGGCGGACGAGATCTTCAATGCCGCGCAATTGCAGGAGATCCTGCAGCGGCGCGCGCCGATCTACGACAAGTCGGCTGACGGCCATTACAACCTGATCTCGGCGCTGCATAAGTCGGTGCGCGGCTCCGATCCCGATGCGGCGCTGTATTATCTCGCGCGGATGCTGGACGCCGGCGAGGACCCGCTGTTCCTGGCCCGCCGCGTCGTGCGCATGGCGGTCGAGGACATCGGGCTGGCCGACCCGCAGGCGCTCGTCATCGCCAACGCGGCCAAGGACGCCTTCGACTTTCTCGGCCATCCCGAGGGCGAGCTCGCCATCGCGCAGGCCGTGGTCTATCTCGCCACCGCGCCGAAATCGAACGCGGTCTACACCGCCTTCGGCACGGCGATGCAGGTCGCCAAGCAGGCCGGCTCGCTGCTGCCGCCAAAGCACATCCTCAACTCCCCGACCAAGCTGATGAAGTCGGAAGGCTACGGCGCAGCTTACGAATACGACCACGACACCCCCGAGGCCTTCTCCGGCCAGGACTATTTTCCGGAAGCCCTGGGCCGCCAGACCTTCTACGACCCGCCCGAGCGCGGCTTCGAGCGCGAGATCCGGAAGCGGCTGGATTATTGGGCCAAGCTGCGCAAGGAGCGGGGCGGGAAGTAGCAGGCGGCTGCCGACGTGCGATCGGTCGGGTTAGGTCGTGAACTCCGGTTCTTTAACTGACCTGCGTCTAGTTATTCGTAGTTTATGGAGCCTACGGCCTGCCAACATCCAGGTGGCTCGTTGAGCTTTGTGAGGACATTCCCGTTAGCCGGTGTGAGCGTGCGTAGAGCTTTGAAGAAGTCCTCCTCAACTCCACGATCGTGGCGGTACCCGACGACCGAAGCGGCTGTGTCAATCGGGACATCGAAAACATAGTCCACTCCCCGGCCACCAGGTTTGTCGTGCGCGTCCTCTGCGCGTTGCTTCTTCATCGCCGTGTCGCAAAATTCCTTGAACGCGACAGGCAGGTCTCCGCGCGCCTCAAGATGCGAACGTCCCTGGCCGCTGTCGTGCCAAATTTCCCAGACCGGGTGGCCGCCTTGCCAAAGGCTTGCGTATGAGACCATCGCATGCTCGAGAACGACGCAGGTGATACATCGGGATTTTGCTGGAAGCCTAGTGAGCGGTGTCGGAGTTTTCCCGACAGTTGCGTCCATAACCAGCGTATATTTTGCGAACACAGCGCACCATCCCGACTTGAGGACAGCTCCTGCCAGGGGCACATAGCTGGTTCCTAAATCGTATCGATCGGGCATTTCTCCGGTTGGAGCGAGATCGAGGCAATCGTACAGAGCCTCTTCGGTGATCTCGTCGACCAAAATCCAGGACATGTTGTATCCCAAGCTTCACCTCCGGGCGTTGGGCGGGGCTTTCAACCACGAGCTGCTATCTAGCATAGCTAGGGCAACAGCTGCATCGTACTGATTTTGCGGTGACGTACGTCCGCTTTTAGGGTAGGCAGGCAACCATGAGCCGCCGCATCAAGAGAATGAACCCGAAGCCGCGCTCGCGTGACGAGCGCGATGAGTCGCGTCCGCATCAGGCGCGCGGCGCGAAGAAGGCCGGGCCGCGTCCGGGCGGCAAGCCTGGCGGTAAGCCGCCGCGCTTTGCCGGTGAGCGTGTTGAGCGGCGTGCGCCCGAACGGGTCGAGCGGCGCCCGCCTAATGCCGCCCTGGAACGGCCTGCGCCCGAAAAACCCGTCGAAGCCTTGCTGCCGACCAAGGTGCAGACCGTCAAGGTGACGGCGGACGAGAACAACATGCGCGTCGACCGTTTCCTCGAGGCGCGCTTTCCCGGCCTGTCGTTCTCCCATATCCAGCGCGTCGTCCGCAAAGGCGAGCTGCGCGTTGACGGCAAGCGCGTTGATAGCAAGGACCGCCTCGAGGAGGGGCAGAGCGTCCGCATCCCGCCGCTGAAGCTCGACGCGCCGAAGGTCGTCGGCGAGCTCTCGGACGCGGCGCAGAAGACGCTCAAGGCGCTGAAGGAGATGACGATCTACGAGGACGACGACGTCCTCGTCCTCAACAAGCCGGCCGGCCTTGCCGTGCAGGGCGGCTCGGGCATGACGCGGCACATCGACCAGATGCTCGAGGTGATGCGCGATGCCAAGGGCCAGAAGCCGCGCCTCGTGCACCGCATCGATCGCGAGACGTCGGGCTGCCTGCTGGTCGCCAAGACGCGCTTTGCGGCTTCGCATCTCACCGGCGCGTTCCGCTCGCGGTCGGCGCGCAAAGTCTATTGGGCGCTGGTGCCGGGCCTGCCGAAGCCGAAGCAGGGCCGCATCTCGACTTTCCTCGCGAAGGAGGAGAGCGAGGACGATACCATCATGCGCATCGCCCAGCACGGCGACGAGGGCGCCAGCCACGCGGTGACCTATTACGCGGTGGTCGAGACCGCCGGCAACAAGCTCACCTGGGTGTCGCTGAAGCCGGTGACGGGCCGCACCCACCAGCTGCGCGCCCACATGGCCCATATCGGTCATCCCATCGTCGGCGATCCCAAATATTTCAACATCGAGAACTGGCAGTTGCCGGGCGGCCTGCAGAACCGGCTGCATCTCTTGGCACGCCGCATCGTCATTCCGCATCCGCGCGGCGGCGTGATCGACGCCACCGCGCCGCTGCCGCCGCACATGCAGCAGTCATGGAACCTGCTCGGGCTCGATGCCAGCCGGTTTGATCCGATCGAGAACGCGCCGGAGGAATAGCCGGGTTGAACGTGCGCGGCGGAGGCACGACATGTCGCCCATGACACGGCTCTCGATCAGTCTTGTGGTGTTGGCCGCGCTAGGGGCGGGGCAGGCTGTCCACGCGCAATATGTGCTGCCGGGCGCCTCACGGCTCGCTCCACCGCTGCCGGCGCCGCCACCGCCGCCGAAGATCGAGGCGCCCAAGGTACCGCAGTTCGACGCACCGCCGCGCTACAACTACCAGCCGCTGCCGCGCAATTCGTTCAGCGACCGCGTCACAAAATGCCTCGACGACGCCGCAGCCGCGGGGCTGGGCCCGGCCGATCGCGGCACCTATGCCCGAAGCTGCGCAAACTAGCAGCACTGATGGACGTCATGGCGAAGCCATTGCGACCCAGGTAACTTGACGAACGACAGGGACCGAAAGACCGATGCGCGAATTGTTCGAAGAAGCAGCAAGCCAGCCCCCGCCGGATCCGCGGGAATCGGCGCGCGCCTCCGCGCGCACGCCGCTGCGCAAGCGCTTCTACAAGGAGGCCGGTGTCACTGACGCCGAGGGCGGTTTTGCCATCACGCTCGATGGCAGGCCGATCCGCACGCCGTCCGGCCGCCAGGTGGTGATCCCGGCGCGGACGCTCGCCGATGCCGTGGCCGCGGAATGGGCGGCCCAGGGCGAGAGCATCGATCCGGTGAGCATGCCGCTGACACGGATTGCCAACAGTGTGGTGGAAGGCGTCGTCGACCGCGTCGGGCTGGTCAGCGATGATCTCGCCAAATACTTCGAGTCCGACCTGCTGTTCTATCGCGCCGGCCACCCCGAAGGGCTGGTCGCCCGCGAGGCGGCGCATTGGGACCCCGTGCTGTTCTGGGCGGCGGAGGCGCTGGGAGCGCATTTCATCCTGTCCGAGGGCGTCATGCACGTGAAGCAGCCGGACGAGGCGCTCCGGATCGCGCGTGCCGCGCTGCCCGAGGACGCCTGGTCGGTCGCCGCGCTCCACATGGTGACGACCCTGACCGGTTCGGCGCTGCTGGCCTTGGCACTGGCCCATGGCGTGCGCGATGCCGGCCAGGTCTGGGCCGCCGCCCATGTCGATGAGGACTGGAACGCCGAGCAATGGGGCGTGGACGAGGAGGCGGCCGCCCGCCGGGCCACGCGCCTGCGGGATTTCGAGGCCGCCGTGACGGTATTGGCGGCGGCCAAGGCGCCATTGGCCGGAGGTCCTTAACGAGAGGTTTACGCCGCAGGCGTTAGGGTGGCGGTGTTCCTTCCCGTGCTCCCTTGGGCCCCCTGAGATGCCGACGCCGGTCACTTCCATCGTACGCGTCAGTGCCGCCAGCCCTGTAGCTGATGCGACCACGCCTGACCTCGCGCTTCAGGCCGGCAGCGTCGTGAACGCACGGGTCGTCAGCGTGATGGCCGACAATCTGGTGCGGATCGCGATCGCCAACCTCTCGATGGACGTGATGTCGGAAGTGGCGCTGACGCCGGGGCAGAATTTGCAGCTCGCGGTGTCGAAGAGCGACGGCACCATCCGCCTTGCAATCATGAGCGGTGCAGGCGAGGCGACGCCCGATCAGGTCACGCTGACGCCTCGCGCTGCCTCGCTGGTGGAAAGCCCGCCGCTCGCGCCGTCCGCGACGCGCAATACGCTCACGCCGTTGGAGCAGGTCGCCGTCAGCGCAGCCTCGGCCGAGGCTGCGGCAAAGCAGGGCAGCCAGGCGCCGCTGTTCGCCAATCTGGCGGCCGTCGTCACCGGCAGCGATTTGCCGGCGGGCCTGAAGCAGGCGGTGCTGAACGTGCTGACACAGCAGACGCCGCTCGACCCCGCGCTCGATGGCGGCGGCATCGAATCCGCCTTCCTGAAGTCAGGGCTGTTCCTCGAGGCTTCACTGGTCGCAGGCACGGCACCGTCCTCCGGGGCCGTTCCGGATTTGAAGGCGGCGCTGCTGGTGTTGCGCCAGACCTTGGCCACGATCGGGACGGCCGCGCCGCAGAGCCAGGGCGCCGCGATCCCTGCGGGCTCCACGGCGACACCGCAGGCCGCCGCCGCGCCGGCTCAGCCGGCCGTATCGCCGTCGATCGCTCCCGCAAGTGCGCAACAGCCGCGCAATGCCAATCTCGCAGCGGCGGTGCTGGGCGACCTGGCAGCCGACGCGCCGCAAATGGCGATGCCGCGCATGTCCGCCGGCCTTGCCGCAAGCCTGCTGCAGGAGGTCACGCAAAACCTGCCGCGCCTGACCGGCAATGTGCCCGGCTCCAACAAAGCGGTGCCCGACGGCGAGATCTTCGAGGTGGCGGCGCGTGCGACACCGCCGCCGTTCCGTGGCGCGCTGCCCTCGGCCCAATCCATCGCCTCGCCATCGCTCGCGCCGGATACGCCGCTCGCTGCGACCGTGCATCGCCTGCTCGACGAGACCGACGCCGCGATCGCGCGGCAGACCCTGCTTCAGGTCGCATCGCTCCCCGATCGGGCCGACGCCGGCGGTCACCGCGTTGATCCGAATGTGCCGCAGTGGAATTTCGAGATTCCGTTCGCGACGCCGCAAGGCACCGCGATGGCGCAGTTCGAGATCTCGCGCGATGGCACCGGCGAATCCGCCGATGCCGCCAAGCAAGCCTGGCGCGCGCGCTTCACGCTCGATGTCGAGCCGGCGGGCCCCGTCCACGCGCTGATCACGCTGAGCGGCGACAAGACCTTCGTGCGGATGTGGGCGGAGCGGCCGACAACCGCACAGCAGCTCCGCGCCGGCATCGGCGAGCTCAGCCAGGCCCTAGTGCGGGCCGAGCTCAAGCCCGGCGACATCCTGGTTCGCGACGGCACGCCACCGCAACCGGCGCCGGCCCGCGCCGGCCATTTCCTGGATCGTGCCACATGAGCGACCCGTCCAAGCTGGCGATCGCGCTGCATTACGAGAGGGGCTCCGGCGCGCCGGTCGTCGTCGCCAAGGGCAAGGGCACGATCGGCGAAAAGATCGTCGAGATCGCCAAGGCCCACGACATCCCGATCGAGGAAAACGAGGTCCTGGCCGGCGCGCTGTCCAAGGTCGAACTCGGCGAGGAGATCCCGCCCGACCTCTACAAGGCCGTCGCCGAGGTGCTGGTGTTCGTGCTGCGGCTGTCGGGCCGGGGGCGGTAGCCCGTCATCGTTTCACCACGTGGCGCCTCCATGGTGCCGATGTGCTGCTCAATTCAGGATGTCTCGCTTTGCTGACCCGCCGCTCCACTCTCGGCCTGCTCGCCGCATCTGCCATCCTGCCGCGGCGCGCGCTCGCTCACGTCGCGCCGCCGCGCAACGAGATCCGTGACAGTCTCGCAAAGCGATTCACCGACCTCGGCACATCGGGCACTTTCGTCGGCTACAAGGTGGAGGATTATCTTGTCGTCGCCAGCGACAAGGATCGCTCGGGCGAGGGCAAGCTGCCGGCTTCGACTTTCAAGATCCCGAACTCGCTGATCGCGCTCGAGACCGGCGTCGTCGCCGACCCCGACAAAGACGTCTTCCCCTGGGACGGCGTGAAGCGTCCGATCGAAGCCTGGAACAAGGATCACACGCTGCGCAGTGCGATCGCCGTCAGCGCGGTGCCGGTCTATCAGGAGATCGCGCGCCGGATCGGCCAGGAGCGCATGCAGAAATATCTCGACGAGTTCGACTACGGCAATCGCGACATCGGCGGCGGCATCGACCAGTTCTGGCTCACGGGGGCCTTGCGCATCGATCCGGTCGAGCAGATCGATTTCATCGACAGGCTGCGCCGCCGCGCGCTGCCAATCTCGAAGCGGAGCCAGGATCTCGTCGCCGACATCCTGCCGGTGACCAAGGTGGGCGACAGCGTCATCCGTGCCAAGTCCGGCCTGCTCGGTGCAGAGCGCGGCGAGCCGTCGCTCGGTTGGATGGTCGGCTGGGCCGAGAAGGGCGAGGCGCACACGGTGTTTGCGCTCAACATGGATTGCAAAGAGCCGCGCCTCGTCGCCGAGCGCATGTCGCTGACGCAAGCCTGCCTTGCCGAGATCGGCGCGATCTAGCTAGCGCTGTCTGGAGCAGCCCTCGCAGGGTGGGCAAAGGCGCGTAGCGCCGTGCCCACGAGCTCTTTCCATCATCCGAAATTCGTGGGCACGCTACGCTTTGCCCACCCTACGGCACTGCGTGCGGAGCAGGCGCATTCAACCCAGCTTGAACAACGCCTGCAAGAACTCCTGCACCGCCTTGCGCGCCTCGGCGGCCGTCTTCGGGTTGCCGCCGACATGCGGGTTCAGCTCGACGCAGGAGTCCTTGTAGGTGAAGGGCGCGTTGGTATCGCCGTTCATGAGCACACCGCCGTCACCTTCCTTGATCTTGCAGTTGCGCACCGTCTGCGAATTGGCCGACACCGCAACGGTGCTGACGCCGAGCAGGCCGCTGTCGAATCCGTGGGCACTGTCGGGGTATTCGGTCAGCACCACGTCGCGCCCTGCGGCCTTGAGCCGTTCGACAAACGCCTTGCAGCTGCTGACGGGATTGTAGTCATCGGGCGTGCCGTGGAAGATGCGGATCGGGCGTGCGACGACCCCGTCGTCGCCGACATAGCTCGTCGAGCAATCCGGATAGAACGGGACATAGGCGGCGAACGTGATGCCGGACTTGTTCCAGAGCTTGTTGAAGCGATCGACGCTTGCATAGAGCGTCGCTTGTCCGCCGCGCGAGAAGCCCATCAGCACGATGCGGTCCGGATCGACGCGCGGGTGCTTTGCCAGGATTTCCAGCGAGCGGTAGATGTCGATGATCAGATTGAGCCGGCCGAGCAGGGCTTGGTTCGGGCCCACCATCGTCAGCCCGCGGCCGGTGAACCCGTCGATCACGAAGGTCGAGATGCCCATGGCGTTGAAGGCGCGCACCCAGGCCTCGGTGGTGGCGCCGACGCCGCTGGAGCCATGCATCAGCACCACGACGGGAAGCTTGCCGGTGCCTTGCGCAACGCGGAATTCGGCTGCCACTGTCACCGGCTTGCCTGCGGCGGCATCGCCGCTGAGGAATTGCTGGTCGGAGAGTGTGAGAGAGGGGATCGGGTAGATCTCGGTGCGGGTGGCGACTTCCCTGGGCAGGGATTGCGCTAGGGCGGCTGTGCCGGCGAACAGTGTCGAGATGCAGAGCGCCATGGCGATGCGGAATGCCGTCGGCATCGGATCCTCCCCATTGATTTTGGGCGAGTAGACCAACGCGCCGGCACGCTGTCAATTTGACGCGGGCCACCTGAATGCCTCAGGCGGTGTCCGTCTTCTTCGTGGTCAGCGCCTGGTCGATTGCAAAGCCGCCGATCTCGCTCATCGCCTGCGAGATCACGTCGCCCTTGCGGGCAAAGCCGCTGGAGAGATAATCGAACTGTGTCCGCGCCAGCCGCAGCACTTCGATCGGCACCGAGACCGCGGTCTCGTTGAAGCTGTCGACCGAGGCGCGCAAGCTGTCCAGCTCGGTCGCGAGCTTGACGATATGGCCTTCGGCATCCTGCATCAGGCCGATCAGCCTGCCGCGCTCGGCATCGAAGGCGGCACGCTCTGCTGCGGCTGCCGCGGTGACCTCGGCCAGCTGCGCCCGCAGCACCTCGATCTGGCCAACCATGGCGTCGGAGGCAAGCTCGGCGGCCTCGCGCAGTTCGGCGTTGCGCGTGCTCTCGATCTGCTGCTCGTGATACAGCCGCTCGGCCGACATCGCCCGCTGGCCGAGTTGCTCGATCAGGCTCCCGGCGCGCAGCAGCATCTCGCCATTTCGCCCCGACACCATGCTGGCCATGCGCCGCAGGAAGCCGATGATCTCTGACGATGAGCTCGGTGGCAGGGAAACGAGCGTCGCGGACATGAGTGATGCTTGAGCCAAAGCGTGGTGACCGCCGCCGTACCGACTGGGCTCACGCAACATCCGGCGCCTGATCGCAAGCGCGAAGCAAGCCTGAATCGGCAGTCCCGGTCAACCGGGCCAGGACACCAATTTCGCGGGCAGCGGCCCGGATCAGGCGCTCGTCTGGGCGCCGTCCAGGCCGAGATGGCGAAGCCCGACCGCGGCACGTCCGGTCATTCCCGCCTCCAGCCTCGGCTACCCGGCAAAACTCTGGAATTCCTTGCGCTTTCCCGCTGCCTCAGGGCAGCCCTGCGACGCGGAAAGGCGCTTTCCGGCTTGCAAAATGCCGTGTTAGAACCCCCGGCGTCGCTTAAGGCTTAAGAATTGGCGGGAGCAAATGAAACACATCCTGGACGCCCTTGAAGATCGTCGCGCCGGTGCCAAGCTCGGCGGCGGGGAGAAGCGCATCGAAGCGCAGCACGCCCGCGGCAAGCTGACGGCGCGCGAGCGCATCGAGCTGCTGCTCGACAAGGGATCGTTCGAGGAGTTCGACATGTTCGTCGAGCACCGCTCCACCGAGTTCGGCATGGAGAAGAACAAGATCCCCGGCGACGGCGTCGTCACCGGCTGGGGCACCGTCAACGGCCGCAAGACCTTCGTCTTCGCCAAGGATTTCACCGTGTTCGGCGGCTCGCTGTCGGAAACGCACGCGCTGAAAATTACAAAACTCCAGGACATGGCGATGAAGGCGAGGGCGCCCATCATCGGCCTCTATGACGCCGGCGGCGCCCGCATCCAGGAAGGCGTCGCCGCGCTCGCCGGCTATTCCTACGTGTTCCGCCGCAACGTGCTGGCCTCGGGCGTGATCCCGCAGATCTCCGTCATCATGGGGCCCTGCGCCGGCGGCGACGTCTATTCGCCGGCGATGACCGACTTCATCTTCATGGTGAAGAACACCAGCTATATGTTCGTCACCGGCCCCGACGTGGTGAAGACCGTGACCAACGAGGTCGTTACGGCGGAAGAGCTTGGCGGCGCCTCGGTGCACGCCACGCGCTCCTCGATCGCGGACGGCGCCTTCGAGAACGACGTCGAGACGCTCTTGCAGATGCGCCGCCTGATCGACTTCCTGCCGTCCAACAACACCGACGGCGTGCCGGAATGGCCGAGCTTCGACGACATCGGCCGGGTCGACATGTCGCTGGACACGCTGATCCCCGACAATCCGAACAAGCCCTACGACATGAAGGAGCTGATCCTGAAGGTCGTGGACGAGGGCGACTTCTTCGAGATCGCGGAAGCCTTCGCCAAGAACATCGTCACCGGTTTCGGCCGCATTGCGGGGCGCACCGTCGGCTTCGTCGCCAACCAGCCGATGGTGCTGGCCGGCGTGCTCGATTCTGACGCCTCGCGCAAGGCCGCGCGCTTCGTCCGCTTCTGCGACGCCTTCAACATCCCGATCGTCACCTTCGTCGACGTGCCGGGCTTCCTGCCGGGCACCGCGCAGGAATATGGCGGCTTGATCAAGCATGGCGCCAAGCTCTTGTTCGCCTATTCGCAGTGCACCGTGCCGCTCGTCACCGTCATCACCCGCAAGGCCTATGGCGGCGCCTTCGACGTCATGGCCTCCAAGGAGATCGGCGCCGACATGAACTACGCCTGGCCGACCGCCCAGATCGCGGTGATGGGCGCCAAGGGCGCGGTCGAGATCATCTTCCGCTCCGACATCGGCGACCCCGACAAGATCGCCGCGCGCACCAAGGAATATGAAGACCGCTTCCTGTCCCCCTTCATCGCCGCCGAGCGCGGCTACATCGACGATGTCATCATGCCGCATTCGACGCGGAAGCGGATCGCGCGGGCCCTGGCGATGCTGAAGGACAAGAAGGTCGAAGCGCCGGCGAAGAAGCACGACAATCTGCCATTGTGAGGGACGGGAGACGTCATGGCATTTCGGCGTCGTCGATCGAGATCATGGCGGCGCGCCATCGGATCGTGCGGCCTGATATTGGGTGTTTTGTCCGCAGTCCTGGCGACGGACATCTCCTGCTTCGCACAAGAGAGCGAGATGACCGTCACCGCCCGGACGTCGGAAGAGACCGTTATCGAAGGCTATGCCGATGCGGACAATACGTGCACGCCGGTCGAGCTTCCCCAGCTCTTGCTCATGAAGTCACCAGAACACGGGATCGTCTGTTATCGCATTGAGGATTTCGAGGTGGCCAGCGACAGCGGACGGGATCGAGCCTGTATCGGGCGCTGGATCCGCGGCATAAGCATCTTCTACTTGGCACGATCCGGTTACAGCGGGCCGGATAGTCTGCGCTACGAAGCGATCACCGATCGAAGGCGGGACAGGGTGGCTGTTCGCGTCAGGGTCTTACCCGGCCTTGAAAGGGATTCTGATGCACCTGTCAGTTCTGGCGATTCTTCGCGCGAGCCCGCTATGTCGCTTGGGCCTATCCCAGCATGCGTTGTGCCGGTGTCCTAAGCAGTGGCGTCCTGATGACTGAGAACGGTCCGACCGACGAAATCTCCGACATCGAGGATCGCATCGAGCGGCTGGCCGAGATTGCCGAGCGCTGCCGCAAGTACATCCTGGCATCGAAGATCGCGATCGGTGGCGGGGGCGCGCTGCTGGTGGTGACGATCCTCGGCCTGTTCGGCTTCGGTCAGACCGTAGCGCTCGGCTCGATCGCCCTGGCGTTGGGCGGGATCGTCTCGCTCGGCTCGAACGTGAGCACGCTGCGGCAGACGGAGGAGGCGATCAGCACCGCGGAGGCGCGGCGTGCGGCGTTGATCGGCAGCATCGACCTCCGCGTCGTTGCCGATGCGCCGCTGAAGCTGGTGTAAAGCGCCGCGCACCCGGCAACAGCATGCCTCACGCGGCCTGCTTGACTGTCAGCTCCGACAATTCCGTGCGGCATTCGGCGGCGAAGGCCTGCAGCCGCTCGGCGGTCTGGCGGTCGAGGATGGCTTTGGCCAGCCGCTCGGCGCGGGCGATCTGTCGCTTGAGATATTCGATGCGGACCATGTGTCACCTTTCGATTTGCTTCCGTCCGGTGCTGGCGACTATAGGCCGGGTGCTGGATCGATTATGTGAGGCGGATCACGTTCCACGGGCCTTATCCGCCGCAGCGAAATGCGCCAGCTGGTCGGCGTGCGCCTTGAGGAACGCCGGGCGGCCGGTGGCGCGCGCGACGTAGGCGCGGCAGGCAGGGCTGTCCGCCAGGCCGCCGAAACCATCGACGACCCGCAGCACGTCCGCCATCAGGATGTCGGCGACGGAGAAGGAGCCGGCCAGCCATTCGCGCCCCGCAAGCACCGGCTCAAGGTGCTTCAAGCGCAGCTTGAGGAAGTTGTCCACGAATGCCCACGCCGCCGTGTCGGTCGGATGTCCCATGAACTTCGACATTCCCCAGGGCAGGCTCGCCATCTCCACCGAATTGAGCGCCGCGAACACCCATTCCGTCGTCTCGATGCGGCCGCGCGGACCTGCCGGCATCAGCTTGTCGCTGAGCCCGCCGAGATGCAGCAGGATCGCGCCGCTCTCGAAGATCGAGAGGTCGCCGTCGGTCAGCCACGGCACCTGGCCGAACGGCTGGTGGGCAAAGTGCGCAGGCCCGCGATCGTCGAACGGCGCGCTGGCGACGCGATAGGGCAGGGCGGCCTCTTCGAGTGCCCAGCGCACGCGGAGGTCGCGCACGAAGCCGCGCGGCGGTTCGGGAACCCAAGCGAAGGTGGTCAGGGTGAGGTCGGCCATGTGCTGTCTCCGTGTTCTGGTTCGATGCAGAGGACGGGCGAAGGGCGCCCATTCCGACACCGGTGCCAACTCTTTTTGTCGCGGGCGCCGCAAGCGGCTAGTCTCGGTTCGAACAAGACAGGAGGAAACCCGATGCCCGCAGCTTACTTCGTCGTCCGCGCCGTCGTCCCTGACGCCGAAAAGCGCGCCGCCTTCGACCGATGGTACGAGACGGAACATCTGCCCGACGCGGTGAAGGCGTTTGGTGTCAGCAAGGCGTGGCGATTCTGGAGCCTCGATGATCCCTCGCTGCACCAGGCGATGTATCAGTTCGATGACGAGGCCAAGCTCGCGGCGATGCTGAAAGGCGACGCGCTGCAAAAGCTGGTCGCTGATTTCAACCGCGACTGGCCCGACGTGAAGCGCTCGCGCGAGACCATGGTGCTGGCGCAGGAGTTCGCGACTTAGCGACGTCCTGTAGCCCGGATGGAGCGCAAGCGTAGTCCGGGTCTTGTATGACGCACGAACCTGGATTGCGCTGCGCTCCATCCAGGCTACGAAATCTTCATCTTGGTGGCTGCGAATCTGAACGCACTTTTCAGCTTCGGTTCATGCCGTCACGGCGACACTCCTTCTGCATCACAAGCACGATGATCCAAGAAGGAAGAAGCCATGGAGCGCCGGAATTTTCTGAAACTTGCATTGGGACTGACGGCCGGAGCGGCTGCCTTCGCCGCGACCGCTGCGCAGGCCGCGCCGTTGTCACCGCAGCCGGTCGGCGATCCCAAGCGCATGCGGGAGGACAATCCCGACGCTCATCCTGCCGTCACCACCAGCGAGGAAGCCGCCGAGCTGAGTCCCGAGCAGGTGCACTGGCGCGGCCATCACCGCCACTGGGGCTGGCGCCGCCGTCATTGGCGCCGGCATCACCGGCGCTGGCACCGCCGCCATTACTGGTAAGCCCACGGCAGAGAAGTAAATTAGACGGGGATCGCAGCCAGCGGTCCCCGCCTCATTTTGAGACGCTTCAGCTTCGCGGCCAATCGTCGGCAGCCCCCGGAAAACGAAAATGGCCGCGCAGGCTTTCGCCGCGCGGCCATCTTACGAGGAAGAGATCAGTACGGGCGGCAGCGGCCGGCGTGCCAGTGGAGGCCATAGGGGCACACGCGGGCGCGGGGCACGACGACGACCGGCGGGGCGACATACACGGGGGCCGGGCGCACCACGACCGCGCCGCGCATCGGGCGGCAATTGCCATAAGGACCGCGATAGAACCCTCGGCCGCAGCCCTCGGCGGCGCTGGCCGTCTCGCCGAAACCGACTACCGCGCTGGCAAGTATGGCGGCGGCGAACAGATATTTCATTTGATCTTCCTTCTCGTTCTTGGGGCAAGTCTTTGGGGGGCGGCGCTAGCGGCGCACAAAGAATCAGCAGACGCGATTAGACATGTCGAATCTTGCAACACATCGGCACGACGCGATCCAAACCTGCCAATCATGACCTGAATGCGGCATGAACGTTTCCCGCATGCGGCTTGAGGCGACAGACGTGGCGCCGCCGGCCGGGAAAGCTCCGAACTGCCGTGCGGCTGCAGCGCTCCGGTCCGCAATGGAGCGCGCGGGTCAGTCCTTGCCGCTGCCGAACAGCGCGGCAAACTGCTTCTCGCCGGTGCGGGTGAAATTCACGACGCGGCTGCCGGGCGTCGTGTCGCGTGCCGCCCATTTCAGCTCGGCGAAGCGCTGCATCATGGCGGCCCCCAGCGTGCCGGCGAGGTGATGCCGCCGCTCGCTCCAGTCGAGGCAGGCCTTGCACACCGGGCGCCGCGGGTGGGCGAGCATGTCGGGCGAGATCTGCAGATGCTTGGCAACGAAGCGCTCGCCCTCGGCGGTCAGCTCGATGTCCTGCTTCTTCTGCCTGACCAGATTCCGCTCGCGCAAGGAATCGAGCATCTGCACGCCGAGATCGCCGGCGAGATGGTCGTAGCAGATCCGCGCGCGCCGCAGCGCCGGATCCTTTGGCCCGGTGCGCACCCGCATATGGCCGGTCCGCGCCGCAAGTCCGGCGAGGCCTTCGAGCACGCCGGCGACGTCGTCGTCGGTGAGGCGATAATAGCGGTGCCGGCCCTGCTTCTCCGGCTCGACCAGCCCGCCGGCCTCGAGCTTGGCCAGATGCGAGCTCGCAGTCTGCGGCGTGATGCCGGCCTCCTGCGCCAGCTCGCTCGCGGTCAGCGCGCGGCCGTTCATCAGCGCGGTGAGCATGTTGGCGCGGGCGGGATCGCCGACCAACGAAGCAACCATGGCGATGTCGGGTCCTGATTTCATGCTTCGATGGTAGCCGAAGCATTGAAGTCGGGCAAGGAGGTAGCGTCTCACCAGTTCGTCATTGCGAGAAGCGCGCCCATAGGGTGGGCAAAGCAGCGCAGCGACGTGCCCACCAATCGTCGTTGCGGACGAAGGACGTGGGCACGCTCCGCTTTGCCCACCCTACGAGACCTGCGCTCGCAATGATGCTGGAAACACAGGAGCTATCATGTCCGTCACCGTCTTCATCCGCTACCAGCTCGACCCGTTCAAGCGCGCGCAATTCGAGGATTATGCGAAGCGCTGGCTCACCATCATCCCGAAATGCGGCGGTGACCTGATCGGCTATTTCATGCCGCACGAGGGCACCAACAACATCGCCTTTGGGCTGATCACTTTCGAGAGCCTGGCCGCCTATGAATCCTATCGCGCCCGGCTGCGGCAGGACGCCGAAGGCATGGCCAATTTCCATTTCGCCGAGGAACACAAATTCATCCTCGCCGAAGAGCGCACCTTCCTGCGCAAGGTGGTATTGTAGCCTGTCAACAGCAGGAGATGCCCATGATCGCCGTGATCTTCGAGGTCTGGCCCAAGCCGGAACACCGCCAGGATTATTTCGACCTCGCAGCCGACCTGAAGCCGCTGCTGCAAACCATCGACGGCTTCATCTCGGTCGAGCGTTTCGAGAGCCTGACCGAGAAGGGCAAGATCCTGTCGGTGTCGTTCTGGCGCGACGAGGCGGCCGTCGCCGCATGGCGCAACACGATGGAGCACCGCCGCACCCAGGCCAAGGGCCGCGCAAAGATCTTCGCCGATTATCATCTGCGCATCGCCAGCGTGATCCGGGACTACAGCATGAGCGACCGCGAGCAGGCGCCGAAGGATAGTCGCGCCGTGCACGATGCGCACTAGCGCCGGCGTGAATGCGCGCTTATGTCATCGCGGCAAATAGGGGAGAGAAACATGCATGTGACAACTGCTGACAAGCGCGCGACGTTCAAGAAGATGCACGAGAGCGGGTGCTTCATCCTGCCCAATCCGGTCGACGTCGGCAGCGCCAAGGCATTGCAGCATCTCGGCTTCAAGGCGATCGCCTCGTCGAGCGCGGGCTTTGCCTGGACCATCGGCAAGGCCGACAACCACGTCACGGTCGAGGATGTCTGTCAGCATCTGGCAGCATTGAGCTCGGCCGTCGACATTCCCGTCAACGCCGATTTCGAGGGCGGCTTTGCGGTCGAGCCGGACAGGGTCGCGGACAATGTCGAGCGCTGCGTGCGCACCGGCGTTGCCGGCCTGTCGATTGAGGATTCCACCGGCGACAAAGCCAAGCCGCTCTATGATCGCACGCTCGCGGTCGAGCGCATCAAGGCCTCGCGCAAGGCGATCGGCGACAGCGGCACGTTGCTGGTCGGCCGCTGCGAAGCCTATTTGTGGGGCGTGCCCGATCTCAAGCTCGTCATCGACAGGCTGACCGCCTATGCCGACGCCGGCGCTGATTGCCTTTATGCGCCGGGTCTGAAAACTCGCGAGGACATCAGCGCCGTGGTGAAGGCTGTCGCACCAAAGCCGTTCAATCTCCTGATTGGCGCGTCCGGCTTGTCGCTGAAGGAGGCCGAGGATCTCGGCGTGCGCCGGATCAGCGTCGGCGGCTCGCTGGCCCGCGCCGCCTGGGGCGGCTTCATGCGCGCGGCAAAGGAGATGGCGGAGAAGGGGACGTTTACCGAGCTCGGCAGCGGCTACCCCGGCGGCGAGCTCAACAAGATGTTCAGCTGACCAAACGAAAGCGGCGGGACTTTATGCGTCCCGCCGCTCTCTCATCCTCTCGGTGTCATGCTCCGCGCAGGCGGGGCATCCAGTATACACCGCGGCCTTTCGTTACTTCGCGCCCTCAGCCGGCGGCGTCTGAGCATCCGGGGCCGGCCTGCTCGGCGCCGCGCCCGTGGTCACGCCCGGCGCGGTGTTGGTGCGCGGCGTCACGTCGCGCATGCCGGGAGGCGCGGTCGGATTGGCCGGCTGCGTTTGCGCCGTCTGCGACGCCGGCGGGTTGCTGGCCTGATTGGTCGTGCTGGTATTGTTCAAGCCGTAGAACACGGCGCCAAGCACCAGTGCGATCGCCACGGCGAACAAGGCCACCTTGCCGCTGGAGGCGGGGCCTTCGCCGAGCTGGGGATCGGCCTGAAGGTCGGCATCCCGGCGCGCCGTGCGAAGATACTCATCGTCGGCGAGGTTCGGGCGGTACGGATCGTTGGGAAAACGGTCGTCAGCCATCGATTGGGTCTCCTCGGTTATGACGCCCGGACAACCCGTAGATGCGAGATTCTGTTCCGCGCCTCCTTGTGCTTTCGTCGCATGTTGCTCAACCGTCAGGAATCGGGAACCTGTTGCTATCGGGAACTGAAGGCGAGTTCCCAGGGCGCGCGAGGAGGAACTAGCGATGTGGAGCCTGCCGCCGACCGATAGCGTGCTGCATTTCCTGTCGTTGGTCGCGATAGCCGCACAGGGCATGACGGCTGCGCTGGCCGCCGGACGCCGCAGCATGGACTGGTTGGGAGTCTGCTTCCTCGGTTGCATCACCGCGCTCGGCGGCGGCACGCTGCGCGATCTCTTCCTGGGACATTATCCGCTGGCCTGGGTGCAGAACCCGATCTATCTCGCGCTGGCCGGCGGCGCGGCGTTCCTCACCATCCTGTTCGCGCGCCTGGTGCACCGGCTGAAGGTCGCCTTCATCGTGCTCGATGCCATCGGGCTCGTCGTCTTCACCATGGCCGGCTGCGACGTCGCCTGGCAGATGGAAGCCTCGCTGCCGATCGTCATCGTCTCGGGCATGGTGACCGGCTGCGCCGGCGGCGTGTTGCGCGACGTGCTCTGCAACGACGTGCCGCTATTGTTTCGCTCCGAGCTTTACGCCAGCGTGTCGCTGGTGACCGGCCTGTTCTACGCCACCGCGTTCGGCCTCGAGCTCAACGCCGAGCTCTCGACCATCCTCACCTTCGTGCTCGGCATCAGCTTCCGCCTGCTGGCGGTGCGCTACACATGGGAGATGCCGAAATTCGTGTTCACCGAGGATGAGCAGAAGTAGGCGCGATCGCGCGCGAATAGCGAATGGCGAATGGATCTAGGCAACTCGCTATTCGCTACTCCCCATTCGCCCCTGCTGCCTCGCCTTCGCGACCCGCGCGGGCGTCACCAGCAATCCCGCATTGCCCCAGGAATTGCGGATGTAGTTCGTCACGGCCGCGATCTCCTCGTTGGACAATTGCCCGGCATAGCCCGGCATCTCACCGGTGTTCGGCGCGCGCGGTGTGGTCACGGTGCGGGCGCCGTCGAGGATGATGCGCAAGGTGGAGGATGGGTTGTTGGATTGCAGCAGCGCATTGCCCGGCAGCGGCGGATAGATCCGCGGGGCGCCCATGCCGTCGGCTTCGTGGCAGGCGACGCAGAGTTTGGCGTAGACCGCCTGGCCGGCTTTCATCTCGGCTTCGTCCGGCGGCGTCACGATGGTCTCGCGCCGTGCCGGCGGCAGGCTCTTCAGATACAGCGCGATCGCGCGTATATCGGCATCGCTCATCTTCGAGGTCGAGTTGACGACGACGTCCGCCATCGGTCCGCCGGCATGGCTCCTGGCGTTGCGTCCGCTCTGCAGATACTCCGCAATGTCCGCCTCGCTCCACGATTTCAATCCGGTGCGCGCTGCGCCATCGAGCCGCGGAGCGAACCAGCCCGCGACCTCGTTGCCGGCCAGCGCCTGCGCGTCCCTGTCCGCACCGAAATAATTCTTCGGCGTATGGCAGGCGCCGCAATGGCCGAGCCCGGTGACGAGATAGCCGCCCCGGTTCCAGGCCGCGCTCTTGCTCTGGTCCGGCTCGAACAGGCCGGGCTTGAAATACATGGCGTTCCAGACCCGTATCAGGCCGCGATAACCGAATGGCCAGCGCAGCTCCGGCGGCTTGTTGCGGCTCACGACAGGCGCAAGCGTGCCGAGATAGGCGCGGATCGCCAGCGTGTCGTCCTTCGTCATCTTCGTGAAATAAGGATAGGGAAAGGCCGGGTAATAGTTCGAGCCGTCAGGGGCGATGCCATAGCGCAGGGCGCGGGTGAAATCGGCATCTTGCCAGGCGCCGATCCCGGTGTCGCGGTCCGGGGTCAGGTTCGGCGCATAGATCGCGCCGAAGGGGGTGTCGATGCGCTTGCCGCCCGCGAACGGTCTTGCGGGATCGGCCGTGTGGCAGCCCGCGCAGCCGCCGGCCTCGACCAGCGTCTTGCCGTAGGCGATCAGCTCCGGCGACGGCTCGGCGGCGCGGGCTGCGCTTCCAACTGCACTGCACAACGCCAGGCCGACCACAACCGAGCCAGTCAGAATCGTCCGCATCGAAGCCACTCCTGCGACCAAACGCCCGCATCCGGCACGAGTGAGCGTCCATTCGTTTCACGACGCCGGGGGTATGGTGACACAAATTGAAAACGGCACGCGTGTTTCAGGCCACGAAATTGCGATTTTTACCCGGCGCTCGCTTTGGTCCAGATTTGTGGTGCGGATCGTGAAATATCCGACATAGAGTGGCGGAATTGGTCGGCGCGCCCTAGCTAAAAATAACGGGAAGGCAACGGCTTAAGTGAGCAAGACCTGAACAGGGCGGCAAAAGAGGACAGCATGGGCATCAACCAGGGTCCGATCAGTCTCGATCAAAAATATACCCAGGAGACCGGGCACGTCTTCACCACGGGGATCCAGGCCCTGGTGCGCTTACCGATGGCCCAGATCCGGCGCGACCGCGCCAACGGTCTAAATACCGCGGGCTTCATCTCCGGCTATCGCGGCTCGCCGCTCGGCGGCTACGACCAGCAGCTCTTCGCCGCGCGCAAGCATCTCGAACAGTACAACATCAAGTTCCAGCCTGGCGTGAACGAGGACCTCGCCGCCACCGCCGTCTGGGGCTCGCAGCAGCTCAACCTCTCGCCCGGCGCCAGATATGACGGCGTGGTCGGCATCTGGTACGGCAAGGGCCCCGGCGTCGACCGCTGTGGCGACGTCTTCCGCCACGGCAATGCCGCAGGCTCGGCCAAGAACGGCGGCGTGCTCTGCCTTGCCGGTGACGACCACGGCGCAAAATCCTCCACCGTCCCGCATCAGTCAGACCACGCCTTCATGTCGGCGCTGATGCCGTATCTCTATCCCTCGAGCATCCACGAGATGATCGAGATGGGCCTGCTCGGCATCGCGATGTCGCGCTATTCGGGCTGCTGGGTCGGCATGAAGGTGATCACCGAGACGGTGGAGACCACCGCCGAGATCGATCTCACCGACGAGATGAAGCCGTTCATCATCCCCAGCGATTTCGAGCTGCCGCCCGGCGGCCTCAACCTGCGCTGGCCGGACGACCGTTTCGAGCAGGACCGCCGGCTGCAGGATTACAAGGGCTTTGCCGCCATCGCCTTCGCGCGCGCCAACAAGGTCAACCGCGTCACCATGGACTCGCCGAATGCCCGCTTCGGCATCATGGCCTCGGGCAAGAGCTATGAAGACGTTCGCCAGGCGCTGCGCGAGCTCGGGATCACCGAGGAGGTTGCTGCAAAAATAGGCCTCCGCCTCTACAAGATCGGCATGCCCTGGCCGCTGGAGCCGGAAGGGGTGCGCCAGTTCGCGGTCGGCCTCGAGGAGATCTTCATCGTCGAGGAGCGCCGCGAGATCGTCGAGAACCAGGTCAAGCAGGAGCTGTTCAACTGGCGCGACGACGTCCGCCCGCGCATCGTCGGCAAGATGGACGAGCACGACAAGCGCTTCCTGACCTTCGCCGCCGAACTCAGCGTCGCCTCGCTCGCGACCTCGCTCACCGAGCGGCTGCTTCGACTTAACCTCAATCCTGAAATCGCGGAGATGCTCCGCGTCAAGGCCGACTGGTTTAACGGCCGCCAGGCGACCCAGATGCAGGCGGTCGCACCCGTCTCCCGCACGCCTTACTTCTGCTCCGGCTGCCCCCACAACACCTCGACGAAAGTCCCCGAAGGCAGCCGCGCGCTGGCCGGCATCGGCTGTCACTTCATGGCGCTGTGGATGGACCGCTCGACCGAGACGTTCACGCATATGGGCGGCGAGGGCGTACCCTGGGTCGGCATCGCGCCGTTCACCAACGAGAACCACATCTTCGCCAATCTCGGCGACGGTACCTACTTCCACTCCGGCATTCTGGCGATCCGCCAGGCGGTCGCCTCCAAGGCCAACATCACCTACAAGATCCTCTACAACGACGCCGTCGCCATGACGGGCGGCCAGCGCCATGACGGCGATCTCTCGCCGCAGCAGATCACCCACCAGCTCCACGCCGAAGGCATTCGCGAGATCTATCTGGTCTCGGAGGCGCCCGATTCCTATCCGGCCGACACCGTCGCGCCCGGCGTGAAGAAATATCACCGCGACGAGCTCGACAGGGTCATGAAGATGTGCCGCGAGTTCAAGGGCACCTCGGCGATCGTGTTCGTGCAGACCTGCGCGGCCGAGAAGCGCCGCCGCCGCAAGCGCGGCCTGATGGAGGATCCGGCGCGCCGCGTCATGATCAACCCGGCTGTCTGCGAAGGCTGCGGCGATTGCTCGGTGCAGTCCAACTGCATCTCGGTCGAGCCGCTGGAGACCGAGTTTGGCCGCAAGCGCGCCATCAACCAGTCGTCCTGCAACAAGGATTATTCCTGCCTGAAGGGTTTCTGCCCGTCCTTCGTCACCGTGGACGGCGGCAAGCCGCGCCACCGCGCGCCGGCCGAGCTCAGCGAGATCGGTGCGCTACCGGAGCCGGCCTCGCGCCCGACGCTCGACAAGCCCTATAACATCGCGGTCGGCGGCGTCGGCGGCACCGGCGTGCTCACCATCGGCGCGCTGCTCGGCATGGCCGCCCATATCGAGGGCAAGGCTTCGATGATCCTCGACATGTCGGGCCTGGCGCAGAAGGGTGGGGCGGTGCTCAGCCATGTCCGCCTGTCGGATCATCCGGCGGAGGTGACCTGCTCGCGCATCGTCACCGGCACGGCCGATCTGGTGCTTGCGGCGGATGAAGTGGTCGCGGTCGCCAAGGACACCATCTCGCTCTGCGACTCCAGCCGCACCCGCGGCATCATCAACAGCCACGTCATTCCCACCGCCGATTTCGTCCTCAACCGCGACTTCAACTTCCAGACCCGCAAGCTCAACGCGGTGCTGGAGACAGCGCTGCACAAGGACTCCGTGTTCTTCGACTTCACCAAGCCGGCCGAGCAGCTGCTCGGCGATGCCATCGCCACCAACATGATGATGATGGGCTATGCCTATCAGAAGGGCCTGTTCCCGCTGTCGGCGGAAGCGATCGAGCAGGCGATCGAGGTCAACGGCGTCTCGATCAAGATGAACAAGGAAGCCTTCCGCCTCGGCCGCCTCGCGGTCGCCGATCCCCAGCGCCTGGCCGACATGCTGAAGGGCACGGATGAGGTCGTCGTGCCTAAGACACTGGACGCGATGACGCTCGACGAGGTCATCGAGCATCGCGTCAAGCATCTGACCGCCTACCAGAATGGCCGGCTGGCAAGACGTTATCGCAAGCTGGTGGATCAGGTCCGCGATGCTGCCAAGCAGGGTGGCTATGGCGATGCGCTGCCGCGCGCGGTCGCGGTGAACTACGCCAAGCTGCTGTCCTACAAGGACGAATACGAAGTCGCGCGGCTCTACACCAATGGCGCCTTCGAGCAGCAGCTCCGCGATCAGTTCGAAGGCGACTTCAAGTTCAACTTCAACCTCGCGCCGCCGATCTTGGCAAGCGGCGTCGATGCGCTCGGCCGCCCGAAGAAGCGCGCCTTCGGCCCGTGGATGCTGAACGTCTTCCGCGTCCTGGCGAAGTTCAAATTCCTGCGCGGCACCCCGTTGGACATCTTCGGCCGCAGCGCCGACCGCAAGCTCGAGCGCGACCTGATCGCCGGCTACGAGAAGGACGTCGCCACCGTGCTCGGCCTGTTGTCGCCGGTGACGATCGACACCGCGGTCGAACTGCTGTCGCTGCCCGACCGCATCCGCGGTTACGGCCCGGTCAAGGAGAAGGCGGTGGCCGACGCCAAGGCGCGCTACGCCCAGCTCGCCGCGGATCTGGCGAGCCCGCCGCCCGCGCCAAGGCAGATCGCGGCTGAGTAGGGCGGTCTCGTAGGGTGGGCAAAGGCGCAAAGCGCCGTGCCTACCACCTGCCAATTGATTGCGAGGAAGACGTGGGCACGCTGCGCTTTGCCCACCCTACGACACCATTGCTTGTATTGCCGTCGGGAGAAACACCCACGCGTGGGTCAATCCGTAGCCGCCAAAACATTCCGCTTTACCGAAATTCGGAATTGTCGTATCTGTCCGCCACCTCATCCCCTCGGAGGGGCGTATCGCGATCGTCACGAAACGCGGGGTGAGCGGCGGTGGACGCGGGCTGCGTCGCACGGGCATTGTCTCGTGCACGACGGGGCGCGGTCTCGCGTACGGCAAAATCGTGTGGTCCTGACGCCCGCAGGCTGGCGTCAAGTCTTGCGAGCAATCGCAAGGCGACGGGGGCAATAGTGCAACGCTCCCCGGGGAGAGCGCGACATAAGCCGTAAAGCCACTGCGCAGGGAAGGCCGGATGTTCGGCCGCACCTGTATGCCGCTGTGCAACTGTTCTTCGCGCAATTCGCGCACAGCGGACCGTGGGTGCCAAGCCGGCACCCGGTCTTCCCTGCGCCCTCTGTTTCCGGAGGGAGCGAGACGGAAGCAAAACTCGGGCGAGGTGCGCCGCGAGGATGCGAACGTGTGTCTGGAGAGGCGGTCTCGTGCCCCGGACGCAGCGCAGCGCCTCTCGGCGGTGCGTTGCAGAGCCGGGGCCCATATTGCGACGAAGACGCAGCCGCGTGGGTCCCGGCTCTGCGCAGCAACGCTGAAGCGTTGCAGCGCGTCCTGGACACGTGAGTATCTGCCACTTGCGCTCACCCGCTACCCTCTCGCGGGGCGGAATATTTCCGCGCTTGCCAATCCGCCCGGTGCGGTTCAGAAAAACGGGGCAAGAAGAAACGCGAGCGGAGACCTGAGTTTGACCATCAAGGGCAAGGCCTACATTGCCGGGATCTACGAACACCCGACCCGGCATGCGCCGGATAAATCCACCGCCCAGCTCCACGCCGAGGTCGCCAAGGGGGCGATCGAGGATGCGGGGATCAGCAAGGACGACATCGACGGCTATTTCTGCGCGGGCGATGCGCCCGGTGGCGCCTGGCCGATGGTCGATTATCTCGGACTGAATACCAAGAAGCTCCGCCATATCGACTCCACCGAGACCGGCGGCTGCTCCTACATCATCCATCTCGGCCATGCCGCCGAGGCGATCGCCGCGGGCAAGTGCTCGATCGCGCTTGTGACGCTGGCCGGCAAGCCGCGCACCGGTGCGATGCCGCCGCGCGCCGCCGGCGCCGAGGTCGATTTCGAATCCGCTTACGGTGCGACCACGCACAATGCCTATGGCATGTGTGCCATGCGCCACATGCACGACTATGGCACCACCTCCGAGCAGCTCGCCTGGATCAAGGTCGCGGCCTCGCACCACGCGCAGTACAATCCGCATGCGATGCTCAAGGACGTCGTCACCGTCGAGGACGTCCTGAACTCGCCGATGATCTCCGATCCCCTGCATCGCATGGATTGCTGCGTCGTCTCCGACGGCGGCGGCGCGATGATCGTGACGACGCCGGAGATTGCCAAGAGCCTGAAGAAGCCGCTGGTGCGCCTGATCGGCCATGGCGAAGCGATGAAGGGCCCGCGCGGCGGCAAGGACCTCGACCTCACGTATTCGGCCGGAATCTGGTCCGGTCCGCGTGCGTTCGAGGAAGCCGGCATCACGCCGAAGGACATCAAATACGCCTCGATCTACGACAGCTTCACCATCACGGTCTTGATGCAGCTGGAAGACCTCGGCTTCTGCAAGAAGGGCGAGGGCGGCAAGTTCGTCGCCGACGGCAACCTGATCTCGGGCGTCGGCAAGCTGCCGTTCAACACCGACGGCGGCGGCCTCTGCAGCAACCATCCCGTCAACCGGGGCGGCATGACCAAGATCCTCGAGGCCGTGCGTCAGCTGCGCGGCGAGGCGCATCCGAAGGTGCAGGTCAAGAATTGCGATCTCGCCATCGCCCACGGCACCGGTGGCCTCCTGGGCGTCCGCCATGCCGCCTCGACGGCCATTCTGGAGCGCGTGTGATGAGCGAGACGAAGAAATATCCGGCCCCGGTCACGAACCCCGAGACCGCCGCGTTCTGGGATGCGGCCAAGCAAGGCAAGTTCATGATCAAGCGCTGCACCGCGTGCGGCGAGGCGCATTACTTTCCGCGTTCGATCTGCCCGTTCTGCTACTCCGACAAGACGGTGTGGGAAGAGGCGTCGGGCGAGGGCACGATCTACACCTGGAGCCTGATGCGGAAGTCGCCGACCGGTCCCTACGCCATCGGCTACGTCACGCTGAAGGAGGGTCCGTCGGTGCAGACCAATTTCATCGACTGCGATCTGGAGAAGCTGAAGATCGGCCAGAAGGTGAAGGTGGTGTTCAAGCCGACCGACGGCGCGCCGCTGCCGTTCTTCACGGTGGTGTAGACGGTCCTCATCCTGAGGAGCTTGCAAAGCAAGCGTCTCGAAGGATGGCCACAACGAAGAAGCGTTTCGGGCATCCTCATGGTTCGAGACGGCGCAAGAGCGCCTCCTCACCATGAGGATGAGAACCAGAGGAAACAAACAAAAATGTCCGCCAGATACGAAGAGCTCAAAGGCCTGAAGAACCTCGGCCAGAAATACGCCTACACCGACCGCGAGGTGATGCTCTACGCTTACGGCATCGGCCTCGGCGCCGATCCCATGGACGAGAACGAGCTCGCCTTCGTCAACGAGGGCACGTTCACGCCGCGGCCGCTCAAGGTGGTGCCGACCTTTGCCTCCGTGGCGGCCTGGGGCTCGGGGCCGGGCGAGATGAATCTCAACCGCGTCATGGTGGTGGACGGTGAGCGCGACATCACCTTCCACCAGCCGTTGCCGGTGGCCGCCAACATCACCGCCGATTCCTCCGTGCTCGAAGTCTACGACAAGGGCAAGGACAAGGGCGTCGTCATCGTGCACCAGACCGTGCTGAAGAACGAGAAAGGCGAGAAGCTCGCCACCCTGGTGGCCTCGCGCTTTGCGCGTGGCGACGGCGGCTTCGGCGGGCCGAACCTGACGCAGCCCGATCTGCACAAAATCCCATCGCGCAGCCCCGACAAGACCATCGACATCACGACGCGCCCCGACCAGGCGCTGGTCTATCGTCTCTGCGGCGATCGCAACCCGCTGCACTCCGATCCCGAATTCGCCAAGAAGGCCGGCTTCCCCCGCCCGATCCTGCACGGCATGTGCACCTACGGCATCACCTGCCGCGGCGTGCTGCAGACCTATGCCGACTACGACGCCAGCGCCTTCCGCCAGCACGTCGCGCGGTTCTCTTCCCCGGTCTATCCCGGCGAGACCGTGACCATGGACCTCTGGAAGGACGGCAACGTGATCTCGTTCGAAGCCAAGGTGAAGTCGCGCGGCGTCACCGTGATCAAGAACGGCAAGACGGTGCTGGGTTAGACGGGCACCGGCGTCTCACTCCCTCGCCCCGCTTGCGGGGAGAGGGCGGGGTGAGGGGGAGTCTCCGCAGGGTCGGTGACAGTCGAGTTCGCGGAGGCTCCCCCTCACCCTGAAATCAAGCTGCGCTTGATTTCCGACCTCTCCCCGCAAGCGGGAAGAGGTGAAAGAAAGAACAAACAGGGAGAAGCCACCATGGGACTGCTCGACGGCAAGGTTGCGCTGATCACCGGCGCGGGCGGGGGGCTCGGTGAGGCCTACGCAAGACTGTTCGCGCGGGAAGGGGCCTCGGTCGTCGTCAACGATCTCGGCGGGCCTCGCGACGGCTCCGGCTCCGACAAGTCAATGGCGCAGCAGGTGGTGGACGCGATCAAGGCCGAGGGCGGCAAGGCGGTCGCCAACGGCGCCGACATCTCCACCATGGAGGGCGGCCAGTCGGTGTTCGACGACGCCATCAAGCATTTCGGCCGTGCCGACATCCTCGTCAACAATGCCGGCATTTTGCGCGACCAGACCTTCGCCAAGGCCTCCGAGGCCGACTGGGACAAGGTCATCAAGGTCCACCTGAAGGGCACCTTTTGTTGCACCCTGCCGGTGTTTCGCTGGATGCGGGAAAATGGCGGTGGCGTCATCGTCAACACCTCCTCGACATCCGGGCTGATCGGCAATTTCGGCCAAAGCAACTACGGTGCGGCCAAGGGCGGCATCTGGGGCCTGTCCAACGTGCTGGCGATCGAGGGCCGCAAGTACAACATCCGGGTCTGGACCCTGGCCCCGGGGGCCCTGACCCGCATGACCGCAGACCTGCCCCGCTATAAGGAGAACCCGGGGGCGGCGCTGGGGCCGGACGGCATCGCGCCGGCCGTGCTATACATGGTCAGCGATTTGTCGGGCGACCAGACCGGCAAGGTGCTGGGCGTGTCCGGGCCCCGCGGCGTGCGCGAGATGCGGATGATGGAAATGGAAGGCTGGAAACCGCCGCATTCGGGCTGGAACGCCCAGGACATCGTCGATCACGCCAAGGAGATCTTCTTCTCCGAGGAGCAGATCAAGATGGGGGCGCGGCGGTTTTAGCCTTTTCCGTCATTCCGGGGCGCGACGTAGTCGCGAGCTGTGATACGCAATTGCGTATCTGAGAATCCATAACCACCAGCTGGGGTTATGGATTCCGGGCCTGGCCCTTCGGACCATCCCGGAATGACGACAATTGATAGGACAGAGAGACCCGATGAAACTCACCGCCGATGCCAAGGGCACTTTCGCAATCGCGCCGACGCCGTTCCATGACGACGGCCGGATCGACGAGCGCTCGATCGACCGCCTGACCGACTTCTACGAGGAGGTCGGCTGCGACGGCGTCACGGTGCTGGGCATCCTCGGCGAGGCCCCGAAGCTCGATGCCGCCGAGGCCGAGCAGGTGGCGGTGCGCTACGTCAAGCGCGCCAAGAAGATGCAGGTCATCGTCGGCGTTTCCGCACCGGGCTTTGCCACCATGCGCTCGCTGGCCAAGGCTTCGATGGACGCAGGCGCCGCAGGCGTGATGATCGCGCCGCCTCCGAGCTTGCGCACCGACGACCAGATCATCGGTTACTTCAAGCAGGCGGCCGAGGCGATCGGCCCCGACGTGCCCTGGGTGCTCCAGGATTATCCACTCACCTTGCAGGTGGTGTTCACACCGTCCGTGATCCGCAAGATCGTCATGGACAATCCGAACTGCGTGATGCTCAAGCACGAGGACTGGCCGGGCCTGGAGAAGATCTCGACGCTGCGCGGCTTCCAGAAGGACGGCTCGCTCCGTCCGCTGTCGATCCTCTGCGGCAATGGCGGCACGTTCCTGGACTTCGAGATGGAGCGGGGCGCCGACGGCGCCATGACCGGCTACGCCTTCCCGGAGCTCCTGATCGACGTCGTCAATCTGTCCAAGGCCGGCAAGCGCGATGCCGCGCATGACATCTTCGACGCCCATCTGCCGCTGATCCGCTACGAGCAGCAGCCCGGCGTCGGCCTGACCGTGCGCAAATACGTGCTGCAGAAGCGCGGCATCATCGCCTCCAGCGCGCAGCGCAAGCCTGGCGCGACGATCACGGCGACGGCGAAGGCCGAGGTGGATTATCTCTTGTCGCGGGTCGCCCGTTTCGACAAGCGCGCCAATCTCGGCCCGCAATCCAGCGCAGCAGGCTAGTTGAATGGCCGAGACATCAGCATCACGCCCGGCCTCGACGATCCTCCTGCTGCGCGACGGCGCGCAGGCCGGCGGCAACAGCCGCGGCGAGATCGAGGTCTTCATGATGGTTCGCCATCATCAGATCGAGTTCAACTCGGGCGCGCTGGTGTTTCCCGGCGGCAGCGTCGATGCCGGCGACAACGAGATCGTGGCCCGTTCGGACCTCTATTCGGGCGGCGAGGGCTTGAGCGAGGCGGACCGCGGTTTCCGTATCGCCGCGATCCGCGAGACATTTGAGGAGAGCGGCATCCTGCTGGCGCGATCCAGGGACACCGGCGCTCCCGTCGATGCCAGGCGTGCCGGCGAGATCGCCGACGCGCACCGCATCCCGCTCAACGAGCACAAGATCAGCTTCCTGAACATTCTCGCCGACAACAACCTTCAGCTGGCGCTCGACACGCTGGTGCCTTACGCGCACTGGATCACGCCGGAGGGGATGCCGAAGCGTTTCGACACCTGGTTCTTCCTGGCAGCCGCACCGCCGGACCAACTCGGCGCCCATGACGGCCGGGAATCGACGGATTCGATCTGGGTCTCGCCGCGCGAGGCGGTGGAGGGCGGCGAGAACGGCCGCTTCAAGCTGCCGTTCCCGACCACGCGCAACCTGATCCGGCTGGCGAAGCAGCCGACCGTGCAGGCCGCGATGGAGCACGCCCGCAGCCTGTCGATCGTTACGGTGATGCCGGTCATGACCAAGACCGACACCGGCCGCCAGCTCCGCATTCCCCGCGAGGCCGGCTATGACGGCGAGGTGTTCGAGGTCGGGGCGCTGGGTTAATACACTTCGACGCCTGACGAAGTATTGAGGGTCGCGGTCGCGCTAGGTTCCGTCCATCATGAAGGACGGAGCCAGGCGATGAATATCAGGCAGGACACCAACATCGCCGCCGAGCTGGTGCTGCTGGCCGCGCTGGCGACGCTGTGGGGCGGCTCCTACACGTTCATCAAGCTGGGCGTTGCCACCATTCCGCCGATCACGCTGATCGCGGCGCGAACCGCGATCGCCGGCCTCCTGCTGCTCGGCGTCATGGCGGCACGTGGCATCAGGATGCCCTGCGACGCCGCGACCTGGCGGCGCTTCGCCTTCCAGGCCGTGCTCAACAGCGTCGTCCCCTGGACGCTGATCGCCTGGGGCGAACGCCATGTCGATGCCGCCCTCGCCACCATCCTCAACTCGGCCGGGCCGATCTTCACCTTCCTGCTCACGGCCGTCGTCACCCGCCACGAGGCGACGCCTCCGCGGAAACTGTTCGGCGTGGTGGCGGGGATGGCCGGCATCCTGCTGATCGTCGGCGTCGATGCCTTCCACGACGTCGGCGGCGGCCTCCTCGCAGAGGCCGCCATCGTCGCCGCCACCATCTGCTACGCTTGCGCAGCGATCTTCGGCCGCAGCTTTGGGCGCCTCGATCCGATGGCGCCGGCTGCCGGCTCGCTGCTGGCCGGGGCCGCCGTCCTGATCCCGGCCTCGCTCGTGGTCGAGCAGCCCTGGACGCTGTCGCCGTCGCTGAGCTCCGTGCTGGCGTTGCTTGCGCTCGCCGTGTTCTCGACGGCCGCGGCGTTTGCGATCTACTTCCGCCTGGTCCAGACCCTGGGCTCGGTCGGCACCACCGCGCAGGCCTATCTCCGTGTGCCCATTGGCGTGGCCATCAGCGTCGCCTTCCTCGGCGAGAGCCTGAGCCGGACCGCCTGGGTTGGGCTGGCCTGCGTCGTCCTCGGCGTCGCCGCCATGACGATCCCGGCCCGGCGGCTTGCGCGCGTCAAACCGTCATAGGGCGGGAAGGGGCTCCGGGACCGCGATATTAAGCATAATCGGCCTCCGGAGGCATGTTCCCCCCGGGCGGCAATACGTCGTATATTAGGCCTCCAATAGCTCGGTCCTTTCATCACCCCAATGTCCGCCGAATTGACGCCGACCCCTGAGAAAAAGCGAACCTTCTCGCTCTCCATCGGCCAGCTCACCTTCGGCAGCTTCCTGTTGGTGCTGGCGGTGATCATCGTCACCTCGACCGCGAGCGTGATCGCGATCCGGCACATCGACACGACCTTCGCCGAGCTGCAGCGGCTTCAGAGCGTCGGCGACCTTGCCGAGGACATTGACCGCCGCATGAACGAGCTGCGGCTCGCCGCGCGCGACTTCGTCACCGATCCCGGCGCCGGCATCCAGTTCCAGCAGGTGGGCGAGGCGGCCTCGACGCTCAGCGACATCCTGAAAAAGACCCGTATCGAGCTCGCGCCCGAGCAGCAGGACATGATCGACGGGGTCACCGAGCGCCTCGCGACCTATCGGACCGGCCTCGAGCGGATCTCGACCCTGATCGACCGCCGCGCCCAGTTGCTCGCCGGCCTGCCGCCGTTGCGCGAACGGTTCGATGCGGCCGTCTCCGGCACCGCCGACCGGGAGCTGGCCTCGCGCCTGTCGGAGACCCAGAGCCGCATCGCGCTCGGGCTGCTGGCGCGCAACCCGTCCGCCGCGGAGCAGGCCGCCCAGAACATGCGGGCGCTGAACATTGGCGACGCCAGGCTGAAGGACGCGGTGAACGACTATGCCGAGGCCATCATGGCGGTGGCCGTCCGCGAGCGGCAGATCGCCGATATCGACCGCGAGGTGCTGGGAACCGAGGGGCGGCTGATCGGCCGCGTCACCGAATTGCTGCGCGAAGTCAGCGATCGGCGCGGCCATGTGCTGTCGCGCGACTTTGCCCGCACGCTGACGGAGGCGCGATGGCAGAGCATCGTGCTCGGCAGCATCGGCGTTCTCATCGGCATTCTCGCGGCCGGCTTCGTGGTGCGGCGGACGGTTCGTCCGCTCGCTCAGATCGCACGCTCCATCCGCGCGCTTGCGGCGGGCCGGAAAGACACCTCCATCCCGTCGGCCGACCTTGACAACGAGATCGGCGACATCGCGCGGGCCGCCGAAGTCTTCCGCCGCGCGCTGGAGGAGGCCGACACGGCACGCGAGGCGGCGGTGCACGCGCTCACCGAGCAACGCCTCGCCGAAGAGAGCTACCGGAAGCTGTTCGAGGGCTCGATCGACGGCATCTACGTGACGACGCCGGCCGGCGAGCTCCTCAACGCCAATCCGGCGCTGGCGCGGATGATGGGCTACGACAGCCCCCAGCATCTCATCGCCAGCATCAACGACATCGCCCACACGATCTACGTCCATCCCGAGGCACGCGCCGAATACCAGCGGCTGATGGCGCGTGACGGCATGGTGCGCGAATTCGAGTACCAGGTGCGCCAGCGCAGCGGCGACATCCTGTGGCTTTCCGACAGCGCCACCGGCGTGCGGGACGAGGCGGGCAACATCGTCCGCTACGAGGGCACGCTGCGCGACATCACCGACCAGAAGCGGGCGGAAGACGCCATTGCCGAAGGCCGGCGCCTGCTCCAGCAGGTCATCGACACCGTTCCGGCGGTGATCAATGTCAAGGACCGCGACCTGCGCTATGTTCTGATGAACCGCTACATGGCCGGCATCTTCGGCATCGAGCCCGGCGACGCGCTCGGCCGCACCACGGCGGACCTGATGTCGCGCTATGGCGCGGCCAAGACCGACGAGAACGACAAGCGCGTGCTGGCGCTGCGGAAGGGGCTCGGCTTCTACGAGGAAGAGTACAAGGACGTCTCGGGCAACATGCGGCAATGGCTCGTCAACAAGCTGCCGCTGCTCGATGCCGATGGCGAGATCGAGCGCATCGTGACCGTCGCGCTCGACATCGGCGAGCGCAAGCGCGGCGAGCAGGAGATGCGCAAGGCCAAGGAAGCTGCCGAGACGGCGCTGCGCAATCTGCGCGAGACGCAGGCCTCGCTGATCGAGGCCGAGAAGCTCGCCGCGCTCGGGCGCCTCGTTGCCGGCGTCGCCCACGAGGTCAACAATCCCGTCGGCATCAGCCTCACCGTCGCCTCCGCGCTGGAGCGCAAGACCGCGATGTTCACCGCCGAGGTCGAGCGCGGCGAGCTCCGCCGCTCCACGCTCAACGATTTCCTCAGCACCAGCCGCGATGCGTCCTCGCAGCTCGTCTCCAATCTCAACCGCGCCGCCGAGCTGATCCAGTCGTTCAAGCAGGTCGCCGCCGACCGCAACTATTCGGACCAGCGCACGTTCGATCTCGGCGACCTCACCGAGCAGGTGGTGATGAGCCTGCGACCGGGCCTGCGCAAGCATAATCTGACGCTCAATGTCGAGTGCCAGCCCGATCTCGCCATGAACAGCTATCCCGGTCCCTACGGCCAGGTGCTGACCAATCTGTTCCTCAACTCGGTGGCGCACGCCTTCCCGGACGGCCGGCCGGGAACGATCGACATCCAGGTGCGGGAGTCCGGCAAGGACAATGTCGAGATCATCTTCTCCGACAATGGCTGCGGCATGTCGCTCGACGTTCGCCGCCGCGCCTTCGATCCGTTCTTCACGACGCGGCGCGACCAGGGCGGCACCGGCCTCGGATTGCACATCGTCTACAGCATCGTCACCAACCGGCTCGGCGGCCGGCTCGATCTCGATTCCGAGCCGGGCGGCGGCACGCGCATCCAGATGATCTTGCCGCGGGTGGCGCCGCTGGAGCAGGCGGCCGAATAGCTAATCGACGTCAGCGAGCTTGTGCAGTGTCGCGCCGAAGATCAGGCTGGCCTTGCCGACCAGCGCCGTGCCCGTCATCTCAGCGCGCGTGTCGGTGTAGGTGCCGCTGACACCGATGCCGACCGGGGCTGGGCCGCCGAACAGCGGATTGTCGTCGCCCCGCGGCGAGGTGTGCCGCTGCACCAGCACCTCGCCTTTGAAGGTGGTGTCGTCCTTCACCACGTAGCTGCCGGTGTAATAGAGGTAGGCATCGCCGCCAAGAATCTTGCCGTCGCGAAAAAGGATCACGCCGCTACCCTTGCCGGCTCGACCATCGAGCAGGGTCACGTGAATCGAATAAAGCCCGTTCTTCATAACGTCCCACGGGCCGGCCGCCATCGCCCAATGGCGTAACCGGTCCGGCATTTATGCCAAAGCGTCTCGCCCCGCGCAACGCGGCAGTTTGCCGGCCGGCCGCGGAGGGTTGTCGCCGTGAGCCGTAGTTGTCCCGACTTGTGCGTGACGCCGTCATGACGGCCTGATGATGGGGCGAGGCCGGTCGTTGCGAATCAGAGTTGGCCCGCAAAATGCACAACAATTTGCTGCACTGGCCGCGGGGTGCTGGAGCAAGACGATGAGCAACTGGATCGATTCCGGCGGCGATGAGCCGTGTCTGTTCTGTGCGCGTCCCACGAATTGCAAAACGAAACGACGCCGCTCCGGCAGCGCAACACGCTGGCGAGGCCTGACGAGACTGGCGGGGGCTTTGGTCCTGGTTGCGCTCGCAGTCCCCGTCGGCCAGGCACGCGACCGCGGCCAATTCGCCAACATCAATGCGGATTTGAAAGCCTGGTTCGACGGCCTGCGCAGCGGCAAGGGGCCATGCTGCTCCGATGCCGACGGTTCGGCGCTCTCGGACAGCGACTGGGACAGCAAGGACGGGCACTATCGCGTCCGTCTCCCGCGCTACGGCTCCGGGCTGGAAGGACAGCCGCAGGAGCTGGTCTGGGTCGATGTCCCCGAGGACGCGGTGATCTCCGAGCCGAACCGGGTGGGGCGCACCATGGTGTGGCCGATCTACGGCTACATGGGCGTCACTGTCCGCTGCTTCATGCCGGGCAGCATGACGTAGCCGCGTTGGCTGCACGTTGCCCGGTGAGTTGACGCGGCACGCGCGGTGTCAGGTATATTTTGTGTCCCGCTCGAGCAGCTCGATGGAGATGCCTTCGGGGCCGCGGATGAAGCAGATGCGCACCCCCGGCCGGATCGTGGTCGGCTCGCGCGTGAAGGTGACGCCCTTGGCCTTGATCTCGGCCGCGACGGCATCGATGTCCTTTACCGTCAGCCCGAAATGGTCGAGGCCCTGATGCGGGTGCGGAGGCGGCGGGTTGACCGCGCCGTCGCCCTCAAGCGGCGCGATGAAGATCCTGGCGCCCCCAAGGTTCACGTCGATCCGTCCCGGCGCGTGGACGATCTCGCCACCGAGGATGTCCCGCAGCCAGGCTGCGGTCGCCTCCGGATCGGGGCTGCGCAGGTGGACGTGATCCCAAGTGACGACTGGCATTTCGATGTCTCCCGATGCTGCTTCGCGATGTTGCAGTGCATGTTAGCGGCCGTGATCGGCGATCGCCACCGTCCTTGCCGGATTCGCAAGCGGGCGGGAACCTTAAGTCGTCTTCCGGATTAAGGTAAGCAGTGGCCCATTCCGTCGTCCGACGGCTTCGGCTGCGATCGGTGAAGCAAATGAACGCCAGGCTCGACCGGATCGGATTGGGGCGCTTTGCCGGGATCGGCGAGCGACTGGCGCGGGCCGTCACGATCGCGAGCGTCTCATTCGGCCGCAGCCTTCTGTGGATGCTGGCCGCCATCATCGTCGGCTGCGGCGTCTGGATGCTGCTGCCGCTGTCCAAAGGCAATAGCGCCGAGCAGGTCAAGTCGGAGGTGGCAGCCGTCGAGACGGCTCCTTCGGGCGATCCGGCCGCGTCGGCGTCGCTGGCTTCCGAAGCTCAGGTCCCGGCCATGGCGGACCTTGGTCGTCTCAGGATTTCCTCGCAGACCTGGCGTCGCGGCGGCCTCGGCTCGAAAGCCTTGGTGACGTTCACGCTGCGAAACGACAATGACTATGCCGTAAAGGATGTCGAGATCGTCTGCGCCTTCGCGCGGCGTGATGGCAGCCATCTCACCGATCGTAGTCGCGTGCTAGCCGACCCTGTCGGCATGAAGAGCCGCAAGACCTTCGCGCGGTTACCCGTCGGCTTCGTCAACGTGAATGCCGATCAGGCGAAGTGCTCGTTGGTTGCGGCACGCCGTGCATAAAGGCCGCATGTTCCGGTAGCGGAAAAGTTACCCTCCGCGGCACTCCGCGACCCCTTGGCCAAAAAACCTCGCGTCGCCATTTGAACCGAACGGCTGGGCCAGGAACCAATTGAGAGATCGCCTGTTGAGGCGGAGAGCCCACGCGGGGATGCGGGGGGCGGAGCGCGGCCAATGCCAATCTTTCGATATTTCGTCTTCGTCGGTGGAGCTTTGCTCGCACTGCTGCTCGCAGTGGACTTCGTTCTGCCATCGCAGCCGGTCGCGCAGGCCGTCGCCACCACCGTAAGCAATGACCAGCCGCTGATCCGGATTCGCTCCAACCGCCACCTGCCCGAGCGCGTCGTGCTCGACACCACCCAGCCCACGATCAGGCCGCCTGCGGTGACAACCGCCGCTGTCGTTGCGCCTCAGCCGCCGGTGCAGGACAGCACGGCAGCCCTCGCCGAGATGTCGGCCAAGGCGCGGGTGCGCGAGACGTTCGCCCAGTTCACGCCGGCAGGGTCGAAGGCGGGCGCCGCCGTCGCCGCGACCAAGGCGGACGCCAAGCCGCAGGTTCAAGCGAACGCCCAGCCTGCTCAGGCGCCTCAGGCGCAGCCGCCGAAGCGCAAGACCGCCAGGGTGTATTCGGCGCCGCAACAGCAGGACCGGCCGATGATGGTCGCGCAGCGCCCGCAATTCGGCTTCTTCGGCAACACCTGGTAAGAACGCTACGCCCCGCTTCGAAACGAGGCGGGAAGGGCTTTTTATTGGTCAGTCTCTCTGCTAATTCCAATCCATCCGAACGCCCATCGGAACGCTGGCTCGCCAGCCGCGGTGCGGTGTTTCCCGGTTCTGGCCCGATCGGGCCCAGGCGCTCGTAGCTCAGCTGGATAGAGCATCGGATTTCGATTCCGAGGGTCGGAGGTTCGAATCCTTCCGAGCGCGCCAGGCCTCATCGGCGTTCCAGATATGTCCCGAACCGGAGCTGAGGGGCCGCGCACCGTCGCAAGGGCTCGCTGGATCAGTTAGCCCTAGCGGACGCCGCTTTGCCGTCCGCGCGCCAGCGTGTCGGAGGGCGTCTCGTGGAAGATCGCGCGGTAGGCCGCGGCAAATTCACCCAGATGATGGAAGCCCTGGGCGCGCGCAGACGTGGCGACCGTGGCGCCGCCGCCCCTGAGGAGGCGGGCGCGGGTCGCCCACAGCCTCTTGAGCCGGATGTACTGGTGCAGGCTCATGCCCCGCACCCTGCTCACCGCCCCGCCGAGCGTCCGGATCGAGACGCCGAACTCGCCAGCGAGATCGGCGGTATAGATCGGCGCGGTGGGACGGGCCGCGACGTACTCGTCGATCCGCTGCACGAGCTTGATCGCCCGCTCGGCCTGCACCGAGGCGCTCAGGTCCGACATCGAATCGATCCGAAACAGATCGTCGAGCGCGAGCAACAGGCCCTCCTGGAGATGGAGCGCAACCTCGGTGGTTTCGAACAGGAGCGGCTGCACTGAGGCGGTCCGCAGGATGTCGAGCAGGAGCTGCCGCGTGTGGAGCAGGGCGGGCCGGTTCGCGACACGGGCCCGCAGATCGTCGGCGCGATCGAACCAGCCCCGGTCTTCCAGCTCGGGGGAGAAGATGATCATGGCATAATGATTGGTCTGCGGCTCGACGAAATGGCATTCATCGCTGCCGCGGAGCGCAATGAAGAAGCGCGCATCGAGATCCAGGCCCTTGAAGTTGGCCTGAAGATCGTCGGTCATCGGCAGGATCACCATCCCGCCTGGCATCCGATAGGCCGTGTCCAGGATGCGCGCGAACGATCTCATCATGATGATGCGGCACGCCGGAAGGGAGACGGCGGCACGGACCGCGGCGAAGCTCGGGATGTCGAGCGGAATGCTTCTGGCATCCTCCATCGACTCGATCGGTCGAAACGCGTCGACGTCGGCAAAGCCGATCAGCTGAAGCGCGGAGGACGGAGTGAGAGCGTCGAACAACATGGGTCTGGCCGCCGCCGAAATGTGACAATCAAATGAACGTCGATGCATCGCCATCAATGGCGAAACATCGCGTTCCAGTAAATCGAATTTCAGGCCGTAGTATTGCGGACATCATGCCATAATGTCCATCGGATCAATGTCACGGTCCACGCTCCTGGCCCATCGGCCTTCCGGTAGCGAGGTCGACGAAATGCAGCCGCGGGCACACGGGGCAGGCAAAGGATGCAAAGCTTCGCCCTTCCGTTCTCTCCTGCTTCTCCAGATGCGTCTGCACGTTCATGCCCGTCTCGGGGCATCGAAAGACGATCAACTCGGCCATCGCCATAGAATGACGGTGTGGGCAGTTTCATCTTTGATCTGGATCAGTCTTGCAATCGCCCCGGGCTGGCGACAACGGCGCAAGATGTTATCTCGCAAAAGCGAGGGGGCCCTCCAGGGCCCCCTCACATGTTACCAGCCGCGATAGCCGTAATAGCGCGGGCCGTAATAGCGTGGCCCGTAATAGCGCGGCGGCCCATAATATCGAGGGCGGTAATATGGCCGGGGCCCGTAATAGCCATAGTAGTTCGGGCGCCACCAGCAGCGCCCCCAGACGTCGCAGACCATACGCACCTGCTCGACGCCGGCGACGTCAGGTGTTGCAGGCTTGGGTGCGATAGGCATGGCGGACGCCGTCGGCGATGTCGCCAGGGCACCGAGCATGGCACCGAACAGGCTTGCGGCGACGAGGCCAATCTTGCGAGTCATGATGTCTTCCTCCGCTTATGCAAGACAGGGTATCGAAGGTGTTCGGATCAAATTGTGGCGGAGCCGAAATGTAATGCTGATGAACAGACCTTCAGCAAATCCGCCCAGCCGGGCTGGTCCTGGCCGCATGGCCAATGCCGTGCCGACCTTGATCCTGCGCAATTCGCAAGCCTGCCTCGGCTCATAGTGTTGCTGGGTGGCAGCAGCATGGGGCTCGCTGCCGGGCAAGGTGAAGTGGATGCGAGTCATTCCGAATCTGTCGATCTCGCCGGAGAAAGTCTTCTTCGTTATCTCGAAATCGCGCCGGTCCGACAGCGAGGCGGCCGGAGGTGGCGTCATCCTGGACTCGGGCGACGATGACATGAGCTACGGCCGCAATGGGCGCGGCGGGACCACAGACCGTGCGGAGCTCGCGGGCTTTATCCGCGATCTCAATATCGACGAGCAGATCGATCTTGTGGCGCTGACCTGGCTTGGTCGCGGCGACGGCGATCTCTCCAATTGGCGCGAATTGCATGCCCAGGCCGCGCAGGCGCACAACGAGCGCACGGCGTCCTACCTGATCGGCACGCCGATGCTCGCCGACCATCTGGAGGAGGCGATGGCGCAATTCGGCAAGTCGTTCGAGGAATTCGAAGAACATCTCTGATGCCGGATACGGCGTCGGCAAGTTTCAAGGAGAGCTGCAATGGATAAAATGAGAATCGACAAGGGTGACTGGCTGGTGGTGTGCGACGGGCGCAAGGCGCTGATTCTGGAGAACCTCGGCGACGAGATGTTTCCCAACCTTCACACCAAGGAGGTGCACGAGCAGCCGAACCCGTCGACCAGCGCGCAAGGCAGCGATGCGCCGGGACGATTGTATGCCGCTGCGGGCGGCGCCCGCAGCTCGGTCGAGCAGACCGATTGGCACGACGAGGCCGAGCGCGCCTTCCTGCGAAGCCTGGCCGGCCGGCTCGATGCCGCCGTCAGCTCCGGCGAGACCACGGCCCTGACCATGGTGGCCTCACCACGTGCGCTTGGCATGATCCGCGCCGACTATTCGGACCTTGTGCGCAAGGCGCTTCAGGGCGAGGTCGGCAAGGATCTCGTCAAGCTGCCGGTCTACGAGATCGAGAAGCAATTGCTGCTGTCGGGCACGCCCAAATAGGCGCGCCCGGAAACAGGCCGCGCCGGCGCCCTCAGTAGCAGGGGTGCCGGCGGCGGTCCTGGCCGAGATAGGCGGCCGCGCTCTGGTAGCAGTGATTGGTCGAGGGACCGTCGTAATAGGCGAAGGTGCCGGGGGTGATGCCGGGCCCGTAATTGTGCAGATAGCTGATCGGGTAGGGCAGCGGGTTGGCGTAGGCGCGGTGGTGCCGGTGACGACCCCCTGCCTCCGCCAGGCCAGGGGCTAGGATTGCGGCCGACAGGGCCGCAATCGCGGCGACTAGCGTCAACTTGCTCATCTGATTCTCCGGGACCCGCGCGAATAGGTCAGCCATCTATAGCCATTTCGGACCGCCGGGGCACCCGTCCGGCGCCTGGAAATCCCGGATAAACCCGCGGATTCCCGGGTGGGTGTGACAGAATTGCCGAGATGGCGGCCAGGCCTGCCCATTTTTGGCCTTCTCAGGATGCTTAACGAATTCCCCACACAAGTATGACCAAAAACTATTCGGTTAAGAATCCTGTCGCCGGCCTTTTGGGGGCTCCTTCGAGGCCGGTGCATTCTGAAGGCCATCGCCGTCACCTCGCCATGCGCATCACGCTCCTGAGCCTGCTGTTGCTCTGTCTAGCCGCCGCCACGCCGGCGCGGGCCGAGCTGCATATCACCCGCGACCACGGCGGCTATGTCGAGGAATACAAGGCCAAGTACAAGCGGGTCCGCGAGAAGGGCGAGCGGGTCATCATCGACGGCATCTGCAATTCGGCCTGCACGCTGGTGCTCGGCATCGTGCCGATGAACAAGATCTGCGTGACGCCGCGCGCAAGCCTTGGTTTCCACCAGGCCTATTACGACAAGGCCTTCACCTTCGGCATCAAGGTCACCAGCTCCGAGGGGACCTCCGACCTGATGTCCTACTATCCCAATACGGTGAAGGACTGGATTCGTCGCAATGGCGGGCTCACGACCGACATGAAGAAGATCAAGAACGGCGTCGAGCTCTGGAAGATCGTCGATCCCTGTCCGGAAGAGTGGTGAGCGGCTGCGCTGAGACGCCATCGTCCGTCGCAACGCAGCATCGTCCGGACGAAATTCGCATTGCCGCATAGCCCCCGCTGGGGCAATGAGGGCGGCAATGAACCATAATCAAGAAGCCCTGACCGCCCGCGCCGCGCCGATCCTGTTCGTCCTGCTCTGGAGCACCGGATTCATCGGCACTAAATACGTCGTCGACAACGCCGATCCCCTGACCTATCTCGCCATCCGCATGGCCATCGTGGTCGGCCTGATGGCGATCATCGCCGGCCTCGCGCGGCCGAAATGGCCTGACAGCACCGGCATCGCGCATAGCGCGGTCGCGGGCATTCTCGTCCATGGCTTTTATCTTGGCGGCACCGCGATCGCGATCGCGCATTCGATTCCCGCCGGGCTCTCCGCGCTGATCCCGGGCCTTCAGCCGATCCTGACCTCGACCATCGCCAACCGCTGGCTCGGCGAGAAGGTGACGCCGGTGCAATGGGCCGGGCTCGTGCTCGGCCTCGGCGGCGTGGTGATGATCCTGCACAACCGTCCCATGACCGGGGACGCCGGGCTGGGCTGGCTCGCCTCGGTGGTCTCGCTGATCAGCATCACGCTCGGCACGCTCTATCAGCGCCGCTATTGCAACCAGATCGACTGGCGCGCGGGCAATCTCGTGCAATATGTCGCGGTCACCATTTTCTTCGCGATCGGCGCCTTCCTGTTCGAGGACCGTGTGGTGCACTGGACGCGGGAATTCGTGCTCGCGCTGGCCTGGCTCGCTGTGGCGCTCTCGATCGGATCGATCGGGCTGCTCTACTGGCTGATCCGCCACGCCGCGGCGACCTCGGTCGCGAGCCTGTTCTATCTGGTGCCGGCCGTGACGGCGCTGATGGCCTACCTGCTGTTCGGCGAGAAGCTCGATGCGCTGGCGATCGCCGGCATGGCGATGTGCGCCGCTGCGGTGTTCGTGGTCAACCGCCGCTTCTAGCGCGGAGAGGAAAGAGTCTCCGGAGGCGCTCGCATCCGGAGACCCCGCTGAGCGCCGATCAGCGCTTCGCCTTCTTGGCCTTCTTCTTCGTCTTTGCAGCTTTCTTGGCGGTCTTCTTCACGGTCTTCTTGGCCGCTTTCTTCGAGGATTTCTTGCTGGCCTTCTTGGCGGCCTTCTTCGAACTCTTCTTCGCGGCCTTCTTCTTGGAAGCCTTCTTCGGCGCTACTTTCTTCGCGACCTTCTTGGCGGCTTTCCTGACCTTCTTGACGGCGGTGACTGCCGCGTCCTTGGTCGCCTCCACGGCATTGGTGATCGTCTCCATCGCCTGTTCGGTGATCGGCTTGTCGTCGTCCATATCGTGTCCCCCACGGTTTGTATGGCGCGACGACGATAGCGCGTTTCATAATTGTGTCAAAGCAGCGCTCAACCTTTGCGGATCTTCGCGTAGGCTGCGAGCGCACGTTCGCGTCCACTGGCATGATCGACGATCGGGTGCGGATAGGTCTTGCCGAGCGTGATGCCTGCGCCCGCAAGCTCGATCGGCGTTGCCTGCCAGGGGCGGTGGATCAGCTTGGCCGGCAGCTGTTTCAGCTCCGGCACCCAGCGCCGGACATAGGTTCCATCCGGATCGAACTTCTCGCCCTGCAGCTGCGGATTGAACACGCGGAAATAGGGCGCTGCGTCGGCGCCGCAGCCGGCGACCCATTGCCAATTGGCGGGATTGCTGCCGGCGTCCGCATCGACCAGCGTGTCCCAGAACCAGGCCTCGCCCTCGCGCCAGTCGATCAAGAGGTGCTTGACCAGGAAGGAGGCCACCACCATCCGCACCCGGTTGTGCATCACGCCGGTGTGCCAGAGCTGGCGCAGGCCGGCATCGACGATCGGATAGCCGGTGCGGCCGCGTTGCCAGGCGGCGAGCGCCTTGATGTCGCGCTTCCAGGGAAAGCCGTCGAAATTGGCTTGAAGGTTTTCGGTGGCGAGGTCGGGGTGATCGTGGAGCAGGTGACGGCAGAACTCGCGCCAGCCGAGTTCGCTCAGGAATTTTTCGATGCCGGGCCGGAGTGCCGGATCCTGGTCCGCCGCGAATCGTGCCGCATGCCAGATCTGGCGCGGGCTGAGTTCGCCGAACCTCAAATGCGGCGAGAGCCGTGAGGTCCCGTCCCGGTCCGGACGGTCGCGATCGCCGACATAGGCGCGCGCGGCGTGCTCGAGGAAGTCGCGCAGGCGCGTCCGGGCCGAGGCCTCGCCCGGGGTCCATGTTTCGCGCAGGCCGCCCGCCCAGTCTGGCTTGCCTGGTTCCAGTGCCCAGCTCTCCAGCACATCGCCGGCGATCTTCGGCGCGGGGCGCAGCTGTTTCGGAGCAGGCAGCGGCTTTGCCGGATCGCCGAGCGACAGCACGCGCCGCCAGAACGGCGTGAACACGCGCAAGCCGCGGCCCTCCTTGGTGCGGATGGCCGAGGGCGGGGCGAGGAGATCGCCGGAGAAGCTTTGCGAATCGACACCGAGCTTTGCCAGCGCCGCCGCGAGCCGGCTCTCGACGGCCTGATGCGGCGCCTGCGCAATTCCATTCCAGTAGACGGCGCGGGCGCCGCTTTCGCGCGCCACGTCCGGAATGATCCGGGCCGCCGGTCCCTTGCGCAGGACGAGCGATCCGCCGCGCGCAGCGATTGCGGCACCGAGCGCCCGCAGCGACTGCGCCAGCCACCAGCGCGTCGCGGCGCCGGGCGGTCGGGCGAGGCCGTCATCAAGCACGTAAAGGCAGACCACCGGCGCACCGCTCTTCGCAGCGGCAAGCAAGGCAGGATGGTCGGACAGGCGAAGGTCGTCGCGGAACCAGACGACGATGGGCGGCACGCTCGGTTCGGTCAGGGGAATCCTCGTTTACGATTTGGAAAGCATGCCGGGCTCGGCGGTATAATCATCATTAAGGGGACTGTAATACCACTGCACGATTATGCAGGGATTACGGGGGTAGTTCCATTCATGTCCAAGATTTCGACTGGGAAGTTCCTGCCGCAGTTCAAGCTGGGCACCAAAGCGGTTCTGTGCGCCGTGTTGCTGATCGCCGTGAACACGGCACTCGTGGTCGGCGCCGGCTATTGGTCGCTGACCTCCGCCTTCAATGACCGCGCCTCGCGCGACATCGAGGTCAACCTGCGCACGCTGGCGCTGGCCTTCACCGAGATCGTCCCGGCCGCCAAGATCACGATGCGGGACGGCACGGTGGTGCGCGCCGAAATTCCTGCGATGCCCGAGATCAAGGATCACGCCATCGTCGACCGCGCGGTGTCCTATGTCGGCGGCAATGCGACCCTGTTCGTGTTCGACGATGCGAGCGGGCAGTTCGTCCGCCGCTCCACCAACGTGAAGAAGGAAAACGGCGACCGCGCCGTCGGCACCCAGCTTGCCGCCGACCATCCGGGACAGGCGCCGCTGCGCCGCGGCGAGGCCTATAAAGGTCCGGCCACGCTGTTCGGCAAGACCTTCATGACCGCCTATTTCCCCATCGCGAACGCGGCCGGCAAGGTCGTCGGCATTCTCTATGTCGGCATCCCCATGGTCCAGTACGAGAGCATGCTGGCCCGCGCGATCGAGAGCATGGCTGCGGCCGCCGGACTTGCCGCGCTTCTGGTGCTGGGCCTGACCCTGCTGGTCGTCCGCCGCGTCACCCGACCACTCACCTCCGTGACGCACTCGCTCACCGCACTTGCCAACGGCCAGAGCGACGTCACGATCGAATGCGAGGACCGCGCCGACGAGATCGGCGAGATCGCCCGCACGGTCGCCGTGTTCAAGAGCAATTCGCTGGAGCGGGCGCGCATGCGCAGCGAGCAGGCGGCGGCCGCGGCCGCGGCGGCCGAGCAGCGCAAATCCGACCTGCGCAACTTCGTCGAGGAGTTCCGCGGCAGCGTCGGCGGCATCCTCGACAAGGTGCTGACATCGTCGGGCGAGTTCGAGCGCGCGGCGCGACAACTGACCGACGTCGCACGCTCCACCGCCGATCTGTCGGCGCAGTCCGCGGGCGCTTCCGACAATGCCTCCGAGCACGTGCGTTCGGCGGCCTCGGCCTCCGACGAGCTGTCTCAGTCGATCACCGAGATCACCCGGCGCGTGCAGGAATCGAACGAGATTTCCGCCGAAGCCGTGCGGCAGGCCGAGGCCACCGACCAGCGCATCGCCCAGCTCTCGGAAGCCGGCGCGCGCATTGGCGACGTCGTCAAGCTGATCACCTCGATTGCCGAGCAGACCAACCTCCTGGCGCTGAACGCCACCATCGAGGCCGCACGCGCGGGCGATGCCGGCCGCGGCTTTGCAGTGGTGGCTCAGGAGGTCAAGACGCTGGCCGGTCAGACCGCAAAGGCGACCGACGAGATATCGAACCAGATCGAGAGCATGCAGCTTGCGACCGAGGAATCGGTCGCCGCCATCAAGGCGATCAGTCAGACCATCGAGCGCATCAGCGGGATCGCCGGCTCGATCTCGGCTGCGGTCGAGCAACAGAAGGGCGCGACCCAGAACATCGTGTCGAGCGTCCGCGCGGCGGTCTCTGGCACGGCCGAGGTCGCCGTCAACGTCCGGCACGCCGCCAAGGGCGCCAGCGAGACCGGCGAGACCTCGAGCCGGATGTTTGCCTCGGCCCAGGCGCTGTCCGGCGAGAGCCTGCATCTGAAGGCAGAGGTCGACGGTTTCCTCGACCGCGTGCGGACGGCTTGATCGCTATGGTCATTCCGGGGCGGTCCGGAGGACCGAGCTCCGGTGCGCAATTGCGCACCTGAGAATCTCGAGATCCCGGGTCTGGTCCTACGGACCATCGGGATGACCTTTTGCAGTCGCTATGCGCGACTGCAAAAAGTCACTTCGGCTGCGGCACGATGCGCAGGTAGGGCTTCGGCTCCTTCCAGCCCTGCGGATAGATCGTCTTGGCCTCGTCGTTGGAGACCGAGCCCGCGATGATGACGTCGTCGCCCTGGGTCCAGTCGGCAGGGGTCGCGACGCGATGCTTGGCGGTGAGCTGCAGCGAGTCGATGACGCGCAGGATCTCCTGGAAGTTCCGGCCCGTGGTCATCGGATAGACCAGCACCAGCTTGATCTTCTTGTCGGGCCCGATGATGAAGACGTTGCGGACGGTCTGGTTGTCGGCGGCGGTGCGCTTGAGGGGATCGCCCGAGATCGCGGCCGGCAGCATGCCGTAGAGCTTCGAGACGTTGTAATCGGTGTCGCCGATCATCGGGTAGTTCGGCGCTGCGCCTTGCGTCTCCTTGATGTCCTCTGACCAGCGCGCGTGGTTGTCGACCGGATCGACCGAGAGGCCCATCAGCTTGACGCCGCGCTTGTCGAATTCCGGCTTCAACCTGGCGAGGGCGCCGAGCTCGGTCGTGCAAACCGGCGTGAAGTCCTTGGGGTGCGAGAACAGGAGCGCCCAGCTGTTGCCGATCCAGTCGTGGAACTTGATCTTCCCTTCGGTGGTCTCGGCTTCGAAGTCGGGTGCGGTGGCGCCGATCGGAAGTGTCATGATGTTACCTCATCGCATTGAACTGACTGGGAAATTCGTCTCTGGCCGTCACCCACATTATAGGGGCCTTGCCAGACCAAGTGAACGCCCGCTGAACCGGTTCGAGTAAAATGTGAATTCCTTCCTTGAAGGCCCGATTTCCTAGCAACTTATTGTTACAGCAGCGCCTGCGGCGAAACATCTCCACCCGGGGTCGCACGGCCTCGCTCGCCCCGATAATGCCTTTTATGACTTCCATCACGCTCGCCCGGCGCGTCCGAGAACCAAAACGGTCCTGACAGCGACCAATTGGCAACCATCTCGAAAAGTCGCGATCGCCGTATCGAATCGTTAACCACCCCTTTACGCCGGCATGAAAATGCTGGCCGGTCAGAAGAAGTCTGGAAGTGAACTATGTCTGCCGCTGCGCCTAAATCTGTCGAGCCCTCGTCCCTCGAACCGTCCTGCCGCGATACCGCGGCCCATGCACTCTCCATCGTGCGTGACGGCGTGATCACCGGGGAGGGGCCGACCACCAAGGGAAGGGTGCACTTCTCCCGTTCGCTCGATGCCGATGACACCGCCTGGTGCACGCGGATCCTGACGGCCACCGCCGTCAACGACCAGCCGGTCAGCCGCGCCGAGGCCGAGGTCCTGTTCGAGATCAACGAGGCCGCGACCGAGCGCAGCGATGGCGGCCGCTTCGACGATTTGCTCGCCAAGGCCGTTGCTCATTATGCCGCCAGCGCCTCGGGCCTGAAGGTTCCGCCGCGCAGCGTCGCGCTGTCGGCCGACACCGAGATCGAGAGCTGGGCGCCGTCCTATGCCTCCAAGGTCAACAGCGAGATGCTGGAATGGATCGCCGGCCAGATGCGCGGCAAGCGCCACAACAACCGTCGCCTGATGGCGATGGTGGCGACCTTCCTCGGCGCAACCGCGCTGCCGCTGGCGGGCCAATTGCCGAACGTGTTCGACATCGGCATGTAAGACTTTTTGCATGTAAGACTCGGGCATGTAACATCCACGCGTGTCCGATGAAGACGCGATCGAACGGCGGGGGCATGTCCCCGCCGTTTTTTCTGTGCCGGCGTCCTGCTCGAGGCCGACGGAGTGTGTGGTGATTGCGCGCGTCTCTCGCGTGTCCCGGACGCGCTGCAGCGCTCTTGCGCTGCTGCGCAGAGCCGGGACCCAGCGAGCCGCAGCGCTCGCTGATGCATGGGCCCCGGCTCTGCAGCGCATCACTTCGTGCTGCGCTGCGTCCGGGGCACGAGCGTCGGTGAATGATTGACATGGGATCGCATCCTCGCGGCTTGCTTGCCCGAGCTTTGCCTGATCGCTTCGCCCTCTGAATTGAAAGAAGGCGCAGGGAAGGCCGGGAGCCGGTGGCTCCCATGGACCGCCATGCCAAGGGCAGACTGCGTGTGCTGCTGCATAGCGGAGAACAGGGCAACCGGGACATCCCGGCCTTCCCTGCGCAGTGGTTGGAACGGCTTATGTCGTGCGCTCCCCGGGGAGCGTTGCACTATTGCCCCCGTCGTCTTGCGGACGATCGATGCGCGGGCCCGGTCGGGCCGCCGCATCACCGCAACACTTGGCGCACAGACCCCGGGCGCCAGGACCACACGATTTTGCCGTACGCCGATTGCACCGGTCGTGTGCGCGACGGCCTTGCTCACGGTTGCCCGCCCTGCAAGACCCTTCGCGCCGATGCCATCGGCGTCCACCGCCGCCCGGCCCGCGTTCGTGACGATCGCGATACGCCCCTCTTCCTTGGGCCGGGTTGCGCGACACATACGTCATTTCCGAAATTCGGTAAAGTGGAATATTTTCGGTAGCGCGGATTGACCGAGGGCTTGGGTGTTTTGCCGTCGGATAGCGCAAGGGATTGGGGAAGAACGCTCGATCCGGCGCGCGGTCAGCTGCGCCGGAAGCTGCTGACGCACGAAGGCCCACCGTCCGGTGTGGACGGTGGGCCTTACGCGTTCGCGGCTCTACCAGCGATAGCGGCCGGTCAGCGTGCCGTTATTGTTGCCCTCAGGGCCGACGTCGCCCTGCGACGAGCTCGGTGTCGGGTGGTTGGTGCCGTTGAGCGCGCCATAGGGGCTTCCGACATCAGGATAATATGCGCGCGGCTGGACCGGCTCGTAGGCGGGGGCGCTGTGGTCCCAGCCCATGCGGGATCCGTTCCAGTCGTAGCCCTGCGCCGAGGCTGCCGCCGTGCCGGCGACGAGCGATGCCGTGACCAGGCAGAGGAGTTTTGACGTGTTCCGCATTGGGAATGCTCCTTGCTTGTGTCGGGGGCCAACGGTTGCACTGCGGGAGCGTTCCGGAACCTGGCTGGCGCAGGCGATCAAGTCCGATCAACTGGTTATGAGACGCTGTTTCAGAACGAAGTGCTTATCGGCGGCAATCCGGGCGCTCTTTGCCGCACCGGTTCCCCGGCTAATCCCGTGCCTTAACCAATAATTAATTATACGTTTGCGGCTGGGCGACGGCCCGGCCTAGCGTAGCTGCGGGGAGCCGCCGAAGCCAAACGAGTTGGTGCGTATCATGATGTCCAGATCATATGGGGCGATGCTCGCCTCGCTCAGCGCAGCCGCGCTGCTCCTTAGTCTCAGCGATAGTTCTGCTCAACCCGGCGGCGCTGCGCCGCACGGGCTGAGTGCGGCGCCGTCCGGCGCGATCGCGCGTCCGCCCATCGCGCCGGGCGCCCGGTTCCACCGGCGCAACACCCCCTTCGTCTACTGGCCCGGCGGCGGCTTCTTCCACGACAGCGGCGGCAACAGCCAGTCTTTCGTCGATATCGCCCAGTCGCTTTCCGCCGACGTGCGCTACACCTACACGTATGACGTGCCCTGGGATTGGACGCATCGTTTCCCGCCGAACGTCGTGCCGTCCGACCGGCCCTACGTGCCGAGCTGCCCGACGGAGCAGGTGAGGGTGCCCGGCCGCGGCGGCAGCGAGCACACGGTCAACATCACGCGCTGCTACTGAGCGGTGCCAAGGCATGATCCGGAAAACTGCGCAGCGGTTTTCCGAAACGGATCATGCGCAAAGCTTTAGCCGAGCTCGAAGCTGGTCACGCCGAAGACGCGATCGATGCGCAGCGGCGGGATCGCGCCCGTGTACATCCGCGCCGTCTCGAACACCGGCTTGAGCCCGAGCGCCTCCGCGAGCGCGATGGCCTCGCGATTGACGGCGGGGACGTCGAGAAACACCTCGCCATCCACGCTTGCCAGCAGGGCCTGCACGATCGCCTCGGCCGCCGTGCGATCGTCGGCGACCAGCGGGCCGATCTTGGAGCCGGTCCGGCACGGCCGGATCACGCCCCAGGCGGCGAGCTTGCCGTCGCGCAAGAGCGCGCGGCCGACATGGCCCGGTGCATTGATCCAGGCGCGCAGGAAGGCGCTGCGCCGCGCCGGGAAGATAGTGGTGTCGTCGGCTTCCACGAGTGCAAACGGGATCGTGTCGAGCGCGACGACATCGGCTGGCGGCTTCACGGGCGCGGCGACGACGCCGCCATAGCGGATGTTGGCGTAAGCGAGCTGGAAACCGGACTTCCTGTAATTGTCCTGCTGCGCCACCACGCCGTCGAGCCCGATCACGCGGGATCCCGCATGGGCGATCGCCGCGTTCCAGATCCGCAGGCCGTGGCCGGAGCCGCGAAGGTCTGCACGCACGATGTAGAACCCGAGGAAGGCGAAGCGGTCGTCATAATTGACGCAGGAGACGGTTGCTGCCGGCTCGCCATCGATCTCGCCGACGAAGAAACCCTGCGCGTCGGGGATTGCGAAGCAGGCGGCATCGTAGCGGCCGGGATTCCAGCCCTCGGCCGCGGCCCATTCGATGGCGAGGGAGATTTCATCGGGGCGCAGATTGCGGATCTGCAAGTCATTCATCGCGCGTTGCTCATCGGATGCGTCCTTCGACCATGGACCTGCCGACAGGTCTGGCTGTAGAAGGCCGCATGATAGGCCGAGCCTGCGGCTCGCCTCAACTCAAGGGATGATGGCTCATGGCAGCAGAGAAGGTTGCGCTCGTTACCGCCGGCGGCAGCGGCATGGGGGCAGGGGCTGCGCGGCGGCTGGCCGCGGACGGATTTCACGTCGCGATCCTGTCGTCCTCCGGCAAGGGCGAGGCGCTGGCCGCCGAGCTCGGCGGGTTCGGCGTCACCGGCTCGAACAAGGAGAACGACGACCTCAAGCGTCTCGTCGACGGTGCCATGGCGAAGTGGGGACGGATCGACGTGCTCGTCAACAGCGCCGGTCACGGGCCGCGCGCTCCCATCACGGAGATCACCGACGAGCAATGGCACGCCGGCCTCGACACTTATCTGCTGAACGTGATCCGCCCGACGCGGCTGGTGACGCCGCTGATGCAGGCGCAGAAGGGAGGCGCCATCATCAACATCTCGACCGCCTGGGCGTTCGAGCCCAGCGCGATGTTCCCGACCTCGGCGGTGTTCCGCGCCGGCCTTGCCGCCTTCACGAAGATCTTCACCGACACCCATGCGGCCGACAACATCCGCATGAACAACGTCTTGCCGGGCTGGATCGACAGCCTGCCGCAGCAGGACGCGCGCCGCGACAGCGTGCCGCTGAAGCGCTACGGCAAGGTGGAGGAGATCGCGGCGACGATCTCGTTCCTGGCCTCCGACGGCGCCGCCTACATCACCGGCCAGAACATCCGCGTGGACGGCGGGCTGACGCGCTCGGTCTGATGCCGCCGCTGCGCCTCTAAAATTACTTAGCTTGTGAGCTAACTATTGTTGACGGCGCCCAGCTGTGGCACTATAGTTAGCTTCATGGCTAACCAATTGACCCGCCTCGACCAGGTTTTCGCAGCGCTTGCCGATCCGACCCGGCGGGCGATCGTGATGCGGCTGTGCGCCGGCGAGGCTTCGGTCGGCGAGCTCGCCAATCCCTTCGACATGGCGCTGCCGAGCTTCATGAAACACATCCACGTGCTGGAGACGAGCGGTCTCGTTCTGTCGGAGAAGACCGGCCGCGTGCGCACCTGCCGCCTCAGCCCGGATGCGCTGCTCGGCGCCGAGGACTGGTTCCAGCAGCAGCGCGCGGTGTGGGAGGCGCGGCTGGACCGCTTCGAAGCCTACGTGATGAAGCTCAAGAAGGAGAGGGCGGCCGCCAAGCGGCCGTCCCGAACAACCAGACGGAAAGGTTCTGAGTCATGACGAAATCAGCCAATCCCGCTTTATCGCAATGGTCGCTCGACCGCGAGATCGTGATGTCGCGCGTGATCGACGCGCCGCGCGATCTGGTGTTCGAGGCCTGGTCCGACCCGAAGCATCTGCCGCAATGGTTCGGGCCGAAGGGGTTCAAGGTGGAGACCTTCGAGATCGACGTGCGCGTCGGCGGCGTCTGGCGCTTCAACATGATCGGCCCCGACGGCACGGTCTATCCGAACCGGATGCGCTTCCGCCGCATCGAGCGGCCGTCCCTGATGGAGATGGATCACGGCCACGACCAGGACGACGATCCCGGCATGTTCCGCTTCACTGTTACCTTTGCCGAGCAGAGCAACGGCAAGACCGTGCTGATGATGCGGCAGCTGGCTTCGAGCACCGAGCAGCGCGACGGCATGATCGGCTTCGGCGCCGTCGAATACGGCTATCAGACGCTGGACAAGCTCGCGGCCTACGTGGCGGCCATGAAGCGGTGAGCTACAGTCTTGGTCGTCATGCCCGGGCTTGTCCCGGGCATCCACGTTATTCGTGCTGCGCGGTTAGGCGTGGATGGCCGGGACAAGCCCGGCCATGACGAGAGGTGTGGAGGAACGGCGCCTAACCCGGGTCCTCACTCCTTCGCCTCGTCCGACACGATGTCTCCGAGCTTCTGCCAACGCTGGCCGTCGAACTGCACCATCTGGAACTGCTTGTTGACGCGGTAGTCGGTCGGCGTCGTCGTGACGGAGATTCCGGGAAGCGTCAGATCGAGCACGACGTCCCTGAGGCTCGCGGCCTGCCGCATCACGTTCTCACGCGTCAAATCGTCGCCGCATTGCTTCAGCACCTGCACCAGCAGCTGGGCGGTGATGTAGCCGTAGACGTTCAGGTTCGAATCCCTGTCGCCCTCGGGATAGTATTTCGCCATGAAGGCGAGGTAGCGCTTCATGCCGGCATCGTCCTTCCATTCGGGATCGGCGGCGTCCTTGACGTAGCCGACGCTGATGACGCCCTTGGAATTGTCCAGACCCGCCGGCTTCAGCACGGCGCTGAGCGAGGAGGCATTGATGTCGATGATGTGCAGCGGCTTCCAGCCGATCTCGGCGACCTTCTTGATCGCCTGCGCGGCCTGCTTCGGCGTCGTGGCGCTGAACAGCACGTCGGCGCCGGCGTCCTTCAACCGCAGGATCTGCGAGTCGATGGTCGGTTCTGAGATCTCGTAGGAGGTCTCGGCCACCACCATCTTCGCCTTGTCGCCGAGGCCCGCCTTGAGGCCGGCGAGATAATCCTTGCCGAGGTCGTCGTTCTGGAAGAGCACGCCGATCTTCGCGTTCGGATGGTTCTTCAGGAGATATTGCGCGTAGATCCGGCCCTCGACGAGGTAGGAGGGGTTGAAGCCCATGGTCCAGGGAAAGTTCTTGGGATCGGTGAAGCGGGCCGCGCCGGTGGCCGCGAACAGCTGCGGGATCTTCTTGGCGTTGAGATATTTCTGCACGGCGACGTTCGGCGCGGTGCCGATGATCTGGAACGTCAGCAGCACCTCGTCGCTTTCGACCAGCTTGCGGACCTGCTCCACCGTCTTCGGCGGCGAATAGGCGTCGTCATATTGGATCAGCTCGATCTTGCGCCCGTTCACGCCGCCCTGATCGTTGATCATCTTCATATAGGCCGCCTGAGTCTTGCCGATCACGGCGTAGGCCGAGGCGGGCCCGCTCAGCGGCACGGTCTGTCCGACCTTGATCGCGGTGTCGGAGGCGCCGGGATCGTATTTCTTCTGCGCGTGAGCCTGTGCGATCGACAGCGCCAGAACGAGAGCGGAGGCGGCGATGCGTTCGAGAAGACGGTTCTTCATTTTCATGCCCTGTTCGCACACTGTCATTCGCCCTTGAGCCCGGCATCGCGGATCAGCTTGGTCCATTTCTGCGTCTCGGCATCGATGAACTTGCCGAACTCTGCGGCGGTGCCGGCGCGCACTTCGAGGCCTTGAGCCGTCAGCTTGTCCTTGATGGCCGGCTCGGCGAGCGCGCGCAGGACTTCGGCCTGGAACTTGTCGACGATCGCGCGCGGCGTCGTCGCCGGCGCCATGAAGCCGTACCAGCCGGCGGCCGCGACGTTCGGGAAACCCTGCTCGCGCAAGGTCGGCGCCTGCGGATAGAGCGCGCTGCGCTCGGGCGAGGCGACGCCGAGCACGATGAACTTGCCGCTCTGGATGTAGGGCAGGGCGGTCGGCAGCGCCGTCAGCGTGGCATCGACGCGGCCGGCGAGCAGCTCGGTGTAGGAGGCGGCATCGCCCCGGAACGGGATGTTGAGGCCCTTGACGCCGGCGTCGCGGAACAGCAGCTCTCCGGCCAGGTGCGGCTGCGAGCCGGCGCCGGGAGAGGCGAAGGTCAGCCCATCGGGCTTCGATTTGCCGTAGGCGATCAGCTCGGGAAGCGTCTTGAACGGTGCGTCCGCGCTGATGATGAGAAACAGCGGCGCGATCACGACCATGGCGACCGGCTGCAGTTCCTTGCGGTCATAGGTCAGCTTGCCGAACAGCGCCTCGGCGGTGGCGTAGGGCGCCGCGACATACAGAAGCGTGTAGCCGTCGCCGGGCGCATGGGCGACCATGTCGTTGGCGATGCGGGTGCCGGCGCCCGGCTTGTTCTCGACAATGAACTGCTGACGCAGACTGCGGCCGAACTCTTCGGCCAGCAGGCGCAGCGAGATGTCGTTGGAGCCGCCGGGGCCGTAAGGCGAGATCAGCCGTACCAGGCGCGACGGCCAGGCGTCTTCGGCATGCGCTGCCAAGCCCGATCCTGCTGCGAGGCCGCCTGCGATCGTGCCCAGCAGGGTTCGGCGTGTGACCTTGAATGATGCCACCGTTTTCGTCCTCCCTTTTGTCGTTGGTCTTCTTGTGTCGTTGGTCTTGCTGCGACGTCAGATCACCTTTCGTTGGGTGAGCCGTTCAATCTCCTGGTCCGACAGGCCAAGCCAGTCCCGGAAGACCTCGTCATTGTCCTGGCCGACGTCACCTGCGGCGTGACGCATTCGCGTCGGATCGACGCTGAAGCGAGGAACGACGTTGGCCATGGCAACCGTGCCGAAATCGCGGTCGGCTACGCGGGTGATCACCTCGCGCGCCTTCACTTGCGGATCGTCGGCGATCTGGTCGATCGAATAGATCGGCGCGAGCGTTCCCTGCGCGGCATTGAACCTTGCGAGGACCTCGTCGAGGGGATGGGCGGCGCACCAGCCGGCGAAGATGTCGTTGAGCTCGGAAGCGTGCTTGACGCGGCGGTCGTTGGTGGCGAAACGCGGGTCCTCGATGAGGTCGGGCCGCTCGATCGCCCGGCAGTTCGCCGCAAACAGTGCGTTGGTCGAGCCTGCGAGCGTCACCCAGTGACCGTCGCTCGTGCGAAACACGGCGGCCGGCGCCGAATAGCCGTTGGCGTTGCCGATCCGCTCTCGAACGGCGCCGAGCTGATCGTGCTCGATGGCGAGAACGTCGAGCAGACGGAAAGTGGCTTCAGTCAGCGAAAGATCGATCTCCTCGCCGGGGGCATTGGGGTCTCGTGCCCGTTTCCACAGCGCCGCGAGCACGCCGACGGCGCCGAACAGGCCGCCGATCGAATCTCCGATCGGGTATCCGGGATGGGTCGGCTCGCCGTCGCTCTCGCCCGTGATGTAGGTGAGCCCGCCCATGGCCTCGAAGATGCGGGCAAAGCCGGGCCGCTCGCGATAGGGGCCATCCTGCCCGAAGGCGGTGGCGCGCAGGATCACCAGGCGCGGCTGGATCGACCACAGCACCTCCTTGGGCAAGCCCCAGCGATCCAGCGTTCCCGGACGGAAATTCTCGATCAGCACGTCGAAGCGCGGAAGCAGCTGCTTGAACAGCGCAAGTCCTTCCTGCGTGCGCAGATCGAGCGTGGCGAACTTCTTGTTGCGATTGGCCGCTTTCCACCACAGCGGCTTGCCGTCCTTGAACGGCGGAAACGACCGTACGCCGTCGCCTTGGCCCGGCATCTCGATCTTGAGCACCTCGGCGCCGTAATCGGCCAGCAGCGTTGCGGCAAAGGGCGCTGCGATGATGGTCGCGATGTCGAGAACCTTCAATCCTTCGAGCGGTCCAGCCATGTCACGCCCCGGTCCTTGCGATCTTCTTGGTCTTGCGCGGCGGCGCGAGCTCAGCCTGCCCGACGATGGCGCGGATGCTGTCGGCGAGCGCGGCGATGCGCGGACCGATCTCGGCTTCCAGCTGGCCCGGCTGGAGGCGGAATGCCGGGATGCCGCAATTGATCGAGAACGACTGCTTGGATTCGCCGGCGTGAAACAGCGGCGCCGCGACGGCATGGATCGAGGCCATGTACTCGCCCCAGCAGGTGCAGAAGCCGCGGCTTCTGCATTGCGCGATCCCGGCGCGGTACTTGTCGCGAAAGGCCGACCATAGCTCGGCGTCTTCGGCCGCGATGTTCCGCTCGAGCCGGTCGGCGTCGGCCGCCGGCAGGGTTGCCGCCGCGGCGCGTCCCATCGCGGTCAGCACCACGGGAATCGGCATGCCGATGTCGGGCACGTGCGGTCCGACGTCGCCGGAGCGCGCGGTCTCGACATAGATCATCGAGGTGGCGTCGAGCAGGCCGATCGAGACCGTGCCGCGGACGCTGAGCGCCAGCTCCTGCATCATCGGCCGCGCAACCTGGCGGAACTGCATCCCGGCGAGCAGAGGATGCGCGATCCGCAGCGCCCGCGCACCGACGCGGTACTTGGCCCGCTCGGCGTCGTAGCGGAGGTAGCCGAGCTCGGCCAGCGTGTGGGTGAGCCGCGCCACCGTCGGCCGCGGGATGCCCGTCAGCGTCGACAGCTCCATGTTGCCCAGCAACGTGCTCCCGGCCCTGAAGGCTTCGAGCACGACCAGCCCTTTGGCCAGCGTCGTGGCGAAGGCGGCGTCATCGGCGCTCTCCGCCAGCACGGCGGCGGCGGAGGAGAGCAGGTGTCGCGGCTTGGATGAGTCTGTTGGCGCCATGACCTAACTATCAGACGGGGCGATGAGTGCTGTCCAATAGATTCGACGATCCCCACAAAATTGTCCGATATGTGGACAGGCGCGTAGACCCGGGCATTCCGCTGGAAAGCGCGCGCGACAGAGCCAGCGCACAGATTTTTGTCGTGATTGCACGCCGTCTTGTGACAGGATTATTACGACGACATGTCAGATCGATTATTTGCGGAGCGGCTCATGTTGCAGTGGCAGGCGCGGTCAAATCCCCTTGCGTGGTGGTGGGGATCTCTCACGCTTGTGAGCGGCGCCAATATCCTCGTCTGGTTTTTGCTGTACCGCGAGTTCTACCCGACGCCGTCGGGCAATCTCAGCGGCGGCTCGGACGTCGGGCTGATGTTCCTGCTCTGCGCCGGCTATGTGTTCGGCTGCGCGTTCCGCTCGTTCCTGCCGCGCGCCGACGTGCAGCGCATCTGCCTGTTCGACACCTGGCTGTCGAGCGTCGTGGTCGGCCGGACGGTCGCGACCGTGGCCGAGCTCTGCTTCGTGGCGCAATGGGCCATCATCCTGCATCAGCTCGGCAAGATGACCGGCGCGGAGACCGCGGTGAACATCGCGCTCGTGATCGTGCCGATCATCATCATCGCGGAATGCTTTTCCTGGTACGCGGTGGTGACGACCAACTTTCTCTACAACGCGATCGAGAACTCGCTGTGGGCGGTGACCTTCTTCCTCGCCGGCATCGCGCTATGCCGCCTGATGCCGGAATTCCAGGGCGTGGTGCGCTGGGCGCTGATGTCAGGCATCGTCGGCATCGCCTGCTTCCTCGCCTTCCTCGTCACCGTCGACGTGCCGATGTATCTCAGCCGCTGGCGGGCAGGGCACGCCGAGGGCAACACGTTCCTCGGCTTCATCGAGGGACTGCATGACGTCTCGACACGCTGGGTGGTGACCCACGACATCGCGCATTGGAAGGGCGAGCTGACCTGGATGTTCCTGTATTTCAGCGCCGCGGTGTGGTCGAGCCTCGCGCTCTGCGCGCTCTATGCGATGCAGGGCTATCTGGCGCTCTATCTGGCCTAGCACGAGCTGGTCGTCGGCTATTCGGGCAACCCGGCATTCCTCATACCTTCGATGAATCTCTGCATATGTTCGGGCCGGTGGAGGAATATCTGCTCGTGTAGATTTGATAGCTGCAAGGTGGGTTGCAGTGCGCGTAGCCGCGTCATCGCCTGTCGTGTCAGGCGGTCACGGCCGGCAAAGGCATGGCTCATCGCCGAAACGCGCAGTGCAACGGGCCAGTCCGGCCGCATCTGCAACGCGCGGTCGGACCATGTGGAAGACTGGTCAAGGTCGCCAAGAAGGAAATAGGCGAAGGCCATGGCGCTGTAGGCCAGATGCATCAGCGGGTCGAGTGGACTGAGGCGCATGGCGTTGTGCAGGTGCTCGATCGCCACCTCGCATTCTCCCGCATAGACACGGATCCAGCCGCTGCGCTGCCAGGCGACGGCCAGGTTCGGGTTCAATCGCAGGGCATGATCGATCAGAGCAATCCCAGCCTTGATGTCGCCGACGACGTGAGCCAGCGCATGTGCGCTCCAGGCGAGCGCGACGGCATCCGCCCGGCCAAGGTCGGCGGCCAGTCGTGCAAGCCGATTGGTCTCGGCCGTCTCGGCAGCGCGATCGACCACCCAGCCATTCGACTTGCGCATGAGAAAGCAGCCCGCGGCGAGCGCATGCGGTCTTGCAAATGCCGGATCGAGTTCAATCGCGCGATAGAATCGCCTTAGCGCGGCATCGTGACCGGCTCTGGTCCAGTCGTGCCAACCGGCCATGCCGCGCAGGAAGCAATCATAGGCGCTCAGGCTTTCCGTTGGTTTACGTTTGGCGCGCTCGATTTCGGCTTGTTCCAACCTGGGAGCGATCGCGCCCACCACGCTGTGCGCCATCTGATCCTGCAGCTCGAAAATATCTTCGAGCGAACTTTCGAACCGATCTGCCCAGATGTGCTTTCCGCTTTCGGCATCGATCAACTGGCCGGTGATCCGCACGCGCTTCTCCGCCTTGCGCACACTGCCTTCCAGCGCATAGCGGACGCCGAGGTCCCGCCTCACGGCCCGGACGTCGACCGCCTGTCCCTTGTAGGTGAAGCTCGTGTTGCGCGCGATGACGAACAGCTCGGAGAATCGAGACAGCTCGGTGGTGATGTCCTCGACAATTCCATCGGTGAAATAGTCCTGCAGCGGATCGCCACTCAGATTTGCAAACGGCAGAACGACGATCGAGGGGTGCTCCTGCGAGGTGAGGCTCGGCGTAACCCCGGCCAGGACGGTCTTCGACGTTCCTTCCTCGTGAACCTCGCCGACGAAGCGAAATCCCTTGCGGGGAAGCGTCTTGATCAACCGTTGTTCCTCGCCACTGTCGCCAATCGCCTTCCGGGCGCCATTCAGCCGCGTCGTCAGCGCTGACTCTGAAACGATGCGTCCGCCCCAGATACTGGCGATGAGATCGTCCTTGCTAATGACACGCTCGCGATGGCGGATCAGAAAGGAGAGGATATCGAAGACTTGCGGTGCAAGGTTTACCAGCTTGCCGCCATGCCGAAGCTCCCGGCGGTCGGTGTCCAGCGCATATTTTTCGAACCGGTACAGCAACTTGCACTCCAGCACAGGCAGGACCGTGCTCGTCAAATGAAGGCCAAGGTAAGGATAAAGTAAGCCATTCGCAAAGCGGGAATGCCGAGAGCCTGGCATGATTATCGCGACACTGTTGCAGCAAAAAGGGCATAGCTCATGACCATTGCGCGCCGCAGACTGCTTCAACTCGCCGCGGGGATTGCCGCTCTACCAGTCCTGGCATCGACCGCGCTCGCAGAGGCGTATCCGACGCGGCCGATCCGCTTGATCGTGCCGCAAGCCGCCGGAGGCGCCGCCGACATCAGCGCACGGCTCATCGGCCACTGGTTGTCGGAGCGTCTCGGCCAGCCCTGCACCGTCGAAAACCGACCGGGCGCGGGCGGCAATATCGGGACCGAGGCGGTGGTGACGTCGGCGGCGGACGGCCACACCCTCCTGCTGGCCGGATCGTTCAACGCCATCAATGCGACTCTCTATGAGAAGCTCAGCTTCAACTTCGTCCGAGATATAGCGCCGGTCGGCGGCATCATGAGCAATCCGCTCGTTATGGCGGTGCATGCGTCCATTCCGGCCGGCACCGTGTCCGAGCTGATTGCCTACGCCAAGGTCAATTCCGGCAAGCTGAATTTCGGGTCTGCGGGCATTGGCAGCCCGCAGCACATGGCGGGTGAGTTGTTCAAGATGATGACCGGGATCGACCTGGTGCATGTGCGCTATCGCGGCTCGGCACAGATGCTGTCCGACCTTCTGCGAGGCGAAATTCAGCTGGCATTCGACCCGATCTTCTCATCGCTCGAACACGTCAAGTCCGGCAAGCTGCGCGCACTGGCGGTAACGACCGCGACCAGGTCTTCGGCGCTGCCTGACATCCCCACCGTCGCAGAGACCGTGCCGGGCTACGAGTCGGTCGGCTGGGTCGGCATCGGAGTGCCCCGGCACACGCCGATTCAGATTGTCGAGCGGCTCAACGCCGAGATCAACGCGGGTCTGGCGGATGCTGCCATCAAGGCCCGGCTGACGGGCCTCGGCGGGGCGCCGCTACAGGGCTCCCCGGCCGAGTTCGGCAAGCTCATCGCCGAGCAGACCGAACGCTGGGGGGACGTGATCCGCACCGCGCAGATCAAACCGGAATAATCCCGCGCTGCCGGAGACCACCATGTCCGTGAGGTTCGACGAGTTCATTACGACGCGGGAGCGTTTGCGCGAGGTCTGCAATTCTCCGAGTTATCGTGCCAGCAACAAGGTCATCGACCACGTCGACGAGATATGCCGCCAGTTCATTGCGGCGAGCCCCTTCGTGATCGTGGGGTCGCGTGGGGCCGATGGACGGATCGACGTCTCACCCAAGGGCGATCCGGCCGGTTTTGTCGCGGTTCTCGATGAGAGGACGCTCGCGATTCCAGATCGACTGGGAAACAATCGCCTCGACACATTTGAGAACCTGCTCGTGCATCCCGAGATCGGACTGATGTTCATGATCCCCGGCCACGGCGACACGTTGCGCATCAGCGGGATCGGAAGGATCGTCCGCGATTGCGCGCTGCAAGAGCGCTTTGCCGTCGATGGCAAGCCACCGAATCTGATCCTGGTGATCGAAGTCGGCGAGGTGTTTCTCCATTGTCCGAAGTGCGTGTTCCGTTCAAGGCTTTGGAGCCCGGAGCATTGGCCCGATCGATCAAGCCTGCCGTCGCTGGCCCATGCGATCGTGACACACGCCAAATCGGGCGAAACGGAAGCGGACGTTCAAGCGGTCATCGATCATGGCATCGCCAATCTCTACTGAACGCGATTGAAGGCGCCTCGATCAGCTTCCGCTTGGATTACCTTGGAAGGACGCAGCTTGTGGCCGCTTCGTACCTTCCGAACCCGCATCCGCGGTGCAATCGGCCCTTGATTTCGGCGCGTGCGGCATTTCCCGCGAGCGCGAGTGGCGTGGTCAGGCCGGCTCGGCGATCACCGTGTTGCGCAAGATTCCGATGCCGGAAATCTCGACCTCGACAATGTCGCCCGGGCGCATCCACAAGGGCGGCGTGCGCCTGGCACCGACGCCGCCGGGCGTGCCCGTCACGATGACGTCGCCGGGGTCGAGCGGGCAGATCGTGGAGATGTAGGCGATCAGCTCGGGGATGGCGGTGATCAGGAGATCGGTGGTGGTGTCCTGCACCACGGTGCCGTTGAGGCGCGTCTGCAAGCTGAGCTTTGACGGATCGGGAATCTCGTCGGCCGTCACCAGCCACGGACCGAAGCTGCCGCTGTCGGCAAAGGTCTTGCCGGACAGGAACTGGCTGGTGTGGCGCTGCCAGTCGCGGACGCTGCCTTCATTGTAGCAGGAATAGCCGGCAACGTGCCCGAGCGCGCGGTCAGTGGGGATGTGGCGGCCTTGCTTGCCGATGACCAGCGCGAGCTCGCCTTCATAGTCGAAATCGTCGCTGACCTTCGGCTTCACGATCGGCCGGAGATGGCCGACCTGGCTACAGGCAAAGCGCGCGAAGAGCGCCGGCTTCTCGGTGACGGTACGGCCCGTCTCCACGACGTGGTCCCGATAATTGAGGCCGACGCAGATGATCTTGCCGGGATCGGGGACGACAGGGAGGAAGGTGATGCGCTCGAGCGGATGATCGGGCGCCGTGGACGCGACCAGCTTTGCCGCCTCGGCCACGCCGCCGGTTTCGAGCAATTGCCGCAGCGTCGTGCAGCCCTTCATCCGCGCGCCGAGATCGACAACGCCATTGTCCTTGACGGCGCCGAACGAGGTGCGGCCGTCAGCGATGAAAGAAAGCAGCTTCATGAGATCATCCCTGGGAAAATGTTGAGTCAGGCCGCGGACGGCACGCAGGTTAGAGGCTGGACGGCGGCGATCAACTGGTCAAGCTCGGCTTCGTTGCGGGCGGTACCGCGCACATAGCGGTCGGGGCGTACGAGCGCGGCGATGATGTCCTGCTTGCGCAGCCAGTCGCCGATGGCCGGCGCGTCATCGCCAGTCAGGATCTTGAGTCCTGCCTGGGCAAGCGCCGGGCGTGCGGAGAGGGCGGCCGCGTTTGCGACCAACAGCACGTGGCCGTAGCCGACCTGGTCGTCGCTGCGGCTGCCGTCCCGCAGCTCGAACTGCGGCGCCAGATCTCCGGCGAGAGGCACCTCGCGCGGTGCCAGCCCGGGGCCGAGCTTGGGCTTCTTCACCTCGAGCTTCACCGGCGCGTTCTCGCGCGGCTCGCCCGCAGCCAGGCCCGCTTCGATCGCCTTGGTGTTGATCAATCCGCCGAGGCGAATGGCGAGCTCGATGAATTCGCGCACATGCGGCAGGCGCTCGCTCTGATAGGTGTCGAGCAGTTCGGACCCGGCGCCGCCCCGGATGACGGCGTCGAGCTTCCAGGCGAGGTTCGCGGCATCACGGATGCCGGCGCACATCCCCTGGCCGAGGAAGGGCGGGGTCTGGTGTGCGGAATCGCCCGCGAGCAGCAAGCGTCCATTCCGCCATTGCTGGGCAATCGCGGAATGAAAGGTGTAGACCGCAGCGCGCTCGATCTCGGCATCGTCGGGCGTGATCCAGCGCGACAGCAGGTTCCAGACCTTTGCAGTCTGCACGACCTCCTGGGAATCCTCGTCCGGCAGGATCGTGATCTCCCAGCGCCGCCGCACGCCGGTGCCGCGCACATAGGTCGCGGGGCGCGCGGGATCGCAATGCTGGAGGCTGTAGTCGCCGAGATCGTCGCGCGCGCGCTTGAGCAGCACGTCGATCACCAGCCAGCGCTCGTGGAAACCGAGATCGTGCATGCCGGAGCCGATGAAGCGGCGGACCAGCGAGCGGGCGCCGTCACAGCCGATCACATAGGCTGCGTGGACTTCCTTGAGTTCTCCAGTTGAGAGGTCTTCATAGCGGACGCGCACGCCGCGCTCGTCCTGATCGAGCGCGAACACGTCGCAGCGATTACGCAAGGCGACGTGTGGCCAGCGGCAGAGGCCGCCGATCAGGACATCCTCCAGATCGGGCTGGTGGAAGCGGTAGCTGAGATGCCAGCCCATCGGGGTAAGCGTCTGCGGACGGGACCAGTCCAGCAGCATGCGGCCGTCGGCGTCGAGAAACAGCATCCCCGGGCTCAGGATCACGTGCGGTAAGATGGCGTCGGCCAGGCCGATGCTCTGGAACACGCGCATGCATTCGTCGTCGAAATGCACCGCGCGCGGCAAATGATAGGTCCGCGCCTCGCGCTCCAGCACCAGCGTGCGTATGCCGCACAGGCCGAGCAGATTGGCGAGCGTGGCGCCGACCGGGCCGCGGCCGACGATCACGACGTCAAAGTCTTCGGGGGTGGAGCTATCTTGCATGGCTTATCTCTTCCCCGAGCTGCGCCGCAGCATCAACGCCGCCGGCCGAAGTGTCCGCCCAGCGGACGCCGGTCCCACCTTCTCCCTCTGTCCACCAGCCGGACAATTCGACGATCGGGCTAAGCACTTCAGGCTCGGTGTGGCTAAGGAGGGTCAGTGCAACAGCAATAAAGTGCAGGCTGCCCGCGAGGCGGCCGCCGGGAGGAGATGGCGATGCTGCGATCGATATTGGGCGTGTGCCTTGCAGTGCAACTCTGGACCGCGCCGGGTTTCGCTGCCGATATCAACGTCGGGATCATCCTCTCGGCAACCGGACCGGCGGCAGCGATCGGCAATGCCGAGCGGAACGGCACGGCTTTCGGCCCGACCGAGATCGCCGGCAGGAAGGTCAACTATCTCTTCCTTGACGAAGCCTCGGATAGCACCGCTGCGGTCAGCGCGCTGCGCAAGCTCTACCAGGAGAGCAAGATCGACATCCTGGTCGGGCCGACCTCGACGCCCGGCTCGTTTGCCGTGATCGACCCGGCGGTCGAATACAAGCTTCCGGTGATCACGCTTGCGCCCGTCAATGCCTTGGTGGCCCCGGTCGATGCCAGGCGGCGCTGGATATTCAAGACCACGACCAATGACGATCACGAAGCCGCGCCGCTGTTTGCGAACATGAAGAAGACCGGCGTCAAAAGGCTCGCGCTGATCGGCTTTGCCGATTCCTATGGCGATGCCTGGAGCAAGGTGAGCGCCGACATGTCCGCGGCCGCCGGGGTCGAGCTCGTCGCCAACGAGAAATACGCCCGAACGGATACCACGGTCGTCGGGCAGATCCTCAAGATCATCGCAGCCCGGCCGGATGCGGTTCTGATTGCGGCCTCGGGCGCACCGGCGGCCCTTCCGCTGCTGCAATTGCGGGAAAAGGGATATGAGGGGCAGATCTACGGCACCCTCGGTGCCACATTCGGCGATTTCCGCAAACTGACCGGCACGCAAGGCGACGGCATTTTCGTGCCCCTGAGCCCGGCCGTGGGCGCTGCGTCTTTCCCGGACGATTATCCCGCCAAGAAGGCGGCGCTCGAATTCATCCAGCGCTACGAGGCCAAGTTTGGACCCGGCAGCCGCAACATCTTTGCCGGTTCTGCCTACGACGCGTTGATCCTGATCGAGCAGGCGGTGCCCGCGGCATTGAAGATGGGAGAGCCGGGAACCGCAGAATTTCGGGAAGGTCTGCGCAGCGCCATCGAGGGGCTGAAGGGCGTCGCGGGATCACGCGGCGTCTACAATTACGGGCCGAACGACCACACCGGACTGGACCCGAGCGCGCTGAGGCTGGGCAAGCTCGACAAGGGCGAATGGATTGCAGTGCGCTGAGCAGCAGAACGGAGCGGGGTCATGACTGTCGCGGAATGTCCGGTCTATGACGTCGATCTCTACGCCGACGACGTCCTGCGCCAACCCTATCAGCACTATCGCGCGCTGCGCGATCTGGGGGCCACCGTCTGGCTCCCGCGCAACGGGCTCTACGCGGTCGGCCGTTTCGAGGACGTCCGCGCAGCCTTGCGCAACCCCAGCCTGTTCTCCTCGGCCCAGGGCGTTGCCGCCAACGATCATGTCAACGAGATGTCGCGAGGCACGACGCTCGCGAGCGATGCGCCGTTGCACGATCGCTTGCGGGCAATCATCGCCGCTCCCTTGCTGCCGAGAGCGCTGGAGCAGATCGGACCCGAGATCCGGGCGGAGGCGCGGCGACTCGTCGAGGATCTCGTGAGCCGGGGGCGGTTCGACGCCGTGACGGATCTGGCGCAGCATCTGCCGCTGACCATCGTATCCAAGCTCGTGGGTCTGGAGGAGTATGGGCGCGGCAGCATGCTGCGATGGGCGTCAGCGACGTTCAACGTGCTCGGTGCGATGAATGATCGCGCCTGCGCGGCCATGGCCGATGTGCAGGAGATGCGTCATTATCTCGGCGGTTCCGCCGTCCGCGAGCGCCTGCGGGCAGGCAGCTGGGGCGACAGGATCTTCGCGGCCGCGGACCGTGGCGAGATCGAGCCCGAGCGTTGCCCGGTCCTGATGCGCGATTATCTGGGGCCGAGCCTCGACACGACGATCTTCGCCACGGCGAACCTGATCCTGTTGTTCGGCAAATATCCCGATCAATGGGATCTTGTGCGGCAGGATCCCGCCTTGATTCCGGGCGCGATCAACGAAGCATTGCGCCTGGAATCTCCGATACGGGGATTCACCCGCCATCTGACCGATGACGCGACGATCGGGGACGTTACCCTCCCGAAGGCAAGTCGCGTGCTGCTGCTCTATGCATCGGCCAATCGCGACGAGCGGAAGTGGCAGGATCCGGAGCGGTTTGATGTGCGTCGCCGTGCCAGCGATCATCTCGGGTTCGGCAATGGCACCCACATGTGCGCGGGCCTGCATCTGGCCCGGTTGGAGATGACCGCGCTTCTCGAAGTTCTGGTCGAGAAGGTCCGGCACTTCGATATTGGCGAGCCTGTGCTGGCGCTCAACAACGTGTTGCGGGGCCTGGCATCCTTGCCGGTGCGGGTGAGCTAGGCGCCGACCGGGATCGCCTCGGAGGTATCGCGCATCGGGCCGACAAACTGCGCAATCGCGTCCTCGATCGCCAATGCCGAGCGAATCCAGATGATGGAGATGCAGCCGAACACCGCGCCGCCCCGCACGATCGGCACGGCGATCGACGCGGTCTTCGCATTGTACTCTCCCTCGCTGCGGATGGCGTAGCCGCGCGATTGCGTCTCGGCAATCATGCGGGCGAGCCGACCTGTCTCGAGGAAGGGGCGGTCGTCCGCCTCGTCGATGCGGCGCAGGTGATTGAGGATCAGCTCGCGCTCGTGGTCGGGGCAGGCGGCGAGATAGGCGCGGCCGGCCGAGGTGCGCAGCATCGGCAGCCGCTTGCCGATCATGCCGCGGTCGATCGAGAGCGGGCTGCGCGCGTGAGTGGTCTCCTGCACGACCATCGCGGCATTCTCATACGTGGAGAGATCGACCGGCCAGACCAGGGTCTTGCTGAGCTCGGCGAGATAGGGCGCCGCCGCCTGGCAGATCACCACGCCGGGATCGTAGCCGTCGCCGAGGCTCAGCGCCCGCCGGGTCACGCGAAACCGGTCGTCGCTGGCGCTGCGGGCGATGTAGCCGAGTTCCTCCAGAGTTTCGAGCAGGCGATAGACGGTGGGGCGGGGCAGGTCGAGCGCGCGGGCGACATCGCCGGCACGGATGCCGCCGGAGCGGTTGACCTCCCGCAGCACGTCGAGCCCGCGCTTGAAGGCGCGGACGCCTTCCGACTGCCGCGGCGCTCTCGGCCCCGTCCGCTCCTTGGACACTTCGCATTTCCTCCCTTGTGGTGCACGGTCCCGCGATTATCGTTGCGAGCGCGAAGCGATTGCGGAGCGCCACGTTAAGATCGTGCGCGGCCGGTATCAAGTTCGCCGCATGGCGGCACACGCGATGCCTTCGGGAGGACTTTCGATGGAAATCACCGCGCTCGGCTACATCGGAATCAAGTCGTCACAGCTCGACCAGTGGGGCCGGATGGCGACGGAGCTGCTCGGCATGCAGCAGGTCGACCGCGGCGGCAAGATGCGCGCCTTCCGGATGGACGACCGCAAGCAGCGGCTGATCGTCGACGGCAGCAGCGATGCCGGGCTTGCTGTGATGGGGTGGGAAGTTCCGTCAAGCGCGGAGCTCGACCGCCTCGCCGGCCGGCTGGAAAGCCACGGCGTGAAGGTGACGCCCGGAGCGCGCGCGCTTGCCGATGAGCGGCATGTCACCGAGCTGATCTCGTTCGCCGATCCGGCGGGCAATCGGCTCGAGGCCTTCTGCAAGCCCGAGCTTGCGAGCGAGCCCTTCACGCCGGGCCGGCCGATCTCGGGCTTTCGCACCGGCGCGCTGGGCATGGGGCACGTCGTGCTCAATGTGGAGGATGTCGAGCTGCTGTTGCCGTTCTACCGCGACGTGCTCGGCTTTCACGTCTCCGATTACGGCTTGAAGCCTTACGGGCTGTACTTCTTCCACGTCAACGGCCGCCACCATAGCTTTGCGATGGTCGGCTCCGGGCGCAAAGCGATGCATCATTTCATGGTCGAGCTCGGCAGCCTCGACGACGTCGGCCAGGGCTACGATCTGGCGCAGCTGGACGAGGGGCGTGTGGCCTACACGCTGGGCCGGCATACGAATGATCACATGACGTCGTTCTACGTGAACACGCCCTCCGGCTTCTTCATCGAATATGGCTGGGGCGCTCGCGTGATTGATCCCGAGACCTGGCAGCCGCACGAGACCTTCGACGGGCCGTCGCTGTGGGGCCATGAGCGGCTCCATATGCCGGAAGAACAGCGCAAGCGATTGCGCGACATGCGGCTGGATGCAGCCGCGCGCGGCGTGCGTGTCGCCGATCCGCGCGTGCCGCCGCTGAACTGCGCGTGGCTGGACCAGGTGGTCGCGCGCGAATGATCGTGGCCGCGTGCGACGCCTGAACGTCAGGTCTCGCCAAGATCGGGCTCGGTCAGCAGGCCCTGGCGCAAGGCGAGTCGGACCAGCTCGATGTCGGAGCCGACGCCGAGCTTGTCCTTGATCAGCGAATGCAGGTTGGCCACCGTCTTGGGGCTGACGTGGAGCGTGCCGGCGATCTCGTCCGTCGTCTTCTCGGCGAGCAGCAGCCGCAGCACCTCGAACTCGCGCGCGGTGAGGACGTCGGCGGCCGAGCTTTCGCCGCCGAGCCGGCTCAGTGCGAGCTCGTGGTCGATGTCGGGACTGATGGCGATCTTGCCGGCGAGCACGTCCATCACGGCGCGCACCAGCGTTTCCGGCGGGCTGGTCTTGGTGACGTAGCCCCTGGCACCGGCGCGGATCGCCTGCACGGCGAAGCCCGCATTCTGGTGCATGGTGAAGATGAGGATCCTGGCGCCCTTGTCCCATTGCCTGATCCGCCGGACGGCCTCGATGCCGCCGATGCCGGGCATGCTGAGATCCATGATGACGAGATCGGGCGACTCGGATTTGTACAGCCGGTAGGCCTCGGCGCCATCGGCCGCCTCGGCGATGACGCGCAGGCCCGGCTGCTTCTGGAGCACGGAACGATAACCCTCGCGGACGACGGAATGGTCGTCGACCAGCAGGATCGACGCATCGGCCACGCTCATGCCGCGTGCTCCAGCACCTGCGGTCCGGTGGCGGCGAGCGGAATGACGACGCGCAGCGCCGAGCCGCCGTTGGGGCCGACCTCAAAGCTCATCCGGCCGCGCAAGGCCGCCACGCGCTCGCGCATGCCGAGCAGGCCCATGCCTGATTTGCTCGAGGCATCGCCGGGCCGGCCGTCGTCGTCGATCGCCAGTGCGATCTCCTCTCCGGCCATTGTCAAATGGACGCCGACCTTGGTGGCGCCGGCATGCTTGGCGGCGTTCGTGAGCGCCTCCTGCACGATGCGATAGAGATTGGCGCTGATCGCGGCGGGCAGGGTCTCGAACGCGCCGTCGAACTGGATCGTGAAGCGCGTCTCGCCGCGGCTGCGGCCGTTCCAGCCGGCGACGAGGCCTTCCAGGCTCGCCACGAGGCCGAGCTCCTCGACGTCGGGCGGCCGCAGCCGGAACAGCGCGCCACGCAGCGTCTCCATCATGCCGGTCGCGGTGCGCGCGATGCCGTCGCATTCCGACAGCAAAGCCGGGCAGTCCTGCGTCGCGGTGTGGCGGGCAGAGGAGGCCAGCGCGCGGATGGCGGCCAGCGACTGACCGAACTCGTCGTGCAGCTCGCGGGCGAGATGGCGGCGCTCATCGTCCTGCAGCGCGATCAGCTTGCGGGTCAGCTCGTTGCGTTCGGCCAGCGCGGTGTCGAGGCTTTCGGCGAGATGGTTGAAGCCGTCGCGGATCGCGGACAGCTCGGCGAGATCGAACGGCGGCAGCCGCGCCGTGAGGTCGTTGGCCGCGATCCGGTCGAGGCCGGTGCAGATCAGGCGAGTCGGGCGCAGCGCGCGCGCCAGCGCGGCGTAGACCAGGAGGCACAACAGCGGCAGCGCGATCGCAAGCGCGATCGTCAGACGGCCGGCGTCATGCCAGGCCTCCGCCGTCCGCACCGCCGGATCGACCGACACCACGATCTCGCCGAGCCTGGCGCCGCGCACCATCACGGGCCGTGCCGCCTCGCGGCCCGGATCGAACAGGCTGCGATAGAAGGCCGCGAAGGCCTGCGGCGGCGGGCTCTCCGGGGCCGGCGCACCGCTGCAGAACCGCTGGAGCATCTCGCCGCTCGCACCGCGGAATGCCAGGCACAGGCCGGGTGTCATCACATAAGCCGCGACGGGGTCAAGGTTGGGAAAGTCCGAGCGCGCACCCGCCACCCATTGGATTTTGCCTTGCTGCAGCTCCAGCGACTTCGCCACGATCGCGGCGACGCTGTCGATGCGGGCATGGGCGTCGCGGTCGGCGGCGATCAGGAAATAGGCGGAGATGACGGCGAAGCAGGCCGCGGTGATGGCGGCCACGCGCAACGTCAGACGGACCTTGAGATCGAATCTCGGGCGGTTCCACATCGGGGCACCTTGCGCGAACGGTTTGTCGCCTCGGCATTAAACGGCAGAACGCCGCCCGCGGAAAGCGCCGGGCGCTACCGCAGTGCAACGTCGTGAAATTTTCCCGGGCCTCGCCGGGACGGTCCCCGTTGCAGGGGCTCGGGCTGGCCGCCGAGATTTCCCGATCGCGCCAATCTGCGAGGCTCCGCTCATGCACGTCTCCCGCTCGATGCTTGCTGCCGTTCTCCTCTTCGTCCTGCCCCATGCTCCTGCTGCGGCCGAGGCCGCCATTGGCGTTGCCATGGAGGATTTCAGCTATACTGACACGTCGGGCGAGCCGACCAACCAGATTGCGGCCCACGAACGGCGGCTCCAGGCGTTCATGGCCGCGCTCAGGCGGGATATCGGCGCGGGTGGGCGCTATCGGCTGGTGCCGTCCGCCCAGGACGGCGCCGCGTTCAAGGTCATCGGCGGCATCCAGAAGACGAGCACGCTGGTGCAATGGGCCAAGGTCGCGGTGATCGACGTCGGCGCCAAGAGGCTGGTGATGGACAAGCTCTACAGCTTCCGCGGCGACAATGATGAAGCCTGGGAGCGCGCCGAGATCTTCGTCTCGCGCGAGGTCATGGCTGCGCTGGCAAGCCCTGCGCCGGTCGCGCTGGCGGTGTTCGAGTTCGAGCTGGAGGATACGACCGCAGCTTCGGTGGGCGCGTCAGCTGCCTCGGACGCATCGCACCTCGCGGAGGTCACCGGCGCGGTGCGCGAGGCGCTCGGCCAATCCGGCCGTTACCGCATCGTCGATGTCGGCCGGGAGGCGGCGACGGCGGGCGGCTTGCGCGATTGCGGCGGCTGCGAGGCGGCAATGGCGAAGAAGCTCGGCGCGGATCAATCGCTCATCGGCGTGGTGCGGCGGGTCAGCCGCACCGAATACACGCTCGGCTTCCAGTTGCGCGACGCCGGCACCGGCGCGGTGCTGGCCCGCGGCGACAGCGGCCTGCGCCTCGGCGCGGATTATTCCTGGAAACGCGGCGCGGTTCGGCTGGTCAGCGACCGGCTGATCGACAGCCAGCAGGCTGCCGAAGGGATTAGAAAGTAAGCTGCACCTTCATCGATCGCGAGCGGTCGCTGGCGAGCTCAAAGGCGGCGACCGCGCTCTCGAACGGCATGGTGGCCGTGATCAGCGGCTTGACGTCGATCAGGCCTTCGCCCATCAGGCGCACCGCCAGCTCGAACTCGGGGTCGAAGCGGAAAGTGCCGCGCAGCTGCAATTCCTTGGCGACGATCGAGTTGATCGGCAGCGTCATCTCGCCGCCGAGGCCGAGCTGCACCAGCGTGGCGCCCGGCCTGAGCACGTCGAGCGCGGTGCGGAGCGCCGCCTGGTTGCCGGAGGCTTCGAACAGCGTGTCGAACACGCCCTTGCCGGCGCGCCAGGGATCGAACGCGGTGGCATCGGCCGCGACGTTGATGGCGTGACTGGCGCCGAGCTTTCGCGCAACTGCAAGCGGCGCCTCGGCGACGTCGGTCACCACGATCTCGGCCGCGCCGCCGAAGCGCGACACCAGGATCATCAACGCGCCGATCGGGCCGCAGCCCGTGATCAGCACGCGCTTGCCGAGCAGGGGGCCGGCCTGCTTGCCGGCATGAAGGCACACTGCCAGCGGCTCGGCGACCGCAGCCTCCGCGAGCGAGAGCTTGTCCGCGATCGGTACGGCTTGCGCGGCGTCGACCGTGATGAACTCGCGGAAACCGCCTTGCACGTGAGGAAAACGCATCGCGCTGCCGAGGAAGCGCATGTCGAGGCATTGGTTGCGCATGCCCTCCTGGCAATGCAGGCACTGCCCGCACGGTCTGCTCGGATTGACCGCAACGCGCGTGCCCGGCTTCACGCCGGTGACGCCGTCACCGACGGCGGCGACGACGCCGGCGATCTCATGCCCCAGCGCCATCGGTTGCTGGATGCGGACGACGCCGAAGCCGCCGTGATGGTAGCAATGCAAATCGGAGCCGCAGATGCCGCCATTGGCGATCTTGACGCGGACTTCGCCGGGGCCGGGCGCCGGATCGGGATAATTGTCGATCCGCAGGTCTTTCGGGGCGTGAATGACGACGGCGCGCATGGTTGCTTCCTTGTTCGCGATTACATCGCGGCGATCATGCCGCCATCGACATAGATGATCTGGCCGTTGACGTAGGTGGAGGCGTCCGACGCCAGGAAGATCGCGGCCCCCACCAGCTCGTCCGGCCTGCCCCAGCGCTTGGAGGGGATGCGGCCCATTAGCCAATTGTTGAAGTCGGGATTGTTGACCAGCGCCTCGTTCATGTCGGTCAGCATGTAGCCGGGGCCGATCGCGTTGGCCTGGATGCCGTGCTGGGCCCATTCCACCGCCATCGAGCGGGTCAGGTTCCTGATGCCGCCCTTGGCCGCGGTGTAGGGCGCGATGGTGGGGCGGGCGAGCTCGCTGCCGAGCGAGCCGATATTGATGATCTTGCCGTGCTTGCGCGGGATCATGCGCTTGGCCGCCTCGCGGCCGATCACGAAAGCGCTGGTGAGGTTGGTCTCGATCACCTTGCGCCATTCGTCGGTGGTGAACTCGACCAGCGGCTTGCGGTGCTGGATGCCGGCATTGTTGACGAGGATGTCGACCGCGATGCCTTGCCTGTCGAAGTCGTTGAACGCGGCGAGGATGGCGGGCTCGTCGGTGACGTTGAACGCGGCGCCTTCGGCCTGATGGCCGGCGGCACGGAATTCGGCGACGGCCTGCTCGACTCGCTTGGGGTCGACGCCGTTGATGATGATCCTGGCGCCGGCCTTGGCCATGCCCTCGGCGATGGCGCGGCCGAGACCGCGGGACGAGCCGGTCACGAGCGCGGTGCGGCCGGAGAGATCGAACAGGGAGGTGCTCATGTCGAGAGGTCCTTAGACGTTGGAGCGGCGCTCGGTGAGATCGGAGCGGTCGAATACGGCGGGCAGAAGGTCGACACCGAGGCCGGGACCTTCCATCGGGTAGACGAAACCGTCCCTGATGTCGGGCATCGTGGTGACGAGCTCATTGTACCAGCCCTTGTAGAAGGCGCGCACCGATTCCTGGATCAGCGTGTTGGGCTGGCTGAACGACATGTGGATAGCGGCGATGAAGCCGATCGGGCCGATGCAATCGTGCGGCGCAAAGGGCCGGTAATAGGTCTCGGCCATGGCGGCGATCTTTCGGCCTTCGGTGAGGCCGCCGGTCCAGCACAGATCGGCCATCACCACGTGCATGGCGTCGCGGTCGAGCATGTCCTTGTAGGGGAAGCGCTAGCCCAGCGTCTCGCTGGCGCAGACCCAGGCCGGCGACTACGGACCCAGGAAGACCGGATCGATTCCCGTGCCATGGCCGAGCAGGCCGATCGCCTGAAGCTGGGCGGAGTGGAGGTCGATCTCCACGATGGCGAACAGGGTGAACAACACCAATGCGGAGATGACCAGTAGGGGGTGGGCGGTCTCGGCGCCGCTCTCGCTCGATGCGGTGAAGCTCCGGATCGCGCGGCGCAGATAGGAGCTCCGCGGCAACGCCTTCGATTGGATCGGCATGATAAACCTTCCTTGCCGCGCGATATCCCTCTGATTTGCGCGACGCTGGATTCTTAGCCACGGTGTCGCCGGCGGCATTGACGCACCGCAAATAGCTGCGCTTCTTTTCGAAAGCTTCGTCCAGCCCGTCTTACCTGATGGCCGCCGCCAAGGCGGCGATCAACGCGGGCGGCGTCACCAGGAGGCCGAGCTTGAGAAACGGCCAGGCGCCGACCTCGATCTTTTCCCGGCGGAGGGCGACCAGCCAGAGGATGGTGGCGAGCGACCCCGTCACCGACAGGTTGGGGCCGAGGTCGACGCCGATCAGGATGGCGCTGACCACAGGTGCGGGCAAATGATCGCTGGCGGCGACCGAGCCGGCGACGAGGCCGACCGGCAGGTTGTTGGCGATGTTGTCGGCGAGCGCGGTGGCGATGCCGACGCTCCAGGCCGCCTGCGGGACCGATTGCGCCACCGCTTGGTGCAGCAATGCGCTGAGCTGCGCGATCACACCGGTCCTGATCAGCGCCTCCACCATGACGAAGAGCCCGCCGACCAGCGGCAGCACGCTCCAGGACACGCCCCGCAGCACCGGCAAGGGCGACTGCCGGCTGAGCAGCAGCACGATCGCGGCCGTCACGCCGCCGCAGATGAAGGTCGGCAGGCCCAGTTGCCTGTCCAGCGCCGACGCCGTGACCAGCACGACTCCGATCGCAGCGATGCCGACGGCCGTCAGCTTGCCGCCGCGGCCGAGCTTGGGATGCGGCACGCTGCGGGCGATCGTCTCCTCCTTCAGCGCGCGGTGCTGGGTGAGGCGCAGCACGACGTAGGTCAGCAGGATCGAGGCCGCCGAGGGCAGGGCGAACAGGCGCAGCCATTCGGTCAGCGGCGGCATGCGCGCGCCGAACACGACGAGATTGGCCGGGTTGGAGATCGGCAGCACGAAGCTTGCGGCATTGGCGATGAAGGCGCAGACGAACAGATAGGGCAGCGGCTTTGCGCCGGCCGCGCGCGTCGCGGCATAGACGGCGGGCGTCAGCACGATCGCGGTGGCGTCGTTGGAGAGCAGCACCGTCACCAGCGTGCCGACGAGATAGATCAGCAGGAACAAGCGCTGCGGCGAGCCGGCCGCATATTCCACCGCGAGCGCAGCGAGATAGTCGAACAGGCCCTCGAGCCGCGCCAGCTCGGCGATCAACATCATGCCGATCAGGAAGAGGTAGACGTCGATGCCTTTCTCGATACCGGTGAGCGCGTCCTGCCATGGCAGCAGGCCGAGCAGCACCAGCGCGCTCGCGCCGATCACGGCCCAGACCGCCTCGGGCAGGCGAAACGGGCGGATGATGACGCAAGCGGTCGCGACGACGATGATGCTCCAGGCCCAGATGGCGTCAGACGGCACGGTTCAGTTCTCGAATGAGGATGGATTCATTCGGCAGCGATAACCGATGCGGGCGCCGCTGTCTTCCCCCGCGGGCGCGGATCGCCGTCGCCGCTTTGCCGCGTCTCGGGCAAGGCGAGGAGGCAGATCACGGCGCCGATCGCCGCCACGGCACCGAGCGTGATGAATGCTGCGCTGTAACCGGCGCCGACCACGACGAGGCCCGCCAGCGTCGTCGACAGCGCCGCGCCAACGCTCTGGGCCGTGATGACGGCGCCCTGTGCGACGTTGAAGCGGCCGGTGTTTCGCATGAGGTCGGCGACGATGACGGGAAATATTGCCCCGAAAATGCCGGCGCCGACGCCATCCAGCAGCTGCACGCCGACCAGCCAGAATGGATTGTCGGAGAGCGTATAGAGCGCACCACGGATCGGCAGGATCAACAATGCGGCAAGGAAGAACCGCTTGTGCCCCCAGCGGTCGGCCCGTGCGCCAACCAGCATCGCGAACGGCACCATCACCACTTGCGCCGCAACGATGCACGCCGACATCAGGCTGGTGCCGAGGTTCTTGTCCTGGAGCGCGAGCTTTTGCCCGACCAGCGGCAGCATCGCCGCGTTGGAGAGGTGAAACAGGACGACGCAGACCGCGAAGATGAGCAGCGGGCGGCAGGTCAGGAGCACGCCAAGGCCCGAGGGTTGCTCGGGTGCGCTGTTGATACGAGACTGGTGCAGTCCGCGCGCCAGATCGTGGTCGATGGCCCGTTCGGGGATCGCCAGGAGGCTGACGAGGCTCGCGATCGCCATGGCGCCGAGAAGGTAGAACACGACGGTCGGTCCGAACCAGTAGGCGGAGAGGCCGGCGATGCCGGCCGCGACCGCGTTGCCGGCATGGTTGAAGGTCTCGTTGCGGCCGATGCGCCGGGTAAACGCGGCATGCCCGAAGATGCCGAGTGAGACGGCGGCGATCGCCGGCGGGAAGACCACGGCGGCGGCTTGCGCGATGCCTTGCGAGATCATCACCGGCAGGAGGCTGGGGAACAACGGCAGCGAGAGCGAGGCGAGCGTCACCAGAATTGCAGCGGCCGCCATCACCGGCCGCTTCGCCCGTGTGGCGTCGACCAGTGCGCCGGCCGGCGTCTGCGCGACGATGCCGGCGAGCGTTGCGATCGACATCACGAGGCCGATGCGAGCCTCGTTCCAATGCTGCTCGGTGAGAAGATTGACCGCGAGATAGGGGCCGAGCCCGTCGCGGACGTCGGCGAGGAAGAAATTGGCCGCATCCAGCGCGCGGCCGGCGCGCCTCGCCTCGTCGGGATTCTCGCTGGACATCGGTTTCTCGATCGTCGTTGTGTGGATCGCGACCCGCCAAACACTCAGCTGTCGTCCCGGACAAGCGCAAGCGCAGATCCGGGATCCATAGTCACAGGATGAAGTTGGGTGAAGATTGTCGGCTACCAGCTCACGCGACAACGTCCGTCTGGGAGTATGGGTCCCGGATCGGCGCGCGCATTTTGCGCGCTTGTACGGGACGACGGCGCGTTCTTGGTTCACATTCACCGCGCAACGGATAGCTTCTCCGTGATCGCCTTGCGCAGGATGCGCGACAGCGATTCGACCGAATACGGCTTCTGGATCAGTTCGAAACCGCGATGGGCGTTTTCGGCGAGCACGTTGCTGTAGCCGGAGGTGAGCACCACGGGCAGGCCGGGATAGCGCTCGCGGATGATGCCGGCGAGCTCGACGCCGTTCATGCCGGGCATGATGACGTCGGAGAAGACGAGGTCGACGGCGAATTCGTTCTCGCCGAGGATGGCGAGGGCCGCGTTGGCGTTGGCGACGCGGCGGACGACATAGCCGAGATCTTCCAGCAGCTCGGTCGAGAACTGGCCGACATCGTCATTGTCCTCGACCACGAGCACGCGGTAGCCGCGCCCGGTGGTCGCGGCCTCATGGGTCAGCGCCGCGGCTTCCTTCTCGGCGACAGGGCGGTGGGCCTGCGGCAGGTAGATGGTGAAGGTCGCGCCCTTGCCTTGCGTGCTCGTCACCGCGATGTCGCCCTCGGACTGCTTCGCGAAGCCGAAGGCTTGGCTGAGGCCGAGGCCGGTGCCCTTGCCGACCTCCTTGGTGGTGAAGAACGGCTCGAAGATCGATTCGAGATGCTCCGGCGCGATGCCGCTGCCGGTGTCGGCAACGGAGATGGCGACGTAGTCGCCGCTGCGCGCAGACTGTGCGCGCAAGCCGGGGATGCCAGCGACCTTGCGCACGGCGATGGTGAGACGGCCTTCGCCGTCCATGGCGTCGCGGGCGTTGATGGCGAGGTTGATCAGCGCGGTCTCGAACTGGGCGATATCGGCGACGGTGAAGCAGTCGGCGTCGTCGATCTCCACCGCGATGTCGATCCGGCCGCCGACCAGCGGCCGGACCAGTTGCGCGACGGCCTCGACCTGGGTGCCGACGTTGAAGATCTGGGGTTTCAGCGGCTGCCGGCGCGCGAATGCCAGCAGCTGCGCGGTCAGCTTGGAGGCGCGTTCCACCGTCTCGGAGATGGCATCGACATAGCGGCGGCGGCGCTCTTCCGGCAGCTCGCGGCGGCGCAGGAAATCGGTGGCCGAGCGGATGATGGTGAGGAGGTTGTTGAAGTCGTGCGCGACGCCGCCGGTGAGCTGGCCGATCGCCTCCATCTTCTGGGACTGCCGCAAGGCTTCCTCGCCGCGGCGGCGCTCGGTGATGTCGACGGCCTCGGGCACCGCGCCGGTGATCTTGCCGTGACGGTCGAGCACGGGGCGCATGCCGAAGTCGAAATCGCGCTCGCCGATGGGAAGGCGCAGGCGCATCTCGAGCCGCACCGCTTCGCCTTTGAGCACGGCGTGGAAAGCCTCGCGCACGGCGGCGCTCATGCCGTCGGTGCCGGTGAACCACGGCGTGTCCCAGAACGGCTTTCCGATCACGTCCGCAGCGCTCGCCCTGATGCCGTCGAGCGCGGTGCGGTTGGCATAGAGCAATTCGCCCTCGAGGTTGACCAGGCCCTGATATTGGTTGCTGGTGGCGAGGATGGCGCGGAGCCGGGACTCGTTGGACTCGAGCTCGGCAGTGCGCTCGGCGATGCGCTGTTCCAGCGTCTCGTTGAGTTGTCGCAGCTCGATCTCGGCCTGCTTGGCGACGGTGATGTCGTGGGCCACGCCGATGAAGCCGATATGCTTGCCGGTGGGGTCCCAGCGCGGCTGCGATTCCGAGCGCAGCCAGCGCCATTCGCCGCTGGCGTTCCTGTAGCGCGCTTCCAGCACGAAGGGCTTGAGCGACGCTTCGCCCTGGACGGATTGCTGCAGCACGTGCGGCAGGTCGTCGGGATGCAGCACCTTGCGCCAGTCGAAGTCGATGGCTTGGTCGTAGGGCAGGCCGACGAAGTCGACATAGGCCTGGTTGGCGAAGGAGCGCTTGCGGTCGAGCTTGGTCACCCAGATCGGCACCGGTGCGCTGTCGGCGATCAGGCGGAAGCGCTCCTCGCTCTCGCGCAGGGTCTCGCGGGCGAGCATCTGGTCGGTGATGTCGATATGGGCGCCGACGAGGCGGAGGGCGCGGCCATCCTTGTCGCGTTCGATCTTGGCGACGACCCGAATCCAGCGGGTCTCGCCGTCATTGGGGCGGATGATGCGGTATTCCGCGGTGTAATCTTCGCTGGTGCCGGCGAGTGAATCGATGAAGTGCTTGACGGCGGCGTCGCGGTCGTCGGGATGGAGACGATTGACCCAATCCTCGTGCGACTCCTCGGCCGCTTCCGGCGGCAGGCCGTGGATGATCAGATACTCGGGTGAACGGCGATTCTTGAAACCCTCGCGGAAGTCGACCTCGACGCCCCCGACCTTGCCGATGCGCTGGATGCGCGCCAGCTCCGCCTCGCGCTCCTGGAGCGCGCGATAGGCGTTGTCGCGCTCGCGCGCGACGTCTTCGAGGTGTTGGCGCAGCCTTTCGGCGGCGATGGTCTCGGGCAAAGGATCGTTCAAGGCATCGGCCGTTGTCATGCGGGAGCGCACGTGCCGGACCGATCTTCACACAGACGGCGCGTGATGGCCATTGCCTACGAGGGAGCGCGTCGCGGGAAAATGTGACTTGTGCGGAACGGAAAGACTACGTCATGCCAATGCCCGGCCTGGCATTTTGTTCCAGAGACTGGAACGATCAGGCGGCGGACGCGTCGTCGCGAGGCGCAACGAGCAGCTTCCATGAAGCTCTCCTTTCCGAAGAGGCTAAATCTTGAAGCTCTTTCTCTGCCAGTCCTGCGGCAACGTGCTGTATTTCGAGAATCGCGCCTGCGAACGCTGCGGCCATCGGGTCGCGTTCCTGCCGGAGCAGGAGACGATGTCGGCGATCGAGCCGGACGGCGAGGCCTGGAGGATGCTGGCCAGCAAGGGCGAGAGCCGGATGCTGTGCCGGAACGCCGAGTACGACGCCTGCAACTGGCTCACGGATGCGGGCGACGCCACCGGCTATTGCCGCGCCTGCCGCCACAACGGGATGGTGCCGAACCTCTCCGATCCGGCCCAGCTCGCCGGTTGGCGCGAGTTGGAGGTGGCGAAACACCGTCTGTTCTATTCCCTGATCCGCTGGAAGCTGCCGCTCCGGACCCGGCAGGAGGACCCCGAGCATGGCCTGATCTTCAATTTCCTCGCCGACGATCCAAACAGCGGCGAGAGGATCCTGACCGGCCACGACAACGGTCTGATCACGATCGCACTCACCGAAGCCGATACCATCGAACGCGAGCGGCGCAGGCTCGAGATGGGCGAGCCGTACCGCACGCTGCTTGGGCATTTCCGCCACGAGGTCGGGCACTATTTCTGGGACGTGCTGGTGCAGGGCGGCGGCAAGCTCGAGCAATGCCGCGCGGTCTTCGGTGACGATTCCATCGATTACGGCCAGGCCCTGCAGCGCCATTACGCCGAAGGCCCGCCGCCGGACTGGCAGCAGACCTACGTCTCGGCCTACGCCACGACCCATCCCTGGGAAGATTTCGCCGAGACCTGGGCGCACTATGTCCACATCGTGGATGCGCTGGAGATGGCCGGCGAGTTCGGCATGGAGGTGCGCCCCAAGGTCGACCGCGACGGGGAGTTGACGGCGCGCATCCGCTTCAACCCCTACGAGGCCCGCGATGTCGAGGCGCTGGTGAACGCATGGCTGCCCTTCACCTTCGCCATGAACAACGTCAACCGCGCCATGGGCCTGCGCGACCTCTATCCCTTCATCCTGTCGCCCGCGGTGGTCGGCAAGCTCGGCTTCATTCACGGCCTGGTTCGGGACATGGCCAAGCCCGCGTCGAGGCCCGGCTAGGCATAGGGCGCCGGGCGGCTCGCCAGCCCGTTCCCAAGCCGGTTTCGGTCTTGCGCTGGTACGCCAGAGCGGCCGGATTTAGACCGTTGCCTCCGGCCCATTTTGATGTACCACGGAAGCCACACGGCCCGTCCCCCATAGGCCCCAACGGTCAGGGAAGGGTCCCGCCCAAGGTCGAGACTCAAGAAAAAGCATGTTCAAACGCATTCTGATCGCCAATCGCGGCGAAATCGCCTGCCGGGTCATCAAGACCGCTCGCCGCATGGGAATTGAGACGGTTGCGGTCTATTCCGAGGCCGACCGCGATGCCCTCCATGTCGAGATGGCCGACGAAGCCGTGCTGATCGGCCCGCCGGCCGCCGCCGAAAGCTATCTGGTGATCGAGAATATCGTCGAGGCCTGTCGCAAGACCGGCGCGCAAGCGGTGCATCCCGGCTACGGCTTCCTGTCCGAGCGCGAGGCGTTTCCGCGCGCGCTGGAGGCGGCCGGCATCGTCTTCATCGGCCCGAACCCCGCCGCGATCGCGGCGATGGGCGACAAGATCGAATCGAAGAAGGCGGCTGCCAAGGCCAAGGTCTCGACCGTGCCGGGCTATCTCGGCGTCATCGAGGACGGCAACCATGCGGTCAAGATCGCCGACGAGATCGGCTATCCCGTGATGATCAAGGCCTCCGCCGGCGGCGGCGGCAAGGGCATGCGCATCGCGCACTCGAAGGCCGAGGTCGCCGAAGGCTTCAATCTCGCCAAGGCCGAGGCGAAGGCCTCCTTCGGCGACGACCGCGTCTTCGTCGAAAAGTTCATCGTCGATCCCCGCCACATCGAGATCCAGGTGCTGGGCGACAAGCACGGCAACGTGATCTATCTCGGCGAGCGCGAGTGCTCGATCCAGCGCCGCAACCAGAAGGTCATCGAGGAGGCGCCGTCGCCACTGCTCGATGAGGACACCCGCCGCAAGATGGGCGAGCAGGCCGTCGCACTGGCCAAGGCCGTGAACTACGATTCCGCCGGCACCGTCGAGTTCGTCGCCGGCCAGGACAAGAGCTTCTACTTCCTGGAGATGAACACGCGCCTTCAGGTCGAGCATCCCGTCACCGAGCTCGTGACCGGCATCGATCTCGTCGAGCAGATGATCCGGGTTGCGAGCGGCGAGAAGCTCGCCATCGCGCAGAAGGACGTCACGCTGACGGGCTGGGCGGTGGAATCCCGCCTCTACGCCGAAGATCCGTTCCGCAACTTCCTGCCCTCGATCGGGCGGCTCGTGAAGTATCGTCCGCCGGCGGAAGCAAGCCAGGACGGCATCACCATCCGCAACGACACCGGCGTGCAGGAGGGCGGCGAGATCTCGATCCATTACGATCCGATGATCGCCAAGCTCGTCACGCATGCGCCGTCGCGCGCGGCCGCGATCGAGGCGCAGTCAACCGCGCTGGATTCGTTCTATGTCGACGGCATCCGTCACAACATCCCGTTCCTGTCTGCCTTGATGCATCATCCGCGCTGGCGCGAGGGGCGGCTGTCGACCGGCTTCATCGCCGAGGAATTCCCCAAGGGGTTTGCGGTGCGCGTGCCGGAAGGCGAGGTCGCACGGCGCATCGCCGCGGTCGGCGCCGCCATCGATCACGTGCTGGGGGAGCGCAAGCGGCAGATCTCGGGCCAGATGGGCGGCCGCGTCGTGCAGCGCGAGCGGCGCCGCGCGGTCTGGCTCGACCGCCAGGAGATCCAGCTCGAGATCGCACGCGAGGGCGAGGCCATCGCGATCCGCTTCATCGATGCCAACGGCAAGGCCGGCAACGCGCATCTGCTGGCCTCGCCATGGAAGCCGGGCGATCCGGTCTGGCAGGGCACCATCGACGGCCACCTCGTCGCGGTGCAGGCGCGCCCGATTCCGAACGGTATCCGCCTCGCGCATCAGGGTGTCGAGGTGCCGGTCTATGTCTGGACCGAAGCGGAGGCGACCTCTGCGCGGCTGATGCCGGTGACGACGGCCTCCGACAGCGGCAAGAAGCTGCTCTGTCCGATGCCCGGCCTCGTGGTCTCGATCGCGGTGGCCGAGGGGCAGGAGGTCAAGGCCGGCGAGACGCTCGCGGTGGTCGAAGCCATGAAGATGCAGAACGTGCTCCGCGCCGAGCAGGACGGCACGGTGAAGAAGATCCACGCCAGTGCCGGCGCGACGCTGGCGGTGGACGCGCTGATCTTGGAGTTTGCGTAAGAGCGCTTCAGGCACAACAGAAGACCCTCACCCTGAGGAGCCGCGCCTTCGCGGCGTCTCGAAGGGCGAGGCCACCAGCCGGGCCTGCATCCTTCGAGACGCCGCGAAGGCGCGGCTCCTCAGGGTGAGGAACTTGGAGTGAGGCATCCATGGCCTTTCGTTCCCGCCGCGAGAAACTTCGCGCCATTCTGTCGGGTGCAGCTTGCGTCCATCCCGGCTCGGTCTACGACGCCATCTCGATCCGCATCGCCGAGGACCTCGGCTTTCCGCTCGGCATGTTCGGCGGTTCGGTCGCCTCGCTCGCCGTGCTCGGCGATCCCGACGTCACGCTGATCACGCTCACCGAGCTTGCCGAGCAGATGCGCCGGATGTCGCGCGCCGCCGCGCTGCCCGTGCTGGTCGATGCCGATCACGGCTATGGCAATGCGCTCAATGTGCGCCGTACCGTGCAGGAGCTGGAGGCGGCGGGCGCCGCCGGCCTCACCATCGAGGACACGCTGCTGCCGGCCGCCTTTGGCGAGGCGAAGACGCAGCTGATCTCGCTCGAGGAGGGCGTCGGCAAGATGAAGGCGGCGCTCGGCGGCCGCGGCGATGCCTCGCTGGTGATCATGGGCCGCACGGGAGCGGCTTCGATCACCTCGCTCGAGGACGCGATCCGCCGCGCCAAGGCCTATGAAGATGCCGGTGTCGACGCGCTGTTCTTCACCGGCATCAAGTCGCGCGCCGAGCTCGAGGCGGTGAGCGCTGCGACGCGCCTGCCGATCGTGCTCGGCGGGGCGCCCGAGGACCTGAACGCGCGCGACTACCTCGCGGGTCAGCGCGTCCGCATCGCGCTCCAGGGCCATGCACCGATCGCGGCCGCGACACAGGCCGTGTACGAGACCCTGAAGGCGCTCCGTGAAGGGGCGTCGCCGAAAAACCTCAAAGGACTCGCATCGTCGGAGCTGACGGCCCGTGTCATGCGCGAGGCCGATGTCAAGGCGCGCAGCACCGAGGTCCTCGGATTGAAAAAATGAGCCGGGCGATTCTCCAGGTGATGATCCGCGGGCGCGTGCAGGGCGTCGGCTATCGGGCCTGGGTCGAGTATCAGGCGACGGCGAGCGGCCTCGAAGGCTGGGTTCGCAACCGCCGCGACGGCAGCGTGGAAGCGCTGTTCGCCGGCGCGCCCCACCACGTTGCCGACATGGTCGCACTGTGCCGCCACGGCCCGCCATCCTCGCGCGTCGACAGCGTGACGAGCGAGACCGCCGGTGCGGATGAGCTGAATCTGCGCCGGGCAGGGGAAGCGTTTTCGGTGTTGCCGACGGTGTAGGTCTGCTGCGAAGCGAACGGTGCGCTCCCTCGCCCCGTTCTTACGGTGAGAGGGTTGGGGTGAGGGGCCTCTCTCCACGGGCGAGATCGGCGTGAGTCCAGTACCCCCTCACCCGGATCGCAAGTGCGATCCGACCTCTCCCCGCAAGCGGGGAGAGGTTAAGAAGCCTCACCTCGGCAGCTTGGCGATGGCCTCGCTAAGCTCGTGGATCTCATACGGCTTGCGCAGGATCGGGAAGTCGCCACGCACGCCGGCGGCGACCTCGCTGTAGCCGGTGGCGAGCAGGATCGGCAGGCCGGGGCGAATCTGGCGGAGATGATAGGCGAGGGTGAGGCCGTCCATCTTTCCGGGCATGACGATGTCCGAGAACACGAAGTCGACGCCGTTGGTCTCGATCTCGCGCAAGGCCGCTTCGGCGTCGGCGACCCGGCGCACCTGGTAGCCGAGCTGCTCCAGCAGGCCGATGCTGACGAGGGCGACGTCCGGATTGTCCTCCACCAGCAACACCGTGCCGCTGCCCCGAAACGCCGGCTCTCCCTGCGTGTCCTGCGATGGCGCATCTTCTCCGCGCGGCAACAGCACGGTGAAGGTGGTGCCCTTGCCGAGTTCGCTTGCGACCTTCACGGTGCCGCCGGCCTGATGCGCGAAGCCGTGCACCTGAGACAGGCCGAGGCCCGTGCCTTTTCCGATCGGCTTGGTCGTGAAGAACGGCTCGAAGATCTTGTCGAGCACGTCGGAGGGGATGCCGAGCCCGGTATCGGTGACGTCGATCGCGACGAAATCGCCGGCGAAGGATGCTTCGTCGAGCACGACATTGCGCGCGCCGATGGTCACCGTGCCGCCGTCCGGCATGGCGTCGCGGGCGTTGATGACGAGGTTGAGCAGCGCGGTCTCGAGCTCGGAGGCGTCGGTCTTGATCGGCCAGACGTCGCGGTCGATGTCGAGTGCCAGCCGGACGGAGCTGCCGACGCCGGCATCGAGCACCTCGCGGATCGCGGCGATGCGTTCGGCGAAATCGATCGCCTGCGGGTTCACGCTCTGCCGCCGCGCGAAGGTGAGCAACTGGTTGGTCAGCGCCGCGCCGCGCCGGGTCGCGGTCTCGATCGCCGAGATCGCGCGCTGGAGCTTGTCCGCGTCGTCGGCGCCTCGCTTCAGCATGTGGAGGCTGCCGCTGATGATCATCAGGAGGTTGTTGAAGTCGTGGGCGACCCCGCCGGTGAGTTGACCGAGCGCGTCGAACTTCTGGGACTCGGCGAGCTGCTTGTGCATCGTCTCGAGCTTGATCTGGGCATTGCGGCGTTCTGTGATGTCGCGCGTGATCTTGGCGAATCCGACCAGTTCGCCGTCCTCGTAGATCGGATCGATCACGACGCTGGCCCAGAAGAACGTGCCGTCCTTGCGGACGCGCCAGCCTTCCTCCTCATAGCGGCCCTTTTCCCTGGCGATACCGAGCGCACGGGCCGGCTTGCCGTTGGCGCGGTCGGTCTCGGTGTAGAAGCGGGAGAAATGCTGGCCGAGGATCTCTTCGGGCGAATAGCCCTTGATGCGTTCGCCGCCGATGTTCCAGCTGGTGATGATCCCCTTGGGATCGAGCATATAGAGGGCGTAGTCCGCAACTCCCTCAACCAACAGCCGGAAACTGCGTTCGCTCTCGAACAAGTCTCTCTGTTGACTGAACTTTTCGACCATTCCCGGACCCCGCCTCGACGGGGACAAACGCCGCAGGCGGCGAATGGTTCCCTCCGGGTGTGACATTTTTGGGCAGGTGTCCCGTAAAGGGTTACCAGAGCGCCCCCTATCGTCAGGCCGCCACGCTCCGGAAGGTCGCCGCGACCGTACGCAACGCAGCAAGCTTGGCGGGATCGCTGACCTTCGAATGCAGCATCACTTTGGAGCTGCCGAGCTCCGGCAGCTTGAGCACCGGCCCGATGTCGACCAGGCCGGGAGGCGCGATCCGCCGCGCCAGCGGTGCGATGGCAAGGCCGGCGAGCGTGGCTGCGACCACCGCGGTGACACCGCCGCCGACAAAGCGCTCGCGCCAGGCGATGCCGGCCTTGTCGAGCGCGCGCACGGCGAGGGCGCGGACGCCGCAGGGCGGAGCGAGCGTCGCCAGCGGCAGCGGCTCGCCCTTCGGCACGGTGAAGCGTCGTGCGGCGAACCAGCCGAATTCGTCCTCGGTCAGCGTCTCGCCGCCGCGGCGGCTGCCTTCCTGGCGGACGATTACCGCATCGAGCTCGCCTGCATCGTAAGCATCCTGCATCTCGCGCGAGAAGCCGATGGTGACGGCGAGGGTGAGATTTGCTGACATTGCGTGCAGCCGTTCGAGCAGCGGCACCAGCTCCGGCCCCGCCGCATGATCGGAGATGCCGAGCGAGAGCGATTGCGCGGCCGGTGCCTGATCCGAGAGCGCGCGGTCATGTGCCGCGATCAGCACACGGGCACGTTCGAGGAAGCTGGCGCCGTCGGCGGTGAGCCGGACCGCGCGCGGCGAGCGCTCGACGAGACGTTTTCCCAGCAGCGTCTCCAGCCGCTGCAGCTTCAGGCTGACCGCCGCTTGCGTCGTGCCGAGCGCTTCGGCGGTCCGCGTGAAGCTCCGGAGGTCGGCGACCAGCAGGAAGGCCTGGACGGTGGCGATGTCGAGCGTGGGCGTCATTATGAAGTCTTATCATTGATATCAATAGAGATAAGATACAAAAATGACGAGCGGGGGTCTAGCTTCTCGCCAACGCCGCCTGACCGGGCAGCATATCGAGGAGAGCCACAATGCCCCTGATCGCCGTGTCCTACACCACCTCCCGCCAGTCGCCGTCCCTGAAGGCCGACATCGCGAACGCGGTGTCCGAGCTCACCGCCGAGATCTTGCACAAGGATCCCAAGGTGACCGCCATCATCGTCAAGGCGGTGGACGCCGATGACTGGTTCGCCGGCGGCAAGTCGCTGGCCGAGCAGAAGCTTGCCAGCTACTGGCTCGACATCCACGTCAGCGAAGGCACCAACACCAAGGACGAGAAGGCGGCCTATCTCGCCGCCATGTTCAAGCGTATGGCCGAGATTCTCGGTCCGCTGCATCCCGAGACCTATCTGCATGTCGACGAGGTCAGGGGCGACGCCTACGGCTTTGGCGGCCTCACTCAAGAGCGGCGCTACATTGCCGGCAAGCTGGAGGTCGCGCTGAGGGCAGCATAAGGCGGAGGCCGCGGGCGAGGTATCTCACCCGCGGTCTTATCGTCAGCTCACGGCGCGGAACTGAACTTCGGAATTGTTCAGGAAACAGGTCTTGTCGAACAACTTCAGGTCCAGCGGGTTCGGCGACCTGATATCGCCGAGATCGGGGCCGATCTGCGAGATGAAGACGACGATCAGAGAATGCGGGACGCCGCGTCTCCAACCGGAAAGCTTCAGGCGGCCGCTTCCGGCAGCAGCGCGCGGGTCGGTCCGAACAGCTGTTCGAACGCCTGGCGTAGCGCGATGTCGACGTCGGCCATGGTCACGAGCTGGCCGAGATCGACCAGCGAGGTGACGCCGTAGCGGGGATCGACGACGCCGCACGGCACGATGCCGGCGAAATGCGAGAGCTCCGGCTCGACATTGATCGCGATGCCGTGGAACGAGACCCAGCGCTTCAACCGCACGCCGATCGCCGCGATCTTGTCCTCGTGGTCCGCACCCTTGTCGGGCCGCTTGACCCAGACGCCGACCCGGTCCTCACGCCGCTCGCCGCGGACGTTGAAGGCGGCGAGCGTTCGCAGGATCAGCTCCTCCAGGCTCGCGACATAGGCCCGGACGTCCGGCCGGCGGCGCTTGAGGTCGAGCATGACATAAGCCACCCGCTGGCCGGGCCCGTGATAGGTGAGCTGGCCGCCGCGTCCTGTGGCGAAGACCGGGAATCGGGGATCGCGCAGGTCGGTGTCCTTGCCCGAGGTGCCGGAGGTGTAGAGCGGGGGGTGCTCGAGCAGCCAGACCAGCTCTCCGGCTTCGCCCGCCGCGATGGCCGCGACCCGGGCTTCCATCGCGGCCACCGCCTCCGGATAGGGCACCGGCGTGTTCGAGATGCGCCACTCGACCGGCTCGCCGCCGGCAGCGGAAAACGGCGTCAGATCGAGCCCTTCACGCTGGTTTTGACGGGGGTTTTGCGGCGAATTAACCATTGGCTAACCATAACGTGGTGATCATCTCGGGGGCAAATGCCAAGGCTAAGTCGAAGTCCAAGTCCTTGGTCGGTCCCACATTCCAAGTCCAAGTCCCAAGTCCCAGTCCTAAGTTGCGGCGGTCCTGACAGTGCCCACCCTCGATAAAGTCACCGTGGATCTCATGGTCGTGCTCGGGACGACCACGATGCCGATCCATCAGGTATTACGTCTTTCCCGCGGCGCCATCATCGAGCTGGACGCAACCGAGGCCGACGAGGTCAAGGTTTTGGCCAACAACCTGCCGGTCGCCTCCGGCGTCGTGCTGGTGGATCGCAACCGAATCGCGGTCGAGGTCAAGCAGATGCTGCCGCGCTCACCGGGCACGCGGTAGCGGCCTTGGCACCTGGTAGCGGCCCGGGCACCGGGGATTGGGCCGATTTGGAGCGGGGCCCGAACTTTCCTGCAAAGCTTGTGGAATTCAGGGCCTTTGCAGGCTTGTACCCCCCTGATGGATTTGTTAGATCGGCGCCGTTGATCCGGCCGGCCTTCAAGCCTCAAGCCGGCATCCCCAAAGCGCTCGTGGCGGAACTGGTAGACGCGCTGCCTTGAGGTGGCAGTGAGTAAAATCGTGGGGGTTCGAGTCCCTCCGAGCGCACCAGACGCGTAACTCATTCAAAAACCAAGCTTATTCTAAGTCGCCCGAGGACGGCCCTTTCCCGGCGCAACTCGCCGAGATTCCCGGCGTCGTCGTCAAGAAATGAAGGCCGGCAGCTTCTCCTCAGCGCGTTCCTCTACGGCCACCGGATGCGCAAGAGCTGATCAGAACCGCGTAGCGATTTGACCCAGTTGCCGATATGCCGCCTCGCGCGCAATGCGGATTGGCTCGGTCGGTCCTGTCGTCGGTCCGATCGGCACGAAGCGCACGTCGCTGACGCCGATGAAGCGAAGCGCTTCGCGCAAATAGGGCGTTGCCATGTCGATGCGACCGCGATTCATGCCGGTGGCAAAATCGCTGCCCGAAGCGAGGATGACGATGGTTGGCCGGTCCTTGAGCAGCGGAAGATAGCCCTGCGCCGGATCGAACCGGAACGTCAGGCCGGGCTGGATGACGATGTCGAACCATTGCTTCAGCTTGTAGGGGATGCCGAAATTCCACATCGGCGTCGAGATCAGCACGCGATCGGCCAGCGAGAAACGCAACGCGATCCGCTCCGCCTCGGAGAAGCTGCGGCGCTGTGCGTGGTCGAACGCCTGCGCCTTCATGCGCGCATACTTGGCCTCGACGATGGGCCCGATGAATTCCGGCAGCCGCTCGCGCCAGAGGTCCATCACGTCGATGTCCCAGTCGGGCCGCGCTTGCCGAAACCCGTCAAGGAAGACGCGCGCACCGGCGCTCGACTCGGAGTCGGGGCGGGGCGAGCAGGACAGATGCAGGAGCTTCGCCACCGGTCATCCCAACGCCCGGATGACGGCGTCCGCCCGGGTGACGATCGCGACGTTCTGCATGGCGAAGTTGATCGAGGCGTTGTGCCAGTCGGCATTCATGGTCGAGCAGCAATCCTCGGGCACGATCATGAAATAGCCCTTGTCGGCGCCGGTGCGGGCGGTGTGCTCGATCGACATGTTGGTCCAGGCGCCGGTGTTGATGATCATGTCGCGTCCGGTCGCCTTCAGGATCGTCTCCAGCCGCGTGCCCTCCCAGGCGCTCATCCGCATCTTCTCGACGACGAAATCGCCGGGCCTTGGCTCGAGACCCGAAACCGGCGCCGCGCCCCAGCTCCCGCGCACCATCGCCTTGCTGTCGACCAGGCCTTCGAACAAAGGGGCGTTCAGCGTCACCCCGGGCGCGCCGGGCTCGACGACGAACCAGACATGGATGATGACGATTCCGCGGGCCCGCGCGGCCTCGGCAAGACGGCGAACGTTCTCGACGACGTGCTGCTGCCGCGCATGCTCCGGTGCTCCGGACTCGGCAAACGCCCCGCCGGCCATGATGACGTCATTCTGGAGATCCTGGATGATCATGGCACAGCGCTGCGGATCGAGATGCATCTCGCCATCGGCAAGGATGGGGGCGGCAGGTGCGGAGCCGGCAGCCGCGGGGCCGCTGCCAGGTCGGCCGCTGCCAGGTCTGGCGTTCATATAGGGCTCATGGCGCGGGCCGACCTTGGTCGGGATGGCGTAGACCGAATGCGTCGAGGTCAGATACAGCGTGCGGAAATCCGGACCGCCCCAGGCAAGGTTGGCGACGAGCTCGGGAAGGCGGACCTTGCCGAGCAATTCGCCGCGCGGTGAATAGACCCAGACGCCGCCCGGCGCGGTGACCCAGACATTGCCGTGCTGGTCGCACTTCATGCCGTCGGGCAGTCCGGGTTCGAGCTCGGAGCGGATGCCGCTGGCGAACACGCGCGCATTGGACAGCGAGCCGTCGCCAGCGACCTCGAACACGCGGATCAGCGCCTGGACCGTGTCGTTGACATAGAGCAGCTTCTCGTCCGGCGCGAAGCACAATCCGTTCGGCTGGTCGAACAAGGTGCGGTCCACAACGAGCTTCGGCTCGCCGCCGGGCACGACGCGATAGACGCCCTGGAAGCCGAGTTGCCGCGGTCGTTCGACGCCGTAGACCGGCATGCGGCCGTACCAGGGGTCCGAGAAATAGATCGCGCCGGAGGAGTGCACGCAGACGTCGTTCGGGCTGTTCAGCTCCTGACCCTGGAAGTGCGAGGCGAGCACCTCGCGCCGGCCGTCCGGCCGCTCGCGGACCAGCTGCGAGGTCGCGTGCTCGCAGACGATCAGGTTCAGCTGGGCGTCATAGGTCATGCCGTTGCATTTGTTCGACGGGCGCTTGACCTCGGCGACGCCGCGCCGCGGGTCCCAGCGCCGCCGCACGTCGCCAGGCATGTCCGAGAACAGCAGATAGTGATCGATCGGATGCCAGACCGGCCCCTCCGTGAAGTCGAAGCCGGTGCCGACCTGCGCGACCGGCGCGTAGGGATCGATCAGGGTCTCGAACTCGCTTCGCAAGGTGACGTGGGTCATCGCTCGATCCTTAGGTCACGTCACGCCGGAAACCAGTTGCGCGCCGGCAACGATTGCACGACCGGTCCGGGGACCTGATCGTGCAGGCGCCCGACCACGTTGCCGCCTTCGATCTTGGCCGGACGGTCGTGCACGGGCAGCAGGTAGCGCGAATTGCTGAGCAGCTTCTTGATCGAGGCCTTTTCCGCGCGCTTGCTGGTGCCGTGGTTGCCGGTGGTGCGCGGCTCCCAGTCGTGGATCTCGTTGAAGGGCGTGACGATCTGGTCGTTGAAGTCGTAGATCACATCGCCACAGATGGTCGCGATCCCGTCGGCGGTCTCGACGATGACGTTCATCGATCCCTCGGTATGCGCATTGGCGGCGTCGCAATAGACGCCGGGCATCAGCTCGATCGGGCCGGTGATCTCCAGGTCGAGGAATCGCAGCGCGCTCTTGGTATGCAGGCGGTCGATCAGGTGCTTGATGTCGGGCGCCGGGTACTGCGGATGCATCAGGCCGGAGACGGAATATTCCAGCTCCTTGCGGTTGAGGACCACGGTCGTGTTCATCGGAAACAGATCGTCCTTGCCGGCATGGTCGATGTGCAGATGGGTGTGGCAGACGAAGCGGACGTCGCCCATGCGCACGCCGTGGCGCGCGAGCTGGTTCTCGATCATGTTCTCGTGGTACTGGAGGCCGCGCATGCCGAGCGTCTCCATGATCTGGTTGGAGCGATAGCCGGTGTCGACCACGACCGGATATTTCCCCCCGAGGATCAGGAAGCCGAGGGTGAGGACGCGGCGGGTGCGGCCGCAGTCGCGGCCGAGAACCAGAAAGCTCGATTCCAGTTCGATATCGCCATAATCCAGGATCTTGATCTCCAGCGCCATTCGTTGCTCTCCCTGTCCCTTGCCTGTCAAAGCCGGTAGACGCGCATTGCCGTCGTCTTGAAGATCGCGTCCTTCTGCTCGGTGCTCAGCGACGCAGCGGCTGCGCGAAATGCATCGACGAGCTCGCGATAGCTGGTCCACAATTTCTCGATCGGAAAATTGGAGCCGAACAGGCAGCGTTCGGCGCCGAAGATCGCGACGGTGTCGGTGACGACGGCGGCAATATGCGCTGGATCGTTGCGATGGATGAAGGTGCCGAGCCCCGACAGCTTCGAGACCACGTTCGGACGGGCTGCCAGCTGCGCGATGCCGGCGCGCCAGGCTGCGCGGCCGGCGGGCGACAGGTCCTCGAGCATGCCGGCATGCTGGAGGATGAAGGTGACGGCAGGGCAGGCTTCCGCGAGCGCCGCGGCCTGCGGCATTTGCGGCGTGAACACCTGCAGGTCGAAGCTCCAGCCATAGTCGGCAAGGTGCGCAATGTTGCGCTGGATCATCGGATCGGCACAGAGATCGGCGCGGGCTGCAAAGCGGTAGAGCGGGTTCTCGTGCCAGTGCAGCTGCATGCGCACGCCGCGCACCAGGGGATAGCGCTTCAGGCGGTCGAGCTGAGGTCGCACGTCGTCCACGGCGAAATTGGCGTAGGCGACAATGGCATGGGGCCAGCCATGCGCGTCGGCGGTTTGCTGGACCCAGGCGGCTTCGTCCTCGAAACGGTCGTTGGCCCAGTTGGTCTGGACGTAGACCGAGCGGGTGACGCCGGTGCCTTTGAGGTCGTCGAGATATTCCTCGATCGGATAATCGCGCCGGATCGGCTCGTAGGGTCCGAAAATGCGGGGCTGCATTGGGCCGACCAGCCAGGGCAGGTCGGCCTGCCGCCAGATGTGGTGGTGCCCGTCGATCATATCGGTCACGCCGCTCTCCTTCGTCCCAGCGCCAGAATGTGCGCGACGATCGACGCGCTCGAGCCGCCGTCGACGAGGTCGTCGACGAAGCGCTCGATGGCCATGAGCGCCTCGGTTTGGGGGCGGAAGGCGGGGCCTGTCGCCAGCGGCGTCAGCCAGCTCACCCGCCAGGCCCGCCGTGACAGCTTTGCGACCGCATCGCGCAGCGCGTCGGGTTCGCCGCGCTCCAATCCGTCCGAGATGATCACGACAGCGGCGCCGCGGGCATAGCCGCCGAAGCGGGGCACGGCGAGAAAGGCCTGGAGCGCGTCGCCGATGCGGGTGCCGCCGTCCCAATCGCTGACCAGATGCGCGGCCGCGTTCAGTGCCTGCTCACGGCGCTTCAGCCGCAGCGGACGGGTGACGCGGGTGAGCCGCGTGCCGAAGGTGAACACCTCGACATTGGGCGCGGCCTGCACCAGCGCATGCGCGAGCTTCATGTTCTCCTCGGTGCGGCTCTTCATCGAGCCGGAGACGTCGATCAGCAGCAGCATCTTGCGCGGGCGCTGACGCCGCTTCATGTGGCCGAGCCGCAGGATCTCGCCGTCGCTGCGAACGCTGTCGCGCAAGGTGCGGCGAAGATCGGCGAACGGACCGCGGCGGGTCCGCATGCGACGGTGACCGCGGCGCCGCGGCAGGCGTCGTGGCGCCTCGCGCGCCAGGCGGCGCAGGGCGTCGGTCGTGGAGAGTTGCGCGAAGCGGCGCTCGACCAGCGCCTCGGTCCGTGCGGCAGTCAGGCCGGATTCATTGGCGTCATCGGACAGCAATGGTTCCTCGTCGCCGCGGCCTTCTTCCTGGAGCCGAACGGTCTCGTCGTCTTCGCCGTCGTCGGCGCGCTCGATCGCCTCGCTGCCACTGAAGTGCAGATCGAACAGCCGGTCGAAAGTGGCGCGGCGCTCAGGCGGCGGGGCGAGGGTGGCGAGCGCCGCCTGCCTGATATCCTCGAGGTTACGCGGGCCGAGCAGCTCGATCGCGGTGAGGAACGCGGTGGTCTGCTCCGGCGCGACCGCAAAGCTGTTGGCGCGCAGCAGCGCAACGAAGGAAACGAAGACGCGGGCGGCGCGCGGAAGCCGGGGCTCGGTGTTCATGCGGTCGCCTCCGCGAGGATGGCGTCGAGCCGGGGCGAGATGAAGTGCAGATCCTCCTCGTCCTTCAATGCCACGCCGATCGACCGCTTGAAGGCGTCGGGCCAGCGCGCGCCGCCCTTGTTGAGGAGCGTCGCTGCTTCGGCCCAGTCGACGGCCTCGGCGATGCCGGGCGCCTTGCTCAGGGGCTCGCGCCGCAATCTTTCCACGGCGGCGACGACGGCGCGGGCCGTGGCCTCGGCGACGCTGGAGGCGCGCATCATGATGATCCGCGCCTCGCGCTCAGCGGTCGGATAGTCGATCCAATGATAGACGCAGCGGCGGCGCAGGGCCTCGTGGAGATCGCGCGTCCGGTTCGAGGTCAGCACGACGACAGGCCGCTCGGCGGCGCGCACGGTGCCGCGCTCGGGAATCGAGATCTGGAAGTCCGAGAGGAACTCGAGCAGGAACGCCTCGAACTCCTGATCGGCGCGGTCGATTTCGTCGATCAGGAGCACGGTCGAATCGGGTGCGCGCAGCGCCGCCAGCATGGGACGTTCGATCAGGAAGGCCTCGCCATAGATATCGATGCTCTCGTCCCCGGCCTGGCGGATCGCCAGCATCTGGCGCGGATAGTTCCACTCATAGAGCGCGGCGGAGGCGTCGATGCCCTCGTAGCATTGCAGGCGGATCAGGCGGCGGCCGAGCACGGCAGCGATCGCCTTTGCGGCTTCGGTCTTGCCGACGCCCGGCGCGCCCTCCAGCAGCAGCGGCTTGCCGAGTGCGAGGCCGAGATAGGCAGCTGTCGCCAGCCCCTCGTCGGCGAGGTAATAGGCGGCGCGCAGCGCTTTCTCCAGCGCCTCCGGGCTGTCGATACCGACGATGTTGCTACGGATCGCCACGGCCGATCCCCTAACGCCGCGCCTGCGGCCGCGCGCCACCCTGGGCCTTGATCGCGCGCAGCACCTTTTCGGGCGTGATCGGCAGGTCGTCGATGCGGACGCCGACGGCGTTGAAGATCGCATTCGCGACGGCCGGCAGCACCGGATTGGCGCACATCTCACCAGGTCCCTTGGCCCCGAAGGGACCATCGGGCGCCGGACGCTCCAGCACCGCGATATCGTGCGGGCAGATGTCGCCGGGGCCGGGCATCAGATATTCGACGAAGTCGCGGGGCCCATGGACGGGATCGGGATAATACGGCTCCGGGGTCTCGTAGAGCGCGTGGCTGACGCCCATCCAGGCGCCGCCGACCAGTTGCTGCTCGACCAGGCGCGGGTTGAGCGCGCGGCCAAGCTCATAGGCGGAATCCATCCGCACCATCGCGACTTCGCCGGTCTCGTCATCGACCTCGACTTCCGCGACCAGACAGGCATGGGCGTAGCAGGTAGCCGGCGACATCTCGCCGGTCTCCGGATCGACATCGGAGAGCGGGACCAGGAAGATGCCGCGGCCCGAGATGGTCTTGCCCTGCTTGAACTGCGCGGCAATCGCGACGTCCTTGGTCGAGATCGAGCGGTGCGGCGCGCCCTTGACGTGGATGTTGCCGCGCCCGTCGGTGTCGAGATCGGCGGCGTTGACCTCGAGCTCCTCGGCGGCGGCTTCCATCATCACCCCGCGCGCCTCGCGGGCGGCGGCCATCACCGCATTGCCGACGCGGTGGGTGCCGCGGGAGGCGAACGAGCCCATGCAGTGCGGGCCGGTGTCGGAATCGGCGGTGTCGACATAGACGTCCTCGACGGGAACGCCGAGCGTTTCCGCGCAGATCTGCCGCGTCACCGACTTCATGCCCTGACCGAGATCAATCGACGACAAAGCCACGGTGAACTTGCCACTGGGATTGGAGTGGACCAGGGCCTGGCTCGGATCGCCGCCGAGGTTCATGCCGATGGGATAGTTGATCGACGCCATGCCGCGTCCGCGATGCCGGGTCATGTCAGCGTCTCCTGGTCCCGAACACGGATGAGAACCGCGTGGCGCCGTGCGACGGCGCGGCTGGGCGCGGCGGGGGAGGGGGCGGCGCCGGCGGCGGTGGATCGCGCGGCGGCTCCCGTGTCGCGGTCACCGGCGCGCGGTCATAGCTGGTGCGCTGCTGCACCGGCGCCGGCCTCGCGCGCGAAGAATCCGTCGGCGTCGGCGGGATCGCGGCGCGGCTGCCGCCGCCGTCCTTGCGCGAGGAGGCGCGCTTGAACTCGTCGCGGATCGGCCATTTGGCCTTTTCGGCGGCGACTTGGACGCATTCGATCAACGCGGTGTTCTTGGCTTCGCGCCGGTGTGCCTTCATGTCGCCGTCGCGATAGGCGTTGAGGATGCGAAACTCCATCGGGTCCATGCCGACGAGATTTGCGAGCTTGTCCATCTGGCACTCGATGGCAAAATCCATCGCGGTGACGCCGAAGCCGCGCATCGCGGTCGCCGGCGTGCGGTTGGTGAAGACGCAATAGACGTCGCCATAGACGTTGGGGATGGTGTAGGGGCCCGGCAGATGCGCGGCGCATTTTACCGCGGCGTAGCTGGACAGCCTGGTATAGGCGCCGCTGTCGAAATAGGCCCTGATCTTGCGCGCGACGATGCGGCCGTCGCGCATGACGCCGTCCTTGATGTAGATGCGCTCGGCGCCGCGTGGCGGGCCGTACTGCATCTCCTCCTCGCGCCCGAACACGTAGCGCACCGGTCGCCCGGTCAGCATTGCGCCGAGAATGGCGAGCGGCTCGGTCAGGGTATCGACCTTGCCGCCAAAGCCGCCGCCGACCGTGCCGCCGATGAAGTGGAAGGTGTTGGAGGGCACATCCAGGATCTTGGCGCAGGTGTCGACCGAGAAGAACAGCGCCTGGGTCGAGGTGTAGACGACGTAGCGGCCGTTGGTATCAGGTGCGGCAATGGCACCGTTGGTCTCTGTCGGCGCGTGCTCGATCGGCGACATCTGGTAGCGCTGTTCGAGCACGTGGTCGGCGGTCGCGAGCGCCGCGTCCGCATCGCCGAAGCGCAGGCGCTGGTGGTCGTAGACGTCGTGATAGATGAAGGCGTTCTTCGGATAGGTCTCGTTGACCACGGGTGCGCCGGGCTTCAGCGCGTCCTCGACGTCGAACACGGCCGGCAGCGGCTCGTAGTCGACCTTGACCTTGGCGATGGCCTCGAACGCCTCCCGTTCGCTGTCGGCGACGATGGCGAGGATCGGCTCGCCCTTGTAGCGGACCTTGTCGACCGCAAGCGACGGCTCGTCGTCCTTGCCGAAGTTGATCAGGCTGAGAAGCGTGTTGAGGTTGACCGGAACGTCGGCGCCACGAATGATCCGGCGGACGCCGGGCGAGCGTTCCGCGTCCGTGGTATCGATGCGGCGCAGCCGCGCATGGGCCTGTGTCGAGCGCAGGACCTTCAGGTGCAGCATGCCTTGCAGCTTATGATCGTCAAAATAGCTCGAGGTGCCCGTGACGTGCCCGAGCATGTCCTGGCGCTGGGTGCCCTTGCCGATTTCCTTGAGGTTGTCGTCGCGCTCGTCGGCGAAGATGTCCTTGCGTAATTCCAGCATGGCGTGGCGTCCTTAGGCGCTGACCCGGCCGCCTGCGGCGGCGAGAATGGCGTTGATGATCGGCTCATAGCCGGTGCAGCGGCAGATGTTGCCGGAGATGGCCTCGATGACCTCGTCGCGGCTCGGCGATGGATTGCGGTCGAGCAGGGCTTTTGCGGCCATCAGCATGCCCGGCGTGCAATAGCCGCACTGGGCGGCGAAATTGTCGGCAAACGCACGCTGGAGCGGATGCAGGTTCGGGCCCTGCTTCATGCCGTCGAGCGTTTCGATCGAGCGGCCGGCGACCGTCTCGGCGAGCGTCAGGCAGGACAGGTGCAGCTCGCCGTCGACCAGCACGCTGCACGCCCCGCAGCCGCCCTGGCCGCAACCGAATTTCGGCGTCATGTCGCCGATCAGCTCGCGCAGCGCGACCAGCAGATTGGTGCCGCCGTCGACGAAGATCGCGACGTCGCGGCCGTTGTGACGAAATTGTAGCGGGATCTTTGCCATGGTGATCTATTCCTGTCCTGACAGCAGGCGGCGCAGGTGGACGCCGACGATCTCGCGGCGATACCAGGCGCTGCCGAGCGCATTGTCGGACGGCGACGTTGCTTCGGTCGCTGCGGATGCAGCCGCCGCGATGGTGGGGGCATCCAGCGAGCGGCCCTCCAGCGCCCGCTCGGCGGCACGGGCGCGGATCTGCGTCGGCGCCATCGATCCCAGCGCGATGCGAGCGCCCGCGATCCGGCCGCCGCTGATCGGCAGATGCGCGGCCAGCGTGATGACCGAGCCGCCCTTGGGTTTGATCCGCGCGATCTTGCGATAGCGGAACGCTTCGGTGCCGGCAGGCCGGGTGCAGGACACCGACAGCACGAGCGTGCCGGCCTGGCGGTCGCGCGCCTGCAGGAACTCCTCGATCGGAATGTCGCGCGCGCCAAAACCGCCTTGCACGGCCACGGTGGCATCGAGCGCCAGCAGCGCGACGGTGAAATCGCCGTAAGGGTTCGGCGCAAAGAGGTTGCCGCCGACGGTACCCATGTTGCGCACGGCCGGCCCGCCGATCGAGCGGGCAGGAGCATGCAGGAAGGCGAGATCGCGTTCGGCGAGGATGCGGGCAAAGGTGACGCCGGCACCCAACGTGATGCGCGGACCCGATGCGTCGATCCGGGTGAGGGCCTGATCCTGCGCGCGGACGACGGTCGAGATCGACACGTCGCCCTCGTTCAACGCGCGCATCACCAGCGTGCCGCCACCGAGATAGCGCGCGCTGCGATCCGAGGACAGCGCGCCGGCGGCCTCGCTGGCGCTTGTAAAGGTCTTGACCGTCACGGCCATGATTATGCGGCCTCCCTCAGGTGTCGGCGGATCGCATCGAATCCGGCCTGATAGATGTCTTCGGCGACCATATGGGTGATGCGGTCCTTGTCCTCGGGCCTGGTGGTGAAGCGGGACTCCCAGTGCCAAAAGGTGCGGTCACCATCGGTGACCGGCAGCAGGCGGACATGGGCGACGTAATTGAACATCGGGATCGGGGTATCGAGCAGGCAGTAGCTGAAGCTCTGTTCGAGGTCGGACAGCGCCAGCAATTGCTCGCGCAGCTCGGAGCCGTCCTTGAGCCTGAACCGCCTGACGCAGCCGATCTTGTCGGAGGATTGCGCGCGCTCGATGGAGGAGGTCGCAACCGCCGGATGCCAGCGATCATGCCCATTGAAATCGCGCAGCATGGCCCACGCCGCATCGGTCGGCGCGTCCAGGATCGTGCTCTTGACGATATGCGGCACGGTCAGCCTCCGAACACACGCTTCAGCGCGTCGAACCCACCCTGGAACACGCCGCCGCCGATGTTGCCGACGAGCTCGGTCTCGCGCTCCGGCGCGCAATCGAACTCGGCGGTCCATTCCACAAAGGTCTGGTCGCCGTCGGTGACCGGGGTCAGCCGCAGCGTCGCGACGTAGTTCTCGACGCCCATCGGAGATTCCAGGATCGAGTAGGTGCAGAACATGTCGTAGTCGGAGAGGCCCAGGAGCTTCTCGCGGATGCGGTCGCCGTTGCGCAGGCGGAAATCTCGGACGCAACCGATCTTGTCCGAGGGCTCCCCGCCTTCGATGCGGCTTTCGGCGATGGCCGGATGCCAGTTCGGCAAGCCGTTGAAGTCGCGCACCCGCGCCCAGACGCGGTCGTTGCGGGCGTTGATGACGGTGGAGACATAGACGCGGGCCATGGTGCGATCTCAGCTCTTCTTCCGGGGCCCGCGCTCGGTCGGCGGTTCGCTGCCTTCGGCCGCAGGCGGGGAGGCGGCCGGCTTCTCGCCGCCACCGCCGCTCTTGCGTGCGGACTCCTTGATGCCCTGCATGTCGCGGGCCTCGCGGATCAGGCCCGGCATTTTCGAAAGACTGCCGCCCTCGACGCCGATGTCGGACAGGATGGAGTCGATCAGCGGCGCCTGGACCCGGTAGCGCAGGGCGGAATCGATGACCTCGTCGGTGGCGCTGCGGCCGCCATTGCCGTTTCCGTGGCCGTTGCCGTTGAGGCCGTCGACCTGGAGGATGCGGATGCCCTCGATCTTCTCCATCGGCTTGACGCTTTCGCGCACGATGCCCTCAATCCGGTCGAGCAGCTTTCTGCGGAACAGGGAATAGCGCGCCTGGTCGGTGAGCACGTTCTCGGCCTCGTTGAGCATCCGCTGCGCCTCGGCTTCGACGGCCGCGCGCACGCGCTCGGCCTCCGCGGCGATGCGGGTCTCCTCGGCCTGCTTCTCGGCGAGCAGCACCTCGACAGTCTTGCGGCGCTTTGCAATTTCGCTCTCGCGGGCGGTAATGACGCGCTCGGTCGCCTCCGTCGCGCGCATCCGCGCCTCCTCGGCCATGGCCTTGGCTGCGGATTCCTCCAGCGACTTCTGGTGAATGGCGATCGCCTTCTCCATCAGGACCGTCTCGACCTCCTTCTCCCGGTTGACCTCGAGCTTGCGCAGCTCGCGCTCGCGGCCGACGCGAGCCTCGTCGAGGCCGCGGTCGGAGGCGATGCGGGCCCGCTCGACCTCTTCGCGGGAGGCGATCTCGGCCTCCTGCAACGACTGGACGCGGGCGACCTCGAGCTGCTCGATGGCGCGGCGGCGCTCGAGCCGCGCGGCTTCGAGCGCCTGCTCGCGCGAGACATCCGTGGTCTCGACCTCCTTGCGGGCAACGATCTCGGCCTGCCGGACCTGGCGGTCGGCATCGATCCGTTCCGACTTTTTCGCGGAGAGCGCGATGACGCGGTCTTCGTCGGCAATCTCGATCGCCTTCTTCTGCTCGATGTTGAGCACCTCGCGCTTCTTGGACGAGTTGATGCGCTCGGCTTCGAGCGCCAGATCGACCGTTATACGTTGGCGCTCGATGGCGTCGCGTCGCTTCAGCTCGGCGGCCTCCAGCACGCCGGTGCGCTCGATCTCCAGCGAGCGCGTGTCGCGCTCGGCCTGGATGCGTTCGGCCGCGACCGCCTTCTCCTGGGCGATGCGCGCCGCCTCGATCGCCTCGCGGGAGGCGATGTCGGCTTCCTCGACGGCGCGGTTGCGGGCGATCTCCAGCGAGCGCACGCGCTCCTCCTGGGCGATACGCGAGGCCTCGGTGGTCTCGCGCGCGGCGATGCCGGCGACTTCGAGGGCCTGGTTGCGCTCGATCTCCAGCTGCCGGGTATTCTGCTCGGCGGCGATGCGCTCGGCGGCAAGCGTCCGCTCGCGGGCGATGCGGGCGGCCTCGACGGCGCGCTGCGCCTCGATCTCGGCCTCCTGGATGGTGCGCACCTGGTGGATCTCCAGCGCGCGGGTCCGCTCGTCGGAGGAGATGCGCTCGACGTTGACGATCAGGGTCTGGGCGATGCGTGCCTTTTCGGTGGCCTCGCGGGCGGCGATCTCGGCTTCATCCACGGCGCGGGTGCGCTCGATCTCGCGGCGCCTTGTCTCCTCCTCGTTGGCGATGCGGGCGTCGGTGACGACGCGGTCCTGCTGGATGCGGGCCTTCTCGATCGCCTCGCGCGCGGCGATCTCGGCTTCCTCCACGGTGCGCATCCGCTCGATCTCGCGCTGGCGGACTTCGCGTTCCGACGCAATCCGCGTCGTATCGATCGAGCGCTGGTTGGCGATCCGGGTCTTCTCGATCTCCTCGCGCGCCAGCAGCTCCTTCTCCTCGATGGTGCGGGTGCGCTCGATCTCCTTCTGGCGGGTCTCGCGCTCGGAGGCGATGCGGGCCTCCGCGATAGCCTGCTCATTGGCGATCCGCGCGCGTTCGATCGCCTCGCGCGCCGAGATATGGGCCTGCTCGGCCTCGGTCTCGCGCAGCGCGCGCTCGCGGGCGACTTCCGTGCGCTGGAGCGCGCGGCGCATCTCGATGTCCCGTTCCTGCTCGAGCCGCGCGGTCTCGCTTTCGCGCTCGATGTCGAGCGCCTGACGCTCGGCCTCCAGATTGCGGGTGCGGATCTTGATCATCGAGTCCTGCTCGATGTCGTTGCGCAGCTTGCGCCGGGCCTCGATGTCCTCCATCAGGCGGGTCAAGCCTTCGGCGTCGAACCGGTTCGAGGGGTTGAAGAATTCGAGGTCGGTCTGGTCGAGATCGGTGATGGCGACCGATTCCAGCTCGAGACCGTTCTGGGCGAGGGCTTGTGCCGCATTGGTCTTGACCCGCTCGACATAGTCGCCGCGCCGCTCGTGCATCTCCTCCAGGGTCATTTCCGAAGCGACGGAGCGGATCGCGGAAATGAACTTGCCCGCCAGCAGCGCGTGCAGCTGCTCCGGCTCCATGGTGCGGCGGCCGAGCGTCGCGGCCGCGATCGAGACGGCTTCGCGGGTCGCCTGGACGCGGACGTAGAAGTCGGCCTCGATGTCGACCCGCATGCGATCGCGGGTAATCACCGCATCCTGCTTGGAACGCACGATGCCCATCGGCAACACGTTCATGTTGACGGAGGTGTAGTCGTGGATGAATGGCAGCACGAAGGCGCCGCCGTTGATCACCACGCGCTCGCCGAGGAAGCCGGTCCGGACGAACGACACCTCCTTGGAGGAGCGGTGGTAGAGCCAGTTGACGATGTAGACGCCGACCACGATGACGACGACTGCGACGATCAGCCAGAGGATAAGCTCGCCGACCAGGATCCCTGACATGTTTCTCTCCCTCGATCGTTCCGGCGTTACTGCGCGCCGATCGCCTTGAATTTGCGCACCTGCTCCGTCAGAGCCCGCTCGACCGGCAGCCGCTCCATCGAAGAGGCGCCGTAGAAGCCGTGGCAGTAGCGGGTGTTCTTCATGATGAAATCGGCATCGGCGGGATCCGCGATCGGGCCGCCGTGAGCGAGCACCAGGATATCGGGATTGACGCTGAGCGCGGCGGAGGCCCAGACGTCGATGCGCGCCGGGCAGTCCTTCAGCTTTGCTGCGGTCTGCGCGCCGATCGTGCCGCCGGTCGTGAGCCCGAGATGACAGACGATGATGTCGGCGCCGGCGAGCGCCATCGCGGCGGCTTCCTTCTCGCTGAAGACGTACGGCGTCGTCAGGAGGTCCTTCTCGCGCGCCTTGGCGATCATGTCGATCTCCAGCGCGTAGGACATGCCGGTTTCTTCGAGGTTGGCGCGGAACACGCCGTCGATCAGGCCGACCGTCGGAAAATTCTGCACGCCGGCAAAGCCGAGCGTTTTCAACTGGTCGAGAAAGACATCCATGTCGCGGAACGGGTCGGTGCCGTTGACGCCGGCGAGCACCGGCGTCTTGCTGACCACGGGCAGAACTTCGCCGGCCATCTCCAGCACGATGGCGTTGGCGTCGCCGTAAGCCATCAACCCCGCCAGCGAGCCGCGACCGGCCATGCGATAGCGGCCGGAATTGTAGATGACGATGAGGTCGACGCCGCCGGCCTCCTCGCACTTGGCGGACAGGCCGGTGCCGGCCCCGCCGCCGACGATCGGCTCGCCGCGCTTCGCCATCTCGCGGAATCGTTTCAGGAGTGCAGCGCGCTCAAACCGGGCCATCGGTCACCTCGCTAATCTCCGCCGCGCCCCGGTGCGGCCGAACAGGGTTCGGAATGCACTGACGATGGCGGCGGCGAAATCGGGATCGTTGATGTTGTTGGGAATGCGGATGAGCTGGCGGTTGCCGGTCTGCCGCACGTCACGCTCCAGCGCGCGGAACAGGGCGGCATCGGCGTCCGGGTCCCAGAATGGCTGGCCGCGCGCATCGAGTGCGGAGACGCCGCCCTCGGGCAGGAAGAAGCGGACCGGGCCATCCATCTGGTTGAGCCGCTCGGCGATCCAGAGGCCCATCCGTTCATTCTCTTCGACGGTCGTCCGCATCAGCGTCACCTGCGGATTGTGGACGTGGAACTTGCGGCCGCGATAGCGTTCGGGAATGGTGTCGGGCGCGCCGAAATTGACCATGTCGAGCGCGCCGACCGAGCCGACATAGGGCAGGCGGGTGCGGATGATCGCGCCGAAGCGATCTTCGGTGGCGGGAAACACGCCGCCCATCAGCAGGTCGCAGATCTCGGTCGTCGTGATATCGATGACGCCGGCGAGCTGGCCGGATTCGACCAGCTTCTCCATCGAGCGACCGCCGACGCCGGTGGCGTGGAAGACGAGACATTCGAAGTCCTCGCCCAGATCCGCCGCGATCTTCTGGACCGCCGGCGTCGTCACGCCGAACATGGTGATGCCGACCGCAGGCGGTGCTGCGCTGGCGGCGCGCTGCCCCGTCTCGCGCTGATCGAGGCGCGCCTTGACCATGCCCGCGATCGCGTTGGCGCCGTTCGACAGCACGGCGCGCGAGATCGAGTTCAGTCCCTGAATGTCGGTGACCGAGTGCATCATGGTGATGTCGGCGGGGCCGACATAGGGCCCGATATCGCCGGAGGCGACGGACGAGATGATCAGCTTGGGCACGCCGACCGGCAGGGTGCGCATGCCCGGGGCAACCAGCGAGGCCGCGCCCGAGCCGCCGGCCGAGATCACGCCGGCGACATTGCCCTGGCGCCGCAGCCAGTTGGCGAACGCGTTCGCCATCGCCGTCACGGCCGCGCCGCGATCGGCGCCGAACACCGCAGCCCCGCCGCGGCCATGGTTCAGCGCGATCTCCTGCGCGGAGACATCGCAGCTGGAGTGCCTGCCGCTGGTGGAGACGTCGACCAGCCGCGTGCGCAGGCCGGTCTCGGCGACGATGTCGCGGATGAAGCGGAGCTCAGTTCCCTTGGTGTCGAGCGTGCCGACGACCAGCACGACCGGCGGCCCTGACGACTGCGACGTCGCCGGCTCGCGCTTGCGCCGCGCCGTCTCGTCGAGGCGCGATACCTGCGTCGAGAGCGTCCGTGCCGCCGCTTCGATCCGGGCGATCGGCGCGGGTTGGGACCAGCGTGTCGGCGGCGTCGGGTTGGAGATGTAGATCCGGATCGGGCCGCTCGGTCGGGCGGCCTGCGGCGCCGGCTTCGCGTCCGAGCTTGCAGCCGGCACGTCGAGATCCGGCGTAAGCTCGGCATGCAAGCCGACGCCGAGCAGACGCTGCTGCAACTCGCGGTCGGCGGCGAGCCGCGCCGAGTCGATGATGCGGTTGATGCGGCCGTTGACCATGATGGCGACATTGCGCGAGATCGCGGTCGCCACGCCGATATTCTGCTCGATCACGAGCACGGACATGTCGTCGTCCTCACCCAGCCGCAGCAGCATCTCCTCGACCTGGGCGACGATGACCGGCGCGAGGCCTTCGGTCGGTTCGTCCATGACGAGGAGCTGCGGGTTGGTCAGCAGCGCGCGCGCGATCGCCAGCATCTGCTGCTCGCCGCCGGAGAGCTGGCTGCCGCCATGGTCCTTGCGCTCGGCGAGGCGGGGAAAAGTGTCGTAGATGCGCTCGATGGTCCAGGCACCCGACCGCATCCCGCCAGCAAGTTGGAGATGCTCGTCCACGCTGAGCGAGCGCCAGAGGCGGCGGCCCTGCGGCACATAGCCGACGCCGAGACGCGCGATGTGAGCGGGCGGGCGCCGCGTGATGTCCTCGCCGCGGACCCGGATCGAGCCGCCGCTGACCGGCACCAGGCCCATGATGGCCTTGCACAGCGTGGTCTTGCCCATGCCGTTGCGGCCGACGACGGAGAACACGCCGCTCTCCAGCGAGAGATCGACGCCCTGGAGCGCGTGCGAATGGCCGTAATAGACGTCGAGGCCCCGGACCTCGAGCGCAGCGGCACTGCGGCGGGCCTCATTCATGGCCGCCTCCGAGATATAGCTCCTGCACTTCGGGATCGGACTGAATCTCTTCCGGCGGGCCTTCCTTGAAGATGCGGCCGTTGTGCATCATCGTCACGCTCTCGACGACGCGCAGCGCCACATCCATGTCGTGCTCAATGATGATGTAGCCGATATGGGCCGGCAGCGAGGTCAGGATCTCGATCAGCTCGGCGCGCTCGGTCGGCGAGAGGCCCGCGGCCGGTTCGTCGAACAGCACGAAGCGCGGGGCGCCGGCGAGCGCCAGCGCGATCTCGAGCTGGCGCTGCTGCCCGTGCGCGAGTTCGGCGACGCGCTGGTCCTTGACCCCGGTCAGGTGCACGGCCTGCACCAGGCTGTCGGCGGCGTGCATCAGCGCGTCGTTGTGGCCGGGGCGCAGGAACGAGAACCGTCCGCGCGAGACACCGCGGCAGGCGAGGTAGACGTTGTCCTGCACGGTGAGGCCGGGAAACAGGGCGGAGATCTGATAGGTGCGCCGCAGTCCCCGGCGGATGCGCTCATAGGGCGGGAAATGCGTGACGTCTTCGCCGAAGAAGCGGATCGTGCCCGATGTCGGCGGGAAGTCGCCAGTGATGCAGTTGAACAGCGTGGTCTTGCCGGCGCCGTTGGAGCCGAGCACCGCGCGGCGTTCGCCGGGACGCACGGTGATGGTGACGTCGGTCAAGGCCGCCAGCGCGCCGAACAGCCGCGTCACGCCGCGCAGTTCCAGCGCTGCGCCGGCGCCGACGGCGGAGAGGCGCTGGGCGACGCTATCCATGGCCGCGCCCTCCGCCCTGGCGGCTCGTCTCGCGAAGCCGGCTCTGGCGCCAGCGCTGCCAGAGACCGATGACGCCGTCCGACGACCAGAACACGATGGCGAGAAAGCCGAGGCCGATCAGCAGGCGGAAGCGGTTGCCGTCGAGCCCGATCTTGACCAGGAAGTCGAGCGCGAAGGTGCGCAGGAGCACGAAGACCAGCGCGCCGATATAGGGTCCGACCGGGCGGGTGATGCCGCCGACGACGGCGATGATGAGGATGTCGATGCAGGCGCCGACGCTGACCGAGCCGGGCGAGATCTGGCGGTAGTTCCAGACCTGGAGCACACCGGCAAGGCCCGCGATGAAGGAGGCCACCGCATAGGCCGCGACGCGGTGCGCATTGACGTTGAAGCCCAGGGCGGACATGCGGCGCGGATTGTCGCGCACGCCCTGGAGGGCGAGACCGAATGGCGCACGGGAGATGTAGTGGACCGCGAAATAGCAGAGCCCGGCTGTCGCCAGCACGACATAGTAGAAGGGAATGTCCGCCCGCCAGTCGACGCCCCAGAAACGCGGCGTCGAGACGTTGTTGATGCCGGTGTGGCCGTTGAAGATCGCCCAGTTCTGGTTGGTGAAGTAGTAGAACGCGGCGCCGATCGCCAGCGTGATCATGATGGTGTAGATGCCCTCGGTGCGCACCGCCAGCGCGCCGCCGAGCGTGCCGAAGACGACAGCCAGCGTCAGCGCCATCGGCACCGCCAGCCACCACGGCCAGCCGAGGCTGATATTGGCATTGCCGCTGACGCCGAACACCGCGACCATGTAGGCGCAGAAGCCTGCGATGGTGAGCTGCATCAGGCTGACCATGCCGCCATATCCGGCCAGGAACATCAGGCTGAGCGCGACGGTGCCGAGGATCAAGGTGGTGGCAAAGATCTCGATCAGGAAGAAGCTGTTGGCGATCAGCGGCATGATCAGCAGGATGGCCGCCACGATCCAGGCCGCGGGATTGTTGATGTCGGGCCAGGCGCGTGCAGCGGGCCGTCCCACGGTCGACGCGGGCCTGTGAACCTGAACGCGGGCGTCATGAGTGACGGACATGTCAGCGCCTCGCCAGCAGGCCCTGCGGCCGAAGCGCCAGCACCAGCACCATGATCAGGAAGGTCACGACGATGGCGTAGGTGGGGATGTAGACCGAGCCGAGCTGCTCGGCGAGGCCGATGATCAGCGCGCCGAGCGCGGCGCCGGGGATCGAGCCCATGCCGCCCACGATCACGACGACGAGGGAGGCGAGCAGGAAACGGATGTCCTCGCCGGGCGAGAGCGACTGGAACGTGCCGCCGACCACGCCGGCGATGCCGGCAAGCCCAGCGCCGAGCGCGAAGACGAGCACGAAGACGACCTGGATGCGGACGCCGGTCGCGGCGAGGATGTCGCGGTCGTCGACGCCGGCGCGGATGATCATGCCGATCCGGGTGCGGTTGAGCGCGAGCCACATCGCGATGCCAATGACGGCGGAGGCCAGGAAGATCACGAGCCGGACCAGCGGATAGCGCAGGTAGACCGGCTCCCCCGAGGATTTCACCGCGGTGAGCAGCGGCAGCTCGATCGGACCGATCAGCCAGTTCGGAGTCTGGATCTGGTAGAAGTCGCCGCCGCAGGCCCATAGCATGAGGTCGGCGAACACGATCGAGAGCCCGATCGTCACCATGGTCTGGCGCAGGTCCTGGCCCTCCATGCGGCGGAACACGAGAACCTGGAGCAGCACGCCGACCAGCGCGGTCAGGACGAAGGCGACGATGAACGACAGCACCCAGGAGCCGGTGGAGGCGCTGATGGCATAGCCGACATAGCCGCCGAACAAATAGAGCGAGCCGTGCGCGAGATTGACGTTGCGCATCAGGCCGAAGATCAGCGTGAAGCCGCTGGCGACGAGGAAATAGAGACCTCCGAGCGTGATGCCGTTGAAGAGCGCGTTGAGGAACACCCGCTTGCGGCCGACAGCCTCTTCGAGGCCCGGCGGCCATACCGCGAAGATCAGCCACAGCGCCACCGCGACCGCGATGATGACGATCAATGCCCAGGCGGGATGGCGCTCGACGAAGCGGCTCACGATCGCCGCTCCGCCTCAACGCCGATCCAGCCCTCTCCCTGCAAGCGAGGTGAGGGGGCGCGCAGACCGTCACCGGCCGCAAGCCCTGCCATGAACGTGCGCTCCCTGTCGACCGCGGTCCTCTTGTCGGGACCGCGTTCCGCACATCCTAATGGGGCTGATGGGGACGCATTTGATCGTGAGTATCTTTTCGCGCGCCCGTCAGGCGCGCAAAACCTTGGCGGCGCGGCGATAATCGGTCGGGGCCATCCCGACATTGGCGGCGAAAAAACGCGTGAAGCCGCTTTGCGAGGAGAAGCCGAGATCGAAGCCAATATCGGCGATCGGCGCCTCGCTCGCCACCAGCGCCTCCAGCGCCTGCTCCATCATCAGCGTGTTGAGATAGAGGTGCGGTGTCACGCCGGTCTGGGTGCGGAACAGCCGGTAGAAGTGCGGTCGCGACAGGCCGGATTCGCGCGCGATGGTGTCGAGCTCGATCTCGGCGCCGGGACTTTCCGACATCATCTTGATGCACTTGCGCACGCGAAAATCGGTGACGGAGCCGTTCGCGCGCGGATCGCGCGCGGCCTCCGCCTGTTGCCAACTCTCGTCGTAGCAGATGTCGATCAGCCTTCTCAGCTCGCCATCGAGGCTGTTGAGCGAGGGTGCGCCGCAGACGAGGGCGGCTGCGTGCCTGATATGCTTGTCCAGCGCGACCGACCGAGTGAACTGGGTCCGGCCGAAGCGCAACCGGTCGGTGCCGGGCGCATCGGGCGCAAACCATTCCGCGTTGACATAGAGCACGAAGAAAACAGCGCCGCCTTCGAGATCGGACGGCAGGAAATTGTGCGGCTCCCATGGATTGACGGCGACGACGGAACCTTCGGTGAGTTCGTAACGTCCATCGCTGACATCGATGCATGCGGGACGCCCCCCGACATGGAAGATCAAATGACCTTCACGATGCGCGTGGATGTTGAAAGGGCGGTTCAACTGATAGACCGTCGCCCGGCCGAAGCGGCCGTGGAAGACGGCGAGCGCCCGGCTCATGCCTTCCCTCCCAGAAGCTCTTCGTTTTTCCGATAGCGTTCAACAACCGGGGAGAGAATGCAAGTGCGCCACGCGTCGCGCCTTTACAAATCTCTCCCCGGTCAGTCATCGTCCGCGATGGGACACGTCAGTACTTCTTACATTCCGGTACTGTACGGCTTGGCAAACCGATCTTGGCGAACACTGCAGGATCATAGCCCAGCGTCTGGTTGACGTTGGGGATCACCTTCACGACCTTCGAGAACAGCGCGCCCTTGCCGTCGTCGACGACTTCGGTGACGAAGTTCGTGCCGATCGCCTGTCGGTTGGAGTCGAGCTTGATCTTGCCGTTGGGCGCATCGATCTCGATCTTGGCGAGGGCTTCCTTGTACTTGGCCTGGTTGTTGGAGAGGTCGCCATTGACCTGACGCAGCGCCAGGATCAGCGCCATGGTCGAGTCGTAATAGTTGGTGGCGAGCAGTGACGGGCTGGGGAAGCGCTTGTTGGGCGGGAAGGCGTCCTGATAGGCCTTCACGAATTTCTGCCAGCCCGGATCCTCCCAGGTGTCGGCCTGGCCGCTCGCCGCGATGGTGCCGATCAGAGCGTTCTTGGCATTGCCCTTGGACGACAGGATGGTCTGGTCGATCATGATGGAGCCGCCCATCAGATGCGCCTTGCCGCCGGCCTGCTGATATTGGTTGAGGAAGTTGACGGCGTCGGCGCCGCCGAGGCCCAGATAGATCGCATCGACATCGTCGGGCAGCGCCGCGATGACCGAGGCGAAGTCCTTGGTGCCGAGCGGCACCCATTGCCGGTTGGTGACCTGTCCGCCGGCGCCGCAGAATTCGAGCACGAGGCCGAACACCTGGGTGTAGATGAAGGAATAGTCCTCGCCGACGGTCGCGATCTTGCGATACTTCTTCTCCTCATAGGCGTATTTGCCGAGGCCCACCTGCCACTGCGCGCCGTCCATGTTGTAGCGGAAGAAGTTCGGGGCGGGATCGACATAGGTCGTTTCCTGGGCACCCGAGGCGGCGTTGATGAAGGTCAGCTCCGGATGGGTCTTTGCGAAATTCTTGACGGCGATGCCTTCGTCACCGGATAGCGGGGACAGCAGGATCTGCACCTTGTCCTGCTCGATCAGTTTGCGCACGGCACGGACCGCGGAGTCGGGCGTCGCGTCGGTGGAGGCGATGATGAACTCGAGCTCCTTGTCGCCGACCTTCTTGCCCAGCACGTTGAGCGCGGTCTGATGGCCGCGGATACCGTCCTCGCCGAGCACCGTGTAGGTGCCTTCGAGCGTGGCGGTGACGCCGACCTTGATCTTTTCCTGCGCGATCGCCGCGCCCGAAAGAAACAGGCTGCTCAGCGCGAGCAGTCCCACACTGCATTTCGACATTTTGCTCCTCCCTGTATCGCAGCTTTGTTGCCGCGCGACGCCCCGTGGCTCTCGAACAGCCCGCGGCTTTGGAGGGAAGCTAGCCGAAGTCGAATGCGCCTGCCCGCGTGCGCGCCTCGTCCGGTTTAACGGGCAGTCTCATTTTTGAATGGTGCGGCGCAAGTTGTTTTGCAGTGCAAGCGGCCACCAGGCTGTGCCTCGATGCATCGCCGTCCCCGGTATCTCACACCCAGCCGCCATCCACGATGTAGTGCTGAGCGGTGCAGGCGGAGGCTTCGTCGGACGCGAGAAAGACGGTGAACCTGGCGACCTCGTCGGGCACGAGCTTGCGCTTCAGGCATTGCCGCTGCATCAGTTCCACCTCGCCCTCCGGCGTCATCCATTTCTCGAGCTGGCGCTCGGTCATGATCCAGCCCGGCGCGATCGCGTTCACGCGGATATTGTAGGGACCGTAGTCGCGCGCCAACGAGCGCGTAAGACCGATGACGCCGGACTTGCTGGCCGTGTACGCAGCCATGCCGCCTTGTCCGGCGATCCAGGACACCGATCCGAAGTTGATGATGGCGCCGGCATTTGCCGCCTTCATGTCCGGCAGCACGGCCTGCGCCGCAAAGAACTGGTGCTTCAGGTTCACCGCGATGCGATCGTCCCAATGTTCCGGAGTCATCTCCTCGGTCTTGTGCCGTTCGTCATTCGCCGCATTGTTGACGAGGATGTTGATCGCGCCGTGCGCGCTGCGCACCTCCGCGATGCCGGCCCGCAACGCGGCGATATCGGTCAGGTCGACGTGCTGGAAATGCGCAGCCAGACCCTGATCGGACAACTCGCTCGCGAGGCGTTGACCTTCCTCGGCCTTGATGTCGAAGAACACGACCTCGGATTTCTGTTGCGCGAAGCGCCGCACGATCGCAGCGCCAATTCCCGATGCGCCACCGGTGACAAGAACGACCTTGCGGGCGAGGTCGGAATAAACGGCGGTCATGGACACCTCTCGAGTTGCGTTTGCGGGACGGCGCAGGGCGCCGCCCATCTCTCCCTGGACCAACCTTAGCTGTTCCCATCTGAGGTCCATAGATCAGAATTTTAGTTGCGCACCTCAAAAATCGAAGGCAGGATTGCGATCAACGAATAAAAGCCGGTGGGAGGAATGTGATGAGACTGCTCGGGAAGCTGCGACTCGCCGCTGCCGCCTGTCTGCTCTGGGCCAATTCCGCGGCAGCCGACACCACGATCAAATGGCTGCACATCGAGGTCAACCCGGCCCAGGTGAAGATCTGGGAGGAGGTCGCACGCAGCTATGAGGCGTCGCACCCCGGCGTGAAAGTCGAGATGCAGTTCCTCGAGAACGAGGCTTACAAGGCCAAGCTGCCGACTATCCTGCAATCGAAGGACCGGCCGCACATCATCTATAGTTGGGCGGGCGGAGTGCTGAAGGCGCAGGTCGAGGCGGGCGTGCTGGAAGACATCACCGACTCCGTGAGGAGCGGCGGCTACGGCGACACGATCGCACCGGCGGCGCTCGCCGCCTTCACCCAGAACGGCCGAGTCTTTGGACTTCCGATCGCGCTATCGCAGGTCGGCTTCCTCTACAACAAGGATTTGATGGCCAAGGGTAACGTCGATGCAAGTAAGATCAAGACATGGGACGATCTGCTCGGCGCAGTGAAAACGCTGAAGGCCGCGGGTGTTACGCCGATTGTGGTTGGCGGTGCCGATAAATGGCCGCTGCATTTCTGCTGGACCCATCTCGCAGTGCGCGTCGGCGGCAAGCCGGCCTTCGATGCAGCGCTGAAGGGAGAGAATGGTGGCTTCGCCGGGGAGACCTTCCAAAGATCCGGCGAGCTGTTCAAGCAGCTGGTCGATCTACAGCCGTTCCAGAATGGCTTCCTCGGCTTCAAGAACCCGCAGGCCGTCGGCTATTTCGGTGACGGAAAGGCCGCGATGATCCTGGCCATCTCGTCCTTCTATCACACCCAGCGCGCACTCGCCGCCGACAAGGTCGGTCTCGGCGACGACAAGCTTGGCTGGTTCGATTTTCCGGTCGTACCCGGCGGCAAGGGTGAGCCGTCAGACACGCTCGGCGGCATCACCGGCTGGTTGATCACCAAGGGGGCGCCCAAGGAAGCCACCGACTTCCTGAAATTCTTTATCTCCAAGGACGTGCAGGCGCGGCTTGCCGCCGGCAACTTCATCGTTCCCGTCGTCAAGGGCGGCGAGGCCGGCCTCAACAGCGCATTCATGAAGCAGATCGCGGCCAATCTGGCGAAGTCCAACTATCACCAGAACTTCTATGACCAGAGCCTGGGCCCCTCCGTCGGCCGCGTCGTCAATGATGTCACCGCGGAAATCGCCGGTGGCAGCATGAACCCGCGGGACGCTGCGAAAGCCATCGAGGCGGCGTGGAAGCAGGGCAATTGAGGTGGCGCGACGGATCGCGATCGCGCCGGCGATGCGCGTTGCCGCCGAGACGGCGCCGCGGGCCGCTGTTCGCGGCCCGAGCTGGGACGGCCGCTTCACGGTCCTGATCCTGTTCCTGCCGCCGGCGCTGCTGTTGTTCACCTTGTTCGTGGTGTTGCCGATCGGCGAGGCAGCCTGGTACTCGGCCTTCAACTGGAACGGCTTCGGCAGGCCGACCAACTGGATCGGATTCGACAATTACCGCTTCGTTCTGGAGACGCGCGCCTTCTGGCTCGCACTGCGCAACAACGGGCTGATCATCGCGGTCTCGCTCGCGATCCAGCTGCCGCTTGCGCTGACGCTGGCCCTGATGCTCGCCGAGCGCTTTCGGGGAGCCGTGGCGCTGCGCATGCTGTTCTTCATGCCCTACATCCTGGCCGAGATCGCGACCGGGCTGATCTTCTCGTTCGTCTATGACGGCGACTACGGCCTGGTCGCCTCGATCTGGCGCAGCTTCGGCGCCGAGCCGCCGCATCTTCTGGCCTCGACCGACACGGCGATGCTGGCGGTGCTGATCGTGATCGTCTGGAAGTATTTCGGCTTCCACATGATGCTGTTCATCGCCGCGCTCCAGGGCCTCGACAAGAGCCTGGTCGAGGCGGCGAGAATCGACGGTGCAACACGCTTGCAGGCGCTGCGTCACGTCGTCATCCCCTTGCTCTATCCGACGATCCGGCTCTCGGTGTTCTTCGCCATCGTCGGCTCGCTGCAGCTGTTCGACCTGGTCATGCCGCTGACGCGCGGCGGCCCTGCGGATTCCTCCAACACCATGGTGAGCTTCCTCTACAACAACGGCATCTCGCGCATGCGGGTCGGCTATGGCAGCGCCATCGGCGTGATCCTGTTCGTGATCTGCGTGACCTTTGCCTTCACCTACAAGCGATGGTTCATGCACGATGAATAGTGCCGAAACCGCCCGCGCGCCGTTCGATCCCGCCGTGCCGCTCAAGACGGTGTTCCTCGCCGTCGTCGCCGTCTTCGTGCTGGTGCCGCTGCTCGCGACCGTGCTCGGAGGCTTCAAGTCGCTCGGCGAATTGCGGGTCAATCCGTTCGGCTGGCCCATGCACTGGGAATGGCAGAATTACGCCGACATCCTGTTCTCGGCGCGCTACTGGCAGCTCCTGCGCAACTCGCTGATCATCTCGACGCTCACGGTGACGTTGACCCTGATCGTCGCATCGATGGCGGCCTTCACCTTCGCGCATGTCAAGTTCTACGGCAGCTCGATGCTGCTGAGCTACCTGACGCTCGGTCTGCTGTTTCCGGCCGCGACCGCGGTGCTGCCCTTGTTCATCAAGGTGCGCGACCTCGGACTGCTCGATACCTATTTCGGCGTCGCGCTGCCGCAGGTGGCCTTCGGCCTCGCCATGAGCGTGCTGCTGCTGCGGCGCTTCTTCAAGGACATTCCGCACGAGCTGCTCGAGGCCGCGCTGGTCGACGGCTGTAGCTACATCAAGTTCTTCCGCTACGTGACATTGCCGCTGTCTCGGCCGATCCTGGCGACCGTCGGGACCATCACGTTCGTCAACAGCTGGAACGCCTATCTGCTGCCGCTCGTGATGCTCAACACCGATGCGCTCTATCCCTGGCCGCTCGGCATCATGATCTACCAGGGCGAATATTCGTCCGAATGGCACCTGATCCTGGCCTTCATCACGCTCACCATCCTGCCGACGATCATTCTGTTCCTGCTGGCACAGAAGCACATCGTCGCCGGCCTCACCGCAGGCGCGGTCAAGGGATGAGCAGGACTTCACGGAGAACGCAATGAGAAAAGTCGGCATCGGAATCATCGGCTGCGGCGTGATCAGCACCGCCTACCTCAAGGCAGCGCAGCGCTTCCCGGTCATGGAGGTGAGAGCGCTGGCCGACATGCGCAGCGATATGGCGGAGCGGCAGGGTGCCGCCTTCGGGCTGCCGGCGATGCGGGTCGATCAGCTGCTCAAGCGCGACGACGTCGAGATCGTCATCAACCTCACGGTGCCGCTCGCCCACACCGATGTCAGCCTCGCGGTGCTGAATGCCGGCAAGCACGTCCATTCCGAGAAGCCGCTCGGCATCAACGTCGCGGAGGCCCGCAAGGTGATGGATCTCGCCGCGCAGAAGAATCTTCGTGTCGGCTGCGCGCCCGACACGTTCCTCGGCGGCGGACACCAGACCGCGCGCAAGCTGATCGATGACGGCGTCATCGGCACGCCGGTGGCGGGCAGTGCCTTCTTCGGCTGTCCGGGCCACGAGCGCTGGCATCCGGCGCCGGGCTTCTATTACTTGCGCGGTGGCGGCCCGATGCTCGACATGGGCCCGTACTACATCACCGATCTCGTGCAGCTGCTCGGACCGGTCGCGAGCGTGATGGGCTCGACCGCGCGCCCGAAATCCGAGCGTCTGGTCACCAGCCAGCCGATGAACGGCAGCTTGATCCCGGTCGAGGTTTCGACCCATGTCGCAGGCACACTCGAATTCGAGAGTGGAGCAGTCGTCTCGATCGCGATGAGTTTCGACGTGCCGAAGCACCGGCATGCGCCGATCGAGATCTATGGCGACAAGGGCAGCATGCTGGTGCCGGACCCGAACCGCTTCGGCGGCGAGGTGCAGGTCGCCAAGACCGGCGGCGAATGGGAGACGGTGCCGTTGACCCACGGTCATGTCGAGGGTGAGTTCCGTTCCATCGGTGTCGCTGATATGGCCGCCGCGATCCTCGACAACCGGCCGCATCGCGCCAGCGGCGCGCTCGCCTTCCACGTGCTGGAGGTGATGGAGGCGTTCCAGACCTCCGCCGACGAGGGACGTCGCGTCAAGATCGAGAGCCGCGTCGAGCGGCCGGCGATGCTGCCCACGGGGCGTGAAACCGGACAGATCGATTGAGGGAATGACCATGCGCAAGGCAATGATTGTTTGGGGCGGCTGGCCGGGACACGATCCGGATCTGTGTGCCTCGATGATCCGCGGCTGGCTCAGGGCGGAAGGTTTCGAGGTCCGGATCGAAACGACGACGGAAGCGTTCGGCGATCCGGCGATCCATGATCTCTCGTTGATCATCCCGATCTACACCATGTCGAAGATCGAGAAAGCGGACGCGCTGAATCTCTGCGCTGCGGTGCGCGGCGGCGTCGGGCTCGCCGGCCATCATGGCGGCATGTGCGATGCCTTCCGCGAGTCCGTCGAATACCAGTTCCTGTGCGGCGGGCAATGGGTCGCCCATCCCGGCAACATCATCGACTACAAAGTCGACTTGACGAAGCCGGACGACCCCATCATGAAGGGCCTGAAGAGTTTCGAGCATCGTTCCGAGCAGTACTACATGCATGTCGACCCCGCCAACGAGGTGCTGGCGACGACGACCTTTACCGGCGAGCACGCGCCCTGGATCGAGGGCGTGGTGATGCCCGTGGTGTGGAAAAAGCGCTATGGCGCGGGCAGGGTGTTCTATTCCTCGCTCGGCCACCGCGCCTACGAGCTCGACGTGCCGGAGATCCGCACCCTGATGACCCGCGGCATGCTGTGGGCGGCGCGCGAATGAGCGCTGGCGCGACGCAGCCGGTCGTTCGCGCCACGCTCGAGGATGTCGCGCGGGCCGCCGGCGTTTCGCTCGCAACCGTCGACCGCGTCGTTAACCGGCGCGAGGGCGTGCGCGCCAAGACCGTCGCGCGTGTCGAGGCCGCCGTCGCCAAGCTGGGCTACCGCGCCGACGTGGCGGCGGCGCGGCTCGCACGCGGGCAGAGCTTTCGCTTCGCCTTCGTGCTGCCGACCGGCAGCAACAGCTTCATGACCAATTTGGCCGAGCAGGTCCAGCGCACCGCAGACTGGCTTGCCGGCCAGCGCGGCTTCATCGACATCCTCCATGTCGATGTGTTCGATCCTGACGTGCTGGCCGGCACGCTGGAGGACTTGTCGCCGGCCTATCAGGGCGTCGCCGTCATCGCGCTCGACCACCCAAGGGTACGCGCTGCGATCGACGAGCTCACCGCGCGCGGGGTCGCCGTGGTGACCCTCGTATCGGACGCGCCGAGCTCGCGCCGCCTGCATTATGTCGGCATCGACAACCCGGCCGCGGGACGAACTGCCGCAACGCTGCTGGGGCGCTTCCTCGCCGGCCGCGAGGGGGCGGTCGCCGTGATCGCCGGATCGTTGTCGCTGCGCGATCACACCGAGCGGCAGTTCGGTTTTCACCAGATCCTCTCCAGCGAGTATCCGAACCTGCGCATGCTACCGGTCATCGAGGGCCGCGACGACAGCGCACGCACGCGAGAGCTCACCACCGCGCTGCTGGCGCGCCATGCCGATCTCCGCGGCATATATTGCTGCGGCGCCGGAAATCGTGGCATCGCCGATGCGCTCGAAGCCTCCGGTCGCGCGCGCGAGGTGGTCTGGATCACCCACGAGCTGACCCAGTACACACGGCGTTTCCTGGTGCGCGGCACGCTCGATGCCATCATCAACCAGGATCCCGGCCACGAGGCGCGGTCTGCGGCGCGGGTCCTGCTCGCGCATTGTTCGGGTGAGCCGATCAGCCCCGATCAGGAGCGCATCCGCATCGACATTTTTCTGCGGGACAATCTGCCGTAACGTTGCGCAGCGGTCGCAAGGCTAGCTCAGCGCCTTGTAGCTCGCTTTCTTGCAGCACGAACCTCTGGGAGATCGCGATCAGCATGCGCGCGATCGCGTCCGCATCGAGGTCGCGCCGGATGAGGCCATCATGCTGGCCGCGTTCGACTGCGCCACGAGCAAAGCGCGCGGTGTCTAGATACCTTCGACGGCGTCGGCGGGGACGCGGCGGTTGCGCAGGGCTTCGGCAGTGCGCCGGCGGCAGCGACGCGGTAGCCCCGGACCGCGTGGCTAGAACAGCCGTCCGCCGTTCGGCACCGGCTGGCTCGGCTGCACCAGCACGACCTTGCCGTCGGCGTCGGGGAAGCCGAGCGTCAGCACCTCCGAGATGACAGGTCCGATCTGGCGTGGCGGGAAATTGACGACGGCCGCGACCTGTTGTCCTACCAACGTCTCGATCGGATGGTTTTCGGTGATCTGGGCCGAGCTCTTGCGCACGCCGATGGCGGGCCCGAAGTCGATCCATAGCCGAAACGCCGGCTTGCGCGCCTCGGGAAACGGCTTGGCGTCGACGATGGTGCCGACGCGGATATCGACAGCGAGGAAGCTGTTGAAGTCGATGGTCGGCGTGGCGGCGGCTGCGGGATCGTGGGTGACGTGCATGGGATGTCCGTTCGGCAAGGTGGCGTCGTTCGCAATATTGTCGCGCGGAGCAGAGTTTCGTACAACGCCGCGTCCATCACGATGCGTCATGCGCGAGGAACGTCTTGCCCAACATCATCTACGGCATCAAGAACTGCGACACCATGAAGAAGGCGCGCGCCTGGCTCGACAGCCATGGCGTGCCTTACGCGTTCCATGACTACAAGGCGGCGGGCGTGGAGAAGGACAAGCTCAAGCAGTGGAGCGACAAGGTTGGCTGGGAGACACTGCTCAATCGCGCCGGGACGACGTTCAAGAAACTTCCCGAGTCCGACAAGGAAGGCCTCTCCGAGAAGAAGGCGCTGGCCTTGATGCTAGCGCAACCATCGATGATCAAGCGGCCGGTGCTGGAAATCGGCGGCAAGCTGCTGGTCGGCTTCAAGCCGGACATCTATGCCAGGGAAGTCGGCGCCAAGTCGCGCTGACGCCAAAGCGCGACGAGAATGTCATCGCGCGTTCCGCGTCTTAGTTCAGCTCGATGATCTCGTTGGCGACGCCGGGATCCGGCTGGTCCGCGAACTCGACCAATTCGGCCGTCGCGATGCGGCCGGGCGCACGATGGAAGAGCTCACGATCGATCAAGGCGCGCAGTTTCGGACGCGGCAGCGCGTCATTTCCGCGCATCAGATTCTTGATCTCGAAGCCGCCGTCCTCGCAGAAGGTCTTGACCGATGCGATGACGTGACAGACCTTGCCGTCGGTCTGGAAAGGCAGCAGCAGCCGTTCATAGGCGACGATGCGCCCGTAGATGTCGTCGACGTCGGCAACGGAGTAGACCGGCAGCCCGCGCGCCACGCATTCGAGATAGATCGGCATCACGAGCGGCGCGAGTCGTGGCCCGAGATACTCCTCGAGCAGAACGCCCTTGCCGGTATGTCCATAGGCGCGCGAGATGCGCGTGTTTTCGCTCTGGATGATCAGGCGCGGGACCGGCGTCGACGTATCCACCGTATAATAGATGAGATCGGACAGCTCCTCCTCGAGCCGCGCGGGCTGATACTCCCAGACCGCCGGCGCGATCTGCTCGCGCGCATAGAGTCGCAGCCACGTGTTCAGGAGATCACGCTGCCTGATCGACTTGACGACGGAAGGAGCGGCGCTGGCGAAATCCAAGACAATATTCCAGACCATCAAAAACCCGCGCACGATCCCATGTGCGGGAAAATTATTGATGAAGGCTGGCGCACGGAACGAAAGACCGTTAACGACGACTTGACGACCGGTGTCTTGCGAACCGGGAGGCCGGGCAGGCACGACATCACACACCTCCGACTAAGGGAGCATTTGTATCCCAGCCGGAGACCTGATCTGCTCAGCTTTCCGCCTTGCCTAACCCCCGTCACCTCCGGCATATTCCGCGCCCGGAGGCGGCGTTCCGGATGGGCTATCAAGGACAGGCTCCAAGGCCACCGGAAAGCCGAAGCAACAAGGATAGCCACGCAGCTAGCGCGCGTGGCAGGGGGAAATCTGTTTGGCCGATGAGTTCATTCTCGAAACGGAAGGCTTGACCAAGGAGTTCGCGGGCTTCTTCGCCGTCCGCGACGTTGCGCTCAAGGTTCGCCGTGGGAGCATTCACGCGTTGATCGGCCCGAATGGGGCCGGCAAGACGACCTGCTTCAATCTTCTGACCAAGTTCCTCAAACCGTCTGCCGGAAAAATCCTGTACAAGGGGCAGGACATCACCGCGATGGCGCCGGCCGACGTGGCCCGCCTGGGGCTTGTTCGTTCGTTCCAGATCTCGGCGGTATTTCCGCATCTCACCGCGCAGGAGAACGTCCGTGTCGCGCTTCAGCGCCAGCACGGCTCTTCGTTCGATTTCTGGCGCTCCAAATCGGTCCTCAACCGCTTCAACGACCGCGCCCGCGAGCTCCTCAACGATGTCGGTCTCAGCGAGTTTGCCAACACGCCCGCGGTCGAGATGCCCTATGGCCGCAAGCGTGCACTCGAAATTGCAACCACGCTCGCGCTCGACCCGGAGATGATGCTGCTGGACGAGCCGATGGCCGGCATGGGCCACGAGGACATCGACAAGATCGCGGCGCTGATCAAGCGCATCTCCGCGAAATATACCATCCTGATGGTCGAGCATAATTTGAGCGTCGTGGCCAACCTCTCCGACATCATCACCGTGCTGACGCGCGGGCAGGTGCTCGCGCAAGGTCATTACAGCGAGCTCACCAAGGACGAGCGCGTCAAGGAAGCATACTTGGGAGCCGGGCATGCCTGACACTGCGATGGCCGAGGCTCCGGCCAAGGTTGCGACCGGCGGAAACATCCTTCAAGTCCGCAACCTCGAAGCCTGGTACGGCGAGTCCCACATCCTGCACGGGATCAACTTCGACGTGAACGCGGGCGAGGTCGTCACCCTGCTCGGGCGCAACGGCGCCGGCAAGACGACCACGCTGAAATCGATCATGGGCATCATCGGCAAGCGTACCGGCTCGGTGAAGTTCAACAACCAGGAGATCATCCGCGCGAGCTCCGACAAGATCGCGCGCATGGGCATCGCGTTCTGCCCGGAAGAGCGGGGCATATTCGCCAGTCTCGACGTGCGCGAGAACTTGATGCTGCCGCCGGTGGTCCGTGAAGGCGGATTGCCGCTCGAACAGATATTCGAGCTGTTTCCGAACCTGAAGGAGCGGCTCAACAGCCAGGGCACCAAGCTGTCCGGCGGCGAGCAGCAGATGCTCGCGATCGCGCGCATCCTGCGCACCGGCGCGAGCTTCCTGATGCTGGACGAGCCGACCGAAGGCCTTGCGCCCGTCATCATCCAGCAGATCGGCCACACCATTGCGCGGCTCAAGAAGGAGGGCTTCACGATCCTCCTGGTCGAGCAGAATTTCCGCTTCGCCTCCACCGTCGCCGACCGCTACTACGTGGTCGAGCATGGCAAGATCATTGACGGATTTTCCAATGCCGAGCTTGCCGCCAACATGGACAAGCTCCACACCTATCTCGGCGTGTAGCTGTGCAGGCCGGACCATCGAGAGTAATCATCAAAGCCATACTGGGGAGCGGATCATGAAGCACGGCATTTCGGCAATGTTGCTCGGCACAGCCCTGGCCTTCGGTTCGGCAGGTGCCGCGGTCGCGCAGGACAAGAACATCAAGATCGGCGTGCTGACCGACAATTCGGGACTCTATGCCGACCTCGGCGGCCCCGGCTCGACCGTCGCCGCGCAGATGGCGATCGAGGATTCCGGTCTCGCGGCCAAGGGCTGGAAGCTCGACCTGATCTCCGCGGACCATCAGAACAAGCCCGACATCGGCTCTACGATCGCCCGGCAATGGATCGACGTCGAGAAGGTCGACATCTTCATGGATGTCCTGAACTCCGGCGTTGCGCTGGCGGTCAACAATGTCGTCAAGGAGAAGAATTCCATCCTGATCGACACCGGCGCAGCGACGTCGGATCTCACCAACGCGCAGTGCTCGCCGAACACGGTCCACTGGGTCTATGACACCTACATGCTGGCCAACAGCACGGGGCAGGCGCTGGTGAAGTCGGGCGGCGACACCTGGTACTTCCTGACCGCGGACTATGCCTTCGGCCATGCCCTCGAGCGCGACACTGCCGCGGTCGTGTTGAAATCGGGCGGCAAGGTGATCGGCAACGTCAAGCATCCCCTCAATACCGCCGACTTCTCGTCGTTCCTGCTTCAAGCGCAAGCTTCCAAGGCCAAGATCATCGGCATGGCGAATGCCGGCGGCGACACCACCAACACGATCAAGCAGGCGGCGGAGTTCGGCATCGTCTCGGGCGGCCAGAAACTTGCGGGCCTGCTGCTTTTCATCACCGACGTACACGCGCTCGGCCTGAAGGTGGCGCAGGGCCTGAACTTCACCGAGACCTTCTATTGGGACATGAACGACGGGACGCGCGCGTTCTCCAAGCGCTTCTCCGAGCGCATGAAGAACAAGGCGATGCCTTCGATGGTGCAGGCCGGCGTCTATTCGGGCCTGCTGCACTATTTCAAGGCGCTGGAGGCCATGGGTGGCAATCCGCATGACGGCGCCAAGGTCGTCGCCAAGATGAAGGAAATGCCGACGGACGACGCGCTGTTCGGCAAGGGCACGATCCGCGCCGATGGCCGCAAGCTGCATCCGGCCTATCTCTTCGAGGTGAAGAAGCCCGAGGAGTCCAAGGGACCCTGGGACTATTACAAGCTGATCGGCACGACCCCCGGCGAGCAGGCCTTCCGGCCGCTGTCGGAAAGCGCCTGTCCCCTGGTGAAGAAGTGAGTTGGCCGCGCCCGCGGGCGCGGCAGAATGAATTGGCATAACGCGACCGGGTACGAGATTGATCGATGCAGGCTCTTTACGCTCAGCTACTGGTGGGACTGATCAACGGCTCGTTCTACGCGCTGCTCAGTCTCGGGCTTGCCGTGATCTTCGGCATGCTCAACATCATCAATTTCGCCCATGGCGCGCTCTACATGATGGGCGCCTTCGTCGCCTATTTCCTGCTGAATCTCGGCGGCATCAATTATTGGTGGGCGCTGCTGCTTGCGCCCATCATCGTCGGCATCTTCGGCATGATCCTCGAGCGGACCATGCTGCAATGGCTGACCGGGCTCGATCATCTCTACGGCCTGCTCCTGACCTTCGGCATCGCGCTGATCGTGCAGGGCGTGTTCCAGAACTATTTCGGCTCGTCCGGCCTGCCTTACGCCATTCCGGACCAGCTCAAGGGCGGCATGAATCTCGGCTTCATGTTCCTGCCGATCTACCGTGGCTGGGTGGTCGTGTTCTCGCTGGTCGTGTGCCTTGCGACCTGGTTCCTGATCGAGAAGACCCAGCTCGGCGCATATTTGCGCGCCGCCACTGAAAATCCGACTCTGGTGCGCGCCTTCGGCATCAACGTGCCGCGCATGATCACGCTCACTTACGGTCTCGGCGTGGGCCTTGCCGCGCTCGCCGGCGTGCTCTCGGCGCCGATCAACCAGGTGCGGCCGCTGATGGGCGCCGACCTCATCATCGTCGTGTTCGCGGTGGTCGTGATCGGCGGCATGGGATCGATCATGGGCTCCATCATCACCGGCTTCGCGCTCGGGGTGATCGAGGGTCTGACCAAATATTTCTACCCCGAGGCCTCCAACACCGTCGTGTTCGTGCTGATGGTGCTGGTGCTCTTGGTGAAGCCAACGGGATTGACGGGAAGGGCGGCCTGATATGACAACCCTGACGGACGACACGCTGCCGGTGACCCCTCGCGCGATGCGCGACGAGATGATCGTTTTCGTGGTGATGGCGCTGCTGCTCGCGACGGTGCCGTTCACGGGCGTCTACCCGTTCTTCGTCATGCAGGCGCTGTGCTTTGCGCTGCTGGCCTGTGCCTTCAACCTCTTGATCGGCTATGGCGGCCTGCTGTCGTTCGGCCACGCGATGTTCCTGGGCACCGCCGGCTATTGCAGCGCGCATGCGCTGAAAGTGTGGGCCTTGCCGCCCGAACTCGGCATCCTCGTCGGCATCGCCGCGGCTTTCGTGCTCTCGCTCATCACCGGCTACATCTCGATCCGCCGCCAGGGCATCTACTTCTCGATGATCACGCTGGCGCTGTCGCAGCTCTTGTACTTCATCTACCTCCAGGCCCCGTTCACCCACGGTGAGGACGGCATCCAGGGCATCCCGCAGGGACACATGTTCGGCATCTTCGATCTGTCGAAGCCGACGGTGCTGTATTACGTCGTGCTGGCCGGGTTCCTCGCCGGCTTCCTCCTGATCTTCCGCATCATCAACTCGCCGTTCGGCGAGGTGCTGAAGGCGATCCGCGAGAACGAGCCGCGGGCGATCTCGCTCGGCTACCGGACCGACCAGTACAAGTTCCTGGCCTTCGTGCTTTCAGGCACGCTGGCCGGTTTTGCCGGCGCGCTGAAAGTGTTCGTGGCGCAGAACGCCTCGCTCACCGACGTCCATTGGTCGATGTCCGGCGAGGTCGTGCTGATGACGCTGGTCGGCGGCCTCGGCACCATCTTCGGCCCCGTGGTCGGCGCCTTCGTCATCATCGCCATGCAGCAATATCTGGCGGGTTTCGGCCAGTGGGTGACGGTGATCCAGGGCGCGATCTTCGTGGTCTGTGTGCTCACCTTCCGCCGCGGCGTCGTCGGTGAAATCGCGCATTACTTCCGGAGATCGCTCTAAGTAGTTGATTTAAGGTCAATTTACTTGTCGCGTGAAAGCGGTGGATGATCCGGCTCGGCGGGCGTGAGATGACACGCGCGCGGCGCGAAAATGGTCTATGACAGTTTGATGACGGCCCCTCGGGCCGGGCCATTTTCCAACCGGTAGCCTATCCCCATGATGCGATGGTTTCGTGCTTTCCTGCCCAAGGAAGAACGGTTCTTCGACCTGTTCGACCGACATGCCCAGACGGTGATCCAGGGCTCGATCGCGCTCCAGGGCATGCTCAACGGGGGCGAGGAGACACCGGTCTATTGCCAGCGCGTCAACCAGTTCGAGAACGACGCCGACAACATCACCCGCGAGGTGCTGACGGCGGTGCGCCGCACCTTCATCACCCCGTTCGACCGCGGCGACATCAAGAACCTGATCACCTCGCTGGACGACGCCATCGACCAGATGCAGCAGACCGCCAAGGCGGTGATGCTGTTCGAGGTCCGCACTTTCGAGCCGCCGATGCGTGAGATCGGCGGGCTTCTGATCGAATGCGCCAATCTGGTCGGCCGTGCACTGCCGCTGATGCAATCGATCGGCCCGAACGTGGCCATGCTCACCGCGATCACGGAAGAGCTGGGCAAGCTGGAGGGGCGCGTCGACGATCTCCACGACATCGGGCTGAAGGAGCTGTTCCTCAAGCACCGCGACGGCAATGCGATGGACTTCATCGTCGGCGTCGAGATCTACGACCACCTGGAGAAGGTGGCCGATCGTTTCGACGACGTCGCGAACGAGATCAACAGCATCGTCATCGAGCAGGTCTAGGGCCGTGGATGCCGCGTTGGGTCTTCCCATCCTGGTCGGCTTGATCGCCGTCGCGCTGCTGTTCGACTTCCTGAACGGCCTGCACGACGCCGCCAATTCGATCGCGACCATCGTCTCCACCCGCGTGCTGCGGCCGCAATATGCGGTGTTCTGGGCCGCGTTCTTCAATTTCATTGCCTTCATGGTCTTCGGCCTGCACGTCGCCCAGACCATCGGCACCGGCATCATCGATCCCGCGATCGTCGACGCCCAGGTGATCTTCGCCGCGCTGGTCGGCGCCATCGTCTGGAACCTGGTGACCTGGGCGCTCGGCATCCCGTCCTCGTCCTCGCACGCGCTGATCGGCGGGCTCGTCGGCGGCGGCATGGCCAAGGCCGGGATCTCGGCTGCGGTGTGGAGCGGATTGTCCAAGACGGTGCTGGCGATCGTGCTGTCGCCGCTGGTCGGCTTCCTGCTCGCGATGATGCTGGTGGCGATCGTGTCCTGGGCCTCGGTGCGCTCGACGCCATTCGCGGTCGATCGCGCCTTCCGCATCCTTCAGTTCGCCTCCGCCTCGCTTTATTCGCTCGGCCATGGCGGCAACGACGCGCAGAAGACCATGGGCATCATCGCCGTGCTGCTGTATTCGCAGGGCCATCTCGGCAGCGACTTCTCGGTGCCGTTCTGGGTGGTGCTGTCGTGCCAGGCGGCGATGGCGCTGGGCACCTTGATGGGCGGCTGGCGCATCGTCCGCACCATGGGCCTGCGCATCACCAAGCTGACGCCGATGCAGGGCTTCTGCGCCGAGACCGGAGGCGCGGCGACCCTGTTCATGGCGACCTTCCTCGGAGTCCCCGTCTCGACCACGCACACCATCACCGGCGCCATCGTCGGCGTCGGCGCGGCCCGCCGCGTCTCGGCGGTGCGCTGGAACGTGGCGAGCTCGATCGTCTATGCTTGGGTGATCACGATTCCGGCGTCGGGCATCGTCGCAGCGCTGACCTGGTGGGCGGTCCAGCTCTTCGTCAAGTGACGAGCTTCAGCCCGACGATCCCGGCGACGATCAGGCCGATGCTGGCAAGCCGGAGCGCCGTGGCTGGCTCTCCGAACAGGATGATGCCCAGCGTCGCGGTGCCGACCGCGCCGATCCCGGTCCACACCGCATAGGCGGTTCCCACCGGCAGCGATTTGAGCGCGAGGCCGAGCAGGACGACGCTGCCGGCCATGGCCACCAGCGTGACGACGGACGGAACAAGCCTGGTAAAACCCTCGGTGTATTTCAGGCCGATCGCCCAGGTGATCTCGAGAAGCCCGGCGACGAACAGGATGCTCCAGGCCATGACGACCCTCCATTCAGGCAGGGTCGTCCCCGCGGCTGAGGTGCTGAGAAACGGAAGGCCGTCCTTCCGAAAGGCGATATGGGGCTGGCCGAATGGCTCTGCAATCACCAAATGAGGCTTGATCAGGCCCGTTTTCCCTGCCACACGCTCCCGCCATGTCCGACATCGCCATCACCACAGCCGAATCGCCGGCCCGTTCCCCGCTTGCCGCTGAAGTGGCGCGGCGGCGGACCTTTGCGATCATCTCGCATCCCGACGCCGGCAAGACCACGCTGACCGAGAAGCTGCTGCTGTTCGGCGGCGCCATCAACCTGGCCGGCCAGGTCAAGGCCAAGGGCGAGCGGCGCAACACCCGCTCGGACTGGATGAAGATCGAGCGCGAGCGCGGCATCTCGGTCGTGACCTCGGTGATGACCTTCGAGTTCGAGGGCCTCGTCTTCAACCTGCTGGATACGCCGGGCCACGAGGACTTTTCGGAAGACACCTATCGCACGCTCACCGCGGTCGATTCCGCCGTCATGGTGATCGACGCCGCCAAGGGCATCGAGGCGCGCACCCGCAAGCTGTTCGAGGTGTGCCGCCTGCGCGACATCCCGATCATCACCTTCATCAACAAGATGGACCGCGAGAGCCGCGACGTGTTCGAGCTGCTCGACGAGATCGAGAAGACGCTGGCGCTCGACACCACGCCGATGACCTGGCCGGTCGGGCGCGGCCGTGACTTCCTCGGCACCTATGACGTCGTCAATGGCGGCGTGCGCCTGCTCGAAGGCGGCGGCGCCAAGACCGGTGCGGCCCAGCAGATCGCGATCGAGGAGCTCGCCAAGCTCAACGCCAATCTCGACGTCTCCGCGGTGAAGGACGAGCTCGAGCTGGTCACCGAGGCCTCGAAACCGTTCGAGCTCGAGGCGTTCCGCGAAGGCCATCTGACGCCGGTCTATTTCGGCAGCGCGCTGCGCAATTTCGGCGTCGGCGACCTCCTGGAAGGCCTCGGCAAGTTCGCGCCGGAGCCGCGCGCGCAGGACAGCGACCAGCGCAGGGTCGAGGCCACCGATCCGCGCATGAGCGCCTTCGTGTTCAAGATCCAGGCCAACATGGATCCGAACCACCGCGACCGCATCGCGTTCGCGCGCCTCTGCTCCGGCAAGCTCAGCCGCGGCATGAAGGCCAAGCTGGTGCGCACCGGCAAGAGCATGCCGCTGTCGAGCCCGCAATTCTTCTTCGCCCAGGACCGCTCGGTCGCGGACGAGGCTTTCGCCGGCGACGTCGTCGGCATTCCCAATCACGGCACGCTGCGCATCGGCGACACCCTGACCGAAGGCGAGGATTTCAACTTCGTCGGCGTGCCGAGCTTCGCGCCGGAAATCGTCCGCCGGGTGCGGCTCACCGACGCGATGAAGGCCAAGAAGCTGAAGGAAGCGCTGCAGCAGATGTCGGAAGAGGGCGTGGTGCAGGTGTTCCGCCCGCGCGACGGCGCCCCGGCATTGGTCGGCGTGGTCGGCGCGCTGCAGCTCGACGTGCTGAAGGCGCGGCTCGAGGCGGAATATTCATTGCCGGTCGAGTTCGAGGTCAGCGAATTCCAGCTGGCGCGCTGGGTCTCCTCGGAGGACCGCAAGAAGCTCGACAGCTTCATCGCCGCCAACACCTCCAGCATCGCCGACGACGTCGACGGCGATCCGGTATATCTCGCCCGGAACGAGTTCTATCTCGGCTACACCAAGGAGCGCGCCGAGGGCATCGAGTTCACCAACGTCAAAGACGTCAAGAAGAAGGGGTAGGGTGCGGCGGTTCTGTCCTCTGCAGAGCACCCGCATACTCCACTGTCATGCCCCGGTTTGACCGGGTCATCAAGCACGCCGCAGCTCATCGATTCCGTCACTGCCGTCACGGCGTGCTGGGGCGCCCGGTCAAGCCGGGCGACGACTGAGCGCCTGAACGCGAGCATGTGAATGCGGAACGGGCTTGACCTTGTCGGGGGCAATGCCACGTTCACCACGTCATCCCGCGAGTTGACTGCATGTGGCGCGGCATTCCCGTACTTCTCCTGCTGTCGGTATCGGCTGCCGCCGACGCGCGGCCGCGCCAGATCAATCCGATCCCGTTTGCGCATCAGCCATGCAGCGTGCTCGACAACAGGCCCTGCACGCCGTCTTATTGCAGCCCGCTGGAGCCGGGCCCCTGCATCCCCGAGATCGATTACCCCTACGGCCAGAATCTCCAGCTCACCATCCAGAGCGTTCCATCGGAGCCGGACCGCGCCAAATATCACAAGCCCGATCACGATCTCGATACGATCGGCGACCTCTTCGCCGCGTTGCGCAGCTGCTGGTCGCCGCCATCGGACAATGCGCGCGCGGGCATGCAGATGTCGGTGCGTTTCAGCTTCAACAGGGATGGCGGCCTGATCGGCCCGCCGCGCCTCACATATGCGACGCCCGGGGTGCCCGCACAGACCCGAACCACCTATCTCAACGCCATCAATTCATCGCTGAAAGCCTGCCTGCCGCTGAAATTCACCGGCGGGCTCGGCGGCGCGCTGGCAGGACGGCCGATCGCCATCCGTTACGTCGACAATCGCGAGCTCGCGAAGTAGCACCGCTCTATCTCCTCATCCCTGCGCAACGGGCGAAGCCGTTGTCGCTGGGAGCGCGCACCGCGCGCGTCTCGAACGATGAAAGGCCCCGCTGTCGCAACAGCCCGGCCTGCATGGTTCGAGACGGCGCTGACGCGCCTCCTCACCATGAGGAGGAAGAGTTGCGGCCCGCGGCCAATCGATGATACGCCATTGGCGGGGGCTGCTTTGCGGGGAGGATGTCGTGGGTCTGCTGGTCATGATCCTGGGGCTGGTGCTGTTCTTTGCGGCCCATGTTTTCACAACCAAACGAGACGCGCGCGCGCAGGCGATCGCAAGGCTGGGCGAGGGCACCTACAAGATCCTCTACACGCTGGTCTCGCTCGCGGGGCTCGCGCTGATCGTCTGGGGCTTTGCCCAATATCGCGCGACGGGCTGGATCGACGTCTGGTATCCGCCGAAGGCGATGAAGCACATCACGGTCGCGCTGATGCTGCCTGCGGTGATCCTGGTGGTCGCCTCTTATTTGCGCGGCCGCATCTATGCGACGCTGAAGCATCCGATGCTGGCCGGCGTCAAGCTGTGGGCTGCGGCGCATCTTTTGGCCAATGGCGATCTCGGCTCCATCATCCTGTTCGGCTCGTTCCTGGGCTGGGCCGTCTATGACCGCATTTCGCTTAAAGCTCGCACCGACGCCGGCGGCCCGCCCATACCGGTGGGCGGCGTCACCAACGATCTGATCGCGGTCGGGGTCGGCGTGGTCGCCTATGTGGCCCTGGCGTTCGCGTTCCATCCGGTCGTGATCGGCGTGCCGGTCGTGGGGGTGTAGCTAGCCGCTCAGCGCAAGACCCATCCCTTCAGCCGTGCACGGAAACGTGACAAAAGCAACAAGCCGAGGGCGTTCGATGGACTGGTCGCAATCTCAGATTCCGCCGATGCGACTCGAGGCGCGGTTCGGCGATCGGGTGGTGCCGGCGTTTTGCGACCGGCCGGCGAGCCTGTGGACGATGATCGCAGACGCCTGCGCCCGCAATCCGGATGGCGAGGCATTGATTGCCGGCAATGTCCGGCTCAGCTGGTGGCAGGCCGTGGAGCAGGCGACACGGATCGCGGCGGGCTTTCGCAAGCTGGGCTTGCAGCGCGGCGACCGCGTCGCGATTCTGCTCGGCAACCGCATCGAATTTCCGCTGCTGCTGTTTGCCGCCGCGCATGAGGGACTGGTCACGGTGCTGCTGAGCACGCGCCAGCAGAAGCCCGAAATCGCCTACGTGCTCGGCGATTGCGGCGCGAAGATCCTGATCCACGAGGCCTCGCTCGCCGAGCGGCTGCCCGACGCGCAGGACGTGCCCGATCTGATCCATCGCGTCGCCATCGACGAGGATCCGGCCCGATCGCGCTTCGCCGCGCTCGCCGACAACGCGCCGGCACCGGCGCCGGTCGAGGTGAGCGAAGAGGACGCCGCGATGATCCTCTACACCTCGGGCACTACGGGCAAGCCGAAGGGCGCGATGCTGGCGCATTGCAATATCGTGCATTCCTCGATGGTGTTCGTGTCCTGCCTGCAATTGACGGGCGCGGACCGCTCGATCGCGGCGGTGCCGCTCGGCCATGTCACCGGCGTCGTCGCCAACATCACCACCATGATCCGCTGCGGCGGCGCGCTGATCATCATGCCGGAGTTCAAGGCCGCCGATTATCTCAAGCTCGCCGCGCGCGAGCGCGTCACCTACACGGTGATGGTGCCGGCGATGTATAATCTCTGCCTGCTGCAGCCCGATTTCGACGGCTACGATCTGTCGAGCTGGCGCATCGGCGGTTTTGGCGGCGCGCCGATGCCGGTCGCGACCATCGAGAAGCTCAAGGCGAAGATTCCCGGCCTGAAGCTGATGAACTGCTATGGCGCGACCGAGACGACGTCGCCTTCGACGATCATGCCGGGCGAGCTGACCGAGAGCCATATCGATAGCGTCGGTCTGCCGTGCCCCGGCGCGCGCATCGTGGCGATGGATCCGGATGGGCGAGAACTGCCGCGTGGCGAGATCGGCGAGCTCTGGATCCAGAGCGCCTCCGTCATCAAGGGCTACTGGAACAATGCCAAGGCGACCGCCGAGAGCTTCACGGGTGGATTCTGGCACTCCGGCGATCTTGGCTCGGTCGATGCGGAGGGATTCGTCCGCGTGTTCGACCGGCAGAAGGACATGATCAATCGCGGCGGCCTGAAGATCTATTCGGCCGAGGTCGAATCCGTGCTGGCCGGCCATCCCGCCGTGGTCGAGAGCGCGATCATCGCCAAAGCCTGCCCGGTGCTGGGCGAGCGCGTCCATGCCGTGGTGGTGACGCGGGCGCCGGTGGCCGACAGCGACTTGCGGGCCTGGTGCGCGGAGCGGCTGTCCGACTACAAGGTTCCCGAAACCATGGCGATCACGGCCGACCCGTTGCCCCGTAACGCCAACGGCAAGGTCATGAAGCGGCAGCTGCGGGAGCTGCCCGGAGCTTGAGCCGGGCCAGGGCCCATCCGGGCTCTCCCGGGTGGTTAACGCCTTGATCGGGCTCGCTTTGCCTTGCCACCGCCATATCGTTAGGGTACCTCGCCGCCACACGGGGGACGGGATTCCTGACGCGGACGCTTCGGCGCGCGCACCCGGACGGGTATGGGATTAGCATAAGTGTCTGAATTATTTGACGAAGTCGACGAGGAAGTACGTCGCGAACAGTTCAAGAAGCTGTGGGACAAGTATTCGATCTACTTCATCGCCCTGATGGTGCTGGTCGTGGCCGCGGCCGCTGGCTGGCAGGGCTACAAGTACTTTGAGGCCAAGAAGGCCGCCGAGGCCGGTGCCGCCTTCGAGAAGGCGGCGGAGCTGTCCGAGCAGGACAAGCACGCCGAGGCTGAGGCTGCCTTCACCGAGCTCGCCGCCAAGGCGCCGTCGGGTTATCGCACCCTGGCGCGGCTGCGCGCCGCCGCCGAGGCTGCCGCGCGCGATCCCAAGGCCGCCGCGAAGATGTATGACGATCTTGCTGCCGACCGCAGCGTCGGCGGTGAGTGGCAGGATCTGGCGAAGATCCGCGCCGCCGGCCTCGTGCTCGACAGCGCCAGCTATGCCGACATGCTGCAGCGGCTGGAGCCCTCCGCGGCGCCCAAGGCGACCTTCCGCCACAGCGCCCGCGAGATGCTGGCGCTGTCGGCCTGGCGCAACAACGACATGACCGCGGCCCGCAAATGGCTCGACGCGATTGCCGAGGACAATGAAACGCCGCCCGGCCTGCGCTCGCGCGCCGAGGCGCTCCAGGCCCTGCTGCCGCCCGTCGCCAAAAGCTGACCCAAGAGCTGACAAGAGCTGACGACAGACGGGCCCTCTGACGTAGACGAGACACAAGATGCGCCGCACGCCACGCTTGATCGCAGCCGCCGTCCTGATCGCCTTCACCGGCGTCCTGGGCGGCTGCTCCAGCTTCGATCCAAGCGACTTGCTCGACTTCCTCGATACCAAGAAGAAGCTGCCGGGCGACCGCAAGCCGGTCTTCCCCGAAGGTGTGCCGGGCCTCGAGCAGGGCGTGCCGAAGGACTTGTACAAGGGCGCGCAGCAGCAGCCCGATCCGAACGCGCCCGCCGTGGCGGCTTTGCCGGCGGAGCCGCCGCCCGAGCCGGCCAAGCCGGGGAAGGGCGCCAAGGCGAAGCACACCAGGCAGCCGGCCGCTGCCGTCGCGCCGGCCGAGGCGCCTGCCGGCGAGGTCGACGGCGAGGCCCAGCCCGAGGCAGCGCCGCCCACGGCCGCTCCGCCGCCCAAGCACAAGATCGTCCGCAAGCGCACCACCGCGCCGCCGCCGGATCAGCCGGTCCAGCAGCCGCAGCCGACCCAGACCACGCAGCAGCAATCGCAGGGCGCTTTCCCGGCGCCGCTGCCGAGCGGCAGCTTCTCGCGCTGATCATTCATTTCATTGACACGCGCAGCCCCGGCAGCGCACGAATGACCGATGTCCTTCACAATCGCCATCATCGGCCGGCCCAATGTCGGCAAATCGACGCTGTTCAACCGCCTGGTCGGACAGAAGCTCGCGCTCGTCGATGATTTGCCGGGTGTCACCCGCGACCGCCGCGAGGGCGAGGCCAGGCTCGGCGATCTCCACTTCACCATCATCGACACTGCCGGGCTCGACGAGGGCGCCAAGGGCTCGCTGACCGCGCGCATGCAGGAGCAGACCGAGGCCGCGATCGCGCAAGCCGACGCGCTGTTCTTCGTCATCGATGCCCGCATCGGCCTCACGCCAACCGATCGCGCCTTCGCCGATTTCGCCCGCAAGGCCAACAAGCCGGTGCTGCTGATCGCCAACAAGAGCGAGGGCAAGCACGGCGATGCCGGCGCGATGGAAGCCTTCGCGCTCGGCCTTGGCGATCCCATCCAGATCTCGGCCGAGCACGGCGAGGGCATGGGCGAGCTCTACGATGCGCTTGCCAAGCTGATGCCGGAGCCCGTCGACGAAGACGAGATCGAGGACGACGCGCCGCTCTCCGAGGAAGAGGCCGCGACGCGCCCGATCCGCGTCGCCATCGTCGGCCGGCCCAATGCCGGCAAGTCGACGCTGATCAACCATCTGCTCGGCGAGGAGCGGCTGCTGACGAGCCCGGAGGCCGGCACCACGCGCGATTCCATCGCGGTCGAGATCAACTGGAAGGGCCGCGATTTTCGCGTGTTCGACACCGCCGGCCTGCGCCGGCGTTCGCGCATCGAGGAGAAGCTGGAAAAGCTCTCGGTCGCCGATGCACTGCGCGCGGTGCGCTTTGCCGAAGTCGTCGTGCTGATGATGGACACGCAGAACCGCTTCGAGGAGCAGGATCTGCGCATCGCCGATCTGATCGAACGCGAGGGCCGCGCCATCGTGCTCGCCGTCAACAAATGGGACCTGATGGAGACCAAGGGCGGCGGCGCCATCTCGACTTTGCGCCGTGATGCCGACCACTGGCTGCCGCAAGTCAAGGGCGTGCCTATTGTCGCCGTGTCGGGCCTGATGGGCGAAGGCATCGACCGCCTGATGCAGGCGATCCAGGACGCCTATGCGGTCTGGAACAGGCGCGTGCCGACCTCGGCGCTCAATCGCTGGTTCGAGCAGGCGGTCCAGGCCAACCCGCCGCCGGCGGTGTCCGGCCGCAGGCTGAAGCTGAACTACATCACGCAGAACAAGGCGCGTCCGCCGAGCTTCGTGCTGTTCTGCTCGCGCGCCGACGCGGTGCCGCAATCCTATCTGCGCTACCTCACCAATTCCATGCGCGAGAGCTTCGATCTGCCCGGCACGCCGGTGCGCATCACCCTGCGCGAGAAGGCCAATCCGTTCGCGCACAAACGCAAGCGCCCGTCGTGAGTGACGGCGCCGGAGAGGCGGCGGCGCAAGGCGCTGTGCCGGCGAGGGGCGGCGCGGTCGTTTTCATCTTCGTCACCATCCTGCTCGACATGCTCGCGCTCGGCGTGATCATGCCGATCCTGCCGAAGCTGATCGAGAGCTTCGTCGACAACGACACCGCCCACGCGGCCCGCATCTTCGGCCTGTTCGGCACCGCCTGGGCTCTGATGCAGTTCGTGTTCTCGCCGCTGCTCGGCGCGCTCTCCGATCGCTTCGGAAGGCGGCCGGTGGTGCTGCTGTCGAATTTCGGCCTGGCCGCCGACTACGTGCTGATGGCGCTGGCCCCGTCTCTGCTCTGGCTGTTCATCGGCCGCGTGATATCAGGCATTACCTCGGCGAGCATCTCGACCGCCTTTGCCTATATCGCCGACATCACGCCGCCGGAGCGGCGCGCGGCGGTCTTCGGCAGGATCGGCGCTGCCTTCGGGGCCGGCTTCATCTTGGGGCCGGCGCTCGGCGGCCTGCTTGGCGACATCGATCCGCGCCTGCCGTTCTGGGCTTCGGCAGCCCTGAGCTTCGCCAATGCGCTCTATGGGCTGTTCGTCCTGCCAGAATCGCTGGCGCCCGACAAGCGCGCGCCGTTCCGCTGGAGGAGTGCCAGTCCGGTCGGGGCACTGCGTCTGTTGCGATCCAACGCGGTGCTGGCCGCCTTGTCGGTCGTGAACTTCATCGCGCAGGTCGCGCATGTCGTGCTGCCGTCGACCTTCGTGCTCTATGCGACCTACCGCTACGGCTGGGATTCCAAGACCGTGGGATTGACGCTGGCGATGGTCGGCATCTGCGCCATGGTGGTGCAGGGGCTCGCGATCGGCCCCATCGTGCGCGTGCTGGGCGAGCGGAACGCGCTGCTGCTCGGCCTGTGCTGCGGCGCGCTCGGCTTCGCGGTCCTGGGCGCGGCGCCGACCGGGCCGCTGTCCTGGATCGGCATTCCCATTCTGGCGCTGTGGGGGATCTCCGGCGCCGCGTCGCAAGCCCTGATGACGCGGCTCGTGTCGCCCGATCAGCAGGGCCAGCTGCAGGGTGCGACCGCGAGCGTGCAGAGCGTCTCGCAGCTCGTCGGTCCGTTCCTGTTCACGCTGACCTTCTCCTATTTCATCGGCAGCAGCGCGCCGCTGCATCTGCCCGGCGCGCCATTCCTGCTCGCAGCGGTGCTGATGGTGGCGTGCGCGGCCATCGCCGTGCGGACGCTGGGTGCGACGAAGACGGTCTCGTAGGGTGGGCAAAGGCGCGCAAGCGCCGTGCCCACGATCTTTTCATGATCGAGACAGGTGGTGGGCACGCTTGCGCTTTGCCCACCCTACCACTGGCCTGAAACGTAGATGCCCGGGACAAGCCCGGGCATGACGTCGTTGAGGCTGTGCGGAGCCGCTACGCGCTCACTTCTTCAGCAGCGGGCAGTCGCTGTCCTTGAGCGGCTTCGCCGCGTCTTCCGCCGAGATCGTGGCGATCTGCTTGTAATAGTCCCACGGTCCCTTCGACTCCTCTGGCTTCTTCACCTCGAACAGATAGGCCGGGATGAGCCGGCGGCCGTCCTGGCGCAGCGGGCCGTTGCCGAACAGCGGATCGTCGGTCGGCAGCTCCTTCATCTTGGCGACGACCTTGGCGCCGTCATGCGGATTGCTGCCGAGCGCTTCCATCGCCTTGAGATAGTGCAGGACCATCGCGTAATTGCCGGCCTGCGTCATCGACGGCATCGCGTTCTTGCTGGCGAGCTTCGAGAAGCGCTTGGACCATTCGCGGGTCTTGTCGTTCAGGTCCCAGTAGAACGATTCGGTGAAGGTCAGACCCTGCGCGGTCTTCAGGCCGAGCGAGTGCACGTCGTTGATGAACAGCAGCAGCGCGGCGAGCTTCTGGCCGGCGGAGACGATGCCGAATTCGGCCGCCTGCTTGATCGAGTTCGTGGTGTCGCCGCCGGCATTGGCAAGGCCCACGACCTTGGCCTTGGACGATTGTGCCTGCAGCAGGAAGGACGAGAAGTCCGCGGTGTTGATCGGATGCTTGACGCTGCCGAGCACCTTGCCGCCGTTCGCGGTTACGACCGCGGTGGTGTCACGCTCGAGCGCGTGACCGAAGGCATAGTCCGCGGTCAGGAAGAACCAGCTGTCGCCGCCGGCCTTGGTCAGCGCCTTGCCGGTGCCGTTGGCCAGCATGTAGGTGTCGTAGGTGTAGGAGATCGTGTTCGGCGTGCACGCCTTGCCGGTCAGGTCGGCGGAGGCGGCGCCGGAGTTCAGCAGCACCGCATTCTTTTCCTTGACGAGGTTGCTGACTGCCAGAGCAACGCCGGAGTTCGGCGTGTCCGCGATGGCGTCGACCTTCTCGTTGTCGATCCACTGCCGGGCGATGTTGACGCCGACGTCGGGCTTGTTCTGATGGTCGCCGCTGATGACGTCGATCTTCCAGCCCTTCGCGAGCAGACCGGAATCCTCGACCGCCATCTTGATCGCGACCACGGAGTTCGGGCCGCCGATGTCGGCATAGAGGCTCGACATGTCGTTGAGCACGCCGATCTTGACGGTCTTGTCCTGCGCGTAGGCGGATGTGGCAAAACCGAAGGCGGCACAGGCCAGCAGGGCCGCGGAGCGGCGGGCGAACGTCGTCGTCATAAAAGTTTCCTCCATTGTCAAATATGCGGACGCTCTCTTGCGGAGTCTTGGTCCTTCTGATGGCTCTAGCGTGTCCGAAGCCCGGCGGCAATGCACCTAAAGCCGGATGACGCTGCGTCGTAGCGTCATCACTCGGTTAACTTTTGGGCAAAATGCGTTGAGACGCTATTTCAGCGTGTCCGATGTCAGCCTGAATTTCCGGATGCGCGTTCCGGTGTCGACCTCGGCGGTATAGACGTTACCCTTGGCGTCGACCGCCATGGCGTCAATCAGGCCGGCGCGCGGAAGCTCATCAGCGTGCGGGTCTTGTAGTCGTAGAACTTGCCGGTCTCGGTCCAGTCGGGCGCGCACATCGGCACGATGAATTCGGCGACCTGCTCGGGGGTGTCGAGCGTCGCGGGATCCTCGCCCGGCATTAGGGTTGCGCGCATGCGGGTGCGGACCGGGCCGGGGTTGAACAGGTTGACGCGCAGCTTGGTGTTCGCGGTCTCCTGTGCCCAGGCGCGCGCCAATGTTTCCAGCGCGGCCTTGGAGGCGGCGTAGGGGCTGACATAGGCGGTCGCCTTGTTGGCGGCGCCCGAGGTGATGAACACGGCGCGGCCGGCGTCGGACTGCCTCAGCAGCGGCTCCATGCAGCGGATTAGCTGGAAGTTGGCGGAGACGTTGACGGCCATCACGTCGGTGAAGCTCTTCAGCTCGATATGGCCGATCGGCGAGGAGGGGCCGAGCACGCCGGCATTGCCGACGAGGATGTCGAGCTTGCCGTAGCGCTCGTGCAGGCCGGCGCCGAGCCGGGCGATGCCGTCGAAATCGGTGAGGTTGAGCGGCACCAGGGTGGCGCTGCCGCCGAGCTTGCGGATCTCGTCGTCGAGCTCTTCCAGCCCGCCTTGCGTGCGCGCGGTGGCGACGATATGCGCGCCGGCCTTGGCCAAAGCGAGGGCCGTGGCATAGCCGATGCCGCGCGAGGCGCCGGTGACGAGAGCGATGCGGTCAGCGAGGGGTTTTGTCATCGTCGAATACTTCCGTCATGCTCGGGCTCGTCCCGGGCATCCACGTTCTTTGCGGCGGGTATTACAGACGTGGATGGCCGGGACAAGCCCGGCCATGACGAAAAGACAGCCTCTGACGGGCTCGCGCGAACGCCCCTTCGTCAGCTCGCCTCCGCCAGCAGCGACAGCTGCCGCGGCTGCTGCTCGGTCTGGGTCTGGTCGGTGAGGTGAGTCGGATACGCCCCGGTAAAGCAATGATCCGAGAATTTCGGATTGGCGGGATCGCGGCCGGGCTCGCCCATGGCGCGGTACATGCCGTCGATCGACAGGAAGGCGAGCGAGTCGGCGCCGATGATCTCGCGCATCTCCTCCAGCGAATGCGTCGCCGCCAGAAGGCCGCCGCGGTCGGGCAGGTCGATGCCGTAATAATCGGGATACAGGATCGGCGGCGAAGCGAGGCGGAAATGCACTTCCTTGGCGCCGGCATCGCGCATCATGCGCACGATCTTCTTCGAGGTGGTGCCGCGCACCAAGGAGTCGTCGATCAGGATGATGCGCTTGCCCTCGATCGCGGCACGGTTGGCCGAGTGCTTCATGCGCACGCCGGATTCGCGGATCGCCTGGGTCGGCTGGATGAAGGTGCGGCCGACATAATGGTTGCGGATGATGCCGAGCTCGAACGGCACGCCGGAATGCTGGCTGTAGCCGACCGCGGCGGGCACCCCGGAATCCGGCACCGGCACGACGACGTCGATCGGCACGTGGCTCTCGCGCGCGAGCTGGGCTCCGAAGGCCTTGCGGACCTCGTAGACCGAGCGGCCGTGCACGATGGAATCCGGCCGGGAGAAATAGATGTACTCGAAGATGCAGGGGCGCGGCGCCATCGGCGGGAACGGCTTGTGGATGTCCTGGCCGTTCTCGTCGAACACGATGACCTCGCCCGGCTCGATATCGCGAATGAAGCGCGCGCCGATGATGTCGAGCGCGCAGGTCTCCGAGGTCAGGATCGGGCAGCCGTCGAGCTCGCCGAGCACCAGCGGGCGGATGCCGCGCGGATCGCGCGCGCCGACCAGCTTCTTGTTGGTCAGCGAGACCAGCGCATAGGCGCCCTCGATCTCGCGCAGCGCGTCGATGTAGCGCTCGATGAAGCGGCTGCGGCGGGAGCGCGCGACCAGGTGCAGGATCACCTCGGTGTCGGTGGTCGACTGCATCATGGCGCCGCTTCGGACGAGCTCGCGGCGCAGCGTCAGGCCGTTGGTGAGGTTGCCGTTGTGGGCGACGGCGAGGCCGCCGGCATTGAGCTCGGCAAACAGCGGCTGCACGTTGCGCAGGATGGTGGCGCCGGTGGTGGAATAGCGGACATGGCCGACCGCCATGTTGCCGGGCAGGCGGTCGATCACCTCGCGGCGGGAGAAGGTGTCGCCGACGAGGCCGAGCCGGCGCTCACTGTGAAAACGGCCGCCGTCGTAGGAGACGATGCCGGCGGCCTCCTGGCCGCGGTGCTGAAGCGCATGCAGGCCGAGCGCGGTGATGGCGGCGGCGTCGGGGTGACCGTAGATGCCGAAGACGCCGCATTCCTCGCGCAGCGTGTCCCCCTCCAGATCGTCCTGAACCTCGAGCGCGGCCGGCCCGGGGCCGGCGTGTGGATCGAGATCGAATTGGGCGTCCTGGTCAGGGTGTCGCATCTCGTCCGCGCCTCTCTTTAAGGGCAATCAACGCGCCGCAGGTTTCTCGATCAGTTTCTTCAAACTGTCACGAGCAGGTTTACTGTATCCGTCGCCACTGCCCGAAGGCTGCTGCTCGGAATCAGCTTGATCATCATCTGGTTTGTTTTTCTTGAATCTCTTCAAGATGGTGTTCTCGGGGTCGTCAGGCAAGAGGGCCATCAGCCAATCGCCGGTTCCCTGCAGCACCACGCGGGACTTGGCGCCCGTGACCCAGTCCGGGCGCTGCTTGTCCGGCACCAGCCAGGTGAAGAACAGGAACGCGACCACGACGATCAAAAGCCCGCGAGCGAGGCCAAACAGGAAGCCGAGGGTGCGGTCCAGCGCGCCGATGCGCGAATCCAGGATCATGTCGGAGATCCGCACCGTGATCACGGAGACCACGACGAGGGTGCCGATGAACACGCCCGCGACCACGACCACGCTCGCGACCGTGTCGTTGTTGAAATAGGTCTTGGCGGTCGGCAGCAGCTTCGAGAACGAGTAGAGCGTCACGATCGCCGCCGCACCCCAGGCCGCGATCGACAGGATTTCGCGCATGAAACCGCGGACCATGGCGAGCAGGCCCGAAATCAGCATCACACCGAGCAGGATCAGGTCGAGGATGGTTACTGGCATCGGCTGGTCTGGTCCGCTCGTACTTCAAAGGTGCTCTGGCGAATCGGTGCTTGGCCGCTGCCTTAAAAGAGGGGCAGACGGCGTTCCCGGCAAGGCCGCAACCACGCAATCCCATGCTGCTTTTGTGACGGCTGTATAGCGGCGGAGGCCTTCGGCGTCACCTCCGCCTAGCCCTCTCCGCGGCGGAATCTTGCCGGTGTGGCATTTTTCTCGGCCGGCGCGCTCGATTCGCCGCGGCGGGAGCCGCGAGCCGCGATCTCGGCCACCAAAGTCGTCAGGCTGTTGATCGCGTTCAGCGACAATCCGGCATCGCCGCCGCTTTCGCCGCGTGCCGATTCGGGCAGCACGGCGCGCTGAAAGCCGAGTTTGGCGGCTTCCTTCAGCCGGGCCGGGGTCTGCGCCACCGGGCGCACCACGCCGGACAGCGAGATCTCGCCGAAATAGACCGCATCGCTCGGCAATTGCGCGTTAACCAGGGACGACACCAGCGCCGCCGCCGCGGCAAGGTCCGCTGCAGGCTCGTGGATGCGCAGGCCGCCGGCGACGTTCAGGTAGACGTCGTGGCCGGACAGCTTGACCCCGCAATGCGCCTCCAGCACCGCCAGCACCATCGAGAGCCGGCTCGGATCCCAGCCGACCACCGCGCGCCTGGGCGTGCCGAGCGAGGTCGGCGCCACCAGCGCCTGCAATTCCACCAGAACGGGCCGCGTGCCCTCGATACCCGCGAAGACTGCGGTGCCGGGCGTGCCGAGATCGCGCTCGGACAGGAACAGCTCCGAGGGGTTGGTGACCTCGCGCAGGCCGAGGCCCGTCATCTCGAACACGCCGATCTCGTCGGTCGGGCCGAAGCGGTTTTTCACCGCGCGCAGGATACGGAATTGCTGCGAGCCTTCGCCCTCGAACGACATCACGGCATCGACCATGTGCTCGACCACGCGGGGACCGGCGATCTGGCCGTCCTTGGTGACGTGGCCGACCAGGATGATGGCGGCGCCGGTTTTCTTGGCAAACCGGATCAGCGCCTGCGCCGAAGCGCGCACCTGGGTCACGGTGCCGGGCGCCGATTCCACCGTATCGGTCCACATGGTCTGGATCGAATCGATCACGATCAGCCGGGGCACCGCGCCCTCCGACAGCGTCGAGACGATGTCCTCGACCGAGGTCTCGGCCGCGAGCTGCACCGGCGCGTCCGACAGCCCGAGCCGTTCGGCGCGCAGGCGCACCTGCGCGACCGCCTCTTCGCCGGAGATGTAGACGACGCGGTGGCCGGCGCGCGCCAACAGGCTGGTCGCCTGCGTCAGCAGCGTCGATTTGCCGATGCCGGGATCGCCGCCGACGAGCAGCACCGAGCCGCGGACGAAGCCGCCGCCGGTGACGCGGTCGAGCTCGGCCATGCCTGAGGACAGGCGCGGCGCATCCGGGCTCTTGCCGGAAAGGCTCTCCAGCGCGAACGTCCGCCCCTTGCGCCTGGAGCGGATCGAGACCGGCACGCTGCCGCTGGTGTCCTCCTCGGCGAGCGTATTCCATTCGCCGCAGGACTCGCACTTGCCCTGCCAGCGGTTATAGGCCGCGCCGCAGTTCTGGCAGACGAAGGAGAGTGTGTTCTTGGCCATGGGACCGGTTGAGTCGAGGTTTCGGCTTGCTGATAGCACGGAATGGCGGGGTGATCGCCGGCGCTTCGATGATCTCGGCCCGGTACGCCAGTTATACTTTCATTAGCCCTGTACCGCTGTGACCGGGTGGATTTTGCGAAGTGTTAGCGGACGCGGGTCCAACTTCGGAACCATCGGGGGGCGGCGACGAGACATGACGAGATTCCTGCGAATAATGCTCGCTGCGGGCATGGCCTGCGGCGTTGTCGCGCCCGCCAGCCCCAGCCTTGCCAAGCAGCTCGAGATCGTCTTCGTCAATCCCGGCAAGTCCGGCGAGGTGTTCTGGGACATGGTTGGGCAGAGCATGCAGGCTGCGGGGCGCAAGCTCGACGCCCATGTCGAGGTGCTGACCAGCGAACGCAATTATCGCACCATGCAGGAGCTCGGACTCGGCGTGCTGGCACGTCGCGACAAGCCCGATTTCCTCATCCTGTCGAACGAGGAATCCGCCGCCGTTCCGATCCTGGAGGCGGCCGAGGCTGCCGGCGTCAAGACGCTGCTGCTCTCGAACACGCTGATCGGCGAGGATGCGGCGCGCCTTGGGCCGCCGCGGCAGAAGCTCAAGACCTGGCTCGGCGACATCACGACCGATCTCCAGACCGCAGGCGCGCGGATGGCCAACGCCCTGATCGCGGCGGCGCGTGCTGAGAAATGGCAGAGCGCGGACGGCAAGATCCATATTCTCGGCATCGGCGGCGACGAGATCACGCCCGCCTCGATCGCGCGCAACACAGGTCTCAAGCTGGCGGTGGATGCCGCGCCCGACGTCGTGGTGGACCGGCTGCTGTTCGCCAACTGGACGCAGTCGGAGGCCGAGCGGGTCACCGCGAATTATCTGGGCTGGGCCGCGCGCAAGGACATCCGCCCCGCCGGCATCTGGGCCGGAAACGATCCGATGGCGCTCGGCGCGCTGCGCGCGGTGGTCGCCGCCGGCCTCGTGCCCGGCCGCGACATCCAGCTGGTCGGCCTCAACTGGTCGGAGGATGCGCTGCGGGAGATCAGGGCAGGCCGCCTGCTGCTGAGCGACGGCGGGCATTTCCTGCTCGGCGGCTGGTCGATCGTCCTGCTGCGCGATTATGCCGACGGCTGCGATTTCGCAGGCGTCTCGCCCCGGGTCGAGGTCAAGACGTCGGCGATCACCCGGCAAAATCTCGGCTCGGTCGGTGACCTCATCAAGACACGTGCGTTCGACCGGATCGACTTCGCGCGCCTCCGGGCGAAGCCGGGACGATGCGGTCATTACGACTTCTCACTCGATGCACTGATTTCGTCCCTGCCGCTTCCCGAAGGCGCCGCCGACTGATGCGCAAGGATGAGGCGATGACCGGTCCCGAACGCAACGACCAGGCCGCACCGCCGCGCTTGCGCTCGGTCGTTCGCGCCATGATCTGGGCCACGGTGCCCGTCCTGCTGCTGGTGCAATTGCTCGCCTCCGCCGGCGTCGAGGTTTCGAGCTTCTGGTCGCAGGTCAGGCAGCTCGACGCCCGCATGGCCCGCCTCGCCGAGAGCCGGGCCGAGCTCATCGCCGAGCCGCTCTGGAAGATGCGCTACGATCAGGTCACGGGCGTGCTCAACGAGATCATGCTCGACGAGACCATCGCGGCGGCGGCCGTCTATGACGATACGGGCGCGGCGATTGCCCGCGTGGCGGCGCGCCCCGAACGCCAGGCGGTCGCGGAGGTCTCGCGTCCGATCCATTACAGCAACGGCAACATGGCCGCCGAGGCCGGCCGCATCGCGATCGCCTATTCCAATGCGGCGCTCTACGCGGACGCCGGCAGCCGGCTGGTGCTGCTGCTTATCGTAGGCTTGCTCGCGACCTTTGCGACGCTGATCGCCATGCGGATCTCCGCCAACATCTTCATCGGCAGGCCGCTCGCCGCCATGATGTCGGCGATCCAGCGCAGCAAGCAGGATGGCCGGGCCTATCCGGCGGACGTCACATCCTCGAACGAATTCGGCCAGCTCGCGCGCGCCTTCAACGCCATGCAACATACGACGTCAGGCGCGCTCGACCGGCTTGGACACATGGCCGCGCACGATCCGCTCACCGGGCTGCCCAACCGGCGCTCCCTGACCGAGCGCCTGGCGGTCGCGAGCCGCCATCCCGGCAGGGCGGACGCGCTGGTCGCGTTCTGCTTCATCGATCTCGACGACTTCAAGGGCATCAACGACACTTTCGGCCATGAGGCCGGCGACAGGCTCCTGGTTCAGATTTCCGAGCGTCTTCGGAGCGCGGTCGAAGCGGAGGATTGGGTCGCCCGGCTCGGCGGCGACGAATTCGTCGTCATCCGCCCCGAGGTGAGCGACGAGGCATCGGCGCACGCATTCGCACAGCAGGTGCTGGCCGCCATTTCCGAGCCGATCCGGCTCCACGACAAGCAGGTGGTGCCGCGCGCCAGCATCGGCCTCGCCGTGCGCCGCGCCGACGATCCGGAGCTGTCGCATCTGCCGACGCTGGCCGACATCGCGCTCTATCATGCCAAGGGCAAGGCGCCGGGCACGGTCGCCGTGCTGGATGAAGCGCTTCAGCGCGACTACCGCCGCCGCAGGGATCTCGAGCTCGCCATTCCCGCCGGCTTTGCCGAGGGACAGTTCGAGGTCTGGTACCAGAGCCAAGTCGACCTCGAAAGCCATGACGTCGTCGGCCTGGAAGCCCTGATCCGCTGGCGTCATCCCGACCATGGCGTGATCGGTCCGGCCGAATTCCTGCCGCTGATCGAGCGCAGCGGCAACAATGGGCGGCTGACCCGCTACGTGCTGACCGATGCCTGCTGGACGCTGCAACGCCTGGCCGCCGCCGGCCGGCCCCAGATCCGGATCGCGATCAATCTGCCGCCGTCCGAGCTCGCCGACCATTCGCTCGCCACCGCGCTGCGCGCGACCTGCGCACGCTTCGATGTTGAGGCCTCGCTGCTGGAGCTCGAGATCACCGAGGGCTCGCTGATCAACAACATCGCCAGCGCCGCCGAAACGCTGCATCGGCTGCGCCGCTTGGGTGCCACCATCGCGCTCGACGATTTCGGCACCGGCTACAGCTCGCTCGCGCATCTCAGGCGCTTCCCGCTCGACAAGGTCAAGATCGACAAGGCCTTCATCAGCGAGATTCCAGATAGCGCCGAAGACAAGGCCATCGTCGGCGTGATCGCATCGCTGGCCGGCACCCTGGGGCTCACGCTGGTCGCCGAGGGCATCGAGCACGCCGAGCAGGCCGCGGCCATGCGCGAGATGGGGGTGAGGTTCGGGCAGGGTTATTTCTATCAGCGGCCGCAGCCGCTCGACGCCGTGCTGCGATGGCTCCAGACGCAGCCGGCGGTCGAGAGCCGCGTCCTCGCCGGCAGCCCCTCGATCGCGCCCGAATTCGCCGCCTGAGCGCAGCTGGTTAGGTCTGCGTCGCGTTCCACAGCATGGAGAGCCCGGCCGCGATCATGATCGCGTCCATCAGCAGGCGGAACATGTCCGGCTTCAAGTGCAGCACGAAGCGCTTGGCGAGGAAGGCGCCCGACATCAGCGAGGCCCCCGCGATCAGGCCCTTCATGAAGACCTCGCCGGTCAGCGCGCCGAAACGTTCGAAGGTCACGGATTTCGCGAAATAGAGGCCGAGCGAGGCGGCGGCTTCGGTGGCGAGGAAGGCGCCCTTCGAGAGGCCATAGAACAGGAACAGCGGCACGCTGAGCGGGCCGGTCGAGACCACGATGCCGGTGAGATAGCCGATGATCGCGCCGCCGATCGCCAGATGCCAGAGATTGGCCTTCAAATCGTGCCGCGCCAGAAAGTGCCGCACCGGCACCATCGCGATCAGGAACACGCCGATGGCGAGATCGACGGCATGCGATGGCAGCGCCAGCAGCGTCCGCGCGCCGAGCGCCGCGGCCGGAATGCCCGTGACCGAATAGGCCGCGCAGGCCCGCCAATCGACCTCGCGCCACCAGGCCAGGATGCGCGAGAAGTTCGCCATCACGGACGCCACCGCCATGATCGGTACGGCCTCCTTCGGCCCATAGGCATAGACCAGCACCGGCATCAGCATGATCGACGAGCCGGTGCCGACGATGCCTGAGATGGTGCCGGCGACGAGCCCGACGGCGAGGACGAAGAGAAAGGCCAAAGGGAGCGCTCCGGGAATCGGAGCAGTCTAGCCGGACGGGCCGGCAGGGGCGATGCCGGGCGCGGCTTGGTGTGCTTCCGGCGAAGACGGAACCCTAAAGCGCGATGCGATCAGGATGGATCGTCATCGCGCTTCAGGTTGTTGTTTAAGCATGATCTTTTCGGAAGACCGCTGCGCACTTTTCCGGATCATGCTTTAGCCGGGCAGCGGCGCTTCCACGACGTCGAGCAGGGCTCCGAGACCTTGCCGCAGGCGCCGCGTTGCCGCGCTCTCGGTGGCGAGGCCGAAGACGACGAGCGATCGTCCCGTCACGGCGTAAGCGTGGCCGAACTCGAACGCGGGCATCTGGGCCTCGGGCTGATTGGTGTCGATCAACCCCAGCCAGCGGCTTCCGTCGGTGACCGGCGGAAGTGTGAAGTTCACGACGTCGTAGTGAGCGTTGTAGACCAGAAGCATGGTCGCGTCCGAGCCGCGGCGCTTGACGCCGGTCTCCTGGGCGCGTCCATCGAGCAGCATGCCGAAGCACTTGGCGTTGCCGTCCTCCCATTGCTCGCTGGTCATCTCGTCGCCGGAGGGCGACAGCCAGGTCACGTCCTTGACGTCGAGCTCTTCATTGTGGGAGCCGACCAGGAACCGGCTGCGATAGAGGATCGGGAAGGCCTTGCGCGTCGCGATCAGCTTGCGGGCGAATTCACGCAGGCTGCGGCCGTTTGCCGTGATGCCCATCCAGTCGAGCCAGGAGGTCTCGTTGTCCTGGGCATAGGCATTGTTGTTGCCGTTCTGAGTGTGCCCGAATTCGTCACCCGCCAGCAGCATCGGCGTGCCGTGGGACAGCAGCATGGTCGCAAGCAGATTCCGCTTCTGGCGTTCGCGCAGCGCGATGATCTCGGCATCGTCGGTCGGCCCCTCGGCGCCGCAATTCCAGGAATGGTTGTTGCTGTGACCGTCGCGATTGTCCTCGCCATTCGCCTCGTTGTGCTTGTCGTTGTACGAGACGAGATCGTTGAGGTTGAAGCCGTCATGGGCCGTGACGAAGTTGACGCTGGCCCAGGGCCGGCGGCCGCGCTTGTTGAAGAGATCGCCGGATCCCGACACGCGCTTGGCGAAGTCCGCGATCGATCCCTCGTCGCCCTTCCAGAAGGCGCGCACGGTGTCCCTGAACTTGTCGTTCCACTCGGCCCATCCCGGCGGGAACTGGCCGACCTGATAACCGCCCGGGCCGATGTCCCATGGCTCCGCGATCAGCTTGACGCTGGAGAGCACCGGATCCTGGCGGCAGGCGTCGAGGAAGCCGCCGCCTTCGTCGAAGCCATAGGGCTCGCGCGCCAGAATGGTGGCGAGGTCGAAGCGGAAGCCGTCGACCCGCATCTCATTTGCCCAATAGCGCAAGGAATCCGCAACCAGCTGAAGCACGCGCGGATGCGATAGATTCACCGTGTTGCCGGTGCCGGTATCGTTGATGTAGTAGCGCTTCTGGTCCGGCAGCAGGCGGTAATAGCTGGCATTGTCGATGCCCTTGAACGACAGCGTCGGACCGAGCTCGTTGCCTTCCGCGGTGTGATTGTAGACGACGTCCAGGATGATCTCGATGCCATGGGCGTGGAACTGGTTGACCATTTCCTTGAACTCGTTCGCGAACGGCGTCTTCAGATAACGCGGTTCCGGCGCGAAGAAGGCGATGGAATTGTAGCCCCAGTAATTGCGCAGGCCCTTGTCGACCAGGTAGCTGTCGTCGACGAAGGCGTGGATCGGCAGCAACTCCGCGCTGGTGATGCCGAGCGAGCGCAGATAGGCGGGGATCTCCCAATGCGCGAGTCCCGAGAACGTGCCGCGGTCTGCTTCGGGCACCAGCGGATGCCGCTGCGTGAAGCCCTTGACGTGCATCTCGTAGACGATCGTCCGCTCCCAGGGCACTTCGGGCTTGCGCGCCGCGCCCCAGGTGAAGGCGGGGTCGATGACGCGGCACTTCTGCATCAACGGTGCGCTGTCGCGCTCGTCGAACGAGAGGTCCTTGTCGGCGTGATCGAGCCGGTAGCCGAATAGCTCGGGTCCCCAGCGCAATTGTCCGATCAGCTGCTTGGCGTAGGGATCGAGCAGGAGCTTGTTGGGATTGAAGCGGTGGCCCGCATCAGGCTCGTACGGCCCGTGGACGCGATAGCCGTACACGGTGCCGGGACGGGCCGAGGGCAGATAACCGTGCCAGACTTCGTCGGTGTATTCGGGAAGCTCGACCCGCTCCAGCTCGGTTTCACCGTCGTCGTCGAACAGGCAGAGCTCGACCTTGGTGGCATGGGCCGAGAACAGCGCGAAGTTGACGCCGAGGCCGTCCCAGGTGGCGCCGAGCGGAAACGGTTTGCCCTCGGTGACCCGCGATCGGCGCAGGCTCGACGCCGCCCGCGTCAGGGCGTCGTCTGATTGCGTTTTTTGGTCCATGTCTGCCCCCCGATGACGATCCGGTCAGGACGTCGGCTTTGTTGCTGGTAGTTCAGTCGCCGCCTGTTCGGCAACCGTTGCCGAGGCGATCACGGCCGCCGGCGGCACGTCGGCAGGCTTGGGCAGGACGCTGGCGCGCTGCTGGGCGGCCTCCTTGCTGATCGCGGTGATTGAATTGCCGATCCTCCCGACGATCGCGGTCAACTCGGCATCGGACAGGCCCAACCGTTTTCGCACGAGGCGCATCTGTGCGCGGTCGGTCAGGTCGAGCTTGTTGCGGATCGGCCTTGATGTCGGGCGGCGCATGGCGGGCAACTCCTGTGTGTGATCGTAACCGTCGCCCGATGATTCCGTTCCAGTTGCCCGGCGAACGGCGCGTTGACCGAGGGATCGAGAGGCAAGGCCGCCTCATGGCGGGCTCACGTCCATGGCGAGGAACGAATGAGTGCACGCCCGCTTTTCATTCGCGGGCATCCTTGAAGCGATCGGAACGTCTCGCTCAAACCGCATTCGCCAATGCATACCTGCGAGCATGTGCGTGAAAGGCGGACAGATTTGATTCAGACACTGGGAATAGCCGGGCAGGCCCGGCGCCACGGCGCTCAGATCGTCGATGATGGCGTCAGCTTCAACCTCTGGGCGCCGACGGCCCGATCGGTGGAGTTGCTGCAGACCGGCCGGCCGCCGCGGCGGATGTCGCGCGATGACGACGGCTGGTATCAGATGCTCAGCCCGACAGCGCATGCCGGCTCGCGCTATCAGTTCAGGATCAACGAGGAGCTGATCGTCCCGGACCCTGCCTCCTTCTTCCAGCCGGATGATGTCGGCGCGGAAAGCGAGGTCGTCGATACGGCGGCGCTGCGGGATCCCATCCCTTATCCGGGGCGTCCATGGGTGGAGGCCGTCATCTACGAGCTGCACGTCGGCACCTTCAGCGAGGAGGGGACCTATGCGGGCGTCGAGAAGCGGCTGCCTTATTTGCGCGATCTCGGCATCACCGCCATCGAGCTGATGCCGGTCAACGATGTCCCCGGCCGGCACAATTGGGGCTATGACGGCGTGCTGCTGAACGCGCCCAATGCCCGCTACGGCAGTCCGCACGATCTCAAGCGGCTGTTGCGGGCAGCCCACGCGCTCGACATCATGGTCTATCTCGACGTGGTCTATAACCACTTCGGTCCGCAGTTGAACTACCTGCACAGCTACGCGGAGAACTTCTTCAACAAGCGTCACACCACCGGTTGGGGACCTGCGGTCAACCTGGAGGGCCGCGACGGCGCGTTCGTGCGGGAGTTCCTGGTCGAGAATGCCTTGATGTGGTTGCGCGACTACGGCTTCGACGGGCTGCGCTTCGATGCCGTCCACGCCCTGAAGGACGATTCCGAGCGGCATTTCCTCATTGAGCTTGCCGAGAGCGTCAGGCACGAATTGCCGGGCCGGCGCGTGCATCTGATGCTGGAGAATGAAGCCAATCAGGCGCACCTGCTCGATCGCGTGGCAGGACGCCCGAAATATTACGACGCCCAATGGGGCGACGATTTCCACAATGCGCTTCATGTCCTGCTGACGGGAGAAGACGAGGGGTATTACCGCGCATTTGCGGACAAGCCGCTCGAGCACCTGGCGCGATCGCTCACCGAGGGTTTTGCCTATCAGGGGGAAGTCTTCGCCCTTAACAACGAGCGACGCGGCGAGCCAAGTGCGCATCTGCCGCCGGAAGCCACGATCTTCTTCGCGCAGAACCATGACCAGATCGGCAACCGGGCTCTGGGTGAACGACTGTCACGATTGGTCGGCCCGGACAAGCTCGGCCAGGCGATGGCGCTGGTCCTGCTCAATCCGCACATTCCCATGCTGTTCATGGGTGAGGAAGCCGCCGTCGAAACGCCGTTCCTGTTCTTCGCAGACTGGACCGGAGAAGCTGCCGAGTTGACGCGGGAAGGGCGGCGCAAGGAGTTTTCGCACTTCAAGGCGTTTTCGACCCCCGAGATGCGCGCCAGGATTCCGGACCCCTGCGATGAGGGGACCTTTCAGGCCTCGAAGCTTGACTGGAGCAGCATCGATCATTCTCTCGGCTGCACCGGCTTTCGGGCTTTGACCACGCGATTGCTGACGATCCGGCGCGAGAGGATCGTGCCGCTGATCGCGCAAGGTTTCGTTTCGGCGCAGCGCGAGCTGATCGGCGGCAATCCTCGTCAGGGCGCGATTGATGTGCGCTGGCAGACGAGGAGGGGAGAGACCTTGCAGATCGTCGCCAACTTCGCCGACCATCCGCTGCCGATGCCGGCTTTGGTCGCAGGCGAATGCCTGTGGCGCGGCGAGCCGGCGGACGAACGAGCGCTGCGGCCTGGCGACATCATCGTACGACTTGGTCAGGCATGACCGGCGGAATCCCGGCCTGATGGCGGTACGATCTCGCAGCGCCCGCTTTCGGTTGCAATCATCCGTGCAAACCGCGATCATGAGAGAGTGACCGTCTCGTCTCTCAGAAGTACCGTCCGCCGCCTGTACGAGGGCGCAACGCCGAGCGGCGTGCGCTTCCGCTATACACTGCTCGCGTTCGATATCGTGACGGTGTTGTTCATCATTGCCACCTCGTTCCTGCATCCCAGCGAGATCATCGAAACGCTCGACGTTCTGTTCGGCCTGCTGCTGCTGGCCGACTTCTCGGCGCGGCTCCTGGTCGGCCGGCATCCGTTGCGGAGGTTCCGTCAGCTCGCGACCTGGGCCGACATGGTTGCGATCGTATCCTTCCTGGCACCGCTTGCCGGCGAGGCCGGCGGCTTTCTCCGGATCCTGCGAACGTTGGGGCTGCTTCGCGACTATCAGATGCTGGTGCGACTGCGCATCGATTCCCCGTTCTTCCGCCGCAACGAAGACGTGATCTTCGCCATCACCAACCTCGCCGTTTTCATCTTCGTCATGACAGGCATCGTTTACGAGACCCAGAAGTTTCGCAACGATCAGATCCACAATTATGCCGATGCGCTGTATTTCACGGTCACGGCGCTGACGACGACCGGCTTCGGAGACATCACCCTGCCGGGTACGGTCGGTCGTCTGATCACCGTCGTGATCATGATCTTCGGGGTGACCCTGTTCTTCAATCTTGCCCGCGCGCTGCTCAGTCCCAACAAGGTGCGGTTTTCGTGTCCGGCTTGCGGGCTCCAGCGGCACGATGCCGACGCCGTGCATTGCAAGGCTTGTGGCAAGCTTCTCAATATTCCGGACGAGGGCGCGGTGTGAGGCGCGTCTCTGGGAATGATGCCGTTGGACCCCATGATGAGCCGAAATCGGGGGCGCTAACCCATTGAATCGACTGGGGCTGGCTACTGTGCATGGGGTTGTTTTTCATATTTTGGGCATGGGCCGTCACCGCAGCACCAGCCATGCCGGCGCGTGATCGCTGGCCCCTTCCTCGCCGCGGACCTTCTTGTCGACGCCAGCCTTCGCCAGCCGTGAGGCCAGGGCAGGGCTGAGCAGGAGATGATCGAGCCGCAGGCCCGCATCGCGCGGCCACCGGTTCCGCTTGTAGTCCCAGAACGTGTAGATGCGTTTGTCCGGATGCAATTTGCGGATCGCATCGCACCAGCCCTGCGAAACCAGCGAGGCATAGGCCGCGCGGCTCTTGGGCTGGACCAGCGCATCCTTGTCCCATGAGCGCGTCGGATAGATGTCGATCTCCGTCGGTGCGACGTTGTAATCGCCGGCGAGCACGACCGGCAGGTCCTGCTGGATGAAAGTGTTTGCGTGACGCTTGAGGCGCGCGAACCAGTCGAGCTTGTAGTCGAATTTCGGTCCCGGCTGCGGATTGCCGTTGGGCAGATAGATGCTGGTGACGATGATGCCGCGCACGGCGGCCTCGATGTAGCGGGATTCGTGATCCCCGGGTCTTCCGGGCAAGCGGTCGCGGGTCAGGATGGGCGCGGCGTTGCGGGCAAGGATGGCGACGCCGTTCCAGGTCTTCTGTCCGCGCCACACCGCGCCATAACCGGCTTTTTCGATCGCGGCCGCCGGAAATTCGCCATCACTTGCCTTCAATTCCTGAAGCGCGACGACATCGGGCTTCGCCGCGCGCAGCCATGCCAACAGATTGGGCAGGCGGCGGTTGATGTTGTTGATGTTGAATGTCGCGATCTTCATGTAGAGCTGCCGGCTCCTGCCTTCCGTACCCGGAGACACAATGTCCAAGTTGAACTTTGCCGCTATCGTCGCAGCTGTCGCGCTCTCCGGGCTCGCGTCGGCACAATCGTCCGACCCGCGCGGTGCATGCAAGGCAGATTACGATAAATTCTGCGCCGGCATCGCGCCCGGTGGCGGCCGCGTCGTCGCCTGCCTCACCGACAAGCGCGATCAGCTCAGCGCGACCTGCAAAGAGGCGCTGGACAACAGGAAGAAGAAGTAAGCGTTCCGTGTCCCGGACGCGCGTAGCGCGAGCCGGGATCCAGAAGGCCACACGCTCACGGTCGAGAGATGGGCCCCGGCTCTGCAGCGCACCGCTGAAGGAGCGCTGCGCTGCGTCCGGGGCACGAGAACTTAGCCCGGCAGCCCCGGCGGGGGCTGCTCGATTGGCGGCGGGGCGGACGGTGGCTCGGCTGCGGTCACGGCAGCCGGCTTCACCAGCGGCTCCTCCGCATTGCCGCCTTTGTAGATGCGGGCATAGCGGTGGCCGAGGCTGGTCAGCACCTCATAGCCGATGGTGCCGAAATGATGCGCGAGCTCGTCGACGGTGATGCCCTCGCCGAGCAGCGTCACCATATGGCCGCGCCGCGCCGCGTTCGGCGGCAGATCGGTGATGTCGATCGCGATGAGGTCCATGGAGATGCGCCCCGCGACCGGGCAGCGCTTGCCGGCGACGATGACCTCGGCGCCGCGGGTGCCATCGTTCGAGCTGGCAGCGCGGAAATAGCCGTCGGCATAGCCGACTGCGATGATCGCGAGCTTGGTCGGCCGCCGCGCGGTCCAGGTGCCGCCATAGCCGACGGTCTCGCCGCGCTCGATGCTGCGGGTCTGCACGATGCGCGCCTTGAGGTCGACCACCTGCTGCATCGGATTGTCGGCCTCCGGCGTCGGGTTGACGCCGTAGAGCGCAGCCCCCGGCCGCACCAGGTCGAACTGGAAGGGCGCGCCCAGGAAGATGCCGGAGGAATTGGCGAGCGCGGCCGGCACGCCGGCGAATTCGCTGGCGATGCTGCGGAAGGCGGCGAGCTGCCGTGCGTTCACCGGGCTGTTGAGCTGCTCGGCCGAGACCAGATGGCTCATCACCAGCGTGATGCCGTGATCGCCGGCGTTGATGCGGGGAATGATGGCCTGCGCTTCGGTCAACGTCAGGCCGAGCCGGTTCATGCCGGTGTCGATGTGGATTGCAGCCCCTCCGTTCCAGCCGGTGCGGCGGCAGAACACGTCCCACTCGGCGAGCTCGTTGAGGTCGCCGATCACCGGACGGCAATTGATCTTGGCGTAGTGCTCGCCGGTGTTCTGGAAATAGCCGCCGAGCACGTAGATGGTGGGCTCGGGAACGGCGGCGCGGACCTTGCGCGCTTCCTCGATGGTGGCGACGAAGAAGGTCTTGCAGCCGGCCTTGCTCAGCGCACGCGCGACCTCGGCGGCGCCGCAGCCATAGGCGTCGGCCTTGATCACCGCCGAGCACTCGGCCGGCACCGCCGTCTTCTCGAGCTTGCGCCAATTGGCGATGATGGCGTCGAGATCGACGGTCAGGACGCCGCCATAGGCGGCGAGCGCGGCCGCCTGGTTGGCCTCGGCAGAGAGAAGGCCGGATTGCGAGAGGGTTTTCGGGTCGGACGCCATTGTCATGGCGCCGTTTTACGCAAGAGACCCGCGCGGTTCAACCCAAGGAGCCTAGTAGTCGCTACTGCGGTCCGGCAGCTGGCCGTCATGCGCGAGGTCGCCGAAGCGGGTGACCGAGGCGTCGAAGTGCAGCTCGACCGTGCCGGTCGGACCGTGACGCTGCTTGCCGATGATGACCTCGGCCCGGCCCACCGTGCGCTCCATGTCGGCCTGCCATTTGGCGTGCTCCTCGGTGCCGGGGCGGGGCTCCTTCATGGCGAGGTAATATTCCTCGCGGAACACGAACAGAACGACGTCGGCGTCCTGCTCGATCGAGCCGGATTCACGCAGGTCCGACAGCTGCGGCCGCTTGTCGTCGCGCGATTCGACCTGACGCGACAGCTGCGACAGCGCGATCACGGGGACGTTGAGCTCCTTGGCCAGCGCCTTCAGGCTGGTCGTGATCTCCGTGATCTCCTGCACGCGATTATCGCTTCGCTTGCCTGAACCCGAGAGCAGCTGGATGTAGTCGATCACGAGCAGATCGAGGCCCTTCTGGCGCTTCAGCCGCCGCGCGCGCGCCATCAGCTGCGCGATCGACAGGCCGCCGGTGGCGTCGACGTAGAAGGGCAGCGACTGCAGCTCGATCGAGACCTGGCGGATCTTCTCGAAATCGGCTTCCGTGATGCCGCCGCGGCGGATGTGGGACGAGGGGATGCCTGTGCGCTCGGCCACGATACGCGTGGCAAGCTGGTCGGCGGACATTTCGCACGAGAAGAACCCGATCACGCCGCCGTTGGCGGCCTTCATGGTGCCGTCGGCCTGAAGCTCCGGCACATAGGCCTTGGCGACGTTGTAGGCGATGTTGGTGGCCAGCGACGTCTTGCCCATGCCGGGACGTCCCGCCACGATGATGAGGTCGGAATGCTGCAGGCCGCCCATCTTGGTGTCGAGGTCGCGCAGGCCCGTGGAGATGCCCGACAGCTTGCCGTCGCGCTGGAACGCCTTGGCGGCGAGATCGACCGCGACCGTCAGCGCCTGCGAGAATTTCTGGAAGCCACCGTCATAGCGGCCGGATTCGGCAAGTTCGTAAAGCTTGCGCTCGGCGTCCTCGATCTGCGCCCGCGGCTGGAAGTCGACCGGCGCGTCATAGGCGACGTTGACCATGTCTTCGCCGATGCCGATCAGGTCGCGCCGGAGCGACAGGTCGTAGACGGTGCGGCCGTAATCCTGGGCGTTGATGATGGTGGTTGCTTCGGCGGCAAGCCGCGCCAGATATTGCCCGATGGTCATGCCGCCGACATCGGTATCGGCGGGCAGGAAGGTCTTCAGCGTGACCGGGGTTGCGATCTTGCCCATCCGGATCAGGCTGCCGGCGGTCTCGAAGATGGTCTGGTGCAGCGGCTCGAAGAAATGCTTCGCCTCGAGGAAGTCGGAGACGCGGTAGAAGGCATCGTTGTTGACCAGGATCGCGCCCAGAAGGCTCTGCTCCGCCTCGATATTGTGCGGTGCGCTCCGATAGGCGGGAGTTCCGGCATCGGGCGCGAGTTTGAGAACGTTCGAATCAGTCAGGGCCATGGTCGGACGTGCTTAGCAATTTTCTTGGGCGGATGCGGGGCCGGGATAAAGCGCCGCCGGAGGTCAAAGCGGAAGCGAAAGCTCGCCGCTATCAACCGCTCAGTGAAAGTGGTGGATGACTGGCAGCCGCAGCACGCGCCGCGCTTGACGGATTTTTGCGGAACCGGCCTCCGGCCTGAAGTGGCCGCGACCGCGCCATGGAAAAATCCTGAAACCGTGAACTTTATGGATTGGCGCGCAGACGTAACCAAGAGGCGTGCGACATGCGCACGCTGGCCGCTTTCGGCTCGGCTTCAGACCAGCAGGAGGTAGACCAGCGCGACCAGAGCCGCCCCGACGCCGGTGGCGATCAGGGCGTAATCGGTGCGGAGGTCGTCCTGCACGTCGAGCGAGGTTTGGGTCTCTTTGCTCATGGCGACGATCTAGGCCAAGGCCGACCAGACTTATGTGAAGTGGATCACATCTGCCCGGATATTTTCGGGGGTAGGACCGGAACAGGCGGACGGGACGGGAATTGTCTCCCGCGGTCCGTCACAGGGAACGAGGCAAGCGATGCGGCCAGAACGGCAGCTCCAGACTTGGCAGCCCGAGACTCGGCAGCCCCAGACCTGGCGGAGCGAGGCGGGTAGCCGGCTTTGGCTGTCGGGGCTGATTGCGGCCATGGAGCACGCTGAACGGCCCGACGTGCGTCGCCAGCCGGTCGCACCCGAAATCCTCTTGGAACTGCGGGCGCAACTGGCGTTAACGGCCCTTGTCCGGTTTCCCCAGATTTCGACCCTGCATCACTAGGATCTATTCACCAGCCAGCTTGAGCCTCGGCTCAGCCACGCCTTCGCGAGCGCGCAGCCGGGCTTCTTCGCGCGGCAAGTAGTCACGGGTCATCGGCACCACCCCCTGGCGGCGCGTGAGCTGGATCTGGAAATTCATCATGGCTTGCTTGCGGAACGTCATCTCGCAGGCTGCCAGATAGAATTCCCACATCAGCGCGAAGCGCTCGTCGTAGAGCTGCACGGCCTCCTCACGCCGCGCCATGAAACGTTCCCGCCAGGCTTTCAGCGTTTCCGCGTAGTGCAGACGCAGGATCTCGATATCGCAGACCAAGAGGCCGGCGCGCTCGATCGCCGGCAGCACTTCCGACAAGGCCGGGATGTAGCCGCCGGGGAAGATGTATTTGGCGATCCAGGGGTTGGTCGAATCCGGGCCCTGCGAGCGGCCGATCGAATGCAGCAGCATGATGCCGTTCTCGCTCAGCAGCTCGGCGCAGCGCTGGAAATAGGTGTCGTAGAAGCCGGCGCCGACATGCTCGAACATGCCGACCGAGACGATGCGGTCGAACGGGCCTTCGGCGTCGCGATAGTCCTGGAGCAGGAATCGGGCCGAGCCGGACAGGCCCTTTTCCGCCGCCCGCGCATTGGCGATCTGCAATTGTTCGGTCGACAGCGTCACGCCGGTGACATCGGCGCCGGTGGTCTCGGCGAGATAAAGCCCGAGCCCGCCCCAGCCGGAGCCGATGTCGAGCACGCGCTGTCCGGGCCTCACGAGCAGCTTGGCGGCGATGTGCCGCTTCTTGGCGAGCTGCGCGTCGTCGAGCGTCGTCTCCGGCGTCTCGAAATAGGCGCAGCTGTATTGCTTGTCGGCGTCAAGGAAGAGCGAATACAGCCGGGCGTCGAGATCATAATGATGCGCGACGTTGCGGCGGGAGCGCGAGCGCGGATTGAACTGCTTCAGGTGCCGCGCCAGGTAGCGCAGGTGCCACCACGGTTTTGCCCACTGCGGCAATAGGTCGGGTTGATCGAGCAGGATCGCGAGGGCATCAGCTATGGTGCCGCGTTCGACGACGAACTCGCCGTCCATATAGGCCTCGCCCAGCCCGAGCTCGGGATTGACGAGGATCTTCCGCTCCGCTTCCGCAGTGACGAAGCGCACCGCCACCGGCTCGCCGGTGCCGTCGCCGACGGTGAATGTCGATCCACTGGAGCCGGTCACCGTCATCGACCCGCGGCGGATGAATTGAGACAGGAATTTACGCAACAATCGGTCCATCGCCACCTTCCTCTCGAGCGAACCCCAAGAGATGCGACTAACCCGGCCTTCACATCGGACGCTCAGGTCCCGCTCTGGTTCCTATGCGTTTGCATCCAAATCTAGGGAGGGCGGCCCGGCTGCGCTATTGCGCTGTGTTCACAGCCGATATTCCAAAAGGGCTTAATCACATCCTTGCGCGCGGAGGCTGCTTCCATTCGCGGCTCAATCGGATAAAAGGTGACCCGCCGCCGCGCCGGAGGCCGGCTGCACCTCTCGGAATCAATGGAGATGTTGGGAATGTCGAGCCGAGCGCTCAGCCTCGCGACGGTGCTGCTTCTGATCGGCTTCGGCGCGACCGATACCGTCTTTGCGCAGCCGACGAATCTCGAGGCCGGCAAAACCCCGTCCCAGCTTTTCGCCCAGACCTGCAATGCCTGCCACAAGAGCCCACGCGGGCTTCTGAAGACCGTCGCGCCGGGTTCGCTGCCGGGCTTTCTGCGCCAGCATTACACCACCAGCTCGGACATGGCGGGCGTTCTTGCCTCCTATCTCGTCTCCAACGGTGCCACCGACACCCGCTACCAGGCCAAGGACGGCAAGAAGGACGGCGCCAAGGACAAGGACGCGAGCAGCAATCCCGAGCCTCAGGGCCGTCGCCCGCGCGCCCAGGATGCCAGGCCGGACGGCGAGGCTGCCGCGCCCGCGGCCGAGGGCGCCCGCCAGAAGCGTGCGACACGACCGGCCGAGGATGGCTCCAAGCCCGAGTCACAGGCTGCGCCCGAGGGGCGCAAAGGCAAGCGCCGCGACAAGCCCGGCACCGAGGAGGCGCCGAAGGCCGACGCCACCACGCCAGCCACTGAAGACAAGAAGAGCGCGCCGGAGCCGAAGCCGGCGGCCAAGCCGGACGCGGCCAAGGTCGAGCCCGGCCGCGACGAGGCCAAGCCAGACAGCGCCAAGGTCGAACCCCGCGGCAGCGAGACCCCGGCGGTACGGCCCGATCCTGTCCCGCCGGTAACGCCCGCTGCACCGGCGGCCGCGAAGCCTGCCGAGCCGGCTGCGTCCAAGTCGGCGGAAGAGGCAGCTCCCAAGCCTGCTGCGCCGGCCGCCAGCTCTGAACCCGCGGCCAAGCCGCAGGAACCGGCATCGGCCGCGCCCGCGCCCGCCGCGACCCCGCCTGCCGCGCCCGCCGGGTCCTCCGGCCCGCCAGCGCCGCCGATCTCGCGCTAAGCCAGCTCGTTTTCGCTCAACATGCGGAGGCCGCGTTCGTCGCGGCCTTCGCATCGTATTGACTGCATTAGAGTGTCACTCTAGAGTAATGCTCTAGGAGGAGGCGCCGATGACGGCGAGCGTGCGAGACGATCTGTTGGCAGCAGGACTGGCCGTGTTCGACCGCGTCGGTTTCGAAGCTGCGACGGTGGCCACGATCCGCGCCCGGGCGCGGGCCTCCAATGGCAGCTTCTTTCACGCCTTCGGCTCAAAGAAGGAGCTTGCCGGTGCGCTGTTCCTGGAGGTCTTGCGGCACTATCACGCCGCGGTGCTGGCCGCGCTCGATCCTGTGCCCGCGGCGGAGCAGGGCATCGATCGGCTGATCCGGGCACATCTTGACTGGGTCGTGACCAGCCGGCGCGAGGCGCGCTACCTGTTCGAGATCTCGCGCAGCGAATGGGGCGAGGACATCCGCGACGCCCAGCGCGCGCAGAATGCACGCCTTGCCGACGGCATCGAGCGCTGGCGCGCGCCACTCGTTGCCAACGGCGAGCTCTTGCCGATGACGCCGGCGATGTTCGTCAGCCAGCTCATCGGTCCGGCGCAGATTTTCTGCCGCGCCTTCCTGTCGGGACGCGACCGCGCCGATCCGCGCGCCGAGGCCGACACGCTGATCGCCTGCGCCATCCGTGCGCTGCGGCCACACGATCGCATCGACAAGCACTAAGGAGAGACTGTATGCGCGCCGAAGCAGATCCGGAATTCGCGGCCGTTGCCGAGCACATCCATGCCAATGTCGGCCGGCAGGGCTTCATGAACCTGGTCGGCGCCGAGCTGTCGGAATTGACGCGCGGCACCTGCACGATTGCCGTGGATCGCCGGCCGGAGCTGCTGCAGCAGCACGGCTTCTTCCACGGCGGCGTCACCGCCTTCCTGGTCGACAACGCCACGACGATCGCAGCCGCCACCTCGCGCGGCCAGCCGGCGCTGACCGCGGAATACAAGCTCAACCTGTTGTCGCCCGCGGTCGGAGAGAAGCTGATCTGCCGTGCCCGGGTGATTAAGCCGGGCCGTCAGGTCTCGGTCGTTGCCGCCGACGTGTTCTGCGTCAGCGGCGGCGTCGAGAAGCACACGGCAACGGCGCTGGCCTCGATCGCGATGTTGAGCGAGGACACTGCCGCCAAAACGAAAAGCCCGGCCGCGTAAACGGCCGGGCTGATAGACCTCGTCATTCCGGGGCTCGCGAAGCGAAAACCCGGAATCTCGAGATTCTCAGGTGCGCAATTGCGCACCATAGTTCGATGCTTCGCACCGCCCCGGAACGACGAGCAGGGCCTTACTTCTCTTCCGCGGCCGGCGCCGGCGCGACCTCGTCGTGCTCGGCTTCCGGATCGAAGAACTCGCCGGCGGCTGCGATCGCCTCGGCGGCCGCATCGCGGTCCTCGTTGCGGGTCGAGATGTCCTCGCCGCGGTTGATGCGCTCGGCCTCGTCCTGGCTGCGCGCAACCGTGACGGTGATCTCGACCTCGACCTCGGGGTGCACGGCAACGATGACCGTGTGCTTGCCGATGGTCTTGATCGGCGCGTCGAGCTGCACCTGCGGACGGTCGAGGTGGACGCCGTCGGCCTCGAACGCCATGACGATGTCGCGCACCGTGACCGAGCCGAACAGCTGGCCGGCTTCGGAAGCCTGGCGGATAACGATGATGTTCTTGTCCTTGATCTTCTCGGCGACCTTGGACGCTTCGCCCTTGGCCTGGAGGTTGCGGGCCTCGAGCTCGGCCTTCATGCCGTCATACTTGGCACGGTTGTCGGCGGTGGCACGCAGCGCCTTGCCGCGCTTGAGCAGGAAATTGCGGGCGTAGCCGTCGCGAACCTTCACGACTTCGCCCATCTGGCCGAGCTTGTTGACGCGTTCCAGCAAAATGACTTCCATATTCGTTCTCCTATTGAAGTGCTCTGTGGGTTTTCGGTTTTCGGGGTTGAACTCAGGGGGTCGGCAGCGGCGGCGGCTGCTGCCGGCTGCGCAGGAAGCGTTCGCGGAAGCCGAACATGGCGTCCGCAAGGCCGAGGATCACCATTGCGATCACGGGCCATCCGAACACGACCACGACGGCATAGGTCGAGCCGAGCCAGAACGTGCGGCTCTTCAGCGCCAGCGTGAGGGTGTGCAGCACGGCGAAGCCGGTCAGCGCATAGCCAATCATCAGCGCCGCCGCGGTGATCTGAGCGACGATCGCGACGAGCCCGCCGGTGAAGCAGAAGGCGAGCGCGACGCAGAGCGCCACCAGCGTCATCGGCGGCAGCTCCGCCGTCTTCAAGTCCGGCCACGGGCGCCGCAGCCGGCCCGACGTGGCGGTGATCTTGGCGCTGAGCCAGAGGTTCAGGGTCAGCGTCATCATCGCGATGACGGTGGCCCCGGCCGGTGCCATGCGCACCAGCGCGTCGACGAACTGACCGGCTTCGCCGGAGGTTTGCGGGTCGGTGGCGCGGAGGAGGCGCATCAGGCCGCGCCGCAGCGTGCCGAGGATGGTCTCGGCGTCGGTCCCGAGCGTGAGCAGGGCAGCCATCGTGGTCAGCGCGGCAAAGCCGGCGAGCCACAGCAGGATGCGGCCGACCGGATACCATTCGAGTTCAGGTGCGGCGGCGGGTTCCGCGGCAGCCTCCGGCGCGACAGCTCCCACCGGACGGCTGAGCAGGGCGAGATGGCCGAGCCACCAGGCCGGCAGCGCGACGGTGAGTGCGAATGCGATGCCATAGGGCAGGCCGAACAGGGCGCCGAGGCTGATTGCAGCAGCGATGCCGCCGAGGCTGGCGCAAAGCGGTCCCCAGCCGATCGCGGCGACCATCAGCGGCAGTGGAGCGAGATAGAACAGGACGAGCGAGATCAGCGCGCCCGAAATGATCGAGGCGAACATCAGGGCCGACGCAGCGCCGGCGATCAGGCCAATCAGTGCAAAAGCCATCATCAGCTGTCCCGCTCCCTTCGAGCGGTTAGAGGCTTGTCTGCCCCAACCATCGGCGACCGGACGACCCGGAAGCCTTATGAGATCGAAAAAGTTGCGGCCGGCGGCTCAAGGCCGCCGGCCGGATTGGTCGTGTTAGCGAATGACGTAGGGCAAGAGGCCCAGGAACCGCGCGCGCTTGATGGCGCGGGCGAGCTCACGCTGCTTCTTCGCGGACACCGCCGTGATGCGGCTCGGCACGATCTTGCCGCGCTCGGAGACGTAACGCATCAGCAGCTTGGAGTCCTTGTAGTCGATCTTCGGAGCATTGGCGCCCGTGAACGGGCAGCTCTTGCGACGACGGAAAAACGGGCGACGTGCACCAGCTTCAGCCATTGTTCTTACTCCCCATCCGTCGTGGTTTCAGCTTCTTCGCGCGGACGGCGCGGGCCGCGGTCGCCGCGGAAGCCACCACCGTCGCGATCGCCACCACGGAAACCGCCCTCGCGGTCGCCACGGAAGCCGCCTTCACGCTCGCCGCGGAAGCCGCCGCCACGGTCGTCACGCTCGCGGTCACGGTCGGCCTTGCGCATCATCGCGGACGGGCCTTCCTCGAGCTCATCGACGCGGACGCTGAGATAGCGGATCACGTCTTCGCTGATGCGCTCCTGGCGCTCGATCTCGGCGATCGCCGCGGACGGCGCGTCGATGTTGAGCAGCACGAAGTGCGCCTTGCGGTTCTTGTTCATGCGGTAGGTGAGGGAGCGCACGCCCCAATTCTCGGTCTTGGTGACCTTGCCGCCGAGACCCTCGACGATCCCGGTCATCTGCGCAGTCAGCTCTTCGACCTGCTGCGTGCTCGCGTCCTGACGCGCGAGAAAAACATGCTCATAAAGAGCCATGGTGGTCCTTTCCTCATGTTGGCGCATCGCCCGGCGTCAAGCCCTTAAGAGGCCTTCGGAAAGGACTCTGGGATTAAGCTCAGAAGGCGGAAACACGGGACGACGGGCCGACTGGCCCTGCCACACCAAAATCACGAAGGATTTGCTGAGACCGTCCGTTCAGCTCCCGGCCGGGGTCTGCGGATGCGCGCCTTATACGGATTTTGGCCGACTTGGCAAGGTTTGAGCGTCGAGCTTTCGGCCGACACGGGGGCGGCCGGCGCAGCCAATCCACCCTCCCATACCAGCTTGACCTATTTGTTTGTATGTCATACAAAGAACGGATCGGGAGGACTTGATGGCGAGTGAATCGATCGAGGCTCCGTTCGAGGCGTCGGCGGGCGATCCGAAGCACGCCGCGCGCGCGACACGGTCGGCCGGCCGCAAGATGCGCTCGCTGCTGCTGGATGCGGCCAGTCCGCTGTTCCGGGAGCGGGGGCTGTCGGGCACGGCGATCATCGACATCGCGGCCGCGGCAAACGCATTTCCCAGCCAGATCACCTATTACTTCCGCACCAAGGAGGCGCTGTTCGTCGAATGCGCCTGCCGCGAGCTTTTGTATCTGGCGCGTGCGACCGAGCAGGCGGCGCTGACGGCGCGGACGCCGCGGGACTACACGCACGCGCTGGCGCAGAGCGTGACGGCGAGCGATTCCGTCGCCTTCTTCGCCGAAGCGTTGACATTGACGCGGCGCCGCCAGGATCTTGCCCCGCTCGTCGAGCGCACCATCGAGCGCCTGCACGGCGAAGGCGCGCGCGCCTATGCGAGCCAGGTGGCACGGCACGGCTGGCGTTCGCTGCGTGCGCCCGACGAAAGCTCGCGGCGGTTCTGGGCCGTCGCCATCGGCGTCATTCTCGAAGGCTATGCGATGGGCCGCTCGCCCGAGGAGCTCTGCGCCGAGATGCTGCGGGTGCTCGGCGAGCAGGCGAAATCCACCGACGAGGCGCGCCTGCGCCTTGTCGAGGCGCGTGACGCAACGACCACGCCGGACGAGGAGAGCTAGGCCATGACCGCGCTTCGCATGCGTGCCCGCGATTTCCTGACCGACGACCAACTTGCCGACGTGCGCCGGCGAGTGACCTGGAAAGGCGTTGCGCTGATCGCGCACGCCTGGGCGCTGATCATTGGCGCGATTGCCTTGGTCGCGTGGTGGCCCAATCCGGTCACCTATGTCCTCGCCGTCGCGATCATCGGCTCGCGCCAGCTGGGCCTCGCGATCCTGATGCATGACGGCGCCCATGGCTGCCTGTCCGCCGACGAGAAGACCAATCTGGCCCTGAGCCAATGGTCGTGTGCCTATCCGCTGTTTGCGGAGACGCGCAGCTACCGGCGTTACCACCTGCAGCACCATGCGCGCACGCAGCAGGAGGATGATCCCGATCTCGTGCTGTCGGCGCCGTTTCCGATCACGAAGCTGAGCTATCGCCGCAAATTCATTCGCGACATCACCGGACAGACCGGCTACCAGCAGCGCAAGGCGCAGCTGCTCAACGCGCTCGGCGCCAAGGACTGGCCGTGGCGCCAGCGCCTCACTCATTTCTGGGACAAGCTCGGTCCGCAATGCATCGTCAATGCACTGATGTTCGCCGCGTGCGCGGCGGCCGGCGTGTGGTGGGCCTACCCTCTGTTATGGCTGGTGCCGCTCCTGACCTGGATGATGGTCATCACCCGCATCCGCAACATCGCCGAGCACGCCGTCGTCCCCGACAGCAGCGATCCCTTGCGCAACACCCGCACCACGCATGCCGGTTTTCTCGAGCGGCTGTTCATCGCGCCGTACTACGTGAACTATCACCTCGAGCATCATCTGCTGTTCTACGTGCCCTGCTACAATCTGCCGAAGGTGCATCGGCTGCTGAGCGCGAGCCGCTATGCCGACCGCATGGAGGTGCAGCCGGGCTATGCCGCGGTGCTGCGGCTGGCGACGGCGAGGCCCGATCGGGATGACCGGCGAGGTGAGTTGGTGAACAGCGCGCGCCGTGCGCAGGCGGGGGCGAAGGTCGACGCCAACCAGACTGCCGGCGGGTTTTGAGCCTGCGTATCCCCAGTTGAATGCCGGCCGGGGTTCCCATCGCGGCTTGACAGTCCGGCCTCTGACAGTGTCTACGGCCCCCTTTGGAGCGTGATCCGGAACCATGGCCCAAGGAACCACCACCCAAGGCCGCGCGTAATCGGCTGCCGGTTCTCGAGGGATCGTGCCCGACAAGCAGGGAGCGCCGATGACGGCAGCATTCACATTTCCGGGGCAGGGGTCCCAGGCGGTCGGCATGGGCAAGGCCCTGGCCGACGCCTTTCCGGTGGCGCGCGCCGTGTTCGACGAGGTCGATGCCGCGCTGTCCGAGAAGCTGACGGCCATCATCTGGGATGGTCCGGCCGAAACGCTCCAGCTCACCGAAAACGCCCAGCCGGCGCTGATGGCGGTGTCCATCGCCACCCTGCGCGTGCTGGAGGCCGAGGCCGGATTTTCCGTGGGACGAGACGCGGCCTTCGTCGCCGGCCATTCGCTCGGTGAATACTCGGCGCTCGCTGCGGCCGGCAGCCTGACGGTGTCGGATACCGCCCGTCTGCTTCGCACCCGCGGTCTCGCAATGCAAAAGGCTGTCCCGGTCGGGGCCGGCGCAATGGCCGCGCTGCTCGGCCTCGACTACGAGGCCGCCATGGAGGTGGCCAACGAGGCGGCGCAGGGGCAGGTCTGCCAGGCCGCCAACGACAATGGCGGCGGGCAGGTGGTGGTCTCGGGCGACAAGGCTGCGGTCGATCGCGCCGTCGAGATCGCAAAGGCCAAGGGCGCCAAGCGCGCGATGCTGCTGCCGGTGTCCGCCCCGTTCCATTGCAGGCTGATGCAGCCCGCCGCCGACGCCATGGCGGAGGCGCTGTCGAAGGTCACGATCAAGGCGCCGGCCGCGCCGCTGGTGTCGAACGTGCTGGCGAGCGCCATCACCGACCCCGACGAGATCCGCCGCCGCCTGGTCGAGCAGGTCACCGGAACGGTGCGCTGGCGCGAGTCGGTCGCCTATATGGCAGGGCAGGGCGTCACTCGATTCTTCGAAATCGGCGCCGGCAAGGTGCTGACCGGTCTCGTCAAGCGCATCGCGGACGGTGCCGTCGGCGTTGCGGTCGGCGGTCCCAATGACATCGCCGCCGCCAAGGATGCACTGGCCGCTGCGAAGCAGGCCTAGAGGAGTTGTCTTCGATGTTCGATCTGACTGGCAAGAAGGCGCTCGTCACCGGCGCCACCGGCGGCATCGGCGGCGCGATCGCGCAGGCGCTGCACGCGCAGGGCGCGACCGTCGCGATATCAGGAACGCGCAAGGAAGTGCTGGATGAGCTTGCCGGCAAGCTCGGCGAGCGCGTCTTTGTATTGCCCTGCAATCTCTCCAAGGCCGACGAGGTCGAGGCGCTGGTACCCGCCGCGGAAGCCGCGATGGGCCAGGTCGACATCCTCATCGCCAATGCCGGCATCACCCGCGACAATCTCTTCGTGCAGCTCCGTGACGAGGATTGGGAGGAGGTCATCAACGTCAATCTGACCGCGACCTTCCGCCTCGCGCGTGCCGCCACCAAGCTGATGATGCGCAAGCGCTTCGGCCGCATCATCGCCATCACCTCGGTGGTCGGCGTCACCGGCAATCCCGGGCAGGGCAACTACACCGCCTCGAAGGCGGGCCTGATCGGCATGATCAAGACGCTGGGCGCCGAATACGCCAAGCGCGGCGTGACCGCGAACTGCATCGCGCCGGGCTTCATCAAGACGCCGATGACCGACGCGCTCAACGACAAGCAGCGCGAAATGATTCTGACCAAGGTTCCGGCTGCCCGTCTGGGGACGCCCGAGGACATCGCCGCGGCGGCCGTGTACCTAAGCTCGAACGAAGCAGCCTACGTCACCGGCCAGACCATCCACGTCAACGGCGGCATGGCCATGATCTGAGGTCTTCGTTCCGCGCTGCCCACATGGTCGGCGTGGAATGCGGCAAACGGCCGTTTCCGGAGTGAAATGAGGCTTGTAGTCAAGGCAATTGAAGTGTGATAACCGGACCTTCAACGGATGGGCAAAGAACGCCATTGCAGGTTTTTGAAACCCTGTATATTGGCGATGCGGAGCCTTGGCCGTCGTTCGCCGGGCCCTGTATCGGTTAGGATGGGGCCAAATCAAAGTTCGTAAGCGAAGGCAAGTAACACGACCACGACGGCTCGTATCGTCCCGGGGGGTCGGGTCTACAGGGAACAACACGAGGTTAAGCAATGAGTGACATTGGCGAGCGGGTTAAGAAGATCGTGGTCGAACACCTTGGTGTTGAACCCGAGAAGGTTGTCGACAACGCGAGCTTCATCGACGACCTCGGCGCCGACAGTCTGGACACCGTCGAGCTGGTGATGGCGTTCGAAGAGGAATTCGGTTGCGAGATTCCGGACGACGCCGCGGAGACGATTCTCACCGTCGGCGATGCCACGAAGTTTCTCGAGAAGAACGCGAAGAGCTGACGCTCTTCATTTCGCGGGGACAACATTGAAACCGGACGGGCCGCTTCGCAGCGGTCAGCCGGTTTCTTGTTATTGGCCGTGAATCTTTCGATGCGGAGTTTTCGGACATGAGGCGGGTTGTCGTCACTGGTCTCGGCATGGTGTCGCCGCTCGGCTGCGGCGTCGAACCGACCTGGAAACGCATCCTCAACGGCGAAAGCGGCGCGCGCGCGATCGAGAGCTTCGATGTCTCCGATCTTCAGACGAAATACGCCTGCACCGTCGTGCGCGGCGACGGCAGCAACGGCACTTTCAATCCCGACAAGTGGATGGAGCCGAAGGACCAGCGCAAGGTCGACGACTTCATCATCTTCGGCATGGCCGCGGCCGGCCAGGCGCTCGACGACGCCAACTGGCACCCCGAGTCCGAAGAGGACAAGTGCGCGACCGGAACCATGATCGGATCCGGCATCGGCGGCCTCAGCGGCATCGCCGAAACCGCGATCCTGTTGAAGGAGCGCGGACCGCGCCGGGTGTCGCCGTTCTTCATTCCGGGCCGCCTGATCAATCTCGCCTCCGGCTACGTCTCGATCGCGCACGGGCTGAAAGGGCCGAACCATGCCGTCGTCACGGCCTGCTCGACCGGCGCGCACGCGGTCGGCGATGCCGCCCGCCTGATCGCGCTGGGTGATGCCGACGTGATGGTCGCAGGCGGCGCCGAGTCGCCGATCAGCCGCATCGGTATCGCCGGCTTCAATGCCGCGCGCGCGCTTTCGACCGGCTTCAATGAGACTCCCGAGAAGGCCTCGCGTCCCTACGACAAGGACCGCGACGGCTTCGTGATGGGCGAGGGCGCCGGCGTACTGGTGCTGGAGGAGCTCGAGCACGCGAGGCGCCGCGGTGCGAAGATTTATGCCGAGGTGATCGGCTACGGTCTGTCGGGTGATGCCTATCACATTACCTCGCCGTCGCCCGACGGCGATGGCGGCTTCCGCAGCATGTCGGCCGCGCTCAAGCGCGCCGGCCTGACCGCATCCGATCTCGATTACATCAACGCGCACGGCACCTCGACACCGCTCGGCGACGAGATCGAGCTCGGTGCCGTCGAGCGTCTGCTCGGCAATGCCGCCTCCAAGGTCGCGATGTCCTCGACCAAATCGTCGACCGGTCATCTGCTCGGCGCGGCCGGTGCGATCGAGGCGATCTTCGCCATCCTCGCGATTCGCGATAATGTCGTGCCGCCGACGATCAACCTCGACAATCCGTCGGTGGAGACCGCGATCGACCTCGTGCCGCACGTTGCGAAGAAGCGTGAGGTCAATGTTGCCTTGTCGAACTCGTTTGGTTTTGGCGGTACCAATGCGTCGGTGATCGTCCGACGTTTGGCCGATTAGCTTGCGTTTGAAACGAATCCACCGTTTTGCCGTATTCGGCGATAGTCATGGAAGTGGGCGTGCATTTGGCTCGGCAAGCGATGGTCGGGCCGCTATGGAACCGGCAGGATTCAGGTTGCTTCTATGAGTGAAAGGCCGCCCATCTCGCCCCGGAGTCCGCGGGCAGCGCTCGAGCCCGAGCAGCTCCCGCCGCCGCCGAAGCGTTCGGACCGTGCGCGCAATCCTTTCGTGGTCGTCGGCAACGCCATCATCACCCTTCTGCTGATCGCCATGCTCGGCGCCGGCGGCGTCTATTATTACGGCCGCCAGGTGCTCGAGGCGCCCGGGCCGCTGAAGGACGACAAGATCGTCAACATCCCGCAGCGCGCCGGCAAGCGCGACATCGCCGAGACGCTGAACCGGGAAGGCGTCACCGACATCAATCCCTGGGTGTTCATCGCCAGCGTTGCCGCGTTGAAGGCGAGCTCGGACCTCAAGCCGGGTGAATATTCGTTCCAGAAGAACGCCTCGCTCCGCGACGTCATCGCCACCATCGTCGAGGGCAAGGTGGTGCAGCATGCCGTCACGATTCCGGAGGGGCTGACCTCCGAGCAGATCGTGGCGCGCCTGTCCGACAACGACATCTTCACCGGCAGCGTGCGCGAGCTGCCGCGCGAGGGCACGTTGTTGCCGGAGACCTACAAGTTCCCGCGCGGCACGCCGCGCGAGCAGGTGGTCCAGCGCATGCAGCAGGCGCACAAGCGTGTGCTCGCCGAGATCTGGGAGCGCCGCAATCAGGACATTCCGGTCAAGACGCCGGAGCAACTGGTGACGCTGGCCTCGATCGTCGAGAAGGAGACCGGCAGGGCCGACGAGCGCAGTCGCGTCGCCGCGGTGTTCGTCAATCGCCTGAAGCAGCGGATCAAGCTGCAGTCAGATCCGACCATCATCTATGGGCTGGTCGGCGGCAAGGGCACGCTGGGCCGCCCGATCAAGCGCAGCGAGATCACGCAGCCTTCGCCCTACAACACCTATGTGATCGAAGGCCTGCCGCCGGGCCCGATCTCCAATCCCGGCCGCGCCTCGCTGGAGGCCGCCGCCAATCCGGCCCGCACCCGCGACCTCTATTTCGTCGCCGACGGCAGCGGCGGGCACGCCTTTACCGAGACCTACGACGCGCACCAGAAGAACGTGGCCAAGCTGCGCGCGATGGAAAAGCAGATCCAGAACGACACGGTCGAGCCGCCCGAGGATGCGCCGCCGCCCGCCGCCGCTGCGCCCGGAGCCGCCGATACGCCGACGGCGACCACGCCGGCCCGGCCCAATCAGCAGAAGAAGCCGCCGGCGGCACGCCCGGCAGCTCCGGCTCCGGCACCGGCACCGGCGCGGCAGGGCGCGGTGCAGCCGTCGCCGCCGGTGGTCCAGCGCTAGATCCGTCGCAATCGCTGCTGCAAACTTTGCGGATTCCACTTTCCTGCAAAATAGTCTTAAGATTCGCGTGGCTTGATGCCTCGCGAATCCCGTGTTTCTGGAGAATTTGACCTGATGGCGCTGTCGTCCATGACCGGCTTTGCGAGATGCCACGGCGCAAGCGGGCCGTACACGTTCGAGTGGGAATTGAAGTCCGTCAACGCCAAGGGCTTCGACCTCAGGGTGCGGTTGCCGCAGGGCTTCGACGAGCTCGAGGCCTACGCCAAGAAGCGCGCCGGCGAGCTTTTGTCGCGCGGCACCGTCTACGCCAATCTCAACGTCAAGCGCGCCAACTCCGCCGCGACGGTTCGCGTCAACGAGGACGTACTCAACGCCGTCCTGAAGGCGGCCGCCATGATCGCCGGCAAGGTCGACGCGGTAGCGCCGAGCATCGACGGCCTGCTCGCCATCAAGGGCGTCGTCGAGGTCGCCGAGCCCGAGGGCGACGAGGAGGAGGACAAGGCCGCGCGTGCCGCTGCCGCCGAGGCCTTCGACAAGGCGCTCGCCGAGCTCGTCGCGATGCGCAAGCGCGAGGGCACTTCGCTCGGCCAGATCCTGACCCAGCGCGTGGACGAGATCGAGCAATTGGCGAAGAAGGCGGAAGCTTCGCCCGGTCGCAGGCCGGAGGCGATCAAGGCGAGGCTCACCGAGCAGATCGCAGCGCTGCTCGACACCTCCGACCGGTTCGATTCCGACCGTCTGATGCAGGAGGCGATCCTGATCGCCACCAAGGCCGACATCCGCGAGGAGCTCGACCGCATCGCATCCCACATCGCGCAGGCGCGCGAGCTGATCGGCAAGGGCGGCCCGATCGGCCGCAAGCTCGACTTCCTGGCGCAGGAGTTTCACCGCGAGGTCAACACCTGCTGCTCGAAGTCGAACGACATCGAGCTGACCAATACGGGGCTGGCCATGAAGAACGTGGTCGAGCAGTTCCGCGAGCAGGTCCAGAATCTGGAGTGATCGATGACGACGGGCGATCACGGAACTGACGGTGTCGAGCGGCGTGGCTTGATGTTCGTGCTGTCCTCGCCCTCGGGCGCGGGCAAGACCACGCTGTCGCGGATGTTGCTCGACCGAGAGCCCGGCCTGAAGATGTCGGTGTCGGCGACCACGCGTGCGAAGCGACCCGGGGAGGTCGAGGGTCGTGACTACTTTTTCGTCGACAAGCCGCGCTTCGAAGCGATGGTGAAGGGCGACGAGTTGCTCGAATGGGCCACCGTGTTCGACAATCTCTACGGCACGCCGCGTGCTCCGGTGGAGGCGGCACTGTCTGCCGGAAAGGACGTGCTGTTCGACATCGACTGGCAGGGCACGCAGCAACTGCATCAGAAAGCCAGCGTCGACGTCGTCCGCGTCTTCATCCTGCCGCCCTCGGCGGCCGACCTCGAAAAGCGCCTGCATTCGCGCGCGCAGGATTCCGACGAGGTGATCCGCAAGCGCATGAGCCGCGCCAGCCACGAGATGAGCCACTGGGCCGAGTACGACTACATCGTCATCAACCACGACGTCGATGAGGCCTTCGCCGAGGTGCAGTCGATCCTGAAGGCCGAGCGCCTCAAGCGCGAGCGGCGGATTGGCCTCGTTGGTTTCGTGCGAGGTTTGCAAGGGCAGCTGCAGGGCTAGGCTCTGGCAGCCGCGGCCCCTGCTTCGCCAGCCGTTCCAGCATCGCGGTGATCACGTCGACGTCGACGGCATCCTCGCTCTTCACATCGTCATTGCGATCGGCCTCGTCGCGGGCAGCGGGCTTCTTGTCGTCGGTCGCCTTGGCCGGGAGCCGGGGCGCGGCTTCGATCGCGAACGCTCCGCGGAAGATGTCGGCCTTGTCGAGCTCGCCAGCCTTGCTGCGGATGGAGGCGGATTGGGCCGCGATCACGGAGATCTCCCTGGTGAATGCTGCGAGCTGCGCGGTCTGCGGTCGTACTTCATCGAAGTCGACCGGGCCGCCTTGCGCGTGCGGCTGGGCCGCTGAATTCGCACCGAGCCATGGCGCGCGGCTTCCGGCGTGATCCTGCGGCGCCCAATCGTCCCAATGCCCGCGGCGGTCGGAAGCAGCTTGAACGCGCACGCGCCTGCGGGCGAAACGGTAGATCACGCTGGCGAGGATGCCCGCGAGTGCCAGCGCGCCGCCGATCACCAGCAGCAGCATCTGCACCGAGCCGCCGGGTTTGTCGGTCATGCCGTCTGCTGCGGCAGGCGGGGGCGGGGCAGGCGATTTTGACGGCTTTGTCTTCGGCTGCGCAGTTGCTGTGATCACGGTCGTTGCCGGCTGCGGCTCTGGAGCGGTGGACGCTGCCGGGACATCAGGCCATGGCGAGGCGGGCGCTTGCTGCGCGCTGCCCTCAGCCGCTTGGTTCGCGGATTGTTGAGCCGGTGGCGGGCTGGCCGGTGCGACCTGCGTCACCGCGTTCGGCGCCTTGGGAGGCGCGCCATTCCGCGGAGTCACATATTCGGCGCGCGCGTCCTGCACTGTCTGCTGCGGCGATGCTGATGATTCCGATGGTGTATCGGCCGCGGCCTGCGCGGTCTGCACAGCTTTCGCACCGTCCTTGTCGCCGGCCGCGCGTAGATACCAGCATTTCTGCTTGGTTGTTCGATCGAGGCGGTAGTACCAGTGCTGGCCCTGCGATGCTGCGCCCTTGGGCGAAGCGAGGCAGTCGGCGGCCGGGTTGGCCGTGCTCGGTGGGGTCGGCGCGTTCTGCGACACGGCGGCCAGTGGCAGGCCGGCAATCATGCTGCCGACCAGCGCGGATACGAATTTTGCGGTGCGGTTGCCCATCCTGGTCTCCCGGTTACGCATGACGCAACTCTTGACCTGCCCTTTGTCATCAAAGACTTGGGTGGCAATGAGCCGCAAATCCGGAGAGGATGTGGCTTGAATCGGGCCTGCGGGGCGTTCGTTCCGCAGGAAATAGCGTCTTCCCAGGCGTTACTGTTTCGCAGAGCTCCAGGTTCCGCCGCAGCCGTCGGAGCGGCGCCAGCTTCCGGAACCGCTGCGCGCGCCGAGACGCCCCGAGCTGGTGAAGGTCACGCCGTCGCCTTGACCGACCGTGCTGACGGCGCCGCTCGAGCTGACGGTGCCAGTAACACCCTGGCCGATGACCTTGCCCGAGGAGACCACGACCGCGCCGGACGTGGTGCCGCCACACCCGACGCTGGTCACCACCCAGGCGCCGTCAAAGCTGCCGCCACCTCCGCCGCCGCTTCGCCGCGACGACGAGCGCGGCTCCTCGGCCGCCGGCTTGCTCCGGCGCGCCGATGGCGCCGGCTCGGTGGAGCGGTCCGAACGCGAGCCGGAGAGCGACTTCTCGTCATTGCCGATCGATCCCCCGGCGCTGCCGGATTGCGCGAGCGCGGAAGGCGAGGTGAGGGCGGCGGTGAGGAGGACGAAGAGGGCTGTTGGACCTGAAATGGAATTGAGCATGAGCAAAAAATCCAAAATGAAAGAGTATCAGCGGCCGGAGCCGTCGGCACAGACGGATCCGATAATGCGGCAAGCTTTGCCAGCCTTGCCGCATTCGTCAAGCGCAGCGTCCCGGGCGCGCTGCACGCCCTCGCGCTGGACCAGTGACCAGGACTTGTCGGAGATCGCAAAGGCGCCGCAGCTTCTGCCGAAGAACGAAAGCTCGATCGGGCATTTGGCGCCGGCGCAATTGCCGCGGGCGTCCGCCACCGCTGCGCGCCGCGAGGCGTGATTCCACGAGATGCCCCATTTGCTGCTGTCGGGCCCGTAGACGATCGAGCCCCACGGCTTGAGATCCTCCATCTTGCGCAATCGCAGCAGCAGGCCCTCGGTGGCTTCGCCTGTCGGGGCCATGGCGATGCGCTGTTGCAGCTTCGTGATGGCGCGCGTCAGGCCGTCGGGCGTGTCAGGATCGAAATTGAGCTCGTAGAGTCGCTCGCTGAGCTCACTGAGCAGCGCCGCATCGCGCAATGGGACGCGGTCGGGATCGGCGCGCAAACGTTCGGCAGGCGAGGGGTCGGGTTGCATCGCCGCGACCGGTGGCGGTGCAGCTTGCGTGGGCGGCACGAAGTAGAACGTGCCGTCGATCGGCGAGGACGACACCCAGGGCTGCTGCGCCCCCGCGGTGGCGCGCTTCACGGCGAGACCGACCTGGTTGAAGGTCTGGAATACGTCGAGGCCCGCGACGCGGATCGTGGTCGCCAGCGCCTTCGTATAGGGGCTGTGACCGTCGCTCCCGTCCTGCGCGACGTTGCCGGGCTGGGTGGCATAGGAGATCAGCGTTCCCTCGGGCGCGCGCATCTGCGCCAGCCCGCCATCCGATGATCGCAGGCCGCGTGAGCCGAACGGGTTGTTGCGGCAGGCATCCAGGATCACGAGGTTGAGGCGGGTGCCGGAGCCCTGCATCTGGCGCAGCACGAGATTGACGTCGGTCATCTGGAAATCGACGTCGGCCTCGCGGGTCGGATTGGCGCCGACCGGCACGAGATAGTTGGAGCCGGCCACCTGCACGCCGTGGCCGGCATAGTAGAACAGCGCGACGTCGGCGCCCTGGACCTGCCGACCGAAATTCTGCACCGCGATGTCCATCGCGCCCTTGTCGAGATCGAGCTGGGCGCGTCCGCCGACCAGCGTGAAGCCGAGCGCACCGAGCGTCTCCGCCATCAGGCTCGCATCCTTGGACGGGTTGTCGAGCGGCGTGATGTTCCTGTAGGCGGAGTTGCCGACCACCAGCGCGATGCGCTTCTCGGCCGACGCGGGCCCCGCGACGACGACGAGCAGCGCCAGCGCGGCCAGCCCCGGGACGCGATTGAAAATCCTCGCGCGCATCAAAATTCCTCAAAACAATGGCGCCAGTCTAGCAGCAAGGCGTGCGCGCGGAAAGCGGGGTGAGGCGGAGACGCAACCTACCCTCGTGTCCCGGACAAGCCGCAACGCGCATGCGTTGCGGCGGAGAGCCAGGACCCAGCAGGCGCCGGGCTCCGCTGCGGCATGGGCCCCGGGTCTGCAGCGCACCGCTTAAGGAGCGCTGCGCTGCGTCCGGGGCACGAGAGCGGAGCGTGACGCTCGCTCGGAGCAAGGTGCACTGTCGGCATCCTCAAACTCTCAGTTCAACTTGCAGACATGTCTTCGCAGTCTCGCGACGCATTTCGCCCGAGGCTTGCTGTCGTTTCGCGCCCCATGAAAGACCAAAGGGCGCAGGGAAGGCCGGGCGCCGGCGGCACCCGCAGATCCGTGCACAACGAAGAATGCACACGGGGTGGATCACAGGTGTGCCGGTCGCCCGGCCTTCCCTGCGCGGATGGTTTTAACGGTGTCCTTCGTGCTCTCTCGGGGAGCGTTGCACTATTGCCCCGTCGCCTCGCCGCTGATCGATGCGCGTGCCGGTCGGCCGGCACATCACCGCGAGGTTTGACGCCAGAACCCCGGGCGTCGGGACACACGACTTCTCCGTCCGCGGACGTCCCTGCCTCAGCATCCGGGGCCCGATGTGCGCGCCCCCGACCATCAACAAGACCGCTGTGACCGCGCCGTGTCGTAGCGCGCCGCGCATGACTCAACGGTCACCCGTCCCTGTCTCCGCCTCTCGCGCCGGCGCTACCGCGTCCACCGCACCCCGACCCGCATCTCGTGACGATCGCGAAGCGCCCCTCTGGCAGGGCCGGGATGACCGCTCTATGCCACAAATCCGAAATTTCGGAAAGTAGAATATTTTCGGGCCGAGGGCTTGACCAAGGTGTTTTGCCCGACGCCTCGCGAGCGGTTGCCTCAGCCTCCGCTCGTCATCCGGGGCGCCCTGAAAGGGCGAGCCCGGAATCCATTGGACGGCAGAGCGTGCGGCCCGATGGATTCCGGGCCTGCGTGCTCGCGCACGCATCCCGGAATGACGGTGGATGCGGTGACGGTTTACTTCAGCGGCAGGAACAGGTCCGCGGCCGCCTCGTGCTCGGCGACTTCAGGGACGAAGCTCAGCCGCTGGCAATAGATCGGGAAATCGCGGACTTCCTCGCCGCTCGCCGGAAGCCAGTCGCGATACAGGAAGAGCGCGGCGGGCTCGAGATTGTCGGTGTTGCCGACGACGTGCAGCACGGCGCAGCGACCGCCCGGGATTTCGCCGGCCTTGATCGCCGCGCCGTTCGCCTCGATCGGCTTGTCGGTTCCGACGCAGAGGTCCAAGCTGTAGTCGGCAGGCGAGGCCGGCCGCCGCTCGGATCGCCAGACGTTGAAGGTCGGACTCGTGCGCGGGTGCAGGCCGGCGGCTTTGCGCCAGGCGATGAAGCGCTGGATGGTGGCAGGAAGCGTCGCCGGGTCGCCGCGGTGCTCCATGATCGCCACCGCCGTCGCCGGCACATTGCGGATCGTCACGTCGTCGCTGGTAAAGGTCTTCTGCATGAACTTGCTCCTCGCATTGTCGAGAGGCCCGAAGGCCGCAAGCCACGGCTCCCAGTCGGGAGACTTCCGGAACGACGACGGCGATTGCCCGAACCGTTGCCGAAAGGCGCGGGCGAAGGCGTCAGGTGCATCGTAGCCGGCATCCATCGCGATATCCGTGACGCTGTCGGCGTCGCTGTAGGCCAACCGGTATGAAGCGCGCTTCATGCGGGCAAGCTGGATGTAGCGATGCACGGACAGCCCGAAGGTCGCCGTGAACTGCCGGTGGAAATGATGCTTCGAGTAGGCCGCGACGCTGCTCAGCGCATCCAGGTCCAGATCGTCATCCAGATGCCGGTCGATATGATCCAGCACCCGCTGCATCCGGGCATGGTAGTTGCGAAGCGCCGCCGTCATCGTTCCGTTCTCCGTGGCAGCACCAGCTAAAGCGCACGCGGGCATGACGTGCTCGACCGATCTTGCGATTTTGCCACGAGGCCCAGAACGCCACCAAGCTGTTTTCACCATGGGAAACTTCTCGCCTCCGCCGCGGTTGAATCGGGGCTGAGGAGACGCCATGCCGATCAAGGATCAGGTCAAGAATTTCGCCAGGAAGCTGGTGGAGGATCGTCCCGATGCCGCGGCGCTGCGGGCGCTGGTGCGGGCGCGAAAGCCGGCCGCACTGCATTTTCGCGACGACGGCATCGTGCCGAACAATCCGAAATTTCCGGCGTTGCTCTATCGCGGGGCGGTGAAGCTGAACAGCCGACGCTTTCCCCCTGATGTCATCATCGACACGATGTTCGATGCGAATGGCTGGGGCCGGTCATGGCGCGATACGGTGTATGACTTCGTCCATTATCATTCGCAGATCCATGAGGTGATGGGCGTGGCACGCGGCACGGCCAGGATCGAGTGCGGCGGCATCAAGGGCCGGATCCTGCGCGTCAAGGCCGGAGACGTTCTGGTGCTTCCCGCGGGCACCGGACACCGGCTCATCGAATCCAGTCGGGACTTTCTGGTGGTCGGCGCCTATCCGCAGGACGGGACCTATGACGAGTGCACCGACACGCGTGAGCGTCCCGACGCCATCAAGCGCATCGCCAAGGTCCGCAAGCCGAAGACCGATCCGGTCCTCGGACCCGGCGGCCCGCTGTTGCGCTGGTGGCGGAAAGCGCGGTCGCGATCGCGACCCGGCGGGTAGCTGTCACGTCCGCCGCTTAGGTCAGATAGTCGGGCGTGAAATCCGCAAGCTTGCGCAGCTCCCCGGGTTGCAGCAGCTCGATCTCGCTGCCCTCCCAGGCGATCAACCTGCGCTGCCTCAGCTCCTGGATGGTGCGATTGACGTGGACGATCGAGAGGCCGCAGGCATCTGCAACGTGGCGCTGCGTCATCGGCATCTGGAAGCAGCCGTCCGTGACGAGGCCGACCATCTCCAGCCGTGCGGCGAGCTCGCAGATGAGGTGCGCGACCCTGGCCAGGGCCGCCTGCGCTCCGAGGCGGGCGATCCATTGCCGCGAGATCGCCGCATCGATCAGCGTCTCGCGCCAGAACGCGCGCGTCAAATGCATCGAGCCGTCGAGAAGCTGCTTGAGCTGGCTGTGCGCGACGGTGCCGACGATGGTCGGTCCGAGGCCGACGAGGTCGGCATCCATCGGCGCGACCAGCAGCGTGTGCAGGCAGGGCATGTCGCCGGGAACGTGAAAGGCGAGGATCTGGCTGCGGTCGCCGACGATGCGGGCCTGGTAGAGGAAGCCGTGCACGACGAAGACGCAGCGCGAGACGGGCTCGCCCTGGCGCAACACGATCTCCCCGTCGCCGACCTGGCGCAGCGTGGAGGGCAGGGCGGCGATCTGCCGGCGTTCGTCCTCGGACAGGACTTCGATGGCTTGCAGACGCGCGATGAACCTTGGATGCGGCATGAGCCTCGCGTGCCGGTTCAATCGTCGCGCGGTCGGGATGCCTCGACGAAGCGCCGCGAGAGCTTTGCGAGGGTCCAGTCGGAGACGGGCGCAGAGCGGAACTCGCGAATGGCGCGGGCAAGCTCCTGATCGGACATCGGCCGGACCGGCTGCTTCAGCGCGCCCTGGACGAAGGCATTCTTGATGCTGTCGAGGTGCTCGCTGGTATCCGCCGTGAACAGGCTGCGGATATGGTCCAGGATCGGCGTAGGGCTCATGAAGGGACGGCTCGGCTCGTCGTCGAGGTGACGGGGTGGATGCGACCTGTACGGCCGCAGATCAATTAGCAACCTCTGCTTCCGAAACGCGTTCTAGTCCGCTGAACCCGAGCCGGACGTATCATTTGATAGAACCGGTGTGATTTTTGGCGGCGCCATGGAAAAAGCCCACGACGTGATGATCCGGAACCTGTCCAAGCACACCGCGCTCGCAGAGGAGGATCTAAAGGAGATTCGCGCTCTCACCTTCACGCTGCGCGATCTCGAGTCGAACGAGGATTTCATCCGCCAGGGCGACCAACCCGAACATTCGGTGCTGGTCGTCTCGGGCATGGTCGCGCGCTACCATCTGCTCGGCAGCGGCGGGCGACAATATCTCGCCTTCCACCTCACCGGCGACCTGCCGGACGCGCAAGGCCTGTTCATCGACCAGATGGACCACGGATTGAGCGCGCTCGGGCCCGCCTCCGTCGCCTTCATCCCGCATCGCGAGTTGTTCACCGCGTTCCGGCGGCGGCCGACCTTTGCGCTGGCCGTCTGGCGCGAGACGCTGCTCGATGCCGCGATCTTTCGCGAAGCCATCACCAACAACAGCGCCCGGCCGATGCAGGCGCGCATGGCTCACCTGTTCTGCGAGCTATTCTACCGCGCCCGTGCCGCGCAGCTCGTCCGCGGCAATCGCTGCCTCTTTCCGATCAGCCTGGCGCAGCTCGGCGAGACGCTGGGCATGGCGATCGCGACCGTGAACCGGACGCTGGCCGAGCTCCGGCGCAGCGGCGCCATGGATCTGCGTGAGGGCGAGCTGATCGTGCTGAAATGGCGCGACTTGCAGCGGTTCGGCGATTTCAGCCCGATCTATCTGCACCAGAAGCGGCAGACCCCGCGGCATGGCTGAGACCGCCGCTAGCCATCGGCGGATGCCGCGCCGAGCACCTCATCACAATGCTTCTTCACCCAATCGTTGCAGCAGCAGGCCCTGGCGTCGAGCGCCGCCGCGTCGAGGATCAGGATGGCGCCGCGCCGGGTGGCGAGGATGCGCCGGGCCTTGAACATCTGGATGACGCGGCTGGCATAGCTGCGGGAGACGCCGAGCATGCCGGCGAGCTGCTCGTGGGTGAGGGGGATCTCGGCCCGGCCGATCCGCTCTTGCGTGGAGATGATCCACTTGGCGGCGCGCTGCTCGATCGGATGCGCGGCGTTGCAGGCGGCGTTCTGCAGCAATTGCGCGAACTGGCAATCGGCATAGCGCGAGAACGCCTCTTGCAGCGCGGCCGACCTCTGCTGCGCCTGCTCGAGCGCGCGCAGCGGCAGCCGAACGAGCGTGCCGCCGAGCTTCACGACGATGCGGGAATAGGCGAGCGATGAATTGCGGCCCGCGGCAACGCCCACCGCACCCTCGCGTCCCACCAGCAGGCTTTCGACCTCGCGGTCATCCTCGACCGGAACGGCGAACGACACCAGCGTGGGACCGCAGGGGAAATGAACCGCCGCCACGGCGTCGCCGGCATGATGCAGGATGTGGCCCGCCTCGAGGTCGACCGGCTGGAGATGAGGTGCAAGAAGCTCGAAATCTCGGGGGGCGAGCTGCCGGAGCAGATCGTTCGGGGGCCGACCGGTCACAGTTTCTTCTCTTGGCTGGCCGGGAATCGGCGCCGGTCGCAACCCTACGTTTCCGTAGCGGAACCAACGGTTCCAAAGTGCACACAAGGGGTGGCTCAGGGGCCGAAAAGTTGGCGCGCCGGCCTTAGCCGCGGGGACCGCGGGCGGCGATGAAGATCACCCCACCCGTGCTTCGCGGTCTGCCGTGGATCGGCGCTCGGCCGCGTGCGCGCGATAGGCGTCGATCGCCCTGTTGGCAAGCATCAGCTGCCGGCGTTCGCCGGTCCTGAGCTGGGCTTCGATGGCGTCGAGAAGGAAGTTCGCGCTCTCGTCCGGCGGGCCGAGCTCGCCGCTCTGCTCGAGGCAGCTCCAGGCAATGAAGAATGCGCTTTCGACGGTGCAGCGAATGGACATGTGCTGCCAACGCGGCGAGACCGAAGGCGTTCCGTGCTGCGGGCCCGACTGGCGCCGGGCCCGCAGCCAGCGATCGGTCAGTTCTTCAGCACGATGCGGCCGACGACCTTGCCGGCACGAAGCTCGTCGATCCATTTCTGGACGTCGCCCATCGGCTCCTCGCGCATCGGCGTGGGCTTGATCTTGCCGGCGCGCGCCAGCGCCATCAGCTCATGGGCCTCGGCGAGCGTGCCGACCATGAAGCCCTCGATGGTCATGCGCTTGTAGACCCACTGCACCATCGGCAGCGTGAACTGGCCGCCCATCAGGCCGGAGACCACGATCTTGCCGCCGCGCGCGGCGACCGCGACCGCAAAGGCCATCGACTTCTCGTTGCCGGCGAAATCGACGATCTCGTCGAAGCCGCCTTCGGTCTCCTTCAGGATGCGCTTGATCACGTCGGGCTCGGACGGGTCGTAGGCGACCGCGGCGCCGTTCTTCAGCGCGGTGTCGCGCGCGGCCGGCGAGAGGTCGGCGACCGTGATGGGCTGCTTGAACATCGCTTGCGCGAACGACGATCCCATCATGCCGACGCCGCCGAGGCCGATCAGCAGCAGGTTGCGCTGGCGCGGACGGTCGACCAGGCGCTTGAGCGCGCCGTAGGCGGTGACGCCGGAGCACATCAAGGTCGCGGCCTGGTTGACGGGCAGGGGATCGTAGTCGAGCAGATATTTCGCGTCGGGCACCAGCACGTGAGTGGCAAAGCCGCCGTCGATGGAGACGCCGAGGAAGCGCTGCTTCACGCAGAGATTCTCGTCGCCATTGGCGCAATCGCGGCACTGGCCGCAGCCGATCCAGGGGAAGACGGCCTTCTTCGCGCCGACGAGACTGGCCGGCACGTCCGGGCCGACCTCGTCGACAACGCCCGCGATCTCGTGGCCGAGGGTGAACGGCAGCGTCATGCCGCGCGTGGTGTCGAGCTTCTTGCCGCCGCCGAGATCGGCATAGCCGTCCTGGATGTGCAGGTCGGAATGGCAGAGGCCGCAGCGCTCGATGCGCACCAGAACCTCGCGGCCCTGCGGCTTCGGCGTGTCGACGATGGTCTCGCACAAGGGCGCGTCGAACTTGACCAGGGACTGCCTGCGCATCAGCGCCATTTTCTTTCCTCCGGAATTCTTGGTTACTCGGTTTCGCTGCGTATATCCGCCAATTCGCGCGCCATGGCAACAAAGCCGGAGATGGGAATGGTCTCCGCGCGCCGGGTCGCATCGACGCCGGCGGCCTGCGCGAGCCGCGCCGGATCCGCTTGAAGCGACTTCAGGCTCTGCCGCAGCATCTTGCGGCGCTGGCCGAAGGCGGCGGCGGCGACCTGTTCGAGCAGCCTGCGATCGCAGGCAAGCGGCTCCGCGCGCGGCTTGAGGCGCACCACGGAGGAGGTGACCTTGGGCGGCGGCACGAAGGCGGACGGCGCGATGTCGAACAGGATCTTGGTCTCGCAGCGCCAGTTGGCGAGCACGCCGAGCCGGCCATAGGCCTCCTCGTCCTCGTGCGCCACGATGCGCTCGGCGACCTCGCGCTGGAACATCAGCACCATCATGTCGTACCAGGGCGGCCAGGGCTCGCTGGTGAGCCAGTTGATCAGGAGCTGCGTCGCGATGTTGTAGGGCAGGTTGGCGACGATCCTGGCTCGCTCGCCACTGAGCAACGGGCGGGGATCGAATGTCATGGCGTCGCCATGCACGATCTCGAGCCTGCCGGGATAGCGCGCGGAAATATCCTGCAAGGCCGGGATCGCGCGCTCGTCGTGCTCGATGGCGATGACCCGCCGCGCGCCGAGCGCCAGCAGTGCGCGCGTCAGCCCGCCCGGGCCTGGGCCGATCTCGACGATGGTGGACTCCTCGAGCGGCGCCGCGGCGCGCGCGATGCGCGCCGTGAGATTGAGATCGAGCAGAAAGTTCTGGCCGAGCGATTTGCGCGCCGACAGCGCGTGCCGGCGAATGACCTCGCGCAGCGGCGGGAGGTCGTCGATCGCGCTCATCTGCCTGGTGAGCTTGGTGAGGCCGCCATGCGGCTGGCGAGCCTCAAGGCTGCGATCAGGCTCGCCGGGTTGGCCTTGGCCGTGCCGGCGATGTCGAAGGCGGTGCCGTGATCGGGCGAGGTGCGGACGAAGGGCAGGCCGAGCGTGACATTGACCGCGTTGTCGAACGCGACCGTCTTGATCGGGATCAGCGCCTGGTCGTGATACATGCAGATGGCGCAGTCATAGGTGCTGCGCGCGGCCTCGTGGAACATGGTGTCGGCGGGCAGCGGACCCCTGGTCTCGATGCCGTCATTGCGCAAAACCTTCAGCGCCGGCGCGATGATGGTCTGCTCCTCGTGGCCGAGCGAGCCGTCCTCGCCGGCATGCGGATTGAGGCCGGAGACCGCGATGCGCGGCCGCGCGATGCCAAAGCGGGATTTCAGCTCGGTTGCGACGATGCGCACGGTCGCGACGATCAGCTCGCTGGTGAGCTGGGCCAGGGCATCGCGGATCGAGAGGTGAATGGTCACGGGCACCACCGCGAGTTGCGGCGACCATAGCATCATCACCGGCTGCGGCACGCGCCCGTTCTCTGCGGCGAGCTCGGCGAGGAATTCGGTGTGGCCGGGATGACGGAAGCCGGCGCGGTAGAGCACGCTCTTGGCGATCGGATTGGTGACGACGGCGCTGGCGCGGCCCTCGCGCACATCCGCTACCGCCTGCCGGATCGAGGCGAGCGCGGCCGGCGCGCTCGATGCGTCGGGCTTGCCGGGCTCGGCGGTCGCGCGCTCGCCGGTGGCGACCACGGGCAGCGCATCGGCGAAGGCGGAAGCCGCCTCGCCGGGGCTCACCGCCGCGGTCCTGACGCCGGCCCCCAGCGACGGGGCGAGCGCCTTGGCGCGGCGCGCGATCAGCGCCTCGTCGCCGAGCAGATAGAAGGCGGGCAGGTTCAGCTCGCGGCGCCGCAGCCAGGCTGCGATCGTGATGTCGGGGCCGATGCCGGCCGGCTCTCCCAGGGTCAGGGCAAGAGGAAGGGCAGGCGGCTTTGCTGCGCGATCGGCCATCAGCGGTTGCGATATTCGATCATCGCCGCCTTGCGAAGCTCGTCGAGATAGGCCTTCTGGGTCTTCTCGTATTTCTCCTGGTACATCTTCTCGCGGACCTCGCGCTTCTTCGGCGTGTCGATCATGGTCGGCTTGCGCGAGCACAGCACCACCATCTCGATGCCGTTCTTGGTCAGCTCGGGCGCGGTCAGATGGCCGACCGGGGTATCGTCGAGCACCTTGCGCAGCGCCTCCGGCAGTTCGGCGGTGGTCTTGGTGACGGTGTCGCGAATGGTGGCGTTCGGCGTCGAGCGGAACAGCGAATTGGCTTCCTCGCAGCTTCCGACGCGCGCACGATAGCTCTCGGCTTCCTTCTTCCGGGTCTCCATGAACGCCGGGGACGAGCCGCGCGGCACGATCAGCACGATCGGCTGCATCTTGTACTCAGTGCCTTCGACCTGCAGCTTGTCGCCGGTCTGGGCCTGCACGGCCTGCGCGACGTCGCGCTCGCCGACGAGCAGCTTCTCCTTGAAGCGGCCGCGCACGAGGCTGCCCCAGACCATCTCGGCCCTCATGCGGCTCTTCAGCGTTTCGGGGCGGAGGCCTTTGGATTCGAGCGACTTGGCGAGCTGGTCCGACGTGATGCGCATGCGTTGCGCCATGCCCTCGAACGACTGGTTGATGTCGGAGGCGCTGGGATCGACCCCGTACTTCTTGCCCTCCTTGATCTTCACCTTGTCGTCGATCAGCTGGTTGATGACGTCCTGCCGGCTCGGGGTCTTCTGCGTCGTCAGCTGGTCGAGCTTGGAGCGCTGCTCGATGTCGAAATCGGTGATCGGATCGCCGTTGACCATGACGACGATGTTCTGCGCGCGCGACGGCGAGGGCAGTCCGGTCAGGATCAGCCCGGCACCGATGGCAAGCAGGAGGCGGAAGACGGGCAATGGGGTCGTCATGATTGTCGCTCGCATGTCAGCCGCGTCGAGCCTGTGAGGGGGGCAAGCGCGGCCGGCACTTCAAACCGTTCACTGGAGGCCGGCGGAACTGCTGCTCGCCGACGAGGTCGCCAGCGTGCGCAGACCGATCTGGAACATGAACGCGTGGCTCAGCGTGGGCGGCGCGGTGCCCGCGGAATAACTATACGAAGTTACGTAGTTCGCCGCCAGCACGAAGCAATCGTCGACATAGCCGGCACCGAGTACATATTGGTTGATCTTGTTGGCCTCGAGATCCCAGCGCGCCGAGCCCGACACCACCCAGTTGGTCGCCACCTTCAGCGAGCCCGTGGTCAGGATGCCCTCGCGGCGCGCGAGATAGCCGAGCTCCGGCTGGGCTGCGTAATTGCCGTACACCACGCTGACCGCCCAGCGATTGAAGTTGGCGCGGCCTTCCGCCTCGAAGCGCTGCACGTTCCACGTCTGCTCGTCCATGCGGGAGCGGACGCTGAACGTGTAGGTGCTGTTGGGCGAGTAGCTCGTGCTCGCGACGTAATCGGAACGCGGCTTGTCCAGGCCGGAATCGAGGCCGGTGTTCATGGCGTCGTTGACCGCGAAGGAGTTCAAGCCGAACAGCTGGTAGGACTGGCCGAACAGCACCTTGACCGCGCCGCCCCGGTCGAACTGCGTGGTGGACTGCACGCCGACATTGGCGCGGCCGCCGCCCTCGACGCGGTCGTAGCCGGAGAACTTGTCGACGCTGAACAGGTTCGAGGCGTCGAACACCAGGCTCTGGGCGTCCTCGTTCGGGAGCTTGCCGGCATAGGTCTCGTTCGGCCGGATGATGATCTGCGCGATCGGCTCGACCGTGGTCGATCCCCAGGGCTGAATGTTGATGAAGGGGTAGCGGTATTCGAGGCCCACGGTCGGCATCAGGCGGAACGCCTGGGTGTCGCCGACGGGAAGATAGTTCGACACGCCCGGCTGGTTGGAGACCGAGGAGTTGATCGCGTCGGCGCGCAGGCTCGCGAACGGCGTCCAGATCTGGCCGAATGGGTCGGTGAAGGACTTGCGCCACTGCGCTTCCGCCGTGAGGCGGGTGTAGGTGCCGGCGAAGCCGCGCAGCAGGCACTGCGAGGGCATGCGGGCGAGCGGATCGGCCGACGCCGTCGTGCACAGGCTGCTGGTATTGGCGGTCGTCGTGATCGGATCGAACACCGCCTGGTCACGCGACAGGTTGACGAAATTGGTCTTGTAGCTGACCTCGCCGCCGAAGACCGGATAGTTGAGCACGTTGGAATAGTCGATCACCGGGTAGACGATCGGCACCTGGCTCTGGTTGCCCGAATAGCTCAGCCAGTACATCGTGCGCGCGTCGAAGAAGCTGCGGTTGCCGACGCCGGTCAGATAGAGCTGCGACAGCGCCTCCGTCGGCAACAGCAGGAACGAGCCGAGCGGATCGCGGTACTGATAGAGGCGGTAGTCCGAGAAGAAATAATAGTCGGACATCAGGACGCCGTCCCAGCCCCAGACCCATTTGTCGTTCAGCGCGAACTGACCCTTGGTGTCGACGGCGCCGCGGAAGTCGCGGTCGCCGGGCTGGCCGGAGAACGCGCCGGGATCGAGCTGGTTGATGCCGTAAGCGCGGATCTGGTAGGCGCCGTCGATCAGGCGCTGACGGAATTCGCCCTGCAGCATCACGCCCTGCCGGGTCATGAAGCGGGGGGTGAAAGTCGCGTCCATGTCGGGCGCGATCGCCCAGTAATACGGAACCTCCGCGCCGAATCCCGTGTTCGTCGTGCCCGGGAAATAGCCCGGCATCAGGAAGCCGCTCTTGCGCTTCACGGTCGGGTCGGGCGTCGAGAAATAGGGCATGTAGGCGAGCGGCACGCCGAAGAATTCGATCTGTGCCGTCTCGAAATACAGCATCTTCTCCTGCTGGTCGTGGATGATGCGCGCACCCTTGACCTGCCAAAGCGGCGGCTTCTTGGGATCGTCCCGACACGGCGCGCAGGCCGTGTAGACGCCGTTCTCGAACACCGTGTAATTGCCGCTGGAGCGGTCGGCGCGGCTGGCGGCCATGCGGGTCTGGTCGGCGGTGTCCGCGCGCAGCGAATCGACGAAACCGTCGCGGTAATCGTCGGAGAGATCCATGATCTCGGCATAGGTGATCTTGCCGTCGGCATCCGTCATGCGGATGTTGCCTTCGGCATGCAGCCGCTTGGTCTTCTGGTCGTAGATGACCCTGTCGGCCTCGACGCTGGTGCCGTTGTAGAACAGCTGGACGTTGCCGACCGCGGAGACGCGCGAGTTATTGTAGTCGTAGTCGACCTCGGTCGCCTGAACCAGCATCTGGTTGTCGTTGGGGGCCTTGGGCGGCTTCGGACGCGGCGGCAGCGGATTGTAGGTATATTGGGCGGAGGCCGGCGTCACGGCGGCAACGTCGATCAGCCCGCCGAGCGAGGCAGCGGTCACGACGGCGAGCAGCAGCCTGGACAAGCCGCGCCCGTCCGCGCGCACCAAGATGCGCCGCGTCAACCGAGACACGAGCCCTCGTCGGACGGCACTCACTAACCGTCCTCCTGGTAGAGCAAGGCCAAAAAGCCGGTGAGGCCGCCCACTACAACGGGCAACCACGCCGCAGCGATCGGATGCATCAACTCAGCCTTGCTCAGATCCTCAGTTACTTTCGACAGAACGTAGAGCAGAAAGCCTGCGCCCACGCCACTCAAAACCATCTTTTGCACGCCGCCCATCCGGAAGAAGCGCAACGACACGGAGGCCGCGAGCATCACCATGGCGGCAAGCAAAAACGGCTGTGCCAGAAGCTTCTGATACTGGAGTCGGTATCCGGCTGTCGCGAAGCCCGAGCTTTCGGACGAGCGGATGTAGCTCGGTAGTTGCCAAAAGGACACAGTCTCGGGGGTGGAAAAGCTGTTGCGGACCTGCGCCTCGGTCAGCGTGGTCGGAATCTCCAGGCTGGCCTGGTCGATCGGCGGGGCGTCCAGCGAGAAGCGGCGGACCCCCTTGAACAGCCAGCGGCCGGCCTCGAGCGTCGCCTCGCGCGCCTCGACCCGTTCCTTGAAGTGCTGGTCCGGGTCGAACCGGAACAGCGTCAGCCCCGTGAGCCGGACGCCCTGCTGCTCGCTGCGCGCCGCATTGATGATGGTCTGGCCGTCGCTGGTCACCTGATTGAGCCAGAAGCCGGAAGCGTCCTGGATCCCGCCGCCCGGCGCCGAGCCGAACAGTTCGGCCTCCATGCGCTTGGAGGCCTCGCGCAAGTTCGCCGACATCGGATTGTAGGCGACGGTGGCGATCACGCCGATCAGGAGCGCGCTGCCGAGCGCCGGCGCGATGAACTGCCATGCGGAGATGCCGGCGGCGCGGGCGACCACGAGCTCGAGCCGGCGGGAGAGGGCGAGATAGCAGGTCATGGCGCCGATCAGCATGCAGAACGGCGTCAGCTTCTCCAGGAGCTGCGGCACCCGGAACAGCGAGGTCTCGGCCACCATGAGCGCCGAGGCGGAGGCAAGGCCAGAGGTCTTGCGCACCATCTCGATGTAGTCGACCAGCACCAGCAGCAGGAAGATGCTTGCGAACACGCCGAGCGCCGCGACCACGAAACGGCCGGCGAAATAGCGCCCGAGTGTGTTGGTCAGCATGCTCATGCGGTGGCCGGACGTCCGAACAGCCGCGCGATGCGCGCATTCGACCTGTTGATGGCCTCCATCAGGCCGGGGGGCGGCTCGACCACGACGCCGCTGATGATCATCCACAACCCGACGCCGATGGCGCTGAACACCATCGCGTATTGCACCAGCACCGGGCCCGACGACTTCACCGCCATCACCGAGCAGGCAAAGCCCGCCATGCGCAGCCCGAACACCGCGATGATCGACGAGCCGATCGAGAAGTTGCGGCTCTGGCGGGTGGTGCGCGGCGCGCCGAGGAAGGCAAAGGTCAGCACGGCAAAGGCGAAGGGATAGATCGGCGCGAGCAGGCTGTCATGCAGGGCCGAGCGGAATTGCCCGGGAATCTGCTTGTAGACGGGATCGTCCTCGGACGGCGAGAACAGCTCCCAGAGATAGCGCTCGCGGATGCCGAGGGTGACGTCGCGGCCCTGGTTGGAGAATTTCGACATGTCGAAGCCGTAGCGGCCGAAAGCCACCAGCGCCGGATCGCGCTTGCCCGCCTCGAAGCGCTGCAGATTGCCCGTCTCCAGCACCAGGAACGAGCCGGTGTCGTTCTTCACGATCTCGCCGCGTTCGGCGACGATCGAGACGCGCTCGTTCGGATCGCGGCGGTCGTCGATGAAGATGCCGGCAAGAACGCCGCCGGGCTGGCGTTCGCGAATCCGGATCGTGAGGTTCTTGTCGAGCTGGGCGAAGCGGCCGGGCTGCAGGATGTTGGTGAGCACGTCGGCGGTGATCTCGGCGTCCCACTGCTTGATTCGCCGCATGCCGTCGGGGGCGAGATAGGCCGCGATGAAGGCGACCAGCAGCGCCACCACGCAGGTGGCGTAGAAGAACGGATAGAACAGCCGGAACGGCGAGAAGCCGGCGGCATTCATCACGATGATCTCGGAATCGGTCGCGAGCTTGTTCAACGTGTGCGAGATCGCGATCATCAGCGCGATCGGCGAGATGATCAGTACCAGGGCCGGGACGACGAGGCTGGTGATGCCGAGGAAGGTGAGGATGGTCTGACCCTGGCTCGTCATCAGGTCGATGCCGCGCAACGCCTGCGTAATCCAGATCACGCCGGTGAGGCTGACCAGGACCAGCGCAAACGACGCCAGCGTCGTGCGGAAAATATACCTGTCGATCGACCCCATGCGCTACCGCACGAACCCCACCACGTCCCCAATGTCGGCCGAAATTCCGCTTGCCCAACCAATCCCCGATCAGGGGATCCCCAAGGTTGGCCACAGCGCTCTTCCGCCAGCTCACTCTCTCACTACCATCCCTTTGATCCGTCAACAAAATGGCTGGCCCGTGGCACCCTCAATATATGGTTAATATTTCGCTCGTTGTGGCCTTGAGGCCACGGGGGTGCTTGGCATCGGCCCGGCCGCTGGCCCATAGTACGCAAGGCTCAGTGAATCGTCGTTCAGGGCTCGCCCCGGCGGATCGCCGCGAATGACAAAAGATCAAGTCTTTTAAAGGAGTTACCCATGTCCGATGCCATCAAGGTCGGCTTCGTCCCATTGTCATCAGCCGCCCGTGGCATCCTGGTCGTGTTCTGCGACGACAGTCTCAAGGTCGGTCCCGCGACGGCCAAGGCGCTGGGCGGTGCTGTCGATCTCGTGAAGCGCGCGGCGGCGGCCGCCGCCTTCAAAGGGAAAAGCGGGGCCGCGCTGGATATTCTGGCGCCGGAAGGGGTGAAGGCCACCCGCCTGCTCGTGATCGGCGCCGGCAAGGCGACCGGCCTGAAGACGAACGATTTCCTCAAATTCGGCGGTGTGGCGGCGAGCAAGCTTCCCAGCGGGACTGCCGCCATGACCGTCATGGCGGAACTGCCGGCGGGCGCGATGACGAGCGAGCAGGCGGTTGCGGTCGCCTCCGGCCTGCGCCTACGCGCCTACAAGTTCGACCGTTACAAGACCAAGAAGAAGGACGGCGAGGAGGGCGACTCGCGCGCCGACATCTCGCTGGCGGTCGGCGATGCCGCTGCCGCGAAGAAGGCGTTCGTCGCGGCCGGCCATGTCATCGACGGCGTGATGATCGCGCGCGACCTCGTCAACGAGCCGCCGAACGTGCTCTTCCCCGAGGAGTTCGCGCGCCGCGCCAGTCAGCTCCGCAAGCTCGGCGTCAAGGTCGAGGTGCTCGACGTCAAGGCGATGCAGAAGCTCGGCATGGGCGCGCTGCTCGGTGTCGGCCAGGGCTCGGCGCGGCCGAGCCGGACCGTGATCATGCGCTGGGACGGCGGCAGGAAGGGCGAGGCGCCGGTCGCCTTCGTCGGCAAGGGCGTCTGCTTCGACACCGGCGGCATCTCGATCAAGCCGGCCGGCAGCATGGAGGACATGAAGGGCGACATGGGCGGCGCGGCCTGCGTGGTCGGCCTGATGCACGCGCTGGCGGCGCGCAAGGCCAAGGCCAACGTGGTCGGCGCCATCGGCCTCGTCGAGAACATGCCCGACGGCAATGCGCAGCGGCCGGGCGACATCGTCACCTCGATGTCGGGCCAGACCATCGAGATCATCAACACCGACGCCGAGGGCCGTCTCGTGCTGGCCGACGTGCTCTGGTACGTCGCCAAGAAGGTGAAGCCGAAATTCATGGTCGATCTGGCGACCCTGACCGGCGCGATCGTGGTCGCGCTCGGCACCCACCATGCCGGCATGTTCTCCAACGACGACGAGCTGGCCGAACGCCTGCTGACGGCCGGCATCGAAACCGGGGACAAGGTCTGGCGCATGCCGCTCGGTCCGGAATACGACAAGCTGATCGACTCCCAGTTCGCCGACATGAAGAACACCGGCGGCCGTCACGGCGGCTCGATCACGGCGGCGCAGTTCCTGCAGCGCTTCGTCGACGGCACGCCCTGGGCCCATCTCGACATCGCCGGCACCGCCATGGGCGCGCCCAAGACCGACATCAACCAGAGCTGGGGCAGCGGCTATGGCGTCCGCCTGCTCGACCGCCTGGTCGCCGACCACTACGAACGCAAATGACCCGAGATGACTGAAGTCCTGTTCTATCATCTGCAAAACATGACGGTGGAGAACGTGTTGCCGCCGCTTCTCGAGAAATCGCTCGAGCGCGGCTGGCGCGTCGTGGTGCAGTCGACCTCGGAGGAACGCGCCGACGCGCTCGATGCGCATTTGTGGACCTACCGCGACGATTCCTTCCTGCCGCACGCGACATGGCGCGTGAGCGACGCCGCCGATCAGCCGATCGTGCTGGCGATCGAGGAGGGCAATCCGAACGGCGCCCATGTCCGTTTCCTGGTCGACAATGCCGCTCTCCCGGACGACGCGCAGGGCTATGCGCGCATGGTGCTGCTGTTCAACGGCGACGACCCGGATGCGCTGGCGCTCGCCCGCAGCGCCTGGACGGATTGCAAGGCGCGCGGATTTGATGTCACCTATTGGCAGGCCGACGAGCGGGGCCGGTGGCAGAAGCGGAATTAGGGGCCCTTCGCAATTAATGATAATTTGCACTTTTCGGGCGATGCTGGCTTTGGTCACCTTCGTGCCGCAAAGTGATGTTGGGACAATCGCTTAGGGCTGGTCCTTCACGCGGGGAATTTGGTTTATCGTGCGACATCAAAAGCTTCCCAAGTCGCTCCTGTTTGCGTTGGCTGCAATAGCACCGCTGGTCGCGGGCTGTTCGGGCGGGAGCGATCTGTTGTCGAAGGATGCGGAATGGTTCCGGAAACCGGGCCGTCTCTTCATCAAGAACATCTCGATCGAATCGCCGCCGCTGACCCCCGACAAGCCGGTCGGAGCTGAGGATCTCGTCAGCGCCGACGGTGGCTGTCCCGGCATGGCGCCGCCGCCCGGGCCGGCCGATGCCAACGCATCGACGACGCCGGCGCCGATGGGCGGCACGGTCGCGCTCGGTCACACCGAATGCGACGTGGTGCGCGGCATCGGCGCGCCCTCGAGCGTCAACCTCTCCAACGATGCCGCCGGCCGCCGCGTTGCGGTGGTGACGTGGGCCACCGGCCCGCGCGCCGGCATCTACACCTTTACGGCCGGACGGCTGTCCTCGATCGAGGGCAATCCGGACCCGCAGCCGGTGCCGCGGGCCGCGAAGCCGAAGAAGAAGCACGCGTAGGCGGGATCGGCTCCGCTGCAATGAAACGAAGAGTCTTCGCTCCAGGACATCAGCAGGGCAGACCCGATTGATAGCCGCGTCAGCGGCGCCTTCAGAGGATCGGCTTGGTGTTGAAGCGATCAGGCTGGCGAACGCGGAACCGGCCCTTCATCTTGAAGCCGTCACGCATGTTGAGACCGAGCAAAACGATGTTCGTTGCTCCGGCGACCAGTTCGAGAGCCTGCACGGCGTAGAACGTGGTGTCGAATTCCGCGGCCTTCGCCTTGGAGGCGAGGAACAACGCGGCGGGAATCAGAACCAGGATGCCGTTGCCGGCAATGAACGGCATGCGCTTGATCTTCGCACCGATCAGGCCGGCGCGCCGCTCCTTTGCCAGGACGAATCCCGAGCCTCCCGTCGCCGCAAGCATCGGAATGAGCAGCAGGAAGCCCCACGGTATGGCGGTCTTCACCATGGCGATGGTCTCGTGTGACGCAAATAGCTCGGTGAGAGCCGTGGAAAGCCAGAAGATCGCAATCGTCGTCAGTGCCACTGCTCCAGCGAGTGGATGGATGATCCTGGTCATCGGGTCTGCCGTTGTCGAAGCGAGCTACACGACGCAAATGCCGGGCACCGCGACTTTCTGGAACAGGTGCGGAGAGGCGACCGCGGATGCAGGGTAAGCCGAGATCTTCGACCTGAACTCCGGGTGCGTGAACGCAGCCCGGAAGTCGGCAGTCGACTGCCAAACCGCATAGTTCAAATAAGTGGGACTTTCGCCGATCGCGCGGTGAAGCTGGGCGGAGATGAAGCCCGGCTGCCGTTTCATGAAGGCGGCATCGTTCTGCCAGACCTGGAGAAAGCTTTGTTCGTCGGCTTTGTCGAGCGTGAACAGATTCACCAGCATCACCGGGCCGGTGTCGATGCCGAGCTGACGCTCGATGGGAAAGTCCGGGTCCAGCGGGCGTAAGCGTGCCATGACAAACTTCGTCGAGATGGTTTTATGACGCCAATATGGTACTATGTGAAGCTTAATAATTTGACATCATGGTGTCAACATAAATGTATGGTGACGGATGCGAAAATCCCAACGGACGCCGGCCGGCGATGCTCTGACGAACCTCCTGCTTGACTTGTTTCGGCTGAACAGCCTGCTCCTGACCGCAGGGGACCGTTTGGTGGCCCCGCTCGGGCTCACCAGCGCCCGCTGGCAGATTCTCGGCGCCATCGTGCAGGCGGAGCGGCCCCAGCCGGTGGCCTGGCTCGCCCGCGATCTGGGCGGCAATCGTCAGAACGTGCAGCGGATCGTCAACGACCTGCACGCGGAAGGCCTAGTTGCCTTCGAGGCCAACCCGCATCACCGCCGAGCCCAGCTCGTGGTCCTGACTGACAAGGGGCGGCGCGCTTTCGATGCCGCCATGGCTTTGCAGATACCATGGGTCAACAGCCTATCCGAAAGGCTTGCGGTCAAGGATCTGCAAACGATTCACCGCGTCGTCGCGGCACTGCGAACCAAGCTCGAGAGCGAGGCCGAGGCGCAGACGTAGCGGTGGGCGAGCGGCAAGGTCGCGCGCAGGTCACACCGAATGCGATGTGGTGCGGGATCGGTGCGCCCTCGAGCGCCGAGATGTTCCTGATTATGTCGCATTCGTGATGGTCTCGCGCCCCGGAATGCGCTTTGATGGCGCAAACAACAATCCGGAGGAAACGATGCGGTTCATTGCCCTCGTGTCGGCGCTGCTTCTGCCGCTCAGTGCGGCTGTCGCGCAGGACTACCCGACCCGGCCGATCACCATGCTGGTGCCGTTCGCCGCCGGCGGGCCGACCGACACCATCGCGCGGCTGACCGCGGCAGGCATGGCCAAATCGCTGGGCCAGCAGGTCATCGTCGAGAACGCGACCGGAGCCGGCGGCACCATCGGCTCGACCCGCGCCGCGCGCGCCCAGCCGGACGGCTACACGCTGCTGATCCATCACGTCGGCATCTCGACCGCGGCGACGCTGTATCGCAACCTCAGCTACGACACCAAGACGGCCTTTGCGCCGATCGGGCTCGTGACCAACGCGCCGATGACCATCATCGCGCGTGCGGATTTTCCGGCCAACACGCTCAAGGAATTGGTCGCCTACGCCCAGCAGCAGGGCGACAAGCTGACCTACGCCAACGCCGGCCTTGGTGCGGCATCGCATCTCTGCGGCATGCTGTTCATGACGGCGATCCAGAAGCAGCTCACCACGGTGCCGTACAAGGGCAACGGTCCGATCATGAACGATCTGCTCGGCAAGCAGATCGATCTCACCTGCGACCAGGCGACCAACACCACCGGTCCGATCACGGCCAAGCAGGTCAAGGCTTACGCGATCACCACCAAGGAGCGGCTGAAGAGCCTTCCCGACCTGCCGACGGCGGACGAGGCCGGCCTCAAGGGGTTCGAGCTCGGCGTCTGGCACGGCATCTATGCGCCCAAGGGCACACCGCCGGCGGTGATTCAGAAGCTGACGGCCGCGCTTCAGGCCGCGCTGAAAGATCCCGCCTTGGTCGCGCGCTTCAACGACATCAACACCGAGCCGGTGCCGCAGGACAAGGCGACCCCGGAGGCGCTGGGGGCGATGCTGACGAGTGAGATCGACCGCTGGGCGCCGATCATCAAGGCCGCCGGGCAGTACGCGGACTGAGCCGGGTTCCAGGAGCCGCGTGCCGCGCTGACGCATGGGTCCCGGCTCTGCGTCGCGTCATTTCATGCCGCGCCGCGTCCGGGACACGAGAGCTCGCTTACCCCGCCGCCTCGTCAAACTGCGTGCTCGCCTCCAGCCATTGCTCCTCCGCCCGCGCCAGCGCGTCGGCCGCGTTGGCGCGCGCCTTCGACAACTGCGCGGCCTGTTTGGGATCGCGCGTGAAGATGTCGGGCAGGGCCAGCGCGGTGTCAATCTTGGTGATGATCTCGGTGACGCGGGCGATCTCGGCTTCAGCCTCCGCGATGCGCTTCTTCAAGCCTCCGCGATTGTCCGACCTTGCGCGCTGCGGCTTTTCGCTTGGCGCGCTGCGCTCGCGCGAGGCGGGCTCGCCGTTGCGAGTGGAGAGCACCAGGCGGCGATATTCGTCGAGGTCGCCGTCGTAATTGGTGACGGTGCGATCGGCGACGATCCAGAGCCGGTCGGCGCAGGCCTCGATCAGATAGCGGTCGTGCGAGACCATGATCACCGCGCCGGGAAATTCATTGATCGCCTCCGCAAGCGCGCCGCGGCTGTCGATGTCGAGATGGTTGGTCGGCTCGTCCAGGATGATCATGTTGGGGCCGAAGAAGGTCGCAAGGCCGAGCAGCAGGCGCGCCTTCTCGCCGCCCGACAATTTGCCGGCCTTGGTGTCGGCCGCCTTGCCGGAGAAGCCGATCGCGCCGGCGCGCGCCCGCACTTTCGCTTCGGGCGCATCGCCCATCAGCTTGCGGACGTGGTCGTAGGCCGAGGCGTCCTCGTTGAGCTCGTCGAGCTGGTGCTGCGCGAAATAGGCGATCGACAGCTTGTCGGCGCGCGTCACCTTGCCGGAGAACGGGGCGAGGCGTCCGGCCAGCAGCTTGACCAGCGTCGACTTGCCGTTGCCGTTGGCACCGAGCAGCGCGATGCGGTCGTCGTTGTCGATGCGCAAGGTGACGCGATTGAGCACCGGGCTTGCCGGATCGTAGCCGACCGAGGCGTTGTCGACCGCGATGATCGGCGGCGAGAGGATCTTCTCCGGCGTGGGAAAGCTGATCTCGCGCACGTCCTCGGTGACCAGCGCGGTGATCGGCTTCAGCCGCTCCAGCATCTTGACGCGCGACTGCGCCTGCCGGGCTTTCGAGGCCTTGGCCTTGAAGCGGTCGACGAAGGCCTGCAGGCGCGCGCGTTCGGCCTCCTGGCGCTTGACGGCCTTGGCATCGAGCAGCTCGCGCGCGGCGCGCTGCTCCTCGAACGAGGAATAGCTGCCCTTGTAGAGCGTGAGCTTGCCGCGCTCCAGATGCAGGATCTGGTCGACCGAGCTTTCGAGCAGGTCGCGGTCGTGGCTGATCACGATCACCGTGCGCGGATAATGCGCAAGGTGATCCTCCAGCCACAGCGTGCCTTCGAGATCGAGATAGTTGGTGGGCTCGTCGAGCAGCAACAGATCGGGCGCCGCGAACAGCGTGGCGGCAAGCGCGACGCGCATGCGCCAGCCGCCGGAGAATTCGGCGCAGGGACGGAGCTGATCGGCGGCGGAGAAGCCGAGGCCGGAGAGAATCGCGGCGCCGCGGCTCGGCGCCGAATGCGCGTCGATGTCGACGAGTCGGGTCTGGATCTCCGCGATCCGATGCGGATCGGTCGCGCTCTCGGCCTCAGTGAGCAACGCGTCGCGTTCGAGATCGGCCTTGAGCACGACGGAGATCAGGCTTTCCGGTCCGTTCGGGGCTTCCTGGGCCAGGCTGCCGATCCGCCAGCGCGGCGGCAAGGTCACCGAGCCATGCTCGGCGGCCAGCTCGCCGCGGATCACCTTGAACAGCGTCGACTTGCCGGTGCCGTTGCGTCCGACCAGGCCGACGCGCGAGCCCGGCGTGATCTGCACGGAGCTCTGGTCAATCAGAAGGCGTCCGGCGAGGCGGATGGAGAGGTCGGTAATGGATAGCATGCGGCCTTGTCACCGCAGCCGCCGTCAAACGCAACCCGTTTCTGCAACGGTTTTGACCGCAGCTCAATGCGCGTCGCGGTCGCGCCGCTCCAGCTCGTCGAGGAGCTGCTCCAGATGCGTCGGGAGCCGGGGCTCGGGACGCAGGCTCTGCTGGAGCCGTTCGCCCACGGCATCGCAGATCGATCGGCTGGTGCGCCGGTCGATCTGCTCGCTGTCATTGGGAAAGGGCCCAACCATCACCAGGTTCCGTGTTCTCAAAGTAAAGACACGGTACCAAGTCATTGACCCCCAAAATGGTTTCGCCACTCCTTGGGGATCATTGCCATTCTCGTCAAAATTGCATGAACCCCGTCACATCCGCTCAAAATGCGAAGCCCCGGCGGGGGGATCGCCGGGGCTCCTCTTGGAAGGTACCTGTGGGGGCGCAGATACCTCAGGGGTTTAGGAAGGTGCTGTCGGGCTCAGTAGCAGCGGTTGATCAGCCGCCAGCGGGGTCCCCAGGGGGTCGGGACCAGCCGGCGCACATAGCAACCGCCATAACCGTAGGAGACGGGGGCATAGAAGCGCGGGCCGCCCCAGCGATGGCCGCCGTGCCAGCCGCCACCGCCATGCCAGCCCGGACCGCCGCCATGCCAGTGAGCGGAGGCCGAGGTCGGCGCCAGCGCGGCACCGAGCGCAACCGCAGCGACAGCGGCAAGCGAAAGTTTCCTCAACATGGTGATCTCCTCAAAACTGCCGGCGCGGGGGCATCCGCGTCGATGAAAAGGCCGCCGAAACGGTCCGCCTGATGGTCAGGCATTGGGTTTCGATGGAAGGAGCATAAGCCGGCAGGCCGAACCAAAGCCTGAATGGAGGCTTCAGATTTGGTTCATCTGGGTGAAATCTCGGTAATCCATGTCCGGATCCGGCCGGCCCGCCGGTGGCGAGGCGCCGGCGAGGTCGTCCGGACGCTCGCTTGCCGTCCGGCGAAGGCGCCGATATAAGCCCCCCAACCTAGCAACCACCGCTTTTCTTCCCAAGGACAGATCATGGCCCTCGAACGCACTTTCTCGATCATCAAGCCCGACGCGACCGCGCGTAACCTGACCGGCGCCGTCAATGCCGTGATCGAAAAGGCGGGTCTGCGGATCGTCGCGCAGAAGCGCATCCGCATGACCAAGGAGCAGGCCGAGACCTTCTATTCCGTCCACAAGGCGCGCCCGTTCTTCGGCGAGCTCGTCGAGTTCATGACCTCCGGTCCGGTCGTGGTGCAGGTGCTGGAAGGCGAGGGCGCCATTGCCAAGTACCGCGAGGTGATGGGCGCGACCGATCCGGCCAAGGCCGCCGAGGGCACCGTCCGCAAGCTCTACGCCAAGTCGATCGGCGAGAATTCGGTGCACGGCTCGGATGCGCCGGAGACGGCCGCGATCGAGATCGCGCAGTTCTTCTCGGGCAACGAGATCGTCGGCTGATCGATCGGCCGTAAGTCAAATCGGCCGTAAGTTAACGACTGGGCGAAAGGACTCATTGTGGACTGGCTCTGGCAGATCTTCGATCCCGCTACGATCGGGGCATTCTTCACCCAGTTTCGCAACGAGATGGCTGCGCCGACCTTCTGGCTTGCGGTCGGCAAGATCATCTGGATCAACATCCTGCTCTCCGGCGACAACGCGCTGGTGATTGCGCTGGCGTGCCGCGGCCTCTCGCCGCGACACCGGCTGTGGGGCATGATCTTCGGTGCCGGCGCGGCGGTGATGCTGCGGATCATCTTCACCGGCATCGTCGCCACGCTGATGGGCCTGCCGTACCTCAAGCTGATCGGCGGTCTTGCGCTGATCGTGATCGCGGCCAAGCTGTTGGTGCCGGAGCACGAGGACGATGACGACGTCGATGCCGCCGCGCATCTGTGGCACGCCATCCAGATCGTCGTGGTCGCCGACATCGTCATGAGTCTCGACAACGTCATCGCGGTGGCCGCCGCTGCCAATGGCAGCGTGCCGCTCCTGATCCTCGGCCTTGCCATCAGCGTGCCGCTGATCGTCGCCGGTGCGGCGCTGATCATGGCGCTGCTCGAAAAGCTGCCGGTGCTGGTCTGGGCCGGCGCGGCGCTGCTCGGCTGGATCGCAGGCGAGGTGATCGCGACCGATCCCGGCGTCGCGCCCGGGCTGCACGCGCTGTTCGATGGTCCGCTCGGTGCCTCGCTCGACGCCATGCTCGGTGCCTTGCGCATCCCGCCGCAATTCGGCCATGGCGGGGCCGGCGGCGAATATTTCTGCGCCGCGCTCGGCGTCCTCGTCGTGCTGGTGGTCGGCACCATCTGGCGCCGGCGCAAGCTGATGGCCGCCGCGCTGGAATCGTCCGAGCGCCACGCGAGGGCGTCGGCCGAGTAGGCCGGCCGCTCAGTCGATGGTGCCGAGCTCCGTCACCGGCGTCGTCCAGTAGACCATCTTGGTTCCGGCGAACGAAGCCCGCAGACGCTCGACCAGCCGGCCGGCATCTTTCCCGGCCAGCACCACCTGCACGACGGTCTGGTCGGCATGGCCCTTCACGCGTTCGGCCGCCGTGTGCAATCGGACCTCAATGCCGTGACCGGCGGCCTCAAGGGCCGTGAATCCCGAAACCAGATCGCCCTGTTCGGCGAGATAGTCGAACACCTCGTCGCGGAGCCGATGCGGCACGATCAGCGTGAGGCAGACGGGCTGGTCGATCATTTCGCCACCTTCGACGTCCCGCCGTAGCGGCGATACAGGATCGGCAGGAGAATCAGCGTGAGCAGGGTGGAGGACAGCAATCCTCCAATCACGACGACGGCGAGCGGCCGCTGCACCTCGGATCCCGGGCCGGTCGCGAACAGCAGCGGGATTAGGCCCAGCGCCGTGATGCTCGCGGTCATCAGCACGGGCCGGAGCCTGCGCATGGCGCCTTCGACCACGATGCGGTCCTCGGGCAGACCGTGGGCGCGCAGCTGATTGAAGTAGGACACCAGGACGACGCCGTTGAGCACGGCGATGCCGAGCAGCGCGATGAATCCGACCGAGGCCGGCACCGACAGGTATTCACCCGTCACCACCAGGGCGAAGACGCCGCCGATCAGGGCAAAGGGAATGTTGACGAGCACCAGCAAGGCCTGGCGGATGGCGCCGAACGTGGTGAACAGCAGCACGAAGATCAGGCCGATCGCGACGGGGACCACGATCGACAGGCGCGCGGCGGCGCGTTGCTGGTTCTCGAACTGTCCGCCCCAGGTCAGCCGGTAGCCGCTCGGAAGCGGCAGCTCGGTTGCTACCTTCTGGCGCGCCGCTTCGACGAATCCGACCATGTCGCGGCCGCGCACGTTGGCGCGCACCACGCTCATGCGGGCACCGTCCTCGCGGTCGATCTTCACCGGGCCGTCGACGCGCTGGATGCGGGCGACCTGCGACAACGCCACATGCTGTCCCGAGGCCAGCGTCAGCGGCATGCTCGCCAGCAAGGTCGGTGCTTCCCGCGTCGTCTCGCTGCCCCGGATCAGGATCGGCGTGCGGCGTCCCTCCTCGAGCGCGGTCCCGATGGTCCGGCCCTCGATCTGGGTCCGCAGCGAGTTGACGATCGAATCCACGGTCAGGCCGAGGCGTCCGGCCTCCATGCGATTGACCGCAACCGTGTAATATTGGGCGCCTTCGTTCAGCGTGGTGTAGACGTCCTCGGCTCCGTCGATGCTGGAGAGGATCGCCGACAATCTTGCCGCGGTCTCGTTCAGCCTGGCGATGTCGGGGCCGAAGATCTTGACGGCGACGTCGCCGCGCACGCCGCTGATCATCTCCTGCACGCGCATGTCGATGGGCTGGGTGAAGCTGAGCGAGATGCCGGGAAAGCCGCTCAACACCTCGCGAAGCTTCTGCAGCAGGTCCTCGCGGTTGTCGCTGGCGCGCTCGGCGGCGGGCTTGAGCACCAGGAACGTGTCGGTCTGGTTCGGTCCCATCGGATCGAGGCCGAGCTCGTCCGAGCCGGTGCGGGCGACGATGCCGGCAATATCAGGCACGGCCAGCAGCGCGGTCTGGAGCCTCGCGTTCATCGCAAGCGACTCGTCGAGGTTGACGGAGGGAAGCGTCTCCACGCTGACGATGACGTCGCCTTCGTCCATCGTCGGCATGAAGGTCTTGCCGAGCTTGGTGTAGGCGAAGCCCGCCGCGACCAGGCCGATCAGCGCCGCCGCCATCACCTTGCGCTCGTTGTTCAAGGCCCAGTCCAATGCCGGCGCGTAGACCCGTTGGGCCGCACGCACCAGCAGGGGATCGCGATGCGAGGCAGACTTGAGCACGAAGGAGGTCGCGACCGGGATCAATGTGAGCGCCAGCAGCAGCGAGCCGGCCAGCGCGAAAATGATGGCCAGCGCGACCGGGATGAACAGCTTGCCCTCCAGCCCCTGCAGCGTCAGCAGGGGGACGAACACGATGATGATGATCAGCACGCCCGAGGCGACCGGCTCCAGGACTTCGCAAACCGAACGGTAGATCAGGTGGATCAAGGGGAGAGCCTTGCCCGGTTCGTGCTTGCCGAGGTTGCCGACGATGTTCTCGACCACGACCACCAGGGCGTCGATCAGCATGCCGATCGCGATCGCAAGTCCGCCGAGACTCATCAGGTTGGCCGACATTCCCACCACGCGCATGATGATCAACGCGATCACGATGGCGAGCGGCAGGCTGAGCGCGATCACGAGCGAAGCCCGCCAATTGCCGAGGAACAGCAGCAGCAGAACGATGACGAGGGCGGTGGCCTCGCCGAGGGCCCGCACCACGGTGCCGACGGCGCGGTTGACGAGGCGGCTGCGGTCGTAGAACACGTTGATCGAGACGCTCTTGGGCAGCGTGCCTTGCAGCTCCGCGAGCCGGGCGCGCACGTCGCGGATGAGCTGGCCCGCGTTGGCGCCGCGCAAGCCGAGGACGAGCCCCTCGACGGTTTCGCCGCGGCCGTCCGCCGTGACGGCGCCATAGCGCGTCAGCGTCCCGACTTTGACGGTCGCGACGTCGTTGACCAGGATCGGCACGCCCTCGCGGGTGTCGACCACGATGGCCTTGATGTCCTCGATCGAACGGATGCTGCCTTCGATCCGGACCAGGGCGCTGTCCTCGCCCTGGTTCACCCGTCCGGCGCCGTCGTTGCGGCTGTTGGCTTCGATGGCCCGGCGAAACAGGTCGTACGTGATGCCGCGCGCGGCAAGCGCATCGTTGCGCGGCACGATCTCGAAGGCGCGGACATAGCCGCCGAGCGCATTGACGTCGGCAACGCCGGGCACCGTCCGCAGCGCGGGGCGGATCACCCAGTCGAGCAGGGTCCGGCGCTCGGCAAGCGAAAGCTCGGGACTGTCGATGGTGAACATGAACATCTCGCCGAGCGGGCTCGTGATCGGCGCCAGACCGCCGGTCACGCCTTCTGGGAAGTCGCGCGAGATGTTCGACAGGCGCTCCGAGACCTGGTTGCGCGCCCAGTAGATGTCGGTGCCGTCCTCGAAATCGACGGTGATGTCGGCCAGCGCGTATTTCGTGGTCGACCGAAGCACCTTCTTGTTCGGCAATCCGAGCAGCTCGAGCTCGACGGGGACGGTGATGCGCTGCTCGACCTCTTCGGGGGTGAGCCCAGGCGCCTTCATGATGATCTTCACCTGAACCGGCGAGACGTCGGGGAAGGCGTCGATCGGCAGGCCGGGCAGGAGGACCGCGCCGGCGCCGATCACCAGCAGCACGCTCAGCATCACGAACAGCCGCTGCGACAACGCGAACGCAACCAGGCGGCGCAGCATCTATTGCCCCAGTCCCGACAGAATGCCGCGAAGCGCCGAGATGCCCCCGATCGCGATGGCATCCCGGTCCGTAATCGGGCCCGACACGACGACGTGATCCTGATCCTCCGCGAGCAGCTTGACCGGGACCAGGCGGAAGCCGCCATCGAAGGCAACGAAGACCGAAGTCTGCTCGCCCCGCCGGATCAGCCCGCTATAGGGAATCTCAAAGGCGCTTTCGCCGGCGGAGAGAAAACCGATGCGGGCAGTGGTGGTCTGACCGGGATGCAGCTCGCCGTCGTTGGGAACTTCGGCACGAACCAGAATGGTCTGGGTGGCGTGGTCGATGGTCTCGGAGACCAGCACGACCTTGCCGGGCGTGGAATAGCCCTCGATCTCGACTTTGGCGCCGGTGCGGATCGCTCGAATATTGGCGGCGGGGACTGCGATCTCGGCCCACAGCGGTGACAGCCGCGCCAGCTTGACCAGCGGCGCGGATTGTTCGAGCCGCTGCCCCGGCGACACCGCGACCTCGACCACGGACGCGGTCTGTGGCGCGTTGACCGTGAGCGTGCCGCTGATCGCCGCTTCCTGGGCCAGCCGGGAAATGGCATCGTCCGACATCCCGCTCAGGCGCAGCATCTGGCGCCGTTCGGCGACGACGAGAGCGGCCTGGCGCGCTTCGGCCTGGCTCGCCTCCAGCACGCGTTGCGGCACGGCCTTGCCTTCGAACAGATCGACGTTCCGCTTGAGCTGCTGGCTGGCGAGATGCTCCTGCGCGATCGCGTGCAAATAGTCGCGTTGCTGGGAGACGAAGCTCGGACTCTCCAGGGTGACCAGCGGCTGGCCGGCCGTGGCGCGATCGCCGCGCCCGACCAGGAGATTGGCAACCATGCCCGCCACCGGTGCGCTGACGACCCACATTTGCGGCGTGGGGATCATGATCTGGACGGGGTAGGGCAGCGTCAGATCGGTCCGGCTGGCAACCGGATGGGTCACGCGGACGCCGAGATTGCGCGCCTGCGCATCGCTCAGCTTCACCTCGTCCTGCGCCATTGATACGGAGCTCAGCAGGCAGAATGCAATGGCGAAGAGCGCACGAACGAGCACGCCCCCGGAAGAGGCGAGAGGGGACGTTTTGCGACGGACTCGCATCAAGAATAATCCACGCCCGGAGGCGAACGAAGCGCTGATCGATGGCAGGTTTCGCTTAGCCCACCGGCGAATGGGAGAGTTGATCTGTCTCAAGCGCGCCAGCCGCCTTGGAAGGCTGCCTGCCGCCCGGAGAAGGTTGCGGTTGACCTTGCTCAATCCCGTCCGAGCCCGAGAAGCTAGGCTGTGCTTGGATCCTTCGGAGGCGCGGCCGTGAGACCAACAAGATTCGCTTCGATTCTGGCCGCCGGCTTTGTCACGCTCGTCGGGCTCTCGCAGCCGGCACTCTCCCATAGCGGAACGGCTCAAGACCCCTGGAGCTCTGCGCACATCGAGATGCTGCCGCCCGAAATCCGTGCCGACGTACGGAAATGGAGTGCCGCGTGCGGAGGTCCAATCGCTGCCGCCCAACGCTTTGCTCTCTATCTGACTGTGCCCGGCGCTCAATTGCTGGCTCTCCATTTTGACGATTTTCACTGCCGCAACAGGGCGGTCTATTGCGGGTCCGCAGGATGCCTGCACGAGGTCTATGTCTCGACCAGCGGACGTTACAGGCGTGTGCTTTCCTTGCATGCTCACGATGTCCGACTGCCTTCTTCCCACGATCAGGCCCTCCTTGAAGTTGTCGACGGGAGGGGCACGAGTCGAACGCTGCGGTGGAACGGAAGCCGCTTCGTCGGCAGATGAGCGCTTGCACCGTGCGAGCTCTCGTGCCCGGCGCACGTCGCTCAGGATGCACGCTTCCTTCCCGTGATCATCGCCGTCACCAGGCTCTCGCGGTGCTCGAAGCTTGCCAGCAGCACGCCAAGCACATGGACGACCACGAGGCCGATCGTGAGGTTGGCGAACGTCTCGTGGACCTCCTCCACCCATTTCGCTCCCCAGAAGCTGTCGGTCGTCATCATGTAACCGGTGGTGCAGGTGCCGATTAGCATGACGATCAGCGCCACGACCATCATGCCGCCGGCAGGATTGTGGCCGAGATAGCGTGGCGCCCTGAGCAGCGCCACGTCGCGCATATAGGCGAGCACCGCGCGCGGCGAGCGCACGAAGTCGCTGAAGCGCGCATGGCGCGGTCCCGCGAAGCCCCACACGATCCGGAGCGCGAGCAACCCGGCAATGGTGTAGCCGGCGGCGATATGGATTTTTTCGATCTCGTCTCCGGTCGCATATGCGAGCAGAAACAGCCCGGCCAGGGACCAATGGAACACGCGAACGAAGAGGTCCCAGACCTTGACGGTAGCCGGCGGCTTGGCGCCGCCGGCTACGACCGTGTCGTGAATGGTGCTCATGGCGCGGACTCTTACAGCCGACCGACGATCTGGCCGCTGGTCGGATCGACGAACAATTCGACCCGGCCGCCGGACTTGTCGATCGTGTAGAGCTCGCCGCAGGCGTTCTTGAGCTTGGCCTTCTGGACCTTGTAGCCCTGGCCTTCGATCTTGGCCTGCAATTGCTCGAGCGACAGCCAGCTGGCCTGCGGCGCCGCAGTGCAGGGACGCCCGAGGCTGCCGGCGTGAGCGGTCGTGGCGGCTGCGAGGATGGCGGCGGTGGCGCCGATGATGGTGATCTTGCGCATGGTTCTCTCCGGTTGTAGCGCCCGGCCGCGTCATGCGGCGAGGCGATGAGCGGACATTGCCCGAACAGCCCTGACGGCCGCCTGTTGATCCACGTCAGCAATTTGTCAGGTGGATTGGGGCATTCTCTGCCAATGCAATCCTCGCGCTTTCTGGAATCTCTCGCGGTGCCGCTGCTGGCAGGATTCCTGCTCGCGCCGTTGCCTGCGGCCGCAGGCGACCGCGATAAAGGCGCGCCCGAGGCGGTTCGCCGCGCAGTCGAGGCGGGCGAGATCAAGTCACTCGCCGACATTCTCGCCGCGCTCCGTGGCAAGCTGCCGGGCGAGGTAGCCGGGGTCGAGATAGAGCGTCAGCGCGGCCGCTGGATCTACGAGTTTCGCCTCGTCGACGACAAGGGCCGGCTCTACGAAGCGTACGTCGACGCGCGCAGCGGCGAGATTGAACGCATCAAGGAGAAGTGATGCGCCTGCTGCTCGTGGAGGACGACCGACGGATCGCGGCCGATGTGGGAAGGGCGCTCCGCGCGGCCGGTTACGTGGTCGAGACCGTCGGCAACGGCGAGGAAGCCTGGTTTCGCGGTGACACCGAGGATTACGGCGCGATCGTCCTCGATCTCGGCCTGCCCGGCATGGACGGTCTGGCGGTCCTCAAGCGCTGGCGCGCGAATGGGCGGTCGATGCCGGTGCTGATCCTGACGGCGCGCGGCAGCTGGGCCGAGCGCGTCGATGGCATCGACGCGGGCGCGGATGACTACCTGCCCAAGCCGTTCCGAATGGAGGAATTGCTGGCGCGGCTGCGCTCGATCGTGCGCCGCTCGGCAGGGCATGCCTCCCCACGGATTACCGCCGGCGAGGTCGAGCTCGACGAGCGTCAGATGAAGGTGACGCTGCGCGGGGTACCCGTCGCGTTGTCGCCGTTGGAATACCGTCTGATCGCCTTTCTGCTGCACCATCGCGGCCGTGTGGTGTCGCAGCAGGAGCTCGAGGAAAACGTCTATGGCCACGGCGAGGATCACGAGTCGAATGCGCTCGAAGTGCTGATCGGCCGCGTGCGCAAGAAGCTCGGAGCCGACCTGATCGAGACCCGGCGCGGCTTCGGCTATCTGGTACCGGAGACGACGCCATGAGCTGGGGTTCGCTGCGGCTGCGGCTGGTCGCTGGCGGACTCGGTGCCATCCTGATCGCGCTGACGATTGCCGGCGCCGGGCTGACGTTGCTGTTCGAACGCCATGTCGCGCGCACCATCGGCGACGACCTCGACGTCTATCTGAAGCAACTCGTCGCCGGTATCGACGCCGACGCGCAGGGCAGGCTGGTGGTGGGCCGGCCGCCCGCCGATCCTCGTTTTGACGACCCTCTTTCGGGCTTGTACTGGCAGGTATCAGACGATGGCGGACAGGTGCTGCGTTCACGTTCGCTGTGGGACACGGCGTTGGACCTGCCGCGGGATAAGCCGTCGCCTGGCGAATTGCACCGTCACGTCATCCCCGGACCTGCAAACGCACAGCTCCTGGTCAGTGAACGCCGCGTGCTGCTCACCTTGGGCGACCGCCGCGCGCCGGTGCGCGTCGCGGTGGCGGCCGATCTCGCCCGCGTCTCCGCCGCCGCCTCGCATTTCGCCAGGGACCTGACGCTGGCGCTTGGCGTGCTGGGGCTGGTGCTGACCGCGGCCACCTCGATCCAGGTCGGCCTCGGCCTTCGCCCGCTCGACGCACTTCGCCGCGGCGTCGCGGACGTCCGCTCCGGACAGCGCAAGCATCTCCCGGTCGAGGTCCCAACGGAGGTGAAGCCGCTGGTGGAGGAGGTCAACAGCCTGATCGACGCCCAGGAACGCGAAATCGAACGGTCGCGCCGCCGCGCCGCCGACCTGGCGCATGGGCTGAAGACGCCGCTTGCCGCACTCGCGGCCGATGTCGCGCTCTTGCGTCAGCGCGGTGAGCAGGAGGTCGCGCAGGCGATCGAAGCCGTCGGCGACACAATGAGCCGTCACGTCGACCGCGAGCTGGCGCGTGCGCGGGCGAGGGGGACGGCCCGCCTGCGCGGCGGTATTTCCACGCCGCTCAGACCGCTCGTGCAGTCCCTGATCCTGACCTTGATGCGAACGCCTGCGGCACAGCGGCTCGACTTCAAGATCTGCATGACGGGCGAGCCGAGCGTGCCGCTCGATCGCACTGATCTGGCGGAAGTGCTGGGCAATCTCCTGGAGAACGCCGCCCGTCACGCCAAGAGCGAGGTGCGCATCGGCGCGGATGCGGCGAAACCGGCGGTCACGGTCGAGGATGATGGCCCGGGCATCGCGCCCGCCGAGCGTTCACGCGTGCTCGAACGCGGGGTCAGGCTCGACGAGCGTGGCGAAGGGGCCGGCCTCGGCCTCGCGATCGTTCAGGACGTGCTCAGTGCCTACGGATGGCAGCTTATTCTCGCCGAGTCCGAACTCGGTGGATTGAAAGCCGTCGTCGCGCCGGAGGGTAGCTAGCGGCGACCGGATGGCTGTTGCTGATCGAAGAACCCAGCCGCTCGCTTGACGCATTGTTGCGGTTCGTCAGCGCCGCACGATCGAGCCGGTGCGGCCAATGAGGCGGGCGAGCTGGCGGAAGCGGCTGCCGACGCGGTCGGCGACGAGGTCGCCGAGGCGGTGCTCGAACACCAGCATCAATTTACGTCCCTGGCTGCGGAAATGCGTGGCGGGCAAGACACCCGGACGCGCCGCCGAGATCAGATGCGCGACACGGAACGCAGCGCCCAACAGACGCGCGCGTTCGAGCTGCGCCGGCGTCAGCAGCTCCTGCGTGGTGAGCGGCGGCTGATTTTCTTCGCTGAGCCCCGCATAGCGATAGAACACCGACAGGCCGACGAAGGCGCGCTCGGTGTGGGTGATCGCGCCGAAATTGCCGTTGACGACGAGGCTCAGCGTCTGCTCGCCGCGGTGATCCGGATGCACGCGCCAGCCGATGTCGGACAAGAGGCAGGCGGTGTGGCGCAGTCGTCGGTCCTCCTCGGTTTCACGCAGCTTGACCACGCGCACGAGGCGATCGGTCCAGGCGATCAGCTCGTGGGCGTGCCTGGCCGAGCGCGACAGCAGCTGGTTCAGCTCCTCCGCGGCGCAGATCAGGCCGTCCTTGTTGCGTTCCGCCTCCGCCAGCTTCTCGTGCAGCAGGCCCTCGCGCACGCCGAAGGTCGAGAACACGATAGTCTTGGGCTTCGCGACCCGGATGATGTGCTCGAGCACCAGTGCCGCATAGGTGAGGAGGGGGCGGCGGGCATCGGCGACGCTCTCGATGTCGGCGAGCATGTTTGCGGCCGCGAGGCGACGCAGCCTGCGGGAGAAGTCGAGTGCTTCCGCCGCCGACAGCGAATAGCCGTGCATCACCTGGAGCGGATAGCCGCTCTGGATGATGTGAATGCGCGCGAGCGCGCGCCAGGTGCCGCCGACCGCGTAGAAGGTGCGGCCGCGGCCCGCCGTGAGCTGCGGCACCTCGTCGAGCTCCTCGCGCACGATGCGGTCGGCGCGCTTGAGTGATTTGTGCGCGAGATCCTGCAGCGCGAGTCCGCCGAGCGGCAGCGTCACGCCGCTGCGCACGCTGTTCTTGCGCACGTCGATCAATTCGAGCGAGCCGCCGCCGAGGTCGCCGACGATGCCGTCGGGATGATGGATGCCGGAGATCACGCCGAGCGCCGACAGCCGCGCCTCGCGCGGGCCCGACAGGATCTCGATGTCCACGGCGCAGATGCGTTCGGCCTTGGCGATGAAATCGGCGCCGTTGGAGGCGTCGCGGCAGGCTGCGGTCGCGATCGCGAACACGCGCCCGACCTGCATCACGCGGCACAGGGCGCGAAAGCGCTTGAGCGAGGTCAGCGCCTTGTCGACGGCGTCGGGGGCGAGCAGGCCGGTGCTCTGCACCTCGCGCCCGAGACCGCACAGCGTCTTCTCGTTGAAGATCGGAATGAGGCTCCGCGCCAGCGCCTCGTAGACGACGAGACGGACCGAGTTGGAGCCGATGTCGATGACCGCGACGCTCGAGCCGCGCTTGCGCGGCCGCTTCACGTCGGAAATCCCGGATCAGGATTGATGGCGTTCGTTCCGGCGCGTGAGACGACGCGGCGAGGATTCCTTGAGCGACTTTCCACGGCCAGACAGACTCGGATTTGTCATGAAGTAGTTGTGGACGTTGAAAGGCTCCTCGCCTTTCGCGGTCTTCATACGCGTTGAGGACCCATCCGGCAACAACTGCCAGCTCTGCTCGTTGTCTTTCAGGTTGGCGACCATGATCTGTTCGAGAACCTGCTGATGCACCGTCGGATTTTGCAGCGGGCACAGCACCTCGACGCGGCGGTCGAGGTTGCGCGGCATCATGTCGGCAGAGGAGATATACACAGCCGCCTTGGCGCTCGGCAGGCCTTGGCCCATGCCGAAGCAGTAGATTCGGCCGTGTTCCAGGAAGCGGCCGATGATCGACTTGACGCGGATGTTCTCGGACAGGCCGGGAATGCCGGGGCGCAGGCAACAGATGCCGCGCACCACGAGCTCGACCTGCACGCCCGCCTGCGAGGCCTCGTAGAGCGCGTCGATGATGTCGGGGTCGACCAGCGCATTCATCTTCATCCAGACCGCGCCGTGCCGGCCGTGCCGCGCATGCGCGGTCTCGCCCTGGATGTGCTCGATGATGCGCTTGCGCAGGGTGAGCGGCGACACCGCCATCTTTTCCAGATCGCTCGGCGCGGCGTAGCCGGTGATGAAGTTGAACACGCGCGCGGCATCGCGGCCGATGGTCGGATCCGAGGTGAAATAGGAGAGGTCGGTGTAGATGCGTGCGGTGACCGGGTGATAATTGCCGGTGCCGGTATGAACATAGGTGGTGAGGCTGCCGCCCTCGCGGCGCACCACCATCGAGAGCTTCGCGTGCGTCTTCAGCTCGAGGAAGCCGTAGACGACCTGCACGCCGGCGCGTTCGAGGTCGCGGGCCCAGCGGATGTTGGCTTCCTCGTCGAAGCGCGCCTTCAGCTCGATCAGCGCCGTGACGGACTTGCCGGCCTCGGCGGCTTCAGCGAGCGTGCGCACGATCGGCGAGTTGTTGGAGGTGCGGTAGAGCGTCTGCTTGATCGCAACGACGTCGGGGTCGCGTGCGGCCTGCTGCAGGAACTGCACCACAACGTCGAAGGATTCGTAGGGGTGATGGACGACGAGGTCCTTCTGCCGAATCGCGGCAAAGATGTCGCCGCCGTGCTCGCGCACGCGCTCGGGGTGGCGCGGCACGTAAGGGGTGAATTCGAGATCGGGACGGTCGAGGCGGGTGAGCTGCGAGAGCTCGTTCATCGCCTGCACGCCGTCGACCAGGAAGACCTCGTCATCGGCGGCAGAAAGTGCGTGCTGAACGAAGCTGCGCAGCTGCTCCGGCATCTTGGCGTCGATCTCGAGCCGGATCACCGACCCGCGGCGGCGGCGCTTCAGTGCCGTCTCGAACAGGCGGACGAGGTCTTCCGCCTCTTCCTCGATCTCGAGCTCGGAGTCGCGGATGATCCGGAAGGCGCCCTGGCCGTGCAGGTTATAGCCGGGGAACAAGCGGTTGATGAACAGGGCGGTTGCCTGTTCCAGCGAGATCAGCCGAACGATCTTGCCGTCGGCCGGCAGGCGGATGAAGCGGTCGATCTTGCCGGGCATGCGGATCAGCGCGTTCATCTGCTTGCCGTCGGCAGCGCGCGTGAGCTGGAGCGCGATGGTGAAGCCGAGGCTCGGGATGAACGGGAAGGGGTGGGCCGGGTCGATTGCCAGCGGCGTCAGCAGCGGGAACACGTTGTTGAGGAAGTAGTCCTCGATCCAGGTCCGTTCCGCCTTGCTGACATCCTTGCCGTCGACCAGCACGATGCCGACATCGGCCAGCGTGCCGCGCAGGTCGCGCCAGATCGCCTGCTGGTCGGAGGCAAGCTCGGACACGGTGCGGTTGATCAGCGCGAGTTGCTCGGACGGCGTCAGGCCGTCGGGGCTGCGTTCGGCAATGCCCTCGCGCACCTGGGCCTTGATACCGGCGACGCGGACCATGAAGAATTCGTCGAGGTTATTCGCCGAAATCGACAGGAATCGCACCCGCTCCAGCACGGGGTGGCTGGAATTGACGGATTCCTCCAGGACGCGGCGGTTGAAATGCAGCCAGGAGAGCTCGCGATTGATGAATCGTTCGGGGCTGGCCGCGATCGCCGGCAGGCCTTCGGCCTCCGGAATTTTCTCTTTTATTTCAATGGCTTGCGCAGAGTCCATCAGAAGTCGGTCCATCCTGTCTCGCCTCACTTTGCGATCTATGCGCAAAACCCGCGGGAGCATGTGTTACAGCGATGACGTTTCGATGACATTGATGTTCCGCCGCTTGGCGGCGTCAAGCGGGCTCCGCGACTCCCGGGCGGGCGAGCGTCAGGCGTCCCGCAGCAGCTCGGCGGCCAGCGCCCTGGTGACGGGACGGCCGAGCCGCAGGGCCTCGCTGTCGAGCAGTTCCACGGCCTGGCGGGCGGCGGCCGAGGACCGCTCCAGGCGGGTGGCGAGATAGCCGACCACGCTCTCGTCCACATTGAGCTGGCGGTCGGCACAGAATTTCAAGATCAGACCGCGGAAGAGCTGGTCGTCCGGGGGCAGCAGCGTGACCACAGGCACGGCGCGCAGGCGCGAGCGCAGGTCGCGAAGCTCGATTTCGAGCGCGGCCGGCACCTCGCGCCCGGTGAAGAGCACGTAGGCGCCGTCCTCGCGGGCAAGGTTCATCAGGTGGAAGAGGGCGCGCTCGTCGAAATCGCCCGCCCGGAGATCCTCGACCACCAGGGCGCCGGTGGCGAGCGCGCCCGGAACGCCGGCGGCCGTCAGGACGTTGGCCGCAGCCGAGCGGGCGCCTGAGATGTCGGCCCAGATCGCGGCGAGGTGGCTCTTGCCACTGCCTTCGGGGCCGGCGAGCCACATGATCCGGTTCGGCCATTCCGGCCAGCTGTCGATCAGGGCCACGCCGGCCGCGTTGGCGGGGCCCTCGAGGAAATTGTCCCGGCTGAGGCTCTCCGCATGCGGAAGCGTAAACGCCAATTGTCGGGGATGGACGCGGCCTGCCACGCTTGCTTTGCTCCTGCCGGCGCGCCGGCCCGTTTGAAGAGAAATGCGACTTGATCGAGCGGAATTGGCCTCTTGCGGGGCCGCTTCCGCTCCCACCCCGTCCGCTCTCACTTGTCGTCCGCTCTCACTTGGCCTCGATCGTGCTCATGTGCCGCAGCCACCCGACGAGATAGAGCGACACCGACGTGAGCGTGAAGACCGTGACGAGGCCCATCAGGATGATATCATAAGGAGCCGGCTTGAAGCCGAAGGCAAGTGCCGCCAGCACCAGCGCCGCGAACGCCACCTGTGCCACCGTGTTGAGCTTGGACACTTTCGACGGCTTCATCTCGACCGGCCGGTCGAACAGCCAGGATATGATCACGGCGGCGACGATCATGATGTCGCGCGAGACCACCAGGATCACGATCCAGCGCGGGATCGCGCCCCAGATGCCCAGCGCCATGTAGATCGAGACCAGCAGGGCCTTGTCCGCGAGCGGGTCGAGCAGGGCCCCAAGCTCGCTCGTCATGTTGAAACGCTTGGCCAGGAAGCCGTCCACGGCGTCGCTGATACCGGCGATCAGGAAGACGGCGAACGCGACCTCCATTTGGCTCGACACGATGGCCCAGACGATGATCGGGACCAGCATGATGCGGCCCAGCGTAATGATGTTCGGAATACTCACGAAAGCGCTTCCCGGCACCCGGTCTACCTCGAAATCCGGCCCCTCGGGAGGCTGAACCGGTTGATATCTCTACATAGTATATGGCGGTGCGCCACGCGAGCCATTGCGTGTCCCCGGAATTCGACGTAACCAGCCGCAACCCCACTGGAAATCGGGCATGACCGACCGCAAAAACGGCCTCACTTACGCCGATTCAGGCGTCGATATCGATGCGGGCAACCGCCTGGTCGATCTGATCAAGCCGATGGTGCGCGCCACGGCGCGGCCGGGGGCCGATGCCGAGATCGGCGGCTTCGGCGGCCTGTTCGACCTCAAGGCGGCCGGCTTTAAGGATCCCGTCCTCGTGGCCGCGACCGACGGCGTCGGCACTAAGGTCAAGATCGCGATCGAGACCGGGCTGCACGGCGGGATCGGCATCGACCTCGTCGCCATGAGCGTCAACGATCTCGTGGTGCAGGGTGCCGAACCGCTGTTCTTCCTGGACTATTTCGCCTGCGGCAAGCTCGACCCCGAGGCCACGGCTTCGATCGTCGCGGGCGTCGCGGAAGGCTGCCGCGAATCCGGCTGCGCCTTGATCGGCGGTGAGACCGCCGAGATGCCCGGCCTCTACAAGGACGGCGATTACGACCTCGGCGGCTTTGCCGTCGGAGCGGCGGAGCGGGGCACGCTGCTGCCCCGCAAGGACATCGCGGCGGGCGATGCCGTGATTGGCCTTGCCTCGTCGGGCGTGCATTCCAACGGCTTTTCGCTGGTGCGCAAGATCGTGGAACAATCCGGCCTCGGCTTCGCGGCGCAGGCACCGTTCGCACCCGTGATGACGCTCGGCGGCGCGCTGCTGACGCCCACACGGCTCTACGTCAAGTCCTGCCTGCGCGCGATCCGCGAGACCGGCGCGGTGAAGGGCCTTGCCCATATCACCGGCGGCGGCTTCACCGACAACATTCCGCGCGTGCTGCCGAAGGACCTCGGCGTCGGCATCGACCTCGCGCGCCTGCCGGTGCTGCCGGTGTTCAAATGGCTGGCGGCGCAGGCCGGCATTGCCGAGCTGGAGATGCTGCGCACCTTCAATTGCGGCATCGGCATGATCGCGATCGTCGAGCCTGACAAGGTCGATCAGGTGATCGAGGTCTTCACCGATGCCGGCGAGACCGTGGCGCAGCTTGGCACCGTGATCCCGGCCGAGGGCGAGCACCGCGTCGTCTATAACGGCCATCTCGATCTGGCGCTGTGATGAAGCGCCGCGTCGCCATCCTGATCTCCGGCCGCGGCTCCAACATGGCCGCGCTGATCAGGGCCGCAAGCTCGGCGGATTTCCCGGCCGAAATCTCGCTCGTCATCTCGAACAAGGCCGATGCGCCCGGGCTCGAACGGGCCAAGGCGGCGGGCGTGAGCACGCTGGTGATCGAGAGCAAGCCGTTCGGCAAGGACCGCGCCGGCTTCGAGAAGGTGCTGCAGGCCGCGCTCGATGAGCACGGCATCGAGCTGATCTGTCTCGGCGGTTTCATGCGCCTGTTCACGGCCGAATTCACCAAGGCCTGGTACGGACGGATGCTCAACATCCATCCCTCGCTGCTGCCGTCGTTCCCCGGCCTCGATCCGCACGGCCAGGCCTTGCGCGCCGGCGTCAAGCTGTCGGGTGCCACGGTGCACTTCGTGATCCCCGAGACCGATGCCGGCCCGATCGTGATGCAGGGCGCGGTTCCCGTCAGCGATCACGACACGGGAGATACGCTGTCGGAGCGCATCCTCGAGGTCGAGCACCGCATCTACCCCGAAGCGCTGCGGCTGCTCGCGACTGGCAAGGTCCGGATCGAGGGCGATGTCTGCAAGACCGATGGAAGCGGGCCGTCGGAGAATTTTTTGGTTTCGCCGGTGGTGAGCTGAAGCCCCGCCCCCGCAGCGGTCTCCCCAAACAAAATCCCCCGGCAGAGCCGGGGGGCCACGTCATGGTCTCTCGCGCTTCACGCCGAGAGACATCAGGAGACCTTGAGGTTCTCCGCGGAGGATTTGCCGCGGTTCTCCACGAGGTCGTATTCAACCACCTGGTTTTCGTTGAGGGTCGAGAGTCCAGCGCGCTCGACGGCGGAGATGTGAACGAACACATCCTTGTCGCCACCGTTCGGCTTGATGAACCCATAGCCCTTGGTCGGGTTGAACCATTTGACGGTGCCCTTTTGCGGCATCGCTAGTCTCCTCCACTAGATACAAAAAAGACGCGGCCGCTTTTCGCGTGCCACGCCACAAACGGGCTTCCGAAGTCTGTTCGAGTCTTGAGGCGCAATGTCGCGAAACGCACAGTCGAGCGGCCAATTCCGATTGTGTCCGATATTGCAACATGAAAATCGCGCGTTAGCAAGCAGAGCGCGAATTTCAAGGGCAGGCAGGCCGGACCGATCTGCAATTTCCGACCTGTGGCTGCGGAACCACAATCGAGGCAATAGCCTGCGTGCCGGCATGCTAAGCGGTTGACCCTCCGGAGCAGTTCGGCCCAAATCGCGGCTTGCGTGCGCGTTGCATCTTGCGCGTCGCCATTGGCTTTCGGGATTTGTCGTCATGTGCTGCACATCGCAGCCCTCCGGGACACGGCAGACGATCGGGCGTGGCCGCGTCGGCAGGGTCGCGGCCGCGATCGCGATGGCGCTTGCGATCGTCGTGATGATGTCGGCCATGTCGCCAGTCCTGGCGCAAAGCCCGACGCCCACGCCGACCCCGACACCCACGCCGTCACCGACCCCGATCCCGACGCCGACATCGACCAATTACGACCAGTCGGTCCGCAACGGCGCACTCAATCTCGGCTCCAGCTTCCTCGAGCGGCTCGGCAACCAGGCCTCGGGTGGTTTCAACCGGGCGTTCCGGACCAATCCCGGCGGCGGCGGCGCATCGGCGAGCACGGAAGATCCGCGCTATCGCACCTGGGTCGAGGGCTACGGCATCTCGGTGCGCACCGACGCGCAAGGCGACTTCGTCGGCGACAAGCGCAAGACGGTTGGCGGCGTCGCCGGCTTTGGCGCGCGCGTTGCGCCGGGTGTCAATCTCGGCTTCTCGGTCGACCAGAGCCACACCGATGTCGACGTGCCGCTGGCGCTGCAATCGGCGACGCTCGACCTGACGCAAATCGGTTTCAGCGGCTCGGTCGACAAGGGCCCGTGGACCTGGGCCTTCGCCGTGGTGCACGGCTTCGGCAAGGTCCGCTCCAGCCGCGACACCGGTCTCGGCCTTGCGACCGCGGGTTATCGCGCGGCGATCGACGGCGCGCTGACCGAGATCAGCTATTACTGGACCCAAGACCAGATGCGGGTCGTTCCCAAGGGGGCGTTGGAATATGTGCGCGCCACCAGCGCGGCGTTCCAGGAGACCGGCGGGCTCGATCCGCTCAACGTCGGCTCGACGGCGCTCGCGCGCGCACGCGTCATGATCGGGGCCGAGATCGGCCGCTACTTCGTCATCGACCAGAAAATCCTCGACCTGTCCGCCTACGGCAAGTTCGTCGACAATTTTCACCAGGATCTCGGCTCGATCCAGGTCAGCCTGGGAACCCAGAACATCGTCGTTCCCGGCATCGGGGAGAGCCGCTATGGCGCGGATGCCGGCGCCTCGGCTTCGCTCAGCCTGACCAGCGTGGCGCGGCTCTACGTCAATTACGACGGCAAGTTTCGCAACGAGCTGACCTCGCACCAGGGCACGGTCGGCTTCGAGTACAAATGGTGAGCTTAGGCTCGTCGGCGCTCAAGCCGGCGTCGTGGCGACATATCCCGTCAGCCCAAATCCCTCGCGCGCGGCCGCCATCATCGGCACCAGCGCGTTCGGATGGATGAACTCGTCGCGGAAGCAGGGATAGGTTTTGGGATCGAAGATCTTCTTCAGCCAGTCGACCACGATCTTGTGGCGCTCGGAGGCGCGGAACTCCTTGTGATAGGTGAGCCAGAGATCGGCGTGGTGGCTGACGCCGAGATCGACGGCGATCAGCGGCGCGCCGAGTGCGATCGAGACCGTCGGCAGGAAGCCGATGCCGGCGCCGCGTTCGACGGCATAGAGCACCCCGACCGAGGAATTGGTCTTGATCCCGACGATGCCCTCCAGCGACTTCAGTCCGAGCACGCGGGCGTAGGCGCCGTCGTCGACCTGCGGTGCGCTCTGCTTGATGATGCGGTGGTCCTTCAGCTCCGCAAGGGTTGCCGGTACTCCGTAGAGGCTTTCGTACTCCTTGGAGACGAAGGGATAGATGTGCAGGCGGCCGAGCTTGGTGACGATCAGGTCGGGATTGGTCGGCGGCTCGAGCTGGATCGCGATGTCCGATTCAAGCCGTGCGACGTCGGCCTGCTCCATCGCGCAGCGCAGATCGACGGTGATCCTGCGGTAGGTCTTCTGGAAGTCGATCAGTCGCGGCAGGATCCAGAAATTGCCGGGCCCTTCCGTCACCGCGACGCGCACGGTGCCCGAGGTGTCGTTCGACGATCGCGATGCGCGCCGGAAGACGTTGAAGGCATGACGCTCCATATGCGCAACGTCGGCGATCATTGCTGTGCCTTCATCGCTGAGCGTGAGCCCGCTCTGGTCGCGCAGGAACAGCTTGCAGCCGATGCTCTCTTCGAGCCGGTCGACCCGGCGCATCAGCGTGGTCGAGGTGAGCCCGAGTTCCTCGGCGGCGTTGCGGAAACTTTTATATTTTGCGCATGCTAAAAACAGTTTCAAATCGTCCCAGGACGCATCCAGGGCCTCTTCACCGTGCTGCGTCATCGCAGCACCCCGGTGCAATAACTGGGGCATACTCCTGATCTCCAGCCGCTAAGCTCCTCGGCGTAGCGGGGCACGAAAGCCTCGAACGATAGAGGCGTGATATGGGTATGGAAAGGGGCTCGTTTGCCGCAAGGCATGATTTCGATGCCTTGCCGCTGAGCCCGGATGTGGACGTCCGGTGCGCGCAATCTTCCGAAATAGCCGCGCTGGCGCAGATGGCGCACCGGCTGGTGCCGGGCGTGCGGATCGGAGCGGAAGAGCTTGCGCGATACGCCACGTTCGATCCCCAGAGCATTCTGACGTTCAGCCGAAAAGGCCATCTCGTCGGCGGCATGGCCTTCCTGTTTCTCAATGACCGCGGGCATGATGCGCTGCTGCTCGACGAGATCTGCCTTACCGCGCCCGAGACGCGCTATCTCGCTTCCGCGAAGGAAGACGTCGCCGCCATCTACATCTGGGCGATCGCGGCGACGGGGCGGGGCATTGCCGGTCTCGGCAAGGCGGCGGCACATCTGCGACAGCTAAGGTTTCGCGGCGCGGATTGCTATGCGCAGCCGTCAACGGTGGCCGGACGCAACATCATGAGGGCGACCGGCTTTGCACCGGTCCCAAGCTTCCAGCCCGACCTCTGGTGCTACGAGCGGCCCTGGCATCGGCAGCCGATGAGCATGCCGGGCGCAATCATTCAAGCAAGGAGTTTTGCAGATGCACGGTACTAGGATTCCCGTCGCCAAGCCCAGTTCCCGCGCCATCACCATCCGCCTTGCGCGAGATCCAAACGATCTCATGCTGGTCACCGCCATTCGCTCCGCGGTCTATCTCGCCGAGCAGGATTGTCCGTTCGAGGAGGAGTTCGACGGCAACGACATGGTCGCGGCGCACTTCATCGGCTTCGTCGGCAACGAGCCTGCGGGCTGCCTGCGGGTGCGCTTCTTCGGCGATTTCGCCAAGGTGGAGCGGCTCGCGGTGCGGCACCAATACCGGCGCTCGCGCGTCTCGTTCAAGCTGGTGCAGGCCAGCGTGGACTACGTGAAGCGCAAGGGATTTCGCAAGATCTACGGTCAGGCGCAGGACAGGCTGGTCGATTTCTGGGCGCATTTCGGCGCCAAGCCGCTCGGCCATAATCGCAAGATCACCTTCTCGGATTTTTCCTACACGGAGATGCTGCTGGAGATCGAGCCGGGCCCGGACGCGATCACGCTGGACAGCGATCCCTATGTGATCATCCGTCCCGAGGGCGATTGGGACCGGCCGGGCGTGCTCGACGCCTCGGCGGGGCGGGCGGTGACCTCACCGCTGCGGGACCTCGCGCTCGCCGACCGCTGAAACTGGTGCAGCTCGGCGCAACATAATGCTGGCTTCCATCCACGACGATCCGCCGATCCTGGTCTGCGCGGATCTGCAGATCGAATATCTGACCCCAGGGCGCCGCCACGTCATCCTCGACGGCGACGGCGCCATGGCGCGCTGCCTGGAACTCCTGACGCTGTGGCGCGGCAATCTGTGGCCGGTGATGCACCTGAAGCGCATCGCGCAGGCCGCCTGGTTCAATCCGGCATCCAGGCTGACTGATTGGATCGCGGAGATGAAGCCGCGGCCGGGGGAACTGACGTTCGAGCACCCGCTGCCGTCCGCCTACAGCTCGTCGCGGTTTGTGGACTACATGTCCAATATCCGCAATGTGCGCTGCATTCTGGTCGGGTTTTCCCTGGACGAGACGATCCTGGCCACCGCCGCCGACGGGTTTCACCGCAGCCATCGCTACCAGGTCGTCGCCGACGCCGTGGCTTGCCGCCAGCCGGGCACGGGCGATGCCGCCGCCTATAAGCATGCGGTAGTGAATGTGGTCGGGAATTTTGCTACAATCCAGTCTAGCGCCGAACTGATCAGAACCAGCGGCGTCGTTGCGGTGTAGGCGGCCGCAACCGGCGGATGGGGTGCGGGATTGTCACGGGGAGACGAGCTCAAGGAGCTGGCCAGCGACCTGTCGCATGCCGCCGAGAAGGCGCGCAGGCTTGGTCTGCCGACGACGGTCTATCTGCTGTCGATGGCGCTGGTGGAGGTGAGGGAAGCCGCAGCCGGCGCCGACGACGGGCATGACGACGGCGCGGCGTGAGAGCGGCCCCCCAGACGTTATGACATGCGGTCTGCGATGTGGCGTTCCGTGATGTGCCGCTCCGTGATGCGCGGCTTTGTCGTCTGCGGCTTTGTGCAACGCTGCTGAGCGCTTGCTGCCGGCGAATTGGCGTTGCAAGTTCTGCGCTGTCGCAATAGCCAAGGGACTGATCATCGAGTGATGACGCCGGCTATGCCTGCGACGTGACGCTTTCAAGGATCCTCGCAAATGTCCATGCTGCCCAATTCGCAAGAGGCCCGGGATGTGGCCTATCAGCTCCATCCCTACACCAACGCGCGCACGCATCAGCAGGCCGGTCCCCTGGTGATCGAACGCGGTGATGGTCCTTACGTCTTCGATGCGTCGGGCAAGCGCTATTTCGAGGCGATGGCCGGGCTGTGGAGCGTCGGGCTCGGCTTCAACGAGAAGCGGCTCGTCGAGGCGGCGCACAAGCAGATGCAGGCGCTGCCGTTCTATCACACCTTCTCCGCCAAATCGCACGGGCCCTCGATCGATCTCGCCGAGAAGCTGGTCGCGCTCGCGCCGGTTGCGATGAGCAAGGTGTTCTTCACCAATTCCGGCTCGGAAGCCAACGACACCGTGTTGAAGCTGATCGCCTATCGCTCCAACGCGCTCGGCCAGCCGCAGCGCAAGAAGGTGATCAGCCGGATGCGCGCCTATCATGGCGTCACCATCGCCTCCGCCAGCCTCACGGGCCTGCCGAACAATCACCGCTCCTTCGACCTGCCGCTGCCGAACATTCTGCACACGGGCTCGCCGCACTTCTACAAGGACGGCGCCGCCGGCGAGAGCGAGGAGACGTTTGCGACGCGCCGCGCGGAGGAGCTCGACGCGCTGATCCAGAAGGAAGGGCCCGATACGATCGCGGCGTTCTTCGGCGAGCCGGTGATGGGGGCGGGCGGCGTCGTCGTGCCGCCGGCGACCTATTGGGACAAGATCCAGGCGGTCCTGAAGAAGTATGACATCCTCCTGGTCGCCGACGAGGTGATCTGCGGCTTCGGCCGCACCGGCAAGATGTTCGGTTGCGAGACCTATGGCATCAAGCCGGATGCGATCGTGGTCTCCAAGCAGATCACGTCGAGCTATTTCCCTCTCTCGGCGATCATCATGAACGACCGCATGTTCGAGCCGATCGCGGACGAGAGCAACAAGATCGGCGTGCTCGGCCACGGTTTTACCGCCGGCGGCCATCCGGTCGGCTCGGCGATCGCGCTGGAGAACCTCAAGATCATCGAGGAACGCGGCTTGGTCGCGCATGCGGCCGAGCTCGGCGCTTACATGCAGGGCCGTTTGCGCGAGCTCACCAGCCATCCGCTGGTCGGAGAGGTCCGCGGCGTCGGCATGATCGCGGCGATCGAGCTCGTGCTCGACAAGGGGCGCAAGACGGCAGCGGCAACGCCTGGCGCGGTCGGCGGCATTGCCAGCCGCATGCTCCAGGAGCGTGGCGTGATCTCGCGCAACATGCTGGACGCCATTGCCATCTGCCCGCCGCTGATCGTCAACAAATCCCACATCGACGATCTGGTCGCCGCGATCTCGGGCGTGCTGGACGACATGAAGGCGGAAGTCGCCAAGCTGACGCCGGCGTAGAGCAGCATTGGAGATGGTGGACCCTCACCCTGAGGAGCGCGCACGTTGCGCGCGTCTCGAAGGGCGAGGCCACCAGCCGGGCCTTCATCCTTCGAGACGCGCGTTCCGCGCTCCTCAGGATGAGGATCCGGCTCTGCCGCCGCTGTGACGATCGTGCTGGCCGACTACGCCCGCTGCACCCCGATCACGCGCCCCTTTTCGATCGCCAGCGCCAGCTCGCCGCGCTTCAGCTTGAGCGCGGCATCGCCGAACAATTCGCGGCGCCAGCCGCGCAAGGCGGGCACGTCGGCCTCGTCGTCGGCCGCGATCTCCTCGAGGTCGTCGACCGTCGCGATCACCTTGCTGGCGACCGCGTGGCGCTCGGCGGTCATGCGCAGCAGCACCTTCAACAGCTCGACGATGGCGGCGCCGTTGGAATTGTTGCGCGGCTTTTCCAGCTTCGGCAGCGTCGCAAAATCCCGCTTGAGCCCGCGCTCGACCGCGGCGACGATGTCCGCGCCCCATTTGGATTTCTCGAACCCTTTCGGCACCGAGCGCAGATGGGCGAGCTTCTCCAGCGTGGTCGGCGCGTGGGTGGCGATGTCGGTGATCGCCTCGTCGCGCAGCACGCGGCCGCGCGGCACGTCGCGGCTCTGCGCCTCCTGCTCGCGCCAGGCCGCGACCTCCATCAGCACCGCGAGATCCTTCGGCTTGCGCACGCGGGTCTTCAGCCGCTCCCAGGCCCGCTCGGGATGGAAGTCGTAGGTTCGGGGGGAGGTGAGGACCTCCATCTCGATGGAGACCCATTCGCTGCGGCGGCGCTTTTTGAGGTCGGCGTCGAGCGCGGCGAACACGTCACGCAGGTGGGTGACGTCGGATACCGCGTAATGCATCTGCTCCTTGGTCAGCGGCCGGCGCGACCAGTCGGTGAAGCGGTGGGTCTTGTCCGGACGGTGGCCGGTAACCTTCTCGACCAGGGCGTCGTAGGCGATGCTGTCGCCGTAACCGAGCACCATCGCGGCGACCTGGGTATCGAACACCGGGTGCGGGATGATGCCGGCCTGATGCCAGATGATCTCGATGTCCTGACGGGCGGCGTGGAAGACCTTCAGCACGCTCTCGTTGGCCATCAGCTCGAAGAACGGCTTGAGGTCGATGCCGGCAGCCAGGGTGTCAATGACGATGGCTTCCTCGGCGCTGGCCATCTGAACCACGCACAGCAGCGGGTAGTAGGTGGTCTCGCGCAGGAACTCGGTATCGACGGTTATGACGGGGTGCTTGGCCAGCCGGCTGCAGGCAGCCGCGAGGTCAGCGGTGGTGGTAATCAAATCCATGAACGGCCCATGACACTTGGTATCAGCCGTTCTGCCGAAAGTGCTGTGATGTCAAGGGGCTCGATGCGAATTCGAGCCTTGCATCGGGGCCGGAATCGCTTTTTCCGACGAAATTCCTATTCGTAACGGACCCGGTGCGAGGATTTGCGGGCGCAGGGCAGCGCCACCACGATCACGCACATGACGACCAGCGCCAGCCCCAGGAACTCGAAAACCAACAGATCCACGGCGAAATCTCCAGAAACATTGATAGATTTGTCGGGGGTATGTTGAGGGTCTGTTAATTCCAATGGTTACCGGCGGTAGGCGCATCCGGATGGTGGACGGGGGGTTAACGGCGGAAACCGTCCTTTATGTCATCAGCTTCGGCAGGGCTGCGGCCAAGGTATCCACGGCCACTCGGACCTTTGGCGGCAAGTGGGGTGAGCGCGGCCACAGCGCGTGGCATTCGTAGAGGAATTCTGGATGGCCGCTGAGGAGATGGATCAGCGCGCCGGTGGCGAGGCGCTCGCGGACCAGCCAGTACGGCAGCCAGGCGAGCCCCATGCCCTGCGTGGCGGCATCGGCAATCGCCTCGAGATCGTCGAGCCGTAGCCTGCCGGACGGCATGATCTCGCGCACGGACCCGCCTTGTGGAAACAGCCAAGGACGGACGTGCCCCGAGCGGCGATAGATGATCGCCTGATGTGCGGTGAGATCGTCGATCGATTTCGGCTTGCCGCTCGCCCGTAAGTACGAGCGCGCGCCGCACACCACCATGCGCTGGCTTGCGATGCGGCGTGCGATCACGCCGGACTGGTCGTCGAGATCGCCGGTCCGGATCGCAAGGTCGTAGCCGGCCTCGATGATGTCGGCGATCGGATCGCCGAAGGAGAGGTCGAGTTCGAGCCGCGGATGTTTTCGCGCGAGCTTCATCAGCAAGGGAGCGATGCAGTGCCGGCCTAGCAGGGCCGGCATGGTCACGCGCAGCCTGCCGCGCGGCTCGGACAATTCGTCGGCAACGACGGCATCGGCGGCGTCCGCTTCGAGCAGCACCACGCGACAACGCTCGTAATAGGCCTGCCCGGCCTCGGTCAGGCTCTGGCGGCGCGTGGTGCGGTTGAGGAGGCGGACGCCAAGCCGCTCTTCGAGGAAGCGCACATGCTTGCCGACCATCGGGCTCGACATTTCCAGGGCATCGGCCGCGGCCGCGAAGGAGCCGAGATCGACCGCCCGAACGAACACGGCCATGCTGGTGAGGCGGTCCACGATTGCAAACTCCTGGTTTCGACTGTTCGCCCGTTTCAGCGATTTATCCGCTTCTCCGGGGGCGGCATAGCTCCATTCAGTTCAACTGTTGGAGTGTCTCATGGCACGCGTCGTTCGCTTTCATCAACATGGCGGCCCCGCGGTGCTGCACCTCGAGACTGTCGAGGTTCCAGCGCCGGCAAAGGGCGAGGTTCAGATCCGGGTCAAGGCCCTCGGCCTCAACCGTGCGGAAGCGTTGTTGCGGCGAGGCACCTATATCGAGACCGCGAAACTCCCGTCGGGTCTCGGTCTGGAGGCGGCCGGGCTTGTCGAGGCCATCGGTGAAGGCGTGTCCGGATTTGCGCCGGGCGACGCCGTGAGCATCGTGCCGCCGATGTCGATGGTGCGATGGCCGGCCTATGCCGAGATCGCGACATTTCCCGCCGAACTCGTCGTGAAGCATCCGCCGGAGCTTTGCTTCGAGGCGGCGGCTGCGGTGTGGATGCAATTTCTGACAGCCTACGGCGCTCTGGTCGACATCGCCGGACTTCGGCGCGGAGACGTAGTCGCCATCACGGCGGCATCGAGCAGTGTCGGGCTTGCCGCCATCCAGATCGCGAACCGGGTTGGCGCTATCCCGGTTGCCCTGACGCGCACCTCGGCCAAGCGTTGCGCTTTGCACGATGCCGGCGCCGCCCATGTCATCGCCTCGGACGAAGAGGACATCCGATTGCTACTTGAGCGGATCGCAGGCTCAACTGGCGTCCGCGTGGTATTCGACGCGGTCGGCGGTCCCGCGTTCGAGCCGCTGACCGCGGCAATGTCGTCGGGTGGTATCCTAATCGAATATGGCGGGCTCAGCCCCGCGCCGACGCCGTTTCCGCTGTTCAGCGTCCTGACGAAGAGCCTAACGCTGCGCGGCTATCTGGTACACGAGATCATCAGCGATCCCCCGCGCCTTGCGCGGGCCAAGGCGTTCGTTCTCGACGGCTTGGCGGACGGCACGCTGAAGCCTGTTATCGCGAGGACGTTCAGGTTTGACGAGATCGTCGAGGCGCATCGCTTCCTGGAGTCGAACGAACAATTCGGCAAGATCGTGGTGACGATCTGAGCTCGCGCCATCCCAAAGCGCATTCGGCGCCCCGCATGACGGAGCGCCGAATGATCGTTTGCTGATGTCGGTCGCTTTACGGCAGCTTCAGCGAAGTCTCCGCATTGTACGGCTTCAGCGTCTCGTCGGCGGCCTTCTGGGCGGCGGCGAGGGCTTCCTTCGGCTGCTTCTTGCCGTTGAGGACCAGCATCACCTCGTCCTCGAGGTTCTTGCGCACGGGCACGGTCTTGTAGGTCGCAAACCATGGCTTGGCGACGTCGAGCTGCTCGACGGCGGTCTTGGCGTCGGGGTTCTTGTTCAGGAAGTCGACCATCTCGGGCGTCTTGTATGCCGCCATGTTGGGCGCGAAATAGCCGGTGGCGCGGCTCCACCAGCCGCTCTTCTCGGGCGAGGTCATCCACTTGATCAGCGTCCAGGCGGCCTTCTGCTTGTCGGCTTCGAGACCGGCCGGAACGATCAGCGAGGCGCCGCCGATCGGCACGGCGTTGCGGACGTTGCGTGGGATGAAGGCGACCTTGTAATTGAACTTGGCGTTGTCGCGCACGTAAGTGAGCGAGCCCGTCGACAGCATCATCATCGCGGCATTGCCCGAGATGAAGGAGGTGCTGACGGCCGGGCCGGGCGTTGCGCCGGGCGGGTGGACCTTGTGCTTGGCGACGAGGTCGTTCCACCAGGAGAGCGCCCCCAGCATCGAGGGCGTGTCGTAATAGACCTCGCCGCCGAACTCCTCGTTGTAATAGCGCCCGCCATTGCTCATGGTGAGCGTTTCCATCATCCAGCCGCAATAATCATAGGCGCAGGGGATCGCGATGCCCCATTGGGTCACCTTGTCGCCCTCGCGCTTGGTCAGCTTCTTGGCCCAGTCGGTGAGCTCGGCCCAGGTCTGCGGCGGCTTGCTCGGATCGAGGCCCGCTTCCTTGGCCTTGTCGGCATTGATGTAGAGCAGCGGCGTCGAATTGTGGAACGGCACGCCGTAGACCGAGCGGTTGATCACCGCATTGCCGTGCAGCGCGGGGAAGAACTGGCCGAGGAACTGCTCCTTGGTGGTGCCGTCGGCCTTGATCAGCGCGTCGAGATTGGTGAGCTCGTTCTCGATCTGCATGTCGAGCAGGAAGTTGGCCGACATGATCACGGCGGACGGCGGCTTGCCGGCCTTGATCGCGGCGCGCGTCTTGATCAGCGTGTCGTCGTAGGAGCCGGTGTAGACCGCGGTCGCCTTGATGTCGCGATGGGTCTCGTTGAACTCCTTGATCAGGGTGCCCATGTCGCGGGCGAGCTTGCCGTCGACCGGGACCGGGAAGAACAGATCGATCTCGGTCGGGCCTTCGGCCATCGCCGGGAAGGCGAGGGCGCCGGCCATGGTGCCTATCATGGCGAGGCCGAGTGCAAGCCTGCGGGAAAACAGCATCGAAGAATCTCCTATTTGATGCCTGAGGTGACGAAAGAGCTGATGAAGCGCTTCTGGAAGATCAGGAAGGTGACGAGCAGCGGGGTGATCACCATCAGCGTGCCGGCGGCGATGGTGCCCCAGGCCTGCGTGCCTTCGGCGGTCTTGGTGAAGACGGAGAGGCCGACCGTGAGCGGACGCTTGTCGGGCGAATTGATCACCATCAGCGGCCACAGGAAGTCGTTCCAATGGCTGGTCACCGAGATGATGGCGAAGGCCGAGAAGCTCGGCATCGACAGCGGCACGTAGATGTGGCGGATGCGCTGAATGAGGCTGGCGCCGTCGATCAGGGCGGCGTCTTCCAGCTCGGTCGGAATCGCCTCGAAGGCCTGGCGCATCAGGAAGGTGCCGAAGGCGGAGGCAAAGAACGGCATCATCACGCCGGTGAGCGTGTCGTAGAGACCGAGCTGCGCTACCAGCGAGAGGTTCGGCACGATCAGCAGCACCGGCACCAGCATCAGCTGCATCAGGAACAGGTAGAAGATCAGCGTCTTGCCGACGAATTTCAGGCGCGCGAAGGCAAAGCCGGCGAGCGTGATGGTGACGAACTGCACCAGCAGGATGCCAGCGCAGATGATCGTGGTGTTGAGCGTGTAGCGCGGGAAATCGCCGATCTCCCAGGCATCCCTGACCTTGTCGAGCGTCGGCTTCAGGCTCGGCATCAGCTCGGCCATGGCGTTGATGCCGTCGGAGGCCGGGCGCAGCGTCGCCACGACCATCCACAGGAAGGGAATGAGCCAGACGATCGCGAGCAGCACGGTCAGCAGAAAGCCGAGCTTCGGCGTGATCTCATTGCGGGTGGCGAGCGGGGCGTCCTTGGCGAGCCAGTCGATCAGCTTCATGACCCGCCCTCGCGGCTGGCCATGGTACGGAACGAGAGCGCGGTGAGGCCCATCAGCGCGGCGAGCGTCAGGAGGGTCGCGGCCGAGGCCTTGCCGATATCGTAATGCTCCACCGCCTGCTGGTAGATGTAGAACAGCACGAGATTGGTGGAGTTCGACGGCCCGCCCTGGGTCATGACGAAGACGTGGTCGACCTGCGTCACCGCGTTGAGGATCGCGATGACGGTGACGAACAGGAAGGTGGGCTTGAGCTCCGGCAGGATGATGTGACGCAGGCGCTGATAGGGACCCGCGCCGTCGAGATGGGCTGCCTCCATCACGTCCTCGGGCACCGCCTGGAGGCCGGCGAGGAAGAACAGCATGTAATAGCCGGCGTTCTTCCAGATCGTGATGACCATGATCGCGTAGAGCGCGACGTCGGGATCGCCGAGCCAGTTCGGCAGCACCGGAAGCAGCCGGCCGATGTAATAGTCGAGCAGGCCGACATTGGGCAGGAAGATGAACATGAACAGCGCGGAGGCCGCGACCATCGGGATCAGCACCGGCAGGAACAGCGCGGCGCGCAGCGCGCTGCTGACGGCGTGGGTGCGCGACAGCGCCAGCGCGAACAGTAGCGCCAGCGCGATGCTCGGGACCGCCGTGCCGACGGCGTAGACGAGATTGTTGACGACGGCGCCGGTGAAGGCGGGGTCGGCCGTCACCGCGCTGATATTGTCGAGACCGACGAAACGGACCGGCGCCTTCGGCGTCGTGCGCTGATACAGCGCATCGACGAACACGCGTCCCAAAGCGCCATAGGTGAACAACGCGAGGAAGACCAGCGAGGGCAGCAGCAGAAGATAGGCCGGCAGCGAGGCTTGGAAGCGGGTGGTGAGGCGCCGCAGGATGTCGAGGCGCGGCGCCGCCGAGGTCGCGACCGGGAGAGCCGCGGGTTCAGCGAGGCTCATCTCACCGTGTCGCGAAGTTGAGCGCATAGTCGCGGCCGTCCATTCCCGCGGGCGGCTCGAACGGGAAGCGCAGGCTTTCGTCGAGGAAGTCGTGGCTGTGCACGACGATGTTGTCGTCGTCGATCAGCACGACGCCATAGGCCGGCGGCTCGTGGCTGGCGAGGTGCGGCGCGCTCTGGTCGAGCTCGAACCAGACCTGGTGGTTGGTGCCGCGCAGTGTCGAGAACGGGATCTTGCCAAAACTGCCGAAGATCGGCCGGTGCACATGGCCGAAGAACAGGTGCCGGATGCGAGCGCGGTAGGGCGCGATCACCTCGGCGAACTCCGCGCTTTGCTTCAGCCCGATGTCGTCCATGGCGTGGACGCCAAGCGGGAAGGGCGGATGGTGCATGAAGACGACGAATTCTTGGTCGGCTGGCGCGGCCGCCAGCGTGCTCGCGAGCCAGCCGAGGCGCTTGGCACACATCTCGCCGGCGTGGCTGGTCTCGTCCAAGGTGTCGAGGAAGACGAACAGGCCGTGCTCGGTGGTCTTCGTGCCCTGCACGAAACCGTTGGCATCGCGCGGCGCGGCCTTCAGCGCCTCGAGGCAGATGACGCGGCGGTCGTGATTGCCGACCATGGCGATGTAGGGAATTGTCAGCGCGGCCATCGCTTCGGCGAAATTGGCATAGGACTCAGCCTCGCCCCAATGGGTGAGGTCGCCGGTCACCACCGCAAAGGCGGCGTCGGACTGATGCTGGTTGATGTCGGCAATCGCCGCATCCAGCCGGGCGCGCGGATCGAGGCCGTAGAGCGTCAAGCCGGGATTGGCGAGATGCGTGTCGGTGAGGTGGATGAATTTGAAGGGCATGGCGCTTGTCAGGATCGTTGGAGGACGGGCGCCTCCGGCAAGACGACCCTGACAGGCGGTTAGAGCGCGTGTGTTTCAGTTTGATGACAGCGGCTCCGGCGGGCGGGACGCGTCCACAACGCCTGCGCGACAGGGTTGGACCGCGCAAGGCGCAATCATGCCCTGGATCAATTAGAGATGGTGGTGCGCGGTCGAACCCGCCTCACGTCCCGCAGAACGTCTGCAACACCCGCTGGTCCGGCAGCGGCGGATCGGCATATGCCGCATATTCCGGCTGGTTCTCGAACGGCCTCGCCAGCACCTTAACCAATTCTTCGAACGGCGCGTAATCGTCGTCATTCACCGCGGCCTGGATCACGGCTTCGACGCGGTGGTTGCGCGGGATGAAGAGCGGATTGACGGCGTGCATGGCGGCCTGCCGCTCGGCTGCGCTCTGCGGCTCCAGCGCGATGCGCGCGCGCCAGCGTCCGGCCCATTCGTCGAAGGCGGCGGGCTCCATGAACTGGGCGCGCACGTCGGTGCCATCGTCGGCCGCGGCATCGCCGAGCTTGCGGAAGGTGAGGGTGAAGTCGGCCTGGTTCTTGGCCATGGCATCCAGCAGGTCCTGGATCAGCGCCTCGTCGCCGTCGCGCTCCGTGAACAGGCCGACCTTCCGGCGCAGGCCCGCCTGATAAGCGGCGCTGAACTGGTCGGAGAAGGCGCCGAGAATGTCCTGGGCTTCGGCGACCGCCTTTTCCTGCTCGTCCGCGAACAGCGGCAGCAGGCATTCGGCGAGCCGGGTCAGATTCCACAACGCAATGCGCGGCTGGTTGGCATAGGCGTAGCGGCCCATCTCGTCGATCGACGAAAACACCTGCGCGGGATTGTAGGCATCCATGAAGGCGCAGGGGCCGTAATCGATGGTCTCGCCTGAAATGGAGCTGTTGTCGGTGTTCATCACGCCGTGGATGAAGCCGACCAGCAGCCAGCACGCGACGAGGTCGGCCTGGCGCGCGACGACCGCCGCGAGCAGCGCGTGATAGGGCCGCTCCACCTCGCGCAGCTCAGGGTAATGTCGCGCAATGACGTGATCGGCGAGGGCGCGGATCGCCTCGGTGTTGCCGCGCGCGGCGAAGAACTGGAAGGTGCCGACGCGGATGTGGCTGGAGGCGATCCGGGTCAGCACCGCGCCGGGCAGCGCGGTCTCGCGGATGACGTGCTCGCCGGTGACGACGGCGGCGAGCGAGCGCGTGGTGGGAATGCCCAAAGCGAACATCGCTTCGCTGACGATGTATTCCCGCAGCACCGGCCCGAGCGCGGCGCGGCCGTCGCCGCGGCGGGAGAAGGGGGTCGGGCCCGAGCCCTTGAGTTGGATATCGCGCCGGACGCCCTCCCTGTCGATGACCTCGCCGAGCAGGATGGCGCGGCCGTCGCCGAGCTGAGGCACGAAATGCCCGAACTGGTGCCCGGCATAGGCCATGGCGATGGGATCGGCGCCTTCGGGAACCGTCTTGCCGGCCAGGATCGCCGCGCCCTCCGGCGTCTCCAGCAGGTCAGGATCGAGCCCGAGCTGGACCGCCAGCGGCCGGTTCAGCTTGATCAGCCGGGGGGCGGCGACCGGCGTCGGCGCGACGCGGGCAAAGAAGCTGTCCGGCAGCGCCGAATAGGAGTTCTGGAAGGGGAAATGCACCGTCATGGTCTCAAGATAGGGCTGGAACGCCTGATGGCAAAGGATCGGTCCCTGATAAGCCAAAAAGGGGCCCTCCGGGTCCAAAACAGCGCGTTCCCTTGGTTGCCGCCTCGGGCCTCGTCGGGTAAACCCTGCCGCAATCTCGGACCGGCCGTTTCCGGCGGTCCGATTCGACTCCTCAGACATCGATTTTGGGACGACCATGCATCGCTACCGGTCACATACATGCGGCGCGCTCCGCGAGAGCAACATCGGCGAGACGGTCCGGCTTTCGGGCTGGGTCCATCGCGTCCGCGACCATGGCGGCGTGCTGTTCATCGACCTGCGCGACCATTACGGCCTGACCCAGTGCGTGGTCGATCCGGACTCGCCGGCGTTCTCGCTGGCCGAGAAGCTGCGCTCGGAATTCGTGGTGCGGATGGACGGCAAGGCCCGCCGCCGCCCCGACGGCACCGACAATGACGACCTGCCGACAGGCAAGGTCGAGGTCTATATCAGCGAGATCGAGGTGCTGGGCCCGGCCGGCGACCTGCCGCTGCCGGTGTTCGGCGACCAGGAATACCCCGAAGACATCCGCCTCAAGTATCGCTTCCTCGACCTGCGTCGCGAAAAACTGCACCAGAACATCATGACGCGCGTCGCGATCATCAAGTCGATGCGCCGGCGCATGGAGGAGCAGGGCTTCTTCGAGTTCAACACCCCGATCCTGACCGCGTCCTCGCCGGAAGGCGCGCGTGACTTCCTCGTCCCGTCGCGCATCCATCCCGGCAAGTTCTACGCGCTGCCGCAGGCGCCGCAGCAATACAAGCAGCTGCTGATGATGTCGGGCTTCGACCGCTATTTCCAGATAGCGCCGTGCTTCCGCGACGAGGACCCGCGCGCCGACCGTCTGCCCGGCGAATTCTACCAGCTCGACGTCGAGATGAGCTTCGTCACGCAGGACGACGTGTTCGCGGCGATGGAGCCGGTCATCACCGGCGTGTTCGAGGAGTTCGCGAAAGGCAAGCCGGTGACCAAGGGCTGGCGCCGGATTCCGTTCGCCGAAGCCTTGCGCAAATATGGCAGCGACAAGCCGGACCTGCGCAACCCCATCGAGATGCAGGACGTCTCCGAGCACTTCCGCGGCTCGGGCTTCAAGGTATTCGCGCGCATGCTCGAGGATCCCAAGAACCAGGTCTGGGCGATCCCGGCGCCGGGCGGTGGCAGCCGCGCGTTCTGCGACCGCATGAACTCGTGGGCGCAGGGCGAGGGTCAGCCCGGCCTCGGCTACATCATGTGGCGCGAGGGCGGCGAGGGCGCAGGCCCGCTCGCCAACAATATCGGTCCCGAGCGCACCGCTGCGATCCGCGCGCAGCTCGGCGTCAAGGAAGGCGATGCCGCCTTCTTCGTCGCCGGCGATCCCGACAAGTTCTGGAAGTTCTCGGGCCTTGCCCGCAACAAGGTCGGCGAGGAATTGAATCTCACCGACAAGGAGCGGTTCGAGCTCGCCTGGATCGTCGATTTCCCGATGTACGAGTACAACGAGGACGACAAGAAGGTCGACTTCTCGCACAACCCGTTCTCGATGCCGCAGGGCGGCCTCGAGGCGCTGAAGGGCCAGGATCCGCTGACCATCAAGGCGTTCCAGTACGACATCACCTGCAACGGCTACGAGATCGCCTCGGGCGGCATCCGCAACCACGTGCCGGAAGCAATGGTGAAGGCGTTCGAGATCGCAGGCTACGGCGAACAGGAGGTGGTCGACCGCTTCGGCGGCATGTACCGCGCCTTCCAGTATGGCGCGCCGCCGCATGGCGGCATGGCCGCAGGCGTCGACCGCATCGTGATGCTGCTCTGTGGCACCACGAATCTGCGCGAGATATCGCTGTTCCCGATGAACCAGCAGGCCATGGACCTCCTGATGGGCGCCCCGTCGGAAGCGACGACCAAGCAGCTCCGTGAGCTGCATGTGCGGGTGAACCTGCCGCAGAAGTAAGTGGCGCGTGCCGTCCCCACAGCGTCATTGCGAGCGTAGCGAAGCAATCCAGAATCTTCCCGCAGGGACAGCCTGGATTGCTTCGTCGCAAGAGCTCCTCGCAATGACGAGCAGAGAGCTGCGCTTCTCTCCTACAGCCCCGTCGATGCCTCGATCCTGAACTGCGCCAGCGCGCTGTCCGGGGCGGTCTGGATCAGCTGCATCAATTGCATCAGCGGCACCTTGGCGCGGGGCGCGAGCTTGAGGCTCAGCGTCTGTCCTGACGTCTCGACGAAGCCGGCGAGCGCATCCACCACGCCCCTCGCGTCGACGCTGGATCCCGCGATCTTCTCGCCCTGCGCGCGGATCATCTCGACGATGGCGCTACGCGCGGTGTCGCGGCGGACATTCTGCATGCGTGCGAACTGCGCCACGACCAGATCGACCACGCCGCTATCGCGCAGCGAGAGCTCGAACGCACCGGTCTCGACCTGCGCCGCCTGACCCATCGCCTGTACCGGATCGGTGGTGAACAGGCCGCGCGGCACGTTGGCGAGCGCGAGGCGGGCCTGTGCCTTGGCAAGGTTGCCGAGATCGATGGTGGCGGGCGCAAGCGCGAATGCGCCGGACGATTCCGTCCAGGCCGCGCCGAGATCGAGGTCGATCGCGAGCTTGTCCACGCCCGCCATGATCAGCGGCTGCAGCGCCGGATTGGCCGGATCGGTCGGCGTGACCATCTTGACGACCAGATTGGCCCGGCTCGGGATCGGCCCGACCAGCTGGCCCCAATTCAGGCTGATCGTGTCGATGGTGAAGAGCTGCCGCGTATTCTTGTAAGGCGACACCACCCCCTTGACCTCGGCGCCTTCGAGCACACGGAACAGGCCGAGCATTTGATCCGGCGAGGGCGGCTGCCCGGACGTCTGGAGGCTCGCCGCCCAGCGCATCAGATTCGGCATGCTGAAGGACTTCAGCGCGAAGCGCTCGATCTTGAGCTGCCCCTGCGGCAGCGGCATGTCGATGCCTTCCAGCGCGACCTTGTCCGGATCGTATTTGACGGCGCTGAGCCGCCACGTTCCTTGCGGCATCTCGACCGTCTGCTTGCCGATTTCGACCTTGCCGATCTGAAAGCCTTCGAAGAAGTCCGCCACTCTCGCGATCATGTCGCGCGACTGCGCCGGCGTCGGGATCGCGCCGTCAGCCGGCACCAGCGCGATGATTTCGGCCGGCCGGAATTTCGAGGGCCGGATGGCAATGTCGTCGAAGGTGAAGCCGTCCACCTGCATGCGCATGCCGGGCGCCGCCGTCACGACATAGGAGTTGACCGAGATGCGCCGATAGATCTTGTGAAAATTGTCGTCGTTCGATCCTTGCTGATCGAGCGCGGCTCTCACAGCGGTTGCGTCGAAATCGTAGATCGCCAGACCGGACAATTCGCCGGTCATCTTCGCGGGCTTGCCCGGTTGGGCCAGATCGATCGCATAGGTGACCCGGTCCATCTTCGCCGTTTCGATCTTGCCCCGGTTGACGTTCTGGACCGATAGACCTGAATAGACATAATCACCGCTGCCGGCATTCCTGCCCGCATCGACGTTGACTGCGAGGGTCGGCACCGCGATCTCCGACGCCGAGATGGTCGCGTATTGCGCGAGGATGAAGCGGTACATGTCGATGATTGAGCCGGACAGCGGCGAGCCGTCTGCGCGGGTCGAGCCGGAAAAATCTCGCGCGCTGATCTGCGGGATCTTGTAGTTCGCCTTCACGGTCATCCGCTCGGTGGATGTGAAGCCGACCTCGACCCCTGACGCCTCGATGCTGTCGGCCGAGAAACGGGCCTCGTCCGGCTGGCGCACACCGACGGCCGTGATCTTGGCGACCTTGAAGGTGGCGACCTGCGGTTGGGCAGGCTCGACATTGATGTCCTCGATCGTCAGCGTCCGGGTCGACAGCGCAAACGTGATCTTGCCGTGGCTGGCTTTGCTGCCGCCAGCGCGAAGCCGCTCGAAGGCCGCCTCGACCTCGCTGCTCGCCCGGTGCTGGACATAGAAATTGAAGCCGAACCACCCGCCCGCGCCGAGCGCGGCTGCCACGATCAGGCCGATCAGGATTCGCTTCATTCCGTGGCTCCAGTTGCTCTTTTGCGCCGCGCAACCTGCCATATTCGGGAAACAGCGCGCGGTCCAGGGAAAGCTTTGGTTTTCAAATATTTGAGCGCGCGCCTTGTTGATGGGCGGGCAATCGGATGTTGCCACCGGGGCACCCGGCGTGCTTCATCCCGTGTCCATGACCCGGAGATCCGGTCCGCTTGGATGGCGGCCCCGGATCGTGCATTTGAGGCCGGTAACGCGAGGCGAGACAAGGCATGTCGTCCTATTCTGATGATCTCCACCAGGCGGCGCTCGCCTACCATCGTCTGCCGCGCCCCGGCAAGCTCGAGATCCAGGCGACCAAGCCGCTTGCCAACCAGCGCGACCTCGCGCTGGCCTATTCGCCGGGCGTCGCCGCGGCCTGCACCGAGATCGCCAAGAATCCGGCCGAGGCCGCCAGCCTGACCACCCGCGCCAATCTGGTTGCCGTGGTCTCGAACGGTACCGCCGTGCTCGGCCTCGGCAATATCGGGCCGCTGGCCTCCAAGCCCGTCATGGAAGGCAAGGCGGTCCTGTTCAAGAAGTTCGCCGGCATCGACGTGTTCGACATCGAGATTGCCGCTGACACCATCGACCGCGTGGTCGAGACCGTGGCGGCGCTCGAGCCGACCTTCGGCGGCATCAATCTGGAGGACATCCGGGGGCCCGAGTGCTTCGAGATCGAGACGCGCTTGAAGGAGCGCATGAAGATCCCGGTCTTCCATGACGACCAGCACGGCACCGCCATCATTGTCGCCGCTGCCATCACCAATGGCCTCAGGCTGAACGGCAAGAAGCTGTCCGACGTCAAGATCGTGGCGTCCGGGGCAGGGGCCGCGGCCATCGCGACGCTCAATCTCCTGGTGTCGATGGGCGCGCAGCGCAAGAATATCTGGGTCTGTGACATCGACGGGCTCGTGCACGAGGGCCGCAATACGTCGATGGACCGCTGGAAGGCTGTCTATGCGCAGAAGACCGACAAGCGCACGCTCGGCGACGTCATCGGCGGCGCTGACATCTTCATCGGTCTCTCGGCACCGGGCGTGCTCAAGCCGGAAATGGCCAAGGCGATGGCGGACAAGCCGTTGATCATGGCGCTCGCCAATCCCACCCCGGAGATCATGCCGGAGGAGGCGCGAAAGGCGCGGCCCGACGCCATGATCTGCACCGGGCGCTCGGATTATCCGAACCAGGTCAACAACGTTCTCTGCTTTCCCTTCATCTTCCGCGGCGCGCTCGATGTCGGCGCCACCGCGATCAACGAGGAGATGAAGCACGCCGCGGTCGAGGCCATCGCGCAGCTCGCACGCGAGGCGCCCTCCGATGCGGTGGCGCTGGGGGTCGAGACCAACGAGATGGGCGGTTTCGGTCCGGGCTCGCTGATCCCGAGCCCGTTCGATCCGCGGCTGATCCTGCGGGTGGCGCCGGCGGTTGCGAAGGCGGCCATGGAGTCGGGTGTCGCGACGCGTCCCATCACCAATTTCGACGAATATGCCGCGCAGCTCATGCGCTTCGCGTTCCGCTCCGGCCTCGTCATGAAGCCGATGTTCGCCAAGGCCAAGACCCAGCCGGTGCGCGTGATCTACGCCGAAGGCGAGGACGAGCGCGTGCTGCGCGCCACGCAGGTGGTGCTGGAGGAGAACCTGGCGCGGCCGATCCTGGTCGGTCGTCCTTCGGTGGTGGAGGCGCGCATCAAGCGCTTCGGCCTCTCGATCCGCGCCGGCAAGGATTTCGACCTCGTCAATCCCGAGGACGATCCGCGCTACCGCTCCTACGTGCAGTCCTATGTCGAGGTCGCCGGCCGCCGCGGCGTGACGCCGGATGCGGCCCGCACCGTGGTGCGCACCAACAACACGGTGATCGCCGCGCTCGCGGTTACGCGCGGCGAGGCGGACGCCATGCTGTGCGGCGTCGAGGGCCGCTATATGAGCCATCTGCGCCATGTCCGCGAGATCGTCGGCTTCTGTCCCGGCATCAGCGACTACGCCGCGCTGGCGCTGCTGATCACGACCAAGGGCGCCTTCTTCATCGCCGACACGCAGGTTCGCCCCAATCCGAGCGCGGAGGAACTGGCCGAGATCGCATCGCTCGCCGCGGTCCACGTCCAACGCTTCAACATCAAGCCGAAGATCGCCTTCGTCTCGCATTCGGATTTCGGCAGCTACGACACCGATTCCTCGCGCAAGATGCGGCTGGCGACCCAGCTGTTGAAGGACAAGCATCCCGAGATCGAGGCCGACGGCGAGATGCAGGGCGATACCGCACTCTCCGCTGCCGCGCGAAGAATGGTGCTGCCACATTCCAAGCTGGAGGGCGAGGCCAACATCCTGATCATGCCGACGCTGGACACCGCCAACGTCGCCTATCAGATGATCAAGTCGCTGGCGGACGCGCTGCCCGTCGGCCCGATCCTGGTCGGCCCGGCGCGCCCCGCACACATCCTCACGCCGTCGGTGACCGCGCGCGGCATCCTCAACATGACAGCCGTGGCAGTGGTGGAAGCGCAGGAGCGCGCCGCAAGGCAGCAGCCGACGTTGTTTACCTGAGGGCGGGCTCTTCGCCTCTCCCCGCTTGCGGGGAGAGGCCGGATCGCATCGATAGATGCGATCCGGGTGAGGGGGACTCTCCGCGAGTCTAGCTCTCACCGCCTCCGCGGAGGCTCCCCCTCATCCCAACCCTCTCCCCGCAAGCGGGGCGAGGGAGCACACCTCCGGCGCATCGGCACTTCAATCTTTTCAAAACCCTTCTCCATTTCCCCGTTTGTAAACCGGCGCACGACTCTTCATAATCCTGCCGAGCATTCCCGCGCTTTGAGCTTGCCAAGAGGCCGATCATGCCAGCGTTCGTGACTTTCGGGCGAATTCTGTTCGCCGTGCTGTTCATCTACACGGGCGCGACCAAGCTCTTTGCCATCCAGGCGACGGCTGACTTCATCGCCACCAAGGTCGCGGTGCCCGACGTCGTCGCGCCCTATGCCAGCCAGATCGAGACCGCCACCGCCATGACCACGCCGCAGCTGCTGGCGATCGCGATAGGCGGGCTCGAGATCCTCGCAGGCCTGATGATCGCGCTGAATTTCGGCGCCCGGTTCTTCGCACTGCTGATGATCGTCTACGTCGCGGTTGCGACCGTGCTGTTCTATGACTTCTGGAACCAGGCGGCGCCCGACAATGCGAAGGTGGTGGTCGACGCGCTGAAGAACCTCTCGATCATCGGCGCATTGTTCATGCTGATGGGCTACGGCCGCACCACGCGTCCGGCCGACGCGGCCTACGGAGACGTGTAGCGATCAATCTGCACTTGGAGGCGCGATCTCGCGCATCCACCGCGAAATCGTTGCGTTGCTCGTTGCGTCCGTGCCCCGGTGCACACCGAGCAGGGCGGCTTCGCGCGCGGCGCGTGGCGTGATGCCATAGGCTGCCTTGAAAGAGCGTGTGAAATGCGCGTCGGTGCCGAGCTGCCAGCGCCGCGCGACTTCGCTGATCCTCAGGGTTCTCGCATCTGAACCGGCGAGGTCGAAGAAGGCGCGGTGCAGCCGCCGGCTGCGGATGTAGTCGGCAATGCCGCCGACCGGTGCGAACAGCCGGTACAGCGAAGCTCGGGACAGTCCGAAATGGGCCGCGATCGAGCCGGCCGACAGCTCCTCGCTGGCAAGGCCGGCTTCGATATATTGGCGAATCCGCATCAAGGATGGACCCGCCGTGACGGCACGGTCGGCGTCGGGATCGCTGCGCTCGAGCTCGTTGCGCAGGCACGCCGCCAGCAGCGAGACTGTGCCCTCGACCACCGATTGGCATTCGTCGAGGCTCATGCGCGGGGCAAATTCGAACAGGGCGGTGAGATGCCCCGCAAGCAGTCTCGCGACCACGCTGCTGCCCGGCAGGACGAGACCATGCAAATCGTCAACCCGCAGCAGATGCGTGCCGAACATCGGGCGCGGAACCACCAGCGTGACATTCTCGAAGGCCGTCGCCTTGGTCTCCAGCGTCTGCGCCAGGTCGAACAGGCAGATGTCGCCGGCGCGCACGCGGATCGGACGATCGCTGGCGATGCCGTCAAAGCCGCCCCTGAGATAGAGCTGGAGGATGATGTGGTCGACTCCGCTGCGCGCGATCGTCTCGGCGGTCCGGCGGAAGCGCTGGCCGCTGGCCCGGCTCAATCCGATCAGCACCGGCCCCATCGCGTAGGAGCTGATGTCGGCGCGGAACGGGCCCGGTTCGTCGGCGGCGAGCTCGTCGACGTCGAACAGCGTGGCGACAGCCTCCCGCCACGCCGCGACGTTGGCACTGGCCTCCATCAGGTCGGCGCGGAAGCCGAATGCCGGAAGCAGGGCTGAAATCGGCGCTGCTTCAGCGGCCGCCCCGGAGGCGTCAGTCGACCCCGTCGTCGTAATAGCGTCGTCGCTCATGGTGGTGGTCGCGTTTTGATCGTCAGTGAAGGAGGGGGAGCCGCAGCGCCGGGACAATCATGCCCGGCTGGAGGTTGATATCCGGCGAAGGGTAAGGGTTCGTTTGCGTGGAAGCCCTGCCGCCTGCGCGGCGGCAGCCGCGGACCGAAGCCGTCCGGTCTTGCGCTTTTGTCTCAGTCTATTGATGCGGTGTTTCGGAATGGTCGGCCCGTATTGACGCAGCGCCACAGAGGTTGGCTATAGCGCCATCACCGCCGTCGGGGCCGATTATCGGTTCTCGGCAGATTTGCTAGCCGGCGTTGCGCTGGCCGGCGGCGGGACCAATTTCAGCATGATATGGGCAGGGTACGGAAAGGTGTCATGATGCCGGTACTGTGCATGGGGTTGTTTTCCCGATTTTGATGCGGGCTAGCCCGGTCGCCACGGCGTCACGGTCACCTCATGCGCCGCGTCGAGCAGATACGGCGCGCCCGGCTTCAGTCCGTGCGAAGCCAGCACCTCGTGCGGCGTCCGCTGGGGCACGCCGACGAAGCAGCCTTCGCCGCCGGGCAGGCGCACATGCGGGGCTTCCGACAGCCAGAACGTGTCGTAGCGGTCCATGAATAGGTCGAACACGACGGGGCCGCCGATCACGGCGACCATGCCGGCGGCGACGTCGGCAAAGGCACACGCGTCCTCGAAGCTCGCATGTTCCGGATTCCACAGCGTCGCGTTCGGCAGTTCCGGATCGACGGTGAGCGCCTTGATCTTGCGGGTCAGGATCAGCCGCTTGCGATTCGGCGAGTTCGGCTGCTGCTCATGCGAGTTGCGGCCATGCACGATCAGCGCGGCGCGATCGAGTGCCTGCTCGAAGAACAGCTTGTCGCCCTCGAACTTCAGGCTGTCGGGCATGACGTGACCGGCGTCGGCAAGCATGCCGTCCGCCGAGACGATGACGTAGCCTTCGATCCGGACAGACAACGGCCGTCTATTCGGAAACGGTCGTCACCACGGAATTGACCGGGCGCTGGCTCACCGTTGGCAGCTTGAGGTCCTTGATCAGCTCCTGGTCGTATTCCGGCAGCGTCGAGGCCGGGAACTTGGCGCGCATCGCCACCACCTTGTAGCCGCCGGCCTTCAGCCGCTTGAGCAGCTCGGGCAGGGCCTCTGCAGTGTGCTTCTGGAAGTCGTGCATCAGGATGATGCCCTTGCCCTTGGTGTCGAGCTTCTTCATCACGGTGTCGACGATCTTCTCCGGCTTGGAGGCCTTGAAGTCGAACGAGTCGATGTCGCAGGAGAAGCTCGCGACATTGCGGTTGCCGAGATAGGTGACCATCTCCGGCGGATGCTGCAGCGCCGGGAAGCGGAAGAACGGCGCGGGCGAGATGCCGCCGAGCGCCCACTTCACCGCTGCAAAGCCCTTCTCGATCTCGTCCTTGCGCTGCGCTTCGTTGAGCTTCTTGTTGTTGAGATTGGCGTGCGACCAGGTGTGGGCACCGACGGTGTGGCCGGCGGCATAGACCTGCTTGAGGATCTCCGGCTCGTAGGTCGCGTGCTTGCCGATGATGAAGAAGATGCCGGTGGTGCATTCATCGGCCAGCGCCTTCAGCACCGCGGGCGTATTGCGCGGCCATGGGCCGTCGTCGAAGGTCAGCACCACCTCCTTGTCGCGCAGGAAGTCGAGCTCCTTGAAGTGCTCGAAGCCGAAGCCCGGACCGCCCGTGGTGTCGATCTCGACGGTGCGGGCGACACCGAGCGCGCCCGGCGTGGTGCAGGCCGCGCGTGCCGGCTGCGGTGCCTGTTTGGGCGGCGGCGGATTGACGAAGCCCGCCGGCGCGGCGCCTGCCGCGGGAGCTGCGGGCGGAGCGGCAGCAGCCGCCGCAGCCGGCGTTGCCGCCGGTGCGGCTTGCGCCGCGGCTGCGGGCTTTGCCGGGGTCTGCGACCACGCCGCGCCGGTCATGGCCAGAGATATCGCGCTTGCCAAAATCAGTCCTGCCGCCACGCGCATAATATTGTCCTCGAGATTGATCCCGTTGTTCCGCCGCGGCTTTTCGCCACCGGCAAACCATCCTGCCCCAAACCAAACCTAGCCTAGATGGTAGGCCATCGCCATTGCAACGGCTGTTTGGCACCTCGCCACGATTGTGCCCAACCCGATTGGGTGCGGCTCGCGTCAAGCGGCGGCCAGCGCCTTGGCAACGGCCGTCTTGATCCGCGTGTCGGCCGGCTCGACCGCCGAGGGAAACACGTCGGCGATATAGCCGTCGCGGCCGATCAGGTATTTGTGGAAGTTCCAGCGCGGAACTTCGCGAGGCCTCGCCTCAGCGGCCCATTTGTAGAATGGATGCGCCTTGGCGCCGACTACCGCAGCCTTGGCCGTGATCGGAAAGGTCACGCCATATTGGTGGTGCGCGGTCGCCGCGATCTCGCTGGTGCCGCCCGGCTCCTGGCCGCCGAAATCGTTGGAGGGCACGCCGATCACGGTGAAGCCGCGTTCGCGAAACTCGTTCCAGAGCTCCTGCAGGCCGGCATATTGCGGCGTGTAGCCACAGAGCGAGGCGGTGTTGACGACCAGCACCGGCTTACCGGTGAAAGCGGCGAGGCGGATGTCGTCGCCGGACAAAGCGGGGAAAGAAAAGGCATAGGCCGAGATGCGGCTCATGCCGCCATCGGCAAACGCACGCGTCGCCGGCGCGAGCACGCCCGCCAGCGCGGCGGTGAGCATGGTCCTGCGGTTCACCATGACGGCATCCCCCGAAATGATCCGGGCCGCATGTTACTCCGCGGCAGCGCCCCGCCTCGTCAACACCGCGTTATCGGACGCCGTGAGGCAGGCTAGTACAAGCGAACGATGAAGTCGGTGCCTTCGCCGGTCTCGCCCTGGTTGATGCCCTGGTCGGAGATGATGATGGAGCCGCCCGACGTCAGCATCTCGTTGATCTTCGCCATGGTGTCGGCGGGGATCGAGATGCGGTCGAGGGCCTGGGCCGGGCTGTCGGGCGTCACCACGGGCTTGGCGACGGGCTTGGCGGCGACGGGGATCACGGCAGCGCCCACCTTGCGGCGCGTGAGGCGGCTGTCGTCCTCGCGTGCCGCGGCACGGGCGGACATGGGCAGCGACACCACCGACCAACGCAGCGTATTGGAATCGGTCTTGTCGAGCTCGGCGGTGAAGACATGCGTGCCGAGCGGACGGTCGCTGGTGGCGATCGTGACCGGGACATCGAACAGCGGCGCAAAATTCTGCCGCACGTAGAGCTTGGAATCCTTGCGGCTGATGAAGACGGCGATCTGGCCGGCTCGCTTGGGGGCTTCCGGCTTCGCAGCCGGCGCCGGTTCGGCAACGCGGCTCTCGTCCTTACTGGCGTCGGGCGAGACGGCGGCCGAAGGTGCCGGTGCATCGGGTGTCTTCGCGGCGTTCGGCTTAGCCCCTTCAGATTTGGCCGGCTCGGCCTGATCGGCGGGCTTGTCCTCATTCGCAGGCTTGGCGGCTTCTTCCGATCGAGGCCTGGCCGCATCGGATGCTTCGGCCGTCCTGACCTCGTCGGCCGCGGCGGCGGCATCGTCGCGGACCGACGCATTGCCCGTCGTCACATCCGACATCACGGTGTGGCCCACGGAGGCGCGCAGCTGGAGCGCGGCATCGGCGCTGGCGGTCTTGGTTTCGATCGGCTTGGTTTCGGTCGGCTTGGCTTCGGCGGCCTTGGTTGGCGCCGTGCCCTTGTCGGCCTTGTCGCCGACATTGGTCTGCGGCTCGAGGCTGACGGTGGGCTGCGGCGGCACGCGCACGGAGGCGAGCAGGGAATGGGAGAAGTTCTGCGGCGTCATCTCGCCGGGCGCGACGATGACGCGCGCGCCCATTCTGGTCCAATTCCACATCTTCATCGCGAACGACATCGGCATGCGGATGCAGCCATGCGAAGCCGGATAGCCCGGCAATACGCCGGCATGCATGGCGACGCCGGACCAGGTGATCCGCTGCATGTACGGCATCGGCGCGCCGCTATAGAGGTTGGAACGGTGGAACTTGTGCTTCTGGATGACGCTGAACACGCCCATCGGCGTCGAATGGCCCTTCATGCCCGTCGACACCGGAGATTCCGCGAACACGCCATTGTTGTCGTAGACCGTGACCTTCTGCCGGTCGATCGAGACCACGATGACCAGCGGTCCTTGAGGCTTGGTGCCTGCTTGCTTCTCGGCGACAATCTGTTTCTTGTCGGTCGCGCTGCGCTTCTGCGGCTTTTGGCGCGGAATCTCGGGAGGCCGGCTCTGACGGGGGTAATAGGATCCGTCGGAATAATCCGTCCAATAGTAAAATGCTGCGTCTGCCTGGCTGGTCGCGCCGATCACACCCGCCGCCGTCAAGATGGCGAGCTGCCAAAGCCGCGCCGGCTTGGCCGAAAAACCCGACCCGATCACGCTGTTCATCCTCGAATCCATAATCCAAATCAGACGTTAGTCTCGCAAAGGGGATACGCGTTCACCAGCAGGGTGGTTCTGCCGTCGGCTACTTTTGTTCAAGACGTAACAAAAAAGCCTCACAGAGCGGTAAACAGCGGCCAGCTCTGGCTGCGCGTCGTCTTCCTGTCGGGCTGACGCGTTCCTACATTGCGGGGACTTGTTAGCGGAGAACTTCATGTCATCTCGTTTCCCTGGTCTTGCCGGCATCCGCTTGAAAGGCTTCGTCTTATTGCTCCTGGTCCTGGCTGTGCCGGCTGCGCCCGTCCAAGCCGCCGACGAGCCCGATCTGATCTTCCGCCGCTCCACCGTGTTCAAATGGATGAGCCCGAACGACAAGCTCGCGACCTATGGTCTCGACGATCCCGAGGTCGAGGGCGTCGCCTGTCATTTCACGGTGCCGGAGAAGGGCGGCTTCAAGGGCTGGCTGGGCCTTGCCGAGGAGGTCTCGGATATCTCGCTGGCCTGCCGCCAGGTCGGCCCGATCAAGTTCAAGAACAAGATGGAGCAGGGCGACGACATGTTCCGCCGGCGCCGCTCACTGTTCTTCAAGAAGATGCAAATCGTGCGCGGCTGCGACACCAAGCGCAACGTGCTGGTCTACATGGTCTATTCGGACCGGATCATCGAGGGCTCGCCGAAGAATTCGACCTCGACGGTGCCGATTATGCCGTGGGGACCGGCGGACGCAAACGTTCAGAAGTGCGGCGAGTTCTTCACGGACTGACGCGCTTGGCGAGATGCGAGCCGGTCAGCCGCACGAAGGCTTGCGGCGCGGCCTCGAAGCCGCGGCCGGACTGCAGCGACATCGCGCCGGCCGAGGCGACGCGGCTGGGCCGTTGACTTCCGCCGTCGGTCCGTTGCTCCGCCTCGCGCGGCGTTGCGCGATCTTGCCCCATCATGATGGCCATCCCTCAGCTGAACGCGCCCGGTGATCCCGGCGTCTCGGTTTCGATGGCTTGGGTCGCAGCCGACGCGCGCTCGGTTCGACGGCCCAGCCTTCGTTCGTCTCTCCTCTTCAGCAGAAAAACGTAAAATGCGTGTGAAGCGCGCAAGGCTGGATCGTGACGACGGCGGCGTAGCACGCGCTCATGCGCCGAATGTGGAACCTGGCAGGCCGCTTTGAGCTCCGGTGCGACCTGTCTGAAATGATTGGCTGTTTTCGAGAATTGTGTCGTCGCCTCGGAGCCGACGAAACAATTCTCAGGCAAGATGAAACCATTTTGCGCTTTTGGCGCATCACGCGCGAAACCGCCCATGGTTATCAACTTCACAACGACGAACGGCGCACCGCCGGCCACGGAATTCGGAGACGACACCATGCGCGCGCTCAGCTTCATCCTTGCTTTCGCTTTCGTGGTTGCCGGCTCCTCGTTCGCAGGCGCGCCGGATGGCAATCTCCCGGGTATCGGCACCTTCCAGTACACCGGCTCGCCGGTGACCGTTGCGACGTCGCAGCCGATCGTGGTTGCCGCGCGCTTCTGATCGACAATAAGAAAATCAGCCGATAAAGGCCGTCATGCTCGTTCGATTTTGCGCCGCTGCTTTCGTGTCCATTCTGACGATCAGCGCCGCCGAGGCGCAGGTGCGGGCGCCCTCCAGATTACCGGATCCCCGCACTGAGTTCGTGCGCCAATGCGCGCCGCGGATGCTTGGGCGCTGGGCCCATCCCGAGGAAGTCTGCGGCTGCCTGCACGACCACGCCGCGGCGGCGGTTGAGGACCGCGATCTGCGCGAAGCGTTGCTGCGCGGCATCAGCGAAACCGGCGTGCCCACCATCGAGACCGACTGGGTGCCGGCTTCGAAGCAAAGCGAGATCGGCCCGACGTTCACCAAGATCGCCAAGCCGACCTTGCAGTGCATGTTCGATCCGGCGAAGCCGTAGCTATTTCGTCTTCGGACCGTATCGCGGCACACAGGTGCTGGTGCGCGCGACGCCCTTGTCGGTCATCCTCGCTCCACGCACTTCCTTGACCTGTCCGGCGGGACAGGTTCCGTCATCCACCTGCACGCGCTGACCCAGCTTGAGATCGACGATGTCCTGCTCGCGTCCAACCGAGCCGGCATGCGCCGTCGCGGCAAGCACGATGGAGATCAGGAACGAGAGGCAGGTCGTCCGTCGTAGCAGCATGGCGAAAGATCTCGGAGACGATGCGGCAATGTAGGGACTGGCCGGCGATTCTCATAGTGAAGCTTCATCACTTGCGCCGAGCGGCTCTGGTTCCCGCGCGCAGGGCTGCGCGCGATTCCCGCGCGAGCCGTTCGGCCGAGGCTTTGAGCTGCGGAACCGCATGGCCGGAAAATCCCAGCACGAAGCCGGGCAGAGGGCGCGCGCGCGAATAGGTGTCGGCCAACAGCCAGCCTTCCGCGTCGCACGCCTGCTTGGCGCGCGCGGCCACCGACGGGTCGACCGACGGATCGAACCTGGCGACCAGATGCAGGCCTTGTGACGGCACCGGCACCGAGAGCGCGCCGTCGGAAGCGGCTTCCAGCGTTTCGGCCAGCACGTCGCGCGCCTCGCGGTAGAGCTTTCGCACCCGCTTGAGGTTTGCGGCGAATGCGCCCGAGTTGAGCATGTCGGCCACCGCGCCTTCCATCAGCGTGCCGGGGAAGCGATCGAGCGCCGCGCGCGCAGCCGTCACGTCGCCGATGAGGCGTTCGGGCAGGGCGCAATAGCCGATACGCAGGCCCGGAAACAACGTCTTGGCGAAGGTGCCGAGGTAGATGACGCGCTGGAGACGGTCGATGCCGGCGAGCGACATCAGCGGTGCGCCGTCGTAGCGAAACTCGCTGTCGTAATCGTCTTCCAGCACGAAGGCGCCGGCCTGCCTGGCCCAGTCCAGAAGCTCGAGCCGCCGCGGCATCGACATCTGCACGCCGAGCGGAAACTGATGCGACGGCGTGACGTAGGCCGCGCGCGCAGACGGCGCCGAGGCGCGGCCCTTGGCGATACGCATGCCGTGCTCATCGACGGGAACGGGCACGGCGCGATAGCCGCAATGCGTGAAGGTCTTTCGCACAGCGGGATAGCCGGGGTCTTCGCACCAGACCTGGTCGCCGGCCTTCAGGATCGCGCTCAGCACGATGCGCAGCGCATGCAGGGTGCCTGACGTCAGCATGATCTGATCGGGATCGCAGCGCAGCCCGCGCGCTGACAACAGATGATCGGCGATGGCGGCGCGCAGCTCGCGGCTGCCGCGCGGATCGCCATAATGCAGATGCTCGGACCCGAAGGCGCGCATGCGCCGGCCGACGAAAGCGCGGAACCGCTGCACGGCACGCGCGTCGATATGGGTGCAGCCGAGGGAGAATGCACCTTGCCTGGGCGCTTCGACAACCGCCTTCGGCTTGTTCGGCGCGGCCGCGCGCGCTGGGATACGCGCGGCGACGAAGGTGCCGGAGCCGACTTTGGCCTCGGCAAAGCCGTCGGCGATCAGGCGCTCATAGGCGATCACGATGGCGTTGCGCCGGAAGCCCGTCTGCCTGGCCAGCGTGCGCGAGGGCGGCAGCGGCTCGCCAGGCTTGACGAGGCCGGAAACGATCATCTCGCACAAGGCCTGATAGAGCCGGTGCGCGGCGGAGAGGCCGGCCGTGACGTGGGGGCCGGCGAGGTCGAGCGGCAGCTCCGTCTTGGCCGGTGACGGCCGGGAATTGGTCGGAATTTTTCGCATGGAATTGGAACTATCGCAGACCAAATGCGCCGCTACAACTCTTCCCGATCTCCCCTAATCCGATCAGGAGCGGCCGTGAGCCAGACCGAGACCTCGAATTCCTATCCGACATCGGCGCGCAACCAGGTGAAGCGCCGGCACGACCGCGGCTTCTACGATCACGAAACGGTCCATCGCATCCTGGATTCCTCGATGCTCTGCCACGTCTCCTACGTGATCGACGGCCAGCCCTATTGCACGCCGACCTTCTTCTGGCGCGAGGGCACCAAGCTGTACTGGCACGGTTCGAGTGCCAGCCGGATGTTGCGCAACCAGACCAAGGGCGAGCGCGTGTGCCTCACGGTCGCTCATCTCGACAGCCTCGTGCTGGCGCGCTGCGGCTTCAACCATTCCGCCGACTACCGCGCTGCGATGGCATTCGGCACCGCCTATCTCGTCACCGATCCCGCGGAGAAGGAACGCGCGGTGATCGCGATGGTCGACCGCTTCTTCCCGGATCGCACGGCGAGCCTTCGGGCCAGCACCGCCCAGGAGGTCAAGGCGACATCCTTCATCGCGATGGAGATCGAGGAAGCCTCGGCCAAGATACGCGCCAAGGGTGTTGCTGACGACGACGAGGACTACGCGTTGCCGATCTATGCCGAGCGCATCCCGGTTCGAACGGTGCTCGGCGCGCCGGAGCCGTGTCCGCGCCTGCTCGACGGCGTGAAACGCCCTGCGACACTGGACGGCTATGCCGAAGGCCGGCTGCTCGAAGATGCATTGCGGGATGCATATTTTGTGGAGTACCCGAACGGCTGAAATCGGCTAGCTTGCGCACTCCTTGGGACCATTGGAATGCCTGGAGTTGCCTGATGAATGCCGAAACGCAGCAGAGGATCCTCGACGCCGTCGATGCCGGCTTCGAAGCCCAGCTAGCCACCACGCGCGATTTCGTCGCGATCCCTTCGACCCGCGGGGCGGAGGGGCCGTGCCAGGACATGATCGGCGATCTCCTGCGCCAGCGCGGCTACGAGGTTGACGATTGGCACATCGACGTCGACGATCTCAAGGATCTGCGCGGCTTCGGCCCGATCGAGCATGATTTCTCCAAGGCGCGTTCGGTGGTGGGGACCTACCGTCCGCAAACGAATGGCGGCAAATCGCTGATCCTGCAGGGCCATTGCGACGTGGTGCCCGCTGGCCCGCTGGAATTGTGGGACACGCCGCCGTTCTCGCCGGTCATCAAGGACGGCAAGATGTTCGGCCGGGGCGCCTGCGACATGAAGTCGGGCACCATCGGCGCCCTCTATGCGCTGGATGCGATCAAGGCCGCGGGCTTCAAGCCGACGGCGCGGATCCATTTCCAATCCGTGATCGAGGAGGAGAGCACCGGTGTCGGCGCGCTCTCGACGCTGCAGCGCGGCTACCGCGCCGATGCCTGCTTCATTCCGGAGCCGACCGGCGGCAAGATGGTGCGCTCGCAGGTCGGCGTGATCTGGTTTCGCCTGCGCGTGAAGGGGCATCCGACCCATGTCGCCTTCGCCGGCTCCGGCGCCAACGCCATCATGGCGGCCTATCATTTGATCCAGGCGCTGCAGAAGCTTGAGGTCGAGTGGAACGAGCGCGCCAAGGCCGACAGGCACTTCAAGACGCTCAATCATCCCATCAACTTCAACCCCGGCATCATCAAGGGCGGCGACTGGGCCTCCAGCGTGCCGGCCTGGTGCGACGTCGACTGCCGGATCGCGGTGTTGCCGGGCTGGTCGATCGCCGATCACCAGAAGGAGATCACGGCCTGCGTCGCGGCCGCGGCGCGCAACCACCGCTTCCTCGCCAACAATCCGCCCGAGATCGAATGGTCGGGCTTCCTGTCGGAAGGCTATGAGCTGACCGACGCCGCCGCCCCCGAAGCTGCCTTCGCCAAGGCGTTCGGCAAGGTCTATGGCGGCATGCCGGAGGATCTCGTCTTCACCGCGCTCACCGACACCCGCTTCTACGGCCTCAACCACGGCATCCCCAGCCTCTGCTTCGGCGCCAGCGGCGGCGAAATGCACGGCTTCAACGAATTCGTCGACCTGGACTCGCTGAAGAAGACCACCAAGGCGATGGCGCTGTTCATCGCGGAATGGTGCGGAGTCGAGAAGGCGTAGCCGCCGCCTCAAATCGCAGCTGTCGTAGGGTGGGCAAAGGCGCGTTAGCGCCTTGCCCACGAGTTGTCTCGAACATGACCAAAGTCGTGGGCACGCTCCGCTTTGCCCACCCTACGGCACCGTGGTTGACGCGCTTGCTTGCACAATCATCAGCCCTCCAAAATCCTTTAAGCTTAAAATAAGCACTAGGATGCGGCTTTGACCGGTGGCAGACTGACGCCTGATCGCAGAGCCCCGAGTCCGAGGAGTGACAATGCGCGATTGGGATGATGCTTACGCCAATTCGGCCCATATCCCCGGCTCTGACAAGATGCCCGGGCTGTGGGCGGAGCGGGCGGCGGCCTACCGGGCCGGGCTGAAGAAATTTCGCGCTGATATCGCCTATGGCGCCGGTGAGCGCCAGAAGCTCGACCTGGTCCTGCCCGACGCCGACAGCAAGGGCCTCGTCGTCTTCGTGCACGGCGGCTACTGGATGCGCTTCGACAAGTCGACCTGGACCGATCTCGCCGAAGGCGCGCGCCGTCACGGCTGGGCCGTGGCACTGCCGAGCTACACGCTTACCCCGGCTGCACGCATCTCCGACATCACTGCCGAAATCACCGCCGCGATCGCGAAAGCGGCGTCGCTCGTCGCAGGACCGATCCGGCTTGCCGGCCATTCCGCCGGCGGCCACCTCGTCACGCGCATGCTGTGCGACGACAGCCGGCTGGAGCCCGCCGTCTATGACCGCATCAGCGGTACGGTCTCGATCAGCGGCCTGCACGACCTGCGGCCACTACTGAAGACCAAAATGAATGACACGCTGCGCATGACGATGGAGGAGGCGGCGCTCGAAAGCGCGGCGCTGCATCTGCCGCGCGGGCGTTCGCCCGTGACCGCCTGGGTCGGTGGCGGCGAGCGGCCCGAATTTATCCGCCAGTCTGATCTGATGGCCAATATCTGGACCGGTTTCGACGTACCGACCAGTCTCGTCGTCGATCCCGGGCTGAACCATTTTACCGTGATCGACGGACTGAAGGATCCGGCCTCGCCGATCACCGCGCGCCTGATCGGCCTCGACTGAGCATTGGCCGGGGAAGATCGATCGAAAGGGCCTGCCCATGACGTCCAGCGATTATGATCCCACCAGCGAAGGCGCTGAGACCGATTTTGCCCGTCGCATGTCCTACGGCGACTATCTCGCGCTGGACGCGATCCTCGGTGCGCAGCATCCGCTGTCGGAAGCACATGACGAGATGCTGTTCATCATCCAGCATCAGACCACGGAGCTGTGGATGCGCCTCGCCATCCACGAGCTCAGTGCCGCACGCCGGGCCATTGCCAGGGACGATGTGTCGCCTGCCATGAAGATGCTGGCGCGGATGTCGCGCATCTTCGAGCAGCTCAACAACGCCTGGGACGTCCTGCGCACGATGACGCCGAGCGAGTACACGCGCTTCCGCTCGCAGCTTGGCCAGTCGTCGGGCTTCCAGTCGCGCCAGTACCGGCTGATCGAATTCCTGCTCGGCAACCGCAACCACGCCATGCTCAAGCCGCACGCGCACGATCCGGAGACGACCAAGCTGCTGGAAGCCGAGCTTGCGACCCCAAGCCTCTATGACGAGGTGCTCAGGCTCGCCGACCGCAACGGGCTGAAGATGCCCGCCGCGGTATTGGCGCGCGATGTCCGTGAGACCCACAGCTTCAACGAAGGCGTGCTGCAGGCCTGGCGCGTCGTCTACGAGGCGCCGGAGACGCATTGGATGCTTTACGAGCTCGCCGAAAAGCTGGTCGACTTCGAGGATTATTTCCGACGCTGGCGTTTCAACCACGTCACCACGGTCGAGCGCGTCATCGGCTTCAAGCGCGGCACCGGCGGCACCGGTGGCGTCAGTTATCTCAAGCGCATGCTGGAGGTGGAGCTGTTCCCCGAGCTCTGGCGCGTCCGCACCATTCTGTAGAAATGCCCAAAGCAATGTCTATGACCAGATATCGCGTCTATGACGAGACCAAAGCTCTGTTCCATCTGCCTGACGGCGTGATCTATCTCGACGGCAATTCGCTCGGTGCGCTGCCGTCGGGCGTTGCCGAACGGGTCAACCGCGTCATCACGACGGAGTGGGGCAATGAGCTGATCCGCGCCTGGAACACCGCGGGCTGGTACGTCCAGCCGCGCCAGCTCGGCGATCGCATCGCCCGGCTGATCGGTGCGGAAGCCGGCTCGGTGATGGTCGGCGACACGCTGTCGCTCAAGGTCTACCAGGCGCTCGCCGCCGCGCTCGACATGAATCCGTCGCGCAAGATCGTCCTGTCGGATACCGGCAATTTCCCGACCGACCTCTACATGGCCGAGGGCCTGATCGCGACGCTCGGGCGGGGTCACCAATTGCGTCTGGTGGCGCCGGATCAAGTCGCGGCGTCGTTGTCGGAGGAGGTCGCGGTGCTCTACATCACCGAGGTCGACTATCGCACCGGCCGCCGCCACGACATGGCGGATCTGACCGCGAAGGCGCACGCGCTCGGTATCGTCACGGTCTGGGATCTCGCGCATTCCGCCGGCGCGCTGCCGGTCGATCTCGCCGGGACCGGCGCCGATTTCGCCGCAGGGTGTACCTACAAATATCTCAACGCCGGGCCGGGCGCGCCGGCCTTCCTCTACGTTGCGCCGCGCCACGCCGACACCGCGCGCGCCGCGCTGTCGGGGTGGATGGGGCACGCCAAGCCGTTCGCGTTCGAGCTTGCCTATGCAGCCGCCGGCGGTGTCGAGCGCATGCGCGTCGGCACGCCACCGGTGCTGGCGATGGCGGCACTGGAGGCTTCGCTCGATATCTGGGACCGCGTCGATATCGCCGAAGTCCGCGCACGCTCGCTGGCGCTCGGCGACTTGCTGATCGCCGAGGTCGAGCGCCGCTGTCCGTCCCTGAAGCTGGTGACACCGCGTGCGCATGACCACCGCGGCTCGCAGGTTTCCTTCGCCTTCGGCGGCGGTTACGCCGCCATGCAGGCGCTGATCGCCCGCGGCGTCATCGGCGATTTTCGCGCGCCTGACATCATGCGGTTCGGGATCACGCCGCTGTACATTGGCGAGGGCGAGATCATCCGTGCCGCCGAAATCATCGAGGAGGTGATCGCAGGCGAGCTGTGGCGGCGGCCGGAATATCAGGTCGTGAATGCGGTGACGTGAAAATCCATCACCGTCACCCTGAGGCGTGAGTTCGGTGGCGCTGATGCGCCGCCGAGCGAGCCTCGAAGGGCGACGGCCCGGCTGCATCGCGGCCGTTCATCCTTCGAGGCTTTCTGCACGGCGCTGCGCACCGCGCAGCTCGCGCCTCAGGATGACGGAACCGAGAAGCCCATGCACTGTGCCGCCGATGTCAGCGCGGCCATTACCTCGGACGTCATTGCTTTGCCGCGTGAAGCAATTCACGCTGAGACAACAACGAATGGGAGAAGATCTGATGACGCCGCTCGAGAAACTCAAAGCGATGAAGATGCCGTTCGCCGAGCTCAAGGGCGTCGAGTTCATCGAGGCCGGGAAGGACCGTGTGGTGGCACGGATGACGGTCCGCCCCGATCTCTGCACGCTGCACCACACCATCCATGGCGGGGCGGTGATGGCGCTGGCCGATTCCGTTGGCGCGGCGGCGACTGTGATCAATCTGCCTGACGACGCCAAGGGCACGACCACGCTGGAGAGCAAGACCAATTTCATTGGCGGGGCCAAGGAGGGAACCACGATCCTTGCCACCGCGACCCCGGTCCATCGCGGCCGGCGGACCCAGGTCTGGACCACCCGCCTGGAGACAGAGGACGGCAAGCTGGTAGCCGTGGTGACCCAGACCCAGCTGGTCCTGTAAGACTACGGGACTTTGATATCATTAACGAATTAGTCGTCTCCCGTGCCTTTAACTTAAGCAGGTCCCTGTCTTGCAAAAGATGCTGCGATGCACAATATAGGGGACCTAGGGATTCGAACGCCTCCTCGAGGGTCACCAAGAGGAGTTTTGACGTGGTACTTGAAGAGACCGTCCGCACTGCTCGGGGCTATGTACGGACCCTGATCCAGCAGGAAGAATTGCCGCTCCTGCGTGATCATTTGCTGAGGCTCGATGCCGCAAGCCGGCACGACCGTTTCAATGGCTATCTCGACGACAGCTTCATCGAGCGTTACGCCGCCCGCTGTGCCGAGGACGGCACCGTGATCGTTGCCTATATCGTCGACGGTGTGGTCCGCGGCGCGGCCGAGCTGCATCCGCCGGAGGCTGACGCCTTGCCTGAAGTCGCCTTCAGCGTCGAAGCTTCGGCGCGGCGCCAGGGTGTCGGCACCGCGTTGTTCCGCCGCCTGATCGCGGAGGCGCGCTGGAAGGGCTACAAGCAGCTGCGCATCACGACCGGCGCCGACAATCACGCGATGAGGGCGCTCGCCAGAAAGTTCGGCGCGCACCTGGCTTTCCGCCAGGGCGAATCGACTGGCACGATCGATCTTGCCAAGACGCCCGAGGCAGAGCTTGCCGATCTCGCGGCTTCGCCCTTCGCGGCCGGACGCGCGCTGCTCAGCCTCAACTCGACCTGCTGGAAGATCATCTCCAGCATGTACGACAATCGCGCGGCCTGACTTCAAATCGCAGGCTGAATCAAAAAAAGCGGACCGGCAGGGCCGGTCCGCTCCGTATTTCGCAGGTCGTGAACGAACGCCTCAGGTGCCGGTGCGCTTGTCGTTGCCGAAACGGCGGACGACGCGGCGTTCGACCACGACGGAGCGCTGTGCACCCTGTTCGCCGGCGATCACGCGCGTCGCAGTGATGCGGCTGTTGGTGCGCGCCTGCTTCTTCACCTCGGCCTGCACGACGTCGAGCGGCATCCCCATCAAGGCTGCGGCGATCTCGGCCTGCTGCCCCTGGTCGTCGGTGATGCCGATGGCGGCGAAGATCGCCTCATCCAGGGTGGGCGGATCGTGGCGCACGCGCCGCGTGCCATATTTGGTATTCCAGTCTGCGCTCATAACGGCCTCGTTTCGATGCCGGGATACCTAGTGCCGCCAATGTTGCATTGCAATATGAAATTGGTGTGGCATCTCAGCTATGCACCGGTCGGGTGTCATGGCGGCGACGCAACAGCGGAATCGACCTCAACCCGCTGCTGTGGCCAGCGTTTCAGGGCGGCGTGTCCGGCCTCGGTGAGCCCGTAGATTCCCCGGTCGGCCCGTTCGAACCAGCCATACACATTGTTAAGCAAGATCTTGCCGGCGTCAGGACAGTGCTCGCGCAATTCGCGGACGCGCCGCGGTCCGTCGGCGAGCGCGGAGGCGCAGGCCAGCGCCTGCTGCCGATAGGCCGTCATGATCGGCGCGCGGGTGCTGCCGCCGAGCACGGGATCGCCCTGGCGGCGCTGATGCTCGATGACGAGGCGCGAGCGCAGCTTCGGCTCGCGGCGCGGCGCTGCCGTCGGCGGCTTCACCAGCACCTCGACCTGGCCGCGATCGGTGACGCCGAGCATGCCGAAGCCGAGGCGGCGGCAGAGATTGCGATAGCGTGCATCGCTCTCGCGCCCCTTGCCTCGGGCCGACATCTTCGCCGCGATCCAGACCTCGTCGCCCGCCGGCGCGCGGTCGACCGCCTGGAGGATCAGCTCGAGATTGAAGGCGAGCTTGAGCTCGCCGATCACCACGACCGGCGGATCGCCCGCGCTGAGGCCGACGAGGTCGCAGCCGCTGATCTCGCCCTTCACGGTGAAGCCGAGCTCTTCGAGGAAGCGTTTGACGGGCAGGTAAAGCGCGGTTTCCAAGGGAAGGTTCCGGGGGCGATGTTCGATCGGAGAATCACTCGCGGCAGTCTAGAGCCTTCTGTGGTCCGATTGAATCAAAGCCGTCGCGCAGGATGATGTGATCGGAAGGCGCGCGCCTAGATCCGCCCGCCCACCGGGATCAGCGCGCCGGTGACGCCGCTCGCGGCGTCGCTGGCGAGGAACAGGATAACCTCGGCGAGTTCCTGCGGCGTCACCCATTTGGAGAAGTCCGCCTTCGGCATGTCGGCACGATTGGCCGCGGTGTCGATGATCGAGGGCAGCACCGCGTTGACCGTGACCTTGCCTTTCCACTCGTTGGCGAGCGCCTCGGTGAGCCGGTGCACACCGGCCTTCGATGCGGCGTACGGGCCCATGCCGCTGCCGGCCTGAAGCGCGCCCATGGCGCCGATATTGACGATGCGGCCTGCCTCGGAAGCGGCGAGATACGGCAGCGCCGCGCGCGAGGTGTTGAGCGCCGTCAGGACATTGAGCGCGTACATGCGCTGCCAGGTCTTGACGTCGCCGTCGCCGACGGCCTCGAATGCGAAGCCGCCGGCGATGTTGATCAGGACATCGAGCCGGCCGAAGTGCTTTGCTGCCACATCCACCGCCGTCTTCGCCTGCATCGCGTCGGACAGGTCGATGCCGCCGATCTCGATACGCTTGGCACTTGCGGGAATCTGCGACGGCGCGTGATCGATGCAGGCTACGCGCGCTCCGCGCGACTGCGCGATCTCGGCGACCACCTTGCCGAGTGCGCCACGTGCGCCCGTCACGATCAAAGCCTTGTCTTGCATCATCGCTCTCCCGCCGCGGCCGCCCCAGGATATTCCAGATAACGCTCCTTCAGTGCGGTCCGTTCGGCCGCGCCGAGCTTGAGTCCATCGCGCAAGTAGGTTTCGAGATCACCGTATTCTTCGCCGACGGCCTCGAAAGCCGCGGCGAGATACGAGGCCTCGACGCTGCCGATGGCGTTGCGGACATCCTCGGGCAGGTCAGCGGCGGCCGTCGCATCGCGTTTGTAGTGACGGTTGGTCAAGAGATAGTCCTCGGCGATGATGTCATCGGGCACGCCGAGCGCATGCAGGATCAGCGCGCTGGCAAAGCCGGTACGGTCCTTGCCGGCGGTGCAGTGAATCACCAGCGGCGCACGGTCTTCCAGCAGATGGCCGAACAGGCTGCGAAAGCTGTGCGTATGGTGGCGGACGTAGTTGCGATAGGACTCGCGCATCAGCTCGAGTGCCACCGGCGCGGTCAGCGTCCCCTTCGCGATCTCGGCGCGCAGCGCAGCCACGACACTCGGCTCGATCGGCAGCGAATGCACATTGATCTCTTTCACCACGCAGACGCCAGCTGTGCGCTCCTCCGGCCCGCGGAAATCGAAGGCGCTTCGCACGCCCAGCGCGCGGACGATCTCGACATCGGCGGCGGTGAGCTGGCCGAGATGGTTGGAGCGGAAGATGTGGCGCCAGCGCGTGGTGCGGCCATCGGCGGTCGGATAACCGCCGAGATCGCGAAAATTGCTGGCGCCTTGCAGGGCCAGGTGACGGGCAGGGGAGTCTCTCAGAGAGGAGTCTTGCATGGGATCGGCTTCGGTTATGGTTCCATTGGACGCGCGAGGGGCGTCCTTGAATCCATTACAGGGGGCGATCATGAGCCGGCACAAGGCCGTTCTTTTGCTGCCGGCTCGATCAGGCTGACCATCGGCAAGGGCGGCGCGCTCGCAGTCAAGCCTCTGAAGTCGCCGGCGACAGCCAGCGCACGGTCCGAACCGCGCGGGCTCACCCGGGAATCAAAAAGGGCCGAAACATTGCTGTTTCGACCCTTTTTTCTTTAACTGCCGCCAGGCGGCTGCGCGAGCGCGGCGGTTTCAAACCGAGCACAGGCATCAGCGATCCCATTTCGGCTTGGCGTCGTCGACCGCGTCCTGGTGATACCAGCTGTCGCTGCAGATCGAGACATTCGCGGGATGCGAGGCATGATCGGCGGGGAGGCGGGTCTCGCCATAGCGGCGTCCGGCGAGAGCTGCGCGGCCCCCGACCGGGAATTGGTAGATCGTTGCCGATCCGTGACTCAGACCATTGTTCATCATTGCGATTCTCCTTGGTCGAAGCGCATCGGCCTCCATGGTGCGCCCGACTCGTTCGATTGTGGTTACCGGAATCCCCATATCGGCCGCGTCCCGTGGATTGGAAAGTGCTGAAAAGGAAATCAGTTGCCGCTCAATTTGTAGGCAGATGGAGGTCTGCATCCCCAAAGGCAGCTTGCCCAAGGCCAACGCGGAGGCCATTCCAAAGGTTGCGGCAAAGGGGCGTAAGACTTTGCAAAAATTGCCGGCGGTTGATGCGCGTTTCATCGGCAACTTCCGGGGAAGCGCCGCCTGCTGCAGAAACGGGCGATTTCCGCAGGGTTTTTGCGTTGCAGCTTCACGCGAAGGTGCGCGGCTATGACGCATGTCGCCGGGGGCGGTCTGCTCGCGCCGAGGAGACCTCGGTCACGATGGAAAACGGCCCGCATCTGCGGCTTTTTGGCACGCAAAATGCTTGTAAAGGGCCGGCCGATGATGGCCGGGTACAAAACGTTCAGGGGCCTCCGGGCCCCCAAACCTTTCGCATCATCTACAGAGAGGCTCAATGACCAAGTATAAGCTCGAGTACATCTGGCTCGACGGATATACGCCGACTCCGAATTTGCGCGGCAAAACCCAGATCAAGGAATTCGCGTCGTTCCCGACGCTCGAGCAGCTTCCGCTCTGGGGCTTCGATGGTTCTTCCACCCAGCAGGCCGAAGGCCACAGCTCCGATTGCGTGCTGAAGCCGGTCGCCGTCTTCCCGGACGGGGCGCGCACCAATGGCGTCCTCGTGATGTGCGAAGTCATGATGCCCGACGGCAAGACCCCGCATCCGTCCAACAAGCGCGCCACCATTCTCGACGACCCCGGCGCCTGGTTCGGCTTCGAGCAGGAATATTTCTTCTACAAGGACGGCCGTCCGCTCGGCTTCCCCGAATACGGCTATCCGGCGCCGCAGGGCCCGTACTACACCGGCGTCGGCTACAAGTTCGTCGGCGACGTTGCCCGCAAGATCGTCGAAGAGCATCTCGACCTCTGCTTGGCTGCCGGCATCAACCATGAAGGCATCAACGCGGAAGTCGCCAAGGGTCAGTGGGAATTCCAGATCTTCGGCAAGGGCTCCAAGAAGGCCGCTGACGAAATGTGGATGGCCCGCTACCTGATGCTGCGCCTGACCGAGAAGTACGGCATCGACATCGAATTCCACTGCAAGCCGCTCGGCGACACCGACTGGAACGGCTCGGGCATGCATGCCAACTTCTCGACCGAGTACATGCGCACCGTGGGTGGCAAGGAGTATTTCGAGGCGCTGATGGCCGCCTTCGACAAGAACCTGATGGACCACATCGCCGTCTACGGCCCGGACAACGACAAGCGTCTGACCGGCAAGCACGAGACCGCGCCGTGGAACAAGTTCAGCTACGGCGTTGCCGACCGCGGCGCGTCGATCCGCGTTCCGCACTCGTTCGTCAACAACGGCTATAAGGGCTATCTGGAAGACCGCCGTCCGAACTCGCAGGGCGACCCCTACCAGATCGCTTCGCAGATCCTGAAGACGATCGCGTCCGTGCCGACCGACAAGAAGGCCGCGGCCTAAGATCCTCCCGGCCCGGGCTGGGGGCTGGCCCAGGTTGGTCTCAATCCGCCGGAGCTGCAAGGCTCCGGCGGATTTTTGCATTTGGATGACGGCCGTCCTCGGACCTGCCGCGCTCGGCTGCGCGAAACTTCTCCATTGCCACCGAAAGCGCGATAGAATGTCTTGGGATGCGCGCAAGGGCCGGGGACACGGCTGGTGATTGAAGGCTTCTACAAGGTGAGATTTCAGCTCGGCGATGCCATCGGGCGCAGCGTGATGCATGCTGCCAACGGCATGTTGCTCGGCGGCAATTCGGCGTTCGCCCATATCGGCACTTACGAGCAAACCGACAGCGGCGTCGACGTCGTTATCAACACCGTCCGTCACAACCCCGATCCGAACTACCGCGCCATGGCCGGCACCGACGACGCCACCTTGCTCGCCAAGGGCTGGGCGGACGGCGATCTCTATCGCTTCAAGGGCGAACTGAAGGAGCTGCCGGGCATTCCCTTCCAGTCGGTGATGACGCCGATCACGGACGACGAGGTGCCGATCGCCGGTGGCATCGGCGAAGCCGGCATCGCCGACGGTCTCTATTCCATCCACCTGCGCATGCTCGACGGTCTCGACGGCGGCCTCACCGGCGTGATGCTGCTCAACCGCGGCCGCATCCTCGGCGGCGATGCCTCGTTCTACTATCTCGGCAGCTACACCGCCGCGAACGGCCGCTGGAAGGGCCAGATCCTCAACCAGGAGCACACGCCGGCCAAGGACGATCCGATCTTCGGCGGCCACGAGGTCGGCATCGGCTTCTCCGGCCGCTACGACGCGGAAGAGGCGGTGCTGGAGGCGGCTGCGCTTGCCGGCAAGCGCAGCCTGCGCCTGACCGCCGCGCTCAAGCTGATGCACCGCGCCTGATCGTGACGGGAAGCCACATGGAAAAGGTTCGCATGCTGTCGACGCTCGGCCTGATGGGCGCGATGCGGAGCCTGTCCTCGGCCTTCGAGGCTGCAACAGGCATCCATGTCGAGGCGGACTTCGCGCCGACCCTTGCCCTGCTGAAGCGCTTGCGCGACGGCGAGGCCGCTGATCTCGTCATCCTGACCCGCGAAGGGCTCGACGAGATGATCGCGGAGGGCCGCGTGCTTGCCGATGGCGCGGCCGATCTGGCGCGCTCCTATGTCGGCATCGCGGTGCGGGCCGGGCAGCCGCATCCCGACATCGGAAGCGAAGCGGCGCTGCGCAAGTCGCTGCTCGCGGCGCGGTCCGTCGCCTATTCGCGGCTGGGTGCGAGCGGCGTCTACTTCGCCCAGCTGATCGTGCGGATGGGCATTGCAGCCGAGATCAACGCCAGGGCCACCATCGTCGAGCAAGGGTTCACGGCGCAGCGCCTCGTCAGCGGCGAGGCCGATCTGGCCGTGCAGCAGATCAGCGAGCTGAAGCAGGTCGAAGGCATCGAGGTGGTGGGACCGATCCCGCATGAATTGCAGACGCCGGCCGTGTTCTCCGCCGGCCGCGTGGCGAATGCGAAACATGCGGAATCCGCCGACCGGCTGCTGCGCTATCTGGCATCGCCTGATGTCGTGCCCGTGCTGTGCCAATCAGGACTCGAGCCTTGAATTTGCCGGAACGGGGACGCAACGTGGTGCTCATGCGGTCTTATCTCCTTGGCATGCTGTTCGCGCTCGCCGTGCCCCTGACGGCGCAGGCGCAATCGGCCGATCTCGTTCTGTGCGACCGGGTCGCCGCCGATCCCAGCGATCCCGACAAGCCGGCCGACGTGAGGGGCGTGGCGGAGATCGCGGCCTCCGACATTGCAACCGCGATCAGGTTCTGCAAGCAGGCCGCGCCATCCTCGCGGCGTGCGATGTTCGCGCTCGGCCGCGCCTATGCGGCCAACCGGCAGACCGGCGAGGCGATCGCGGCCTGGCGCAAGGCCGCCGACAAGGGATCTAGCGCGGGCATGGTCGAGCTCGGCATTGCCTATGCCACCGGCGCGGGCGTTGCCAAGGACGAGGCACAAGCGCGAAAGCTGTTCGAGAAGGCGGCGCAGGCCGGCAACCCCCGTGGCGTCAGCAATCTCGCCGCGCTCGGCGGCGCAGGTGGTGCCGCGCCGGCCGATCCCGCGCAGGCGCGCGCGCTGCTCGGCAGGGCTGCCGAGACCAACGCGGAAGCGCAGTACCAGCTCGGCCTGATGCTCTCCGAAGGCACGGGTGGCGCGAAGGACGAGGTCGCGGCGCGTGCGCTGTTCGAGAAGGCGGCGGCACAAAACCATCCCGGCGCATTGGAGCGGATGGGCGCCTTCGCGCAGGAAGGCCGCGGCGGGCCCAAGGACAAGGACGCCGCGAAGGCCTATTACGAGCGCGCTGCGGCGCTCGGCGACGAGGACGCGAAGAAGGCGCTGGAGCGCATTCGCTGTCCCTATGCGATCAAGGACAAGCAGGGTAAGCTCGTCACCACGCTGTGCTTCTGAGCAGAGCCAGGACCCCACGGAACCTGGCTCGCGCATACGTCGTTGACGTCAGCATAAGATGGAGCGCGATCATGATCCGTAAGCTGGCATCAGGCGAATATCGTCTCTATTCGCGCAAGGTGAATCCCAAGACCGGCAAGCGTCGCAATCTCGGCACCTTCAAGAGCCGTGCGGCCGCCGAGAAGCACGAGCGCGAGGTGCAGTATTTCAAGCGGCACTGACGCGCGAAGAGCCCCGCGGCACCAAAAAACGCGAAAACAACCCCATGCACAGTAGCCAAGTCCTTGAAATCGTTGACTGCGGATTAAGCGAATTTGTGGGTTGACCCGGCCGGAAGGGAGCATGAGATCTCATGGCCGCTGAGACCCGCAATGCCCCCGCGCGCAAAAGCCGGGTGGCCGAGATGCGGCGGCAATGCTAGGTAGCCCGGAGCACTTTTCCGATTTTGTGGGCTAATTGCGTTGCTGGACGGACTCTACAAGGTCGAATACGGGGTCAACGATGCATTCGGGCGCAGCATCATGTGCCTGCATGACGGCAAGATGCTGGGCGGCAATTCGGGCTTCGCGCATCTCGGCACCTATGCCGAGCAAGGCGGCGAGATCGTCGCCGAGGTCATTACCGAGCGGCATAATGTCGATCCCAATTACAAGCCGCTGATGGGCGCGGACGTCGCCTCGATCGGGGCGCGCGGCCGGCTTCACGGCGACCAGATCCGCCTGCAGGGCGGCGCCGACACCATGCCCGGCGCGCATTTTTGGGCCAATCTCACCCGGCTCGATGATGGAGCGCTGCCGCCGCGCGGCACGATCGGGCAGGGCGGCATCGCCAACGGGCTCTACGGGATGAGCCTGCGCGCGCTCGACGGCGTCGATGCCGGTCTGTCCGGCGTGATGCTGCTGATCGACGGCCGCATCCTCGGGGGCGATGCGTTCTTCTACTATCTCGGCTCCTATTCCTCGGCAGACGGCCGCTGGAAGGGCGAGATGCTGAACCAGGAGCACACGCCGGCGAAGGGTGAGAACCCCGTGTTCGGCGGCTTCGAGGTCGGGATCGGCTTCTCGGGGACATGCACGGCCGATAGCGGCGAGCTCGAAGGCATCGCACTGGCGGGGAAGCGCAGCCTGCGGCTGGCGGCGTCGCTCAAGCTGATGCGAAGGGCGTAGGACGTGTCCTCATCGAGACCGCGCCGTTTATCGGCAAAAAGCGAACATCGAAGCGGGACTGGATGAATATCATCCCCGGGCCCAATTGCGGTCGGGACGCAATGCCGCCTTATCGCATTTTCGCAGCCGCTTCACGCGCCACGCGGGTGAAGAGGCTGACGGTTGGACTCACATGGCGATGCGTCAGCCGCACCAGGCCGACCGGCCGGCGCGTCGTCGGCAATCGCAGGCGAAGCGGAACCAATGTCGGGTGTGGCGTGGGATAGCGGAGCGCGGCCCTGGGCAGGATCGCGAGGAAGCGACCGGCCGCAAGCAGATTGATCTGCATCGCGTATGAGCCGCACGTCACCGTTGCCTCCGGCACATCCAGTCCTTCGGTCCGGAAGGCCTCCTCAATGAAGGGACGCAGGAACGAGGCTGCCGGCTGGCCGAGCAGCCATCTCTCGTTGATCAGGCTCCGCAGCGTGAGGCGCCTGCAGCGCACGAGCGGATTGTGCTTTCCCGCGATCACGGCAAGCTCGTCCTCGAACAACGCCTCTCCGGTCAGATCCTCGTAGCGGTCGAAGTCTGCCGCCATTCGCGTCACCGCGATGTCGATCTCGCGCTGACGCAACCTCTCATGCAGCGCCAGCGTATCGTCCGCTCTGATGACAAACCTGATCTTTGGATACACCTCCGAGATGTTCTGGATGATCGTCGCCGTCAGCGCCGTCATGGGCTCCGTCGTGCCGATACGAATCTCGCCCTGCGTCGGGTCCGCCAGAAACGCCAGCTCGCCGAGGCCTTGCTTGAGCTCGTCGGTGACGATGTTGGTGCGGCGGCGCAGCGCCCGGCCGAATCTCGTCAACTCCACGCCCGTCGATGTCCGATCAAACAGGGGCACGCCAAGCAGGTGCTCCATGTCGGCTACCACGCGCGACACGGCGGGTTGCGACATGCCGAGCCGTGGCGCAGCCTTCGCCATGCTTCCGGCTTCGGCGACGGCGTCGAGAATGTGCAGATCGCGGAGCTTCAGCCGCCGCAGGCGCAGATCGTCCATCCGGCCTCCTATCTGGTTTTCTGATAGCCATATCCGATAATCGAGCTTCCCGGTATACCCCGAACCGGACCAAGGTGAACCCGCTTCTGCTCAGGAGGGAGACCAACATGCGGTTCATCCGAATTGCTTTCGCGGTCGCCGGCTTCGCTGTGCTGATGCTGGAGCCTCTCACAGCCCAGAACCGCACCACGCCCCTTCGCATCATCTACCCGTTTGCCGGAGGAGGGTCCGGCGACGTCCTGACCCGGTTGGTTGCCGATCGGCTGGGCGTGGTGCTCGAACGTCCGGTGATCGTGGAGCCACGTGCGGGAGCCGCCGGCCGCCTCGGCGTGCAGGCTGTCAAGACGTCCGAGCCGGACGGCAACACGCTGCTGGCCACTCCGATAGCTCCAATGGCGGTGTATCAAAGCGTCTATCCCGCCCTCGACTACGATCCGGTCAAGGACTTCGCGCCGGTCTCACAGATTGCCACCTTTGATTTCGGCATTTGCGTCGACCCGAAGATTCCCGCCAGCAACATTTCCGAGCTCGTCACTTGGCTGAAGGCAAACCCCGACAAGGCGAACTTTGGCACACCGGGCGCAGGCACGCTTCCCCATTTCTTCGGATTGATGTTCGCGAAGGCCGCCGGCGTGCCGCTGCAGCACATCGCCTACAAGGGAGGCACGGTCGCCCTGACCGACCTGATGGGTGGCCAGATCCCCATCGTCTTCCTGTCGACCAATGAATTGGCCGAGTTGCACAAGGTTGGTCGGATACGCGTGCTGGCGACCTCCGGCGTGCAACGATCGACATTCCTGCCAGATGTTCCAACGTTCAGGGAGATCGGATACGACATCGAAGGTGGCGGTTGGTGGGGGTTCTTTGCACCTGCCGGCACTCCGGCCGCGACGGTATCCAAGCTGAGCGGTGCAATCGCGCGGATTGTCCAGGAGGACGACGTCAAGGCGCGCATTGCGCAGATCGGACTGAGGCCGACCGGTACATCGCCCGAGGAATTTGCCCGCATTCAGCGCGAGGATATCGAACGCTGGGCCGTGCCGATCAAGGCGTCGGGCTTCAGGCCGGAGCAGTAGGACCGGCATCGATGCGCCATTCAAGGTGACGCTGCTGGAGACCGGCATGCCGTTACCCGATCCGCTCAGATTTGGACCTTCGACCCTGATTGAAGCTGGTTCGCAGAAGATCCTCGCCGATGCCGGCCGCGGCGCGACGATGCGCCTGTTCCACTCAGAATCGATCGGCAGTATCGACCTGCTGCTGCTGACTCATTTCCACTCCGACCACGTGGTCGGTCTTCCCGATATCTGGCTGACCGTTGGCTCGGCGGCAAATTCGGACAGCTCCGTCGGTACAGGAACTCATTGACGCAACGCGGCGGGACTACGACAGTGCTTTCGTTGTCGGGGAGGATCTCATGACGTTCTGTCCCGGGAGCCGGCGGCACGATTGGGCAGGGCGGCATCGCCAACGGACTGCGGAATGGGTCAGCGCCTTGCAGCCTTGCTCGAGCTGATGCGGAAAATCTTGGGTCGAAATCGCGCTCTTACACGCCGGGGCGAAGCCCAACGCGGCCGAGGCCGGGTAGCTTGAGCGCCGGGCGCCGGATGTCGAAGCCGAGCACGACACCGAAGAAATTGATCTCCAGGCCTTCGACCCAGCCGATCGAGAAGCCGAGATATCCGGCAAGCGAGGCATAGATGCCCGTACCCGAGGCGGTTATGCCGGCCCATCTGCCGGTGTACGGGAAGTCCTTGCCGATCGCGGTCGGCGGCAGGACGGCGCGAAGCTCGGGGACGGCGTCGAGCGCGGCCTGCACGAAGGTGTTGGAATTGGGACCAGGCCAGACGCTGTAATCGCCATAGGATCGAAACTTGTAGTTTTCAATCACATGCCTGATCTTGGGGATCAGCGCCTCCGCGCGCGCTCCATCGACGGCGACAATGGTTTCCGGCGCGGCGCCGAACCATCGACCGTCCGGAGCAAAGCCGTTGGTGCGGATCGGCTCGCCCCACGCCGTGTAGTCATACCGGGTGTAGGTCGGCGCATTCTTCTCCTTGACGACGATCCAGGTGTGAACCGCGAAGATGCTGCGCCATCTCACCGTTCTCGCCCCGAACACCCTTATGACGGCTTCGGAATTGGCGGCAGCGGCGGGCAGAAGGCCGGCGCTCGACCGATCGGCGGTTTGCCAATTCTCGCGGCCATCGCCCAGCCAGAGATATCTCACCGCTGAGGCGGCAAGCGGTGCCAAGACGAGGAACAGAAGGATGAGCAAGGGCTTCTTCAAGGGAGTGATACGGCGGGGCTTGTGATCAACCATATAGTTCGCATGAACGCTGGCACCATAGCACCTGAGATCAGGATGTTGGTTTGCAACCGCGGCAGGATTGGAGTTCGCGCATGGACATCAAGGAAGCAGGGGCGATGACGGAGGCATCCGGGCTCACGGAGCAGCAGGACCGCGGGAACCAGACCACGAGCCAGCGATTGGGTTCCGAAGAGAAAGCAGGAACGGTCCGGTCGCAGCTCAACTCGCCTTCGCCGGAGGCCGCGACGCGATGGGTCGACCAGCTGCGCGAGATGGCGGTGAGGGCGCCGTTACGGTCGTTGCTCGTGGCTTTTCTCGCCGGGGCATGGATCGCTCGCCGGCGTTAGGAGCGGGAGCTGGGCGCGACTGCCGCAAAAGAAAACTGCAGCGACCTGAGCGATCGCTGGTGCATGGAGGGACGGACATGAAGCTTCTTGCCATCGCGGCGACGATCCTGCTGGGCAGCATTTCATTCGCCATGGCGCAAAGCTCGGGGGGCGCTTCAGGCGGTTCTTCATCCGGCGGCGGCACGAGCGGAGCCGGCCCGGGCGGTACCGGCGGTTCGACGCTCTCGAATGGGACCACGCTGAGCGGAACTGGGGGTTCGCCAGGCCCCAACACGTCCAATGCAAAGAACAAGGGAACGACAGGTGAGCGACTGGGCGTAACGCCTTCTGGTCAGGACGGCGGCGGATCTCGACCGACTTACAACACGCCGGCCGCGAATGCTGCCATCCAGCAGCTTGGAAATACCAATCCGGGCGTCCTCAGGAAGTGACGGCCATCCTGCACGCGGGCGCCGCGCGCAGGATGGCCGGACGATACGGGGAATGTGACGGCGGGACTGATGCCTTTCTGAAGCGTGGATGTGCGAGCTCACGGCGCTGGTGGCGTCGGGTCCAAGCCCTCAAGCTTGAGGGACGACCAGCGAATTGACGCGCGGGCAGGCCGGATCCCGGCCTGTCCCGGGCTTCCCCTCGCGCTCCGCATGCCCTATGACGCTGCAACGCAAAAATCCCCCCAAAAGACACTCATGATCCGCCTCGACAACGTCAGCAAGCAAGCCGGCCACCAGATCCTGTTCATTGAAGCCTCCGCCGCCCTCAACAAGGGCGAGAAGATCGGCCTCGTCGGCCCCAACGGCGCCGGCAAGAGCACGCTGTTCCGGATGATCGCCGGCCAGGACCTGCCCGACGAGGGCCAGGTCTCGATCGATCGCGGCATCACCATCGGCTATTTCAACCAGGACGTCGGCGAGATGTCCGGCCGCAGCGCCGTGGCCGAGGTGATGGACGGCGCGGGTCCCGTCAGCGAGGTCGCCGCCGAGTTGCGCGCGCTCGAGACCGCGATGGCCGACCCTGACAAGGCCGACCAGATGGACGAGATCATCGCCCGCTACGGCGAGGTGCAGCACCGTTTCGAGGAGCTCGACGGCTATGCGCTCGACGGCCGCGCGCGCGAGGCGCTGGCGGGCCTCGGCTTCAGCCAGGAAATGATGGACGGCGACGTCGGCAAACTCTCCGGCGGCTGGAAGATGCGCGTGGCGCTGGCGCGCATCCTCCTGATGCGTCCCGACGTCATGCTGCTCGATGAGCCGAGCAACCATCTCGACCTCGAAAGCCTGATCTGGCTGGAAAAATTCCTGCACGATTACGAAGGCGCGCTGTTGATGACCTCGCACGACCGCGAGTTCATCAACCGCGTGATCTCGAAGGTGATCGAGATCGATTCAGGCTCTCTTACCACCTACACCGGCGACTACGAGTTCTACGAGCAGCAGCGCGCCCTGAACGAGAAGCAGCAGCAGGCGCAGTTCGAGCGCCAGCAGGCGATGCTCGCCAAGGAGATCAAGTTCATCGAGCGCTTCAAGGCGCGCGCCTCGCACGCGGCGCAGGTGCAGAGCCGGGTGAAGAAGCTCGACAAGATCGAGCGGGTCGAGCCGCCGCGGCGCCGCCAGAGCGTGGCGTTCGACTTCCCGCCGGCGCCGCGCTCGGGCGAGGACGTCGTCGCGCTCAAGAGCGTGCACAAGGGCTACGGCTCAAAGCGCATCTACGACGGCTTCGATTTCATGATCCGCCGCAGGGAGCGCTGGTGCGTGATGGGCGTCAACGGCGCCGGCAAGTCGACGTTGCTCAAGCTGGTCGCGGGCGCGAGCGAGCCCGACCAGGGCACGGTGGCACTGGGGGGCAGCGTCAAGATGGGCTATTTCGCCCAGCACGCCATGGATCTGCTCGACGGCGAACGCACCGTGTTCCAGTCGCTGGAAGATGCGTTTCCGACCGCGGGGCAGGGCTCCTTGCGCGCGCTCGCCGGCTGCTTCGGCTTCTCCGGCGACGACGTCGAGAAGCGCTGCCGGGTGCTGTCGGGCGGCGAGAAGGCCCGCCTCGTCATGGCCAAGATGCTGTTCGATCCGCCGAACTTCCTGGTGCTGGACGAGCCGACCAACCATCTCGACCTCGCCACCAAGGAGATGCTGATCAATGCGCTGTCGGATTTCGAGGGCACCATGCTGTTCGTCTCGCACGACCGGCATTTCCTCAGCGTTCTGTCGAACCGCGTGCTGGAGCTGACGCCGGAAGGCATCCACCAGTTCGGCGGCGGCTACACGGAGTACGTCGCGCGAACCGGGCAGGAGGCGCCGGGGCTGCGGAGCTAGTCTTTGCTCTTGCCCGCGATCCTGGCGACGGTCTCGATTTCGTTGGTCCAGATGCCGCCGGAATAGCCTTGCGGCAGCCGGGCGAACAATTCGGGCGTATCGATGCCGGTGGAGAATTCGCCGCCGCTGTAGGGGCCGAGCACGAAGACCGCGCTGCCAGCATCGGTCATCCGATTGAGGAAGCGATTGGGCCAGCCCCATAGCCAGGGCGCGACGTTGACCGGGACCAGCACCATCGCGTTGCGGCAGGCCGGCGGGACGAGACCGGTCCAGCCATAGGCGATATAGCGGATCAGGCAGCTTCGGATCGCCGCGCGCGAAATGGTGCGGACATCAGGGGTCAGGCGACGGATCATCTCGATCGGCTCGTCACCACCATAGACCATGATGGTCCGCCGTCGCTCGGCCGGCAACGCGTTCAGCGCGGCGGCGAGTGTCTCGCCTTCGCTCGCGTCACGGCTCTTCACGTTGATAAGGAGTCCCTTGTCAGGGAAGGTGGCAAGCACCTCCGACAGCGTCGGCATCATCCCGATTCCCTTGCCGCGAAACGGGAATGTCTTGCCGCCGTCGGCGGTGTAACCGTAGCCGATGTCGAGCATTTTCAGCTTCGCCATGCTCTGCTCGCGTGTGACACCCCGGCCGTCGGTGCGGCAGTCGACCGTCCAGTCGTGGAATACGGCGAACTGGCCATCGGTGGTCGGGTGCACGTCGAGCTCGACGATGTCGGCGCCGGCCTCGAAGCTCGCGCGCATCGAGGGCAGGGTGTTCTCCAGATAATCGTGCGTCGGCGGCAACATCCGTGTGGCGGTGCAGGTATCGCTCTTCACGCCGCGCTCATCGAAGCGCTGCGCCATGCCGCGATGGGCGAGCAGGACCGGCTTGCTGCCGGGATGCGGCGTCAGAAGACTGGTGTTGTTGACGTAGACGCCAGCCGCGACGGCAATCAGGGCCAGCGCGGCGAATTTGAGTTTTCTTCCCACGCGATCTTTCCAATTTCGCGATCACCGTCGACCGAGTTTGAGGTTGATTTGCGGCAATCGTCGCGCATGAGCGCGTGCGCGTTGCACGGCTTGAATGGTCCCATGCCGGCCGCTACGCTTCCCTCAAAAAAGGGGAGCGAAACAGCGATGCGGCAACTCAGGATCGGGGACATCACCATCGATGCGGTGATCGAGCGGGAGGGGCCATGGCGGCGGCCGCAGGATTTCTTCCCGGCCTATGACGAGGGCGTGTTCAAGCGCCATCTGCCGACGATGGAGCCGGAGGTGTTCGACGCCGCGCGCGGCATGATGGTGATCACCTATCAGACCTTCGTGGTGCGAACGCCGCGCTATACCATTCTCGTCGACACCTGCACCGGCGAGGACAAGGGTCATCCGCCGCCGTTCGATTTTCCCGGCAAGGAGCGCTGGCGCAACGAATTGCTCGCGCTCGGCATCTCCTTCGAACAGATCGACTACGTGTTCTGCACGCATTTGCATATCGACCACACCGGCTGGAATACGACCTTGCGCGACGGCCGCTGGGTGCCGACGTTTCCGAACGCGAAGTACGTCTTCCACAAGAGGGAATACGCGGCCTGGGAGGCCGAGCATGCCAAGGGCAACAATCCGCCGGGCACGGTCTTCCGCGACAATTGCCTGCCGATCGTCGAGGCCGGGCAGGCGCTGCTCGTCGACGATGACTACGCGCTCGACGACACCGTGACGCTGACGCCGACGCCGGGGCATTCGCCCTGCCATTGCTGCGTGAACATTTTTTCGAAGGGGCAGCGCGCCGTGGTCGCGGGCGATCTCATGCATCACCAGATCCAGTGCCGCGAGCCGGACTGGTCGGCGCGACCCGACTGGGATCCGAAGCAGTCGGCGCTGTCGCGACGCAAGTTTTTCGCTTCCGTTGCCGACACCGACACGCTGATCCTGCCGGTCCATTTTCCGGCACCGACGGTGGGATGGATCAGACCGCTGGGCGACGCGTTCGATTATCGGTTCAGGCGGGCGTGAAGTCCGCCGTCATGGCCGGGCTTGTCCCGGCCATCCACGATCTCCAGCGCTGCACGAAGAACGTGGATGCCCGGGACAAGCCCGGGCATGACGAGTGCGGAGAGCGATTACACGCCAAAAAGCAGCGAATCCGCTGCGATCAGGCACCGGTCTCGCACTTCTTCATGAAGCTGTTCTTGGCGGCGCCGGCGAGCGGCTTGCCGTCGGCGCTGACGGCCTTGGGCGCGCAGGCATCGGCCTTGCATTTCTTCAGGAACGACGTCTTGGCGGCGCCGGCCAGCGGCTTGCCGTCCTTGCCGACCGCCTTGCTCTCGCAGGTTTCTTGCGCGAAGGCCGAGCCTGCTGCAAAGGTGGCAACGATCGCAGCCAGAAAAATCCGCTTCATCATGGGTGTCTCCGTCAGCCAGAAATGGCGGAGGGATTGGAGCCGGGAATCGTGGCGCAATCAAGCTGGATGACGGCCCTGTTGCCTGGCCTGTTGCACTGCTCGCTGACCCCGGCGGGCAATCCTGCTAGGCTTGGTCAGCCGAGCTGGATGGAGCATCGTGATGGACGCCGTGATCTCGAAACACCAGGAAGCCGCCGACCAGCATTCTCACCTGGTTCGGCCTCAAGACATGGAATGGCAGACCACGCGTTTTCCGGGATGCGAGGCCAAGACGCTGCTGTTCGACCGGCGCACGGGCCTGATGACCGCCTTGATGCGGTTTGCGCCGGGAGCGGTGCTGCCCGACCACGAGCATGTCGGCATCGAGCAGAGCTGGGTGATCGAGGGTGCGCTCGTCGACAAGGAGGGGCCGGCCCAGGGCATCGCCTGCAAGGCCGGTGAGTTCATCTGGCGCGAGGCGGGCAGCCGGCATGCCGCGTGGTGTCCGGACGGGGCCCTGATCCTCGCGATCTTCCAGGTGCCGAACAAGTTCTTCGAAGCCGACGGCCGCGTCGTCGACGCCGCCGGTCAGGATTGGGACGAGGCCTGGGGGCATACCGGCGCGCAGCGCGCGCGGAGCGCCTGACGTATCCTACGCGCCACGCATCAGCAGCGCCTTGAAGTCGGCCCGGGCGGCTTGGGCCTCGGCGCGCGCGGCGTCCGAAGCGTCGCCCATGCCGAAATAGCCGTGGATCAGTCCGGGGCCCTCATGGTGCTTGACCCGCACGCCGGCCGCCTCCAGCGCCCGCGCATAGGCTGTGCCCTCGTCGCGCAGGGGATCGAACCAGGCGGTGGTCACGACCGCAGGTGCGACACCGGCGAGGGTTGTTGTGCGCAGCGGCGAGACACGCCAGTCGGAGGCATGGCCGGGATCGGCAAGATAATGGCCGCAAAACCATTCCATCGTGGCACGCGTGAGGAAGTAACCCTCGGCATTCTCGGCGCGCGAGGGATAGCGCGCATTCTCGCGTTCGTCGGCGTAGGCGCCGAGGACGTCCGTGACGGGATAGACCAGTAATTGCGCGGCGAGCTTGATGCCGGCGTCGCGGCAGGCGATCGCGGTGGTCGCGGCAAGGTTGCCGCCGGCGCTGTCGCCGGCAACGCCGAGGCGTTTTGCGTCGCCGCCAAATTCCGCGAGGCGGTTGAAGATGTCGCTCACTGCGGCATAGGCGTCCTCAAACGCACCGGGAAAGCGCGTTTCCGGCGGGCGCCGATAGTCGACGGAGACAACGACGGCGCCGGTCTCGATCGCAAGGTTGCGCGCCTGCCGGTCGTGGGTCTCAAGGTCGCCCGCGACCCAGCCGCCGCCATGAAAGAACACCACGGTCGGCGCCGGCGTGGTGCCGACCCGGTAGACCCGCGCAGAAAGCGGGCCGGCGCCGCCTCTGACCTCGATATCCTCGACGCTATCGACGGGCGGCGGCGGGATGGCGGCGCGCGAGGCAGCCAGTGCGCGCAAGGAATCGCGGGCGCTCTGTGGCGTCATGACCGTGGGATCGCGCATCGGCATGAGCGGAATGATCTCGGCGATAACGGGATCGAGTGGCGCGGCCATGTTTCAGTCCTCACGGGGTGCGGCGGCCCCCTCCAGGGTTCTTGGTCTTGCTTGCGGGTTAGCATAGATTTTGCGCGCCGCATCGGCAACCGGCCTCGTGTCGTCACGCCGGCGGATGAAGAGGTAGGGAGATTCTGCGAGGTGGAATTCGAAACGCTGGTCCAGTCGCGCCGCAGCGTGCGTGGCTTCAGGAAGGAGCCGGTGCCGCGCGCGGTTATCGAGGCGATCATCGAGAGCGCCAAGCGCGCGCCGTCGTCGATGAACACCCAGCCCTGGCATGTCCACGTGCTCACAGGCAGCCCGCTCGAAGAGGTGCGCCGCCGCAACATGGAGGAGATGGTCGGCGGCGCCAAGGTCAAGCGCGACATCGTCAGCCACGGCGAGTACCAGGGCGTGCACCGCACCCGCCAGGTCGACATCGCCAAGAAGCTGTTCGGCGCGATGGGGATCGCGCGCGACGACAAGCCGATGCGGCAGGACTGGGTGCTGCGCGGTTTCCGCCAGTTCGACGCGCCGGTCTCGCTGGTCCTGACCTACGACCGCGTGCTCGATCCCGGGGCGGTCTGCCATTTCGATCTCGGCGCGCTCTGCTACGGCATCGTGCTCGCGGCGTGGGACCGCGGCCTCGGCTCGGTGATCAACGGCCAGGGCATCATGCGCTCCGACATCGTGCGCGAGGTGGCGAAGATTCCGGAGGACGAGGTCATCATGACGTGCGTTGCGATGGGCTATCCGGACGACGGCTTTGCCGCAAACGCGGTTCGTTCGGATCGCGAGCACAATCAGGAGTTTGTACGCTACGTGGGTTTTGCCGACTAGCGTGTCCGAGAGGAGATTATTCTCTCGCGAAATTTTTGGTGCGGAGCCCCAAGCGGCCTCTTGCAATCTCGAAGGTGCGGGAGGAACAATATGTCCGGTGAGAGGTTTGTTGCTGGCGCGAGGGAATTGACATGCGGCGGCTGGCTAGCCTGGTTCGGCGTTTCTTCGGCCCGCGACTGCGGCGCCCGATCGATGAAGATCCAAGTCTTCCTTTCACACCCGAAGAGTTCGGTCGGCTGATTCGCAGCGGCCGGCACGAGGACATGAAGCTGCTGGCCGATGGGCTGGCGTGCCGGTCCATCCCGCGCCGCGCCAGCTATCGTGCTACTCATTAGGCCGCGGTCGAGAACGGTCTGCCGCGCTCACCGCGTGAGCGCGACCTGCTGGAATGAGCGGACCAGCGCCTTCTCCAGCTTCCCGTTCATCCCGCACAGAATGTCGTAGGCCTCCGCGCGCGGCATGGTCGGCTTGTAATGCCGGTGCTCGATCAGCGCAGCGAAAATGTCCGAGATCGTCAGAATTCGCACGATGTCGCCAATGCTCTCGGCGCAGAGCGTGTCGGGATAGCCGCTTCCATCGAGGTACTCGTGATGATGGCGAACGGCATCGAGTATCTCCGGCGAGATCCCGTCATGCCCCTGCAGAAACTCGTAACCGGCGGCCGGATGCGTTTCGATCATCGCGCGTTCGGCGGCATCAAGGCGGCCCGGCTTGTCGAGGATGGCGAGCGGAATCTGTGCCTTGCCGATGTCGTGGAACATGGCAGCCGAGTAGAGACGTTCCAGGTCGGCCCTGCCGACGCCGAGGCTTAGTCCGAAGTCGATGGCCACGCCGGTCACGAGCAGGCAATGCTGATAGGTTCCTTCGTGATGGCGCCGCACCGTCATGAGCCACTCCGTCAGGCCATGCCGGGTGATACGATCGGCAATCTGGCGACCGGCTTCCTTGGTGCCCTCGACGTCGAGCGGCTGGCCGAGGGTCATGGCCGTGAACATCGATGCGATCGCGGTCGCGGCGGTCTCGACGGCGTTGTCCGGTTGCGACGTGTCGCCTGACGATGCGGATACCCCGCCGGCCGGATCGGACAGCGCCGCCAGCAGCCTGGTCCGGGTGACCGTGCCGGAAAGGACCAGCGTCGCCCCGAGCGCGTAGGCTTGCGAGATGCAGACGTGGGAGGCGTGATCGAGCAGGAAGATGCGCTTCCTGGCCTTCGCCAGCTTGCTGGCCCGCTTCTTGATCGCGGCGATGTTGTCGACATCGCGCAGCTCGGCGCGGATGACGATTGCGGCTGGCGTCTGCGACAGCCTGGAATCGGCATCGAGTCGCTCGCCGGCAATGGTGAATTTCTCGTCGAGGATCGAGCAGATGCCCGAGAGTTTGTCGGACGTGTCGGCCAGCACATGCAGGAAGGGGCGATCGGTTCGTGTCTGACGGATGCCGCCGTCACTATCGATCGGGCCGGATCTTGTTGGCGCGTGCTGCACGATCTGACCTACACTTTGCGACCGTCTGAATGTCAGACGCCAGGTGGAATGTTCGAATCTATTTGCCTTGAACCGCGGTCTGCGCAGGCGCTGGTGCGCCTGCAGGCTTCTTCTTGCCGTCAGTCGTAATGAACTGGATTCCAGCCATGGTGCCGTCGATCCAGACCAGTTCGCAGCGCCGGTAGGCGAGGCCGGTCGACGACAGCACCATGAAGAATTCCTTGGCCTGGAGCACGTCGAGCGTGCCCTCGACCTCGACCTTGGCGCCGCTTTGCGACACGTCCAGCAATACGCAACGGCGTCGCCAGGTGCCGTCCGAACCCATGAGATTGATCGGCTGCCTGTGGTCCATTTTCACGCGAAAGGCTTTGCGACCGTCGAATTTCATCGGCTAATCCCCATCTCTGCGCCGCGATGTTCCCGACTGCTCTCCTTGGCGCTTGCCGCAATTTCCCCCCAACGCACCGTCCACTGGCTGGTCGACAGAAGCAGTGACTCGAACATGTGCTGCGCGCGTTCGCGCTCGGCGAGGGAAAGCCTTCTGCCGTAGCGATTGCCCAAGATGGCCAACGTGGTCTGCCAGTTCAGCCGCGAGGCGCGGCAGGCCATCACGAGACCCTCGCAATCGTCGTCGGTCATGAGATGCTCGACGATTTCGATGGGAGCCCCCGAAAGCACCGATAGGGCCGTGACGAGGTTGGCGGTCTCGCCGCGGATGGCGAAGCGGTTCACCGTGGAATCGTTGAGCTTGCCGATGCGGTTGAGCGCGACGATCTCCGGCCGCGCGCCGGCATAGGCGGCCGCGCAGGGCAGCTTGGGGACGATTGGCGCGGCCGCTACGGCTTGAAGTGAGACGGTCGCCTTCGGCCCTGCGCCGGATTTTGGAGCCGGTGAGGCCGACAGCAACTTCCGCATGACCGTGTCGGGCGTGTCCGGCCTGACGGCCAGCGCCTTCGTGAGCTCATCATCCGCCAGGCACTTCCCGACCAGCGCGGCGTAAGCGGCGTCAGGGAATCGCGCCTCCGTATTGGCGATCAGCGCGGCACAAACGCTGCGGGAGCCGGCCTCGATCAGCGTCTCGATCAGCGGCGGATCGATCGGCGCGCGGGCGGCGATCGCGCGTTGCTGCCGTTCGCCGCTCGAGGCCGCGATCGATTTGAGATCGGCTGTGGACAGTGACTGCGATCTCAGCAAGAGGGGGCACGCCACCTCCGGATCGTGGTGTGAGGCGAGACGCCGCACGGTTTTCGGCGGAGCCACCGCGAGTTCCGCGAGTGCTGTGCTGAGCTCGATCAACGCATTGGCCTCGACCCGCTCCGTCAGCCGCAGCAGAACGCCGTCGACCACGTTGGCGAGCAATTCCTGAGGCCGGTCGCGGCTGCTGGTGAGCAGCTGCATGATGCCGGAAAGAATGCGGGCGCAGCGATCCAGTGGACACGTTGCGACCGCGTCCTCCAACTCGACCAGAACATCAGCAGGCGAATTTGCCGTCATGGCAGGGGCCCGAAATTTGAAATAACTTTGACGATCAAACGACCCTACTTCGCCTCAAAGTTGTTAATATTGAATTTTAGGTATCGAAACTTGGGTATTTAAGTACCATCTAAGGCGCGGGAAACGCTATCGAAATTCGGCGAGACCGGACGTGCCCGCTTGTTCTTCCAACGAGCTCCGTACCAATTGCTCGGGACACGTTAAGATTGATCCTTTTCGGGGAGGATCGAAAACCGAGGGGGGAACGAACCGGAGCCGCGGCCTGACGCAGTCCGCGCGACGTTGCGTTTCCCGTTGTCATGAACAGCATTGACGATGTACCGAGATTGGCAATCCAAACATTTCGCTTCTCAGACGTCGACGAATTTCGAAGTGCCATACGCGGGCTGAATTTCGAATTCACGCCTTTCGTACGGAGGATTTCGGCTGAGCAGACAATCCTGTCGTTGCCCGGCTGCGACGTGAATTTGACGCAGACGTTTCCGCGAATGGTCGATGCGCAGCTGGTCGAGAATTGCACGGCGATCGGCTTCACGATGGACGACCTCGACGTACCCGTTCGCTTCAATGGCTCGCAGCGCGCCCGACCGGTCGTGGTCATTGGCAGCGGCGGCGCTGCCTACACCACCATTGAGGAGGTGCAGCGGCAAATCGCCTCGGTGGTTTTCAGGCCGGAGGTGCGGGACCGCGGCTGGCCGGCCACGCTCTCGAGCTTCAAGATTTTTGAAGTCTCAGCGGCCGGCTTGCACCGGCTGCGCACCGTGGTTCGTGAGGTGCTGGCCAAGGCGTCCGACCCGGCCGAGGCGCCGGAGCTCTCATTGAAGGGCGCGGCGATGAAGGAGTCTCTGCTCGGAGCCGTCGACGAGGCCTTCGAAAGCGTCGTCTCGGCCCGCTGGACCCTCGGCCCCAACGACGAGCGGAAATTCAGGATGTTCCAGGGTATCCGCGCACTGCTGACCGAGGATTTATCGCAGCCGATCTACAGCGATGAGATCGCGCGCAAGCTCGGGCTGTCGGTTCGCACCATGCACGACGTCGTTCGCCGCTATCGAGGCATGAGCCTGCACCGCTATTTGCGCCTGCGTCGGCTGTGGCTGGTGCGGCGGCAGCTTCTCGCCGGCGCCGATAGCGTCAAGGCGATCGCGCTGGCGTTTGGCTTCTGGCATCTCAGCGATTTCTCCAGAAGCTACCGCGTCCAGTTCGGCGAGTCGCCGTCGCAAACGCTGGGCCGCGGTCGCGGACGATAGTCCGACAAAGCGAGTACCGACGGGGCGCCGGTTTCGTGCTACCGTCCGGCCATGAGCAATCGCATTCTCGTCCTCTACGGTTCCTACCGTTCCGACCGCATGGGCATCCGCCTTGCGAATTTCGTCATCAATGGTCTGCGTGACCGCGGCGACGACGTCGAGTTCATCGATGCCAAGGCGGTCGGCCTGCCGATGCTTGACCGCATGTACAAGGAATATCCCAAGGGCGCGGCACCCGAGGCGCTGGAAAAGCTGGCCGGACAGATCCGCGGCGCCGACGGTTTCGTGTTCGTCACCGGCGAATACAATTGGGGCATCCAGCCCGGCCTGAAGAATCTCACCGACCATTTCCTCGAAGAATGGTTCTGGCGCCCGGCCGCGATCGTGAGCTATTCGGCCGGCCGGCTGTCCGGCGCGCGGGCAGCAACCGCCTGGCACGGCACCCTGTCGGAGATGGGCATGGTGGTGGTGTCGAGCACCATCGGCGTCGGCCCGATCGCGCAGACATTGTCGGCCGAGGGCGAGCCGATCGGCGAGGGCGGCAAGGCGCTGGAGCGCTCGTTCCCGCGCTTCGCCGACGATCTGACGTGGTGGATCGAGGCGGCGAAAGCACAGCGGGCACGCAAGCCGCCGCCTTATTGATGTCGTTCGCCGCGAAGACGTGCCGCAGCCCCGATCGTGCGCGGCGCGAGCCGGGCTACCGATCTGCTCCTACGCCGCCCTGACCTCGCCGAGGAAGCGGTCGAACTGTCCGGCGAGATCGCGCGACTGGGTCGAGAGCTGCTCGGCGGCGACCAGCACTTCCCGCGCCGCGGCGCCGGTGTCGTCGGCGGCACGCTGCACGCCGGAGATGTTGCTGTTGACCTCCTGGGTGCCGCGGGCGGCTTCCTGCACGCTGCGGGCGATCTCCTTGGTGGCCGAGCCCTGTTCCTCGATCGCCGCGGCAATCGCGGTGCCGATCTGGTCGATCTCGCCGATGACGTCGGCGACGTTGCGGATCGCGGCCACGGTCTCGTCGCTCGCGGTCTGGATCGCCGCGATCTGCTCGGAGATCTCGGTCGTCGCCTTGGCGGTCTGGCCCGCCAGCGATTTCACTTCGGAGGCAACCACGGCAAAGCCGCGGCCGGCATCGCCGGCGCGGGCGGCCTCGATGGTGGCGTTCAGCGCCAGCAGGTTGGTCTGCTCGGCGATGCTCTGGATCAGCGTGACGACGTCGCCGATCTTCTGCGCGCCCTCGGCCAGCGTGCGTGCGGTGTCGCCGGTGCGGCGGGCGTTGTCGACGGCGCGGGCCGCGATCTCGGTGCTTTGTGCGACTTGGCGGCCGATCTCGGAGATCGAGGAGGTCAGCTCCTCGGTGGCGCTGGCGACCGTCTGAACGTTGGTCGAGGTCTGCTCGGAGGCGGCGGCGACGACCGCGGCCTGGCTGTTGGTCTGGGCCGCCGTCGAGGTCATCGACTGCGCGGTGCTTTCCATGGTCGAGGACGCCCGCGACAGGCCACCGACGAGTTCGCTGACCTTGGCCTCGAAGGCGCGGGTGAGCTCGTCGAGTGCCTGGGCGCGGCGCATCTTGCCGTCGCTCTCGGCCTGCTTCTCGGCCGCGAGCCGGTCGGCCCGGATCATGTTGTCCTTGAAGACCTGAACGGCCGCAGCCATCGCCCCGATCTCGTCGGAGCGCTCGGCGCCGGGAATGGCGTCCGCAACCTCGCCCTCGGCAAGCCGCGACATCCGCGTCGTCAGGTTGACGATCGGAGCGCAGACGCGGCGGCGGACCATCACGATGAGCCCGATGCTCGCAATCAGCACGGCGGCAAGGCCCGCAAGCGCGATGGTGAAGCTGGTGCGCGCGGCGGAGGAGGCGCCGGCGAGGATCTGCTCGGCATTGTCATAGAACGCGTCGCGGACCTCGATGATGGTGCTGAGGCCGCGCTGCGTAGCGGCGTAATAGGTCTCCATGTCGTGTTCGTACTTGCCGCTGACCGCACCGTCCTTGACCAGCTTGAGCTCGCGGCCGAACTCCTCGACGTAACTTGCGTTGAATTTCTCGAGCGCGGCGGCGACGTTCGCCGGCGTTGTTGGATTGCCGCGCAATTCCTGCAGCGACATCACGATCTGATCGTTGCGGCCCTGCGAGCGGGCAATGTCGGCCTTCTCGGCATCGGTCGCCGGCTTCTTGCCGCCGACGAGATTCTTGTGCAGGCTGGAGTTGAAGCCGCCGACGTCGCGCAACGTCATTGCGATGTTGGCGTAGCTGGCCTGGCGGTAGGCGTCGCCGTTGAGGATCGCCATGCGGCGGACCTGCTCGTTGAGCAGCGCGGTCACGCCGCTGTTGAGCACGACATTGTCGGCGACGATCTTCTTGGCCGCGTCCTTGCGCGCCTCGACTGGGCCTGCCAGCGCCTTGTCGATGGCCTCGCGCAGCGCGGTGAATTTCGCACTGATGCCGTCGATGTTGCTGCCGATGGCCGCGCCGTCGTCGAACGAGCCGGGCAGCTCCTTGCGCAGCGCGTTCATCTTGTCGCGGGCGCCGTTGGTCTGCTTGCGCAGCTTGTCCTGCTCGGCGAGCAGCGCGGGGTCGATGCTGGCCGGTCCATAAAGGATGTTGGTGGAGAAGCCGCGCTCGGGATTGAGGTAGCGCGGGATGTCGCTGACGGCGCGGACGATCGCCAGCCGGCCTTGCGCCTCGGTGATACGCTCCATCGTCTGGTATCTGGTCACGGCGACGTAGACGGCGAGGCCGCCGCCCACGGTCGAGAGCGAAACGATGGCGGTCGTCAGGAGCGTACCGATTTTCATGATCTGTCCGGCAAATAACGGAGAATTATTTTGCCCGGACGATAGTTTGCCGGCGTTAATCTCGGGTTTACGCTCTCTGCCGCTACCCGCCAGGGGCGTTGATCACCCGCTCTGGGCCTGCCGATCCAGCTTCGACAGGATTTCCAGCGTCGCGGCGTCGCGCTCGCCTGCGAAATAGCGGGCGAGCGCCGCGCCGAAAATGGGCTCGTCGGACACCGCGCCGAACAGCGTCATCGACGAGCGGAATTTGGCGTCGTCCGGCGCGCCGAGGATCGCGTTGATGCTCCGCCCCTGGACGGCGAGCACGAGCCCGGTGCATTCGATCAGGCGGGCCCCCAGCACGGGATGGGCGAAATAGGCCTTGGCCTCGGCGCGGGAGCCGATGGCGTAGCGCTGCGACATGGCGCTGGAGCCGAGGCCGGTGATTTGCGGGAAGACGAACCACATCCAGTGAGTCTGTTTCCGGCCCCGGGCCAGCTCGGCCTCGACGGCGCGAAAAACCGGGTCCTGGGCCCTGACGAAGCGCTCGAGATCGAAAGGATCGGTCATTGGATACCCCGGAGATGCCTTGTCGAGCCCTTGCCGGCCGCGATTATGCCTAACTTTTGGCTCCCAATGTGGTAGCTGATATAGAGTCTCCGGGTGGGGGTTGGGCCCCCCGGGGAATCGATTTGGGGATCTGATGGTTTCCGACCGCGCTCGCGCCGAGAGGCTGTTGCCGCGCCGCCGTATAGGGCGGGCCGAGCGCGTTTTGCTGTCTCTGGCTGCCGTCGCGCTGGCGCTGGGCGCCGCCGCCTGGGTCGCGGACATCGGAGCTTCGAGCTTGAGCGATTCCAGCGCGCTGGTCTCCGCCGCCCTGCCGCCGGCCAATACCCCTTCCTTTGAGGACCGCTTCGCTTCGGCGTCCGGCAATCCGCCGGCCCGGGACCTCGGGCTGCGGACGGTGGAGCGCTCTGCCCTGAATGCGGTCCAGCTCAAGCTCCGCGACGCCAAGGCGATGCTGGCGCAGAAGCTTCAGGGCGGTGATTGGCGTTCGACCCTGACCGACGACGACCGTCACCTGACCGAGGAGGCCAGGGCCTCGCAGCATGCCGACGCCATCCCGATGCCGCGCTCGCGCCCGGTTCAGGCGGACCTCTCGGCCCAGATCGCCTCCAGTCAGGCCTATGCCGACACCACCAATCCCAGGGCCGACAACCGCAACTTCTTCGAGAAGTTCAGCGACAAGATCCGGCTGGCCTCGCTGACGCCCGGCGACGGCCTGTTCGGCAAGGCGCCGGATCTCGCCGCCCTCGGCTACGATTCGCGGACCGCAGTCTATGACATCAAGGCCAAGGCGGTTTACCTGCCGAGCGGCGTCGCGCTGGAAGCCCATTCCGGCATGGGCGCGCTGATGGACGATCCCGATCATGTCGATCAGCGCATGGTCGGCGCGACCCCGCCCGCGATCTACGATCTGAAGCCGCGCGAGAAGCTGTTCCACGGCACCCGCGCGCTGCGCTTGACGCCGACCGAGGGCACCAGCGCGCTCGGCCGCGTCGGCCTTCTCACCCATGGCTACCTGCTCGGGCCGCGTGGCGATTCCAACGGCTGCGTCTCGATCAAGGAGCATGATCGTTTCCTCAAAGCCTACGACAACGGCGAGTTCAACCGCCTGGTCGTGGTGCCGAGCCTGAGCGGGGCGACGACCGCCTCGCGGCGCGCGAGCACCGATTCCTGATATTCTTGCCTGCCAGGGCAGGGCTGCCGTTTCCCCTTCGTTAAGCCGTCATCGTCCAGAAGCAGCCCATGAGCGATCCATCAAGTTCCGAGACCCCGCTGCGCACGACGTTCAAGATCAAGCTGAACGGCGACACGCTGGCGATCGCGACTGTCGGCCAGGCCTATCAATTCCTCACCAACTTCAAGTCGGTCGAGTGGATGGAATTCCGCTCCCTGCACGAGGACGCCGTCGCGGCCCTGGAAGGCGCGGCCGGTAATGCGATGCTGGCGGTGCAGGCAACCAACGCCGTGCGCGCGCTGTTCGTCAGCGCGAAGCTGCTCTGAAGGCCTGCGGGCCTGGTCCGCACAGCTTGAACTCCGCTGCAGGAACGGGCAAACGATCCGCGACGATTGTTGCCGCAAGCCCGTATGTTGAACCTTACTTTCAGGAGAGCCCATCATGAAACGCCGTACATTCCTCAAGGGCGGCGCGGTTGCCGGCGCGACGACGCTGGTTGCCGCGCCTGCGATCGCGCAGAGCATGCCCGAGATCAAATGGCGCCTGACCTCGAGCTTCCCGAAGTCGCTCGATACCATCTACGGCACCGCGCAGACCTTCGCGAAATACGTCGCGGAGGCCACCGACAACAAATTCCAGATCCAGACCTTTGGCGCCGGCGAGATCGTTCCGGGCCTGCAGGCGCTCGATGCCGTCAGCACCGGCTCGGTGGAGATGGCGCAGACCCCGCTCTATTTCTACATCGGCAAGGAGCCCGCTCTGGCCTATGCCACCGGCGCGCCATTCGGCATGAACCATCGCCATCAGGAATCGTGGTGGCACTTCGGCGGCGGCGCCGACCTCACCAACGAGGCGCTCAAGCCGTTCAAGGCCCATGCGATCCTCTGCGGTAATTCCGGCACCCAGATGGGCGGCTGGTTCCGCAAGGAGATCAAGACCGTCGACGACCTCAAGGGCCTCAAATTCCGCATCGCTGGCATGGGCGGCCACGTGCTGGCAAAGCTCGGCGTCGTCCCGCAGCAGATCGCGGGCGGCGACATCTATCCGGCGCTGGAGAAGGGCACGATCGACGCGGTCGAGTTCGTCGGTCCCTATGACGACGAGAAGCTCGGCTTCTACAAGGTCGCCAAGTACTATTACTTCCCTGGCTGGTGGGAAGGCGGCGCCATGCTGCACATGATCGTCAACGACGAGAAGTGGAATTCGCTGCCCAAGCAATACCAGGCGATCGTCAACCAGGCGGGCTCGGCGGCCGGGGCGTGGATGGTCGAGAAATACGACAGCGTGAACCCGGGCGCGCTGAAGCGGCTGATCGCGAACGGCACCGAGCTGAAAGCGTTCCCGCAGCCGGTGCTGGAGGCCTGCTACAACGCGACCCAAGACCATCTGAACGAGCTCGCCGCCAAGAGCGACCTGTTCAAGCGCACCAAGGAGAGCCACGACGCGTATATGAAGGAGTTGCTGTTCTACACGCAGATCGCGGAAAACTTCTACGACAATTACCTGCTCAGCAAGATGCGCAACAAGAGCTGACGTGAGGAGTGGGCGCGGTGTTCATGCCGCGCCCGGCTCTCGTAGGGTGGGCAAAGGCGCACTTGCGCCGTGCCCACGTTCTCTCACTTCATGGGCAATGGTGGGCACGCTTCACTTTGCCCACCCTACGGGACTAATCGTGTGGCGAACTACGCCGCGCCTAAGCCCAGTTTCGCATAGATCCGCCGTGCGTAGGCGCCGAACGCATCGGTGGTCTTCAGCGGAAGGTCGCGCGGGAAGGGCAGGTCGATTGGAAAATAATCGGCCATCTTCGCAGGTCCAGCCGTCAGCACCGCGCAATGCGAGGACAGGAAAACGGCCTCCTGGATCGAATGCGTGACGAAGATGATGGTCTTGCCGCTCTCGCGCCAGATCCGCAGCATCTCCAGGTTCATCTGCTCGCGCGTCAGCGCATCCAGCGCGCCGAACGGCTCGTCCATCAGGATCAGCTTGGGATCGTGAATGAAGGCGCGCGCGATGGCGGTGCGCTGCTGCATGCCGCCGGACAGCTGCTGCGGATATTTGTGCTCGTAGCCGGCGAGCCCGACCAGGTTGAGCAGGTCGCGCGCCCGCTCGCGCGCGGCCTTCATCGGCAGCCCGACGATCTCGGCCGGCAACAGCACGTTGTCCAGGATCGTCCGCCACTTCAGCAGCAGCGCCTGCTGGAACACCATGCCGATGTCACGGGTCGGATCGAACGGGCTGTCGGCATTGCCGATCCTCACCGTGCCGCCGTCGGCGCCGTGCAGGCCGGCCAGAATCTTCATCACCGTGGTCTTGCCGCAGCCGGACGGGCCGACCAGCGAGACGAGCTCGCCTTCCTGCACGTCCATGGTGACGTCGGACACCGCCAGGAATTCGGCGCCGCCGCTGCGATAGACCTTGCGGACGCCTTGCAGGCTGATGAAGGGGTCTGGGCTCATGCCAGCCATTTGTTCAGGTTCGCGGCGACGAAGGCATCGTCGCTGAGGTCGGCGTGATCGCGCGTGACGCGGTCGATCTCCTCCTTCTGGCCGGGGCTGAGGTCCTCGTTCGGATCGAGGCACCACAGGCCCTGCATCAAGCCCTGGCGGCGCAGGACCTCGTGGCAGCCTGCGATGCAGCCGTGAAAATTGTTGGCGACATCGAAGAAGGCGCTGTTGCAGTCGGTGACCCGGGCATCGAGTGCGAGAAGATCGGCCGGCACGCTGTCCTTGTGCCGTGCCGTCTTGCAGCGCTCGAACTGCTCGATCGCGCTCGCGGTCCATACCGACCAGTGGCCGAGCAGGCCGCCCCTGAAGTAAGTGCGGGTGGTGACGCCGTTGTCGCGCAGGTCGAAGGGCAAGGTGAGATCGAGCAGGATGTGATCGTCGTTGCCGGTGTAGAGCGCGACGCGGTCGAGCGCGCCTGCCGCCGCAACACCGCGCAGCACATCGAGCGTCCGGTAGCGGTTGAACGGCGCGATCTTGATCGCGATGACGTTGTCGATCGAGGCGAAGCGCTGCCAGAACCGGCTCGACAGGACGACACCGCCCACGGCCGGCTGGAGATAGAAGCCGACCAGTGGGATTTCGGCCGCGACCGCCGTGCAATGCGCGATGATCTCGTCCTCGGAGGCGCTCTTCATCGCGGCGAGGCTGAGCAGGCCGGCGTGATAGCCGATGTCGCGCGCGGTGCGGGCTTCGGTGACCGCCTGCGTTGTCGGACCGGCGAGGCCCGCAACCATCGCCAGCGGACGCCTGGTCCAGTTCGCCGCGGTCTCGGCGGCGAGCTCGAGCACGGGGCGGTAGAGGCCGACATCGCGGATCGCGAACTGCGTGGTGTGCACGCCGACTGCAAGGCCGCCTGAGCCTGCGTCGATGTAATAGCGCGTCAGCGCCCGCTGATGCTTTTTGTCGAGCTGACGTTCGGCGGTGAGCGCGAGGGGATGCGCTGGCAGCACAGTGCCCTCATTGATCAGCCTGCGGACGTCGCTGTTGATCTGGCTGTGGTGCATGATGTCCTATCCGAATTCGGGGCCGGCGACGGCGAATGGGGGTTCCTCACCCGTGACGGTGGCGGGGCCGAACCGCATGCGCTGGAACGGGCGCTCGACGGTCCAGCCGGAGGCAGCCAAGCCTTCGAGGAACGCGGCTTGCGAGGCGACGGCGTCGAGCAGGAGCGGGCTGGTCTCCGAGCGCATGATGGCGTCAACCAAAGCCAGGGCTGCCGCGACATTGTCGGCCAACAGCGGACCGATATGGCGGGCGGTGCGGCCGTCGCGCACCAGCGCGATGGCGCCTTCCGTGCCGACGATGCGCGAGCCGGGACGCTGGGCGAAGGCGGAGAGGAGCGCGGTCCGGTCAAAGCCGCTCGCGCGCCGATCCCGCATCGCAAGCGCATCGAGCGTCGCTAACGACAATGGCGGCGCTTCCGCTCGCGCAGGCCTTGCCAGCTTCAACCGGCGCAATTGCAGCGTCGGCGTGAACCCAAGCGGGCCGTAGACGGCAGCGCCGTCGGGCGTAGCGTCGAGCCAACTCGTCAGGCCGTTCTTCCGTGCAGTGTCCAGGCACGCATCGACGAGGCGTGTTGCAAGGCCGCGGCGGCGATGCGTTGCCGAGACCAATACCATGCTGATCCAGGCGTTGTCGCCGGAATAGGGCAGCAGGGCGGCGGTCGCGACCAGCCGCGCGCCGTCACGGATGCCGAACACGATGCCGTCGCGCAGGAAGATGCGCCAGTCCTCTTCGGTCTGATTCCAGTGCGCCTCGGTCGAGAGCGCCAGCCCCGCGATCGCGTCCTGCACGCCGAGCTTGAGGACAAGCGGAGCTTCAGTAGCGTCCATCGCGCACCTCGTATTTGGTGGGCTTGCCGAGGCTCGGCATGGCGCGCGCGACCCAATCGGCGGTCCAGGCGATCAGCTGCTCGGTATCAACCACCGGCAGGCCGAACAGCTCGACCGCTCTTGACGTATCGGTCAGCCAGGCCGTCGGCTCTTCCTTGCCCGTCAGCACCGGCGTGCGGCCGAACCTTGCGCCGAACTTTTGGGCGAGATCGCGTACCGCCAGGATCTCGTGGCCGCTGACATTGATCGGCGAGGTCGGCGTCGTGCAATGGGCGAGACAGCGGAGCGCCTGCGCGGATGCATCGCCCTGCCAGATGAAGTTGACATGGCCCAGGCTGACGTCGATCGGCGCGCCGTTGAGCACCTTCGTCGCGATGTCGTGCAGCACGCCGTAGCGCATGTCGATCGCGTAATTGAGACGGAACAGCCGCCCCGGCGTTCCAAGCTTGCGCGAGAAATATTCGAACATGCGCTCGCGGCCGACGCAGGACTGCGCGTATTCGCCGGGTGGATTCGGCGCCATGTCCTCGGTCGAGCCCTTGCCGTCGACCGGGACGAAGGGATAGATGCAACCGGTCGAGAACGCCACGATGCGCGAGGACGGGAAGGCCTGTGCCACCAAGGCGGGCACATGCGCATTCATCGCCCAGGTCAGTGACAGGTCGCCCTCGGCGCCGAACTTGCGGCCGGCCATGAAGACGATGTTCGGTGCCTTCGGCAGCGTCGCAATCGCCGTCTCGTGCATCAGGTCGCAATTGATCGTCTCGACCCCGCGCGCGTGCAGCCAGTCCTTCACGCCGGAGTCGCTGAAGCGGGCGACGCCGATGACGCGCCGATCCGGCGCCGCGGCTTTCGCAAGGCCCGCCAGCGTCGGGCCCATCTTGCCGGCGACGCCGAGGATCATGATGTCGCCCTCGACCTTGGCAAGGTCGTCGATCAGTGCCTGCGTCGGCCGGCACAAGAGGTCGTCAAGGGCTGCGATATCGGGGATGGTCTTCGGCAGCGTCTGGCGGGTGAGCAGCATGGATTGGGTCCTCAGGTCTGCCGTTGTCAGGTCTGTCTTGCGTCGCCGACCACGAACATACGTTCGAGGGCCAGCACCAGGCCGTAGAGCGCGACGCCCAGCAGCGTCAGCAGCACGACCGCCATCACCATCGCGGGCGTGTCGAGCGAGGACTGCACCTGGATCATGAGGTAGCCGAGCCCGCGCTCGGAGGCGATGAATTCGCCCACGATGGCGCCGGCGACCGCCAGGATGGCACCGACCTTCATGCCGGAGAAGATGTAAGGCAGCGAGCCCGGGAGCTGGATCTTGCGGAACAGAGTCCAGCGCGAGCCGCGTAGCGATTTGACGAGATCGAGCAGATCCGGCTCGACCTCGCGCAGGCCGCGCGCGGTGGTGAGCAGGATCGGGAAGAAGCAGATGCTGAAGGCAATCAGGATGTTCGGCACGATGCCGTAGGAGAACCAGACGATGAAGAGCGGGCCGAGCGCGACCTTCGGGATCATGTTCAGCGTCACGAACAGCGGCAGCAGCACGAGGCTCAGTAGCGGCGCCCAGCTGAAGATCACGGCGAGCGCGACGCCGACGAGGGCGCCGAGCGCAAAGCCGCCGAGGATCTCGACCGCCGTCACCAGCGTGTTGGCGCCCCAGGCATAGCCTGCGGTGCCCAGCGTCTGAATCGTCGCCAGCGGGGAGGGCAGGATGAATTTAGGGACCTGGAAGGCGTCGACCGCGACCTGCCAGAGCACGAGCACGGCGAGATGCACGATCAGGATGATCGCGAAGCTGCGCGGGATGCGGGCCCTGTCTCCTGCCACCGATGGCTCCCTGTTGCCGCGGCAACGCGGCCGCAGGTCGCGAGCCTAGCCGCGTTCGGGGAAAGTTTCAACCAGTTGGTTGATTATGGCCGGAGCGAGTGCAGCACGAGGTCGGCGACGTGGCGGCGGCGGGCGCGGCGCTGGGCGCGGCTCGACAGGTCCTTGCCGAAGATCGCCGACAGCGTCGGCGTGTTGGAAAAGAAGAAATAGGACAGGCCCGCAATGGAGATATAGAGCTGAACCGGATCGATCCCCTTGCGGAACACGCCGGCGCGCACCCCTTCGTTGAGGATGTGCGAAACGCTCTTCACAAGCGGGGAATGCATCGCTTCCAGCCGCGTCGAGCCGCGGACGTGGCGGGCGCCGCCGCGGTTCTCGTCGTTCAGGAGCACGATGAAATCGGGGTTTGCGGCCAGATGGTCGAACGAGGCCTCGATCAGCTTGCGGATCGCCTTCTCCGGCGGCAGGCCTTCGAGGTTGAGCCTGCGCTCCTGCTCGCGAATGTCCTCATAGACCCATTCCAGCACGGCGAGGTAGAGCGCGTCCTTGTCGCCGAAATAGTGGTAGACGAGCTGCTTGTTGACGCCGGCGCGCTCGGCGATCTCGTCGACGCGCGCGCCTGCGAAGCCGTGCCGGGCGAATTCCAGGCGCGCCGCGGTGAGCAGCTTGTTGCGGGTGGCGACGGGATCGCGGCGCTGCGGCACGGTGTCGCCAGATCGTTTTGCGGACATTTCCAACCAAACAGTTGACAAGTGGAAGGCGGGCTTGTTGCATTGGTATCCTCACAAGAGGAGAGCGACAAGCCGGGTCGCTGGCATGAGGAGAGATGCGATGAAGCGTTTGCAGGCGGCTGTTGTGGCCCTGATGCTCGGCTTGCCGGCGGTGCCGGCGAGCGCGGGCGAGGCGGTGAACCTGATCCTCAACTGGACGCCGACGGCCGATCACTCGCCGTATTATTACGCCAAGGCGCAGGGCTGGTACGAGAAGGCGGGGATCGATCTCACGATCGAGACCGGCAAGGGCTCCGGCGTCTCCGCCGCCAAGGTCGGCTCGGGCGGCTCGCCGTTCGGCGTCGCCGATCTCGCCACCATGCTGGTGGCCAAGAGCAAGGGCGCCGACACCGTCGCGGTGATGAGCGTCTACGCCAACACCGGGCAGACCTTCTACTGGCTGAAGAGCTATGGCGTGAACGGGGTAAAGGATTTCGCCGGCCACAAGATCGGCAATCCGCCCGGCGATGCCTCGCGCGTCATGTGGCCTGCCTTCGCCAAGGCCGCAGGCCTTGCCCCGGACTCCGTCGGCTTCGTCAATGTCGGGCCGACGGCGAAGATCGCGGCGCTGAAGAGCCACACCGTCGATATCATCAGCGACTTCTACAACGAGCACGATCTGAAGGTGATCGAGTTCGGGCCCGACCTCGGCTACGTCAATTGGAAGGACATCGGACTCAATCCCTACGGCAATTCGCTGATCGTCAATGGCGCGTACCTGCAGAAGAATCCGAAGGTCGTGGAAGACTTCGTGCGCGTCACGCAGAAGGCCTTTGCCGCCTGCGTCGCCGACGTCACGCCGTGCCTGAAGGCGCTGCTCGACCAGGTCTCCGGGCTCGACAAGGCGAACCAGGAGCGCCAGTGGGAGCGCATCAAATTCCTGATGACGGACGAGTTCACGACGACAAAGGGGCTCGGCTGGATCGACGGCGAGCGGATGAAGAAGGATTACGAACTGGTCCAGACCTATCTCGGCATGGAGAAGCCGTTCGATGTCACGACCGCGTTCACCACCAAAATGCTGGATCCCAGTATCAAGATGGATGCGAGCAAGGTGAAGAAGTAGGGCCTCTCTCCTCGTCATTTGCGAGCGCAGCGAAGCAATCTAGAATCTTCCGCGGAGACAGCCTGGATTGCTTCGTCGCGAGGGCTCCTCGCAATGAGGCTGTGAGCAGGATGGGCCTGACTCTCTGATGCCCCGGACGCAGCGCAGCGTCCTTCGACGGTGCGCTGCAGAGCCGGGGCCCTCGCCGAGAACATGACCCTGGCGGCATGGGTCCCGGCTCTGCGCAGCAGCGTTGCACGCTGCAGCGCGTCCGGGACACGAGCGCGGCGCAACCGGCCCCATCCCACGGATTCCCACGGAGAATTAACCGGCCGTTAACCATATCCGCCGCATCGTTAACCATTCAATAACAGGGAACGAGTCGGCCGTTATGGAGGCTGCAGTCAAACCTCAACGCCAAATGGTGCGCCTGCGCGGGCGCTCCTACGTGGCCTTCGTGTTTACGCCGACGGTTCCGGTGCAGGACTGGCTGCACGAGATCGACGCCACCATTGCGCGCTCGCCGGGCTTCTTTGCCGGCCGGCCCGTGGTGATCGATTTGTCCTCGGTCGACCTCAGCCAGTCCGGCATCGGCCATCTGCTCACCAGCCTGCAGGACCGCAATATCCGCGTGCTCGGCATCGAGGGCGTGGAGGAGGCGAAGCTCACGCCCATGATGCCGCCGCTGCTGTCGGGCGGGCGCAGCTGCGTGGTCGAGCCGACGGCGCCGAAGAAGCCCGAGGCGAAGCCCGAGACCAAGCCATCCTCGCTGCTGCTCGAAAACCCGGTGCGGTCGGGGCAGACCGTGATCTTCCCGGACGGCGACGTCACCATCCTGGGCTCCGTCGGCTCCGGCGCGGAAGTCGTCGCCGGCGGCTCGATCCACGTCTATGGCGCCCTGCGCGGCCGTGCCATGGCGGGCGTCAACGGTCACACCAGCGCGCGCATCTATTGCCAGAAGATCGAAGCCGAACTGCTTGCGATCGATGGGTTTTATCAGACCGCCGACGATATCGACGCCGCGCTTCGCGGTCGGCCGGCCCAGGCCTTCCTGCAGGGCAACATTATGCGAATTACCGCGCTGAACTGACCAGAAGGAGACAATTGAGATGGCCAAGGTACTGGTCGTGACATCAGGCAAGGGCGGGGTCGGCAAGACCACGACCACTGCCGCGCTGGGGGCCGCGCTGGCGCAGCGCGGCGACAAGGTCGTCGTCGTCGACTTCGACGTCGGCCTGCGCAACCTCGACCTCGTGATGGGCGCCGAGCGCCGCGTCGTGTTCGACCTCATCAACGTGGTGCAGGGCGTGGCGAAGCTGCCGCAGGCCCTGATCCGCGACAAGCGGCTGGAGAACCTCTGGCTGCTGCCGGCTTCCCAGACCCGCGACAAGGACGCGCTGACGGAAGAGGGCGTCGGCAAGGTCATCGCCGATCTGCGCGAGCGCTTCGACTGGGTGATCTGCGACAGCCCGGCCGGCATCGAGCGCGGCGCCTCCATGGCCATGCGCTTCGCCGACGAGGCCGTGATCGTCACCAATCCGGAAGTGTCCTCGGTGCGCGATTCCGACCGCATCATCGGCATGCTCGATTCCAAGACCGTGCGGGCCGAGAAGGGCGAGCGGGTCGAGAAGCACATCCTCATCACCCGCTACGATCCCTCCCGCGCCGCGCGCGGCGAGATGCTGACGATCGACGACATCCTCGAGATCCTGGCAACGCCCTTGCTCGGCATCATCCCCGAGAGCCAGGACGTGCTGCGTGCCTCCAATGTCGGCACGCCGGTCACGCTGTCGAATGCCGACGGCGCTCCGGCGCGGGCCTACATCGACGCGGCACGCCGGCTGTGCGGCGACACCGTGCCGATGCAGGTGCCGACCGAGCGCAAAGGCTTCATGGATCGCCTGCTGCGACGGAGGGCGGCATGAGCATGGGTCTGCTTCGGCTTCTCCGCGGCAACAAGGCCTCTGCACCGGTCGCGCGCGAACGGCTGCAGATCCTGCTTGCCCATGAACGCGGAATGCGCGGCCAGCCCGATTTGCTCGGCGTGCTGCGCGAGGAAATCCTTGCCGTCGTCTCCAAACACGTGACGCTGGATCCGACCAAGGTCATCGTCCGGCTCGAACGCGGCGACGAGGTCTCGACCCTGGAGGTCGATATCGAGGTGCCCAACGATTTCGAGCGCAAGAAAGCCGCGGTCGCGTAGGGGGCGCGGCCGACGGCGGGCCATTTTGGGGTGGGTGAGAAGGCGGTCCGCTGGGCATAGCGGGCCGCCTTTGTCCTTCGCGTCACTCCGGCTCCCGGCCAGCCGATGTGATCGATGGCGGGCGGAACGGGACCCGCGGCGAAGTCGTTACCGAAAACCGCGGAGCGCCGAGCCATGCCCCCGCGGTTTCGTCAGACGGAGAGCGCCCATGATGTCCGAGGTCCAGGTCCATACCGTTGCGCGGCAGATGCTCGAGCAGCACGGTTTTGCTGCGATCGCGAAGGCCGCCGAGCAGGCCCAGGCCTGCGAGAGCCGCGGCGAGGGCGACGAGGCCAGGGAGTGGCGTCACATCGCCGACGCCATGAAGATCATGCGTGGGCCCCACCAGGGCTGACCGCCGCCGCAGCAAGCTGCGTCAACGGCCGTCGCGCTCGGTTCCGTGCGATTGGGATCGGCGGGTTTGCGACGGGTTGCGGTCCCCTGCCTCCTTGCAGGGCAGCGGCTCCCAGGTCCCGTCAGGCGCCTGCTGATACGCGCTGCACCCGGAAGAGGGCGAATTGCCCTCTGCTTTCTGGCTGTCTGAATTCTTCGCCAGCACAGGGCCGGTCAGCACCGTGGCGGCCGCGAGCGTGCCGGCGAAAACGAAATGGATCATCCGCATGAGAGGTTCCTGTTCGAATTCGAAGAGGCCCCGCATGCTTGCCAGAATTGTGACAATTGTTGGCCGGCGGACAATCTCCCGGCCGTGTGCTTAACACGTCCTTGTCAACCGCCCTTGGCGCGGATCAGGCCCGCGAGGTTGGTCTTCTGCACCTCGCACCAGCTCGGCATGCCGAGGCGCCGCTGGTTGAGATCTGTCGCCTGGGTCGCCACCGCGACCTCGGCCATCAGATCGTCATCCTGCTTCTCGCCCATCTTGCCGCCGGTGTGCATCCAGGCGATCGCCTTGCGCACCTTCTCGGTGGTGCCCTCCGGCAGGTGCATCTGTTCCGCCCTCTGCACGAGGTCCTGGTAGACGACGTCCGTGCCCGGGCATTGAACCTTGGCGGCGAAGGCCTGCAGCATCAGGGTCACATAGGTCGAGCGTGTGTGGTCCTTAGCCGGGTCCTTAGCCTGGTCCTGGGCCTGGGCGGGAGCTGCGCTCAGCAACAGGGCAGCGATCAGCAAACCGTAGCGCATCCTGGTCTTTCCTCCGATTTTTGGCGAGGCTAGCGTCCGGCGCGCGGCTCTGCAATGGTGCCGAGGCGGATTTGTCGCAACCTGCTGGAGTGCGCTATCGTGGCTGGCCCCTCGCCTTGGAGAGCGACATGAGCCTGTTCAGCACGCCGTTCGATCCCACCCACGATACGGCACTCGTGACTGGCGCGGGCAACGGCATCGGCCGCGCCATCGCGCAGGCTCTGGTCGGCGAGGGCGTGCGGACCGTGTTCGCCGACGTCGATGCCGGGCGGGTGAGCGCCGCGATCGGCGCCAGCCCGCGGCCCGAGTTCGCCGTGCCCTGGGTCGGCGATCTCGCCGAGCCGGTCGCATGCGAAGCGTTGCTCGAAGCGGCCAAGACGGCATTGGGCGAGATCACGCATTTCGTCCACAGTGCGTCGCCGCCGCGGCGCGAGGCCGATCATGCGCTCGCGGTCGATCGCAGGACCTGGCAGCAGATGCATGCCGTCAATCTCGACGCCGGCTTTCACCTGGGGCGCGAACTCGCCAAGCGCCTGATCGCGGCGAAACGGCCGGGCTCGTTCCTGTTTCTCACCTCGCTGCATGCAGGCACGCCGCGCAACCTGCCGCATTATTCAACGGCGAAGGCAGGGTTGGCGATGCTGGTGAAGGAATTGGCCAGGACGTTCGGCCGCTACGGCATCCGCGTCAATGCGCTGGTGCCTGGTGCGATCGCGGCCGGCGGGTTCGTTGCGGATCCCGCGCTGGCGCGGCACATTCCGCTCGGGCGTCTCGGCGAGGCGAGCGACCTCGCACCGATGGCGCTCACGGTGCTGTCGAACAAGCTGTCCGGTTACGTCACCGGCGCGGCTTTCGTCGTCGACGGCGGCTTGGCGCTGACCAACTGGTTCGAGCCGCCGTCGCTCGACGCCTAAGTCAGCGGCGCCAGGCCGGCACCGGATCGAGCGGCGTGCGATAGAGCTCGTTGTGATCGCGATCGGTGACGCGCACCGCGCATCCCTTCTGCTGCAGCTCCGGCTTCACCTGCGACAGCTCGCATGCGAGTTGATCGGCGCGGTCGGAGGCGACCTCGATGTCCTCGAGAATGATTCCGCCCTGGTTCCTGAACTCTTCACCAACCACGAGGTCGAAGGAGTAGTAAGGCATCCGAATTCCCCGATATGACTACCCGACTTTGAAAACAAATCTTCAATGGAAATCTCGACACGTCCGGATGGTACCACTGAGTCGATATCTATCGAATGAACGGGCCGCGCAATCTCTGTGCTTATGGCGCAGAAATGATGTGCAGCCTGCGGAGCCGTTAAGAGTCTATTAAATACGTGGCGCAATCATCAAGGCATGGAATTGCAGCAGAACCGGGCTCCGGGAACCGGCAGCTGCAAGAGAAGGCCGCCGGCATAGATCCCGACGGCCTTTTCTCTTGAGCGTGAAATATCGCTTCCCGTAATTGCCCGGACTCAACCCATCACGTCGACTCGGACAGCGTGTGCGACGCTGTCGCGCGCGTCAAAGCGCGATGCGATTAGGATGAAGCGTCATCGCGTTTTCGATTGTTGTTTAAGCATGATCTTTTCGGAAAACCGCTGCGCACTTTTCCGGATCATGCTTTAGCGCAACGGCATCGGCGGACGCACGATCGGGCCGTCGTCATCGGCAACGGCTTGCGTCGTGGTGACAGGTGGCGGCGCGGCCGCGGCAGCTTGCGACTGCGGCGGCGGAGGTGCGAGCGGCTGGGGCGAATAGGCCGGCATGTAAGTTTGCGAAACGGCCGGCTTCGGTTTACGAACCGGCGGCGGCGCCGGAGGTTTCGGCGGCACCGCGGCTGCGCGTGTGCGCGGGTCGACCGGCTTGGCCTCGGCCACCGGTTTCGGTGCAGGCGGCTTCGCGATCTCGCGCGCCATCTGTTCCTGTCCGGCCTTCAGTTCGGCGATGTTGGCCTTGAGTTGCTCGATCTGTTGCGCCATCGCGGCGAGGTCGCGCGTCATCGATTGCACCGATTGTGCTGAATCGGAAGCTGTTGCCGCAGGCACGGCCGCTGCAACCTGCGTCGCAGGCGGGGTAGCCGATTGATCAATGGCTTGATCGATCGGCGCCTCCGCTGCGGACGGCGCAGCCTGCTGCGCAGGCGCCGCGGCCTGCGCGGGTGCGACTGACGCGGTCTGTGATGCCGAGGGCAACAGCGACGTCAGCGACGCCAGAGCAGGCGTCCATTCCGCGAGCATCTGTTTGGCCGTATCGCCGTGCCTTTCCCAGGCGATGGTGGCGGCCGCGCTTCCTCCGGCAAACAGGAACGCGACGAACGCACCGCGCAGCCACTTGCGCATTGCCGATCGCTTCGGCCGGACATGATCGTTGCTCGCTGCGACGCGCACGGCCGTGTCGACCGAGGGCGGCGGCGCCGCCGGCGGCTCCGAGACCGGTGCGAATCTCGGCTCCAGAGAGCGTTTGGGTTCCAGAGAGATTTTGGGCGGCGGCGCGAATTTCGGCTCCGGACGGGTCGTGACGTCAGGCGCCAACGCGGGTGCCACGCTGGCGGGGCGCGAGGCCAGCACGATGTCGGGCGAAATCTGAATCGCGTCGTGCGGATCGTTGTCCTTGACCGTGTCCTTCACGATCTCATCGACTATTTGCTTGGGGTTCAGCGTCGCGAGCATCGCAGCTCCTTTGAAGCCCAGGCGTTGAGGCCCGGTGTTAGTTCCTGGTCGCTCGCATTGGCGCGCGCCGATCTGTCTAGGGGAGCCCACCCAAATCCGATGAGCCCGGCCCATGACGCACGAGTCCAGCCGGGTTTGACCAAAGCAAGGCGAGGGGATGGAGATGATGCGACGCTCTTCCGCCGTTTGTGGTGATGGAACCGGATTTGTCGAACACGTGCACGTGTTCCCCATTGCCTTGTTTTCAGCACGATTTTGGCAACATCTGGTAACGCTGGGGGTGCTATCCGCTAGAGGGGCCGGCGGTGCCAAAATCTTTGATCGCTTTATTCGCTATTGCCTTGCTGCCGCTGGGCGGCTGCATGCAGACCACGCTTTCACCTTCGAGCGATGCGAGCATGACGCCGCGCGACCGGCAGCTGCTCGCGCATACGCCGTATGCGAAGGCGAATGTGCCCGAGCAATATCTCCGGCACATCGTCGATTATCACCGCAAGGAGCAGCCCGGCACCATCCTCGTCGATACCGACGCCCGCTACCTCTATTTCGTGCTGCCTGACGGCAAGGCGATCCGTTACGGCGTTGCAGTGGGCGAGGAAGCCATGGCGTTCTCTGGCGTCGCGCGGGTCGGCCGCCTGGCCGAATGGCCGGACTGGGTTCCGACGGCAGATATCCAGGCGCGGCTCGGACCATATCCGGCAAGGGTTCCCGGCGGTCCCGCCAATCCGCTGGGCGCGCGCGGCATCTATCTCTATGTCGGCAACAAGGACACGCTCTATCGCATCCACGGCACCAACCAGCCTGAATATATCGGCCAGGCGATCTCGTCCGGCTGCATCCGGATGCGCAACGAGGACGTGATCGACCTGTACGACCGGGTAAAGCTCAATTCGATGGTCGTGGTGCTGCCGCCCGGACAGAGCGCGCGGGCCGAGGCGGGCGGTGGCTGGCAAAGCCTACGCGCGCTCTGACGTTCACATGTTTGCGCTGATCGCGCGTCAGTTTTCAGGCCGCGCGATTCGCCATTGCAGCGTCATGGCGTTGCCGTTGGCGTCGCCGGGCGCCTTGTCGGCGGGCGAGGTGTAGAGCGGACGATAGCGGTACGCCCACATCCTGCTGCCGTCGCTGCGGCTGATCACGGTGAAGTCGCCGACCGCCTTGGCGTCGGCTGTTGCGGGCAGCGGCACCCAGCTCTCGGTGCACTTGCCGTTGCAGTTCGACGTCTTTCCGGTGGTGTCGCGCTCGTAGGTATAGAGCGTCATGCCATTGAGATCGACGAGCTTGGGACCCTGCTTGGTCAGGATGACCTTGGCCGGAGCCACCGGCGCCTCGACCTTCGGCGGAGGAGGGTCACCGCCGCCATGGCCGCCCGCCACCGCATGACTGACCGTGAGCGTCATGGCTGCGGCCACAACGAGGAACCTGAACATTCCGAACTCCGTCCCGCAAAGTTAATCGCGCGTTAAGCGCCCAATGCGGCGGACGTTAGCAGCCGAAAGTTAGTTCCTGGTTTCGTGCGCTGCGACAATTGCGGCACGTGCGGCATCAGACCGGCGCATCGCGCAGCGGAGCGCGGCTCAGATCGTTGCCGGCGGCAATCGCCTTGCGCAGCAGTCGCATCAAGTCCTCGGCCTCTTTTGCGCTGAGGCCGCGCAGCATGATGCGTTGGGCCGATTCGACCGCCGGCGTGATCTTGCGCAGCGTGCGCCGGCCTTCGTCGGTGATGACGAGCTCGCGGGCGCGGCGGTCGCGGCTGGAGGCGCGCCGCTCGGCGAGGCCCTTCTGCACGAGGCGGTCGATCACGCCGGTGATGGTGGTGCGGTCGTAGGCAATGAGGCCCGCAAGCGTCACCTGGTCGAGTCCCGGATTGGCCTTGATGGTCGCAAGCGCGGCGTATTGCACCGGCGTCAGGTCGAACCCGGCATCCTCGACCTCCGCCAGGAAGACCGCGACGGCGATCTGCTGGAACCGGCGCGCCAGATGTCCAGGCATGTCGTTGTTGTCTTTCACCGAATTCTTCTCCTGGGACGAGGACGCTGCGGCTCGTTGACAAGTATACTGATAGTCAGCATACTGAGCAATATCCAAAACAGAGCGTTGCCGGGGAGAGGTGCTCATGCAATTCCATCTCAATGGATTTCAGCCGGGCGATCCCGAGATATCCGATCCCGCCGACCGCATTCAGGCTTCCGGCGCAGCGGGCGCCGTGCCCGACGAGGTCGATGTCCTCATCGTCGGCTGCGGGCCGGCCGGCCTCACGCTCGCGGCGCAGCTTGCGCAATTCCCCGATATCAAGACCTGCATCGTCGAACAGAAGCCCGACCGTCTGCTGGTCGGGCAGGCCGACGGCATCGCCTGCCGCACCATGGAGATGTTTCATGCCTACGGCTTCAGCGAGCGCGTGCTGAAGGAGGCCTATTGGGTCAACGAGACGACGTTCTGGAAGCCGGACGAACGGCGGCCCGACACCATCATCCGCAGCGGCCGGGTGCAGGACGTCGAGGACGGCCTGTCTGAATTCCCGCACGTCATCCTCAACCAGGCACGCATCCATGACGGCTTTCTCGACGTCATGCGCAAATCGCCGGCCAAGCTCGAACCCCATTACAGCCGTCGTCTTCTCGACCTCCAGGTCGATCCGGTCGCAGGTCCCGGCGATCATGCCGTGACGGTGCGTCTCGAGCGCGTCGATGCGGCGAACCAGGGCAAGGTCGAGACCGTGAAGGCGCGCTATGTCGTCGGCTGCGACGGCGCGCGCAGCACGGTGCGCAAGTCGATCGGACGCGAGCTGCACGGCGATTCCGCCAACCACGCCTGGGGTGTGATGGACGTGCTGGCCGTGACGGATTTTCCGGACATCCGCTTCAAGTCGCTGATCCAGTCGGCCAAGGACGGCAGCCTGCTGATCATTCCGCGCGAAGGCGGCTACATGGTCCGCATCTATGTCGAGCTCGCCAAGCTCGACGTCGGCGAGCGCGTCGCGAGCCGCAACATCACCGCCGATGACGTGATCGCCAAGGCGCAGCGGATCCTGAAGCCGCATACGCTGGAGGTGAAGGAGATCGCCTGGTGGTCGGTCTACGAGATCGGCCAGCGCCTGACCGACAAATTCGACGACGTGCCGGACGCGGAGACCGCAACCCGTCTGCCGCGCATCTTCATCGCCGGCGATGCATGCCACACCCACAGCCCGAAGGCGGGACAGGGCATGAACGTCTCGATGCAGGACGCCTTCAATCTCGGCTGGAAGCTCGCGGCCGTCATGCGGAAGCAGTGCGCCCCGCAGCTGCTGCATTCCTATTCGGCCGAGCGCCAGGCGGTCGCCAAGGAGCTGATCGATTTCGACCGTGAGTGGGCGGGCATTCTTGCCTCCGCCGCCAAGGCCGGCGGCGCCGATGCCGCCAGGACCCAGGACTATTTCGTCCGGCACGGCCGCTACACCGCGGGCACGGCGACGCATTACAGGCCGTCGCTCCTCACCGGCGCGGCGTCGCATCAGCACCTCGCGCAAGGCCTCGTCATCGGCAAGCGCTTCCATTCCGCCCCGGTGATCCGGCTGGCTGACGCCAAGCCGGTGCATCTCGGTCATGCCGGGCAGGCCGACGGCCGTTTCCGGATCTATGCCTTCTCTCCCGCGGAAGATCCTGCAGCCGCAGGCTCGGCCATTCGCGCGCTCTGCAATTTCCTGACCGAGGCGCGGGAGTCGCCGGTGAGGCGCTATACGCCTGGCGGCGCCGACGTCGACAGCGTGATCGATCTGCGTGCGGTGTTCCAGCAGAACCATCGTGAGCTCGCCGTCGAGGCAATGCCGCCGCTGCTGCTCCCGCGTAAAGGCCGTTACGGCTTGCGCGACTACGAGAAGATGTTCTGCCCGGACCTCAAGAGCGGTCACGACGTTTTCGCCATGCGGGGCATCGATCGGAAAGCCGGTTGCATGGTCGTGGTGAGGCCGGACCAGTATGTCGCGAACGTGCTGCCGCTCGACGACTTTGCCGGGCTTGCATCGTACTTCGACGCGTTCATGTTGCAGGTCAACTGACGATCGGACAGCGACGCTGGCGCGTTGCGCCGATGAACGGCGAATGAATATTGAACCGCACGCCGTCTGCGTTTGAATCTTTCGGGCGGATGCGGCTCCCGCGCACGGAACGCCCGTTGCGCCAGCGCTTTCCGACTTGAAAGAGGAGGAACACGCCATGAAATTCAAGAGCGTTTTGATTGCTGCTTTGCTGCTCGCGCCAACGGCTGCACTGGCCGCGCCGGGCATCGTGACCGTCTCGACCGGCCTGCGGGCCGGCCCGGGCGCAGGCTTCCCCCTGGTCGATCGCATCCCCGGAGGCGCCCGCGTCAACATCCATGGCTGCCTGCGCGGCAACGCCTGGTGCGACGTCAGCTTTTCCGACGATCGCGGCTGGGTGTCATCGCAATATCTCGAATATCTCTATCGCAACCGCTACGTCTATCTGCCCGACTATGTCGACGAGATCGGCGTGCCGGTCGTCCCGTTCGTGCTGACATCGTACTGGTCGAGCCACTATTCGGGACGTCCCTGGTATCGCCGCCACGCCTACTGGAGCAGTTACTGGACCTCGCATCGGAGCATCGCGACCCGAATGACGCTTGATCCGCGCGCGGCCCGCATCGGTCGCGCGGCGACGCGCGATGCGGCGCTTGCTTTGGAGCGGGAAGGCGTGCGGGGCAAGGGCGCCGCGATCTCCGGACGCAACGCCGCGAACCCGCGGCCCGACGCCGCGATCGGCACGCGCGACGCCGCCATCGCGAAGCGTGACGCTGCGATCACAAGACGTGACGCTGCGATCACGAGACGTGACGCTGCGATCGCAAAGCGCGACGCGGCTGTTGCCGCCGAACGGACGCGTGTCGGACGGAGCGAGCGCATCGTGCAGGAGCGGACCAATGTGCAGACTCGCAGTCCGCGCGATGCCCAGGCCCGCATGATGCACGAGCGGGCCGCAAGCCCCGCTGCGGTGCGGACCCGGCCGATGGCTCGCGGGCATGAAGCCCCGCGTGTCTCGGCCGCACCTGCCGAGCGACGCGCGATGCCGCAGGTCGCGCAGCCGAATGTGAGCCACGGCGCGCCGATGAATGCCCGAGCGCAGATGCCGGCGCCCCGTGCCGCTGCGCCTGCAATGCCGCAGGGCGGTGGCGGCGCTCCGCACGTCAACGCCGCGCCCCGCGGCGGTGGTGCTCCGGCCGGCGGCCCCGGCGGCGGCCACCAGAAGCGCTAAGAAGCCGGAAGGAAAGCCCGGCCCGCGCGCCGGGCTTTCTGCTGGATTTAGTCGGGTTCCCTGCGCGTACAATTTAAGAAGGTTCTTCGCTGGCAGATTTCATCGATCGTAAGATGTGTACCCAAAGATGCAAGCATCCACTCGGGGCAGCGGGGCACGGGAGGATGACGATGAGACAGAGCCAGGCGGAGACGCGCCGCCACAACGTCGCGAAGCGGTCGATGACCAAAGAGGCCAAGCAGCTGGCCGCTCTGATTGCCGGGCTGCGCGAATCCCTGGAAGGGATTCACAAGGAGCGGATGGGCGCGAAGCTCACCGGCGCCGAAATCGGCATGCTCGACGAGCGCCGCAACAATCTGCTGCTCACCATCGCAGCCCTCGACGACCGCCTCTCGGCGGTGCAGGGACTGATCGATCTCGGCCGTCCCCATATCATCCGCGTGCACTAGCGGAGCACGAGGTTGGGACGCTCGGTTCCGTTGCAGCTGATGTGACGGACCAGCTCCCGTGCCCGATTCAGGACGACATGAAGGCGGCTCGGCGTCGGCCGCCGGCGTCGTACCTGCGGATGGCACCAAATTGCCATGCTCCGGGCGAATTGCCGCCAAAGCCCGCTGCCACGAGGAAGCAGGGTGCAGGGCGACGCAAGGGGACGCGAATTGGCCTACAAGATGGTCGCAGAACGCGACAACGAAAAGTACAGTTTCGCCCGCGAGAGCCGGCTGCTCATCGTGGCGAAGGCCAGGGTGTGGGCGAGCGAAGGGTGGCGCGTCGTCATCACCGACCAGGATGGCAAGGCCTACGCGCCGCCCGAATTCGATCAGCTGTCGGCGGCGTAACCGACGCGCGGCCGAGGGGACGTCATTTGACATCGCTGTCTGGACCGGGGCGCGCGCCGATCGCGGCCCTGATGAGCCTTGCAGCCGCGGCCGTTTTCACGGCGACGGTCGCGGCCGCGCAAAATCTCGACGCCGGCAAGCCGCCCGCCAAGCTCTTCGCTGACAGCTGTGCGACCTGCCATCGCAGTCCGCGCGGCCTTGCCAAGGGCCGCTTTACCCTGACTCTGTCCTGGTTCCTGAAGGACCATTACGCGACCAGCTCGGACTCGGCGAGGATGCTCGCCGCCTATCTGGAATCGGTCGACGAGCCGCGGCCGCGCGCTGCGGCCAAGCCCGCGAAGAAGCCGGCGCGATCCACCCCGCATCAGCCCAAGCCGGTGCAGAGCCAGTAGCTCTGCGCGCCGCAGCTTGCCGGGATCAACGCACCGCACTCTCCGAGAACAGGTTGATGATCACGACCCCTGATACGATCAGGGCGATACCGACGAAGGCTGCGGAGTCCAGGATCTGGCGGAACAGCACGAAGGAGACGGTGGCGGTCAGGATGATGCCGACCCCGCCCCAGATCGCATAGGCGATGCTCAAAGGAATGACCCGGATCGCGACCGACAGCGCATAGAACGAGGCGACGTAGAACATCACCATCGCCAGCGTCGGCCAGGGACGGGTGAACTGCGCGGACTGCTGCAGGAGCGCCGACGCGGTGACCTCGAACACGATGGCAAGGGCGAGGGCCGCGTAAGCATTGAAAGCGGAGGTCATGAGCCTCTCGGCGCAAGAGAGAAACCGCAGGGGCAGCCAAGTCAGCCCCATGGATGGCTTTTTGCCGCGAGCAGATATCATGTGTGAGTGACGAACCTGCGACACCGGTTGGAATGCGCGGACCGGTGTTGAGTCCATACGATGCCGCTGCGCGATGGTGCGGCGGCTCGAGATCCTGCGCTGCGTCGATCCGGCGTTAGCTGATCCGCACGGAGAGTTCGATGTCTTCGGCGAAGGGCGTCGACATATAGCCGCTTCCGCGCAGCACCGCCGAGATCACGCGTTACGCCGACGGGCTGGCCGACATGTTCTGCGCTTATCTCGGGGAATTGACGCGGCGCTGAAGCTTCAGGTCCGGGCTCCTGTTGCATCGCCGGACGTTTGTCCGTACGGAGCTTTTCATGCTTGTCATCTCCATTCAAAGCCAGGTGGTTCACGGTCATGTCGGCAACAGCGCGGCCGCCTATGCGATGCAGGCGGAGGGCGTGAACGTTGCGGCGGTGCCGACGACGCTGCTGTCCAACCATCCGCGCTATCCGAGCCTGCGCGGCCGGGTGCTGGAGACCGAGCTCGTCGCCGATCTCCTGAGGGGTGTCGAGGAGCGCGGGCTGGTCGACGAGGCCGCCGTGCTCGTGACCGGCTATCTCGGCTCACCGGGCAATGCCGCCGTGATCGCCGATTTCGTCGAGCGGGCACTGACGCGGAATCCGAAACTCGTCTATCTCTGCGATCCCGTGATCGGCGATGACGGCCGCGTGTATGTCGCCGACGGCATTTTGGACGTGGTCCGGCACCGGCTGCTGCCGGCGGCGAAGCTGACGACGCCGAACCAGTTCGAGCTCGAGCTGCTTTCCGGCCTCACGATCGCGGATGCGCAGGGCCTGCGCGCGGCGTGTGTGGCGCTGGCGGGGACCGGCCGCATCGACGTCGTCGCGACCGGCTGCACGCTCGCCGATACGGCGGCAGGGCAGGTGGAGACGATCCTGTGCGCCGGCGGGCAATTGTCGCGCTTTGCGACTTCGCGCCTGCCGATCCGGCCTTACGGCACCGGCGATCTGCTCACCGGCCTGATCGCGGCACATTTGGCCAAGGGCCAGGCGACGGAGGCAGCGGTGCGGCTTGCGGTCGACACCATCTTTGCGGTGCTGGTGCGCACACAGGACGCCGGCACGGCCGAGATGCGGCTGGTGCCGCTGCCGGCGCCGGGATGCGCGCCGTAACGGCTTCAGGTCGCGGGCTTGCCGGCCGATTGCGCCGACTTCTGCGGCTTGGCCGGACTCTTCTGCTCGCGCGCGACCTGGGCCTTTGGCGGCTTGGCATGCGATGCGGCACGCACCGCCTGCTTGGGCTTCACGCTGGCGACTTGCTTGCCGTCGCCGGTGCCGCGGCGCGAGATGTACTCCTTGCCGTCGATGGGACCGACATGCGGCGGATCGCGGCCGAGATAGGGCCGGCCGATGCCATACGCCTTGCCGTTGGCGTCGACCCACTTCCACAGGATTTCGGTCGAGACCCAGCGCTGCGCACGGTTGTTGCCTTGCGTGCTGACGATGTCGGCCGCCATGCCGTGGCCGTAGCCGCCGCGCAAGCTGCCGCCGTGATAGGACCGGTCGGAAGCGGCCTTCAGGCCGCTCGCGATCGACTGGCGATAATCGTCGCGGAACGCGCTGGTGATGCCGGGCGAGAGGCCGGCGGCCTCCGCGGCGAGCAGCGTGCGGAACAGCTTCAGCTTGAAGCTCTTGTCCATGCCGCCGATGACGTAGTCCATCATCGACATGCCGGCGTGCTCGGCCGCCTTCGGATCCTTCCAGGTGAAGTCCTGATCGACCAGCTTGGTGAAGTTGCGCATCACCGTGACCGTCTTGCCCTTGCGCTTGATCGTGACGGCGCGGCGCTCCTGGACCTTGATCGTGTCTTCCTTGGCGGTGCGCTGATAGAGCGCCCAGAGATAGCGGTCGACGCAGGCCTCCATAACGAAGCATTCGTCGAGCACGGCGACGGTGTCGGCCGGCGGCGATGGCTTGCTCGCGGGCGTGACCGGGCCGCTGGCGATCGCCGCGGGGGACAGCGCGTCCGTCGTCACGATCTCGGTGGGATCGGCCGAGGCAAGCTTGATGGGCTCCGGCACAGCGACCGGGGCAGCCTCGCCGACGACGGGCTCCGGCTCGGGCGAAATCTGCAACGCCGGCGGCGCCTCCACCGGCAGGATCAGCGCCGGATCGGCCGAGGCGAGCTTGATGGCGGGAGCGGGCGTCTCAGGTGCTGCTTCGCTCGTGGGAGCCGGTGCCGCGGCCACGGCAGCCGCGATGTCGGCGGTCAAGGCGATGCCGTCCTCGATCGTCGCAGCGCGGGGCACGTCGGCGAGGTCGAGCCGGCTGACATCCTTGACAAGATCTTTGGCGCGCGAGACGGCAGCCGCATTGGCACCGCTGTTCTCGATGAGAGCAGGGGCATAGGCGGAGAGGGAGAGCGCCAGCCAGCCGGCGAGCACGGCCGAGGGGCATGTGACCGCCACCAGAAGAGACTGCCGATCGTTCATGATCCCTGCCTCCAAACGGTTCTGCCCGAACCCGTCTTGTCCGGACAGTCATGATGCAAACAGCCTGACGCAAACAGTCTTGCACGGAAAAGGCACGCAGTACGTCGATTGTTCGGAGCGCCGTGTGGCAGCGCAATGGCGCAAATCGGCAAAAATGGGCTTTTCGCAGCACTGTTGCTGAGGCGCAACGCCGGTTCCACGAAAGCAGCCTGATCGCCGCGTCGCGGCAACTTTGTTGCGGCTGGCACGTTTGGTCGGCCATGACGCATACCTCGCTTCGTCCCATGGACGCCTTCGATCCCACCGAACCCGCCATCCTGCACGACCGCCTCACGGACACGATCATCACCTGGACGGCTGACCAGGCCGACGATTACAAGCGGGCCAGCCGGCCGGGCCCCGAGGGAACGGTGGCCTGGAAAACCTATCTGTTCGATGGCTGGGGCAACGTGCTCGGTGGCTGAGCACCATCCGCCGATGCGCATGTCGCGGCGAGCGTGATTTGGCCAAGGCCTTGGACACATTAAATATATTGCCATGCGCCGGACGCGATGTTGCAATGCGACAAAGCATGTCGCAATGCAGCAAAGTCGGCCTAAATATGCTCCGACTCTTCCACTTCCGGAGCATCACCAATGAACAAGAAAACTTTGTCGATCGCCGCCGCCATCCTGACGATCGCGGGCAGCACCGTGGCTTTCGCCGCCGAGCTGCCGACTTACGAGACCAACGGATTTGCGGTCTCGCCCTTGCAGGTTCGCGTTCTCGGCGCCGCCCATGTCGAGCAGCAGGCTGCTGCACCGACCACGGTCGCCTCGGTTCACCAGACCAACGTCCTCGGCCCGCGCAAGCTGACGACCGCCAACGTCACCACGGGCGCTGCCCGCTGAACTGACAAGTCATGAAGGCAGGTGGGTTCCGCGGAGAGGCGGGATCCGCCGCCTCGGCGGACGTCCGCCGCTACGCCTTCCTGACGAACTCCGACTTCAAGTTCATGGCGCCGATGCCGTCGATCTTGCAGGCGATGTTGTGGCCGTCGCTGGCTTCCTGGAGGCGGATGTTGCGCACCTTGGTGCCGCCCTTGACCACCGAGGACGAGCCCTTGATCTTGAGATCCTTGATGACGATGACGCTGTCGCCGTCGGCGAGCGCATTGCCGTTGGCATCGCGCACGCCGGCATCCGGAGTACTCTCCGCGGCCGTCTCCGCCGCGCCGCTCCATTCATGGCCGCACTCCGGGCAGACCCAGAGATCGCGGTCCTGATAGGCGTGCTCGGAGTTGCAGGCGGGGCATTTCATCGCGTCGGTCATGGCAAGTCTCGTCTAACCCTTTGCTCGTCTCACGTTCGCGGCGCGACCGTAGGGGCCGGGAACAGGAAAGCAAGGGAAAGCTGCCGACGGCGCGGCCGACCATCGCCTGCCGGTGCGATATCACCGAAACAGCGCGACGAAGATCACGTAGAGCCAACCCAGGATGCCGTGGATGATCGCCCACAGGATCGAATGGTTGTCGGCATAGGAGATCGCGATGGCGAGCGCCGAGCCGAAGCCGACGCCGTATTTCGCGCCCTCGACGCGCACGCCGTAATAGCGATTGCCGTTCATGATGATGATGCCTCCTGACGTCGCCTGAGCGCGAGCTTATGCATTCGCCTCGACGCTGGCGAGCGGCATGATCGATGAGCCAATGTCGCGCGCGCGGGTTGAGCTGCGTCAACGGCATCGCGCGCGGGGATCGTATCTTTTTCCGGCAATGACCACCGGAGGCAGTGCGATGGACGACACTCTCAGACGAAAGATCCAGGCCTTGCTGGACCAGCACCGCACGATGCGGATCGCAACCGTGCGCCCGGACGGTTGGCCGCAAGTGACGACGGTCGGCTACGCCAACGAAGGTTTCACCATCTACTTCCTCTGCGGCATCGACAGCCAGAAGGCGCAGAACCTGTCGCGCGACGACCGCGTGTCGCTGGCGATCGACGAGGACCCGGCGCAAGTGATGGAGATCACCGGCGTCTCCATGGCGGCGCGGGCGGTGGCCGTGACCGACCCGGCCGAGGCCGAGAAGGCGATCGCGCTGTTGATGGCGCGTTATCCCGAGCAGAAGGCCTCCGGCCTCTCGGTGCCGAAGCCTTCCGAGGTGCGGCTGATCCGTCTCACACCGACGGTGATCTCGCTGCTCGATTACTCCAAGGGATTCGGCCACACCGATCTCGTGACGTGCTGAGGACGCGGCGGCGGTTCCTGCGCAGACGCGAGCCCTGATCGGCGCCGTCCTTGACGCAGATCAAACTGGCCTTGCCGTGCAAATCTAGGCTGGCTCCATGATTCAATCACGGTGAGGTTGGGCGATGTCGCATAGTGCTCGAATCTATCTCGGCATCGCTCTCCTGATCGCGTTGTCGCTGCTGTTCCTGTTCAGCGTGGTCCACACCGCCGCGGGCGCGCCGCGGTCCGGCCCGCGCGCGGTCGCCGAGGGGCATCGCCTGGCGCAGGCATGGTGCCAGAGCTGTCACGCGGTCGAGCCGGGCATGGCCGGATGGTTCGACGAAGCCCCGAGCTTCCAGGCCATCGCTGACCGCAGCGGCACCACCGCGCTGGCGCTCAAGGTGTTCTGGCGCACCAGCCACCACAACATGCCGAACCTCGTGATCTCACCGGAGCAGGCGGACGTGCTGTCGGCCTATATCCTCAGCCTCAGGCGCAGGTGAGCACCTCGCCGACTCGGCCGACACGATTTTTGCGAAAACAACCCCATGCACAGTAGAGCGGGCCTTGATAAGGCTCGCGTTTTCGGCTGCGCCGAAATCTGGTTGCGGCGTCGGGCAAAGCAGCGGCATCATCCCGGATGACGTTGACGCGCCTTCCGGGCTAGGCTTGCGACGCAACCGCGCAGCGAGTCCGACATGAGCTTCCTTCTCAACATCGACGTCCCCGATATCGAGCAAGCCACCAGCTTCTACACCGAAGCCTTCGGCCTCACGGTCGGCCGCCGCTTCGGCACCGGCTTCGTCGAGCTGCTCGGCTGGCCGGCGCCGGTCTATCTTCTGACCAAGCAGGCCGGCACGGTCGGCGCTGGCGGCGATCGCCGCCGCTACGCCCGGCACTGGACGCCGGTGCATGTCGACGTCGTCGTCGAGAATGTCGATGCAGCCGTCGAACGCGCGCTGCGGGCCGGTGCGGTCCTGGAGGTGCCGGCGCGCGATGCGCCCTATGGAAGGATCGCGATGCTGGCCGATCCGTTCGGGCACGGCTTCTGCCTGCTGGCGTTCAGCGCAAAGGGATACGATGCGCTGCTGGAGAGTTCGTAGTTCGGGACGACAATCGGGGCGGCATGGCAAAACGAGCGACAAGCAAACCGACACGGAAGCTGAAGACCTATCAGACCTCGCTCGGCTTTTACGACCAGGCCATCGCGGCGCCCTCGATGAAGGCGGCGCTCGAGGCCTGGGGCGCCAGCTCCAATCTGTTCCATCAGGGCGCCGCGAAGGAGACCGATGACCCCGACATCGTCGCGGCGACGCTGGCGAAGCCGGGCGTCGTGCTCAGGCGCCCGGTCGGATCCGACGGTCCCTTCACCGAAAGCGCCGAGCTGCCGACCGATCTTGCCGAGGACGATTCCAGGCCCAGGCGAAAATCCGGCAAGCGTCCGGCCAAGACCGCAAAGAAGTCCGCCAAGTCCGCAAAGACGCCGTCGCGCAAGGTCGACGAGCAGGCGGCCCGCAAGGCCGCGGCGGCGTTCGAGAAGCAGGAGCGCCAGCGCGAGGCCGCGCGCCGCAAGGAGGAGGCCGCCCGCGCCAAGGCGCGCGCGCGCCGCGACAAGGCCGTCGCCGCAGCGGAAGCCGCGCTGGACAAAGCGCGGCGCGAGCACGAGGCGAAGGCGGAGGAGATCGACGCCGCCCGCGCCGCGCTCGACGAGCGCTCTGAAGCGGAACAGTCGCGATGGGACAAGCAGCGGATGAAGCTGCAGGAGGCGCTGCGCCGCGCGCGTGAATGAGGCTGAGCGGCAATCGCGCCTGCCGAACCTGTTGCCGCGCACTCCGCTCTCATCCCGAGGAGCCCGCCCAAGCGGGCGTCTCGAAGGACGGCCGCGCAAAAGCTCGCGCGAAATTCGCTTGCCTTGCCTGACATCCTTTTGCACTCTTCGCTGCAAAGGAGACAACGCATGACAAGAATAACCACCGCCTGCGCGCTCGGAACCGCCCTGGTGCTGTGCAGCCTTGCAACCTCCAGTGCCGAGGCGAAGCCCCGCAAGGCCGTCGTCGTTCGCGCCCCGCAAGAGCGGCTCATCGTCACCGCGCCCGTGCTGAGGCCGACGCCGTGGGATTACAACATCGTTCCGCGCTATCGCTATCGCCCCGAGGACGACAAGGTCGATCCCTACGGCCCGCCGCTGGTGCCGTCGTATGTGCGCTACGAGGGCTGGCGCTGGCCGTATTGGTGGTAGGTCACGACAATTCGTGAGGTGGGCGCAGGTGCGCTTGCGCCGTGCCCACGCATTGTCTCCGACATGATCAAGGTCGTGGGCACGCTTCCGCCTTCGCTCTTCGAGCTACGGCGGACAAGTCGCTTTGCCCAGCCTACAGTGCCGCGCAAGCGCAGTGTAATTCTCTACATTTTCAGCCCGGCTTGCGGCCGCTGATGGCGTGTGCGCGGGCGCTGTAGGTGATGCTTCCGTCCGCATCAGCGGGCAGTCGCGCCCTCACGCGCTGCATAAGCGCGGTGACGTCGGCCGCCGGCATGGCCGCGATCACAGGCGCGATGGAGGGGGATTTCGTCTCCACGTTCCAGAATTCGTCGAAACCGGCAAACGTCCGCTGCACAATGATCTCGCGGGTCGCGATCTCTAGCAGTCCGGCCGCGCGCCAGAAGTCCTGAAGCGCCGCGAGGCTGGACACCTCCATATGCGGCGGACGCGTCGGCGCCAATTCCATCGCGCGCATCTCGTCGAGGATCGGATCGAGCGGAAATCCGCCGCCCAGCATGTCCCACATGTAGGTCGCAACCAGGCCGCCGGGACGAACGACCCGCGCCAATTCCGCGACGCCTTTCGACGGGTCCGGCACGAACACGAGCACCAATGCCATCACCGCGACATCGAAGCTTGCGGCCGGAAACGGCAGTGTCATGGCATCGCCGGTCTGGAACACGGCGCCGCGCGCACCGGGGCGCGAGCGGGCAAAGGCGAGTTGTCCCTCCGAGGGATCGATGGCCTGCACGTCGAGCGGCGCGCAGCGCGCCACGATGAGCTCGGTGAAGGCGCCGCTGCCGCAGCCGACATCGATCCAGCGCAGCCCTTGCTTCGGCCTCAGCCAATCGAGAAAGACCTCGCCGACCGAACGGCTCCAGACGCCCATCACCTGCTCATAGGCGGCACCGTCATCGAAGCGAAGCTCGGGCATGGAACGGCTCCCTCGGCGTTGTCCACAGGGCACTGCGCGGGCGGCGAGGTTAACACATTGGTTATGTCTTTGCGGGCATTTTCGCGACCTCAGTCAGCGAGGAGGCACCATGTCCGACATCACCATTCCCGGCGGCAAGATCCGTTCCTTCGTCGAGCGGATCGAGAACCTCGACAGCGAGATGCAGGAGCTCAGCGAGCAGAAGAAGGAAGTCTTCGCGGAAGCCAAGGGCGAAGGGTTCGACGTGAAGATCCTCAAGGAGATCATCAAGCTGCGCAAGGAAGACAAGAACGAGCGCGACGAACGCGAAAGCCTGCTCGACCTCTACATGCGCGCGATGGAGACGGCTTCGCCGGAGCAGGCGAAAGCGGCGTAAGGTTCGGGTTGATCGGCGAGGTGAGGTGGATCGCCTCGGGCAGAACGACGAAAGGGCGGCTATCGGCCGCCCTTCCGGTTTGCGCGTGAGCCGTCGGATGTTCAGCCCTCGATGATATAGACGATCTCGTGGGTGTGCGGACGAAGGATGACGTACCTGCCGTTGACAAGGATGAACTCGTATCCGCGCCACTGCGGATAGATTTCGACGATACGGCTCGGCAACGCATGATAACGGACGCTTGTCGGGACGACGGTGCCGATCGATACGTTGAAGTTCACGTTGGTGACTTCCTCGACCTTCACCTGCTTGATGGCCGAAGTGATCTGGGTCCGCTTTTCGGCCGGAGGCGCGGCGACTGCCGCGGTCGCGGCATTGCCGGTGGTCTTGCCTTCCGGCGCGGCAGGCTTGCTCTCGGCGGTCGGCGTCTTCAGGTCCTTCGATGTGGTGGCGGAATCGGTCGCCTTGGTCTTCCCATCGGCCTTCATCTCGCCGGTCGCCTTGCTGTCGGCGGTCGACTTTGTTTCGGAAGGCGAATTCTTCACGTCCTTCGACGTGGTCGGCGGGGCCATTCCTTCCGCGGCCTTCGGCTTGCCGTCGACCTTTGCGTCACCGACGTGCTTTGCATCGGGCGCGCCCTTTGCGGCGGGCGCATTCATCGGTGCCGCGCTGTCAGCTTTCGGCGAAACGGCCGCGGGAGATTCCGCACCCTTGGCTCCGCCTTGAGCCATCGCAAGACCGGTCGCTGCAAACAGGGCTGCGACGGCGACCGAAGCCATCAAAGTATGCTTCATCTGATTTTTTCCAATTCAATTTGAATATTGATGCCGACGAAGGTCGGCCATGGAGAGCAAACGGGTCCGACCTGCGGAGGTTCCGTTTCTATTTATGGTTTAATGGCGATCGATGCCACGTTTCGAAAACACCCGCAAAAAGCTGGAAAATCAGTGACGTTCGCGGTGTCATTTCCGGCGCTGACTCGGGCGCAACGACATATTCAAATATAAGTTGTGTGCGGAGGAACCGTTGGCGCCTGCACCTGTTGAGCCGATGATCCGGTGCGCAGCCGGAGCGAACGTCCGGTCCTGAATCCCTGCAGCGACAAAAAGACCGTATTCGCCTTGCTGGAGCGGCTGAGGCACGAGGCCTTTGCACTCCGTAACGTACCAATCGGAAAAAACTGTCCGGACGGCGCGATGCGGCAATGCGATTCAGGTCGGCCGCAGATCGGCTTGCGCAGACCCACCGTCATTCGGACCAAACGATTGAGGTAGCAAAATGCATATGTCGAGCGAAAGTCTTTTGGTCATCCTGCTTGTAGGTCTCGTCGCTGGCTGGCTGGCGGGCCAGATCGTTCGCGGCACCGGCTTTGGGATCGTCGGTGATATCATTGTCGGAATCCTCGGCGCGTTTGTCGGCAGCTGGCTGTTGCCTCAGCTCGGCGTGCATCTTGGCAGCGGCATCATCAGTGCGATCGTCAACGCCACCATCGGCGCGGTGCTGCTGCTCCTCCTGGTCCGGCTGCTACGCGGCGGCGGTGGATGGGGAAGCAGCTGGCGCGGGAGCTGGGGGCGGCGCTGGTGACCCATGTTCAAAGCGCCATCGCGCGCCGGCGAGATGGGGGCGCGCGGTGACCTCCGGATTGGTGCCACCATGCTAGATTTTTCGAATGCATCGTTTTCGCCTGAAACGATCGACGTCATGAAAGCTGCGCTGGAGGCGGCGGTGGCGTCGCTGCCTGCCCCGGTCGGCTCCGCGCATGTACAGGCGATCGCGGAATCGATCCTCCGCACCGCGAAGGAGGGCGAGCGGGACCCCATGGTCCTGCAGCGCATGGCGTTGATGGAGCTTCAGATCTCGACGCGGTGTGATGCCGGCCCCCGAACTTGAGCGCTGGCGCCAGAACGAGCGCGAGAGCCTGCTCGATCTCTCCATGCGCGCGGTGGGATGGGGACGGCGTCGCCGGAGCAGGCGAAGGCGGCGTGAGGCGATCGGGTTGATCGGCGAGGAGAGGCAAAGTTCAGGATTCATTCTCGAGCGAGAGATGGCCGATCTCGGCCAAGGCGTTCGGATCTCCTGAATGGCTTTCCTCTCGGCCGCCGCGACCTCGCGCGTCACTTTTCCTTCTTTTTCACGCTGATGTTGCCGTCGCCTTCGATATAGGCCTCGATGACGTCCGCGGGGCTATCGACGCCTTCTTCCCGGAGCTTGCTCAGCAACTCATCCATCGTCACCAGCTCCTGTCGCAAATGGCGGCGAAGGACCTTTCCGTTCTTGATCAGAAGCAGCGGCGGGGGCCGAACAAGCCGCTCCACGAAGGGCACGTGATAGCCGAGCCAATCGATGGCAAAGTTCCAGAAGATAATGGTGGCAACGAGCACCAGGCCTTCCGTGATCGATCGGTATTCGCCTGCCATGCCGTTCTGTGCGGCGTCGGCCAGAAGCACGACGAGGAGCACATCCGGGATGCTGATTCCGCCGGTTTGCCGCTTCAGGATGAGGCGCATCAGCACGAAGATGCCGAAATACATGATGGTGCCCCGCACGAGCATTTCCATGAGCGAATGCGTCGGAGCAAAGATCTCGTGCCATGGCAGCTCGAAGTTCAACATGGGGCCTCGCATCTGGGATCTATCGGACGTGGTTGATTGGCCGCAGTCCAGCCCGGCGGAAGTGGCTCACTGTAGCCCTCCGCTCTGGAGTAAGAAGGGCCGTAGGCGAATTGCCCGGTCGCACCCTTGAAGCCCAGGATGTACCAGACCTCTATGAGATAGCCGCCGGTCCGGTCGCGATCCTCCGTTGCAAGCTGGGAGACCCGGCTCATGCCTTTCCCGATGAGGCGCGAGACCTCGCGCGCCTGAACGGGGCCGTCTGGCTGGGCGAGAACCGCGTCAATGACTCCGTTGACAGCGTCCGTTGCTCGCCTGCGTTCTTCGGGCGTTTCGGCGCCGGCATAGCCGAGGGGCGGAAAGCCATGAGGCTGAAATTTGGTCTCCCGCCTCAATCGCTCCAGCAGCGCGCGCTTCTCCGGCGTGAGCTGTACCACCTCGGCCGACGGCTCGGGAAACAGCTGGATGTATTTCCAGTAGACGAAGCCCCCGGCTGCGAGGACGCAGATGGCGAGAGCGCCGACGAAGAGGACGAGGAATTTCATTGAGCCAAGGTGGATTTGATCGACCCAATCGATAATGGCCAATATGGCCGAAAAGCCAGTTTAGCTCGTAGGATGGGTAGAGCGAAGCGAAACCCATCGATAGCAGTCGCGGAATGATGGGTTTCGCAAGGGGCTCAGCCCATCCATCCTACGAACGGCTTCTTTGGCAACAACCCGACCATCAATACCGGCTGCCGCTGCCCTTCTGCTGCGTGATCCAGTCCGACAATGATTTCGGTTTCGCTTTCACCATCCGGACGGGTGCGGCCTTCGGATTGTTGCGCAGGCCCTTCGTCGAACCTGCGCGCGGCGCTTGCGTCGCGTTGCCTCTCGAGGCCGCCGTCGATGCTTCCGCGGCTTCCTTCTCCAGGCGCAACTGTTTCAATCGCGCCATTTTGATGCGCTCTGCCTCGACTTCGGGTCGCTCCGCGAGCAGCGGCTTGGGTTGAGCATGCTCGGCCGGGACTAGAACGCCGAGAATGGTCGTCTCGCCGAGCGCCTTGCAGGCCTCTAACCGATGCAATCCCTCGACCAGAATGAGGCGGTCTCCGTCGAGCCGAACGGAAATGGGGGTCTGTTGTCCGATGTCCAGCATGCTTTCCGCGATCTCCGCGACGATCTCGGGCTTGATGGCCTTCTTCTGCTTCGTCTGAACGAAGATCTTCTCGATCGGGAAGCTTTCCGGTTTGGGCATAATTCGACTCCGCGTTTACCGGGCCCGTCCGAACCCATGCCGGCGGGGTTGGGAGTTTAGGAGGGAAAGGCTCGACCGCAAAGGCAATCTCAGTGGGGTATAGACCGAGTTGGGATCTATGGTTCCCTGTAGTAGTTACTCATCGCCCTCATCAAAATAGTCCAGATCAATTCTCTTTAGCTCAACTGTTCGTTCTATCCGGACCCCAACACCGTACTGAACCATAAGCCGAGCTAGTTCCTTACCGTCGATAAGGATTATTCTCTGGGGTACCTTCAAGGCGTATTCGATGGCTCCTCTTGAAAATGAGCTGGTCGTTACAAATACGCCTTTCGACGCGCCTTGTCCCACCAACGCTCCGGCAAATTGCTGGATACGCTCGCGTCCGATCGTATTGTCCGCGGCATATCTCTTTGCCTGGATGTAGACTACGTCGAGACCCAGCGGGTCTTCATTTACAACGCCATCTATACCCTCGTCGCCGCTTTTACCCAGTCTTTGAACTACGTTTGCTCTGGAGCCGCCGTAGCCCATAGCGACAATTAGGTCGACCACTAACCTCTCGAAAAAGCTCGGTGACAGCTCCCATATTCGATTTAAGAGTTGGCCTTTGAGGCTCTCAAGGATTTGAGTCTCTGCTTGCTGAACGGCTTCCTCAGGAGTGACCGAAGACTCACTGAAATCAACGTTGCTGACGTCTGGAGTGGAAGCCTCATTTTCCTCGACCCCGGCACTGGGCTTAGGCGCCTGGAATGCGATGAACTCGGGAAACTGCTTCAACACTTGCACACTGATTCGAGTTGGGTTTTCGGCAAGAAGCTTTGATCCGCGCTCAGTAATCTCAAAGTGAGATCGACGCGTCCGCTTAATCGCGCCAGCTTTGTCTAGATAGGTTCGTGCCCAATGCACTCTGTTCGCAAAAATCGGCTGCTTCCCGCTTGGCAATAGCTGACTTCGCTCTTCTGCAGTTAGCTTCAGCTGTTCTGCAATGCCATGGATAGCATCATTTATGTTCTGCTCGCGTCCATCAGATGCAAGCGCTAGCAGCGGGCGCATAAGTGATTGATAATCGGGAATGGACATCGAGCGACTTCTTCCTGATTCAACTATTCCGGATTTCGTCTATTCGGTGCAACCAATCATAGTTCCGCAGCGCGTAAGATGGGCTGAGCCTTTGCGAAACCCATCACCGTCTTAGTTGCGATGATGGGTGTCGTTCCGCTTTACCCATTCCACGAGCTCAGTCCGCAAGAAGGGCTGCAATGTCATCCTTTCCCACGCATTTTTTCTCGATAACTGCCATTGCCAACCGATCAACCTTTGCTCGGTGCAGTGAGATTAGATCAAACGCGCGTTCGCGCCCACGGTGCATCATTTCTAGCTGTTTGTCTTCCTCTCGGTCTTCCAGTAATTCCACCATCTTACCATAATCGCCCCAGCCGGCTCCGTGATGCGTAGGGGCATCGAACAGTCTCTGAGCCTCTAGACCAGCTGCACAGATAGCGATTTGATCGATGAGGTCGAGCGCTGGGTTGTACTCGATGTCAGCAGCGCCTTTAGCATCGTCAGCATTGATGGCTATCTCAACGCGCTCTACAGCCAATCCCAATGCCCAAGCTACAACGGCGTGCCCAGCCTCGTGGAATGCAGCGCCACGCTGATCTCTCTCTGATTTCGAATTCTCAGGCAAGCTTGTTCCCATGTCAGGAATTACGATGACAGTGTACTCAATCCAAATTTGCAGGCCAGTTATGTGCACTGTCACCGCAATCTAAAGGAAGATGCTTGTTCGAGCGGTGGCCTACGATATGGAAAGTTGGAGTCACATTTTGGAAAGGCGCGGGAGCGGACGCTAGTGGTCTAGATCGGTTTGGCTGCGCTTACCGGTCGGTCAGCTGGAGGTGCACCTTCTGTTTGCCGGCAAGGAGACGAAGGAGGTGGTTTATACCTTCCTGTCCGCCCTAGGTATTCTGCTCAGATTCGGCTTCATCCTTGGCGTCGGTTTCAATTTGAATATATGCATCAATCTCGGATGAAAGCGCAGTCAGATCGGCGGATAGACCTTTGCGTATAGTTCCAGACGAAACGCGTCTTTGCACTTGATTGATTGCTCGATCCACAGAGGTCTTGATGGCTGTTAGTTCGTCATTTTCGAATCCTCCTAAATCAAAAAATGTTTTGGCAAGCCCTACAAGCAGCTTGTGAATGCTGGTTTCATAATTTGCGCTTCCAAATATAGGTTGCGGCTTCGCCTCGACCGCGCTTGTTTTGGCGCTAGCCTCCGAGAGTTTTCGAGTTAGGAGTAGCAGCTCTTCAATTATATCTCGGTCGGATCGAACATCCTTGGTCGATTTCGAAGTCTTATGGTCATTCATCACTTTCGTGATCTGAGTCTCAAGGTCCGGCCACCATTTTTCAAAGACCGCGCTTGCAACGCTATCGGACAGCTTTTGTTCTGCAGCAGCGCCATTGATTGTGAAGAATAGCTTGCGAACGTCCTCCTTGAAAAATCTTGTCGCTTGAAATTGCGCGAGCGGTCCTTGCAGGTCTGTCTCCTCCAGATCAAAAATTACTGGGCAAACCTTTGCTCGATCGATTGTGGTAGAAATTGCCCCAGCTTCAAACATGATCCAATTGCTGGCCAGGTTGTCGCGGGTCAGAACCAAAACGCAAATTGACGATGCCGAAAGTTCCTTAAATATCTCGGTCGCCCACTTCGAACCCTTTTCTATATCTGCCGGTGTGAAATAAGGCTTGACGTATTGGAGTGCGCTAGGGAGCCAATTTCGAAAGGCTTCAGCGAGCTCTCGGCTCAATTCTCCCGACCAGCTCATGAATACCCGCATCACAACTCTCTTAATGCAATCAAAGAATGTGGCAGCCTAAACGGCAACCTGAAACGTGTAAAGAGGCGGCCTCTTGGCCGCCCCTTGTGGTGCCCGTGGCTAACGTTTGTTCGTCGGGACGCTCTACCGCGTCACGAACACCCCGTCGTGCTCCCGCAAGTATCGCACTTCATGCAGGTCCCATTCCGCACCAGCGTGAAGTTGCCGCACTCTGAGCACATCTCGCCCTCGTAGCCCTTGGCCTTCGCTTCGGCACGGCGCTCGGCCTTGGAGGGCACCGCAACCGCGGCGCTGCCGGCCTTGCTCCACTGCAGGGCTTCCAGCTTCTCCGTCGGGGAGAGGTCGTGCTGGACTTCCTGCTTCAGCGCGACGGCGCCTTCGAGGGCATCGCCGACACGGGCGCTCGCGCTGTGCGAGGCCATCGCCGTGACCTTGCTGCCGCCGCTAGGCGCGCTGTCGTTTCCTTGCGTGACCGCGGTTGAGCCGCCGCGCATCACGACCAGGTTGTCGGTGCGCGAGCGGGTGAGGCCGCGCGAGACCAGGCGGGTGGCGTGGTGGCCGCCGTCCTCGTCCGGCTCCTTGCCTTCATCGACGCCCTTGCCGAGCGCGTCGAAGCCGGTCTCGTTGGGGTCGACATGGGCGAGGTCGAAGCGCGACATGTAGCTCACCGCGAGCTCGCGGAAGACATAGTCGAGGATCGAGGTCGCGTACTTGATGCTGTCGTTGCCCTGCACGGGGCCCGCCGGCTCGAAGCGGGTGAAGGTGAAGGCGTCGACATATTCGTCCAGCGGCACGCCGTATTGCAGGCCGAGCGACACCGCGATGGCGAAGTTGTTGATGAAGGAGCGCAGCGCCGCGCCTTCCTTGTGCATGTCGATGAAGATCTCGCCGAGACGGCCGTCGTCGTACTCGCCGGTGCGCAAGTACACCTTGTGGCCGCCGACGACCGCCTTCTGGGTGTAGCCCTTGCGGCGGTCCGGCATCTTCTCGCGCTCGCGCATCACGATGATGCGCTCGACCAGCTTCTCGACGATCTTCTCCGAGACCTGGGCGGTGCGCGCCGCCATCGGCTTCTCGTAGAGATGGTCGACCGCGTCGTCCTCGTCCTCATCGTCGCTGATGAGCTGCGAGTTGAGCGGCTGGGAGAGCTTGGAGCCGTCGCGATAGAGCGCGTTGGCCTTCAGCGCGAGCTTCCACGACAGCATGTAGGCGGACTTGCAATCCTCCACCGTGGCGTCGTTCGGCATGTTGATGGTCTTGGAGATCGCACCCGAGATGAAGGGCTGAGCCGCCGCCATCATCCGGATGTGGCTCTCGACCGAGAGGTAGCGCTTGCCGATCTTGCCGCAGGGGTTGGCGCAGTCGAACACCGGATAGTGCTCGGCCTTGAGGTGCGGGGCGCCTTCCACCGTCATCGCGCCGCAGATATGGACGTTGGCCGCCTCGATCTCGCGCTTGGTGAAGCCGACGGCCTGGAGCAGGTCGAAGCCAGGGGCCGCGATCGCCTCGGCGCCGATGCCGAGCTGGTCGCGGATGAAGTCCTCGCCGAAGGTCCACTTGTTGAAGGCGAACTTGATGTCGAAGGCGGTCGGCAGCGCCTTCTCGACCTTGGCGATGGCTTCATCGGTGAAGCCCTTGGCCTTCAGGGTCGAGGCGTTGATGCCCGGCGCGTTGGAGAGCGAGCCGTGGCCGACGGCGTAGGCCTCGATCTCGGCGATCTCGGCTTCGCGATAGCCGAGCGCGCGCAGCGCTGCGGGGACCGCGCGGTTGATGATCTTGAAGTAGCCGCCGCCGGCGAGCTTCTTGAACTTGACCAGGGCGAAGTCGGGCTCGATGCCGGTGGTGTCGCAATCCATCACGAGGCCGATCGTGCCGGTCGGCGCGATCACCGTGGTCTGGGCGTTGCGATAGCCGTGCTGCTCGCCGAGCTGAAGCGCCGCATCCCAGGCCGCCTGGGCGTGGCTGACGAGATCTGCCTGCGGGCAGGAGACGAGGTCGAGCGGCACCGGGTTGACGCTGAGTGCCTCGTAGCCGTTGGACTGGCCATGGGCGGCGCGGCGGTGGTTGCGGATCACGCGCAGCATATGCGCCGCGTTCTTCTTGTAGCCGGGGAAGGTGCCGAGCTCGGAAGCAATCTCCGCCGAGGTCTTGTAGGTGATGCCGGTCATGACGGCGGTCAGGGCGCCGCACAGCGCGCGGCCTTCCTTGCTGTCGTAGGGCAGGCCCATGGTCATCAGGAGGCCGCCGATATTGGCGTAGCCGAGGCCGAGCGTGCGGAACTCGTAGGAGAGCTCGGCGATCGCCTTCGACGGGAATTGCGCCATCATCACCGAGATTTCGAGCACGATGGTCCAGAGCCGGCAGAGATGCTCATAGCCCTCGACGTCGAAGCGCTTGGTCTCGATGTTGTAGAACGTCAGCAGGTTGGCGGAGGCGAGGTTGCACGCCGTGTCGTCCAGGAACATGTATTCCGAGCACGGATTGGAGGCGCGGATGTCGCCGGACGCCTTGCAGGTGTGCCAGTCGTTCATGGTGGTGTTGAAGTGCAGGCCGGGATCGGCCGAGGCCCAGGCGGCGTAGCCGATCTTCTCCCAGAGGTCGCGCGCCTTCAGCGTCTTGGTGATCTTCTTCGTCGTGCGTCCGACGAGATTCCAGTCGCCGTCGGTCTCGACCGCGCGCAGGAAGTCGTCCCGCAGCGAGACCGAGTTGTTGGAGTTCTGGCCCGAGACCGTGAGGTAGGCTTCAGAGTCCCAGTCGGTGTCGTAGGTGTCGAACTGGATGTCCTTGTAGCCTTGCTTGGCGAACTGGATGACGCGCTTGATGTAATTGTCGGGCACCAGGCTGCGGCGGGCCAGCTTGATCTCGCGGCGGAGCGCCGGGTTCTTCTCGGGGTCGAAGCAATCATCGCCCGAGCCTTCGCAGTTGACGCAGGCCTTCAGCACCGCCTTGAGGTGCTTCTGGTTGATCTTGGATCCGGTGACGAGGGCGGCGACCTTCTGCTCCTCCTTCACCTTCCAGTCGATATAGGTCTCGATGTCGGGGTGATCGACGTCGACCACGACCATCTTGGCGGCGCGGCGCGTGGTGCCGCCGCTCTTGATCGCGCCGGCGGCGCGGTCGCCGATCTTGAGGAAGCTCATCAGGCCGCTGGAGCGGCCGCCGCCGGAGAGCTTCTCGCCTTCGCCGCGCAGGCGCGAGAAGTTGGAGCCGGTGCCGGAGCCGTATTTGAACAGGCGGGCCTCGCGGACCCAGAGGTCCATGATGCCGCCTTCGTTGACGAGGTCGTCACCGACGCCCTGGATGAAGCAGGCGTGCGGCTGCGGATGCTCGTAGGCGGATTTGGACTTGGTCAGCTTGCCGGTGAAGGGGTCGACGTAATAATGGCCCTGGCCGGGGCCGTCGATGCCATAGGCCCAGTGCAGGCCGGTGTTGAACCATTGCGGCGAGTTCGGCGCGACCATCTGCATCGCGAGCATGTAGCGCAGCTCGTCGTAGAAGGCCTGGGCGTCCTCGTCGGACGAGAAATACTTGCCCTTCCAGCCCCAATAGGTCCAGCAGCCGGCGAGGCGGTCGAACACCTGCTTGGCGCTGAGCTCGCTGACATAGCGCTCCTTCTCAGGGAGAGCGGCGAGGGCCTCGGTGTCGGGCACGGAGCGCCACAGGAAGGAGGGGACGGATTCCTCCTCGACCTTCTTCAGGCGCGCGGCAACGCCGGCTTTGCGGAAATATTTCTGGGCGAGCACGTCGGAGGCGACCTGCGACCATTCCGTGGGGACCTCGACATTGTCGAGCTTGAACACGACCGAGCCGTCGGGATTCCTGATCTCCGACGTGGTCAGCCGGAAATCGATCCCGGCGTAAGGTGACTGTCCCTGGGTGGTGTGGCGCCGCTCAATCCGCATCGTCTTGCCCCGTCCTTAAGTTTTGACCGGTCCCGCCTCCGTTCAGGCGTGCCGGTCGACATTTCGTTCGCGGCGCCTTCGGCCGTTCGGCCTTGGAGCTCCGCAGTTCAGCCGGTGGACCCGGCCCTTGTTCTCCCGACGCGATGGCTGGTGCGCGCACCTGACATCCCGCCTGCCTGTCCAGGCCCCTCCGCCCCCAAGGGGATGAGCCCGACACGCGTTCAACGCCCCACCGTCACGACGTCTTTCCTTGCCATCCGAGCCTGTCGCCGGCCCATTCTGGCGCCCGAAGAGCCCGCCTTTCGCGGGCAGACAAGCCCTCATCCGCTGCCTTTGGCTGGCCTGGCGGAGTGCCGATTTGCGAGACCCTTTGGGGGAGTGCCGGCGGGACGCAAACTCACTCGCGCCGAACGGATCGAAAGCTAGGACTCTCCGCTGCGCCCGTCAAGAACTAGTGCGGGTTCCTGAATCAAATACTAAATATGGTGGATTGTGGGGGATAACAGGGGTCTTGGCCGCGCCTGCTGTGGAGACAAGTATCAGTGAGTCCTCACGGATTCCCAACTGAAAAAATTTGTATCTGATCATGCTGCGCAGGCTTCATCCCGCTGTTCACAGGGCAGGTATATTTTTGGGCGGAGGGATTGCGTCAGCAGGACTCACGTAGCCCTACGGAAGGTGAGGGCAGGCATGCCCGCCGAGATGGTGGCTTGGGCGGCGAATCCGCGCCAAGCTGAGCTCGATTTTGCCGGATACCCCACATGCTTGATTCGACTCGTCGGGATGCGCGGCCGCGCATCGCCCCGGCCGGCCTGATGTTCCTCGCCATCACCTCGATCGGCTGGGGCTTCAACTGGCCGGTGACGAAATTCCTGCTCGCCGAGCTGCCGCCGCTGACCTTGCGCGGGGTCACCGGCGTGCTCGGCGCCGTGCTGCTGGCGGCGCTGGCGGTGATGCGCCGACAGAGCCTGCATGTGGACGCCGCGACCTGGCCGCGCCTCGTCACCTCCGCCGCGCTCAACGTCACCGGCTGGATGGTGCTGATGGGCCTGGCGCTGCTCTGGCTGCCGGCGAGCGAGGCGGCGCTGATCGCCTACACCATGCCGGTCTGGGCCTCGATCATCGCCTGGCCGGTGCTGGGCGAGCGGCCGACGCTGCTGCGCACGCTCGGGCTGGTGATGGCCTTCGTCGGCCTGGCCTCGATCATGGGCGGCAACGGCATCGCCGCCAGCGTCGAGAAGCTGCCGGGCATCATCATGGCGCTGGGCGGCGCGTTCGGCTTCGCCGTCGGCACGGTGTTCTCCAAGAAGTATCCGATCCACCTGCCGCCGATCGCGGCCGCGGCCTGGCAGATCGGGATCGGCTGCCTGCCGATCTCGATCATCGGCCTCCTGGTCGAGACCACGCATCTGGACAAGGTCACGCCGCTCGGCTGGTGGCTGCTGGTCTACTCGACCGTGGTGCAGTTCTGCATCGCCTATGTCAGCTGGTTCGCCGCATTGGCGCGGCTGCCGGCCTCGGTCGCCGCGATCGGCACCATGGCGGTGCCTGTCATCGGCGTCGTCGCCTCGGCGATCGCGCTGGGCGAGCCGCTCGGCGCAGGGCAGATCGCCGCGCTGATCTTCACGCTGGCGGCGGTGGTGCTGGCGACGCGCTAGCTTTTTGTTTGAGCATGATCTTGCCGGAAAACCGCTGCGCACTTCCGGATCATGCGCCCAGCGCCTTCCGGATCATCTCGGCGAGCTGGTTGCGCCGGTAGGGCTTGGTCAGCAGCATCACGCCGTCGTCGAGCTTGCCGTGATGGACGATGGCGTTGTCGGTGTAGCCGGAGGTATAGAGCACCTTCACACCCGGCCGCAGCCTGGCCACCTCGTCGGCGAGCTCGCGCCCGCTCATGCCGCCGGGGATGACGACGTCGGTGAAGAGCAGGTCGAAGGTCTGGCCGGCCGCGATCAGGTCCAGCGCGGTCTTGCCGTCGGGCGCGGCGATGGTCTTGTAGCCGAGGCCCTGCAGCTGCGCGGTGACGAAATTGCGCACCAGCGGATCGTCCTCGACGACGAAGATGGTCTCGGCGCCGCCCTCGGCCGGCGGCGCGGCGGCGACCGCGACCTCCGCCGTGCCTTCGCCCGGCGGCAGATAGAGCTTGATCGTGGTGCCGTGGCCTTCCTCGCTGTAGATCTTGATGTGGCCGCCGGACTGCTTGACGAAGCCGTAGACCATGGAGAGGCCAAGACCCGATCCTTTGCCGACCTCCTTGGTGGTGAAGAAGGGCTCGAACGCCTTGTGCTGGGTCTCCAGGGACATGCCGGTGCCGGTGTCGCTGACCGCGAGCATGATGTAGGGGCCGGCGGTCACGTCCGCATGGGCCTGGGCATAGGCCTCGTCCAGCACGACGCGGTGGGTCTCCAGCAGCAGCTTGCCGCCGTTCGGCATGGCGTCGCGCGCGTTGATGGCCATGTTGAGCACGGCATTGGTGAGCCGGGACGGGTCGATATGCGCGGTCATCGGCCCCTGTTCCAGCACGGTCTCGATCTGGATCTGCTCGCCGAGGGTGGGGCGCAGCAGCTTGGCGATGTCCGCGATCGCGGCGTTGATCTCGACGTTGCGCGGCTGCAGCGGCTGCCGGCGCGCAAAGGCGAGCAGATGCTGGATCAGCTCGGCGCAGCGCTCGGCCGCATCGTCGATCAGCCGCGCCACGCGCTGCAGCTCGGGCTGCTGCTTCAGGCTTTCCACCAGCGTCTCGGTGTTGCCGGAGATCACGGTCAGCATGTTGTTGAAGTCGTGCGCGACGCCGCCGGTCAGCTTGCCGATCGCGTCCAGCTTCTGCGACTGGTACAGCTGCCGCTCGGTCTCGCGCGACATGGTGGCGTCGTGATAGACCAGCACCGCGCCGGAGATCTCGCCGTGCCCGTCCAGCATCGGCCGGCCGCTGACCATGAGATGACGGGGCGGGTTGCCGCTGTGCGGGCGGACGATCATCTCGAGGTCCTCGAACTTCTCGCCCCGCAGCACGCGCACCGATGGCAGCTCGTCGGCCTGCATCGGCGTGACGCCGTCGCCGTGGAAGACGTCCGACAGCGCCCGCAGATTGCGCAGGTTCATGCCGGTGCGATGCAGCAGCATGCGCCCCGCGGCCGGATTGGACAGCAGCACGTTGCCGTCGGCATCGATCACCAGCACCGCCTCCGCCATGCTGTCGAACGTGCTTTGCAGCACGTTGACCGACAGGCGCAGCTCGTCATGCGCGGTCACCAGATGCTGCGTGCGATCGGCCACCGCCGCCGCCAGCGCGTCCTTGGCGGCCGAGGTCTCGCTCAGCGTGCTTTGGAGCTGCACCGTGGCGCGCCGGCTCTCGCGCATCACCAGCGCGACCAGCAGCAGGATCAGCACGGCGCCCGCGACATCGATGCCGAGCAGCACGACTCCCGTGCGGCGCGAATCCTGGGAGCGCGCGGCGAGCAGGCGTTCCTCCTCCGCGCTCAATCGGTCGAGGTTGCCAATCACCGTGTCCATGAGACCGCGGCCCTCGGCCCTGCCGTTGAGCGCGGCAATGCCGGCCTGGTCGTTCGCCGCGCGCAGCCGCATCGCCTCGGCCGCGATCTCGACCCGGCGGAGCGCCAGCGGTTCGGTGCCCTCCAGCAGCGCGACCTGATCGGGATTGTCGCGCACGCCGCGCTTGAGGTCGGCCAGCGCCGGCGCGATCTGGGCCTGCACCGCCTGGAACTCGGCGCTGAAGCCGGGAGTGCGGTAGAGCTCGTAGCCGCGCGCGGCGCTCTCGGCGCGGCGCAACAGCACGCGCAGATCAGAGATCTTCTTCTGGACCTGAACCGTCTGATTGACCCAGGCCGCATCCGAGCGGGATTTGACGTCGAGGGCGATCGAGGCCGCGGTGATGATCAGGAGGATGGCAAGTCCGGCACCCAGAATGACGCGCTGCGTTGGAATCAAGGGGCTTCTTTCTTGTCCTTCGGCTGCGCGCTCTCGCTCGCGAGGCATTCCCGGATCGCGGTCAGCAACGCGTCCGGCGTGAACGGTTTGCGCAGGCAGCGCGTCGCGCCGAGCTCCAGCGCCATGCGGAGGAAATCGGGAGAGGGCGAGGCGGATGACGCGAAGGCGTAGCCGGACATCGCGATCAGCGGAGTTGCCGGTGCGCGCTCGTGAAAGATGCGGATCGACTCGAAGCCGCGCATGTGCGGCATGAAGATGTCGACCAGCATCACGTCGAAGGTCTGCGTTTCCAGCGCGGCCAGTCCAGTTTCACCACCGTCGGTCAGCGTGACGTCGAAGCCCTGACGTTGGAGGAGGACCTCGATGGTCGCGCCGACCATCGGATCGTCATCAACCACGAGAATACGCGGCATGACACTTCCCAGTAGATCGAAGTCCCCACTGGGATTGGTGATATCCGCGAATCGTGTGTCGGGTCAATTTTGGATTGGGTCCGGGTAGATATGCACGGTGCGGTGCATACAGGTCCATTTACATGCAATTGTACACATCATCGCCGGCGATGGGCTCGCTGGAGGCGACATCACGAAGATGTGCCCGATGCACGGAAAAGGCGTCGCAGTGCTGCGACGCCTTCCGTTACGCGAGGCTCGAGTGGTTACGGGCAGGGATGCCGCCGGCCGTCATAACCGAGATAGGTGCCCGAAGCCGGGTCATAAGACCTGTAGCGCTGTGCGCAATAGGCTGAGGAATCGCCGCCGCCCGGGACCACCGCGACCGTCGGTTCGTCATAATAGCTGTCGTAGTAATAGGGGTCGCCGTAATAGCCATAGTTGCTGCCGTAATAGGCGTATGAGCCCAGGCCGCCGATCGCCGCGCCGGTCGCGAAGCCCGGCCAGAAGCCGCCGCGATGATGGTGATGGTGCCGGCCTCCGCCGCTCCAATGATTTCCGCCGCTCCAGCTGCCGCCGCGGTTTTGCCAGGTGCCGCCGTTGGCGGCTGCGAAGTTGCGGGCTGCGCCACCGGTGAAGGACGTGCCGCCGCTCGGGCGAACCGCTGCACCGGCTGCGAACGTGTCGCCGCCGGAACGTGCCGCGGCACCCGCGGCGAAACCGCCGCCACCGCCGTGCATCGCGGCGCCGCCGCCCATCCGGGCTCCACCGCCCATGCCGCCGCCGCCGACATGCGCACCGCCGCCGCCACCGCCGACTTGCACGCCAGCACCGCCGCCACCTCCGTGCATCGCGGCGCCGCCGCCCATCCGGGCTCCACCGCCCATGCCGCCACCGGCACCTGCTGCGCGATCCTGCGCGAAGCTCGGTGAGGTCATGGGTAGAACGAGCGCCAGCGTAGCGGCTGCGCTCAAAACTTTCAGATTGTTCATGGTAAAACTCCTTTCCCGGAAGCAAACCCTATGAAAGAGCTATGGTTCCTGGGATCACGCGGGTTTGCGCGTCAAAGGAAGCCTCGCGCGCGGTCGCTGTACCCGGCATGAACGTATCGCGTCCGATTTGCGGCAACGGCCTGGGTCGCCGCTGCCCATGTGCCGAGGGCAGCAGCGCGCCGCCGAACTGGACATTTCGCCGGCCGGATGGCATCAGGGCCCGACGAAGCAGGGCCCTTGCCGCATGAAACAATTCTTCCTCAAGTTCTTCACCTGGTGGAATGGCCAGACCTTTGGCACCCAACTCTGGACCAAACGGTACGGGGAGCTGGTCGGCCAGGATGAGCAGGGCAATCTCTACTATCGCACCCGCGGCGGGGCGATCGATCCGGCGCTCGGCTTTGAGCGGCGCTGGGTGATCTATAACGGCTATGCCGAGGCGAGCCGGATCCCGCCGTCATGGCACGGCTGGATTCATCACACCGTCGATGTGCCGCCGACCGAGGACAATTACCAGCCGCGCGAGTGGGAGAAGCCGCACCAGCCGAATCTCACCGGCACGGCCAAGGCCTATCGTCCCTCGGGATCGACCCTCGCCAGCGGCAAGCGTCCGAAGGCGACCGGCGACTATCAGCCCTGGACCCCTGGCTAGTCCTTCAGCCCGCGATCTTCATCGTTCAATTGGATGCACCCGCATCCGCCTCACGCCGCTGTGGACAACGGGAACAGCGGGGATGGCGTCTGCGCGGACGTTGCAGCCGCGCAAGCGATGCGGCTCAATGAGCCCATCTTACGGAGATGGGAGACCATTGCGTTCGGTTCGGGCAACAGTTCGCGACTGTCCCGAGATGCAGCGGCCGCCGAGTAGGACTCGATCGGGAGATAGGCCCCCGGTCTGGAAGCTCCGACATCGCCCGATGTGAATGTGCAGCCGCCGTAAGACAGGAAAGGCCGCTTGGGAAACCGAGCGGCCTTTTTCTGTTGTTGTCGCCATGACGCGTCCGGGACACGAGAGCATCGACGCGTGCTACACGACCCGCTCGGCCGCGCGCTTCACTGCCTCCAGCCGCCGCGCGTGGTTTTGCGCGCCGCGCTCGCGGAGCAGGGCCATCACCTCGGCCGGCGCCGTATCGGGCGAGCCGGAATTGAAGGGCGGAGCCGGGTTGTATTCCATCTGGAGCTGGATCGCTTGCGCGGTGGTGCGATCGATCAGGATCGACACCAGCGTCAGCGCGAAATCGATGCCGGCGGTGACGCCGCCGCCGGTGATGCGGTTGCGGTCGATGCAGACGCGCGTCTTTGTTGGCGTCGCGCCGAACTGGGCGAGCATCTCCATCGCGCTCCAATGGGTCGCGGCGCGGTAGCCCTTGAGCAGGCCGGCGGCGCCGAGCGCCAGCGATCCCGTGCAGACGGAGGTCACGTATCTTGCGCCCTCGGCCTGCCGGCGCAGGAAGTCGAGCACCTCGTCATCGCCCAGCAGGTCGTTGGTGCCGCCGCCGCCGGGCACGCAGATCACGTCGAGCTGCGGGCAGTCGGCGAATGTCGTGGTCGGCGTCAGCGTCAGCACGGAATCGCTCGGCACCGGCTCGATCCGCTTCCAGATCAAGTGCAGCTTTGCGCCGGGCACCATGGAAAACACCTGCAAGGGGCCGGTGAAATCGAGCTGGGTCACGCGCGGGAATATCAGAAGTCCGATCTGGAGCGGGGACGACATCGGCGGATCCTCCAAAGATGAGCTTGACGGGCGAAGAATGGCATGCTGCCTTCGTGTCCGAAATGGCATAATTCCCACTATTTCGGACAGAGCTATGATCGGCATCCTGATCTTCCCGGATTTCCAGCTGCTCGATGCGGCCGGCCCGATCTCGGTGTTCGAGGTCGCGGCACGCTGCGCCGGCAAGCCACTTGCGCTGCGGGTGCTGGCGCTGAATGCGGGACCGGTGCGCAGCTCGTCAGGCGTCGAAATGATGGCGCGCGATTTCAAGGCGGCGAATGCGATCACCACGCTGGTGATCGCGGGCGGCGTCGGGGTTGCGGATGCCGCGCGCTGCGAGGCCACGCGGGCCTTCGTGCAGCGGCTGGCGCGGCGCGGCGTGCGGGTCGCGAGCGTCTGCTCGGGCGCCTATGTGCTGGCTGAAGCGGGTCTGCTCGACGGCCGCCACGCCACCACGCATTGGGGGCGGACGCGCGACTTCGTCGCGCGCTATCCGAAGGTGAAGTTCGAGCCCGACCAGATCTTCACCCGCGACGGCAATGTCTGGACCTCGGCCGGCATCACCGCGGGCATCGACCTCGCGCTCGCGATGGTCACCGAAGACCATGGCGAGGAGGTCGCGCGGGCCGCCGCGCGGCAGCTCGTGCTCTATCATCGCCGCAGCGGCGGCCAGTCGCAGTTTTCCTCGCTGCTGGAGCTGAAGGCGCCGAACGGCCGCTTCGGCGCGCTGTTGTCCTGGGCCCGTGAAAATCTCGACGCGCCGCTGACGGTGGAGGATCTCGCCGACCGCGCCGGCATGAGCGCACGGCATTTCGCCCGCGCCTTCGCCGCCGAGACCGGCACGACGCCATCCAAGGCGATCGAGCGGCTTCGGCTCGAGGTCGCGCGCGAGCGCGTGCAGTCCTCGCGCGAGGGCATCGAGCTCGTCGCGGAGGCGACCGGCTTTCGCGATCCCGAGCGCATGCGCCGCGCCTTCATCCGCGCCTTCGGCCAGCCGCCGCAGGCGCTGCGGCGTGCGGCGCGGGCGGGCTAGGGCGTGTACTCCTGAACTCGGTGCGCCCCGCGGAATGGCCACGTCCGCAGCCATGTCTGGCAGCCACATCGAGCAGAGACGCCTAGCGATCCGGCTTTTCGCTCACGATGGCGCCGGACTTGGGGTCGGCATGGAATTCCATCTTCTGTCCGTTCTTGACGCCTTCGCCCTCCCATCGGCCGTCGTCGGCTTCAAGCTTGGTCACCTGCGAATAGCCGGATTCCATGACCTTGGCCTTGACCTGCTCCATCGGCATCCAGTCAGGCCCGGGTTGATCTGCTCTTGCTGCCGAGGCCATGGCGAGCGAGCCGAGAACCAGGATTGTGGCAAACTTCATCGCGAACCTCCTTGCGGTGAGAGGCTTCAACGGGATCGCCGAATTGAGGTTCCTCGACTGCGGCGGTGCAAATGAGGGAACAGCCGTGGCTCACCTCGACATCCCAGAATTGATGAGGGCATCCCTATGGGGTGCCCTTTGCCGGCACGCGGCGGGATGCATCTGCGCGCGCGGTCAGGCGCCGTGCGATCGGCATCAGGATGTACGGCGCAAGATGAATGGGAAACTGCGTCAGTGCGAAATAGAGCCAGGTCGTTGGCGGCAGCACCCCGGCGGTGGCTGCCAGCATCAGGCCGAGATTGCGCTGCGACACCATCAGTCCCAGTGCCAGCGCGCGCTCGGTGCCGACGCGGCGGAATAGCAGCGTGGTGATGGCGAGCAGGGTGAAGTAGATCGCGAAGGACAGGGCAGCGAGGCTGATGGTGAGAAGCGGCTGCGCCAGGAGGTCGCTCACGACGTCGCCCATGATCGCCGCGGCGAAGATGAAGAGGATGATGATGTTGAGACCGTCGATCGGCGTCTTGTGACGCTGGATCGCCTCCGCGCCGAAGATCCACCGGATGGCTGTCGCGGCCAGCAGCGATGCGGCGAGGATGCCCAGCAGTTTCAGGCCGAGTGTGAGCGGCGTGATGCTGAGCATGTCACCGAGGAAGAGGCCGGCGAACAGGGAGGCCGTGAAGGGCACCAGCGCGGTCGAGGTCACCAGCGTGATCAGCACGAGCGTGGCATCGAGCCCCATCAGCGCGGCAAGGGCAGGCGAGGCCATCATCGGCGAGGCCATGCTCTGCAGCATCAGTGCGAGCGACAGCCCGGGCGCGCGAGCCGTGAGGCCGGTTGCATGCGCGATTAGGCCGACGATCAGCGGCACGCCGATCGTGGTCCAGGCCGTGGCGGTCGCAACCAGCGCCGGTCGGCGCAGATGGCTGTAGAGCGCGGCCAGATCTACCCGCATGAAGGAGATGCAGAGCAGGCAGAGGATCGCCTCGGTGAGATAGGGACGCAGCAATGCGCCGAGCGGCGGCACCGCGGCCGCGATGAACACGATGGCGGCGACCCCGCGCGTGCCCTGGCTGCCCAGCCAGGTCAGGACGCGCAGCGGCAGGGCGGCGATGGTTTGGAGCGGAGAAGCCATGCGGAACGGCGTTTCAGCCCAGCCCCTTCAACCACGCACCGATCTCGCCGACGGCAACATTGGCCTCTCGCAACAGCTTGCCCATGGTGAAGAAGCCGTGGAATTGGCCGGGATAGTGCCTGGTCGTCACGGGCACGCCGGCCTGCTTCAGCCGCACGGCATATTCGTTGCCTTCGTCGCGCAAGGGATCGGCGCCGGCGGTCAGCACATAGGCCGGCGGCAAGCCGGCCAGGCTTGGCGCGCGCGCAGGCGAAGCGCGCCAGTCGTGGATGTCGGCTGCGCCATTGAGATAATGGTCGCGAAACCAGCGGATCACCGAATGCGTCAGCAGCACGCTGGTCTCGGGCTCGCTGTGGGAGCCGTGCGTCATGGCGAAATCGGTGGCGGGATAGATCAGCACCTGGCCCGCGAGTGCAGGGCCGCCAGCGTCGCGCGCGGCGAGCGCGACGACCGCGGTAAGATTGCCGCCGGCGCTGTCGCCCCCGATCGACAGGCGTGAAGCGTCGATGCCGAGCTCGCGCGCGTTGGCGGCAACCCATTGGGTCGCGGCCACCGCGTCCTCGGTGGCGGCGGGAAATTTGTGCTCGGGCGCGAGTCGGTAGTCGACCGAGATCACGATCAGCGCGCCTTCGACCGCGAGCTGACGGCAGACGACGTCGTGGGAGTCGAGATCGCCGATCACCCAGCCGCCGCCGTGGAAGAACACCAGGGCCGGCGACAGGCCGTCGTGCCGGCGCGGCTCCTTGGGAACGTAGAGACGGGCGGGAATCGCGCCGTGCGGGGCCGGGATCGAGAGCGAAGCGACGCGGGCAAGCTCGGGGGCGTCAGGATTGGTGGCAAAGCGCGCCTGCGAATAATAGGCGCGGGCCTCCGGCGCGGTCAGGGTCTCGTAGGCCGGGCGGCCGGCGTCCTGGAAAGCCCTGTAGACGGCGGCGGCATCGGGATCGAGCACAACGGGCATGGGGGCGACCTCGGGGTTTCCAGTCTGGTTGGATGTCGTTGGGGGGCGATGCCGGCCCCGCGCCCCTGGGAGGGGCTGATTGACTATCCCATTCGGGACCCGGTCTGGCCAGATGGGGCCGGGAAGGGCAGGGATGCCGCCCTTCCCCCGCCGTATTCGCCGTGTTAACCGGATGGTTCGCCGTGTTAACCGGATGGCCTGCGAGCGGCGGTAACCCCTATAGAATGTCCAACAAGCCCGATTCGCTGTTGAAGCCGCGCGAGATGTTTCGAACCATTACCCTGACAGGTCTTGCGGCGCTTTTGGCCGCCACCGCGCTGACGGTTGCGACGCCGGCTCAGGCGCAAATCGGCACGATCTTTTCCGATCCGCCGCCGCCGCGGCCGCCCGGCACCATTCCGCGCGGCCAGCCGCAGCCGCAGCAGATCCCCGACGACGACGAGGAGGTGCCGGAGCTGCCGCCGCAGGGCCGCGTGCTGCCGTCGCGCCCGATGCCGCCGCCGCCGGGCCGGCAGGGGAACGTGATGCCGGGACCGGTCGAAACCCAGCCGCTGGCGCCGCCGCCGGGCTCCAGTGTCGCTCCGCCGAACCAGCCGCCCTCCGCGGCGATCGCACCGCCCGGTGTGCCGGGCGCGCCCGGTCGTCAGCCGCAGCAGAAGGGCGCTCCGGGCGCCGTGCCGCAGACCCCGGCAAGTCTCCAGCCGGGCGACGAGGTCGTCACCGAGCCGCCGGCGCAGAAGATCGTGAACAAGAAGGCGACCTTCTCCGGCCTCGACAAGATCACCGGCCGCATCATCAATTTCGACGAGGAGATCGGCGAGACCGTTCAGTTCGGCGCGCTCAGGGTCAAGACCGACGCCTGCTACACGCGGCCGGCCACGGAGGCCACCAACACCGATGCCTTCGTCGAGGTCGACGAGATCACCTTGCAGGGCGAGGTGAAGCGCATCTTCTCCGGCTGGATGTACGCGGCCAGCCCGGGCCTGCACGGCGTCGAGCATCCGATCTACGACATCTGGCTCACCGACTGCAAAGAGCCGCAGCAGACCATTGCGACGGCGGCGCCGGATCCGGCGGCCAAGCCGCCGCCACCGCCGCCGGCACAGAAGAAGGCTGCGCCGAAGCAGGTGCAGCAGCGTCCGCCGCAACCTCTGCCGCCGATCCAGCAGCAGCAACCGGCGCCACCGCCGCCCCCGCCGCCGCCCGAGCAGCGGCCGGGTCTGTTCGGTATTCCCGGGTTTGGCCGCTAGGCCAAATCTCCCGGCTTCGGCCGTAAGCCGGCGATCGACTATTGCCTTGAAGCGACGATCTCGAGTGCGCGCGCGCCCGGGATGGCCTCGCCGGGTGAGAGCCTGAGGAAATCGCCGGGCTCGCCGGCCAGCGCCTTGTCGAGCAGCGCGGTGTAGCGCCGCCGCGAGATCTCGACCGCGCCAAAGCTCTTCAGGTGCTCGGTGACGTACTGAGTGTCGAGCAGCTCGAAGCCGCCGTAAATGAGCCGCGCGACCAGATGCACCAGCGCGACCTTCGAGGCGTCGCGCGCGGTGTGAAACATACTCTCGCCGAAGAAGGCCCGCCCCAGGCTGACGCCGTACAGCCCGCCGACGAGATCATCGCCCTGCCAGGCTTCGACGCTGTGGCAATGGCCGAGCTGGTACAGGCCGCCATAGAGGTCGCGGATGCGCTTGTTGATCCAGGTGTCCTCGCGCCCGGCCTGCGGCGCGGCGCAGCCCGCGATCGTCGCCTTGAACGCGGTGTTGACGGTGACGCGAAACACGTCCGAGCGCACCGTGCGCGCAAGCCGCGAGGCGACACGAAATCCGTCGAGCGGGATGACGCCGCGAAATTCCGGCTCGACCCAGAACAGGGTCGGATCGTCGGCGCTTTCCGCCATCGGGAAGATGCCGCAGGCATAGGCGCGCAGCAGCACGGCCGGGGTGATTTCAGACGGAGCGGAGTCGCGCGAAGTCATGGTTCGCGATGATAGCAGGATCGCGAGGCCGTTGCGATGGGGCGCAACGGCAGCGCGAGGTCAGCCGGCGGCAGCGGTGCTGGTCTTGCCCGGGCTTGCGGGCACGCGCGCGAACTTCAGCACGACCCGGGTTCCGGAATGCGCGGGATCGCGCTCGACCGAGGCGTCGAGCTTGGCGGCCATGGCCGCAACGATGCGCTGGCCCATGCCGGTGGAGCGCGGATCGGCCTTGACGGCGTCACCGACGCCGTTGTCGGCGATCGACAGCAGGAGATCGTCGCCTTGCGCGGTCAGATCGACATGGATCGGGCCGGCGCCGTCGGGATAGGCGTATTTCACGGCGTTCATCACCAGCTCGTTGACGATGATGCCGACGGCGACCGCGCGGTCCGGATCGATCTCGATCGGCTCGGCCTTCAGGGTCAGGCGCGACATCCGGTTGCCTTCGGCCGAGCGGCGGAGATCCTCAAGCAGGGACTCCAGATATTGGTTCAGCACCACGCTCTTGAGGTCCTGCGAGGTGTAGAGGCGCCGGTGCACTTGCGCGACCGCGGCGACACGGCCCATGGCGTTGGTCAGCGCTGCCTTGACCTCGTCCTGCGCGGCAGAGCTTGCCTGAAGGTGCAGCAGGGAGGCGATGATCTGGAGCGAGTTGCCGACGCGGTGATTGACCTCGCGCAGCAGCAGCTCGCGTTCGGCGGCAAGAGCTGCGTAGCGGTCGCGCGAGGCATGGATCTCGGCTTCGGCTTCCTCGCGCGCCTTCTGCAATTCGGCCTGGCGCAGCGCGCCCTCGGCCGCGACGTGGAGGAGGGGGATGAAATCGCCGGTGACGTCCTTGACGAGATAATCGGCAGCGCCGGCCTTCAGCGCGGTGACGGCGATGCTGGAATCCTGCGAGGCCGTGACGAACACGACGGGCGGTGCGTCCGGGATCGCCATGATCTGCTCGAGCGTCTCCAGGCCGTCGAGACCTGGCATGTACTGGTCGAGCGCGACCACGTCGATGCCGCCCTCGGCACGAGCGCGGCGGATGCGCTCCAGGCCTTCCTCGCCGCTCGCGGCATGGACGACCCTGTAGCCGCGCCGCGTCAGGCCGCGTTCGACCAGGTGCGCCAGTGCACGGTCGTCGTCGATGTAGAGCAGGGTTGGCGTGCGCTGGTTCATGGGGCGGCGGGCGGGACCTGGATGACCGAGAAGAACAGGCCGAGCTGCCGGATGGCATTGGCGAAATTCTCGTAGTTGACGGGCTTGGTGATGTACACGTTGCAGCCGAGCTCGTAGCAGCGCTTGATTTCCTGGGAATCGTCGGTGGTGGTCAGGACCACCACGGGCGAAGCCTTCAGATATTTGTTTTCCTTGATCTGCCTCAGGATGTCGATCCCGGTCATGTCGGGCAGGTTGAGATCGAGCAGGATCAGAAGCGCATTGCCCTTCTGCACGAGGCCGCTGCCGTCGGCGCCGAACAGGTGCTGCATCGCGTCGGTGCCGTTGGTGAAGGAGACGATCTCGTTGTTGACGCCCGAGCGGCGGATGTTGCGCTCGATCAGGCGGGCGTGGCCCTCGTCGTCCTCGATCATGATGATGGTGACAGGCTGGGTCATCGATCTCTGTTCCGGTTGTTCACGTTCCAGGCGATCGGCAGCGTGATCGTGAAGGTGCTGCCCGCGTTCAGTTCCGATGATACCGACATGGTGCCGCCGAGACGACGCACAAGTGCACGCACATGCGCAAGACCAATGCCCTGGCCGGGCTTGTCCTGGGTTCCGGCGCGGCGGAACAGGTCGAATATCCGCTGGTGATCCTTCGGGTCGATCCCCCGGCCGTTGTCGCTGATCTCGAAGATAGCGTACCCGAGCTTGGTCCGCCCGCGAATTCTGATCTCTCCGGGCACGCCGGGCTTGAGATATTTGATCGCGTTGTCGATCAGATTGGAGAAAATCTGCTCAAGCGCGAGCCGGTCGCTCACGACATTCGGCAGCGGCTCGACATGAATCTGGGCCTGCGCCTCGTCGGCCTGGTGGGCCAGCGTGGTCACAATGGCCTCGATCAGCTCGCGTGTGTCGATCTTGACCGGCTGGAATTCGCGGCGGCCCTCGCGGGTGAGGTTGAGGATCGCCGAGATCAGCCGGTCCATCTTGGCGATCGAAGACTTGATGAAGCCGAGCGCTTCGGAGAAGTCCTCGGACAGCTGCTTGTCGGCGCCTTCGAGCGCGATCTCGCCCGGTCCGGCGGGCGCCAGCGGCGCTCCCTCTGCAGGAACGCGAGCGAGGCTGCCGATGCGGCGGAAGATGTCGCCGCCAAGCTCTTCGAGTTCGCTGGTGAAGCCCATGATGTTGACGAGCGGCGAGCGCAGATCGTGGCTGACGATATAGGCGAAGCGCTGGATCTCGTCATTGGCCTCGCGCAGGTCCGCCGTGCGCTCGTCGACGACGGATTCCAGATTGACGTTGGCGTCGCGCAGGCGCGCTTCGGCCTCGTCACGGGCGCGGGCCGAGCGCCGCACCAGCCAGGTCGAGATCATGGCCAGCAGCACGACGAGGCCGGAGCCGATGCCGGTCATCGATGCGGCCAGGGTCTGGCTGCGGTCGGAGTTGGCGGTGCGGAGCCGAAACAGCCGCTCCTCCTCGCGGATCATCGCGTTGGCCTGGTTGGTGATCGTGGTCGTGGTGTTGCCGCGGGCGGCCTCGCGGACGAGCTCCGTGGCGCGGTCGAGCTGCCCCTGCTTGACGAGGCTCATCTCGCGCGAGAACTGGTCGAGCCGGGTCTCGATGGCCGCGCTCAGCTTCTCGATGCTGTCGCGTTGCGCCGGATTGTCGCCGATCTGGCGCGTGAGCTTGTCGAGCGCCGGAATGATCGCGGCGACGGCTTTCTCGTGATCCGACTGGAAATCCGGCCCTTGCGTCAGGAGAAAGCCGCGGGCGCTGCTCTCGGCACGGCGGATCTCGAGCAACAGGGCGTTGATCTGGCTCTGCGCCTCGATGGTGTGGACCACCCATTTGCTGTCTTCCCGCGCCTCGTTGACGAGGTAGACCGAGCCGGCGCTGATCACGGTCAGCACCAGAAGACCCGCCCCGATCAGCAGGATCTGCCAAAATGCCCGCCGTCGTTGGGCCTCGGCCGTCACCACGGCCTCGCTTTGTCACGTCTTGCGGAAGTCAAAACGCCCCCTTGGAACTGTCCCCGCGTCCAGAACGCAATTGGGGCCAAAGGGTTCCACCGGAAATGCGGATTATCGCGGGGCCGGTTCCACCTTGCCGGCCAGATATTGTTCCAGCCAGTGGATGTGGTAGTCGCCGTTGATGATATCGCCTTCGCGCACCAAAGCGCGGAACAGCGGCAGCGTGGTTTCGATGCCTTCCACCACCATCTCGTCCAGCGCCCGGCGGAGCCGCATCAGGCATTCGGCGCGGGTCTTGCCGTGCACAATCAGCTTGCCGACCAGGGAATCGTAATAGGGCGGGATCGTGTAGCCCTGGTAGACGGCGGAATCGATCCGCACCCCCAGCCCGCCCGGGGGATGGTATTGCAGGATGCGGCCGGGCGAGGGGCGGAAGGTCTGGGGATTTTCGGCGTTGATGCGGCACTCGATGGCGTGGCCGATGACCTGAACCTCTTCCTGCTTGGCCGGAAGGTCACCGCCGGCGGCGATGCGGATCTGCTCCAGCACGAGGTCGATGTCGGTGATGCTCTCGGTGACGGGGTGCTCGACCTGGATGCGGGTGTTCATCTCGATGAAGTAGAATTCGCCGTCCTCGAACAGGAATTCGATGGTGCCGACGCCGAGATATTTCATCTCGCGCATCGCCTTGGCGCAGGTCTCGCCGATCTTGGCCCGCGCGGCCGCGTCGAGCACGGGCGAGGGGCCTTCCTCCCAGACCTTCTGGTGGCGGCGCTGCAGCGAGCAGTCGCGCTCGCCGAGATGGATCGCGCCGCCGCGACCGTCGCCGAGGATCTGGATTTCGATGTGGCGCGGCTTCTGGAGGTATTTCTCCAGGTAGACCGAGGCATCGCCAAAGGCGGATTTGGCCTCGTTGGCCGCCGTCGACAGCGCCACCTGCAGATCCGCCTCGCTGTGGGCGACCTTCATGCCGCGGCCGCCGCCGCCGGCCGCCGCCTTCACCAGCACGGGAAAGCCGATCTCCCTAGCAATGGCCAGGGCGTCGTCGTCGGGGCCAACGGCGCCGTCGGAGCCGGGCACGACGGGAATGCCGAGCTTCTTGGCGGTCTTCTTGGCCTCGATCTTGTCGCCCATCAGGCGGATATGCTCGGCCTTGGGGCCGATGAAATGTAGATTGTGCTCGGCGAGGATCTCCGCGAAGCGCGCATTCTCCGACAGGAAGCCGTAGCCGGGATGCACGGCATCGGCGCCGGTGATCTCACAGGCCGCGAGCAGTGCGGGCACGTTGAGATAGCTGTCCTTGGACGCCGGCGGGCCGATGCAGACGCTCTCGTCCGAGAGGCGCACATGCATGGCGTCGGCGTCGGCGGTGGAGTGCACGGCGACGGTCGCGATGCCGAGCTCCTTGCACGCCCTGAGGATGCGAAGGGCGATCTCGCCGCGATTGGCTATGAGGATCTTGTCGAACATGGTGCCTCAGGGGCGAATGGGGAATGGCGAATGGCGAATAGGGTGGAGCAGCTGGTCGCACCGCGCTATTCGCCACTGCCTCACTCGATGATGACGAGCGGCTCGCCGTACTCGACCGGCTGGCCGTCCTCGACCAGGATCTGCGTCACCGTGCCGGCGCGCGGCGAGGGGATCTGGTTCATGGTCTTCATGGCTTCGATGATCAGCAGCGTCTGTCCGACCGAGACCTTGCTGCCGACCTCGATGAACGGCTTGGCGCCGGGCTCGGGCGCCCAATAGGCGGTGCCGACCATCGGCGAGCTAACCGCGCCGGGATGCTTCGACAGGTCGGGCCCAGCGGCGGCCGTCGCGGCGGGGACACCCGGCAGGGCGGCGGGAGCCGCAGCCATCGGCACGGGCATGGTCGCAGCCACGCTGATGTTGCGGGCGACGCGCAGGCGCAGGCCCGCGCGCTCGATCTCGATCTCGCTGAGGCTGGTCTCATCGAGCAGGAGCGCGAGCTCGCGGACGAGCGCGGAATCCTCGCTGGAAAACTTTGCGGCTGCTTTGTCGTCTGGCTGGCGCGCCATGTTGTTTGATCCGAATGTTCTGTTTGATGAGGGAGCTTCAGGCTTTGGGCTTGATGGCAAGCTTGGCGGCGAGGCCCTGGATGGCGAGGCGGTAGCCCTCGATGCCGAAACCGCAGAGCGAGGCGAAGGCCGCGCGTGCCGTGTAGGAGTGATGACGAAAGCTCTCGCGGGCGTGGATGTTGGTCACATGCACCTCGACCGTCGGAATCTGAACCGCGAGCAGCGCGTCGTGCAGCGCGATCGAGGTGTGGGAATAGCCGCCGGCATTGACGATGATGCCCTTCATCTTGCGCCGATGCGCCTCGTGGATGAAGTCGATCAGCTCGCCCTCGCGGTTGGACTGCCGGCAATCGGCCTTGAGGCCGAACGTCGCCGCCGTCTCCCGGCACAGCGCCTCGACGTCGGCCAGCGTCGCGTGGCCATACTTCTCCGGCTCGCGCGTCCCCAACATGTTGAGGTTCGGCCCGTTCAGGACGAGGATCGTGTCGGTTGCGGGTTCTGCCATTCCAATCCCGGAAGAGGTGCTTCGGCGTGGCGGGGTTATAGGTAACAAAGCGTCCCAGGGGAAGCCTTGAAGGACCTTCGAGGGGCCCTCAGGTACCTCATCCTGGCTGCAAAAATCTGTGCGGAAGCTACGGAAATTGCTTGTTAACCAGCCCGAACCATGGCTGCCGGCAACCGCAAAGGGGGCGGGCATTGCTGCCCGCCCCCTGCGGCTGCCGGTGATCCGGCTTAGACGTTCAGGACCGCCACGATTTCGTAGGTGTCCGGATTGATGATCACGATCTCTTCTTTGACCAGGATGTACTTGTAGGTCCGCCACTCCGGATAGATCGACACGACCCGGGACGGCAAGGTGTGGAAGGTAATGCCCTCGCGCGGCACGCGGGTGCCGACCGAGATCGAGAAGTTCACGTTGGTCACCGGGGTCACCCGCTGCTCGCGGATCACCGAGGTGATCTGGGTCCGCTGCTCGGTCGAAAGCTTCGCGGCGGCGCCCGCCTGGCCGACCGTGGTCGAAGTCGAGCTCTGGCCCTGGGCGTTCTGGTTGGTGCTGGTGCCGGTCTGGCCCTGAGCATTCTGATTGGTGCTCGTGCCGGTACCCTTCTGGGTCTCGGCGTTGTTGGTCGAGGTGCCGCTCTTGCTGCCCTCAGCCTTCATGTCCTTGTCCTTGCCGGACTTGGTGGTGTCCTGGCTCATGCTCTTGGACTTGTCCTGGGACTTGTCCATCTGGCCCTGCGCGCGATCGTCGGTGCGCTGGCCCTTGGTGCCGGCCTTGTCTTCGGCGTTCTTGTTCATCGCGCCGCCCGAGGAACGCTCGTCCTTCATCGCGCCGGACTTATCTTCGGACTTCATGGAGCTGGAGCCGCCGGACTGGCCGACAGTGCCTTTGTCCTGGCTCATGGAATCGCGGCCCATCGAGCCGCCGCGCTCAGCGGCGCCGCCAGAAGGCTGCGACTGCTGCATCTGTGCGCCACCGGCGCCACCACCGCTGTCGCGGCCCATGGTGCCCTGTGCGTTGGCGAGACCGGTGCCCGCGACGAGTGCGGCTGCGGCAACTGAGATCATAAAGCGGTTCAACATCGAATTCTCCTCACGTGTTTCTTTGCGTCATTGCCCGCGCCGACAACGAAAGGAGATTTGAGTTGTTCCGGAACTTCGTCTGTTCCGCGGCATTTGTTTGTTGAACGCCAGATGAATGACTTTGCGCGAAGACGCCAAGGTTCGGCGCAAGAAGAAAGGCCGGCTTTCCAGCCGGCCTTGTCGCGTTTTCCGAATATCGCAAAACCTGTGATCAGCAGGTTGCCTTGCCGCAGCGGGCGATGCCGATCTTTTCCCTGAGGCTTTCGACGCCGACGGCGCCGATCACGATCTGCTTGCCGATGACGTAGCTCGGCGTGCCGTTCATGCCCATCGCTTCGGCGAGCTTGAAGTTCTCCTCGATGGTGGCGCGCACCTCGGGGCTGCCGATGTCCTTCTCGATCCTCGCGGTGTCGAGGCCGGCTTCCTTGGCCGCCTGAAGCGCGCGCGCCTTGTCGGCGGCGCCGCGGCCGGTGAGCAGCTTCTGGTGGAAGTCGAGATATTTCTTGCCGGTGGGATCCTGCATGCGCACAGCGACCGCGACCTGCGCCGCTTCGACCGAGCCCTGGCTCAGCACCGGAAACTCCTTCAGCACGACCTTCAGCTTCGGATCGCTCTTCATGATGGTCAGCATGTCGTCCATCGCGCGCTTGCAGTAGCCGCAATTGTAGTCGAAGAACTCGACGAAGGTGACGTCGCCGTCCTTGTTGCCGAGCACGACCTGTCGCGGCGAGTTGAAGATCGCCTCGGCGTTCTGCGCGACGCTCGCTTCATGCTTTTTCGTTTCGGCCGCGGCCTGACGTTTGCTGAGCTCGGCCATGGCCTCCTCGAGCACCTCGGGATGGCTCACGAGATAGTTCTTGATGATCTTCTCGATCTCGGTTCGCTGCGTGTCGGAGAAGCTGTCGGCAGCGGCCGGCGCGACTGCGCCGAACATGGCGAGCGCAAACAGCGCGGGAGCAAGCGAGCGCAGCGAAGGCATAGGCAAATCCTCTTATCTAAAGCAGGTTTCGGGAAACGTCCCGGCGGCGTCAAAGCTCGGTGTCGTGACGTCGTGGTGCAAGGCGTCTTTAGGTTTGGCGTCGTTCTCGTCAGTTGCGCGGCGGCTTGGCCGCAACGATGTCGTCGGCCTTGACCCATCCAGGCGTGCCGACGGCAAAACGGGTTTTCGCGCGCGTGGCGAGTTCGCGGGCGGTCTTGTTGTCGCCGCGCAAGTAAGCGGCCTGGGCCGATGCGAGATCCGCCTCGGCATAATCTCCCTTCCGGCCATAGGCCATCGCGAGCTGGCTGTAACCGAGGATGGCCTCGGGCTCCCGCGCCACCGCGGCGCGGAGAATCCGAACGGCGTCGTCGGTGTAGGCCTTATTATCGGTTCCAACCAGAGCCTGCCCAAGTAACATCTCGATGAGGGGCGAGTTGTTCGAGAGTGCGGCAGCCTTGCGCAGGGGCGCGATAGCCTCGGCGGCCTTGCCGCTTTCCAGCAAGGCCTGGCCGCGCACCTCGTAGAAGTACGGATTGCTCGGCTGAACCTGGATCAGCGCATCGATCTGGGCGAGGGCGCTGCGCAAGTCCCCGTGCAGATAGGTGCTGATGGCGCGGGCATAGCGCGCCGGCATGCTGTCGTTCGAGAGCGGATAGCGGCGGTACACCGTCTCCGGCCGCTCCATGAAGGCGGATATCTTGGCGCGAACCATGTCGTGGCGAAGCTGAAGCGCGGGATCGTCCTTCTTGCTCCAATAGGGGCTGGAGCTTGCGAACTCCTGCAGCGCGGCAACGCGCTCGGCCGGCATCGGATGCGACTGGAGATAGGGGTCGGCGCCGCGCGCGGCGAACAGGCTCTCGCTGGTGAAGCGCTTGAAGGTCTCGTACATGCCCTTCGGCGATTGCTGGGTCGCGGTCAGGAACCGCACGCCGGCGCGGTCGGCGTTCTCCTCCTGCTGGCGCTGATAGGACAACAGCGACCGGCGGATCACCTCCTGGGGAGCGGACATGGCGGCGGCGCCGACATTGGCGAGCCCGTTGTTGCCGGTGCCGCGCTGGGTGCTGCCCGCGGCGATCGCGCCGGCGCCGAGCAGCATCGCGATGATCATCTGGGTCTGGGCGGCGGCGAGCTGCTCGCGCAGCTTGGACAGATGGCCGCCCGCCAGATGCCCGGTCTCGTGCGCGAGCACGCCGATGATCTGGTTCGGCGTCTCCGATTGAAGGATCGCGCCGTAATTGACGAAGATGCGGCGGCCATCGGCGACGAACGCGTTGAACGAGCCGTCGTTGAGGATCACCATCTGGATGTTCTGCTTCTCCAGACCCGCGGCGCGCAGGATCGGGCGCGTATATTCGCGCAGCAGTTGCTCGGTCTCGGTGTCGCGCAGGACCGGCGGCCCTTTGGCTTGCGCGTGCGCGGTGGAGAACGGCGTCAGCGCGATCGCCGCGGCCGTGACGAGGGCGGTGAGGGCGGAAGCCTTCTTGCGCAATGCGATCTGGAGCGACATCAAACGGTCTTGGTCAAACGGTCTGGAAAGCAGTTTCGTGATGGGTTTGGCGATTGGCGGCGGACCGGATACGCGATATGCCCTTGTGAGCCGTTCCCCTTATGAGCCGCACAATGCGGCCAGTCTGGGGCGCAAGCGCTCCGTTCCCGGGCCGGAGGCACCGGCCCGCCAGCGAAATAGCAGAAATCGATGCACGATGCGACTTTAAGGAACCGGTTGGGGCAGTGGCTCGAGCCCTCCCGCCGCAGCGATGTTCCCCCGTTCATGGTGATGGACGTCATGGCCGCGGCGGCCCGAATCGAGGCCGCCGGCGGCCATGTCATCCACATGGAGGTCGGCCAGCCCGCGGCCAGCGCGCCCAGGACGGCGATTGCCGCCGCCCATATGGCGCTCGAGACCGGGCGGATCGATTATACCTCCGCGCTCGGCATCCCCTCCTTGCGCGAGCGCATCGCACGCCATTATCGCGACGCCTATGGCTGCGACGTCAGCCCGGAGCGGATTGTGGTGACCACCGGCTCCTCGGGCGGGTTCATCCTGGCCTTCCTGTCGATGTTCGAGCCGGGCGACCGCGTCGCCGTGACGGTGCCGGGTTATCCGCCCTACCGGCACATCCTGACCGCGCTCGGTTGCGAGCCGGTGCTGATCGAGACTACGAACGAGACGCGCCATGCGCTCACCGGCGAGGCATTGCTCGCCGCCCATCGCAAGGCGCCGCTGAAGGGCGTGCTGGTGGGCAGCCCCGCCAATCCGACGGGGACGATGATGTCGCGCGACGCGCTCGCCGGCCTGATGGCGGCCGCCGAAGGCGCGGGCATCCGCTTCATCTCGGACGAGATCTATCATGGGCTCGATTATTCGTTTCCGGCCGCCACCGCAGCCGCGCTCTCCGAGCACGCACTCGTGATCAACTCGTTCTCGAAGTATTTTTGCATGACGGGCTGGCGCGTCGGCTGGATGGTCGTGCCCGAAATCCTGGTGCGGCCGATCGAGCGGCTGCAGCAGAACCTGTCGATCTCGGTGCCGGCGCTATCGCAGATCGCGGCGCAGGCCGCCTTCGACGGTGCGGCCGAGATGGAAGCGATCAAGCACGGCTATCAGGAGAATAGGCAGATTTTGATCGAGGGATTGCCGAAAGCGGGCCTCAGCAAATTCCTGCCGGCCGATGGTGCATTCTATCTCTATGCCGACGTCTCGGACTTCACCTCCGACAGTTTCGAGTTCGCCAAGCAGATGCTCGAGCAGGCACGCGTTGCGGCGACGCCCGGCCTCGATTTCGATCCCGTTCACGGCCGATCGTTCATTCGTTTTTCGTATGCACGCTCGCCGGGAGAGATGCGCGAGGCAGTTGACCGGATCGCTCACTGGCTTAAATAGCCGCCAGTTTTCGACCAGCTCCGGAGTTCATCTTGCCTGACCACCGATCCGTCCCGACCGCTGCCGCGCCACATTTTTCTCTCGCCGCATTGATGTGGCCGACCCGGCCGGGCGAAACCGTCGGCGCAGTGCGTGCCGTCGTGCTGGTTGGGCTCGGCACCGCATTGATGGCGCTGTCAGCCAAGGTCAGCCTGCCGCTGCCCTATGTGCCCATGACGTTGCAGACGCTGGTGGTGCTGATGATCGGCGCGGCCTATGGCTGGCGTCTTGGCAGCGCAACGATGATCGCCTACCTCGCCGAGGGCGCGCTTGGCGCGCCGGTCTTTGCCGGACCGGTCGGTGGGATTGCGCCGCTGATTGGCCCGACCGCAGGCTATCTGTTCGGCTTCATTGCGGCCGCCTTCGTGACCGGCTGGCTCGCCGAGCGCGGCTGGGATCGCAGCGTGGCGCGGCTGTTTGCAGCCATGGCCGTTGGCCATGTCGTCATTCTGGCCGCCGGCTTCGGCTGGCTGGCGTTCGGCCTCGGGCTCGGCGCTGCGAAGGCCTGGCAGGTCGGCATCGTGCCGTTCGTGGCGGCTTCGCTGATCAAGAACGCGCTTGGCGCGACGTTGATGCCGGCGGCGCGCAGGCTGATCGAGCGCCGGCGATAAAGCGCGAAATGCTGATCGCCATCGTGCTCGGCGCACGCGTCGGCTGGCTCTGGCCGACCGCTGCCGCCAACGATGAGATCAAGGCGCTCGGCGACGGCTCATCAAGCGGATCGAGATGGCGATCGCACCGATCATCTTCTGCGCCGTCGTCTCCGGCATCGCCCACAGCCAGGGGAGCGCTCGAAGTAACGGGGCTGGTCGATATTCTCGATCAGCCCTTTTCTTTGAGTCTAGAACCGCTCTGGCCGATATGGCAGCGGATCGATCGCCGGCGTCTCGCCGCTCATGATCTCGGCGAGCAGGCGTCCGGTCGCGGGTCCCAGGGTAAATCCCTGATGACCGTGGCCGAAATTCATCCAGAGGCCGGGATGACGCGGAGCTTGCCCGAGCACCGGCAGCATGTCGGGGGTGCAGGGGCGGGTGCCGAACCACGGATCCGGCTCGACACGTTGGCCGAGATCGATCAGCTCGCGTGCGGAGCTTTCCGCGCTGGCGAGCTGCACGGGCGTGGCAAGGGCGTCCATGCCGGTCAGTTCGGCGCCGGTGGTAATCCGGATTCCCTTCGCCATCGGCCCCATGGCGTAGCCGCCGCCCTTGTCGACCAGCGGCAGATCGAGCGAGGCGCCGCCCCTGTAATGCATGTGGTAGCCGCGCTTGCGGACCAGCGGAATGCGATAGCCGAACTTGTGCAGCAGATCCGGTGACCACGGCCCGAGGGTCACGACGGCGTGGGCGGCGTCGAGGCGCCCCTGGTCCGTCGCGACCGACCAGCCGGTCGCGGTCTGCTGCAGCGACTGCGCATCGCCGAGCACGATGGTGCCGCCGAGGCGCTCGAACAGCTCGGCATAGGACGTGACCAGGGCGCCGGGATCGGACACGGTCCAGGTGTCGAGCCAATGGATCGCGCCGGGAAGATCGTCGCGCAGGATCGGCTCGGCCTTGGCGAGCTCGCTGCCGGACAGCACGCGAAAATTCACGCCGAATTCGCGCTGGTCTTCCTCCGCGGCCTTGATCGAAAGCTCCAGCTCCGCGGCGTTGCGGTACAGCGCCCGGTAGCCTGCGCGGCGGATCAGATTGTCGGCATGAGCCTCGCGAACGAGGATGTCGTGTTCCGAAGTCGCGTAGGCGATCAGTCGCGCCCAGGCCTCGATCGCCTCGCGATGCCGTTTCGGCGCCGAATGCCACCAATAGCGGAGCAGGGGCTCGATATGGCGGTGAAGAGACGACAGGCTGTAGCGCACGTCGTTGGTGCGGCCTGTCGCGATCTTCAGCAGCGTCGCAAGGTCGCGCGGCATCGGATAGGGACGGACCGCTTCGGCCTGGATCATCCCGGCATTGCCATAGCTGGTCTCGCGACCCGGCTCCCTGCGATCGACGAGCGTGACGGTCCAGCCGCGTTGCTGCAGGTGCAGTGCGGCGCTCACACCGATCATGCCGCCGCCGAGAACCATTGCGCTTTGCATCGGAAGACTTCTCCTGTCGGATCGCGTTATTCCCAGGATCATTCCCAGGTGAGGAAGCCGGGGGCAGCGGAGAGCGGCGGCGCCGCGGCAAGCCGCGCCAGATCCGGGACGGGCCGGCACAATTGCGCATCGCCCGCGAACGCGGCCTCGATGCCCGCGGCGACCGAGAGCACGATGGCGTCGCCGCCGCGCGGACCGACGATCTGGAGGCCGAACGGCAGCCCGGCTTCATCGAGGCCGAGCGGAATGCTGATCGCGGGATGACCGGGGAGCGTGACGGCGTAGGCCAGCGCGAGCCAGTGGAAATAGGACCTGGTCGGCACGCCGTCGATCTCAGCCGGATGAGGCTCCGACCACGGCCGCGGGCTCAGCGTAATGGTCGGGCTGATCAGCACGTCGCAGGTTTCGAAGAAGCTCTGATAGGCGCGATAGATCCGCGTCTGCGTCGCCGTGGCCCGCGCGTGGTCTTCGAGCGTGTAGCCCAGCCCTTCCTCGACATTGGCGCGGACATTGGGGCCGAGCATCTCGCGGCGTTCCTTGTAGTTCTTGCCGTGCATGGCCAGGAACAGGCCTGCGCGCAGCACCGCGAAGGCGTCGTCCGCGCCGGAGCAATCCGGCGTCGCCTCGCGGGATTCCGCGAACAGCGGCGCGAGCTTCTTCACCCGCGCGCGGAACACGCGCCGGATCGCCTGCTCGGTCGGGGCAAAGCCAAAATCCTCGGTGAAGGCGAGACGCAGCTTGCCGAGCTCTGCGGGGCGCGGGGCGGCCCAGCGTTCGGCGCGAGCGCGCACGGGCTCGCCGGGCAGCGTATAGGCGAGCGGATCGCGGCCATCATCGCTCGCCATCACCGACAGCATCAGCGCAGTGTCGGCGACATTGCGCGCCATCGGCCCGTCGGTCGACAGATTGGACCAGCCGAACGCACGCTTCTCGCTGGCCACGAGGCCGTAGGATGGACGCATGCCGACAATGCCGGCGAAGCCTGCCGGATTGCGCAGGGAGCCGCCGGTGTCCGAGCCGGAGGCGAGCGGAGCCATGCCGCAGGCCAGCGCCACCGCCGAGCCGCCGGAGGAGCCCGCCGCCGAGCGCAGGGGATCGAAGGGATTGCCGGTCGCGCCGAATACGGGATTGCGGGTATTGCCGCCCGCCGCCCATTCCGGCGTGTTGGTCTTGCCGAAGATGACGGCGCCCGCCGCGCGCAGGCGCGCGACCGAGCCTTGGTCCACGGCCGGGACGTTGTCCTTCAGCAGCGGGCTGCCATAGGTGGAGCGCATCCCGGCGGTGTCCTGGGTGTCCTTGATGAGGATGGGAAGCCCGTGCAGAGCACCGCGATCCTCGCCGCGCAGGATGGCGGCCTCGGCCGCCTTGGCGGCGGCGCGTGCGCCCGGCTCGTCCAGCGTCACGACGGCGTTGACGGCGGGGTTGATCGCGGCGATGCGGGACAGACAGGCGTCGAGCAATTCGACGGGCGAGATCATCCGCGCGGCCAACAGGCGGCGCAGTTCGACGGCGCTGGAATCGCAAAGCTCTGACAATGCCGGTCCCCTTTCAGATTGCGAAAACGGCTTAGCACATCGGCGCAACGACGAAACGAAAACGCCCGGCGGATGCCGGGCGTTTTGCATTTTGGATGTTCGGCCTTATTCGCCGCCGCCAAAACGGCGGGACCACCAGCCGGCGCGGCGCGGGACCGCGGGCGTATCGCTTGCCGGTTGCGGCGCGGGTTCAGCTGCCGGCGCGGGCGGCGCGACCGGCTCGGCCGCCTGCGCAAGCTGCGACACCTGCGTTGCCGGCTCGCTCGGGCTGCTCGACAGGAAGCTCACCTTTTCGCGCACCGTGGAGCGGCGCCGTGCGGCCTTGTCGTCGACGGGCTCTTCCTCCGCGGCAACGGGCTCGGGCTGAGCCGGCGCCTCGGCCTGCACCTCGGCGCGCGGTTCAGGCTGCGAGACTTGCGGTTCAGGCTGCGAGGCTTGCGGTTCAGCGCTGTGCTCGGCTTGCGCAATCGAAGGCGCAGCCTCATTGCCGAAGCCGTCGAAATCGGCGACCGCCTCGGCAGCTTCCGATGGCTGATTGGTACCGAGTTCGTCGCTGATCGAGCCGGCGAGACCTTCCTCGCTGCCACCGCGACGGCGGCGACCGCCGCGGCGACCGCGTCGGCGCCGGCGCTCGCCGTTGCCTTGCTGCTCGCCGCGGGCTGCTTGTTCCTCGCCTTCCTCGCCGTCCTGCTCGGATTCGGCATCGTCCTCGCCTTCGCCGGCCGCTACGGCCGCCTCGGGAAGGGTGGCAGGGCTATCCTCGCGCAACTCGCCGTCGCGCGGGCCACCGCGGCCGCGGCGGCGACGTCGGCGCTTGCGGCGCTGGCCATCCTGGTCGGACGCGGCATCGCCGGACGCCTGCTCTTCGGCGAGACCTTCGGTCTCCTCGGTTTCGACCTCGGATTCGGTCTCGATGTCGAAGGCGTCCTCATCGTCGTAGGGCTCTTCGGCCGCTGGCGGCGGGCTCGCAGCCGCCTGCGCCGCAAGCAGCGCCTTGGCGGCCTCCAGCGTATGAACCTGCTCGCCGCGGTCGATCACGTAAGCCTGAGGTCCGCTGACGGACTGATCGGCAATGACCGACAGCGTCACCTTGAAGCCGTTCTCGAGGTCGCGCAGATGGCCGCGCTTGTGGTTGAGCACATAGAGCGCGACGTCGGTACGGGTGCGGACCACGAGATTGTGGGTCGCGCCCTTCATCAGGATTTCTTCGAGACCGCGCAGCAGCTGCAGCGCCACCGAGGACACCGAGCGGACATGGCCGGTGCCGCCGCAATGCGGGCACGGATCCGTCGAGCTCTCGAGCACGCTGGCGCGGATGCGCTGGCGCGACATCTCGAGCAGGCCGAAATGCGAGATGCGTCCGACCTGGATGCGGGCGCGATCCTGCCTGAGGCAGTCGGACAGCTTGCGCTCGACCGCACGGTTGTTGCGCTTCTCGTCCATGTCGATGAAGTCGATGACGATCAGGCCGGCGAGGTCGCGCAGGCGAAGCTGGCGGGCGACCTCTTCGGCCGCCTCCAGGTTGGTCTTCAGCGCAGTGTCCTCGATATGGTGCTCGCGCGTCGACCGGCCGGAATTGACGTCGATCGAGACCAGCGCCTCGGTCTGGTTGATCACGATGTAGCCGCCGGAGCGCAGCTGCACGGTCGGCGAGAACATCGCGTCGAGCTGGCTCTCGACGCCCATGCGCGAGAACAGCGGCTGACCGTCGCGATATTGCTTCACCGCGCTGACATTGGCGGGCATCAGCATCTTCATGAAGTCGCGCGCTTCGCGGTAGCCGGACTCGCCAGCCACCTGAATCTCGTCGATCTCCTTGTTGTAGAGGTCGCGCAGCGAACGCTTGATCAGCGAGCCTTCCTCGTAGACGAGGGTCGGGGCCTGCGACTTCAGCGTGAGGTCGCGCACCGTCTCCCACATCCGGATCAGATATTCGAAGTCGCGCTTGATCTCCGGCTTGGTCCGGGCAGCGCCCGCCGTGCGCAGGATGATGCCCATGCCCTCGGGCACGTCGAGATCCTGCACCACCTCCTTCAGGCGGGAACGGTCCTGGGCGCTGGTGATTTTGCGGCTGATGCCGCCGCCGCGCGCGGTGTTCGGCATCAGCACGGCATACCGGCCGGCGAGCGACAGATAGGTCGTCAGCGCAGCGCCCTTGTTGCCACGCTCTTCCTTGACGACCTGCACCAGCATCACCTGGCGGCGCTTGATGACTTCCTGGATCTTGTACTGGCGGCGCGGGCGGAAGGTGCGCTCCGGCACTTCCTCCAGCACGTCGTCGCCGCCGACGGATTCGACGACTTCCTCTTCGGCTTCATCGCCGTCTTCGTCTTCATCCTCGTCTTCGTCGTCTTCGCCGGCTGCGTCCCCGGCGTCGGCATGCGGCGCTTCGGTGCTCTCGCCGTACACGGCGTCGGCCGGCTCAGCGGCGGCGGTCACGGCTTCGGCAAGGGCCTCGGCGTGCGCTTCGGAAGGGGCGGCCTCCTGCGGCTCGGCAACACTTGCGGTCGCGACCACGGGCTCGGCGCCGACGGCCGCGACAGGCGCGGGCGTCTCGCCGGCGTGATCATGGTCGTGATGATCGTGCGGATGGTCGTGATCGTGACCATGGTCGTGATCGGGTTCGTCGGCATGGGCATGACGATCGTCGCGATCATGCTCGGCATGATCATGTCCGTCATGATCGTGGTCGTGGCTCTCGTGCTCGCCGTGATGCTCGGCATCGGCATGCAGGTGCTCGCCTTCCTGCAAGGCACCCTCGCCATGCTCCGGCTGCGCCGCGCCCTCGATCGGCTGGGCGGCGGGATCGGCGCCGGCCTCGAGGCCCTCGACGATGTCGCTGCGCACGCGCTCGCCGTGACCGCGGCGGCGGGCATTGCGGTGGCGCGAACGGCGGCGCCCGTGGGACCGGTTCTCGCTCTCCTCTTCGGCCTCGCGATGGGCCTGTTCCTCGGCCTCGATCAGCGCCTGCCGGTCGGCGACCGGGATCTGGTAATAATCGGGATGGATTTCGCTGAAGGCGAGGAAGCCGTGGCGGTTGCCGCCATATTCGACGAAGGCGGCCTGGAGCGAGGGTTCGACCCGTGTGACCTTGGCGAGGTAGATATTCCCGCGCAGTTGCTTGCGTTGCGCGGTCTCGAAATCAAACTCTTCGACGCGATTGCCGCGGACCACGACGACCCGGGTCTCTTCCGGGTGGGTGGCATCGATCAACATCTTGTTGGGCATGTCTTAACTCTTGGCGGCGGCGGGCGCGATTCACCGTGGGCGCGTATCGCGCCGCCGGGTGACGCGACGGTCCACCTGATTCGGGGGTGAGGGGAAGGCCGAAACGCCGTCTCTCGCGCCTTGCCGGACCGGAAGCTTCAGGACCATTGCGGCGCGCGGGATTTTCACTCCGCAGCGTCGCGAATGGTCCTTCAGAATTCGTCGGCACAGTCTGGCGCATCAAGCGTCGGCCCGTATGAAACATTGGGCGGCGAGGCCGCCCTTCAATCAGTTGCTGTTGGCCAGGCATGGCGCGAGCGCGCTCGCCTTGGGGATCAAGAACCGCTCCCTTGGGATCAAGGGAACGGGTAATGGGTTACGTCGCTGTCAGAACCGTCCCGGTAACGTGAGTGGTAACCCGGGACCGGTCCGCCGCCGACGCGTGACCCGTTCCACCCGCTGCCGCGCACCGCGCTGGCCTTAGAGGGAAACGGAAAACGCTGGAATTCCCAATCTTGGGAGTTCCGGCGCTGCACCGGGAGGCTGAATGCGACACAACCGAAAATATCGGCCGTCAGCATTCCGTACATACGAGGAATGAGCCATCCGTGCAAGGGAGCGTCGCACGGCGGTCACAGTCGAAGAGTTTCGCACATCCGTCATTAAGGATCGATTAACCCTGTGGTTCTATTGCGTTAAGAGGGCTGCTCGGAGGCACGGAATCGGTGGCGAGCCGCACACATCGACGGGTTTTGCTGGGATGCGCGCTGTTGTGCGCTGCAGTATTGCCATGTGCTGATTCCTCGCGCCTGAGGGCAGCGGAAAGCCAGTCGCAACCCACTGTTGCAGCGGCGAATTTTCCGATCGCCTCGGCCGCCCGACTGGCCGGCGACGGCAAGCAGACCCGCTTCATTCTCGACATCAACCAGGCCGTGACCTTCCGCGCCGTCACGCTGGCAGACCCGTACCGGGTCGTCATCGACGTGCCGCAGGTCAATTTTCAGCTGCCCGCGGGCACGGGAGCCGGAGGGCGCGGACTGGTCAAGGCCTTCCGCTACGGGCTCGTCATGCCCGGCGGCTCGCGAATCGTGTTCGACCTGACGGGACCGGCCAAGATCGCCAAGTCCTACGTGGTCGAGGCGGCCAACGGCCAGCCGGCCCGGCTTGTGCTGGAGCTCGAGGAGGTCGACCGTGCCGCCTTCATGCAGGCGCTCGCGCCTGAAAGCCGCCCCGAGCTGCGGCCCACCATCGCCGAGGCGCAGCCTGCAACGGCGCCCGCGACCACAGCCCCGGACACGGCGCAGCAGAAGGCCGATGGCCGCCCGGTGGTCGTGATCGATCCCGGCCATGGCGGCATCGACAATGGCACGCAGTCGAGCGGCGAGAGCGAGAAGAACCTGGTGCTGGCCTTCGGGCTGGCGCTGCGCGACAGGCTGGAGAAGGCCGGCAAGTACCGTGTGGTCATGACGCGGGACGACGACACCTTCATTCCCCTCAATGACCGGACCAAGATCGCCCGCAACCACAAGGCGGCGCTGTTCGTCTCTATTCATGCCGATGCGCTGCCGCGGGCCGAGGGCGATGCGCAGGGCGCGACCATCTATACGCTGTCCGACAAGGCGTCCGACGCCGAGGCCCAGCGGCTGGCGGATGCGGAAAACCGGGCCGATGCGATCGCCGGCTTCAACCTCGCGGAGGAGCCGAATGAGGTCGCCGACATCCTAATCGACCTCACGCAGCGAGAAACCCGCACTTTTTCAAACCGTTTCGCCCGCCTCCTGATGGGCGAAATGAAGTCGACCGTGCGGATGCACAAGCATCCCCTGAAATCGGCCGGCTTCCGGGTCCTGAAGGCACCCGACGTGCCCTCGGTGCTGGTCGAGATCGGCTACGTCTCCAACAAGGGCGACCTCGAGCATCTGGTGTCCGAGGGCTGGCGGTCCCGTGCCGTGGGCTCGATGGCGCAGGCGATCGACGGGTTTTTGACCAAGCGGATGGCGACGGCGGGATCCTCCAATTGACGACCCCGGGATCGTCGAATTGACGACCCTGGGATCGTCGAATTGACGCCCCTGGGATCATCGAATTGACGCCCCGGGGGGCTTCGAAACTGAAAGGGTTGTCCGTCCCGTCGCAAAGGCCCTAGTTTGGCCACAGCGGGCGCTTTATAAAAATGCCGCAGGGGGTTCCGGAATCGGCGAGAATCCTGTTCGGCAAGCGTCTTAAGTCCGGCACTGATAGTATTGTGTAGGCGGGCGAATTCGCGACGTGAGGTTGGTGCCAGTTTGGGGTGCCAAGGGATCGATACTGGGCTGATCCAGACTTTGAACGGATAAATAGATAATGCGCTTGCTGGTGCGGTTCATGGGCTTCCTGTTCGCCGCGGGAACAGTGGTGTTCCTTGTCGGTGTCGGGGCCGTGGCAGGCTTGATCTGGCATTTCTCCAAGGACTTGCCGGACTATTCTCAGCTTCAGGATTACGAGCCGCCGGTGATGACCCGCGTGCACGCGGTCGATGGTTCGCTGGTCGGCGAATACGCCAAGGAGCGGCGGCTTTATCTGCCGATCCAGGCGGTGCCCAAGCTCGTGATCAACGCGTTCCTCGCGGCCGAGGACAAGAACTTCTACGAGCATGGCGGCATCGACTACACCGGCATGGCGCGCGCGGGCCTGGTCTACATCCAGAACTACGGCTCGAACCGCCGCCCGCAAGGCGCCTCCACCATCACCCAGCAGGTCGCCAAGAACTTCCTTCTGACCAACGAGGTCTCGTTCGCCCGCAAGATCAAGGAAGCCTTGCTGGCGATGCGGATCGAGAAGACCTATTCGAAGGACAAGATCCTCGAGCTGTATCTGAACGAGATCTATCTCGGTCTCGGTGCCTACGGCATCGCGGCCGCTTCGCTGGTCTATTTCGACAAGTCGGTGAACGAGCTGACCGTGGCGGAAGCCTCCTATCTGGCGGCGCTGCCGAAGATGCCGGCGACGCTGCATCCGGTCCGCAACCGCGACCGCGCCATCGAGCGCCGCAACTATGTCGTCGACCGTCTGCTGGAGAACGGCTGGATCAAGCAGGCCGACGCAGACAAGGCGCGCAAGGAGCCGCTCGCCGTCACCAGCCGTTCCAACGGCGCCCACACTTTCGCCGGCGAATATTTCGCCGAGGAAGTTCGCCGCGACATCTTCGAGCGCTACGGCGAGAAGAAGCTGTATGAAGGCGGCCTTTCGGTCCGCACCACGCTCAATCCGAAGATCCAGGTCATGGCGCGCAAGGCGATGGTCACCGGCCTCGTGAACTATGACGAGCAGCAAGGCTATCGCGGTGCCATCAGCAAGCTCGACATCTCGGGTGACTGGGGCGTCAAGCTCGCCGAGATCAAATCGCTCTCCGACATCTCGCCGTGGCGCATGGCGGTCGTGCTGGAAACCAGCGACCAGTCGGCGCGCATAGGCTTCCAGCCGAGCCGCGAGCTTGGCGGTGCCGTCAGCAAGCAGCGCGAGACCGGCATCATCACGGTCGACGGCGTCAAATGGGCACGAGCCGCGCAGGGCGGAACCAAGGGCAAGACGCCGACGGCAGTGTCGCAAGTGCTGCAGCCGGGCGACGTGATCTATGCCGATCCGCTCTACAAGGACGGCCAGCCGGTCGAGGGCCAGTACCGCCTGCGCCAGATCCCCGAAGTGTCCGGCGCGATGGTGGCAATGGATCCCTGGACCGGCCGCGTGCTCGCGATGGTCGGCGGCTTCTCGTTCGATCAGAGCCAGTTCAACCGCGCCACGCAGGCCTATCGGCAGCCGGGTTCGTCGTTCAAGCCGATCGTGTATTCGGCTGCGCTCGACAACGGCTATACGCCCTCGACCGTCGTGCTCGACGCTCCGATCGAAATCGATCAGGGGCAGGGCGCCGGCGTATGGCGGCCGGAAAACTTCTCCTCGGGCAAATTCCAGGGACCGGTGACGCTGCGCAACGCGCTGCGGCAATCCCTCAACACGGTGACGGTGCGCCTTGCGCAGGACATCGGCATGCCGCTGATCGGCGAATATGCCCGCCGCTTCGGCGTCTATGACGAGCTGCCGAACTATCTCTCCTATGCGCTCGGCGCCGGCGAAACGACCGCCATGCGCATGGTTACGGCGTACTCGATGCTCGCCAATGGCGGCCGCCGCGTGAAGCCGACGCTGATCGACCGTATCCAGGACCGTTACGGCCGCACCATCTTCAAGCATGACCAGCGCGAATGCCGCGGTTGCGACGCCCCGGGCGGCTGGAAGAACCAGGCCGAGCCGCAGCTGATCGACCGCCGCGAGCAGGTGCTGGATTCCATGACGGCCTACCAGATCACCGAGCTGATGGAGGGCGTGGTGCAGGCGGGTACGGCGACGGTCATCAGGGACGTCGGCAAACCCGTCGCCGGCAAGACCGGAACCACCAACGAGGCGAAGGACGCCTGGTTCGTCGGCTTCTCGCCCGACATCGCGGTCGCCATTTACATGGGCTACGACAAGCCGCGCCCGCTCGGTAAGGGCAACGCCGCAACCGGCGGCCATCTGGCAGCTCCGATCGCGCGCGATTTCCTCAAGCTCGCGCTCGCCGACAAGCCTGCGGTTCCGTTCAAGGTGCCGGCCGGCATCAAGCTCGTGCGCGTCGTCTCCAAGACCGGCATGCGCGCGGGTCCCGGCGAGACCGGCGGCACCATCCTCGAAGCCTTCAAGCCGGGCACGGCGCCGCCGGACAATTACTCGGTCATCGGCGTCGCCGACGCCGAAGGGCGCATGCCGGTCTCGCAGCAGCAGCCGGATTCCGGCTTCCTTATGCGGCCGGGCACCGGCGGGCTGTGGTAGGCCGCGGATAAGGTCGACGATCACAGCTCCGGCGGTTGCGCTTTACGGCCGCCGCCGCTACATCCCCTCTCGAACTGCACGCGGGATTCCGCAAGACAGAGAACAACATGCGCGCCGAAATCGAACGGTTGGTAGAAGAGATCAAGCAGTCAGTCGGGCTGCTGAGGAGGCATCTTTGACGTCGAGAAATCGACGGCGCGCCTCGCTGAGCTGAACAAGCTCGCTGAAGATCCCAATCTCTGGAACGATCCCCAGAAGGCTCAGAAGCTGATGCAGGAGCGCACCTCGCTTGAGGATTCGCTCTCGGGCATCGGCAAGGTCGAGCAGGAGCTCGAAGACGATATCGGCATGATCGAGCTAGGCGAGGCCGAGGGCGATGACGGCGTCGTCGCCGAGGCTGAAGCTGCGCTGAAGAACCTCAAGAAGGAAGTGGCGCGGCGCGAGCTCGAAGCGCTGCTGTCGGGCGAAGCCGACCGCTTCGATTCCTATCTCGAGGTCCATGCCGGCGCCGGCGGCACCGAGAGCCAGGACTGGGCGCAGATGCTGCTGCGCATGTACACGCGCTGGGCGGAAAACCACGGCTTCAAGGTCGAATATCTCGAAGAGTCCGAGGGCGAAGAGGCCGGAATCAAGTCGGCGACCATCCAGGTCTCCGGCCACAACGCCTATGGCTGGCTGAAGACGGAAGCCGGCGTGCACCGCCTCGTCCGCATCTCGCCGTTCGATTCCAATGCGCGGCGGCACACCTCGTTCTCCAGCGTGCAGGTGTTTCCCGTCATCGACGACAGCATCAAGATCGACATCAAGGAATCCGACGTTCGCGTCGATACGATGCGGTCGGGCGGCGCCGGCGGCCAGCACGTCAACAAGACCGAATCCGCGGTGCGCCTCACGCACATTCCGACCGGCGTCGCCGTGGTCTGCCAGGCCGGCCGTTCCCAGCACAAGAACCGGGCACAGGCCTGGGACATGCTGCGCGCGCGGCTCTACGAGATCGAGCTGAAGAAGCGCGAGGAGAAGGCCGCCGCCGACCAGGCCGCCAAGACCGATATCGGCTGGGGCCACCAGATCCGCTCCTACGTGCTGCAGCCCTACCAGATGGTGAAGGATTTGCGCACGGGCGTGCAGACCTCCGACACTTCGGGCGTGCTCAACGGCGAGCTCGACGAGTTCATGGCTGCGACGCTGGCACAGCGCGCGTTCGGCACCACGACCGGCGAGATCGAGGACGTGGACTGATCATGCCCCGTGTCGCCTTCATCGGATTGGGGCGGATGGGGCACGGCATGGCCGGCCGCTATCTCGATGCCGGCTTCACCGTGACGCTGTGGAATCGCAGCAGGGCAAAAGCGGAAGATCTGATCGCCCGCGGCGCGCATTGGGCGACCTCGCCGGAGGATGCGGCGATCGATGCCGACGCCGTCGTGACCATGGTCGCCGACGACGAGGCCTCGCGCGCGGTCTGGCTCGGGCCGAAGGGCGCGGCCAAGACCGCCAAGGCCGGCACCATCGCGATCGAGTGCTCGACCGTCTCCTATGACCATGCCCGCGAGATGGGCCGCGAGCTGAATGCGCGCGGGCTGATCTACATCGACTGCCCCGTGACCGGATTGCCGGACGCGGCGGCCGCCGGGAAACTGACGCTGCTGGTCGGCGCCGATGCCGCCGATCTCGAACGCGCGCGGCCCTATCTCGAGCCGATCGGCTCGACTATCCGCCATTTCGGCGCGGTCGGCTCCGGCACCGTCTACAAGCTCATCAACAATCTGATGGGCGCGATCCAGATCGCCGGCCTCGCCGAGGGGCTTGCGATCGCCGAGCAGGCCGGGCTCGACATGAACCTTGTGCTGGAATCGATCCAGGCGGGTGTCGCTGCAAGCCCGCAGGTCACGCGTCATTCCAAGCGCATGGTCGCCCGCGATTTTTCCGGCGCGACCTTCACCGCGGCGCTGCGGCACAAGGATGCCGCCTATGCGGTGAAGCTCGCCGAGAGCCTCTTGGCCAACAAGCCGCTGGTCGCGCGCGCCGCGGTCGAGGCCTACGCGCAGGCCAAGGCGGCGATGCCTGATGATGATGAAGGCAGGATGATCGAGCTGGTGTCGCGGCCGAAGAGGGCGCCCTAGGAAGCTAGGTGTACGCATAAATCCGCGCTGCATATCACGTTGGGTCCGCTCCGCCTGGGATAGCGGCGCGTTGGCGCCCCCCAGCGCTAGGTCTGCTGCGCCCAGAAAACTCACTTACGAAGTTTGACCGTGGGCACCGCTATTCGCCTGCATACCTCGCAGTCAGTGAGTGCCCGTGCAGACTTCCCGAAAAGACGACGATCGCCTTTGGCGAAGGTTCTGCCAGAAGCTTCCCGGTCATCATGTTCGGACTGGCGGGGGCAAGCGGAACTGTCACCGTCTTACCACCTTCTAGAATTGTCGCGCGTGCGCGCATGTCCTTTGTCGAAAGCGGCGAGCCGTCGTCGTCTCCTACATAGAAAACGACATCCAGCCCCTTCCGCACAAACTCGATTGGGTGCCCTTGCGACTTGACGATCGGGCCGCCATTGCTGCCCTTTGTCTGTGCGGCAGCAAGTTGGGGCATGGTCGCGATCAGGGCGATGATTGCCGGGAAGATGTATTTTCGCATCGTTGGTCTCCTTTGGTGGTTGGTGCGGAATCAGTAGGCTTCCGCGGCGGTGAGCGTTGCAGCGCGTTCGGCCAGCAGGCGGTCCAGCGGTTTTTTGCCGAGCATCAGAAACAAGATGGGGGTCACGAGGGCATCGAGCGTCGTGGTGCTCAGCAGACCACCAAAAATGGTGACGGCGACCGGATGCAGGATCTCGCGGCCCGGTTCGCCCACGCCGATCAGAAGCGGGGTCAGCGCAAGTCCGGCACAAAGTGCCGTCATCAAGACGGGGCTGAGGCGTTCCATGCTGCCCCGGAGGATCAGGCCAGTCCCGAAACGCTCCCCCTCGTGGACGGCTAGATTGATGTAGTGGGAAATCTTCAGGATGCCGTTACGCGCAGAGATGCCAGCCAGCGTGATGAACCCGATCATCGAAGCCACCGACAGCGGCTGACCGGCGATCTTAAGACCGGCCACGCTGCCAATCAGGGCCAGCGGAATGCCGCCCATGATGATGAGCGCCAGGACAACCGATCGATACCTGCTGTAGAGCACGATGAAAATCATCGCAAAAGATGCAAGCGACAAGATGCCGATGCGCCAGGAGGCCTCTTGTTGCGCCTGGAATGCGCCCTCTAGCTTGGTGGTGTAGCCCTGCGGAAAATCCAGCTGCGAAACAGCTCTTTGGATGTCGGCGGCGATGTCCGCCATATCGCGGCGGCCGTCGCCGTTACCGTAAACGACAATGCGGCGCTGGGTTCCCTCGCGCTGAATCTGATTTGGACCATCCGTCTCGACAACCTCGGCCAGCGCGCCCAGCGGGACGAATTCAATCCCGGCTGGTATGAGCAGGTTCTGCAATCCCGTCGTCGAACGATCCTGCTCTGAAAGGCGCATCACGACGTCGAAGCGACGATTGCCGTCAACGATCTGGGAAACCTTTCGGCCATTCGACAGCGTATCAAGCGCCTGCGTGATCGCTGCCGGAGTCAAACCGTGAAGGGCGGCGCGGGCATGATCGACCTGAACCCGCACCTGCGGAATGAGAACCTGTTTCTCGACCTGGAGATCGACCAGCCCCGGAATAGCCGAAAGGCGCTGGCGCGAGGTTTCCGCGAGCCGGCGCAGCGTCTCGATGTCCTGTCCGTAGATCTTGAGCACGATTTGGGCGCGAATCCCCGACTGCAGATGATCGAGCCGGTGACTGATGGGCTGCCCGATGGCCACCGAGGCCGGCAGTCCGGAAAGCGCTTCGCGGATGTCGGCGTAGACGTCTACCTTGTCGCGCTTCGACCGAACGAGATCGACATCGACTTCGCTGTAATGGACGCCCTCGGCGTGCTCGTCGAGTTCCGCGCGACCGGTGCGGCGGCCGACGGATTTGACTTCCGGCACCTTTGCAATCAATTGCTCGGCCAGCAATCCGAGCCGGTGCGATTCAGCGAGCGAGATACCGGGATTGTACTGCAGCGACAGAACGAGCGTGCCTTCATTGAAGGGCGGTAGAAAACTGCGTGGCATGTGGCTCGCTGCGTAGAAGGCTATCACGACCGCTGCCGCGACCCAGCCGAGCACAAGTCGGCGCCGCTCGAATGCCCAACCAAGCAGACGTTGGTACGCCTGCTTCAACCATCGCACGACGGCACTTTCGCTCTCTCCCGAATGAGCTCGCCCGGAAAGCAGATAGTAGGACAAGACGGGCGTTACCGTCACCGAGGTCAGCAGCGAAGCGAGTATCGACACCACATAGGCAATGCCGAGCGGCGTGAACAACCGGCCTTCGATACCCGGAAGCGCAAACAGCGGGACGAATACGAGGACGATGATCATGGTCGCATAGACGATGCCGGAGCGGACTTCCTGGCTCGCTTGAGCGATCACTTCGAGAGCAGGCCGCGGTGCGGCGGAGGCGGCATTCTCCCGCAGGCGCCGCAGGATGTTCTCGACATCCACCACGGCATCGTCGACCAGCTCTCCGATGGCGATGGCAAGCCCACCGAGCGTCATCGTGTTGATCGTGAGACCGAAGGCGCGGAACACCAGGGCGGTAACGAGGATGGACAGTGGAATGGCGGTGAGCGAAATCAATGCCGCCCGTCCATTCATCAGGAAGATGAAGAGAACCACCGCGACAACGATCGCCGCCTCGACCAAGACCCGCTGTACGTTGTGGATCGACGTCTCGATGAATGTAGCTTGACGAAATTGAACGTTGGTGAGGCTGATCCCTGACCGCATGGTACGTTGCAAGTCCGCGAGCGTCGTCTCGATATTCCGGGTCAAAGCGACCGTGTCGGCCGCCGGCTGCTTCATCACACTGACAATCACCGCCGGTTTCCCATTGTAGCCGGCGTCACCACGCTTTGCGCGCGCGGCGAAATCCACCTTTGCGACCTGCTTTAACAGGATTGGCTGCTTGTCCTGTGTCGCAACGACGGTATTGCCGAGGTCCTCGATTTGCTTGGTGAGGCCGACGTTGCGGATCAGATATTCGCGGCCGTGCTGGTCCACGAACCCGCCACCGCTGTTGGTGCCGAATCTTGCCACAGCCTGCTCGATCTGGTCGTGGGTGATGCTGAGGGCCTGCATAGTCGCGATGTTCGGCGTTACCCGGTATTGCCGAACCTCGCCGCCGATCGGGATCACCTGAGCCACGCCTGGAATGGCAAGCAATTGCGGGCGGACGACGAAATCCGCGATCTCGCGAACTTCCATGGGGGAAGCTCTACCGTCGCTAGTCAGCGCGATCAGCATGATTTCGCCCATGATCGACGTCACTGGCCCCATCTGCGGATTGACAGCGGAGGGCAGTTGTTCGCGGATCAGCGCCAGCCGTTCTGAAACGAACTGTCGGGCGCGGTAGACGTCCACACCCCAATCGAACTCGACATAGACGATTGAGAGTCCGACGCCCGAGGTCGAATGGACTCGTATGACCCCGGGCATGCCGTTCATCGACGTCTCGATCGGGAACGTCACAAGCTGTTCGACCTCCTGAGGAGCCAGCCCTTCGGCCTCGGTCAGAATGTTGACGGTCGGACGGTTGATGTCGGGCAGGACGTCGACGGAAATGCTCGGCAGGACAAACAGCCCATAACCAACAAGCACGGCAGCGGTCGTCAGTACGAACAGGCGATTTCTCAGGCTCGCCGTGACGATGAGCTTGAACATGCGCGGCCCCTACCGGATCTGGTTGATGAGGTCTGTGCCGCGGATGACAACCCGCTCACCTCCGCTGAGGCCCGATGCAATCATCACACGTACTGCGTCGACCGGAAGAACCCGTACCGGCCGTGGCTCGAAGCGCTCGGCGGCCGTGTGCAGCCAGACAATGTTCTCCCCGTTGCTGCTTCGCGCGACAGAGTCGCGTGGAAAGATCAGGCCGGAAACGGGCGCGCCGCTCTGAAGCATCACGTTGAGCGGTTGGCCGATGTTGAGGCCTGCCGGCGGCTCCGGGATGGCGAACTGAACGACGGACGCATGCTGCCGCAGTGCGCGGCTCGTTCCGACATAGGACAGCGCAATCGTCTGTCCGTTAGGCGCGATCGCCGTCGCCGCTTCAGGAACCTTCAGCCCGATGTCCTCATAGGCCAGCGCTTCAACCCATAGGCTCTTGGGGTCGGCGATCTGGAAGAGAACGTCCTGCGGCTGAATCACCTGACCCGGCACGACCTTGGCTGCGGTGATGATGCCGTCGGTGGAGGCCCGCAACTCCTCAAACCCAGTGCGGGAATTGCGAACGGTTTCGCGGCGCGCCCGCAGCCCCTCCAGTTCGCTTTCGAGGTCGTTGACCTGCCCCTGCGGCACGGCGCCTCGCTCTGCCAACGGCCGGAGGCGGCGGAGCTTGTTCTCCGTGACCGCCATCAACTGTTCGATCTCGCCGACCTTTTCGAGAATCGTCGTGCGGTCGGCGATCGGCAAATGGGGTTCAATCTGGATGAGAACGTCGCCTTTCGCGACCGTTTGCCCGATGCGCGCTATCGCGCCAGCATTGGGAATGACGCGGCCGCCGTAGATGCTTTGCACGATGCTGCTGCGGTTCGGATCGGCAATGACGCGGCCGATCAGGTTGACGGCGGGGCGGATCGTCTGCGGTTCGGCCACCGCGGTGCGTACATCCAGCAAGCGCTGGGTCGGTTTGGCGGCAAAGGCGGAGCCGTCCTGCAGGCGCTTCGGTGCATCGCTCAGCGCCGGTGGTTCGGGTGGACGAGGGGAGTTCGCACCGGTCTGGCTTTCGCCGAACGACTTCGCGGCGAGAACAACGATTACGGTCGACGCCACTACCGAGACTGTCGCCGCAAGTCTGCTGCCTGACCGTACCGAATAGCCAACAAGCAGAGCGAGGCCGGCAGCCCCGACGGCAAGCGCTGGCACCAGACGACTGGAGGAAAGCCAGCCATGCTCATGCGCTTGAGGCGGACCGGCCGGCTGCGGCGCAGCCAATGAATCAACCAGAAGATCGTCGCCCTTTTGAGCGGACACTGAGAAGATGACTTCCACGGATTGGGCCGGCTGAACAGGCAAGGCGAGTGTGTAGAGTCCGCTTCCTGCCTTCGAGGCCTCGACGGCGGTGGAATCGCCGACCGTCACCTGCAAGGTCGCATCCGCGACAGGCTCGTTGGTTACGGCATCGTCAAGGTAGATCGAAAGCTGGTTGTCCCTGAGAATCCCGACGATCTCGTAAAGCTCGGATCGCGCAGCGACCCTCGGATATGCAGATGAGACCGCGTTGTTGGTCTCTCCGTGGTCGTGCCCCTCATGTGCGCGGGAGCCGGCGCAGTCAAAGATCAAGCTCGCCAAGCACGCAAGGACCGCCAGCCCAAGCCGCGCGAGCTGCCCTTTCGGGCAGGACGGTGTCGTCAACATGGAAAATCCCTTCAGGCATGCGAAACGGCGGCCGAAAGGCCGCCCGAACTACGCGATGCTGAGGGTACTTGGTGGTCGGATGAGACCTTCGGGCCTGACGCCATCGATGACCCGCACGGCCGGCAGTTCAACACCACCAAGCAAGGCGAGCGGGGCTGCCAGAACGGCCGATCCGGGCGACGCGATGGAGTTGCCAAATATGCTCCAAGTCAACTTTGGACCACCATCATCATCGTGGTCCGGCCCGTCGTGAACATGGCCTTCTGCATTGTCGCCGTCGTGCGAGTGAACGTGACCCGCGAGTTGATCGTGAAAATGCACGGAACCGCTCAAGGCGACCGCCGGTTCCGACATGGCACCCAGGGCAGCTTCCGCCTGAGACACCGAAATTAAGGGGCCTTGAAGCACAAAGGCCGATATCGCCAGGAACATGGTTGTTCTGGCGATCTGGCGAAGGCGTTGAGATAGGCCATGCAGCACAGGGAACGACTAGGAGATTTTCACTGCGGTTTCAAGGCGCCCCTAGCGAGCATCGCGACCTCGGTCGCCTCGGTGCTCAAACTCGCCGGGCGACCTGATGCTGCCAGGCATCATAGTCAACGCCTCAACCGGACGATTTTTCCCATTTCCCGATCGAGCAGATGCCACTGATGCGGTTCAACGGGCTGGCGCGGAAGCTGTTCGGTGATGTCATCGCCGGGGAAGTCGGCGCCACGAGCGCAGCCAATAGTCAGCGCGTCGGCCCTAGCCCGCGCTGAGCCGCACGCCGGCGCGCAAGAACTTCTGCGGATCCACTGCTTCGCCCTCGATCCGGGTCTCGTAATGCAGATGCGGACCGGTGGAGCGTCCGGTCGAGCCGACCAGACCGACGACATGGCCGATCTTCACGGTCTCGCCGACCTTGACGTTGATCTCCGAGAGATGGCCGTAGCGGGTCGACAACCCGTTGCCGTGATCGACCTCCACCATGCGGCCGTAACCGCCGGACCAGCCGGCGGAAACGACCTTGCCGTTGGCGGTGACGCGGACCGGATCGCCGCTGGCGGCGCGGAAGTCGAGCCCGGTATGCATCGCTGGCCGGCCGAGGAAGGGATCGCTGCGGACGCCGAAGCCTGAGGTGAATTCGACCTCGCCGATGACGGGCTTGCGGTAGGGCACCAGCGCCAGCGTGCGGTTGAGACGATCCATCTCGGCGCGGGTGATGTTGATGCGATTGAGCTGCTTCTCGAACGGCCCGGCATTGGCGGTCAGCTTGATGGGAACGAAGGGCCCGCCCATTGCGCTGCGCGGCACGGCGGCTTCGAGACTGGCGAGGTTGAGACCGAGATCGCTGACCACGCCGCGCATCCGGCGCATGCGTGAGTCCATGCTTTCCTCGACCGCGCTGAGCACCGCCATCTGGCGACGTTCGACCTGATCGAGCGAGGTGGTGAGCCGGACCAGGACGTTGTCGAAGCCATGGTTCTTCGCAAATTGATTGGTCTGGGGAGCCACGACCGCCGGGGCGCGCGATTCGAGCCGCGCCTCACGGTCCGGCGGCGCCACGAAGATCACGGTGTCGCTGATCGGCGAGGGCTTTGGCGCGCTCTGGCTCGAATCGCCGCGCTGCGGGGCCGCACGGGGAATCGAGCCGGTCACGTCGGGCATGGCTCCGAGCGCCGTGGCCCGGGACTCCAGCGCCGTCTGGCGCTTCATGATCTGGTCGAGCTTCTGGTCGAACTGCTCCTGGTCGAGCAGCTGCCGGCTGGTGGTGCGATCGACCTTGGCGCGCAGCTCGGCGATGCGGTCCTCGTAGGCGTATTGCATCTCGGCCTGGCGGGCGATCAGCCGGGTCAGGACGTCGTCACGGAAAGCAAAGTAGGTGGCGGTCGCCGCCGACCAGAGACCGAGCAGCACCACCGTACCGACCACGATCCAGAACACCACGGGCCCGAAGCGGACCTGCTTGCCGGCATGGACGATGGTGTAGGCATCGTCGGTCGCGGGAAGGGGGATCGCTGCGGCGGCCGCAACCGCGGGACGGCGTTGGAAGGCCCGGCCGTGGTCGTGCGGATGATGTTGGGGGTACTGCGAGTATTGGGCAGAACTTTTCGACATCGGCACTCCCGCGCCGGTCGGATGAGTCCGTACGGCCCTAATTGCCGCAGCAATCTGGGCCGGTCATGGTTAATTTTCCGGAAACGGGAACAGGCGAATTCAAAGGACTGGTTAAAGGCTTCTTGCCGCCTCCAGCACCGCATCGGCATGCCCGTCGACCCGGACGTTGCGCCAGATCCTGGCCACCTTGCCGTCGGCCCCGACCAGGATCGTGGTGCGAAGAATTCCGAGGAAGCTCTTGCCATACATGGACTTTTCGCCCCAGGCGCCATAGGCTTCGAGCATCTCGTGCTGCTCGTCCGAGATGAGGGGGACACCAAGCCCGTGCTTGTCGCGGAATTTCTCCTGGGCCTTTAACGGGTCGGCGGAGATCCCGAGCACGGCGGTGCCGGCGGCCGCGAAGGCGCCGGCGAGGCGGGTGAAGTCGATCGCCTCCCGGGTGCAGCCGGGCGTGTCGGCGCGGGGATAGAAGAACAGGACGAGCTTTCGGCCGGCATAGTCCGCCAACGTGACGACGTCGCCGCCGTCGCGGGGCAGGCGGAAGGCGGGGGCTTTCTGGCCCTCGGCCAGGCCGGCCTTCGCCGTCGCGGGCGCGGAGGCCGATTTGGAGGAATTTAACTGTTTCGATGCGGCCTTATGTGATCCTGCTTTTGCTAAAGTCCCGGCTGATTTGCTCGCCGGTGTCCGCTGCGTCTTTGCGGACTTTGTTTGAGTCGATGCCCGCGCTTTCAGGGTGTTCTTCTTAGCCGTCGGACTGCCGGAGGGCGCTTTGGACGATTTCTTTTGGGATTTCTTGGACATACGCCTTCCTTTCGACGCTTTCGGCGGGTCAACCGAAACGGTATTGCAGCTCTCGTCCGGTGTGCCGGACTGGCGCCCTTGGCTGGGCAAGTCTGACGACGCCGGAGTATGGTTACAAGGAATTCCACGCACCACCCCACTGCTCGTTGAACGCGCTCCCGGGGCGAAATGACGAACAGCAGGAATATTCGAAGTATGGCTGCAATGCCGGCGCAGGGAGCTTTGCTCCCTGGGAGCGGCTGCGGTCCCGGCGGCGCTCAATCTCATGACGGGCGCCTGTATCGAGAGGCAATGGCAAGGAATAAGTCGCCCCAGGATTACAATCGGGACTTCGATCGGCACGGCGGTCAACAGCCGCAGGAATGGGACGACGCCGATTGGGATCCGGATCAGGAGGCGGCCGCGGGCCACCGCGCGCGCCGGCTGTTGGCGCGTTCCAGCTCGCGCTTCCTTCGCTTCGGCGACGGGTTTGGCGCGCTGCGCCGCTGGCTGGCCGCCGATCGCTGGCTGAAGCGGCTCGTCCTCGTCGTCGGGACTGTCGCCGTCATCTTCATCGGCTGTTTCGCTGCGCTGTGGTGGCGGCTCGGCGCCGGTCCCATCAATCTCGACATTGCCACGCCGTGGCTGGCCGCCGCGATCGAGGACAATATCGGCCACGGCAACACGGTCGAGATCGGGGGCACCCAGATCGAGCGGGCCGGGCGCGTCCGCATCGCCGTCCGTATCCGTGACATCATCGTCCGCGACCGCGACCACGCCGTCGTCGCCAGCGCGCCGAAGGCCGAGGTCAAGCTGTCGGGGGCGGGCCTGCTGATGGGGCACCTGCGGGCCGAAAGCCTCAATCTCGTCGATGCCGAGCTCGCGATCCGGATCGCGCCCGACGGCACTGTCACCGTGTCCGCCGGCGACACCGCAAAGCCGCTGGCCACCGGCGTCGCCTCGAAGAAGGATGCCGGCCTGCCGCCGACATTCCCGCGCAGCGGCGTTCCGCCGCCGCCCTTCGCCGCGGCACCCGCCGGCCAGGATCCATCTCAATCCGCCTCCCAAGCTGCTTCCCAGGCCGCGCCCCAGGCGACCGCGCAGAGCGGCATTCTTCAGGGCCTCGACTGGCTCGACAGCCTGAGCATGACGGGTCTCGACGGCCAGAACCTCAACGAGATCGGTCTGAAGAACGGCAATCTGATCGTCGACGATCAGCAGCGCGGCAGCAAATGGTCGTTTGAGAACATCACGCTCAGCCTGCGCCGGCCGAGCCGCGGCGGCGTCACGCTCAGCCTCGGCGAGGAGGGCGCGCGGCCCTGGATGCTGCGGGCCACGATCGGTCCGGCCGAGAACGGCGTGCGCTCGGTCGACATCAAGGCCGACAAGGTCTCGACCTCCAACATCCTCCTGGCGCTGCGGGTCAAGGACCTCACCTATACCGCCGATTTGCCGCTGACCGGCGAGCTCAAGGGCGAGCTCGGCCGCGACGGCGTGCCGACCTTCTTCCGCGGCAAGATCGCGGTCGGCGCGGGCAACATCATCGACACTGACACGCCCGACTATCCGATGGCGATCGACCAGGCCGAGATCAATCTCGAGTGGGATGCCAACCGCCGGGTGCTGGTGGCGCCGTTCAAGGTCCTGTCGGGCGCGAACCGGCTGACGCTCCTGGCCCATCTCGAGCCGCCCAACGGCACCGTCAACGACTGGCAGCTCGGCTTCAGCGGCGGGTCGATCCTGCTCGGCGGCATCGACAACGAGCCGCCGCTCGTCTTCAACCGCATCGCGATCGGATTCCGCTTCGACACCGACCACAAACGCTTCCTGCTGACGCAGGCCGACATCAGCAACGGCGAGATCGGCGTCGCCGGCACCGGTGCGATCGATTATTCGGGCGAGCCGCGCCTGACGCTGGGCTTTGCGGGAACGCCGATGTCGGCCTCCGCGCTGAAGCGGATGTGGCCGACGCTCGTCGTTCCCGAATTGCGCGAATGGGTGATCGAGCGGATCGAGCGCGGCACGCTCCAGCGCATCGAGATCGGCATCAACTCGCCGACCAAGAATCTTCCGCGCAAGGGCCCGCCCATTCCCGACGATGGCCTCTCGGTCAACATCGTGGCGAGCGGCGTCGCGGTCCGTCCGGTGGACGGCATGCCGGTCGTGCACGATGCCGATCTGAAGGCGCGCGTGACCGGCCGCACCGCGACCGTGACGATCGGCCAGGGCATCGCCGATACGCCTGCGGGCCGCAAGATCACCATCTCCGATTTCGTCTTCGAGGTGCCCGACATGGCGCCGAAGCCGTCGCCGTCGCGGACTAGGTTCCGCGTCGATGGCCCGGTGCCCGCGGCGGCTGAAATGCTGTCCAATGATCGCCTCAGCGATCTGTCGTCGACGATCATCGATCCCAACACCAGCAAGGGGACGTTCACGGCGAACATCCAGCTCGGCCTGCCGGTCAAGGGCGAATTGACCAAGTCTGACACCATCTATGCCGTCACCGCCGATCTCAACGGCTTTGCCGCCGACAAGCTGGTGATGAACCAGAAGCTCGAGGCCAACAACCTCAAGATCGTCGCCAACAACCAAGGCTATCAGGTCAAGGGCGACGTCAAGATCAACGGCCAGGCGGCCTCGCTCGACTATCGCAAGCCGACCGAAGGCGATGCGGACGTCAGGCTGCAGGCAACGCTCGACGATGCGAGCCGCGCGCGCCTCGGCTTTGATCTCAGCCCCGCCGTCAGCGGATCGTTGCCGATCAAGCTGTCGGGCAAGATCGCCGGCGGTCCCGATCAGACCACGAAGCTCGGCGTCGAGGCCGACCTGACGTCGGTCAAGCTCGACAATATCCTGCCGGGCTGGGTCAAGCTGCCGGGCAAGTCGGGCAAGGCCAGCTTCAAGGTGGTCCCGACCGCGCAATCGACGCGTCTCGAGGACATCGTCATCGAAGGCGGCGGCGCCTCGATCAAGGGGTCGCTCGAGGTCGACGCGAACGGCGACCTCGTCAACGCGAACTTCCCGATCTATTCGCCGTCCGACGGCGACAAGACCTCGTTGAAGGCCGAGCGTGGTCAGGACGGCGTCATCAGGGGCACCATACGCGGCGACGTGTTCGATGGCCGCGGCTTCCTGAAGTCGGCGATCTCAGGCAATTCCAAGGATGACAAAAACAACAAGATGAAGGGCGTCGATTTCGACATCGACGTGAAGCTCGGTGCCGTCGCGGGCTTCAACGGCGAGGCGATGCGCAGCGTCGATGCCAAGATGTCGAAGCGCAACGGCGCCATCAAGGCCTTTACCCTGAGCGGCAAGATCGGCCGCGATACGCCGGTGGCGGCCGATCTGCGCGGCGGGCGTGCGCAGGGCAGCCGCGAGGTGATCTATCTCCAGACCAACGATGCCGGCGCGCTGCTGCGCTTCACCGACACCTATACCAAGGCGGTCGGCGGCCAGATGGTGGTGGCGATGGAGCCGCCGACATCCGAGCCGAACACCTCGCGCGAGGGCCTCATCAACGTCCGCGACTTCACGGTGAAGGGCGAGGCGCAGCTCGAGCGCGTCGCCGCCGGCGCGCCCAACGGCACCGGCAACGGCGTCTCCTTCAGTGCGCTGCGCGCCGAGTTCACCCGGCAGAACGGCGCGCTGACGATCCGTGACGGCGTCGTCAAGGGCCCGATGATCGGCGCCACCATCGAAGGCTCGATCGACTATCCCGGCAACCAGGTCTGCATGAGCGGCACCTTCGTGCCGATGTACGGGTTGAACAACATGTTCGGACAGATTCCGGTGCTCGGGCTGTTCCTGGGCGGTGGCGACAAGGAAGGACTGATCGGCGTGACCTACGAGGTCATCGGCACGCCGGCCGCGCCGGTGATGCGCGTCAATCCGGTCTCGGCCATGGTGCCGGGCGTGTTCCGCAAGATCTTCGAGTTCAACACCGGCAAGCAGAACACGCCGTTCGAGGAATTCCCCTCGCAGTCGAATGACGGCTCGACCGGCTCGACGCGTCAGCTCTCGAGCGGCTGCAGCCTCACGCGGCGGTAGAGGCGGACGGATTGTCTCTGCCGTCATGGCCGGGCTTTGTCCCGGCCATCCACGCCTTGCCACGCGGCGCGAAGAACGTGGATGCCCGGGACAAGCCCGGGCACGACGAGATCGCATTGAGTCTTTGCGTCGACTACGCCGCGCGCACGCCCGCCAGGAACGTCCCGACTTCGCCGGAGAGCTGTTCGGCCTGCTTGGAGAGGTTGCTGGCCGCGGCGAGCACCATGCCGGCGGCATTGCCGGTCTCGTTCGCGGCGGTCGAGACGCCGCCGATATTGGTGGTGACCTCCTGGGTCGCCTCCGCGGTCTGCGAGACGCTGCGGGCGATCTCGGCGGTGGCGGCGCCTTGCTCCTCGATCGCGGCGCCGATCGAGGTGGCGATGCGGCTGACCTCCTCGATGGTGGCGGTGATGCCGCCGATGGCGTCCACGGCCTCCCTGGTCGCGCCCTGGATCTGGGCGATCTTGTCGCCGATCTCGCGGGTGGCTTCCGCGGTCTGGCTCGCGAGCGACTTCACCTCGGAGGCGACGACGGCGAAGCCGCGGCCGGCTTCGCCGGCGCGCGCGGCCTCGATGGTGGCGTTGAGCGCGAGCAGATTGGTCTGGGCGGCGATGTTGGAAATCAGCTCGGCGACGTGCTCGATCTGCTGGGCGCCGTCCGACAGCGCGCGCACGATCGTGTCGGTGCGGCGGGCGCTGTCGACCGCGCGTCCGGTGACCTCCGCGGATTGGGCGACCTGGCGGCTGATCTCGGTGATGGAGGAGGAGAGCTCCTCGGCGGCGGCCGCGACGGTCTGAACGCGCTGACTGGCTTCGGTGGCGGCCGAGCCGACCAATGCGGCGCGGCGGTTGGTGCCTTCGGCGGTCGAGGACATCGACTTGGCGGTATGCTCGAGCTCACCGGAGCCGGAGGCCATCAGGCCGACGAGCTGGCCGACGGAGGCATCGAAGCGATCGGCAAGGGCGATCAGGGCGTCGCGCTTCTCCTGCTCGGTGCGCGTCTTGGTGGCGGCCTGTTCGGCCTCCAGCGCGCGGGCTGTCAAAGCGGTCTGCCTCAGCACCTCGAGCGTCTCGGCCATGCGGCCGATCTCGTCGCCGCGGTCGGTTTCCTCGACCGGCTTGTCGATGGCGCCCGCGGAAATCTCCTGCATGCGGTTCTTCTGGCGTTCGAGCGCGCTGAGCACGTCCCGGGCGATCAGCCAGGACAATGCCGCCATCAGCAGCATCAGGCCGGTGCCGATCGCGGCAAGCTCCAGCGTCAGCGCACGCACGTCGGCGTCGATGTCGTCGACATAGAGGCCGTAGCTGATGGTCGCGCTCCAGGGCGCGAATTTGCGCGCGAACACGGTCTTGCGGACCGGCTCGGTCTGGCCGGGACGGGGGTAGAGATAAGAGGTGACCCCGCCCTGCGCCGTCTGCTCGCCCGCCTTGACAATGGCGTCGGCGATCAGGACTCCGTTGGAGTCCTTGGCGCCGGTGATCTTGCCTTCGAGCTGCTGATTGGCGCCGTTCACCAGGATCGACGTGTCGGGAATGTAGACGACGGGGTAGCCCTGGTTGCCGTTGAAGTTCATGCGGCGGCCACGCTGGTGGAAGTGCGCTTTGGCATCGGCCAATGTCAGCTTGCCGGCGGTCACCTCGTCCTGAAGCGATTGTGCGTAATTGTAGAGCAATTCGACCGCGGTCCGCATCTGCTGGACGCGATCCTCCATCATGCGGCTCTTGCTCAGCACGGACGATACGCCGATGATGGCCGCGACTGTGAGGGCCGCAAGGCAGACCATGCTGGCAAGCTTGGTCCGGATCGTCAGATGGCTCAGCAGTTTCATCACAGCCCCTACGGAATGGTTATTGCTCGCCTGGGTAGCATGAAGTTCTTACCAATCATGAATGTAGGCATGCGGCGGCCTGCCGGGCGCGCGGCATTTGCAGCCTCATGCGCAATCGTGCAGGCAAATCGCCTTGCCGACCGGCTCAAGCCCGTCCGGGGGACAGAATCGATTTTGGATTTTGGGATCTAAACAGCCTGGCTGGACCTGCAATGACTCGATTCGTTCATCGCATCATCATGTCCGTGCTGCTCGTCGCGGCCCTCGTTCTGATCTGGAACGTGCTGGGGGCGCGCTGAGACGGCACCGCCGGTCTGCCGGTGCCGTCCGTTTGCGGGGTCGACGACGGGCGCCGCAGCGCCGCGGACCCGGGTCGCTAGTTCTTGCCCATCGCCGCGTCGGCGCTGACCGAGCCGCCGCCGGCTGCCGACAGATAGAGGCAGGCGAAGCAGAACAGGATCGCCGCGGTGCCGCCATTGAGCAGCGGCAGGAACACCGGCGTCTCGCCCTTGAACATGTGGCCGATGAAATAGGCGAAGGCCATTTGACCCGACAGGATGAATGCGGTCAGGCGGGTGAACAGCCCGATCATCAAGAGCGCGCCGAGCACGAGCTCGATTGCGCCCGCCGTCCAGATCAGCGGCGGGATGTTGGCGAAGTAGGGAAGCACCGGAAACTTGAAGATCTTGGCGACGCCGTACTGAAATAGCAACAGGCCGGTCACGAAGCGAAACAGGCTCAGAAGAACCGGTTGAAAGCGAGTGAGATAAGGAAAGTCCATTGGTTTGCCCTCCATCCAATGCTGTGACTAGGACCGTATTCAGCGCCGCCTCGCAAGCCATCTCAGATCAATTTCGCGCTGACATTTTCGTCATGTCGGACGCGACACCACACGTCCTCCGTTCGCGTCCGAGCTATTGCTTACGGTGTCCGCACGACGTGCGTAATTCCCCGGTGACATCGAGGGGCGCAGGTTACGTCGGGGAGACTTACTCCCGCAAGGCGGGGACGATGAGGAATGGAATCATTCCGAGGATCACGCTCGCAAGTGCGAAAACGAGCAGCAAATTGTAGCCGTGCGTGAAATCGTGGATGAGGCCGCCGCTCCATGAGCCGACGGCGGAGCCGAGGCCGCTGCCGATCGAGATGGTGCCGAAGATCGTGCCGACGCGCTTGCCGCGGAAGATCCTCATCGCGGTCGCCGTGATCAGCGGCCCGCGCGAGCCCATCATGCTGCCGAAGCAGACGACGAAGCCGGTGAGCAGGATGACATCAGGATAATACTGAAGCAGCCAGAGCAGCACGATGCCGAGGATCGAGATGGCGTAGCTGAGCAGCACCGACGGCCGCCGTCCAATCAGCCCGTCGAGTGCCGACACGCCCAGCATGCCGAACACGAGCACGACGCCCGAAAATCCCCAGGCGGTCGCCGCCTGGAGCGGCGGGAAGCCGGCGTCGATCAGATAGGCCACGATCTGGGCGGCGATCGCGTACATGCCGACCGCGGTGAAGAAGAAGGTCGAGAACAGCGCCCAAAAGGCATGGTGGCGCATGGCGCTCGCCAGCGTCCAGCCATTGTCGATGAAGTCGGGATCGCTTCTCTTGGCGACATGGGGCGAGCCGGCCGAAAACATCCGCCAGGGCAGCAGCAGCAGCGGCACCAGCAGCGCGAGCGCGGCGAGGCCATAGACCTGATAGGTCTCGCGCCAGCCGAGATGATCGATCAGAAGCTGCGAGGCCGGCAGCAGCGCCAGCACGCCGCCGCCCATCGCCGAGTACACCACCGCCATCGCGGTCGGCAGCTTTGGTCCGAACCAGCGGCCGAGCAGGATCGAGTTCGGCACGTTGCCGATGAAGGCAACGCCAATGCCGACGCAGAGTCCGATCGAGAGCTGGAATTGCCAGAGCGCCTGGGCCCGGCTTGCGATCAGGAAGGCCGAGCCGAGCAGGAGCAGCCCGAGCGCATAGACGACGCGCGGGCCGGAATGGTCGAACAGGCGCCCGACCAGCGGCGCGGTCAGTCCGCTGATCAGCCATGTCAGGGAATAGATCGAGACGACTTGCGCGCGGTCCCAGCCGAAGTTCTCGGAGATCGGCTTGAGGAAGACGGTGAAGCTCTCGCTGAGCCCGCGGCCAAGAACAGCCAGCGTAAAACACAGGCAGAGCACCACGAGCGCGGTGCGCACCGCCTGCCGACTGGTGCTTGCGCCCTGTTCCTTGCGCGTTTCGCTGGGCGTGTTCTGATCCATTGCCGTCAGGGAGCGCGCATCCGCCCAGCCTGACAAGGAGCGAAAAGCTCATACGCCTATGCAGGCTTGATCAGGATGTGTTTCTTCTTGCCGAAGGACAGCTTGATCACGCCTTCCGGCGTCAGATTGGCCGCAGAGAGCGCCATCTTCTCGTCGGTGACCGGCGCGTCGTTCACCCGCAGGCCGCCGCCCTTGATCTGCCGGCGCGCCTCGCCGTTGGAGGCGACGAGGCCCGCCTTGACGAAGGCGGCGAGCACGCCGAGGCCGGCGTCGAGTTCGCCGCGCGGAATTTCCACCGTCGGCAGGCTCTCGGCGAGCGCGCCTTCCTCGAAGGTGCGCCGCGCGGTTTCGGCCGCTTCGTTCGCGGCGTCGCGGCCGTGCAGCAGCGCGGTCGCTTCGGTGGCGAGCACCTTCTTGGCCTCGTTGATCTCCGAGCCGCCGAGCGCTTCGAGCTTCCTGATCTCGGCCATCGGCAGCGTCGTGAACAGCTTCAGGAACTTGCCGACGTCGGCATCCTCGGTGTTGCGCCAATACTGCCAGAAATCGTAGGGGCTGAACTGGTCGGCGTTGAGCCACACCGCGCCTTGCGCGGTCTTGCCCATCTTGGCGCCCGAGGCGGTGGTCAAGAGCGGCGTCGTCAACGCGAACAGCTGGTGCGTGCCCATGCGGCGGCCGAGATCGACGCCCATGATGATGTTGCCCCACTGGTCCGAGCCGCCCATCTGCAATTTGCAGCCGGTACGCTTGGCGAGCTCGACGAAGTCGTAGGCCTGGCAGACCATGTAGTTGAACTCGATGAAGCTCATCTCCTGCTCGCGCTCGAGCCGCAGCCGCACGGAGTCCATGGTGAGCATGCGGTTGACCGAGAAGTGCCGGCCGACGTCGCGCAGCATCTCGATCCAGTTCAGCTTGGTCAGCCACTCCGCATTGTCGAGCATGATGGCGTCGCTCTTGCCGTCGCCATAGTTGAGCACCTTGGCGAACACGCCGCGGATCGAGGCCTTGTTGCCCTCGATCTCGGCGATCGTCCGCATCGCGCGCGTCTCGTCCTTGCCCGAGGGGTCGCCGACCATGGTGGTGCCGCCGCCCATCAGCGTGATCGGCTTGTTGCCGGATTGCTGCAGCCAGTGCAGCATCATCATGGTCAGGTAATTGCCGATATGCAGCGAGCGGGCGGTGCAATCGTAGCCGACATAGGCGGTCGCTTCGCCCTTGGCGGCGAGCGCGTCCAGCCCCTCGAAATCCGAGCATTGGTGGATGAACCCACGTTCCTGCAGGATATTGAGGAAATCCGATTTAAATACAGTCATCTGTCGGCGTGCCCAACAATTCTTGGTTTACTGTTTTGGGGGCAATTTAAGGGTCTTGCATGGGAACCCGACGGCCGCCCGCCACTTGGCGCTGTGGCATTATAAGATGTGCCCCTCTGGCACAAGATCGGCATGCCGGAACGGTCTTGAGGACGCTGATCCATGATGTTGACGGCACTCGGTCTGATGAGCGGCACCTCGCTGGACGGGGTGGATGTCGCGCTGATCGAGACCGATGGAAAGCAGGTGAAGGCATTCGGGCCGTCCGGCTACCGGCCCTATCAGCCTGCGGAGCGCAATCTGCTGCGCCAGGCCCTGGGCGAAGCCGTGCATTTGACCCAGCGCGATGCCCGCCCGGGCGTTCTGGCCGAGGCCGAGCGGGCGGTGACGCGAGCCCATGCCGAGGCGGTGGCCAGCTTCCTGGCCCAGAACCGCATGAGGCCGGAGGACATCGACATCGTCGGCTTCCACGGCCAGACCGTGCTGCACCGGCCTGAAAAGCGCCTGACGGTGCAGATCGGCGATGCACCGGCACTGGCAAAGGCCATCCATATTCCCGTGATGTATGATTTCCGTGCCGCCGATGTCGAGGCCGGCGGGCAGGGCGCGCCCTTCGTCCCGGTCTACCACCGCGCGCTCGCCAATTCGCTGGACCGCGAGGGACCGATCGTCGTGGTCAATATCGGCGGCGTCTCCAACATCACCTATATCGACGGCGACGCGCTGATCGCCTGTGATACCGGCCCCGGCAATGCGCTGCTGGACGATTTCATGTACCGCACCATGAATCAGGCGTTCGACGCGGAAGGAAAGTTCGCAAGCCTCGGCAAGGTCGACGAGGCCTGGATCGCGCGGGCGCTGGAGCTGCCGTTCTTCGCGTTGCCGCCGCCGAAATCGCTCGACCGCAACGACTTTGCTTCGCTCAAGCTCGGCGACGTGCTGCCTGCCGACGGCGCGGCGACGCTGACCGCCTTCACCGCGGCGGCGATCGCCCGAATCATCCCGTTGTTGCCACGGCGGCCGCGGAGCTGGATCGTCTGCGGCGGCGGCGCCCGCAACCTCACCATGCTGCGCATGCTGCGGGAGCGGGTGGGATCAGCCACCGTCGAGGCCGCCGAGACCCTCGGCTGGGCCTCCGACGCCATCGAGGCGCAGGCCTTCGGCTTTCTCGCCGTCCGCGGCATGAAAGGCCTGCCGCTGTCGTATCCCGCTACCACGGGCGTGCCGATGCCGATGACCGGCGGGGTGATCGCCCGGCCGTGAGGGCGGGGTGCTGATATTTCAACGTCATTGCGAGCGCAGCGAAGCAATCCAGACTGTCTCCGCGGAAAGATTCTGGATTGCTTCGCTGCGCTCGCAATGACGGAATAAGCTGTACCAGCTTGCTGCTGCATCAGCCCCTCTCATCCCAGACACACCTTCGCGATCTCGCGGCGCGTTTTGCCCGAGTTGTGCTGCCGTCTTGCGCCCCATGATTGCCAAAGGGCGCAGGGAAGGCCGGGCGCCGGCGGCACCCGCAGGTCCGTGGGCGTAAGAACGCACACGGGGTGGACCACAGGTGTGCCGGTCGCCCGGCCTTCCCTGCGCGGATGGTTTTAACGGTGTCCTTCGTGGGCTCCTCGGGGAGCGTTGCACTATTGCCCCCGTCGCCTTGCGGCTGATCGATGTGCGCGCCGGTCGGCCGCCGCATCGCCGCAAGCCTTGACGCCAGAACCCCGGGCGTCGGGACCACACGACTTCTCCGTCCGCGGACGATCCCGCCGAACGACCCGAAGGCTTGCGTGTGCTCGCCTCCAGGCATCAACGAGACCGCTGTGACCGCGCCGTGTCGTATGCGCGCTGCGTGAGACTTACGGTTGGGCCGCCCTGTCGCCACACATCCGCGCCGGCGCTGCCGCGTCCACCGCACCCCGGCCCGCATCTCGTGACGATCGCGAAGCGCCCCTTTGGCAAGGGCCGGGATGGACGGTGTATGCCATAAATCCGAAATTCGGGAAAGTGAAATATTTCTGTCGGCGGGGATTGACGAATTTTGGGGTGTTTTGCCCGACGCCTCGATGATCGCAGACGTGCAATTAATGCAGGTGCATTGACCTTGACAGATACATGCAAATGCATCTATAGTGGATGCAGTTGCATCAAACTGCGCCGGGATCGCATCATGACCGCCTCACTCAAACTCATCAGCCACAAGCTTTGCCCCTACGTGCAGCGCGCGGTGATCGCGCTGAAGGAGAAGGGCGTACCGTTCGAGCGGATCGACATCGATCTCGCCAACAAGCCCGACTGGTTTCTAAAACTCTCGCCGCTCGGCAAGGTGCCGGTGCTGGTGGTGACGACGGAGCAGGGCGAGGTGGCGCTATTCGAGAGCAACGTGATCTGCGAGTACATCGAGGAGACGCAAGGCGGCGCCAGGCTGCATCCGGCGGATGCGTTGAAGCGCGCCGAGCACCGCGCGTGGATGGAGTTCGGCTCGGCGATCCTCGGCGACCTCTGGGGGCTGGAGACGACGACGGAGCCGGCGACGTTCGAGAGCAAGCGTCAGGCGCTGGTGTCGAAGTTCGCGCGTGTCGAAGCCGCGCTCGGCGCAGGCCCCTTCTTCTCCGGCGATCAATTCAGCCTTGTCGATGCGGTGTTCGCGCCGGTCTTCCGCTATTTCGATCTGTTCGACGAGCTGACCGAGCACGGCATCTTCCGCGATGTGCCGAAGGTCCGCGCGTGGCGCGCCGAGCTCGCGAAACGTCCAAGTGTGCGCACCGCGGTCGGCGCCGACTATCCGGAATTGCTGCGCGCCTTCCTCGTCCGCCACGACGCGCATCTGCTCAAGCTCGCGGCCTGAGCGCAACGCCGATGTCGCAATCCATGGCCTGGCTGATGCTGGTGGTCGCCGGAGCGCTAGACGTCGGCTGGGCGATCTCGATGAAATACGCGGAAGGCTATACGCGCGTGGGCTGGAGCATCGTTTCGGTGGTGCTGCTCGCTGCCTTCGTTGTCCTGCTCGGGCGCGCCTTGAAGGTGCTCGAGGTCGGCGTCGCCTATTCGGTGTGGACCGGCATCGGTGCTGCCGGCACGTTCATCATGGGCGTCGTGCTGTTCGGCGAGAGCTTGAGCGCGATGAAGCTTGCGGGCATCGCGCTCGTGCTGTTGGGAATCGTCGCGCTCAAGCTGGCTTGAACGGCGCCGTCAGCGCACGTTCGCCAGACGCATGTCGAGATAGGCCGTGATGGTCTCCATCAGCGGCTCGAGCTTGGCGTCGAAGAAATGGTTGGCGCCGGGGATGATCTGCTGGTCGATCACGATGCCCTTCTGCGTCTTCAGCTTCTCGACCAGCGTGTTGACGTCCTTGGGCGGCACCACCGCGTCCTTCTCGCCGTGCACGATCAGGCCCGACGACGGGCAGGGCGCGAGGAACGAGAAGTCGTAGAGGTTGGCCGGCGGCGCGATCGAGATGAAGCCCTCGACCTCGGGACGGCGCATCAACAGCTGCATGCCGATCCAGGCGCCGAAGGAGAAGCCGGCGACCCAGCAGGCGCGCGCCTCGGGATTGATGGTCTGCGCCCAGTCGAGCGCGGCCGCGGCATCCGACAATTCGCCGGTGCCGTGGTCGAACGAGCCCTGGCTGCGGCCGACGCCGCGGAAATTGAAGCGCAGCACCGAGAAGCCGCGATGGGCGAAGGCGTAGTAGCACTGGTACACGATCTGATGGTTCATCGTGCCGTGAAACTGCGGATGCGGATGCAGGATCATCGCGATCGGCGCGTTCTTCTGCTTGGCCGGGTGATAGCGACCCTCGAGGCGGCCGGCAGGGCCGGTGAAAATGACTTCAGGCATGGATGTCTCTGATTGAGTCCCTTGGAGGTGATCCCTGCGCAATCGTCCGATTGTGGCTCTGCCCGCGTTGCCGCCGACGAGAAGCACGGATGAAAGGTGGAGAGGCGCGCCCTCGGATGATGCGCGAGTGGCGCGCAGGTGAACTGACGCGCGCTTCTAACACGAGGCAAGGGTCAAAAAGCAAGCTTCTTCGACATCTCTCAATGGGCTCAAGAGCTTAGCCGGTCATCTCGGCGTCATGTCCGGCCCTGTCGCCGGCGCGGGACGTCGCCTGGATACAATCGGTGCCGGCGGGGGCGGCGGCTCTGCCGCAGGACACCGCTCAACCGATTGGAATCACGATTGTTTATGCATCGCTGGCCGATCGGGGGGCGGTGATTCCCGCCGGGGCGGGCCGGCTTCCGAGCGAGGCGACCGCCGGCCGGTAGCGCCGGCTGCCCCCGAGTGTCTGGCCGTTGTCGAAGACGAGCTCGAAATCCCCTGACGGCTTGAGGTCGACGCCGCGCACCCGGTCGAGATTGGCAAGCTTGGTCCGGTGAACGCGAACGACGGAAAAGCGCGCCAGCTCGCTTTCCGCCGCCGCCAGCGTGCCCCGGATCAGATGCCGGGTGCCGTCGGCGAGGCTGTATTCGATGTAGTTGCCGGCTGAGGCGACCCAGAGGATGTCGCGCGGGACCACGCGAATGCGGCTCGTCCCGTCGCGTAGCCAGATCGTGTCGGGGGACGAGGGCTGGAGCGGGGAGGGCGGAGGCGCGGGAGCGGCTGCGGCGCTCTTCAACTCACGCCGGCTTTCGAGCAGCCAGATCGTGCTGGCGATCAGGACGACAGCCACCGCGTCCTTGCGGAATTCGTACAGGACCGTCGCGAGCGAAAAGCGGAAATCGTAGGCGCCGCCGGCGAGCCAGAGCGCCAGCTTGCGCACCCAGACCATGCCGGTGATGTGGAAGGCGGAGAAGCCGAGCAGGGTGATCGCCCCGATCGCCGCGCGGGCGGCAAGGCCGGGGGTCCCGCGCATGCGGCGGACCGCAAGCACCAGGATCGGCAGCAGCAGCAGGATGATCGCGATGCTCGACATCTCCCAGAACAGCCGCCGGCCGATGTCGTAGCTGTCGCCGCGCCAGGCCGCGTCCTGGGCGCCCGAGAATGCATTGACGATTCCGATCGCGAGCGCGACCGCCGCGATCGCAGCGAACGTGGTGCGGTCGCCCCCGCTGATCCCGAAAGGCCCGCTGTTCGTCCCAGCCGCCGGCGGCTCATCCCGTCGCGTCGGATTCTGATCCCAAACCGGCTCGACGCGCGGCGTCGGCGGCGCATTTTCGGTGTCAGCCATTTTCAGTGTCAGCCATGGCCCGGAAACCGCGTTCGTCGTCCCGTCAAGGAGCAGAAAACCATGACAACACCACAGCAATTCCAAAGCTCGGACAGGCGCATCGATCTGGACTGGGTGCGGATTTTAGCCTTCGGGCTGCTGATCTTCTACCACGTCGGCATGCTCTACGTGTCCTGGGGATTTCACATCAAGAGCGTGCACCGGCTGACCTGGCTGGAACCGGTGATGCTGTTCCTGAACCCCTGGCGGCTGTCGCTGCTGTTCCTGGTGTCAGGGGTTGCCACCCGCTTCATGCTCGACAAATCGACCTTGACCGCGCTTGCCGGTGCGCGGTCGGCGAGGCTGCTGATCCCACTGGTCTTCGGCATGCTCGTGATCGTGCCGCCGCAATCCTATCTCCAGATCGTCGAGAGCCTCGACTATCCCGCGGGCTTTCTCGATTTCTATACCAGGCATTACTTCGCGTTCGGCGCGCAGTTCTGTCCGAACCCCTGCATCGTCCTGCCGACCTGGAACCATCTCTGGTTCGTGGTCTATCTGTGGGTCTACACGATGGCCTCGATCGGCGTGCTCGCGCTGTGGCCGGCCGGCGCGGACTGGCTGGGCCGCAAGCTGGCCGTCGTGCTCGCCGGGCCGTGGCTCCTGATCGTGCCCTGCGTGCTGTACGCGGGTTGGCGCCTGGTGCTGTTTCCGGCCTTCCCGTCGACGCATGCGCTGTTCGGCGACTGGTACAACCACGCCGACCACGCCACCGCCTTCCTGATCGGTTTCCTGCTGGCGAAGCAGGAGGGGATCTGGCGCGAGGTCGAGCGCCAGCGCTGGGTGGCGCTGGCGGCTGCAGCGGCCTGCTTCTCGGCCTTCATCCTGGTTCGCGCCGGACTGTTTGCGCCGTCGCCCGCGCTGAGGTGGGCCGCCGCCTCGGCCTATGGTTGCTACCAATGGCTCGCGATCGCCGCCGTGCTGGGCTTTGCGCGACGTCACCTCGCCGCCGACGGACCGGTGCGCCGCTATCTGACCGACGCGATCTTCCCGTACTACATCGTGCATCAGACCGCGATCATCGTCATCGCCCATGCACTGCGCGACAGCGGTCTCCCGGTTGGGATCGAGGCCTCCATTGTCATCATCGGGACCGCGCTCGCATGTGTGGCGACCTATGAAATCGTCCGGCGCCTTGTCTGGCTGCGGCCGCTGTTCGGATTGCGGGCGCTGCCGCGGATTGTTGCCGCGACGGAGCCGCACCGGCCGGCCCTGATGCACGCGGCCTCCGATTGGACGGATGGCAAAAGGTGCTAAGAGGGCGAGATGCCGAACCGTGTCTATCTCGACTGGAACGCGACCACGCCGCTGCGGCCCGAGGCCCGGGCCGCGATGGTTGCGGCCTTTGACCTGGCCGGCAATCCATCGTCGGTCCATGCCGAGGGGCGGGAGGCACGACGATTGGTCGAAGAGGCCCGCGCCGAACTTGCGTTGGCAGTCGGTGCCTTGCCGCGGAACGTGGTCTTCACCTCGGCAGGAACCGAGGCCAATGCGCTGGCCCTGTCGCCGGGGCTGCGAGGGCCGTCCAGCGGACCTGTCGAGCGGCTGCTGGTGTCGGCGGTCGAGCACGCCTCGGTTCTGGCAGGTGGCCGGTTCCCGGCGAACACGATCGGCCTGATCCGCGTCACGCGCGCCGGCGTGGTCGATCTCGAGCACCTAAGGGCACGGCTCGCGGACGGGCCGCCGGCGCTGGTCTCGATCATGGCCGCCAACAACGAGACGGGCGCGCTCCAGCCGGTCGCCGAGGCGGCGCGGATCGTTCACGAGGCCGGCGGCCTCCTGCACGTCGATGCGATCCAGGCGCTGGGGAAGATCCCGTTCGATATCAAGGCTATGGGCATCGACCTTGCGACCTTTTCTGCGCACAAGATCGGCGGCCCCAAGGGCGTCGGCGCACTGGTCATGGCCGAGGGGATCGCCGGACTGGAGCCGGTGCTGCGAGGCGGCGGGCAGGAACTCGGCCGCCGCGCCGGAACCGAGAATGTCGTCGGCATCGCCGGCTTTGGTGCGGCCGTGAAAGTCGCGCTTCAGGCTCTGCCGGAGGATGCGGAGCGCATCACAATCCTCAGAATCCGCTTGGAAAACGGCATCCGGGGGATCGCGGGCGCAACCATCTTCGCGGAGGACGTCAGGCGGTTGCCAAATACCGTCCTGTTCACGGCACCCGGCCTCAAGGCCGAGACGGCCGTGATCGGCTTCGACCTCGAAGGCATCGCCGTCTCCTCGGGCTCGGCCTGCTCCTCGGGCAAGGTCCAGCCCTCCCACGTGCTTTCGGCCATGGGCTTCGACCCCGCGGTGGCGCAGGGAGCGGTGCGTCTCAGTCTGGGCTGGTCCACGGAACCAGATGACATCAATAGGGCGTTAGAGGCTTGGCGAAAGCTCGGTAATACCCTACTTAAGGGCTAAGCGATGAAACACGGCTTGAACGGTTCTAAGCCCGTGCTTTCCGCACAGAAATATCGTAATACTCGACCGAGTTTGATCCACCGCGGTCCTTGAAACCGCGAGCGGAGGATGGAATGCCAGCCGTACAAGAGACGGTCGAGCGCGTGAAGCGCATCGACGTCGACCAGTATCGTTATGGGTTTGAGACCCTGATCGAGTCCGACAAGGCCCCCAAGGGGCTGTCGGAAGAAACCGTCAAGTTCATCTCCGAGAAGAAGAACGAGCCCGCCTGGATGCTGCAGTGGCGGCTCGAGGCCTATCGGCGCTGGCTGACCATGGCCGAGCCGACCTGGGCCCGTGTCGACTATCCCAGGATCGACTTCCAGGACCTCTATTACTATGCGGCGCCGAAGCCGAAGAAGACGGTCACGTCGCTGGACGAGATCGATCCCGAAATCCTGAAGACCTACGAGAAGCTCGGCATCCCCTTGCGGGAGGTCGCCATGCTCGAAGGCGTCGAGCCCAAGCCGGGCGAGGAAGATCCCGCCCGCCGCAAGATCGCGGTCGATGCTGTCTTCGATTCGGTCTCGGTGGCCACCACCTTCAAGGCCGAGCTGAAGAAGGCCGGCGTGATCTTCATGCCGATCTCGGAGGCGATCCGCGAGCATCCCGAATTGGTGCAGAAGTACCTGGGCTCGGTAGTGCCGACCTCGGACAATTTCTACGCGACCTTGAACTCGGCGGTGTTCTCCGACGGCTCGTTCGTCTACGTGCCGCCCGGCGTGCGCTGCCCGATGGAGCTGTCGACCTATTTCCGCATCAACGAGCGCAACACCGGCCAGTTCGAGCGCACCCTGATCATCGCCGACAAGGGCTCCTACGTCAGCTATCTCGAGGGCTGCACCGCGCCGCAGCGCGACGAGAACCAGCTGCACGCCGCCGTGGTCGAGCTCATCGCGCATGACGATGCCGAGATCAAATATTCGACGGTGCAGAACTGGTATCCCGGCAATTCGGAAGGCAAGGGCGGCATCTACAATTTCGTCACCAAGCGTGGCGATTGCCGCGGCAACAATTCCAAGATCTCCTGGACCCAGGTCGAGACGGGATCCGCGATCACCTGGAAATATCCGAGCTGCATCCTGCGCGGTGATAATTCCCGTGGTGAATTCTATTCGATCGCAATCTCGAACGGCTTCCAGCAGGTCGACAGCGGCACCAAGATGATTCACCTCGGCAAGAACACGTCGAGCCGGATCATCTCCAAGGGCATCGCCGCCGGCAGGTCGCAGAACACCTATCGCGGCCTCGTCACCGCGCATCGGAAAGCGACCGGCGCGCGCAACTTCACGGCGTGCGATTCGCTTCTGATCGGCGACAAGTGCGGCGCGCACACCGTGCCGTACATCGAGGCCAAGAATTCCTCGGCGACGTTCGAGCACGAGGCGACGACGTCGAAGATCTCCGAGGACGTGCTGTTCTACTGCATCCAGCGCGGGCTCAGCCAGGAAGAGGCGGTCGGCCTCGTCGTCAACGGCTTCGTCAAGGACGTGCTGCAGCAGCTGCCGATGGAATTCGCGGTGGAAGCACAGAAGCTGATCTCGATCTCGCTCGAAGGCAGCGTCGGTTAGCTCGGACCTCATCCTGAGGAGGCCGCGCAAGCGGCCGTCTCGAAGGATGACGACCGGAAAGATTGGTGGCCTCGCCCTTCGAGACGCGCCTTCGGCGCTCCCTGGGGTGAGGGGATAGATGGAAACAAGACCATGGCTTTGCTTGAAGTGAAAGACCTCAAGGTTCGTGTCGAGGAGCGTGAGATCCTCCACGGGCTGACGCTGACCGTGAACGAGGGCGAGGTGCACGCGATCATGGGGCCGAACGGCTCCGGCAAGTCGACGCTCTCGCACGTCATCGCCGGCAAGCCAGGCTATGAGGTCACCGACGGCCAGATCCTGTTCAAGGGCGAGGATCTCCTGGAGATGGAGCCGAACGAGCGCGCCGCCAAGGGCGTGTTCCTGGCGTTCCAGTACCCGGTCGAAATTCCTGGCGTCGCCACCATGAACTTCCTGCGCACCGCGCTGAACGCCCAGCGCAAGGCGCGCGGCGAGGATGAATATTCGACGCCGGACTTCCTGAAGAAGGTCCGCGAAGTCTCGAAGTCGCTGAACATCCCGCAGGACATGCTCAAGCGCGGCGTCAATGTCGGCTTCTCCGGCGGCGAGAAGAAGCGCAACGAGGTGCTGCAGATGGCGCTGTTCGAGCCGAGCCTGTGCATCCTCGACGAGATGGATTCCGGCCTCGACATCGACGCGCTGCGCATTGCGGCCGACGGCGTCAACGCGCTGCGCTCGCCGAAGCGCTCGATGGTCGTCATCACCCATTATCAGCGGCTGCTGAACTACATCGTGCCTGACGTCGTGCACGTGATGTCCAGGGGCCGTGTCGTGAAGAGCGGCGGCAAGGAGCTGGCGCTGGAGCTGGAAGCGTCCGGCTACGCCCAGTTCGAGGACGCCGCGTAAGGATTGTTTGCAATGAACGTTGCTGTGGCAAAGACCGGAACGAGCCGCGCGGTGAGCGATCTCTTCACCAGCGCCGAGGGCCGGCTGCCGGGTTCGCCTGACGTGATCGCCGTGCGCCGCGACGCGTTCGAGACCTATGAGCGTCTCGGCCTGCCGCACCGCCGGATCGAGGAATGGAAATACACCGACCTGCGCGCGCTGGTCGGCGAGGTGCTGCCGCTGGCCGCCGCGCCCGATGCGGCCGCGTTGAAGCGCGCCGCGGACGCGGTGAAGGCGCATGCGATCGACGGCGCCCGCAAGCTGGTGCTGGTCGATGGCGTGTTCGCGGCCGATCTGTCCGACGTCAAGGCGCTTGCCGCCGAGGCAGGCTTCAAGACCCTGCGCGAGACGCTCGACAAGGACGCCGGCCTGCTGAAGACCGCGGCCACCGATGCGGTGATTGCGCTGAACGCGGCGATGGCGACCGACGGATTCGTGTTGTCGATCGCCGACGGCGCACAGCTGTCCGCGCCGATCCAGATCATCCACATCGCGGCCGCCGGGTCAGCGTCGGCGTTCACCCGCTCGCAGATCGTGGTCGGGAAGGGGGCTCGCGCCACTCTCGTCGAGACCTTCGTTGCGGCGGACGCCGTGGCTTACCAGGTCAACGACGCCGTGCTCGTCTCGGTCGGCGATGATGCCGACGTCGCCCACATCCGCCTGATGGACGATGCGCCTGACGCTGTTAACGTGACATCGCATTTCGTCACCATCGGCGCCAACGTGAAGTACAATTTCTTCAACATGACCACCGGCGCTGCGGTGAGCCGGTTGCAGGGCTTCATCACGCTGGCGGGCGAGGGCAGCGAGCTCTCGGCCAACGGCGTCAACCTGTTGAAGAAAACCGAGCATGGCGACACCACGCTGGTGGTCGACCACGCCGTGCCGAACTGCGTCAGCCGCGAGATCTTCCGCGCCGTGATCGACGACCGCGGCCACTCGGTGTTCCAGGGCCGCATCATCGTCCGTCCCGACGCGCAGAAGACCGACGGCAAGATGATGACCCGTGCGCTGCTGCTCTCGGACGAGGCCGAGGCGGACAACAAGCCCGAGCTCGAGATCTTTGCCGACGACGTCTCCTGCGGCCACGGCGCCACCGCCGGCGCGCTCGACGACAGCCTGCTGTTCTATCTGAAGGCGCGCGGGCTGCCGGAGAAGCAGGCCCAGGCGCTGCTGATCCAGGCTTTCGTCGGCGAGGCGGTCGAGCAGATCGCCGACGAGGCCTTGCGCGAGCATGTGATCGGTATCGCCGAGCGCTGGCTGGAGCGGCGCCAATGAGCACGCATCCCGCGGTCAGGAACGGCGCCTACGACGTCGCGCGCGTGCGCCAGGACTTTCCGGCGCTTGCGATGCAGGTCTACGGCAAGCCGCTCGTGTATCTCGACAACGCCGCCTCGGCGCAGAAGCCGAGCGCCGTGCTCGAGCGCATGACGCAGGCCTATACGAGCGAATACGCCAACGTGCATCGCGGCCTGCATTACCTCGCGAACGCGGCGACCGAAGCCTATGAGGGCGGCCGCACCAAGGTGGCGCAGTTCATCAATGCACCGCGACCTGAGGAAGTGATCTTCACCCGCAACGCGACGGAGGCGATCAACCTGGTCGCGTCGTCCTGGGGCGGGCCGAACATCGGCGAAGGCGACGAGATCGTCATCTCGATCATGGAGCACCATTCCAACATCGTGCCCTGGCATTTCCTCAGGGAGCGCCAGGGCGCGGTGATCAAGTGGGCGCCGGTCGACGACGAAGGCAACTTCCTGATCGAGGAATTCGAGAAGCTGCTCACCGCCAAGACCAAGCTGGTCGCGATCACCCAGATGTCGAACGCGCTCGGCACCATCGTGCCGGTCAAGGACGTCGTCAGGATCGCCCACGCCCGCGGCATTCCCGTGCTGGTCGACGGCAGCCAGGGCGCGGTGCATCTGCCGATCGACGTCCAGGACATCGGCTGCGACTTCTACGTCTTCACCGGCCACAAGGTGTACGGGCCGACCGGCATCGGCGTGCTCTGGGCCAAGTACGACCACCTCGTCGCGATGCGCCCCTTCAACGGCGGCGGCGAGATGATCCGCGAAGTCTCGCGCGATGTCGTCACCTATGGCGATCCCCCGCACAAGTTCGAGGCGGGCACGCCGGCGATCGTCGAGGCCGTCGGCCTTGGTGCCGCCATCGACTACGTCAACTCGATCGGCAAGGAACGCATCGCCGCGTACGAGGCCGATCTCACCGCCTACGCCCAGGATCGCCTGCGCGAGATCAACTCGCTGCGCCTGATCGGCACGGCGAGGGGCAAGGGCCCGGTGATCTCCTTCGAGCTCAAGGGCGCGCACGCCCACGACGTCGCCACCGTGATCGACCGCCAGGGCATCGCGGTGCGTGCCGGCACCCATTGCGTGATGCCGCTTTTAGAGCGGTTCAACGTGACGGCCACCTGCCGGGCCTCGTTCGGCATGTATAATACGCGGGAAGAAGTCGATCATCTGGCACAGGCGCTGTTGAAGGCGCGGGATTTGTTCGCATGAGTGACACGGCCGAAATCAAAGCCAATCCGATGGAGACCCATTCGGCGCTGCCGCCGGAGGAGACCGAGCGGCTGACCCGCGAGATCATCGCCGGGCTCAAGACCGTGTTCGACCCGGAAATTCCCGCCGACATCTACGAGCTCGGCCTGATCTACAAGGTCGAGATCAAGGACGACCGCTCCGTCGACGTGCAGATGACGCTGACGACGCCGAACTGCCCCGCCGCCGGCGAGCTGCCGACCATGGTCGAGAACGCGGTGGCCAGCGTTCCCGGCGTCGGCGTGGTCGACGTCAAGGTGGTCTGGGAGCCGCCGTGGTCGCCCGAGCGCATGAGCGACGAGGCCCGGCTCGTCCTCAACATGTGGTGACGCGCACCACCGGCATTGAATTCGCTCCGCAACGGACCAGATAGACAAGATGACCCAGATTTCGTCAGGTTCGACCCCAGCATCCACTCCGAAGCCGCGGCGTCCGCGCCCGCAGGTGATGCGGCTGACGGATGCGGCCGCCCAGCGCATCACCGAGCTGACCCAGCGTGCGGATTCCGAGATCGTCGGCTTGCGCGTCGGCGTGAAGAACGGCGGCTGCGCCGGCCAGTCCTACACGGTCGAATATGCCCACGAGATCCGGCCGACCGACGAGGTCGTCGAGGACAAGGGCGTCAAGATCCTGGTCGACCCCAAGGCCGTGCTGTTCCTGCTCGGCACCGAGATGGACTACAGGGCCGACAAGATGCAGGCCCAGTTCGTCTTCAACAACCCCAACCAGATCTCCGCCTGCGGCTGCGGCGAGTCGGTCGAGCTGCGGCCGGCCAAGATCGACGGGTAGCCCGAATCGCGCCAAGCCCTCCGTTGTCGTCCCCGCGAAGGCTGGGACCCATACCGCGTGATCTATCGGTGTCGGCGGTGTTCGTACCGACACTGGCATGACGAACAGTCTTCGCTAAACTTCTCCCTGTGGAAATCGCGACGAGCGCGAAGCGCTCGCGCTGGGATCCCCGCGTTCGCGGGGACGACTCCGGGAGAGTGTTGGGCCATGGACCGCGAATTCCTGATCGACCTGTTCGCCGATTTCGGCCCCGTCACCATCCGCAAGATGTTTTCAGGCTTCGGCATCTCCGCCGACGGCATCAACTTCGCCTTGTCCTTGCGCGCCGGCCTGTTCTTCCGCGCCGACGAGGTGACCATCCCGGACTTCGAGGCCGAAGGCTCAAAGCCGTTTCAGTATTCGACCCGCGCCAAGACCGTGGTGGTCAACTCTTACTGGGAGCTGCCGGCGCGGCTGTTCGACGATTCCGAGGAATTCGTGCAATGGGCGAGGGCGGCACTCGCGGCCGCCCAGCGCGCCAAGGTGAAGAAGCGGCCGAAGGGGAAGAGGGTGGCGAGGAAGGTCGCGGCGAAGAAGTCCATAGCGCCGCGGAGGCAGGCTCACTCCAAACCGAGAAAGTAGCGCCACTCGGTGCCCATGTTGTTGTCGGTCACGAGGGTTTGGCCGGTGGTCGCCTCCAGCAGCTGCGGACATGGTTCGATCGTGGAACCATCCTGACGAAAGTCGGCGATCAGGGCGTCGAGCCGAGCGCGGTCAGCGTCATCGGAAGAAAATTCGGGTTTGCCGTCAATGCGGTAGGTTTCGAGCGTTCGTCGCCAGCGATCATGATCCCACGCGATCGGGGTCTGCGACACCACCATATGGTTCAAGAACCGGGCGCCGTAGGAAAATGCGGTGCAGCCTGTGCGCTGAGCGCGCCGCGAATTGGTGGTGTTGTAGAAGAAAATTCCACCGGGCTTGAGGTGTTGCTGCACAAGGCCAAGGAATTCCGACGACAGCAGATTGGTGGCGTTGGCGCGGAAATGCCACGTCGTATTGGAGACGACCGCATCGAAACGGGCGTCGGGATGGTGGCGGAGCCAACGGCGTCCGTCGTCCTCGACGATCCTGATCTTGGGATTGCTCAGGATCGACCTGACATCGTCGTGCTTTGCGATCAGCTCGAGATATCCGCGATTGATCTCGACGATCGTGAGCGATTCCACGTCTGGATTGTGGGCGATGACCTGGGCCCATGAACCGGACGAGAGACCGATCATCAGCACCTGCCGTGGTGCGGGGTGGAAGAGACTCAGCGCGTACGGCCGGATGATGCCATTGCGGTCGGACTTCAGATCCGTGTTGAAGCGGCCGTCATACATGCCGTTGCCAAAGACGGTGCCGTCGTTGTCGACGGTGATGATGCCGCTACGATTCTCGACAATCTGCGCGAAGTCGTGGTCGGCGAGCGTCTTCGCCTGCAGATTTTCCAGCAGCCGTTGGCTCAACAAGGCGCTTGCGCCGAGGCCGAAGACGAGAACCGCAATGGCAAGATAACCAAGACGATTTCGCTCCTGCCTTGGGGCAAGCGCAATCAATGCAAATGCGGCCATCGTGCCGCCGACGAGCAGCATCGCCGCGATCTGCCTGATTCCAAGATACTCCGTCAGCACGAAGCCCGTAAGGATCGCCCCGCTGGCGCAGCCAGCGATGTTGGCGAAATAAAGCAGCGCTGTCCGCTGGCCGATTCGTTCGTCGGTCGCGATACCAAACTGCGAAAGATAGGGGAGCAGCGCACCCCATTGCCGCGCGATCAGGTAGGTGATCGCGACGGCGATGCCGATCGCGCCGGCGCCGACCCAGGCCAATTGCGTCATCAACGGAAGGAATATGGCGGCGAACAAATTGGCCCAGATCAGATCGCTCGCGGCTTGGCGCAAGGCATCCTGCGGCGCGAGCGTCCTGCAGGACTGTCCGGCCTTTCGCGCGCCGACCGCGATACCTGTCAGGAAAGCATAGAGCGTTATCGCAAATGCCAGCGAGCTCGATCCCGAGGCAAACGACATCACGCGGAACAGGTAGATCTCGTAGGACAACGAGATGAATCCACCCGCCATCGCGAGCAGGACGACGACACCCATGCCAAGGATCGGCTGGGTGTCCGGAGCCTTGGTCGACGTTCGAGACTCCGGCGCCGCGCCGGGACCAGAGAGGATGTGCGCCGCGATCGCACCGGCGCCGACCACGAGATTGATTCCAGCCGCGATCGTGATCGCCTCATGCATGCCGAGAAAAGGGAAAATCAGGGTGGCGCATACGAGGCACGCGGCAGCGGCGCCGAGCGTATTGACAAAATAGAGTGTGCCGACGGCGTCGCCGATCTCGCCGGTCATACGTGCCAGATACGAGACCAGGATCGGCAGCGTTGCGCCCATCAGAAGGGTCGGCAGCAGCACCAGGACGAGGTTGATGGCGGCAAGGGCGGGCAGCGGCAGGTCTGCGACCATGGCGCCCACCTTCTCGAAGATCTGGAGCGAGGCCAATCCAAATGCGGCGGTCGCAAGCTCGATCACCCCGAGCAGCAACAACGGCTTGACGTTGGTGCGTCGGGATATCCAGCCGCCGCACAGGCTGCCAAGCCCGAGCCCGAGCATGAAGGCGGTCACGATGATCGTGACTGATTCCGAATTGACGCCGAAGATCCGGAACAGGCTTCGTTGCCAGGTCAGTTGATAGATCAGCGCCGGGAAGCCGGAAAAGAAGAAGAGGATGCAGAGGACGCGGACACGGGACGCAGCGAATCTCTGCCCTGGCGCATCCGCAGGCAACTCGACGGCCGTCATATCAATGGATCCATTTTCCCACGCCCACGCAACCTGCTGGAGAAAAGGTAATCAAAGGTTGCGGGTGGTCGGCTGAACGAGGCTGGATCAACGGCCCAATCCGGCAACTCAGTGCGCAGGGTTAAGCCATGGTGAACAGCGGATCGGGACGCCCGACTTATGACCTGTGCCGGAATTCCATCGAGGCACCGAAGGTCAGCTCCTGGGCCGTAGCTGACGTACACGGCGATGCCCGCTGAGGGCCGCTTATGACCCAAAGCTGATCTTCTGAGCGGTCGTGGCTAGACCGCTTGTGACCCATAGAGCGAGATCGAAGCACAACTGCTTAAGGTCACCGACGTTGCATTGGCCGGCTAGGGAAGCGAGAGAAATTCCTGCAGTCGGTCGGACCGCACTGGAACGATCCTATTACAAGAACCCATCGCGAGAACTTCAGGAGGTACGATGCAGAGTAGGCCATTCCGCTGGTTCAGCCGGGATGATGCGTAATGAAGCGAGCTGTTATTCTCCTGAACGAAAAAGCCGACTTCGGCTAAGTCATAAGCCAAGCGCGATTTCGGCCCACTTCAACATGCGGTCACTGTTCAGAAAGGCCAGCACAGCCGGCTCAAGTGACGCGGGCGCGCCCGGTCCGGTCAAGGCCGTCGCGGCCACCATGTCGCACCGTTGATTGAAGGCGAGTGAGAGCGCGCCGCCGCTCCTTCCGTCGACGCGATAGGCCCGGCTGCGCCCACGCATCGGACCGACGACGATCTCTCGTCCGGCTCCGACCGGCGTCGTCTTGCCAATCAGCGCCAGGTCACCCATTTGCTCGAGGTCGCCATCGTTGGCCACCCCGGTGGCACAATTGCAAAAGCCGAGCTTCGCGCGAACGTAGAGCTGGACCTCGCTCCCGCAATCCTCGGCCTTGCAGCGGAACGCTTTACCCTTTCCCCAGGGATCTATCCCGAAAGGCCAATTGGTTTCTGTCCACACCGGCCGGACCTCGCCGGACGCAGTTGCGCGAGGCGCTTCGCTGGATTTCAACATCCAGACCGTCGCGGCTGCGCAAAGTAGTGCTGTGGCTGAGCTAACCGAGACGAATTTTCTTGTCAGGCGCATGGAAGCTGATCGCGGCGAATGTTGTTAATTCTGGGCCATGAACTTTCGTGCGGCCGCCAGGTCCTCCCGCGATGTGTCGCCATCGCGCGCCATCTCCACGACTTTCCGGTAGTACTGACGTGCTTTCACCGCATCCCCCGCTTTCTCTGCGGCGCGAGCGGCGCCGACCGTCGCACCAAAGCGGTTCGGTTCCTTGCGCATGGTGCTTTCGAAAGCGACCAGTGCCTCCGTGGCCATGCCACGATCGAGCAGCATGGTCCCATAAAGCTCGCGTGCCGGGGCAAGCGGCCCAGGCGTCACGATGGATTTTTCGGTCTTGTCTTCGGCTTCCGCAGCAAGCCGCATCACCTCCAACGCTTCGGAATGTTTTCCCTGGGCGTTGAGCTGCCAGGCCGTGGCGACCTGCCGCTGAATGTCGACGATCTCAGTCCAATAGTTGTCCTTGTCTTGCTGCAGCTTGTCCCGCAACTCTGCGAGCTTGGCGATGTCCGCCGTTGCGGCGTCTGCATTGCCGGAGCGCGCCGCGCCAAGAGCGCGGGCGAAATAAGTGATCGCATCGACATAGGCAAACCGGCTCGGCTCAACCTTCAGCGCGGCAGCGCCCTGCCAATCGCCACGCTCGACCATGTAGCGCGCTTGGCTTGCCGCGATAGCGTAGGGCCCCGCGCGAACGGAAGGGGCATAGCCCGTGGTCGTGACCATGTCCGCGATAATGTCTCGGGCCCGGCTGTCCTGCGCAAGCTGGAGCAGAGCGTATACCATATAGTCGTCCGCATGCAGCTGCTCGCTTGGGTCCTTGCCCTCCTTGGCAGCTTTGGCGGAACGGCTATTGGCCTCTATGGATTCCTTCCAGTAGCCAACGCGGGTAAAGATGTGCGACGGCATGTGCAAGGCGTGCGGCGCCGCCGGCGCGATTTCGGAATAACGCTTGGCGGCGTCCAGGCCTTGCTCCGCGATCGCCGGATAGTCGTAGAGGTGGATCAGGTAGTGCGCGACACCCGGATGTCGCGGCTGACGCTTGAAGATTGGCTCCAGGATGGCAGCGCCCTTGAGCTGGTTGGCATAGGTCTTGTCGTTTGGTGATGCCGTGACATTAAGCGTGATAGCATAGGCGATCTGCGCCTCGTCATCATCGGGATAGCGCGCGGCGACCGCTTCGGTTGCCTTGAGATAGGCCTGTGCGCGCTGGCCAAACGTCGTCTTTTCGTCGCCCGAATAGAAGGCCAGGAGCGCATCGATATAGTCGCGCTCGCGTTCACTCTTGGCGCCGAGTGCCTTTGCCTTTTGCAGTGCTGCAAGGCCCGCGGCGAGATTTTCTTTCGGCGCGGGAAAATGCGGATTGTACAGCAGGCTGAGGGCAATGCCCCAGTAAGCGATCGCGCATTCCGGATCAGCCAGCAACGTCTCCTCGAAAATCTCTTTGGATGGCCGATACCAGAACGAGTGCTGGTAGCGCATCCCGCGATCGAAACGCCGCTGCGCCACCTCGTTGCATGTGGTCTGGAAGTGAACCTTGCCAAACTGCTCGTCGGTCGCGTCCTGCGCTCGCACTACAGGCGTGACCGAGATCGAAATTAAAGTAGCAAGGGCGAGAAGAGAGACGGTTCTCAAGGCGAGTGCACGCATCGGCCCCTCCGGTCTACTCAGATGATTTGGCGGGCGGCGCCAGAAGCGGGGGCGCCGAGGCCTAAAGTAATAAAATCGGCAACGGCAATTCGGGCTACTGGAAGGATTTGCCCATTCGCGGCGCGAGTCAACAAAAAGCGATGGGGTCTCGTTAGGTAAGCAGGCTTGTCTGACCTTCATACGCTGCGGGTGAAATCGCCGGATTCGCACTTCGCTCATCGCGGCCACTGATCTGTCACCAGAGGAAGCCGCTTCATCTTGCCACGCACCGCGACGATGCCCAGCCAGTCCGGACCAAAGGAGCGGCGGCCTAGCGCAAATCCTCTGCGCTACCCTTGGGTGGGCTGCCTGTTTGGCCTCCGAATACGATACAGCGGCAGCTGGTCGAAATAGCGGCTTGTGGCCCATCGCCTCCGATGGCGAAGTGCCGCTGCATGTCGGTTCACAGGAGCAGACCGGAAGTTTGCAGCCGGGCGCTAGTGCGGTGGCTTCTGACCCGGAGCTGACATCAGGACGCAGGGATTGGCCTTTCGGGAACTTCAAGCTTAGTGCAGACTTCAGGCCATATTTCGAAGAATTGGATAGGGTGCTGCCGATGCCAATTTTCCTTGATCGACACGATCTCTCGGGGCTGACCGCCGCCGATATCGCCGAGGCGCATCGCAAAGATTTGGAAGTGCAAGATCGATACGGCGTTCGTTTTCTAACGTACTGGTTTGATGAATCGCGCGGTACGGGCTTCTGTCTCATTGACGCACCGGATATCCGAACGGCGATGAGGGTTCATGACGAAGCTCACGGCGACGTAGCGAAAGATGTCATCGAAGTGGACCTCTCGGCGGTCCAGGCGTTTCTGGGGAGGGTGTCCGACCCGGCCCCTAGCGGCGCGGCAGACGATGTCAAATTCGATTCGGCGCTGCGAGCTATCATGTTCACCGACATCGTTGGCTCTACCAGCATGACGGAGCGTCTTGGCGATGCCCGTTCAGTGGAGATGGTTCGGGCTCATGACGCGCTGGTGCGCCGGGCCTTGAAGGACGAGGGCGGGCATGTGGTGAAGCACACCGGCGATGGTATCATGGCATCCTTTGCCGACGCCTCTGCCTCCGTGCAATGCGCCCGCGCCATCCAGCGCGCATTTGAAGCCTTCAATCTGGCGAGCAAGGAGAAGCTTCAGGTGCGAATTGGCATCGATGTCGGCGAGCCGATTGCTGACAGCAACGACCTGTTCGGTGCGACCGTTCAATTGGCCGCTCGTTTGTGTCAGTTGGCCGACCCCGATGCCATTCTCGTGTCAAAGGCTGTACAGGATTGCATCCGAGATCGTGTGCAAGTGTCAAGCTTGGGTGCCCACCATCTCAAAGGCTTTCAGCAGCCCATTGATGCATACGGAATCGAATGGCGTTAATTGTCGCGACGACTGGCGACGTCTGCGTTTGGCCCGTCGCGACCTCTGCTATTGGGGCGTGAGCAGACATCAGCGGCCAGCGGCTTGATGGGTACCGGGGGCTAGTCCGCGGCCTTGGTCAGGCCGACGCGCATATCCTTCGCCACGAAGACAGACGCGCCGTCGGCCAGCACGCGCCCGTCGGCGATTCCGAGCACCAGCTTGCCGCGCCGGACCATGCGCATCGCGACCTCGTAGCGAACGCGTTTCGTGTCGGGTGTCACCGTGCCGGTGCACTCCACCTCGCCGACGCCGATGGCGCGGCCTTTGCCCGGTGAGCCCGACCAGCCGAGCCAATAGCCGATCATCTGCCACATGGCGTCGAGCCCCAGGGTGGGCGGCATCATCGCGTCGCCGCGATAGTGGCAATCGAAGAACCAATGGCTTGGCGTGATGTCGAGCTCGCCGACGATATGGCCCTTGCCGAACGCGCCGCCGTCCATGCTGATCTCCGTGATGCGATCCATCATCAGCATCGGCGGTGCCGGCAATTGCGCATTGCCCGGGCCGAAATAGCCGCCTTCGCTCGATCTCAGCAGATCGTCCCGGCTGTAGGAGGGTTGCGGTGTGTGGAAGTCATGGGGATTGAACATGACGACAAGTCCCTTTGCGAGCTCGGGTGCAGGCGGCCAAGGCACAGTCATGTCAGATGTTTGTTCTAGCTGGAACAAAGTCAAGCGGCGGTGCCGTAGGGCGGGCAAAGCGGAGCGTGCCCACGGACTATACGTGGGCACGGCGCTTTGCGCCTTTGCCAACCCTACGGCACCCTGCGGCAGTTGATGGAGATCTACGCCACGCGGCTGTGCGACTCGACCGCGTATTCCGGATCCGCCTCGCAGATCACGCGGTTGCGGCCGTTGCGCTTGGCGGCGTAGAGGCAGGCATCGGCGCGCTCGATCAGCGCGTCGGTGTCGTCGCTCGGCTTGAGCATGGAGACGCCGACGGAGATGGTGACGCGGCCGAGGATCTCGCCGGTGGACTTCTTCTTCAATTCCTTCGCCATCACCGCGCGGCGGATGTGGTCGGCCACCGTGAGGGCCTGCCGCAGCGCGGTGTTGGGCAGCACGACCGCGAACTCCTCGCCGCCATAGCGCGCGGTGATGTCCTGGCCCTTGATGGTCTGCTTCAGTGACAGGCCGACGAGCCGCAGCACCTGGTCGCCGGTGAGATGGCCGTAGGAATCATTGAACGACTTGAAGTGGTCGATGTCGAACAGCAGCAGCGACAGCGGCTCGCCCGAGGCGAGCGCGCTCTGCACCGCCATGTCGATCATGCGGTCGAAATATTTGCGGTTGCCAAGCCCGGTGAGAGGATCGGTCAGGCTTTCGGCGCGGATCGCCTCCAGGCTCTGCTGGAGATTGCTGATCTCGTTCTTCGACAGCGCCAGGCGGTCTTCCAGCGCCTTGTTGGTCTCGCGCATCTCGCTGGTCGAGCGCAGCAGCGTTTCGACGATCGTCTTGATCTGGTCGCGGCTCTCGGCGACGACAGCTTCGCGGCCGCGCCGGACAGGGTGGTATCGTAGGACCCGGTCATGCCGAGGGCGTCGCTCAAGACCTTCATCACGTCGTCGATCTCGCCGATGACGCGCGCCCCGACCTTGTCGATGCGGTCGGTGGTCTTGATGTGGGAGAGATAGGTCTCGTAGATCTGCTCGAGGTCGGCCTCGGTCAGCTTGCCGCTGCGCGCCAGCGTCTCGTTGACGATCTTGTTGAGCGGAGCGTTGTAGCCGGTCGCGTAAACGTACCAGATCTCGTAATTGCGGGGAATCGCCGTCTGCCGAAGCGATCGGATCTGACCGAGCGCAACTTCGGCGAACGCCATCGTGCGTTCGTGTTCGTCGAGCACCTTGACCACAGAACATACCCCACAGCGGTCGGAGCGCCGGCGACCGCAGCAATGCTTAAATTATGTTCGTAGGCTAACGGACGATCGTGAACGCCCCGTAAATATACGTTCACGAAGCATCTAAAAACGTGTGCTTCCTGTTTCCGCAACTGAAACCTGGAGCGCGCTCCCGCGCTTCAGGCGCCGGCGGGAGACGAACGCACGGGCCGGAGCAAGAACGCCGGCAGGTGCGAATGATCGCCGGGCTCGGTATCGGCCTCGCGCTGGCGGCGCGGTTCGGGACGGCCGATCGACGGCACATGCGCATTGTTGGCCTGCTGGCGCGCGCCGCGACGCGGCTCGCCGGCGGGCTTCTCGTCGGCCCGATGCCTTGCTTCGGCGGGCTGCCTCGTCTCGGACGAATGCCTCGCTTCAGAATGCCTTGCTTCAGAGGAATGCCTTGCCTCGCTACGCGCCTCGCGCGGCTCGTGGCTGCGCTCACGGTCGCGGCCGCGCTGCGGCTTGCCGCGTCCGCCGCGTGAACGTTCGCGGCTACGCGCCTCGCGCGGACGCTCGGACCCGTCGGAGGATTCGGCCTGGACTTCGTAGTCGCCTTCGGCGCGCGGAATGCTCTGGCCGATCAGTTTCTCGATGGCCACCATCGACTTCTGGTCGAGCGGCGTCACGATCGAGATCGCGGTGCCGGTGCGGCCGGCGCGGCCGGTACGGCCGATGCGGTGGACGTAATCGTCGGCGTGATGGGGGACGTCGAAATTGAAGACGTGGCTGACCTCGGGAATGTCGAGGCCGCGGGCGGCGACGTCGGAGGCGACCAGCAACGGCAGCTCGCCCTTGCGGAATTGCTCGAGTGCGGCCGTGCGGGCCGACTGATCCATATCGCCGTGCAGCGCGCCGACGCTGAAACCGTGCTTCTGCAGCGATTTGTGAACGACCGCGACCTCGCGCTTGCGATTGCAGAAGATGATCGCGTTCTTGAGGTCCTTGGCCTCGCGCAGCAGGCGGCGCAGCAGCTCGCGCTTCTCGTGCGCCTCGCGGCCGGCAGGCACCTGGACCTGCGTGACGGTGACGGCGGTGGTGGCGGGCTTGGAGACCTCGACCTTCTGCGGATTGTGCAGGAAGGTTTCGGTGATGCGCCGGATCTCCGGCGGCATGGTCGCGGTGAAGAAGAGGGTCTGGCGTGTGAACGGGACCAGCTTGCAGACGCGCTCGATGTCGGGGATGAAGCCCATGTCCAACATGCGGTCGGCTTCGTCGATGACGAGCAGCTCGACGCCGGTGAGCAGGAGGCCGCCGCGCTCGGTGTGGTCGAGCAGGCGGCCGGGGGTTGCGATCAGCACGTCGACGCCGCGCGTCAGCTTGGCATCCTGGTCGCCGAAGGAAACGCCGCCGATCAGCAGGGCGACGTTCAGTTTCTGCCCGGCGCCGTAGCGGTCGAAGTTCTCCTTGACCTGGGCCGCGAGCTCGCGGGTCGGCTCGAGGATCAGGGTGCGGGGCATACGTGCCCGGGCGCGCCCTTTTTCGAGGATGGTGAGCATCGGCAGCACGAAGGCCGCGGTCTTGCCGGTGCCGGTCTGGGCGATGCCGAGCACGTCCTTGCGTGCGAGGACGTGGGGGATCGCCTGTTCCTGGATGGGGGTCGGGGTGGTGTAACCGGTGGCCGCCACTGCGGCGAGGACTTTTTCGGACAGTCCGAGATTTGAAAAGGACATTGAGCCTCTGGTCGAAACCGCCGTTCGGAATCGAGGGTGATAAGGCTGTCGCGTTCCACCCCGAAACGGCGCGCTCTCAAAGAAGCTGGGGGTGCTGACTCACGCGAACGAAGCGCAACGCTCAGGAATCGCTCTTCGATCTGAGCCGCGTTGCCACGGAACATAGGCGGGAATCGGCCAAAGTCAATGGAGCAGGCGCGGGAAGGCCCTAAAAAACCTGAGGTTTTTGCCCAAATCTCGGGCGCGGCTAGGGTTTTTCGGCCGACGCATTGACCGAGCGGGCCCCGGCGCGGCGGCTAACGCCGATCCGTGCCCCCAGCGCCCGGAAGTCGCCGGGGGCCATGCCATGGGCCCTTGAACCGTCGTTACGCCTGTGCCGACTATCCCTCAGCGGCAGGGGGTCCAATGAACTGCCGTTCGAAGGAAGCGGCCTCTCCGCCGTTCTGCAACGGGAAATTGCGATGACGCGTCGGCTTTTCAGAATTCTGGCGACCCTTGGCCTCGCGGCGGGCCTGAGCGGCTTTGCGCTTCCGGCTTTTGCCGAGAAGCGGGTCGCGCTGGTCGTCGGCAACAACGATTACAGGAACGTGCCGAAGCTGCTCAAGGCGGTCAACGACGCCCGCACCATGGGCGACACGCTGAAGCAGCTCGGCTTCTCGGTGATGGTCGCGGAGAACCAGAGCCGGCAGCAATTCTCCGAGACGCTGCTCGCCTTCGACAAGGCGATCGAGCCCGGCGATACCGCGTTCTTCTTCTACGCCGGCCACGGCTTCGAGATCGCGGGCCAGAACTACCTGCTGCCGACCGACGTGCCGGCGGCGACGGAAGGGCAGGAGGAGCTGGTGCGTGACTCCGCGATCCTTGCCGATCGCATCGTCGAGCGCCTGCAGAACAAGAAGGCGCGGACCTCGATCCTGGTGTTCGACGCCTGCCGCAACAACCCGTTCGAGCGCAAGGGCACCCGCGCGGTTGCCGGCGCCGGCGGGCTCGCGCCGATGACGCAATTGCCCGAAGGCGTGTTCTCGGTGTTCTCGGCCGGTCCCCGCCAGACTGCGCTCGATCGTCTGTCCAATGACGACACCAATCCCAATTCGGTGTTCACGCGCACCTTCGCCAAGGAGCTGCTCCAGCCCGGCGAGAACCTCGTGCAGGTGGCGCAGCGCACCCGCCGCGCCGTCAGCGAGTTGGCCGATACCGTGAAGCACAGGCAGGTGCCGGTCTATTTCGATCAGATGGTCGACGATGTCTTCCTGAGCGGCATGGCGAAGGACGCCGCCGCGCGGCCGGCCGATCCGGCGCCGCAGAAGCTCGCTGCGCTGCCGCCGGTGTCGGTGCCGCAGCTGCCGAAGGAGGAGACCCTCAACGCGCCGATCGCGAGCTTCTCGCGGCACAATGGCGGCTGGAGCGTGGTGTTCTCGTTCGCCGACCCGACGCTCGGCATTTCCTGGCGCATGGCCGGCAAGGGCGATTTCCGCGAGACCGGATTCATCGACACGCTCGATCCGCGCACCCGCAAGCGGATGCCGAATCCCTCGATCGAATTGCCTGGGGATGCGCAAGCCGGCACCATCGAGGTCCGCTATGTCGACCAGTCCGGCGACATGCAGGGGCCGTTCCCGATCCGGTTCGATCCCGAGGCTGCCCTGATCCGCGACCAGCGCAAGATCCTCGACATGACGTCGACGAGCTGGCTCTCGTTCCGCGATTTCAACGGTCTCCTGGTCTACTACACGCACCTCGTGTCCTACCGCTGCGCCATCCGCGAGGTGCGCATCGGCATCGACACCGCCGTGCCCAACCAGGTGCTGAAGATGCCGCCCTGCGACATGCGCGATCCCAGCGCCATCACCGCCGGCATGCCGCTCTACATGAAGCTCGCCCCGAGCACGCAGTCAGTCTCCGTTGAGCTGACTTATCGCGACGGCAGCGTGTCCGAGATCAAGAGTTTTCGCAGCGCCAACCGCAGCAACAATTGAGGGCGATTGTCGGCGGATAGGTTGTGATGCTCGGAAGTGGAACAACTTCCGGGCGACCTGGATTGTCCCGCAAACCAGGGAGACGATCCATGATCCGCAAGTCCATCCTCGTGACCATTGCTTGTGCGGCACTTTCGACCGCGACCTTCGCTCAGGGAGGTGGCGGCGGCGGAGGAGGAGGGGGAGCAGGCGGCGGTGCGAGTGGCGGTGCCAGTGCCGGTGCTGCTGCGGGAACGGGGACTGGCGGGGCCGGATCCGCGGCGAGTTCGGGCGCCGGAATGGGCACATCCTCCAGCAGCGCCAATTCGGGGCCGTCGGCGCCTTCCGGCATGGGAACGCAGGGCACCACGACCGGGGCAAACGTCAACACCAACAGGAGCCAGAACAATCCGAACGTGCAGCCGCCGACCGCAAACGGCACCTCGCCATCGGCCGCGCAAGCCGAACGGAACGCGGGTGTCGGTCATGCGCCGAACGGCTTGCCGATCGGCAGCCCGGGCACCGGGACCAGCAATGAAGATCAGAAATAGGCTGGCTGCTGTCCAGGATAGGCCCGCGTGGTGCGGGCCTGTCTGGTGCCGCGCACGTGGCGCCCGAAGTGGCGCCCGGCGGCCCTGACGCGAACGGCTGCCGCAGGCAAAGCTAGATCCGCGGCTCGTTCTCTTCCGCACCGCGGGCTCGGCGCGTGCGCAGATAGACCAGCGCGATGTTGATGGTCAGCCAGGCTGCCACCCCTGCAAGCAACCATGCCACGTTGAACGTTTCCCTCGGATGCCCGTGTCGGGTCGTATCTCCTGATAACAACAGGGGGCGCGGCTTATTCCCGGGATCGGACGGGCCGGCACGATCCGAGCTGCCGGCCCGTGCTGGCATCGCGCATCCAGATTTCAAGCTCCGCTCGATCGGAATCGGCGTTACATTGCCGGCCATATCTGATCGATCTCACATCGCGAATCCTGGCTGCAATGACATCCGGCCAATCATCGAACCGGACGAAACAAGTCCGCTGCTGCATCGTCGGCGGCGGACCTGCGGGCATGATGCTCGGCTATCTCCTGGGGCGGGCCGGCATCGCGGTCGTGGTGCTGGAGAAGCATGCGGATTTCTTCCGCGATTTTCGCGGCGACACCGTGCACCCCTCGACGCTTCAAGTGATGGACGAGCTCGGCCTCATCGACGGCTTCCTGAAGCTGCCGCATCAGCGCCTGCAAAAGATGGACGGCCTGTTCGGCGGCACGCCGGTGCGCATCGCCGATCTTTCGCGGCTGCGCACCAAATACCCCTTCATCGCTTTCATGCCGCAATGGGACTTCCTGAACTTCCTGCGCGAGGCCGGCCGCCGCTTTGCCTCGCTCGAGGTGATGATGAGCACCGAGGCGGTCGATCTGATCCGCCGCGGCGAGACCATCGCCGGCGTGCGTGCGAAGACGCCAGACGGCCTCATCGACATCGAAGCCGATCTCACCATCGCCTGCGACGGCCGGCATTCGACCGTGCGCGAGCGCGCGGGCCTCGCGGTCGAGGAGATCGGCGCGCCGATGGACGTGCTGTGGTTCCGCGCCGGCCGCAACGCCGAGGAGACGGAAAACGTGTTCGCGCGCGTCGAGCCCGGCAAGATGATGATCACCTTCGATCGCGGCGATTATTGGCAATGCGCCTACGTCATCGCCAAGGGACAGCACCAGGCGGTGAAGGCGAGGGGGCTGCAAGCGCTGCTCGACGACGTCGTGCGCATGGCCCCGGTCCTCAAGGCAGGCATTGCCGACGTGAAGAGCTTCGACGACGTCAAGCTGCTGACTGTCGCGATCAACCGGCTGCCGCGCTGGACGCAGCCGGGCCTGCTTTGCATCGGCGATGCCGCGCATGCGATGTCGCCGGTCGGCGGCGTCGGCGTCAATCTTGCCGTGCAGGACGCGGTCGCGACCGCCAACCTGCTGGCGGACCAGCTGCAGCGCGGCTGCCCGTCCGAGGACAAGCTCGATGCCGTCAGGCGCCGCCGCGAGTTCCCGGTGAAGATGACGCAGCGCATGCAGGTGCTCGTGCAGAACAACATCATCAGCGGCGCCCTGCGGAGCGGCGACCGGCCGCTGAAGGTGCCGCTGATCGTGCGCCTCATCACCGCGCTGCCATGGCTCCAGGGCATTCCGGCGCGCCTGCTGGCGCTCGGCGTGCGGCCCGAGCACGTGCATTCGAAGGCCGCGCCCTAGCGCAACACATCGGTAGGGATAACATCGCGTTAAATCGCACCTCGGGCGTTGCAGGTCTGCAACAGCGCGGGCGGAATTGCGGACCTGCGCGGCCCCGCGCGCCACGTTAACTCTGTTGATTCCAATTTTAGTAACGCCCGTCTGTGACCGTGCGCCCATCAAAGGACACGGGGTGTACCATGCGTAACAAGTTGATTGCCGCCTTCGCCTGCACGACCGCTCTGGTTTCGACCGGCGCTGCTTCCGCCGCCGATCTCGGCGCGCGCTACAACAAGGCGCCCGCCTATGTGGAGCCGCTGTTCAACTGGACCGGCTTCTATGTCGGCGGCCACATCGGCGGTGCATGGACCAACGAGCAGTTCATCAACAACGGGATCGGCGCGCCGTTCGGCGACCTCGTCCCGGGCCAGGGCTATCGTCAGCGCAGCGCGGGGGTCATGGGCGGCGCCCAGATCGGCTACAACTGGCAGGCCAACAATTACGTGTTCGGCATGGAAGGCACGATCTCCGGCCTCGACAACCACGGTTCGTTCACGAACACCGCGTTCGGTGCCGGGGACGACGTGTTCTCCTGGCGCGCCAACGTGCTCGCGACCATCGTCGGCCGCGCTGGCTTCGCCGTGCAGAACAACCTGTTCTACATTAGAGGCGGCTATGCCGGCGTGAACAACCGTCTCTCTGTCACCGACACCACCGGTGTGGCGACGGGCTCGGGCGGACAGACCCATTGGCACAACGGCTGGACCATCGGCGCCGGCTGGGAATACGGCGTCACCCGCAACTGGATCGTGGGTCTCGAATACAACTACGCCGCCTTCGGCAGCCAGACCTATCAGCTCGGCGGGACGGCGGGGAACTACACCTTCGACACCAAGCCGCGCGACATCCAGTGGGCCGTCGTGCGCGCAAGCTACAAGTTCGACGCCCCGACCATCGCCCGTTACTGAGCACGTCGACGACGCAACGCGACCAACGATCAAGAAAAGCACTGCCAAATTCAAAAGCCCCGGCTTGGTCCGGGGCTTTCTTTTTTGCGTGGTGAAAGACATTCCTTGCGTGGAGAGAAACGTCAATCTCACAGACCCTTGCGTGATCCGAATGCCGTCACGGTCGGCGTCAGTTACAAGTTCGGCGGCCCCGTGATGGCGAAGTACTGATCGCGGCAGGCATTAGATTCAAGAGCCCCGGCAGGGATGCCGGGGCTTTTTTCATGCGTCGCGTCGCGCGCGCCTCAGGCCATCACCGAGAAGCCGCCATCGACGGGGATCGCGGTGCCCGTGACGAAGTTCGATGCGGGCGATGCCAGGAACACGGCGATGCCTGAGAAGTCGTCGATGTCGCCCCAGCGTCCCGCCGGCGTGCGCGCCAGGACCCGCTCGTGCAATCCCGACACCTGCTGTCGCGCGCCGCGGGTGAGGTCGGTATCGATCCAGCCCGGCAGGATCGCATTGACCTGGATGTTGTCGGGCGCCCAGGCATTGGCGCAGGCGCGCGTGTACTGCACGATGCCGCCCTTGCTCGCCGCATAGGCGGTGGCGAAGCTCGCGCCGAAGATCGACATCATCGAGCCGATGTTGATCACCTTGCCGTTGCCGGACGCCTTTAGGTGCGGATAGGCGAGCTTCGAGCACAGGAAGGCGCTGGTGAGGTTGGTTTCGATCACCTTGTTCCACTCGTCGAGCTCGAGCTCGTGCGGCGGCTTGCGAATGCTCATGCCGGCGTTGTTGACGAGGATGTCGATGCGGCCGAGATCCTTCAGCACGCGGGCAATCATGGCTTCGATCGCGGCCCTGTCGGTGACGTCGGTCGCAACCGCGATCGCCTTGATGCCGCGCCGGCCGAGATCCTCGACGGCTGCCTTGGATTTCGCCTCGTTGCGCCCGACCACGGCGATGTCGGCGCCTGCATCGGCAAGACCGCGCGCCATGCCGAGGCCGATGCCGCCATTGCCTCCTGTGACGATCGCGACCTTGCCGCGGAGATCGAACCGGCTGGATGTCATGCTTTCATGTCCTGATTTGTTCTATTGGTTGCTCTGCCAGATCAGCACCAGCCCGAAGCCGGCCATGGCGGCGCCATAGCCGGCCCATTGCAGCTGGCTGACCATGAAGCTCGATTTCGGCCAGGGGACGGTGCCGGTGCCCTGGCCGATCCAGAGCAGCCCGATGGCGGTTGCAAACAGGCCTGCGACAAGCAGAAATCTGCGCATGCGTTCCTCCATCGATCCGCTTCTGTCGCGACTCGCGGCGTGAAGGATCTGCTGCGGCCTCGAAAGCTTGGGCGCACAGTAACCGCAGCTCTGGTTTGGACACAATGGCGTGCCGGCCCGAGCCGTCGCGGACCGCATGTCGTAGTGCGCGGGGCAGTGCGATCACCGACGCCGCATGGGCGGCGATGGTGGCCCAGTTCCCTTTGTGTGGTCGCCGAGGGCGAGCAGCGCCTGCCGACACTCCATAACGAAAAAGCCCCGGACGATGCCGGGGCTTTGACGTCTGAACTTGCGTTCGGATCAGTACTTGGCGACGACCGGACCGGTCCAGTTGAAGCGGTAGACCAGCGAGGTCGAGATCGTCTGGTTCCAGTGGGTGGCGCGAATGTCGCGGCCGACCAGCGTGTTGGTCACATCGAACAGCTCGTTCTGAGTCTTGCCGTTGTAGAAGGCCGAACGATACTCGGTCTTCATGAACCAGCCGGGCGAGGTGATGCCGAAGAAGTTCAGGCTGTTCTCGACGCCGCCACCGATGAACCAGCCGTGACGGTCGTAACCGTCGAGATGGATACCGGCCGGAGTGCCGGCGAGGTTGGTGAAGTTGGTACGGCCGAAATGCGCGCCCGAGTAACCGCCGTTGACGTAGGAGAGAACGTTCGGCGCGACCAGCCAACCGAGGCGCACACCAGCAGCCCACGAGGTTTCCAGCTTCTGAGAGCCGGTGAGGCCAGCGATCGGGTCCTGGATGGTGCCCTTGATGCTGCCGAACTGACCGTCAGCGAACACACCGGCAACCCAGGTGCCGCTGAACTGCCAGTCATAACCGGCACCGACGGTGCCGAACCAGCCCGAGCCGCCCTGGCGCTGATCGATCGTCAGCGGAACGGCGCCGACCGTGGTCTGAACATGCTGATCGGTGTTCGAGAGACCGCCGCCGCCGCCGCCGAAGACGTAGAAACCGGTCCAGTTGGCGACGGGCGCCGGCATCGGGGCTTTTGCGTAGGGACGGGCGCCGAGGTCGGCAGCCGAGGCCGAACCGGTCATCGCGGCAACCGCGGTCAGTGCGAGCAAAATCTTCTTCATGTCAAAATCCCCAACCTTGGTCTGTCGTAACAGGCGCGAGCGCACTGAAGTTCGTTTCATCTGATGACCTGGACTATAGACGTTTCCCGCCGAAATGCTGTTGCCGGGCAGGCACAGTCGCCCGAAAACGCCGGGAGCGCCCATTTGGGGCCTGAAGTGCCAAAATCAGCAATAAGTATGGAAATTCAATAGCTTGCGAAAATTATCGTGCGACCAATTCGGGTAGGGTTTCGTTAGGAAATTCGGCCTTCTCCGAGATCGATGCCGTGCCGCCACGGTCCGACCACCGCGAGTCGGTGGCCGAATCGCAGCCACCGCGCCGGGAATCGCCCGACGCGAGGCGACGGTAGGCCGGTATACCCTGCAAAGAACGAGGCCGCCCCAAACGAAGAGCCCCGGCGTCTGGCCGGGGCTCTTGAGCGGAGTACGACGTTGCAGGCGCTCAGACGTCCAGCAGCTCTTCGCTGGCAAATTCAGCCTTGTCCGAGATGAAGGCAAAGCGCGCCTCAGCCTTGGTGCCCATCAGGCGCTCCACCGAATCGGCGGTGGTATCACGGTCGTCGGGCAGCAGGACCACCTTGAGCAGGGTCCGCTTGGCCGGATCCATGGTGGTTTCCTTGAGCTGCGCCGGCATCATCTCGCCGAGGCCTTTGAAGCGGTTCACCTCGACCTTGGCGTTGGCGTTGAAGACGGTCTTGATCAGCTCGTCCTTGTGCTTGTCGTCGCGCGCGTAGACCGACTTCGTGCCGTGGGTCAGCTTGTAGAGCGGCGGCACCGCGAGGAAGAGATGTCCTTCGTCGATCAGCTTCGGCATCTGCCGGTAGAAGAAGGTGATCAAGAGCGAAGCGATGTGCGCGCCGTCGACGTCGGCGTCGGTCATGATGATGATGCGCTGGTAGCGCAGATCCTCTTCGCGATATTGCAGCAGCTGGCCGCAGCCGATGGCCTGCACGAGATCGGAGAGCTGTGCGTTGGCCGTCAGCTTGTCCTTGCCGGCGGACGCGACGTTGAGGATTTTTCCGCGCAATGGCAGCACCGCTTGCGTCTTGCGGTCGCGCGCCTGCTTGGCGCTGCCACCGGCCGAGTCGCCTTCGACGATAAAGAGCTCGGAGCCTTCGGTGCCGGCGTCGGTGCAGTCGGCGAGCTTGCCGGGCAGGCGCAGCTTCTTGCCGGCGGTCTTGCGCGCGGTTTCCTTTTCCTGGCGGCGCCGCAGCCGCTCCTCGGCACGGTCGATCACGAAGTCGAGCAGCCGGTTGGCCATGTTCGGATTGCCCGACAGCCAATGGTCGAACGGATCCTTCATGGCCTGTTCGACGATGCGCTGTGCTTCGGCGGTGGCGAGACGGTCCTTGGTCTGGCCTTGGAATTCGGGCTCGCGGACGAACACGGACAGCATCACGGCCGCGCCCACCATCACGTCTTCAGACGTGATGGACGAGGCGCGCTTGCCCTGGCCGACGCGCTCGGCGTGATCCTTCAGGCCGCGGAGCAGCGCGCTGCGCAGGCCGGATTCGTGCGTGCCGCCATCGGGCGTCGGGACGGTGTTGGTGTACGATGAGAGGAAGCCGTCCGCATCCGCGGTCCACGCCACCGCCCATTCGCAGGCGCCATGCGCGCCGTTGCGGCCCGACTTGCCAGAGAAGATGTCGGGATGCACCAGCGTGTCGGCGTGGATCGCCGCCGCCAGATAATCCTTGAGGCCGCCAGGGAAATGGAACGTGGCTTCCGCCGGCACGTCCTCGACGCCCTTGAGCAGCTCGGGCGCGCAGTTCCAGCGGATCTCGACGCCGCCGAACAGATAGGCCTTGGAGCGCGTCATCTTGAACAGGCGCTGCGGCTTGAATGCGGCCTTGGGCCCGAAGATGTCGGTGTCGGGCTTGAAGCGCACGCGCGTGCCGCGGCGGTTGTTGACCTTGCCGAGGTCCTCGAGCTTACCCTTGGGATGGCCGCGCTCGAAAATCATGCGGTGCAGTTTCTGGCCGCGCGCGACCTCGACCTCGAGCCGCGAGGAGAGGGCGTTCACCACGGAGATGCCGACGCCGTGCAGACCGCCAGAGGTCTCATAGACCTTGCTGTCGAACTTGCCGCCCGAATGCAGCGTGCACATGATCACTTCGAGCGCCGACTTCTTCGGGAACTTCGGATGCGGATCGATCGGGATGCCGCGGCCGTTGTCGGTGACGGTCAGGAACCCATCCGCACTCAGCTCGACTCCGATGAAGGTCGCATGTCCGGCCAGTGCCTCGTCCATCGAGTTGTCGATGACCTCGGCGAACAGATGATGCAATGCTTTCTCATCGGTGCCGCCGATATACATGCCCGGCCGGCGCCGCACCGGTTCCAGGCCTTCGAGCACCTCGATGTCGGCGGCGGTGTAGTCGGCTTCGCCGCCGCTTCCGCGCGGCGCCGGCCTGGCGGCGCGGGGCTTCGGCTCGTCGCCGCCGAAAAAGTCGTCGTTTGCTTTGGGTTTCAACTGCTTGGACATATATCTTGATGCGTCTTGAGGGCCGCATAAGCGGCGAATCGATTTGGCCGACTATGCCACTTCTGACCGGGAAAGGTTATCGCAGGGGCGGGCCGGGCAGTGTGTTGAGAGCCAATCCCGACGATTTTACGCCGCAGGCCATCCATTCCCGGCAATTTGACGGTTCGCCAGGCGTCTTGTGGGGCTTTGTGACTTGATGTCACACAAGTGCTTGGCTTACCAGTCTTTTTGATCGAGCAGCACCTTGAGACGGGGCGGGAAGGCTAATTTTTGATGGAGCAGTTTGCGCACGCCCTGGTCGATTTTGTGCGCGTTCACCAGGCTTGGGCAGCCCCGATCGTGTTCCTGCTCGCCTTCGGGGAGTCGCTCGCCTTCATCTCGCTGCTGGTTCCGGCCTGGGGCGCGCTGGTCGCGATCGGTGCGCTGATCGGCGTGAGTGGCATCAGCTTCTATCCGGTCTGGATCGCCGGCGGCCTCGGCGCGGCGCTGGGCGACTGGGTCTCCTACTGGTTCGGCTATCGCTACAAGGAAAAGGTCGCCGAGATGTGGCCGCTCTCTCGCTATCCGGGACTGCTGCCCAGAGGCGAGGCCTTCGTGCGCAGCTGGGGCATCCCCAGCATCTTCATCGGCCGCTTCTTCGGCCCCTTGCGCGCCTCGGTGCCGCTCGCGGCCGGCATTTTCGAGATGCCCTATTGGACCTTCCAGGTCGCCAATTTCGTCTCGGCCCTGCTCTGGTCCGCCGTGCTCCTGCTGTTCGGCGACGTGCTCGCCAAGATCATGGAATGGATCTGGCGGGTGATCTAGGTCCCGTCATTCCGGGGCGCTCGCCTAGCGAGCGAACCCGGAATCTCGAGATTCCGGGTTCGATGCTCTGCATCGTCCCGGAATGACGATCGTCACCTTGACGGGAACCGGATCTCGCTTTATAGCCGCGCGCCATGATCAACGCCGCGACCATCCTGTTCGCCCGTCGCCGCCGCCGCTCTTTAGCGGTTTGGGCGGTCGATCGCGTTTGAGATCATCGTCTTTGCCGCTGGATCCGATCCGCGGCATTCTCTCTCCTGTCAGCGCGATCTGATCCGGCGGCCCCCAAGGAGGCCCAGCAGGAGACCACGATGTACACGCCACCCTTTTTCAAGCAGGACCGCGCCGCAAGCCTGAAATTCGCCGAAGCGCGCGGCTTCGGCACCATGTGCGCCTTCGACGGCAGCAAGCCGATCGCTTCGCCGCTGCCGTTCTATCTGACTTACGCCGCCGACGGCACGCCGCAGGCCGCCTTTCATGTCGCGCGTCACAATCCGCTGTTAAAGCTGGCGGGCAGTGATGCGTCCTGGCTGCTCGCGGTCAACGGCCCCGATGCCTATGTATCGCCGGACTGGTACGTCTCGCCGGATCAGGTTCCGACCTGGCTCTACCAGTCGGTGCATCTGAGCGGGCCGGTGCGCCTTCTGACGGACGACGAATTGTCGGTGCAGATCGACACGCTCAGCGACAAGTTCGAGAGCTGGCTGCTGCCGAAGAAGCCGTGGACGTCGGGCAAGATGACGGCGGGCCGCCTGGAGACGATGAAGAAGGCGATCGTGGGTCTGGTGATGAACGTTGAAGAGGTCGAAGGCAGCTTCAAGCTCAACCAGCACAAATCGGACGCCGACTATGCGGCGATCGCCAATGCGCTTAGTGCCGGCGATGCCGACGCCAGGCAGATCTCGGATTTGATGCGGCAGGCAAGGCCGCAGGTTTTCGCAAACGACACGAACATGCTCGAAGGGAGCGCGTCATGAGCCTCGCCGACACCACCAAAGCTCCGACCACCGGTGCGGCCAAGAAGCCCGCCACCGTTTTCGTCGACGGCGGCTCCGGCACGACCGGCCTCGGCATCAACGAGCGGCTGAAGCTCCAGAACGACGTCGTCGTGAAGGCGCTTTCCGACGACAAGCGCAAGGACCCCGCGGCCAAGAAGGCGCTGATGGAGGAGGTGGATCTCGTCATCCTCTGCCTGCCCGACGACGCCGCCAAGGAGACGGTCGCCCTGGTCGACAGCATGGGAGCTCGGGCGCCGAAGGTGCTGGACGCCTCGACCGCGTACCGGGTCGCGCCTGACTGGGCCTACGGCTTTCCCGAGCTGACGCCGGACCAGGCCGGCAAGATCAAGGCCGCCAGCAAGGTCTCCAATCCCGGCTGCTATCCGACCGGCGCGATTGCCCTGCTGCGGCCGATCGTCGATGCCGGGCTGCTGCCATCAGATTATCCCGTCACCGTCAACGCGGTGAGCGGTTATTCCGGCGGCGGCAAGTCGATGATCGCGAGCTTCGAGGACGGCAGCGCGCCGTCGTTCGAGCTCTACGGCCTCGGCTTCGAGCACAAGCATCTGCCCGAGATGCAGCTCTATTCCAACCTGACGCGGCGGCCGATCTTCATCCCGTCCGTCGGCAACTACCGGCAGGGCATGCTGGTCTCGGTGCCGCTGCAGCTCGACACGCTGCCGGGCAAGCCTGGGGGAGCCGATCTGCAAGCCGCGCTCGCCAAGCGTTACGCCGGCTCGAAATACGTCAAGGTGATGCCGCTGCAGAACGAAGCGTCAAAGGGCGGCCGGCTCGAGCCGGAGGCGCTCAACGACACCAACATGCTCGAGCTCTACGTCTTCGCCAGCGACAAATATCGTCAGGCGGTCCTGGTCGCCCGGCTCGACAACCTCGGCAAGGGCGCATCCGGCGCAGCCGTGCAGAACATGCGGCTGATGCTCGGGCTGGCAGAGACGTAACCGATCCAGCGCCAGAGGAACGTCTGATGAGCACCAAGAAGATCGGCATTCTCGGCGCCTCCGGCTACACCGGCGCCGACGCGGTGCGCCTGTTGGCGCGGCATCCGAATGCCGAGATTGCCGCACTCACTGCCAATACCCATGCCGGCAAAGCCATGAGCGAGGTGTTTCCGCATTTCTTCATGCTGGACCTGCCTAAACTTGTGGAATGGGAAAAGGTCGACTGGAGCAGGCTCGATGCGGTATTCTGCGGACTGCCCCACGGGACCACGCAGGAAATCATCGCCGCGGTCCTTAAGGTAAATCCTGAGATCAAGGTCCTCGACATGTCCGCCGATTTCAGGCTGCGGGACAAGAACACCTATGCGCAATGGTACGGCCACGAGCATCGGGCGCTCGAATTGCAGGGCGAGGCGGTCTATGGTCTGACCGAATTCTATCGCGAGAAAATCACGTCGGCGCGGCTGGTGGCCTGTCCCGGCTGCTACCCCACGGCGGCGCTGCTTGCGCTCGTACCGCTCACGAAGGCCAAACTGATCGACGTCGACGACATCGTCATCGACGCGAAATCGGGCGTCACAGGCGCCGGACGCGGGCTGAAACAGAACACGTTGTTCAGCGAGGCGGGTGAGGGGCTTTCGCCCTATTCGGTCGGGACCCACCGGCACGCGCCCGAGATCGAGCAGGAGATCGGCGTCGCCGCCGGCTCTGCCGTGACGGTGAACTTTACGCCGCATCTGATCCCGATGGCGCGTGGCGAACTCTGCACGTGCTATGTAAAACTCAACGGCGCGACGCCCGACGATTTGCGGGCCGCTCTCGAGAAGGCCTACGTCAACGAGCCCTTCGTGCATGTCGCCAAGAAGGGCGTGCTGCCGCAGACGCAGAATGTGCGCGGTTCCAACTATGTGCAGATCGGTGTCGTTGCCGACCGCATCAAGAACCGGGCGATCGTCATTTCCACGCTCGATAATCTGGTGAAGGGCTCGGCGGGGCAGGCGATCCAGAATATGAACCTGATGTTCGGACTGCCCGAGACGGAGGGGCTGGAGCAGATCGCGCTGTTCCCGTGATGTGAGTGCGACAGTGGACGAAGAGACGCTGCAATTCTACTGCGGCAACGCAGAGGCCTATGCTGGGCGCGAGATCACCTCGCGCCAAGCGCGGCTGACGGCGTTTCTCGCCCGGCTCGCGCCAGGTGCTTCCATTCTCGAACTCGGATGCGGCGCCGGCGGCGATACCGCGGAAATGCTGGCGCGCGGCTTTGCGGTTCGCCCGACCGACGGATCGCCGGAAAGGGCGAAGGTCGCCTCCCGCCGTCTCGGGCGTCCCGTCCAGACCCTGCTGTTCGAGCAGCTCCACGAGACCGAGGCCTATGACGCCGTCTGGGCCAATGCGTGCCTGCTGCACGTGCCGAGACCCGAACTCGCCGAGGTTCTCGCGCGAATCTGGCGCGCGCTGAAACCGGCCGGCTTCTTCTACGCTAGCTACAAGGCCGGCGAGGCCGAAGGGCGCGACACGTTGAACCGCTATTACAATTATCCCTCGCCGGACTGGCTGCGGGCGACCTACGTCGAGGCGGGCAGCTGGAGCGGGGTGACGATCGATACCGGCGAGGTCAAGGGCTTCGACGACAAGGCCGCATCGATGCTGTTCGTCGTCGCGCAGAAGAGGGGCTGAGCGCGGCGCCCCCTCAGAACACCCTGAAGATCGCCAGCGCCAGCACGGCCTGGGCGAGGAAGCCGACGGTGAAGGCGAGGGTGCGGAACACCGGAATTCCGAGCGTATAGACGATGGTGTGCGCGACACGAGCCCAGAAATAGACCGCGCAGGCGAGCACCGTCCATTTCGTGGAATAGTCGATCGCGTTGAGGATCAGCACCAGCGGTGCGAAGACGATGAGGTTCTCGACCGCGTTGTCGTGCGCGAACATCAGCCGGTTCGCCCAGTCGGACTGCGGCTTGTCGTTGCGAGAGGGGTTGGCCATCGCGCCGCTGAGACCGCGGACCTGACACCGGTTGATCGTGTAGGGAATCCAGAGGATCCCGGTCAGGATCACCGTCAGTGTCAGCCAGAACAATTCGCGCGTCATAGTCCGGTCCCCTCTGTCGTCGCTGTGGTGAGCGCGAGTCTATACGAAAGCGCGAGAGATTTCGCCATGCGCAAGGAAAGCTTCGTTGCTTGTTTGTGCATGATCCGATCGGAAAACCGCGCCGTACTTGTCCGGATCATGCCCTATGCGCGCACCCTGACATAGCTGCCGGGCGCATCCTCGATCGGCGGGAATGCTTCGCTCCCCGGCAGGCGCGCCGGAACCTGCTCCGGATCGAGCTCGCCCAGCCATTGCCGCCAGTCCGGCCACCACGAGCCCTTGTGCTCGACCGCGCCCTTCATCCACTCGGCGACGCTGACGTCCTTGATGTTGTCGTTGGTCCAGTACTGGTACTTGTTGGAGGCCGGCGGATTGACCACGCCTGCGATATGGCCCGAGCCCGACAGCACATATTTCACCGGACCGCCGAAGAATTGCGAGCCGTACAACACCGATTCCGCCGGCGCGATATGGTCCTCGCGGGTGGCGAGGTTGTAGACGGGCACCTTGACCTTGGAGAGATCGAGCAGCGTGTTGTCGAGCACCATCGTGCCGGTGGAGAGCCGGTTCTCGAGATAGCAATTGCGCAGATAATAGGAATGGTTCGACGCGGTCATCCGCGTCGCGTCGGAATTCCAGTGCAAGAGGTCGAATGCGCTCGGCTGCTGGCCCTTGAGATAGTTGCTGACCACGTAGGACCAGATCAGATCGTTGGAGCGCAGCATGTTGAAGGCCATCGCCATCTTCGAGCCTTCGAGCACGCCGGCCGCCTTCATGTCCTGCTCGAGCGATGCGATCTGCTCCTCGTCGACGAACACCAGGAGGTCGCCGGCATGGGTGAAGTCGACCTGGGCTGCGAAGAACGTCGCCGACGAGACCCGCTGGCGGCGCTTCTCGGCGAGCCAGGCCAGCGTGGTCGCGAGCATGGTGCCGCCGACGCAATAGCCGGCGGTGTGCACCTTCATCTCGCCGGTGACCTTCTCGATCACGTCCATCGCCGTGAGCGGGCCTTCCTTCATGTAGTCTTCCCAGCTCTTGTTGCCGAGCCGCTTGTCGGGATTGACCCATGAGATCACGAACACGGTGATGCCCTGGTCGACGCACCATTTGATGTAGGATTTCTCTGGCTTGAGATCGAGGATGTAGAACTTGTTGATCCATGGCGGCACGATCAGGAGCGGGGTGCGCAGCACCGTCTCCGTGGTCGGCGAATACTGGATCAGCTGCATCATCTCGTTCTGATAGATCACCTTGCCCGGCGTCGTCGCCATGTTGACGCCGACGACGAGGTTGTCCGGGTTGGACTGGCGGATCTTCAGCATGCCCTTGCCGGCCGCGATGTCCTCGGCCAGCATCGAAAGGCCGCGCGCGAGGTTCTCGCCGCTGCTCGCCAGGGTCTCGCGCAGCACCTCCGGATTGGTCAGCACGAAATTGGACGGCGACAGCGCGTTGGTGACCTGCTGAACGTAGAACTCGGCCTTGCGGCGGGTATGCGGATCGAGCCCTTCGGCATCGCGCACCAGATCCTGCGCCCATTTGGTCGTGAGCAGATAGAGCTGCATGACGAAATCGAAGAACTGGTTCGACTTCCATTCCGGATCGGCAAAGCGCTTGTCGCGCGGCGAGGGCGCGATCGCAGGGGGAGCGTCCTGGCCGGCCATGCGGCGCACCGCCGAGCCCCAGAGGTCGAGATAATCCTTGGCGAGCTTGGTCTGCAGATCGGACGAGCGGGACGTATCCGACAACCAATATTCGGCAACCGAGGTGAAGGTCTTGACGACCTCGGCAAGCTCGGCCGGCGGCCGATCCTGCACCTCGCCGCTCTCGCGCGGCTTGAGGTAGGCCGCAAGCGCCTTGCCGCCGCTCTCCATCGCCCGCGCGACATTCATCGCGAAGGCTTCCGCATCGAACTTCGTCTCGGGTTTAGGCGTATCGGTCGTTGCCATACTCATGGGCAGAACAGTAACGAGTCATTCCTTATTCGTCACCGCGAAGCTCGCATGTTTGACGTTAAACACGCTCGAAGATGTGCTGCACTGCGACAAAGCTTCTTGGTTTTGTCACAATCGCGGTGCAACCCTCCGGTCGTGGGCCTTTGGTGTTTTCTCGCTCGTTCCATTTGTGGGCAGCAATGGTTTGAGCTTGGGCAGGTTGTCGGGTTAGTGTGCGGCAGCTTGCATTGGGACGAGCAGGGGATTTCCCAAAGTGTTGGCGTTGAGGGTCCTACAGAGGTCGCTGCTGATCGGTGGCGCGCTGCTGAGCGTGGCATTTGTGCTGGGCGGCTGTTCGAGTCAGTTCGCGGATATGACGCCGATGGACGCGCAGGCACCTGCGAGGGAGCCCGGGAGCTATCTGCCGGTGCACGACCTGCCGCCGGATCGCGATCAAGCCGTCATCCCGCCGGAGCAGCGCGCCAAGATCGAGGCCGAGCTCGCCGCCGCGCGCGATCGCCAGGCGGCCGCCGCCAAGGACGCGAAATGAGGCGGTGCAACGTAATCTCTGGCGCCCCCGCCTTGCCGTGCTAAAAGACCTGGGTTCAGCCGAGAGTCAGGGCGAACGACCTCAGCCTTCGCTGTCGATGATTGCTCTAAGTATTTGATTTTGAGCGATTTTCGCAACGGGACCGAGCCCCTTTCCGTAAAGCCGTCCTGTCTTTCGATTCTGTCCTGACCGGTTGCCCGGGAGCCCAGAGAGCCATGGAAGAATTTTACCGCATCCGCCGCCTTCCGCCTTACGTGTTCGAGCAGGTCAACCGGGCCAAGGCGGCCGCGCGGAATGCCGGCGCCGACATCATCGACCTCGGCATGGGCAACCCGGATCTGCCGGCCCCGGCGCATGTCCTGGAGAAGCTGAAGGAGACGCTGGGCAAGCCGCGCACCGACCGCTACTCGGCGTCCCGCGGCATCCCCGGACTGCGCCGGGCCCAGGCCGGCTACTACGCCCGCCGCTTCGGGGTGAAGCTCAACCCTGACACCCAGATCGTGGCGACGCTCGGCTCGAAGGAGGGCTTTGCCAACGTGGCGCAGGCGATCACCGCGCCCGGCGACGTCATCCTCTGTCCGAACCCTAGCTATCCGATTCACGCCTTCGGCTTCTTGATGGCGGGCGGCGTGATCCGCTCGGTGCCCTCCGAGCCGACGCCGCAATTCTTCGAGGCGGCCGAACGGGCGATCATCCATTCGATCCCGAAGCCGCTCGCGCTCGTGGTCTGCTATCCCTCGAACCCGACCGCCTATGTCGCGAGCCTCGATTTCTACAAGGACCTCGTCGCCTTCGCCAAGAAGCACGAGATCCTGATCCTGTCCGATCTCGCTTATGCCGAGGTCTATTTCGACGAGAGCAACCCGCCGCCCTCAGTGCTCCAGGTGCCCGGCGCGATGGACTGCACGGTCGAGTTCACCTCGATGTCGAAGACCTATTCGATGGCCGGCTGGCGCATGGGCTTTGCGGTCGGCAACGAGCGCGTGATCGCGGCGCTCGCCCGCGTCAAATCTTACCTCGATTACGGCGCGTTCACGCCGGTCCAGGTGGCCGCGACCGCGGCGTTGAACGGCCCGGATGATTGCATCAAGGAGATGCGCGACACCTATCGCAAGCGCCGCGATGCGCTGGTTGAATCGTTCGGCCGTGCGGGGTGGGAGATTCCGCCGCCGGAGGCCTCGATGTTCGCCTGGGTGCCTCTGCCGGAGGCCTTCCGCAGCGTCGGCAGCATGCAGTTCGCCACCCTGATGGTGGAGAAATCCGGCGTTGCGGTCTCGCCCGGCGTCGGCTTCGGCGAGCATGGTGAAGGATATGTCCGCATCGCCATGGTGGAAAACGAGCAACGGATCAGGCAGGCCGCGCGCGGCGTGCGACGCTTCCTTGAAAGCGGCATCGAAACGTTGCACAACGTGGTTCCGCTCGCCAATCGGCGCTAATTCTCTTCTGCAGGTTTTCTGAAGTATCATGGTCGCACCCCTGAAAGTGGGCATAGCGGGGCTCGGCACCGTGGGTGCCGAAGTCATCCGTTTGATCGAAACGCAGGCGCGCGTGCTCGCGGGGCGCAGCGGCCGCGGCATCCGCGTGGTTGCGGTCACTGCGCGCTCGAAAACGAAGAAGCGCGGCATCGATCTGCGTGGCTTCGAATGGGCGAAGGACCCGATCGCGCTTGCCACCCATCCCGGCATCGATTGCTTCGTCGAGCTGATGGGCGGCGCCGGCGATCCCGCCCTGTCGGCGGTGGAGGCCGCGCTCAACGCCGGCAAGTCGGTCGTGACCGCGAACAAGGCGCTGCTGGCCAAGCACGGAATCAAGCTCGCCAAGGCGGCTGAAAAGCACGGCGGAGCGCTGAATTTCGAGGCAGCCGTCGGCGCCGCGATCCCCGTCATCAAGACGTTGCGCGAGGGGCTTGCCGGCACCGGCATCAACCGCGTCTACGGCATCCTCAATGGCACCTGCAATTACATCCTGACCCGGATGGAGCAGGAGGGTCTGTCTTTCGCCGAATGCCTCAAGGACGCGCAGCGGCTCGGTTATGCCGAGGCCAACCCGTCTTTTGACGTCGACGGCCACGATACCGCGCAAAAGCTCGCGATCCTCGCCAGCCTCGCCTTCGGCACGAAAGTTGCTCAAAGCGCGGTGTATGTCGAAGGCATCTCATCCATCGCACCGGAGGATCTGCGCGCGGCGTCCGAGCTCGGTTATCGCGTCAAGCTGCTCGGCGTGGCGGTGCGCACCGCCAAGGGCATCGAGCAGCGCGTGCACCCGACCATGGTGCCGAAATCCTCCTCGATCGCGCAGGTGATGGGTGTCACCAATGCGGTCACGATCGACGGCGAGGGCATTCCGCCGATCACGCTGGTGGGACCCGGCGCCGGCGGCGCCGCCACCGCGTCAGCCGTGGTCGCCGACATCGCCGACGTCGCGCGCGGCATCCGCGCCAATCCGTTCGGCCGCCCCATTGCGCAATTGCGCGACACCAAGAAGGCGCCGATGGAGCGCCACGAGGGCGGCTATTACATCCGCCTTCTGGCGCGGGATTTCCCCGGCACCGCGGCTGCGATCGCGACCCGGCTTGCCGAGCAGAAGATTTCGATCGAGTCGATCGTGCAGCGTCATCCCAATGGCGGCGCTGCGCCTGATGACGGCAAGGCGGTCCCCGTGCCCGTCATCCTGATTACCTACGCCACGCACGAGGATGCCGTGCGCCGGGCCCTTGCGGCCGTGCAGAAGGACAAGGTGATCAGCGGACGGCCGCAGGTGATCCGGATCGAGAAGAACTGAGGCGGTTCGTTCGAACGAATCGTGGGCGTTGCGAATTGATGCGGGCAGAGAATTCTGTCCCAAACCGGTTTGAAGGAGTTAGCCGATGTCGACCCATATTTCAGTCCCGCCGCAAGCGTTGCTCGAGCGCATCCTGACGCTGGAGATCGTGCGGGTGACGGAGCGGGCGGCAGTGTCGTCGGCGCGCCTGCGCGGCCACGGCAACGAGAAGGCGGCCGACCAGGCCGCGGTCGACGCCATGCGGCGCGAGCTCAACAAGCTGCCGATCCAGGGCACCATCGTGATCGGCGAGGGCGAGCGCGACGAGGCGCCGATGCTCTATATCGGCGAGCAGGTCGGCCTCAAGGCCGGTCCCGAGGTCGACATCGCGGTCGATCCGCTCGAAGGCACCACGCTGTGCGCCAAGAACATGCCGGGCTCGATCGCCACCATGGCGATGGCCGACGGCGGCACGCTGCTGCACGCTCCCGACGTCTATATGCAGAAGCTCGCGATCGGTCCCGGCTACGACAAGGGCGTGGTCGAGCTCGATGCGAGCCCGGCCGACAACGTCCGCCGCCTCGCCAAGGCCAAGGGCGTCAAGCCGGAGGGGATCACCGTTCTCGTGCTCGACCGTCCGCGTCACGCCAGCATCATCGAGAGCGTGCGCTCCACGGGCGCCGCGGTGCGCCTGATCACCGACGGCGACGTCGCCGGCGTGATCCACTGCGCCGATCCTGACAATACCGGCGTCGACATGTATCTCGGCACGGGCGGCGCGCCGGAAGGCGTGCTCGCCGCCGTGGCGCTGCGTTGCATCGGCGGCCAGATGCAGTGCCGCCTGATCCTCGATTCCGACGAGAAGCGCGAGCGTGCCGCCAAGATGGGCGTCAACGATCCCAAGATGATCTACGGCATCGAGGACATGGCGCGCGGCGACTGCCTGTTCGCCGCCACCGGCGTCACCACGGGCTCGCTGCTGTCAGGCGTCAAATTCCGCAAGGACGGCGTGATCGAGACCGAGACGGTGGTGATGCGCTCCGTCACCGGCACCGTGCGCTACATCAAGGCCGAGCACCGCGAGCTCGCCAAGTTCCATCTGGACTGAGAAGTCCGTCATTCCGGGGCGACGGGACCGCGCGAAACGCGCGGCCCGGAGAACCCGGAATCTCGCGCCACAACTTCTGGATTCCGGGCTCGATGCTGCGCATCGCCCCGGAATGACGACAAGAATAACAGGGAAGCGCCATGTCCGATCTCTCCGCCGTCAAAGCCCTGGTCTTCGACGTGTTCGGCACCGTCGTGGATTGGCGCACCAGCCTGATCACCGACTTCATGTGGTGGGCGAAGGGCCGCGGCATCAGCGCCGACTGGACCGCCTTGGTCGACGGCTGGCGCGGCATGTACATGGCCTCGATGGACGACGTGCGCCAGCATCCCGAGCGCGGCTACGTCATGCTCGATGATCTGCACCGCCGCTCGCTGGAGAAGCTGGTCGCGCAGTTCGCGATCAAAGGCCTCACCGACGCCGACCTCGACTACCTCACCAAGGGCTGGCACCGCCTCCATCCCTGGCCGGACAGCGTTGCCGGCCTGACGCGGCTGAAATCGAAGTTCGTGATCGCGCCGCTCTCGAACGGCAACGTCGCGTTGCTCACCAACATGGCGAAGTTCGCCGGCCTGCCGTGGGATCTGATCATGTCGGCCGAGCTGTTCGAGCATTACAAGCCCGATCCCGAGACCTATCTCGGCGCAGCCAAGCTGCTGTGCCTCAAGCCCGAGGAGGTCATGATGGTCGCCGCCCACAATGGCGATCTCGCGGCCGCGCAGAAGAACGGGCTGAAGACGGCGTTCGTGGCACGGCCGACGGAATACGGTCCGCTGCAGAAGGTCGACTTCGAGGCGACCGGCGATTGGGACATCGTCGCCAAGGATTTTGGCGGCATCGCCGACAGGCTGGGGTGTTAGCCGGCGTCCTCGATCGAGGTGCGCGGCAACAGCGGTCCGGGCAGCGCGAGCGCCGCCCGGAGGTGATCTGCGCTACAGCGTCATCTTCATCGGTTCCGGATAGTAGTGGAATCCGTCGCCCGCCTTGGCGACATGACCGTAGCCCGGCCAGGCGAAGTGATAGGACATCACCGGCGTCTTGTTCGCCGCGAGCATCGTCAGCAGCTTGACCCGCGTGTCCGCCGCCTGCTTCGGATCGGTGTCGTAGGAGAACTCCATCCGTGGCCGCTCCAGCAGCAGCACGGAATGGTGCGAGAGGTCGCCGAGGAAGGCAAAGGATTTGCCCGCCGACGACACCATGAAGATGGTGTGGCCGACGGTGTGGCCGGGCGCCGCGATCGCCTGCACGCCGGGCAGGAATTCCTGGCCGTCCTTGAAGAACACGATGCGGTCGCGCACCGGCAGCAGGTTCTTGCGGGCGTGGACGACGAAGTCCTTGGCCGGGCTGCCGAGCTTGGCCTCGTCCGTCCAGAAGTCGAAATCGGTCTGCGAGATGTAGACCTGTGCGTTCGGAAACAGCGGCTTGCCGGCTTCATCGACGATGCCGCCGATATGGTCGATATGGGCATGCGAACAGACCACGGCGTCGATGTCGCCGGGCTTGATGCCGGCCTCCATCATGCTCTTCTGCTGCCGGCCGGTGCTGGCGCCGAACATCTTCGATGAACCCATGCCGGTGTCGAACAGAATCAGCTTGTCGCCGGTGTTCACGATCGGCGAGTTCTGTTCGAGCACGACGTTGTCCGGCGACAGGAAATTGTCCGCCAGCATCTTCTTGACCTCTTCCTTGGGAACGCCGGTGAAGGTCCCGGAGGGATCGCCGAGCGGCAGCGGTCCGTCGGACACGACGGTCACCTCGGCATCGCCGAGAACGAAGCGGTGCCAGTACGGCGTCTGGGTGCCGAGCTTGGGAGCTCGCGCCAACGCGCTGCTGCCGAGCATCGCGCTGGCACCAAGGCCTGCTCCAAGGCTGGCTCCAAGTGCAAGTAGGGACCGACGTGAGACATCGATTGTCATGCGTTTCCTCCGCCTTTGTCTTTTGCTTTGCGCGATTGTTCGCGCGTTGCGACCGGCCCCAGCGGCCACGCGGCCAGAGGTCGGCAGAAGCCATGCTGCGCCGCTTACGACAAGCTAGCAAGTAGAATTGGTTCGCGGGTGCATCCGACCGCGGAATTGCGCGTCACGCAATTCTCAGCGCTAGATCGTTGCCTTCCGTTTCGGCAAAGCCGGCCTGCAGCACCTCTTCGCGCTTGTGGCGCAGATGCGCGCGCAGAATATGCGAGAGGCCGGCCCCGTCGCGCCTCTGCAGCGCGTTCAGGATCGCCTCGTGCTCCTTCACCGCGAGGGCCCAGCGCTGCGGTGTCATCGGCGTGACGTAACGCGCGCGGCGGATGCGTGCCGTCACCGACGTGTAAAGTCCCGCGAGCACGGGATTTCCGGCCGCGGTCACGATGGCTTCGTGAATGGCGCGGTTGCCGCGGTAGTACTGGATCAGGTCGCCGTCGCGATAATGCTGCACCATGGCTGCATGCGCGGCGGCAATTGCGTCGATCTCGGCGTCCGTGATGCGCTCGCAAGCGAGCTCGCCGGCGAGGGCCTCCAGGCCCTGGCAGACTTCGAACAGGTCGCGCATGTCCTTGTCGGTCAGTTTTGCCGCGCGCGAGCCGCGATGCGGCAAGAGCTGCACGAGCCCTTCGGCGGCGAGCACCTTGAGCGCCTCGCGCAGCGGCGTGCGCGAGATGCCGAGCCGCTCGCACAGCTCGCGCTCGGGAATCCGGGCGCCCGGCGGAATTTCGCCGTCGAGCAGGATCGCACGGATACGGCTGACGACATCCTCGTGAAGCATGGGACGGGGCGCTCCAATTTGAATGCAAAACGTGAAGTTCGGATCGAAATATCGAAGTTCCAGCTTGCTAATCGCAGATTTTGCATTCAAAAATGTAAAAAACAAGAGGATATGAGGAAATGGACCTGGCGGCGGAGGCGGACGACCTCGTTTTTGAATGCAACGACGGCATCGGGCGGATTACCTTCAACCGGCCGCAGGCGCGCAACGCCTTCACTTTCGCGATGTACGAGCGGCTCGCCGCAATCTGCGAGCAGGCCAACCGCGACCAGACCATCAAGGTGCTGGTGTTGCGCGGAGCCGGCGACAAGGCCTTCGCTTCGGGCACCGACATCAACCAGTTCCGCGAGTTCAAGACGCCGCAGGACGCGATCGACTACGAGAACCGCATCGACCGGGTTCTGACCACGCTGGAGCAGTGCCGGGTGCCGACCATTGCGGCGATCAACGGGTTCTGCACCGGGGGCGGGGCGGGCATTGCCGCGGCCTGCGACCTGCGTATCGGCACGGCAAGCGCGAAGATCGGCTTCCCGATCGCCCGGACGCTCGGCAATTGCCTGTCGATGTCCAATGTCAGCCGTCTCACCGCGCTGATTGGCGCGGCGCGCGTCAAGGATATGATCTTCACCGCGCGCCTGGTCGATGCCGCGGAAGCCGCCAGCGTCGGGCTGCTCGGCGAGGTCGTCGAGGATCTTGCCGCGCTGGAGAAACGGGCCGACGAGGTCGCCCGGCTGCTCGCGAGCCATGCGCCGCTGACGCTGAACGCGACCAAGCAGGCGGTCGCCCGCCTGCAGCGGCGGCTGTCGCGGGACGAGGGCGAGGACCTCATCCTGATGTGCTACACGAGCCAGGATTTTCGCGAAGGGCTCGATGCTTTCCTCAACAAGCGCGCGCCGAAATGGCGCGGCCAATAGGACGCCCCGATGCAAAGCTCGCCATCCACCTCGCGCCGTTCGGGACCGCTCGCCGGCCTCAAGGTCGTCGATCTCACCCATGTCATGGCGGGGCCGACCTGCACCCTGATGCTCGCCGACATGGGCGCCGACGTCATCAAAATCGAGAAATCGCCGAACGGCGACGACACCCGTCATTCGGTGCCGCCGAAGATCGGGGATGAGGCGGCCTCCTTCCTGATGATGAACCGCAACAAGCGCGGCATCGTGCTGGACCTCAAGACCGAGGGCGGCAAGCAGGTGCTGCGCCGCCTGATCGCGGATGCCGACGTGCTGGTGGAGAACTTTGCGCCCGGCGCGATGGAGCGTCTCGGCTTCGGTTACGAGGAGCTGCACGAGCAATATCCATCGCTGATCTATTGCTCGCTGTCGGGCTTTGGCCGCACCGGTCCCTACAAGCACCGCCGTGGTTTCGATCTCGTCGCGCAGGCCATGAGCGGCATCATGAGCTTTACCGGCGAACGTCCCGACGGTCCGCCGGTGAAGTGCGGCCCGCCGCTGTCCGACATCACTGCCGGCCTGCTCGCGAGCATGGGCATCCTTGCGGCCTACACGCACCGTCTCAAGACCGGCGAGGGGCAGTGGGTCGAGACCTCGCTGTACGAGGCCGCGCTGGTGCAGACCTATTGGCAGTCGACCATCGCGCTCGCCGCAGGCACCGCGCCGCGCGCGATGGGCTCGGCCCATCCGCTCAACGCGCCGTACCAGGCGTTCGAAGCCTCGGACGGCTGGCTCGTGGTCGGTGGTGCCAACAAGAAGCACTGGCTGTTGATGCTGGAGGCGCTCGGCGCGAGTGAGCTCGCCGCCGATCCGCGCTTCGTCAACGGCGCCGACCGCATGGCGAATCTCAAGGCGCTCGAAGCGGTCTTGAGCGAGCGCTTCCGCACCCGATCGCGGGCGCACTGGCTCGCCGCGCTGGACGAGAAGGGCGTGCCGTGCGGCCCCGTGCACGACATGCTGGAGGCGCTCAGCGACCCGCAGACGCTGGCGCGCGAGATGGTCGTCGAGGTCGAGCATTCCACGCTCGGTCCCGTGAAGACGATCGGGCTTCCCGTGAAATTTTCGGAGACCCCAGGCAAAGTGCTGTCAGGCGCACCGGTCTACGGTGAGCACACGAGAGAGGTGCTGGCCGAGCACGGGTTCGACCAGATGCAGATCGAAGCGCTCGCCAAAGAAGGCGCCATCGTCCTGGGCTCGGCAAGACGCGAGGGACGCGTCGCCTGACCGGACGTCGATACGACAAGACCAAAGACAAAAAATACCAGCTGGAGGAAATCATGGGTCGGACGTCAACATTTCTGCTCTCCGCGGCCGCGACCGTGCTCGCCGGCACGATGCCGGCGCTCGGCGCCTGGCAACCGCAAAAGCCGATCGAGTTCGTGGCGACCGCCGGGCCGGGCGGCGGCACCGACAATCTCGCCCGCGCGGTGCAGAACATCATCACCAAGCACAAGCTGACGGAGCAGCCGATCGTCGTCGTCAACAAGGGCGGCGGCAGCGGCGCCGAGGGCTACGTCTACGGCAAGGCGTCGGCCGGCGATCCCTACAAGGTGATCTTCGGCACCTCGAACGCCTGGCAGCAGCCGCTCGTCTCCAAGGTCGCCTTCAACTACACCGATCTCACCCCGATCGCGGCGATGGCGCAGGACGAGTTCCTGCTCTGGGTCAAGCAGGATTCGCCTTACAAGAATGCGGGCGATTATCTGAAGGCGGCGGCAACTGGCGAATTCAAGATGGGCGGCGCGCAGTCCAAGGACACCGACGAAGTCCTGACGCGCATGATCGAGAAGGTTGGCAAGGTCAAGCTGACCTACATCCCTTTCAAGAGCGGCGCCGAGACCGCCGTGCAGCTTGCCGGCGGACATCTCGACTCCCACGTCAACAATCCCAGCGAGAGCCTCGGGCAATGGCGCGGCGGCACGCAGCGTCCGCTCTGCGTGTTCAGCCCGAAGCGGTTGCCGCAGGGGCCGAAGGTCACCGCGACCGAAGGCTGGAGCGACGTTCCGACCTGCGTCGAGCAGGGCCTCGACATCAAGCAATATGAGCAGCCACGCACGGTGTGGCTGCCCGGCAAGGTCACGCCGGACCAGGCCGCGTTCTATGTCGACCTCATGAAGAAGGTGCAGGCAACGCCGGAATGGAAGGACTACATCGAGAAGACGTCCCAGGTCGACACCTTCCTGACCGGCGCCGAGTTCGACAAGTTCATCAAGGCGGACCTCGAACACGTCAAGCAGGTCGCCGGCGAGCAGGGCTGGCTGGTGAAGTGAGGCGACGATCGTGCCTCAATCTCCGCTGTCGTCCCTGCGTTCGCAGGGATGACACCGAGCGCTGGGAAAGCGCTTGCGTCATGACTGGCCACGGCCCCTAGCCTGAGCGGAGCCTCCCATGATCTCCCGCCGCGCGCTTGAACTCGCCACTGCCGTCCTCACCGGCGGTTTCGGCGTGACCGTCGTCATCTCCAGCCTCGACAACGGTATTGGCTGGTCGAGCGCGGGCGTTGAGGCCGGCACCTTTCCGTTCCTGACCGGCATCATCATCGTGCTCGGCAGCCTCTACAATCTCGTGCGCGGCGTGCTGCCGGTGGCGTCGCTGGCCAATGTCCCGGTCGCGATCACACAGGTGGAGTTGCGCCGGCTTGCCGGCCTGTTCGTGCCGGCCGCGATCTTCGTGGCCGCGATTCCACTCGCTGGGATGTACGTCGCCTCGGCGCTCTATGTCTTCGCAGTGCTGGCGATCCCGCGGCACCAATCCGTGCCCCGCGCGCTCGCCATGGCGGGGGCGACCGCGCTGGCACTCTATGTCGTGTTCGAGCGCATGTTCCAGGTCAGCCTGCCGCACGGTGCGCTCGCCGCCGCGTTCGGGTTCTGACGGAGAAGCCGATGGACAATCTCGCGGAGCTGCTGCACGGCTTCACCATCGCGGTCACCGTGCCGCATCTGGCCCTGATGGTCGTCGGCGTGCTGCTCGGCATTCTCGTCGGCGTGCTGCCGGGGCTGGGCGCGCCGAACGGCGTGTCGCTGCTGTTGCCGCTGACCTTCGGCATGCAGCCGGTGTCGGCGATCATCCTGCTCTCCAGCATGTATTGGGGCGCGCTGTTCGGTGGCTCAGTGACCTCGATCCTGTTCAATATTCCGGGCGAGCCCTCGTCGGTCGCGACCACTTTCGACGGCTATCCCATGGCGCGGGACGGCCGGCCGACCACGGCGCTCGCGACCGCCTTCGGTTCGGCGGCGTTCGGCGCGCTAGTCGGTGTCGTCCTGATCACGTTCCTGGCGTCCTGGGTCGCGCAGGTCGCACTCGCCTTTGGCCCGGCGGAATATTTTGCGGTCTATTTCCTGGCCTTTGCCAGCTTCGTCGGCATGGGCGGAGCGGCGCCGATCAAGACGGTCGTGGCGCTCGCGATCGGCTTTGCCATCGCAGCGATCGGTATCGACACCGTCTCCGGCAGCGTGCGCCTCAACATGGGCATCGACGAGCTCGTCAAGGGCGTCAGCTTCGTCGTCGCGGTGATGGGCCTGTTTGGTATCGGCGAGCTGCTGGTCGCGGTCGAGGAGGAGTTTCATGCCCGCGCTGTGTCCTCCAAGATCGACTGGCGCGAAGTGTTTCGTGCGGTCGGCAGTCTGCCGCGGCATGGCGTGGCGCTGCTGCGCAGCGCTGCGATCGGCTGCTGGATGGGGATTACGCCGGGCGGCCCGACCGCGGCCTCGTTCATGAGCTACGGCATCGCGCGCCGGTTCTCGCGCCGCGGCCGGTATTTCGGCACGGGCGAGGTCGAAGGCATCGTCTCGCCGGAGACCGCCGATCATGCCGCCGGCACCAGCGCGCTGCTGCCGATGCTCGCACTCGGCATTCCCGGCTCGGCCACCGCGGCCGTCATGATGGGCGGGCTGATGATCTGGGGCCTCAATCCCGGGCCGATGCTATTCGTCGACCAGAAGGACTTTGTCTGGGGCCTGATCGCCTCGATGTATGTCGGCAACATCGTCGCCGTCGTGCTGGTGCTGCTTACCGTTCCGGTCTTCGCCGCCTTGATGCGGATTCCCTTCGTGGTGATCGCGCCGCTGATCGTGATCATCTGCGTCGTCGGCGCCTATTCCGTCTCGAACTCCTATCTCGACGTCGTCATGATGCTCGGCTTCGGCGTCGTCGGCTATCTCTTCAAGAAGCTGTTCTACCCGCTGGCGCCCCTCGTGCTCGCCATCGTCATTGGCGACAAGGCCGAGGACGCGTTCCGGCAGTCGATGCTGATGTCGAAGGGATCCCTCGGCATCTTCTTTGCCAACAAGCTGGTGACATGCCTGATCGTGGCCGGGATCGCGCTGCTGCTGCTGCCGCTCGTGCTGCAGCTCGCGCGCCTTTGGCGCAAACCCGCATCCCCCGCCGCCGACGCGACAAGCCAGGAGAAAGCGATCATATGACCGCAAAGCCGCTGATTGCGCTCGCCATGGGAGACCCCGCCGGCATCAGCCCCGAGCTGACGGCCAAGGTGGTGGCGCAGGACGACATCCGCGCGCGCTGCCGGCTCGTCGTCATCGGCGATCGCCGCATCTTCGACGAAGGCGCGCGCGTTGCCGGCGTCAAGCCGGCGTTGACGACGGTGGAGCAGGGCGCTGACTTTCGCGCGGCAGCGGGCGAGGCGCTGTTCGTCGACCTCGGCCATCTCGACCCGCGGGAGGTCGAGCCGAAGACCGCGACGCTTGCCGGCGGAAAGTTCGCGCTGACCAATTACCGGCATGCCCTCGCGCTTGGCCGCGACGGCCGCGTCGACGCGGTCTGCTTTACTCCCTTCAACAAGCAGGCGATGCGGCTTGCGCGTGCCGAGTACGACGACGAGATCGCATTCTCCGCGGAGGTGGTCGGCCTCAAGACGCCGGCCAGCGAGTTCAACGTCCTGGACCGGCTCTGGAACGCGCGGGTCACCTCCCATATCCCGCTGAGGGACGTCGCTGCAAGGCTGTCCAGCGAACGCATCCATCGTGCGCTCGCGCTGACCGATGCCTGCATGCGCAAGGCGGGCTTTGCGCGTCCGCGCATCGCGGTCGCCGGTCTCAATCCGCATGCCGGCGACGGCGGCAATTTCGGCCGCGAGGAGATCGACGTGATCGCGCCCGTGGTCGCAGCCGGCCGGCGCGAGGGCATCGCGGCGGAAGGACCGTTCCCGGCCGATACGGTTTTCCTGCGCGCCAAGGCCGGCGCCTTCGATGCGGTGCTGACGATGTATCACGACCAGGGCCAGATCGCGATGAAGCTGATGGGCTTCGATCGCGGCGTCACCTTGCTCGGCGGCTTCCCGTTCCCGATCTGCACGCCCGCGCACGGCACCGCCTGCGATATCGCAGGCCAGGGCATTGCCTCGATCGGCGCCAGTCGCGCTGCGGTGCTGCTTGCCGCGGAGATGGCGGCCGTCGGCAAGCGCCTGGGATGAACGACCAGCACGCCGCTCATGCGCCTGCCGGGGATGTTGGCCAGGGTCGGCCGAACTTCACTGCGACTCTCGCCGATGGCTCTCAGTGGCGCGCGAGCCTCGCCTCTACACGCGGACCCGGCGTTGCGTCTTGCCGGTGTTTTGCCCGACGTGTCAAAGCGCTTTGGTAAGGTGATATAGCGAAGGCAAAACGCCAATGAAAACAACCCCGAGTCTACTGTGCATGGGGTTGTTTTCGCGTTTTTTGTATCGGCCTGCCAGCTCACGCCCCGCAGACGATGACACCGTACCAGCCGAGCCCGCGATAGGTCTCGTAGCCCGGCGTCGCATGGAAGGCGATCAGCGACCCGTTGCGGTCGTGATAGAAGCCGGAGCGCTGGCCGTTCAGCGAAATCGAGATGCGCTCGCTGAGGATGCCCTGGCCGTCGGACGCCGCGATCACGCGCAAGTTCGAATCGACCAGCAGCACGCGGGCCTTGTCGCTGTCGCCGACGCGCACGCCCTGGACGATGGCGCGGGCCTGTGGCTCCCAGTCGAAATGGATGGCGAGCACGCCGATCGGCGCGCCGCTCGCCTGGCCGCCGGCGCGGACGCTGGCGCAATAGGTCGCCACCTGCGCGTTGCCGAGCAGCGGCTGGTTCTCGACGTCGCCGGCGACGTAATCGTCGCCGGAGCGCAGGCCCTTCGCCTCGCGAAACCATTTGGTGTGGGCGACGTTCTGGCCGACGACGCGGAAGCGGTCGGCCCGGCCGTTGGCGATGACGTTGCCGTCGAGGTCGCAGAGCCAGAGGTCGAGATAGACGGTGTAGGCCCCGAGGATCACGCCCAGGCGCTGCGAGGCGTGGGAGACGGCTGCGGCACTCGGCGATGCCGCACAATCGACCACGGCGGAATCGGTCGCCCACCAGCGCACGTCGCAGGTACGTTCGTAGAGGTTGCGGTCGATCAGCTCGATCGCGTTCAGCGACAGGTCCATCATGCGCTCGCCGCGCGAACGCTGGCTCATGCGTTCGATCGAGGAGACGAGGTCGCCGGTGCGCTTCGTCAATTGGGTTTCGAGCTCGCGTGCGATGGTCTCGACCTGCTGGCCGACGCCGCGCACCTCCTGCGCCACAACGGCAAAACCCGCGCCTTGCGCGCCGGCGCGCGAGCTCTCGATCAGCGCGTTCAACGCCAGCATCTTCATCTGGTTGGTGATCTGCTGGATCGACTTGGTCTTGTCGACCGCGATCTGGTTGACCTCCGCGGTGAGGCGGTTGATCAGCGCGGAAATGTCGGAATCATCCTCAGCGGGTTCGGTGGCGATCGGCTTGGCCTTCAGACCCAGCGCAGCAGACATCGGGGGCATCCCTTGGCAATGAGGTCTGATCTGCAACGAACCCGGAAACTACAAATTACAGATCGAATACGATTCTTTTTCGAAGATTCCGCCTAACGCCTGCTTAATTTGCTGTTCGGCGGATTGCCCAAATGATAGTCACTCAGCGCAGCAAATCGGCAATCCACCGCTTTGTGCACCGCGGAGATTGCAAATGCCCGGAGATTCCGGGTCAATCACTCCGCAAGCCGGACCGGCGCGACCTCGTCGGCTGCGGCTTCCTCAAACCAACTGCGATACATGACGCCGCCTGCCACCGCCTTGCCCGTCGAAGCGCCCCAGGCGTTTCTCGGCGTCGCGCGCTCGCTGACCGACAAGCTCTGGCGCGACCGGCTGGATGCCCGGGGGGCGGCCCAGGCGCTCGCGATCGTGCAGCGGCACCAGCTTCCGGAATTGCTGGCCCGGGTGCTGGCCGGCCGCGGCGTCGACATCGACGCGGTGCCCGACTTCCTCGATCCGACCATCCGCAAGCTCATGCCTGACCCGTTCACGGTGACCGAGATGGAGGCCGCGGCGAAGCGGATCGCGGATGCCGCAGTGAAGGGCGAGAAGGTCGCGATCTTCGGCGACTACGATGTCGACGGCGCGACCTCGGCGGCGTTGCTGTCCTGGCACCTGCGCCATTGCGGCCTGGATCCGCTGATCCACATTCCCGACCGCATTTTCGAGGGCTACGGACCGAACACCGAAGCGGTGCGTGCGCTCGCCGCGAAGGGCGCCACGCTGCTCGTCACCGTCGATTGCGGCACCACCAGCATCGAGCCGCTCGCCGAGGCCAGGCGCCTTGGCATGTCCGTGGTCGTGATCGATCATCACCAGGCCGGCACCGAGCTGCCGGAGGTCGACGCGCTGGTCAATCCGAACCGGCTCGACGATCTCTCGGGCCTCGGCCATCTCGCCGCGGTCGGTCTCGTGCTGGTGACGCTGGTGGCGGTCAATCGCGAGCTGCGTCAGCGCGGTTTCTGGAGCGCGGAGATGCCCGAGCCGGATCTGCTCGGCATGCTGCATCACGTCGCGCTCGGGACGGTTGCCGACGTCGCCCCCCTAATCGGTCTCAACCGCGCCTTCGTCGCCAAGGGCCTGATCGCGATGCGCCGGCGCGACCATGTCGGCCATACCGCGCTGATGGACGTGGCGCGGCTCAACGGGCCCCCGGAGGCCTGGCATCTCGGCTTCATGCTGGGGCCGCGCATCAACGCCGGCGGCCGGATCGGCCGCGCCGATCTCGGCGTGCGGCTGCTGCTGGAGGCCGACAGCGTCGAGGCGGCGCGGATCGCGGCCGAGCTCGATCGCCTCAACAGCGAGCGGCGCGTGATCGAGCAGGCCGCGGAGGCGCAGGCCGAGGCCGAGGCGCTGGCCTCGATCGGGCTGGAGGACAAGCTCGGCGTCATCGTCACGGCCTCCGAAGGCTGGCATCCCGGCGTGGTCGGCCTCGTGGCCTCCCGCCTCAAGGAGAAGTTCTCGCGGCCCGCCTTCGCCATCGCTCTGGAGCCCGGCGGCATCGGCACCGGCTCGGGCCGCTCGATCGCCGGCGTCGATCTCGGCAAGGCGGTGCGGCAGGCGGTGGCCGACGGCATTCTGCTCAAAGGCGGCGGGCACGCGATGGCCGCGGGCGTGACGCTGCGCAAAGAGAAGCTCGCCGAATTCCGCGCGTATCTCGAGAACGCATTGGCGCAGGACGTGGCCGAGGCCCGCCACGTCAACGAGCTCTATATCGACGGCGCGGTTTCCGCGCGGGCAGTGACGACGGAGCTTGCGGCGACGCTCAACCGCGCCGGTCCTTTCGGCAGCGGCAATCCGGAGCCCGTGCTGGCGCTGCCAGCGCACCAGCTCGTGTTTGCCGACGAGGTCGGCCAGGCTCACTTGAGGCTGCGCTTCAAGTCGGGCGACGGCGCCATCGTCAACGGCATCGCGTTCCGCTCGGTCGGCCAGAAGCTCGGCAACGCGCTGCTCGCCAATCGCGGCCAGCAATTGCATGTCGCCGGCTCGCTCTCGGTCGACCGCTATCAGGGCGCCGAGCGGGTGCAATTCCGCGTCGTCGACGTCGCGCTACCGGACCAGGGGCCGTCCGTGATTAGATGACGCATGATCCGGACCCGAAGGGCCGCGCAAGCGCAAAGTGTAAGCGTTTTCCGAAAAGATCATGCGTGAAACATAACGTCTCGAACAACAAGAAAAGGGAGAGAACATGGCAGGGCAGGTCGAGGGCAAGGTCGCGCTGGTGACGGGCGGGGCCTCCGGTATCGGCGAGGCCATCGTCGAGCTGTTCGCGCGCGAGGGCGCCACCGTCGTCATCACCGACATCGACGAGCTGCGCGGCCCGGAGCTCGCCAAGCGCGTGACGAGTGCCGGCGGCAAGGCGCTCTTTCTCGAACAGGACGTCACCAGCGAAGAGCGCTGGATCGACGTGGTCGCCGAGATCGCCAAGCGCTACGGGCGGCTCGATATTCTGGTCTCCAATGCCGGCATCGGCATTGCGGTGCCCTCGATCGTCGACATGACGCTCGCTGACTGGCGCAAGCAGAACGCGATCAACCTCGACGGTGTCTTTCTCTCGGTCAAGCATTGCCTTCCCCTGATGCGAAAGCATGGCGGCGGCTCGATCGTCATGATGTCCTCGCTGGCGGGCCTGCGCGGCGCGCCCGGTCTGTCGGCCTATTCAGCGACGAAAGGTGGCGTGCGGCTGTTCGCCAAGTCGATCGCCATGGAATGCGCGGCGGCCGGCGACGGCATCCGCGTCAACTCGGTTCATCCCGGCATCATCGACACGCCGATCTGGAGCAAGATCCCGACCGGGGCGACCGGCGCCGGCCAGAACGCGCCGATCGATCCGGAGGAACGGGCCAAGGTTGCAACTCCGCTCGGCCGCGCCGGGCAGGCCGCGGAGATCGCCTCCGGCGTGCTGTACCTGGCCTCCGACGCCTCGCGCTACGTCACCGGCAGCGAGCTCGTGATCGACGGCGGCATGAACGCAGGCGGCGTGCCGCGGCGGGCCTGAAGCCGCGCAGGGCAGGGTGGCACCGCGCAGGGGCTGACGCGCATGCGCGGCCGCTGTACAACGCGAATAGCTCCCGACTGACAGAGGTATCCTCGCCATGGCGCACAGCCTTCACGCTTCCTCATCCGCGCCCGCGCCATTCCGCTCGAACCGGCCGGACCTTGCGACCGACGCGATCCGCACCGCGCGCGAGGACCTGGCCGCCTGCTTCCGCATGGCGGCGCGCAACGGTTTTGAGGAAGGCATCTGCAACCACTTCTCGGCCGTCGTGCCTGGTCATGACGATCTGTTCCTGGTGAACCCTTATGGCTATGCCTTTCGCGAGTTGACCGCGTCGAAGCTCCTGATCTGCGACTTCCACGGCAACGTGCTTGACGGCGAGGGCGTGCCCGAGGCGACCGCGTTCTACATCCACGCCGAGATGCACAGGCTGCTGCCGCGCGCCAAGGTCGCGTTCCACACCCACATGCCCTACGCCACGGCGCTGTCGATGACCGAGGGCGATCCCTTGATCTGGGCCGGCCAGACCGCGCTGAAATTCTATGGCCGGACGGTTGTGGACCGCGACTATAACGGCCTCGCGCTCGACAGCCGCGAAGGCGCGCGGATCGCCTCGGCCGTGGGCGACGCCGATATCGTCTTCATGAAGCATCACGGCGTGATGGTGCTGGCCCCGACCATCGCAGAGGCGTGGGACGACCTCTATTACCTCGAGCGTGCTGCCGAAGTGCAGGTTCTGGCGATGTCGACGGGACGGAAGGTGCAGCCGGTCGATCCCGCCGTTGCGGCGGAGACCTACCGGCAGATGCGCGAGGGAGATTCCGAATCCGCCCGGCTGCATCTCGCCGCGATCCGCAGGCAGCTCGATGCGGAGGAGCCGCAGTATCGGCATTGACCACGGTGTCATTCCGGGGCGCGCTTGAGTTGCGCGTGCGTATCAGCGGGCCGCCTCGAACTCTGACTTCAGCCAGTGTCGTACAGCCTCGACCGGCTCGGTGAGCGGCCGGTCGCGGCTGCGGACCAAGTGCAGCGAAAATCCTTCCAGTTCCGGCCCGAATGGTGCGACCAGCGTTCCCTGCGAAAGTTCGTCGGCGACGAGGACAAGACTGTGCAGAGCGACACCAGCGCCGGCGACGGTTGCCTGGATGGCATGGGTTTCATCGCTGAAATGCACGCCTGCGCGCGCATCAACGTCGTCAATGCTGGCCATCCTGAGCCAGCGCCGCCAGGTCGGATTTCCGGCATCACGACGGCGCCAGTCGAAATGGAGCAGCGTTGCTGAGCGCAGGTCGCTCGGTCTTCGGATGCCCAAGCGCGGACTGGCGACCGGCGCGAAACGATCGACCGTGAGCGGCTCGGCAATCAGATCGGGATAAGGACCGGAACCGTAGCGAAGTGCGAGGTCCGCGGTCGAATTGAGGTCGACCACCTCCAAGGTCGCAAGCAATGTGAGATCAATGTCGGCTCTGCTCTTTCGGAGCCCAGGAAGACGCGGCACCAGCCATTTGGCTGTGAAAGCCGGCGTCGCCGAGAGTGTGACCACCGCCCGGCGCCGCTTCCGGCTCAATCCCTCCAGAACACGCGCAAAGGCATCGAAGCCCTCGCGCAGGACCGGAAGCAGGACCTGACCTTCGGCGGTGAGCAGGACCTGCCGCGTCCGGCGCTCGAACAGTCTGACCCCGACCGTCTGCTCCAGCTGTCGCACCTGATGGCTGATCGCGGTCGGCGTGACGTGAAGCTCATCGGCGGCGCGCTTGAAGCTGAGGTGACGTGCCGCCGCTTCAAATGCACGCAATCCCGCCAGCGGAGGAAGCCTTCTCATCGCGAACTCGAGGATGAATGCAGTTCATCCATAAGCTGAGCAACTTTCGTTTGTCAACGACGGGGCCTGAACCGATCTATTGGTCAAACAGATGAGAGGAGTTCTGCAATGCAACTGCTACAGATCGATTCAAGTGCGCGGTTAGAGCCTTCAGATGCAAATCCGCGTGGTTCGCATACGAGGCGTCTGACTCAGCGTTTCGTCCAACGATGGCTACAGTCGCGGCCCGGGGATCGCATCGTCAGCCGCGACCTCGGTCGCTTCGCACCGCGGCCGGTGACCGACGACTGGGTCAAGGCGGCCTTTGCGAAGCCCGATCGACGCGAGCCATGGATGAGAGAGGCTTTGGCGGAAAGCGATGCGCTGGTCGACGAGCTGACCTCAGCTGATCTGATCGTCGCGGGCGTGCCAATGTACAACTTCGGTGTGCCAGCGCAGTTCAAGGCATACATAGACAACGTTGTTCGGGTCGGACGCACCTTCGGCTTTGACCGATCATGTCCGGACAATCCATATTCCTCGCTGCTTGCGGGCATGGACAAGCATCTTGTCCTGCTCGGTTCGCGCGGAGACTACGGGTACGATCCGGGCGGGCGTATGGCCGCCGTCAATCATGTCGAAGGAGCCGTCCGGGACGTGTTTGCTTTCATCGGGATCACGGCGTTCCACGGCATCGCAGTCGAGTACGACGAATTCGCCGACGATCGGTTGCAGGCGTCGGTTGCCGCGGCCGAGCGTGCCGTGGATGACCTGGTCGACGAGCTGCTGAAGCTGACAGAACAGCGACACGCGGCTTAAGGGTCGGCTGCAAGCGCGGGGGAGGCGCCAGCGCCGGCGCTTCCGGCCGTGCTAGTTGGTTTGCCGCAGCTTCGCCAGCACCTTCAGCCCGCCATAACCGTCCGCCGGCGTGATGCCTGCGCGCTGCTGGAAATCCTTGACCGCCTTCATGGTGTCGTTGCCGACGCGGCCGTCGGTGCCGCCGGTGTCGAAGCCGGCCTTGGTCAGGCGCGTCTGCATCTCCTGCACCTCGGCGAGGGTCAGTGCGCGCTCGGAGCCGGGGAAGGGCTGGATGAACGGCGGCGCGCCGAGGCAACGGTCGCCGAGATGGCAGATCGCCAGCGCATAATTCATCGAAGGGTTGTAGCTCTTCACCGAGTAGAAATTCGGCCCCAGCAGGAACGTCGGCCCGCCCGCCACCGGCGTCCACATCTGCGCGGACGCATTCGGTTGCGGGAAGGGCTGGCCGTCGGCGCGGGTGACGCCGGCTGCCTGCCAGGCCGCATAGGTGCGGCTGCCGCTCATATTGCCGGCGGCGCGCACCTCATAGCCCCAATGCTCGCCGCGATGCCATTTGCCGCGATTGACCAGATACTTTGCGGTCGAGCCCAGCGCGTCGTCGGGCTTGCCGAACGGCGACACCTTGCCGTCGCCGTCATAGTCGATGCCGACATTGAGCCAGACCTCCGGCATCCATTGCGAATGCCCCATCGCGCCGGCCCAGGAGCCCTTCATCTCCTCCGGCGTGCTCCAGCCCTTGTCGACGATGCGCAGCGCGTTGATGAGTTCGGTCTCCCAATAGGTCTTGCGGCGCGGCTCGTTCCAGGCGAGCGCGGCGAGCGAGGGAAACACCGGCCTCATGTGATTCTGCTGCACCAGGGGATCGCCATAGGCGGACTCGACGCCCCACAGCGCCAGCAGCGTGCCGCGTTCGACGCCGAAATCGCGCTCGATGCGGGCGAACAACGACTCGTTGTTCTTCAGCGCGATCTTGCCGTTGATGATGCGCCAGTCGGAGACGCGGCGATTGATGTACTGCCAGACCTGCTCGTGGAATTCGGGCTGATTGCGCATCTGCTTGAACACGCTCATGTCGGGTTCAACCCGCCCCATCACGCGTTGCCAGGTCGCAGCGGAAATGCCCTTCGCCATCGCGCGTGCACGAAAGCTCTCGCGCCATTCCTCGAAGCCCGGAGGCGCAGCGTGACCGCTCGCGGGCAATGCAAGCAGCGCGGCCGCCCCCAGCGTGGATTTCAGGAGCGCGCGGCGGGTTTGATGGGGCGAGGAATCAGCGTGTTTCATCGGCGCATCCTAGCCGGAAACATGGCTCGTGTGAGTCGGTTCCTGGAACAGCCGCTGCATGATTTTTGGTGCCGGCCGATGATCCTGTTCCCGCCGGAACAAACTGTCGCAGTCCCGCATTCCTTCCGCACGAGATGAGGAGGAGAATATGAGGACATATCTGTTGGCCGCCGCAATGGTCACGGCGATCGCGGCGCCCGCGTTCGCGGACGAGGTCGGCGTTCACGTCGGTCCGTCCGGCGCTGGCGTGACGGTCGGTCAATCCCACGAGTACCGCGAGCGGCATCGGGATCGTGACCGCACCACCGTGATCAGGGAGCGCGAGCCCTCCGATCGCACCACGGTGATCAAGAAGGAAGATGAATACGGAAATCGCGAAAAGACCGTGATTCATCACGACAACGACTGACGGAACAGGCCCCGGCCAGAGTGCCGGGGCCAAGTTCTGTTCATCAGGAGAATCGGGCTGGAATGAAGATACGCACGCATGCGGAGAGCCATGTCGTCGAACTCGATGACGGCTCGCAATGGCAGATCTTTCCCGGCGATCTCGCGACCACGCTGAGCTGGAAGCCCGAAACCGATCTGCACCTGGAGCCGAGCGGCGACCGGGTGAGTTCGCATGTGCTGGTCAACGCTGACGATGAGACCCGCGTGCGGGTGATCGCTGCGGGCGAAGCCTGGCCCGACGGCGAGGTCAAGGATGCGCTGAAGGGCGGGTAAAGGCCCTGCGGGTCGCTACTTGCGGGTCGCAAGCGGCGGGACGGGGCCGTCTAATCCTCTTGCAGCTCGGTCGCGATGCCGGTGAGCCAGCGCCGGATTGCAGTCTCGGTCTTCGTATCCAGGCTCCGAGCAAGGCGCTTCTCCAATTCGATCACACGCTCCCGGCAGGCTTTCAGGAGCGCCGTACCGCGCGTCGTCAGTGTCCATTGCTGGATGCGGCCGTGAACGGGATGGGGCGTCATCACGATCGCGCCGTCACGTTCGAGATTGCGGATGATGACCCCGACGGTCTGCGGCGTCAGGAAGGTGAGGCGGGCGACGTCGGCGCCTGACAGACCCGGATAGGCATTCAGCATCGTCAGCACAGCGAATTGCGGCGAGGTCACGCCGAGATCGGCGAGGGCCCGCTCCATCGTCAGGCGGACCGCGGCATGCGCCTGGCGCAGCAGATAGCCGAGATAGCCTTGCTCGCCGCGCTTGCCTTCGCCGGGAGCAGGGACGCGCACTGTGCCGTCGCCGGCAGCTCCTTGCACTTGGCGGGCGGATTTTGATCTTGTGACGACAGCGGTCTTGCGCGACATATCAGAGCTCTTATAATATATAAGGACACTTACAATAAGACGAGGTGAACCGCAATGTCACATGCCCGCAGCGAATACGAGGATTTCAAGAAGATCGCGCCCGACGTATTTGATGTGGTGCTGGCGCTGGGGCAGCTTGCGGGCAAGGCCGGCCTGGACAAGCAGCTCGTCGAGCTCGTCAAGCTGCGTGCCTCGCAGATCAACGGCTGTGCCTTCTGCGTGCAGCACCACGTCCTGCTGTCGGAACGGATCGGCGTTCCCGTCGACAAGCTTCATCTGGTCGCAGTCTGGCGCGAGGCGCCGATCTTTGCGCCGCGCGAGCGGGCCGCACTGGCCTGGGCCGAGGCCTTGACCTTGCTGCCCGATGGCGTCAGCGAGGAGGTCTACGCCGAAGCCGCCCGGGAATTCTCCGAGAGCGAGCTGATGTACCTGACCTCGGCCGTGGCCTCGATCAACGTCTGGAACCGGTTTGGTGCTGCGTTTCGTTGGACGCCGGCGTTGCGGCCGGCGGCCGCGCATGCGGCATCCTGATCGGCGCGCGGGGAGGTCGCCATGACAGCCATGAGTTTCTCTGCCGTGCAACGCCCGGCACCGTCACGTTCCACGGCGTTCGCCGCCGTCGCCGGGCTCGCCTGCGCGCTGGCAATCGGCAAAGCGCTTCCTGTGACGATGGACACGGTCTCGGGCGCACTGGCGCCGCTCTGCGCCAGTGCTGCGGATGGCTCGTCGCTGGACAAGGTCGAGCCGATCGGCTCCTACGCGCTGCCCAACGTCCCGGGCAAGCGCGTCACCATCGTGCGCGTCTCCTACGGTCCCGGCGGGTTTTCGCGGCCACATCGTCACGCAGGTTCGGTGACGGCTCATGTCACCAAGGGCGAGATCCGCTCCCAGCTCGGCGGTGGCCCGGTCGAGACGTTCGGCGTCGGCCAATCGTTCTTCGAGCCGCCGGGCTCGACGCATCTGGTCTCGGCCAATGCCAGCGCGACCGAGCCGGCGGAGTTGATCGCGGTGTTCGTGGCGGACGAGGGCGCGCAGCTCACGACGTTCCTGGATTAGCTCGGGCTCGTCGGTCGGACGCGGCTAAGAGGCTTGATCTCGCGATCGCCTCAACCGTTTCCAGGCCGGTGCAAGTCCGTATTCGACGGCCGGAATCGCAAGCGCACCAATGATCAGCCCAAGCACGCCCGAGATGGCGGCTTCGACCGACCATTCGACGATACCGGCAATCGATGGAAGGAGATGCGCGGCAGCCTCGGTCGCGGCATGGACCGTGTGGCCGACCGCGGGCGGGCCGTATTTTTCAATGCCGTGCAGGATGATGCCGCCGCCGACCCAGATCATGGCGGCGGTGCCGATGGTGCTCAGCACTACCAGGAAGGCGGGCATGCCGCGGACGAGCGCGCGCCCGAGCAAGCGGATCGCGCCGCCAATGAAGGAGGCGCTGTCGTAACGCGCAAGGGCCAGGCCGGCATCGTCCGCCTTCACGATCAGGGCGACCACACCGTAGACCCCGACCGTGATGGCGAAACCGACCAGCGCCAGCACCAGCGCCTGTGTCCAGATGCTGCCCACGGGGAGGGCTGCCAACGTGATCGCCATGATCTCCGCCGACAGGATGAAATCCGTCTTGATGGCGCTCGCGACCTTCTCGTCCTCGACCGACCTTGCATTCGGCGCGATCGGTTCGAGCTGGGCTTCGTGATGGTGCGCGTGATGCGGCATCACGGCTTCGAGCACCTTCTCGGCACCCTCGTAGCAGAGAAAGACGCCGCCGAGCATAAGCAGCGGCGTGACCGCGGCGGGAAGGAAATAGCCAAGCAGCAGGGCGATCGGCAGCAGGATCAGCAGTTTGTTGCGCAGCGATCCGATCGCGATCTTGCCGACGATCGGCAGTTCGCGTTTCGAGGCGAAACCGATGACGTAATTCGGCGTGACGGCCGCATCGTCGATGACCACGCCGGCGGCCTTTGTGCCCGCTTTGGCCGCCTGGCCCGCGATATCGTCGAGCGAGGCCGCCGCCACCTTCGCGATCCCCGCGATGTCGTCGAGAAGACCGATCAGTCCGACACTCATCAACCCTGTCCTTTGCTCGTTGGAGCCGGTGTGTTCGACAACAGCTCTTGCAAGCCGTCAGTTGTCCTCGCCGCTCGATCCTTCGCGCAGGTCCGGCTTGAGCACGTCGTCCGGCAAGGCGTGGGCGACCGGCTGCGCCGTGACCGCGATCTCCGGGCCGATCTCGCGGCCGCGGGCGCGGATCAGGCGTTCATAGGCGGAGACCAGGGTGACGTAGGGGCTGACCCAGATCCAGCCGTCGCGTGTGAACACCTGCACGTCGAAATGCAGATGCAGCGACGTTCCCGCGGGACGGTCGAGATAATTGGAGATCACGCCGATTTTCTCGCCCTCGGTGACGCTACGGCCATTGAGCACGCCGTCGGCGTTCATCGCGTTCGGGTTCATGTGCATGTAGCGGAAGCGGATGTGCTCGGTCCGGCTGTTGACCTGGAGCGTCACGGCCTGGTCCTTGGCTGCGCGGATCACGATCGCGTCACGCACGGCCACGACTGCGTGCTGCTTGGGATCGCAGGGCTCGCGGCGCTCGCCGGCGGGCGGGCAATCGGCCGCGCGGATGTCCTCGCCCTGGTGGCCGTAGCCTCCGCTGCATTGCCACACCTCGAAACTGCGCGACTCGCAGAAATTGTCGCGCCAGGGATAGGCGGTCGGTCCCTCGCTCTTCTCGCGCTTGCCGTAGGATTGCGAGCGCACGAAGGCAGGGGCCTTTTCGAGCGGAAAGCGGATCTGGGCATAGGCCATCACGTCGGGATGGCCGCCCTGCTTGCGGTAACCGGTGTTCGGGATGATGTCGCCGCTTGGCCTGTAGCTGAAGTCCGGGGAACGCGCAGCCGGGCGATCGACCACAATGGAGGCGATGTCCGTCAATGGCCGCGCACGCTGGCCGCCGGCCACGCGTAAGGCCTTCAGGAAGCGCTCCGCGACGGGATAGGCTTCCTTGCAGGCGAGCCGCCGCGGCTTGGCGACGCTGTCGAGGCACTGGATCGACACCACATAGGCGACGCCGAAACGGGTGAAGGCGTAGCGGACATAACCTTCGCGGATGAAGCGTCGCAGATCCGGATAGAGCGCCGCGAGCGGCTTGACCTGCTCGCCCTTGCCTCCTGAGGGATCTGCGATGTCGTAGACGAGCGCCGAGCCCGTGATCTGCACTTCGACCGGCCGTGCGAACACGCGGGCCGGCATGCCGTCGCCAGCGCCGGGCTCGAGCGAGAAGGTCGCGCTATAGCCGGCGGGGCCGGCGTCGAACATGTCGACGGGATTGAAGTCGGCCTGGTAGCGCGAAAGTGCGAGCGTCGCGGGCGCGCCGCTGCGTTGGCCCTCGAGGTAGGCTGCAGCGTCGAACGGCAGCAGCACGGGCACCGGGCTGCGGGTTATGCCGGTGAAGAAGCGCGAGGAGACCGCGTTGAGCTGGACCAATGCGGGCGTCGCGCGCGGATCGTAGCGCGGCACGGAACGGCGAGGCGCGAAGACGAAATCCTCCGCGACCCGGGGGCGGCTGTTGATTTCGGTACGGAACTGGTCGAGCGCTGCGCGCCAGTCGACGCGCAGGGCCGTGAGCGAGGGGCTGCGGAATTCATCCGCAGCGAGAGCAGAGGCGCTGAAGAGCGAAAGCGACGCCAGGAGTTGCGAGACGAAGCGGAAACCTTTCCCAACCACTGTCCCGCCCCCCGGCGCCATCTGTTGCGACCGCTCTGGTCCCCGTCAGTCCTTGGCGCGCTCGGAATAGGAGCCGTCTTCGGTCATCACCACGATGCGGGTGCCGACCGAGATGTGTGGCGGCACGGTGGTGCGCACGCCATTGGAGAGCACCGCGGGCTTGTAGGACGACGATGCGGTCTGGCCCTTGGTCACCGGCTCGGTCTCGACCACTTCCAGCGTCACGCGCTGCGGCAGCGCGATCGAGACCGGGTTGGTGTCGTGCATGGACAGCTTGACGGTCATGTCCGGCTGAAGATACGCGGCCGCGTCGCCGACGACGTCCTTGGAAACCTGGACCTGGTCGTAGGTTTCCGGGTTCATGAAGTGGTAGCCGTCGCCATCTTCATACAGGAAGGTGTAATTGCGCTCTTCGATGGTGGCCTTTTCGACCTGGTCGGTGGTCTTGTAGCGCTCGGAGATCTTTACCCCGTCCGAGATTCGGCGCATTTCGATCTGGCTGACCGGGGTGCCCTTGCCGGGATGGATGTTCTCGGCGCTGACGACGACATAAAGCTTGCCGTCTTGCTCGATCACGTTGCCCTTGCGAATAGAACTGGCGATGACTCTCAAAGTGATATTTCCTGCTTGCTTGGCCCGGCACCGGCCAGGACGTGGTCAAATCGATGGGGGACTTGGGGCCTCAAATCGGACCTCGGCGCCCGTTTCGGGCCGCAACATACTGATTTTGCCGTTAGATGCCAGCGTTTTGCTCGCGCCTGGGGCGGTCGGTTAATGACTGGGGACAAGCCGATCTCACCGTTCTGGTCGCCTGATCGCCACCTCGACCGGCGGCCCTTCCTCAGGGCAAGGGGGGCAATTACCAGCGCAATACGGGACTTTTTCGCCGAGCAGGGCTTCGTCGAGGTCGAAACCTCCGTTCTCCAGGTCTCCCCGGGCAATGAGACCCATCTGCACGCCCCCCGGACCGAGCTGATGCGGCCGGACGGCAGCCGCGCCAGGCGTTACTTGCGGACATCGCCCGAATTCGCCTGCAAGAAGCTGCTGGCAGCGGGCGAGACGCGGATCTTCGAGCTCGCCCGGGTGTTCCGCGACCGCGAGCGCGGCGACCTGCATCTGCCCGAATTCACCATGCTGGAATGGTATCGGGCAGGCGCCTCCTATGACGCAATCATGGCCGACACCGTGGTCGTCATCGCCCGGGCCGCGCAGGCGACCGGGATCGGGACCTTCTCCTTCCGCGGCCGGACCGCCGATCCCTTCGCCGAGCCGGAGCTTCTGACGGTCGCGGGCGCTTTCGAGCGGTTTGCCGGCATCGACCTCTTGTCGACAATCTCGGGCAGCGAGGGTAACCGTGCCACGCTCGCCTCAGCGGCCGACGGAAAGGTTCGGATAGCTGAGGACGACACCTGGTCCGACATCTTCAGCAAGGTCCTGGTCGAGCATGTCGAGCCGCATCTGGGGCAGGGGCGTTTGACCATCTTGTTCGAATACCCATCTCCAGAGGCGGCGCTGGCGCGCGTCAAGGCGGACGATCCCAGGGTGGCCGAGCGCTTCGAGGTCTATGCGTGCGGCGTCGAGCTCGCCAACGGATTCGGGGAACTGACCGACGCCGAGGAGCAGCGCAAGCGCTTCACGGAATCGATGACGGAGAAGCAGCGCCGCTACGGCGAAGCCTATCCGCTGGATGAGGACTTTCTGGCCGCAGTTGCGGCAATGCCGGAGGCGAGCGGCGTTGCGCTCGGCTTCGACCGGCTGGTGATGCTGGCGAGCGGCGCATCGCGAATTGACCAGGTGGTGTGGACACCGCCAGCAAATGAAACGTCTAGTGAGACATGACGAAGACCAATCTTGCACGTACCTTGCGTGAGCCGGCCGAGCTTGTGGCCGAGCACCTTGCTCCGGCGGCAGCGCTGCCCTCGCTCGAGCGCGTGGCCGCGCGCTATGCGGTCGCGATCACGCCGGCGCTGATCGAGCTGATCGACCCGTCAGATCCCGACGATCCCATCGCCCGTCAGTTCGTGCCGACCGCCGCGGAGCTGGAGATGCAGCCGGGCGAGAACGCCGATCCGATCGGCGATCATCCACACTCGCCAGTACCAGGCATCGTGCATCGCTATCCCGATCGCGTCTTGTTCAAGCTCGTTCACGTCTGCGCGGTCTATTGCCGCTTCTGCTTCCGCCGCGAGATGGTGGGACCAGGCAAGGAGAGCGCGCTGTCGGACGATGCCTATCGCGCGGCGATCGACTACATCCGATCGCATCGCGAGATCTGGGAGGTGATCCTGACCGGCGGCGATCCGCTGATGCTGTCGCCGCGGCGGATGAGCGAGATCATGGCCGACCTCGCGGCGATCGAGCACGTCAAGATCATCCGTCTTCATACCCGCGTTCCGGTGGCCGAACCCGGGCGCATCAGCGAGGAGATGGTTGCGGCGCTCAAGGTCGAGGGCGCGACCACGTGGGTGGCCGTGCATGCCAATCATGCGCGCGAATTGACGGGGACGGCGCGCGCCGCCTGCACGCGGCTCGTCGATGCCGGCATTCCGCTGGTGAGCCAGTCCGTGCTCTTGCGCGGGGTCAATGACAACATTGCCGCCCTGTCGGATTTGATGCGAGCTTTCGTCGAATGCCGGATCAAGCCCTATTATCTGCATCACGGCGATCTCGCGCCGGGCACGGCGCATCTGCGGACGACGCTGGCGGAGGGGCAGGACTTGATGCGGCAGTTGCGCGGTCGGGTGTCAGGACTGTGTCAGCCGGATTATGTCATCGATATTCCCGGCGGCGCCGGCAAATCGCCGGTGGGGCCCAGCTATGTTCTGGCGGAGCAAAATACCGCAACCGATGCACGTGAAGCGGAGACGAAAACGAGCTATCTTATCGTCGACTATTGCGGCGACGTTCATCTCTATCCGCCTGAGACCTGAGCGGTGGGAAGCGCCGGCTTGAGAATGGAGGATCGGACATGAAGAAGATCATGCTGGCAGCATCGCTCGTGGTCTTGCTCGGCGGCGCGGCGATCGCGCAGACCGGCGCCAAGGGCTCGACGTCGAGCGGCGCGAGCTCCGGCTCGGTGCCACCGGCTCCCGTGGGCCATCGCCAGCCGCGCGCCGCGGACGTGCCGAGCAAGACTGTGACCGACCCGAATGATCCACTCAGCAAGGAAAACCAGGCGCTCGACAAGAAGATCAAGAGCATCTGCCGCGGCTGCTGATCGCTTCCACCTCTCCCCGGCGGGGAGAGGTGATAAGCGCCGATCTCGCTCGCGTCCTATGCCGACCGCTCGTGCAATCCGGCGCCACGGGTGTTGCGGCGGACCTCGACCGCATCGGCGAGCTGCTCGAGCACGGTTGCCGTGGTCGGCCAGTCGATGCAGCCGTCGGTGATGCTCTGGCCGTAGACGAGCGGCTTGCCCGGCACCACGTCCTGGCGGCCGGCGACGAGATTGCTCTCGATCATCACGCCCATGATGCGGTGCTCGCCGCCGGCGATCTGGCCGGCGATGTCCGCCATCACCAGCGGCTGGTTCTCCGGCTTCTTGCTCGAATTGGCGTGGCTCGCATCGACCATCACCAGCGGCGCGACACCCGATCTGGTCAACTCGTTGCAAGCCGCCGCAACGCTCGCCGCGTCGTAGTTCGGATTGCTGCCGCCACGCAGGATGATGTGGCAGTCCTCATTGCCGGCGGTCGAGGCGATCGCCGAGCGGCCGAGCTTGGTGACGGCCATGAAATGATGCGGATGCGATGCCGATTTGACCGCATCTGCCGCGATCCGCACATTGCCGTCGGTGCCGTTCTTGAAGCCGACCGGACACGACAACCCGGACGCCAGCTCGCGGTGGATCTGGCTCTCGGTCGTGCGCGCGCCGATCGCGGCCCAGGACACGAGGTCGGCGATGTATTGGGGCGTCGTCATGTCGAGAAATTCGGTGCCGGCGGGCAGGCCGAGATTGTTCACCGCCGACAGTACGTTGCGCGCCAGCCGCAGGCCCTTGTTGATGTCGAAGCTGCCGTCGAGCTCGGGATCGTTGATCAGGCCCTTCCAGCCGACCGTGGTGCGCGGCTTCTCGAAATAGACCCGCATCACGATCTCGAGCTGATCGGCGAGGTCCTCGCGCATCTTGGCGAGACGCTCGGCGTAGTCGAGCGCGGCCCTGGGATCATGCACCGAGCAGGGGCCGACGACGACCAGCAGACGGTCGTCCTGGCCGTTCAGGATGGCATGGATGGCGTTGCGCGCGGCCATGACCACGCGGGTGGCGGTGAGCGTGCGCGGGACCTCGCGCATCACCTCGTCCGGGGTGCTCAGTTCTTTCAGTTCGCGGATGCGAAGATCGTCGGTCGTGCTCAGCACGGCAGGCTCCTGTTTGTTTCGAACCTGCCGGCCAATAAAAAAGCCGCCAGGTCTGGCGGCTTGTTCGGACGTTTGCTGCAATATTTCAGATTGAGCGCGATCCTCCTGCCGCCAGCGAGCTGTCGTAGCTAAAGTACCAAAAATAGCTGGTGGCGACGGTGATCATGGCAGGCCATATAGCGCGCCGTTCGAGGGTTGTCACCCCCCAATCGGCGCAGCAGGCGACGAGGCGCGTCAGGTGTTGCTCTTGCGCGCCGCCAGCGCCATGCCGATCAGGCTGGCGCCGCCGAACAGCAGGTTGATACCGACGAGGATGCCGATGGCCCATTCCGCGGAGCTCGGCAACCCCGTGATCACCATGAACGAGATCGCGATGTCGACGAGGCCCGAGATCAGCAGCCACGACCAGCGGCTGCTCAGCTCGCGGCGGTGCTCCAGCGCGTACATGATGGTCGCAACCCCCTCGGCGAGGAAGTAGGCGCCAAGCACGATGGTCAGCGTCAGCACGGCCTGGACCGGCCGGGCCAGCAACAGGATGCCGGTGAGCACGGCGAGCGCAGCCGAGATCAGCGACCACCAGAAGCCCGGCGTGTTGCGCGCCCAATAGGTCACGATCAGCCCGCCGATGCCGCTGATCAGGAACATCCAGCCGAGGAAGATCGCGATCGCAAGGCTTGCGAGCGGCGGCAGGATCAGCGCCGCGATGCCAAGAACGGCGAGCAGGATGCCTTCGAACAGGAACGCCTTCCAATGCGTCTTGACGGTCTGGTTCATCGCGGATTGAAGCCGTGAATAATCCTCGGGCGATGTCATCGGCAGGCTCCAGATCCAAAGGTCGGCACTCAATCTAGTACGCGCGCGGCGTGCGCGCCATGCGGTGGATCAACCGCTGCCGGACGCCGACGAAAAACCTTCCGCGCTGGTACGGATACGGTTGCGGCCGAGAATGTAGATCGCGGTGGTGACAATCAGAAGCGCAAGGCCGAGCAGGATCGAGACGAACCCGATCGGGATCAGGGCCAGCGTCAGGTTGCGCTCGGGATTGATCAGCCAGTGATGGATCGAGGTCAGCACGAAGGCGAGGCCGAGAAAGCCGACGCCGCCGCCGGCGAGCAGCAGCGCCCACATCCGGCGGAGCTGGCTGAGCCGCTCCCGCGCAATATCGGTTCGGGGGGCGTGGTGGCGGGCGACGCGCCGGACCAGGCGGATTGCGAAGGCGATCGAGCCGAAGCCGACCAGCAGGCTGGCCGCGCCCAACCACATCCGCAGCGTCGGATCGAGATCGGGCATCCTCTGCAGTGTCAGCAGCGGGAAGTCGAACGCCGAATGCAGCGCGAGCGGGCCGGCGAGCATCAGGAGGCGGCTGGACAGGCGCGCCCAGTCGCGATGGTGGCGGTTCGCGCCCAGCGCCGTGCCGGCGCGCGCGATCGTCAGGTAGGCGCCCGCGATGATGCCGAGCGCGCCGTGGAACGGCACGGTCAGCACGCTGCGCAAGGCGGCCAGCGAGCGCCACATGTCGGCGTGCTGGACCAGATAGGCCAAGTTCTCGTAAGCAGCGAAGCCGAGGCCGACCGCAGCGCCATAGACCACGGTGTCCATCGGGTTGGCAAAGGTCCGCCGCTTGGTCGAGGAGATCAGAACGATGGCGATCACCTTGACGGCTTCCTCAGGCAGCGCGACGCCGAAGATCGAATGCATGGCCAGCGCCGCCCAGGGGTCGTCGGGGGCGGCGACCATCTTGGCGAAGGGGGCCCGGGCAAGGCCAAGCAACGAGATGCTGGCCGCGCCCAACAGGAACGCGGTCCAGACCTGAGCGGGCGGGCCGGGTCGTTCTTCAGCGGCGATGACAAGCCACAGCATCAGCAGCGCCGGGGCGATGGCCGCAGTTCCGATGACGGTGGGCAACGCTTCGATCAGGTACATCGGCGCCGAAAATAGGTTCCCTTGATCCGCTAATCTACATTCAGCGATGCGACCATGTGTCATGCGCTCGCTGTCGGCTCACTTAACGCACGCGACAGCTGCCGTTCATCTGCCGCCGCCTGCCGGGCTGGAGAATGCAAGCGTAATCAATTGCATCCCAACACCTGTTCGTCAGCCATGGCAACGGCGATGTCTGACGGGATCGGAGCGCGTTGGCAAATCAGATCAATGATATGCGCAGGTTTCTTTGAGTCACCGGGCAGCTTGCTCCGGCTGTCGTGGCGGAGCGCAGAAACCAGGCTGGTCCCCAGATGGGACGGCCGGCAGGCCCTCTAGTTGCGGTTGGGGTCCCTGCGGGGCGGCGAGCCGGTCCGGTGCGACCGCGCCTGTTCCAGTTCCCAGAAGACGCGTACGAGGCACGTGCCGAGGCAGAACACGATGAGCATCAGCAGGAAGACTTGGTCGATGGCGGGGATGTGCATCATGACGATTATAAAGCAACGCCCATGTCATGCGTTCCCGCACCGGCCGGCGGTTTTCCGCCGTCAGTGGGTTGTGAACGGCGGCGGCGCTTCGGGGGCGACGTCGAAAGCACCGAGATGGAACTCGCCGCCCGGGGATGTGTCGGGGTCACCCGGCTGCGCCAGCAACGTGAACGCGGCCTGCGGGTAGAGCTTCCAGATCTCCAGATCGCCGGCGGTGATGGTGAGCCAGCCGAACGTGTACATGTAGCGTCCGGGCTCGGTGACCCGGCCGACCCTGTCCCAAGTGATCTTATCAACGGTGATCTTATCAACCGTGGTCTTGTTGACTGCCATCCGGTCCCCCGATCGCGAGTCCGCAAATGACGTCCGGCGTAAGGCACGGACCGTCGAAAGCTGATCCCGCAATGGGGCCGCGATAGGGCAGCGATGCGGAGGCGAGAGGGCCGGTCCGCCTCAAGCCGACTGCTGCAGCGGCGAGCGCGCAATGAGGTGGACTACGTCGTCACGCGCCTGCTTTTCGGCGAATTTGACCGCGAAGCCGTTGTCGAATTTGCGGATGACCCGCCCCACGCAGGCGCCGACGGCCAGCGCGGTTCCTACCGGCGGGTCGTACTCGCAGGATATGGCGACGCCGGCCGTGGAGACGTCGATGATGAAGCAGGGATGTGTGCTGCCGTCGGCGAGCGTCAGGAGGCTGTGCGAGACCTGGGGAACGAAGCGCGCATCGCGCCGCAGCTCCTGGATGCTGTCGTCCTTTTGCTTCTTCTCCAGCCAGGTCAGCTTTTCCGACATCCAGGCGCGCCGCGCCCGCGTCATGTCGAGCTCCATCAGGAAGCCGGCTTTCAGCGTCGCGCTGATGGTGCACTGGAATTCGCCGAAATCCTGGAAGTAGGACGTGAGCCGCTCGCCGACCTTGCCGACGACAGGCACGTCCACGATCATGCGGAAGGGCGAGACGCGCTTGGTGCGGCAGGCGAAGGTGCGCAGTTTGCCCTCGCAATCGTACCAGCGCGGCAGCGAGTAGCTGCCGTTCACGGCGACGTCCACTGCTCGTTGCCTGAGGAACTCTGTGACGGACATGCGCGCCAACCGTGTTTGGGATCGTTCCCGTAATTCCACGGTAGCGGTCAGATTCTAAGTAAATGATACCTGCGCTCAAAAGCGGGGGTAAATTTCCGGTAAACGCACGGCTCGGTCGCGCCGGAAAAAGCGCGGCATAAGGACCCGGTTTGTCGGAAGCTTTCTCACAACCTCGTCATTGCGGGCGCGGCGGTAAAAGCGCTGCCTAGGATGATCCGAACAGCACGAGCAAGGCCAATGCGCCGAAGGCCACGGCGAACTGGATCGTCATCCAGGTCAGGCCGTTCGGGCTGATCTCCCATCCCAGTTGCCGCAATGCGCGCCGCAATGCGAGTGCCGTGAATGCTTCGACGACGGCGAGCAGGAGGGCGATGCCGGCGAGGAAAGACCAGGAATCCGCCGGCGGCATCCACGGCGCGAGCCAGACAGGGACGGAGCCCTTCAAGGCGGCCAGCAACGCGAACCATCCGAACCAGAATGCGGAGCGCTTGACGATGTCTGCGCCGATCGTTTCGGGCTCGAGCCGGATACCGATCCTTGCCAGCGCGCTTTCAATGCGCCCGCCGTCGGTCAGGAGGATGAACGCCCCCAAATAGAGAGGGACGCGCGATTGGAAGAGCAGGGCGGCGACACCGAACAGGATGACGTGGCCGACGATATCGTCGAGGAGCTCCCGGGTGATCCGGCCTGAAGGCGCCGGCGCGGGCGGCGCGAGATCGGACTGCGGTCGGGCGCGGGCCATGTGCGCCAGCATCTTGGCGCGCAGGTCCGATGGAGGCGGGCGCGGATGGCCCAGCCACGGCGGAAGCTCCGGCGTCATTGCGGACGCGCCGGACGAACCATCAATTTCGGGGAAGTGCTGCGCCATGGGCCAAGACCGGTTCCAACCGACATTGGTCGGTGGCGAGCGGCGGGGAGGTTCATGCGGAAGCTGCGGAAATTGCCGTTCGACCGTGGCAGCCGAGGGGCTCATCGCCCGCGCACTGGCGCTCCCTAGCGGAATCGAACCGCTCTCTCCACCGTGAAAGGGTGGCGTCCTAACCGATAGACGAAGGGAGCAAACGCAGGGCCTTGCCGTTGTTTCCGGCACGGCCGCTGGCCGGCCGAACAGGGCCCGGCGGCTTGCAGCGGGCGAACGTATAGTGGCCTTTCCGCCTCCGGGCAAGCCGGTCGGGGCCGGTCTTTTGGCCCCGGTGGACAGCGCCGATCCGGCGATAATCGGCCGGCAATTGCAACGGTTTCTTAGGGGGCGCCGGGTAGCGCTGGACAGGGAGATCTCTCGCCGATGCCACCGCCGAAAAAGCGCGCAGCCCGCAAGCTGCTGTCGAAGCACGCCTGGATCACGCTCGACGGCGGCTTCGCCGCGCGGCATTGCCTGGTCCAGGACATCTCGGATTCCGGCGCCAAGATCACCCTGGATGAGGACGCCAGCCAGCTCCCGGGCGTGATCCGGCTCGCCTTCGCACGCGATTCGCGCACCGGGCGGAGCTGCCAGGTGGTCTGGCGCCGCGGCAAATCGGCCGGCATCAAGTTCATCTGATCGCGGGTGCGTCCGCCCCGATGGCGCGCTGCGCCGGTCCGGGCTAGAACGCCGCCATGCGCACCAAGCTCTTGATCCTGATCTCGCTGCTCGTCACGTCCGCCGCCGCGGCGGAGGCGCTGCGCCTGCCGCCTGCCGAGCGGCCCCAGGCGGGCGCGACCACCGCGCCGCTGAAGAGCACGGCCGGCAAGGCCCGAGCAGGCGCCTGCGCCTCCTATGGCCCGCGCTTCGTCATGGTCGAGGGCACTGGGACCTGCGTGAAGATCGAGGGCTCGAGCCGCATCGACACCACGGTCAGGCGCTAAAGGCCGATGTCGCCGGATCTCATCCGCCTCGACCTCATCGTTCCCGTCGTGATGTATTGCGCGCTGCTGTGGTGGGTCGGCCGCGGCCTGAGCTGGACGGCGCGGCTGGCGACCGCGGCGGTGACCCTGGTGCTGATCGTCTGCGTGCTGCTGGTCGAGCGCGGCTGGCGCTAGGCCCAAGACGAGCTAGGCCCATCAGACTAGGCCCAGGACAAAAAACGCGAAAACAACCCCATGCACAGTAGCCGTCAAGTGCCGAGCTGACGGCGGGGGCTTACGCCGCGCCGCCGGCTCACGACATCGGCGGTGCGACATGCTGTGCGAATCCGGGCCGTTTGCCGAGCTCGGCGAGCCAGCGCGTCAGGTGCGGCTGCGCCGGCCGGCTGATGCCCTCGACCCCGAGCCAGCGCCGCGCATAACAGCCGACCGCGATGTCGGCGAGCGTGAATGCATCGCCCTCCATGAACCGGCGTGAGGAGAGCAGGCGGTCGGCAATCGCCCAGACCTCGGCGGCGGCGTCGGCATCGCGCTGCACTTGGATCATGTCGCGCTCGGCGGGCGCCGTGCGCACGATGCCCCAGAACACCGGGCGGTCGACCGGCTGCACCGTCGACAGCGTCCAGTCCAGCCAGCGGTCGACCGAGGCGCGCTGCTTCGCCGCTTCGGGATAGATCGGCGTGCCGCTTCCATGCGCGAGGCAGAGGTAGCGCATGATCGAGTTGGATTCCCACAGCACGAAGTCGCCCTCGACCAGCGTCGGGATCCGCGCGTTGGGGTTCATCGCCAGATACTCGGCCTCGCGCGTCCTGCCGTAACTCATGCCGGCATCGATACGCTCATAGGGCAGATCGAGCTCGGTCAGGCACCACAGCACCTTCTGCACGTTGACCGAATTGGCGCGGCCCCAGATCGTCAGCTTGGTGTCAGGCATGAAACGTCTCCCGCGGCGTTGTTGCTTGTCGCGGGTGATAGCGGATTTCGCCGCCTTGAGCGATGCGCGATGCATCGCGCCTCTCATGCAAAAAGCTCCGCACAAGGCGGAGCTTTCATTGCAAACGTCAACCTGACGGTCAGCGGCCGAAGAACAGCCACAACAGAATGATCACCGGGATCGGCACGCCAAGCATCCAAAGCAACATGCCTCTTGCCATTGTATTCTCCTCCAATCGCATCACTGGAAGATGAACGCTGGCGGTAGCCACTTGTTCCCTGCCGCAACCTACCAATGGCCGGTGTTGGGCATCGACAGCCAGGGCTCCTGCGGCGGCTTCGGATCGCCCTTCTGCAACAGCTCGATCGAGTGCAGGTCCGGCGAGCGGACGAAGGCCATGTTGCCGTCGCGCGGGGGACGGTTGATGGTGACGCCGGCCTTCATCAGCTTCTCGCAAGTGGCGTAGATGTCGTCGACCTCATAGGCGAGATGGCCGAAGAAGCGATCCTCGCCGTAGGTCTCCTCGTCCCAATTGTAGGTGAGCTCGACCAGCGGCGCGCCGCGTGTCGGCGGCTGCTTCTTCAACGCCTCGAGATCGTCCGCCGAGCACAGGAACACCAGCGTGAACCGCCCCTTGTCGTTCTCGATCCGCCGCACCTCCTTCAAGCCCAGCGCATCCTGATAGAACTTCAGCGCAGCATCGAGATTGCGCACGCGCAGCATGGTGTGGAGATATCGCATGGTTGTTGCTCCCTGGAACGGACGGAGGGTTTTGTCTTGGGCCCGGACGGCGGGTAGGAAATAGCAGGAAACGGGCAGGAGGGGCAGGGGGCCGCGGCAAATGTGCGTGAAGGGCGCCGGTTCGGCTCGGACTGCATCACGTTCGAAGCAGTGCCGCCATCTCTTTCCAATGATAGATCCGCACCTTCTCGGTTTGATGCCGCGCGGCTTTGGCGATGGCGTGCGCGATGTCGTTGCCGGTGAGCCCGCGATAGCGGTCGGCCGGGCCAACGAGCAGCGGATTGAGCACGCCCCAGATCGCGATGATGAGGCGTTCACGCGGGCGGTCCTCGTCGCGCGCGCCCAGGATCATCGACGGGCGAAAAATATGCGTGTGCTCGAAATCGAGCGAGAGAATGTCGCGCTCCACGTCGCCCTTGGTCCTGAGATAGAACACGCTGGAAGCGGCGTTGGCGCCGACGGCCGTGACCAGAAACACCGACCGCGCGCCGTTCGCCCTGGCGATCTCGGCCGCCAACACCGGATAATCATGATCGATCTTGTAATACTCGGCCTCGTCAGGCGTGTGCTTTCCTGTCGTCCCCAGCGCGATGAAGATCTCGTCCGCAACCAATTGCGGCTTGAGGGCGGGCAGGGAAGCGAGATCGCCGATCAGCACCGTGAGCTTCGGATGGCTCACCGCCAGCGGCTTGCGGGCCACCGCGACAACCCGCGAATAGTCGGGGCTGTCCAGGAGGTCGCGCAGCAAATGCGAGCCGATGAAGCCGGTTGCGCCGAAGACAAGTGCGGTCTTCATTCAGGACACCGTTGTGCGTTGATTGCCTGATCGCTTGTTGAAAGTCGGGGGAGTGAGGCACGAGGGTTGCCGCCGAAGAACGTGCGTGAGCTCGCAGGACGAGCAGAGCACTTGCGAGACCCATCATGTTTCGTCACGCAACAAGGCCATCGATGGGTTTGGCTTCGCTCTACCCATCCTACGAGCTTGGTTCGGTAGCAGTAAAGCCGCTCAGAGCGCCTAGGCCGAGCCGAAGTGCTCTAATCGTCAGTCATAATCAAAACGCGAACCAGGCCAGCACCGCGATGACCGGGAGAATGGCCACGCCGAAAAGCAGCAGGGGTGCGGGTTCGTTGCCCGTGCGGTCGCTCATGATAGCCTCCTAAAGGACAGCCCCGCAGCGGCGGCGCCACGGGGCTGTCAGTGCCGACACACAGGGGGGAGAATGCCGGCACTGCTTAATCGGTGAATTCCGATTGGCCGGACTTGTTCCTAAGCGCGCTGTGCCGAGATCCGAGGGACGCTCCGATGTAAAAGGCCACGATCACTCTGGCTCGGCTTCGTCGTCACCGTTCTCGAGCTGCGCCCGATATTCCTGCGCAGCTTTCAACAGAGCTTCTCTGATTTCGCCATCCGCAGTTTGCGCGGCGAGAGCTTCCGCGCGGTCGGCCTGCTGCTTGAGGGAGTCCCTGGTCATGGCTGGCCAATTCGGCCGGCAGCTCACCAGTTCCTCACGCCGCCTTCTCGACACCCTTCGCAATGATCTCGACTTCGAAACAGCCCATCTCGCGGAGCTCGGCGGCCTTCTTCTCGGCCGCTTCCCTGGTGTCGCGTTTCAAGATGATCTGGCCCGCTCCGTCGCGGGCGCAAACGAAATAAGGCATTTTCGATTCCCAATTTCGTTTGCATACACACGGCACCGCATTTCGGCAATTCCCGCGCCTATTTGTCCAGCCCGGCCTTTTGCCGCATCTTGTCAATCAGCTCCGAGGCCTCGGCCTTGGTCAGTTCGTCCTCTGGCGGGCTCTCGTGTGCCTGCTCGGCGAGGGTCTTGAGGTAGGATTCCTGAGCTCCGGTTATCGGGTCCTCTCCGGAAACCCAGTCCTTCGGTTCCTTCCGGGTGTTGTCGGCCATCGCGCATCTCCTTTCTGTCTCCGTACAACGTCGGACTCGACTCTTCGTTCCTCTTTTGTTCTTATGAGCCAGCTCCAAAATTCGCGAGGCGGAACAATGCCGGACCTAGACTATGTCAGGCGGGAGATCGAACGGATGCGTATCCAGATGGGAAGGCACAGGAGGGAGATCCTCCAGCTGCAGCGGGCCGGCATCGGCACGGCCTCGGCCGAAGCGCTGCTGTCGCGGATGGAAGCGAAGGTCGAGAGTCTTTGCGCGCAGCGGGACGCGCTGAAGGCGGCGGAGCCGCGCGCGGCCAAGGGCAGGGTGCTCGGCGGGAGGACATGGTGAGCAGGCGATGGTTCGATGACGAGCGAGAGCTGTCGCCTTTTCTGACCGCGCTCGAGGACGTTCGCCGACGGGCAACGCGGGAAGGGTGGTGCTATGCCCACGTCCAGGCCATCATCGTGGCGATCGACCAGTACGCGGAAGCCGCGACCGGCAACCGCGAGTATTTTCTCAACAAGCCGGTCTCGATTGGTGACAGCCGGAAGGCCGGGGATATTCGGTGAGGAGATCGTGGGCAGCGGCTAAATTTAACCCGCCGTCGCCGAACCCCGGTTCCACCGGCGCGACCAATTCTATGCTGCAAGCCCTGCTCAGCGCGATCGTGGAAATTCTCCTGTCGGCCGCATGGAGTGCAGTCATCAGGTTCTTCGGCCTGGAAAATGCCGTCGAGATCGCGACGGCTGTCCTCGGCCTCGCCTGTATCGTGATCGGCTCTGCGGTGCTGCTGCTGGGGCACGGATGAGGAGAGCTTCGTGAAGGCGATCACGCTGCTTGCGGTGGCGGCCATGTTGCTGCTGGAGGCGTTCGGCCCGACGTCGAGCGTCGGCGGCTCGATGAGCTTCATGCTGGTCTTTGTCGTCGTGACGCTGGCGGTCGCGATCTACGAGGCGTGGTCGAACGAGCGCGGCGTGATGGGATGGATCGTCAATCTCTTCGCATCAATCGTGGGCGGCCTGACGGCGGTTGCCCTCATCGGAATGGGCATGGAGGCCGTGCTGCCTTACCTTCGCCTCGAAGGCTCGCTCGCCTCGTCGCAACAGCCGCTGAAGTACGCCGTCGTTGCGATCATCGCGATCTTGATGGTGCTGGGATCGTGGCTCCCCCTCCGGGTACTGAATCGGCTCCGTTGATAACACCCTCAGACGCCCCTGGGACGACAGCCGAGGCAGCCATCCCCGACGCCTGCAGCTAGGCCGCGATCCGTTGCTCGACCGGGGCCGTCAGCAGCTTGAGCGCTTGCGCATGTTGCAGGTCGGGGACCGCGATCGCCGTGTGGCTGTAGGCCGCGTGGCTCCCTGACCTTGCGATCCCATTTAGGATCTCGCTGCCCTTGATGACATGGAGGCCCATGCCGTCGTCGGCGGGGAAGATCGCCAGGACCACGTCATAGGCCGCGATGACGGCTTTGAGCGCTTCGGCCTTGTCCTCGGCGAGCTCGACAAAGACACGAACATCGGCCGCGAGTTCACGCAGCTCGTCAAAATCAAGCACTGTGGGATACTCCAACGCAACAAGACTGAATGGAGCTTGGCCGCGTTAGGTTACTGAAGCGTCAACAACGCGCGCCCGGCCACAAGTTTCACGACGAGGTGACGTCAGGCTCCAAAGCGCGACGCGACGAGAAATGAATCGCCGTCGCGCTTCAGGTTGTCGTTCAAGCATGATCGTTCCGGACCACCGCTGCGCAGTTTTCCGGATCATGCGTTAGCGCTTGGCATCCACCTTGCGCAGCCGGGCCTCCGCGGCCTCGTCCACGAGGCTCAAGGCGAGGCCGTCATAGCTCAGCTTGAGCCCGCGGCCGACGATCCAGGTCCATCCGTCGCGGTCCTTGATGGCTTGCGCGTTGAACTGGTCGGAGATCGATTTGACGGCAGCATCCTGCGGTCCCGGATTGTTCACCGTCGCATTGACGCGCCAGATCGGGCGGCTGGGATCAGCCTCGTCGCTGTCAACCGTGACCTTGGCGCCGTTGATATCGCATTCGAGGGTAGAGGAGTTGCGACCCTGACGGCAGAGATAATGGCGTCGACTGACGAGCTTGCTGGTCTCCTCGGATGTCATTCCGGGCGAGAAGCCGAAGATGTCGGACTTCTTCACGACGGCGAGGGACGCAGGTTTCAGGAAGCTCGGCTGGAGCGCGACGAGGGCGGCGACGGCCACGACGATCAAACCTGCGATGACGATAGCGACCTTCATGAGCACCCCGCGACAAACCCTCAAGCCATTATAGCAGCCGGAGACGTTCTGCCAGGCGCGCAAAGCGAAAACCCCGCCTGGGGGAAGCGGGGCTCTCTGGTGGGGTGAAGCTTGGGGACTTCAATGATAAGACGCGCCAGGGACAAAATGGTTCAAAACGAAAGTGGCAGGCCTGCGCCAGCTTACACAGGAAGTCGGGAACCCCGCTGAGCCGCAGCTTGCGTTTTCGGCTTCGATGGGTTCTAAGCCCGTCACTTCATGACCTCAGGCATGAAATCAGCCAGCGCGCCCCCCGCGCTTCAGGCCGCGTCCACAGCAAAAATTGCTCGCGCGCACAAAAGGAATTCAGAGATGGCGAAGATGACGAAAACCCAATTGATTGATGCGATTGCCGAGGGCACGCAGCTCTCGAAGAACGACGTGAAGTCGGTGATCGAATACATGGCCACCGTCGGCTACAAGGAGCTCAACGAGTCCGGCGAGTTCGTCATTCCCGGCTTCGTGAAGATGTCGGTCGTCAACAAGCCGGCGACCGAAGCCCGCATGGGCGTCAATCCCTTCACCAAGGAGCCGATGCAGTTTGCGGCCAAGCCCGCGAGCAAGTCGGTCAAGGCCTCGCCGCTCAAGGTGGCCAAGGACGCCGTCTAGGACGCTGGCGACATCGTTGCAGCGCGCTCTTTCGCAGGACGGCGCCGCGATCAAGGGCTGAAGACCAAAGTGGTGCTCGGCATCCGCGATGCCGAACATCGCCACGATGATCAGGACAAACAAGAAAACCCCGCGCTTTCGCACGGGGCTCTTCCGACTGACGACGTTGGGATTTCAGCGCCTGGCCGTCAGCCGTAGCTCAAACTTAAAGTTGAAAATCCAAAAATCAACAGCGCCGCGGGTGACGGAGTATGTTCGTTCACCGCGGCGCTGCCATATAACTGGGCGCTGAAATCCCCAGCTTCCATGGGTCCGCGCTGCGCCGAAAAGGTTCAAAGCGACGTGCCGGGAAAATCGCGCTGGACTTTTTGTTCCCTCTTTGTTCTAATGCGCCTCCTTTGGATCGACCGCAAGGAGGCGACTCATGACCGTCGAAAAGCAGCGCGAAGTGATCAGGCTCTGGAACGAGCTCAGGAGGCTCGAGGGTCCGGCCGCAGAAGAGCTCCGCATTCAGATCCTGGAATGCTTTTCGGAGAAGGGCAAAGCGAAGCGGGCGGCCTGATCTGCGCGCAGAAGCCGCCTGCGGGAACGACGTGCAGGAACGAAGCTGTGCCGTCAGCGTTCGGCCTGCATGACATGTCCGCGATGCGCCCAGCCGATGACGGCGGTCTCCGCCAACAGCTTTCGATGTGAGCCATGCCGCGAGATCGTCGTCGTGTTTGCGGCCGTCTCGAAATTCTTGCCGCCGAAGATCGTGCCGGGGAGTCTTGCGGCAGACGACTTTGCGGCGCGCGCTTTCATCGATCGTTAGGAATCGCGTCGCGCTGTTTTTCCGATTCCGATTCGTTCTTTGAGAACGAAAAGGAGTCGAAGCTGGAACGAAGCCGGTCGGCAAGCAGCGCTGTCGTAACTCTGCTTCGCATGAGGGAACGCAACGCGTCGCGATGGCAACGCAAGTTCCTAACGATCCTTTGCGCGGAAGCCGATAACCCTATTCGGTTAGGTTAAAAGCCCAATTGCGTTGCGCTTGTCGCCGCATCGGGTAGGTGTCTGGCAACGACAAGCAAGAAACGGCTTTGCAACAAGCAATTTTGTCATGACACCTTTTTCACAGCCTTCCTTTTACCAGGGCGACCGCCACACCTACCGGCGCGTCGCCATCGTCGGCACGCTGTTTTGTCTCGCATTCGTGGTGGTCAGCTTTTCGTTGCGGCCGCAGGTCGAGGACACGCGCGTTGCGGTCAAGGCCGACCGGCTGGTGCGCACGGCGGGCCAGCCGGCGCATGCCAATTGAGCGGCGCGCGCCAGAGAGAGTGTCGTACCCAATTAGCGCTCGTCGCTGTAGCTGCGATTGCCAGCCGGCACTTCCGGACATGTGGTGCCGCGCGAGGCGAGCGCCAGGAAGCCGGCATAGCCGGACAGGTTGAGCAGCACTTCGAGCCATGCGGGCATGTCGGCCTCTTCCGTTCTGCGTGAAGAGAGTTCAATGTCCGCGCGCAATCCCGGTTCCCTGCTTCCGCGGAATAGCAGCTCAAACCGGAGAGGAGGGGTCCAGGCGGCGGCCGAGGGTCGCAACGGATTCGCTCGACGGCTGCTCTTTCAGGAACTCGGCGATGGCCCGCGCCAGCTCGCGGTCACTCATCGGCGTCGGCGGCGGATGCAGCGCGCCATTACCGAAGTTGCGCACGATCTCGTCGTAATGCCGATCGTCGGATCTGGGAACCAGTTTACGGATGCGGGCCAGCAAAGCGGATAAGGGCAAATCTTCCTCCTCGGTCGTTCGCCCCGTTGGCAGCCATCGCCGTGTGCTGCCATCTGTTCCCGTGAAACTGAAAACCCCGCCGGCATCGTGGAGATGCCGACGGGGTCTTTCGTGCTGTCGCCTCAACCGGATGGCGGAGGCTCCCGCACTTGGAGAGGTAATGCGCGCCCGGCGATTTCGTTCCGGCCGACTGCATTTTGTTTGCAGCGGCCGGTTCCGCACCTGCGCGCAACTATCGCAGGCGCGCGTCGTTAATCCCGGCAAGACGCGAAGGAGGAGAGCATGAAGAAGACATTGGCAGTTCTGGCCACCGTCGCAGCCGTCGGCGTGACCGCGGTTGCAGCCCCTGCGCCGGCCGAGGCACGCGGGCGCGGCATCGGCCCGGGCCTCGCATTTGGCCTCGCCGCCGGCGCGATCACCGCGGGCGCAGTCGCAGCATCCCCGTACGGCTATTACGGCCCCCGCTACGGCTATTATGACCGCCCCGCCTATTATTACGAGCCTGGCCCCTACGGCTATTACGGCGGCGGACCGTACCACCGGCACCATCACCACTGGCGCCATTGGTAACACCCGACAAGCGAAAAGCCCGGAGCGATGCTCCGGGCTTTTTTCATGCGCAATGATCAGAGGCGCGTTACGGCCAAAGCGAGGGCCGTTCGACTTTGCGGGCATTCTCCAGCGTCGACACGAAATACTCCTCGCGCTCGCGCTTGAATTTTTCCTGCGTGGCACGGAAGGCGGCGACACGGGCGGCGATCTCGTCGCGCTCACGGGCTTTGCGTTCTTCGTCTTCGGTCATGGCCATCCCCTCGGGTTACTATTGAACTCAAGCACTGCCGCCGCATCATCTTGAGTCGCATTCACACATCCATTGATGCTCCCGAATGGGGCGTCAATGGGGAGGCGGCATTGCAGGATTGTGATATGCGAAGGCCGGAAAAAATTGCCGAGTGCATCGCGTTGGCGCTTGATAAGAGCGTCAATGATCTTGCCGCTTGCGCAGCGAGCTGCCAGGGCAAAAACGAATCGGGAGGCCGCGATTGATTGCATCGGATCTTCAAAGCGGCGTCGAACGGCTGGGCGACATGATCGCCGAGGCAAAGGTGATCGTGCCGTTCACCGGCGCCGGCATCTCGACCGAATGCGGCATTCCTGATTTTCGCTCGCCGGGCGGAATTTGGACGCGCTACCGTCCGATCGAGTTCGGCGAATTCGTCGCAAGCCAGTCGGCTCGCGACGAATCCTGGCGGCGCCGTTTCGCGATGGAGGAGGTGTTCGCGGCGGCGAAGCCCGGCCGTGGCCATCGCGCGCTGGCCTCGCTCTATCGCGCGGGCAAGGTTCCCGCCGTCATCACCCAGAACATCGACAATCTGCACCAGGCCTCCGGCTTCGCCGGCGAGCACGTGATTGAACTTCACGGCAACACCACTTATGCGCGTTGCATCGGATGCGGACAGGCCTATCCGCTCGACTGGGTGAAGCGCCGCTTCGACGAGGCCGGCGCCGCGCCCAACTGCACCGCCTGCGACGAGCCGGTGAAGACCGCCACGATCTCTTTCGGCCAGATGATGCCCGAGGACGAAATGCAGCGCGCGACCGCGCTGTCGCAAGCCTGCGACCTCTTCATCGCGATCGGTTCCTCGCTCGTGGTCTGGCCGGCGGCGGGCTTTCCGATGATGGCGAGGAACGCCGGTGCACGTCTGGTGATCATCAATCGCGAGCCGACCGAGCAGGACGACATTGCCGACCTCGTCATCCGTCACGACATCGGCGAAACGCTCGGGCCCTTTGTCGGCAATTGAGGCATCAATTTGATTCGCGGCTGTGCAAGCTGTTCATAGGTTCCGGCGAATCTCTTTTTTGTCTATGCCTCGCAACCGGGAGTGTTATCTTTTGAGTCGAAAGATTCGCGTCGCGTCCAATTGAGAACATTCTCTTAAGACGCGTGATTCGAGCGCCGCCGGTGGGCGGGTTGCATGGCAGCGTGGGGTCCGGGGTTATGGGGTCGTCGGACGGATTTGAGTCCAAGAAGCTCGGGGTTCCCGGGCAGGGAGTATCGTCCGGGCGGGGCACGCCGGGCGAACACGGCGGTGCCGGCCGCGACAGCGGCCTCAATCCCTTCAGCGGGTTGGGCGAGGCCAGCGCCAACCTCGTCGAAGTCCACGGCGTCATCAAATGGTTCGACGCCTCCAAGGGCTACGGCTTCATCGTTCCCGACAATGGCTGGCCGGACGTGCTCCTGCACGTTACCGTGCTTAGGCGCGACGGCTTCCAGACCGCCTATGAGGGCGCCCGCATCGTCGTCGAGTGCATCCAGCGCGCCAAGGGTTATCAGGCCTTCCGCGTCGTCTCGATGGACGAATCGACTGCGATCCATCCGGCGCAGATGCTGCCACCGCGCACCCATGTCACGGTCACTCCGACCAGCGGGCTGGAACGGGCCCAGGTCAAATGGTTCAACCGGCTGCGCGGCTTCGGCTTCCTGACCTGCGGCGAGGGTACGCCCGACATCTTCGTGCATATGGAGACACTGCGCCGCTTCGGCATGACCGAGCTCCGGCCCGGCCAGTATGTGCTGGTCCGCTTCGGGCCCGGCTCCAAGGGCATGATGGCGGCCGAGATCCATCCCGAGACCGGATCGCCGGGACTGCAGTCGCACTGAGCACGGTAAGACGTGCCGACCGGATCCGTTCGAGCCTTCAGGTCCCGCAATCGTGAGCAGAGGCGCGCCGGCAGGCCGGCGCGCCTCTGGCTTTTCCGGCGACCGCCGCTTAAGGACTGACTCCAGTCCCACGCCTCGAGTGTCCCCCATGAATCCTGATCGAAAGGCCGTCTGGTCCGCTCTGAAGGGCTGGCTCGCCGCCATCCTCATCGCCGCCGGCTGTGTCGTCGCCAACGCGCCCGCCGGCGCCGCCAGCTTCCAGCCGCTGGAGATCGTCACCAGGAACGGCGTGCAGGTGTTCTCGGTGGAGATGGCAACGACCGCGGAAGAGAAAGAGACCGGCCTGATGTACCGCAAGGAGCTGGCGGACGGCAAAGGCATGCTGTTCGACTTCAATCCCGAGCAGGAGATCTCGATGTGGATGAAGAACACCTATGTCTCGCTCGACATGATCTTCATCAGCGCCAACGGGCGCATCCTGCGCATCGCCGAGAACACCGAGCCGCTGTCGACCAAGATCATCTCGTCCCGGGGGCCGGCCCGGGCCGTGCTGGAGGTGGTGGCGGGAACGGTGCAGAAATACGGCATCCGCGTCGGCGACCGCGTCGGTCATCCGCTGTTCGGCAGCAAATAGGGCGGGCAGGCGAGGGGCATTGGCAGCCCTGCTGGCACCAGTTTGTGAGCTTGCTGGCGCCTTTGGAAGCGTGTATCGACGGGGCTTAGCCGGACATTCGGGGTATAGCGCAGCCTGGTAGCGCGGCAGTTTTGGGTACTGCAGGTCGTTGGTTCGAATCCAGCTGCCCCGACCAGTCCCGAGGTTGAATCCCTTTCATTTTCCTTGCGATTCTAACTCCGCCTCAGGCGAACCGGACCTGTACCGCGCAAGGCGGGCTGCAAGCCAATGGCCAGGCGGCGTCAGGCGCCGGCGTCGAGCGAAGCCGGTCAGAATGACCAAGACGTCATCGAACCTTGCTGGCGTCGCCGCAGACATATCGGTGTTGGGGATTTCAGCGCCCAACGTCTAAACGCAACGCCGCCAAGCGATGGATATTCCGCTTGCGCGGCGTTGCGCTTTTCAGACGGCTTGTCAGATCCGGCCGGTCAGCCCGCGGCGTACCAGCCGGCGGGAAACGGCACGAAGGGCCAGATCGTCTGGTTGTCGTTGGCGGCTTTCGGCGGTTCCGGGGTAACCGTCTCTGCGGCCGGCGCAGACCACGCCCAGCGCAGCACGACGCGCAAGCATGCATATTCCAGATTCATCGTGGTCGTCCCCGCCCGTCAATGATCTTCAAACATCCAACCCGTTACAAAGTTCGACGTCAGTTCAAAAATGCACCTGCGCGTAAGCCTGCGCTCGTTCTCAAATCGCGTGCAATTCTAGAAGAGCCGGCTGCGGCATTCAACCGACCGCGCAGCTTCATCCCAAGAAGTAAGGTTGATCGGTTAGGTTAAAGCCGAGCGGTTGTTGCGGCCGTTGTTCGGGCTGCTATCAGATCGGACCCGGCTCGCGATGTGCTGCCCTCCATTCCTGCGACACCGATCACGGCTCGTCGCGGCGCGCATCAGGTGAGTTCTGCGTCAGCGAGTTCTGCCCATGTCCTTCGATCGCAACCTCAAGACCGCCGGTCCGCAGTCGGGCTGGAACGAGATCTGGCACCTCTGGACCGTGATCGTGCCCCGCCGCTCGATCAATGGGCAGCTCGTGTACGGCAAGGTCTGGCGCCGCCATGACGGCCGCGATTGGATCTACAAGAAATTCACCGAGTTCGACAGCGAGGAAGCGGCCTGAAGCGCGATGAGCGGGGATTGACCGCTCATCACGCCCAGGATTCGTGCTGAGGCCGAGTGGCGTTCGCCAGCCTATCCCCGTGCCTGCACGCGCGGCAGCGGCAGTTTGAAGTGACGTTTCGCATAGGCGACGATTTCGGCGTCCGAGGGATGATCGGCCGCTTCCACCGCCGCAATCCGCTTGGCGAGATCGGGAGCGTTCGTGCGGATGTAGCTTGCGAGCTCCGTCTTGGCGCTGGCCGGACCGATGATGAGGATCTCGCCGGCATCGGCGATGGCCTTGCTCACTTCGGTGTAGAACGCCTTGTCAGGAGCGGCATGGCCGCTGCCGACCACGTTGGCCTTGTGATGGAGGTGACGCGTCGCGAGGTGCGGATGCAGCGTGACTTCGTCGGAGCCGCTCAGGCCGAGATGAAAAATCCTGGCTTGCGAATGGTCGATCCATACCACGGCGTGAAAATGAGAGGGCATGTGCTTTTGGCCTTGTCCGAGGGGAGGCCGCCGACATCGGAGCGGCGGCGCGTGTCGTGACGACATTATGCCGGCCGGCGCAGCCCCCGGTTGACCCAGGTCAATCGATGGCTCAAGCCGCCAAGGCGACCGCGCGCTCCGCGAACAGCGCGCCCCGAACGGCGGGGCGTTCCCGGCTCAGGCCCGCCTATGCCGCGCTTGCCGCCGGCTTGGGCGGCGGCTTCAGCGGCTTGTCCTGCTTCTTCGACCACGAGATGTAATAGGCCACCGTCGTCATGATCGCGATGCCGGCGACGCTGACGAAGATCTGCGCGAGCAGCGAGCCCGAGCTCATCGACAGCTCGAAATGGCCGACGAAGGACAGGAACACGCCGACGCAGAACACGGCCAGCGATTGCTGGCCGCAGACGATCAGCGGATCGAACACCTTCCATTCGAGCCCCGGCCATTCCTTCGGCACGAAGCGGATCACCAGGATCACGATCACGACGAAGTGGATGAAACGGTAGGGCGCGAGGTTGGTCTTGTCGTTCGGGTTGAAGGCCGAGAACAGCCATTCCGGGAACATGCCGCCGAACGTGGGGAAGCGGCCCGCCATGGTCATGACCAGGGCGAACACGAGATAGCCGAGACAGAGATAGAGCGTGATCGGCGCGTTGATCAGCGCCATCGAGCGCCGCGCGCCGCCCAGCGCACACCAGGCGCCGAACACGAACAGCACCTGCCAGGCGTACGGGTTGAAGTACCACTGGCCGGCCGGATAGGCGTTCAGATTCCAGCCGAAGTGGCGCGCCGTCAGCCACAGCACGATCGCCAGCACCATCGTCAGATCGGGCTTGCGCAGCATGAACCACAGCACCGGCGGAAACAGGCCCATCAGCACGATGTAGAGCGGCAGCACGTCGAGATTGAGCGGCTTGAAGCGCAGGAACAGGCCCTGGCGCAGCGTCTCGGTGGCGTTGTCGACGAGACCGGCGACGTTGAACTCGTTGATCATCTCGCTATCGCCGAAGCGCAGCGCCAGATAGCTGATTGAGGCGATATAGATCACGAACAGGATGATGTGGGCGACGTAGAGCTGCCAGACCCGCTTGGTCAGCCGGGTGGCCCCGACGATGAAGCCGCGCTCCAGCATCATCCGCGCATAGACGAAGGAGGCCGTGTAGCCGGAGATGAAGACGAACAGATCGGCGGCGTCGGAAAAGCCGTAATTGCGCGTCGTGATCCAGTTCACGACGTTGTCGGGGATGTGGTCGAGGAAGATCGCCCAGTTCGCGACGCCGCGAAACAGGTCGAGCCGGAGATCACGGCCCTTGTCGGGGAGGGTGGCGTTGACGTTCAGGAAGGCCATGCGAGGGCAGCTCTCGAAGGGGGCGGGCAGGCTGAGATCGGGGAGACAGTGCGGCCGGGCGGGATCCCGGCGCGGCAGGCGGGTACGCAATTGTCACGGTGCAGCATAATGACTATACCGTCGCAGGGGCCACGGGGGCCGGAATCACCAAGCAGTTCCCAACCGGTTTTCTCTATACTATCCCTGAGGTTTGCACCAACTGCCACCCTGACGCATCGAAATGAACGAAAGACGAAAAACGAGGCCCGGACCACCCATGACCGCACGCATTTTCAAGCCCGCCAAGAACGCGATGCAATCCGGCCGGTCCAAGACCAAGGAATGGCAGCTTGACTATGAGCCGGAGCAGCCGCGCGCGGTCGAGCCGTTGATGGGCTGGACCTCGTCGGGCGACATGAAGCAGCAGATCACGCTGCGCTTCCACAGCAAGGAGGAGGCGGTCGCCTATTGCGAGCGCAAGGGCATCGCCTACCAGGTCATCGAGCCGAAGGAATCGGTGCGGCGCCCGGTTGCCTATGCCGACAATTTCTCGTTCCGCCGCGGCGAGCCCTGGACGCACTGACCACTTGCCTCCGCGCACGCTGAATTCCTCATGCCCGGGCTTGTCCCGGGCATGAACGTTTTGGGGCCGATGAAAAAATGAAGATGGCGAGGGCAAGCCTGGCCATGACGCTGAGAGGTATTCTGCTTGTACTCGGGGGTGCCATGCGCAGCTCCAGCCCCTTGGCACCCCTTCCGCCGCGTGCTTCGCTGGTTCGCATGACACGACCATGGCGAGGTTAGGGGATGGCCGGGCGGGACCAGCTCGACAGCGTCGATTTGAAGATACTCTCCGAGCTGCAGCAGGACGGACGGGTGCGCAACAACGAGCTGGCGCTGCGCGTCGGGGTATCCGCGCCGAACTGCCTGCGGCGGCTCAAATCACTGTTCAGCCGCGGCGTGATCCGGGCGGTGCGGGCCGTGCTCGACGAGCGGCGGCTCGGCTATGAGGTGGTCTCGTTCGTCTCAATCCAGCTCGGCAGCCAGGCGCAGCCGGTGCTGGAGGCGTTCGAGAGCTCGATCGCCGCGATCCCGCGCATCCAGCAGTGCTGGCGGATTTCCGGCGATACCGACTATCTCCTGAAATGCGTGGCGCCGAGCGTCGAGAGCATGCGCCAGCAACTGCTGCATTTCGCGGCCATGCCCGACGTGAAGAACGTCCGCAGCTTCCCTGTGCTGGGCGTTGCCAAGGACGTGCCGCTGCCGCTGCAGGACGTTGCGGCAGCGTCTTCTTAGCGATACCGGCCGCGAAACTCGCGGGGGCTCGCGCCGGTCCAGGTGCGGAACGCGCGGGAGAAGCTCTTCTCGTTGCGGAATCCGGCGATCTCCGCGATCCGCTTGATCGGCGTGCGGCCCCGCATCAGTTCCTGTTTTGCCAGCTCGAACTTCGCCTCTTCCTTGAGGTCGCGCAGCGAGGTGGCCTCCTCGCGCAGGCGGCGATGCATGGTGCGGGTGGAGAGCGCAAGCTCGCTCGCGACGTCCTCGGCGCCGAGGCTGCGCCCGCGCGCATTGCGCAGCACGCGGCGGACCCGCTCGACCAGCAGCCGGTCGCGCCGATAGGGCAGCACGGTCAGCCTGAGCGCGCCCTTGAGCATGTTGTCGAGATCGACGGCGCTGCGCGTCAGCGGCAGCGACAGATAATGCTTGTCGAACACGATGCGGGCGCGATCGGCATCGAAGCGGATGTTCCGGCAAAAGATGGTCGGATAGACCGAGACATGGCCGGGCTCAGCGTGCGGGAATTCGGCCGCGCGCAGCGCGATCCTGGAATCGACGGCCCAGCAGGAGAAGCCGAGCACGTAGCGGAGCAGCGTGACCAGGCAGAATTCGCGCAAATCGCCGAGATTGCGCAGCTCCCGGATCGAGACCTCCGCGGTTTCCTCGCCGACCTCGAGATCGAGCAGCACGTCCTCGGTGAGCAGGCGGTGATGCCGGCACCAGCGCTTGAGCGCGACCTCCAGCGTCGGCGCCGTGATCGAAGCGCGGCACAGCATGCCGTAGGTGCCGAAGGGCAGGCGCCGCGAGAACCAGCCGAGCGCCTCGTCGTCGAGCTCGCGCATGGCATGGCCCGCCAGGGCCTCGAACTGGATGGCCGTGATCCGCCCGTCCGGAGAATTGACAAGGTCTGGCGCTATCTGAGCCCGCTGCAACGCTTCAGCCGGGTCCAGTCGGTAACGCGCATAGGCGGCAACCACGCCGCGAACGAAGGCGGCCGGAGTGACGGCGCGGCGCGGGACCGCAGTTGCGGCTTGGAAGGGCATGAGGAAAATCCTCGCCAAGTTTGGCGGAAAATGCAACCTTTTCGACCGCAAGAGGGCCCTGACCCCGCTAGGTTCGGTGCCCAAAACACGGAGGAATCGCTTTGAACATTCCGAGCATCGATTTCGACCTGGGCGAAGACATCACGATGCTGCGCGACACGTTGCGCGCCTTCGTGGAGGCGGAGATCACCCCCCGCGCCGCCGAGATCGAGAAGGCCAACCTGTTTCCGGCGGACCTGTGGAAGCGCTTTGGCGACCTCGGCCTGCTCGGCATGACCGCGCCGGAGCAATATGGCGGCTCCAACATGGGTTATCTCGCCCACGTCGTCGCCATGGAGGAGATTTCGCGCGGCTCGGCTGCGGTCGGGCTGTCCTATGGCGCCCATTCCAACCTCTGCGTCAACCAGATCCGTCGCAACGGCAACGACGCGCAGCGCCAGCGCTATCTGCCGAAGCTGATCTCCGGCGAATATGTCGGCGCGCTCGCGATGTCCGAGCCCGGGGCCGGCTCCGACGTGGTCTCGATGAAGCTGCGCGCCGACAAGCGCGGCGACCGCTACGTGCTCAACGGCTCCAAGATGTGGATCACCAATGGCGGCGATGCCGACGTGCTGGTGGTCTACGCCAAGACCGATCCGGAGGCCGGCCCGCGCGGCATGACCGCCTTCCTGATCGAGAAGGGCTTCAAGGGCTTCAGCCACGGCCAGCATCTCGACAAGCTCGGCATGCGTGGCTCCAACACCTATCCCTTGTTCTTCGACGAATGCGAGGTGCCGGAGGAGAACGTGATGGGCAAGGTCGGCGAGGGCGTCAAGGTGCTGATGTCCGGCCTCGACTATGAGCGCGCGGTGCTGTCCGGCGGCCCGCTCGGCATCATGGCCGCCTGCATGGACGCGGTGGTGCCCTACATGCACGAGCGCAAGCAGTTTGGTCAGCCGATCGGTGACTTCCAGCTGATGCAGGGCAAGCTCGCCGACATGTATTCGACCTGGCAGGCCACGCGCGCGTATGTCTATGCCGTGGGGAAGGCTTGCGACCGCGCCGACCACGCGCGTACCTTGCGCAAGGACGCGGCGGCCGCGATCCTCTATTCCGCGGAGAAGGCGACGTGGATGGCCGGCGAGGCGATCCAGGCGCTGGGCGGCGTCGGCTACACCAGCGAATTCCCCGTGGGGCGCCTCTGGCGCGACGCGAAACTCTACGAGATCGGCGCGGGGACGTCCGAAGTCCGCCGCATGCTGATCGGCCGCGAGCTGATGGCCGAGACGGCTTAAGTCTTTCACCCATTGGAATCAAAATGCCGCTTCATTCCAGCATCGATCCGTCTTTGTCAGATTTCGCGCGCAATGCCGAGGCGATGCGCACCCTCGTTGCGGATTTGCGCGAGAAGCTTGCCCAAGTCGCCGGCGGCGGCGGCGAGGTCTCGCGCAACCGCCACACCGCGCGCGGCAAGATGCTGGCGCGCCAGCGCGTCGACCTGCTGGTTGATCCCGGCACGTCGTTCCTGGAGCTGTCGCCGCTCGCGGCCTACGGACTCTACGGCGGGGACGTGCATTCGGCGAGTGTCGTGACCGGAGTAGGACGCGTTGCCGGGCGTGAATGCGTCATCGTCGCCAACGACGCCACCATCAAGGGCGGCACATATTATCCCATGACCGTGAAGAAGCACCTGCGCGCCCAGGACATCGCGCGGCAGAACAATCTTCCCTGCGTCTACATGGTCGATTCCGGCGGCGCCTTCCTGCCGCTGCAGGACGAGATTTTTCCCGACGAACGGCATTTCGGCCGCATCTTCTACAATCAGGCGCAGATGTCCTCGCAAGGCATTCCGCAGATCGCGATCGTGATGGGCTCCTGCACCGCCGGCGGCGCCTATGTGCCGGCGATGTCGGACGAGAGCATCATCGTGCGCAACCAGGGCACCATCTTCCTCGGCGGCCCGCCGCTGGTGAAGGCCGCGACCGGCGAGGTGGTCAGTGCCGAGGAGCTCGGCGGCGCCGACGTGCATTCGCGCCAGTCGGGCGTCACCGATCACTATGCCCAGAACGACGCCCATGCGATCGGCATCGCCCGGCGCATCGTCGGCACGCTGAAGCCTACCGCGCGACCGAACCTGAACATGCATAAGCCGCGCGATCCGCTGTTCCCGGCGGAGGAGATCTACGGCGTGGTCCCGGTCGACGGCCGCAAGCCGTTCGACGTGCGCGACATCATAGCGCGCGTGGTCGACGGCTCCGAGTTCGACGAGTTCAAGAAACTCTATGGCACGACGCTGGTGTGCGGCTTCGCCCATATCTGGGGCTATCCGGTCGGCATCATCGCCAACAACGGCATCCTGTTCAGCGAAAGCTCGCTGAAGGGGGCGCATTTCATCGAGCTGTGCTGCCAGCGCGGCATTCCGCTGGTGTTTTTGCAGAACATCACCGGCTTCATGGTCGGCAAGAAATACGAGGCCGGCGGCATCGCGCGCGACGGCGCCAAGCTGGTGACGGCGGTTGCGACCGCCTCGGTGCCGAAATTTACCGTTGTTATCGGTGGTTCCTACGGCGCCGGCAATTACGGCATGTGCGGCCGCGCCTACTCGCCGCGCTTCCTCTGGATGTGGCCGAACGCGCGCATCTCGGTGATGGGCGGCGAGCAGGCTTCGATGGTGCTGAGCCAGGTCCGCCGCGACAATATCGAGGCCAAGGGCGACAGCTGGTCGAAGGAAGAGGAAGACAAGTTCCGCGAGCCGATCCGCGCGCAATATGAGAGCCAGGGGCACCCGTACTACGCGACGGCGCGCCTGTGGGACGACGGCGTGATCGACCCGGCCGACACCCGCCTCGTGCTCGGCCTTGGCCTCTCGGCCGCATCGAATGCACCGATCGAACCGACGAAATTCGGCCTGTTCAGGATGTGATGCGATGGACCGCTCAAAGCTCTACCGGCGTTTTCGCACCCTCCTGATCGCCAATCGCGGCGAGATCGCCTGCCGCGTCATCCGCACCGCGCGCGCCATGGGCCTGCGCACCGTCGCGGTCTATTCCGAGGCCGACCGCGACGCGATGCATGTCGCGCTCGCTGACGAAGCCGTGCTGCTCGGGCCCGCGCGCGCCCGCGACAGCTATCTCAATGTCGAGCGCCTGATCGAGGCCGCGCGCAAGACCGGCGCCGAGGCCGTGCACCCCGGCTACGGCTTCCTGTCGGAGAATGCCGAGTTCGCGCAGGCCTGCTATGATGCAGGCCTGGTCTTCGTCGGCCCGACCGCCGACATGATGAATGCGATGGGCTCGAAATCAGGCTCGAAGGCGCTGATGGAAAAGGCCGGCGTGCCTCTGGTGCCCGGCTATCACGGCGAGGCCCAGGACGATGCGACGCTGGCGAAGGCGGCCGAGAAGGTCGGCTTTCCCATCCTGGTGAAGGCCTCCGCCGGCGGCGGCGGCCGCGGCATGCGTATCGTGCGCTCGGCGGACGAGCTTGGACCTGCGATCGTCAGCGCCAAGCGCGAGGCCAAGGCCGCGTTCGGTGACGATCGCATGCTGATCGAAAAATATGTCGACAATCCCCGGCATATCGAAGTGCAGGTGATCGGCGACAGCCACGGCAATCTGCTCTCGCTGTTCGAGCGCGAATGCACGCTGCAGCGCCGGCACCAGAAGGTGATCGAGGAGGCGCCGTCGCCGACGCTCAACGCCGCGCAGCGCGAGACGGTCTGCGCCGCCGCGCGAAAGGCAGCCGGCGCTGTAAACTATGTCGGCGCCGGCACCATCGAGTTCGTCTCCGACGGCAAGGACGTGTTCTTCATCGAGATGAACACGCGCCTCCAGGTCGAGCATCCCGTGACCGAGCTGATCACCGGAATCGACCTTGTCGAGTGGCAGCTCCGCGTCGCCTTCGGCGAAGCGCTGCCGCTGAAGCAGGACGAGATCCGGCTCAATGGCCATGCCGTCGAGGCGCGCGTCTATGCTGAGAACCCGACCAAGAATTTCATGCCCTCGGTCGGCAGGATCTCGACGTGGCGCCTGCCGGAGGAAACCGGCGGCTTGCGGATCGATGCCGGCTACCGCGAAGGCGATATGGTCTCGCCGTATTATGACGCCATGCTGGCCAAAATGATCGCATGGGCGCCGACGCGGGATGTCGCGGTCGAGCGGCTGAACCGCGGCCTGGAAGAGTCCGACGTTCGTGGCATCGTCACGAACATTCCGTTCCTGTCGGCGCTGATGACGCATCCGAAGGTACGGACCAATGCGATCGACACCGGTTTCATCGAGCGCGAACTGGCTGTGCTGACACAGGCCGCGCCGGCGCCGGGCGAGCTCGAGCTGTGCGCGGCGGTCGCTGCGATCGTCAACGGCGAGCGACGGATGGCGGAGGCGAATTCGCCCTGGCAAACCTTCGGCTGGCAGCCGGTCGGCCGCAGGCAGCGCAGCTTTGCCTTCCGCGTCGGGCACGGGCCGGAGCAGAAGATCATCCTGAACTACGGCAGCGGGCCATCGACGCTGGTGCTCGGCGATCGCGAGCTGGCGTTCGCGATTGCGCCACGGGACGGCGGCTTCGATCTGACGCTCGACGGCGTGAAATCGCATGTCGCGGCCGTGATCGACGGCCACGAGCTGTATTTGCGCACGCGCAACGGCCGCTTCGATCTGCACTGGGTCGATCCGTTCGGCGGCGAGAGCGAGGAGCATGTCGGCGAGGACAAGATCGCCGCCCCGTTGCCGGGGACGGTCGTTGCCGTGCTGGCCGAGGAGGGCGCCAAGCTCGACAAGGGCGCACCGATCCTCACGCTGGAAGTGATGAAGATGGAGCAGACGCTGCGCGCGCCCTATGCCGGCGTTCTGAAGTCGATCAAGTGCAAGGTCGGCGACATCGTGCAGGAGGGCGTCGAGCTCGCCGTGGTCGAGCCTGCGGGAGAGTGACATGAGCGATTCCGTCCGCATCATCGAAATGGGGCCGCGCGACGGGCTTCAGAACGAGAAGATTCCGGTCAGTGTCGAGGCCCGCATCGCCTTCATTGAGGCGCTGGTCGCGGCCGGCCTCGATACGGTCGAGGTCGGCGCCTTCGTCTCGCCCAAGGCGATCCCGCAGATGGCAAGCTCCGACGCCGTGCTGCGCGGCGTTGCCCATGTGACCGGCGCCGAATTCCACGTTCTGGTCCCGAACGAGAAGGGCTACGACGCCGCCCGCGCCGCCGGCGCGAGGGTCGTCTCGGTGTTTGCCGCAGCCTCGGAGGGCTTCTCGCGCGCCAACATCAATTGCACGGTCGCGGAGTCGATCGAGCGCTTCAAGCCGGTGTTGGCGCGCGCCAAGAACGATGGCGTCCCGGTTCGGGGCTATATCTCCTGCGTGCTGGGCTGCCCGTTCGACGGTGAGATCAAGCCGAAGGCGGTCGCCGATCTCGCCAGCACGCTATGGGAGCTCGGCTGCTACGAGATCTCGCTCGGGGACACGATCGGCGTCGGCACGCCGACCAGGGCCAAGGAGATGCTGCGCGCGGTTGCCGCCAACATTCCCGCAGCCAGGCTCGCAATGCATTTCCACGACACCTACGGCCAGGCGCTTGCCAATCTCTATGCCGGCTTGGAGGAGGGCGTCCGCGTCATCGACAGCGCTGCGGGCGGCCTCGGCGGCTGTCCCTATGCGCCAGGCGCGACCGGAAACGTCGCGACCGAGGACGTCGTCTACATGCTGGAGGGCATGGGCGTCAGGACGGGTGTCGACATGGACAAGCTGCTGGCGGCGACGAACGCGATGGCCGGTGTGCTAGGTAAGCCGCCGGTGAGCCGCGTGGCCTCGGCCCTGAACGCGAAGAAGAAGCGGGCGGCGACTTAGCTTCGTAGGGTGGGCAAAGGCGCGTAGCGCGTGCCCACGATCTTTCCGCGATCATTGGTAGGAGGTGGGCACGCTGCGCTTTGCCCACCCTACGGCAGCGCTATCTGCTTCCGTCCGGTCCCATCACCAGATCCGGCAGGCCGGTCGAGATCTCCGGCACGAGGCACAGCAGCAGCACTGCGAGCATCATCAAGAGCACGAAGGGCAGGGTGCCCCAGATCACCTCGCGCAGCGGGATGTCCGGCGCGACGTTGCGGATGACGAAGATGTTGAGGCCGACCGGTGGATGGATCAGCCCCATCTCCATCACGATGGTCATGACCACGCCGAACCAGATGATGTCGAAATTGGCGGCGCGGAGCGGCGGCAGGATGATCGGCGCGGTCATGAGAATAATTGAGACCGGAGGCAGGAAGAAGCCGAGCACGACAACCATGACCAGGATCGCGAACAGCAGCTCCCAGCGCGGCAGGTGCATCGCGACGATGGATTCGGCGACCGACTGCGAGATGTGCAGATAGCTCATCACGTAGGAATAGAGCAGCGACATGCCGATGATCATCATCAGCATGGTCGATTCCCGGATCGTCGATCTCATGATCGGGGCGAGATCGCTCGGCCGCCACACGCTGTAGATCGCCGCGATCAGCGCTAGTGCCAAGAGGCCGCCAAGCCCTGCGGTTTCCGACGGCGTGGCGTAGCCGCCATAGAGCGCGATCATCACGCCGGTGAGCAGCAGCACGAAGGGAATCACGCGCGGCAGCACGCTGAAGCGTTCGGCCAGCGTGTATTCGTCGCGGGCGAGGATCGGAGCTTCCGGGCCGCCGTTCTTGTAGATCGCTTCGGCTGCCGCATATTCCCGACGGAAACGGAACACGGCATAGAGGCCGAAGAGCAAGACCAGCAGCAACCCCGGCCCGATGCCGGCGAGAAACAGCCGTCCCAGCGACTTTTCAGCCGCGACCGCGAACAGGATCATGGTGATCGAGGGCGGCAGCAGGATGCCGAGCGTGCCGCCGGCGGCAATGATGCCGGCCGCAAAGCCGCCGGAATAGCCGCGCTTGCGCATCTCGGGAATGCCGGCCGAGCCGATCGCCGAGCAGGTCGCGGGCGAGGAGCCCGCCATCGCCGCGAACAACGCGCAGGCGAACACGTTGGCGACGCCGAGACCGCCGGGCACGCGGTGCAGCCAGGCATGCAAGGCCGAATAGAGATCCTGGCCGGCGCGCGACTTGCCGATCGCTGCGCCCTTCAGGATGAAGAGCGGGATCGACAGGAGCGTGATCGAGGCCATTTCCTCGTAGACGTTCTGCGTCACCGTATCGAGAGAGGCCGAGGGCATGTAAATGCCCATGAACACGACCGCGACCGCGCCGAGCGCGAACGCGATCGGCATTCCCGAGAACATCACCAGCAGCGTCGCAACGCCGTAAGCCACGCCGATACCGAACACGCTCATGAACGCTTGGCTCCGGTGAAGGGCAGCGCAAGCTGCACGAGGATCTGGATGCAGAGCAGGCTCATGCCGAGCGCCATCAGCGTGTAGGGAATGGCGAGCGGCGGCGACCACATCGAGTTCGAGACCTGGCCGTCGACATAGGCCTCATGGGCCAGCGTCCAGGACTTCCAGGTGAAGAAGGCGCAGAACAGGAACGTGGCAAGGTCGACCAGCCAGAGCCGGACTTTGTTGGCGAACGGCGACAACAGGCCGACGAAGGCCTCGATGCCGATGTGGCCGCGGTGCTGCTGTACATAGGCGGCGGTCATGAAGGTCGCGCCGACCAAGAGGAACACCGCAGCCTCGTCCTGCCAATAATTGGCGGCCTTGTACAGCGCGCGGCTGAGCACGCTGTAGCTCAGGATCGCGCAAGCGGCGACCAGCGCGATCGCCGCGAACACCACGATGACGGTATTGAGGATGGCAAGACCGCGATCGACCGCTGCCGCAAGGCCCGTCCTTGCGACAGCGTTGGCCGTGTCGTCACGATCCGGAAGCGGACCGTGGCTCATGCAGCGACGTCGTTGGCAAGCTTGAGCAGGTTTGCACAGGTCGCGGTCTTGGCGCTGTAGTCCTTCCAGGCGGTGTCGCGCGCGATGTCGCGCCACTTGCCGACGGTCGCGGCATCGAGCGCCGAGACCTTGGCGCCGGCCTTTTCGTAGACCTTGGCGACCTCGATGTCGTCATCCTGCGCACCCTTGCGCCCGAACGCTTCGAGTTCGGTTCCGACGGCGAGCAGGATGTCCTGATGGTTCTTGGGCAGCTTGTCGAAGATCGCCTTCGACATCATCAAAGGCTCGAGCATGAACCAATAGGAGGCGCCAGCGCCCGATGTCAGGGACTTCGCCACTTCTTCGAGGCGGAAGGAGATCAGGCTGGTCGAGGAGGTGATGCCGGCATCGCAGGCGCCGGTCTGCATCGCCGCGTAGATTTCGTTCGACGGCACCGACAGCACCGAGGCGCCGGCGGTCTGGAGCACCATGTCCATCTCGCGCGAGCCGCCGCGCACCTTCAGGCCCTTGGCGTCTTCCGGCGCGACGATCGCCTTGGAACGGCTGGCGACGCCACCAGCCTGCCAGACCCAGGTCAGCAGAATGATGCCCTTGTCGGCGAGGAAGTCCGTCAGCGCCTTGCCGACCGGCTCCTTCTTCCAGCGCAGGCCCTGGTCGTAGGTGGTCACGAGGCCCGGCATCAGGCCGATATTGGTCTCCGGCACCTCGCCGCCGGCATAGGGCATCGGATAGAGACTGATGTCGAGCGCGCCCTTGCGCATTGCCGAGAACTGAGCGTTGGTCTTGATCAGCGAGGAATTCGGATAGATCTCGGCCGCGATGTCGCCGTTGCTGCGCTTGGCCACTTCGGCGGCGAACATGCGGCAGAGCCGGTCGCGGAAATCGCCCTTGTCGATGGTGCCGCCCGGGAATTGATGCGAGATCTTCAGCGTGGTCGCGGCCTGGGCGGTGCCGGTGCCGAAGCGGAGGATGGCGGGTGCGGCGACGGCGGTCGCAATCAGATGGCGGCGCGTGAGCATGGTGTGATCCCCTGGAACGCTTCTTTGAATGATTCTTGTTTGAAGGTTTCTTGCTGGCGTGATTGGCGGGTCATGTGTGACCGGTGCGTAGGCCCATCCTAGCCGGTCTTTCACCCGATATCCTCTCAACTGATAGTTCGAGATGGAACGCCGCCGCAAGTGCCGGCTGTGCTGCGCTGCACACATCCGGTTGCTCTGAAACGACGGATCGCAGGCGGGCTCGCTGAAATTTATCGGCAGCCGCGTAACAACGCAGGCCTTCCATCCGTTGAGCTTGAATAGCGGCGCATGTGTCGCTGACAAACATGACCTCGAAGGGAAGATGATCCATGACCATTCGCACCCGCATCGCGCTCGGCGTCTCGGCTGCCGCTCTCTCGCTCGGCCTTGCGCTGTCGCCGGCCGCTTTTGCCCAGGACAAGATGGGCAAGGATGACGGCATGATGAAGAAGGACACGATGTCCAAGGACGGCATGATGAAAAAGGACACCATGTCCAAGGACGACGGCATGAAGAAGGATCACATGTCGAAGGACGGCATGAAGAAAGACGACGGGATGATGAAGAAGAACTGATCGTCGCCCGTTCGCGATCGAGGCGTTTGGCATAAGCAAACGCGCGCTCGAACGTTTGGGGCGGTCGGCTGGACCGCCCCAAATCATGTCTTGCCTCAATTTGAACTGAACGTGACCTGCGAAGGTCACGCGTCAAATGACTTGCGCTTGTTTACTTGCGCTTGGCCTTGCGGGCGGCGTAACGCGCGTCGCGCTTGGCCTTCTGCTCGGCTTCGAGAGCCGCGGCCTTTTCGGCAGCTTCCTGGGCCTCGCGCGCGAGCCGCGCAGCTTCGGCGGCCTTGGCCTCTTCCTCCAGACGCTTCTTCTCGGCCTTTTCGGCCTCGCGCGCAGCCTTCGCCTCGGCGCGCTTGGCCGCGAGTGCTTCACGCTCGGCGCGCTTCGCCGCCACCGCGGGATCATCAGGCCCCGGTTGGGATTTGAATTTGTTCAAAAGATTTTTGCGGGCTTCCTGCGCCGCCTTTTGCCGGTCTGTGAAGCCGGGTTCCCTGAATCCACTCATCGACGAGCCTTGTCTTCCTCGCTTTCGATCCTACATCACTGCCTGTTGGTACGTCGGCTGGGCATAGCAGGCGCCGCGCGACACAGAAGCGTGTACATCGCTGCGCGTCGCGAAGCCACCTATAATCGCAGCCGATCAGGTCGACGAAAATCGCCATCCCCCGACGATCCCTCGTAGCCCCGAAAAACTGCCGAATTGTGATGTCCCTCATAAGGGATCACGAGGGCGACGCCTAGCGTCCGCCGCGATACGGAGCACGGGTATGCCGATCTCGAGATTAACCCTGAAGACGCTCTCAATTGCGTTCGCCATGGCAGCCTTGGCTGGTGCCGTGCTGCTGCTCGCGCGGCCGCAGCCCATCGAGAGCGCCGTTCTGGGCACCGACTGGGAATGCACGCAGACCGCCTTCGTGCTCACGACTTGTGCACCGCGGGCGATCCCGGCGGTCGAAACCTTGCGCAAGGAGGCGGCCAGCGCGACCCGGGGCTGAGCCTCTGGAGCCGCGCAAGCGGCCCACCACGATGTGACGGGACGTCGCAGAGGTGATAAGCCGGCCTGCCCACGCGACCAGGTAGCCATGTCCACCTCCAAGCCCGATCCGGGCGAGAAGCCGAAATCCAGACCGAAACCTCCATCCGGCAACAACCGCCGCGGCGCGATCGCCGGCCTGGTCATTGCGATCGCGATCCTCGCGATCGGCTGGTGGCTCGCCCGGGACCTCACCGCGGCCAGCAAGATGCAGGACTGCCTGATGTCCGGGCGAAGCAATTGCAACGTGATCGAGCCGGCCCGCTAGAAGCTTCCAGCGGGGCTCTTCGCCGCCCGTTGGGGCCGAAAAATTGCCGTCATCTTAATGATTTGTAACGGGACTTCGCCGACCAAAGCAGGTCAGCTATATCAGCCGGCATCAAGCCCGGCGCGCTCCGAATCGTCGATCGCGCCAGGCACCACGGCAATTGCGAGAGCAATCGAAAGAGCAGGGGGTCAAGCACGCATGAGTGCGTCCAGCCGCATGAAGATCGTCATTCCCTTGGTTTCGGCCATGTCTTTGCTGGCGCTGCCTGCGCAGGCCCAGGACGCCAGGCCATCGAGGGACGCCGGCCAGCCTCCGGCCGGCCCCGCCGCCGGGGCGCCGCCTCCGAACAAGTCGGACGCGCGCAAAGGCCCGCAGCAGGCGGCGCGGCCCGCGCCGCAGTCCGGCGGTCAGCCCCATGCGATCCCGGGACCGCGCGCGGCCGGCGGCCCGCCGCCGGGACGCCATGTCGACCGCGGGCCGGCTCCGGCGCGTGACTGGGGCGGACATGCGTATCGCGGCCACCACGCCTGGGAGGGCGGGCGCTGGCGCCACGAGGTTCACAACGGCCGCTCCGGCTGGTGGTGGGATGTTGGCGGCGTCCGGTATTATTATCCGCAGCGCATGGCCGGTCCGCCCGCCTACATTTCCGAGGAGTACTACGACGACGTGCCGGTAGCCTATGCTCCGCCGCCGCCTCCGGTCGCCTATGCCCCGCCACCGCCGCCTCCGCCACCGGCTGATCCCGGCGCCAGCGCGCTTGGCGGCGCCATCGTCGGCGGCTTGCTGGGCGGGCTGATCTCGGGCAACGCAACGGGCGCTGCCGCCGGCGCGGTCCTCGGCGGCGCAACCGGCGCCATTACCGGCGCCGCCGCCGCTTCCCAGCCTGGCTATTACTGGGCACAGGGCAATTGCTACTACCGCTATCCGAGCGGCCAATATGTTCAGGCCGATCCCCGCGCCTGCTATTGAGCTGCCCTAACCGGATCGAGGCAAAGAGGCGGGCCCACGGCCCGCCTTTTTCGTGTGCGCCCGGCAATTGCATCCAATAGGCGCTGGCGCTCGTTGCCGCCTCACGCAAGTCTCAAAGAAAATTGTCGGGATGATTCGCGGGGACGGGGACATGCTGGATGCAATCCAGATCAGCTTGGCGCTTTGGGCCATGATCGTTTGCGGTGGGATCAAGCTTGGGCAGGCGCTGGACTGCCTGTTCTAGCAAAGGCCCGCTCGCGTTGCGTCAAGCGACGAGCCAGTTGAAGAACGCCATTGCGCCCCAGACCAGGCCGGCGATCCAGGCCAGCATCACGATGCCGATGGTCCCGAGATAGGCGATGCCGAGCAGGTCGCCCCTTTGTCGCCGCGTCCGGACGTTGGCTGAGGCTGCTGCGTCTTGTGTCATGACGGAAAACACCATCGATGCCTTCGCGCTCCTGGAAGCGTCGAGACATTATTAGCCGAGACGCCGGGCCAAGACTGTGATGCCGTTCACAGATCGTCGGAATGAATCCCAGCCTCATGGCTTCGCAATCAGCGCTTGCAATGGCGCCGCGGACCGGCGTCACCCCGCAATCATACGGACGAAATTGCCATGCGCTGGTCCAGATGGCGAGCTAGGGTCGGCCGCATGTGTACCAGGTACGATCCACAGCGTGAGGCCGAGGCCGCAATGAAGCGGGCCGCGGCGTCGGAAGGCGCCGACCGGCAACGCCTGATCCAACTCGCTTTGGCCTGGCATGAACTCGCGCGCGACCGGCGCGACGAGCGGGCGGACTGAAGACATTTCCAGCGAAATTGGCAGGGCTGGACGAGGTCGGTCGGCGCTCGATCTGCATGAGAAAGCCCCGTGCTCGGGGGGACAAGCACGGGGCCCTTCAAAGCCGATCGGGGCTGGCAGATCGGCACCACTTGATTTCCTGCCATCAACGCGCCGGTCGCGGTCTCGTTCCGCCCGACCACATCAGATTTGTTGGCCGTGATTGGATGCGCGAGGGAAGCCCGCTGCGCCGCGTTCAACGAGGGACATCCGTTCCTTGCGGCCGGACGCCGGTGACGTTGAATGCGTGAACGAGCGGGTTGGATGAAACGCGGCATTAAGAAATGCGCCGCGCTGATTTTTCCGGTTGCGATTCGTGCTGCGGGAACGGAGCGGAGTCGGACCGTGAACAAACAAAAAGCCCCCGAAGGGGCTTGAGGTTTAGGCGGCTTCCGACTTCGGGACCGCGTCGGCATTCACCGAAAGCTTGACGACATCGCCCTCGACGGCACCGACATATTTGGTGTCGATGTAATGGTGATGGTCCTTGTGGCCTTCCGGGCTGTCCTTTCGCGTCAGCTTGATCCGGTTGCCTTCGACGCGGTCGACGGTGCCGACATGGGCGCCGTCCTTGCCGATGATCTTCATGTGCTCTCTGATGTCAGCCATGTGGTCCTCCTTGCTGAGGTCTCAACTGCGAACATCGACGTTCGTTGCACCGGCGCGCGTTGGACCCAAGGCGGTTTCAGCACGTTGAGATCCGATTGGATCCGCCAAGAGGCGCATGGAGACCATTCAGGCCTATCTGGAACGCAAGCACAGGGAACTCGGGCTGTTGAACGACTGCCTGAGGCATCGGCTTGATTTGTCGCGTCCGCGATCGGTCGACGAGGTCATCAGCGCCAAATTCCAGCTCACGGCGGCGCTGAGGGCGGAGCACGAGCTGCACGAATGGAAGGCGACGGAGACGGCCTGGTCGCACACGGCCGATCCCGTCAGCGGACCTTTCGAATTCAGCTACGATTACCAGCGGGCCGATCTGACGGTGCGCGGTCCTTCCTTCTATGAGCTCGATTGCAGCCGCGCGAGCACGGCGATCTACACCGCGTCCGGCATGGCCGCGATCTCCGCCGTGCTGCTGGCCTCCGCGCAGATCGTCGAGAAGGCCGATATTCTGGTGCTTCCGGGCTCGTACGGCGAGACGCTGGAGCTGATCCGGGGCTTTGTCCCTCATTTGCGGCTGGTGGCGCTAGAACTGCCACTGGGCGATGCGCTTCCTCGGACGAATTCGCCGCGGATTCTTCTGTTGGATTCCTGCTCCGTCGCGGGCGCTTTCGAGGCGGTGCTACGTTGCAAGGGTTCCGGTCTCGATCTCCTGATCTGCGACACGACCTGCTTTGCGGGCAGGTCGGGCCGGATCCGTCGCGTCCGGAGGTGGGCCCGGCAATACGATATTCCGCTGGTGCTGGTGCGCAGCCATAACAAGCTCGATTCGCTCGGGGCGGAATATGGCCGCCTCGGCTCCGCGGTTTTCGTGGACGGCAATGAGCCACGGACGGAGCATCCCTGGGCGCGTCTAGCCTGCGAAACGCGCAACGCGGTGCGACTTCTCGGCGGCGCGGCGTTGCCGGCGCACTTCCCGCCCTTTGTCGGCAGCGCGGCCTATTGGGACCTTACGCAGCGGCGTGTTGCGGCGATCCTGCGCAACGGCCGCAGCATGGCGCGCCATTTTGCTGCGAAGCTCCCGGAGCTCTCGGCCGAGCTTCATTTCGCCCACGGTCTCTACGTCACCCTCCGGGCCAGGCGTCCCTTCGACGAGGCGAGCGCAAGGCAGGCCGCCGAGGACATGAGCAAGAACCTGCGCGCAGAAGGCTTCCCGATCCGCCATGCCGGCAGCTTCGGCTTCGATTTCGCCGCGACCGAGTGGTTTCACGACGCGACCACGGACCGGTACAGCGTCCGGGTGGCGGTCTCGGATTTGCCGACGGAGGTGTGGGGCGATCTCACCGTGGCCATCGCGCGGTGGTGGCGGGACCATCAGTCGGCGCGCGCCGGCGAAGAATGAATGTCTAGCCGACAAGCCCAGGAGGGCGCCTCGATCAGTCGAGCGCCAGGCAATGCTCGAGTTGCGGCTTCTCGTGGCCGCGGCGCGACCACTCCTGAACCGCGAAGGCCAGGTGATGATGGCCCATCCCGGCGCCAAAGATGGACGCCTGAGCCACCTTGATCGGCTTCGTAACCACGTTGGTGTTCACCAAGCCTGCGTCGACTGCCAGATACGACATCGCGGCGATCGCCACCGCAGATGCGATCGCCATTCTCGTTAATTCGGATTGCTGCATCAAGAAACCTGTCGGGCGCATTCTTGCCCGGCGCATAGATAGGAGTGATCGGCCCGGTGCAAAGGCCGGAGGATGGTTACCCACGCGTTCGTGAACAGCGGTTGATCTGGCAACGAGCTGGCGATCCCGGCAGGATTCGAACCTGCAACCCTCAGAGTAGAAATCTGATGCTCTATCCAGTTGAGCTACGGGACCCACTTCAGCCGCCCCGGTTTGGGGCTGGCTGTTCATCTAGCATGCCATTATGAAAAATATCGTCCTTCGCCAAGCCTGAACCGAACCGTTTTCCTGAATGCCGCGACAAAGCGAGACGGTGGCATGTCAGGGTGCCGGGTCGAGCGGCAGCGCAACGGACGATGGATCACATCGCCGGGAGCGCTGAAAAGCTTCCGGGACGTGGCCGCCGGACGACGGGTCGGGTATTGCGGCGCCCTTAGGACGGCGTGCGCGGCGGTATCTCGATCGGTCTCCTCTGGGCTTGCCCTATCATGGCGAATGCGACGATTTACAGCTTTGGTTCCATCGCCTTGAGTCCGTCACCTTTCCGCGCATCTCATGCTGCCTGCGGGCGGCTGTCCGCGATTTCCGGGAGTCCATCATGATCGGTCTTGTTCGCGCCGTCACACTCTGCGCCACGCTGGCGCTCGGCCTTTGCGTGGCGCAAGCCGCGGACAAGGCGTTCAAGCGCGACGACCTCGCCGATGCCGCGATCAAGCTGGAGGCCCAGATCAAGAGCGAGGCGGGACCGGTCGCCAGGACCAGCGCGACGCTGAAGACGGACGCCGACGCCGCTTTCCGGCGCAACGATTATCGCAGCGGGCTGTCGGTGCTCGGCCAGATCGCGGCCACCACGCCGGAGGACACCGGCAACTGGCTGCGACTCGCCAAGGTCATCTTTCAGATCTCGCCGAAGAGCTCGAGCGAGCAGACCTTCCTGCTGGAGCGCGCCTCGACCGCGGCCTACATCGCCTACATGCGCGCCGGCAATCCGGGCGAGGAGGCCGACGCGCTCGCCGTGCTCGGCAAGTCGCTGGCCGAGCGCAAGCTGTGGCGGCCGGCGCTGGATGCGCTGCGGCTGTCGCTCGACATGCGCGAGGTTGCCGACGTTCGCGGCCAATATGAGAAGATGCGCGACGAGCACGGCTTCCGGCTGCTCGATTATAGTGTGGACTCGGATTCGGCGAGCCCGCGCGCCTGCTTCCAGTTTTCCGAGGAGCTGGCCAAGCGCACCGACTTCGCACCGTTCCTGGCGCTGGCGGGGCAGGACAAGCCGGCGCTGTCGGCCGAGGGCAAGCAGCTCTGCGTCGACGGGCTCAAGCACGGTGAGCGCTACAACATCAATCTGCGCGCCGGCCTGCCGTCCACGGTGAAGGAAGGCCTGCCGAAATCGGCCGAGTTCAACATCTATGTGCGCGACCGCAAGCCGTTCGTGCGCTTCACCAGCCGGGCCTATGTGTTGCCGCGAACCGGGCAGCGCGGCATTCCCGTCGTCAGCGTCAACACGCCCGCGGTCAGCATCAGCGTATTCCGGATCGGTGACCGCAACCTGATCAACACGGTGATCGACAGCGACTTTCAGAGGATGCTGTCCAAGTATGAGCTCACAGGTCTCGGCGACGAGCGCGGCGTCAAGGTCTGGTCCGGTGAGCTCGCGACCGCGACGACGCTGAACCAGGACGTCACCACGGCATTCCCGGTCGATCAGGCGCTCGGCGAGCTTCAGCCGGGCGTCTACGTGATGACGGCCGCGGCCAAGGGCCCCAGCTCGGAGGATTATCAGCTCGCCACGCAATGGTTCATCGTCTCGGACCTCGGCGTGTCCGCCTATTCCGGCAATGACGGCATCCACGTCTTCGTCAACTCGCTGGCCTCGACCGATCCGGTCGGCAAGGCGGAGGTACGGCTGGTCGCCCGCAACAACGAGATCCTGGCGACCCGCAAGACCGACGACAGCGGCCATGTGCTGTTCGAGGCCGGCCTTGCGCGCGGCGAGGGCGGCCTGTCGCCGGCGATGCTGACGGTCACCGGCGAGAAGGCCGATTATGCCTTCCTCAGCCTGAAGTCCTCCGCCTTCGACCTGTCCGATCGCGGCGTCTCCGGCCGTGCGGCGCCCGCTGGCGCCGATGCCTTCGTCTATGCCGAGCGCGGTGTCTACCGCTCCAGCGAGACCGTCTATCTCACCGCGCTGTTGCGCGACGGGCAGGGCAATGCCGTCACCGGCGGGCCGATGACGCTGGTGATCGAACGCCCCGACGGTGTCGAATACCGCCGGGCCGCGTTGGCCGATCAGGGCGCCGGCGGCCGGACGCTGGCCGTGCCGCTCAACTCGGCCGTGCCGACCGGGACCTGGCGGGTGCGTGCGTTCACCGATCCGAAGGGCTCCTCGGTCGGCGAGACCACCTTCATGGTCGAGGATTACGTCCCCGACAGGATCGAATTCGACTTGTCCGCCAAGGACAAGCTGATCAAGGCTAACGCTCCAGTGGAGCTTAAGGCGGACGGCCATTTCCTCTATGGCGCGCCGGCCTCGGGGCTTGCGCTCGAAGGCGACATGCTGATCGCGCCCGCGGCCGAGCGCCCGGGCTTTGCCGGCTACCAGTTCGGCGTCGCCGACGAGGAGACCAATTCGAACGAGCGCACGCCGCTGGAGAACCTGCCCGAGGCCGACGCCAATGGCGTTGCGATCTTCCCGGTGACGCTGGACAAGCAGCCGGCCTCGACCCGGCCGCAGGAGGCCCAGATCTTCGTCCGCATGGTCGAGACCGGCGGCCGCGCCGTCGAGCGCAAGATCGTGCTGCCGGTCGCGCCCGGCGCGGCGCAGATCGGCGTCAAGCCGCTGTTCGGCGACAAGAACGTCACCGAGGGCGACAAGGCCGAGTTCGACGTGGTGTTCGTCTCGCCCGAGGGTGAGCGGCTGCGCCGCGACGGCCTGCGCTACGAGCTCCTGAAGATCGAGTCGCGCTACCAATGGTATCGCCAGAACAATTACTGGGAGTACGAGCCGGTCAAGTCGACCTCGCGCGTTGCCGACGGTGACGTGACCATTGCGGCCGACAAGCCCGCGCGGATTTCCCTTACCCCCCAGCCCGGCCGCTACCGGCTCGACGTGAAGTCGAGCGACGCCGACGGCCCGGTGACCTCGGTGCAGTTCGACGTCGGCTGGTATTCCGACGGCAGCGCCGACACCCCGGACCTGCTGGAGACCTCGATCGACAAGCCGCAATATTCCTCCGGCGACACCATGACGGTGTCGGTCAATGTCCGCAGCGCCGGCAAGCTGACCGTCAACGTGGTCGGCGATCGCCTGCTGACGACGCAGACCATCGACGTCAAGGAAGGCACCGCCCAGGTGAAGCTCCCGGTCGGCAAGGACTGGGGCACCGGCGCCTATGTGGTGGCGACGCTGCGCCGTCCGCTCAATGTCGCGGCTCAGCGCATGCCGGGCCGTGCCATCGGGCTGAAATGGTTCGGCATAGACAAGCAGGCCCGCACCGTGCAGGTGAAGCTGTCGCCGCCGGCGCTGGTCCGGCCGAATTCGGCGTTGAAGATTCCGGTCAAGCTCGAAGGGCTCAATCCGGGTGAGGACGCCAAGATCGTGATCGCCGCGGTCGACGTCGGCATCCTCAACCTGACCAATTACAAGCCGCCGGCTCCGGACGATTATTATCTCGGCCAGCGCCGCCTGAGCGCCGAGATCCGCGATCTCTACGGTCAGCTGATCGACGGCATGTCCGGCACGCGCGGCCAGATTAAGTCCGGCGGCGATGCCGGTGCCGGCGAATTGCAGGGCTCGCCGCCCACGCAAAAGCCGCTCGCGCTCTATTCCGGCATCGTGACCGTCGCCGCTGACGGCACCGCGGAAGTCAGCTTCGACATTCCGGAGTTCGCCGGCACCGCCCGCGTGATGGCGGTGGCGTGGACCGCCACCAAGCTCGGCCGCGCCAACACCGACGTCGTGATCCGCGACCCTGTCGTGCTGACCACGACCCTGCCGCGCTTCCTGCTCAGCGGCGACCACGGCACGGTCAACCTGGAGATCGACAATGTCGAGGGCCAGGCCGGCGACTACGTCATCAACGTCAAGACCGGCGGTCCGGTGAAGATGACGGGCAATCCAGCGACCACCGTCAAGCTCGCCGCCAAGCAGCGCAATGCGTTCTCGCTCGCGCTCGACGCCACCGCGGCCGGGCAGGCGACGCTCGACGTCGACATCAAGGGGCCGAACGGCCTGACGCTGGCGCGGCACTACGCGTTCGACGTCAAGGCGGCGACGCAGGTACTGGCGCGGCGCTCGATCCGGACGCTTGCGAAGGGCGAGAGCCTGACGTTGACCTCGGACATGTTCTCCGACCTCGTTCCGGGCACCGGCAGCGTCTCGGTCTCGGCGAGCCTGTCGACCGCGCTCGACGCCGCGACGATCCTCAAGGCGCTCGACCGCTACCCTCACGGCTGCTCGGAGCAGATCACGAGCCGCGCCATGCCGCTGCTCTATGTCAATGACCTTGCGGCCGGCGCGCATCTCGCCATGGACACCGAGGTCGACCAGCGCATCCGCGACGCGATCGAGCGGCTGCTGGCGCGTCAGGGCTCCAACGGCTCGTTCGGCCTCTGGTTCGCCGGCGGCGATGACGCCTGGCTCGACGCTTATGTCACGGACTTCCTGACCCGCGCCCGCGAGAAGGGTTTTGCGGTGCCCGACGTGCCGTTCAAGAGCGCGCTCGACCGCATCCGCAACTCCGTCGTCAATGCGAACGAGCCGGAGAAGGACGGAGGGCGCGAGCTCGCCTACGGCCTCTACGTGCTCGCGCGCAACGGGGCCGCGCCGATCGGCGATCTCCGCTATCTCGCCGACACCAAGCTGGCCAATCTCGCCACGCCGATCGCGAAGTCGCAGCTCGCGGCGGCGCTCGCCCTGGTCGGCGACCGCAACCGCGCGGAGCGGGTCTATGGCGCCGCGCTCGACAGCCTCGCGCCGAAGCCCGTCCTGGAGTTCGGACGCACCGATTACGGCTCGCAGCTTCGCGATGCCGCGGCTTTGGTGTCGCTTGCCAGCGAAGGCAACGCGCCGAAGGCGACGCTGACGCAGGCGGTGTCGCGGGTCGAGACCGCGCGCGGGCTGACGCCCTACACTTCCACGCAGGAGAATGCGTGGCTGGTGCTGGCGGCGCGCGCGCTGGCCAAGGAGAACCTGTCCATGGAAGTGGACGGCCAGCCGGTCAAGACCGCGCTCTATCGCAGCTACAAGGCGGATGCGTTGAGCGGCAAGCCACTGAAGATCACCAACACCGGCGATGCGCCGGTGCAGGCCGTGGTGTCGGTCTCGGGCTCGCCGGTCACGCCGGAGCCGGCGGCGTCGAACGGCTTCAAGATCGAGCGCAATTACTTCACGCTCGACGGCAAGCCGGCCGACATCAGCAAGGTCAAGCAGAACCAGCGCTTCGCGGTGGTCCTGAAGATCACCGAGGCCAAGCCGGAGTACGGCCACATCATGGTGTCGGATTATCTGCCGGCTGGCCTGGAGATCGACAATCCGAAGCTGGTCTCGTCCGGCGACAGCGGCACGCTGGACTGGATCGAGGACGGCGAGGAGCCCGAAAACACCGAGTTCCGCGACGACCGCTTCACGGCGGCGGTCGACCGGGCCTCGGACTCCAAGTCGGTCTTCACCGTCGCCTATGTCGTGCGCGCGGTCTCGCCGGGCAAATACGTGCTGCCGCAGGCCTATGTCGAGGACATGTACAATCCCTCGCGCTATGGTCGGACGGGCACGGGCAACGTCGAGGTGCGGGCGGCGAAGTGAGTGAGATGAGCGAGGTGACGCCGCGTACACAATCGTCATGCCCGGGCTTGTCCCGGGCATCCACGAACTTTGCTGCGGCTGGCGAGAACGTGGATGGCCGGGACAGGCCCGGCCATGACGGAGTGCGGGGCTGGGGCCATCGCGTCCTCTCCGTCCTCGCGTTCACCTTCATCCTCGCCATCATCGGCTTCGTCGGCTGGGTCTACTCCCTCGGTCCGCTCCCGCTCGACGAGGCCCGGCAGGTCTCCACCACCATCGTCGACCGCAACGGCAAGCTGCTGCGTGCCTATGCGATGGCGGATGGCCGCTGGAGGCTGCCGGTCGATGCCAGGTCCAACGTCGATCCGACCTATCTCAAGCTGCTGCTCGCCTACGAAGATCAGCGCTTCCACGCCCATGACGGCGTCGATCCGTTGGCGCTGGGGCGCGCTGCGCTGCAGCTCGCAACGCGCGGCCACATCGTCTCGGGCGGCTCGACGATCAGCATGCAGCTGGCCCGGCTGATGGAGCCGCGCCGGCAGCGCTCGCTCTATGCCAAGCTGCGGCAGATGGTGCGCGCGATCGAGATCGAGCGAACCCTGAGCAAGGAGCAGATCCTCGACCTCTATCTGGCGCTGGCGCCGTATGGCGGCAATCTCGAAGGCATCCGCGCCGCCTCGATCGGCTATCTCGGCAAGGAGCCGAAGCGGCTGTCGCTGGCGGAAGCCGCGCTGCTGGTGGCGCTGCCGCAATCGCCGGAGACGCGCCGGCTCGACCGCCATCCCGAGGCCGCGCGCAAGGCGCGCGACCGCGTGCTCGACCGCATGGTCGAGGAGCAAGTGGTCAGCGCAGAGGACGCACGCCAGGCCAAGGCCGTGCCCGTGCCAAGACTGCGCAAGCCGATGCCGATCCTGGCGCCGCATGCTTCCGACACTGCGCTGTCGACGGTCAAGGACACCTCAGTCGTCAAGCTCACGCTCGATGCCAACCTGCAAAAGATGCTGGAGCCGCTGGCGCGCGACCGCGCCATTGCGCTCGGGCCGAACATCTCGGTCGGCATCATCGTGGTCGACAACGAGAGCGGGGACGTGCTCGCCCGCGTCGGTTCGGCCGATTATTTCGATGAGAGCCGGGCAGGGCAGGTCGACATGACCCGTGCGATCCGCTCGCCAGGCTCGACGCTGAAACCCTTCATCTACGGGCTCGCCTTCGAGGACGGCTTCATTCATCCGGACAGCCTGATCGACGATCGTCCGGTTCGCTTCGGCTCTTATGCGCCGGAGAATTTCGACATGACCTTCCAGGGCACGGTGCCGGTGCGGAAGGCGCTGCAATTGTCCTTGAACGTGCCTGCGATCGTGCTGCTCGACCGGGTCGGCTCTAGCCGGCTCGCCTCGCGGCTGCGGCAGGCCGGCGGCAATCTGGTTCTGCCCAAGGACGAAGCGCCGGGGCTCGCCATGGGTCTCGGCGGCGTCGGCGTGACGCTGCAGGACCTGGCCCAGCTCTATGCGGGCTTTGCCCGTCTCGGCACCACCAAGCCGCTGCGCGAGGTCGTGGCGGACAAGGACGACCGCGAGCCGCTCCGGCTGCTGGACCAGGTCGCGGCCTGGCAGGTCGGCAACGTGCTTCTGGGAACGCCGCCGCCGGAGAATGCCGCTCACAACCGCATCGCCTTCAAGACCGGGACCTCCTACGGCTATCGCGACGCGTGGTCGGTCGGGTTCGACGGCCGGATGACCATCGGCGTCTGGGTCGGCCGGCCCGACGGCGCGCCGGTTCCAGGCCTGATCGGGCGCGTCGCCGCCGCACCGATCCTGTTCGATGCGTTCGCGCGCAGCGGCAGGACGCTGGCTCCGCTGCCGAAGCCGCCCAAGGGAACCCTGGTTGCCAGCAACGCCAAGCTGCCGTTGCCGTTGAAGCGGTTCCGCCCCGTCGGGGAGCTGGTGCGGACGGGCCGCGATCAGGCCCTGCACATCCAGTTTCCGCTGAACGGCTCGCGGATCGATGTCGATCGCTCCGGCGGGCAGGAGAGCGCGGCGATGCCGGTCAAGGTCGCCGGCGGCGCTTTGCCGATGACCGTGATGGTTAACGGCACCGCGCGTGGCGAGATCGACGGCCGCCGCCAGCGCCTGATCGATCCGCCCGGTCCGGGCTTTGCACGGCTCACCGTGATCGATGCCACGGGCGCCGCGGACACAGTCGTCATTCGAATTCAATGAGCCTGCCTTAAGCGGTTGTGGCGATGGCGGTTTCAGCGTAAGCGGAACCAATGGCCGAGACCTACCCAGCCCCCCGTTTTGGAGCCCCCCGCGAACCGAAATCGCCTGCAAATCCGGGCAGCGGACTCGTGCGGATGCTCGATGTCGTCACGGCCAGCCATGCCCGCGCCGTCGCCTTCCTGCTGCTATGCGCGCTGCTGCTGTTCCTGCCGGGCTTCTTCACGATCCCACCGATCGATCGCGACGAGGCGCGGTTCGCCCAGGCCACCAAGCAGATGGTCGAGAGCGGCGACTATGTCGACATCCGCTTCCAGGAGGACGTCCGCTACAAGAAGCCGATCGGCATCTACTGGTTGCAATCGGCGACGGTGGAAGCCGCCTCGATGCTCAAGCTGCCGAAGGCCGAGTTGCGGATCTGGGTCTACCGGCTGCCGTCGCTGTTCGGGGCGATCGGCGCCGTGCTCATGACCTATTGGGCCGCGCTCGGCTTCGTCACGCGGCGCGCCGCGGTGCTGGCGGCGCTGATGATGTGCGCCTCGGTGCTGCTCGGCGTCGAGGCGCGGCTCGCCAAGACCGATGCGATGCTGCTGCTCTGCGTGGTCGCCGCGATGGGGGCGATGGCGCGGGCCTATCTGTCGTGGCAGCGCGCCGAGGACGAGACGCATCCGCCCTGGAGCTGGCCCGCGATCTTCTGGACCGCGCTTGCGGTCGGCATCCTGATCAAGGGCCCGCTGATCCTGATGTTCGCCGGGCTGACCATCGTTGCGCTAGCGATCCAGGACCGCGATGCCTCCTGGCTGTGGAAGCTGCGCCCGGTCTGGGGCCTGATGTGGATGCTGGTGCTGGTGCTGCCCTGGTTCGTCGCGATCTTCTGGCGCGCGGGCGAGGCCTTCTTTGCGGACTCCGTCGGCGGCGACATGCTGAGCAAGTTGGGCGCCCAGGAATCCCATGGCGCGCCGCCCGGACTTTACCTGGCGCTGTTCTGGGTCACGTTCTGGCCCGGCGCGCCGCTCGCGGCGATGGCGGCGCCCGCGGTGTGGCGGGCGCGGCGTGAGCCCGGCGCGCAGTTTCTGCTGGCCTGGCTGATCCCGTCCTGGATCGTGTTCGAGGCGGTGCTGACCAAGCTGCCGCATTACGTGCTGCCGCTCTATCCGGCGATCGCCATTCTCACCGCCGGTGCGGTGGAGCGGCGCGTGCTGTCGCGCTCCTGGCTGATGCGCGGTTCGGCCTGGTGGTTCGCGATCCCTGCGGCCACCTCGATCATCGCGGTGGTCGGCGCGGTGATCTTGACGCGGCAGCCCGCCTTCGTGGCCTGGCCGTTCATCGCGGCGTCGCTGATCTTCGGCCTGTTCGCCTGGTGGCTCTACGACAACAACCGCGCCGAACGCTCGCTGCTCAACGCGCTGGTCGCGGCCCTGATGCTGGCTGTGATCGTGTATGGGATCGTGTTGCCGTCGCTGACGCCGCTGTTCCCGAGCATCGAGGTCGCGCGCGCGCTCCGCAACGTCACCTGCGTCGGGCCGAAGGCGGCTGCGGCCGGCTATCATGAGCCCAGCCTCGTGTTCCTGACGGGCACCCAGACCGTGCTCACCGACGGCTCGGGAGCGGCGGATTTCCTGCGGCAAGGCAGCTGCCGTTTTGCGCTGATCGAGCAGCGCTCGGAGCGCAGCTTCGTGCAGCGCGCCGAGGCGATCGGGCTGCGCTACAAGGTCGGGACCCGCATCGACGGCTACAATTTCTCGCAAGGCCGCGCGATCTCGATTTCGATCTTCCGGTCGGAAGGCACCGAGTAGGATGCCGGCCCCGACCAGCCCCGCGCCGCGTCCGGGCTACCCCGCGCAATTGCTCGCCGTGTCGAGGCGCGCGCTGGCGCAGCTCGTCCGCACGCCCTCGCATTCACGCCGCGCCGAGGCCGCGCGCAAGCTGGCGCGGCATTCGCTGTGGCTCAGCGCGGCGGGCGCGGCCCTCGTCATCGTGCTGATGGTCGCGTTCGACCAGACCGAGATCCAGCTGATGCCCCCTCGCGGCACGCCCAGCCTGTGGCCGATCCGCATCCTGACCGATTTCGGCAAGGACGAGTATCTGCTCTCGGTGCTCGGGGCTGCGCTGGTGGTGTTGGCGTTCGTCGCGGCAGGGCTTCACGGAACGCGCCGCGCGCTGCTGCTCGGTCTCGGCACGCGGCTGCAGTTCGTGTTTTTGTCGATTGCCGTGTCGGCATTCGTCGCCGAGATCCTGAAATATTGCATCGGCCGCGGACGTCCGTTTGTCGGCGGCAAGGCCAATCCGTTCAACTTCGTTCCGTTCGAGGGGACGGGGGCGTATGCCAGCCTGCCGTCAGGCCATGCCGTGGCCGCGTTCGCCCTGGCGTTTGCGGTATCGGCATTGTGGCCGCGCCTGCGCGTGTTCATGTTCACTTACGCAATCGTGATCCTGCTGACGCGGCTGGTGCTGGTCGCGCATCACCCGAGCGACGTCGTGGCCGGCGCCCTGGTCGGCACGATCGGCGCCATGGCGGTCCGCTACTGGTTCGCGGCCCGAAGGCTGGGCTTCGCCATCCGCGCCGACGGCACCATCGTGCCGCTTGCCGGGGCTGTCTCGGGCCGCCTCAAAAGGGTTGCCCACGAGGCATCCGCCCCATAAAAGCGGCTGCCTGCCGGGACCGCCGGTTCCAATGGCAGGCCAATTCCAACCACGAGCCTCACTTGTCGACGTCCCAGCCTTCGGTTTCCCAGCCTTCGGTTTCCATCGTCGTTCCCGTGCGCAACGAAGCCGACAATATCGCGCCGTTGATCGCGGAGATCGGCGCGGCGCTCGACGGCCGCTGGGACTACGAGATCATCTACGTCAACGACGGCTCGACCGATGCGACCGGCGAACGGATCACGTCGCTGATGGCGCAGCGGGACAATCTGCGCCAGCTCCGCCATGCCAGATCGGGCGGCCAATCCGCGGCGGTGCGCAGCGGGGTGCGCGCGGCGCGCGGCGTGATCGTGGCGACGCTCGACGGCGACGGCCAGAACAATCCGGCCTTCCTGCCCGACCTCATCGCGGCGGTCGAGAAGGGAGCAGGGCGCGTCGGCCTCGCTGCGGGGCAGCGCGTCGGACGCAAGGATACCGGCTTCAAGAAATTCCAGTCGCGCGTGGCCAACGGCGTCCGCAACGCCATCCTCAAGGACGGCACGCGGGATACCGGCTGCGGATTGAAGGCGTTCCGGCGCGAGGTCTTCCTGATGATGCCCTATTTCGACGGGCTGCATCGCTTCCTGCCGGCGCTGGTCCGCCGCGAGGGCTACGATATCGCCTATGTCGACGTGATCGACCGGCCGCGCCATTCCGGCGTGTCGAATTACGGTTTCTTCGACCGGCTCTGGATCGGCATCATGGATCTCGCCGGCGTGTGGTGGCTGATCCGCCGCAAGAAGCCGACACCAGACGTGACTGAGGTGACCGCATGATCATCCAATACGGTCAGGCGCTGAGCAATTATCTCTACGACGTCTTCGTCGCCAAATTCGATTTCTGGCTGGCATTCGGCCTCGTCGCGCAGCTGTTCTTCACCGCGCGGTTCCTGGTGCAGTGGATCGCGAGCGAGCGCGCCGGCAACAGCGTGGTGCCGATGGCGTTCTGGTTCTGCTCGATGGGCGGCGGCCTGATGACGCTGGTCTACGGCGTGGTGAAGCGCGAGCCGATCATCATCCTCGGACAATCGCTCGCGACCATTATCTACATTCGCAACATCATGCTGATCCTCAAGAACCGCGGCAAGGCGTCGAAGACGCTGGAGCGCTGATCCGGAACTTGGCTCGGGACGTCTCCTAAAGCCGTGTGAAATGTGACCCAATCGACTCTTGCTATTTCAAGACCGATCGGTTCATATATCAATTATGCGTCGCCCCGCCCCAGTACAGCTGCCCCGTGGCCGCCCCCGAAGTTTCGACACGGAAGCCGCTGTCGAACGCGCGATGAACGTGTTCTGGTCGCGCGGCTATCACGCCACGGCGCTGCCGGACCTTCTTCGTGCGACCAAGCTCTCGCGTGGCAGCCTTTACGCTGCTTTTGGTGACAAGCACTCGTTGTTCTTGCGAGCGCTCGATCGCTACATCGCCATTGCCCTGACGCGGATGGATACCGAACTCGACCACGCCAGAGAGCCGGTCGACGGCCTGAGGGCCTATCTTGCTGGCTACGTCGACCGCAACAGCGGTGCCAATGGTCGGCGCGGTTGCCTGCTGGTCGCCACAGCCATGGAACTGGCTGGCCGCGACACTGAGGTCGATCGTCGCATCGGGAATTTCTTCAAAGCCATGGAGGCTCGGGTGGCCGATGCGTTTTCCCGTGCGAAGGCAGCGGGCCAACTCGCCGATGGTGTCGAGCCTTCGAGCGCCGCCCGAATTCTCGTCTGTTTCGTCGAAGGGCTGCGGGTGGTCGGCAAGACGGCACCGACACGGATCATTTCGCAAGCCACCGTCGACGCTCTTCTCGACCGCTTCATCAGGTAGACAAACCATGGACCTTCCCGCTGTTCGCAGGCCAATATCTGGACCGAATGGTCTTGAAAAGAGCGATGCCATGTCCGTTCTCCAGATTGTCTGCGCGGTGGTGGTTCCCTTGCTCTGGGGCTATCAATTCGTGGTCATCAAAGTGGGCGTGACGGAGTTTCCGCCGCTCTTCTTCCTCGCACTTCGCTTCCTGGCAATCGCGCTGCTGCTCGTTCCGTTCGTCGAAAGGCCGACGCGGCGGCAGCTCGGGCCTGTCGCAGTCATTTCGCTTTTCCTGGGTGGATTGAACTTCGGCCTGTTCTACGTGGGTCTCGGCCTCGGCTCGGGAAGCATGTCGGCCGTCGCCTATCAACTCGCTCCGCCCTTCACCGTCCTTTTGGCCTGGCCACTGCTCGCGGAGAGGCCGTCTCTCACCACGTCCGCCGGCGTGGTACTTGCGTTCGTCGGCGTGGTCGTGCTGGCGGCGGGGCCTGGCCTGTCGGCGAACGCGCTTCCGCTGCTGCTCGTGGTCGGGGCGGCTTTCGCATTTGCGGTGTCGAACGTCTTGACGAAGCGTTATGGCCCTTTTGATCCCCTGATGTTGATGGGCTGGTCGTCTCTGCTCACGGTGCCGCAGGTCATGCTGATGTCGTTGCTGCTCGAATCCGGACAAATGGCGAGTCTTGTCACGGCAGACGAACGAGGCTGGCTGGCGCTCGCCTATACGATCTTCGTCGGCGGAATCGTCGGGTTTGGCCTTTGGTTCTGGCTGATCGCCCGTTGCTCAATGGTGCGCGTTGCGCCCTTCGGTCTGCTGCTTCCGGTGTTCGCATTGACTTGCAGCGTTGTCTTCCTTGACGAACGCATGAGCCCAAAGCTGATCGTCGGCGGGCTGCTCGCGATCTCGGGCGTCGCCATAACGCAGATGCGCCCGCGCGCCCGACCTGCCTGATTGTCGAGCCTCGCGTCGTGCCGACTTCAGTCGGCGCCCGTCCGCCTAGCGCGGCACCGCCGACGCCGCGCCTGAGGCGGGCAGGGCGGCCGTCTCCGCCTCGGTCCTGCGATAGGGCTCGCCGGCCGCGTCCAGCACAGGGTAGGCGACCGAGCAGATATGCGAGTGGATGCGCCTGAGGTCGCGCAGCACGTCGAGATGCAGTGACGTCGTTTCGATGGTTTCGGGGCGGCCCTCGCGCAGGCGATCGAGATGCCGCTCGACCGCGGCAAGCTCGGTGTTGCGCAGCGCGGTTTTCTCCACCAGCAGCTTGCGCGCCTCGTTGGCGTCGCCCGACATGAAGACGCCGAACGCGATCCGCAGCGAGTCCATTGTCCGCTTGTGGAAGGCGGCGAGCTCGTCCGCCCCTTCCGCCGAGAACTGGAAGCGCCGCTTGATCTTCTTTGTGGCGAGCTCGCTCAGGCTCTTGTCGATGATGTCGCCGATGTGTTCGAGGTTGATGGCGAAGGAGATGATCTCCATCGCGCGCCGTCCTTCGCTCTCGTCGAGGCTACCCCGCATCAGCTTGGTCACGTAGAGCTTGATGGCCTCGTCGAGACCGTCGACGAGATTGTCCATCTTGGAGACCTGGTCGACCAGCGCACGATCGCCCGTCATCATCGCGGCCATCACCTTGCGCAGCATGACCTCGACGAGATCGCCCATGCGCAACGTCTCGCGGGCGGCGTCGGCGAGTGCCAGCGACGGGGTCTCCAGCGCGGTCTCGTCGAGATAGCGCGGCCGGGCCGGGTCGGCCTCCTGAACGCGATCCGGAAAAAGACGAGTGAGCAGGCGCGACATGGCGTCGAGCAGGCCGATGAAGACGATTGCCGTGCCGACATTGAAGGCGATGTGGAAGGCCGCCGTCATCTTGGCGAGATCCGGCTGCCAGGCGTGCATGTGCTCGGCGATCCCGCCCAGGAAGGGCAGGACCAGGGCAATGCCGATCACGCGGTTGACGAGATTGCCGACCGGCAGGCGATAGCTCGCAGGATTGTCACGCCTGGCGCCCTCGAACACGGGATTGATGGCGCTGCCGAGATTGGCCCCGAGCACCAACGCCAGCGCCGCGTAGGGCGTGATGAACTGCGAATAGGCCAGCGACATGATCAGGAGCACGCTGGCGACGCTCGAATGCACCGTCCAGGTGACGAGGGCGGCGATGACGATGCACAGGATGGGATCGCCTGTGATGGCCGACATCACGACGCGGACTCCGGGCGCGTTCTCGGCCGGCGCCAGCGTGTCGAGCAGGATATGCAGCGAGAGCAGCATCAGGCCAAGGCCGATGCAGACGCGGCCGATGTCCTTGATCCGCGAACGCGGGCCGGAGCGGAACGCGACGAGGCCGAGCACGAACAGGACCGGCGCAACGGCTGCGATGTTGAACGACAGCACCTGCACGATCAGCGTCGTTCCGACATTGGCGCCCAACATGATGGCGAGCGCGGCGGCGAGGCTGACAAGGCCTTCGGCCGCGAACGAGCTCGTGATCAAGGCGGTCGCCGTGCTGCTCTGGAGCAGGGCGGTAAGCCCGAGGCCGGCGGCAAAGGCGTTGACGCGGCTGCCCAGCGCCTTGCCCAGCAGGCGCCTGAGGTCCGGACCGAAGGCGCGCAGAATCCCACTGTGGACCATGTGCAGGCCCCACAGCAACAGCGCCACGCCGCCCATGAGGTCGAGCAGAACCAACGTTCCCATTCTCCGTGTCCGGATTGGAGTCGATTGGTGAGGCTAGCGCCAAACGGCAGTGGATCAAATCATTTGTTGGCGCGTCGTCGTTAACGTTTACGACACTTGCACGTTCCCGCACGTCATGCGTCCGCCGCGGCGCACGTTGCGCGTCGGCCGCGTCGCGCCTGGCGCGTCAGCAGGCGCAATGCCCTGTGAGCAGGCTCACATTGCCGCTTTGAGGGCAGCAAAGCCGCGATCGAGATCGGCCTTGAGATCGTCGGTGCTCTCGAGCCCGATGTGCAGACGCAGCGTCGGGCCGCCGGGCGCCCATTTGGTCGCGGTGCGATAGGCGTCGCAATCGAAGGGAATCGCAAGGCTCTCGAAGCCGCCCCAGGAAAAACCCATGCCGAACAGCTTGAGCGTGTTGAGCATGGCGTCGACGGCCTGCTGCGGCGCCGGCTTCAGCACGATGCTGAACAGGCCGGATGCGCCGGTGAAGTCGCGCTTCCAGATGGCGTGACCGGGATCGGTCTCCAGGCCCGGATGCAGCACGCGAGCAACCTCGGACCTGGCAGCGAGCCAGCGCGCCATGTCGAGACCGGAGCGATGATGCTGCGCCAGCCGGACCGACAGCGTGCGCAGGCCGCGCAGCGCGAGGAACACGTCGTCGGGACCGGCGCAGACCCCGAGCAGGCGGATGCCTTCGGCAACGATCGGCCAGGCCTTGGCATTGGCCGAGATCGTGCCGAACATGATGTCGGAATGGCCGCCGATATATTTGGTGGCGGCCTGCATGCTGACGTCGACGCCCTGTTCGAGCGAGCGGTGATAGAGCGGCGTTGCCCAGGTGTTGTCGTCGATGACGAGCGCGCCCTTCGCATGCGCGACCTCGGCGATGGCGCGGATGTCCGGCATCTCGAACGATTGCGAGCCCGGCGCCTCCACCAGCACCGCGCGGGTGTTCGGCTTGAACAGCTTGTCGATGCCGGCACCGATCAGCGGATCAAAGTACGTGGTCTCGACGCCGTAGCGGGCGAGCATGCCGTTGCAGAAATTGCGCGAGGGGCGGTAGACGTTGTCGACGACCAGAATGTGGTCGCCGGCCTTCAGCAGCGCGAGCAGGGTAGTGGAGATCGCCGACAATCCCGACGGCACGATGCCGACGCCGGCGCATTGCGGCCCCTCCAATGCCATCAGCGTCTCCTGGAACGCCTTGGTGGTGGGGGAACCGTGGCGGCCATAGGTGAACTCGCCGCGATGGGCGTGCAGGTCCTCGGCGGTCGCATAGAGCACGGTCGAGCCGTGGAAAACCGGCGGATTGACGAACCCCTTCTGCGCCTTGGTGTCGCGGCCGGAGGTGACCAGCCGGGTCTCGGCCTTCTGCTCTTGGGGGTGCGAGGAATCCATGCGTCTGCTTTCAAAACCGCGTTTCCGGTCGGGGCTGGGCGCCCGACGGGCCGGCCGAAAGGCCGCTGTCGTTAATAACAGAACACAGAAGAGTCCCGTCAACCCCTTGACCCGGCACGCCAGTCGTTCTGTGATGCGCAGGTGCTATTCAGTCGCCGCATGTTGAGGGGCCTGCCGCGACCTTCGATCCATCGTCTGACCGAACTTTGCGCACAGCCCATAGCGGCGGGCGCCAGCGGCGGGGATTAAGGTATGGCCTCCCGGGATCGGCGAGTGTTCGGCAAGGTTTTCCAGCATGACTCTTGCAAGGCTGGTCTTGATATGCCCGGCCCGGCAGGGATGATCCTGAGACAACGTTCCTTGAGACGACTTTGAAAGGCCCAAAGCCCATGAAACGCGTAACCCTGGCTCTCACTCTTGCTCTCGCCGCCGGTCTCTCCGTCCAAGCTGCCGATGCGCAAACGCTCAAGACGGTCAAGGACCGGGGCATGCTGTCCTGCGGCGTCAGCCAGGGCCTGCCCGGCTTCTCCTCGCCCGACGACAAGGGCAACTGGACCGGCATCGACGTCGACGTCTGCCGCGCCATCGCTGGCGCGATCTTCAACGATCCGACCAAGGTCAAGTTCGTGCCGCTGTCCGCCAAGGACCGCTTCACCGCGCTGCAGTCCGGCGAGATCGACGTGCTCTCGCGCAACACCACCTGGACCATCTCGCGCGACACCTCGCTCGGCGCCAATTTTACCGGCGTGACCTATTATGACGGGCAGGGCTTCATGGTGAAGAAGTCGCTCAAGGTGAACTCGGCGCTCGAGCTCAACAGCGCCTCGGTCTGCGTGCAGACCGGCACGACCACCGAGCAAAATCTCGCCGACTACTTCAAGGCGAACAACATGAAGTACGAGGTGATCGCGTTCGCCACCAACGACGAAACGGTCAAGGCCTATGAAGCCGGGCGCTGCGACGTCTTCACCACGGACCAGTCGGGCCTCTACGCCAACCGCCTCAAGCTCGCCAGTCCCAACGACCACATGGTGCTCCCCGAGATCATCTCCAAGGAGCCGCTCGGCCCGATGGTGCGCCACGGCGACGACCAGTGGTTCGACATCGTGAAGTGGACGTTGTTCGCGATGATCACCGCCGAGGAGCTCGGGGTGACCTCGAAGAACGTCGACGAGAAGGCGAAGCTGGATAATCCGGAGATGAAGCGGGTTGTCGGCAGCGACGGCAATTTCGGCGAACAGCTCGGCCTGACCAAGGATTGGGTGGTGCGGATCGTGAAGACGGTCGGCAATTACGGCGAGGTGTTCGATCGCAACGTCGGCGCGGGCTCGCCGCTGGCCATCAACCGCGGCCTCAACAATCTCTGGAACAAGGGCGGTCTTCAGTACGCGCCGCCGATCCGCTGACCGCTCCTGACCCGCTGACAGCGGCATGAGCACCGAGGCCCGAAAACCGCCGCCCCAGATCGCGCTGAAGATCAGGCGCCTTCTGGGCGGCAAGGCAGGCTGGAACGGCGTTGCCGTCCAGTTTGCCTTCGCGGCGGTCCTGGGCTGGATCGGCTACGAGATCGTCTCCAATGCTCGCGCCAACCTGGAGAACCAGCACATTGCCGCCGGCTTCGGCTTCCTGCGCAACAACGCCGGTTTCGACGTCAACCAGACCCTGATCTCCTATACCGGCTCGGATACGTTCCTGCGCGTGTTCGTGGTCGGTCTCCTGAACACGCTCGTGGTCTCGGTGGTGGGCATCGTCTTCGCCACCGTGTTCGGCTTCGTCGTCGCGCTGTGCCGGCTGTCGCCGAACTGGCTGCTGTCGCGCATCGGCGAGATCTATGTCGAGGTCATCCGCAACCTGCCACTCCTGTTCCAGATCCTGTTCTGGTATCTGGCGGTGCTGGCGGCCTTGCCCAATCCGCGGCAGAGCATCTCGCTGTTCGGCATCGCCTTCATCAGCAATCGCGGCCTCGTCATCCCCAGTCCGATCGGCCAGAGCGGTCTCGAGCCGTTCCTGGTGGTGCTGGCGCTCGGCATCGTCTCCTCGCTGGCCCTGCGCTTCTACGCAAGGCGAGCGCTGTTTCAGCGCGGCCACGTGATCCGCATCTGGCCTTACGTGCTGGCCCTGCTGTTCGGGTTTCCGCTGGCCACGACGCTGGCATTCGGTTTGCCCTTCTCGTTCGAGCTGCCGCAGCTGAGGGGATTCAATTTCGCAGGCGGCTCGCGCGTCATCCCGGAATTCGTGGCGCTGGTGGTGGCGCTGTCGACCTACACGGCCGCGTTCATCGCCGAGATCGTGCGCGCCGGTATCCTGTCCGTTCACAAGGGGCAGATGGAGGCGGGGTCCTCGCTGGGCCTCAGCCGCGGTGCCACGCTCCGCCTGATCGTCGTGCCGCAGGCCATGCGTGTCATCGTGCCGCCGCTGACCAACCAATATCTCAATCTTACCAAGAACTCGTCGCTGGCGGTCGCGATCGGCTATCCGGACCTCGTCTCGGTATTTGCCGGCACATCGCTGAGCCAGACCGGGCAGGCGATCGAGATCATCGCCATGACGATGGGCATCTACCTTCTGATCTCGCTCGTCACCAGCGCCATCATGAGCCTCTATGGTTGGCGGGTCAGCCGGAGTCTGGGCGCATGAGCGATATCGTCTCGCCCAGCTTTGTTCGCCGTGACCTGCTCGCCGAGCGACCCGCGCCAGTGAAGACCACCGGCTTCATCGGCCTGATGCGCACGCGCCTGTTCAACTCGCCGACCAACATCCTGCTGACGATCCTGGGCGCCTTGTTGCTCTGGTACACGATCGTTCCCTCCGTCAAGTTCCTGGTCGTCGATGCGGTCTGGAGCGGCAAGGACCGCACCGCCTGCCTCGCCGAGAACGCCGGTTTTGCCGTCGGCGCCTGCTGGCCCTACATCCAGGCGAAGCTTCCGCAGCTGATCTACGGATTCTATCCCGAGGCCGAACGCTGGCGGGTCGATCTCACATTCATCCTGGCCGCGGCCCTGTTGGTGCCGCTGCTCGTACCGCGGCTGCCGGCGAAGAGCCTGAACGCCGGCATGTTCTTCGTCGCGTTTCCGGTGGTCGCCTTCTTCCTGCTGCACGGAGGCGGCATCAAGGGCTTCGGCCTGAGCTGGACGGCTGGTCTCCTGGAGCTGTTCGACGAGAGCATCATTGGTGCCGGACAGGCGCTGCTCGGTCTCAGCAAGACCTCGGCGATCGGACCGCTGCTGTGGGGCGTCGGAAGCCTCATCGTGCTATTCGGTACAGCGGTCCATTGGCTGATCTTTCCGCTCACCTGGTTGCGCGACTATATCCAGGGGACAGGCCAGCCGGTCTGGGCCGATTTCGCGGCGACGGCCGCGATCGCGTGCCTGGTCGCCTTCGTTCTCGGCGGCGGCGTTCGCACCGGCGGGCGGGCTCTGGCATCGAGCATCGCCACCTTCATTGCCATCGCCATCGTCATCAGGCTCATGGATCTCGATCACGGCGGATTGCCGGTCGTCTCGACCAATCTTTGGGGCGGCCTGCTGGTGACGCTGGTGGTGTCCGTCACGGGCATCGTCACCTCGCTACCGATCGGCATCGCGCTCGCGCTGGGCCGCCGCTCGACCATTCCCTTGATCCGGATCTTCTCGATCGCCTTCATCGAGTTCTGGCGCGGCGTACCGCTGATCACCGTGCTGTTCTTCGCCACCTACATGCTGCCGTTGTTCCTGCCCGGCAATTTCACCGTCGACGGCCTCGTCCGCGCGCTGATCGGCATCGCGCTGTTCACCGGCGCCTATCAGGCCGAGAACGTCCGCGGCGGGCTCGCCGCGATCCCGCGCGGGCAAACCGAGGCGGCGGCCGCCCTCGGGCTCTCCTGGTGGAAGACGACCTCATTGATCGTGCTGCCGCAGGGGTTACGCCACGTCATCCCGAACCTCGTCAACAGCTTCATCTCGCTGTTCAAGGACACCTCGCTGGTCTCGATCGTCGCGCTGTTCGATCTGTTGGGCTCGCTGCGCGCCTCGTTCTCGGATCCGAAATGGTCGACGCCGTCGACCGCGTTCACCGGCTTCGCCTTCGCCGGCATCATCTACTTCATCTTCTGCTTTGGAATGTCGCGCTATTCGCTGTTCGTCGAGCATCGTCTCAACGCCCACCGCCGCAGCTGATCGAGGTCCCCATGTCAGACCCCATCGTCAAGATTTCCGGCCTCAACAAATGGTACGGCGACTTTCACGTGCTGCGCGACATCGACCTCGACGTCCGCAAGGGCGAGCGCATCGTGATCTGCGGGCCCTCCGGCTCCGGTAAGTCGACGTTGATCCGCTGCATCAACGCGCTCGAGGAATTCCAGGAGGGCGAGATCGTCGTCGACGGCATCGAGCTCGGGCCCAACCTCAAGCATGTCGATGCCGTGCGCCGCGAAGTCGGCATGGTGTTTCAGAGCTTCAATCTGTTCCCGCACCTCACGGTGCTCGACAATTGCACGCTGGCGCCGATCTGGGTCCGCAACATCCCGAAGAAGGACGCGGAGGCGACCGCGATGAAGTTCCTGGAGCGGGTCAAGATCCCGCATCAGGCCAACAAGTTTCCGGGCCAGATGTCCGGCGGCCAGCAGCAGCGCGTCGCCATCGCCCGGGCCTTGACCATGAACCCGAAAGTCATGCTGTTCGACGAGCCGACCTCGGCGCTCGACCCGGAGATGGTCAAGGAGGTGCTGGACACCATGGTGGACCTCGCCGGGGAGGGCATGACCATGATGGTCGTCACCCACGAGATGGGTTTTGCCCGCGAGGTCGCCAACCGCGTGGTGTTCATGGACGCCGGCCAGATCATCGAGGCCAACACCCCGAACGAGTTCTTCGCGGCGCCTCAGCACGCCCGCACGAAGCTGTTCCTGAGCCAGATCTTGCGCTGATCCCCGGGAAATCCCGGGGGCGATGCTGGTCCGGCGACCGGGCGGTCATCGCTCGCGAATCAGTTAGACTCGGCTTCGGGCATTCTCCGGAGAGACACCTTGCAGAACAGCGGCGGCGGCGCGCGCGCATTCCAGAACGCGCGATTGCAGAAGAAATTGATGAAGCAGGCCGACGCCGTCATTGCCGCTGCGGCGAACGCCTATGGCCAGGGCCGGTATGCCGAGACCGAGGCGCTGTGCCGCGAGATCCTGAAAGCCCTTCCGGATCATGTCGACGCCATGCATCTGCTCGGCATGTGCGCCCATGACGGCCGGCGCCTCGAGGAGGCGAAAGAGCTAATCGAGCGCGTGATTGCGCTCGATCCGCGCCTGCACGATGCCCACAACAACCTCGCGACCGTGCATTTCGACCTCGGCAATTACGAGGAGGCGCGGAAGTGCCAGGAGAGGGCGATCGCGCTGAAGCCGAATTTCGCGGTCGCGATCACCAATCTCGGCAACACGCTGATGCATATGGGACAGTACGAGCAGGCGCTCGAGATGCACGAGCGCGCCATCAAGCTGAAGCCGGATTACGCCGATGCGCTCTGCAACCGTGGCATGGTCCAGATCGTGCTCGGGCAGGTGATGCGCGCCAAGGAGAGTTTCGAGCGCGCCTTGCTGTTTCAGCCGCGTCACGCCGAAGCCATCGTCGGCAGCGGCATGGTGAGCATGGAGCTCCGGCACCACGACGAGGCGGCCGCCAAGTTTGCCGCGGCGCTGGCGATCAAGCCGGGCGCGCCGAGGATCCTGGCCCAGCGCGGGCGGCTCAGTTACGAACTGCAGCGCCTGGAGCCCGCGCTTGCGGATTTCGAGGCGGCGCTTGCGATTTCGCCCAAGCTCGAACTGGCGCTCCGGGGCAAGGCCCAGGCCTGCCTTGTCATGGGAAAGACCGCGCAGGCGATGGCGGCCGCGACGACCTTGATCGAGCGAAACCCGCGTTCCGAGATGGGAATGGCGCTGATGGGATTCGCTTATTCGAACCAGGGCGACATGGACACCGCGATCGAATATCTCGACCGCGCACTGGCGCTCCGACCGGACTATGGGGACGCGATCCGGGGAAAGATCTTCCTGCAGGATTACCGTGCCGAGGCCGATTTCGTGGTGCAGCAGGCGGTGCGGAAATCCTGGTGGGATGCGATCGGCTCCAGGATACCGCAAAGGACGCTGCCGAAGCGGCCGCTCGATCCGGACAAGCGGATCGTGGTCGGCTATGTCGCTGCCGAGTTCCGCCAGCATTCGGCGGGGCTCACCTTGCTGCCGGTGCTGCGCCATCATGATCACACCAGGTTCAAGATCATCTGCTACTATTCCTGGCCGGGGGCGGACGAGTACACCGCCAAGTTCAAATCATTGGCGGACGTCTGGGTCGATGCCTGGGGGCTTTCGGACGACGAACTCGCCGATCGCATTCAGGCCGACAATGTCGACATCCTGATCGACGTGTCGGGCCACACCACCGGAAACCGGCTGCAATGCTTCGCGCGGAAGCCGGCTCCGATCCAGGCGACCGGGTTCGGACACGCGACGGGCACGGGCATGCCGACCATGGACTATGTGCTCGCCGATCCCATCTTCATTCCGCCGTCGGTCCGGCACCTGTTTCCCGAGAAGATCCACGATCTGCCGTGCCTGATCACGATGGAGCCGGTCACCAATCTGCAGCCCTCCGAGCTGCCGATGCTCCGCAACGGCTACGTCACTTTCGGCGTGTTCAACCGCATCTACAAGATCTCGGACGATGCGATCCGCGTGTGGTCGCGCATCATGCGGGAGGTGCCGGGATCGAAGATCATCCTGAAGCATGGTCTGCTCGACGATGCACTGCTGCGCGACAGCCTGATCGCGCGCTTCGTCGCGCAGGGCATTGCGGAGGAGAACATCACGTGCCTCGGCACCACCTCGCGCGACGACCACCTGATGGCCTTCGACAAGGTCGACATCTCGCTCGACACGTTCCCGCAAAATGGCGGCATCAGCACCTGGGAATCGCTCTACAAGGGCGTTCCCGTCGTCGCCAAGCTCGGTATCGGCGCCTCCTCGCGTGCCGGCGCCTCCATCGTGGCCGCGGTCGGGCTCGGTGACTGGGTCGCCGAGGACGACGATGGCTATGTCGAGATCGCCCGCAAGTTTGCCGCGCAGCCCGAGCATCTGGCGAAGTTGCGCGCAGGGCTACCGGCTCAGATCGCAGCCTCGCCCGCCGGCAATGTCGAGATCTACACCCGCGAGCTCGAAGCGGGCTACCGCAAGTTCTGGCGCGACTATTGTGCCGCGGCTTCGGAACGCGGTGACACCGCGCAGGGCGAGGCGGGCACGCTGGGCGGTTCCTGAGCCACACAGGTCTCGCCGGCTGGCCGTGCGAATCAGTTAGACTCACCTCGGGCCCTTTTCCGGAGAAACACCTTGCAGAGCAGCGCCGGCGCGCGCGCATTCCAGAATGCGCGGTTGCAGAAGAAGTTGAAGAAGCAGGCCGATGCCATCATCTCTGCCGCGGCGAGCGCCTATGGCCAGAGCAGGTATGCCGAGAGCGAGGCACTCTGCCGCCAGATCGTGCAGGCCGTTCCGGATCATTTCGACGCCATGCATGTCCTCGGCCTGAGCGTGCAACAGCTCGGGCGTCTCGATGAGGCGCAACAATTGCTCGAGCGCGCGGTCGCGATCGAGCCGCGTTCGCACGAGGCGCAGAACAATCTCGGCTCCGTGTATCTCGCCCTCCAGAAATTTGAGGCCGCGCGCGCATGTCTGGAGAAGGCGATCGCGTTGAAGCCGAATTTTCCGCCGGCGCTGGCCGGCCTCGGCAACACCCTGCTTCAGATGAGCCTGCCCGAGCGGGCCATCGAAGTGTACGAGCGCGCGATCAAGCTGAAGCCCGACTATGCCGACGCGCTCTGCAATCGTGGCGTCGCGGAGCTGGCGCTGTTTCGGTTTGACCGCGCCCGCGAGAGCTTTGATCGCGCGCTGTTGTTTCAGCCGCGCCACGTCGAGGCGCTGATCGGCAAAGGCATGGTCAGTATCGAGCTCAGGCGCTACGACGAGGCGGAAGTGGCGCTCGCAGCGGCGCTCGCCATCAAGCCGGATTCGGCGAAGATTCTGGCGCAACGCGGGCGACTTAACACGGCACTGTCGCGGCCGGAACAGGCCGCTGCGGATTTCGATGCGGCACTTGCACTTTCGCCGCGGTTTGAAGTGGCCTTGCGCGGAAAGGCAGAGGCCTCGCTCAGCATCGGAAACACCGCACAGGCGATCGCGGCCTGCACGACCTTGCTCGAGCAGAATCCGCACTCCACGATCGCATTGGCGTTGCTGAGCTCCTGTTTTGCAAACCAGGGAGAAATCGCATCCGCGATCGAACATCTCGACAGGGCGCTGGCGATCGCGCCGGACCCGGATTTGATGGCGCGGAAGATCTACTTCCTGGACTTTCTCCCGGACGCCGATTTCACGGTCCAGCAGGCGGCGCGCAAGTCCTGGGGGGAAGCAATCGGGGCCAGAGTGCCGCAAAGGAAGCTCGCGCCCCGGCAGCTCGACCCCGACAGGCGGATCGTGATTGGCTATGTCTCTTCCGAATTCTGGTACCACTCGGCGGCGTTCGGGCTATTGCCCGTGCTGCGCCATCACGACCATGCGAACTTCGAGATCGTCTGTTATTCGTGTTCGCCGACACGTGACGCGGTGACGGCCCAATTCAGGTCGGCGGCCGACGTCTGGGTCGACGCCTGGCAGATGTTCGACGATCAGCTGGCGGATCGCATTCAGGCCGACAAGGTCGACATCCTCATCGACGTGTCCGGACATTCGTCGGGCAACAGGCTCCAGGTGTTCGCCCGCAAGCCGGCTCCCATCCAGGTCACTGGCTTCGGACACGCGACCGGTACGGGCCTTCAGGCCATGGACTACGTGCTTGCGGACCCGGTCTTTATTCCGCAATCGGCCCGGCACCTGCTGACCGAAAAGGTCTTTGATCTGCCGTGCCTGATCACGATCGATCCGATCCTGGATGTGCCACCTTCCGAGCTTCCCATGCTCCGCAACGGCTACGTCACCTTCGGGGTGTTCAACCGCGTCAACAAGATCTCGGACGAGGCCATCCGCGTATGGTCGAAAGTGATGCGCGAGGTGGCCGGGTCGAAGATCATCATCAAGCACACGCTGCTTGACGATCGGCTGGTGCGCGACGGCCTCCTTGCGCGATTTGTGGCGCAGGGAATTGCGGAAGAAGCTATCACCTGCCTCGGCTCGTCCGATCGTGCCGAGCATCTGCGCGCCTTTGCGCAGGTCGATATCTCGCTCGATCCATTCCCGCAAAACGGTGGCGTTAGTACCTGGGAATCCCTCTATGCGGGCGTTCCGGTCGTGGCCAAGCTCGGCCACGGCGCGTCCTCGCGCGCCGGCGGTTCCATCGTTTCGGCTGTCGGCCTCGATGACTGGGTCGCGGAGGACGACGAGGGCTATGCCGCGATCGCTTGCAAGTTTGCCTCGCAGCCCGAGCATCTGGCGAAGCTGCGGGCGGACTTGCCGGCGAGGATCGCAGCCTCGGCCGCGGGCAATGTCGAGGTCTATACCCGCAGGGTCGAGGACGGATACCGCCAGTTCTGGCGCGATTATTGCGCCGCGGCCTCGGAACGCGGCGAGCCCGCGTAGCCGCCGATCACCCTGCGCAGAGCTTGTGACGCGCGCCCCGGCTCAAAGGGGGCGCGCAACGATCACACGAACGGCGGCTTGATGTTGCTGCGCTTCTCCAGCCACTCGGGCACGGGCAGGTTCTTGGCGCGCATGAAATCGGCGTTGAACAGTTTCGACTGATACCGGCTGCCGGAATCGCACAGCACGGTCACGACCGTCTTGCCGGGCCCGAGCTGCTTTGCGAGCCGCATCGCCCCGACGACGTTGATGCCGGTCGAGCCGCCAAGGCACAGGCCTTCGTGCTGAAGCAATTCGTAGATCGCCGTGACGGCTTCAGCGTCGGGAACGAGATAGGCATCATCCACCTTCGCGGTCTCGACGATCGCGGTCGCCCGGTTGAGGCCGATGCCTTCGGTGATCGAGCCGCCCGGCGTCGCCTTGGCCTCGCCGGTCCTGAAATATTCGTACATGCCGGCGCCGTGCGGATCGGCGCAGGCGATGCGGATGGTCTTGCTCTTCTCTTTCAGATAACGGCTGACGCCGGACAGCGTGCCGCCGCTGCCGACTGAGCAGACGAAGCCGTCGACTTTGCCGCCGGTCTGCTCCCAGATCTCGGGTCCGGTGGATTCATAATGCGCCTTGGCGTTGTCGAGGTTGTTCCACTGGTCTGCGAACAGCACGCCGTTCGGCTCGGTCTTGCGCAACTCGTCCGCGAGCCGCCGGCCGACGTGTTGATAATTGTTGGGGTTGGCATAGGGCAGGGCGGGCACCTCGATCAGCTCGGCGCCGCACAGCTTCAGGAAGTCCTTCTTCTCCTGGCTCTGCGTCTCCGGGATCACGATCAAGGTGCGATAGCCGCGCGCGCTGGCGACGACGGCAAGCCCGATGCCGGTATTGCCGGCGGTCGCTTCCACCACGAGACCACCGGGCTTGAGCTCGCCGCGCTTCTCGGCCTCCAGGATCATCCATTTGCCGGCGCGGTCCTTGACCGACTGGCCGGGATTCATGAATTCGGCCTTGCCCAGAATGGTGCAGCCGGTCAGTTCAGAGGCGCGCTTCAGCTTGATCAGCGGGGTGTTGCCGATGGCTTCGACAACGTCGTTTCGAATGCTCATGTCAGGAAAATCGCCACCAAGAGGGGTTGATCTGGTTGGCCAGAACCTAGTGCTTGGGGGGCCAAAGGGGAAGGCTTTTGCGTTGCGGCGAAACCCGTCGAAACGCCTGTCCCGACTACAATATTCTCGCGCGGCAATGTGCGCGGCCGCGAGGCGGGACATCAGGAGGAGGAAATGTCCGAACATCGCCGGAGGATGGAAGATGACCGTCGTCCGGGACCAATCCGCGAACGCTTCTTTCCAACGACCGGACGGTCCGGCATTGAGCGCCGTTGACGGCTTTGTGAGATGGCGCCGACGAGAGAGCGGCTTGATGCGAGCCGCAGAAGGCTCTTGCGGCTGGGTGGAGCGCTGCGAACGCAGGTGTGGCAGCAATATCACATGAAATCTTGGTAAGCTTGATCGCGCCTGCCGGTGTTTTCAGAATAAGAGAAATCGCTGCCAGACAGGCACCTTTGGCATTTTCATCGATTCGTTTCAGGCGCGTCGGCAGGACCGTCCCGTGACTGCGGCCCTGTCCCCGAGTTCAGCGGCCGGCTAGTATCGCCTCGAGGTTCCGCAGAAAGCATCGCCGCTGTGAACGAGTTGTCCAAGGCCCCGCGATCGTCCCGCCGCGAATCGGTTAATCCGGTTGCGCGGCGGCTTGATCTGCCCGGCGGGGGGTGGATGTGACACAGGGTGTTCCGGGGATCGCCATGCGGCGGTCCGAAGGCTCAGCGGCCCGGACGCTGCGCGCGGCGCGCTGGCTTGCGGTGGTGTGCCTCGCCGCCACCTCGGGCGCGTGCGTGCTGACCCAGGATCTTCCTGATCCCGCCCTCGACGTTCCCACGCAGTACAAATATGCCGGCAAGGGCGATGCGCCGCCGTCATTGGATTGGTGGCGCGGCTTCCGCTCTGCGGAGCTGACGCAGCTGATGGAAGAGGCGCAGACCGTCAATCTCGACATCGCCGCCGCCGTCTCCCGCATCGTCCAGGCCGACGCCCAGGCACGGCAGGCGGGCGCGGCGCTGCTGCCGAGCTTATCGACCGGCGGATCGGAAACCTATTCGCGCACCTCGGGCGCAAGCTCCTCAGGCCTGTCCATCGGCGGGCGCGAAGTCGTCAACTATTCGGCTTCGCTCAGCGCCAGCTATCAGCTCGACTTCTGGGGCCAGAACCGCGCTGCGCTGCAGACCGCGGAGGAAACCGCCAACGCCAACCGCTTCGATCGCGACACCGTCGCGCTGACGACGCTCGCTGCCGTCGCCAACGCCTATTTCCAGGTGCTGGCCTCGCAGGACCGCATCCGCACCTCCCAGCGCAACATCGCGAGCGCGCAGCGCATCCTCGATGCGGTCAGAGAGCGGCGCAGGGCCGGCACCGGCACGGATCTCGATGTCGCCCAGCAGGAGAGCGTGCTCGCCAACCAGAAGGCCCTGGTGCCGCCGCTGCGCCAGACGCTGGACCAGAACGTCAACGCGCTCGCCGTGCTGGTTTCGCGCCCGCCCGAGAGCGTGCGCGTGCATGGCGGCTCGCTCGACCGGATCGCGATCCCGCGCGTGACGCCCGGCCTGCCGTCGGAGCTTCTGACACAGCGGCCTGACATCCGCCGCCAGGAGGCGCAGCTTGCCTCCGCGACCGCCAACATCGGCAATGCCCGCGCCCAGTTCTTTCCGACCATCCAGCTCACCGGCAATGGCGGTTATCAGAGCGCGGCGTTGGTCTCGCTGTTCCAGCCGCATGCGGCGTTCTTCCAGCTCGTCGGCAGCGCCACGCAGCCGATCTTCGACGGCGGCAGAATTCTCGGCAATTTCGAACTCGCCAAGGCGCGGCAGGACGAGCTGCTCCAGACCTACCGCAAGACCATCGTGCAGGCCTTTGCCGACGTCGACAACGCGCTGTTCTCGATCAAGCAGACCACGATCCGGCTGCAATTGCAGCGCGATGTCGTTGCCGCCTCGCGCCGTGCCTTCGATCTGTCGGAGCAGCAATTGCGCGCCGGTACCGCCGACATCGTGACCGTGCTCAACACCCAACTGACCCTGTTCCAGGCGGAAGACGCGCTGTGGCAGGCCCAACTCGCGCGGCTCCTCGCCATCGTCAGCCTGTACCAGGCGCTCGGCGGCGGCTGGGAGCCGAGGATGGAGAAACCGGTCAATGCTCTTTAAGCCGGACGGCAAGCCAGGCGTAGAGGAGGGGACGGCGAGGAGATCGCGCGGCCGCGGCTTCGTCGTGACCCTGATCACGCTGGCGATCCTCGGAGGGCTCGGTTATCTCGGCTGGATCGCCATGCATCAGCAGCAGGCCAACAACCGCAACAACCAGCGGCCGGATCTGCCGGTGCCCGTGCTGGCGGCAACCCCGAGGGTGCAGGACGTTCCGGTCTATCTCGACGGCGTCGGCGCGATCCGCGCGCTCAACACCGTGACGGTGCGCTCGCAGGTCGACGGCAAGCTGATCGCGGTGAACTTCACCGAAGGCCAGGACGTCAAGAAGGGCGACGTGCTCGGCGAGATCGATCCGGCGATCTACCAGGCGCAGTACGACCAGGCCGTCGCCAAGAAGGCGCAGGATGAGGCCCAGCTCGCCAACCAGCGCATCGACCTGACCCGATACGAGCAGCTCGCCGCCTCCAATGCCGGCTCCAAGCAGCAGGCCGACACCCAGCGCGCGCTGGTCGCGCAGACCGAGGCGCTGGTCAAGGCCGACCAGGCCGCGATCGACAATGCGGCGGCAACGCTCAGCTACACCAAGATCGTGGCCCCGATCTCCGGCCGTGCCGGCCTGCGCCAGGTCGACCAGGGCAACATCATCCATGCCTCCGACACCACGGGTCTCGTGGTGATCGCGCAATTGCAGCCGATCGCGGTGTGGTTCAGCCTGCCGCAGCAACAGATCATGCGCGTCAATGCGGCCGCCGCGAAAGGCACGCTCACGGTCGACGTGTTCGGCAATGACGGCACCACCGTGATCGACACCGGCAAGCTGACCGGCATCGACAATCAGGTCGACCAGACCACCGGCACGCTCAAGCTCAAGGCGGAGTTTCCCAACGCCAATTACCAGCTCTGGCCGGGCCAGTTCGTCAATGTCCGCCTCAAGGTCGAGACCTTGACGCAGGCACTGGTGGTGCCGACATCGGCCGTGCAGCGCGGCCCGATCGGGACGTTCGGCTATGTCATCGGCGAGGACAATGTGGCCTCGGCCAAGCCCGTGACGGTGACGCAGCAGAACGAGCACGATGCCGTTATCGCCAGCGGCCTGTCGCCGAACGATCGCGTCGTGACCACCGGCTTTGCCAACCTGTCCGACGGCTCCAAGGTGATCGTCGGCCGCGACGACCAGACCCCGTCGGCCGATCTCGCCCCGCGCAAGCGCTCGCGCGGGCCTGACGGTCAGAAGAAGGATGGTGCCAAGGACGGTCAGAAGGACGTGCAAGGCAAGGACGGCGAGTTCCGGGCCAAGCGCAAGAGCAGCGAAGGCGACCAGAAGGGACAGACCGGGCCGGCTCCGGGCCCGGGGGCAGCGGGAAGTGGAGCCAAGCAGCCATGATCCCGACAACAGCCGCCTGACGCGGCAGGCAGATCCCATGGGTGTCTCCGAACCTTTCATCCGCCGGCCGATCGCGACGTCGCTGCTCGGCATCGCGCTCATGATCGGAGGACTGCTGGGCTATTTCGCGCTGCCGGTCTCGGCGCTGCCGCAGGTCGATTTCCCGACCGTGCAGGTGACGACGCAGCTGCCGGGCGCGAGCCCGGACGTGATCGCCTCGCTGATCACGGCGCCGCTGGAGCGGCAGCTCGGCCAGATCCCGTCGCTGTCGGCGATGAATTCGACGAGCTCGTTCGGCGTCAGCCAGATCTCGCTGCAGTTCGATCTCAACCGCGACATCGATGGCGCGACCCAGGACGTGCAGGCGGCAATCAACGCCGCGGCGGGCGTGCTGCCGAAGACGCTGCCTTATCCGCCGACCTACGCCAAGGTGAACCCGGCGGACGCGCCCGTCATGACGCTGGCGCTGCGCTCGGACACGATCTCGCTGCGGGCGATGAGCGACATCGCCGACACCATTCTGGCTCAGCGGCTGAGCCAGATTTCCGGCGTCGGACGAGTCTCGGTGCTCGGCGGGCTGAAACCGGCCGTGCGCATCCAGGCCGATCTGGCGCGGCTCGCCGCCTACGGCATCGCCATGGAGGATCTGCGCACCGCGATCGCCAGTGCCAATGTCTCGGGGCCGAAAGGCTCGCTCGACGGCGCGCAGCAATCCTACATCATCGCGGCCAACGACCAGATCGCCGCGGCTGACGCCTACAAGCCAGTGATCATCGCCTATCGCAACGGCTCGCCGGTCACCATCGCCGACGTCGCGCAGATCGTCGACGGCCTCGAGAACGACCGCACCGGCGGCTGGTACCAGGGCACGCCGGCCGTCATCATCGACATCCAGCGCCAGCCCGGCGCCAACGTGATCGACGTCGTCAGCCAGATCCGCGCCGAAATCCCCAAGGTGCAGCGCGCGATTCCGGCCGGGGTGAACCTCACTATCGTGTCCGATCGCACCGTCACCATCCGCGCCTCGGTACGCGACGTGCAGTTCACCCTGGTCCTTGCCGTCGTGCTGGTGACCCTGGTGGTGCTGCTGTTCCTGCGTTCGCTGCGGGCAACGTTGATCGCAGGCGTCGCGCTGCCGCTGTCGCTGATCACGAGCTTCGGCATCATGTATTTCGCCGGGTTCAGCCTCGACAATCTGTCGCTGATGGCGCTTACGATCGGCACCGGCTTCGTCGTCGACGACGCCATCGTCATGATCGAGAACATCGTGCGCCACATGGAGAACGGCGACGGCGCGATGGAGGCGTCGCTGAAAGGCGCCAGCGAGATCGGCTTCACCGTGATCTCGCTGACGGTATCGCTGATCGCGGTGTTCATCCCGCTGCTGTTCATGTCGGGCCTCGTCGGACGCATGTTCCGCGAATTCGCGCTGACCCTGACGATCGCGGTGGTGACCTCGGCCGTGGTCTCGTTGACGCTGACGCCGATGATGTGCTCGCGCCTGCTCAAGCACACCCATGAGGAGCTGGCGGTGCCGGGATTGGCCGCGATCAGCCGCTTCATCGATCGCACCGTCGAATTCTACCATTGGACGCTGCTTTGGGTGCTGGAACGCCAGCGCGCCACCCTGATCGTGACCTTCGCCACGCTGATCGCGACCCTGGTGCTCTATGTCGTCGCGCCGAAGGGCTTCCTGCCGCTGCAGGATACCGCCGCGATCACGGCGGTGACAGAGGCCGGACCCGACGTGTCGTTCGCGGAGATGCAGAAGCGGCAGGCCGAGGCGGCCGACGCCATCAGGGCGGATCCCGACGTGGTCGGCGTGGTCTCGGTGATCGGGGCGGGCTCGGTCAACCCGACCACAAATGTCGGCCGGCTCGTCATGAGCCTGAGGCCGCGTGGCGAGCGGCGTGACGACGTCGCGGCCGTCATCACCCGGCTGAAGCAGCGGGTTTCTGGTATCCCCGGCATGACTGTGTACTTCCAGCCGGTGCAGGACGTGCAGATCTCGACCCAGTCGAGCCGCTCGCAATACCAGTACACGCTGACCGGCACCGATGCGGCGCTGGTGTCGGAATGGGCGCGCAAGCTGGTGACGGAGATGCGGCGCGATCCCTTGTTTCGCGATGTTTCTTCCGAGGCGCAGGAGGGCGGCCTGCGGGCGCAGCTCGACGTCGATCGTACCCGCGCCGGCCAGCTCGGCGTCAGCCTCCAGGCCATCACGGATACGCTGAATGATGCGTTCGCGCAGCGGCAGATCTCGACCATCTACGGCCAGGCCAACCAGTACCGCGTGGTGCTGGAGGCGCTGCCGATGTACCAGCGCGATCCCTCGATCCTGTCGAAGCTCTATCTGCCGGGCGCCGCGAGCGCCACCGCCGGCGCGCCGAACGCGCAGGTGCCGCTGTCGGCCGTGGCGACGCTGAAGCGCACCACCGCGCCGCTCGCGATCTCGCACCAGGCCCAGTTCCCGTCGGTGTCGCTCAGCTTCAACCTCGCGCCGGGCGCAGCGCTCGGCGACGCGGTCGACGCCGTGAAGACGATCGAGACGCGGATCGGCATGCCCAACAGCATCGTCGGCGTCTATGCCGGCGATGCCGCCGAATTCGCCAAGGCGCTCGCCGGCCAGCCCTGGCTGCTGCTCGCCGCCGTGATCACGATCTACATCGTGCTGGGAGTGCTCTACGAGAGCTACATCCACCCGATCACGATCCTGTCGACGCTGCCCTCGGCCGGCGTCGGCGCGATCCTGGCGCTGGTGCTGTGCGGGCAGGACCTGTCGGTGATCGGCCTGATCGGCATCATTCTCCTGATGGGCATCGTCAAGAAAAACGCGATCATGATGATCGACTTCGCGCTCGATGCCGAGCGCGTGCAGGGCATGTCGCCGAACGAGGCGATCGTGCAGGCCTGCCTGTTGCGTTTCCGCCCGATCATGATGACAACGCTGGCGGCGCTGTTCGGCGCGCTGCCGCTGGCGATCGAGAGCGGCACCGGCGCCGAGCTGCGTTTCCCGCTCGGCATCTCCATCATCGGCGGCCTGCTGCTGAGCCAGCTGCTGACGCTTTACACGACGCCTGTGATCTACCTCGCGCTCGACCGCATCAACCGCCGCCTCGAGCAGGCGCTGCCGCCGGCCGAATCCGGCGGCCCGCCGGTCGCGGGGGCGACCGAGGGGATGCAGTGATGGCATCGATCTCGGAGCCCTTCATCCGCCGCCCGGTCGGGACCACGCTGCTGTCGATCGGGCTGTTCCTGCTGGGTGTGGTCGCCTACCATTTCCTTCCCGTCGCCTCGGTTCCGAACGTCGACTTCCCCGCCATCTTCGTCTCGGCCAGCCGGCCGGGAGCCGACCCCTCCGTGATGGCGGCGACGGTTGCTTCTCCGTTGGAGCGGCGGCTGGGTGAGATCGCCGGCATCAACCAGATCACCTCGACCTCGACGCTCGGCACCACCACCATCCAGCTCCAGTTCGACATCGGCCGCAGCATCGACAAGGCCGCCCGCGACGTGCAGGCGGCGATCAACGCCTCGATGGTCGACCTGCCCAGCGACCTGCCGACGCTGCCGCGCTTCCGCAAGGCCAACACGGCCGGCGCGCCCGTCTTCGTGCTGGCGCTGACCTCGAAGACGCTGTCGCCCAGCGCAATTTACGATGTCGCCGACACGGTCCTGGCGCAGCGCATCTCTCAGGTCCCGGGCGTCGGCGATGTCAGCGTGTCCGGCGCCGACCAGCCGGCGGTGCGGGTCCAGCTCAACCCGGTCGCGCTGTCGAACGCCGGCATCGCCACCGACGACGTGCGGACCGCGATCGTCAACGCCAACCCGCTCGGTCCCGTCGGCATCTTCAACGGCGAACGCCAGAGCGAGACGCTGGCGCTCAACCGGCAGATGCGAACCGCCAAGGAATCCCGCGACATCGTCATCAAGAGCGCCAACGGCAACTTCGTGCGGCTCTCCGATGTCGCCGACATCGAGGATTCCGTCCGCAATGCCCGCTCCATCGCCTGGTTCAACAAGCAGCCGGCGGTGCTGATCCAGATCACCAAGCAAGCCGATGCCAACGTCATCGACACCGTCGACCGGGTGAAGGCGCTGGTCCCACAGCTGAAGCAATGGATTCCGGCCGGTGTCGAGATTTCGACCCTGGTCGATCGCACCGGCACCATCCGCGCCAGCGTGCTCGACATGCAATGGACATTGCTGGCCACCGCGATCCTGGTGATGGTCGTGGTGTTCGTGTTCCTGCGGCGGCTGACGCCGACGATCGCCGCCGGCATCTCGGTGCCGCTGGCGCTGGCCGGCACATGCGCCGGCATGTGGATCGCGGGCTTCTCGATCGACAATCTGTCGCTGATGGCGCTCGCGATCTCCGTCGGCTTCGTGGTCGATGACGCCATCGTCATGATCGAGAACATGTATCGCAATCTCGAACACGGCATGACCCCGTTTCGGGCGGCGCAGGAGGGTGCGAGGCAGATCGGCTTCACGGTGGTCTCGATCAGCCTGTCGCTGATCGCAGCGTTCACGCCGCTGATCTTCATGGACGGCATCGTCGGCCGCCTCTTGCGCGAATTCTCGCTGACGCTGACCTTCGCCATCCTGGTCTCGACGCTGGTCTCGCTCACGGTGACGCCGATGATCTGCGCCCATTACATCCGGCAGCCCCCGTCGGGCACCGCGACCCTGTTCGACCGCATTATCGAGGGCTCGCTGTCGCGCATCGTCGCCTTCTATGCCCGGACCCTGCGCACCGTGCTGGACTACCCGCTGGCGACGCTGCTGGTGTTCTTCGCCACCATCGGCCTCACCGTGACGCTCTACATCAAGGTCCCCAAGGGCTATTTCCCGACCGACGATTCCGGTTTCGTCATCGGGGCGACGCGCGCCTCCGCCGACATCTCGTTTCAGTCGATGCTCGGTCTCCAGCAGCGGCTCGCCGACATCGTGATGAAGGATCCGGCCGTGGCCGGCGTCGGCTCGACGGTCGGTGCGGGAGGCGGGCCCGGGGGAGCGACCTCGAACCGTGGCATCATGTACATCAGCCTGAAGCCGCCCGAGGAGCGCGGCCACATCTCGACGGAGGCCGTGATCGACCGGCTGAGACGCGCGCTGTACCCGGTGCCCGGCATCCGCCTCTTCATGTTCGCCGCCCAGGATGTCCGTGCCGGCGGGCGGCGGAGCGATTCCGACTACCAGTACACGCTGACCAGCACCGACCTCGGTCTTTTGCAGAAGTGGGCGCCGATCGTGGCCAAGCGCATGGAGAGCGTCGAGGGCATCACCGACATCTCCAGCGACCGCGACCCCGGCGGCCTTCAGCTCACGCTCTCGATCGATCGCCAGAAGGCCTCGGCGCTCGGCGTCAGGGTTCAGGACATCGACAACGCGCTGAACAACGCCTTCTCGCAGCGGCAGATCTCGATCATCTACACCCAGCGCAACCAGTACATGACCGTGCTGGAGATCGATCCGAAATTCCAGGTCGATCCCTCCAACCTCGATCGCATCTACGTCGCCGGCGCGGGCGACGCGCAGGTGCCGCTGTCGGCCGTGGTGCACGCCACGCGCAGCCTCGCCGCGCTCGCGGTCTATCACTCGCAGTCGTTCCCCTCGACCACGGTGTCGTTCAACCTGCTGCCGGACGTGCAGCTCCAGACGGCGACACAGAGCATCCAGCGAGCGGTGGAAGAGCTGCACATGCCCGAAGGCATCCGCGGCAGCTTCGACGGCAATGCCGGCGACTTCGCCAAGACCAGCGGCCGCCAGCCGCTTCTGATCCTCGGCGCGCTGGTGGCGATGTACATCGTGCTCGGGGTGCTCTACGAGAGCCTCGCCCATCCGCTCACGATCATCTCGACGCTGCCCTCGGCCGGGCTCGGCGCGCTGCTCGCCTTGCAGCTCACCAACACGCCGCTCACGGTGATCGCCTTCGTCGGCATCATCCTCCTGATCGGCATCGTCAAGAAGAACGGCATCATGATGGTGGATTTCGCGCTCGACGCCGAACGCCAGCGCGGCCTGTCCTCAGCTGAGGCGATCTTCGAGGCCTGCCAGGCGCGCTTCCGCCCGATCGTGATGACGACCATGGCGGCGCTGTTTGCCGGCATCCCGCTCGTGGTGGCGACCGGCCCCGGCACGGAGCTGCGTCGTCCGCTCGGCATCACCATTATCGGCGGCCTGTTCGTCTCGCAGATCCTGACGCTCTACACCACGCCCGTGATCTACCTGCTGATCGACCGCCTGCGGCGACGATCCGCGCCGCGCCCGCTGCCTGCGCCCGCGGAATAGGTTGTTGAAGCCCCGCATGGAGCGTATAGCGGCGCCCATGTCGAACCCACCAGATACGGCCATCGCCGAGCCGATCCCCGAATGCCCGCATTGCCAGAAGCCGATGCCGCTGTGCATCTGCGACAGCGTCACGCCGGTTGAAAATCGACTGGCGCTGCTGATCCTGCAACATCCGCAGGAGCAGGACAGGGCGCTCGGCACCGCGCGTCTGCTTGCGCGGCATTTCGCCGACGCGACGTTGCGGGTCGGCCTGTCCTGGCCGAGCCTGTCCAAGGCGCTGGGTCGGCCGGTCGAGAACGCCGCGCGCTGGGGCGTGCTTTATCTCGGCTCGGCACGCGCCGCTGATCTCGAGGCGGAAGGCGAGATCGTCGCGCTCGACCGCAAGGGGGGGATCGCGGAGAACCAGCGCGCGATCCTCGGCAAGCTCGAGGGAATCGTGTTGCTCGACGGCACCTGGAGCCAGGCCAAGGCGCTGTGGTGGCGCAATCCCTGGATGCTCAAATGCCAGCGCGTGATCCTCAACCCGGCGCATCCCTCGCGCTATGGACGTCTGCGCAAGGAGCCGCGCCGCGACGGGCTGTCGACCATCGAGGCCGCGGCAACGATTTTGGCCGGCCTCGAGCGGCGTCCTGATATCGCCGAGACGCTGCATGCGAGCTTCGAACGATTGTTGACCCGCTACCGCGAGGTCCAGGCCGAGATGCCGGAATTGGCACCCAAGCCCGCGCCGAAGGGGCGGCGCGACTTCCGGCGGCGTAAACGCGGCTGACTTCGGCCCGCATCATCTCAACGGTTTGATTGCAGCGCCAAGCGTGCGCGTCGAGGTTGGCCTCGGCATCCGCGCCGGCGACCCGCCATCAAGCTCCTGTACGTGAGGGAAACTGGGACGAAGCGGTTGCCTAATCCCTTCATCCCCTATATTGCTCCGCCCTTACGGGGCCACGTGGCGGAGTGGTTACGCAACGGTCTGCAAAACCGTGTACACCAGTTCAATTCTGGTCGTGGCCTCCATCACAACTCCCTGATTTATCTGGTATAATTAGAAGCCAGGCGCGGGTTCCGCCGCGCGCGTCGGCTGGAGGCGGCCGTGATCACCGGGTTTGCCCGGGGCCCGCCAGAAACTCTCGATTCAGGCCGCTGGCATAGAGTTCGCATCTGCGAAGTGATTCATCTCGCTACCCGAGCACTGGAGCCCACAATGGGCGACATCGTCCGATTTGTCCCGAAATCCGAGCTGGAGCGGGCCCGCCTCATCCGCGAGGCCCGCGCAATCTATGACAGCATCTTTCCGTCGGCCACGCCTGACCGGGCGCCGCAGGATGGCGAGGATCGCATCAAGACCTGATCGTTGCCCGGGTCGGATTTCCTGCGCCAACGCCATAGCAAAGCGCCCGCGAGGCGGGCGGTTCGGTTCACGCTGAACGCGGCTCTCAGCAGGCCGCGTACCAGTCCTCGGGGAACGGCAGGAGCGGCCAGGCGCCCTCATTGTCATTGGCGGCTTTGGGTGTCGCGTCGAAGCTCCACGAGCGCGGCACGAATTCCTCCTCCGGCGCGAGAGCGAAATCTTCAATGACCATGGCGTCCCGGACAGCATCCAGCAGCAAGTTGAATTCGGCTTCGCTTCTCATCGCACCCTCGCAGAACGCGGATGGCGCAATGTCGCAAAGCCGGTTTGTCACCCCATTGAGCCGATCGTTCGCATTTTAACGATCCGGCGATTGAGGTTTGATTGGTTAGCGATTTCTTAAAGTCCCGGCGGAAATCTACGTTCCGCTCCAACGCGCGCAGTGTGAAGGAAATCACATCCTGCGCGATTTTTTTCTCCTACCCCTTCGCAGAATACCGGCCAGGAAAGGCCGGGAGGCGGCAGGGCGACAGGAGACTGGTCATGAAGGCGAGGTTCTTGCGGTTTGCGGGTGTGAAGAGCCGGGCGTGCGGCGCGTCCACGGTCGGGCTGTTCCTGACGCTGTTCGCCTCCGCTGCCCACGCGCAAGGGACGGCGGAGCAGCGCCGGGCCTGCACCCCCGATGTCTACCGGCTCTGCGCCGGCGAAATTCCCAATGTCCGCGCCATCACGGCCTGCCTGCGCCGTAACCGCTCCAGCCTGAGCGAGGCTTGCCGCAGCGTGTTCGACCAGGCCGGCGGGTGAGCCCGCCTGTGGATTGTTGCGCAGCAAGTGGCTACGCGGACGCCCCAATTCCCAGCACGCGCCCTGTGGATATGCTGCGGATAGGTTGTTGAAGGGCGGTGAGTTGCGGCATCGCCGCTGCACCGAGCAAGACCTATCGCCGCTTGCGAATTTGGAAGCTCGAGCCGGGCGCCCTGGCATGCGACCAGTTTTTGTGCAGCGCCTTGCCCAAACCGCGGGCCTCCTCGATCCAATTTTTTGTACGCCCGCGGACAAGCTTTTCGAGCGGGATCCCACCTAGCTTCGCCGTCGACCTGGAAGTCGACCTGGAACATGGCAGGCGCCATGACAACGCGAAGGAGCTGGAGATGGAGAGACGGGTTTTGCCGCAGGCGCGGCGGGGATTGGCGCGCGCATCATTGCCACCGCGCAAGCTCATGCTCGGCGCCGCCGCAGCTTTTGGACTCTTCGTTGCAGCACCGCTGAGCGCGCAGGCGGCAGCGCCCGCCGCCTGCGCCGCGCTCCAGGAAAAATACCCGGACTGGAAGGGCAAGACGCTGGTCAACGCCATCAATCCGCATACGCCGGGCTATGAGACCATCGATCCCAAGGATCCCAGCAAGTATATCGGCTTCGACATCGATCTCGGCGAAGCCATCGGCGAATGCCTCGGTTTCAAGCTGACCTACAAGGCGGTGACGTTCGCGGCGCTCCTGACCACGCTCGCCGCGGGACAAGCCGACATCGTGATCTCCGACATCTACGCCACCAAGGAGCGCGCCAAGGCCGCCGACTTCATCACCTACTCGAAGGTGTTCGACGGCGTCCTCGTCGCCAAGGGCAATCCGAAGGGCATCAATGGCATCAACTTGTCGCTGTGCGGCGCTGCTGCGGCCGAAAACACCGGCTATGTCGAGGTGCCCTTGATCCAGGCGCTGATCCCGGAATGCAAGAAGGCCGGCAAGCCCGAGCCGACCATCCAGCTCTACGACAACAACGCCAACTGCATCCAGGCGATCCTCGCCGGCCGCGCCGACACCTACATCAACGACGTCAACACCGTCGACAGCGCCGTCAAGGCCTATCCGGACAAGCTGGAGAAGGCGATCGCGGTGACGATCCCGTATTCCGTCGGCATCGCCGTGCCCAAGAACAAGCCGAAATTCCGCGACGCCGTGCTCGCCGCGTTGATCGAGGTGCAGAAGGCCGGAACCCACATGGAGCTTCTGAAGAAGCACGGGCTCGATGTGAACAACTTCATGGAGCCGGAAATTCTCACGGCCGACTGATGTCGCTGTTCCTCCACTACCTGAGCATGCCATATCTGCTCGCGGGCATCGAGGTCACCCTCGAGGTGACTGCCCTCGGGCTCGGCGGTGGATTGATCCTCGGATTGATCCTCGCCGGCATGCAGCTCTCCCGCTTCTGGCTCCTGGCGGCGATCGCCAGGGCCTACACCGTGATCTTCCGCGGCACCCCGCTGATCCTGCAGATGGTGTTCGCCTACGACGCGCTGCCGCATATCGGCATCAAGCTGCCGGCGGTGCTGGCGGCCGGACTCGCACTGGCCTGCAACGAAGCGCCGTTCATCGCGGAGATGCTGCGTGCCGGCGTGCTCGGTGTCGACCGCGGGCAGCTGACGGCGGGGCAGGCGCTGGGCATGACGCCGTCGGTGCTGATGCGCAGGATCATCGCGCCGCAGGCGATCCGCACCATGATCCCGGCCTTCGGCAACGAAGCGGTGAGCGCGCTGAAGAATTCCTCGCTCGCCTCGGTGATCGCGGTGCAGGAGCTGACCTTGCGCTCGACCCAGCTTGCGTCCTCGACCTTCGATTTCTTCTCGATCTTCTTTGCCTCGGGCCTGCTCTATCTCGTGCTGACCGCCAGCATCAGCGCGATCCAGCTCTTCGTCGAATGGCTGCTGGACCTCGACCGCACCACCCGCCGCGAGCGCAGGCTCGCCGATTATCTGCCCTGGCGTCGCGTCGATCTGGCTGCCAAGCTGGAACTGGCCGATGCGACCGCCGCCGATCCCGAGTCCGCGCCGGCAGAGCTCGCCGTCACGCCGCCGCTGGCCCTGACCCGCGAGGAGCGGGCCCGCCGCGCCGCGACGATCGCGCGGAATAATATCGCGGTGGAAGTGAAGGGCCTGACCAAGAGCTACGGGCCACAGACGGTGCTCGGGGGTCTCGACCTCACGGTGCGCATCGGCGAAGTGGTCGCGCTGCTCGGCCCGAGCGGCTCCGGCAAGAGCACGCTGCTTCGCTGCATCAACCACCTCGAAAACTGGGATGCCGGCACCGTGCGCGTCGGCGGCCGGCGCCTCGGCTTCGGCGAGAACGGCAAGCCGTTGTCGCCTCGGGCGATCGCCAATGAGCGCGCCAGTGTCGGCGTCGGCATGGTGTTCCAGCAGTTCAATCTGTTCGCGCATCTTTCGGCCAAGGAGAACATCGCCGGCCCCTTGCGCTGGGTTCACGGCATGACCCGCATCGATGCCGATCGCCGCGCCGCCGAGCTGCTCGATCGTGTCGGGCTTTCGCATCGCGCCCATGCGCTGCCGCGGCATCTCTCCGGCGGCCAGCAGCAACGCGTTGCCATCGCCCGTGCGCTGGCGCCGAACCCGAGCGTGCTGCTGCTGGACGAGCCGACTTCGGCACTCGATCCGGAGCTGGTCAACGAGGTGCTGGAGGTGATCCGGCGCCTGGCCATCGACGACGGCCTCACCATGATCATCTCGACGCACCAGATCCGCTTCGCTGACGAGGTCGCTGATCGCGTCGCCTTCCTGAGCGGCGGCGCGATCATCGAGGAGGGGCCTGCGCACGATGTGCTCTCCAATCCCCGCAATCCGCTGACGGCACGATTCCTCAGCGTGATGGAAGCCGACAAGACCCCGGAGACGGTGCGATGACCATCGTCACGACACTCCAAGACCGCGTTCCCTGAAGAGGCCACCTCATGAAGCATGTCACGTTGCCGGTTTCGCCGAAGACCGTCCACTGGGGCTATTTTTCCAAGACAGTGGCACCGGCCCTGACGTTGCGCTCCGGAGACCGCGCCACGATCGAGACGCTGACCCACCACGCCAATGACGATTACGAGCGAATGATCCAGGGTGATCCGGGCGCCGAAAGCGTGTTCCAGTGGACGCGCGAGTACAAGGCCGTCGCGCGCCGCGGCTCAGGTCCGACGGAAGGCCCGTTCATCCGCGGTGCAGGCGAGGGCATCGGCGTGCATCTGCTCACCGGTCCGGTCGCGATCGAAGGTGCCGAGCCCGGCGACATTCTGGAGGTACGCATCCTCGATGTTCGGCCGCGGCCGAGCTGCAGCGCCTGCCATGCCGGCCGCTGCTTCGGCTCCAACGTCGCTGCGAACTGGGGCTTTCACTATCACGACCTGATCGAGGAGCCGAAGCCGCGCGAGGTCATCACCATCTTCGAACTCGATACCGCCGGCGAGCCCTACGCGAAGGCGCTCTACAATTACGTCTGGACGCCGCAGACCGATCCCGACGGCATCGTGCATCCGACCATCGACTATCCCGGCGTCCGCGTCGATCACGCCACCATCAGGAAGCGCGAGAACATTCTGTCCAGCGTCAAGGTGCCGGCGCGGCTGCATTTCGGCACGATGGGCCTTGCGCCGTCGGAAGCCGATTTCGTCAGCTCGATTCCGCCCGGCTATACCGGCGGCAACATCGACGACTGGCGCATCGGCAAGGGCGCGCGGATGTTCTATCCAGTCGCCGTCCCCGGCGCCTATTTCTCGGTCGGCGATCCTCACGCCGCGCAAGGTGACAGCGAGCTCGGCGGCACCGCGATCGAGACCTCGCTGACCGGCGATTTCGAATTTATCCTGCACAAGAAGGCCGACCTTGCCGGCACCAGCCTCGAAGGCCTCGACCACCCCATGCTCGAGACCGACCAGGCCTGGTCGTTCTACGGTTTCACCTATCCGAACTATCTCGCCACGCTCGGCTCCGATGCACAAACCGAGATTGCCAATCACTCGAGTCTCGACCGTGCGATGCGCGACGCGTTCCGAAAACTTCGCCGTTTCCTGATGACGGTGCATCGTCTTAGCGAGGACGAGGCGATTTCGCTGCTGTCGGTCGCGGCGGATTTCGGCGTGACCCAGGTCGTCGATGCCAATTGGGGCGTCCATGGCACGATTCGCAAGAACGTCTTCCGATGCGACTAATACATTGAGACCAAGTCTGTTTTTGGGATGAGCACGTGACAGGCAGAGACCATTTGCGGCCTGTTGCGGCGACGGACGACCGCGTGCGTCTGGCACAGAGGTTGCTTCGATCGACGGCAACCTGGGTCGATCCGATGAGCTTCCGTCCGTTCACGAGCGAATCCTACGCGCAAGACGACCGTCCGGAAGCCTGGCGGGACGTGCTGGCTGCTGTCGGCCTTCAGCCTTCGGCTGGTCACAGCAGCTTCGACGGACACGCAAGTGCGTCGCACCGGCACGCTGCAGGCGTCGCGCTGACACGCGTGGCCGCGGGCACGCAAAGCGTCGGGCCGCTGCCGCGCGCAAACGAGGACCTTCCCATCGCACTCATGCCGGTGGAGGACGGCATGGTGCTGGAATGCGCCGGCGGCCACCGCATCGTCCCCGTCGGGCACCTTGTACTGCTGCCGCGAAGCGGCGACTGGCGGATTGTGTTCCAGCGCGACATGCGGGCGATCGTGCTCTCGGTGACGTCGGAGGCTTTGCATGGGCGCCTCTCGGGCAGGCCCCGGTTCGGCGAGCCCCGGGTCGTTCCGCCGAGCGGCTTCGCCGACTTGTTCTCGCGCATGCTTGATTCCACCGCGCGCACGCTCGACACGCTGAGCGACATTGAATGGAATCTGGTCGCGCGTTCGTTGGTGGACCTGCTGCTGACGCTCGCGCATCAGCAGGCATCCTCGGCCGCGGATGCGGGATCGAGCGCGACGCAATCCGCGCTTCTGCACAGGATCTGCCAGACGATCGAGCATCGCCTCGACGATCCCGATCTCGGGCCCGCGCGTGTCGCCGAGGCCGAGGGAATATCCGAGCGTTACTTGCAGAAGCTTTTCGAGACGGTCGGGGACAATTTCACCCACTATGTTCGCGAGCGCCGGCTTCAGCGCGCTTGGGCCGACCTGTCCAATCCGGCCGAGGCGCACCGCTCGATTTCGGAGATCGCCTACGCCTATGGCTTCGGCGATTCCGCGCATTTCAGCCGAGCCTTCCGCCATCGCTTCGGCCTGCCGCCGCGCGAGTTTCGCCAGCAGGAGGCGGAGCGCGCGACTGCCCAGCACGGCGTCGCCGGCCAGCGCGGCTGGCCGCAGGAGGCACTGGCGCAGCTTCGCGCGCATCAGAGCGTTGAGGCGCGCAGCAGCGTCGCCTGCGCCGGTGCCGAGGCGCGCACGACCGCCGAACGCCGTCATCACCATCTCCCGGTCGAGGCCAGCCGCGTCCATTGGGGTTATTTCAGCCGTTCGCTGCCGCCGCAGATCGAGATCGCCTCGGGCGATACCATCACCATCGAGACGCTGACGCAGCACGCCTCCGACGATCCCGAGTTGATGATCGCGGGCGATGCCGCCGCCGAAAGTGTGTTCGGCTGGACGCGGGACAGGAAGAACGTCGACCGCCGCGGCGCAGGGCCGATGGATGCCAGCGTGTTCGGCCGCGGCGCCGGCGAGGGGTTCGGCGTGCACATCTGCACCGGACCCGTCGCTGTGAAGGACGCCCAGCCAGGTGATGTGCTGGAGGTGCGCATCCTCGACATCGTGCCGCGGGCGAGCCGTCATCCCGATCATGCGGGGCGCGTGTTCGGTTCCTCGGTCGCGGCGTGGTGGGGCTATCATTACAACGAGTTTCTCGGCGGTCTTAAGCCACGCGAAGCCGTCACCATCTACGAGATATTCGACAACGCCGACGAGGCCCACGCCCGCGCCCTTTATTCCTATCGCTGGGAGCCGCAGACCGATCCTTTCGGCGTGGTTCACACGACCTACGACTATCCCGGCGTTCCCGTCGCATCCGCCACGATCAAGCGTCGCCATGCCGTGCTCGATGGCATCAAGATTCCCCTGCGTCCCCATTTCGGCGTGATCGCTGTGGCGCCGCGCGAGATCGATTTCGTCGATTCCGTGCCGCCGTCCTATTTCGGCGGCAACCTGGACAATTGGCGGCTGGGGAAGGGGACAGCCGTTTATCTGCCGGTTTCCGTGCCCGGCGCGCTTCTGTCGGTCGGCGATCCCCACGCCGCCCAGGGCGATGGCGAGCTCAGCGGCACGGCGATCGAATGCTCGATGACCGGCACCTTCGAGGTGATCCTGCACAAGAAGGCGGATCTTGCCGGCCGGCCTTTCGCCGATCTCTCTTATCCCCTGATCGAGACCGCCACCGATTGGGTGCTGACCGGATTCAGCCACCCGAACTATCTCGCGGAGTTCGGCGCCCAAGGGCAGAGCGAGGTGTACGCCAAGTCCTCGCTCGACCTCGCCATGAAGGATGCGTTCCGCAAGATGCGGCGCTTCCTGATGAACGTCAAAGGCCTCAGCGAGGACGAGGCCATCGCGCTGATGTCGGCCGCCGTCGATTTCGGCGTCACCCAGGTCGTCGACGGCAATTGGGGCGTGCACGCCATCCTCAGCAAGCGCCTGTTCAAGGACATACACTAGCAAGGACACTCGAGTTGAAATTCCACATGATCAGCGACGGGCCGAAGCCGGTCGCGCCCTTCAGCCATGCGGTGGAAACCGATGGCTTCGTCTTCGTCACGGGCCAGATGCCGGACACGCCGCAGGCGCCGGGCGTGCTGCCCGAGGGCATCGTCGCGCAGACCCGCGCGGTGATGGCGAATTTGAAGATCGTCTTGGCCGGTCTCGATCTCGGCCTCGAGCATGTCGTGATGACGCGCGTTTATCTCACGCGCTTCAGGGAGGACTACACGGCCATGAACGAGACCTACCGCACGTTCTTTCCGCCGGACCGGCTCCCCGCGCGCACCTGTGTCGGGGTCACCGGGCTCGCCTATGACGCGTTGATCGAGATCGATCTGGTGTGCCGTCGGCCGTGACGGTCGGGAGGGTGGGCCGAGAGCGTGCTCATTTGTCTCAAATTGCAATCTGTGCGGGTAGAAGATCTTGATCGGTTGTGAGTAGAGGTATCGGGGGCTTGAACGTGGGCGGCGACCGGCGCGACTAACCGGCAGAGTGCCGAGGGATCAGAGGAATGTGAACAGGCCGCCTCTTCCTAAAGTACTAAAATGGTGCTTTAGTGCTTTTCATGAGCCAGTCCTCTCGAAACGCTCCATCCGCGCTGCGTTACAGGCTCGCCCCTGACCCGGCTGCCAAGGCCGCACTGGAGGCGACGTTCCAGGCCTATGACCGCATGATGGAGATCCTCGACGAGGTGGCGCGGACGCATAATGTCGGCTCCAACGTCGTGCTGCTGCATGCCCACGCCTATGATCCGATCCGCAAGGCAACCGCATTGCCGTCGCGTCTCGTGACGCTCGGCCTGCGCGACCGCAGCGACTATCGCGCGGCGCAGGGCCGCCGCCTGCCGCTCGACGACAAGCTCGCCAAGATCAAAGGCCCGGCCACCATCTCGATTGCGACCGTGCACGGCCGCTTCAGCGTGCCGTTCGACTATGCCGGCTATGCCGAGGGCTGGGGGCAAAGCGTGCCCGCGTGCCTGGTTCGCACCGAGGACGGTTTCGAAGTCCACTACGGCGTCACGCCGAACATTCTGCCAGAGGAGGAGAACGCTATGGATAACATCGCTGCCGCTCCCGACAATTTCCTGTCCCGGGTCGGGCGCCTGATCGCCGGGATCGCTTACGACGCGATCGAGCAGGCGGAAGGCAAGAACAAGGTTGGAGTGGTCGGACAGGCCATCCGCGAGATCGAGCGCGCCGAGACCGAAGCGCGCGACGCGCTCGCTGCCGCGCGTGCCGAGGAATACCGCCTCAACGCGCGCCGGACCGAAATCGAGCGCGAGATGGCCAATCTCGCCCCCAAGATCGAAACCGCGATCGCCGATGGCCGCGACGACCTCGCGCGCGCCGGCATCGCGCGGCAGATGGATCTGGAGGCCCAGTTCGACGTGCTCTCCCGCGCCATCGACGAGAACAACGAGAAGATCGAGCAATCTGTCACCTCGCTGCGTGCGGTGCTGTCGGCCCTCCAGGACGCCGAGCAGCGCCGCGCCGAGCTCGAAAAGAGCGAGGCGGCCGCAACCCAGCAGGGCTCGACGTCGTCCCGCAAGCAGGGTGGCACTTCCGCCGCAGCCAAGGCCTTGCGTGCGGGCAGGGCGGTGGCCCGCGCCACCGGCGTGCCCCAGGCCATCCCGTATTCGAGCGACATCGACGAACTCAGCACGCTCCATCGCGACAAGGAAATTGCGGCGAGGCTGGCGCGTCTGAAGTCACGCACCTGAGTGCCGTGTCATGAGCGCTCTGCTCGAACACGTCATGTCGCCGGAGGTGAGGCCGTTCGCGATTGCGGCGGCCATGATTGTCATCGTCGGCTCGATCGAGGTGGTCTCGATGCTGGTCGGGGCCTCCCTGAGCGAGATGCTTGGCGCCCACTTCGATTTCGGTCATCCCAGCGACAACGGCGTGATCAACGCCATCTCCTGGATCAACGTCGGCGGCGTGCCGCTCCTCATCTTCCTGCTGCTCCTGCTCGGCGCCTTCTCCATCACCGGCTTCCTGATCCAGGACGTCGCGCGGATGGTGGCCGGCCCCTTGCCGGCGACGGTCGCCTCGGTCGGGGCGGTCGTGGTCTCGGTTCCACTGGTCCGCGCCGCCAGCCGTGCCATCGCGCGGGTCATTCCCAAGGATGAAAGCTACGCCGTCGGCCTCGGCGACCTCGTCGGACGCATCGGTGAGGTCGTCATCGGCCCGCTGGACCAGGGACCGCCCGGCCGCGTCAGCGTCACCGATGTCCATGGCAACCGCCATTTCGTCTCGGCGGTCGCGGCGCCGTCATCGGCACCTTTGCCGCAGGGAACCGCGGTCCTGCTCGTCGATCGGGCCGGCACGCGCTTCGTGGCGGTCAAGGCCGACGATGAACTCAAACCTTCCAAGCCCAGTCTAAGCAGCAGCTAGGTCATTATCGGAGAAAGTCATGTTCGACATCGCAGTCCCGGCCTTGATCGGCGTCGCGCTGATCGTCGTCCTGGGTATCGTCTTCACCATCCTCTACAAGCGTGCCACCCGCGACGAAGCCTTCGTGCGCACCGGCCTTGGCGGTAAGAAGGTCGTGCTCGACGGCGGCGCCATGATCCTGCCGATCTTCCACTCCTATGCCAGCGTCAACCTGAAGACGCTGCGGCTTACCGTGGAACGCAAGGAGCGGGAATCCCTGATCACCAAGGACCGCTTGCGTGTCGACATCGTCGCAGAGTTCTACGTCCGCGTCCGCCCGGACGAAGAGAGTATCGCGCTGGCAAGCCAGACGCTGGGCGCGCTGACCAACGACGCCGAGGCGCTGCGCAACCAGGTCGAGGCGAAATTCGTCGACGGCCTGCGCTCGGTGGCCGCGACCATGACCATCCTGGAGCTTCAGGAGAAGCGCTCAGATTTCGTCAAGCACGTGCAGTCCACGGTCGAATCCGACGTGAAATCGAACGGGCTCGAGCTTGAATCGGTATCGCTGACCAAGCTGGACCAGACCGACGTCAAGTTCTTCAATCCCGAGAACTTCTTCGACGCCGAAGGCCTCACCCAGCTCAAGACCGTCACCGAAACCCGCCGCCGCGACCGCAACGCCATCGTGCGGGACAACGAGGTGGCGATCGCGCAAAAGGACCTCGAGGCGCGGCAGCAGACCCTCGGCATCGAGCGGACCAAGAAGGAAGCCGAGCTTTCGCAGGAGCGCGACATCGCCAACAAGACCGCGAGCACCCGCGCCGAGGTCGCAACCGCAACCCAGACCGCGCGCCTGACCGAGGAGAACGCCCGGATCGATACCGACAGGGCGGTCGCCGAGAAGGAGGCCGGTGCCAAGCAGGTCAAGGAAACCGCGGTGATTGAATCGGATCTGGCGATCAACAAGCGCAAGACCGACGCCCAGCGCGAGATCCAGATCGCCACACAGGAGAACGAGATCCAGATCGCCGCCAAGAGCAAGGAGACTTCGGAAGCCGTCGCCGAAGCCAAGACCGCCGAAGCGCTCGCCGTCTCCGCGGAGGAGAAGGTCGTGACGGCGCGTGCGGTCGAGGTGGCCGATCGCGCCCGTCTCACCCAGGTGCTGGCCGCGCGAACCGAGGCCGAACGCAAGTCGACCGAGCTGATCGTCGCGGCCGAGGCGGAGAAGAAGGCCTCGCTCGATCGCGCCGAGGCCGTGAAGACGCTGGCCACCGCCGAAGCCGAGTCCAACAAGATCAAGGCCGTCGGCGTCCGCGACATCGGTGAGGCCGAGGCCGCCGTCATCACCATGAAGAACGAGGCGCAGAACAAGCTCGGCAGCAACATCATCGACTTCGAGATCGCCAAGAGGCGGATCGAGACGATGCCGTCGGCGCTGGCCGAGATGGTCAAGCCGATCGCCAACCTCAAGGACGTCCGCATCCTGCACACCGGCGGCGCGTTCGGCGGCAACGGCGCCGGCGGAGGCAATGTCGGCTTCGGCGAAGGTCTCGCAGGCGAGCTGCTCAAGGTGCACGCGCTGCGTCCGATGATCGACGAGATCCTGCGCCAGGGCGGCTTTGCGCCCGGCGACGATCCCGTGCAGGCGCTGGTCGGCGCCGTGACCGGGAAGAGCAACGGAGCAGCCGTGCCGGTCGCTGCGCCGGCACCGGCGAAGACAAACTCCGCCGATCTATGAATGCCCGTTCATTGCTGCTGAGAATTCGAAACGATAGAAACAGTCCCGCGCGTCTCGCGTCGCGCAACGGTCCGGAGCGCAGCTCGACGGCGCATTGAACCCTTCGATCGCGCTCCGGACGTCTCGTCAGGCAACGCTTTTTGTTGCCGCGGCGCCTGTGCCGAGCGACGCCAGGTGCCGAGACCTGTTTCGATCGGAGGATTTTCATGAAGTACTTTCTGTCTGGATTGATCGCGATCGGTCTGTCGATCGCGGCCATGCCGTCGCTGGCGGCCGACGCCCGCAACGTCACCGTCGTCAACGAGACCGGCTACGCCATCAAATTCCTGGGCTTCAACGCGCCCGACGATGGCCTGGACGAGTGGGACAACGAGCTCGAGAAGGTGTTGCAGAACCAGGCCAGCACCTATGTCGAGTTCGACGAGGACGACGATGGCTGCATCTGGAACATCCGCGTCGACTGGCAGAGCTACGACGAGGCAGTGCTGTGGAAGAACGTCAACCTCTGCAAGATGACCGCGCTTCGGCTGCGCTACGATTCCGGCACCAGGACCACCTCGTTTCTCGCGGAATAGCGGCCGCCGCTGACGTCCGGAGGAGGGGCCGTTCCGACCCTTCCTCAAGGACGTTTCGGACGACGACGAATTCGTCCTTTGCAAGCGCAAGCGGCTTTGTTATACGCAGCCGCGCGCGAGCCACTGGTTCGCCTTTTCCTCGGTAGCTCAGCGGTAGAGCATCCGACTGTTAATCGGATGGTCGCTGGTTCGAATCCAGCCCGGGGAGCCAAATTTTTCCGCAAGTTCAATGAGTTGCCGTCGCGTCCTCGCGCGTTGCGCGATTTCGTTGCATTGATCTCTGAACCCTGGGCCCCCACGATTCCTGCCTGGAATTCGCGTTCAAGCAGATGTGTGGACGGGCGTCGTCGCGCCATGCGGACGGCGCCAAATCGACTCAATTGAAATCGAGCTTCGACAGTGCCGGATTTTGACGGAGCTGATTCCCATGCAAGACATCCAGGTCGACCGTTCCCGAATGGCTCCCTCGATCCTGCCGGCCGAGATCCCGGCGCTCAGCGACGACGAATGCCTCGCCTGCCTGGCGCGTGCGGTCGAGACGCCCGATTCGGCGCGGCTGGATGAGGTCGCAGCTCTGATCGGCCGCCTCGCGGTGGCGATCGAATAATCCGTTCCGGCGGCCGATGCGGTAGGATGCGGAAGCCTTGGTCCCGCGGGCGAACGGCCGTGTTGCGTTTTGGCCGTGCATGCTCCAAAGATGCCGCGAATTTCGTCCGCGGCATCGTCCGCATTGCAGGGTCCGCAAATGTCCGGTTTCTCGACCGCGCGCCTTAAAATGGTCGATGGCCAGGTGCGCACCAATGACGTCACCGACCGTCGTGTTCTCGATGCCATGCTCACGGTTCCGCGCGAGGCCTTCGTGCCGGCCGCCCGGCAGGCCCTGGCCTATCTCGATCTCGACCTCGACGTCAGCGAGGGCACAGCCAAGCGCTTCCTCATCAAGCCGCAGCTGACCGGCAAGCTGCTTCAGGCCGCCGAGATCGGCGAGGGCGACAGCGTGCTGGTGGTCGGCTGCGCCACCGGATACCTCGCGGCGCTGGCTGCCAAGCTGGCCCGCCAGGTCACCGCAACGGAATGCGATTCGGCGCTCTCCGCGAAGGCCAAGGATGCCTTTACGTCGCTGGGGCTTGCCAATGTCACCTGCAAGGCCGCAGCCTGCACCGAAGGCGATCCGTCCGCCGCGCCCTATGACGTGATCATCCTCAATGGCGCTGCCGAGGTCATGCCGGAGGCGTTGCTCGGGCAGCTGAAGGAGGGCGGGCGCCTGGTAGGGGTGTCCGCCGAATCCAGGCCGCCGCGGGCCATGATCATGACCCGGACTCACGGTGAATTCGGCCATCGAACCCTGTTTGACGCCACCGCGCCGGTCCTCCCCGGACTCGAACGGGCGGCCGCTTTCGTCTTCTGACGACCCAAAGCCCGTTAAAATCCCGTTCTGAATCAGAAGTGTGGCCGGGATGCTGCACGTGAAGAGTTTCCACCAAGAACTACCTTGAGGTGGTTCCGTCACGCCAATCCGCGTCCTATGTTGCGGCGGGGCAACGACTCCACTCGGTAGACGGTAACCCAGCTCGCGGGCACGAGCCGGGCGTTTAGAATGAACGGAATTTCAGGGATGCATGGGGTGAAGCTCTTCACCGGAGCTGCGGTTTCGGTCCTGCTGCTGGCGCTTGCCGGGCCGGTGCCTGCCTTGGCGGACACGATCGAGGCGGCACTGGTGCGCGCCTATCAGAACAATCCGCAGCTCAACGCACAGCGTGCCCAGGTGCGCTCGACTGACGAAAACGTGCCGCAGGCCTTGTCCGGCTATCGCCCCAGGGTCTCGCTGACGGCGAGCGGCGGCTATCAGTACTCGGACTTCCAAAGCCAGCGCGGCGGTGCGCCAACCAGCGGGCCCGGCATTCCGCGAAGCGTCGGACTGACTGCTTCCCAGACCTTGTACAACGGCAACCAGACCGCCAACCGGACGCGCGCCGCGGAGAGCCAGGTGTCCGGCTCCCGCGAAGCGCTGCGCAGTCTCGATCAGACCGTGCTGCTCCAGGCTGCCACGACCTACATGGACTATCTGCGCGATGCCGCGACGCTCGAAGTCCAGCGCAGCAACGTGCGGGTGCTCGAGCAGACGCTGAAGCAGACCCGTGACCGCTTCAATGTCGGCGAGGTGACCCGCACCGACGTTGCGCAATCGGAAGCACAGCTGGCGGCCGGCAGAACGCAGGCTCTGACCGCCGAATCGAATCTCAACACGACCCGTGCGAACTTCCGCCGCATCATCGGCAACGAGCCGACGAACCTGGCGCCCGGCTCGCCGGTCGACCGTTTCCTGCCCGCAACGCTCGCTGCCGCAGTCGAGCTCGGCCTCGTCGAGCATCCGAATGTCACGGCCGCGATGTTCGGCATCGACGTCAATTTCCTGCAGGTCAAAGTTGCCGAGGGCGCTCTGCTGCCGACGGTCACCTTGCAGACCAGCGTGACCCAGGCCTACGAACAATCCCTGATCCAGTACCGCGCGTTCAACGCGTCCGCGCTCGCGCAGATCTCGGTGCCGATCTATCAGGGCGGCAGCGAGTATTCGCTGATCCGTCAATCCAAGGAAAATCTGGCGCAGCAGCGTCTCAACCTCGAGAACACGCGGGACCAGACCCGCGCGACCATCGTGCAATGGTGGGGGTCGTTGCAGGCCGGCAAGGCGCAGGTGCAGTCGGCGCAGGCGCAGGTGACGGCGTCCGAGATCGCACTAAACGGCGTGCGCGAGGAAGCCAAGGCCGGTCAGCGCACCACCCTCGACGTGCTCAACGCGCAGCAGGCGCTGGTCAATGCGCGCGTCGCACTCGTGACCGCGCAGCACGACCGGGTCGTCGCATCCTACAACGTCCTCGCCGCCGTCGGCCGTCTGGCGCCGCAGGTGCTTGGCCTTGCGACCAATGTCTACGATCCCAGCGTTCACTACCATCAGGTCCGCGACAGCTGGGCCGGCGTGCGCACGCCTGACGGGCGCTGATCCCCGTAATCGTCCGGTCGGCCTCGCGAACAGCCGAGGCCGACCGGCACTTTGCTTGCAATCATCAAAATCCCTGACATAGCCTTGCCGAGACAATGCGGGTCGATTCGCCTCGTATTGATGCCGTATGCGTAAAGCTTGAGTGCCGGGGGCAGGGGCGCACCGCCGCACGTTGAGCCGTGATCTGGGGACAAGTCGGGCTGCCGCGACGAAAATGGCAGGCCGCACGCCCGGAACCGGGCCAATCCTGCCTTGCTTGGTGTAAAACAACGCATGCGAGGGCGTTGATGATGTGGAGTCGGAGATGACGCAGCCTGCAAAGGTCACAGAACCCTCGATGGAGGAGATTCTGGCCTCGATCCGGCGCATCATTGCCGACGACGAGGCCAAGCCGCCGACGGCCGAGGCCGCCAAGCCTGAGAAAGCCGCGGCCCCCGCAGCGCCGCCGAAGCCGCAGGCGATGAACGACATTCCGCCCTCCAAGGTCGCACCGGCCAAACCGGCCGCCGAGAAGCCCGCTCCACCTCCGGCCCCAGCCCCGGCTCCCGCGCCTGCCGCCGATGCATCGCCAAACAGCCAGGATGATATCGACGCGCTGCTGGCGGGGCTCGACGCGGCCACGCCGGCGCCCGAGGTTCGCGCGCCCGAACCGGAGCCTGAGCCCGAGCCTGAACCCGACGTGCTCGAATTGACCGACGAGATGGCGATGGATCCGACGCCGGCTCCGCCGCCGCCGAGCTTCCGCAAGGTCGAGCCACGGGACGATCTCGAATTCGCCGAATCGCCGCCGCCGCGCCCGACGCCGCCGCCGCCGTCCTACGCGCCGGTGGACTTCGATGCCCCGCCGCTGCCGCCGCAGCAGCCCATGCTGGCGCAATCGACGGTCTCGGCGGTGGAATCCGCCTTCAACTCCCTGGCCCATACGGTGCTCAGCAGCAATGCACGGACGCTGGAGGATCTGGTCAAGGAGATGCTGCGGCCGATGCTGAAATCCTGGCTCGACGACAATTTGCCGGGCCTCGTCGAACGCATCGTGAAGGCCGAAATCGAGCGGGTCTCGCGCGGCGGCCGCTGAGAGGGGCGCTGCGGCCCCGATAAAGCCCTGCTCCCAGGGCATGTTCGGCCTGCGGACTGGGCTGGAAGGCCCTTTTGCCGCTGAGCTTTCCGTTGACTTGACCCGCGCACGCGGCTTTCTAGCAGCCCCATGATCGAGAAAAATTACCAGCCCGCCGATATCGAAGCCCGCATGTCCGTGGTGTGGGAGGACAGCCTTGCCTTCAAGGCGGGTCGTCCCGACCGTCGCGACGCCGTGCCCTTTACCATCGTGATCCCGCCGCCGAACGTGACGGGCTCGCTGCACATGGGCCACGCCCTCAACAACACGCTCCAGGACATCCTGTGCCGGTTCGAGCGCATGCGCGGCCGTGACGTGCTGTGGCAGCCCGGCACCGACCATGCCGGCATCGCCACCCAGATGGTGGTCGAGCGCCAGCTGATGGAGCGTCAGCAGCCCGGCCGCCGCGAGATGGGCCGCGCGAAATTTCTCGAGCGGGTCTGGCAGTGGAAGGCCGAGAGCGGCGACACCATCATCAACCAGCTCAAGCGCCTCGGCGCGTCCTGCGACTGGTCGCGCGAACGCTTCACCATGGACGAGGGCCTGTCGAAGGCTGTCGTCAAGGTGTTCGTCGAGTTGCATCGCGAAGGGCTGATCTACAAGGACAAGCGGCTGGTGAACTGGGACACCAAGCTGCTCACCGCGATCTCGGATCTCGAGGTGCAGCAGACCGAGGTCAAGGGTCACCTCTGGTATCTGCGCTATCCGATCGAGGGCAGGACGTTCAGCCCCGAGGATCCCTCGAGCTTCATCGTCGTCGCCACCACGCGCCCCGAGACCATGCTCGGCGATACCGGCGTCGCCGTGCATCCCGAGGATGAGCGCTATCAGAAGCTGGTCGGCCACAACGTGATCCTGCCGCTGGTCGGCCGCAAGATCAAAATCGTCGCCGACGATTATTCCGATCCGGAGAAGGGCTCGGGCGCGGTCAAGATCACGCCGGCGCACGACTTCAACGATTTCGAGGTCGGCAATCGCCACGGCCTCGCCCGCATCAGCGTGATCGACAGGGAAGGTTGTCTCGATCTCGTCGACAACGAGGACTATCTGCGCGACCTGCCTGAAGGCGCCGGGCAGTTCGCCGAGGAATTCCACAAGGTCGACCGCTTCGCCGCGCGCAAGCGCATCGTCGAGCGGCTGGAGAGCTTCGGCTTCGTCGAGCGGATCGAGCCGCACACCCACATGGTGCCGCATGGCGACCGGTCCGGCACCGTGATCGAGCCGTACCTGACCGACCAGTGGTATGTCGACGCCAAGACGCTGGCGAGGCCTGCGATCGCGGCGGTGCGTTCGGGCGAGACGACGTTCGTGCCGAAAAACTGGGAGAAAACCTATTTCGACTGGATGGAGAACATCCAGCCCTGGTGCATCTCGCGCCAGCTCTGGTGGGGCCACCAGATCCCGGCCTGGTACGGGCCTGACGGCAAGGTGTTCGTCGCCGAGACCGAGGAGGAGGCGATCAGCCACGCCCTCGGCTACTACGTCGAGCAGGAGGTCATCACGGCCGAGCAGGGCCGCGAGATGGCGCTCGACCGCAACAAGCGCGAGGGCTTCATCACGCGCGACGAGGACGTGCTCGACACCTGGTTCTCCTCGGCGCTGTGGCCGTTCTCGACGCTGGGTTGGCCGGATGACACGCCGGAGGTGCAGCGCTACTACCCGACCAATGCGCTGGTGACCGGCTTCGACATCATCTTCTTCTGGGTCGCCCGCATGATGATGATGGGCCTGCACTTCATGAAGGAAGTGCCGTTCTCGACCATCTACATCCACGCCCTCGTCCGCGACGAGAAGGGCGCCAAGATGTCGAAGTCGAAGGGCAACGTCATCGATCCGCTCAACCTGATCGACGAATACGGCGCGGACGCGCTGCGCTTCACGCTGGCGGCGATGGCGGCGCAGGGGCGCGACATCAAGCTCGCCACCAGCCGCGTCGAAGGCTACCGCAATTTCGCGACCAAGCTCTGGAACGCCTGCCGCTTCGCCGAAATGAACCAGTGCGCCGTGCCTGAAGGCTTCCAGCCGGCGAAGGCGAAGGAGACGCTGAACCGCTGGATCGCGCATGAGAGCGCGCACACCACGCGCGAGGTGACCGAGGCGATCGAAGCCTATCGCTTCAACGATGCGGCCGGCAGCATCTACCGCTTCGTCTGGAACGTCTATTGCGACTGGTATGTCGAGCTCGCCAAGCCCGTGCTGCTCGGGCCTGACAGCCCCGCCAAGGACGAGACCCGCGCCATGGTCGCCTGGGCGCGCGACGAGATCCTGAAGCTGCTGCATCCCTTCATGCCCTTCATCACCGAGGAGCTGTGGGAGGTGACGGCCAAGCGCGACGGCCTGCTCGCGCTGGCGCCATGGCCGCTGCAGCGGACCGAGCCGACGCCCGAGCAGATCGCGATGCTCGCTGCGACGACGGCGACGATTGATCCGCTGGTCTCGCCGGCCTGGGTGCTGCCGATCTTCGATCATGCCGACTTCACCGACCCTGCGGCCGAGGCCGAGATCGGCTGGGTGATCGACCTCATCACGCAGATCCGTTCGGTGCGCGCCGAGATGAACATTCCGCCGGCGACGCTGACGGCTTTGGTGCTGGCGGGCGCCTCGGCCGAGACGAGGGAGCGCGCGCCGCGCTGGACCGACGTCATCAAGCGCATGGCGCGGCTGTCGGACATCTCCTTCGCCGACCGCGCGCCCGACGGCGCCGTCCAGCTGCTCGTGCGCGGCGAGGTGGCTGCGCTGCCGCTGAAGGGCGTGATCGACGTCGCTGCCGAGCGCGCGCGTCTCGACAAGGAGATGGCCAAGGCCGACGCCGACATCAAGCGGGCCGAGTCGAAGCTGGCGAACGAGAAATTCGTCGCCAACGCGGCCGAGGAGGTCGTCGAGGAGGAGCGCGAAAAGCGCGAGGCCGCGCTGGCCCGCAAGGCCAAGCTGCTCGAGGCGCTGGAGCGGCTGAAGCAGGCGTCGTAGCCGCGTCGTCATTCCGGGGCGGCTTGAAGAGCCGAACTCAGGTGCGCAATTGCGCACCTGAGAATCTCGAGATTCCCCGGTGCGCAATTGCGCACCTGAGGTCTGGTCCTTCGGACCATCCCGGAACGACGATCACTTCGGAAACGGCTTGCTCAAGAATTTCGAGCCCCTGATGCCATAGCGCCAGGGCAGTTCGACCGCCTTGGTGATGCCGATCCGGATGCCGGTTGCGACCTCGACATCCTCGGTCCGCGCATGCAGTGCGATCGGCGGCCGGTCCAGCGGCAGGGCATTGTGCGCGATGGTGATCCCGAGCGCCTCGGTCAGCTTGCCCGGACCCGAGCACAGCGCATGCAGCTCCTGAAGATGACGGCGGCGGCGCATGGTGGCGATACCATGCGTCGGCTCGATCGCACGGATCAGCACGGCGCTGGCCGAGCCTTCTTCCTCGCAGACGAAGTTCACGCACCAGTGGATGCCGTAGGAGCGATAGACGTAGGCATAACCGGGCGGGCCGAACATCACCTGGTTCCGCGGCGTCGGCCCGTTGTAGGAGTGCGCCGCCGGGTCGGTATGATGATAGGCCTCGACCTCGACGATGATGCCCCCAATTCCGTCGACCAGCATCGTCGTGCCGATCAGGTCCGGCGCGACCTCGTGGACGCTGCGGCCGAAAAAGGCACGCTTCAGCGGCTTGCCGAGCCGCGGGGATGAGGCGTTCGATCTTGGAGCCATTCGAAATGAGAATCGCCAGAGGACAGAGCAGGATATTGCCCATATCTGCCATGTTCCCTGAAGCGGGGCGAGCCGGGTTGCGATGCCCCGCCAGACCGACTAGGTAGGACCTGAACAGACCGGACACCCCATGGTCGTAATCGTCGATACCATCTCGAACCCGCTGCGCCCGCGCCACCCCGAAAAGGTGAACCGGCCCGATTCCGCTTCGCCGCCGAAGCCGGACTGGATCCGCGTGCGCGCGCCCAATACCCGCGGCTATGCCGACACCCGCAACATCGTGCGGTCGAACGGCCTGCACACGGTGTGCGAGGAGGCGGGCTGCCCGAACATCGGCGAGTGCTGGGACAAGAAGCACGCGACCTTCATGATCATGGGCGACACCTGCACCCGCGCCTGCGCCTTCTGCAACGTCAAGACCGGCCTGCCGAATGCGCTGGATGCGGCCGAGCCCGAGAATGTCGCCGAGGCGGTCGCCAAGCTGGGCCTTGCCCACGTCGTCATCACCTCGGTCGACCGCGATGACCTCACTGATGGCGGCGCCGAGCATTTTGCCCAGACCATCCGCGCCATCCGCGCCGCGTGTCCCTCGACCACGATCGAGATCCTGACGCCGGACTTCCTGCGCAAGGAGGGGGCGCTCGAAATCGTCGTCGCCGCCAAGCCCGACGTCTTCAACCACAATCTCGAGACCGTGCCCTCGCGCTACCTCACGGTGCGGCCGGGCGCGCGCTATTTCCACTCGATCCGGCTGCTGCAGCGGGTCAAGGAGCTCGATCCCACCATCTTCACCAAGTCCGGCATCATGGTCGGCCTCGGCGAGGAGCGCCACGAGGTGCAGCAGGTGATGGACGATCTGCGCTCCGCCGACGTCGATTTCCTGACCATCGGCCAGTACCTGCAGCCGACCCGCAAGCACCATGCGGTGATGCGCTACGTGCCGCCGGACGAGTTCGCCTCCTACGAGAAGGTGGCCTACACCAAGGGCTTCCTGATGGTGTCCGCGAGCCCGCTCACCCGCTCGTCGCATCATGCCGGCGAGGATTTTGCGAGACTGAAGGCCGCGCGGGCAGCTCACGCCCGCTGAATCGCCATGCCCAAGTTTTCGAGCAAGCGCCGTGTCAATCACAGCGCATCCGAGATGTTCGACCTGGTCGCCGACGTCGAGCGCTACCCGGAATTCGTGCCGCTCTGCAGCGCGCTGAAGGTGCGCCAGCGGATGGCGAAGCCCGACGGCACCGAGGTGCTGGTCGCCGACATGACGGTGTCGTTCAAGCTGGTCAGGGAATCCTTCACCAGCCGCGTGACGCTCGACCGCGCCAATCTGAAGATTCTCGTCGAATATCTGCAAGGCCCCTTCAGCAATCTGGAGAACCGCTGGACGTTCGAGCCCAAAGGTGAGGGCGTCTGCGACGTCGGCTTCTTCCTGTCCTACGAATTCAGGAGCCGCATGCTGGCGTTGCTGATGGGCTCGATGTTCGATGCCGCCTTCGCGCGCTTCTCCACCGCGTTCGAGAAGCGGGCGGACGCGATCTATGGCCGGCCGAAGCTGGCGTCGACGTAGGGTGCTTGTAGGTCTCGTATCCCGGACGCGGTGCAGCGCGTAGCGCTGCTCCGCTGCGTCCGGGGCACGAGCATCCTGGTTCGATTCGTCGCCTCACGACCTCCGGCGACTGCGCGGCATACTACGCTGCGACGCTGGCCGCGCGCTCGGATGACCCTGAACGTGGACATGATACGACGGCCTCGCGACAATTCCTGCCCGAGCTTTGCTTCATCTCGTCGCCCTCTGTCAGAGGGCGCAGGGAAGGCCGGATGCCGGCTGGGCACCCGCGGTCCACTGTGCGAAACCTGCGTGTCAGGAAACTGCACAGCGGCATACAGGTGAAGCCGAACAGCCGGCCTTCCCTGCGCAGTGGTTTGACGGCTTATGCCGAGTTCTCCCCGGGGAGCGTTGCACTATTGCCCCCGTCGCCTTGCAGATCGCTGATGCGCGCACCCGGTTGGGCCGCCGCATCACCGCAAGACTTGACGCACAGACCCCGGGCGTCAGGACCACACGGTTTTGCCGTACGTATGTCACACCGGTCGTGTGCGCGCCGGCTGTCGCTCACGGTCGCCCGCCCTGCGATGCCTCTCGCGCCGATGTGACTTGCGTCCACCGCAGCTCACCCCACGTTTCGTGACGATCGCGATACGCCCCTTTGACCGGGATGAGGTGGCGGGACGATGCGATAAATCCGAATTTCTGTAAAGGCGAATATTTTCGCGGGCGCGGGTTGACCCGTCCATTGGGTGTTTTGCCCGTCGGGCAACGCAAGGTCTTGTAGGGTTGGCCGAAGGCATGACCCACGGCTTCCGCCCGACGGCAAGAGTAGAGCTGGATAACGCTGCGCTCATCCACCCTCCGCGTGTTTCGTGCCGTGTTCCAGCCTCGGCCAAAGCCGGGATCATTTCCCATCGCAGCGCGTTCTCAACCGATTGTCCGGGTCGGAGCCGCCATGACCATCAATTTCGACACGCTGAAAGCCTCGCTTGTCCTCTATGGCCTCAACGCGATCTACGCGATCCTGCTGCTCGCTATCGGCTGGTATCTGTCCGGCGCGATGCAGCGCTTCGTCACGCGCCTGCTGAGCGTCACGCACCGGGTCGACCCGCTGGTCACGCTGTTCGTCGGCAGTGTGGCGCGCTATGGCGTGCTCGCCGTGGTCGGCATCGCCGTGCTTCAGCTGTTCGGCATCCAGACCGCGAGCCTCGTTGCCGTGCTGGGCGCCACATCGCTCGCCATCGGTCTCGCGCTCCAGGGCACGCTGTCCAATCTCGCCGCCGGCGTGATGCTGCTGCTGTTCCGGCCCTTTCACATCGGCGACGACGTCGAGGTGGCCGGCAAGGCCGGGAAGGTGCAGTCGCTGTCGCTGTTCATGACCGAGCTGGTCGCGTCCGACAATACGCAGATCCTGCTGCCGAACGGACAGGTGTGGGGCGCGGCCATCATCAACCACAGCGCCTATCCCGGCACCGGCGAGATCAAGGTGGTGTTTCCGGTTCCGGCGGGCGCGGCCAATACGCTGGCCGATCGCATCCTCGAGGAATTGCGCAACGACTCGCGCATCGACAATCATTCGCAACCTGCCGTTTCCGTCACGAAGGTGCTGGATGTCGCCAATCCCGCGGCACCGATCCTGGAATTGACGGTCAGCGCAAAGGCAAAACCGTCGCAGGCTGACGCGGTCAAGCAGTGCGTGCTCGATCGGGCGAGCGCATTGCTCGCGGCGGCATGAGCTGCCTCACCCCCGCGGCGAGCGCGGCGGCCTGCGCTTCACCGCATGCCGGCGCGGCGAGCGGGTCACGCGCGGGCGCAGGCGGGTTGCCGCGGCGGCACGCCGCGGCTTGGCCTGGGCCTGTGGTCCGCGTGCCAGCTCCATCAGCATGCGCAACGCCTCGACCACGGAGCGGGCGCGCACCGTGCTGCGACCGATCGCGCCGAAGCGGTGCTCGCGGTGGATGATGCGGCCATCGCGCGCGGCGGCGGCGAAGTGCACGAGACCGACCGGCTTGCCGGGCGTGGCGCCGCCCGGGCCGGCGATACCGGTGATGGCGACTGCAAGGTCGACATCGGCGCGCTCCAGCGCGCCGATCGCCATGGCGGTTGCGGTCTCTTTGCTGACCGCGCCGAAAGTGGCGAGCGTGCCGGCTTCGACGCCGAGCATGGCGCGCTTGGCCTCGTTGGAATAGGTGACGAAGCCGCGATCGATCACGTCGGACGAGCCGGGGATGTCGGTCAGCGCGGCGGCGACGAGGCCGCCGGTGCAGGATTCGGCGGTCGCGACCGTCAGCTTGCGCATCCGGCACAGATCGAGCAGCGAGCGGGAGAGGGCGCGTGCGTCGCTGCCGCCCATGGCCTACACGCTCCAGGGTAGACGAATGGTGGCGCTCGCGGTGGCGGCGATGCCTTCCTCGCGGCCGGTGAAGCCGAGCCGCTCGCTGGTCGTCGCCTTCACCGCGACGCGCGAGATGTCGACGCCGGAGATCTCGGCGATGCTCGCGCGCATGGTGTCGCGCAAGGGGCCGATCTTCGGCCGCTCGCAGATCATGGTGACCTCGAGATTGGCGATGCGCCCGCCGCGCGCCGTGACGCGCTCGATGGCGTATTTCAGGAACTGGTCGGAGGAGGCGCCCTTCCACTTCGCATCGCTCGGCGGGAAGTGCGAGCCGATGTCGCCATCGGCGAGCGCGCCGAGGATGGCATCGACCAGCGCATGGAGGCCGACATCGCCGTCGGAATGAGCGAGAAAACCCTTGGTGTGCGGCACGCGCACGCCGCAGAGCATGACGTGGTCGCCTTCGCCGAAGGCGTGCACGTCGTAGCCGGTGCCGGTCCTGATATCGCCGAGCTGGGCCGCCAGGCGGGCTTCCTCGCGCACGAAATCCTCGGGTGTGGTGAGCTTCATGTTGGCAACATCGCCTTCAAAGGTTGCAACCGTCAATCCCGCCCATTCGGCAATCGCGGCATCGTCGGTGAAATCGCTGCGGCCGTCCTTCGCCGCGCGACGATGCGCTTCGAGGATGACGTCGAAACGAAAGGATTGCGGCGTCTGCGCGATCCGCAAGGAGGCGCGGTCCGGCGTGCCCTCGACATTGCCGCTCGCGCCGGTGACCTTGATCGTATCGGTGACGGGGACGACGGGAATCGCGGCGCCGGTCCGGCCCGCTGCCTCGATCGCGCGCGAGATCAGTCCTTCCGAGACGAAGGGCCGCGCGGCGTCGTGAATCAGCACGATGTCGGGCTTGTGCTGTGCGAGCGCTTCGAGGCCTGCAAGCACCGAGGCCTGCCGCGTCGCGCCGCCCTTGGTCGGCGGCTCGTGCTCGAGCCCCGCGACCGCAGCCGTGAACATGGCGCTGTCGTCGGGGTTGACCACCGGCTGCACCGCAAACACGTCGGCGTGGCGGCTGAAGGCTTCCATGGCGCGATAGATCACGGGCACGCCGCCGATCTCGCGATATTGCTTCGGCCCGCCGGCGCCCGCACGCAGTCCACGCCCGGCTGCGACGAGGACGACCGCGGTGCGCTGTGATTTCGCCATAGGACTCAAATACTCAGTTGATGATGGGGAGTGGGGGAGTGGGGTGATTGCCGCATGCCTCTAGCACGGCAGGCCCGCAAAAAAAGGGGGTTTCCCCGGATTGTTCGCAACGGCATTTTGCTGCACTGCACTTGAAAGATCTGCAGAATTGTCTAAACTGTAGGCATGGCGCTTGACTGCACAAGAATTGTGCGCAAGATAGATCATGGCAGGCGCGATGAGGCCCTGCCCAGTCCATGAGACCTCTGTGACCGGTTCGGCAATATCCGGCTCTAAGCCGTTGAAAATAGGCGATATTGATGTCGCCATTCCGGTCTTCCTGGCGCCGATGTCGGGGGTGACCGACTCGCCCGTCCGCCGGCTGGCCGCGGAGCTTGGGGCCGGTCTCGTCGTGTCCGAAATGACCGCCAGCGACGAACTCGCCAACGGCCATTGGATGTCCCGGTTGCGTTGCGAAGCCGCCGGAATCGGCCCGCACGTGGTCCAGCTCGCCGGCTGCGAGACCCGTTGGATGGCCGAGGGCGCCCGGATCGCCGAGGCCGAAGGCGCCAACATCATCGACATCAACATGGGCTGTCCGGCCCGCCACGTCACCGGCGGCCAGTCCGGCTCGGCCCTGATGCGCGACCTCGACCATGCCGTCAGCCTGATCGATGCCACCATCGCAGCGGTGAAGGTGCCAGTGACGCTGAAGATGCGGCTCGGCTGGGACGACCGCAGCCGCAACGCGCCGGAGCTGGCGCGGCGCGCGGAGGCCGCCGGGGTCAAGCTCGTCACGGTCCACGGCCGCACTCGCAGCCAGTTCTACAAGGGCGAGGCCGATTGGGATGCAATCCGCGCCGTGCGCGAGGCCATCGCCATTCCGCTCGTCGTCAACGGCGACATCACCTCCTATGAGCGGGCGCGCGCGGCGCTCGAGGCCTCCGGCGCCGACGCCGTGATGATCGGCCGCGGCGCGCAGGGCCAGCCCTGGCTGCCCGGCCAGATCGGCCGCCGCCTGAAGGGCGGGGCCGAGGAAGCTGTGCCCTCGCTCGAAACCCAGCTGCATTACGTCCGCACGCTCTATGAGGGCGTTTGCACGCTCTATGGTCTCCGCGTCGGACTGAGACATGCCCGCAAGCATCTGGGCTGGGCACTCGACGTGGCGGCCGCGGCGAGCGGCGCGTCCGTCGAGAAGCTGAAGTCGTGGCGCCAGACGATCCTCACCTCGGAGGATCCGCGCCTCGTCCACCAGTCGCTGCAGGATGCGTTCGACGACTTCGCATGGAGCGCTGCTGCATGAGCTCAGCCGCTGACCATCGCCAACCCGCCGACAGTGACGCGATCCTGGATGCGCTTCCCAATCCCGTGCTGATGATCGGGCCCGACGGCAAGATCGTCGCCGCCAACATCGCCACCGAAGCCTTCTTCGAGATCTCGACGCAGTTCCTGAAGCGGCAGTCGCTCAAGGAGCTGGTGCCGTTCGGCAGCCCCTTGCTGGCACTGATCGACCAGGTGCGCGCGTCGAACTCGCCGGTGAACGAATACAAGGTCGATCTCGGCACGCCGCGCATGGGCGGCGATCGCCAGGTCGACCTGCACGTCGCCCCGCTCACCGAGCGGCCCGGCCATATCGTGGTGATGCTGCAGGAGCGCTCCATCGCCGACAAGATGGACCGCCAGCTCACCCATCGCAGCGCGGCGCGCTCGGTGATCGCGCTGGCTGCGATGCTGGCGCACGAGATCAAGAACCCGCTGTCCGGCATCCGCGGCGCGGCGCAGCTCCTGGAGCAGCAGGCCTCGTCCGAGGACCGCATGTTGACGCGCCTGATCTGCGACGAGGCCGACCGCATCGTGACGCTGGTCGACCGCATGGAGGTGTTCGGCGACGAGCGTCCCGTGGTGCGCGGTCCCGTCAACATCCATTCGGTGCTCGACCACGTGAAGCGGCTGGCGCAGTCGGGCTTTGCCCGCAACATCCGCTTCATCGAGGACTACGACCCCTCGCTACCGCCGGTGCTGGCGAACCAGGACCAATTGATCCAGGTGTTCCTCAATCTCGTGAAGAACGCCGCCGAGGCGCTGATCGACGTGCCCGACGCCGAGATCCAGCTCACCACTGCGTTCCGTCCCGGCGTGCGCCTGTCAGTCCCCGGTCAAAAATCCCGGGTATCGTTGCCGCTCGAATTCTGCGTGAAAGACAACGGACCGGGCGTGCCGGACGATCTTCTGCCCAACCTGTTCGACCCCTTCGTGACCACCAAGCAGACCGGCTCGGGCCTGGGTCTTGCATTGGTCGCCAAGATCGTCGGCGATCACGGGGGCATCATCGAATGCGAATCTCAGCCGCGCAGGACCACCTTCCGCGTGCTGATGCCGATGTATTCCACATCGGCGAAACATGCCGATCAAAGCAGTCGCGCCGACTCTGCCGGGAAGTCGTCGCCTGTGTCACAGGGGGCGAAATGAGGATTAACGATGCCCGCAGGTAGCATTCTCGTAGCCGATGACGATACCGCCATCCGCACCGTTCTCAACCAGGCGCTGTCCCGGGCCGGCTATGAGGTCAGGCTCACCGGCAATGCCGCAACGCTGTGGCGCTGGGTCAGCCAGGGCGAGGGCGATCTCGTCATCACCGACGTGGTGATGCCGGACGAAAACGCCTTCGACCTGCTGCCGCGGATCAAGAAGATGCGGCCGAATCTGCCCGTCATCGTCATGAGCGCGCAGAACACCTTCATGACGGCGATCCGCGCCTCCGAGCGCGGAGCCTACGAATATCTGCCGAAACCCTTCGACCTCAAGGAGCTGATCGCGATCGTCGGCCGCGCGCTGGCCGAGCCGAAGGAGCGCGTCTCGACGCCGGACGAGGACGCCGAGATGGAGGCGATCCCGCTGGTCGGTCGCTCGCCGGCGATGCAGGAAATCTACCGCGTGCTGGCGCGCCTGATGCAGACCGACCTCACCGTGATGATCACGGGCGAATCCGGCACCGGCAAGGAGCTGGTGGCGCGCGCGCTGCACGATTACGGTAAGCGCCGCAACGGCCCGTTCGTCGCCGTCAACATGGCCGCGATCCCGCGCGACCTCATCGAATCCGAGCTGTTCGGCCATGAGCGCGGCGCCTTCACCGGCGCCAACACCCGTGCCTCCGGCCGGTTCGAGCAGGCAGAAGGCGGCACGCTGTTCCTGGACGAGATCGGCGACATGCCGATGGAGGCGCAGACGCGATTGCTGCGCGTCTTGCAGCAGGGCGAATACACCACCGTCGGCGGCCGCACCCCGATCAAGACCGACGTGCGCATCGTTGCGGCCTCCAACAAGGATCTGCGCGTCCTGATCCAGCAGGGCCTGTTCCGGGAAGATCTGTTCTTCCGCCTCAACGTCGTGCCGCTGCGGCTGCCGCCGCTGCGCGAGCGCATCGAGGACCTGCCGGATCTGGTGCGGCACTTCTTTGCGCTGGCCGAGAAGGACGGCCTGCCTCCGAAGAAGCTCGACGCGCTGGCGCTGGAGCGGCTGAAGCAGCACCGCTGGCCCGGCAACGTGCGCGAGCTGGAGAATCTCGCCCGGCGTCTTGCCGCGCTTTATCCGCAGGACGTCATCACGGCGTCCGTCATCGACGGCGAGCTCGCGCCGCCCTCGGTCAGCCCGGGCGCCGCGGTCCAGCAGGGCGTCGACAATCTCGGCGGCGCCGTGGAGGCCTATCTGTCCTCGCACTTCCAGGGCTTTCCGAACGGCGTGCCGCCGCCCGGCCTCTATCACCGCATCCTCAAGGAGATCGAGGTCCCGCTGCTCACGGCAGCCCTGGCGGCCACCCGGGGCAACCAGATCCGCGCCGCCGACCTGCTCGGCCTCAACCGCAACACGCTGCGGAAGAAGATCCGGGATCTGGATATCCAGGTCTATCGGAGCGGGGGCTAGTCATCGCGGAACCGACGGTGGCTCAGCTCCCCCTACCAAGGCAGAGCTGAGCCTGTCCGGATCGCGCTGGCCGTTGTGGCTGACGCGGTGAGCAGAAGTCGGGACGGGCCGAAATGTTCCGCCGGTCCGATTCCAATTGGTCGTCCGGCCGGTGACGCAGCGTCGCACTATCTGACGAGTCGGGCCGACGCCGGCGTGACGCTGGCGACATTCAGCAGCGGCTGCTGGACGCCCAGGCCGTTGACCAAGAGGTCGGCGGCCACGATCAGCAGCAGAACGGCCGACACCATCGTTGCGAGAAAATACCTATCCATGCCGGGTCAAGCCGGGATGGCGGGAATCCGTTCCCCTCAAGGCGTCATGTGGTTGTGGATGGCGGGGGTGGGTCGCTGAGCAAGCGCCGCGGAATTGTCGCAATTCGGCAACAATGTGGTACGAATACATCAGTATCCGCGCGCCCGCGGACCCCTTTTTCAGCATCGCCATTGCCGGAATGACCAGCGCAGAGACCTCGGCCGCACACTTTGACACGGCCCCAGCGGAAGAGCCCCGGCGTTGGTCGGCGCGACGCTGGCTGGCTCCGTTTGCCGTGGCGCTGGCGCTGCTGTCGGCCTTCCTGACCTTCCTGGTCCTGACCGGCCTCACCAGGATCGAGCCGACGCCCGAGGTAGTCCGCTCGATCTACCTGATCAACGCGGCCACGATCCTGCTGCTGGTCGGCATCATCGTCCGCGAGCTCTGGCAGCTGATCCTGGCGCGGCGGCGGGGCCGGGCGGCGGCGCGCCTCCATGTCCAGATCGTCAGCCTGTTCTCGATCGTGGCGGTGCTGCCGGCGGTGCTGGTCGCCATCGTCGCCAACGTCACCATCGAGCGTGGCCTCGACCGGCTGTTCTCCGGGCCGACCAAGCAGGTGATCCAGAACTCGCTGACGATCGCGCGGGCCTACATGCAGGACCATGCCCAGCTGATCCGCGGCGACATTCTCGGCATGGCCAACGACATCGCGCATGCCCGGCCGCTCTACGACCAGGATCGCCGCTCGTTCCGCGAGATGCTGACCGCCAGCGCCGGCTCGCGCAATCTGCCGGGCGCGATGATCATCGACAAGAACACCAACATCCTGGAATCCGCCGACACCGGCATGCGGCTGGCTTATTCGCCGCCGGCGCCCGACTTCCTCAGCAACGTCAACGAGAACGAGCCCGAGATCGCGGTGCTCCCCGATGCGAGCTTCGTCGCCGCGGTGATCCGGTTGCGCGCGTTCAACGACACCTTCCTCTATGTCGCTCGCCCGCTTGATCCCAACGTCGTCAATCAGCTCAAGCAGACCGAGGTCAGCGTCGCCGAATATGCCCAGATCGAATCGCGCCGGCTCGGTATCCAGGTCGCCTTCGCGCTGATGTTCGCCGTGATCGCGCTCACCATCCTGATGGCTTCGGTGCTGATCGGCCTCAACTTCGCCAACTCGCTGGTCTCGCCGATCCGGCGGCTGATGAACGCGGCCCACACGGTCTCGACCGGCGATCTCCATGTCCAGGTGCCGGTGCACCAGTCCGAAGGCGATCTGGCCCAGCTTGGCGAGACCTTCAACAAGATGACGCAGGAATTGCGCAGCCAGCGCGACGAGCTCGTCAACGCCAGCGACCTCATCGACAGCCGCCGCCGCTTCATCGAGGCGGTGCTGTCCTCGGCGAGCGCCGGCATCATCGGGGTCGACGCCTCCGGCAGCGTCGGCATTCTGAACCGCTCGGCCGAGAAGCTGATCGGGCACGCCGAATCCGAGACGCTCGGCCATCCGCTCTCCGACGTGCTGCCCGAGCTCGACGAGATGATGAAGGCGGCGCGGGAAGGGACCCAGCGCCTGGTGCAGGGCCAGATCACGATCACGCGCGACGGGCAGGAACGCAATCTGTCGGTCCGGGTCAGCGCCGAGAAGAATCAGCCGCACGACAGCTACATCATCACGCTCGACGACATCACCGAGCTGGTCTCGGCGCAGCGCACCTCGGCCTGGGGCGACGTGGCGCGCCGCATCGCCCACGAGATCAAGAACCCGCTGACGCCGATCCAGCTCTCGGCCGAACGCATCCGCCGCAAGTTCGGCAAGGACATCACTGAGGCCAAGGACAAGCAGATCTTTGACCAGTGCACCGACACCATCGTGCGCCAGGTCGACGACATCCGCCGCATGGTCGACGAGTTCTCGCGCTTTGCCCGGATGCCGAAGCCGGTGATGGAGGGCGAGGACGTCGCCGACGCCGTGCGGCAGGCCGTGTTCCTGATGAAGGTCGCCCATCCCGAGATCGACATCGAGGCCGAGTTCAAGCAGGATCCGCTCCGGGCCCAGTTCGATCGCCGGCTGATCTCCCAGGCGGTCACCAACATCGTCAAGAACGCCACCGAGGCGATCGAGCAGGTCCCGCCGGAAGAGCTCGGCAAAGGCCGGATCGACGTCGTCGTCTCCCGCGAGGGCGATGACGTGTTGATCGACGTGATCGACAACGGCATCGGCCTGCCCAAGGTCGCGCGCTCGCGGCTGCTCGAACCCTACGTCACGACCCGGGCCAAGGGCACTGGCCTTGGCCTTGCGATCGTCGGCCGCGTGCTGGAAGACCATGGCGGCCGCATCGAGCTGAAAGATGCCTCCGACTTCCGCGAGGGCCAGCGCGGTGCCTGGATGCGGATGCGCTTTGCCATCTCCGGGCAACCCGCCAAGGCCGAGGGAGCCGAGCAGGCGTCGGCGGCCAAGGACATCACCAAGGACACCGTGACGGGGCCGGCCAAAGAGGCGGCGCCGGAAACAAAAGAGCCGGCGGCCGAAACCAAAGGGCCCGCTGAAAAGACCAATGAATCAACGAAAATCGAAGCCTCAACAGGCAGCTGACATGACAGGCGCGATCCATGGCAAGTGAAATTCTGATTGTCGATGATGAGGCCGATATTCGCGATCTCGTTGCGGGCATTCTCGAGGACGAGGGCTTCGTGACCCGAACCGCACGCGACAGCGATACGGCGCTCGCCGAGATCGCCAACCGCAGGCCGCACCTGGTGTTCCTCGACATTTGGCTGCAAGGCTCCAAGCTCGACGGCTTGCAGCTGCTGGAGCAGGTCAAGAAAGACAACGCCGACCTGCCGGTCGTGATGATCTCCGGCCACGGCAACATCGAGACCGCTGTCGCCGCGATCAAGCGCGGCGCCTACGACTTCATCGAGAAGCCGTTCAAGGCCGACCGCTTGATCCTGGTCGCGACCCGGGCGCTGGAGAACTCGCGGCTGAAGCGCGAGGTCAAGGAGCTGAAGCAGCTTGCGCCGAGCGCGAGCCAGCTCGTCGGCCGGTCGCCCAGCATGAACCAGCTGCGCCAGACCATCGAGCGCGCCGCCAAGGCCAACAGCCGCATCCTGATCGTCGGCCCCGCCGGCGCCGGCAAGGAATTGACCGCACGCACGCTGCACACGGCCTCGGGCCGTGCCGACGGTCCCTTCGTCGTCATCAACGCGGCCGCGATCACCCCCGATCGCATGGAGCACGAGCTGTTCGGCATCGAGCAGTCCAACGGCGAGCAGCCGCGCAAGCCAGGCGCGCTCGAGGAAGCCCATGGCGGCACGCTGTTCATCGACGAGATCGCGGACATGCCGCGCGAGACCCAGAACAAGATCCTGCGCGTGCTGGTGGAGCAGTCGTTCCAGCGCGTCGGCGGCACCGCCAAGGTGCAGGTCGACGTGCGCATCATCTCCTCGACCGCGCGCAACCTCGAAGAGGAGATCGCGGCCGGCCGTTTCCGCGAGGACCTCTACCACCGGCTCTCGGTGGTGCCGATCCGCGTGCCCGCGCTCTCGGAACGGCGCGAGGACATCCCGGAGCTGATCGACTATTTTATGGAGCAGATCTCGGCCGGCAGCGGCCTGCCCAAGCGGCAGATCGGGCAGGACGCGATGGCCGTGCTGCAATCGCATGTCTGGCCAGGCAATGTCCGCCAGCTCCGCAACAACGTCGAGAGGGTGATGATTCTCGCGGCAGGCGGGCCGGAGGTCATCATCACGGCGGACATGTTGCCACAGGACGTCGGCTCTATGGTGCCGGCGATGCCGACCAGCAACAATGGCGAGCACATCATGGGCCTGCCGCTGCGTGAGGCGCGCGAAGTGTTCGAGCGCGACTATTTGATTGCACAGATCAGCCGTTTCTCAGGAAATATTTCTCGTACGGCCGAGTTCGTTGGTATGGAACGGTCGGCGCTGCATCGAAAGTTGAAGGCGCTCGGTGTCGGCTAGCGCCTCTTCGCGCGAAGCGGCCGCCGGCTCGCATGCGGAAAGAGACGTGAAAACAAGAATCTAGCGCGGCGACATGGCCGCGGCAGCTCAGGGATAAAGCAGGAAAATCATCGATTTCCGTATTTTTTCGGGACAATCAGCCGGGGGCTGCCACGTGAAGCGGCTTGCCTAATAGGCCCACCTGTCCTCTAATCGCACAGCTGTTCCGTCCGAGGGGGATCTCATGATGGAACGGCAACCGGGAGAGGCCCCGAACCTCACAAAGAGGGCCGCGACCGGCGCAATAAAAAGAAACTCAAAGCGAGAAAAAAACAATGGCGGCAGACCGCGCACAAAACCTACAGGACACCTTCCTCAATCACGTTCGCAAAACCAAGACGCCACTGACGATCTTTCTGGTCAACGGAGTGAAGCTCCAGGGCATCGTGACCTGGTTCGACAATTTCTGTTTGCTGCTTCGGCGCGACGGTCATTCGCAGCTGGTCTACAAGCATGCGATCTCGACCATCATGCCTGGCGCTCCGATCCAGCTGTTCGAAGGCGGCGAGGATCAGCCGGCTTGAGAGTGATCTGATTGGAACCCCGGAATTTCGACGGGGATGCCGACCGTCCGCGGTCGGCAGGGGCTAAGCAAACGGGGCGGGTGCTTGTCGTCGGCCCCTATTTGCGAGTGCGCGCAGGCAGTGCCGACGCGCAATCGGAAGCTCATGTCCTGCGTGACGTCGAGGCCCGGCTCGACGAAGCCGCCGGCCTTGCACGCGCGATCGATCTCATCGTCGCCGACGCCATCGTCGCGCCGATCAGCCAGATCCGCCCGGCCACCTATATCGGCAAGGGCAAGGTCGAGGAGATCGCCGGCCTGATCAAGACCCTCGACGTCGAGCTCGTGGTGATGGATTGCGCGCTGGCGCCGATCCAGCAGCGCAATCTCGAGAAAGAGCTGCACGCCAAGGTGCTGGACCGCACCGGCCTCATTCTGGAAATCTTCGGCCGCCGCGCCAAGACGCGGGAAGGTTCGCTCCAGGTCGAGCTCGCGCATCTCAACTACCAGCGCTCGCGCCTGGTGCGCTCATGGACCCATCTGGAGCGCCAGCGCGGCGGCTTCGGCTTCATGGGTGGTCCCGGCGAGACCCAGATCGAAGCGGACCGCCGCCTCATCCAGGAGCGCATCTCCAAGCTCGAGGGCGAGCTGAAGAAAGTGCAGGCGACGCGGCGGCTGCATCGTGCGGGACGCCAGCGCGTGCCGTATCGCGTCGTCGCGCTGGTCGGCTACACCAATGCCGGCAAGTCGACGCTGTTCAACCGCCTGACCCGCGCCGACGTGCAGGCCGCCGACATGCTGTTTGCGACGCTCGATCCGACCTTGCGCGCACTCAACCTGCCGCATGGCGGCAAGGCCATGCTGTCGGACACGGTCGGCTTCATCTCCAACCTGCCGACCCAGCTGGTCGCCGCCTTTCGCGCCACGCTGGAAGAGGTGCTCGAGGCCGACGTCATTCTCCATGTGCGCGACATCTCGCATGAGGATGCCGAGGCCCAGCAGAGCGACGTCGACGCAGTGCTGCGCCAGCTCGGCATCAACCCCGATGATTCAGGCCGCATCATCGAGGTCTGGAACAAGATCGACCGTTATGATTCCGAGCAGCGCGAGGAGCTTCTGAACATCGCGGCGCGCCGGCCTGCGGACCATCCGGCCATGCTGGTCTCCGCCGTCACGGGCGAGGGCGTCGATGCATTGCTCGCCGCGATCGAGGAACGCCTTGCCGCCAAGCGCACCACGCTCGACCTCTCCATCGACGCCGCCGACGGCGCCGGCATCAGCTGGCTGCACCGCAATGCCGAGGTGCTGTCCAAGGAGCTGCACAACGGCCGCTTCGACATGACGGTGCGGGTGGACGAGACCAAGCGGGACATCGTGGTGTCGAGGTTCGATGCGGTGCCGCATCTTGCGACATAGGCGGTGTCGTCCCGGACAAGCGTAGCGGAGCGCAGATCCGGGATTCATAGCCACAGGAAGACGTAACTGCGAGGACTCGGAGTTACTGCCTCGTCTCACAGCCGGAGCCGATGGCTATGGATCCCGGATCCGCGCGCGCTTGAGGCGCGCTTGTCCGGGACGACGGCGGAGTTAGCGGCTGGCTTCCTTGCGTTCTTCCGACGTTGGCTTCGTCTCGCCCTTCGCCTCGTTCCACAGCGCGTCCATCTCCGCGAGCGAAGCCTGCTCCAGCGTGCGGCCCTGCGCCTCCAGCGCCCGTTCGATATAGGCAAAGCGGCGCTCGAATTTTGCGTTGGTCGCACGCAATGCGGCTTCCGGATCGGCATCGACGTGGCGGGCGAGGTTGACGAGGGCGAACATCAGGTCGCCGGTCTCCTCCGCCAGCTCCTGCTTGTCGCCACGGTCGAGCGCGGCCTCGATCTCGTCGGCCTCCTCGCGGATCTTTGCCAGCACGGCGCGCGGGTCGTTCCAGTCGAAACCGACGGTCGAGGCCTTGCGCTGCAGCTCCATGGCGCGGGTCAGCGCGGGCTGGCCGGCCTTCACGCCTGACAGCAGCGATTTGTGCGCCGGCATCTCCTCGGGCGGCCGGCGCGCGGCGCGCTCGGCTTTTTCCTCGGCCTTGATGCGGTCCCAGACTTCCTTGACGTGGGAGGAGGCGAGGTTGCCGTCCTTGTCGGCGAAGACGTGGGGATGGCGCCGGATCATCTTTCTCGTGATGGCTTCGACGACGTCGCCGAACGCGAAAGCGTTCTGCTCCGAGGCCATCTGGGCGTGGAACACGACCTGCAACAGCAGGTCGCCGAGCTCCTCGCGCAAATCGTCGAGATCGCCGCGCGTGATGGCGTCCACCACCTCATAGGCTTCCTCGATCGTGTAGGGCGCGATGGTCGCAAAATTCTGCTCGAGGTCCCAGGGGCAGCCGGTCACCGGAGTGCGCAGCGCGGCCATGATCTCGATCAGGCGGGAAATGTCGCGGGAAGGGGTCATTGGGCACCGGAGTTGCGCGTTTTCCGCTTTATGCCAAAAGCCCGGCATTGATCCCAGCGGAACAAGCAGAAATCAGTTCGATTTCCACGACCCGCGAGGCGAGATCAGACCGCCTCCCGCCGGAGCACCAGCATGCGGATAAACAGCGTCGCGCAAAATCCAAAAAACAGGATGACCGCCAGCGCGATCACTCGGCCGTGCGGCTCGGCAACGAGCATCAGAAGCCCGGCGGCGACGAACACCAGAGATATGATTGTGAGCAGCCGGAGCACGACCGGGCCATGCGCGCGTGCCTGAGACGTCATGCTCTCCTTGAAAGATAGCCTTTCATCAGCGGGCGCGAGGCGGGGAAGCAGAACCCACATCCAGGCCAAATAGAATGTCAGGGAGATCGCGGCCGACGCAAAGCTGATGATGTAACCGTGATAGATGATTGGTGCGAGGATGACGGGCAGAAGTGAAACCACCATGTAGGCTTTCACCTGTTTTCGAAGACGTCCATAGCGCTCCTCCGAGTCTATCGCGTAACCGCGCCCGAGCGGTCCCCATGGAAAGAACAGCCGGCGGCCGTCCTCGGTGGTCTTGAAACTGCTACCGGTCAGCCCTTCAAAATAACCCATATCGACGTTCGTCCATTGGATCGTGCGGCAGTGCCGTCATGCTACCAGAGCGAGCATGTGGCGGCAAATGAATGATGCTTGGCGGTACGGACGCCGTTGCGTGATCGTGCATTGATGGCGTCAACGAACTGGACTACCTGAGGCCCATGAGTGACGCATTCTCATCAGAGACCGCCTTGGTGCTGTTTTCCGGCGGCCAGGATTCCACCACCTGCCTTGCCTGGGCGCTCAGCCGCTTCTCGCGTGTCGAGACGCTGGGCTTCGACTACGGCCAGCGCCACGCCATCGAGCTCGCCTGCCGCGAGCGGCTGTTCGACGGCGTGAAGGCGTTGCGCACGGATTGGGCCGCAAAGCTCGGCGACAGCCATACTCTGTCGATCCCGACACTGGCAGCGGTGTCGGAGACCGCGCTGACGCGCGACGTCGAGATCGCAATGGGCGCCGACGGCCTGCCGAACACCTTCGTGCCCGGGCGCAACCTGGTGTTCCTGACGTTCGCGGCGGCGCTGGCCTACCGGCGCGGCATCACCCACATCGTCGGCGGCATGTGCGAGACGGACTATTCCGGCTATCCCGATTGCCGCGACGAAACCATCCGCGCCATGCAGAGGGCGCTCTCGCTCGGCATGGCCAGGACGTTCGAGCTCCATACGCCCTTGATGTGGATCGACAAGGCCGCGACCTGGCAGCTGGCGCAGGATCTCGGCGGCGAGGGGCTGGTCGATCTGATCCGCGAGCACTCGCACACCTGCTATCTCGGGATGCGCGGCGCGCAGCACGACTGGGGCTATGGCTGCGGCGAGTGTCCGGCGTGCAGCCTGCGGGCAAAGGGGTGGCGGGAGTTCGTGGCGGGCAGATGATGCCGCTCAAGCGCGACGAGATCGAGTCCCATCGCGCTTCTGGTTGTGGTCGGCGCATGACCTTTCCGGAAAACCCTGCGCACCTTCCCAGATCTCGCCTTAGAAGGTGTGCTGCAGTTTCACCGAGACGTTCCGGCCGGTCTCCACCAGGGGATTTGTGAAGCTCCGGGGATAGGAGCGATTCACGAACGTCGATGCGTCGACATAGGCCGTGTTGAAGATGTTCTCCAAGCCGAGGATCAGCTTGGTGTCGCCCAGTTGCGGCGATACCAGCTTGCCGAGTTGAAGCGTCGCATAGAGCTTGGGGATGGCGTAGCCCGAGGTCGTATATTCCTGCGCCGGATCGATCCGGGTCTTGCTGGCGGCCCAATCGATCACGCCGAGGATCGAATAGGCGCCGCTCGCGTCCGCATATTGTATCCCCACCCGCCCGCGATACGGCGCGAGAAAAGGCAGCGGCTTGTCGGTCACCGTATTGGTCCCGCGCAGCTGGGCGAAACTCGTGAACAGGTTGACGGCCGGCGTGATCTGCCAGCGCGCCTCCAGCTCGACGCCGGTCACCTCGGCCTTGCCGACGTTCTGTGACTGGGTGTATCCGCCGACACCGTTGAGCGTCACCGCGGTCGTTTGCAGGAAATTCTCGTAATGCGTATCGAATGCCGTGACCTTGAGCTCCGCATTGGTCGTATGAAAGCGTGCGCCTCCTTCGTAGGTCACCCCGCTCTCGGGCTTCAGGTTCGGATTCGGAAGCTGAGTGGCCGTCACCGCGAACAGCTCGGAGTTCGTCGGCTGGCGGAATGAGGTCGCCACGTTGCCGAGCAGGTCGACGTTGGGCAGGACGGCGTAGACAAAGCCAAGGCTGCCGGTCGGAGCCGTCTGATCGACGTCGGTGTTGCGTGCATAGACGGCCCGGACATTTGCCGGAATGGTCGATGCGAGCGGCGAAGTGTCAGTGGTCGTGTTGAACCAGTCGAAGCGGCCGCCCGCCGAAAGGGTCAGCGGTTGAATCGGCTTCCATTCGTGCAGGACGAAGGCACCGATATTGGATTGTGTCGTGTCCGGACCTTGATTGGTGTACGGCGAGAAGACATCGCTGATCACGGCCCCGGTCGTTCCGTTGCGGGTGATTGTCTCGGAGGTCGACTCGCTGCCCGGCCGCGCTTCCCGGAAGCCGTCAAGGCCGAGCGTCGTCTTGGTTGCTCCCCAGGGACCGAGCCAGGGAATTTCGGCCAGCGAGCGTCCCCCGATCACCAAGGGGCCGATGACGTGGCTGGTGGATTTGACGGTTCTGGTGGCAATGCCCGCGGCGTTAATCGTATTGTTGATGGTCGAAAGCTTCGTGTCGAAATAGTTGACGTAGAAGGAGGTCTCGACGTGCTTCACGAGGCCGTCGAGCTCGCCGGTATAGGCGATGCGCGCCGAATGTACCTGGTTGGGATCCTGTCGCACCTGCAGATAAGGCGCGCCCGGCGCTCCTCCGACGCCGCCGGCGCGGCCGTCGACCTCGCTGTAGGAGCGCAGGGAAAGCTCCAGTCTTTGTCCGATGTCGGGCGAGTAGCCGAGCTTGATGTTGCCGCCGACGCTCTGATAGTCGCTGTTCGGCACCCTCCCGAGCGGGGATTGATAGTCGCCGCCCCAGCGTCCGGCAAAGCCGCCGATGAAATCGAAGCCCTGTCCGGCGCCCTTGATCCAGTCGTAGGTGTTGAACGAATTGGCCGCGCTGCCGTAGCCGGTTGACCAGCCGCCGCCCGTGAATCGGAACGGCCCCGACGTATCGCCGGTATAGGATCTGGTGACGACGTTGACCAATCCGGTCAGCGCCTCGCTTCCATAGACGACGGAGCCCGGACCGCGGATCACTTCCACGCGCTCGATTTCGTCGGGCGCAAGATAATTGAGCTGCAGCGTATTGCGGCCACGAAAGCGATCGCCGTCGATGAACATCGGCGAACGGAAGCTGTTCGACGAGAACCCGCGCAAATAGATTTGGCCGCCGATGCCGCCGGAGCGCGCGATCGAGACTCCCGGGACGGAGGCAAGAACATCGAGAAGACCGGTTGGCGAAGTCGCCTCGATCTGCGCGCGATCAACGACCGTGATGCTCTGCTCCGCCAGATGGGGAATTCCCGGCTGCGGCAGCCTGCCGCCCATTGGCTTGAGGGAATCGCTGTTGGTGCCTTCAGGGGCCGTTGCGCCGGCTTGCCGGCCTTGCGCTGGCTGCACGGCCGTGGATTGAGCCTGTCGCGTCGCGCGAGCCGTGCTCTGACGTACAGCGCGACGCGGCTTCGCCGGTTTTCCTGCCTCCACGGTCACCGCCGGCAGCACGGATTGCTGTGATGAACCATTCGCGGTCTGGGCTTCGGCAATCACGCTCGAAGCCGTGGTCACCGCACAAGCGAGCCCGACGCTCAGTTTGAAGGTCGATACGAACATCGAACTCCCTTTGGAGACAAGCACGGTTCTCAGCAACATCGACGACACCCCTCAGCATTCACTCAGCCGCGCGGTCATTATCGTGTCGCAATCGCCTGAGCCATGGTCCGCAGGCGAGTTTCGAGCGATTCAAATTGTGCCGCTTGCGGGCGCTATCGCGCGGTCGATACACGCGATCTGATCATGCATCGTCGCGATCGATCGTAACGATGCGCTTCTTTTGAACGATTCCAGGTCCAGGGCGCCGCACTTGCAATCCTCGACGCATATTTTGCTTTGGCGTTTTCTTCCGCGGCACTATGTAGCCATGTCGGCGGCGCCACTCACATCATCATTGGCGCCCGAGGTCTTTGATTGATGTTGTTGTCGTTGCGCCGGGGGAGACCATTGCAGGGCTTAGGGGCCATCCCCGCAATTGCGCTCGCCTTGCTCGGCGCGGCGCATGCGATGGATGTGACGGACCAGCGCAACCGCAAGCTTTCGTTCGACCGGCTGCCGGAGCGCCTGGTCGTCATCCCGATCCCCGCGCCCTCGACCTTCATGACGATCGATGGCAGCGACCGGAAGATCGTCGGCATGAACGAATACGCCGCACGTGCCATGCACGAGGGCATTGCCGCGAAGCTGTTTCCTGGCTTCAAGCAGATTCAGACCGGCGTGACGACCGGGGGAGACGCATCGAACTTCGCGCCGAACGTCGAGGCGATCCTCGCATTGCGCCCGGATGCAATTTTCCAATGGGCCAACAACAACGACGTCATCGGACCATTGGACCGGACCGGGATCCCCGTGGTCGGAATGCGTGTGGGCTCGTTCGAGAACTACGTCGAGTACGTGAAGTTGATGGGGAAGATCGCGGGCAGGGAAGACCGCGCCGGCCAATTGCTCGCCAAACAGGAAGAGGTCCGGCAGTCGCTGGCGTCGCGGTTCGCCAATCTGTCGTCGACGCAGCGGCCGCGCGTGGCCTATTTCAACCGCGCCATGAACGTGCTGCGCATCAGTGGTCAGGGAACGGCGCAGGATCTGACCATTCAGCTGGCCGGCGGCCAGAACGCGGTCGGCAGCGCGGCCTCGATCAGCACAGTGACGATCGAACAGATCCTGGCGTGGAATCCGCAGGTCGTCCTGCTCGGAAACTTCGATGCGGCGATGCCGTCCGATCTCTACCGCGATCCGCGCTGGCAGGGCATCGATGCGGTTCGGACGCGCCGCGTCTATCGCGTTCCGCTCGGCGGCTATCGCTGGGATCCGCCAAGTCACGAATCTGCGCTTGGCTGGCTCTGGCTGGCGGGCCTGCTGCATCCCGAACTTGCACAGGTGAACATTCGTACCTCGGTGAGGGACTGGTTCGGCTTCCTCTATGACTACAAGCCGACGGACGAGGAAATCGACCGCATCCTGTTTCTGCGGGAAAATGCCGGCTCGGCCGGCTACGACGCGTATCGGGCTCATTGATGGGAAGCGCCATCTCACGCCCGGCTCCACGGACAGGTGAACGATCCTATGCCCTGTATTACGTTGCGCTTGCCGCGGGCTTGATACTCGTCTTGCTGTGGTCGGTCGCATCGGGACGATATCAGGTCCCCTTCGGCACGGTGCTGTCGATCATCCTGTCCCATCTCGTCGCCGTCAAAGCGACGTGGACGGCCACCGAAGCCGTGGTCGTCGAAACGGTGAGGCTGCCGCGCGTGCTCACCGCCGCCGTCGCCGGCGCCGGTCTGTCGCTCTGCGGCGCGGTGCTCCAGGCGATCTTCCGCAACCCGCTGGTCGGACCGCAGACCATCGGCGCATCCTCCGGCGCTGCCCTTGGCGGCGTCACCGTCATCTACCTCGTCGGGTTCGGACCGCTGGTTCAGATCGGCGCATTCGGAGGCGCTGCCCTTGCGCTCGTGGCGGTGCTTGCGTTCCATCGTAGCGACAATCTCTCGCCGATCCTCACGCTCGTTCTTGCGGGCGTGGTCGTCAGCGCGTTCTGCAGCGCTCTGGTCGGACACGTGACCTATCTGGCCGATCCCGAGACGACGTTGCAGGTGATCGTGTTCTGGCTGCTGGGCAGCTTTGCGTCCTCGACCTGGCCGCAATTAGGCCTGGTCGCGATCTGCACCACGTTTGCGGCCGTCGTTCTCGTCGGCATGCGGTGGCGCGTGAACGTGCTTTCGCTTGGTGATGACGAGGCCCGAACGCTCGGCGTCAATCCGGCGCGCGACCGGTTGATCCTTCTTGCGGCCGCGTGCCTTGCGATCTCGTCCCAGGTTGCGGTGAGTGGGACCATCGGCTGGGTCGGTCTCATCATCCCCAACCTGGCGCGCATGATGGTCGGGGCAGACAACCGCCGGATCCTACCGGTGTCGACGTTCCTCGGCGCCATCTTCCTGGTTGCGGCGGACACGCTCGCGCGATCGCTGACACCGGCGGAAATTCCGGTCGGAATCATCACGGCGCTGGTCGGCACGCCGATCTTCGCGTTGCTGCTTCGGCGCACGACGAAGAGCGGGGCAGCATGATCCGCATCGAGAATGCAGGCCACAGCTACGGATTCCGACATTGGCTCTTTCGTGGCCTGTCGGCGACCTTTCCCGCGGGCAGGATCGCCGCCATCCTCGGGCCCAATGGCTGCGGCAAGACGACCCTGCTGCGGGCGATCGGCGGGACGCTGACGCTCAAGGAAGGAATTGTCGAGATCGACGGTCACGTCGGTTTCGTTCCGCAGGCGCTGACGGCGGATCAGTCCTACAACGCCGTCGACATGGTGCTACTGGGCCGGAGCCGCTATCTCGGCAGGTTCAGCTCGCCGGGCCGCGCGGACCGGGACCGCGCCTATGCGTGCCTCGAGGAAGTCGGCCTCGCGGCGCTCGCGCAGCAGCGTTATGACCGGCTCAGCGGCGGGCAGCGGCAGCTCGTGCTGCTGGCCCGCGCGCTGGCCAGCGACTGCAAGGTCCTGGTGCTGGACGAGCCGGCCTCGGCGCTCGACATCGCCAATCAGGGCGTCGTTCTTCGTCTGCTCGTGCGCCTCGCGAGCTCCCTTGGCTTGACGGTGCTATTCACGACGCATCATCCCGACCACGCGATCGGCATCGCCGACACGACGCTGTTGATGCAGCGGGATGCCACTCACATCGCAGGCCGCACCGAGATGGTCCTGACCGAAAGCAATCTCGCCCGGATGTACGGCGTGCCGGTTCGCCGCGTGGATGTCCATGCGGGCGGCGAGACGGCATCGGCGATCGTACCGTTGCACGGCCTGCCGGGCAAAGCGCCGGATCTGGCGGCGCGTTGAGATCAGACGTCGTCGGGATCGGCCCGGGTTGCGGCCTTTTCCCTGGCCCAGGGCAGAAAGCCGTCGAGCAGCTTCGTGGCTGCGGGCATGAAGTTGCTGCCATGATGGTAGAACGGATCGAGCGTCGAGACGAGCATGCGGCCGGGCAGGGTGACGCGATCCTCGTAGAGCAGCGCTCCGCCGCTGTCGCGGCCCTCGGGATCGGCGGGAACGTCGATCAGGGCGCGAGCGCCGGCGGGCGGGGTCAGCACGCCGTGGAAGTGCCATATCGTGTTTTCGAACGGCACCGCCCGAAACAGCTCGTGATCGGGTGCGAGCAGGCGGTTCGGCGGCCGGGCGTCCTTGTCCAGCCACCACCAGAAGTTCGTCGGTCGTGCCGCCCACGTCACGCCGGGCAACCACGTGTCAGCACGATTTTCGCCGAACACGACCAGCGTGCGCCCGGCTTTCGCAAAATCGATCAGGACGTCGCGCTTGGCGCAGAGAACGTTCGGGTTGATGCGATCCGGGACGATCAGGAATGTGACACCGGCCAAGGCATCGGTCGTGAGCTCCGGGGCATAGATGGCCTTGTCGAACAGCTCTCGATAGCGCTGGCCGTAAATTGCCGCGTGATGGTAGAACGTGCCGCCGTCGAGGATCGCCAGGCTCATTGAACGTCTCGCCCCGCGGCGACCCATTGCATGATCCGGGGCGCCAGCTGCTTGTCTTCGCCGCCGAAGCTCCAGAGGTCGTTTCCCCCGTGGAAAAGCACGTGGCCGCGGCCGACAGGATAGATGAAGTCGAGCGGCAGGTTCGGCTTGCCGAGCGCGTGGATGACTTGCGCGTCCGGCGGCGCCTCGTGCCAGACCCTCCCATAGAACCCGGACACGCCGCGACGGAAGGTCAGATCATGCGGATCAATGCCGTGCCAGATCGGATGCTCGGCGAGGCGCAGCACCGTGATGTCGCCCAGCTTGTAATTGTCGATGGTGTGAAAGCCCGCCATGCGCGGAAGGTAGGAATAGGCGTAGTGACCGTTGGCGACGACGACGCCGCCGCGAACGAGGTATTCCTCGATCTGGGAAGCGCGGGTCGCCAGGAAACGCTGATCGCTGTGCATGCTCACGAACAGGACGCTGAAATCATTCAGGTCGATCTCGGGCAGCGAATAGATGTCGCGCAGCAGAATTTGGGGCTCGGTCGTGGCGCCGGCCAGGGCGCGCAGCGATCCGTCGTCATAGCCGAAGCTGAGAGCAAGTCCCGGCTTCATGGGTCAATTCGCACGCATCGTGAAGAGAGTGTCCGGCTCCTTGGCCAGGACGTCCTCGGCAACGGAGCGCTTCAATGCGCTCAGCTCACGCTCTTGTGCCGCGGTTCTGTCCTTGGCGAACACCAGCTCGAAAAAGCGCTCGGGCAAAACGCCCGGCCGCAACGCCAGCTCGGCGGTGCGCTGACCCAGCGTAATTCGAAAGCTGTAGGAAATGTCGTGGCCCGGTGCAAATCGCGCTCCGGGCAGCGACCGGTCGACCACATAGGCGCCGCGGGTCACGGCACGGGTTACGGCCTCGAACGCGTCCCGCACACCGGGGCCCGGGTGTCCGCTCACGATGCTGATGTCGCGTCGTGCCGGCATCGCCGCGGGCGACAGCAGGGCGAACGCCGCCCGCTGCGCCTGGAACACGATCGCAGCCATGGCGAGCGCGGATTGGCCATGATAGGCGGCCACCATCGGAAAGCCGATCTCGATCGGCTCCTCCTCGGCCATGATGGTGATGGTAGATCCTTCTCGGATTGACGCGCTCACAGATCCCCGCACCACAAATGGCTGTCAGCCGCACCGGTTATCGCGCGCGTCTGCCCGGGGTCAACAGGCCTAGGTTAGATTCAGTCAAAGCGCGGGCAGGCGAAGCAGCATTGGTGAGCCGCGCGATTGTGCTGCCCGCAGGCGGGAGCGGGGGCGGCAATCGGCTCAAGCAAGATCATTCCACGCTAGCCGAAATCCTCAGGCTGCAGCAGGATCGGCTTGCCATGCGGGGTGCGGTCGGCGGCGCGGTCCCAGGCATCGCGATAGCGGTGCAGCGTGTCCGTCGAGGCGACGCCCTTGCTGGCCACCAGGCCTTCCAGCGTGGCGAGCCAGTGCAGGTAATAGGTCTCGCCCGTATCAGGATCGCCCGCGGCCTGCGCCCGCTTGATCTCCGAGGCCAGGGCCGCTGCCCATTCCGGCCAGGTGAACACGCCGCGCTGGTGCAGCGTCAGGGCCATCGCGAACGCATGCGCCTCCCAGGGCGCGCGGAACACCGGCCCGTCATCGTCGCGCGGAATGCTCGGAATGGCCGCCGTCGCGGCAGCGGCAAGTGCGCTGCTCATCACGCCGGATCCAGATAGGACTCGAAGGCGTCGATCGAGACCTTCAGGGTCGGATCGCCGTCCTCGCCCCAGAGATCGCGGCCTTCGAACACGACCGTGTAGAGCCATTGCGGATGCTCGCCGAGCTCCATCGCCGCCGTATCCGGAAACACGTGGCAGCCGTGGTTGAGCTCGACGATTCCGACATGGCCGCGGACATAGCGCGGCAGCCGCGTGTGCGTCTTGGGGTGGATGTTCTTGGCACGCACGCGATCACCGATCTTGAACCTAGCAGGCGCGGGCGCCGGGCGGTCGAACTTGCCGCGCACCATGATGCGCTCGACCTGGCCAAGATCGAACTTGCCGTGCTTGAGCGCCTTTGCGGGCTGCATCGCGTGGCCGGCTTCGACCTCCTCCCTGGTGAGGTAGCCCTTCTCGATCAGCATCTCCTCGAGACCGAGGAACCATTTCTTGTAATAGGAGCTCGCGAGGTAGACATGCGGCGGCAGCGTCTCGCGATAGTAACGCGAGGTGTCGATGTTGAAGGCGCCGGCCGCGCCCATCGCGCGCACCATCGCGAGCACACGGGATTCCCATTCCTCGTGGAACATCGGCTCGTTCGGTTCGGGCTCGACCTTGCCGAACCCGTCCATCCCGCCCATGTCGTGCACGCCGTTCATGACGGCGCTCCCGGCGTCCTGGGAAAGCCTGTGCCGATCATGGAGTCGCGGGTGACGAGCTCGGCGAGTTGCTCCTCGCTCCACCCCTCCGTGCCCGCCGGGCGCATCGGCAGCACCAGGAAGCGGGTCTCGGCGGTGGAATCCCACACCCGGATTTCAATGTCCTTCGGCAGGGTGACGCCGAAATCGGCGAGCACGCCGCGCGGGTCCTTCACCGCGCGCGAGCGGTAGGGCGCGGCCTTGTACCAGACCGGCGGCAGACCCAGCATTTCCCAGGGGTAGCAGGAGCATAGCGTGCAGACGACCATGTTGTGGCGCTCGGGCGTGTTCTCGACAACGACGAGATGGTCGCCGACGCGGCTGACATGGCCGAGCGTGCCGATCGCCTTGGAGCCGTCCTCCAGCAGGGCCTTCTTGAAGGCCGGATCGGTCCAGGCCTTGGCGACGACGCGTGCGCCGTTATGCGGGCCGATCTTGGTCTCGTAGGCCTGGATGATGGCGTCGAGCGCGGCAGGCTCGACATAGCCCTTTTCCGTCAGGATGGTCTCGAGCGCGCGCACGCGCAGCTCGGTCTCCGACAGCTCGGAATGGTCGTGATCGTGATGATGGTCGTGATCGTGGCTCATGGCGCCAAAGATAGGCGCAATGGCCCGGGCCTGTCGAGTATGCCGGACAGCGCGACTGGGTCCCATGTTCGTGAGGCCGGATGTAGGCTAGGGTCGCCGCAAAGCTGATTGGGAGATGCTGGTGACCGACTATGTGAAGATCGAAAAGGGCCTCGGGCCGGAGGGACGGATCGCAGTGGTGCGTTTCGACCGGGGCGACGGCATCAACGCACTCTCCCCGGAGGCGCTGCGCCAGCTCACGGCGGCGGCGCGCAGCTTCGAAGACGATGCGGCGACTTCGGTCGTGGTTCTGACCGGCAGCACCAGCGCCTTCAGCGCCGGCTTCGACTTGAAGGACGACGAGGGCCGCTCGCGCAAGGAGATGGATCTCGGCACGCTGCGCCGGCACCTCAAGCTCGGGCCGCGCCTGACGCACGCCTGGCAGGAGATGGAGCAGATCACGATCGCGGCGATCGAGGGCTTTTGCGTCGGCGGCGGCGTCGCGCTGGCTGTGGCGCTCGATTTCCGCGTGATGGGACACGACGCGCATCTGCGCGTGCCCGAGATCGGGCTCGGCATGAACATGAGCTGGCAGAGCATCCCGCGCATGCTGCATCTGATCGGACCCGCCCGCACCAAGCAGGCGGTGATCCTGGCCGACCAGCGCATCTCGGCGGACGAGGCCTATGAATGGGGCCTGGTGGAACAGGTGACCGATCCCGGCCATGCCTTCGATGCCGCCATGGAACTCGCCCGCAAGGTCGCCGCGCAGCCACCGCTCTCGGTTGCGATGACGAAGCTCACCGTCAACCGGCTCGCGCATGCGCTGGACGATCTCGCCAGCCACATGGATGTCGACCAGTTCGCGCTCGCCAGCTTCAGCGAGGATCACAAGGAGGGCGTCGAGGCGTTCCTGGGCCGTCGCAAGCCGCGCTTCAAGGGGCGATAGCTCAGCTCGTCCAGAGCGCCGGCGACTATCTGGCGCGCCGCGGCAGTATGGTCGACGCCGGTGGAGGTAAAATCCGCCGGATCGAACGACGCTGTTCGTTCTCGCGCCGGGCATTGATCGAAATCAACGAAAAATTGTGTGCGTCTCGCGATGCTCGTCTATCCGAGGCGCGCGTAGCGCGCCTCTTTTGGGGAGGCGCAGATGGCACGAACGACGGCCTACTTCACGACCACCGATGAAGATCGCGACGTTTATCACAATCAGGATGATTGCCCGACCGGCTCGAAGATTCTCGCGAAGAACAGGAGCAGCGGTGACATCGGCAGCCGGTCGCTCTGTGCGCAGTGCGCCAAGCACGGTTACGGCCACTATGACAATTGGCTGTCCGAACAAGAGGCGCAGGGCGAAGCGGCGTGCAAGAAGGAGGCCGAAGCGCTGCAGAAGCTCACCGCCAAGCGCGATGCTGCCCGCGCGCGGGAGGACGCCTATGGACACTTGGAGACGCAGTTTGACGAGATCGCAAACGAGCGCAAGGCTCTGGAGAGCAACAAGAACCGCACCGCAGAGGAGAATGAAAAGCTCGCATCACTCAAAGTTCAATACAACGATCTCTATCAGAAGCTCCAGTCGATGGCTGCGCAGCACAAGACCGACAGCGACGACCTCGTGCGTCTCGAGGGTGGCAAGACGGACGAAAGCGGCAAGCTGGATGAAGGCCAGATCAAGAGGCGCAAGGCGGCGTTGGAGAAACTCGAGAGCAACAAGGCGCGCTACGGGGAGGCTGCGGCCCGACTCGCGGCGGCCCACGCGGCCGCCGTTGCGGGACGGAGTGACCCCGAGAAGGTGGAGCTGATTGCCGACGTCGTCATGAACGAAGCCAGGGGAGAGGACCCCTACATCAAGAAGTGCCTCGCTTACGCCTACCTCAATTTGACAAAAGGTGACCTGCGGCCTCCACGAGGAGCCGAGATCAGCGATTTCACCCGGAGCGAGAAGCGCTTCGATGATCCCAAAGAAAGCGATCAGGTCAAGTACATCAGGAGCGTGGCCGAGAGTCTGGAGGCCGTTCGCGCGCGTCTGGATGAACCGAAGAGCGATCCGACCCACGGTGCCAACCACTGGGCCAGCCCGAAGAACCTGAGCAAGAAGAGGCGCGCTGAGTACGAGAGCAAGACCGGCGAATATGAGTGGCTCAATCGCGCCGTCAAGATTCCGATGAAAGACATTCCGGAAGAGACTTTCACGTTCTGGAAGACCGACGATTGAGAGAACGCCGCCGGTTCCTGAGCGTGCCGCCAACCAGAGCTTGGCGTATTGAAGCTGGAGCCGGGGTCGTTGCCACGAGGCTGGCGGAGCAGGGCGTCGAAGCGCCAGACGGCGGTGCGCCGGGTCATGATAAAGGATTCGTTCTCCGCGTCCGCCTTCGATGTTCCTGGTGCTCGCGCCTCGTCGGTCGAGCACCGTCGTCTAGAAAGATTCCAAATTTGCGCGCCTCTCGCCGCGGCTGAGCGCATTCACCGCAGGTGCTGCGCACAGGTCTGGAGAAATTCTAACCGCGTTCCTATCGCACTCCGAAACCGCCTGAGCTAGGGCGGAATATCAAGAACGATACCGGCAAAGCCGGCAGTGCGTGGGGGCTTCGAACGACGTGACCGACTTCCAATCTTCTTCGCGTGGCAACACGCGTTCTCGCCAGATCCAGATTCTCTGCCTCGGAGCGGTCAGCACGCTCTGTCTCGCCATTCCCGTCGGGTCCGCGGAGGCCCAGACCCAGATTCCGGCCGTCACCGTCGATGCGCCGGCTCAGCGGGCCCGTCCCGCGGCGATCGCTTCGTCGCGAAGGGCGGCGACGCGGACCTCGCGCGCCAATCGCCGGTCTCCCGCGCAGCAGGCCGCACCAACCCAGTCGGCAGCAGCGAACGGTGCAACGGGCGAGCGCGCCAATGGTCCGGTACGCGGTTTCGTTGCGACGCGCAGCGGCACCGCCACCAAGACGGATATTCCGCTGATCGAAACGCCGCAGTCGGTCTCCGTGATCACCACCGACCAGGTCAGGAATCAGGGCGCGGTCTCGATCGGCGAGGCGCTGCGCTACACGGCGGGCGTCAGCGGCGACGTCAATGGCGGTTCCGACACCCGCTTCGGCGCGCTCCAGATTCGCGGCTTCGACACCACCATGTCCGGCCTTTACATCGACGGCCTGCGGATTCCCTCGAGCAATTACGTGCACTTCAACGGCCTCGATCCCTACGGCGCCGAGCGCCTGGAAGTGCTGAAGGGGCCGTCCTCGGCGATGTATGGCGGCAGCGGCACCGGCGGCATCCTCAATTACGTGACGAAACTGCCGACCGCACAGCAGTTCGGCGAGGCCTCGATCTCCGGCGGCAGCTTCAACCGCTACCAGGGCCAGTTCGACATGGGCGGCCCCGCCAACAAGGAGGGCACCGTGCTGTGGCGCCTGACCGGCGTCATCCGCGACGGCGAGACTCAGGTCGACTTCACCAAGGACAACCGCGTCTTCATCGCGCCCGCGGTCACGTTCAAGCCGAACGAGGACACGACGATCACCCTGCTCGCCAATTTTCAGCGCGACCGGGCAGGGTGGGGCCTTCAGTTCCTGCCGGCCTCGGGCACGGTCTGGCCGAACAACGGCCGCACCATCCCGGTCTCGTTCTTTGCGGGCGTGCCGAGCTTCGATGCGTTCAACACCGAGATCGCGACCGCAGGCTATCAGCTGTCGCACAATTTCACCGACAACATCACGTTCCGGCAGAACCTGCGCTACGCCTATCAGCACAACGAGGAGAAGGTCTTCTACGGCACCGGATACACCAACGAAGCGGCGGGACAGCTCGGGCGATTCGGCAGCTACAGCAACTCGTACATCAACTCCTTCGCGGTGGACAATCAGCTCCAGGGCAAGTTCCTCACCGGCATCTTCAGCCACAATACCCTGGTCGGGCTCGACTATCGCAACACCACGTTCCGCGACACCGCCTTTGCCGTCACGACCTCGTCGCCGGAGATCAACGTCTTCAACCCGGTCTACAGCTACGACTGGACCATGGGCGGGATGTACGACAACAAGGGCGTCAAGCAGTCGCAGCTCGGCCTCTATGCGCAGGATCAGATCAAGCTCGGCCGGCTCTCGTTCCTGCTCGCAGGTCGCGAGGACTTCGTGACGACCCAGGTCGATACCGATGTATTCACCCCGTCGTCGGTCACGAAGGATGCCTCGGCCTTCACCGGCCGTGCCGCCGTCATGTACAATTTCGACAGCGGCATCGCGCCCTATTTCAGCTATTCGGAATCGTTCCTGCCGGTGCTGGCGACCAATGCCGCGGGACAGATGCTCAATCCCGAGACCGGCGTGCAGTACGAGGTCGGCGTCAAGTACCAGCCGCTCGGCTGGAACGCGCTGTTCACCTTCGCCGCCTTCGACCTGATGCGCGACAACGTCGGCGTCTACGTGCCTACAACCACGTATTACGAACAGATCGGGCAGGTGAAATCGCGTGGCATCGAGCTCGAAGGCTCGATGTCGCTCGCCGACGGCTGGAACTTGCGGGCCGCCTATGCCTATGTCGATGCCGTCGTCACGCAGGATCCGGTCAATGTCGGCAAGGCGCCGATCCCCGTGCCGCTCAACCGCGCTTCGTTGTGGAGCGACTACACGCTCCAGAACGGGCTGCTGGCGGGCTTGCAGTTCGGCGGCGGCATCCGCTACGTCGGCGCCACCTGGGGCGATGAGGCCAACACGTTCAAGGTGGGATCGGCCACGGTGCTGGACGCGCTGCTTGCCTATACCAGGGACAATTGGCGTCTGTCGGTGAACGTCACCAACCTTGCGGATACGCGTTATGTCGCCGCCTGCTACGGCCTGTCGGGCTGCATGTACGCCGAAGGACGGAAAGCCATCGGCAAGCTGACCTACCGCTGGTGAGTTCAGATGCGGATGGTCCGGCGTACGAGCCGGACCATCCGGTGCCGCCCATGCGGCGGAAGGGGCCGGCGGCCCGTGCCGCCACGGAGGCGGCTGTCGGCGATCAGAACGGATAGTGCCGCGGCCCGGTCTGCACCGTGATCCAGCGCAGCTCCGTGAATTCGTCGATTGCCGCCTTGCCGCCGAAGCGGCCATAACCAGATGCCTTGGTGCCGCCGAACGGCATCTGCGGTTCGTCATGCACGGTCGGGGCGTTGATATGGCAGATGCCCGCCTCGATCCGCTTGGCAACGCCGAGGGCACGGGCGATGTCACGGCCGAACACGGCCGAGGAGAGGCCGTATTCGGTGTCATTGGCGACGCGCACCGCCTCGTCTATTCCGCTGACACGGACCACGGTCACCACCGGACCAAAACTCTCCTCACCATAGATGCGCATTGCCGGCGTGACGTGATCGACGATCGTGGCTGGCATGATGGTGCCGCTGCCGTGCCCGCCGGCCGCGACCACGGCGCCCTTGGCGAGCGCATCGTCAATCAAGCCCCGGACGCGGTCACAGGCCGCACCGCTGACGAGCGATCCGAGCACGACATTGCCCTTGCGGGGATCGCCGTGGGGAAGGCTCTTCGCCTTGGCGGCGAACCTGGCGACGAAGGTGTCCGCCACCTTGTCGTCGACGACAATCCGCTCGGTCGACATGCAGATCTGGCCCTGGTTCATGAAGGCGCCGAACGCTGCCGCGCTCACGGCGGCGTCGAGATCGGCATCGTCGAGGATCACGAGCGGGGCCTTGCCGCCAAGCTCCAGCAGCGCGCGCTTCAGGTGCTTTGCGCAGGCCAGCGCGATGAGGCGGCCGACGCGGGTCGAGCCGGTAAAGTTGACGCGGCGGATCGCGGGGTGGGCGATCAGCGCCTCGACCACCGCCTGCGCATCTTCGGGTGCGTTGGTCACGACATTGACGACGCCGTCGCCGAGGCCGGCCTCCGCCAGGCAGCTTCCGATCAGCCGATGCACGCCCGGGCTCATCTCGGACGCCTTCAGCACCACGGTATTGCCGCAGGCGAGCGGCATCGCGACGGAACGCACGCCGAGAATCACCGGCGCGTTCCACGGCGCGATGCCGAGCACGACGCCGACCGGCTGGCGAAACGCCATGGCGAGGTTGTCGGGCTTGTCGGTCGGAATGACTTCGCCTGATATCTGCGTCGTCATGGCCGCGGCTTCGCGCAGCATGCCCTCGGCCAGATGGACGTTGAAGCCGGCCCAGCCCGCGGTGGCGCCGGTCTCGGCCACCATCAGCGCGGTGAACTCCGCCGCCCGGCGCGCCAGGATGTCGGCGGCCGCATTGAGCCGCTTGCGGCGCTCGGACGGAGCAAGTTGCGACCAGGCAGGAAACGCGGCCGCCGCAGCGTCCGCGGCGCGCATCGCGTCGTCGATGGAGGCCGCCGCGACGATGGTCGCGATCTCGCCCGAGATCGGGTTGTGGCGCTGAAAGGTGCGCTGGTTGCTGGCCGCCTGGTCCTTGCCGGCGATCAGAAGGTCGATGGCGTTCATGGAGCTCTCCAAGAATTGCGGAAGGGGTTGCTGGGGTTCATTGTGGGGACGATGCGGCGCGCGCCTTGCCGAGATAGGCGCGCTGGATCTCGGGATCGTTCCTCATCGCAGCCGCAGCTCCACTGCCGGTGTTGCGACCGGACTCGATCAGGTAGACCCGATCGGCGATGTCTAGGCTGGCGCGCGCGTTCTGCTCGACCAGCAAGACGCCAACGCCACCGGCGCGGATCTGCGTCAGTGCGCGAAAGACCTCGCGGCTGAGCAGGGGGGACAGGCCGAGCGAGGGCTCGTCGAGCAGGAGCAGCAGCGGGTTCGACATCAGCGCGCGGCCGATCGCCACCATCTGCTGCTCGCCGCCGCTCATGGTGCGGACGGACTGCCTCATGCGCTCGGCGAGGCGCGGGAACAGTTGCAGGACTTGCGCGAGCCGGTCCGCTTCGCCGTCACGGGCGCGGGCAGGATAGGCGCCAAGCTGCAGGTTCTCCGCGACGGTGAGGTCGCCGAAGACGCCGCGGCCCTCCGGCACGAGCGCTATGCCGCGCTCCACGATCAGATGGGCCGGCAGCTCGGCGATGCTCTGTCCGTCGAACGCGATTCTCGCGCCGGGCGCTGGTCTGATCAGGCCGGCAATGCTCTTGAGCAGGGTCGACTTGCCCGCGCCGTTGGCACCGAGGATGGCGACGATCTCGCCTTGACTGATGCCCAGCGAGACGTCGGCCAGGGCCTGGTGCTTGCCATAGAAATGGGAGAGTGCGGCGACCTCAAGCATCGTCGTCCCCCAGATAGGCGGCGATGACTTTTGGATCGGACAGCACTGCGTCCGGTGTCCCGCGCGCGATCACCTTGCCGGCGTTCATCACGACGCAATGGCCGCACAGGGCGCGGATGGCATCCATGACATGCTCGACCATGATGACAGTGAGGCCGCGCTCGCGCAGCTTGGCGATCAGCGCGATGCCCGTTTCGAGCTCGCTCGGATTGAGGCCGGCCAGCCATTCGTCCAGCAGCACGAGGCGCGGCTGCAGCGCCAGCGCACGGGCAAGCTCCAGACGCTTCTGGTCGATATAGGTCAGCTCGCCCGCGGGTGCCTCGCGCATCGCACCGAGCCCGACCAGGTCGAGCAGCTCGTCTTCCGCCTCCAAACCGGTCGCAAGACCGGGCGCTGCGGAGAACAGCCGCGCGGCTGCAACGTTCTCGGCGACGGTCAGGTCCGGCATCACGCGCACCAATTGGAAGGTGCGGGCGAGGCCGAGGCGCGCGATCTGGTGGGCCCGCAGGCCGTTGAGCAAGGTGCCGCCGAGCCGGATCGTGCCTGACGAGGGCTTCAGGGCACCGGACAGCGTATTCAGCAGCGTCGTCTTGCCGGAGCCGTTCGGGCCGATAATGCCGACGATCTCGCCGGGCGCGACCGCAAAGCTGACCCCGTCCACGGCGCGCAATCCGCCGAACGACTTGCTGACGCCGTCGACCGCGAGGAGCGGTGTATCCTTGGTGCTTGCCGACGCAGTGACAAGCCTGTCGGCCGGGACGCGCCGGCGTCCAACCCCGAGCAGTCCGATCACCCCGTTCGGCAGCACCATGACGATGAGGACGAAGATGATGCCGAGTACGATGCTGAAATGGTTGGGCAGCGTCGCGGTCAGCACCTCGAACAGCAGGACCAGCGGGATGACGCCCAGCACCGGCCCGAAAAGCGAGCCGGCGCCGCCCAGCAAGGCCATGATCACGACCTGGAACGAGATCGCCGGATTGAACGCAATGGCGGGATCGATATAGGTCCATCGCGGCGCCATCACCGCGCCGGTCACCGTCATGAAGGTCGCGCTCAGCATGAACACGCCGAGCTTGACCCGCGTGGCGTCGATGCCGGAATGGCTGGCCGCGGTCTCGTCGGCACCGATGGCGCGCAGCGCCAGCCCGTAGCGTGATCGTCCGAGCAGCCAGCCGACCAGGAAGACAAGCGCGGCGAGGCCAAGAAGCTGCCAGTAGAGAATGTCCTGCGTCACCGCGCTGAACAGATAGCGGCCGACCGATTTGTGGATGTTGACCTCGTACCAGATCACGAGCTGGCGGATCAGCTCGGCAAGGCCGAAGGAAAAGATCACGAAATATATGCCGGAGAGGCGCAGTGTCGACAGTCCGGTGATCGCGGCCGTGAGTGCGCCGATGCCGGCCGCGGCCAGCAGCACGATCGGCCAGGACATGGTCTCGCCGAGCACCGCGGCGGTGTACGCGCCCAAGCCGAAGAACGCGACCGTCGCGAGGGAGATGTAACGGGTAGGGCCGGAGAACATCGCCCACGCGGTCGCCAGGATCGTGAAATAGAGGACGCTGATGCCGAGCGCGAGATAATAGCCGTTGGCATAGAGCGGGTAGGTGATGAGACAAGCGGCGAGGGCAAGGCCGCCGCACCACAGCAGGATCCGGACGGGCAAGGTCATGACGCAGTCCGCCCGAACAGGCCGGTCGGCCTGATCACGAGCACGCCGAGAAACAGCGTGTAGGTGGCCGCCAGCGTCAGGCCGGGATCGATCAGCCGCGCCACTGCGGTTTCAACCACTCCCAGCAGCAGGCCTGCGACCAGCGCGCCCATGACGTTGCCGACGCCTCCCATGATGACGACGACCAGCGCCTTCATGGTGAAGACCACCCCCATGGCGGCATTGAAGGTGAGGAACATGCTGACGAGCACGCCGCCGATGGCGACGAGGCCGCCGCCGAACGCAAAGGCCAGCGCCGAGAGAGCGGCCACGTCGATCCCGACGAGGCGCGCGGCGTTCGGATCGACTGCGATGGCACGGACTGCGGTGCCGATCCGGGTGCGGGTGAGTGCAAGATAGACGGCCCCGCCGACCAGGGCTGCGAACAGCAGCGCGACCAGGCGATTGACCGCAAGCGTCGATCCGAGGATCGTCAGCGGAATCGAAAGGTAACTATAGCTGTAATACTGCCCTCCGAAGACGACCAGCATCGCCCCCTGGATGACGAACAACACGCCGAAGGTGACGAGGATGCTGTCGATTTCCTGCGCGCCCCGGTCCTTGCCCCGCCGCATCAAGCGTTCCAGCAGGAAACGATAGAGCAGCCAGTTCAGCACCATCGCGACCGGAACGGCCAGCAGCAGCGCCGCGAGCGGGCTCAGCCCAAGTCCGCTGTAGAGCGAAAACGCGCCGAAAGCAGCCGCAACCAGCGACTCGCCGTAGGAAAGATTCATGATCCGCGCCACGCCATATTGCAGCGTCAGCCCGAGCGCGATCAGCGCGTACATGCCGCCAAGCACGAGGCCGGGCAGGACGATATCGACGAGCAGCATGAAGCGGCATCCCCCGGAGCGGACGGCAGGCAGGCCTTGCGATCGAAGGCCTGCCGGCCGGTCTTATTGCCACTGCGGCTTGGGCACGACCGCGGCGCGCGCGCCCGGCTGCGAGGTCGGCGCGAGGGCGTAGAACTCGCCGTTCTGCCACTGGCCGACGCTCCAGACCTCCTGGAGCAGTCCGTCCTTGAGCTTGACCTTGCCGATGATGGTCTCAAACGTGCCCGCGCGGATTTCCGCCGCGACCGCGGCGCGATCGAGCTTGCCGACCTTTTCGATCGCCTGCTGCAGCACCTGGAGGCTGGCATAGGTGATCGAGCTGGCCCAGCGATCCGGCTCCTTGCCGGTCGCCGCCTTGTGGCGCGCGAGATAGTCCTTCAGCTGCGGCGAGTCCGCGTTCCAGCCGCCGATCCCCATCACGCCGTCGCTGTTGGCGGCGAACTTGCCCTTGTAGAGCGGGAAGGCGGTACCGACGCCGACATAGAAGATCTTCGGGTTGAACTTCAGCAGCTGCGCCTGCTCGGTAATCGCGATCGTATCCGGCGGATAGCTGAAGGCGATGAACGTATCCGGGTTGGATGCGACGGCGTCCTTCAGCAGCGGCTGGAGATCCTGCGTCCCCATCGGATAGGTCTTGTCATAGCCGAGCGTAAAGCCCTGCTTCTTGAAAGCCTCGCGGGCGGCGGCGGACAGCTCGATCCCGAACTGATCGGCGATGCTGACCATCGCGATGGTCCCGCCGATCTTGCCTTCGCCCTTCAGCTTGCCCAGCAGACCGGCGAGCGCCTCGGAGATCTGCGCGGAGGTGCCGAGCCAGAACGTCGCGTTGGACCAGCGCTTGGCGAGCTCCGGCGCCTTGTCCGTCACCGACGTGACCGCGAGGTGAGGGTAGCCGAGACGGTTCAGCGTCGGGCCGACCGCGAGGTTGAGGCCGGTGCCCCAGGGGGCCAGGATGAAATCGACCTTGTCCTGGTTGGCGAGCCGTTCGATCGCCTTCACGGCTTCTTCGGAACTGCTGCGGTCGTCGTACTCGACGATCTCGATCGGCAGCTTCTTGTCACCGAGCTTGATGCCGCCGGCGGCATTCACGTCCTTCACCCACAATTCGTAATTGGGCAGGGTAGTGATGCCGGCGCCGCCGGCATAGGGACCGGTCTTGGAGATGGCATAGCCGATCCGGATCTTCTCCTGCGCATCGGCCGTGGGCGGAAAGATCCCCAGCGCCGCGGTCAGAGCGGCAAGGCCGGTGGCGCGAAGTAACGTTCGACGGTTGGTCGAAAACATGTCGTGTCTCCCTCCTGTGGCACTCAAGCGATTGTCGGCATCGATGTGAGTGGTCGTTTCCTCTGGCCCTGATTTCTTTCGGAATGGCGTCATCGCGCCGACCGCGACCAGGACTTGACCTAGCAAGCATCCCGGGCTTTGTTCGCACAATGGACAAATCCGGGGAAAGATTGGACGTTTCTGGTCACGATGGCCAGCTGCGTCGAGGCGTCGCGGCCACCCGACCGCCCGCGGCAGCGGCCGCGAGCGGGGCTGTCCCCGTCGGTGCCGAGCTGATCAGATCGCATTATGCGGCGCGGCGCTGGATGCTGATGTCGAACGCGGCCCGGCCGTTCATTCATCTGCTCTGCCTTCACGGCGGCGGGACCGTGGAGATCGCTCGGGCCGGCAAGACGATTCCGTTGGCGGGGCCCGCAATGGCCTGGCTGCCGGCGGGATCGGCCGACTATCTGGAGGTGGCGGCGGGAACGACCGCGGAGCTGCTGCAATTGCGGGCCGGCACATGGCATCGCTATCTCCCGCCCTCGGCGGAGGCGCCCTATCTCGCGCTCGAAGGCGCCGGCGGAATCATGGCGCTGCCGGTCGAGCCCGACCTTGCCGCCACGATGGCACGTTCCATCGCCGCGATCGCCGCCGAGATCGCCTCGCCCGCCCGCAGTGGTGCAGCCTCGATCATGTCGGCCGAGCTGACGCTGTGCGTGCTGCGCTTCTGGCGCCTGTTCGCCGGCGACGGCAATCGGAACGAGGAGGGCAGCAGCGCGGAGATCCTGAGCCGCTTCCGCCGGCTGCTCGAGGAGCGCTACCAGCAGCACCTCCGCGTCAGCGATTACGCCAGGCTGCTCGGCATGACGCCCGATCGCCTGCACGCGCTGTGCAGCCGCGAGCTGAAGCGCTCGCCGAGCGAGCTGATCCAGCAGCGTCTCGTCAAGGAAGCGGCGGCGCGGCTCGAGGCGGGAACCATTGCCGTCAAGCAGATCGCGTTCGCGCTCGGTTTCACGGACACCGCGTATTTCAGCCGCTTCTTCCGCAAGCATACCGGCGAGGCACCGGGCGTATGGCGTCGGCGCGTCGTGGCACGGGCGCGAGCCGGGCGATCGAGGCCGACGCTGAATTTCGCCGACTGGCCGTGAGCGATTTGAGAAGCGAGCCGCCGATCGCGCCGAGCGCTTGTCGCAGGGCTCCTTTCCAGTCTCGATAGATTCTAATGTTGCCGCACTCGCACAGAAGCGATCCGTACGTTAGGCGATGGACACAAGGCCATCAGCAGGCAGACCGGCTGCCGATGGTTCGAGCGAAGACGGTTCCGGGAATTGAGGGCCCGGATCCCGGTTGGAATGAGATCTGAGCGATGAGAGCGATATTCGGCAAACTGCATCGCTGGGCGGGACTGCTGACGGCCGCCTTCCTGTTCTTCTCCGGCATCACCGGCGCGATCATCTCCTGGGATCACGAACTCGACGACATCCTGAACAGCCATCTGTTCGACGTCACCAGCAAGGGCCCGGCGATACCCTCGATCGAGCTCGCCAAGACCATCGAGCAGCGCGATCCCCGCGCGCGCGTCGTCTACCTCTTCATGACGCCGGAGGAGGGCCACTCGCTGTGGTTCTTCGTCATGCCGCGGATCGATCCTGCGACCGGCAAGCGCTACACGCTCGACTACAATCAGGTCTTTCTCGATCCCAATACCGGCGCGGAGCTTGGCCGGCGCTATTGGGGCGCGGTGTGGCCGGTGACGCGGGAGAATTTCGTCTCCTTTCTCTACAAGCTGCACTACACGATGCACATCCCGGAGTTCTGGGGCAGCGACCGCTGGGGCATGCGCGTGCTCGGCGTGATCGCCATCATCTGGACCATCGATTGCTTCGTCGGCTTCTATCTGACGCTGCCTTCGCGCAGGCGCGCCAAGGCGGCGCGGGCACCTAGCGTCACGCGCCAGCTCGAGCGTGGCTTCTGGGCGCGCTGGGCACCGGCCTGGACGATCAAGACCTCAGGCAGCGCCTACCGGATCAATTTCGACATCCACCGCGCCTTCAGCCTGTGGACCTGGGGCGTGCTCTTCATCATCGCCTTCACCGCGTTTTCGCTGAACCTCTATTTCGAGGTGTTCTCGCCGCTGATGAAGATGGTGTCGAACTATACGCCGACGCCCTATGAGCAGCGGCCCTATCGCGATCTCGATAATCCGATCGAGCCCAAGATGACATTCGCCGAGATCGCCGCGCGCGCCGCCGCCGACGGCAAGGCGCGGGGCTGGACCATCCCGGTCGGCTCGATCAATTACGGCCCGGCCCACGGCGTCTATGCCGCCGCGTTCTTCCACCCCGGCGACGATCACGGCGCCGGCGGCGTCGGCCCGGCGCAGCTCTATTACGACAGCGAGGACGGCCGCCCGATCGGCGAGCGGCTGCCCTGGGTCGGCACCGCCGCCGATATCTTCGTGCAGGCGCAATTCCCGCTGCATTCGGGCCGCATCGTCGGCTTGTTCGGCCGCATCCTGATCTCGATCATGGGCCTCGTCGTGGCGGCGCTCTCGGTCACCGGCGTCGTGATCTGGTGGCGCAAGCGCCGCGCCCGGGTCCGTGTCCGCGAGACCGCGGCGGTGCGCTTGACCCGGCAGCTGACGCCGGCGGAGTAGGGCGCAAGAGCGCGGTTCGTTGCGGATGAACCTTCGCCCCTCGCAGCCGCACAAAGATGGCAGATCGCCTCCAATCCGCGGACCTTGAATGAGATTGCCTGCCTTGCTCTGCCTGCTCGTCCTCGCGATGCCCGTTCATGCGGCCCCGCCCGAGCGGCACTATCTCGACCTGCGCGATCGCTACATCGCAAAGTTCTCGAAGGCCAGGGAGAGCGAGGTGATCTACAAGCAGCACGATGCCGCCCTGAAGGAGCTGGCAGGCGTGCTGCGCGGCCTGGTCGGACCGGTCGCCATCAAGGGACTTTCCGCGGACGGCAGGTCGAACGTCGACACGCTGTTCCGGAGCGATGTCGGCTTCGGTCATCTCGACGGGCTCAGTTTCGCCTCGGACGGCGACAAAACGCAAGCCGTGGTGACCACGACCGCGCTGCTCACGCACTGGCTGCGCGAGCATCGCGCGGACGGCATGCCGCAGGAGAGCAGCGCCGCGTTCCAGTCCGACCGCTTCTACTATCACGCGATCCAGGATGCTGCCTTCGCCAAATATGCCGAGCTGCCGGTCACCAAGCCCGCATCCGCGAGCGCCGCGTTCGCCGTGCTCGGCCTGCGCGGCAATGGCGAACTCAAGGGTGCCCCGGATGAAATCGATGTGGTCGCGATAAGTGGCGACAGAGTGTACTTCATCGCCGCAAGGGACGCCGTGAAGACGGCGGATATCCCGGCCTGCGAGCGCGTGTGGACGCAGATGATGGCGAAGCCCGTCAACAAGAAGGATCCGCGCGGCGACATGGCCCGGGAGGACCGGGCGATGGACGCCTACACAAAATGCTTCGCCAATGAGGCGCCGAGCCAGAGCTGGTACGCGGCCGCGGTCAGGAAGGCGCAGAGCCAACTGGACCTGCTGCCGTTGCGCTAAGGCGTGACGATCATACGCAAACAACAGGCGCAGCTTACGCCGACAATTCGATCGCCTTGCCGGCGGCATCGACCAGGTGCACGCGGTCGATATCGACGCGCGGCAGCAACGATTGGATCCCGTCTTGCGGCATCAGGCTGAACGCCGTCGACAAGGCGTCCGCGGCGGTCGCGCTGCGGGAAACCGTCGTCACGCTGCGATAGCGGCGCGCACAGCCACCCGATTTGGGATCGAACAAATGGTTGAAGCGCGCCCCGGAATCGAACTGGCAGCCGTAGCCGCCCGAGGTGGAGACGGCGCGATCGACGATCGGCAGCACGGCTTTCGTCTGGCCCACAACGTCCGGATCGGCGATGCCGACCTCCCAGGGGCGTCCGTCCGGACGCGAGCCGATTGCGCGCGCTTCGCCCATGTCGACAAGGCTGTGGGAGACGCCATGTGCCCGGAGCAGGTCCACGACCTTGTCCGTGACGTAACCTTGCGCGATCCCGTTCAGGGTCACGGCCATGCCTCGGGGCATCACGATCCGGTCGCGGCTGACCGACAGCCGGTGGCTGCCGACGCGCGCCAGTGCGGCCTCGATCGCGGCCGGCGCAGGCCCCGCCGGATCGGCGTCATCTCGCGCGAAATGACCGGCATAGAGCTCCCACAGCGGCTGCACGGTGACGTCGAACAGGCCGCCCGTCAGCGTGGCATAACGCTGCGCGGCTGACAGCAGATCGACCATCTCGGCGGCGGGATCGATCAGGACACCGGTCCGGTTCAGCGCGACCAGGGCGGCATCCTCGAGGTAAAGACTGAACAGCCGCTCGAGCCGCCGCGCCTCGGCGCAGGCGAGCGCGATCAGTCGCTCCGCCCGGCTGCGATCTTCGTCGTGGATCTCCATCGTCGCGACCGCGCCCAGCATCGTGCCGCGCCAGGTCACCGGCGCGACCGCTGCACGAACGGGATGGCCGGCGGCCAGCGCGCCGAGGCCCGCTGCCGCCGCGCTGATCCGGATGAAGCGTCGGCGCGTCAGGTTGCGCGTCATGGCGTCCTCCTCGGTGGGCCGCTTGGCGAGCCCTCGGCGGTTTGGTCTGTCGCGGCGGCGCCGGTGGCATTCGCCGACGCCAGGACGTAGTCCCGCGGCACCTCGTCGAAGCCGACGATCCTGCCGCCGTTCTCACCGGCGAACTTCTCCGCCGCCGCCCGCTCCGAAAATGGAACGGCCTCGTCGCCGCCCATGCCGCTCTTGACCCGGCTCTCGATCACGAACAGCGCCTTGCGCGCCTCGATCCAATTGTCGGCGCCGGGCTTGTCCCAGTCGGCCGCCTTGCCCATGTCGGACACGTAGATCGCCTGGATGTCCTTGGGCTCGTCCGGCAGCATGGTGAAGGCGATGGTGTCGCGCACCGACGAGAACCAGACGGGCTGGATCAGGCTCGCGACGAAGATATGGCCCTTCGGTCCGGGATGCTCGAGCACGTTCATGCCGCAGTAATGACCGATGTCTTCCGCGGTCATCCGATGCGGCAGAGGGGCCTTCGCGGCCTGCTTGTCGTTGCAGCCGGCGAGCGCCAGCGGTACGAGCAGGGCGAGAAGCAATGTCCGGCGCTTCATAGCTCCCTCCGCGAGAAGGCGAGCGCGGCCAGGCCCAGCGGCAGCAGCGTCCAGCCGAGCAGGGCGGTCAGCAGCACCGGAATCGTCAGGGACGTGGTCTGGGCAAGACCGGCCATGCCGGCGAAGGTGCTGACATTGGCAAACCCCGTCAGGTTGATCAGCCGGTAGGCGTCGGTCGGGTTCGCCAGCAGCATGGCGTTGAGCACCGCTGCCGAGATGCTGCGGCCCTGATCGAGCGCAAGCACACCGAGCAGCGCCATGTCGTAGATCAGCACCAGCAGCAGCCACAACCCGATGCAGATCCCGGCGGCCGTGCCGCGGTCGCGCACGAGAGCGCTGACCAGATATCCGATCGCGACGAAAGCGGCGCCGAGCAGCACGGAGGACCCCACCATGGCCGCGAAGGCCAGGAAACTGTCGCGATCGATCTGGCTGCCGGTCGCCGCCAGCGCTCCGACCGCCGCGCCGTAACCGAGGCAGGTCGCAAAGGCGAGCACGGCGAGGTGGCCCAGGAATTTGCCGAGCAGCACTTGCCATCGCGCCACCGGATAGCTCAACAGCAACAGCATAGTCCCCCGTTCCATCTCGCCGACGATGGCATCGTGGGAGATCAGAAGCGCGATCAGCGGAACGAGAAAGATCGTCAGGCTCGACAGGCTGACGACGACCACGTCCAGCGTGCGAACGCCCACGTTGCCGGTCGGCGCGCTGCCGAGAAAGGTCAGCGACAGCGCAAGCCCGGCGAGCAGCAGCGTTGCGGCAAGCACCCAGCGATTGCGGATGGCCTGGTGGATTTCCTTGGCGGCGATGATCAGGACGTTCATGGCGCCTGCTCCGATTGCCGAAGAAAGTGAGCGTAGAGCTCGTCGAGGGTAGGCGGCACCACGTCGACATCCTCGACGGCATTGCCGGCGGCCGTCGCGCGGTGCAGCAGCTCGATCTTGCGCTCCGGCGCGGCGTCGATCTCGACGATGTGGCCGTTGAGACGGCGGCAGGTCGCATCCTGCGGAGCCCAGCCCGGCATCTCGCTCGGGGCGAGGCCTGCCACCTTGAGACGGATCCTGGTGGGCAGCCGGGCGAGACGACGCAGCTCGTCGATTGATCCGTCCGCGACCTTGATGCCGCGATTCATGATGATGACCCGGCCGGCGCGCTCCTCGAGCTCGGTGAGCGCGTGCGACGACAGCAGCACCGTTGCGCCCCCGGCCGCGAGCCGTGCGATGATGTCGTAGAAGGTCTGCCGCAGTTCCGGATCGAGGCCGGTGGTCGGCTCGTCCAGCAGCAGCACGCGCGGGGTGCCAAGCAGCGCCTGCGCGAGCCCCAGCCGTTGGCGCATCCCCTTCGAATAGGTGCTCACCCGGCGCCGGCTGGCGGCGCCCAAGCCGACGGCATCGAGCAGCTCCAGCGCCTTGGCCACCGCCTCGCGTTTCAGCCGGGCGTAGAAGGCCTGCGTCTCGCGGCCGGTGAGGGCAGGGTCGAAGGAGACGTTCTCGGGCAGATAGCCGAGCTGGCGCCGGCCGGCGAATTCGCCGGCGGCCGGATTGTCTCCGAGAACCTCGATGGAGCCGCTGGTTGGCCGGATCAGCCCGAGCATGAGCTTCATGAGCGTGGTCTTGCCGGCGCCGTTGTGGCCGATCAAGGCGACCAGCTCGCCCTGCCCAAGCGAGAACGAGGCATCGCGCACGGCCTCGACCCGGCCATACCTCTTGGTGACGTCGCTGACGCGTACCGTGCTGGTCATCGCGTCTCCTTCGCCGCCGCGCTGCGTGGCGGCGACACCAGTGGACGGCTGTCGACCACGCCGCCCGGCAGCAACGCCGGAAACTGCGCCTGCGCCCAGCGGATGACCTGGACGGCAGGGCTGTTGATCAGGACTTTTGCAGCGGGCGCCGTCCACAGCACGCGGTCGATGAGGTCGTTCGGACGGTAGGCCGTGTCGGCGATGCCGTCCCCGTTGAGGTCGAAGGCCGGATTGTCGCTCCAGTAATTGCCGCGCCCGCCGCTCGACCAGTCGAGGTGCCGGGTGCCGACATATTTCACCTGGTTGGCATTGCTGACGAAGGCATTGCCGGCGATTTCGTTGCCTTCGGACCCGGCCGTGAAGTGCACGCCGATGGCGCAGCGCTCGAACCAGTTGTCGCGGAACTTGTTGTGATTGGTGTTGTAGATGAACACGCATTTCTCCGGGCCACTCTTCAGAGCGCTCTCCCGCTTTTGCTGCGGGAGCATGCCGCGCTCGTCGTCGGGGCTGTCTTGCATGCTCTGCATCGGCGCGTTCAGCGGGCCGCCCGTCACCCGGTTGTTCTCGATCTGGGCATAGTTCGCGTAGTTGAAGAGCATCCCATAGTCGCGATCGTGATCGGAGATGTTGTCGCGGATCACCAGCCGGTTCGAATACATGATGGCGTAACCGACATGGTTGCCGATCGAGACGTTGCCGCTCACTTCGCTGTCGTTGGTGTACATGTAATGGATCGCGAAGCGCACCTGCTCGAAGCGGTTTCCGACGAAGCGGTCCTTTCGGCTTGAAATGGTGAAGATGCCGTCGCGGCCGTAGCGGAAATTGTTGTTGGCGATGGTGACGTCGGGCGCATTCCACAGCGAGACGCCGTTGCCGGCCTCGCTGAGCCGCCCGCCACGCAGTCCCTCGATCTCGTTGCCGGCGACCCGCGAGCCCTGGGCGCCGTGCACATAGATGCCGAACAGGTTGTCCACCAACCGGTTGTTCTCGATGGTCGCGCGTTCGGCCGTCTTCTGCAGGAAGATCCCCGAATTCATCGCCTGCAGATCGCGGCCCGATGCGCGGATGGTCAGACCGCGGATGGTGACGTCAGGCGCGCTGACCGTGATGACGTTGCCGGCACCGTCGCCGTCGAGCACCGCCTCGCGGCTCCCGACGAGCTGCAGGGGACGCTCGATGCGGATCGAGCCGCGATAGTGCCCCGGAGCGAGTTCGACGACGTCGCCGGCGCGTGCGCCGTCCAGCACAGCTTGCAGTGACTGGCCGGGCGCAGCCGTCAACGTCTCCGCACTGGCGAAGCCCGACAATCCGGCGGCGACCAGCGCCGCCGGAAACATGCGTAACAATGGACCCACGAGGTCGCTCCGATCAGGCCGACTTCAAACAGATTTGGGCTCGACGAACATGCGGCCCTTCATCTCCATGTGCATGGCGTGGCAGAACCAGGAGCAATAGTACCAGTAGACGCCTGGCTTGTCGGCCGTGAAGGTCACCGACGAGGTGGCCATCGGCCCGATCTCCATGTTGATGCCGTAGTTGACGATGCAGAAGCCGTGCGTGAGGTCCTCGACCGCATCGATATTGGTGACGAAGACGGTCACCTCGTCGCCCTGCCTGACCTGGAACTGATCGAGACCATAGGCGGGGGCAGTGGACGTCATGTAGACGCGCACCTTGTTACCGTCGCGAATGACCTTCGAATCCGCCTCGAGGTTGATGCCGTCGGCCTTGGCCTGCTTGACCGCATCCGCAAACATCGGATCCGCGCGGTCGTAGATCGAGATCGGATTGATCTTGGAGCGGTGGACGATGGTGGCGTCATGCGGCTCGGCGAAGCTCGGGCCGTCATGCACCAGCTTCATCTGATCGCCTGAGATATCGATCAGCTGATCGTTCTCCGGCTTGAGCGGGCCGACGTTCAGGAAGCGGTCCTTCGAGAACTTGTTCAGCGAGATGAGCCACTTTCCATCCGCCTCCTTGGTCTGCCCCATCGAGGTATGGTTGTGGCCGGGCTGATAGTGCACGTCGAGCTTCTGGAGGATGGGATTGACCTTCTCACCCTTGAAGGCGCGCTTGGCGGCTTCGATGTTCCACTTGCAGACCTGGCTGTCGAGGAACAGCGTGGTGTAGGCGTTGCCCTTGCCGTCATAGGCGGTGTGCAGCGGACCGAGGCCGAGTTCGGGCTCGGCGACGACGACGTCGCGCGGCTTGATCTTGTCGTCGAACAGATCATCGAACTTGCGCACGTCCATCACGGTCACGGTCGGCGAGAGCTTTCCGGCCGCCACGATGTGGATGCCGTCGGGAGCGGTGTTCATGCCGTGCGGATTGTTCGAGACCGGAACGTAGCGGGTGTAGGCCGAGCCCTTGCGGCCGTCGATCACGGGCACGCCGTTCATTTCCTTGAAGTCGCCCTTCTTCACGGCCTCTTCGATCCGTTTGATGTTGAAGATGACGACCCAGTCCTGTTCGCTGGCGGTCATTTCCGCGAGCGTGACGCCTTCCTCGCTGTTGTAGCAAGTCGCGAAGCAGTATTTGCCCTGGTAGTCGGCGTCGACGTTGTCGAGGTTGCCGCTGACGATCACCTGCCAGGCCACCTTCATCGTGTCGCCGTCGATCGCACTGAAGATGGAGCGATATTGCTTGGGATCGTCGAGAACCTTGCCGTCGTTGGGCAGCGGCACGCCATCCTCGCCGTTGGCGAAGACATAGCCCGTGCGCGGATATTTCTGCAGGCGCAGGCCGTGGACGGTGTGCTGGTTCGGCAGCTCGATGATCTTGTCGCATTTCATGATGTCGAGCCGCACGCGCGCGACGCGGCTGTTGGCCTTGTCGTTCATGTAGGCATAGCGGCCGTCATAGGTGCCGTCCGTGAACGAAATGTGCGGGTGATGGAGGTCGCCGTTCAGGTAGGTGCCGCCGCGGTTCTTGAGGAATTCGCGGGTCGCGGGCTGCATCCCTTCGGTCAGGACCTTGATGCTTTCGTTGGTCTGGCCCCAGCCGGTGGCGCTGCAGCGGTTGAACACCGGGACGCGCATCAATTCGCGCATCGAGGGAAGGCCGATGATGCGCATCTCGCCGGACTGGCCGCTGGAGAAGAACACGTAATATTCGTCGAGCTCTCCCGGTGCGACCTCGGTCTTGTGCACGGCTGGCCTCGCCGCCGGCGCTTTCGGCGCAGCAGTCTTGGTCTGCGCGTCCGCAGGCGTGACGAAGCCGCCATCTTTCAGAGTCACTCCGCCGGCGAGACCCACGCCCGCCGCGGCGGCCGTCGTTCCCAGCACTGTACGTCGGCTGACGCCCTTTGGCTTGTCGTTGTCGCTCATGATTGCCTCCTCGGCTTTCGGTTCAGTTTGGTGGTGGAGAGATGACTGCCGACGCGCCGACAGGTTTGCCGCCGGCGGTGATGACGGTTGCGGGACCTTTGCCGCTCGAGCGCATCGAGGGCGAGGACATGGCCGCGAACTTCTCGCGTTTCAGCCGCACCTGGATCATGTGCGGGCAGCGGTGGTCGTCGTAATAGAGTTCCTGGCAGTGCATGCAGTAGATGCACTCATTGACGTTGATGTGACCCTCGGGATGGATCGACTGCACCGGGCATTCCTTGGCGCAACGTTGGCAGGGAGATCCGCATTCTTCCCAGCGACGCAGCCATTCGAACGTCCGCATGCGGCCGGGAATGGCAAGCGCCGCGCCGAGCGGACAGAGGTAGCGACAGAAGAAGCGCTCGATGAAGAGGCCGATGACGAGCAGGGCGACCGCGTAGGCCACGAACGGCCAGCTGCGCGAAAACTTCAGGATGATGGCGGTCTTGAACGGCTCGACCTCGGCAAATCGCTCGGCCATCTCGACGGAGTAAAGCGACAGGCCGAACAGACCGAGGAAGATGATGTACTTGATTGGCCACAGCCGCTCGTGCAGTCCCCACGGCACCGTTATTTGCGGCACCTTGAGCCATTTCGCGGCCGTGTTGGTGAGCTCCTGGAGTGCGCCAAAGGGACACAGCCAGCCGCAGAAGGGCCCGCGGCCCCAGAACAGGAGCCCGCCCGCGGTGGCGGCCCACAGAATGAAGATCAACGGTGCGGCCAGGAAGAACTCCCAGCGGAAGCCGGTCACCAGCGCATTGGTGAAGGTGACGACGTTGACGACCGAGAGCTGCGCGTTGGCGTACCAGCCGAGCCACACCAGAACGAAGGCGAGATAGCCCCGCCGCACCCAGGTGTAGAGCACCGGGCGGGCCACCAGCAGGTTCTGGAAGAAGAAGATGCCGGTGAGGGCGGCCAGCATGAAGGCGGTGATGCCGATCGAGACCGTGCTCGAGCGCCAGATCCGCATCCAGAGCGGCTCGTCTGCCTCCGCGGCCGGTGCGGCCACAGCACTTGCCTGCGAGGCCGGAGGCGCCGTGCTTTCCGGCACCGTCAACGTGCGCTGCTCGCGGCGTATGTAGCTGTCCGGCAGGGCGTAGCCGAGGTCGAAGGTCAGGAATGCCTTGTCGCGGCCGCCGAGGCTTCGCTGCACCAGCAGCTGAAGCTGCCAGGGCTGCGTCGGATCGAGGGTGAACTCGGGAGGGGTGACGAACAGACCGACCTCCCTGAACTCCGGCGCGCCGACCGCGTCCAGTGCGCCCAGGCGGGTATGGTTACGGTCGCGGAAGCGGGTGCTGTTGCCTTCCTGCAGGATCTCGATGCGATCGAAGATGCCGCCGCGGACATAGGCCGAACCCTTGAAAGAGTAGGGACCGTTGCCGGCGACGACGATCGCCTGCTGCCCGGGCTTCAGGCCGTCCTTCAGCCGTCGATAGCCGTCATCGCCGAGCAGGCTGCGGCCGATCGTTGGCGCGCTGACGAGCGCGACATAGAGGTCGATGAAGGTGTCGTCGGCCTCGCCTGGCTCGGGGTATTGGATCGCCGCCGCGCTGCCGGATTTCGCAAAGGCATCATTGATGTCGCCGATGCTGAGATGAAGCCGGCGTATCGATCCGTCGCCGACGAGGCTCTCCCAGTCACGGACTTCACTGCGTTCGAGATCGAGCGTCTTGATGACGGGGGGCAGGGCAGCCGAAACCGCCGCGCCGTCGCCGCCGCCGATGCGACCGCTCCGGATGAGCTTGGACGCGGCGCGGACGATGCTGTCGCCCATCACCAGCACGGTGACGGTTGCGCCGCTCACGATGTCGACCTGCGGCGGCCTCTCGGCGCCGCTTGCGACAGGTTTCATGTCCTTGCCGATCAGACCGTTCACGGCCGCGACGATGCGGGCTTCCGCAATGCCGACCAGCACGATCGGCTCCTTGTGATCGACCAGCTTGATGCCGGTGATGACCCCCTTCGGGTCGATCCCGGCCAGCAGGTGGATCGGTTTGCCGGAATAGCCGACAGAGTTCGCGAAATCGGAGTTGAGGAAGACAAATCCCTGCAGCTGGTCGCCGCGGTAGACTGGCACCAGCGGCGGATCGCCTTGCGGGGGGCCGAAGCGATCCGCGCCCGGGAAGAAGTCCGCAGGCGCAAGCTTCGGCAGGTAGGTCGGCAAATCACCAGCGGCGTACGCAGGCGAAATATATGTCAGACATATCAGCAGCAAGCCGGCAAGCGCTAACGCTGCACGACTCCCCAGGGCGATCTCGCTATCCGGTCGCTTCGACATCTCGATTCAAATGCCACCTGCGCGACCAACCGGGCCGCGCATGCCTTGTGATTCTTCTTCGATGATTTGTCGCCGCTGACGTGCCACACTCATCGCGCACGTCTACCTGTGTCAAGCCGAACCAAAATATTTGTATCCTCGCGGAACCCAATCATCCGTTGTGTCGGGACCCTTGCTATGCCCCTGTTGCGCACCTCATTGCTCAGTGCTGAGCCCGTCGGTGTATTGGAGTCTCTCGACGAGCTCTTTGCGCTAGGTCATGCTATGGAGCAGGAAGCGGCCAAAAAATACGACTCTCTTGCTGAAGAGATGCGCGGGCAGGGCAAGGATGATCTGGCGGAGGTGTTCACCCGGCTCGCCGCCGCCGAACGCGAGCACGTGGACAGTGTGACGCAGTGGTCGCAATCGCGCCGCGGCAAACGCCCGGATCCCGCTATGGTGCGCTGGGAAGCGCCGGAAGCACTCGCCCCAGAAGCTGCCGCCGAGGTGAAGACATCACGATTGATGACGCCGTACCGCGCGCTCGCCATCGCGGTCCGCAACGAGGAGCGCGCCTTCGCCTTCTGGTCCTACCTGGCGGCCTACTCGCATGATCCCGAGGTCAAGAAGGCGTCCGAGGCGATGGCCAAGGAGGAACTCGGCCATGTCGCCACGCTGCGGAAGGAGCGGCGTCGCGCCTACCATCACGAGCACGACCGCAACAATGCCGAGACGGCATTGCCTCGCATCGACGCGGCACGGCTCGAGCGTCGCCTGGCTGCGCAGCTCGGCGACATGGAACAACGCTTGAGCGGGCCGGCGGCGCTCCGCATCCGAGACATTCGCCAACAGACGGTCGAGATGGCCGACGCCACCGCGGGTGTCGGGAGCTTTCCGGCGTCCATGGAACGCAAAGGCCCATTGGAGATCGCCGAAGCGCTTGTCGACGGTTACCTCGAGGGCGCCGAGCGATCGAGCGAGGCGGCCCATCTCGAACGCCTGCAGCAATTTGCCGAGCGCGCGATCTCTAGACTGGCCTGGCTGCGATCGCTGGCGACGGACTGACGCGCCTGCGGCAACCGTCCAGCTTGCAATCTTATCCATTGGGAAAGCCGGCTATGCATCCGATTCATCGTGAAACGCATCTCATCGAGCGTATCGGCTGGCTGCGTGCTGCCGTGCTGGGTGCGAATGACGGCATCATTTCGACTGCTAGTCTGGTTGTAGGCGTCGCTGCGGCCGCTAATTCCTTCGGCGAAGTACTGGTGGCAGGGGTCGCAGGGCTTGTCGCCGGAGCGATGTCGATGGCCGCCGGCGAATATGTCTCGGTCAGTTCTCAGGCCGATACCGAACAGGCGGATCTGGCCCGAGAGCGCAAGGAACTCGCTGATACACCCGAATCCGAGCTAGACGAACTGAGCAAAATCTATGTTAATCGCGGTGTCGAGGTCGCCCTGGCCCGCCAAGTTGCTGAACAATTGACAGCGAAGGATGCATTCGCTGCGCATGCAAGAGATGAGTTGGGGCTGTCGGCCCATGTAGTCGCCCAACCGGTGCAGGCTGCATTGACCTCTGCTCTGACGTTTTCGGTCGGCGCAGCTTTGCCGATCGGCATCGTGCTGCTCGCCCCCTCAGGTTCAACATCCCTGATCGTGTCTGCCGGATCTCTATTTTGCCTGGCGTTGCTCGGTGCTCTCAGCGCTCGCATTGGGGGCGCAGGCATGATGAAGCCAACGTTACGAGTCACGTTTTGGGGGGCCATCGCGATGGCCGCCAGCGCTGGTATCGGCGCGCTCGTAGGGCACGCAGTCTAGTCGCTCCTAATTCTGTACTTGCGGCGCTGCAGTTCGCCGACGATGGCATCGCTGTCTCTTGCCCGAAGCCGACTTCATCGCGGATATGCCGGCCTAGCCCTCTACCCGAAAGCACCGCGGTATAGGTGTCGGGAGCAGGGCGGCAATTCTTCCCTTGAGAGCGGGCAGGCGGCGTGTCTTGAGCGACGCAAAGGGGCTGCCAAAAATTTCGCGCTTTGCCGGAACCTGCCTCGGGGAAGCGTCCCGGCAGTCAGCGTGCCTCAGCGTGTCAGTGCGTCTTCCTCATCGCGCGCAGTAATCGCGTAGTCTCCGCGATGAGGAACAGCTCAACGTCCGGGTGACCGCACGGACATGCATCGTCCAGATCCGCACCGGGAAGAGAGCTTGTCGAGGCCAACCCCAAGGCGTTCGACCCGATCACAGGCGAGGCGCGTCTCTTCACCTACGCTGCGCGAATACCGATCGGGATGCGCCGGCGGCCTTCGCCAACGTGGCGACCGACCAGTCCGGGGACGGATCCTGGTGTAAGGGGCTTCTAGGCATGCAGCAATACTTGATTCGCATAAGGTATATTATGGAATATCTTTATCTACAATTGGATCAGTTATTTAGACGGCATTCCTGCCATAGCGCCTTCGCTTCAGCTGGTTTTCGGTCCGGGCCTCGAAGCCCGCCCCCGGTTTCTCGGCCGCTACGGTGCATGGGGTTGTTTTGCAGATTTCGAAGGCGCTCGCTGTCTCCGAAAGCCGATATTGCCGTGACCTTGGCCGGCTGCAATAAGCAAGACCTCGCGAGATCGCAGATGACCTTCTGACCTTCCGTCCGTATAGGTTTGCATCTCAGAACAACAACAAACCTTCCGAGGAAGCAAACTCATGAGCTTTTCCCGACGCACGCTTCTCAAGGCCTCCGCCGCGACCGCGGTCCTGGGCGGCATCGGTGCGCCCCATGTGGCCCGCGCCCAGAGCGCCGAGTTCACCTACAAATACGCCAATAACCTGCCCGACACCCATCCGCTGAACGTCCGCGCCAAGGAGATGGCAGCGGCGATCAAGAGCGAGACCAACGGCAAGTTCGACCTCCAGATCTTCCCGAACAACCAGCTTGGCTCGGATACCGACATGCTGAGCCAGATCCGCTCCGGCGGCGTCGAGTTCTTCACGCTGTCGGGTCTGATTCTGTCGACCCTGGTGCCGGCCGCGTCCATCAACGGCATCGGCTTCGCGTTCCCGGACTACGACACGGTCTGGAAGGCCATGGACGGCGACCTCGGCGGCTTCGTCCGCGGCGAGATCAAGAAGGCCGGCCTCGAGGTCATGGACAAGATCTGGGACAACGGCTTCCGCCAGACCACGTCGTCGAGCAAGCCGATCACCGGTCCTGACGACCTCAAGGGCTTCAAGATCCGCGTGCCGGTCTCGCCGCTCTGGACCTCGATGTTCAAGGCGTTCGACGCCGCGCCCGCCTCGATCAATTTCAGCGAGGTCTATTCGGCGCTGCAGACCAAGATCGTCGAAGGCCAGGAGAACCCGCTGGCGATCATCTCGACCGCCAAGCTCTACGAGGTACAGAAGTACTGCTCGTTGACCAACCACATGTGGGACGGCTTCTGGTTCCTGGCCAACCGCAGGGCCTGGGAAAAGCTGCCGCAGGACGTCCGCACCATCGTCGCCAAGCACATCAACGCCGCCGCGGTCAACGAGCGCGCCGATACCGCCAAGCTCAATGCCAACCTGCAACAGGAGCTCGCGGCCAAGGGCCTGACCTTCAATCAGCCTGCGGTGGCGCCCTTCCGCGACAAGCTGCGCACCGCCGGCTTCTATGCCGAGTGGAAGGGCAAGTATGGCGATCAGGCCTGGGATCTGCTGGAAAAGGCCGTCGGCAAGCTGTCGTAACGCGTTGGGGCCGTCATGGCTCATGTCGAGATGATCGCAGTGGTGGGCGAGGCGGCGTTTCAGCCCCCTCGCCGACCATCGTTGCTGGCTTCGCTCGAGCGCCTGCTCGGTCTCGCCGTCGAAATCCCGGCGGCGATCCTGGTCGTCGCCGAGATCGTGATCCTGTTTGCCGGCGTGGTCGCGCGCTACGGCCTGCATCGGCCGCTGATCTGGTCGGACGAGCTCGCCTCGATCCTGTTCCTGTGGCTCGCCATGCTGGGTGCGGCGGTTGCGTTCCGCCGCTCCGAGCACATGCGCATGACCGCGGTCGTCGCCAGCGCGCGGCCGGCCATGCGGGCCTATCTCGATCTGGTCGCGACCGCGGCGGCCCTGGCATTCCTGATCCTGATCGTCTGGCCCGCCTGCGACTACGCCTATGAAGAAAGCTACATCACGACGCCGGCGCTCCAGATCTCCAATATGTGGCGCGCCGCCGCGCTGCCGGCCGGCATCGGCCTGATGGCGACCTTCGCCTTGCTGCGGCTGCTGCGCGCAGCCGACTACCGGATGGTCGCGGCCGCGATGCTGTCGGTTGCCGTCCTGGTCGGGCTGTTCTGGCTGGCGGAGCCGCTGCTGCGCTCGCTCGGCAATCTCAACCTCGTCATTTTCTTCGTCGGCGTCGCCGGCTTCTGCGTCTTTGCCGGCGTTCCCATTGCGTTCGGCTTTGGCCTGGCGATCTTCGGCTATCTGGCGCTGGCGACGCGGACCCCGGTGATGGTCCTGGTCGGTCGGATGGACGAGGGCATGAGCCACCTCATCCTGCTCTCGGTGCCACTGTTCGTGTTTCTGGGCGTCCTGATCGAGATGACCGGCATGGCGCGGGCCATGGTGGCGTTCCTGGCGAGCCTGCTCGGCCATATCAGGGGCGGCCTGCACTACGTGCTGGTCGGCGCCATGTACCTGGTCTCGGGCATCTCAGGCGCCAAGGCTGCCGACATGGCGGCCGTCGCGCCCGTGCTGTTTCCCGAGATGAAAGAGCGCGGCGCCAAGCCCGGCGACCTCGTCGCGCTGCTGGCGGCGACCGGCGCCCAGACCGAGACCATCCCGCCGAGCCTGGTGCTGATCACGATCGGCTCGGTCACCGGCGTCTCGATCGCGGCGCTGTTCACCGGCGGCCTCCTGCCCGGCGTCGTGCTCGCGATCACGCTCTGCATGCTGGTGTGGTGGCGCTACCGCCACGAGGACATGAGCCACGTCCGGCGCGCCACGGCGTCCGAGATCGGCAGGACCTTCGTCGTCGCCCTGCCCGCGCTCGCATTGCCCTTCGTGATCCGCTATGCCGTGGTCGAGGGCATCGCGACCGCGACCGAGGTTTCCACCATCGGCATCGTCTATGGCGCGCTGGTCGGCCTGCTCGTCTACCGCCGCTTCGACTGGCGGCGGCTGTTCCCGATGCTGGTCGAGACCGCGGCGCTGTCGGGCGCGATCCTGCTGATCATCGGCACGGCGACCGGCATGGCCTGGGGCCTGACGCAATCCGGCTTCTCGCGCTCGCTGGCGGCCGCCATGACCGGATTGCCCGGGGGCGCTGCGACCTTCATCGCCGTCTCGATCCTGGCCTTCGTCATCCTGGGCAGCGTGCTGGAAGGCATTCCGGCGATCGTGCTGTTCGGTCCCCTTCTGTTTCCGATCGCCCGCGCCGTCGGCGTGCACGAGGTGCACTATGCCATGGTGATCATTCTCGCCATGGGTATCGGGCTATTCGCCCCGCCCTTCGGCGTCGGCTATTATGCCGCCTGCGCCATCGGACGCGTCGATCCGGCCGAAGGTATCCGGCCGATCTGGGGCTATCTGCTGGCGCTGCTGGCGGGATTGATCATCGTCGCGATCTTCCCCTGGATCTCGATCGGATTCCTTTGAGGCGCAATTTAAGGAGGGTGTCGATGAGCGAGCGGCAGAACCAGTACAATGTCGGTCTCGACAAGACGCCCGCCAATTACGTGCCGCTGAGCCCGCTGAGCTTTCTCGCGCGCAGCGCCGCCGTCTATCCCGATCATGTCAGCACGGTCTATGAGGGCCGCAGCTTCACGTGGGCTGAGACCCATGAGCGCTGCCGGCGCTTTGCGTCCTGGCTCGCGCGCAAGGGGGTCGGCGTCGGCGACACCGTCGCTGCGATGCTGCCGAACATCCCGGCGATGAACGAGGCTCATTTCGCCGTGCCCATGACCGGCGCCGTGCTCAACGCGTTGAACATCCGTCTCGACGCGCCCTCGATCGCGTTTCAGCTCGACCATGGCGGCGCTAAGATCATCCTGGTCGACCCCGAATTCTCGGGCGTCATCACCGACGCGCTGGCGCAGATGACGGGCCCCAAGCCGCTCGTGGTCGACGTCGACGACGCATCGTTCAAAGGCGGCAGCCGCATCGGCGAGATCGAGTATGAGGCGGCGGTCGCCGAGGGCGATCCGAACTTCGCGGCGATCACGCCAAACGACGAATGGGACGCCATCGCGCTGAGCTACACCTCGGGCACGACGGGCAATCCCAAGGGCGTCGTCACCCATCATCGCGGTGCCTATCTGAACGCGGTCAGCAACATCCTCGCCGGTGGTCTCGGCCAGCATCCGGTCTATCTCTGGACGCTGCCGATGTTCCACTGCAACGGCTGGTGCTTCCCGTGGACCATCGCGGCGGCCGCCGGCATCAATGTCTGCCTGCGCAAGGTCGAGCCGACCAGGATCTTCGAGCTGATCAAGGCGCACGGCGTCACGCATATGTGCGGCGCGCCGATCGTCTACAACACGCTGATCAACGCCCCCGACGCGCCCAAGGGCAATGCGGCCCGCCGCGTCGTCGGCCTGATCGCCGGCGCCGCGCCGCCGGTCGCGGTGCTCGAAGGCGCCGAAAGCATCGGCATCAAGCTGACGCATGTCTACGGTCTGACAGAGGTCTACGGCCCCGCCTCCGTCTGCGCCGAGCAGCCCGGCTGGGACGAGCTTCCCGCGCCCGAGCGCGCGCGCATGAAGCGCCGGCAGGGCGTGCCCTACCCGCTCGAGGAACGCGTCACCGTCATCAATCCGCAGACCATGCAGGAGGTGCCGCGCGACGGCGAGACCATCGGCGAGGTCATGTTCCGCGGCAACATCGTGATGAAGGGCTATCTCAAGAACGAGAAAGCGACCAGGGAGGCGTTCGAGGGCGGCTGGTTTCACACCGGCGATCTCGGCGTGCTCGACGAGCACGGCTACGTCATCATCAAGGATCGCTCCAAGGACATCATCATCTCCGGCGGCGAGAACATCTCCTCCGTCGAGGTCGAGGACATCCTCTACAAGCACCCGGCCGTGCTGTTCGCCGCCGTGGTCGCAAAGCCCGATCCCAAATGGGGCGAAGTGCCCTGCGCTTTCGTCGAGCTGAAGGACGGCGCCAGCGCCAGCGAAGCCGACATCATCGCCTTCTGCCGCTCGCACATGAGCGGCTTCAAGACGCCAAAGGCCGTCGTGTTCGGGCCCATCCCGAAGACGTCCACCGGCAAGATCCAGAAATTCCTGCTGCGCAACGAGGTCGGATCGGCGAAGGCGATCTCGGCCTGAGCTGATTGCGGAATACCTTCCGCCCGCGCATTGGAAGGCGGCGGGCGGAAGGCCTCAACCTCACATCTTCTTGTAGGCGTCGACGATCGCCTGACCATCGGCGCCGGCCTTCTTGAGCCAGTCGGCCGTCAGTTGCTCGCCGATCTTCTGGAAGCCGGATTTGAGCGCCGGGCTCGGCGGCTCGACATTCATGCCTTTTGCCTTGAGCTGGTCGAGGTACCAGCTGCTCTTGTCCTGCCAGGCTTTCCAGCCGCGGGTTTCCGCCGTTGCCGCCGCCTTGAGGATGGCCTCCTGGGTCGGCTTGTCGAGCGCGTCGAACGCGGCCTTGTTGACGAAGGTGTAGTCCTTCGGAATCCAGGCTTGAACGTCGTAGAAGTATTTGAGCGACTCCCAGGCCTTCGCGTCGTAGCCCGTGCCGCCCGACGACATGAAGGAATTGACCACCCCGGTCGCCAGCGCCTGCGGCAGCTCCGCCGCCTGAATCGTGACAGACTGCGCGCCGACCAGCTCGCCGATGCGCGCGGTCCCGACGTTATAGGCGCGCCATTTCAGGCCTTTCATGTCCTCGATGGTCGCGAGCGGCTTGTTGACATAGACGCCTTGCGGCGCCCACGGCACGACAAACAGCAGCTTGAGGCCCTGCGCATCGAGCTTCTTGACGATCGCAGCCTTGGAGGCCTGATACAGCTTCATCGCGTCCGGGAAGCTGGTCGCGAGGAACGGCACCACGTCGACGCCGAACACGGGATCCTCGTTCTCGTGGATCGAGAGCAGCACCTCGCCCATCTGCGCCTGACCGGTCACCACCGCGCGCTTGATGTCGGGTGCCTTGAACAGCGAGGCGCCGGGATGGACGGTGATCTGCAGCTTGCCTGATGTTGCGGCCTCGACGTCCTTGGCGAAGGCGACGAGATTCTCGGAGTGCGGATTGTCGGCGGGATAGGCCGCCGGCAGATTCCATTTGGTCTGGGCCAAGGCGGGCGTTGCCGCCAGAATTGCGCAAGCCATCAGGCCTGCACCGATAAAACGAGACTTCATTGAACTTCTCCTCCCGGTCAAATTGAACGCGTGGCTTGGTCAGTCTGGAAAGGCGAGCTTGGGCAGGAACATCACGATCTGTGGATACTCCGTGATGATGAACACGGAGGCGAGCAGCAGCACGAAAAATGGAAACGCCGCCCGCGCGACGGTGAACGTGTCGCGCCCGCTCATGTTCTGGAGCACGAACAGATTGAAGCCGACCGGCGGCGTGATCTGCGCCATTTCGACATGGATGATGAGGTAGACGCCGAACCAGACCAGATCGAGGCCGGCCTGCCTGACCATGGGCAGCACGATGACGGCGGTCAGAACGATCATCGAGATGCCGTCGATCAGGCATCCCAGGATGATGTACATGATGCTGAGATAAAGCGCGAGCATTCCCGGCGTGAGCTGTTGCCCCTGCACCCAGGTGGCGAGCGCCGCCGGAATGCCCGTATAGGCCATCGCAGCCGTGGTGTAGGCAGCGCCCGCCAGGATCAGCATGATCATGCAGGTCAGGCGCGTGGCGCTCATGATGCTCTCGAGGAAGTTTTTCCGCGTGAGCGTGCCGCTCCACCAGGCCAGCAGCAATGCCCCGGTGACGCCCCAGGCGGCGCATTCGGTCGCGGTCGCAAAACCAAGCACCAGCGAAAGGAAGACCGCGAGGATCAGCAGCAGGCAGGGTGCGAGCTTCGCCGACTCGCGCAGCTTCTGCCGGAATGGCATCGGCGGATCGCGCGGCGGAACCTTCTTGGGATTGAGCAGCGACCAGATGACGATGTAGCCGGAATAGAGCACCATCACCAGCACGCCCGGCAGGAAGCCGCCGAGGAACACCTGCAGCACGGAGACATTGGCCGTGACCGCGTAGACCACCATCGGGATCGAGGGCGGGATCAGGAGACCGAGCGTGCCCGAGCCTGCGAGCGATCCGAGGCTCAAGCCTTTATCGTAGCCGCGCTTGTCGAGCTCGGGCAGCGCGATCTTGCCGATCGTCGCGCAGGTCGCTGCCGAAGAGCCCGAGACCGCCGCGAAGATGCCGCAGCCGATCACGTTGACATGGGTTAGGCGCCCGGGCAGCCATTGCACCCAGGGCGACAATCCCCGGAACATCTCTTCCGACAATTTGGTGCGGAAGAGAATCTCCCCCATCCAGATGAACAGCGGCAGCGCGGCCAGGGTCCAGGATGAGCTGGCGCTCCAGGTGGTGGTCGCAAGCACCGCGCCGAGCGGCAGGCTCGTGGTCAACGACATCGCCACGAAGCCGACGAGCCCGAGCGAGACCGCGATCCAGACGCCGCTTCCCAGCAGCAGGATCATGACGCCGAGCAGGATGAAAGAGAGCTCGATCATGCCGAGATTGGCCATGGTCAACCTCCGCCGCCCTGCGAGATGCGTTCGACGAACTCTTCAGGCGTCTCGTCCGGCGAGCCCTTCTCGTAGCTTGGGCGGCCGCCGCCGACGACATTGACCATTTCGTCGATGAGCGCGATCGACAGGATCGCAAGACCGCCGGCGAAACCGAGCTGGGGGATCCAGAGCGGAAGCGCGACCACGCCCTGCGCCACGTCGTTGAAGCGCCAGGAATCGTAGGTCATCTGCACGGCATAGCGGGTGAAATAGAGAATGAAGACAGTGGCGATACCGAGCGCCACGATCTCCGCGACCTGCTTGGTCCGCCCGTGCAGGCGCTCCAGCAGCAGGCCGACGCGGATCATCTCTCCCCGCTTGAAGGTATGCGCAAGGCCGAGGAAAGCCATCGCGGCCATGCACCACGACGCGAAGTCATCGCCGGCGGGAATGTTGATCGCAAACTGGCGGCCGACCGACATGAGCATCATGATGGCAAAGATCGCAACCAGGAAGACGCCGGCGGCGTAGCCTGCCCCGAGATAAAGAAGATCCAGCGCGCGGCGCACCGGTCCACCAGCCGTTTCGTCGTCCCCAGCCACCAATCCCATCCTCACACGGAGGCGTTTCGGCGGGCTCGGCGATCGCATATCGCGCGCCGCCGAACCTGCCTCAATATCGCCCTTGGCCAACGCCCAGTCTTTCAGACGTTAGATCAACATGATGGAGCCAACTCAAGCAAGGACTATGCCTGCCGGCAGGCGAATTTCTACCGCAGGTTCAATGCGTCTCCAGCCGCAGCCCGTCAAAGGCGGGCACGACGCCCGCGGGCAGCGATTGCCGGATCACTTCGTAATCGACATCGGCGGTCATGTTGGTGATGACGGCGCGCTTTGGCTTGAACCGCTCGATCCAGGACAGCGCGTCATTGATGCTGAAATGGCTGACATGGTGTAGCGCAGGCCGTCGACGATCCAGAGGTCGAGATCTTCCAGCGCATCCCAGCTCTCGCGCGGGATGTCGTTGAGGTCGGGTGTGTAGGCTGCATTCCCGATGCGATAGCCCAGCGCGGGAATGTTGCCATGCTGGACCAGAAAGGCCGTCATCGTCACGGCGCCCCCCTTCCCCAGGATGGTCTGGCTTTCGCCGGCTTCGATCGAATGCCGCGTCAGGATCGGCGGATAGTCGCTGCCCTCCGGCGAGATGAAGCAATAGGAGAAGCGCGACAGGATGTCCTTGGCGGTCGACTGATTGAAATAGGTCGGGATGCGGCGGCGCATGTGCATCACGACCGATCGCAGATCGTCCATGCCGTGGGTCTGGTCGGCGTGCTCATGCGTCAGGAACACCGCATCGATGTGATCGACGTTGGTCGAGAGCAATTGCTCGCGCAAATCCGGCGACGTGTCGATCAGGATGCGCGTGGTGCCGTGCTCTGATTTCCGTTCGACCAGCAGCGAGCAGCGGCGGCGGCGGTTCTTGGGATTGTTGGGATCGCAGGCGCCCCAGCCGAGCGCCGGGCGCGGCACGCCGGCGGAGGAGCCGCAGCCCAGGATCGTCAGTGTCAGCGTCATGCGGCTCCCGGTTTCAAGGCTTCACCTTCGAGAACAGGCGGAAGAAATTCTCACTGGTCTGGCGCGCGATCTCGTCGAACGACACCCCGCGCGTCTCAGCCAGCACTTTTGCCACCTCCACCACATAGGCAGGTTCGTTGCGTTTGCCGCGGAACTTGCCCGGCGCAAGATAGGGCGAGTCGGTTTCGACCAGGATACGATCGGAGGGCAGTTCGGTCGCGAGCGCGCGCAGGGCTTCCGACTTCTTGAAAGTCAGGATGCCCGTGAAGCCGATATAGAGCCCGAGCGACACCGCCTTAAGTGCCAGCTCGCGCCCGCCCGTGTAGCAATGCAGCACGGCGCGAAACGATCCCTTGGCCGCCTCGTCTTCCAGGATGCGGGCGCAGTCCTCGTCGGCTTCGCGGGTGTGGATCACCAGCGGCAGGCCGGTGGCGCGGGCGGCGGCGATGTGGGCGCGAAAGCCCCGCGCCTGCGCCTCCGGCGAGCCGTTGTCGTAGAAATAGTCGAGCCCGGCCTCGCCGAGCGCGACGACCTTGGGATGCTCCGTCAACGCAACCAGCTCGTCCGCTGCAATGCCGTCCTCCTCATCCGCGTTGTGCGGATGGGTGCCGACCGAGCAATAGACGTCGTCGTAGCGTTCGGCGATGGCAAGAAGCTGATTGAGTTTCCGAACCCGAGTCGAGATCGTGACCATGCGCCCGATCCCGGCCGCGCGTGCCCGCGACACGATACCGTCGAGATCTTCCGCAAAGTCCGGAAAATCCAGATGGCAGTGGCTGTCGACCAGCATCGGCGAATGCCTCTAGGCCGCCGGCTCGACGTAGCGCGGGAACGCCGGCGTCGGAGCCGGCAGCGTCGAGCCCGGCGCAATCCGCTTGGCACCGCCGAGCATGGCGAAGCTGCGCTCTCCCTCCGGAATACCGAGGCTGTCGAGCAGCTTGCCGGATGCGGCCGGCATCGCAGGCTGAGCCAGGATCGCGATCTGGCGCACGACCTCGGCGGTGACGTAGAGCACCGTCTTCTGCCTGCTAGGATCGGTCTTGGCGAGCGCCCACGGCGCCTCGCCGGCGAAATAGCGGTTGGCCTCCGCGACCACGGCCCAGACGGCGTTGAGCCATTGGTGGATCTGCTGCGTCGCCATGGCTTCACGGGACGCGGCCACCATGCCGTCGGCCATCGCCAGGATCGCCTTGTCGTTGTCGCTGAACTCGCCGGGCTCGGGCAGCACGCCGCCGAGCTGCTTGGCGATCATCGACAGCGAGCGCTGCGCCAAATTGCCGAGATCGTTGGCAAGGTCGGCGTTGATGCGCGCGACGATGGCCTCGTGATTGTAGTTGCCGTCCTGTCCGAACGGCACCTCGCGCAGGAAGAAATAGCGCATCTGGTCGACGCCGTACTGGTCGGCGAGGTTGAAGGGATCGACGACGTTGCCCACCGACTTCGACATCTTCTCGCCCCTGTTGAACAGGAAGCCGTGGGCATAGACCCGCTTCGGCAGCGGGATTCCCGCCGACAGCAGGAACGCCGGCCAATACACGGCGTGGAAACGGATGATGTCCTTGCCGATGATGTGCACGTCGGCCGGCCAGTAGCGCCAGTTCTTGTCGTTCTCGTCGGGAAAGCCGACGCCGGTGATGTAGTTGGTCAGCGCGTCGACCCAGACATACATCACGTGCTCTTCGTCGCCGGGCACCTTTACGCCCCAGTCGAACGTGGTGCGCGAGATCGAGAGATCGCGCAGGCCGCCCTTGACGAAGCTGACCACCTCGTTCTTGCGGGAATCCGGCCCGATGAAATCGGGATGATCCGCATACAGCTTGAGCAGCTTGTCCTGGTAGGCCGACAGGCGGAAGAAATAGCTCTTCTCCTCGACCCATTCGACCGGCGTGCCCTGCGGGCCGAGCCGCACGCCGTCGTCGTTGAGACGCGTCTCGTCCTCGGCATAATAGGCCTCGTCGCGCACCGAGTACCAGCCGGCATAGGTGTCGGCATAGATGTCGCCATTCGCCTCCATGCGCCGCCAGATCTCCTGGCTGGAGCGATGATGCTGCTCCTCGGTGGTGCGGATGAAGCGGTCGAACGACACGTTCAGACGCTCGTCCATCTCCTTGAAGCGGCCCGCGTTGCGGGTTGCGAGTGCTGCTGCGGACATGCCCTCGCCGGCCGCCGTCTGGACCATTTTTTGGCCGTGCTCGTCGGTCCCGGTCAGGAAGAACACGTCCTTGCCGTCGAGCCGCGCAAAACGCGCCAGCACGTCGGTCGCGATCGCCTCATAGGCGTGACCGATATGGGGGCTGCCATTGGGATAGGCGATGGCGGTCGTGATGTAGAAGACGTTATCGCGCGCGGGAGAGGCAACGGGCGCTGCAGCCTTTGGGACAGCTGCCGGCGCTGCGGCTTGCGGAGCTGCGGCGGGCTTCGGCGCGCGCGGCGCCTTCGGCTTGGCAGCTTTCGGCGGCGCCACCACGGGAGCCGGTGCCGTGATCGCAGCCGGCGGAGCTACCCTGACCTTCTTGGCCACCCTCTTCGCCGAAGTCGTGGTTGGTTTCTTGGCTGGTTTCTTGGCTGGCTTCTTGGTCGCCTTCACCGCCTTCTTGCCGACCTTCTTTGCCGTCTTCGCTGCGCTCTTCTTCACGCCCTTTTTGGCGGCAGCCTTCTTGCTCTTCTTGGCAGCTTTGCGCGCGCGCGCCTTCGTCGCCTTCTTCGCGGCTGTCTTGACGGACTTCTTCGCAGCCTTCTTGCCGCTCTTGCGCTTCACGGTTTTCTTAGCTCGCGTTGCCACGACGAATTCCTTTACCGGCTTCTCGAATTTGGAAACGGTTCTGCGCTTCCGTTATGGTCTTGAGCATGATCTTCTCGGAAAGCCGCCCTGCACTTTTCCCGATCATTCTCTAGCGCGTTGCGTCCGCCAGCCAGCCGAACACCGAGAAAACCAAGGGCTTGCGCTCCAGATTGTAGGTTTCGGTGTCGCGCGCGGCGCGGACGATCTTTTCCCATACCTCAGCTAGCCGCGCAAGGCGCGGCAAATTCTGGTTGGCATTGGCCTCGTCCGCATGCAGGCGTTCGGCGATCCAGCGATCGATGCCGTCGATGAAGGCGGCGAGCGCGACGCGGTCGCTGGTGCCGAGGGAATCGCCGAGCGTGTGTAATTCGCGCGGGTCGACCTGCGGCAGACGCGCCAGCAGCGCGGCGGTGCGCTGCTGAAGCTTCAGCGCATCGCCGCCGAGCAGCGTCAGGGCCCGCGCAACGCTGCCCTCGGAGGCCTCCGCCGCCTCGCGCAGCGCAGGATCGCTCGGATCGAGCTCGGCGGCCGCAGCCGCAGCCCCGACCACGTCGTCCGTTGCGAGCGGCCGCAGGCGCAGCTTGCGGCAGCGCGACTGGATGGTGGCGAGCACGCGCGCCGGCGCGTGGCTCACCAGAAGGAACAGCGATTGCTGCGGCGGCTCTTCGAGAATCTTCAACAGCGCGTTGGCCGCGTTCGGGTTGAGCTCGTCGACGGTGTCGACGATGCAGACCCGCCAGCCTTCGGCCGCCGCGGTCGAGCCGAAGAAGCCGATCGTCTCACGCGTCTCGTCCACGGTGATCACGGTGCGCATCACGCCGCGATCGTTGGCGGTGCGCTCCAGCGTCAAGAGCCCGCCATGCGAGCCGGCCGCCACCTGCCGCGCCACCGCGTCATCGGGGTCGACCGCAAGGTCCTGGGCGTGCTGCACGGCGGGCGCCAGCGGCTGGCCATGAGCGAGCACGAAGCGCGCCATGCGATAGGCCAGCGTCGCCTTGCCGATGCCCTGCGGCCCGCCGATCAGCCAGGCATGCGGAATCCGCCCGCTGCGATAGGCTGATAGCAGCGCCGCCTCGGCCTCGCGATGGCCGAACAGACGGCTGGTCTCGCGCGGATGCGGAATGGCGGTTTCACGCTCGGACTGGCGCGGGCTCATGCTGAAATCACCGAAGCCGGTGTGGGTAGGAGACGATCGCGCAGCGCCGCCCAGATTCGGGCTGCGACCGTGTCAGGGTCGGAATTGGCGTCGATCAGCACACAGCGCGCCGGATCGTCCGCCGCGATCTTGCGATAGGCCTCGCGCAGGCCCTGGTGAAAGCTGAGCTTCTCGCTTTCGAACCTGTCGGGCGTGCCGTTGCCGCGGCGCGCGGCGGCGCGCTGCAGGCCGATCTCGACCGGCAAATCGAGGATGATGGTGAGATCCGGCTTGAGATCGCCGATCGTGACCCGCTGCATCGCGTTGATCAGGCCTTCAGGCACGCGCCCGAGGCTGCCCTGATAGGCCCGCGTCGAATCGGCGAAGCGGTCGCAGAGCACCCAGACGCCCTGGTTGAGCGCAGGCAGGATCACGGTGCGGACATGATCGTCGCGCGCGGCGGCAAACAGCAGCGTCTCCGCCTCCGGACCGAGCAGCCTGCCCATCCCCGACAGCACCAGATGACGCATGATCTCGGCGCCCGGCGAGCCGCCCGGCTCACGGGTGACGCGGATGCGGAGCTTGGCCGCCTTGAGGCGGTCGGCCAGCTTCTTGATCTGGGTCGACTTGCCGGTGCCCTCGCCGCCTTCAAAGGTGATGAAGCGTCCGCGTCCGGACGGCCGCTGTCCTGGGCTCTCACTCATGATCAGAGCTTCTCGGCGCCTGCGCGGAACATGCCGATCACGAGCTCGCTGGCGCCGTCGATCGCGCGCCGCACGGTCGAGCCGGTGCCGATCGCTTCAGCCGCATAGACCGGCGTCTCCACCGCGATGTTGCCGCTGCGCCAGACCCTGACCACGCCGACCTTCTGGCCGGCCTCGACCGGCGCCCGCACCGGGCCGCTATAGACGACGCGCGCAATCAGCTTGTCGCTGCCGTTCTTGTGCACCATCACCTTCACCGGGGTCTTGGCGACGAGCTTGACCGAGCGGCTCTCGCCGCCGAACACCTTGGCATAGCCGACGGGCTGGTCGGCCGCGATCAGCGTGCGGGTCTCGAAATTGCGAAAACCCCATTCCAGCATCTTCTTGGCTTCGCTGGCGCGATCGTCGGGGTCGTCCAGTCCGTTGACGACGACGATCAGCCGCGTGCCGTTCTGAACGGCCGAGCCGACCATGCCGTAGCCGCCTTCCTTGGTGTAGCCGGTCTTGAGACCGTCGGCGCCTTCCAGCGAATTGAGCAACGGATTGCGGTTGGGCTGGCGGATCTTATTCCAGGTGAATTCCTTCTCGCCGAACAGTTTGTAGAATTCGGGGAAGTCCAGGATGATGTGGCGGGCGAGCATGCTGAGTTCGCGCACCGTCATCTTGTTGGCGGGGTCGGGCAGCCCGCTGGAATTGCCGAAGGTCGATCTGGTCATGCCGAGCTCGCGGGCGCGCTTGGTCATGAAGTCGGCCGCGAAGATCTTCTCGTTGCCGGCCATGGCTTCGGCGAGCGCGATGCAAGCGTCGTTGCCGCTCTGGATGATGGCGCCGTGCAGGAGATCGTTGACGGAGACCTTGCTGTTGATGGCGGCGAACATGGTCGAGCCGCCCGACGGCGCACCGCCCCGCCGCCAGGCGTTCTCGCTGATCCGGTACTCGTCGGTCAGCTTGATGTCGCCCTTCTTGACCGCATTGAAGACGACCTCCGCCGTCATCAGCTTCATCATGCTGGAGGGCGCGCGCAGCTCGTCGGCGTTCTTCTCGAACAGCACGCTGCCGCTCGTGGCTTCGATCAGGATCGCGGTCGGAGCATCGCCGTCGAAGCCGGTATCATCCGCCTTCTTGGCGCCCTGGACGCTCTGGTTGGCGGCCAGAAGCGCCCCGCTCCAGCCGACGCTTGCCACCAGGATCGTCGCCATCAGGCCGCGCGCCAGCGCTCCGGCGGTGAACCGGGTGCGACGGTGCGAAAGAAGACGACATGTCATGGCCAAGCCCTGAGAGCAGCGTTCTAACAGCTGGAATCGGCGCGAACAACGCGACGTTGGACGCCTGCCCAGAGATTGCACGATTCTCGCCGTGCCCCTATCGTGGCACCTCACCTTTCCCGACCAAATCCCTGAAACAAGGCGGAAAAGCGATGTCCTCCACGCGCATGATCAAAGCCAACGGCATCGATCTCTTCATCCGCGAAGCCGGCCAGGGTCCGCTGGTGGTGCTGTGCCACGGCTGGCCCGAGCTGTCCTATTCTTGGCGCCACCAGATCCCGGCGCTCGCGGCTGCCGGGTTTCACGTCGTCGCCCCGGACATGCGCGGCTACGGCCAGAGCGCCGCGCCGCCCGAGGTTGCGGCCTACTCGATCTTCGACACGGTCGGCGACGTGGTCGGCCTGGTGCAGGCGCTCGGCGAGGCCAGGGCGATGGTGGTCGGCCACGATTGGGGCGCGCCGGTCGCCTGGCATGCGGCGCTGTTCCGGCCCGACATCTTCACGGCGGTGGCGGGCCTGAGCGTGCCGCCGCCGTTCCGCGGCCGCGGCAAGCCGCTCGACCTGCTGCGCCAGGGCGGCGTCACCAATTTCTACTGGCAGTATTTCCAGGCGCCGGGTGTCGCCGAGGCCGAGCTGGAGCGCGACGTCGCCCGCACCATGCGCGTCGTGCTCGGGGGACGCGGCCTGGCCGACCCCGCCGCCGCGATGTTCGTGCAGGAGGGCAAGGGCTTTCTCGGCCACGCCACTGCCGAGGAACCGCTGCCCGGCTGGCTCAGCGAGGCTGACCTCGCCTATTTCACCGAAAGCTTCCGCAAGTCCGGCTTTCGCGGCGGGCTGAACTGGTACCGCAACATCGACCGCAATTGGGAGCTGACGGCGCCCTGGCAGGACGCGCAGATCCGTCAGCCCTCGCTGTTCATCGCCGGCTCCAAGGACGCCGTCATCACCGGCCTGATCGGCGCCAAACGCGTCAACGAGCTCGAGCGCGTGCTGCCGAATCTGAAGCAAAAGCTGATCATCGAGGGCGCCGGCCATTGGGTGCAGCAGGAACGGCCCGACGAGGTGAACGCAGCGCTGGTGCAATTCCTGAAGGCCAGCTTGGCCTAATAGAGCCCACGGCCACTCAGGATGTTGCGCGCCTCGGCGGCGCCGTCGGACGTGGTCTCCGTCGCGTAGCGGCCGTCAGCGTCATAGGACACGGCGCGGGCGTTCTGGAGCGCCCGGCCCCGGCTGCGGCTCGAGGCCGACATTTCCGAGGTCGCATTGAGCGAGGCCATGTCGGCGGAGGTGCTGCCGAGATTGTAGGGCCGGCCCTCCGGCATCGGCACGTCGCCGCGAATGGCACCGCGGGCCGATGATGGCAGCTCCGGCACGAACGGCTTGGCCGAGGCGACCCGGACCATCGAGGGCGACGGCGCCGGAACGCCGGTGCGCAGGGTCGCCAGGAGCTGGCGGTCGTCGGAGCCTTCCAGCGGTGCCAGACCGACATATTCGACGCGGACCTTGGCGACACCATTTCCTTTGAATTCAAGGAGTTCGGCGGCCTTGTTCGAGACGTCGATGAGGCGGTTGCCGTGATAGGGGCCGCGGTCATTGACGCGGACGATCAGCGACTTGCCGTTCGAGATGTTAGTCACCCGGGCGTAGGACGGCATCGGCAGGGTCGGATGCGCCGCCGTCAACGAGGTCATGTCGAACACTTCGCCATTGGCGGTCAGGCGGCCGTGGAAATCGTCGCCGTACCAGGACGCCACGCCCTCGGCGCGATAATTGACGTCCTCCTCCGGCACGTAGGTCCGGCCCGCCACGACATAGGGCTTGCCGATGCGGTAGGTGCCGCCGCCCTTCGGAACGGGGTCCCCGAAAGCCACGACCCGGGGGCTGGACGACACGCCGTATTTCGGATCGACGCGGCTGGCGAATTTGTTCGAGGAGGCGCAATTGCCCAGCGCAACGCAGGCTGCGACCGCCGCGACACCACGCGCGGCCCGCAAAATCGAATCTGACCGTCGGATCCCCATTCGCCCCAAATACCACTTTGCCGGAGGCGTACCCAACCCGCTTTGGCTACGGGGATCGCTGTCCGGTCATCTGATCCGAAGCGGCCCACCACCGTCTCGGAAGCGGTAACGATAACGCAACCCGAACACGGCGGAAATGGGGAGCGCGCAGCGATCCCGCCGGCATGGTAAACGGGACGTTCGCATTTTTCCGTTGTTCTACGGAACGAGGCCGCCTGCGCTGTGCCACGGCTGGACATTCTGTTGCGCCGAATCCTCACTCCACCCCCATTGTCGCACCGCTCTCTGGAATTCTTTTGACTGTGCAAGGCCGCCCGCGTTCTCTCGGATGCAAGGGCGGGATTTGGAATTTAACGATGATCGAGACGGTTTCGGCACTGATGGGTCTGGTAAGCGCGGGGATCTTCCTGGCCCATGCGTTTGAAGGTTACCGCACGAGGGCCTGACGGCACTCGCGCAGACGGCAAGCATCACCTCTTTCAAGACCGCACGTTCGGACAATTCTTGATCGATCCGAGCGGGCATCGAAGACGAGAGCGGCAGGTGTCCCATGCGCAACCATGACCTGGTATCTGACGGCTTCCTGGCATTGACTGCCGGCGGCTTGGTCCTGCTCTGCTCGAGCCTCGTGGCGCTGGCCTTCGCCTGAGCGCCACCCTCTCCTTCCCACGTGCCGCTCAGCGCAGGCCCAGCAGCGAGCGGCGATAGAGGCCGCCGCGGGCCTCGCTCTGACAGACGAAGCTGCCGTCTAAGCCCTCGCCGTACCGCTTCTGACCCTTGCGGTAATAGACGCCCTTCTTGAAATCGAGCCACACCACCTTGTCGTGCGGACAATGACGCTGCGCCTGCGCCTCGTATCGGAATGGCGTCAGCGGGCTCGCCGAGACCTGCGCGGAGCCGGCGCCAATCAAGATCGCGCCGGCGAGCGCGATCTTACCGGTCCATCTGCCGAAGCCGCTTCGCGTCACTCCCCGCCTCCCGATCCGCGCCGCCACGCGACGGCGCGCGGCAACGGTAGCACGAAATGTCGCGCGGAAGGCGCCAGTCGCTGGACGCAGCGGATCGCCGTCTATTGCTTGTCGGCCTCGAGCTGCGCGAGCGCCTGATGCAGGCACTCCTGGAGCTTTTGCGCGACCTGCTCACGCGCGACGCCGCTGGCGGCAAGATCGGCCGACACCTCGTCCACCACTTCGTTCATCGTCCTGTCTTGCAGATGGTCCGTGACCAGCGTCGTTGCGTAATTGGCAGCGGCATCGCCGGTCAAACCGAGCCGGCTTGCGGCCCACAGACCGAGCAGCTTGTTGGACCGGGCCGTGGCCTTGAACATGAGTTCTTCGTCGTGGACGAATTTGGCCTCGAAGCCCTGCTCGCGCTTGTCGAACGTGGTCATGGTCAGCTCCATTGCGCTTTCGCTGATGGGATCGGACTGGCTGGGGTCGAACGTCTCCGCGGTTCACGTCGATCGGATCTGACGGAAGCTTCCTCCCGGACCGCGAAGGCCGTCAAGCCAGCCGTTGCACGGTACAACGCGAAAACGCCCACCGGCAGCAAGGCCGGTGGGCGCGTCTCGGATCAGTTCAACGATCTGGTTGGATCAGCCGCGTTCGCTCAGCGCTTCGCTCAATCCTTGGCCGCGGCGGCCTCGCGCGCAAGGCGCTCGGCTCTGAGCCGTTCCTTGTTGGCGTAAAACGCCTTTTGCGCCGCTTCATGGTCGCGCATGGCCTTTTCGGCCTCGACACGGCGTGTCGCATCGCGCGCCTGGCGCTGCTCGGGGGTCAGGGGTTTGCGTCGGAACGAAAGATCTTCAGTCATGGCGACATAACGCGGGCGTGAGGAAAGAGTTCCTCGCCTGCCGGTGCGCGGCCTCACAAATATCGAAAAACAAGCCCATGCACAGTAGCTATGTGATTGTAAAGTAGAGAGTTTTTATGGGCCTCGAAGGCCTCTACAGCTCGATCTCGGCGATGACGGGCAGATGGTCCGAGAAGGCTCGCGCCGCTTCGTCGGTCCACACTTTCGCGATCCGGCTGTCGGAGGTGGCATAGATCCGGTCAAGCCGCATCAGAGGGAGACGCGACGGGAAAGTTCGCAGCCGCGTCCGGTTCGGGCAGACCTGCGCGAGCACGCGCCGCACCGACCTGACCCAAAACCAATCGTTGAAGTCGCCGAGAACGACGGTCCTCGCCGGCCGGACCAGGCTCACCAGGGCCTGCGCCTGCGCATAGCGCTCGTGAATGCTCAAGCCGAGATGCGTGGCAACCACGCGCACGTCCCCGGACGGAGTGAGCAGGCTTGTCGCGATGGCTCTGCGCGGCTCGCGCTCCCGATACGACACGTCGACGATCTCCGGAACAGCGGAGAACGGAAAACGGCTCAGGAGCATCTGACCGTATTCGCCATCCTCGGTGACGATCGACTTGGCGTGCACGCGGTGATCGCCGACGACACTCGCGAGTTTCGCGAACGGATCGTCCGACCTCGACCGCGAATCCACCTCCTGAAGCGCGACGACGTCAGGGGCCCATTTGCGAAGGATGGAGCAGACACCCTCCAGATCGAACTTCGGATTGAGGTTGAACGTGCCATGCACGTTCCATGTCATAAAGCGCATCAGCGCCTCCCGGCGAGCCAGGTCGCCAGGAATTGCGCGCCGGCGCAGAGGCCGAGCCAGCCCAGGAACGCCAGCACGAGCAGCAACATGCTGCTCCAGGATGCACTGCGGGCGACGTCCGCGATCTGGGCCCCCAGAACCGCCATGGCAAGGATGCCTGGCGTCATGCCCAGCGCGGTTCCGACCAGGAAGTCACGCAGAGGCAGCGTGCTCGCGCCGGCCACGACATTCACGATCGAGAACGGTGCGATGGGGATCATCCGGATCACGACGACGGCCAGGATGCCCTTGCCGACAACCCGGTCCTGGATCCGCGCCGCACGCCGTCCGAGCAATTGCTGGAGCCGCCGTCGTCCAAGTGCCCGTCCGATCACGAAAAGAATGAAGGCACTGAGCAGCACGCCCGCGGTCGCCGTGACGAAACCCAGCCAGGGCCCGAGCGCGGCCGCCGTCGCCGCAATGAGCACCAGCACCGGAAACACCACCAGCCCGCCGAGGACAAAAGCCACGATCGCGAGCGGCGGTCCCCAGCCGGAGTGCGAATACCTGGACAGCAAGGTCGAGAGGCGCCCCGTGTCGGTGAAATCGCTCAAGGAGGTATATGACCAGGCCGTCGCCAGGCCCAGGAGCGCCACGGCGATCGCGACGATCCCGATGATGGTCTTGGTGCGCCACATGCGCGAAGCCGCACGCTCGAAGTGCAAGGGATGCTCGGGATCCGCGACCGGCTGAACCAGGGTCGCGAGCGTGCTGGTGATGACCGAGGGCTCCACGGCCCGCAGCGTCTTGGCCCCGCCGGCTTTCGACACCTCGTCCAAGAGAGCAAGGAGGTGATCGTCGTTCTGCGCAACGCGTCGTTCATCCAGGCCGCAGAAATGGGCGATCAGGCGCCGGCGGACCGACGCGATGAAGGTGCGATGCTCGTCGGATACGGCCTCGAAGATCAGGTCGCATTCGCTGTCGGCTCCCATCGACCGGTTGTTGAGATTGGCTGAACCGATCCGCAGGATCTGATCGTCGACGATCATGAGCTTGCTGTGCACCATCACGGCCGCTTCCTGGTCCCCGTCGCACGAGACCGGGTAGACGAAGCGGATGCGGTCGGCCACGCCCGCTTCGCTGAAGCAATCGATGAATGCCCCGCGGCCGTTTTGCATGGCTTGGGACTCCAGCCACGAGGAATGCAGTTTGGGAGCGACGACCAGAACGCGAAGCGACGGCACGCGCTTCATCTGCTCCGCCAGCACTTGTGCGATCCCAGTGGCGCTGGTGAACTGGTTCTCGATGTAGATGAAGCTGGTCGCCGACCGGATCGCCGCAATCAGCGAGCGTTCGACTTCCCGGATGGTCGAGCCCGTAGGGCAGACCACTTCGGTCCTGGCAATGCCCACCGGCATCTGCTCGGCCTCGACCGGCACATGCGAGGGCCAGCGCACGCTCTTCGGTGCGCGCCGATCAGGCGTCTGCTGGCCCGCGGCACGCCAGCGCTGCTCCACGAGTTCGAACAGCGAGGAGGCGGCGTCACCGTCGACCAGGCATTGCACGTCGTGAAACGGCTTGTATGGCTTGCCCTGGGGGTCGCAGCGCAACGGCTGGTTGGCGCAATGCTCGCTCGTGTCCCAACGCCTGATCGTCAGGTCGAGCCCGCCGACAAACGCCAGTGATCCGTCGACGCAGACGATCTTCTGGTGCTGGGCCGAACCGAACGGAAGCGTGGAATCCAGCACGAACTGGACGCGTCCGTCGGTGTCGGCGGTGAACTTCGCCGCCGAATTCCATTCCCTTTCCGAGGCGTAGAACGAGACGAAATCCCACACCAGAATGTTGACCCGCAGCCCCGGCCGGCGCTGCACGAGCGCGCGCAGGAAAGGGCCGAGCTGTTCGGGCAGGCCGTCATCGGCCCGTCCGGAAGCTCCAACCAGCCTGGTCTCGCTATGGATATCCCACCCGACGATGTAGACGAGATCTTGAGCCTCGAGCAGCGTCTCGCGCAGTGCCGCGAAATAAGCGGCGGCATCGTTCAGGACCGCCACGCGCCGCGCCTTGCACCGTCGCCAGACAGTGTCGCCGGGTATCAGGGTCGATGAGCTCTGAAGCAGGTGGACCTCGCAAATCACGTTCGCGTCTAAACGCGCTGAATGCTCAAGGGGTTCCATGCCTCAGGGATGCGCGGCCGGAGGGATGGCGATGATCCCCACGCCATCGCACCCTGCCGCTATTTGGTTCGGATAGTCTTTGCTCCGGCGCCCTTCAACACAGCGGCGATCTTGTCAGGCGTATCGCCGTGAAAATCCACGGAGACCTCGATCGGCCCCTCCAGCTTCTGGTGTCCCTCCGGGGCTGGCTCCGCCTTGGCGTCGCTGCCTGCCGGACGGGTCCCCACCGTGTTGGCAGCGCCGGCGGGCTGAACGAAGACGTCGCTGCGCGGCACGCCGCATTCCTGCACGACATGCTCAACCGCAAGCTCTGCGCCGCGGCGCGTGTCGAATTCGCCAATGATGGTGCTTTCCAAGAGCGCTCTCCGTGACTGGTCGAGAGTGCGAACAACCGGCCAGCAAGGACGAGGTTCCTGAAGGTCAAAACCGGACGATGCCGAACATAAAGAGCAGCGCGACGGTGATCGAGCCGGAGATCAGGCCCTCCCCTGCGCCGCATCGCAATCGCAATGTCGTGAGACCACGAGATCATTGAGACAGGTCAATACGGGCTGGCCCAGGCTCTGGGAACCTCGCGTCGGCAAGCAGATGGAGACGGCCATGTCACAGCAGAGCAGCGTGCACTATTATCTCAATTGGGCCAAGGAGCGGATCGACGAGATGGACGCCGCATTGGCCTCGTTCGAAGTCAAGGCCGGTCAGGCCAAGGCTGAGTCCAAGGTGAAGTCCGATCAGCTGCTGTCTGATCTCACCAAGCGCCGCGACGAATTTCAGGCGATGCTCAAGACCCAGGCGGAAGCAGGCGAAGCCGCCTGGACGGACGCCAAGGCCGAGCTGGAAAAGCAATGGGCAGGATTCGAAGCCCAGGTGAAGACCTACTTCGAAGGCGCCGGCAAACAGTTCGAGCAGCAACAGGCCACCTTCAAGGACGTTGCGGCGGCACAGGCCAAGGCCTGGCGCGAAGCCGCGGACAAATTCCGCGAGGCCGCGGGCAAGGTCGCCGCAGCCCGCACCGTCGATGTCGATGCCGCGCTCAAGCAGATGAAATCGGATGCATCCGAAGCAGAAGCCCGCCTGCAGAAGCTGAAGCAGGCCGGCAGCGAGTCGTGGTCGGTCCTGAGTGCGGCGCTGGCTGAATCCCGCAAGGCGTTCGATCAGGCGAACCAGGCCGCGTGGGACGCGCTGAAGGGGGCGAGTCCGAAGAGCTGAGAGCGGATGAGGCGGACCTTGTCGCTATGCTTCGGCTCCGGCCGAAGCGCCACTGACCCGATGCGCTCAGTTTCCTTTGGCCGGGGTTCCTGACCGCGGCCCGCCGAGGCCGGGACTGATGGCCAGCGACGCTCCCGCAGCGCCGCCGGCTTCATAGGCCGTCATCGACACCATCCGCCCGCTGCTTCGCTGGTTCCGAAGATTGAGGCCGAGCTTGTCGAATTCTGCGTCGACCACGGAAGTCTTGAGGATCACCAGCCCGCGGCCGGTGCTTGCGTTGGCCTGATCGCGGCCGTCCTTGATCGCCACCAGCCTTTGCGCGATGGACGCCACCATCCCGAGCGCGAAGGACGCATTGGCCAGATGCCGCTCCTGGTGCCGGAACCTGCCGTACTCGATCGAGGTCTTGAAGCGGCCGAGCTCGGCGCGCACGGCGCCGTCGATCAATTCAGCGAGGTAATGCGCGACCTCGACATCCGCGCCGAGACCAAAGAACACATAGACGTTCTCGCCGTCGGCGTTCTTCTCGCGCCAGACCCGGCAATCGCAGAAATGAGCGATCGCGCCGATGCAGTCGTCCAGGGGAATCCGCTTCTTGCGATTGGTCTGGTAGACCGTCCGTTCGCATGGCGAGGCGCGCAGCTCGACATCGGAGAGCGACAGATCATGCCGATCCAGCAGCTCGGCAACCTTGGCGGCGGCGGACAGCGCCTCGTCCTCGGTGCAGCCATTGGCGATCGTCTTGGCGCGCAACGCCTGAATGCGGAGCTTCAGTTTGTCGAGCGCGGCCGGATTGGACGTTTGATTCACCGATGACCTACCTGGGGAAAGCCGGACCGATAGACCCCTGACGGCTCGGCTGGCGGAAGGGGTGGGATTCGAACCCACGGTACCCTTGCGGGCACGCCGGTTTTCAAGACCGGTGCCTTAAACCACTCGGCCACCCTTCCAAGCCTTGAAATTGTTTAGCTTTTCGTCGCTTCGCAGAGAACGTTTCGTGGACTCTGCTACCGCTTTGCTACCCAACGTCGTCGGTTCGCTTGTTTATGGCGGCGCGCATAGCGACGTCAACCGCCGCGGCGGCCTCGCCCTGCATGTTCGGCATCAGGTGGCTGTAGATATCCATGGTGATGGCGATCGAGGAATGGCCCAGCCGCTCCTGCACGATCTTGGGATGGATATTCGAGGCCAGCATGTGGCTCGCGTGGCTGTGCCGTAGACCGTGCAGCGTGACCCGCCATTCCTTCAGGAACTCGGAAACTGAATGGGTGAGACTCCGCGGCTGAAGCGGCGACCCGTCGACTTGCGTGACAACGTGCAGCTCATCGTCACCGCGAACCCCCAACCGCAGTAGCTCCTCCGCCTGCTGGATACGCCAGCGCCGCAGCTCCTCCACCGCCATGGACGGCATGGCGATCGTACGGGCTCGGCCGCTCTTTGCTTCCTTCTCCCGAATGGCGCCGGCATCGGTCTGCTCTGTGCTTGCGACGACTGCCAACTGACCATTGTCAAGGTCGACCGACTGCCAGCGAAGGGCCGTGATCTCGCCGCGACGCAGGCCGCACAGCGTTGCCAGGATCAGCGGAATGAACAGGCGACGCTCCCGGGCCGCATCAAACGCCGCGGCAGTGTTGTTCGCATCAATGGTCCTGACAGGCTTGCGTTCAATCTTCGGCCGATCGCGTTTCTCGAGCAGCGCGGCCGGGTTACGAGGGATGAGCCGCCAACGTTCGGCCTGACCGAGCGCGGAGAACAGAACACGGTGCATGTGATGTACGGTGCGCGGCGACAGACCGCCCTTCCCGTCACGCCGACCGCTCTCCAAAGCCTTGCTGTATGCCTCGCTGATCTCGATCGGCTGGAGCTTAGAAAGGATCTTGGCGCCAAGCAGTGGGGCAATGTTCTTTGTCGCGATCTGCTCATAGCGCTCATGAGTACGCGGCGAGACGTTCGCCTTGATGTGCTTTAGCCAGCGGTCAAAGAACTGCGCCAGCGTAGTCTTGGATGGCTCGACATAGGATCCGCCGTTAAGTTCGGTTATCAGCTTGCCGCACGCTGTCTGAGCATCGCGCTTGCCCTTCGCCTCCGGCAGGGCAACCCATTTGCGTTTGCGTTTGCCGGTGCCGTCGCGGATCTCGATGACGGCGTACCAGCGGCCCTTACCGCGTTGCCGAACATGCCCCTTCATTTCTGCTTCCCCTCTTTCGGGAACAACTTAGCACCAAGGGCAGGCAGCGCGTGCAAGCCTCTCGCTGTGTGAACGTTCTTTGCAGGTTTACCGGTTGGTGCATCCATCATCATTTGCTGCCGCAAACCGAAGGCGACGGCATCACCGATCCCTTCAGGGGTTGTCATGCCAGCGGGCATCTGCTGCAAGCGGTTCGGGGTGGCTGCGTCGCCGCCGGGGTTTGACCAAGCTAGACTGACCTCCAAGGCTCGCTTGAGCGCTTGATGTGCGAACTGGTCTTCGTTCCAGGGGCGCCCTGTGCTCAACTCGATGCCCGTGGCCAAATGCATGACCAGATGGCCAAGAGCACGCACATGAGGGGCAAACTCATCGTGCTTCTCGTTCAGCGAGTCCTTTAGGCGCATTTGAATTTCCGCCGAGAGTGAACGTGGCGGATCTGCGCTAGCAGCCTCTCGCTCAAGCCGGTCCCTTGTGGCTTCATCCAGGCGGGTGGAAAAGTAAGCGCTCTTCGTCACCGCCAGAGGTTTCCGACCTGCATTCTTCCGGGCTCCGCCCCTTCTCTCGGGTTTGATTTCTGCCATAATAATCTCCGCCATTTGACGTACTATCGCATGGCAAATGGGGCAAATCAACATAAATTGCGACTGCCGGCACTGAACAAGCATGGTTTGGGGCTACCGGCGCCCAGATTTCCCAGCGAAGGACGGAAGATGACGCAAGCGAAGACCATCTCAGTGCCGGAGGCCGGCAAAGAGTATTTCAACATGTGTCGGAATGCGGCGTACGCCGCCGCGGCTCGTGGAGAGATTCCCACTATTCGAATTGGGAAACTGCTTCGGGTGCCTGTGAGGGCTCTAGAACAGATGCTCGAAAACCCGAAAAAGACGGAGGTCGCGTAAGCCATGGCCGTCATGCAAAACCCCACCCCGCTGGCGGCGGGTGGGGCTTCGAAAGTTGATCTGGCTGGCGCTTCGATCTCCTCGAAATCTAATCCCAGTTTTCCAAGTCTGCAAGCGGCGGGGCCCACCCGGCGCTGCGCAAACCGGCTCCGCTTGGCTGCCGTTGGCCCCCTCCTGCACCACGAGGGCCAATAATGAGCAGCCTTCAGGCGATAGAATGCCAAATCAAAGCTATTGAGAATCACGTCCGGCAGTCATCTCGCGAGGACGCGCTCGCTATCGCGATGGCACTACTGAACGCCACTGCGGCCGCGATTGAGGTCTTGCGGCCTTCCGAAGCGGTTCCTAGCCTCACACTGGCCTCCCTCAAGGTCGGCGGATATCAAACCAATGAGGTGCCCGCATGACCCGCGAGCAGCTCCCCAACCGCCGTCCGAACGAGACCCAGGAATTCGATCGAGACGGCATCCGCGTGACCTTGACCGTCGGTTACAAGCCGAACGGCGAGGTTGGCGAGATCTTCCTGAACGCAGATCGCTCCAACTCAATGCTCGATGTGCTGATGTCTGACGCAGCGATCATCGCCAGTCTCGCCCTTCAGTACGGGGTATCGCTTCGGCAGATTGCCCACAGCATCAAGCGGGACAAGTTCGGCATCGCCTCCAGTCCGATCGGCGCCGCACTCGACCGCATCTCCACCCCGGAGGTGCTGTGATGATGCGCTGCATTCTCGGCATTGATCCCGGCGCATCTGGCGCGCTCGCCTTCTATTTCCCTGACCATCCGGAGAGGGTCGCCGTGGAAGACATGCCACTCGCTGCCGGCGAAGTGGATGCGGTCAACCTCGCGAAGCGCATTGCCGCGATGGCGCCGGATACCGTCTTCCTAGAGCGTGTCAATGCGATGCCTGGCCAAGGCGTATCATCCACGTTCAAGTTCGGTCGCGCCTATGGTGTGGTTCTAGGAGTGATTGGTGCGGCAGCAATCCCTCTGCACCTCGTTACCCCGGCGAAATGGAAAGGACATCTTCGCCTATCCTCGGAAAAGGAAGAGGCCCGCGCGCTGGCGCTACGGCTGTTCCCGACGTGCGGAGACCACTTCAAGCGCAAGAAAGATCACGGCCGCGCCGAGGCCGCGCTGATTGCGCGCTACGGCGCCGAAAGCCTGCGTCTGATCGGAGGGGCCGCATGAGCCACCCCCTCATGGTCTCGGACCCGGAAGTCCGCAAGCAGCTCCAGCTCGCCGGCCTGCGGTTCATGTGCACGCGCGCGAAGTGGCTGGAGAGCGAAGCCAAGATCCTTGGCGTCAGCCTCAAGAACGGCAATCTGTCGAGCCGAGAGGTCGACCAACGGCTGGAGCAAATGGGCGCGCTGGACCTCGTCTATCCCGAGCTGATGAGGTGCGAATGAGAACCCCGGACGCAGCACTGGCCCGGGCGAAGGGTTTCGGCTTCGAATTGTTCGGCAACATCCGTTGCCCGACCGAGGCCGGCAAGTCGCATATCATCAAGGGCATCTTCGCCTACGACGAAACCTCGGCATGGGTTGGACCGCCTGGAAGCCTCAAGTCCGCGTTGCTGGCGGACGCTGCCGTCGCCATTGCAAGCGGCTCGGATTGGTTCGGGCACCGCAACAAGCATCAGACAGGCGTGATCTACTTCGCCTTGGAGCGAGCGGATCTCGTGCGGCGCCGGCTGCTGGCGATCGCGAAGACCAAGGGATTAGAGCGGCTGCCGATCGCTGTAGTCCCCGCGGTCGTCGATTTGGTCCGGCCGGATTCAGTCCGGAAGGTTCTCGACACAATCGCCGACGTAGAGGCCGAGTTCTACGGGCCAGAGTACGACAACGCCGCAGGTGCCGGCGTCATCATCTTCGACACATGGGCGAAGCTCATTGCCGCCGGCGGTGGTGACGAGAACCAGGCCAAAGATCAAGGCGCCATTTTCGCCAACCTCCAGCGCATCAAGAACGTCACGGGGGGGCCTCACGTCGCTCTGATCGGCCACACCGGCAAGGAAGCCGACCGCGGCCCCCGCGGCAGCAGCGCGATTGTGGGCGATGTTGACATGCTGGTGACCATCAGCGGCGAGGATATCAAGACCGCCAGCATCACCAAGGCCAACGACGCTCCAGAGGGCCCGCTGTTCTCCTTCAAGTCGAAAGTTCATGAGTTCGGCTTGGACGAGGACGGCGACCCAATCACGGTCAACATCGTGGAGCCTACAGACGAAGCGCAGGCCCCACAGAGCCGCCAACCCAAACTCACACCCAATCAGCGGACCATGCTTCTGTTGCTCCAGGAAGCCGGAAAGCCCGGGCTGATAACCGAGGACTGGAACGCCAAGGCAAAAGAGGCCGGCATAGGCGAGCGCCGCAGAGCCGATCTCACGGATGCCAGATCAGGCTTGAAGGCCAAGGGCCTCGTTCGGGAATACATGGATCGATGGCACTGTTCGTAATGTTCGGGTTTCGGGGTTCTTATAGAACCCCCGAACCGAACGAACATCCGAACACGAACACGAACCGAACATGTCCGAACAATCCGAACACGGGGACGAGATGGGAGAAAGAGGGGGAAAGTCAGCCCCAAGCGTGTCGCTGGCATCCGCGGCGCTCCGGAGACTGTGACCAATGGGAAACAGGTGCCAGCGTCAGATCAAGCGCGCCTTCATCGCCAAGCCTGGTGCTCGTCTAACCACGATGGATCTGGTGAGGTGGTGCTATCCGCGGCTCGCTGAACCGGTTCGCAACAAGCACCGGTTTGCGGTCAGACGAGCTGCCGAGCGCGTTGCTATCAAGGTCGGCCGAACGTATCCAGGCGGCTTCATTTGGGAGGGAAAAGGCCCCCTTCGGTAGCAAAGCGGTAGCAACAACGCTTCGCCCATTAGCAAATTTGAGTCCGATCAACCTCTTAGCTCACCAGAAGCACCGGTTCTGTAATTCGGTCGAAGTGAGACAATTGATTTATGCCATAGCGTTATACGCCAATTGACATGTATTTAATTGCCGTAGTGAGGCCGTCATACGTACATTCGGAGCATCAAATCACCAACTGGTGCAAACCGCGATGCCCGATCAAACGTCCTGCCACTTCACTGAGCGAGCTGTCTTCAAGTGCTCGCCCGAGCTGCTGGAAGTAATCGACCGCTCTGCGGCCGCGAACTTCACCACCCGCTCGAACTTCCTCCGCGATACCGTGGTCGATCGCTTGCGGCGAGAGGGTGTCATCCCCTGCCCGCGTGCCGAGGTCGCATGATGGAAGCGGCCCATTCCAGGAGTTGGCTACCCGCTATGAAATCTCTTTACAGGCTGCTCGCGCTTGTTTTGGTGAGCTTTTTTTGTGCCTCTGCGCATGCGCAGAATGCGGGTACGGCTACAAGTCACGCCTTCCTTTTAGGAAAGGGCGCTGGCACAACCGGGTACACTTCTCTCCTCTGTGGCTCTGCCCAGCTCGCAGTGGGCCAGGCCGCGGCGGACCCGATCTGCAGAGATGTCACCGGCGACGTGACCATGAACGCTTCCGGCGTCACCGCGATCGGCGCCAGCAAGGTCACGAATTCGCAGCTTGCGACGATGGCCGCGAACACGACGAAGTGCAACGCGACGGCTGGGACTGCCAACCCGACCGACTGCACCGGCGCAACGATGCGGGCCAATATCGGCCTCGTCATCGGAACGAACGTGGAGGCGTGGGACACCGACCTCGATTGCCTCGCTGGGCTGTCTTCTACCGGCGTTGTCTCCCGCACGGGAAGCGGAACATGTTCGGCCGGCGCGCTCGCAATCAGCGGGCTCGCGACCGGCACGCAGGACACGGTCATCGGCTATTGGGGGTCGACCACAGCAACCGCAATCGCGATCAACAACTGCACCGGCGCGCTCACATATTCGACCACGACGCACACATTTGGCTGCAACACGACCAGCGGCACCGGAACCGTCACTTCGGTGACGTGCTTCGGGTCGGCCATCACCACCACCGGAACGTGCGCGACCGCAGCGACAAAGTCAGATCAGCAGACCGGCACGAGCACAACTGCAGTCGTTACCCCATCTCAGGCGCAGAGCCACGACAGCGCCATCAAAGCGTTCGCATACGCCACGCAAAGCGGCGGCGGCGTCACGAACCTAAAGCGGTACAATCTTGATATCGCGAGAACGGGGACGGGGACCTACACGGCAACCGTAACCACAACGAACTTCGACAGTGCCAATTATGCTTGCGTGATCAACGCGAGCAAGTCAGGCAGCATCATGTTTGTTGCGCAGACCTCGATTTCATCGACAGCCATCGGCTTTACAGTTTTCATCGCGCCGGGCTTCACCGCGTCTGATCCTGACAATATCGCGGTGATCTGCGCGGGGCGCCAGTAGCGTGTTTTCGCGATGCAAGCTGGCGCTTATAGGAAGGGAGATATCAATATGAAAGCGAATGATCCTCGCTTGGCGACGCTCAGTCCGGCCGATCGGTTGGCGCTTATCCCAGAGCCTTCCCTAGAGACGAGGTTGGCCAACAAGGCTGCAGTTCGCGAAGAGAAGATCCACAATCGGAAACCACCCTACCCTGTCCTGGCGGTCGGCACCCTGGTGCGAACCGACGTTTATGGCTTCCGCGGGCATGACGTCCAGGTGGTGGAGGATCCGGGGCCAGCGAATTTGATCACCCGCAAGGTGCGGCTCGAGAAAATCGAAGGCCGCCAGAAGGGCGAGAGAGTCTTTGTGACGCGTGATCGTGTGAAGCTTTCGCCGAAGCAGTGAGTTGGCGAAGCCGCCGCCGGGCTTAACGGGCGTTTGGGACGATGACCCGTCAACATCGGATGCCGCCGGTCTGCGGGCGTAGAGGAAGCAGTGACGATGTCTGAAGCGATCGATCAGGCTGAGGTTGGTAGCGTAAGTGAGAGTAATGGCGCAGCGGAGTCGGCCACTCCGCTCGCGTCTATTCTAGACCACCGTGACACGTCGGAGGCGCCCGCTTCGGAGCAAAGCAACTCGCGCGCGGAGGATGGCGATGTGCCGAACGTTCCGCTCACCGCTTTGCGGGCTGAGCGAGAACGCCGACGAAAGATGGATGCTCGCGTTCGGGAGCTGGAGGACGAGCTTCAGAAGTACAATGAGGAGAAATGGGGCTATTACGACGAGGCCGACGAAGGGGCCTCGCAGACTTCACAGCAAAACGATGCCAATCAAGATCCGGCGGTGGAGCGGTACAATCAGAGCTTTACCAGCTTCACGTCGAAGCACGGTAAGGCCACCGTCGACGCGATAGATGCGGCGCTGAAACAGCTAACCCCTGCGCAGAAGCAGGAAGTCCTGAGTATGGTTGGCTCGACCACGGATCCCGTGGAGAGCATCTATGGCTATGTGAAGCGTATCGGCCTGCTCGACGGTGCCAAGCCTCTCTCAATCAAGGACATCCTTGCCTCCAAAGGCAAGGTGCCACCGTCGGCGGAGGACGGCGATGCGGAGCGGCGTCTTTCCGAGATGACGCAGCGCGAGCAGGCGGTACATGCCGCCGAGCTACGAGCCATTCAGGCGGCGTCGCGGAGCGAGTTCATTGCTGAGCACGGTGTGGACACGTTCAAGCAGCTTGACGCTGTTGTCGGCCACCTCATGCAGAACCAGCACCCCGCGGTCGAGCAGCTGAAAGTGATTTATCAGTCGAGCCCCAGACCGGCGCACGCGGTAGCGGAGGCACTTTACCAATGGGGGATGCTGGAAGGCCCTTCGGCCCATCAGCAAGCGCAGCCTCAGCGCCAGCCGTCGCCTCAGGTTTTCCCGTCGAATTTTGCGAATGTTCGCAACGTCGGTGTCAGGAATGGCCCTGCGTGGGCAGGACCGGCGCCGCTCCAGGATATTTTCAAGCGAGGGAGAGCCTGATGTCGCGCGCTCCGAACGGACAGTTTCTCAAGGGGACCGGTGGTCGCGTGGTCGGGTCCAGAAACAAGCTGCAAGGCGAGGTCATTACCAGGTTCCTGGAGCACTGGAAGAAAACCGGTCACGCCGCGATCGACATTGTTTTCAAGGAAAACCCGAAAGACTATCTGAAGATCATTGCGAGCCTGCTCCCGAAAGAGCACATCTTCGCGGAAGCCGGCCTAGACGATCTCACGGACCAGGAGTTGGCCGAAACGCTCGCGGAAATCCGGAAAGCGAGGGCCGCCGCCTCTCCGACGGTCGGCAATGCTTGAGGCCGCCGCACTAAAGCCGGAGGCTCTGGCGGCGCTTGAGCGCCGTCTTGAGGGGGAGCATGAGCGGCGACAAGTCCGGAAGAGCATGGCGGCGTGGGCGCGCTACAAGGGCTTTGAGCCGGCGGCGCATCACCTCCTGATCATCAATGAGGTGGAAGCCTTCCTTGAAGATCCGGAGTTGGAGGTCCTGTTGCTCCACGCCCCTCCCGGCTGCGCGAAATCGACCTACATCAGCCATTTGCTGCCGCCCTGGTACTTCGCGAAGTACCCGCAGAACAACATCCTGTTCGCGACCCATAACGGCGACTTTGCCCAACGCTGGGGGCGCAAGGTCCGAAGCGAGATCACCAACGAAGGTGATGCGCTCGGAATCTCCATCTCCCCGGTCAACGCCGCGGCCGATCAATTCGCGCTGCAGGAAGGCGGGGAATATTACGGCGTCGGCGCCGGCGTGGGCATCAGCGGCTTTCGTGCTGATCTCGGACTGTGTGACGACCTTTTCGGCAATCGCGAGGACGCTTGGTCGGATACCGTCCGGCAGAAGCGCTGGGACTGGTACACGGACGATTTTGGTGCTCGTCTGAAGCCTGGCGCCAAGCGAATTCTGATGAATACGAGGTGGCACGAGCTGGACGTTGCCGGCCGCGTTGCCGAACAGATCAAAGCGGGCCTGGTGAGCGGCAAGATCATTGATATTCCTGCGATCGCAGGCGAGGACGACCCGGTCGGGCGCAAGCCCGGTGAATATCTCTGGGACGAGCCAAACGGCTACAACTACGGTAGTTATTTGCGCAGCCGGCAGCGCGAGACATCGCCGATGATGTGGGCCGCGCTCTTTCAGCAGCGCCCCGCACCGGAAGACGGCGATTATTTCAAGGCTGATTGGCTGAAGCCCTACACGCATGAGCCGGACCGCAAGACGCTGCGAATCTATGGCGCGTCCGACTATGCGGTGAGCGCCGATAAGGGCGATTACACAGTGCACGGAGTGATCGGCGTCGACCCCGAGGGCCGCATGTACCTGCTCGACCTGTGGCGCAAGCAGGCGGCTTCTGACGTGTGGGTGGAAGCCTTCTGTGATTTAGTCTTGCGCTGGAAGCCCGTAGGCTGGGCTGAGGAAGGCGGACAGATCAAATCAGGCGTGGGGCCGTTCCTGACACAGCGGCAGCGCGAGCGCCGCGCCTGGTGCGCCCGGCAGCAATTTCCGACCCGTGGCGACAAGTCGGTGCGCGCTCAGTCGATCCGAGGACGGATGGCGGCGAATGGCCTCTACGTGCCGATGAACGCGCCTTGGTATCCGGCTTTTCGCGCTGAGCTGCTGGGCTTCCCCGCCGGCCGAAATGACGATCAGGTCGACATGCTGGGGCTGTTGGGGCAACTGCTTGACCACATGCTCCCCGGCCAAGCTGCCACCAGCAAGGGGCCTCCTAAGCAGCGGGATCGTTGGGAAAAGGCCTTCGCCGAACCTGACGAAGTGCCGAGTTGGAAAGTGAGTTAGCCATGGCAGGTCTGCACGGCATGACGCAGCGGCTGATCGGGATGGCCGTTGATCAAGCGAAATGCGTTGCGACGATGCCGGATGGCGTGGCGAAGCATTAAGGCGGCCTTAACCGGAACTTGTGAGGTTGGAGAATGTTGGGGGGCGTATGAACAGGGAAGCGATCAGGCGAGCCAACGAGGCAATCCTAGAGCGACTGGCGGGCGTACCCGCCAATCCTGGTTTCGTTCCCGCCAATTATGTCAAAGGCGGAGATGATCCTAGCTCTAACCGATCGTCCGGTGATGCGTGTTCAGAGCGGGATTCCACTTCTGGATCAGGTCTCGCTCCTCCGCGAGGCGTGCCGACTCTCCGCCTGGTGTGGTGTGCGCCACAACCAAAGACGCGCCTGCCCTGATCGCATCGTCAAACCGCTCGTGGCACGGCAATCGGGCTTGCAGATTGTCCGCCTGCCCGATGTAGACGGGCAGGTAGTTTCCGTTCGACAGTTTCTTCAGAAAGGCGTAGTTGCCAGCGACGGCTTGCCATCCTGCCGTTGAGCGCGGCAGATCGATTTTGAAATAGGGATAGCTCACACCTGATGCGCCCGGGAGATAGATGAACGGCTGAGACATAGCTTTAGTTCACTTTCTGGGGTTCTGCCCCGATTAGAAGAACCGAGCTATTGACGCCGTTGATGCGAGGTTTAAAAAGGAATCGCACTTCTCACAGGGCTCCTCCGCTCGGTTTAAAGGTGGAGGTACTGATCGCTTAAAGACCGCCAGGCCTCCCAACCTTTGGCGGTCTTTCTGCGAATCAGCCGGTCAACAACCCATTATGCCGCGTGATTTGCCCCCCTGAGTCAATCTGCCGCGCCATATCCCCGATAAAAGAAAAACGGTTCACAGAAGTCCGCTAGCCATTGCGAGGCCGCGACTCAGGCGCGCCCTTCCGCAGCGCAATTGTGCGCTTTGTGGAGGCGATAATGGCGGACCAGTTTTCTCGCTCCGAACTTCACCGCGCGGCTGAACTGAAGTGGCGCAATGTGCCACCCGGCATTCCGGCGGATCTCGCCGTTGAGTTTATGGCGAAGCTCAAAGCCGGCAGCACGATCCGAAAACTGACCTCGGGAATGAAGCAGTTTGGCCCGGCCATTGTGAGTTACGAGCGTTTCAAGCGGCACTGCAAGTTGCACCCCGAGTGGGCGGCCGACGCGTTATCTATTTCCGGCGAAAATGCCCGTCGTGGAAAAGGCTCCCGTCTCCGCAATTTCACGCACTGCAAACGCGGCCATTCTCTCGCCGATGCGCGAATGCGTGTCACTAAGCAGGGATGGAAGATAAGGCAGTGTGTGATTTGCCGAAACGCAGCGCGCAATAAATGCGAGCCGCTCCCGCCGGAGAAGTTGCGGCAAGTGAAGGCTTTGCTTGTGGCCAGGAAATCGATTGCCGATATCACTGGTCAGTGGTTGCGCGGAAAGAAGCGACCGGTGATATGCAACTCCTCCTACTTCTACAACGCCCGGAAGGCAGATCCTGAATTCGATAGATTTGTGCGTGAGCACATAACAGACAGTCAATCCAAGGCTCAGACGTTGCGGTGGTCTCTACAGCGCACGCGGGAAGTGACGGCCGCACGACGACAGGAGGCGAACGACTATATGGCCATCCGCGCCTTGGTACCCGCATATGTCCCCGACCCGGATGAGATCGTAAGCCGCATCATTGAGGACATCTTGACGGGAGCGTTGCAGCGATCGGACGCACCGCAGCGGGTGCGATGGTTCGTCCAACAGCATGAAAAGCAATTCCCCACCAAGCACCGCAAATTCGGCGACAGCCCACTTCTGTCTCTCGATGAGGCCTTGTTTGACGACGGTTCGGCGACCGTGGGTGACAACGTCAGCCGGGGACTGTGGGATTAGCCCTTGTAGGCCGCAAGACGCCAGTTGCGACGCCTGCGGCCTACGCCGGCTACCGTTCCGCACGATCGGCGCCGGCAATGTTATTTGGGACCGAAGGCACTCAGGAGCCCGATCGCGACGGGTATCAGAGCGACGCAGGCCCACAAAGCTGGCGCGTCAGAGTTTAGCCCGGCAATGAAGATCCCGATGCCAAAGCCGATGATAAACGCCGAGATCGCATAGGCAGCTACTGTATCCATCGGTCGACCCACAAGCGACAGGATCGATGCCTCCTAAGGACGCGTCGCGGCAACAAACGTTCCAGCGCGCCAAGCCCCGAAAGGGGATGGATTTTTAAGCAAATCAGGAGCAGCATGTCCGTGGGTGTCGAAACCCGGACCAGTGATAAGCCGCTTCATGCTTGGTCAGCATGTCCACTCGATTGGCGTCGAGCGGTGACGGCTGAATGATGACCGGGATTTTCCCGGCTATCGACGGACGCACTTGGCGGTGCGGCTCCGACCCGAACCTTATTGCCTATTCGGATTCCGAGGGCAAGTGGCCGGGGGCGGACTGTGCTGTCCAGAGGGGGAGATTAAGTTCCCACCCCTTAAAAGCGTCCGACCAGTCTCACTGGCTGGTTTCGACCCCCCGGCTGCCCCGTCCGACCACGAGGCATGGCTGTCGAAAGCCCAAACCAGTGAGACCACCATGGAAAACGTCAAAGAACTGCCAGCGGAGTCGCTGGATGCGATCCTGTCCGGTCCAGCACTCCAAGAGCTGGCCCGGCGAACGGCGATCCACACCCTCGCCAGACTCAGGAAAGAGGCACGGGCAGAAATTACCAAGCTGATCGACTTCCTGGATGCCTCCGACCCCTATGTCATGACCGAGCTAGAGGACGACATTTCGGCCGATCTGGAGGACGGCGACCCTGCTGAGGATGACGATCCGGCCGAGAACGGCCTTGACGACGAGCCGTCGCTTGGCAGCCTGGAGCGGCATCCGAGCGCTTACGGGCCGGACGACCGCAACTGGACGGGTGATCAGACCCATTGGGCAGCCAGCGGCACCAAAGACTTGGAGGACGAGCACGACGGCGCCGAACCGGGGGAGGACGACGAGCCTTCCCTGGGCTGGACGACCAGCGGCGTCATGGGGACATGCCTCACGGACCGCGAGCAGGACGATTGCGATCGGGAGGACAACGAACCGTTGCTGGGCGAATGCGTCTGATCCGCGTCCTATGGGCGCTGCAGCGGCTCCGGTGGGCCCGGCATCGGGCCTTGCGAAAACAACATGCCTCCGCCCGATGAGAGCCTGCTAGGCTCTTGTCCAACCGATCGGCGCCGCACGCCGGTCTAAAATCTTCCATCGCCTCCCGCCGGCTCCAGGTCGGCGGGATTTCTTTTTGTCTGATTGAGCGGGCCAGTCCCGCTTCTAAAGGAATTATGGAACGGGCCCATCTGTGGGCGCTTGTCAAAGATGCCCATGTATTTCTTCCACGTCCACAATGTCTCCCCGAGCATAGACGACCACGGCGAGGAGCTTCCAGACGACGAAGCGGCCTGGCGAGAGGCGACTGCATACGCGGCGGCTCTCTTCAAAGACATCGATGGCAGGTTTCGTCCCGGCCAAGAGTGGTCGCTTGAGGTGATGGACCAAGCTCGACGGCCGCTCTACTTCATCAATATTGGATCTAGGCGCATGAGGTAGGGCCGCTCATCCAGCCCTCGCAATATTTGACCTGCCTCAAAAAGGCACTCTAGAATCCCAGTACAAAGGGATTGTAGCCGAGCGGCGCCGCCATGACGTTGCTGAGGTTATGGGCCCGGGCTCCTAGGCACACCGGGCCCGCCTTGTTTTAGGCCCTCAGTGGGCCGTGGTTCTCCGAGCGGAGAACAAAACCCCGTACCCCGTAGTTCTCCGACCCAGAACAGATAGTGTGAAATAGCGCACCTTCTTTGTTCTTTCTGTGGGTATTTATAAGCGGAACACCTGAGCTAAGGCCGCCTCGGTGGCGATAGGAACGACTCTCCAGCCGAGAGAATTGAGATTTCGGTCTGTGGCGCGACACTCCAGATGTTGCGACATCCACCCGGGACGGCCCATCGTCCGAACGCGCGTTCGGCAGGGTCGCTTCTCGTGCCCGTAAGTTTCTTTGAGACGTGGTCTGTATTGATCAGACGTCACGGTAGGGCGTGGAACACTATTCCCCATCAACAGGGGAAAATCTCATGACCAACCTTCAAGAGCAAATTGAGCTGCTGGAACAGCAAGGCAATGACGCAGAACTGCTGCTTGCGTCAGATGCCGACACGCGAGCGCGCAACCGACTGGTTGCCGACAAGTTTCGCTCGCTTGCAGTCAAGTTGCGGCGCTTGGTGATACCCGTCGCGGATTTGAGGCAGGTTCAGTTGCCGACCTCTTTCACACCTGTGATCGCAAGTCGCGGATTGCCGCGCTCGAAATCGGGCCGCACGTCGGCCCCGCGGCTGCCGCACCCCTGACAGACGAACTGCGGCTCGATATCAGACAGCCGCACTTCATCGCCCCAGCGGTCGGCGTCTAGAGCGATGTGACGGCCGCAATGGCAATAGACCAGCACGCCGCGCACTCCCATGCCGCGCATCTGGCCGAAGGTGATTTTCATCGGCCGGCCATTGGCATGCGTCGGTGTGTGGCGTTTCTGGCGAGGCATCCCGCCATCGAAACGCCCCGCCAGCGAGAGTCAAATTATCGATCCTTAGTGGCACGGAACGTGCGTGAGCTACCGGCTGTCGTGGGTGTGAGATCGGCGACACATAAGCCAGCGGACAATGAGGCCGCCAGCGAACAGTGTGAGCCCGATCAAAGTGATTGTGTCGGCATCTATCATACGCCCCTGCTCCCGTCGCGGGAAGCAATCGGGCTGCTACCCGATTTGCTACCCAACTGGTTGGGACGACGCGGTAATGACGGGGACGAACGGGCGCTGACCCTGGGGAAATATCCCAGCATTTCAGCACCAAACGGGACCGGCTATTACAAGCCGGTACCACGATTCCAGAATTTCAAGACCGGTGCCTTAAACCACTCGGCCACCCTTCCAAGCCCGGAATGGGTGTCGCTTAACGCAGTCGACCGCGTAAGGCAACGCGAAGTTGGGCTGCTGTGATGGAGTTTGAGCCGCAGTGAGGGCGTTGTTGCCGCGGGGTTCGGTGGGGCCCTGCTCCGGACATCGTTTGGCACGCCTTGGCGGGCTTGCTTGCATATCGCTCGCGGCCGGCTGCGGAGCGTACCCCTCCGTTGAGCAGGATCAAAGAATTTCCGCCGCCCATCACTAGCGTTGGTTGACGCCGTGGGACGGAGGATCGAGATGAAACTGAAGCTATTCCTGGTAGCCGTTGCGCTCCTGGTTGGATTTGCGGCACCGGCGCTGGCGCAGCCGTTCCCGCGTCCGGTGCTGCAATTCAACGGGCAACTCGTTTTTGGACCGACGTTGATCGTCGGGTTGAAGGTGGTCAACTGGAGCGATTACTCGCCCGCCCTGTTTGCAGACTCGCCCAAGCTGCCGCCGTGCGGGCTCAATATTTCGGCGTCGCGGACCTGGGTCGATATCTACAACGCCAGAAAGCAAAAGCTCTACGGATTCTGCGATCTCGGCGATCCCTCCAATCTCTCGCAGCTCTGGTTCTCGGTTCCCATCAGCCATCGGCCGAGGGCGGTTTTCATCACCCTCATCGACCGGTTGCAGCGCCGAATAGTCGTGTCGAACAAGGTCGCGATTCCGTGAGCCGCACAAAAGAAAACGCGGCGCTCTCATGAGAGCGCCGCGCCCAATCCGATCGTTACGTTGTCCGGCTCAGTACCCGCAGGACGCGCAGTTCATCTGCACCGGGGCGTAGTAGGAATAGCCGGGCGAGACCATCTCGACGCGCTGGCGCGTCGCGTATTGCGGCGGGATGCGCTCATACTGCACGCTCGGCGGCGCGACCATCACGGTCTGCGGCACCATCACGGTGCGGTATTGCGCCGGCGTGCGGTGCGCGACGACCGCGCCGGGCGACACCATCACGGTCTCGTCGACGGCGCGGTATTGCGGCGGCACATATTGCTGCTGATAGCAGGTCGTGCAGGGCGGCGGCGTATAGCAATTGTAGCAGCCGGCGGAAGCTGCGCCCGTCATGGAAATTGCGGCGACGGCGGTCGAGAAGACGACAGCGAGAGTGCGCGACATGTAGTGCCCCAGTTGCCCGAAATGAATTTGCGAAGGTGGCGCATTATACGCCGCAAAATCCAGGGCTGCTGAAGTTCGTCAGGGCATCCTTAATGCGAACGGCCGATCACGGCCGACCGGTAAGAACTTATTGACCACGCCCATCAACGCGCCGACATGGCGTCGACCATTCATCCGCCTCCGATGGCCGAGTTAATGCCTCGCAGTTCTTTCCAAGAACTCCAGCAGCGAGGGATCGGTCTCCTCAAGTTCGACGAAGCGGCGGCGAAGCTCGTCGGCGACATCTGCGGTGGCATCTCGCGACCATCCCTCCGCGGTATTGAAGGCCACGATACGTACTGGACGGAGATATTGGCCTTCGGCGAGATGTCTGAGCAGGGTCGCGCGATTGGCGTCCTCCTCGGCCGTCTCACACCAGGCGCGGCCCAGCCGCCGGCCGAAGTCATCGAGCACGAGATAGACGTCGCGGTCTGTCGTGATTTGCGGCACGAGTGATGGAGCATGACTCATGGCTAACTCCCGCTACTGGCAATCCGGACCGTTGCGGACGGATTTCGAATATGCCACCGCCTCGGCCGAATTCGGAAAAATGGATTTCGACTATTATTCAGAGGATGGCACGATAAAATTATAAATAAAATACAAATTAATGAAATTTAAATAGCGGGATGTGAGCAAAATGCATTAGGTTGATGATGCTTGGCGGGCGAGCCCGCTTGTCGGGTGCCCCCTTCGCAAACGGCTCTCGCCTCCACCCCCAATAGCCCACGCCCCGGATGGCGGGGGCCGTTTCTTTGTAGACCTCCGGCCCCACACTGTCCTGCAACAGTGCATCATCTGCGCTGGCGTGGAGATTCGCCATGCCCTCCGGAGCAACCGATCCAGCCTTGCGGCGCCGATCAGGCCCCTACCTCAAGCGCCGCTTGACCTCGCGCACCGCGCCCCGCGCGGCGCTGGTGGTGAGTGCGGCGTAAGCCTGGAGTGCGGTCGAGACGTTGCGCTTGCGACCCACTGCCTGCCAGGCCAAATCGCCCTTCGCCTCTTCCGCGGCGCGGCGCTTGGCAAGCTCCTCGTCGGAGACTTCCAGCGTGATGCTGCGGTTCGGGATGTCGATGGCGATGATGTCGCCGGTGCGGACCAGGCCGATATTGCCGCCTTCGGCGGCTTCCGGCGACAGATGGCCGATCGACAGGCCCGAAGAGCCGCCGGAGAAGCGGCCGTCGGTGACGAGCGCGCAGGCTTTGCCGAGGCCCATCGATTTCAGATAGCTGGTCGGATACAGCATCTCCTGCATGCCGGGGCCGCCGCGCGGGCCCTCGTAGATGATGACCACGACCTCGCCGGCGACGACCTTGCCGCCGAGGATGCCTTCCACCGCCGCGTCCTGGCTCTCGAACACGCGCGCCGGGCCGGAGAACTTCAGGATGGACGCATCGACGCCCGCGGTCTTCACGATGCAGCCGTCCTGCGCGAGGTTGCCGTAGAGCACGGCCAGGCCGCCGTCCTTGCTGAAGGCGTGCTCGAGATTGCGCACGACGCCCTTCTCGCGATCGGCATCGAGCTCGTCGTAACGGCGCTCCTGGCTGAAGGCGACTTGCGTGGGAATGCCGCCGGGCGAGGCGCGATAGAAGGTGCGCACCGCCTCGCTCTTGGTGCGCTTAATGTCCCAGCGCTCCAGCGCCTCGTTCATGGTCGGCGCGTGCACGGTCGAGACCGAGGTGTCGAGCAGGCCGGCGCGGTCGAGCTCGCCGAGAATGCCCATGATGCCGCCGGCGCGGTGGACGTCCTCGACATGGACGTCGGCGACCGAGGGCGCGACCTTGCACAGCACGGGCACGCGGCGCGACAGCCGGTCGATGTCCTTCATGGTGAAGGCAACCTGCCCTTCATGGGCGGCCGCAAGCAAGTGCAGCACGGTGTTGGTCGAGCCGCCCATGGCAATGTCGAGCGTCATCGCGTTCTCGAACGCCTTGAAGTTCGCGATGTTGCGCGGCAGCACGCTGGCATCGTCCTGCTCGTAATAGCGGCGGACGAGATCGACGATGGTGTGGCCGGCCTCGACGAACAGGCGCTTGCGGTCGGCATGGGTCGCGACGACAGAGCCGTTTCCGGGCAAGGCAAGGCCCAGCGCCTCGGTCAGGCAGTTCATCGAATTGGCGGTGAACATGCCCGAGCAGGAGCCGCAGGTCGGGCACGCCGAGCGCTCGATCACCTGGACGTCTTCGTCGCTGACCTTGGAGTCGGCGGCGGCCACCATGGCGTCGATGAGGTCGACGGCCTTGGTCTTGCCGGCCAGCTTGACCTTGCCGGCCTCCATCGGCCCGCCCGAGACGAACACGGCGGGGATGTTGAGCCGCAGCGCTGCCATCAGCATGCCGGGCGTGATCTTGTCGCAATTGGAGATGCAGACGAGGCCGTCGGCGCAATGCGCGTTGGCCATGTACTCGACGCTGTCGGCGATCAGCTCGCGCGACGGCAGGCTGTAGAGCATGCCGTCATGACCCATGGCGATACCGTCGTCGACCGCGATGGTGTTGAACTCCTTGGCAACGCCGCCGGCCTGCTCGATCTCGCGAGCGACGAGCTGGCCGAGGTCCTTCAGATGCACGTGGCCGGGCACGAACTGGGTGAAGGAGTTGACGACCGCGATGATCGGCTTGCCGAAATCGCCGTCCTTCATGCCCGTCGCGCGCCAGAGGCCGCGGGCGCCCGCCATGTTGCGGCCGTGGGTGGTGGTGCGGGAGCGATAGGCTGGCATGGCGGTTTCCGTCCTCGGGTTTGGTGCCTAAGCGGGAAAATCCGGTGCCGCCACAGGCCTTTGTGGCCGGATAGCGCACGGGATGGCGGGGCGCAACGGGAACTTGAGGCGGACAGGGCTCCCCTGCTCCCGGCGGGGGGGGCTATTGCCGCCCCCTCGCCTGTCGTCCCGGACAAGCGCGCCCTAAAGCGCGCGCCGATCCGGGACCCATACCCCACAGGAAGTGGTTTGGCGCGAAGCTGATAACTCCGAGTCTTCGCAAAACTATTGCTGCGGCGTATGGGTTCCGGATCGGCGCTTACGCTTGTCCGGGACGAGGAGCGGAGGATTGTCTCGCGCGGACCTGTCCCATCCTACTGCAACGTCGGGTCGAGCCGGTCGCGCAGCCAGTCGCCAATCACGGACACTGCCAGCGTGGTGATCACGATGGTGGTGGCCGGGGCCAGCATGATCCAGGGCGCCCGGGTGAGGTATTCCCGGCCGTAGCCGACCATGTTGCCGAGGCTGGTCATCGGCGGCTGCACGCCGAGGCCGAGGAAGGACAGGCCCGATTCCATCAGGATCACCTCGGGGAAAACCAGCGTGGTCGAGACGATCAGGGTCGAGGCGATGTTGGGCAGGATGTGCCTGAGATAGATCCGCTGCGGCGTCGCCCCTAGCTGGCGGACCGCGGCGGCGTAGCCTTGCGCGTTGGCGGAGATGGCAAGGCCGCGCGCGATGCGGGCGTAGCGCTCCCAGCCGAACAGGCCCATGAGGCCGATCAGAAGCGGCAGCGAATTGCCGAAGAAGGCGAGCACGGCCAGCGCCATGATCAGGAACGGCATGCTGGCCTGGAAGTCGGTCAGCATCAGCACGAGCTGCTCGGCGGCCCCGCGGAAATGCGCGGCGAGGAAGCCGAGCGTGGTGCCGACGATCGCCGAAATCGCGGTGGCGCCGAAGGCGATCAGCAGCGAGATGCGGATCGAGACGAGAAGCCGCGACAGCACGTCCCGGCCGAGCTCGTCGGTGCCGAGCCAGTGCGCGGCGTTGCCGGGCGCCGCCAGCCGGTTGCGCAGGTCGAGCTGGGTATAGCCATATGGCGCAATTTTTTCGGCGAAGGCGGCGATCACGAGCATCGCGACGATCCAAGTCACCGCCAGCGCAACCGAGACCGGGATTGCCGGCAGCCCGATGCGGCGGCTAGTGGTATCCTTCAACGTGGCGTCGGTCATGCATGCGCTCCCTTGGCGCGCAGCCGCGGATCGAGGAAGCCGTAGAGGAAGTCGACGATCAGGTTTGACGTGACCATGGTCATCGCGACCAGCAGCAGGATGCATTGCACGACGGCAAGGTCGCGGTTGGCGACGGCGACCACGAGCAGGCGCCCTACTCCCGGCCAGGCGAACACGCTCTCGACCACCACCGCGCCCGCGATCAGCGTGCCCACCATGAAGCCGAGAATGGTCACGGTCGGGATCGCCGCGTTCGGCAGCGCATGGGACGTCACCACCTTGCGCCACGGCAGGCCTTTGGCGGATGCGGTGCGGATATAGGGCTGGCCCAGCACCTCCAGCATGGCGCTGCGGGTGAAGCGCGCCAGCACCGCGGCGCCCCCTAAGCTCAGCGTCGTGATCGGCAAGATGGCATGGCGCCAGCTGTCCTGCCCGCCCGACGGCAGCCAGCCGAGCTGCACGGCGAAGACCAGAACCAGGATCAGCGCGAGCACGAAGCTCGGCACGGTGAAGCCCGCGACCGCCGTCGTCATCACGGCACGATCGATGGCGGAACCCCGGTGCAGCGCCGCGTAGATGCCGGCGGGAACGCCGAGCGCGACCTTGAAGAAGAAGGCCGGAAGGGTCAGCGCCAGCGTCGCCGGGATGCGCTCCAGCACCAGCTCGATCGCGGGCCGTCCGTCGCGCATGGAGCGGCCGAGCTCGCCCTTGGCGATGGCGCCGAAATAGTCGAGATACTGAAACCAGATGGGATCATCGAGGCCCCAGGCCTTGCGGAACGCCGCAAGCACTTCGGGCGGCGCCTCCGGTCCCAGGATCATCAGCGCGGGATCGCCCGACAGCCGCAACACGACGAAGGCGAAGGTGACGACGAGGACGATCGTGAGCGCAGCGCGCCCGATGCGGATGGCGAAATAGCGTCCCATCACGCCGCATCCCGCGTTTGCGCGCCCGTGACGAGATGGCAGGCCACCTGCCGGTCGCCGCCGACGGCCGCCAGCGCCGGCACCTCGCTCGCACAGCGGGCGATGGCGCGCGGGCAGCGCGGATGGAAGGCGCAGCCTTGGGGGCGCGCGGCAGGGTTCGGCGGATCGCCCGCCAGGACGATGCGGCCGGCGCTGCGGCGGCCCGGCGCCGGCGACGCCGAAACCAGCGCCTGGGTATAGGGATGCTCGGGGCGCGCGAACAGATCGTCGGCGCTGCCGATCTCGACGATGCGGCCGAGATACATCACCGCGACGACGTTGCTGATCTGTCGGACGACGCGCAGATCGTGGCTGATGAACAGCAGCGTCAGCGACAATTGCGCCTGGAGATCGCAGAGCAGGTTCACCACCTGGGCCTGGATCGAGACGTCGAGCGCGCTGACCGGCTCGTCGCAGACCAGGAAATCGGGCTTGGTGGCGAGCGCCCGCGCCAGCACGATGCGCTGGCGCTGGCCGCCGGAGAGCGCGCCGGGATAGCGCGCACCATGCGCCGGCGTCAGCTCGACTGCGCGCAGCAATTCGCGGACGCGCTCCTCGCGCTCCGCGGGCGTGCCGATGCCGTGGATGTCGAGCGGCTCGCGGATTTGCGCTGCGACCGGCAGGCGCCGGTCTAGCGCGCCGAGCGGATCCTGGTAGATCATCTGCATGCGCGCCCGCTGCGCGCGCCATGCGGCCGTTGCGGGCACGGCCATCGGCTTGCCGTCGAACCGCACCTCGCCGCGATCGGGCGGCTCGAGGCCGAGCACGATACGTCCCGTCGTCGATTTGCCCGAGCCGGACTCGCCGACCAGACCCAGCGTCTGCCCCCTGGCAATCGCGAGCGACACGCCGTCGACGGCGTGCACGGCCGTAGCCCGGCCGAACATTCCCGAGCGCATCGCATAGCTGCGCGAGATCGCGGACACCTCGACGAGCGGCGGGCTCATTCGGCGGCGATCCCAAGCAGGGAGCGGCGGGAGGCCTCGGCCCGGATGCAGGCGACGCGGCGGTCATCTGCGATCGGCGCCAGCGCCGGCGCGGCAAGGCCGCACGGCTCGGACGCCAGCGCGCAACGCGGCGCGAAGGCGCATCCACCAGGCATCTTTGCGGGATCAGGCACCGTTCCGGGAATGGCGGTGAGACGCCGCCGGGGTCCGTCGAGCGGCGGCAGCGCGCCGATCAGGCCCTGCGCGTAGGGGTGCGCGGGATCGGCGAAGAGCTGGTTGCTGGGGGCTTCCTCAATGATGCGGCCGGCATACATCACCGCGACGCGGTCGCAGTTCTCGGCGACGACGCCGAGATCGTGGCTGATCAGCACCATCGCCATGCCGAGCTCGCGGCGCACCGTCGAGAGCAACTCCAGGATCTGGGCCTGGATGGTGGCATCGAGCGCGGTGGTCGGCTCGTCCGCGATCAGGAGGTCCGGATTTCCGGCGAGCGCCATCGCGATCATGACGCGCTGGACCTGGCCGCCGGAAAACTCGTGCGGATAGGCGTCCAGCCGCCGGCCCGCGTCGGGAATGCCGACGAGATCGAGCAGCCGCCGCGCCTCCGCCTTCACGGCTTGGCCTTGGAGATCGCGATGCAGCGCCAACGCTTCGCAGAGTTGCCTGCGGATCGTCAGCACCGGGTTGAGCGCGCTCGCCGGATCCTGGAAGATCATGGCGATGCGCCCGCCCCTGACATGGTCGAACTCGGTGGCCGGAGCGCCGAGGATCTCGCGCCCTTCGAGCCGCACCTTGCCGGAGACCTGCGCATACCGCGGCAACAGGCCGAGCGCGGCGAGCCAGGTCACCGATTTGCCGGAGCCGGACTCGCCGACGAGACCGAGGGCCTCGCCCTTATGCAGAGTGAGATCGACGCCGCGCAGGACCGGCACGCCGCTGAAGGCGACGCGGAGACCTGCAATGTTGACCAGCGGCGCCACGGCTACGCCTCGAAATTGCCGGCGCGGAAATCCATCGCGAAGGCGGGTGCTGCCTTCCACTTGATCGATTTCGGCTTCGCCGTGAACGTCGCGTTCTGGTGCAGCACCGTGTAGGCGGGGTCCTCGCGCTCGGCGATCTCCAGCATGCGGCGGAACGCCTTCTTGCGTGCGGCCCGGTCCGTCGAGGTCTCCAGGAATTCGGAGAGCTTGTTCAGCTCGACGTTCGTCCACTCGCCGATCTGCTGCTGCTGGCCGTTCGGTCCATGCTGGGCCACCAGCGAGGACACGGGATCGTTGAACGCGGCCGAGTTTGACCAGTCGCGCACCGCGCGCGCGGGTCCACGTTCCATGATCTGCGACCAGTTCTCCTTGGTCTCGATCTGCACGTTGAGGCCGACCGACTTCCACATCTCGACCAGGATCTGCGCGGTCGCGACCTGGTTGGTGTAGTAATTGTTGAGCAGGCGATAGGGAATCGGGTCGCCCTTGTAATTGGCTTGCTTGAGCAGATCCTGCGCCAGCTTCGGATCAAACGCGGGCACGGCCCAATCGGCGTTGAACATGTCGCCGTAGAATTCCCATTGCAGCCCCTTCGGCACGCGGGTGCGGCCGGCCCACAGGCTGTCGACGATGGCCTGGCGGTCGATCGCATGGGTGAAGGCGCGCCGCACCAGCGGATTGGCGAGCACGGCGTGGTTCTTGTCGAACACGGTCAGGCGGTGGTTGAGGATGGTGCCGCCCTGCACTTCGAACGCCGAATTCTTCTCGATGCCGGCGATCTGGTCCGGCGGGATGTCGCAGGCGAACTGGTATTCGCCCGACAGCAGTCCGTTGATGCGGCTGGCGACCTCAGGTACTTCGAGGAAGCGGATGCGCTTCAGCGGGGGACGGCCGCCCCAATATTCGTCATGCGCTTCCAACGTCAGCGAGACGTCGGGCTTGAGCTCGACGACCCTGTAGGGCCCGGTGGTGATCGGCTTGCGCGCCCAGTCGAGATAGCTCGCGGATTCTTCCCAGGCGCGGCGGTTCATAATGTCGGAGCCGTAGCGCTGCAGCCGTCCCTCGATGGTGACGTCGGGCGTCGCGTTGTAGAAGCGCACGGTGTACTTGTCGACGGCATCGACGCGCGCAAGGTCCGGCCAGATGCGGCGGGCGACGGCGGGCACGTCGGGCGGCAGCTCCTTGCCCGGCCGCGGCGTCGGGATCTTCTCGAACGCCTTGATGGTGGAGCGGTTCTTGGCCTCGGTGTCGCCGAACATGCGCTCGCGGCTGAAGGTGAAGACGACGTCCTCGGCGGTCATCTCGTCGCCATTGTGGAACTTGACGCCCTGGCGCAGCTTCACCTCGACGGTCTGGTCGTCGATGCGGCGCCATTCGGTGGCAAGGCCCGGCACGGCTTCGAGATTGCCGCGCCAGTTCTTCGAGATCAGGCCTTCCCAGATCGAGGAGAAGAACACGCGCTCGCCGACATTGGACTGCTCGCGCAGCACGTCGAGCACGTTGGCGTTGGTGACTTTTTGCACCGCGATCGTCACCGACGGACGGCTGTCGCCCTGCGCGATGGCAAAGCGCGGCAGCAGCAACGTGCTTGCGGCCGCGCCGCCGGATTTCAGGATGGTGCGACGGGTAAGCTTGCTCATGGCGGTAATTCCTGCCCTGGATGATGCGGTTATTCGGCGAGACCGAGCGCGGCGAGATAGGCTGCGCCGGCGCGGACGTCGTCGTGATTGCGAAGTTCGAGGATCAGTCGCGGGTTGGACGTCAGCCGGCCCAGCGCGCGGAACACGGCGACCCAGGGGATGTTGCCCTCGCCCGGAGCCCAGTGCCGGTCGGCAAAGCCGTCGGTGTCCTGCAGATGCACATGAGTGAGCATGTCGCCGGCGGTCTCGACGTAATAATCGACCGGCGGCGCGCCGGTGGAGATGTGGGCGTAGTTGGCATGACCGGTGTCGAGCGAGACGCGAACCCTGGCGCTTTCGAGCGCCCTGGCGAGGCGCACCCGGTCGCGCGGATCCTTGTCCTCGATGTTCTCGATGACGATCTCGCAGCCGATAGTTTCCGCGCGCGCGACGACTTCGGCGAGCGTCGCCTTGACGCGCTCGACGAGGTTGTTGCGATTGTCCGGATAGAGATCGAGATTGTTATGGTCCCAGGTCGTGAACGGCGAATGGATCACCATCTGCGTCGCGCCGAGGAACTCGGCGGCATCCAGCCCCTGAAGCAGGCGCTTGGTCACCGCCTGGCGGATCATGGGATCGTGGCTGTCGATCTTGAAGCCCCAGAACGGACCGTGGATGCCGAGCCGTCCGGTATGGCCCGACAGCATCTGCTTGATCTCGCCGGCGGTGCTGCGCCAATCGCTGTCCAGAAGATCGGCGCGGAAGAAATCCTGGATCTCGAGATCGCGCTGCCGCTCCAGAAGCCAGTCGCGATGCGCGGGAATCGATTTGATGGACAATGCGGCGCCCAGCACCGGCTTCGACATGGCTTGCTCCTTGACCGTCAGCGATGACGGGAGCAGCGCTAGACCAGTTCGATGACAGGCCGGTGAAATGCAAATTCTGCAGCGCCGGGAGATGTGGACATCCTGCCGACGATGCGCTCGGGTTCAGGCAGCCGCGATCGCGCACCGATGCCGAACGGACACATCGCAACCGGTATTCGTGTCCGTAGTGATCCGGAATGGAATCCTAACCAAGCTTCGCGTACATCGCGGGACATCGATCGGCGGCCACTTCCACGGGCATCACCCTCTGATCGCGCTACATGGGGTTGGGGGACCACATGGGGCGGGGGATTGAAGGCTGGGGCAAGGTGACGAGGTCCGGACTCCTAGGCACTCCGGACCTCGACACTTTCTGAGATTGAACGCAATGACGCGCCGTCCGGCTGGGGCATCCGGGCGGCGCGTTGTCGTTTCAGCGTCGTGTTGCGCTCAGCGCGTCTGCGGCTCCAGAGTTACCGTGCAGTCGCCCTGTCCTTGCGTCGCGACCACGATGTTGCCCGCGGGAGCACCGAGGGCGATCGGAGCGGACGAGCCGCCGCCGGGCATCTGGACGATCACGCTCATGGAATCCCCGCGCGCGGTCGATCCCACGGTCGAGGGTTCTGCCTGGGCGACGTTACCCGAAGCGTCACGCCGCATGATCTGGCAGTTCACATTGCTTGCACCGGTTGCTGCCATGCTCGATGAAGCGCTGCCGCCCATTTGCGCGCGGGCCCGCGACGGATCGCGCGGCACCTGGCTGACGATGCGATGCGTGCGCGGCTCCACGATGACGACCTCGTCTTCCGTCGCGAAATATTCGTAGTCGCGATATGCCGGCTCGATCGACACGATCTCGGGCGGCAGCCGGTGGAGTCGCACGCGCGGCGGAATCGTCTCGCCGATCCGGATCGAGATGTTCAGGTTGCGCTCCGGCTGGGCCAGGCGTGCACGGCTCACCGTTTCGGAGATCCGCACCTGCTTCTCGGTGGTCACCTGGGTCTGCTGATTGACCTGCGTGTTGGTCTGGGTGGTCTGATTGGCTTGATTGGTCTGCGTGCCGGATGGCGCGGTCTGCGCATTGTTGGTCGGAGCCGTCCGGCTCGTGTCCGTTGCCGTGGCTGGCCGGTCGGTCTGCTGCGCCGGCTGCTGCTGATCGGCCGCATTGCGCGGCGGCTGGGTCTGGTTCTGCTCCTTCTGGTTGGTCGCAGCCCCAGTCCGCTCGTTCTGCTGACCAGCGGGGCCGGTCTTGGATTTCTCGGACTCGGCCGTTGATTTCTGCGGCGCAGACTTGTCCTGCTTATCCTGCTTGGTCTCAGCGCTGCTCTTGCTGTCGCGGCCCGGCTTGGTGCTCTCGGCCTCACGGTTGCGGTCGCGCGCAGGCTCGCGGGATTCTTGTGCCTGGTCCCTGCCCTTCGGCTGGTTACGCTCGGCAGAATTGGCCGGCTGGCGCTTGTCGTCGCTCGCCTCCTGCTTGGCAGCGCCGCCCTTTTCTTCGCGGCCCGCGCCCTGCAGTCGCTCCTGGGCGCCAGGTGCGCGCTCTTGAACACGTTCCTGAACCCGTTCTTGGGCGCCGCCGCGCTGCGGCCCAGCGCCTTTCGCGGGCTCCTCGGTCCGTTTCGGCTCGTCTCTGCGCTCACCGGGCCCCTGGGCGTAGGCGAAGCCGGAAGCGAGCATCAATCCAATGGCCGCAGTCGATAGCATCAAGTGCTTAGGCATGGTCCCTCTCCTCGAGAATTCGCAACAACACACGCGAACGTTCTGTAGGTGCGAAGGTTCCTGAGCAGGAACGAGGGGCCGAGTTACGCCTGGCTCACATCGGGTCCTTGAGCGTGAGGCGGGCTGTGAATGTCACGCTGGTCTTGCCGACCAGCGCCATGCCTTCGACCTCGGCGCCGCCGGCGGAATAGTCGCCCGAGAAGCCGCAGGTGACCTCCCTGCCGCCGAAGGCGAGCGTCCGGCCGACGGCCTCGGTATGCTGGTTGACGATCATGTCGCCGCGCCACTTGCCGTTCCGGAAGGTGTAGCTGCCGGTGTAATAGAAATAGCTGTCGCCGCCCATGATGCGCCCGTCGCAGAGCATGACGACGCCCCTCGCCTGGCCGCGCTTGCCGTCGCGCATCTCGATGTCGAAGATGTAGAGGCCGTTGACGACCCTGGCCTCCTCCTGTGCTCCATCCACCGCCGACATCCGATCATCTCCCCACCGATCCGCCGCACTGATCAGTTCGGCACGTTCCGCTCGAGATCCTCGAGCCAGGCCGCCGCGCTCGAATCCGACGGCGCGCGCCAATCGCCGCGGGGCGACAGCGAGCCGCCCGCCGAGACCTTCGGACCGTTCGGCATCGCCGAGCGCTTGAACTGGCTGAAGGCAAAGAAGCGGCGCAGGAACACTTCGAGCCAGCGGCGGATCTCCGGCAGATCATACGCCCTGCGCCGGTCGCTCGGGAAGGCCGGCGGCCATTCGCCCTTGGCCACGTCCTTCCAGGCGTGCTGCGCCATGAAGGCGATCTTGGACGGCCGCATGCCGAAGCGCAGCGTGTAGAACAGGTTGAAATCCTGCAGCTCGTACGGTCCGACCGCCGCCTCCGTGCTCTGCGGCTTCTGGCCGGCCTCCACCGGCACCAGCTCGGGCGAGATTTCGGCTGCCAGGATCGCGGCGAGCGTGCGGTTGACGTCGTCGCTGAACTGCTTCGACGAGATCACCCAGCGGATCAGGTGCTGGATCAGCGTCTTCGGCACACCGGCATTGACGTTGTAATGCGCCATCTGGTCGCCGACGCCATAGGTGCACCAGCCGAGCGCGAGCTCGGAGAGATCGCCGGTGCCGATCACGATGCCGCCGTGATGGTTGGCGAGCCGGAACAGATAATCCGTGCGCAGGCCGGCCTGAACGTTCTCGAAGGTGACGTCGTAGATCTTCTCGCCCCGGCCGAAGGGATGACCGATGTCCTTCAGCATCTGCGTCGCCGTGGTGCGGATGTCGAGTTCCTGCCAGCTCGTGTGCAACGCCTGCATCAGCGCCAGCGCGTGGCTCTTGCTTTCGCTGCCGGTGGCAAAGCCCGGCATGGTGTAGGCCAGGATATTCTCGCGCGGCAGGCCGAGCAGATCGACCGCCTTGGCGGCGACGATCAGCGCGTGCGTTGAATCGAGTCCGCCCGAGACGCCGATCACGACGCGCTTGGTGCCGGTGGCACGCATGCGCTGCACGAGGCCGGCGACCTGGATGTTGTAGGCCTCGTAGCAATCATGCTCGAGCAGGCTTTCGTCGCTCGGCACGAACGGGAAGCGCTCGACCTTGCGCAGGAAGCCGATGTCGGCGGCCGGTGGCTTCAACGCGAATGTCACTTTGCGGAAGAACGCCTCGCGCTGGCGGCGGTTATCGTCGAACGTGCCCATCAGCGCGCGCTCCTGCCTCAGCAGGTCGAGATCGATATCCGCAATGGTGATCTGGCCGCTCTGCCGGAACCGCTCGCCCTCGGCCAGCAGCACGCCGTTCTCGTAGATCGAGGTCTGGCCGTCCCAGGACAGATCCGTGGTCGATTCCCCTGCCCCGGCGGCCGCGTAGACGTAGGCCGCGAGGCAGCGCGCCGATGTCGATTGGCACAGCAGCGCGCGCGAGCGCGCCCGGCCGATCGTGATCGGGCTGCCCGAGAGGTTGATCAGCACGCTCGCGCCGGCGAGCGCGAGCTCCGAGGCCGGCGTCACCGGGATCCACATGTCCTCGCAGATCTCGACGCCGATAGTGAGGCCCGGAACGTCCTCGGCGGAGAACAGCAGGTCGACGCCGAACGGGGCATGCAGCCCGCCGAACGCGATCGTCTCTCCGACCATGCCGGCACCGGAGGCGAAATGCCGGCCCTCGTAGAATTCGCGGTAGGTCGGCAAATAGGTCTTCGGCACCACGCCGAGAACGTTGCCGCGATGAATGACGACGGCGCAATTGTAGATGCGATGACCAAAGCGCAGCGGTGCGCCGACGATCAGGACCGGCATCAGGCCTGCGGAGGCCTCGACGAGGCCGGCGAGACCGCGTTCGACCGCGTCGAGCAGCGGGTCCTGCTTGACCAGATCCTCGATCGCGTAACCGGACAGGCACAGCTCGGGAAACACGGCGACCGCCACCGACTGCTCATGGCAGGCATTGGCTGCGGCCAGCACCGCCTTTGCGTTGGCCGAGGGATCGGCGACATGGGACGTGGTGACACAGGCCGCCACGCGCGCAAATCCATGGGCGTAGATCGAGTGGAAAGTCATCGAGCGCAGTACCCTTGATCTCTTCGCTGCCGAAGCCGTCAGCACCTAACCATATGTAGCCCATCGGCCCGGTCCCGTGCAGGCCATCCGCCGTCATGCATAACGGATTTGCAGGGCCGCCGGTTCGCGCCCGACGAGCTCAGGCGCTGCGGGCCAGCACGCCCGACAGGTCGTCGCGCAGCCATTCGGCGATCCGCGGCCAGGCATGCGCGTGGGTGCGCGCGCCCATGAACAGGCCGAGGTGGTTGCTCGGCTCGGAAGCCGCCGCAATGAAGGCCGGCGGCGTGCCGAGCAGACCAGCCGTGGCGAGCGCCTGCGCAGCCGGCACGACGTCGTCGTCGAGCCCGGCGAGCAGGAAAACCGGCGCTTTGACGTCCTTCGGATCGATCGTGCGGCCGAGCGCCTTGAAGCTGCCGCCTGCGATCTGGTTCTCCCGGAAGATCCGGTTGACCACCTCCAGATAATACGCACCCGGCAGATCGAGCGTCTCCGCGTTCCAATGCTCGAAGCGCGCGAGCAGCGCCGCGCCTTCCTCGTCCGACAGGTCTCTCTGCAATGCCGCCACGATATCATCGCGGTTTGGCGCCTTGGACCACAAGTGAAGCATCTCCCCGCCGCTGACATTGCCGCCACCGCGTGCGACGAGCTGGTCGTACACCATCTCGGGCGCGTTGCGGGTGAGCCGGCACAACGGCGACTCGATTGACAGGTCGACGGGCGCGCCTGCTAGCACCAGCCGCCGCACCTTGGCCGGAAAGCGCGCCGCATAGAGCAGCGACAGCCAGCCGCCCTGGCACAGGCCGACCAGATCGACCGGCGCGCCGATCTCGTCGATGGCGACGTTGAGGTCGCCGAGATAGCTGTCGATCGAGAGATAGCGCATGCCGGGGGTGGCCGATCGCCAATCGGTGAGGTAGATCCGGTCGATGCCGCCGGATTGCAGAGACTGCACCACGCTGTGGCCAGGCGCGAAATCGGCGATCAAGGCCCGGTGCAGCGCATAGGGCGCGCACACCAGCACCGGCTGGCCGGACCGGCCCTGCGAGCAATCGCGCAGGTGCATCGTCGCGAGCTCGAGCGCAACACGGTTGGGCGTCGTCCACGGCAGCTTGCTCTCGTCCTGCTCAGCCCGACCGCGCTCGACCCACCAGAAGCACGCGTCCATGGCCAGCCGGGCTGCCGTGAACGGCCATAGCAGCGGCTGGTCGGGTGCATGGTCCGATCCGCCCGCCTGTTTGCCGATCTTGTCCACCATGACGAGGTCCTTATAGAAACGCCTCGAGGCTGACGACGGAGATGCCGAGGTCGCGAAAGCTTCGATGGGTCGCGGCCACGGAGCCGTCGAGATCGATGCCGCGGCAGGCGTCCTCGATCACGGCCACCTCCAACCCGGCCTTGCGCACATCCTCCGCTGAGAAGCGGACGCAGAAATCCAGCGCCAGCCCGGCGACAAAGACCGTCTTCAGCTCGCGTTCGCGCAAATAGCCGAGCAGGCCCGTCGCCGTCTTATGGTCGTTCTCGAACAATGCCGAATAGGAATCGATGCCGCGGCGAAACCCCTTGCGCACCACCAGGCTCGCCCTGACCACGTCGAGATCGCGGTGGAATTCGGCACCCGAGGTGCCCTGCACGCAGTGCGCCGGCCAGAGCACCTGGGTGCCATAGTCGAGCTCGATGGTCTGGAACGGCTGCTTGCCCGCATGATTCGTCGCGAACGAAACATGGTCGCGCGGATGCCAGTCCTGGGTCAGCACCACATTGACGAATTTTTGGGCGATCCGGTTGATGGCGGGGACGACCTTCTCACCGCCGGGAACGGCGAGCGCTCCGCCCGTGCAGAAGTCGTTCTGCACGTCGATCGCCAGCAGCACGTCGCGGTCGGAAATCTTCATCGCCAGTCCCATCCATATGCCCGGTGCAGCGGCCGCCGGACAGGCCCCACTAGTGTCGGCCTTCCCGCCCGGCTTCGCAACCGCCGGCACCGTGCAAAACCTGCGCGAATTGGTCACTGGACCATCGCCAGCATGCAACGGTTTGGCCTCGTCCGTGTTGACTAGGCGCACCCGAGGGCGGATTCTCGAAACTGTCGGGACGGGTGGATGGGGTCGAAGGCGCGGAGGAGAGGGTTGCCGAGGCCGGAAGGCGGCGGCAACCACGAGATCATGAATATCGGCAAGACAGGACAGATTCTTCTCGCCGATATCGGCGGCACCAATGCGCGCTTCGCGCTGAGCCGGAGCGAATTGGGCCAAGGCGGTCAAACCGGACCGATCGACTATGTGAAAGTCGCCGATTTCCCGACGGTTCGGGAGGCCATTGCGGACGTCCTGGCGCGCCGGGCCGGTGGCGAGCAGCCCCGCAGGGCTGTGCTCGCCGTGGCGGGACCCGTCACCAACAACCGCTGCGTCATGACCAACAGCCCCTGGGTCATTGACGGCAACGAACTGCAAGAGGCTCTGGGCTTCGACAGCGTCCACGTGCTCAACGACTTCGAGGTGGTAGCCTGGTCCCTGCCCGCCTTGCAGCCTGTCGATCTGATCCCGCTCGGCGGAGGCGATGGCCTGTCCGGCGAGCCGTTGCTGGTGGTCGGACCCGGAACCGGCTTTGGCGTCTCCTGTCTGGTCCAGCGCCATGGCGCGCGCCTCGCCGTGGTCACCGAAGCCGGACACGCGACCCTGCCGGCGGAGGATGAGCGCGAGGAACGCGCGATCGCGTGCTTGCGGCGGCGCCTCGGCCACGTCTCCATCGAGCGCGGCGCCCTCTCGGGATCCGGGCTGCAAAATCTCTACGAAGCCTTGGCGGAAGTCGACGGCGCTCAGGTGCCGCATCGCGATGCCGCCGGCATCACCAAGGCGGCCCTGGAGGGCAGTTGTCCCGTCAGCCGGGCGACGCTTGAGATGTTCTGCGCCATCTTGGGCTCGGTCGCCGGCAATCTCGCGGTGACGTTCGGCGCCCGCGGCGGCGTCTATGTCGCCGGCGGAATCGTGCCGCGCTTTCCCGAGTTCCTGATGGCCTCCGCGTTCCGTGCGCGCTTCGAGGCCAAGGGTCGGTTCCAGGACTATTTGCGCAACATCCCGACCCGGCTGGTAATCAAACCAGATGCGAGCTTCGTCGGCCTGAAGATGTTTGCCGACCATAATGTGGATTGAGCTACGGGAACTCTCTCCACGCGTTGGTTCCAATATTCACAGGTGATTCAGCTTCCGGGCGGTTCCACGCATGAACACGCTTGCCTCCATGTTCCCGATGCGAAACAATCAAGCCGTGTGTGGCGTAGTTGCGGGGGCGTGACATGCGTAAGCAGGATCTGGGTTTCGACTATCACCGCTATCATCGCCTGCTGAGCGAGGCCGATGACGAAGACAAGCGGCTGGCCCTGATCAATCTCTTGATCGAGGAAAAGGCGCGAGACCGGCTGGCCGCACAGCGCGCCTCGGACCGGGCGGCCATGACGGCCCATACCATTGCCAGGGTGCTGAAGAACGGCCGCAACTGAGGTGCGGCGTCTTCGTCGTCATCGATGCGGCATCGGTGCCGTCGCTCAGTGCGGCGCTTTGGCCGGGACTTCGGGAAACATCGAATCGATCATCGCCTTGAGCTGATCCATCGCGATCGGCTTGCGCAGGATCGGCCGACGCCGGAGCAAGGACGGCAGCAGCTCTGGCCCGTAGCCGGTGGCGAACAGGAACGGCTTGCCGCGACGTTCGATCAAGTCGGCGACGGGATCGACGTAGACGCCCATGAGGTTGATGTCGAGGATGGCCAGATCGTATTGCGCGGTCATGGCAAACGCGCTCGCGTCCCGCACATTGTCGGCTTCCGCGACGACGTGGTGGCCGAGTTCCACCACCATGTCGGCGATCATCATCCGGATCAACGCCTCGTCTTCGACCAGGAAAACGGAGAGTCCGTCCGCCATTTCAACTCCGCAGTCAGCTTGCGAAGCTAACCATACATCAATTGCGGAAGGGATACACGAATTCGTGGCGGGCGCCGTTAATTCAGAGGCGCCCGATCCGATTCAACTTGATCAATCCAATCCGCGCTCGTGGCTGAGGCGCACCATCTCCTGGATGAAGACCTGCTTCTGCTTGTCATCGAGGCTCGAATAGAGCGGCTCGGCGGCGTCGGCGACATTGCGCTGGTCGGCGGCGCGGTCGATCAGGAACTGCGCCTCGTTCCGCATCTGCTCGATGATGTCGTCGGGCGGATCCCGCTTGGCGCGCGCAACCCGCAAGTTGAGCCGCTCTGCACCATTATGTCCCAGGTAGTGCATCGCGCTCGAGAAACCGTACCAGTGCTTCTCCTGCTCGGGCGTGAGGTTCAGCTCGGTCTTGATCCGCTCGATGTAGGAATCGCTGTTGGCCACGATCTGCTCGGCGGTCTGCTGCGGCGCGCCGGGCTGGGTGAGGACGGTGACGTCCTTGTTGTCCTTGCCCTGCGGTGCGTTCTTCGCCTCCTTGCTCGCCTTGCCGCCCTTGCCCCCTTTGGCACTCTTGGCGTCCTTGTCCTTGGCTGCGCCCTGCTGCTTGGCGTCCTTGCCGGACTCCTTGGCGGCCGGCGGCGGAGTGCCGGCATTGTTGTTGCCGACGCCGAGCACGCCGGTGAAGACGCCGACGACGCCGCCGATTGCGCCGCCCAGCACGCCACCGACCGGACCTGCCGCCTTGTTTCCGGCAGCCGCGCCGTCCTGAACGCCTTTGACCAGACCTTGCGCATTGGCCGCCGCGGCACCGAGCAGCAAGGCGAGCACGGCCCCGAGCGCGATGCATCGCCGCATGTGAAGCCGCGCTGACGGCGCCGGGTTGATCATTCTCGTCTCCATCGTCGATCTCGCTCGCCTGTTGGGCGGCAGCCAAGCCGCCCGCCGCAACTCTATCGTTTCCACCGCTTCGCGGTCCAGCCGCGGCCAAGTGCTGTCCACGCCGAAAAGTCTTTCGCGCGAAGCGGTTATGCAGGCTTGTTCGAAACTGCGGCGTAATTGCGCACGGATCGTTCCGGGCCGACTCACGCGAAGTGTGCGTCGCAAAAACAAGCATTCGCAGCGCATCAGGACACAACGTTAGTTCTACGTACGAGCCTCTCGGGTTTCTCGACAGACGCGATCAATCATGATCTGATCGCGCTACCAATTTGTTGCGGCATCGGTGAATTGCCATCGGGCCGACGGCATCAATAAGAAAATCGAACAACAAGAAACTCGGAAAAGACGTCTTAGAGGAAACTCCAACAACAACACCCAAGCGAGGAAACGAGATGTCACGCAAGAGACTGACGCGACGTCAATTTGTGGCTGCCACTGCAATGTCCTCCGCGGCGCTGATCTCGGCGCCCTATGTCCGGGGCGCTTCCGCTGCCGGCAAGCTCTCGATCGGCTTCTGGGACCATTGGGTGCCAGGCGCCAACAAGGCCTCGACCGAGCTCGTCAACGAATGGGCCGCCAAGGAGAAGGTCGAAGTCACCATCGACTACATCCCCAGCCAGGGTAACAAGAACCTGCTGACCATCGCCGCCGAAGCGCAGGCGAAATCCGGCCATGATATCTTCGCGATGCCAACGTGGTGGGCGCATTCCAATGCCGACCAATTGGAGAACGTTGCCGACATCATGGGGCCGATCATCGCCGAGAACGGCGAGGTGAACGGCACGGCCAAATATCTCGGCACTGTCGGGACCAAGTGGCTCGGCGTTCCCGCCTGCGTCGGCAGTCAGATCAAGGGCCCCTGCTCCCGCATCGACCTGATGAAGAAGCACGCGGGGATCGACGTACAGGAGATGTATCCGGCCGGCGCTCAACCCAAGGCCGACAATTGGACACTGGAGACATTCCTGAAAGCTGCCGAAGCCTGTCATAAGGCGGGCGTCCCGTTCGGCATCGGCCTCGGCGAGACCACCGACAACGTCGATACTGCCGGCGCGATCTTCCTGTCGTTCGGCGCCCAGCTCGTCGACGCCAAGGGCAATCTCACCGTCAAGACCGACGCGGTTCGTCAGGCGCTCGATTTCTACAAGAAGCTGATCGGCTTCCTGCCGCCCGATGTCGCAGCCTGGGACGACGCATCCAACAACAAATGGCTGGTCTCCGGCAGGGGTGCGATGATCATGAATCCGCCGAGCGCCTGGGCCGTCGCCAAACGCGACGCGCCGCAGGTTGCGGAGCAATGCTGGACCCACGGCTTCCCGGCGGGGCCGAAGGGCCGCTTTGCACCCTACCTGCCGTATTTCTGGAGCATATGGAACTTTTCCAAGAACAAGGAAGCAGCGAAGAGCCTGCTGGTGGCGTTGTCGAAGCCGGCAGCCATCGAAAAGATGGTCACGGCCAGCGGCGGCTACGACCTACCGGCTTATGAGAAGCTGACGACGCTGAAGGTCTGGCAGGAGGAGGGCCCGCCGAAAGGCACGCTCTACCACTATCCAAATCCCTTCAAGCATCAGACGCTGTCGATTGCAGCTTCGCCTGCGCCGCCGAAGATCGCACAGCAGATCTATGCGCAGGCCACGCTCACCAAGATGTGCCTGCGGTATCACCAGGGCGAATCGATGGAGAAGACGCTCGCCTGGGCCGAAGGCGAATGCGAAGGCTTCATGCGGAGCTGAACCGGAACGGCTCGCCGCGACGGCCTCACGCCGCTCGCGGCGAGTCTTCTGTCTCACTCACCTGACGAGAGCCGACGGCTTCGGCTCTCGAACCTTCCAAAAGTCGGGTCTACCGACCAAACCGCGCGAGGAAATGCATCATGGCGGATGTCGCATTGCAGCCAGACAGGGCTGGCGCAGCGCAACCGGCGCGAAAACGCTCCAGTCTGCAAAAGGCACTCAAACGCAAATCGACTGCGGCGTTCCTGATGACGCTGCCGCTGATCATTCTCATCACGCTTCTGGTGCTTTATCCCGCGTTCTATTCGCTTCACCTGGCGACGCTCAACAAGTCAATGCAGAGATTCGTCGGTCTCGGCAACTTCGAGTTCCTGTTCAAGCGCGACACGTTCTGGCTGGTCGTCAAGCAATCCTGCATCTTCGCCATCACCGCCGTTCTGTTCAAAGCGCTGATCGGGTTCATCGTCGCGCACTTCGTCCACAACATTCCAGCCAAGGGCCAGCGCAAATGGCGCGGCATGCTGCTGGTGCCCTGGGTGATCCCGCCCGCCATGAGCACGCTGGCATGGCTGTGGCTGTTCGACCCCTCCTATTCCGCGTTCAACTATACGCTGTCGTTTTTCGGAATCGGTCCGATCCCGTGGACCGGCGACGCTGCCTGGGCGCGCTTCTCCGTCATCCTTGTCAACGTCTGGTACGGCGCGCCGTTCTTCATGATCATGTATCTGGCGGCCCTGAAATCGGTGCCCGACCAGCTCTATGAAGCCGCGGCCATCGACGGCGCCAATTGGTGGCAGCGGATCTGGTACGTCACGCTGCCGATGATGCGCAACATCATCGCGATCACGACGCTGTTCTCGCTGATCGTGACCTTCGCCAATTTCGACATCGTGCGAATCCTGACCGCCGGCGGTCCTCTCGACCACACCCACATCTTCGCCACCTGGGCCTTCAGGATCGGCATCGAAGGAAGCGATATTCCGCTGGGCGCCAGCGTCTCCCTGTTCATGGTGCCAATCCTGGCGGTCGCAGCGATATTCATCCTGCGGGACGTCAACAAGCGCGGGAATGAAGCCTGATGAGCTCAGTCACGATAGACAAGGCCGCGCCGTCGCGAACGGTCAAGTATGGAAGCATGAGCCGCGACCGCAAATGGGCGCTGCGGTGGTCGTATTTCTTCCTGACGCTGTTTGCGATCTTCTCGCTGCTGCCGCCCATCTACATGCTGATCACCTCGCTCAAGAGCAGCGCCGAAATCTCGGCGGCGACCAATCCATGGTGGGTCTTCCATCCGACTCTCGAGAACTATGTCGGCCTCTTGACCTCGAACCAGTTCCTGCGGTTCTTCTGGAATTCGGCGCTGGTGTCGATTTTCGTGGTCACCATCACGATGCTGATCAGCGTGCCCGCGGCATTCGCCCTGGCGCGGATGCGGTTCTGGGGCTCGGCCACGCTGGCGACCGGCGTGTTCCTGACTTACCTCATTCCGGACAGCCTGTTGTTCATTCCGCTGTTCAAGGTGTTCGCCCTGTTCGGCGACTGGACCGGCATCCAGCTCATCAACCGCTGGTACGTGCTGCTCTTCATCTATCCGACGCTGACGGTGCCGTTCTGCACCTGGATCATGATCGGCTATTTCGCCTCGATCCCGAAGGAGCTCGACGAGGCCGCGATCATCGATGGCGCCTCCTGGTTCCAGACGCTCACCCGGATCTTCATTCCGGTGGCGCTGCCGGGGCTGATCGCCGCGACCATCTTCGCCTTCACCGTGTCATGGGCGCAGTTCCTCTATCCGCTCGTGTTCACGACGTCCACGGACCAGCTCGTGCTGCCGGTCGGCATCATCACGACGCTGATCAAGGGCGACGTGTTCAACTGGGGACAGATCATGACCGGCGCGCTGCTCGGCGCGGCGCCGCCGCTGATCATCTACGCGTTCCTGATGGACTATTACATTGCCGGCCTGACCGCCGGTGCGACAAAGGGTTGAGGACTCATGGCTGACGTTGCTTTGCGGAAGGTAGTCAAGCGTTACGACGACGTCGAGGCCGTGCGCGGCATCGACCTCGACATTGCCGACCACGAGTTCATCGTGCTGGTCGGCCCCTCCGGCTGCGGCAAGTCGACCACGCTGCGCATGATCGCAGGCCTCGAGGACATCAGCGACGGCGACATCATGATCGGCGGCGACATCGTCAACGACGTGCCGCCGAAGGACCGCGACATCGCCATGGTGTTCCAGAACTACGCGCTCTACCCGCACATGACGGTCGCGGAGAACATGTCGTTCGGGCTGCGCCTGAAGCACTATCCCAAGGCCGAGATCAAGGCGCGGGTGACGGAAGCGGCGCGCCTGCTCGACATCACCGACCTGATCGACCGCAAGCCGAAGCAGCTCTCCGGCGGCCAGCGCCAGCGCGTCGCGATGGGCCGGGCCATCGTGCGCAATCCGAAGGTCTTCCTGTTCGACGAGCCGCTGTCCAATCTCGACGCGAAACTGCGCGTGCAGATGCGTATCGAGATCAAGAAGGTGCACCAGAAGGTGCGCACCACCACCGTCTACGTCACCCACGACCAGGTCGAGGCGATGACGCTGGCCGATCGCGTCGTGGTGATGAACAAGGGACGGATCGAGCAGATCGGCACGCCGAACGAGCTCTATCACAAGCCGGCCACGCGCTTCGTCGCGGGCTTCATCGGCTCGCCCGCGATGAACTTCATCCCGTGCCGGCTCGAGGACGTCGGCGGCACGCTGCAGATCCGCCTCACCGACCGCATCGCCTTCCCGCTGCCGCCGGCCCGGGCCGCGCGCTACAATTCGCTGCCGCGCACCAACAAGCTGCTGCTCGGCCTCCGGCCCGAGCATCTCACCGAATCCCACGCGCATCTGGAGCCCGGCGTCGAAACCTTCGACACCGTGCTCGACGTCACCGAGCCGATGGGAATGGAGACCCTGGTCTATTTCGGACTCGATGGCACACCGGTCTGTGGCCGCGTCAATCCCAATGCCGGCGCCAAGGACGGGGCACCCATGCGTTTGGCGATGGACCTCAACAATATGCACCTGCTAAACGAGGCGACCGGCGCCGTGTTGTGACGCCGGTTCAAGAAACTCGCGCAGGCAGGGGACGATGGCGACCAACAAGAAGAAGATTTTCGTTACGCAAACTTTGTCGCAAGGGGCACGCGCCCTCCTCACCCAGCGGGACGATATCGAGCTCGTCGAGTTTCCGAACCTGATCTCGGCGGGGGACTTCGAGGCTTTGCTGAAGAGCCATGCGCCGGTCCACGGCGTCGCGCTCGGCGCCACCGCCTTCGGCGAGACCGAGCTCGAGGCCGCAAAGGACATGAAGGTGGTGACCCGGATCGGCGTCGGCTACGACGCCGTCGACGTGCCCGCCCTCTCCCGCCGCAAGGTGCCGCTGATGGTCGCCGGCAGCGCCAACTCGCCTTCGGTTGCGGAAGCCGCGCTGTTCATGATGCTCACGCTGGCCAAGCGCGCCCAGGAATTGCATTCTTGCGTCAAGGACGGCAAATGGGCCGACCGGCTCGGCATGCTGCCGTTCGATCTCTACGGCAAGACCGTGCTGGTGATCGGCTTCGGCCGCATCGGCAGCCGCACCGCCAGGCGCTGCCTGGCATTCGAAATGAACGTCGAGGTCTACGATCCCTACAAGCCTGCCGCCGAGATCAAGGCGGCCGGCTGCGAGCCCGTCGCCGACCTCGACGCCGCGCTGCCCAATGCCGATTTCGTCACCATTCACTGCCCGAAGACGCCGGAGACCATCGGTCTGTTCGGCGCTGACAGGATCGGCCGGATGAAGCCGAGATCCTATCTCATCAACACCGCACGCGGCGGCATCGTCAAGGAAGCCGCGCTCCACGACGCGCTGGTCTCGGGCAAGCTCGCCGGTGCCGGCATCGACGTGTTCGAGGTGGAGCCGCCGCCGGTCAGCAACGCGCTGTTCGCCCTGCCCAACGTCATCATCGCTCCGCACGTCGCCGGCGTCACGGTCGAGGCGGTCCAGCGCATGAGCGAGCAGACCGCGCGCAACATCCTGAGTGTGCTCGACGGCGATCCGATCCGGCAGAACGTGATCAATCAGGACGTGCTCGGCTGAGCTAAGCTGAGCTCCTGGCGGGGCGATGGAAGCGCCCGCCTTCGGAACGCCAGGAAGCGTCCCATTTTGGCGCAGATCGGGCCCCAACTCAGCCTTAATCAAGCGCGCCTAATGTTCCCGGCCGCGGCGGCAGTGGGACAGACTAGCCGGCCGCGTCGAGCTGGAGGATGGAGCCTTGTCAGAGATCGACCCGACCGACCACGCGCTGGCGACCATCGCCAGCATTCTGGAGAACCCCGAGCCCGTTCTGGTCATTCGCAAGACCGAGACAGAGATCGTGGTGTCCGGAGAGCGCGAGCATGTGGACTCCGACGAGCATCGGGTCGTGGACGAATATCCTGCGGTCGAAGAGCATCCGTCGCTGGAAGAGCATCCGGTCATCGAGGAGCAACCGCTGGTGCCGGAGCACACCGATGCCGACGGCTACAGCAAGGTCGGGCCCGGACCCATGGTGGCGATCCGTCTCAAATGGACGGTCCATCGCGGTGACGACGGCCAGTATTACGTCCACGAAACCATCGGCGAACAATCCGCGCCCGTGGTCAGCGGCCCCATGACGAGCGAGGCCGCGGTGCATTTCGTCGACACCCAGCAGGACGAGGCGCATCGGCGCTTCGAGCTGCTGCGCAGCGAGATCGCCGGCCGCAGCTCGCTGGCCGATTACGAGCGCAAGGGCGAAGCCTAGCGCTGCACCTGGAGGCCTTTCCACACCTCTCCCGAAGGGAGAGGTGTAGACCGAGCATCCGCAACTACTTCCTTCCGAGATAGTCCTTTTTCACGAGCTCGACGCCGGCGTGCCGCAGCAGGTCGTAGGCGGTCGTGACGTGGAAGAAGAACTGGGGGACGCTGAACGTCAGCAGCAGCGTCCGCCCCGTGAACGGCAGCTCGGTCCCGTTCTTCAACTTGAAGAAGACGTTGCGCTCCGCTGCCGCCTCGATCGCCGCGCGCGGCAGGCTTTCGATGAACTCGATCGAGGTGGCGATGCGCGCCTGCAGCCCGGCCATGTCGTGCTCCAGCGCCGGCAGCGCCAACGGCTCGCACTCCGCCAGCAAGGCCGGCGCGACCACGGCATGGCGGCAGGCCTCGCCGACCTGCTGGGCGAGGTCGTACATGTTCGGCGCAAGCCGCATGCCGAGCATCACCGCCGGGTTGAACTTGCGGGCCTCCGCATAGGCGACGCCCTTGTCGAGCAGGACCGACAGGTTACGCAAATACGGCACGAAGAGGCCGACCGAGGCCTCGTGCATTGAGATCGTCACGTTGAGATTCCCTTCAATTCCGCCTCGCCGGAAGCTCGCATCTGGTCTACATCCGTCTTGAGGAGCTGCACAATGACAGCTCGCGCGGGGGTGGAGAAGAGATGATCGTTCGAATGGCCGCTCGAATCCTGGCAGCTTTGGCCGTGGCCTTGCTGGCAAACCTTTCGGCCCAGGCGCAGCAGGCGCCCTCGCGGCTTGACGAGATCGTCAAGCGCGGCACCTTGCGCGTCGGCATGACCGGTGACTACAAGCCCTTCACCTATCTGGACAAGGCGACGCAGAAATTCAGCGGCTTCGATGTCGACATGGCCGAAGCGCTCGGCAAAGCGCTCGGGGTCAAGGTCGAGTTCGTCCCGACGGCCTGGCCGAAGCTGATGAAGGATTTCGAGGCCGACCAGTTCGACATCGCCATGGGCGGCGTCTCGGTCACGCTCGACCGGCAGAAGAAGGGCTTCTTCTCCACGCCGATCATGCGCGAGGGCAAGACGCCGATCACGCGCTGTGCCGACGTCGGCAAGTACCAGAGCATCGCCGACATCGACAAGAAGGGCACCCGCGTGATCGTCAATCCCGGCGGCACCAACGAGCGCTTCGCGCGCGCCAACATCAAGGAAGCCGACATCACGGTCTTCCCCGACAACACCGTGATCTTCGACGAGATCGCCAAGGGCAATGCCGATCTGATGATGACGGATGCCTCGGAGACGCGCTACCAGCAGAAGCAGCACGCCGGCGTGCTCTGCGCGGTGCACCCGGAAAAGCCGTTCGATTTCTCCGAGAAGGCCTACTGGCTCCAACGCGACATAGCCCTAAAGGCCTTCGTCGACCAATGGCTGCACATTTCCATGGAAGACGGCAGCTACAGGAAGATCTACGCCGCCTGGTTCGATTAGCTCGTTGTCGTGACGCAAGGGACCGTTGCGCGCAAAGCGCGGGGCGCGAGAAGCTGGAATCCGTTCCATTTCGGTTGCAATGGCGCCTCAGGCCGCGTCCTCCTGTCGCTTGCCTCGGCCCAACTTTGGGCCGGTCCCTCGCCTATTGAACCCTGACCAGCAGGACGGCGACTCATACCGAGACAGTGATCTAGATCACTTTCTGCAATCGAACCGATGCGTAAGCGTCGGTGCGGGGACCACCTGTTCAGGAGATGGAAATGAGGAAGCTGTTGGCCACGGCCGCATTCCTTTTGGCGAGCACCGCTGCCCAGGCGCAGTACACGTTCGAATATGGCGGACGCACCATCCGCATCGACCCCGACCGCGGCACGGTGCAGATCCCCGGCGTGTACGACAACACCGGCCAGAAGGCCAAGAAGGCCAAGAAGAACGAGACAGCGCCGGGCCAGCAGCCGCCCCAGCAAGCCATTGTCGAGCCGCAAACGCCGGCAGCACCGGTTCCCGCGCCTGCCCCCGTCGCCCCGCCGCCTGCGGCCGCCCAAGCGCCTGCGCCTGCCCAAGCACCTGCGCCGGCCGCTGCGGCCGTGGCGCCTCCGCCGGCTCAGCCTCCGGCGGCAACCCCCAGCAATGCGCCGGCCGAGACCGCGGTGCTGCCGCCGCCCGCGCCGCAAGCAGCCCCTCCGGCTCCCGCGCCGGCCACACAGCAGTCCGCTCCGGCCGCTCCCGCCGCGCCCGCCCCGGCCGTGGCTGCGGCTCCGCCGCCTCCCGCTCCGCCCCCTGCACCGGCGCCGGTTCAGGCGGCCGCGGTCGCTCCGCCCGCCCCGGCGACGGGGCCCACGCGCGATCTCAGTTCACCTCTCGGCGTCTGGCTCACCGAGGAGAAGGAAGGCAAGGTCCGCATCGAGCAATGCGGCAGCAATCTCTGCGGCTATTCAGTCGACAGCAAATCGAACCAGAACGGCGAGCAGGTTCTGATCAACATGAAGCCCGGCAAGGACCAGAAATGGTCCGGCCGCATTCTCGATCCGAATTCCGGCTCAACCTACGATTCGACCATCGCGATGAAGGGCACTGATCGCCTGCGCGTGCAGGGCTGCGCCTTCGGCGGCATGTTCTGCGGCGGCCAGACCTGGACGCGGGTGAACTGAGCGGCGCCAATCGGATTGAAGCCAACATGGCGCAGCCAGGCTGGCGTTTATGCGCGGGACCATCCGCGATCGGTAACGCGACTGCCACGCCGGCAGTCGCTGTCACCGCCAATGAGAGCGCTGCGGGCTTCCTGTCATAGGGAAGCGCAATTCAAACGCAGCGCAATTCAAACGCTCCATTGTGAACCATTTCATACCTTCTCGTCCTCGCTACTTCTAGTCTGGATTGAAAGCCAGACTATCTGCGACCGTCATACACCGCAATTGGCACCGTTTCGCCGAGACGCGTAGACTCGAAACGAGTTACTCCCCGACCTCGTTTCGGCGCCGGTCATCATTGCGTAAGCGAGCGAGGTTGTTATGGAGGAACTCCGTGCGACACCATCGCTAGTCTCGGGTGACCGGGGCCCCCACTCGCTGATGTCGGAGCAAGGCATCAGGCGCCATGTCATCGGCGCACTCCGAAGTCGGCAGACGAGCCTGACCACCGCGCTGCAGCCTCTGGTCCAAGAGCAAGCGCGGATGCTCGTTTCGGAATTCGGTTTCGACGCTCAGACCGTGGGCAAGATCCTGCAATCGCAAAACACTATGCTGAGCGTCTTGTCGGATCGGTATGACGCGCTCGATGAAGCCGCACATTACAGCGAGATTCCCTTCGTCGAACTGGCGCACGACGGCCGCATCGTCTATTCGAACGCGGCATTCGACAAGCTCTTGCCCGGCAGACGCGGTGTTCCCTTCTCCGGCCTGTTCGGATCACGTGCAGCCGACGTGTGGATGGCCCTCCGGGCCAACCACAATTCGAGCTTACGCGCAGACATCCAGACCAACGAACTAGTGCGTCAGGTCAGAGTCGAAATTGGCCCGCTGCGCGACGAGGATGGCATGCCGGGCAATTACGCGCTGCTTCTCGACCAGAGCGCCGAACAGAGCCGCCTCGATGCCCTGCAGGATGGCGTGCTCCGCACCGACTTGATCGGCAAGATCCGATTCGCGAACGAGCGCGCGGTGCAGGTCCTGGGATTCTCGGAATCAGAACTCAGGGAGATGCAGCTCTCCCAGGTGTTCGGCCCCGATGACGAGGGAGCGACGAACCTGTTCGGCGAATGGATCACAAAGCAAACGGGTTTCTCGAGTTTCGTTCGGCTGCGCCCAAAAGACGGGCGTTCCATTCTGGCAAGGGTGAGCGGAACGCCGTACATGGAAGCACCGAACAGTTCGGCGGGGCTATTGGTGCTGTTCGCTCCTCTTGCCGAAGATCGCGCGCGCCAGGAGCTCAAGACAATTCTTGCCGAGCACGATGATCCACAAGAGATCATCGAGGCAACACTTCAGGCGATCGGCAAGGTCATCCCGTTCGAAATGAGCACGTTCGGGGTCTACAGCGATCTCAACGACTTTTGGCGGGCGCTCACGATCTTTCCAAAACCCAGCTGGGAGTGGAGCACGCGTTGGTTCAAGGTGCCACCTGGCGTGATCGAGTGGCTCGAGCAGGGCAAGACGTGGGACAACAATCTGGCCGCGTTCGTCGAGAGCCGCAATCCCGAGGAAAAGGACAATCCGGTAAGCAAGGCCATCGTCGCCGACAAGTTCGAGTCGATGCTCGTATTGCCGATACGTAAGGCGGGAGGTCGGTTTGGCAGCTCGCTGGCTCTGCTGTCCCGCAAGCACAAATACACCCCTGCCGATCTACGCACGCTGCAAAATCTCGGCGTCGAGGAGATATTGCAGGCCGCCGACGCGGCCATGGAACATACGCAGGCGCGCACCTTGCGCAAACTCAAGGATGATTTGAACAAGGCACCGAGTGCGCGCGCCATCGCCGAGCTGCTGGCCACCGGGACGACGCAATGCCTGGGCTGGGAATATGTCGGCGTGTTCCGGATCGATCGCCTGGGCGGCAAGTTCGTGTTGGTCGCCGAGCACGTCAAGAACGACCGCAACCTGCTCGTGAAGGCGGCCGGCCGCAAGGCCGAATACACCCAGGATCTGTCCAGCGGCATGCTTGGCAGCTGCCTGACCGAACGAAACATTCTTGTCGTCCCAGACGTCAGCGATGCCGAGCGGAACTACGGCTTCATCAAGACCGCTCCCGATCAACGATCGGCCATGACGGTCCCCCTGCTCGTGAACGGCAAGATCGAGCTGATCCTGGACATGGAATCATCGGAGCTGAACGCGTTCCGTGGGCCCGATCGCGACGCGGCAAGCGGCCTCGCCGCCGACTGTGAACAGATCTTTGCGGCTCGGTGGCACGAAGCGATCGAGCACGCGCTCATGAATAGAATCGAGCAGGCGGCCGTCATCGTCGATGCCATTGGGACGATCTGCCACATGAATGGTGCGGCGGCCAACATCTTCGGCCAGGCGCGTGACAAGAAGCTCTCGACATTTGGTGCCCGGCAGGAAGATTCGGCGCAACTGTCGGAATCCGGGATCCAGCACCGTCTTCGCCTACACCTGTCGATCGGCGATGCGCCGCGCACCGAACTGACGGTTCTCGCAAGTCGCGAGCCGTTGAACGACGATTATGGTCATCAGCTCTGGCTGTTCATCAGCCTTGCCGATCAAAGCCGGGAGAGCGACTGGGGTTATCTGGAGGAGACTGTCACATCCGTTGCGCGCGAGACGCGCGCCCCGCTGTTGATGGCCGACGGCTTGCTGCGCGGCGCAGCGTCGCTCCTGAGCAAGCCGGAGCTCATGAAAAATTGCGCCGGTCTGCTCGAGCAGGCCGCCAACCACCTGCTCAAGGCCGATCTGACTTTCGAACGTCTGTCCGAGCGTCTCGTCGTGCAGCAGACACCGCAGGAAGTCCCCGAGCTGTTCGACGCATTGGAAGTGCTCTATCACGAGGTCGAGGGCCTTCCAGTCGAGGATCGCGACGCGATCCACTTCGTCGACGAGATTGCGACACGCCGCCCCCTGCTGGTGAAGGGATGGACGAAGCGATTGAGCTTTGCGTTTCGCTCCGCCCTCAGCTCCCTGCTGTCGTTGCGCATCACACCGAACGACAAGTTGACCGTGACGATTGCGGAACGACCGCAGCATCACCTCTCGGTGTCCATGCGCTTGCCCGCAATGATCGCCGACACCCTGGCTCCGTCGGCGGCGGACCCGATCGAGCAGAGTCAGCACCGGGCACGGCAAATGGCCAGCGTCGCGGTCGAGGCGATACGCAAGGCAGCCGAGCAGCACGGCGGCACTCTGACTGATTTGGACGGCGCAGGCTTCGACTTCAACCTGCCATTGTGTGCGCAGGAGGTACCGGTATGACAGCCAAGATCGCAATCGCCACCGCGGAGCCGAACATGTTCGAAACGCTGCGGGCACAGCTGCTCGCGGCGGGAGTGGCGATGGAGGAATTATACGACAAGCCTCTGATGACACCGGACCAGACCAACGAGTGGCTCGTCGCGAATGAGACCGAGCTGCTCGTGCTCGATGCCCGGCTGCCGACCGACCCGACTGCCGTCTATGACACACGTACGACTCTCGGCGCGAAGCACGTGCTCAACACCGTCGTTTTGGCCCAGGACCCGCACACTTCCGTGCTGGTCATCGCGCCCTCGTTCGGGACCTGCACGGACCTGGAGGAAGAGTGCCGGGCAGCGGGCAATGCGTTGATCCTGCCGATGGACGCGCTGCAGCTGCACCGGCACCGGATCTTGCGCCCGTTCATTGCGATGCTTACCGGTCGGCCGGACGAGACGAATGCGATCCCGGGCGCGTTCCGCGTGGTCGAGATCGAAATCCATAGCGCCAAGGTGGAATGCCGGCTCGGAACGGGCGAAGACGGCTCCTCGATGCTTCGCTGGAACACTATCAGCGATCTCGATGACCTCAAGTCTGCCGCTCAAACCTATGCGCGCGACGAGATGCCGCTGAACAATTGGCTCGGCCAGACCCGCGACGTTGGAACGCGCCTGTTCAAGAGCTTCGTCGTCAAAGCGATCGGAGAACATCTGTTCTCGCAGATCGAGAAGTCCGCAGGCGGGCTGGTGGGACTGTCGTTCCGGTTCGTCATCAGCGACGCAGGCTTTTATGCGGTGCCCTTCGAGGCGAGTGTGCGTTATCTCTCGGAGGAAAATGGGCCATTCGTGCTGCTCTATGCGCCGATTGTCCGGCGCATTCCGTTCTTCGTCCGTGGAAGGGCCAGTGAGCGAGCGCGGATCAGTCCGGGCGCGAAGCTGATGTTCGTTCGCTCTCAGATCGGCGAACATCCCGATCTGAAGCTCGACAGCGCGATCTGCGACGGCAAGAGGTTCGACAAGCTCGGCAATATCGATACTGAACTGCAGCACGTGGAGAAGCTGGGCGCCGCAGGCTGTTTCGATTTGAAGATCGTCAATTTGTCGGATGCCCCTCCGGGCGAGGCCGCCCCCTATTTGCTGAGGCAGCTGGACGCATTCCGGCCCACCATTCTCCACTACGCCGGTCACGCCTGGAGCGACGGTCAGCAAACCGCGACCCTCGTCCTTCCCGGGATGAAGCCAGAGCAGGCGGTCGGGCTGAAACTGGACAGGGTGGCGGCCTCTGACGGCCTTTCAGCGACGACGCTGGTCTACCTATCGGCCTGCCGTGGCATTTCGAAGGGTTGCGTTCAGCAATTGGTGATGAACGGAATCCCCTATGCGCTGGGCTTCCGATGGAATGTCGAGGACGAGCGCGCGCCGCAGTTCGCCAAGGAGTTCTATGACGAACTGTACCGGACGCGGTCCGTTTGCCTGGCGTTCCGGAAAGCGTGCCGCGCATCGTGGGAAAGCCTGAACTACGACGAGGAAAGCCCGATCTGGCTTTCTCCCATCCTGCTGGCGCAGTCGACCGATTGGGCAACACGCTGCCACTGAGCAGCTCGTAGTGGAAAGAATGTCATGACAGTCTGGGCCACGCTCAAGAACGTCGTCGACCACTGGGCAAGCCGCGAGCTGCGGCGCCCCTATGTCGGCTACGTCGCTTCGACCGGCAATGGGATAACGGCGGGACAGACCTTCGTGCCCGAAGCGAGCTACTTCGGCGTGCGCATGGTTGAAATGGGCTTACGCGAGGGCGGCAAGTTCTTCAGCTCGTTCCTCCCGCTCGGCGTCGTGCTCACCGAGTTCAGCTTCGGCGATGGGCGCCAGCGCCGGCCCACGATCTTGAGCAACGACGAGATCGCCGCTCAACTGAAGGCAGCCGGTGCCGCTCCGGGCTATGTCGACTTCAGGAATATCTATGCCGTCAGGCGCGCGCCCATGAAACAGGACAATCTGTCTCTGTTCGTCGGGCTCTTTCGCCTTCCGTTTCACGATGTCGCGCAGCAGGTCCTGCAACTGGCCGCCGACCTGACCACGCAGACCGGCCTCGCGCCGGGCGTCTCCGACGGGTTGCGTGTGGCTGAAAAGATCTACGACCGGGTCGCCGGCCTGTTCGGACTCAACATCGTCACGCCGTTGTTCTCGTACGCCGACGGCAATGCGCTTGGTCGCAGCGGCTACCTGCTGGTTGCAGGTTCCGATCTCGAAGAAGCGGTCGCCAAGCGGTTGGTGGTGACCGACGACCGCTTGCTGCTGGACGGCCGGCGTGTGTCTGGACTGGACTATTGCCTCCTGGGCGTCGAGTTCACGGCCAGCCTGCTGCCCGACGGGCCGGACTCGATCAACCCTCTCACGCAGCTCGGATTTCATCGACACTGGCAGGGTGTTGCAGGCAGCATCATGAGGCGGGAGTTGGAGCGTGCGGACGAGCAGATGCTGACTCTGCGCGCCGAGGTGATAACGTCGCCCGAACTTGCCGAAAACGATCGTCTCGTGGCGATCGGCGCCTACCAGACGAGCTACGACAAGCTCGTGGAACGCGTGACACCGAAAAATGCTCACCGCGGCTGGGAAAAGGCAAACCTTGGCGCCCCCAACGACAAGACGATCGCCAAACCGGCCGTGACAGAGCTCCTGAAGGGCATGCAGATCCGGCTGCTCACCGGCATCAGGGATGCCCCGGAGGATCCCGACAAGCTTTTTGCGGCCGAGGCTTTCGCATTGCGACAAACAGTCGGCAAAATTTCTCTGGTCGACACGGACTCCGCCGTCGCGCTGGCGCGCGTGATCGATCGCGCTGCGGCAGCAAAGTGACGGCACGAACCAGCCGTTTCACGGCTTGCCCGGCGATGGGCTGGCGCCCGGAAGCGGTCCTCGCCGTCACCGTCCGGCCGAATGCGTGACAGTCCTCACATCGGCCCGCCCCGCCTTATGACACGCTGCCCCGCAGGTTCAGCCAATGGGGCGTGTCATGCGATATCTTTGCAAGGGTGTTTTTGCCGCGATCTGGGCCGTCGCCCTGCTCTGCGGACCGGCGAATGCAGCATCGACCAGCTTCGACGGCGCCTGGAACGTCCGCATCTCGTCATCCAGCGAGACCTGCGGCAACGGCGCCACCGTCGCGATCGGCATCAACAACGGTCAGATCGCATCGAGCAGCGCGGCCGTGTCGGCGTCAGGTCGCGTCGCCGATGCCGGCAGCATCAACGTCACCTTGAGCACGGGCATCAAGCGCGCCGTCGGCTTCGGCCGGCTCAGCGGCACCTCCGGCTCCGGCACCTGGCGCGGTGCGCTGTGCACGGGCACGTGGACGGCGGAGCGGATGTAGGTTGCCGTGTCCCGGACAAGCGGCAATGCGAAGCGTTGCCGCGCAGAGCCGGGACCCAGCACGCTTCACAATGCGCTTCGTAGCACGGCAGCTCTGATGGGGTGGACGGCCCCCTACGGCATCAGTTGTGCCAGAATGAGGTTGTCAGACACCCATTCACAGGAGCCGTCCGTGAACCAGATTATCCGTATTGGGATGGATACGTCGAAGCATATTTTTCAACTGCATGGGGTTGATGCATCCGAGCAGGTGGTGCTGCGCAAGCGGCTGACCCGCAAGGCGATGCTGGAGTTTTTCACTAAGCTGCCGCCGACGGTGATTGCGATTGAGGCTTGCGGGGCTGCTCACCACTTGGCACGGGAGCTCGGCAGGCTGGGACACACGGTCAAGCTGATTGCGCCGCAACTGGTGAAGCCCTACGTGCCGCGCAACAAGAACGACGGACGCGATGCGGAGGGACTTTGCGAGGCGTCGAGCCGGCCGCGGATGCGGTATGTGCCTGTAAAGACGGCGGAGCAGCAGGCCGCACTGATGCTGCTTGGCGTCCGCGAGCAATTGGTCGGGCGTCGCACGCAACTCTCCAACACGATCCGCGGTCATGCGGCGGAGTTCGGTCTGACCGAGGCCAAGGGGCTGGACAAGCTCGCTGCGTTTCTGGCCGCGATCGAGCGGGACGAACGTGTGCCCGTGCTGGCCCGCGAGCTTTTTGTGATGCTTGCTCGGCAATACGACCAGGTGCAGACCGAGCTGAAGGCGATCGAGGCCAAGCTGCGGGCCTGGCACCGGGCCGATGCCACGAGCCGGCGATTGGCGCAGATCCCGGGGGTCGGCCCGGTGACGGCGGCCGCGCTGGTGATGAAGGCGCCTGATCCGCACGCCTTCCGTTCGGGACGATTGTTCGCAGCCTGGCTCGGCCTGACGCCCAAAGACCATTCCACCGCAGGAAAGACCAGGCTCGGCAAGATAACCCGAGCCGGCGACGAGAGATTACGTCAACTTCTTGTGGTCGGGGCGACCGCGGTCGTCAAGCAAGCGACCGGGAAGCGCCGTCGTGGATCGCGCTGGCTGCTCGACCTACTCCAGCGCAAGACGCCGAAGCAGGCAGCCGTGGCGCTGGCCAACAAGACTGCACGCATCGCCTGGAAGCTGATGGCGACGGGAGAGGATTATGACCGCGCGCGGTTCGATGCCAAAAGCGATGCCGAAGTGGCCGCCGCCGCGTAGTTGAGATTCGGCCGACCGGCGGGCTCGCCCACCGGCCGAACCGGAGCTGCAAGAGCAGAGGAGATGGTGCGATCGATCGTTCCGAGATGCGAGCAAATCCGTGGGACCCAGTGGTCGAACAAGACCGCCCTTCTGATTGGAACTCGCGTCGCGAAAACCATCTTGGCCCGCGGTTCAACACGCCGCATCAACAGGCCGGACATATGGATGCAAGCGATCCGATCAAACCTTACAAAGCTCTTGTGCCACGGGGGCCGTCCACATATGGGTCCCGGATCAGCGCCGCATCGCCTTGCGGTGCTGCGGCTTGTCCGGGACACGAGGCTCTAGCCCAGCGCCGCGCCGTACTCCGCGTCGGTGACCGGCTCGAGCCAGGTCGAGTACACGCCGTCGAGCGCCTCCTGCATGGCGATGTGGCACATGCCGTTGGTCGGCGAGGCGCCGTGCCAGTGCACTTCGCCCGGCGGAATCCAGACGGTGTCGCCGGGACGGATCTCCCTGACGGGACCGCCCTTGGTCTGGACGCGGCCGACGCCGGAAATGACGTAGAGCGTCTGGCCGAGCGGATGATGGTGCCAGTTGGTGCGGGCGCCGGGCTCGAACGCAACACGCGAGCAGTTCAGCCGTGCCGGCGCGGGCGCCATGATCACGGGGTCCTGCCACACGGTGCCGGTGAAATTCTCCTTGGGCGCGCGGCGGGTCGGCCGCGTGCCTGCAACAGTGATCTCCATGGGATTACCTCGCTTGCTTCCCGGTTACTTCTTGCTGGCGGCGTAGCGCGCCTTGGTTTCGGCGTTCATGGGATAGAGGCCCGGCAGCACGGCACCGTTGTTCACCTCGTTGACGATCCAGGCCTCCATGCGCTCCTGCTCGACACCCTCGTTGAGCACGTGCTCGAGCATCGCCTGCGGGATCAGCACGCAGCCATCCTGGTCGGCGACCACGATGTCGTTCGGAAACACGGCAACGCCGCCGCAGCCGATCGGCTCGCCCCAGCCGACGAAGGTGAGGCCCGCGACGGAAGGCGGCGCGGCATAGCCGTCGCACCAGACCGGAAGATTGGTGCCAAGCACGCCCTCGACGTCGCGCACGACGCCGTCGGTGACCAGCGCGGTGACGCCGCGCTTGACCATGCGGGCGCACAGGATGTCGCCGAAGATGCCGGCATCGGTGATGCCCATGGCATCGACCACGGCGATGCATCCTTCCGGCATCGCCTCGATCGCGGTGCGGGTGGAGATCGGCGAGGACCAGGATTCCGGCGTCGCCAGATCCTCGCGCGCCGGCACGAAGCGCAGCGTGAAGGCCGGTCCCACCAGGCGCGGCAGGCCCGGGCGCAGCGGCCGCGCGCCGCGCATCCACACATTGCGCAGGCCCTTCTTCAGCAGGACCGTGGTGATGGTGGCGGTGGTGATGCCGGCGAGGGTCTTGCGGGCTTCGGGGGACAGCGACATGGAAACAGACGAGCTCCGGGGTGCGGGAAACAACGCGCGCATCTTGCGAGCCGCAGCCCTTGCGTCAAGGGCCAAGAGGCGCGCAATAACGCAGGGCCGGTGGGCCTTTATGCGACGCGATAACAAGGCTTTATCGCCTCCCCCTGCATTAATTTATTGGACTTGCGGGCGCATATACGCGAAGCAGGGGTGACGCGGAACTCAAGCTCGAGCCCGCGCTTTGCAAAGCCCGATTCCGACAGCTCTTCGACAGCTCAATGGCCGCGACGCTTCCCCCGCCCCGCCTCCTGCCCAGTGGCGACAGCGCCGTCACGGTCGAGTTCAGCCGCACCATCGACGAGGAGGCCAACCAGCGCGTGCTGGCGCTCGACAAGGCGCTCGCGGCAAGCCCCATCGAGGGCGTCACCGAGACCGTGCCGACCTATCGCTCGCTGCTGGTGCACTACGACCCCTGCAAGATCGGTTTCGACGCGCTCGGCGACAAGCTGCTTCCGCTCGCGATCCAGCCGCCGCCGCCCGTGACCAAGGCGCGCCGCTGGCGCGTTCCCGTCGCCTATGGCGGCGAGCACGGCATCGACCTCGAGGATGTCGCCAAGGCCCTCAACACCACGCCGGACGACATCGTCGCCCGGCATGCGGGCGGCGACTACAAGGTCGCCATGATCGGCTTCACGCCGGGCTGGTCCTATCTCAGCGGCCTCGACAAATCGCTGCACATGTCGCGGCGGCAGAATCCGCGGCTGCTGACGCCGGCCGGCACGATCTCGATCGGCGGCGTCCAGGCCGGGATCCAGTGCCTGGCGGCGCCGAGCGGCTGGCACCTGCTCGGCCGCACGCCGGTGCGAACCTATCAGCTCCACCGCGATCCAACCTTCCTCACCGAACCCGGCGATCGCGTGACGTTTTTCGCCATCGACCACAAGACCTTCGACGAGCTGGACCGCGCGGCCGAAGCCGGCGAGATCGTCGCCGAGCAGGTGGACGCATGAGCCGGCTTGTTGTCGCCAGCATCGGCCCGGCAAGCTCCGTCCAGGATGGCGGCCGCTTCGGCGCGCAGCGCTACGGCCTGACGGTGAGCGGTGCGATGGATCGGCTGTCGCTGGCTGCGGCGAACACGCTGGTCGGCAACGCGCCGTTCGCCGCCGCCGTCGAGATCGGTCCGTTCGGTGCCGCCTTCACCGCCCGTGACGGCGCCGTGCGCTTAGCAATCTCGGGGGCGCCGCGCAACGCGGACGTCGCCGGAAACCCGGTCGCCATGGACACGTCAGTGACGCTGAAGGACGGCGAGACGCTGACGCTGGGCTTTGCCCGCGGCGGCGCCTTCACCTATCTCGCGATCGAAGGCGCCATCACCGGCGAACGCGTGTTCGGCAGCCTCGCGGTCAATGCCCGTGCCGGCCTCGGCAGCCCCTACCCGCGCCCGCTCCAGGCCGGCGACGAATTCAGCGTCGATGCCGCGAGCGGCGCAAGCGAGTTGCGCATCGAATTGCCGAAGCCCGCGAGCGGGCCGATCCGGGTTCTGCTGGGACCGCAGGACGACGAGTTCGACGACGCCAACAAGGCGTTGTTCCTGGGCAGCGAATGGAAGATCTCGGCGACCTCCGACCGGATGGGCTACCGGCTCGAAGGCCCCGCGATCAAGCATCTGCACGGCCACAACATCGTCTCCGACGGCACCGTCAACGGCAGCATCCAGGTGCCTGGCAACGGTGCGCCGATCGCGCTGATGATGGACCGCGGCACCTCCGGCGGCTATCCGAAGATCGCAACCGTGATCACCGCCGACATCGGCCGCCTCGCGCAGACCTCGGCGGGAACGGCGTTCCGCTTCAAGGCCGTCAGCATCGCCGAGGCACAGGACGAGGCGCGAAAATTCGCGCAAACGATCCGGAGCCTGCCCGATCGCCTGCGCGCGGCCGACAGCGTTGCGCTCAACATCGAGGCCCTCAGCGATGCCAACGTGGCAGGCCATGCGGTGAACGCGGTCGATGCCGGCACCTGGCAGGTCACCGCGGAGCCCTAGACGCAACAACAAGACCCGAAGGCGGAGAGCACCCATGAAGACGATCGATCTCAATTGCGACCTCGGCGAAGGTTTCGGCGCGTGGGAGATGGGCAACGACGCCGCCATGATCGAGCTCGCAAGCTCGGTCAACGTCGCCTGCGGCTTCCATGCCGGCGACCCCGACATCATGCGCCGGACGGTGGAGCTGGCGAAGGCGCGCGGCGTCTCGGTCGGCGCCCACCCTGGGTATCGGGACCTGCACGGGTTCGGCCGCCATCCGATCGCGGGCCTCAAGGCTTCCGAGATCGAGAACCTCGTCGCCTATCAGATCGGCGCATTGCAGGCGATCGCGACCGCGGCCGGCCACAAGGTCACGCACGTGAAGGCGCATGGCGCGCTCTCCAATGTCGCCTGCGAGGACGACATGACGGCCAAGGCGATCGCCGCCGGCATCAAGGCGGTCGACCCCAGCCTGATCTTCGTCGTGCTCGCCAATTCGAAGCTGGTGAAGGCCGGCGAAGACGCCAACCTGCCGATGGTGCACGAAGTGTTCGCCGACCGTGCCTATGAGGACGACGGCAATCTCGTCTCGCGCAAGAAACCCGGCGCGGTGCTGCACGATGCCAAGGCCATTGCCGAGCGCGTGGTGCGCATGGTGCAGGACGGCGCGGTGGTCTCGGTGACCGGCAAGGTGATCAAGATGCGCACGGACACGGTGTGCATCCATGGCGACACCCACGGTGCCGTCGAGATCGCGCGGACCTTGCGAGCGGCGTTGAAGGATGCCGGGATCGAGGTCGCGCCGTTCAAGCGCGGGTGAGGCACGACAGGTGCCGTAGGGTGGGCAAAGCGAAGCGTGCCCACCAAACCGAAGCCGTATATTGAGAGATGGTGGGCACGGCGCGAGTGCGCCTTTGCCCACCCTACGAGAGCTCTAAAACGGATGCACCGAGAGCGTGCCGAACACGATCGCGGCGATGACCGCAAACGCGCTGTAAAGCGCCAGATGATGGGCGCTCGCCCGGGTCTGCCGCGAGAGCGAGCGCGCGTAGAAGTGCAGTCTGGCTTCCGCCGATAGTTCGCGCATGGTCGATCTCCAACGCCCCATTTGCCGGAGTATGAAGGATCAACCAGGGCGGGAGGCAAGACGGCGGCGCAAATAGCGATGCGCCTGCTCCGAGGCGGCCGTCTCGCAGACGTAAATTCTCCGGAGCTCTGGGTTCCGAGAATCTTATTCGTTCAAATCCGAGCCAGTTGGAACCGGCTCGGAGATCGGTGAGCGGCAGCCGTCAGTACACATCCGCCTGGAAGCGCCCGGTCTTCTTCAGCTCGGCGACGAAACTGACGGCTTCGTCGGTCGAACGCGCGCCGAACTGGGCGACGATGTCGACCAGCGCGCGCTCGACGTCCTTGGCCATGCGCTTGGCATCGCCGCAGATGTAGAAATGCGCGCCTTCGGCCAGCCACGTCCACAGCTCGCGGCCGACCTCGCGCATGCGGTCCTGCACGTAGAACTTCTTCTCGCCGTCGCGCGACCAGGCCAGCGACATCCGCGTGAGCAAACCCGAGGTCTTCATCGCATTGAGCTCCTCCTGGTAGAAGAAGTCGCAATCGCTGCGCTGATGGCCGAAGAACAGCCAGTTCTTGCCGGGCGCGCCGGTCGCCTTGCGGTCGAGCAGGAAGGCGCGGAACGGCGCGATGCCGGTGCCGGGACCGACCATGATGATCGGCGTCTTCGGATCCTTCGGCAGGCCGAAGCCGTGCGCCTTCTGCACATAGACCTTGAGCTTGTCGCCCTCGTTGATGCGCTCGCCGAGGAAGGTCGAGGCGACGCCGAGGCGCTTGCGCTTGCCGATGACGTAGCGCACGGAATCGACGGTCAGCGACAGCTTTCCGGGCGTCGCATTGTGCGACGACGAGATCGAGTAGAGCCGCGGCTGCAGCGGCTCCAGCGCCTCGACGAAGGCCTCGGGGTGCGGCCGCGTGCCGGAAAACTTCTGCAGCCCCGCCATGACGTCGAGGGTTGCGGCATCGCCATCGGGGTCCTCGCCCTGCGCCAGCGCCCTCGCCTTTTCCCGCGCCGCGCCGCCGGTGATGAAGGAGATCAGCTCGAACAGGGTGTCGGGCGCCGGCGACAGCGAGACGTCGTCGATCAGCACCTCGCGCAGCGTCTTGCCGTTGACCTTCGTGGTGTGGGAGGCGCCGAGCAGCGCGATGATCTGGTCGACGAGGCCGACATCGTTGCGTGCGAACACGCCGAAGCTGTCGCCAACGACGTAGTCGAGCTTGCTCTCGGAGAGATCGAACTCGACGTGATAGGTTTCCTTCTCCGACTTGCCCTTGTTGAGCAGGCGGCGCGACAGGAAGGTCGCAGGCACGGGGTTGTCGCGTGAGCGGCCCGGCTCTGCGATCGTCACCGTCACGGCCGGGGCCGGAGCGTCCGGCTTGTCCGACGCTTTGGCCGCCGGGGCCTTGTCCAGCTCCTCGTAGAGCGACTTCAGCATCCGCGCGGTTTCCTTGCCGCCGGGAACGCAGAGGTTGAGACGCGCTTCGCTGCGGCTGGCAATCGCCTCCGAATAATCGTGGCAATTGTAGCCGCACTGGCCGCAATCCTGCTGCGCCATCGCCGCCATCATCTTGCGGCGCACCGGGCGTCCCTCGGCGAGCTTCATGCGATCGGCAATCGGCATGGTCTGGTCGTGCCATGGCGCTTCGCCGTCGTCACCGTCGCCGGCCGCGCCTTGCATGACGGCGGCGCCCTGCTCCGCCGACAGCGGCGCGGCGACATCAGGCGACAGCAGCCCGGCGAAGAAACCGTTCAGCCAGGAGCGCTGCGCATCGGAGAACGGTGCGCTGGCGGGAATGATGTCGAGCCTGGGCGGAGGGGTGATCTGGTTCATGCGGACACCTGTGCATCGGCAAGCTTGCGCAGCGTTTCGCCATCATGGCGGCGCGCGAAGGAGAGAAAGGTTTCGTCGGGCGACGAGCGGTGGGCGATATAGGCCTTGAGCAGCGCCTCGACCGTCTTCGGCGCGTCCTCGGCCTTGAGGTCGTGGTAGACCTCCTGCCCGACATCCGCGTCCGGGCCGAACCCGCCGCCGGTGAAGAGGTGATAACCCTCGACCGTGTCGTCCTCGCCAACGGGCACGCGCGCGCCGATCAGGCCGATGTCGCTGATGTAATGCTGCGCGCAGGAATGATGGCAGCCGGTGACGTGGATGTTGACCGGCTTGTCCATCGCCACCCGCGGCTCGCACCAGTCTCCGATCTCGGCGGCGTGGCGTTTGGTGTTCGCCGCGGCGAAGCGGCAGCCGGCATTGCCGGTGCAGGCGATCAGGCCGGCGCGGATGTGCGAGGCCTCGACCGCAAGCCCGATCTGCTTGATCGCCGCAATGGCAAGCTCGACGTTCTCGTCGCGGACGCCCGATATCAGCAGATTCTGCCAGACCGTCAGCCGGATCTCACCGTCGCCGAGGTCGTGCGAAACCTTGGCGAGCCCCCGCATCTGGTCGCTCGTCAGCTTGCCGAGCGTCAGCGACACGCCGATCCAGTTGAGTCCGTCCTGCTTCTGCTTGTGCACGCCGACATGCGCCATGCGGTCGGCGGCCGGCCGCGGCGCGAACGCCTCCTCCGGCACGCGCGCGAACGGCGTCTTCAGCCGCTCCTCGACCAGCCCAAGGAAACCGTCATGGCCCATGGCGTCGAGCACGTATTTCAGCCGCGCCTTGTTGCGGTTGGTGCGGTCGCCATGCTCGATGAAGACGCGCACGATGGCGTCGGCAACGGCTGTCGCCTGCTCCGGCTTGACGATGATGCCGGAATATTTCGCAAAGTCCTTGTGGCCGGTGATGCCCCCGAGGCCAAGGCGGAACCAGACTCCGGGCTCGACGCCGAAACCGTCCTTCACCTCATAGGCCGTGAACGCGATGTCGTTGGTCTCCTCCAGCACGGCGATCCTGCCGGCACCGTCGAAGGCGACGTTGAACTTGCGCGGCAGGCCGTAGAGCGAGCGATCGTTGAGGATGTGGTAGTGCCATTCGCGCGCATAGGGGCGCGTGTCGATGATCTCCTGCGGATCGATGCCGGCCGTCGGCGTCCCCGTCACGTTGCGGATGTTGTCGGCGCCGGAGCCGCGCGAGCACAGGCCAAGCTCCTGGATGCCCTCGAGCAGCCTGATCGCGTGCTTCGGCGGGATCTCGCGGAGCTGGAGATTGGCGCGCGTCGTGACGTGGCTGTAGGGCCCGCAGAGCTCGTCGGCGAGATCGGCGAGGCCCGACAGCTGCCAGTGCTTCATGATGCCGTTCGGGATCCGCAGGCGGCTCATGTAGGAGTCCTGCGTCGGCGCGACGTAGAAGATGCCGTAATAGCGCCAGCGGAAATTGTCGGCCGGGCTCGGCGGCGCATTGTCGAGCGCCTGCTGGCGCAGCCGTGGATAGGCATCGAAGGGATGCTCGTCGCGCTTGAACTTCTCCTGGTCGGCGAGCTTCTTGCCCGCCGCGATCACCTTGTCCTGCGCCTTGAGGTGCACGGCGTCGGGACCGACAGGCTCAGCGTTCGCCTTGCCGGCACTGCCGCCGCCCAGACCGCGCCCGACCCGGCTGATCTGCAGACCGGTGGTGAAGCCTTCGAGATAGCGTTTCTGCTCGTCGGTAAAGTCGACTGCGAGCGTATCGATTTTCATGGTCGGTAACGAAGCTCCTGCGGCCACCTGGGTGGCATCGACGGACATTGCGCGACCCGCGAGGACCGAGGCTGGCTCCAAGAGCCGGCTTCGCTACCCCAGCGGTCCGATCAGCTTCGTTGCTGCGGGACTCGGCTCAGCAGGCACCTGTGACAAGCTGGCCGCACTGCAACATTCAAGTTGCGTGCCAGCTTGGAAGAAATGGAAAGTTTTATGTTTACAATCGGTTATGTGAAGACCCGGAAGATCCCGGGCCGTGCGCTTTCACGAAATTCGTGCACTCCGATCAACATTTGGGCAGCGAATCTCCGCGCCCAAAAATGATGCAGACCGAATCAGGTCTGCCACCGGCCCACCGCGAAGGCCTCGAGGTGCCCCCGGATGTTGGCGGGATCGAAGACCGGGCCGGCGAAGGCGCCGAACGCCGCGGCAGGCTGCTCGGGCGGCTGCCTGCCGAGGGCCGCATCGTACAGATCGGGCCTGAACACGGCCATCGCCGTCTTGACGCCCTCCGGCGCGAGCGCCGTCTGCCCCCAACGCACCATCTGCGCATAGAGCCAGGCGGCCTGCACCGGATCCGGGCGCCCTGCCCCCTCCCGCCCCACCAGGAGATAGCGGCCGCTTTCGCGGAACGTGCCGTCAGGAGAAATCTTCAGGCGCCCGGTCAGGGTGCGCTGGATGACTTCGGCATCGACGCCGATCCGCTCGGGCTGCGCCAGGATCTGCGCCGCCTCGGTCTGGTTCGCAGGGTTCTCGATGAACTCGGCCGCCTTCACCGCCGCGCGCACCAGGCTGGCGACCACGTCCGGATTCTTGTCGGCCCAGACCTGGCGAACCGCCAGCACCTTCTCGGCGGCGCGGTCGAGGATGTCGGAGACGAAATGCAGGATGTGACCGATGCCGAGATCGACCGCGATCGAATTCCAGGGCGCACCGACGCAGAACGCGTCGACATGGCCATTGGCGAGGCTGTCGACCATATAGGGCGGCGGCAGCACCACGAGGCGCACGTCCTCGTCGGGATCGACGCCGGCCGCGGCCATCCAGAACCGCAGTTGATAATTGTGGGTCGAGAACGGGAAGGTCATGCCGAAGGTCAGCGCCTCCGCCCCCTCTTTGCGCCTGATCGCAACGACCTTCGCCAGCGCCTTCGCCGTCACCATCGGATCGAAACGGTCGCCGTCGATCTGCTCCATCAGGGCGGCATGGAGCGCCGGCGACACCGTGATGGCATTGCCGTTGATGCCGAGATTGAAGGGCGCGGCGATCGGCACTTTGACATGGCCGAGCCCGAGCGAGGACGCGATCGCCACGGGCGCCAGCAGATGCGCGGCGTCGAACAGGCCGATATTGAGCTTGTCGCGGACATTGGACCAGGAGACCTCGCGCACCAGCTCGACGTCAAGGCCTTCGGCGGCGGCAAATCCCTTGTCGACGGCGACGATCAGCGCGGCGGCATCGACCAGCGGAATGAACCCGATGCGAAGGGGGGCGGTCATTTCAGCATCTCCGAGGCGGTGATGATCGACTGCGCGATCTCACCGATTTTCTTCTTCTCGCGCATCGCGGTGGAGCGCAGCAGCACATAGGCCTCGTCCTCGGTCAGGCCCTTCACCTTCATCAGGATGCCCTTGGCACGTTCGATGATCTTGCGGTCCTCGAGCTGCGACTTGGTGCGCTCGAGCTCCTCCTGGAGCTTGGCGAAGGCGTTGAAGCGGGACACGCAGAGGTCGAGGATCGGCTTGATGCGCTCCTTCTTCAGCCCGTCGACGATGTAGGCGGACACCCCCGCCTCGACCGAGGCCTGGATCGAGGCGGAATCGCTCTGGTCGACGAACATCGCGATCGGCCGTTTCACGGCGCGGCTGACCTGGAACATCGCCTCCAGCACGTCGCGGCTGGGGTTCTCCAGATCGATCAGGATGATGTCGGGATCGACCGCATAAATACGGGCCAGCAGGCTCTGCATCTCGCTGATATGGACGACCTGCGTGAATCCGGCCTCCCGCAATCCCTCCTGCAGGATCGCGGCCCTGACAGGGCTTTCGTCGACGATCACGATTTTGGGCGACTGTTCGGCGCTCATGGCTCACTCGCGGCAGGCAATTCATCCATAGCACGCCGGAACGCCCTGCAAAGGGTTGTATTTGTGGGCAATTGGGACTAGCTCAGGCCGGTCAATCAGGCAGATTTGGATATGGATCAGGCGGCTGCGCCCAAGGTCAGCTTCGTGTTGCTCGGGTGCTTCTGAGACAACGAATGTAGACTTTCGCTCTCAGAAGGTTCGTAGCTCAGGGGCCGAGATCACCTACACCAAGCTTCTCGGCAAGGCGTCTAACGTAGGCAGGATGCCCTGGGTTCAAGGTCTCTTTTGCCTGGGCAGCCAAGAGAGCGCGCGCATCTTCGTTTCGACCGCGTTGCGCTAGGATAATAGCGCAAACGATCCGGGGAGGCGCGAAAGCATATGGCGCTTTTGACGTCCCCAGCCATTCGCTCAGAATAGCATCGCGCGTTTCAAACTTTTTGAGAAAGGGAATCGCATCTCGTCCAAAGCGCCGCAAGAGGTCCTCAGCAAGAGGCTCGTCGGCCCGGATGTCCCACCAAACGTCTCTGCGTTCCGGGCCAAGAAGCCCGAGCCGAGCACGAACGCAACAATGATATTCTTGAATGAACGATTTTGGTGGCGCTCCTCCAACTTGCTTCGCAACCTCCGGAACGAAAACGCCTAGGTTCACCGTGAACTTGCCGTAGAGGTTTTCGCGTAACCCCGGAACGTAGGTAGTGCCGGGAGGATCGAAGCTACCCATCTGGATCTTTACGACTTCCGTCAATCCATCCGAGGTCGTCCGATTGATTGTTCGGCCAGACGCACGGAAGCCCCAATCCTTTAAGACCGGACGCAGTTTCGCCTGGACCCAGTCTAAACTCTTCGCAAGGTCAGATTTTCCGCTAGTCATATCAGGTGCCCGCGCCGTCGGTGCAGAAGGTCGAGAGTCCCGTTGGCGCCCCCGAAAGACCACTCCACCTCAATCCGACAGGTTTCGCCATACACGATGTCGCATTGGGGGTAAAATCTGCGTCGCAAGTCATTGAATTTTACCATCTGATCAATTACTTGGATCGCAAACTCCGCACAATTCAGATGCAGACTCCAGGCGATTACATGGATAGAGCGCCGCGTATTTCTTTTACTAGCCTCGGGTGTCCCAAGGCATTGGTGGATTCCGAGCGCATCATCACGCGCCTGCGCGCGGAGGGCTACGAGCTCGCCCGCAAGCATGACGGGGCCGACATCGTCATCGTCAACACCTGCGGCTTTCTCGACAGCGCCAAGCAGGAATCGCTCTCGGCGATCGGCGAGGCCATGGCCGAGAACGGCAAGGTGATCGTGACCGGCTGCATGGGCGCGGAACCGGAAGCGATCGAGCAGGCCTATCCCGGCGTGCTCTCCATCACCGGCCCGCAGCAATATGAGAGCGTGCTCGATGCCGTGCACCGCGCGCTGCCGCCGGCGCACAATCCGCATCTCGACCTGGTGCCGCCGCAGGGCATCAAGCTGACCCCGCGACACTACGCGTACCTGAAGATCTCCGAAGGCTGCAACAATCGCTGCACCTTCTGCATCATCCCGAAGCTGCGCGGCGACCTGGTCTCGCGCCCCGCCAATGACGTGCTGCGCGAGGCCGAGCGCCTGGTCGGCGCCGGCGTCAAGGAACTGCTGGTGATCTCGCAGGATACCTCCGCCTACGGCGTCGACCTGAAATACGCCGAGAGCCCGTGGAAGGATCGCCAGGTCCGCGCCAAATTCCTCGACCTCGCGCGCGAGCTCGGCGAGTTGGGCGCATGGGTGCGGCTGCAATATGTTTACCCCTACCCGCATGTCGACGAGGTCATCGCGCTGATGAACGAGGGCAAGGTGCTGCCCTATCTCGACATCCCGTTCCAGCATGCGAGCCCCGAGGTCTTGAAGGCGATGAAGCGTCCGGCGGCGCAGGACAAGACGCTCGCTCGGATCAAGCGCTGGCGCGAGGAATGTCCTGATCTTGCCCTGCGCTCGACCTTCATCGTCGGCTTTCCCGGCGAGACCGATGCCGACTTTGCCTATCTGCTCGACTGGCTTGACGAGGCCGAGATCGACCGCCTCGGCTGCTTCAAATACGAGCCCGTGGCCGGCGCCACCTCGAACGCGATCGAGAATCCCGTGCCCGAAGAGGTCAAGCAGGAGCGCTACAACGCGCTGATGGCCCGCCAGCAGAAGATCTCTGCACGCAGGCTCAAGCGCAAGGTCGGCACGCGCCAGCAGATCATCATCGACGAGGTCGGCCCGACCGTCGCCAAGGGTCGCTCCAAGGCCGACGCGCCGGAGATCGACGGCGCGGTCTACCTGACGAGCCGCCGCCCCTTGCGCGTCGGCGAGGTCGTCACCGCCAGGATCGAGCGCGCGGATCAATATGACCTGCACGGCAGCGTCGCGGGGTTCTAGCCGCTCACCCGACTCCGGATTGCGAAGAAATCGCGCTAGGGTAAGCCTTCAGCTTTCCGGCAGGAGATATTTCATGCGCAAGCTTGCTTTGGCTATTGTCCTTGGTGCGGCGGTCAGCAGCCCATCGTTCGCTCAAAAGACGTCGCAGCCAAAGGCCAAGGGCAAGACATGCACCTACGACCAATGTGTCTCTGTCAACAAGGCGCGAGGGTGGATAGTGCTGCGGTGAGTCGCTGGTGCAGCGCCAACCCTGGCAAGTGCGACAACTAGCAACGACGCGTCAGGCCAGCCATTTCGGCACCCAGCGCTCCGGGCGCGGGGCACGGGCGAGATCGGCCCTGGCTTCGGACAGCAGCGCCGGCTCGCCGTCGATGGTCGGGCGGACATCATATGCGAAGTTCGGCATGACGCGGCCGTCCGCATGGAGGCCGAAATTCATCGCGTACCACAGCCCGAGCTCGGGCTGCGCGCGGCGCATCTCCTCGCGCAGATCGCGCAACAGGGATTCGATTGAAGCCGCTTCCTCGAACGGCTGCGGTCCGCGCGCGAGCACGCGCGCCTCGTACTGCTTGCCGACGATCGCGACCGCGAAGCGGGTCTGGTCCCAGGGCTTCCTGCCCTTGGGCAGATGCGCCGCCAGCCGCCAGCCGAGCTCGGCCATCAGCCGGTGATTGGCCCAATAATCCTCGCGCTCCCGGCTCCACTTCTCCATGAAGCCGCGGAAGTCGGGCAGCTCCGCCGAAGTCTCCTCCACCGCCGTCGGCTCGCCATGCGGCCGTCCGGCGAGCCATTGCGCGAGCTCGACCGTCTGAGCCTCGACCTCGTCATGCGGCTTCAGATCGCTCCAGGTGTCGTCGAATTGCTGCGACGTCAGTTTGGCGAGCAGCCCGTCGAGGCTCGGCGCCAGCAATTCGTAGGCGCCCTCAGATCCCAGCCCAACGATCGGCGGATTGTCGCGGTCGAGACCGGCGCCGTACCAGCCGCCGACGGCCGAACCATCCGGCAGCCGCATGAACAGCGAGAACCTGTCCCGCAAGGGACTGCCGTCGACGATCGGCGCGTGATCTGCGAACTGGCCCTGCAGCGCAAAGCAGCCGACGCTGCCCCAAGGCCGCCCCTCCAGCCAGCCGGCAAAGTCGACCAGCAGCGGAGGCGCTTCGATACCCGGCGGAAATGCGCCGCGAATGCTGTCGAGGTCGATCGGATAAGACGTGTCGGACAAGGCTGAAACTGTCTCGTTGGTCCCGCCCCTCTTGGTCTGAGCCGAGTTGCGTCCGGTTCGAACCAATTCGCGTATCTCGATCACAAACGCGCCAGCGAGGCGATGGTTTCTGGGAGCCAGACAATGAAATGGCGGGAATCCAGCGGAATCCGGGAGCGGACGATGCACGCCCCGATGACCGCATCGGCCTTGCTCGCACGCTTCTTCCTCTCGATTGCCGCGGCGCGACGCGCGCGGCTACCAGCGGAGCGTATTGTGACACTATAGTGCATTCACGCAGAGGTCACCGACTCGGCCTAACTCTGCCCGCGCTTCTCAACGCGAGCGAGGAACGAGGATGAGCCTTTCGGGCATGCTGCGCACGCAGCGCTTCGACGATTACCGCTTCTACCACCAGAGCACCGTCAACCAGACGCTGCATCTCTTCAGCGCCGTGATCTTCCTGTTCTGCTACGGGCTGCTGTTCGTAGACCCTGCGCTCGCCGGCATCGTCGGCTGGCTTGCGATGCTGACACGGCAGACCGGGCATTTCTTCTTCGAGCCGAACGGCTACGACGCCGTCAACGACGTCAGCAATGAGTACAAGGAAGCGATCAAGGTCGGCTACAACCCGACCCGCAAGATCATCCTGCTGCTGGTATGGGGCAGCGCGCCAATCGCGTTGTATGTCGATCCGACGCTGTTCGGACTTTTCGATCCGCCCGCCGGCCGTCTCGACTTCATCCGGCACGTCGGCACGCTCTGGCTTGCGATCGGCATCGGCGGCGGCCTTGCCCGCATGCTGCAGCTCTTCGCCACCCGCGACGTCACGACCGGTCTGGTCTGGGCGTTCAAGGTGCTGACCGACCCATTCCACAACATCGCGCTGTACTGGAAATCGCCACTCAAGCTGATGCGCGGCGAGCTGATCGACACCGCGATCGCCGACGCCGATTGGGGCGACGAGGACGCCGAGGAAGCCGCCCACCTGACCTGACCGATGCACGCCGGGCGGGTGTCAGCAAAACGCCCGCTTGACAAGCCCCGGCATTGGCATGTATTGCCGCGCCCCATGATCAACCGGACCAACCAGCGCACCGACATGCTCCGCCGTCGCTCCCGCGACGACGAGAGGGTGCGCCATGTCCGACGACGCCGCTGAACCACTAGAATTCAGCCGAAGTTTTCGAGAAGGCCGCACCCGCAAGGTGCGGCCTTTCTGCTTTTTGCGCCCGTTTTCCACCCGCCTCCAGAGGAGTTCGACATGACGACGCATCCGTACGACGCGCTGATGGACATCACCGCACGGCCGAAAGCCGTGTTCGTCCGCGGTGCCGGCTCCTATCTCTGGGACGACGGCCGCAAGCGCTATCTCGACTTCGTGCAGGGTTGGGCCGTCAACTGCCTCGGTCATTCCCCGCCGGCGGTCGCCGATGCGCTGGCTTCGCAGGCGAAACGGCTGTTGACGCCGAGCCCGGCCTTCTACAACGAACCGAGCCTGAAGCTGGCCGAGGCGCTGGTCGGGGCCAGCGCGTTCGACCAGGTGTTCTTCGCCAATTCCGGCGCGGAGGCCAATGAAGGCGCGATCAAGCTCGCGCGCAAATATGGCAGTCTGCACAAGAGCGGCGCGTTCGAGATCATCAGCTTCGAAGGCGGCTTCCACGGCAGGACGCTCGCGACGATGTCGGCCTCGGGCAAGAAAGCGTTCGAGCCGCTGTTCGAACCGAAGGTCGCGGGCTTCAAGAAGGCCAAGCTCAACGACATCGCCTCGGTCGAAAGGCTGATCAACGCCAACACTGTCGCCGTGATGCTGGAGCCGATCCAGGGTGAATCGGGCGTCTGGCCGGCAACCGATGCGTTCCTGCAGCAGCTGCGCGCGCTCACCGAGGCGCACGGCCTGCTGCTCATCTTCGACGAGATCCAGACCGGCATGGGCCGGACCGGGAAACTCTTCCACTACGAGCACACCGGCATCGCGCCCGACATCATGACGCTCGGCAAGGGCATCGGCGGCGGCGTGCCGCTCGCAGCCCTGCTCGCGACCGAACGCGCCTCCTGCTTCGAGCACGGCGACCAGGGCGGCACGTTCAACGGCAACCCGATCATGTGCGCGGCGGGCCTCGCGGTGCTCGAGGAGGTCAAGAAGCCCGACTTCCTCAAACAGGTCGCCGAGACCGGCCTCTTGCTGGAAAGCGAGCTGCAAAAGGTCTCGGCCCGGCACGGCCTCGGCGGCGTGCGCGGACGCGGCCTGTTGCTTGCACTCGACCTCAAGCTGCCGATCGCGCCGGGCATCGTCGCGCAGGCGTTCGAGGCCGGCGTGCTGCTCAACGCGCCGCAGCTCGACACCCTGCGCTTCATGCCGGCGCTGAACGTGACGCGGAGCGAGATTGCCGAGATGATCGATTGTCTCGACGGGATCCTGACCAAGGCCGGCGCGGCACGGCGGGTGGCGTGAGCCCGTCTCCGCGGACGCAGTGGCGTAGGGTGGGCAAAGCGCAGCGTGCCCACGATTTCTTACCGCAATGAAGAAGGGTGGGCACGGCGCTCCGCGCCTTTGCCCACCCTACAAAACCATCGATGCCGGAAGAGCTACGGCTTCAGGATCGAGGCGCCCGTGGTCTTGCGGCTTTCGAGATCGATATGCGCTTTCGCGGCATCCTTGAGCGCGTAGGCGTGGTTGATCGGCACGTGCAGCTTGCCGTTGATGACGGCGGCAAACAGCGTGTCGGCGCCTTCCAGCAATTCCTTGCGCGTGCCGACGTAATCGTTGAGCTTCGGCCGTGTCGCGAACAGCGAGCCGTGATTGTTGAGCTCGGCGATCGCGAACGGCGGCACCGGACCCGAGGCGTTGCCGAACGAGACGAACATGCCGCGCGGCTTCAAGCAGGACAGCGAGCCCGGGAAGGTCGCCTTGCCGACGCCGTCATAGACGACGTCGCAGCCCTCGTTGCGGCTGATCTGCTTGACGCGCGCGACGAAATCCTCCTCGTTGTAGAGGATGACGTGGTCGCAGCCGTTGGCCTCGGCGAGCTCGGCCTTCTCGCGCGAGCCGACCGTGCCGATGACGTGGGCGCCGAGCGCCCTCGCCCACTGGCAGGCGAGCAAGCCGATGCCGCCGGCGGCGGCGTGGACCAGCACGCGGTGATGCGGCTCGACCTTGAAGGTCTTGTGCAGGAGATACCAGACGGTCAGCCCCTTCAGCATCAGCACCGCACCCTGCTCGTAGGTGATGTGGTCGGGCAGCTTGACCAGCTTCTCCCAGGGGATGTTGCGCTCGCCGGTATAAGCGCCGAGATTGTGATAATAGGCGACGCGGTCACCGGGATGAAAGTTCGTGACGCCTGGCCCGACCGCGACCACCTCGCCCGAGGCCTCGTTGCCGGCGATGAAGGGTAGCCCGGGCGCCTTGTAGAGACCGGTGCGGTAGTAAACGTCGATGAAGTTCAGGCCAACCGCGTGCTGGCGGATCCGCACCTCGCCGGGCCCGGGCGCCGGCACATCGACGCTCTCATAAACCAGAGCCTCGGGCCCCCCGACCTTGTGCACACGGACCGCTTTGGTCATCGCCTGACCTCCTCTTCTCCAAGGCGCAAGCGAAAGACATCGCGCCCGCCTTGTCAACTCGATGCAGCTGAAACGCCTAAACCGACGGCGTGCCAGACTTCTTGCGATTGCGCCTGGCCAGCACGTTGAAGAATTCGACCGCCGCCGAGAACGCGATGGCGAAGTAGATATAGCCGCGGGGAATGTGGAACTGGAATCCGTCCGCGACCAGCGCGACGCCGATCAGCACCAGGAAGGCGAGCGCGAGCATCTTCGTGGTCGGATGCTCCGCGACGAAGCGCGCCACCGGACCCGCCGAAACGTACATGACCGCGCAGGCAATCACGACCGCCGCGACCATGATCCGGATGTCCTCCGCCATGCCGATCGCGGTGATGATCGAATCCAGGGAGAACACGAGATCGACGACGATGATCTGGACAATCACCCAGAAGAAGGCGCTGCCTGTGGACTTGTTCTCGCTCCGGCCGTGATCGGACTCGACCTCACCGTGAATCTCATGCGTCGCCTTGGCGATCAAGAACAGGCCGCCGCCGATCAGGATCAGGTCGCGCCAGGAGAAAGCCTGCCCCGCAACCGAGAACACCGGCGCGGTCAGACCGATCAGCCAGACCAGGAGACTGAGCAGGATGAGGCGGAAGACCAGCGCCAGCGCGAGGCCGATCTGGCGTGCGCGGTGCGCCTGCTGCTCGGGAAGGCGCGAGACGAGCACCGAGATGAAGATGACGTTGTCGATGCCGAGCACGATCTCGAGCGCCGTCAAGGTGAACAGCGCGGCCCAGGCTTCGGGGCTGGTGATGAGGTCGGTCATGCGAAGGATCGCACCAATCGTATCAAGGCATCGCTGAAGCTGATCCAGAGTGCGATGGCGCAGAGCGCGAGGGTAACGCCGGTGCCGACGCGAAAGTCCATCTCCAGCACGTAGAGGGCGAGCACCGCCCAGATCGCGATCAGCGACATCGTCAACCAACGCAGTCGCACGACGCGGACCGGATGCAGCACGTGGAACGGCACGAAGGTCAGCACGACCAGCGCGGTCACCAGCAGCGTCGACCACAGCGGCGGCCAGTGCAGCAGGAACAGGTAGAACGCCGCCGCATTCCACAGCGCCGGGAAGCCACGGAAATGATTGTCGTCCGCCTTCATGCGCAAATCGGCGAAATATAAGGCGCTGGTGACGATGATGGCGACGCCGAGCAAGGGAGCCGCAACGGGCAGCAACAGGCCGCTGGCCACGATCGCATAGGCCGGCACGAACACATAGGTGACGAAGTCGACCACGAGATCGAGCACGTCGCCCGACCAGTTCGGCTGCACGTTCTTGACGTCGAGCCGGCGCGCGATCGGACCGTCGATCGCGTCGATGATCAGGGCGACGCCCAGCCATTGAAACATCGCCGCCCAGTGCTCGCGCACGGCCTCCAGCATCGCCAGCAGCGCGATCGCCGCGCCGAACGCGGTGAAGATGTGCACCGACAGGGCGGCGGCGCGGATCGCGGGCGTGGGCTTCAGGGAATCCTCTTGGCTATCCATGGCTTCTGCTATCAGAATGAGGTCGATTTGCACATCCGCCATTGCGGCGCGCCGTCGCACAATTGGCCACGACATGGGACACCATCAGCGGGCTTGAATTTGCCGCGGGGCGTGTCATGTGTCGTTTCATGACAGACGCCTCGACACTTTATGACACCGCCGTGATCGGCGGCGGGCCGGCGGGACTTTCCGCGGCGATCGCGCTGGCACAGGCGGGGGCCCGGACCGCATTGGTGGCGCGCCGCACTCCCTACGCCGACAATCGCACTACCGCATTGCTCGGTGCCTCCGTCGACCTCCTGGAGACGCTCGACGTCTGGTCGCGCTGCAGGGACAAGGCAGCCGCGCTCGAGGTCATGCGCCTCGTCGACGACACCGGCCGGCTGTTCCGCGCGCCGGAGGTCCGGTTCTCCTGTCACGAAATCGCGCTGGATGCCTTCGGCTACAACATCGACAACCGCTCGCTGATGCTGGCGCTGGAAGAGCGTGCGGCGGAGCTGCCCAATCTCGTCCGTTTCGACGACGAGGCCGAAAGCATCGTCGTCGAGGCCGACGACGTCGCCATTCGGACGGCCTCCGCCCAGTTTCTCGCGGCCCGCCTCGTGGTCGGCGCCGACGGCCGGCATTCGCTGTGCCGGGAGGCTGCCCGCATCGACGTGACGCGGCGCGAGCTCAACCAGACCGCGCTGACCTTCAACGTCGGCCACACCAGGCCGCATCGCAACGTCTCGACCGAGTTCCATACGCCGCACGGTCCGTGCGTGTTCGTGCCCCTGCCCGGCGACCGCTCCAGCGTCGTCTGGGTCTCGGCTCCGGCCGAGGCCGAGCGGCTGCGGAGCCTCGATGACGCCGGGCTGTCCGCAGCGGTCGAGAAGCAGTCACATTCGATCCTGGGGCGCATGAGCGTGGAGCCCGGACGCAACCTGTTCCCGCTGGCGATCGAACGTCCAAAATCCTTCGGCCGCGACCGTATCGCGCTGGTCGGCGAAGCCGCCCACGTGGTTCCCCCGATCGGCGCCCAGGGCCTCAATCTCGGCCTGCGCGATGCCGCCGACATCGCGCGGCTTGCCGGGGAAGCGGTCACTGCGGGCCAGGATCCCGGCGCGGACGAGGTGCTCACGCGCTACGACCGGGCGCGGCGTCCGGACATCCTGAGCCGCACGTTTGCGATCGACATTGCCAACCGCTCCCTGCTGAACGATTTCCTGCCGCTGCAGCCGGTCCGCGCCGTCGGCATGCACCTGCTCGGCGCCATCGGCCCGCTTCGGCGCTTTGCGATGCGCGAAGGTCTGACGCCGACCTGGCGAAGGTAGTTTTGGCGGACGGTAAGGCCCCTCACGGAAACGCCAGCCGCCCCGTCTGGATCGCCCACATCACGCTGGTCAGCGTGACCACGGACGCGAAGGTCCCGAGCAGCACGGCGACGGAGGCGGATTCGATCCAGGCATCGTTCTGCCGGGCGATCACGAACACGTTCAGCGCCGGCGGCAGCGAGGCCATCAGCACGGCGGTGGCGGCCCAGGGCTGCGCGAACGGCCCGAACGCCAACATCAGGCCAAACGCCGCGAGCGGATGGAATAGCAGCTTGATCGCGACCACACCCGGCACTTCCCATGGGACGCGGTCGAACGGACGCAGCGCCACGGTCACACCGAGCACGAACAGCGCGGTCGGCGCCGCCGCGTTCTGCAGGAAGGTGATGGTGCGATCGAGCGCGACGGGAATCTCGATATGAAGGGCTGCGACGGCCGCGCCGAAGCAGGCCGACATGATCAGCGGGTTGAGCACGATCTGCTTCAGCACCACGCCGAAGGCGTGCACGATCGAGGGATGATCGCGGTCGGACAGCTCGATCAGGAGCGGCACGATGGTGAACAGGAAGATGCTGTCGCAGCAGAAGATCAGCGCCGTCGGCGCCGCAGCCTTGCTGCCGAGCACGGCGAGCGCCAGGCCCGGCCCCATATAGCCGATATTGCCGTAGCCGCCGGACAGACCGGCGAGCGTCGCCTCGCGCAGCGTTAGCCGGCCGAAAACCTTGCCCACGACCAGTGCCAGGGTGAACGCGGCGACGGTGGACAGCGTGGTCGCGATCAGGAACGGCGGATTGTTCAATTCCGAGAACGGCGCCTTGGACATGATCGCGAACAGCAGCGCCGGCAGCGACACATAGAGCAGGAAGAAGTTCATCCAGGCGAGGCCTGATTCCGGCAGGGATTTGACCTTGCCGCATGCGAAGCCGACGAAGATCAGCCCGAAATAAGGTAGCGCCAGATTGAGGATATCGACCATTGATGAAGTGTTTTCTGAAGACTTGGGGGTTATCTCCCCCTCAAGTGAACGCCAATTCCAGATCAGGCCACTAGCATCGGCCACAATCCTGGTCTATCGACGGGGAATGATTAAAGCGCGGACCGCCAAATTCCAGATCGGACAGGTCGTGCGCCACCGGATCTTCTCGTTCCGGGGCGTCATCTTCGACATCGATCCGGAATTCAACAACACCGAGGAGTGGTGGCTGTCGATCCCCGAGGAGGTGCGGCCCCACAAGGACCAGCCGTTCTATCACCTGCTCGCGGAGAACGCTGAGTCGGAATACGTCGCCTATGTCTCCGAGCAGAACCTGCTGCCGGACGAGTCCGGCGAGCCGGTCCGGCATTCCCAGGTCGCCGAGATCTTCATCAAGAACAAGGATGGCGGCTACCGCCCGCGCAATCCTTCGCTGAATTGAGTCGCTCCGACCGGCGACCGACAAAAAAAGGCGCTCGAGACGAGCGCCTTTTTCATGTCCGGGATTTGGTCCCGACTACTTCTGGCCAGCCGGTGGCGTGCCCTGCTGCTCGAGCTTCTTGCGCTGCTCCTCGGCCTTCTTCTGAAGCTCTTCCTGGAGCTTCTTCTGGGTTTCCTCGAACACCTTCGGATCGGTCGGCGGACCGTCATAGGCCTTCTGGAATTCGCCGGCGAGCGGCAGCGGCAGGGTCAGCGGCGCGCCATTGGCGTTGATCGCCTGCACAACGAGATTCTGGCCCTTCTTCATGTTGTTGATGAGCTCGGGCGTGGCCTCGTAGTCCGACATGCAGCCGTTCTGGAAGCAGATCACATAGGGCTGCTGCAGCGGCGCGTTGTTGTCCACGATGATCCGGGTGCCGTGGACGAGCTGCATGCCGAGCGGCAGCGTCACGCGCAGGATCTTCTTGGGCTCGCCTTCCGGCTCGATGATCACGGCGGCGATGACCGGCTGGCCCGATTCGATGCGGCCGTCCTTGCCGGTAAAGCAGACCTGCTTGGCGTTGGCGTCCTGGCCCTTGAGACAGAACTTGGTCCAGGGGGCATAGATCAGCTGGATCTGCTGATCGGCCGGCTGCGCCGCACCCTGCTGGCCGCCTTGGGCCGGCGGCTGCTGAGCCTGCGGGGATGCCGGGGCCGGAGCCTTCGGGGCGGCCTTCGGAGGGGCAGCTTTCGGGGCCGGAGTCGCCTTGGGCGCGGGCGCGCCGGGAGCCGGAGCGGGAGTCTGGGCCTCAGCGGTAAACGGGACGACCAACGCCGTCGCCGTCAACAAGGCGAGAATTCGCCCGCGCGGCCGGACGGACGCGGCCAAGTAACGGAAATTCATTGCGGAAAACCCTTTCTGAACGGGAAGTGCCCGAACCGCTCCGAAGCGCCGAACCTGGCCGCCTTGGGCGCGGCTCTCTCCCCGTCAATTGAGGCGGATAAGTGACGGGCTCGACGCTCTTGCGCGATCGGGTGCCTTCTTAACGTGGCCGACGAAAAGATCAATGCCGACAAGCGCCTTTGGCCACATCCGCGGCTGCGTCCGGGGAAACTCCCTGTGATAGGATTCGGGGTACGCCGTCCTCGAATCAACCTGTGCCGATGTTCATGTTCCAACGCCTTTTCGAGGGCCTCGGTGTCCGCCTTGGCGTCCTGGTCCAGGCCTCTGCCCTTGCCTTGGGCTTGAGTGACGCAGCGTCGATGGGCGCGGCACGGGCCGAGGACGCCCATGCCATCGCCATGCACGGCAAGCCGGCGATGCCGGCCGACTTCGCCCATATGCCCTACGTCAACCCGGAGGCGCCCAAGGGCGGGCGCTTGACCTGGGGCATGCTCGGGACCTTCGACAGCCTCAATCCCTTCATCGTCAAGGGGCTGGCCGTGCAGCAGATGCGCAGCTACGTGGTCGAGAGCCTGCTGGCGCGCGGCCATGACGAGCCGTTCACGCTCTATGGTTTGCTCGCCAGGAGCGTCGAAACCAATGACGAGCGAAGCTTCGTCACGTTCCGTCTCGATCCGCGCGCCCGTTTCTCCGACGGCAAGCCGGTCGCGGCCGAGGACGTGCTGTTCTCCTGGCAGCTGCTGCGCGACCATGGCCGGCCGAACCACCGGCAATATTACACCAAGGTGGTCAAGGCCGAGGCGCTCGATCCCCTCACCGTCCGCTTCGACCTCGCCGGCGCCAACGATCGCGAGTTGCCGCTGATCCTCGGCCTGATGCCGATCCTGCCGAAGCACGCGGTCGACGTCGCAAGCTTCGAGGAGACGACGCTGACGAGCCCGATCGGCTCCGGCCCCTACCGCGTCACGGCGATGAAGGCAGGCGCCAGCGTGACGCTGACCCGCAATCCCGATTATTGGGGCCGCGACCTGCCCATCAACCGCGGGCTCTACAATTTCGACGAGATCCGGCTCGACTATTTTCGCGAGGCCAACGGCCAGTTCGAAGCTTTCAAGCGCGGCCTCTACGATTTCCGCATCGAGCACGAACCGCTGCGCTGGCATGACGGCTACGACTTTCCGGCCGCTAGAAGCGGCGAAGTGATCCGCGACACCGCCAAGCCGGGCCTGCCGCAGCCCTCCGAATTCCTGGTGTTCAACACCCGCCGCCCGATCTTTGCCGACATCCGGGTGCGCCAGGCCCTGACGCTGCTGTTCGATTTCGAGCTGGTCAACCGCAATTACTTCTTCGGGCTCTATTCGCGCGCTGCCGGCTATTTCGCCGGCTCAGAGCTCTCGGCCTATGGCCGCCCGGCGGATGCGCGCGAACGCGAGCTGCTCAAGCCGTTCGCCGCACGGATTTCGCCCGATATCATGGATGGCAGCTATCGCCTGCCGGTCACCGACGGTTCTGGCCGCGACCGCACCACGCTGCGCGCCGCGCTGAAGCTGTTGTCGGAAGCCGGCTACGATCTCGACGGCACCGTGCTGCGCAATCGTGCGACCAAGGCGCCCTTCAGCTTCGAGATCATGGTGACGACCCGCGACCAGGAGCGCATCGCACTGGCGTTCCAGCGCGACCTCAAGCGCGCCGGCATCGAGCCGAGCGTGCGCTCGGTCGATCCCGTGCAGTTCGACCAGCGCCGGCTCGCTTACGAATTCGACATGATCCAGAACCGCTGGGACCAGTCGCTCTCGCCCGGCAACGAGCAATATTTCTACTGGGGCAGCGCGGCCGCGGACAATCCGGGCACCCGCAACTACATGGGCGCCAGGGATCCGGCGGTCGATGCCATGATCGCCGCCCTGCTCGAGGCCCGTGAACATACGGATTTCGTCTCCTCGGTGCGGGCGCTCGACCGCGCTTTGATCTCGGGCTTCTACACAATCCCCCTGTTTAACGTATCCGAGCAATGGATCGCGCGCTGGAATCGGATAGAACGGCCCAAGGCCACCTCGCTCTCGGGCTATTTGCCGGAGACCTGGTGGGCGAAGGGGCAGAAGCAAGCCACTGAAGCAAAGTGACGCCGTGAACCAGCCAGCCGTATCGCCGACGCTCGACACGCTGTTTCAGCGCACGCTGATCCGGCAGCCGCATGCGACCGCGCTGCTCGATCCCCTCAACAAGGCACGCATCACCGGGCACCAGCCGCGGCGGATGACCTATGCCGAGGCCGACACCGCCATCGAGGCGCTGTCGGCACATTTCGTCGAATCGGGCCTGCCGGCCAATTCCGTCATCGCGATCCAGCTGCCCAACACGGTCGAGTTCGTGCTGACGGTGCTCGCCGCCCATCGCGCCGGGCTCGTCGTCGCCGTGCTGCCGCTGCTCTGGCGGCATGCGGAACTGACCGCGGCGCTCAACCGCACCGCGGCCCGCGCCATCGTCACCATGAGCAAGGTCGACGGCACCAGCTATGCCGACCTCGCGATGCATGCGGCCGCCGAAGCCTTCTCGATCCGTCACGTCTGCGGCTTCGGCACCGACCTGCCCGAAGGCATGGCCTCGCTCGACGACGTGCTGGCCCGCCCGCCCGGCACCGCGCGCGCGGTGATCCAGGACGGCCGCAAGGCGGCGATGATCTCCTTCGACGTCACCGCGGAAGGCTTTCGTCCGGTGCCGCGGCCGCATTTCAGCCTGATCGCCGGCGGGCTCGCGGTGTCGCTGGAAGCCGACATCCGGCAAGGTGCGACATTGATGGCGGCGTTCGCGCCGATGTCGTTCGCCGGCCTCGCCTCCTCGCTCGCGGTTTGGCTGCTCTCCGGCGGCGCCCTGGCGCTGCATCATCCCTTCGAGGTCGAGGTGCTGGAGCAGCAGATCAACGAGCATGATTGCGAGGTGCTGATCGCGCCGGCGCAGCTGGCCTTGCGGCTCGGCGATTCGGGCCTGGCGGCGCGGATGCCGTCCTTGCGCAACGTCATCGGCCTATGGCGCGCGCCCGAGCAGGTGGCCGCGAGCGATGCCTGGATCGCCCCGCATGCGCCGCTGACCGACGTCTATCTGTTTGGCGAGGCCGGCCTGTTCGGCGCCCGCCGCGGCGAGGACGGCATGCCGGTCGCGGTGATGCCCGGGCCGCACGGCGCCCCGCGCGAGCAATCCGGCTCCTCCATCGCCGGCGAAATCCTGCTGACGCCGAAGGGCACGCTCGGCCTGCGCGGGGCGATGGTTCCGATCGCGGCCTACGCCCCGCCGCAGCCGGTCGGGGAGACCCTGACGGCGCAGCCGCCGCGCGACTATGTCGACACCGGCTATGCCGCGCGGATCGACCGCCCGAGCGGTGCAATCTGCATCACCGCGCCGCCCTCCGGCATCATGGCCGTCGGCGGGTACCGCTTCCTCTCCAACGATTTGCAGGAATGGGCGCGCCGGCTCGGCCAGGGCGCCCTCCTCACCGCGCTGCCCGACCGCCTCTCCGGCCACAGGCTCGCCGGACGCGCCCAGGACAACGCCCGCGCCCGCGAGGCGCTCAGCGAGCTCGGGCTTAACCCTCTGATGGTCGAAGCTTTTCGCGATCGCTCCGGGCCGGTCTAGGCGCAGTTTCGCCGGATACGTTGACGCCGCATTAAGGCGGCCAAACTAGATTGCGCGGCATCTGTTGCGTCATCAGAGTTTGTCGAATGTCCCAGGCGGGCCCGATCCTCTTTGTGTCCAATGCCGATCGGCCGCCCTTCGTTGGGGCGCTGGACGAGGCCCGGCTGTTTCCCGTGGTCGACACCGACTGGGCCGGCGCGGCACGCGCGGTCGAAGAGGTGCAGCCGGCGGCCATTCTCGCTGCGATGCATGGCGGACATGAGCCGCATATGGCCGCGCTCTCCAGGAAGATCGCCGACCAATCGCCCTACCTTCCGTTCGTCGTCGTGGATGCGGCGGGCACGCTACCTCACAACGCCCTGCCCTTCTCCTCGAGGGGCGGCAACCCCGACCGCCTGATCGCACGGCTTCGCGCCGCGCTGCGCGTGCGCACGCTCCATGCCACCGTGCTGCGCCGGCTGCCCGAGGTGAAAGTCGCACTGCCGCAAGGTGACCCCGCCCGCGATGCCACCGTGCTCCTGATCGGCCGCGGCGCCGCCTACCCCGCGTTGTCCGTCGCGCTCGGCGAACGCGTCGGCGTCGTCGGCGCGCTCTCGATCGAGGCCGCCGCGAAGCACCTCAACACCCGGGACCTCGACGGCGTGGTCCTTGCCGAGGGTTTTACCGCGCGCGTCACCGACGCCTTTCTCACGGTGCTCGCCGAGGACACCCGCTTCCGCAGCCTGCCGGTAATCGTCACCGTGCACCAGCTGACGCAGACCTACGATCTGCCCAATCTGGAGTTGATCCCGGGCGAGCCGGCCAAGGTAGCGGCCAATGCGTTGCCCCTGATCCGCCAGCACGCGATGGAAGCGCAGTTGAGCCGCACCTTGCGTTCGATCGATGCCGGCGGCTGGCTCGATCCGCGCAGCGGCCTGCTCACGGCGGAAGCCTTCGCCCGTGATTTTGCCAAGGCAGTCGAGCAGGCGCTGGCCCGCGGCGGCGGTCTGTCCGTCGCGCGTTTCGCCTTCGACCCCGGCAATTCCCGCGCCCAGCTCGATGCCGCGCGCATCCTCAGCCGCCTGATGCGGCAGATGGATTTCGGCGTGGCGCAGAGGGACGGCTCGGTCATCGTCGTGTTCGCGGAGACCGACTTCCGCACGGCCCATATGATCGCGCGGCGTCTGTCGGCGGTGATGCGGCATACCTCCAACGGCAAGCACGAGATGCGCAGCGACCCCGTCGTCAGCGTGGACTCGCTGTCGCCGTCGGATACGGCAAGGTCGCTGCTGGCGCGGTTGTCGGCGGATGCATCGAGGGCGGCGTCGTGATCACGACCTCGCTGCCGTAGGGTGGGCAAAGGCGCACTTGCGCCGTGCCCACCAGCTTTCCGTGACGACAGAATTCGTGGGCACGCTTCGCTTTGCCCACCCTACGACATCTCGCCCCGCCCTCACGCCGCCTTCTTGCTCTCCGCGAGCTGCGCCAACTGACGCATGATCTCCGTCGTGCCCGCAAGCCGCTCTTCCGGCGTCTCCCAATCCTGCAGGAACACCACCTTCATGTCGGGCCGCACCTTGGCGGCCTGGCCGTAGCTGCGGATGAAGCTGACGAGGCGATCGGGATGGGCGAAGGAATTGTCGCGGAAGACGATGACGGCGCCCTTCGGGCCGGCGTCGATCTTCTCGACATTGGCCCTGCGGCAGAACGCCTTGATCGCGGCGACCTTGAACAGATAGCGCACCTCGTCCGGCAGCACGCCGAAACGGTCGCGCATCTCCGCGCCGAAGTTCTCGATTTCCTCCTCGGTGTCGAGATCGGCGAGGCGCCGGTACAACGACAGCCGCACGGAGAGATCGCCGACATAGTCCTCCGGGATCAGCACGGGCATGCCAATGGTGATCTGCGGCGACCAGCGGTCGGCGGCGGGCTCGGAGACGCCGGCCTTGAGGTTGACGATCGCCTCCTCCAGCATCGACTGATAGAGCTCGAAGCCGACCTCCTTGATGTGGCCGGACTGCTCCTCGCCGAGCAGGTTGCCGGCGCCGCGGATGTCGAGATCGTGGGAAGCGAGCTGGAAGCCGGCGCCCAGCGTCTCCAGCGATTGCAGCACGGTGAGCCGGCGCTCGGCCTGCGCCGTGATCTTCTGCTGCGCCGGCAGCGTGAACAGCGCATAGGCTCGCAGCTTGGAGCGGCCGACGCGGCCGCGCAGCTGATAGAGCTGGGCAAGGCCGAACATGTCGGCGCGGTGCACGATCAGCGTGTTGGCGTTGGGAATGTCGAGGCCGGACTCGACGATGGTGGTCGACAGCAGGATGTCGAACTTGCCGTCGTAGAACGCGGTCATGATGTCCTCGATCACCGCGGGCGGCATCTGGCCGTGCGCGACCGCGACCTTCATCTCCGGCACGTTCTTGTCGAGGAAGTCCTTGACCTCGGCGAGGTCGTCGATGCGCGGCACGACGTAGAACGCCTGGCCGCCGCGATAGCGCTCGCGCAGCAAGGCCTCGCGGATCATCAGCGGATCGTGCGGAGCGACGAAGGTGCGCACCGCGAGCCGGTCCACCGGGGGCGAGGCGATGATCGAGAGCTCGCGCACGCCGGTAAGCGCCAGTTGCAGCGTGCGCGGGATCGGCGTTGCCGACAGCGTCAGCACGTGCACCTCGGAGCGAAGCGCCTTGAGCCGCTCCTTGTGGGTGACGCCAAAATGCTGCTCCTCGTCGACGATCACGAGGCCGAGGTCGCGGAACTTGATCGCCTTGCCGAGCAGCGCGTGGGTGCCGACGACGATATCGACCGAGCCGTCGGCGATGCCCTTCTTGACCTGGTTCAGCTCCTTGGTCGGGATCAGGCGCGAAGCCTGCGCCACGTTGACCGGAAAACCCTTGAAGCGCTCGGTGAAGGTCTTGGCGTGCTGGCGCGCCAGCAGCGTGGTCGGCACCACGACCGCGACCTGCTTGCCTTCGAGCGCGACGGCAAACGCGGCGCGCAAGGCCACCTCGGTCTTGCCGAAGCCGACGTCACCGCAGATCAGCCGGTCCATGGGGCGGCCGAGTTCGAGGTCCTTCAGCGTGGCTTCGATGGCCCCGAGCTGGTCCTCGGTCTCGTCATAGGGGAAGCGCGCGCAGAACTCGTCGTAGAGGCCGGGCTGCACCGGGAGCTTGGGCGCCTCGTGCAGATGGCGCGCGGCCGCGATCTTGATCAATTCGCCGGCGATCTCGCGGATGCGGTTCTTGAGCTTGGCCTTGCGGGTCTGCCAGCCGCCGCCGCCCAGCCGGTCCAGCTCGACACTGGTCTGGTCGGAGCCGTAGCGCGACAGCAGCTCGATATTCTCGACCGGCAGGAACAGCTTCGTCTCGGCGGCATAATGCAGTTCGAGGCAGTCGTGCGGCGCGCCGGCGACATCGAGCGTTTGCAGGCCGATGAAGCGGCCGATGCCATGGTCGACATGGACGACGATGTCGCCAGCGGCCAGGCTCGTCACCTCCGAGATGAAATTGTCGAGCTTGCGGCTCGCCTTGCGCGGCCGCACCAGGCGGTCGCCCAGGATGTCCTGCTCGCTGATGACGGCGATCTCGTCGGTCTCGAAGCCGCTCTCCAGGCCGAGCACCGCGAGCATGGTCTCGTTGCGCGGTGTCGCCTGCACGGTGCGCCAGGAATTGACGCTGGTGGTGTGGGCCAGCTTGTGGTCGCGCAGCATCGAGGTCATGCGGTCGCGCGAGCCTTCGCTCCACAGCGCGATCACCACCTTCTTGCGCTGGGCCTGCAGCGCCATGACGTGGCCGACCACGGATTCGAACACGTTGACGTTGGCATCGTTGCGCTCCGGCGCGAAGTCACGGCCCTTGCGCGCGCCGGCGTCGACGACACCCGTCCCGTCGGCCGGAACCGAGAACTGCGTCAACCGCACCAGCGGCATCTCACTCTCGCGCTTGGTCCATTCCTCGCCGGTGAGATAGAGCCGGTCGGGCGGCAGCGGCTTGTAGATCGCGCCGCCTGCGGGATGCTCCATCGCGTCGCGCCGGGCCTCGTAATAGTCCTGGATCTGCTTGAAACGCTCGCGGACGGCGTCCTCGGCCTGCGGCTCGATCGCGATCGGCGCGCCTTGCAGATAGTCGAACAGCGTGTCCATGCGGTCCTGGAACAGCGGCAGCCAGTGCTCCATGCCGGGATGGCGGCGGCCTTCGCTGACCGCCTCATACAGCGCATCGTCGCGCTCGGGCGCGCCGAACTCGGCAACGTAGCCCATGCGGAAGCGGCGGATGGTGTCGGTGACCAGCTGGAATTCCGAGACCGGGACGAGGTCGAGCGAGCGCATGTCGAGCAGCGTGCGCTGGGTCTCGGCGTCGAAGGAGCGGATGGATTCCAGGCTGTCGCCGAAGAAATCGAAGCGGACCGGCTGCTCGAGGCCGGCCGGAAACAGATCGAGGATGCCGCCGCGCACGGCATATTCGCCGGGCTCGCGCACGGTCGAGGAGCGGTTGTAGCCGTTGTGCTCGAGCCAGGCGACGATGCTGTCCATCGGCACGACATTGCCGGGAGCCACCGACAACGCCTGCGCCGCGACCAGTTCGCGCGCGGGCACGCGCTGCACGGCGGCATTCACCGTGGTCAGCACGATCAGCGGCTTGTCGCTGCCAGTGAGCGAGGCAAGCCGGGCCAAAGTCGTCAGGCGTTGCGCCAGAATGCCGCCGTGCGGCGAGACGCGGTCATAGGGCTGGCAGTCCCAGGCCGGGAAGGTCAGAACAGGCAGATCGGGGGCGAAGAACTGCAGCGCGCGTTCGAGCTGCTGCATGCGCGGACCGTCGCGGCAGACCACGGCAAGGCTGACGGCCGGCTTCTTCGGCCGCGCCGCAATGGCGCGGGCCAGATCGGAGACCACGAGGCCTTCGGCGCCTTCCGCGACATTGGCAAGCGTCAGCGCCCGGCCCGGCGCAAGCAGCTCGGCCGGCGATTTCATCCCCTGCTTCATGCGTCGCGTTCCGGGATCGGGAAGGCCTTGATGCGGGCAAACAGAGCGCCGGTGACGCCGGCCGGCAGCACCTTGTCGGCGGTGATGGCGGCATAGAGATCAGGATCGTTGACATCGAGCAGCGTCTCGAGCTCGCCGAGCTCGGCGTCCGACAGATTGCCGATCTCGGCATCCGCGAAACGGCCGAGGATCAGGTCCATCTCGCGCGTGCCGCGGTGCCAGCAACGGAACAAAAGCCGCTTGCGGCGAGCGTCCAGCCCCTCGCTCGATCGTGTCGTTCCCGTCATGTCTCAAATCCAGTCAAACGCAGAAAGCCCGGACGTGCCGGGCCGGGGTGATATAGCCACTCGGGGTGGCCGTGTCAGCCCTCGATTTGGCATGGCCCGACAGCCGGCGCAGGGTACGAAAAAAGACGTGGATGCCCGGCACAAAGCCGGGCATCACGGGCCGAAACGATCCTAGATTCACCTCATGCGCCCCAGCCTGCTCAATCCGCTGTTTGCTGCCGTGACCAGCCTGCCCGGCGTCGGTCCGAAGCAGGACAAGCTGCTGCAATACCTGCTCAGCCGCAGCGAGACGCCGCGGCTGGTCGATCTATTGCTGCATCTGCCGAGCCAGGTGATCGACCGCCGGGCGCGGCCAAAGATCCGCGACGCGGTGCAGGGAACCATGGTGACGCTGGAGGTCGTTGTCGACCGTCACCGCCCGCCTCCGCCGCGCAATTCACGCGCGCCGTATCTGGTCTATGCCAGCGACGACACCGGCGACGTCGTGCTGACTTTCTTCCGCGCCAAGCCGGGCTATGTCGAGAAGCTGCTGCCGGTCGGCGAGAAGCGCTATGTCTCCGGCACGCTGCAGATGTACGACGGCATCCCGCAGATCGTGCATCCCGACCGCGTGCTGGACGAGGAGGCGATCTCGAAACTCTCCGGGATAGACCCGGTCTATCCGCTCACCGAAGGCCTCGCACTCGGCTCGCTCCGCCGCGCCATCGCGCAGGCGCTGCAGAAGCTGCCGGTCCTGCCCGAATGGATCAGCCCGGAGGCGATGCGGCGGTGTAACTTTCCGCCGATCACGGAAGCGCTCAATCGCGTGCACCAGCCGGTCGAGCTGACGGACATCCTGCCCGACCAGCCGTTCTGGTCGCGCCTCGCCTTTGACGAGCTGCTGGCCGGCCAGCTCGCGCTCGCCCTGATCCGCGCGCAACTGCGTCGCCCCGCCGGCGTCCGCAATGCCGGCGACGGCCATCTGCGCAACAAGATCATCGACGCCCTTCCCTACGCACTCACGCCCTCCCAACGCAGCGCCGCGGCGGCCATCGCCGAGGACCTGAAGCAGCCGGTGCGCATGCTGCGCCTGCTCCAGGGCGACGTCGGCTCGGGCAAGACAGTCGTGGCGCTGCTCGCGGCCGCTGCGGTCGCGGAGGTCGGCAAGCAGGCCGCGCTGATGGCGCCGACCGAAATCCTGGCGCGCCAGCACATCAAGACCATCGCCCCGCTCGCCGAGCGTGCCGGCATGCGGGTGGCGATCCTCACCGGCCGCGAGAAAGGCAAGGAGCGGCGCGAGATCATCACGCAGCTCGCCGCAGGCGAGATCGACCTGCTGGTCGGCACCCATGCGCTGATCCAGGACGATGTGACTTTCCACGACCTCGCGCTCGCCATCGTCGACGAGCAGCACCGCTTCGGCGTGCGCGAGCGGCTCGCGCTCACCTCCAAGGGTGAAGCCGTCGACGTGCTGGTGCTCAGCGCCACGCCTATACCGCGCACGCTGGTGCTGACCTATTTCGGCGACATGGACATCTCCGAGCTGCGCGAGAAGCCCGCCGGCCGGCAGCCGATCGACACCCGCGCGGTCGCCATGAGCCGGCTCGGCGAGGTCATGGACGGCGTCGGCCGTGCCTTGCAGGCGGGAAAACTGGTCTACTGGATCTGTCCGCTGGTGGAGGAGTCCGAGGCCGAGGGCACTGAACACCTCACCAACGCGACCAAGCGTTTCGAGAGCCTGCAAAAGCGTTTCGGCGATCGTGTCGGCCTCGTCCACGGACAGATGAAGGGCACGGAAAAAGACCGCGTGATGGGCCAGTTCGCCGCCCACGAGATCGGGCTCCTGGTCGCGACCACCGTGGTCGAGGTCGGCGTCGACGTGCCCGCCGCCACCATCATGGTGATCGAGAACGCCGAGCGCTTTGGCCTTGCCCAGTTGCACCAGCTGCGCGGCCGCATCGGGCGCGGCTCGGAGGCCTCGACCTGCATCCTGCTCTATTCTGAGCCGCTCGGCGAGATGTCGAAGGCGCGGCTGAAAGTGATCCGCGAAACCACTGACGGTTTCCGCATCGCCGAGGAGGACTTGAAGCTGCGCGGCGAAGGCGACGTCCTGGGTGTGCGCCAGAGTGGCCTGCCCGGCTACCGCATCGCGCGCCCGGAGGTGCACGGGCAGCTGATCGCCCAGGCCAGAGACGAGGCGCTGCGCATCCTGAAGGACGATCCGAAGCTGAAGGGCGAGCGCGGCGAGGCGCTGCGATGCCTGCTGTACCTCTATGAACGAGACGAAGCGATTCCGCTGATCGGGGCAGGCTAGCTCGCGGCCCGTCGTCGCCCAACCTCGTAGGCCGCAACATGCGCGCGGGCGAGATCCAGTAGCGGCGTCTCAATGCCCAGGGTCCGGGCTCGGTTCGCCATGTCGCCGAGGATGTGCTCGCACTCGGTCATCGAGCCGCGTTCGATATCGCGCAACATCGAGGCCTTCAGCGGCGAGTCGAGGGTGGTGAACAGTTTGTGGTCGAACTCGATGAACGGCGCACGCGGCTCATACCCCGATGCCGTCGCAACGGCGCAGCATTCGGCGAACAGGCGGAAGATGGACTGCTCACCGTTGGGCACGGCCAGGATGTCGCCGATGCTTGCGCGCATCAGGCAGGTGATCCCCGCGATCGTCGAAAGCTGAACGAATTTCTCCCACATGTCCTGCGTGATCGCCTCGCTGGCGCGCACGTCGATGCCGGGAACATCGAACAATGTCTCCAGCGCGAGCGCGCGTTCACTCAGAGCGCCCTCGATCTCGCCGAAGACGATGGTCTGGTTGGCCATGAAGTGGACGACCCGGCCATCCGGATCCAGCCCGGCACTCACATTGGCGAGACCGCCAAGGACGCGAGCAGCGCCGAACCTTGCGATGAGAGCGTCGAGATGTCTCAGCCCGTTCAGGATCGGAAGGATCGTCGTGCCCGCACCGACGGCGGGCGCAAACTGGCTCATCGCCTCATCGAGCGAGTAGGCTTTCACGCCGACGAGCACGACGTCGAATGCTTCCTCGAGATCATGCGCCAGGATGATCTTCGGCTGCACAGTGAAATCGCCGTGCGGGCTCACGACCTTTAGTCCGTCCCGGCGCAATTGCTCCGCCCGCGTCCCGCGCACCAGGAAGGTCACGTCGCGGCCAGCTCGAACCAGGCAAGCTCCATAATAGCCGCCGAGCGCGCCAGCGCCGATCACCAGCACTCTCATTCGAACTCCCGTCTCAGAACAACCGTAAACACAATAGCAGATGAGCTCCGCAGCGTCTCCTCCCCGTCATTGCCAGCGCAGCGCGCTGCGCTGGCAATGACGTGGGATAGAGACCCGCACGCCGCAACCGCAAACCTTGCGGGAGCGAACGTGGGTACGTCAGGTCTTCTTGCCCGCGTTCCCCGGGGCAAACGCTTTCATCAACTCCGCATCCACCGCCTCGCCCTTCGCGTCATCCGCCAGATGCTCGAACCAGCGCGCAAAGCCCTCGTAGATCTGGCTGGCCGGATGATCGGGGCCGAGGAAACCGGAGATCTCCCGCATTTCCGCGACCCAGCGATAGGCTTTCGGAATCATGTCCGGCAGCGCGACTTCGAGCCGCGCCAGGATCGCGGGCTGGCTCAATGCCAGTTCGTCGCGCAGCGCATCGGCGGCGCCTGCTCTCGTTGCCGCGATCACCATGGCCGAGCCGATGCCGGCGAGGCCCTTGACGATGCCGGCATAGGACATCTTCAGCGCCGAGGCGGCGCCGACCGGGCCCTCCACGATGCGCACGTCGAGCCCGAACTCCTTCAGCACCGCGACGTCCCTGGCGTGCTCGCCGGACAGGTAGAACGCAGGACTTTTGCCGCCCGGCTGCGGCGGAAAGCCGATGATGCCGGCATCGACGAACGGCGCCTGCGCCGAGCCGATGATCTCTTCGATCCGACGCACGGTGTCGACGTTGACGGCGTTGCAATCCACCACGATCGGCTTGTGCTCGCGCCTGACGATCACCGCCGCCAGCCGCTCAGCCAGCGCGACGGCTTCGCCCGGCGGCACGATCGAAAGAATGATGTCGGCGGCGGCGATCGCATCGTCATCGGCACCGATCATGCCGGCATCTGCTGCGCGTCTGCGCGTCGCCTCGCTCCGCCCGGTCAGGGACGTCAACACGCGCGCGCCATGCTCGCTGAGACGGCGGGCGACGGCACTGCCCATGGCGCCGGGCGCGAGGATCGCAATGGTCTTGGACATCATGCACTCCGGATCGAACGCCGAGCGAGGACGCTCGGCTCGACGGGAGACTAGCAGAGGACGCCAACGCGCGCGTGACCGACGCCATCCCGCAACGGAATGGCTCTACTCCACCTTCGCAGGCTCGGGCTGGATCGCCGACGCATTGGCAATGCGCGCGGCATGCGCCATGCCCGCAAGTGCGGCCGCCTTCTTGGAATCGGGGGCCGAGCCCGGCTGAACCACGCCGGCCGACATGATCAGGGTCGCGGCATCCTCGGCGGTGAGGTCGACCTCGATGATCTTGCTCTTCGGGACATAGAAGAAGAAGCCGGTGGTCGGGTTCGGCGAGCACGGCAGGAACACCGAGACGTGTTCCTCCTGCCCCGGCAGGCTGCGCGAAATGTCCTCGTTCGGCGATTGCGAGATCAGCACAATCGACCACATGCCCGGCGAGGGAAACTCGACCAGGCCGACTTTGCGGAAGCTCGAGCCCTTGCCCGAGAACAGCGTCTCGAACACCTGCTTCAGGCCACGGTAGATGGCGCGCACGGCCGGAATTCGGCCGAGGAAGGTCTCGCCGACATCGACCAGGGTGCGGCCGATGAGATTGGCCGCGAGGAAGCCGACCAGCGTCAGCGTGAAGAATGCGACGACCAGCCCCCAGCCGGGAATGACATAGGGCAGATAGGTTTCCGGCCGGTAGGCGAGCGGCACGAACGGCCGCACCACGCCGTCGACCCAGGTGACGAACCACCAGACCAGGTACAGCGTGATCGCGATCGGCCCTGTGACCACGAGGCCGGTGAGAAAATAATTGCGGAAGCGGCCCATCAGGCCGGTATGCGGTTCCGGGAGGGGATCAAGAGGCGCAGGCGCGTCGTCGCGGGGGGTCATTCGGGTTCCAGGTCGGTCGCAGCACACAAGCTAGGGTCTTCTAGCAGATTTTGGAAGACCACGACCGGCCGATATCCCGCCTGCCTATTCCACGGTCACCGACTTCGCGAGGTTGCGCGGCTGGTCGACGTCGGTGCCCATCACGACAGCCGTGTGATAGGCGAGCAGCTGCACCGGGACGGCATAGACCATCGGCGTGAACGCCGCCGCCATGTCAGGCATGACGATGGTGACGAGGGACTCGACGGTCGCTTCTTCCGCACCCTTGGCGTCCGTCATCAGGATGATGTTGCCGCCGCGGGCGGCGACCTCCTGCATGTTGGAGACGGTCTTTTCGAACACGCGGTCGTAGGGCGCGATGACGACGACAGGCATGGTCTCGTCAATCAGCGCGATCGGTCCGTGCTTGAGCTCGCCGGCGGCATAGCCCTCGGCGTGGATGTAGGAGATCTCCTTCAGCTTCAGCGCGCCTTCGAGCGCGAGCGGGAAGCTGGTGCCGCGGCCGAGATAGAGCACATCGCGCGACTTGGCGATCCGGTGCGCGAGCTTTTCGATCTGGGGCTCGGTGGTGAGCGCTGCCGCCATCAGCCGCGGAATCTCGACCAGGCCGTGGACCAGCTTGGTCTCGTCCTCGCCGGACAATTCGCCGCGCGCCTTGCCGGCCGCGATCGCAAGATTGGCCAGCACCATGAGCTGACAGGTGAAGGCCTTGGTCGAGGCGACGCCGATCTCGGGCCCGGCCAGCGTTTGCAGCACGGTCTCGCTCTCGCGCGCGATCGTCGAGGTCGGCACGTTGACGACGGCGATCGTGTGTACGCCCTCGGCCTTGGCATAGCGCAGCGCCGCCAGCGTGTCGGCGGTCTCGCCGGATTGCGAGATGAAGATGGCGAGATCGCCCTTGCGCAGCGGCGCCTCGCGGTAGCGGAATTCGGAGGCGACATCGACCTCGACCGGCAGCCTCGCAAAGCGCTCGAACCAGTACTTTGCGACGATGCCGGCATAGCTCGCGGTGCCGCAGGCCGTGATGTTGATGCGCTGGACGTTCTTGAAATCGAACGGCAACTCGACCGGCAGCGCGACGCGCTCGCTCGCCATGTCGACGTAGCGCGCCAGCGTGTGACCGACCACTTCCGGCTGCTCGTGGATCTCCTTGGCCATGAAGTGGCGGTAATTGGCCTTGTCGACCAGCGAGGTCGAGGCGGCGTGCTTGATCTTGTCGCGCTGGACGGCGTTGCCGTCCTTGTCGAAGATATCAGCGCTGTTGCGGGTCAGCACGACCCAGTCGCCGTCTTCGAGATAGCTGATCGTGTCGGTGAACGGGCCGAGCGCGATGGCGTCGGAGCCGAGATACATCTCGCCGTCGCCATAGCCGATCGCAAGCGGCGGACCATTGCGGGCGCCGATCATCAGATCGTCGTCGCCGGCGAAGATGAAGCCGAGCGCGAAGGCGCCGCGCAGCCGCCCCAGCGCCAGCTTCACTGCTTCCACCGGCTTGTGGCCGCGCGTCAAGAGATCGTCGACCAGATTCAGCACGATCTCGGTGTCGGTCTCGGTGTTGAACACCGCGCCCTTCTTCTCGAGCTCCTCGCGCAGCTCGCGGAAATTCTCGATGATGCCGTTGTGGACCACGGCGACGCGCTCGGTCGCGTGCGGATGGGCGTTGTTGACGGTCGGCTTGCCGTGGGTGGCCCAGCGGGTGTGGCCGATGCCGGTGGTGCCCTTCAGCGGCTCGGCTGCCAGCCGCTTCTCCAGGTTCTTCAGCTTGCCTTCGGCGCGGCGGCGCTCGAGGTGCCTGCCTTCGAGCGTGGCGACGCCCGCAGAATCGTAACCGCGATATTCAAGACGTTTGAGCGAATCCACCAGCTGCTCTGCAACCGGCTCGCGCCCGAGAATGCCGACAATCCCGCACATGCGGATCACTATCCCCCAAATCGTCGAAAAATCGCCTAAACGACGCGTCCGGTTTTTAGCGAAGTTCGCAAGGAACCAGATACTCAATAATTATTGCGGATTGAGACAGCACGGACCGCATCCTTCGCCTTCGCCTGCGTCGAATTGGCCGGCCTTAAAACGCGCACGTTAACTTGTTGTCAACATATTTGGCCAACGATTCCATCTCAGGAGAATAAGGCCATGAAAGGCTCATCCGACCGCAAAGGTTTGTCACCGATGTACTTGCGCGCCAGCGAGACCACGGGCACGCATCTCGCACATTGGCCGCCGCCCCAGCGCGGCAAGGAAAGCAAGCCCGTCTTCATGAAGCATCCGGAAGGCGAGCCGGTCAAGCGCGCCACGCCACGCGGCTGGCGCCTGACCCGCGCGATCTTCTCCGAATTCGCCGACGAAGAATAGCGGAAGGCTCACTTCTCCGGCTTCTTGCCGCCCGTCTTCATCTCGCGATAGCGCGCCGCGCCGCCTTCCCGGATGGTCTGCTGGTTGCGCTCCAGCGCCATGGCGTCATCGGGCACGTCGCGCGTGATCACCGAGCCCGAGCCGATATAGGCGCCGTTACCGATTCTGACCGGCGCGACCAGCGATGAATTGGTGCCGACGAAGGCGCCCTGCCCGATCTCAGTCCTGTGCTTCTTGAAGCCGTCGTAGTTGCAGGTGATGGTGCCGGCGCCGATGTTGGAATTGGCGCCGACCGTGGCATCGCCGATATAGGAGAGATGGTTGACCTTGACGCCGGCCTCCAGCGTCGCCGCCTTGGTCTCCACGAAATTGCCGATCCGCGCGCCGTCGCCGAGCGAGGTGCCGGGCCGAAGCCGAGCATAGGGGCCGATCGAGACGTTCTTGCCGAGCGTCGTCTGCACGATGTGCGAAAAGGAATGGATCACGGTGCCGTCGGCGATCGAGACGCCGGGGCCGATCACCACGAACGGCTCGATGGTCACGTCCTTGCCGAACACGGTGTCGGCGGCGAGATAGACCGTCTCCGGCGCGATCAGCGTGACGCCGGCCTCCATCGCCGCCTTGCGCAGCCGCGCCTGCATCACCGCTTCGGCCTCGGCGAGCTGCGCCTTGGTGTTGATGCCGCGCACCTCGTCCTCGCTGGTTTCGATCACCACGGACTCCCATCCCTGCTTGCGGACGATCTCGACCGCATCGGTCAGATAATATTCGCCCTTGGAATTGGCATTGCCGATTTGCTCAAGGATTTGAAGCGCCCGCCGGCCGTCGATCGCCATCACGCCGGCGTTGCACAGATCGATCTTGCGCTCGTCGGCGCTCGCATCGGCCTGCTCGCGGATCGCGACCAGGCGCTCGCCCTCGACGATGAAGCGGCCGTAGCCTGTGGGATCGGCGGCGCGGAAGCCGAGCGCAGCGATCACGGCGCCCTTGGCGAGCGGCGCGCGCAGCCGGGCAAAGGTCTCGGCCGAGATCAGCGGCGTATCGCCGAAGGCAATCAGCAGATCGTCGGCGCCGCGCGCAATGGCCTCGCGCGCCGCCAGCACCGCATGCGCGGTGCCGAGCCGCTCGGCCTGCACGAAGATGAGCGCGTCGGGCCGGATGCGCCTCGCCTCGTCCGCGACCGCCTGATGGTCCGGACCGATCACGACCGCGAGCGCGCTGCCGGTTCCCTTCGGCGCCGCGGCGAGCACGTGGGCCAGCAGCGTCTGGTGAGCGACCGGATGCAGCACTTTGGGCAGGCTCGAGCGCATGCGCGTGCCTTCGCCGGCGGCGAGCACGATCGTGAGGCTGGAACGGGCGGTCATCGAAATCCTGTCGGTTCGGCCGAATCAAATGGCGTGGCAGGCGGGCCGCCCGCGAATGCTGCAGCCTTGCTACCCCCGCAAACGCCCGGAATTCAAGTGCGGCCCGCTTTTCCTGTTAATGTTCCCTGATTGATTCGGGGAAGCTTCGGGGCTGGGCACTCAACGTTCATGGCAAAGGATTCCGACCCACTGGCGGATGCCTTCGGCGCCAAGGAGACCGGCGGACTGTTCTCCGGACTCTTGGCCGAGGAAAGCGCGTTCGATCGCCGCCTGATGTGGCGCCTGGGCTCGTGGGGCGTGGGGGCGGTGGGCGCCGTCACGATCGCGGTGCTGGCCAATCAGGCTCAGCTCGGCTGGCGCCGCGACCAGGTCGCTTCCGCCGATCTCGCGCGCCAGGCGGACCGGCTCCAGATGCTCACCAGGGAGAGCCAGAACGAGGCCCGCCGGCTCACGGCCGCCATCGAGACGCTGAACACGGATCGCGACCGGCTGTATTCGCGCGTCACCGTGCTGGAGCAAGGGCTCGATTCCGTCACCGGCGCCATCGCCAGGCAGACCACGGCGCCGCCGCAGGCCGGCAAGGCGCAGGATGCTGCGCCCGCAGCCCCCAGCGTCGCGCCGGTTGCCTCGACGCCTGCTTCCGCCCCTGACAAGCCTCGCACCGAGGCCGCCAAGGACACGTCCAAGGACACCCTCAAGGACACGGTCAAGGACACGGTCAAGGACACCGCGAAGGAAGCGGCAAAGGAGCCGCCGCCGCAGACCGCCGCGGCCGCCTCGCTCGTGCAGCAATCACCTTCCATGAATTCGGCGTTGCCGACCATTCCGCTGGTCCCGTCCAAGTCGATCATGGCGCCGCCCGATCCGGCCGCATCGAAATTGATGCAGCCCGAGACGAACGAGAAGGCTGCCGAGAAGAAGGCCGAACCGGCACCCGCCCCGACCGAGCTCGTCGCGGCTGCCGTCAAGCCATCGGAGGCAACCGAGAGCGAATCCCCCGCGATCGCGGTTCAGCAGACGCGTTTCGCGATCGATCTCGGCGGCGCCAATTCGGTCGATGGCCTGCGCGCGCTCTGGCGCGGCGTGACCAAATCCAATCCGGAAATCGCAGCGCTGCGGCCGATCATCATGATCAAGGAAGGCACGACCGGGCTCGGCATGCAGCTCCGCCTCGGCGCCGGCCCGCTCGTCAACGCCGCCGTCGCCGCGAAATTCTGCGCGAGCCTTGCCGAGAGCAATCGTCACTGCGAGACCACCGTGTTCGACGGCCAGCGCCTGTCGATGCGCGGCTCGGACAAGGCGCAAGAGAATCCTCAGGAGAAGCCGCAGGACAAGGCCCCGGAGAAATCTCAAGACAGGGTTCAGGACAAGAACGCGGAGAAGAACCAGGACGCGGCCCCGCAAGCCGAAACCGCGCCCAGCGCCAAGCCCGAGAAGCCGCAGCGCCGCCGCAGCTACACCTCGAAACGCAGCAAGCGCGAGGAGCCCGCGCCCGCTCCTGCGGCGCCGCCGGCGCCGGCAAAGCCGGAGGCTGCATCGGCGACATCGACGCTGTCGTCGTTCTTCAGGCGATAGGAAGCTCCCTTCCTCGACGGAAGAAGCTTGCATGCGGCGATCGGACGCTGGGACTTGAACAGCCCGTTGGCGTTCATTGACGGCGCCTTGTTGGCGTCACCTCACCTTCCAAACCTCGCGGACTCCGATGAACGAACTTGATGACGTGTTGAGGCTGCTCGTTGCCGCAGCTACCGGCCTCGTGATCGGCATCGATCGCGACATGAACGACAAGCCGGTGGGCATGCGGACCCTCGCTCTGGTCGCGCTCGGCTCAGCATTGATCTCGATCTCCGTGATCGAGTTCCAGAACATGCGCGACAACCCGGATGCGATCTCCAGGGTCATTCAGGGCGTCGTGACCGGCGTGCTGAGCGGCGTGGGCTTCATCGGTGCAGGAGTCATCCTGCACGACAGCAAGTCCAAGACGGTGCACGGCCTTACGACGGCGGCAACCGTCTGGATCGCGGCGGGCCTCGGAATTGCCTGTGCGCTGGGGGCCTGGCTGCTGGTCGGCGCCGCGATCGCAGTGACCTTGCTGGTGCTGTTCGTTCTCGGCTGGGTCGAGCGCAGGCTGGGACTGAAATAGCGAGCCCGCGAGAGAGCGTACCAAATGATACGGAAGAGGTCGGCGTAAGACGGCATGATCCGCTCCCTGATTTGATTCGGAGCGGAGATGACGGACGCGAACTTCTTGCGAGAGCAACTCGCGTTGATCCGCGACCTGGCAGATCGGGCAGATCCCCATATCAGGAAACGACTGCTCGACTTGGCCGAACGATATGAGCGCCGGCTCGCCGAACAGAACCGGAAAATACCTGGTCGGCCTTGACGGCCTCTCGCGCGGCTTTGAGCGGCCGGATCGACAGAAACCTCGCCTGCCCTGTTGCCTGCCCGCGCCATCCCGACCATATTGCCGGCCATGACAAAAAAGCCCTTCCGCCTCACGCCCTACCAGGTCCAGTTCCTGATCGTCGTCGGCTTTTCGTCCGTCGGCTATGCGCTTTACCTGCGCTACCTCGCGATCGAGCTGTCGCAGGTCGCTCTCGCCTGCGACGCCGGGCTTCAGACGCTGCTCTGCAAGGCGCGCTCGGTCTCGACCGTGCTGTTCAAGAATTCGGTGTTCGGCATCGTCGCGCTGGTGGTTGCGACGCTGAACCTGATGCGGCCGTCGATCGTGTTGCTCACGGTCGGCATCATCGCGGCCGGCCTCGGCATCGTGCTCTACAATGTCGTGTTGTCGGGCCTTGCGATTGGCCTGTTCATTCTTGGATTTGCTCGGCCCGCGCCCGCCACAGCGTGAACGCGAACAGCAGATACATCGTGCAGGTCCACAGCGACTGCCAATTGTCGCGGCCTTCGTTGAAGAGCACGAAGACGGCCGACAGCGCCAGCACGCCCGCGAACACCGATTCCGCGATCGGGCGCTGCCCGATCTGCGGCCGGTTCAGCATCAGCAGCGCAAACGGCACCACCGCCATCGTCAGCGCGGCGTAGGGAAAATCCTTGTAGCGCGGGTCGAACACGAAGCCGAGCGCGGTCGCGGCCGCGATCACCGCGGTCACGGCCAGCGTCAGGCCGAGAACGGCGGTGAGCTTCGACCATTTGCGCCCCTCGCGCGGACCGAGCAGGTCGAGGAAGGTCGGAAGGCTGCGGCCGATCACCATGGCCTGGGCGCAGAAGATCGGCGACAGGATGCCGGCCAGCAGCAACGCGCCCCAGAGCAGCCAGCCGCCGATGCCGTAGCTCTCGTAATACATCTTGTCGGCGCCGATCCCGAGCAGGCTCCCCGCCGTCGTCGCCGAAATGCCGACGCCGAGCCAGGCCGAGAAGCGCGGCGTCCACGGCCGCCGGCGCAGCGTGATGATGGCGACCGCGAACACCAGCACGGAAAGGCCCATGCCCGCGCCCATGTACCATTTCCAGTACGGGAAATTGCTGATCGGCGCTCCGGGCGGATATTTCAGGGTCCGGCGCGCCGAATCGTAAAGGCCCCAATAGCCGCCGACGGTGCCTTCCAGCTTGCGCTTCCAGGGCTGGTCGTAGGACTCGATCAGATTGACGCGGAACTTGTTCGCCTTGGCAAGGCCGAGGATTTCCGAGACCACGCGCGCCTGATTGGTCCGTGACGGCAGCGCGACGTCGCGCATGCGCCCCTCGCTCGGCCAGCCGGTCTCGCCGATCAGGATCTCCTTGCCGGGGAACGCCACCACCATGCGCTCGCGGATCTGTTCGACATGGGCGGCAGCGAACTTCGCCTTGACCGGGAAATCCTCCCAATAAGGCAGGATGTGGATCGTGACGAAGTCGACGGCGTCGGCGACCTCGCGGTTCTTCAGCCAGTACTCCCAGACGTCGGCATAGGTGACGGGCACGCTGACCTGCGTCTTCACCAGGCGAATGATGGAGACGAGATCCGCCGTCGTCATCTCGCCGCGCAGCAGCACCTCGTTGCCGACGATGAGCGTGCTGATGATGTCGGGGAATTGCTTGGCAAGGCGGATGGCGAGCCCGGCCTGCTCGTAGTTCTTGGTGCGGTTGCTGGAGAGCCAGATGCCCTGCAGCACTTTCAGCCCGCCAACCCTGGCGGCGATCGCCGGCACCTGGTCGAGCCCGTTCTCCATTGAATAGGTGCGGACGCAGTCGGTGATCTCTTTGAGCTGGCGCAGATCCTGCTCGATCTGCTCGGCCTCGATATGGGTCCACGTCTCCAGCGGCGTCTGCTCGCCGCGGAACGGCGCGTAGGAGACGCATTGGACCTTGTCGGCCGGGTCGATCGGGGCGCGCGCGAGCGTGATCGGCGTCGCCAACCACCACCACACGGCAGCAATCGCACCCAGTGAAACGAGCAGAAGCGCCAGTGGCGTACGAAGAGAAATCGGTTCCGTCCTCCGCGAAGGGTCCGTCGATTACCTGCTTGCACGCCGTCTGCCAAGGGGGTGCCCAGATGCCAGTCCACTCAAGTGTTCCGCTCCTCCTCCAAGGAATTGGGCTGCGGCCGTTCGACCGGGACCTAGCATCGTGACTTTGCTGGACAAAATTCCAAATACAGGTCATGGACTCCGAAAGACTTTTCCGCCGCAATGGAGACCCATTTGGACGCCATCACCGACGCGTCCGCGGGATCCTGACGCGGACGGCCAGCGGATACATTGGGGAATTCATGCGGCAACGGGTGTTCGAGTCACGAAATGCGGTCCTGCGGCAGTTCGCCGCCACCTTGGCCGTCTCCTGCCTTCTCGTTCTCGCCGGCCTCGCTGGCGCCTCCGCCCAGAGCGGTACGCCGACCCCGGATCAGGGCAAGGCCGCCGCCCAGCCTGCCGACGCCGCCAAGGATGCCGCCCAGAACCAGCGCCGCACCGACGAGTTCGCCGAAGCCGCCCAGGTCATCAACGGCCCGGCCGGCAATCCCGAATGCGTCTGGCTCGGCCGGCGCGTGGTGCGGCTGATGTGGCGGGACGACCTCGATACCGCCTTCCGCCACCTCGACCTCTACGATCGTTTCGGCTGCCCCGGCGGCCACATCCAGGCCGCGTTCCGCTGCCTGACCCGGTTCGGCGGCCAGATCGACCCCAAGGTTGCCGAGACGCTGGACAGCCGTGTGCACGCCTGCTGGATCAACCCGGCCGCCCAGCCGCAGCAGGCGGCCGCCTCGGCGTCGCCCGCGCCGGCCTCGGGCAATTCGCCGGCGGCGCAGCCGGCCGCCAGCCCCTCGCCTGCGGCAAGCCCGACGCCCGCGCCCCAGAAATAGCTGAGGCCGTTTCAGCTGGCGTTCAGGAACGATCCTCCATAGAGACGGCTGGCACTGCCGCGCATCCCGAAAGGCATGCCCTCATAAGGACATGAGGCCATGACAGTTGTGAAACCGCGCGGCGGAGATATGCTTCCTTTGCCGCGGACTTGGTCGGATCTCGGGGTCGGATCCGCTTCCCTGCCACCTCAGCCCCTTTTGGTTTAGCCGCGATGCGCGTTGTCGCCGCCGTTCTGTTGCTCGTGTCCGCGCTCCACGCTGGGCTATGGGGAGTCCTGCGCGACAGGGAACCTGCGCCGGACTTCAAAGGCCTGGTGCCGAGCCTGTCCTATACGCCGTTCGAACCGGGCCATGTCGTCGACCTCAACGTCGACCCCGACAAGATTCGCGCGGACATGAAGAAGCTCTCGACCCTCACGCGAGCGATCCGTTCCTACTCCGCGACGGAGGGCAACGAGCTGGTGCCGCCGATCGCGGCCGAGTTCGGCCTCAAGGTTACGGTCGGCGCCTGGATCGACAAGGACGAGGACCGCAACGAACGCGAGATCAAGGCTGCGATCGAGCTCGCCCGCAAGAACAGCAACGTCGTCGGCGTCGTGGTCGGCAACGAGGTGATCTACCGCGGCGAGCAGAAGGTCGAAGACCTCATCCGGATGATCAAGAAGGTCAAGGGCGCGGTCCGCGTTCCCGTTACGACGGGCGAGATCTGGAACATCTGGCGCGATTTTCCGGACCTCGGCTCCAGCGTCGATTTCATCGCCGCGCACGTGCTGCCCTATTGGGAAAACTTCCGTTCGGATCAGGCCGTCGACCAGGCCGTGGACCGCTACAACCTGCTGCGCAATCAGTTCCCGGGCAAGCGCATCGTGATCGCCGAGTTCGGTTGGCCGAGCGCAGGCTATAATCTGCGCAACGCAGACCCAGGTCCGTTCCAGCAGGCGCTGACCTTGCGCAACTTCGTGACCCGCGCCGAAGCGCTCGGCATGGACTACAACATCGTCGAAGCCATCGATCAGCCCTGGAAATACTTCGAAGGTGGCGTCGGTCCGTATTGGGGCATCCTCAATGCCAACCGCGAGCCGAAATTCGCCTGGACCGGCCCGGTGGAGAATCCCGATTACTGGAAGCTGATGGGCATCGCGCTGCTGGTCGGCGTTCTGCTGTCACTGCCGATCCTGCGGATCGAAAAGGCGACCGCCAAGCAGGCCTTCCTGCTGTCGGCGACCGCCAACGGCGTCGGCGCCTGGGCCGCGACCGTGTTCGCGTTCTGGAACAGCCACTACTTCCTGTTCGGCTCGGCCTTCGCGCTGACGCTCGGCATGATCCTCCTTGTTCCTCTTGTTCTCATTGCGATGGCGCGCATCGACGAGATCGCCGCGGTCGCCTTCGGCCGGCCGCCGCAGCGGCTGATCGCCAAGGACAAGCCGATCGAGAACGTGCCCGAAGGTTACTGCCCGAAGGTCTCGATCCACATCCCCGCTTATTTCGAGCCGGTCGACATGCTCAAGCAGACGCTGGATGCGTTGTCGCGGCTGAACTATCCGAACTACGAATGCGTCGTCATCATCAACAACACGCCGGACCCTGCGTTCTGGCAGCCGATCCAGGACCATTGCCGCGCGCTCGGTGAACGCTTCAAGTTCATCAACGCCGAGAAGGTGCAGGGCTTCAAGGCCGGAGCGCTGCGCATCGCAATGGACCGCACCGCGGCCGACGCCGAGATCATCGGCATTCTCGATGCCGACTATGTCGTCGAGCCGGACTGGCTGAAGGATCTCGTGCCCGCCTTCGCCGATCCGCGCGTCGGCCTCGTGCAGGCGCCGCAGGAGCACCGCGACGGCGATCTGTCGATCATGCACTACATCATGAACGGCGAATATGCCGGCTTCTTCGACATCGGCATGGTCCAGCGCAACGAGGCCAACGCCATCATCGTGCACGGCACGATGTGCCTGATCCGCCGTTCTGCGATGGACATGGCCGGCGGCTGGTCGTCCGACACGATCTGTGAGGATTCCGATCTCGGTCTGGCGATCCAGGAGCTCGGCTGGACCACCCACTACACCAACACCCGCTACGGCGCGGGCCTCTTGCCGGACACCTACGAGGCCTTCAAGAAGCAGCGGCACCGCTGGGCCTATGGCGGCCTGCAGATCGTCAAGAAGCACTGGCGCCGCTTCCTGCCCGGCGCGAGCCGGCTGACCGCGGACCAGAAGCGCGAATACGGCCTCGGCTGGCTCAACTGGCTGGGTGCCGAGAGCCTCGGCGTGGTCGTGGCGCTGCTCAACCTCGTCTGGGTGCCGATCGTCGCCTTCGCCGACATCGCCATCCCCGACAAGATCCTGACGCTGCCGATCATCGGCGCCTTCATCGTCTCGCTGGTGCACTTCCTGTCGATGTACCGCGCCCGCGTCGCCATCAAGCCCGGCCAGATGCTGGGCGCCATGATCGCGGCGATGAGCGTGCAATGGACGGTGTCGCGCGCGGTGGCGCAGGGTCTGATCACCGAGCACATCGCCTTCGCCCGCACCTCCAAGGGCGGCCTCAGCCGGATGTCGATCGAGTTCCAGGCGTTCTGGGAGGCCGTGATCGGCACCCTGCTGCTGGTCGGCGCCGGCGTGCTGGTCGCCTCCAACAGCTACAAGCAGATCACCGAGATCTACATCTTCGCGGGCGTCCTCGTCCTGCAGAGCCTGCCGTTCCTGGCCGCCGTCGCCATCGCCGTCCTCGAGCTCAGCCGCATCAACTCGTTCCAGTTCTGGCGCGACAGCGCGATCCGCACCGCCGAGCTGATCGGGCTGCGCCCGGTGTCGCTGCCTCCCGTGGCCGCGCCCCAGGCGGTGCCGACCGAGATGCGGCGGGAGACGAACTGACAGACCCTCATGGCGAGGCGCCCGCCCAAGCGGGCGTCCGGACGATGCTCCGCATCGCCGGGCGAACCATGAAAGGCCGAGGTGGTCCAGCACGCTCCCGCAGTTCGGCGTGGATGACGCCCGCCAATCAGGTTGAAATTCCCGCCTTAAGTCGAAGATTCCACGAGCAAATCTCCGCCTCTGCTACGACTTTCGGCAGCCACGCTTGCTATTGACCTCCGCGCCCCATCCCCCTACACAGCGCGGGCCGAAAGCATGATCCGGAAACAGCCGGTTTTTCCCCGCGACGCAAATCGCGCGTAGCGGCAAGACATGCTTCTCGAATGTCCGAACACGATGGCGATCCTCGTCAAAGCCATCAGCGGCCATGGGAGCGCGTAGCTCAGCCGGTAGAGCACGTGACTTTTAATCACGGGGTCCTGGGTTCGAGCCCCAGCGCGCTCACCAAAGACATCGATGGCTTGTTCCGCAAATCCAATGAGCGCTAAATGCTCGCTAGGTACGCGAACGGCATACGAGCTCAAATAGGATAGCTGGCCATGATCGGCGGATTTGGGCGCATGGGAGCGGGCTTCGGTCGTCTCGGAGCAGGCAGTCCTCGAAAGCGCGCAGCCGAACTGCTCAGCAACGCTACGAACATTGCCTCGATAACCGTTGGCGGCCTGATCGTGCCGGAAAGGCAAACATCGGAAGGGCTTTTGATTAAGTCCTATGCCGGTGTGTGGGTCGAGATTGCCCAGCGGTTAGGAGAGGATTGGAATCTCGCATTTCAGCTCAACGACCGACAGTGGGAAGAAATGCTGGCGGGCGCGATGAGTGCGGACGGCTATGAGGTTACACTAACGCCAAGGTCAGGCGATCATGGTCGAGATGTAATCGCAGTCAAACATGGAGTGGGTTGTATTCGCATACTAGGCTCTATGAAGGCGTACGCCCCAAATCGACTTGTTGATCGCGCGCACGTGCACGAGATGCTCGGTGTGCTCGCAACTGAGGCGAACGTGAGCAAAGGGATCATTGCGACCACGTCAGATTTTGCACCGCGTATCGAAGAAGCTCCCGGGATGAAGAATGTGCTGCCCTATCGTCTTGAGCTTATCAATGGAACGCATCTACAGCGCTGGTTAGCCGATCTTTCTACTTGAGACGTTTTCTTGCGCCGTGTTCTGATTGTGAGGAGCCGCCAAACCACTGGTCCATACAGGATCGACAGGGTTGTTTCTGGCTCTTCAACTGGTCCTACCTCGCAAACAAACCCGCCAGATTCCGATAGACTCCAGTAGTCCCCCCGAGATGAACTCCCCGCAGCATCCGCCTATCGTGCCCTACCCCTCCAGGCACTTTGGCGATGATCTGCGCAGCGAAAGACAGTCCGCCCGTTCTGATCTGCTCCAAGTGCAGACGGCCGATGACGTTCTTGGCGACACTGCCGGCCATCTTCACGCTTCCCGCGGTGCATGCCTACCAGTGCCGTCCCTGCCTGCGGGTGGATACCATCCCGCTCACCTAGACGCCGCGTAGCAGCGTGGGCGTCCGCAGCCACGACAGGCTAACTCGGCGCCGTTCCGGCCTACCCGGTACGATCCGATCGCCCGGACGGTTCAGCAGGTGGGCAGGAACAAAGGCCCCTATCCTGGCTTAAATCTCGCTGGCTCGCCGGCCGAGCTGGCGGAAACGGCCCAAACTCGCCGGGGCCGCGTATTCTGCTCATGGGTCCTCACGTCGTGGACGAAGAGCGCGACTGGAGGATGATTTTGCGGGTTCTTGTAGCCGAAGACGAAGATCTGATCCGGGACGTGGTAGTCGACATCCTGGAGACGCATGGGCACGAAGTCATGGAAGCTGATAGCGGCGAGCGCGCGCTTCAGCTCTGCGCCGAAGCCGCACCTGATCTGTTGTTCACTGACATCAAGCTAGCAGGTTCGCTGACGGGCTGGGACGTTGCCATCCGGTGCAGACAATCCAATCCGCGCATGCCGGTCATCTACGCCACCGGTTACACGCACGACGCTCCAAGACCGGTGTCGGGCAGCATCATGCTGCAGAAGCCGTTCAGACTTGAACGTCTTTTGGATGCAATGACGTCGCTCACGGGCAAGTAGGCACGGCCCCAGCCGACCGCCGTCAATGCGCGCCGATCGACAATTGTTTGCCGTCAATTGCGCCAAGCCGGCCTCGAAAAAGGCCCGCGCCTGCAATCGATCGCGGAACGATAACCTGCCGCAGCAATTTCCTTCCTCGGGAGTAGGAGTTGCGTATGCGTCATTCGCCGTCGATCGTGCCGCTGGATCGCCTGGATCGCGAGATCTACCTCGTTCTGGAGGACTTCGGCGCGCGTGCCGGTTGTGCCTGGCGAGAGACGGACGAGCAGGATACCGACCGCGAAACGGTGCTGCGGGACTTGCTCTCCGGGCAATACGCCTACCCCCTCAAGATCGTCACCTTCAACGCCATCGAGGGCTGGTCGCGCGACGCCACCGAAGACATCGCCAACGCCCTGGCTGATCGCGCGGTCCAGGACGGCATCGACTTATCGCCTGCGCTTGAGGCTTTCATCAGCGCCAACTCGTCACGCCCATTCGGTTTTCAACTGGCGCTGCCTTTGCGCGGGGCTGCCTGACGCGTTTGCGGGAACGAAGGGCCTTCCGCAAACCTTTGCAGGAATGCAGGATATCTGACCAGGATGGTTCCGACCGGGGCGGCTCGCCCACCCCAAAAACCCGCTGACAACCCTCCGAAAACGTGTACCCTTCATCCAAACCGGAGGAGCGGCATGTTTGAAATCAACGGTTTCGACACGGCGGGTATCGTCAGCCTGAAGCGGCCTTCACTCGCCGCCGCCCTCAAGAAGGCCAGGGAGCTGGTCAAGGACGGCTGCTGGGACGTTCAGGTCGTCGACCCCGCCGGCCGGGTCTACACCTCGTTCGAAGAGCAGGCCGCCTAATCCCAGGCGATCTCCCGCCGTTATCCGCCTCGGCCGGCATTCGACGGCATTGTTCAGCCAGCGCTGCGTTGCTTCGCAGCTTAGCGGTTTAGCGGCCAGGTAAAGTGCGGGCTCTTCCCATGGTGCTGGCCGACCCTCGCCGGGTGCGCGATGCCATTGCCAGTCCACCGGTTTGGGCGCAGGCTCTCTCCAGGCGCTTCAGACGCCGCACGGGAGAGACGCATGAAGGAACCGGGCCTGGATGGCCGCCATCGCGACAAGGATGGCGGGATCAGCAAGAAGCACGGCAACACGCTGGTCGGCACGTTGCGCAAGATCTACGGCAGAAGCTTTGCGGCAGGATATCCCGATGCGACGCAGCTCAGCGAGGTCCTGGCGCAGCTCAACGAGACGTCGCTGAGCCAGCTACGCCGTGATCACGACACCGGGCATTTGGTGCACAAGATCGATCACGCCTTGAAGTGACGGCGCCGATCCGCCGCGTCGCACCAGCGCGGTCGTCGTTGTCGCCGATCAGCTCGACGTGGCTTCAGCTTTCCGGCGTCGCGGCCGGCACGCTCAGCGGCGCCCCGCCAACCGAGACCGGCCCCACGGGCCCCAGAGGCCCGACAGGTTTGGGCTCCCGAACCATCCGCTTGCGCATCGCGGCGGACAATCCATAGCGCGCATGCGCTTTTCGAACGGACGAGGTGACGTCCGACATCGCCGTGCTCTGCAGCGAGTCGATCTTGGCGATCAGCGTCGACAGCTGCGACGAGATCTTCTTCACGTCGACCCGCTCGTCCGTGATGCTCTGTCGCAGCGACAGCAGCAGCATCGAATCCTGCTGCAGCAGAACCGAGTTCTGATCCGCTGCCTGATTGTTCTGCTGCAGCAACGCAGTGTGCTGCTGCTGGGCCGCCTGAATCTCCTTCAGCGCAGCGACGACCGGATCCGGCTTTGCCGCGGCCGCGTCCTGGCGCGGCAGCAGCTCAGCCAGGCTGCCGAGATTCAGCGACGAAAAATCGGCCGGCGCCGTGTACATGGCCGCCGCGCCGTTGATGGCCAGGGCACACACTGAGAGCGCCAGGATCGATTTCCGACTCGACCGCTTGACCGGCTCCGAAGCCTCAAGCGTTTCGGGTTCGTGCCCTGCGGCGGCTTCTGCAAGGGCGGCGGCGTCGAGCTCTTCGGCAAAGCCTGCCGTTTCGAATGTCGTGGTCACGTGCATGGACCCCAATGAGCGAGCAACAGGAAGCCGCTCCTGGAAACGCCCTCACGAGGAGTCCCTTGTACGCAGCACCCTTACACAACTGCCTAAAATTGTGAGCATTTCGGATTAATTCCACGTTAGCGGCGGAGGCGGCGGGCGGGCTCGGCGCCTCCGTTCGAGTACGGGGCCTGGCGAAGACAGAGGTTTTACGCCGACGCTGCCGTAGGGTGGGCAAAACGGAGCGTGCCCACGCATCTGTGGCCGGATCGGAAAGATCGTGGGCACGGCGCTTCGCGCCTTTGCCCACCCTACGGCAGCCGTTGCTGGCTCAGCATTCCGAACGACGGATTCTCCAAAGCCGGCGATCATCCCTGTTTTGCCCGACGGGGCAAACGCAGCCCTTCCGCCGGATTCAAAATGCCTTGTGCCAGCAGCACTTAGCTACTGTGCATGGGGTTGTTTTCGCGTTTTTTGAAGGTCGCCTCACCCCTCGTCCAGCAGCTCGAACAGCTCCTCCACCCGCTCGAACGGCGCGCCCTGCATCTTGGCGTGATAGACGACGCGGTCGCCGTCGCGCTGCAGCGACTTGCCCCGCGACTTCCGCAGGCGCCCCGGCAGGAAGGTCGCGGCCGCAGCTTCCGGCCCGACGTCGAGGCGGATGATGCCTCTGCGCTTGCATTCAATCCTGAGCCTCGCCGCGGCGAAGAAATCGCGCGCGACCTCCGGCAAGGGTCCGAAGCGGCGGGCGGTTTCCTCCTCGAGGTCCTCGAGGTCGTCCTCATCCGTGCAACGTGCGGCGCGCGCATAGAGCTCGAGCCGGACCGGCTCGGACTGCACATAGCTCTCGGGCAGCATTTCACCGAGCGGCAGGTTCAGGTCCGGCACCCACACCGCCTGCCCCTCGTCGAGCTTCTCCGAAGCCATCTTGAGGAGATGACTGTAGAGCACCGGCCCGAACACCTTGACGTGGCCGGATTGCTGCTCGGAGAACAGGTCGCCCGCGCCGCGCAGGTCGAGGTCGCGCTCGCTGATGGCAAAGCCAGCGCCGGGCCGGCTGAACTCCTCGAGCACGGCCAGGCGCTTCTCGGATTGTCCGGATTGCGTCTCGGTCAGCAGATGCGCGAAGGCGCGGATGCCGCTGCGGCCGACGCGCCCGCGCAGCTGATGCAGCTGGGCAAGGCCGAACTTCTCCGGCCAGCAGACAACGATGGTGTTGGCACGGGGGATATCGAGCCCGCTCTCGACGATGTTGGTCGCGAGCAGCACGTCGGCCCTGCCCTCGACGAAGCTCATCATGCGGTCGTCGATCTCGTCCGCCGCCAATCGGCCGTGCAGGCAGACGATGCGCAGGTCGCCCGCCACCGCCTGCACCCGCGCCAGCATCGGATCGAGATCCTGGATGCGCGGGCAGATCAGGAAACTCTGGCCGTGGCGGCGCTGCTCACGCAGCAGCGCCGAGGCGATCGCAGCATCCGACAGCGGCGCGATCCGGGTCGCGACCGGCAGCCGGTGCACCGGGGGCGAGGCGATCACGCTGAGGTCGCGGAAGCCGGCAAGACCGGCGGCGAGCGTGCGCGGGATCGGCGTCGCGCTCATCATCAGCACATGGACGTTCTTGGCGAGGCCGGCGAGCTTGGCCTTCTCGGCGGCGCCGAAATGCTGCTCCTCGTCGATGATGACGAGGCCGAGATCGTCGAACCTGACGTCCTTGCCGGTGAGCGCCTGCGTGCCGATCACGACCTTGATCCGGCCGCTGCGCAGGCCCTCCCTGGTCTCGCGCAGCTCGGCGCCCGAGGTCGCCCGCGACAGGTTGCCGACCTCGATGCCGAACGGGGCAAAACGCTTCTGGAAGGTCGCGACGTGCTGGCGCGCCAGCACCGTCGTCGGCACCGCGACCGCCACCTGCTTGCCCGAGAGCACCACCGCCGCCGCCGCCCGCAGCGCCACCTCGGTCTTGCCGAAGCCGACGTCGCCGCAGACCACCCGGTCCATGGGATGACCGGAGGCGAGATCGTCCAGCACGTCGTGGATCGCCTTGGCCTGGTCGATCGTGGTGAAGTAGGGGAAACGCGCGACGAACTTCTCGTAGGCCGATCCCGGCGGCACCAGCTTCTCGCCGCGCCGCCGGCGGCGCTGGCTGATGTGCTTGGCGAGCGCCCTGCCGGCCGCCTGGATCTCGCGCTCCGCTTCGGTGCGCCGCGCCCACCATGTGCTGCCGTCCGCCTTGTCGAGCGAGAGCTTGCCGAGCTCGGCGGCGTAAGGCCACATCAAGGCGAGATCGGACGGCGGCACCAGCACCGCATTGTCGCCGGCGAACTTCAGGCGGATCATCTCCCGCAAGGCGCCGCCGCCGGTGTTGACGGTCTGCAGGCCGTCGAGCACACCGAGACCGCGCTGGAGATGGATCACCACGGTGCCCTGCTCGGGCACGTCGGCATGGTCGAAGGCCGTGCTCCAGGCCCGCGCCATCGGCTGCGGATGATGCGCCCGGCTGCCGAGCACGTCGGAGGCCGTCACGACGACGAGAGGCTTTCGGCCCGGCACCACAAACCCTGCGTCGAGATCGGCCAGCAGCGCCGCCTCGCCGCTCCGTGCGCTCGCCGCCTCGTCCCAGTCCTCGCAGCGCGGCGCCCTGAGGCCGCTCATGCGCTCCATCACGCGCAGGTCGTCCTCCTGCGCCGCGGCGAGGATCAGCCGCGAACCGGCCCGCCGCGTCTCCTCGACGAAAGCACGCAACGCCTTCCTGGCGGATGTCAGCTTCGAAAACTCCGGGATGGTCTGGAAGGACGCCGCGCGTGGCAGCACCTTCATGCCCCTGGAGAGCTGCTTCCAGTCGCGCCGCCCGAGATATTCGCGCTCGCGCTCGGCGCGCGGCGCGGCCTCCTCGATCGTATCGAACCAACCGTCGACGTGCGTCGGGACCCCTGCGTCGGCGATCCATTTGGCACGTCCGCAATAGTCGAACAGGCTCGCGCGCTTGCTTCCTTTGCCGGCAAGGCCGAGCCGCTCCGACATGGGATCGACGAGCAGCTCCCTGGTCTCGAAAATGATCCTGTGCTCGTTCGGATCGAACGCCACAATCCGCTTGATCGCCCGATCCGAATGCTCGATCCGGAACGGCCCCAGCGCGCCTGCCGGAAAGATCTCGAAGGTCTGGCCGTGGAACAGCGCCCCGCCCGGATAATCCGGCTCGTCGTCGAGATCGTATCCGAGGGCTTCGAGACGCGTCTCGAGCTCGCGCTCGGAGAACGGGCCGCCCACCTTCAAGCTCAAGCTGAGGCGTGCCAGGCTCGCCGGCGGCGGCAGGCGCTCCATCACTGCTTCCGCCGTCGAGACGAGAAAGAGCGGGTTCTTGGATTTCGCAAGGCGCCTCAGCACGGAAGCCCTGCGCCCCGCGAGCTCGTGCGACGGCTCGAGCTGATCGAACGGCAAGGTGTTCAAGCGCGGAAACACCAGGACTTCGCAAGCCGGGTCGAGCGCGTGAATGACGCTGCCCAGCCGCTCCGCCCTGTTCTCGTTCTCGGCGAGAAAAACGATGCCGCCCGGTCCGGACTGCTTCCATTGGGCAAGCAGGTGGAGAGCCAGCACCCCGAGCGGCGACGCCGACGAGATCGTGGCGCGCTGCACCGCCTTGCTCGTCCTTGGCGACGTCCTGTTCGGCAACGCCTTGCTTGTCGACGTCCTGCTCGGCAACGTCTTCTTCGGCGACCTCTTGGCCACCCGCGCCTTCTTGGTAAGCCTCACTTGAATCCGTTTCTGGTCGTAAACCGTCGTCAACTGAACGCCAGCCGCCCTCATTTGCGATTCGGCGACGTCGCGCCATGCATATGAGATTTGCCCCGCGAACGCACGCCTGGTGGCAACGTTCGGCGCGGCGCAACGATCCCGACACAAGGGCTGGCTTGTCGACCGCTGCAGCGGAACTGCGCGGCGCGGGATCTGCGTCTGTCGATGCGACGCTGAGCGCGATTGTAACCGTTCCGCGCACGGAGAGAAACGAAAAACCCCAGCGCTTGGAGCCACGCTGGGGCGTTTCGTTCAAATGAATTGGTCAAGCAATGACCTCTTCATAGCAGCGATTTCAGCGCGCGCTTGTGAACTGGTTCACATTCCTGCGGCAAAACAAACGACCTCAGCGCGGAGGCTCTGAGGTCGCCAACCCTTGTGGGAAAGGTTTTCTCGCGGCCCGGGGCTTTTGGGGGGCTGGGGCTGGGCCACGAGCCAGGATTCGACGCCGGCCACGCCAAGTCGTTCCATGCAAAGTCGTTCCATCACCGCCAGCGGGAAGCTTCGCCGCGACGGCCTGAACGCTCGACCGGTTCAATCAATTATGCCGCAGCCGGATACCGCATTGCCGTTTGAACGCGCCGCGCGCTAGGATGTCCGCTTTTTACGGAGGCTCATTTGAAACCATTGCTTTTCATCGCCGCCGTCGCGCTGCTTGCGTCGGCCCCCGCCCACTCGCAGACGCTGGTCGATCCGAGCAAGGTCGCTCCCGAATATCGCGAGGCAGCCGAGAAGCGCCGGGCCGAGCAGTTGCGCCAGCGCGAATGCGCGCTGAAGGCGGATCTCGAGAAAGTGCTGCCCAGGGATCGCACCGCTTTCCTCACCCATTGCCTGGAGACGATGGCGGCCGGGCAATAGCGGCCGGCCGAAGCCCGCGCGCGCTCCGGCATCCAGCCGCAATACCCTTCAAGCTTTCTTCAGACATTTGGGATCAGCTCAAGATCCGTTTTTCAAAGTCATTGTTGTCGGCGCATGAGCTCGGTCCAGATTCAGTGCACGCGGTGCAAGAGCGTGTTTCGCGATCGCGCCGGGCGGTTGCAGGACGGCTATTCCAGGCAATGCCCGAGTTGCGAAGTGGTGCTGTTCTTCGCCGAGGATTCCCAGCATCCCTTCATCAAGCGCGCGATGCGCAATGCGCGCAAGGTCCGCAAGGACATTAGGGAGGCCGAGGCCTTGAGGCTCGCCGCACCCGATCCGCGCGCGGCGCAATCGAGGAGATTCGCCGGACGGACGCGATCGGCCGAACGCGAGGACTAGCTCACCTCGGCTTCTGCTTGCGCGGAAACAGGCGGTCGCGGATGTAGCGCGAGGTCGCGGTCAGACGGATGCCGCGCGGCTTCTGCCAGGCGGCGCGGTCGATCTCCTTCTTGTCGCCGATCGCCAGCCGGCCTTTGGCGCTCTTGGCAATGAAGATCGCGTCGCTCATCTTGCGGCCGGAACGCTTGTTCCTGGCTTTCACTTCCTTCCAGAGACTGATCCTGCCGAGCTTCAGCTTGGGCAGCTCCTCCCGGATCTCCCGCCGCAGGCAATCCTTCGCGGACTCGCGCGCCCGCTTGCGGCCGCCCGGAAACATCCACAGGCCGTCCGACCGGCGTCTGACCAACAATACCTTGCCGCGCCTCGCGGCAACGAGCTTGGAAGACTTCGCCATTGCTTGCCGTCGCTGAAACAGAATCGTTCCGATCGTAACTTGTCTAGTGGAACAGACAAGTTCGCGGCATGCTTCGAGGCGCCGGATGCTGGCGCGGCACCGCGGGCAGATCGCCGCGGTCGGCGGCGGGATCAGTCCTTGCCCGCCCCTGCCCGGTCCTCCGTCCTGATCCAGGCCATCATCATCTCCCAGGCCACCGAGAGGATGATCGGTCCGATGAACAGGCCGACGATGCCGTGGGCGAGCGTGCCGCCGATCACGCCGACAAAGATCACGATGGTCGGCGTGGTCAGGCCGCGTCCCATGACGAGCGGCTTCAGCATGGTGTCGATGAAGCCGACGAGGACGAGAAACACGGTGAGCAGCAGCGCCGTGGTGACGTCCTTGGCGGTCCAGATCCAGATGATCACCGGCAGCAGCACGAGGAACGCGCCGATCTGGACGATCGAGAGCAGCAGCACGATGAAGGCCAGAAGGCCGGCGCTCGGCACGGCAGCGAGCTTGAAGCCGATGCCGGCGAGCAGCGCCTGCACGATCGCCACACCGATCACGCCCTGCGCCACGGCGCGGATGGTCGCGCCCGCCAGCGAGAGGAAATGCTCGGTCTGCTCCGGCACGATGCGAAACAGGAAGCCGCGGCCGGCTGCGACCAACCTCGGCCCATGCGGAAACAGGAAGCCGGCCACGAACACCGAGACCAGGAACTGGAGCGTGCCGACGCCGGCATCGCCGGCAAGCGACAGCAGCGGGCCCGCCAGCGGCTGGAGATACGGCGCCACCTCGCGCACCAGCGCGCGGACGTTGGTGTAGGCCTGGTCCCAGAGCTCGTAGAGCCAGGGGCCGACGAGCGGCCACGATTTGATCTGCTCGGGCGCGGCCTGAAGCGCCAGGTCGCCGGTGCCGAGTTGGTGGGCCAGCTCGCGCACGCCGTCCACCGCGCTGATGCCGAGCCAGGTCGCCGGGCCGATGACGATGCCGAGCGTGATCATGGTCAGGATCGCGGCTGCGGTCTTGGGCCGGCCGCCGAGGGCCTTGGCGACCCAGCTGAAGGCCGGATAGAACGCGACCGCGAGCACGCCGCTCCAGGCCAGGATCGGCACGAACGGACGGATGATCAGGAAGGTCCAGATGATCAGCAGGGCGAGCAGGCCGAGCCGGATCACCAGCTGGATGACATCCTCTCCCGTCAGGAGCTGACGGAGACTTTTCACGGGCACTGCTTTCCTTGCGGCATGAGCGCAAAACTTCCGGTGCTTGCGAGGCCCAGCCGTTATTGCCAGCAACGCACCCGGCGTCAAGGCGACGGGAACCGGCCCGCCCCGCGATTGGCACCACGTCAGGGCCGTTGCGCCCTGGCCCGCGGCCCGCGACCGCCTCCGACGTCGCCCGCCCTTGGCTAACGCCCGTTAACCGGATTCCCGCGCGCCGGTTTACGCCGCTGCAAACGCCCGCGGCTAGCGTGGATCGGGGTCACCAAGAAGCATTCCGTGCAATGGCCAACAGCATCTGGACGATCGAAGAATTTACCTGTGCGGGTTGCGGCATGAACTACACCGCGACCAGGGAGGAGCACAGCGAAGCCCACGCCGGCCATTTCAAATGCAGCATCTGCAGCAGCGTGGTGCACGCCTGGTCCGGCAAGCATCATTTCTTCGGCTGGCAAGCCGTCAAGACGCGGCCACCCGTGTTCGGAAAGCGCTGGGCGGACGTGGAATGGTAGGCCGCCCAACACGCGGGCAGCTCTGACGACGCCGCAGGGTCGCCCGAGACGGACCGGCGGATCGGCCGAATTGCAGCAGCGCTATTTGGACTCCGTTCATCGATCGCCGCTAGATCAGAACGGACCCTTGGCGCCGAACCAGCAATCATGGCCGACCTCAACGCCGTCCTGACCAGGCTCAACGACCGCCTGCTCCGCCTCGAAGGCGAGCTGTTCGTGCTGCGCTCCCTGGCGCGCGCGACGCTGACGGCGGGCGATGACCACGCGGTGCGCATGCGCAAGCTGGTCGAAGCCGCAAAGGTCGCGCTCGACGACGAGGCCAGGCGCCCGCTCGACAAGCCGACACGCAAATATGTCGACGCGGCAACCGCCCTGGTGGAGGAATTGCTGGTCGAGCCGACCCCGGCGCGGCCGCTGTTCACAGTGATCGACGGCGGCCGGCGCGATTGAACGACAGGCGCATTGATCCGACGGCGCCGCGGCGTCCGTAGCCTTGCCGCGCAGATCCCGCTAGATCGGCGTGGAATTCTCTGCCTTGAGCCGGCTGAGGCCCGCCTCGATGATCGCGATCTCCTCGTCGATCTGGCCGATCGGCAGGCTGAAATCATAACCGGACCTGCTCTTCAGCTCGACCGCGAGCCGCTGCCTGTGCATCATCAGCTCGTCGAGGCCACGGCGGTTCTTCAGCCGCACATAGCTGTCGACAATCTGCTCAATTGCGCGCGGCATGAGGTTTGTCCCGGCGAAAAGGCCCGCGCGGCGCACCCACGCCGGCGGGACATTTTCGGTGTCGCGGTACGCAATACAAATCCGCGACGGATTCGTCGATACGCCGGGGGTGGTTGAGATCGCGTTACCATTCGGTGATTTCGTGATACGCGGCATTGAAAAGGCCGCTGGCGATTGCGCCAGCGGCCCAGGCCGGGTTTAAAAACGGATGCGGGTTGAAATGTCGCCAGCCCCGGTCGACGCGTTCTATCAGCCTGCCCAGCGTTGCTCTGTTAAAAACGAAACACAGGAACCGACTTGTCGGACGCTTGCCGTCCTGCCGTGGCCGCACGGCAACGCTCATGGGTTCGCGCAATGGGTTCGCGGAAGTAATTGCGCGGCAGTCTGCGGCCGCCATGGAGGCACCGGAACGGCTGGCTGCGCGTTCATGGCCCCGTCCCGGCGTATTGTTGATAACCCACGCGAACGCTGCGCGGGTGGTGACAGGGCGTCCGGACGTGTTATCGGGTGATGACGCAGTTGCGAGACCGGATCGGAGACCCATGCGCATAACCCTCGTCGGCTCCCGCCATTTCGGCGTGACCACCCTGAACATGCTCCGGGAGCACGGCGTTTCGATCGTGCGGGTCGTAGTGGCCGACGCCGAGGATCGCCTCGCCGCAGCCGCCAAGGCGGCCGGAATCGAGGTCGTGGTGCAGGCCAACCCGAAGCTGGTCGTAGGCTCCGAGATCGCCCCCGATACCGATCTGATCATCACGGCGCACAGCCACGCCCGGATCGGCAAGGACGCGCTCGCCGCGGCCAAGCTCGGCGGGATCGGCTATCACCCCTCGCTGCTGCCGCGTCATCGCGGCAAGGCCGCCGTGGAATGGACCATCAAGGAAGGCGATCCGATCGCCGGCGGCACGATCTATCACCTCGCCGACCGCATGGACGCCGGCGCCATCGCCGCCCAGGACTGGTGCTTCGTCAAGAAGGGCGAGACGGCGCGAGAGCTCTGGGAACGCGCGCTGGCGCCCCTCGGCCTCAAGCTCTTGGCCGACGTGATCGACTACGCCAAGGTCCACAAGGCGCTGCCCGCCAAGACTCAGGACGAGCAGTTCGCGACCTCCGCGCCAAGCCTCTCGTGAAGCCTATCCAAGGGCTCGCTCCCGACGTTTACCCTTAACGTGAGGCCGCGTTGATTCCGCTTGGAAAATCGGAGCCGAAAACGCAAATAAACCATTGTTCCAACAGGAACAATTTGCGATTTGGCATCGCAACAAATTTCCGTCACATTTGGTCCAGATAAGCGACAGCATATCAGACACATTGAAGGACGGATTTATGCGTTTTGCTCGCATTGCGGTGTTCTGTGCCGCCTCAGTTTTCACCGGCACCCTCGCCGCTTCCGCCTTTGCCCAGACGCCTTATGACGGCAACTGGCAGGTCACGATCGTGACCAAGAGCGGCTCGTGCGAACCCACCGCGAGTTCCATGCTGACGGTTGCCGACGGCAAGATCACTGCGCCCGGCGCTAACGTTTCCGGCACCATCGGCAGCGGGGGTCTTGTGAAAGTTTCGATCAATGGTGCATATGCCAACGGTCAACTCAACGGCAACGCCGGATCGGGGAAGTGGAATGGAGCATCTGCAGGCATACCGTGCAGCGGGCGATGGGAAGCATCGCGCCAATAAACCAATCGAGGCTCGCGCCCGGAGCCGGCGGCTGCTGATCGCGGCCGCCGTTTTGTTTACGGCAGGGATCGCCGGCACTGAAAGCAAGGCCCAGTCGAGCCCGTTCGCCCCACTCGCGGGCAGCTGGAGTGGCGCGGGGACGGTGGCCCTGGACGACGGCTCGACCGAACGGATCCGCTGCCGGGCCAAGTACGCCCCGATCGGCCCCACCATGGAGCTGACCCTGACCTGCGCCAGCGACGCCTACAAGTTCAACTTCACGGCCAGCCTCAAAGCTGAGGGCAGATCCGTCACCGGGAGCTGGTCCGAGATCAGCCGCAACATCTCTGGATCGCTCCAGGGGCATGGTTCCGGCGGCCATTACGAGCTGCTTGCCTCTGCCGCGGGCTTCAATGCCAACATCTCGCTGAAGACGAGCGGCAATAAGCAGAGCGTCGCGATCCGCGCGGACAGCCAGTTCCGCGGAGCGAACATCTCGCTGTCGAAGTAAGCAAGCGCGGTCGATCCGACAATCGATCCGGCGGTCCCGCCGGATCGATTTTTTTATGCGGCCGGGACGAACGCCGTGACCTCGATCTCGACCTTGGCCCGCTCGTCCACGAGACCGCCGATATAGAGCAGCGTCGAAGGCGGGAAATTGCGTCCGAGCGTTTCCTTCCAGGCCGCACCAATGCCCGCACCGGCCGCTTCATATTCGCTGCGGCTGGTCAGGTACCAGGTCAGGCGGACGATGTGCTCCGGACCCGCGCCGGCCTCGCCCAGCAGCTTGATGATCCGCTTCAGCGCCATTTCGACCTGCGCCGCCAGGTCGGGCGCATAATTGCCGGCCTCGTCGCCGCCGGTCTGGCCGGCCAGGACCACCCAGCGCCCCGGCCCCTCGACCGCGACGCCATGGGAAAAGCCACGCGGTTTCTTCCATTCGGCCGGCTGCAGGATCTGCATGAGCGAAGCTCTCCCGATTGTTGTTGTTCGATGCTGCCGGAAGCGCGATGCGATGAGGATGACTCGCTATCGCGCCTCAGTTTGCCGTTTAAGCATGATCTTTTCGGAAAACCGCTGCGCACTTTTCCGGATCATGCTCTAGCACGACCCGCTGCATCGCTGCATCCGCAGATTTGGCCGTTGCAAACGGCGGCGATGTCGCCGATACCGGCCGTCCCTTCACATTCCATCCTCCCGCAATCACCGCCGATGAGCGCGACACCGTCCAAAACGATGGCTGCACTGTGGATGGCCGGTTGGCTGTCGCTGATGCTGGTGATGGCGGTTGCCGGGCGCGAGACCACGCGCGAGTTGAACGTCTTCCAGATCATGGAAGTGCGCTCGGTGATTGGGTTTGCGCTCCTCCTGCCCATCATCTACCGCGCCGGTGGCTTCAAGGCGGTCGCGACCAAGCGCCTGCCCCAGCACCTCGCTCGCAACGTGGTGCACTATTTTGCCCAGCTCGGCTGGTTCTACGCATTGACGCTGATCGGAATCGGGCAGGTCGTCGCGATCGAATTCACCATGCCGATCTGGACCGCGGTGCTGGCCGCGACGTTCCTGTCCGAGCGCATGACGCTCTGGAAGATCGCGGCCGTCGTGCTCGGCATCGTCGGCGTCGTCATGATCGTGCGGCCCGCCACCAGCGAGATCAATCCCGGCCAGTTGATCGCGCTCGGGGCTGCGATCGGCTTCAGCATTTCTATGATCCTGGCGAAGTCGCTGACCCGGACCGAAAGCGCGTTGTCGATCCTGTTCTGGATGATCGTGGTGCAGGCCGTCGTCGGCTTGCTGCCGACGCTCGCTGTGTGGGTCTGGCCCTCGCCTCGCCTATGGGGCTGGCTGTTCGTCATTGGGGTCTGCGGCACCTTCTCTCATTATTGCCTGGCCAGTGCGCTCCGGTACGCGGATGCAACGATCGTGGTGCCCATGGACTTCCTGCGGGTTCCGTTGACTGCGGCAGCCGGCTGGCTGCTCTATTCCGAGCGGCTCGACGGCTGGACCGTGCTCGGCGCGGCGCTGATCCTGTGCGGCAATCTCCTGAATTTGAAGCCGGTACCGCCGGTTCCCGCCCGCAGGCAGTGAACCTTGCGCCGCCTTGCGCGACAAAACAAAGTGGCCGTGTGATTTAGATCACGTTGGAGCGGCGCTCCACCGTGCACATTCGGCCACACAGCAGCGGGTTGATGCGGACGTCCTGCCGTTTTGGTGGCGCGAGGTCGGGCACTTCGTGTAGGTTCGTTGCCAATTTGTTGCTGCCTGCAATTCGATTCTGGGGATTTCAGAATGCGCTATCTCACCCTCCTCGCCTCGCTGATGTGCATGGCGCTGTCGGTCAGTGCCGCGAAGGCTGACCGCCGCGTCGCCTTTGTCGTGGGCAACGGCTCCTACAAGAATGTCGCGCAATTGCCGAACCCGCCGATCGACGCCAAGGCGATGGCATCGACGCTGCGCAATGTCGGCTTCGAGGTGATCGAAGGCTCCAATCTCAGCCGCGACCAGATGACGGAGAAGCTGCTCGACTTCGGGCGCAAGGCGCAGGGCTCCGACATCGCGCTGTTCTATTATGCCGGCCACGGCATCGCCGTGAGCGGCACCAACTACCTGCTGCCCGTCGACGCCGACATCAAGTCGGAGATGGACGTCAAGCTGGGCGCGGCCATCAACATCGACCTGACGCTCGAGCAGACCATGGGCGATGCCAAGGTCAAGCTCGTCTTCCTCGATGCCTGCCGCGACAATCCGTTCGCCGCCAAGATCAAGTCGAACGCCGCGACCCGCAGCGTCAACGTGCAGAGCGGCCTTGCCGAGATGAAATCCGGTGAAGGTACGCTGATCGCGTTCGCGACCGGTCCCGGCCAGACCGCGCTAGACGGTCAGGAGGGCAACAACAGCCCGTTCACCCGTGCGCTGATCGACAACATCACCAGGCCCGGCGTCGAGATCCAGCAGGCGATGACGTCGGTGCGCGCCCAGGTCAATGAAGAGACCCGCAAGGGCCAGCTGCCCTGGGGCCACACCAACCTGACCGGCTCGGTCTATCTCAACCAGGCCCCCACCACCCAGGTCGCCAACGCGGCCCCGACCGCTTCGGGCATGGTGCCGGCTGCGACCGCCGGCTCGGACGGCGTCGAGCTCGAATACTGGCGCTCGGTGAAGGAATCGAACAAGCCGGAAGAGCTCAACGCCTATCTCACCGCCTATCCGAACGGTCAGTTCAAGGCGCTGGCGCTGGCACGTCTCGCCGCCATCAAGAGCGGCCCCTCGACCGCGACCCGCGCCCTCAACGCCGGCATCGATCCCGCAACCTTCACCGACGAGTCCACCCAAGTCACCGAGGACCAGATCGGCCTCGACAAGACCAAGCGCCGTGACGTGCAGCGTCGCCTGACGGCGCTCGGCTTCGATACCAAGCAGAGCGGCACGTTCGACGAGGAGACGCGATCGGTGCTCAAGCGCTGGCAGACGGCGCGCGGCTATCCCTCGTCAGGCTATCTCAACAAGCTTCAGCACAAGGCTCTGCTCTCGGAGATCGTGGCTGCCCCGGCGACCGCGAGCGACACCAGCCAGAAGCCGGCCCGGCGCGCCGCCAGCGCACCGGCTCAGGGCAGCGCGCCGGCGCCGGCCCCTCAACGCAGCAGCCCCGGCGATGCCGCCGGTGCGGCCTTCGTCGGCGGTGTCGTCGGCGGCATGATGGGCGGCATGTTCCGCCGCTGAGGCGATACGATGATCTCAGAATGCAAAAGCCCGGCTCACGCCGGGCTTTTCGTTTGTAGTCCTCATGGTGAGGAGGCGCGAAGAGCCGTCTCGAACCATGAAGGCCCGGCTCTCGCAGCGGGGCCTCCCATCCTTCGAGACGCTTGCTGCGCAAGCTCCTCAGGATGAGGAGCCCCAGTGTGCGTGACGAGACTGCCTACTTCCCCGCCGCCTTGCGCAGCGCCTCGTTGATGCGATCCTGCCAGCCGGGGCCACCCTCCTGGAAGAACTCCAGCACATCCTGATCGATGCGCAGCGTGATCTGCTCCTTGATGCCGGGAACAGTCGTCTGTCTGGGCGGCGCCGCGGCGACCTTGGCCGTCACCTTCTTGAACGCGGCCTCTGCTTCCGTCCTGGCATCGCCCAGCGTGCGCGGCCGCCTCGGTGGTTGCTCCGCCATGTCCTAGATTCCTTCAAACAAGGCCGTCGAAAGATACCGCTCGGAGAAGGACGGCACGATCGCCAGGATCGTCTTTCCGGCGGCGTCCGGCCGCTTGCCGATCTGCAGTGCGGCCGCAATCGCAGCTCCCGACGAGATGCCGCCGGGAATGCCCTCATGCCGCGCCAGTGCGCGCGAGGTCTCGATCGCGGTCGTCGAGTTGATCTTCACGATTTCGTCGATCACGGCGCGGTCGAGGATGTCGGGGACGAAGCCGGCACCGATGCCCTGGATCTTGTGCGGCGTATGCTGTCCGCCCGACAGCACCGGGCTCTCCTCCGGCTCGACCGCGACCACGCGAAGCGAGGCCTTGCGTGGCTTGAGCACCTGGCCGACGCCGGTGATGGTGCCGCCGGTGCCGACGCCGGCGACGAAGAAGTCGATGTTGCCGCCGGTGTCGTTCCAGATCTCCTCGGCGGTGGTGCGGCGGTGCACCTCGGGATTGGCGAGGTTCTTGAACTGCTGCGGCATCACCGCGTTCGGAGTCGTCTTCACCAGCTCCTCGGCGGCGGCGATCGCACCCTTCATGCCTTGCGCCGCCGGCGTCAGCACCAGTTCGGCGCCGAGAAAAGCCAGCATCTTGCGCCGCTCGATCGACATCGATTCCGGCATCACCAGCTTGAGCCGGTAGCCGCGCGACGCCGCCACGAAGGCGAGCGCGATGCCTGTGTTGCCGGAGGTCGGCTCGATCAGCACGGTGTCGGGCTTGACGATGCCGGCCTTCTCCATCGCGATGATCATGGCCGCGCCGATGCGGTCCTTCACGCTTGCGGCAGGATTGAAATATTCAAGTTTTGCCAAAATGGTCGCATTCACGCCGTGCATGCCGGGCAGCCGGCGCAAGCGCACGATCGGCGTATTGCCGAAGGCCTCGACGATCGAGTCGTAGATCCGGCCGCGGCCGGCTTGGTGCGCTGCACCCGTGTTGGACGGTGCGTCCATGTTGAACTCCCTGTGGCGACAATTTGCACATCTATCGCGGCATTGCGCAGTTACAGACAGCTTGCGGCGGCACGCAAGCGACAATGCGGCACATGTTAAATACGCTGCATCGCAAAATCACGTGAGCGGCGAAGATCAGAAAACCAACGCATTTGTGTTGCGACCTCGTCAACCGCTTCTGCTTATGTTAGACTTATGTCTTAAAGCAGGGAGGTCACCACGATGTCAGCAATTGCTGAAGTGTTGTCGACCGTCGCGCCGAACCGCGATCCGCGTTGCAGCGAGTTGCCGACCTGTCCCGTCTGCGCCGACTCCATGGTCGCCGCCGAAGCCTCCGCCTACGTCTCGGACCAAATGATCAGCTATCTCTGGACCTGCGACAATTGCGGCTATGGCTTCGTGACCAAACATGCCGTGAAGCAACGCTTCGTGTGCAACTGAGCTAGCGCGGGGCGATGTCGCCCCTCGCCCAGTCCTCGCGCGTACGCCGATAGAATTGCTCAAACGTTCCGCCTGCGATCGCGTCCCTGATGCCCTGCATCAGGAACTGGTAATAGGCAATGTTGATTTCGGACAGCAGCATCGCCCCCAGCGTCTCGCCCGCCTTGACGAGATGGTGCAGATAGGCGCGCGCGCAATTGCGCGTCGAGGGCCATGAGCTCTCCTCGTCCAGCGGACGCGGATCGTCGGCATGGCGCGCATTGCGCAAATTCACCTGGCCGAAGCGCGTGAAGGCGACGCCGTGGCGTCCGTTGCGCGTCGGCATCACGCAGTCGAACATGTCGATGCCGCGCTTCACGGCTTCGAGGATGTCATCGGGCGTGCCGACGCCCATCAGATAGCGCGGGCGCTCTTTCGGCAGCACCGGCGCGGTCTCGTCGATCATCGCCAGCATCACCTCCTGCGGCTCGCCGACGGCAAGGCCGCCGATCGCATAGCCATGGAAGCCGATCTCGACCAGGCCTTGGGCACTCGCGTGACGAAGTTGGGGGACGTCGCCGCCCTGCACGATGCCGAACAGCATGTAGCCGTCGGGCGCGTCCTCGAAGGCGCGCTTGCTGCGCTCGGCCCAGCGCAGCGACAATTGCATAGCGCGCTCGATGTCGGCGTGTTCGGCCGGCAGCCGCACGCACTCGTCCATCTGCATGGCGATGTCGGAGCCGAGCAGGCGCTGCACCTCGATCGAGCGCTCCGGCGACAGCTCGACCTTGGCACCGTCGATATGGGAGCGGAAGGTGACGGCGTTCTCGGTGACCTTGCGCAGGTCCGACAGCGACATCACCTGGAAGCCGCCGGAATCCGTCAGCATCGGCCCGTTCCAGCCGGTGAAACGCTGCAAGCCGCCGAGCGCCGCGATCCGCTCGGCGGTCGGGCGCAGCATCAGGTGATAGGTGTTGCCGAGCACGATGTCGGCACCGGCATCGCGCACCTCGCGCCAATGCATGCCCTTCATGGCACCGGCGGTGCCGACCGGCATGAAGGCCGGCGTCCGCACCACGCCATGGGGCGTGGTCAGGCGCCCGGTGCGCGCGGCGCCATCGGTGGCGAGCAATTCAAAGTGATTGGGAAGATCGTTGTCGGGGTTCATGGCGGTGCTTATTGCGTGTCGGAGCACGTCGATCAACCCGCCCAGCCCGTGCAGCGGCCGGCCCGTGCCTCAGCCTGGGACACACGGGACGCGATTATTCCCGCCGGCAGCCTTGTTAAACAAAACGATACAGTATAGTTTTACTAGGGGCTGGACGAGGTGCCGCGGTGAGATTTGCCGGCGGCGCCAGACGTGTGATCGCCAGCCACCGACAATGCCTCTTCCTTCCTGTTCGACCGACCTCTCCGGCCGCCCGCACCACCGGATCAGGCCTACAACCGGCCGCCTGACCGCGGTCATGGTCCTGACGTGCAGCCTGGCGCTCGCCGCCTGCACCTCCCTGCCCCGCACGCCCTACACGGCCGCCGAAGCCAGCACATCGCGGGTGCTCGATATCGATGGCCTCAGACGCTACGCCGACGACCCCGTCACGAAATTCAGCTTCGACAAGGACACCAGCACGGCGACGAAGTCCTATCTGGCGCTTTCCGGCGGCGGCGCCGATGGCGCCTACGGCGTCGGCGTGCTCAACGGCTGGACCGCGGCCAGAACCCGCCCCACCTTCTCCGTCGTCTCGGGCGTCAGCACCGGCGGCCTGATCGCGCCGTTCGCGTTTCTCGGCCCGCACTACGACGACACGCTGAAGGAGGTCTACACCAGCGGCATCGCGGAGAGCCTGCTGAACGATCCCAGTATCATGCGCGTGCTGTTCGGATCCGGCTTGTTCGGCAACACGCGGCTGCGCGAGCTGGTCGCACGCTATGTCGGGCCGGAGATTCTGGCCCAGGTCGCGCGCGAGAACGCCAAGGGGCGAAAGCTGCTGATCGCGACGACCGACCTCGACACCCAGCGCACCGCGATCTGGGACATGGGCAAGATCGCCGCCGTCGGCACGCCCGAGGCGCTCAAGCTGTTCCGCGACGTGATGGCGGCCTCCGCCAGCATTCCCCTGGTGTTTCCGCCGATCATGATCGACGCCGAGGGCCAGGGCCGCAAGTTTCAGGAGATGCATGTCGACGGCGGCGTGACCGCGCCGGTGCTGACGCTGCCGGAAGCCCTGCTGTTCCAGGGCAGTCGGCTGCCGGGCAGTGCGAAGATGGACATCTACATCCTCGTCAACAAGAAGATCGAACGCAATTTCGAGCTGGTCTCCAACGGCACCATCGACGTCGCCTCGCGCAGCCTGTCGGCGATCACCCAGTCGCAGACGCGCTCGATCATCTTCTCGACCTATGATTTCGCGCGGCGCAACCGTCTCGGTTTTCATCTCTCCTACATCGCGCGCGACTACCCCGCCCCGCCGTCCGAAGGGTTCGACACCGCCTATATGCGGGCGCTGTATCAGTACGGATACGAGAAGGCTGCATCCGGCCAGGCCTGGACCTCGACGCTGCCGTGAATCCGCGTGACGGAACGAGGCCGTGCTGAAACGGTTGACGATACGGCCAATTCGGCCAGATTGGCGATGACGTCCCGGCTGCTGCGCGATATAGAGCGAATGACGAACGTCAGAAACGCGCAGGAATCATTGGGCATGGGATTGACTGCGACCAGGACGAGACCGGCAGCGCCGCAGCGCGAGGTGCCGAAATCCCGCGGTGGCCGGCCGACCAAGACCGCCGCCATCGAGCGCGACCAGCGGTTGATCGAGGTCGCCACCCGCCTGTTCCTGGATCGCGGTTTCGACGCGACCTCGCTCGACGCGGTCGCGGAAGCGGCCCGGGTCAGCAAGCCCACCGTCTATGCCCGCTACGGCGACAAGCGCGGCCTGTTTGCCGCCGTGCTGAGGCGCGAGATCGCACGCTGGCTTGCGCCGCTGTCGGCCGCGGCAGAGACCCAATTGAGCAGTGCCGCCGACATCTCGGTCGAGCAGCGGCTGGTCGAGATCGGGCGCGAGATGCTCTCATTCACCTGCGGTCCCGACGCCGTCGCCTTCAGCCGCATGATGACGTCACAGGCCATCAACTTCCCCGACGTCGCCAAGCTCGGCAAGGAGGAAGGCTGGCTCAAGGCCGTCGCCACCACTGCGCGCTTCTTCGACCACCTGGTCGCGCAAGGCGCGCTTGACGTCGAGGACACGACCATTGCGGCCGAGGTGTTTCTCGACGTGGTGGTCGGTCACACGCACCGCATGGCAACCTTCGGAACGACCCTCGAGCCGAAATCGGCCGAGAAGCGCATGCGCAGTGCGATCAAGCTGTTCCTTGCCGGTGCGCTGGGTCCTGCCGATCGGGTCCGGGACGCCGCCAAGGGCCCGACGCGGCGCCGCTCCTCCCGCTGACGATTCCGTGAGATCGCGCTCTTCCCCCATCGGGGACGCCGCAACGGCGTTGACCGAAACAAAACGACACGGTATTGTTTAGTTAAGTTGGTACGGGTCGCCTTTCACAGCCCCAAGGAGGTCCGGACCGCTTCGATCGTCACGGCAGGTACAGCCCGCCGCGGCGCTCCGCGGCCGGCCTTTGCCCGAGGCCGGCCGCGAATTCTTGTTCATCCGGCACACTCGCAGGTCGAAGGTTTCGAACATGACGACAGCCAGACGACGGACGTTGCAACTGCTCGCGGTCGCCTTGCCCGCGCTGCTCCTTGCCGTACCGTTGCAGGCGACCGTGGCCGCGGGCACGCCGACCGCGCTTCACAGCGATACAGATGGCGATGCCGAGGCTGACCGCCAGGCCGTCAGCCGCGAGATCGAGCGCTTCCGCAGCTCGTCGATCTCGATCAGCCAGGCCATGGCGATCGCGGAAGCCCGTCACGCCGGCGCCACCACCGCAGATGTGAGTTTTGACGGCGGCTCCGGCGTCGCGGTGTATCGGGTGAAGACCCTGCACAACGACCGGATCTGGCGCCACACCATCAACGCTGCGACGGGCGAATTGGTGGGCGGGGAAGCTGCCCTGCCCCTCGCCGAGCTCGACCACGACGATCGCAACAACCTTGCGGCACTCGGTGCGATCAGGCACCGCCTCGCGGATGCCGTGCGCGTTGCCGAGCGCGCGGCCTCGGGCAAGGCGATCAGCGGTGGCCTCGTGCGCGAACGCGGCCGGCTCAATTTCGCGATCGTCGTGATCAGCGGCGACGATCTCAAGGAAGTCATCCTGGAGCCCCCGGGCGCCAGGACGAAGTAGCGGCTGCCAAATCGCGGCAGGGTCGCCGCCCTGGCATCGACCGGGGCAAAAGGCCATTGACGGCGGCCAGACTCTCCCGCATAAGTCGCCGCCATGTTCACGACCACCAAACGCACGACCAAAACCACCACGGCCTCAGGGGCCCGGGGAGGCGTGCGCGCGTAGTCGTCGACTAAACGCATCAAGCTCTACCGAAGCCCCGCCCTCGTTGGTCCGGGGCTTTTTTGTTGTCTCATTCGCAAATCTCAATGGAGGACAAAGTGAGTAACGATCCCGTCGTCGCGATTGTCGGCGTCACCGGCGCGGTGGGCGCCGAATTCATCGCCACCATGGACAAGCGCGGCTTTCGCGTCGGCAAGCTCAAGGCGCTCGCCAGCGCCCGCTCGGCCGGCAGGACGGTGTCGTTCCGCGGCCAGAACGTCGTCATCGAGGAGCTGACCGAGCGGTCCTTCGAGGGTGTCGACATCGCCCTGTTCTCCGCCGGCGGCAGCATCTCCAAGAAGTATGCGCCGATCGCGGTCAAGGCGGGCGCGGTCGTGGTCGACAACTCCTCCGCTTTCCGCATGGACCCGAACGTGCCGCTGGTGATCCCCGAGATCAACGCGAACCGCATCCGCGACCACAAGGGCATCATTGCCAATCCGAACTGCGCCGCGATCACCGCGCTGGTGCCATTGTGGCCGATCCACCAGAAGAACCGCATCAAGCGCGTCATCATCTCGACCTACCAGGCCGCCTCGGGCGCCGGTGCCGCCGCGATGGAGGAGCTGGTCGAATCCACCCGCGCCAATCTCAACGGGCAGGTCTATACGCCGAAGGTGATGCCGCACCCCTACGCCTTCAACCTCTTCAATCACAACACCGCCGTCGACCCCGACACCGGCTACAACGACGAAGAGACCAAGGTCATCAAGGAGACCCGCAAGATTTTCGAGGACGACACCATCGCCGTCGGCGTCACCTGCGTGCGCGTGCCGGTGCTGCGCGCCCATTGCGAGGCCATCACCTTCGAATGCGAGAGGCCGATCAGCGAAGACCAGGTCCGCGCCATCATGGCGCAGGCGCCGGGCGTGAAGGTGGTCGACGACCGCGCGAAGAACTACTTCCCGATGCCGATCGACGCCTCGGGCCAGGATGACGTCCTGGTCGGCCGAATCCGCAAGGATCTCAGCGATCCCTCAGGGCATTCGATCTCGATGTTCGTGGCGGCCGATCAGTTGCTCAAGGGCGCAGCGCTGAACGCGGTGCAGATCGCCGAGCTTCTGCCGCAGCGTGTGATGGCGTAGTCGTTATCGTAGCAACAGGTATCGTAGGGTGGGCAAAGGCACGCAAGCGCCGTGCCCACCCATCTTCTCCGCATCAAGGAAAGACGTGGGCACGCTCCGCTTTGCCCACCCTACGGCACTAGTCGCTCGCCCGAAACAGCAAACACGCATCGCCGTACGAGTAGAACCGGTAGCAGTTCGCGATCGCGTGCGCGTAGGCGGCCTTCATCGTCTCCAGCCCGGAGAATGCCGACACCAGCATGAACAGGGTCGACTTCGGCAGGTGGAAATTGGTCATCAGCACGTCGACAGCGCGGAAGCGATAGCCGGGCGTGATGAAGATCGAGGTCTCGGCCGCGAAGGGCTGGATCGTGCCGTCCTCGCGGGCTGCGCTCTCGAGCAGGCGCAATGACGTGGTGCCGACAGCGATGATGCGGCCGCCATTTTTTCGAGCACTGTTGAGGCGGTCCGCGGTCTCGGCCGAGATCGTGCCCCACTCGGCGTGCATCTTGTGGGCTTCGGTGTCGTCGACCTTCACCGGCAGGAACGTCCCTGCCCCGACATGCAGCGTCACCTGGTTGATGCCGACCCCGCGCGCGCGCAGCGCCTGCTCCAGCGCCGGGGTGAAATGCAGCCCGGCGGTCGGCGCTGCGACCGCGCCCTCGTTCACCGCGAACATGGTCTGGTAGTCGGCGAGGTCCTGATCGTCGGGCGTGCGCTTGGAGGCGATGTAGGGCGGCAGCGGCGGGCTGCCGAGATCGGCGATGGCCTGGTCCAGCGCCGGGCCATGGAACGAGAACGACAACGTGACCTCGCCCTCAGTGCCCTTGGCTTCGACCTCGGCGTCGAGATGGCCGAGCAGGCAGACCTTGCCTTCATTGCCGAAGCGGATGCGGTCGCCGGCGACGAGCTTCTTGGCGGGCTTCACCAGCGCCTGCCAGCGCGAGCCGTCGAGCCGCTTGATCAGCGTCGCCTCGATTCTGGGCTCGGTCTCGCGGCCGATGCGGCGGCCCTTCAGCTGCGCCGCGATCACCTTGGTGTCGTTGACGACGATCTGGTCACCCGCCTTCAGCCATGACGGCAGGTCGGCGACAGTCTGGTCGCGCAGCGCGCCGTTCTCGACGATCAGCATCTTGGCGGAGTCGCGCGGGCTCGCCGGGCGCAAGGCGATGCACTCGGGCGGCAGGTCGAAGTCGAACAGATCGGTGCGCATGTCTGATTCAGCGCCGTACCTCACTCCTCATCCTGAGGAGCGCGGAACGCGCGTCTCGAAGGATGAAGGCCCCGCTGCAGCAGCTCGGCCTTCATGGTTCGAGACGGCGCTGCGCGCCTCCTCACCATGAGGGGATGGACTTATTCCTTGTCCGCGGCCATCCGCGCCTTGACGATCTTGTCGGGGTTCTGCACGGGCTCGCCGCGCTTGATCTTGTCGACGTTCTCCATGCCCTCGGTGACCTTGCCCCACACCGTGTACTGGTTGTCGAGGAAGCGGGCATCGTCGAAGCAGATGAAGAACTGGCTGTCGCCGGAATCGGGATTGGCGGCGCGCGCCATCGAGGCGGTGCCGCGCACATGCGGCTCCTTGTTGAACTCGGCCTTCAGCTTCTTGCCGGAGCCGCCGGTGCCGGTGCCCTGCGGGCAGCCGGTCTGCGCCATGAAGCCCTCGATCACGCGATGGAACACGATGCCGTCGTAGAAGCCTTCACGGACCAGCTCCTTGATGCGCGCCACGTGTCCGGGCGCGAGATCGGGGCGCATCTCGATGGTGACGGGGCCCTGGGTGGTCTCGAGGATCAGGGTGTTTTCGGTGACGCTCATGCTCGTCTCTCTTGCGTTGGGGGTGAAGTCTTGTCAGGTGACGTCTTGCGGTTGCGGAACTGGATCGCGAATGGACGTCCCGCGGCGGCACCGGCCATTGCTTCGGTAAATGGCATCGGCGTGCAGCGTTGCAACGCCTCCATCACCGCGATCCGGTACTGCAGCCGGTCATTGTCGGAGGCCTCAGCGGATTCATAGGTGATCCTCGGATGGCCCAGAATGTCGCCGGACCGGTTAAAGCTCACGACGACGGTGATGTCGAGTGGCCGGGCCTTGGTAACGGGCGGCGGTCTCCAGCAGGTGCGCAAGTGCCGGAACAAGTCCTGGATGGTGTCGACCTGTCTCACCTCGGCAGCCGTGCCCAAGGTGCCGAGCAGCAGCATCGCGGCAACCAGCAGGAGCTTGTCGCCACAACGCACCATCGCCGCCTCCTATTTGATGTCGGAGGCGACCTGCACCTTCACCATCTTGTCGGGATCGGTCACGGCGCCGCCGGCGGAGCCGGGAGGAGCCTTCTTCAGCTTGTCGACGACGTCCATGCCCTGCACCACCTCGCCGATCACGGTGTACTGGCCATCGAGGCTGCCGCCGTCGGCGAACATGATGAAGAACTGCGAGTTGGCGCTGTCGACGCTGTCGCCGCGCCGGGCCATGCCGACGATGCCGCGGGCAAAATGCACCTTGGAGAATTCCTGCTTCAGGTTCGGATATTTCGACCCGCCGGTGCCGTTGAAGTTCTGGCCGTCGCCGGTCTGCGCCATGAAGCCATCCATGACGCGATGGAACGGCACGTTGTTGTAGTAGCCTTCGCGCGCGAGCTGCTTGATGCGCTCGGCGTGCTGGGGCGCGATGTCGGTGCGCAGCTTGATGACGATGCGGCCCTTGGTGCTGTCGATGACGATGGCGTTGGCCTTGTCGAGGTTGGCCGGCAATTGCTGCGCCAGCGCCGGCACCGCGAACAGAAGCGCGGCAAGGACTGCGAGAATTCGGATCATGACAACTCCGGATCAGAGGGAAGAGGAAGCGCGCCGTTATCCGGCGAATTTGGCCTTAAGCTGGGTCGCGACAACCGGCGGGACAAAGGCCGAGACGTCGCCGCCCATGCCGGCGATCTGGCGCACCAAAGTGGCGGTGATCGGGCGGACCATCGGCGAGGCCGGCAGGAACACCGTGTGCACCTCCGGCGCCATCGCCTCGTTCATGCCGGCGAGCTGCATCTCGTAGTCGAGGTCGCTGCCGTCCCGCAGGCCCCGAATCATGATGGTCGCGCCGTGCTTGCGCGCCGACGTCACCGACAGGTCGTCAAACGTCACGGCTTCGAGCACGCAGCCGGCCTTGGCCGCGACCGGCCCGCAGACGTCATGGAGCATCTTCAGCCGCTCCTCGGTCGAGAACAGCGGCTTCTTGCCGGGATGGACCCCGATCGCGACCACGAGCTTGTCGCACAGCGACACGCTGTGCCGGACCACGTCCAGATGGCCGTTGGTGATGGGGTCGAAGGAACCGGGATAGAAGGCGATACGCGGCATGCCCCCCTCCTACCGCGCCCGGCTCGGCCCGGCAAGCGGGCCGGTTCCCCGGCCGTTTCCGGCAATATCCCGCCGGCCGGCTCGGCGATGGCCGGTTTGTTTCGTCCTGAGCGCGGTCACGAAACAAAAGGACGCGGGCACGAAACCATTTCCCACGCCGGGCGAAGACGTCCGGAAACTGGCCATGGTTACTAATCCGGCCAACGAATGACGGGCCGCACACTGGGCGTAGGCGGCCGCATCACAGGGGACTGTCAATGATCAAGGCTCTTTCAGCGATCGCGCTCTCTGCATTTGTTGCCGCAGCTCTCACGCTCCTGCCCGGCTTTGCCCCGGCGGTCGAAGCCAGCGTGCCTCAGCCGCTGGCCAAGAGCGACCGGCTCGATATCCGCGCCATCGGCAAGGACTGCTCACAGCAGGCCTGGCCGAATTTCGAGGCCTCCTGCCTGCGCAAGGCCGGCACCAAGGCGACGATCCGCGAGGCGCGCCTCGTGACCGCCAACCGCACACCGTAGGCGGGACTGTCAAGTCCGCGAACGATGAGCGGCGAACCGCGAATAGAGCAGCAGGTCTAAATCGCTGCTCCCTACTCCCCGTTCGTCCCGTTCCCGCTCTCCGCCTCTTCCGTGATGTGCTCGACCGACACCACGTGCTCGTCCTCGGCGGTGTCGAACACGATCACGCCTTGCGTCGAGCGGCCGGCGATGCGGATGCCTTCGACCGGGCAGCGGATCAGCTGGCCCTTGTCGGTGACCAGCATGATCTGATCGGCGTCCTCGACCGGGAACGAGGCAACCAGGTTGCCGTTCCGGTTGTTGACGCTCATGGCGACGATGCCTTTGCCGCCGCGCCCGGTGGTGCGGTATTCGTAGGACGAGGTCCGCTTGCCGTAGCCGTTGACCGACACCGTGAGCACGACCTGCTCCTGCGCCGACATCTCGGCGTAACGTTCCTGGGCAAGCTGGAAGCTGCCGGACGTCTCCTCGGCCTCGGCGTCTACTGCCGCCTCTTCAGCCCCGGCTTCGCCGGCGACCGCACGGCGCATCTTCAGATACGCCGAGCGCTCGTCCGAGGTGGCGTCGACGTGGCGCAGGATCGCCAGCGAGATCACCTTGTCGGAACCGGCGAGCGCGATGCCGCGCACGCCCATCGAGGTGCGCCCGGTGAACACGCGCACGTCGGTGACGGGGAAGCGGATGCACTGGCCGCCGGCGGCGGTCAGCAGCACGTCGTCGCGCTCGGTGCAGATCTGCACGTCGACGATCGCCTCGTCGTCGTCGAGCTTCATCGCGATGATGCCGGAGCGGCGGACGTCGACGAAATCCGACAGCTTGTTGCGCCGGACGTTGCCGCCCGTCGTGGCGAACATCACGTCGAGGTTGCCCCAGGTCGATTCATCCTCCGGCAGCGGCATGATGGTGGTGATGCGCTCACCCTGCTCCAGCGGCAGGATGTTGATCAGCGCCTTGCCGCGCCCGTTCGGCGCGGCCACCGGCAGACGCCAGACCTTCTCCTTGTAGACCTGGCCGCGCGAGGAGAAGAACAGCACCGGCGTGTGCGTGGAAGCCACGAACAGCCGGCTGACGAAATCCTCGTCGCGGGTCTGCATGCCGGAGCGGCCCTTGCCGCCGCGGCGCTGGGCGCGGTAGGCCGACAGCGGCACGCGCTTGACGTAGCCGGCATGCGAGACGGTGACGACCATGTCCTCGCGCTGGATCAGGTCCTCGTCCTCGACCTCGCCCTCCTGCTCGATGATGACGGTGCGGCGCGGTGTGGCGAACTCGGCCTTCACTTCGGCGAGCTCGGTCTTGATGATGCCGAGCACGCGTTCGCGCGAGCGCAGGATGTCGAGATAATCGGCGATCTCGCCGGCGAGCTTGTCGAGCTCGTCGCGGATTTCGTCGCGGCCGAGGGCGGTCAGGCGCTGAAGCCGCAGGTCGAGAATGGCCCTCGCCTGTTCCATCGACAGCCGGATCGTGCCGTCCGCGCTGATGCGATGGCGCGGATCGTCGATCAGCGTCAGCATGTCCTCGACGTCCCGGGCCGGCCAGTCGCGCGACATCAGGGTGTCGCGGGCGGTGGTCGGGTCGGCCGAGCTTCGGATCACGCGGATCATCTCGTCGATATTGGCGACGGCGATCGCGAGACCAACGAGGATATGCGCGCGATCGCGCGCCTTGGCCAGCAGGTACTTGGTGCGCCGCGTGACGACCCGCTCGCGGAAGTCGACGAAAATCGTCAGCAGGTCCTTCAGATGCATGATCCGCGGACGGCCGCTGTCGAGCGCCACCATGTTGACGCCGAAGCTGGTCTGCAGCGGCGTGAACCTGTAGAGCTGGTTCAGCACCACATCCGGCACGGCGTCACGCTTCAGCTCGATGACGACGCGGTAGCCTTCGCGGTCCGATTCATCGCGCAGGTCGCCGATGCCCTCGATCTTCTTTTCCTTGACCAGCTCGGCGATGCGCTCGACCATCGTCGCCTTGTTCACCTGGTAGGGAATCTCGGTGATGATGATCGCCTCGCGCTCCTTGCGGATGGTCTCGATCGCGACCTTGCCGCGCATCACGATCGAGCCGCGGCCGAGGTGATAGGCGGAGCGGATGCCCTGCCGTCCGAGAATGACGCCGCCAGTCGGGAAATCCGGTCCCGGCACGATGTTGATGAGCTCGTCGATGGTGAGCGCGGGATTGTCGATCAGCGCGACGCAGGCGTCGATGACCTCGCCGAGATTGTGCGGCGGGATGTTGGTGGCCATGCCGACCGCGATGCCGCCCGCGCCGTTGACGAGAAGGTTCGGGAACTTGGCCGGCAAGACCGACGGTTCGGTCTCGTTGTTGTCGTAGTTCGGCTGGAAGTCGACGGTGTCCTTGTCGATGTCGGTCAACAGGGCCAGCGCCGCCTTCGTCAGGCGCGCTTCGGTGTAACGATAGGCGGCCGCGGGATCGCCGTCGACCGAGCCGAAATTGCCCTGGCCGTCGATCAGCGGCACGCGCATCGAGAAGTCCTGCGCCATGCGGACCATGGCGTCGTAGATCGACTGGTCGCCGTGCGGGTGGTACTTACCGATGACGTCGCCGACCACGCGGGCGGATTTGACGTACTTCTTGTCGGGTGTGTGCCCCTGCTCGTTCATCGAGTACAGGATGCGGCGGTGCACCGGCTTCAGACCGTCGCGGGCATCAGGCAGCGCCCGCGCCACGATCACGCTCATGGCGTAGTCGAGGTAGGACTTCTTCATCTCCTCGAAGATGGAGACGGGGCGAATGTCCGAGGGTTGCGCCGGCTGGTCGCCGGGCTTGTTGTCGTCGTCAGCCAAGGGGGAATCCGGTGAGTTTTTGTCTGGGAATCATATAGCGCATCGTGCCCCTGATAACCACCCTTGGCGGCGGCACGGAAGCGCTTTTTCCGCTTATTTTTCCAATGACTTACGGCGTTGCACGGCACGCCTGGAAGCAACCTGGAACGGGTCGTCCAAAATCGCCCCTGCTAACATGAAATCCCCGCGCGGCGAGCGCCCATCAGTTCGCTTTTGCCGAGCGCGGGCCGAGTTCAGCCCGAACATGAAGCGGGCCCGGATTTCCCGAGCCCTTTCTGTCAATTGGCAGGGTTTGCTGACACGAGATGGAAGGCGCCGCTGAGCCCGGCGAAACGCTCCCTCTCGTCCGATCCGTTCTCAGAACGGGATATCGTCGTCCATGTCGCTGTTGCGGCTGCCGCCACCTGCGGCAACCGGACGGCGCGGCGCGCTGCTGACGGGGCCGGAAGAGCCGAAATCGCCGCCCGGCTCGTCACCGAAGCTGCCGCCTCCGCCGCCGCCACCGCGGCCGTCGAGCATCGTCAGGGTGGAGTTGAAGCCCTGCAGCACAACTTCGGTGGAGTATTTCTCGACGCCGCTCTGATCGGTCCATTTGCGGGTCTGGAGCGCCCCCTCGATGTAAACCTTCGCGCCCTTCTTCAGATATTGCTCGGCGACCTTGCAGAGGCCTTCGTTGAAGATCACGACGCGATGCCACTCGGTCTTTTCCTTGCGCTCGCCGGTGTTCTTGTCGCGCCAGGTTTCCGACGTCGCGATGCTCAAATTCGCAATAGGCCGCCCGTCCTGGGTGCGGCGGATTTCAGGATCCTTGCCGAGATTTCCAACCAGAATGACCTTGTTGACGCTTCCCGCCATCGCCGCTCTCCACTCCGAATGCCACTGATTTCAAAGGCCGAGCGCGCTGCCCGCGTTCCTCTGCGCCCTGTTGAGGCGACCCTATACGCTCGCGGGCACCGCTCAGCCCATCACCCCCTGGGTTATCCCCACATATAGCATCGACCTTCGCAATGTTCCAGATTTGTTCTTCCTGACGGCGCGCCGATACTAGGCGTGGCATCCAGCGCGCCGACGCCTGGGAATGTTCCATTTACGGGAACCCAGCGAGGTTCCCGGAATGAGGAAAAGCACTTAACATTGAGCAAGTTGGAGGTCTTTCGGGCACCGGCAAGTGTGGCATTTGAGAGACGGACGCGGCGCCGTCTTGGGTCTACGATCGCCCTGTAATTGAATCATAAGGGCGTCGCGCCTGATCCGCCGCTTCGGGGACTGCGAAAAGCGGCGAACACTGGGGAGACTGCAATGAACAAGATTCTGATTGGTGCAATCGGTGCAGTAACATTGAGCCTCTCGGCTCCCGCAAGCGCGGCGGATCTCGCCGCGCGCCCCTACACCAAGGCTCCGGCGCCGATGGTCGCCGCCATCTACGACTGGAGCGGCTTCTACGTCGGCATCAACGGCGGCGGCGGCAGCAGCCGCAAGTGCTGGGATTTCGTCACCCCGGGGACCGGCGTCCTGGTTGGCGAGGGCTGTCACAGCGCGACTGGCGGCACGGTCGGCGGTCAGGTCGGTTATCGCTGGCAGTCGACCAATTGGGTGTTCGGCCTCGAAGGCCAGGGCAACTGGGCCGACTTCTCCGGCGACAGCATCAGCACGGTGCTCGTGGGCACGGGCCTGCGCAATCGCTCGAAGATCGACGCCTTCGGTCTGATCACCGGCCAGGTCGGCTACGCCTGGAATAACGTGCTGCTCTACGTGAAAGGCGGCGGCGCCGTCGTCAGCGACCGCTACCGCAGCTACGATCTCGTCACGGGTCTTGAGTTTGACCGGGCCAACGAGACCCGTTGGGGCGCCGTTGTGGGCGCAGGAATCGAGTTTGGATTTGCGCCGAACTGGACGGTGGGCTTCGAGTACGACCACATCTTCCTCGGCAACCGCACGATGACTTTTACCGGTTCGGGCAACCTGCTGGCGGCCCCGCTTGGCGCCGTTACACGCTCCGATCGTATCAGCCAGGACGTCGATATCGGCCTGATCCGGGTGAACTACCGCTGGGGCGGGCCGCTGATCGCCAAATACTGATATCTCTCTGATATCGATCGATGATTGAAGGCCGGCCTTGCGCCGGCCTTTGTCATTCGGGAGCTCGGATACGCAGGCGTAATGAGTCAGTAACCATCACCTTTTCAACCACTGTGGCTTTACGGAGACACAACTTGCGGCTTCAGTGGTGTAAGCACTGCCTCAGTTGGGCCGTTGAGTCCGCTGCCCTTCCGTCAAGGAAGGCAACAATAGAAACTGGGACTGGGATTAAGTTGAAAATGAAGAAAGTTCTGTTGGCTTCGGCCTGTTTGTTCGCTCTGGCGGCCCCCGCTTCGGCTGCTGATCTCGCGGCTCGCCCCTACACCAAGGCGCCGGTCGCTCCGCTGGCTTCGGTCTACAACTGGACCGGCTTCTATCTCGGTATCGTCGGTGGCGGCGCCTGGGAAGCCTCTTCGGGCGACCCCAAGATGCAGGGCGGCTTCGTCGGCGGCACCGCCGGCTACAACTGGCAGACCGGCAACGTCGTGTTCGGCCTTGAGACCGATGCCGCCTGGGCCGACGTCAGCGCCTCGGCCGCTGGCACGGTTGCTGTCGCCGGCGTGGGCATCCCCGCCTCGCTGACCTCGAGGATCGACGCCATGGGCACCGTGCGCGGTCGTATCGGCTGGGCCATCAACAACGTGCTGCTCTACGGCACCGGTGGTTACGCCTGGATCGACAACAAGCTCACCGCCACCCTGGGCGCGCTCTCGGCCTCCGATAGCAAGTTCCACTCGGGCTGGACCGTCGGCGCGGGCGTCGAGGCGTTCTTCGCACCGCAATGGTCGGTCAAGGGCGAGTATCTCTATCGCAGCCTCGGCGGCGAGACCTACTTCTCGGGCGCCATTCCCACCGGCACGCTCAACCTCCACACCGTGCAGGTCGGCGTGAACTATCACTTCGGTGGCCCGGTCGTCGCCAAGTACTAAGCTTCAAGTACTGAGCTTCAAGTACTAAGCTCAGCTGCAACGCTACTCGCGTTACGAAAGGCCGGCCTCGCGCCGGCCTTTTTGTTTTGGAGATATGTTGTTTTGGCGGATGCGCGCCGGTTTAGTGCAGCGCCTGCTGCCAGATGCCGCCAGCGCGCCAACATTCAGTTGACGATTCGCAACTCCCTCTGGAAATCCGTCTCCGTTCTTCCTACGTTCGCTGACAACCCCATCGGCGCCGATCCCGGTTCCGGACGAAGCGCGCCTTTTTATCGGCGCGGTCGCGCACCCATGGGATTCCCTAGGGGCAACTCGGATGGATGAAGTGATCAAGGCGAAGCGCCAACAACAGAACGCGGGCTCGAGCCTGCGCGCAATTACGATCCGCGGCGCGCGCGAGCACAACCTCAAGAACATCGACGTCGAGATTCCCCGCGACAAGCTGGTGGTGTTCACCGGCCTCTCCGGCTCCGGCAAATCCTCGCTCGCCTTCGACACCATCTACGCCGAGGGCCAGCGCCGCTACGTCGAATCGCTGTCGGCCTATGCCCGCCAGTTCCTGGAGATGATGCAGAAGCCCGACGTCGACCAGATCGACGGCCTGTCGCCGGCGATCTCGATCGAGCAGAAGACGACGTCGAAGAACCCGCGCTCGACCGTCGGCACCGTCACCGAGATCTACGATTATATGCGCCTGCTCTGGGCGCGCGTCGGCGTGCCCTACTCGCCGGCCACGGGCCTGCCGATCGAGAGCCAGACCGTCTCGCAGATGGTCGACCGCGTGCTGGCGCTGCCCGAGGGCACGCGGCTCTATCTGCTTGCACCCGTCGTGCGCGGCCGCAAGGGCGAGTACCGCAAGGAGCTCGCCGAATGGCTCAAGAAGGGCTTTCAGCGCGTCAAGATCGACGGCACCTTCTATGAGCTCAGCGAGGCGCCGACGCTCGACAAGAAATTCCCGCACGACATCGACGTGGTCGTCGACCGCATCGTGGTGCGCGCCGACATCGGCCAGCGCCTCGCCGAAAGCTTCGAGACCGCGCTGAAGCTCGCCGAAGGCCTCGCCGTCGTCGAGTTCGCCGACGCGCCCGCGGCCGCTCCCGCCGAAGAGAAGAAGAAGACCGCCAAGATCCACGACAAGAGCGGGCCCGAGCGCATGCTGTTCTCGGAAAAGTTCGCCTGCCCGGTCTCCGGCTTCACCATTCCCGAGGTCGAGCCGCGCCTGTTCTCGTTCAACAACCCCTACGGCGCCTGCCCCGCCTGCGGCGGCCTCGGCGTCGAGCAGCATGTCGACGAGGACCTCGTCATCCCCGACAAGGAGCTCGCCATCGGCAAGGGCGCGATCGCGCCCTGGGCCAAATCGTCCTCGCCCTATTACGTGCAGACGCTGACCGCGCTCGGCAAGCACTACAAGTTCACCCTGACCACCAAGTGGAAGGACCTGCCGAAGAAGACGCAAAACGCGATCCTGCATGGCTCCGGCGAGGACGAGATCAAGTTCTCCTACGAGGACGGGGTGCGCTCCTACGACACCAAGAAGCCGTTCGAGGGCGTCATCACCAACATCAACCGCCGCTACCGCGAGACCGAAAGCGAGTGGGCCCGCGAGGAGCTGGCGAAATATTTCCACGACGTGCCCTGCGAAGCGTGCCGCGGGTTTCGCCTCAAGCCCGAGGCGCTTTGCGTCAAGGTCGGCGGCAAGCACATCGGCGAGATCTCGGAGCTGTCGGTCAGGAAGGCCGGCGAATGGTTCGAGACCGTGCCCGGCGCGCTCAACGCGCAGCAGAACGAGATCGCCGGCCGCATCCTGAAGGAGATCCGCGAGCGCCTCACCTTCCTGCTCGACGTCGGCCTGAATTACCTTACGCTGTCCCGCTCCTCCGGCACGCTGTCCGGCGGCGAGAGCCAGCGCATTCGCCTGGCCTCGCAGATCGGCTCGGGGCTCACAGGCGTGCTCTACGTGCTGGACGAGCCCTCGATCGGCCTGCACCAGCGCGACAACGCCCGCCTGCTCGACACCTTGAAGCGGCTGCGCGACTTAGGCAATACCGTGGTCGTGGTCGAGCATGACGAGGACGCCATCCGGCTTGCCGACTACGTGCTCGACATCGGCCCGGGCGCCGGCATGCATGGCGGCCACATCGTCGCCGAAGGCACGCCCGCCGAGATCATGCGCAACCCGAAATCTCTGACCGGCAAGTATCTGACCGGCGAGCTCGAGGTCGAGGTACCGGAGCGGCGTCCGCCGAACCATCGCCGCACCATCAAGGTGGTCAACGCGCGCGGCAATAACCTCAAGAACGTCACCGCGGAGATTCCGCTCGGCCTGTTCACCTGCGTCACCGGCGTGTCCGGCGGCGGCAAGTCGACGCTGCTGATCGACACGCTGTACCGCGCTATCGCCCGCAAGCTGAATAACGCCAGCGAAGGCGCCGCCCCGCACGACCGCATCGAGGGCCTCGAGCACATCGACAAGATCATCGACATCGACCAGTCGCCGATCGGGCGCACCCCTCGCTCCAATCCGGCGACCTATACCGGCGCCTTCACGCCGATCCGCGAATGGTTCGCCGGCCTGCCCGAGTCCAAGGCGCGCGGCTACGAGCCGGGCCGCTTTTCCTTCAACGTCAAGGGCGGCCGCTGCGAGGCCTGCCAGGGCGACGGCGTCATCAAGATCGAGATGCACTTCCTGCCCGACGTCTACGTCACCTGCGACGTCTGCAAAGGAAAACGCTACAACCGCGAGACGCTCGAAGTCCTGTTCAAGGGCAAGTCCATCGCCGACGTGCTCGACATGACCGTCGAGGAAGCCGCCGAATTCTTCAAGGCGGTGCCGCGCGTCCGCGAGACGTTCCAGACGCTGCACCGCGTCGGCCTCGACTACATCCATGTCGGCCAGCAGGCCACTACGCTTTCGGGCGGTGAAGCCCAGCGCGTCAAGCTGGCCAAGGAGCTGTCGAAGCGCGCCACCGGCCGCACGCTCTATATCCTGGACGAGCCGACCACCGGCCTGCACTTTCACGACGTCAAGAAGCTCTTGGAGGTGCTGCACGAGCTGGTCGCGCAGGGCAACACCGTCGTGGTCATCGAGCACAATCTCGAAGTCATCAAGACCGCCGACTGGGTCATCGACCTGGGGCCGGAAGGCGGCGACGGCGGCGGCGAGATCGTCGCCTGGGGCCCGCCGGAGGATATCGCGAAGGCGCCGCGGAGCTATACGGGGAAGTTTTTGGAGCCGGTGCTGAAGAAGGCGAGGAAGCCGAAGCGACGGAGCACGAGCGAGGCGGCGGAGTGAGCTATTCCGCGTCGCAATATTCTTCGTCGGGCGATGAAGTATCCTTCGGACGTATATCAGCCGTTGGACATATTCGATTGATATGTTTAGTTTGGATTGTGCTCGGCGACCCCTTCATTTGAACGTTGAAATCGTTTCCTGATGCCGCTTTTAGCTTTTTGGGAGTCTAATCCGGACGAGGTCAGCCAGACATCGATCGAGCAGATCGTGGCAATGGCTGGTGACGGCAATTTGAGAGACGGCAGTCTCTGCTCCAGCGAACTTAGGCAGTATTTAACTCAAGCTGATACGTCAAAGCTAGCCAGCTACGTCGAGCACTGCCTTTCGAATAGCTTCGCAAAAGGTGGGCAGGTTTTTCAGGATCTCGTCAATGAGCTTGGCCGTCGATTAGACTTTAAAGTTACGAACGGTCGATATCAAGGCACCGTAAACGCGATCGGGTTTGATGGAATTTGGCTTTCGCCCGAGGGGCATACCATTGTCGCCGAGGTGAAGACGACTGACGCCTATCGGATCCCGCTAGATACTATCGCCTCCTATCGGCGAAAGTTACTCGACAACTCAGAAATAACGGAGCCGTCATCAATCTTGGTCCTCGTTGGAAGGCAAGATACAGGCGAGCTCGAAGCACAGATAAGAGGGTCCCGTCACGCATGGGACATTAGGGTCATTAGTGCGGACTCTCTGCTGAAACTAATTCAGCTGAAAGAGAACTCTGACGATTCCGAGACTGGGCGAAAGATACGCAGCCTTTTAACTCCGATGGAATTTACCCGCTTGGATAGTCTTGTGGATGCTATGTTCACAACAGCCACAGATGTCGAAGCGACCATAATCCAAAGCGCGGTCGAAAAGACCGATACAACGGATGTCGCTGCAAGCAAGGAACCTTCCGCAACTCCGAGCGGATGGGAGTTTACCGATGGCGCTGTACTGGACGCGAAGAGAGGCAAGGCAATCGACGCTCTTGCAAGGCGACTTGGGGTTAAATTCATAAAGAAGAGCAGAGCTCTGTACTGGGACTCTGCACACGAAACTCGCGTCGCATGCTCTGTATCTAAACGATATACCAGAGGAAGTTATCCATACTGGTACGCCTATCACCCGCAGTGGAATGAATTTCTCGGCGAAGGCACTAGGTCGTTCTTTTTGCTCGGATGCATGGACCAAGAGACTGCCTACGCTATTCCGCTAGACGTGCTGCGCGAACATCTCGCCGCCCTGAACACAACAACTACTGAACGAAGTACATATTGGCATATACATCTTTCTGAAACATCAAGCAGTTCGATTGCTTTGCAGCTGCCAAAGACGTCGCGCCAACTATCGCTCGAAGATTTTCGAATACCTCTAGAGTCTAGCTAGTAACCACACAGGGTTGTCCTTCAACACTCAGTTCGTCACGTTTTCATATTTTGGCTTAGCGTTGTAGTCACGTACTACTGCTCCATGCCCTATTCTCTCGCCATCTTCGATCTCGACGGCACCCTCGCCGACAGCTTTCCGTGGTTCCTCCGCACCATCAACGACGTCGCCGATCGCTTCAATTTTCGCCGCCTGAAGGATGAGGACATCGAAGAGCTCAGGCATGCCTCGACGCGCGAGATCCTCAGCCAACTCGAAGTGCCCTTGTGGAAGCTGCCGGCGATCGCGCGGCATGCGCGGCGGTTGAAGGCGGAGGCGGCGAGCGAGATCTCGCTGTTCGCGGGAGTCGAGGCGATGCTGCGGACGCTGGCTGACAATGGCGTGCAACTCGCGCTGGTGACGTCCGACAGCGAGGCCAATGCGCGCGAGAAGCTTGGGGATGCCGCGGCGCTGTTTTCGCATTTCGACTGCGCGGCGGCGCTGTTCGGCAAGCCCGCAAAATTCCGCCGGGTCGTCACACACGCCGGCGTGGAGCTGGACCAGGCGATCGCGATCGGCGACGAGGTCCGCGACATCGAGGCGGCGCGCGCCGTCGGCATTGCCTGCGGTGCGGTGTGCTGGGGTTACGCGGCGCCGGCAGCGCTGCGGGCGCTGGGGCCGGACCATGTGTTCGAGCGGATGGACGAGATTGTGCCGATACTAGCTCGGACGCGTAGGGTGGGTTAGCCGAGCGGATGTGCGAAGCGCATCTGTTCGGCGTAACCCACCATGCTTCAGCGATGCGGGACGAATTGGTGGGTTACGCTGCGCTAACCCACCCTACGAGACCTGCCTCCCCTACTCCGTCCTCCGCAGGAACGCCCCGAACGCCCTTGGGCCGTCGCCGGTCTTGACCTCGCCGACGACCTTCAGATCAGTCGCGTCAATGATAACAAGCGTGTTGCTCTCCCAGCATGCCACGATGACGCGCTTGCCGTCGGCGGTGGCGGCGATGCCTTCGGGATAGTCGCCGACATTGATGCGCTTGATCGGCTTGAGGCTCGCGACATCGAACACGCTGACGGTGCCGCCATATTGGTCGGTGACGAAGCCGCGGCCTTGCGTCAGCGCCACCGCATAGGGGCGCAAGCCGACCGGCACGCGGCCGATCTCGCGCCCCTCCGCAATGTCGATCACGGAGACGTCGTCGGAGCCGACATTGGCGGTGTAGGCGCGCTTGCCGTCGGCATCGATGGTGACGCCGAACGGGCGAGTGCCGGCCTTGATCGTCGCCTTGCGCTGGCGCGTCATGGTGTCCACGACCGATACGCTGTCGTCGTCGCGGTCCACCGAGAGCAGCAGCCTGCCGTCCGGCGTCAGCGCCAGCCCCGACGGCGAGGCGCCGACCGCAATGCTCGCCGTGACGCTGCGCGAGGCCGTATCGATCACCCGCACCGCCGCCGCGTACCAGTCGGCGACGTAGACCGTCTTGCCATCGGGCGCCACGGCAATGCCGAGCGGCCCGCCGCCGACCTCGACGCGACCCGCCACCTGCCGCGCGGCGGCGTCTACCACTGTCACCGCCTTGGCATCGGGGCTGGTGACATAGGCAAACCGCCCGTCCGCGCTGACGGCCACACCGGCCGGCTTGCCGCCGATCGGAATGGTTGCCACCGCGCGAAGGTTGCCGAGGTCCACGACCGTCAGATCGTCGCTGAGCTGGTTGGTGACAAACGCTTCCTCGGCAGACGCGCTGCCGAGGTCGGCGCCAGGAGCACCACAGCAAAGGCCGGCGGCAAGCGCCGCCAGGAGCAGCGCCCGCAAGGCCAGTGCCCGCACGATCAGCTACCGCTCTCGATCTTCTTCTTCAGCGCCTCGAGACCGGTCTTGTAGAGCCCGCTCACGGCTTTGATCGCAGCCTCGTCGTTCAATTCCGGCGGCGGATCGTTGTTGGGAAAGCCGCGGTAGAACGCGCCGGCCCATTCCAGCTTGGCCTTGCCGTCGGGGGCCGGCGACACCGTCAAGGTCGAGGAATAATTGGTCACCGGCAGCACCTTCACGTCCACCTTGGTGATCCGGTACGAATAGCTCATCATGTCGGGCTCGTATTTGTAGAGCTCCTCATCGACGGTCGCTCCGCCCGTCAGCGTCAGCTGCCGCGTCGCGCCGACCTCGTTGCCCTTCTCGCCCGTGGTCTTGGTTACCGGCGGCAGCCAGCTCATGTCCTGAAAGTTACGGATCGCGGCCCACACCTTGTCCTGCGGTGCGTTGATCTCGATGGATTCGCGCACCTTCTGCCGGGTCGGGCCATGGGCCCAGGCTGGTGAAAAAGCCGGCGCAAGAGCCACCGTCAATGCCGCCGCTCCCGCGGCGGTCAGAACCGCCGCCACGGCTGTGCGCCGTCCAATCGTCACCCTCATCTCGTTTCCTCATACGTCCAGTTGATCATGCGCGACTTGCGATGCGCGCTCCCGGTCATCCTAGCGCATTTTGGGGCCGAGGGGAGACCGGTTCGTGGCGCCGTTGCGGCGGCGCTCCACCCCACAACCAGTTGCGTTGCCCGTCGGGCAAAACACCCAACGGGAAGGTCAATGCCTTCGTCGCAAATAATTCGCTTTACTAGAATTCGGAATTATCGCATGTTTCGGTCACCTCAACCCGGGCCGAGGGGCGTATCGCGATCGTCACGAACGCGGGATGGGAGGTGGTGGACGCGGGCCGCGTCGCGCGCAGTCGGTTTGCAGGGCGGGTCACACCGTGAGCAGGCAACGCGCGCATACGACAGGCGCAGCCCGCGTACGGCAAAATCGTGTGGTCCTGGCGCCCGGGGTTCTGGCGTCAAGCTTTGCGGCGATGCGGCGGCCAACCGGTGCGCACATCGATCAGCCGCAAGGCGACGGGGGCAATAGTGCAACGCTCCCCGAGGAGAGCGCGACATAAGCCGTCAACCCACTGCGCAGGGAAGGCCGGATGTTTTGGCTACACCTGTATGCCGCTGTGCAGCTTCCTTAAGCACACGCTTTCGCACAGTGGACCGTGGGTGCCAGCCGGCACCCGGCCTTCCCTGCGCCCTCGGCATTTTTGAGGGCGGCAACGGCCTCAAGACTCGGGCGGAATACGCCGCGAGAACGGGAAATTGCGCGCATCATCTGGATTGGATTGCGATATGGATTCAACGCTCGTGCCCCGGACGCAGCGCCCCCGGCGATGCGAAGCATCGTCCGGTGCGATGCGCTGCAGAGCCGGGGCCCATGCAGCAGCGCGTTGCTCGGCCGCTGGGTCCCGGCTTTGCGCCGCAACGCTCTCGCGTTGCAGCTTGTCCGGGACACCAACGTGGCGAGCCGATCAAGCCGAGTCGGCGAGCCTAACCCGCCGAGCGATCTCCGCGCCCTTCTCCCGCTCGACAACGCCAATGTCGTACTGCCCCTGCAGGTCCAACCAAAATTGAGGACTATTGCCGAAATACCGACCAAGTCGCACCGCGGTGTCAGCCGAGATACTTCGGCGTCCATTCAGAATATCGGTGATCCGCCCCGAAGGAACGCCGATGTCGAGTGAAAGCCTGTTGGCGCTCAGCCCTCGCGCAACCAATTCGCGCTTGAGCAAGCGGCCGGGATGAACGAGCGGAGCCATGGATGTCAGCCCTCGTGATAGTCGACGATTTCTACCTCGTAGGCATCGCCCTTGGTGAATTCGAAGCAAATGCGCCAACGCTCATTGACCGTCAGTGAAGAACAATGGATAGCGCATTCACTCCGCCAGCGTCGCCTCGACGAACCCCCGAGGGTCCGTGCAAAACTCCCGCATCAAGCGATAATGATCGGTCTCCTCCACCGTCACCGGCTCCAGGCCGTATTTCCCGAGCCGCAGCAGCCGCGCATTCGGGTAAGCCATCAGCATCGGCGAGTGGGTCGCCATGATGATCTGGCAGATGCGGGAGTCCTCCATGCGCCGCAGCAGCTTCAAGAACTCGATCTGCCGCGCAGGCGACAGCGCCGATTCCGGCTCGTCGAAGATGAAGATGCCCTGGCGCTGACAGCGCTCCTCGAAGAAGCGCAGGAAGCCTTCGCCGTGGGAGTGCGACAGGAAATCGGGACCGGCCTGGCCGGCATCATGCGCGGCCTTGTCGAGATACCGCGCCACCGAGAAAAAACTCTCGGCGCGAAAGAACCAGCCATTGGTGATCTTCGGCAGCCAGCTCGCGCGCAGCGCCTTGGCGAGCTGGCCGCCCATCTTCTCCCGCGCTTCGGAGTGGTCGACCGGCATGTAACCCTTGCCGCCTCCGGCATCGTCGTAGCCGGCGAGCGATGCGATGCCCTCGAGGATCGTCGACTTCCCGGTGCCGTTCTCTCCGACAATGATCGTGATGGCGGCGTCGAAATTGAGCTCGAAATCATCAGGGAAGATGGGCAGGCAAAACGGATAGGCCTCGCGATCCCCCACCTGCAACGGGTCGAGCCAGACCCGCTTCAGATACGGCGCCGGCAGGTTGATGGTGCGATGACCTCTCCGGCTCATAATCGCGTCTCCGTCCCTTCCACCACAGACATTCCGCGAAGGAACATAAAGAGAACGATCACATTCCGCAACCAGAAGGATACGCCCGGCGTCAGCCTCGAGCGCAGCCTAGTCCAGCGCCTCGACCACCAGCTCCATGGTCATCAGCACCGGATTGTCGCCGCGGACTAGGCGCCCCTCCGCCAAGCCGCCGGTATAGTCGACCAGCGCAACGTCGAGCGCGGCTTCGGGTGCGCCGGAGGGCCCGGGTGCGATCTCCCCGGCCGTCACCGCCAGCTCGGTCGCAAACGGCTCGGTCATCCCGCCATGGGTGAAGCGCGCGCCGATGGTCGAGCCGACGCCGCCGTGGATCCGCGCGCGTACGATACCGTGCGTGCGGCAGAACGCTTCGAGACAGGCGGCAAAATCTTGATTGGGGCGCAGCCTCAGCGCGAAGGCGCGGCTGCTCGTGCGCGCGCCCGTGCGGTCGGCGGGCACCGGCCCGAACAGCTTGAAGTTGGTCTCGGGATCGGGTTCGGCAGTGAACATCGCGCCGTCAACGCCAAAGGCGTCGACCTCGAACGGTTCGGCGACGACGGTTTCGTCCGGCAGCATGTGGCCGCCGCCGGCCTTGCCGTCCGCCTCCGTCCACAGCCCATGGCAGTGAAAGAACGGCGCCCCGTCGCGCGTGCCGAGCGTCAGGCTGCCGAGCCGCGTGCGGGTGACGCCGCCGGGGCGGTACGTATCGCTGTAGAACGCGGCGTTCTCGCCGGTCTTCGACAGCGCCGGCATGACATAGGCGAACGGCCCGAGCGCGCCGTGCCGGAAGTTGAGCACGCCGCTCGCAAAACCTTCGGCCGCAAAGCCGCGCCGCGCGGCTTCCAGCAGCGGCACACCCGCCTGAAGCGCGAACGAGAACGCGCGCCCCCTCGCCTCCACCCATTGGATGCGCTCTGCGACGGGCGCGCCCGGCTGCTTGATGCTCCGCATCGACTGCGCTCAGCCTGTCTTCGTCTTGTCGAGATCGAGCAGGCCTCGTGCCTCGAGCTCGTCGCGCACCATGCGCTTCGGCACCTTGCCATAGCCGGATTTCGGCAGCGCATCCCAGAAGAAGAAGCGCTTCGGCATCTTGTAGCGCGGCACCTTCGGGCCGAGGAACGCCGCCATCTCGGCCTCGCTCACCGCCTTCTCGCCCTCGCGCGCCACGCAGACGGCAACGCCGACCTCGCCCCAGGTCGCATCGGGCACGCCGAGCACGGCGACCTCGCCGACCGCCGGATGTGTCAGAATCTTCTCCTCGATCTCGCGCGGATAGATGTTGGAGCCGCCCGAAATGTACATGTCGGAGGCGCGGCCCGTGATGTAGACGAAGCCCTCCTCGTCCATGTGGCCGAGATCGCCGGTGCGAAACCAGCCATTGCGGAACGCCTTCGCATTGGCTTCGGGATTGTCGTAATAGCCGGCGAGCACGGCAGGCCCGATCACGCAGATCTCGCCGCTCTGGTTGGGCGCGAGCTCGCGGCCCTCGTCGTCCTGGATCGAGACCTGCATGGCCGTGCGCTCGAAGCCGCAGGTGCCGATCCTGGCATGCGGACTGTCCTCGGCGTCGTGCAACGCCGCCGGCAGCACGGTGATGTTGCCGGTGACCTCGCCGAGGCCGAAATATTGCACGATGACCTTGCCGAGCTTCTTCAGCGCGGTCTTCTGGTCCTCGCGATACATCGGCGCACCCGCATAGATCACGTGACGCAGCGAGGAGTGATCGTATTTGTCGACGGCGGGATGCTCGACCATCATCTTCAGGATCGTCGGCACGGTGAAGAGATTGGCGACCCGATGCGTCTCGATCAGGCGGAACGCCTCGTTGATGTCGAACTTCTCGGTCGGCAGCAAGACGGTGCAGACGCCGCGCGCGGTCTGCACCAGCTGATGCACGCCGGCGCCATGCGACAGCGGCGCCACCACCAGCGATGCGTCGTTCTCGGTCACGCCGGGCGTGAGATCGGCGAGATGGTTGGTGACGACGAAACCCATCTGGCCATGGGTCAGCACCGCCGCCTTGGAGCGCCCGGTGGTGCCCGATGTGAAGAAGAACCAGCAGGGATCGTCGTGCTCGACGGCAACGTTCTCGACCGCCTCGCCGGCTCGCGAGGCGATGGCCTCCGCAACCGAGGTCTCGCCAAACGCGGCCTTGCCGTCGATGCTCCAGGTGAACTCCAGCGCGCCGCCCTTCACGGCCGCCGCGTGCTCGGGAAAACCGACATGGCACAGAAACGCCTTCGCCCCGGAAGCCTCTGCGAGATAGGTGACCTCGTCCGGCATCAGGCGGAAATTGGTGGGCACCCAGACCGCGCCGAGCCGGAATGCGGCGAACATCGACAAGAACATCTCGTCGCCATTCTTGGAATGGACCAGGATGCGGTCGCCCTTGGCGGTGCCGCGCGCAGCGAGCGCGGCCGCCAGCGCCGAGACCTGCGCATCGATCTGCCGCCAGGTCCAGGATCTGTCTCCCCAGACGAAGCCGGGACGCGCACCGTGCCGCCGCGCATTCTGGGTCAGCATGTAAGCGAGATTCATGACGCGGCGGGACATGCGCAGGGGCTGCATCGGGCTTCCTCTTCGAGGGCGGACGGCGCTCTCGCCGCCCGCTCATTGCGGCCCATTTATCGCCATCGCCCGCGGCCCTGCAAGGCTGCCGGCCGCACACCTGCCCTACGGCTGCTTGAACGCGAACGGCGTCGCCGTGATCGTCTGCGTTTTGACGCAGGCCTGCGGGCCAAAGCCGCCGCAAAAGCTGCCATGCAGATCGAAGCGGACGCGCGCAGACCCTCGCTTCGTCCGCGGCGTCATGATCCTGTAGCTGAGGACACGGCCGTCGAATACCTTGCGCACGCTGCCGTCCGGCAGCGTCACCAGGATGTTCATGTCGCAGCCGCCGGTTCCGCAATAGGTGGTCTCGCGGTCGCCGCATTTGGTGTCGCTGAAATCGACGATGTAGTCGTCGCGGCCGTCGCCGGTGAGGTCGGTCCGGCGCACCGTATCGGGCGCGAATCTGACCGCGCCGCCGTCCTGGCTGGTGCATTCCTCATTGGCGTAGCGCAACGCCTGCTGCACGCCGGGCGGATAGTCGGACGGATTGAACGGCTTTGCATCCTCGGCACGCGCGGCGGAGGCGATCAGGGCGAGCAGAAGCATCAGATGGCGCATGCGCGTTGGTCGCCGGCATGGCCGCAACCGTTCAGGGAATTTTAAACATGATCGGCGCACCCTCGCTCAGTTCTCGCGTACAGAGTGCCGTATCATGGTCAAAGCGCCCGCCGTCCTCCTGTTGTCGCTGGCGCTCGCCGGATGTGCCGTGGGTCCTCAAGCCCACCTGTCTTCCGACCCCGCCTTCAAGCCTGCCCGATATGCCTGGGATGGCGCCGGCGAGGATCCCAATCGGCCGCATGCAGCCTCGCAACCGACACGCGCCGCGGCCCGATCCGCGCGCGAGAGGTCGCAAGCCGGGCTTCAGCCGCCTTCGAAGGAATGGTGGCAGCAGCAGGACGGCAGCGAGGCCGAGCAGGACGCCAGGGTCAACCGCTCCCTGGTCATCTGCCAGGGATGCCTGCGCCCGCAGCAGCAGCCCGAAGATTCCAGGCTCGCCAAAGCCGCCGATTGAACGGATACAGGCCCGCCGCCTGCGGCCGGCGGGCCTGCCGAAATTGGCGCGCTATTGTCCGTGCTTGAGCATGTCCTGGTCGGTCAGGTCCCAGTCCTGCCAAAGCTGCAGCATGCCGAGCAGCACGAGCACGGCGCCGAGGCCGGTGTGATAGACACGGAGAAAGCCTTCACCGGAATAACCCAGGACGTAGGGCGAGGCGATGAGCCACAATCCGATCAGGATCGTCGTCACCTCCTGCCAGCGCTGCAAGGCGACATATTCGAGCTGGCTGATGCCAAAGACGACCAGACCGATTGCGACCGTATTCAGGATCGCCGTCTGCTGTCCGGCAATCCCTGGATCCTGGATCGGAAACCACGGCGACGCCACGATCACCGCGCCGAGCAGCATCCCGCACCAGTCTTCCCAAGTTCGATGAGTCTTTAAGAAGCCGAAGTCCGACATCGTACCCTCCTATGACAGAGGCACACGTCGGCGGCCGGCGATCACGACTTCCGAATGTCCGCGACCCTGCCGGCCGCATTCGGACGCATGTCCTGCAAAGGACGTGGGAACCGGCGGCGGCCGCGCAAGACCGGGATCGAGGAATATTTCGAGGCCGCGGAATGCCCGCTGGTCATGAAGTCGTACCGCACTGCGGCTACAGCGCCCCGAGCTTCCTCAGCGATTCCTGCGCGGACGACAGGCCGGGCTTCAACTCCAGCGCCTTCCTGAAATCGGCGATCGCGCCCCGCTTGTCGCCGAGCCGCAAGCGAGCCTGCCCGCGGTTATTCCACGAGAACACGTCCGAGGGATCGTATTGCAGCGCCTTGTCGTAGTCCGAAAGGCCGCCCTTGTTGTCGCCCTGGTAGAGCCGGATCATGCCGCGATTGCGCCAGCCGCGCGCGTCGGTCGGCGCAAGGCGGATGGCCTCGCCATAATCGGCGGCGGCGCGGTCGAGCTGCTCGCTGTCACGGTAGACGTTGCCGCGGTCGATATAGGCGAGCAGATCGGGCGCCAGCTGGATCCGCATCGTGTAGTCGGCAATGGCATGCGCCATGTCGCGCTTGCGGTAATACACCAGGGCCCGGTTGCCGTAGGCCATGGCATAGTTGGGGTCGCGCTTGATCGCAGCGTCGAAGTCGGCGAAGGCGCCGTCGAGGTCGCCCTTGTTGAAGCGCGACTCGCCGCGATTGCTGTAGGCCAGCGCCAGCGACGGATCGAGCTTGATGGCCTGGTCGTAATCGGCAATGGCGCGATCGTAGTCGCGCTTGAACGAATAGACGCGGCCGCGATTGTTGTAGGCGCAGGCATAATCCGGAGCGAGCCTGACCGCTTCGTCGAGGTCGGACAGCGCGGCATCGAGCTCGCGCTTCTCGGTCAGACCATGGCCGCGGTTGCAAAAGGCGCCGGCGAGCCTCTTGCCGCTCTCGCTCCTCGTCTCGATGACGCTGGAACAGGCCTCGACCCGCTGGTCGGGCGAGCTGGTCAGCCCGACGCACGCGTCCCAGGCAGGACCGCCTTCGGCCGCCGCCGGCGGCGTTGCGATCAGCGCCGCAAGCAACGCCATGAGACTGAGCGCGACACGCATTTTGCGGATATCTCCCCTGCGGCAACCTAGCTTGGTCGCACCTTGGCAAGCACCGGTTCAGGCGCCTAGATCAGGCAGAGACAGCACGTCGGAAGGATCTTGCATGGCCGCATCGGTATGGGACAACAAGGACAGGAGCCGCTTCGAGCTCGATGTCGGCAACGACGTCGCCTTCGCCAATTACCGGCTGACCCCGACGGCGGTCATCATCACCCATACCGAGACGCCGCGCGCGCTGCGCGGCCGCGGCATCGGTTCCGAGCTGGTCAAGGGCGCGCTGGAGCTGATCCGCCGCGACGGCCGGAAGGTGATCGCCGGCTGCGGCTTCGTCGTCGATTATCTCGACCGGCATCCGGAGGACGCGGATCTGGTCGCCTGAAAGCAGAAGGGCCCGCGCGATGGCGGGCCCTTCCGTCGCAACCGGCGCTCGGTCAGTGCTTGATCTCCGGCGGCAGCTTGCCGCCATTGGCGGCGAGCTTGGACATCACCTGCTTGTGCAGCCAGACGTTCATGCTGGCGGAGTCGTTCATGTCACCGCTATAGCCCAGCTCCTTGGCGAGGTCCTTGCGCGCCGCGAGGCTGGAATCGATGTCGAGCGCCTTCATCAGGTCGACGATCGAGGTGCGCCATTCGAGCTTCTCGCCCTTGTGCGCGGCGGCCGCCTTGTCGACGATCGCCGCCACGTCGACCGCGGCCATCGGTGTGGCAGCCGGCGCCGACGCTCCCGGCGCGGCTCCGGAGGGCGAAGCTGCGCCGCCGGCGGGCGCGGCGGAGGCCGGCTGGCTTCCGAAGATCGCGCTCATGATTTTCCCGAAAATGCTCATATCTGCTCCCCGAAAAGGATCCGTTGGAAGGGCTTGCGTGGCACTTATAGACCAAGTCACTGCGTGGCGCCCGCGAAGTTCTGCGAACCGATACGCAGCATCAGCTTATCTGCGGCGAAATGACGACCGAATGACGTCGCCAAAGTTGCGCTGCGGCATCGAATCTCACCCAAGCGTGAGGGACAGGACTCGGAAATAGGCGTACGCTTTGCGCTCAGCTCGCGATGCCGTCCGCAATTCGCGTCTGGTCGGACTCGCGAAACTCAAGAATGGCGGCCGCACGCGCCGTTTGCCGGCGCCGAATTCGGCCGCTTGGCAAGGGAGCTAGCGACCATGGCCACACTCTACCCGGGCAATGTCCCCACGATGGACCGGACCGCAGATGCGGCCGGACCCGTGATCCGAACCATTGAACTCTCCGATCTGCACGATGCGCTCCGGCGCGGCTGGGAGGATTTCAAGGCCGTTCCGAGCCATGCCATCATCCTCTGCGTGATCTACCCGGTGCTGGGCCTCGTGCTCGCCCGCGTGGTGATGGGCTATTCGGTGCTGCCATTGTTGTTTCCGCTTGCCGCCGGCTTCGCGCTGATCGGCCCTTTCGCGGCGCTCGGTCTCTATGAGCTTTCCAGCCGGCGCGAACGCTATGAGGAAGCAACCGCCTGGGACGCGATGGAGGTGCTGCGCTCGCCCTCGTTCGGCGCGATGCTCGGCCTCGGCGTGCTGCTGCTCGCTTTGTTCGTGACCTGGGTTGCAACCGCGCAAGCGATCTATGTCGCGGCGTTCGGCTATGAGGGCGTCACCGGCATCTCGGACTTCATGACGCGCGTGCTGACGACGCAGCAAGGCTGGTGGCTGATCGTGGTCGGCTGCGGCACCGGCTTCCTGTTCGCGCTCGCCGCACTGTGCCTCAGCGTCGTGTCATTCCCCTTGATGCTCGATCGTCATGCCGGTGCGTTCGAGGCGATGAGCACCTCGCTGCGCGTCGTCGCGAGGAACCCGGTGCCGATGGCGGCCTGGGGCCTGATCGTCGCGGTGCTGCTCGCGCTCGGCACCATTCCGGCGTTCCTCGGCCTTGCCGTGGTGGTCCCCCTGCTCGGTCATGCCACCTGGCACCTCTACCGCAAGCTGATTGTCTCGGAGCCCGGTGCACATCCGGTGCCGCCCCCGCCGCATCGTCCGCGCAAGCCGGCTGCCGACTTCCCGGCCAACCTCTTCCCCTGGCGCAACAGGCCGGACGCCTGACGATATCGTGACATGCGATCCTGCCGAGCTTGAGCTTGAATTCGGCTCGGGCAGGATCGCGCTTTGTCCCACGCCTTGCTTTGGCCGCGGTTCCGACCGAGATTGCGCCGCCGGTCAGATCGCTTCACGGAATTCATTACCTCGAATGACCTCGACGATTTCTCGTCTCGCTCTCGCAGCCTTCGCCCTCTCCGCGTCAATTCTGTCCGCCCAGCCAGCGTTCGCCGCGGTTGCCTGCGGCTCGGGCAATTTCGATGCCTGGCTTGCGGAGTTCAAAACCGAAGCTGTGGCCAAGGGCATCTCGCAACAGGCCATCGCCTCCGGTCTCGCCGGCGTGACGTCGGATCAGAACGTGCTCAACCGCGACCGCTCTCAAAAGGTCTTCGCCCAGAGCTTCGAGGAATTCTCCGGCCGCATGGTGCCGCCGCGATTGGAGCGCGGCTCCAACAGGATGAAGCAATACGGCTCGGTGCTGTCGCGCATCGAGCAGGCCTATGGCGTTCCCGGCGAAGTCCTGGTCGCGATCTGGGGCCTGGAGACCGACTTCGGCGTCAACACAGGCAAGTTCGCCACGATCCGCTCGCTCGCAACGCTGGCCCATGACTGCCGCCGGTCCGAGCAGTTTCGCGCCGAGCTGATGGACGCGCTGCGCATCGTCCAGCGCGGCGATCTGGCGCCAGCCGAGATGAAGGGCGCCTGGGCCGGTGAGCTCGGCCAGACCCAGTTCATGCCGTCGTCCTGGATGAAATACGCGGTCGATTTCGACGGCAACGGCAAGCGCGATCTGCTGCACAATGCGCCCGACGTGCTCGCTTCCACTGCCAATTATCTTGCCGGCTATGGCTGGCAGAAGGGCAAGGACTGGCAGCCGGGCAGTCCGAATTTCGAGGTGCTCAAGCAGTGGAACAAGAGCGAGGTCTATTCCAAGACCATCGCCTATTTCGCCACCCAGCTCGCTCGCGCGCCCTGACCTGTATCGGGCCGGGCGCGAATCATACGGCCTCTCCCCACGCTTTACTTGCTAAGGCCTGCCGCGCTGACCGGCGCGAGCACTCGAATCAGTCTCATAAACTGAATATAGATTCATTATACCTATGCGAATCACGCAGGAAAGACTTGGGTCAGGAAGCTACGCGATCGGCTTGCCTAGCCCTCGCGCGCAACTTATTTCCACAATGATCTAGATCAAGGGCACGCGTTTAACTCCGTGATTTCACGGAGTTTTCTTCCTGATTGTCGATGCCTGCGCGCAAGCTTTGTGCAGGAGCGCCGTCCGGTTAATCGTCCGTTACCTCCGCTATGCATCCACCGCCTAGCTGCATCGCAACATCGGAACTTTCGCACTGCACCACTCTCCTCTATATTCATTTCAACGATGAGGCCCGGGCAAGGGCTGAATCGAACTACAGGAGACTACCAATGCTGCTCTCGCTCATCCGCATGATCCAGGCCTTCCGGGACTATCAGCGCAATGTTGCCGAGCTGTCCCAGCTCAGCGATCGCGAATTGGCCGATATCGGCCTCGATCGCTCGGACATCCCGCGCGTTGCCGCCGGTCAGTATCAGGGCTGAAATCGTTCAGCCCTCAACCGGACGAACCGATAGCGCCCGCCTCGTGCGGGCGTTGTCGTGTCTGGAGGCAGAAAACTCGATCTCGGCGATTCCACTGGCCACCGAAAAGCGCTACCTGTCCGCCCATGACAGGACCCCTATCCAACCCCGTGCACGTGATCGGCGCCGGCCTCGCCGGCTCTGAAGCCGCCTGGCAGGTGGCGAAAGCCGGCGTGCCCGTGGTGCTGCACGAGATGCGGCCGACCCGCATGACCGAGGCGCACCGCACCGACGGGCTCGCCGAGCTCGTCTGCTCCAATTCGTTCCGCTCGGACGATGCCGCCAACAACGCCGTCGGCCTCTTGCACGCGGAGATGCGCCGGCTCGGCTCGCTGATCATGCGCGCGGCCGACGCCAACCAGGTGCCCGCCGGCGGCGCGCTGGCGGTCGACCGCGACGGCTTCTCGGCCGCGGTCACCAAGGCTCTCAACGACCATCCCCTGATCGAGATTGCTCGCGGCGAGATTTCCGGCCTGCCGCCGGCCGATTGGAGCAATGTCATCGTTGCCACCGGTCCGCTCACCTCCGCTCCGTTGGCCGAGGCCATCCGCGCGCTGACCGACGAGAACGCGCTCGCCTTCTTCGACGCGATCGCGCCGATCGTACACCGCGAGTCCATCGACATGTCGGTGGCCTGGTTCCAGTCGCGCTACGACAAGGTCGGTCCCGGCGGCAACGGCGCCGACTACATCAACTGCCCGATGACCAAGGAGCAGTATGACGGCTTCGTCGCCGCACTGATCGCGGGCGAGAAGACCGAGTTCAAGGAGTGGGAGACCAACACGCCCTATTTCGACGGCTGCCTGCCGATCGAGGTGATGGCGGAGCGCGGCCCCGAGACGCTGCGGCATGGCCCGATGAAGCCGGTCGGTCTCACCAACCCGCACGATCCCGCCACCAAGGCCTATGCGATCGTGCAGCTGCGCCAGGACAACAAGCTCGGCACGCTCTACAATATCGTGGGCTTCCAGACGAAGCTGAAATACGGCGAGCAGCAGCGCATCTTCCGCACCATTCCGGGGCTGGAGAACGCCGAATTCGCCCGCCTCGGCGGCCTGCATCGCAACACCTTCCTGAACTCGCCCAAACTGCTCGACGGTCAATTGCGCCTGCGTGCGCAGCCGCGGTTGCGCTTTGCCGGCCAGATGACGGGCTGCGAGGGCTATGTGGAATCGGCCAGCGTCGGCCTGATCGCCGGTCTCTATGCGGCTGCGGACGCGCGCGGCGAGGCGCTTGTCAGCCCGCCCGGCACGACCGCGCTCGGCTCGCTGCTCGGCCACATCACCGGCGGCCATATCGAAACCATCGAGCCGGGCACACGCTCGTTCCAGCCGATGAACATCAATTTCGGTCTGTTCCCGCCGCTCGCGACCGTGCCGACCAGGAAGCCCGACGGCACGCGGCTGCGCGGCAACGAGAAGACGGTGGCCAAGAAGCAGGCGCTGAGTGCGCGGGCGCTCGCCGATCTCGATCGCTGGATCGCCGATCATCTGCGCATGGCCGCCGCCGCGTGAGTTATCGATGAGCCTCCCCAAAGACGACGCCGCAGCGCTTTCGGCGCGCTGGATCGAGGGCGTGCTCCTCAAGCGCGACGTGTTCTCGACCGTCGAGCGCGGCCGGTTCCGCGGCGAGAGCGGCGAGGTCGACGCCGTGCTGCGCCGGCTCGACGAAGTGCCGTGGTGGTCGTTCCTGCTGGCGCGGCATCTGTTCGCCCGCGAGAAGCATGCTCTGGCGCGCGCCAAGGGCCTCGATGTCGGCCCCGAGCTGCTTTGGGCCGGACAGCGCGCCCTGGTGCGTGGCTTCGTCGACGGCGCCGCATTGCACCTGGCAAAGCCCCATGGCGACCTCGCCTATTTCCGTTCGGCCAAGGCGGCGCTGCGCCGGCTGCGCCGTGCCGGGATCTGCCACAACGATCTCGCCAAGGAGCAGAACTGGCTGGTCGGCCGCGACGGACGCGCCTATGTGACCGACTTCCAGCTCGCGGCCTGCTTTGAGCGCCGCGGCCGGCTCTACCGCATCCTCGCCTATGAAGACCTCCGGCATCTGCTCAAGCACAAGCGCACCTATGCTCCGGAAGCGCTGACACCGCGCGAGCGCAAGATCCTCGCCAAGAAGTCGTTCGCGGCGAGCCTGTGGCTCGCCACCGGCAAGAAGGTCTACCGCGCCATCACGCGCGGCCTGTTCAACTTCACCGACCGCGAAGGCGGCGGCCGCCGGCTGGTCAATGATGCGCCGGTGCTGACCGCGTTGATCCGCAAAAATCCGGCCGTGCGCGATACCGCCATCGTCGCCTTTGCCGACCGCCGCTCCGGCGTCGGGCTCTATGCCTTCGTCGAAGCCGATCAGACCGCACTCGAAGGCCAGTTGCGCAACGAGCTGACCGCCGCAAAGGGGCCGAAGCCGCCGGAACACATCCAGGTCGTGCACGCGCTGCCGCGCGACACCAGCGGCAAGCCGCGCACCGAGATCCTGCAGCTGGTTGCCATGAACCAGCTCGACCTGATCGAGCCGATGATGAAGAACGACCAGGACCGCGCCTTCCTCAAGGACATCCTGGAACAGCGGAAAAACCTGCGCGACCGCTTCAACTTCGAGGCGGACCTGCCAACGAGCTGACCGGGCTCCTCGCGCCTTGAAGCGTCCACATTGGCGATAGAGAAGCGGGTCGGATCATTCGGGCGTGGCGGGATCATGGGCATTGGGGGAACGGTGATGCGTGGTGTCGTTGGCGGCCTGATCGCGGGCTTCCTGCTGCTCATGGCCGCGCCCGCAATGGCGGACTCGCCCGCCGAGCTGATCTCCAGCTTCCGCCTCAAGCACGGCGAAGTCCGTGTCGTCCGCGATGCCATTCTCGACCGCATCGCCATGGACCAGGCCCGCGCGATGGCCGCCAAGGACAATCTCAGCCACGACGCCCTCGGGCCGTTCAACCGCCGCGTCGCGCCGGCCGGCGCGGGCCGCGCCGCCGAGAACATCGCCTACGGCTACGACGATTTCGAGAAGACGCTGGGACAGTGGATCGACTCGTCCGGGCATCGCAAGAATCTGTTGCTGCACAACGCCTCCCGCGTCGGCATCGCCAGCGCCAAGAACGCCAGCGGCAAGCGCACCTACTGGGCCATGGTGATCGCGGGCGACTACGAGCCGAAGGGCAAGGGCAAGAAGAAGGACAAGGAGCCCGTCGTCGCCGTGAAGCGCGAGGCTGCGCCCGCGAGCAAGCCAAAGTCCAGCAGCTGTCACATCAAGCTGCTCAGCCTCTGCATCTGAGGCGAGCCGGGCTCTCTTGCTCAGGCTCGGCAACACGCCTAATTCAGGCACGAGATCGCAAGACGCGGAGACCGGCACTTGATCGACCTCGACCGAATACGCGCCGACACGCCGGCCGCCTCGCGGCTCGCATATCTCCACAACGCAGGCGCGGCCCTGATGCCGGCGCCGGTGGTCGCGGCCATGAAGGACCACATCGATCTCGAAAGCGAGATCGGAGGTTATGCCGCCGCCGACCGCGAAGCCGACCGGCTCGACGCGGTCTACGGCTCGGTGGCGCGCCTGCTGAATGCCGCACCCGACGAGATCGCCCTGGTGGAGAACGCGACGGTGGCCTGGCAGATGGCGTTCTATTCGCTTCCGTTTCGGAAAGGGGATCTCATCCTGACCGCCGAAGCGGAATACGCCGCCAATTATGTTGCCTTCCTCCAGGTCGCCAAGCGCACCGGCGCGGTCATCGACGTGGTGCCGAGCGATGCCAGCGGCGAGCTAGACGTCGACGCGCTCGAACGGATGATCGACGAGCGGGTGAAGCTGATCGCGATCACCTGGGTTCCGACCAATGGCGGACTGGTCAATCCGGCAGCCGCGGTCGGCAGGATCGCCCGGGCGCACGGCATTGCCTATCTGCTCGACGCCTGTCAGGGGGTCGGCCAGATGGACGTCGATGTCGATGCCATCGGTTGTGACATGCTGTCCGCCACGGGACGCAAATTCCTGCGCGGTCCGCGCGGCACCGGCTTTCTCTATGTCCGCCGCACCATGCTGCAGCGGCTGGAGCCGCCGATGATCGATCACTTTGCCGCCCCCTGGGTTTCCCGGGACGCCTATCAATTGCGGGACGATGCCCGCCGCTTCGAGACTTGGGAGAACAATTACGCAGCCCGGCTTGGCTTGGGCGCGGCTGTCGACTACGCCCTCGAGATCGGCATCGCCCCGATCGCACAACGCTGCCGCCTGCTTGCCGGTCGCCTTCGCAGCGGCCTTGCGGATATTCCCGGCGTCACCATTCGCGACCTCGGCCGCGCGCCGGGTGCCATCGTCAGCTTCACCATGGACGGGCATGAGGCGGACGCCATCGTCGCCAGCGCCGCGGCGGCCGGCATCACGATCGGCGCCTCGGACCCGTCGAGCACGCGCATCGATGCCGAGCTTCGCGCGTTGCCGCATGTGGTGCGGGCGTCACCGCATTATTACAACACGGAAGCCGAGATCGACCGCCTGATCGCGCATCTGGCGGGTTTGGCGCCGCGATAGGAGAAGCGTGCCGCTCAGGTGCAGCGCGCGCTCAATCCGGATGCGCTGAGTCTCGCCATCACCTCGCCGAGATGCGCGGCATCACGGGTCTCGATGACCAGCTGCAGCAGCGTCGCCTTGGCCGGCAGCTCGGAGAAGGTGCGCTGGTGCGAGACCTCGATGATGTTGGCGCCGGCTTCGGCGAGCAGCGCGGCCACCGCGGCCAATTGGCCGGGTCTGTCAGGGATGTCGAGCGAGAGCTGGGTCAGCCGCCCTTCGCGCGCGAGCTCGCGCGTGAGCACGGATGCGATCAGCCGCGTGTCGATATTGCCGCCGCTCAGAACGAGACCGACCTTTTGGCCGGCAAAGCGGGGCGGATCGGACATCAGCGCGGCAAGGCCGGCGGCGCCGGCGCCCTCGACGACCGTCTTCTCGATCGAGATCAGGGTCGCTACCGCGCGCTCGAGCTCGGCTTCGTTCACCAGCGCAATGTCGTCGACGAGGCGGCGGACGATTTCGGTGGTGATCTTGCCCGGCGATTTCACCGCGATGCCTTCGGCGAGCGTATCGCCGCGCGCCGGCAGATTGCCGCCGTGAATGGCGTTGTACATCGAAGGATAGAGCCAGGCCTCGACGCCCAGAATTCGCAATGACGGCTTGATCGATCTCGCGGCGATGGCGATGCCGCTGATCAGGCCGCCGCCCCCGATCGGCACGACCAGCGTATCGAGCTCGGGGACCGCTCGCATCATCTCCAGCCCGACGGTGCCTTGGCCCGCGATCACCAGCGGATCGTCGTAGGGGTGGACGAAGATCATGCCGCGGGCTTCGCCGTGCTGACGCGCGAACGCGGCCGCCTCCTCCAGCGTCGCGCCGGTGACGACAACTTCCGCGCCGTGGTGCCTGGTGTTCTCGACCTTCACCATCGGCGTGCCGACCGGCATGACGATGGTGGCGGGAATGCCGAGCCGCCTGGCGTGATAGGCGACGCCCTGGGCGTGGTTGCCGGCGGACATGGCGATGACGCCGCGCGCACGCTCCTCCGGCGTCAGCGCGGTGAGACGGTTGAGCGCGCCGCGCTCCTTGAACGACGAGGTGAACTGGAGGTTCTCGAACTTGAGCCAGATCTCGCAGCCGCAGATGCTGCTCAGCGTGCGGCTGTAGCTGCAGGGCGTCTCGACGACGGCGCCGCGAATGATGTCGGCGGCGGCATGAACGTCACCAGGTGCGACCGGAAAGCCGCCGAGATCGGACGATGGGGTTTGGGACAACTCAGCCATGGGACAGCATAGAGCATCGGGCGGTTCGAGGCGATAAGCCAGCCGCTATTTGGTAAATTCCCGGGAACGTGAAGCCCGCCACAGCGTCCAGAGCGTGCGCAGCCGCGACGTCGGCTGCAGCGCGAACGGATTGCGGCCGGGCTGCGACAGGCGCTCGAGATCGGCCCTGACCTGGCTCAGCGGCAGAAACGCCGGACGCACCGCCGCCGGCACGTCCGCCAGCAGCGACAAGGCCGTGGTCAAGTGCCGCCGCGCCTCGCCGGCGAGCTGCTCCAGCACGGCCCGCAGGTTCGGCGTCTCCTTGCCGGCAAACACGTCTTCCATCCGGCAGCCATGGCTCTCCAGCACCTGCTGCGGCAGGAACAGCTGCCGGTGCGAGGCATCGCGCGGCAGGTTCACGATGACCTGCGCGATGCCCTGTGCCAGCCCGGCATGCCGGGCGAGATGTTCGACCGCCTCGGACGTCGGCGCCAGAATCCGCGCCGCCAGATCAAACAACACCGAGCAGGTCGCGGCGAGATAGCCCTCCAGCGCCGCCATGGTCGGCATCGGGTCGTTGTAAAGGTCGAACTGGTGCTCCTCGACGAGCAGCGACAGCGGCTCGACCGGCAGGTTAAAATCACGGATCGCACGCAGCAATTCGGCAGCAACCGGATTGCCCTCGGCGCTGCCGTGGACGAGGCCCGAGAACAGGTCGGTCCACCATTGAAAGCGAATCTCGCCGGGCAAGGGCTGGCTGACCTGGTCGCGGACGCGGACGATCTCGACGTTGAAGGCGTAGAGCGCAAGCAGCGCGCGGCGCTCGCGGGCGGGCACGAACAGCGTCGCGGCATAGCGCGGAAAGTCGTGGCGGCGCACGAGATCGGCGCAGAAGGCGACGGAATCGGGCGGCGGCGCGCCGCTGCTCATGGCACCGCGATCAACGCAGCCGCGACCCGCCGCCGCTCGCCGATCATGATGTTGTAGGTGCGCACGGCAGGTCCGGTCTGCATCGTGTCCAGCACCACCCTCACCGCCTTCAAGGCCTGGCGCAGCTCCGGCGGCGGCAGCCAGAGCCCGGTTCCGGTGCCGATCAGGAGCGTGTCGATGCCGTTGGCGGCCGCGAACACCCGGTCGAGCGAATAGCGATCGATCTTCTGGGGATCCGTCACGTCCCAGGCCCAGATCGCCTCGGGCAGGCACAGCAGCGAGCCCCGGTGCGACATGCCGGCGAAGGCGAAGCCGCCCTTGCCATAGGCCTCGATCGGCGCCGAGCGCGGGAAATGGGGTGCGTTGGGATCGCCGGCCATGAGTCTGGTCCGAATGAGCTTACTGCCCCCGCCAACTCGTGCGGAGGCGTGCGGTTCGGATCATGCCTTGCTTTTCTTCGCCGGTGTGGCCGTATCCGGCGCATCCTCGCGGTGCTCGCCGACGCCGAGATAGATCAGGATCGGGGCAGCAATGAAGATCGAGGTGTAGGTGCCGACCAGCACCACGCCGAACATCATCACCGCGGTGAAGCTGTGGATCGCGTGACCGCCGAACAAGAACAGCGCCAGCAGCGCCAGCGTCACCGTGAAGTGGGTGATGATCGAGCGCGACAGCGTCGAGTTGATGGATTCGTTGAGCAGCTGCGGCATCGGCATCTTCTTGTAGCGGCGCAGCATTTCACGGATGCGGTCGTAGATGACCACGGTGTCGTTGAGCGAATAGCCCAGAATGGTCAGCAGAGCCGCGATGCTGGTCAGGTCGAAATCGACCTGGCTGATCGACATGAAGCCGATGGTCAGCACGATGTCGTGCACGTTGGCGATCATGGCGCCCAGTGCGAACTGCCATTCGAACCGGAACCAGAGATAGATCAGGATCGAGACGATCGCGAGCATCAGGCCGACCATGCCGTAGGCCAGCAGCTCGCCGGCGACGCGCGGCCCGAGCACCTCGACACGACGATATTCGATGGAATCGCCGAGAGCGTTGCGCACCTTCTGCACGGCATCCTGCTGCGCCTTGTCGCCGCCGGGCTGTTCGGCAACGCGGATCAAGACATTCTCGGGGCCGCCAAACTGCTGCAGCTGGATCTCGCCGAGGCGCAAGCCATCCAGCGTCGTGCGCATCGCCGCGATGTCGGCGGCGCCGGACTTGGCCCGCACCTCCAGCAGCGTGCCGCCCTTGAAGTCGATGCCGAGGTTCAGCCCGTGGGTGAAGAACAGCGTGATGGCGACGATCGAGAGCACCGCCGAAATCGGGAAGCTGATGCGGCGGAAGCGCGTGAAATCGAAATGCGTGTCGTCGGGGACGATGCGCAGCGACGGCAGCACGCCGAGCGCGGCGACCACGGTGAGGACGGCAATCAGAATGCCAAGCCCGATGAGAACGTAGTATGTCACGGTCTTAGCTCCTAGATCGGCACGCTCTGCGGCCGCTTCCACCGCACCCACCAGGCGACGATCAGCCGGGTCAGGGTGAAGGCGGTGAACACCGTGGTGATGATGCCGATGCCGAGCGTCACGGCAAAGCCGCGCACCGGGCCGGTGCCGATGTAGAACAGCACCGCGGCGGCAATGAAGGTGGTGATGTTGGAATCGAGGATGGTCGCGAGCGCCCGCTTGAAGCCGGCATCGATCGCCGATATCGCGTTGCGGCCGCCACGCAGCTCCTCACGGATGCGCTCGTAGATCAGCACGTTGGAATCGACCGCGATGCCGACGGTGAGCACGATGCCGGCGATGCCGGGCAGCGTCAGCGTGGCGTTGAGCAGCGACAGCAGGCCGAAGATCATGGCGACGTTGATGGCCACCGCGATGTTGGCGAACACCCCAAACAGCCGGTAGGTCAGCAGCATGAAGATGACGACGAGGATCGAGCCGACGTAAGCCGCGAGCTCGCCCTTCTCGATCGAATCCTGGCCGAGGCCCGGACCGACAGTGCGCTCCTCGACCACCGTGAGCGGCGCCGGCAGCGCGCCGGCGCGCATCAGGATCGCGAGATCGTTGGCGGACTGGACCGTGAAGCTGCCCGAGATCTGGCCCTGACCGCCGGTGATCGGCTCGTTGATCCGGGGCGCGGAGATCACCTTGTTGTCGAGCACGATCGCGAAAGGCAGCCCGACATTCTCTTGCGTGGCCTGCCCGAACTTGCGCGCGCCCGAAGTATTGAACTTGAAGCTGACGACCGGCTCGCTGGTACGCTGGTCGAAGGTCGCCTGGGCATCGATCAAATCGCCGCCGGCGACCAGGACCTGCTTCTTGACCACATAGGGCGTCGGCGGCGGCGACGCGCTCATCAGCAGCTCGGAATCCGGCGGCAACCTGCCCTGCTGCGCCTGGTCCGGCGACACGGTCGTGTCGACCATGCGGAATTCCATCTTGGCGGTCTCGCCGAGCAGCTTCTTCAGGCGGGTCGGATCCTGCAGGCCGGGGACCTGCACCAGGATGCGGTCATTGCCCTGGCGCTGAATCACGGGCTCGACGGTGCCGAGCTCGTTGACGCGGCGTTCGACGATCTGGATCGACTGCTCGATGGTCTTGCGCAGGCGATCGAGCATGGCGGCCTGCGGGACGCTGAGGCGGATCACCCCGCCGCCGGCATCGGTCACCTCGAGGTCGCGCTGACCACTCGATCCCATCAGGCCGCCCAGCGGCTGAGACAATTCGCGCAGCTTGGCCAGCGCCGCCTGAACGTCGGATTCCTTGGTGATGCGAACTTCGGCCGCGTCGTTGCGCACGGTGACGCCGCCGGTGAAGCCGATCTTGGCATCGCGCAGCGTCCGGCGGACGTCGTCGCGGACCTGATCCAGCCGTTCCTTCTTCACGTAGTTGGAGTCGACCTCGAGCAGCAGGTAGGAGCCGCCCTGGAGGTCGAGGCCGAGCACGAGCCGGCGCTGCGCCCACGCCGGCCAGGTCTTGACCTGGGCCTCGGGGAAGAAGTTCGGGACCGCGCAGAGGCACACGATCAGCGCCGTCAGGATGATCCCGAGCGCCCTCCACCGCGTGAAATACAACATCGACTGGACCTGTCAGATCAGGAGACTTGAGATGCTCGCGAACGCGTTCACTTCGACGCGGCGTCGTCCTTGGCACTATCCTTGGCGGCGTCCTTCGCGCTGTCCTTGGATTCCTTCGCCGGCTCGCCCTTGGCGCGCACGCCGGAGATCATCTGGCGCATCTGCCGCACCCGCACGCCGTCGGAAATCTCGAACTCGATCTGGTCGTCATCGACGACCTTGGTAACCTTGCCGACGAGCCCGCCCGAAGTCACGACGGTGTCGCCGCGGCGGATGTTCTTCACGAGGTCGGCGTGCTCGCGGACCTTCTTCTGCTGCGGACGCAGAATCAGGAAGTACATGATCACGAAGATCAGGGCGAACGGCAGCAGCGACATCAACATGCTGTTGGTGTCACCAGCGCCCGCGGCCTGGGCATACGCAGGGGTAATCAGCATTCGGACGATCCTCGTGAGAAACGGGGGAAAACCGGTCAGGCCTTCAAAGGCAACCGGTTCGGTCAAATTCGCGCGGACTATAGCGGCCATTGCCCCAATTGCAACGCTGCCAGACCGCCCTTTTAGCCACCTTGCGGCGGCCCCTCAGGCCCGATAAGGCTGCGTTCTCAGGAACTTCGGACATGCCCAAAAACCCCAGCAAAAGCCCGGCCGGCAAAGGCCCCCGCACCCCTGCCGGAAAGCCGGCCCGCGTCGCGGCAAATCGCCCCAAGGGCAGTCCCAAGAGGACCGTCAAAGCCCCTCGCGCGGCAGCCCCCAGCCTGTCCCAGGAGCGCATCGTCCGCGCGCTGGAGACCATTGCGGCGCACCTCTCCGCCCAGGCCAAGCCGGCCGTCTCCCCCGAGTCGTTCGAACGGGCGGATGCCTATGTCTGGCACCCCGACGGCCGCCTCGCGCCCGTGCCGCGGGTCAGCCGCGTCGAGCTATTCCTGCTCAAGGGCATCGACCGGATGCGCGACATCCTGATGGAGAACACCGAGCGGTTCGCGGGCGGCCTGCCCGCCAACAACGCCCTGCTCTGGGGCGCGCGCGGCATGGGCAAATCGTCGCTCGTGAAGGCCGCGCATGCCAGCATCAACGCGGACCGCAAGCTGGCTGAGCGGCTGAAGCTGATCGAGATCCACCGCGAGGACATCGAAACGCTGCCGATGCTGATGGAGAAGCTTCGCGACGCCAGCTTCCGCTTCATCGTGTTCATCGACGACCTCTCCTTCGACGGCAATGACGCGTCCTACAAATCACTCAAGGCCGTGCTCGAAGGCGGCATCGAGGGCCGGCCCGAGAACGTCATCCTCTACGCCACCTCCAACCGCCGTCATCTGCTGGCGCGCGACATGATCGAGAATGAGCGCTCGACCGCGATCAATCCCGGCGAAGCGGTCGAGGAGAAGGTGTCGCTGTCCGATCGCTTCGGCCTCTGGCTCGGCTTCCACCGTTGCAGCCAGGACGAATACCTCGCCATGGTGCGCGGCTATTGCAGCCATTTCGGCGTCAAGGTCGACGACGAGGCGCTGGAGCGCGAGGCGCTGGAATGGTCGACCACCCGCGGCTCACGCTCGGGCCGCGTCGCCTGGCAATTCGTGCAAGAGCTGGCGGGCCGGCTCGGCGTGAAGCTGACGGCGAAGTAGCGGAAGCCGTCGCCGTGCCTGGCTCTGTCATTCCCCGCGCAGGCGGGGAATCCAGTACGCCGCGGCTTATCGGCTCAACAATGACTGTCTCTGGAATACTGGATCGCCCGGTCCAAGCCGGGCGATGACAGTGCGCTTGTTGTGATTGCGTGCCCTACTCTGCGTAGGCCTCACGCCCCGTTCAGGAATTGAAGCGGGTCAACCGGGCTCGATCCCTTGCGGATCTCAAAGTGGAGCTGCGGCGACGCCACCTCCCCGGATTGACCCGACTTGGCAATGACCTGACCGCGCTTGATGGTGTCGCCGCGCTTCACCAACAGCTCACTCGCATGGGCATATGCGGTGACGTAGCCGTTGGAGTGCCGAACCAGGACCAGATTGCCGTAACCCTTCAGCTCGTTGCCGGAATAGGCGACGACGCCGTCTTCCGCCGCCTTGACCGGCGTCCCCTCGGGCACCGCGACATTGATGCCGTCGTTGGACTTGCCGTTGGTCTTGGCGCCGTAGCTGGTGACCACCTTGCCGCGCACCGGCCAGCGGAAGGTCGGCAGCGCGCTGGTGGTCTCCGCAGCCTTCGCCGGGGTCTCGGCGGGCTTCTCTTCGACATTGGTGGTGGCCTGGGCGAGGCGCGCGCTCTGCACCGGCGCGCCGGCCGCGGCCATCTTGGTGGCGGGCGCGGGAGCGGCTGCAACGGGCTGCAGCGTCCCCGCAACCGGAGCCGCCGTGACAGGAGCTGCGGCAACTGGCGCCGCCATGGCGGCGGTCTTTGCGCCGGGCACGGTCAGCTTGGTGCCGAGCTTGAGCTTGGCCGACGGATCGAGACCGTTGGCACGGGCAAGCTCAGCCGACGAGATATGGTTCTTGCGGGCAATGCTGGCGAGCGTGTCGCCGCGATTGACGAAATGAGTGCTCGGCGGCGCGGCCATGACGGCAACCGGTTTCGCAGCGGGAGCTGCCGCGACCGGAGTTGACGCAGGCGCCGGCGCAGCGGCCGTCGCCGGATGCGGAATGATCAGTTGCTGGCCGGGCGACAGCGCGCGCGGGCCCTTGTAGCCGTTGGCGGCCAGGATCGCCTGCGGCGTGACGCGATAGCGCTTGGCGAGCACCTCGAGCGTATCGCTGGTGCCGACGATGATCTTGGTCCCGCCAGCCGGCTGGGCAGCCGCGACCGAGCGCGGCGGCACGGTGGCCGTGGTCTCCAGATGCGGCTGCGCCGGCGGCGCGTAGGAGCTGACGCCACGCCCGCCTCCGGACACCCCGCCACCTGCCGCGACGGGATAGGATTGCGGGGCGGAGACCGCCGGGGGCGGCAAGGGCTGCGACTGATAGGCGCCGGCCTGGGTCTGCGGCCGCGCATATTGCGGCAGCTCGCGCTGCGGCGGCGGGGCCTGCTGCACCGTACCGGTCGCTTCGGAGGAGAAGGGATTGGAGAAATTCGACTGGGACAGTCGCGACGACATGTCGGCGCTGCACCCTGCGAAGCTGAAGGAGATCAGCGCCAGCACCGCGACCTGCGGTACGCGGCGCGAGTAAAGCAACTCGGCGACAGCGGACATGGTTACTCACTCGTACGCAACAGAACTGGTGTTTTAAGTAAACACGCGCCGAGTAAATAACGGCTTAACCCTCCCAATAAGATGTTGGCCGCACAGCCGATCCGGAAATCTACAGCTCCCGCGCCACCCCGGGCAGCGCCGGCACGAAGCGGACATCGACCAGTTCCTTGCGCTCGATCCCGGCCGCGCTGCGGGTCAGGCGGATCAGCGTCTGCACGCCCTGATGCGGGCCGACCGGCGCGATCAGGATGCCGCCAACCTCCAGCCGCTCGACCAGATTCTCCGGGATCTGCTCCATCGCGGCGGTGACGATGATGCGATCGAACGGGCCGATATTGGGCGGCAGGTTGAGGCCGTCGCCAAGCATCACCTCGACATTGTGACAGCCGAGCTTTTCGAGCCGGGCGCGCGCGGTGTCCGCAAGCCTGCGATAGCGCTCGACCGTCAGGACCTGGCCGGCGAGCCGCGACAGCACGGCGGCCTGATAGCCGGAACCGGTGCCGATCTCGAGCACCCGGTGCTGCTTCTGGAGCTGCAGCTGCTCGGTCATGTAGGCCACGACGAAGGGCTGGCTGATAGTCTGGCCGCAGGCGATCGGCAGCGCGCTGTCCCGGTAGGCGCCGACGCGGTCGGCCTCGTCGACGAATTGCTCGCGCGGCACCTCCTCCATGGTTCGCAGCACCGCCTGATCGCTGATGCCCCGACGCCTCAGCGTGAGCTGAAACATCATCTTTTCCGGCGGGTGCTGATGGGAGGTCATTGCCTGCTTGTACTGTCTTGGCCGGCCCGGCGGGCTCGAGCCCGGGCAGGAGAATCCATGTTCCTGCTCAGGAACTCGTGATAGCCTTCCTCTAGAGCATTTAACCACAGATTGGATTGCCGCGGACGAGCTGCGATGACCATTTTCAGGTATCCGTTGGCCGAAACGCGCATTGCGTCAATTCGCGTTATCTGCGAACGTTTTCGGCAATGGGCAAGGACTCAACCATGACCGCGACAGGGCTTTCCGGCCGCTCTGTATTCCTCGTCGAGGACGAGGTGATGATCAGGATGATGGTAGCGGATATGCTCGAGGAGCTCGGCTACAAGGTCGCAGCCGAGGCGGGCGACATCACCGAGGCCATGCGGCTCGCCGAGGCGACCGAGTTCGACATCGCCATTCTCGACGTCAACGTCAACGGCAAGGTCATCTCGCCGGTCGCCGACGTGATCAAGGCCAAGGGCTGCCCGTTCATCTTCGCCACCGGCTACGGCTCCTCCGGCCTGCCCGAGCAATACCGCGACCGGCCGGCGCTCCAGAAGCCGTTTCAGCTCGACGCGCTCGGCAAGACCATCGAAGCCGCGCTCCGCGGCGAATAGGCGCTATTTCAGCATCGCGCTGAGCTCTTCCGAAAACGCCTCATTGGTGCGATCGAGCCTCAGCGGCGTAACCGAGACGTAGCGCTCGCGCAGCGCCGCCAGATCGGTGCCGTCGGCCGGCGTGTCCATCATCGCGGCGCGCTCGAAGCCGATCCAGAAATAGGGATTGCCGCGGCCGTCCTTGCGCTCGTCGACTCGCAGGAAACCGAGATTGCGCTTGCCCTGGCGGGTGACGCGGATGCCGAGCACTTCCTCCGGCGCGCAGGACGGGAAGTTGACGTTGATGACGGTGTCCTTCGGAACGCCGGCGGCAATCACCTTGCGCAGGATGTCGGGACCGAACTTGCGTGCGGTGTCCCACGGCGGGCGCTCGCGGGTCTCGAGGCTGAACTCCTGCGACAGCGCGAACGACGGCAGGCCCAGGATGGTCCCCTCCAGCGCGCCGGCGATGGTGCCGGAATAGACCACGTCCTCGGCCACGTTGCGGCCCTTGTTGACCCCGGACAGCACGACGTCGGGCAGCTTGGGTCCAAGGATATGGCGCGCGCCCATGATGACGCAGTCGGTCGGCGTGCCGCGCACGGCAAAATGCCGGGGTCCGACCTCGCGCAGGCGCAACGGATCGTTCAACGACAGCGAATGCGACACGCCGGACTGGTCGAGCTCGGGCGCCACCACCCAGACGTCGTCGGACAGCGCGCGCGCGATCTCCTCGACGATCTTGAGGCCGGGGGCATGGATGCCGTCGTCATTGGTGCAGAGAATGCGCATGCGAAAGGTTCGATTCCGAAAAAGGGGGTCTGAGCCGTCTTATCCGGCTGGGGGCGATCAGGCAAACCGGGCGATTGCGGTCCGGCGGCAGGTTCCCGGCCGGGGCCCGTCAGCGGCGGATGCGCCATTGCGGCAGGAAGCGCGCCAGCCGGCCTTCCGCCCGCAGCTGCATCGCCGGTACGGCCGGGCTCACGACGGGGGCCTCGATCACGCCGAGCGCCTTCAGCTGCGCGACCAGCGGGTCGGACGCCGGCTCCTGCGGAAAGCGTTCGCGCGCCACCGTCAGCGCCTTGTCGAAATCGGCTGCATTCACGCCGGGCTTGGCCCGGCGGCTTTGCACGAGTTGGTCGTCCCAGAGCCGCGCGATCTCGATGTCGAGCACGCCGCGCAGGCGCTGATCGATCGCCTGGATGCCGGCCCCCGTCACCGCCCATTGTCGGCCGACCCAGAAAATGTCGCGGTGCAAGGCCATGAAGCGGAGGGTTCGCGTTGTCGAGGGGCCGGCAGGATAACCGGCCGCCCGGTCTTCGCAACGCGATTCTCGTCATGCCGCGTCTTCTTGACGCGAACCGGTATCCACTTCGCTCGAAAACGCTTTAGTCGCGCGCGATCACCTTCATCCCGCCCATATAAGGCTGGAGCACGTCGGGGACCGCAATCGAGCCGTCCTCCTGCTGATAGGTCTCCATCACGGCGATCAGCGCGCGGCCGACCGCGGTGCCGGAGCCGTTCAGCGTGTGCACGAAGCGCGGCTTGCCGTCGGGGCCGCGCGAGCGCGCATCCATCCGCCGCGCCTGGAAGTCGCCGCAGACCGAGCAGCTGGAGATCTCGCGAAACATGCCGCCCTCGCCCTGCCCGGGCATCCAGACCTCGATGTCATAGGTTTTTTGCGCCGAGAAGCCCATGTCCCCTGCGCACAGCGTCATCACGCGATAATGCAGGTCGAGCTTCTGCAGCACCTGCTCGGCGCAGGACAGCATCCGCTCCAGCTCGTCCCTGCTCACTTCCGGCGTCGTGATCGAGACCAGCTCGACCTTGGTGAACTGGTGCTGGCGGATCATGCCGCGCGTGTCGCGCCCGGCAGCCCCCGCCTCCGCGCGGAAGCACGGCGTCAGCGCGGTGAGCCGCATCGGCAGCAGCTTCTCGTCGAGGATGGATTCGCGCGCGAGGTTGGTGAGCGAGACTTCGGCGGTCGGAATGAGGCCGAGGCGCTCGGTCCTCAGCCGCTCCTGATCGGGCGCAACGAGAAGCTCGCCCTTGACCGCCCAGAACTGATCGTCCTCGAACTTCGGCAATTGTCCGGTGCCGAACATCACTTCGTTGCGCACCAGCAGCGGCGGATTGATCTCGGTGTAGCCGTGCTCGGTGGTGTGCAGGTCGAGCATGAACTGGCCGATCGCACGTTCGAGCCGCGCGAGGCCCTTCTTCAGCACGACGAAGCGCGCGCCGGAGAGCTTGGCCGCCGCCTCGAAATCCATGTAGCCGAGCGCGGTGCCGAGATCATCATGCAGCTTCGGCGTGAAGCTGTAATTGCGCTTGTTGCCGAACACATGGCGCTGCACGTTGCCGTGCTCGTCGACACCGTCGGGCACCTCGTCGAACGGAATGTTCGGGATCGCCGCCAGCTCTTTGGTCAGCTCGTCGTCGGCGGCCTTCGCGGCGGCTTCAAGCTCAGGCATCGTGGTCTTGAGCTCGGCGACCTCGGCCATCAGCTTGGCGGCGCGCGCCTCGTCCTTGGCCTTCTTGGCGTCACCGATCTCCTTGGACGCCGCGTTGCGCCGCGCCTGCGCCTGCTCGGAGGCGAGGATCGCAGCACGGCGCTTCTCGTCGATCGCCAGCAGCGAGCCCGACATCGGCTTCAAACCGCGCCGGGCGAGGCCGGCGTCGAAGGCTTGCGGATTGTCGCGGATCGATTTGATGTCGTGCATGGCTGTCTTCCCGTCATGGCCGGGTTTATCCCGGCCATCCACGTGTCTGCCGCCTTAGACCAAGTCGTGGATGCCCGGGTCAAGCCCGGGCATGACGAATCATGGGCCGAGCAGCGCGATGATAGAGCGAAAGCGCCCCTACTCCGCCGGATTGGCCGGCGTCGACACGTCGGTGCCGGTGGCCGCTTGCGAGGCCGCGGCCTTTCTCTCCACCATGCCGACCGCGATGATCGAGCCCTCGTAGAGCGCCATCAGCGGAAACGCCAGGGAGCACTGGCTGAGCACGTCGGGCGGCGTCAACACGGCGGCGATCACGAAGGCGAGGACGATGAAATAGCGGCGCTTCTCGCGCAGCATTTTCGAGCTGACGATGCCGATCCGCCCGAGCAGCGTCAGGATCACCGGAAGCTGGAAGGCGATGCCGAAGGCGAAGATCAGCGACATCATCAGCGACAGATATTCGCCGACCTTGGGCAGCAGCTGGATCTGCGCGGTCTCGTCGCCGCCGGCCTGCTGCATGCCGAGCGAGAAGCGGACCAGCATCGGCAGCACGACGAAATAGACCAGCGCAGCGCCGAGCACGAAGAAGAACGGGGTCGCGACCAGATACGGCAGGAAAGCCTGCTTCTCGTGCTTGTAGAGGCCGGGCGCGACGAACTTGTAGATCTGGGTCGCGATGATCGGGAACGAGATGAAGCCGGCCCCGAACAATGCGAGCTTGAGCTGGGTGATGAAATATTCCAGCAGCGCCGTGTAGATGAACTTGGAGTTCTCGGGGCCCGCGATCCACACGAACGGCCAGACCAGCACGTTGTAGATCTGCTTGGCGAAGAAGAAGCAGAAGATGAATGCTATGCCGAAGCCGAGCAGCGCCTTGATCAGCCGCGAGCGCAGCTCGATCAGATGGTCCATCAGCGGGGCTTTGCTGGCCTCGATATCGGCGTCGGTCATGACGCTTTGGCGTCCTTGATCGCTTCGGACGGGGCGGTGTCCTGCGCCACCTTTGCCTGCTCGACCTCACGGGTGATCACAAGCGGCTCGCTGGCTGCCGCATGCGCCTCGGCTTCCATGAAGGTTGCGGGCGTCGGCGCTTCCGGCGTGGTCGGCACTGCCGGCGCTTCACTTGAAGTCGGCGGCGCTTCACTCGAAGTTGCCGGCGGTTCGACAGCATTCGTCGTGGACGTCTCGGCCGGCTTGTCCAGCGCATCGACGCGCAGCGCGTCGCTGACGTCCTTCTGGAGCGAGGTCAGCGGATTGAATCCGGTGGCGGCTTCCTTGACCTCGTCGAAGCTCTTCTTGAGGTCGGCCATCTCGGCCTCGCGCATCGCTTCCTGAAACTGGCCCTGGAATTCGGCGGCCATCTTGCGCGCCTTGCCCATCCATTGTCCGACCATGCGCAGCACGCCCGGCAGCTCTTTCGGGCCGATGGCGATCAGGGCCACGACCCCGATCAGGACCAGTTCACTCCACCCGATGTCGAACATGAGGTCTTCCGTTCACGCGAAGCCGCAACCGGCCCAATCCCTTGCGCGCAGGATCGGGGCCGCCCTACCCACGTCTCGCGTGCTGCTCTCGGCTCAGACGGCCTTGCTGCCGACGTCGGTCCGCGCCGCGGTCGGAGCACCATTGTGCTCGATGGACTTGGCCGGCTCGGGCTTGTCGGCGGACTTGTCGTCGTCCTGCATGCCCTTCTTGAAGGCCTTGATGCCCTGCGCCACGTCGCCCATCAGGTCCGAAATCTTCCCGCGGCCGAACAGCAGCAGGACCACTGCGATCACCAGGATCCAGTGCCAAATGCTGAGTGAACCCATCCTGCAACCCTCCAAACGCGCATGGCCGGGGACCCGGCCGATCTTCACCGAAACCTAGGCTCGGCAGGCCGCAAAAACAAGGACCTAGGCAGCGCCAATTCGCTGTGAGCGCTACGTAATCTTGCTAGTGTTAACCGGTCGCAGGGGGCCCGTCAGCGGACGGTACGTCAGTCCTCGTTGCCGCCTTTGCTGCCGCCCTCGCCGTGTTCCTCATTGCCGGCTTCCGCGGTCGTTTCCGCAGTCTCGGGCTCGACCGCTGGCGCCAGCGCCAGATCGAGCTCGTCGCCCGGTTCCAGCGGATCCTCGTCCTCGCGCAGCGTCGGATCGTCGGACGGCGTCGGCACGCTGAATCCGGTCGGCAGGCGCGAATCCAGCAGGCCCGTGCCTTTCAGCTCCTCCAGGCCCGGCAGATCGCCGAGCTGTTCCAGGGTGAACTGCGACAGGAAGTCCTCGGTGGTTCCAAAGGTCAGCGGACGACCGGGCGTCTTGCGCCGGCCGCGCGGCTTGATCCAGCCGGTCTCCAGCAGCACGTCGAGCGTGCCCTTCGAGGTGACGACGCCGCGGATCTCCTCGATCTCGGCGCGCGTCACAGGTTGGTGATAGGCGATGATCGCCAGCACCTCGATCGCCGCGCGCGACAGGCGCCGGGTCTCGGTGCTCTCCCGCGTCATCAGCCAGGCGAGATCGCCGGCCGTGCGGAAGGTCCATTTGTTGGCGACGCGGACGAGATTCACCCCGCGCAAGGAATAGTCGGCCTGGAGCTGTTCCAGCGCGGCCTTGACGTCGACGCCCTCGGGCATGCGCTTGGCCAGCGTCGCGGTGTCCAGCGGTTCACTCGAAGCGAACAGCAGCGCTTCCAGCAGCCGCAATTCCTCGGGACGTGCCTGGGATTCGTTCTCCATCGGCTCGGCCTCTTCTACCCGCACTTCAGCCAGGCTTGCCATGGCAGATTCTCCTTCTTGCACTTAAGCGACCGGCGCATCAGGCGCAGGAGCTGCATCCGGGACCGGTTTCGGGCGCCCCTTCCGGAAATAGATGGGCGCAAACGCCTCTTTCTGATTCAGTTCCAGCTGACCTTCGCGCACCAGTTCCAGGGCGGCGGCAAAGCTCGAGGCGAACACCGTCGCGCGCTGGGTGGGATCGGCGACATGCCGGATCAGAAAATCATCCAGCACGCCCCAATCGTCCTGCTCGTTGAGGCTGCCGACCAGCCGCTCCAGCGTGGCGCGTGCTTCGGCGAGCGACCACACGGTGCGCTTGGCCAGATGCACGCTCGCCAGCACGCGCGATTGGCGCTGCGAGGCATAGGCGGTGAGCAGATCGTACAGCGTTGCGGTGTATTTCGGATGCTTGATCTCGGCGATCTGCTCGGGCTCGCCGCGCGGGAAGATGTCGCGCTGCAATTGCGGCCTGTTCATCAGCCGGTTGGCGGCTTCGCGAATGGCCTCCAGCCGGCGCAGGCGGTTGGCGAGCGCGGTCGCCATCTGCTCGGCGCTCGGGCCCTCCGCGCTCGGCGGCTCCGGCAGCAGCAGGCGCGACTTCAGGAAGGCGAGCCACGCCGCCATGACGAGATAATCGGCGGCAAGCTCGAGCCGGATCTTTCGCGCGGCTTCGATGAAATGAAGATATTGGTCGGCCAAGGCCAGGATGGAGATCTTGGCGAGGTCGACCTTCTGCTGCCGCGCCAGCGCGAGCAGCAGGTCGAGCGGGCCCTCATAGCCCTCGACGTCCACCACCAACGCCGGCTCACCCTCGGCAAGCTCTGCGGGCCGCCCGGTCTCGAACGATAGAATTTCTGCGGTCATGCGGATGCCGTGGTTGTCCGTGCGATCAATGCGTCCAGCTCTGCGCGTGCGGCCTCGCGGTCGAGCGGCTGCGGCGTCTTGCGCGCGCCGAGGGCGGCATTCGCCCGCTCCAGCGCCCGGCCGGACAGCACGGGCGTCTCACCGGCGACCGCACGCATCTCATCGATATTGCCGTTGCAATGCAGGGCCACATCGCAGCCGGCCGCGAAGATGGCGCGGGTCCGTTCGGCGATAGTCCCCGACAGCGCGTTCATCGACACGTCATCACTCATCAACAAACCCTGGAACCCGATTGCGCCGCGAATCACGTCAGCAATCATTGTCGCAGATGTCGTCGCCGGATGGGCGGGGTCGACCGCGCTAAACACAACATGTGCAGTCATGGCCATCGGCAGGTCCGACAGCGGCTTGAATGCCGCGAAGTCGGTCCGTTCCAGCTCGTCCCTCGGCGTATCCACCGTCGGCAGCTTGAAATGGGTGTCCGCAGTGGCGCGGCCATGGCCGGGAATGTGCTTGAGGACCGGCAGCACGCCACCCTGCTCCAGCCCTTCGGTGACGGCGCGCGCGATCGCCGCGACCTTGGCCGGTTCGGTGCCATAGGCCCGGTTCCCGATGACGGCATCGGCGCCCGCGACCGGCACGTCGGCCAGCGGCAGGCAATCCACGGTAATGCCGAGATCGGCCAGATCAGCGGCAATCAGGCGGGCGGACAGGCGCGCCGCCGTGAGCCCGAGGGCCGAATCAGTGTCGTACAAGGTCGAGAACACGGCGCCCGGCGGATAGACCGGCCAGTGCGGCGGACCGAGCCGCTGCACCCGTCCGCCCTCCTGGTCGATCAGGACGGGCGCGTCGGCAACCCCGACCGCGCTGCGCAATTCTGCAACCAATGCAGCAACTTGAGCTGGGGTGGCGACATTGCGCTTGAACAGGATGAAGCCCCACGGGCGCTGCTCGCGGATAAACTCCCGCTCGACGGCGGTCAGTTCCGTTCCGGATACGCCGGTAATGAAGGCCCGCGTGCTCATAACGGCCGATTAACCCTGACCCGCGAGGGGGTCAAGGAAACGGCCGTTAATTCCTCTGGACGAAGCAGGCGGACAGGCCGGCGGACTTCAGGCTGTTGCAGGCATGCGTCGCCTCCTCCGCCGAGGCGTAGGGACCAGCGAAGGCGCGGTAGACGACGCCCTTGCCCTTGTCGGTCAGGTCGACGCGCTTGATCACCGGCGAGCGCGAGCCGAGCACGCTGCCATACTTGCTCTGAAGCACGCGGTAGGACGCGGCGGCGCTTTCCTCGCTCTGCTGCGAGGAGACCTGCACGATGTAACCACCGCCGCTGCCGGCGGGCGCGATCTGGGTCGGAGTGGTCGCCGCCATCCGCTGCGGCGGCTCGGCGGCCGGCGCCGATTGCGGGGCCAGCGACATCGGCTGATTGGCGCTGGCATTGGCTGAGGTCGGCGGACTGCGCGGCGCGGCCGGTGCGGGCGCGGCAACAGGCTTCGGCGCAGCCGCGGGCTTGGCAGCGGCCGATTGCGGCGCGGCGCTGTCGGTCTGATCGCCCTTCACGGCGACGGTCCTGATCGGGCGCGGCGAATTGTTCGGCAGTGTGCCGTTGCTTGCGCCCGGCGGCGGCACTGCGGACGGCGACACGCTCGCGACCGATGGCGGGTTCGCATTCTGGTTCAGCGGCGGGAACACGACGCGGGGACCGCCTGCCTTGGCGTTGACGTCCACCGGCGCCTCTTCGCGCGGCACGATCTTCTCGGTGCCATCGCCGATCGCCATGCGATCCGGCACCTTGGCCGAGGAATCCGTCGGCGCAGGCACGATCTTGGTTGGCGTGTTGTCCGCCTTGATGATCGGCGGCTCGCCGCTGCGGGACGAGCCGATGTAGGTCTTGTAGGCGAAGGCAGCGCCAGTGCCGACCACGGCCAGCGCCAGGATGGCCGCGACCGTCATCATGCCGCCGCGCTGCTTCTTGGGCTCGTCGAGCTCCTCCTCCGGATACTCGCTCTGGTACGCGTAAGGATCGTCCGGATAGGCCGGCTCACGCTGATAGTCCTGCTCGCCCGCCTCGAGCCGGCCATACAGCGCATCGTCGTAGCGCGATGGATCGGGCTGCTGATACGCTTGCTGCTCGTAGGCCTGATCCTGCGGCTGGTAAGCCGGCCCCTGATGGGCGTGATCCTGATAGGCGTGATCTTGATAGGCTTGCGGCTGACGAAGTTCAGGCTCCGGCACCGCGGGCGGGGCCGAATAGCGATGCAACGGATGAACCGGATTGACGGTGACCGGATAGTCGGGCTCCGCGGGTGCCGGCTGCGGCTGCACATTGGCGCGCCGCATCCATGAGGGCGGTCCGGGCGGCGCAGGCTCGGCATAGTCCTGCCGATCATCGTCCTGCCGGTAATCGTCGTCCTGATAGCTCTGGGCGGGCGGGGATACTGCCGGCGGACGCGCACCGGGCCGCGCCTGCGCGGCGAAAGGATCGGTCTGTCCGATCAGGCGGGCGAGTTCAGCCAAGGGATCGCTGTCCGCCTTCCCATGCTGATCGCCACCGCGACCATAGTCATCGGAAGGAAACGGTCTGTCCTGATATCGTTCGGCCATCGTGATGATGCGTCCCTTCGGGAAAGCCGCGCGCCCCTCGACCAAGGCACGGCTTTCGACCCACAAGGCTTTCAACCAAGTCTAAGCGATCCGGCTTCTGCCGGTTACCCCCGAATTCCCCTTAAGTAGTTCGCCCCAAACTACCGCATCTCGTTCGGAGCATGGACGCCGAGGATGGCGAGGCCCGATGCCAGAACCGAGACGACGCCCTGGACCATGGCCAGCCGCGCCTTTGTTAGAACTGCATCATTATTGATAATGAAGCGTAAATAGGGCAAATCGCGCCCCTTCGTCCAAAGTGCATGAAATTCGCTGGCTAAATCATAGAGATAAAAGGCAATTCGGTGCGGCTCGTGGGCCGCTGCGGCGGCTTCGAGCATACGAGGATATATTGCGAGGCGCTTGAGAAGTTCAAGCTCGACCGGATCCGATAACCGTTCCACCGCCGACTCACTGAGCCAGGCGATTCGTTCGTCGGTCGCCTCGGGAAGCTCCGGGAACATTTCGGCCCGCGCGTTGCGGAAGATCGAGTGGCCGCGGGCGTGACCGTACTGAACGTAGAACACCGGGTTGTCGCGCGACTGCTCCATGACCTTGGCGAGGTCGAAGTCGAGCACCGCGTCGTTCTTGCGATAGAGCATCATGAAGCGGACGGCGTCCTGGCCGACTTCATCCACCACCTCACGCAAGGTGACGAAGTCCCCGCTCCGCTTCGACATTTTGACCGGCTCGCCATTCCGCAGCAGCTTGACGAGCTGGACGATCTTGACGTCGAGCGAGCCCTTGCCCGACGTCGTCGCCTTCACCGCCGCCTGCATGCGCTTGATGTAGCCGCCATGATCGGCGCCCCAGACGTCGATCATCTCGGCAAAACCACGGTCGAACTTGTTCTTGTGGTAGGCGATGTCGGAGGCGAAATAAGTGTAGGAACCGTCCGACTTGATCAGCGGACGATCGACGTCGTCGCCGTAAGCGGTCGCCCTGAACAGCAACTGCTCGCGGTCTTCCCAGTCCTCGACCGGGGCGCCCTTCGGCGGCGGCAGGCGGCCTTCGTAGATGTCGCCCTTGGCCTTGAGGAAATCGATGGTCTCGGCAACCTTGTTGTTGCCGCCCTCGATCAGCGAGCGCTCCGAGAAGAACACGTCGTGGCGGATGTTGAGGGCGGCGAGATCGTCCTTGATCTCATCCATCATCATCGCGATCGCCTTGGCGCGGACCGTCGGCAGCCACCCGGCCTCGCTCACCGCGAGGAGCTTGTCGCCGTGCTCCGTCGCAAGCGCCTGTCCGACCGGCTTGAGGTAGTCGCCAGGATAGAGCCCTTCCGGGATCGCGCCGATGTCCTCGCCGAGCGCCTCGCGATAGCGCAGGAAGGCGGAGCGCGCGAGCACGTCGACCTGGGCGCCGGCGTCGTTGATGTAATATTCGCGCGTGACGTCGTGGCCGGCGAACTGGAGCAGGCTCGCCAGCGCGTCGCCGAACACGGCGCCACGGCAATGGCCGACATGCATCGGCCCGGTCGGGTTGGCCGAGACGTATTCGATGTTCACCTTGGAGCCGCCGCGGACGCGGCCGTAATCGGCGGCCTCGCGCAGCACCGTCCGCAGCGCCTCGGCCCAGGCGGCCGGCCTCAAGGTCAGATTGATGAAGCCGGGACCTGCGACGTCGACCTTGGCGATCAGCGCGTCCCCCCGAAGCCGCTCTGCGATCTGCTCGGCGAGATCGCGCGGCTTTGCCCTGGCCTCTTTCGCCAGCACCATGGCAGCGTTGGTCGCCATGTCGCCATGGGTGGCATCGCGCGGCGGCTCGACCACCACGCGCGCGAAATCGATGCCCTCGGGCCAGCCTGCGTCCTTCGCAAGCGCGCGGCAGGCGGCGTGCACGCGTGCGAGCACGTCGGCGAACAAATGCAGTGCTGAGGATGTGTCGGGCATGGCCGCCGCCTAACGCAAATCCGGGGTCGAGTCAAAGAGCCGCTGGTGCTCGGTCAGGGCGAAACGGTCGGTCATTCCGGCAATGAAATTGCCGATCCGGCGCGCCCGGTCGCCCTCATTGTCCGTCTCGGCCCCGAGCAGCCATTCCGGCGGCAGTTCGCCAGGGGATTGCAGGTATTTCGCGAACAGGTCGAACAGGATCTCCTCGGCCTCCCCCATCACCCGCATCACCCGCTTGTGGCGGTACATGTGCTGGTAGAGAAAGGCCTTGATGGCGGCCTCTTCCTCCGCGACCTCGGCTGGGAACGCGACCAGGGCCCGGCTCTGCTGGCGGACGTCCTGGGCCGATTGCGGCTTCACCGCGGCAAGGTTGTTCTGCGCCTGCGCGAATACCGCGCCGATCAGATGCGAGATCAGCTCGCGCACCAGCTCGGCGCCGCGCCTGAAGTCTTCGAGGTCAGGGTAATGCGCGGAGGTCTCGGCGATGATCTCCGCCGTGAGCGGCATCACCTTGAGATCGTCGAGATGGAATAGCCCGGCGCGCAGGCCATCGTCGATGTCGTGGGCGTCATAGGCGATGTCGTCGGCGATGGCGGCGACCTGTGCCTCCAGCGAGGCGAAGCTCCACAATTCGAGATCGTAGGTCCTGACGTAGTCGGCGATGCCGACGGGAATGCCGTGCTCGCGATAGCGCCCGACCGGCGCGCCGCTGCGATCGGTCAGCGGACCGTTGTGCTTGACGATGCCCTCCAGCGATTCCCAGGTCAGGTTGAGCCCGTCGAACTCGGGATAGCGGTGCTCCAGCGAAGCGACGACGCGGAGCGTCTGGGCATTGTGGTCGAAGCCGCCGAACTGCTTCAGGCAGGCATCCAGCGCCCGCTCCCCGGCATGGCCGAACGGGGGATGACCGAGATCGTGGGCAAGGGCCAGGGTTTCGGTGAGGTCCTCGTCGAGGCCAAGCTGCCGCGCCAGTGCGCGAGCGATCTGCGCCACCTCCAGCGAGTGGGTTAGCCTCGTGCGGTAATGGTCCCCCTCGTGGAACACAAACACCTGGGTCTTGTACTTCAGGCGGCGGAACGCGGTGGAATGGATCACCCGGTCGCAATCCCGCCGGAACGGGCTGCGGGTCCGGCTCGGCGGCTCCGCGACCCGCCGGCCGCGGCTGCGGTCGGGATCGCAGGCATAGGGCGCGCGGGGAGCTGCCATTCCGACGGACACGACGAATTTAGTCCCTATCCATTTGATTCTGCGTATCCTTGCACTTAACTATGCCGGACGCGGGATACCAAATGAAATGGGTATCACGCGGGACGACCGGACTATCGGAGACCGACAATGACCACTGCCGTGACCATCAGCGATCGGGCCGCACGCCGGATCGGGGAGATCCTCAAGGGCGAAGGCTCTGGCGCGATGCTGCGCATCTCGGTCGAGGGCGGCGGCTGCTCGGGCTTCCAGTACAAGTTCGACATCGACCGTGCCCGGACCGACGATGATCTCGTGATCGAGCAGGACAATGCGGTGGTGCTGGTCGATTCCGCCTCACAGCCGTTCCTGGCGGGATCGCAGGTCGATTTCGTCGATGACCTGATCGGCGCCTCGTTCCGCGTCAACAATCCGAACGCCACCGCGTCCTGCGGCTGCGGCACCAGCTTCTCGGTCTGACTGGCTACGCGCCGGTCGCCTGCCTCTCCTCGTCCGTCCACTCCATCTCCATCGGCATCAGGTCCGGCTGGAGCGGCGCGTCGTCCGACATCACGTAGCCATCAAGCGCGCGCAGCAGGGCCGCGACCAGCGCCGGCTTGCGCAGCGGTTTGGCGAGGAAGTCCGACATGCCGGCCTCGCGGCAGATCCTGACATCCTCGGGGAAAGCGTTCGCGGTCAGCGCGACGATCGGAAGGCTTGCGAAGCGCCCGCCCTGCGCGCGGATCGCACGGGTGGCGGCAAGCCCGTCCATGTCGGGCATGCGCACATCCATCAGCACGACGTCGTAATTGCCCTCGGATGCCGCCGCGACGGCCTCGGCGCCATCGGTGACGACCCGCAGCTCGACGTCGAAGGCCCCTAGCATCTTGCTCACGACCATGCGGTTGACCGCATCGTCCTCCGCGACCAGCACCTTTAGCGGCCGATCGAGGCCGGCGATGCGGGCCTTGAGCACGTCGGCCTCGTCGCGCTCCGACGTTTGGTCGGATGCCTGCGCCTGGCTCCAGGGCAGCACCAGCGTGAAACGGAAGGTCGAGCCCTGCCCCGGCGTCGAGGTGACGCCGATGGTGCCGCCCATCTGCTCGATGATGCGCCGGGAGATCGCCAGGCCAAGGCCGGTGCCGCCGAAGCGGCGGCTGATCGAGGCATCGGCCTGCGCGAAGTCGCTGAAGAGCTGGCCGAGCTTTTCGGGGGCGATGCCGATGCCGCTGTCGGTCACCGCCCATTCCACGGTCGCGAGCAGGTCGCGGCGCGCCTGACAGGTCGCAGAGATCGTCACCTCGCCTTCGTCGGTGAACTTCACCGCGTTCGATGCGAGGTTGAGCAGCACCTGGCGAATGCGCGCGACGTCGCCGCGCAGCGTCGGCGGCAGGTTCGGATCGAGCTCGAGCCTGATTGCCAAATCCTTGCTCTTGCCGTTGCTCTTGACGCTCGCGCGCGCGACGTTGGCGACGGTCTCGACCAGCATCTGCGGGGTGAAATCGATCGCCTCGAACTGGAAGCGCCCCGCCTCGAGCTTGGACAGGTCGAGGATGTCGTTGAGGATGCGCTGGAGATTGTCGCCGGATTCGCGGATCGTGCTGACCGCCTCGCGCTGCTCCGGATCGAGCTTGGTCTCGAGCAGCATGCTGGCAAGCCCGAGCACGCCGTTCATGGGGGTGCGGATCTCGTGGCTCATCACCGCGAGGAAATCGGACTTGGCACGGCTCTCGGCCTCGGCCTTTTCCGCGCGCCAGCGCTCGGTCACGTCGCGTCCGAAGCCGCGATAGCCGAGGAACTGGCCCTCGCGGTCATAGGCCGGCTTCGCGGTCAGCGACCACAGCCGCGCCTCGCCGCCGGCGACGACCTTGAGGTTCATCTCGTGCAGCGGCTCGTTCTGCTCCATCAGGCCGACGACGTTGTAGGCCGCGCTCTTGTCCTCGGGGCAGAGCATGTCGAGCACGTCGGCGAAATACGCCCCCTTCAGCAGCGGCAGCGGCACCTGCGCGACGTCGGCGAAGCGGTCGGGCACATCGACCAGGCGCCCTTCGGCATCAGTCTGCCACAGCCAGTCGCTGGCGTTCGCCTGAAAATCCTTCAGCAGCAGCGAGATGATCTCGGTTTGCCGCTCCAGCTCGAGCTGGGCCTTGAGATTGCCGAGGAAGAGATTGCCCTGCGAGACGATGTTGCGCGCCATGAAGAATGCGAACAGCAGCAGGAACACCGCCGTCACCAGATAGGGCCCGGTGCCGCACAGCAGCAGCGCGCCGGCGCAGGCGACCGTCATGGTGGCGAGATAGACGAGGCCGGCGCGCGGGAAGGTCGAGAGCGTGAAGGCGCCGCCGGACATCATCCCGACCATCAGGCAGGCCAGGATCAGCTGGCTGGTCGGCTCGATACGGCTGAACAGAGCGAGCGGCAGCGCGCCCCAGATCGCGGCGAGGAAAAAGGCCTGCCGCAGCATCTGCCGCGCGGCGCGCGGCGAGGCCTCCTGCGGCGGGTTCTGATGCGATTTCCGCCATGAGCGCACCGCGAGCGAGGCGGTGGTGGCGAGCGTCAGACCCCAGATCGCGAGGAAATCGTTCCAGCCGCGGCCCCAGAACAGGATCAGCACGATGGCGACGTTCAGCATCGTCACCGCCATCGTCACCGGGATCAGCCGCGTCACGGCATCGATCTGCTTGGCGCGGATGCGGGCGATCTCGCGCTCGCTGAGACCGGCGGTCAGTCCATCCTCGATCTCGAAGCCGCCGAGCCAATACAGGAAGGCGCCGATCAGCCCGTCACGCAGCGCAGTTCGCTTCATCGACTTTGTCCGGCCAGCCCATCCGAGGAACCTGTTGACGATCAATGGCCTGCCGCCCGCTTAAGCCGGGTTAATTTTGTGGGAGATTTTGCGGCGTCCTTGACGGCCGCGTTTGCAGTTTGTTCTAACCATGGCCCCTGCCCGGAGCCCGCCGACATGACCATCAGAGTTGCCACCTGGAACGTGAACTCGGTCCGGCAGCGGATCGACCTGCTGCTGACCTGGCTGAGGGAGTGCCAGCCGGACATCGTCTGCCTCCAGGAGATCAAATGCGTCGACGAGGCCTTTCCGCGGCTGGAGATCGAGGCGCTCGGCTATAACGTGGTCACGCACGGGCAGAAGACCTTCAACGGCGTCGCCCTGCTCTCCAAGCTCCGTTTCGACGAGACCAAGTCGGGGCTTGCCGGCGACGACGAGGATGCTCATGCCCGCTTCCTCGAAGGCGTGGTGACGCTCAAGTCGGGCGTGCTGCGCATCGCCTGCCTCTATCTGCCCAACGGCAACCCGGTCGGGACCGAGAAATATCCCTACAAGCTCAAATGGATGTCGCGGCTTCTTGACTATTCGAAGGAGCGCCTCAAGACCGAGGAGCCGCTGATCCTCGCCGGCGACTTCAACGTCATCCCGAACGCCCGCGACGTGCACAATCCGGCCGCCTGGACCGAGGACGCCCTGTTCAAGACCGAGACGCGGGAGAGCTTCCAGTCCCTGCTCGGCCTCGGCCTGACCGACGCCTTGCGGGCAGTCACCGACGAGGGCGGGCTGTACACCTTCTGGGACTACCAGGCCGGGGCCTGGCAGAAGAACCAGGGGCTGCGGATCGACCATCTGCTGCTGTCGCCGCAGGCCAGCGACAAGCTCGCCAATGTCGGGATCGACAGCTATGTGCGCGGCTGGGAGAAGCCGTCGGATCACGTGCCGGTGTGGGCGGATCTGGATCTGGAGGCGGCGTGACGCACGCCGAGATGCCGCACCTGCGTAGGGTGGGCAAAGCGAAGCGTGCCCACCACCTGTTCCGATCATAACGAGATCGTGGGCACGGCGCTTTGCTTTGCGCCTTTGCCCACCCTACGGGACCGTGACTACTCCCTGCGCCCCTGCACCCACTGCTCCAGCATTTGCAGGGCCATGGCGCGGTCGTCGTCGGAGGCCTTGGCGAAGGCGCGGTTGTAGCTTTCCTTGATCCAGGTCTCTTCCGTGCCCGCGCTGTCACGGGCCAGGGTCAGCCACATCAGGCCGCGGGCAGCCTGCCGCGGCAGACGGTCGCCGTTGAACAGCATCTGGCCGAGCAGCGCCTGCGCCTGGTGCTGGCCCTTCTGCGCGGCGAGACCGAGCCAGCGCGCGCCGTAGCGGAAATCCTCGCGCGAGGCGTCCGGTGTCTTCAGATACAGCCGGGCAAGATCGTATTGCGCGTCGGCATTGCCGAAATAGGACGCCGCATAGGAGAACATCTCCCGCGCCCGCTCCGGATCCGACTTGATCTTCGAGTTCGGGATGCCGCTGAGATAGTAACGGCCGAGCGCGACGAAGGCATTGGCCACGATCTGCGCCTGCGGCGCCGACGGGCTGTCCTCGGCATGCGCGTTAGCGATCCGGCTGAAATATTCGAAGGCGCGCAGATCGTCCTGGGCGACGCCGTCGCCGTTGGCGTACATGCGGCCAAGCTTCCACTGCGCGATGGGGTGGCCGCCCTCCGCCGCATATTGCAGCGCACTGAGCGAGGTCTCCTGCGGCACGGCCGCGGCGCGATCTTGCCGCGCACCGTCGCCGCGGTTCCCGGCAAGTTGGTCACGACCGGAATGGTCGCGTCCTTCGGGTTGACCGGAGCGCCGTCGAAGGCAAGCGCCGGCGCGGCCAGCGCACTAGCCCCCAACACAAACGCAACTATGGCACGCCTAGATGTCCGCATAGCACTGTTTCTCGTGCGCGCCGCCCGGATGGGTCACTGCCCCCCCGACCGCTGGTCCAACCTGCTGAGCATACTTCCAGAGCGCACCCGACGTGTGGTTAGTCGCGCGAGCGCTCCATTTGGTCTTGCGCCGGGCGAGCTCGGCGTCGCTCAATTTTACGTTAAGGGTACCGGCGACCGCGTCGATCTCGATGATGTCGCCGTCCTCGAGCAGCCCGATCGGGCCGCCGATGGCGGCTTCCGGGCCGACATGGCCGATGCAGAAGCCGCGGGTGGCGCCGGAGAAGCGGCCGTCGGTGATGAGCGCGATCTTGCCGCCCATGCCCTGGCCGGTCAGCGCCGCGGTGGTCTGGAGCATTTCCCGCATGCCGGGGCCGCCCTTGGGCCCCTCGTAGCGGATCACGATGACTTCGCCTTCGCGGTAGGTGCGGTTCTGGACCGCCTCGAACGCATCCTCCTCACGGTCGAAGCACCTGGCCGGACCGGTGAACCTGAGGTTGGACATTCCCGCGACTTTCACGATCGCACCTTCTGGCGCCAAATTGCCCTTCAGACCGACCACACCGCCTGTCACGGTGATGGGCTTGTCTGCCGGGTGCACCACGTCCTGGTGCGGATTCCACTTCACGCTCTTGAGGTTTTCGGCGATCGTGCGGCCCGTGACGGTAAGGCAATCACCGTGCAGGAAGCCGTTGTCGAGCAGCGTCTTCATCAGAAGCGGTATGCCACCTACTTCAAACATGTCTTTGGCGACATAACGGCCGCCCGGCTTCAAATCCGCGACATATGGTGTCTTTTTGAAGATTTCGGCGACGTCGAATAAGTCGAACTTGATGCCGCACTCATGAGCGATCGCCGGCAGGTGCAGCGCAGCATTGGTCGAGCCGCCGGAGGCCGCGACCACGGCAGCCGCGTTCTCCAATGCCTTGCGGGTAACGATGTCGCGCGGCCGGATGTTGGACGCGATCAGGTCCATGATTTTCTCGCCCGCGGTCATGCAGAACGCGTCGCGGATTTCATACGGTGCCGGGGCACCGGCCGAGTAAGGCAGGGCGAGGCCGATCGCCTCGGAGACGGTCGCCATGGTGTTGGCGGTGAACTGCGCGCCGCAGGCGCCCGCCGAGGGGCACGCCACGCGCTCGATCTCGTCGAGGTCCTCGTCCGACATGGCACCGACCGAGTGCTTGCCGACCGCCTCGAACATGTCCTGCACGGTGACCTGCTGCCCACGGAACGTGCCGGGCAGGATCGAGCCGCCATAGATGAAGATCGAGGGCACGTTGAGACGGACCATCGCCATCATCATGCCGGGCAGCGACTTGTCGCAGCCGGCGAGCCCGACCAGGGCGTCATAGGCATGGCCGCGAACGGTGAGTTCGACGGAATCGGCGATGCATTCGCGCGACGGCAGCGACGAGCGCATGCCGTCATGGCCCATGGCGATGCCGTCGGTCACGGTGATGGTGCAGAACTCGCGCGGGGTGCCGCCGGCCGACGCCACGCCCTTCTTCACCGCCTGAGCCTGGCGCATCAGCGCGATGTTGCAGGGTGCAGCTTCATTCCAGCAGGACGCGACGCCGACGAAGGGCTGGTGGATCTGCTCGGTGGTCAGACCCATTGCGTAGAAATAGGACCGGTGCGGCGCGCGCGCAGGGCCTTCCGTCACGTGACGGCTCGGCAGCTTCTGCTTGTCAATCTTCGTGCGCATCGCAAACCAGTTTCCCCGGTCGACCCTTTCAGACCCGAAAAATCAGAGCCAAGATTTGAATCGACCTTGGGATTTTCCGGCGCCCCTTGGGACCGCCGCTGCCCTTCAAAAACTTAGAGTGATTTTATTCATGTTCGGGTGTGGCCAAAAAGCGGCGGTGATGCGAACCACCGGCGATGACGGTTAAATCCGGAATGAGTGTTGCGTGGACGGCACATTCGTTACCAGGAAGACACGGGTCGGCATACTTGGATACCTCGCAAGGAAGGCGATCCACAACCTCTGATTTCAAAACTCGGGAGGCGCGCCAGCGTGGCGCTGAATGACAGAAACAGACACAAAGTGAGTCGGCCTCTATCGCTCCGCCGTGTCCCGGACAAGCCGCAACGCGCAAGCGTTGCGGCGCAGAGCCGGGACCCAGAGCGACACGGTCCAATGCGGCGACATGAGATCTTCAAGAGGACACGCCTTCGCAGCCTCGCAGCTCAAATTCGCCCGAGCTTTGCTCGCGTCTCCACCCTCAAATCCAAGAGGGCACAGGGAAGGCCGGGTGCTGACAACGCACCCGCGGTCCGCTGCGCAAAATGCACACGCAGAAGAACCGCACAGCAGCATACAGGTGGTGCCGATCACTCGGCCTTCCCTGCGCGGTGGTCGGACGGCTTATGCCGTGCTCTCCCGGGAGCCGAACTTTCCTTCTGGCCTCCCTCGCCCCGCGAATTGGATGATGCAGTCTGCCCGGTTAGGCTCGCTCGCACCTCCGCGGAAGCTTGACCGTAGCAACGACGGCCAGGACCACACGGTTTTGCCGTACACACGGCCCGCCATGTCGCCGCAGTATTCCCAGGCCCAGTCGACGAAGCCGGAAACTTACGAGCGAGACGAAGCCTAGCAGCGCCGTTCGTCTGCACGCGGTTACGGACTCACAGGGACTACCCGCCCTGCCCGCACCTCTCGTGCCGACGCTGCCGCGTCCACCGCAAGCCCGGCTCGCGATCAAGACGACCTCGAGATCGCCCCTCCTGGATGAGCCGGGATGGGCGACACATACGCCATTTCCGAATTTCGGTAAAGTGGAATCTTTTCACGCGGGTGGATTGACAGGGCGCGACACAGGTCACCTGGCCCGCTCCGTCATCCCGTGAGCATGTGAATCCATTCGCCTTCCGCGATTCCTGCGTCTGTGCGTCCAAGTCAGAACGTGGCGCCGGCCTTGAGCAGATAGGTACGGCCGGGCAGCGGATAGGCACTGAAGCGGCCGTCCGTGAAGGTGCTGGCGATGGCGTAGTCGTAGTAGAGCGCATTCAGCAAATTGTTGACGCCGAAGGACCAGAAGTAGCGCTCAACCTGGCCGCTGAGCTTGAGGTCGATCGTGCCGCCGGCCGGGATCGGCTTCTGGGTGCCCGCCTGGTCGTTGTCCATGCGCCGCTCGCTCCAGAAGCGCGCGGTGGCATCGAGCACCAGGTAGTTCTGCCAGATGTTCCAGCTGACACCCGCACTCGCCGTATAGCGCGACACCAGCGGCACGTCGTTGCCGGCCCAGGCGCCTTCGCGGAAGACCGCGCGGGTATAGGTCACGCCGGAGCGCAGCAGCAGGGCGTCGTTGACGCGATAGGACAGACTGGTCTCCGAGCCGTAGCGCCGAGTCGGGTCGAGATTGGTGTTGTAGAACAGGACCGGGTTGAAATGGACCTCGTTGGTGAGGTCCATCAGATAGAGACTGCTCTGCAGCTGCAGACCGCCGCCCTTGATGCGCAGACCGCCCTCGATGTCCTGCGAGGTCTGGGTCTTGAGCTGGAACGTTTGCGGGATCGCGGCGAAAGTCAGGGGATCGAAGGACGGCCCCGAGGACAGGCGCTCGTCGACGTCAGGCGTGCGGAACGCGCGCGCGGCGCGAGCGAACAGCGAGACCACGTCGTTGAGACGATGCTCGGCTCCGAGATGCAGCGCGTATTGGGTCTCGTCGTTCGTCAGCGGCAGCGCACCGATATCGGCGTTGAACGGCGCCGCCGCGTCGAAATTGTCGCGTGCCGCAAGACGGACGTTCTGCATCCGCACGCCGTAGGAGACGTCGGTCGTGGGCAGCACGCCCAATGTGTGCTGGAAATAACCTGCGACCGTCTGCTGCCTCAGGTCGTAATTGTGCCAGGCGGCGAGCCCCTGCCCGGCGCCGCGGTTCTGCTCGAAGCTCGCATCGTAATAATCGATGCCGGTCAGCAGCTGCGACGGCAGGCCGAGCAGCAGGCTCTTCACGCTGAGCCGCGGCGTGATCGACCAATTCGTCAGTTGGGACTCGACATAAGTCGAGGTGAAGAAGGCCGGAACCGGCGTCGGGCTGGAGAAGAACGCACTCTGCTGCTTCTTGTCGCGCACACCGCCGTCGACGATGAGATCGACGCCATTGACCAGGGTCCTGGTAAACCCGGCCGTCGCGCTGAAGCCCTGCTGGTTGGCGGCATTGAACGGCGTGCTGGTGCCTCGGCGGTTGGTCCTGAGCTCGTCGAGGCCGATCGAGGGATCGACGGTGCGGCCGCCCGGCAGCCGCAGTTCCTGATTGTCGCCGGTGACGGTGAGAAACGCGCTCAGGCCTGGCGTGGTGTAGTTGAGATTGCCGACGCCGTTTTGCTGGGAATAGCGATTGTTGTCGCGATAGCCGTCGGTCCTGACGGCATTGCCGTAGAACGAGGTCGACCATGGCCCGGAATTGAGCGCGGTCGAGACGTTGCCGAGTTTGGTGTTGAACGAGCCGAAGCCGGCCTCGATGCGCGCAGTCACGGGCGGTCCGCCGGCGCCGGTCTTGGTGACGATGTTGATCACGCCGCCGACCGCGTTGTCGCCGTAGAGCACCGCGCCGGAATTGCCGCGCGTGATCTCGATGCGCTCGATGGAATTGAGCGGGATGGTGGAGAGGTCCACCTGCGCCATGTCGACGTCGTTGAGCCGCCGGCCGTTGACCAGCACCAGCGTGTTGGCGGTGGCAAAGGCGCCGAAGCCGCGCAGGTCCACGCTGGTCTTGGCGCCGATCTGGCCGCCATAGAACGTCGTGATCTGGGCTCCCGGCACCTGCGTGGCGATGATCTCGGCAAGCGCCTGCGACGGCGAATGCGCGATATCCGCGGCCGTGATCACGGTCGTGGCGGCCCCGACGATACCGCCGCCGCCGGCGACAGCCTCCGAGCCCGAGCCGGATGAGCCGGTGCCATCGCCTGGCGGCGCAACGTTCGCGGTGCGTCGCGGCCGCGTCGCCTCGCCCTCACCGGTCGCCCTCGCCCGCGTGCGGTTCTGATCGGCGGGCTTGCTCACCTCGATCGGCGGCAATTGCTCGGCAAGCCCCTGCTGGGCGAAGGCGGAGGATAGATCGAGCGAATGGAGCGAGACGGACGCGAGCAGGCCGGCGCTGAGGCGCCGGGCGGCAGAAACGAGACGGGACATTGTTGTAACCTCGGTATGACGTCAGTGGCACGTCACAGCGAACGAGGTTTCACGGCAGAGCGGCGGACTGCTCCGATGAAGCCAATGTCTGTACTCCCCGACCGACATCTTCGCGTGTGACCACGGCTGACGGCAGGTCTCCTGGCTCGCGGGTCGTGACCTTGCGTCGCCTTCCCAGGACCGAGATTCCCAGTGGCACAGGACGAAAGATTCACCGCTTACAGTTGCGGGGGCAGCCGTGGCGTTGGCATAGATCCCGGCATTGGGACATCCCGCACCACATTCCCTTTTGATCTCCGTGAGGAGAACCGTCGCCGGCCATTTACGTGTCGCCCCGGCAGCGTGTCAATCGACCGTTGGGCGGCGCTCAGGTCCGTCCGCGCGGACGTTGCGCCTGGGCCCAGGCGGCCGTGACATCGCGTGGCGGAACATCGACGCGCTTGACCGGGGTCAGTTCGCCGGAGGCCGAGACGATCGCGGTTTCCTCGCGGCGGCAGCGCGTGCAGACGAACCCGACCTCATGCGGAGACGCCGACCAGCTCGACCGCTTCACATTGGCGGCCATCGGCCAGGCCTCGCAATGCGAGCACGACACCAGAAATCGACCGGGATCGAGCATACCCATTTCCATCGGACTCCACGTCCTGCCGCCTCTTCAATGATTAACCCAAGTGAATCGTTCCGGTGCCCAAGCACCGCCGGTTGCGCGAGGCAGCTCCGGGGCAGCCGTCAGCGCGCGCCCTTGAGGGTGCAGGAGGTCGAGCAGGTGACGGTCGTGCCGCGATCGCATGCCTTGCAGGCGTTGACGCACTGGTTCATGTCGCGGGGATTGTAGCTGTAGTTCCGCAAGGGACAGGGCGGCGTCGAGCCGGTGATGTCCTGCTCCTGATCGCAGGCCGCCGTCATGAGCGCGATGATGATCACGGCAACGAGGCGCATGGGATGCCCCTGTCAGGCATGGCAAACAGGCATGGCAAATCACGTTCACGGGATACGCTGCATTGCAACGAACCCCGGCCTTCCCACCACGGGCATCACCTATCAGCGACGCCCGCATGCCATCAGGATGCGCGCCAAACCTTAAGAACGGATTGCAGCCGGCCTCAGGCCGCAGCCTCGGTCGCGATCGCCTGCCGCATGTCGACCGCCAACTGACGGTATTGCTCCGAAAGCTTCAGATAGAACTCGCGCTTGCTGCCATCGGTGGCGAGCTTGGCGATCAGCTCGCATTCGGCGGTGAGCGTCTCAAACCGTTCCAGCCTGTCCTGAAGTTCTGGCATCGGCGTGTCCCCATCAAACGCCTCAAGGACATTCAACCTAAGCCCGGGAAATAGGTCACGGCGAACATCGTTATCGAGCAGAAGCAATTTTTCCGGTGCGGGCAGCCTATTTGCTGTCGAGCCGCCAGGCACCGTCCCATGCCTCGTCGGGCGGGCTCGCCTCGAGCTGCGCGATGCGGCCGAGCATCGTGCGCGAGGGCCCGTCACCGGGAACGGCTTCGAGGGCCGCGTTGAATGCAGCGCGCGCCGCATCGAAGCGCCTGATACGATAGGCGGCAAGCGCCTCGGCATAGTGCGTGCGCAGGCTGGCTTGCGCATCGGTGAGCGCGCCCGCCCTCGCCATCACCTCGAAGATCGGCTGCGGCGCGCTCTGGCCGGCGACCGCCAGGCGATCGATCTCGCGCAGCTCGAGCCGCGATCCGATCGCCTCTGCGGTGGCCTGCGAGATTAGGATGCGGGTGCCGTAGACCTTGTTGACCGCTTCCAGCCGCGAGGCCAGGTTCACGGCATCGCCCATCACGGTGAAGCTCATCATCAGCTCGGAGCCGATGCTGCCGGTCAGCACCTCGCCGGTGGCGATGCCGATCCGCAAATCGCACGGCGCGGGCATGGCGCGGATGCCGAGCAGGTCGGGCAGCTGCCGCTGGAGCGCGGGCACCTGATCGGCCATCTCGATCGCCGCAATGCCGGCCAGGAGGGCCTGCTCGTCGTCCTCGATGAAGGGCGGCCCCCAATAGGACATGATGGCATCGCCGATATACTTGTCGATGATGCCGCGATTGTTCCTGACGGGTGCGGACATCACCGTGAAATAGTGGTTCATCACCTTGACGAGGCCGCGCGGCGTCATCCCCTCGCTCATCGAGGTGAAGCCGCTCATGTCGCAGAACATGATGGTCATGACCCGGCGCTCGCCGTCGATCGCGACCTCCGGCCGGTCGATCAGCCCCTGCACCACCTTGGGATCGATGTAGCGGCCAAAGGTCTCGCGGATGCGCTCGTTGTGCCGGAGCTGCTCGGTCATGCGGTTGAAGGCCGCGGCGAGCTCGCCGATCTCGTCCTGGGTGGAGACGGTGATGGTCTTGTCGAAGCGGCCTGCCTCGACCTCGCGGGTGCCGGCGAGCAGCAGCCGCACCGGGCGGGTGATGCCGCTGGACACCATCAGCGCAAAGACGAAGCCGACGACAGCCGCGAGCAGCGTCACCAGGCCCGAGACGACGATCGCCTGATGCTGGCGGCCGATCACCTGCGACGTCGAGAAGAAGACCTGCGTCAGCATGTCGGCGCGGATCGCATCGACCTTGCGGTTGAACTGGTCGCGCACCACGTCGATGTGCTCCAGCGTGCCGCGGGCCTCCGTCATCTGCCTGGCATCGACCTGCTTGAGCAGCTTCGCATGGTCCTCGTTCAGGTCGCGGCGCAGCTCGGTGACGGCGGTCTCGATGCGGATATCGATCCGTCCCAGCGCGGCATTGTCGGAATAGGTCCTGGGGTCGTCGATGATCGCGTTGATGAGCTTGCGTGCGGCCTCGGCGCCCTCCTCGATCTTGCGGTCGGATTCCTCGAAATCGCGAAGCCGCGCCGCATAGGCCTGCTCGTCCGATGGCGCCTCCATCTTGGTCATGACCATCCGCCGCAGCGCCAGCGCGCGCTCCAGCGAGTGGATGTTGGCGCGGGCCAGATGGCTGTAGGCCGGGATGTAGCGATTGGTCAGCTCGTCCAGCAGGATGCCGACCTGGCTCGACATCACCATCGACAGGATCGAGGTGACCAGCATCAGGACGATCAGTCCGAGGGCGATGCCGACGATCTTGTGCCGGATCGACTGGTTGAAAATCGGCATAGGTGCGGGCAAAGGCCAAAAGGATGGAAGGAGGGAACTCCATACACCCATCCGGCTACGGGAACACGCGCAATCTGGTTCCTTCCGGCGCCTTGAACCGCCCTCACCGTCGCGCAGGCCCGGATCGTTAACAAAGATTAAAGGGGCCAGCGCCTCAGTTCCCGGAGTTCCCGCAGCACATCCGTATTTCGCCGCATTGTTGCGACAGCGTGAGGAATGCAAGACGATGCCGTGGCATCGTATCCGGTATCTTGATTCTCAAGGCGCATGTCGTCGCGGACCTTGGTTTGTGGTGGTTTCGCAGGGGGACCATGGAATGAACCAGTGCCTACGCTCGCTCGCGTGTGTCGTTGCCGTGGCCGCATTGGCTCTCGTTCCCACCGGGCTGGCGGCAAAAAGCAGTCACAGATCGTCCACGCCGAAGAAGACGCATGAGGCGAAAGCCGGCAAGCAGCGTCACGCCGCGGCGAAGTCCTCGGCGAAGTCGCGCCACGGCAAGCATGCCGAAGCCAAGCGCAAGTCGAAGACCATCGACAAGCCTTCCAGCAAACCGGCGTTGCCGCCGCTGACCGGCGACCTCGCCGCGCTGAAGGACGTGATCGACCTCACGCGCAAGGGCAAGGGCGAGGATGCCAGCGCGGCGCGCGAGCGCATTGCCGATCCCGCCGGGCAGAAGCTCGCGGACTGGTTCATGCTGCGCCATTCCGAGAGCACGGCGAATTTCAAGCGCTACGCCGCGTTCCTCGCGGCCAATCCGGACTGGCCGAGCCGCACGCTGCTGCGCCGCCGTGCCGAGGCGCGGCTGTGGCAGGAGAAGAGCGACGCGGCCACCGTGCACAAATTCACCATGGACAGGCCGATCAGCGCCAAGGGCAAGTTCGCGCTCGCCCGCGTGCTGCGCGCTGAAGGCGATACCGACCGGGCCGCGCATCTGGTGCGCGAGGCCTGGCGCACGGACGAATTGTCCGAGCGCAGCGAGCAGGATTCCTACGACGCGTTCGGAGATCTCCTCACCGCGGACGATCATCGCGCCCGCATGGACAAGCGGCTCGGTGCCAAGGACTACGCGGCTGCGCGGCGCGCCGCGAAACGGCTCGGCGAGGACGCGCTCGCGATCGTCAAGGCCTGCGCAGCCGTAACCGGCAAGGCCAGCAAGGCCAAGGATTATCTCGAGGACGTGCCGGGCGAAGCGCGGCGCGATCTCGGCTATGTGCTATGCCGCGCCCAATGGCATCTCCAGAACGATCGCATCGACGATGCCGCCGAGGTGATCCTGGCCGCCGCGCCCGAGACCATGGCGGCGCAGGACACCGATGCCTGGTGGCGCGAGCGGCGCATGCTTGCACGCAAGCTGCTCGACCAGGGCAAGTTCAAAACCGCCTATGACGTGGTGCGCACGGCCGCGGTGCCGGACAAGGAAGTCTATCGCGTCGACTATCATTTCATGTGCGGCTGGATCGCGTTGCGCTTTCTCGATGATCCCAGGACGGCGATGGTGCACTTCGTCACGGTCGACGAGGGCTCGGCCAATCCGATCGCGCTGTCGCGCGCCCATTACTGGCGCGGCCGCGCCGCCGAGGCGATGGGTGCCGTGGCCGATGCGCGCATGAGCTATCGGGCGGCCTCGCGCTATCCGACCGCCTATTACGGCCAGCTGGCGCGCGCCAAGCTCGGCCTCGACCGCGTCGAGCTGCGAGCGCCCGCGCATGTCCTGGCCGCCGCCGATACGCCGCCCGCGGACGAGCGCGTGCGCGCCGCCGACATGCTCTACGGCATCGGCGAGCGCGACCTGGTGTTCTATTACGCCGAGGACTTTGCCAAGGAGAGCACCGACGTCGCCGCGCTCGAAGCGCTGGGCGAGCTCGCCCGGCGTCGCAACGATGCCCGCGTGATGCTGGAGGTCGGCAAGACGGCGCTGGCGCGCGGGCTCGCGCTCGACCATTACGCCTTTCCCACCATCGGTATCCCCGAGCACAAGCAGGTCGCGCCCGCGATCGATACCAGCGTGATCTATTCGGTGGCGCGCACCGAGAGCTCGTTCGAGCAGCGCGACAAGTCGCATGCCAACGCGGTCGGGCTGATGCAGGTGACGCCGGTAGCGGGACGCGACACCGCAAAGCGCTTCGGCCTGACTTACGATTGGGACAGGATGGTCTCCGATCCCGTCTACAACACGCAGATGGGCGCCGCCGAGCTCAGCGCGCTGTTCTCGGAATATCGCGGCAACCAGATCATGACCTTCGCCGGCTACAATGCCGGCCGCGGCCGCGTTCGCGACTGGGTGCAGGCGCGTGGCGACCCCCGGGATCCCAAGGTCGACCCGGTCGACTGGGTCGAGCGCATCCCGCTGTCGGAGACGCGCAACTACGTCCAGCGCGTGATCGAGAACGTGCTGGTCTATCGCGCGCGGTTCGAGGATAGCAGCATGGTCGCCGGCAAGAGCGACGAACGCGTCGTGACGCACGAGGCCGGAGCAACGGCACCCGTAGCGGCCGCAGCGCCCGCTCCCTAGTCGACGCCGCCGGGGCTGGACACGGGCGCCTGCAAGGTTGCGTCGCTGCGGCTTCCACGCGAGTGCAGTCGCGCAGCTAGATCTCTCCTCCTTCCGTTGCGATCCGATCGCGACCGTCCAAGTGGGCGCCGGTCGAGGCTCTTGCGAAGGTCCAGATAAATATCGTGCAGCTCCAGCACGAGACGGCAGTCATGACCGCCAACATCTCGATGATGTTGCCGGCGACGACCTCGAGGCTCGCCGTGGCCGGCTCTGTCAGCCACCCCGACCAATACATCGACCTCCTCACGAGTTCGCCTCGCCGGTAGCAATCGTGGTCACAGTAACGGAGCTTTGTCTGCACATGCCGGACATAGCCGGACCGGATCGACCGCGAGCAGGTGCTGCAGGTGGCCGGGCACGACGGCGGCTCGTGATTGACCACCACGAATTTCATGAAGCCGCCCTCACGTCATTTGTCGCGAGCGCCTGGCAGAACAGCGCGTAGCACTGATAGTCGCAGTAAGGCAGACGGGTAGCGATCTCGCGGAGATAGCTGCCGCCGATCGGCTCGCAGCACTGCATGCACCAGGTCTGCCGGAACGGGGTACGTTCGTTTACGAGCACGAACGCGAATCTCATGTGGCACCTCCCAAGGCGAAGCAGTAAACGCTGTCCAACGGAGACAGTGCGGGTGGTGGAGCGCAAAGATGGTTTCGGCCGTCCGGATTATCCCTGTTTCGCTCCACCTTTTGGGGTGGGACCAGAATGTATCTCCCGTCCTCCCGGCGCCGTGCATAGATCAGGCCGTCGATGTATTTGATATCGGTCGGATAGCAGTCAGCGCTGTTGCAGCAACTGACGCTCGGATTGTCCGGCATGTGCCAGGTCGAATAGAATTGTTCGTGCAGCGCCTGGTCCTGGGGTGGGTGCTGGCGATGGACGGCACCCTGTCCAATCTCCTGTGCTTGGACCGCAGTGGAGCCGAGGAGAATCATCGAGCACAAGAGCTTGCATGAGCGCTTCAACGCACGGGCTCCCGAGTCAGTCCTTCGGAACGAGGTCAGTTCTCCAATTCGCCTCAGGCAACCTGAGCCCGGAACAACCACCGGCGGTCGCGTTCGCGGCGGGTGCGGAAGCGATCGACACACTTCTTGGAACAGAGCGCGGTGCGCCAGGAATAGTAGCGGATCAGACCGAATTTGCCGCCGCACACGGCACAGCCATTGACCGAAGAGCAACGTTCGGACTCGGATAGGCGACGCTCAGGAAGTTGCGACGTATCGCACATTGTTCTCTCCCTCTCTTGCTTGCGCCAGTCGTTCCCTCGACTTCATGCGGGCCGTGAATTGCAGCGACGCGGCTGTCGAGAAATGAAGGTGCCCGTTCTTGGGTGTCGACACTCCCGATGGTCACGAGACTAGGTCCCCGGTACGATGCGCTCAATTGTACGGAGGTAAATGTGCAGCATGACTTGGAATGGAGCAGCTATACCTAGGTTTGCCCGGTAGTTGCGGGGACCAACGGCTTATTCCCGTTCAACGAGACGACGCACGATGCGCGCCTTGCACGGGCACCGCGAAAAAAATCGGCCTGGAACGGCTTGCTTGGCGCGTCGGAGTGCATCCTCCCGCGCGCAGTCGTTCAAAGGCGAAACGCCCCTCCCTGCCCCCCACTTTGGCCGGAATTGCTCCTCTCGCGGCAACGTGCTCTACTCGTGTGCACGCAGAGAGCGCCGGGAGCGTCTGCGATGAAGTCGGGCCGGGCAGCAACGTTCGGAAAGTCAGCCGCGCAATTCCTCATCGGCTGCGTCAGGCAGGTTGTCGCTGCCAGGCCTCGCACCGAGCCTGACGCTGGTCTGCTCGAGGCGGTCAAGCCGTGGCAGCAGGTCTTCGAACACAACCCGGTCATGTACTTCATGGTCGATCGGGCCGGAACCGTGATCAACGTGAACAGTTTCGGCGCGGCACAGCTGGGCTATACGGCCGCGGAATTGATCGGCCGATCGGTGATGGATGTCTTCTTCGAGGAAGATCGCGACTTCGTCCGATCGTGTGTCGCGCTATGCCTTAAGACCATTGATCAGTCACACACCTGGGAAATCCGGAAGGTTCGCAAGGACGGCTCGGTGCTATGGGTGCGTGAGAACGCCAAGGCCATGTTGCGGGCCGATGGCGAGCCGCTCGTGCTGGTGGCCTGCGAGAACATCACCGAGCGAAAGGAAGCGGAGAATGCACTGCGACAGAGCGAGGCTTACCTCGCGCAGGCGCAGGAATTGAGCCACACCGGGAGTTTCGGCTGGAGCGCCGCAACCGGCGAGATCACCTGGTCCAAGGAAACCTATCGCATCTTCCAATTCGAGGAGGGAACCAAGCCAAAGATCCCGCGCATGCTCGAGCGCATCCATCCCGAGGACCGGCCTGCGGTGCTCCAGACCACGGGTCGGGCGGCACGCGAGTGCAAGGATTACGATCACGAGTACCGACTGGTGATGGGCGACGGCTCGATCAAGTACGTCCGCGCGGTGGCCCGGGCGGCGCGGGATGCCAGCGGTCAGGTCGAATTCGTCGGGTCGGTGTCCGATATCACGGCGACCAAAGAGGCCGAGCGCAGGCTGCGTGACAGCGAGCAGCGCTTTCGCGATTATGCCGAAACCGCCTCCGACTGGTTCTGGGAGACGGGACCCGACCATCGCGTGACCCAGATATCGGAACACTCCGATACCATCACCGCGCCTGCGGGATTGATCGGACTGACGCGGTGGGACATTGCTCCGGACGCCGCTCTCGAGCCCGAGAAGTGGCAAGAACATCGCGCGGCGCTCGACGCTCACGTTCCATTCCGCGACCTCGTGTATCGCAGCAAGGATCGCAACGGCCAGCCGATCTATGTCCGGACCAGCGGCAAGCCGCTCTTCGGCGCCGACGGCACTTTTCTCGGATATCGTGGCGTCTGCACCGACGTGACCGCCGCCATCCGTGCCGATCAGGCGGAAGCGGCGCTGCGCAAGGCTCAAGCCGAACTCGCCCACGTGACGCGCGTTACGACACTGGGCGAACTGACCGCTTCGATTGCGCACGAGATCAACCAGCCGCTCGCCGCAGTGATAGCCAATGCTGACGCGTGCCTCGGCTGGCTGCAGCGCAGTCCGCCCGATCTCAAGGCGGCGCGCCGCTCCGTGGAGTGGATCATCGAGGACGGCACGCGTGCCAGCGACGTGATCCGCCGGGTTCGGGCGCTCGCCAAGCGGACCGAGGTCGAGATGGCTCCGCTCGACGTCAACGGCGTCGTGCGGGAGGCGGTCGCGCTCGTTCAGCGCGAGATGGCCAGTCACGCAGTGTCGATTCGAATGGAGCTGTCGTCGGCGCTGCCCAAGATCGTTGGCGATCGCATCCAATTGCAGCAGGTTCTGATCAACCTGATCATGAACGGGATCGAGGCCATGGAAGGCGTCAATGATCGCCCGCGCGAGCTGGCGATCCGTTCGGCAGCGAGCGGTGACGGCGCGATGCTGCTCAGCGTTTCCGACTGCGGCGTCGGCGTCTGTGAGCAGTCGATAGACCGCCTGTTCACGCCGTTCTTCACCACGAAATCGTCCGGCATGGGCATGGGGCTGTCGATCTGTCGCTCCATCATCGAAGCCCATGGCGGACGGCTTTCCGCCGCACCGAACCAAGGGCGCGGCGCGACCTTTCAGATCACCCTGCCGCTTGATCGAGAGGAAACGTCGTGACCGAGCGCGCGGGGCATTCCCCTCAGCAGGAGGACGGCGATGAGCCAATCGTCTTCGTGGTCGACGATGACGCTTCCATGCGCCGGGCGCTCACCAATCTTTTCGAGTCGGTCGGCCTCAAGGTCGAGGCATTCGGCTCGGCGCCGCAACTCCTTCAGGCGAAGCCGCCGGAAGTCCCCAGCTGCCTGGTGCTCGACATCCGCCTGCCTGGAGTCAGCGGCCTTGATCTCCAGGCCGATCTTGCCAAGGCAAATATCCACACGCCCATCATCTTCATTACCGGTCATGGCGATATTCCCATGACCGTTCGAGCGATGAAGAGCGGCGCGATCGATTTCCTGACGAAGCCGGTGCGCGACCAGGATATTCTGGACGCAGTCCAGGCCGCGATCGAGCGAGATCGCAAACGGCGCGACCTCAACAAGACCGTCTCCACGCTCAGATCACGCTTCGAGTCACTGTCCTCGCGGGAGCGGGACGTCTTGTCGCTGGTGACGTCCGGCCTGATGAACAAGCAGGTCGCCGCCAAACTCGGATTGGCGGAAATCACCGTCAAGATCTATCGCGGCCAGATCATGCGCAAGATGGGCGCGAAGTCGCTGGCAGACCTCGTGAGAATGAGCGAGGCGCTCGGAATCGGGCCGAACAAGTCCGACGTACAAACCTAAGTATGAGTTTCCAACGGTGACTGGCCGGTCCACCCTGGTTTGATGTCGGGCCATAGCGGCGGCGAGCGCAATCCCGGACGAGGAGCGGACGTCTTGTCAGCGGCTTCGGTCATTTCGGTGCTGGACGACGACCCTTACGTTCGGGCTGCGATCAACAATCTCCTGGAGTCGCGCGGGTACGTCGTCCGCACGTTCGCCTCAACCGAGGAGTTCTTGAGGTCGACCGATTCGAATGACACCTCATGCGTGATCGCCGACGTGCAGATGCCGCCGATAGACGGGATTGATCTCTTGACGCAGATGCGCGCGCAGGGTTCGGCTCCGCCGTTTATCTTCATCACAGCTTTCCCGGACGAGAGCGTTCGTGCGCGTGCGCTAAAAGCGGGCGCAACGTGTTTTCTCGCCAAGCCCTTCGCCGCCTCGGATCTGATGCAATGCCTGGACCATGCGCTGGCAGCAGGTCGCGAAAACCTGGAGTGATCGCCCGGCCGTGAGCGCCGGCGCGTGACAACAGCACCGCCCGCTTCAATCCACCTTGATGTTCGCCGCCTTGATGATCGGCCACCATTTTGCGATCTCGGCCTTCTGACGGGTGCCGAGCGCTTCGGGCGCGAGCTGGTCCTTCGGTGTCATCTCCAGTCCCTGGTTCTCCAGCTGCTTCCGCACGGCGGGATCGTTCAGCGCATCGACGGCCGCGGCGTTGAGCTTTGCTACGATCTCCTTCGGCGTGCCCTTCGGAACCCACATGCCCGACCACAGCGTCATATTGAAGCCCTTCAGGCCCGCCTCCTCCACGGTCGGGATCTCCGGCGCCGAGGCCAGGCGCTTGCTGTCGGTGATGCCGTAGGCGCGGATGGTGCCGGCGCGAACCTGACCGATCGAGTTGGAGGCCTGGTCGACCATGATGTCGATCTGGCCGGCGATCAGGTCGTTCAGCGCGGGCGCGGTGCCGCGATACGGCACGTATTGCAGCTTGACGCCGGAGACGCTTTCCAAATAGACGCCGGCGATGTGGCTGCCGGAGCCGGCGCCGGCGGTTCCCGCCGTCGGCGCAGAGCTACGCGATTTCAGCCACTCGATCAGCTCCTTCAGCGACGTCGCGGGCACCGCATTCTTGCTGACGACCATCATCGGATTGCTCGGCAGCAGCACCACCGGCTCGAGGTCGGCGACGAGATCGAATTTGAGCTTGTAGACGGCGCCGTTGGCGACGTGGGTGCCGAGATGGCCGAACGAGATGGTGTAGCCATCCGGCGGCGACTGCACGGCGCGGCCGACGCCGATCGAGCCGCCGGCGCCGGTGACGTTCTCGATCACCACGGGCTGGCCGAGCGGCACCCGCATGCGCTCGGCAAGCACGCGCGCCATTGCATCGGACGGTCCGCCCGCCGCGAATGGCACGATGATGGTGATCGGACGGGTGGGATAGTCATCGGCGCGCGCGGCGCCGACAGCAGCGAGAACAGCAACCAGCGCAGCCCAGACGGCCTTCGTCATTGTCTTCTCCCCAGCGATGTCTTTGTTGTTTTGGCCCTCTGCCCGCGTACGGGAAGAGGGATCGTGCGTAGCCTATCCCGCGCTAGAACTGCGCGTAATCGATCGGCTTGTGGCGGTCGAGCGTGCGGGTGACCGGCGGCAGCGGATATTTCAGGCCGGTGGCGCAGTTGAACAGCATGACGCGGTCCCCCTTCGAGACGCGGCCGTCGGCAAGGCTCTCCTTGTAGGCGGCGTAGGTGGCGGCGCCCTCGGGACAGAGCAGCAGCCCCTCCTCGCGCGCGACCTCGTTCAGCGCCGCCGAGATCTTGTCGTCGTCGACCGCGATGGCAAAGCCCTTGCTCTCGCGCACCGCGCGCAGGATCAGGAAATCGCCGATCGCCTGCGGCACGCGGATGCCGGAGGCGATGGTGTGGGCGTCCTCCCAGCGCGTCGCGTGCTCGGTGCCGGCCTCAAAGGCCCGCACCATCGGCGCGCAACCGGAGGCCTGCACCGCGACCATGCGCGGACGCTTTGAGCCGATGAAGCCGATCTTCTCCAGCTCGTCGAACGCCTTCCACATGCCGATCAGGCCGGTGCCGCCGCCGGTCGGATAGAAGATCACGTCCGGCACGTCCCAGCCGAGCTGCTCGGCGAGCTCGAGGCCCATCGTCTTCTTGCCCTCGATACGGTACGGCTCCTTCAGCGTCGAGGTGTCGAACCAGCCGACCTTGGCCTTGCCTTCGCCAACGATCTTGCCGCAATCATCGATATAGCCGTTGACGCGGTAGACGGTGGCGCCCTGGAGCTCGATCTCGCTGACGTTCACCTCGGGCGTGTCGGCCGGGCAGAAGATCGTGGTCTTGATGCCGCAGCTCGTGGCGTAGGCCGCCAGCGCCGCGCCGGCATTGCCGTTGGTCGGCATCGCCATGTGCTTGATGCCGAGCGCCTTGCCCATCGACACCGCCATGACGAGGCCGCGCGCCTTGAACGAGCCGGTCGGCAGCCGTCCCTCGTCCTTGACGATGATCTCGCCGCCGCCGAGCTTCTTAGCCAATTTGGGCAGCCGGATCAGCGGCGTCGTGACCTCGCCGAGCGAGACGATGTCCTGGCACTTGCGCACCGGCAAGAGCTCGCGGTAGCGCCACATGTCGCCCGGCCGCTGCGCGAGGGCGTCCTTGGTCAGCGCCTTCGTCACGCCTGCAAGATCGTAGCGCACCAGCAGCGGCTTGCCGGCCTTGGAGAGATTATGGACCTGGTCGGCGGCGTAGTGATCGCCCTCCATCGCGCATTCGAGATGGGTGACGAAGGTCGGGCGTTCGATGGTGAGGTTGTCGTTGTCGTGCATGCTGCTTCTTTCTTCTTGCTTGTTCAAACCGCTCTTTCCACGCGCCATTGCGAGGAGCTCTTGCGACGAAGCAATCCAGACTCTTTCCGCGGAGGCGGTCTGGATTGCTTCGCTTCGCTCGCAATGACGGCAGTCGTCATATGTTCAACACCCGTCCATACGCATCGAGCACGGCTTCCTTCATCATCTCCGACAGGGTCGGATGCGGGAACACGGTGTGCATCAGCTCCTCTTCCGTCGTCTCCAAATTCATGGCGACGACGTAACCCTGGATCAGCTCGGTGACCTCCGCGCCCACCATGTGGGCACCGAGCAACTGGCCGGTCTTCTTGTCGAAGATGACCTTGACGAGGCCCTGGTCCTCGCCGAGCGCGATGGCCTTGCCGTTGCCGACGAAGGGGAAGCGGCCGACGCGGATCTCGCGGCCGTTCTCCTTGGCCTTGGCTTCCGTCAAGCCAACGGACGCCACCTGCGGATGGCAATAGGTGCAGCCCGGGATCAGATTCTTGTCCATGGGATGCGGGTTGAGGCCCTTGATCGCCTCGACGCAGATCACGCCCTCATGCTCGGCCTTGTGAGCCAGCATGGGCGGACCCGCGACGTCGCCGATAGCGTAGATGCCAGGAACGTTGGTCTTGCCGTAGCCGTCGACGACGATGATGCCGCGGTCGGTCTTCACCCCGAGCTTTTCGAGGCCGAGATTCTCGATATTGCCGACGACGCCGACCGCCGAGATCACGCGCTCGAACTCGGTCGTGACGGGCTTGCCCTTGCCGTCGTCGATGGTGGCGAGGACGCTGTCGGCCTTCTTCTCGAGCTTGGTCACCTTGGTCGAGGACATGATCTTGATGCCCTGCTTCTCCAGCCGCTTGCGCGCAAGGCCTGCGATCTCGGCATCCTCGACGGGCAGGATCTGCGGCAGCACCTCGACCACGGTGACATCGCTTCCCATGGTGTGGAAGAACGAGGCGAACTCGATTCCGATCGCGCCGGAGCCGACCACCAGCAGCGACTTCGGCATCCGCTCGGGCACCATCGCCTCGAAATAGGTCCAGACCAGCTTCTTGTCGGGCTCGAGCCCCGGCAGCACGCGCGGCCGTGCGCCGGTCGCGACGATGATGTGCTTGGCCTGATAGCTCCCCTCGCCCAGCGCTCCCTTCGGCGCCTCGACGTCGGACTTCTTTACGGTGACCTTGCCGGGCGCGTCGATCGAGGCGGCGCCCCAGATCACGCTGACCTTGTTCTTCTTCATCAGGAAGCCGACACCGTCGTTCAACCGCTTGGAGACGCCGCGCGAGCGCTGCACCACGGCTTTCGGATCGAACGAGATCTTCTCTGCCGACAGGCCATAATCCTTGGCGTGCTGCATGTAGTGATAGATCTCGGCCGAACGCAGCAGCGCCTTGGTCGGGATGCAGCCCCAGTTCAGGCAGATGCCGCCGAGATAGGACTTTTCCACAATCGCCGTCTTGAAGCCGAGCTGCGCGGCGCGGATCGCGGTGACGTAGCCGCCGGGACCGGAGCCGATGATGATGACGTCGAAGGATGTGTCGGCCATGGCGGCTCCCGTTCAACTCAAAAGGCGCCGCGGGCGCGGCGCTTGAAGACAATCAATCTGACCAGCCATTCAATGATCCCGATCAGGACCAGAATGGCCAGCGCGCTCAACACGATCGGTTGAGCGATGTTCCGCGACAGCTGCTCCCCCGAGAAGAAAGCGGACCGAAGAAAATCGAGCCCGATCGGATTGAGCGCGACGACGGCGCCGAGCAGCAGAGATATCCATGGCCAGCGGGTCCGGACATGCAAGCTCGCCCCCTCTGCCGCCGCGTCAGACCATCATCATCACAGGGTTTTCGATCAGCTGCTTGAACGCGCCGATCAGCTCGGCGCCGAGCGCACCGTCGATGGCGCGGTGATCGCAGGACAAGGTCACGCTCATCATGTGCGCGATCTCGATCTTGCCGCCGCGCACGACGGGACGCTCCTCGCTGGTGCCGACCGCCAGGATGGTCGCATGCGGCGGGTTGATGACGGCGGTGAAGTGGCTGATGCCGTACATGCCGAGGTTGGAGACGGCGGTGGTGCCGCCCTGGTATTCCTCGGGCTTCAATTTGCGCGAGCGTGCGCGCGCGGCAAAATCCTTCATCTCGTTGGAGATGGTGGAGAGCGTCTTTGTTTCGGCCTTGCGGATGATCGGCGTGATCAAGCCGCCGGGCATCGCGACGGCAACGCCGACGTCGGAATGATGGTGCTTGACCATGCCGCTTTCGGTCCAGCTCACGTTGCAGTTCGGGATCTTCTGCAGCGCCACCGCCATCGCCTTGATGACGAAGTCGTTGACCGAGATCTTGTAGAGCGGCTTCTTCTCCTTGTCCTTCGGCGCGGCGGCGTTGATCTCCTCGCGGGCAGCGAGCAGCTTGCCGATGTCGCAGTCGATGGTGAGGTAGAAGTGCGGGACGTTCTGGATCGAGGCGGTCAGGCGCTGCGCGATGGTGCGGCGCATTCCGTCATGCGGGACGATCTCGTAGGAGCCCGGCTCGAACAGCGACAGGATCTGCTTGTCCGACATGGTGGGCGCGATCGACGGCGCGCCCGACGGGGTTGCGGCGGGTGCCTTGAGACCCTTGCCCGATTTGGCCTGCTCGACGTCGCGTGCGACCACGCGGCCGTGCGGACCGGTGCCGGTGACCATGCCGACGTCGATGCCGGCTTCCTTGGCGAGGCGCCGCGCCAGCGGAGATGAGAACACGCGGCCGCCATGGCCGTTCGCCTGCGCGGCCGGAGCTGCGGCCTGCGGCGCGGGTGCCGCGGCAGGCGGCGGAGCGGCCTTGGGCGCGGCTGGTGCGGGCGCGGGAGCTGGCGCAGCAGCAGGAGCTTCAGCGGGCTTCTCCGCTTTCGGCGGCGCGGCCGAAGCGCTCGGCTTGGCGCTGCCTGCCGCCTTCACGTCCTCGCCCTCGCCGGCAAGGACCGCGATCACATCGTTGACCGGGACGTCCTGCGTGCCCTCGGGCACCAGGATCTTCGCGATCGTGCCCTCGTCGATGGCCTCGACCTCCATGGTCGCCTTGTCGGTCTCGATCTCGGCGATGACGTCGCCGGACTTGACCTTGTCGCCTTCCTTCTTCAGCCACTTGGCGAGGTTGCCCTTCTCCATCGTCGGCGAGAGAGCGGGCATCAGGATGTTGATGGGCATGCTGACCTCAAGAAGAACTTTGCAAAACGTCGTCTTTCGACAGCGAAGACGACCAGGTTTAGTTGCCGATGTCGCCCTGCCACAGGCGCTCATTGGCAGGGATGGAACGCCAATTCTTCATCATGGTGATGGAGCGGTCGTCGGCAAGGTCGATCCAGGGGATACCGAACTTGTCGAGGATGTCCTTGGAGCCCTCGAAGGTGACGGATTCGCCGATCACCACCAGCTTGACCTTGAACAGCCCGAGCGCACCCGCGCACATCGAGCACGGCGACAGCGTGGTGTACATGACGGTGTCATGGAACGAGATCGCGCCGGCCTCGCGCAAGCAGCTCATCTCGCCGTGCAGGATCGGATTGTTCTCCTGCACGCGGTTGTTGTGGCCGCGGGCGATGATCTTGTTGTCGCGCGTCAGCACCGCGCCGATCGGCAGGCCGCCCTGCGCGATCGAAGCCTCCGCCTCGCGGATCGCCTCGAGCATGAAATCGAAATGAAAGGGCTCGATCGCCATGGTCAGTGTCCCTTGCCGCGCGGCGTCGTCGTGCCGGTGTCGGTGGGACGCTCGATCTCGGCCTGGAACATCTCGAGGATCCGGTTCAGCGCGTCCTCTTCGGTATATTCGCTCTCGCGCGCATAGGCGCGCGCGGCATGGCGGGCGAGATCGACGAGCAGGAGACCCCACATGTCGGGCTCCTCGAAGGCGCGCTGGAACGCCATCGACAGCCCGCCGTCCAGCACGAACACGCGCAGGATCTCGACCGCATCGTCGCGGGCCATGACGTCGGGCGGCAGTGGCTGCTCCTTGGGGCCCGCCATGGTCTACCTGTAGCAGACGGCTTTGGCGGCCTCGACGACCTCGGCCGCCGACGGCAGCGCGAGCTTCTCCAGATTCGCCGCATACGGCATCGGCACGTCCTTGCCCGAGACGCGCGTCACCGGCGCATCCAGATAATCGAAGGCGTTCTCCATGATGCGCGCGGCGATCTCGGCGCCGACGCCGCTCTGGGCCCAGCCCTCTTCCACCGTCACCGCACGCCCGGTCTTCTTCACCGAGTTGATGATGGTCTCGGTGTCCATCGGGCGCAGCGTACGCAGGTCGATCACCTCGGCTTCGATGCCGTCCTTGGCCAGCTCGTCGGCGGCCTTCAGCGCATAGGTCATGCCGTTCGACCAGGCGATGATCGTGACATGGCTGCCGGCGCGCACGATGCGCGCCTTGCCGATGGGGATGATGAAATCATCCAGCTTGGGGACTTCGCCGGTGTGGCCGTAGAGCACCTCGTTCTCGAGGAAGATCACCGGATTGGGATCGCGGATCGCGGCCTTGAGCAGGCCCTTGGCATCGGCGGCCGAATACGGCGCGACGACCTTGAGCCCGGGAACGTGCGAGTACCAGGCCGAGTAATCCTGGCTGTGCTGGGCCGCGACGCGGGCGGCCGCACCGTTGGGGCCGCGGAACACGATCGAGCAGCCCATCTGGCCGCCGGACATGTAGAGCGTCTTGGCGGCGGAGTTGATGATCTGGTCGATCGCCTGCATGGCGAAGTTGAAGGTCATGAACTCGACGATCGGCTTCAGGCCGGCCATCGCGGCACCGACGCCGACGCCGGCAAAGCCGTGCTCGGTGATCGGCGTATCGATCACGCGCTTGGCCCCGAATTCCTGGAGCAGCCCTTGGGTGACTTTGTAGGCGCCCTGATATTCGGCGACCTCCTCGCCCATCACGAACACGTCGGCATCGCGGCGCATCTCTTCGGCCATCGCATCGCGCAAGGCTTCGCGGATGGTCTGCGTGATCATCTCGGTGCCCGCGGGCACTTCCGGATCGGGTTCGGCAACGGCCTGCGGCGCCGGCGCAGCCTTGGGCTGAGGCGCCTTGGGCTGAGGCGCCTCGGACTTGGCGGCGGCGGGCGGTGCGGACTCCGCCGCTTTCTCCTGCTTCGCCGGCGCGGACGCCTTGGCGAGATCGGCCGCGCTCTCGCCGTCGGCGAGAATGGTCGCGATCGGCGTGTTCACCGCGACGTCGGCGGTGCCCTCGGGGATCAGGATCTTGCCGAGCGTGCCCTCGTCGGTCGCCTCGACCTCCATGGTGGCCTTGTCGGTCTCGATCTCGGCGATCACGTCACCCGACTTGATCGCTTCGCCCTCTTTCTTCAGCCATTTGGCGAGGTTGCCCTTCTCCATCGTGGGCGACAACGCGGGCATCAGCACTTGAATTGGCATATCTTCTCCAAGGAAAGCTTGCGCGCGTTCAGCGGTAGACGTCGGTCCAGAGCTCGGCGGCATCCGGCTCGGGATCATGCTGGGCGAAATCGGCGGAGGCGTTGACGATGTCGCGCACCTCGGCGTCGATCGCCTTGAGGTCGGCCTCGCTGACCTTGGCGGCCAACAGGCGGTTGCGCACCTGCTCGATCGGGTCCTGGTCGTGGCGGACCTTCTCGACCTCCTCGCGTGTGCGGTATTTTGCAGGATCGGACATCGAGTGCCCGCGGTAGCGATAGGTCTGCATCTCCAGGATGAAGGGCCCCTTGCCGGCGCGGCACCAGGCCGCCGCCTCCTCGCCCGCGGCCTTGACGGCGCGAACGTCCATGCCGTCGATCTGTTTGCCGGGGATGTTGAAGGACGCGCCGCGCTTGGAGAAATCCTGCTGCGCCGAGGCGCGCGACACCGAGGTGCCCATGGCGTAGCGGTTGTTCTCGATGACGTAGATCACCGGCAGCTTCCAGAGCTCCGCCATGTTGAAGCTCTCGTAGACCTGGCCCTGGTTGGCCGCGCCGTCGCCGAAATAGGTGACGCTGACATTGTCGTTGCCGCGATAATGATTGGCGAAGGCGAGGCCCGTGCCGAGCGAGACCTGGGCGCCGACGATGCCGTGGCCGCCGTAAAAATGCTTCTCCTTGCTGAACATGTGCATGGAGCCGCCCTTGCCCTTGGAATAGCCGCCGCGGCGTCCCGTGAGCTCGGCCATGACGCCGTTGGCGTCCATGCCGGTAGCAAGCATGTGGCCGTGATCGCGATAGCCGGTGATGACCTGATCGCCCTCCTTCAGGGCCATCTGCATGCCGACCACCACGGCCTCCTGGCCGATATAGAGGTGGCAGAAGCCGCCGATCGCGCCCATGCCGTAGAGCTGGCCGGCCTTTTCCTCGAACCTGCGGATCAGGAGCATGTCGCGGAGCGCCTTGAGCTCCTGCTCCCTCGTGAATTCCGGAGGCGAACCGCCGTCGGTCTTGTCCTGTGGAGGGCTTGCGGCGGCTTTCTTGGGTGCGGCCATAGGAATTCCGGGTCAGAGAAAACTTGTGCCCTCTCTAACCCAACTCAAACGCCCTTGGAAAGCACCGCGGCAGCATGCCACGACTTTCATTATGCCGCACTGCAACGTGGTCGAAATATTGGAAAATCTTTGGCGCCGATCGGGCAACAAACCTACGCGTCACGAGGCGGCGCTATAACCAGCTCAAGAACTATGCACCATGCCGATCCCAGTCGTCGAAGTGGACGGCGCCGGACATGGCGCCGCCCTCTCCGCATTCCCGATCAGAAGAAGCCGAGCTTCTTCGGGCTGTAGCTGACCAGGAGGTTCTTGGTCTGCTGATAATGATCGAGCATCATCTTGTGGGTCTCGCGACCGACGCCCGACTGCTTGTAGCCACCGAACGCCGCGTGGGCGGGATAGGCGTGGTAGCAATTGGTCCAGACCCGGCCGGCCTGGATCGCCCGGCCGAAGCGGTAGCAGCGGTTGGCATCGCGGCTCCAGACGCCGGCCCCGAGGCCGTAGAGCGTGTCGTTGGCGATCTCGAGCGCCTCGTCGTCGGTCTTGAAGGTCGTGACCGAGACCACGGGGCCGAAGATCTCTTCCTGGAAGATCCGCATCTTGTTGTGGCCCTCGAACACGGTCGGCTTGACGTAGAAGCCGCCGGCGAGATCGCCTCCGAGCTCGGCCCGTCCGCCGCCCGCGAGCACCTTGGCGCCCTCCTGCTTGCCGATGTCGATATAGGACAGGATCTTCGCCAGCTGCTCGCCCGATGCCTGCGCGCCGATCATGGTGGTGGCATCGCGCGGATCGCCCTGCGTGATCGCAGCGACGCGCTTCAAGGCCCGCTCCATGAAGCGGTCATAGATGTCGGCATGGATCAGCGCGCGGCTCGGACAGGTGCAGACCTCGCCCTGGTTCAGCGCGAACATAACGAAGCCCTCGATCGCCTTGTCGAAGAAATCGTCGTCCTCGGCGGTGACGTCCTTGAAGAAGATGTTGGGCGACTTGCCGCCGAGCTCCAGCGTGACGGGAATGAGGTTCTGGCTGGCGTACTGCATGATCAGCCGGCCCGTCGTGGTCTCGCCGGTGAAGGCGATCTTGGCGATGCGCGGGCTCGAGGCCAGCGGCTTGCCGGCCTCGAGGCCGAAGCCGTTGACGATGTTGAGGACGCCCGGCGGCAGGATGTCGGCGATGATCTCGGCCCAGACCATGATCGAGGCCGGGGTCTGCTCGGCCGGCTTCAGCACCACGCAATTGCCGGCGGCGAGCGCGGGCGCGAGCTTCCAGCAGGCCATCAGCAGCGGGAAGTTCCAGGGGATGATCTGGCCGACCACGCCGAGTGGCTCGTGGAAATGATAGGCGATGGTGTCGTGGTCGATCTCGCCGATCGAGCCTTCCTGGGCGCGCACCACGCCGGCGAAATAGCGGAAATGGTCGATCGCCAGCGGCAGGTCGGCGGCGCGGGTCTCACGGATCGGCTTGCCGTTGTCCCAGGTCTCGGCGATGGCGAGACGCTCCAGATTCTCTTCCATGCGATCGGCGATCCGGTTCAGGACCGCGGCGCGCTCGGCGACGCTGGTGCGGCCCCAGGCCGCCTTGGCGGCATGCGCCGCATCGAGGGCCGCCTCGACGTCCTGCGCGTCGGAGCGCGCGATCTTGCAGACGACCTGACCGGTCACCGGCGAGGCGTTGTCGAAATATTTGCCGGAGATCGGCGCGACGAACTTGCCGCCGATGAAGTTGTCATAGCGTTCGGCGAAGGGAACTTTGGTCACGCTGAGGAATTCCACCTTGTTCATTGATCACTCCCGTTGATTGCTGTTTGCGCAATTCGTCGCGTGTTCACGACTTGCGCCGACGATGTCGCGGGAGGGGTTCGCTGTCAGCCAGGGGGAAAGCGATGGCGGAGCGGACTTGTCGCAGTTCTGCGACAGGTCATGGACGCGGCGTCATCATCGTGTCCAGGACAAGCTGCAACGCGTCAGCGTTGCTGCGCAGAGCCGGGACCCATATGTGGACGGCCCCCGTGGCACAAGAGCTTTGTAAGGTTTGATCGGATCGCTTGCATCCATATGTCCGGCCTGTTGATGCGGCGTGTTGAACCGCGGGCCAAGATGGTTTTCGCGACGCGAGTTCCAATCAGAAGGGCGGTCTTGTTCGACCACTGGGTCCCACGGATTTGCTCGCATCTCGGAACGATCGATCGCACCATCTCCTCTGCTCTTGCAGCTCCGGTTCGGCCGGTGGGCGAGCCCGCCGGTCGGCCGAATCTCAACTACGCGGCGGCGGCCACTTCGGCATCGCTTTTGGCATCGAACCGCGCGCGGTCATAATCCTCTCCCGTCGCCATCAGCTTCCAGGCGATGCGTGCAGTCTTGTTGGCCAGCGCCACGGCTGCCTGCTTCGGCGTCTTGCGCTGGAGTAGGTCGAGCAGCCAGCGCGATCCACGACGGCGCTTCCCGGTCGCTTGCTTGACGACCGCGGTCGCCCCGACCACAAGAAGTTGACGTAATCTCTCGTCGCCGGCTCGGGTTATCTTGCCGAGCCTGGTCTTTCCTGCGGTGGAATGGTCTTTGGGCGTCAGGCCGAGCCAGGCTGCGAACAATCGTCCCGAACGGAAGGCGTGCGGATCAGGCGCCTTCATCACCAGCGCGGCCGCCGTCACCGGGCCGACCCCCGGGATCTGCGCCAATCGCCGGCTCGTGGCATCGGCCCGGTGCCAGGCCCGCAGCTTGGCCTCGATCGCCTTCAGCTCGGTCTGCACCTGGTCGTATTGCCGAGCAAGCATCACAAAAAGCTCGCGGGCCAGCACGGGCACACGTTCGTCCCGCTCGATCGCGGCCAGAAACGCAGCGAGCTTGTCCAGCCCCTTGGCCTCGGTCAGACCGAACTCCGCCGCATGACCGCGGATCGTGTTGGAGAGTTGCGTGCGACGCCCGACCAATTGCTCGCGGACGCCAAGCAGCATCAGTGCGGCCTGCTGCTCCGCCGTCTTTACAGGCACATACCGCATCCGCGGCCGGCTCGACGCCTCGCAAAGTCCCTCCGCATCGCGTCCGTCGTTCTTGTTGCGCGGCACGTAGGGCTTCACCAGTTGCGGCGCAATCAGCTTGACCGTGTGTCCCAGCCTGCCGAGCTCCCGTGCCAAGTGGTGAGCAGCCCCGCAAGCCTCAATCGCAATCACCGTCGGCGGCAGCTTAGTGAAAAACTCCAGCATCGCCTTGCGGGTCAGCCGCTTGCGCAGCACCACCTGCTCGGATGCATCAACCCCATGCAGTTGAAAAATATGCTTCGACGTATCCATCCCAATACGGATAATCTGGTTCACGGACGGCTCCTGTGAATGGGTGTCTGACAACCTCATTCTGGCACAACTGATGCCGTAGGGGGCCGTCCACCCCATCAGAGGCGGCACGGGAGGTATGCGGAGACATGGGCCCCGGCTCAGCAGCGCACCACGTCGCAAGGACGACGCGCTGCGCAGCGTCCGGGGCACGAGATCGGAGTTTGCGTAAACCGCAGCTCAGTGGTTCAGCCCGAACCGCTTCAGCTTTCGGTGCAGCGTGGCGCGGCTGATGCCGAGGGCCTTGGCGGCCGCCGAGACATTGCCGCCGGCGCGGAGCAATGCCCGTTGCACCACCGCGCGCTGGCCGCCGGCAAGATGATCGTGCGCGGCGTCGCCGCCGAGCAGATCGGCTGCGGGCATCGGCCGCAATGCCCGGCCGGGGGCGATTCCGAGCGCCGCCCGGGCTGAGCGGGTCGCGCCGATCACGAGATCGTCCGCATCGACCGCGACGAGGCCGCCGCCTTGGCCGTCCGCGGCTTGCGTCAGCACGATGCGGGCATGGGCGAACGCCTTGCGGAACAGATCCGCTTCGATCCGCTTGGCCGCCTCGCCCGCCGCAAGCGCGATCAGGCTGGAGAAGGCGTCGGTGCGGTCGGCGCGGCAGGAGGAGACGTCGAGCACGCCGGCGAGCGCGGCCTCATGGTCGTAGATCGGAACGGCGGTGCAGCTCAGCAGCGTGTTGCGCGCGAAGAAATGCTGGTCGCGGTCGATCGTCAGCGCACGCTGCTCGACGAGGCAGGTGCCAATGCCGTTGGTGCCTTCGTGCTCCTCGCTCCAGAGCGCACCGGTCCACAGGCCCCAGGACTGAAACGTCGCGTCGTCCGCCGGCGTGCCGCGACGGTCGACCGGCACGCCCTCGCCGTCGGCGAGCAGCACGCAGCAACCGCTGGCACCAACGGCCTGATAGAGCCGGTCCATCGCGCCTTGCGCGGCCGCGAGCAGCGGCGCGACGCGCTCGCGCGCCCGGTGCAGCTCGGCTTCGGTCAGCCGCATCGGCGAGGTGCGGCCGCCGGGATCGAGGTGATGCAATCTGGACGAACGGCGCCACGAGGCCACGAGCGCGGATCGTGCCGCCTGGCCTGACGCGATGGCGGCCTCGACACGGGCCGCGTGATGCCGGGGCATTGACCCATTCATCACAGTTTCCTCCGGATGACAGACTAGAACGTGCCGGCGCCACCCGTTTGATCTGCGTCAACTTCGAAAGAGCGCTGCACAAGCCATGAGCCTGCCGCGGTGCCGTCGTCAAGGCGGCCAGCCGTTCCAGACTTACGACCTTCGAAGGAGCATGGCGCCAAAAAGCCGGATCTCGGCAACGGCTTTCGCGACGGTTTCGCAATTCGCGAAAGCGCTACTTCGCCGGGATCATCCGAACGAGATCGCGCGGATTGACGTAGTCGAGCTGGAAGCGCGCCCGCTCGTCCAGCATGTCGGGATCGATCCGCTCGGACCGCAGCAGCGACACCCGCTGCTCGCTCCTGACGCGCTCGCGCTTGAGCTGGGCCAGTTCGCTGGTCAGCGCGATGATCTCCTGGTCGAGCTCCTGGCGGGCGTTGAGGCCGTATTTGCCGGTATAGGCGTTGACGCCGAAATAGCCGACGATGGCGGCCGCCATCGCGTAGAGGGCAAGTCCGGTCAGGATCGATTTCAGGCGCGCGCGGGAGACCATCCTGGGAAGATGGGACAGGTTGGTTAAGGGAGTGCTAATTGCAAGCGGCCCCCGCCCCACCAAACCCTCATGGTGAGGAGGCGCGAAGCGCCGTCTCGAACCATGCAGGCCCGACTGTCCCCGCGGCCATCCTTCGAGACGACCGCTTCGCGGTCTCCTCAGGATGAGGACCTGCGGTGTGGCCGCGGGGATATTTGGCCTCAGCCCTGATGTTTCGCCACATGCGCGGCGAAGGCGTCGATGTATTGCTGCAGCACCGTCTTCAGGGAGTCCTTGGTCAGGCTGCCGTCCGCGCCGAAGGCATCGCCGACGCCATTGAGGTAGATTTCCGGCTGCTGCAGCAGCGGACCGGAGATGCCCGGCAGGATGTTCTGGAGATGCTTGGCCGCGCTGACGCCGCCGAGCGGTCCCGGCGAGTTCGAGATGATGCCGATCGGCTTGCCGAGCAGCGAGCTCTTGCCATAGGGGCGCGAGGCGACGTCGATGGCATTCTTAAGGACGCCCGGGATCGAGCGATTGTATTCGGGGGTGACGAACAGGACGCCGTTCGACTTCTGAAGCTTGTCGCGGAAGGCCAGCCAGTCCGCGGGCGGCGCACCCTCGAGATCCTGATTGAAGAACGAGATGCCGGCCGGCGTGATGACCTCGAGCTTCAGCGAGTCGGGCGCGAGCTTGGCAAGCGCGTTGGCGATCTTCAGCGAAAAGCTTTCCTTGCGCAGGCTGCCGGCGATCGTGACGATGTTGTAGGCCATGAGATGTCCTTGAACCTTGAGGGAGGGTGCCGACAGCACTTAAGCGATCCGGCCTGATGGATGCAAGTGCATGAACCAGCCCGATTTGGAAACGCTGCGTTTCGCGCAAGCAGATGATGGTCCAAACGATCGGGCCGCCAAGCGGCGGCCCCATGCTTGCGCGCAGATGCTGACCCAGCTCAGATCGTCGGATTCCAGGCCGACGGGATCAGGCGATATTTGGCGCCGTCCTTCACGACATGACCGACCGACGGGAAGGTGAAGTGGAAGCCGACCACCGTCGCCTTCTCCGCTGCCGCCATATCGTAGAACTTGTGACGCGTCTGCTGCGCCATCGCTGCGTCCATGTCGAACATGACGTGCCAGTCGGGATTGCGCAGGAAGAATTCCGGGATGTTGGTGACGTCGGACTGGATCAGCACCTTGGCATCGCCCGAGGCAACCGCGAACGAGGTGTGGCCGGGCGTATGGCCCGGCGTTGCGATCGAGGTGATGCCCGGCGCGACCTCCTTGCCCCATTCGTACTTGGTCACCTTGGACTCGATGCCGGCGAAGATTTTCTTCACGTTGGCGAAATTGTTCTTCAGCCCCTGATTGGACTCGGCCTTGGCGGCGTTGTCCTCACTGGTCCAGAACTCCCACTCCTTGGCGGGCACCATGATCTCCGCGTTCGGAAAGGCAAGCGCGCCGTCGGCCAGGCGGACGCCGTTGATGTGGTCGCCGTGCATATGCGACAGCAGCACGACGTCGACGCTCTTGGGGTCGACGCCGGCAGCCTGCATGTTCTGCAACGTGCGGCCGACAGCGCCCTTGCTCGCCTCCAGATTGGCGATGCCGTTGCCGGTATCGATCAGCACCAGCTTGGAGCCGGGATTGATGAGCTGCGGGTTGAACGGGATCGTGACCATGCCTTTCGGCATGTAGGCCGCCTCCCCCGCGGCCAGCGCTTCGTCCTTCGGAATGTTGGCGACGAACTTGTCCGGCATCGGAAAGGTGCGCGCGCCGTCGTTGATCGAGGTGCACTCGAAGCTGCCGACCTTGTAGCGATAGAAGCCCGGCGCCTGCGTTCCGGCCAGCGGTGCTGCGGCCTTGGTGGCGGTCGGTCCAAGCCCGGCCGCGGCAGCCGCACCGAGGGCGGCGGCACCTGCGAGCAGATGACGGCGATTGAGATCGGTCATGGAAGGTCCCCTTCTGAGCGCTTTGCGGTTTTTCCGCTTGCGATGGCGGCGGAATTTAATCTCGCGCTGCGCGCAGAAGGCAAGACCTTTCCTTCGGTGACCTGCCGTCGCAGATCACGATTATTTATTCGGGTTGATGAGGAATTTTTCCCCGGTGGCGCGTTTGGCGTACACGGCGATGTTGGCGGGATCGAGCGCCTCGGAGAGCGACACAACCTTGGTGTAGTGGCTGGCGAATGTGGTCTTGAGCTCGGACGCGACGCGCTGGCGCAGGCGGCCGATCTCGGCCGGACCGATCTTCTGGAGGAACGGCGTCAGCAGCCAGCCGCCGACGCCCCAGGTCAGACCGAACGACCGGCTCAATTCGGTCGGCCGATTGTCGAGGCTGCCGTAGATATAGACCTGCTTGTACACGTTGGAGCCGTAGCGGCTGTATTCCTTCGCGGTCTTGTTGGCCGCGACTTCCATGGCGGTCAGGATCTGGCTGGCCAGCTTGCCGCCGCCGATGGCATCGAACGCGATGGTGGCGCCGGTCTCGACCAGCGCATTGGTGAGATCCTCCGTGAAGCTCGGCGCGCTGGAATCCACGATGTACTTGGCGCCGATCTTGCGCAGGATATCGGCCTGCTCCTTGCTCCTGACGATGTTGACGAGGCCGATGCCGTCCTTGATGCAGATCTTGTTGAGCATCTGGCCGAGATTGGACGCAGCCGCGGTGTGCACGAGCGCCTTGTGGTTCTCGCGCCGCATCGTCTCGGTCATGCCGAGCGCGGTCAGCGGATTGACGAACCAGGACGCGCCGTCGGCGGCCGTGGTGCCCGCCGGCAGCTCCATGACGTCGCGGACCTTCAGCACGCGGTACTGCGTGTACATCGCGCCGCCGATCATCGACACCGTCTTGCCCATCAGGGCTTTCGCCGCGTCCGACGCGCCGGTCCGGATCACCGTGCCGGCGCCCTCGTTGCCGACCGGCAGCGACTGGTCGAGCCGGCCTCCCATCATCCGCATCGCCGCCTCCGGCATCGTCGCGGTGATGACCGGCATCTCCTTGGTGCCGGAGGCCTTGGCGGCCGACATGTCGGCCGGGCCGATCAGGAGGCCGAGATCGGAGGGGTTGATCGGCGTCGCCTCGACGCGGACCACGACTTCGTCGTCGGCCGGCTCCGGCGTCGGGACCTCCACGAGCGACAATTCCAGCTCGCCGCTCTTCTTGAGCAGCGAACGCAGTTGCAATCCCGTCTTGCCGTCGCTCATGTCGATCCTCCCCTGTCCGTCTTTGCGCGGCGCCGGCTTATGCCAGCGCCTTCAGTGCCGCCTTGCCGCCGTACAGCGCCTGCTTGCCGAGCTGCTGCTCGATGCGCAGGAGCTGATTGTATTTGGCGGTGCGGTCGGAACGCGCAAGGGAGCCGGTCTTGATCTGACCGCAATTGGTGGCGACCGCGAGGTCGGCGATGGTGGAATCCTCGGTCTCGCCGGAGCGGTGCGACATCACCGAGGTGTAGCCGGCCTTGTGCGCCATCTCGACGGCGGCGAGCGTCTCGGTCAGCGTGCCGATCTGGTTGACCTTGATCAGGATCGAGTTGGCGCGGCCGGCCTTGATGCCGTCGGCGAGGCGCTTGACATTGGTGACGAACAGGTCGTCGCCGACCAGCTGGCACTTCTTGCCGACGAGGTCGGTGAGCTCCTTCCAACCGTCCATGTCGTCCTCCGACATGCCGTCCTCGATGGTGACGATCGGATAGCGCGAGACGAGGTCAGCCAGGTACTTGGCCTGCTCGGAGATCGAGCGGGTCTTGCCCTCGCCCTCATAGACGTACTTGCCGTCCTTGAAGAACTCGGTCGAGGCGCAGTCGAGGCCGAGCACGATGTCGCTTCCGGCCTTGAAGCCGGCCTTGCCGATCGCGTTCATGACGAAGTCGAGCGCGGCGTCGGCCGACGGCAGGTTCGGCGCAAAGCCGCCCTCGTCGCCGACATTGGTGTTGTGGCCGGCCTTCTTCAATTCGGACTTCAGCGTGTGGAAGACTTCCGCGCCGTAGCGCAAGCCCTCGGCAAAGCTCGAGGCGCCGACCGGCAGGATCATGAATTCCTGGAAGTCGATCGGGTTGTCGGCATGCACGCCGCCATTGATGATGTTCATCATCGGCACCGGCAACAGGCGCGCCGAGGTGCCGCCGACGTAACGGTAGAGCGGAATGTCAAGCGAGTTCGCGGCGGCCTTGGCGCAGGCCAGCGAGACGCCGAGGATGGCATTGGCGCCCAGCCGGCTCTTGTTCGGCGTGCCGTCGAGGTCGATCATGATCTGGTCGATCTGGGCCTGCTGCTCGACGTCGAGGCCGCTGAGGGCCTCGAAGAGCTCGCCGTTGACGGCGCCGACCGCCTTGCTGACGCCCTTGCCGAGATAGCGGGCCTTGTCGCCGTCGCGCAGTTCCACCGCCTCATGGGCGCCCGTCGAGGCGCCGGAGGGCACGGCGGCGCGGCCGAGCGCGCCATCCTCCAGCACGACATCGACCTCGACGGTGGGATTGCCCCGGCTGTCGAGGATTTCGCGGCCGATGATGTCGATAATGGCGGTCATGATGTGCACTTCCGTTCGTTAGGGCTGATCGGTGCCGCGGGTCTTACACGGGCCGCAAGCAAATGTGAACGTTTGGACGGCGGGCTTCGACTGACGCCTGACGCGGCCGCGGCTAAGCTCGCATTCGATTGATCTGCGCGTCCAACCTCAATCTCAACCAGCCGGGGTAACGCCATGAATCGCCGCCAGTTTCTCGTCTCGAGCGCCGCGCTGCTCGCGGCCCGGCCAGCTCTCGCCCAGGAGGGCCCGTTCCGGACGAAATATTTCCCGATCAGTGCCGGCATCGGCCTGCATGATCTGGCCCCCGCCCCCGACGGTTCGGTCTGGTTCACGGCGCAGGGCAAGGGCCTGCTCGGCAGGCTCGATCCCCGGGATGGCCGTTTCAAGACGGTCAGCCTCGGCGAAGGCGCCGCCCCGCATGGCGTGACCATCGGCCCCGACGGTGCGCCCTGGATCACCGAGGGCGGCCAGAACGCGATCGCGCGGGTCGATCCCTCCGATCTCAAGGTCACGCTGTTCCGCCTGCCGGAGAAGTTCGCTGCCGCCAACCTCAACACCGGCGTGTTCGACAAGGAGGGCACCTATTGGTTCACCGGTCAGTCCGGCTATTACGGCCGCCTCGCGCCGAAGTCCGGCGACATGAATGTGTTCAGGGCGCCCAAGGGCGTCGGTCCCTACGGCATCACTGTCACCCCCAAGGGCGATGTCTGGTACGCCTCGCTCGCCGGCAGCCATATCGCCAGGATCGACCGTGCGACCGGCAACGCCAGCGTCGTCGAGCCGCCGACGCCGCGCCAGGGCTCGCGGCGGGTGTGGTCGGATTCGAGGAGCCGGATCTGGGTCAGCGAATGGAATAGCGGCCACGTCTCGGTGCACGATCCCGCCGATGGGTCGTGGAAGACGTGGAAGCTGCCGGGCGAACGCCCCCGCGCCTATGCCGTCTTCGTCGACGACAAGGACAAGGTCTGGCTGACCGACTTTTCCGCCAACGCCATCGTGCGCTTCGATCCCGCTACGGAGACGTTCAACGTCTTCGCCAGCGACAAGGCCAATGCCAATGTGCGCCAGCTCGACGGACGGCCGGGCGAACTGTGGGGCTGCGAGTCCGGCAACGACCGCATCGTCATGATCCAGACGATTGCCGCCGGTTGACGGCGGCGATATTTGCGTCCATCCCGGCATCCTCAAAGGATGCAAGCGATGGCGAAGAAATCCCTCCAGCTCGGCCGTGCGGTCGAGTGGCCGCACACACCGGAAGACGCGCAGCTCGACCGCGTGCCCAATCCGCAAAAGGGCACCGACTACCTGGTGCGCTTCACTGTGCCGGAATTCACCTCGCTCTGTCCGGTCACGGGCCAGCCGGATTTCGCGCATCTGATGATCGACTACGCGCCGGGTGCCTGGCTGCTGGAGTCAAAATCGCTCAAGCTCTACATCGCAAGCTTCCGCAACCACGGCGCCTTTCACGAGGACTGCACCGTGATGATCGGCAAGCGCATCGCGAGCGAGATCAAGCCGAAATTCTTGCGCATCGGCGGCTATTGGTATCCGCGCGGCGGCATTCCGATCGACGTGTTCTGGCAGACCGGCCGCGTGCCCAAGGGCCTGTGGGTGCCAGAACAAGGCGTCGCGCCCTATCGCGGGCGGGGCTGAGAACGAGGTGAGCGGCGTGCGAACTGGTTTCGGCGCGCGGCGCTACTTGGAGACGGATGACCTTTCCCAGGGACGTTTGCCGTTGGCATCTCTGTCCCAGGGACGCGTGGTCGGGGCGTTCTTTTCCTCGGCAGCCGCTTTCGCGCGGTCAGCCTGCACCTGCTCGCGATCCGTCACCGGCGGCTTGGGCTGGGCTTGAGACGTCTGCGCGGCGACGGGAGCCATGGCGAGCAGCGCGGCGATCAGGAACTTTGTCATTCCCGCCTGTAGCACGCTGAAGGTCAGACCGTCCGATTTAGTTGCAGGTTTCCCGCGCGACTTTCGTCAGGTGCACGCGTCGGAGGGGGCCCGCGGCTTGAGCAGCCGGGCACAGACAACGCCCAGCACCACCATGATCCCTGCGCTCGCGAACAGCGTCGGGACCTTGCCGGCGTGCTGTAGCCCGAAGCCATAGGCGAGCGGGCCCACGGTCTGCCCCATGAAGAAGAAGAACGAATGCAGCGACAGCGCGGTGGCGCGCGCCTCGATCGAGAGCTCGCTGGCGAAGACCTGCAGACAGCCATGGGCGATGTAGAAGCCCCATCCCATCACGATGAGATTCAGCGCCTGCACTTCCCAGCGCGGTCCGAACGCGATGGCGACGAGCTGCGAGGCCACCAGCGCCATGCCTGATATCATCATGCCCTTGACGCCGAGCCATGGCAGCAGGCGCGACACCGTCAGCGTGTAGAACAGGCCGCCGACCGCAAAGCCGGCGATGACGATGCCGGCGATCGAGAGCGAGGTCTGGCCGAGCTCGAACAGGAACGAGGCGATGTAGGGAAACAGGCCGAGCACGCAGCAGCCTTCGATGAACACGGCCGAATAGCAGACATAGGCATTCGGGTTGGTGAAGATGGTGCGATAGCCGGCCTTCAGTGCCGACAGGCTCGTCTGCGGCGGGGGCTTGACCCTGGCGCCGCGAAAGCCGGCGGCGACTGCGATCGACGCCACGATCACGAGCGCGCCGAGCACTGCGAGCACGCCGCGCCAGCCGAGGAAATCGCCGATCAGGCCGGAGGCCGAGGCGCCGAGCAGATTGCCGGTCATGGCGCCGGCGAGCGTGCGGCTGATCGCAACCTGGCGCTTCTCGGGCCCGACGAGATCGCTGGTCAGGCTCAGCGCCACCGGAAACACGCCGCCCGAGCCGATGCCGGCAAGGATACGGGTCGCGAACAGAACCGAGAACGAGGTCGCGAATGCGCCCAGGATGTTGGCGAGGCCGAGCAGCGCGAGGCAGAAGATCATCAGCCGCGTCTTGCCGAACAGGTCGGCGGCAGCGCCGATGATCGGCTGGATGATCGAGAAGGTGAAGGCGAACACCGCGGCAAAGCCCGCGGCGGTGGCGATACTGACGTTGAAATCCTCGGCGACGTGCGGCAGCACCGGATCGAGCGCGCGCGCCGACAAGGCCGCGGCGAAGCTTGCGCCCGAGATGACGTAGAGCGCTGTCGGCAAGCCGTGATCCTGCGCCCGCGCCTCGCCTTGCTGCATCAGCGCGGGTTCTTGGCCAGCGCGTCGAACGCCATCAGTCTGGCGATCAGCCCCTCGAACTCGCGCAGCGGCACCATGTTGGGCCCGTCGGAGGGCGCGCGATCAGGATCGGGATGGGTCTCGATGAAGACGCCGGCAACGCCGACCGCGACCGCAGCACGGGCGAGCACCGGCACGAATTCGCGCTCGCCGCCTGACGAGGTCCCCTTCCCGCCCGGCTGCTGCACCGAATGGGTGGCATCGAAGATCACGGGCGCGCCGGTGGTGCGCGCCAGGATCGGGAGCGCGCGCATGTCGGAGACCAGCGTGTTGTAGCCGAACGACACCCCGCGCTCGGTGACGAGCACGTTGGGATTATCAGCACTCGTGATCTTGGTGACGACGTTGGCCATGTCCCACGGCGCCAGGAACTGGCCCTTCTTGACGTTGACGACCTTGCCGGTCGCAGCCGCAGCCAGCAGCAGATCGGTCTGCCGGCACAGGAAGGCGGGAATCTGCAGGATGTCCACGGCCTGCGCGACCTCGGCGCATTGCGTGGCCTCATGCACGTCGGTCAGGACCGGCAGGCCGAGCGAGGCGCGGATTTCGGCGAAGATCGGCAGCGACTGCGAAAGGCCGAGGCCGCGCGCAGCCGAGGCGCTGGTGCGGTTGGCCTTGTCGAACGAGGTCTTGTAGACGAGGCCGATGTTCAGCCGCGCAGCGATCTCCTTCAGCGCGGAGGCGACCTCCAGCGCATGCTGACGGCTTTCGAGCTGGCAGGGTCCGGCAATGATCGAGATCGGCAGATCATTGCCGAATTTGACGCTGCCGATGCTGACGACCGGCGCCGCTGAATGCGAAGAGCTCAAGGCAAATCCCTCGTTTCGGCGCGACCATAGCCGCGATGAGGGTCGGATCAACCCTATTCGGCCCGGACCGTTCGAATATCAGGGTTGCGCCGGAGTTCCCCGCCGCGGCCAGAACTATCGCATCGGAGCGCGAGAGTCTCCACTTCGTCATGCCCGGGCTTGTCCCGGCCATCCACGCCTTGCCACGCGGCACCAAGAACGTGGATGCCCGGGACAAGCCCGGGCATGACGACCTATTGTGACGGTCCAATTGCGACAGCTCGGGGCGCAGCAGGGGTTGCTACTTCACCGCCGAGAATGCGGTCGGCGTCAGGATCTGGCTGACGATGTTGCCGACGATCTGGCCGTCGGCTTCGCTCTCGGCGCGGGCTTTCATCCAGTCGGGATCGGTCATGAACGCGCCCCACTTCTTCTCGCGCTCGGCGAGCGAGTCCCAGGCCAGGAAATAGGTCAGCTCCTGGTTCGATTCACCGATCAGCGTCGTGAAGAATCCGGCCTGCTTGATGCCGTGCTTCTCCCAGATCTTCAGCGTGGCGGTCTCGAACCGCTTCAAGAGCGCCGGCAGCCGGCCGGGCACGCAGCGATAGACGCGCATTTCGTAGATCATTGCAGTTCACTCCCTTTGTTGTTCTTGCGGGGCGGAGTTGTCGCAACAAATTGCGTGCGCGTCAAAGGCGGGCGAGCCGGCTACACCAGCCGGCTCTGCACCATCGCCGCCTGAATGAACGAGGCGAACAGCGGATGCGGCTCGAACGGACGCGACTTCAGCTCGGGGTGGAACTGAACGCCGATGAACCAGGGATGGTCCTCGTACTCGACGATTTCAGGCAGCACGCCGTCGGGCGACAGGCCCGAGAATTTCAGGCCGTGCTGCTCGAGGCGGTCCTTGTAGGCGGTGTTGACCTCGTAGCGATGGCGGTGACGCTCGGAGATCTCGGTGGCGCCGCCATAGACCTGCGAGACCCGGCTGCCGCGGCTCAGTGCCGCTGGGTATGCGCCAAGCCGCATCGTGCCGCCGAGATCGCCGGCCTGTGAGCGCTTCTCGAGCTCGTTGCCGCGCAGCCATTCCGTCATCAGGCCGACCAGCGGCTCCTTGGTCGGGCCGAACTCGGTGGAATTGGCGTCCTCGATGCCGACGAGGTTTCGCGCCGCCTCGATCACCGCCATTTGCATGCCGAAGCAGATGCCGAAATACGGCACGTCGCGCTCGCGCGCGAACTGCGCCGCCTTGATCTTGCCCTCCGCGCCGCGCTGGCCGAATCCACCAGGCACGAGGATGCCGTTGACGTGCTCGAGGAACGGCGCGGGATCTTCCTTCTCGAAGATTTCGCTCTCGATCCAGTCCAGATTGACCTTCACCTTATTGGCGATGCCGCCATGCGAGAGCGCCTCGATCAGCGACTTATACGCATCCTTCATGCCGGTGTATTTGCCGACGATGGCGATGGTGACGTTGCCTTCGGGATTGCGCACGCGCTCGTTGATCTCCTGCCAGCTGCGCAGCTCCGGCGGAATCCGCGAGGCGATGCCGAAGGCGGCGAGCACCTCGTCGTCGAGGCCCGCATTGTGATAGGCCTCGGGCACCGCGTAGATGTTGTCGACGTCGCGCGCCTCGATCACGGCGCTTTCGCGCACGTTGCAGAACAGCCCGAGCTTGCGCCGCTCCTCCTTCGGGATCTCGCGGTCGGTGCGGCAGAGCAGGATGTCCGGCTGGATGCCGATCGAGCGCAGCTCCTTCACCGAGTGCTGCGTCGGCTTGGTCTTCAATTCACCGGCGCTCGGAATGTAGGGCAGCAGCGTCAGATGGATGTAGACGGCGTGATCGCGCGGCAGCTCGTTCTTGAGCTGGCGGATCGCCTCGAAGAACGGCAGGCCCTCGATGTCGCCGACGGTGCCGCCGATCTCGACCAGCACGAAGTCGTAGTCGTCATTGCCGTCGAGGACGAATTCCTTGATTGCGTTGGTGACGTGCGGAACCACCTGGATGGTCGCGCCGAGATAATCGCCGCGGCGCTCCTTGGAGATGATGTCCTGGTAGATGCGCCCGGTCGTGATGTTGTCGGCCTTGGTCGCCGGCCGGCCGGTGAACCGCTCGTAGTGACCGAGATCGAGATCGGTCTCCGCGCCGTCATCGGTCACGAACACTTCGCCGTGCTGGTACGGCGACATCGTTCCGGGATCGAGATTGAGATAGGGGTCGAGCTTGCGGAGGCGGACCTTGTAGCCCCGTGCCTGCAACAGCGCACCGAGTGCCGCTGAAGCCAGACCCTTGCCGAGCGAAGAAACCACGCCGCCGGTGATGAATATGTACCGCGCCATGGGACTTAACCTCTAATCCCCTACATTCGATTCGCCAAAGCGATTCGTATTCCGCCCCAAAGATTCTGCGGGCCTGTGGGTGAGCCAAAACTAAGAGTGGTGACAGTGCCTTGATGGGGATTGTTGATGCAGGACGGTAGCAGCCGCCCTGCATGGCCCCCCTGCTTTATTGCGAGCGCGGCACCTGGGGGCCGGTCGGAGCCGGCGCCTGCTGCTGCTCGTCCGCCTTCTTCAGCGAATCCAGGATGCCGCCGGAGGTCGGCGGCGCGATCGGCGATCCGCCGGCCGGCTGGCCCTGCGACGCCGGCGTGCCGATGATCGACGACGGCGCGCGGCTGTAGCCGGCGTGCCAGGACAGGAACATGCTGGTGAGGAAGAACCCGGCGGCCAGGATCGCGGTGGTTCGCGTCAGCAGGTTCGCGGTACCGCGGCTCGACATGAAGCCCGCGCCGCCGCCCATGCCAAGGCCGCCGCCTTCCGACTTCTGCAGCAGGACGGCGCCGATCATCACGGCGACGATCATGAGATGGATGACGATGACAACGGTCTGCATAGTGCCCTTCCGTCACAAGCGGGCGGCGCCTGACGTCGGCCGATCGCGCTTCGCGGGTTTTCCTGAAGTTGCGCGGTGTTACACGATCGGAGGGGGCATTGCCACCCCCGATCGGGTCCTGTTCAGCGCTTTGGACTTAGCTAGGGGCAGCCCTTGGCAATGGCAAGGAAATCGGCCGCCTTCAGGCTGGCGCCGCCGACCAGGGCTCCGTTAACGTTGCTCACGGCCATCAGCTCGGCCGCATTCGAGGGCTTCACGGAGCCGCCGTAGAGGATGCGCATCCGGCCACCTTCGGCCTTGAACCTGGTGGTCAGGAGTTCCCGAATAAACCCATGAATCTGCTCGACATCCTTGGCCGTGGGGGTCAGGCCGGTGCCGATGGCCCAGACCGGCTCATAGGCCACGACGAGATTCGCGGCGGTCGAGCCATCGGGCAGCGAGCCCGCGAGCTGCCCGCGCAGAATCTCCAGGGTCTGGCCGGCGTCGCGCTGCCCCTGCGTCTCGCCGACGCAGACGATCGCTGTCGCTCCGGCGCGCCAGGCCGCCTCGGCCTTTTGGCGGATCAGGGCATCGCCCTCGCCGTGATCGGCGCGGCGCTCGGAATGGCCGACGATGATGGCGCTCGCCCCCGCATCCACCAGCATTTCCGCGGCAATATCGCCGGTATGCGCGCCGGACGCCTTGGGATGGCAATCCTGGGCCCCGACCGCGACCTTCTTGCCGCGCGCCTTCTCGGCGAAGGCCGCAATCAGGGTCGCGGGCGGGCAGACCAGCAGATCGGCCTTGCCGGTCACCCCGGCCGCGCCGTCGAGCATGGCCTCGAACTCGGCAGCCTGGGCCTTCAGGCCGTTCATTTTCCAATTGCCGGCGATCAGGGGGCGGATGGCGTCGGTCATGTCAATTCCCAGCAAAATGAGGTTTGTGCATGCGCTAGCAGAGGACCTGCCGCAGTTCCAGATTCTTGTTTTGACGCGTTTTCCAGAGGCGAACCGGGGTCCACTTCGCTCGAAAACGCTTTGGGGCTTTTCACCGCAGCCGTAAGCGGTCGCAGGACCCGAGGTTGCGGGGGGAAAGCCGCCACTTTATGATGATGGATCAATTTGGTGACGCGCTTTTGCGGAATCTGCATTAAGACGCGCTCCCGTTCCCCTCCTGCTCAGACAAGTTGGACCAAATGCTTCGAGGAATGCGCAAGGCCTCATCAAACTGGCTCGGCAAGATCATTATGGCCGTGGTGATGGGCGTGTTGATCATCAGTTTCGGCGTTTGGGGCATTGCCGACATCTTCAAAGGCTTCGGGCAGTCCACGGTGGCCAAGGTCGGCGGCACCGAGATTTCGCTCAACGAGTTCCGCCAGATCTATACCGACCGGCTGCAGCAGATCGGCCGCCAGGTCGGCCGCCCGCTGACGCCCGACCAGGCCCGCGCCTTCGGCCTCGACCGCCAGGTGCTGCAGCAGACCATCGCGGAAGCTGCCCTCGACGAGGAGGCGCGCCGGCTCGGGCTCGGTCAGTCCGATGAGCAGATCCGCCAGGTCATCATGAACGACCCCAACTTCAAGGGTGTCGGCGGCAATTTCGATGCGAGCCGCTTCCAGGCCCTGATCCGCAATTTCGGCTATACCGAGCAGCGCTACGTGTCCGAGCAGCGCAAGGTGTCGCTGCGCCGGCAGATCACTGGCACGATCGGGGCCGGCCTCGAGCCGCCGAAGGCCATGGTCGACGTGCTGACGCGCTACCAGAACGAGCAGCGCGCCATTGAATTCGTCAGGCTCGATGCCGCCCAGGCAGGCCAGATCGACGCGCCCTCGCCCGAGGCGCTCGCGGCCTATTTCGAGGATCACAAGGTCCAGTTCCGCGCGCCCGAATATCGCAAGATCGCCTTCGTGGTAGTCTCGCCGGAAGAAATCGGAAAATGGAGTGAAGTCTCGGACGAGGACGCCAGGAAGGTGTTCGAGCAGCGCAAGGACCGGCTCGGCACGCCGGAGAAGCGCCAGATCCAGCAGATCGTGTTCCCGAACGCCGCAGAAGCGCAGGCCGCCCGGGAGCGCCTCGTCGGCGGCATGTCGTTCGAGGACCTCGGCAAGGAACGCGGGCTGAGCGCCTCCGATATCGACCTTGGCCTCGTCAGCAAATCTTCGCTGGATACGGCGGTCGGCGAAGCCGCCTTCGCGCTTCCCGCCGGCGAGATCAGCCAGCCGATCCAGGGCGCGCTCGGCACGTCCATCGTCAAGGTCGACAAGATCGAGCCGGGCAAGGAGGCCGACTACGCCAGCGCGAGCGGCGACATCAAGCGCGAGATCGCGATCGAGCGCGCGCGCGTCAAGGTCAATGATCTCCGCGACAAGATGGAAGACGAGCGCGGCGGCGGCGCCAGCGTGATCGAGGCGGCGCAGAAGCTCGGGCTCACCGCGGTCACCATCGAGGCCGTCGACCGCTCCGGCCGCGCCCCGAACGGCCAGCCGGTCCCCAACATTCCGCCGGGCCTCGACGTGGTGTCGCAGGCCTTCAGCACCGATGTCGGCGTCGACAACGACTCGATCTCGTACAAGGGCGGCTATGTCTGGTACGACGTGCTCGCCATCACGCCCTCGCGCGACCGCAATCTCGACGAAGTCCGCGACCAGGTCGAGGCGCGCTGGCGCCAGGACCAGATCGCGACCAAGCTCAAGGCCAAGGCGAGCGAGATGGTGAAGAAGCTCGAAGCGGGCGGCAAGCTGGCCGATGAAGCCGCCGCCATCGGCGCCAAGGTCGAGACCGCGACCGGCTTCAAGCGCGACGATACGCCTGCCAGCGTGCCTGCAGCAGTGGTGGCGGCCGCCTTCCGCGCCGCCAAGGATGGCGTCGGCCAGACGCCGGTGACCGGCGGCACCGAGGTCATCGTCTTCCGCGTCACCGACATCGTCGATCCCGCGGTCGACGCTGCCTCCGACGCGGTCAAGAAGCTGAAGGAGACCCTCGACCGGGCCCAGACCGAGGAGCAGGTCGCCTCCTACGTCAACAAGCTTGAAACCGACATCGGGACCACCATTAATCAGGCCGCCTTCGCGCAGGTGACCGGCGCGAACCAGTGAGTTGAAAGCACGCGATGGACGACCTGAAATCGATCATTGGAAAAGTGGCGACCGGCGCCAGCCTGTCGCGTGACGAAGCCTCTGCCGCCTTCGACGCCATGATGAGCGGCGAGGCCACGCCCTCGCAGATGGGCGGCCTGTTGATGGCGCTCAGGGTGCGCGGCGAAACCGTGGACGAGATCACCGGCGCGGTTGCGGCGATGCGCTCCAAGATGCTGACCGTGACGGCGCCGCCGGACGCCGTCGACATCGTCGGCACCGGCGGCGACGGCTCCGGCTCGGTCAACGTCTCGACCTGCGCCTCCTTCATCGTCGCGGGCGCCGGCGTGCCGGTGGCCAAGCACGGCAACCGCGCGCTGTCGTCGCGCTCGGGCGCCGCCGACGTGCTGGCCTCGCTCGGGGTCAGGATCGACCTGAAGCCGGAGCAGGTCGGCCGCTGCGTGCGCGAATGCGGCATCGGCTTCATGTTCGCGCCCGCCTACCATCCCGCCATGAAGAACGTCGGCCCGACCCGGGTCGAGCTCGCGACGCGCACGATCTTCAATCTGCTCGGCCCGCTCTCCAATCCGGCCGGCGTGAAGCGGCAGATGGTCGGCGTCTTCTCCAGGCAGTGGGTGCAGCCGCTGGCGCAGGTGCTGAAGAACCTCGGCTCCGAATCCGCATGGGTGGTGCACGGCTCCGATGGTCTCGACGAGATCACCCTCACCGGCCCGACCTTCGTCTCCGCGCTTCACAACGGCGAGATCCGGAATTTCGAGGTGACGCCGGAAGACGCCGGCCTGCCGCGCTGCGAGCCCGGCGCGCTCAGGGGTGGCGATGCCGACGCCAATGCGATCGCGCTGCAAAGCGTGCTCAATGGCAAGCCGAGCGCTTATCGCGACGTGGCCTTGATGAACGCCGCCGCCGCACTGGTCGTGGCCGGGCGCGCCAAGGACCTCAAGGAGGGCGTTGCGATCGGCACCAAGTCGCTCGACAGCGGCGCGGCGAACATGCGCCTGAAGCACCTGATCGCGGTCTCGAACGGCTGAGCCTGACATGTCGGACATCCTGACCAAGATCGAAGCCTACAAGCGCGAGGAGATCGCCGCCGCCAAGCGCGCGCAGCCGCTGTCTTCGGTCGAGGCAAAGGCCAAGGCGCAAGGGGCTCCGCGCGGCTTCGTGCGCGCGATCAAGGCCAAGCACGCCAATGGCGATTACGCGCTGATCGCGGAGGTGAAGAAGGCCTCGCCCTCGAAAGGCCTGATCCGCGCCGATTTCGATCCGCCGCAGCTCGCCAGGGCCTATGAGGCGGGCGGCGCGGCCTGCCTGTCGGTGCTGACCGACGCGCCCTCGTTCCAGGGCCATCTCGACTTCATGGTGGCGGCGCGCGCCGCGACCTCCCTGCCGGTGCTGCGCAAGGATTTCATGTTCGACACCTATCAGGTGGTCGAGGCCCGCGCGCACGGCGCCGATTGCATCCTGATCATCATGGCGGCGCTCGACGATGCCACCGCCCGGGATCTCGAGGACGCAGCGATTGCCCACGGCATGGACGTGCTGATCGAGATCCACGACCGCGCCGAGCTCGACCGGGCGCTGAAACTTCGTTCGCCGATGATCGGGGTCAACAACCGCAATCTTCGCACCTTCGAGACCACGCTCGCGACCAGCGAGACCTTGGCACCGCTGATCCCGGCGGACCGGCTGATGGTCGGCGAGAGCGGCATCTTCACGCCCGCCGATCTCGCCCGGCTCGAGCGCGTCGGCATGTCGACCTTCCTGGTCGGCGAGAGCCTGATGCGGCAGGCCGACGTCACCGCGGCGACGCGCACGCTGCTGGCGCGGCAGACGGGCGCGCGCGCGACCGGTACGCGCTGACATGGCGCGCAAGGCTTCCACGACCAGGACGAGGTCCTTGAAGACAAAGGCCTCGAACACGAAGGCCGGCCCCGCCCTCACCCATATCGGCGCCTCCGGCGAGGCACGCATGGTCGACGTGTCGGACAAACCGGCCACCGAGCGGCTCGCGGTCGCGGAAGGCCGCGTCGTCATGACCAAGGCGACGCTCGACCTGATCGTCTCCGGCAACGCCAAGAAGGGCGACGTGCTCGGCACCGCGCGCATCGCGGGCATCATGGCCGCCAAGCGCACCTCGGAGCTGATCCCGCTGTGCCATCCGCTCGCTCTGTCGAAGGTCATCGTCGACATCGAACCCGACGCAAAGCTGCCGGGCTGCCTCGTCCGCGCCAGCGTCAAGGTGACCGGACCGACCGGCGTGGAGATGGAGGCGCTCACCGCGGTGTCGGTCGCCTGCCTCACCATCTACGACATGATCAAGGCGGTCGAGCGCGGGGTGCGCATCGAAGGCATCCATCTGGTCGAGAAGCTCGGCGGCAAGTCCGGCCATTACCGCGCCTGAAGCGCGCTCGTTTCAGCGACCCGGCTCCCGCGACGCGCATCGCTTGCTTTTGCCTGCGACAATTCATGCTTCGTTAACCTCGCTTCCTAACTTCGCCTCCACACCGTCCCCGTAAACCGACGGGTGTTCTCAGGGCCAGAAGTTGATCCTGAGGTGTGCGCGGCAATGATCGGCATGAAGACGAGATTCGGCAGTCGCTTCTTTGACCAGGCCTTCGTGCGCAGCGGACCGATCCGCTGGCTGGTGGTGGGCGGCACGCTGCTGATCGCGGCCATCGCCATAGGCTCCGTCCTGATGGCGCAGAATTTCCGCGACCGGGCGCTGCGCAACTCCAGCCGCGAGCTGGAAAACACCGTGCTGATGCTTGCCCATCACTTCGACCAGCAATTGCAGGATTTCGCGGTCATCCAGAAAGACTTCGTCGATCACGCCCGTTCGATCGGCATCGCGAGCGTCGCAGACTTCCGCGCGCGCCTCTCCGGTCAGGACGTGCACCGGATGCTGCGTTCGAAGATCGAGGCGCTGCCCTATATCGGCGGCGTCAACATCATCGATGCCGAAGGCAACTTGATCAATTCGTCGACGACGTGGCCGGCTCCCAAGGTCAACGTGGCCGACCGCGCCTATTTTCGCACCTTCAGGTATGATCCCAATTCGCCCGACGTCTTGATCGAGCCATTGCACAGCCGCATCTCCGGTGCCTGGACCGTCTTGGTGGCACGGAGGATCGTCGGGCCCAACGGCGAATTCCTCGGCGTCGTCGGACGCGGAATCGAGCCTGCCAATTTCGAAAGGTTCTTCGCTTCCGTCGCGCTCGGCGAAGGCGCGACGATCTCGATGCTGCATCGCGACGGCACGCTGCTCGCCCGTTATCCCCATTCCAGCGAATTGATGGGACGAAACTTCAAGACCGGTGAGTTCGAACAGCAGCGGGTTTTCGGGCTCGATCATTTCGCCGGCCGTTTCACCAGCCCCATCGACGGCGAAGATCGACTGATCTCCTCGCGCGCATTGCCCAATTTCCCGATCCTGATGATGGCCACCACGACGCGTGCGGCGGCCCTGACCGACTGGCGCGAGCAGATCGTCATGCTGGTCTCGGTCGCCGCCGCCTCCGCACTCGCCATCGCAGGCGTGCTGATCGCGGTCGTGCGCAAGCTGCTGGAGCAGCATCGCGCCTCGCGCGAGCGGCTGACTCTGGAGAAGCAGCGGCTCGACCGCGCCGTCAACAACATGACGCAGGGTCTGCTGCTGTTCGACGCCGAGCAGCGGCTGGTGGTCTGCAACCAGCGCTACATCGAAATGTACGGATTGTCGGGCAAAATCGTGAAGCCCGGCTGCAGTTTTCACGACATCATCGCCCATCGCAAGGCAACCGGCTCGTTCACGGGCGACGTCGACGCCTACGTCGCGCGCGTGCTGAAGGGGATCCATACGCGCAATTCCATGGTGGTCGATACCTCCGACGGCCGCTCCATCCACATCCTCAACGAGCCGCTCGCGGACGGCGGCTGGGTGGCGACCCATGAGGACGTCACCGAGCGCCGCCGCATCGAGGAGCGCATCACCCACCTCGCCCTTTACGACGCACTGACCGATCTGCCCAACCGCGCCATGTTCCACGAGCATCTGCGCAACGAGCTGGCCGCGGCCGGCAATGGCGAAGAGATCGCGGTGCACTATATCGACATCGACGAGTTCAAGGGCGTCAATGACGCACTCGGCCACCTCGTCGGCGACGAATTGTTGAAATCGGTTGCCGCAAGCCTGCGCCGCTGTGCGGGCCCGGCGGATTTCGTGGCGCGGCTCGGCGGCGACGAATTCGCCGTGGTCCAGAGCGCGGTGACGTCACGAGACCAGGTCGACGAGCTCGTCGCGCGGGTGTTCGCGGCCATCCGCACGCCGTTCGACTGCATGGGCCATCATCTCACCACCGACGCCAGCATCGGCATCGCGCTCGCGCCGGAACACGGCACGGTGCTCGACCAGATCCTCAAGAACGCGGACATGGCGATGTACGCCGCCAAGTCCGCCGGACGCCGCACCTATCGGTTCTTCGAGCCGGAGATGGATGCCAAGGTGCGCGAGCGCCGGCAGCTCGAAGGCGACCTGCGCCACGCCATCGCCCAAGGAGGCCTCGAAGGAGGCCTCGAAGTCTATTACCAGCCCTGCCTCAGTCTGAAGGACGACCGCATCACCGGCTGCGAGGCCCTGGTGCGCTGGCGCCATCCCGAGCGCGGCATGGTCTCGCCGGCGGAGTTCATCCCGATCGCCGAAGATACCGGCCTGATCAACGAGATCGGCGAATGGGTGCTGGCGACCGCCTGCCGGGACGCCGTGAGCTGGCCCGACGACATCCGCCTCGCGGTCAACGTCTCGCCGGTGCAATTCAAGAGCGGCACCCTGGCCCTGAAGATCATGGCGGCGCTCGCCGCCTCGAACCTGCCGGCAAGCCGGCTCGAGCTCGAGATCACCGAGGCAGTGCTGATCCGCGACGACGATGCCGCGCTCGCGATCCTGCACCAGCTCCGCGCCATCGGCGTCCGCATCGCGCTCGACGATTTCGGCACCGGTTACTCGTCGCTGAGCTACCTGCACCGCTTCCCGTTCGACAAGATCAAGATCGACCGCTGCTTCGTCGACGACATCGCCGGTCCCGACGGCTCCGCCAGCATCGTCCAGGCCGTCGTCAACCTGGCGGCCGCGCGCCGCATGACCACCACGGCCGAGGGCGTCGAGACCGAGGAGCAGCAGCGCCTGCTGCGTGCGCTCGGCTGCTCCGAGATGCAGGGCTATCTGTTCAGCGCCGCAAAGCCGGCCGACAAGATGCTGGAGCTGTTCGCGCTGCATCGCAGCCGGCTGGCCCAGCGCGAAGGCCGCAGCGGCCGCCGCCGCGAGGCGGGTTAGTGCCGATGCAGCCCGGCGGGCTGCCGATCACCGAGATCGCCCCAAACGAAAACGCCCGGACGTGCGGATGCACTCCCGGGCGATTTCGTTTGTCGCTTCACAAGGACTAGTTCGGCACCGCGCCCTTCGATGCCCGTTTCGCCGCAACGGCGTTCGCCGTGACGCCGTGCAGGAAGTCGTAGGCCGCGTGCAGCGCCTTGTCGTCCTTCTCTTCCGGCGGAACGTAAGACTGTGACCCCGTCTGCTCGCCACCCTCGCCGGCCGACAGATGTCCGCGCATCTGGGACTCCGCCATGGTGTCCATGCGGCCCTTCAGCTCCGGCGGCACGTCCTGCAGGATCTCGATGTCGGGGGCGATGCCCTGGGCCTGGATCGAGCGGCCCGACGGCGTGTAATAGCGCGCCGTGGTCAGCGCCAGCGCGCCGTTGCCGGACCCGAGCGGAATGATGGTCTGCACCGAGCCCTTTCCGAACGAGCGCGTGCCGATGATCGTGGCGCGCTTGTGGTCATGCAGGGCGCCGGCCACGATCTCCGAGGCCGAGGCCGAGCCGCCATTGACCAAGACCACCAGCGGCTTGCCCTTGGTGAGGTCGCCGCCATGGGCGGTGAAGCGCTGCGTCTCCTCCGGACTGCGGCCACGGGTCGAAACGACCTCGCCGCGTTGCAGGAACGCGCTCGACACCGACACCGCCTGATCGAGCAGACCGCCCGGATTGTTGCGCAGGTCCACGACGTAGCCGGTGAGCTTCTCCGGCGACACCTGCTTGGAGATCGAGGCGATCGCCTTCTTCAGGCCGTCGGTGGTCTGCTCGTTGAACGAGGTGATGCGGATATAACCGATGTCGCCGTTCTCGACCCGGAAGCGCACCGGGCGCACATGGATGATCTCGCGCGTGATCGCCACTTCGAGCGGCGCGTCTGCGCCCTTGCGCAGGATGGTGAGCTTGGTCTTGGTGTCGACCGGGCCCTTCATCTTGTTGACGGCCTGCTCGAGCGTCATGCCCTGCACGGCCTCGCCGTCGATCTTGCTGATGAGGTCACCCGACATCAGGCCGGCCTTCGAGGCGGGCGTATCGTCGATCGGCGAGACCACCTTGACGAGGCCGTCCTCCATCGTGACCTCGATGCCGAGGCCGCCGAACTCGCCGGAGGTGGTCTCCTGCATCTCGGTCCAGGCCTTGGCATTCATGTAGCGCGAATGCGGATCGAGCGAGGTCACCATGCCGGTGATTGCGCCCTCGATCAGTTTGGCATTGTCGGGCTTCTCGACATAGCTCGCCTTCACGCGCTCGAACACCGTGCCGAACAAATTGAGCTGGGAATAGGCGTCGTCCGCGCTCGCCGCCGCCCGTGCCGCCCAGACACCGCCGTGCGGACTGGCCACAAGAAGGGTGAGACACGCTCCGGTGAGCGCGCCCAGAGGGAACAGCAGGGATTTCCGCATGGATGGGCTTGCCTTCTTGCTTTGGCGGTTCTTTGAGCTCGTCTCGTGAGACATGGGAGACGCCATGCAATTGGCGATCCAGCTCGCTTCTCACAATACCAATCTGGTTTCTTCAAGGCCGGGATACCACGCCGACGGGTACGCCGCAGAAATCGCTTCGCCCGGACCTAAACTTTTGGCAACGTTGCAGGACTGGCCTACCTGCAAGCGGAATCGTAGGCCGGTCCGCGCCTCGCAGCCATGCAAATCTAGGATAGTTTTGCAGGGCTGGACGGGTTAGGCGATGAGACAAGGGTTCAAATTCTCGGGAGGATAACAATGAACGAAGCACCCGGCATCCGGGCGGAACGGAACGTCGAACTCGGCGCCAGCGACGAGCCGTTCCAGAACCTGCACGAATTCATCCGGAAAGCGCGGGCCAACCTCAACCAGAACGCCTGGGACTACATCGTCGGCGCCGCCGAGACCGAGACCACGATGCGCCGCAACCGCATGGCGCTGGACGAGATCGCTTTTCGCCCCCGGGTGCTGCGCGACGTCCGCAAGGTGGATGGCTCGGTTCAGCAATTCGGCCGCAGGATGCGTCTTCCGGTGGTGCTCGCGCCCGTCGGTGCGCTCGAAATCTTCGATCCGGATGGTGCGGCGAGCGTCGCGCGCGGTGCCGGCAGCTTCGGTGCGGCGCACATGCTGAGCTCGGTGTCCGAGCCCGGCCTGGAGAAGACCGCCGAGGCGGCGCCCGACGCGCTCCGGCTCTACCAGCTCTATGTCCGCGGCGACGATGCTTTCGTCGCCGATGTCGTCAGCCGGAGCGAGAAGAACGGCTACGCCGCGTTCTGCCTGACCGTCGACACCGCCCATTACAGCCGTCGCGAACGTGACATCGCCAAGCGCTATGTTCGCGAAAGCCGCCTGCGCGCCACCGGTGGCGATTACCAGAAGGGTCTGGAGTGGCGGACCGTGAAGATGATCAAGGACAGGTACAAGATCCCGCTGATCCTGAAGGGCATCGCCACCGCCGAGGACGCCCTGATCGCGGTCGATCACGGCGTCGAATGGATCTACGTCTCCAACCATGGCGGCCGCCAGCTCGACCATGGCCGCGGTGCCATGCATGTGCTGCCCGAGATCGTCGAGGCCGTGAAGGGCCGCGCCAAGATCATGGTCGACGGCGGCATCTGTCGCGGCACCGACATCGTCAAGGCGATTGCGGCAGGCGCAGATCTCGTCGGCATCGGCCGGCTGCAATGCTGGGCGCTGGCGGCCTCAGGCGAAGCCGGCATCACGCGGATGCTGGAGCTGTTGGAGGACGAGGTGCTGCGCTGCCTCGGCCTGTTGGGTGCCACCTCGTTTGCCGAGATCGACAAATCCTGCCTGCATCCGGCGACCGCCACCAACGCGCCGAGCGTGTTCAGCGCGTTCCCGCTGTTCGACCACGAGCCTTATCGTTACTGACCTGCGGATTCCTGCCGACCCTGAGGTGAAAAGGACGCAATGACATCGCTCTCTCCCGGCAGCGCGGATGCGCTTCTGTTCGATCTCGGGCGCGTGGTGCTCGACATCGACTTCTCCAAGGCGATCGCCTGCTGGGCGGGGCACGCCGGCTGCCAGCCCGAAAGCATCGTCGCGCGCTATGTGCGCGACGAGGCCTACCGGCTGCACGAGGTCGGCAAGATCAGCGACGCGGACTATTTCGCCTCGTTACGCGCTTCACTGGGCATCGGCATCTCGGACGCCCAGTTCCTGGAGGGCTGGAACGCGATCTTCGCCGGCGAGATGCCTGAGATCGCCGAGCTGTTGCCGCGTGCGGCAAAGCAGATGCCGCTCTACGCCTTCTCCAACACCAATCGGCCGCATGTTGATTATTTCTCGAAGGAATATGCCGATCTGCTCGGCCATTTCCGCGAGTTGTACCTGTCATCCAGCATCGGCCTGCGCAAACCGGACGCAGACGCTTTCGACCATGTCGTCGCGGCGATCGGCGTGCCGGCCGAGCGCATCGTGTTCTTCGACGATCTCGAAGAGAACATCGAGGGCGCGCGGGCGCGCGGATTGACGGCGGTGCACGTGACATCGCCGCGCGACGTCGGGAACGCATTGAAGGCGTTGGGCATTTGATCCCGGCCCCTGATCAGAAGGAGCCCACTGCAAACCGCGTCCGGAACTAAACAAAATCTGTGGAACCCGCCCCCTTTGTGCATTTTTATACAGAGTTCCCGGAACGGAATACCACCCTTCGGACTCATGAGTCCGTTGGGACTTCTACATTGGGACTGATCGACGTGCTGGGCAAAACCTACCTCACCAAGCAAGCCTCTCTGTTGCTTGAGTTCGCCAGAACCACCTCGGATTCCGAGCTTTCCGCCAAGCTGATCAGCAAGGCTGCGGACCTGAAATCGCAGGCCGATCCGCTCCCCGACAAGGACCAAGGCCCCAAACCTCCCGACGTCGCATGGGACATCAGCCCGGACGATCCCACGGCACCTTGAACACATGAGCGGGGCGCGCTGGCCAGCTCAGTGTTGGCCAGGGTCATGCCGGCCGTTTCGCCTTTAGAATCACGTGTGCGAACTTGCACTTGCTCGATCTCGGAGAGCACGCAGGATAGATCATCCTGCGTGCTGCTTTGCCTCGCGTCTGCAGTCAGCTAGAACTCTCGCCGCCCCATTGAACGATGTGCGAGCAGGAGTTTCGCCCGTGGCCCTGATGCCGGTTTCCGACGCCCTTGCTGCGGTGCTGGCAGGTGCAGAGCCGCTGCCTGAACAGATGGTTTCGCTCGACGAGGCCTATCACCGCGTGCTCGCGCATGACGTCGCGGCGCGCCGCACGCAGCCGCCGCAGGCGATGTCGGCGATGGACGGCTACGCCGTGCGCGCGGCCGATGCGGCAACGGTCGATTCCCGGCTGACGGTGATCGGCGAGATCGCAGCCGGCCGTCCTTTCACGAGAGCGGTTGGCGCCGGCGAAGCCGTGCGGATCTTCACCGGCGGCGTCATCCCGGACGGAGCGGACGCGGTCGTGATCCAGGAGGACACTGTCGCGGACGGCAACAGCGTCACCATCAAGGAAGCCGCGATCGCCGGACGGCACGTCCGCCCGGCCGGCGTCGATTTCCGCGAGGGTGACGTGCTCCTGCGCAAGGGAACCCGCCTGACGGAGCGCGATCTCGCGCTTGCAGCGGCGATGAATCATCCCGACCTCGCGGTATGCAGCCGTCCCAAGGTTGCGATCCTCGCCACCGGCGACGAGCTGGTGAGGCCGGGCACCACGCCCGGGCACGGCCAGATCGTCTATTCCAACGGCTACGCCCTGCACGCGCTCGCCCGCAGCGAGGGCGCCGAGACCATCGACCTCGGTGTCGCCGCCGACACGCTGCAGGCCACCTCCGCCGGTATCCGCCGCGCCCGCGAGTGCGGTGCTGACATCCTGATCACGACCGGCGGCGCATCGGTCGGCGACCATGATCTGGTCCAGCAGGCGCTGCGGGGCGAAGGCATCTCGATGGCGTTCTGGAAGATCGCGATCCGGCCCGGCAAGCCGATGATGCACGGACGGCTCGGAGCGATGCGCGTGATCGGCCTGCCCGGCAATCCCGTGTCGTCCTACGTGTGCGCATTCCTGTTCATGGTGCCGTTGATTCGCGCCTTGTCGGGCCGTTCAGTGATTCATCATCGCCGCGAGCGCGCCGTGCTGGGCAAGGATCTCGGCGCCAACGACCAGCGCGAGGATTATCTGCGCGCGCGCCTGGAACTGCGCGACGATGGTGCGCAAGTCGCCGTTCCCGTCAGCCATCAGGATTCCTCTCTGCTTGCGAATCTTGCTGCGGCACAGGTACTTCTCGTGCGCGCACCGTTCGCGCCGAAGGCCGAGGCGGGCAGCCCTTGCGAGGTGCTGCGTCTCCCCGTCTGAGTGCACGGCCACACGCATTCCGCGAGATCGCCGCCGTTCACGGTAAATTAAGCAGTTGCGGAACATGTATCGAACATATAGTGTCCGTTCATGATTTGTTTCGAGCATGTAGCGACTTATCGCTGAACTCATCGTCTCGGAATCGAACGACATCAACCGGGGGACTTTGGTCGAGATGTTAACTCGCAAACAATACGAGCTTCTGAGGTTCATCAGCGAACGTTTGAAGGAAAGCGGTGTGCCGCCCTCCTTCGACGAGATGAAGGATGCGCTCGACCTGCGCTCGAAGTCGGGCATCCACCGCCTGATCACCGCGCTCGAGGAGCGTGGCTTCATCCGCCGCCTGCCCAACCGCGCACGCGCCATCGAAGTGATCAAGCTGCCCGAGCTCCAGGCTGCCGCCGGCGCCCGGCGCGGCTTCACGCCGAGCGTCATCGAGGGCAATCTCGGCAAGGTTCGCACGAGCTCCAGCCCCTCCATGGACGAGGGTGAGCGGCCGGTGGCGGTGCCCGTGATGGGCCGTATCGCGGCCGGCACGCCGATCGAGGCGTTGCAGACCCGCAGCCACACCATCAGCGTGCCGCCCGACATGCTCGGCTCGGGCGAGCACTACGCGCTCGAAGTGCGCGGCGATTCCATGGTGGAAGCCGGCATCCTCGACGGCGACATGGCGCTGATCCAGCGCAACGAGAGCGCCGATACCGGCGACATCGTGGTGGCGCTGATCGACGACGAGGAGGCCACGCTCAAGCGCTTCCGCCGCCGCGGCGCCTCGATCGCACTCGAGCCGGCCAATGCCGCTTATGAGGTGCGCATCCTGCCGCCGAACCGCGTGAAGATTCAGGGCAAGCTGATCGGGCTTTACCGGAAGTACTGATACCGAGCATCAAGCGCCGGGCGCGCTTCGGCAATCGCATTTGAATTTTGCAGAGGTCGTCATGCCCGGGCTTGTCCCGGGCATCCACGTTCATTGTGCTGCGTGGAAGGCGTGGATGGCCGGGACAAGCCCGGCCATGACGCTGTGGAGGCGGCTGGTGACCATCGCCACACGCGATAGCCCTGCGCGTGCCGGCAGCGCCGATACGCCGGCCAAATGCAAGGATGCGATGTTTGTTCCTATCGAATCCGGGAAAGATAATGTGATCGCGCGCTGCGGACGCGAGCCGCAGATTTGCCCATAACCAAGCAGAGCGTTGCAGGCTTCCACTCTGATTGAGGCCTGCGCCTCGACGAGACGCGGGTCGCTATCTTCGCATGAGGAGCACCCGATGTGTGACTACAGCCTGCATGCCGTCGCAACGCGTCCCGCCGAAGTCGGCGAGACGATCGTCACGACAACCTTCCGCGGCACCTCGACGCGCGGCTTCGCCTCCGAAGCCGATCTCTCCGTTGCGGTCTGCCTGCTGCCGGGGACGGAGCTCGCCTTCGCCGACAACGTCCGTTACGACAACCGCTGGATCTGGACGCGCACCGTCAACTCCCGCGTCGGCAAGTTCGGCAAGATCGATCCGCACATTCCCGATCGCCATCACGACGCGATCGAATTTCCTGACGGCAAATACGTGCTGGTGACTCAGCTGGTCGAAGGCCAGCGCGCAACCGTGCTGCAGCTGCCGGTGACGCAGCCGGTCGGCGAGCGCGAGCACAAGCCTGAGATCATCGCCGACAGTCGGCCGCCGGTCACGCGCCTGCCGATCGGCTGATCAAAGCTCAGTCCTCGGCCTGAAGATCGGCCTCCGACGGCGTTGCGTCGCGGACGCGCGGAGCCGCCTTCGGCATGAGGGCTCCTTCGAAATCGCCCTCGCCGGCGACTGCCGGCGACCAGGGGCGGTTTGCACCTCTCGCCTTGACCGCCTCAACCGCAAATCCGTCGCCATGCCGTGTCAACGCCAGCGCGCCCTGGCGAGCGAGCCGCTGCCGATCCACCACCATCGCCGCGCAATCGGGCGGCGCGGGCCGCGACGTCACCACCAGCGCGGCGCGGCTGCAATCGTCCGCCAGCGCTTCGATGCGCGAGGCCAGCGCGACCAGGCGTCCATCGGCGAGCGGCGTCACGCAGCCGGCCTCGTCGCACGACACTCCCTCGGCCAACGTGCTGCTGGCGGCATCGCGCGGATCGGCGTCGGCCGCCAGCCATTCCTTCAGCAGGAAACTGTCCTTGCCCGCCCTGATCAGGTGCAGACGCCCGTCCCCGCCCCGCACCGCGACGCTGGCGCCGTCCCCGGCAATCAGGACATCAGGCTGCCGTGCCGATAGGCCCCAGGCGATGGACGCCAGCAGCACCACGGCACCGCACCAGCGCAAGGGCGTGCGCAACAGACCCATCAGGATGATGCCGAGGCTCGCGGCGATCAGCGGCGCGATGCCGAACGCCGGGATGCGGCCGACCGCGCCCGGCAATGCCGCGACCCAGCGCGAGACCGCGACCATCCAGTCGATGCCCAGGCCCATCAGCCACCAGAACACGCCATCGAGCCCGAACGGCGCTGCGAGCAATCCCAACAGCCCCGCTGGCATCACCAGCACTGAGACCACCGGCATCGCCCCGAGATTAGCGAGCACGCCATAGGGCGTGACGCGATGGAAGTGGAAGGCGGCATAGGGCGTGGTCGCAAGCCCCGCGATCAGCGAGGCCAGGAACAACATCGCGATCTCGCGGCCGCCCCACAGCGCGACGCGTGCGGTCGCCGAATGATCGGGCGCGGCCAGCAGGTTCGGCATGCCGATCTGCACCAGCGCCACCAGACCGAGCGTTGCCGCAAACGACATCTGGAAGCTCGGATGCACCAGTGCCTCCGGCGCGACCGCGAGCACGATCAGCGCCGCCACCGCCAGCGTGCGGAAGGTGATGGCGCGGCGGTCGACCATCACCGCGATCAGCACCACCGCCGTCATGAAGAACGATCGCTGCGTTGCGACCTCGGCACCCGAGAGCAGCAGATAGAACGCGGCGGCCACCAAAGCTGCGGCCGCCGACCATTTCTTGATGGCGAACCCGACGGTGAGGCCCGGGATCAACGCCAGCAGCGCGCGCACCGCGAAGAAAACGACGCCCGCGACCACCGCCATGTGATAGCCGGAGATGGAGAGAACGTGCCCGAGCCCCGAGATGAACATCGCGTCGTTGACGGGCGCGGAGATCGCATCGCGCCGCCCGGTGAGCAGCGCGGTCGCGATCGCGCGGTTGTCGCCCTCGAGCGTCGCGCGGATGCGCGCGTCGATCGCATCGCGCAGGCCTTGCATGAAGGCGGCGTAGCGCAGCCGCAGGCCGCCGGCGTCCGGCGGGGTCGAAGCCGTGATCGCGCCCATCACGAAGCCGGAGGCGCCGATGCCCTGAAAGAACATATCCCGCGAGAAGTCGTAGCTACCCGGGCGCACCGGCGAGAGCGGCGGCATCAGCCGCGCTTTCAACTGAACGAAGCTGCCGACCTCGGGCGCGGTGCCCTTGCGCACCGACAGGCGGACGCGATCGAGCCTGACGTCGCTGCGCTGCGCCTCCATGGCGGTGACGCGCAGCACGAAGCGGTCGGTGCGCTCGCGGATGTCGCGCGTCTCGACGAAGCCCGACAGCGACACGGAATAGAGCGGCTTGGCCAGCACGGTATGGGTGACGCGCGCCGTCTTCCAGGTCGCCCCGGCAAAGCCGGAAGCGACCGCCGCGATCATGAGAGCGGGCGCGAACAGCCGGCTCCGCCGCAGCAGGATCGCGCCGAGCAGCAGTGCGGCCGCCATCGTCGCGACAACCCACAGCACCGGCTCATGATCGGCGGCAAAATAGAGCGCGATGCCGCCGCCAAAGGCGACCGGCACCCACGGCAGCAGGCGTCCGGGACCGGCCTCGGCGCGGGCCCATCCGCGAAGCGTTTCGACAATCGTGGGCCAGATGCCGAAACCCGCCGGCACAAGGCCGCCGGCGGGTGCGGCGCGGCCGACCGGCCACGTCCCGGCAATCCCCTGGGCGCGTACTGGCCGGCCCTGCTCCGCCATTCCCCTGCACCTTACGCGACGCGACTGGCACTGAAGCTACCGGAACGTGCGGCCGGGCGAATAGCGGTACAGATCAGGAACGCGAGAAGGCGCCCCCTACTTTTCCTCTTCCATCGTCACGGCCACCGACGCCTTGGCCGACAGCCGCACCTTGTTGCCCTCGACATCGGCGACGAGGCCCTTGTCGATGAAATGATGGTGGCCCTTGTGGCTGCCCTCGCCGCTGTCCTTCTTGGTCAGCTTGATGCGGTTGCCTTCGACCTTGTCGACCGTGCCGACATGTACGCCGTCGGCGCCGATGACTTCCATATGCTCTGCGATGTTACGCATGGTGGGTTCCTTGTTGAACCCACGCCAACGCAGACGAGGCACGTTCGTTCTCTCTCGGCAATGACGATGCCGTGTGTTTCGCGACGAAAGATGGTGGGCGCGGCGCGCTGCGCCTTTACCCAACCTACGGTACTATAGTCGTCATTCCGGGGCGCGACGAAGTCGCGAGCCCGTAATGACGAAACCGATGGAGCCGCGTCAGATCAGCGGCGCCTGCGACGAGGCGTGGTGATTGACGATCTTCCAGTCGCCGTCCTCGCGGATGATGACCCAGCTCATCTTGACGACCAGATCGTCCCGCTCGCCGGCGAGATCGAACGCGATGGTCGCGGCCATGTTGATCAGGTCCGGGCCGGCCTGCGCTGCGTTCACGTCGGAGAACATGGCGCGCGGCTGGCGCCAGCGCGGCAGGCCGTTGAAATAGTCGGCGACGCCGTCCCTGCCCCGATAGAGCTTCGGATTCGAGCCGAAGAAGAATGCGTTCTTCGCATAGAGCGACGACAGCGCCGCTGCATCGAGCGTCGCGAAGCCGGCGCACCATTTCGCGATGATGGCTGAAGCGATGGCGTCGGCTTCGTTGCTCATCGTGGTCCCTCAGCCCTTCGCCACTTCCTTCGCGAACGTGTCGCGCAGGCCGATGGTGCGCGAGAACACCGGCTTGCCGGGCGTCGAGTCCTTGTCGCGCACGAAATAGCCCTGGCGCTCGAACTGCATCGGCTCGGTCGCATTGCTGTCCGCAACGGAAGCCTCGACCCGCGCATCGGCGAGGATCTCCAGCGAGTTCGGATTGAGATCGGCCGCGAAGTTCGAGGCATCCGGGCTGGGACTAGCGAACAGCTGGTTGTAGATGCGGATTTCCGCAGGCTTCGACGTCGCGGCCGGTAGCCAGTGCATGGTCGCCTTGACCTTGCGGCCGTCGGGCGCGTTGCCGCCCTTGGTCGCGGGATCGTAGCTGCAGCGCAGCTCCACCACCTCGCCCTTGTCGTTCTTGATCACGCCGGTGCACTTGACGAAATAGGCGTAGCGCAGCCGCACCTCGTTGCCCGGCGACAGGCGGAAGAACTTCTTCGGCGGGTTCTCCATGAAGTCGTCCTGCTCGATATAGAGCTCGCGGCCGAACGTGATCTTCCGCGTGCCTGCGCTGGGATCATCCGGGTGATTGATCGCCTCGAGCTCCTCGGTCTGTCCTTCCGGGTAGTTCTCGATCACGACCTTGAGCGGCCTCAAGACCGCCATGCGGCGCTGCGCGGTGCGGTTCAGCTCCTCGCGAATGCAGAACTCCAGCATGCCGACATCGACGACGCTGTTGGCCTTGGCAACGCCGATGCGCTTGACGAACTCGCGCAAGGCCGCCGGCGGCACGCCGCGGCGGCGCATCCCGGCCATGGTCGGCATGCGCGGATCGTCCCAGCCCGCGACATGGCCGTCGCGGACGAGCTGCGTCAGCACGCGCTTGGACAGGAGCGTGTAGGTGAGGTTCAGGCGCGCGAACTCGTACTGATGCGGCTTGGACGGCACCGGCAGCTTCTCGATGAACCAATCGTAGAGCGGCCGGTGGTCCTCGAACTCCAGCGTGCAGATCGAGTGCGTGATGCCTTCGATCGCGTCCGACTGGCCGTGCGCATAATCGTAGCTCGGATAGATGCTCCACTTCGTGCCGGTGCGCGGATGGTGCGCGTGCAGGATGCGGTACAGCACGGGATCGCGCAGGTTGATGTTGCCGGCGGCCATGTCGATCTTGGCCCGCAGCACGCGCGCGCCGTTCGGAAATTCGCCGGCCTTCATGCGCCGGAACAGGTCGAGGTTCTCCTCCACGCTGCGGTCACGGAACGGCGAGTTCTTGCCGGGCTCGGTCAGCGTGCCGCGGGAGACGCGGATCTCCTCCTGGGTCTGGTCGTCGACATAAGCGAGCCCGTCGCGGATCAGCTGCTCGGCCCATTCGTACAGGCGGTCGAAATAGTCGGAGGCGAAGAACAGGTTCTTGCCCCAGTCGAAGCCGAGCCAGCGCACGTCGGCCTGGATGGAATCGATGTATTCCTGCTCTTCCTTGACCGGATTGGTGTCGTCGAAGCGCAGGTGGCAGCGGCCCGGAAACTCCTGGGCGATGCCGAAGTTGAGTGCGATCGACTTGGCGTGGCCGATATGCAGGTAGCCGTTCGGCTCCGGCGGGAACCGGGTCACGATTTCCCTGTACTTGCCCTGATCGAGGTCGGCCTGGATGATGTCACGAATGAAATCGCGCCCAACCTCAGCTGCCACCGGTTCTGTCATTACGAAAATCCTGTCGGGAAATCAGCGGTCCTTCTGCCAAATTCGGGAGGCCGAGCCAAGAGCTTAAGCAGGGCCGGCAGGTCCGCCGTCGGGCTTTAGTTATGCGCCGGTCCTGCTATACACCACCGCTTCCGATGCATAGGCCCTGCCAAGAATGACCGATTCCGTCGTCACCCGCTTCGCCCCCTCGCCGACCGGCTTCCTCCATATCGGCGGCGCCCGCACGGCGCTGTTCAACTGGCTCTATGCGAAGAAGCACGGCGGCAAGATGCTGCTGCGGATCGAGGACACCGACCGCGAGCGCTCCACCGAAGCCGCGATCGGCGCCATTCTCGACGGTCTCAAATGGCTCGAGCTCGGCTGGGACGGCGAGGTCATCTACCAGTTCGCCCGCGCCGCGCGTCACCGCGAGGTCGCCGAGCAGCTGCTCGCCGACGGCAAGGCCTACCGCTGCTACGCCAGTGCCGAGGAGCTCGCCGCGATGCGCGAGAAGGCCCGCGCCGAGGGCCGCACCCGCCTCTATGACGGCATGTGGCGCGACCGCGATCCCGCGAGCGCCCCTGGCGACGTCAAGCCGACCATCCGCTTGCGCGCGCCGCAGACCGGCGAGACCGTGATCGAAGATCAGGTTCAGGGCCGCGTGGTCTGGCAAAACGAGAACCTCGACGACCTCGTCCTGCTGCGCGGCGACGGCAACCCGACCTACATGCTCGCCGTGGTGGTCGACGACCACGACATGGGCGTCACCCATGTGATCCGCGGCGACGACCATCTGATCAACGCCGCGCGCCAGAAGCAGATCTACGATGCGATGGGCTGGGGGCTGCCGAGCATGTCCCACATCCCGCTGATCCACGGTCCGGACGGCTCGAAGCTGTCGAAGCGCCACGGCGCGCTCGGGGTCGATGCCTACCGCGCCATGGGATATCTGCCGGCGGCGCTGCGCAATTACCTCGTCCGGCTCGGCTGGAGCCATGGCGACCAGGAGATCTTCTCGACCGAGGAGATGATCGCCGCGTTCGACCTCGCCAATGTCGGCCGCGCCGCCGCCCGCTTCGATTTCGCCAAGCTGGAAAACCTCAACGGCCACTATATCCGCCACGCCGACGATCAATCGCTCGTGAAGATGTTCGAGGACGTGCTCGACCACGTGCCGGGTCGGGCCGAGCTTAAGGCCAAGTTAAACGACACCACGCGCGCGCAGCTCGCGAAGGCCATGCCGGCCCTGAAGGAGCGCGCCAAGACGTTGATCGAGCTGATCGACGGCGCCTATTTCATCTTCGCCGACCGGCCGCTGGAGCTCGATCCCAAGGCGCAAGCCCTGCTCACGCCGGAAAACCGCAAGCTGATCGGCCAGCTCCATGCGGCGCTGGAGCAGGTCGAGACGTGGAGCGGGACCAGCACCGAAGCCGCGCTGCGCGCCTTTGCCGAGGAAAATAGTCTCAAGCTCGGCGCGGTCGCCCAGCCCTTGCGGGCGGCGCTGACGGGACGGACGACGTCGCCTGGCATATTTGAGGTTTTGGACGTCCTGGGACGCCACGAAAGCCTTGGCCGGCTTAAGGATCAGTCTACGACGTAAGTCGACCATGCGTGCGGCGATCTTGCAGCGCACATAGCAATAATATACCCATCTGCCCCGTACCTTCTGGAACATCCGGCCCGCCCCCAGGACCTGCCTCGGGGGCTCCGGCTCCGGCCCGTTTCACCATACATCGGGGACCTCTGATGGACGCAAAACCAAGCCCAAAGACCGCTACGCTGACGGTCGGAAACAAGAATTACGATCTCCCGATCCACAGCGGCAGCGTCGGGCCTGATGTCATCGATATCGGCAAGCTCTACGGCCAGTCCGGCCTGTTCACCTACGATCCCGGCTTCACCTCCACCGCGAGCTGCCAGTCCAAGATCACCTATATCGACGGCGATGCGGGCGTGCTGGAATACCGTGGCTATCCGATCGAGCAGCTCGCCGAGAACGGTGACTTCCTCGAGACCTGCTATCTCCTGCTCTACGGGAACCTGCCGACCGCCGCGCAGAAGAAGGATTTCGACGACCGCGTGATCCATCACACGATGGTGCACGAGCAGATGGCCCGCTTCTTCCAGGGCTTCCGCCGCGACGCTCATCCGATGGCGATCATGGTGGCCGCAGTCGGGGCGCTCGCCGCGTTCTATCACGACAGCACCGACATCAACGATCCGAAGCAGCGCATGATCGCATCCATGCGCATGATCGCGAAGATCCCGACCCTGGCGGCGATGGCCTACAAGTACACGATCGGCCAGCCCTTCGTGTACCCGAAGAACTCGCTGAAGTTCGCCGAGAACTTCCTGCACATGTGCTTCGCCGTGCCGTGCGAGGACTACAAGATCAACCCGGTGCTCGCCGACGCGCTGGACAAGATCTTCATCCTGCACGCCGACCACGAGCAGAACGCCTCGACCTCGACGGTCCGCATCGCCGGCTCGTCCGGGGCCAACCCGTTCGCCTGCATCGCCGCCGGCATCGCCTGCCTCTGGGGCCCGGCGCATGGCGGCGCCAACGAAGCCGCGCTCGCGATGCTCGCCGAGATCGGCACCGTGGACAAGATTCCCGAATTCATCGCCAAGGTGAAGGACAAGAACTCCGAAGTCCGCCTGATGGGTTTCGGTCACCGCGTCTACAAGAACTACGATCCGCGCGCCAAGCTCATGCAGAAGATGTGTCACGCCGTGCTCAAGGAGACCGGCCATGGCGACGATCCGATGCTGAAGGTGGCGATGGAGCTCGAGAAGATCGCGCTGAGCGACCAGTACTTCATCGACCGCAAGCTCTACCCGAACGTCGACTTCTATTCGGGCATCACGCTGAAGGCGATGGGCTTCCCGGTCTCGATGTTCACCGTGCTGTTCGCGGTCGCCCGCACCGTCGGCTGGATCAGCCAGTGGAGCGAGATGATCGAGGACCCGCAGCAGAAGATCGGCCGCCCCCGTCAGCTCTACACCGGCGTCACCAAGCGCGACTACGTCGCGATGAAGGATCGCAAGTAAGTCCTGAGTAATACGGCTATCGAAACGGCGCCATCGCAAGATGGCGCCGTTTTCGTTTGCGCAGGGGCCGTAGGGTGGGCAAAGGCGCGTAGCGCCGTGCCCACCATCTCCACGTGATAGCCAACAAGTCGTGGGCACGCTTCGCTTGGCCCACCCTACGAGACCCGTACCGCTCATCTTGCTGCCGCGCACAACAACAAGTCCATGGACATGGCGGCAGGCGGCTTGACAGCCGAGCTGCCACGCGCGCATTCTTACACTAAGTAAGAATGACGACAGGGACGGAAATGCCGGAGCAGCCGAGAAGTCGGCGGCAGACGCGCGCTGCCATTTTGACCCATCTGCTTCAGTCGGGCGGCTCGTTCCGTCCGCCGCTGGCCAAGGCCGTGCGCCTGTCGGAAGCGAGCCTGTCGCGCATCCTGTTCGACCTGAAGGCCGAAGGCCTGATCGAGGAGGTGCGGCGCCCTGCCCCTTACGTCGGCGGCCCGACCGGCCTCGTGTCGCTCGACGGCTCGGTCGCCCTCGCAGCCTTCGAGCTGACCGCGCAGCATCTCAGCGTCGGCGTCGGCGGCCTGTCGGGCGAACTGCACTACGCCGAGCGCGTGAAGCTGCCGAAGACGCCGACCGCCGAGACCGTCGGCCAGGCATTTCGCGAAGCCATGACATTGCTGCGCGACTGGATGCGGCGCCGCCGCATCACCCTCGCCCAGATCGGCGTCTCCATTCCAGGCCTCGGCCGTCTCAGCATCTCGGCCAATCCGATCATTCCCTGCGATGTCGCGCGCCTCGGCGAGATGTTCGACGAGACGTTCGCCGGCGTGCCGCTCGAGATCACCAATTCGGTGGTCGCCCACGCCACCTTTCACCGCTGCCGCACCCAGAATTATCCCTTCAGCGACACGCATCTGTTCGTGCTCGTCAGCCACGGCGTTGCCGGCGCCTGGATGGATGATCCGGCGAAGGCCGAGGCGCTGCAACCGATCGAGCTCGGCCACATGGTGTTCGAGCCTGAAGGGCCGCGCTGCCGCTGCGGACATCATGGCTGCGTCGAGGCCTATGCGTCGATTCCGGCCCTGGCCGAGCTTCTCGGCGTTGCCGAAGCCGAGTTGCTTCGACTCGGCAACGAATGGGTGAACACGATTCCGATCTCATCGCGCGTGCGGCAGGAGCTGCGCCGGCGGCTGTTCCGGCTCGGCCTTGCGATCGGCAACACGCTGAACGTGAAACCGTGCGGCGGCGTTGCGATCAGCGGCTGGCCGTCGCTTCTCGCCGCAGACGATCGCAACGCCGTGGTCGAAGGGATCGATGCCTGCCTGCTGGGGGGACGCAAATTGGCGCAGGTGTCCATCGCCTTCGTGCCGCCGTCGACCGGCAACGATCCGCAGGCCGCGCTCGCCTTCGCCGCCTTTTGTCTCGCCAGCCGTGGCGGCATGCCCGCGGCCTCGACGGAGGCGGCCTGACATGCGCTGAAGCAAAATCTGAACGTCCTACACGCGCCGAAACTTCACACCGGGAGGAACTGCCATGCCGATCACCACAACAAGGCGCCGTCTGCTCGCTGGCTCCGTCGCTACGCTCGCAATGCCGGCCTTTGCCCGCGCGCAAGGCGCGGTCAAGCCGCGCCTGACCGCGATCTCGCAATGGTCCGCGGGCAGCGACGGCGCGGCCATCACCGCGCTCGGCAAGAAGTTCGAGGAGAAGGGCGGCGTTTGGCAGCATTCGCCCGTGCCCGGCTTCACCACCGAGATGATGAACAAGCTGCGCGCTCAGATCATGGCTGGCGATCCGCCGGCCTGCTCGCAGCTCAAGGGTCCCGAGATTGCGGCCTGGTCGAAGATCGCCCCGACCGTCGATCTCGACGCCGTCGTCGCCGCCGCCGGTTACGAGAAGGTCGTCGCGCCGGACCTTGCGAAATTGCACAAGCCCGGCGGCAAATGGATCGCATTGCCGCTGCAGATCTACAGCACCAACATGCTGTTCCTGTCCAAGCGCGCCATGGACAAGGCCAAGGCCGACAAGGTCCCGGTCACCTGGGCGGACTTCAACGACCTCGCTGAAAAGATGAAGGCGGGCGGCGTCGCCCATCCGATCGCCAACGGCGGGACCCGCCCGGATGACGGGCAGAAATTCGAGGCCGCCCTGGCCGGCATCAGTCCGCTCGCCTACCGCGCCGCCATCATGAATCTCGAGAAGAAGGCTCTGGAAGGTCCCGAGATCAAGGCTGCGTTCGCGCAGGTGCGCAAGATCGCCGATTGGATGGACCCCAATGTCGGCGCCCAGCACTTCTCGACCAATCTGAAACGCTTCATCGACGGCGACATGGGCATGATGATCATGGGCGGCTGGGCCCAGGGCGTGTTGCGCAACGCCGGCTTCAAGCTCGAGGACTTCATGATTGCGCCAGGTCCCAGCGACAACAGCAAGCCGGTCTTCCTGCTGAATGCCGACGCCTTCATCTTCTGGCAGCGCAAGGAGGCAGACCTTCAGGCCGGCCAGACGCTGATGGCCCAGCTCGTCATGGATCCGGCGATCCAGACCATGTATTCGCAGATCACCGGATCGATCCCCGTGCGCACCGACGTCGATCTGTCCGGCGAAGGCTGGTCGGAGGGTCAACGCACCACCGCAAAGGCCCTGAAGGACGCCATCGCCAGCAATCAGGCCGTCCTCAGCATGGCGCACAACATGGCGCAGGAAAACGGCATGACCGCAGCCATGATCGACGTGATCACCGAGTACGTGAAGAACAGGACGATCAAGCCCGAGCAGGCGGCGACCCGCCTCGCCGAGGCCGTCGAGGGCGCACGTTGAGCAATGCCGCGGCGATAAGACCGGGCCGGCCGGCGCTTCCTGAATGGGTGCGCCGGCTGCCGGAATACCTGATGATCTGGGTGCCGCTGCTGCTCTCCGCGGCACACCTCGTCTCGTTCTCGCTGTGGACGATCTGGATCTCGTTCACGCCCTCCACGCTGATCCCGGTCTCGGGCTGGGTGGGGTTGCGCAACTACACGGCCGTCCTGGCATCGCGGAACTGGCAGATCGCCTTCGACAATCTGCTGCTGTTCGGCATTGCGTTCGTGGTCTTGAGTGCGGCGACCGGCCTCGTTCTTGCGATCCTGCTTGATCAGCGCATTCGCGGCGAGAACGTGCTGCGATCCATCTTCCTCTATCCCCTCGCCGTGTCGTTCGTGGTCACCGGCACGGTCTGGAGCTGGCTGCTCAATCCCGGCCTCGGCATTCAGAAGTTGGTCCACGATCTCGGCTGGACCTCGTTCAAGTTCGACTGGCTGATCGACCGCGACATGGCGATCTGGACCATCGTCGTCGCCGCGATCTGGCAATCTTCCGGATTTGCCATGGCCCTGTTTCTTGCCGGCCTTCGCTCGGTCGATGCCGACATCATCAAGGCCGCGCAGATCGACGGCGCCGGACCGGTCCGGATCTACCGGCGCATCATCCTGCCGTCGCTTTGGCCGATCACCATCACCGTCGTCGTGATCCAGCTGCAGTTCGCGATCTCGACCTTCGACCTCGTCCGCGCCCTCACCAATGGCGGGCCGGGAATTGCGACCCAGCTGCCCGCTTTGGTCGTCTATGACCTCATGTTCCAGCGCAGCCTGCTCGGCCGCGGCGCCGCGGCGGCAGTGCTGATGCTGCTCATCCTTCTCGCGGTGCTCGTGCCCTACGCGGCATGGCGATATCTCCAGCGACGGCGGGCCGTTCATGCGTGAGCGCAGCTTTACCCCGAGCCGGATCTTGATCTATCTCGTCGTTTCACTGATCGCCGCGGCCTGGCTCGCGCCGCTGGTGGTCGTCGTTCTGAACTCGCTGCGGACCAACGAGGAGATCGCTCAGGGTTCGATGATCGGCTGGCCGCAACATCTGGCCTGGAGCAACTACGCCGCCGCCTGGAGCGGCTTCTGCGTGGCCGAGACCTGCTCCGGCATCCGTCCCTACATGCTGAACTCCGCGCTGGTCACGATCCCCGCGACGATCTTCTCGACCTTGCTCGGCGCCATCGCCGGCTACGCGGTGTCGCTCTGGCGCTTTCGCGGCGACAACTGGATCTACGGGATCGTGACCCTCGGCCTTTTCCTGCCCCAGCAGATGCGCCTGCTTCCCTGGACCATCGTGCTGCGCGACATCGGTCTGATCAACACACTGGCCGGCCTCGTGCTGATCCACACCATCCAGGGGCTCTCCTTCACCACGCTGTTCTGCCGCAACTACTACGTCGCCATCCCCCATGAATTGATCAGGGCGGCGCGGATCGACGGCGCCGGCTTCTTCCGCATCTTCTGGCGCATCATCCTGCCGCTCTCGGGGCCGATCCTGATCGTCACGGTGATCTGGCAGTTCACGCATATCTGGAACGAGTTCCTCTATGGCGTGACGTTCACGACCGGCCAGCAGCAGCCGGTCACGGCGGCTCTCATCGCGCTCTCCGCCGCGGTCGCCGACATCCCGCAGCATGGCGTGCAGAGCGCGGCGGTGATCATCGCCGCGCTGCCGACGCTGTTGATCTACCTCCTCGGCGGCAAGTACTTCGTCCGCGGCCTGACTGCCGGGGCCGTGAAATGATGGAGTCGTCATGGCAGCACTGAGCATTCGCGCCCTGTCCAAGCGCTACGCCAATCTGGAGGTGCTGAAGGACATCGCGCTCGACATCGAGAGCGGCGAATTCACCGTGCTGGTCGGACCGTCCGGCTGCGGCAAGTCCACGCTGCTCAACATCGTCGCCGGGCTCGACCGTCCGAGCGCGGGGACGATCGAGATCGGCGGACGCGTCGTCAACGACGTCCCGCCCAAGGACCGCGACATCGCCATGGTGTTCCAGTCCTACGCGCTCTACCCGTCGATGACGGTGCGGCAGAACATCACCTTCGGGATGGAATGCCGTCACGTGCCCAAGGCCGAGCAGGACGCGGCGGTCGCCAATGTCGCAAAGCTGCTTCAGATCGAGACGCTGCTCGGCCGCAAGCCGTCGCAGCTCTCCGGCGGCCAGCGCCAGCGCGTCGCGATGGGGCGCGCGCTGGTCCGGGATCCCCTGCTCTTCCTGTTCGACGAGCCGCTCTCCAATCTCGACGCCAAGCTGCGCGTGGAGATGCGGATGGAGATCAAGCGCCTGCACCAGCGCATCGGCGCCACCATCGTCTATGTCACCCACGACCAGATCGAGGCCATGACGATGGCGACGCGGATCGCCGTGATGCATCAGGGCTGCGTGCAGCAGTTCGCCGACCCCGATACCGTGTACCGCTATCCCGCCAATCTGTTCGTCGCGCGCTTCATGGGCTCGCCCCCGATGAACACGCTGCCGGCACGGCTCGAAGCCGAAAATGACGGGCTGGTGGTCGTGATCGGCGCGGGCCGGCCGGACCAGATCCGCCTCCGCCTGAGCGGCTATGACGGCGCAGCTTCCTTTGTCGGACGCGACGTGGTGTTCGGCATCAGACCGGAATGCATCGCCGAGGGCAGCCGCGTGTTTTCGAACGATGCGCCCGTCCTCGTCGAGGCGCCGGTGGACATGGTCGAGCCGACCGGCGCCGAGACGATGGTGTCGCTGCGGCTCGGCGGCGAGCCGGCGATGGCGCGCATCTCGCCCGATATCCGGCCCGCGCCGGGCACGTCCGCCTCTTTCGCGCTCGACACCCGCCGCATTTGCCTGTTCGACCCCAAGACGGAGCGACTGATCGTATGACCAAGACGAGCTATGCCGGCCTCGCCGACCGCGTGGTGCTGATCACCGGCGGTGCCAGCGGCATCGGTGCCGCCTTCGTGCGCGCCTTCGCCGCCCAGCGCGCCCGGGTCGCGTTCCTCGATATCGATGCAGCGGCCGGCAAGGTGCTGGCCGCCGAGGTCGCAGCCGCAAGCGGCACCGCGCCGCTGTTCCTGCCCTGCGATCTCCTGGACATCGAGGCCTTGCGCGCCGCCATGGCCGAGGTCCGGCGATCCCTTGGCGAGGCCGCGGTGCTCGTCAACAACGCCGCCAACGACCAGCGCCAGGTGCTGGCTGAGGTGACGCCCGCCGAGTTCGACTGGATGATCGGCGTCAATTTCAAGCACGTCTTCTTTGCGGCGCAAGCGGTGGTGCCGCAGATGCAGGCGCGCGGCGGCGGCTCCATCATCAACATGTCGTCGATCGCTTGGATGCGCGGTGCGCCGGCGCTGCCGGTCTACGCCGGGGCCAAGGCAGCGATCGTCGGCTTCACCAACTCGCTGGCCCGTTCGGTCGGCCCCGACCGCATCCGCGTCAACGCGATCGCACCCGGCATGGTCGTGACCGAGCGGCAGCGCCGGCTGTGGTATCCGGACGAGAAGGTCATCGCCGAGATCCGCTCGCGCCAGGCCGTTCCGGATGCGGTCACGCCCGAGGACATCGCCAACATGGCGCTGTTCCTCGCCTCCGACGACAGCCAGCGCATCACCGGCCAGTGTTTTCGGGTGGATGCGGGCCTTGCGTAAGCGTGTGCTCATAAAATCGTTCGGGTTCGTCTTGCTCTCCGCGTCAGGCGCCAAGCAGCGCGAACGCATGTCGCTCACCGCTCAATTGGCGCCCTGAGCGCGGCCCACCTGATCCAAGACGTGACGCTCGACAATAGTGATGGACTAGGAAACCTTGGGAGGTTCGCTCGTTTAGGGCCGGAGCACGCCGTGGAGGGCTTCCGTTTAATGAAACGTATCGCTGATCAGTACTTCGCGACAACCGGACCGCCGAAGCGATAATTCACACCCACGCGGCCGATTGCGCCATGCAAATCGAAATCCTTCGTTCTGATGAAGCCCAGCGCACCCGCTACGCTGCCCGCCACCGGCCCAGCGGCTAGCGACGTCGTCCCAAGATCATAATACAAGCCTTCGACCTTTACAGACCAATTGCCTGCGAAGCCCCATTCCACACCAGCACCGGCTGTCCAGCCTACCCTTGTTACGCTTGCGCTTGCTGGAAACGCAAATGGGTTTGGGGAAGTAAGATTCGCAGTCAGTTCAGCGTGCCCATACGCGAGGCCGCCGGTTGCGTAGAGGAGAACGTTGCCAACTGTCGCACCAACTCGGCCTCGCACAGTCCCAAACCAATCCAGCTTTTCGCTGGCCGTATATTGTGCGGCAATCAAGGAAACGGCGCCACTGGCGAATGTGAAGGGACCGTTGATCGTGGTCGACCCCTTGATGTCCGCACCTTGGATGTCGGCCTCAACACCGAGCAACCAGCTCGGCGCAACCTGCCAATTGTAACCGATCTGGACGCCGCCCATCACGCCAGATGCATCAATGGTGCCAGCGGGCACCATTTGGCAAACTGGGCCGTTTCGAACTCCTGCCGGGTCAATGCATCCCGCCCCACCAGAATCTCGATTCCATGCGCCGCCGACGTTTCCACCAACATAAAAGCCAGACCAGCTGTAGTGTGGATCAACCACCACGGGAGCCTTGGTGTAGGTCCGCGCCGGAAGATCGGCAGCGAATGCGGTCGCCGATAGCGCGGCAGTCGCAACCACACTGAGCAAAATCATTTTCATGCTACGAACCTATGTGCCTGGAAAAGCACCGACTAGATTATCGATGATGCCGGGTAGCGTCTGTTACCGAAAAGTAACATCCACTGACCTATCTGCATCAGAGCTGCCTACCTTGGGACCAGACGGTCAGGCCTGCTTTCAAGCTGGTTGGGACCGATCGGAGGGCGAGTGCCGTGGTCCGCTTGGGTCAAATGCCGCCGATCGCGGCCAAGCCAAATAGCTTCCGTTGCGCCATCGCAAGCGGACGCTCGCGAGGCGCGCTCTAGCTTGGTCTCCCGCCCCTGCGCATCGTGGCCAGCACGACGTCGGCCGCCAGCACGCTCGGTGACTTGTTGCCCGTCGACATAATCCGGTCGAGCTGGGCAAAGGCCTCGACCTGCTGCCGCCGCATCGGGGAATCGGTCAGCACGTCCTGGAGCGCGGGCGCCAGCTTCTCCGGCGTGCAGTCTTCCTGAAGATATTCCGGAATGACCTCCCTGCCGATCACGAGATTGGCGAGGATCACCGAGGAGACGCGGATGGCGCGGCGCAGGATGAAAGCCTCGACCGCGCCGACGCGATAGGCCGTCACCATCGGAATGCCCGATAGCGCGAGCTCCAGCGTCACCGTGCCGGATTTGGCCAGCGCCGCATGCGCGATGCGGAAGGCGGCGCGCTTCTCGTTCTCGCCGATCACGATGCTCGGCTTGACCGGCCAGCTTGCGAGGCCCTCGCGGATGGTGGCTTCCAGATGCGGCATGGTCGGCAGCATCAGCTCGAAGGCACAGCCTTCCGCCTGCAGGCGGCCGATCGTTGCGCCGAACACGCCGAGATGATGCCTGACCTCGCTGCGGCGGCTGCCGGGCAGCACCAGCAGCACCGGCGGCTCGCCGTTGCGGCGCGCCTGCTCCTCCGCGTCCGGCCGCAGCGAGGACAATTGCTCGATCAGGGGATGGCCGACATAGCTGCATGGCGGTCCGCCGAGCTTGCGGTATTCCTCCGGCTCGAACGGCAACAGGCCCAGCACATGGTCGACATAGCCGAGCATGGTGCGCGCCCGTCCCGGCCGCCACGCCCAGAGCTGCGGCGAGACGTAATCGACGATCGGAATCGTGGAATTCTTCGCGCGCACGCGGCGGGCAACGCGATGGGTGAAATCGGGGCTGTCGATGATGACGAGTGCGTCCGGCGCTGCCTCCAGCACGGCCTCGGCGGTGTTGCGGATCAACCGCAGGATTTTCGGCAATTGCTGCACCACCGCGGCGAAGCCGACGATCGACAGCTCCTCGATCGGAAACAGCGATTCGAGCCCCTCGCGCGCCATGGTGCGGCCGCCGACGCCGACGAATTCGACGCCGTCGCCGAGGCGCTGGCGTAGCACCTTCATCAAGGCGCTGCCGAGCCGGTCGCCGGATTCCTCGGTGGCGATCAGGCAGATCCTGCGCTTGGGATCGCGCGACTGCTCACGCCGGCAGGCCGATGACGAAGAGATATTTGGCGTTGGCCAGCGCGATCATCGCCTGCGGCTCGGCGGCGATGGTGCTGCCGGCAATGACGGCGATGCCGGCGAGCCCTGCGGCGGCAACACCTTCGAGCGTGCGTGGGCCGATCGTCGGCAGGTCGAAGCGCAGGTCCTGGCCGCTCTTCGGCGCCTTCACCAGCACGCCGCGCCCGGCCGCCGCGCGAATGCGTCCCTCCTCGCGCAGCCGCGCCACGCGCGCGAGCAGCGCGTCGGTGCCCTCGATGTCCTCGACCGCCACCACATGGCCGTCGATCACCACCGCCGCCTGGCCGATGTCGAACGGGCCGAGCGCGGTCAGCACCGCACGGCCCCGCTCGATGTCGGCCTTGCTGTTGTCGTTCGGCCAGGCGCGACTGATGCAACCTTCCGGCATCAGGAGATCCGGGGCGACGTCCTTGATGCCGACCATGCGAAAGCCGTCCTGCTCGAGGAGGCGACCGACGCCGGACAGGAGATGATCGTCGCCGCCGCGAAAGGCGCGGATGACGTTGCCGAGCAGGCGCAGCGTCTTGACGTCGAACCGGATCTCCGCGAGCGAGGGGCGCACCAGGGTGCCGATGAAGATCAGGTCGCGGCAGCCCTCCTCGCGAAACAGCCGCATCGCACGGCCGAGCTGGCCGACCGAGATCCAGCGGTGACGGAATTTCTCGACCCGGGCCGGATCGCAGGCCCCGCGAAGCGGAAACAGCACCGGCGTGATACCGCGGGCGGCGAGCGAGTCGGCAACCGCGAACGGCATGGCGCCGCCGCCGGCGACGATGCCGACCGGCGATGAGACCTGCGAAGCCGCCGATGTCATGCCCGGGGCCATCCCAAGGTCACTTCGCGATGGCGGGAAGGCAGAGCGGGCGTTTGCCCTTGCCGATGAAGTCGAGGATTTCCGCGATCGCCGGATCCTCGCCCGCGAGCGGCCGGGATGCCTCCAACCGCTCGGCGAAGGTACCGGGGCCGTGGAAGAGTTTCTGGTAGAATCCCCGCACCGTCGCCAGCCGCTGCTTGGTGAACTTGCGCCGCTTCATACCGATCAGGTTGAGGCCTTCCAGCACCGCGTATTGGCCGTTGACGAGGCCGAACGGGATGATGTCGTCGCGCACGCCACAGACGCCGCCGACCATGACCTGAGGCCCGATTCGGGTAAACTGGTGCACGGCGGACAGCCCGCCGATGAAGACGAAGTCGCCGATCTCGCAATGACCGCCGAGCGTCGCCGAGGTCGCGAAGATCACGTCATTGCCGACATGGCAGTCATGGCCGACGTGGCTGCAATTCATGAAGTAGCCGCGATCGCCGACCGTGGTGATGCCACCGCCGGCGACGGTGCCGGCGTTCATCGTCACGGATTCCCGGATGGTGCAGCCCGATCCGATCTTGAGCTTCGTCAGCTCGCCCCGGTAGCTGAGCGATTGGGGCGGCGTGCCGAGCGAGGCAAAAGGATAGATGGTGCAATCGTCGCCGATACTCGTCTGCGCCGTGACATGCACATGCCCTATCAGCTTGCAGTTCGCGCCGATCACGACATTCGGGCCGATGATGCAATAGGGCCCGATCTCGGTACCCTCGCCGATCACGGCGCCGTCCGCGACCCGTGCGGTGGGATCAATCCTGCTCATCAAGCAATCTTACTCGTCAGGAAGTTCTGATTATGTGTTGAAGTCATTCGGTTTTCCGGTGGTTACCGCGTCTATGCCCGATCTGTCCAGTGACGTATCATCTCGCCGTGTTTCAAGTATCGGATGAGGCGGCCGTCCCGGTCCGCCCCGGAGTTCATGCGGAGCTTCAACACTCGTGGTCAGGGCCTTGGCACTTCTGCTCGCACAGCTCGCGGCCGCGCCGATCGTATCCGAGACGGTCGAGACCGGCGATCGCCGACCGGTCGACCTCGCGACATTCGAATGCCGCGACATCAATCGCAGCACCGTGCTTCAGCGCGTCTGCTACGACCGCGCGCGGCACGCTCTCGTCGTCGCGACCGGCGGCTCCTATGTGCGCTATTGCGGCGTCGCCGCCGAGACTGTCGACCGCCTGCTCGGCGCGCCGTCCATGGGCCAGTTCTTCAACCGGCACATCCGGCGCGAGGCCGCCGGCGGCCGCTACGATTGCAGCGCCTGAGCCCCCATCCGCCGGCCCGGAGCCGCTCAGTCCGTCAGCATGGCCCCGACATCGGCCTCGGCGACGACGACGCCATTGACCTTGGCATCGCCGTGAAACCACCACATCGCCTTGCGGCGCCCGAGCGAGCGCATGTGATATTCGATGGTGTCACCGGGCAGCACCGGCTTGCGGAACTTGCACTTGTCGATGGTGAGAAAATAGACCGCGCGCGGCTTCTCGGTGCCTTCGACCGACTTGATGCCGATCACGCCGGCGGTCTGCGCCATCGCCTCGATCATCATGACGCCGGGATAGACCGGGCGCTCCGGGAAATGCCCCTGGAAGGCCGGCTCGTTGAAGGTGACGTTCTTGATGCCGATGCCGCTGTAATCGGCGCGGATGTTGATCACGCGATCGATCAGCAGCATCGGAAAGCGGTGCGGCAGGGTCTGGAGGATGGCATTGATATCCACCAGCTCGAACTTCACAGGTGATTCCGCCGTCATTCCCGTCCCTCGTCCTTCGCATCGGCCTTGCTGTCGCGCACCAGGCGCTCCACCGCGATGATCTCCTTGAACCATTGCTTGGTCGGCTTGGCAAAGAAGCCACCCCAGCGCCCGCCCGGCGGGATGTCGTCCTTGACGCCGCTCATCGCGGTGACCTGGGCTCCATCTCCGATCTTGAGGTGGTTGTTGATGCCAACCTTTGCTCCGAGCGCCACGTTGTCGCCGATGGTCAGGCTGCCGGCGAGGCCGATCTGGGCCGCCAGCAGACAGTGCCGGCCAATGGTCACATTGTGGCCGATCTGGACCTGATTGTCGATTTTGGTCCCCTCGCCGATCATGGTGTCACGCAGGCTGCCACGGTCGATCGTGGTCCCGGCGCCGACCTCGACATCGTTCTGGATCAGGACCCGGCCGGTCTGCGGCACCTTCAGATGGCCCTCGGGGCCGAAGAAGATGAAGCCGTAGCCGTCCTGGCCGATCGAGCAGCCGGGATGGATCAGCACGTTGTTGCCGATCAGGGCGCACTGGATCGCGGTCCGGGCCCCGACGTTGCAGTCCCGGCCGATCTTGACCCCGGGACCGATCACCGCCCCGACGCCGACCACGGTGCCGCTGCCGATCTCCACGTCCGGGCCGATCACCGCCAGGGGGTCGACGATCACGCCGTCCTCGAGCCGGGCCGAGGGATCGATGATCGCCGACGGTGCGATACCGTCATTGCCGACCCAGGATTGCGGCCTCAGCGCATCCCCATGCCATTCCCGCGCGATCCTGACGAAGGCCCGGAACGGCTGCGCCACCCGCAGCACGGCCACATGGGCGGGCACCTGGGCCTCGAAGCGCGGGCTGACCAGGCAAGCGCCGGCCTTGGTCGCCTTCAGCTCGTCGGCATATTTGAGGTTGTCGAAGAACGCCAGATGCATCGGGCCCGCTTCGTCGAGCGAAGCAAGGCCGGTGATGACGTGGCCGCCCCTGCCGGGATCGACCAGCTCGGCCTTGGCCAGCGTGGCGATGTCGGCCAGCCCTGAGGCAGGCGGCTTTGTGAAGAAGATCGGCTGCGCCATTCCACCCCGTCGCGGTCCGGCTTCGGCATGAAGCGGTCAGACCGCATCATGCCCCAACTCTTGGAATGGCACGATCCCCTTCGGAAACCGGCTCCACTGATCCGGATCGTGCCGTGCTGATCGAACTAGAACGTGGTGCCGCCGCCGAACCGGAATTCCTGCGTACGGTCGTACTTGCCCTTGCTGAGCGGCACGGCGTAGTCGAAGCGCAGCGGACCGAACGGCGACTGCCAGATCAGGCCGACACCAACCGACGAGCGGATGACCTTGCTGTCGTCATAGACGAGGCCGGTACAGGTCCCCGTCGTTGACGGGTTGATGCTCGACGGGATGCAGCCCGGCGCGTTGACCTCGTTGGTCGTGGTCCAGCTCGTCGGTCCCTTATAGTCGTAGAGGCCGCCGGCATCGGCATAGACCGCGCCCTTCAGACCCACTTCCTTCGGCAGGAACCAGAACGGCATCTGCAGTTCGAGCGAAGCACCCCAGTACTTGGTGCCGCCGAGCGCGTCGCGCGAACCGAACGGGTTCAAGTCACGCGGGCCGATGCCGTTGGGAGCAAAGCCGCGGACCAGGTTCGGACCCATCTGGAAATGGTCGAGCATCCGCAGATCGTCGTTCATCTTGGTCAGAATGCCGCCCTGGAGCCGGACGAGACCGACGATGTCGGACACCAGCGGGGCATAGTACTTTCCGTCCGCCGTGGTCTTCAGATAGGACACGTCGCCGCCGACGCCGGCGAAATCCTGCCGGAAGTCGATGAGCAGACCGTCGGTCGGGTTCTTGTTGTTGTCCAGCGTGTTGTAGGTGAGCGTGTAGCCCAGCGCCGAGGTCAGGGTCTTGCCGTTGGCAAGCTCCCTGCGCACCGGCAGCGAGGCTTCGCCGTCGTTGTAGCAACCGAGGCCATTGGTCGAGCTCAGGTCGATGCCGTTGGCGGCCGCGTAAGCCGGGCTTGGATTGAACGCCCCGCTGGCCGGATTGTTGTTACAATTCGCCAGGTAGCTCGGCAGCGTGATTTCCTGCTGGTAGATCGAGTAGCGCAGCTGCAGCGACAGATCTTCACGCAACGAGAAGCCGAGGCGCGGCGAGAAGCCGAGCGTCTTGGTGCCGTAGGAGATGTAGTTGTTGGCGAGCTGCTGGCGCTGATAGAGGTCGAGGCCGAGCGCGACGCGGTAGTCGAGCAGATAGGGTTCGACGAACGACAGCGAGTAGCCGCGGGCATACTGGCCGTAGGTCACCGCCGCCTTGGCGAACAGGCCGCGGCCGAGCAGATTGCGCTCGGAGACCGAGACTTCGGCCAAAGCGCCGTCGGTGGTGGAGTAACCGCCCGAGATCGAGAAGTCGCCGGTCGATTTCTCTTCCATGTCGACGACCAGGATCACGCGATCGCTCGACGAGCCCGGCTCGGTCGTGATCTTCACGCTCTTGAAGTAGTCGAGGTTCTTCAGGCGCCGCTCGGCACGATCGACCAGGGCGCGGTTGTAGGCATCGCCCTCGGAGATGTCGAACTCGCGGCGAATGACGTAGTCGCGCGTGCGCGTGTTGCCGCGCAGGTTGATGCGCTCGATATAGGTGCGCGGGCCCTCGTCGATGTTGAACACGACGGAGACGGTGTGCGCCTCGAAGTTGCGGTCGCCGCCGGGACGGACCACGGCGAAGGCGTAACCGCGGCGCGAAGCCTCGATCTGCATCTCCTCGACCGATTTTTCGACCGATTCGACGTTGTAGAGCGAGCCGGCATGGACGCGCGAATAGCCGCGCATCGACGATGGATCGAAGTTCGGGATGCTGGAGCGGAAGTCGACCGCGCCGACGCGGTATTGGGCGCCTTCCTCGATCTTGAAGGTGACGTTGAAGCCCTTCTTCTCGGGATCGTATTCGGTGAGCGCGGCTACCACCTGGACGTCGGCGTAGCCGTTCTTGAGATAGAAGCGGCGGATCAGGTCGCGGTCGGCTTCGACGCGGTCGGGATCGTAGACGTCACCGCTGCCGAGGAAGCTCAGCAGGTTCGTCTCGCGCGTCTTGATGACGTCCCGGAGGCGGTAGGACGAGAACGCGTTGTTGCCGACGAACTCGATCGACTTGACGCCGGTCTTGACGCCTTCCTCGACGGTGAAGATGAGATCGACTCGGTTGTTCGGCTGCTCGATGATCTCGGGCGTGACGCGCACGTCGTAGCGGCCGGACCGGCGATAGATCTCGGCGATTCGCAGCGTGTCGGACTGCACCATGGCGCGGGAGAAAGTGCCGCGCGCCTTGGACTGCACCTCAATGGTGAGCTGCTCGTCCTTGATCTTCTTGTTGCCCTCGAAGGCGATCCGGCCGATCACCGGGTTTTCGACCACCGAAACGACGAGCTGGCCGCCGGGACCGCGGTTGATCCTGACGTCCTGGAACAGGCCGGTCTCGATCAGCGCCTTGAGGCCGTCGTCGATGGCGCCTTGATCCAGGCGACCGCCCGGACCCGGCTTGAAATAGGAGCGGATCGTCTCCACCTCGACGCGGCGATTTCCCTGGACGGAAATCGACTGAACGGTCTGAGCGAGCGCAGACGAAGACACAAAAACAGCCCCGACCGGGGCAACCACCGGCGCGCCGAACATGATCAGGGTTGCGAGCAAGCCCCCCCGGAGTCGCAGTCCAAACTTCATCGCGCAACGCGCCCTTATCATTCCGTGCCAGACCCAACCCCAACGCCGGTCCGGAGATTCCCCAAGTCGAGGCCGCTTGTAGCCAATTTCGCCGACGCCGCAAACGGCCGAAAGCGTCGTGATTTCAATTTCATTCCAAGACGTTGCTCAACAGCAACGCCACAAAAAAGCCTCCATCAAGATGCCGCCATCCGCAGGATGTCGTTGTAGGTCGCAAACACCATCAGCATCAGCACCAAGCCGAGCCCGATTCGGAACCCCATCTCCTGGGTGCGCTCGGACAGCGGCCGGCCACGGAGCACTTCCGCCGCGTAGAACATAAGGTGGCCGCCATCGAGCAGCGGGATCGGAAACAGGTTCAGCAGGCCGATCGACACCGACAGCACCGCGCACAGGTTGATCACGAACTGGAACCCGGCGCTGGCCGCCTGCCCCGACATCTTCGCGATTCCCAGGACGCCGCTGACCTCGTTGGGATTGCCTTGCCCCACGAACAGCGAGCCCAGGAACTTGAAGGTGCTGGTGATGATGAACCAGACCTGTTCGACCCCGATCTTGAGTGCCTCGCCGATGCCCACGGGGGCGGTCGAGGCCTCGCCGGCCTGAGCCTTGTGCTCGATGCCGAGCACGCCGAGACGGTGGCTGTTGCCGAACGGATCCTTGCGCTCGAGCAGCGCCGGGGTCGCCGTCAGCGAGACGATGGTACCGTCCCGCTTCACTTGGAAGGCAAGTGCCGAACCCGCGTTCATCGCAACGATTCGCTGCATGTCGGCAAAGCTCTCGATCGGCTTGCCGTCGATCTGGACGACCACGTCCCCGACCTTGAAACCTGCCGCAGCCGCGGCGCCGTCGGCAACGACGCCGTCGACGCGCGCGATCGTGCTCGGCTTGCCGTAATACAGCGCCATGCCGGCGAAGATCAGCGCACCCAAGATGAAGTTGGCGATCGGGCCGGCCGCAACGATTGCGGCGCGCGGGCCGACCTTCTTGTGGTGGAAGCTGCCGGAGCGCTCCTCGGCCGACATGGATGCAAGCGTCTGCGCGGACGGGGTCGAGGCCTCGCTCTCGTCGCCGAAGAACTTGACGTAGCCGCCGAGCGGGATCGCCGACACCTTCCAGCGAGTGCCATGGCGGTCGTTGAAGCCGATCAGCTCGGGGCCGAAACCGAGCGAGAAGGTCAGCACCCGCACGCCTGCCCAGCGCGCGACCAGAAAGTGGCCGAGCTCGTGGAAGAACACGACGATCGTCAGGACGAACAGGAAGGGAACCGCGTAGCCCAGGACCCCATGGCTCAACGTATTGAAACTATGGGTGAAAAAATCGATCATCGAATTCCCTCTTCCAGAGCCGCAAGGCCCTGGTCCGAACCAACTAGGATGCCTTTAAGGCAATTTGAGGCAATAGGGCGGCAGCCCTATTTCGCGCAACATGGTCAACAGAGATTGCATCGTCCGCGGACGTCAGAGGTGCCTGGTTCCCGCTGCGGATCCAGTCGTCCAGCGTCGCCTCCACCAGCCGGGCGATCGCGCCGAACCGGATCTTGCCGGCGATGAACGCGGCGACCGCGACCTCGTTGGCCGCGTTGTAGACCGTGGTCGCCCCCTTCCCGGTCCTGAGCGAATCGAACGCCAGGCGCAGGCCGGGGAAGCGCTCGAAATCGGGCGCCTCGAAGGTCAGCTGACCGATCTTGGCGAGGTCCAGCTTGGCCGCCGGCCCCTTGATCCGGTCCGGCCAGCCGAGGCAATGCGCGATCGGGGTGCGCATGTCGGGCGCGCCGAGCTGGGCCACCACCGAGCAGTCGGAGAATTCGACCATGCCGTGGATGATCGACTGCGGATGAACGAGAACGTCGATTTCCTCGGGCGCGAGCGCGAACAGATAGGACGCCTCGATCACCTCGAGGCCCTTGTTCATCATCGAGGCGGAATCGATCGTGATCTTCTGGCCCATGCTCCAGTTCGGATGCTTCAGGGCCTGCGCGAGGGTCGCCTGCTCGATGTCCGCCGGCTTCCAGGTGCGAAACGGACCGCCCGAGGCCGTGATGATGACGCGGACCAGTTCGTCGCGATTGCCGGAGCTCAGCGCCTGGAACAGCGCATTGTGCTCCGAATCGGCCGGCAGGATGCAGGCGCCCGCCTTGGCGGCACGCTGCATGAAGAAATCACCGGCGCAGACCAGACATTCCTTGTTGGCTAGCGCCACATGCGCGCCGCGATCGACCGCCGCCAGTGCCGGCTTCAATCCGGCAGCGCCGCTCACGGCCGCCATCACCCAACCGGCCGGACGCGCGCCGGCTTCGATCACCGCGCTTTCGCCGGCCCCGCATTCCGTGCTCGTTCCCGCCAGGGCGGCCTTGAGCTCGGCGAATTTGGAGGCGTCGGCAATCGCGACATAGCGCGCGGAAAATTCCTTTGCGAGCTTCGCCAGCGCCGCGACATTGCCGTTCGCCGTCAGCGCTTCGACGCGGTAGCGCTCGGGCGAGGCCCGCAGCAGATCCATCGTGCTGTCGCCGATCGAGCCGGTGGCGCCGAGAACCGTGACGCTGCGGACGGATGACGCCGCAGCCTTGTTGTTTCGCAATGGGACCGCGCTCATATCCTCACCAAACCATAAGACCGCTTCCGGCGCTATGCACACCATGGCGGAGAAAGCCGATAATCCAAGCCGCCAGGATGGCGGCGACAAAGCCGTCCAGGCGGTCCATTAGCCCGCCATGGCCGGGAATTAAGTGACTGGAATCCTTGACACCGAAGCGCCGCTTCACGGCGGATTCGAAGAGATCGCCGAGTTGCGACACCACCGACAGGACGGCACTAACCAGGAGCAGCGGAACTGCCTTGCCGATGCCGCAAGCGGCAAAACCTCCGGCCACCGCAAGGCTCGCCACGAAGCCGCCGAGCGCACCGGACCAGGTCTTCTTCGGGCTCACGCGCGGCCAGAGCTTCGGCCCGCCGATGCTGCGGCCGGCGAAATAGCCGCCGATATCGGTCGCCCACACCCACGAGCAGCACGAACATCAGCGCGGAGAAGCCGTTGACGAGGTCCTTGCGCAGCAGGATCGAGGCCAGCAACGCCGCCGCTGCGTAGGCAAAACCGGTCGCTGCCCAGACGAACTTGCCGCGCGCGATCAGCGTCACGATCGCGCCGCCGACGAGACCGACGACGACGGAGGTCTTGAGCCCGCCAAAAGTCACGGCGGCGCCCATCATGGCGATGACGACCGTCCCCGCCCCGGTCAGCGCGGCCGAGCCTGCGCCGACCACCGTCAGCCATTCCGCGAACAGCCCGATCGAGACGAGGGTCACGAGCAGCGCCCAGAGCCAACCGCCGGCATAAGCGATCGCAATGGCCAGCGGCGCCAGCACCAGCGCTGCGAGGATTCGCATCACCAGATTGCTCGGGGCGGGCTTGGCGCCCACCGGTGCGGAATCGTGTTCGCTCACGAGGCGGTTTTCGCGACCAGGCCGCCGAAACGGCGCTCGCGCCTGGCGAATTCGGCGATCGCGCCTTCGAGCGCCGCCTTGTCGAAGTCGGGCCAGTGGATCGGCACGAACACGAGTTCGCTATAGGCGGCCTGCCACATCAGGAAATTCGACAGGCGCTGCTCCCCGCTGGTGCGGATGATGAGATCGGGATCCGGAATGTCGGGCGCATCGAGATGCGCCCCGAGCGTCTCGGCATCGATCGTGGCCGGATCGCGTTTTCCTTCCGCGACCTCGCGGGCGAGCTTTTGCGCCGCCTTGGCGATCTCCTGCCGCGAGCCGTAGTTGAAGGCGACGACGAGCGTGAGGCGGGAATTGTCGCGTGTCAGCTCCTCGGCCTCGTTGAGCAGCGCGCAGATGTCGCTCTCGAGCCCCTCGCGCTCGCCGATGATGCGGACCTTGACGCCGTCGCGATGCAGGCTCGCCAGGTCGTTGCGGATGAAACGGCGCAGCAGGCCGAAGAGATCGCCGATCTCGCTCGCCGGGCGCGACCAGTTCTCCGACGAGAACGAGAAGATGGTGAGATAGCGGATGCCGAGCTCGTGCGAGGCCCGCACGACGCGGCGCAGCGCCTCGACGCCGCGGCGATGCCCCTCCGCACGCGGCAGGCCGCGCGCGGCCGCCCAACGCCCGTTGCCATCCATGATGATGGCGACATGCGCAGGCGCCTCGGACCTGTCAGGTCCTTCCGTTGCGGGCGCGGCGGCGTTGGACATGAAGGCGATGCCTTAAACGGTGAGGATTTCTTTTTCCTTGGCGGCCAACAACTGGTCGATCTCGGCGATGGTGCCGTCGGTCGCCTTCTGCACCTCGTCGGCGTGACGCTTCTGGTCGTCCTCCGACATCTCGTGATTCTTCTCCAGCTTCTTGAGCACGTCGAGGCCGTCGCGGCGGACGTGGCGCGCGGCGACCTTGGCGGCTTCCGCATATTTGTGCGCGACCTTCACCAATTCCTTGCGCCGCTCCTCGTTCAGCTCGGGAATGCGCAGGCGCAGCACCTGGCCTTCAGTCGCGGGCGACAGGCCGAGATTGGAATCGACGATCGCCTTCTCCACCGCCTTGACCATCGACTTGTCCCAGACCTGCACCGAGATCAGGCGCGGCTCCGGCACGCTGACGGTGGCGAGCTGGTTCAGCGGCATGTGACCGCCATAGGCATCGACCTGCACCGGATCGAGCATCGAGGCGGAGGCGCGGCCCGTCCGCAAGCCGCCGAGCTCGTGCTTGAGCGAGGCGACGGCGCCCTGCATGCGGCGCTTCACTTCGTTGAGGTCGAAATTACCCGTGGGCATCACGTTTCTCCTTCAAAATCCCGGCGACCGCTCCCGCGCCTTCCCTTTCGGGCGCGCCAGACGAGCCTTCAGCCGGCGACGATGGTCCCGTGGCCGACGCCGCGCAGAATCGCGCCGATCGACCCCGGCTCCGCGATCGAGAATACGATGATAGGCAGCGACGTCTCGCGGGCAAGCGCGAAGGCGGTCGCATCCATCACCTTGTAGCCGCCCTCGATCGCCTGCGAATGGGTCAGCCGGTCAAACCGCGTGGCGGCGGGATCCTTCTTCGGATCCGCCGAGTAGACGCCGTCGACATTGGTCGCCTTCAGCACCGCCTGGGCGCCGATCTCCGCGGCGCGCAGCACCGCGGTCGTATCGGTGGTGAAGAACGGATTGCCGGTTCCGCCGCCGAGCAGCACGATGCGGCCTTCGGCGAGATATTTGTGCGCCGCAGTGCGGGTGAACAGCTCGGAAATCTCGGGCATGACGAAGGCCGACAACGTCCGCGCCGGCGTGCCCTTGCGCTCGATCGCCGCCTCCAGCGCGAGGCAGTTCATCATGGTGGCAAGCATGCCCATGGTATCGCCGGTCGGGCGCGACACACCGCGGCTGGAGACCTCGACGCCGCGCACGATGTTGCCGCCGCCGATCACCACCGCAACCTCGGTGCCGAGCTTGCGGGCCGCGATCAGATCGTCGGCAACCCGGTCGACGGTCGGCTGGTCGATGCCAAAGCCCTGCTGTCCCGCGAGATATTCGCCGGACAGCTTGATCACGACGCGACGATAGACCGGATCAGTCATGAGCACTTTTCCTTGTCCGGGCGCCGCTTCCGGCGGCACGCCGGAAGGAACGTTCCGGCGCTTACTTCTTGCCGCTGGCCGCGGCGACCTCGGCCGCGAAGTCGCTTTCCTGCTTCTCGATTCCCTCACCGAGAGCATAGCGCACAAAGCCGGCGATCTTCACGGCGCCGCCGACCTTGCCCTCGGCTTCCTTGACCGCCTGCGCCACCGACTTGCCGGTGTCGTGGATGAAGGCCTGCTCGAGCAGGCAGACTTCCTTGTAATAGGTCTTCAGGCCGGACTCGACGATCTTCTCGATCACGTTCTCGGGCTTGCCCTGCTGGCGATATTTGTCGGCGAGCACGTCCTTCTCGCGCTTGACGACCGCCGGATCGAGACCGGACGGATCGAGCGCGAGCGGGTTGGCGGCGGCGACATGCATCGCGATCTGGCGGCCGAGGCTAGCGAGCTCGTCGGCCTTGCCCGGCGATTCCAGCGCCACGATCACGCCCATCTTGCCGGCGCCGTCGACGACTGCACCGTGGACGTAATGCGCCACGACGCCCTGGCTCACCTCGAGCGAAGCTGCGCGGCGCAGCGTCATGTTCTCGCCGATGGTGGCGATCGCGTCATTGATTGCGGCTTCGACGGTGACGTCACCGACCTTGGCGGCCTTGATCTTCTCGACATCGGCGCCGACGTCGAATGCGACCTGGGCGATCATCTTGACCAGGCCCTGGAACTGACCGTTGCGCGCGACGAAGTCGGTCTCGGAATTGACCTCGACCACGACGCCCTTGGTGCCCTTGGTGAGCGCGCCGATCAGACCTTCGGCGGCGACGCGGCCCGACTTCTTGGCGGCCTTGGACAGGCCCTTCTTGCGCAGCCAATCCTGCGCCGCTTCCATGTTGCCGTCGTTCTCGGTCAGCGCGGCCTTGCAGTCCATCATGCCCGCGCCGGTCGACTCGCGCAGGTCTTTGACCATCGCAGCTGTGATCGTTGCCATCGTTGAAAATCCTTTGTGCCTGCCGGTTCGCCGCGGCGTGGCTTGGAGGCGCCCCGCCGCGGTCCATCTCAGGAATTCGCGTCAACTGAAATGGTGGCCGGATCTCGTCCGGCCAGCCCATCGCTCTCTCGACTATTCCGCTTCCGCGGTCAGCGCCTTGGCCTTGGCCACCCAGGCATCCGCGCGGCTCGGCAGACCGACTTCTTCGCCGATCTTGTGCGCGGTGTCGTGGTCGAGCTCGGCGAGCTGCCAGTAGTGGAAGATGCCGAGGTCGTTGAACTTCTTCTCGATCGTGCCCGACACGCCCGGGAGCTTCTTGAGGTCGTCGGCGGTGCCGCGCGGACCTGCAAGGCCCTGGAAGCCGCTCGACGACGCCGCCGGCAGCTCCTCGGCGACCGGCTGGGCCGAGGCGCCGACGTCGATGCCCGAATCACCCTGGGCACGCGAGATGCCGTCGATCGCCGCACGCGCGATGAGATCGCAATACAGCGAGATGGCGCGGCCGGCATCGTCATTGCCCGGCACCACATAGGTGATGCCCTTCGGGTCCGAATTGGTGTCGACGATCGCGGCGACCGGGATGTTGAGGCGCTGGGCCTCCTGGATCGCGATGTCTTCCTTGTTGGTGTCGATCACGAAGATCAGGTCGGGCAGGCCGCCCATGTCCTTGATGCCGCCGAGCGAGCGGTCGAGCTTGTCGCGCTCGCGCTGAAGCGTCAGGCGCTCCTTCTTGGTGTAGGAGCTGGCATCGCCACCGGCCAGCACGTCGTCGAGGTGACGCAGGCGCTTGATCGAGGCCGAGATCGTCTTCCAGTTGGTCAGCGTGCCGCCGAGCCAGCGCGAATTGACGAAATACTGCGCGCAGCGCTTGGCCGCGTCCGCGACGCCGTCCTGCGCCTGGCGCTTGGTGCCGACGAACAGGATGCGGCCGCCCTTGGCCACCGTGTCGCTGACGGCCTGAAGGGCCTGGTGCAGCATCGGCACGGTCTGGGCGAGATCGACGATGTGGATGTTGTTGCGGGTGCCGAAAATGAACGGAGCCATTTTCGGATTCCAGCGGTGCGACTGGTGACCAAAGTGCACGCCAGCTTCGAGCAGCTGACGCATAGTGAAATCGGGTAGTGCCATCGTTCTGATTCTCCGGTTGGTTCCTCCGGAAACGTGTGAGCAAAACGGAGCGTTCGCCCCGGCTGCCACCGGACGGCCTTGTGAGCCATGTTTCCGTGTGAGATGGCGCGCTATATAGCGCCATTTCGGCCAGAAGCAAGGAAATAAGGCGGCCGTCGCGGCCGCCCGAAAGCTGCGGTCGTCACGCTGCTGCCGATTCCCGGCGCCCTCCTCGACCGGCTAGCACCTCGGCTGGCCGGGCGGGCACGGCTTTGAGGGAGGCCCGGCGGGCCGCGGCGGCGGCGGGGGCGGTGCCGCACGCGGCGGCGTGGCGGCCATCGGCGGCGGCGCTGACCGCGCAACAGGCGGTGGCGGCGGCGCGGGCCGTGCAACCGGAGGCGGAGGTGGCGCCGGCCGCGCCATTGGCGGCGGTGCGGGCCGGGCCACGGGCGGCGCTGGGGCCGGCCGTGCCACGGCCACGGGCGGTGGCGCAGCCCGGAGCGGTGGAGGCGGTGCGACCCGTGGCGGTGGCGGCGGCGTCGGTCTCGCCAGAGCCTGCGGAGGCGGTGGCGGCGCGACGGGCTTGGCGGCCTGCGGCGGCGGACCGGGCCGGCGATCTGGAACTCTCGACGGCTCCCGCGCTGCCACCGGTGGCGGCGGAGGCGCCGCCGGCCTGACCGCGCTCGGGATCCCCGGCCGGCCGGTGGCCGTGCTCGGAGGCGGCAATGCGCCCGGCTGCGGACCGGTCGGCCTGCCCCGCCGGTCAGTCCCGGACGGCGGCTGGTTGGGCGCCGCCGCGTTCGGCTGCGCGGCCTTAATGTTGCCGGCAGGCGGCGTGGTGGTCGCAACGGGTTTGCCGGGGGATGCGGCAGCGCCGGGCGCGCGCCCTGCACCAGCTGGCGGCGGTCCGCCAGGAGTCCCGGGGACCGGCAGCGTGTTCGCCTGCGGCAGTGTGTTTGCCTGTGGCAGCTTGGCTGGTGCTGGTGGCTGCGGCGTCACCGCGGCGTTGCCAGCAGGGGCCGTCGCGGTCGGACTCGGTGCTGCGTTCGGCGCGGCAGCACCGGGCGCGACCGCCGGCCCTGTCGGCGGAGCGCCAGGAGCCGCCGGCGCCGGCAGGGGATTGGCCGGAGGCAGCTTGGCCGCGGCCGGTGGCTGCGCTGTCGTGGTGGGAGCGACATTCGCCGGAGCAGGTGCCGGGATACCCGGCCTTGCCGCCGGCTGGATCGTCGCGCTCGGCGGCATCGGTGCCTTGCCCTGCTGGATCAGCGCGGCGCGCTGCGCGACCGCCTGCGGCACGGCCGGGCCCGCCGGGTTGGCACGGCCGGCAACCGCGGGCGCCAGATTGGCCGGTCCAGACCCCTGCCCCGTAGCCGGCGCAGGTGCCGGCGGGCGATTGATCACCGTGTTGATCACCGTCGTATTGTGGATGTTCTGGTAGATGATGTTGTTCGGCGGCGGCGCGACATAGAGCGGCGGCCGGACGAACACCGGGATCGGCACGAACACCGGCTGCGGCAGCACGAACAGGCCGATCACCGGCAGCGGCGGCGGCAGCACGACGAAATCCGGCGGCGGCGGCGGCAGGTAATAGACCGCCGGCGGCGGTGGCGGCGCGAAGCCGAAATCGGGATCGCTGAAATACAGCACCGGACGATCGACATAGATCACCTCCTCCGGCGGCGGTGGCGGCACGTCGTAGTCCAGCATCGCGAATGTCGGCGGCGGCTCGAGCGGCGCGGTCAGGATCGCGAGGCGGCGCCGGGCATCGCCCGCATGCGGTCCGCGCGGATAGCGGCGCAGATACGACCAATAGGCGTCCGGCGTATCGGCGCGATAGGTCCGTCTCCAGGTGATCGCCTCGCGGCGCGCCGCCACGATCGCCAAGACGCGCTTTGCGAGCGGATCGCCCGGATACGCGGCGAGAAATTCCTCATAGGCCGCCAGCGTGTCGCGCGTGAGCGCGGCGGCATAGGCGTCCTGCACGCCGAGATCGCGGATCGGCTTGCTGCGGATCGTAGCGACCTGGTCGGGTCCGGCCTCCGGCGGCGGCGCGTCGGGCCCGCGCTCGAAGAACGAGAATGGCGCCGAGATCTTCTGCTCGTGCCAGGGCACCTGCGCGCCCTTGCTGGCTTCGTTAACGCGCAGGCGCACACGGTCGAACACCTCCGCCAGCGGCAGGCCGCCGGTGCGGATCATCTCGGCCAGCGACTGCGCATAGATGCCGTACGGCCCCGGCTCCTCCGGCGCGACGGTGCCGGGCGCCGCGTTGAACGCGATCAGCATGTTCGCATCGGGCTCGACCAGCGCCAGACCGCCCGCGATCGGCTGACCGCCCTCGATGAAGGGCTGCGCGCGGGCCGCGTCGAGCACAAGGATGTTGGCCTTGAGCGGAATGGCAGCGAGCTGACGCGCATAATCGCTGATGCGCAGGGCTTCGGTCGGAATGTCGGTATCGCGCGCGATGTTGGAATCGACCGGGATGAAATAGTTCTCGCCGGCAAGCTGCACGCCATAGCCGGCAAGATAGATCATCGCGACGGTTCCCGGCCCGGAGGCCTGGGCCTTCTGGATGAAGTCGCGAAGGCTCTTGCGCAGCGTGTCGCCGTCGAGATCGCGCGCTCCGACGACGTCGAAGCCGGCCGCCTGCAGCGTCTGCGCGATCAGGCCGGCATCGTTCGCGGTGGTCGCCAGCGGCGATTTGGCATAGGCGCCGTTGCCGACCACGAGCGCGATGCGCTTTTCCGGCTGCTGCGCGCGGGCCGCGCCCGGCGCGCCGGCAGCCAGGGCCACGATCGGCAGGAGAAGGCAAATGAAGGCTCTGAAGGTCCCACGCATGGCTCGCCTGCCCGTTATTCTTGTTGAGGTGCCACCACGCATCAGGCGCGCGGCCGGCTGAACGGCGCTTGAACGAAAAGCTCGGATTGAGGCGGTGGCGTGGCCATGCCGCCGCGCGCGTCAGCGCCGCAGCAGCCTCACGGCAACCGCGGCGCAGCCTGGAATACGCGCGAGGCTCGTTCAAGTCCCCAACATGCGATCAGACCGGACAATCGAGCCGGCCGAACGTCTGGCGGCCGGCCTCTCACGGCTAGAGGCGCGGCCGTCTGGCATCCGATGCACTCAGCTCTGGGCCAGCAACTCGACGGCCCCCGTGCTCAGCCGATAGATGCCGCCGACCACCTTGAGCTTGCCCTGCTCGACCGCCGCATTGAGGATCGGCGCGGCCGATTTCAGCTTGGCGACGTTATCGACGACGTTCTGACGGATGGCGTTGTCGAGCGCATTCCCGCTCTGCTGGGCCGCCGTCTTCACCGCCGGTGCGATCGCGGAGATCAGCGTCGGGATGTGCCCGGGCAGCGGCTTGTCGTCCTTCAGCGACTTGATCGTGGCGTCGACGGCACCGCAATTGTCGTGGCCGAGCACCAGGATCAGCGGCGTGCCGAGCACGGCGACGGTGTATTCCATGCTCGCAACGGTCTCATCGCCGGCAAAATTCCCGGCGACGCGGCACACGAACAGATCGCCGCGTCCGCTGTCGAAGGCATATTCGGGCGCGATGCGCGAATCGGCGCAGCTCAGAACGGCCGCGTAGGGATTTTGGCCGCCGACCAGAGCCTCGCGCTCATGCTTGAAATCGTGGCGGCGCGACACGCCCGACACGTAGCGCGAATTGCCCTCCATCAACCGCTTCAGCGCCGCATCGGGCGACAGCACGTTCTGGGGTTTCGGCGGCGCCTTCGCCTCCTTGGCCGACGCCGCCCCGCCAAGCGCAGCAGCTCCGAGCGCGGAAGCGGCGAAGAGCATCATCGAGCGGCGGGAGGGAGCGAGCGATTGATGCGGATTTTCAGAGCATTTGTCACACATGGTTGTTCTTTCTTGGTTGCGCGCCGGGAAGCAACTGATAGCTGTGCCCGGCAGACTTCGAAACCATGCGTGAGCTTGATAGTTAAGCTTTGGTTTGCGGCGATGCAGGCCGCGTCAGATCTGCTGCACGTCCACCACGCCCGCGACCGCCTTGATTGCGCCGGCGATCTGCGGCGAGACCTTGAAGCGGCCGGGCAGCTTCATCTCGACCTCGGTCTCGAGGTCGAGCATCATCACCAGCGAGACCTCGCCGTCGCCGTTTCCGCGCGGCGCGATACCGGGACTGCCGACCTTCGGCGCAGCGCCGTTCGAGGCCGCGATGTCGGGGCCGGCCAGACGCTTGGCGATCGAATCCAGCGGCTTGGTGTCGCGCACGAAAATGCGCAGGCCCTTCTGCGTCTTGGCGGCGGCATCGTCGAGCGGCTCGGCATGCAGCACGCGGGCGCGGACGTCCTCGCCCTGCAGCTCGGCGCCGAGCTGCAGCAGCACGGCGGCGCCCGGCTCCAGCACGTCGCGATATTGCGCGAGGCCTTCGGAGAACAGCACCGCCTCGAAATGGCCGGTGGGATCGGAGAGTCCCATGATGCCCATCTTGTTGCCGGTCTTGGTGCGCCGCTCCATGCGCGAGACCACGGTGGCGGCGACCTTGCCGGCGGTGGCGCCGGTCTTCACCGCGCGCGAGAATTCCGCCCAGCTCTGCACCCGGAGCCGCTTCAGCACGGTGGCGTAATCGTCGAGCGGATGGCCCGACAGGAAGAAGCCGACGGCGTCGTATTCGCGGCGGAGCTTTTCGGCCGGCAGCCAGGGCTCGATCTGCGGCAGCATGATGGTCGGCGCATCCGCCGACATCCCGAACATGTCGTTCTGGCCGATGGTCTCGGCCTGATGCGCGCGCTGGCAGGCGGCCAGGATCGAGTCCGCGCCGGCGAAGACCCGGGCGCGGTTCGGCTCCAGCGTGTCGAAGGCGCCGGCGGCAGCGAGACTTTCGATGATGCGCTTGTTGATCGCGCGCGGATTGACCCGCGCGGCGAAGTCGGCGAGCGAGGTGAACAATCCGCGCTTGGTGCGCTCCTCGATGATCTGCTCGATCGCCTGGATGCCCACGCCCTTGAGCGCTGCTAGCGCATAATAGATGGTCTTGTCGCCGACCTCGAAGGTCGCACCGGAGCGGTTGATGTTCGGCGGCTCGACCTTGATGCCGAGGCGCTGCGCCTCGGAGCGGAATTCGGAGAGCTTGTCGGTGTTGTTGAGATCAAGCGTCATCGACGCCGCGATGAACTCCACCGGGTAATGCGCCTTCATGTAGGCGGTGTGGTAGGACACCAGCGCGTAGGCTGCCGCGTGGCTCTTGTTGAAGCCGTAATCGGCGAACTTCGCCAGCAGCTCGAAGATGGTCTCGGCCTGCCCCTTCGGCACGCCGTTCTTCACCGCGCCGGCGACGAAGATGTCGCGCTGCTTGTCCATCTCGGCGCGGATCTTCTTGCCCATGGCGCGGCGGAGCAGGTCGGCGTCGCCGAGCGAATAGCCCGACATCACCTGGGCGATCTGCATCACCTGTTCCTGGTAGATGATGACGCCGAAGGTCTCCTTCAGGATCGGCTCCAGCACGGGATGCAGGTATTCCGGCTCCTCGTCGCCGTGCTTGCGCGCGCAATAGGTCGGGATGTTCGCCATCGGGCCCGGCCGATACAGCGCCACCAGCGCGATGATGTCCTCGAAACGGTCCGGGCGCATGTCGACCAGCGCGCGACGCATGCCCTGGCTTTCAACCTGGAACACGCCGACCACCTCGCCGCGGGCCAGCATCTGGTAGCTCTCGGCATCGTCGATCGGCAGCGTGGCGAGATCGACGTGGATGTTGCGCGGCTTGAGCAGCTTCACCGCGACGTCGAGGACGGTGAGCGTCTTCAGGCCGAGGAAGTCGAATTTGACGAGGCCGGCCGGCTCGACCCATTTCATGTTGAACTGGGTCACCGGCATGTCGGATTTGGGATCGCGGTAGAGCGGCACGAGCTCGCTCAACGGGCGATCGCCGATCACGATGCCGGCGGCGTGGGTCGAGGCGTGCCGCGTCAGGCCTTCGAGGCGCTGCGCGATGTCGAAGGCGCGCGCCACGATGGGATCTTCGTCACGGAACGCCTGGAGCTTCGGCTCGCTCTCGATCGCGGCCGCAAGGGTCACCGGTGCCGCCGGATTCTGCGGCACCAGCTTGGTCAGCTTATCGACCTGGCCATAGGGCATCTGCAGCACGCGGCCGACGTCGCGCAGCACGCCGCGCGCCTGCAGCGTTCCGAAAGTGATGATCTGCGCGACCTGGTCGCGGCCGTAACGCTCCTGGACGTACCTGATCACCTCGCCGCGGCGGTCCTGGCAGAAGTCGATGTCGAAGTCCGGCATCGAGACGCGTTCGGGATTGAGGAACCGCTCGAACAGCAGGCCGAACTTGATCGGATCGAGGTCGGTGATGGTCAGTGCCCAGGCAACCAGCGAGCCGGCGCCGGAGCCGCGGCCCGGCCCGACCGGAATGCCTTGGCTCTTCGCCCATTTGATGAAGTCGGACACGATCAGGAAGTAGCCCGCGTATTTCATGCGCATGATGACGTCGAGCTCGAACGCCAGGCGCTTGTTGTAGTCCTCTTCGGTGGTGCCCTGCGACAGGCCGTGAACGCGGAGACGGTTGGCGAGCCCCTCCTCCGCCTGGCGCTTCAGCTCGGCGGCCTCCACCGACGCGGCGTCCGAGCTCTGCGCGGCGCCGACGGTGAAGAGCGGCAGGATCGGCTTGCGCGTCATCGGGCGGAAGCAGCATCGCTCTGCGATCTCCACCGTCGAGGCCAGCGCCTCGGGAATGTCGGCGAACAGCACCGCCATCTCGGCGCGCGTCTTGAAACGATGATCGGGCGTGAGCTGCTCGCGCTCGGTCTCGGCGATCAGCCGCCCGCCGGCGATGCAGAGCAGCGCGTCATGCGCCTCGTAATCGTCGGTCGTCGCGAAATAAGGCTCGTTGGTCGCGACCAGGGGCAGGCCCTTGGCGTAGGCGATGTCGATCAAGCCGCTTTCGACCCGCCGCTCCTTCTCGGTGTTGTGACGCTGCAATTCGATGTAGAGGCGATCGCCGAACAGGCCGGCCAGACGCTCGCAGCGCAAGGCGGCGAGCTCGGCATGACCGCCGGCGAGCGCCAGCGAGATCGGCCCGTCCGGTCCGCCCGTCAGCGCGATCAGGCCCTCGGTCTCGCCCTCGAGCCAGTCGAACTTGATGTGGGAGGCATGGGTGTCCGGCGTCTCCAGGAACGCGCGCGAGTTCAGCCGCATCAGGCTGCGATAGCCGCGCTCCTGCGCTGCCAGCAGCACCACGCGCGAGGGCCCCATCGCGTTGCGCGCATTCGGATCCTGATCGCCGAAATCGATCGCCAGCTCGCAGCCGACGATCGGCTGGATGCCGGAGCTCGCCATCTTGTCGGAGAACTCCAGCGCGCCGAACATGTTGTCGGTGTCGGTCAGCGCCAGCGCCGGCTGGTGGTCCTTCTTGGCAAGCTCGGCGAGCTTGGCGATCTTGATCGAGCCCTTGAGCAGCGAATAGGCCGAGTGAACGTGAAGGTGGACAAATCCGGCGCTCGGCATGGTCGCGTGACGGCCTCTTGCAGATGGAATGGAGCGGTCGCCGGCTCCCCAAGGCATCATGCACCCTGCATCTGCCCTCTTTTGCCGACTCGCCTCGCAATGGTGAGGTGCCGCAGCTTCAGAGTCCACGCCCGAGCGGCCAATTGGCCGCGTCGTCCTGCTTTTCCCCAAGGGCCAACGGGACTCCCGCCTTCAAGCGGCGGAATCAGAGCTGCGGTATCACTTGAGCCCAGATCGCGATCATCCCGACGAACAGCGTGATCGACGCCAGTGCGGCGGCCTCTTCGACGAAAACCCTGAACATGTCTCGCTCCCTTGCTAGAACGTATGAAGAACATTGTTCTCATTTTGTTCTGAGGAGTCAAGCGCGCCGGACGACCGCCAAGGTCCATGGTTAACTCGATGAAATGACGCAATAAAAAAGCCCCGGCCAAAAGGCCGGGGCTCTCGACGACCGCTCCCAGGAGAGCGATCGGTCTCAGTAACGGCCGAGCATCGGGCCGCCGAACTTGTAGTTCAGGCGGACGAGGCCCATGTCGACGTCCTGCTTGATGCGGTCGGTTCCCGCGAGGCCGGCGAAGGTGACGTCCTTGTCCGACAGGAAGATATGGTTGTATTCGACGCCAACCGACCAGTTCGGCGCGAAGCCGAACTCGAGACCAGCGCCGACCGTGCCGCCCCAACGGGTCTGGTCGTTCGAGGACAGCAGCGCGCCCGAAGCCGTGCTGTAAACGTCGTACTTGGCGCCGACGACAGCCGCACCGCCCTTGACGTAGAGCAGCACGTTGTTCCAGGCGTAACCGACCTGACCGGTGATCAGGCCGAACGAGTCGATCTTGGTGCGGTTGCGGGTGGCGAACAGTGCGCTGACGTTGTCGCCCGTGAAGTCGGCCCAGTTGCCCTGGCCTTCGAGGCCGAACACGAACTGACCGGACTGCCAGCGATAGCCGATCTGGCCACCGACCGTCCCGCCGGTCGCGTCGTGCGAACCTTCGCGGCCACCACCGACGAGATCCCAGGTGCTGTGCGCGGAACCGCCGCCGCCGTTGATGCCGATGTAGAAACCGCTCCAGTCGTACACCGCAGCGAGCGCCGCCGGCGGAGCCTTGGTGTAAGGCCGCGCCGCGAGGTCAGCAGCCAGCGCCGGCGCAGCCGCGCTCAGCGCGACAAGGCTCACAGCGGCAAGCAACAAATTCTTTCTCATTTGATTCCCGTTCCAGTTTCTTCAGAGGCCCCCGGGCCGTGCCGTCGTCATATCAGCGATCGACAGAATTGCTGTAACCGCGACGACACAGTTGGCGCCAAAGGGCCGCGCTTCATTAATGAAGATTTATCAGCGCGCGCCCGAAACCCTTTGAAACAAGTGTCTTCCCGTTGTTCCAATGTTCGCGACGAGGCATAGGCTGCGGACTCGCGTAACAGCGCCGCGCGCACATTCGCGTGATGGCGAGTTGAAACTGTGCGAACGCGACTGCTCCTCATTGTCGCCACATTTTCGCTCGCACCGCCAACATTTGCATTCATGTTTGAGCGCAAGCGCGCGGCGCGATGCGATATCTCTTCAACCCTCGTCGAGCAGACTGCGAACCTTGGCAGCGAGGTCTTCGATCGCGAAGGGCTTGGACAGCAGATGCTTGCCGGCATCGAGCATGCCGTTGTGGACGATGGCGTTGCGCGTGTAACCGGTGGTGAACAGCACCTTCAGATCCGGGCGTCGCTTCGACAACTCGGTAGCAAGTTCGGCGCCGGTCATGTCGGGCATGACGACGTCGGTAAACAGCAGATCTGGAACGAAACCCTCTTCAATCGTCCTGATCGCTTCCTTGGCACTCGCCGCTTCGACGACCGTATAGCCAAGCTCACGCAGGCTTTCGGACGAGACGCTGCGGACCCGCTCATCGTCCTCGACGACGAGGATGGTCTCGCCCTGAAGGCTTGCACCGGGATGCGCCGCGCCTGGCGACGAAGTCGAGACAGCCTCTTCGCCCGCGAAGCGCGGAAGATAGATCTTCACCGTCGTGCCGACGTCGACTTCCGAGTAGATTTTCACGTGCCCGCCCGACTGCCGCACGAAGCCGTAGACCTGACTGAGGCCGAGACCGGTGCCCTTGCCCACGACCTTGGTCGTGAAGAACGGATCGAACACCTTTCCCAGCAGGTCGGTCGGAATTCCGGTGCCGTTGTCCGTGACCGCAATCAAGACGTACTGCCCGGGCGACAATGCATATTCCCGGGCATATTTGCGGTCGATCGAGGCGTTGCTGGTCTCCAACGTCAACCGGCCGCCCTTCGGCATGGCATCGCGCGCATTGACCGCGAGATTGATAATGGCGCTTTCCAGCTGGGCCGGATCGGCCTTGACGCGCCAAAGGCCGGCCGCCAGCACGGTCTCGAGGCGAATAAGCTCTCCGAGCGAGCGTTCGAGCAGCTCGCTCATCCCCCCGACCATCTTGTTGATGTCCACGACTTCAGGCGCCAGAGGCTGTTGCCGCGAGAACGCGAGCAGCCTCTGTGTCAAGGTGGCCGCGCGGTTCGCACCGTCGATGGCCCCCTCGAGAAAACGGTCGATGTTGACCTCTCCCTTGCCGAGCCGTCGCTTGGCGAGATTCAAGCTGCCGAGAATCACGGCCAGCATGTTGTTGAAGTCGTGCGCGATCCCGCCGGTCAGCTGCCCGACGGCTTCCATCTTCTGGGATTGCCGCAATTGCTCCTCGGCCTTCATGCGCTCGGCGATCTCGTCGGCGACGCGCTGCTCCAGCTCGGCATTGAGCGCCTCGAGCCGGGTCAGAAGCTGGGCGTTGTCGATCGCGGTGGCGGCATGACCGGCAATTCCGAGCAACGCGGCCTCATGCTCGGCCTGGAATTTGCCGGTCTCGGCGTGGCCGAAGAAGAGCCCGCCCAGGACTTCGCCCGTTCGCGAGATCACTGGCACCGCAAGGTAAGATCGAACCGGAAGATGGCCCTCGGGCATGCCCTTCCGCGGCGCATTCTTGCCATAGCGCGGGTCCTGCAGGATGTCGTCGGACCGCACCACGCCCACGCCCTTGAACGTCGGCTCGAACACGGCCGTGCTGCGCGGCATCGGGAATCTCTCGAAAGCGGATCGCGGCACGCCCGACAGCGAATAAAGCATGTAACTGCCGCCATCCGCCGTCACGACATTGTAGAAGAAGGCCCCGAACTGCGCGCCCGTCAGCTCGACGCCGGCATCCGTCACGATCTGCACGATCTTATCGAGGTCGCGCTCGCGGGCCACCGACGCGCCGGTGTCGTTCAATATTCTCAGGTGGCGCTCGGTTTTCTTTTGCGCCGAGATGTCCAGCACGGTCCCGATGAAACGAACAGCCTGGCCGTTGGAGAAGATGGCCTGCCCCGTCGCGGCGATCCAGCGCTCGATACCGTCCTCGATGCCGACGGTTCGGTATTGGATGTTGTAGCTCGTCGGAGCCTGAGAATTCAGCGCCGCCGAGACGGCTTCGTGAGCGCGCTGCCTGTCGTCGGGATGCATGCCCTTCAGGAACGATCCCTCATAGCTCACCTCGGCGTCCGGCGAGAGGCCGAACACCTCCTTGCAACGGCTGTCCCATCGCAAGACGTCGCTGACCGGGTCGTAGTCCCATGTGCCGATGCCGGCCGCCTTGTTCGCGAGGACCAGCCGTTCGGCCGCGTCCCGGGCCGCCTGCTCCGAGCGGACGCGCTCGATATGCGCCCATGATCGTTCGGTCACCTCGGAGAGCAAGGCGAGCTCGCGCGACGTCCAGCGGTGCGGGCCGCGGCGATGAATGGCCATCAGGGCAGTGAGCCGGCCCTCCTTGACGAGGGGCATGCAGATCGTCGAACCGATCCCGATATTCTGGAACGCGGCAGCTTCCTCGGGCGCGATCTCCTTCAAATTGTCGTTGATGATGAGAGGCCTGCCGGCTCCAAGCTCTCGCACCGCCTTCCGGCCGAAATCGGCCAGGCTGTAATGCCCAAGGATGTGCATCGCGCCGGGCGCGGCCCAATCGCCGCGAATGGTGAAGCCGTCCTGATCGGGATCCATGTCGGCGTAGGCGCAATTGGAAACGCCGAGATGCTCGCCGAGCATCCTGGTCGTCACCGCCATCACACCATCGGCATCTTGGATCTTGGCCGTCTCCTTGTTGAGTGCGTCCAGAAAGAGCAGCCTGGCCTCGTTCTCCCGCACGGCCGTCTCCGCGCGGCGACGCTCGACCGCGGTGCGGGTGCGCTCGGCGACGTCGCGGATGAGCTCCAGTTCGTCAGGGCTCCATTCGCGCGGCGCCGCGTTATTGAGGTACAGCAGCGCCACGACCCCGTCGGGCTCGGAGATCGGCATATTGACGAGCGCGCGCGCAGAGATGGCTTCGAGCGCTGCGGCGCGGTCGCCGACGCGGGGATCTTTTTCCGCATCGGCGCAGACGACGGTCTCGCCCCGCTTCAGATCTTCGATGTAGCTGCCATAGTCGCGAAAGTGCAGCACGCCAGCGAGGCTCGAAATGCCCGGCGCGTTCCAGTCGCGGACGATGGTGATGGTTTCGGCGGAAGTATCGACCGTGCCATAGCCTGCCCGGCTGACCTTCAGACTCCGGCCGAGCAGCTCAGCCGCGGCGTAGGCAAGATCGTCGGGATTATTGATCTCTCGGATGTAGTCGCCAAGTGCAGCCAGGACGGCATTGCGATCGGTCGAGGTCCCCCCGGCCGCCGTTGTCATCTGCCTCCCCCCGACACTTGCTCGTTTCACCGAATAGCGTTCAAGGCAACCTCGCGACATCCGCTTCCGGCCACGACGACGCCAGCGAGAGCTCGACGCCCCGCGCGTCCTGATAACCTCATGAAGGCGCTAAGGTTCCGGCGAGGTCGCGGGCCGGATCGCAGCCGTGTCGATATTCACCGCGTGGTCCTCGCCGTCGATCTGGAGAAGCTGAAGCCTGCCGATCAGTCCTCCCTCTCGACCGGCGTGTAGATCACCAATTTCAGCGCGGGGTCGTCGTTGGCCTGGAAGCTGGTGTGCTCGAACCGGAGCAGGCCCCTGGTCGGGTGGTTCATGGTCTTGAAGCCGGACATCGTGCTGCGGATGTCGTGGGCCTCCCACCATTTGACGAATTCCGGGCTGCCCTGGCGCAGCCGCGTCAGCAGCTCCGCAAAGGCGGGATCGCCGGCCCAGACGTCGTGGGTGGCGCGAAACATCGCGACCATGCTCCTGGCGACGTCGGTCCAGCTCGCGCCGTAGAACTTTCGCGTCTGCTTGTTCGTCAGCACCAGCAGCAGCGTGTTGCGATCCTGCTCGGGCAATTGCCCGAAGCCGAAGATATCCTCGGCGGCCTCGTTCCAGGCCAGCACGTCCCAGCGCCGCCCGGTGACATAGGCCGGCTGTTGCAGGCTCGCGATCATCCGCCGGATCGGCGCCGGCACGATCTCGCGCGTGAACGCACCTCTGGCGCCATCACGCGCCAATGCCTTCAGGTGCGCGTGCTCGGCCTTGCTCAGACGGAGCGCACGGGCCAGCGCGTCGATGGTGGTGACGGACGGGCTGACGGTGCGGCCCTGCTCGAGGCGGATGTACCAGTCGACGCCGATACCGGCCAGCTGCGCGACCTCCTCGCGGCGCAGCCCCGCGGTGCGCCGGCGGCGCCCTGCCGGAAGCCCGACGGTCTTCGGCGACAGCTTCTCGCGGCGGGATCTGAGAAAATCGCCGAACTCGACGCGGCGTGGGTCGGCCATCGCTGTCGCTCCCGCGGATGGAGGGTCTCCGGAATACTAGGATAATACCAGGCCTTCATGGCTCTTCCAAGGCGGCGCATATCGGCATCATCCGACTTCGAGGTGAACATCATGAAAGCTGCCGTGCTCAAATCCTTCGGTTCGCCACTGGCGATCGAGAATGTCCCTGAACCGGTGCTCGGCACCGGCGAGATCATCGTCGATGTCGTCGCCACGCGCGTCTTGTCCTACATGAACGAAGTCTTCGACGGGACGCGCAATTACGCACTCGACCTGCCGATCATCCCGGGCCCCGGCGGCATTGGCCGGGTGCGCGCAATCGGCCCGGACGCAACCAGGCTCAGCATCGGCGACTGGGTGTTCTGCGATCCGACAGTGCGTTCGCGCGACGACGCGGTGGCGCCCGACATCGCGCTGCAAGGGCTCACCGCCGCCGGCCCCGGCGGCATGCGGCTGCAACAGCATTTTCGCCACGGCTCGTTTACCGAGCAAATGCGCGTGCCGACGGAGAACGTCAAACCCCTCGGGCCGATCGCGTCGGAGGACGCGACGCAATGGTGCGCGCTGGGTACGCTGCTGGTGCCCTATGGCGGCTTCCTCGCCGCAAACCTTCAGCCCGGCGAGACCGTGCTGGTGAGTGGCGCCACGGGTAATTTCGGCAGCGCCGCCGTCTCGGTGGCCCTCGCGATGGGCGCGGCCTGCGTGGTCACGCCGGGCCGCAACGAAAAAATCCTCGCCGACCTCGTCCGCCGCTTCGGCAGCCGCGTGCAACCGGTCAAGCTCACTGGCCATGAAGATCACGACCGCGAAGCGATGAAGCGCGCGGCGCCCTCGCCGATCGATTGCGTGCTCGACATCATGCCGCCGTCGGTCAGCCCGACGGTGGTGCGGGCCGCGATCATGACGGTGCGCCCCTATGGACGCGTCGCGCTGATGGGCGGCGTCGGCATGGCCGGCGGCGCGGGCCTCGAGCTGCCCTACCCCTGGATCATGCGCAACTGCATCAGCATCCACGGCGTCTGGATGTACCCGCCGGATGCCGCGAGCTGTCTGATCGCGCTGGTGCGTGCAGGACTGCTGAGACTAGAGGAGTACCAGGCAACTTCCTTCGACCTCGACCACGCCAACGAGGCCGTGGCGCACGCCGCTGCCAATGGCGGGCCGTTCAAGATCACGGTGATCCGGCCCTGAGGCCTAAGGGCGCGGGCAGCGCCGCCGCCCATTTTTCGCAAGTCCCGTCAGGCACTTGGCTACTGTGCATGGGGTTGTTTTCGCAAATTTTGTCAGTCGAGCTCGATGACCTGGCCGTTGGACAGCGAGACGCGCCGGTCCATGCGGCCGGCGAGCTCCATGTTGTGTGTCGCGATCAGCATCGACACCTTGGTCGCCTTGACCAGCTGCATCAGGGCTTGGAAGACGTGATCGGCGGTGTGCGGGTCGAGGTTGCCGGTCGGCTCGTCCGCGAACAGCACCCGCGGCGCATTGGCCACCGCGCGGGCGATCGCGACGCGCTGCTGCTCGCCGCCCGACAGCTCGGCGGGGCGATGGGTGATGCGGTCGCCGAGGCCGAGATAGCCGAGGATCTCCTTGGCGCGGATGACGCTCTCGGATTTCTTCAGGCCGCGGATCATCTGCGGCAGCATGACGTTCTCGAGCGCGGAGAACTCCGGCAACAGCCGGTGCGACTGGTAGACGAAGCCGATATCGGTACGGCGCAGCTGGGTGCGTTCGATGTCGGGCAGCTGCGAGGTCGGCGCGCCGTTGACATAGACCTCGCCGGAATCCGGCGCCTCGAGCAGCCCTGCAATATGCAGCAGCGTCGACTTGCCGGAGCCCGAGGGAGCCACCAGCGCGACCGATTGACCGGCCCACAGCGCCAGCTTGGCGCCGTCCAAAATCGTCAGCGGCACCTCGCCCTGCAAGTACTGCCGCTTTATCTCGTGGAGATAAATGACCGGTACATCGTCAGCCCCCTGCTGCTCCATCAGCCCCTCACTCGTACCGCAGCGCTTCGACGGGATCGAGGCGCGCGGCGCGCCACGACGGATACAGCGTCGCCAGGAACGACAGCGTCAGCGCCATGATGACGACGGCCGTGGTCTCGCCGATGTCGATTTCGGCAGGCAGCTTCGACAGGAAATACAGCTCGGGCGAGAACAGCTCGGTCGAGGTCAGCCAGGACAGGAATTGCCGGATCGATTCGATGTTGAGGCAGATCACGAGGCCGACGAAGAAGCCGACCAGCGTGCCGACCACGCCGATCGAGGCGCCCGTGATCAGGAAGATCCGCATGATCGAGCCCTGCGAGGCGCCCATCGTGCGCAGGATCGCAATGTCGCTGCCCTTGTCCTTCACCAGCATGATCAGGCCCGACACGATATTCAGCGCCGCGACCAGCACGATCATGGTCAGGATCAGGAACATCACGTTGCGCTCGACCTGGAGCGCGTTGAAGAAGGTCGAGTTGCGCTGCCGCCAATCGACCAGGAACACCGGACGTCCCGCGGCCTCCGTCACCGCCTTGCGGAAGGCGTCGATCCTGTCGGGATTGGTGGTGAACACCTCGATCGAGGTGACGTCGTTGCTGCGGTTGAAATAGGCCTGCGCTTCGGCCAGCGGCATGAACACGAAGCCGAGGTCGTATTCGGACATGCCGATCTCGAACACCGCGACGATCTTGTACGGCTTGATGCGCGGCGTCGTGCCCATCGGGGTCACCGCGCCCTTCGGCGCCACCAGCGTGATGCTGTCGCCGGCATGCAGCGAGAGCTGGTCGGCGAGGCGCCGGCCGATCGCCACGCCCTGCCCTTCGTCGAAGCCTTCGAGCGAGCCCTGCTTGATGTTCTTGGCGATCGAGGTGAGGTTGTTGAGGTCGTCGGAGCGGATGCCGCGCACCAGGACGCCCGAAGCGTTCCATGGCGACGACGCCAGCGCCTGGCCGTCCACCACGGGCGCGGCGAGCCGGATGCCTCCGACCTGGCTGAGGCGGTCGGCGACGTCCTTCCAGTCGGTCAGTGGCGATTCCAGCGGCTGCACCAGGATGTGGCCGTTGAGGCCGAGGATCTTGTCGAGCAGCTCCTTGCGGAAGCCGTTCATCACCGCCATGACGATGATCAGCGTCGCCACACCCAGCATGATGCCGAGAAAGGAGAACCCGGCGATGACCGAGATGAATCCCTCCTTGCGGCGCGCCCGCAAATAGCGCGCCGACAGCATCCACTCGAATGGCGCAAAAGGCGCGGTCTGCACGGTTTCGGTCATGGTCTCATCCATCGCTCGATAATCCCATGATTCGGGGTCAATTGTGGCCGGATTGGCGGCCGCGATATCGCGCGATGAACAATATTCAGCCGACCAGCCTTATCAGCCCACAAGTCTTGCGACCGCGTCCGCAGGCGACATGGTCTCGCGAGAGCCGTCACTTCGCCGCTTGATCTCGACCTTGCCGTCGGCGAGCCCCTTCGGCCCGATCATGATTTGCCAGGGAATACCGATCAGGTCGGCGGCAGCGAACTTGGCACCGGCGCGCTGGTCGGTGTCGTCGTAGAGCACGTCGACGCCCTTGGCGGTGAGCTCGCCATAAAGCTTCTCGCAGGCCGCATCGACGGCGGCATCGCCCTGCTTGAGGTTGAGGATCGAGACGCGGAACGGCGCCACAGCCTCCGGCCATTTGATGCCGGCATCGTCATGGCAGGCCTCGATGATGGCGCCGAGCAGGCGGGAGACGCCGACGCCATAGGACCCGCCATGGATCGGCACGTCGACGCCGTCGGGCCCCGCCACCAGCGCCTTCATCGGCTCGGAATATTTGGTGCCGAAGTAGAAGATCTGCCCGACCTCGATGCCGCGGGTGTTGACCCGCTTGTCCGCCGGCACCTCCTGCTCGAAGCGCGCGGAATCGTGGACGTCTTCAGTCGCGGCGTAGAGTGAGGTCCATTGCTTGATGATCGGCGTCAGGTCGCTCTCGTAGTCGACATCCTCGCCCGGCACCGGCAGGTCCAGCACGTCGCGATTGATGAAGACGCCGGATTCGCCGGTCTCCGCCAGCACGATGAACTCGTGGCTGAGGTCGCCGCCGATCGGGCCGGTCTCGGCGCGCATCGGGATCGCCTTCAGCCCCATCCGCGCGAAGGTGCGCAAATAGGCGACGAACATCTTGTTGTAGGCGACGCGCGCCGCGGCCTCGTTGAGGTCGAATGAATAGGCATCCTTCATCAGGAACTCGCGGCCGCGCATCACGCCGAAACGCGGACGCTGCTCGTCGCGGAATTTCCATTGGATATGATAGAGATTGAGCGGGAGGCTCTTGTAGGACTTCACATAGGCGCGGAAGATCTCGGTGATCATTTCCTCGTTGGTCGGCCCGTACAGCAGCTCCCGCTTGTGGCGATCGGCGATGCGCAGCATCTCCGGGCCATAAGCGTCGTAACGACCGCTCTCGCGCCAGAGATCGGCCAGCTGGAGCGTCGGCATCAAAACCTCGATCGCGCCGGAACGGTCCTGCTCCTCGCGCACGATCTGCTCGATCTTCTTCAGCACGCGGAAGCCGAGCGGCAGCCAGGCGTAGATGCCGGCCGCCTCCTGCCGGATCATGCCGGCGCGAAGCATCAGCCGATGCGAGACGATCTCCGCCTCTTTCGGATTTTCCTTCAGGATGGGCAGAAAGAACCGCGACAACCGCATGGCAATACTCTGGGAATCAGTGATCGGTTGCAGTGAAACCGGATTGAGAGCGAAAATACAAGACCGGGAATGAGGAAAAGCCGCTAAGCAGCGGAATTCCTGTCATTTTTCCGTCGGACTTCAAGTTCAGCGCGAACTTCAGACGCAGGGAAGGACAGCAGCTTCACGTCCGGCGCGGCCGGCTTGCCCTTGAACAATGCCCTACCCCTCGACCGGGATCTCGATCCAACGGCTGACGGTGTTGGCGAGCCCTCCGCAATGGAGCGAACAGCTTGTGGGACGCCGCGCCCACCTCCGCTTGCTTGGTGTCGAGGGACATGTGCGCCGCCGCCCCGGAAGGCGGCGAGCGCGGCAACCAGAAACAGTCAGGATCAGTTCGGCATATCAGGCCTTTCGAGAGCTCGGATCAGCCTCATTTCATCTTCATTCCCGAATGATCCGGCATCTTCTTCATGTCCATGTGACCTGAATGCCCGGCATCGCCGGGGGCCTGCGCGCCGACGCCCTGGACGTCGAGGGAGACCGCGACCTTGCCGGCCTTCTCGAATTGCAGCGTCACCGGTACCTTGTCGCCCTGCTTGAGCGGACCCTTCAGCTCCTGGAGCATCAAATGATTGCCGCCGGGCGCGAGCTTCACCGTCTTGCCGGCCTCGACCACCAGCCCCTTGTCGAGCGCGCGCATCTTCATCACGCCGTTGTCCATCGCCATCTCGTGGATCTCGGACTTGCCGGCGATATCGGCGGAGACGCCGACCAGCCTGTCCGGCGCCGTCCCCTTGTTCTCGATGACGAGATAGCCGCCGGCGACCTTTGCACCGCCCGGGGTCGCGCGGCTCCACGCCTGCGAGATGACGAGATCGCCGGCCTTGACGTCGTCGGCGAGCGACGGTGCTGCGGAGATCGCGAGAGCGAACGCGGCGAGCAGCACGTTTTTCGAGATTGTCTTCATGTCGGTATTCCCTTTGCAGATTTGAGGTTCAGTGTTTGGAGCGTTGTTGCGACGACCATTTTTCGAGATCGGCCATCTCGGCCGAGCCTTCGATCGTCGTGATGGTCCCTTCCGGAGAGATGAGCATGGTCCTGGGGATGTCGCCTTGCCACATCGGGTCGATCTCGAACCGCAGGCGCTCGACGAATCCGTCGTTGAAGATGAAGTTCTCGGTCGACGACAGACCCGCCTTGTCGAGCATCGCTTGCGTCGCCGCCGGCAGGTTCGGCACGAGATCGGCGCTGACCGTGACGACGTCGACGTCGGGATGATCCTTGGCAAACTGTCCGAGCAGCGGCAGCTCGATCTTGCAGGGGCCACAGGTCACGCCCCAGAAATGCACGAGCACGGGGCGGCCGGCGTGTCCCTTGAGGACGCCTTGCCAGGTGCCGCGTTCGAACGGCTTCAGGGCGGGAGATGCGTCCAGCGCCGCCGCTGACGCGATCAGAACGGCAAGGCTCGCAATGCCTGCAAATCGAAATCTCATGGCGTGTCCTCGATAGCTGTCAGCCGGTAGCCGTCCGCCTTCGTCATCCACGAAAGGTAGGTCTTCTTGCCGTTGGAGACGAGCAAGGGGTGATCGGAGGTGTCGCTCGTGCTCGATATCGTCTTCGGCGGCGACCAGGTCTCGCCATCATCTCGGGAGATCGTCATCTGCACCGAAGTCTTCTCGCCGTCGAACTCCTTCCAGACCATCACCGTCCCCACAGGGCCTGCCAGCACGAAGGGCCGCGTCGGGTTGCGGCCCGGCTGCCCCAGCGCCATGGGCGCGGAGAAGGTGCGGCCTTCGTCGCGGGAATGCGCGTAGAACAATCCCTTTCGCGCCTTCCCGTTCGTGTACCAGACCACATGATAGGTCCCGTTCGGCGCAATTGTGAGGCTCGGCCCGTGATGCGGGCAGGCGTTGATCTGCCAATCGTCGGTGCTGACCCGGCGGATTTCTCCCGGCGTTGCAACGTCGGCGAAGGTCATCACCGCATGATCGCGCACCCCGCCGTCAAAAATGTTCCTGAAGATCACGGCCGGCCGCCCGGGCGCGGCGAATGCCAGCCCCAAACGGCAGCACTCGCAGGTGCCGTCGCGCGCGAGACTGGCCTCTGTGTAACCGGCGCCGCCGTCGCGCGAGGCGGCAAAGAACAGCGCCGCGCCCTCGTACTTCCACCCCGCCTCCTTCGCAGGGACACGATTGCGCTTGTCGATCCAGGCTGCAAAGACCGTTCCGTCCTGATCGAGCGCCAGCGCTTCGAACCGCTGGCTCTCGTGGTTGGCGGTGATGGGCTTCAGCTCCGCAAAGCTCTTTCCGCCGTCGGCCGAGCGCGTGTAGAGCACTTCTCCGTTGAAGGCCTCGTCCCTGAAGGTCGAGAAGGCGAGCGCGACGCCGCCGTTGCGATCGACCACGATCTTCGGCCGCGCGTCCGGCCCCCAATCGAGGTTCAAGCGCTTCGTCGTGACCTGCGTCGGCGCCGAAAAATTGCGCCCTTCATCCTGCGAGCTTGCGACAGAGACCTGCCCTCCCGCCATCCAGACCAGCCACAAGGTCCCGTCCGGACCGAAGGCCGGCGTCGCCTTGGTCGCACAGCGCAGCGTCGGCTGCTCACAGGCCGCTTCAGATGCGGGCGGAGCTCGCATCTGTGCCAGCGCCGGCCCATGCGTGAATGCGAGCGCGACGATGGTAATCAGGCCAGTTCGCATCATGGCCCTGTTCGCTGAGAGAGTCCGGATCATCTGAATGCCACCTTCATACCCGCAACGAATGTGCGCGGCGAGCCCGCATAGATCGATCCCGTCGTGTTTGCCAGCACGCTCGCAGGATTTTGAAGGCCTGCGCCGGTGACGGTGTTGGCGATGTTGTTGGCGGAGGCGATGTAGGTGCGATCGAACACGTTCCTGACCTCGAGAAACAAGTTCAGGGATCTGAAGGTGTCGGACATCAGGTCGGTCTTGTAGTGAACGTTCACATTGACAAGCTCATAGCCCGGCGCCTTCAGCAGGTTTGCGTTGTCCATGTAGAAGGAGTCCTTCCACTGGACCTCGACGAAACCACCGAGGCCTGCCAGCGGCCCGGCGAACTCGTCGTAGCCAATTCGGGCCGTCAGCTCGTTGGGCGATATTCCTGGGATCTTGTTGCCGGCGCGGTTGAAGCTGAACACCGCGCCATTGGTGATGTTCTCGACATATTCGGTATAGACCTCGTCGAGATAGGTATACGCCGCCATGAACCGCCAGCCCGGATAGAACGTCCAGTCTGCGGCGAGCTCGATGCCGCGGTGCTCCGATCGCGGCGCGTTGAACGTGTAAGTCGTGTTGGGTGAGCCGGCAGGCGTCGCCTGACTGACGATCTCGTTGCGAAAGAACTCGTAGAAGCCGGTCGCGCTGAGCTTGAGCGTGTTGTTCGGGGTCCAGTCGAAACCGAGATCGTAGCCGAGATTTTTCTGCGCCTGAAGCTGGGTGTTATTGCCTGACAAGCCGGTCGGAAGAACGAAGAGATCCGAAACCTGCGGCGTCCCGTATCCCGTCGCGACCCGTCCGCGGAACAGCCACTCGTTGTTGAGATTGTAGAGGAGTGCCAATTCCGGCGCAGCATTTTGGAACTGCCGGTCCGCCGTCGTGAGGGTCGTTGTGGTGATACCAGTGGGACCTGCATACGCATAGGCCGTATTCGTCCCCTTCAGCAGGGTGGTCTCCCAGCCGACGCCGGCGATCGCCGTCAGCGAGGTCGTCAGCCTGACCTCCTGCCTGGCACGCACGCCATAATTGGTCGTCTCACTGAAGAGATTGCGCGAGAGCCTGCCGAGCGTCGCATTGCCCCCTGGCATCACGTTCCGCGTGTCACTCGACGCCGTCAGGGTGTTGTAGAACGCACCGAAGAACGTGGTCGACTCCAGGCCAAGAAACTCGCCGCGCTTGGTCAGGTCGCTCATGTAATTGTACGACGGAAAATCTCCGATCGAACCGGTCGTACCGGTCGGCTGGCTGATGTTTCGGTCGTCGAAGACGAACTGGTTGCGCCACGTCATGGTGTTGTCGAAATCGTGCTCCCACCGGCCGCCGACAATGGTCCGGCGATCGTTGCGGCCGAGCCCGGCCTGCAGGGCCGTCTCCGTGTCGGTCCCGCCTGTTGCGTTGAAGCCGTTGTTGAACAGCCGGACCGTGCCGCATCCCGGCGCGGCGGTGGCACCGGTCGCACATCCCTGCTGGAACGGGTTGAGATAATACTGGTTCAGCGATTGTCGGATCGGCAGTCGCGCGCTGAGATCGTTGTTGATGATCTTGACCGTGAAGCGATCATCGGGCGTTGCCTTGAGCGTGCCCAGGAAATTGACGGTCTGGGTGTTGAACCAGCTGTTCCCGATATAGCCGTCACCCCGCACGTCGCTCGCGAACAGCGAGCCCTCGAAATTCCCGACCTTCTTGCCGGCCGCCAGGTAATTGTTGAGATAGCCATAGCTGCCGCCGTCCACACCATATTCGACGCCGTCGATCGTGCCGCCCGGGCGCGTCCGAAAATTGAGCGCGCCGCCGGTCGCGTAATTGCCGTAGAGCGCCGACGATGGCCCGCGGATCACGTCGATCGCGCCATAGGCGTGAGGATCGATCAGGTCGCTACGCGACAGGCCGTCCGGCTGCGTCACCGGGAAGCCGTCCTCGAAGATCACGAGATTGCGGATGGCGAACCCGTTGCGGGCATTGGAGCCCCGAATCGAGATGCCGAAATCCCTCGGGCCGTTACCCTGCTTGCTCGAAATGCCCGGACTGTCCCGCAAGACGTCGCTGACCGAGAACGACGGGCGATTGTCGAACTGGCCGCGATCGATGGTGGTCGCGGTCTGTCCGGCCGGCGACTGGTTGAGGCCAGCCCGCACCTCGCCGGCGCTCCTCGTGTTGTTTTGCCCCTGGCTGCCATCGGTCGCGTTCTGCGCAACCGGCCTCGCTGTATTGGCCGTCGCACTGGCGCGCAGTCGCGACGACCGGATGATGGGTTTGGGACGGGACCTCTGCGGCGCTTCGACCGTCACCGCGGGGATCGCTTCCGAGGCTGGCTGGGCCAGCGCGTCTGAACCGATCGGGGACACCAGTCCGACAAGCACGGGCAAGCCCGCGCGCCCGATCGCACGAATGCGTAACATTTCCTAGATTCCTGACATCCGGCACGTCTGCCGGTCCATTGAGCACGCCGTCGGCACAGCAATGGCGCGCCAACGGTTCGGTTTGTCGCTACGTCAGGAAAATTGAGGCGGGCCGCGCGCCTGGGCGCTCGAGCCCTCTGGAGCGGCGATGGCAAACGCATCGACCGGATGCCACACCACCCGCTCGGCATGGCGGACGGGAATCGAGAATGCCGAAGGCGTCGGCGAATCGAGCGAGGCATTGGCCTGGGCCAGACAGCACAGGGCGCAAGCGCCCGCATGCGCTGTCGGCACGCCGGTCTGATCGTTCAGGCCGCCCTGCGCGCTCGCACTATGGCAGATGACGGCGGCAGACAGCGGATCGGCAATGGCCAAGCCGGTCGCCCAGCAGGCGGCAATCGGCGCCAGCACCTGCATCGCCAAGGCGAGCAGGACCAGAGGCAGGAATTTTTGTAGCCGAGCGCGCATCCGCCGAACCGTTCGTTCGCCTGCTAACTAAACACCGCACCAGCCCCAAGTCGAGGCCAGTTCCGCCTCCCTTCTTGGCCCAGCGCAAATTTCTCGGAAATCGTGACCTGGATAACCGGGCATCGGACCGAGGAGGCCATTTGAGGCAGGTCAAACGGCGCCGCCCTCCACAGATTTCTTTTATTTGTCATATACTTGTGCGCCGTGGCGCCCGATCATTTCGTCCACTGATCGAATTTTGAACATTCGTTGCCGAAAATGATGACAAGTGAGAAAAGTTGATCTAGCATCCCCCTCGCTCAGGCTGGCCGCGAGGTCGAAGTCTGGTGGTCCAAGTCTCGGGAGGAGCCCCTGACGCGCAAAATGCAGCGTCGCCCCGCCAATCAAGAGCAAATCTTAGAATCGGGGATAATAGGGTCGACACAATTTTTGAGCGGGGCCAGGGCCCCGCTCTTTTTTTGTCCGCAAGTTCTGTCGGCAAGGGACTGAAGCGCGGATGAATGCTTCGCCCAATCCGATCGAAATCAGTTTCGAACTGGCGGCCTCGCGCTGCGAGGATCTCACGCCTCTCGTCTACCGACGCCTCTTCGACGAGCATCCCGAGACACAGACGCTGTTCCGTCAAGAGGGCCGCGAACTCGTGACGGGGTCGATGCTCGCGCTGGCGATCGAGGCGATCCTCGATTTCGCCGGTCAGCGTCGCGGGCATTTCCGGCTGATCGCCTGCGAGGTCGCCTCGCACGATGGCTATGGCACGCCGCGTCAGCTGTTCATCACGTTCTTCGCCATCATCAGGGATACGATGCGCGACCTGCTCGGCGATCAATGGTCAACCGAGATGGCCCGCGCTTGGGACCAACTGCTCGTCGAGATCGACGCATTCGTCGGCACAGCGGCCTGACTCTTTGCGCTGCACCAACGCGGCTTGCTGCCACGTGCGAGTGATTGCGGATTGAGTGGCGCCAACTCTTGTGAGACACTTTCGGAGATCGGTAGCGCAACCAATGACGCACCGACGCTAAATTTTACGGGAGCGAGCGATGTCCGGGACGAAAGATTTCTCGACGACGAGGCGCGATCTTCTTCAGGCGGCCGCGACCGCCGGCGCCGGAGCTGCCCTTCTCGGCAGCATGGGCATAAACCCCGCATTGGCCGCCGCGGCCGGGCGAAGCGAGAAGCCGCTGAAGGCGGCGTTCTCCAATGCAGGCCTGCAGGCCACCTGGTGCGCGCAGGGCAAGCAGGCCGCCGAATTCTGGGGCAAGCTGTTCAACGTCGAAGTCACCTGGTTCGACGGCCAGCTCGACGCGGTGAAGCAGCGCGCGGCGATCGACAACATGGCTTCGCAGAAATGGGACTTCGTCGCGATCCAGGCCTTCGGCATCGGCACCCTCACCCAGCCCGTGCAGAAGATGATCGACGCCGGCACGCCGGTGATCGACATGGACACGCTGATCGCCCCGCTCGACCAGATCAACGTCCATTCCTTCCTCGCGCCCGACAACGAGTTCATGGGCGCCTCGGTGACGCAGGCCCTCTGCAACGCGATGGGCGGCAAGGGCAAGATCATCATGACGCAGGGCGCGCTCGGACATACCGGCGCGCAAGGACGCGCCAAGGGCTTCAACTCGGTGGTCAAGCAATTCCCGGGCATCGAGGTCCTCGACACCCAGCCCGCCGACTGGGACGTCTCCAAGACGGCGCGTCTGTGGGAAACCTACCTGACCAAATATCCGCAGATCGACGCGGCATTCTTCCACAACGACGACATGGCGCTTGCCGCCGCCAACATCATGAAGGCACGCGGCCGCACCAACATATTGATCGGCGGCGTCGACGCCATGCCGCCGGCGATCCAGGCGGTAAGCGAAGGCCGCATGTTCGCGACCGTCCGCAATCCCTCCTGCCGCATCCACGGCGGCGCCATCATCGCCGGCGTCTCGGCCGTGGTCGGCGGCGAGAAGAGCGGACAGGGCATTCCCAAGAACGTCGTCACCGACGGCCCGGTCGTGACCAAGGCCAATGCCGCCGGGATGCAGTGGATGCAGGATCACTTCCTGATCTGAACTTTCATGTCCGAGGGTCGTTCGCCCATCCTTGAACTGCAGGGCATCACGAAGAGCTTCGGCGGCGTCGAAGCACTTCGTGGTGTCGATTTCGCGCTCCATCCCGGCGAGATCCATGGTCTCGTCGGCGAGAACGGCGCCGGAAAAAGCACGCTGATGAAGATCATCGCCGGCGTGCATGCCGAATTCTCCGGCCGTTTCCTGATCGACGGGGTGGAGACGCATTTCCGCTCGGCCCGCGATGCGCATGCGGCCGGCATCGCCATGGTGCACCAGGAGCTCTCCGTCGCGCCCGACCTCACGGTGGCCGAGAACGTCTTCCTCGGCAACCAGCCGACCAACGCCCTCGGCCTCGTGCAATGGCGGCGGATGGCCCGCGAAGCCGGCGAGCAGCTCGCCCGCTTCGGCATCGACGTCGATCCGATGTCGCGGCTGGGCGACCTCCCGATCGGGCTGCAGCAGCTGATCGAGATCGCGCGCGTGCTGTTCTCCGGCGCCCGCATCGTCATCCTGGACGAGCCGACCTCCGCGCTCTCCCCGCCCGAGGTCGAGCGGCTGTTCGCAACGCTCAGGCGGCTGCGCGAGCAAGGCACTGCCATCGTCTTCATCTCGCATTTCATCGAGGACATCCTGCTCGTCTCCGACACGGTGACCGTGTTCCGCAACGGGCGGAAGGTCGCGGAGACCGCGAGCGCCGCGACCAGCAAGGGCGCGCTGATCGAGGCCATGATCGGCCGCGGCGGCGAGGCGCTCGAGCACAGCTACACCGACGATCTGATGCTGCCGCGGCCGAGCGACAGCCAGGTCGTTCTCAAGGTAGATCAGCTCTCGCTGTCCCGCAGCCTGAAGGACGTCTCGTTCGAGGCGCGTGCCGGCGAGGTGCTCGGCATCTACGGCTTCATGGGCTGCGGCCAGCAGGAGCTGTCGCGCATCCTGTTCGGCAAGCTCAAGCCCGATAGCGGCACGCTTGTCGTTGGCGGCACGCCGAAAACCTTCGCCAGCACGGCGGCGGCGCGGCGCGCCGGCGTGGCGCTGGTGCCTGAGAGCCGGCGCGACATGCTGTTCCACCAGGAGCCGGTCTACAAGAACATCTCGATCAGCATCCTCGATCGCATCTCCGCGCTGCTGCTCAAGCCGGCGCAGGAGCGCGACATCGCCAAACGTCAGGTCGAGCAGCTGCAGATCAGGCCGCCGGTGGTCGGTCTCGACCTCGGCATGCTCTCCGGCGGCAACCAGCAGAAGGTTGCGCTGGCAAAATGGCTGACCTATCCGCCAAAGCTGCTGGTGCTGTGCGAGCCGACCCGCGGCATGGACGTCGGCGCCAAGAACGACGTCATCAACATCGTCCGCGACCTCCGCGCCAAGGGGCTGGCGATCATCGTGCTGTCGACCGAGCCGGAGACGGTGCTGTCGCTGGCCGACCGCATCCTCGTGCTCAAGCGCGGCGCATTGGTGCGGGAATTCAAGAACGAGCCGGTCAGCAAGGACCGCCTGCTGGAAGCGGCGTGACGGAGAAGCACATGAGCAGCGAGACGGCCTTGGCGACAGGACGGCGGCAGCGGGGCCTTGCGCCCTTCCTGCGCTCGCAGATGCGCAACATCGCGCCGTTCCTCACCCTGATCTTCCTGTCCGCCTTCTTCGCCTTCGCCAGCCCCTCCTTCGCGACGCTGGACAATCTCGGCAACATCCTGACGCAGGTATCGATCACCGGCATCATCGCCGTCGGCCTCACCTTCGTGATCCTCTGCGCCGAGATCGACCTGTCGATCGCCGCCATCGCCAACGTCACCGGGATCGCGGTCGCCTACTTCACGCTGCAGGAATCCTACGTCAACATCGCCAACGTGCCGCTGCCCGGCGCGGTCGCGATCATCCTGTCGATCCTGCTCTGCGCCCTGCTCGGCCTCGTCAACGCGCTGGGGCTGACCGTGATCGGCATCCCCTCCTTCATCATGACCCTGGCGATGATGCAGATCGCCGCCGGCATCTCGGCGCTGCTGGTGCGCGGCCAGATCGCCTACAAGGTGCCGAGCCTGATCACGACGCTCGGCTCCGGCTCGATCGGCGGCATCCCCTGGCTCGTCATCATCGCCGCGCTGATGCTGCTCGGCGGTCACCTGGTGCTGACCTACACGCGCTTCGGCCGCTACGTCTACATGGTCGGCGGCAACCGCGAGGCGGCCGAATATTCCGGCCTCAACGTCAAGCTCATCCTGGGCGCCGTGATGGTGATCTCGGCGGTCTGCTCCGGCATCGGCGGCATGCTCGGCGTCGCCCATTTCGGCAGCGCGCAGCAGAACGAGTTCGACACCTATCTGCTCGACTCCATCGCCGCCGTCGTGGTCGGCGGCACCAGCCTGTTCGGCGGCCGCGGCGGCATCGGCAATACCATCGTCGGGCTGTTCGTGCTCGGCGTGCTCAACAACGGCCTCGACCACGTCAACATCGACAGCTTCCTGAAGATCCTGATCCGCGGCCTGATCCTGCTGGCGGCTCTGGTCATCAACGTCTACGCGCAGCGCTTGAGGGAGAAGGCGGCGGAGTAGACGACCGCCAAAGCAAAAAGTGCGAAAACAACCCCATGCACAGTAGCCGGGGCCAGTGGAATCAATGGCTTGCCGGCGACGCTGCGAGCTTGCGGATTTCACGAAGTCCGTTTGACGCGTCGGGCAAAACAGACCACGATGTCATCAGAACCTCAGGGTGACGGTTCGATTTCCGCAAGGCGCGAAAATCTGAAATCGCAGTGGCTGGCACCGCCCGCCAATGTTTGCGTCCTTTCCAGACGGATGCCTCGCGTCGCATAGGCGTCGAAGTCGAGCCCGCAGATGTTCGGCAGGATGTCCTTGTCGCCGTGACGCGCCGCAAGCTTGCAGAAGCCGCATGCCTTGTAGTTGATGCCGAATTCGAACCTGTCCTGCGGACCCGGCTCGACGAAATCGTAGACGAAGTCTTCCGGAAACTGCTGCTGATGGCTCTCAGTGACGCTGCTCGCCGCCTGCTCGCGCAACAACGCCTGGTTCTCCGGCGACATGAAATGGCGGCCCGCGGCGAGGCGCTCGGCTTCGGGCACCCCGAGCAATTGCGCCTTGTAGGTTTCCCGCTCGATCTCGCCGATCACGGGCACCGGCACGCCGTGCCGTCGCAGCACGCGGCTGATGGCCATGAAGCCGGTCAGACGCATGAAGAAATCGCTCATGCGGCTTGCCGCGCCGCCGACATAGGGCATCTGGGTGAGCACGACCTCGAATTCGTCCATCACCTCCCGGCTGAGTCCGCCGGTATCGGACAGGTGCCCGCGCTCGCGCAACATCGTTCCGGCAAGGTCGATGCGGTCGCGCATGGCGGCCTCCATGGCGCTTCGATGGGCCTCGTAGAAGGGATGGACGATCTCGGTCATTGGACACCCATTTCGGTTCGTTTCACTGCGAGGCCGGCAAGGCCCGGTTTCACTCCGCGGCGATCGCCTCGATCTCCAGCAGCCATTTGCTGTCGACGGTCTCGACGATCACGACCGTCAGCGCGGGCTGGTGCTCCCCGAGCATCGCGCGCCGAATGATGCGGTTGGTCACGACCTGGTTGCGGTCGGTCAGAAACGTCGTGATCTTGACCAGATGCTCCACGCCAAGGCCGGCCGCGGCGAGCACTTCCTTGACGTTGCGCCAGGCCTGCTCGCATTGCGCCTCGAAACCCTCCGGCACGCTGCCGTCGGCGCTTTCGGGAACCTGGCCGCTGACGAACAGCAGGCGGCGATGCTGTCTCAGCTCGAGTCCCATGCTGTAGCCGCCCAAAGGCGCGTTGACCGTTGCGGGATTGTGGCTGACGAGGTGAGCTGGCGGCATGACGTTTCTCCGGATTGCGAGACGACCCTACCCGCCGGACTCGCGACCGCGCAAAGCATCATTCCTGCGGTTCAGCGCAAGAAAATCTATTGCAAGGCCGCCCGCCATCGGTGTCAAAGTGCGGCGCGATGACCTACGCTCTTCCACCACTCAACGCGCTCCGCGCCTTCGAAGCCGCCGCGCGGCATCTCAGCTTCAAGCTGGCCGCGCACGAGCTGCACGTAACGCCTGCTGCCGTGGGGCAGCAGGTGAAGGCGCTGGAGGCGCGCCTCGGCGTGCAGCTGTTCGAGCGGCTGCACAAGCAGCTCATCCTCACCGCGGCCGGTCAGGCCTACCTGCCCGGCATATCCGAAGGTTTTCGCCACATTGCGGAGGCGACCTCGCAATTGAAACCGGCAGGCGCGATGCAGCTTCAATTGGGAGTCCATGGCAGCTTCGATCTGCGCCGGCTCGATCTGGCGGCATTTCGCAGCACGCATGAGGAGATCGGCTTGCGGGTGCTGCAGCCGGCCGGCCTGCACGAATTGGTCGAGGGCAAGGTCGACCTGTTGATCGCCCGCGGCCTCCGCCATCATCCGGGCTATCGCTGCGAGCGGCTCAGCGAGGACGCGGGCCTCGGCGATTGGCTGATTGCCCCCGAGGGCACTGCGGATTGCCCCGAGATCGTCAGTTTCCGCGCATGGCTGCGGGCCCTGCCGACCGAGATGCCGCTCGCAACCCTGCGCCCGCGCCTGGTTGGCGGCGTCGGAAGTTGAGGCGACGGGACCGATCAAGCCTCGCTCCATCATGCTTTAGGGTGACGCCGATGGCGCGAGACTCGCTGCACCAATCTCCTCGCTCCGCCAGCACCGCACCGCATGTCCATCGGCGCGCGTCTCCAGCACTGGCCCGGGCTCGCTCCGGCACACCGCTTCCGCATGACGACAGCGCGGGCTGAAGGCGCAGCCGTTCGGCGGATTGAGCGGGTTGGGAAGGTCGCCGCCGGTGGTCGCCAGCGGCGCGTGGCGCAGGGGATCGGGGATGGCTGATATCAGGGCTTGCGTGTAGGGGTGCGCCGGCCGCTCGAAGATCTCGCGCCAATGGCCGTTCTCGACGATGCGGCCGAGATACATCACGGCGACGCGGTCGCTCATGTGCTCGACGACGCCGAGATCGTGGCTGATCATGATGTAGGACAGGCCGAGCGTCTCCTTCAGCTCCAGCAGCAGATTGATGATCTGGGCCCGGATCGAGACGTCGAGCGCCGACACCGGCTCGTCGCAGATGACGATCTTGGGATTGAGGATCAGGGCGCGGGCGATGCCGATGCGCTGGCGCTGGCCGCCGGAGAACTCGTGTGGGTAACGACCGGCCTGCTCGGGCCGCAGGCCGACATGCCGCAGCATGGTCGCGACGCGGTCCTCGATCTCGCTTTTGGCGGTCACGCCGTGCACCCGCAGCGGATCTTCCAGCGTGCGGCGGACGGTCTGGCGCGGATTGAGCGAGGCGTAGGGATCCTGAAAAACCATCTGCACGGTGCGCGCCAGCGCCTTGCGGTCGCCGGATTGCCTGGTCCTGACGACCTCTCCGTCCAGCACGATGCGGCCGCGCGTCGGCGTCAGCAGGCCAAGGATCGACAAGGCGACCGTCGATTTGCCCGAGCCGGACTCGCCGACGAGGCCGAGGCATTCGCCGCGCTTCAGCTTGAGGTCGACACCGTCCACGGCACGAAGCAGCCGGCGGCCGCGGCCCAGCAGGCCGCCGCCGAGCTGAAAATGGACCGCGAGATCCTCGACGTTGAGAATGAGATCGTCGTCCGGCCGCCGCTCACCCGGCATGCTGTGCGGCTCATGCATGGTGATGACACCTCACCAAGCCGCCTGCCGCCAGCAAGTCCGTCTCCGGCACGACCGTCCGGCAGATCTCGGTCGCATGCGCGCAGCGCGGATTGAACCGGCAGCCATCGGGGAAGTTTGTAATGGCGGGAACGACGCCCGCAATTTCCTGGAGCCTGGCGCGGCCGAGCGCAGCGCGGCTGCCGAGCCGCGGCAGCGAGTCGACCAGCCCTTGCGTGTAGGGGTGCGAGGGCGCCCGAAAGATATCGGCCGAGCCGCGCTCCTCAACGATCCGGCCGGCATACATCACCGCGACGCGGCGGCAGACATTGGCGACGAGGCCGAGATCGTGGCTGATCATCAGGATCGCGGTTCCCCGCTCGGCGCAGAGGTTTCGCATCAGCTCGATGATCTCCGCCTGCACGGTGACGTCGAGCGCGGTGGTCGGCTCGTCGGCGATCAGCAGATCCGGACCGCAGGCTAGCGCGATGGCGATCATCACGCGCTGGCGCATGCCGCCGGACAGCTGGTGCGGATAGTCCTTCACCCGCCGCTCCGGCGCGGGCACGCGGACGCTTGCCAACGCCTCGACCGCCAGCCGGTTGGCTTCCTGCCAGCTCTTGCCCTTGTGCAGCACGAACATCTCGGCGATCTGCCGGCCCACCGGTGAGACCGGATTCAGCGCCGTCATCGGCTCCTGGAAGATCATGGCGATCCGGTCGCCGCGCAGCTCCCGCTGCCTGGCTGCCGAAAGATGCTGGATCTCCCTGCCCTCGAACCGGATGACGCCGCCGCCGATCGTCAAGGGCGGCCGCAACAGGCCGATCAGGGCGAGCGCCGTGATGCTCTTGCCGCAGCCGGATTCGCCGACGAGGCCGAACGTCTCGCCGCGATCGATGCGGAATGAAACGTCCTCAGCCGCCGCGACACGGTTCGATCCGACATCGAGATCGAGCCGGAGATTCTCGACTTCGAGCAGCGGCGTGCCCGTCATGTGCGCCTGCTCCGCGATTGCGGATCGAGAATGTCGCGCAGGCCGTCGCCGAGCAGATTGAGGCCGAGCACTGTCAGGAAGATGGCGAGGCCCGGAAATACCGAGAGCCACGGCGCCGTCGTGATCTGCTCGCGGGCCTCCGACAACATGCTGCCCCAGCTTGGAAATGGCGGACGGACGCCGAGGCCGAGGAACGACAGTGCGGCCTCGGACAACACCGCGCTGCCCATGCCGAGCGTGCCGATGACGATGATCGGCCCGAGCATGTTCGGCAGCAGCTGCGTCATCATGATGCGCAGATCGCCGTAGCCGAGCACGGTCGCCGCCTGCACATAGCCCTGGCTGCGGAGCGACAGCGCCGAGGCCCGCGCGATCCGGCAGGTAAAGGACCAGTTGGTCAGCCCGAGCGCGATCAACAGGCTGGTGAGGCCGGGGCCGAGCACGGCCATGATGGCCAGCGCGAAGATCAGCGAGGGGATGGCGAGCATGAGATTGGTCAGGGCGTTGACGAAATCGTCCCACCAGCCGCCGAAATAGCCGGCGCTCAGCCCTAGGGCCACGCCGATGACGCTGTTGATCAGCTGCGAGACGATTCCGACCGTCAGCGAGACCCGCGCGCCGTACACGACGCGGGAATAGATGTCGCGGCCCTGATCGTCCGTGCCGAACCACCAGGTCCAGCTCGGCGGCTCTTCCGCGTTCATCAGGTTGGCGTCCATCACGGGATCGGTGTGCGCCAGCCAGGGCGCGAGCAGGCCGACCAGGATCGCCAGCGCGAACAGAACGCCACCGATGACGAGGTTGGGGCGGAGCTTCATGCGTATCTGATCCTGGGATCGATCACGCCGTAGAGCACGTCGATCAGCAGATTGATCGCGAGAAAGGCCATCACCACCACGAGGATGGAGCCCTGGACCGCCGGAATGTCCCGTTGCAGGACGCTGTCGACCAGGAGCGAGCCGATGCCCGGCCAGGAGAACAATTTCTCGACGACGACCGCCTGCCCCATCAACCCGCCGAATTGCAGGCCGACGGTGGTGAGGATGATGACGAGCGCATTGCGCATCACATGCCACTTCACGACCCTGAATTCGCTCATGCCCTTGGAGCGCGCCGTGCGGACGAAATCGGCCGTCATGATCTCCAGGACCGCGGCGCGCGTCGTGCGGGCAAACAGCGCCATCGGCGAGACGCCGAGCGTGACGGCCGGCAGCAGCAGATACTTCAATCCGCCGTCGCCATAGCCGAAGCTCGGCAGCCAGCCGAGCTTCAACGCGAACAGGTACATCAGGACGAGGCCGAGCCAGAACTTGGCGATGGAGAGGCCCGACACCGCCACGACCATCGCGAGCGTGTCGACGATGCCGCCCGGTTTCAGCGCGGCGATGAAGCCCAGGGGAACGCCGATCACAATCGCAAACGCCATGGCCGCGAAGACCAGTTGCAGCGTCGGCCATGCCCGCTTGGCGATCATGGTCGTGACCGGCTCGCGCGTCCGGAACGAGGTGCCGAAATCACCGGTCGCCAGCTTGGCGATGTAGTTCCCGAAACGCACATAAACGGGATCGTCGAGCCCGAGCTGCTTCTTCATGCGCAGCTCGACCTGCGGATCGCTGTCGTCGCTCATGGAGGTGACGATGCTGCCGGGAACGACGCTGAACAGCACGAAGACCAGCAGCACGACGGCGAGCGCGGTCGGGACGGTTTGCAGCAATCGACGGATCAGGAAGGAGAGCATCGGCACTATTCCTCTCTCCCTCCATCGCTTGAGGCGATGGAGGGAGCGCGCGAGCGTTCGTCACTTCGCGGGCGAGGTCTCGTCGACCCAGAGATCCTCGACGTTCTGATGGGTCAGCTCCGTCGCGTTCAGCTGGATCCCCTTCAGCCACGGCTGCACCGCCATGACCGCCTTGTTGTAGTTGAAGAACCAGACCGGAGCCTCCTCGTAGAGCAGCGCATTGGCCTTTTGCAGCAATTCGCTGCGCTTTGCGACGTCGTCGGCCTGCCCTGCCTGATCGACGAGCTTGTCGAAATCGGCATTCTTGTAGGTCATGTAGTTGCAGGCCGGTTGCGGCGTCGACGAGTGGAAGCATTTGAGGGCGGCCAGCGGATCCGGCCCGCTGGCCTGGGAATAGATGAAGGCCTGGTAGTCGCCGGTGCGAACCACCTCCGCCAGCACGGCGGTCTCGACCTGCTTGACCTTGGCCTTGATGCCGACCTTGTCCAGCATCGGGATCACCGCCGACACGATCGGCAGGCCCCAGCTTTCATTCTGGCTGGCGGTCCATTCGAACTCGAAGCCTTGGGGATAGCCGGCCTCGGCGAGCAACTGCTTGGCCTTGGCGGGGTCGTAGGGGTAAGGCTTCATGGCCTTGTCGTAGGCGGGCGAGGTCAGCGGCAGCCAGCTGGTGGCGCGATAGGCCTTGCCCTTGACCAGCTTGTTGATGATCAGATCGGTATCGATCGCGTAATTGATCGCCTGCCGCACGCGCTTGTCGGAGAACGGCTTGAAGGAGGGATTCATGCCCATGTAGCGGGTGAAGACCTCGGCGACCTCGACGATGGTGCCCTTGAGGGCGGCGTCGGACTGATAGGCGACATATTGCGCAGGTCCCAGCACCGAGGTGTCGATCTCCTTGTTGCGGAAGGCGACGTCGCGCGCTGCGGCGTCGGCCATGATCGACACGATGACCTTGTCGGCGTAGGGCTTGCCGGGCTTGTAGAACCGGTCCCACCGCTCCAGGACGATGCGCGACCCCGGCACGTGCTCGACGAACTTGAACGGTCCGAGGCCGATTGGCTTTTGGATGAAGCTCTCCTTGGCGCCCTCGTCGGCAGGATAGATCGAAGTCAGCGCGGTGAAGAAGTAGAAGCCCGGATCGACCTTCTCGGTCAGCTTCATCTCGATGGTGAAATCGTCGATCTTCTTCAGGCCCGAGATTTCCTTGGCCTGGCCCTTCTCGACCGCGGCGGCGCCCTCGATGACGCGGACGAAGCGCGCTCCGGGATAGGCCTTGGTGCCGTCCATGATGCGATTATAGGACCAGATGACGTCGTCGGCCGTCATCTTGCGGCCATTGTGGAAATAAGCGTCGTCGCGCAGCTTGAAGGTGTGAATCAGGCCGCGGCCGGAGACCACATCCTCCTTGGCGAGTTCCAGAACCGGCTTGCCCTCCGCTGAATTCCAGATGTAGAGCGAGCGATGCAGCGCCTTGGCGTAAATCTCGTCCTGGGCGCGTTGCGTGGTGTGAATGTCGAGGCTGGTGAAGCTCGAGCCGTAGGGCGCCGTCATGCGGATGGTTCCGCCCTTGCGCGGCGTCTGGGCCTCCGCCGTTGCGGCGAGCGCCAGCCCCATCCCCGCGATGATTGCGATCATCCTGAACATCATGTGTCCCCCAACAACGCAGGTCGATGCCGATCAGAGATTTGATCATTCGCAGCCCATCGAATGCAAGCTTCGTTTTTGCTGGAGACCAATGCCTGTTCCTGGAGGTGGGGCTTCGGCGGAGATCCCGAGGATGGGGTTGCATCCCCGCAGCGATGCAATCCGCATTGACGCAGTGCGTCATCCGGCAGCCGACGCCCCCTTCCCTTTGCGGACCGTTTCGGCGGCCGCCGGGGCTCTTTCCGACATTGCCTGCGCAACGACTTGTCCGCCGAAGCCTTGGCGACGGCGGAAGCAACCCAGAGCCTTTGCGCGGCGACGGTCTGGATTGCTTCGTTGCAAGGGCTCCTCGCAACGACGGAGTGTGCGGCACGGCCCTTCGCGACGTCATCAGCCCGACAATTCCGGCATCCAGTGCCGCAGCTTTCGCGCGGCACCCGTAACGTCGGCGATCGTCCGGAACGTCGGCGTCTCCACCATCATGATGCGCGCCAGCCGCACCGCGCGCGCTTCGCTGATGGCGCGCGTCTTCGGATCCTCGATCAGCTCGAAATCGATGTTGTGGGCGAGGCCGAAGATGCGGCGGATGATCTTTGCGGCGGCGAAGCCGATCGTGTCGGCGAACAGGCGTTGCATATAGGCCTGCCGCTCGGCCTCCAGGCGCGCGGCGCCCTTCTCTCCGGCGAACAGCGAGGCGGGATAGGTGTCGCCTGCCGCGCCGGCGCGCCAGAGCTCGAGGAATTTGCGGGCGAACTCGCTCCAGACTTGCTCGACCGTCTCCAGGACCCAGGCCTCGAACGCGGCCCGCCCGCCCGGCGCGCGCTCGTGGCCGGCGGAGGCGAAATAGGCCATCAGGAGGTTGGCGAGCACGGCGCCGACGTCGAAGCCCATCGGGCCGTAGAATGCGAATTCGGGATCGATCACCCGCATCTCGCTCTCCGTGACCATGATCGATCCGGTGTGGAGGTCGCCGTGCAGCAGCGCTTCCGGGCTTGCCATGAACTTCAGCTTCAGCCGGGAGATCGCGACGTGCAGCTCCATGTCGTCGCGCAGCTCAGCGGCGAGGTCATCGAGATAGGGCGCGGTCCAGCGGTTCTGCTCGGCGATACGGTAGGGATCGGTGAAGATCAAATCCTCGGTGATCTTGCACAGCGCGTGGTTGCCGGCGAAAGCCGCGATGCCCTCCTTCTTCTCGGCCGCGGACAGCGCGAGGTCGGAGGTGAAGAACAGCGTTCGCGCCATGAACGTAGTGATGTCGCCGACGAAGCCGGGATATCGCGTGCCGGCAACCAGCCCCTTGCGCATGATGATATGGGGCTCGAGCAGCTCCATCACCGTCAGCGCCAGATCCTCGTTGTGATGCAGCAAAGCCGGCACGAGGCCGGGCGCGAGCTGGGCCTGCTTCGACAGCGCCAGATATTCGTAATGGGCCCGCGACAGCGGCAGCGGCCAGCTTTCGCCGACGAGGCGGACATAGGGCAGCGCCTGCTTCACGGCGATGCCGCCGCGCGAGCCCTTGACGATGAAGACGAGGTTGAGATTGCCGTCGCCGACCTCGGTGATGGTCCAGGACGCCGGCTCGCCGCCCAGCCGGGCCGCGACATCGAAAACTTCCGCAATGTAATCCCGCAAATCGGCTTCATGGAGAATTCGATAATCCTGCCGCCGCGGATCGGCCAACGGTCGAGGCGCTGAACTCATGCCGGTCTCCCCCACTATGCCGGCGGGAGCAGCTGTTCACTCCCATGTCAGGATTTGAGCCGGCCTTCTTTTCGGATCATCATAGCCACAAAGCGCGCTGGCGCCTATCGCCACGATCATTCGACTGAACCGAGCGTCTCGATGCGCTGTGCAAGCCAGATGGTGTGGCCGCCGCAATCGCCATCGTCGGCGACATGCGACACGACGCGGAAGCCGTTCCGGCCCAGGAGCGACCGATATTCGCTGGCATCCAGGCTCGCATGATACAGCGGCTCGCCGCCGAATTGTCCGATCGCCTCGCCGTGCGCGGGACCGCTCGTGAACATCAGCGCCGCATCCGGCGCGGCATGCTCGCGAAAGATCGGGAACATGCGGCGCTGGTCCTCGTAGGACAGATGAAAGAAGCTGTCCCAGGCCAGGATGCCGCTAAACCGTCGCCCCAACGCAACCTGGCGCATGTCGCCGACGCTCCACTCCTGCTGCGGGAAACGACGTCGGCACTCCGCGATCATCGCCGGGGCGGAATCCACGCCCGCGACGGGGTGACCAAGACCGATCAGATATCCGGCGATCGGCATGGCGGAGCCACAGCCCAAATCGAGGACCGGGCCGGCGGGAGGCAGCAGCGCGCGAAAGCGGTCGAGCCAGGCTCGCTCGAACAGATGGCTTTGGGCGCGCTTCTCGATCCAGTCGGAGGCCTGGCGCTGGTAGAGATCGATGATCCGGTCGGCGGCTTCCGATGACGGCATTTGCGTTCTCGCGCGGCGCTTGGTCCTGAGATCGTCCGGCTCCGCCGGGGTCGAGCTGAGATCGGATTTACTACCTCCTGCCGCCAACCCCGGCCAGCCCCACCCCGTCGTTGCTTCTCTCCCTCACGGCAGCGAGACGCTTCGCCGCGACTGATCATATGCGATCTCGGGAACTCTGGCCTGTCGAGACAGTTTCGCTCTTCTCGGATCCCGGATCTCAAGGAGACGCCAATGGCGCGCGGAATGCCTTCCATGACTGCCCTTCTGGCGATGCTGGCCATAGCTGGCTATCAAAACCGCGACAAGCTGGCCGAACTGCTGAAGGGTTCAGGCGCAGGGTCTGCGGGCGGAGGGCCCGCCGGCGGGAGTGCTCAGGAGCCGCTTGGGGGAATGCTGGGCAATTTGGGCGGCATGCTCGGCGCGGGCGGCATCGGGGGGCTGCTCAATGGAGGAATTGGCGAGCTCCTGGAAAGGTTTAACCAGAATGGACGGGGCGAGGTAGCCGACTCCTGGGTAAAGCCCGGCCCCAACAAGGAGATTGCGCCGCCTGAGCTGAAAACCGCCGTTGGCGCCGACGTGCTCGAGAAGCTCGAACAGCAGACGGGGCTCTCTCAAGACGAGATCCTCGCAAGGCTGTCCCGGGAATTGCCGTCGGCGATCGACAAGTACACACCGGACGGGCGCCTGCCGCAGGCTTAACTGCCGCTGCCTAACTCGAAGAGGTTTGAAATGAGCATTCTCTGGACGATCATCATCGGCTTCGTCGCCGGCGTCATCGCCAAATTCATCATGCCCGGGGACAACGAGCCGTCCGGCTTCATCCTGACGACCATCCTCGGCATCGTGGGCGCATTCGTTGCGACCTACCTCGGCCAGGCCCTCGGCTGGTATCGTCCCGAAGAAGGAGCAGGATTGATCGGCGCGGTCGTTGGCGCGATCATCGTGCTGCTCGTCTACGGAATGATCGCGGGCCGCCAACGCCGTACGATTTGATCGTCTTGCGCGAAAGTGCGACGAGGCTGCGCACTCGCATCAGGAACTGCGCAGTTCTGCGCCGAGCTCACGCAGGACACTGGACAATTACTCCCGCTCCAGGAAGCTCGAGCCGATCTCGGCCTTTCTCTTGATCGGATCGTAATCACAATAAACGAGATCTGCGACCAGCGTGTAGCTGGCGCTGACGTTGTATTTGTCGAGCTTGACCGAGTTCAGGCCGATCACCGAGGTGCTCTTGCCGCCGTTCCATTTGAACGGTGTCGAGCTCTTGGCCTGCTCGCAGGCCATCACCGCTTCGTTGAAGACGTAGCCCTCGACGAACGCCTTCAGCGTTCGCACCTGCACGGCCATCTTCCACTCGACATAGCCGATGGCGCCGAGGCCGGCGACGATCAGCACCAGCAGCGCGACGACGATGCGTTGAAAAGTCATTTGTGTCCCCCCGAACAATGCGCCAAGCGAAAAATTCTAAGCACGCGGCGAGATGAAGCAAGCGCCTCGTCCTTCGAGACGACCGCTTCGCGGTCTCCTCAGGATGAGGCTAACGGACATCGCCGCCCGTTGAAACTGCGGCCGCGCACTCCGTCCTCATCCTGAGGAGCCCGCCCAAGGCGGGCGTCTCGAAGGATGGGCCGCACGCAGATAGACCTAGAACGGCATGCCCATCAGCTTCGACAGGCGCTCGATCGAGAGATAGCCGGCGTTATAGGCGAGCATGCCGAGGCCGTAGATAATGGCCGAGATGATCGTGGTCCAGATCAGCTTGCGGCCCATCCGGGTCAGGATCGGGGCGCCGGGATCGGTGCCGGGCGCGCCGACGCCGTCCTCGTGCTGGCTGCGCACGCCGAACGGCAGCGTCACGAACAGCGCGACCCACCAGATGACGAAGTAGATCGCGATCGCGGTCGATATCTGGATGGCCATGGGACGGGCTTATGCCTGCTCGATTTCGACCAACGCGCCGGAAAAGTCCTTCGGATGCAGGAACAGCACCGGCTTGCCATGGGCGCCGATCTTCGGCACGCCGTCGCCGAGCACCCTTGCCCCCTCCTTCACCAGCGTGTCGCGCGAGGCGATGATGTCGACCACCTCATAGCAGACGTGGTGGATGCCGCCGTCGGGGTTGCGCTCGACGAATTTCGCGATCGGCGAGGCCTCGCCGAGCGGCTCGATGAACTCGATCTTGGTGTTGGGCAGCGTCGCGAATACGGTGATGACGCCGTGCTCCGGCAGCGGCACGGCGTCCGAGATCTGGGCGCCGAACGCGGCGCCGTAGATCCTGGCCGCCTTAACGGCATCCTTGGTCGCGATCGCGACATGGTTGAGCCGGCCCAGCATGGTTCTCTCCCGTTAGACTGTCAGCACGTGTACCAGACAGGGGGGCTTCTTGCCCCAATGTTCGTTGATGACGGCCCGGACGGCGCGTCGCACCGACTCGGCCAGCGCATCCGCATCGCGGCGGCGCGCCTTCGGCAGGCCCTCGATGGTCGACATCACGGCGTCGAAGACGATGTCGTCGAACGGCTCGCCCGCCCGGTTCTTCTCGGGGATTCCGACCAGGTCGACCTCGGGATCGTCGGCGAGCTCCCCCTGCTCGGTCATGGCAATGGCGACGAAGGCGCAGCCGGAGAAGGCCATGCGCCGCCGCTCGACCACGGCGCGGGACTTGGAATCCTCCAAGATCGTGCCGTCCTTGTAGAGACGCCCCGACGGCACCTCGCCGACGATGCCGGGATCGCCGGGGCCGAGCTTGACGAGGTCGCCGTTGCGGCAGACCAGCACGCGCGGCACGCCGGCGGCCCGCGCCAGCTTGGCGTGCTCGTGCAGATGCAGGGCCTCGCCATGGACGGGGATCAGGAGCTGCGGCCTGGTCCAGGCGATCAGGTCGCGCAATTCGTCGCGGCGGGGATGACCGGAGACGTGAACCAGCGCGTCGCGGTCGGTGATGATCTCGACGCCCTGCAGCACCAGATTGTTGACGATCGAGCTGACGGCCTTCTCGTTGCCGGGAATGGTGCGCGAGGAGAAGATGACGCTGTCGCCGCGGTTGAGCGTGATCTCGGGATGGTCGTCATTGGCGATCCGCGCCAGCGCGGCGCGCGGCTCGCCCTGGCTGCCGGTGCACAGCGCCAGCACCTTGTCCTGCGGCAGATGGCCGTAGACCTCGGGCGAGCGGAAATTCTGCACGCCGTCGAGATAGCCGGTCTCGCGCGCCACCTGCACCACGCGCTCCATGGCGCGGCCGACCACGACGACCTCGCGGTCCGCGGCCTTGGCGGCGGCGGCCACCGCCTTGATGCGCGCGACGTTGGAGGCGAAGGTCGTCACGGCGACGCGGCCCTTGGCCGATTTCACGAGGTCGATGATGGTCCGTGCGACCTCGGCTTCCGAGGGCGAGCGGCCGTCGCGCACCGCGTTGGTGGAATCGCCGATCAAGGCGAGCAGCCCCTCCTCGCCGAGCTCGCGCAGTCGCTTCTCGTCGGTGGGAGCCCCGAGCGTCGGGGTCGGATCGATCTTCCAGTCGCCGGTGTGCAGCACCGTGCCGGCCGAGGTGTGGATCGCCAGCGCGTGCGCTTCGGGAATCGAATGGGCGACGGGGATGAATTCGACGTTGAACGGACCGACGTCGATGCGCCCGCCCGACGGCACCACCGTCACCGGGATCTTCGGCGCGTTGCGCTCGGCGGCGCATTTGGCCTCGAACAGCGCGGCACTGAACTGCGTCGCATAGATCGGGCATTTCAGCTTCGGCCAGAGGTCGATAATGGCGCCGAAATGGTCCTCATGGGCGTGGGTCAGCACCAGACCCATCAGGTTCTTGCGTTCCTTCTCCAGGAAGGAGATGTCCGGCATGATCAGGTCGATGCCCGGCAGATGCTCCTCGTCGCCGAAGGAGACGCCGAGATCGACCGCCATCCAGGCGCGCTGCTGGCGGTTGCCGAGGCCGTAGATCGACAGGTTCATGCCGATCTCGCCGACACCGCCGAGCGGCGCAAAGACCAGTTCCTCGGGCTTCGCCATCATGCAGCTCCCACGGAGGCGGCCGAGCCGAAGAAGACCTCGCCTGCCGCCACCGGCAGGCGTCGGCCGTCCTCGGTGCGCACGATCAGGCACCCGGAGTCGTCGATGGTGTCAAAAATGCCGTCCAGCGTCATCGTTCCCGTGTTGATCGCGACCCGCTCGCCAAGGCCGGCGGCGCGCTCCAGCCAGAGCCGGCGGATCTCGGCAAAGCCGCTTCCATTGTCCCAGATCCCGCGGAACTCGACCCAGGTGTCGGATAGCGCCGTGAACAGCTCCTCGGCACTGATCTGGACGCCGAGCGCGGCCAACGACACCGCGGGCGTCGGGGTGCCCTCGGGCGCCGCGACGACATTGGTGCCGATGCCGACGACGATGGCGAGGCGATCGCCGACGGCCTCGGCCTCCAGGCCGATGCCGACCAGCTTCTTGCCATTGGCCAGCACGTCATTGGGCCATTTCAGTGCGTAGCGGGGACGGCCCTCGCCGAGCCGGAGCGCGGCCTCGAGGCTCACCTTTTCCAGGGCGGCCTCCTCGGCCAGCCCGGCGGCAAAGCCGATGGTGGCGGCAATTGCCGGCGCGACGTCCAGGACTTCGAGGACGCTGGCGGCGAGATTGCCGCGCGGCGCGATCCAGGGCCGCTGACGGCGGCCGCGGCCGGCGGTCTGCTCTGACGTGACGAACCACATCGGGCCGCGTTCGCCGGCCCTGGCGCGCTCGATCGCCTCGGTATTGGTCGAGCCGGTCCGCTCGAATGCCGCGAGCTTGTAGCCCGCGGATGAGGCGCGAGGACCGAGCGCGAAAGCCATCCTAAAACAGCGACTTTGCCGCGGCCGAGGCGACGCTCACCACGGGGCCTGCGAACAGCGCGAACAGGATGTTGAACAGGCCAGCAACCGCCAGCACCGTCTTCACCTCGACGCGCACCGGATCGACCTGTCCGGCCGGCTCGTCGAAATACATCGTCTTGACGATGGCGAGATAATAGTAGGCGCCGACCACGCTGGTCAGCACGCCGACGACGGCGAGCGTGAACAAATTCGCCTTGATGGCGGCGACGAAGACGTACCATTTGGCGAAGAAGCCGGCGAGCGGCGGAATGCCGGCGAGCGAGAACAGCAGCATCGCGAACACGAAGGCGAGCAGCGGATTGGTCCGCGACAGGCCGGCGAAATCGCTGATCTGCTCGACGGCCTGGCCGTTGCGGCGCATGGCGAGGATGATCGAGAACGAGCCCAGCGTCATCGCGACATAGATCACGATGTACATCAGGACGCCCTGCGCACCCTCGACCGTGCCGGAGGCAAGGCCGACCAGGGCAAAGCCCATGTGGCCGATCGAGGAATAGGCCATCAGGCGCTTGATGTTGGTCTGGCCGATCGCGGCGAAGGAGCCGAGCGCCATCGAGGCGATCGAGACGAACACCAGGATCTGCTGCCACTGCGAGACGATGCCCGGGAATGCGGTCAGCGTGACGCGGGTGAAAACGGCGAGCGCGGCCACCTTCGGCGCCGAGGCGAAGAAGGCGGTGACCGGGGTCGGCGCGCCCTCATAGACGTCGGGCGTCCACATGTGGAACGGCACCGCCGAGACCTTGAAGCAGAGGCCGACGAGCAGGAAAACCAGGCCGAACAGAAGGCCGACATTCGAGACGGTTGCGACCGCGGCGATGCCTGCGAAGCTGACCGTGCCGGTGAAGCCGTAGATCAGCGAAGCACCGTAGAGCAGCATGCCCGAGGACAGCGCGCCGAGCACGAAGTACTTCAGGCCGGCTTCGGTCGACTTGGCGTTGTCGCGGTTCGAGGCCGCCACGACGTAGAGCGCCAGCGACATCAGCTCGAGCCCGAGATAGAGCGAGATCAGATCGCCCGCCGAGATCAACACCATCATGCCGAGCGTCGAGAGCAGCACCAGGATCGAATATTCGAAGATGCGGCGCGACGGGTCGGACAGGAACTCGGTCGACAGGATCAGCGTCACCGCCGAGCCGATCAGGGCCAGGATCTTCATGAAGCGGGCAAAGTCGTCGGCGATGAAGCTGCCGCCGAAGGTCACCTGCTTGCCCGCGGGCTGCATGTAGACGAGCGCGCCGACCACGATCAGGAGCACCACCGACAGCAATGTGACCGTCCTGGTCGTCTCCTGCCCGCGATAGGCTCCCAGCATCAGAAGCGCCATCGCGCCGACCGCGAGCACGAGCTCGGGCAGCACCGGCGCCAGTTGATAACCTGCAGTCTCAAAGCTCATGGCGATATCCTGACCTGCCCGATCACTGGAGCAGTGCGGCGGCCTTCATGGCCGTCACAGCGGTGTTGTAGTTGTTGACGAGTTGCTGGACCGAGGCGGCCGACATGTCGAGCACCGGCTTCGGATAGACGCCGAACAGGATCGTCAGCGCGATCATCGGGAACAGGATCACGCACTCGCGCAAGGTGAGATCCTTCATGCTCGCCAGCGACGGCTTGGCCAGCGCCCCGAACACGACCTTGCGGTAGAGCCACAGCGCATAGGCCGCCGACAGGATCACGCCGAAGCTGGCGAAGAACGCCGTCGGGATCGAGACCTTGAAGGTGCCGAGCAGCGTCATGAACTCGCCGACGAAGCCGCTCGTGCCGGGCAGACCGACATTGGCCATGGTGAAGACCATGAACGTCATCGCGTAGAGCGGCATCCGGTTGACGAGGCCGCCATAGGCCGCGATCTCGCGGGTGTGCAGGCGGTCGTAGACGACGCCGACGCAGAGGAACAGCGCGCCGGAGACGATGCCGTGCGAGATCATCTGGAACACGCCACCGGCGACACCCTGCATGGTGCCAGCGAAGATGCCCATGGTGACGAAGCCCATATGCGCCACCGAGGAGTACGCGATCAGCTTCTTCATGTCCTCCTGCATCAGCGCCACCAGCGAGGTGTAGATGATGGCGATGGCCGAGAGCGTGAACACCAGCGGCGCGAAGTCGTGCGAGGCCAGCGGGAACATCGGCAGCGAGAAGCGCAGGAAGCCGTAGCCGCCCATCTTCAGCAGGATCGCGGCCAGCACCACCGAGCCCGCGGTCGGCGCTTCGACGTGCGCGTCCGGAAGCCAGGTGTGCACCGGCCACATCGGCATCTTCACCGCGAAGGAGGCGAAGAAGGCCAGCCACGCCCAGGTCTGCAAGTTCCGCGGCACGGCGGTGTGCATCAGGGTCGGGATGTCGGTGGTGCCGCCGTTCCAGTACAGCGCCATGATGGCGAGTAGCATCAGGACCGAGCCGAGCAGCGTGTAGAGGAAGAACTTGAACGACGCGTAGACCCGGCGCGGGCCGCCCCAGACGCCGATGATCAGGAACATCGGGATCAGGCCGCCCTCGAAGAACAGGTAGAACAGCACGAGATCGAGCGCCGAGAAGGTGCCGATCATCAGCGTTTCCAGGATCAGGAACGCCATCATGTATTCGCGGACGCGGTTGGTGATCGCCTTCCAGCTCGCGATGATGCAGAACGGCATCACGGCGGTGGTGAGGATCACCAGCGGCAGCGAGATGCCGTCGACGCCCATGTGGTAGGTGATGCCGGTGGCGAGCCAGTTCGCCTTCTCGACGAACTGGAAGTCGGGATTGGCGGGGTCGAAGCGCATGACCAGGATCACCGACACCGCGAAGGTGATCAGCGTGGTCCAGAGCGCGATCCAGCGCGAATTGCGCTTGGCCGCCTCGTCGTCGCCGCGGCTGAGATAGACGATCAGCGCGCCGACCAGCGGCAGGAACGTCGTGACCGAAAGGATGGGCCAGGTTGTCATTTACTGGCCTCCAAAGCCGAACATGAACCAGGTGATCAGGCCGGCGGCACCGATCAGCATGGCGAACGCGTAGTGATAGAGATAGCCGGTCTGGATCTTCACGACGTTGCGGGTGACGTCCAGCACGCGCGCCGAGACGCCGTCGGGACCGAAGCCGTCGATGACGAAGCCGTCGCCCTTCTTCCAGAGCTGGTAGCCGAGCCACTTCGCCGGACGCACGAAGATGATGTCGTAGAGCTCGTCGAAGTACCATTTGTTGAGCAGGAACTGGTACAGCATCGGCTGCGTGTTCGCGAGCTCGACCGGCAGATAGGGCCGGCGGATGTAGAACAGGTACGAGACCAGGAAGCCCAGCACCATCATCACCGTCGGCAGGAACGCGATGGTCTGCGGGATGTGGTGCATCTCCTCGATGATATGCGGGTTCATCTTCACGGACTCACGGAAGAACTCCTCGACGCCGTGACCGGCGAACAGCTCCTTGAACGGGAACCCCGCGACGAACGAGCCGACCGCGAGCACGCCGATCGGGACCAGGATCCAGAGCGGAGCTTCATGCGCGGCCTCGTAATGATGCTCGTCATGCGGCTCGCCGTGGAAGGTCTTGAAGATCAGGCGCCAGGAGTAGAACGAGGTCAGGCCGGCGGCGACGATCGTCATCAGGAAGCCGTACATCCCGAACGGATTGTGCGAGGCGTAGGCCGCTTCGATGATGGCGTCCTTGGAGAAGTAGCCGGCGGTGAGCGGGAAGCCGGTCAGCGCCAGGGTGCCGACCACCATCACCGCATAGGTATAGGGGATCTTCTTCCAGAGCCCGCCCATGTTGCGGATGTCCTGCTCGTGGTGCATCGCGTAGATCACCGAGCCGGAGCCTAGGAACAGCAGCGCCTTGAAGAAGGCGTGCGTGAACAGATGGAACATGCCGACCGAATAGGCCCCCGCTCCCATCGCCACGAACATGTAGCCGAGCTGCGAGCAGGTCGAATAGGCGACGATGCGCTTGATGTCGTTCTGGACGAGGCCGATCGTGGCCGCGAAGAACGCCGTGGTGGCACCGAAGAACATCACGACGGCCTGCGCGGTCGGGGCGAGCTCGAACAGCGGCGACAGGCGCGCCACCATGAACACGCCCGCGGTGACCATGGTCGCGGCATGGATCAGCGCCGACACGGGGGTCGGGCCTTCCATCGCGTCCGGCAACCAGGTGTGCAGCAGGAACTGCGCCGACTTGCCCATCGCGCCCATGAACAGCAGCAGGCAGGTCAGGGTCAGCGCGTCGGCGTGCCAGCCGAGGAAGTTGATGGTCTTGCCGGTGAGGCTGGGTGCGGCATGGAAGATCGTCTCGAAATCGGTCGAGCCGACCAGCATGAAGACCGCGAAGATGCCGAGCGCGAAGCCGAAGTCGCCGACGCGGTTGACCACGAAAGCCTTGATGGCGGCCGCGTTCGCCGACGGCTTCTGGTACCAGAAGCCGATCAAGAGGTAGCTGGCGAGGCCGACGCCTTCCCAGCCGAAGAACAGCTGCACCAGGTTGTCCGCCGTCACCAGCATCAGCATCGCGAAGGTGAACAGGCTGAGATAGCCGAAGAAGCGCGGCCGGTTCGGGTCCTCGTCCATGTAGCCGATGGAATAGAGGTGCACGAGCGAGGACACGGTGGTCACCACCACCAGCATCACGGCGGTGAGCGTGTCGACCCGCAGCGTCCACCAGACCTGGAGGTCGCCGGAGAAGATCCAGGGCAGCAGCTGAATGCGGGCGTCATGGTGCATGAATCCGACATCGACCAGCGTCATCCAGGACAGCGCGGCCGAGACGAACAGCAGCGCGGTCGTGATCAGTTCCGCAGCGCGCGAGCCGGCGGCCGGCGGCTCGGCCGGGCCGTGAGCGTGATCGTCGTGGCCATGGTCGTCATGGCCATGGGCGTCATGGGCATGGGCGTCATGGGCATGGGCGTCATGGGCCGTCGAGGCGTGAGCGTCGCCGTGGCCATGTCCATGGTCGCCGTGATGATCGAGCTCGTCACCCGAGGGGTTGCGGGCATGCGCGCCGACGAGCGCGATCAGGCCGGCCAGAATGGCGCCCAAGAGAGGCAGGAAAACGATTGCCTGAACCATTTGAGAGCTCAGCCCTTCATCAGATTGACGTCCTCAACCGCGATCGAGCCGCGGTTGCGGAAATAGACCACCAGGATGGCAAGACCGATCGCAGCTTCAGCCGCCGCGACGGTGAGCACCAGCAGCGCGAAGACCTGGCCGACGATGTCGCCGAGAAAGGTCGAGAATGCCACGAGGTTGATGTTGACCGAGAGCAGGATCAGCTCGATCGACATCAGGATGACGATGATGTTCTTGCGGTTCAGGAAGATGCCGAGGATGCCGAGCGTGAACAGGATCGCGCCGACCGCCAGATAATGTCCGAGCCCGATCGTCATTTCACCCACTCCGCCGCATCGGCATCCGAGAGCCCCTGCCCCGGCGCCACCTTGCGCATCGCCATCGCCATCTCGGGCGTGCGCGCGTTCTGAACGTTGATGTCCTGCCGCTTCACGCTCGCCTTGTGGCGCAGCGTCAGCACGATGGCGCCGATCATCGCGACCAGCAGCACCATGCCCGAGAGCTGGAAGTAGTGGATGTACTTCGTATAGAGCACGAGCCCGAGCGCCTCGGTGTTGGAGACGTTGGCCGGGATCGCCGCCGTGATCGTCTTGGAGACGCCGGGATTGATGACCCAGAAGCCGACCGTGAGCAGCAGCTCGAACAGGAAGATGCCGCCGATCACCAGGCCAACCGGCAGGTACTCGATGAAGCCTTCGCGCAGCTCGAGGAAGTCGACGTCGAGCATCATGATCACGAACAGGAACAGCACCGCGACCGCGCCGACATAGACGACGATCAGCATCATGCCGAGGAATTCGGCCCCCATCAGCACGAACAGGCCGGAGGCGTTGACGAAGGCCAGGATCAGGTACAGCACGGAGTGCACGGGATTGCGCGAGACAATCACCATCACCGCCGAGGCGACGCAGATTCCGGCGAAGAGATAGAAGAACAGCGCGGGAAGGATCATGCCCTCACCTCACCGGTACGGCGCGTCGAGCTCGATCGCTTTCGCGATCTCGCGTTCCCAGCGGTCGCCGTTGGCGAGCAGCTTGGCCTTGTCATAGAACAGTTCCTCGCGGGTCTCGGTCGCGAACTCGAAGTTCGGGCCTTCGACGATGGCGTCCACAGGACAGGCCTCCTGGCAGAGGCCGCAATAGATGCACTTCACCATGTCGATGTCGTAGCGCACGGTGCGGCGGGTGCCGTCGTTGCGGCGCGGTCCGGCTTCGATGGTGATGGCCTGCGCCGGGCAGACCGCCTCGCACAGTTTGCAGGCGATGCAGCGCTCTTCGCCGTTCGGATAGCGGCGCAGCGCGTGCTCGCCGCGAAAGCGCGGCGAGATCGGGCCCTTCTCGAACGGATAGTTCAGCGTCGGCTTCGGCTGGAAGAAATAGCGCATGGCGAGGAAGAACGCCGAGACGAATTCCGACAGCAGAAGCGAGCGTGCAGTGGCGTTGATGTTGATACCCATGAAAGCCCTCACTTCGGCGCGATGCCGGCGAAATGCAGCACGCCGGCCACCACGATCACCATCACCAGCGACAGCGGCAGGAACACCTTCCAGCCGAGGCGCATCAATTGATCGTAGCGGTAGCGGGGCACAATCGCCTTCGCCATCGCGAACAGGAAGAACATGAAGAACAGTTTCAGCGAGAACCAGATGATCCCCGGCACCCAGTTGAAGGGCGGCAGGTCCACCGGCGGCAGCCAGCCTCCGAGGAACAGGATCGTCGCCAGCGCGCACATCGTGACGATCGCGACATACTCGCCGAGCATGAACAGCAGGTACGGCGTCGAGCCGTATTCGACCATGAAGCCGGCGACGAGCTCGGATTCGGCTTCGACGAGGTCAAAGGGCGGACGGTTGGTTTCCGCCAGCGCCGAGACGTAGAACACCACGAACATCGGGAACAGCGGCCAGACGTACCAGTTCAGGATGGTGAGCTGCGGCAGCCCGATCAGGCTGGCGAGACCACGCGCGTGCTGGGCCTCGACCACGCCGGTGAGGTTCAGCGTGCCGGCGCAGAGCAGCACCGTGATGATGACGAAGCCGATCGAGACTTCGTACGAGACCATCTGCGCAGCCGAGCGCAGCGCGGCCAAGAACGGATATTTCGAGTTCGACGACCAGCCGGCCATGATGATGCCGTAGATCGACAGCGACGAGATCGCGAAGATGAAGAGGATGCCGACATTGATGTCGGCGATCACCCAGCCGAGATTGGTCGGAATCACGGCCCAGGCGGCGAGCGCGAGCACGCATGAGACCAAGGGAGCAAGAAGAAACACGCCCTTGTTGGCGCCGGCCGGAATGATCGGCTCCTTCAGCACGAACTTGAGCAGGTCGGCGAAGGATTGCAGCAGGCCCCAGGGGCCGACCACGTTCGGGCCGCGCCGGATCTGCACCGCCGCCCAGATCTTGCGGTCGGCGAGCAGGATGTAGGCGATCGCCACCAACAGGACGACGAGCACCAACACGCTCTGCGCGACCATGATGATCAGCGGCCAGAGGAAACCGGTCCAGAATGCGCTTTCGAAGAATTCCATCAGATCACGCTCACTCCGCTGCGGTCAGCATGTGCCCGGAGGCGAGGCGCGAGCATTCCGCCATCACGGCGGACGCACGCGCGATTGGGTTGGTCAAATAGAAGTCCTCGACCAGCGGCTTGAACGGCGCCTTCTCGGGCGAGCCGCCCTTCCCCGCCAGCTTCTTGATCTGGTCGGCCGAGCCGGCCTCGATCTGGTCGAGACGGATCAGGTGCGGCACCGCCTTGAAGATCGCCTGGCGCAGCTGCGCGAGCGAGTCGTAGCCGAGCTTCTTGCCGAGCGCCTCGGACAATGCGCGAACGATCGCCCAGTCCTCGCGGGCTTCGCCCGGCGGGAACGCGGCCCGGCCCGTCATCTGCACGCGGCCCTCGGTGTTGACATAGATCGCGGACTTCTCGGTGTAGGCCGCCGCCGGCAGGATCACGTCGGCGCGGTGCGCGCCGCGGTCGCCATGGGTGCCGATATAGACGACGAAGGTGCCATCAGGCGCGTTGATCTCGTCGGCCCCCAGCAGGAACAGCAGGTCGAGCGTGCCGAAGGTCGTCATCTGCGCGGCGTTCAGCCCACCGCCGGTTGCGGAGAAGCCGATGTCGAGCGCGCCGACGCGCGAAGCGGACTCATGCAGCACGCCGAAGCCGTTCCAGCCGTCCTTGAGCGCGCCGACGTCGAGCGCGAGCTTGGCAGCGGCGGCGAGGATGGCGGCGCCGTCGTGGCGCGAGGTGGCGCCTCCGCCGACCAGGATGATCGGATTCTTGGCGTTCTTCAGCACGTCCATGAAGGAGTGCTTGCCGGCCGCAAGCTCACCGAGCGTCTCGGTGCCCGCGCCGAGGTGATCGTAGTCGTAAGTGAGATCGATTTTGGAGCCGATCACGCCGACCTTGAAGCCGCCGGCGCGCCAGCGCTTGCGGATGCGGGCGTTGAACACGGCAGCTTCCTTCCGCGGATTGGCGCCGATGATGAGCAGCGCATCCGCCTGCTCCACGCCCGCCAGCGTCGGGTTGAAGATATAGGAGCCGCGGCCGAGCGCGGGATCGAAGGCATCGCCGCCCTGCACCGCCAGATTGCCGGAGCCGAACTTGGCGAGCAGGTCCTTCAGCGCGAACATCTCCTCGACACCGGCGAGGTCGCCGGCGATCGCGCCGATGCGCTTGCCGTCGGTGCGCGCCGCCTTGGCGGCGATCGCGGCAAAGGCTTCCTGCCAGCTCGCCGCGCGCAGCTTGCCGGCCTCACGGACATAGGGACGGTCGAGCCGCTGCGTGCGCAGTCCGTCGACGACGTGGCGGGTCTTGTCGGAGATCCACTCCTCGTTCACGGCCTCGTTGATGCGCGGCAGGATGCGCATCACCTCGCGGCCGCGGGTGTCGACGCGGATCGCAGAGCCCACGCCGTCCATCACGTCGATCGACTGGGTCTTGCCGAGCTCCCACGGACGCGCCGCGAAGGCATAGGGCTTCGAGGTCAAGGCGCCGACCGGGCAGATGTCGACGAGGTTGCCCTGCAACTCCGAGGTCAGCGCGTGCTCGAGATAGGTCGTGATCTCCATGTCCTCGCCGCGGCCGGTGGCACCCATCTCGGGCGCACCGGCGACTTCCGCCGAGAAGCGGACGCAGCGCGTGCACTGGATGCAGCGGTTCATCGAGGTCTTGACCAGCGCGCCCAGATACTTGTCCTCGACCGCGCGCTTGTTCTCGGCGAAGCGGCTGGTGTCGACGCCATAGCCCATCGCCTGGTCCTGCAGGTCGCACTCGCCGCCCTGGTCGCAGATCGGGCAGTCCAGCGGATGGTTGATGAGCAGGAACTCCATCACGCCTTCGCGCGCCTTCTTCACCATCGGCGAACGCGTCGAGATTTCCGGCGGCTCACCCTTGGGCCCCGGACGGCAGTCGCGCACGCCCCAGGCGCAGCTCGCGACCGGCTTCGGGCCACCCTTCACCTCGACGAGGCACATCCGGCAATTGCCGGCGATCGACAGCCGCTCGTGGTAGCAGAAGCGCGGAATCTCGGCGCCGGCCGCCTCGCACGCCTGAAGCAGCGTGTACTCCGGCGGGACATCGATCTCTTTGCCGTCGATGATGAGCTTGGTCATGTCTCTTACTCCGCCGCGACCATGTTCACGGGATCGCGGACGCCGATATCGTCAATGTCTGCCCTGTGCGAATATTGGTCGATGCGCGCTTCGATCTCGTGACGGAAATGCGCGATCAGGCCCTGGATCGGCCACGCCGCCGCATCGCCCAGCGCGCAGATGGTGTGGCCTTCGACCTGCTTGGTCACCTCGAGCAGCATGTCGATCTCGCGCTTGTGGGCGCGGCCCTCGGCCATGCGGGTCAAGACGCGCCACATCCACCCCGTGCCCTCGCGGCACGGCGTGCACTGGCCGCAGCTCTCGTGCTTGTAGAAATAGGAGATGCGGGCGATGGCGCGGATCAGATCGGTCGACTTGTCCATCACGATCACGGCTGCGGTGCCGAGGCCCGAGCGCAGCTTGCTCAGACTGTCGAAATCCATCGGCGTGTCGATGATCTGCTCGGCCGGCACCATGCGCACCGACGAGCCGCCGGGGATCACCGCCTTGAGATTGTCCCAGCCGCCGCGGATGCCGCCGCAATGCTTCTCAATCAGCTCACGGAACGGAATGCCCATGGCCTCTTCGACGTTGCAGGGTCGCTCGACATGGCCGGAGATGCAGAACAGCTTGGTGCCGACATTGTTCGGGCGGCCGATGCCGGCGAACCAGGCCGCGCCGCGGCGCAGGATGTCCGGCGCAACCGCGATGGACTCGACGTTGTTGACGGTGGTCGGGCAGCCGAACAGGCCGACATTCGCCGGGAACGGCGGCTTCAGGCGCGGCTGGCCCTTCTTGCCTTCGAGGCTTTCGAGCAGCGCGGTTTCCTCGCCGCAGATATAGGCGCCGGCGCCGTGCGCGACGTAGATATCGAACGGCCAGCCGTTGACGTTGTCCTTGCCGACCAGCTTGGCCTCATAGGCCTGGTCGATCGCGGCCTGCAGGCGCTCGCGCTCGCGGATGAACTCGCCGCGGACATAGATGTAGCAGGCATGCGCGTTCATCGCGAAGCTGGCGATCAGGCAGCCCTCGACGAGGAGATGCGGATCGTGCCGCATGATCTCGCGATCCTTGCAGGTGCCGGGCTCGGATTCGTCGGCGTTGACGACGAGATAGCTGGGACGACCATCGGTGGACTCCTTCGGCATGAAGGACCATTTCAGGCCGGTCGGGAAGCCGGCGCCGCCGCGGCCGCGCAGCCCCGAGGCCTTCATCTCGTTGATGATCCAGTCGCGGCCCTTGTCGATGATGGCCTTGGTGCCATCCCAGGCGCCCCGGCGCCGCGCGCCCTCGAGCCCCCAATCGTGGAGGCCGTAGAGGTTCTTGAAGATGCGGTCCTTGTCCTCGAGCATGTCAGTGCTTTCCGATCAACGAGTGGACTGCTTGTAGGCAAGTCCGGCGGCGCAGACTGCGAAGAACAGCGCCCAGAGCAAGCTGGTCTCCTGTGACGCGTTCAGGAAGAAACGCTGCAGCAGGAACATGAAGGAAGCCGCGATCGCGGCGTGCATGGCGACGAAGCCCCATTTCTTCACGACCTCGGTCCCTCCGATTGCGACGAGATCACTCATCAGGTGATCTCCTTCAATGTGGTCGGCCCGGTGATCGGCGCCGAGAACTGGCGGCCGTTCTGCGGACCGGGCTTGGGCGGATTGCCCGAGGCGAAGCCGTCGAGCACCTTGCCGAAGCTTTCCTTGGTCAGGTCCTCATAGGTGTCCTTGCCGATCAGCACCATCGGCGCGTTCACGCAGGCGCCCAGGCACTCCACCTCTTCCCAGCTGAAATTGCCGTCCTTGGACAGATGGAACGGCTCGTGATGGATGCGGTGCTCGCAGACGTGGATCAGATCCTCGGCGCCGCGCAGCCGGCACGGCGTGGTGCCGCAGACCTGGACGTGGGCCTTCTTCCCGACGGGGGCGAGCTGGAACATGGTGTAGAAGGTCGCGACCTCCAGCACCCGGATGTAGGGCATGTCGAGCATGTCGGCGATGACGCGGATCGCGGCTTCCGAGACCCAGCCCTCGTTCTGCTCCTGCGCGCGCCAGAGGATGGCGATGACGGCCGAAGCCTGCCGACCGGCCGGATATTTCGCGATCTGCTGCCTGGCGAACGCAAGGTTCTCCTCCGTGAACGCAAAGCTCGCGGGCTGGACTTCCTTCGGTGCTAATCGACGAACGGACATCTCTTCAATCTCTCACTGCATACGGCGCGCGGTCTTCGCATTCAGGGCTTCGATCCGGTCCTGCCAGAATGCGCTTGCGGTGCCGAAAACGTTGTAGCCGACGTGAGTCGAGACCTTGATGCGGTCGAGGATCGACAGCTCGGTCACGGTCTCCATCCGTCTGCTGCGCGGATCGAACACGATCAGCTTCAGCGGGGTCTGTTCGAGGATGTAGCGCGACACGGAGTGATTGCGGTCGCTGCCGTGCTCCTCGCACATGATGACGCTGTCGGCCTGGAGCAGCCGGGCGCCGCCCTTGATGGCCTCGATCTCGACGCCCTCGACGTCGAGCTTGATCAGGTACTTGCCAGATGCCGCGACCTTGCCGTCCTCGATCAGATCGTCGAGCGAGATGACCGGCACCTCCTCACCGCCCGCCGAGGGATCGCCGGCGATGCTGAAGGCCTCGTGCTTGGTGCCGGACAGCCGCGCGGTGCCGCGGACGGCACCAATCGCGCATTTCATCGTCTCGAAGCGATTGCCGTTGACGCGGGCGTTGTTGACGAGCTTCGGGTAGTTCTGCCCCGACGGCTCGATCGCGATCGCCTTGTGCGCGCCGAACGGCTTGCTCGAGACCAGCACCGACCAGTAGCCGTAATTGGCGCCGCAATCGAGCAAGGTGTAGTCGACGTCGATGCTATCGGCGAACAAGAGCTCGAGCTCATCCTCGTAATTGTAGGAGCGGTTGAGCAGCTTGCTCCAATAGCCGTCGCCGTAGGGGAATTCGAACACGGCGTCGGGGTTGAGCCTGATCGCGATGTTGCGCTCGGGCAGCGTCTTGCGCAGCAAGTTCGCGCAGGCGATGTAGCCCATGTGCGAGAAGTGCGAAGAGATCTTCGATCCCGTCACCAGCGCCAAGGCAGCCGTCCGCTCCCACAGGTTGGCCCCTTCCAGGGCCCCCGAGGCACGGTCGAACTGGATCGGCGCTTGTTGCCCCATCAACGATCGACCTCTCCGAACACGATGTCGAGCGAGCCGAGGATCGCGGAGACGTCGGCGAGCAGATGGCCGCGGCAGATGTGGTCCATGGCCTGTAGATGGGCGAAGCCCGGCGCGCGGATCTTGCACTTGTACGGCTTGTTGGTGCCGTCGGAGATCAGATAGACGCCGAACTCGCCCTTGGGCGCCTCGACCGCGGCGTAGACTTCGCCGGCCGGCACGTGCACGCCCTCGGTGTAGAGCTTGAAGTGATGGATCAGCGCTTCCATCGAGCGCTTCATCTCGCCGCGCCGCGGCGGCGCGACCTTGTTGTCCTCGACGACGACCGGGCCCTTGCCGTCAGGCGCGTTCAGCTTCTGGATGCACTGCTTCATGATGCGCACGGACTGGCGCATCTCTTCCATGCGGATCAGATAGCGGTCGTAGCAATCGCCGTTCTTGCCGATCGGAATGTCGAAATCCATCTCGGCGTAGCATTCATAGGGCTGCGACTTGCGCAGGTCCCAGGCCGCGCCCGAGCCGCGCACCATCACGCCGGAGAAGCCCCACTCCCAGGCTTCCTTCAGCGGCACCACGCCGATGTCGACATTGCGCTGCTTGAAGATGCGGTTGGCGGTGAGCAGGCGGTCGAGGTCGTCGACGACCTTCAGGAACGGATCGCACCAGGCCTCGATGTCGTCGACCAGCTTCTGCGGCAGATCCTGATGCACGCCGCCGACGCGGAAGTAAGCTGCGTGCATACGGCTGCCCGAGGCGCGCTCGTAGAACACCATCAGCTTCTCGCGCTCCTCGAAGCCCCACAGCGGCGGGGTCAGCGCGCCGACGTCCATCGCCTGCGTGGTGACGTTGAGAAGGTGAGAGAGAATGCGGCCGATCTCGCAATAGAGCACGCGGATCAGCTGGCCGCGGCGCGGCACCTCGATGCCCAGCAGCTTTTCGGCCGCGAGGCAGAAGGCGTGCTCCTGGTTCATCGGCGCGACGTAGTCGAGCCGGTCGAAGTACGGGATCGCCTGCAGATAGGTCTTCTGCTCGATCAACTTTTCGGTGCCGCGGTGAAGCAGGCCGATATGGGGATCGACGCGCGCGACGACTTCGCCGTCCAATTCGAGCACAAGGCGCAGCACGCCGTGCGCCGCCGGATGTTGCGGTCCGAAGTTGATGGTAAAGTTGCGAAGCTGTTCAGGTTGCTCGTTCATGATCAGGCCTTCGGTCCTGCTTTCTCATCGCCAGGCAGGGGGTAATCCGCACCCTCCCAAGGCGACAAGAAATCAAACTTGCGGAATTCCTGGTTCAGACGCACGGGCTCGTACACCACCCGCTTCTCCTGGTCGTCGTAGCGGACCTCGACGAAACCGGTGGTCGGGAAGTCCTTGCGCAGCGGATGCCCCTCGAAGCCGTAATCGGTGAGGATGCGGCGCATGTCGGGATGGCCGACGAAGAACACGCCGTAGAGGTCATAGGCCTCGCGCTCGAACCAGTCGGCGCCGGGGAAGACGTCGATCAGCGACGGCACCTGGGTGGTCTCGTCGGCCTGGGCCTTGAGCCGGATCCGTGCGTTCAGGGTCGGTGACAGGAAGTGATAGATCACGTCGAAGCGCTTTTCGCGCGACGGATAGTCGGCGGCCGTGATGTCGGTGAAGTTGACGAAGCGGCAGCCGGGGTCGTCGCGGAGGTACTTGACCACCTCGACGATCCTGCTGGCCTCGACCTCGACCGTGAGCTGGTTGAAGGCGACCGAATGACCGGTGGCGGCGCCCGGAAGCGCGCTAACGATCGTCTGCCCCAGGGCGTCGAGCTTGGCGTCGTCCATGACGTAAAACCTTAGCGTTCGATGGTGCCGGTACGCCGGATCTTCTTCTGCAGCAGCAGCACGCCGTAGAGCAGCGCTTCCGCCGTGGGCGGGCAGCCCGGCACGTAGATGTCGATCGGCACGATGCGGTCGCAGCCGCGCACGACCGAGTAGGAATAGTGATAATAGCCGCCGCCATTGGCGCAGGAGCCCATCGAGATGACGTAGCGCGGCTCAGGCATCTGGTCGTAGACCTTGCGCAGCGCCGGCGCCATCTTGTTGGTCAAGGTCCCTGCGACGATCATCACGTCGGACTGGCGCGGCGAGGCGCGCGGCGCGAAGCCGAAGCGCTCGACGTCGTAGCGCGGCATCGACACCTGCATCATCTCGACCGCGCAGCAGGCGAGACCGAAGGTCATCCACATCAGCGAGCCGGTGCGCGCCCAGGTGATGAGGTCGTCGGTCGCGGCGACGAAGAAGCCCTTGTCCGACAGCTCGGAATTGACCTCGAGGAAGAACGGATCATTGGCCCCGACCGGCTTGCCGGTCGACGGGTCCAGGATGCCCTTGGGGGCCGGCGCTAGAACCGGGCCCGTGGACGCTGCAGGGGTCAATCCCATTCCAGTGCTCCCTTCTTCCATTCATAGGCGAACCCGACCGTCAGCACGGCAAGGAACACCACCATGGACCAGAAGCCGGTCGCGCCAAGCTTGCCGAACGCCACCGCCCAGGGAAACAGGAACGCCACCTCGAGGTCGAAGATGATGAAGAGAATGGCGACCAGGTAGAAGCGGACGTCGAACTTCATGCGCGCGTCGTCGAAGGCGTTGAAGCCGCACTCATACGCCGACAGCTTTTCCGGATCCGGCTGCTGAAACGCAACGATGAACGGCGCGATCAGCAGCACGAGGCCGATCAGGCCCGCTACTCCTATAAAGACGACGAGTGGAAGATAGTTCTGCAGAATGCCGCTCATTGGCGAGCCCTTTTTCCCGCAGCCTCGGGACAGCCACGGATTCGTCCGATTTGGAATTATTCTGAGCCTTAGCGCAGTGCACCAATGGGCGCAAGACACGCTCTTTTTAGGCCCTTTGCCGCTGCCAGAACGGTGAAAATCCCGGAATCACCCCGCGCTGGTATGGAGCAGATCGCAGGGCCCAGCAAGGGCAGCCGCCGGTTTTGCAGGGGAGCAGCGCGGAGATTGCGGCGCGCGGGCCATGTCAGCGTCTTGCCGTCGATCGCCCGAGAAAAATACCGGCTTTTCGGCTGCGGCAGCACAGGCAACCCGGGATGGGACCCACTTCAGGAACCTTCGCCCTGCCCCCCGCCGGTGACATCTTGGCTGGCCTTATCGGGCTTCAACGCCCGAGGGCCCGGGGATTGTCGCAGCCACGAGCCAAGACAGGTCCAGGTCAAGCCGGAGCAAGGACACCTATCCACAGGCGCAGGCCATCAGACAAGCCATGCATCGCGGCAGGGACGGTGCTGGCCGGGGCCCCGCCGCGAGCGCGGCGACGGCGACGTGGAGGGCCGTCGCGCGTGCCGCGCTCGGATGAGCTTCGGGCCGGAGGCATAGCCCGGGAGCTCATCTATCTCCTGAGGGAAGCGTGGCGACAGTCCAAACAGGTACGGAAGGACCGTCGAGATCAGGCCGGCCCGACCGATATCGCCCCTCGCCCCTCCTCACCATTTGTAGGACACGCTGGCGGTCACGCGCCGGCGATCGCCATAGAAGCATGACGCGGCCGACGCGCAGCTCGCGACGTAGATCTTGTCGGTCAGGTTGATCACGTTCAGCGCGGTACGCCAGTTCTGCCATTCGTAGTGGAGCGCGAGATCGCCGAGCACGACCGCGGGAACCTCGAGGGTGTTGGCTGTATCCGCCCAGGACGCGCCGATGTAGCGCACGCCACCGCCGAAGCCGAACCCTGCGAGCGGTCCGTCCCGGAATGTGTAGTCGGCCCAGCCCGAGACCAGAAGTTCGGGCGTGTTGGTCGGCGTCTTGCCGATCAGCGTCGGATCGAGATCCTTGCTCACAAAGAGATTGTAGGACGTGAAGGAGCCGATGAATTTCAGCTCCTTGGTGGCATTGGCGACCGCTTCAAGCTCGATGCCGCGCGAGGTCACCTCGCCGGTCTGATTTTGCAGAATCGGGACGCTGCCCGGCAATGTGGTCGCGACATTCTGACGGACCAGATCGAAAGCCGAGACCGTGAAATAGCCGTCGAATCCCACCGGCGCGACCTTCACGCCGATTTCGGCCTGCTTGCCGGTCTCCGGCAGGAACAGCTGGTTCGACGCGTTGAGCCCGATGATCGGATTGTAGCTCGTCGAATAGGAGACGTAGGGCGCGATGCCGTTGTCGAAATTGTAGATCAGCCCGGCGCGTCCGCTGAACCTGCTGTCGTCGCGGCTGCTGACCAAACCGCCGGTGTCACGGGCTTCCTGTGTCGTCTCGACCCAGTCGTTGCGGCCGCTCAGCACCAGGGTGAAATTGCCGAGCTTCATCTGGTCCTGGAGATAGGTGCCGGCCTGCTTCTGCGTGATGAGGAAGTTACGGAACGGCGCGCTCGGCAAGGAAACCTCGGCTGCCCCATAGGCCGGATTGAAGACGTTGATCGAGGGCACACCGAACCCGAAGGCCTGGTAGTCGTCGATCTGATAGCCTTTCAGGTCAACACCGAACAGCATCGTGTGTCGGACCGGACCGGTGTTGAAGCGATACTCGAGCTGGTTGTCGAGATTGGCCTGATTGGCTGTGTTCTTCGCATACCAATTGTAGCGATTGAGCGTAGCCGTATTGATGTTGGCCCAATCATTGCCGACGTAGCCGCGATAGCTAATGTCGACATGCGCAAAGCGAGCGTTCTGACGGAACGTCAGGTCGTCGGTGAGGTGGCGCTCGAACCGATAGCCCAGCATCTCCTGCTCGCGCGTGAACTTGTCGACGGTGGGGTCGCCGACGAAGAAGCTGGTGGGTATCTTGCCGAAGGGTGCGGAGGTCACCGTGCCCTGATAGGGTAGGAAGTTTATACCGCGGGTATCCTGCTTCGAGGCCGAGGCCAGCACCGTGAAGGTGGTGTCGGCGTCCGGCTTCCACGTAAACGACGGTGCGATGAAGTAATTGTTGTCGGGCGTGAAGTTGACCTGGGTACCACCGTTCTGGACCTGGCCAACGACGCGATAGAACAGCTTGCCGTTCTCGGGCGCGACCGTGACCGGTCCGCCGAAATCGAAGCCGACATAGGCGTTGCCGAAATTGTTGACGCCGGTCTCGACGTAGCGGATCGGCTCGGCCGGCGGCATCTTGCTGATGACGTTGACGATGCCGCTCGGGCTCGATCCGCCGTACAGCACCGCCGACGGACCGCGCAGCACCTCGACCCGCTCCATGTTGAACGGCTGCAGCTTCCAGCTCGCATAGGAGGTGTAGAACAGCTGCATGCCGTCGAGGAACAGGCCAATATCCTCGGACTTGAAGCCGCGGATCAGCCACCAATCGTTGCGGGTGTCGGTCCCGAAAGTGCCTGCCCGCACGCCGGCGGTGTAGCGCAGCACCTCGTCCAGCTTGTTCGGCTTCTGGTCACGGATCTGCTCGGCGCCGATCACCGACACCGATTGCGGCGTCTCGATGATCGGCGTGTTGGTCTTGGTGCCGGACGAGCTGCGCCCGGCGACGTAGCCGTTCACCGGACCGTGCGGCGTCTCGACGAAGCCGACATTGCGCTGCGGTTGCTGCGGTCTGTTTCGAGTGGCGACCTGTTCGGACGCCCGCGGCAAACGGCGCTGAGGAGTTGTGGCTGCGCGGCGACGCGCTTCCGGCGCGGTGACGGTCACCGCCGGCAAATTCTGTGCCCCACTCTGCGCGGAAGATTGAGCAAGCGATGCCTGCGGCATCAACACCAAAGCGGATGCGGTCGCCAGCACGGCCGACCGCAGCATTCCAAGACTGTTCAACGCGCCACCCCAAAGCTGCATGTTCGCTGCGACATGCCGCCTGTCCCGGACGGCATGCGCTCGGACGTCACGCTTATGGGAGGGCGCGCAAATTCCCTAATTGAAAGCTTCTTAGAAGGACTCTTAGAACCGATGCAACTCTGCAAAGATTGCCGCGAGATCAGCGCGGGCAATGCTTCGGATTAACCGATTCATATGCCAGTCAGCGGAAGCCCCTGGCACGTCGCCGGGAGCCGGACGCGACCAGCCGGCCCGGCTTCGGGCTGCCGAGCGACGAAACCAGCTGGGCGGCAAGATGAAACCATTTTGCGAAACCCGCGAAACCATCCGGAAACAGATGGTCCTTAAGACAAGAGCCCTAGACGGCGGCAAAGCCCGTCGGGAGGCTCAGATGAACCACTCAATTCACTCTGCTGATCGTGCGACCCACCTGAAGATCGTGGTGGTGGCGCTGGTTGCCGGCATCATGGTGGCCGGCTTCGGGATCGCGGCCCGCACCAATGCCGATTACAGCCAGACCGCCCAGTCCAGCCAGGTGATCAAGGCCGGCAAGCCCGTGGTGGTGACCAGCGCCGGGACGTCGGCGATCCGCTAACAACCAAAAAAGGTCCGATTTGGTACCAAATGGCCGCCCTCGGGCGGCCTTTCCGTTTGGCTACGGCGGGCATCCGTCTTGGAGATCACCCTACCAGGTATAGCGAAGGCCGGCCTGAGTACCGGCGATCGAGGTTCCGAGTCCGCCAACGCCAGGCAGAAGCGGGTTCGGCACGGTGATGCTGCTGCCATGAACTTCGAGGTAGGACGACAGCTGCGGCGTCCAGAGCACGTTGACCTTTGCGGAACCGCGAAGGCCATTGGTACCGATCACGCCGGCCGCAACGGGGACCGCACCTCCGACGGCGCCGGTGCCGCTCGCATCCACGATCCTGTAGTACTGACCCGAGATCGACGGCTGGATCTTAAAGCCCAGCAAGTCCGCCTCGAATCCGACGCGCATGCCACCGTGAAATTCGGTTGAATCGCCCGCCTTGGTGCCGAAATTGGCGGTATAGCTTTCCGAATAGGTCAACCCGACGGTGGGCTCGATCCACACCGTGTACGGGAAGTCGAACCGATATTGGCCGTTCCAGGTATAGGCCATGCTGCTGCCGTCCGCGGGCGCAACAAGGGCCACGTTGGACGTGTTGCGCGTCCAGCTCGCGAGCGCCGTGAAGTCGGTCGAAAAACCACCGTTGAGATAAGAGAGGGTGCCGGAGGTCGATGGAATTGAGCCATCGGTCGTCACTCCGCCCGTCGTGAAGGTGTGCGCCCACGAATGAGAGCCGGTCGCAATGAAGGTCAGCGCGTCGGTTGCGGTGAAGATGCCGATCCTGGTCACATCGACCGCGCCGGTCATCGTGGCGACGCTGACTTCGACCCCGGACGCCTGCGCCCTGTCGCCGCTGCCGACCAAGTTCGCGCCGTAAAGCCACGCGGCGGGGGGCGGCGCCGCAAGGGCCGGAGCCTTGACGTAAGGAGCCTTGGCGTAGGCCAGCGCGCCGAACGGATTGCTGACTCCTCTGGACGCGAAGGGGTCGCGGCGGTCGAAATCCGCCTCCTCTCCGCTGAAGCGCAGCATTCCCGGAGGCGCAACGACCCTGCGCTTCTGAATCTGATCGCGAACGGTCTGGATGATGTTCTGGACGGTGTTGTTGATGACTTGCTGCGGAACATTGACCTCCTGTGCCGAGGCCGGCCCCATCGCAAACGAAGAACTAAGCAAAAAAGGTACGGCAACGGCAAAGCCGCGGCGGAGAACTCCTGCCCTCATGGTATTCGATCAGCCCCCTGCTGGTTCAGCCCGAGCCTTGGCGAGAGAAAAATCCCGCAAGCTTCTGGTGCAGAGTTTTATGGGCAGACTGCCCGCCGCGTCTTCACCCGATTGGCTGAATTGTGGGGGCGGATGCATCAAGCGCGCCCACCTGATACTCATTTGCAACACTTTCCCGGGCCACGGGGGCGCGCCGATCTCCGTCTACTCCGCCCCCGCACGGTTTCGCTTCTTCGTGGCGCGAGCCTGCGTTGCCGCTTGGCTCTGTTCCGGACGTTTCGTGGCCTTGCCTGCTTCCCGTGACCGGATGTGTCGCCGCACGTCCTCACGAACGTTCTGGATGATCGTGTCGCGCGACGACTCGGCCGGATCATTACAGCGGGCCACGCCGCACAAAGCGACGAACAGCGGAAGGGCGAGCATCGGCGCACGGGCGAAATTGACGGTCCTGATCATCGGAGTCTCCGAACATGTCGCCGGCTTGAGCCGCCCTGCTCGCCCTCAACACAGCGCAGCACGGTTGGTTTCACCGCTCGCGACGGGCAGCTTTTTGGTCGAGGCGTCCCGGACCCGGTTCACGAAGCGCTGAACACCGAGGCCTTTGATGTCGTCATCCCGCATCCCATGATGTAGAATCCACCAACAAGCCGGCCAAGTCCGTTTGTTCGATTTTTCATTTTCTGAGTTTCCACTGATGCCTGGTCATTTCGGGATCTTCGTTCTCGCAAGCGCGCGTCCCGTCTTCAAGTTGCAGAGTCTGGCGCGCCGGTTCGCCGTTCTCGGCTGCGTCGCGCTGTCGATCCTGGTTTCGACGAAACTGCAGGCCGCCGCTGGCGATAGGATCGCGCTCGTCGTCGGCAACAGCGACTATCGCAAGGTCCCCAAACTCATCAACCCCGCCAACGACGCCGCGGACATGGCGGCCTCGCTGGGCCGGCTCGGCTACTCCGTCAGGCACCTCGCCGACCTCGACTACAACCGCTTCCGGCAGGCCCTCATCGAATTCGGCAACGCGGCGAAGACGGCCGACAAGGCGGTGATCTTCTTCGCCGGCCACGGCGTCGAGTTGGACGGCAAGAACTGGCTGATCCCGGTCGATGCCGAGATCAAGTCCGAGATCGACGTCTATGCCGAGGCGATCAATCTCGAGACCCTGATCGACATCTCGGTGATGCCGAAGACTATCGGCCTCGTGGTTCTCGACGCCTGCCGCAATGATCCATTCGAAACGACCAAGGTTGCCGCTGCGGGGCGCGCGCTGTCGCCGCGGCCGCCCAAGGCGGCATCCGGCCCGTCCGGTGCCCCGACGCCGCTCGCGGCCGGCGCGCGCGGCCTCGCCCCTGTCGAGGTCAGCGACAACGTGCTCGTTGCCTTCGCGGCCGCTGCCGGCACGACCGCGAGCGACGGCGCCGGGCGCAACAGCCCCTACTCCGGCTCGCTGCTGCGTCATGTCGAAACGCCGCAGCTCGAGATCAACTATCTCTTCCGGATCGTGCACGACGAGGTCTGGAAAGAGACCGGGACGCAGGAGCCCGCGATCTATGGGACGCTTCCGAAGGACGACATCTATCTCTACGGCGAAGCCGCCGTGGCACACGGCGATGGCGGAGCCGATGCCGAACAGCTCGCCTGGGAATTCGTCCGCTCGACCAACGAGATCGCGACCTTGCGTCGTTTCGTCCAGCAATTCCCGGCGAGCCCCCATGCCGCCGCAATCGATCAGCGCATTGCGCAGTTGCAGACCGCCGAAGCCAACGCCTGGACCGTCGTCGAGCGACAGAAGTCGCCCGCGGCCTACCGTGCCTATCTGGATCTCTATCCGTTCGGCGAGCATGTCGAGAGCGCGCGGGTTACGCTGGCCGCGCTCGAGAAGTCGGCGAAGCCGGGCCAGGCCGGCGGCCAGATCGACATGCCCGCGCCGCCGCCCGCGAGCTATCAGCTCGCATCGGCCGCAACGACCGCCGGCAATTCGGAGGCGATCGAGAAGGCATGGGACGTTCTGAAGGAGTCGCGCGACAAGAGCGTGGTCGGCCGGTTTGCCGAGCGCTACCCGAGCTCGCGCCACAACCGGCTGCCGCCGGGCAGCGACCTCGCATTGCGCCCCGTCAATTCCACCGAACTGATGCTGCGATCAGCCCAGGACGGCGACGTGAACGCCTGCTTCGACGGCGATGCCGCGGCTTGCGTCAGATCCATCAAGACATACCCCGACTACGTCCAGCTGCAATTCCAGCTGTGCCGGTCCAAGGGCAATCCCAGGGGATGCATGGCCAACGCGGTGGCCGAGGCGCGCAGGCGCGGGCTCCTGGTTTCCGCCTATACCCGGTCGGAACAGGAAAAGGTTCGCAATCGCGAATATCGGCGCGTCGTTGCCCGCGTAAATCAGAATGTCGGCAACGTGGTCAGCGGCGTCGTCAGCAATGTGGTCGGCAACGTCGTCAGCAATGCCGTTTCGACGGCGGTCAGCAACGCCGCATCCAGCGCCGCCAGCCGCGCGGCATCGCAGGCCGCATCAAATGCAGCCAGCCGCGCCGCGTCGAACGCCGCCGGCCGCTCGGCGTCGAGTGCCGCGTCGAGCGCGGCCGGCAGAGCCGCGTCTGCGGTGGCCTCGAATGCGGCAAGCCGTGTCACCATTCCGTCCGACGTCCGGCTCAAGCAGGACATCACGGCTCTCGGCCGGACGGCCGGCGGTCTCAACCTCTATCGCTACAGATACAAGGGCGATGCGACGTTCTATGTCGGCGTGATGGCGCAGGAGGTCGCACGGCTGGCTCCCGCAGCGGTGTCATCGGGAGTGGACGGGTTCCTGCGCGTTGACTATGGTCTGCTCGGCCTCGATTTCCTGACCTATCGCGACTGGATCGGGCGGCAACCCCATTCCGACATCGACTGAGGGACGCGACTTGATCGTGCGCTGGCTGGCCCTGTTCATCGCCATCGGGCTCCTCTTCGACGCCGAAGCAGATGCCTCCAGCAGCCGCATCGCCCTGGTCGTTGGAAACGCGAGCTACGCGCATGCGCCGCGGCTCGGCACTCCCGTCAACGACGCCGAGGACATTGCCGCAGCTCTCGTCGGCCTCGGCTTCGACGTCGATCTGCGCAAGGACGCGACCATCGGCGATCTGCGCGCGGGACTTGGCGCCTTCACCGAAAAGTCCGCCGGCGCGGACATCGCGATCTTCTATTTTGCCGGATACAGCGCAGCTGCGGGTGTCGGCGGTTACCTGATCCCTGTCGATGCGCATCTGGCGACGCCTCAGTCCGCGATCGCGGAGACCGTTCCCTTGGCTGCGGTGACGGCCGCCGCGGCGCGGGCCCGCCGGCTGGGCCTGGTGATCCTGGATGCCCTGCGGGAGAACCCGTTTCCTGCCACGCCGGATGGCCGCCGCAACGGCGTTTCCGTTGCCTCGGCCGCACGAGCACCGATCCGCAACACGCTGATGTTCTTTCCGGCGGAGCCGGGTCGGACGGCGGAAGAAGGCGAAGGCCGCAACAGCCCTTTTGCTGCTGCGCTGCTCAAATACCTGCCGCAAGCCGACCTCGAGATCAACTTCATGTTTCGCAACGTTCGCGACGACGTCCGGCTGGCAACGCGGCGCAAGCAGACGCCGTACATGTATGGCCAGCTCTCCAAGGAGAGGATCTATCTCAATCCCGTGAAGCAGGTCGCGCACGGTGACCCCGCCGTCCTGCAGCGCTGCGACAATTCCGTTGCTGGCCTCGCGGAAGCGAGGGCGATCGGCGCCGACCAGGACGAGGCGCGAGAGAACCCGATCGCGGTCGCAGCGGTTGCGGCGTGCTCGGATGCGGTCAAGCTGTCTCCGGGAGCGGACCGGCTGCACTATCAGCTCGGGCGCTCACTGCACGCCGCGCGCGACTATGCCGGGGCGATGGCGAGCTACAAGGCGGCATCCGAACTCGGCAACGCGCGGGCGCTCTACGAGCTCGGACTGATGTACGAGAGCGGCAACGGCGTCGAGAAAGATCCCGCCCGCGCTCGCTTCTACTACGAGATGGCCGCCGAGAAGAAGATTGCGCCGGCGCTCGTCAGCCTCGGCCTGCAACAGGAGCGCGGAATCGGCACGGCGAGCGACCCTGCACGAGCCTATGCCTTGTACCAGCGGGCCGCCGAGCTCGACGATGCGACCGCCCTCAACAGGATGGGCGAGCTTGCCGAGAAAGGACTGGGGACCAGGCAGAACCTGAAATCGGCTCGGGCCTTCTACCAGAAGAGCGCCGCGATGGGCGACCTCGAAGCCATGGTCAATCTCGCCCGATGCTACGCCAATGGGATCGGCGGCCCGCGCGACCTAAGCCAGGCCAGACGGCTTCTGGCCAAGGCGGCGCAGGCCGGCAGCGCGGACGCCCGGCGCATCCTGGCTCATGTCGAGCCCAAAGCGCGATAGGCGAAATCCGGCGGGATGGCGGCCAGAGCGGCGAAACAGCCCCAGACGCGGCTGGAGCTCTGAAAGAAACAACTGCTTGATTTGTTTGCCAAAAATGGCGCGAGAGACGGGGCTCGAACCCGCGACCTCCGGCGTGACAGGCCGGCGCTCTAACCAACTGAGCTACTCCCGCGTGACGCGTATGTGTCCGCGCGGAACGAGGGGGGAATTAAAGGCGGGCCCGGGTGAAGTCAAGGACGTTGGCACCCAAAGCCGGAATACTCCCGTCTCGTCACGATCGCGTCGCGCGGCTGCCCCCTCCACGCGCGCGACGTAGTCAATTCGGGCCCGAATCGTCTACGGCTTCCGTGACTTGTGCGGTTCCCGGGCTCGCGCCTCATGGTCGCCAGGAATCGAGGAGGCCAGACATGTCCAAGAAGGATTTGGCTAAGAAGGATGCGGCGAAGAAGGATGCGGCCAAGAAGGCCGCCGGCGCCGCCACGATCACGCTCAAGCACCTCGCCGCCGATATCGCCGAGAGCCAGGACCTCTCGAAAAAGCACGCCGAGGCGGTCCTGACCGACATGGTCGACCTGATCGCCAAGCACCTGCGGAAGGGCGACCGTGTCCGCATCGTCGGGCTCGGCATCCTCCAGGTCCGCAAGCGCGCCGCCCGCACCGGCCGTAACCCCTCAACCGGCGAGGCGATCCACATCAAGGCCAGCAAGAAGGTCACCTTCCGTCCGGTCAAGGAACTGAAAGAGGCGATCTGAGGCAAGGTTTCGTTAGGCCTGATCTCATCTCGATCCAGCCGCGACGCGGCCCGCTTTCTGGTATACCGCCTGTCATCCCCTGACCCCGGTGGTTTGACCAGAAATGTCCTCCCTCACCTTTTCGCACACCGTGACCGAACGCTTCCTGCGCTACGTCACCATCGACACCCAGTCCGATCCAGCATCCCCCCGCTCGCCCTCGACCGAGAAGCAGAAGGATCTCGGCCGCGTTCTCGCTGCCGAGCTGAAGGCCATGGGCGTCGCGGACGCGCATCTCGACGATTACGGCTATGTCTACGGCACCATCCCGGCCAACACCGACAAGAAGGTGCCGGTGATCTGCTTCTGCTCGCATATGGACACCTCGCCCGACGTGACCGGCAAGGACGTCAAGCCGCAGATCTGGAAGAACTATCGCGGCGGCGACATCACCCTGCCCGGCGACCCCAGCCAGGTGATCCGCTTCAATGAGCATCCGGCGCTGAAGAACCAGATCGGCAACGACATCATCACCACCGACGGCACGACGCTATTGGGCGCCGACAACAAGGCCGGCGTCGCCGAGATCATGGATGCCGCGCATTTCTTCATCAACAATCCCGAGGTGAAGCACGGCACCATCAAGATCCTGTTCACGCCGGACGAAGAGATCGGCCGCGGGGTCGACAATGTCGACCTGAAGAAGCTCGGCGCCGATTTCGGCTACACCATGGACGGCGAAAGCGCGGGCTGCGTAGAGGACGAGACCTTCTCGGCCGACGGCGCCACCATCACCATCAACGGCGTCAGCGCTCATCCCGGCTACGCCAAGGGCAAGATGGAGCACGCCATCAAGATCGCGGCCGCCATCGTCGAGCGGCTGCCTCGCGAAGGCTGCTCGCCGGAGACGACCTCGGGCAAGCAGGGCTTTCTGCATCCGATCGGCATCGAGGGCGCGCTGGAGCAGGCGACGCTGTCCTTCATCGTCCGCGACTTCACCGAGGAAGGGCTGAAGGAGAAGGAGGACCTGCTCGAGACCATCGTCAAGGACGTGATGAAGGACTATCCGCGCTCGACCTACAAGTTCGAGGTGAAGGAGCAGTACCGCAACATGAAGCAGGTGATCGACCGTCACCCGCACGTGCTCGAATACGCGATCGAGGCGATCCGCCGCGCCGGACTTCGTCCGATGCGCACCGCGATCCGCGGCGGCACCGACGGCTCGCGCCTGTCCTTCATGGGCCTGCCCTGCCCCAACATCTTTGCCGGCGAGCACGCCTTTCACTCCCGGCTCGAATGGGTCAGCCGGCAGGATATGGAAAAGGCGGTGCAGACCATCGTCCATCTCGCGATGATCTGGGAGGAGAAGGCCTGAGGCTTCTCGACGGCGTCCGTCATGGCCGGGCTGCCGCCCGGCCATTGGTTTTCGAGCTTACGGCACCGGCATCGCGCGTGGATTGCGATGGAAGCGATTTGAGCTCGCCATCCAGTTCGGCAACGGCTCTCCATCGCGGTGCCGTCCGCCGGCGACCGCTGCAGCCCAGGCCACCGCAGCGCCGATCAGGGTCGCGGCTGCGACCGAGAATGCGACGATGATCGAGTTGCGCCGCGCACGGTTGATCGCCGTCCTCGAGTCCGCGATCAGCGCATCGACGCGCCGCTCGGCGTCGGGGGCCTGCAGCCCCGTCAGACCAGCAACCTGTTGTATCAAGTAGGTCCGGTCATCGGTGCTGACGCCGCTATGGCTGGACGACGTCATCAGAATGCGGCCAGCTTCAGCACGCGCCTCCCTCAGATCGATGTTCGGCGCGCGGCGGGGGGCGCGGAACAGCTTGTCTAGCTCATAGCTGAGCAGAGGCTCGGCTGCGGACACATTGCTGGCAGAGCTTCGCATCGGCGAACGGTCGAGCGCAGCAGCGCCGAGAAGCGCCAGCAGAGCCGCGCCGGCCAGCACGGCCAGGGCCCAGGCGGTGAGCCCGTGCAGGCCGTCCCGCCGCTCGCCATCATCCTCGATCGTTGCCAGCGCAGGCGCCGGCCGGGTCGTCCGGCCCGCGATGTAGCCGCCGAAGCCGAAGCTGACGATTGCCTGGATGATCAAATAGAGCCCGGAGAGCAGCGCCAGCGCGGCCGATGCGTCGCGCCAGGTCGGCGAGGCCGAACTGACCCCCAAGCCGACCGCGACACCAAATCCGACCAGGATGAACGACATTGCGCCGGCGGCGAGAGCGCCCGCGAACACCGAGCTCCACTGGATGGTTCGGGGAGCTTCGCCCTCCAGGCCGCCTTCGATGATTTCTTCCCGCATGAGCGTTTCGACCGTCATCGCGGCGCTCTCAGCGCAGGCCGAAGAACGACAGGATCGCCATGATGACGACGATCAAGCCGATCAGATAAATCAGTCCGTCCATTGTCCGTCCTCCTCAGTTTCTTCTGACCGCTAATCGCGGCGTATGAGGAACGTTCCAAATTAGACAGATCGGCGGAACGAATGGGCGAGATGCGGGTTGAGGGATGGAGTCCCGAGGATGAAGATTGTGAGCACAAGGCCTCAGTCGGCGAGTCCGGCTGGGGCCTTTCCGTGTCTGCGACCGCCGCCTCCTGTCCTATGTTAACGACGCCGGCCTTGGGATCATCAAAGATGCGATCGGGGCGGAGCCTGTAGATCGGGAGAGGCGCGTGGACCGCAGAACGGCGTGCCTGCATCAGGCGGACGCATTCCGGGAGAAGGCCCTTGCCGATCCCGAGCACCACGACCAATGGATTGACAAGGCCATCAAGTGGCTGGAACGGGCAATGGAGGCCAGTTGTCGCGCCACGATTACCGTGGAGGCCGACAAGGGCAGCCACGCTCCGGAGGCGAACCGCACACCCCTCATCGAAACCCTGGCCTCGCATCGCCGCATCATCGCCCGCAGTAACAGGCGATCACGACGGACGCGCCGCTGCGGCAATTGTTCCAGGGACGTAACAATGTTGCGGGTCGACACTGTTCCGGCCGCCATGCTAGGCCGGGCGCTGACCGTAACGAGAGTGACGTCGTGCTCGCCAACCGCCAGCCCTCAGGAACCTGCCGCCCGCGCCATTGGCGCGGAGTGCTGTCCGTGCTGATCGCGGTGATCTATCTGCTCGCGGGCGCGCTGCACGGCTCGCACGATATCGACGTCACCACGCCCGGCGGCGGCTCGGAGATCGCCGCGGTCCTGGACGGCCCCTCGGACCATGGCGACGACAGGGCCATCGCCGGACATCATTGTCATGGCTGCTTCTCGCTGACGGTCACCCAGCCGGTGCCATCGGCGGCATTGGTCGCGCCTGCGCCGGCAACGCGCCCGCAACACGCCTCCCGGCTCGCCGGCATTATCCCCGATACCGATTCTCCGCCTCCCAAACACATTGCCTGAACGGATTGGTCGGGCGTTCCGCGCCTATTGAGTTCATCCTTCACAGGTCGGTTTCATGTTTCGCAGGGGAACGGCTGCGCGCCTGGCGTGCGCAGCAGCGTGCCTGATTGCCGGAGGGGCGCTTGCGCCACCGGCGCAGGCCCAGACTTTGACGATGCGCAGTGCACTGTCGCGCGCGCTGGCCGCGAGCCCGCGGCTGACGGCGGCGGAGCGCGACGTCGGCATCGCCACCGGCCAGCGCATCCAGGCCGGCGCGCTGCTCAATCCGGAGCTGTCCTACGAGCAGGACGATTCACTCGGCTCCGGCAAATATCGCGGGACGCGTTCGGCCGAGACCACGCTGCAGATCAGCCAGGCCTTCGAGCTGTTCGGCAAGCGCGACGCGCGGATCGCGGCCGGAGCGGCCGGTGTCGAAGTCGCGGCGATCCAGCGCAAGGCCGTCAGGCTCGAGGTGCTGTCGGAAACCGCGATCGCCTTCCTCAGCGTACTCGGCGCGCAGCGCCGCATCCAGATCCTGGACGAGCAGATTGCCGCCATCGACCGGCTGACCCCGCTCCTGCGCCGCCGCGTCGAGGCCGGGGCCTCTTCACCGGCCGAGACCGGCCGCGCCGAGGTCGCCTCCGCCCTGGTGAAGGCCGACCGCGAACGCTTCAAGGCGACGCTGGCCAGCGCCCGGCGCGAGCTTGCGGTGCTGATGGGCGATCCCGCCACGCAATTCGGCGAGGTCTCCGGCCGGCTCGACACCATGGGCAAGCCGCCGACGTTCCAATCCGTCGTCGCCGCCATCGACGCCAATCCGCAGCTGGTGCGCTGGACCGCGGTCTTTGCCCAGCGCAACGCCGAGCTCCTGCTGGCGCGGCTCAAGCCCTATCCGGACGTGCGGATCGCGGCCGGCTGGCGTCATTTCAACGAAACCAATGACGATGCCGTGCGCTTCACACTTTCGGTGCCCATTCCCGTGTTCGACCGCAACCAGGGCAACATCCTCTCGGCGCAGGAGAGCCTTGCCAAGACCAAGGCCGAGCGCGAGGCCAACCGCAACACGCTGATCGTGATTGCCGGACGCGCCTACGACTCGCTGCAGGGCTCGCTGCGCGAGCTCGCGGTGCTGCGCGAGATCGCCATTCCCAAGGCGGTTGAGGCGTCCGAGGCGATCTCGCAAGGCTACGGCCAGGGCCGCTTCACCCTGCTCGAGGTGCTCGACGCCCAGGCCAGCGTCACCCAGGCGCGGCTGCGCGAGCAGGAGGCGCTGCAGAATTTCCATGCAGGGGTGGCGACCATCGAAGGCCTCGTCGGCAATCCCTTTACGCTGGCGCGGGAGAGCGCACGATGAAGATGTCCTCCACCGTTCTCGTCGCACTCGTTGCCGCCGCGCTCGGCGCTTACAGTTACTCCCTGCTCGCGCCGGCCAAGGTCGCGCACACTGAGCATGCCGAGCATTCCGAACACAAGAAGCCGAACGACCATGTCGAGCAGGACGAGCACGGCGCCGACCGCATCCGCATCTCCGACGTCAAGCTGGCGGCGGCCGGCGTCGCGCTGGCGGAAGCCGCGAGCGCGACGCTGACCGACACGCTCGCCTTCAACGGCATCCTGCGCGCGAACCAGGAAGCCGTGGTGCAGGTGACGCCGCGCTTTCCGGGCCTCGCCAAATCGATCCTGAAGCGCATCGGCGACAAGGTCGCCAAGGACGACCTGCTGGCCGCGATCGAGAGCAACCAGAGCCTCACCGTCTACGAGCTGAAGGCGCCGATGGCCGGAACCGTCATCGAGCGGCAGATCTCGCTCGGCGAATACGCCTCCGAGCAGAAGCCCGCTTTCGTCGTCGCCGACCTCTCCACCATCTGGGTCGACCTGTCGATCTACCGGCAGGACCTCCGGCGCGTCCGCCTCAACGACGAGGTGCTGATCGATCCCGACGACGGCCGCGGCGAGATCAAGGGCACGATCTCCTACATGGCGCCGATCGGCTCGAGCGAGACCCAGACCGCATTGGCACGCGTGGTGCTGCAAAACCCGGACGGACGCCTGCGTCCCGGCCTGTTCGTCACGGCGCGGCTGATCCTCGCCGCGCGCAACGTCGCGGTCGCCGTGCGCCGGAGCGCGATCCAGACGCTGGAAGGCCGGACCATCGTGTTCGTGCGCGAGGATGGCGACAAGATCGAGGCCCGCCCGGTCGAAACAGGGGATTCCGATCCGAGATTCGTCGAGATCAAGGCCGGGCTCGCGGCCGGCGAGCACTACGTCGCAGAGAACAGCTTCGTCGTGAAAGCGGAGATGGGCAAGGGCGAGGCCGAGCATGATTGAGCGCCTCATCGCAGCCTCGCTTGCCCAGCGCTGGCTGGTCCTCCTGCTCGCGCTCGGCGCCGTCGCTTTCGGGGCCTGGAACTTCCAGCGCCTGCCGATCGACGCCGTCCCCGACGTCACCAACGTTCAGGTCCAGATCAACACCCGCGCGCCCGGCTATTCGCCGCTCGAGACCGAGCAACGCATCACCTTCCCGGTCGAGACCGCGATGGGAGGGCTGCCGAAACTCGACTACACCCGCTCGCTGTCGCGCTACGGCCTCAGCCAGGTGACGGTCGTCTTCAAGGACGGCACCGACATCTTCTTCGCCCGCCAGCTCGTCGGCGAACGAATCCAGCAGGTGAAGGACCAGCTGCCTGTTGGCGTCGAGGTCGCGATGGGCCCGGTCTCGACCGGGCTCGGCGAAATCTTCATGTACACAGTCGAAGCCAAAAGGGACGACAAGACCGGCGCGAAGACGCAAGGCGGCCACGATTATTCGCTCACCGATTTGCGCACCGTGCAGGACTGGATCATCAAGCCGCAGCTCCGCAACGTGCCCGGCGTGATCGAGATCAACACCATCGGCGGCTTCGAACGGCAATTCCACGTGCTGCCTGATCCCGGCAAGCTGATGGCCTACCGGCTCGGCTTCCGCGACGTGATGACGGCGCTGGCCGCCAACAACGCCAATGTCGGCGCCGGCTATATCGAGCGCAACGGCGAGCAATATCTGGTGCGCTCGCCGGGCCAGGTCGGCAACATCGCCGAGATCCAGGACGTCGTGATCGGCTCGCGCGGCGGCAATCCCGTCAGGATCAGGGACGTCGCGACCGTCACCGAGGGCCGCGATCTGCGCACCGGCGCTGCGACACGCGACGGCGAGGAAACCGTGCTCGGCACCGCCATGCTGCTGATCGGCGAGAACAGCCGCACGGTGGCGCGCCGCGTCGCAGCCCGGCTCGAGGACATCGCCAAGTCGCTGCCCGAAGGCGTCGTGACGCGCACCGTCTACGATCGCACCGACCTCGTCGAAGCCACCATCCGCACCGTCAGGAACAACCTGCTGGAGGGCGCGGCGCTGGTGGTGGCGGTGCTGTTCCTGATCCTCGGCAACATCCGCGCGGCGCTCGTCGTGGCCTGCGTCATCCCGCTGTCGATGGCGATGACGATCACCGGCATGGTCGAGACCAAGGTCAGCGCCAATCTGATGAGCCTGGGCGCGATCGATTTCGGCATCATCGTCGACGGCGCCGTGATCATCGTCGAGAATTGCCTGCGCATGCTGGCTGCGGCCCAACGCGAGAAAGGCGGCCTGCTCACGACCACTGAGCGGCTGCGCGCGATCCTGCGCGGGTCGAGCGAAGTCATCAAGCCGAGCCTGTTCGGAACGCTGATCATCGCGGTGGTCTATCTGCCCGTGCTGACGCTGACCGGCGTCGAGGGCAAGATGTTCACGCCGATGGCGCTGACCGTGCTGATGGCGCTCAGCGCCGCCGTGCTGTTCTCCGTCACTTTCGTGCCGGCGGCGGTGGCGATCTTCGTCACCGGCAAGGTGTCCGAGCACGAAAACCTGTTCATGCGGATGGCCAAGCGCGGCTATCTCCCCCTGCTCCGCTGGGCCATCGACAACCGCGCGGCCGTCGCCATCATGGCCGGGCTCATCGTCATCGCCAGCGGGATCGCCGCTTCGCGGATGGGCGGCGAGTTCATTCCGAGCCTGGACGAAGGCGACGTGGCGCTTGCCTCGATCCGAATTCCCGGCACCAGCCTGACGCAATCGCTGGATCTGCAGAAGGCGCTGGAAAAGCGCGTCACGCAGATTCCGGAGGTGAAGGAGTTCTTCACCCGCATCGGCACCGCCGAGATCGCGACCGATCCGATGTCGCCGGCGCAGACCGACGGCTACATCATGCTCAAGCCGCGCAGCGAATGGCCCGACCCGGACAAGCCGAAATCAGAGGTGGTCGAGGCCATCGATCATGCCGCGGACGACATTCCCGGCAGCGCCTATGAACTTTCCCAGCCGATCCAGTTCCGGGTCAACGAGCTGACCTCCGGCGTGCGCAGCGATGTCGGCGTCAAGATTTTCGGCGACGACCTCGACATCCTGCAAGGTGCCGCAAAGCAGGTCGAGGCCGCGATCCGCGGCATCCGAGGCGCCAGCGACGTCAAGATCGAACAGGTCGCGGGCCTGCCGATCCTCACCGTCCGCCTCGACCGCCAGGCGCTCGCCCGCTACGGCCTCAGCGTCGCCGAGGTGCAGGGCATTGTCGAGATCGCCGTCGGCGGCAAGTCCGCGGGCAAGCTGTTCGAGGGCGACCGCCGTTTCGACATCGTGGTCCGCCTGCCCGAGCATTTGCGCGGCAATCTCGAGGCGATCCGGGCGATCCCGATTCCGCTGCCGCCCGGCGAGGACGCCGGCTCCGGCCCGGCCATTCGAACGACATTGGCCGCCTCTCCCCTCGCCCAGATGCGCTACGTGCCGCTGTCGTCGGTCGCCACCGTCGATGCGACGCCCGGGCCCAACCAGATCAGCCGCGAGAACGGCAAGAGACGGATCGTCGTCACCGCCAATGTCCGCGCGCGCGACCTCGGTTCCTTCGTGGCCGAGGCCGAGGCGGCGGTGGCCGAGAAGGTCAAGCTGCCGCCGGGTTACTTCATCGGCTGGGGCGGCCAGTTCGAGCAGCTGGTCTCGGCGACCAAGCGGCTGACCATCGTGGTGCCGGTGGCGCTGCTGATGGTGTTCCTGCTGCTGTTCATGAGCATGGGATCGGCGGCCGACGCCGCGCTGGTGTTCTCCGGCGTGCCGCTGGCGCTGACCGGCGGCGTTGCGGCGCTGTTGCTGCGCGACATCCCCTTGTCCATCAGCGCCGGCGTCGGCTTCATCGCGCTGTCGGGCGTTGCCGTGCTCAACGGCCTCGTCATCATCGCCTTCATCGAGCGGCTGCGCAGCGAGGGACGATCCGTTATCGAGGCTGTTCGCGAAGGCGCGCTGACGCGGCTGCGGCCGGTGCTGATGACGGCCCTCGTCGCCTCGCTCGGCTTCGTGCCGATGGCGCTCGCCACCGGCGCCGGCGCCGAGGTGCAGCGGCCGCTCGCGACCGTGGTGATCGGCGGCATCATCTCCTCGACCATCCTGACGCTGCTGGTGCTGCCGGCGCTCTACGTGCTGTTCCGCCGTGACGGGACGCGCGAAACGCCTACAATGACGCCCGATTTGGCGGCGTCCGGGGAGCGCTAGAATTGGACCACGACCACCACGGTCACCACCACCATGATCATGCCGGCCATTCGCATGATCATGGCCATGGGCATGATCACGGGCACGGCCATGTCCATGCCCCCGCCAATTTCGGCAAGGCGTTCGCGCTCGGCATTTCGCTCAACATCGCGCTGGTCGTGGCCGAGGCGATCTACGGCTACATCGGCAACTCCACCGCCCTGCTCGCCGACGCCGGCCATAACCTGTCCGACGTGCTCGGCCTCGTCATCGCCTGGGGCGCCTCGATCGCGGCGCGCCGCGCGCCGAGCGGCCGCTTCACCTACGGTTTTCGTGCCTCCACAATCCTGGCCGCACTGGCCAATGCAGTGTTTTTGCTGGTCGCGACCGGCGCGATCGGCTGGGAGGCGATCCTGCGCCTGCGTGAGCCGGAGCCGGTCGCGGGCGTCACCGTGATGGTGGTCGCCGGCATCGGCATCGTCATCAACGGCTTCACCGCGCTGCTGTTCGCGCGCGGACGCGAGGACGACATCAACATCGAGGGCGCGTACCTACACATGGCTGCGGACGCCGCGGTGTCACTCGGCGTCGTGATCTCGGCGGCGCTGATCATCTGGACCGGCTGGCTCTGGCTCGATCCCGTCACCAGCCTCGTCATCTGCGCGACGATCCTGTGGAGCACCACCAGCCTCTTGCGCGGCTCCATCGACATGTCGATGGCCGCGGCGCCCAAGGGCACCGACCTCGCCGCGATCAGGGCGTTCCTGCTGGCACGCCCGGGCGTCTCGGCGATCCACGATCTCCATGTCTGGCCGATCTCGACCACCGAGACGGCGCTGACCTGTCACCTCGTCATGCCCGCCGGCACCGGCGATGCGTTCCTGATGGAGACGGCCCAGCTCTTGAAGACATCGTACCGCATCGGCCACACCACGCTTCAGGTCGAGACCCTTCCCGACAACGGCTGCGCGCTGGCGCCGGATGACGTGGTGTGAGCCATTGCGCTGCCCGCGCCAATTATCCCGCGTGCGAAGGGGCGACACCGATGGCGCGGCAAGGACGTCGGCTATGTCACCGCATCGGGGCGCTGTCCGCCGGCGACGACACCGCTGGTCCTCGAGCGCTGCGCGAGCCAGCGCGCCGCCCAGCGATTGATCGGGCGCTCGAAGCACATCCAGGACGCCGACGCGATGGCGAGGAGAAGCGCGAGCAGAATCCAGCGCCACATCTCACCGGTGCCCGGGTCGAGCTGCTTTCGCAGCGCCAGCCAGGGCAGGATCAAGAACAATGGCCAGTGCCAGATGTAGAGGCCATAAGAGATGTCGCCAAGCTTGACGCCGAGGCGCGGCGCAGCCGGCAAGAGCGCAAGCCCGGCAACGGCGAGCCAGCATGCGACCGGTGTCATCCATGACGACAAGGGCAGCCCGAATGCGTAAACCCAGATCGCGAGCGTCAGCAATGCCAGACTGGAGCGCCAGCTAGGCTGAAGTCGCGAAACCGTCATGTAGGCGAACACCCCTGCGGCAAAGTCAGCGTAGTGATCGTCACCGAAACGCGAGATCTGCGGAGGCTGTGGCGCTATTTCGGTTCCGATGGCAGCAGCGGCAATGCACCAGATCAACAACAGCCTGACGCCGCCGATAGGGATGAGGATGGCGGAGACGATGTAGAAAATGACTTCGTATTCGAGCGTCCAGCCCACCGCATTCATCGGTGTCTGTTGCGGGATGATCAGGAGCGACTTCAACACCCGGCCGAACTCGATCTCATGCGGCGGGCCACCAATGCTGCGGCTGAACAGCACGATCATGACGAGCGTGGCCAGGGCATTGAGGGGATAGATCCGGAAGAATCGTTTGGCGAGGAAGCTGGTGGGCGTATAGCCCGGCGCCTTCGAGACGTAGCAAACGATGAAACCGGAAATCGCAAAGAAGAGATCGACGCCGGCCGCACCGCGATCGGCCAAGAACCGCCAAGTATGGAGCCCGGCTGGATCAAAGTATTTCAGCGCGAGATGCGTATGGAAGTAAAAGACCGCCAGGGCGGCGAATGCGCGCCCGAGCTGGATGCCTGGCAGCCGCCCATGAAGCTGATGATCGGACATTTGAGGCTGCGCTTAGCAGAATGCACGTTCTGGCACAACCACAACGCTTTCGCCTCTGATCGCGCAATTCAGCTCATTCTCCTCGCCCGTCTGTCACGGTCATAGATCGGCACCGCCGCGGCAGTCTCACCCCACCTTCGCCGTCACGATCCAGATCGCGCCCTGCAGCTCAACGCGCTGCCCCTTCAGGAACGGCGCGAGCATTTCCCGTATCGACGCCTTGGCGGCCTCATATGTCTCGGGCGGATGGCCCTGCAGGGCGCGGCTGGCCGGGCCGATCTGCAGCGCGCCGTCGACCGCGGCATCGAGGCCGCCGCCGATCGCGACATCCATCGGCAGATTGTGCGGCTCCATCGCCGCGTCGACGAAGCCGGCCGCTTTGAGGATTCGCATTACGCGCTCTTGCGAGGCGAAGGCGAACGGGCCGGGCTCCTCCGGCCCGACCGGCGGCATCTTTGGCACGTGCTTGTAGACCGCCATCAGCGGCGCCATCATCCAGGGATTCTCCTTCGGCTCGCGCCAGCAGGCGAAGGCGAGCCGGCCGGACGGCTTCAGCGCGCGCCGCAGATTGGTGAAAGACGCAACGGGATCGGCGAAGAACATCACGCCGAAGCGCGAAGCGAGCAGATCGAAGCTGGCCGGCTCGAACGGATGGACCGTCGCATCCGCCAGCACGAAATCGAGCGGCAGGCCTTTTGGTGCCAGCGCACGGGCCTGCGACAGCATCGGCTCGGACACGTCGAGGCCGAGCGCGAAGCCGTTCGGCGCCACGGCTTTGGCGAACGCGAACGTCGTCGCGCCGGAGCCGCAGCCGACGTCGAGGACGCGCTCACCCGGCTTGGGCCGGGCGCGGTCGATCAGCACGTCGGCAATGGGTCCGAGCAGGTTTTCCTGGGCTGCGTGGCGATCGGCCCAGCGCTGCCCGCTCGGGCCGTTCCAATAGGCGATCTGGTCGGCGTTTTGCTCGTGGCCAGGCTGTTGCATCGCATTCTCCCTCGGACCGCCGGTCGTCCGCCAAACCAGAAGACGCTTATCCGCATGCAGTTCCCGGACGCAAGACCAATTCCGGCGAGACTATCCGAGTGCCGCCGCCGTCGCGCGCAGTCAGGCACGGGACCGGCGTGAGCACGGGGTCCAGAGTTGACACAATGGGAAGCCACTGTTCTAACTTTGGAAACCTGAGGAAACCCTTTTGAAATCCGAACGATCGGTCGGCATCGATTGCCTGCGCGCCATCTCCATCATCTGGGTGCTGCTCTACCATTTTGTCCCGCTGCAGGCTTTCAACCGGGGCACGTTCGGCGTGCTGCTGTTCTTCATCATCAGCGGCTATTGCATTGCGTTCAGTGCCGAGACGTCGCAAACGGCCTGGCACTTCTATGCCAAGCGGCTCGGCCGCCTGCTTCCCGCGCTGATCGTCTGCGGCTTCCTGACGACGCTGTTCAAGTTTCTGGCGCCCGAGCTGGTCGAGCCCGGCCGTGGGCTGAAATGGATCCACTACATCTATACGCTGATCGCGCTTCCGACGCTCAACGTCCTGCAGGTGAACTATAACCTGCCCGACGGTGCCTATTGGTCGTTGCAGATCGAGTTTCAATTCTACTTCTTCTGCTTCCTGATGATGGTGCTGGGGCTCAAGCAACGGCTGCTGGCACTGCTGTGCGCGGTGACCATCTTCCGGACGGTGACCACCAGCACGGACTATTACACCTCCAACGATTTCTTTCCGTTCTTCATCGCCGGCATGAGCGTGGCTGCCCTCGTCAGGGGACGCACCAGGGAGGCGATCGCGGGGATCGTCGTGGCGTTCTCGGTGGAGCTCTATCATCTGAAGATGGGCGTCAAGCAGCCGTCCGCCCAGATCGAGCTGTACCGGTCGCTGCTGCTGTGGTTTGGCACGGCCGCCGTCTATCTTGCCGCGCGGTATGACCACCTTCTGCCACGGTGGTCGAGCGCCCTCGCCTTCATCGGCGTCATCAGCTATCCGCTCTATCTGATTCATCAGGACGTCGGAATGATGATCCTGCACTGGGCGCATGTGGGCCGTGACTCCGCGGGCGACATGCTGATCCGCGCGTTCGTGCTTCCCGCATTCCTCGCTGCCGTCGCCTGGCTGGTCTACGCGCTGGTCGAAAAACCCACCATCAAGCCGCTGACCCGTTTCCTGACCGATCCGATCGGCTGGCTTCGGCAATGGCAGCCGGCAATGGCGCGAGGCGGGTACAAGGCCACAGAGCGCAGCGGCGACGTCGCGCGCCAGGATTTGCCGATCGGGTGACCCGACGCAACGGGATGAATGCTGGTGGGCGGTCACGGATTCGAACCGCGGACCCTCTCGGTGTAAACGAGATGCTCTAACCAGCTGAGCTAACCGCCCTCGCCGCCTCTTTAGCCTCCCAGGCCCCGGACGGGCAAGCGCGGAACGTCATTCCAGGCTCAATCCTGCGGCCGCCCCGGCAGCAGCGGCACCGCGTCGATCCACACCGCGGCCGACTGGCACCAGATCTGCCGGACCGGGCGCAGCTGGTCGCGCTGGCGGATTGAGCCCCAGCGGATGCCCCAATCGTCGGCCTGGTCGCCCTCGCCGCTGGTGAACAGCGGGGAACCGCAATCGGCGCAGAAGTGCTGGAAGCGCATGCGGCCGTTGTCGCCGCGCTTGCCATAGATTTTGGGCGTGCCGGCGGTCAAGCCAATGTCGCCCCCCGAGCAGATCGCGGTCACGCGGAACGGCGAGCCGGTCAGGGTCTGGCAATCGGTGCAGTGGCAAACCGAAACGGAATCGGGGTCGATCTCGGCTTGATAGGCGATCTTGCCGCAATGGCATTGGCCGTCGATCTGCATCGCCCCTCTCCGCTTGCCCCAAATAAAAACGGCGCCCGAAGGCGCCGTTTTATCATCTTTTCGAGCCGCACACTCAGTGAGCGGTCAGGCCGCCGGCGGCCTCGTCGCCATCGGGTTTCACCGTCACCTTGGTGTCCTCTTCCCAGACGATCGGCGTCGGCTTCTTCACCAAGGCCTTGGCGATGACGTCGTCGAGGCGGGAGACCGGGATGATCTCCATGCCGCCCTTGATCGCATCGGAAATCTCCGTGAGATCCTTGGCGTTGTCCTCGGGGATCAGCACCGTCTTGATGCCGCCGCGGGCCGCAGCCAGCAGCTTCTCCTTCAGGCCGCCGATCGGCAGCACGCGGCCGCGCAGCGTGATCTCGCCGGTCATCGCGACATCGTGGCGGACCGGGATGCCGGTCATGACCGAGATGATCGCGGTGGCCATCGCCACGCCCGCCGACGGACCGTCCTTCGGCGTCGCGCCTTCCGGCACGTGCACGTGGATGTCGCGGCGGTCGAACATCGGCGGCTCGATGCCGTAGTTGATCGCGCGCGAGCGGACATAGGACGCCGCCGCCGAGATCGACTCCTTCATCACGTCGCGCAGATTGCCGGTGACCGTCATCTTGCCCTTGCCGGGCATCATGACGCCTTCGATCGTCAACAGCTCGCCGCCGACGTCGGTCCAGGCAAGGCCGGTGACGATGCCGACCTGCGGCTCGCTCTCGATCTCGCCGAAGCGATACTTCGGCACGCCGAGCAGCTCTTCCAGAGTCTTCTCGGTGACCTTGACCGACTTCTTCTTGGAGATCATCAGCTCCTTCACCGCCTTGCGGGCGAGTGTGGAGAGCTCACGCTCCAGGTTACGCACGCCCGCTTCGCGGGTGTAGCGGCGGATCAGCAGCAGCAGCGCGTCGTCGTCGATCGAGAACTCCTTGGAGTCCAGGCCATGCTTGGACACCGCGTTCGGGATCAGATGCTTGCGTGCGATCTCGACCTTCTCGTTCTCGGTGTAGCCTGCGATCCGGATGATCTCCATGCGGTCCATCAGCGGTCCCGGAATATTGAGCGTATTCGCGGTCGTGATGAACATCACGTTGGACAGATCGTAGTCGACCTCGAGATAGTGGTCGTTGAAGGTCCCGTTCTGCTCGGGGTCGAGCACCTCGAGCAAGGCGGAGGACGGATCGCCGCGGAAATCGGCGCCCATCTTGTCGATCTCGTCCAGCAGGAACAGCGGGTTGGACGACTTCGCCTTCCGCATCGACTGGATGATCTTGCCGGGCATCGAGCCGATATAGGTGCGGCGGTGACCGCGGATCTCGGCCTCGTCGCGCACGCCGCCGAGCGAGACGCGCACGAATTCGCGCCCCGTCGCCTTCGCGATCGACTTGCCGAGCGAGGTCTTGCCGACGCCGGGGGGCCCGACGAGGCACAGGATCGGGCCCGTCAGCTTGTTGGCGCGCGACTGCACCGCAAGATACTCGACGATGCGTTCCTTGACCTTCTCGAGCCCGTAATGATCGGAATCCAGGATGGCTTGCGCCTGCTCCAGGTCCTTCTTCACCTTGGACTTCTTGTTCCACGGGATCGACAGCAGCCAATCCAGATAGTTGCGCACGACGGTCGCTTCCGCGGACATCGGCGACATCTGGCGCAGCTTCTTCAATTCATGCTGCGCCTTCTCGCGCGCTTCCTTGGAGAGCTTGGTCTTGGAGATCTTCTCTTCGAGATCGGCGAGCTCGTCGCGACCGTCGTCGTCGCCGAGTTCCTTCTGGATCGCCTTCATCTGCTCGTTGAGATAATACTCGCGCTGGGTCTTCTCCATTTGTCGTTTGACACGAGAACGGATCCGCTTTTCGACCTGCAGCACCGAGATCTCGCTCTCCATCAGGCCCAGCACCTTCTCCAGGCGCGTGGTGACCGACAGCGTCTCCAGGATGCCCTGGCGATCCGCGATCTTGACCGCGAGATGCGAGGCAACGGTGTCGGCGAGCTTGGCGAAATCGGTGATCGCCTGCACGACGCCGACGACCTCGGCCGAGATCTTCTTGTTGAGCTTCACATAGCTCTCGAAGTCGGACACGACCGAGCGGGCCAGCGCCTCCGCCTCGACCGACTTCGCATCGGTGTCGGCGAGCGCGACGGCCGTCGCCTCGTAATAATCGGCGCGATCGGTGTATTTCGACACGCGCGCACGCTCGAGCCCTTCGACCAGCACCTTCACGGTGCCGTCGGGAAGCTTCAAGAGCTGCAGCACGCTGGCGAGCGTACCGGTCTCGTAAATGGCGTCGGGCGCCGGATCATCGTCGGACGCGTTCTTCTGCGTCGCGAGCATGATCAGCGCGTCGTTCTTCATCACCTCTTCGAGCGCGCGGATCGACTTCTCGCGGCCGACGAAGAGCGGAACGATCATGTGCGGGAAGACGACAATGTCGCGCAGCGGCAGCACAGGATAGGCGTGCGTTTCGCCATGGACGATGGTTGGCCGGGGTTTTGGATTAGTCATGGCCTTTTCCTTTTGCTTTGCCCCCTTGCACGCAGCCCGCCATGCCTATGCGCAGCCGCCACAAGGTGCCGAGGTGATCCGCAAGGCCGGTCGGTCCTGTTACGAGTTGGACCGGCTCGCCGGATCGGAACTGAGGCGAATCTGGAAGAGAATTTTCGCTCGCCGCCGACATTAGGTGGCTATCGACCCGGGGGGTGTCAAGTCATTGAAAAACGCGCGCCATCAGGCGCTTACGCAACGCGGTAAGCGACGCAACACCGGCTGCGGAGATATTTCTCCGCAGCCCGACTTGAGCAGGCGATTGGAGCGTTCAACGCCTAGATCAGGCGCTGGCGTTCTCGACGGCGCGATCGGACCGATCGGCGTAGATGTAGAGCGGACGCGCCGTGCCTTCCACGACCTCGCGGGAGATCACGACCTCTTCCACACCTTCCAGGCCCGGCAGGTCGAACATGGTCTCGAGCAGGATGGCTTCGAGGATCGAACGCAGGCCGCGCGCGCCGGTCTTGCGCTCGATCGCCTTGCGGGCGACCGCGCCAAGCGCCTCGTCGGCGAAGGTCAGCTCGATGTTCTCCATCTCGAACAGCCGCTGGTACTGTTTCACCAGCGCGTTCTTCGGCTCGGTGAGGATTTTCTTCAGCGAGGTCTCATCGAGGTCCTCGAGAGTCGCCACGACCGGCAGACGGCCGACGAACTCGGGGATGAGGCCGTACTTCAGCAGGTCCTCAGGCTCGACGTGACGGAAGATCTCGCCGGTCCGGCGGTCTTCCGGCGCCATCACCTGGGCAGCGAAACCGATCGAGGTCGACCGACCGCGCGCGGAGATGATCTTCTCCAGGCCCGCGAACGCGCCGCCGCAGATGAACAGGATATTGGTGGTATCCACCTGCAGGAACTCCTGCTGCGGATGCTTGCGGCCGCCCTGCGGCGGAACCGAGGCCACCGTGCCTTCCATGATCTTCAGCAGCGCCTGCTGCACGCCCTCACCCGACACGTCGCGCGTGATCGAGGGATTGTCGGACTTGCGGCTGATCTTGTCGATTTCGTCGATGTAGACGATGCCGCGCTGGGCCCGCTCGACATTGTAGTCGGCGGCCTGGAGCAGCTTCAGGATGATGTTCTCGACGTCCTCACCGACATAGCCGGCCTCGGTCAGCGTCGTCGCATCCGCCATGGTGAACGGCACGTCCAGGATGCGGGCGAGCGTCTGCGCGAGCAGCGTCTTGCCCGAACCGGTCGGACCGATCAGCAGGATGTTCGACTTCGCGAGCTCGACGTCGTTGTGCTTGGTCTGGTGGTTGAGGCGCTTGTAGTGATTGTGCACCGCGACCGACAGGACTTTCTTCGCGTGGCTCTGGCCGATCACGTAATCGTCCAGGACCTTGCAGATTTCCTTCGGCGTCGGAATGCCGTCGCGCGACTTGACCAGCGAGGATTTGTTCTCCTCGCGGATGATGTCCATGCAGAGCTCGACGCACTCGTCGCAGATGAAGACCGTGGGACCCGCGATCAGTTTGCGGACTTCGTGCTGGCTCTTGCCGCAGAACGAGCAATATAGCGTGTTCTTGGAGTCGCTCGTGCCGACCTTACTCATTCATGTCTCCGTCCGCGGTTCGATCCCGTTCCGCTCGATCGCTCCATTCCGACACGATGGTCGGCATGAAGCTTAAGTAGAGCAAATTCCGTACCAAAAAAGACCCTACGCATTACATCCCGTGCGAATCACGGTCGTTCGATTCCCCGCGATCATAGCCGATCAATCGTAGCCAACCATGCTGTCACCCGACTATCAAGAATTCGCTAATCGGGGGTCGCCGGCTACCCGTGACAATACCGTGATTTCCGGTCTTGGCATGGTCGAAGTGACCGAAATCACCACGGCGTTGCTGGATTGCCACGAAAAACAGGCACGAAAGCGGAACCTTCTGCCTGTCGCAGGGCGGAAAAACGCATTTTGCAGCGCGCACATGCGTCCATAGCGTGAACGCCACCTGAAGGCGACAGGCGATCTCCAAGGGCTTGCCGCGGGATCGCCGTCACCCCAGTAGTGTTACTGGGTCTTCGCCGGCGCGGCTTCCTCGGCGCGCTTGTCGATGACCTTGTCGACCAGACCGAACTCCTTGGCGTCGTTCGCAGTCAGGAACTTGTCGCGCTCCAGCGCGTCCTCGATCGCTTTGTAGGTCTGGCCGGTGTGCTTGACGTAGATCTCGTTGAGCCGCTTCTTCAGGTTCAGGATTTCCTGGGCGTGCAGCATGATGTCGGTGGCCTGGCCCTGGAAGCCGCCGGAGGGCTGGTGCACCATGATGCGCGCGTTCGGCAGCGAGAAGCGCATGTCTTTCTCGCCGGCGGCGAGCAGCAGCGAGCCCATCGAGGCGGCCTGCCCCGTGCACAGCGTCGAGACCGGCGGACGAATGAACTGCATGGTGTCGTAGATCGCAAGCCCCGACGTCACCACGCCACCCGGCGAGTTGATGTACATCGAGATTTCCTTCTTCGGATTTTCCGCCTCGAGGAACAAGAGCTGGGCGACGACCAGCGTCGACATACCATCCTCGACCGGCCCGGTCAGGAAGATGATGCGTTCCTTCAGGAGGCGCGAGAAGATGTCGTAGGCGCGCTCGCCACGGTTGGTCTGCTCGACCACCATGGGCACGAGGTTCATGTAGGTTTCAACCGGATCGCGCATGAGTCACCTAGGGTTTTCGGAGACGGCCATCGCCGGGCAAGGCTTGCCAGCTTGGCTGGAACTGCCGGAAGGGCGAAGGGACGTCCTGTGATGCAGGAACTTGGTAGGGTAGAAGGCGTACCGACAGATATAGCCCAATTCGCTTCTGACAAGTGCGGCGCGCATTAAGGCTTAATCCGTCGGGCAGTTGAAGCTGATTCGCACAAAGAGGCCCAGCCGGCCATCTGGCTAGCTGGACCCCTTCGCTGATCATCCTTAACAGTTGGCTGTCTCAGAGCCCCATCCCGATGACGTCGGAACGGGACTCTGGGTTTGGTTTTGACGCGTTTTCTCGACGCGAACCGGTGTCCACTTCGCTTGAAAACGCTTTGGCGCCCTCAGGCCGCGGTCTTTTCCGCCTCGTCGTCCTTGTAGAGCTCCTCGCGCGAGACCTTCTTCTCGGTCACGTTGGCGAGCTCGAGGATGAAGTCGACGACCTTGTCCTCATAGATCGGTGCACGGAGCTGGGCCAACGCCTGGGCGTTGCTGCGGTAATAGTCCCAGACCTCCTTCTCGCGGCCCGGCATCGAGCGCGCGCGCTCGATCACGGCGCGGCCGACCTCGTCATCCGTCACGGTGATCTTGTTCTTCTCGCCGATCTCGGAGAGCACGAGGCCAAGCCGCACGCGGCGGTCGGCGATCTTGCGGTACTCTTCCTGGGCCTTGTCTTCAGTGGTGTCCTCGTCGGCGAAGGTTTTGCCGGCGGAGGCCATCTCGGCCTTGACCGAGTTCCACATCAGATTGAACTCTTCGTCCACCAGCGAGGGCGGCGCCTCGAAGCGATGCGCTTCGTCGAGGCGGTCGAGCAAGGCGCGCTTGACGCGCTGGCGCGTCGCGGTCGCGAACTCGGCAACCAGACGCTCGCGCGCGGCTTCCTTCAGCTTGTCCAGCGATTCCAGGCCAAGCGTCTTGGCGAACTCATCGTCGATCGCAACGTCCTGCGGCGCCTCGATCAAGGTCGCGGTGGTCTCGAACTCGGCCGGCTGGCCGGCGAGCTTGTCGCTCATGTAGTTCTGCGGGAACGACACCTTCAGCGTGCGGGTCTCGCCGGCGCCGATGCCGATCAGCTGCTCCTCGAAGCCCGGAATGAAGGTGTTGGAGCCGATCGCGACCTGGATGCCCTCGCCGGTGCCGCCCTCGAAGACTTCGCCGTTGATGGTGCCCTTGAAGTTGATGGTGACGCGGTCGCCGGACTCGGCCTTGGCGCCCTCGGCCTTCGCGGCATAGGTGCGGTTGCTGTCGGCGATGCGCTTGATCGCCTCGTTGACGTCGGCGTCGGTGACTTCGGCGACGGGCTTCTCGACCTCGAAGGTCTTGAAATCGGCGAGCGCGATCGCCGGCACCACCTCGATCGCGACCGTGTAGGTCAGGTCGGTCTTGCCGCTCAGCAGCTCCTCGACCTCGGCCTGCTCGCTCGGCATGGTGATCTTCGGCTCGGTCGCAAGGCGGAAGCCGCGCTCGGAGAACAGCTGCGTGTTGGTGTCGCGGATGGTCTGGTCGATGGTCTCGGCCATCACCGAGCGGCCGTAGACCTTCTTCAGGTGCGAGACCGGCACCTTGCCGGGACGGAAGCCGTTGATGCGGACCTTGTCCTTGAGGTCGACGAGCTTGGCGCCGGCCTTGGCGTCGAGATCAGACGCGGGAACGCTGATCTTGAACTCGTGCTTCAAACCTTCCGAGAGGGTCTCTGTGACCTGCATGGCGTCCAATCTTCTTCTCGTTCGGTCCCGGCGCGCATGCGTCGGGACGCTGTCATTAATCGATCCGGCGCGAGGCAAATCCTCGACGCCGGTGCTGCATCGGACCGGCTTCAGCGGACAGACATCCGCGCGAAAGCAGGCCCTCGTAATCCGTGCAAACGCGATAAGCGCTTGGTGCGGGCGGAGGGACTCGAACCCCCACAACTTTCGTCACTGGAACCTAAATCCAGCGCGTCTACCAGTTCCGCCACGCCCGCGTGAAGTTGCATCAAGACCGGCCGCGATGCCGCGGGCGGCCGGGCTTATAGCATGTGCCTGACTGTTCGCAGCAAAAAAATGGTCTGATGGAGGCAGGCTTCAAGTAGGCACGATGGCTGGACTTATCCAGCGCGGCGTGGTCCGGATTGCCGCATGAAACCGCGGATCTTCGACCCCAATCGGCGCGAGGTTCTGGCCGGGCTTGGCGCCTCCGCGGCCGCTTTGATCGCGGGCGGAGCAACCCCGCCAGTGACTGCCCAGCTTGCCCTCCAGGCAAGGGCGTCAACGCTGGCTCTCAGACCGGGCCAGCCGGCCACACCGGTCTGGGAGCTCGCCGCCGTCAGCCATCTCCGGAACGTCCGGCTCAAGCGCGGCGACCGCTGCGAGGTGGTGTTTCGAAACGACCTTGCTGTGCCGCTTGCGCCAGTCTGGTACGGGCTCAATGGTCCCGTTCCGGCCGATCCGCTGCGAGGACGCGCGCCCGCGCCCCCCAACGCGGTCGAAACATCAATTATTTCAATACCTCATGCCGGGACCTTGCTGGCCGACTTCCGCCTGTTCGAGGACGGCTTGAAGCAGCCGGCACGCCCGCTTCCGATCGTCGCGGCCGAGACCAGCCCGGCCGTCGTCGACCGTGACGAGGTGCTCTTGATCGAGGAATGGCGCCTGCGCCCCGATGGCACCGCCGTCCCGCCGGGCCAGGACCCGAAGGACGCGACGCCGGCCTATACGATCAATGGTCAGACTTCATTCGAACTCTCAGCCCAGGTCCACCAACGGCTGCGGCTACGCTTTATCAACGGCTCGCAACGCACTGTTCTGGCTATCAAACTGGAAAACCACGACGTCCGCGTGCTGGCCTTGGACGGACAGCCCGCCGAGCCGTTTTCGGCGCGCAACGGCGCCCTGGTTCTGGCGCCCGGCGCACGCGCCGACGCCGTCGTGGATATGGCCGCACCCGCCCAGTTCCTGCTGCACGACGGCAAGACGGCGCACCGGGTCGGCAGCCTCAAGATCGCCGACCAGCTGGCGCGGCGCGTTCCGCTGGCGCCGCCGCAGCCGCTCGCTCCGAACGACCTGCCCGAGAAGCTCGATCTGAAAGGCGCCCTGCGGTTCGATGTCGCGCCCGGCGCCCCCAATGCCGGCTGGGCCCGGCCGGCAAATCTCTCCACGGCCTCCGCACCCGCCTTCCGGGCCAGGACCGGCCGCACCGTCGTGCTGGCCCTGAGCAACCCCGGCTCAGTCACCACCGTGTTCCACCTGCACGGCCACCCCTTCCGCCTGCTCGACAGGCTCGACGACGGCTGGAAGCCCTACTGGCTCGACACGCTCGCGATCGAGCCCGGCAAGACCGAGCGCGTCGCCTTCGCGGCAACCGCGCCCGGCCGATGGTTGCTCGAATCCGTCGCCACCGACTGGGCCGCGCCGCGGCTGGTGCGCTGGTACGCGGTGGAGTAACCGCTCAGTACTCCACCCCCAGCGCGGAATAGATTCGCCGGTGCACCGCCGGCAGCGTCTCGGTGAGATCCTCCGCGATCAGTCCCGGCCCGGCTTCGCTTGCCGCCTCGCCATGCATCCAGACGCCGATGCTGGCGGCCTCGAACGCCGGCACGCCCTGGGCCAGCAGCCCTGCGATGATGCCGGACAGCACGTCACCGGCGCCGGCGGTGGCGAGCCAGGGCGGCGCGTTGGCGGCGATGGTGGCGCGGCCGTCGGGAGCGGCGATCGTGGTGTCGGGCCCCTTCAGCAGCACGACGGCGCCGGACCGCTCGGCGGCGGCGCGCACCCGCTCCAGCTTGGAACGGCCCGGGAACTTGTTGCTGAGGTCCGAGAACAGGCGTGGAAACTCGCCTTCGTGCGGCGTCAGCACCACCGCGTTGTCCTGTGAGGATTTGATCGATTCGAACAGGCGCTCGGGGGTCGCGGCAAAGCTGGTCAGCGCATCGGCATCGAGCACCAGATGACGCTGCGCGCTCAGCGCGGTGTGGACGAGATCGCAGGTGCGCTCGCCGATGCCCGCCCCGGGACCGATGATGCAGGTGCCGTAGCGCTTGTCGGCGAGCAGCTCGCCGAATTCGACGACGGTGTCGACGGGGCGAACCATCACTGCAGTCAGCGCCGCCGCGTTGATCGCGAGCGCATCGCGCGGGCTCGCCAGCGTCACCAGGCCCGCCCCTGCCCGCAGCGCGCCGCGCGCGGCGAGCCGCGCGGCCCCGGTCGCGGCCGCATCGCCGGAGACTGCCAGCACGTGCCCGCGCGCGTATTTGTGGCCGTCGATGCGCGGCAGCGGAAAGGCGGCGCCCCAGACCTCCGGATCGTTCTCGAAGGTCTGCGGCGCGATCTCGTCCAGCACCTGCGCGTCGATGCCGATGTCGGCGACGCGCACGCGGCCGCAATGCATCCGGCCCGGCAGCAGCAAATGCGCCGGCTTCTTGCGGAAGAAGGTGACGGTCTCGGTGGCGTTCACCGCAGCGCCCATTACGGCCGCGCTGGTGCCGTTGATGCCGCTCGGCAGGTCGACCGCAAGCACCGGGGCACCGTTGGCGTTGATCGCCTCGATCATCGCGCGCGCCTCGCCATCGACGGGACGGCTGAGGCCCGCACCGAACAGCGCATCGATGATCAGCGCAGGCCTTCCGATCGCCTGCGGATTGAACGGGAGCACCGGGTGCTTCCAGCCGCGCGCGGCGGAGGCCGCATCGCCCTGGAGCTGGTCGCGCTCGCACATCGGGATCACCGAGACCTCGCGCCCCTGGGCGGCGAGCTCGGCGGCTGCGACAAAGCCGTCACCGCCATTGTTGCCGGGCCCGGCCACGATCAGGATCGGCCCCTCCTCCACCAGCGCCTGGGCGGCCTCGGCGACCGCCTGGCCCGCGCTCAGCATCAGCTTGAAACCGGGCGTGCCGGCCGCGATGGTGAGCTGGTCCGCCCGCTGCATTTCGGCGTTGGTCAGAACTTCCATGCCACTTCCCTAGTACAATCGCCTTTTCAGCAGGCATCTTCGGCGCGGATGCGACGTGGGGAACAACGATCTGCACACATATTGAACCGTTTGCCTATTTCGTAGTCTTCGGTATTTTGTGCAAGTCGGCGCCACCATTCAGAGATGCTCGTTAAAAGGCTGATAACGCTCCAATAATCAGGGCATTTGCAACTTGGCATAGACCCTGCTTTCGAGGAAGCCGCTTCGGTTCGTCGTGCTCACTGGCATTTTCAGGGTGTCGCCGGCCGTTGGTGCCGGACAGGTCAGGACTTCCGGCATAGCGAAGACAAGATCGTGCGTTAGAGAAGCGCATCCTGACGAAGACGTTGCGATTTGATCGAAAGGCCGGAGGCGCGCAGTGAAGAAAATCGAAGCCATCATCAAGCCATTCAAGCTCGACGAGGTGAAGGAAGCGCTGCAGGAAGTCGGCCTTCAGGGCATCACCGTGACCGAGGCCAAGGGCTTTGGCCGGCAGAAGGGGCACGCCGAGCTGTACCGCGGCGCAGAATACATCGTCGACTTCCTGCCCAAGGTGAAGATCGAGATCGTGATCGGCGACGATCTGGTCGAGCGCGCCATCGACGCGATCCGCCGCGCCGCGCAAACCGGGCGCATTGGCGACGGTAAGATCTTCGTCTCCAATATCGAAGAGGCGATCCGCATCCGAACCGGCGAATCCGGGCTGGACGCTATCTGAGCCGGGTGCTATCCCGAATTTTGCGACACTCCGACTAGAATGAAGGCTGCTTCGGCGGCCTGATTTCGTTTGTGCGGTCGCGCAAAACTCGCCCGAGCGAGAACAATTTTGCTCATCTGGAAACCGACCCGCAGAGCCAAAAGGGGTATGCATGAAGACCGCCAAAGACGTCCTGAAATCGATCAAGGACAACGACGTCAAGTACGTCGACCTGCGCTTCACCGATCCGCGCGGCAAGTGGCAGCACGTGACGTTCGACGTCAGCATGATCGACGAAGACATCTTCGCTGAAGGGACGATGTTCGACGGCTCCTCGATCGCCGGCTGGAAGGCGATCAACGAGTCCGACATGTGCCTGATGCCCGACCCGGTCACCGCGACGATCGACCCGTTCTTCGCCGAGACCACCATGGTCATCACCTGCGACGTGCTCGAGCCGACCACCGGCGAGCCCTACAACCGCGACCCCCGCGGCATCGCCAAGAAGGCGGAAGCCATGGTGAAGTCGATGGGCGTGGGCGACAGCGTGTTCGTCGGCCCCGAAGCCGAGTTCTTCGTGTTCGACGACGTGCGCTATTCGGCCGACCCCTACAAGACCGGTTTCCGGCTCGACTCCTCGGAGCTGCCGACCAATTCCGACACCGAATATGAAGGCGGCAATCTCGGCCACCGCATCCGCACCAAGGGCGGCTACTTCCCCGTCCCGCCGCAGGATTCGGTGCAGGACATGCGCTCCGAAATGCTCGGCGCCATGGCCAAGATGGGCGTCAAGGTCGAGAAGCATCACCACGAGGTCGCTTCCGCCCAGCACGAGCTCGGCATGAAGTTCGACACGCTGACGCTGATGGCCGACCACATGCAGATCTACAAGTACTGCATCCACCAGGTCGCGCACATCTACGGCAAGACCGCCACCTTCATGCCGAAGCCGATCTTCGGCGACAACGGCTCGGGCATGCACGTGCACCAGTCGATCTGGAAGGACGGCAAGCCGGTGTTCGCCGGCAACAAGTACGCCGACCTGTCGGAGACCTGCCTGCACTACATCGGCGGCATCATCAAGCATGCCAAGGCGATCAACGCCTTCACCAATCCCTCGACCAACTCCTACAAGCGTCTGGTCCCGGGCTATGAGGCCCCCGTGCTGCTCGCCTATTCCGCGCGCAACCGCTCGGCCTCCTGCCGCATCCCCTACACCGCTTCGCCGAAGGCCAAGCGCGTCGAGGTGCGCTTCCCCGATCCGATGGCCAATCCCTATCTCGGCTTCGCCGCGATGCTGATGGCCGGCCTCGACGGCATCAAGAACAAGATCGATCCGGGTCCGGCGATGGACAAGGACCTCTACGACCTGCCGAAGGAAGAGCTGAAGCAGATCCCGACGGTGTGCGGCTCGCTCCGTGAGGCGCTCGAGAACCTCGACAAGGACCGCGGCTTCCTCAAGGCCGGCGGCGTTTTCGACGACGACTTCATCGACGCCTATATCGAGCTGAAGATGACCGAGGTCGCCCGCTTCGAAATGACCCCGCACCCGGTCGAGTTCGAGATGTACTATTCGGGCTAAGCGGCCCGAACTGTCCGCAACAAGCAAAAGGCGCTTCCGAAAGGGAGCGCCTTTTCGTTTCAGCGACATTGAACTCAGGCACAAGCTGAAGCCGGACGCTCGGCTGGCGCGCCTGCGCTTCGTCTGCGTCGCGGCCGTGCAGCTTGCGTCTGGGACGCGTCAGCTTTCGTTCTGCATCTGACTCCACTTCGTTCTCAAAGAACAAATCAGAGCCGCAAAAATCAGGGCGGACCAATTCCTACCGATTAGTTTATCTCGTGCGAGATTTGGCATGAAGATCGGGCGATACGCTTCGAGAGCGAGGCGTCGGGCAAAACACCCCGGTCAAGCCCCTCAGCCAAAAATATTCCACTTTCCCGAATTTCGGATTTGTGGCATAGATCGCCCATCCCGACCCTGCCAGAGGGGCGCTTCGCGATCGTCACGAGATGCGGGTTGGGGTGCGGTGGACGCGGTAGCGCCGGCGCGACAGGCGGTGACAGGGACGGGCGACCGTTGAGTCATGCGCGGCACGCTACGACACGGCGCGGTCACAGCGCTTCTGTTGATGGTCGGGGGCGCGCACATCGGGCCCCAGATGCTGAGGCAGGATCGTCCGCGGACGGAGAAGTCGTGTGGTCCCGACGCCCGGGGTTCTGGCGTCAAGTCTCGCGGTGATGCGGCGGCCAACCGGCGCGCGCATCGATCAGCCGCAAGGCGACGGGGGCAATAGTGCAACGCTCCCCGAGGAGGAGAGCACGAAGGACACCGTTAAAGCCATCCGCGCAGGGAAGGCCGGGCGACCGGCACACCTGTGGTCCACCCCGTGTGCGTTCTTACGCCAACGGACCTGCGGGTGCCGCCGGCGCCCGGCCTTCCCTGCGCCCCTTGGCCTTCAAAGAGCGCGAACGACCTGCAAGGCTCGGGCGAAACGCGCCGCGAGACTGAAGAGGCATGTCTACAGTCGAGCTGAAAGTTCGAGGACGCGGACCGTTCATGCTCCGTCATTGCGAGGAGCCCTTGCGACGAAGCAATCCAGAATCCTTCCGCGGAAAGATTCTGGATTGCTTCGCTTGGCTCGCAATGACGAATTTGATGCAGCTATGCGCCAAAAACCTCTCTCGTGCCCCGGACGCAGCGCAGCGTCTCTTCGACGGTGCGCTGCAGAGCCGGGCCCATGCCACGACGGAATCCGGAGCGCTGGGTCGCGGCTCTGCGCCGCAACGCAAAAAGCGCGTTCACGCGCGTCTTCGACACGCTATGCGCGTTGCAGCTTGTCCGGCACACGCGCCGCCGCCCTACGCCGCCGCCTTCTGCCGCGCGACCAGCGCCTCGCCGAACGCCTCGAACAGCTTGCGGTTGATCGGATTGTGCTGGGGATCGTATTCGGCGTGCCATTGCACGCCGAGCGCGAAGCTCGGGGCGTCCGCGATCCGGATCGCCTCGATGGTGCCGTCCTCGGCGACGCCCTCGATCAGCACGCGCTTGCCGGGATCGAGGATGCCCTGGCCGTGCAGCGAATTGACCCTGATCTTCTCGCAACCGAGAATCCTCGCGAACGCCCCGCCCGGCGTCAGGTCGACATCGTGGCGGTCGGCGAACACCACGGTCGGATCGGGATGGATCTCGCCGTTCTCGAGCCGGGGCATGCGATGGTTCATGCGGCCGGGAATTTCGCGGATCTCGGGATGCAGCGAGCCGCCGAAGGCGACGTTCATCTCCTGCAGGCCGCGGCAGATGCCGAACAGCGGGATGCCGCGGGATACGCAGGCGACGGAAAGAGCCAGCGCCACCTCGTCGCGGTGGATGTCGTAGGGCTCGTGCTTCTCGCAGGGGTCGACGTTGAAGCGGGTCGGGTGCACGTTGGCCCGGGCGCCGGTGAGGATGATGCCGTCCACCGTGTCGAGCAGTGCCGCGATATCGGTGATGTCGGGCGAGCCCGCGAACATCACCGGCAAGCCGCCGGAGACCTCGGCCACGGCGCGCAAGTTTCGCTCGCCCACCATCTGGACCTGAAATCGATTTTCGACGCGATGGGCGTTCCCGATCACGCCGACGACCGGCTTTCTCATCTGTCGTTCCGCGCCTCTCAGTCAGAAGATTCCCGTAACATGCCCCCCGGATGGAACAAATTCAACCGAAGGGATCGCGGGACGGCAATGCTATTTTCGCGCAAATGCCGCCGCCCCGGCCGCCCGGCCGCCTCGCAGATGCTTCCACGCTCCAGCGACGAAAAGCCGGATCCGGTCAAACAGAACCGCCCCCAGAATGGCGCTCGCGCCGCCCAGAAACGGGACGGCATAGTAGGCGTAGCGGTTGAAGCCGTAGACCAGAAACGCCGGAAACGCGAGGCTGACGAGTGCGAGCAGGATCATCAGGCTGCCGCCGGCGACCAGACCAGGGGGGAGCGGGCTCAAGAATCCGAGGCGGGCGCCGATGGCCCCTGCAAACAGGACGAAAGCGAGGATCAGGGTTGCCGCGGACACCCAGCGGATCGGTCCCGGAAGCTCATCGTACTCGCTCGATATGGTCAGCCCGTACCAGAGATCGGCCAGATCCGGCCGCGGCTGGTAGCCGAACGTCAGGAGACGGTCCAGTTTCACCTGCACATGGTCCGGCGACGGCAAGAGCCACCGCTCGAGCCGCCAGTGGGGCTTGTAATAGTCGTAGATCAGCCGCCGATATTTGAGCCCGGTCGGGCTTCCAAACATGGGATAGGCGTCCCGGCGCACGAAGAATTCGTAGCCCTGCGGATTGACGGCGCGCCGCGCCGCGCCATTGCCGTCAAACAGCAGGAAGTACATTTCGCGCAGAAAATGTCTGCTGATGTGCCGGTACAGCGTCGACGGTGTCGTCAGCGTCTCGATGAAAATGTCGCGAACCACCTTCTCGAATTCTTCCGGGCTGTCGTCCGGCTTCTTCAGCTCCTCCAGGGCGCCGAAGGGCCATTGATAGACCACTATGTCGGACCAGCCGGTGGGCGTATCCAGCGCCCGCATCCGCTCGACGTAGGCCCGCGCCTTGGCTTTCCGGTCGAGATGGACCCCGTGATCGAAGTCGCCGGAATAGCCGACCACGAATGCCATCACCGCCACGCTTTCGCTGCCGGCCGGACGTTTTCCAATCGCGTAATTGACCGCCGTGGGGATCAGGTACACGGCCGTGGCGAGGCCGCCTGCCAGCGCGACCACGCTCAGTCGGCGGAGCCATCCGGCATCCAGCACCACGATCAACCAGAGCAGGATGATCGCAGCTTGTCCGACCGCGGCCGACCGGCACGTCATGACGGCTCCCAGGCTTGCCCCGAGCGCCGCTGCGGCGACAAATGGCGACCACTTCCTGAAGGCGATGCCTGCGGCGAGGAAGGCCGCAAGGCTGACCAGAAAGTTCGAGATGCTCTCGGCGCCGATCGTGTTGTCGTAGTGAACCGTGCGCCCATAGAGCGCGGCGATCAGAAAGGCCAGGACCGACAGGATCCGGGGCGCACCGGCAAAGCGCACCGTCGCGGCGACGAGAAGAGCCGTGCCGATGCTCATCAGATGCTGGACGATGACGAAGACCACGATATGCGGCCCGAACAGCTTGGACAGCAGCACCAGGAACACCGCCAGGCCGTACGGCCGTTTCCCGGTATTATCGATGTAATGGCCGTTCAGAATGGCCTGCGCTTCGTCCAGATAGGCGTCGCTGTCCTCGTGGACGAATGATCCGGCCAGGCCACCAGAAACGCCAGATGAACCATCAGGGCAAGACCGATCGCCCAGATCCAGATCCCGAGCCACGTGATACGGCTCGCCCGAGCGAGGAGCGCCTGCCACCTCCGACTTGGCCCCCACTCACCTCCGATGTCGCTAGCAGGCAAATCGATTCTCCAAATGCACTGGCGGCGCGAAGGCGGCAGCGGCCCCGCGCCGGGAAGATCAGATCACGCCGGGCGGGTGCCGGACACCGTCCAGCTATAGCCGTGGCGGTGGTAGAGCCTGACGTCACCAAATCCGCCATCCGACAACAGCGCTTCTGCCTCGGCGCGGGTATAATATTTTGCGTAAGCAGGATTGAGCTGGTCGTAGATGGTCAAGCGGCGGACGCTGCGGGGAAACTTCGCAAGCACCGAGCGCATGTAGGACCGCATCGGCAGCGGCACGATCCGGCACAGCCCGATATAGGCCGTGAGTGCCCATTCGAGACCGTGGGACAGCACCACGAGCACCCGGTGCGGCAGCAGGACCGTGAGCTTGCGCAGCGGGATCGCGAGCGACAGGTAGGTCTCGTTGCCTTCGTAGCCATAGAGCCAGACGATGCAGCGTCCTCCCGGACGCAGGGCCGCGAATGCGGCGCGAACCACGGGGGCCGGTTCGGGGATGTGATGCAGGACCCCCATCGAAACCACGTAGTCGAGCCCGAGATCGGGCGGCAGCCGGTCGCCTGGTGCCCGCAAATACTCGATGCGGTCGGCTCGCGCCGCCGTATTGTCCTTCAGGACCAGCATGGCTTCGGACGGCTCGACCGCAACGACGCGGGCCGCCCCCGCATCGAGCAGCATGTTGACGATGCGTCCGGTACCGCTTCCGATGTCGGCGATCCGCTTGCCCGCGACATCTTCGAGGGCGAGCAGCGGACCGAACAGATCGGCAAGGAGATCGGCCGAGCCGTAATAGCCGGGATTGTCGCGGAAGGCGGTCCACTGCTCGCCAAAATCGCTGATCGTCTGATCCTTCAGGTCCGGCATGCGTCCACCTAGCCGCTCATGCCTGGCGCGGCGCCGGCGCTGCCAGCCCCGTCAACCAGATGCCCAGCGTCAGGATCGGCCAGAGCGCAAATGCGTTGTCGCTGCTGGCTTCGCGATGCGCGTTCCACAGCTGCCGGATTGCGTCCGGCTTCATCAAGGGCGCGAAGACGTCAGCTTCGCGGTCGAGCACCCGTTCGCAGATCGGCCGCAATCCGCCGCGCCGCATCAATTGCGCGATCGGCACGTTGAAGCCGCGCTTGCGCGACCATGCGGCCTCGGCCGGCATGCCCAGGCGCTCGGCCAGCTTGCGCAACACGTATTTCGGCGCGCCCTTGGGCCAGGGATTGAGCAGCGAGACATCGAGCCTGCCGGCGAGGTCCATGACCCGCCGGTCGAGGATCGGAACGCGCACCTCGAGACCATGCGCCATGCTCATGGCATCGACCTTGGTGAGAACGCTCTGGAGGTGGAAGCGCTGGTCAGCGATCAGCGCCCGATCCAGCACCTTCTCGTGCGGCTCCGCATAATACTCGGCGTATTCCGCAAACGGGTCGGTCGATGCAAGATCGGCCATCCCGCGGTCATAGATTCTCTCGGCGAGAAACCGGGGAACGAGCCGCCGCCATTGCAGATGCGGGCTGCTGCCGCCGTCGCCGAGACCGAGCGCGAAGCGGGCAAGTTGCGCAGCTGCCGGAAGCCGCTTCTCGTTGCCGCGCACGGACGCATAGGCAAGGCGCCCGGTCAGGCCTGCGACGCGGCGCGGCACCAGGTGACGCGCGCCCTCAGCCATCATGGTCGCGGCGTAGGTTTCGTATCCCGCAAAGAACTCGTCGCCGCCGTCGCCCGAGAGCACCACGGTGGAATGCCGCCGGACCGCACCGGCGAGGTGATAGAAGCCGAGCGCGCCGGTATCGGCGCATTGGCCGTCGAAATGATAGACCACGGCCCGCAGCGCAGCCTCGGCCCCCTCGCCCGCTTCGCCATCGATGACGTTGAGCGGCAGGCCGGCGGCGGCGGCGATCTGCCGCGCGACCGACGTTTCGTCATGGCTCTTCTCGCTGAAGCCTGCCGTGAACAACGGCGGCTTCAAGCCGAGCCGTCCGAGCGTGAGGCTGATCAGCGAGCTGTCGATGCCTCCGCTCTGGAGCACGGCGAGCGGCACGTCGCTCACCATCTGGCTCTTCACCACCGTCTCGATGGTCGATTGCAGTCGGACGACCGCTTCGTCGAGGTCATCGATCTCCGGCGCGCGCACCGGCCGCCAGAAGCGCCGCTCGGTTCGCTCCCGCTCGGTGAAAACGATCGCCGTGCCGGACGGGACCTGCTTGATGTCCTGAAACAGGCTCTGCCGCGTTCCGGTGTGGCCCGCGGCGAGATAGGTGTGGAGCGCGACGGGATCGATCCGCGCCGCGACCTCGCCACTGGCGGTGATTCCCTTGATCTCGCTGGCAAACAGCACGCTGCCGTCGCTCTCGAAATAATGCAGCGGCTTGATCCCGATGCCGTCGCGCGCAAGGATCAGGCGACGTTCCCGGCGATCCCACAGGCCGATGGCGAAAAAGCCTTCGAGCCGCTCGAACATCGCTTCGCCCCAGGCGAGGTAGGCGTAGGGAAGGATTTCGGTGTCGCAGCTGCTGCGAAAGCGGAAGCCGAAGGATCGCTCGAGCTCGCTGCGCAGCTCGCGGTCGTTGTAGATCTCGCCGTTATAGGTGACGACGATGCGGCCGGAGGCATCGAGCATCGGCTGATGGCCGCCATCGGAGAGATCGCGGATGGCGAGCCGGCGGTGGGCCAGGCCGACGGGTCCTTCCAGCCAGGAGCCCTCGCCGTCCGGACCGCGATGGACCAGCGCAGCCGACATCGCCGCAACCGCGCGCGGATCTGCTGCGCGGCCGTCACGATGAAAGATGCCGGCTACGCCGCACATTGCGTTCCCCTGCCGAGGGAGGTCATGGCCGCTGATTCATGATCTGCTTCAGAAGCACCGCGAGCAGCCCCATGGCGACGACGAGGATGCTGAGCAGGATCGCGCCGACGCCCAGGACGAAGGCACTGACGAGCTGCAGCGCGATGCCGCCGATCAGGGAGACCACCGCGAGCGCCGTGCACATCATCGCCAGCAGCACGAATATCTTCAGCGGATTGTAATAGGTGCAGGCCTCCAGGACGTATTGCAAGGTCCGGATGGAGTCGCGGAACAGGTTCACCTTGGAACGACCGATCCGTTCCTTGTAATCGATCTCGACATAGTCGACGAACTTCGCGTTCATCATGTAGGCAAGGGTCAGCGACGTCGTGAAGCTGAAGAGGTCGCTGACATGCTCGAAATAGGAGATGGCAACCTTTCTGTCGAACACGCGAAGGCCGGAATTGATGTCGGGAATGTCGCGGTTGGCGGTGAATTCGACGATCGCCTTCAGGATTGCGCGCAACGGCGACTTCAACATCGACTCACGGTAATTGGGCCCGGTCCGGGCGCCGACGACCATGTCGAAACCCTGCTTGTAACGGGCGACAAGTCCGGGGATCGCCTCCATCGGGTAGGAGCCGTCCGCGTCGCTGATGACGATCGTGTCGTAGGACGCGGCGCGAATTCCGTCCTTCAGCGAGCGGCCATAGCCGATGTTGTGGGGATGCCTGATCACCTTGGCGCCCGCCTGTTCGGCGAGCGCACCGGTGCCATCGACCGACCCGTCGTCGACGATGACGATTTCGTAGGGGGTGAGTTGAGCGCCCTCGAGAGCCGCCCTGCCCCGTTCGATGGTTTCAACGATGCCGTTGCGCTCGTTGAGCGCGGGAATAATGACTGAAATCATAAGCGACGTGCAATACAGGTAACGGATTGCCCGAAGAAACTTCGCGAAAGCGGATCGAGCGCCCGCGATAGCGGCACAATGTATTTGTCGAACAATGCAATCTGCCCGTTCACGGCGTCGTCGTTGAGCGAGTGATGCCGCTTCAGGCGATTGGCAAGCCAGCCCAATCCGCCGATGGGATTGAAATAGCTCAGCCGGACGAGCTCGACCGGCTGATCCTTCAGCAGATCGGCCAGACGCGTCGTGGTGTAGCGACGGCAGTGTCCCGCCAGGCGATCGAGATCATTGTAGAGCAGCATCAGGGCCGGCACGCTGATCAGGAGATGACCTCCCGGCTTCAGCACATCGACCAGGTTGGCAATCGCGGTCGCGTCGTCCTCGATGTGCTCGAGCACGTTGATGGTGAAGACCGCATCGACGCCTTCAGGAAACAGCGACCGCAACTGATCCCGGACCAGGATATCGCACACGGCAAACTTGCGGCCGGGCATCTGCCGCGTGGCCTGCTCGACGCTGTCACGGTCGTGGTCCACGCCGCAATAATCCCCGAGCTCACCCAGCGCCTTGCTGTAGTGCCCGTGACCAAATCCGACTTCGACAATTTGTCCCCGCAGATAAGGGCGGAACTGGTCGATGACCCAGTTCATGTAGTTCTGCGCGTCCGCAATCGCGCTCGAATAGGTATCGGCCCCAGTCTTGAGCGCGTCGATCGGGACAGGCCGAAGCGGACGAGAGATCTGGACCATGAAACCTGCCCTTTCCTACAGGCGAATTAGCAGGACGAGGCCTGTTTCTCAAGGGCGTTCGGCCTCCACATCGCGCCCAGGTTGATCGTTCGAAATGATCCGCGCCGAACACTTCGTGCCGGTGGCCCAGCGGGCGCCTTGACTTTGGTTCCACAAAAACGCTTGGCTCCCGGGCGCTCTTCCGGCAAATCCCTGCCCCGGTCGATCATCCCAGGCATGGCGCAAGGCCAGAAACCAGAAGGAAGACGTGACGTGACGAGACCCGCAGACGGACGCTCCCTTTCCCGCGGCGATCTCGCCTGGGCGGTCTCGGTCGGGGGCATCGGCGTCGTGCTGTTCACCGCGCTGCTCGCCTTCACCTGGTATTTCGCCGCCACCTTGCTGCTGATCTTCACAGGCATGCTGCTCGGTCTCGGCCTCAACGCGCTGACGATCGCGCTCGGCCGCCGCGTGCCTCTGCCGCATGCTGTGCGGCTCGCCATCGTCTGCACCGCGCTGGCCCTGATGCTCGCCGGCGTCGCCTATCTCGGCGGCGCCACCATTGCCGAGCAGGCTTCGCTGCTGAGCAAGACCCTCAAGTCGCAGCTCGCCAATGTCAGGTCGTTCCTGGACAGCCACGGCTTCGACACCAGCTTCTTCGATCTCGGCAACGGCGGAGCCGAGTCCGCGGTCAGTCCGCCGGTGGAGACGAGCCCCTCGCCGGCGACGCCCCCGCGCAGTGCCTTGCCCGGCGCGGGGGCGCTGGCCTCCAGCGGCGGCGCGATCGTGAGCCAGACCTTCAAGCTGCTGCTCGGCACCATCCACGGTGTCGGCAACATCTTCATCGTGCTGTTCCTGGGCTTCGCCTTCGCCGCTCAGCCTGCGGCCTATCACGACGGTCTCTTGTTCCTGGCGCCGGCCAGGCACCGCACCCGCGTCACCCTCGTCATCGACCGCATCGCCGAGACCCTCGAGCGCTGGCTGATCGCGCAGATCATCGTCATGCTCGCGGTCGGCGTGGTGACCTGGGTCGGATTGGCCCTCATCGGCATCCCCGGCTCGTTCATCCTGGGGATTCAGGCCGGCCTGCTCGCCTTCATCCCGACCGTCGGGGCCATCATCGCCGGCGTCATCGTGGTGCTGGCAAGCCTCGCCTCGGGCTGGATTCCGGCACTGTCGGCCTTTCTGCTCTTCATGGGCGTGCACGCCATGGAGAGCTATGTGCTGACGCCGATCCTGCAGCGGCAGGCGCTAGACATCCCGCCGGCCACGCTGTTCGCGTTCCAGATCCTGCTCGGCGTCGTGTTCGGAATCTGGGGCCTGGCCCTGGCGCTGCCGCTGGTCGCCATCGCCAAGGTCATGATCGACCATTTCAAGACCTATGAGGCGCCGCCGCTGATGGAGGCGGCGTGAGGCCGCCTCACTCAGCTTAGCTCGTCGCTTAGCTCGTCAGCACGGTCTCGGTGTGCTCGACCTCCGGGGGCGAGGCAAAATACTGGCCGACGAGGCCGCGCCATTCGGCGAAATTCTCCGAGCCGCGGAAATCGACGGTGTGGTTTTCCAAGGTCGCCCACTTGACCATCAGCCGGTAGCGCTGCGGCTTCTCGATCGATTTGTGCAATTCGAAGCCGTGAAAGCCCTTGGAGCGGCCGAAAGCGGCCTTGGCCTTGGCGACGGCGGCCTCGAAGTCCTTCTCGCTGCCCGGCTTGACGTCGATTTGCGCGATCTCGGTGATCATCGGTTTCCACCCTTTTTTGCTCGATGGGCGTGTCTACCGCAGCCGACGAAAAAGAAAAAGGCGCCGAAGCGGCGCCCTGGTCGGTCCAAAAATGCAGATCTCTCAGACGAGCAGCAGGACCGTGCCCGCCACGATGAGGGCGCAACCGACGAACAGCGCGAGCGGCCAAGTGCTGCGGCGGCTCTGCGTGTAGCGCCCCTGCGCGCGGCGCTCGCTGATCAGCGCGCTTTCGTATTCGTCCGCGGTCGAGAACAGGCAGGCGAAACCGCTGCGCGCCGAGGCCGCGGCGGCTTCGAGCGACATCAGGGCGGCTTGCGGGTTCTGTCGGCGGATCGATTCCATGACCGCAATGGTAGGGATCGAATGGTAAACAGAGCATTACCCGCAGCGCCGCCCTCGTCTCAGGCGGTGACCGGCCGCGCCTGCGATGCGCCGATCCGCGCGGCGCTCTGGCGGCGCCAGTTCTCCAGCGACAACGGCAGCTCCTCCGCCGCCTCGACACGGTTACGGCCGCCGCGCTTGGCCTGGTAGAGCGCGGTGTCGGCGGACGCCAGCAGCACCTCGAGCTCGGTGCCGGCGGGCCCGCCGGCAACGCCGATGCTGACGGTGGTATCGACCGGCCCCTCATCGACCACGACGCCGGAGGTCTCGAACGCCTCGCGCACGCGCTCGGCGACCAGCACGCCCTCTTCCAGCGAGCACGGCAAGAGCGCTGCGAATTCCTCGCCGCCGATGCGGCCCGACAGGTCGGTGATGCGGAGATTGCTGACGACGACGGTCGAGAACAGCTTCAGCATCTCGTCGCCGGCGGGATGGCCGAAGCGGTCGTTGATCGACTTGAAGTGATCGATGTCGAAGATCATCACGGTCACGGGGCGCCCGGCCTTGGCCTCGCGCTCGATGACGCGGCCGCAGGCCTCGGAGAAGCCGCGGCGGTTCAGCATGCCGGTCAGCGGATCGGTGGAAGCCGCGGTCCGGTGCGCGGTCACCGTGCGCTCGGACACCAGCATGAAGATCACGAAGACGGTGCCGACGGCATAGAGGATGAGCTCGACCGCGAATACGGTGACCCAGATGCTGCCGGAGAAGCCCGCATCGTTCGGGCGCAGGAAGCTGCCGATCAGGATCGGCAGCATCAACACGCAGCCGTGCATCACCGGCATCACGAGGGCCGGCCAGCGTCGTTGCAGGCTCTTGCGCCGTTCGGTCCAGAGCTCGCTGGCGGTCAGCGCCGCATAGACCGAGACGATGCCGGCACCGACGATCATGCGCAGCATGGATGCCGCGGGATCCAGCAATGTCACGGCGGCGACCCAGGCGAGCGCGCCGAGCACGAGGCCCGGCCAGTTCGGCTTGCGGCCGTGGAAGACGCGCGCTGCGTTCCACACCATGCCGCAGGCGACGAAGCCGGCGGCATTCAGCGCAAGGTAAAGATGCGGGCCGAGCCTGTCGCCGGCGGCGGTCCATAGCGCGACGGATGCGGCACCGAGCAGATAGGCGGTGCCCCACCATTTCAGTGCAGGGCTGTTTTCCTGCCTGCCGAAAAACACCATCATCGCGCCGAGCAATGCGGCGACCATGGTGGCGACCAAATAGAGCGTGATGCTATCGAGCGACATCATGTCGGCCCCCTTTAGATCATAGCAGTTGCGCGATCGGCACATCCGATTTGCGCGCCCTTCCGAAGGCGACGCTAGGTCTGGCGAGTTCCATTCAGGTTTTCGCGGGAGGCCAAGTTTTCCGGAAACACGCCATCAATTTGCATACAAACGAACAGCAAAAAGGGCGCTGGAATCAGCGCCCTTTTGCATCTCATTGAAGCCGCTTTCGCGGCGAATGCGGCAGAAGCGATTAACGCTTCGAGAACTGGAAGGAGCGGCGGGCCTTGGCCTTGCCGTACTTCTTGCGCTCGACCACGCGGGAGTCGCGGGTCAGGAAGCCGCCCTTCTTGAGCACGCCGCGCAGCTCCGGCTCGAAATAGGTGAGCGCCTTGGAGATGCCGTGACGGACCGCGCCGGCCTGGCCGGACAGGCCGCCGCCGGCGACGGTGCAGATCACGTCGTACTGGCCCGAACGCTGGGCCACGGAGAACGGCTGCTCGATCATCATCCGCAGCACGGGACGGGCGAAATAGACCTCGACCTCGCGCGAATTGACGGTGACCTTGCCGGCGCCCGGCTTGATCCACACGCGGGCGACCGCGTCCTTGCGCTTGCCGGTGGCATAGGCGCGATTGAACTTGTCGACCTTCTTCTCGTGCTTGGGCGCGTCGGGCGCGGCCGCCGTCTTGAGCTGCGAGAGCTGGTCGAGCGACTGGATGGATTCGGCCATGTTATGCGGCCCTCGTGTTCTTGCGGTTCAACTTGGCGATGTCGATCTTCTCGGGCTGCTGCGCCTCGTGCGGATGATCGGCCCCGCCGTAGACACGCAGGTTGCCCATCTGCACGCGACCGAGCGGGCCACGCGGAATCATGCGCTCGACGGCCTTCTCGAGCACGCGCTCGGGATGCTTGCCCTCGAGGATCTGGCGCGCGGTGCGCTCCTTGACGTGGCCGACATAGCCGGTGTGCTTGTAGTAGGTCTTCTGCTCGCGCTTGCGACCGGTGAGGACCGCATGCTGCGCGTTGATGATGATGACGTTGTCGCCGCAATCGACGTGCGGGGTGTAGGTCGGGAGGTGCTTGCCGCGCAGGCGCATGGCGACGATGGTGGCGAGACGGCCGACGACCAGACCCTTGGCGTCGATCAGCACCCACTTCTTCGTCACCTCAGCCGGCTTTGCCGAAAAGGTTTTCATGTCAGAGTTTCCGTGGACGGGGAGCATCGGCGCGAACACCGCACCGGACTGCGCGGGTTCTAGAGAAGAGACGCGCCACGGTCAATGCCAAGCGACGTAAATTACTCGTGTAATATCAATCTGTTATAAATATGGTGCCATATTACCTGCAAAAAGCTCAAACATTTGGAATGGAATAGGTCGAGGTGACATGGGCGATCGGATCGGGCGAGGTGCCGGACAACAGCTTGACCTCCCCGACCGCCAGCCGCTTGCCGAGCTTCAGCAGCCGCGCCTCGGCCAGCACGTCCTGGCCGGGCTGGCCCTTGCGCAGGAAGTTGATGTTGAGATTGGTGGTCACGGCGAGCCCGACCGGCCCGATCGCGGACAGCAGCACCACGTACATGGCGAAATCGGCCAGCGCCATCAGCGTCGGACCGGACACGGTGCCGCCGGGCCGCAGCATCCTTTCGCTGTAACGCTGCCGCAAGAGGCAGGTCTGGCCGTCCGCGCTTTCGATGGTGATGTCGTCGCCACTGAAGGCCTGGGGAAACTCGAGACGGAGGAACTGCTCGACCTCTGCCACGCTCAATTTCGCTAACGCCATGCTGTTCCCCACCCTCGCTTCACTTGTCCTGTTACATTAAGTTATCTGCGTCATTCAAATGCAATAATCCAACGGAAACGCTTCGATGTCCGTCCAGGCCGCCCGCGCCCCCTCCCCGCAACCGCCGATCCTGCTACGCGAGAGCGCAGGTCCCATCGCGGTCCTGACGCTGAACCGCCCGGCCGCGCGCAACAGCCTGTCGGCCGCGATGATCGCCAGCCTACATGCGCAGCTCGACGATATCCGCAACGACAGGGCCGTCCGCGGCGTCGTGATCGCCGCCACCGGTTCCGCCTTCTCGGCCGGCCACGACATGAAGGAGCTCACCGCGCGCCGCACCGATCCCGATCGCGGCCGCGCCTTCTTCGCCGAGATGATGAATGCCTGCAGCGCCATGATGCAGGCCATCGTGCATCTGCCTAAGCCCGTGGTCGCGGCCGTCCAGGGCATCGCGACCGCGGCCGGCTGCCAGCTGGTTGCCAGCTGCGATCTTGCGATCGCATCGGAGGACGCGAAGTTCGCCACGCCCGGCGTCGATATCGGCCTGTTCTGCTCGACGCCGATGGTGGCGCTGTCGCGCAATGTCCCGCGCAAGCAGGCCATGGAGATGCTGCTGACAGGCGAGCCCGTCACGGCCGAGCGGGCCCGCGAGATCGGCCTCGTCAACCGCGTGGTGCCCGCCGGTACCGAACTCGGTGCCGCGATCGAGCTCGCGCAACAGGTCGCGCTGAAATCCGCCTACACCGTCAAGCTCGGCAAGGAGGCGTTCTACCGCCAGGCCGAGATGAGCCTTGCGGACGCCTATCGCTATGCGGCAGAGGTGATGACCGAGAACATGATGGCCCGCGACGCCGAGGAAGGCATCGGCGCCTTCATCGAGAAGCGCACGCCGACATGGCGGGATGAATAGAATACGTCATTGCGAGCGCAGCAAAGCAATCCAGAATTCCTCCGCAGTGACACTGGATTGCTTGGTCGCTTCGCTCCTCGCAATGACAGCAACAAAGAAGATCCGATGAACCACGACTCCTATCCCGACAATTACATCCGCGGCATCCTCAACGGCGTGAAGTCAATCGCGATGGTCGGCGCCTCGCCGGTCAACGTGCGGCCGAGCTATTTCGCGTTCAAATATCTGGCGCAGCGCGGCTACGACATGATCCCGGTCAATCCGGGCCATGTCGGCAAGGAGCTGCTCGGAAAACCCTTTGTCGCCTCGCTCTCGGACATCGGGCGTCCCATCGACATGATCGACATCTTTCGCAACTCCAGCCACATCATGCCCGTGGTCGAGGAGGCGCTCACGCTCGATCCGCTGCCGAAGGTGATCTGGATGCAGCTCGGCGCGCGGGACGATGCCGCGGCGGCGAAGGCGGAATCGGTCGGTATCAAGGTGGTGATGAATCGCTGCCCCAAGATCGAATATGGCCGCTTGTCGTCCGAGATATCCTGGATGGGCGTGAATTCGCGCACGCTGAGCTCCAAGCGCGCGCCGGCACCGACGCAAGGCATGCGGCTCTCCCTCAATCGGATCAGCGTCGGCGGCGGCGACACCGCGGCATCCGATCGGGCCGCCAAGAACAAGAGCGAGCAGAGCTGACGCAATCGCGACGGATTCGTTTCGCGAACGCGGCAATGCGTAGCAAGATCATTCCGAACTGACGTGGCGCCTTGACGGCGAGCGCGGCGCCCATCAGCATGCCGCGCGATTTCAGGCCACAAGAACAGGACGCCCTCAATGAGCGATCGCCTTCCGGGATTTTCAACTCTCGCCGTGCATGCCGGTGCACAGCCCGACCCCACCACCGGCGCGCGCGCGACCCCGATTTATCAAACCACCTCGTTCGTCTTCAACGACGCCGACCACGCCGCCTCGCTGTTCGGCCTGCAGGCCTTCGGCAACATCTATACCCGCATCGGCAATCCCACCAATGCCGTGCTGGAAGAGCGTGTCGCCGCGCTCGAAGGCGGCACGGCCGCGCTGGCGGTGGCCTCGGGCCATGCCGCGCAGGTCGTGGTGCTGCAACAATTGCTGCAGCCCGGCGACGAGTTCATCGCCGCGCGAAAGCTCTATGGCGGCTCGATCAACCAGTTCACGCACGCCTTCAAGAGCTTCGGCTGGAACGTGGTGTGGGCCGATCCCGACGACATCGAAAGCTTCGAGCGCGCGGTGACGCCGCGCACCAAAGCGATCTTCATCGAATCCATCGCCAATCCCGCCGGCAGCATCACCGACATCGAGGCGATCTCGACGGTGGCGCGCAAGGCGGGCGTGCCGCTGATCGTCGACAACACGCTGGCCTCGCCCTATCTGATCCGCCCGATCGACCACGGCGCCGACATCGTCGTGCACTCGCTGACGAAATTCCTGGGCGGCCACGGCAATTCGCTCGGCGGCATCATCGTCGACGCCGGCACCTTCGACTGGTCCACCGGCGGCAAATATCCGATGCTGTCGGAGCCGCGGCCCGAATATCACGGCATCCGCCTGCAGGAGACCTTCGGCAATTTCGCCTTCGCGATCGCCTGCCGCGTGCTCGGCCTGCGCGATCTCGGCCCCGCGCTCTCGCCCTTCAATGCCTTCATGATCCTGACCGGCATCGAGACCTTGCCGCTGCGCATGCAGAAGCACTGCGACAATGCCAAAGCGGTCGCCGAATTCCTCGCGGGACATCCGGCTGTGGCCTCGGTCAATTATGCGGGCCTGCCGAGCGACAAGTACCACCGGCTCGCCCGCAAATACGCGCCGAAGGGCGCGGGCGCCGTGTTCACCTTCAGCTGAAGGGCGGCTATGACGCCGGCGTCAATCTGGTGTCAAAGCTGCAGCTGTTCTCGCACCTCGCCAATGTCGGCGACACCCGCTCGCTGGTGATCCACCCCGCCTCGACCACGCACAGCCAGCTCGACGACGCCGCCAAGACCAAGTCCGGCGCCGGCCCCGATGTGGTGCGGCTCTCGGTCGGCATCGAGGACAAGGAAGATCTGATCGCGGATCTGGAGCAGGCGCTGGGGGCGTAGTCGCTGTCGTTCCGCGGCGCGCGAAGCGCGAACCTCAGGTGCGCAATTGCGCACCGGGGAACCTCGACATCGAAGCCCAATCTCGAGATTCCGGGTTCGGTGCTTCGCACCGCCCCGGAATGACGTTGGCTTTGGTCACCGTCAGTTAACAGTCATTAACCATATCTGCCCCATACATCGCCTTTGCCCCTTTGATTCGGAGCCGACGATGCTGCGCTGGATGGTACCTGCTCTTGCGGCGATGCTGACGGTTTCAGGCGCGCTTGCCGCCGACTTGCCGGCCAATCCGAAGCGGCGGGCCGCCGCGCCGCCGCCGCAGGTCTATGTCGAGACCGACCCGGACGCACTGATCTCGCCGGCCTATGGCATCGGCAGCTACATCCGCAACCTGCCGGGCACCCCGCTCCTGCCCGGCTCCCACACGCTGCCCGGCTATTACGGCCGTCCCTGGAGCTACGACTATCAGGGCGCGTATTATGGCGGGAAGCAGGTCGACTATTTCTGGCGCCTGCCCTATGCGTGCGGCGTGTACGGCTATTGCTGATCAGCCGGCCGATGTGATCAGCCGGCCTGACCGAGCGGAACCGCGCGCGGCTGCGCGTGGCTCTGCTGGCGCCAGGCGAGCCGTTCCACCTGCATCACCGCAAGAGCGAGCACTGCGATCGCGACCGCCTGGTGCGACAGCGCAAGGTCGATCGGCACCTGGTTGAGCAGCGTGAGGATGCCGAGCACCGCCTGCACGCTCACCGCGGCGAGCAGCCACAGTGCACCGCCCGCGGCCGCGCCTGCGCGCGAGCGCACGGCGTCGATTGCGTGCAGCAACGCCAGCACGAACAGCGCATAGGCGGTCATGCGGTGCTCGAACTGCACCGTCAGGACATTGTCGAACATGTTGCGCCACCACGGCGTCTCGAACCACAGCCGCTCGGCCGAAGGAATGAACGCGCCGTCGATCTGCGGCCAGGTGTTGTAGGCGCGCCCGGCGCGCAAGCCTGCGACCAGCGCCCCGAAATAGATCTGCACCAACGTGACGACCAGCAGCAGCACGCTCGTGAACCGCAGCCGCGCCGGTGCTGCGATCTGCGGCCGCTGCTCGAGCCGCCGCACCGTCCAGACGATGCCGGCGAAGATCGCGAGCGCGAGCAGCAGATGCGTCGCCAGCCGATATTGCGACACCTCGGTGCGGCCCGTCAGGCCCGAGGCGACCATCCACCAGCCCACCGCGCCCTGGAGCCCGCCGAGCGCGAACAGCAGCCACAGCCGGCGCTTCAACTCACCGGACAGACCGCCGCGCCACAGGAAGAACAGGAACGGCAACAGATAGGCGACGCCGATGAAGCGGCCGAGCAAGCGGTGGCTCCACTCCCACCAGAAGATCTCCTTGAACTCGGACAGGCTCATGCCGGCATTGAGCTCGCGATATTGCGGGATCTTCTTGTAGGCCTCGAACGCCTCGGCCCACTGCGCCTCCGACAGCGGCGGCACGCTGCCGGTGACCGGCTTCCACTCGACGATCGAAAGGCCGGATTCCGTCAGCCGCGTCGCACCGCCCACCAGCACCATCAACGCGATCAGCGCGGCGACGGAGATCAGCCACCAGCGCACGGCGCGATGCGGATTGTCTGGAACGGGATTCGTCGTCATGTCAGGGGTTGAAACCAGGGCTTGAACCGGACTGCGTGCCCCTTATAGTCCCCCGCTCCCGCAGCGCAAGTTACGCGACAACGGCAAGCTCACGTCATGACGATCCGCACTCGCAAGTTCCTCGGCGCCATCCTGCTCCTGGTGCTGGCCACGGTCTGGGCCCTGCTCGGCATGGCCGCGGCGCAGATGCCGTGGATCGCCGAATCCGGCTGGCGGCAGGCGATCTACTACGTGGTCGTCGGGATCGGCTGGGTGCTGCCGGCGATGCCGATCGTGAGCTGGATGCAGCGTCCCGACCGCGTCAAGTCTGGCCGGTAGCGCTGGCGGTCGGTTTCACCGGCGCAAAGGCAGCACCCGACACCAGGACGCGCAACATGCGTAGCGAGCGCACACGGCCGTCCCAGGCGATCCGCGGCAGCGCGCGCAAATTGGTCCGGCCCTCCGCATCCACGATGCCCGGGATGGTCGACACTGCGCTGACGAAGCCGGCCTCCTCCGCCATGATGACATGACTGCGCCGGAACGAGGCGCGATCGCCGAACGGAAAGGCGAAATGCCCGATCTCGCGGCCGAAGGCCGCTTCCGCAACGGCCTTGCCCATCGTCATCTCCCGCAGCGCCGCACCGTCCTTCATGTTGGCGAGAACGGGATAGTTCACGGTCGCGCTGCCGATCGTGACGAGCGGATCGGCAGCGAGCTTCGCCAGATCCTCCCAATCCATCGACGCCTCGCGCGAGAGTGCGGCAAGATCGATCCGGTAGCGCGTGCAGAGATCGGCGATCGCCGCCGCCAGATCCGCCGGCGGCAGCGAGCGCAACCAGCTCTCGATATGCGAGAACAGCGCCTGCTTCTCGGCGGGATCGGTGACGACGAAGCGCTGCTCCTTCTCGCCCATCATGAGGCTGATGCGGCTCTCGCGCGCGATCACCTGTTCGAGCCCGAGCCACCACGCCTGTCCGACGCCGTCGGGAAACGCCGTGGGTACGTAGATCGTGAAGGGCACCGCGTGATGTGCCAGCACCGGATAGGCGAATTCGATGAGATCCTTGGGCGCGCCGTCGAAGGTGAGCGCCACGAAGCGCCGCGGCTCCGGCAACGTCACGGCGCGCCGGCAGACCTCGTCCATGCCGAGAAAATCGTAACCCCAGCGCTTCAGCGCGCCAATGGCGCGATCGAGAAATTGCGGCGTGACCTCGTGCGCGCGCAGCGGCTGAAACCCGCCGCGCCGCCGCGGCCGCACCCGTTCAAAGCGCAGGATGGCGCCGGCACCGCGGCTGCCCAGCGCGGCCCGGCCCGTGAACCAGGCCAGCTCGAGGCGCAGCCGTTCCAGCCATCTGCCGTCGGAGGCCAATATCCCCATCCTTGGCATCCCTACCCCTTGGCGCCCTCGAGGCGCCCGTTCCCGCTCCCCTTTGTCCTTACCCTTTGTTGACCTTTCTTTGCAAAGGTCGGCCACAGGCCGATTGACGTCTATTTCTGATTTCTCGACAGGTTTCGCGAATGACCATGGCTGCGGCGATGCAAAGCCGGACGGCAGAAGCGCCAGCGCGGTCGAAAGCGAGCCGTATCGCGCAGGTCGACATCGTCACCGATCTCGACGCCGCCGAGGCGGTCTGGCGCAGCTTCGAGGAGCCCGGCCACCTCTTCACGCCCTATCAGCGCTTCGATCTGCTGAGCCCCTGGCAGCGGCTGGTCGGCACGCATGAAGGCGCACGCCCGTTCGTGGTGATCGCCCATGACGCCGATCACAATCCGCTGCTGCTGCTGCCGCTCTCGCTGCGCCAAAGCCACGGCGTGCGCACGGCCAGCTTCATGGGCGGCAAGCATACGACCTTCAACATGGGCCTGTGGGACGCCGCCTGCGCCGCGCAGACCAATGCCGCCGATCTCGAGGCGCTGATAATGCCGCTGCGCCAGCACATCGACGTGCTCGCGCTGACGCAGCAACCGCTGCGCTGGCACGACCAGCCGAACCCGTTCGCGCTGCTGCCGCGACAGAGCGCCATCAACGGCTGTCCGCGGCTGGTGATGGAGCCGGGCGGGCCGCCGGCATCGCGGATCAGCAATTCGCTTCGCCGCCGTCTCAAGAGCAAGGAAAAGAAGCTCCAGGCGCTCGCCGGCTATCGCTACCACCTGGCCACCACCGACGCCGACATCATCCGCCTGCTCGACTGGTTCTTTCGCGTCAAGCCGGTACGGATGGCGGAGCAGAAGCTCCCGAACGTCTTTGCCGAGCCCGGCGTCGAACAGTTCGTCCGCAGTGCCTGCCTTGCGCCGCGCGGCGAAGGCCGGGCCATCGACATCCATGCGCTCGAATGCGACGACGAGGTGATCGCGATCTTCGCCGGCGTCGCCGATGGCGAGCGCTTCTCGATGATGTTCAACACCTACACGATGTCCGAGCACGCCCGCTACAGTCCCGGCCTGATCCTGATGCGCTACATCATCGACCGCTACGGCGAGCGCGGCTACCGCTCGCTCGACCTCGGCATCGGCTCGGACGAGTACAAGCGGATGTTCTGCAAGGACGACGAAGACATCTTCGACAGTTTCGTCCCGCTGACCTCGCGCGGAACACTCGCCGCGATGGCGATGTCGTCGCTGAGCCGCGGCAAGCGGCTGGTGAAGCAGAACCAGATGCTGTTCGACCTGGCCCGCCGGCTGCGGCAGGCGTTCGGGTAACGGGCTAACAAATTGCGAAGCTATCTCTTACCTTCCCCTGGAGGGGGAGGGTCGGCTCGCATTGAGCGCAGCGAAATGTGAGACGGGGTGGGGTGACGGTCTCTCCGCATCCAACACTGCCTGAGTGGAGAGATCACCCCACCCCGCTCGCGCTTCGCGCGATCGACCCTCCCCCTCCAGGGGAGGGTAAGCCACACCTACGCCGCAACCACGCGCGGCGCTTCCGCTGCGTTCGATGGCTGCACCGGCTTGGTCAGCATCGTCACCTCGCTGAAGCCGACCGCTTTCAGCTGCTCGCACATCAACGTGCGCGCATCGCTCGCCATCGACGCATCGGGCACCACGACGGCGCGGGCATGCGCCGTCAGCAGCTCGGCCGGAAGATCAGAAGCGCTGCCGGCATCGATCAGCACGTGATCATAGGCGCGCAGCAGCGCGTCGATGGCGAGCGTCACCCGCGGCGATTGCAGCAGGCTGCGGTCGAAGCCGGGACGGCCGGCCATGACCAGATGCAGCCGCGACAGCTTGTCCCGGGTGATCACTTGCGCGAACGAGGCCTCGCCCTGCATCAGCTCGGCAAGGCCAGGCGCCGACGCATCGACGGACACCGCGGCGATCGTCGGCGAGGACGCGGCGAGATCGACCACCACGACACGCGCCTCGCGCGCCAGATGCCGTGCCAGCGTCAGCGTCGACAGCGTGATGGCTTCGCCCGGGGCGGTGCCGAGCACGGTGACCTTCTTCGCGGCCGCGCCGGCGGCGCGCAGGTCCTCGGCCAGACGTTCGATCTCGGTGAATTCGGTGACGACGGTATCGGCCGCCATCTCCGGCTGGAGCGGTGCGGGCTCCGCCACAGCGGGCTCGATGCCGGGATCGAGGGCCGGCTCGACCGCCGGTCGGACCGCCGGCGCTTGCCGCACCGGGGCCTGTGCCGGGAAAACCGCCGCCACCGCGCGCGGCGCGGTCTGGCGCAACAGCTCGCCGGTGACGACGACGCCGGACGACAGCAGCAGCGTCGCGATCGTCGCGATCAGCACGATCGGCAGCTTCTTCGGATAGGCCGGCGTGTTCGAGACGATGGCACGCGAGATGATGCGGCCGTCGGTCGGTGCGGTGTCGATGGTCTCGCGGGTGTTGGCCTCTCGGTACTTGGCGAGATAGGTCTCGAGCAGATCGCGCTGCGCCTTGGCCTCGCGCTCGAGCGCGCGGAGCTGGACGTCCTGGCCGTTGGTCGAGGCCGCCTGCTTCTTGAGCTGCTCCAGGCTCACGATCAGGCCGTCGACCCGGCCGCCGGCGATCCGCGCGTCGTTCTCCAGCGAGCGCGAGATCTTGCTGGCTTCGTCGCGGATCTGGGTGTCGAGATCGCCCAACTGGGCTTTCAATTCCTTGATGCGCGGATGGTTGCCGAGCAAGGTCGAGGATTGCTCGGCAAGCTGGGCACGCAGCGTCACGCGTTGCTCCGACAGCCGCCGCACCAGCTCGGAGTTCAGCACCTCCGAGGCCTCGATCGGCTTGCCGCTCTGCAGCATCTCCTTGATCAGCCGCGCCTTGGATTCCGCATCCGCCTTCATCGAGCGCGCATTGTTGAGCTGGGTGTTGACCTCGCCCATCTGCTGGTTCGACAACGTGGTGTTGTTGGTGCCGATGAACAGGCTCGACTTGGAACGGAAGTCCTCGACCCTTGCCTCGGCCTCGGACACCTTCTTGCGCAGATTCTCGATCTCCCCGGCGAGCCACTGGCTGGCGTTCTTGGCCTGGTCCTGGCGGACCGCCTGCTGCAGCACGAGATAGCCGTCGGCGATCGAGTTGGCGACGCGCGCCGCAAGCTCGGGATCGGCGGATTGGAATTCGACCACGATCACGCGCGACTTGTCGACGGCGTAGGCCTGCAGGCGTTCGTAATAGGCATCGAGCACGCGCTCTTCCGGCGTCATCGCGAACGGATCGCGGACGATACCAATCAGCGCGGCCAGCGACTTCAGCGGCGAGATGCCTTGCAGCACCGGATCGAACTCGGGACGCTCGGCAAGCTTGTTCTTCTTGATGATCTCGCGCGCGAGATCGCGCGACAGCACGAGCTGGACCTGGCTGGTGACGGCCTCGGCATCGAGCGCCTGGCGTTCCTCGGTGCGGTCGCTGTTCGGGCGCAGGAATACGTTCTCGCGGCCGTCGATCAGGATGCGCGATTCGGACTTGTAACGCGGCGTGACGAGACTGACGGCGGCAATCGAGGCGACGAGCGCCAGCACCGTCGGCACGACGATCCAGCCACGCTTGCGCGCCAACGCCGCGCCGAGCGCGTGCAGGTCGATGTCGCCGGATTCGACTTGCGCCTGCTTCGTGACGATGGGCGCAGGCGCTGCTTCAATCCTTGGCTCGGCCTTGACTTCAGCCTTCTCGGTCTTGTCGGCCTTGGGCGCGACGTCGGCCTTGGGCTTCGACACGGCCCGCGCGACCACCGCCTTGTCCTTGCCGGCACGCCAGAACGCTAAACGCATCGAACACTCCCGCAGGGGCAACGCCACCAAGCTACCTCAACCGGGGCGATTACACTCCATTAAGGTTGCCGCTGGGTTAATCGCGGCGTCGGCGACGGCCGCACGCGCGCTCGTCACCGTTTGTTAACCACGAGGGCTCTTAATCCGTCTCGATATTTCCAAGGAATTGTTCGGCATTCGCCGTCGAGCGCTGGTTTTGATACATGCCCCCCTCTCCTGACCGGCCGCTTCGTATTCTCCACGCCGTGCGCGCTCCGGTCGGCGGCATCTTCCGCCACATCCTCGACGTCGCCAACGGCCAGGTCGACCGCGGCCATCATGTCGGCATTCTCGCCGACAGCCTCACCGGCGGCGAGCGTGCCGACAAGGCCCTTGCCGAGCTCGCGCCGCGGCTGAAGCTCGGCGTGCACCGGCTCGCGATCCGCCGTGAACCCTCGCCGGACGACGTGCTGGTGTGGCTTCGCATGCGGCGCCTGATCGCCACGCTGAAGCCCGACGTCATGCACGGCCACGGCGCCAAGGCCGGCGCCTTCATCCGGATGCGGCGCCGCTCCGACGACACCATCCGCATCTACACGCCACATGGCGGCTCGCTGCATTACCCCCTCAACACCCTCAAGGGCGAATTCTACGCGCGGCTGGAGCGCGCGCTGATGGATTCGACCGACCTGTTCCTGTTCGAGAGCGCGTTCGCCCGCGACACCTATCAACGCATCGTCGGCACCCCAAAGGGCGTGGTGCGTTGCGTCTTCAACGGCGTCACCCCCGAGGAGTTCGAGCCTGTCGTGACCGCCGAGGATGCCACCGACCTCTGCTATGTCGGCGAGTTCAGGCACATCAAGGGTGCGGATCTGCTGGTCGATGCCGTGGCGCGCCTGCACGAGACCGGCAAGAAGGTCACCTTGACGCTCGGCGGCGACGGCGAGGAAACGGCGGCGCTGAAGGCGCAGGTGGAGACGCTCGGCCTCACCCACGCGATCCGTTTCATCGGCCACGTCAAGGCGCGCTACGGCTTCTCCAAGGGGCGGCTCCTCGTCGTCCCCTCGCGCGGCGATTCCATGCCCTATGTCGTGATTGAAGCGGGCGCTGCCGGCATCCCGATGATCGCGTCCAGAATCGGCGGCATCCCCGAGATCTTCGGCACCGACAGCCCCGCTCTGTTCGCGCCCAGCAATCCCGAGGCCATGGCGGAAGCGATCGCGGCGGCGCTGAACGATCCGCAGACCACCGCGCAGCGCGCCGTCACCTTGCGCGAGCGCATCTCCGCGCATTTCTCGCAAACCGCGATGGTCGACGGCGTGCTCGCCGGCTATCGCGACGCATTTACCGACCATTAACCATTCTTAAGCGCCGCTTTAGAGAATCTTCCGATTTGTTCGATAATCGAAGGTCCAGGGGATGCTCGCCCGGGCGCTCGACGCCGTGCCGCGGGCTTTGGAATGGACGTGGACGCCCGTGGAACCGCTCAACGCACGCTCGATGCTCGACGCCGCGGCCAGCGCTGCGGCGAAGCCCGCTGACCCATCTTTCGTCGAGCGCCGGCGCCGGCTCTCGCCCGCAGCGCTCGAAGTCGTCAACCAGAAGGTCGCCCGCGCCTATTCGCCGATTGTGATCGCCGGCTTCGTCCGCCTCGCCGACTTCACGCTGCTGTGCCTCGTCGGCATCGCGCTCTATGTCGGTTATGTGATGCCGCTCTCCGGCTTCAGCTGGCTCTATCCGGCCGAGGTCGTCGCCGTCGCGGTCGCCGCCGTGGTCTGCTTCCAGGCCGCCGACATCTATCAGGTCCAGCTGTTCCGGGGGCAGCTCCGGCAGATGACGCGGATGATCTCGTCCTGGTCGTTCGTCTTCCTGCTCTTCATCGGCATCTCCTTCTTCGCCAAGTACGGCAGCGAAATCTCGCGATTGTGGCTGGCCGCCTTCTACGTCCTCGGGCTCGCCGCGCTGATCGCCGAGCGCCTGCTGCTGCGCTCGCTGGTGCGCGGCTGGGCGCGCCAGGGCCGGCTCGATCGCCGCACCATCATTGTCGGCTCCGACAGCAACGGCGAGCAGCTGGTCGAAGCGCTGAAGGCGCAGGAGGATTCCGACATCCACGTCCTCGGCGTGTTCGACGACCGCAACGACAGCCGCGCGCTCGACACCTGCGCCGGGGCGCGCAAGCTGGGCAAGGTCGACGACATCGTCGAGTTCGCCCGCCGCACCCGCGTCGATCTCGTGCTGTTCGCGCTGCCGATCTCGGCGGAGACGCGCATCCTGGAGATGCTGAAGAAGCTCTGGGTGCTGCCGGTCGACATCCGCCTCTCCGCGCACACCAACAAGCTGCGCTTCCGGCCGCGCTCCTATTCCTATCTCGGCGAGGTGCCGACGCTCGACGTGTTCGAGGCGCCGATCACCGATTGGGACCTGGTGGTGAAATGGCTGTTCGACCGCGTCGTCGGCAGCCTCGCGCTGCTCGCGGCGCTGCCGGTGATGGGCCTCGTCGCGCTCGCGGTGAAGCTCGACAGCCCGGGACCGGTGCTGTTCCGCCAGAAGCGCTTCGGCTTCAACAACGAGCGCATCGACGTCTACAAGTTCCGCTCGATGTACCACCACCAGGCCGATCCGACCGCCTCCAAGGTCGTGACCAAGAACGATCCGCGCGTCACCCGCGTCGGCCGCTTCATCCGCAAGACCAGCCTCGACGAGCTGCCGCAGCTCTTCAACGTGGTGTTCGCAGGCAATCTCTCCCTGGTCGGCCCGCGCCCCCACGCGGTGCAGGGCAAGCTGCAGAGCCGGCTGTTCGACGAGGCCGTCGACGGCTATTTCGCCCGCCACCGCGTCAAGCCGGGCATCACCGGCTGGGCCCAGATCAACGGCTGGCGCGGCGAGATCGACAACGAAGAGAAGATTCAGAAGCGCGTCGAGTTCGACCTCTATTACATCGAGAACTGGTCGGTGCTGTTCGACCTCTACATTCTCCTGAAGACGCCGATCTCGCTGCTGACCAAGAACGAGAACGCGTATTGAGTTTGCTACCCCCGAGCCACTCTGTCATCGCCCGGCTTGACCGGGCGATCCAGTAATCACCGGCAGTGGGAACTGCTACGAACGGCTCGGGATGCCCCGCCTTCGCGGAGCATGACAGCGGAAGTTGTGGCGTACGAGTTGCGTAAGCGTATGAGCATGTGATGGCGTATGCGGCGACAGCCGATGGAGTGAAACTGTCCGCACCGGCCGCGCCCGGCGTGCTGGCGCTGCAGCGCGCGCTGGTGTGGCTGGTCGGCGCCTCCGGCGCGGTCGTCTTCATCGAGCCGAGCCCCTACGAGATCGTGACGCTGCTCGCCGCCGTCACGTTCTTCGCCACCGGCCTTCGCTTGCGGCTCGCGCTGATGCCGCTGATCGCGCTGCTGGTCCTGCTCAATGTCGGCTACACGATCAGCGCGATCCCGCTGTTCGACAAATCCGAGGTGGTGACCTGGATCGCGACGTCCTGGTATATGGCGGTGACCGTCGCGTTCTTCGCCATGGTGATGTCCGAAGACACCGCAGCCCGGCTCGACATGCTCCGCCGCGGGCTCGTGGTCGGCGCGATGGTGGCTTCGCTCCTCGCGGTCGCCGGCTATTTCCACCTCGTGCCTGGCGGCAACGACCTCCTCACGCTCTACGGGCGCGCGCGCGGCACGTTCAAGGACCCGAACGTGCTCGGCGCGTTCCTGATCCTGCCGGCGCTGTTTGCGCTGCAGAGCGTGGTTTCGGACAAGCTGGCCAAGGCGTTCCGCAACGTCATCGCCTTCGGCATCATGTCGCTGGCGATCCTGCTCGCCTTCTCGCGCGCCGCCTGGGGCGGCCTGGTGCTGACCTCGGCCTTCATGCTGGCGCTGATGGTGCTGACCGGCCGCACCAACGCGCAACGATCGCGCATCATCATCATGGCGATCGTGGCCGCGGTGCTAGGGCTGGCGCTGATCGCGGTGCTGCTGTCATTCGACGCCACCGCCGAGATGTTCAAGCAGCGCGCTAGCTTCGGCCAGAGCTATGACGAAGGCCGCTTCGGCCGGTTCGGCCGTCACATCCTCGGTGCGGAGATGGCGCTCGGCCTGCCGTTCGGCATCGGTCCCTTGCAATTCCACCGCTTTTTTCCCGAGGACACCCACAACTCCTATCTCAACGCCTTCATGTCCGGCGGCTGGCTGTCCGGCGTGTGCTATCCCGCGCTGGTCTTCACTACCGTGATCATGGGGTTCCGCCACGTCATCGTGCGGGTACCCTGGCAGCGCGCCTATCTCGCGGTGTTCTCCGCCTTCCTCGGCACCGTCGGCGAAAGCTTCGTGATCGACACCGATCACTGGCGGCACTTCTGGATGATGCTGGGCGCGATGTGGGGCATGATCGCGGCCGCACAGATCTACAAGATCAGGGCTGGCGAGGATGCTTCTTCAGCTTGAGCGCGGGCCGCTTTTCCGGCGGCGTGTCGAGCAGACCCTTCAGCGCCTCCGTCGCCGCGAGCACGCCCTTGTAGCCCTCATTGGCGAAACGCAGCAGCAGGCGCAATTCCTCGTCTGAGTAAGCCGCCAATACCTTTTCCATCGCCTGCTGCATCGGCACGTAGAACTGGCCGATCTTCATCGCCGCCTCCGGCACGACGGCGATGAAGACCTTGCGGCGATCTTTGTCGTCGCGCTCGCGGCGCACCAGACCGGCCTTCTCGAGCCGATCGACCACACCGGTGATGGCGCCGGTCGTCAGGCCCGTGACGTCGGCGAGCCTGCCTGCGGTGACGCGGCCCTCGAGATAGAGGATGTCCATGCATTCGAGATCGGAATTGGCAATTCCGGCAACGTTGGCAACGGTTTGCCCGTAGAGCACGCCCTGCGCGGACGACCGGCGCATCGCCTCCTCGAGCTCCTGCAACAGCGCCGCGCGCGCCTTCGTCCTTGACAAGGTCGGCCTCATATCTTAGGCGGTATATATCTTAGTCACTAAGAGATTTAGTGGCCGTAATTTCTCCTAGCACCATGGAAACGTCGGGAGCAAGCCATGTCCTATCGTCCCCGCAAGGCGCTGATCATCGGCGCCGGTATTGCCGGGCCCGTGGCCGCGATCCTGCTGCGGCGCGCCGGCATCGAATCCGCGATCTACGAGGCTTGGCCCTATTCGAAGGGCATCGGCGGAGGCCTTCAGATCGCGCCGAACGGCATGCAGGTGATGGACGAGATCGGGTTGGCGAACGAGCTGACCAGCCGCGGCTCGGTTGCCGAGGCCTTCGACTTCTATTCTCAAGGCGGCCAGAAGCTTGGCTCGATCAACCGCGACATGGCGCGGCGCTTCGGCCAGCCGGCCGTCAACATTTCCCGTGCGACGCTGAACGAGATCCTGATCGACAAGGCCTGGTGCGCTTGCGTCTCGCTCTATTTCGAGAAGCGCCTGATCAAGATCGAGGATCGCGGCGACCAGCCGATCATCGCCTACTTTGCCGACGGCACCACCGCCGAAGGTGACTTCCTGATCGGCGCCGACGGCGTCCATTCCGTCACGCGCCGCCAGGTCGTGCCGGATGGGCCGCAGCCGTTCGACACCGGCCTGATCGGCTTTGGCGGCTTCGTCCCGCACGCTGTCCTCGACGGCCGGTCGATCGGCCGCCACGTCGAGACCACCTTCGGCCAGAGCGGCTTCTTCGGCTACGGCTATTGCAGTCCGGATCCGAACGACGGCGTGATGTGGTGGAGCACCCAGCCCGCGCGCGGCATGGACGCGGCAATGTTTCGCGCGCTCGACCACGCGACGTTGAAACAGCACCTGCGCGGCTTCCATCGCGGCTGGCACGATCCGATCCCCGCGATCATCGAGGCCGCCGAGAACATCGTGGTCACCGACACGCTCGACGTCGCGACCTTGCCGGCCTGGTCACGCAAGCGCTCGCTGCTGATCGGGGACGCCGCGCACGCGACCAGCCCGCATGCCGGCCAGGGCGCCTCGCTGGCGCTGGAAGATGCGATGCGGCTCGCCCGCCTGATGAAGGAGGGCCAGGAGCTCGGCGCCACCTTCCAGGCCTTCGAAGTCGAGCGCCGCCCGCGCACGGAAAAGATCGTCGCCATCGCTCGTCGAAACGGCAACAACAAGCGCGAGTTCAGCGCCACCGGCGCGTGGGTCAGGAATCAGATGCTGAAATGGCTGCTGCCGCTCGGAGCCAAAGGTATGGATTTCATGTACGCCTATGATGCGCGGGCGGTGTAGCAGCACGATTGGTGCCGCAGGGTGGGCAAAGGCGCAGCGCGCCGTGCCCACGACCTCTCTATGATTGCGAAAGAACGTGGGCACGCTGCGCTTTGCCCACCCTACGAGAGCTACGAGAGTCGACCTAGCCTTCCACCTCGAACCTCAGCCCGGCGTGATCGACCAGCCGCTTGATCAGCTTGTGCTGCATCGCCGCGCCAGGCGTCCAGAAGCCGGCCGGAACATCGGTCGCATCGCGCAGCAGGCAGATCGCGCATTCGGAGATCATCTTGGAGGTCGAGCCGTAGCCGGGATCGCGGTCGCCGGTGACGCCGGCACGGACCATGCGGCCGTCGGGGGCGATCGCGACATAGAGCAGGTTGAACAGGCCGTTCTCGCGCTCCTCCTTCGAGGGCCCCTCGCCCGGCTTCGGCGCGTTCGGGCCGGTCTTCTCGGCGTTGACGGCCATGACGCGCTTGGCGTTAGCCTCGCCCTTCTCGCCGGGACCGGCCAAAACCATCTCGTCGTAGACGAAGTCCTGGCCGTAGGGAAAGCCCATCAGCATGTTGGAGCGATGGACGTTGCGGGTGTTGATCAGGGCCATCATGAACGGCGCGGCCCAGGATTGCAGATCCTCCTCGAAGACTGCCCTGTTGCCCTTGGGCTGCTTGGGGCCGGTGAACCCCGGCGTCAGAGCGAAATGGTCGTTGAGGATGGCGACGAGGCTGAGGTCCTTGGCGACGGCGTCGAAGGTCGCCTTCGCGCTCGCCGCGGTGCCACCCGACAGCGTGCCGCGCATGTCGCGCACGCGGCCCTTCACGCGCGAGGCCGGCGCGCCGAACACGCGCTTGGCCTCCTCCTGCACGAAGAAGGTGCCGAGCTCGAACGGCACGGAATCATAGCCGCAGGAGAACACGATGCGCGCGCCGCTCGCCTTTGCCGCCACCTCGTACTTGTCGATCATCTGCCGCATCCAGACCGGCTCGCCGCAGAGATCGAAGTAGTCCACGCCCGCAGCGACACAGGCAGCTAACAGATCCTCGCCGTAGAATTGGTAGGGGCCGACCGTCGTGATCACCGACTTGGTCTGCGCCACCATCGCCTTCAGCGACGCCGCGTCCGACGCATCCGCCACGATCAGCGGCGTATCGGCGGGCGCGCCGATGGCCTCGCGCACCGATTTCAGCTTGTCCAGGCTGCGGCCGGCCATCGCCCATGCCAGGGACTTGTCGTCCTTGTAATGCGCCGCCAGATATTCGGCGACCAGCTGGCCGGTGAAACCGGTCGCACCGTAGACGACGATGTCGAATTTCGCAGAGCTCATGCTCGTCCCTTACTTTTTCGCGTAACTCACGCCCATGCCGGCGCGGACGTCACTTTGAATGCCATAGGGCGGGATCGGATAGCGCAGGCCGTTCTTCGCCAGCGCCTTCATGCCCTCGATCGCCTTGGCGAGATGCGCGGGCTTCAAGGCCATCAGCATCTCCTCGTCCGGCACGCCGCCATAGCGCCGTTCGGCATAGCATGGCAAGGACAGGCTGGGCTCCCCGGTCTTGAGCGCCCGCCCCCAGGAATCGGCGCACGCGGTCTCGCCGACCACGCCCCATTCGAACTTCTTGTAGCCGGTATATTGCAGCCCGTTGATCAGGATGATCATCTGCCCCGGCGTTGCATAGACGAGGCAGATGTCGGGCGGATCGAGCCGGCCGCTCGCGAGCGGGCTGACGGCGAGCGCCTGGTATTGGCCGAACGGAACCACGTCCAGCGCCTCCTGGCGCTTGCGCGCGTCCTCCGCCGTGCCGTGCCAGACCCCGACGTAGTTTTCGCCGGCGAGCCATTTGTCATCCTGCGGGCTAAGCCCGATCACCGCGCGGCACTGGGCACCGACGAGATCGTCGGCGGTGATGCCGACGGTCCAGCCCAGCCGCGCCGCCATGCTGACGATCTGGTCGGTGGTGTGGACCGCGTTCGGCCGCCGGATTTTCGGGATCGCCTCCATCTCCGCCGTTTGCGCGAACAGCTTCATGCCGATCACAGTCGTCTTCAGCCGCAGCAGGCTGTTGAGATCGGCAACGAGGCCGGCAAGATCGATGCTGTCTGCACTGTGCTGTTGCATGGCTTCCTCCGGCCGCAGCGATCGTGCGCCGCGTGTTCTTGTTGTGCGGTCTCGTTCTAGTCCTTCGCGGGTCCCGGAAGCAACTCGCCGGTCCTGCCCATCAGACGGTAGGCGACGAGGCCGATCCACTCGCGGACGGCCACTTCGGTCCGTCGCAGTCCGTCCGCTGCCATGTTGGTGAAGGAGAACAGATCGTCACGTCCGCCCATCCGCCAGTCGACCGGATAGGCCTCGACGTTAAAGCCGGCCTTGCGGAAGATTCCGATCGAGCGCGGCATGTGGAAGGCCGACGTCACCAGAAGCCAGCGCTCGCCCGGCTTCGGCGTCACCAGCTGCTTCGTGAAGACCGCGTTCTCCCAGGTGTTCCGCGAATTGCGCTCGAGGATCAGACGCTCTTTCGCGATGCCCAGGTTCTCCAGGATCGGCGCGGAATAGTCGGCTTCCCTGGCATCCTTGGAGACGAGGTTCGCGCTCCCTCCGGTAAACACGATGCGCGCCTTCGGATAGCGTCGCGCGAGTTCGGCCGGCGCGAACAGACGATCGGCGGCGTGCGCGACGACGGGCGTGCGGTGCGCCGCCGACAGATCGGTGTCGACCGAGCCGCCGAGCACGATGATGCCGTCGGGCGCCCCGCGCGAGGCGTCCCACGCCGGAAAGCGCGATTCCAGCGGATAGATCAGGAGATTGCCGAGCGGCGAGAACGCCGCCAGCGCCAGCAGCACCAGCGTGGTCACGGCCAGCCTGCGGCCGAGCGCGGCATAGCGCGTCGCCATCAGCACCAGCGAGACGATGCCGAGCTCGACCAGAAGGTTGATCGGCAGCAGCGCGGTACCGATTGTCTTGGACAGAACGAAAAACAGGGGAGCCTCGCGGGAATGAGCTGGCCGGTCTGCGCGGGGCTTGACCTGCCCGGCGATCTTCAGACAGCTTCTTGAAAGAGGATCGATCGCCCGGTCAAGCCCGGCCTGATCACAGCGAGCGGACGCGGCAAATGACCCATCACCACCTGCATTCCAGCCCCAAGACCTGCCATTGGGGTTTCTTCGAAGCCGCGCTGAAGCCCGTCCTCACCATCGCGAGCGGCGACGAGGTGACGGTCGACACCATCAGCGGCGGTCCGGACATGCTGCCCGACCGGGACAAGTTTCACATTCCGCCCGAAATGTTCGAGGTTCATGCCAGCAACGAGCGCATGCTGCCCGGCCACATTCTCACCGGCCCGATCGCGGTCGAGGGCGCCGAGCCAGGCGACGTGCTCGCGGTCGAGATCCTCGACGTCCAGCTCCGGCAGGATTGGGGTTGGAACATGATCAAGCCGCTGGCCGGCACCCTGCCCGACGATTTCCACGAGACGCGTATCCTGAACATCCCGCTCGACCGTACCAGGATGACCGGCCGCATGCCGTGGGGCCTCGACCTGCCGCTCAAGCCGTTCTTCGGCGTGATGGGCGTATCGCCGCCGCCAGCCTGGGGACGGATCTCCTCGCTGATCCCGCGCGCCATGGGCGGCAACCTCGACAACAAGGAGCTAGGTGCGGGCGCAACGCTCTATCTGCCGGTGTTCGTGCCCGGCGCGATGTTCTCCTGCGGCGACGGCCACGGCGTGCAGGGCGACGGCGAGGTCTGCGTCACCGCGATCGAGACCGCGCTGCAGGGCCGCTTCCGCCTGACGCTGCGCAAGGATCTCAGGTTGGACTATCCGCGCGCCGAGACGGCGACCCACTACATGACCATGGCGATGGACCCCGACCTCGACCAATGCGTGGTGCGCGCGCTGCGGGACATGATCGCGCTGCTCGGCGAGAGACGAAACCTGTCGCGCGAGGATGCCTACACGCTGTGCAGCCTCGCCGCCGACCTCAGGGTGACCCAGACCGTCAACGGCGCCAAGGGCATCCATTGCATGATCGAAAAGGCCATCGTGCACGGCTGAGCCAAGCAGCCCTTCCTCGACCTGTTGAAGCCCCGACGCCGCCCGACCTGTCGCGCGGCGCACTGCGTCGTGAGTAATTTCCGGAGCGATTCCAATATGCTGGGCGTCAAGCAAAGCCTGCATTTGACTTCCACCCCTGAACCTAAATAGAGTCTTAATCGTTACTTTTATGTACCCGAGTAAGAGGCTAGCGTTCGGGCCATGGCCACCGAAAAAGCCGAGACTGACCGCATTCCCGTAACCCTGGCGCTCTCGACCATCACCTACCTGGAGAAGCTGGTGAGACAGGGCACCCACGGCACCAGCGTTCCCGGCGTCGCTCGTACCTTGATCGAGGAAGGCATCCGTCTCGCCATCAAGGACGGACTTCTGTCGATCCGCGACAATGGCAGGACCTGAGCGCGCTCGGAGCGTGAGGCGGACGGATCTCGAGGCGGCTGGCCGGCACCTGCAACCTGGGACCGTTTACAAATGCCTGTTCTCTCACCCACTTGGACCGACGAACGCATCGAGCTTCTGAAGCGACACTTCGAGGCCGGCCTCTCCTGCCGCGAGATCGCCGCCGATATCGGCGTCAGCCGCAATGCCGTGATCGGCAAGCTGTCCCGCCTCAACCTGACGCGCGGCCGCACCGGTGATGAGCGCAAGGTTCAGGACAGAGGCGCGGCGCGCGCGAAGGCCGTGCCGCGGCTGCAATATCAGATGCTCGCCACGATCTATGGCGACACCGACGCTCCCGTCGCCACCGGGCCGATCGACGAAGCCAATCGCTGCTCGCTGCTGGAGCTGACCGAGAACCGCTGTCGCTGGCCGATCTCGACGCCGGGCGCCGAGGATTTCTGCTTCTGCGGCAATTCCGCGCCGGACGGCCAGCCCTATTGCGCCGGCCACAGCCGCCTCGCCTACAGGCCGCCTGTGCGCGCCCGCGCGATACGCAGCTGACATTGCGCCCATCGCGACAACAAAAAACCTCCGGCGGGGCATCGCCGGAGGTTTCTGGAGGCTTAGCATCAAGCTAAGAGCCGCAACTTTCGTATTTGGCTGAGAGGAATATAGCTTAGTAACTCAAGTAAGTAAATAAGTTTGATGCCATTGAATCGCATGGCTCGCCTTCGCGTTCCGCAGCGGCCATTCGATTTTCCGAAACCATTGCCCATGAAGAAACCCCGGCGGTTTCCCGCCGGGGTTCTCCGATCGATTGGCGCGATCGATGATCAGAAGTTCCGCTGAGCGCGCAGCAGCATGCTCACCGAGTTCTGGTCCTTCAGCTCGTACACGGCCGCCGGCTTCGCAGCCGAGGCAATGCCCGGGCTGTTGATTGCGCCCGAGTACTTCTGGTCCAGACGGGACCAGCTCAAGTCGGCAGTGAACGCCAGGCCCTTGACCGGGGTCCACACGGTGTTGACACCGACCACCGCGAAGTTGAAATCCGGATTACAGGTCGAACCGGCCACGGCGATCGCAGCGAAGTTGGTGCAGATCAGGCCCTTGCCCGTCGTACCGTACCTCAGCTGGGCATAACCACCGTACACTCCGCTCGCCCAGTTCGGGCTCCAGTTGTGGGTGTAGCCACCGCGGAAGCCCCAGGTCTTGACGGTGTCGATGCCGGTAGCCGTTCCAAACACGCCGTCAGCCAAGCCGGCGAACCCGGTGCTCTGATAGGCGCCGCTGCTGCTGCCGCTGAACATGAAGAAGCTCTGCGGGAACAGGCTCTGGAAGTTGTAGCGAGTCGCACCGTCGGTGTAGACGGCCTGCAGGTTGATAACGTCACCTGCACCGGTCGGGATGTTCTTGATCGACAAGGCACCCGCCACGGCCCAGCCCCACTTGTCGGAGGGATGACCGGTGGTTTCATTCGCGCCATAATAGGCCGTATGGAGCTCATGCGCGGCGACCGACAGCTGAGCCAGACCCCAGGCCTGGTCGACGCGAACCTGACCGATGATGTCGGGCGAACGCGTGCCGCCCCAGGCGTTGGCACCATAGACGCCGGTTACGAACTGCGCCGCCGTACCCGACGACACGTTCCAGAGGTTCGACTGACCATTGTTCGCCGAAGTCTCGTCCTGCAGCGCGAACGAAGCAGTAATGCCCTGGCCGAAGTCAGCCGTGTAGGCAACCTGGTTCACGCCGTTGACGTGGTTGAGCCGCCCGGAATGGTATCGGGGCCGCCCGCCATATAGCTCTGCCAGGGAGCGTCGAAGATCGAGACGGTGCGACCGAAGGTGAAACCGGCGAACTGGATGAACGCGTGGTAGAGAGCGAGCGAAGCCGCACTGGTCGAGACCGATGACGGGCTGCTGCCGGTGACGTTCGTGGAGTCGTAGCTGACGACCAGGTCGGCGTAGGTGCGAACAACGCCGTATTCGGTCGCAGTGCGGGTATCGACGTTGAAGTCCAGACGAGCGCGGCTGTAGTAGTAGTTGGTCAGACGGTTGTTCGACCCGCCGTTCACGCTGCCCGAGCTGTTCGCGAAGCCATAGTCGCCGCCGCCGCCGAGGATCATGTCGGCGCGGATGTAACCACCCAGCTTGATGCAGGTGTCGGTGCCCGGCATGTAGTAGAATCCGGCGCCGTAGAGCGAGCAGATGCGCACGTATTCGACCGCCTTGGCCTTCACGGGCAGATCAGCCGCCTGAGCTCCACCGGCGGCGATCAGTCCCGCCGCAGTGCCGAGCAAAAGGCTCTTCACCATTCTCATTTAAAACCTCCAAGTTGCTCATTTTACGGAGACTGGACCGTGAGGCCCCCCAGATCCCCGTCTCTCCAAATCCGCCCGGCCACTTTGCGCTTTCGGACACACTCGCTTTCGGCGCGAGGGACGTGAGCGAACCACCTGCAACGGGACGATCGAGTACCCCCCACCGCCACGAGCAACATATCTGCGCCAAACAACTACTCAAAATACTTTATCTAGTAAGCTTTGTGGTTTCACTAACTGTGTGCCCGGCGCGCAACACTCGAGGGCCCGGCCGATCTGCTGAGCTGGTCATATTTGTAATTTTCGTGACGAAATTACCCTGCTCTGCACTTGCGTCAGGGCAGGCTTGCGTGGACTATGGCCTTCCACGAACACCGGCCTGAATGATCGGTTCACGGGAGTGACGCTGTGTCCGCGACGAGGAAAGAAGGAGCGCGCCTGCGCTCGACCGGCAATCTGGATATCATCAGGCGCTTCACCTGGGAGATCTCGTCGATCAACATGTATCTGGAGGAGTTGCGTCAGTTCTGGGCGAAGACGCTCGGCATCAGCGGCCCGCAATGGCTGATTCTGATGGCCATCTCCGACCTCGACAAGGACGACGGCATCCCGGTCAACGTCGTCTCCAAGCTCCTCCACGTCGATCCGTCCTTCGTCACCACTCAGTCCAAGCTGCTCGAGAAGAAGGGCCTGTTGCGCCGTCGTCCCTCGCCGACCGATGCCCGCGTGGTGCGGTTGTCGCTGGCCGAGAAGACGCAGAAGCACATCGCAAGCCTCAACGAGCAATACAAGACGATCCGCGAATTCGTCTTCCAGGAGTTCGACGAGGACGAGCTGACGGAATTCACCGGCAAGCTCGCGACACTGAAGAATCGCCTCGAGAAGGCCTGCGTCCGGATCTCCCTCGACTTCTAGCCTTGAGGCGCTCAGATCCGCCGGGCGGCGGCGCCGAGCCGCGATTCGAGCCAATCGAAGATGTATTCGTTGGCGAGGCTCGGATTGTCCGCATGGGACTGCGCCGCGCCGGTCTCGGCCGCAGTGAACACCTTCAACGCCACGTTCGAGCTGCCGAGCCGGGAGCTCTGGACGATTTGACGCGCCCGGTCGGCCTTGAGCCAGCCGTCCTCGCCGAGCGTGATCAGCACCGGGCAGTCGGCGCTGGAGGCCATCAGCGGCGCATGCGGCACCGGCACGATGCTGACGTCACTCAGCGCGAATCGGCTGGCAAAGAAGGCCCGCTCGTGCAGGTCCCACAGGCCGCCGTCGCAGACCGCGGCGGCAAACCGCGGCTCCTGCAGCACCGCGCGCGCCACGAAGGAAGAGCCCCAGCCATCGGCGATGATGCCGACGCGCGCGAAATCGATGTCGCTGCGCGCCTCCAGATAGTCCATGACGCAGGGGATCGCGCTCTCGAGATCGCGGCGCCGCAACAGCGCCTCGATGTAATCGTCGCGCTGCTCGCCGAACAGATCCAGCGCAAGCAGCGAGAATCCGCGCTCGCGCGCGTGCGGCACGAGCTTGAACAGGAATTCTTCCTTGCGGTGGCCGGGCTCGCCGATGCAGATCACAGTCGGCGCCCGCAGGCTGCCCGAGGGCGCGGGGACGAAATAGCCCTGCAGCGCATGTCCCTCGAGCCAGGGAATGGTCACGACCTCGCCCGCCGGGCTGCGCGCCGAAAGGTAGCGGCGCGCGCATTCCTGCATCGCGAGCACGGCGACCCAGCGGCGCTCGTCGTCCGGCTCCAGCGGCATCGCCGCCGCGCCATAATAGTTCATGGCCCGCAGCCAGTTGCGCTGTGCGCTCGCCATGTGGCCTTCCGCGAAGGCGGCCTCGGCGCGGTGCCGGTTGGCTTGGGCGAGCTTCTTCCACTCCCGATGCCAGGAGCCGTCGTCGCCCCGCTTCAGCTGCCGCGCGATCATCAGGCATTCGGCGATGGTGGCGCCGCCTTCCTGGGCCGCGGTCAGCAGCCGCGTGAACTCAGCGGAGATGTCCTCTCGCTCCGGGCAAAGGGTCCAGTCGTCGGAGAGGCATGCGGGCATCATCGGGAGCTACGCTCTATCATCGCGCTATCCCTGACTTACTAAACCATTTCAGTCCGCCGACCAAGCAGTCGGTGCACCGAATGAGCGCCGCTGGAGATCACCATCGCTTGAACGAATGGTCACGCCGCATGCGTGTCATTCCAATCCGGCATGAAGGCCGGACATTGGCAAGAGGTGGCACGCATCATCGCACGCGCACCTCTTGTCACGACGATTATCCTACCTACATTCGCGCGTCCGCCGGCGCTCTCAACCGAGCCGCCAGCCGACCTCCTGCGTGAAGCTTTCGTAGAAGGCGCGGTCATAGGCCTGCTCGGGCGTTGCGCGCACACGCTCGTCGAGGCGCTTGGCATCCTCGCCGACGAGGATGCGCCAGCGCTCGGCCTTGACGCCGTCGAGAATGATCTTGGCGGCCTGTGCCGCCGTCGTCGGCGCATCCTCCAGGAAGCTGCGGGCGCGCTCGGCGAACACCGCCTGGACGTCCTCGTCCGACATCTTGTCGGCATCCGGCACGCCGGCCGCGACCATGCGCTTGCGCGTCAGCGCGACCTCGTCGTCGCTGAGCCGCTCCGAGCCGTCGGCGCTCTGCACCTTGCGCGAGTTGGAGACGATCGAGGTGCCGATGTGGCCGGGCATCACCACCGAGCATTTGACGTGCGGGGCGTGCAGGCGCAGGTCGTTGATCAGCGCTTCGGTGAATCCCTTCACCGCGAACTTCGCCGAGCTGTAGGCGGTGTGCGCCTGGTTCATGCCGATCGAGGCCCAGAAGCCGTTGACGCTCGCGGTGTTGACGATGTGGGCCTCGTCCGCCGCCACCAGCATCGGCAGGAAGGTGCGCACGCCGAGATAGACGCCGCCCCAGCAGATGTTGAAGGTGCGCTCCCACTGCTCGCGCGTGTTGGTGAACAGGCTGCCGCCGCCGCCGATGCCGGCATTGTTGAACAGCAGATGGATCCTGTCGGTCTTCTGCTGCTCGGCGAGCTCGTCGCGGAAACGCTTCAGGTGATCCTCGATCGCGACGTCGGCGACATGGGTCGTGACGCGCAGGCCTTGGGGCAGCTTCTCGCTCTCGCATAGCCGCTTGGTCTCGGCCATCGCGGCCTCGGAGACGTCGCACATCGCGACGTTGCAGCCCTCGGCGACGAGTTGCCGCGCGAGCTCGCGGCCCATGCCCGTGCCGCCGCCGGTGATGACCGCGATCCTTCCAGCAAAATCCTTCATGGGACTTTCGGCCCCTCCCTTGTCGGTATGTTTCTTCGGGATGTTTCTTCGTCACCGCGCCGCCCGCCGGCGCGCGCAAAATGTAGCAGCGCGGCATGCGCAAATGAAAGCGGATCGGCGATCATCAATTATTTCGGCGCGCGGACTATCGGCCGCCCGGGTGCTCGCGGCGCATCCTTCGAGACGCCCGCCGTTGGCGGGCCCTCAGGGCGGAGTGCGCGGCCGCAATTTTCAACGAGCACCGCTGGTCCCTCAGCCTCATCCTGAGGGACCGCTGAAAGCGGTCGTCTCGAAGGACGAGGCGCTTGCTCCGTTGTCGCCGCAAGCGCCCGTTGCGAGGGAGCGCCCGCGGCGCGAGCGCCACAGTCGGGCACAAGTGCCCGGTTCCCGTATTTGTCCGGCTTCGGTTTATGGGCAGATTTTTTACAATCCGAATCGTCAAATGGACACTCGGACGCTGGGTCGAGTCGGCCAGGCCAGCGTGTTGTTTGCGTGTCACAGGCTCTGGCACTCCGCTTGCATCCTTGTCGTGGTCAGAAACAACCGATGAGGTGACAGGAATGTTCGTGACCGTCGTAGCCGTGCTCTGCCGGCTGAGCGCAGCCAGCTCAGGCAGTTGTGTCGAGGAAATCGTGACCGACAGCAACATGACGCCCGAGATTTCGATGATGCAGTGCGCTGTCGGCGCACAGGCCCCCCTGGCGAAATGGATGGGCGAGCATCCGATCTATCACGCCAATTGGCGCCTCGAGCGCTACAAATGCGTGCCGGGCCACTACGAGATCAAGGGCCACGCCTAGGCCCCGCAAAACTACTGATCCGAACACGACGGATCGAGGAAACGCCCACCGGGCCCGATGACACAGCGCGCGTGTTTTGCGCGGGACTAAGCTACCAAGCATAATGCCGGGGCTCCCGGCAGGCCGCTTGACTCAGGTCAATATCCCGCTGGCCTCAGCGCGCCAACATTGCTGTACTGGCCGTATCAAACTAAACTCGCGGAAGGCAGCCAAGAATTTTGCTGACGAGTGCAGGTTGCCTTGGGCGAAGACACGTTTGATCCTTTTGAAGCGGGGCTCTCAGCCTGCCCTCTAGCGTGAGCGTCTCGGCGGCTTCGCAGTGCCGGATCGTGGACATCGATCGTGAATCGTTACACGATGGAAAGCAGAATGAAGCCCGCGCTTGCGCTGCCACCACCGCAACGTGATTTGCGTCTCGACCTGTTTCGCGGCCTCGCCAACTGGGCGATGTTTCTCGGCCATGTCCCCGGCACGGTGCTGGCGTGGTGTTCGTTCCGAAATTATGGGTTCAGCGACGGGGCCGACCTGTTCGTGTTCATCTCCGGCTACACCTCAGCGCTCGTTTATACGCGAAAGATGGAGCGAGGCTTCGTGTTCGGAGCCAGCAGGCTGTTCAGGCGCATCTGGCAAATCTACACGGCGCATATCCTGCTATTCGTAATCTACCTGGCTTTCGTCCATTTCCTGTCGGAGAGGTTCAACGCGCCTGATTTGATCGATCTGTTCAACGCCGGACCGGTCACCGGCGCGCCGAGCGAGATGATGACGCAGGGGCTCCTGCTGAGATACAAGCCTCTGAATTTGGACGTGCTGCCGCTCTACGTCGTCTTGATGGGCCTGTTTCCTCCGATCCTCTGGTTGATGTTGAGATTTCCGGACGCCGTCATGATCGGGTCGGTGCTGTTGTATCTGGCTGCGCGGCAATTCCATTTGAACCTGCCTTCCTATCCGTCGGGAAGCTGGTACTTCAATCCGCTGGCGTGGCAGCTTCTGTTTGTCACGGGCGCATGGCTCGCGTTGACGGGTGCGGGGCGTCTGCATTTCCTGCTGCGGTCCAGGATCGTGCTGGTTGTTGCGATCGCCTATTTGGTTTTTGCGGCGCTCATGACGCTGGCTGCTCACCAGCCTCAGCTCCGGGCCTTGTTTGCGCCTGCCTTGTTCGAGCTTTTCAATCCCAACGACAAGACCAATCTGGCGCCCTACCGTTATCTTCATTTGATGGTGCTGATCATCCTTGGCGCCCGGTTCATACCGATCGATGCGCCCGGGCTACGAGCCGCCATCTGGCACCCCCTGGTGAAGTGCGGCCAGCACTCCCTCGAAGTGTTTTGTGTGGGCATCCTCCTGGCCTTCATCGGGTACTTCATCCTGCAATTGGCAGGGAACGGCATCCCGGCTCAACTGCTCGTCGGAGCCGCAGGAATCGCGATCATGACGGCGGTTGCCTACTACAGATCCTGGTCGAAGCGCGTGGAGAAATCTTCACATGAGAGTCCGGTAGATGGAAAGAAGGCGCCGGAAGTCACCGGTCCCCTCGAGCATCCTGTGCTGCGCGTCGCCGGAAGTGCGGCGCAGGTCGCTCGCGGGACGGATACGCAGCGGCCGCCGCTGACCGGAGCTTGACAACCGCGCCGGCCGTCACGGTCGCGATCGGAGCCCATCACATCGACCCGAATCTGCACCGCCTGCTCGCCGAGCTGATCTCCCCGCTCCGGCCACCTCGCCGAGGCAGAAGCCTACAACCACGAGGTCCACGCGCTCGTGCGCACCTGTCTCGAAAGCCGCCGCAGGGAGATGCGCAGGATCGACCTCGACGTCGCGACCTTCATCTGCGTCAGCGCGATCGAAGCGGTGGCGCACAACACGGTGCTGAGCAGGGCCGAGGTGATCTTGAGAGGCATTAGCCCCAGATCTTTGTCTAACATTCTAGATCTGAACAACGACAATCAAAAGTTGAAATTCTATCGGCACCTGTTACGCTTACCGTATTCATCGATCATTTTTGAGGGACGGCGCTCGCATGGCCAGCCCCAAGATCATTATCCTGTCTGACGGCACCGGTAATGCTGCCTCAAGCGTTTGGCGTACCAACGTCTGGCGGATGTTCCAGGCGCTCGACCTGCAAGGCAACAGCCAGGCCGCAAAATACGACGATGGCGTTGGCACCTCGTCCTTCGTGCCGCTCGCCGTGTTGGGCGGCGCCTTCGGATATGGCCTCAAGCGCAACATCCTCGACGCCTACAAGTTCATCTGCCGCAACTACGATCACCAGAACCACTCGAACATCTACCTCTTCGGCTTCAGCCGTGGCGCGTTCACCGTGCGCGTCCTCGGCGCGCTCATCCTCCAGCAGGGCCTGGTTGTGGCGGATACCGAAGCTGAGCTGCACAACGGCGCGGTGAAGGCATACAGGGCCTACCGGGCCAAGGGCTACCACTCGATCTTGCGCATCGAGGTGCTCTTCCGCGCCTTGCGCGACTACGTCCTGGTGCCGGTGCTCGACCTCCTGCGGGGCAACAAACCGTACGCCAAGATCGTCCGCAAGGACGTCCCATCCATAGAGTTCATCGGCGTGTGGGACACGGTCGCGGCCTACGGCCTGCCGATGGACGAGATGACGCGCGGCGTGAGCAACTGGATCTGGCCCCTTGAGCTTCCGAACCGGATCCTGAGCCAACGCGTCAAATGCGCAAGGCACGCGCTTGCGCTCGACGATGAGCGGACGACCTTTCATCCCGTGCTCTGGACCGAGGAAGGCGAATCCAAGCCAAGTGTCCTCACCACCATTGACGACGAGCGCCTGGTCCAGGTCTGGTTCGTCGGCATGCACGCCAACGTGGGCGGAGGTTATCCCGACGATGCCGTATCGTTCGTGCCGCTGTCCTGGCTTGTCGACGAGTCCATCAAGCGTGGTCTCGTGTTCAAGGAGGCCCCGTTCGCAGACCCCGACTCCATCAAACTGATCAATTCCGCGCAGGATAAGGACGGCCGGCTCTATGACTCGCGTTCCGGCCTCGGCTCTTACTACCGCTATGGCCCGCGGAAGGTGTCCGACCTGTGCAACGACCCGGATGTCGGCGTCAGCGTCAAGTTGCCGAAGATCCACGAAAGTGTCTTCGACCGCATCGACAGCGGCTGCAATGCCTATGCTCCGATCGGCTTGCCGCCGGAATACCTCGTGGTTTCCCGCAACGGCAAGCTCACGCCGCTCGGGCCGACGACATTCGAGACGCCAGCGGGTGCGCCCGCCCGGTTTGCGGCACAGGAAAAGCTCTGGAATTTCGTCTGGATGCGTCGGCTGGCGTATTTCGCTACCTTGGCCGCCACGCTGCATCTTGCGGCGTTCTGGCTGTTCCACGACCGCATCAAGGAGCATGAGTTCGAGTCGCCGATCCGGATGGTCTCCGAACTCGTGCGGTTCATCGAGTCCTTCCTGCCGAAATCACTCCACTGGTGGACGGACTGGTACGCCGCGAACCCTGAATGGTTCGCCGGGGGCATCGCCGCCGTGATCCTGCTTATGGTTCTTGGCGGTAGCCTTAGCGCCAAAATCAAGGACCGGATGCGCCTGCTGTGGCGGGACCGGGTGGCGCCGGTGCCGCTCTCCGGTCTGATGCACGACGCCATTCACGCGTTCAGGACCCACCCGGCCTATCAGTTTGTCATCCGCACCGCGAAGCGGCACGTCCTGCCCCTGTTTTTGGTGGTGGTGATGGCCTGGTTCGGCGCGACGGTCGCGAGCCATTTCCTGTTCAATGTTGCGGATTCGATGGGGGCATTCTGCAAGGGCACGGCGGAGGCAACGCTTATCCCGGTCAATAAGGGCATCGACCAGGACGGCGCGGACTTTGCGACGTCGGCGATCTGTGCGCCAACAGGCCTGAAGGTCTTTTCCGGTCGATCGTATGAGATCAGAATCGCGGTCACCGAGCCCTGGGCCGACGCCGAGCGGCCGACTACACCTGCTGGTTTCCGGACCTCCACGGTCGAGCTTGCCAACCGGTGGAAGTTTCGCAGCGCCATTTTCCTTCGCCGCATCCTGTTCAGACCCTGGTACCGCATCATTGCGCGGGTTGGCGAGACCGGCGTAGACGAGTATTTCCTCGATCCGATCCCGCTTCCGAACACGACACCGCAGACGTACAAAGCAACGTTCAAGGCTGCACGCAGCGGTGAGCTTTTTCTCTACGTCAACGACGCCGTGATCGGCCTGCCGTGGCTCAGCGACACGTTTTACCCGAACAACGGAGGCAAGGCTAAGGTCACCGTTAAACTGCTGTGAGGCAATTCAGAAGCCATCGAAGGAGCCAACTGTCGATAACCCGCTTGGGATCTCGCGATGGCAAACAGATGCAAAGAATGTAGTGCGACGATGATCCCCATTTATCCATAAATAATCCTCAGCTACCGCCAGGCGCTGCAAAACCGTCTTCGGAATTTTTTGTTTACCGACCACCCAAGCAGCCACCGCCGCCGATCGTCGCACATGGGTCACCGCCGGAGCGAGCCCTACGTCCCGGTCCAATCACCCAACCGATGCTTCGAGAAAAATGGTCGGAGCGAGAGGATTTGAACCTCCGACCCCTAGTCTCCCAGGCACGGGCGCTGGCCTTAGCATTCGTCAAACCTTCCAATGAGTTAGCTCGCCTTCACGGCAGGCGTTCGGGATCTTTTTCGGGACTTTTCTCGGCTTTCTTGCATGGCCTCGATCGCGCCGGCGATCTCGTCATCCAGGACGTGCGCGTATTTCAGCGTGGTCCTGATGTTGCGATGGTTGAGCGCCTTCTGGACCAGCTTCAGATTGCGGCTGTCGCGAAGAAGTTTCGTCGCGAAGTCGTGGCGCTTGTCGTGGAACCGGAAATCCTCCACCCCCGACCGTGCCCGGTGACGCTTCCATTCGGTCTTGAGGCCGTTGTACGTGATCGGATAGCGAGCGCCCTTAGAGAGGCGACGACGCTTCTGGGTGCGCTTGGCCACGTAAGTGAAAACAAACTCCTCGTGGTGCCCGCGAAGCGGCCAGAGGATGCTCCTGATTAACGGCGTGATCCGAACGACGATCTTCCGTCCGCCCTTTCCCGTTTTGACGATCTGGCGCGCTCCCCAATCGACCTCAGGCCACCTCAGCAGGCACTCCCGCAACCGCACACCAGAGGCGTCCGCGAAGTCCATGATTGGCTGGTAATCGTCGCGAACAGTTGCGTCCAGCCGGTCCAGCTCGTCAGACTTTAACTCGCGGACGCGCTCCTCCGGCTCCTCCAGCAGATGGCTGGTCCAGTCCGGCTCGCTGTTAAAACTGAGGTTCCAGGCCTTTGCTCGGGTGAAAAGCTTTTTCAGCACCTCGGTAGTGCTACGATTGACGGTAGCCGGCGATCAGCGGCGCTGGTGGCGCGCCCTTGGGCAGCGGCTTCTTGCGGTGCACGGTCCTGCGATGCCCGCGCCGCCAGGCGACGAGCTGCGCAACGTCGGTATCCCTGATGTCAGTCAGCAGACGGTCCGGCCCAAAGTACTCGACGAGCCGCGCCAGGTCACGTTCAGTCGTGCCGGCGCCGGCGTGATGTTGACCGACCTCGAGCCAGTACCGATCGGCAACGTCGTCTAGCCGCAAAGAGGTCGAGGCCTTTCGCTCGGCCTCGATCTGCTTCAGCGCCGCTGCCCGCTCTAGCCGCTCGATCCCTTCGGCTTCGCGCTTGCCTTTTGCGCCAGTCGAGCCATGAAACCGATGACCTTTGAGCTGGAAGTCGAAGTGGTAGAACGGGCTGCCCTTGTGTTTGTAGACTGACATTGCGGCATGTCTCTTTGCGTCCGACCTCGAATAAAATCCTCCAGATCGGCCTCTGTGAACTTGATGCGACGCTTCACCGCGCCGCGCCCCACGTTGATGTAGCGAATTGAGCCGTCGTCGACGAATGCAATCAAGGTCTTTATGGAGACCTGAAGCCGATCGGCAGCCTCGCGCGGCGATAGGAGGACCATGACTGAAGCGTCTCGCGCAGGACCGTCAAAGCTTCACTTCATGCATGCGGGCCAGGGCCGGGCCATCCGGGTGCCGGTTCGGGAAGTAACCGACGATCGAAATACCCTGCAGCGGATACTCGTTCACGTGACCCGAAATCGCTTCGCCCCAAACGGACCTCAAATGCCACCACGGACTGCGGACGATCAGATCGGTACGCTTGTGTTGGCTCACCAAGACCTGCACGGCCTGAAGCTCGGCCTCGGCCGGACCAATCTTGCCGAGCAACATTCGGGCCGCTTCCAAATGCCCATGAAGCTCAATGTACTGCTCGCGCAGATCACGCTGGATCTTGCGAGCGCCGGCAGCCCGCTTTTCGATTCCAGCCATCTGTTCCGCCGCAACCGCCTCCCTTTGCCGCCGTTCCGCGCCGACGATCGCTATGCGAAGCTCCTCTTGTTCGGTCTGATTGGCCGCAATCCTTTTTCGGACCTCGTTCGCCTTTTCCGGCGTCGCAAACAAGGCATCCTCAAGCTCGGACTTCAAATCGTCGGCCTCAGCCTCGACGATACTGAGTCGATCCTGCAGTTCGGGAATAATCGTTGAAAAATCCTGCGAATTACGCAGTGCCGGCAGCCGGTCCAAAATCGCCTTCATAAGGGCCATGGGGAATCTCCTGTGTTACCCGGCCCGAAATCTGATGCAGCCGCTGCCGTTTTAAAAACGCAAATCTCCGGAAATCGTTTTCCGGAATGAAGACGCTAAAGCGGCGGCCGCTTCATCGTAGTGCCCGGTTGACGCGACTTCCGACCAGCAGCATCGTAGATGGCAGTCAGCAGATCCGCATAAGCCTGCAAATAAGGTCCAGGATCGGACTTTGCAGCCTTCAGCCACTTGCCCGTAACGAAGTCCACTGCACTGGTTCTGCTTCCTTCCCGGTCAATCTGCCCGAGGGACTCGAGCTGCCTGACATTTTCCTCGATGATCTCTTCGATCAATTTGCCCTTGCCTGGCGGGAGCCCGAAGGAGATTAGCCGAACGAGAACTTCCTGCACTGGCGACGACCAGTCGACACGAAGCCGACCAGGCGCGCCTCTCTTGTCCTCCACAAAGTTAGTTGGCGCAGCCGATGGTCCACCCTCCCCCGTCCACAAGAAACAGGCGTCGTACACGACCGACCTTCCCGGCCCCTTCAAGATCCCATGGTCGACGTTGATAGGCTCATATTGCGTGGCCAACCTTCCCGACATCGGGTCCCACTTTGGCGAATGTGGCTCCAGCCGAGCGGCCCATATCAATCGACCATCCTTTAGATCCAGGCAGACGCGTTGCCAGTAGTCATGCACGCTGAGCGCCCATACGCCCTGCTTCTCTCCTTCGGCCGGCGCCGCGTAGATTCCATCTAACTTGCGCACAAGCCCGTCTTTTCCGCAGAATTCATCAATGATCTGCTCCAATCGGATAGATCCATTGGGCGGAACCAGGACAGGAAACTCCTGTCCCCTTCGGACCGGGTTGCTCATACAATTCCTCCGTCATTGATGATCTTAGAAAGCCGTTCATCGACTCGGCTGAGCGCCATAGTCGCGTTGACAAACATTCCCGACGGCCGCGCCATCGCACCATGGCTGAGGAGATCGCCGAACTCACTTCTGCGGTATGCCGCGCCGTCCTTTACGTATCGGCATGGCGCAAAGTCTTCTTCAACATCGCCGCAGAGAAGGAACCAATCTCCACTCTGATGGCCAAAATCTCGAACAAGCACAGGAGCGCGGTAGTAAAACAATTCATGCGCCACCCTGACGTCTTCCCGTGCACGCCTCTTGATTGCAGCTCTGCGGTGGGGAGCCAACAACCGATCGCCATCGGAAAAGACCAACCGATGCACCGTATCGGCTGCACCGGCGGCATCATCTGTGAGCCGAAGGACCGCACGCAAAAGCGCAATCATATAGACGTCCAGCGCAAGAAAACGCCGGGGGCTACCGCGGCCGGGTGCTTCAGAACAGAGATCGAGCCCGTTTTTGAGCTGATAGTTCATGATGACCATCGGCCGGACCGAAAGAGCGTCCGCAACCTGGTCGATTGAAAACGTCGCCGTTAACGGCTCAGCGACCAAAGGCCTGCGAATCATATCTCTCTGCCTCCAAGTACATTCTAATGGAATTTACTTGGCCTAGACAGACGCAACCTGTGGAGCGCCGCCGCGAAGACGGAGGCGGCGCTCCATCCGCAACCTCAAGCTGCCTGGATCTCTTGCCTTTCAAACGGAACGACAGCCACGCCGGGCAACGGCTGGCCGCCAACGAGGCCCATGATGTTGTCGACCAGCCTGCGGTAGGCCGATGCGCCGGCGTTGGCGGCCTCATCCGAATCGGTCCATTCGAGAGCATTGTTCAGAGCGCAGGCCCGCGCCTGCAGTGCGAGATCGACCAGGGAAGTGACCGGCGCGGATGCGATCAGCTCGACAACGTCGGCGATCTCGTCATTGAGAGCCGCCCAACGATCAGCATTATCGGAGAGCGCAAAAGCACCGCCCTCCCGTTCCGCCTGATCGCAGGCGGCAAGCTCGAGCCGGTCCTTTTCCCGCTGGGCGAGCCAGCGCGCATAGATATCGTCGAAGCGCGCAGCAAGATCCGGACGGCTATAGCCAACCAAATCCGAGTGATCGGCGATCGAGGCTGTGGTAACGAGGGGCAGAACGGCTGTTGAACTCAACGCAGACATAACGCTTCTCCGGGATACAGGTACACATGAGCCGGCCGACTGGCCGGCGGCGCGAACATCGCCCCTCGGTGTTTCGATTTCGTGATTCATGGATTGGGCTCGCGGATTGACCGGCTTCTCGGGACCGGGCGCCAGCGGCGGGCTGGCACCGGGAGACTGAGAACACGTCCGCGAGAACGTGCGCCACGACCTTTCCCGAAGGTCTTGTATAGCCGTGGCACTCCCGGCATAGTGAGCCGGTCGCGACCCACGGCAAATGGGCGCGGTAACGTCTTTTCAGCGGGACAAGAGGCCCGGCAAGGCCGATGGCCCGCCTATCGCGGATGAAGCGCTATCCCCGGCAAGGGACCGCTTCGGGAGTTCTCAGGCTCCGCGGGCCAGAATCACTGATTTGCGATGCGACGGCAAGCCCCTTCAGGGCGGCTTTCGCGCGCCTGCACCGAAGAAGCGAGGGCAGTCGAGTCTTCCACAGCCACGACCGGCAGTGGCCTCCGGCATTTCCGACCCCCTAGGAATGGGCAATTTGCCAACGACAGACGAGTGCCTTCTTCATGAGAAGATGGGCACAAAGTCGCGTGAGGTCATCTGGGGCGGACGGATCATGGGCGCAGAGATACGCGCTCAGGGAGCCCGCCAGCGCGCTCAGGAAGCATCTCGCGAGGCGGACCAGGCCGAGGCCGAAGCATGGTCCGTGCGGATGGAAGGCTACGGCGGTCCTGCACAACCATCTCCGACAATCGATCAGTGCCTCAACGGAGGACTCGGCTGGCTCGAGGTCGAGTGCAGCCGATGTAAGACGCGCGCTAGTCTTCCTCTCGACGCGATCCGGCGGCCGAGGGAAACACCAATTTGGAAATTGGAAGCCTCTCTCAAGTGCCGTTCATGTCGGAATGGCCGCTGGGCTCCTCCTGTGCGCATGATCAAGCTGACGCAGACGCAGCGCATCACCCCGTACAAGTGGGTTCACCCGACCGAAGAGCGCTAAGCCACGGCATCTCCGCCCGTTTGCAGCGATAGATCGGTCGGATGGACCACACGCCGATACCTCCCCTGCCCCAACGGTCAAAATCTCACGCGCGTCAGCGGGCTTGATCACGCGCCCTAGTTGCGCTTGGATGCACGCTTTATGGTCTGGGGGGACCGCAATGCGTGTTTTAGGAATTTTGGCGCTTTGTGCGCTGCTTGGGGGTTGTGTCACCGGTGGAGACACCGTCGCGTTCCGCGCTTCGAGTCCCCAGCAACAGACGCTGATGCGCGACGGACAGCCTGCCTTGGTATCACGGCTAAAGAGCTCGCTGGTTCTAGTCCGGCCCGCAGCTCGTCAGCTCCAGGTCAACGGCAGGCCGGTGTTCGTCGTCGGCATCAACAATCTCGGCCGGCAGCCAGTTGACTTTCGCGTCGGCCAGGTGGAGGCCGCGCAGCACGTGGCGGGCTCCGACTTCGAGATGAAGGTCGTCACCTATGAGATGCTGGTCCGGGAGGAAAAGAACCGCCAGGTAGCCGCCGCCCTGCTTACCGGCGTCGCCGCCGGCGCAAACTCCTACAGCGCCTCGCGGGCCGGCTACGGCCATTACACAACGCCGAGCGGCCGTACCGGGACCTTCTATAGCCCGACCGCGGCCGTGATCGCGCAGGGCAACGCAGCCGCCCAGAACGACGCGATGATTGCCAACACCGTCGAGGTAGGCCAGCGCAACATGGCGGCTCTCGAACAGTCGGTCATCAAGGACAACACACTAATGCCTGGCGAGTGGTACGGGGGGCAGCTCCACCTGGCACCGCCAACTGACACTGGAAGCGGCGGCCAGAAGACTTACACGATCATAATCACCGTCGGCCCCGATCGCCACGTCGTCGAGGTCGCTCAAGGGCCGGCCGGCGCATGATCACCGACTTCATCGCGCTGGACGTCGAGACAGCTAACGCGGATCTCGCCAGCATCTGCTCAATTGGCCTTGTGCATTTCAAGGGTGGAGAGCACTTCAAGAGCCTCACCATTCTCGTTGACCCTGAGGATGAATTTGATCCGGTCAACATCAGCATTCACGGCATCCGTCCCGAACACGTAGTCGGCAAGCCAACCATGGCAAAAGTGTTTCCTGTTGTCGGCGCGGCGCTGCAGGACACGGCAATCGTGCATCACAGCCCGTTCGATCGAACGGCACTATGGCGTGCAGCAGAGAAGTACGGCACCAACGGCTTGCCGTGCGTGTGGCTTGACAATCTTCAGGTGGCGCGGAGAACATGGGATCGCTTCAAACTCGACGGCGGCTATGGCCTTGCAAATCTGGCCCAAGCCTTCCGTTACGAATTCCGCCACCACGACGCAGCGGAGGACGCCCGCATAGCCGGCCTTCTGCTTCTTAAGGCGATTGCGGATGGCGGCGTCACGCTTCAGCAGTGGATCGACAATCTCGGCTACGCCTCTCAATCGCCCGGAGTGCCACCGAAGAGAATGAAACCGGTCGCCTATCCGAAGATTGCGCGCAAGGGCGATGGCGACGGTCCACTTCTCGGTGAGACCATAACGTTCACTGGCCGGCTCAGCATGTCACGCGATATGGCGGCGACTCAAGCCGCCATTGCCGGCGCCGACGTCGCAGACAGCGTTAGCAAGCGAACGACGGTCTTGGTGGTCGGAGACCAGGATCTGCGATTTACAAACGGCGAAGAGAAAAGCACGAAGCATCGCAGGGCCGAAGAGCTGATCGCAAAAGGTTTCAGCATCAAGATCGTAGGCGAGAGCGATTTCCTAGCCATGACTGCGAGCTAACCTCCTTTCGGCGACATGCCATTGAGCGACAAGCCTTTGAGTTCGTCCGCTCTCTTCAGGCGCAGATTCGCTCCCGTCAAGTCAGTCGGCATTGAAGCTGCCCAGGCAGGGTTGGAACAACCGGAGACCGGTCGCGGGCTCAACGTTGGGCCCCAAATAGAAGCAAAATTCCGAGCTGTGATTGCTGCCCGCACTCTTGTAGGCCGCGCAGCCGTGAACGAAGAACGTGCGTCCGCCATTTAAGACCGCCTCGTCGGCGATCATCCCGCCTTCCTGCGCGAGGTCGGCACGTACCGATTTGCCCGGGTAAAGTGAGGGGTAACCGTTCCTCGGCGCTTTGTCAGTGCATGCGTTGACTGCCGAACCACGGAACGGGCCGGTTCGTTGTTGCTGGGCAGCTTCGGCTGGGGAGAAAGGCATGGTGATGCCACCGCCGGCAGAGGTGAGCACATCGAAGGCGGGTTCTGTGCCGGTATTCTCCAAGGTGATCAGGACGCGTGGAGTCTTGCCCACCTGTAGCGGCTCGGCCAGTTCAGCTCTAATTGGAGCAATCCACCCACGAGTACCTGGTTTATAATTTAGCCACAGGCCGAAAATCGAAATCAGCGTTGGGACGGCAAATATGGCGAGTGCGAGCCACCTTGGCCAAGCGGCGACTTCGCTCCACCACGACTGTTTCGCTTTTGTCGCCAGCGACGGCGAAGATGGCGGGCTGCTTTCAACAACAGCCGCCTTATTTCTCCTTGGTTGTTTGCTGCGTCCCATGCGCGCCAACGTACCGTCGCGTGGCTAAGGCCGTCCACTCCCTTCAGGTCAGCGAACAACGCCGGCAGCGTCGTCCTTGCTGGGGACCAGCCAATCGACCGCGAGCAGCCAAGCTTCGACGACGAGAAAAGCAACTGGACCGCCGATCGAACCGAAGAAGACGATGGAAAAGGTTAGGAGCAAGACCGCGCAAAAGACGTCGGCGAGCACTTTAGCGATGCGCTCGCCGCGGTCCTGGTCAGATGTGAAGTAAGGCATTCTGGGACCTCCTCGAAGCGCTCGACCCTAGCTTTCCGCTTGAGAGCCGTCCACTCCCTTCAAGGGACTGGTGTCACTCATGGGGAATTTTTGGGGTGCGCCAGTAGCCGACGAGGGCGCGCCACTCGAAGATCACAACGACCACTGCAATCATGCTAGTGCCGAGAAGGGACATGAGCAAAATCATTCCCAACATCGAATCATCCTCGATCGAGCGGAAGCCCTTAAGTATCAAAGTGGACAAATGTTTCTAGCGCTATTCTGGAGGCTGAAGGCCGGGAGATGTGATCCAGTCGGAAAGATGCGCTCCCGTTTCGGCAATTCGAGCCTTCCTAAGGATAGCCTCGCGCTCCGCTATCCTGTGAGCGTCCCGCCAGAAGACGTCACGGTCCCAACCATGCCACGCTACACACGGATAGGCGACGACGACGATGCCCGAACCGCCGGTATCGTCGTTCGTAGCGGCGCCGCTGGAGCCTGCCCGTACCGCTGCCTGTATTCGCCGAGCCGTTGCCGCCAAGCGTCGGGCCATCCGCAGCGACACCAAGAATGGCTTCAATACAGCGTCCAGGTGACCACATTGATTGACCCACTGAGCGCGCCTTTGTTGTTGATGGTGTTGGTCGAGCCGTTCGACATCAGCGTCGACACGTGGGTTAGGTTCGACGCGGCGCCGGCTTCGATCTTGATGAGATCGGTTACTCCTGTCCCGCCAAAGCTATTACTGACTGTGATGATGCCGGCATTGATCGAAGGGGTAAAAATGTCTATCCCGGTCGGCACGCCCTCGACGTGGAAGTCCGTGATGTGCATCAGGCCACCGTCGATTCTCATGGCGACAGACCCCGCGCTAGAAGCGCCCTGCATGACAAGGCGCCGGACGGGTGACAAGAGCGCGCCGTAATTGAAGTAAGCTCCAGGGCTGTTCGACGCGCAGCCGCCGCAATTCCCGGAGAAGACGATCTCCATGTCCTCGTACACAAACAGCGAGGCGCCACCCATGCCCACTTCGAAGATGGTCCCCGAGCGATTGCCTGCAACAATTTTTAACCCGCGAACGCCCCCGGTGTGCTGGACGCTGTTGGTGTAGACCATGGCGTTGCCGGTGACGCCACTGGTGCCAGCGTAACTGCTATTAATGAAAGTCGAGAATTTCGTCGCGTTGGTGTTCGAGCTGAAGAGCTGGAGCTCTTCGAGGCGGGCAGCAAACGTGGCGACCTGGCCATAGCCTACGGTGACATTGTTGTAGCTGGCGCTCGTCGCCACCTGCGAGATGGAGAGCCATCCCTTTGTCGATGTCACGCAATTGCCGCCCGCCGGGCCTAGCAGTGCCTCCGTGTCTGAAAGACCGGTCGCTGCGTTGATGCCAGTCAAGGTGAACGTGGTCGTGTTGTTGTTGTCGCCGGAGCAAATCTGAGGGCCGCGCGAGCCAAGTGTATAAGCAACGCCGCTCCGCACGCGCGACCCGTTGAGCGTGAGATTGCCGGCACCGCCACCGGATTGGACCAGGGCAATGTCGTTCTGCTGGAACTGCTCGCCCAGGATGAACATGTGCTGGGCCGCAGGGAAGCCCGTTGTCATTTGGAAGGTCGACGCGAGAGCCCCGCCGCCGCGGACAGTCACGCCCTCAGGGACAATGACGGTCGTCGAGATCATCGATATGCCGGGCGGCACGCGAACGATTCGGCCGAACGCACCCGTAACCGTCACAGCGCCGGCCGGAGGGCTCAGACCCGCGCAATAGAGCGCGCTTTGAACCGCAGTAGTATCATCAGTCGAAGCGTCGACCTTCGCTCCGAACTGTTTGATGTTCCAATCGGCAGGTTCCGCGATATCCCACCAATTGGAGCCCGCATCCTGAAATGCAGCGGTATTAGTGAAGTTGGCGCAGAATGGCTGTGATCCAACCTTGGCAAGAGTTGCCTCGCCCCCATCGCCGGCGCTGGTATAACCCAGCACTCGAATGACGCTGAACGCCGACAGATCCTGCGTGGCCGCGAAGGCGCGCGATGACAGCACGTTGCTGGATAGCGTCGACCCAGTGACATCCAAACTGCCGATCTGCGTTGAGATTGCGCCCGTTGCGCCATCAAGCGAGCTGATGCCGGACACGGACGACGCGCCAATCGCCTGCGCGGTCCATTTGGACGAACCGTCCGACACCAGCATGACGGCGCCGTTGGCCGTGCTGATGGTGACGCTGGCGCCGCCATTGATCGTATCGCCGCCCGCGCGCGCGATGACGAGCGTGTTGCTGCCGGTGACTGTGCCGGCGAAATCGGCGACGATCAGCGCATGCCCGGCATTGACGGCATTGGCCGCCGGCAACGTCCAGGTCCGCGAGGCCGTAAAGCTGGCGTTGGTGCCGACGACGCGATCCGACGTCACGATCGCATAGGCGGAATCGCCATGGCCGGTAAACTTGTCGACCTGGAGATTGCTGCGGGCGCCGGCGGCCGTCTCAGCGCCGGTGCCGCCCTTGGCGACGGACAGCGGCGAACTGCCTGGACTGACCTGAGCGAACAAAGGCGAGGCAATGGCGCTGGCGAGGATTGACAGCAGGACGAGGAGGAAGGTGGTAGCTGTAGAAGGCTTGCGCGCGAAGCGTGACATCTTTGAGCGTCTCGTCGAGAGAGGCCCCGATCAGGGAGGCCGCTGAGAGACGTTCACGCCGATGTCCAAAGGCGGGGCTTGTTACGGAAAGCCCGATCCGCAACGCTCTTGAGGCGAGCGCAGCCTTGTCATTCACAAGGTAGAGATTCCGCTTGTAGCAGGTTCTTGAACTTTTCTTCGTCCATTCCGGCAATCTTCCGTAGGGTCTGCGCGACCGCATACCAGCGGCCGTTCTGAGTCTTCAACTCGCGCACCTCTTGGCGCGTGGATTTCAGTTCACGCTTCAGGCCGACAATGGCTCTCTCGTGGTCGCTCACTATTGGATCATCCAAGCAGCGCCGACGCGTCGAAAGGCATACGTCCCGTAGTTTCCATCGATGGTGACCTCGCCCGCGTCGATCGCGCCCGAGATCGTCAGGACGTGCTTCTGCGCGGTTCCGCTGCAATCCTTGACGATGACGACCGACGAATGCGCCGATGTTGCGCGGCCGAAAATGACCCGCGTCGTTTCCGGCTTCCGTTTGTTGATCAAGATGACCTGATCGCCAGGTTGAACGTGAACGTCGCCAGGCCCAACGACGTTTCGATACTCGCGCGTCGACTGAAAATCTGTTGAGGCACATCGCCGTCCCTCATTGGCGCGAGATGTCCCACAGGTCAGCAGAACGATCAGAAAACATGTTATGAGCTTCATGTTCTTTGTCCTCGATCTTAGCCGCGGTCCAGCATCGACACCGGCTTCATTCCAAGCCCACCGCCCGTAACAGTCCGGCCGCCAGCGCATTTGACTGCGCCCGAACCGATTGCCTGCCGATGGGCGATATAGGCTTCGACGTCGTCGAACTCCGACTGCAACGCTGGGGACGCACGCCACTCCGCACGCGAGTTTTAAGTTAACTCAGTCTCGCCCTTCTCTCGCCATCGCCCACAACACGCGGACGAGGAGAAGACTCGTTCGCGCTGGAGAACACTATTCAGTGGAGCAACACAGGCAAAACGCAAATCTCCGGAAATCAATTTCCGGAATCAGCAGCGGCCAAAGCGCCAATTGGCACTTTGAAATCAATTCCGCGGAGTCAGCCCGCCAGAACGGCCACGAAGGGACTTTAGGGCAGTTTCGACATTCCGGACTTTGGCGCGAGCATTTGTGAGCAACATCTTATCGGTGGTACCCAGCTTCTCCAATCGAGCCAGCTCCGTCTTTGCCGCGGCGAGCTCGGCTTCTTTGTGCTTGACGAGTGCAACCGGCGAAGCGGCAGCGCTTTGTCGGTATACTTTCAGGCGATTCTCCAGGTCTCGAATGGTATCGCGGGTGTCACTCAGCAGCCGCTTTTGATCCGGCGGCGTAGTGGCCAGAATTTGGTTCAATCTGGCGAGCTCCGCTTTCGCTTCGGCTTCATTCCTTAGTGCAACCTTCATCTTCGCTCATCCTTTGCAGATGGTAGGGTTGATAGCGAGGCGGGGCTCGTCAACTCCCCGCCTCGCTTTCCTTCGAGCATCACCACGAAGGGCGGACACCATGAATGGACTCAATCCGCTCTATGCAAGCTAAGGAAGAGTGGCGCGCATCGAAAACGCAAATCTCCGGAATTCAATTTCCGGAATCTTTAGGTCCTCCGGAGTCCGCCAGTGATTCCGGGATGCAACACACGTATGCCTCTGCGCTTGGCTGGCTTGAGAGACACCGCCGGCTTGGTCATCGGGGCAGCCGGCGCACTGAACAGGTCCGGCTCAATCGGAACCTCGGTACGCCAGACCGCAGCTGCGCGTGCCGACCAATGCGCAGGCGACCAGCCATCCATTTTCTCGAGCCACGCGAGAGCACGACATCCGACGACGATATCAAGCGCCTCGTTCGCGCGGCCCGGCATCTTTCGCCACTCTCGCAAGTCGCCAGGCTTCTCCATCAAGGCTCGGCGGGCTTTGCCCTTCGCCTGGGCCTTGGGATCGAACAGGATCTCGGCGGTGAGCTGCTTTGTGTAGTCCTCGCCGACCCAGTCCGGCAGATGCAACGTTCCGCCGCCATACCGACCGTCATTGTCAGGACCGCCAATCAGATTCCGCAGACCGTGATACACAGTCGACTTCAGGCCGAACGTTCCAATGAAATGCAGGCGCACCACGCGTCCCTGGACTTTTCGGCCGAGCGCCGTCTTCAATGGGACCTTCCGAACAACACATGGCAGCGCGTCTTTGGCTCGCAGGCCAGAGGCGCCCTTGCAGGCCTTTAGATTGTGACGGCCCAGCGCTCGCTGGTAGATCAGCGGAGAGACATATCCGGTGTCGATGCCCCATGACGAGACTTCGATCCGCGCACCATTGGTCGCGGGGTAGGTTGCGCCGAGCAACATGTCGACCTCGCGCCAGGCTTCATCCGTTTCGGCCGGATGCGGGATCACGCCGCAGTCAACCAACCAGCCCTGTCTTTCTGGACCCCACCCCCATACGCCCCACTCCAGTCGGTCACCCTGAACATCGATGAAGCCGGTGAGGAGACATGCCGGCCAGACAACCGTCCCGCGGGGCCACTCTTTTCGCGCCGCCAACAGCTTGTCCCAATCGGGCGCGTCGGTCGTGGGATCATAGGGCTCGCCAAGATCCTGCTGACAGAAGGTTTTCCATTTCAGCGGATTGCCCCTCGCAGACTCACCGCGCTCCCAAATATCGTCCCAGCGCTCGAAATTCGAATACGCCGACCACCAGGAATAGCTCGGCTGCCATTCCCGGCAGCGCCCTTCGCATGGTGGGCAGTACCACTTGTCGATTTCGCCGGCCTTGATGACGGTCGGCACGGGCTCGGATTCCTCATGCACACGCGTGGCGATCCAACGTGCCTTGTCCAGCATTTCAGAACGATGGGCCTGGTCGATCAGCGAGCCGCACGATGCACAGGCAAAAGTGACACGATGCTTAGTGCTCTCGCTCGGCGGCTGCATCCGATCGAACTCGAGCTGTTGGTAGTCTCCGCAATGCGGACACGGCAGAAAGGGCTTACGCCGATCGCCGGCGTCATACATCTCGGAAATGCGACAATCGCCCACCATGCCGGGCGTGGACGATCGGTAGGTCTTGGCGAGATCGCTCCACGATTTTTGCCGCGCCTCAGCCTGAGTGATCGGCGAGCCGCGGCCATCGGTATCGATCGGATATTCGCTGATCTCGTCCATCGCAAGAAACCGGATCGATATGCCCTGCAGCCCCTTCGACGACGACGCCGTAACGATCTGAGCAAAACCTCCGTTGAACCGCTTAAACGATGTTGTCGAAGCGGCTTCGTCACGGCTGTTATCCGGCCTGACGCGATGCTGGATCCGCGGCGAGGCGTCGATCGTCGGTTGCAGCTTCACGCGGTTGAATTTCACCGCTTCGTCAAGCGAAGGCAGCACGATCAGCATAGGGCCAGGCGCCCGGTCGACGATGAAGCCGAACCAATTGACGATGATCTCGGTCTTGACAATCTGCGCCGAGCCCATGTTCGTGACGGTGCGCGCGGGATGGTCCGGATGCAGGCAGTCCATGATTTCGCGAGCCAGCGGCACGCGAGACGTGAGCCACTTACCAGGGAAACGCGACCCGGATTCGGCACTAACGACGCGGTGCCTGTCGGCCCATTCCGACACCGTCAATTCGTCCTCGGGCGTCGCCGCCTCGGCGAGCAACGAGGCGAGCAGCTGCCGCCCGTCGACCATAGAGGCGAAGGTTTCGCGGAGCTGCGCGGCCGTGAGGGACATTAGGAATGCTCCGCAGGCTTGGAACTAGCTGACTCTGACGCGCCGGCCGTCACACCGAGCGAGTATGAGCGCATGCGCTCGCAGAACGCCTCAAAGCCCTTCGCGACCATTTTGCGAAGCGCCGGCCTGATCAGCCGCGGTTCGCTGGCGACAGCATGTCCAATTTGCTCGGCAGCGTCGTTCACAGCGGCATCGAGCGCGGCGCGCAGCTCTGCAATCGCGACCTGCGCCGCCTCGGCGACCTCGCTGCGAAGCGTGATCTTTCCTTCGCGTTCGGCCAGGTCCAGCTCCCGGAGCCGGGCATCAGCGTCCAGCTTTCGGGCCTGTGAGTCCGACTTCGTGACGGCCTTAGCGAGTGGCTTGGCGTCGAGCCTGATGTTCTCTGCGCGATGAAGCTTGAGCTTTTCATAGTCGACGACCGTCTCGCGGCCGAGCTTCGCCGGACTGAGCGCAACGGCCCAGCGGCTCACATAGCGAGACAAGGTCGAACGATCGATGGGATCGCCGTCGGCGGTCAACAGCGTTGCCGCCTCGGTGATGCTGACTAGACCCGTGCTATCGTGCGCCGAAACGTTCATGTGCGTGTACCGCTTTCAAAACCGTCCAACTAGAGAAATATCGGGGTGCGAACTACTCGCGAGGCGCTCAAACGCCAGAGGGACCCGCGACTCCATCCACCCGCTCCAGCATTTGTGAAACGATGTTTGCGGCCACCTGACAGGCGGCCGTCGCGCCTCTGGCATCGCCGCTCAGAAGACGTTCCTTGCAATCAGCGATGGCACTTAACAGGCGATCTCCGTGCAGTGCCCATGCGACCTCTGCGGCGCCCTGGGATCGGCTGTCGGTAGAGGCCATGATCTGCTTCAACGCATTCCCGATTGCAGCGAAGATGGCCCGGCGTTTCTCACGCTCGACCTTGGCAACCTCGAGATCGATGGTCTCTAGCTCATCGAGCGCACCGTCGAAGACCATCGGAACGACCTGCAGGAACTCCGAGGGCTGCCTCCGCGAGGCAATGAGCGCTGCGGCACCCCGGACTGACAAATCGGCAACGTTGCCGATTTGACCGTCCAGAAGGTCGCGGTTCTTTGCCAGGCTCATGTAGAGCCGAGCCGTGCGGTCCGAGATTGCGCAATGATCGCGAAGCCAGGGCAACCATTCACCGTGCCGCAGAAGGACTTTCGCCTCGTTAAGCAGCTGGCCGGCAGCGATGGCGTGATTTAGACCACGCCTAACCGCCTCAGCAGCCGCTTCATGCTCGTGTCGGATTGTGGCCGCCAATTCTCTCAGTCGGGCTGGCGCGACACTCAGATCACCACCGACTTCGCCGACTACGTTCATCGTGTTGGGCCCCCGTGTGTGTTTGAAAATGCTGCGATGGATCGAAAATGCCGCAACTTGCGAGATTTTGCGCATCACGGGGGCTGGGACGATCGCGCCTGAAGAGCAGCTTCCATCAAGGTGCCATCGTCGAGCTGATGGCGACGTTCGAGCGCCGTTAGACGATCTCGCTGCGCGTCGCTGAGTTCACCAAGGATCAACCAACCCTCTGGCCCTAACCTCCGCGCAATGCGGTTTTGGGTGACTTCTGTCGCCTCATGGCTAGCCCGAAAAGCCTGCAGTCTCGCCCCAGCATCGCTCGTCGTTTGCGCGCTTGAAGGTTCTCTTGAAGGTTCTAATGAAGGTTTAGGCCGCACAGCTATGCGGCCTGGTTTTCGTTCTGGTTGCGGCCCGGCCAGGCCGCATTCTGCTCCCCGCACGCCGACGGCAGCCGAGCCTTCAACGCCGGCATCTCCGGACGAGCGGACGTCAAATGACCGGACTTTCTCAAGGGGCCGATCGGCAGCCGTGATGACGCAGCCGCCGCCCGATTTCTGGCGGTCGCTGAACGCCTTGGCTGGACCTTGAGAGAATTGAGGCGAACGCGATGGCGCCCCAGCGCCGCGTTCAGGGTTTCGCTGCGCATGATCGGCCACATGTTTCGACCGGGCCGCAGGTTGCGGCCTGGTCGTTTGAACAGTGATCGCGAGCTGATAGACGAAGGTTTGCCACTGCCCTCGCCGCTTAGGAGGCCGCGTCACGGTCAACAAACCCGCCTCTCTAAGTTTTTTTGTGTGCCGTTGGATCGTGTCCAGAGACATCTCCACGTCTTCGGCCAAGCGCTCTTGAGAGGGCCAGCAGATACCGTGTTCGTCGGCGTAGTTCGCCAACGCGAGGAGAACGAGCTTGCGCGCGGGCTGACCGACCCTCTGTTGCAAGGCCCACGCAGTTGCCTGCCAGCTCATTGGGCGCGGGCCTCCGCGCTGCGCAGGACCGCCTCATAGGCCGCCCGGCGACCACGGAATTCGCCTAAGGGACTGTCGTCAGCAGCGAACGCAGCGTAGGCCGTCGCCGAGATCCTCGAATAGCGCCCGAGCCGGCCCCGGCCGTCATAAACCGAATGCTCCAATGGATCGAACGCGGCCCCGCAAGAGGCGCCAATGCCCCCCACACTCCGGCCGCTCATGACGACCACCCGCAGAACACGCGGAGAACGCCGTTCGGGACTATTTCGGGACCTTCCGTTCCGAAATGCGCGGTTCGACGCCCTTCCGTTCTCAAATCGCGATCAGCGATCGGAACAGGCCGGAACGCAAGTGATTGATTTCCTAGAGAGTATTTGGTCGGAGCGAGAGGATTTGAACCTCCGACCCCTAGTCTCCCAGACTAGTGCGCTAACCGGGCTGCGCCACGCTCCGAACGTCGTTCCATTAGCTAGGATCGGCGTGATGCGCAAGGCGAGGCCGCAGCATTTTGCCGGTCCGGCCCCACAGGACCGGAACTGGCCGCAAGCGGTCGGTCCGAAGACCGCCCTATCCGTCCTTCAGCGCCTGATCCAGCATCTCCCGACAGGCGACGAGGTCGGCGAGCGCGCGGCCGAGGCGCTCCCGGTCCAGCGCGCTGGGGCCGGTGGGCGCGGCGGGGGTGCCGCCCTTGCGGAAGGTGGTGAGGATCTCCTCGTCGTCGACCTCGGTGAAGCGGAAGTCGATGCCTTCCTCTTCGTCGCCCTGGTAGTCGTCGTCGTCGGTGTCGGTGACGCCCTTGATCGGCGCCTCCTCGTCCTCGGGCTCCATCAGGCTGGCGCCGATGGCGTCCTCGATGGCGCCGAACGAGACCGCGGCGGCGCTGTCGGCGAGGCCCTGCACCGACTTGACGCCGTGCTCCTTCAGGATCCGCTGCACGCCGCGGATGGTGTAGCCCTCGCCGTAGAGCAGGCGGCGGATGCCCTTGAGCAGGTCGACGTCGTCAGGGCGGTAATAGCGGCGCCCGCCGCTGCGCTTCATCGGCTTGATCTGCGAGAAGCGGGTCTCCCAGAACCGCAGCACGTGCTGCGGGATGTCGAGCTCCTGGGCTACTTCGCTGATGGTTCGGAACGCATCCGGCGCCTTGTCCAAATGCCAGTCCTTTCCGGGAAGGCGGTTACGCCTCTTGCTGAGCCTTACTGGTGGTGGTGGCGTCGCCGTTGGTGCGGTGCTGGGCGTTGATCCGCTGCTTCAGGATCGCCGACGGCTTGAACACCATGACCCGGCGCGGCGAGATCGGCACCTCGGTGCCGGTCTTCGGATTGCGGCCGATGCGCTGACCCTTCTTGCGCACCATGAACGACCCGAACGAGGACAATTTCACCGTCTCGCCCTTCTCCAGGCAGTCGGTGATCTCCTTCAGCACCAGTTCCACGAAAGCGGACGATTCCGTGCGCGACAGGCCCACCTTCTGGTAGACGGCTTCGCACAGGTCGACTCGCGTTACGGTTTTACTTTGATCGGTCATCGCCCTGCCCCACCTCACGGCGAACAATTGTTGTCTGAAATTATGAGCTTACGATACGGCGGTCAACAGCGCTCATCAATGCAGGCGCATCGATAATCGCGGCTGATTCCGGCAAAATCTTATTGAGTGTGGCTCTACCAGCGCACCAGCGCGGAGCCCCAGGTGAAGCCGCCGCCCATCGCTTCCAGCAGCACCATGTCGCCTTTCTTGATGCGGCCGTCCTTGCGCGCCACCGACAGCGCCAGCGGGATCGAGGCGGCCGAGGTGTTGCCGTGACGGTCCACCGTCAGCACCACCTTCTCCGGCGCGATATGGAGCTTGTGGGCGGAGGCGTCGATGATTCGCTTGTTGGCCTGATGCGGCACGAACCAGTCGATGCTGTCGGCATTGAGCCCGGTCGCCTGGAAGGCATCGACGATGACGTCGGTTATCATGCCGACCGCGTGCTTGAAGACCTCGCGGCCCTCCATGCGCAGATGGCCGACGGTCTGGGTCGAGGACGGCCCGCCGTCGACGAAAAGCTTGGCCTTGTGGCGGCCGTCGGAGCGCAGATGCGTGGTGACGACGCCGCGGTCGGTGGCGGCATTGCCCGGCTGCTCCTGCGCCTCCAGCACGACCGCGCCGGCACCGTCGCCGAACAGCACGCAGGTGCCGCGGTCGTTCCAGTCGAGGATGCGCGAGAAGGTCTCGGCGCCGATCACCAGCGCGCGCTTGAAGGCGCCGGTGCGCAGGAAGTTGTCGGCGGTGGCGAGCGCGAACACGAAGCCCGAGCAGACCGCCTGGAGGTCGAAGGCCGCGCCGTGGTTGATGCCGAGCGCGTTCTGCACGGCGACGGCGGTGGCGGGAAAGGTGTTGTCCGGCGTCGAGGTCGCCAGCACGATGAGGTCGATCGACTGCGCATTCATGCCGGCGTCGCTGAGCGCGGCCTGCGCCGCCTTGATCGCCAGGTGCGAGGTGAACTCGCCCTCCGCCGCGATGTGCCGCTCGCGAATGCCGGTGCGCTGCACGATCCACTCGTCGGAGGTGTCGATGCGCGCCGCCAATTGGGCGTTGGTCACCACCTGCTCCGGCAGATAGGAGCCGCAGCCGAGCACGACCGAACGAATTTGAGTCACGAAACAGCCTCCTGCGCGGCCTGCACCGAATTGAGTGCACCACCCTCGCGGTTGAGCATCTGATTGATCTTGTTCAGGAGATCGTAGTGAGCCATCTCATAGCCAACATCGATCGCATAGGCAAAGCCTTCGGCGCTGGTTCCGCCATGGCTTTTGACAACCAGTCCGTTCAGACCCAGGAACACGCCGCCATTGGACTTGTTCGGGTCCATCTTGTCACGCAGGGCCTGGAAGGCGCTGCGGGCAAAGAGATAGCCGAGCTTGGACATCCAGCTCCGCTTCATCTCGTCGCGGAGTAATTCAGCCATCTGCCTGGCGGTTCCCTCGGCGGCCTTGAGCGCGATGTTGCCGCTGAAACCTTCGGTGACGATGACGTCGGCCAGCCCCTTGCCGATGCCGTCGCCCTCGACGAAGCCGATATAGTCGAGCTCCGGCAGGTTCCTGGCCCGCAGGATCTCCCCGGCCTCGCGGATTTCCTCGTGCCCCTTGATCTCCTCGGTCCCGATATTGAGCAGCCCCACCGTGGGCCGCTTCTTGTCGAACAGCACGCTCGCCATCGCGGCGCCCATCAGTGCCAGCGCGACCAGATGGTGCGCGTCGCCGCCGATGGTGGCGCCGAGGTCGAGCACGGCGGACTCGCCGCGCCTGGTCGGCCAGATCCCCGTAATCGCCGGGCGATCGATCCCCTTCAGCGTGCGCAGGTGGAAGCGCGACATCGCCATCAGCGCGCCGGTATTGCCGGCGGAGACCGCGACATCGGCCTCGCCCTTCTTCACCGCGTCGATGGCAAGCCACATCGAGGACGTCTTGCGGCCGCGGCGCAGCGCCTGGCTCGGCTTGTCCGAACCGCTGACGGCCACGTCGGTGTGGATGATCCTGGAGGCGGCCTTGAGCTCGGGGTGCCGGTCGAGTTCGGGCTCGATCCTGGCGCGGTCCCCGACCAGCAGGAACTCGGTGCCGCGATGCCTGCCAAGCGAGATGGCCGCGCCCGGAATGACCACGGCGGCGCCGCCGTCGCCCCCCATGGCGTCAAGCGCAATGCGAACCTTGCTTGGCATAAAAGTCCTGGAAAACCTGGTCTGGTGCGGTCCTGAACGAGCGGGGCCGCGGAATGGGTTCGCCACGGACGTGGCGACCGGTCAGGCGCTACGCAGCGCCCCGACCGGGGCGCGACAATAGCGTTTTGTTATCCCGAAACAACCTCTTGCCCCCAGCCTTTTGCTTTCAGGGCGATCCGGCTGGGAAAGCCCGCAACTTGCAAGAAATCCATTGAAATCAGCCGGATAAAGGATTCTTTGAAACCATCCGGGCAAAGGCCTCGCGTGCCTTCGCAGGGTGATCCGACGCGGAAGGACCCGGCTATCGGCCTTTCTTCTTGTCCTGGAGCGCCTTCAACGCTGCGAACGGATGGTCCTCCGGATCGAGGGCGGTGACATCAGCCTCGAATACGGCCCCCTCCTTGCGCGGATAGGGATCGATGGCGAGGAACAGGACGTCGGTGGCGACCCGGCCGAGATCGATGATGCCACCCACGATCGCCTCCGGCGGATCGGCGACCTCAGGCGCCGCGTCGTCCTGGCCCTCCTCGATCAGGTCGGCGAGGCGCCGCGCCTCGGCCTCGGGGGCGAACATCAGGTCCACCTCCTCCTCGATCTCGCTCTCGATCGGGTCCAGCGTGACCACGCAGGTCTGCCCGACCCTGGCCCGGACGGTGCCGGTCACCTGAACCCGGCCGCCGCTCCTGGGCACCACGTCAAGGTCGGCGCTGGCGGACAGGACCTCCCGCACCCCGCCGACCTCGGCGATGGCCTGCCGCTCGCCGGCCGAGGCCTCGAGCTTGCGGTGCAGGCCGGTGTCGGGGATCTGGGCAACGATGACGGGGGCCCGCCAAGGATCGGGCTGGGATCCGGTCGCTGGTCGGCTCATGGCGTGACATCCTCGGGAAGCGCTGGAGGAAACCGGAAGGAGGCCTGCAGCAGCGCAGCCTCGTCGGCCCGGCCGAGAGCGGCCTCACTGGCCCGGGCATAGGCCGCGAGCCGCTCCGCCTGGTCCAAGCCGGTCCCGTTCAAGATATTCTTGCAGATCGCCTCCGCCAGGGCCTTGCCGCCGGCCTCGATGGCCTGGTCATAGGCCTGGACGCGGCCGTAAAAGGCCTCGCCGAAGGCCCGCATCCGCTTCGGCACGGTCTGGTCGCCCACCCCCATCTCGCGCAGATTGTCGTCCATATCCTCGCAGAAGCGGTCGAACAGCGCCTGCGACAACGCGCTGGCGCCTTGAGCCGTGCGCAGGCGCCGCAGCAAAAGCCACAGATGCAGCAGCAACAGGTCGAAACGCCCGTTAACCGTATCGGGCACGGCCAAGTCGCGGTAAAATATGGGTTCTCGCGCCTGCGTCACGATCATGCCATAGATGGCTTCAATGGTGTCCGGCGGGGTTCGCCGGGGTTTCCTGAAGTGATTGAACGGCCAAAGCATTGTGGTTTCCGCAAGCGGGCGCGCGCGAGTTGCATTCAGACGCCCAGCCCGGTACTTCAGCGCCTCGCGCGACGCAAGGGGACGGAATCAGTTCCGCTATGACGACAACGAACCAGACCAGCCTGCGCGCGAACACGCGGCGCGGCCTCCATGCACGCTGGCGCGCCTTGCGCATGCTCGCCGCCGCGACCCTGGTCGGCGCCGCGCTCGCCGGCTGCACCGGCGAGCAGTTCCAGAAGGGTTACATCCTGCCGCCCGGCGCGCTGGAGCAGATTCCGATCGGCGCGAGCCAGGACCAGGTGCTGATCGTGATGGGCACGCCCTCCACCGTCGCCACGCTCGACGGCGAAGTCTTCTACTACATCTCGCAGCGCTCGGAGCGCATGGTCGCCTTTATGAACCAGAAGGTGGTCGACCAGCGCGTGATCGCGGTCTATTTCGACAAGAACCGGCGCGTGCGGCGGCTGGCGAATTACGGCCTGCAGGACGGCAAGATCTTCGACTTCATCAGCCGCACCACGCCGACGTCGGGTCAGGAGATGAGCTACCTCACGCCGCTGTTCAAGCTGCTCAGCTTCAACTGAGTCGCGAAAGCGTTTTCGAGCGACGTCGGGGACCGGCTCGCCTCACGACAACGCAGCAGAGCTGCAAGACAAGTGTCTGGAGCGCCTTCCAATTCCGCCGCAAGGTAAATGGCGCTCGCCTGCGGCGTCGTGCCGCCCTCCGTGCGCCACTTGCGCTCGCGCGCGGCTTGCCGTCGCATCTGCGGTTCCCTAGGCTCCCTGCAAAGAAAGAAGCAGGGAGTAGATTCGTGCCTAAGACTTTTTCCCGACGTCGCGTGCTTACCGCTGCTGCCGGCCTTTCGGCCGCAGCGATCCTGCCGCGATCGAGCCTTGCGGACTGGAAGCCGACCGAGACCGTCCGTCTGGTCGTGCCGGCCGCAGCCGGCGGCTCGACCGACGTGATGGGCCGGCTTCTGGCCGCACATCTGCAAAACGCGTGGGGCCAGTCGGCCGTCGTGGAAAACCGCTCCGGCGGCGGCGGCACCATCGGCACGGCCGAGGTGGTCCGCGCCAAGCCTGACGGCCACACCATCCTGGTCGGCAATCCGGGCCCGAACGCGATCGCCTACAGCATCTTCAAGAATCTCTCCTACAAGCCGGACCAGCTTCAGCCGGTCTCCAACATGATCCGGATTCCGAACATCGTGTCGGCGCATCCGAAGACCGGCATCAAGTCGATCCCCGAGCTGATCGCCTATCTCAAGGCCAATCCGGACAAGCTCAGCTACGCCTCCTCCGGCGTCGGCCAGAGCCCTCACCTCACCGGCGCCTGGTTTCTCCAGCTCACCGGCCTGAAGATGACGCACATCCCGTTCCGCGGCGCCGGCCCGGCGCTCCAGGCCGCGCTTGCCGGCGACATCCAGATCCTGTTTGACAATCTCTATCCGAGCCTGCCGCAGGTGCAGAACGGCACGCTCAACGGCCTCTGCGTCACCACGACCGAGCGCAGCGAGCTCGCGCCGAACCTGCCGACCATGCGCGAGAGCGCGCCGGAGCTGGCGAACTTCGACGTGTCCTCCTGGTTCTGCGTCTTCCTGCCGAAGGGCGTCTCGCCGGAGGTGCTGAACGCGCTCAATCTCCAGATCAAGGCGATGCTCGAGCGCGACGACGTCAAGAAGCAGATCGCCGCCATGGGCGCCCGCGCCGACTACGGCACGCCGCAGCAATTTGCCGCCTTCGTGGACGCCGAGACCAAGAAGTTCGCCGGCATCATCCAGAAGGAAGGGCTGCAGATGGACGTGCAGTAGCTCTCGCGTCCCGGACGCGGTGCAGCGTGCAACGCTGCGCCGGGACCAGAGCCTCGAGTGTGGACCCCGGATCTGCAGCGCATCACTTCGTGCTGCGCAGCGACCGGGGAGCGCGGTTAGAGCGAAGTTTCATAATCAAAAACCCCGCGGCTCGCGCCGCGGGGTTTTGTCTTGGAGAGCTGTCGCTGCTCAGTGCGCCAGGATCGCCAGCAGCAGCAGGGCCACGATGTTCGTGATCTTGATCATCGGATTGACCGCAGGACCCGCCGTGTCCTTGTAGGGATCGCCGACAGTATCGCCGGTCACCGCCGACTTGTGGGCATCAGAACCCTTGCCGCCGAAATGGCCGTCCTCGATGTACTTCTTGGCGTTGTCCCAGGCGCCGCCGCCCGAGGTCATGGAGATCGCGACGAACAGGCCCGTCACGATCACGCCGAGCAGCATGGCGCCGACCGCGGAGAATGCCGCCGACTTGCCGACCGCGCCGCCGCCCGCGATGAAGTAGATCACGAAATAGACGACGATCGGCGACAGCACCGGCAGCAGCGAGGGGATGATCATCTCCTTGATCGCCGCCTTCGTCAGCAGGTCGACCGCCTTGCCGTAATCAGGCTTGTCGGTGCCCTGCATGATGCCCGGCTTCTCGCGGAACTGACGCCGCACCTCCTCGACGATGGCGCTGGCGGCACGTCCTACCGCCGTCATGCCCATCGCGCCGAACAGATACGGCAACAGGCCGCCGAACAGCAGACCCACCACGACATAGGGGTTGTTGAGCGAGAAGTCCGGATTGACGCCGGCGAAGTAGGGATGCTGCGCGGAGCGGGCAACGAAGAACTTGAGATCCTCGTTGTAGGCCGCGAACAGCACGAGAGCACCGAGACCGGCCGAACCGATCGCGTAACCCTTGGTCACCGCCTTGGTGGTGTTGCCGACCGCGTCGAGCGCGTCGGTCGACTTGCGCACCTCCTTGGGCAGTCCCGCCATCTCGGCAATGCCGCCGGCGTTGTCGGTGACGGGGCCGAAGGCGTCGAGGGCGACGATCATGCCGGCCAGGGCCAGCATGGTGGCGGTCGCGATCGCGATGCCGAACAGCCCGGCGAGGCTGTAGGTGACCAGGATGCCGGCGATGATGACGATCGCGGGCAACGCGGTCGCCTCCATGGAGATGGCAAGGCCCTGGATCACGTTGGTGCCGTGGCCGGTCACCGAGGCCTGGGCGATCGACTTCACCGGACGGTAGTCGGTGCCGGTGTAGTACTCGGTGATCCAGATGATCAGCGCGGTGACGACGAGGCCGACCACGCCGCACTCGAACAGCGCCATGCCGGTATAGTTGACGCCCTCGAGCTTGCCGAAGCCGATCAGGTAGTGGATCACCAGCGCGATGCCGATCAGCGACAGCACGCCGGTTGCGATCAGGCCCTTGTAGAGCGCGCCCATGATCGACTGGCTCGGCCCGAGCTTGACGAAGAAGGTGCCGATGATCGAGGTGATGATGCAGATGCCGCCGATCGCGAGCGGCAGCGTCATCATGTCGGCGAGGATCGGCGTCTTGGCGAAGAAGATCGCCGCCAGCACCATGGTGGCGACCGCGGTCACCGCATAGGTCTCGAACAGGTCGGCGGCCATGCCGGCGCAGTCGCCGACATTGTCGCCGACGTTGTCGGCGATGGTCGCCGGATTGCGCGGATCGTCCTCGGGAATGCCGGCCTCGACCTTGCCGACGAGATCGCCGCCGACGTCCGCACCCTTGGTGAAGATGCCGCCGCCGAGACGGGCGAAGATCGAGATCAGCGAGGCGCCGAAGCCGAGCGCCACCAAGGCATCGACCACGACACGGCTGTCAGGCGCGAGCTTCAGCGAATGCACGAGGAAGGCAAAATAAATCGTCACCCCCAGCAGTGCGAGACCCGCGACCAGAAGGCCGGTGATCGCGCCCGCCTTGAAGGCGAGCTCGAGGCCGCCGGCGAGCGATGTCGTCGCGGCCTGGGCGGTGCGCACATTGGCGCGGACCGAGACGTTCATGCCGATGAAGCCGGCCGCTCCCGACAGGATGGCGCCGATGGCAAAACCAATCGCGACATAGAGACCGAGGAAATAGGCAAGCAGCACGAAGATGACGATGCCGACGATACCGATCGTGGTGTACTGGCGCCGCAGATAGGCCTGTGCGCCCTCACGCACCGCCCCTGCGATCTCCTGCATGCGCGGCGACCCCGCATCCGCGCTTAACACCGAAGACGTCGCCCAAATCGCGTAGACGACGGAAAGCACTCCGCAGAGCACTATCAACCATAATGCTGTCATGTGATGTTTGCCTCAGATCCTTGATGTATCCCCGGCGCCTCTTGTTGTCCGTTGTGCGGTGCGGCGCCTTGATTTCGAACAAAGCCGCCCCTTGCCCAAAAGGGGCGGCCTTAGTCGGCCGCGAGCTTGCCAAAATCAAATTGAGGGTGCAACGCCGGATAAGGCCGAAAACGCCGATCTCGGCAGGTATTTAGAACCAAGTGCTGAGAACTAAGATGCCGGTTTGGAGCGATTCCTAGAAGTGGCTGTAGGACAGCCTCGACAAAGCCAGCTCCTGGCCCTGCCCGTCCAGGAAGCGCGGCCTCTCCTTCCCCGCAACGACGGTGCCGATCGCCGTCACGGCAAGGCCGGCCGCCCGCCCCGCGGCCATCAGCGCGTCGGCTTGCGCCGGCGGCACGGTGCACAGCACCTCGTAATCGTCGCCTCCCGCGAGTAGCGTCTCGATGCCAACGATATTGCGGGCAACCAGGCTAGCTGCCGCGGCCGAGAGCGGCACGCTTGCCACGTCGACCGAGCCCGAGACCCCGGACGCCGCGCAGAGCTTGGCCAGATCGCCGGCGAGCCCGTCGGAGACGTCCATCGCCGCGGTCGCATGATCGCGCACGGCCCGCGCCAGCACATTGCGCGGCTGCGGCACGCGATAACGCGAGACCAAGGCGTCCTTTGCAGCGGGACTGCTCGCGAGCGCCGTTGCGGCAGCGCCGCCCGTGAGCACGTCGAGGCCGAGCGCCGCATCGCCGATCGTGCCCGTCACCAGGATGCGATCGCCCGGCCGCGCGCCGGTGCGGCCGACCATCCGCCCCTGCGGGACACGGCCGAAGGCCGTGATCGAGATCATCTGCGGGCCCGGCGTCGAGACCGTGTCGCCTCCGAGCAGCGGGCACGCGAACTCTCTTGCGTCTTCGCCCAGCGCGTCCGCAAACGGCCGCAGCCAGGCATCCTCCTTGCTGCGCAGCGCCAGCGTCAGCACGAAGCCGGCCGGCAGCGCGCCCTTGGCAGCGAGATCGGACAGGTTCACCCGCAACGCCTTGCGCGCGATGGTGTCGGGCGGATCGCTGGCAAGATAGTGCACGCCCTCGACGACAGCGTCGGTGGTGACGACGATGTCGTCGCCGGACGCCGACAGCACCGCAGCGTCATCGACCAGCCCGAACGCACCGGGATCGGTCGCCAGCGGCTTGAAATAGCGCGCGATGAGGGCGTCTTCGGCGGAGGAATTGTGTGGGTTTGCCATCGGCGTCAGCCCCATCGACCGCTGTCATCGCCCGGCTTGCCGCCTCCGCTAAAGCTTCGGCGGGCCGAGCACCCCTGTGGGCCTCGGCGTAGCCTTGGCGGAGCCGGGACCGGGCGATCCAGTATTCCAGAGACGATCGTGTCAAATCGATAGGCCGCGGCGTACTGGATCACCCGCCTTCGCGGGTGATGACAGTGGAGAATGGGGCTGGCGTATTGCTTCAATGCGACGCCCCTCAGCACGACTACCGTCCGAACTCGTCGCCGCGAAACTGGCGGCCGATCTGGTCGAGCACGGCGTTCACCATGCCGGTCTCCTCGCGGTCGACGAACGCGTTGGCGACGTCGACATATTCGGAGACGACGACGCGGCCCGGCACGTCCTTGCGATGCTCCAATTCGTAGGCCCCCGCCCGCAGCACCGCGCGCAGGATCGCCTCGATCCGCTTCAAGGGCCAGCCCTTCGAGAGCGCCTCGTCGATCAGCGGATCCAGCTTCTTCTGGTCGCGCACGACGCCCGAGACGACGTCGCGGAAGAAGGCAGCCTCCGCCGGCAGATACGTGTCGCCCTCGACCTCGTTGCCGAGCCAATGGCTCTCGAACTCGGCGAAGATGTCGTTGATGCCGGCGCCCGCGATATCCATCTGGTACAGCGCCTGCACGGCCGCGAGCCGCGCCGCACCGCGCCGGTTGGCTTTCTTCTCGGCAGGGCCTGCCGGCTTCCTGGTGTTGTCGGCCATGGCTCAGGCCTGCGCCAGGCGGCGTTTGATGCGCAGCATCGCCAGCGCCGCGCGCGCGGCATCGCCGCCTTTGTTGAGCTCGCTGGCGCGCGCCCGCGCCCAGGCCTGCGCCTCGGTGTTGACGGTGAGGATGCCGTTGCCGAGCGGCAGCTTGCGGGCAACCGCGAGGTCCATCAGCGCGCGCGAGGATTCCTGCGAGACGATCTCGAAATGAATGGTGTCGCCACGGATCACGCAGCCAAGCGCGATCACGGCGTCATAGGGCTTGCCGCTCGCCGCCGCGGCATCCACCGCAATGGCCACCGCGGCCGGAATCTCCAGCGCACCAGGAACCGTGATGACGTCGTGGGTCAGGCCGGCCGCCTTCAGCTCGGCCACCGCGCCGTCCAGAAGCGCATCCTGGAGATCGTCATAGAACCGCGCCTCGACAATCAGCGCGCGGGCGCCGGAAATGTCGGTCTGGTCCTTCAGGGGTGCGCGGCGCGCGTCTGCCATCGTTAAGTCCCGTTCTAGAGGTTGGCGCGTTATGTAGTCGCCACAGGCTGGTAAGCCAAGTTCAAAGACACTGTCATTCCGGGGCGCGAAGCGAACCCGGAATCTCGAGATTCTCAGGTGCGCAATTGCGCACCGTAGTTCGGCTCTTCGAGCCGCCCCGGAATGACGGCTTCGCCGTCACTTCATCTCCGTCAGCCGCGCCGCGTAGCGGGCCATCAGATCGACCTCGATATTGACCTCGTCCCCCGCCTTCCAGCCGCCGATCGTGGTGACCGTCAGCGTGTGTGGAATGATCAGCACCGAAAAGGTCGCATCCTTTACCGTATTGACCGTCAGCGAGACGCCGTCGAGCGTGATCGAGCCCTTGGTGGCGATGAACCGTGCCAGCTCCCGCGTGGTCGCAAGCTCGAACCGCGCCATGTCGGGCAGTTCCTCGCGGCTGACGATGGTCGCGATGCCGTCTGCATGGCCGGCGACGATGTGGCCGCCGAGCTCGTCGCCGATCTTGAGCGCACGCTCGAGGTTGAGCCTGGTGCCCAGCTTCCAGTGCTTCGCCGTCGTCAGCGCCAGTGTCTCGGCCCCAGTATCGACCTCATACCAGGTCTTGCCATCTGCGACGCCGGAGGCGACCACAGTCAGGCAGACGCCGTTGCTGGCGATCGAGGCGCCGTCGGCGATCGTGGCTTGATCATAGTGGCAGGCGATGCGGAGCCGGTGCAGCTGGCCCTGCGCCACAGGCGTGAAGCTGACGATCTCGCCGATATCGGTGACAATGCCGGTGAACATTACGCGCGCTCGTAGATGGTGAGAGTATCCTTGCCGAATGTTTCGCTAGCATGAACCCTGTAGGCCTGCGACTGCGTGATTTTCGACAGGGGCAATGCATCGAGCGCATCGACGCCGCCATTGCCCACCGCTTCCGCGCCGCGAAACAGCCAGATCTCGTCGACGAGGTCGGCCGCGACAAACGAGGACGCCACCCGGCTACCGCCCTCGACCATCAGGCGGGTGATGCCCTTCCCGGCCAGCGCTTGCAGCACGGCCGGCAAATCGAGCCCGGAGGCGCCGGCCGCCGGGACGCGGATCACTTGCGCGCCGGCCGCACCAAGCCGCGTCGCGGCTGCGGCTTCCGCAAGCTCAGAACCCATCACCCAGAGCGGCGTCTCGCGCGCGGAGCCTGTCAGCCTGCTCGCGCCGGGAATCCGCAGGCTCTGATCGAGCACGATGCGCACCGGCGAGCGCGCCGCCATGCCCGGCAGGCGGCAGGTGAGAAGCGGATCGTCTGCCAGCACCGTTCCGATGCCGACCAGGATCGCATCGCATTGCGCACGGAGCAGATGCACCCGATTGCGCGCCGCCTCCCCCGTGATCGCGACCGGCTTGCCGCCGGCCGCACCGATCTTGCCGTCGGGCGAGACCGCGAGCTTCAGGATCACATGCGGGCGCTGATCGCGGATACGGCGGAAATGGCCGGCATGGTCGAACGCGGCCTCCGCCCCGCACAGGCCGACGTCCACGTGGACGCCGGCGGCGCGCAGGCGCGCATGACCCTGGCCCGCGACCTCTGGATTGGGATCTTCGACCGCCGCCACCACGCGCTTGATGCCGGCCGCAATCACCGCATCGGCGCAAGGCGGCGACTTGCCGAAATGCGAGCACGGCTCCAGCGTGACGTAGAGCGTGGCACCGCGCGCGGCTTCGCCGGCCCGCAGCAAGGCTTCAGGCTCGGCATGCGGACGCCCGCCTGGCTGGGTCCAGCCGCGGCCGACGATCACGCCATCCCTGACCACGACGGCACCGACGGCCGGGTTGGGCCAGGTGCGTCCCTGCCCGCGCCTGCCCAGCGCCAGCGCCAGCTGCATGAAACGAAGATCGGCGTCCTTGGCCTCGCGGGCCTTCTGCGCGAACTGGTCTTCCAGGATGCGGAAGATCATTTGCGGATCGCGGCGAGCCGCGCTTCCTCCTCGCCGGAGAGCTCGCCGAGCACATCGGCGAAATCCTTGGCCTCGCGGAAATTGCGATAGACCGAGGCGAAGCGCACATAGGCGACGTCGTCGAGCGTGCGCAGATGCTCCATCACGGTCTCGCCGATCACCTCCGAGGAGATCTCGGCCTCGCCCCCGGTCTCGAGCTCGCGCACGATGGTGGAGACCATCTTCTCCACGCGCTCCGGCTCGACCTGCCGCTTGCGCAACGAGATCTGCACCGAGCGCATCAGCTTGTCGCGGTCGAACGGCACGCGGCGGCCGTTGCGCTTGATCACCGTGAGCTCGCGCAGCTGCACGCGCTCGAAGGTGGTGAAGCGGAAATTGCAGGCGACGCATACGCGCCGCCTGCGGATCACGGACGAGTCCTCGGTCGGACGCGAGTCCTTCACCTGCGTATCGAGACTGTTGCAGTTGGGGCAGCGCATCCGTGGGACCCAGCCTTACTGATAGATCGGAAACCGGTCGGTCAGCGCCTTGACCCGTTCCTTGATCGCGGCTTCCACCAGCGGCGCCTTGCCATCGGAAGACTGCGCGACAGCGTTGAGGACCTCGGCGATCATGCCGCCGACCTGCTGGAATTCCGCGACGCCGAAGCCGCGCGTGGTCGCGGCCGGCGTCCCCAGACGGATACCCGAGGTGACGAACGGCGACTCGGGGTCGAAGGGAATGCCGTTCTTGTTGCAGGTGATGGCGGCGCGGACCAGCGCCTTCTCCGAGACGTTGCCCTTGAGGCCCTTCGGCCTGAGATCGACCAGCATCAGATGATTGTCGGTACCGCCGGAGACGATGTCGAGACCATGGCCCTTCAGCGTCTCGGCCAGCGCCTTGGCGTTCTCGACGACGTTCTTGGCGTAGACCTTGAAGTCCGGACGCAGCGCCTCGCCGAAGGCGACCGCCTTCGCCGCGATGACGTGCATCAGGGGACCGCCCTGCAGGCCCGGGAAGATCGCCGAGTTGAGCTTCTTGGTCAGCGTCTCGTCATTCCACAGCATCAGGCCGCCGCGCGGACCGCGCAGCGACTTGTGCGTCGTCGTCGTGGTGACGTGCGCATACGGCACCGGCGAAGCATGCACGCCGCCGGCGACGAGCCCGGCGAAGTGCGCCATGTCCACCAGCAGGTAGGCACCGACGCTGTCCGCGATCTCGCGGAAGCGCTTGAAGTCCCAGGCGCGCGAATAGGCCGAGCCGCCGGCGATGATCAGCTTCGGCTTGACCTGCTCGGCCTGCTTGGCCACCGCATCCATGTCGATGATCTGGTCCTCGCGGCGCACGGTGTAGTGCGCGGCCTTGAACCATTTGCCGCTCATGTTGACGGGCGAGCCGTGGGTGAGATGGCCGCCGGCGGCGAGATCGAGGCCCATGAAGGTGTCGCCGGGCTGCAGCAGCGCCAGAAACACCGCCTGGTTCATCTGGCTGCCGGAATTCGGCTGCACGTTGGCGAAGCCTGCGCCGAACAGCTTCTTGGCGCGATCGATCGCGAGGTTCTCGGCGACGTCGACCCATTCACAACCGCCGTAATAGCGCGCGCCCGGATAACCCTCTGCGTACTTGTTGGTCATCACCGAACCCTGCGCTTCCAGCACGGCCCGGCTGACGATGTTCTCGGAGGCGATCAGCTCGACCTCATGGCGCTGCCGGCCGAGCTCACCCTTGATGGCGGCGGCGATTTCGGGGTCGGCCTGCTCGAGCGAGGCGGTGAAAAACGAATCGGGCGCGGAGGCGGTCTTGGGTGCGGTCATCTTGGGAATATCTCCACCGCCGCAGCCTTTTGGCGGGCTGCGGGCGGGTCTGGTGTGGCGGTCGGAAGCAGGCGCGATCTACCACATCGCCCGCAACAGGCCAAGGGTTTGCGGGTCGGGCCTGATATTTATGCCAGATATGGTGGAGAGTGGAGATTTTCGGCGATCGGGCCGATCGCAGGAGCCCCGTCCGCCTCATCCGGAATGGGGCCGCTTCGGGCCTTAGCTGCTCCTGCCTGGAGCCGCGGGCTGCTGCAGGGATCGCGTCACAGCCCAGTATACCCCGCCTTGACCGGGTCCACGCTGCCGTCGAGCTGGCGCAAGTAAGTGAGGCCGCACACCGTCAACCGGTGGGGGTCCTTCTCGCCGGCTTCCATCAGGGTGGTCAGGTAGTTGGTCACCTTCATGCGTGCCTCCTCGCTGGCCGCGGCGGTGCGGTTGGCGAGCAGGTCATAGGTCTGCATGATGCGGTCGATCGCGGCTTCCATGGCACCCTCTGGTTGATCGATGTTCTGAGATGGTTGATCAGGCAACCGCGCTGGCCCCGGACTGCGCCTGAAATTGGGCGATGGCCTTGTTTGCGAGCCTGATCTTGTTGAATTCGCCGCGCTGAAGCAGCTTGACGATGATCCCAAGCAGGCGTTCGTCGGTGACGAGCGTATCCGGCATCGTGCCGGAGCGCCGAAGGTAGTTCGCGGCGATGGCGTAGGCCTCGCTCACGAGTTCCACGTTCATCGCCTGAAGCCCGCGCTCGACCAGCATCGCCCTGTCTCCGATCCCGAGGGAGATAAGCGCCAGGTGCGGAACTTGTTCCGCACAGCCGCGGATTTTTTCGCAGGTGCAAAAATGGAAACGCACCGGCCCGGGGGCAACTCCGGACCAGTGCGCTTGGGGAAGTCAGGCACGTCCAGGGCAGGCTTGCCGGTCTTGTTGCGGGCCGGCTTGGCCTTGATCCCTTTCGAAAGCTCAGAGACGATAGAGGATCTGGTCGGTCCAGAACCGCTCGAGGCGGTGCAGCGACTTGTTGAGGGTCGAGAATTCCTCGCCCGAGATGCCGCCGACCTGCTCCACCGTCTTGACGTGCTTCTGGTAGAGCGCATCGACGATGCGGCGGACTTCCTGGCCCTGCGGGGTCAGGCGAATGCGCACCGAGCGGCGATCGACGCGCGAGCGCTGATGATCGAGGAAGCCGAGTTCGACGAGCTTCTTCAGATTGTAGGAGACGTTGGAGCCGAGATAGTAACCGCGCGTGCGCAGCTCGCCCGCGGTCAGCTCCTTGTCGCCGATGTTATAGAGCAGGAGCGCCTGCACCGAGTTGATGTCCGCACGGCCGCGGCGATCGAATTCGTCCTTGATCACGTCGAGGAGCCGGCGATGCAGCCGCTCCACCAGAGTCAAAGCTTCCAGATAGAGCGACTGCACCGAACCCTGCTGGCCGGAGACGCGCTCTGCGGTATCTGCCGCAGTTGCGACGGCTTTCATCATGACACTTCCCCTGTTGTCGTTTTTGTCGACACTTATTCGACGAAACTTGTGTCCCGCCTGATAGGTGCAACTTAAGGGGCGCGTTTGAAGATCGGCTTAAATAAGAGAATAAAGAGATCATGAATTTAAGACAGTGAATTGCGGATTAAGCCTGTGCCACAAGCACTTTTCGAAAGCCTCTGTTGACCTTCGCAAGGTCCTGTTCACCCTCCGTCCGCCCCTGTTGTCGCATTCCAGAACAGGCCTGCCCGGTTTCGAAACGGGCGCGTAACGGCTGTGGCGGCGCCGGCTGGTCAACGAAAACTTACCGCAAATTTTAGGCAACCAGCGGTCAACCAAACGCAGCATTCTCGTGTCCCGGACCAGCGCCGCAAAGCGGCGCGCAGAACCGGGATCCAGATGTTTCAAAGCGAGATTGCGGAAAGATGGGCCCCGGCTCTGCGACGCATCACGCCGATCTGGACGATGCTGCGCATCGCCAGGGGCGCGCTGCATTGCGTCCGGGGCACGAAGGAGTGCGCGTTGAAATGACGGCGCTACGGCGGCCGTTCGCGCGCGGCCATCCAGGCCAGCGCGAGATAGGCGGCGAGCATGGCGGCTTCGACGCCGACGACGATCAGGCTGCCGCCGTAGATGCCCGGGAACATCAGCTCGATCACCGCCATCGACACCACGGTGGTCAGCCACACCACCGCGCCCCACGGCGTTGCCAGCCACAGGCCGACCGCGGCGACGAGTTCGATCACGGCGAAGTAGACGGTGGCGGCCTGCCAGGCCATCGACTGGTTCTCGAACGCCTCGTCCTCGCCGCCGACAAAGCCCGTCACCTGCGCCCAGTGATAGAGACCTTTCAGGATCGAGAGCAGCGCCATCACCCGCAGGAACAGCACCAGGCGGCGCGTCCAGACATTGTCGTCGGACTCAGCCCGCTCCGACGAGATCGCCGCGACGGAGATCGCGTGGTCTCTGGTCGCGTCCCTGGCGCTGTCACGGGCCGCATCGCGGGTGGAGATCTCGGACATAGCCCCCCTTCTGGCTGCTTCGCCCCGCAAAATCAATCGGCTGCCCCTCCCTTGCGGCAGGTCAAGCCGCGGTGACGGGAACCGTGCGAGCTGGTATAAGAATAATTCCAGCCGGAGGAAGAGAGTGATGGCGATCAAATACGGACGTCCGATCGAATTGCGCGAGGTCTCGCGCCGCGAGGGCACTGCGGTGCCCCATGCCCTCGATCTGACCGTCCGGCCGCGCCGCAACCGCAAGGCCGAATGGGCCCGGCGCATGGTGCGGGAGAACGTGCTCACCACCGACGATCTGATCTGGCCGCTGTTCCTGATCGACGGCACCAACAAGCGCGAGCAGGTCGCCTCGATGCCGGGCGTCGAGCGCCTCAGCGTCGACCAGGCGGTGCGCGCGGCCGAGCGCGCCATGAAGCTCACCATCCCCTGCCTCGCGCTGTTTCCCTACACCGAGCCGTCCTTGCGCGACGAGGAAGGCTCCGAAGCGACCAACCCGAACAACCTGGTCTGCCAGGCCGTGCGCGCGATCAAGAAGGAGTTTCCGGAGATCGGCATTCTCTGCGACGTCGCGCTCGATCCGTTCACCAGCCACGGCCATGACGGCCTGATTTCCGACGGCAAGATCCTGAACGACGAGACGGTCGCCGTGCTGGTGCGTCAGGCCCTGGTGCAGGCCGAGGCCGGCTGCGACATCATCGCGCCCTCGGATATGATGGACGGCCGCGTCGCCGCGATCCGCGAGGGGTTGGACCGCGCCGGACTGCTCGACGTGCAGATCATGGCCTATGCGGCCAAATACGCCTCGGCCTTCTACGGCCCGTTCCGCGACGCCATCGGCTCGGCCAAGACGCTCACCGGCGACAAGCGCACCTATCAGATGGACAGCGCCAACAGCGACGAGGCGCTGCGCGAGGTCGAGCTCGACATCACCGAGGGCGCCGACATGGTGATGGTGAAGCCCGGCATGCCCTATCTCGACGTGGTCCGCCGCGTGAAGGACACGTTCGCGATGCCGACCTTCGCCTACCAGGTCTCGGGCGAATACGCGATGATCGCGGCCGCCGCGAACAACGGCTGGCTCGACGGCGAGCGCGCGATGATGGAGAGCCTGCTCGCCTTCAAGCGCGCCGGCGCCGACGGCGTGCTGAGCTACTTCGCGCCGAAGGCGGCGGAGAAGCTGCGAAGCCAAGTCTAACTCCGCCGTCGTCCCGGCGAACGCCGGGACCCATACCGCGTGATTCATCGATGATGCGCGGTGTTGGTATCGACGCGGAATTATCTTCGCCCAAACCGCTCCCTGTGGTTATGGATCCCCGCTTTCGCGGGATGACACCACGGGGTGGCGACATTATCGGCGCTCAACCGACAGCCTCCCCGCCCCCGAATCGCCGGAATATTTCGGCTTGTTAATGTCCGCGCCCTTGGCACGGAGATGGCCTATTCCCATGTCCTGCCTCGAGGGTTTTCCCTCTGTTTCCCCCTGGGAGGACGGACGATGTCGTACGACTCGGGCAATTCAGGCGCCTGGCGCAATGACGGCGGGGTGCAGCCGCACGCCTACGATCCCTATCTGCACCCAGAGCTGTTCCGGGGCGTTGCGACGCGGCGGGTATTCGCCTTCCTGATCGACATGGTCGTGATCTCCGTGCCGGTGATCCTCGGCTACATCTTCATCGCCTTGTTCGGCGTGGTCACGCTCGGCATCGGCTGGGCGCTGTTCTGGCTGGCCTGGCCCGCCTCGGTCGTCTGGGCCATCGTCTATTACGGCGCCTGCATCGGCGGGCCTTCGTCGGCGACCATCGGCATGCGGCTGATGGATCTGGAGCTGCGCACCTGGTACGGCGCGCCCGGCTATTTCGTGCTCGGCGCCACCCATGCCGTGCTGTTCTGGGTGACGGTTTCCTTCCTGACGCCTTTCGTGGTGCTGGTCGGCCTGTTCAACGGCCGCCGGCGGCTGCTGCACGATTTCGTGCTGGGAACGGTCGTGATCAACAATTCCGTCCGCGCACCGGTGCCACAGGGCGCCAGAAGCTGGTGATCAAGGACCTATCAACCAGGAACGACTAAAGCTGTCCTATCCTACCCGCCGAGCAGACCGATTGACCAGGGGCTTCCGTAGCGCGATGCTGACATTCACTTCGGAGGCCCACGACGTCCCTTGACCCAGCACTCGCGCGACACACCCCAATTCTACCTTACGGCGCCCTCCCCCTGCCCGTATTTGCCGGGCCGGCATGAGCGCAAGGTGTTCACGCATCTGGTTGGAGACCGGGCCGGCGACCTCAATGACCTCCTGACCCATGGCGGTTTCCGCCGCAGCCAGTCGATCGCCTACCGGCCGGCCTGCGACCAGTGCCGCGCCTGCGTCTCGGTCCGGGTCGTCGCCAACGAGTTCCGGCCCTCGCGCAACTTCCGCAAGGTGATGGCGCGCAACGCCGACATCATCGGCGAGCAGCGCAGCGCGGTGCCGACCTCCGAGCAATATTCCGTGTTCCGGGCCTATCTCGACGCCCGCCACCGCCATGGCGGCATGGCCGACATGACCGTGCTCGACTACGCCATGATGGTCGAGGACAGCCATGTCGAGACCCGCATCATCGAGTACCGCAAGCGCGGTCCCGACAGCGGTGTCACCGGCCGCGGCGAGGAGCTGATCGCCGTCGCGCTCACCGACGTGCTCAGCGACGGCCTGTCGATGGTTTATTCGTTCTTCGAGCCGAGCCAGGTCAGCCGCTCGATGGGCACCTTCATGATCCTCGACCACATCGCCCGCGCCCGCCGGCAGGGGCTGCCTTATGTCTATCTCGGCTATTGGATCGAGGGCTCCAAGAAGATGGACTACAAGGCCCGCTTCCTGCCGCAGCAGCGCCTCGCGCCCTCGGGCTGGCTGCGCATCGACGCGCAGGGCGATGCCGCGTCCGAGCCGCAGGATTGAGGCTCGATCCGGAAGAGCGCGAAGCGTCTTCCGCAAAGCTCACCCGTAGGCAACAACCTCGATCGCGCTCAAGCGCGCGCGATGAAGTTCAGCGCTGCGATCCCCGGCAGGAAGAAGTAGCCGCCGCCGAGCGTCTGCGTGAATTGCCGCAGCGAGACTTCGCCGCCGCTCGGCTGACCGGGAATGGTGAAGGTCTTCGGGCACGGCTGCGATCCCACGATCGGGTCGTCCTGGCTCTCGAGCGATCCAAATCTCCGGTTCTGCAGCCAGCGCTGGTGGATGAACTCGAACTGCCGCTCCAGGTCCGCATTGCAGGCGATGAAGAAAATGCCTTGGTGGCCGGACGTCTCGCGATAGGGCCGCCCACGCCGCAGCAACCGGTGCAGCTTGGATGATTTGATGCTCGATTGCACGTCGGTGCCGAGCGAGTCCCGGGGATGGGAGCGGCGCACATGGGCGCCCTTGGGACACATGAAACCGTTGGCGTCCTCGACGCGATAGCGGAAGGCATCGGCCGCCGAATCCGACACGGGCACGTTCGGATCGCCTTTCCATGACAGCGGCAGCCCGTTCTTCCGGCGCCCCATCAGCTTCTCGCCGGCCGAGACGCCGTTCGCCGCCGCGAAGTCCGCATGCGCGGCCTCAAACGCCTCGAAGGCGGCCACATCCTGCGCGAACTGACGTACGGCAAGATAGCTTCCGTTCAGGGTGAACCGCCCGCTGGCACCGCTCCATCCCTCCACGTTCGGGCAAAAGGTCAGCTCGTCGTATTCGTTGCGATAGCCCAGGATGAATTCGCCCGGCTCCACGACCCGGTCGTCATAGAGATCGCGAGCTCCCTCTCGCGCCTGCTTGAAGCTCTCGCCATCCTGGTCCCTGAGGCCCCGGATCACCGGCTGGGCGAGCCCATCGCGAAACCCGAACGGCTCACGCAGCGTGCCATCCGCGCCGAAGAAGTCGGAATCCTCCCCGACCTCGATAACGGAGAAGGCGCTCGGATCGATCGCGGGCAGCCGCGAAGCTACGCCGCGCATTTTCCATTCTGCCAGCAGGATGTGCACCACCTCGCCGCCGCCGGGGCCTTCGCGATCGGTCCAGGTCCAGTGCCGGTCTTCGTCCCGCAACAGCTTGGCGCGCAATTCGCTGCCCATGCCGCTGCGGAACGGCGTCGGAAACGGATGTTCGCTGGTTTCCCGGCAGCCCAGCTTCGCCAGCCCCGAAAAGGTGAAGCCGGTCGCGACGACGGCATCGAGAGGCGCCCTCTGCTGTTTCTCCTGCTTCGGCTTGCCGACCTGTTCTGCGCTGGCGACCAGGCCGGTGTCGAGCAGCTGCGCCAGCCATGTCTTGGCGAGCCTCTCGTCGCGGATCGTCAGCAGCCTGAAACGGCTGGTGGTGAGCGAGCCGAAGCCGCTCTTCAACATGGCCTGGATGTCATGGCTTTGCTCGGAGAGACGTGGAGCGTGCCTCATGTCTCGATGGCCCTCATGATCAGATCGTCGTTCTTGCCGTTGCGCTCGCCGAACAAAGCGTCGCGCAGCGCCGTGGCGAGATTGATCTGGTCGACTGTCCGGTTGCAGGCGTCGAAATGGTAGAGATGCGGCAGCATGCTGTCGCGCGCATAGGACTTGAACCTCAGCTCGCACTTCACGCCGCGAAACACCACGAAGCGCGTCGGCGGAAAGCTGCGCGGTTGCGCGATGCCGGGCAGTCCGGGCAGCGCCGGGGCACGTGGACGCAGCTCGGTCCAGCGCCAGGCCAGCGTGGTGCCGGCGGCCGCGCCGTTGATGAAGTCGTCGAGATAGCCGCCGAAATTGCCGTCATAGTTCGAGCAGAACAGAAAGCGCCGACCGTTGTCGATGATGTGCCAATGCCCGAAATGGATGCCGGGTGCGTTGCCGAGCCAGCCTTGCGTGAAGAACACGCGTCCGGCAAACGTCACGATGCGCAGCGCCATCCGGATGCACCACGCGCTCCACCATCGCGGACCGCGCAGCTCCGTGAGGCTGAACATATGCTGGGTACCGTCGACCAGATCGGCCTCGCACCGCTCGATCGAGGGATGGATCTGCTGGGCGCGCGGAACGTCGTCCTCGAGCGGATGAAAGAACTGCTCACTCAGCTTTCTGAAGCGGCCGTTGAGCCAGTGAAACAGCGCACCGATGCAAAGCACCGCGGCGATCGCGACGACGGCGATGCCGATGATCTGCAATCCGGTCAGCTTTGGCAGCTTCGGCTCGACGACATGAGCCATATAGTCCGGTGCCACCGCATAGGCCAGCGGCGCGAACGTGTAGGCAAGGGCGCACGCGGCGACGGCCAGCAGCAGCGGCACGCCGATCAGCCAGCCACCAACATAAGTGGCCAGCGAGGAGAGCGTCTGGGTCGGCCGATCGAGCTCCTGCTGGACGCTGTTCAGCCAGCGCCGCCAGGACACGAATTGAGCGGGCAGCGGCACCAGGAACAGCCAGACGAGGAATGCGATCACGGCGAACGCCAGCAGCCCGTGCCAGGTCATCGTCAGCAGGCATTCGCTCGTCCTGGTGACGGCGTCTTCGATGGCCCGCCCCACCGGCCCCGGCTCGCCGAAGAACCAGTTGTAGGCCCGCGGAAGCGCCCAGACGATCCCGAGCACGACGAACCACAGCACGATCGCCGCCACGGGATAAGCGAGCTTCGCACCGATGCTCGCCCCCTTCCCGCGCCAATAGGATCGCGGCGCAGGCTTGACCGCCCACTCGAAACGGGGATTGGCGTAAGCCCACCGCGCCAGCGCCAGCGCGAATGCGGTGCGGTCGTTGCCGTATTTCGGCTTCAGCTTTCGCGCTTCGATGCGCGTCTGATCCAGCAGGTCGCTCTCCATCTTGATCTGCCGGACCGAGCGGTCTCGCGCGCCGACGAAGCCGCCGGCGGCGATGCTGTGCCAGCTCATCAGCTGGTTCAGCAATTGCTCCTTGTCCTTGGCTGTGGGCGCGGCGACTTCGGGAGCGACCATCGCGCTAAACAGCGTCCACATCGCGCCGTCGGGATGGTAGACCAGCCGGTACAGCAGGTCGTAGGGACGCAACCCCTCCTCCACCGCAAGCTCGAGCACGAGCGACGGCTGCTGGTTCGGGGCGCCGCCTAAGGCCGGGAGCAGCCCGATCGAGGCGAAGTGCACCACCGCGACGTCCTCCAGCAGCGCATCCAATGCATCGTGAAGTTGCTTTGGGATTTCCGCTCCGCCGCTCCAGCCTGGCGCAACGATGCAGATCATCTGCTGCCGGACGATCTCGAGCATGGCCCCGTCCTCCGCTCACTCAGGTGGTACGCATGCGCATGCGCAGCATCAGCGGCCCGTCATAGGCGATGGCCTTGCCTTCGCCGCGCGCCAGTTGCAGCCGCGGCAGAGTGAGCAGGCCGATCAGCGCGCTGGTCAGGATCTCCACCGCGTGATCCCGCGCGGGACATTGGCGGTAGCCATATCCGAACATGAGATACCGCAAGGAATCGTGCTTGCCCCAATCGCGTTCCGGACAGAAGCGGCGGCTCTGGGGAACGGCGCTGGGATCGAACAGCGCGGCGATCGACAGCAGCGAGACCTTGCCGCCGCCCGGGCATCCGGCGTTGTACCGCGCTCCGGTCATCATTTCGGTGTCGCGCGGCACGTCGCGCGCCAGCAGCGGAAAGATCGGCCGAAAGCGCATCAGCTCGAGCACATGGTTGCGCACGATCGTGCGGAACTCGGGATCGGTCCAGACGCCGGGCTCGCCGAGCTTGCCGGCCTTCGATCGCAGCTCCTCGTAGACCTTGGTTCGTCCCAGCAGCTCCTGGACAGCGAGGGCTCCAGACTGAACGGTGACCGGATGCGAGATCCAGGCAAGGCCGACCGCGTTCCGTTCAATGTCCTCGGAGGCGCTCTTGACGCCCCAGGCGGCGCCGATCGGGCCGCTCACGCGATCGATCCGCGCCTGCAGCGCATCCCCGCAGGCTTCCGCCCGTCGCCGAAGATCGAGCGTCGCCAGGCTGCCAGCCAGGAGCTGCCCCGCGACATAGCGGATTTCCAGCATGTACTGCCGTTGCAGACCTTCGTCGACATCGCCTCGTGCGGCGTCGGTCGCCGACCCCGCCACCACCGCACCCGTGGCGGCGCCGAACAGGGGCCGCATGGCGTGGAAGACGACCCACATCAGGTAGTCTTCGATCAGGTCGAATTCGCCCCCGCGCCCGTTCAGGGCCTTGATCCGTCGCTGCGCCTCGGCATCGGAATCGGCGGGAACGTCCAGCGCCGCCAGCCGCGCATGGACCAGATCGCGATCGGCTGAATAGGTCGGGCCGGGATCCATCCCGATGAGATAGTCGCCGGACACCATGTTGGCGGCATGCGCCGTGTTGGAGAAGCTGCGCGTACGCGTCAGCACGTCCCTGACGGCACTGGCGCGGGCCGCAAGGCCAAGCCGGCCTCCGACCGACGGCCAGAGTCGCAGCAGTGCGCCGAATGCACGCAAGACGGTCGTGTGGCGGTTGAGCCAGCAGAACAGGCCATAGGAGAGACGGCGTGCTCCCGGCGGCAACGCGTCGGGTTCATAGGTCGAGAGTCTCATGCTGCATACCCGTCCTTCCGCCAATCTGCGAGGACCGCGGCGGCCTGTCTTTGATAGTAGGGCATGCCCAGACGGTCCGCCGCCTCGGCGGCTCGCTTGAAATTGGCTTCGGCGCCGGCCAGATCGCCCGCGTGCCGCAAGGTTTCCGCCAGCTCGTACAATGCTTCGGTCTGGTGACCGTATTCCTCGGCAGTCTCCTCGACGGCCTTGCGACCGACCGCGATCGCATCGTCGAGCCGACCGAGCTTGCGATAGGCGACGCCCAGGCTCACGCGCATGAACGTCCTGCCGTAGGGTCCGGCCGCCTCGTAGATGCGATCGGCGAAACCCTTCTCCAGCATCGTCGCCGCCTCGGCGGCCTTGCCGTTGCGCGCAAGCGCGCTGCCGAGAACGCCCGTGCAAACCGAAAGCATGGTCGGGACGTTGTGCGTCATGCATTGCTGCACGCCGGCCCTCATCAAGGTCTCGGCTGGATCGAGCTCCCCGCCCTCGATCCATATCTGCGACTGGACGGTGTCGATCAGCAGCCGCGAATAGGGATGGTTGATGTTCGACAGGATCTCGTAGGCCTTGGCACAGAACGTGTAGGCGGTTGCACTGTCGCCCAGTCGCCAGAGCGTGCTGGCATGGAACGCATAGAGATTGACGATGGGAATGGCGGCCCATCCGGATTGGACGACATGCGCCGATAGTTCCGGTTCGTAGTCGGAGAGCAGAACATGGCCTTCCACGGCGGCCTCTGCATATCGCCCGAGAGCGTGGAGGTGCATCAGGCGGGTCTGATGCGCCGCCATCATCATGTGGCGCCGCTGCGCCAGGCGGGCCGCCTCCAGACCCTGTGAGGCATACCGCAGGCCCTGCTCGAAGCGTCCTCGCATCCACAGGAACACCGCCGTCTCGGTCGACACCGCCGCTCGTGCGCGCTGATCGTTCAGCTGCACCGCGATGGCTTGCGCACGCTCCATGTTGCTGAAGATGTCGTCGATCTGGCCGAGAGCCAGCATCGCCCCGATCGCTTCCAGCCGAAGCGCGAGCTCCAGGGTCTGCGCGATCGAGGCGTCATCGACACGGCGGGCTGCATGAAGTCCCTTCTCGAACGATTGAAGGGCTTCCTGATTGGCCGAGCGCGAGATGGCACGGGCCATCGACTTGACGGTGAATCTCGCCGCCTGCTCCCATTCCTCCCCTTTGAAGGCATGATGCGCCAGCGCCGGCGCGACATCGGCTTCAGCGGCCCATGGCCGCGCATGCAGCGCCAGGAAGGCCTGCCGGTGCAGCGCCTTCAGCCGCGCGCGCGTGAGAGCGGCGAGCACGACGTCGCGCACCAATGCGTGGCGAAACGCGAACGCGTGCTGCGCGAGCGAACCGCGTGCCTGATCCGGCCCCTCCAGCAACCCGGACGCAACGCACAGACCCAGCAATTCTTCGGCTCGCCCCGGGTCGACGGCCTGCATCGCCGCGATCAGTTCGCGCGTGATGGGGTCGCCAAGGATCGCCGCGGCCTCGAGCGCGGATTTGGCGGCGTCGGGCAGCCTGTCGACGCGCGCACTGATCACCGCGGCGATGGAGCCCGGCACGCGCAGCTCTCCGGGCGGCCGCTGCAGACGGTATGCACCCGGCGTTCCTTCGAGCGATCCGTCGTCGATCAGCGTAATGACCAGCTGCTCCAGGAAGAAGGGATTGCCGTCGGCGCGCGCGACCAATTCGTTCATGATGCCGAGCACGGACAGATCATCCCCCAGCAGGGCGCGTGCGAGCCTGAGCATCTCGCCGTCACGGAGAGGCTCGATCATCCGCTCTGCAAACCACGGCGCCTCGCGCCACTGATGATCGAAATCGGGTCGATAGCTGACGCAGACCAGGATCGGCCATCCCTGGAGCTTTGGAAGCAGGGCCTCGAACAGCCGCCGGCTCTCGCGATCGGCCAGGAAAACGTCCTCGAGCACGAGCACGAACGGGCCCGCCTGGGCGCGTCTGCGCACGAGCCACAGCAATGCCTCGCCGATGCGACGCCGCCGCTGGACCGGGTTCAGCGCCAGCCACGCCTGATCCGGCGCCGCAAGATCCAGCAAGTCATTGATCGCCGCGAGATGTGCGACACCTTCCGGGGCCCATTCGGCGACCAGGGTGCGCCCGATGGACTGTGCATCCGTTTGCGGCAACCTGGCCAGGCTCGCGATCAGGTCCGCGGCGGTGCTGTAGGCGCGCGCGCTCGCATAACCTCTCGCCTGCGAAAGGCAGACGTCGATGCCCTGACCTGCAAGCGCGGCGATCCAGTCGGCGATCAAGCGGGACTTGCCGATGCCGGCATCGCCGCACAGGCCGATCGTTCGCATCGCGCCGGTTCGAACGATGTCGAGATCCCCGGCCAGCATCCGCAAAGACTCCTCGCGGCCGACCAGGGGCGCCCAGCGCTGCTTGCGCGTCAGCGGCGCCGCCGCCGAGCTTTCGGTGGCGACCACGACCTCATGGAGTTCGACCGGATCGTCCAGCCCTCGGACCGAGCGCAGCCCGACCGGCCGCGTGTCGATCTGCTGCGCGACGAGGCGCTGCGTCGCGGCACTGATCAGAATGCCGCCGGGCGGCGCCATCTTTTCGAGCCGCGATGCAACGTGAATCGTCTTGCCGTCCGCACCGTAGTGCGACCAGCCGTATTGTCCGACGACGCCGACCAGGACCTCGCCGGAATTGATGCCGATGCGCAGCGTCGGGCTGGCCACGCCCTGAACCGCGTGGCCGGGGATGGCTGCCCGCTGCATCTTGAGGGCGGCAAGGCAGGCCCGCAGCGCGTGATCCTCCTGCGCCACCGGCGCGCCGAACAAGGCGACGAGCCCGTCGCCGAGCAACTGGCTCACCGTGCCGCCATAGGTCCCGACCGCCTCGGCCAAATGGTTGAGGGCCCTGCCGAGATAATTGCGGGATTCCTCGGGGTCGGAGTGCTGGAGCAGGGATGTCGAGTCGCATACGTCGACGAAGAGAACGCTGACCTGCTTGTTCTCAGTCAGCATCTGTGACCGAACCGCGGTGTAATCGTGCAGCGGGACAACCCGCGCCTCGCGGTCAGGTGTGCTGGCGACCGATGGAACGGAGGGCTGCTCCAAGGCACGATCGACGGCACGATCAAGGCGCGCGCCGCATTGAGAGCAGAAGCGATGCTCGCGAGAAACACGGGCCGAACATGCGGGACACTTGGTCACGGCTGTACTCACTCATCAATGACTTCAACGCAGCAATCAACGCATACTGGCCTGATCATCGTCCCTCACCGGACGTGAACCCGCGCAGTCAAAATCAATCCGTCAAGCCAATGGCCTCGCCACCGGCTCCGCGCGCCGAGATCGCGCACAACCCATAGACGTAACCGGAGAAGATGCGATCGGCGCACTTACTCCGGCGCGGGACCGCCGATTATCCCGCCGGGAAAGAAATCAATCCTGAAAAACGCAGTGTCATAATAGGGCCCATGAGCAGTCAATGAGCAGTCTTCGGCCTATCAGCAATTGAAGGTAGTATAACCTCTTCGCACCAATTGAAAAGCCGTACTTCGCGAGTTCGCGGCAAAAGCCGCCGCACCGCGCGGAACTCGGAAAAGGGCTCAGCGCAATGCGCGCATAACGGATATGGCCGGGCTCGCGCGGGAACCAGCTCCTCGCAGGGCCTCCGCACCAAAGCAGCGGGCCGTCCCCGCACTCATCCAAAGAACGTATCGAACAACAGCTTCAGGTTCAGGACCACGATCACGCCCGCGACGATCCAGGCGATCGCCGCGACCGATCTCGGTATCGCGAACTTGCCCATCTTGCGCCGGTCGGAAACGAAGCGGACCAGCGGGATGACGGCGAAGGGCAATTGCATCGACAGCACGACCTGGCTGAACACCAGCAGATCCGCCGTGCCGCGCTCGCCATAGATCGCGGTGACGACGATCACGGGGACTATGGCAATGCCGCGCGTGAGCAGGCGACGCGCCCAGTTCGGCAGGCGCAGATCGAGAAAGCCTTCCATCACGATCTGGCCGGCGAGCGTCGCCGTCACCGTCGAGTTCAGGCCGGAGGCGAGCAGCGCCACCGCGAACAGCGTCGAGGCGATGCCGAGGCCCAGCAGCGGCGACAACAGCTCGAACGCCTGCCCGATCTCGGCGACATCCGAATGGCCGCTTTTGTGGAAGGTCGCAGCGGCGACGACGAGGATTGCGGCGTTGATGAACAGCGCCAGCATCAGGGCAATGGTCGAATCCGTCGTCGCCCATTTGATCGCCTCGCGGCGGCCTTCGTCGTTGCGCTCATAGGCGCGCGTCTGCACGATCGAGGAGTGCAGATAGAGATTGTGCGGCATCACGGTCGCGCCGATGATGCCGATCGCGATGTAGAGCATTTCGGGGTTGGTGAAGATCTCGCTCTTCGGCATGAAGCCGCGCAGCACCTCGGCGACCGGCGGCGCCGCGGCCGCGATCTGGACCGCGAAGCAGACCGCGATCACCGCCAGCAGCGCGATGACGAAGGCCTCGAGGAAACGGAAGCCGCGGTTCATCAGGAGCAGCAGCAGGAAGGCATCGAGTGCGGCGAGCAGTGCGCCGCCGACCAGGGGAATGCCAAACAGGAGCTTCAGCGCGATCGCGGTGCCGATGACCTCGGCGAGATCGCAGGCGATGATCGCCGCCTCGCAGGCGATCCAGAGCAGGAAGTTCACCGGCGGCGAATAGGTGGCGCGGCAGGCCTGGGCGAGGTCGCGGTCGGTGACGATGCCGAGCCGCGCCGCGAGCGATTGCAGCAGGATCGCCATCAGGTTCGAGAGCAGGATGACCGAGAGCAGCGTGTAGCCGAACTTCGATCCGCCGGCGAGGTCGGTCGCCCAGTTGCCGGGGTCCATGTAGCCGACCGAGACGAGATAGCCGGGCCCGACGAAAGCAAGCAGCCGGCGCCACCAGCGGCCGGCGACCGGAAGGGCGATGGTGGCGTTGACCTCGGCGAGGCTCTTGGTGACCGGCGCATCAGCGCGCCAGCCGGCGGTGTCGGGGGTCAAATCAGGCGATCGGGCATCCATTCGGCGAGAATACCGAAATCGAAGCTTATTGCAACTCATTTGCAACTGCATCTGGTGGCATGGACTCTCGGCCTGACTGTCATCTGCCCTCCTTGTCGGGAAGCGGGTGGGTTTGGCGGCCCGCGGCGCCGAATACTGGCGCCAACCCGACTGTGCAGGACATGAGCCATGTCAAATCCGCCTCGCCTCCCCGACACCTTCAGCCGCCTCGCCTGGTCCAACCTTGCGGCGCAGTCGGCCGAACAGATCGCCCTGGCGGCCGCCCCAATCGTCGCGGTGCTGACGCTTGGGGTCGCGGAAGGCCAGACCGGCCTGTTGCAGACCGCGTTGACCCTGCCCTTCGTGCTGTTCGCCATTCCCGCCGGCCTGCTCGCCGACCGCATCTCGCGCCGCTCCCTGATGGCAGGAGCCGAGGCGGTGCGGGCCGTGGCGCTCGCGGCTATCGTGCTGCTGCTCGCGCTCGGCGCGCTCAATCTGCCGCTGCTGGCGTTGCTCGGCTTCGCCGCGGTGTGCGGCACCGTGGTCTACAGTGTGGCCGCGCCGGCGCTGGTGCCCTCGCTGGTGAGCGCGGAGCTGTTGCCTGCAGCCAATGCGCGGATCGAGCTGGCGCGCACCGTTGCCTTCGCCAGCGGGCCCGCGCTCGGCGGCGCGCTGGTGGGCTGGTGGGGTGCGAGCCCGGCCTTCGGCTTCGCCGCGGCGCTGTCGGCGATCGCGGTGGTGCTGCTATCCGGCATCTTCGAACCCGCCCGCGCGCCGGCGCCGCGCCGTCATCCGTTGCAGGACATCCGCGAAGGCGCGGCATTCGTATTTCACCATCCGCTGCTGCGGCCGGTGTTCATCACCCAGTTCATTTTCAACACCGGCTGGTTCCTGCAGATCGCCGTGTTCGTGCCCTATGCCGTGCGCCATCTCGGCCTCACCGCCGTGGGCGTCGGCACGGTGCTGACGATGTACGGCGTCGGCATGGTGATCGGCGCGCTGCTCGCCACCCGCGTGATGCGGCGCATCGCCTTCGGCACCGTGGTCGGCCTCGGCCCGGTCACCGGCCTCGTTGCCGCGGTCGTGATGGCGCTGACGGTGCTGGTCCCCTCGCCCTGGCTCGCGGCCTTGAGCTTCTTCCTGCTCGGCGTCGGGCCGATCCTGTGGGTGATCTCGACCACGACGCTGCGCCAGTCGGTGACGCCGCCGCGCCTGCTCGGACGCGTCTCCGCCATCAACATCATGAGCTACGGCGCCCGCCCGCTCGGTTCAGTGCTGGGCGCGGTGGTCGGCGGGCTCTGGAGCGCGGAAGCATGCCTCTATCTGGCGGCCGCCGTGTTCGGCGTGCAGGCCCTTGTGATCTGGCTCTCGCCCGCCGTGGCGCTGGATCGACAACCGGACATGGTGGGGGACGAGGTGGCGGCGCGGTGCTAGCCCCCACCGTCATTGCGAGGAGCGCAGCGACGAAGCAATCCAGAATCCCACCGCGGAGACAGCCTGGATTGCTTCGCTGCGCTCGCAATGACGGAGCAAGCGAAGCCTAACTCGCCAGATAGCGCTCGTAGCTTCCCGTCACCGGCTCGCTTGCATCGACCTCGGGATCGAGGGTGTAGAGATCCTGTGCACGGCCGATGCCGCGTAGCGCGTAGCGGCCGGTGGAGACGAGATAGCGGCGCCCGGCGGCATCGAGACCCTGGTAGAACTCGGACGAGGCCAGCAGCTCGCGGTCGACCGAGCGGCTCATCGCGGCGATGCGGCTGACCTCGTTCACGGTCGGACCGACCACGGTGAAATCGAGCCGGTCCTCGCTACCGATATTGCCGTAGAAGACCTGGCCGACATGCAGGCCGATATAGGCCGACGTGGTCGGACGCCCCTCCGCCGCCCGGCGGGCATTGAGTGCCGCGATATTCTTGCGGAACAGGTGCTCGGCGCGCAGCGCCGCCCGCCGCGCATCCGCCATGTCCTCGCCCCAGAACATGGCAAGCACGCCGTCGCCGATCAACTTGAGCACGTCGCCGCCGGCCTCGTGGATGGCGTCGATCACGGCCTGCGCATAGTCGTTGAGGAACGGGATGATCTCGTCGGGGCCGATGCTCTCGCTGATCCCGGTCGAGCCGCGCAGATCGGAGTACCAGAGCACGGCATTGATGCGCTCGGTGACGCCGCGCGAGATGCGCCCGCGCAGCACCTGCTCGGAGGCGTCGCGGCCGAGATAGACCCTGCCGAGCGTGCGCACGATGTCGACCTGTTGCGCCGACTTGATCGCGAGACCGAGCACGGGCACGAGATCGCGCAGCGCGGCAAGTTCGGCCTCGGTGAAGCCGTCGTCGCGCCGCGTGGTCCAGGAGGAGTAGAGGCAGTCCATCTGCCCAAGCGCTCCGCTCTCGCCGAAGCGGTGCACGAAAGCCAGGAAATGCCGGTGGCCGCCTTCGGCGAGGTCGTCGATCTGCGAAAAATCCAGCGACGGCGCCTCGGCGAGATCGATCACCATCTCGTCCTCGCCGTGCTCGAGCAAATGGTAGAACACCGAGCGGCGCCAGTTCTTGGCCGCGTCGCCCTCCGCCGTCGAGCCGTACTCGACGACGTCGCTCTCGTTGCTCGGCGTATCGCTCCAGCGGAAGGCACGGCCCTCGTAGATCGGATGCAGCGTGTCGATGATCACGAGGCCGCGCGACAGGTCGAGCCCTTCGTCGCAGCAGCGCTCGCAGAAGCCGCGCAGCAGGTCCTGTTCGGGCAGGCCCGTGAGCCCCTGGCTGGCGATCCAGTTTATCAAGGAAAGGCGGGAAGCTGTTTGCATGCGCTATTATGGCGTGCATTCGTGACGGACGAAAGGCGCAAAGCCGCGCACGCAAGGCTCCCCGTCCCGCGCAGGTCGAATATGCCGAGGCTGCGGTTGACGCCCTCGCCGCACGGGAGCAAATGCCGACGATGATGATTTTGTCGGCCAGAATCGGAAGCACGCGCCGATGAGCCAGCGGCAGCTTCCGATCATCCTGGCGCTGGGCACCACGCAGACCCTGGCCTGGGCCTCGAGCTATTACCTGCCGGCGCTGATCGCCGATCCCATGGCGCGCGACCTCGGCGTCTCCTCCAACTGGATCTTCGGCGCGTTCTCGGCCTCGCTGGTGATCTCGGCGATGCTCGGCCCGCGCATCGGGCGGCAGATCGATCTCGTCGGCGGCCGCCAGGTGCTGTCGGCCTCGAACCTGACCATTGCCGCCGGTCTCGTTCTGCTCGGGCTCTCGCACTCGGTCGCGGTGATGGCGATCGCCTGGCTCGTGCTCGGCATCGGCATGGCGATGGGGCTTTACGACGCCGCCTTCGCCGCGCTGGGGCGCATCTACGGCACCGAGGCGCGCAGGCCGATCACCGGCATCACGCTGATGGCGGGCTTTGCGTCGACCGTCGGCTGGCCGCTCACCGCCTGGGGCCTTGCCCATATCGGCTGGCGCGAGACCTGCTTCGCCTGGGCTGCCGCCAACATCCTGATCGGCCTGCCGCTCAATTTCTTCATGCTGCCGGCGATCAAGGGCGCCAAGCAGGCGGCGGCCACGGCCGCGAAGCCGCATTTGCCGCTCGACCGCACCATGCTCCTGCTCGCCTTCATCTTCGCGGCGGTCTGGACCGTCACCGGCGCGATGGCCGCGCATTTCCCCCGCATCCTGGAAACCACAGGCGCAACGCCGGCCGAGGCGATCGCGGCCGGCGCCCTGATCGGCCCGGCGCAAGTCGGCGCACGCATGTTGGAGGCCGGCTTCCTCAGCCGCTTCCATCCGCTGTGGTCGACGCGGCTGGCCAGCCTGACCCATCCGATCGGCGCGGTGATCGTGGCGATCTTCGGCGGCGCCGCGGCGAGCGCGTTCGCGCTGTTCCACGGCTCGGGCAACGGCATCCTGACGATCGCGCGCGGCACCCTGCCGCTGTCGATCTTCGGCCCGAAGGATTTCGGCTACCGTCTCGGCATCATCGGCGCCCCGGCACGCATGGCGCAGGCGGTGGCGCCGCTGGCCTTCGGCCTCTTGATCGATCTCATGGGCGCCAAGGTGCTAATCGTCTCCTCCGCGCTCAGCCTCTCGGCGCTGGCGGCACTGTTCCTGATCCGCACCCAGCCGCGGCCGGATTGAGCGTCGAAGCCGATCAATGCGGGCAGGTCTCGACCTCCACCGTGACGTGGCTGAGGCCCTTCAGCCCGGCGAGCCGCCGCTTGTAGACCGCCGGCTGCTGCGGCTTGTCCGACACCACCGAGAGCAGCACGGCACAATGGCCGGGGCCGACCTGCCACAGATGCAGATCGGTGACGCGGTCATCGCCGACCTCCATGCGCGCACGGATCACCCGCTCCAGCTTCTCGTCGGCGCGCACGTCGAGCAGCACCGCACCCGACGACTTGATCAGGCCGAACGCCCAAGCCCCGATCACCACGCTGCCGATCAGGCCGACCGCGGGATCGGCCCAGACCCATCCCGAAACCATGGCGACCGCGAGCGCGGCGATCGCCAGCACCGAGGTCGCGGCATCGGTCACGACATGGACATAGGCCGCGCGCAGATTGTTGTCGTGATGGTGATGGTGATGATCATGATGGTCGGGGTCGTCATGCGCACGACCGTGGTCGTGGGCATGACCGTGATGGTGATGATCGTGGCTGCCGCGCAGCAGCCAGGCGCTGGCGAGGTTGACGCCGAGGCCGAGGGCGGCCACCGCCATCGCCTCGCCATAGACGATCGGCACCGGGTTGATCAGCCGCAGCACGCTCTCATAGGCGATCTCGACCGCGATCAGGCCCAGGATCACCGCGCTGGCGAAGGCGGCGAGATCGCCGAACTTGCCGGTGCCGAAGGTGAAATGCGCATTGCCCAGATGCCGGCGGGCGAAGCGGTAGGCAAAGGCGGCGATGCCGAGCGCGGCGGCATGCGTGCCCATGTGCCAGCCGTCGGCGAGCAGCGCCATCGAGCCGAACAGCGAGCCGGCCACGATCTCGCCGACCATCATGACCAGCGTCAGCACTACCACGAGCCAGGTGCGCCGCTCGTTGGCGTCGTGCTGCTCGCCCAGGAAGGCGTGGTCGTGGGTCCATTGGTCGATGGAATGGGAATGCATCGAATTCTCCCGAAGATTCAGGTCGGTCCGCGCGGAATATAAACGGCGGGCACCAATTTTCTAAGCTCCAATCGTCCTGCGGATTGACAGTGCTTCTTAGTTTCGCTGTAATCCGAGCCATGGGGATTTGAGCGATCTCCCCACGAGGCGACAAGCCCAAGCATCGCGTCCCGTTGGTTTCTTGCGAGGACGCAACATGTCTAGCTTCACGACCATATCATCCGATAAACTGGCGCGCCTGATCGGCACGGCCAACGCTCCCGTTCTCATCGATGTCCGCACCGAGGAGGATTTTGCCGCCGACCGGCGGCTGATTCCCGGCTCGATCAAGCTCAGCCACGAGACCGTAGCGGAATGGGGCGGCAAGTTTGCCGGCCGCTCCGCCATCGTCTCCTGCCTGCGCGGCGCCAAGCTGGCGCAGGGCACGGCCGCCTGGCTGAGACAGCTCGGCGCCGACGCCGAAACCCTGGAAGACGGTTTCGAGGGCTGGAAGGCGGCCAAGCTGCCGCTGGTCGACGCCCGCAAGTTGCCGCCGCGCGATGCCAGGGGACGCACAATCTGGGTCACGCGGGCGCGGCCGAAGGTCGACCGCATCGCCTGCCCCTGGCTGATCCGCCGCTTCGTCGATCCCAGCGCGGTGTTCCTCTATGTCGCTCCCTCCGAAGTGGTCGCCGTTGGCGAGCGCTTCAATGCGACCCCGTTCGATATCGAGAACGTGTTCTGGAGCCACCGCGGCGAGCTCTGCACCTTCGACGTCATGATCGAGGAGTTCGGCATCGCCACCCCGGCCCTGCTCCGGCTGGCGACGCTGGTGCGCGGCGCCGACACCGCGCGGCCGGATCTGGCGCCGGAGGCGCCGGGCCTGCTCGCGGCCTCGCTCGGGCTGTCGCGGATGTATGACGACGACCTCGAACAGCTCGAGGCCGGCATGACGCTGTACGATGCCTTCTACCGCTGGTGCCGCGATGCCACGGCCGAGACCCACAACTGGCCGACCAACAAGGTGAAGGCTTGATGGACACCCGCAACGTTCAAGCAGGAGCTGATGCCGGTCACGGCATCAGCTTCAACGAAGCCTTCCGCGTCTGGCTTCGCGTCGCCTGTCTGAGCTTCGGCGGGCCCGCGGGCCAGATCGCGGTGATGCACCGCATCCTGGTCGAGGAGAAGAACTGGATCTCCGAAGGCCGCTTCCTGCATGCGCTGAATTACTGCATGCTGCTGCCGGGCCCGGAGGCGCAGCAGCTCGCCACCTATGTCGGCTGGCTGATGCACCGCACCGCCGGCGGCCTGATGGCGGGCGGGCTGTTCATCCTGCCCGGCATCATCGCCATCATGGGCCTCAGCTACGTCTACGCGGCCTTCGGCAATGTCAGCTTCGTCGAGGCGCTGTTCTTCGGCCTCAAGGCCGCCGTGCTCGCCATCGTGGTCGAGGCCGTGGTGCGCGTCGGCAGGCGCGCGCTGAAGAACCGCATCATGATCGCGATAGCGGCCGCGGCCTTCGTCGCGATCTTCTTCTTCGCGGTGCCCTTCCCGATCATCATCATCGCCGCCGGCCTGATCGGCTATGCCGGCGCGCGCAGCGGCCGACCGGAATTTGCGCCGGCAGGTCACGGCCCTGGCGGCGGCAGCGCCGCGATCGACAGCATGCTCGGCGAGGCCGTGCCCGACCACGTCAAGCCCGATATCGCGCGCGCGATCCGCGTTGGCGCGCTGTGGCTGGCGCTCTGGCTGGTGCCGGTCATCGTGTTGTTGCTCGCGCTCGGGCACGGCAGCGTCTTCAGCCAGATCGCGCTGTTCTTCTCGAAGATGGCGCTCGTCACCTTCGGCGGCGCCTATGCTGTGCTGGCCTATGTCGCCCAGCAGGCGGTCGAGCATTATCACTGGCTGAAGCCGCACGAGATGCTGGACGGCCTCGGCATGGCCGAGACCACCCCGGGCCCGCTGATCATGGTGCTGCAGTTCGTCGGCTTCATGGCGGCCTATCGCGACCCGAGCGGACTGTCGCCGATGCTCGCCGCCACGCTCGGCGGGCTGCTCGCGACCTGGGTCACTTTCACGCCCTGCTTCCTCTGGATCTTCGTCGGCGCGCCCTACATCGAGCGCCTGCGCGGCAACATTGGCCTTGCCGGCGCGCTCAGCGCGATCACCGCGGCCGTGGTCGGCGTGATCCTCAACCTCTCGATCTGGTTCGCCCTGCACACGTTGTTCCGCGAGACGGTGCCGGTGCAGGCGTTTCCGCTGAACTTCGACAGGCCGGTGCTGACGAGTGTGGACATCCCCGCGCTGCTGCTGGCGATCGCGGCGGCGACGGCGATCTTCCGGTTCAAGCTGGGGATGCTGACCGTGCTGGCGGGAAGCTGCGCGGCGGGCGTGGTGCTGCGGCTGGCGGGGGTGATTTAGGAAGAGGAGATCGCCGCTACGCCATCCGGCCTTGCATATCCCGGGTGGTCGATGGCCCGGCTCGGCTTCAGGCTGCGGTCTCCAACTGACCAAGCGCGGCCTTGATATCCCTGGCAGGCGGCAGCCCGAACAAGCGCCCATATTCCCTCGTGAACTGCGAGACGCTTTCGTAACCCACGCCGAAGGCCGCGCTGCTGACGTCGGAGCCCTCCGACAACATCATCCGACGCGCCTCGATGAGCCGCAGCTGCTTCTGAAATTGCAGGGGACTGAGCGATGTCATCGCGCGGAAGTGCTGGTGAAACGAGGACGGACTCATGGCAGCCGCTTCGGCCAGACGTTCGACCCTCAGAGGCTTCGCGTATTCGGATCGAATGATCGCGACGGCGCGCGCGATGCGTTGCGCGTGGCTGTCGGCGACCCCGAGAGCCCTGATCGCCGCGCCGTGTCGCCCCGCCAGCAGCCAATAGTGGATTTCGCGAACGAACTGAGATTGCAGAACCGGCAGGGATGACGGGCGCTCGAGCAGCCGCATCAAGCGGAGCGCGGCATCGGCAACCTCGGATTCGGTCGGGTCGACGCGCACGGGAATGCCTTGCTGCTCGGGAGCAAGGTTCATCTCCACGACCAGGCTCGCGATCACCGCCGGGTCGAGCTCGACGACCAGGGACAAATATGGGGCCTTTGCGCTGGCGCGGGTAATCTGGCTGACAGTCGGCACATCCGCCGAGATCAGGAGCGACTCCCCCGCGCCGAAATCGAAGCTGTGCGCTCCCATCGTGACGCGTTTGCGACCCTGCAGGACGAGCGCAACGAGCGGCCGGTTGATTGCGTATTGGAGCTGGCCCGGCGTCAGCGCCCGTATGGCCGTAAGGCCCGGGATCGGCGTCCTGGCCGCGCCATTCTGGTCTGAATGCAGATCCGCATAGCGGCGAACCGCTTCGAGCAAGGTCGTCATTCCGCGAATTTATACCAACCGCGGGCTCCGGCAACATGGCCGGCCTGCTCCAACTTTGGGCATCGTGAATTGATCGTTCGACGCAGCGCCGGCCCGGCCTGAGCCATGCTCGCTGTCATTTGGAGGAATAGGCAAGAAGGCTCAAGGATCCGGCAACTCGAATGCCGCGGTGCGTGCCACCTTCGCCGTGTCAAACGAAGGAGACATCACATGGCTAAAATTGCAATCGTCACCGGTGCGAGCCGCGGCCTTGGCCGCAACATGGCGGTCAACATCGCGCGCAAGGGCAGCGATGTCATCATCACCTATCGGAGCCGTGCGGATCTCGCGCAAAGTGCCGTTTCCGAGATCGAGGCGCTGGGACGCCGGGCCGTGGCCTTTCAATTGGACAGCGCCGACGTCGCCAACTTTCCCTCCTTCGCGCGAAGCCTCGCCCAGACGCTGAAGGAGACATTCGGCCGCGAGAGCTTCGACTACCTCGTGCACAATGCCGGCGACGGCCTCTTCGCTCCGCTCAGCGAGACCACCGAGGCGCAGTTCGATCAGCAGATGAATCTGCATGTCAAAGGCGTATTCTTCCTCACCCAGGCCTTGCTGCCACTGATGGCGGACGGTGGCTCGATCGTCACCATCGGCAGCGGCTTGACGCGCGTCACCTATCCGGGCTTCGCCGTCTACACCATGGCGAAGGCCGCCGCTGACATGATGGCGGTCTGCATGGCCAGGGAACTTGGGCCGCGGGGCATCCGCGTCAACAGCGTTGCGCCCGGCGCGATCGAGACCGACTTTGGTGGTGGCTTGGTGCGCGACAATCCCGACGTGAACAAGCAATTCGCCGCCATGACTGCGCTGGGCCGCGTTGGCGTCCCGGATGATATCGGTCCGATGGTCGCGAGCCTGCTGAGTGAGGACAATCGCTGGGTTACGGGGCAACGGATCGAAGTATCAGGCGGCCAGACGATCTGAAGACCATTGGCTCACAGACATGCAAAGCCGCTGCAAGCGCTTGCGGCGGCCTTTGCGGGCCGGGCTGTCACGTTCGCGTGCCCGTCGGGCAAAACAGGCGGTCAGTTTGACCATGCCGTCTGTCAACCCCCGCCGCGCAAAATATTCCACTTTACCGAAATTCGGATTTGTCGTACAAGCAAAACACCCTGGCCCGAGACGAGGGGCGGATCGCGATCGTCACGAACGCGGGCTGGGCAGCGATGGACGCGACGGCGTCGGCGCGAGCGGCATTGCAGGGCGGGACACCGTGAGCAATCGCTTGCCGCGCATACGACACGGCGGAACAATAAGAGGAATCTGGCGCGGCAGTCCTACCGCATCATCATCCGCGCGATCGCTTCCCCGATCACCACCGTGGTGAAATGCGTGTTGGCGCGGCAGTCGGACGGCATGATGGAGGCGTCGGCGACGCGCAGGCCGGAAATGCCCTTCACCGTGCCGTCGGGATTGACCACGCCATCGGGATCATCGACGCCGCTCATGCGGCAGCTGCCGGCGGCGTGCTGGATGTCGCCGGTCTCACGGCGCAGCACCGCGTCGAGCTCGCGGTCCGGCAGGCTGGCGGCCTGCGGCAGCGTCAGGTCGGTGTCGGCGAGCCGGATCCAGTCGGCGATGACCGCCAGCGCCGGTTGCGACGCGATCACCGCGAGGCGCCTCACCGCATCCATCATGCGCAGCATGTCGCGGGGATCGGCCAGCATGTTCTCCTCGACGACAGGATCGATCGCGGCATCGGGCGAGGCCAATCTGAGCGTGCCGCGGGAATACGCGTTGAACAGCCCGGCGCCGATCGCGCCTGCTACCCCGATGCCGCGATGATTGAAGGCGATCAGGATCATATCGCGCTTGCCGCCGGCGGCGAGGCCCGAGGAATAGGTCACGCAGCAATTGGTATGGCGGGTGTCCGGATCGGTCGGCCGCAACTCCTCGCGGAGCTGGATCGTGGCGCGAAACAGCGGGTGATCGAAGAAGTGGCGGCCAACGGGCAGGTCACGCGCGACCGCAATGCCCATCGCCTTCAACTCCTCGGCCGGCCCGATGCCCGAGCGCAGCAGGATCGCCGGGCTGTGGATGGCGCCGGCGCACAGCACGATCTGGCGCGCGCCGATCTCGTGGGTGCCCTGCCCCTCGCTATGAACGCGGACGCCGGTGGCGCGGCCGTCGCTGATCAGCACGCGATCGACCAGCGCGTGGCCGCGAATCTCCAGATTGGCGCGGCCGCGCGCCGGCTCGAGATACCCCTCATTGGTGCTGATGCGGCGGCTGTCGCGGCTGTTGATGGGGTAGCAGGCAACGCCCTCGCCGTCCGGGCCGTTGAGGTCGGCGCACCAGGGATAGCCGCTCGCCAGCGCCGCATCGCGCAAGCCGCGATCGATCGGTCCCCATTTCTCCAGCGGCGCGCGATAGACCGGCAGCGGCCCGCCGCTTCCGTGGCCCTCGGCATCTCCGAACTCCAGGTCGTCCTCGATCACGGAGAACAGCGGCATCACCTCCCTGGCCGACCAGCCGGTGCAGCCATTGGCGGCCCATTCGTCGAAGGCGTCGGCCACGCCGCGGATGGCGATCTGGCCGTTCATCATCGACGAGCCGCCGAGCCCTTTGCCGCGCCAGTAGAAGCGCGGCGCCTGCCCGGCGACCCGGCGCGACAGCAGATCAGGCCATTGCCATTTCTCCTGGTACTCGCGCTTGTGGATGATCGGGATCGGATTCGGCGTCCTCACCTCCCACGGTGCCTCGTCCGCGCACCAGTCGCGGCCCGCCTCCAGCAACAGCACGCGCCGCGCGGGATCCTCCGACAGCCGCGCCGCAACCGCCGCACCGGCGGAGCCGCCGCCGACAACAATGACATCGTACATCGCGCTACTTCTCGACATTCCAGAATACCGGCGTCGTGGACCGTACCAGACGTCGCAGAGCGGCGGAATGCGAATTGGCAAGTGGCCCTCGCAATGACGGTGAGGAGACAGATTGTGTACCACACCTTGGCTGGCGCCCCGGACGCAGCGCAGCGCTATCCCGGCGATGCGAAGCATCGTCCGGTCAGCGGTGCGCTGCAGAGCCGGGGCCCATGTCTCCGTGTGCTCCGTGTGGCGTGGGTCCCGGCTCTGCGCAGCAGCGTTGCACGCTGCAGCGCATCCGGGACACCAAACGCCCTACCCGATCACCTTGCCGAACTTGTTCGACTTCGGGAAACCCTTCGGCGGCAGGCGGCCGGCGTCAGCGCGGGTGCCCTGCCACTCGGCGAGCTCCTTCATGGTCGCGGAGAATTCGCGGCCCGCGGAGTCCTTCCAGGTCAGGCCGGCCTTGGCCTCGAACACGGTCACGTCCGAGAGGCCGCCGTCCTTGTACTTCTGCAGGCGGACGCCGCGGCCGCGCGCCATTTCCGGCACCTGGTCGAGCGGGAAGATGAGCATCTTGCGGTTCTCGCCGATCACCGCGACGGTGTCGCCGACCACTTCGGTGATCGCGCGCGCCTCGTTCGGCATGTCGACGTTGAGGACCTGCTTGCCCTTCTTGGTGGTGCCGACGCAATCGTCCTCGTTGACGACGAAGCCCTGGCCCTCGTGGCTCGCGACCAGGAATTTGCGCCCGCCCTTGTTGACGAACAGCGCAACCGGCGCCGCCTCCTGCTCGAGGTCGATGAACAGGCGGATCGGCTCGCCGTGACCGCGCCCGCCCGGCAGCTTGGCGACGTCGAGCGTGTAGAACTTGCCGTTGGTGGCGAGGAGCAAGAGCTTCGAGGTCGTCTCGGCGAAGAAGGCGAAGCCGAGCTTGTCGTCCTGCTTGAAGGCGAGCCCCGAGAGATCCTCGACATGGCCCTTCATGGTGCGGATCCAGCCCTTGTCGGAGACGACGACCGTCACCGGCTCGCGCTCGACGAAGGCCTCCTCGATCGCGGCGAGATCGTGCTCGGGCGCGTCGGCAAAGGTGGTGCGGCGCTTGCCGAGCGGCGTCTTCGGCCCGAACATGTCGCGGACCTTGCCGACCTGCTCGCCGACCTTCTTCCACTGCTCCGCCTCGGAGGCGAGCACCGCGTTGATGCCCTTGAGCTCGTTGCGGAGGTTCTTGTCCTCGGTGCGGATCTCCATCTCCTCGAGCTTGCGCAGGGAGCGCAGGCGCATGTTGAGGATGGCTTCGGCCTGCACCTCGGTGAGCTTGAACGCCTTCATCAGCGCCGGCTTCGGCTCATCCTCGGTGCGGATGATCTTGATCACCTTGTCGATGTTCAGATACGCGATCAGGAAGCCGCCGAGCACTTCCAGCCGGTGCTCGATCTGCGCCTTGCGGTAGTTACTGCGGCGGAGCAGGACGTCGCGCAGATGGTCGAGCCATTCGCGCAAGGCCTCGGCAAGGCCCACGACCCTGGGCACCTTGCCCTTGATCAGCACGTTGAGGTTCAGCGGAATCTTGTTCTCGAGCTCGGTCAGCCGGAACAGCGATTCCATCATCAACGCGGGATCGACGTTCTTCGACTTCGGCTCGATCACGATGCGGACGTCTTCGGCCGATTCGTCCCTGATGTCGCCGACCAGCGGCAGCTTCTTCTGGTCGAGCAGCTCGGCCACCTTCTCGATCAGCCGCGATTTCTGCACCAGGAAGGGAATCTCGGTGACGACGACGACCCAGGTGCCGCGCGCGCCCTCCTCCTGCTCCCACCTCGCCCGGACGCGGAACGAGCCGCGGCCGCTGGCATAGGCCTCGGCGATCGCCTGCTTGGAATCGACGATGATGCCGCCGGTCGGGAAGTCCGGGCCCTTCACCCACTTCAAAAGCGCCTTGGATTTCGCGTCGGGCTTCTCGATCAGGTGCAGCGCGGCGTCGCAAAGCTCGGCGGCGTTGTGCGGCGGGATCGAGGTCGCCATGCCGACCGCGATGCCCTGCGCGCCGTTGGCGAGCAGGTTCGGGAAGCCGCCGGGCAGCACCACCGGCTCCTTCGACTGGCCGTCGTAATTGGCGCGGAATTCGACGCCGTCCTCGTCGATGCCGTCGAGCAGAAGCCGCGCGACGTCGGTCATGCGCGCTTCGGTGTAGCGGTAGGCGGCCGGGTTATCGCCGTCGATATTGCCGAAATTGCCCTGGCCGTCGACCAGCGGGTAGCGCGAGGAGAAATCCTGCGCGAGGCGCACCATGGCGTCGTAGATCGCCTGGTCGCCGTGCGGATGGAACGAGCCCATCACGTCGCCGACGATCTTGGCGGATTTCTTGAAGGCCGTGCCCGGGTCGAGCCTGAGCAGGCGCATGCCGTAGAGGATGCGCCGATGGACCGGCTTCAGGCCGTCGCGCGCGTCCGGCAGCGCGCGGTGCATGATGGTGGAGAGCGCATAGGCGAGATAGCGCTCTTCCAGCGCTTCACGCAGCGGCACCTCGTGAATTTCGGCCGGTTCTTCCGGCGGAACGATTCGTTTTCCCATGCCGCCCGGTTAAACCGTGGAAGGGAATCGGGCAAGGATGGATTGGTTCCCTGTGGGTCGCTAGTGCCCTGCCCAGCCGGCCGTCACGGTCTGGGTCTTGTCCTTAATCTTGTCCTGGGCCGGCGCCGGGGCAGTGGCCAGACAGCGCCGGGCGGTCTCGATTTCAGCCTCCGTCGCCCCCTTCGACCGCGCCCATGCCTCTGCGGCGGCAGCAGAATATTTGGCCACATAATACCGCACGACGGTGCAGGACGCCCGGCGAAACACGCCGGGTTGCGGCTCGCCGGCCCATGCTTCGGGCGCGAACGCGAGCAGCGCCGCGGAAAAGGCGAATCCCCTGATTAACATTTGGGCTGTCCCCGTTGTGGAACCTAAGGGCGAACTCGATGGCCCCGATTTCGTTCCCGCGGAACTCAGTAAGAGAGGACAAGGCAGAGTTCAATTTTACTCATGGCGCGGGAATCGCGGCCCGCGCCTGTTGCCGGATCAGGGCGTTGATGAAGCCCGCGCGTGCGTCGGAATGGCCCTGCCCCCGCGGCTCCAGCACGTGACGCAGCAGGAACAGGCCGGTGAGCCGAAAGCCGTCCTGGAGGTCCTGCTCGGTCAGGTCGCTGGCGGTTTCGCCCTGGCGCAGGAACGGCGGCAGGCGCAACAGGCGGTCACGCCAGGGCTCGCCGGCGCCGCGCGACACCGCGCCGCCGGATTTCGGCGAGACGTAGATCAGGTCGGCAGTCTCGCCGGTCACCGCACAGTTTTCCAGCGCCAGCCCGAAGCCGAGCTCGGCGAGCATTGCCAGCTCGAAATGGATGAGGTGCACGGCCGCCCCCCCGATGTCCTCGAAATCGTCGAGCGCATGCTCGAGCAGGGCAAAGATCTCCTCGTGCGGATCGCGCTCCGGCAGCAGGCGCGCGATCGAGGCGAGATGGGTGACGCCGTAGACGCCGTGGGAGGATCCGAGCAGCGTGGCCGCGCGCAGCTTGAGCCCTTCGATCGTATAGGTGCCGAGATGCTCGTCGAGTCGCGCCCGCCAGACCGCGCTGACGCTGTTCCCCGGCTGCAGAAGCGGCCGCAGCCGCGAGCTGGCGCCGCCGCGCACGAGGCCGAGATGCCTTCCGTGCGCGCGCGTCAGGAGCTCGACGATGGCGCTGGATTCGCCATGCCGCCGCACCCCCAGCACGATGCCTTCGTCGGTCCATTCCATGGAGTCAAGTGTAGCCCATTTCGAGCTGTCGTAGGGTGGGCAAAGCGAAGCGTGCCCACGGATTTGATCGACGGCGCGAGACGGTGGGCACGGCGCGCGAAGAGCGCGCCTTTGCCCACCCTACGCACTACGGCATCGTGCAACACGCTACGCGTTGAACCAGCCCTGCGCGTCGCCGGTGAAGGAGAAATACAGGCCCATCGTGGTCAGCGCGCAGGACACGATCTCGATGGCGCTGTCGAGCTCGAGGCCCTTCGCGCCGATGATCTGGCCGAGCGAGATCACCGACAGCACGAGCGCTGCTGCCAGCACCCAGCGCGGCCAGTTCCTGCGCTCGCGCGCGGCCAGCCGGACGAAATAGAGCAGGAGCAGGATCATGCCGCCGGCGAGCAGGGTCCCCGTCATGATCATCTGCTCGGTCATCTGGGCATTGGGCGTGCGGTCCTGCACCGCCACCGACAAGGCGTCCAGCATCAACGATGCATAGAGCAGCGCTTCGAAGCGCCTGACGTTGCTGGGCACGCTCATCGGATACCGATCTTTTCTTGGTTATTCTCTCGGAAAGTCCAGACCCATCTCGCGGTAGCGATCGGGATCGTCGCCCCAATTCTCGCGCACCTTGACGAAGAGAAACAGATGCACCGGCACGTCCAGGATCTGCATCAGCTCCTTCCGGGAGTCCGCGCCGATCGACTTGATGGTGGCGCCGCCCTTGCCGAGCACGATCTTGCGCTGACTTTCGCGCTCAACGAAGATCGTCTGCTCGATCCGCACCGACTTGTCCTTGCGCTCCTCCCACTTGTCGGTCTCGACCGTGGACTGGTAGGGCAGTTCCTGGTGCAGCTTCTGATAGATCTTCTCGCGCGTGATCTCGGCCGCCAGCTGCCGCATCGGCGCGTCCGACATCTGGTCCTCGGGATAGAGGAACGGACCAGGCGGCACCATCTCGGCGAGCGTCCTGCGGAGATCATCGACGCCGTCGCCGGAGATCGCCGCGATCATGAAGGTGCGCGCGAACTTCATGCGCTCGTTGGCGGCCTGCGCCAGCGCCAGCAGCTTCTCGCGCTGGACCAGGTCGACCTTGTTGATGACCAGGATCTTCTCGTGATTGACGCTGGCAGCCTTGGTGAGGATCGCCTCGGCCTCCTCGTCGATGCCGGTCTTGGCATCGAGCAGCACGCAGACGAGATCGGCGTCATGCGCCCCGCTCCAGGCGGTCGAGACCATGGCGCGGTCGAGCCGCCGCTTCGGCAGGAAGATGCCGGGCGTGTCGACCAGGATGATCTGCGCGTTGTTCTCGATCACGATGCCGCGGATCAGCGCGCGCGTGGTCTGCACCTTGCGCGAGACGATCGTAACCTTGGCGCCGACCAGCGCATTGACCAGCGTGGACTTGCCGACATTCGGCGCGCCGATCAGCGCGACGAAGCCGCAGCGCGTCGCAACGGGCGCCTCGCCGCTTGCTTCAGCCGTCATTGCTGCCGCCGACGCCTTCGCGTTCGATCATCACCGAAGCTGCCACCTTTTCTGCCGCGCGCTTGCTGCCGCCGATGCCCTCGGCCGGCGCGAGGCCCGGCAGGTCGACGGCGACGCGGAACTGCGGATCGTGATGCGGGCCGGTGCGCTCGACCTCGCGGTAAACCGGCGTCGGCAGCCCCTTGCCTTGCGCCCATTCCTGCAGCACGGTCTTGGGATCGCGCAAGGGACGGCGCGGCTTGTGCATGCGCTCGGTCCAGTTGCGCCTGACGAACTCGGACGCCGCTGCGTAGCCCCCGTCGAGAAAGACTGCGCCGATCACGGCCTCGCAGATGTCGCCGAGGATGGATTTGCGCAGGCGGGCATCGGCGCTGGAGCCGACCGAGCCGAGCTTGATGTCGTCGAGCAGTCCGAGCGACTTGGCGACGTCGGCGCAGCTTTCCTTGCGCACGAGCTCGGCAAGACGCTTGGAGAGCTCGCCCTCGTCGGCGTTCGGGAAGGCGTGATAGAGCATGTCGGAGACGACGAGCCCGAGCACGTGGTCGCCGAGGAATTCCAGGCGCTGGTAGCTGTCGCCGCGCTTGCGCCCGGACTTCAGCGCCGAGACATGCGTGATCGCCTGCATCAGCATGTTCGGATCGGTGAAGCTGTGGCCGATGCGCGCCTCGAGCGCCGCATTCGCATCGGTGCCCTTGGCCTTGCGGCTGCGTGTCCGCTTCTTCTTGGCAGGCGTCTTCGCTGCAGCTTCGCCCTCAGGAGCGGCTTGCGCCTCGGCCGGTTGGATCGGGATGTCCTTGGCTTCGTCTTTCATCGGACGATTTTGAAGAAGCGATTCCAGCGTACCGCCCACGGCCAGCGCCAGAACATCCAGGCATGCTCGCCTTCGGCGATGGAGAAGAAGATCATCTGGGCGCGGCCGATCAGATTCTCCTTCGGCACATAGCCGACCTGGCCGAGAAAGCGGCTATCGGTGGAGTTGTCGCGGTTGTCGCCCATCATGAAGAAATGGCCTGACGGCACGGTGTAGACGTTGGTGTTGTCGACGTAGCCGTTGTCGGCGCAGTCGAGCGTCTCGTAGGACACGCCGTTCGGCAGTGTTTCCTTCCAGCGCTTCACCCGGGAGATGCCGCCGCCTTCCGAGCCGCAGGGCTCCTCGCCGATATATTCGCTCATCCGCTGCCGCTCGACCGGCGTATCATTGATGTAGAGCAGCCCGTCCCGCATCTGGATGCGGTCGCCGGGCAGGCCGATCACGCGCTTGATGTAATCGGTGGAATCGTCCTTGGGCAGGCGAAACACGACGATGTCGCCGCGGTCCGGGTCCGAGCCCCAGATCCGCCCGGAGAACAGCGGCGGCGAGAACGGAATCGAATAATGGCTGTAGCCGTAGGAATATTTCGAGACGAACAGATAGTCGCCGACCAGCAGCGTCGCCTTCATCGAGCCGGACGGGATGTTGAAGGGCTGGAACAGGAAGGTTCGGATCACCAGCGCGATCAGGAGAGCGTGGATCACGACTCGGATCGTTTCGCCGACGCCGCTCTCAGTTTTCGTTCCCGAAGTCACGCTCATTGCTCTCTCAATTCCGGCCGGCGATCACAGAGCGCCCTCCTCCCGCGAACAGCCCACCGGTTCGCGGCGCAAGGAGATTGTCCTGATTCTGACAGTGAGGGCCAATTCCGGCGTAAAGCCGGACCCGCCCAGGCTGATTTGCGTCCGCGGACTTTTAGACGGTTGTCGGAGGCCACGCAATCAAGGATCGCATCAAAACTGGGTAAGACATTGATTTACAACGAAGATCGCAAAATCCACGACGCCGCGTCAGGATTTCGGCAGCGGCACGGCGGAAATGATGACGAAGGCCTGCGCCAGCGGCCAGTCGTCGGTGATCGACACGTCGATCCGGGCTTCGAAGCCATCAGGCGTCAGGGCCTGGAGCCGGGACAGGGCGCCGCCGGTCAGCTGCATGGTCGGCCGCCCGCCCGGCAGGTTGACCACCCCCATGTCGCGCCACCAGACGCCGCGCCGGATCCCGGTGCCGAGCGCCTTGGAGCAGGCCTCCTTGGCGGCGAAGCGCTTGGCGTAGGTCGCCACCACCATCTTCTCGTTCTTGGCGCGGCGCTCCGCCTTGGCCCGCTCCGCCGCGGTGAAGACACGGTCGAGGAAGCGCTCGCCATGGCGCTCGATCACCTTGGCAACGCGGGTGATGTCGATCAGGTCGGAACCGATGCCGATGATCATGCCCGGCTCCGGCCCCGGTCCATCGCCGCGCGCATCTGGCGCACCGTCTCGGCCAGCCCCACGAACAGCGCTTCGCCGATCATGTAGTAGCCGATGTTGAGCTCCATGATCTCAGGCAGGGCCGCGATCGTCTCCGCGGTCGCGTAGTCGAGCCCGTGCCCGGCGTGGACCTCGAGCCCGGCGGCCTTGGCCAGCTTCACGCCCGCCACGATCCGCTGCCATTCGGCCTCGGCCTTGGCGCGGTGGCCGTCGACCATTGCGTCGCACCAGGCGCCGGTGTGGATCTCGATCACCGGCGCGCGCAGCCGCGCCGCCATCTCGATCTGGGCGGGATCGGCAGCGATGAACAGCGAGACCCGGATGCCGGCATCGCTCAGCCGCGCGATATTGGGCGCGAGCGCGTCACGCTGGCCGACCACATCCAGCCCGCCTTCGGTGGTCACCTCCTGCCGGCGCTCCGGCACCAGGCACACCGCATGCGGCCTGGTCGCGAGCGAGATGCGCATCATGTCGTCGGTCGCCGCCATCTCGAAATTGAGCGGCTTGGAGATCTCGGCCTTCAGCCGCGCCATGTCCTCGTCGCGGATGTGCCGGCGATCCTCGCGCAGATGGGCGGTGATGCCGTCGGCGCCGGCCTCGATCGCCAGCAGCGCCGCCCGCACCGGATCGGGATGGCGGCCGCCGCGCGCGTTGCGCACGGTGGCGACGTGATCGATATTGACACCGAGGCGAAGCTTCGAAGCGGGCATTTCAGGGCTCACAGAATCGGAGGGACCGGCGCATGCGAGATGCGCCTATCCATTAACACGTTCGACTTTGGCGACGACCGCCTTGGCGCGCAGCTGGGCCAGGATCGCGCTCAAATGCTTCAGATCGTAGACTTCGAGATCGATTGTCGTTTCCGTGAAGTCCGGTGAGCGGCGCTGCATGCTGATGTTGTCGATGTTGCCGTCGTGCTCGGCGATCACGGTCGCGATTTGCGCCAGCGCGCCGGGCTCGTTGACGTTCTCGACCTTGATGCGCGCCGGGAAGCGCTGCGGCGCGGAATCCTCGATGTCCCAGCGGACGTCGAGCCAGCGCTCCGGCTCCTCCTCGAAATCCTTCAGGGCCGGCGCCTGGATCGGGTAGATCGTGATGCCCTCGCCCGGCGTGACGATGCCGACGATGCGATCGCCCGGCACCGCGCCGCCGTTCGGCGCGAACTTGATCGGCAGGTCGGAATTGATGCCGCGGATCGGAATCGCGACCGGGCTGCGCGGCTGCTCCGAGGACTTCTCCTTGAGCTTGGCGGCAAGCCCCTTCTTGACGCCGTAGCGCGCGATGCGCTCCTCCTTGTAGTCGGGGTACATCGCACGTGCGACGTGGGAGGCCTTGATCTCGCCGCGCCCCACGGCCGCCATCACGTCCTCGATCGAGGTCCGGGCGAGCCGCGGCAGCGCGCCCTTGAGCTTGTCGTCGGCATATTCGATCTTGGCGCGCTCGAACAGGCGCTCGACGATGCGCCGGCCAAGACCGGCATATTGATCGCGCACCGCCGTCCGCGTGGCGCGGCGGATCGCGGCGCGCGCCTTGCCGGTGATCGCGAGCGTCTCCCAGGCCGATGGCGGCGCCGATTGCGCCTCCGAGGTCAGCACCTCGACCTCGTCGCCGTTCTGCAGCTCCGAGGATAGCGGCGCGAACTGGCCGTTGATCTTGCAGCCGACCGCGCTGTTGCCGACATCGGTATGCACGGCATAGGCGAAGTCGATCACGTTGGCGTGGCGCGGCAGCGCGATCAGCTTGCCCTTCGGGGTGAAGCAGAACACCTGGTCGTGGAACAGCTCGAGCTTGGTATGCTCGAGGAATTCCTCCGGATTGGCGCTCTCCGAGAGGATGCCGATGGTGTGGCGCAGCCAGGCGAACGCCGTGGACTCGCGCTTGAGGAATTCGGTCGGCGACCCCACGCCTTCCTTGTAGAAGACGTGCGCGGCAATGCCGCGCTCGGCGATCTGGTCCATCGCCTCGGTGCGGATCTGCAGCTCGACGCGCTGGTTGCCGGGGCCGATCACCGTGGTGTGGATCGAGCGATAGTCGTTCTGCTTCGGTGTCGAGATGTAGTCCTTGAAGCGCCCCGGCACGACCGGCCAAGTGGTGTGGACGATGCCGAGCGCGCGATAGCAGGACTCGATGTCGTTGACGACGAGGCGGAAGCCGAAGATGTCGGACAATTGCTCGAAGCCGACCGACTTGCGCTCCATCTTGGTCCAGATCGAGAACGGCTTCTTGCGGCGGCCATAGACCCGCGCCCCCAAGCCCCTGTGGCGCAGATTGTTGGAGAGCTGGTCTTCGATCTCGCCGATCAGATTGCGGTTGCGCTCGGCGAGCGCGTCGAGGCGCTGCATCACCACCGAATAGGCTTCGGGATCGAGGGTGCGGAAGGACAGATCCTCCAGCTCCTCGCGCATTTCCTGCATGCCCATGCGCCCCGCGAGCGGCGCGTAGATGTCGAGCGTCTCCTCGGCGATGCGCCTTCGCGATTCCGTCGGCACGAAATCCAGCGTGCGCATGTTGTGCAGACGGTCGGCGAGCTTGACCAGAAGCACGCGGACATCATCGGCAATGGCCAGCAGCAATTTGCGCAGATTCTCGGCCTGCTTGGCCTCCCGCGACACCAGCTCGAGCCGCTTCAGCTTGGTCAGGCCCTCGACCAGAGCGCCGATCTCCGGCCCGAAAATCTGATCAATCTCAGCCCGCGTCGCCTCGGTGTCCTCGATCGTGTCGTGGAGCAGCGCCGCCACGATGGTGGCGTCGTCGAGCTTCAGGTCGGTGAGAATCGCCGCGACTTCGAGCGGGTGCGAGAAATACGGATCGCCCGAGGCGCGGGTCTGCGAACCATGCGCCTTCATGGCGTAGACATAGGCGCGATTCAGCAGGTCTTCGTTGGTGTTGGGATTGTAGGACCTGACGCGCTCGACGAGGTCATATTGACGCATCATGCGCGCGCGCGGCTTGGCCGGGCGCGCGACCGGCGCAGTCGGGGCCACGGCAACCGATTCGGTTGCGGCCTGCATCTGCGTGGATCTGCGGCGCCGATATACCATGCCGTCCTGCCTTCAAGCGGGCCTGGGCCGGCCCGTTGTATACATCTTAGCTCCGATCGCGCTTGCGTCCGATCAATTCAGTGACAGGACGCAGCGCCGACCACAACGCTATGGTAACCACGAAAACGTCAACAAAAGCAAAGGCCCGAACGACGGTTCGGGCCTTTGATCAGATCACAAGAAGTCGACGATCGCGACGGACGATTTACTCGTCCTCCTCGGGCTGCTCCTCGGGCGGCGCAAGGCCTTCGAGACCCTTCAGGAGCTCCTCTTCGGTCATGCGCTCGACGGCGACTTCGGTATCGTCCGCATCGACGCTCGCACCCGCGGAACCGATCAGCGGCACCGTATCCGGCTCGGGCTCGTCGACCTCGACGAACTTCTGGAGCGAGTGCACCAGCTCCTCGCGGAGGTCCTCCGGCGAAATGGTCGTGTCGGCAATTTCGCGCAAAGACACAACAGGGTTCTTGTCGTTATCGCGGTCAACCGTTAGTTGTGAACCGGACGAGATCATGCGGGCACGGTGGGCGGCCAGCAGGACCAAGTCAAACCGGTTGTCGACCTTGTCGATACAATCTTCTACGGTGACGCGAGCCATGGACTGTCGCTCCGTTGTGGGTGGGACGAAATATGTGGATGATTGGGGCTAGTTATAGGGGCCGGGGCGGTTTCGCAAGGCCAATTTGTGATTTGGCCTCGCCAAACGGCTCTGCTACCCCCACATTGGGGCTGGGATGGGTGGTTTCCCGGGTTGCCATCAAGGGTAGCGCCGGGTGTATGCAAGTCCGTCATAACTATACCTTGATTGCCCCGACTTCTCCGGATTTGCGGTTTCGACGGGTCTGAGCGGCACTCTGGAAACGCGCGGCTTGCTGTCGCCGCGCCAACAATAAAACGATCAAACACGAACACTACGCGAGCAACTGAATGTCACCTTCTCCTACCAACAAGATCGCGCTCTTCATCGACGGGGCCAATCTCTACGCGACGGCGAAAACTCTGGGCTTCGACATCGACTACAAGCGCCTGCTGAAGGAGTTTCAGGGCCGCGGGACGCTGCTCCGGGCGTTCTACTACACCGCCATCATCGAGGATCAGGAATATTCCTCGATCCGCCCGCTGATCGACTGGCTGGACTACAACGGCTACACCGTCGTCACCAAGGCGACCAAGGAGTTCATCGACGCCTCCGGCCGCCGCAAGGTCAAGGGCAACATGGACATCGAGCTCGCCGTGGATGCCATGGAGCTCGCCGAGCACATCGACCAGATGGTGCTGTTCTCCGGCGACGGCGACTTCCGCTCCCTGGTCGAGGCCGTGCAGCGCCGCGGCGTGCGGGTCACGGTGATCTCCACCATCGCCAGCCAGCCGCCGATGATCGCCGACGAGCTGCGCCGCCAGGCCGACGTCTTCACCGACCTCGTGGAGCTGCAGTCCAAGCTCGGCCGTGATCCGTCCGAACGCCCCGCCCCGCGCGACCGCGGCGAGCGCGAAGCCCGTCACCACGCCCCGCAATTCCTCCAGCGCGCAACCACGATGGCGCCGAGGGGCGATGACGACTTCGAGGAGTGAGGCGGCTCGGCCGAGCCGCCAGCCTCCTACCGTCGTTCCCGACCGCGATTGCCCGCTCTGTCCGCGCCTGGTTGCCTTTCGCGAGGCAAACCGCGCGCGCGAGCCCTTGTGGCACAATGCGCCGGTAGCCCCCTTCGGCGACATCAAGGCGCGCCTCCTGATCGTCGGCCTCGCGCCGGGGATGCAGGGCGCCAACCGCACGGGACGGCCGTTCACCGGCGATTATGCCGGCGACCTGCTCTACGCCACGCTGCTCGAATACGGATTCGCCAGGGGTACCTACCAGGCGCGTCCCGATGACGGCCTGAAGCTGATCGACTGCCGAATCGCCAATGCCGTGCATTGCGTGCCGCCGCAGAACAAGCCGCTGCCGGTCGAGATCAACACCTGCCGGCGGTTCCTGGTCGCCAATCTCGAGACGATGCCGAAGCTGCGCGCGATCATTGCGCTCGGGCGAATTGCGCACGACAGCGTGCTCAAGCCGCTGAAGCTGAAGGCTTCCGAGGCCCCGTTCGGCCATGGCGCCGTGCACCAGGCCGGCGCATTCAAGCTCTACGACAGCTACCATTGCTCGCGCTACAACACGAACACCGGCGTGCTGACGCCTGACATGTTCCGCAGCGTGTTCGCGAAGGTGAAGGCGGACCTGGATTAGCTCCTGGGGTTGGCCTTGAGCCAGTCCAGCACGTCGCCGGCGTTCCGGTCGGGCGGAAACACCGGATAGAAGACGTGCGTGATGCATGCATCGTCGATGATCAGCGCGAGGCGCTTGATCAGCGTGAGGCCCGCGACTTCCATGGTCGGCAGCTTCAGCGCGCGCGTGAGCGCCAGCTTCTCGTCCGACAGCACGGGGAACGGCAGATGCAGCCGTGAGGCCATCTCGGTCTGGTAGGCGTTGCTCTGGGTCGAGAGGCCGAACACGTGGGCAGCGCCGGCGGCTTTCAGCTCGGCGAACAGATCCCGAAACGCACAGGTCTGCGGCGTGCAACCCCGCGCGCCCGGGATCATGTCCCAATCGTCGACCAGCGCGATCTTGCCGGGCTCGCCGGTGCGCGGATAGGCGAACACCACGGTCCGGCCGCGCAGGGTCGATAGCGTCACCGAGGTGTCGTTGGTCGCGAGCAGGCCGATCGGCGGCAGCACCATGCCGGTGAGATGCGCGGCCGCGCCGTCATCGACCGGTGCGGGAATCCGGCTCCAATCGACCTCGAGCAGGTTCCGCTGGGTCATCTCGTCAGCCCCTCGCCCGCATCAGGCGCCCCTTCTCCCGGCTCCAATCGCGCTTCTTCTCGGTCTCGCGCTTGTCGTGCAGCTTCTTGCCCTTTGCAACCGCCAGCTGCAATTTGGCGCGGCCACGCTCGTTGAAATAGAGCTTGAGCGGGATCAGCGTCATGCCCTCGCGGTCGACCGCGCCCATCAGCTTGTTGATCTGCCGGCGATGGAGCAGCAGTTTTCGCGGCCGTTTTGGCTCGTGGTTGAAGCGATTGCCCTGGAGATATTCGGGAATGGTGGCGTTGATCAGCCAGATCTCGCCGTCCTTGGAATCGGCGTAGGATTCCGCGATCGTGCTCTTGCCGTTGCGGATCGACTTGACCTCGGTGCCGGTCAGCGCAATGCCCGCCTCGATCGTGTCCTCGATCGCATAGTTGAAGCGGGCCTTGCGATTTTCCGCCATGACCTTGATTGGACGTTCGTTTTTATCGGCCATGAGAGGACAAACCCGATCGAGATGCGCAGCAAGGCTAACAGTTTGGATGAAGCGCGCGCGTCACTTCTTGAGGAGGTCGCGGATCTCGGTCAGCAGTTCGACCTCGGCCGACGGCTTCGGCGGCGCGGCGGGCGCGGCCTCCTCCTTGCGCTTCAGCGTGTTCATGGCGCGGATCACCAGGAACAACACGAAGGCAACGATGATGAAGTTGATCGTCAGCGTCAGGAAGCTGCCGTAAGCAAGGACGGCGCCTTGCTTTTTCGCATCCGCTAAGTTGGTGGCTGTGACCGCCTTCGACAAGGGGGCGAAGTAGTTCGAGAAGTCGAGGCCACCGGTGGCGGCGCCGATGATCGGCATGATGATGTCACCGACCAGCGACGTGACGATGGCGCCGAAGGCCGCGCCGATGATGACGCCGACCGCGAGATCGACGACGTTGCCCTTCATGGCGAATTCGCGGAACTCCGTGAGCATCCGCCTGCCCTTGTCGTCGACGCTCATGAACGGCCTCCCCGATTGGTCAACCCATCAGTTGATCAGCCCAGCGTGCACCATGGCGCTGCGCACCGCAACGCGCGTCGGCTCGCTGACCGGCACCATCGGCAAGCGCAGCGTCTCGTCCAGCTTGCCGAGCAGCGACATCGCATACTTGATCGGTGCCGGATTGCTCTCGATGAAGAGGTTGTTGTGCAGCGGCATCAGCTTGTCGTGGATCGCCAGCGCCGCCTTGGTGTCGCCCTTCTGCCAGGCGGCGTGAAACTCCGAGCACAGGCGCGGCGCGACGTTCGAGGTCACCGAGATGCAGCCGTGGCCGCCATGCGCCATGTAGCCGATGATGGTGGCGTCCTCGCCGGAGAGCTGGTTGAAGTCCTCGCCCATCGCCGCGCGCTGCTGCGACACGCGCACCATGCTGGCGGTGGCGTCCTTGACGCCGGCGATGTTCTTCAGCTCCCACAGCCGCTTCATGGTGTCGACCGACATGTCGATCACCGAGCGCGGCGGGATGTTGTAGATGATGATCGGAATCCCGATCGCGTCGTTGATCGCCTTGAAGTGCTGGTACATGCCTTCCTGGGTCGGCTTGTTGTAGTAGGGCGTCACCACCAGCACGGCGTCCGCGCCCGCCTTCTCGGCGTGCTGGGAGAGCTCGACCGCCTCCTTGGTCGAGTTGGAGCCGGCGCCCGCGATGACAGGCACGCGGCCCTTGGCTTCAGCGATGCACCACTCGACCACCTTCTTGTGCTCGTCATGGCTGAGCGTCGGGCTCTCACCGGTGGTGCCGACGGGGACCAGGCCGTTGGTGCCTTCCGAGATCTGCCAGTTGACCAGCGAGCGGAACGCGGCCTCGTCCAGCGAACCGTTCTTGAAGGGGGTGACCAAGGCGGTGAACGACCCCCGGAATTTCGTCTTGGCTGCCATGGACTTCCTCCGTACGCGGCGATCTCGAGCAAGCGCCATTCATATCGGGTCTGTCCCGCCGGTAAAAGACCCGCTGCCGAGTGACGCACCGTTTAGGCCGCGATTTTGCCGCGGTGATGGTGCAAATCGGTCCGAGGTAAGCGGCTGTTGGTATTTTCTCCGCATATTCAATCAAATACAGCTAGATCTTGAGCCACTTGACTGATTCGGGGCGACGATACCCGTGACCTCATTCCCTCGTGCCGCCTGGCGGTCCACCGGACTGGTCCTGTGCCTGATGGCAGGGCTGTCGGTAGGATGTGCCGCCCTGGCCAAGTCCAATGAGACGCCTGCGGAAACCGCAAAGCCGGCCGCCAAGGACGCATCCAAGGATGCAGCCAAAGGCTCGTCCAAGGACACCAAAGGATCCGGCAAGGACACGGCCAAGGATACAGCCAAGGATACAGCCAAGGATACAGCCAAGGGCGCGAGCAAGGGCGCGGCTGCCGCGCCGGCCAAGGACGCCGCGAAGAAACCGGCCAAGGAGGTCGGCAAGGAGGCTGGCAAGAGCGCCGGGAAAGACGCGGCGAAGGACAAGCCCAAGCCCGCCCCAACGGCTGCCGCAGCGGCGCCTGCGCCGAAAGCACATCCGGCTGCCGGCGGTTCCCCTCCGAAAGCAGCCCCCGCGACGGCCGCGGTCAAACCTTCCGCCCCTCCCCCACGCCCCGCCGCAGCCCCCGTGCTGGCTCCGGCGACCCGCCAGCATGCTACCCCGCGCAAGCCGGTCGTCCCGGCCGCGGTCGCAGCGACGTCGTCGACGTCGCAGGGCGACAAGGAGACGCTGGAGAGCGTGATCGAGCTGGTGCGCAAGCGCAAGGCGGCCGACGCCACCAATGCGGCGGCCGGCATCTCGGATCCTGTCGCGCGCAAGCTCGCGGAATGGATCATCCTGCGCAGCGAGGACAACGGCGCGAGCGTGGAGCGCTACCGCGCCTTCCTCTCCGCCAATCCGAGCTGGCCGTCGCAGACCTTCCTGCGCCGGCGCCTCGAAGCTGCGATGTGGGACGACAGGCGCGACGATTCCGTGGCGTGGTCGTGGTTCGAGCACGAGTCTCCGATCTCCGCCAAGGGCCGCTTCATGCTCGCCAAGGCGATGCTGACGCGCGGCGACCGCGCCAACGCCGAGCGGCTGGTGCGCGAGGCCTGGCGCAGCGATCCGATGTCGGAGGACACCGAGAACAACGCGCTCGACCAGTTCGGCGCCCTACTGTCGCCGGGCGATCAGAAGGCGCGGATGGACACCCTGCTCTACGGCAGCGAGAACGAGGCCGCGCTGCGCGCCGCAAAGCGCCTCGGCGCCGGCTATGTCGCGCTCGCCAAGGCCCGCATCGCCGCGGTCAAGAAAGCGCCGAACGCGCGCGCGCTGCTCGACGCGGTGCCGCGCGAGCTGCACAACGATCCCGGCTTCCTCTTCAGCAAGATCCAGCTCTTGCGCCGCGAGGAGAAGTTTGCCGAGGCGGCCCAGCTGATGCTGTCGGCGCCGAAGGATCCGGGCCGCCTCCACAATCTCGACGAATGGTGGATCGAGCGGCGCCTTTTGGCGCGCAAGATGATCGACACCGAGGAATTCCGCAGCGCCTATCTGATCGCGCGCGATGCCGCGCTGCCCTCGCGCGACATCTACAAGACCGAGCAGGAGTTCACCGCCGGGTGGATCGCGCTGCGCTTCCTCAACGATCCCGCCGCCGCCGCGCAGCATTTCGCCCGCATCGGCGTCGGCAGCGTCAATCCGACCGCGTTGGCGCGTGCCGGCTATTGGCAGGGCCGCGCCGCGGAAGCGATGGGTCGTCAGCAGGAGGCGCGCAACGCCTATGCGCGCGCCGCCGAACAGTCGACCAGCTATTACGGCCAGCTCGCGCGGGCCAAGCTCGGCCTGCCGCAGATCGAGCTCAACAATCCGCCGCGTGGCCGCGGCGCCGACCGGCTGGAGATCGTCCGCGCTGCGCATCTGCTGTACGAGCTCGACGAGCGCGAGATGGCGATACCGCTGCTGGCCGACATGGGCGAGAACGGCGATCCCGAAGCGCTCGCCGGCCTCGGCGAGCTCACCCAACGCTACAGCGACGCGCGCGGCATGCTCCTGCTCGGCAAGGCTGCGCTCAATCGCGGCCTGCCGTTCGACTTCTACGCCTACCCCGTCAACGGCATTCCGCAGTTCACGCCGATCGGCCCCGAGGTCGAGCGCAGCATCATCTACGCCATCGCGCGGCAGGAAAGCGCATTCAACCCACGCGTGGTTTCACCGGCGCAGGCCTACGGGCTGATGCAGGTGACGCCGGACGCTGCACGCTACGTCTGCAAGCGCCACGGCGCCACTTACGATCTGGGCCGGCTGAAGAACGATTCGGTCTACAACGCCACGCTCGGCTCGGCCGAGCTCGGCGGATTGCTCGAGGATTACCGCGGCTCCTACATCATGACGTTTGCCGCCTACAATGCCGGTCGCGGCAGCGTGAAGAAGTGGGTCGAACGCTACGGCGATCCGCGCAACCCGAAGGTGGACGCGGTCGACTGGGTGGAGCTGATTCCGTTCTCAGAAACGCGCAATTACGTGCAGCGGATCATGGAGAACCTTCAGGTCTACCGCGCCCGCTTCGGCGGCGGCACGCGCCTGCAGATCGAGGCCGATCTGCGTCGCGGCGCCGCAAGCGTGGAATAGCACGCATCGATGGAGCTGGCCCCGTCCCGGAGGACGATCCGGGAAGGTGCGCCGCGGTATTCCGAAACATGCTCAAACAGCGATCCAGAGCGCGACGAGGGTTCACCGTGATCGCTTCGACGTTCAGGTCGCTGTGCGGCAGGCGTTCGGCATGATTCCATGACGGTCCCGACCCCATTGCGATATAATTGGAACCGGCTTTGCCACCCATCGGTTGATAGGCTCGACAAACCTGGAGACATATCATGTTGCGCATAGTCGGTGCATTCGCGATCGCGGCCGTGTTCTTGTCAGCTCTTCCGGGCGGCGGCTCGGCTGCCTACGGCAAGAACCGCCAGCAACCCCGGCAGGCCGAGGCCATTCAGGATCGCTATTGCCTGCAGGGGCTGCGATGGGGCTATCCCGGCAACTGCCAGTTCTCCACTTACGCGCAGTGCTTGGCGACTGCGTCTGGCACGATCGATGCCTGCGGGCTGAACCCGACCTATGCCTTCCGTGAGGGGAGAGGTGCAAGATAGTCGCCTGACCGCTCTCGTGAGAGTGCGCAGGTCACGCTCAGACCCGCCTCTGACCTCAGGATTCGATCCCTACCACATTCTGTCGGGGGCGGATCGGCGGTGAGATGGGCGGGCTGAAGTCGGCGGGGACCAATAGGGGTTGGTCAGGCACATCGCCGGCAAGCCCAGCGCAGAAGCCTTGCATTCCTCCCACGTCCGGTAGCTGCAGGAAATCCTGTTGCTGCCGCCCCACTCCCATTGCTGGAGGCATACCGGGTAGCTCGAGTCGACGGGTGCGGCAGCGGCCGGCGCAAATACCGGCGTGACCACGGCAACCATTGATATGGCGGCGAGCACGCTGAGCATCCGTCTCCAGATTGTCGAAATGTTCATGGTCGGAAGCTCCTTCTGCCGGCTCTCAAGCAGCGCCGCGCTCAAGCAGCCCACCATTTAGGTACTCGGTGCACTGCCCGCAAATAAAAACCCCGGCAGTTTCCTGCCGGGGTTTTCCGATCAATCGGAAGATTGATCTTAGAAGTTGCGCTGAGCGCGGAACAGGACCTGCAGGTTACCCTGGTCCTTCAGCTCATACGTGGTTGCCGGCTTCGCAACCGCGGAGTTCGCGGTGCCGGCGCCCGAGATCGTGCCCGAGTACTTCTGGTCGAGCCAGACGTAGCTCACGTCCGTCGTGAACGACAGGCCCTTGACGGGAGTCCAGACCAAGTTGCCGCCGACAACCGCGAGGTTGAAGTCGGGGTTACATCCGGCGGCGCCGGCCGACGGAGCCAGACCCGCAACGAAGTTCGCGCAGATCAGAGCCTTGCCCGTGTCGCCGTAGCGAAGCGAAGCATAGGCGCCGTAGATGCCCGAAGCCCAACCCGGAGCCCAGTTGTGGGTGTAACCACCGCGGAAGCCCCAGGTCTTGACAGTGTCGATCCCGGTGCCGACGCCACCAATGGTGCCGTAGACGCCATCAGCGATACCAGCGAAGGCAAGGCTCTGGTACGCAATGCCGCTGCCGCCGTACATGAACATGGTCTGCGGGAACAGGCTCTGGAAGTTGTAGTGCGAAGCACCGTCGGTGTAGACCGCCTGCAAGTTGATCGTGTCACCCGCACCGGTCGGGATGTTCTTGATCGACAAGGCGCCCGCAACAGCCCAGCCCCACTTGTCGTCGGGATGGTTGGTCACTTCAGTCGAGCCATAGTAGCCCGAGTGAATGTTATGCGCGACGGCCGACAGCTGGAACAGACCCCAGGCCTGATCGACACGAACCTGACCGACGATATCGGGCACGCGCGTGCCACCCCAGTCCGACACACCGTACTGGCCCTGGATCATGGCCGCAGCCGCAACGGTCGCCGCCGGGGTCACAGTCACGACGCCAGCGCTGCTAACCGAACCGGCAGCAGAGAAAGCCGAGGCGTTCCAGAGGTTCGACTGGCCATTGGCACCCGTCGACTGATCCTGCAACGCGACCGAACCGGTGATGCCCTGGCCGAAGTCAGCCGTATAGGCGATCTGGTTGATACCGGTGACCCAGTTGGTGCCGCCCGGAAGGAAGTCGGGACCACCAGCCGGATAGCTCTGCCACGGAGCGTCGAAGATCGAGACGGTGCGGCCGAAGGTGAAACCAGCGAACTGGATGAACGCGTGGTAGAGGCCGAGCGAGGCCGCGCCGGTCGGAGCGGTGGTGCCGCCGCCGGAGCCGGTGACGGACGGGGTGTCGTACGAGAACACCATGTCGGCGTAGGTGCGAACCACACCGTATTCGGTCGCCGTACGCGTATCGACGGTGAAGTCCATACGAGCGCGGGTCGTGTAGTAACCGCTCAGGCGGTTCTTGCCACCCTGCGGAGCGCCCTGGCCGATGCTGTAGTCGCCGTTGGTGTTCGCGAGCGCGTCAGCGCGCACGTAGCCACCCAGCTTGATGCAGGTGTCGGTGCCCGGGATGTAGTAGAAACCGGCTCCGTACAGCGAGCAGATCCGCACGTATTCGACCGCCTTGGCCTTGACCGGCAGATCGGCTGCTTGAGCTCCGCTCACGGCGATCAGACCCGCCGCTGAGCCGAGCAAAAGGCTCTTAACCAACTTCATGTTAAACCTCCAAGTTGCTCTTCAGGGAAGGTTACTGACCGGACGGCCAATTCCCCAACCCCCTCTAAATCACCGCTTTGGTCCCCTTCGCGCCTTCGGACACACCCGCATGAACGCGAGGGACTTAAGCGAATGACCTAAACGGGACGACCTCGGGATGCCCCCCTCCGTCGCTCAGTCACAATTACCGAACGTCCTTGCACACACAACAACAGAACGCTTCGAAACGGGCCCATGGAGCTGGTTTTCCGACGGGTGTTGCACAAATAACACGCAGATGTGATCACAACGCCCTCGCAACATATTGTTTTTAATAGCCTTTTTGAAGCGGTTCCATTTGCCACCAAAACTCCTCACTTGAGGCGCCGGAGGCCGGGCCCTGCGCGATGCAGCTCAGATGGAAGCGCGAATCGTAGAATCGGACCGAGACTCAAAGGCCCGGGAAACGCCACAGCTGGACAGGCCCCGCCTCCCGGCGACCGCTCGGCAATCCAGCCACGCATCTATATAGAGGGCCTTCTTGAGATGGCGCCTGACGGCAAACCGCCCGTTTCCAAGATCGCTGGGAATATTCGAGCGAAAACACACGCTTCCAAATTGACCGGCCCAAGCAATTAGATGCATAAGGCTCGCACCGGAGAGGTGGCCGAGTGGCTGAAGGCAACGCTTTGCTAAAGCGTCATACGGTCTCAAGCTGTATCGAGGGTTCGAATCCCTCCCTCTCCGCCACCCAGCGGCAGAATCACTCAGGGTCTTTGCGTTCTTTCACCTGAAAGCGACCGTGAGACCGGTGCGAAAGCCTGGGCAAGGATCGGCGCGGCTGCATTCATCCCGATTCGCACTGACTTTATATGTGTGCGCCCGCGTCTAGCGGTGGAACCGCCAGATCCGCCAATGCGAGGGCGAAATCAGCACGGCCTCGTCGGCCCAGACGTTGAACCAGACGCCGGACCGGCGCCGGCAGGGGAACGCCCAGGGCAGAATCCCCGTCTTGTGCGGACGTCCGAGTTCCAGATCGCATTCGTCGGGCGCGATTTGAATCGGCAGCCATTGTCCATTCGTGTCGGGCTCGCTCATGCCGCTCGGGTCTTATGGGGCGGCACGACGGAGAAACTTGATTCAGCGCAACCAGGCCCACCCGTGCGAACACGGGTGCGGGTGCGATTCTCAATTCAATGGGCGGAAACCCACGCCCGCGCCTCGCGCTGTGCGGCGGCGATCTCGGCATCCGACATCTGCCCGGCAATCTCCTGGCGCAGCGCTACGGCGTCCTTGCGGCCCTTCAGCGCGGCGAGATTGAACCATTTGTGCGCGGCGACGAGATCGACGAGGCCGGAGCGGCCGCTCGCCCAATAGATGCCGCGCTCGAACAGCACGTCCGACAGCGCGCTCGCGTCGATCGGCGTTGCCGTCTCCATATCGAAGGTACCCTGAAACATAACGCATCCCCTTTGTTCTTATGCCGCCTCGTTCCCCCGAGCGCGGCTCCCGTCCAACTCTGATGTGCATGACCCTTCCCGGGATCGTGCATCGTTCAACTCATCCCCAGGGCTTGTTGCCAAAAGGCTCGTTGCCAAAAGGCTTGTTGCCCATTGCCGTTTGCCGGCTTGTTGGAGGCGATGATGGCGGGCAAATTTGAATGGCAGTTTAAGTATCGCGATGAAGCAGACGTAAACGCGCCCGCGCGGCGCCGACGCGCGGATTTCAAGAAGTCCCTGATTCGCAGGCACTTCTGCGATTCGTCAGATTCCGTTTACCGCGGGATTTTGGGACATCGATAACCATCGCGCGCTGTGGCGCGCGTCGTGTGGCATCGATCCTCGCTGTCGCCACCCGCTGCCCGGCCACGCCAAGCTTCGCCAGACTTGCAGTCCCGGGACGCCGAAGCTTCGGCGAAGGCAGCAGGCGGGCGACCCAGGATCCCAGAGAGAGTACGGCGGCCGGATGGTCCGGCCGGCGACGGGCGACGAGACCGGGACTGGAGAAGCGAGCGCGCAAGCAGCGCGCCATCAATCCGCGGCCCCTCGCCTGCTCCAGGGCTGCGCAGCCGTGGCAGTGCGATCGCCTCGCGCATCAGATCAGCAATGTCGGGAAATGGGAATGCCGGCAATACCCCGGCCTCAGGAGAACGAGGGCGTCGGCGAACACGTCAGGACCAGATTTCACGTTGACCCGAAGGCCGCCTGTGAAATTGCGGAGCCCCATTCCGGAGAACCGCACCGAACGAAGAAAACTCGTTTCTTCTGTCGGACCGTCAAAGCGAACGATCCGACCGTTGACCTGATGTCTCGCCGACACCCTCTATCGTCGATCAGAACCTCGAGGAGGCGCTGATGACGTGCCGGCTAGGAGCCGGCAACTTCAGAAGTCGAAGTTACTTCTTCTTCTTGGCGACCTTGCGGGTCTTCTTCGCAGTCTTCTTCACTGCGCTCTTCGCCTTCTTCGCCTTCTTCGCTTTCTTGGCCATGTTGCCCTCCGATGTGTGAGATGGCTTTAATCGCTGCGTGCACTCGGGGATCGAATGCACTTCATCCCGAATACACCAACACAAAGAAAAAAACAGCGTCTCGCTTAAAGAAGTGTTGACGACACAACGCGCGTGCGCTTGGCGAGCGCGGTGCAAGCGCACAGCCCGACGCGTGCGATCGACCGCAGGGAGTGCTCGCAACATCGATGTTCGCAGCACATGCGATGCAGAAAAACACTACGCAGCAAGTATTTTCCTGCACGCGCGCATCGCACGCGATCGTCGCGATGACGGACGTCGGCAATCCCGCGATCACCTCGCAAAGGCGCTTCGCGGACTCTGAGTCGCGAATTTTGGCAACGAAAATATTTTCATGCTTAACGGCGCGAGCGCTCGTCGAAGCGTGCGCGAGACGCCGTTTTGCGCGAATCGCGCCACGGCGATTCGGTCGTCACATCGCCGCCGATCGGGATGAAGTTTGCCGCCGAGGATGCGTGCGAACGTCGCATCGAGGAACGAAAGCGAGGTGACGAGACTTGTCCGTCACCTCGTTAGAACGCGCGGGTGTCAGACGCCGAGCTTGGACTTGAGCAGGTCGTTGACGCTCTGCGGGTTGGCCTTGCCGCCGGATGCCTTCATCACCTGGCCGACGAACCAGCCGAGCGACTGCGGCTTGTCCTTGACCTGCGCGGCCTTGTCCGGATTGGCCGCGATGATGTCGTCGACAACCTTTTCGATCGCCGAGAGGTCAGTGACCTGCTTCATGCCGCGACTTTCGACCAGCGCGCGGGGATCGCCGCCTTCCTGCCAGACGATCTCGAACAGATCCTTGGCGATCTTGCCGGAGATCGTGCCCTCGCCGATCAGATCGACGATCGCAGCCAGCTGCTCGGCGCTCACCGGCGAGCCCGTAATATCCCGGCTTTCCTTGTTGAGACGGCCGAACAGCTCGTTGATCACCCAGTTCGCCGCCATCTTGCCGTCGCGCGCACGGTTGCCGAGCTTGTCCAGTACGGTCTCGTAGAAAACCGCGCTCTCACGCTCGGCAACGAGCACGCTCGCATCATAGGCCGACAGGCCAAAGTCTGCGACGAACCGCATCTTCTTCTGGTCCGGCAGCTCGGGCAGCTCAGCCTTCAGCTCATCGACGTAGCCCTGCGAGAACTCCAGCGGCAGCAGGTCGGGATCGGGGAAGTAGCGGTAGTCATGCGCCTCTTCCTTGGAGCGCATCGAGCGCGTCTCGCCCTTGTTGGGATCGTAGAGCCGCGTCTCCTGATCGATCAGACCGCCCTCCTCCAGGATCTCGATCTGACGCCGCGCCTCGTACTCGATCGCCTGGCCGATGAAGGTGATCGAGTTCATGTTCTTGATCTCGCAGCGGGTGCCTAGCGGCCCGCCCGGCTTTCGCACCGAGACGTTGACGTCGGCGCGCAAGGATCCCTTCTCCATGTCGCCGTCGCAGGTGCCGAGATAGCGCAGGATCGAGCGCAGCTTGGTCACGTAGGCCTTGGCTTGCTCGGCATCGCGGATGTCAGGCTTGGAGACGATCTCCATCAACGCCACGCCGCAACGGTTGAGATCGACATAGGACATAGTCGGCGACTGGTCATGCAGCAATTTGCCGGCATCCTGCTCCAGATGCAGCCGCTCGATACCGATGGTGGCCACCTTGCCGCCGTCCAGTTCGACGACGACCTCGCCCTCGCCGACGATCGGCGACTTGTACTGGCTGATCTGGTAGCCCTGCGGGGAGTCCGGATAGAAATAGTTCTTGCGGTCGAACACCGAGCGCAGATTGATCGCGGCGTTGAGGCCGAGCCCGGTTCGGACAGCCTGCCTGACGCACTCCTCGTTGATCACGGGCAGCATGCCCGGCATCGCCGCATCGACCAGCGAGACATGGCTGTTGGGCTCGCCGCCGAATTCGGTCGAGGCCCCGGAGAACAGTTTCGACTGCGAGGTGACCTGGGCATGGACCTCCATGCCGATCACGACTTCCCAGTCGCCGGTCTGGCCCTTGATCAGTTTTCCCTGTCTGACTGACGCGTTCATGCTTTTCCATCCCCGAGCAGCGCGGAAACCATCCGCTCCCACTCCGCTTCCAATGAATCCTTCGCCGCCGGCTGGCCAGCCTGGCGGTACCAATAGCCGGCATTGCCGAGATCGCCTTCGACGCGGTGCAGATAAGCGTGCACCCAGGCGGCGTCGCGACCGCTGTCGTCCTGAACGATCTTGTGTGCGCGGTCCCAGTCGCCCTTGGCGGCCCACCAGAGGCCTCTGAGCGGCGCGTTCAGATCCGGCGCAGGCGCCGCGCCGTCGAGGCTCGCGATGAAATCGGCCACATTCACCACCACCTCGTCGGTGTGAAGCGGCCGGCCGCCTGCTCGATCACCTCGCCGAGCGAGAACAGCGTCTCCTCGTCGAAGGGACGGCCGATCAGCTGCAGGCCGAGCGGCAGGCCTTGCGCGTCCTTGCCGGCGGGCACGGCGATGCCGGGCAGGCCCGCCATGTTCACGGTCACCGTGAAGATGTCGTTGAGATACATCTCGACCGGATCGGCGCCGCCCTTCTCGCCGATGCCGAAGGCGGCCGACGGCGTCGCGGGGGTGAGGATCGCGTCGACGCCCCTCGCGAAGCAATCCTCGAAATCCTTCTTGATCAACGTGCGCACCTTCTGCGCGCGCAGATAATAGGCGTCGTAATAGCCGGCCGAGAGCACGTAGGTGCCGATCATGACGCGGCGCCGCACTTCCGCGCCAAACCCTTCCGCGCGGGTGTTCTCGTACAGCTCGATGACGTTCTTGCCCTGCTCGCGCAGGCCGTAGCGGACGCCGTCATAGCGCGCGAGGTTGGAGGATGCTTCCGCCGGCGCCACGATGTAATAGGCCGGTAGCGCGTACTTGGTGTGCGGCAGCGACACCTCGACCAACTCGGCGCCCGCCGCCTTCAGCCAGGCCGCCCCCTCTTCCCAGAGTTTCTCGATCTCGGCCGGCATGCCGTCGAGACGATATTCCTTGGGAATGCCGATCCTCATGCCCTTCACGGACTTGCCGATCGCAGCCTCGTAATCCGGCACCGCGATATCGACCGAGGTGGTGTCCTTCGGGTCGTGTCCGGCCATCGAGCGCAGCAGCATCGCGGCATCGCGCACGCTGCGCGCGATCGGGCCGGCCTGGTCGAGCGAGGAGGCAAAGGCGACGATGCCCCAGCGCGAGCAGCGGCCATAGGTCGGCTTGATGCCGACGGTCGCGGTGAACGCCGCCGGCTGGCGGATCGAGCCGCCGGTATCGGTCGCGGTCGCGCCCATGCACAGCAGCGCCGCCACGGCCGAGGCCGAGCCGCCGGACGAGCCGCCGGGCACCAGCGTCGTGTTGCTGCCCTCGCGCCGCCAGGGATTGCCAACCGGGCCGAAGCACGAGGTCTCGTTGGCCGAGCCCATCGCGAACTCGTCGTTGTTGAGCTTGCCGAGCATCACGGCGCCGTCGCGCCACAGCTGCGAGGTGACGGTCGATTCGTAGGTCGGCACGAAATTGCCGAGGATCTTCGAGCACGCCGTGGTCCGCACGCCCTTGGTTGCGAACAGATCCTTGATGCCGAGCGGAATGCCGGCGAGCGGGCCGACATCGCCCTTGGCGATCTTCTCGTCCGCGGCCTTCGCCATGCTGCGCGCCTGGTCCGGCGTCTCCATCACGAAGGCGTTGAGCACGCGCGCGGCTTCGATCGCGGAAAGATGCGCGTCGGTCAGCTCGAGCGACGTGAAAGTCTTGTCGGCGAGACCCTTGCGGGCCTCGGCGAGCGTCAGCGATGTCAAATCGGTCATTTATTGATCGGGCTGCAGAAGAACGGAGACAGGGTCTTGTCGTTGGCCGGGTCGTCTTGCATGGCGTTTTTCTTGGCCGCGGCATTCGCGGCGGCCTCGATCTCGTCGAGCACGGCATTGACGGCGACATTGGGATCGGCGGCTTTGCCCTGCCGCTCCATCTTGTCGAGGTAATTCATGTAGGCCTGATAGGCCTTCTCATCGTCGCAAAGCAGACACATCGGACCACGTCCTGGATAGGAGACTCACTCCACGACCTTCGGCACGAGGAAGAAGTGCCCCTCGGTCGCGGGCGCGTTGGCGACAATATCGTCGGCGATGCCGCCGTCATCGACCACGTCCTGCCGCTTCTTCATCTGCATCGGGGTGACCGAGGTCATCGGCTCCACGCCCTCGACATTGACCTCCGAGAGCTGCTCGACGAAGGCGAGCATGGCGTTGAGCTCGCCCTGAAGATGCGGAACCTCGTCCTCGGAAACCGCAATGCGCGCCAGATGCGCGATGCGGCGGACGGTAGCGGCGTCGACGGACATTATATAAGGCCTCTCACGGCAAAACCCATGTGCCGTATAGCAGAGGCCGCTTTTGCGCCGCAACCGGCGCTAGCGCGTGATCCGGAAAAGTGTGAAGCGGTTTTCCGAAAAGATGATGCGCAAACAAGAACCTAAAGCACCTATCCAGCCAGCGCTTTCATGCGCTCCAGCGCCGATTTGGCGAGATCCCGGGTTAATTCGGCCGCGGGGACCTCGCGGCCGAGGGCCACGGCCTGACCGGCCCACAGATTGGTGAAATCCACCCGGCCCTGCTTTTCGGCGGCGGCCTTGAGCGGTCCCAGTGCGGTCGCGGCATGTGGAAAGGGCGGCGCATCCGGCGACACCGGGCCAGCCTCACGCATCAGCCGGTTCTGGACCCCGCGCGCCGGCCGGCCGGTCATCACATTGGTGATGACGGTGGACTCATCGCCCGCCTCGGCAAGCGCCTTGCGGCCGCCCGCGCTGACCTTCGATTCCGGACAGCGCAGATAGGCGCTGCCGATCTGCACGCCGGAAGCACCGAGCGCAAAGGCCGCGGCGATGCCGCGCCCGTCGGCAATGCCGCCGGCCGCGATCACCGGTACCTTCACGGCATCGACGACCTGCGGCACGAGCGCAAAAGTGCCAGGCTGCTCGGCGATCTTGTCGGTCAGGAACATGCCGCGATGGCCGCCCGCCTCCGCACCTTGCGCGATCACGGCATCGACGCCGCGCTGTTCGAGCCAGACCGCCTCCTTCACCGTCGTCGCCGACGAGATGACGAGGCAGCCGGCAGCCTTCACCCGCTTGAGCAGCGCCTGCTCAGGCAGGCCGAAATGGAAGCTGACGACTTCCGGCTTTAGCTCCTCGACGACATCGCAGAAGGCGGCATCGAACGGTGCACGGTTCGCCGCCGCGATCGGCGCTGCGGGATCCAGACCATGCTCGGCGTAATAGCCCGCGAGTCGCTGCTTCCAGCGCGTTTCGGCCTCCGCCGTGAGCTCGACCGGCGTGTGGCAGAAGAAGTTCATGTTGACCGGCGCCTTGACGCGCTGGCGGATCAGAGCAACCTGCTCGCGCGCCTTCTCCGGTGTGATCATCGCACTCGGCAGCGAGCCTAGCGCGCCGCCCTGCGCCGCCGCAATCACCAGCTCCGCATCCATCACGCCGGCCATCGGCGCCAGCACGATCGGAAATTCGGTCTTGAAGAGGTCGATCAGTCGACGGTCAGGCCACATGGTTTGTTCTCTCGCTCGTTGTTGCCTTCACCCTCCCCTGGAGGGGTGAAGAATCTCGCGCCGCCGTCACCGAATTGCGCTTTCCTTCCAGCAATTGCTCCGCCTCGATCGCGATCCGCGCGACGATCTCGGCGGCGGGTGGAATATCATGGATCAGTCCGGCCGCCTCGCCGGCGAAAACGGCGGCGGTTTCGAAATCGCCCGCGGCTTTCGCCGCAGCGTAGTCCTCGGCAACCTCGCCCGCGCGCTGCATCAGCTCCACCTCGCGGCCGGTCCAGCGCCTGATGTGATCGTTGACCAGTGTTCGTGCCGTGAACGGAGCCGGCCAGAATAGTTTCCTCGACCAGTCGGGAACGACGCCGCGCACCGTGTCGTTGCTGGTCGCCATGCGAATACGTTCCTTGGCCTCCTGCGCGCCGTTGGCCTCCACGCTCGCATAGAAACGTGTGCCGATCAGCACGCCGGATGCGCCCAGCATCATCATCGCCGCAAGGCCCCGGCCGTCGGCGATCCCGCCGGCCGCGACGACCGGCACACGTCCGGCCGCCAGATCGACGATCGCAGGCACGATGTCGATGGTGGTGCGCGATGCGCCATGGCCGCCGGCTTCGGTGCCCTGCGCGACCAGGATCTCCGCGCCGGCATCGAGCGCCTGCCTGGCCATGTCCTCGCTCTGCACCTGGCAGATCAGTCGCGCACCGCGCTCCCTGATGCGCGGCGCGAACGGCGCGGGATCGCCGAACGACAGCATGATGGCCTGCGGGGCAGCGTCGAGCGCGACGTCGAGCAGGTCGGGCTGTTTCGCCAGGCTCCAGGTGATGAAGCCGATGCCGAACGGTGCAAAGCCCTTCAGCTCTGCGGCTTCCGTCCGAAGCCGGATGGCGTCGCCGTATCCGCCACCCAGGATGCCGAATCCGCCGGCCTCGCTGACCGCGCGGGTCAGCCGACTGCCTGCGATCGTATCCATGGGAGCCGACAGGATCGGATGTCTGATCCCGAGGAGCTCCGTCAGCGGCGTGGCGAACGGCATGGGTCCTCCCTCTCTGGACAGGAAGACTAGGCGCAAATAACATTCTTCAAAATTGAATTCTATAGAATGCTGCCATCTCAAAAGAGAAACGCGCCATGGAACTCAGCGATCTCCAGACCTTTGCCACTGTGGCCCGCACCGGCGGCATCACCCGCGCCGCCGAGGAGCTGAACACGGTGCAGTCCAACGTCACTCAGCGCGTGAAGGCGCTGGAGGCGGAGATCGGCACGGCGCTGTTCGAACGCCACAGCCGCGGCATGACGCTGACCGGCGCCGGCAAGCGTCTCTTGCCTTACGCGCAACGGATGGCCGCGCTCTCGCGCGAGGCCGCGTTGGCCGCGCGGGACGATGGCGAGCCCAAGGGACCGCTTGTGATCGGCTCGATGGAAACGACCGCGGCGGTGCGGCTGCCGCCCCTGCTCGCCGATTTCCACCGCCGCTTTCCCGCCGTGCGGCTTTCCTTGCGCACGGCGCCGACCGCCGACCTTGTCGCAGCCGTGCTCGACGGCGCGCTCGACGGTGCCTTCGTCGCCGGCCCGATCGCGCATGCCGACCTCATCGTGACGAGCGCGTTCCGCGAAGAGCTGGTGCTCGTGAGCGCGCGACGCTGGGCTTCGCTTGCCGAGCTGCGCGCCGGCACGCCGGAATCCGGTCCGACCGCGCTGGTGTTCCGCACCGGCTGCACCTACCGCCAGCGACTCGAACAAGTGTTCGTCGAGTTCGGCTGGCCGTCGGCCGCGCGCTTCGAGCTCGGCACGCTCGACGGCATGATCGGCTGCGTCGCCGCCGACATGGGCGTGACGTTGCTGCCGCGCGCGGTCGTCGAGCGCAGCGCAATGAATGGCAGCATCACGATCCACGCGCTGAGCCCGGCGCATGCGCGCGTCGAGACAGTGTTCATCCACCGCAGCGCCGGACATCAAACCAGCGCACTGAGCGGTTTTGCCGACTGCCTGAAGAAGGACCACGACGTCATCGCCGCCTGAGGCGAGCGTTCCACTGCGCGAAATTCGTCACAAATCCATCGCAGATTCCACGTCGCCTTCCGCGTCAACGCAGCACATCAAAAAGCTTTGAAGCCCGCAATCATTCTACGTTAGGATGACTGACTGGCCAGCGCAGAACCATAACGAAGCCAAACATCGGCAAGAACATCGGGAGGACTATCGATGCGCAATACGCTCGTGTTGTGCTGTGTCGCCGTATTGTCGGCGATCTCAGGAACTGTAAGCGCACAGGACTGGACCAAATCGAAATGGGGGCCGAACGACGAGGTCGGCGCCGCCAACTACATGACGCCCGAGCTGGTGGTGAAAGCGGCATCGCTGGTGAAGACCGGCAAGACCTATGCGCTCGGAATGGCCGTCGACTCCAAGACTCCGGCCTATCCGCCGCGCGACTACAAGATCACCATCGTGCAGCCCGGACAGGCCGGCAGCAGCGGCCTTGGTCCGAACAAGGCGACCTATAACGATGACATCCTCAATACCTGGGTCGGCGTCGGAACCCAGCTCGACGGCCTCGGACATCTCGGTGTCGAGCACGTCTATTATAATGGCAACAAGCTCGCCGACTTTGCCGATCCCACCGGGCTGAAGAAGCTCGGCATCGAGAAGGTGCCGCCGATGGTCACCCGCGGCGTCCTGCTCGACATGGCCGCCTATTTCAAGACCGACGTGGTGAAGGAAGGCACCGCCTTCAACGTCAAGGAGATCGAGGAAGCCGCCAAGCAGCAGAACGTCGAGATCCGCCAAGGCGACGTCGTCATCTTCCACACCGGCTGGCTCAGCCTGGTCGGCAAGGACGACAAGCGCTACTCGGCCGGTGAACCCGGCCTCGGCGTCGAAGGCGCCAAATACCTCACCGGCAAGGGTGTGGTCGCTGTCGGCGCCGACACCTGGGGCGTAGAGGTCCTGCCCTTCGAATCGAAGAATGTCTTCGAGGTGCACCAGATCCTGCTCGCCATGAACGGGACCTACATCCTGGAGAACCTCGATACGGCCGCGCTGGCCCGGGACAAGGGTTATGAATTCCTGTTCGTGCTGGGACAGCCGCGCTGGACCGGCGGCGTGCAGGCGATGATCAACCCGATCGCGATCCGCTGACGCCGAGGCGGGTCCGGAAGACCGTCGGGTGAGGTCATGCGGTGTCTCTGCTGAGCACCGCTGCCCTCACCCGATTACGCATCGTTTCGCACCGTACGAGAAAGCCCCTATTTGAGCCGGATATCCTCATAAGATTCGATCCGCCGCGGGCCGACCGCGGTCGCCTCGTGCGAATCCGCATCAGCGAGATTGCCGAAATCGAGCTTGGTCAGCTTCGCGAGGTCCGCGATCGAGACCTGAAACACGCTGACGTCCTCCTCCGACATCCGCTCGCGCAGGTCCATCTCCTGAATGCGGTCGATCTCCATGACCAGCTTTCGCTGGCTCATCAGGAAGGCCGCCGCCTTGAGCGCGTCGTCGTCCTCGTTGCGCCGGATCAGGATCTTCCAGAAATATTTCGGGATCTGGACGCCGCCGAAGCTCGGATCCTTGTGCGGCCGGCCCGCCGGGTTGGGCAGATCGGACCCGTCGGCGTCCGGCCCGTCGAACACAGGGCCGTTCATGACGATGCCCTTCTCCTCGCCTTCGAGCAGGACGTCGCGGGTATAGTCCTCCAGTCCCGCCCAGAGCTGCTTGCCCTGGTTGAACGAGAAGAACTGCGGCGCGCAATTGGTGAAATGGAAGGAATCGTCACCATGCTGCTTGGCCGCGGCGACGGTGTCGCCCCAGGTGGCATCCAGGCGGCGCACGAGATGACCGCGGTCGAACGGATTTTTGCTGCGATCCGCCTCGAACGTGGCCTGCTTGCGGTAGAACTCGTCGCCGATCTGGGCGTCGTCGTCGATGCGCGGGTCGCGCAGCCAGGAATCGCCCTCGCGCTTGCCGACGTCCTGCTGCTTGCCGCCGTCGATATTGACGCAACTGAAGAAGGCCAGCCGGCGATCCTTGTTCATGACCACGCTGTAGTTGAAATATTTCAGCTCGGATTGCTTGGAACTTCCCTTGAGCATCGCGATCCTGGATTTGAGAGAGGCCGGAATCTTCGGCAAGGGCACCGAGAATTTGCCGGTGCCGAGGAAATTCGCCTTGTATCCGGGACGCGATTTCAGCGTGCTCTGATCGATATGCACGGCTTCCATCGGCAGGCCGTTGTTCGCGCTGATGTGCGGCAGCAGGCCGGCCGGCCGGGCGATCAAGGGCGCGCCGCCATTTGTCATGCCGCCGTTCGGCGCCATTCCGTTGCCTCCCGCAGGTCCCGGCGCGGGTGCGAACGGCGCGAACGGGATGTCCTTCTTGAACATCGGCAACGGCACGCGGATCGGGACCACCAGCGAGGTCCCGTCGAGGGACTGCTCGACCCAGACATTGGCGCCGAAGGCAGGCGCGGCAGCCGGCGCCCGGACCTTCGCAATCTCATGCCGGACCGGCGGCTCCTCCTCGTCCAGCACCGGCTTGATCAGGGGATGGGAGCCGACGGCAACCTTGAGATCGGCGACGATCGCGCTGATGCGGATGCCTTCGTTGGCGATCCAGTCGATCAGGGATTCGTCCATCGACGGCTTCCACACCTTGCCGTCCTTGGTCAGGGTATGACCCTGCGCATTCTTCCGGGGAACACCGCTGTGGTGCAACGCGACCACCTGCCAGAAGCGGTTGAACGCCGGCGAGCCTGACGACCCCGCCGTCGTGTCGGTGTTGTACCAGAGGAAGTCGCCGACATATTTGAGCAGCTTGTTCTCGCGGACGCAGACCTGCTTCATCTGCCCGCTGGGATGCTGGATGATGGTGAGGTACTCGCCGGGGTCCGCCTTGCCGGGCGCGGCGCTGAGCGGCAGCCATCCGAAGTCCTCGAGCTCCTGCCCGCCGGACAGCGAGGTCGGCGCCACCGCCACCACCGAAAAATCCAGCCTGTCGTTGGTGTAGAAAAATCTGCCCGGCTCGAATCCGAACCGCACCGGCGCGCGCTCGTGTCCGGAAATGTCGAGCTCGTAGTTGAAGTCGCCGATCGAATTGGCCGCATCGGCCGGCTTGCCGAAGACATGATTGTTGGTCAGCAGCAGGCCCGGCCCGATCAGAAAGCCCGAGCCATAGCCGAGCAGGTTCGACTTGAGATCCCTGAGTTGGATGCGGCAGACCGAGCGCGAGGCGGCGGTCCCCTTGGCGAGATAATTGATGCTGTCGAGATCATTGCCCTGGATGATCCGCTCCAGGCCGATCTCGGCCTTCTCCATGTCCTGGGTCTCGGCGAGCAGCTGGCGCTGGCGCACGCGCATCTTTTCGACGGACATCTCGATCGGACCGTCGCCCAATTTCCGGTTCAAGGCTTCGGGTGAGAACTCGGCTTGCTTGAATCGCCTTTCTGAGCCCGCGATCAGGCTTGGCTTGATGAGCATGTGACTCCTCTAATGACTGGGCGAATATGGGACGCGGTCGGGGCGCCAGAAAATTTGCGCCAAGGTTGCAGCGCGGTCGGATTGCGGGCCACGGCCGATCGTTCTGGAAAATCGCGGGCATATACCCCGCGTCACTCTAAACCTGCACATTCATTGGCACGCAACCACAGGCATCTTGCCATGGTCTGGGCGTCATCAGTGTGAGATTTGCCACAAATGATGGATGTGGCCGCCTGTCGCAATTTCGCGGGTCGTGGGGCCGTCGGACGATCTACGCCCTGCGCTGCCACCGCCGCAGCGCCACGACGGCCCAGATCGCCTCGACCAGGCCGAACGGCCAGGCACCCTGGAGAAAACCATAGGCCGAGCCGAGCGCGCAGGACGCGGCGAACAGCAGTACGAACCAGTGGCTGCGATCTTCCAGGGCGTAAGTGACCAGCATCGCCGAGACGGCGAACAGGCCGAATAATGTCAGCGCATCCATTGTTTCGGGTTCACTCCGCGGCGTGACGCGTGATATGCGCTTCGCATGCCGGCTCTTATCCTGCCTCTCGTCGATGCTGCAACCCACTGGCCCGCGCGCGGCGCGCTGGTCGGGCTCGACTTGGGCACCAAGACCATCGGCGTTGCCGTGTCCGACCCGGACCGGAGACTGGCGACCGGCGTCGAGACGGTCCAGCGCACGCAATTCAAGCGGGACGCGGCCCGGCTGCTCGCGATCGCGGCAGAGCGCAAGGCGACCGGATTCGTGCTCGGCCTGCCCATCAACATGGACGGCAGCGAGGGCCCGCGCGCGCAATCCACCCGCGCCTTCGCCCGCAATCTCGCCGGTCTGACCGCGCTTCCCATCGGCCTGTGGGACGAGCGCCTCTCGACCGCGGCGGTCGAACGCGAGCTGATCGGCATGGACGTCAGCCGCGCCAAGCGCGCCGAGGTGATCGACGAGCACGCCGCCATCTTCATCCTGCAAGGCGCGCTCGACCGTCTCGCCAATCTCCGCACCGGTTGACCCATGCCGGTCGTCATCGCGGCGCTGCTGCCGGTCTTCATCCTCATCGTGCTCGGCGTCGTGCTGAAGCGCAGCCTGATGCGGCTCGACACGCAATGGCACGGGCTGGAGCGGCTGACCTATTTCGTGCTGTTCCCGATGCTGCTGATCCAGACCCTGGTGAAGGCCGACCTTTCCAAGGTACCGGTGGCCGGCGTCGGCGGCGCGCTTCTATTGGCGGCGCTGGCGATGTCGCTGCTGTGCCTCGCGCTACGCCCCGCCCTGTCGCGGCTCGGCGTCGACGGTCCCGCCTTCACCTCGATCTTCCAGGGCGCGACGCGCTGGCAGACCTTCGTGGCGCTGTCGATCGCCGCGAATTTGTTCGGCGATGTCGGGCTGGCGCTCGCCTCCGTGGCGATGGTGGCGATCATCCCCCTCGTGAACGTGTTCAGCGTCTCGGTGCTCGCTCGCTATGCATCGCCCGAAAGGCAATCCGCCCGCGCCATCGTCATGACCTTGGTGCGCAATCCCCTGATCTGGGCCTGCATCATCGGCCTCTCCGTCAATGTCAGCCACTTGCCGCTGCCGAGGCTATGGCACGAGGTGGCGGATGCGCTCGGCAGTTCCTCGCTCGCCATCGGCCTGCTCGTCACCGGCGCCGGGCTGCATCTGGAAGGTCTGTTGCGCCCCAGCGCCGGCGCTGCGATCGGCGTCGTGCTCAAGCTGGTGCTGATGCCTGCGTTTGCCTTGGGGCTCGGCGTCTGGTTCGGGCTTTCCGGCAACAGCCTCGCGATCGTCGCGATCTGCTCGGCGGTGCCGACCTCGTCGAGCGCCTATGTCCTCGCCCGGCAGATGGGCGGTGACGCCCCGTTGCTGGCGCAGATCATCACGCTGCAGACCATCTGTGCGGCGATCACGATGCCGGTTGCGATCGCGCTGGCGGCCTGATCAAGCGCCCAGCCACATCGTCAGCACCACCGCGGTCATGTTGTTCAGCGCGTGCAGCACGATGGTGAGCCAGAGCGAATTGGCACGATAACGCATGTAGCCGAACCAAAGGCCGATGGCGAGGACCTCGGCGAGGAAGTAAAGGTCGTATTGCAGGTGAACGATGGTCCAGACCAGCGACGACAGCAGGATCGCGCCCGGCACGCGCAGGAAGCTCGCCGACCAGCCGCGGAACAGAAAGCCGCGCGCCAACACCTCTTCCGACATCGGCGCGGCCACGCTGAAGGCGAACAGAAGCAGCAGCGCCGCGCCCTTGTCGCGGCCCGATTTCAGCAGATCGGTCATGAAGCCCGGCGTCGCCTCGCGGCCGAGCGCGCGCGACATCGTCTCCCAGACCAGCACCAGCAGGATGAGGCCGACCGCGCCGAGCAGCAGCTGCTTCCAGGACGGCCAGTGCAGCGCGAGATAGTCGACGAAGGACGCCCTCTTGATGGCGATGGCGAGCCACACCGCCAGAAGCGTCGCCGGCAGGCCCATGATGACCGAGAGCGCGAGCGTCTGCGGCTCGCGGCCGACGACCTGGATCGAGGCGAGATCCATCGGCAGGCCGCGCTGCGCTGCCACCAGGACGACGGCGCCGATCTGTCCGACGAACATCGCGACGAAAATGAAGAGGCCCCACAGCGCCGTGCCCCAGAACTTCCAGACGCGCGGCGTCGCCGGCGTGACGGTCGTCGGCGGATGGTCGGGATTGAGGGAATCCATCAGGATGCTTTCGTTGGGTCGCGCAAACTATCGAGAGGTCGTCATGCCCGGGCTCGTCCCGGGCATCCACGTTCTTCGTGCCGCACAACAAGACGTGGATGGCCGGGACAAGCCCGGCCATGACGAGAGGTTGAGCTGGGCTCTCCTCACGGCAGCGCGCGCTCCAGCAGCGCCCGGACCTCGCCGCTGTCCAGCTCCACGGCGCCGTACATGCTGGCATGATTGGCCGCGAGCCGGCTCGCCGCGAACAATTCGGCATTGCGCGGCGACACGCCGTTCAGCGCCGCGGCCGCGGCCAGCAGCGCCAACTTCTCGACGGCCAGCCGCGCGACGCGCTCGCCGTCGGCACGCCGGAAAGTCTTGCCGACGAAAGCGACCGTCTCGCTCGCTCCCGGCAAGCCCTTGGTCTCGGCCGCAAGCGCTTGCAGCACCGCCGTCGCGGCCTCCGGCTCGCGCGAGAGCGCGCGGAGCACGTCGAGGCACATCACGTTGCCCGAGCCCTCCCAGATCGCGTTGACCGGCGATTCCCGATAATGCCGCGCCAGAATGCCGTCCTCGACATAGCCGTTGCCGCCGAGGCATTCCATGGCTTCATACAGGAACGGCGGCGCGCTCTTGCAGGTCCAGTATTTGATCGCGGGCGTGAGCAGCCGCATATAGGCGGCCTCCGCCGCATCGTGCGGGGTGCGATCGAAGGCGCGGCAGAGCCGCATCACCAGGGCCGTGCTCGCCTCGACATGCAGCGCCATGTCCGACAGCACCGCCTGCATCAGCGGCTGATCGGCCAGATGCTTCTGGAACACGCTGCGGTGACGGGCGTGATGCAGCGCATGCGCCAGCCCCGAGCGCATCAGGCCGACCGAGGCGATCGCGCAATCCTGCCGCGTCAGCTGCACCATCTGGATGATGGTGCGGATGCCCTTGCCCGCCTCGCCGACGACTTGCGCATAGGCGCCGACGAACTCGACCTCGGAGGAGGCATTGGAGCGGTTGCCGAGCTTGTCCTTCAGCCGCTGGAACTGGATCGCGTTGACCGATCCATCCGGTGCAAAGCGCGGCATGAAGAAACAGGTCAGGCCCTGCTCGGCCTGCGCCAGCACCAGGAAGGCGTCGCACATCGGTGCCGACATGAACCACTTGTGGCCGGTGATGCGATAGGCCTCGCCATCGCGCACCGCGCGGCTCATGTTGGAACGCACGTCGGTGCCGCCCTGCTTCTCGGTCATGCCCATGCCGAGCGTCATGCCGCGCTTGCCCCACCACGGCGCGAAGCTCGGGTCGTAGCTCCTGGTCGACAGCACCGGCATCACCCTGCCGAGCAGGTCCGGCTGCATCGCCAGCGCACCGACGGAGGCACGCGTCATCGTGATCGGACAGAGGTGGCCGGTCTCGACCTGGGCCGCCATGTAGAATTTCGCCGCACGAATGACTTCGGCGGCATCGCCCGCCGGTTTGCCGTTCGCCGTCCACGTCGAATTGTGCACGCCGGCATGGGCGCTGTGCGCCATCAGCTCGTGATAGGCCGGGTGAAACTCGACCTGATCGCGGCGATTGCCCTTGGCGTCGAAGCTGCGCAGCTTCGGCGTGTTCTCGTTCGCGAGGCGCCCGCGATCGGCCATCGCGGCCGAGCCCCATTGCCTGCCGAACTCGGAGAGTTCGCGTTCCGCCGCCGCGCCGCCATTGGCCTTGACCGCCTCGACCAGCGGCCGGTCCACGGCGAACAGGTCGATATCCTCGAACGGCGGTGATTGGTTGAAGACCTCGTGGGTCGCAAAGCTCGGCTGGGTCATCACGTTTCCTCGGCGCGAAATCAGTTCCGTCGCGGCTGGATCGGGAAATCATAGGCCGCCCCGCCGGCCCCAGGCAGGGAAAAATGCCACCACTCCTTCGAATAGTTCACAAAGCCTTGCCTGGCCATCGCCGTCACCAGCCGCTTGCGCCAGCTGCGTTGTTCCGCCGTGATCGACGGTGCCGCGGTATGGCCCTTCGTATCGGTGCAGTCGTAGCCTGTCCCCATATCGACACTGCCTTCGGGTGCGCGCGCTTCGACCGGCGCGGTGCAATCGGCATAGGTTTTCGACGGGTCGTATTTGGCGGAATTGTCGGCCTTCAGATCGACCAGCGTCAGATCGAGCGCCGCGCCGGTGGAATGTTGCGAACGGCTCGCGATGTAGCCGAGGCGGAACAGCTCGGTCTTGGGGATTTTCGGATTGTAGCGCCGCTCGGCGGCGGTCTCGTGACCGTTCTGCGACCACTTGACCATGTCGAGCGAGGCCCGCGCCGGCCGGTAGCAATCGAACATCTTGAGCGAGAGATTCTGTGCGGCGAGCTCCTGCTGCACCGCCTTCAGCCGAAGCCCGACCTCGCGCTTCACCACGCATTCTCCGGCATTGTAGCCAGCCAGCGGCCGGCCGACGAAATTGTTCGAGGTGGCGTAGCGGATGTCCTGGATGATGCTGGGGTCGATGTCGCGCAGATAGACGAAATCGCCGGGCAAGCTCTGCGCCCGCGCCGGCGCGAGCACCGATATCGCAAGCAGCACGCCGAGCGCCACATGCGCCGCGATTCCTGTCCTTGCGGTCATTGCACCGGATCCGAGCTGACCAGAAGCTTGGTGATCGCGGTGTCCGTGTATTTGTTGCCGGCCCAGACGTCGTCGATGATGAATTGCATCCAATGGGCCGTCACCGGCGGCCGCAATGTCAGCAATTGCGCCGACAGCCTGTCCTCGAGAATGAAGACCTGCGACTCGCCGCCGGAGAACAGCACCCGGATCTGACGAACCCTGTTGTTCTTGGAAAAGATGTCGGGGTTCTTCTGGTAGCCGTTCTGCACATGGATCGACTTGACCCGTCGCGGGGTTTCGAACTCGACCGTGATCCATTCGCCGATGCCGTTGCCGGCTGCACCCTCGACCCAGGCCGTCCCCGTCGAGGCATCGAACAGGTTGGTCGCGCCGTATGAATTGCCGAATTGCGGCTTCAGCATCGAGCTGACGCAGTAGGTCTCGAAGCCGCTGCGGGCGCAGCTTTCACCCGCCGCAGACGGACGCGGCGGACGCATCGTCGCGCGCTCCGCGACCGCAGGCTTTGCCGGCGGCTTCACCAGCATGCCTGCCACGCGCGGCATCGACGGTGCCGCCTCCCAAAGATAGATGCGTCCGCCGAGCGTCTGGTCGTAATAGGCCGGCGTCTGCTCATGCGGTGCCGGTTGGCCGCCAACGTCCGTCGCGGTCAGCGCCAGTGCCGCCACGCGCTCGCGCACCTCGACCGCGAGATCGCCGAGATGCAGCTCGGGCCGCTTCAGCTGCTCGACGAAGATCCGCGTGAACACCGAATTATTCGCGGTATCGCTGCTGCCGAGCTGGTCGAGCGCGGTCTGGCCGATCCCGGCCGAATAGAGCGTGAAGATGCCGCGCGCCGGCCGCGCATCCGCGAGCCCTCGCGTATTGCCAATCGAACGGCCGGCGGCGCGCGGAAACGGATTGTCGCGGCAGGCGTCGATGACAACGAAGGCGACCCGCACCGACTTTGCCTGGAGCTCTGCGAGCAAGTCGGGCTCGGCGATCGAGGCCCCGCGCACCCGCGCTTCAGCGCCTTCGCTCACGGCCGGAACATCGCTCGGCACCAGGTAGTTCACCCCCGCGATCGCCACGCCGTGCCCCGCATAGAACACAGCCGCCGTGTCGCCCGGCTCGAGCCGCGCCGTGAAATCGGCGAGGCGGTCGATCATGGCCTGGCGGCCGAGATTGGTCCCCAGCACGATGTCGAATTGGAGTGCCCGCAGCGCGTCGGCGACGCTGGTCGCGTCATTGGCCGCCTTCTTCAATTGGCGGTCCGGCGGCAAGTTCGGATAGACATCGTTGCCGATCACGAGTGCGACGCGCTTCTCCGCCAGCGCCGGTGTCGCGATGCCGACGAGGCACACGGCCGCCAGCGCAACGACATTGCGCGCCAGTCGATTAAAATACCGCATGCTCGTCATGATCCGGCCCGTGACGCAACGAATGGCACGAGTCTAGCGCAAAGCGGCAGCTCCGAACACAGGCCGGCGGCGGCGTGTTGCCCGTAAAGCGCCGTGGATAAGTCCGCAGGCCGGATTTGAAGCTTGCTCCCCCCGTCATCCCCCCCTATAGGTCTGCTTTTAATGACATCGAAATCCACCTTCGTCCTCGGCCACCGGCATTTGCTGGGCATCGAGGGCCTGTCCGCGGCCGACATCACCGGCCTGCTCGACCTGTCCGAAGAATATGTCGAGCTCAACCGCCAGGTTGACAAGAAGCGCACCGTCCTGCGGGGACGGACGCAGGTGAACCTCTTCTTCGAGGCTTCCACCCGAACCCAATCCTCGTTCGAGCTCGCGGGAAAGCGGCTCGGCGCGGACGTCATGAACATGGCGGTCTCCTCCTCCTCGATGAAGAAGGGCGAGACCCTGATCGACACCGCGATGACGCTGAACGCGATGCATCCCGACATCCTGGTGATGCGCCATCACGCCTCCGGCGCGGTGGAACTGCTGGCACGCAAGGTTGACGGTTCCGTGATCAATGCCGGCGACGGCGCGCACGAGCATCCGACCCAGGCCCTGCTCGACGCCCTCACCATCCGCCGCAACAAGGGCCGGATCGAAGGGCTGGTGGTCGCGATCTGCGGCGACGTGCTGCATTCGCGCGTCGCCCGCTCCAACATCATCCTGCTCAACACGATGGGCGCCCGCGTCCGCGTGGTCGGCCCGACCACGCTGCTGCCGCCCGGCATCGAGCGGATGGGCGTCGAGGTCGCGCGCGACATGCGTGAGGGGCTCAACGGCGCTGATATCGTCATGATGCTGCGGCTGCAGCGCGAGCGCATGAACGGCTCCTTCGTGCCGTCGTCGTCGGAATATTTCCACTATTTCGGGCTCGACCAGAAGAAACTCGCCTACGCCAAGCCGGACGCGCTCGTGATGCATCCCGGCCCGATGAACCGCGGCGTCGAGATCGACTCGATCGTGGCCGACGGCGCGCAGTCCCTGATCCGCGAACAGGTGGAGATGGGCGTCGCCGTGCGCATGGCGGTGCTGGAAGCGCTCGCCCGTAACCTGCCGAACGCGTGATGCCGATGCTGATCGATCGCCGCCCCGTCCTGCTCGCCAACGCCCGCGTCGTCGATCCCTCCAGGGATTTCGACGGTGTCGGCGACGTCCTGATCGCCGACGGCACCATCCGCGAGACCCGCCGCGGCATCGGCGCGGCCGGCGTCCCTGAAGGCACCGACATCGTCAATTGCGCCGGCAAGATCGTCGCGCCCGGCCTCATCGACATGCGCGCCTTCGTCGGCGAGCCCGGCTTCAGCCATCGCGAGACCTTTGCCACCGCGAGCCAGGCGGCCGCGACCGGCGGCATCACCACCATCATCTGCCAGCCCGACACCTCGCCGGTGATCGACAATTCGGCGACCGTCGACTTCGTGATGCGCCGCGCCCGCGACACCGCGATCGTCAACATCCAGCCGATGGCGGCGCTCACCAAGGGCATGCTCGGCCAGGAGATGACCGAGTTCGGCCTGCTCAAGGCCGCGGGCGCCGTCGCCTTCAGCGATGCGGCCCGAAGCGTGACCAATGCGCAGGTGATGCGCCGCGCGCTGACCTACGCGCGCGATTTCGATGCGCTGATCGTGCACTTCACCGAGGACCCCGATCTCGTCGGCGAAGGCGTGATGAACGAAGGCGAGTTCGCCTCGCGCCTGGGCCTGATGGGTATCCCGAATGCCGCCGAGGCCGTCATGCTCGAACGCGACATGCGCCTCGTCGCGCTGACCGGGGGCCGCTATCATGCGGCTTCGCTGAGCTGCATCGATTCCCTCGACATCCTCCAGCGCGCCCGCGACGCCGGGCTCGCCGTCAGCGCCTCGGTCTCGATCAACCATCTCGCGCTGAACGAGAACGACATCGGCCCCTACCGGTCGTTCCTGAAGCTGTCGCCGCCGCTGCGCAGCGAGGACGACCGCCGGGCATTGGTGGCGGCCGTCGCCTCCGGCCTGCTCGAGGTCATCATGTCCGACCACAATCCGCAGGACGTCGAGGTCAAGCGGCTGCCGTTCGCCGAGGCCGCGCCCGGCGCTGTCGGTCTCGAGACCATGCTGCCGGCGGGCCTGCGGCTCGTGCACAATGGCGAGCTGGACCTGAAAACGCTGATCCGGGCGATGTCGACCCGCCCGGCCGAGCTGCTCGGCCTGCCTGGCGGAACCCTGCGCGCCGGCAGCCCGGCCGACGTCATCGTGATCGACCCCGATGTGCCCTGGGTGGTCGATCCCGCCGACCTCAAATCGCCCTGCAAGAACACCCCGTTCGACGAGGCCCGCTTTACAGGCCGCGTGGTGCGCACCATCGTCGGCGGCCGGACGGTGTACGAGCATGTCTGACCTGCGCGATCCCGCGACTTTGAAATCCAGCCTTTGGAGAGGCCGCCATGGGGCTTGAAGCATTCCTGCCGGTGGCCTTCGTCATCGGCTACCTCTTCGGCTCGATTCCCTTCGGCCTGGTTCTGACCAGGCTCGCCGGCACGCAGGATATCCGCTCGATCGGCTCCGGCAGCATCGGCGCCACCAATGTGCTGCGCACCGGGCGCAAGAGTCTTGCCGCCGGCACCCTGCTGCTCGACGCGCTCAAGGGCACCGCGGCTGTCGTGATCGCCGGCTATATCGCAGGTCCCAACGCCGCCATGGTGGCCGGGCTCGGCGCCTTCCTCGGCCATCTCTTCCCTGTCTGGCTCAAGTTCAAGGGCGGCAAGGGCGTTGCGACCTATATCGGCGTCCTGCTTGGCCTGTTCTGGCCCGGCATGGTGGTGTTCTGCCTGCTCTGGCTGGCGACCGCCTTCACCACCCGCTACTCCTCGCTGTCGGCACTGGTGGCGGCGTTCATCACGCCGATATTCCTGTGGTGGTTCGGCCATCTCGCGCTCGCAGCATTGTTCGCCGTGCTGACGCTGCTGTTGTTCTACGCGCATCGCGAGAACATCAAGCGCCTGCAAGCCGGCAAGGAAAGCCGGATCGGCGAGAAGGCGTAAGCCGCGTCAAGCAAAGCAACTGAAGCCAGGGCATCTACGGATACCGAAGCCCCTCTCTGCATTATATCTCGAATTCTGTTCGCAACTCGTCGCCGACTCGCAAGGCAAGGTAGCGAACGGGTTCCATGCCTGTCATCCTGACGGGACAAATGGCGTTACGCGGTTGCTCAGAATGGGCGAGACGAACGACGGCATGCACGAGGAGTCTGGCCCGCAAGGCACTGCGGCAAGCCGGCTGCTGTCGACAACCAATATCTGGTCCGATGCGCCCGCACCGCCTCCTAGGCCAACGCCCGTTGCCGTTCCGCCGCCGGCGCCCTCACTTGCTCCCGTCGCGCCAGGTCCCGTCGCGCCAAATCCTGTCGCGGTCGAGCTCCGACCTGCGACCGCCCCGGCTGCATCAGCGCAGGCGCGCCCGGCCCCATGGCCGCCGCGACAATTGTCGCTGGCGTTGCAGGGCGGCGGCACCTTTGCGGCCTTCACATGGGGCGTGCTGGAGCGGCTGCTGGAAGAGCCGATCGAGATCGACACCATCAGCGGCGCCAGCGCCGGCGCCATCAATGCGCTGCTGCTCGCCTCCGGCCTCGCGGAGGGCGGCCGCGAAGCTGCCCGGTTACGGCTGAACCGGTTCTGGCTCCGCCTGATGCACGAGGCCTCGTTCCGCTCGCTGATGCTGCTCGGTGGATTCTCGCCGGCGGGAAGCTCGGTCGCATTCGGTCCGACGCTGCGCTCGGGCCAGTTCGATCCGTTCGATCTCGATCCGCTGCGGCTGGCGCTGTCGCGCGACATTAATTTTACGGTGCTGCAAGATCCAGGAGCACCAAAGCTGCTGATTGCGGCGACGCGGATCCGCGACGGCCAGCAGCAGATCTTCCGCAACGACTCCATCACCGCCGACGTCGCGCTGGCCTCGACCTGCCCGCCCCTGGTTCATTGCGCCGTCGAGATCGACGGCGAGGCCTATTGGGACGGCGGCTTCGGCGGCAATCCGCCCTTGCTGCGGCTGGCGCAGGAGACGACGACGGCCGACGTCCTGCTGGTCCAGGTCACCCCCGCGCGCGACAGCTACGTGCCCATCACCCTCGCCGCGATCGACCGCCGGCTCGACCAGATCGCGGCCAACGCCGCCCTCAATGCCGAGATCGCGGCGGTCGCATGGGCACAGTCGCACGCAGCCCCTTCGCTGCGGCTCACCCGGATCGCGGCCGAAGACTCCGTTGACGGCCTGGCACAGCGTTCATCGACCGACCTCGGCCGCGGCTTCATCCGGCTGCTGCACCGGAGCGGTCGCGCCGCCGCCGAGCGCTGGCTCGGGCAGGATGCAAAAGCCGGCGCAGCGCCTTCGGCGTCCGCACAGGCTCTCGCTGCCTCCGAAGCCGCGCTAACCTGACGTCGCCAGCGCGTTCTCCAGGAACCATGCCGTCGCGAGCGCGCGCGCGTCGTTGCCGAAGCGCGCGATCACCTGCACGCCAACAGGCAGGCCGCCGACCTTCAGCACCGGCACGTTGACGCAAGGATTGCCCATCAGTGTCCAGAGCCGGTTGTAACGGGGATCGCCTGTGGTCGCGAGCTCCTTGGCCGGCGCGGTGCCCGGCGCCGAATAGGTCAGGAGCACGTCGACACCCTCGAACACTTCGCCGAGCTCGCGGCGGCCGCGGCGGCTGATCCGGCGCGCCTCGTCATATTCCTTCGGTGTCAGATGGGCCGTCGCATCGAGGCTGGCCCGCAGCATCGGCGCGATCTCGTCGTGACGCTCGGAAAACTCCCAGGCCAGCGCGCGATGCGCCTCGTAGTCCTGGACGATGGGGTGGATGCGCCAGGCCTCCTGCACCGCCTCGGGCAGGTCGATGGCCTGCACGCTGGCGCCGGCGCGCTCTGCCGCCTTGGTCGCGGCCAGCAAGCCCTGTTCGGCCGCCGGCTCCACGCTGCCGGCGAACTCCTGCCTGACCACGCCGATGCGCGGCGCCTTCGCCGGAACGATGCCTGAAAATTCGGTGCGACCGGTCATGGCCAAAAGTCCGCGCGCGAGATCCTCCGCGCGCGCGCCGAACAGGCCGACCGTGTCGAGCGCCCACGAATAGCACTTCACGCCGACCGTCGGCAGCATGCGGAACGACGGCTTGATCGCGGCGGTCCCGCAATAGGCCGCCGGCCGGATCACCGAGCCGCCGGTCTGGGTGCCCAGCGCCAGCGGGATCATGCCGGCGCCGACCGCCGCCGCCGAGCCCGCGGAGGAGCCGCCCGGCGAATGGCCGGGATTGTGCGGATTGAGCGTCGGCGTCGGATCGCGCGAGGCGAACGCCGTGGTCGTGGTCTTGCCGATGATGGTGGCCCCCGCCCGCTTGAGCATCATGACAACAGGCGCATCGGCGCGCGGCTGCCAGCCGCGATAGATCTCCGAGCCCATCTCGGTCGGCATCTCGGCGGTGTCGATGATGTCCTTGATGCCGACCGCGATGCCGCGCAACGGACCGGAGGCCTGCGCTCTTGCCGCCTTGTCGTGACGGACAAAGGCGCGGACGTCCTTCTCCCTGGCCTCGATCGCCGCATGCGCCTCGGCGATAGCGGCATCGGGCGACAACTCGCCGGCTTCAATGCGGCGCTGGAGGTCGGCGAGTGAAATCATGGCAAGATCCTTCTTATTGGTCTCGCTTTTAGCATCGGGCCGAGGCCGCGCAAGCGCACGTCGCTGTTGCGCAACGCCCTCAGGTTGTTCCATGCTGCGCCTGCAAGGAGACGCCGTGGACGCCATCAATCCGAGCGTGGAGCTGACCGAGACTGAGCGGATCGACCGCCTGCGGCTGATCCGTTCCGACAATGTCGGCCCGCGCACCTTCCGTTCGCTGGTCGATCATTTCGGCACGGCGCGCGCCGCCCTGGAGCGGCTGCCTGATCTCGCGCGCCGCGGCGGTGCGCAGCGATCGGGCCGCATCTGCAGCGCAGACGAAGCCAGGGCCGAGCTGGCCGCGAGCCGCAAATTCGGCATCGCCTGGCTGGCGCCCGGCGAGGACGGCTATCCGGCCCGGCTGGCGATGATCGACGATGCGCCGCCGCTGCTCGCCGTGCGCGGCGACACGAAAACCCTGATGCGGCCGATGATCGCCATTGTCGGCTCGCGCAACGCTTCCGGCGCCGGGCTGAAATTCGCGGGCCTGCTCGCGCGCGAGCTCGGCGAAGCCGGCTTCGTCGTCGTCTCCGGGCTCGCGCGCGGCGTCGACCAGGCCGCGCATCGCGCCAGTGTCGACAGCGGCACCGTCGCCGTCCTCGCCGGCGGCCATGATTGCATCTATCCGCCCGAGCATGGCGATCTGCTCGCGGCGATGCTCGATCACGAAGGCGCTGCGATCTCCGAGATGCCGCTCGGCCATGAGCCGCGTGCCCGCGACTTCCCGCGCCGCAACCGGCTGATCTCGGGCGCTTCGCTCGGCGTCGTCGTGGTGGAAGCGGCACACCGCTCGGGCTCGCTGATCACCGCGCGCATGGCGGCCGAACAGGGCCGCGAGGTGTTCGCGGTGCCGGGCTCCCCGCTCGATCCGCGCGCCGCCGGCGCCAACGACCTGATCAAGCAGGGCGCGACCCTCGTCACCGAAGCCGCCGACATCATCAATGCGGTGCAGCCGATCATGGAGCGGCCGTTGATGAGTCCTGCGGGCGAGCCCGACAGCGAGCCGTTCGAGAGCGATCCGCAAGGCCACGACCGCGACCAGATCACCGGCCTGCTCGGCCCGGCGCCCATCTCGATCGACGATCTCGTGCGGATGTCCGGCGCCTCGCCCGCGATCGTGCGCATGGTGCTGCTGGAGCTGGAGCTGGCCGGCAAGCTCGAACGCCACGGCGGCGGGTTGGTATCGCTGCTGTAGATGTGCCTCGAACTCCCATTCACGGAGGGTACGTCATTCCCCGGCGCGACGAAGTCGCGAGCCCGGAATCCGTTCATCCATCTCCGCCGGGACCAAATGGATTCCGGGCTCCCTCGTTCCGCTCGGGCCGCGGAATGACCGAGAAGATCGTCGGATCAGCGCGATAGCGCACCGGCAATGTTGAACCCGTCATCCTTCGAGGCTCGCTCTGCGTTGCAGGACGAGCACCTCAGGATGACGGGGACAGACTTAGCTAGCCGCTATTGCGCCGATCGAACTGCGTACGTGCAGCCTCGATCTGCGTCAGGTGGTCCATCGCCCACTGCCCGAGCGCCTTCACCGGCTGCTGAAGCCCACGGCCGAGATCTGTCAGCTCGTAGTCGACGCGGGGCGGTATGGTCGGAAAGATCGTGCGCGTGACGAGGCCGTCGCGCTCGAGACCTCGCAGCGTCAAGGTCAGCATGCGCTGCGAGATGCCGTTGATCATGCGCTTCAGCTCGTTGAAACGCTTCGGCCCGTCGCTCAGCATCATGATGACGAACACGCTCCATTTGTCGCCGACGCGGGACAGGACCGAGGCCACGCCGCGACAATCGGCATGATCGGGATCGGGCCGTGGCGGAGCAGGCAAATCGGCGTGCGTCGGTTTCAGTAATGTGCCCATGGCTCAAAAAAGTGCGTTCTTGCGGGGATTTCGACAGTCACTCATGTAGTCCTGGTTACAAACCTATACCATGGGTGACCCCAAATGAAACTGCTCCATCTCGACTCCAGCGTCCTCGGCCCCCACTCCGTATCCAGGCAGGTTTCCGCCGCCATCGTCGACCGGCTGCGCCAGGCGACGCCTTCGCTCGACGTGGTCTATCGCGACCTGACCCAGACCCCGCTGGCCCACCTCTCCGGCTCGCACCTCGCCGCTGCGCAAGGCGCCCCCGCGCCGGCAGAACTCGCACCGGACCTGGCCGCAAGCGCGGCCGCGCTCGACGAGTTCCTTTCTGCCGACATCATCGTGATCGGCGCACCCATGTACAATTTCACCATTCCGAGCCAGCTCAAGGCTTGGATCGACCGCATCCTCGTGGTGGGGAAGACATTTAAATATGGCGCCGCGGGGCCCGAGGGTCTTGCCGGCGGCAAGCGCGTGATCGTGGCGATCTCGCGCGGCGGCTATTACGGCGCGGAGACGCCGTACGCGGCCGGCGAACACCTCGAAAGCTATTTGCGCTGGGTGTTCGGTTTCATGGGCATTGCCAGCGTCGAGTTCATCCCGGCCGACGGCATCCAGGTCGGCCCGGACCACCGCGAAAAGGCGATCGCCGGTGCACTCCAGTCGGCAACGTCTTTGCGCGCAGCCTAGCCTTCGCGCAGCATTGCCTTGGCCACGCGGACCGTCCGGCGCAACACGCATCTTGCGCCGGGCGGAAGAAAGGTTTGTTGGCGGAAGCGATCAGCCCCGGTAGATCGGCGCGCCGCTTGGAGATGCCACCGCGCCGCCGTCGACGAAGATCTCCTGGCCCTGCACATGTGCGGCATCGTCGGAGGCGAGGAACAGCACCGTCTTCGCAACGTGATCGGTCTCGCCGATGCGCCCGAGCGGCGTTGACAGCGCGATCCGCCTCTCGAACGCCTGCTCGGCTTCCGGCGTCGCGGTCGCGGGTCCCCAGATCGGCGTGCGGATCGCGCCGGGCGCCACGACGTTGACGCGAATGCCGCGCGGCGACAGCTCCGAAGCCATGATCCGCGCCATCGCCCGCACGCCGGCCTTGGCGGCGCCGTAGGCGGAGTAGCCGGGAATGCCGAGCACGGAGATCACCGAGCCGTTGAGGACGATCGAGGCGTTGTCGTTGAGATAGGGCAGCGCCGCCTGCACCGTGAAGAACACGCCGGTCAGGTTGGTGCTGATGACCTTCTCGAACACTTCCAGCGCCGCCGATCCCAGCGGCGTGCCGCCGGCAATGCCGGCATTGGCGAACACGATGTCGAACTTCCCGAATTTCTCGGCGCCCTGCCTGATAGCAGCTTCGGTCGCGGCGATGTCGGTGGCATCGGCGGCGAGCGCGAGCGCGTTCGGCCCGAGCTGCTTCGCCGCAATTTCCAATGTCTCCTTGTTGCGCCCGGTGATTACCACCTTGGCGCCCTCGGCCACGAACAGCTTTGCGGTCGCAAGGCCGATGCCGCTATTGCCGCCGGTGATCAGGGCCGTCTTGTTCGTCAGTCTCACGCTCGCCTCCAGTGGTTGCATCATAAAACTAGATTGCCATCTAGGGCATATGGTTTTATGATGCAACCACACAAGCGCGTGATCGGCATTCGAATCGTGCAAACGCGACAGGACCGGAATCATGGTGAAACGAACGAGCTTCGAGGGCGATTCATGCCCGATCGCACGCTCATTGGAGGCGATCGGCGATTGGTGGTCGCTGCTGATCATCCGCGAGGCGCTGTTCGGCGTCCGCCGCTTCGGCGAATTCCAGAGCAAGCTTGGCATGGCCAAGAACATCCTGTCCGTGAGGCTGCGTTCGCTGGTCGATCACGGCATTCTGGCCACCGCCCCCGCCTCCGACGGCAGCGCCTATCAGGAATATGTGCTGACGCCGAAGGGCCGCGGCACCTTCCCGATCCTGGTGGCGCTGCGGCAATGGAGCGAGGAGTTCGACGATCGCCCCGAGGAGATCGCGACAATCCTGGTCGATCGTGCCAAAGGCCGCCCGGTGAAGAAGCTGGAAATGCGCGCGGAGGATGGGCGCCTGCTCAGTCCCGCCGACACCACGCTGAAGCCGCGGCCGGCGCGACAGCGGTCGGCCTGATTGCGCCGGCGAGCTGCCACCGCACCTCAATGCGCGCGGAGCGAACTCTGGCTAGCATCCGACCAAGGTAGCCCTGCGAACCATTTTCAGGCGATCGGCGCGTTGGCGCCGGCCGAACTCGGCCTCGTAGTTCAGATCATAGACACAGCCGACCTTCATGGCGGCAAAATCTGCATTCCGCTCGATGGTGTAATGACCGGAAGGCTCCGTCTTGAGATGGACGCGACCGGGCTCGAACCAAGCTTGATCGACGCCACGATAGATCACCCGATCGGTCCAGCCGACGGTCACAAACCAAAGGATCAAGCCTCCGATCAATGCCGCCATGATCACGAGGCTACGAACGTCGTTGCGGAGCTTGTCCGCAAGGCTCGAGAGATTGAACGCGTTCTTCACATTGGCTTTGTCGTCGGCAGGACACGATAGTTCACGCCAAACATCCGCCTTGTCACGACAGCTTGCGCTTGCTCCGCAGCCTCAAATGCTCGTCGGCCTCGAGCTTGGTCATGCCCAGCAGATAATGCAGCACGGCGAGTTTGTGCTGCTCGGCGAGCTTGCGTAGCGCCCCGACCTGCTCGGCGATGAAGGCGACGGCCTCGTCCGCGCCGCCCTCTCCCGGTTCCTCGTGACGCGAGCCTCGCGCCGCGCCGACAGGGGCGCGCGCCCGTTTCTTTCCCGGCCTAGTCACCAGACCCCACCCGAATCCATGCCCCAGGCGACATTACGCCGACATCGGCCGCAACTCCAAGGTGGTGTTTTGCAACTTTTTCGATATGAAACTTTTCCCATTCGGCGGACCTTCGGCACCCCTCGATTTGACAGCGGAGGCCTCACCACCCATGTTCGGGTCGAAACGGCCGACCCGAATCCTTTCGTTTTCGGCCTCAGATTTTCCCGTAAGTTACTGGAACTACATGAATATCGTCATTGTGGAGTCGCCGGCGAAAGCCAAGACGATCAACAAATATTTGGGCTCGTCCTATGAGGTTCTGGCCTCGTTCGGCCATGTCCGCGACCTGCCCGCGAAGAACGGTTCCGTCGATCCTGATGCCAATTTCAAGATGATCTGGGAGGTCGACCCCAAGGCGGCCGGCCGGCTCAATGACATCGCCAAGTCCCTGAAGAACGCCGATCGCCTGATTCTCGCCACCGACCCTGATCGCGAGGGTGAGGCCATCTCCTGGCACGTGCTGGAGGTGCTGAAGGAAAAGCGCGCGCTGAAGGATCAGAAGATCGAGCGGGTGGTGTTCAACGCCATCACCAAGCAGGCGGTCTCGGACGCCATGAAGCATCCGCGCCAGATCGACGGTGCGCTGGTCGACGCCTACATGGCGCGCCGTGCCCTCGACTACCTCGTCGGCTTCACTCTCTCCCCGGTGCTGTGGCGCAAGCTGCCCGGCGCCCGCTCGGCCGGCCGCGTTCAATCGGTGGCGCTGCGCCTCGTCTGCGACCGCGAACTCGAGATCGAGAAGTTCGTGGCGCGTGAATATTGGTCGCTGATCGCCACCCTGCTCACCCCGCGCGGCGATGCGTTCGAGGCCCGCCTCGTCGGCGCCGACGGCAAGAAGATCCAGCGCCTCGACATCGGGACCGGCGCGGAGGCCGAAGACTTCAAGAAGGCGCTGGAAGCGGCGACCTACACCGTCACCGCGGTCGATGCCAAGCCGGCCCGGCGCAATCCGCAGGCGCCCTTCACCACCTCGACGCTGCAGCAGGAAGCCAGCCGCAAATACGGCTTTGCGCCGGCGCACACGATGCGCATCGCCCAGCGCCTCTATGAAGGCATCGACATCGGCGGCGAGACCACCGGACTCATTACTTATATGCGTACCGACGGCGTGCAGATCGATCCGTCCGCGATCACCCAGGCCCGCAAGGTGATCGGCGAGGATTACGGCAACGCCTATGTGCCGGATGCCCCGCGCCAGTACCAGGCCAAGGCCAAGAACGCGCAGGAAGCCCACGAAGCGATCCGCCCGACCGACATGTCGCGCCGCCCCGCGAGCATGAGCCGCAGGCTCGATGCCGATCAGGCGAAGCTCTATGAGCTGATCTGGAAGCGCACCATCGCGAGCCAGATGGAATCGGCCGAGCTCGAGCGCACCACCGTCGACATCACGGCGAAGGCAGGCTCCCGCACGCTGGAGCTGCGCGCCACCGGCCAGGTCGTCAAGTTCGACGGCTTCCTGGCGCTCTATCAGGAAGGCCGCGACGACGAGGAGGACGAGGATTCGCGCCGCCTGCCCGCGATGAGCCCGAACGACGCCCTGAAGCGGCAGTCGCTCTCCGTCACCCAGCACTTCACCGAGCCGCCGCCGCGCTTCTCCGAGGCCTCGCTGGTCAAGCGCATGGAAGAGCTCGGCATCGGCCGGCCCTCGACCTACGCCTCGATCCTGCAGGTCCTGAAGGATCGCGGCTACGTCAAACTGGAGAAGAAGCGCCTGCACGGCGAGGACAAGGGCCGCGTCGTGATCGCGTTCCTGGAGAGCTTCTTCAGCCGCTACGTCGAGTACGACTTCACCGCGGGCCTCGAGGAGCAGCTCGACCGCATCTCCAACAACGAGATCTCCTGGCAGCAGGTGCTGAAGGATTTCTGGACCGGCTTCATCGGCGCCGTCGACGAGATCAAGGATCTGCGCGTGGCGCAGGTGCTCGACGTGCTCGACGAGATGCTGGGCCCCCACATCTATCCGCCCCGTGCCGACGGCGGCGACGTCCGCCAGTGCCCGAATTGCGGCACCGGCCGGCTCAACCTCAAGGCCGGCAAGTTCGGCGCCTTCGTCGGCTGCTCGAACTATCCGGAGTGCCGCTACACCCGCCAGCTCGCCGCCGATGGCGAGGCCAGCGCCGACCGTTCGCTCGGCCAGGATCCCGATACGGGTCGCGATGTCTGGGTCAAGGCCGGCCGGTTCGGACCCTACATCCAGCTCGGCGAGCCCAAGGATTATGAGGAAGGCGAGAAGCCCAAGCGCGCCGGCATCCCGAAAGGCACCTCGCCTGCCGATGTCGATCTCGAACTCGCGCTGAAGCTGTTGTCGCTGCCGCGCGAGATCGGCAAGCATCCGGAGACCGGCCAGCCCATCACCGCCGGGCTCGGCCGCTTCGGGCCGTTCGTCAAGCACGAGAAGACCTACGCCAGCCTCGAGGCCGGCGACGAGGTGTTCGACATCGGCCTCAACCGCGCGGTGACGCTGATCGCCGAGAAGGTCGCCAAGGGCCCGAGCCGGCGCTTCGGCGCCGATCCGGGCAAGGCGCTCGGCGATCATCCCACCCTCGGCACCGTCACCGTGAAGAGCGGACGCTACGGCGCCTACGTCACCGCCGGCGGCGTCAACGCAACGATCCCTGCCGAGTTCGAAAAGGACACCGTCACGCTCGCCCAGGCCATCGCCCTGATCGACGAGCGCGCGGCCAAAGGCGGCGGCAAGGCCAAAGCCAAGAAGGCGGCAAAGCCGGCCAAGGCCAAAAAGACTGCAGAGAAGGCCGCGGACGGCGAGGACACTCCGCCAAAGCCGAAGAAACCGGCCGCGAAGAAGGCGGCCAAATCGAAAACCGAAGCCACCAGCAAGGCGCGCGCCGCGGTGCCGTCGACGGCAAAAACGTCGCCGACCAAGGCCGCCGCCGCCAAATTATCGACCAGCAAGGCTCCGGCCAAGAAGAGTGCCGGCAAGACTTGAGATCAAGAATTAGAGGTTAAGTGAAACGCAAGAATGACCATGGCTTTCCCGACCGGCAAGCCATCGTCGCCTTCATCAAGGCAAATCATGGAAAGGCCGGAACCCGCGAAATCGCACGCGAGTTCGGCCTGAAGAACGCCGATCGCGCCGAGCTCAGGCGCATGCTGCGCGAGCTCGCCGACGACGGGATCGTCAAGAAAAAGCGACACAAGGTGTCCGAGCCGGACGCGCTGCCACCGACGCTGCTCGCCGACATTACGGGACGCGACGCCGACGGCGAATTGATCGCCTCCCCCGCCGAATGGGACGAGGTCGAAAGCGGCGAGCCGCCGAAGATCCTGATCGAGATGCCGCGCCGACCCAGGCCCGGCACCGCCGCCGGCGTCGGCGACCGTGCGTTGCTGCGCGTCGAGCCGACCGGCGAGGACGAAGGCCCGGCCTGGCGCGGCCGCATCATCAAGGTCATCGACAAAGCCAAAAGCCGCATCCTCGGCGTATTCCGCGAGCTTCCCGAAGGTGGCGGGCGGCTCGTGCCCGTCGACAAGAAGTTCGCCGACCGCGAGCTGAACATCGCCAAGGCCGATACAGGTGGCGCACAGGATGGCGACCTCGTCAGCGTCGACATCGTCCGCTCGCGCGGCTTCGGGCTGGCCTCGGGCCGGGTCAAGGAGAAGCTCGGCTCGGTCAAGTCGGAGAAGGCGATCAGCCTGATCGCGATCTACGCTCACGACATCCCGCTGCAATTCTCTTCCGCCGCGGAGCGCGAAGCGGAAGCCGCCGAGCCCGCCAACCTGAAAGGCCGCGAGGACTGGCGCGACGTGCCGCTCGTCACCATCGATCCACCGGATGCGAAGGATCACGACGACGCGGTGCATGCTCAGCCCGATGACGATCCCAACAACAAGGGCGGCTTCATCGTCAATGTCGCCATTGCCGACGTCAGCTTCTACGTGCGGCCGGGCTCGGCGCTCGACCGCGACGCGCTCGATCGCGGCAACTCGGTCTATTTCCCCGACCGCGTCGTGCCGATGCTGCCCGAGCGCATCTCCAACAATCTCTGCTCGCTGGTGCCGGGCGAGCCGCGCGGCGCGCTCGCGGTGCGCATGGTGCTCGGCCCCGACGGCCGCAAGCGCTCGCACAGCTTCCACCGCATCCTGATGCGCTCGGCCGCCAAGCTCGCTTACGCGCAGGCGCAGGCCGCGATCGACGGCCGGCCCGACGACACCACCGGCCCCCTGCTCGATCCGATCTTGAGGCCGCTCTACGCCGCCTATGCCTGTGCCAAGCGCGCCCGGGACGAGCGCGATCCGCTCAATCTCGATCTGCCCGAGCGCAAGATCCTGCTCAAGAGCGACGGCACGGTCGATCGCGTCGTGGTGCCGGAAAGGCTCGACGCGCACAAGCTGATCGAGGAGTTCATGATCCTCGCCAACGTCGCGGCCGCGGAAATGCTGGAGAAGAAATCGCTGCCGCTGATCTACCGCGTGCATGACGAGCCGACGCTGGAGAAGGTGCACGCGCTTTCCGAGTTCCTGGAGACGCTCGACATCCCCTTCACCAAGTCGGGTGCGCTGCGCCCGACGCTGTTCAACCGCGTGCTGGCCCAGCTCGAAGGCCACGACTACTTCCCGCTGGTCAGCGAGGTAGTGCTGCGCGCTCAGGCGCAGGCGGAATATTCCTCGGAGAATTACGGGCACTTCGGCCTGAACCTGCGTCGCTACGCGCATTTCACCTCGCCGATCCGCCGCTACGCCGACCTCGTCGTGCACCGCGCGCTGGTCAGCGCGCTGGGCTTGGGCGAAGGCGCCCTGCCCGACAGCGAGACGCCGGAAAGCTTGAGCGAGGTCGCCGCGCATATTTCGCTGACCGAGCGGCGCGCCATGAAGGCGGAGCGCGAGACGGTAGACCGCCTGATCGCGCATCACCTCGCCGACCGCATCGGCGCCAGCTTCCAGGGCCGCGTCTCCGGCGTCACCCGCGCCGGCCTGTTTGTGAAGCTGAGCGAGACCGGCGCCGACGGATTGATCCCGATCCGATCCCTCGGCACGGAATATTTCAACTATGACGAGAGCCGGCACGCACTGGTCGGCACGCGCAGCGGCACCATGTACCAGCTCGGGGACGTCGTCGATGTCCGCCTGATCGAAGCCGCCCCCATTGCGGGCGCGCTACGCTTCGAGCTGCTGTCATCCTCCAGCGAGACCGCGCCACGCCAGCGCCGGCCGCTTAGTGCGCAGCGCAAATCCTCCAAGCCCCATCCCGGACGCAGTCCGGAGAGAAAACGCAAGCCGGCGAAGCCGAAATCCGGCAAGCCTGGGAAGGGCAAGGGAAAGAGCAAGAGCAAGGGCAAAGGCAAGAAGGGCAAGGCATGGTGACGATGAGCACGGCCCCGAAAATCTGGACGCGCGAGACCGGTCTCGTCGAGAAGCGCGACGTCTTTGCGGCGATGCGGCGCGGCTTTCGCGGCCGCTGCCCGCGCTGCGGCGAGGGCAAGCTGTTCCGTGCTTTCCTGAAGACGGCGGACAATTGCGCCACATGCGGGCTCGATTTCACGCCGCATCGCGCCGACGATCTGCCCGCCTATCTCGTCATCGTCATCGTCGGCCACATCGTGGTGCCGGCCGTCCTGTGGATCGAGACCAATTACACCACGCCGGTCTGGATCAGCTTCGCCGCCTATCTGCCCTTCACCTTCGTCGCCTCGCTTGCGCTGCTGCAGCCGGTGAAGGGAGCTGTGGTCGGCCTGCAATGGGCTCTGCGCATGCACGGGTTTGACGACAACCCTCCGGATGGTATCCCGCCGGTGTAGGCATAATAAGCAAGAAGAGTTCGGGTGAGGACATGACGGACACGTCGCAAGCGGACGAAAAGGCAAGAATTCACGAGGGCAAGGAAGCCGACCACCATCCCTATTTCCGTCCGAAGGATGCCGCGACGCTGATCCTGGTCGATCGCAGCGGCGCCGTTCCGAAAGTGCTGGTCGGCAAGCGCCACGACAAGGTGGTGTTCATGCCCGGCAAGTTCGTCTTCCCGGGCGGGCGCGTCGACAAGGCCGATTATCGCGTGCCCTGTGCGGCGCCCATCACGCCCGAGCTGGAGGCCAATCTCGCCAAGGGCAGTCCGAAGACGCCGGCCTCGCGCGCGAAGTCGCTGGCGATCGCCGCGATCCGCGAAGCCTGCGAGGAGACCGGCCTCTGTCTCGGCCGCAAGACCGAGAGCAATCTGTCGAAGCTCGATGGCCCGTGGAAGCCGTTCGCCGATGCGGGCCTGCTGCCCGATCCGTCCAGCCTGTTCCTGATCGCCCGCGCGATCACCCCGCCCGGCCGCGTCAAGCGCTTCGACACGCGCTTCTTCACCGCGGATGCTTCGGCGATCACGCACCGCGTCGACGGCGTGATCCATGCCGAAGCCGAGCTGGTCGAGCTGGTCTGGGTCGAGCTCGGCTCGAAGCCGCTCGCCGACCTGCATCCGATGACGCGCAACGTCCTCAACGAGCTCGACACCCGCCTTGCCACCGGCCCGCTCCGCCACGACGCGCCGGTGCCGTTCTTCCATTTCTACGGCGGCAAGATGCAGAAGGATGTTTTGGGCTGAGCCGCTCTCGGCGTCATTCCCGAAGCGTTGCAAGTTGCTTCTTGGCAGCCGTCGAGCGCGCGCCTCGTCCTTCGAGACGACCGCTTCGCGGTCTCCTCAGGATGAGGCTAGGTTGCATTCTTGCCTGTTGAATCTGGCGCCGCGCCTTCAGTCCTCATCCTGAGGGCCCGCCAACGGCGGGCGTCTCGAAGGATGGCCGCAGGCGACGGCTGAAATGACGAGATTGTGCTGAGCGCACATCGAAAAACAAAATAATCTTCCCGCCGCCCGCCGATGGCGGAGCTCCGCCGCGTCCCTATGTCTTCCCGAGCGTCACCAAGAACGGACACCGGGCGATGGCACAACGGCAACTCAAGCTTGGCGCGTTCATGCGCCCGATCAGCATCCACACCGGCGCCTGGCGCTATCCCGGGGCCTGGCCCGACGCCAATTTCAACTTCCCGCACATCAAGCAGCTGATCCGAAAGCTCGAGGCCGGCAAGTTCGACGCCTTCTTCATGGCCGATCACCTCGCCGTGCTGAACATGCCGATCGACGCGCTCAAGCGCAGCCACACCGTGACCTCGTTCGAGCCCTTCACGCTGCTGTCGGCGCTCTCCGCGGTCACCGAGCGCATCGGCCTGATCGCGACCGGCTCGACCACCTTCGACGAGCCCTATCACGTCGCGCGTCGCTTCGCCTCGCTCGATCACATCAGCGGTGGCCGCGCCGGCTGGAACATCGTTACCACTTCGAATCCGGACGCCGCGCTGAATTTCGGCCTCGACGATCACATGGAGCACGCCGAGCGCTACAAGCGTGCCCGCGAGTTCTACGACGTCGTCACGGGGCTCTGGGATTCCTTTGCCGACGACGCTTTCGTGCGCGACGTCGAGAGCGGCCTGTTCTTCGATCCCGCCAAGATGCACACGCTCGACCACCACGGCAAATATCTGAAGGTGCGCGGCCCGCTCAACATCGCCCGCCCGGTGCAGGGCTGGCCGGTGATCGTGCAGGCCGGCGCCTCCGAGGACGGTAAGCAGCTCGCCGCCGAGACGGCGGAAGCCGTGTTCACCGGCGGCGGCAGCCTTGCCGACGGGCAGAAGCTCTATGCCGACATCAAGGGCCGCATGGAGAAGGTCGGCCGCGATCCCGAACATCTGAAAATCCTGCCCGGCGCCTTCGTCGTGGTCGGCGACAGCGTCGATGAGGCCCGGGAGAAGCGCGCTTTGCTCGACAGCCGCGTGCATTACGACAGCGCCATCGCCTCGCTCTCCGTCATTCTCGGCACCGACGCCTCGACCTTCGATCCCGACGGGCCCCTGCCAGAGATTCCCGAGACCAATGCCAGCAAGAGCGGCCGCCAGCGCATGGTCGATCTCGCCAGGCGCGACAAGCTCACCGTGCGCCAGCTCGCCCAGCGCGTCGGCGGCTATGGCGGGCTCTCGTTTGTCGGCACCGCCAAGACCATCGCCGACCAGATGGAGGAATGGCTGGTCGGGCGCGGCTCCGACGGCTTCAACATCATGTTCCCGTTCCTGCCCGCCGGCCTCGACGATTTCGTCGACAAGGTCGTCCCGGAGCTGCAGAAGCGCGGGATTTTCCGCAAGGAGTATGAAGGGGCCACTTTGAGGGAGAATCTGGGCCTGCCGCGGCCGAAAAACCGTTTCTTCGAGGCCTGATCGGCCCGATTTGGGTGGTTTTCGGGGTGTAAAACCTTGACATCAGGCGGTTTCTGGCTAGGTTGCCGGCCAACGCGGGCCGTTTGGCCGGCTCCAGATTCCCGATATTTCTGAGGTTCAGAACATGGCCAAAGCGGTCACCATCAAGGTCAAGCTCGTGTCCTCGGCCGACACCGGCTTCTACTACGTCGCCAAGAAGAATTCGCGCACCATGACCGACAAGCTGGTCAAGAAGAAGTACGATCCGGTCGCGCGCAAGCACGTCGAATTCCGCGAAGCCAAGATCAAGTAAGACGATCAAGTAAGATCGCGGTACACGCTGAAGATTTTTGCGGGGCCCTTTCGGGCCCCGTTTTCGTTTCAACTCCGCTCGTGTCCCGGACGCGGTGCAGCGCGGAGCGCTGCTCCTGAGAAGCCGGGACCCATAAAGCAACACGGCGCACTGCCGAGACATGGGCCCGGGCTCTGCAGCGCACCGTCGAAGTGACGCTGCGCTACGTCCGGGGCACGAGCCCGCTATCTCACCGCGAACGGCGCCTGATAGGGCCGCCCGAAGGGCACCCCGTTGATCACGGTCTGGACCGGCTTGAGATGGGCCTTGCCGTCCCTCTTGTTGTTGCGGGTGTCGACGAAGCTGACCGGCCCCTCCGCCAGCTCCATGATGGCGACGTCGCCGGGCGCACCGACTTGCAGCGTGCCAATCTTCGGCGCGCGATCGATGATCTTCGCCGGAGCAATGGTGGCCATCGCGACCACCTGCTCCAGCGTGAAGCCGAGCGTCATGAACTTGCTCATCACGTTGGGCAGGAACGGAATGCCCGGCGAATTGCCGGAGAAGACGTGGATGTCCGAGGAGATGGTGTCCGGCGCGCAGCCACCAGCGATCGCCACGTCCGCCACGGTGAAATCGAAGCTGCCGCCGCCATGACCGACGTCGAACATGACGCCGCGCTGCTTGGCGGCGAGCGCCGCCGGCAGCAGCTTGCCGTCCTGGACGATGTTGGTGAAGACGTTGGACATGTTCGGAGCGCCTGAATAGGCGTGCGTCAGCACGTCGCCCGGCCGCAGCAAATCGAGGATCTGCGACATCAGCTCCTTGGACTCGACGCCGCCGATATGCACCATCATCTTCGCCGGCCAGCCGCACATCTCGCACGCCTGGATGGCGCGCTTCAGCGGCTCGAGCCCGTGCTTGTAGATCACGTTCTCCGACATCCGCACTTTGACCCCGAGCAGGAAATCACGGTTCTCGGCGAGTGCCATTGCGCAGGCTTCGGTCTGGGCGACGTCGATATTGTACAGCTCGGCGGCCGGGAACGCCGACAGGCCGTTGTTGGCGATGTGGACGAAGGCGTACATCCGCGCCCGCGTCTGAGCCACGATGAAGCGGCGCAACGCCGCCAGATTGTTGACCCCGGCATCGCCCGCCGAGACGACGGTCGTCGTGGCCTGGAATTGCACCAGCTCGTCGGCGGGAATGCCGATCGCCGAGCCGTAGGGATAGACGTGACTATGCAGATCGATGAGGCCTGGCATCACCAGCTTGCCCGACGCGTCGATGCTCTTCAGCGCCCGCTCGGCGGGGATCGCTTCCTGCACGGCTTCGATGACACCCCAGCGGATGCCGATATCGCGCCTGGCGCGCAGCGACTGGCTGGGGTCGAGCACCTCGCCGCCGCGGATCACCAGATCGTATTTATCGTTCGGGCCCATCGCGGCCTGCACCGGCGCGGCGAGGCCGAGGGCGGCGGCGGATGTCGAAAGTGCCAGGAAATCACGGCGTGACAACGCGGACATGACGGTCCCCCCTTTGTTGTTGTTTGTGGCTTCGACGAGCAGCTCCGCCTTGCAACAATGCAGCGTTCAGAAGGAATGGATCGGAACTGAAGTCACGTCGCCCAGGGGACTGATCCTATGACTGCATACAAGCGATGGCGAGCCACGAAAATTCTTCAGAACGCATGAACCTTAGGGGACTCGCGTCGACTAAAGCGCCCGCGTCCCGGGTTGTTCTTCGTGCATGCGGCCATCATTCACCACTTCGTCCCTAACACGGGGGCCGTCGCCTCTGATGATCTTGTCCGCAAATCTCTTTCGCACGATGCCCCCGGCGATCCCCCGCGCGATACCGATCGGCCCTACCACTGGGTAGCGGCCCGCGCGTCGCACCCTCCCACCCGCCGCAAGCGGAATTGCGCCTGATCAATCGCTCGAGGGAACGATGGTTTCTTGGACAATCCACATTTTCGCGTATGCTGAAGGTCCGGTTCAGCTCAATGCCATTCGCTCGGAGCACTGTGTGGGGGATCGGTCATCGTGAGTACGCCACCCTTTGATTTCGACTTGTTGCGCACCTTCGTGGCGGTGGTCGACAACAACAGCTTCACGAGAGCCGGGGAGCGCATTGGCCGGACCCAGTCGACGGTCAGCCTGCAAATCAAGAAGCTCGAGGATAATCTGAAGAGGCCGTTGTTTGAGCGTAGCGGGCGTGAGGTTCTGCTGACGGCGGACGGTGAGATTCTGTTGGCTTATGCCCGGCAGCTCTTGCATATCGCCGACGAAGCCCGGGCCCGGTTCATGGAACCCGACATCGAAGGCACGATCCGCCTCGGGACTACGGAGGATTTCGCGACCGTCTATCTGCCCGACATTCTGGCGCGCTTTGCGAGGGCCCATCCGCGCGTCACGCTCGACGTGAACTGCAATTTCAGTTTCAGCCTTCTCGAGGGATTTTCCAAAGGGGAGTACGATCTCGTTCTGATCAAGCGCGAGCCGCAGGCCCCGTTGGGGGGAGTGCCGGTCTGGCGCGATGTTCTCGTCTGGGTTTGCTCGCCTCAGTTTGTCTTCGAAACCGGAAGTCCGATTCCGCTGGCGTTGGCCCCGGCTCCCGACGTCTACCGCAAGAGAGCATTGGCGAGTCTTCAGGCGCAGGGACGCGACTGGCGTATCGTCTACACGAGTGTCAGCAGCGAGGGTTTGCAGGCCGCCGTTCGCGCCGGCTTGGGTATCACCATACTATCGAAGGACATGTTGCCGCCGGGGCTGAAGATCGTCGGCGCGGAGCAACAGCTGCCGCAGCTTCCGGATTCTGAAATCGCCCTTTACCGCTCCCCAGGCAAGTTGTCCCGTGCGGCCGAAATGCTGGCCGAGCACATCACACATTCGCTCGAATATCGGCGGCCAGAATTACCGACGTGATGCCCCGAGGATTATGTGAGCGCACGATCGGCGCTGCGGGGGCGTATGAAGGCGCCACTCAGGGACCGACAAGGTCAGCGGCTCGGCATCCCGCGCTCTACGGCCGGGTCGTGCAATCCTTCAATCGACGGCATTGATCGTTTCAATTGGCGTTCGCTCGGTCGGCGCCCTATCCAAGAGTACAGAGATAGACAAAGGCCGGCACAATGACCCTGGATTTGAACACGAGCACCCTCTCGAAACGGATGGATGAGGACACAAGAGAAGGCGAGATCGCCCGCAGAAACGTGCTTTTCGGATTGTGGGCCGGACAGCATGCGGGACTTAAGGACGACGCCCTTGAGGCTTACGCTCTTGCGGTCCACATCGCCGATCTCCGTAGCCCGGGCCACGATGACGTGGTTGCAAAGGTTGCAACCGACCTGAAGGCGTGCGGGAAGCCGATGAGCGATCGGCAGTTGCGAGCTCGTTTTCGCGAGATGGCGATGCGAGCCACTCTGTAGCTTTTCCCGAACGTCGTCGGAAATTGGCAACGCAGGCCGGTCTGCGAAGTGGCGTCGCAACGCCTGGCGAGCCGCGCCTGGGGCCAGTCGGCTGCAGCTCATGGATTTCCGACAGGCGCTGCCGCTCTCTGGATCATGTCGGATCAACCTGCCTTGGAGGAGAAGAACCGTGAAGTCGCTGGCCGTGACGTCTTTCTTGTTAGCTGCTGCGACCTTCGCCAATGCTTCCGCCGTTTTCGCGCGTTGGCCGGAGTACGTCGGATTTTGGGTCGTGGGCAATCATACGACCAAGACATGCGAAATCGTAACCTCCAACCCGACCATCGATGGTGTCGTCATCTGGTTCGGAAGCGGTCCGTACAAATCGCTCGCCGACGCCAGGCTCGCTCGGTCCAATATCCGCGCTTGTCCGAAGGATGAACCCGCGGATTGAGCGTGAGCCAGGCTCCCGATCGGCAGTCGTGCCAGCTGCACCAATCGGCGTGTCGGGAAGTCTGCCGATCGTCCACGAAAGGCGCCTGTCGGTGGCGGCTCACCCACCGTCCGATACCACTCGCAGGGTCTTGGCAGCTCAATGCCTCCCATTTGGAATGAAGAAGGTCATGAACCCGTTCGTCGAACTCTTCCGCAATGTCATCGCATTTGCTCTCAGTTCGCGAAGGCGATCGCCTGAGACGACGGGTGCGCCCGATCATGTCGGACATGTGGATATATCCGGGCAACGGCGGTCTCTCCGGCATCCGGCGCTGGCAGGCCTGGTGCTGGCGCTCGCGATGACGCCCCAAGCCCAGCCCCGCGCCGCAGAGGCCGAAATCGCGATTTCGATGGACGAACGGGAGATTCGGTTCGCCGGGATCACCACCACACGCCCGGACAAGGAGCAGCCGGAAATCGAGTTGTCGTTCCCCGGTACTGTCGCCATTCCGCCCCAGCAGATGCGGGTTGTCGCGGCGCCTGCGAACGGCTTGGTCGAGTCGATGCTGGTTGCTGCGGACGAACCCGTGAATGCCGGCGACGCCGTCGCGCAACTACGCTCCATGGAGATCGTCGAGGCTCAGCGTCAGTTTCTCGCCGCGCTGTCCGACGAGGCTCTGGCCGCTGATCGATTGCGGCGAATGCAGCAGCTCTTCGAAGGGCGCGCCGCTCCCGAGCGCGAGTTGCGGACGGCAGAGACCTCGGCTGCCAATGCGAAAGCGCATCTCGATGAGCGACGGCAGATACTGGCGCTGATGGAGCTGTCTGAGACCGACATCGCGTCCTTGCAGAGTACGAGAAAGATCGTTCCGGCCGTGACCGTTCATGCACCGGTCGGCGGGATGGTCGTGAAGCGGCACGTCTCACCGGGCGAACGTGTCGATGCCGCCGCTCCCCTCTATACGATCGCGAGTCTCAATCCGCTGTGGGTCAACATTCAGGTGCCGGCCTCGCGCCTCTCGGCGCTCAAGACGGGCGCCTCCGTCGTGCTTCCGGCCCATGGCGCGCGCGGTCGCCTGATACGCATCGCCCGTACCGTCGATCCGCAAACCCAATCGGCGATCGCCGTGGCCGAGATCGACTCCAACGGAGGGAGCGTACGGCCCGGGCTGGTGACCACGGCGACCATCCGTCTCGACCTGGGTCCGGGCACGCAATGGTCGGTCCCGGCTGCAGCGGTCATCAGGCACCGCGACCGGAGCTGGGTCTTCATTCGCAACAAGGACGGCTTTGTCGCGCGCCCGGTCCAGGTTCTGTCTGAGTCGTCGGCACGTTCGTCGATCCGAGCCGACTTAGGCCCGGACGATCTGGTCGCCGATCGGGGGCTGATTGCGCTTCTGTCCGAACTCGCCGCGGCGGACAAGGGCTGACCCATGTGGACAGGGCTCATCAACGGTGCGCTGAAGCAGCGCATTCTCGTGGCTCTGGGCGCCATGGCGTTGGCGATCTGGGGCGCCAACGCCTACCGGCAACTGTCGATAGACGCGTTCCCGGATGTGGCCCCGACTCAGGTTCTGGTCTCCATGAGAGCTCCTGGACTCACGCCTGAGGAGTTGGAAGGCCGGATCACACAACCGATCGAACTGGCCATGCGCGGGATTCCGCAGTTGGTCAAGATGCGGTCCACGACGCGCTACTCGGTCGCGCTGCTGACTTTCGAATTTGCCGACGGAACCGACGTCTTCTGGGCACGTGCGCAGGTCAACGAGCGGCTGTCGGACGTGCGCAACCAGTTGCCCGCCGGCGCTGACGGCGGCCTCGCGCCGATCGTCACCCCGCTGGCGGAGATGGTGATGTTCACCATCCAGTCCGACGTACTGAGCCCCCAGGAGAAGCGCTTCCTGGTCGACTGGACCATCCGTCCCGCCTTGCGCGGCCTTCCCGGAGTCGCGGACGTCAATGTGCTGGGCGGCTTCGTGCGGACCTTCGAAGTCGTCCCCTCGGCCGCAGCGATGGCCGCGCGTGGAATCACGACCGAAGTGCTCGAAAACGCGGTCCGGTCCAACAACCGTAATGACGGCGCCGGACGGATCCGCAACGGCGAAGAGGCCCTGTTGGTTCGGTCGGAAGGCCGCATCCGGACACTCGACGATATCCGAAATATAATCGTCACGTCGCGGAATTCGTCCGTCGTTAGGGTCGGTGACGTGGCGGACGTTCGGTTCGGCTCGCTCGCCCGCAATGGCGTGGTGACCACCAACGGCGAGCAAGAGACCGTTTGGGGAATGGTCCTGGGCCTGCGGGGCGCCAATGCCCGCACAGTCGTGGACGGCGTCAAAGCGAAGTTCGAGGAGCTCAAACCATTGCTCCCTGAGGGCGCCCGGATCGAGATTTTCTACGATCGTAGCGAGCTGATCGGTCAAGCCGTATGGACGGTCCAGAAGGTGCTGCTGGAAGCGATTGCGCTGGTCGTGATCCTGCTGCTCGTGTTCCTGGGCAATCTGCGTTCGGCGCTGGTGGTATCCGTCATTCTCCCGCTCGCTGTGCTGATCACCTTTGGCATCATGCGGTTGTTCGGCTGGTCGGCCAACATCATGTCGCTCGGAGGCCTCGCGATCGCCATCGGGCTTCTGGTGGACTGCGCCGTGGTGGTCGTGGAAAATGTCGAGCATCGGCTCGCGCACGCGCAAAACCCGGATCTGAAGACTCGCCTCTGGCTGACCTTCGAGGCAACGCGCGAAGTCGCGCTGCCTCTGGTGTCTGGCGTCGCCATCATCGTCATGGTGTTTACGCCGCTACTCTCGTTGCAGGGACTCGAGGGGCGCCTGTTCAGTCCGGTGGCGTTGACCATCGCCTTCGCGCTCGGTGCGGCCCTGCTGCTTTCGCTGACGGTCGTCCCGACACTGTCGACCTATCTGTTGCGTGCGGGCTCGGCCAAGGACCCCTGGCTCGTGCGCAAGCTTCACGCCGTTTACGACCCCGCGCTTGCTCATGTCATGAGGCGTCCCCTCGTCCTCGTGATCGGGCTCGTCCTCGGCATCGCGTCGGTCGGAGCCGTGTTTCCACGAATTGGCGCGACCTTCATGCCCGTCATGGACGAGGGCACGCCGGTCGTGACCATCCGCAAGTTTCCCACGGTTTCCGTCGAAGAGGCGGCGCAGACAGATCTCCGGATCCAGCAGGTGCTGATTGCGGAAATCCCGGTGATCAAGGGCATCATGGCCCGCGCCGGCGCCGATGAACTCGGCATCGACCCGGTTGGTCTGAACGAGACCGACATGTTCATGTCGCTAGCGCCGAAATCCGAGTGGCCAAATCCCGACAAGCAGTGGTTTCTGGGCGAACTCAGGCGCGTGCTCGACTCCATCCCAGGCATTGTCTACGCGTTCACGCAGCCGATCGATATGCGCGTCCAGGAAATGATCATCGGCGCGCGCGGCGACGTCGTGGTGAAGGTCCTGGGCGACGACATCGGTACGCTCAACCGGCTTTCGCGGGACATCGCCGGGGTCATTCAGCAGATTCCGGGTGCCGTGGACGTGTTCGCCCTTCGCAATGCCGGAATGAAATATCTCACGGTCGCGGTCGACCGCGCCCAGGCCGGCAGATTTGGATTGAACGCCGAACAGGTCCAGGAGGCAATTCGCGTCTGGGTGGATGGACGCGATCTCGGCGTCGTCCTGGAGGGGCAGGTTCGCACGCCGCTGGTGGTTCGCGGCGAGGAACGGCAGCGGGCCTCGGCATCCGACCTCGCGCGCGTGCCGATCGTGCTGCCGGGCGGAGGGACCGTGGAGCTGTCGCAGATCGCGGAGGTTCGCGTCGAGGACGGTCCCATCCAGGTGATCCGGGAGGATGGACAGCGCTTCGCGACCATTCTGAGCAACGTACGAGGACGCGATCTGGTTGGCTTCGTAGACGAAGCGAAGGCTGCCGTCGCCGGCAAGCTCGAGATTCCGCGCGGCTATACCCTGGTCTGGGGCGGCCAGTTCGAAAACCAGCAGCGTGCATCGGCCCGGCTCGCGCTTGTCGTCCCGATGGCGCTCGCCATGATCTTCCTGCTGCTGTACTTGACTTTCAATTCGGTGCGCCAGGCGGTTCTGGTGTTCTGCAACGTGCCGTTCGCCACCATCGGCGGCGTGGTCGCCCTGTGGGCTTCGGGCGAATTTCTGTCCGTTCCAGCATCGGTCGGCTTCATCGCCCTGATGGGAATCGCGGTTCTCAACGGTGTGGTTCTGATTTCCTACATCAACGAGGTCGTAGCGCGGTGAGCTGCCCTTGACGGAGGCGGTCATGGAAGGTGCCAAGCGCCGCCTCCGGCCGGTGATGCTTACCGCCTCCATCGCAGCGCTCGGCCTGGTCCCATTCCTCTTTGCGACCGGACCCGGCGCCGAAATCCAGCGGCCGCTCGCCATTGTCGTCATCGGTGGACTCGTCACGGCGACCGCGCTCACGCTGCTGCTGCTGCCCGTCCTGTATGCGAGATTCGGCCTGCCCATAAGTGAACGTGTGCTCCTCGCGAATGTGCCGGAGCAGAACCTCGCCACCGAAATGGCCATGCCGGAACAGCCCCCCTCACCGGAAGCGGCCCGCCCCACATCGGCGCAGCGGGCAATCAGCGAGGTTGCCAGGTAAAGCGCGCGTAAACCCGCCGGGGCAAGGCTCGCTCTTCCACAGACGGCAGACATCGCGGCGGCTCGCGCGCCGTAGCCGCTCGCTTGTCGTCATCTTCAGGCGGTGAGACAACGGCGCGGGCGGCAAGAGCGGACGATCGTGAGCCCCTTCCCGCCTACGCCGTCCGCAGCACCGGCGCCGGCGGCTGCGAGGGCCTGACCAGCGCGAACGCCACCTGCACGATGCCGCCGGCAAGGCCGAGCGCCACACCGATGCGCCAGGCCATGGTGTAGGAGCCGAGCGCGTCGTAGAGCACGCCGCCGCCGTAGGCACCGAGGAAGCTGCCGATCTGGTGGCTCATGAAGGCGAGGCCCTGGATCATCGCCTGCCAGCGCAGGCCGAACATCTCGGCGACCGCGCCCGCGACCAGCGGGCCGACGCCCATCCACAGGAAGCCCATGATCGCGCCGAACAACAGCGTCGAGAACGGCGTCGCCGGCAGCATGAAGTACCAGGCGAGCGCCAGCGAGCGCAGGATGTAGATCCCGCCCAGCAGTGCCAGCTTGTTCCAGCGCTGGCCGGCCCAGCCGAAGAACAGCGAACCCAGCACGTTGAAGCCGCCGATCATGCCGAGCGTCTGCGCGCTGAGCATCGGATCGAGGCCGCAGATCGCCAGATAGGACGGCAGATGCGTGGTGAGGAACACCAGCTGCATGCCGCAGACCAGATAGGCGCAGGTCATCACCACGAAGGAGGCATTCCCGAACGCGGTTTTTGCCGCGGTCACCGCGCTGGCTTCGTCGATCTCGTCGGCGGCCGGCTTCGGCAACGGCACCTGGTCGACACGCCCGGCGTACCACGCCGCCGGGATCATCAGCACGGACATGACGACGAAGCCGGCAAGGCCGACGCGCCAGCCAAAGCCCTCGTTGAGCATCTGCCCGATCGGCGCCGACAACAACGCGCCGAGCGAGCCCGCGCCGGAGACGATGCCGAGCACGGTCGAGCGCACCGTCGCAGGGACCGCACGTGCCGCCACCGACATCGCGATCGCGGCCGCGGTGCAGGCCAGCGACGTCCCGATCAGCACGCCGGCGCCGATCATGATGCTGACAAGCCCGTTCGCAGTCGCCATCAGCGCGAGGCCGACGATGTACAGCAATGCGCCGACGATCATGACTGGCCGGAAGCCGTAGCGCGCCGTCATCGCGCCGGCGAGCGGCTGCAGAAAGCCCCAGGCGAGGTTCTGCACCGCCAGCGCCAGCGTGAAATCCGAGATCGAGATGTGGATATCGCGCGTCAGCGGCTGCATGAAGATGCCGAGGCTCTGCCGCAGCCCCATGCTCAGCGTCAGCATGATCGAAGCGCCGATCAGGATCGGCAAGGTCGGACGCAGGACCTGCAGCAGGGGCATTTTTCTTCTCCCTTTTGGGCACGGCGCACATGCCGTCGTCCGCTTTTGCCGCTGATTTTGGTTACACAGACCTGTGTACTTAGGCTATGCTTGGCGGGTGCTGTCAAGCGAACAGGACGCATTCTGCCGCATGGCTCCCCCGCCCGCCCCACAGACGATGAAAGAGCGGATCCTCCAGACAGCCGACAAGCTGTTCTATCTGCAAGGCATTCGCGCGATCGGCGTCGACACCATCGCGGCCGAGATCGGCATCAGCAAGCGCACGCTCTACAACCACTTCCCGTCCAAGGACGCGCTGATCGCGGCCTATCTCGAGCGCCGTTTCGTGCACGCATCCCCCTCCGACAAGCCGCCGGCCGAGCAGATCCTCGCCACCTTCGATTCGCTGGAGCGGCGTTTTGCGGCGAAGGATTTTCGCGGCTGCCCGTTCGTTAACGCGGTCGCCGAGCTGGGGCCTGCCGACCGCGCCGTGAAGAAGATCGCCGTCGCCTTCAAGGAAAGCCGCCGCCTCTGGTTTCGCGACCGCCTGAACGAGCTCGGCGTGGCTGATGCGGACGCGCTCGCGACCCAGCTCGTGCTGCTGGTCGACGGCTCCATCGCCCAGGATCTCGTCCGTGACGACCCGGCGATGGCACGGGCCGCGAAGGAAGCGGCGAAGGTGCTGTTACGGAATGCAGGGGTGGATGTGGGGGATGATACGAAGGCAAAGGGACGCAAGCCGGCGCCACAATGATCACTGTCATCCCGGACAAGCGCAGCTCGTGGCAACGCGTAGCGTTATCCAGGGCGAAGCGCAGATCCGGGATCCATAACCACAGGAAGCAATTTGGCGAAGACTCGTGGTGACCAGCTCGCGCGACAACCCCTTGGGGTTATGGATCCCGGATCGGCGCGCGCTTGAGGCGCGCTTGTCCGGGATGACGGCTGAGGCTGTTGCCACAGCATTCATCCCGCGACTCCATTTTACCACCATGCTCCTGTTTTGCCCGACAGATCAAACGAGCGTGCGAGGCGCAAATGCGATTCTTGCCACCCCCGTAAGTCATTGATCCGACTGGCGCCGGCTACTGTGCATGGGGTTGTTTTCGCAATTTTTGTGTCCGGCGGCCCTCACGCCGCCTGTGACACCACCCGGTTGCGGCCGTCGTGCTTGGCGCGGTACAGCGCGGTGTCGGCGCGCTTGAGGACGTCGGCCACCGCCTCGCCCTTTCGCTCCAGCGTGGTGAGGCCGATCGAGATCGTGACCTCGATGCGCTTGGCGCCCTTGTGGATCGCGAACGGCTCGCCCGCGATCGAGCGGCGCAGCCGCTCGGCGACCATGCCGGCGACGTGGAGATCGGTCTCCGGCATCACGATGACGAACTCCTCGCCGCCGTAGCGGCAGGCAAGGTCAATGCCGCGGATCGACTTGCGCACCCGCACCGCGAATTCGCGCAGCACGTCGTCGCCGGCGTCGTGGCCGTAATTGTCGTTGATCGACTTGAAGAAGTCGATGTCCAGGATCATCAGCGCGAGTGGCTTGCCGCGGGTTGAGGCCTGCTCGGCGAGCGTTGCCAGATGGCTCTCCATGTAGCGGCGATTGTGCAGCCCGGTGAGCGCGTCGGTGATCGCCATCTCGATCGAGTTCTGCACGTTGTCGCGCAAATGATCGGTGTAGCGGCGGCGGCGGATCTGGGTGCGGGCGCGCGCCAGCAGTTCGGTCTTGTCGATGGGGCGCAGCAGATAGTCGTTGACGCCGATCTCGAGGCCGCGGAGCAGCCGCGTCGAGTTCTCGGGATCGGCGATGGCCAGGATCGGCACGTGGCGCGTGCGCTCCAACGAGCGCGCCTGGCTGCAGAGGCGAAGGCCGTCGAAATTGTTGAGGTCGAGCGAGACGATCAGCAGGTCGTAATTGCCCTCGGCGGCGTGGAACAGCGCCTCCGTCGGGTTCGGCTCGACGTCAATCGTGTGCTCGGCGGCGAGGATCGTCGCCAGCCGCTCGTAGGAGGACTCGCGGTCGTCGACCAGGAGGATGCGGCCGCCCTTGCCGGTGTCGGAGACGGCGCTGCGCTCGGGCGCCTGCATGCCGATCTCGAGCGAGGTGATGGCGCGCATTCGCAGCTCGTCGGTCATCATCTTCAGCCGCGTCAGCGAGCGCACGCGCGCGATCAGCACGACGTCGGAAACGGGCTTGGTCAGGAAGTCATCGGCGCCCGCCTCGAGCCCGCGATTGCGGTCGGAGGGGCTGTCGAGCGCCGTCACCATGACGACGGGAATGTGATGCGTGGCCGGATCGGACTTGAGGCGGCGGCAGACCTCGAAGCCGTCCATGTCGGGCATCATCACGTCGAGCAGGATGATGTCGCATTCGGCGCGATGGCAGATCGCCAGCGCCTCGGTGCCGTTCGAGGCGGTCATCACGTCGAAATATTCGGCGGAAAGGCGGGCCTCTAGCAGCTTGACGTTGGCAGGGACGTCATCGACGACCAGGATACGCGCAGACACTGTGAACTCACTTCCTATCCGATAAAACGCCGGACCGTCTCAATGAATTTGCCGACCGAGATCGGCTTGGACAAATAGGCCTCGCAGCCGCCCTCGCGGATGCGTTCTTCGTCGCCCTTCATCGCGAACGCCGTGACCGCGACGACGGGAATGGCACGCAGCTCCGGATCGTCCTTGATCCAGCGGGTCACCTCCAGCCCGGAGACCTGCGGCAGCTGGATATCCATCAGCACGAGGTCGGGCCGCATCTTGCGAACGAGGTCGAGCGCCTCATAGCCGTTGCTGGTCCCGGAGGTCTGGTAGCCGTGCGCCTCCAACAGGTCGCGGAAGAGCTTCATGTTGAGCTCGTTGTCTTCCACGATCAGGACGGTCTTGGCCATCCCGCCCTCCTGATTGGTCCGCAGGACCGATACATGTGACGCCTCAGACGCCGCTTTCCGGCGTTTCGAAAACTGGATTCAAACTAGCCTCAGATTCGCTTGAGTTTCGTTAAACCCGAGGGTCGACTTTCTGCGATGTGGTTTCCAGTTGCTTGTCTGGGGTCGGAAGACTCAGGGGCGAGACTCGGGCATGATGCAAAGTAGACACCGAAAGTTAACGGAAAGGCAAACCGTCCCCTTGAAAAAGCCTGTTCACAACCCCCGCGAAGTCGCTGAAATCGTTGCGATTCAGGCCCTGTCCTTCGTCGCAAGCGAGCCCGAGCGGCTGGGCCTGTTCCTGGCCGAGACAGGGGTCGGTCCGGAGACCCTGCGCAATGCCGCCGCGGACCCCAATTTCCTGCTCAGCGTGCTCGATTTCGTGATGCGCGATGACGCCACCGTGAAGGCCTTTGCCGGCTCGGTCGAGCTGCACCCGACCAACGTTGCCGCAGCGCGGCAGGTCCTCGGCGACTCGCTCGGCGACCCCTCCTGGGAGCGCGACGTGCCGTGACCGTCCCCGACCCGGCCGGGCCCCGCTGCTTCTGCCGGGATTGTCTGGCCGATCTTGATAGGGCGGTGCGGCGCTGCTCGGCCTGCGGTTCCCCCCGTCTCGTCCGCCACCGCGCCCTGTCCACCCTGACCATCGCCCATATCGACTGCGACGCCTTTTACGCGACGGTCGAGAAGCGGGACAACCCCGACATCGCCGACAAGCCCGTCATCATCGGCGGTGGCAAGCGCGGCGTGGTATCGGCCGCCTGCTACATCGCGCGCACCTATGGCGTGCGTTCGGCGATGCCGATGTTTCGGGCGCTGGAGGCCTGCCCGCACGCGACCGTGATCCCGCCCGACATGGCGAAGTACGTCCGGGTCGGCCGCGAGGTGCGCCAGGCCATGCAGGCGCTGACGCCGCTGGTCGAGCCGCTGTCGATCGACGAGGCCTTCCTCGATCTCTCCGGCACCGAGCGTGTGCACGGCATGGCCCCGGCCAAGGTGCTGGCGCGCTTTGCCCGCGAGGTCGAGCGCGACATCGGCATCTCCGTCTCGGTCGGCCTGTCCTGCAACAAGTTCCTGGCCAAGATCGCCTCCGACCTTGACAAGCCCAGAGGATTTGCCGCGCTCGATCAGGAGGAGGCGCGCATGATGCTGGCGGACAAGCCGGTCGGCTTCATCTTCGGCGTCGGCCCCGCCACGCAGGAGCGCCTCGTGCAGCGCGGCTTCCGCGTCATCGCCGACCTGCAGAAGGCCGACGAGATCGAGCTGATGCGGCAGTTTCCGAGCGACGGCCGCAGGCTGTGGCGGCTCGCGCGCGGCATCGACGACCGCCGCGTCGAGCCTGACCGCGGCGCCAAGACCATCTCCAGCGAAACCACGTTCGAGACCGACATCCGCGATTTCGCGGCGCTGGAGAGGATCCTGTGGCGGCTGTGCGAGAAGACCTCGTCGCGGCTGAAGAGCAGCGAACTCGCCGGCTCGACCGTCACGCTGAAATTGAAGACCGCCGACTTTCGTCAGCGCACGCGCTCGCAGTCGATCGCCGTCCCGACGCAGCTCGCCGCGAAGATATTCTCGATCTGCCGCGAGATGCTGGCGAAGGAGATCGACGGCACCGCTTTCCGCCTGATGGGCGCCGGCGTCAGCGCGCTGCGCGAGGGCTCGCCCGCCGACGACACCGACATGCTCGACCGCCGCGCCGCCCACGCCGAGCGCGCGGTGGACAGCCTGCGCAAGAAGTTCGGCAGCGCCGCGGTGATCCGCGGCATCGCCTATGAAGGCCCGGAGAAGGCACCGGAGTGATGACGGCTGAACGCGATCTCCAGGTGCTGCTGCGAGGCATGAAGCCGGAGCTGCGGCCGGGCATCTTCGTGTTCTGCACGATCCCGGCAAATGAGCGCATTCCGGCGGCGATCAGCCCCCTGCTGACGTTTCGCGAGCAGGAAGGCACAACGCTGGTGATCCCTCGTGAAGAGGCTGAAGCCGCGGGACTGCGCTATGCGTTCGCTTCGCGCCTGATCACCCTGACGGTTCACTCCGCGCTCGACGCTGTCGGCTTCCTCGCGGCGATCACGGCGCGCCTCGCCGAAGCCGGCATCAGCGTGAATGCCGTTTCGGCCTTCCATCATGACCATCTCTTTGTGCCCGTTGACAGGGCGGACGACGCGATGGCGGTTCTACACGAGCTGTCAGCAGAGTAAGTTCAATCCGCGACCGCAATCGCCTCGATCTCGATCAGCCATTCCGGCGCGGCGAGCGCGGAGACGCCGACAAGCGTGGACGCCGGCGGCTCCATGCCTTCGAAGAAGGCCGAGCGGGCCTTGCCGATGATCGGCCGCAGCTCCGGCTTGTAGTTCACAACGAAGGTCGTGATCTTGACGATGTTGGAATAGCTCGCGCCGGCCGCCTTCAACGCGTGGCCGAGGTTCTGCATCACCTGCGTGGTCTGTGCAGCGATATCCCCCTCGCCGACGATCCGGCCCTCCTCGTCCACCGAGACCTGGCCCGAGATGTAGATGGTGCGCGCGCCTGAGGCGGTGACGACGTGGGAATAAGCGGGATTGTGATGCAGGCCGCTGGGTCGGAGATGGTCGAGCTTGGGCATGGTGCTTGCCTCCCTGAGGTTTCTGGTTGGGAGGAGCGTAGCTGGGGAGTGTGACGAGAGCTAGTCTGCCACTGCGAAGATTGGTCGCGTAGGGTGGGCAAAGCGAAGCGTGCCCACGATTTTGCCCATTGCTGAAAGGTGGTGGGCACGGCGCGCGAAGTGCGCGCCTTTGCCCACCCTACGGCACTGGTCGCGCAGGAAGAGCTCTGCCCTCAATTGCAGGGCTTGCTGTCCTTGACGTCGAACTTACCCATCGCGCCGGAAATGACGAAGTCGTTGTAGTCGAGCACGAGCTGACGCGAGACGCCATTCTCGTAGAGCTCGAACGCCATCGCATAGACCGGCGTCTGCTCGCCCTCCTTCTGCTGGGCGTCGCGGTCGAAATAGCTGACGGTGACCGGCCAGCGCTTGAGCGACTTCATGTGCTCGTCCGACGTCGAGGGATCGGCGGAGGTGGCGCGATCGGCGGGAACCGGCTGGCCGATCACGGTCAGCGTGTTGTAGACCTTCTGGCCATCGTCGGAGCCGTCATAGACCGAGAGCTCGAGCAGCGATTTGCCGTCCCTGGCGGCGGCGATGATGCGCTGGATCTGCTCGGTCGGGAACACGATGCTGCCGTCGAGGGTGAAACTTTTCGGTGCCGGCAGCTTCAGCTTGACGTTGATGTGGTCGCCGTCGCGCTCGGCCATGCCGTCGACCCGGCCGGCATCGGCCTCGTTCATGCGCGTCTCGATCTTGAAGCGATAGCTCTTGCCGGCGGCGTCCTCCCAGGAATTGGAACGGAGGTCGCTGAGCGTGACCTTGCCCTCGCCGCTGTCGAGCTCGGAGACCTGGCGGAATTCGGAGGTGTAGCCCTCGCACGCGCTGCCGGTGAAGTTGTAGAGAATGCGGCCGCGCGCGCTGTTGACCGAGTTGGAGCGCGATTTCACCAGGCTGAGATCATAGAGCGCTTGGTGCGGCAGGAACGGACCGTTGGCGGCTAGCGCGCCCTCGCCAAGGCCGAAACTGGCCGCCGCGAGCGCCATCACACCGAGCGAAGTCCGGAAAAGGTGCACCATGTCTATTCCTTGGGGGCGCGTCCCTGCGAAGCGCAGATTCGACATTTTAATGACCGTTCCATTGCGTCGCAACTGAGGCCGTTTCACGTAAAGTTGCCCCCTTGGCGCTGAACCTGCTGTCCGATCTCAACAAATACGGGCCCCTTGCGGTTGCTTGCATGTGGCGGCCCGATGGGCGAAACAGGGCGCGCCCGGCTACCTTTGCGGACGCGCCGGGGCGAATGATTTTTTGGACAACGAGGTCGGACATGGCGGGCACGGTCGAGCAGAAGCTGGCGGAACAGGGCATCAAGCTGCACGAGGCCCCCACGCCCGTCGCCAATTACGTCCCGTTCGTGCGCACCGGCAATCTGCTGTTCGTCTCCGGCCAGGTCTGTTTCGATCCCGCCGGCAAGCTGATCGCCAAGGGCAAGCTGGGTGCCGGCGTCTCCATCGAGGACGGCGCTGCGGCCGCCCGCGGCTGCGCGGTGAACCTGCTGGCCCAGGTCAAGGCGGCGCTCGGCGATCTCGACAAGGTGGTGCGCGTGGTGCGGCTCGGCGGCTTCATCAACTCGGCGCCGGACTTCCTGGACGGGCCGAAGGTACTCAACGGCGCCTCCGACCTGATGGTCGCCGCCTTCGGCGACAAAGGCCGCCATGCCCGCACCACCGTCGGCGTCGCCTCGCTGCCCGCCGATGCCGCGGTCGAGGTCGACGGCGTGTTCGAGGTCGCCTGACGCGACATGCGCGCGCCCGATTGGCTGACAGCCCGGCCGGTCGCCCATCGCGGCCTGCATGACATCTCCCGTGGCATCGTCGAAAACATGCCCGGCGCGGTGCAGGCCGCGATCGCGGGCAATTTCGCGATCGAGGTCGACATCCAGCTCTCCGCTGACGGCGAGGCCATGGTGCATCACGACCACGCCCTGGGCCGCCTCACCGAGGCCACCGGCGAGGTGATCTCGAAGACGGCGGCCGAGTTGAAGGCCGTCAGGTTCAAGGACACGCCCGAGCGGATGATGTCGCTGTCCGACCTCTGCGCCCTGGTCGCCGGCCGCGTGCCGCTGGTGATCGAGGTGAAGAGCCATTTTGGCGGGGACCGCAAGCTGGTGAAGCGGATGGCCGAGGTGCTGGCGTCCTATGACGGACCAGCCGTCGGCATGTCCTTCGACCCCGATGAGGTGCTGGCGCTGCGCGAGCTGTTGCCCTCCCGTCCGCGCGGCATCGTCGCGCAGCGGACCTATGAGGACGATTACTGGGCGAGGCTCACGCGGGAGCAGCGCGACAGCATGCTGTACCTGCGCCACGGCTTTCGCACCCAACCCCACTTCGTGGCGTTTCGGGTCGACGACCTCCCGGCCCCCGCCCCCTGGATCGCCCGCAACATCTTCGGCTGCGCCCTGCTCGGCTGGACCGTCCGCACGCCGGAGCAGCGGACCCGGGTCGGGCAATACGCGGACCAGATGATTTTTGAGGGGTTCGTGCCGTAGGGCCTCGCTCGTGTCCCGGACGCGCTGCAGCGTGAACCGCTGCTGCGCAGAGCCGGGACCTAGAAAGCCGCACAGGACAATGCGGAGAAATGGGCCCCGGCTCAGCAGCGCACCACTGCGTGCTGCGCTGCGTCCGGGGCACGAGACTGTGCCCTCCCCGCCCTCTTGAAGTCGCTGCTGCAATGCACGATCTTGGGGGTCGATGGCATCATCCGAAATCACGCTCGAGGCGGTACCTTCGATTGACAACGTGTCACCGGAGGATTGGGACGCCTGCGCCAATCCCGGCGGACGGTGCCATGTGGCCGGCAACGGAACCTCATCTTCCCTTTCAGGCGGATCCCTCGGCCTCTCAAGACCGGCCTATAACCCGTTCGTCTCCCACGCTTTTCTTTCCGCAATTGAGAAATCGGGTTCGGCGACCATCCGCACCGGCTGGGGGCCGCGGCATCTCGTGGCCAAGGTGGACGGCCGCGTCGCCGGAATCGTGCCCTGCTATCTGAAATCGCATTCCCAAGGCGAGTACGTGTTCGACCGCGGCTGGGCCGACGCCTATGAGCGCGCCGGCGGGCGCTATTATCCGAAGCTCCAGGTCTCGGTTCCCTTCACCCCGGCGACGGGCCCGCGGCTCCTGGTCCGCGACGGCGTCGACCGCGAACGGATCATGGACGCATTGGCGAGCGGCCTCGTGGCGCTGTGCGGTGTCAGCAAGGCCTCCTCGGTCCACGTCACCTTCGCGCGCGAGGACGAATGGAAGCTGCTCGCCGAGCACGGCTTCCTGCAGCGCACCGACCAGCAGTTCCATTGGCACAATGAGGGCTTTGCCAGCTTCGACGATTTCCTGGCGACGCTGAACTCGCGGCACCGCAAATCGATCAAGCGCGAGCGGCGCGATGCGCTGGCCGCCGGCGTCACCATCCACTGGCTCACCGGCAAGGATATCACCGAGGAGGCCTGGGACGCCTTCTTCGAATTCTACATGGAGACCGGCTCACGCAAATGGGGCCGGCCTTATCTGACGCGGGAATTCTTCTCGTTGATCGGCGAGACCATGAGCGAGGATGTGCTGCTGGTGATGGCCCGCCGCAACGACCGCTGGATCGCGGGCGCGATCAACTTCATCGGCTCGGACACGCTGTTCGGCCGCAACTGGGGCGCAGTCGAGCATCATCCGTTCCTGCATTTCGAGGTCTGCTATTACCAAGCGATCGACTTCGCCATCAGACGCGGCCTTAGGCATGTCGAGGCCGGCGCGCAAGGCGAGCACAAGATCGCCCGCGGCTACCTGCCGCGCACCACCCATTCAGCCCACTTCATCGCCGATCCGGGCCTGCGTCGCGCCATCGACGATTACCTCAAGCGCGAGCGCGCCTATGTCGCCGAGGCCGGACGGGAGCTCGCCGAGCTCGGCCCGTTCCGCAAAGGCGCCGACGAGGCGCCTTGACGGTTTGCCGCCGCTGGTGACAGTAAGCGCAAAATTCCAGGCGCAAAGTTCTCGGGAGCCGCCAATATGACCGCCTACGACACCAACAACATTTTTGCGAAGATCCTGCGCGGCGAGCTGCCTTGCTACAAGGTCTACGAGGACGAGCACGTGTTCGCCTTCCTCGACATCATGCCGCGCGTCCCCGGTCACACGCTGGTGATCCCGAAGGCCCCTGCCCGCAACGTTCTCGATATCGAGCCCGACGATTATGCCCATGTCGCCCGCGGCGCGCACAAGATCGCGGCCGCCGCCATGAAGGCCTTCAAGGCCGACGGCATCACCGTGCAGCAGTTCAACGAGCCCGCCGGCGGACAGGTGGTGTTTCACCTGCACATGCACGTCATGCCGCGCCACGACGGCGTCGCCATGCTGCCGCCCGCCAGCCGCAAGGAAGACGCCAAGGTGCTGGAAGAAAACGCGGCGAAGCTGATCGCGGCGTTGAAAGGCTGATCGTCATTCCGTCTCGAAATCACCCTTCTGCGGCGCGGCCAGCGGGGTGAACTCGCACCGATCCGGCTTGACGTCGATCAGCGGCGTGTTGTCGAGGCAGTCGAGACCGCGCACCAGGATCGCATTGCCCTCGATGCCGACCAGCTTGACGATCGACGTGCCGATCGGGTTCGGCCGCACCGGCGAGCGCAGCGAGAAGGTGCCCCGGGTCTTGTCGTTGTTCTTCGGGCTCTGCAGGATGATGTCGCGGCGCGACTGGTCGAGCCAGTAGAGCACCTCGAGATTGCTGTAGAAGTCGACGCCCTTGATGCCTGGCACGAACGGCTCGAAGATCTCGAGACGACAGATCGGGCCATCCTGACGCCCCTGCCGCGGCGTCTCCATCCGCGAGGTCCAGGGCGTGCGGATGCGGCCGATGAAGATCAGGCCGGCATCCTGCGCGGGCGGCAGCTCGATGGCGACCTCGCCCTCGCGGAGCTCGTTCTTGCGAACCATATTTCCAATTCCTTGCTGTCGAGCCGTGTTTTAGCCCAACCACCACTTGCCGGCCAGCATGAAGACTTCGCCGGTCACGACGCCCGCAAAGATCGAGCGGCGCGTCAGCAGGAACACGACGAGACCGGCGGCCACCGCGCCGTAGCGCAGGATATCAGGCACGCCGGCGAGCGCGCCCGGCGGCTCGACCACGATCTGGGCGATCACGCCGGCAAGGATCGCGGTGGCGACCGCCCGCACCCAGACCAGCAGCTCGGAGCCTTCGTCGATGCCGCCGCCGAACCACAGGCCCAGCATGCGCCAGATCTGGTTGGGAATGACGCCGGCGACGAACAGCACCGCCAGCGCATGCCAGTCGCCGATCAGCTGCGCCGAGCTCATGCGCGCACCTCCCGCCACCAATGCACGCCATAGGCGACGGTGCCGGCCACCACCCCGCTGACCAGGATATCGACGCCGGAGCTCAGCTTCGCGGCCAGCGGATACAGCAAGACGCCGAGCACGAGTGCGACCACATCGGCGATTTCGCGGCTGTTGCGCGCCGTCGAGAACAGGAACGACAGCGGCGTCAGCAACAGGATCGCCGCGCCGAGCGTCTGCGTCAGGTTGGCGGCGAGGAAATAGCCGACCGTGTTGGCAACGAGACAGACCGAGACGAGGCCGCAGCCGAGCCCGTGAACGAAGGCGATGCGACGCTCACGCGGCACCTGCGGCAGGAAGCGGTGGCACTCGACCCACAGCGTGACCGCGGTGAGATGCGCGGCGAAGACCAGCTCGCGCCGTCTGGTCGTCGGCGTGCGCATCAGCGGCAGCACCGAGACCACCATCGGAAACAGCCTGATAGCGCTGACGGTGACGGCGATCGCCGACTGGATGATGGTGGCGCCGGAGCCGAGCGTGGTGATCAGGATGATCTGCGCCGGCCCCGCCCAGACGAACAGCGTCGAACAGAGCGCCCAGAGCAGGCTGAAATGAGTGTCATGGGCGAGTGCGCCGATGCCGAGATAGGTCACGAACAACACGATGGTGAGGATCGTCTGCGTGATCGAGCGCAGGCCCCAGCCGAAGGCAAGCCAGGGGCTGTTCCATTGCGGGGAATCGAGCGGGGGAAGCGCCACGGGAATTGGTCGGGGTTACGGAATCGTGCCCGCATAACGGGCAATGGGAGCATCCGCGTCAAGGAAGCCGGCGGCGGGGCTGGCATGCGCGACCTTCCCACCGCTGTCATTCCGGGGCGCGACGAAGTCGCGAGCCCGGAATGACAAGCGGAGTTACCCGCTCACACCCCTGTTCCTCAGCACGAAGCAGGCCCCGCCCGCCTTCCTGATCCGGCTGCACAGATCATCCGCCTCGTTGCGCGTCTCAGTGCCGATGCGCACCTGGTAGAACGCGCGCGTGCCGCGGCTGCGCATCACCGAGGACAGCAGGCTCGGGTCGCGCTCGCCGATCACCGCGCTCAGCCGCGTGACGGCACGCGAGTACATCGCCAGCGCCCTGTTGCGGTCGAAGCCGGCGGCGAGCTGGACGCCCCAGGCCTTGGCGGCCGCAAGCTCCACGTGCTGCTCGAGCTCGGCAACAAAGGCATTCGGTGCGCGCTTCAATAGCGCCATCAGATCGCGGCAGCTCGTCGGCGGTGAGCTTGGCGGTCCCTTGCCGGTCGCTCCTGCCTTGGCCCAGGCATCGACGCTGGTGCCGGTGATGGCGTAGACGTAGTTGCGGGTCTGCTCCGGCATTCCGCCCGTCCCGGCGAGCCATTCCCGCACCCGCCGCGGGCCGGCATTGTAGGCCGCCGCGGCAAGGCCGAGATTGCCGAACTGGCTGCGCAGCTCGCTCAGAAATTCCGCCGACTTCGGCAGCGCCTGCACCGGATTGAACGGATCGAGCAACCCGCGCTCGCTCGCGGTGCCCGGCATGAACTGCGCGATGCCCCGAGCGTGCTCGCCGCTGCGCGTCATGGGGCCGACCGCATCGGCCTGGAAGCGGCTTTCCTGCCAGATCACCCGGGCGAAGAATTCCAGCGGGAGATCGGCATCGCGCGCCGCCGCCTCCACGATCAGGCAGATCGACTCCCGCGTGTCGCTCTCGCGGGCGTCCTTCGGCGTCTCCGGCGGCTTCGCGGGTTCCTCAGCCTTCGGAGGCACGTCCGGGGCCGGCGTCTCCTCTGCCAGCGCCGGCGACAGCACGAGGGCCTGGCACAAGACAGCGATAACCCGAGCTATTCGCATGGCATCGACGTTACAGGACAAATCGGACCTTGACTTGGAACCCCAGCCAACTAGCAACGGACGGCAGTATCAACGCAGGTCCGGCCTGATGGTGACAATCTTTTTTGATCTCGACGGTACCCTCACGGACCCGAAGCCGGGGATCACGCGCTCGATCCAATACGCGCTGGCGCAGCTGGACGTCGCGGTGCCGAGCGAGGACGAGCTCACCTGGTGCATCGGGCCGCCGCTGCATGCCAGCCTGAAGAAGCTCACCGGAACCGACGAGCTCGCCGACCGCGCCCTGCTGCTCTATCGCGAGCGCTTCAGCGATATCGGCCTGTTCGAGAACGAGGCCTATGCCGGCATCGTGGACACGCTGACGACGCTCGCCGCGACCGGCCAGCGCATGTTCGTCGCGACCAGCAAGCCCGCGGTCTATGCCAGGCGCATCGTCGATCATTTCGGCCTGAAACCCTACTTCGAGCACGTGTTCGGCTCCGAGCTCGACGGCACGCGCGTCGACAAGCGCGACCTGCTGCGCTACGCGCTCGACCAGGCCAAGGTCGATGCCGCCAGCGCGATCATGATCGGCGACCGCAGCCATGACGTGGTTGGCGCCCGCACCAACGGCATGACCGCGATCGGCGTGCTCTATGGCTATGGCAGCGAGGCCGAGCTGAAGGACGCCGGCGCGCATCACATCTGCGCCGCGCATCCCGAGCTGCTCGGCCATTGCGTCGCTTAGGCGCTGGCCGCTTCCACGGAAGCCAGCATGCCGGTTCTGTCGTGGCAGTTCAGATATTCGAAGAACTGCTCGTCCGCAGCGGCTACCGTGACCTCGTGATACAGTCGCAGCCTGGCTGACGGTCCAAGGGTCGACAGATACTTCATCGCCGCGCCAAAGATCCTGACATGGGTCGGATGCGACTCGGCCCAGCGCTCCAGGGCCGCCAGACTCTTCCACCAGCTCTGGCCGTAAGACTTTTCGCTCATGCTGCCGTCGGCCGAGACCAGGCGCATGTAGCGGTTGGCATAGCAGCCGATCGCGAGACCGTCGTCGCGCAGGAAATCCATGCCCTTGCGCAGCACCGGCTCGACGTCATCGAGATAAAGCTTTCGCTCGGACGCTTCGGTATCGCTCCAGTCCTGCCCGGAACGGATCAGGCAGAGATTGTCGTGCGCCACGACCCGCAGCCGAGCGCCGTCGCGGACCAGCTTCGGCGTGCCGCCGGGCGCCATCGCGTCGGTTTGCGACAGCGGGATGCGGTCGCGCATGCCACCCCAATAGGCATGCTCCTGCACCTCGCCGCTCATGCCCTCGGCAACCGCCGCGACCCCCTCAGTCCGGTCGGGCGACGAGAACAGCGTCTCGTGCCGCGCCACGGTCGGACGCAGCACCTCAATGAACGTGCCGATGCCCTCGCGCTGCCGCCCGGTCCAGGCCTCGCGCGCCGGTTCAAACCAGGCGTCGAAGCGCACGATGTCGTCCCAATAGCCGACGGAGACGATGGTCTCGTATCCGGTCTGATCGACATAGCGCGCGCGGTCCCAATGCGAGGGCCCGCCTGCCGCAGCGAACCGCGCCGCGATCTCGGCGAGCGCCTCCGCCGCGGCCGCCGGCGCAGTGCCGTGATGCTGCACGCCGAAATAGGCCATCACGACCCGGCTCACGCCCGGCTTGTAGCGCGCCACGAAAGAGGGATAAGGCGGCTGGTAATCGTCCGGCACGCGCTTGTGGCGCGTGCGCGTGGTTTCGAGATGCAGAGGAATTGCGGACTCCATGATCGTACCCTCCCCTCCATCACCGTGATCAGCTTGCCGCCGCGGCGATGTCCGTGGGCTCGACGGTATCGGCCGGCAACGCGAACTGCTCGACGCGCTTGTAGGGCTTCTTGTTCAATAGCAGCCGCGTCACGTCCGGGCGCGAATAATGCCCGGCCGGGTCTGCCGCGTTCTTGGCGACGCCGATGGCACCGAGATCGATCTCGGCGATCAGGAGTCCCTCCTGGTCCGGGGCGAGCTTGTCGCCGATCTGGCTGCCGTCGGGGCCGTAGATCGCGGCGAAACCGCCGCCGGCATGGAGCAGCGCGTGCTTGTCCGGCCGGTCGCAGAGCTCATCGATCATCGCTTGCGACACCGTCGCGCAAGGCGCCAGCACGAAGCATGAGCCTTCCACCGCATAGACGCGCGAGGCGGCATTGTTGACCTCGGCTCCGAGCGCCGGCGCGAAGGGATCGTAGAGCGAGAAGCTCGGCCAGGCCGCGACATGCACCTGCTCGTTCTGGGCATACATCGCGTATTTCGACAGCGGCTGCAGATGCTCCCAGCAGCACAGCGCGCCGAGCCGGCCGATGTCGGGCCGCGCGTGCACGGCAAGGTCGCTGCCGTCGCCCTCGCCATAGACGGTGCGCTCGGCATGGGTCGGCCGCAGCTTGCGGCGCTTGGCGATGGTCTCGCCGTCGGGTCCGATCAGCCATTGCGCCAGATAGAGGCTGCCGCCATCGCGCTCGGACAGGCCGATCACGGCGGTGAGCTTGGCCTTGCGCACGGCATCGCGTAGCCGTTCGGCCTGCGGGCTGTCATAGGCCAGCGAATTGTCGAAATAGCGCTGCACGAAGCCGCGGCCGATCGCCCAGGCCGGCGAGTCCATCCAGATGTGCCAGGGGTAGCCGGGGATGAAGGCCTCCGGGAAGGCGATCAGCCTGGCCCCCTTCTCGGCGGCCTCCCTGATCAGCGCGACCGACTTGTCGACCGAGGCGTCGAGGTCGAGCCAGGCCGGCGCCGCCTGCACCACCGCCACCTTGTATTTCGGATGTTCGATGCCCATTGCCGCCTCCTGGCCGGTTGATCGGAAGCCATCTCCGATGCAGTCTATTGGACCAAAGCGGGCGATCGAGCGCTCGACCGCGACGGAACAAAAACTCGACCGGGCGGAATTCCTGCCGGGTATGGGATTTGCCTCCGGTCAGGCTGGGTCCGTCCATTGGCGGTTTTGCTGGACGGGACAAGGGAGGCTTTCCAGATGCCAATCCAGTTCACGACGGACGGCAGCCCGGCCCATCGGCGGCTCGCGCTCTGGCAGGACATCGTCTGCGACGTCTTTGTCGGGCTCGACTGCAGGTCCGATCTCGGCAGCGCCTTTCGCGGCTCGGTCACGCAAGCTGCGCTCGGCAAGGCCGTATGCTCCGAGGTTTGTTCCGATCGCCAGCACGTGTTCCGTACACCCTCGCGCATTGCTCACTCGGATCAGGATTTTGTCCTGGTCGCGCTCGGCCATCGCGGCGACGGCGGCGTGGTGCAGGACGGCCGCGAGACCGTGATCCATCCCGGCGAGTTCGCGCTCTACGACACCACGCGCCCCTATGAGCTGAAGTTCAACGATCCTTTCACGCAGTCCATCTTCAAGGTGCCGCGGGAGATGTTGCAGCGTCGGCTCGGCGGCACCGAGACGCTGACCGCGATGTCGTTCGGCGGCGACGCGCCGCTCGAGCGGCTCGCCTATGATTTCATCTTCCGGCTTTGCCAGAGCGCCGACCGGCTCGCGTCCGACGGCGCCGCCGCATTGTCGGAGCAGGCCGTCGATCTGCTCGCGATGGCGCTGAGCGAACGGCTCCGAAAGACATCGCTGCCGTCCTCGACCCACCGCTCTGCATTGCTCTACCGGCTCAAGGCGCACGTCCGCGCCCACCTCTCCGATCCCGACCTTTCATTGTCGGATACCGCGGCCGCGCTCGGCATCTCGCCGCGCTACGTCAATGATCTGCTCGCCGACGAGGAGACCTCGTTCCAACGTTTCGTCCTTGCCGAACGGCTCGCCCAATGCCGGCGCGACCTCGCCTCGCCCCTTCTCGGTCACCGCCATATCAGCGAGATCGCCTTTGCCTGGGGCTTCAACGACCTCTCGCACTTCGGCAGGGTCTTTCGCGAGCGTTTCGGCATGTCGCCGCGCGACTTCCGGCAAAGCCAGTTGCGACACTGAGATCTGTCACGGGGGGCGTCTCTAGGGATCAGCACGAAGGCAGATGCTGCGGAGCAGCACGCCACACACGGCGTACGAGACACCGCCGGCCGGCGAGATCGTTTGCAGGATTCCGATAGGAAAACTTACGAGCCGTTCAGCTCCATTCCATAAAATGAAGCGATCCCTTCACCGAGCTTTGCCGGAAAGCCGCATGTCCCTATTCGCCAGCGCCAGCCGCAAGCGCTCGACCTTCACTCCGGGAGAATCCGTTGAAGCGGCGGACCGGCCGGCGGCGTTGCAAGCCCGCGACGAAGCTCTGGCAGCGTATATCGAGGCCTTGACCGAAGGTAATTTCCTCGCACCCGGCTGCGGCGGCGACGATCGCCTGTCCAGGGCAATCTCAAAGCTCGCGGAGAGATTGGCCGGCGACGCATCGAACAAGCTCGACGCCATCGTGGATCTCAACATCCAGAGCAATGAAACCGCGATTTCCGCAGCCCGGATGCTCACCGCCTGTGGGGAGGTCGACCATCGCACGCAAGCGCTCGCCGCTGCCAGCGAAGAGATGGTCGCTTCGGTGGGCCAGATCCGATCCAATGCCGAGGATGCGGCCGCAAGCGCCGCCCAGATGAAGGTCGGCGCCGAGCAGGGAATGTCCACGGTCCGGCTCGCTTCCAAGGCGATGGAGCGGGTCGAGATGACCGCGAACGATGCGTCGGACAAGATTCTGGCGCTCAGCGCGGCGTCCGAAGAAATCGGCGCCATCGTCGGTTCGATCGATGCGATTGCGAGGCAAACCAATCTTCTGGCGCTGAACGCCACGATCGAAGCCGCACGGGCCGGCGAAGCTGGACGCGGCTTCGCCGTGGTCGCCTCGGAGGTCAAGGGACTTTCGCAACAGACCGGCAAGGCGACCGAGGACATTCGCGAGCGGATACAACGCCTGAGGGATGAAGTCGAACTCATCGTGACCGCAATGGCCGATTGCAAGTCAGCGGCGGCCGAGAGCAAGGAAATTGTCACGCAGCTGGGCGAGGAGATGTCCAACGTCGAACGTAGGACAGTCACCCTAACGGGCGGCATGGACGAGATCGCGAACATCCTCAATCAGCAGACCGACGCTTCGCGCGAAGTGGCCGAAGGCATCGCCGCGATTGCGCGCATGACGCAGGCGAACGTCGATCAGATCAAGAGCATCTCCGCTCAACTCGACGTATCCCAGGGGATCGCCGGAAAGCAACTTCAGGAAATTGCCGGCCTGTCGTTCGACAACAAAGTTCCGCGACTGGCCAAGGCGGACCACGTCATCTGGAAGAAGCGTCTGGCAGACATGGCGATCGGCCGCGCCATGCTGAAGGCCGACGAACTCGCAGACCATCATTCTTGCCGATTGGGCAAATGGTACTATGGCGATGGTTCTCTGACGATGCGCAATCATCGGGCGTTCGGACCGCTCGAAAGGCCGCACGCTCTCGTACACGACCATGGAAAACGGGCCGCGAAGCTCTTCGCGGATGGCGACCTCGCCGGCGCCCTCCGGGAAATCTCGCTCGTCGAAGAGGCATCCGCGGACGTGCTCAGACTGCTCGACGACCTTTCCCGCTGAGACGTGGCTGGGATGATCACCGCCGCGAGCCTGCAAATCACAACGGCTTAACGCGTCGATCAACGCAGGGCCGCCATGTGCGCGCGCGATGGTCCGGGCTGAATCCCTGCGCTACCATGGGATAACAGAACGCGTGCCCCAATCAGCAGTCAGCCGAGGAGCATATCGATGGAATACCGACGCTTGGGCCGGTCAGGCCTCATGGTGCCTGCTTTGAGCCTAGGAACGGGCACCTTCGGCGGCGTCGGCCGCCTCGCTGCGTGGGGGAGCACGGACGCGACCGAAGCGCGGCGCCTCCTGGACATCTGCCTCGAAGCCGGCGTGTCGATGTTCGACACCGCGAACGTCTATTCGCTGGGCGAGTCCGAGCGCGTGCTCGGCGAAGCCATCAAGGGCCGCCGCGACAAGGTGCTGATCTCGACCAAGGCCACCTTCCGCTTCGGCGACGGCCCCAACGACATCGGCTCGTCGCGGCAGCATCTGCTCGCCGCCATCGACGGTTCGCTGCGCCGGCTCGGCACCGACTACATCGATCTGTTCCAGCTCCACGGCTTCGACGCCTTCACGCCGCCCGAGGAGGTGCTCTCGACGCTCGACGTGCTGGTGCGCGCCGGCAAGATCCGCTACGTCGGCGTCTCGAATTTCTCGGGCTGGCACCTGATGAAGTCGCTCGCACTTGCCGACAAGCACGGCTTTCCGCGCTACGTCGCCAACCAGACCTATTATTCGCTGATCGGGCGCGACTACGAATGGGAGCTGATGCCGCTCGGCCTCGACCAGGGCCTAGGCGCCGTGGTCTGGTCGCCGCTCGGCTGGGGGCGCCTCACCGGCAAGATCCGCCGGGGTCAGCCGAAGCCCGAGGTGAGCCGCCTGCCCAAGACCGCCGAGTTCGGCCCGCCCGTGCCCGACGAGCACGTCTATCGCGTCGTCGAGGCGATCGACGAGGTCGCGAAGGAAACGGGAAAGAGCGTATCGCAGATCGCGCTGAACTGGCTGCTGCAGCGCCCCACGGTGTCGACGCTGATCATCGGCGCGCGCAACGAGGCGCAGCTCCGCGAAAATCTCGGCGCGGTCGGCTGGTCGCTGACCAAGGACCAGGTCGCAAAGCTCGACGCAGCGAGCAAGGTGACGCTGCCCTATCCCTATTGGCACCAGCGGACGACGTTCATCGACCGCAACCCGCCAGCGGTCTAGGAACCGTTGAGCTGCGTCAAGCGCGCTGGCCTCGGCCGTGGCATTCTGCGGCGATCGCGAGGCCCCGATGCGTCAATTTGCCATGAAGGTTCTGTTCACGGCCCTCAGTCTGAGCCGCGCCGCACCGGCGTGGCTGGCCGTTGGCGTTCTATGGAGCACTGCGAGTGAGGCTCTGGACGCCGAGCAGCGGCGCGCAGAAGCAATGCTGCAGCGGATGTGCGCGGAGTGCCATGCGGTCGGCAGGAGCGGCGCGAGCCCAAATGAGCTGGCCCCGCCTTTCCGGACGCTGGGCGAGAACAAACTTTACGATCCCGACTTCGCGCAGCGCCTCCAGGACGGCTACAGCAGCATTCACCGCGCCATGCCGACGGCCCGATTCGGCCGCGACGACGCCGAGGCCGTGGTAAGCTATCTCAGGGCGATTCAGGAGCCGCGGAAGCCGAAATAGCCGCGAACCGGCTGCCGCTCTGGCCGGAACCATCCCGGGCCGGACCAAGTTGCGACCAGCAACCGCATCTCAACCCAACGCGCGTCACGATGTCGTCCACCACGATCGAGCATGTCGACGGCCTGCCGCAGCCGCAGCGCAACCAGGCGGTGCTGACGATCGCGCTCGGCATCGTCATGGCGGTGGTCGACAGCGCCATCGCCAATGTCGCGCTGCCGACGATCGCGGCCGACTTGGACGCGAGTCCGGCCTTCTCGATCTGGATCGTCAACGGCTACCAGCTCGCGATCACGATCTCGCTGCTGCCGCTGGCCTCGCTCGGTGAGATCGTCGGCTATCGCCGCGTCTATCTGGTCGGGCTGGTGCTGTTCACGGTGGCGTCCGCCCTCTGCGCACTGGCGCACACGCTGCCGCTGCTGACAGCCGCACGCATCCTCCAGGGCTTTGGCGCCGCCGGCATCATGAGCGTCAACGCCGCGTTGGTGCGCTTCACCTATCCGCGTCATCTGCTCGGCCGCGGCATCGGGCTCAACGCGCTTGTGGTCGCTTTCTCGGCCGCGGCCGGTCCGACGCTCGCCGCGGGCATCCTCGCGGTCGGAAGCTGGCCCTGGCTGTTCGCCATCAACGTGCCGCTCGGCGCGGTGACGCTGCTGATCGGCTTGCGCAGCCTGCCGCATACCAGGCCCGCCGACCGTTCCTTCGACTGGCAGAGCGCGGGACTTTCCGCGATCACGTTCGGCGTCGGCATCGCAGCGATCGACAGCGTCGGTCATGGCGAGCCGGCGATCGTCTGCCTGATCCAGTTCACCATCGCCATCGTCGCCGGGGCGCTCTTGATCTGGCGCGAAACCCACATGACCTCGCCGCTGCTGCCGGTCGATCTGCTGCGCATCCCGGTGTTCGCGCTGTCGATCGCGACCTCGATCGCCTCGTTCTGCGGACAGATGCTCGCCTTCGTCGCGATCCCCTTCTACCTCCAGAGCCGCTTCGGCTATTCGGCGGTGCATATGGGGCTCCTGATCACGCCATGGCCGATCGCGGTGGCGTTCGCAGCGCCGCTCGCCGGCCGCCTGGTCGAGCGTTATCCGGCCGGCCTGCTCGGCGGCATCGGGCTCACGCTGTTCGCCTGCGGCCTTGCCGCGCTCGCCTTGCTCCCGGCAGACCCGACGCCGTTCGACGTGATCTGGCGCATGGCACTGGCGGGCGCCGGCTTCGGCCTGTTCCAGACCCCCAACAACCGCACCATGATCGCCGCCGCCCCGCGCGAGCGCGCCGGCGGGGCCAGCGGCATGCTGGGGACGGCGCGCCTGCTCGGCCAGACCACCGGCGCAGCGCTGGTGGCGCTGCTGCTCGGCCGCTATCCGATCGAAGGCACCCGATATGCCCTGCTCGCCGGCGTCGGCTTTGCGCTCTGCGGCGCGGTCTTGAGCATGCTGCGGCTGTCCCCGGCCGGCGCGCGCGGCGCCGAGCATGTGCGAGTGCAGGACGATCAGCGCCTGCGCGGCGACTGAAGGCGTCCACCTTCAGGTCCCTGCCATTCCCGTGCACAACCCCTGCGTGGCTTAACTATCCGGACCAATGACCTATTGCCCTCACGCTCCGGTTGCGCTTGATAGAGGCGGGGAATATGGGGGCAGTTCATGCGTTTATTGGGAATTGTGGCGCTCGGCGTCATGCTGGGCGGCTGCGCGTCTGTCACGCGCGGCACGACCGAGAATATCAGCATTTCATCAACACCTTCGGGCGTGGAAGCCGTCGTGAGCGGAATGGAGGTTCCGACCACCTGCACGACGCCCTGCTCCGTGGTCGTCAAGCGGAACGCCGACATTTCGATTACCTTCCAGAAGGAAGGCTATGAACCGCAGATCGTACCACTCAGCCGAGACATCCAGACCGGTGGAGCCGCCGGCTTTGCCGGCAATCTTCTGCTCGGTGGCGTCGTAGGCATGGGCGTCGATGCCGCAACGGGCGCCGCAACCGATCACAAGCCCAACCCGGTCATCGTGACGATGCAGCCGTCGGCCCCTGCCCGCGGCGCACGGCCAGCCGGCCCCCGCAAGCCGCGTCCGCCAGCGGCGACCCCCGAAACCGGAACGTAAGGGACCTGGACCGCTTCAGAATCAAAAAGGCCGGCTTCACAGCCGGCCTTTCGATTCATGATGCGGTCAGATCAAGCCTTGACCAGCGGCCCCTTAGTCGGCCCCTTCGAGCCGCCGGGACCACCCGGCTTGGACTTGCCTGGGGGGCGCTTGCGGGCGCCGGGCAGCTTCTCCTGCTTCGGCGTGACCGGGCCCTCGACGAATTCGAAGCCGATCTTCTCCTTGGTCTCGTCGGCCTCGTCCTTGACCAGAACGACGCGGACGTGACCGCCGCCCTTCAGCTTGCCGAACAGCACCTCGTCGGCCAGCGGCTTCTTGATATGCTCCTGGATCACGCGGGCCATCGGGCGCGCGCCCATCTGCTCGTCGTAACCATGCTGAACCAGCCAGGCCTTGGCGGGCTCGGACAGCTCGATGGTGACGTCGCGGTCGCCGAGCTGCGCTTCGAGCTGAAGCACGAACTTCTCGACCACGGTGCCGATCACCTCGACGCTGAGATGGCCGAACGAGACGATGGCATCGAGACGGTTGCGGAATTCCGGCGCGAACTGCCGGTTGATCGCCTCGTGGTCGTCGCCTTCCCGCTTCGAGCGCGTGAAGCCGAACGCCTGCTTGGCGAGATCGGACGCACCCGCATTCGTGGTCATGATCAGGATCACGTTGCGGAAATTGACCTGCTTGCCGTTGTGGTCGGTGAGCCGGCCGTGGTCCATGATCTGCAGCAGCACGTTGTAGAGATCGGGATGCGCCTTCTCGATCTCGTCGAGCAGCACCACGCAATGCGGATGCTGGTCGACGCCGTCGGTCAAGAGGCCGCCCTGGTCGAAGCCGACATAGCCGGGAGGCGCGCCGATCAGGCGCGACACGGTGTGCCGCTCCATGTATTCGGACATGTCGAAGCGCAGCAGCTCGACGCCGAGGCTCGCCGCGAGTTGCTTGGCGACCTCGGTCTTGCCGACGCCGGTGGGACCAGAGAACAGGTAGCAGCCGATCGGCTTCTCCGGCTCGCGCAGGCCGGCGCGCGCCAGCTTGATCGAAGCGGCGAGCGACTCGATCGCCTTGTCCTGGCCGAACACGGTGCGCTTCAGCGTCGTCTCGAGATGCTTGAGCACCTCGGCATCGTCCTTCGACACGCTCTTCGGCGGGATCCGCGCCATCGAGGCGATCGTGGTCTCGATCTCCTTGATGCCGATGGTCTTCTTGCGCTTGTTCTCGGCCACCAGCATCTGCGCCGCACCGGACTCGTCGATCACGTCGATCGCCTTGTCGGGCAGCTTGCGGTCGTGGATGTAGCGCGAGGAGAGCTGAACGGCGGCTTCGATCGCCTCATTGGTGTACTTCAGCCGGTGATAGTCCTCGAAGTACGGCTTGAGACCCTTGAGGATCGCGATCGCGTCCTCGACCGTCGGCTCGTTGATGTCGATCTTCTGGAAGCGCCGCACCAGCGCGCGGTCCTTCTCGAAGTGCTGGCGATATTCCTTGTAGGTGGTCGAGCCCATGCAGCGGATCGTGCCCGAGGCGAGCGCGGGCTTGAGTAGGTTCGAGGCATCCATCGCCCCGCCCGACGTCGCACCCGCACCGATCACGGTGTGGATTTCGTCGATGAACAGGATGGCGTTGGGATGCGCCTCGAGCTCCTTCAGCACCTGCTTCAGGCGCTCCTCGAAATCGCCGCGATAGCGCGTGCCCGCGAGCAGCGTGCCCATGTCGAGCGAGAACACCGTCGCCGCCGCCAGCACCTCCGGCACTTCGCTGTCGACGATGCGCTTGGCGAGGCCTTCGGCGATGGCGGTCTTGCCGACGCCGGCTTCGCCGACGAACAGCGGGTTGTTCTTCTGCCGGCGGCACAGCACCTGGATCGCGCGGTTGATCTCGGAATTGCGTCCGATCACCGGATCGATCTTGCCGTCGCGCGCCTTCTTGTTGAGGTTGACGCAATAGGTCTCGAGCGCCTCGCCCTTCTTCTTGGCGTCCTCGTTGCCCTTCGCCTCGGTCTCCTCGTCGACGCCGCGAACCGGGCGCGCTTCGGAGACGCCCGGCCGCTTGGCGATGCCGTGGCTGATGTAGTTGACGGCGTCATAGCGCGTCATGTCCTGCTCCTGCAGGAAATACGCGGCATGGCTCTCGCGCTCGGCGAAGATCGCGATCAGCACGTTGGCGCCGGTCACCTCTTCGCGACCGGAGGACTGCACATGGATGACCGCGCGCTGAATCACGCGCTGGAAACCGGCGGTCGGCTTGGCGTCGTCGGCGCCATCGGTCACCAGATTCTCGAATTCGGTCTCAAGATAATTGACGAGGCTCGTACGGAGCTTGTCGAGATCGACGCTACAGGCGCGCATGACGGCGGCTGCATCGGAATCGTCGATCAGGGAGAGCAAGAGATGCTCGAGCGTCGCGTATTGGTGATGACGCTCATTTGCGATCGCCAGCGCACGATGCAGGGATTGTTCAAGGCTTTGGGAAAAAGTCGGCATTCGCGTCCTCTATGGCCCCCACCATCATGGTCGTGATCGCCCGGTCAGGCAACAACAACCTTTGTCACATATAGTTATACAAGATCGCGGCGAAAGACCGGTTCCGCGACTCGGGCGACTCACACTTGAGGCATTTTTCGATGCAAAACCCGTTCCGATCGGGCGGGAGCGGGGCCGGCGCGGAATTCCGTAGTTTTGCCGACTGCGACACACGTGGTGCGCACCGGCGTCACGCGACGCTCATACGGCGACCGACACGAGGGCCCGCATCAAACGCACCGTCTACTTCTTTTCCATCACGCATTGCAGAGGATGCTGGTGCTTGCGGGCGAAATCCATCACCTGCGTCACCTTGGTCTCGGCGATCTCGTAGGTGAACACACCGCACTCCCCGATGCCGTGATGGTGGACGTGAAGCATGATCTTGGTCGCGGCCTCGACATCCTTGTTGAAGAACTTCTCCAGCACGTGGACGACGAATTCCATCGGCGTGTAGTCGTCGTTCAGGATCAACACGCGGTAGAGGTTCGGCCGCTTGGTCTTGGGCTTGACCTTGGTGATGACCGACGTGTTCGGCCCTGACGGGCTGCCCGAACGGTTCTCGTCATTGCTCATGCGAGGAGCGGAGGCAGCGGCTGGCGCGGACAGGTCGAGTCTGGAAGTCAATTGCGGCATGGCTCAGGCGTTCAAATTCCCCACGGAAGCGAATGGCGGTTACCGCGCGACCCCGCCCTTCGGAGCCTGGCGCAGGCGCGCCGCCTTCTTGGATCGCCGCTCCCGACAGATCCGGTCCAAGCCGGATCGTTCGACAGCAATATGGGCCTGCCCCCGGCTCGCCGCAAGCGTGCAAAGGTCCGACCGATGGCCGCGCAAGTCCCGATTCCCGGTCCGGGCGATCCGGACCGAGGTTAATCAATCCGGACCGATTTGACAAAAATTTATGCCTATACCGCTTAGAATCTGTTGACCAGGAACCAAGCCATTTAACACGATTGCGACGTTTCCCCCGGGATACCCCGGTCTTCTACGGTGGGATTTACCAGACATTCAGTGGCGTGGCGCGAAATCGGGCAAAACCACCGATTTCGGGGCTCGTCATGTTTCGCTCGCCGCTCGTCCGCCTGATTGGTCGACACTTCGCCCGCTTCGCGGCGGCCGAGCAAGGCAATATCGCCATGATCTTCGCGATCGCCCTGGTCCCGGTGCTGAGCTTCATCGGGGCCGCAATAGACTATAGCCGCGCCGTCCAGGCCCGCACGTCGATGCAGGCGGCCCTCGACTCCGCCGCTCTGATGCTCTCCAAGGACCTGTCGAACGGCACCATCACCACGTCGCAGCTTGGCACGAAGGCGCAGGCCTATTTCAACGCTCTGTTTACGGCTACGTCCGCCCTGCCCTCGGTCAGCGTCGCGGCCACCTATACGGCCAGCACCAGCATGGGCTCGACGATCCAGCTCACCGGAGCTGGCACCTATACGACCACCTTCATGAAGATCGCCGGCTTTCCGACGCTCGACGTCGGCACCACGTCCACCAGCGCCTGGGGCAACGTCCGCATGCGCGTGGCCCTGGTGCTCGACAATACCGGCTCGATGGCTAGCGACGGCAAGATGGGGGCGATGCAGACGGCGGCGAAGAATCTGGTCGATCAACTCAGCGCGCTCGCCAAGAATCCGGGCGACGTCTACATCTCGATCGTTCCGTTCGCCAAGGACGTCAACGTCGGCGCCAGCAACTACAACAAGAGCTGGATCGATTTCACCGATTGGGATGCCGCCAACGGCAGCTGGAGCTGCACGTCGGGCAATTCCAACAATTGCAACAAATGGAAATGGACGCCGGCGAACCGCAATACCTGGACCGGTTGCGTGGTCGATCGCGATCAGGACTACGACACCAAGAACACCACGCCGACGAGCGGCAATGTGGGCACGCTGTTCCCGGCCGAACAGTACTCCTACTGCAACACGGCCAGCTGGTCCTACCTGCAACCGATCATGCCGTTGAGCTACGACTGGACCGCGCTCAAGGGCCGGATCGACGCCATGAAGCCCACGGGCAACACCAACCAGGGCATCGGCCTCGCCTGGGGATGGATGACGCTGTCGACCGGCGATCCCATGAACGCCCCGGCCAAGGACACCAACTACACCTACAAGGACGCGATCGTGCTGCTGTCCGACGGCCTCAATACGCAGAACCGCTGGTATAACAACGCGGCGCAGATCGACGCGCGGCAGAAGAAGCTGTGCGACAACGCCAAGGCCCAGCCTTCCAACATCACGATCTACACGGTGCAGGTGAACACCGGCAGCGATCCGACCTCGAGCGTGCTGCAATATTGCGCCAGCGGGACCGACAAGTTCTACCTGGTCACGTCGGCCAGCCAGACCGCATCGGTGTTCAAGGACATCGGCACCTCGCTGTCGAAGCTGCGCGTGGCGCGCTGACCGATTGACCGCAGCAAACAAAAAGCCCGGCTGGATCAGCCGGGCTTTCGATTCCAAGATGTCCTGAAAGCGTTACTGGGCGGCCGGGGTAAACTTCGACACGATGGTCTCGACCGGCTTGAACGCCTGCTTGGCGAGGTCGCTGTAGAGGCCGGCGATCTTCTGCGATTCCGCAACGAAGGTCTCGTAGGCGGAACGGGCGAAATCGGTCTGCGCTTCCATGGCCTTGTCCAGCGACTTCACGCCGGAAAGCTTCTCGACGAAGGACTTGGTGTCCTCGAACGACTTCTTGGTGTAGTCGCCATAGGCACTGGCGATCGCCTGGAGGCCGTGCTGCACCGAGGTCGCGGAAGCAACGCACTGCTCGAACTGCTCTTTCCCGTAGCTCTGAAAGTCTTCAACCTTGAACATTCCGGAATCCTTTTCCCTGGCTTTCGTCGGAAGCCCCGGCTCCCTGACTCTGCTCATAATTAGTGCAACGCACAAATAAGTCAAGAATATTTGTGCGACGCACAAAATTTGGCATCATTCGCGCCAATTCCCGGGGTTTCCCGCAAGGTTTCCTTAAGCTTTTGGAAACCGCGGACCCCTACCCTGATTCCCGGACGTGGTCAGCTTCCGAAGACGGTCGAAAGCCGTTTGAGAACATCACCTTAGCCAGAATAGCGGCTCAGGTCCAACGCCCCCCGCGGCGAACACCAGCGGAGGGACAGCCTGAGCAGGTAGTGATCCCGGGTCCGTTGGGCACAATTTCGCCTCACGAGCCGGTGATCTAGTCAGAAACGGGGACGGGGTTCCATGCTTCGTAAAAACTTGTCTGCCTCGCGCTTGGCGCGGGTTGGCGTTTTTGGGCTTCTCACCATCACCAGCGCGGTCATCTTCACCATCGATGCCGCCGAGGCACGGCGCCATCGCCGGCACTACGTGCACCATCGGGTGCAGCGCGATGTATCCGAGAGCTCCAGCTCGAAATTCGCGTCCATCATCGTCGACGGCAATTCCGGTGCGGTGCTGCAGGCAACCAGCCCTGACGCAATCCGCCACCCCGCCTCGTTGACCAAGATCATGACGCTCTATCTGCTGTTCGAGCGCCTTGAGTCCGGCAAGATGAAGCTCGACACCGAGATGCCGGTGTCCAAGCACGCGGCCGACCAGGATCCGACCAAGCTGAACCTGCGTGCCGGCCAGACCATTCGTGTCGAGGACGCGATCAAGGGTCTCGTCACCCGCTCCGCCAACGACGCCGCGGTGGTGATCGCGGAAGCGATCGCCGGCGACGAGGACGACTTCGCCCAGATGATGACGCGCAAGGCGCGCGCGCTCGGCATGTCCAAGACGGTGTACCGCAACGCCAACGGCCTTCCCAACGACGAGCAGGTCACGACCGCGCGCGATCAAGCCACGCTCGGCCGCGCCATCCAGGAGCGCTTCCCGCGCTACTATCGCTATTTCGCGACCTCCACGTTCAACTGGCGTGGACAGTCGATCCGCAATCACAATCACCTGCTCGGCAGCGTCGAGGGCGTGGACGGCATCAAGACCGGCTACACCCGCGCCTCCGGCTTCAACCTCGTCAGCTCGATGCGGCGCGGCAACCGCCATCTGATCGGCGTCGTGCTGGGCGGCCGCAGCGGCGGCTCGCGCGATGCCATCATGCGCAACCTGCTCGCGGAGAATCTCGAGAAGGGTGCGACGGTCCACACCGTTGCCGCGGTCACCGAGCGCAACGGCGCCGACACCGCGACCGCTGTTGCCGCCGCCTCGGATATACAGCCGGCCCGTCCCGCGCTGCCGGTCCAGGCAGCGGCCCCTGCTCCCGAGCCTGCCCCGTCTCGTCTCGCTGCCCGCCTCGCGACGCTGGCCGCCGCGACGGCCGCGGTGCCGCCGGCCCCGACCAGGCCGGAAACCAGCAAGCCTGAGGTTCGGCCGACGGAATCCAGGGTCGAGCCCGCGCCGCTCACCAATGGCGTGATCTCGAGCCAGCCGCTCTCCATCATTCCCGGCTCGTCCGAGCCGATGAAGCCGGTCCGGGTCAAGACGGTTCAGGTCAAGGCCGGCCCGGTGAAGGTCGCCTCCGCCGCCCCAGCCCCGGTCCAGGTCGGCCCGCCCGTCACCAATGCCATTCCGTCCCGCTCCGACGTCGCGGAAACTTCCGGCGCCGTCGTCGCCCGGGCCGACCTCATCAACAAGCCCGAGATCGCCAGCCAACCGGAAGCACCGAAGGCCGAGATCGCCCGCGCCGAGCTGCCGCGGCAGCCGGCCGGCTTCGGCACCGGCAACGGGATCCTCGGCGTGCTGCCGGCCGCAACGGCCGCCGCGCCCGCCCATACCCATACCCCTGCCCCTGCCGCTCCGAAGCTCGCCTCGGCCGATCCGATGCCGGTCCAGATGAGCGCCACCACCAAGCCTGCCGTCACCCACAGCGGCTGGATCGTCCAGGTCGGCGCACTCGAGAGCGAGAACGAAGCCCAGCAGCGCATCGACGCCGCGCGCAGCTCGGCCCGCGGCTTGCTCAGCAAGGCCGATCCGTTCACCGAGCCCGTCGTCGCCAAGGACAATCGCAAGCTCTATCGCGCCCGTTTCGCCGGGCTCGAGCGCGACCAGGCCGAGGCGGTCTGCCGCACCCTGAAGCGCGCCGAGATTTCCTGCATCACCGTCCGCAACTGATCTCGCTTCCCGTTCCAGACGAAATGCCCGCGCCTTGCGCGGGCATTTTCGTTTTGGGGACGCGTTCGTGATGCGGAGACGGTGGCGCGATCGCGACGAGGCCGCTCCGCGACAACCTCTCGTCAAGAATTTACGGTTAAAACTTTGCTCAAGGGATCGACCACGCCGGAATGGCGGGCATCGGGGCGACGGCAAACGGAGCAAGCGGAGCTCACACGGTACGGGCGTTTGTGGCGTGGTGCCGGAGTTAGCCGTTATGCGTACGAAGCAGAGTATCCTTGGCCTCGTTTACCCGGGCAGCGAGATAGTTCGAGCCCCCCTGGTCGGGATGGAGTTTCTTCATCAGGGACTTGTGCGCCCGGGTGATGTCGTCACGCCCCGCGCCCGGCGGCAGGCCAAGGATCTGATAGGCCTCCTCCGCCGTCATTTTGCCGCTCGCCGTCGTGCGGCGCTGCCCCCCTGCCGCATCGCCCTGCGCGTTCTGACGCCAAGCGGGAAACCGGCGGTCCAGATAGCTTTCAAGTAGGGCCACGCTCTCGGCGTCGAAGGTCGGGACCATCGCCAGCAGGCTCGCAAGATCGAACTCGCCGAGATCGCGCCCGGCATGAGGCCCGGCGACGATCTGTCCGCCGAGCTGGCCGGAATCGTGGTCGAGCCGCATATCCAGAAATTGCGAGCGCACGCGCGAGGTCTGCCCTGATGAGGGCGCGGCACCGCCGCCGCCGAACAGCCCGCCGATATTGCCGAAGCCGGTGTTTGCCAGCGGGGTCCAGCCCAATAGCCCGGCGCCGAAAATCCCCAGCGGAATCGCCACCGCCAGCTCGCCGCGCAGGCCCGTGAACGCCGCGACCGCCAGCGCCAGCACGCCGCCGCCAAATCTGACGGCGCGCGCCAGCACCGCCGGGTTGGCGGCGCGGAACATCTGGAGCAGCAGGTAGAGCGTGATAACGGCGACAGCGCCGGCGAGCAGAGTCATGGCGGGAATATAGTCGCCCTCGCGGCAAAATGCATGGCGCACGCCGCCACGAGCCGGGACAGCTGAACGCCTATTTCATCTGACTGATCAGCCTGGCCGCGCCGCTTGCGGACGCCGCCAATCGCAACAAGGCCTCGCGGCCGCCGGCGGCATAGGCCGCGGCTGCCCGCAGCAGCTCGCGCAGCTGCGCCGCCGCGCCCGGATCGAACCGGCACCAGGCACCGCCGGTCAGGCGCGCGATCTCGCGAAAGGCCTGTTCGGCGACCGCGTCATGACCTTCCTGAAACACGAACACGGGCACCTTGAGCATGCCGAGCTCGCCGGCCTTGGCGCAGAGCTCGTCGACGTTCTCCTCCATGGCATCGCCGACGAAGACGACAGCCCGCACGCCCGACGCGATCGCTTCGCGTCGCACCTCCGTCAGCACCTTGCCGATCTGGGTATCGCCGCCGCGGCAATCGATCCTGCTCATCAACGCCGCAAGCCGGGCGCTGTCGGAGATCCAGCCCGTGGCGCGGCACTCGTTCAGGCCGCGATAATAGACCAGCCGGATATCCAGGCTGCCGAGGGCGGCGGTCTCGCGAAACATGTCGGCCTGAAGCGCGCAGGCCATGTCCCAGGTGGGCTGCCGGCTCATCGTCGCATCCAATGCGAAGATCAGCCGCCCCTTCGCGCCCGGCGCGTGGGGTGACAGCGCCCGCGCCTTGGCGACGAAAGCGGCGATATCATCCGCGGTCGACGTTCCCGCCTGCGGCAGCGCGCCGCCCGCGTCTGCCGAGACGGCATCGCCGCCGCGCGGCTTGATGGGTTCGCCCGACATCCCTTGACCCTTACGTGGACAATTAATGTGGTCAGCGCGGGCGGCCCGGTCAATGTGCAAAGCCCCCGCGGACGGAGCCGGCGGGGGCTTTGCGAATGCGGCGGACGATGAGCGCTAACGCATCAGCTCTTGGCAGGCGCCATCAGCGCGACCGGACCAGGCTCGAGCACATTGGGCGGCGAGGATTGCGTATCGACCGGCGCGATCTCGCTATCGGTCGCACTCAGGAATTTGTCGAGCATGCTCTGGATCGAGCTCTTCGCAACATCCGGACCAGTGTCGCGCATGTCGTTATGCTGGAATTCGGTCTTCACGACCTGAATGCCCGCCTTCTCGCACTCCTCGTCGGTCGGGATCACGCCCGCATCAGCCTTGAACTGCGGATCCTGCGAGCGGAACGAGAGGATCTTGAACTTGCCGGCGGTGACGAAGGGCACGCGCAGATTGTCGAGCGTGACGACCTTCTTGACCTCGTCCGGATAGTGCTTGGCGAAGTACATCGTGATGTCGCCGCCCATGGAGTGACCGACCATCGTCACCTTGGCGTAGTCGGCATTGGGCTGAATCTTCTTCAACTCCTGCATGGCGTAATGGATGTTGGCAACGCCGCGCAGGATCTGCGGCAGCCGGCCGACATAGAGCTCACCGGGCTTGGTGACCATCGGAGGATCGGTCGGCAAATCGTGCTGCGGGCTGACGACCATGTAGCCGCGCGCAGCGAAGATGTTGGCGAGGAAGCCGTACTCGGTGTTCTTGACCGTATTGCCGTGATTGATCACCGCGACCGGCAGCGTGATCATGCCGGCATTGGCCTGCATTTCCTTGTCGCGGCGCACCGCAACGTAGACCGGCACGGGACGATTGTCGCGCGAGGCGTCGTAGAAGGTGATGGTCTCGTGCTTGATCGCCCACTTGCTCGCCGTGAAATAGGCGATGCCGCAGAGGGCACTGACCGAAACCAGAACGGCAATTCCACGCTTCATTTTCTTCCTCAGCCTCAGGCGCTTATGGCCTGAATCCCTGTTGAAAATCGTGTTCTCCGGGGCTCTCCGTCCCCTCGTCGCCTATCGCTAATATATGTCACAGGCGCGTGACAGGAAGGCCAAATATTGTGAACCGGCAGCCCTTTCGTTGTGCGGCGCACACGTTTTCTGAGCACCTGTATCCAGCGACCACGTGGGACGCAGCTCACCATCCGACGCAGCCGGTATTGGTCGGGTTCAATTTCACGGTAAACGTCAAATAAAAACGGCCGAACGCCGTGACAGTTCCAGGAGGAACCCGGCGGTCAGATCAATCGAAAGTAGCGATATACCGCCTCAGGCGCCGAGGATGTCGTGGACCTCGAGCGGCTTGTCGATCTGGTTGAACCATTCGGCCCGGTTGGCGGCGCGGCGGCGGCCGCGCTCGTCGAGCGGCAGCTTGAGCTGACGCAGCAGGCTCGTCACCTCTTCCCGAGCGGTGAGATGGCCGAGATTGGGCCGCATGCCGAGCGTGGCCTCGTCGATCTCGTCGAGGGCGGTCAGGCCGCGCGGGAAGAATTCGCGATAGACGACGCGCTCGGCGAAGCCATCGACGTAGCGGAAGCCGAGCCGCAGCGACAGATCCTTCAGCCCCTCGGCGACCAGCTGCTTGTTGCGGGAGCCGAGCATCGACAGGCGGTTGCGCACGACGATCCAGTCGGTGGTCGAGCCGTCGAGCTGGCGGCGCTTGCGCCGGACGTCGCGCACCATCTCGGCGTAGTGGCTCTCACCGGTCACCGCGTAGCTGGCGGGATCGACGGTGCCGAGCACGTCGAAATCGAGGAAGCTGTCGTTGATCGGCGTGACCAGCGTGTCGGCCATCGAATGCGCAAGCCGCATCAGGTAGCTGTCGGTGCCCGGCGTATCGATGACGATGAAGTCGAAACTGCTCTCGACCGCCGAGACCGCCTCCATGAACTGCTGGAACTCGGAATTCTCGTTGTCGGCGATCTGCATGGTCTCGCCGAGCTTGATGCAGCGATGCACCGGCAGTTCGAGGTCGAGCTTGGTGCGGCGGGCCCAGGCGGCGCGGTTGTTGATGTAGTGGGTGAAGCTCTGCTGACGGCAGTCAAGGTCAATGGTGGCGACGCGCTGGCCGGCCTTCAGGAGCGCAACGGCGATGTGCAGGGCGGTGGTCGACTTGCCGGAGCCGCCCTTCTCGTTGCCGAGCACGACAACATGTGCCGAGCCGGATTGGCCTTGGCTAGCCTGCACAAGCATGGCGATCCTCAACACCCCTGAAGAATATCTTCGAGTTGGCCGCGTCTGCGGTCAAGTGAAATGCGTGACAGGTCATGCAAATCGTATTGCGCCGTTCTTCATCATGAATGGCGGCGCCAATCTTCGTCTCCAGCCCACAATGTCGCGATGTCATGCGCGGCCTTGCGCGGGATGCTGTGCCGCATCCGGGTGCATGGCGTCCATGATCGCCGCTTGTTAAGGTTAGCCGCACCGGGCGCAGATCGCGCCGCGCCGATTCCCAACCCTGCCGAGTCCTGATGTCATCAAGCCCCTTGATCGCCCGCACGGTCCCGACCTTGCGCCGCGCCGCCGACAATCTTCGCAAGCGAAAGGCCACGATCGCGCTGGTCCCGACCATGGGGGCGCTCCATGACGGGCATGTGTCCCTCGTCCGCCTCGCCAAGCGGCGCGCCAGCCGCGTCGTGGTCTCGATCTTCGTCAACCCGACCCAGTTCGCGCCGACCGAGGATTTCGGCGCCTATCCGCGCACCTGGAAGGCCGACATCGCCAAGCTCGCGGCCGAGGACGTCGACGTCGTCTGGCATCCGGACGTCAAGGCGATGTATCCGGAGGGCTTCGCCACCCGCATCGTGCCGGAGGGGCCGGCCCTCGCCGGCCTCGAGGATCGCTTCCGTCCGCATTTCTTCGGCGGTGTCGCCACCGTGGTCGGCAAGCTGTTCACGCAAGTCCGGCCGGACTTCGCGATCTTCGGCGAAAAGGACTTTCAGCAGTTGCGGGTGGTGACGCAGATGGCACGCGACCTCGACCTTGGCGTCAAGGTGATCGGCTCGCGCACCGTGCGCGAGCGCGACGGGCTCGCGATGTCCTCGCGCAACGTCTACCTGTCGCCCGAGGAGCGGCAGACCGCCCCCATCCTCTACCGGGCCATGAAGGAGAGCGCGCGGCGGATCAAGGCCGGCGATGCCATCGCGCCTGCGATGGCGGGCGGCGCCGAGATGATCAAGGCGGCGGGCTTTGCGCTGGACTATTACGAGGTCCGCCATGCCGAGACGCTGGCGGAGGTCGCCTCGCGCAAAGACGGCCCGTTGCGGATCCTGGTCGCGGCCAAGCTCGGCAGCACCCGCCTGATCGACAATATCGCTGCCTAGAGCAGCCCCAGATCACGCAATTCGCGCCGCATCGGCTCCGGCATCGCCGCGATCGAGCCGGCGGCGGACCTGCCGAGATCGGGCGGCACGGAATCCTCCGTGAAATAGCGCCAGCCCTGGAACGGGCGCATCGGCCGCGGCGACACCGGGATCACCTTCGGCTGCATCACGATGCGGCAGCGCCCGATACCGTCCTTGTCGCGGAACGGCTCGATGCCGATGATCTTTTCCCGCGCGGCGATCTCGCCCTTGATCACCCAATAGAGCGATCCGCCGGCGAGGATCTCGGCGTCGCGCTTGGGGACCATGCGGGTGATGTGGACGTGACGTTGCGGCAGACCTTTCTTCTTGGCGGTCTGCATCCGTTCGGCGATCCACTCCTTCAATTCCTTGACGGAGTCGCAGCCGACGGCGAGCTTGATCAGATGTAGCGGCATGGCCCAGCATTAGCCGGGCAGCACCGCATTGGGAATGCCGAACTATTCGTTATCCGCAGCCGCGGGAGCCGCCGCCGTCGCCGGCGGGGGTGCGAGCGGAACCGGTGCTGCGGGGGCACGCGCAGCCTTTGGCGGCGGCGGCCTTTTCGCAGCCGGCGCCGCGGGCGCGGAAGCCTGTGCCGCGGCAGCTGCCGGCGCGCGCGAAGCTGTCGGCGCTGCCGCCGCGGCCGGGGCCGCCTGCCGCGTCGTCGCCGCGGGCTCCGGATTCATGATGCTGACCGGCGGGGTCGACGAGGCGCTCGGGAACTCGGCATTGGTCGGCTTGCCCGTCGGCATCGAGGGCGGCAGACCCGCGAGCGCCGCAGTCGGTGGCAGCGCCGCTGGCGCCGTTGCCATCGCCGGCGCGTTCCAGGCCGGCGCATGGCGCGCGACCAGCGTGTCGTAGAGATGGGAATCCATGTTGGCAGCGACCTGCTGCTGGTCGGTCAGCGAGCGGAACGCGGCACAGTCGAACTGGGTGCAGCCGTCGCGTACGACCAGCACCTGCGCCACGAGACCGTAGCGATCGCGCTCCACCGCCTTGCGCAGCGCCTTCATGTCCGCCGTCAGGCTCTTCTCGGCGGTCGCGGCATCGCCGAGCGCCGTCAGCCGGTCGATGCGGGCCGCGGTGTAGGACACCGAGGCCGCCACCGCATCCGGCGAGCCGAACAGCGCCTTCTCGCAGCCGATGGCCACCGTATCGCCGGCGAGGTCGTCAATGCAGGACAGCGCCGGCAGGCTGGCGACGACCGCACCTTGACCTTGCGCGCGCGTCTCAGTCGGCGCGTCCGGGCCATAGACGCGCACGGTGGCAGCTCCGGCGATCGCCATGGAGAGCAGCGTGATCACGGTCAGGGCGCCGTTCGCGACCGATCTATCGGCGCGCAGCAGCGTGATCAGCAGGATCAATCCGAAGAATCCCGCAGCGGCCAGCGTCATCCACATCGGAAAGGCCGGCGAGCGCCAGATTTGGTCGAGCGAAGCGGCCCATGCCCAGTTCATGCGCGACGTCCCCTCACGCGAGCAGAGAGCGAATGGTCAAGCGAGCACCGCGAGTCGGCAGCTGCCCCGGCCCACCTTTTGAAGGTGAAGCGGGCCTTTTGACGGCGGCAGGACACTATTCCCTGATGGCAGCAATGCGGGGTGCGTGAGCCTTCGGGAGCGCGGACAGGCTCAGGACAGCGCGAGCTGGCTTTCCTTGGCAACGCGTTCGAAGGCTTCGGTCGAGCTCTTGATCCGATACTGGCAGTCGTCGCCATCGGTCGGCAGCAGACGGATGATCTCATACGCGCCGCTGGCGGCGGGGCGCGCGACGTTGCTGGCCGTGAACAATACGCGCGTTCCAATCGGGAATTTGTGCTTCAACACCCTCTCCATCACTCAAACAGCGCCTGCCTCGTCCATGGTCCCACTACGACGGCCGGCCGGAAACCCAGGCGCTGTATAGCACGCGACCTGTGGTTTTGGCCAGCGCCAAGCCAGCATGGCAAGCGCGTATATTTTGCAGTCTTTTCAGAGTGATAGGACCGGAACCGGCGGGCCGATGATACCGGTGCGGCCCTTCGGTCAGACAGCTTGTCGCACCCAAAGCGCCGGCCGACTCGGGGCCGGCGGACCCGAGCAGCCCCGGGGGGTCAGGCGTCCTCGAACTTGGCGATGACGAGCGTCTCAGCGAGGCCGTCCCGGGTCCATTCCTGGAACGCCGGCAGCGCCATCATCGTCTCCATGTAGGCCTTGGTATCCGGCGCGACCTCGATCGCGTAGGTGCGCAGGCGGTGCACGACCGGTGCGTACATCGCGTCCGCCGCGCCGAAACGGCCGAACAGGAATGGCCCCTTCGCGCCGTACCGCGTGCGGCAATCGCGCCAGATCTCCTCGATGCGCGCGATGTTGGCCTTGGCGTCCGCGGACAGCGCCACGGGGCGGATCGGCCGATGCAGGTTCATGCCGCATTCGTTGCGCAGCGCCACGAAGCCGGAATGCATCTCGGCGCACACCGACCTCGCATGCGCGCGCGCGGCGACCTCGTCGGGCCACAGCTTCACTTCCGGATAGCGCTCGGCGATATATTCGATGATGGCGAGCGAATCCCACACCGTGACGTCGCCGTCGACCAGCACCGGCACCTTGCCGGCGCGGCTGAAGGACAGGATCTGCTCCTTGTCCGCGGGATTGTCGGTGTAGAGCGGAATCAGCGTCTCCACGAACGGAATGTCGTTGGCGCGAAGCGCGAGCCAGGGCCGCATCGACCATGACGAGTAGTTCTTGTTGCCGATGGCGAGTTTCAGCGCAGCCATGTCCTCACTCCTTCCAGAGACGTGCTCGAGCGAGCCGCTTTTAACGCCATCGCCTGCTGCCGATCAATCGTTGCCGCACCGGCTCACGCGTGGCAATCGTTGCAGTCCGCGCCCCAGGGCGACACGGCACAATGCGGCGACATGGGCCCCGGCTCTGCAGCGCACCGCTAAAGAAGCGCTGCGCTGCGTCCGGGGCACGAGAGCGGAGTGGCGCACATGCTCTCTCCCCGTCATTGCGGAGTATGAGGCGAGAGCTGGTTCTCCAATGACGCTGTCATTCCCCGCGAAGGCGGGGAATCCAGTACGTCGCGGCTTCTCGGATTGATCTCTGGCGTCTCTGGGATACTGGATCGCCCGCTTTCGCGAGCGATGACATCGCGTGTGTGGTGACAGACATGACTCGTCGGCCTCGCGGCGCAATTCGCCCGAGCTTTGCTTGCGTCGCCACCCTCAAAGCCAAGAGGGTGCAGGGAAGGCCGGGTGCTGACAACGCACCCGCGGTCCGCCGCGCAAAATGCACACGCAGAAGAACCGCACAGCAGCATACAGGTGGTGCCGATCACTCGGCCTTCCCTGCGCGATGGTCGGACGGCTTATGCCGTGCTCTCCCGGGAGCCGAACTTTCCTTCTGGCCTCCCTCGCCGTTCGAATTGACGATGCCGTCCGCCCGGTTGGGCTCGCGCGCATCTTCGATCCGGCTTGACCGTAGCAACGACGGCCAGGACCACACGGTTTTGCCGTACGCACGGCCCGCCCTTTCGCCGCAGTATTTCCAGCCCTGTCGACGGAGCCGGAAACTTACGAGCGAGACGAAGCCTAGCAGCGCCGTTCGTCCGCACGCGGTTACGGACTCACAGGGACTACCCGCCCTGCCCGCACCTCTCGTGCCGACGCTGCCGCGTCCACCGCAAGCCCGGCTCGCGATCAAGACGACCTCGAGATCGCCCCTCCTGGATGAGCCGGGATGGGCGACACATACGCCATTTCCGAATTTCGGTAAAGTGGAATATTTTCGCGGAAGTGGATTGACAGGGGGCGACACAGCAAGGTGCCGCAGCCCGGGCTAGCTGCCCAGATCCCGCGGGCTGAACGGCAGGTCGAGCACCTTCCATTCCTCGTACAGATTGGCGGGCAGCATCTTGTAAGGTTGACAGTTCTGAAGCGCGCTCGTTGCGGACTTCACGAGAGCGACTCCTTTTGCGGAGGGCGGGGCTTCGAGCAGGATCGGCTCGCGCGCCAGCGTGCCGTCGGTCGCGAACACCGTGCGCAGCTTGATGTGAACGTTGTCGGAAGGCGCAAGCCCGGCCGGCAATTTGGCACAGCTGCGCAAATGGCTGCGAAGCGCGGCAATGACCTCGGCCGGAAGCTTCGCGGCGATCGAGTCCGTGGCGCCGCCGCCATCGTCCTTGGGGCCGTCTTTCGACAGCGGCAGCGGCAATTCAGGCGGCAGCCCCAGCATGACGCCGTACCTGACGGTGACGTCAGGCTGCGGCGCCTGATAGGCCGGCGGCGGCGCGGCCTGTGGCTGTGGCTGTGGCTGTGGCTGTGGCGGCATTGGCTGGGCCTGCGGCTGCGCGTTGGCCTCGCGCGGCTTCGGCGAAGGCTGTTGCTGCGGTTGCTGCTGCGCCGGCCGTTGCGGTTCGGGCGTCGGCGATGCGGCCGGCTGCGGGGGCGCAGGCTTCGACGCCTCGGGGGCCTTGTCCTTTTCGGTGAAATCCAGCTTCGGCAGCTTCAGATCGGAAAGCGGCTCCGGGGTCTTCCGCTTGACCTCTTCCTTGACGTTCTCGTCCGCTCTGGCCTCCTCCTGCTTCACCTCCTCGGGCGTGACGATGTCCACCGTGACGGTTTCGGGCGGCGTCGCGCGGAACGGATGGACTTCGCTGATCAGAATGATCAGCGCCACCAGCGTCAGATGGGCGATCGCCGACGCAGCAATGTCCGTCCGTATGATTGTCCGCAGTTCCATCGCCAGATCTTGGATTGCCGCCCTGCTGTTAGCATACCGCGGTCTCCCCTCAATCCCATTTCGGGGCGAAGCCGAAGTCGGTCAGGCGGCCCTTCGGGCTGGCGAGCGCGGCGATCTGGCTCATCTCGTCGTCCGACAGCTCGAAATCGAAGATCTCGATGTTTTCGGACAGCCGCTCAATGCGCGAGGTGCGCGGGATCGCAGCGACATTCTGTTGCACCAGCCAGCGCAGGCAGACCTGCGCCGGCGTCTTGTGGTGGGCGCGCCCGATCTCGGCCAGCGTCTGGTCGGTCTTGATGCGCCCCTTGGCGATCGGGCTGTAGGCGACGAGGGCAAGGCCATGCTGGTCGCAGGCCGCCCTCACCTTCGCCTGGTCGAGATAGGGGTGGAATTCGACCTGGTTGCAGACGAGCGGCTCGGGCGAAGCCGCCACCGCCTGTTCGATCAGCGCCACCGTGAAATTGGAGACGCCGATGTGGCGGGTCAGGCCCATCGTCTTCGCATGCGACAGCGCGCCGAGCGTCTCTGCCAGCGGCACGTGCGAATTGGGCCAGTGCAGCAGCAACAGGTCGACGGAGGGAAGCCGCAACCGCGCCAGGCTCTCCTTGACCGAACGCTCGAGATCGTGAGGTGCGAAATGGTTGGTCCAGACCTTGGTGGTGAGGAAGACGTCGTCGCGCCGCACGCCCGAGGCGCGCAGGCCATCGCCGACCTCCCGCTCATTGTCATAGACCTGCGCGGTGTCGATGTGGCGATAGCCGAGCCGCAGCGCCTGCTCGACCACGCGCGCGGCAAGCCTTCCGCTCAGCTCCCAGGTCCCGAGCCCGATTGCCGGGATTCGTGCGCCATTGGCCTCGACGAACAGCATGAGGACTCCTCTTTCCTTGCGGCAGCCCCAAACGCCATCAGCCGGCATTATGGACCCGGCCCAGGACGCTGCCAACGGAAGCCGTGGGGCAGTTCGGCGGGATATTTGGCGCAGTACTAACGGGAGGTTCGCGTCAACGCTGGTCGGTCCGTCAGACCGTCACGTCAGGCTTTGGCAAGCGCCTGAAATACCGTTTCCGGGGCGTGTGCGATCACCGCGAGCAGGGCGCGGGCCGGCCCCCGCGGAGCCCGCTTGCCCTGCTCCCAGTTGCGGATGGTCTCGACGGGAACGCCGAGCTTGGCGGCGAACTCCATCTGGGTCAGGCAGGCGCGACGGCGCAAATCGCGCACCGCGAGCGAAGAGGTCTCGGCCGGCGCGGCCGTGGTCGTGGGCTCGACCGCAGACGGCTGGACCGGAAATTCCTGTCCGTCCCGCAACTCGACGACCCGTCCGTCCGCCTTCAGCCGCAACCGCATGTCCAGTCCCCCAAGCGCCGGCGATGATGCGGCAGCTCGCTTAAGTTCGGATTAAAGATGCTGGCGCGCCCCGGACGCTGCGCGGCACGACGTGATGCGCTGCTGAGCCGGGGCCCATGTTGCCGCGGAGTACGCCGCCTTCTGGATCCCGGTTCTGCGCAGCAACGCGAAGAGCGTTGCAGCGCGCCCGGGACACCAGAGCGCCCCCTATCTCAACCCGAACCAGAGCGTTGCGATGCCGAGGAAGGAGAAGAAGCCGACGACGTCGGTCACGGTGGTGACGAAGGTGCCGGAGGCCACCGCCGGATCGGCCCTGACACGTTCGAGCGCCATCGGGATCAGGATGCCGCCGAGCGCGCCGGCGATGAGGTTGCAGACCATCGCAAGGCCGATGACGATGCCAAGGCCCGGAAGCTTGAACCAGGCCACCGCGGCGATGCCCGTGATCACCGCGAAGGCGAGGCCGTTGACGAGGCCGACGAGGGCCTCGCGCATCACCACGCGCCAGGCATTGGAGGCGCCGAGCTCGCGCGTCGCCAGCGCGCGCACCGCCACCGTCATGGTCTGGGTGGCGGCATTGCCGCCCTGGCTCGCCACGATCGGCGCCAGCACGGCGAGCGCGACCATCTTCTCGAGCTGTCCCTCGAACAGGCCGAGCACGGAGGACGCCAGGAACGCAGTGGCAAGATTGACCAGCAGCCAGTTGAAACGGGCGCGGGCGATGGTGAGGAAGGTGTCCGACAGCTCTTCGTCGCTGGTGACGCCGCCGAGCGCCTTGAGGTCCTCGTCGGCCTCCTCCTCGATGACGTCGACGACGTCGTCGACGGTGATGACGCCGACCAGGCGGTCCTGGGTATCGAGCACGGGCGCGGCAACGAGATTGTACTTGCCGAACATGCGCGCAACCTCCTCCTGGTCCTCCAGGACGGAGACGCGGCGGCGGTCCTCGTCGGTCAGCTCGGTCAGCGCGATCGGCCGGCGCGCCCGCAACAGCACGTCCAGGGGAACTGCGCCCTGCCAGTGCTGGTCCTTGTCGACGACATAGATCTCGTAGAAGCGGTCGGGCAGATCAGGCGTCTCGCGCATGTAGTCGATGGCCTGGCCCACGGTAAAATCCTGGGGCACCGCGATGAACTCGGTCTGCATGCGGCGGCCGGCGGAATTCTCCGGATACAGCAGGCTGCGCTCGAGCGCGACGCGCTCCTTCAGCGGCAGCTTCTCGAGGATCTCCTCCTGTTCCGCGGCATCGAGGGTTTCCAGCAGCTCGACCGCGTCGTCGGATTCGAGCTCGCGCACGCCCTCGGCGACCGTCTCCAGCGGCAGCTCGTCCAGGATCTCCTCGCGGACAGCCTCGTCGACCTCGTTCAGCGCGGAAAAGTCGAAGTCGGCCCCGGTGAGCTCGACCAGGCGGACACGGTCGTCGGGCTCCAGGGCGCCGATCAGATCGCCGAGATCGGCCTCGTGCAGCTCGGCGACGCAGGCGCGCAGCGATGCGCTGTCGCCGGCCTCGATCGCCCGGGCAATTTCTTCGACGAATTCGTGCCTGATATCGCCGTCCTCATTGCGCATCGGCACGTGGTCGAGTACCGAATCCGCAGCGGGCGGGGCAACGTCCATATGTTCATCCATGGCGCGCCTCGCCGGTTGACAGGTTGGAACCAGTGGTCTGAGCTGATGGTTCAGGCAATACCCACAAGGCAACTGCGAGCGCAATGACAAAGATGCTTCGACTGAGATGGACTTCGATGTCGCTCGGCGCGGCCGTTGCGGCGCTCGCCGGCATCGCCGCGGCGGATGCCGCCGAATGCCCGCGCAAGGACGCGCTCGGCACCTCCCGCGTGCTGAGCGTCGATGCCAGGACGACGCCGCGCGTGGGCCTGAAGAGCTTTCCGCAGACGCTGCAGCTGGCCGATCGCGAGGTCGTGCTAACCTTCGACGACGGACCGTTCCCGCCGACGACGTCGAAAGTGCTGGCGGCCCTGGCGCAGGAGTGCGTGCGCGCGACCTTCTTCCTGATCGGCCAGCACGCCGCCGAATATCCCGACATGGTCAAGCGCATCGCCCGCGAGGGCCACACCGTCGGCCATCACTCCTTCTCTCATCCATTCATGGGGCATATTCCGTTCGAGAAGGCCGTGGCTGACATCGACCGGGGCATCGCCGCAGACGAAATGGCGCTGCGCGGAGTTTCGACGACCACACCTTCGACGCCGTTCTTCCGCTTTCCCTATTTCGAGTCGACCCAGGCACAGCTCGACCTGCTCCAGTCGCGCGGCATCGTCGTGTTCGGGGCCGATCTATGGGCCAGCGACTGGGAGGAGATGACGCCTGAGCAGCAATTGAAGCTCGTCACCGACCGCCTGGCGGCGAGCGGCAAGGGCATCATTCTCTTCCACGACAACAAGGCGCGCACCGCCGCGATGATGCCGGCCTTCCTGCGCTATCTGCGCGAGAACGGCTACCGGATCGTGCATATCGTACCATCGGGCACGTCACAGAAGAACGCCGATGCGCGCTGATGCCGGAATGTCACGCCGGCGCAAAATGGGGTGATTTGAGTCCTATTAACACTCTGTTCATGCTACCCCCTGAAAATGGATGGGGACGTCGCCATGGGAAGGGTTCTTCGCGCCTGAACCGTTTCCTGCCGTCTCCGACCTATTATGGCGGCCATCGCGGATGAGGGCAGACGGGGTTCATGATCGGAAGTAGCGTTGTTGTGCGGACGCGATCGTGGATCGTCCTTTGCCTCGGTGGTTTCCTCAGTGGTTTCCTTGGCTGTTCGGCCGTCGGATCGCCGGCGCTCGCAGCCGAGTGTCCGGGCCATCCGGACGCGCTCGGGACCTCCCGCACCCTCGTGGTCGATCCGCGCGAACATCCGCGCATCGGCACCATGCAGTATCGCGAGACGCTGCCGCTCAGGGATCATGAAGTCGTCCTCACCTTCGACGACGGTCCGCTGCCGAAATATTCCAACCAGGTGCTCAAGATCCTGGCCGACGAGTGCATCAAGGCGACCTTCTTCATCGTGGGTCAGCAGGCCAAGGCGAACCCCGAAGGCGTGCGCAAGCTGGTAGCGGCGGGCCATACCGTCGGCACCCACAGCATGGACCATCCGCTGACGTTCGACCGGATGGGAATCGAGAAGTTCGAGCCGGAGATCAACGGCGGCATCGAGTGGACCTCGGCCGCGATGACCGATCCGTCCCAGCTCGCCCCGTTCTTCCGCATCCCCGGCCTGATGCGCGCCGACGGCGTCGAGGATTACCTGATCTCCCGCGGCATCCAGATCTGGAGCGCCGACTTCCCGGCCGACGACTGGCGCCATGTCTCGTCCGACCGCGTCTATCAGCTCGCGATCCAGCGGCTGGAGGCCAAGGGCAAGGGCATTTTGCTGCTGCACGACATCCAGGCCCGCACGGTGGCGGCGCTGCCGAAGATCATCCGCGACCTCAAGGCGCGCGGCTATCGCATCGTGCACGTGGTGCCGGCGACGGCCGAGCGGCCCGCAACGCCGACCCAGGCGGTGGAGTGGCTGCTGCATCCGCCGACCGAGACCGTGCCGATCGCGCGCTGGCCGGCTGTCCCGCACTTCGTGTTCGCCGAGACCAGGACGCTTCCGGCGCCCGCGCTCGCCGACCTCAACGCTCAGACCGAGCATCAGCCGCTGCTGCCGCGCCGGACCAAGGGGCAGATGGATATCGCATCCACCCTGCCCGTGCCCGGCCGTGCTCTCTTTTCGATTCCGGAAGGCTCGGTCGAGGTGCTGCTGTCGACGACATTGTCGCGGCGTGCCGCGACGCGGCTGGCAATGGCAGCCGCCACGCCGCATGCGGCCAGAGGCAAGGTCGCAAAAGACAAGGTCGCAAAAGACAAGGTCGCAAAGGGCAAGGCCGCCAAGCCCCAGGCTCGGCACACCGCGCATGCGGCACCGGCCGACCCGAACCATGCCGCCCAGGTCAAGAGCGCCACGCCGCGCCCGACCCGCGTCGCCAGTCTGAAGAAGCGCGCCTGAGCTCTACGGCCGCAGGATGGCGGCGACGCAGAGCAGCACGATCAGCGCCAGGAAGAACAGGTCCATGTAGGACTTGAGCTCGCCGTCGCGCCGCAGCCGGGCCACGTCGGTGACGACCTGCCTGCGCGTGTTCGTCCCTCCGGAGCCGTCGTTGATCGGGCCTTGAAGGCGCCGTGTCTCGGCTTCCAGTCTCTCGATCTTCTGGAAGAAGTAGAACGCGCGCAGCGTCGAGGCCCCGCGCATGGCGGCGTAAACCAGCACCAGGATCGCCAGTGTCGCCCGGTTCGGATATTTCTCCATGAAGTTCAGGCTGAAATAGACCACCGCCATGAAGGCAAAATTTGTCAGGAAGCGGTAGACGAAGCTGAGAATGCCCATGCTGGCTCGAACCTTGAGGAGTGCAAGCAAATCGTGCTGCAAATTCGGGATCGGGGATCCAGACCGGAACGGCCAGCCTGGATGCGGTAGCGGCCCGTCTACGCCGAGTTCGTTTCAACAAGAATACTGTCGCCCCGCACCTCGCCGCCTTTTAGCCTGCCCCGGACATAAGGCAAGCCGGAGCATGGCCCGGTGGCGCAGCCCCGCAAGGACAGCCGCAGCGGCTCGATGGCGATTTGGCGGAAGTCGCGATAGACTGGGCCGGCGCTGCCACATCCGGGGTCTGCCGATGTCGAAGAAGGGAATCACCGGCCACGACGACTGGGTTCTGACCGAGGCCCTCGCGACCGCCCTGGTCGCGCTGGAGCAGCTCGAGCCGAAGCACCAGCCGAACGCCCATATGGACGACATCCGCAAGATGCTCTCGAGCGGCAAGGAGCCGGCGGCGGTGAGCCTGCACCTAGCCCAGGCCAAATGCCGCCTATTTCCCGAGCTCGATCCGCTGGAGATCTACCGGGAATACGGCATCGGCGACGAATACGGCTGACGCGGCGGCTTAAGGGCCGCCCGCAACCGATCCCGCGATCGCCATGACCAGCGCGCCGAGATCGATGCTGCCGTTGACGGTCAGCTCTTCGGAGCCTTTCGCATCTTTGGCGCCCGCGATCGTCAGCGCCTGCGGCCGGTTGGCGGCCTGCCGTTGCAGCTCGCCGATGATGGCGTCCTTGAGCTTCTCTTCCAGCATGAGCTTTCGTCCTTCGCGCGCGATCCTCTCACTCAAGGCAAAGCCGCGCCCTTCGTTCCCTCACGCAAGCCGCCGCGGCAGGCTGTGATGGATGTTGCAGGCGGCGACCGCGGCGTGGCCGAACGCGACCGAGATCTGGTGCAGATCAGTGACGACATCACCGATGCCGTAGAGCCCGCGGACGGAGGTGCGCTGGTGGTCGTCGACCTTCAGACAGCCCTCCTCGACATGCGCGGCGCCGAGCGCCACCGCGAGCTGCGAACGCACCTCGGCCCCCATCGCAGGATAGATCGTGTCGAATTGCAGCGTCCGGCCGTCGGCGAAGACGGCCGCGATGCCCTCGCCGCTCCGCCGCAGATGCAGATCGGGCGCGGCCACGACTTCGACGCCGGCCTCAGTCAGCTCCGAGGTTGCACTCTGGTCGTCATCCGGTCCGGTTGCGAGCAGCGTCACGTCGCGCGAATAGCCGCGCAGGAACAGCGCCTTGCTGCCGGCACGCTGAAGCGGACCGACGATACCGATGCGGCGGCCGGTCGCCTCGAAGGCGTCGCAGACCGGACAATAGCGCAGCACCCCGTCCGCGACCGCAGCGCGCCACTCCTCGAAGGGCGGATGCGTGTCGACGATGCCGCTGGCGAGAATGACGGTGGCGGCTGCGTGCGCTTCGCCGTTCCAGCTCGCTTGAAAGCCGTCCTCGTGCCGCCGCAACCCCGTGACCTCGGCCGCCACGCGCGTGACCGCGAGCTCGTCCAGCTGCGCCGACATCCTCTCGATCAGCTCCGCGCCTGACAGGCCGTGGACAAAGCCCGGAACGTTGTGGCTGCGCGGAATCAGCGCGGCCCGGCTCGCGCCGGCATCGACGACGCAGACGTTGCGGCGGAAGCGCGCCAGATAGATCGCGGCCATCACTCCGGCAGGGCCGCCGCCGACGATTAGGCAATCGAACTGCGCCGGCTTCATTTGGGGTTCGGATCCGCAAGACCCTCGCCCGGATCCTGAAGGCGCCCGCTCCTTGCCAGCCGGACGGCGTTGCCGAGCGCCTGCGCCGCGTTGCGCACCTCCTGCTGGAATTCCAGGTCCTCATCGAGCTCATGGTGCGAGGTGGCGTATGGCTCCATGTAGCCGACATAGCCGTCGAGCTCGGCGAAGCGGCCCGCCGAGATCAGCTGCATGTCGGTCAGCCAGTCCGACAGGACGCGGCGCACATTCTCCGCACCGACGGCATCGCCGTGCACGACGATTCCGAAATGACGGCCGGCGAGATGGCGCGGATACGCCCAGCCCTTCAGCTCCATCGCCTTGGCCTCGTCGGCCTTCTTGCCATGCGTCGAGGTCGGATCGGGATTGCCGCCGTCGGCGCAGACCATGCGGTCCATCATCGCCTTGAGGCCGGATGGCACGTGATACCAGTTCACCGGCGTCACGATCAGGATGCCGTGAGCGGCCACCCACAGCGGATAGATCTCGTTCATCCAGTCGTGGGTCTGCCCCAGCGAATAATTCGGATAGCAGCTGCACGGCCAGTGGCAGAGCGGCATCGCGGTGCTGACGCAGGATTTGCAGGGATGAATCGTCTTGCCGAACTCCGAGGTTAGGCGCGACAGATCGAGGATGTCGACGGCAAACCCCATCCCGGTGAAGACAGGCTCGGCCAGCTTGACCAGCCGCCAGGTCTTGGACATCTCGCCGGGACAGGTGTGCTCGCTGCGCGCCGAGCCGTTGATGACGAGGATGCGCGGCGTCTCGTCCGCGTCATCGTGCCGTCGCTGCGCTTCCAGGATTTTTGCGCGCGCATCGAGCCAGTCGACGGCGATGTCGTAGTCGGGATCGGAGAAGCCCGGACCCGCCTTCCGCGTCAGCGGCGCCTTGCGGGAATGGCTGTAGGCGTCCCAGGCCGCCGCGGTGATGGCATCGAGCTCGCGCCCGAGGGGTGCAAAGACGGGATCGACGAACTGCCCCTTGTAACGCCGCTCGAACTCATCGCGCGACAGCTTGACGGGCGGCATCCCCTTGCGAATTTCGGCGTCGCTCATGCGTGCTCCGGCAAAGTCGGCTGTCCGACCAACCCGGCGCACTGCGCGCGGTTCCTTCCGCTACTGGCGAACGATGTCCCGTGGCGCATCGAACTTGGCGATGCGCCGGTCCAGCCGCCACAGCTCGATGCGATGCACCAGCACGAGCGCGGCGGCCTGGCGCTTGGCCTGCTCGTCGTCGTCGCAGACGAGATTGATGCAGCCGAACACGTGCCCGTCCGGATCGATCTGGAAGGCGCGGTAGTGCTTGAGGCTGCCCATCATGATGGCCCTCGTCTTTGCGACACGGGCGCACTCAGCCAGTCAGTCAGGTTCGACGTCATTTCGTTCTGCTTGGCGCGTTGCAGCAGAATCTCCCGTTCCCTGCCGGGCGGCAGGCTGCTTGCGCGCTCACGGGCCTTTTCGGCGAAGGCGGCGAGCCGCTCCTGGAGCGACTGGGTCTGTTTCCTGCGGTTACGTTTGGCGGTCATCGGACTTTCACAGCGGATTTCGGATGAGGGAAATGGCCCCGGCGGGGGTCGGGCACCGGGGCCCAAGTTCTCTTGTCACTCAAGTCGCTTGCCGGTTGGGGCGGCCCACACCGGCAACCATCGCAGCTTCCGCCGCAACCGTCGGTTCCAGCATTTCAATAAGTTAACGCTGCGTGATTTTGCGGATGCCTCGCTGTGCAATGCGCCGGAACCGAAATGCTGATTCGTCTGTTCAAGGTTGACCCGAAGGAGGATCATCATGGCGAAAGCAACATGGAAGCGGCCGGGCTCACCGATCGGCCGCAAGGGACCGCGCAAGGCCAATCCCGCCTACAAGCGCCGCGCACGGCAGCCCTGGACGCCAGCCGACGTAAGCAAGTTGAAGCAGCTTGCCAAAGGCAACACGCCGACCGGCGTGATGAGCATCAAGCTTCAGCGCCCGGTCGCCGCCATCCGCAGCAAGGCGCAGCGCGAAGGCATCTCGCTGCGGCCCGCCAACCGCTCGCCCTACAACCGTCGAACCAAAGCGGCGAAGCGGCGTTGACGACACGCACCGCCGGGTGACAACCGGACACAACGGGGAACGATGGACGTGGTGCTCATTTTTCCGGTTTCTGCCCACGACATCAGCGCATCGGTACGCGCCGACATCTAACCCGTTCCCGGCGCGTGCAGCCGCAACGCCGCGCGCGCCACGGCTTTGCCGCGCCGCAACGCTCGCCGTCAGTCCGGCGGCTGCAGGCCGGGTGAGCGCAGCCATTCGCTCATCTGAGAGCCGGTTTCGGCCTGACGTGCCTTGCGCAGCATCTCGTCGCGGGCAGCACCCGGCGGAAGCGAATCTGCTTCTTCGCGCAGCCGCTCTGCCTCAGCAGCCAAGCGCGCCTCGAGCGGATCCGTTTGCTTGGATTTGCGCCGCGTCAACATGAACGTTCTCCCTGGTCCTCGGAGAGCGCGCCGTTGCGTTCCCGGTCGGTCGCGCCAAGCCGGTTCGGCGCGCGAACCGACAACGCTCCAGAGGTGCAGCGGTTGCCTGCGTTCCGCGAAAAAGCCGTCGTCCCCACCGCTTCATCCGAGCGCAGATGGCCGAGACCTAGTTGTCCTGATTGTCCCGGTGAGCCCTGATCTCCGTGCGGACCATGGCGCTTTCCATGATCGCCAGCCGCAAATCGGCGAGAATTTGATCGTGACGCTCCATCAGCAGCCGACGCTGCTCCCGCAGCAGGCGGCTGTCATCGATCGCGCGAGTTGCGCGAGATATCAGGACGTCGCGCATGGCATCATACTGACATACCGGCAGACGCGCGCATTTAAGCAAGTTACTTAAACTGAGCCATCGGCTCAAATTGACCAGACAATTTACGGAACGTGCGCGCGCAGGAGGTCAAAGGAACAGAATCGATGAGGCTCTACATCTTGAGCGTCGCCTAAGCGAGTTGCCGTTCCAGCTCATGACGGGCTTGCCGCAGTTCTTTCCTGACCTCGGCATTGAGAGCGCGCAAGCGGATACTTTCCTCGATCGCACGATCGGCACGGTCGAGCAGATTCCTGGTCTCGGGATGAAAAGGATCATCGTACATGCCGGCTCCCGATCAATGCAGGCGGGAGCGCGCGATCTCTCAGCCACCGGCGCCTACGGACAGGGCCTTGGCCGGTGATGCGGATAAAGTGGCTCAGGTCAGCACCTGTTCCTAGTGCACAGACTGCAGAATCCGACTGCGTCGGCGCCCGGTCCGGTCCCCACCGATCAGCGGTTCATCCGTGCTCTCAGCCGCCCCGATAGACATGCAGATAGCCTGGCGAGAACAGGGCCGCCCTCTTGAGCGCGTCGATATCCCTGATCACCAGCGTACGATCGCGCAGCACAATGAGCCCAGAGGCGCGCAACTCCTGCAGCGTGCGATTGAGATGAACCACCGACAGGCCGGTGGCGTCCGCCAGATCCATCTGCGTCACCGGCATCGCGCAGCTGTTGCCCTCCACCATGCCGACGGGGCGAAGCCGCTCGAAGATCTCGCAGAACAGATGCGCGACGCGCTCGAGCGCGGCGCGACGGCCGAGATTGATGACCCATTCGCGCTGGATCGCGTTGTTGACGAGGGTCTCGCACAAGAACGCCTCGGCAAGCGAACGGTCGGCGGCCAACAGGCTGTCGAAACGCGCGCGCTTGATCTCGGCGTAGACGATCGGGGTCAACGTGGCGATGGAATGGTCCATGGTGGCGAGCAGGAACGCATGAGCGTCGCAGCTCTCGCCGGGAAAGATGAAGTTGACGATCTGGCGCCGGCCGTCCTCGAGCGTCTTGTAGCGGCAGAGCCAGCCCGACAGCACGATGCGCACGCTGTCGACGGGATCGCCTTCGGAGATCAGGTCCTCGCCGGCTCCGGCGCGCTGCAAGCCCTCGAGCATCGCATATTCAAGCGAGGCGCGCGCCTCCGGCGACAGCGGTCTCAGCGCGTTCAACCGGCGAATGGCCGGTTCCAACAGGCTGCGATCGGCAGTCGATAATGGCATCAGTTAGCCAAAGAAGGCGTGTGGAAGGAGCCCTTGCTCAATGGAATTGCGATCATGCATTGCAGCCCCCCCGAATTAAAGGCCATCCTGGTCTGGCCCTTCAACTCGAAGGCCAGCGTACGCTCGAGAAGCTCGGTGCCGAAGCCTTTTCGCGGCGGCGGCGGCACCTGCGGCCCTCCATGCTCCCGCCACTCGAACATCAATTGCGCGGGCGCCGTGCTTTCGTCGATGCGCCAGGAAACCTCGATGCGGCCCGACGGCTGGCTCAGCGCACCGTATTTCAGCGCGTTGGTCGCAAGTTCGTGAATGGCAAGAGCGAACGTTTCGGCAGCCTTGGGCTGGAAGCGCACCTTCGGTCCGGAGACCCGCATTTGCTCGCCTTCGCGCGCATCATAGGCCAGCAATTCCTCGACCACGAGATATTCGAGATCGACTCCGCCATGTGGATCCCGGGTGACCAGCGCCTGGGTCCGGGCGAAAGCATTCAGCCGGCCGTCGAGATGCGAAGCATATTCCTCCACCGTGGAGCTCGTCTCCGCCGAGCGGCGGGCGATCGAGCGCACCACACCGAGCGTATTGCGAACCCGATGCTGAAGCTCGGCCAGAAGCAGGCGCTGCTGTTCCTCGGCGCGGGTGATCGCCGTGACGTCGATGAAGGTGATGACGACGCCCGCGATGAAATTGTCGACCCTGCGGTAGGGTAAGACCCGCGCGATGTATCTCTTGCCGTCGTCAGGCGCGTTCAGCTCGCGCTCGGCGCTCGCCAGGGTGCGCAGCACGCGGCGGACGTCGTCATAGAGCTCCTCGATCGGAACGCGCGCCTTGATGTGAGAAATGGGGCGGCCGGCATCGGTTTCCACCAGATGCAAGACCTGCGTGATCGCAGGCGTGAAGGTCATCACCCTCAGATCGTTGTCGAGGAACACGGTCGCGATCTGCGTGCTCTCGAGGAAATTCTTGAGGTCGCTGCTGGCGCGGGTCAATTCCTGGACACGGTGCGCCAGCTCGCCGTTGACGGTCGTCAGCTCCTCGTTGACCGATTGCAGCTCTTCGCGTGACGTCTTGAGCTCCTCGTTGGCGGACTGAAGCTCTTCGTTGAGCGATTGGTATACCTCGCTCGAGGATTTCAGCTCCTCGTTCGCGCCTTCGAGCTCCTCGATGGTGACCTGCAGCCGCTCACGCGTCGCGCGCAGCTCGCTTTCGAGCCGCTCGACATGGTCGGTGAGAATGACGGTGTTGGGCTTGCTGTGGTCGTCCGCGACCGATGGGGCCGGTCCGTCCTTGAACAGCGAGCTCGCAGCGGCCGCGGGCACCTCGTCGACCCCCTGCTTCTCCTCCAGGCGGCGCAGACGACGGGCATAGACCTGGATGTGCTCTGGAATGTCTTCCGGCGGCAGCACGTAGTCCGCGATCGCCGCCGGTGTGTTGGCATTGAAAGCGTCCGATGTCTCGCTCGCGACCCTCTCGGCGATGGCAAGGCCGCCGCGATCCTTGAGCGTGGCGGTACCCAGCGTGCCGTCGCCGCCGGTGCCGGACAAGATCACGCCGATGGACTTCTCAGCGCGCTCCTCCGCCAGAGACACCAGGAAGCTGTCGATCGCGGCGCGCTCGCCGGACGCCTGCTCGGCCTTGCGGATCGCGAAACGCCCGCCCTGGATCGTGATGATCGTGGCAGGCGGGCACAGATAGATCGTACCGCCTTCGATCGGATGGCCATGGCCGGGATCTGACAGCCTGCCGCCGCTGGAGCTTTGCACGATCTGGCGCAGCCGGGCCTCATCGAATGCATCGTGATGCTGAAGCGCCAGCACGATCGCCTGGTCGGCGCCCAGGGTTAGCTTGGCGAAGAAACGCTCGATGCTGTCCAGCGCGGCCAGCGAGGCGCCAACGCCGATGACAAGTGGGGACTTGATCTGGCGCTCTCCTTCGGCTGCGTGCTCGCCGACTTCTGTCATGGACCGGGTAGCTCTCTCACTGGCCGGCACCAACGGGTGCCCGGTCCCTGCAAATAGCAGAAATCAGCGGGATCCCAACAGATCAAAGGCAACAAGGTCACAGAGCCTCCTTCGATGGTTCGCGACCTCTCAGCCCTGGGGTGGAGCCGCGTGGGCGGCGCGCGGCCTTCAGGGCTTCGGCGCCGCCGGCAGGTCCGGCGGCAGGCGGCTCAGGATTTGCTTCAGCGGCGGGGTCGCCCCCGCCGAGCCACCGATCACGATGATATCGCGGTTGCTCATGGAACCCGTTTTCGATTGCGTCGTTCTGCAACCAAGGCAGGTCCCCGTCTTATGTTCCTACGGGGCCGACGCGAAGGCTGAGGCATCATAGCGATGTTGCGTGGATCATCCGGCCGGCCTGCACCTCTCGCCGGGCGCAGGGTTTTCGTGGTCGAGGACGAGTATTTTCTCGCCGATGACATCAGCGAGACGTTTCGCGCGCTGGGCGCCGAGGTGGCAGGTCCCGCCGGGCACCTCGAGGACGCATTCAAGATCCTGCGCGACGGCAGCATGCTGGATGCCGCGGTCCTGGACGTGAACATTCACAGCGAGATGATCTTTCCGATCGCCCGCGAGCTACGGGCGCGCAAGGTGCCCTTCGTGTTCACGACGGGATATGAAAGGATCAACATCGGCCCGGAATTTCACGACGTGCCGCTGATCGAAAAGCCGTTCGATCTTGCGGCGATGGCGCGGAAGCTTGCAGCGCTGATCGCCGATCCGCGGGACGGTCCACGATAGGACTGGATAAGACGCTCAGAACAGATGCGCGAAGGTGAGCCAGGCGGTGACCGCCAGGCACAGGAGAACCGCGGCGTAAGGCAGCGCAACGCGCAAGGCAGCCTCCGGCCCTAAAGCGCGACGCGATCGTCATCGCGCCTTAGGTTATGGTTTGAGCAGGATCTTTTCGGAAAACCGCTCCGCACTTTTCCGGATCATGCTCTAAGTCATCATCATCCAGACAAGCGCGCCCATCATCACGAGAAAGCCCGTAATTGCGGTCGCGACAAAGGCCTGTTCGATGCGATCCATACCCCGGCCCCTCTCCGACGGGGTGCAGCTTGACCGGCTCGGGGCCCGGACGCATTAGGCTATGTGAATCGGCCCCGGCGCTTTTTGTCAAATGCCGGAGGCCGAACCTGCCACCACGGATAGCAGCGGAGTCACGTCACGATTTCGCCGTGCCTGGCTCGGCCATCTTGCGATGCTGCTTGGCCAGCATCTCGTTCGGCATGACGTTGGCGATCGTGGTCTGGAGCTTGTTCTTCAGCCCGGTGACGATGTCGGCCTCGCCGCGCAGCATCGCATCGAAACCGGCCTTGGCGACGTCGTAGGCGCCGTCCTTCGTCTCGCTGCCGACCTTGGTGTCCATCATGTCGGCGCGGCGGAAGAACTCGGTGTCGGTGGCGCCCGGCATCAGGCAGGTGACGGTGACGCCGCTGTCGCGCAGCTCCTCGCGCAGCGCGAACGAGAACGAGTCCAGAAACGCCTTGCTGGCATTGTAGGCGGCCTGGAAGCTGCCCGGCGTGAAGCCGGCGATCGAGCCGGTGATCAGGATGCGCCCGGCATTGCGGCGGAGCATCTCGTTGCCGACGCGGTGGATCAGGTACAGCGTGCCGGTGATGTTGGTGTCGATCAGGTGCTTCACCCGGGCAAAGTCCTGGTCGAGGAAGGCCTTGCCGAGGCCGATTCCGGCATTCGCGAGCAGCGCATCGATCGGCCGGTCGCCGACCGCGGCGCAGAGCTTGTCGACGCCTTCGGTGGTGGACAGATCGGCCTCGACCGGCTCCACGCTGCCCCCGAGCCGGCGCAGATCGACGGCCACCCGTTCGATCTGGGGCTCATCCGCGGCGATGACGAGGTTGAAACCGTCCTGGGCACAGCATCTGGCGAGCTCCAGGCCGATGCCGGTGGAGGCGCCGGTGACGACGGCGAGTTGATTGGCGGGCATGGCACATGTCCTTGAGATGGGATGATGACGCCCAATCACTCCGCCGCCATCTCGTTCCAAACGGGTGCGCTGCGAAGAATTGCACCTCGCTTAGCAACCATCGTTCATTTCTGGACTTGAGTGCCAACTGGTTCAGCCGAGAGGACGATAGATGAAGGCGCTGGTTTGGCACGGCAAGGAGGACATTCGCTGCGACACCGTCACCGACCCTGAGATCCAGGATCCGCGCGATGCCATCATCAAGGTCACGAGCTGCGCCATCTGCGGCTCCGACCTGCACCTGTTCCACAATTTCATTCCCGGCATGCTGCCCGGCGACATCATGGGCCACGAGACCATGGGCGAAGTGGTCGAGGTCGGCTCCGGCGTCGACGGCAAGCTGAAGAAGGGCGACCGGATCGTGGTGCCCTTCACGATCATTTGCGGCGAATGCGACCAGTGCAAGCGCGGCAATTTTTCCGTCTGTGAGACCACCAACCGCAAGCGCCATCTCGCCGACAAGGCGTTCGGACACGCCACCGCCGGCCTGTTCGGCTACACCCACCTGACCGGCGGCTATCCCGGCGGCCAGGCCGAATATTTGCGCGTGCCCTATGCCGACGCCACCCACATCAAGGTGCCCGCGGGCATTCCCGACGAGCAATTGCTGTTCCTCAGCGACATCTTCCCGACCGGCTGGCAGGCCGCGGTGCAATGCGACATCGAGCCGACCGACACGGTCGCGATCTGGGGCTGCGGCCCCGTCGGACAAATGGCGATCCGCAGCGCCATCCTGCTCGGCGCCAACCAGGTGATCGCGATCGACTGCCTGCCGGAGCGGCTGAGCATGGCGGAAGCCGGCGGCGCCACCACCATCAACTTCGAGACCGAGAGCGTGGTGGAGCGGCTCCAGGACCTGACCGACGGCAAGGGCCCGGAAAAATGCATCGACTGTGTCGGCATGGAGGCGCATGTGATGCCATCTCAGCCCGACACCCTGCTCGACCGCGCCAAGCAGATGGTGATGGCGGAGAGCGACCGGCCCCACGTGCTGCGCGAGATGATCTATGTCTGCCGTCCCGGCGGTATCATCTCGGTGCCGGGCGTGTACAGCGGCTTGTCCGACATGCTGCCGATGGGCGCTTTCATGAACAAGGGCCTGACGATGCGGACCGGCCAGACCCACGTCAACCGCTGGACCGACGATCTGCTGCGCCGCATCGAGGACGGCGAGATCGACCCGTCCTTCGTCATCACCCACACTGTCCCGCTCGAACAGGGACCGGAGATGTACCAGGTGTTTCGCGACAAGCGCGATTCCTGCGTCAAGGTCGTGTTGAAGCCCTGAGGAGCAAACTCATGTTTCATTTCTCCAACATCGTGCGCACCAAGGGCGACCCCAAGATCCTCGAGGGCGGGCCGAGCCTGAAGCAGCCGGTGGATCAGCTCGCCCGCGCGCTCGGCTGGTTCAGCATCGGCCTCGGCGTCGTCGAGCTGTTCGCGCCGCGGCGCGTCACGGAAACGCTCGGCATGGAAGGCCATGAGACGATGGTGCGCGCCTTCGGCGTCCGCGAGATCATGGCCGGGATCATGTCGCTGTCGGTGGACAAGAATGCCGGGCTGTGGGCCCGCGTCGGCGGCGACGGCCTCGATGCCGCCGCGCTGCTGTCGGGGCTGACGCCTGACAATCCCAAGAAGGGCAACATCGCGCTGGCGCTGCTGATGGTCGGCGGCATCGCCATGCTCGACTACCGGGCCGCGCAAGCCACCAAGCCGCGCCGCCCGGCGCGCGATGCACGGCGCAAGCTCTATCCGAACCGCAGCGGTTTCCCCAAGGGCATCGAGAGCATCCGAACCGCCGCAAGGCAGATCGCAGCACAGACCGGGCAGAACGAGGTGAAGCAAGGTGATGAGCGCCGCGTCCCCTGAGCAATCCGCGTGGTGGGAATCCGCCGTCATCTACGAGATCGCACTGATCTCCTTCCAGGACTCCAACTGCGACGGCAAGGGCGACCTCGCCGGGCTGATCTCGCGCATCGACTACCTGAAATGGCTCGGCGTCGACGCGGTGTGGCTGACGCCGATCTACAAGAGCCCATTCCGCGATCTCGGCTACGACATCTCCGATTATTGCGCGGTCGACCCCGACTTCGGCAGCCTTCAGGATTTCGACCGCCTGCTCGCGGCGCTGCACGCCAAGGGCATCCGCCTCATCCTCGACCTCGTCCCCAATCACACCGCCAATGATCATGCCTGGTTCGTCGAGAGCTCGAGCTCGCGCAACAGCGCCAAGGCCGATTGGTACATTTGGGCCGACGCGGCGGAGAATGGCGGGCCGCCCAACAACTGGCTGAGCCGTTTCGGCGGCAGCGGCTGGGAATGGTGCGAGGCACGGCGGCAATACTACTATCATTCCTTCCTGGTCGAGCAGCCCGACCTGAATTGGCGCAACCGGCATGTGCGCGCCGCGATCGCCGACGTCATGCGGTTCTGGCTCGACCGCGGCGTCGACGGCTTTCGCGTCGACGCCAGCGCGGTCCTGATCAAGGACGAGCTGATGCGGGACAATCCCGCCAATCCGGACGCCAAGGGCAAGCCGCCGCCGCAGCGTCAGAGACCGGTCTTCACCGACGACCGGCCGGAGACGATGGATTGCATCGAGTTCATCCGCAGCGTGATCGACCAATACCCGCAGCGCATGCTCTGCGGCGAGGTCCAGGGCAAGACCGACCGCATCGGCCACTTCTACGGCAACGACAAGCCGCGCCTGCATCTGCCGCTCAATTTCGCGCTGCTCGACTCGCAATGGGATGCGCTGTCGCTGCAAGCGACCATCGATGCGTATTTCAACGCCATCCCGGAGCACGCCTGGCCGGTCTGGGTCATCGGCGGCCACGACAAGCAGCGGGTCGCCGGCAAGATCGGCGAGGCCCAGATGCGCGTACTGGCGATGCTGCTGATGACGCTGCGCGGAACGCCGTTCTTCTTCATGGGCGACGAGATCGGCCGCAAGCGTGTCCCGATTCCGTCCGACCGCGTCCAGGATCCCTTCGAGAAGCTGGTGCCCGGCTTTGGCCTGTGCCGCGATCCCGAGCGCGCGCCGATGCGCTGGGACGACAGTCCCGACGGCGGCTTCACGACCGGCGATCCATGGCTGCCGCTGGAGCGGCCTGATGGCGCGGCCAACGTCGCCGCGCAGCAGCGCGACGAGCGCTCGATCCTGGCGCTGTTTCGTGCGTTGATGGCGCTGCGGCGCGAGCATGCTTGCCTGCGCCGGGGCGGTTACGAGCCGCTGCGTTCGCAGAACGACGTTCTCGCCTACAAGCGCACCGACGGTGGCAACGGATTCCTGATCGCGCTCAACATCGCTGCCGAGCCGCGGAAATACCACTGGCAAGGCCGCGGCCGCCTGGTGATGTCCACGCACCTCGATAGGCCGCCCGAGCCGTTGCCGGACGCAACCATCCTGCTGCGCGGCAATGAAGGCGTGATCATCGCAATCGAGGCGCGGTGACGGCAGGAACCATCGGCGCGCCAGCGCGTCTGATCAACGCCTCCGACATCCCCCCTGCGGAGGCGGACTGCGCGAACCGCGGCCCCGGCGCTCGCCGCCTCAGGCGCCGGGGCCTGCGGCACCAAGCTTGGCGGCAGGCCAAGGGAGAGGCGTCAAGGGAGAGGCGTCAAGGGAGGCAGCATGGGCAAGACGAAGGGTCTTCGGCAACGGATCGTCGGCAAGGCCAGGCAGGCCGTCGGCGAGATCATCGGCGACCAGGATCTCCACGATGACGGCAAGGCGCAGGCCGAGCGCGGCCGCGACGAGCAGGACCAGCCGAGCGAGCTCAATCCGCTGAAGAAGCTCAAGCAGCTGACGTGAACGCGCAGCCGCGACCAACGCTCTCCGACACGGCACGGTACGCTGGCGGAGGCGCGTCGCGGCTCGCACGGCAACGGCGCTCGCGCTGGATCGCCGCCGCCGAGCTCGGCCTGATCAGCAGCACGTTCTCGACCCTCGTCAGCCAATTGTTCGCGGCCCGTATCGGCCGCGACGCCGCGGTCGACTGGATGACGGTCGCCGCCATTCCCGCGCGCGACTGGGCGCTCAGTGCCGAGCCATCGTGGAGCGCGATCCTCGCCGGCATCGCCTTTCATCAATGGGCGGACTTCTCCTGGGCGCTGGTGTTCTTCGGCGTGCTCGGGCGCTGGACCGCGGACTTGGGGCCTCGAACGATCCTGCTGCTCGCGCTGCCGTGGGCGGTTTTCTCCTCGAGCCTGGAATGGTTCGTGCTGGTGCCGCTGTTTCCGTTCTGGCAGCCGCTGTTCACGCTGCAACAGCCCTACTGGATCGGGCTGCTGGTCCATGGCGCCTCTGCCGTGATGTATCCCCTGTTCGCGCGGCTGCGCTGGGCGCGCGGCCAGGCGCCGGCGCGCGACATCCGCTTCACCAATGCCTGGGCGACCGGCGCGGTTGCCGTGGTCGTGCTGCTCGGCGCGGTCGCATGGTTCGGCAGCCACGGCTACGAGCCGGCATGGATGGGCCGCGACAGGGATGCGGACCAGGCCTATATCCGTCACATGACCGCGCATCACGCCCAGGGCGTCGAGCTGGCGCGGATCGGCGCAGAGCGCGCCCAGGACCCGCATCTGCGCAAGCTCGCGATGCTGATGGCCGCGAGCCAGGCCGGCGAGATCAGGATCTTCGAGAATTGGTGGCTGAGCTGGTTCGACACCGAGATGCCCGATTGCAGCACGGAGGAACGCGCTGCCATGCCCGGCTACCTGGCGCCGGCCGAGATGCGAGCGGTCAAGGCGGCGCCATCCGACCAATTCGACCCGGTCTTCATCGAGGCCATGAGCAGGCATCATTCCGGCGCGGTCAGGATGGCCGACCGGATGTGGCAGAGCCGCGGCGATCTGCGGCTGCGCATCATGGCGCATGCCATTCGCCACGGGCAGCAGGGCGAGATCGCGCTGATGCGGGGCGTGGACGGCGTTGCCGCCGTCGCCACGGCGTTCCGCAACATGTTCGGCGACAACGTCAATTGAGCACGCAGCAGCTACTCGCGCCAGAACTCGGCCAGCTCCTCCGCGGTCACCAGGTCGACCTGACCGTGGAAGCGGGTGCGGTACATCGTCATCAGCGCGTCGTGCCCGACGTCGGAGGAACTGCACAGCGCGTCCTCGACGATCACGACCCTGAAGCCGAAATCGACGGCGCTGAGGACGGTCGAAAGCACGCAGACGTCGGTCTCGGCGCCCGAGATCACGACCGTGCCGACCTTCTTGTCGACCAGCCGGCCTGCAAGGCCGGGATTGCTGAAGGCGGAATAGGCCGGCTTGTCGATTATTGCAGCCGGCGGAACGAACTTGCTCAAGGCCGGCACGAGCTCGAGCGCCGATGGCGGAAGATGCTTGCGGGTGGCCTGGTGCCAGCGGCGAAAATAGGTCTGCCATTGCCCGGCACGATCTTCCGGATCCTGCGGCGTGATGAAGCGGGTGAAGATCGTTCTGGTCTGATAACGCGCAACGATGGAGGCGATCGTCGGCAGCACGCGCTCCATCCAGGGCGTCGCCCACAGACCTCCGGGCGCGAAGATGTTCTGCATGTCGATGCAGAGGTGAACGGCGTTCCTGATCTCGGCAACATCCGACGCGCTGTCTCTCATGGTCCTCCACCGGCGAATGCATGACCGCGGCACGTCCGCGGCGGGCTTACCGACAGAAAATGCGGTTGCGGCGGCCATCGTTCCGCATCGTTGCGGCCGCTGATCCGGCAGATGAGGCCCGCCCCGAGGCCGGGAGGTCATTGAGTTCGCGGGCTCAGGCCAGCCCGCGCTGCACCGCCGGCCGCGCGAGGCCGCGCTCGAGCCAGGCGCCGACCGATTTGAACTCTGTGAACCCGACGAGATCGCCGGCGTCATAGAAGCCGATGAGATTGCGCACCCAGCCGAGCATGGAGATGTCGGCAATGGTGTAGTCGTCATCCATGAACCATTGCCGGCCGGCGAGATGCGTCTCCATCACGCCGAGCAGGCGCCTGGCCTCAGCGACGTAGCGGTCCCGGGGCCGCTTGTCCTCGAAATCCTTGCCGGCGAATTTGTGGAAGAAGCCGACCTGGCCGAACATCGGCCCGACGCCGCCCATCTGAAAATGCAGCCACTGGATGGTCTGGTAGCGGCGCGCGGGATCCTGAGGCAGGAGCTTGCCGGTCTTCTCCGCGAGGTATTGCAGGATCGCCCCGGACTCGAACAGCGGCAGCGGCCTGCCGCCCGGACCGTCGGGATCGAGGATCGCCGGGATCTTGCCGTTGGGATTGAGCGAGAGGAATTCAGGCGTCTTCTGATCGTCCTTGCCGAAATCGACCCGATGCGCCTCGTAGGGAAGTCCGATCTCCTCCAGCATGATCGAGACCTTGACGCCGTTCGGCGTCGGCAGGGAGTAGAGTTGAAGCAGCTCGGGATGCCTGGCCGGCCAACGCCTGGTGATGGGGAAAGCGGATAGATCGGACATCGGCACTCCGGCTGTTGGTGGGATGCCGCGCAGTCTAGGCGAGCGGACGAACGACGCAAGGCCGGCCAATCGTCTGGAAGATCGCGGAGAACAGCCGCAGTGCGCTTGAAGCGACTAAGGCGGCAGCGTTGCCATCCTGACGATCGGGGTCATGGTTTCATGCTGCAGTCGATACTGGATGAACCAATCTCCTGTGATCAGCAGTGCAGCCGTGAAGGCAGCCGCGAGCGTCGCGGTCGCCCATTGGCAGACGTCGTACATGGCCTTTGTCCCTCAACTCCTTCGGCTAAACGCCAAGCTCACGCGCGGTGTTCCGACGTCGTACGAAAATTTTGCCAGTTTTTCCCGCTTTCACAGACGAGACATTGCTTTGTTTCGAGGGACCATCGAGCAGCCTTGCGCGTTGTGACGGGATGAACATCGAGAAGCGTGCCCTGCTCGACCACGCGCAACGCTGTCGCAGCGTCGCGGACGATCTCGCCCATCGCGAAGCCGCGCGGCGGCTACGAGCAATGGCCGATGTCTACGAAGCGCGAGCAGCAGGATTGGACGACGAGGACGGCTCCCCAGAGCCCGACCGTCACGAGCGCAGCCGCCTTGCCGATACAGGCGATCGGCAGAATTGATCGGTTCAATAATTGATCTCCATCCGCAAGCCGCGCGGATCGAGGTCCTCGCCACCCACACGCTGGGTGCTGTCGCGCGCTGCGACCGCGCAAGCACAGGCATCGATGAGATCGTCGCGACCGATGCCGGTGCCATGGCGAAGCGTCAGCCATCTCTCCAGCTTGGTGAAGCCGCGGTCTCTCAGCAGCGCAACGCGCTGCTCGCGGCCTCGTGGCGACGTCTTCGGCGCGAGCCGCACGCGCCCTGCCAGATTCCAGAACACCAATTCCGGATGCGCCTCGCCGATCGTCGCCTGCCGCGCCGGCGTCATGACCTCGTCGACCTCCCTGATCTTGTCCCTGATATTCCAGAGCTGCGCCGACACGCCCCTGCCCTTGCCCTCGTGCGCCCAGTAATGCCGATTGACCGCCGCCATGTCCGGGAACGTCCAGAGGTCGCGGCGCGCACCGAGAAACACGGCGGGACCAATCAGCTCGCGGGCGCGCAGATCGCAAGCGCGATAGCCGCTCGGATCTAGTCCGATCGGCATGTCGATCATCGCGCGCGCATGGGGCAGCGCGAGCAGGCGCGTCAAACCCGACGAATAGTCGAAGCCGTGATCGCCGCGCGCGTCGATCCAAGCCGCGACCCAGCCGAAGCGAAAACCATCGAGGCCGAGATAGTTCGGCACGTCATGAATCCGTGTCTTTTCACCGGCGTCCTGCAATTTTCACACGCACCTCGCTTGACATCCGCAAGTCGCGGGCGTATGTCCCGCGCCCTCGCAAGCACTTCCGCTTGCGACAAACACCATGAACCGAGCGATGCTGAACCGCTACGAAAGAATTGTCCGCATGCCGAATAGCCCAAAGCTATTCGATTGCGCATGCCCGGCTCATGGGAGCGATCTTGCCTGACCGCAAGATCGATCGTCCGCTTCTCACGGACCCTCCCGAGCCAGCCGCTCCGGAGGGTTTTTTGTTGCCCGCCGCGCGGCCCAACCGAACAATCCGGCAATCGCCGGAACGAGAGACCCGGATCTCGGGGCTCGCGCTGGAGCGGCGCGTGCCCAAGCGCGCGGGGCCTGCCGGAGGGAACGAGGCGATGAGCCGGACACCGATGGCAGAGCGAACTCAGTGGGTTCGCAACGTGCGGCGCGTTGACAGCGCCGCGATAGAATTTTTGTAACTCCGGTTTGCCGCGACGATCGCGGCTCGACCGGTGGTGAAGATCTCGGATACTTCTCCGCAAGGCAAAGCGGGTGATGCCTCCCGCCTTTGACACACGCACCGGGATGCGGCCTCGGAAATGGCTTGCACGCGGCCCGGCGCAGGATCTGTTCGCAAGGACGGTGCCTGTGTTGTCGTCACTGAAAGCCCGATATCGCCCGTTCCCCAGCGTACCCCATCAAACAGCCGGCGCGAGAGCGTCGGCCTGGCGGTGGTGAAGATGTCTGTTACTTCGTGGTAAAGGCGCGAAAGCGCCGAGCAGGTTCGAGCCCTGCGCGCCGAAAGGCGGTTCGCCCGCAAGGGCAGCAACAGCATCGATCGTTCCCCGCCAATCCCATCACGGTCCGTGGTGAAGATTTCTGTTACTTCGCCTGCAACGCGAGAGGTCGCGGGTTCGAATCCCGCCCGGTGTCCCGTGCACCGGTAGCTCAGAGGATAGAGCGCTTTCCGGCGAGCTTCGCTCGCCGGGTCACAGCAATCGCCTGTTCCCGGATCGTGTCCCCCTAACCACCGCCGGTGGTGAAGAGCGCTGTTACTTCGGATCGCAATGTCGAAGGTTCGAATCCTTCCGGACGAAAGTCCGTAGCTCAGCGGCAGAGCATGTGACTTGCCCGCAAGGGCAGTACAGCCTCGCCTGTTCCCCGGCACCCGTTTCCATCCCCCATCAACTCAAGAGGAGGCCATCATGGTCAGGCTCAACAAGATCGTTCGCGCCTTCACGCGAGAGGGCGCGCGCGCGGTGCGCTTCACGCCCGAGATGGAGCTGAAGCGCGCGCTGATGAACTGCCTGCTGTGGGAGGACCAGTTCTACGAGGACGGCGTCGCGATCGCCGACCGCATCAGGGTGCTCGTGCCCAAGGTCGCGCCCGCCAAGGTCGCGCAGCTCGCGATCGAGGCACGCGAGGTGATGAAGCTGCGGCACGCACCGCTGCTGGTCATCCGCGAGATGGCGCGGAACGAGAAGCACCGCGCCCTCGTCGCGGACACGCTCGCCGGGGTGATCCAGCGGCCCGACGAGATGACGGAGCTGCTCGCGATCTACTGGGCGGATGCGCTGGGCCCTCAGCAGCAGCGCAAGCGTCAGCCGGTCTCGGCACAGGTCAAAAAGGGCCTTGCCCGCGCGCTGACCAAGTTCGACGCCTATCAGCTTGCCAAGTGGGACCGCGACGGCGCGGTGCGGATCAGGGACGTGCTGTTCCTGGTCCACGCCAAGCCGAAGGACGCCGAGCAGGAGAAGGTGTGGAAGCAGCTCGTCGATGGCGAGCTCGCTTCTCCCGACACCTGGGAGGTTTCGCTCTCGGCCGGCAAGAGCAAGCGCGAGACCTTCGAGCGGCTGATCGCCGAGCGGAAGCTCGGCGGCCTGGCGCTGCTGCGCAATCTGCGGCTGATGCAGACTGCGCAGGTCCCGCGCGAGACCATCGCAGGCGCGATCGAGGCGATGCGGACGGATCGTATCCTGCCCTATCGCTTCATCACGGCGGCGCGCTATGCGCCGGACTTCGAGCCCGAGCTCGAGGCTGCGATGCTCAAGTCGGTCAAGGACCATGTGCGGCTTCCGGGCCGGACGCGGCTCCTGATCGACGTGTCGGGCTCGATGTTCGCGACCCTCTCCGCGCAGTCGGAAATGACGCGTGCGGAGGCGGCGTGCGGCCTTGCCATCCTCGCGCGCGAGATCTGCGACGAGGTCGAGATCTTCACCTTCAGCAATGAGGTGGTGAAGGTCCCGCCCCGCCGCGGCTTCACGCTTCGAGACGCGATCATCAACTCGCAGCCGCACGGCGGAACCTATCTCGGCAAGGCCGTGACGGAGATCGACCGCAAGGGCGATCGCCTCATCGTCTTCACCGACGAGCAGAGCCACGACCAGGTGCCCGAGCCCAAGGCGCGCGGCACCATGGTCAACGTGGCCTCGTATCAGCACGGGGTCGGTCACGGCGCCTGGACCCGCGTCAACGGCTTCTCCGAGGCCGTGGTCGCGTGGATCGCGGCGTCGGAAACGGCGTTGAACTGATGCGCAACGACAGCGGCCCCGGACGCAAGACGCGCCCGGGGCCTTGCGAAATTTCTGAAATGATCCACCCGGTCCGGTTAGGGTGCGGGTGGAATGACAAGGACCTACGACCATGCGACGACCCGACCCCTACATGGAACGCGCCCGCGAGCTCCGCCTCGCCGCCGGCGTCGATCCCGACCAGCGTGTCGGCGAAGGACGCGGCCAGCCCGCCTGGTGCCTGTACAAGGACGCCGCGCGCAAGGAGCATCTGGCCCGCGAGGCCAATGCGACCGCGAGCTGGATCGCCGAGTTCCGGATGCAGGATGCCCGCTTCCAGAATGCGCCGCTGAAGGTGTTCGGCCCGCACGAGGACGCGACGATCGCGCAGATGCGCAACTGCATGGCGGTCGGCAACGTCGTCTCCGGCGTGATCTGCGCCGACGGCCATCTCGGCTATGCGCAGCCGGTCGGCGGCGTCATCGCCTATGAGAAGCAGATCAGCATCTCCGGCGTCGGCTTCGACATCGGTTGCGGCAACATGGCGGCTCGGCTCGACACGCGCTTCGACGACATCGCAAGCCGCGTGCCCACGATCATCCGCGACGTCGCCAAGACGATTTCGTTCGGCATCGGCCGCGCCAACGCCGAGCGGGCCGAGCACGATCTGTTCGACGACGGCGATGCCTGGCGCGAGAGCGACATGGAGTCCTACCGCAACAAGGCGGTGAGCCAGCTCGGCACGGTCGGTTCGGGCAACCATTATGTCGACCTCATGCGCGACGAGGACGGTTTCGTCTGGATCGGCGTCCACTTCGGCAGCCGCGGTCTCGGACACACCTCCGCGACGCGCTACCTCAAGGCCGCCGGCGGCAAGGACGGCATGAACGTTCCGCCCGCCGTGGTCGACGAGGACAGCGAGCTCGGCCGCCGCTACATCGCCGCGATGCAGCTCGCCGGGCGTTATGCCTATGCGGGCCGCGAGTGGGTCGTCGAGCGCGTCCGCCAGATCATCGGCGGGAGCGTCACCGAGAGCGTGCACAACCACCACAACTATGCCTGGCGTGAGACCCACGACGGCAAGGATCTGTGGGTGGTGCGCAAGGGCGCGACACCGGCGTTTCCCGGCCAGAAGGGATTCGTCGGCGGCTCGATGGGCGACGACGCCGTCATCCTCGAAGGCGTCGACAGCCCGGAAGCCAAGGCCTCGCTCTACTCGACCGTGCATGGCGCCGGCCGCCTGTTCGGACGACGGGAGGCGAAGCGGCGCTTCTCGCGTGAACAGATGGACCGGTGGCTCAACGAGCGCGGCGTCACCCTGATCGGTGCCGACCTCGACGAGAGCCCGATGGCCTATCGTCGCCTGCCCGACGTGCTGGCGCAGCACGCCGGCACGGTGAAGGTGCTGCACACGCTGCGGCCGTTCGCCGTCGCCATGGCCGGCGAAGGCGAATTCGATCCGTGGAAGGACTGACGCGAAACCGCGGGCGGGAGGTGATGCCTCCCGCCCGTTTTCGTTTCGTCCTGGAAAGCGGGACCGCCGGCCGCGTCAGCCTCCGGCGGCCTGATAGGCCAGGCGCTTGAACTCGAAGAAGAACGGATTCCAGAAGCCCATATAGCGCTGGGTCATCAGCACGCCGGCGGTGTTGGCCTCTGGGCAGATCCACCAATGGGTCCCGGCAAGGCCGCCCCACTGGAACTCACCGGTCGAGTTGGACGGGTCGAACGGGGTCGGCGCGAAGGTGACGGCGCCGCCGAGACCAAACCCCTTGCCGGGCATCGGGCCGAGATTGGCGAAGCGGATGGTCTGCCCTGCGGGCAGCTGGTTCGACATCATCTGCCGCAGCGTCTCCGGCTTCAGCAGGGCATCCGAACCGGGCAGCAGCGCGCGGACCAGCGCGAGCATGTCCGGCAGGGTCGAGACCAGACCGCCGCCGCCCGAGAGCCGCGGGAACGGCCGCCGATAGGCTTGCGGAAACGGCAGGTTGTCGGCGCGCGTCAGGCCCGGCTTCATGGGATCGAACACGTCGGCGCCATTGTAGAGCGCGACCAGCCTGCCCTGCTCCGCCTCGGGCACGTGGAATCCGGTGTCGGTCATGCCGAGGACATCGAAGATGCGCGCCTTGAGGAAGGCATCGAGAGATTTACCCGAGACGACCTCCACGACGCGGCCGAGCACGTCCGTGGCAACCGAATATTCCCAGGCCGTGCCGGGATGATAGGACAGCGGCATATCGGCCAGCTTGTCGATCATGTCGGAGAGCGGCGTCAGCGGATTGAGCACGCGCGCCTCGTTGTAGCCTTTGAACAGCACCGTGCCGGGATCGAATATGCCGTAGCTGAGACCGGAGGTGTGGGTCAGGAGCTGGCGGATCGTGATCAAGCTCCTTGCGGGCTCGACATCGGCAAGGCTCGAAGCGTCCTGCTTGAGCACCTTGCGATGGCCGAGCTGCGGCAGGAAGGTCTCGATCGGATCATCGAGCCCGACGCGGCCTTCCTCGACCAGCAGCATGATCGCGCAGGTGACGAAGATCTTGGTGTTGGAGAACGCGCGAAAGATATGATCGGGCCGCAGCGCGGTGCTCGCCTCGCGGTCGGCAAAGCCGACGCATTGCTGGTCGACCACCTCGCGCCCGCGCAGCACGGCCCAGGACGCGCCCGGAATGATCTCCTGATCGACGTAGCGCTGCATTGCCGTCCGCGCGGCGGAAAAATCGGTCGTTCTGGCGTCCATGCGTTTCCCCGAATTTGTGGTTGGGACGGGTATAGCGAAAATTCGAGGGAAATGAAGGGCGCCTATTCTTCTCTCATGAACGCCGTCACGTACAGCCGACGCCGGATCCGCATGCCCTGCCGCTGGTACAGCGCAATCGCGGAGGTATTGCTCGAAAACACGTGCAGGAACGGGATTTCGCCGCGTGCCTCGATCCGCCGCGCGACCGCCGCCAACAGCGCCTGTGCATAGCCGCGCCCGCGATAATCGGGATGCACGCAGACGGCCGTCATCTCGACGAACTTGCCCGGCTTCATCCGCTCGCCCGTCATCGCGACCAGCTCGCCGCCGGCGCGAACGCCGAGGAACGTGCCGAGCTCGTGGGTGCGCAGCGCGAACGGCCCGGGCTTGGTCAGCTCCGTCAGTGCCATCATCGCGGGCACGTCGGCCGCTCCCAGCGTGACGATCTCGGCATCGCGCAGCGGGCTGTCGGCGGGCGAGCCGATCATCTGCTCGCCGGTCTCGGCCAGCACGACCTTGAACCCCGAGGGCATGTCGACCGGCTCCGGCGTGAACAGCGCGGCGACCTGCGTCCCCGACAAGAGGTCGCGGAGCGCGGCAAAGCTCGCCGCGGACATGTCGACCATGTCGGCGAACGGCGTCATGTCGACGGGATAGCGCCGCGCGAGCGGGCCGCCCTCGGCCAGATGCTTGTGGCTCGTCGTCAGCGCGCTCCAGATCGGATGATCGAGCAGCGCCTCATCGCTGTCGGACACCGGTCTAGTCCTTCTCGAAGCTGACGATGACGGCGGCATTGGCGATGAGGATGGGATCGTTGGCCACTTCCGTGGCCGAGGGGATCTCCAGCCCACCCTTGACCGCTGTGACGGTCACGGTGCCGTAAGGAAGCTCCCTGGCCACGGCTTCCTTGTCCACCGCCTCGGGGTTGGGCACGCCGATCGTGACATCGACGAACATGTCGTTCGCGGTCTTGCCGATCATCCGGAAGAAGCCGAGGCTGGAATGCCTGATGGCATCCGACACCGCCCGCTTCGCCGCCTTGGTGGCGTCCCTGCCGTGGACGTCGACGCCCATGCCCATCTCGGTGACACAACGAACGCGGGTCATTTGATATTCCTGTGGTTGGTGTGGTGATTGCGAGTGTCGATGATCGGAGAGCGCGAGACAACTGTGCTTCTCATGTAGGTTGGACGTGCCCGCCCAGACCTCCGTCATTGCGAGCGCAGCGAAGCAATCCAGGATCTTTCCGCGGACGCAGTCTGGATTGCTTCGCTGCGCTCGCAATGACGATATGGAGACAACTTCGCTCCATCAATCACCCCTTCGCCTTCTCATGCGCGCGCAGCTCATCGACCAGCACCCGCACGTTCTCCGAATAGTCGATCGGGACCACGACCAGATGCACGCCGCCCTCCCTGAAAGCGGCGTCGAGCGTCGGGCCAAAGCTGTCGATGTTCTCGATGCGATGGCCTTTGGCCCCATAGGCCCTGGCGTAAAGCGCAAAGTCCGGGTTGCCAAAAGTCATGCCGTAATCGGCGAAATGATCGACGGCCTGTTTCCAGCGGATCATGCCGTAGGCGTTGTCCTCCAGCACCAGCACGACGAGATTGAGCTTGAGGCGGACGGCGGTCTCCATCTCCTGGCTGTTCATCATGAAGCCGCCGTCGCCGGCGACCGCGAGCACACGGCGGTCGGGATAGAGCATCGCGGCCATCATCGCCGACGGCAGGCCGGCCCCCATGGTCGCCAACGCATTGTCGAGCAGCAGCGTATTCGCGACACGGGTGCGGTAGTTGCGCGCGAACCAGATTTTGTACATGCCGTTGTCGAGCGCGACGATGCCGTTCTCGGGCATCACCTGGCGGATATCGTGCACGATGCGCTGCGGCGTCGGCGGCCAGCGCGCCTCGGTGGCGCGATCGGCGATGTGCCCCAGGATCTCTTCACGCAACGGCAGCAGCGCGGCGGCCTGCGGCAGCTTGCCTTCGAGCCGGTCGGCGAGCAGCTCCAGGCTCGGACCGACATCGCCGACGACCTCGGCGTCCGGAAAATAGACCTGCTCGACACTGGCCGAGGTGTAGCTGACGTGAATGACCTTCGGCCCCGACGGGCCCATGATGAAGGGCGGCTTCTCGATCGGGTCGTGACCGATCGCGACGATCAGATCGGCGGCGTCGATGGCGTCATGCACATAGTCGCGCTCCGACAGCGCGGCGGTGCCCATGTAGAGATTGGTGCCGCCGGGCACGGTGCCCTTGCCCATCTGCGTCGTGAAGAACGGAATGCCGGTGCGCCGCACGAAGCTCGCGATGCCGTGGGTCGAGCGCGGCCGGCTGGTTGCCGCGCCCATCATCACCAGCGGGCGCTTCGCGGCCAAGATCATCTCGGCCGCACGGTCGAGCGCGGCGCGATGGGCGACCGGGATCTCGATCGGGTGCACGGGAATCACGGGCACGGCAGGCACCTCGTCGCCGGCGATGTCCTCGGGCAGCTCGAGATGGACCGGTCCGGGCCGCTCCTCCATCGCGACGCGAAAAGCGTCCCGCACCACGGTCGGAATGCTGGAGGCGCTGACGATCTGCCGCGACAGCTTGGTCAGCGGCTTCATGGTCGCGACCACGTCCACGATCTGAAAGCGCGCCTGCCGGCTGCTCATGATCGGCTTCTGGCCGGTGATCAGGATCATCGGCATCGCGCCCAGATGCGCATAGGCCGCACCGGTGGACAGGTTGAGCGCACCCGGGCCGAGCGTCGACAGACAGACGCCGGGCTTGCCGGTCAGCCGGCCATAGGTGGCGGCCATGAAGGCGGCAGCCTGCTCGTGGCGGGTCAGGACCAACTCGATTCTGGAGGTGCGGAGCGATTCCACCAGATCGAGATTCTCCTCGCCGGGGACGCCGAAGATGCGATCGACGCCCTCATTCTCCAGCGCGGCGACAAACAGGTCCGATCCTTTCGCCTTGCGTTCCTGCCCGCTCATGCCGCCTCCCATGCTCGCTCCCGTGTTCCACGGCAGTCGGCGCATGGTAGCGGCTCGCGGCTTCGGCACAACTCACAAAGAAAGGCGCGGCACATCAACCTCGTCATTGCGACCGCAAGGCGACGGTACGGAGCAGCGGCTTCCTCCATGTTCCATCGCGATCGTCGCGATTGACAGAGCATGATGTCTGACTGTAGTCAGACATCATGCTGGACCGGATCTCGCGCGTTCGCCGCTTCAATCGCGCCGTCACTTCGGCGGTCGGCGCGCTCGACACCTCCTTTCTGGGCCGCGGCCGGCCGCTCGGTGCGGCGCGCGTGCTGAACGCGATCGGGCATGGGCGTACGGACGTGGCCGAGATCCGCGACTATCTCGGTCTCGATTCCGGATTGATGAGCCGCCTGCTGCGCAGCCTCGAGGACGAAGGGCTGGTCGAGACCGAAGCGCATCAGGACGATGCGCGCCGGCGCGTCGCGACCTTGACGCGGTCGGGCCGGCGCGAGTTCGCGGCCTATGAGGCGCTGTCGAACGCGCAGGCCGAAGGCTTCCTGGCGCAGCATTCGCAACGCGAGGCGCTGCTGGCGGCGATGGACCTGATCGCCTCCACCCTGACGCGCGAGCGGATCGCGCTGGACGAGATGGATCCGCGATCCGAGCAAGCTCGCCACTGCCTCGGCGAGTATTATGCCGAGCTCGGCCGCCGCTTCAAACACGGCTTTGACGTCTCGCAGTCGCGCGACCCCGACGCCAAGGACATGCGCCGACCGCGCGGCACCTTCATCGTCGCGATGTCGGACACGCTGCCGATCGGCTGCGTCGGCTTGAAGGGAACCGATCACGGCTATGCCGAGATCAAGCGGCTGTGGGTCGCGCCCGCCGCACGCGGATTGCGGCTCGGCCGGCGGCTGATGGATGCGATCGAGGATGCCGCGCGCGAGCTCGGCATCGCGCTGCTGCGGCTCGACACCAACAGCGCGCTGCCCGAGGCCGGCCAGCTCTATCGCAGCACGGGCTGGCGCGAGATCCCGCGTTTCAACGACGATCCCTATCCCGACCTGTTCTTCGAAAAGCGGCTCTGAGCTGGACCGGTCGCGATGTCTGCGCGTTAGGGTCGAGGCCGCACGGAGCTTCGATATGACACGAGACGACCTCGCCGAGACCTACCGCGCCTATATCGCCTGCCTGAACCGGCAGGACTGGCCCTCGCTCGGCCGGTTCGTGCATGACGATGTCGTTCACAACGGCCGGCCGCTCGGCCTGTCCGGTTATCGCGCGATGCTGGAGCGGGATTTTCGCGAGATTCCGGATTTGCGTTTTGACATCGCGCTGCTGATATCGGACCCGCCGGGGCTCGCGGCGCGGCTGCAGTTCGACTGCACACCGGTCGGGACGTTCCTGGGACTTGCCGTCAATGGCCGGCGCGTCTCGTTCTGCGAGAATGTGTTCTACGAATTCGGCAGTGACAGGATCCAGCAGGTCTGGTCGGTGATCGACAAGGCCGCGATCGAGGCGCAGCTCTGACGCTGCGCCTCGACACCTAAGCTCACGCCGCCGCCGGCGCCGCCTGCCCTTGCGGCTTAGGGAACGGCCTGAACGTCATCGCCATCAGGAAGGCACCGAGGCCCATCGCCCAGGAGGCGATGTAGAGCCAGGCATAGCTGGAGAACGCGTCATAGATCAGGCCGCCGGCGAGCGGGCCGGTCGCCATGCCGAGGCTGCCGGCCATCGCCGTGCCGCCGATCACCGTGCCCATCATCCGAAGCGGAAAGTTCTCGCGGATGAGCACGGCATAGAGCGGCATGGTGCCGGCATAGATGAAGCCGAAGATGGCGCCGACGGCATAGAACGTCGTGAGCTGGTTCGCGAACACATAGGCGAGCGCGCCGAACGCCTGCAGCAGCAGGCCCGACACCAGCACGCGCTTGGCGCCGAAGCGGTCGCCCATCAGGCCGAAGGCGATGCGGCCGCCGAGGCCGGCGAACCCCTCGATGCTGTAGATCGTCACCGCCGCGATCAGCGGGATGCCGCAGCTCACGGCGTAGCTGACGGTGTGGATGATCGGGCCGGAATGGGTGGCGCAGCAGAAGAAATTGGTCGCGAGCAGGACCATGAATTGCGGCGAGCGCAGCGCCTCGCCCACCGACATCTCGTTTTGTCCGGCGGCTTCGCCGGCGGGCGCGGCCGGGCCTTGCGCGAGCGCCGGCGGACGGCGCACCAGGAACGAGACCGGGATCATGATGGCGCCGACCACCAGCGCCACGATCTGCATCGAGGTCCGCCAATCGTGGCTGGAGATCAGCCAGGCCGCGAACGGCGACATCGTCATCGGCGCCATGCCCATGCCGGCCGAGACCAGCGACACCGCGAGGCTGCGATTTGTGTCGAACCAGCCGGTGACAGCCGCCATCATCGGCGCGAAGATCGCCGCGCAGGCCGCGCCGGTCAGAAGGCCGAACACGATCTGGAACACCAGAAGCGAGGTCGCCTGGCTCGCGGCGAACAGGCTGAGCGCCAGCACGGTCGATCCCGTCAGCACCACCGGCAGCGGACCGAACCGGTCCGACAGCGTGCCCCAGGCCATGCTGGTGAACGCCATCGCCAGAAAGCCGATCGTCATCGCGCTGGAGATGCCGGTCACCGACCAGCCGGTGTCCTTGGCGATCGGCTGCAGGAACACCGGCAGCGAAAACATGCCGCCGATCGCGACGCAGCCGAGCAGGCCGCCGGCGGCGACGATCACCCAGCGATAGGGGGATTGGGTCATTTGGGTCTCCCGTGAGATCTGTCTGGGAGAAGACGAATGGGAACCACGTCGGCCGACAATGGAACGACATTTTTGCCGAGGCCTTTGTCACCTGCCAATAGAAAAGTCGCAAGACAACCCCATGCACAGTAGGCTGCCTCAACGGGATCAAGGACTTACGAGCCCCGTGTTTCGCGAAACCCAGGGAGCAATTTGACGTGTCGGGCAAAACACCGGCATGATGTCATGATCCCGCCAATCACAAGCGCGACACTCCCGCCGATCTCAGTCCACCGCCAAGACGACCTTTCCAAATCCGCCGCCGCGCTCCACGCTGCGATGGGCATCGGCGGCGCGTTCCAGCGGAAACACCCGGTCGACCAACGGTTTCAGCCGACCCGACTCGAACAGCGGCAAGAACTCCTCGGAGAAACGACGCACCATCGCCCGCTTCTCGTCCACGTCTCGCGATTTCATGACGGTGCCCACCAAACGCAGGTGGTTGTGGAGCAGCAGGTTGAGCGGAATCGAGGGGGCGTGCTGGCCGCTCAAGATGCCAACTTGAACCAGGGTGCCGCCAGGCCGAAGGCTGCGGAGGTTGCGCGGCAGGTAATCGCCGCCGACGAAATCGATGACGGCGTCAGCGCCGCGATGATCGGTAAGCCTCGCGACGACGCTTTCGAAATCCTCGCCGCGGTAGTCGATCACGGCGGCGGCGCCGATGCTGGCGACATCCGCCAACCGCGAAGCGCTCGCCGTTGCGTAGACGGTGGCGCCCAGGGCATGGGCGACCTGCACGCACGCGGAGCCCACTCCACCCGCGGCACCGTGAACCAGGACGGTTTGACCTTGCCCGACGCCCGCAACATGTGAGACCGCCTCGACCGCCGTAACGAATGATTCCATGATCGCCGCGCCCTCGACGAACGAGATATTGTCCGGAATCCTGGTCGCCATGCGACGGTCGACCCGGGCGAATTCGGCATACGCCCCGCCGCCGACGATCGCCATCACACGCTGTCCGTTCGAGACGTCGTCAACCGCGCTGCCGACGCCAACGACCTCACCCGCCAGTTCGAGGCCGAGCAGAGTGCTCTCGCCAAAGCTCTGATTGCCGTAGGCGCCGTTTCGCTGGAGAATATCTGCGCGATTGACGCCCGCCGCCTTCACACGCACCAGGAGATCGTGAGGGCGAACCTCCGGCCTCGGCACTTCGGCCAGGCGGAGAACCTCCGCCGGACCGAAGCCGTCATAGACGATGCCTTTCACTTTGCCTGCTCCTACGCATGGGCCTTCGTATGGGCCTTCGTATGGGCCTTGGCGCGCCGCGCGATGCTGGCGGCGAACAACGGCGTCTCCCGCCGATTGTGGTCGCTTCCGGCCGCCTGGCGCGCGTTGGCGGCGTCGTCGAAGGAAATGCCGTGCTTGTCCAGGAATGCCATGAAGACATCGGTCGGGTGTGCCGTGACGCTGTTGGTGTAGCGTGTGTGGCCCTCATCGATTGCTTCGGCCTTCAGCTCCCAGATCACGTTGACCTGGGTCCGGCCATTTGTCGTAAACACGTCGGAGATCGAATTCATGCGGCAGTAGCTCTTGCCGGCCTCCTCCGCGACATAGTGCTGGATGACCAGCCCGGTGCCGATTTGCTCGACATTGATCATCATACGGCGCCCGTCGTCTGTGGAGCTGACGCCGGCCGCAATGTGATCGGGCGGGCAGCAACGCAGATATTCGACTTCGGAGAGCGTGAACAGCCATTCGGCGATGTCCACTCGGTCGAGAGGCACGTCAATGACCGCGGTATAGGCCGATTGCGACAGGATACGATCGAGAACCTTCATGATATCTCCTTCCATTCAAGGGCTTGGGCCGGTAAGGCCCGCCTTCGAGAGACGAGATACGGTTTTCGAGAGTTGATGATAATGAACGTTGAGCTCGAAACCCTTTTGCGAAAGGCGCAAAGATGAAAGACCCGCGTTTTGCGGAACATCTGGCAATCTATGTTGACGTGGTTCGTGGCGGGAGCTTCTCCAGCGCCGCCCGTCATCGCGGTGTGACGCCCTCGGCCATCGTCAGGCAGATCGACGCGCTGGAGCACAGTGTCGGCGTGCCGCTATTGGTGCGCTCGACCCGCGCGCTCGCGGTGACCGATGCCGGGGAACGACTGTTCGAACGTGCGCAGCGGTTGCTCGACGACCTCGCCGACACGCATGCCGAGATCGCGGCTTTCGATGGTGCGGTCGCCGGCGTTCTTCGCCTTGCCTGCTTTCCGACCTTTGGCAAGCGCTATGTGATCCCCACGCTGGAAACGGTCATGCGGGATCATCCCGGCCTCACGGTCGAGCTCGATCTCACGGAAAGGCTCGCAGATCCCGTGCTGGAGCGGCTCGATGCCGTGATCCGGATCGGCGAACTTGCAGACAGCACGCTCATCGCGACCAAGCTGGCTTCGCAGAACAGACTGCTGGTCGCCACTCCTGCTTATCTCGATCGTCACGGCACACCGGCCGAAGCGAAAGACCTCACCGACCATCGGCTGATCGACAAATTGCACGGCGCCGACCTGCTGGGCTGGACGGACGTGCTTGGTCACCCCGCGGGCGCAGCGCCGGGGCCGCAAGCCGTGTTTCGATGCGACGACTTCGAAGCGATGCGGCTCGCGGCACTCGCCGGCATCGGCATCGCGTTCCTGGCAGACTGGGTTGTCGGGACGGATGTGCGTGCCGGTTCGTTGACACGAATCCCGCTCGATGGCGAGCGGTGGAACGAGACGAAGGCCGGAGTCTATCTGTTGCGTGCTCTCGCCCAGCCGTCTGCCAAACTGACGATCCTGACCGCCGCGTTGCGGGATACAATCGGATCGCCGCCGGTGTGGGCGTAATTGCCGACGCCAACACCCATCATGACCGTCCCTGCCCGAAATTACAGCGGATCTCTCCATGCCAAAGATCGACATCGCTGCCGTGCCGGCCCGCAAGGGCTCCGGCTATCCGACGCCCTTTGACGCGCCTTGCGCCGAGCGCCTCCGCAAGCGGCTCGGCGACGCCGGCGGCCTCAAGGATTTCGGCGTCAACCTGATGCGCCTGCCGCCGGGCGGCTGGTCGAGCCAGCGGCACTGGCATTCGCACGAGGACGAGTTCGTCTACATCCTCGAAGGTGAAGTGACGCTGGTCGAGGACGGCGGCGAAACCGTGCTGCGCGCGGGCGATTGCGCCGCCTTCCCGAAAGGCAGCGGCAACGGCCATCACATGATCAACAGGTCGAATGCGGCGGCGGTCTATCTCGAGGTCGGCTCGCGCTCGCAGGAAGATCTCATCACCTGCTCCGACATCGATATGATGAGCCCGGGATCCGACGGCCGCTTCCTGCACAAGGACGGCACGCCGTATCCCGGGCAGTAAGGCGGCACATCATGACGATTCGCCCCATCCTCCGCTATCCCGACCGCCGGCTCGCGCTGGCTGCCCGCCCCGTCGCCACTTTCGACGACGAGCTGCGCGCGCTCGCACGTGATTTGCTCGAAACCATGCGCGCCGCGCCCGGCATCGGCATCACCGCGCCCCATATCGGCGTCCCCTTGCGACTCGTCGTGCTCGAGCTCGGCGACAGCGAGGGCCCGCAGATCTACGTCAATCCGGTCATCGAATGGGCCTCGCCCGAGATGATCCTGCACCGCGAGGGCAGCGTCTCGATGGCCGGCGTCAACGACGAGGTGCAGCGCCACGCGCGGGTGCGGATCAGCTATCAGGATCTCGAGGGCAACTCTCGAACCGAGGACTCGGAGGGGCTGCGCGCCGTGTGCCATCAGCACGAGATCGATCAGCTCGACGGCATGTTCTGGATCCAGCGGCTGTCGCGGCTGAAGCGGGAGCGGCTTGTGAAGAAGTTCGAGAAGATGGGGCGATCGTAGGGCGGATCAGCGAAGCGTCATCCGCCATGCTGACCAGGTCGCAGCAGAAGAATGGTGGATTACGCCGCCCGCCGCGCTTCGCGCAGCCGGCGGCTACCAATCCACTCTACGCATCTCGCCGCGTCTCACGCCCGCTTCCCGCCCCGCTTGGTCATCGGCGCGTTGCGGCGCTCGCGTTTGCCGCGCGCGATCTCGGTCGCCAGCGCGTCGAGCTTCGGCTCCCAGAAGTTCCGAAACTGATCGATCCACGCATCGACCGCGCGCAGCCCGGCAATGTCGACCGAGTAGAGGCGCCTTTGCGCCTCGGCGCGAACGGTCGCAAAGCCGCTTTCGCGCAGCACCTTGAGGTGCTGCGAGACAGCCGCCTGGGTGATGCCGAACTCGGCGCCGATCACTGCGACGACCTCGCCGGACGCCATCTCGTTTTGGCCGAGTAGCTCGAGGATGCGGCGGCGCACGGGATCGGCGAGGACCTCGAAGACGTGCATCAGCTTCCCGTGCCGGGATGGGCGATGTCGGGCGGCATCTCGCCGCGATAGAACGCGATGGTGCGGTCCGAGCGCTGCTTTGCCTCGTCCGGATCGACTCCGCTTGCGACATGCGCCGCACGCCAGGCCTCGCCGCTGGTCGTCATGAAGTCCTTGCCCTCCGGCGAGCCCATCCACGCCTCCGCCGTCTCATGATCGACCGATGCCCCGGTCGCAAGATATCGCTCGAGCCCCGCGAGCGCGAGATCCCAGCCGACCCCGACCGCACCCGGGCCGAACTGATTCCAATGATCCTCGATGATCGCGGTGTGCTCAAGCGTCAAACGCGCCTGCTGCCGCTCCGCCGCCAGCCTGACGTCGATCCAGCTCGTCGCGCCGCCGAACTCCCATGACGCGGCGAAATGGGTCGGCGGCGTACAGGACGTGATGGTGCCGCCAGCATTGCCCTTGACCTGATAGCGTCCGCCGAGCCGGAGGTCGCCCTCGACCGGCGCGAACCAGCGCGGGATCCGTTCCCTGCTGGTCACGGCGTCCCAGAGATCGTCGACGCTGGTGTCGTAGAGCCGCGTCAGGGTCACGACGCTCGCCGGTCTCCCATCCTTGTCGAAATTCTTCACTGAACGTGTCACGAGCCCGAGGACCCTGGCGACGTCGATCTCCATCTGCGCTTCTCCGTCTCGCTTCCTGCGAGGCAGGCAATATCAATCAGCACTAATATAAGTCAATCCTTATATTCCGCGACCCGCTGCGTCAAACCGCCTCGCGAGCCGGCGCGAAACCAAACAACCTGCCCGGGCGTCTATCGATGCCCTCTCCACCAAACCCTCTGCAACGGACGGAACTCATGAAAGTTCGCAAATTCGCCATCACCGATGCCTCGCTCGAACGCTCGCCGGGACAGGACGGCGAAATCTTCGCCGGCAATGTGATCGACCAGCGTCACGGCGGGCCGATCACGATCGGCTACGGCCGCTACGCCCCGAACCAGAGCCTCGACGAGACGCTCGCGGTCGACGATGTCATGCTCGTCCTGGAAGGAAAGCTCTCGGTTGCGAGCAATGGCAGCACCGTCACCGCCGGTCCCGGCGAGATCGTCTACATGCCGAAGGGCGAGAAGGTCACCATCCGCTCGCACGAGCAAGGCGCCCTCACCGCCTACGTCACCTACCCGCATTGGCAGGAGGCGCGTGAGTGAGGCGCGAGCGCGCGGCGCTCTACCCGCCCGCCATCAGCGCCTTCGCCAGCGCCATGTAGGCCGGCAGCGACACCGGATCGTTGGCGGCGTTGCCGGCCATGGGATGCGAGGCGTAGCGCGCGATCACCATCTCGGCCTTGGGATCGATGTAGATGCCCTGGCCGTAGACGCCCCGCGCCATGTAGGCGCCGTGCGCGTTGTGCGTGACCCACCATTGGTTGCGGTAGGACGCGCCCGGCAATGTGGTGTAGCCCGCCGGCTTGAATTTATCAGGATCGCCGCCGCGCGCGATGTCCTCGACCACTTGCGACGGCACGATCTGGCGGCCGTTGAAGCGGCCATGATTGCGCATGGTCTCGCCGAACCGGGCGAGATCGCGCAGCGTCGTGGAGAGACCGCCGCCACCACTCTCGGTGCCGATGCGGTCGACGTGATAATGCGCGTCCTCCTCCGCGCCCATCGGCTGCCAGATCCGCTCGGACAAGAGCTCGGACAGCGTCAGGCCGCTGACGCGCCTGATGATCCACGCCAGCACGTCGGTGTTGACGGTCTTGTAGGCGAAGGCCCTGCCGTGCTCGCCCTGCTTCTTCTGCGCGATCAGGAAATCGAAAATGGTGGTCGGGCCTTCATAGCCCGGCGGGATCGGTGCCATGCCGTTGGCGCGCCGAAGGCCCCACACGTCCGAGTTCTTGTCGGTGTAGATTTCGGTGTAGGCAAGCCCCGTGGTCATATCCATGACCTCGTGCACCCGTGCGTCCCCGAACCCGCTTGTCTTCAGCTCCGGCACATAGTCCGTCACGAGCGCCTGCGGATCGATCCTGCCCTCGGCGACCAGCATGCCGGCGAGCACGCCGGTGAACGACTTCGTCACGGACATGCCGATATGCGGCTTGTGCGGCCTCAAGGCGCCGAAATAGCGCTCATAGATCAGCCTGCCCCGGTGCAGCACCGCGATGCCGTCGGCGTACGTCTCCTCCAGCATTTTTGCGAAAGTCATGGGCCGCCCGTCCATCGTGATGGAAGGCACCGCGCCGATATCGTGATCTTCGCGTGGCAACACGGATGCAGGTCCTGCCCCGCGCCAGACATTCACGGTGGGCACCAGCTGGCGGATGTTGCTCCAGGCCCAGCGCAATTCGGGGAAGCTGCGGAATGAGCCGTCCTGGAAGGTGATGGTGCGGTCGGGAGACGGCGGGAAGCCCCGCATCCAGCCGAGGGCTTCGGGATCGGTGGAGGTGGCAGCGGGCTGCTGGCTGGCGGCAGTCGCGACGGACATGAAGCGGGCTCCTTGAAGACGATGCGGATGTCGTATCACGGGAGCACAGGTCGGGGCATCCGACGTTTATGCCGGGTAGCTACGCACAGTCGGGATGACGTGGCCAAGCGTGCACGCGAGCGCCTCGCGGCGCCGCGCCATGCCGAGAGAGGAGTGACAGTCCTGCCGATCCTGCGCGCTCCGGACTCCTCATCCCGTCTTGAGCAACCACCGGATCGGCAATGCGATCACGAAGAGCGTCGTGACACCTGCGGCCCACAACGTCACGAACCATAGCAGTTGCCTCCAGGTCCGGGATGCGCGCTGCATCAGTGATATCCCTCGCCGTGCCGGACCTTGCCGCGGAATATCCAGTAGACGTAGCCGGTATAGACGAGGATCACCGGCACCAGCACCGCTGCCCCGACGAGCAGGAACAACTGGCTGCTGGGATGCGTGGCCGCCTGCCAGATCGTGACGGAAGGCGGCACGATCATCGGCCACATGCTGATGCCCAGCCCGGCATAAGACAGCAGGAAGAAGCCGAGCGCGCACAGGAACGGCATCCCGTCCTCACCCCTTGCGAGCGCGCGCTGAAAGCGCCATGCCAGCAGAGCCAGGAGGATCGGCACAGGCGCTGCGTAAAGCATGTTCGGCAGCGTCAGCCATCGCTCGCGAAAGGCCGCGCTTTGGATGACCATCATCAAGGATATGACCGCGATGAAGCCGAGCGTCGCAAAGCCGAGAACGCGTGCATAGTTGCGGCAGCGTGCCTGAAGGGCGCCGTCCGTCTTCCAGATCAGCCAGCACGCGCCGAGCAGGCCGTAGCCGACAACCAGGGCAATTCCGGTCAGCACCGAGAAAGGAGTGAGCCAATCCCACCAACCGCCGGCGTAGGCGCGCCCCTCCACGCGAATGCCCTGCACGATGGCGCCGAGGCAGACGCCCTGCAGGAAGGCCGCGGCAAAGCTGCCCCACGAAAATGCGCGGTCCCACCAGGTCTCACCGGCGGATGTCCGAGCCCGAAACCGCATCTCGAAGGCGACGCCGCGAAACACCAAGGCGAGCAGCATCAGAATGAGCGGCATGTAGAGCGCGGGAAAGATCGTCGCATAGGCCAGCGGAAACACGGCGAACAATCCGCCGCCGCCCAGCACGAGCCAGGTTTCGTTGCCGTCCCAGACCGGCGCCACGGAATTGACCATGACGTCGCGCTCGGCTCTTGCCGCCTCGGCCGGAAACAGGATGCCGACGCCAAGGTCGAAGCCGTCCATCACCACGTAGAGCAACACCGCCGTGGCGATCAGCAGCGCCCAAATCAGTGTGAGGTCGATGCTCATGGCCTGATCCCCGCCTGCCTTGGTTCTGTTCCGTGCGTCTCGCGATTGACCAGCCCTGGCGCCGGCGTGATGCCGGCCGTGCGCACCGGCTGGCCTTGCGGCGGTCCGTGCTCGCCGGCTTCAGGCGCCTGGCGGAAGAGGTGAAACAGATACGCGATGCCGGCGCCGAACACGACGAAATACACCACGACGAATGCGGCGAGCGATGCGGCCACCGCCGGCGCGGCGATCGGCGCGACGCTATCGGCCGTCCGCAGCAATCCATAAACCGTGAAAGGCTGTCGGCCAGCCTCTGTCACGGTCCATCCGGCGGTCACCGCGACGAGCCCGGACGGCCCCATCGCCACGGCAAAGCGGTGCAGCCATGGCGAGTCATAGAGATTGTCGCGCCAACGCAGGATGAGCGAGGCCACACCCAGCGCGATCATCAGCATGCCCAGACCGACCATGATGCGGAACGCCCAGAACACGAGCGGAATATTGGTGGGCCAAGTGTCCTTCGGAAACGCCTTCAGCCCCTTGACCTCTCCATCGAGGCTGTGCGTGAGGTAAAGACTCGCGAAGCCGGGAATGGCAATCTGGCCGTGGGTGACGCCGGCATCGGCATCCGGCATGCCGAACAGAATGGAAGGCGCGCGGCGCTCGGTCTCGAAATGACCTTCCATGGCGGCGACCTTGGTGGGCTGGTGGTGATACGAATTCACGCCATGCAGATCGCCGATCAGGAGCTGCATCGGCGCCACGATCGCGGCCATCCACATCGCCATCGAAAACATGATGCGAGCGCGCTCGTTCATCCTGTCCCGCAGGAGATGCCAGGCGCCGACCGCGCCCACGATCATCGCGGTCGTCAGGTAAGCCGCCGTCACCGTATGGGCGAACCGATAGGGGAATGACGGGTTGAAGATGATCGCGAGCCAGCTCTCGGGAATGAACTGGCCGTCCGGTCCTGTCCCATGTCCCATCGGCGTCTGCATCCAGGAATTCGCCGCCAGAATCCAGAAGGCCGAGAGCAAGGTGCCGCCCGCGACGAAGCAGGTCGCAACGAAATGCAGGCGTGGGCCGACGCGGCCAAGGCCAAACAGCATCACCCCAAGGAAGCCCGCCTCGAGAAAGAATGCCGTCAGCACTTCGTAGCCAAGGAGCGGTCCGAGCACCGGCGATGTCTTGTCGGCAAATACCGACCAGTTGGTGCCGAACTGGTACGACATGACGATCCCCGACACGACGCCCATGGCGAAGGCGACAGCAAAGATCTTCAGCCAATAGCGGTAGGTATCGAGATAGGCGCCGCGGTCCGTCCACAGCCACAGGCCTTCGAGCACGGCAAGATAGCTCGCCAATCCGATGGTGAAGGCGGGAAACAGGAAGTGCCAGACAACCGTGAAGGCGAACTGGAAGCGCGCAAGATCCAACGCGCTGGGCAGTAAATCGGACATAGCTCCGCCCCCGACATCAATTGCGGCCCGCAGGTAACGCTTTCAACCTGCGCGGGTTCCAGCGGCCTCGATCATGTCGAGGGCTTCAGGCATTCTGCAGGCACTGTCCCTGGACGATATCGTCGGCACATTACGGTCTCAATAGGCCTGAATGTCCTACCCTCGCACGGTCTGCAGCGGCTGCGCGTAGCGCCAGATAGCTGTGCCATGCGACGCAAATCATCGTGAACGCCGCAGATGCTCGACCAGCGCGCGCAGCTTGGGCGCAAGATTGCGCCGGCTCGGATAGTAGAGATAAAAGCCGGCAAAGTAGGGACAATAGTCTTCCAGGATCGGTACGAGTTCGCCCCGGGACGCGATTGCCCGCGCCGTCCGCTACGCGATCGAGCAGCCGGACGATGTCGATGTCAGCGAGATCGTCGTCCGACCGACAGCAAGCGTCTGAGCAGGGAGCGATGGGAACCCGGCTTCACCGCTGTCAACCGGGCCGAGTCGTTCCTCGCCGCCCTTGCCGCCTGCATGATCATGGGCATCGAGCGGTGACGCCGATGCATCCCGACTTCTTCCAAAGCAGCAATGTCGGCCCGGATACGGGTATCAGCGCCAAGACCTGCCCGCTTCTCCTTTAAGCCGGCACCTGATCGAATCTATCGCGTCAGATGCCGCGATACACAACCGAATGCAGCTCCCCTCCTCCTACGCCGACGCCGGTCTCTTCTGGCTTGGCGGCGGAGCTTCCTCGTCGGCGTCTGGATCGCGCCCCTGGCTCCTGTCGAGCAGTCGCATGACAGGCGTGACCGTCAGCCCGTGAAGCAGAATCGAGAACAGCGCGACGAGGCCAACGATCGCCCACAGCCGCTCGCCGACCGTCAGCTCCATATGGTTGAGCCCATAGGCCAGATAGTAGAACGAGCCCACACCTCGGATTCCGAAGAAGGCCAGCGTCATCTTCTCCGAGAAGCGAGCCTCGAATCCAGCCAGCGCGATCAGCCCGCCGATCGGCCGGATGATGAGCAGGATCGCCAACGCGGCCGCCACGTCCACCAAATGAAGCGGGCGGAGCAAACCGCTGACCAGCGCTCCGCCGAACAACAGCAGCAGGACCATCATGGCCAGGCGCTCCACCTGCTCGGTGATGTCGTGCATTTGCCGGTTGAATTCGTGATCGCGGTGCGATCGCCGTAGCGTCAGCGCGGTGACGAAGACGGCGAGGAAGCCGTAGCAATGGATCAGTTCGGTGACACCGTAAGAAACGAATGTGGCGGCGATCGCGATGAGACCGTCTCCCGTCTTCGCCAGCTTCGTGTCGGCGGGAACGTGGAACGTAAGCCAGCCGAACAGCCGGCCAATGAGCCAGCCACCGATCAGGCCGGCGCCAATCTCCCACAGCACATTGTGCAGCAGCCACTTCCCCGCCCATGGCTCCCCCGTCGTCGCCGCCAAGCCGAGGGCGATCGCAAGGTGCACGAAGGGAAAGGCGAAGCCGTCGTTCAAGCCGGCCTCGGATGTGAGGCCGAAGCGAACCTCATCCTCTTCGCCGGTCTTCGGAGGCCCGACCTGAACGTCCGACGCCAGCACCGGATCGGTCGGCGCCAGGCTTGCCGCCAACAGCAGCGCCGCGATCCAGGACAGGCCCAGCATCCACCCGCCCAATGCCGTGATTGCCAGGATTCCGATCGGCATCGTGATCGCCAGCAGCCGCCAGGTAACGCTCCACTTTCGCCAACTGAACGGGCGATCGAGCTTCAGGCCGGCCCCCATCAGCGCGATGATCACGACGAACTCGGTAAAACGCTCGGTGATCTCGGGATAATCGAGCGGCAATGGCCGGAGCGTGACCGCCGGCAGCGAAAAGATCGCAGCACCGATCCCAATGCAGACGATCGGCAGAGACAGCGGCAGCCGCTTCAGGGCGAGCGGCAGCCACGCGACGAGCGCGATCAGCAGACCCGCTCCCGTCAGGATCAGGATGTATGGTTCTGGGGCAAAGGAGGAGACCTGCACCGTGCTTCAACGCCGCAAGGTTGAGAACGGTTCACACGCGGACGACGATTCTGTGGGCTGTCGACACCTATCGATCAAGTCGGCGCGCCGTGAACGACCACGGTCGAGCCATTGCCTGGCCAAGCACTGTCATGTCTTCCGGATCGACACGACGACCTCGACTCTCATCCAGCTGGCCGCTTTACAGGGCCAAAACCGCCCATACGGACGGCTTCAGCGTGCGGACGATCTTTGATCAGCCACTCAGTTCGACCCGCCAGGCACTTCGCTACGCAGGATGGTTTTCATCGCCTTGCCCTTGGCGAGTTCATCGATCAGCTTGTCGAGATAGCGGATTTCCCGCATGAGCGGTTCTTCGATGTTCTCGACGCGGACGCCGCAGATCATGCCCGTGATGAGCGAACGCGAGGCATTCATGCGGGGGGCGTGAGCGAAGAAATCTTCAAAGGAGGTTTTCTTCGCGAGTTCCTTGTCCAGTGTCTTCTGCGTGTGTCCGGTCAGCCAGCAGATGATCGCGTCGACCTCCGCCTTCGTGCGGCCCTTCTTCTCCGCCTTCGCCACGTAGAGCGGATAGACGCTCGCAAAACTCATCGTGTAGATCTTGTGCGCCATCCGTCCTCGAAGTGTTTGCCCCTACTCCCACTCGATTGTTCAAAGCGACCGTAAGACGCTGACTGGTAACGACAAGTCGGAGGCGTTGGCGGCCAAATGCCGCTAACCGGTCTGTAAAAGACCAAAGCTCCTGAATCCACAGACAAATTTGCTCGCTTTGGAGCGTCGATGGTTTCAGCAACTATCGACGTCGATTGACTGAGCCAACTTGAGCACGCGCTGGTCCCTGTCAGTGCCCTGATTTGCAATACCGTCGATGTGGCGGGCCGACAAGCAACAACACAACGCGGACGACGCCGTGGCCGTTCGCTCCATAAGGTAGCAGCATTTGCAGTTGCGCGAGCTTGCCGCCCGCCCAGCGAACATGCTGCGCGCCAGATCGGGCCCGTAGGATCGATCGCTGCAAGTCACCAGCGCAGCTGCGATGGCACGATAGGCACAGGATCTTCACCGGAGCGTATGATTCTCGAGCTGGCACGCGAGCCATAGATCAGGGAACCATATCTGTGGTGGTCGGTTGGATTGCCGTTAGGCTGGCCCTGCAGAGCAGCCCATACGCCGGCGTGAGTTAGTGCCGAGCATCCGTCGGGAGACAATCCCATGATGGAACACGCAGTCGACAATCTCTTGTTAGCACCGCTGCCGCCAACAGATTTTGCTTTGCTTGCGCCTCATCTGCGTAGTGTCGTGATCCAACGCGATTCCGTGCTCGTCCGATCTGGCGATCGGATCGAACATCTCTTTTTCCCGCTCAGCGGCGCGATCGCCGCTATCACGGAGTTGCCGAACGGGCAGACCGTCGCCACGGCGATCATCGGGCACGAGGGGGCTGTGGGTTTGACGGCATCGTTAGGCGCGTCCGCCTCACCCGCGACGGCGGTCGTTCGCATACCAGGGACCGCGCTGCAGATCTCTCGCGCACAATTTCTGGCAGCGCAGCATCGCAGCCCTGCAATCGCATCCATGGTGCAGGTCTTCACGATGTCGTTGCTGACGCAACTCCAGCACGTAGCGGCATGCAATGCACTGCATTCCGTCGAAGCCCGCCTGGCGCGCTGGCTGCTTCACATTAACGATCGAGCGAATGGCGGCGAGCTGCTCCCGCTGACCCAGGAAACATTGTCGGAATTGCTGGGCGTCCGCCGCACCACAGTCACACATGTCGTGAGCACAATGCGCGCATCGCGAGCACTGAAATCCAATCGGCGCGGCCAGCTCGAGATTGATCGGCCACGGCTCGAAGCGTTGGCATGCGAGTGCTACAAAGTCATGAGCTGCGAAATTGATCGAATAGTTTCACGGGGCGCGATTGGACCGGTTCATGGGACGCGGACGCGGGGTGCCGTCCACTTGCCTGGCAGCCGAAGAGCCGGCACAAGCTCATAGAGCCCGTTTGCCTGTAGGCATCAAGCCCCTCATTCATTCGCCTTGCGGCGCTCGTTACAACAACCGGACTTATTGCGACCAAGCAGCGCGGGCAGGAGCTTTGCCTCTGCGAAGCTACGACGACCGCTCGCGGTCCGGGCTGGAATACGCAACCTGCCCACCTTCCGCAGCTCGCGCTGGCGATTCTCCTCTCGACTCACCCATTCTCTGAGCTCCTCAAGCTCCGCGAGTTCGGTGACAAGCGCTTCGAGGCGCTGTCGAAGCAGAGCCCGGGGATCGCCGGCTTGAACGGGGCTATTCATGACGCGCCTCCTGGTCGAGCTCTTAGAACTCGCCCACTTTCGAGAGTCGGGAAAAATATGCAATCCTGGGAAAATTGCACTAACATGTGACATGTTGCGCGCAAAGGCTGCGGCGGTGCATCGAGAGGCCGCTTTGCTGTCGGTATGCTTGCGGCCGGCGCGCCGGCGCCAACGGCCCAGCATTGCCTCGCCGTCCAGCCGCCCACGGAGGTGCGTGCCGTTGACAACGCTCCTACCGGCCCGTTTCGGTTACGATGGAAATCCGAGTACTAGCTCCGGGGCAGTCCGCCTTGCGCCTTTCCTCGTTCTCTTCGTCGGCGCAATCGACCCCGCCATCAGCGGTTGGAATTCCGGAGCCGCCGCCGGTTGCGAAAGGCCCTTTGCCTCCACCACCGGATCCGCCGCCTCCACCGGATCCGCCGCCGCCGGATCCGCCATCCTTGCGAGATGTCCCTCCGGCGCGAGACGATCCAGTAGAGGGACCGCCCGGCGCTCCGCCACCTCCCGATGACCCGCCGCTGGAACTCCCCGACCCCGCCGCGGACGGCCGATCATTATCGAAGACCGACGGCCCCCGGTCGTTCTGTGTCACTCCACGCAGTCCGCCCGAACTTGCAATGGCTCTGGAGGTCAGAGATGTGGATAGAAGAAGGGTCATCACTGGGGGTGTCACGGCCGCAAATCTTCCGCAGGTTTTCAAAAACGCCCGCCGGTCGTCGTCTTCGTTGCCGTTCCGGGTCACGATACGCACTCCTCGATTTAAATATTTCATCAAGGCTATTATATATTAAATAACTTTTCAACCAGGAATTTTCTTTACCCGAATGGCGCTGCCGAACGTGCGCTGCCGTACGATCGTCGGCAATTTTCGGGCTCGCCGCTTCCACTTTCCGACGCACCCTGTCGCTCCCGCGCGATTTCGAGTTGCCCTCGCAATTTAATATTGCTATTATCAATTTAATACGATTCAACACAGATGCGATATTTGATCATGTTGGATCATTGCGATGCCACTGCAATTCCATCGGTCCCTGGGCGACATGGAGATCTGGAGCGCGAGCAGCGACGGCTTCTCGTTCGTCATCAGTTTCGGAAGCCCCGGAGGTCCCGGCTTTCACGGCCGCACCGGCTACTTGGCAAGCTGGCGCCCGCTCTACAAGAACCAAGCTGCAATCAAGATTGGCGGCTCGCCGTTTCGAACGCTAGCCGAGGCCGAAGGGGCCTGCCGCACCGCAATTGGGCATCTGGCACCGCGATAAGCCCGCCGCTTTGCTCACGCTCCGGAACCGCAAGGCGCCCCGTTAGTCCTCGACCGGATCCTGCTGCAACAGAGCACGAGCATTGAGCTCACCCGACGCTGCGTGCGGTTCGCTCCGCGAAATCGCCAATGCCGCGAGCAGTGTACGGTTGCTCACATCCAGCTTCTGGAAAATGTGATGGAGGTGGACCTTGATCGTCCCGTCGACAAGATTCAGCCGACGCCCAATCGCTTTATTCGATAGACCCTCCGACACGAGCCGCACGATCTGACGCTCCCGGCCCGTGAGTAGCTTCAGGGCCTGATCACCGGCGCGGGGCTCCTCGCTGGCCTGCTCGGCGCTCGGCGAGACCGCTGCTTGGTCCTGCGTAGCCTCCCGCAGGGTCGCGACCAGCAACTCCGGATCCGCGTCTTTCGGAAGGACGATGCAGGCGCCGTCCAGGGCAAGCCTTTGTAAGTCACGGTCGCCCGTGGTAACGGCGAAGAAGACGATCGGCAGGCCCGGGCTCACAGCGATTGCGGGAGCGAGGATCTGCTGCGGACTGACGTCGGGCAGTGCAGCGTCGACAAGCGCGATGTCCGGCACAAGAGATCGGATGGCCTCGATGCAGCTCGCACCATCGCTGCAAGACGCGACGACCGTGAAATCACGTTGCATCGCAAGAACGCTCTTGATGCCTTGCAAGACGATCGGATGTCGATCCGCAATGACAATTCTGATGCGGCGCATGTTGCCCCTGCCTATTGCTGATAACCCCCCGTGCAGCCGTTTACTCCAACACGCTGTTCGCGAGGATAGCCAGTCCGCTCGACCGTAACGCCGCGCCGTCAAGTCTTGGCCTGCCCGGCAACATCTAAGGTGCGCCACCGTAACTTGCGCAGCGAATGCGCGCAGCACCGTAAGAATGCGGTGCTTTCCGCAAAACTTCAGCCCGTAAATCCCGAACCCAAGGACCGCGTCCTCGACAACTTAGGGCAGAATGGACCGGAAAATTCTCTCAGAAATGTCGTCCGTGCGCCGGTTGGTTGCCTGGCATTATGGTCAACACCCAATTAACTTCGTTGGCGTCGTTATTACGAATGATATATTGGTGCCTTCACGATTCAAATCTAACATTCGACGAAGTTTTAGCGAAAGCGACGCCTTCGACGGCCTCGCTTCAGAAAGGGAGAAAAGTAATACTATTCATCAAGACAAAGCTGGGCAAGTAATTACGAAAATGGCGGCTGCGTCGTTTCACGGCTCGTCCCAGCACTGATTAAAGCTGCTCACCCCACGTTGGAGTGCATTTCCTCAATTCAGCACCTTCAATGGACGGGTCGCAGGGGCGTCGTCGGCAATGAGTAGGTGTTCACATGTATTCTTCGGCTGTTTTGCGTCAAACTCATCAAGCCCTGATCATTCAATTCACTGAATTGCAGAACCTACGTAGTCGCGTGTCGATGGCCGAGCAGCGGTTGCTCGCGCCGAGGCGGCGCCCCCAGGGGCGGGCGCTTGGAAGGCGATTGCGCATTCGAAGGCACGAGCCCGGCCGGTAACTCCGACCGCCAGGTTGAAATCGGCCCAGGCGCGCGCAAGTGGATCGCGCTTGCCGGACCCCCGCTGGACCTGATAATTCCCCTCAGTTTCGGTTCGGGGGTATTGGGGACGGCTTCTATGGAGAAAGACGACTGGGCGTCCATGACCACAGCCGAGCTGTGGCGACTTTACGATGAGGTCACGACTGTCCTTGGCCGCAGAATGACCGCGGAGAAAGCCAAACTCGAAGAACGGCTTCGCAGGATTGAGGGGACGGCCGCTGCGGCCCAGAACGAGGAACGTTCTCGCCGCCCCTACCCCCCAGTGCTGCCGAAATACCAGAACCCGAAGAATCCCTCGGAAACTTGGTCGGGTCGCGGTAAGCAGCCCCGATGGCTGAAGGCTCAGCTTCGAGCCGGCAAGAAGCTGCATGATCTCCTGATCGATCGCCCGTCCGCACAAAGGCGCCGCCGGACCGGTTGAGCCCGGCCCGCTGCGGCGGCTGCCCGTTGCACCGCAAAATTTATCGGTCGTGATCTTCTTTCCGGTTGGGGCTGCCGTCACCGCCGCCATTGCCGAAGCCATTGTTGCCCCGCACAATGCGACCGCCTGAACTGGCTATCGCAGCTGAGGTCAGCGAGGTGGAGAGCAACAGCGTCACGGCTGGCGGGGTCACGGCGGCAAACTTGCCGCAGCTCTTCAGGAATTCGCGACGATCGTCGCCTTCTGCATCGAGATGAGTCATAAGCTCGTCCTACTCCAATCCCAGCCTCATTCAAGATAAACCGCGGCTCACCAGCGGGCAAATTAAATATGATAATTTTGATGATTTAATTTCGGCCGATCACATTTGCGCCGGGATCCGACGGCAGTTTCGATGACACCCCTACTGCGCCCTGAACTCAGACTCCGATGTATTTACTTTTGACATTTAATTTTTGATGATTTAATATTACATTTAATCTGGGAGAGGTCGACAGCCCGGGGATAGCGTCCCCAGGCACAGTCGGAGTCTGCGGAATTGCATGTTGATTTCCAACTTCACTCGCTGAGCGGCATCCTTGCCCGCATCGACTCTCTGCGCGACGAATATGTAGCCGCCAAACCTTGGCCCCACATCGTCGTCAACGACGCCTTTCCCGAGAGGCTGTTGGACGTGGCCGCGGCCGAATGCACCGCCCTCCAAGAGGCGCGTCTGATTACCACGAATACTGATTGCCAGGTGAAGCAGGAGATATCGGATCGATTGGGGCCGGCCACCCAGCATCTGCTGAACCTGGTGGACAGTGCCCGCTTCCGAGAATTCATTTCGGCGGTCACGGGCGTTCGTGATCTTCTTTGCGATCCGACACACAAATTTGCGGGAGTACATCGAACGCCTCCAGGGGGCTTCACGAAGATTCACCGCGATTTCGAAGTTCACCCGACGACCGGGCTGTTCCACCGGGTCAATTTGCTCGTCTATCTCAATCGGGATTGGCCCGAAGCTTACGGCGGCAGCCTCGAATTGTGGCCTGCGGATATGTCCGCGCTTGGATGCCGCATCTTCCCGCGGTTCAACACCATGATCCTCTGGGAGACGCACGGCGCCACCCTCCACGGCCTTCCGGATCCGGTCACCTGCCCGCCTGGTCGAATGCGCCTTTCAGTCGCATCCTATTACTACACGACGACGCGCCGCGTCGCCGCGTCGGGCGAACGCCGCGTCCGGTATTGGGCCGCGCGACCAGGCGAGGATCGAGCGATCGAGCGAATGTGTTGGCAGGATCACCTTCGTACGCTCATACCCGACCCACTCTACAACGTGCTCCAGGCAGCGCGCGATCGGATATCCGGAGTGCGCCGGTCGAAAGAACCAAAGCTGGCCTCTTTCAGCGGCAACAGCAGGATCGATCAATGACCGGGAACCGAACGACGGCGGTGCAATTGCGAGCTGGCGATGCGGAAACGAGGGTTCTTCGCAGGCCGGGCTTCTCGCCCGTTCGACTGCGAACGCTGATGAAGCTCGCCCTCGCGGACACCGGGCTGGATATGTCGGGAATGACTGTGCTGACCGAAGCCGCGACCGGCGCGTATGCCGTGACCCCGGTGCTTGCTGCAATGGCAGGAGCCAAGCACGTCTACGCGTTCACGAAATCTGGCCGCCATGGGACCGCGTCCGACGCCAAGCGGGAGACTTTGGAGCTCGCAGCCCCGCTGGGCGTCGCTGATCGCATCGAGATTCTGGGCACGATAAGTCCTGAGGTCCTCCACAGCGTCGACATCTTAACCAACAGTGGCCACCTTCGTCCTCTTACAGCCGAGCTGATCGCCCAACTGCGGGATGACGCCGTGATTGCCTTGATGTTCGAGGCTTGGGAATTTCGTCATGAGGACCTCGATATCGAAGCGTGCGCACTGCGCAAGATCCCGGTGGTCGGCGTCAACGAGCGGCACCCCGCTGTCGATGTCTTCTCGTTCCTGGGCCCGCTCGCCGTGAAACAGTTGCACGACTGTGGTCTGGCGGTCCTCGGCAACAGAATCGGCCTGCTCTGCGACAATGACTTCCTTGCCCCGGTGCAGAACGGGCTTCAACGCCTGGGCGCGAACGTCGAGGCGTTCAACAGCGTTGCGGCGGTCCATCCCGGCGCGTGGGACGCCTTCGTCGTCGCGTTGCGGCCCGCGGACTCGCCGCGCGTCGGCCAGGGAGAGGCTGCGCATCTGGCTGCATGCGCCCCTGCCGGCGCGATTGTGGTGCAGTTCTGGGGCGACATCGATCGAGCGGCGCTGCAAGCCAATGGTCTCGCGGTCTGGCCCATGCAGTCTGTCGGACAGGGCCACATGGGCATTCTTCTGTCCGAGATCGGTCCCGAGCCGATCGTACGATTGCAAACGGGCGGCTTGCGCGCGGCCGAATGGGTTCGCCGCGGCGGCGCCTTGACGCGAGATGGATTCGCCCAGCTCGTACCATGGCAGGGGTGACATGACAGAGCAGCTCCTGCCCGACGTCGTACTCCTCGCGGACGGACCGACCGGCTTCACGGCGCTTCGCTCATTGGCGGCGCGGTGCCGCGTAGTGCAGATCTTCCGGAAACCGGACCAGCCCGAGGCGGGCGCGCTAAGGTCATTTGCGAACAATCGCGACATCCCGATCGCGGAGCTGCAGGAACTGGCACAACTTCGGAAAGTGATCGCGGACGCGCGCCCGGCGGCCGTTGTGATTTCTTCGTTCGATAGGATCATCCCGCCGCACATTCTCGCATTGTGCCGCTTCGTCAACGTCCACTATTCACTTTTGCCGCACTATCGCGGTCGCGCCAACGTCAACTGGGCGATCATCAATGGCGAGACGACTGCCGGCATCAGCATTCATCTCGTCATCCCGGAGCTCGACGGCGGCAATCTGCTGTTTCAGCAGGCTATCCCGATCGGCAAGGATGACACGGTCACCGCGCTCTACGAGCGCCTCAACGCGATTCAGGAACGTGAACTCGGCGGGGTCGTGGTACGAGCGATCACCGGTTACCAGGGCACGTCTCAAAATGCCGACCATGCCTCCTATGGCTGCGCCCGTGTTCCGGAAGATGGAGAGATAGACTGGCGGCAACCTACCGATACCATCGACCGGCTGATCCGCGGCTTAACGCCGCCATTTCCTGGTGCCTTCACCCATCTTGGCGGCCATCGGTTCATCATTGCCAACGCTTCACCTCGGGTTGACGCGCCCTGCTATATCGGCCGCGTACCAGGCCGGATCGTCGGGCGGTCGCCTACCGATGGCTGGGTGGATGTGTTGACTGGCGACGGCGTGCTGCGCCTGTTCAGCGTCCTTCCTCCCAATTCCGAGCGGCCGTGTGCTGCCGCTTCCGTCATCGGATCGACGCGAGCGACCCTCGGGCTGTCGCGTCTCGACCTTCTCCACCGGATCGTCGCGCTTGAAGATAGGCTCGCCTCGCTGGAGCAGCTCAAATGCGCTCCCGAGTAAGCACAACCGTTCAGGCCAGGGAAGGCTCAGAGCATAAGCTCCTGTCTCATACCCCTTCCCGTCCAACCGTGGCCCACAGCCCGTCACGGCCCGGGCTCTGCACGCGAACCCAGCGATAGGACGTCCGCGACCACGGCTTGATCTGTGACGTCAGATTGTCGAGGACCAGATCGCCGCTTCTGGTACGCACGAGAAGCACCAGATGATGTTCACCGGAACTGACGACGACTTCGCCTAATAGGAGGACGCGCGAGGGCCAGCCGCGCCGAAGCAAGTCGTGGCGCTTGCTCACCGCGTAATCGTTGCAATCGCCACGCGCGGGGTGGATAGTCCATACCTCGCCCGAAAGACCAAGCTCGTTGCGGACCGGTTCTATCGCCAGATTGACGGTACGATTGATCTCCCGCAGGTCTGCCCATCGCTTCTCGGTCAACCGGATCGGGCCGCCTCGAAAGGAGCGTCGCGGGCGACATTCGGCCTGATAGCGCAGGCAAAACACCGTGTAAGTGAGGGGCGGCAGAGCCGGGCGCCCCAGCTCGATGTGCGAAGAATCCGCCTGGGGGACTCTCGGCATAACCAGCAAAGCCGCTCGCGCCCACTGAACGCCTCCGATGACGATTGCTATGGCCGCTGCGATGACCGGGCCCGAGGTTCGATGCATCTGCCGATCCCCCTCCGTGCGTCAAACCGTGTCGGTTCAGCCGGCGCAAACGCCCGACCCACATAATCGATATTTAATACATTATATTCCATTATATTTAAATAGCCATAAATATTAAATCCGCCACTCATGCGCGACGCGCAGCTGTGACGCCGCTTCAACCGACGCGCGGAAAAGGGGAACGACACCGTTTCGATCGGGGCTGTATATTCGGGTGAATGGTGTTTAAGCGGCGCGCGGCAAAGGGCTCGCTCCGCACGGCGGCGCAATAATTGTTTGGCACCAATGTAATTTAATCGTTGATTTGAATAATTACCGGCGTCAAACCTTCAAACGGGCGATCTCGGGCGGGACCAGTCACATGCCGGTCGAACTACTCGTCATTCTCGGAGCTGAAGCTTTGCTACTGGGCTTCGTAGCCACAATGAGGCTGCATGCCAGGCGAATGGACGTCCTGAGCGGACGATCATTCGAGCGCCCCATCGTCTCGCGGGGAGAGAAACGACATCCAGCGCGGTCGCTCCGTCGAAAGCTCCGCGATTTACCGCGGTTGACCGGGAGGTGGACGATCTCATTACGCTCGTTCCACCGGATTTTCTACAGCGCGCCGATAGCCACAATTCTGCTACGGCTCCTTCAAACCAGAGCGCCATCGCCGGTCCGGTTTCAGACGTGCGCGCGTCGGGCCGGCGCGCCCGTCCTCGGTGCTTGCGACCGCCCGGCCGTGCCTTCTTCGGCTGGTCGCAACACCGACGCGCAGGAAAAACACGCCGGTCCCGGATCCATGCAGTCGAGCGCTGCTGCCATCTTGCACCAACTCAGCGCTCCTTAAACGCCCTCCCGGCCTGATCCTGCAGCGGCTTGAGCAGGTATGAAAGCGCGGTCCGGCCTGCCGTCTTGATGAAGACCTCGACTGGCATGCCGGGCAGCAACTTTGCGGCCCCGAGCTCCGCCAGCGCTTCCGGCTTCAGCAGGACGCGGCCTGTGTAGTAACTCGTGCCGGCACGCTGATCCTGCGTGATGTCTGCCGAGACCATGCTGACCTCGCCATCGATTTCGGGCGTGGTCTTCTGGTTGAAGGCTGCGAAGCGCATTGTCGCAGTCTGCCCCACATAGACCTGGTCGATATCCTTCGGTGCGATCTTGACCTCGACCGCAAGCGAGTCCGCATCGGGGACGATCAGCATGATTTGCTCGCCAGGAGATATCACCCCTCCGACCGTATGGACGCTGAGCTCATGGACGCGGCCGGATTGCGGCGCCCTGATATCGACGCGATTCAACTGGTCGACCGCCGCTGTCTTGCGCTCGCCCAGCTCGGAGAGTTTCGAGCGCGTTTCGATCAGGTCCTTGCCGACCTCCGTTCGGAGGTCCTGGTCGATCTGAATGATCTGGAGTCCGATTTCGGAGATCTTGCCCTTCGACTGAGCGATCATTCCTGCGAGCTGGCTGCGCTCGCCTTCGATGCGGGCGGAGTCGCGCTCGAGGGAATTGAGCCGCGTGATCGGCACCAGATTCTTCTGCCAGAGGCTGCGCACACCCTCCAGCTCCTGGCGGATGAATTCGACTTCCTTCTGCTTGGCCTCGGTCTGACCCGTATAGCCCTTGATTTCGTTTTCCAGCTGCGCGCCTTTCTCCTGCAGTTGCGCTTTTTGGCCGCTCCTCGCCTGACGGCGAAGGTCGAACAGCTTCCGCTCCGCGGTGATCGCACGGCTCGCCTCGGAGTTGCTATCCCTGGCCCGGTCGAGCAGCAATTTTGGAAACACGACCTGCTCGGCACCATCGCGTTCGGCCTCGAGGCGCGCCTGTCGCGCCAGCAGCTCATCGATGCTATTGGTGACGATCGTCGCATTTGCGAGCGTCTGCGTCTGGTCGAGGCGGATCAAAACGTCGCCCGCTTTGACCCGATCGCCCTGGCGCACGCGCAACTCACCCACGATTCCGCCAGTGGCGTGCTGAACCTTCTTGACGCTCGAATCCACCACGACGACGCCCTGAGCGATCACCGCGCCCGACAATTGGCTTGTCGTTGCCCAACCGCCGATCCCGAAAGTGACCAGACCCAACATGATCATACCGACGATCATGTAACGCTGGATCGATTGCATCGCCGGCGCCACCTGGCCGCTCATCGGCTGCCTCCTTGAGCTTCCGCCACCACCTTGAGCGGCACGGGATTCCGCAAGACCTTCCTGAGGACCTCCTCTCTCTTTCCGAAGGACTGAACCCTGCCCTCCCCGAGGCACAAGACATGGTCTACGGCTTCAAGCGCCTTTGGACGATGGGCGACAACGACGACTATCCCGCCGCGGCGACGCACGTTTAGGATCGCCTCGGTCAGCGCCTCTTCGCCCTCGGCATCGAGATTTGACGAGGGCTCATCGAGCACGACCAGGAACGGCTTGCCGTAGAAGGCACGTGCGAGCCCGATACGCTGCCGCTGCCCCGCCGACAGCGCCAATCCCCCCTCGCCGATTTTCGTGCCGTACCCATCCGGAAGCGAAAGGATAAGATCGTGCGCACCCGCGGCATGCGCGGCCTCCAGCACAGCGGCGGCCGTCGCCTGCGGATCAAACCGCGCGATGTTCATCGCAATGCTGCCGTCGAACAATTCGACATCCTGAGGAAGGTAACCAATGTGCTTGCCGAGGGCGTCAGAAGACCAGTGCTCCAGCGCGGCGTTGTCCAGCCGTATCCGGCCTCGAATGCACGGCCATACCCCCACCAGCGCTCGGACGAGCGTCGATTTTCCGGATCCGCTCGGTCCAATGATTCCGACAGCCTGCCCGCTCCGCAGTTGGAACGACACTTCATGGACGGTGGGCCTCTCCGAGTTCGGCGCGCCAATAGAGAGATGCTCGACGGTGAGGGCTTCAACAGGAGGAGGCAGTGCCAGCCGTTCTTCCTCGGCAGGCAAAAGCTTCAGCAAAGCATCGAGCCGTTGTCCCGACTGCCGCGCGGCGACGAACCCTTTCCAGTTCGCAATGGCCAGTTCGACGGGCGCCAAGGCCCGCGCGCTGAGGATCGATCCGGCAATGATGATGCCGGCCGTCGATTCCTGGTTGATGACAAGGACTGCGCCAACGGCAAGAACCAGCGATTGCAGGATCGCCCGGAAGATCTTGGAGGCGCCTCCGAGGCTGTTTGCGACATCGCTGGCGCGCTCATGGGCTGCGAGATACTTCGCGTTGACATCCCGCCACCGCAGCGCCGCCTGCTGCCGCATGCCCATGGCTTGCAGAACTTCGGCATTTCGTCGGCCCTCGAGCGCCAATGCCGTTCGCGAAACTGCGAGACGCGAGGATGCCCTTGCCGGCCCGCGCGTCCGAGTCTCCGTGAGCATCGTGATGCCAACGAGCACCAGCGCGCCGGTCAACGCGGTGACGCCGATCCAAAAGTGAAAAAGAAAGCAAACGCCGAGATAGATCGGCATCCAGGGCAGATCGAAGAGCGCCGTCGGCCCGCCGCTCGACAGGAAGCTGCGGACCTGATCAAGATCCCGCACCGGCTGCAAGCCGTCGCCATCGGCCCTGGTCTTCAAAGGCAGGCGAACAAGCGCATCGAATATGCGAATGCCGAGCCGTTCATCAAAATACCGGCCGACCCGCGCGCTGATCCTGCTCCTGACGAAGTCGAGCCCACCCTGAAACAGGTAAAGGACCGTAGCCAGAACCATCAAGGCGACCAAAGTCGGTATGCTGCGCCCGGGCAGCACGCGATCATAGACTTGCAGCATGAAGAACGAGCCGGTGAGCATGAGGAGATTGCTCATGCCGCTGAAGGCCGCGAGCGCCCAGAATATCCTGCGGCAAGACCGCAGGAATGCGGACATCTCTGACTGCGGCTCCTCATAGTTCTCCGTCGGCCGGAAACGACCGACGAATATCCGTTGCCGAAGGGCTTCAACCAAGCGCCTTGCCCAGCCGACGAGCCGCGACGTCGGCGGTTCGGCCTCATTCGCCAGCCGGCGCCCGACCGACCATAGTCCTGACAAACGCATAATTGGGATTCGATAAAGATTCGCAGGCGGGGGAATTACCCCCCGCCGTCCAGTATCAGTCATGACACCTGCCCTCTAGTCATGCCTATGCGGGGGATCTCCTGAGAGATCCCCCGAGGCAATTGTTGAGTACCAGTTTTTGTCTGGCGAGCCGTCCCCTACGCGAAGTGGAAGTCGTGGCTGTTCAGCTTGTCGAGCTGCGTGTTCTTCAATGTGAGAGTGTCGCTCCCCGTCGCGATAACGACGTCGTGGCCTGACTGGGCGGCGTGGGAGAGAACGCTCGCAAAACTGTCGAATACGCTCTTGCTGAACTCGATCGTGTCGTGACTAGGTCCGCGGGCAGCGAAGTCCTTGATAACATCCTGGCCGAAGTTCGGCGCAAACTGGAACGTATCCGCCCCCGCTTTGCCAACCATGACATCGTTGCCGGTGGTGCCGGTCAGCGTGTCGCTGCGGCCCGAGCCGATCATCGCCGCGCCCGAGCTGGTTCCGACCACGTGGCCTGTCGTGTCGACCTGCTCCGCGGTGAAGGCATGGGACTTGCCCGACAGGTCGGAGGTCTGGAAGCTCCACTTGCCGTCGGCGTCCGTTGTGGACGAACCGACCGAGGTCGTGCCGTCATACAGCTTGATCTCGCTGTTGGGATCGGCCGTGCCCTTGATCGTTGCCGTGTGATCCCAGTTCTGGCGCACATTGGTGACCTCCACCGTCGAAGTGCCGCCGCCGCTGTGCGAGCCAATCGGCGGATCGATCGGCTGCGACAAGGCGCTGGTGTTGCCGGCTGCGTCGGTGGCCGTCGCGGTGAAGGTGTGTGACCCGTGCGTGAGATTCGGGGTCGTCACGCTCCAGTCGCCGTCACTTGCAACGGTCGTAGTGCCAAGCAGGGTCGTGCCCTCGTAGAGCTTGATCAAGCTCCCGGCTTCCGCCGTTCCGGAGACCGTTGCGCGGTTATGCGTGGTCGGATCGCTCAACAGAACCGGAGCATCGGGGGCAGCGGTATCCACCGTGACATCCAGCGAAGTCGATGCCTTGCTGGTCACGCCTGAGACTGTGTCGGTCGCAGTGAAGCTGTGCTTGCCGTCCGGTAGCGCGGCGGTGGTGTAGTGCCACGCTCCGTTCGCATCCGCCGTGACCGAGCCGAGCTTGGTCGCGCCGTCGAACACCTTGACCGTGCTGTTGGCGACCGCAGTACCCGCTAGGGTCACCGTCTTGTCGCTTGTGATGTGATCACCGGTAGTGCCGGTATCGTTTGAGAACGAGGCGATCTTCGGCGCGGCGGGCGCTGTGGTGCCCGTGCCCGACGTGCCCGAGCCGGTGGTACCCGAGGTCCCTGAACCGGACGTGCCCGAACCGGTGGAGCCCGTCGTCGTCCCAGAGCCAATGATCGCATCCACGGCCGCCGACGCAGCGCTGACGTTGCCGGCAACGTCGGTCGCCTTCGCCGCCAAGGCGTGCGAACCGGCCGACAATGCAGACGTCGTGACGCTCCACGCACCACTCGAGTTGGTTGTGGCCGTCCCGACCTGAGTCGTCCCGTCAAACACCTTGATCGTGCTGTTCGCTTCAGCGGTCCCCGACAGAACGACCTGGTTGGCAGAGTTGACAGTGTCGCTCGCGATCGTCGGTGCAGCTGGCGCCTTGGTGTCGACAATGACCGCCACCGCAGCCGATGCCACGCTCGTTTGACCCGACGAGTTGGTCGCGGTCGCCGTCAACGTATGCTTCGCATCGGTCAAGACCTTGGTGATGTAGTCCCAGCTTCCGGTCGAAGTCGCTGTCGCCGTGCCGATCTGCGTCGAACCGTCATAGACTTTCACGGTGCTGCCAGCCGCGGCGGTGCCGTGCAGAGTGATCTGATTGGCGTCAGTGATGCCGTCGCCAGTCTTGCCCGTATCGGGCGACCAGGATGCGATGGCCGGCGCTGCCGGGACTTCCGGCGTTGCGGGGGGCGTCGTCGGTGAGGTCGTCGTCGTACCGCTATTTGCCGACGTATTGAGCGTCGACGCCAGCTGCGCGCCGTCCGTGTAATTCCCGGAGAACACCGAATTGTTCCCGCGGATCAACGCGTCGCCGTATTGCGCGCCACCAATGTGATTGTTGGTGAACGACACACCGGTGATCGAGGCGGTGCCCAGATTGGAGTCCGCGTATACGGTGTAAGCGCCACCTGTTAGCAGATTGTTGGTGACTGTGACATTCGAGACCGGCCCGAAGTCGTTGTCGATCATGACCGCCGAGGTCCACCCCCACTGGTTGATGATCGAATTGCCGCTGATCTGAATGTTGGAAAGGCCTCCATCGATCTGGATGCCGTCATAGTGCGGCGATCCGCCTGCCTGGAGATCGTGGATGTAGTTGCCCTGGATGACGGAGTTGCTCCCGGGAACGATGCCATTCTCCACGTTGAAGATGTTATTCCCGATGAACGTGCCGCTCCCCATGATGCCCTGATTGCCCGTGCCATCCGGTGCCCGGCCGGTGCCATCGATGGTGCAATTCTGGACGACTGCGCCCGAGACTCCGGAATCGATGGTCACCCCGGCCCATCCGCCGGACGTGATCTTGCAGTTCTCAAGCGTCACGTTGTCCGCCTTGATGTAGACGCTTCCGGTGATGTTGAGTCCCGAAACCACCGCTCCCGCCTGCGTAATCACTACGTCTCCCGAAGGAGTGAGCGTTACCCCCGCAGGCACGCCGGTGTTCGTTGCGTCAGGCCATGCATTCGTTGTGGTCGCCAAAATGGTCTCTCCGTCTTTTCTGTATTATTCCCCGTTAATCGCCACCAGCATTTATTGTGGATTTGCACCCTCGATTTAATCGTGATCGAGATACGCCGGTGACGTGCTTGCACGGCGTTAATGGTCGTCAGCAGAAGGCCTTTTTTTGACAAGACCACGGCTCCGCCAAGGTCATTTCGCCGCAAACGCCGCCAGATTCTTGTTTTCGGAAATGCGGAGAAAAAATCTACGCCACGGGAATCAAAAGCGATTTCGTTTTAGCGGCGATCAGCTCGGCGTAAAATACGCCCGTCATGCACTTCACAGAAAAACTTCGCTCCAGCTAGCGACCTGGGCCAGCGATCACGATTGAAGAGCAGGCACGAAGACCAACTTCATCGCCCGCAGCATTAAATAAACCAACGGATGTATAAATAAATATGTCAGCGCATTATTAAATGCAGCGCACGAATCGTCGTTGCAGCAAATCGCGGCAAGACACTCCGCACATGGTTGCTGTGATCGCGACGCCCAAGATGACGTAGTGAATGAACTTGAATGATGGAGCGCGATCGCTTCGACTTCGCGCGAATGCAGAACAGCAAAAGGAGTCATTCAAATAGCGTCGCGGACGAGAGACTGCGGCAAGGGCTGTCGTCCAACCGCCAATTGTTTTCGCCGGCGGCCATCAAAGCATTACCGGCGTCTAAGCCTTCCGGCACAGAAATACTTTCTCACCCCGGATAAGCCCATATTGCGCAACTTGCGGCTCGACCGCGGTATATTCATCGACGACGAAGCCCGCACGTTCCAGGCGGCGCCGGAAATCACGACCGAAGAAGCGGACGTGATCATGCTGATTGAAGTACAGGATCCGATCCTCTACTGTTCTCTGCCTCGACCGATCCTCAAACGTCTCCTGCCACCCTTCGATGAGCGGGATCATCGCGACCAAGGTGCCCCCCTTGCGCAGGATCCGGAATAGTTCGGGGATTGCCAGGCGATCATTCACGTGCTCCAGGATGTGGCAGCAGATGATCAAATCGAGCCTGTTATCCTCGAGATCGATCTTTTCGATGTTGATGTCGAGATCAGCGCCGCTACCGCCGAATTCACAGGTGAGATAGCTGCGCGGCTTCCTCGCCTTTATATACCTCGTAACACCCGCTTCGGGCGCGAAGTGAAGGATATCCTTTCCCGTAAACAAGTTCTGCTCGGCGTCGCAGAGCGCCAACAACCGGTGCCGCTCGTGTGACAGACAGTTCGGACAGAGCGAGTCGAAGTTGATCCCCAATGCCAGCGGATTTGCGTACGCAAAGAAGCGGCCGCGATACCCGCATACCGGACAAGACCTCTCGAATCGTCCGAACAGGAAGCGGATCGTCCGTAGCCCGCTGCGCAATGACCAGACATAGGGGCGCAATCGTCCCTTGATGCTTCCGGTCGACGATGGTGCCACGTCAAAATTGCTCATCTTGCACTCCCAACATTTGCCATTCCCTGAGCGAAGCACGCACTCCGATGCAAACGCCCCAGAACGTCCACATGTAGTTCCAGAAATGCACCGTCAAACCTGTGAACAGGAAGACCATGCAGGCGATCGTAAAGCCCCTTTGAATCTCGGTCGAACGAAGTCCGGGCACGGGCAGCATCGCCGAGAGATTTAGAACGATAAGGAGGATGGTGACCGGTATGCCGTAATGCAGGCTCGTGACGAGCCACACGCTGTCGACGGTTCGGTCGAGCAGATAATAGCCGAACGTCACGAATCCCGCTCCGGTCAGCGGCGACTGCCACACCTGCGCGGAGACTGCGTCCCAGATCATGAGGCGATAGAATCCAGTCTGAGGTTCCAGCGTCGCGTGAGACAGCAGCCAGCTGAGAGGATTGTTTGTCACGGCAGTGACGGCAACCAGGAACATGCCCGCCCCGATCCAAAGGAGATGCCATCGCCAGGGGAGGCGACACAACAACCGGTCGTAGACGTAGCTCGACACGACGAGGACCATCCCCATGACGGCGGCCGAAGATAGCGACAGCAATCCGCCGAAGAAACATAGACATGCCCACGAAAGACGCTTGATGGGGCTCGCGGTCGAGAACAGCACGATGGCGGCAGCCAACGAACAGAAAACGCCGTAGAGAATTGGATGGTCGAATGTCGCTATTGCGCGCCGCAGACCCGCCCGCACTCCATCTGCACTCGACTTGCCGTCGTCCACAAAGGAGTCAGGCTGCGGTAGGAGTGTCGCCATGATCTCGCGAACGATCCAATGCCCCGTCAACACGTCCGCTACCGCAACGCATATCGCAATTGCCGTGAATGCCTTGACCAGACGAATGAACTGCTGGACCGCCGGCGGCTCCAGAACGAAGGCTCGCGCGACAAAATATGCTCCGACAAAGTCGAGGGCCTCTGCAACGGCGGAAAACGCCGATTGAGGTCCGGCGGCATAGGCGGCCGCTCCCACCATGGCGAGCGCAAGCGTCCCCGCCAACCCGTCCGACAGCAGGAGCCGCCGGGTGGGCTGCAATAACTGCGCAAGCGCCGGCATCAGCAGGAGTATGAGGGCTATCCTGGTCGGCGTTAGCTTTGCGCCCGCAATCAGCACCTGCAGCCCCGATGGCAAGACGATGCCCATGAGAAGGAGGGGGACGGCCCAACTGATGCGATGAGGAATGGTCGATCGGACCCCCGCCCCCGTCGCGCGAATTCGCGCGTCCCCCGCAACGAAAGCATCGCTGGGATAGCTCATGAGGCGATCTCCCCGAAGGGGCTGAAGCAGCCCATCAGGTCCGGCAGACTGTCCGGTTGGCTAGGCACGTGCGGGCGCTTCATCTGATTGCCTCCTGCGCCGCGACTTTGCCAAAGTTCAGATTGCGGACCAGGTGCCAGCCGTCAGTCGCATTTCGAAGATAGGTCGGCCGATTTTTCCGAAACAGGGTGGGCCCATACTGTCCGGAACCGATGTGATTGTCGGTGATTGAAACATTCGAGATCGGATTGTCATTGAACTTCCCGTCCGAATAGATCGTATAGCTGCCGCCGGCGAGAAGATTTCCTTCGATGACGATATTGGAGACCGGGCCAAACTCATTGTCGATCATGATAGCGCCGGCCGCGCCGTGCGAATTGATGATCGTGTTGTGCCGGATGACCGTGTCCGAGATGCCGCCATCTATCTGGATACCGTCGTAGTGTGGTGCCCCGCCGGCATTGAGATCGTGAATGAAATTGCCTTCGATCAGATTGTCCTTTCCGGTCAGCACGATCCCATTCTCGACATTGAAGATATTGTTACGTTGGAACGTGCCCTGTCCCATGATGCCCTGGTTTCCATTGCCATCGGGACCGGCACCCAGACCGTCGATCGAGCAATCCCTGACGACAATTCCTGTCCGATGCGGATCGATCTTGATGACGGCCCACGCTTTGGCCGAGATGCGGGACGTCTCGATCGTCACGTTGTCGGCGTTGACCGTTACGCCGCCCTGAATGTCCAGTCCCGAAATTGTCGTGCCGGCGACGGCAATCGTGAGCGGACCCGATGGCTTCAGCTTGAGATCCCGAGGCGGCCCCGTGTTGCTTGCGTCCGGCCATTCGGAGGCGAATGCCGGCTTTGACGGGTTATTCGGTTCAGCTACCACACCGGCCGGAATTTGGAGCGCTGCGACCGCAGCTGCTATACGGGCAGCGTAGAGCACAATTTCGCTCCCAGCACGCTTGCGCCCAAACGCATGCTCTCCGGCCGCTCGCCATCTCCGCCACGGTCCCGCTGCGCTATTGGATCTCATCGTTCTTCTCACCTGCCGCAGCCCCCACGCCCTCATGCCGGTTCGGCTCTCTGTACCTCGTAACCGCCAACCCACTCTCGCCGACGCCTCCAGACGGCTTCCCAGTACACCGCATTCTCCTGCCATTCCGCATTGCGCGCCAACGCGGCTGCCATCCTGTAGCCGTACCAGCGTGTGAGCGGCACGATCAGGTGCAACGCTTGCCCAATCGTCCGCGCGGGCCAGCCAAAGTGGCGGTTGATCAGGGTAATTCTCCCCTTGAACACCTTCACTCTCTTGTCGACGGGCACGACGTCCGATGCTCCGCCATAGTGGACAATGGTCGCCTCAGGCGTGATCGCAGGCCGCGCACCGAGCGATCGTGCGCGATGGCAAAGGTCCGCTTCCTCTCCGTACATGAAAAAGGTGGGGTCGAACCCGCCGAGCCTCTCCCACAGCGGTCGGTCGATCAGCAGAAAACACCCCGTAACGATGTCGACATGCCGCGAGGAATCTCGGTCCCAACCGCCATAGGCCTCGGAATTGAGAATCGGATTGCGACGACCGAAGTAGGTAAGCCCCAGCGCGAAGCACAACAAATTCCACAGACTGATTCTTCGAAAGCACGAGGTGCGATTGAGGCTGCCATCCGGAAAGACAGTGCGGCCGCCCCAGACGTGAAAGGAAGCGTTCGCGTCGGCGAACTCCAAAAGACGATCGATCGCGCGATCGAGAATAATGGTGTCAGGATTGAGTAGGAGCAATCGTCGGCCCCGCGCCTGTTTTGCAGCCAGATTGTTGGCGCGCGCAAAGCCGACATTACTGTCTAGGGTAAAGAGCTTAACGTCTGGAAACTGGCGCGCAATTGCGGCAGCCGACTGGTCGGAAGAGTTGTTGTCGACGACGATCACCTCATAGCTCACCGTCACCGTCTCCGCGTCGATCGATGCCAAACAGTCGAGCGTCATCTCGCGGGTATTGTAGCTCACGACAATGATGGAGAGATCCAGCTGCCGATCCACCCCCTGACGTTCATCATCATGGTATGCGCTGCACATAGCCGCTTCGCTCCTTTCGCCGCTCGTCGCGCTATCGCTTCGGCCTGAGATCGGGTGCTGGTGTCATTTCACTCCGCTGCGCCGGCCCCAATTGTTCCTGTCAGACTTTTGCTCTGCTCATGACGGTGCGCGGCCGGGTGACTCTCAGCGCGTCGTCCGCTGCCTGCGCGTGCAATGTGCGACGACACCCAACGCGAAACCGACGCCTTTTGCTTCAGCGCCGGCGCTTCGACAAATCGCCAGGAAGCATACGCCAGAACGAGAGTTACCGATCCCGCTAGCAAGGCCAGCGGCCAGCCGGTTGCGAGATCAAATAACGTCAGGAATGCCAATATGACCGGTGAATGGATCAGGTATACCCCGTAGGACAGATCGTGCTTAAGTGGCACTCGGCTGGTGACCTCGGAGAGCCCGAGATAGACTACGACGTACGGTACACACAGCGGCAGCGCCACCGCACCCATCCCGCTGGCAAGACCAATCAACGCGAATCCCGAGGCGGCTGCGGCCCCGATTCCGGAGAACGGGATAGTTTGACGGTAGAGGTAGAGGTTCGTACCGGCGATGAAGTAGACGAAGAGACCGATGAAATCCAAGAGCCGTTGCGGACAGGCAGCACGCAGCGATGGCGAGAGCGCCAGCCCAACATAGGCGAGATAGACCAGAGCGAAACTGATCACCGTCAGCACACGTCGGCGGAGAAAGCCGGCCACGCTCAGCGCCGCCAGCACCGCATATGACCAGACTTCGACATTGAGCGTCCATAGCGGTCCATTGACCTGCACCTCCTGTCCATGCCGCATCACGCCGGGCAGGTAGTGAGACATCAGGGTAAGAACGTTCTTCAGATACAAGTATAGCTCGGCGCTACCGAAGTATTCTGCCAGGGAATAAGTCGTCAGGGCTGGCCCCAGCACGAACATGGACGTGATGACGACGACGAACAGTGCAGGCAGAATGCGCAACGCCCTATTTACGCCGAACCGGATGAGATCGCCGGATCGGGCTAGGCCAGGCGCCAGTAGGAAGCCGCTGACGCAAAAGAAGATGATGACTGCAAATAAACCAAGCTGGATGAACCCACCGCTGAACCGATAAAGGACGTCGTTCACTCCCCACCAAGCATGGTGACCAACCACTACGAGTGCGGCCGCAAGTCGAATTTGATCAAAGCCGGGCCCTCGGGCCGAAAGGACGGCCAGCCGATCACCGATCGTCGTCGCCCTGACCGGAATCATCGATCTCTCGTTTCGTGATTTTCTGTCATTTTATCGGATACATACGATGTTAAGCTGCACTAAATCGGTCCATTTTGACCGAAACGGTGACCCTCCACCTCGGCTCCCTGATCCTGAAGGCCAGCAAATACGGTCGTCTCGTCGTCATTTGGCATCCCGCTCGAGGCGGTGACGACGATCGAAGCCGCAAGGCCAAGCAAAAGGAATTCCGGTGCGAAGGTGCTCAGCCTAGAGGTCATGCCGAACAATCCATCGTCACGATCCGCTGGAATTCCGAACATCTTCTCAATTCGCAACCCCGCGTCGGTGCACCACCTCGCCAGCCTGCGCGCCGAAGCAAAATGAGCGCCGGCAGCGTCGTAGCCGCTGCGCCGCCCGGATTGGAGACCCGCTCCGAGATAAGAACGAATGCCCCTGGGGGACAGCGTGTTGGGCATCTGGATCACTGCTATCGACTGCTCGTGCATGAGCGTCTGCAGCTTCCGAAGCAGCTTTCGCGGATCCGGAGCCAGATGCAACAGGTTGAGGCAGAGAATGCAATCGTAGGCGCCGCGATCGGAATCGATGCTATCCAGATCGGCGTAGATCATCTCAATCCCGTCGCTGGCGGGCCCAGCCGCAATGACCGGATCCAGAGGGATCGCCGCGACATGCAGACCTCGCGCTTGCAGCCGCCTTTCTGTTCTGCCAGAGCCACAACCGAGTGAGAGAACGCTGCGCGCCGATGCCGGCACGAGGGAGATCAACTCCTCGGATTCGGGTTCGTAATAGTTCTTGGAAAAACTTGCGCGACGAAGGCGCGTCTCCGTTGGAAGCAGCGAGTAAGGTAGGCGACGGCCGTGCGCGATCTCCAGCAGAATCTCCTTCTGCCTGCCAAGTTCGTCCAGCCCGACCCCCATCCGGCCGACATACCGGTTGGTGAGGTGATGGACCGTGAAATCCTCCAGGTGCGAGATTGGCACCAGCTTCTTCAGACCACATTGGGTGTATGGATCCGTGGCAGCCGAACAGGCGAGATCATACCTCCCCTGATGCGGAGCTACGTCGAAGCCGCCCGAACGCAGCGCCTTGCCCAGCTGCTCCCGGGTGAGGGCAAAGCAAGCGGCGTGCTCGTTGGTAAAATGCGCCAGAATATAGTCGCCGCGCCATTTGACCGACGAGGGATCCCAGTGAAAGTGAGCGTGGATGTCAGGGTAATTGCGCTGGCCGTCTTCAGCGAATTCAACCCGCAGAAACCCGGCTACTTCGTCTTCAGGCAGAACCGACGTTACATCCAGCCAGGCACGGATGTTCTTCTCTGTGATCAGAATATCGTCTTCAGAATAGATGAACAGATCGTACTGGTCATGACGTTCCACGAAGAGTTTCTTGTGTGCGAACGGCAGGGACCATGGGTCCTTGGTTGGCATGCCAACAATGCATTCCGCCCCGGCTGTCGGGCCCTTGTCGATGTTAGACAACACCACGATATCAATGGCGCAAGACATCGACCTGTACTCTCTAATGATCCGCTCGAGGTAGCGGTCATTCGACGTTCCATGACTTGCAATCGCGACCAGCACGCGGGCCGCGGTACCGCTGGTCGAGCTCGTCAAATGCTGGGCAGCATGCTCGTTCATTGCGCCGGGATCTCGGTGGAGGCGTCCAGCCATTTCCAAATTTAATATAAGCGCAGAGTATATAATAAAATTGGATTGGTCGAGATTATTGTGATTTAATTTTGGATTATTATGGCGACGCTCGGAGAACCTCTCGCATGAAGGTGCTGGTCTATCCGCATTCCATGGAACTGGGTGGATCGCAGCTCAACGCAGTCCAGCTTGCCGAGGCGGTTCGAGACCTCGGCCATCAGGTCACTGTGGCGTCGGAGACCGGGCCTCTTATGGACAGGGTAAGAGAGACGGGCCTCGAACACATTGAAATTCCCCGGCATCGAGCCCGCCCCTCGCCGCGTGTCAGCCAAATGCTCCGCAATATCGTTAACGGAGGCGGAGTGGACGTGGTGCACGGTCACGAATGGCCCCCAATAGTCGAGGCTTTTCTGAACGTTGGACTATCGACGCGAACTGCCGTGGTGGGAACGGTCATGTCGATGTCCGTCCCCTCTTTCCTACCTCGCAGTGTCCCCCTGACCGTGGGCACGGAGATGATCCGCCGCGCTGCCGTCGCTGCAGGACATCAAGATGTCACCCTGCTCGAGCCGCCAGTGGATACGAAATCTGACCATCCCCTCCTCGATGGCACGAGTTTTCGCGTCGCTCAGAATATCGGACCTGATGAGATCGTCATTGCGATGGTCTGCCGGCTGGTGCCGAACCTGAAACTGGAGGGCCTGCTCTCGGCGTGTGATGCCGTCGGAGCAATGGACCTCGACGGTCTTACGGTGCGGTTATTGATCATAGGTGATGGACCGGCCCGCCCGACCGTCGAAGCGCGGGCGGCCAGAATCAATGCGCTACTCGGCCGGACCGCCGTCATATTGGTGGGCGAGATGTCCGATCCTCGGCCTGGCTATGCTGCCGCGGATGTCATTATCGGCCAAGGTGGTTCGGCGCTGCGCGGCATGGCTTTTGGCAAGCCGCTAGTGGTCATTGGAGAGGACGGGTTCAGTGAGCTGTTGACGCCTGAGAGTGCGCCGACATTCCTGCGGCAGGGTTGGTATGGGCTGGGAAGCGGCTCTCGTGGTGCCGGCCCCGATGCACTTCGGTCGGCTCTTGAGGTCGTTCTCGTCTCAACGTCCCTTCGCCAGGAGCTTGGCAGTTTCGGCCGACGACTGGTGGAGAATCGCTTCAGCCTAGCACACGCGGCGAGGACGATAGAGCAAACCTATCTGCGCGCACTGCGCGGCAAGATTGCGCGCGGGCGCCGACTGACAGATGCCGGTCGATGTGCTGCCAGCCTTGCCCGCTATAAGATACAGCGAAAATATCAGCGTTGGATGGGTTTGGCTTCCGCGGAGGACGATAATGATCGGGCGCGAATCTCCCAGGTGCTGTCCGCAAGAGCGATCACCCCTTGTTCAGTCAGAGTCGCGCGGGATCCGGCAAGTGAGGTATCCCGGGAAACCGATTCCTGACCGGCCGCGATGGCCCAGGTTCAACGGGCGAGTTCATTCTTGACCGCGTCGGCGATACGCTCCTGGTCCGCTGAGCCCATCTGCGCATAAAGTGGAAGCAGGATCGCGTGATCCTGAGCAAGCTCGGATTGTCGTAGATCATGGCGCGGCTTCGCGTCCGCGTACGGCGGCTCGCGATGCGAGCACATGATGCCTCTCCGCGTAGCGATGCCCTGGTCGAGCAGCGATTGCATCGTTGCCCGCTGATCCAATCGATCGGGCAAGCGCACACAGTAGCTCTGCCAATTCGATCGCGCCCACTCCGGTTCGAACGGTAACCGCAGCCCCTCTATATTCCCAATCAATTGGTCGTAACGCGATGCCAGCGCGCGCCGGCGCGCAATCAGTTGCGGAAGCCGCTCCAGCTGCTTGCGCCCGATCGCGGCCTGCATATCCGTCATTCGATAGTTGTAGCCGACGAGGACGTACTCTTCGAAAATGACACGCTGCGAGCCGTGACGCACAATATCCGGGACGCTCATCCCGTGTTGACGTAGCAGCCTGAACTTGCGATCGAGCTCGGGATCGGACGTGGTGAGCATCCCCCCCTCACCTGTTGTGATCACCTTTCGTGGATGAAAGGAGAAGCAGGCAATGTCTCCATGCGGCTTGCCGATCGCTTCCCATTGCCCGTTCATGCAGATCTGCGATCCCGCGGCACAGGCCGCATCCTCGATCAGGGCGATCCCGTGGCGACGCGCCACGGCCACGAGCGCGGCCATGTCGCACGGCATGCCCATCTGATGGACCGCGATGATCGCGCGTGTGCGCTCGGTGATCGCTTCTGCCAGCCGATCGCAATCCAGGTTATATGTCTCGGGCTCGATATCGACAAAGACAGGGGTGGCGCCCTGATATCGGATCACGTTCGCCGTTGCTATGAAGGAATGGCTGACCGTGATCACCTCATCCCCGCTGCCGACGCCCAGCGCGGCCAAGGCGAGCTGCAGGGCGGTCGTGCAATTCGCGACCGCGCAGGCGTGCTGGGCCCCGACAAGTGCGGCGAACTCTTCCTCAAACGCAGCTACCTGCGGACCTTGCGAGACCCAGCCCGACAGTACGACGGCGCGCGCGGCATCGGCCTCTTCGTCCGCGAGCAGCGGCATAGCGATCGGGATCACGATGCCGCTGCCTGCCGCTGACGGTCCGAAGCGACATCGCGTTCTGATCGCCACCATTTCACGAGGTCGGCGAGCCCCTGCTCGAGCGAGACCGTGGCGCGGAACCCTAGCAGACGCTCCGCCTTTCCCGTCGATGCCAGCCGTCGCGGCACCGGATTGACCGAGCGCTCAGGTGCGAATTCGGGTGTCAAGCCGCGGCGTCCCATCACCGACGCAAGTACGGTAGCCAACTCTGTCAGGCTGGTTTCAGTACCGCTTCCGACGTTGAAGACCTCATCGGTAATCTTTGCCCGGGCGGCCAGGATGTTGGCGCGCGCGACATCGCGGACGTGAACGAAATCCATGGTCTGACAGCCGTCACCAAAGATTACGGGAGGTAATCCAGCCTCCAGCCGCTCCATCCAGCGGATCAAGACCTCGGTATACCGTCCGTGGATATCCATCCGGCTACCATAGACGTTGAAGTACCGAAATGCCACGTAATCAAGGCCGCAAACGTCATTGAAGGCGCGCAGCAAGCCTTCGTTGAAGGCCTTGGCTGCTCCATAGAGCGTCCGGTTGTTGTACGGATTTTGCCGCTCGGTTGTCGGAAACTCCTCTGCCATGCCATAGACGGATGCCGAGGACGCTGCGATGATTTTTTCGATGTCGTGCTTGATGCACAGCTCAAGGAGATCATAGGTGGCGTCAACCATGACCTCCTTGGCCAGGCGCGGCTCCGCCGCGCAATGCGTGATGCGCAGCGCGGCCTGGTGAAACACGATGTCAGCAGCCTTCACCAAGGCTTCCATCAACTTGCGATCGCGTATGTCGCCATGAACCAGTCTCACCGGCCCGCGTCCGAGCGCGCGCCGGAGATTTTCCGGTCGGCCTCTCACCATATTGTCGAGGGCAACGATCTCAATACACCCCTCATCGCAGAGCAGATCAACGATGTGGGAGCCGATGAATCCTGCTCCGCCGGTGACGAGAACACGCTTCCCCTTGAGCTCAATCAAGACGCCCTCCTGTTGCAGGAACTCGTTAAGATGTTTTGTGAATGCAACGATCGGTTGCTGACGGCCTGTGTGGGTCGCAATGCTCCGGCGTTCCTCAAAGTGGAGACAACTGTGGCCGCCCCGTCCGGCAGCAACTCCGGATAGATGGGAAGGGAGAGAAACTCGTTCGCAAGATTCTCAGTTACCGGCAGATCGCCGGCCCGACAACCGAGTTCTGCATAGGCTTTTTGCAGATGCACTGGGATGGGATAGTGAATCCCAGCGCCGATGCCGGCGTCCCGCAATATGGCCAAGGCTTCGTCGCGCCGTTGCAGTCTGACAGAATAGACGTGATACACGTGGCGGGAGTGCCGGGGCGGCTGAGGACGCGCGAATGGGAGCTCAGACAGCAGTTCGTTGTATCGTTCTGCCAGCGAGCGGCGGGCCTCGGTCCAGCGCTCGATGTAGTCCAGCTTGACATTCAGTACCGCGCTCTGGATCTCATCCATGCGATAATTGTATCCGGCAATGACGTGGTCGTACTTCGCCTCCTGTCCCCAGTCCCGCAGCAGTGACACGCGGCGAGCGAATTCAGGCTGATCAGTTACAACCGCCCCACCCTCGCCGAAGGCCCCGAGATTCTTGCCGGGATAAAAGCTGAAGCACCCCAGATCCCCGATCGAACCGGCACGCCGCCCCCGGTATTCGGCGCCGTGTGCCTGCGCGGCGTCCTCGATGACGACCAGACCATGACGCCGCGCGATCGACATTATGGAATCCATCTCGGCCATCAGCCCATGGAGATGAACCGGCAGAATGGCCTTGGTTCGCGGTGTTATCGCAGCCTCGATCAGACCAGGATCCATCGTCCACGTGACCGGATCAACGTCGACAAAGACGGGTTTGGCGCCGCTGTAGAGAATGGCCGCAGTGGTTGCCACGAACGTCATGGAGACCGTGATCACTTCATCACCCGGTCCAACGCCCGCGGCCAGCAGTGCAAGATGGAGCGCCGACGTCCCACTATTGACCGCAAGGCAATGCGAGGTCCGGCAATATTCCGCAAAGCGGCGCTCGAAGGCCGTCACCTCCGGCCCGAGCACGAAGTGTCCGCTGCTGACCACTCTGGCCACCGCGGCATCGATGTCCGGCTTGATTTGACGATATTGGGCTTTCAGATCCAGGAACGGTATCAAGATTGAACACCTTGGATTTGGCTAGCAATATGGATTTGGCTAGCAATATTTAAAGTTAGCTCGAATTATAATATTAAATCAAGAGCTATTTAAGACAATTAATAGCATTCAATTTGTAGCTTTAAGAGGCCTCGCTGCTGAAGGCACGATCTGCAGGAGCTCGATTTTCGGCTGCAGGCATAATTCGAGCCGGAATCCCCGCAACAGTGGCACCCGCGGGGACGTCCTTCGTCACGACCGAACCCGCGCCAACTAACGCCCCCGCACCGATTGTCACTCCACATAAGATGGTAGCGTTGGAACCGATGGAGGCTCCCCTACCGACGTGAGTGCGCTGCAACGTCCAGTCCGAGGCTTGTTGAGGACGGCCATCCACCGCCGTCGCCCTCGGATGCTTGTCATTTGTAAACATCACACCATGGCCGATGAATACTTCGTCCTCGATCGTTACGCCCTCGCAGACGAAGCTGTGCGAGGATAGCTTGCAGCGTGCACCTATCTTCGCTCCCGCCTGAACCTCGACGAACGTTCCGATCCTGCTCTCGTCACCAACAGTGCAGCCATACAGATTGACCAGCTCCGGATGAAGAATGCGAACATCGCGACCAAGTTCTACGTCGTCTTTGATGGGCATGTCCGAACTCCGAATGATTTGGCCGAAGCTGCTATGGCGCCGTCCGCGAAGGCCATAGCCCCAGCGCCATTCTTGCTAGGCCGGTTGCGGCATAGCGAAACTGATGCAAAAGGGGGTGCCCGGTCACCGTTAGCCCCAGCCACCAACAAAGCAGGGCGACGACAAAGGCAAATCCCAGGCCCGCAAGCGACGAAAGTCTTTGCATGTCCGTCAGTGCGGCACAGATCGATACCCCACCAATCACGAGAGCCGTTACAGCTCCGCTTCTGAATAGGCTGCGTACCAATTCGCCGGGTCGAATACCAAGGTGCCGCCCAAGAAAATGAAACGCCACCGCAGCTTGAAATGGCAACGTCACTAGCGCGGACGCCGCAACGGCGTGCACGCCCAGAAATGATGCGCCGAAGATGACCAAAAGCGAGGGGGGCAACGAAATCAGGGATGAGATCAGCGCATCCTGCACCCTTCCGAGCGCAACAAATACCGGGTAGGTCAGGCAGGCGGCAAAAAGTGCGAGATTGCCAATGCAGAGCAGCTGCACGAGCGGGACGATCTCCAGCCACGTCGGACCGAGCCAGATCAGAATGATTGGCCGGGCCATGACCGCCATAAACGCCAAGAACGGCCACTGCACGGCGGAGAGCATCTGAATGGCCTCCAGATAGACGGCCTTGAGATCGCCCCCTGCTTTGTGTCGCGCGACAACCGCGGGCATCACGACCGGACTTATCACTTGCGTGACCAGCTTGTCGAATATTTGCGTCGATGCGGTTGCTCGGCTGTAAAGTCCGACGGCCGTGAAGTCGAGCACTCTCGCCAGAAACAGCTGCGGTGCCAAGCCATAGAATACGTTTACAACACTCACCGCGCCCGAGTAGAGGCCGAAGCCGACGATCTCCCGGCAGTCCACCAAGGACGGACGCATTGCGCCAAGGTCGTTCCGCAAGATGAGCAACATCACGGCCAGCACGGCGTTACCGGCCACCGCTCCCCAGAGCGGGGCCATGTAGCTGAAGTGGGCCATCGCGAGAGCGACTGAAACGACAGCGATCGTCGCACCTGCCGCAAGGTTGCAGATTGCGAGTGTTCCAAATTGCATCTCGCGACGGAACAAAGCGGCCATGGTTCCAGAAAACGGCAGCAATAGAAAGTTAAGGGCGGAAATTTCGATACCGTAGCGGAGGCGGTCCAGCTCGAAGAGACGTGAGATGGGCTGCGCAAACACGAACAGAACGAAGGCGGTGGCCACCGAGATCATGAGGGTAATCGTGAACGTGGTCTGCACGCTTGCCCGCGACAACTCGCGCTTCTGAATTAGATAGCTTGCGCCTGCAAACTCCTGAAAGCAGGCGGCAATGATGGATGTGATCGCGTTCACCACGGCATAGATGCCAAACTCCTCCGGCGACAGCAAACGGGCCAGCACGGCGGTCGCGAAAAAGACCACCAGCAGGCCGATGTAACGGTCGAGCGCGGAGAACAGGATCGAGCGCTGCACGGACCTCGTTGCACTGTCTGCCATGTCGACTGGGTCCGCTAGGTCGCCGCACGCCTCATGCAATCGCTCTTGGACGCTGCCAGAGCCCATAGGGCTCTCGCAGCAATACCGGCGCCCCCTGTTTTGCGATCGAGCACGATGCCGCTTCCAGGACTTCGATCACGCGGAGCCCGGAGATACCACTGGAAATCGGCTGACCGCCGGTGCGTACGCAATCCACAAAATGCTCCACCTCCGTCTGCAGTGCTTCCGTTGGCGCAATATGCGGAGCCCACATGTCGCCGGCGCGGTACCCGATCCGGAATTGATGCGCATCCTCGGGAGGACCATCGAGTGTGATGCCCTTGTCATAGACCTTGATCTTCTCGGTCGGCTCGAGATCATCGTAGACAATCATCTTTCTACTGCCGCCGATGAACGTTTGGCGCACCTTAACGGGTGAGAGCCAATTGACGCTGACGTGAGCGACGCACGCGTCGGCAAAGAACAAGGTGATGTGCGCCATGTTCTCTGGCGAGCCGACGACGTGGCACGAACCGGTTGCCGAGACGGCGATCGGTTCCTTATCGAGGATATGGTGGATAATCGAGATATCGTGCACCGCCAGATCCCAGATCACATTTACGTCCTTTTGAAACAGCCCGAGACTCGCGCGCGTGCTGTCGTAGTAGTAGATGTCGCCGAGTTCCCGGCTCAGCAGGAGCTCTCGGATCCTCTGGACCGCGGGCGTATAGAGAAAGGTGTGATCGACCATGAGCGTCAATCCGCGCCGATCCGCCTCCTCAATCAAGCGAGTGACGAGCTCAGCGCTCGTCGCAAGCGGCTTTTCGACCAGCACATGCTTTCCGGCTCTCAACGCCGCGAGTGCCAGCTCGTAGTGGGTATGCACCGGCGTTGCGATAGCGATGGCATCGATGCTGGTGTCCTTTAGCAGATCATCGTAGCGACTGGTCGTTTCCACCGCCGGGTAAAGCTGCTTCACGGCGCCGAGTCTTCCTGGGCTCAGGTCGCTCACGCTGACGACGCGGGTGGCGGGATTGATCGAGAAATTGCGAACGATATTGGGACCCCAGTAACCGTAGCCCACTACGCCGATTCCCAGTTGACTGTCTCGCATACTAACCTCGATGCACCCAGAGAAGACGCTTCAATCCTTCCGCCACGGACGATCAGACCAGGTCGGTCGCTAGGTCCGTGCCGGCATGTCCTGCCATATGCCCCGCGTGTCTATGACGTCGAGATGTCGACGCTCTGCCAGGGGTACCATCTTAAACTCGTCGTGATCGACGAGGAGAATTGCGATTTCGCAGCTGCGCAGAGCTTCCTCGATGTTCACAAAGGCGACACGATGATCGGCCAACTGTGGCGGCAGACGGCGAAGGTTCGGCTCAACGACCTTGACTCGTTCTCCGTACTTTGCCGCGAGATGCGTGGCTATTTCCATGGCGGGACTTTCGCGCAAATCGTCGACATTGGCCTTGAAGGTCAATCCACAACAGGCGATGTTTGCATAGGGATGATCGTCGATCAGCGCCTCGGTGCGTTCGATGATCTTCTGCGTCTTGGTGTTGTTGACTTCGCGGCTGGTTCGCATCACCCGGGCGAGATCTGGCGCGGAGTCGATGATGAACCAGGGATCGACCGCAATGCAGTGCCCGCCCACTCCCGGTCCTGGCCGCAAGACGTTGACGCGGGGGTGGCGGTTCGCGATATCGATCACTTCCCAGACATTGATGTCGAACCTGTCGCAGATCAGCGAGAGTTCGTTCGCAAAGGCAATGTTGGTATCGCGGAAGGCGTTTTCCGTCAGCTTGACCAACTCTGCTGTGCGCGCCGTCGTCCCGACGCAGGCCCCGCGAACGAACATCTTGTAGAAGCGTTGAGCACGACGCGTACAAGTTGGCGTGATGCCCCCAATGCACCTGTCATTGTTGATGAGCTCGGTGAGGATCCGCCCCGGTAACACGCGTTCCGGGCAGTAGGCGACGTAAATCGCCCCGTCTTCCTTGCCGTTGACTCCGATGTGCAAATCGGGCCTGCGGTCAATGATCCGCTTTGCGATCGCCTCGGTGGTCCCGATCGGCGACGTCGATTCGAGGATGACGAGATTACCTGGCGCAAGAATATCGACGATTTGGTCGACCGCCGCATGCACGCTCGACAAGTCCGGATGGTTCTCGCGATCAATCGGCGTCGGCACCGCGATGATGAAGACGTCGGCCGCCTGCGGCTTGGTGGATGTCGTCAGGGCCCCGCTCGACACGACCTTGGAAACGAGACCATCGAGATCGGGCTCGGCGATGTGAATTCTTCCGGATGCAACCGTATCGACGATGCGCTCATTGGTGTCGATCCCGACCACCTGCATTCCTCGGCTTGCAATGAGGGCCGCCGTCGGTAGCCCGATATAACCGAGTCCAACGACATTGATCTTCTGGAACTCAGGCATTGAGAAGCACCTTCACGATACGCTCGCTCGCGTGCCCGTCACCGAATGGGTTGTGCGAACGAGCCATGGCCGCATAAGTCTCGTCGTCGTCGAGCAGGCGGAATGTCTCGGCAACGATTTTGTCGTAGTTCGCACCGACGAGACGCGCCGTTCCGGCTTCCACCCCCTCAGGGCGCTCGGTCGTATCCCGCATCACCAGGACTGGTTTCCCGAAAGTGGGGGCCTCCTCCTGGACGCCGCCTGAATCCGTCAAGACCAGATGCGACAACGAGAGAAGGCTCACGAAATCCGTGTATTCCTGGGGGGAAATGAGAACGACCCTCGGGTGATCCGACAACCGGGACGCAAACAGGTCGCGGACATTCGGATTCGGATGCACGGGGAGCACCACGGCAACGTCTTCCCTGCGCAGGATGGTTTCCAAGGCGTTGACGATGTTGATGACGCCGCCGCCGAAGTTCTCCCGCCGGTGGCAAGTCACCAGGATGATACGCCGGTTGCCGTGGCGCTTCTTGATGCTGTCCCAGCGGCCCGAGAGCCCCGGATCGGATTCGACCATGGCTTTTGCGAGGATAAGGGCGTCCACCACCGTGTTTCCGGTGACGTGGATTCGATCGTCCGAGACGTTTTCGGAGCGAAGCGCGCGCGCCGCGCGCTCTGTTGGGGCAAAGTGCTGATCGGCGATTGAGCCGACGATCTTGCGGTTCACCTCCTCCGGCCAAGGAGAATAAATGTCCCCACTGCGCAGTCCGGCCTCGATGTGAGAAACCGGTATCCGGTGGTAATAGGACGCAAGTGCGCCAGCCATGGCAGTTGCTGTGTCGCCTTGGACGATAACCCTGGTAGGCTTCACCTTCTCGAGGAGCTCACCGACTTCCGCGAGCAGCCGTGAGGTTAGATGATCCAGCGTCTGATTGGCAGTCATGACGTTCAGATCAAAATCCGGAACCACTTTGGCGAGCTTGAGAACCTGGTCAAGCAGCTGCCGATGCTGTGCCGTCGCGCAGATCGTCAAGGAAATGTCCTTGCGATTCTCGGCCTTGAGCCGGTTGATGACCGGAAAGAGCTTGATCGCTTCGGGCCGAGTCCCCAGGAGGACAAAGAAATGCTTGTGCACGTCTCACCCTCCGATCCGGCTCGGGCCCCGAGGGGCGGAGCTCGGCCCAAGCGTATGCTGAACCGCCTGCTTGACGAGCGCCTGTGCCAGGATGCCCGCAAACAGCGTGTTCGTCGTGGCATATCGCCACCACATCCGCCCGGGTTCTTGATAGACTCGGTACAGCCATTCGAGGCCCAGCCTCTGAATCGGTGCAGGCGCGCGTCGAACGGTACCTGCAAGAACATCGAACGCGCCGCCCACACCCATGATGAAGGGTACGCCGAGACCATCACGGTGAGCCGCCAGGAAGCGCTCCTTCCGCGGTGTCGGCATGCCGATGAAGAGACAATCGGCCCCGCTGGACCGGATGTCCCGAACGACATCGCCCTCCTGCTCGGGTTTGAAGTAGCCGTCATGCCAGCCTGCAAAGACGAGTGAGGGATGCTTCTCCCGCGCGCGCTGCATTGCCAGATGCAGTACGGGTTGGGCAGCTCCCAGGAAATAAGGCTTGAAGCCTTCCCGCGCACATACTGCGAGCAATTCGACCAGGAGATCGACGCCAGCGACTCGCGACCTCGCCGGAAGCCCCATTGCCCGAGCGCCCCAGAGAATCCCCATGCCGTCTATGCCGACAATGTCACTGTTGGCGACATCGGCCGCGAGCACCGGATCGGTTCGCATCTTGACGAATTTGGCGACGTTCAGCGCAACATGCTGCAGTCGGCGGCGGCTGCGCATGGAGCTGCACGCCAACTCTAGGGTCTCCGCCATGGTCAGCAGGTCGATGGGGCACGTCAGGAACGATGCACGCATTTGAATCGACCTCCAAAATGCAACTTGGTTTAAGTTCTATTTAAGATTATAATAACGATAATAAATGGCAAATATTTAAATGCAAGGATTAAATATGTGCATGCAGTCGACGGCAGGAGCGCCACCGCGCCGGCGGATACGCGCACCGACGGAAATTAAATGGGTGAGATGAAATGATTTCGGTAATTATTCCCCACCTCAACCAGCCGGAGGCTCTGGAAGCCTGCTTGCAGAGCCTCGATGCACAGACCCTGTCCCGGGACCTGTTCGAAGTCATCGTGGTGGACAACGGCTCGGCAATGCCCCCGGTGGACGTCGTTGCCGGCCATCCCGATGCGAGGTTGATGTACGAACCGCATCCCGGTCCCGGTCCGGCGCGAAACGCGGGCGCGGCCTATGCGAGAGGTGATATTCTCGCCTTCATGGATGCGGACTGTTGGGCTCATCCGGGCTGGCTGACCGCGATACACGACGCCTTCCAGCAAGTCAGGCCGGCGACGATCCTTGGCGGAGAGGTCCGCATCTGGTCCGCCGTCGAAGGATCTTTCACCGCGATCGAAGCCTACGAAAGCGTTTTTGGCTTTCGCAATCGCTTGTACGTCACCAAGCACGGCTACTCGGTCACGGCAAATCTCGCGGTCCGCCGCGGCGACTTTGCGAGGGTCGGACCTTTCCCCGGCATTCAGTTCGCGGAAGACATGCAATGGGGACAAATGGCCCTCCGTGCCGGCTGCGAATTTCGCTACGTCCCTGCGATGGTCGTGTTCCATCCTGCGCGGCGCTCGCTTCGGGAGCTGTATGCAAAGTGGGACCGGCAGATCACGCACTACCGCAACATGGCACAGGGCGCGCGCGGCTGGCAGCTACGCTGGTTTGCCACGGCCCTACTCGTCCTCGTATCCCCCGCGGCCGGCGCGTTCACCGTTATGACGAGCCGGCGCCTTCATGGGATAGGCGCGCGCCTCAAGGCGATCGCCGTTCTCTGCGCGGTTCGAAGCCATCGCACGGCCAAGATGCTGGCCTTGCTTCGGAAAGAGGGCGCGGTCGTCTGGAATCGCTAACTGATGCGGCTGCCGTTGCGCTACGACTAGTCACCCGGCAGGCGCGATGGCTTTTCGAAAGCGGCGTTGTGGCTAAGACCCCGCAAATCGGTACGCCGACCGAATGACCACAAGATCCAGCCGAGTTCGTAGCTGCGGCATTCGAGTCGGACTGTCACGTCGGCACTGTCGATCAACGCCTTCCCGTTTTGGAGCCAAGTGTTTCTGAGCGCGCGCAACACCCGCGGAGCCCTGGACTTCAGTTCATGCTCGCGAACCTGCGAGCGGATTGTCAGGCTGAGTTCCGGCACGAGCATGGATCTGCACAATTGGTTGTGGCCAAGCACCCAGTTGAATCCTTTCACCAGGGCATCCCTCGCTCCCCGTCGTCCGAAGCGCTCGGCCCATTCCAGCAGCGCCGGAGCCATTCCATACTGATGGACCGAATAGACCTCGTAAAAGTCGAGAACGCGGCCACTCACTGCATCGAAGAACCACGGCCACTCACCCTGAGGTCCCTGAAGCGCGATCAAATTGCCCACGCAGGCGTCGGCCATGACGAGTGCGGATACGTCCCCGGTGAATTCTCCGTACTGATAGCAGGCGATCGAAAGATAGGTCTGCGTCGCAAATGATGCAAAGCGGCGACGGAAGCCGGACGGCGCATCGAAAAACAATCCGGACTGGCTACGGAAACGCTCCTTCAGGAAACGATAGAGCTGGCCGGCGAAGCCCAGCCACTCCCTCTCGCCTGCCCTGGCCTGCGCGATAACTCCCGTCAGCAGCATGCCGAGATCCTGGGCTCGAAACGCTGACCATTGCGATTCATCCGAAAGAATGGCTCTCAGCTCGAACCTGACCTGCTCCGGGATGGGAAGGCGGAGCTCGGCGGCGGCCCACAACGCCATACCGAACGCATATTTGCGGACAGGAAGGGCGGTCAGACTCATGGCATTCCGTTGAAAGATCTCTGAGAGATCGATGTCAGCCGGAAGTTCCGCGACCCGCGACATCCCGAGCAAGACATTGAGGGTGTAGAACACGTCGCTATGGGCCATCGACTCGTTCGGCGACGCCCGCCCGTCGAGGTGATAAATATGCGACCAACGTCGCTCCCTTGGCAACCAGCAGCGCTCCAGCCCCCTGAGCGCATAGCTCACCAGCGGCGAGTTTGACGACAGCTGCTTCGCTGCAGCCGGCACCATGAGCTTCACACTAGAATTCGGGCTGATCATCATCGAAGTGCACCATGGTAAATCCGGCTCAGTACTCCCGGATGCTTTCATCCAAGCCGCGAAGCAGGGGATAGAGGAAATATGAAATCACCGTCCGCTGTCCGACCTTCATCTCGGCCGTGACCGCCATACCGGGCATCAGCTGAACCCTTTCGGACGGCAGCCGAAGGTGCGTGTCCCGCAGATCGATCAGTACGCGGTAATAGGGAGCTGACGAACGGCGCGCACCTTCGGCCTTCGCGTCTGGCGAGAATGAGTCCCGGCTAATGACGCCGACCTCGCCAGCCGCAGTGCCGTACTTCTGAAATGGAAACGCCTCGAACTTGACCCGCACGGTCTGCCCGACCGTGACCTGCCCGATATCCCTGCCCTCGACATTGACCTCCGCGCGGAGCACCTCGTCCCGAGGGACGAGCACAAACAATGTTTCAGCCTCGCGAACCACCGAACCCACCGTCCGATTGGCAATTTCGAGTACTACCGCATCCGCCGGTGCGTTCAGCACGATCAATTGACGGCGGAGCTCCGCCTTCTTGAGCTCTTCGGCAATGCCATTGCGTTTGGCCAATGTTTCGACGAACTCCTGATAGGCAGCGCGCAGAAACTCGGCGGCGAACACTTTCTGGTCTGCACGGGCTTTGTCCAGGCGATGAATGTTATCGACGATGCTGCCACGAACTCGCGCCAGATTGCTTTCAACCTCCAACCGGGCGTCACGGGATAGCAGGAAATTCAGTCTTGAACCGACTTCCTTGGCCATCAACGCGTTCCGCATGTCCTCAATGGACTGCATATTCTCCAGCCGCTGGGTCAGGACGAGTTCCTCGTTCTGCGCGGTTTTTAGGTTGGCCTGCGCGGACGCGATCTGCGCGTCATAGTTCTGGATCTGAAGGCCGTGAGCTGCCCTCCTCTGGAGATATACCCGCCTCTGCAAGGCCTGATCGGCGTTCGCTGTCTCTTCGACGACGTAGTCCGCGCCGTCCAACTCAGCTCGAAGCCGGTCGATGGAGGCATCGAGAGCGGCCAAGCGGCCGCGCAATTGATCAAGATCGGCTTGAGAAAACGTCGGATCGAGGATCGCGAGTACGTCGCCGCGATTGACGGAGTCACCCGCCTTCGCACGGATCTCCCGAATGACCGACGTTTCCAGCGGCTGCACGACCAGGTTTGGACGTGTCGTGATCAGCTTACCCTGTGCTGTCACAATCATATCCACGCGCGAAACACATGCAAAAGAGATTGCGGCAGCGATGAGGGCGGCGACACAATAGAGCGTGATCCGTCCCACCCGTGGTGGAGCCCGCTGCTCGATCTCGGCTGCGTCTGACTGAAATTGCGCGACAACGCCGGGCCCTGCTGGCGTTGGCCGCTGGAGCCGGCGTCGCGGCCGCGAGACTGGCGGAGACCCGGATCCGCCGGGTGCGGCTTCAACTCTGGTCTTATCAGACGCGGTCATGCAACCTGCCTCGTCTGCTGGTTCCAAAGATGTCGGTAGAAGGTGCACTTCGACAGCAGCGCGTCGTGACGATCGACATCGACGATCCGTCCGCGGTCGATCACCAGAATCTGGCTCGCATCCGACAGCATCGAAAGTCGATGCGATACAATGATGACCGTTCGCCCCTCCGCGATGCGCCGCAGATTGCGCCGAATGATCGCTTCGCTCTCGGAATCCAGCGCGCTGGTGGCTTCGTCGAGGATCAGGATACGCGGGTTCCCCATCAATGCCCGAGCGATCGCAAGCCGCTGCCTTTGCCCTCCCGACAAGTTCGATGCCTGCTCCTCAAGCATGGTATCGAATCCCCTCGGCAGTCGTTCAATGAACTCGTCGGCGCCGGCAAGCTGAGCTGCCCGGACAACCTCCTCGAAAGTGGCGTCACGCCTCACGCAAGCGATATTTTCTCGGACCGTGCCGCGAAACAGGAAATTCTCCTGGAGCACGACCCCGAGGTTTCGCCGCAGATGGGTGAGATCGATCTCGCGCGAATCGTGACCGTCGATCCGCACCAATCCCTGTTGCACCGGATACATCCCCGCGATCAGCCGCGTCAGCGTCGTTTTTCCCGAGCCGCTCCGGCCGACAACTCCAAAGATCGAACCTGGAGCAATTGAGAACGACACCTCATCCAAGGCCGGCGCCCCCTCGTCGTAACGGAACGTAACGTTTTCAAACTCGATCCGGCCGGATAAGTCGGGCCGCAGACCCTCGCGATGATCGTCGCGTTCCAGCTCCTTATTCATGACCTCGCCGAGCATCTTAACGGCCAGCGCCACTTCCTGATATTCGTGCACCATGGTCACCATCTGCACCAGCGGCCCCGAAACCCGCCCCGCCAGCATGTTGAAGGCCACCAGTGCGCCGATCGTCATCTCGCCGCCGAAGACGTCGAGCGCGCCCAAGGCGACGATGCCGAGTGTCATCATTTTCTCGAGGAACCCGGTCAACGCCTGAGCCCCCGCCGAGATTTTTTCGACGCCAAACCGCATCGATACCGCCTGCGCGCAACGATCGTCCCATGTTTTGTTCTGGCTTGGCTCCATCGCCAGCGACTTTACCGTGCGCATGCCGTGCACGGTCTCGACGAGGAGCGCCTGGCGCCCGGCCTCTGCCTGATAAAGCTGGTAGAGCCGCCGCCGGAACGGTCCCATCAGAATGGCAATCACGCTCGCGCTGATGGCGGTGAAGGCCAGCACGACGCATGTCAGTTTGACGCTGTATAGCGCCAGAACAGGCAGAAAGACGAACAGCGAAAGCGCGTCCAAGGCAGTCAGGAACAGTCGGCCGGTCAGGAACTCTCGTATTCGTCCGGCCTGCTGCATGTGCTTCACCAGCACGCCGGCCGAGATGCGCTCGAAGAACGTAACCGGAAGCCCCAAAAGGTGCCGAAACGTCCTGGTGGCGACCCGGATGTCGATCTTGTTCGTGGCGTAGAGCAACAGGTAGCGCCGCAAGAAGCTGAAGATTGCGTCGAAGCAGAGCGCGAGGATAGCGCCGGCGGTGAGCACGTAGAGCGTCGTAAGACTCTCGTGGACCAGAACCTTGTCGATGACGAGTTGAAAGAAGATCGGAAGCGCCAGCCCCAACGCATACAGGAACACCGCAGCGATTGCGACATCGGAGAACAACCGCCACTCTCGCAGCATCTCGGGCACGAACCAGCGCAACCCAAAGGATCTCTGGTTCTGCGCTGGAGCGGTTTCGCGCTTGAACAAAACAACCTTTCCCGACCATCTGGCACAAAATCGGTCCGCATCGACCAGCAGATGCTCGCCGCTCCGCTCCGCCAGCGGATCGAAAACCGTTACAGCGTCGCATTCCGGCTTCGCACCGATGACCAAGACCCAGTTCCGGTTCGAGAGCTCAACGAGAGCTGGATAGGCTTCGCCGAGCCCGCATATCTCCTTCCAATCGAGCTGCACCGCGCGGGCGCGAAGGCCCGCATCACGAGCCATGCGCAGCAGGAGATCGGTCGAGATACCGGTCTCGTCGACAGCATAGGCGTGCCGCATGCGGTCGGAAGGCAGATCGATACCGTGATGGGAAGCGACCCTCGACAGGCATTCAAGTGCGGTTTGAGCAGCCCGACGTGGCTCGTCCTCCGACATGGGCGGTGCCGGTTCACGCCTGTCGATTTCAACGGAAGTTGGTTGAGACATTTGGAGATCGTAAGTTGTCCGAAACTGGCGAGGCGGGCTCGGCTCGCGCGCCCGCCTGTGGTGAGACAATCGGCCCTCTCGGCCGAGAGCGCTGGACGACCCCAGCGTCGACCAGCCCCTGAAGCGCGTTCTGCATCACCTCCACGGAGTTCGCGAATGACTCCACGGAGAAGATCAGCCTTTGGCAAAAGACTTTCTTGGGCGCGTTGTTGCCGTCACGTTCCGTGGGCGAAAGACTGATCAGGTCCACCCTAACGATCGACCCGCCAATCATGACCTCGTCGACCCCGTCTGTATAGAGCTCCGCATGCATCGACCCACTCCTTATGTCGATTGAGATGGTTGGCCTACTCCGCTCATGTCATTCGGGCGCATCGCGATGACGCCGCAGACCGGCCATCTCCACGAAGAACTCCAACTGATCCCGTCCGGTATCGTGAAATCGACCCATGTGGGCGAGATCCATGCGCGCAGGCGCCGCGGCGGCAGCCCGGCGACGGCATATGAGATCCTGTCGTATGCAGCGCGGAGCACGCTCCGTACCGGTTGCGACGTGACGCGTCTCGCGAGCGTGACCGGCGACGCGATAGTCCGTGATAGGCCCGACATGAACTCCCCTTTCTTGTCTATGCAGCGAGCTGCGGCCTGAAGAGAACGTCGACCGCATAGCTGGTCGCGCCGAACGTGTTGGTTGGAAATAGGCTGCCGGATCCGTACGCGTAGACGCCGTTGCCGCCGCTCGAAGAGGACGACGGCGCCGTCAGCGGTCCGTTCGTCACCGCATTGGCAAACAGGTTTGGATCGTCCGAATAGTTGCCGGCAGTGTGGTAGGAGGCGACATAGGTCGTTCCTGCCGTGATCGTGACCGGCGTCGCAAAGTTGACCTGCTGCCAGCCGCTCGCCGTCTCGTTGGTAAAGGAAGCAGTGGCCAATAGGCTCCCCGTGCTGCTCCAGAGATTCGCGACATGCTGCCCGGTGTTGGACGGCCCCTTGTAGAAGCGGAGACCCATGATGTCTCCCGAAGTGGACGCTTGGAACTTCATACCAAGCTCGACCGGGTTCGGGTCATTCACCGTCACAATGCCGGGCGTTGGATTCGAGCTGAACAGGCTTACGGTGGTTGCCGACGGCGCACGAACAATTACGCTCACCCCGGCATTTGCCGAACCGCCCCGGCCATCGGAAACGGCGTAATTGAACGATGCCGGTCCGGTGTATCCGCTGCTGGGAGTGAACGTCACCGTGTCGTTCTGAGCACTGAAGCTGACGGTGCCGTTGACGGCGCCGCTGACGCCGGTGATCGTCAGGGCATCCCCGTTTGGATCGGTATCGTTTGCAAGGAGCGCCGAGCCGGAAATGCTGAGCGGGACGCTTTGGGTCGCGTTGAAGCCGCTGTCGTTGTTGGCGATCGGCGACTGATTCGTGCCGCCGCTCGCATTGCTGAACACGACATCGACCCAATAGTTCGTCGCGTTGAATGTGCTCGTCGGAAACAGATTTCCCGTTCCGTAGGTGTACACACCATTGTTGCTCGCGGAAGCCGTGAGCGGCCCATTCGTGCGATCGGACGTGAAGTAGTTTGACGTAACCGCATAGCGGCCGTTGCTGTGAAAGCTCGCGACGTAGGTGGTTCCGGCCGCAATCGAGACGGGGCTGTTGAATACGAGGGTTTGCCAACCGCTGCTGGTCTCGTTGGAGAAGGCTGCGCTCGCAAGGAGCGTTCCCGTGCTGCTCCACAGGGAGCCGGTGTGGGTGCCTGTGTCGTTCGCACTCTTGTAATATTTGATCCCGGTAATCGCGCCGGCGGCGGAGGAAGTAAACCGTACTCCCAGGTTGACCTGAGATGGATCGGATGTCGACAGCACCGAAGGAGTATCGGAAGCCGAGAACAAGCTGACGGTCGAGGAGACTGTCCCCACCGCAATGTTGAACGTCTCGCTGGCCGTGAGGCCGCCGAGATCAGTTGCGACGGCTCTCACGCCGAACGTGCCGACATCGGCCGAAGTCGGTGTACCGCTGAAGGTCCGAGTCGAGGCGTTAAAGCTCAGCCAGGCCGGCAGTGCCGAACCGTCGGCGGCGGTAGCGCCGTAGCTGAGTGAATCGCCGGAATCCACATCGGTGAACGTGCCCGCCGGCAACGTCAGCGAAAACGCCGAACCTACCGTTGCAGTTTGGTTGACGGTCTGCGCCGCCAGCACCGGCGCATCGTTGGCGCCGTGAATGGTGACCGTGAGCGTGGTCGAGGATGTCGCACCGGCGGCATCACGCATTGTGTAGTTGAAGACGTCCGTCAGTGTGTTGGTCGAAAGCCGCAAGGCTTGAATGGCGGGGTCAGTCTCATTGACCGTATAGGTGAAAGCACCTGAAGCATTGAGCACGAGGCTTCCGTGTGCTCCATTCAGCGCCGAGCCCAGCGTGCCGGACGTCGTACCGAAGCTGACCGCAGTCACGGCCTTCGTATCGCCCGCGTCCGGATCGGTGTCGTTGGACAGTACGTTTCCCGTGGCGGGTGAGCCGCCAGTGCCGTTATTGACACCGCCCTTCTCGGTTGCGTCGCCCGCGTCGGTGACAGCGTTTGGCGGCGCGTTCGCGGTCGTCGTTACGACGATATTGAATGTTTCGCTTGCGGTGAGGCTGCCGAGATCCGTTACAGTTGCCTTCACATCCAGCGTGCCGACGTCGGCTGACGATGGTGTACCGCCAAACGTTCGGGTTGATGCGTTAAAGGTGAGCCAGGCCGGAAGTGCAGAGCCGCTAGCCGTTGTCGCGGTGTAATTGAGCGAGTCGGCGGAATCGACATCGGTGAAGGTGCTCGCAGGCAGCGTTAGCGAGAACGCCGAGCCCACTGTTGCGGTTTGGTTGGCGGTCTGGACCGCCAGCACCGGCGCATCGTTGGCGCCATGGATGGTGATCGTGAGCGTGGTCGAGGATGTCGCGCCGACGGCATCACGCATCGTGTAATTGAAGACATCGGTCAGCGCATTGCTCGCAAGCCGCAGGGCCTGCACGGCGGGATCGGTTTCGTTGACCGCATAAGTAAAGGTGCCTGAGGCGTTGAGCACGAGACTTCCATGCGCGCCATTCAGCGCGGAGCCGATCGTGCCGGAGGTCGAACCGAAGCTGACCGCAGTTACGGTCTTCGTATCGCCCGCGTCCGGATCGGTGTCGTTGGTCAGGACGTTTCCCGTGGCGAGCGAACCGCCGGTACTGTTATTGACGCCGCCCTTCTCGGTGCCGTCGCCCGCGTCGGCCACAGCGGTCGGAGACGTGTTCGTAGCGGCGGATCCATTGAAGATCACGTCGACAAAGTAATTGGTCGACTTGTAGACGTTGGTCGGGAATACGGCTCCGGTACCGTAGGCATAAACGCCATTCCCTGTGGCAGGAGCGCTCAGCTGACCATTGCTGATCGGCGCGGTGAAATAGCTCTGAGTGTTCGAATAATTGCCATTGGTGTGATAGGAAGCAACGTATGTCGTGCCTGCGGTAATGGCTATCGGGCTCGAGAAACTGACCTGCTGCCAACCGCTGGCTGTCTCAGAGGCGAAGGTCGCCGTGCCGAGCAGCGTTCCCGTCGAGCTCCAGAGATGCGCGACGTGAGTACCTGTGTTCAGCGACCCCTTGTAGAAGCGCAGGCCGGTTATCGTCCCGCTGACCGATGCGCTGAACTTGACGCCGACCTCGACCGGGCTGGTGTCGCCCGAATTGGCAACGCTCGGCGTGTCGTTGGTTCCGAACAGGCTCTGCGCCGATATCGGATAGCTGACATTGAGGAAGACCTGGCCCGTTCCACTGGCACCCGCGGTGTCCGTGATCGTGTAATCGAACTGGGCCGCTCCCGCGTAGTTTGCGGCTGGCGTGAATGTCACCGTCTGAGACTGGACGTTATAGCTTACGCTGCCATTGGCCGGATTGCTCACGCCGCTGATCGAAAAGGACAGGCCGGCCGGGTCGGTGTCATTGGCGAGCAGCGCCGATGCCGGAATGTTCAGCACGCCGCTCTGAGTGACCGTGAATCCGCTATCATTATTGGCTTGCGGCAGCTGGCTCGTATTCCTGAAGACGACATCGACCCAATAATTGTCACCATCCTTCATCGAGATATTGGAGGGGAAGAGCGGACCCGGTCCGTAGGCGTAGACGCCGTTCAGGCCACTCCCTGTCGCTGTCAACGAGCCGTTGGTGTGACCTGGGTTGTCAAAATAGAAGTTTGTCGTGGAATAGTGGCCGGTGTTGGTATGATACGAGGCGATGTAGGTCACTCCGGCCTGTATATGGACCGGCGTCGCGAAGTTGACTTGTTGCCAACCGCTCACTGTTTCGTTGGCGAATGTTGCGCTTGCAAGCAGCGTGCCGCTCGACGTCCAGAGATTGCCGAGATGCGTTCCCGTATTCTGGGCGCTCTTATAGAACCGGATGCCTGTAATATCACCCGGCGCGGCGGTGACGAACTTAACTCCGAGCTCCACGGCAGCGGCGTCCGGCGTATCGACGACCGCCGGCGTGTCCGTTGGACTGAATATCGTCAGGTTCGAAGAAGGAGTCACCGTGTAGGCAACGCCGCCTCCTGGGGCTTCGAGGTTCAAACTATCGTCAACGGCCCTGCTCCGAATCGTCAATTGCCCCGGCGCGCCTGCGGCAAACGTATAGGTCCAGGTGGCATTGGACACTCCCACGGTGCTGTTGGCCGGATGCCAGGTGCTGCCGCCGTCGGACGAAACCTCAACACCGCCGATGAGCCCACCGGCATCGCTTGCCGTTCCGGTCACGGTGATGGACTGCCCCTCCACGACGCTCGTGGCGGAGAGATTGGTGATCGTGGACGTCGGGTCGGTGTGATCGGTCGATTGGCTCGCAATCACCAGGCTGGCCTGCAGCGTCGCAGGCTGCACGCCCATGTCGGCGAACAGGTTGACCATGGCCTGTTGGACGTTCCGATCGGTCGGCGTCTGGGGCGCGATGTTGTGCTGGTCATGATCCGACGCAAGGCCCCAGGACCAGAATACAGTACCGGCGCCAAAGACAAGAGCACCACTCACCGGGTCACGAAACTGAACCAGATTGTGAGTGGCTGTCCCGTTGCCGGTCGTGTTGCCGTAGTCGAGCAGGTATTTTGTGGTTTGCACAGTGGTCGAGGAGACACTGACCAGACCGGCCGGGCGGAAGCCGTTGTCCGGTGACGCATCCCATTCATAGCCGAGCAGGTTTGGCGTCAGAGACGCAGTCTGGCCCTGAGCAGTCCCGGCAATCGGCGCGTTGCGCCAGAGCCTCAACTGCGTCATCCCATACGGGATCTCGATCGCGCCGTAAGAATCCCCGTCCACCTGGAAGACCGTTCCGGTCAGCGCGTTGGAGGGGATACCTGACATCCCTCCGGTCGAAGCAAAGCGCGCGTCCATGAACGTTCCCGTCGCCGTCCCTGTCGGGTCGATCAACTGGTTGGCATGGGTATCCTTGTACGAGATCAAAGTCCGATTGGCGGTCTGACTGGGATCAATGCTGGCAGCCAGCCTGGTCTGCCAGTACACCTCGTTGCCGCTCAGAAAGGCCAGATTGACACCGGCACGGCCGGCCGCCTGGACGTTGGCAAACTGGCTGGCGGTCCAATATTCGTCATGACCCACATCCATATAGATCTGGTGATTGAGCAGCAGCGATCCGTTGGTGGCAGCATCGATGCCTGAGATGTAGGAAACGTCGTATCCGTTCTGCTCGAGCCAGTAGATCGCCGGATATTCGGCCGAGAACACCATGTCGTTGGCAGAGCTCGCGAGCCCGCCGTCGCGCGTCGTGATCGGACGATTGTAGCTCACGGCGTAAGCGGAGCCGCCGTCGCCAGGCCCGTTGCCGAAGTAGAGATTGGCTCCGCCCCACGGGTTGTAGGCCTGCCAGGTCTGATCGGCGGTCTGGAACACGATCGCGCTTTGCGATGCATCATTGCGGACCACAAATGGAATTTGAAACACCTGCGTTCCGTCGATCACGTTGGCGATGTACACGCCAGAAACCGCGTCGGTCGGCACGTTCCAGGTATCGGTCACGCTCCAATTGCCGGCATCGACCAGGCCGGTCGAGCTGTCTTTCAACGGCGCCGGTTGCACGACGGAGGTCGCCGCCTGATGCTGCATCGTCGTAATCAGCCTGGCACCGTTGCCGCCGTAGTAGCCAAGCCGGTAGATGTCGATGCGATAGTTCGGCGTGCCTGTTTGGTTATCGACCTTGAATTGGACGGCCCCGCCGACATTGGTGCTTATCGCCGTCGTGAACCCCTGGATTCTGGTCGAGTTTGCGCCAACATCAATCTGCCAGATGTTCGGCGATGTGCCTTGCTTCTGATTTTCCAGAACGATCGGGTTCGTAACTGGATCTGCAACGGCTGTGCCGCCCTGCCCATCACTTGCAAAGGTCCAGTTCGAGTCCTGGCCAGAGAACAGCAGGGTGACATTGCCAGCTCCATTGCTGAAATCGACCGTGCTGATGTTTGAGCTCCGGTCGTAATGGACGGATGCTGACATCGTCGACGTGAAGGCGAAATCCCTGAGATCAATCAGATTGCCGGCTGAAAGCGGCCGATCCGGCGATGAGCTTCCGATCAGGCCATGGAATTCGGCAGAGCGATCGAGCACCAGGGTGCCGACGTCCGTCTCGAAGGAGACGGTTATGCCAGAGAATGAACCGTTGGCGAGGTGCCCGGAGACCGCCCCTCTGATCTCAAGAACTGATCTATCGGCAATCGCGAAGTCACCCGCTCCCCGGACGTCGCCCTTGAAGTCCGCTGCAGCACTCCCCTCACCGCCGGACGGTCCGAGCTTTATGCTGCCGTTGTTGATGGTGTCACCTTCAACGACAAAGGAAGACTCTCGTCCGAGCGCAACAGTCGCACCCGCATCAACGGTCAGGCTGCCGACATCAACATTGACCCTGGTTGTGACAACATAAGATCCCGGCGCATCGATGAAGGCGGCGGACCCGGCGTCCGGAATCCCGCCACTCCAGTTCGCAGCGACGTTCCAATATCCGCCGCTCGAGCTGATCCAATGCGTCGCAACAGTCCTGGAACGTGAAGGCCCAATCGCGCCCCGCAGATCGGACACCTGCCGGGCGGCTAAACCGCCGCTCCAGGACGCATTCCAGGGCGGCACTCCCGACGGGAGCAGATCACTCTCGCTGGAATCGCTCTCCCCCCAGAGGAGAGGCCTTGCTCGATAAAAAACGCTCGCCTTTTGATATAACATGGCCAGCCTACCAATTCGCAGCAAAGCATTTAAATTAAATATGCGGCGCCAGTCAATTATTTAAAATAGAAATCACAGATTTAAATCAGCGTCGGCTGCGACGTCGGTAGGCATCCCGGGCGAGCGCAGGAGTTCATTCAGATACCTGCCGTATCCGCTCTTCTCCAGCGGCTGAATCAGTCCGCGAAGCTGATCTTGACTGATGAATCCTTGGCGAAAGGCGACCTCCTCAACGCAAGCCACCTTCATGCCTTGCCGCTTTTCCAGCGTTTGGACGAACGTCCCTGCATCGATAAGCGACTCGACAGTGCCCGTATCCAACCATGCGAATCCCCTTCCCATGCGCTCGACGTGGAGAGTGCCGGCCGCGAGATAGCGCATTTGCAGATCGGTGATCTCGAGTTCTCCCCGGGGGGATGGCTCGACCCTGCGGGCATACCGCACGACCCGGTTATCGAAAAAATACAGACCGGTGACGGCCCAGTTCGATGTCGGCCTTCTCGGCTTCTCGTCGATTCGTAGTGGGCGGCCGGCGTCGTCAAACGTAACAACGCCGTACCGTTCAGGATCGCGCACGTGATACGCGAACACGGTTGCGCCTTCCTCGCGGGCCGCGGCTTTCACGAGCAGTTCGCGCAAGCCGCCGCCGAAAAAGATGTTGTCCCCGAGTATCATCGCGACGCGATCAGTTCCGATGAAATCGGCACCTACAATGAACGCTTCAGCAAGCCCGCCCGGGCGCGGTTGTTCGGCATAGCTGAGCCGGATTCCCCACTGGCTTCCGTTCCCGAGCAATCGCTCGAACTGGGATCGGTCCGCCGGGGTCGTGATGATCAGGATCTCGCGGATGCCTGCCAGCATCAGTGTCGACAGCGGATAGTAGATCATCGGCTTGTCATAGATGGGCAGCAGCTGCTTGCTGACCACACGTGTGATCGGGTAGAGCCGTGTTCCGCTGCCGCCAGCCAGGACGATTCCCTTCAGCATCGGTGTCTGCTCCTTCGACAAGTTGGTCGAGACAGGTTTCGAGAGAATGGCGCCAGCAGGGTAATCGAATTCCAAACACGCGTTCTGCTTTGGATGACTCCAGGCGCGAGTTTACAGGCCTGCGCGCAGCGCTCGGATACTGCGCTGTCGTGATCGCCTCCAGCGTCGGCGGTCGCCCTCCCCGACGGGATAAACCATCGAAGATTGCCTCGGCAAAGCCATGCCAGGTCGTTGTTCCCTGGCCGGCCACATGGAAAATGCCCGCCGCTGTGCGGCGGTCATCGGTGAGCGACCGCTGTGCGATTTTCAGCAGCGCTGCAGCCAGATCCGCGGCCGACGTCGGGCTTCCGTATTGGTCGCAAACGACCCTTACGATCGGGCGCGTTTCGGCCAGCCGCAACATTGTCCGAACGAAGTTGCTGCCTATCGAGCTGTAGATCCACGACGACCTGACGACGGTCGCCAGGGGATGCGCCGCCAATACGGCCGCCTCGCCGGCTAGCTTTGATGCACCGTATGTGTTTAACGGCGCCGGCACGTCGGCCTCGTCGTAAGCCTCGCGCTTGGCGCCGTCGAAGACGTAATCGGTGGACAAGTGCACAAATGGAATGTTCCTCTGCCATGCAACATCCGCCAGCGCAGCCGCGCCGTCGCGATTGATGCTGAAGGCCTTTCCGACCTCGGACTCCGCCAGGTCCACAGCCGTATAGGCCGCGGCATTAATGATCATGCAGGGGGCGATCGAGGCGACCGTCCTGTCGATCCCGTCCCGGACCTCAAGGTCGAGATCCTCGCGTCCGAGGGCCACCGCAGACAGGCCGCGAAGAGCAGCGGCATCACGAAGGCAGCTGCCCAATTGGCCATTTCGACCAGCAATCAGAATCGGTCGTTCGATCATTGGCAGCCTCAGTGTTGGGTGGCTGGAAGGCCAAGACGCGAGCCGTCGTAAACCATGTTGCGAGCCCGCGCCCACCAGGCGCCGCTGGCCAGATACCATTCCACCGTCTCGGCGAGACCTTGTTCGAAGCTTCGGGTCGGCCGCCAGCCCAGCTCGCTGCGAGCTTTGGACGCATCGATCGCGTAACGTGCGTCGTGTCCCGGACGATCCGGCACGAACGAAATCAACGATCGCCTCGCTGCTGGCCCGGGACGCAATCGATCAAGCGTTTCACAAATCTGGGTGACGACTTCCAGGTTGGAGCGCTCGCTGTCGCCGCCGAAATTATACTTCTCTCCGGCCCTGCCATCGCTTAGCAGCCTGATCAGGCCTGCTGCGTGGTCCTCGACATGAAGCCAATCCCGCACGTTGCTTCCGTCGCCGTAGACAGGCAACGACTTGAATTCAATCGCGTTGAGAATCGTCAGCGGAATGAGCTTTTCCGGGAATTGGAATGGTCCGTAGTTGTTCGAACAGTTCGACACGATCACCGGCAAGCCATAGGTCTTGTACCAGGCGAGCGCGAGGTGGTCGGAGGCCGCCTTGCTCGCTGAATAGGGAGAACTCGGCCGATAAGGGGTATCTTCGCGGAAGCAGTCGGCTGGCCCCAATGAACCGTACACCTCGTCCGTCGACACGTGTATGAACCTGAACTGTCTCTTCCGCTGACTCGACAGCCCGTCGTAATATCGCCTGGCGGCCTCCAGTAAAGTGTAAGTGCCGACAATGTTGGTACTGATGAACGTTGCCGAGCCGGTAATCGACCGATCGACATGGCTTTCGGCCGCCAAGTGGATAACGGCGCTCGGCTGCCATTTGTGGAATAAGCGAGTGACCGCCTCCTGATCGCAGATGTCATGCTGCTCGAATCGATAGCGGCTGGTACCGTCGATGGAGGCCAACGAGGCCAAATTGGCTGCGTAGGTCAACTTGTCGACATTGACGACCGAGGCCTCAGCTTCCAAGGCCAATTGGCGGCAGACCGCAGACCCGATAAATCCCGCTCCGCCCGTCACCAGAACACGCATGAGACGTCCTCTACTCAAACACGGAAGCAAGCTGACCGAAGGTGGGAAGCGCTCGATCCTTCGGCGAAAGCTGGGCCTCTGCGGCCTTCACCGGCCACTCAATTGCCAATTCGGGATCGGCCCAGTAGACGCCGCCATCGTGCTCCGGCGAGTAGACCTCATCGACTTTATAAAGGACGGTGGTTTGAGGCTCGAGCGTACAGAAGCCGTGAGCGAACCCTTTCGGAACGAGCAACTGCTCGTCACTCTCGCTATCCAGCTTGACCGAGACGTGCTTGCCGAACGTCGGCGACCGACGCCGCAGATCGAGCACCACATCAAGGATCGCTCCTCTCAACACGCGAACAAGCTTGGCCTGCGCGAAGGGAGGCCGCTGGAAGTGCAACCCGCGAACCGTGCCGACCCGCTCGGAGCATGACTGATTGTCCTGGATAAAGTCTTGAGAAATCCCATTTTCAGCAAACGCAGAGCGACGGAAGGTTTCGCAGAAATAGCCCCGCGTATCGGACAAGCGCTTTAATCGGACGACCTTTACGTCCGGAATCGCCAAACTTCGCACTTCCAGCATGACCGCACGCTCCGATACGCTATCGCTCGGACGATCGGCCTGATCCCCCAATGTCCTGAACCGAGCGCCTTCGCCAACCAGTTCCGCTTCGCTCCGTTCGCGGTAGACATCGGTTCAATCAGCCGCCGCACCCTTCCTCATCCCAATTAATTATTCTCCCAATTAATGCCAAAGCCAGATTTAATTGGCAATACAAATTTTATCCTATATATTATTTTAAATGTGACAGCGGCCCAATATCTGCCGCGGGATTGCCCCCGCGCGATTGCCGACAGCCGAGAGAAATGTCCGATGCTGCAGACCAATACGCTCCAGAACGATGGGTCACGTCTCCCTCCCCCCATTCAGATGCAGCTGAACGGACAGAACACAGGCGGCATCGGCGAGCTCATTAAATTTGCGCTGGTATTTATACGGCGGCAATACCTCGTCATCATTTTCGTCACTGTCCTCGCAGGTGCCGCCAGCCTCGTTTACCTGAGATTGGTCTCGCCGGCCTATACCGCGCAGGTTCAGGTCCTGTTCGAAAATCCAAGGGCGCAGTTCCTTCAGAAACAATCGCTTCTTTCCGAACCGCTCCTCGACGTCACCCAGATCGAGACGCAACTGCAGATCATCAAATCGCAGGCGACTGCTGCGACCGTGATCAAGCAGCTGAAATTGGCCGATCACCAAGACTTTAGGGAGGGACGGTCGCTGCAGTCCTGGTTAATGGGGTGGCTTCAACGATGGCGGTCGGATCCGTCAGAAGGTGCGCCACCTGCTCCGCGGGAGCAGCCCTCGGAAGCAACGATTGCAAGCTTTCTGGATCGCCTGTCTGCAGGTCGAGTTGGCTATAGTCACGTCATTGAAATCGCATTCACCGCGAGCGATCCAGCGCTGGCGGCAGAGATCGCGAACGCTATTGCGAGAGCCTACATCAATGATCAGCTCGAGGCGAAATTTGAAGCCACGCGAACTGCAACGACTTGGCTGCAGGAACGGCTGCGGAGCCTCGGAGAGGAGGCGCTGACCGCCGAACGTGGAGTCGAGGCTTACAAATCTCAAAATAACATCGTATCGCCCGGGGGAAAGCCGATCGACGAGCAGCAGATCACAGAACTCAACACCCGGCTGGCTACCGCTCGCGCGCAGAGTTCAGAAGCCGCGGCCAAGCTGTCGCGCTACGAAGTTCTCCTCGGCGTCGACCCGGCAAAACCATCCTCGATCGGCAATCTGGACGCCATCGGCTCCGACGCGATGAACAGTCCGATCATTACATCGCTACGCCAGCAGTATCTCGAACTCGCCAGGCGTGAGGCCGAATTGTCCGCCCGCGTCGGCCGAGATCATCTCGCGGTGGTCAACGTTCGAAACAGGCTGCGCGAATTTCGCGTTTCCATTCTGGACGAGGTTAAACGACTTTCCGAGATCAGCCGCAGCGAAGCCGAACTTGCAAAGCAGCGGCAGCAGGAGATCGAAAAGCGTCTTTCCGTGGCCATTGCGCAGTCGCGCCTCACGAACTCGGCAGAGCTGACGATAAGAGACTTGGAAAGTCGGGCGAAGAGTCTGCGGGCCCTCTACGACACATTCCTTCAGCAATATATGGGCTCGGCGCAGCAGGAGACCTTCCCGATCTCAGAAACCCGCGTCATCTTCCCCGCTTCTGCCGCTCAAACCAAGAGCAAACCGAAAGCGAAGGTCGTGCTGAGCTTCGGTCTTCTGGGAGGGCTCGCGCTGGGACTGCTCCTAGGTTTCGTGCGAGACGTCATGGATCGCGTTTTCCGCACGTCTTCACAGCTAGAAGCAGCGCTGGACCTGCCTTGCCTATCCCTCGTGCCGATCCAGAGCTTGCCCAGGCAGCAAAGGTCGGCGGCTCGGCCGCAGCAGGCACAGGAAGCCCCGAACCAACGCATACTTCCGAGCGCTCCGGACATTTGTCGCGCCGTCGTGAGCATGCCTCTCTCGCGGTACACTGAGGCGATTCGATCAATCAAGATCGCGATCGACCATAGCCCGGCGAAGACTCCCAACCAAGTGATTGGCGTGACTTCGGCCCTTCCAAATGAGGGCAAGACCACGATTGCCGCTTCCGTGGCACAACTTATCGGGCACAGCGGAAAGAAGGTGATCATCGTCGACTGCGATCTTCGGAATCCATCGCTCTCGGCTCGACTCGTCCCAAAGGCCGTGGATGGCATTATTGAAGTCTTGAAAGGGACTTGTTCACTCGAAGAGGCGGTATGGCGGGATCCGAACACGACTCTTGCCGTTCTTCCGGCCGTTCAGCGTGGGTCCGTACTTCACTCAAGCGAACTCTTGTGCGACGGCTCGATCTGCAGGCTGTTTGATCGTCTGCGACAAAGCTATGACTATATCATTGTCGATCTTCCGCCGCTGAGCCCGCTTGTCGACGTACGGGTCACCGCTCCTCTGATCGATTGCTACGTTCTCGTCGTCGAATGGGGACGCACGAAGATCGACGTCGTGCAGCATGCACTGCACACCGCTCCGACGATCTCGGACTCGCTGATCGGCGCAGTACTGAACAAGACTGACATTAAGGCGATGGCCCGATACGACGCCCACCGAAGCGATTATTACGATGACAGTCACTACGTTCGATATGGTCTTTCGAGCTCCTGAGCGGCCTTTCGCCATGCATCATGAGCCTGCCGGTCCAAGCGTTGACTCAAGCCCGAGGGGTGACGTTGTATGCTGGACAAGTTTCTGATTGTGGCACTCTTGGTGTCCGTCGCCGCGGCTTTTGCAACACCCGAGTTTCCGCAAGCGCAAGTTCTTTGTCCTGCTCTTCTCGCGATCGCGGTGCTGGCAGCCGCAGTTTTCACCTCATCCTTCGCAATCGCGCGCCTGGTACGACGGTTACGACTGTTTCTGCTCGTCATTCTCGTTGTACCGGCGGTCTACATGACTGTTCAACTCGTTCCAATTCCGATCCACGGGGCCGGCAATCCGATATGGGCCGCCGCATCGGCTGCATTGAATGCCCCCCCTTCTGAACGGCTCACGGTGGACATCGGCGCAACCGTGCAAGCATTCTCGAAATACATTGCTGCTGTCGCCCTCGCGCTCATTGCGGCCATCGTCGCGCTGGATAAACAGCGCGCCTGGCAACTCCTCACCATGCTGGTCTCGATCTCAGCGATTGTCAGTGCGTACCTGCTAATGCGACAGATAATGGGAGCTGACGGTCTCTCGCCCGTCGGCAATCCCGTACCCGACGTGACCGACGCAGCACCGTCGGTGCTGGGCTTGGTGATGTCGGCAGCGATGGCGGCCCGCGCGTTCGAGGAACGCCGCCAGGCCAAGCAAATCTCATTTCGGCTGGCGGCGCCCTTATCGTTCGCAATGCTGGCAACGTTTCTCTGCCTGTCGGCGATCCTTGCCAGGGCAGACGGGACGGGAACCGCCATAGCTGCACTGCTTGGAGCGGGAATCGTTTTCGCAGCGTTCGCGATCCAGAACTGGTTCTATGGGGTTTGGGGAATGGCGAGCGTGTTTGCCACGGCCGCAATTCTCTTTTTGGCGGCCTTCACCCTGCTGCCGGTGAGGCCGAATACCGATCTCGCGATCGCCCTATCTGCGCAGCACCCGGCGGCGACTGAACGGATGCTGCAAGATGCCGGCCAGGTTGGGTCCGGTGCAGGAACGTACGTAGCGCTGCTGCCGATCCATCGCGATATCGGAGGGCCTTCATCGCGAGAGCGGCCGACCGCTGCCGCCGTCATCGCCATCGAAATGGGCCGCCCTTTCCTGTATGGGCTGTTGATAGTTGCGGTACTTGCCGCCTCGGCTTTGCTCAGATGTTCCCTGCAGCGAAAGCGGGACTACGCCTACGCCGCTATTGGTTCCGGTGCTGCGGCTGCGCTAGCCATGCTGGCCTTGGTCGAGGACGGCATTCTCGAGTTCGGCACATCGCTGTTGGCTGCCGCCACGTTAGGGTTGGCGGTTGCCCAAAGCCAGCGTGATACGGCTACTGCGGCCTTGTCGCCGCAATCAACGCGCTCCGTAAGTGAGCCGGATAGTCCGAATCCGGCATCTAAGCCAGCCCGCCAATATGGCAATGTATCCATGCGTATTGGATTGGGCTCTGTCGCTGTCGCCCTGTGCGCGCAAACGGTCTGGCTATACGCTCACCCGCGGTATCCGGGCGGATTGCCGCTTGAAGCGCCTTCCGCCAACCAAGCGGCACGCCAGGCGTCCGTAGGGGCGCCGCTTTCGGGCTCACTGCGCGGGGGCGGCGATTTGCATCCGAGGACACCTGTTCTTGAACAGTTGCCCATAGCCAACGAAGCCGCAGCGTCAAAGCCGGAGATCGGAGCCGATCCGGCTGCGCCGACTGCATTGGCACGGGCACTGCAGTACTCACCGCTACGAGGTGATCTTTGGCTCAAGCTTGCGGCGCTCTCGAAGGAGCAGAGATCGGCGGAATACGACGTCGCAGCTCTGCTGAAACTGTCGTACTACACAGCGCCAAGCGATTTGGCCTTACTTCCGCTACGGCTGACTGTCGCTCTCGGCGAGGTCTCGACGGCAAACGAACCGGAACTGCGTGAACTCGTGCAGCGTGACATCAAGATTGCCCTGACCACACAGCCCAGTCTCCGCCCCGCTCTTGTTGCCGCCTATCAGTCGGCGTCCGCGGAAGGAAAGAGCATTGTGAACAATCTGATTGCGGAGCGGGATTCAGCCGCTCTTCAAAGGAAGGAAATCCGGGCTCCTGCGCCCGGAACGATCGTCTATCCGCCGAACAGTGCACCGGGCCGCGGCACCGGTCGGTAACTCCCGAGGTATTTTGGTCGATCCGATAACGACCGCCCGGCTCGAACCCTACCAAGTGCGGCCAATATTTAAATTCTATATTTTCACTTGAAAGATTCAATAAATTAATAATAGATTAAATGCTGGTCAGAGTACCTCGTCATGAACTTCGTGAACCGACACCTCCCCGATCAAATTGATACGGCTCATGTCAGTCTCGAACCGCCAATATCCCGGCATAAATGGCCCTTGCGGTATGACCGGATCGAACACGTTGCGCTCTGTGCCGATATCGCGACGATTTTGCTCGCGAGCGTCATCTCCACCGTCTTATACCGGTTCCAGAACGTACAGACCGGGGCAGACCACGGCAACGCATTTGGCTTGGCGCTGATTAGCGCGGCTTGCGTGGCTCCCCTCCTGAAGGCTCAAGGCCTCTATCGGCCGATTGAGCTTCTTGTGCTCAAGAACCAGGTTCGGGCCGTCTGTGTCACTTGGGCGTCATTGTTGCTCTTGATCTGGGCCGCATATGGCTTTGCAATTCCCCCAGGTGCCTCTCAGAAACCAGGCCCGCTGTTCGCCATCCTCGGCTTGGCCTTGCTTGTGGCAGAGCGATGGGGGGTCAGGGCACTGCTGATAAGGGGTCTTAGCGAAAGAAAGTTCGCCAGCACCAATATCGTTCTAATCAGCGACCAACCGCTTTCCAAAAACGCCGGCCTGCCGGAGACCCTGGCTATGCACGGATATTGCGTCAGGGCACGGTTCAGCCTGCCGCCGATCGGCTTCGGGCCCGCCGGTCGAAAACGGCTCGCCTCTCGCGTAATCGACTATATTCACAACGTCCCACTCGACCAGGTGGTGGTCGAGGCCTCTCCAGAGCGGTGGCCCGAGCTGCGAGCACTTGTGGCCGATCTCCGGGTTTTGCCCTTCCCGATCATGTTCGTGCCCGTCGGCACAACATCCGAATTGCTTCGACATCCGACACGCAATCTTGGAAGTGCCGTTTGCGTCGAGTTGCAGCGCGGTCCCCTCACCTCCCTCGAGTGCGCATCCAAGCGAATGATTGATGTTTTCGGCGCAGGGCTCGCGCTGGCGATGGCTGCACCACTGCTGGTACTGGCTGCAATCGCAATCAAGCTGGACTCTCCGGGCCCGGTGTTCTTCCGACAGCAACGCTGCGGTTTCAATGGTCGGACATTCCTGATCCGGAAGTTTCGGACCATGCATGTTCTCGAGGACGGCAACGTGATCACTCAGGCGGTCCCTCTCGATCGACGGGTCACCCGCGTGGGCAAGTTGCTGCGGCGGTCGAGCTTCGATGAACTGCCGCAATTGCTAAATGTTCTCGAGGGCAGTATGTCGCTGGTGGGCCCGCGTCCCCACGCCTTGGCCCACGACGGACAGTTTGACAAGCTCGTGCGAAACTACGCCTTTCGCCGCAGGGTCAGGCCTGGGCTGACCGGATGGGCGCAGGTTCACGGCTGCCGTGGGGCAACGCCCACGGCGTCGATGATCGAAGCACGCGTCCAATACGATCTCTGGTACATCGACAATTGGAGTCTTCGGCTGGATCTTGCAATCCTGTTGCGAACTCCTGTGGAAGTACTGCGGGGGCGCAACGCCTATTAGCTCCAAACTCGACCAAAGGCGCCTGCGCCAGTCCCCTCGTGCAGCTAGTTCACGCCCGCTGCCGAAGTTTCGGAGCCGCTTCCCCGATGCGAAACTCCTCGATTCGACGACCGGATTTCACCGCAGCAACCAGCCAACGAGGTCGCTTGCCACGCCCCGACCAAGTTTCGGACGTCTGCGGGTTACGGTATTTCGGCAGCACGCGCGGATATTTGCGCCTCGGCTTGCCCGAGGGAGAGATGCCCGGCGTGCCGGTTTCGGCTAACACGGCCATTCCGCCGCCGAGAACCGCCAGGCGCTTCTCCAGTTCCTGCTTTTCCGCTTTGATCCGATCCGATAAAATGCCGCTAATTTCTTCATGAAGCGACCATAGATCATCGAGGGACATTGCTTCTAGTTCGAGCTTCTTGGTCGACATGCTAGCATCCTGTAGTTGCGCCCATTTAATACTGCCCCAGCGGAGCAATCAAGAACCCAATGTCGGGCCTAGCGAAGAATATTCGGAACCCAACAGCATTTTTATGCTCCACATAACTGCGTCGCCGGTTCCAATCAAGACTGAAAAATGAATTATTCGCTGAATTCAATAGCGGCCCGAGTATAACGCGCGCCCTACGTGCGTCGGCGCCGCGATTCAACCGGATTATGATTGATTAAAGCGTCGCGAGGTCGATCTTCCGCGCCGCCGCCCTCGTGAGGAACACGACTGCGGGAGGCCGCATCCCGGCATTCGTCCTGAAATGCGGATGTCAGCCCGCTGCAGCCGCGACGTTATGATTGCGATATCTCTAAGCGCGAGCTTTCGCAGCTGGATTTGGAGCTGCAGATCTTTGAGGTCGGTCAACGGTTCCGCAGGAGCTATAAACTGCCTGATCGCAACTCGAAGACGTACCAACGGGCAACCGATAATATCCAATGTTTCTCTTCGAGAGCGCGGCAAGCCTTCTTCACCCATCAATAAAACAGAAAATAATCCTCGCAATATACATTTAATAATATATTATTTATTTATTATCACGTCAAATGAAAGCCGACACTGATTCTCAGTCTTTTTGTTCGCCACGCGAAAAACCTTTATTCGGCGTCAGAGACGACTGTTGGGTAGGTTGGTCGATGACGAGAATGCTATGCGCCGGCAAGATCTCGAAGCCATGGATTTTGAAGAACTTTGGCTCCTCCACGAGGAGCTCACGAAGATTCTTGCTGAAAAGATAACGGCCGAAAAGCGCGAGTTGGAAAAACGCCTGGCGCAGCTCAATCAGCCGGACCAATTCGGCGAGGCGGAGGGCGAGGCGACAGAGATGGGCCCAGGCCAGTCCCCTCGCCGTAAATACCCAAAGGTCATGCCGAAATACTTCAACCCCCTCAAGCCGACAGAGACTTGGTCTGGGCGAGGCAAACAGCCGCGCTGGCTGGTCGCAGCGCTTCAATCAGGACACACACTCGAGGAGTTCAGGATTCGCGAGAACGGCGAAGCGTCCAACCGGAATGCCGGTAGTCACGAGCATTGATGGTTTCATCGACGCAAACACCCGCGGGCGCGAATCTTTGGCGAACGGATGGGAGTTACCGGTCGCTCGGCTCGCAGCGCGCTTGCGGCCTACACCTTCCCTGTGCGCACAGCGACGGCCGCCTTCAACAAAAACTGCAAGGTGTCCATTTTCGGGAGGGACCACGATCTACGCGGATGGGCGGCGGCTTGCCAGGCGCCGTTTGCCGCTTTCCGGTAGTTTCCGAGATCCAGCGCCGTCATCGCGAGGAACAGCAAACGCGTGGACGGAAAACGTGCCTGCATTAACTGTCGCATGAACTGCAGGCGGGGAATCAGGCGGGAGCGCATCGTCTGCGGAATATCGACGCCAAGCAGCCCGGCAAGAGCGACCAGTTGGGTTTCAACCGCATTCTTCATCAATTCGCCCGAGACAAGCGAGGCAAGCTTCTCCCAATCAAGGCCTTCGGCGGAATCGTTTAGATCTCGCAATTCAACAAGGTGCCGCAGGTCGAGGTCGCCGAGCCAATAGCCGTAGTCTTGAAACTGATCGTGGATGATCAGCGTGAGCGCTCGGTAGACAGGCGTGGGGATATACACGCGTCCGCTTCCCAGCGGCTCGAGGACGCAATGGTTCAGCGCCTGCCCGATACTTTGGTAGAGGTACGCGGGACCCGGCGCGGCCTGCTGCAGGTCGATGGTCCCGACATCCTGTGACCGGTTCAGCTCGACGTGCCATCTCTGGCCTTCGGCGGGGGTCTGGTAATCAATATCGTAGCCAATTGCACATAGAGCGGCGATTGCCGTTCTGGCCTCGTCCGGCATGACGATGATGTCCAGGTCGGACATTAGCCGAACGCCTCGGCGCTCCCCGGGTGCGGTCGCCAGTGTCGATGTGCCCTTGAGCATGATCGGGGTGATTCCCAAGCGGTTCATCGCAACGACGGCTTCTTCCAGCTGAGCGAGGAGGCGATTATTGCGCAGCTCGTTTCGGCGGTGGATATTGCGGATATATGCGCAGACGTCCTCCGGCAGCGTCGATTCATATTTGCCCACAAAGTCGATAAGCGCCGGCGTCGTCAGAGTCCGATTTGCGAGCCCGATTACGGACGTCCACTCCACGTCGACGGGCGGCATGCCTCGCAAGCAATTGCAGAGGCTCGAGAGCGCGCTGCTATGCCTCACCATCGCACAATTCCACAAGCAAGCGCCGAGCTTCCACCGACTCGCAGTAGGTGAGTTGAAATGATCGCGCGCCCGCGACAATCCGCTTCAAAGCGAAAAAGCCGGCTTGCGATAGCCTTCCGTCAGCGGCGAATGCGTTTTCGATAAGCCGCTTCATCGCATCCAACTGGTCTATCGCGATCAGTTCTTCCGGACCGCTCGCGACCCGATTCAAGAAGACGATCCAGCTCGCGGAGACGCATTGGTTCTGCGCATCTGGAATGGGGATGTACCGCACCCGAACCCCGTCGGAGCGGCAATGCGTCGCGTCATACCTGTCGCCATGCAGCCGGGAGAGCAAGTCCCACGATCCCTCCTTGACAGTGAGCGCAAAGGGAATTCCGCAGATGGTCCCGTCAGCTCCAACCAGCGCAACATCATCGCCGGCGTAGCTAAAGCCGGCGTCCACGAGCTGCAGTGTCAGGGTTGACTTTCCAGCTCCCGGCCGACCGCACAACAGCAGGCCCGCATCGTTTCTCACGAGAGTAGCTGCATGAAGGGAAAAGACCCATCGATCGCTTCGAATAAGCCGCTCGCTGATGTGCGCTTTGATCGTCGGCGCCAGTGCTTCGACTTCACATCTGGAGATTCTAGAATCCTCTCCGCGGAAGAACACTTGCTCGTCCAGCATCGTTGCCTCGATCACAAGGTCGTTGTCGCACGCGCCCTGGTCCGCGACGCAGAATACCGAAAGCAGCCGTCTCAAGAGGTCTCGATTTGCAGTTCGGACGCCTATTTTGTGCCGACCCAGGATCACTGAGAAGGAACAGTCAATCGGCACTTGCCAGTCCGCTTGGAGTAGCGCTTGATCGGCCCAGACATTTACAACCTGGCGGGTGAACTGGCGTGACGCATCCTCGTCAATACCTAGCGCCCCAAGCCCCTGATAGACATCTTCCAGAGAGGCACCTTGCGCCAGCTTGCACCAGATGAATGCCGCTACCTGGTCCAGCTCGAAGATCTTCTGCCCTGCTTCGCTGAAGAGCATTGATCGACCATCCAGCAGCACGAACACTGCATCTGGAGCGGGTCTCAACACCATCTCTGCCGACGATCTTTCCAGCACGGCTCCAGCCAATGTACGAAGGTCCGTCTCGCCCGACGAAGGGCAACGCTATGTCGCGGCCGCGACAGAGGGAAGCCTCGACTACGAGATTCGATCTAGCCCGGCCTGCGGCGCTGCAATTCCCGTTCAGCTGAGCACAAACACGATCGGGCTCTCTTCGAAATGACAATCCGGCCCGTCATGCCGCCAGCTGGCCGTCCTCGCCTCCTCCCTGTGGCGCAACGTTCAAAAGCAGCTCGCCAAGAAAACACTCGCTCGCGGTCAACCGATGAGCATCCAAAAGGTAACGATGAGCTTCGCGATCGGCACTCCGTTCTTTCAGAATGCGCTCCTTCTCGCCGATGCTGGCCAACTCCGCGCGCATCTGGGCCAACAGCGGTGCGTGCGAGACGACGCAATTGTTATGATTTAATTCCCACATCGCTTCCTCCAGCCGAATGAAAGCTTGAATAGGCCAAAGATTACGTGATCGGCAGAAATTGACAACGCTATTTATACAATTAACCTTACATCACAATTTATTTCATGTTTGAACCTGATGCGGCCCACCTAATACAGCTCGCAACCGCTGCAATTGCCTTCGCAAGTGTGAAGAAGCTGCACCTTACCGTATCCCGCTTACATACTCGATTGCGGCCCGCTTCGCGCAGGCTCGCGTAGAAAATATATCCGCGAGAGTCGCAAATCGGACCGACAATGCGCTTTTCTATTTACAAATTAAATTTCAGCGGAGAATATTCGGAAGCTACACAAATGGGAGCCGAACCAGGTGACCGTCAAGAATGATAATGGTTGCGCTGCCGTCGGGGCATTTCGCTCGAAGCCTGAAGAATTGAGCCCTAATATTTGTTTGCGGCTTACCCGCGACTTTACGTTGAGTCTGGAACATCATTCATAACTGCCGAGCCAAAGCCCGGCGGTATCCCACAATTCACGAAAGTAGGAATCCGGTCGGTTGGAGAAGCGCCGTCACGAGCAAGCTGCCCTTTGCTCGACAGCGACCCAGGTGCGATGCCCCCCAAGTGAAGCCGCATCGAGGAGAGCGCACTCCAGCCGACCGGCCCCCCTTATTCGACAACACATCCAGGGAGGTTGGCGTGGGTATGATTATGGTCAAGTGTCCGCAATCCGGTCGCGCGATTCCTACCGGCCTCAAATCCGATCGTGAGACTTTCCTGCGAAGCATCGTGTTTTTCGGCAATACGCTTTGTCCGGCCTGTCAGGCCAATCACAACTGGTTTGCCCGCGAGGCCTGGGTCGAGGAGCCGGTCATCAGAACGATAGAGGTCGCTCGTACTGCGCCGACGTACTGACGCAAATGACGAGGGCGCTTCCGCGACTGCGCCAGCTCCCCTTTCCGATGCAGTCGTTGTTCTTGCAGCGCAGTAGCCGATTTGAGAAATCTTTCGCGCATCGTCGTAAAGCGAACCCGGCGCCTCCGGCAGCCATCGGTTAGACATTATTGGCACATCGTCACAAATCCCAGCTTCCCGTCATGACTTCGGCCAGCGCCTGTTTTAGGGGTGTTACTGTGAGTAACAGAGTTTGCAGCCTGGCTGTTCTGCGTGACACAAGCATCGAACTCGTTAGCCTTCTGGCGCAATTGAAGCGGCTCCGCGAGAGAGTACGAATGGCAGGAGCACGGTGCTCGGGAGAAAGACGACGATCATCGTCGGCATCCGGCGCGCCGAGGCCCCGAGCAATGAGATATCCCACGCAGGGGATTCGCAACTCTAGGCTTTTCTGATCACTTCGCTGCCTGGATAGAACACTAACGCGGATGCGCGGCCTGTTCTCTGGCACTCCGCGAACTGCTGGAGCACTCTTCCTTCCGACATCACGCTTGATGGTTCGCCATTCTCTATTCCGCCAATTCGATCGCGATGAGTTGGTGTCCAAAGCATCCGACGCTCGGTGGACCTCGCTGCTTTGAACGTGACCGATCAAATTTTCCATCTTGAAAATGAAGTCGCGAGCCGCTGCCCATTGGCACGATGGTAGATTCGGCATGTCGGCGCGCACGCAGATCGCGCTGGTCTTCGGGTAAGCTCGGCGCGCGCCATGGTGCGCACAAGCGCGCTGGTGGCTCGAAGCTGCGCATTGAGCGTCGAGGATGAGCACGACGGGGTGGACAATTGGATTGCAACGTACGGCACACGTGGGGCGCCGGGTGGCGCCCCGGTCACGATACCAGCGCGCCAAAAGCCGATTACCACTTAGGAACGATCCCTCGAACTCTCGGGTTGCACTTGTGCTGGTCCACGTTGGACCCGGGGGGCGGCCCCGGGCAATGTCCCTCCCTCCAGTGCCGTACCGGGGCCGCACTCTCGCTTCGACGGCTCAGGCCGCCGGGTGTGCTCCCGCCTCAGGCGGACGTCGACGCGGGAGCACAGAAACAATCGTCAAAACTGCCCACTACTCCCGATCACCAGGCGCAGCACGAAGAATGATCTTTGCCGTGCGTTTGGCGTACGAGCGCTGCTTGGCTATCCCAGCCAGCGAAGAACCAGCAGAAGCGCTTAAGAAAGTTAGGTAACGAGTGCTGACTGTTAGATTTAATCGCGATTTAATGTCGATGAGGAGCATAACTTGATGAAGGTATAAGAGATTCATTTTTTTACTAGCTTTTCCCGCCCGAACGATTCAGACTTCCTTTCATTGAGAACCTATTTTCTCGGGGGAATTCAGATGGGAAAACCTCCTGTTTCCCGTGATGCCTTCCGTGGGCTATTCGCTTTCTATGCGGCAAGGGCTCATCACGACCACGACTCCAAGGGCGAACATTGCCTCTTGAGGCTGTTCAGATCTGCAGAAGATATACCAGAAACTTTACTGCTGCAGTGGTCAGACAGAACTGAGCTACTCGGGTCCGAAACCGTCGGTCGGTTAATGGATCCGCTCGTTCGGCAAATCACAAGAGGCAACGCTCAATACGACCATGCCAGCGACTTTCTCCACACGCTGCTGAGAGACCTCGGGCAAAAAGTGCAGTAATCGAGACTCGCCGGCTATCGTCGCTGCAATCGTCAGGTGCGCGAATTCTCCGCGCTAGCTACCTGCGCCCTCTTCGCGTGCTGCGAAATCTTCGTTTTCGGATTATAGAAGTAAGGATAATTCAGTTGCTTGCTGCGAAAGTCTTCACGGACGATTTTTACTGAGCATTCGATGCCTTAGCCGCGGATCACTCGAAGGCAATCGCGGATCACAGCTGATCACTGAGCTCAGGCTGGGGCTCGTCCTGAATTTCAACATACCTGTGACTATTGCGAGCCGGAGTCTGACGTCCGTTTACGACCACCACGGAAGGAGCTGCAGCGTCGCATGGATGCGCAAACGATCCGGCTTACCTTCTCAGAAGTCGAAGAATTCTCCGTGGACATTGCCGCCACCAGCCTACGAGTTCAGTGCCTAGTGGATGAGGCCTCATCAACGCAAAAGGTTCAAGGCGCACTCTCTCAACGAGTTAATTGATCGAGCACAACGTAAGGCCGTGAGGATTGACAAGAGCGTCGAGGGATTCCTGTCATTTTAGCCTCTTTTCAGCCTAAAAAAGTTCGTTGTTTGGCGCGGGGCAGGATCTCAGCTCGGAGTTCCTGCAATGTTGAAGCAAGTATTTTCTGCGTGTTTCCTTGTTGTCATCGGCCCAATCTGTTCAGAAGCAAGACCTTATCGCATCGGCCAAGCGCCCGAATGCAATGTCATCATGCCATGTGACTTCTCGGCCACCCAGGCGCGCCGCGAACGAACTTTGCTCTCACTGCAGGCGCATCGCCCCAAGCAACTCGCGTTAGCCACGCCCAACAGCGTAGCGGCGGTGAGTGACCGTACTCACGGCCGGATTGTCGGCGGTCGGCCGCCCGGCTGCCCGTCTTCATTCTGTGGTTGTGGCGCAGCGCTGCGAGTGTTTGGTCGTGTCGTGCCTGAATTGAACCTTGCGGCCAACTGGCTACGCTTCCCGCGGACTTCGCCCGCGCCGGGAATGGTCGCGGCGCGGCGCGGGCATGTCTTCGTTCTGGAACAGCACCTCGAAGGCGACATGTGGATGGCGTATGACGCCAACTCAGGCGGACACGCGACGCGGATGCACCCGCGATCATTGCGAGGCTACACGGTTGTCAATCCTCGCGGTGCGGGTTGAACGGTCCCCACGACCGTTGGCCTAACGGTTGGTCGCCGCCCTAACGCCAGCCAGCAGCCATGAACGTGGGCCAGGTGTTGCAATATCCGCCCCCCGAGCCCAGCCGGTGATCTGTTGCGGTCCTGGGCCGCTGCCGCTGCTTGGGTCGCTAGGACTCTGACAAGCAGCTCAATTGCGAGCGTGTCGACGGTGAAGCAGAACATCGCCTTCGGCCTGATGCTCAACGCCAACCATGTCTCGACCGCAGAGCGCGACGCGATCCGCGGCCATTACATCAAGGGCTGGGCCGAGGCGAACGACTCAATCGTGGCAAGAGCGCGGAAGCGATGGAGAATCTTCAGAAAGGGGCACCACAAACAGACGCCGATGGCCGACATCACTGATGTCGTTCAAGGCTCAGAAGATGCTCACGTCCAAGGACTGGAAACGCATGTATTCAGGTGGGACCTGTCACGAACTGAACTGGCTACAACAATCGACAGATTTCTTCATGGCCAACGCAGGCATCAAGGACTTCACGCCCGCGAGCAAGTACTTTGATCCGGGCCTCCATTCAATGCCATGACCTAGATATCACGAGCCTGAGGGGATGTTCGCGCCGAACACCAGTTGTGCGGCGCGCCCCAATCAGAGCATCTGGAATGCAGGAGAAGCTCCGAAGACTGCGCCAAACTACGCGATAACTGCCCGCAGCCCCTACTCCCACTCAATCATTTCGAACGACGTTGCATCGTTGATTTGTAAGCGCAAATTTCTAAATCTGACCGACAATTGCCGACGGTATACCCGCCGCGCTTTTTTGGTCTTGAATTCACATGAAAATTTGAGCCACTCGTAATACTGGTGCCTCCGATACCTATCGGAATCAATCGACTGATCAGGTGGCCTGCCTGGACAAAGACTGCGATACTCGCTCCAGCCCAGAATGCTTACAAATGCCGTCAAGAACGCGTCAGACCTCGCGATCGCTTGGCCACCGTGCCCAACCAGAATAGTCCGCTTTGCGCCAGAAGCTGCCTTACCCGCGAGGGCGGCAAAGTCGCCGACGAGATCGACAAGGCCGAAGACCAGATTGGCATCTCGGCGGCCAGCCCGGCGGAAACCAGAACACCGTTCGATCTGGACAAGGCCAACCCAACGCCTCATACACGTGAGCTGCCGGCCCATTGGACGATCATTCGTCCAGGATCGCATCGGAGAGTTCATGGCTGAAGATGCTCCTTCGAAAGTTCGCCCGCTCGACCCTCGCGCAAGGTGGTCCGAGCTTTCCCTTGCCGAACGCAACGCGGCCTATGACAACAACGCGGCGGTCCAGAACAGCGCGGCCCTGATCGCCGAGCGCAACGAGGCGTCCGGCCGGCTGCGCAGCACGTTGAAGTCCCATCTCGACCTGCCGTACGGCGAGCGGCCGAACAACAAGATCGATCTCTATCTGGCCGAGAAGGCCGATGCGCCCTGCCTCGTGTTCATCCACGGCGGCTATTGGCAGCGCAATTCGCGCGAATTGTTCGCCATGCTGGTCGAAGGCGTCGCTGCGCATGGCTGGTCGGTCGCCATTCCCGGTTATTCGCTGGCGCCCGGAGTGTCCCTGACCGACATCGTCGCCGAGATCCCGCGCGCACTGGACTGGCTCGCCGCGCGCGGCGCATCCTACGGCGTCGGCGGCCCGGTGATCCTGTCGGGCTGGTCCGCTGGCGCCCATCTCGTTGCAATGGCGCTCGGTCATCCCAGCGTCCGTGCCGGCCTTGCGATCTCGGGCGTCTACGAACTGGCGCCGATCTGCGACACGGGACTGAACACCGCCCTCAAGCTGGCGGAGGAGGAGATTGCCACGCTCTCGCCGCTTCGCCTGCCGGTCACTCCCAAGCGGCTAGACATCGCCTATGGCAGCCGCGAGCTCCCCGCGCTCGTGTGCGACTCCATGGACTTCCACGCCAAGCGGGTGGCCGCGCAGGCGCCCGGCCGGCTGCTGCCGGTCGAAGGCGCCGACCACTTCACGATCCTGGAGGCGCTTCGTCGCCCGGACGGCATCCTGGTCGAGGCGGCCCGCCGATTGCTGGATTAGAAAGCCAGACCTGCCCTCCGGTGACCCGGACTGGATAGAGCCGCAGCGGCGGGCTCGGCCAGCCCGGGCAGATCGTTCCATCGCGCAAATCGAACGATGCGGCGTGACGGGGGCAGAACAGGCGTCCTGCGGCCACATGGCCGAGGCCGAGATCTGCCTGTTCGTGCGGGCACGCCCGGTCGCAGGCAACGATATCGCCATCGTTCCAGATCACGAGCACGTCGGGCCTGGCGACGCGCACGGTCCCCTCTGCCTTCAGCCGGTCCAGATCGCAGACGGCAATCCACCCAGGCTCCCCTGCGCCGTCATCGGCATCATCCACCGAGATAGGCCTTGCGAACATGCTCGTTCTCGATCAACTCCGCGCCCGCCCCTGAGAGCACGATGCGGCCATTCTCGAGCAGATGGGCATGGTCGCACATGTCGAGCGCGGCGAAGGCGTTCTGCTCGACCAGCAGGACCGTGGTGCCGGAATCGCGAATGCTGCGGATGATCGCAAAGGTGCGCTCGACGATGTTCGGGGCCAGGCCGAGCGACGGCTCGTCGAACATCACCAGCCGCGGCCGGGACATCAGCGCGCGGCCGATCGCGAGCATTTGCTGCTCACCGCCGGACAACGTGCCCGCCGCCTGCCGGCGCCGCTCCGCGAGACGCGGAAACTCGCTGTAGATCCGGTCGCGATCCGCAGCGATTTCACCCGAGCCGCGCCGTAGATAGGCGCCCATGTCGAGATTCTCCTCGACGCTCATGTGCGGAAACACCCGCCGCCCTTCCGGGCAATGCGCGATGCCGCTCGCCAGCACGACCGGCGGCTTTGCGCCGGTGATGTCGATTCCCTCGAACCGCATCTGCCCGGCGCGCGGCGGAACCAGGCCGGAGATTGCGCGCAGGGTCGTGCTCTTGCCGGCGCCGTTGGCGCCGATCAGCGCAACGAGCTGTCCAGCCTTCACCTCCAGCGAGATACCGCGCAGCGCCGTGACGCCGCCGTAGCCGCAGACCATGTCACGGATCTCAAGCACGTCCCGCTCCATGTCCAAGATAGGCCTCGACCACGGCTGGATCGTTGCGGATCACCTCAGGCGTTCCCTCCGCGATGATCCGGCCGTAGTTCAGCACAACGATGCGGTCCGAGACCGTCATCACCATCGGCATGTCGTGCTCGACCAGGAGGATGGTGATGCCGCGGTCGCGGATGCTCCGGACCAGTTCGACGAAGCGATGGGTCTCCGAGGCATTCATGCCGGAGACGGGCTCATCAAGCAGCAGCATCGACGGCTCTGCCGCGAGCGCCAGCGCGACGCCGACGAGACGCTGCTCGCCATAGGAAAGTGAGCCGGCCGCATCCTGCGCACGGCGTTCGAGCCCGACCCATTCGAGCAGCTCGCTCGCCCGCTGCCGCAGCTTGCGCTCCGAGGCGCGCGCACCCGGCAGCCCGAGGATGGCATCGAGCAGCCGGACCCTGCCTTGCCGATGCAGCCCGATCAGCAGATTGTCGTAGACGGTATCGTTCGGGAATACGCTGGTGCGCTGGAAGGTGCGGATCAGGCCAAGATCGGCAATCTCGTGCGGCCTCAATCCGGCGAGCGTGGTGCCTTGATAAGTCACGCGGCCGGCGCTCGGGGTCAGAAATCCGGTCATGACGTTGAACGCCGTGGTCTTGCCGGCACCGTTCGGTCCGATCAGGCTGACGATCTCGCCTTCGCCGACGGTGAAGCTCATGTCGGAGATCGCGACCAGGCCGCCAAAGCGGACAGCGACCTGCTCGATGGTCATGGCAATGCTGCGTGCCGTCATCACGCCGGCTCCTTGGCTGCGGTCTCAGCGAGCGTGACCGGCGACACGGCTGCCACACGCGGCCGCTTGGCGAACCGCAGCAGAAGCGACGGCACGATGCCACGCGGCAGCATGAACAAGATCGCGATCAGCACGCCGCCATAGGCGATCCATTGCGCCTCCGGCGCCATCACCGGACGCAGCGCGACCGGCAGCAGCCCGAAGATCAGCCCACCGACGACAGGTCCCGCAAGCGATCCCTTGCCTCCGCTGATGACCATGATCACCATCGTGACGGTGTTGATGAAGGCGAACACTTCGGGATCGATGATCCGGATGTAATGCGCATAGAGGCTGCCGGCGGCTCCCGCGATGGCGGCCGAGATCACCGCCGCGAGCGTCAGGGTCTTGGTCACGTCGATGCCGACGGAGACGGCGAGGGTTTCATTCTCCATCAGCCCCCGCATCGCACGGCCGAAATGCGACCGGACCAGCCGCGCGATCAACAGATAGGCGGCGAGCGCGACCACCAGCACGAGATAATAGTTCTGCATCTTGCTGCGTAGCGTCAGCTCGCCGAAGCCGGGCAAGGGCACCGCGAGCGAGGGAATGTTGGTCAGCGCCAGGGGGCCCTGCGTCAGCTCGACCCAATTCAGCGCGACGAGCCTGACGACTTCGGCGAACGAGATCGTCACGATCACGAAATAGGCGCCCGCGAACGCGGAAGGACAGCAAGCCGACGAAATAGCCGCACAATCCGGCAGTGAGGATCGCAAGCACGAAGCCTGCAATTGGCGGCCAGGGCGCATGAACGATGCGCAGTCCGCCGGGTAGACCGATGTCGAAGCCGAGCGAGGTCAGCGCACTGACATAGGCACCGATTCCGAAGAAGGCGATATGGCCGAGGCTGAGCTGGCCGGTGAAGCCGAGCAGCAGATTGAGGCTCATCGCGCCGATGATGAAGATACCCGTCGTGATCAGCGCATTGAGCAGATAGGGATCGCGCAGCCAGAGCGGGACCGAGGCAAGGGCCGCGACGGCGAGAATGGTGATGATCGCCTTCATCCGACGCGCTCCGCGCGCGCGAACAGGCCGGTCGGCCGGAAGATCAGCACCGCAATGATGATCACGAAGCCCATCGCATCGCGATAGCCCGAGGACACGTAGCCGGCACCGAGTTCCTCGGCCAAGGCCAGGATGAAGCCGCCCATGACCGCACCCGTGATGTTGCCGAGGCCGCCCAGGATAACGATCGCGAAGGCCTTGACCGCGGCGAGGTCACCCATCTGCGGGAAGATCACATAGACCGGCCCGAGCAAGGCGCCCGCGGCAGCCGCGAGGCTGGAGCCGATCGCGAAGGTGGAGGTGTAGATCATGTCGACATTGACGCCCATCAGCGAGGCCGTGTCGTGATCCTGGAACGTGGCACGCATCGCACGGCCGAGGCTGGTCTTGTTGATCAGGAGATAGGTCACCACGATCAACACGCCCGCAGCAGCGAGGACGAACAGGCGCAACCAGGACACCGAAACCGGTCCAAGCACCAGCGGCGCCTCCGGAAACGGGCTCGTCACCGATTTGGCGACGCCGCCCCAGATCCAGAGCGCACCGGACTGCATGGCAATCCAGGCGCCGATCATGACCAGCATGGTGGTGTCGATGTCAGAGCCCCGCAATGGACGCAGCAGGGTCAGCTCGATCGCCGCGCCCAACAACCATCCGGCCAGGACCGCAACGGGCAGAGCAAGGAAGAAGTTCATCCCGAGTTGATGCACCACGATGAACATCACATAGGCGCCGAACGTGTAGAGCACTCCATGGGTGAAGTTCACCACGTTCATGATGCCGAAGATCAAGGTCAGGCCGATGCCCAGCAGCGCATAAGTGCCGCCGAGCACGAGCATGTTGACCAGATGCTGGAGAAATTCGCTCAAGGCTGTTCCCGATTGGAGGGAGGATCAGGCGAGAGCGACAGAAGGCGCCCTCGCCCGCGACCGACTGACTTACAGCGTCCTCATGCCGATCTTGCCGTCTTCGATCTCGATCAGGTAGACGTTCGGCTGGCTCTGCCCGCTTTCCTTGCCCTCGGGGCCGGACTTGCGGAACACGATGTCGCCGTTGAGCCCCTTCACCTTGATGTCCCACAGCGCGGCCTTGATAGCGGCCGGCTCTGCCTTGCCGGCCTTCTCGATCGCGGCGGCGGCGGTGCGGATGCCGTCATAGCCGCGGAAGCTTTCGGTGCAGCCGGCGAATTCGAAGCCACGCTTCTTCCATTCCGTGATGAAATAGTTGGTGGCCTCGGGGTTCGGCGTCTTGCCCGGGAACCAGGGCAGGAAGGTGGTCAGATGCATGGTGCCGTTGGCGGCAGCGCCGGCCTGGGCGATGATCTGGTCCGGATTCTGCGAGCCGCCGGTGGTGATGATGCGCTTCTTCAGGCCGAGCGCAGCCGCCTGCTTGAAGATCAATGTCAACTGGTCGACGGCGGTGGTGACGATGACAGTCTCGGAATCCGAGCTTTTGATCTTGGAGAGCTGCGCGCTCATGTCCTGCGCGCCCTGGTCCATGGTTTCGACCAGGCCGATGCCGATGCCCTTCTCCTTCATCATCTTGCCGAAGTCCTCGGCGGTGCCGCGGCCCCAATCATTGTTGATGACGAGGAAATCGACCTTCTTGAGCGCGAGCTTGTCGACGATGCCCTTGAATGCGGCGGCCTCGATCGACGAGGGCGGCGAGATCCGGAAGATGTAGGGATTGCCGGTCGTCGTGATCTTGCTGGATGACGAGGTCTCCACCACCATCGGGGTCTCGTATTCCATCAGCTTCGGCATCACCGCGAGCGTGAGGCTCGAACCCCAGGCGCCCATCAGCACGGGCACCTTGTCGCTGGTGATCAGCTTCTCGGCAACGGCGGCAGCCTCGGTCGGGTTGCTCTTGTTGTCCTCGATCACGAGCTCGATCTTCTTGCCGAGAATGCCGCCCTTGGCGTTGATCTCGTCCGCCGCGATCTTGGCGCCGTTGACGACGTAGGTACCGGACGCCGCGAACGCGCCGGTGAGCGGCTCGTTGACGCCGATCTTGATGGTCTGCGCCTGCGCCGCACTGCCGATCATGGCCGCGGCCAGCGCAATGGCCGGAACCAGTCCTGATGTTCGTGTCATGTCGTCTCTCCAAGATCTACGCTGTTGATGTTGAGTTCAGGCTTCGTCACGTCAGGTGTGCTTGCACACCGTCACCCCGCGCCGCTCCGGCGGCTGAAGACGCGGGCGATTCGCGCGCGCACGATGTCGGTGGCGATCAACCAGAAGCTGAGCTCCGAAGAACTCTCCTGCTTGGGCGGCACGCCGGACATGTGGCGATCCAGATTGGCGGCAAACTCCGCGACCAGGCGCCGGGCCAGATCGCGCACGAGGCCGGGACGGCCGACCTGCGCGAGCATGCCGGTCAAATTGTAGCCGATCGACAGCTCCACCGCGGTTGCCGCGCCGTCGTCGATCGGCACGAGGCGGTAGCGGATCTCGCCTTGCGTCGCAGAATGACTGCGCCGGTCGGCGCCGATGCCGACGATCCGCCCCGACAGCGTGGCGGGATCGCGCTCGACGCGCGCCGCCCCCTCAAACGCGGCCGCGATCGGGCCAAGCCTGATACGGATCACGCCTTCAGTACGCTCCGGTCTCGGCGGCGACGTCAGCGCGACGCCGGGCAGGCACGACGCAATGGCGGCGATGTCGTCGAACATCGCGAATACTTTTGCAGAGGCATGAGGGAGCGTGAAACGCTGTTCAAGCACGATGGCCGGGGTGAAATCGGGGATATCAGCGGCCGCGATGCTGCCGCGGGCAGATGACTTATCTTGCGGCGCTATCTGCAGCGCCTGCGGGTCGCGATCCACCGCGGCCCGCCCTGATCCCGCGGGGCCGAGACAGGTGCGTCCGCCACCGACCTGCGGTGCGATGCTGCGCGCCCGTCTCGCCGCGATCACGGACTGCACAGCGCGCACGATGCCGACATAGCCGGTGCAACGGCAGAGATTGCCGCTGAGGCCGATGCGGATCAGGCGCTCATCGGGCTCGGCGAGACGCAGCACCAGATCGCGCGCCGAGACCAGCATCCCCGGCGTGCAATAACCACATTGCAGGGCATGTTCGCGAGTGAAGGCAGCGCGCAGCTCGACCGTAACCTCGTCCTCGTCGAGGCCTTCGATCGTGGTGACGTCGGCGCCCTCGCATGCCACTGCATAGGTGATGCAGGACCGCGCCGGCACGCCGTCGATCAACACGGTGCAGGCGCCGCAGACGCCATGCTCGCAGCCGAGATGCGTTCCGGTCAGATCGAGCTTGTCGCGCACGAAATCCGCAAGGCTGGTGCGCGGCTCGGCCGCGATCTCGACCGCACGGGCGTTGACGCTGAGGGCGACCGTGCTCATGCGGTGGCCTCCAGCACGGCGCGTTTCAACACGCTGACATGGATATGGCGCTGGGCGGCGTCGTCGATGCCGGCCTGCACCAGCAGCCGGTCGGCGAAATTGGCATCGAAGCGCTGCTTGTAGTCGGCCGCGATCCGGCCGCCGAACAGCTCCGCTGCATCGGCCAGCACCAGCGGCGCCCTGTCGATGGCGCCGATGACGACGCGGCCGGAGGCAGAAGCGGGATCGATCAGCACCGCGCCGATCGCGTGGGCGAACTCGCCGGTCTTGCGGCAGCTCTTGGCATAGCCCCACTGCGCCATGATCGACCGCTGCGGCACGTGGATGGCTTCGACGATCTCGCCGGCCTGCAGTGCCGATTCCAGCGCGCCGACGACGAAGGCTTCGACAGCGAGCGTGCGCGAGCCGCGAAGGCTGCGCAGCGTCACCCGCGCGCCCAGCGCTGCCAACGCCGAGACCCAGTCGGCGGCGGGATCGGCGTGGCTGAGCGAGCCGCCGATGGTGCCGCGGTTGCGCACCGCGCGGTAGGCGATATTGGCGGCCACCGCGCGCATGGCGCCGCGCGTGACGTCCGCGGTGCGCCCGTCCTCGATATCGGCATGCGTAACCAGCGCGCCGAGCACGAGCTCGCTGCCGGATATCTCGGCGCGCTTGAGCTCGCCAAGGCCCGAGATGTCGACGATCAGCTCGGGTTGCACCAGGCGCAGATTGAGCATCGGACCGAGCGACTGTCCGCCGGCGATGATCTTTGCCGCCCCGCTGCCGGCCGCCAGCATCGACAATGCGGCCCCGAGGTCACGCGGACGCTCATAGCTGAAGGGCGCGGGCTTCATGCCGCGCTCCTGTCGGCCGCGCGCGCGGCCAGCATGGCCTCGACAATTCGGTGCGGCGTGATCGGCGACTGCATCAGCTCGACGCCGAGCGGGCGCAGCGCGTCATTGACGGCATTGGCGATTGCGGCCGGCGGCGCGATCGCCCCGCCCTCGCCGATGCCTTTCACGCCGAACTGGGTGTAGGGCGACGGCGTCTCCATATGATCGAGCCGCGCGGCCGGGACCTCGGTCGGGCCGGGCAGCAGATAATCGGCGAGCGTCGTCGCCAGCGGCTGGCCCGAAACGTCGAACGGCATCTCCTCGTAGAGCGCGGTGCCGATGCCTTGCGCCAGGCCGCCATAGATCTGCCCGTCGACAACGAGCGGATTGACCAGCACGCCACCGTCCTCGACGATCACATAGTCGAGGATTTCGACCTCGCCGAGATCTGGATCGACGGCGAGGACGACGGCATGCGCGGCATAGCTGAAGGTGCCGCTGTCGCGCACCGGCTTGTATCCTTGTGTGACTTCCAAACCGCCGGGATCGACGTCGGTCGGCAGATCCTGCGGGCGGCGATACCAGGTATGGGCGATCGTCTTGAGGTTGACGCTGCCGTTGACGCCACGCACCTCGCCATCCTGCAACACCACCGCGGCCGGATCGTGCTGCAGCAGCTTCGCGCCGATGCGCCGCGCGCGTTCGCCGAGCTCGCGGCAGGCCGCGGCCACCGCCCCGCCCGCCATCACCATCGAGCGGGAACCCCAGGTTCCGGTCGAATAGGGCGTCATCGCGGTGTCACCGAGGATGATGCGCACCTTGGCGACGTCAACGCCGAGAATCTCGTGCGCGACCTGGGCAAGCGTGGTCTCCATGCCCTGCCCGTGCGAATGCACCCCGACGCGCAGCTCGAGGCCGCCATCCGGCGTCAGGCGCGCGGACGCCTGCTCGTGTCCGGGCACCATCGGAATGCCCCAACCGGAATAGACCGAAGTGCCGTGCGCGGCCTGTTCGCAATAGATGGAGACGCCGACGCCGATGCGGCGGCCGTTGGCTTCGCCATTGCTTTGTCTGGCGCGGATCGATTCGATATCGATGGCGGCCAGCGCGCGGCGCATGGCTTGCGGATAATCGCCGCTGTCAAAATGCTTCCTGGTGATGTTGTCGAACGGCATCTGCTCGGGCTGCACCAGATTGCGCAGCCGCACCTCGGCGGGCTCGAGCCCTGCTTCCGCGGCGACGAGGTCGAGCATCAGTTCCAGCGCAAAGCAGACGCCGGTGCGTGCCACGCCCCGGTACGGCAGGATCGGACATTTGTTGGTGGCGACCGAGAAGGTGCGGCAGCGATAAGCCGGCATCCGGTAAGGCCCCGGCAGGATGCTGGCGACCTGCGCGGCTTCAAGGCAGGCCGAGAACGGATAGGAGGAATAGGCGCCGGAATCCACGGTCGCCTCGCAGTCGATTCCGCGCAGCGTGCCGTCGCGCTCGGCATAAACCGTGATCTTGTAATGGTGCTCGCGGCAATTGGAGCTGGCGACGAGATGCTCGCGGCGGTCCTCGGTCCAGCGCACGGGATGGCCGCGCAGCATCGTCAACCACGATAGGCACACTTCTTCCGGCAGCAGAATGCCCTTGTGGCCGAAGCCGCCGCCGACGTCGGGCGAGATGACGCGAATACGTCCCTCTTCCAGGCCGAGGCATTCGGACAGGCCGCTGCGGGTGATGTGCGGCATCTGGGCGGCCGAATGCAGCGTAAGCTGATCGAGCCTGCGGTCGAAGGTTGCGACCACGCCGCGCCCTTCGAGCGGCGACATGCATTGCCGCGCAGTCGAGATCTCGCGCGTCACCTTGATCGGCGCATCGAGCGCTGCGGAGATGTCGACCTCGAAATTGGTCTCGAGGAAGACGTTGTCGCCCCAATGCTCATGCACCAGCGCCGAGCCCGGCTGGCGCGCCTTCAGCATGTCGTAGACGGCCGGCAGTTCCTCCAGATCGAGCGTGACGGACGCCGCGATGTCCTCGGCCTCGGCCCGCGTCGGCGCCACGCACATCGCAACGAGCTCGCCGACCTGGCGCACCTTGCCGGTGGCAAGTACCGGCTGCTCGGAGATCTTGAAGCCGGGGAGGCCCGACACCGCGCGGATCGGCTTGATGCCGACGAGATCGGAAGCTGTGAATACGCTGCCGCGATAACGCTCAGGCACGTGGACGCCGCGGATCCTGGCATGGGCCAGCGGGCTGCGCACGAAGGCAACGTCCTGCAGGCCGGCCATCCTGATGTCCGCAACATATTGGCCGCGGCCGCGCATCAGGCGATCGTCCTCCTTGCGCGGAAGCCGTACGCCGACGCCCTGCCCGGACTTGCCTTCAGGAAACTCCCGCTCGCTACGCACGCCAATCCCCTCCTTCACCGTATCGCCTTACGCTGCGACGGCCTGGGGCAGGATGGGAGCGACCGCCTCGAAGCGCGTCCCGGCGCGCAGGCAGAACGCCGGCTGCAGCAGACGCTCGGCAATCACCTCGTTTTTCTCGTTGTCCTTGAGAACGAAGCGACCCGTCTTTTCCGCGAGCACCGAGACGTCGGCATCCAGGCCGACCTTGAGCGCGCCAATCTGGTCACTGCGACCGAGCATCTTCGCCGGATTGGAGGTGACCATCGGCACCACCTGCTCGAGCGACAGGCCGAGCGCCATCATCGAGCTCATCGCCTGGACCAGGCTGAACTTGGCCTGGCCCGCGAAAGGATGGTTCTCCTCGTCCTCGTGCTGGTCGGGCGTGCCTGCTGGCGCCGGCACATGGGTGTTGTAGCCGTGGATGTCGGCGCCCAGCGTGGTCGGCAGGATACCGGCGGCGATCGCCTTCTTCGCCAGCCGATAGGAGAAGTGGCTGCCGTGGCCGACATCGACCTTGAGACCACGATCGAGCGCGGCCTGGATCACCGGATGCACCTCACCCTCGCGGTTGACGAAGCCGCCGGGATGGCGCGTGAAGGGATGAGCAAGAATGTCGCCCTCGCGCAGCAGCGGGATCACCCGCGTGAGAATTGTGTCGGCATCCTCGCCGTTGGCGCCGCTCTCCGGCAGGCCCCAGAGCTGGCCGAAATGCACATAGACCGGCAGATGGGCACGCCGGCCGATCTCCGCCGCCATCTCGATGACGCGAATGCCCCAACGCGCGAAGCCGCCGATCTCGGCATGAGCCTTGATGCCGCGCACGAGATCGGGATTGGCCGTCGCCGCCTTGACGGTCGCATCGATGTCGACGCCATCGGGGCTGTAGAGCTGCGGATAATAATGGCCCTCCAATCCGCCGACGAGATAGGCGGATAAAAAGGCGTAGACGCGCGAGGCCGCGGGCTCTGCGATGAAATGGCGAAAGCCGGGCAGCGTCATGCAGGACGGCCCGCCCTGATCCACCAACGTCGTCACGCCGGACTGTACGCCGACCATGTCGGGATTCATGCCGAAACGGCCTGAGACATATTGATAGACATGCGCATGGGTGTCGATCAGCCCCGGCAGCACCAGCATGCCGCTGACGTCGACAATCTCCTTGGCGCTGGTCGGCAGGATGTCGGCCGCGACAGCCGCGATCTTGCCGTTGCGGATCGCGACGTCCTTGAGCCCATCGACGCCCGAGGCCGGGCAGATCACGCGCCCGCCGCGCAGCAGAAGGTCGAAGCTGGCAGTGACTGACATGGCTGTCTCCCTGATTACGTGGCGGCTGGCCAGCCGCCGAATTACGAAGCATGCTTCGCATTTGCAAAAGCAAGCCGCGTGCCATGATGCGGCGGTGGCGGATGCATTCGAATCGAGCTAAGCGCGAGAGGGGTTCCAGGTGGGAGAGCGTGCAGTGCGGCAAGCCCAGAAGCGTCGCAGCGGGAGCAGGCATCGGCCGTGGCCTTTGGCTGAGCGCCCCGGTTATCTGATCCGGCGGCTGCACCAGATTCACGTCGCGCTGTTTCAGGAAGCCTGCGGCGCGTTCGAGGTCACGCCGTTGCAATACAGCCTGCTCTCCGCGCTGGCCGCGCGAGAAACTGCCGATCAGACCACATTAGCGGCCGATATCGCGCTCGATCGGACCACGACGACCGGCGCATTGAAACGGCTCGCCGCACGGAACCTGGTCGAGCGCGCGGTCAACAAGGATGATCGCCGGGCGCGACTGTGCCGGCTGACGCCCGCCGGCGCCGCGCTGCTGGTCAAGATCGAAGGCGCCGCGCGACGGGCGCATCGCGCAACCCTCGGCGATCTCAGCGCGCGCGAGCAGGATATCTTCATCGAAATGATGCAGCGCATCGTGGCCGGCAACCCAAGCCGCAATGGTTCCGGCGCTCTATTCGACTAGACGCCACTGCCGCGCTTTTGAGTGCGGCTGCTTAATTTATCATCATACCGCTGCCCGGCCGTGCAGCGGTACGCTCATCCTGCCCCGGGCGCTGCCGCCAGGCATCACCGCTCTCGCGACGCAGTTGCGCACGCGCGGACAAAGTCCACCCGCGCTTGAAATCTCAGAAGCAATCCGACGCGGGCCGCGTGGCGCAGCCAACAAGGCGCACCCCTGCCCTGGGACCCGCCGCTGCCATGGCACGATCTATGCTGCGACGATACGAAGCGTGCTTCATATTGGGGGATGTCATGACGGATTCCGAACTTCGCGCCGATATTCACAGCATCGAGCCAATTCCCGAGGCGGATCGGGATTCGACCGGACCGCAGCAGATGTGGATCTGGGCCGGCGCCAACATCGCGCCGGTGAACTGGGCGCTCGGTGCGCTCGGCATCATCCTCAAGCTCGGCCTGATGGAGACGATCGCGGTGATCGTGCTCGGCAACATCGTCGGCTGCGCGATCTTCGCGACCTTCACGGTGATGGGGCACAAGACCGGCGTCAACCAGATGGTGCTGAGCCGCTCCGCCTTCGGCGTGCGCGGTGCCTACCTGCCGAGCATCCTGATGTTCCTGATGACGTTGGGCTGGATCGGCGTCAACACCTACTTCCCGGTGAAGATCTCGATCGGCATCCTCGGCCAGTTCGGCGTTCCCGACACCTGGCTGATCGAGATCCTCATCATCACGCTGGTGATGGCGGTGCAGGTGCTGATCGGTGTCTACGGCTTCTATGCGATCCGCACCTTTGAGAAATACACGGTGCCGCCGACCATCGCCATCATGGTGCTGATGAGCGTCCTGGCCTGGACGCGCCCCGGTGTCGTCAACTGGAACCTCACGACGTCCCTGCCGCCCGGCGCGCATCTAGCGATGCTGACGCTGCTGACGACCGCGATCGGCGTCGGCTGGGGTATCTCCTGGGTGACCTGGGCGTCGGACTATTCGCGCTTCGTGCCAAAGAGCGTGCCGTCGAAATCCGTGTTCTGGTACAGCTATGCCGGCATGCTGGTGCCCAGCGTCTGGCTCGCCACGCTCGGCGCGACCATCGCCTCGACGACGCTGGACACCGACCCCGCCAAGATGGTGAGCGCGGTGTTCGGCGGGCCGGTCAGCGTGCTGGTGCTGCTGATGGTGCTGCACGGGCCGATCGCGACCAACATCCTCAACGTCTACTCGGCCGCGCTCGCCGCGCTCAGCGCGGGCCTGAAGTTCTCGCGCTTCTGGCTCACCGTCATCGTCGGCATCGCCGGCTATCTGGTCACGCTGTATTTCATCTTCGCCCCGTCCTTTGCCAAGGCGTTTGACAATTGGATGATCAGCCTGCTGCTGTGGATGAGCCCGTGGGCGGGCGTCGTGCTCGCCGACTTCTTCATCAAGCGCAAGGGCAAGATCGAAGTTGCCGAGCTCTATCGTTCGCCGGAGACCAGCGCTTATGGCGACATCAACTGGGCCGGCATGATCGCCTTCTTCGCCGGCCTCGTGGCGGGATGGCTGGTGGAGGACGGCCTGGTCGGCGCGCTGCAGGGGCCGATCTCGACCAACCTGCTCGGCGGAGCCGATCTGAGCTGGCTGTTCGGCATCGGCGTTTCGGGCCTTGTCTATCTCGGGCTCGGCAAGCTGGTCGCCTCGCCGTCATCCATCGTCGCAAGCAGCGCCGGCAGGTAACGGCCCGTCATGGAGTACGTTCTGCGATCCACACCGGGGAACGTCCAGTGGGGGCTTTGGGACGGACGGTCGGCGCCGGTGCTCCGGATCGCATCCGGCGACCGCGTCACCATCGAGACTCTTTCGGGGGAGCCGGACGATCTTCCGGATCCCTCGCTCGGCTTCGACGTCGTCCCCGGCCACGCGGAGGTGCTGGCAAGCACGTTCCGCGGTCCGGGGCCGCATCTTCTCACCGGACCTGTTTACGTCGAGGGTGCCGAGCCCGGCGACGTGCTCGAAGTGCGCGTGCTCGACATCACGTTGCGCTGCAATTGGGGCTGGAATCTCCAGGTGCCCACGCTTGGCACCTTGCCGGAGGACTTTCCCGAGTTCCGGCGCATTCACATCCCGCTTGACCGCGCCCACAAAGTCGCGCGCCTGCCTTGGGGGCAGGAGCTGCCGCTTGCGCCCTTCTTCGGCAATTTCGGCGTCGCTCCGCCGGCCGGCTGGGGACGGCTGTCATCGAAGGAGCCGCGCGCCTTCGGCGGCAACATGGACAACAAGGAGCTCGGAGTTGGCAGCACGGTTTACTTCCCCGTGTTCGTGCCGGGCGCGCTGTTCTCGGCGGGCGATGGTCATGCGCTGCAGGGCGACGGCGAGGTCTGCCTGACTGCGATCGAGGCCGCGCTCACTGGGACATTCGAATTCCATATCCGACGCGATCTCCGCCTCGCCTCGCCACGCGCCGAAACGGCGTCCGACTGGATCACGATAGGGTTCGACGAAGATCTCGATGATGCAGCCAAAGCAGCGCTGCGCGACATGATCGCGCTGATCTGCGAGCAGAGCAGCCTCTCTGCGCAGGAAGCCTACACGCTCTGCTCGATCGCAGCCGACCTCCGGGTGACGCAGCTGGTCGACGGCAACAAGGGCATTCACTGCGTGCTGGCAAAATCCCGCATGCCGTGACCAAGTGGAGCATGCGAGCCCGCCCTCGCGGATGGGATTCACGTCAACCAGCTTATCCGCGATCGATTGAAGGCGCGCACGCATCAGCTTACAGCTGATCCTCGATAGCAGTCGCCCAGGAATTCCTGTCTCTGTAGGGATCGACGCCTCGGCTGGAGTGTCCGCTTTGCGCCAACAGCTGCCCTCCCCGCGAAGTCGCAGTTTGACCCGAAGCGGTCCTGACGCTTCCTTGTTGCACTCCTTGAAGACAACGGGCCAGCATCCCTGAAAGGGCGAAAGACGATAGGCGACCTAGCTGGTCGCGAGTTGCTCAGCGTACATTCCTTCGAGCCGGCGTTGTCATTCGCAAGCTGCCGACAAGTGGACGATGTAACCATTGCGATCAGCCGCTTACTATGCGCGGTAGGGATCATTGCCGAGGGACCGAGTACCGACGTGTTCGCGACAGTAAGCAGGGAGGCAAACTCTTCCGGACTAAGCGGTTGCGATGTTGAAGCCAAAAATTGAGTGTAGCGCCATCCGACAGCTTTGGCTGTTCAATTTTGTCACCTGAAGGGAGTGAAATGGTAGCAGGTAACCTTCTCGGTTGGACGTTGCTCTGCTCGACTATCGATTTCGCCTACAGACAGTATGGCTGGTCACGTGCTAGCGTTCAGTATCACCGCACGGTCCGTGGCCTCTATCGCTGACTGAGAGCTGAAATGTCCCCGCCTCTTCCGGATGGGAGACGGTGATGGAAAGCGGCAGCGGACCCTTGTTCAAGACTGAGCTGACAACCGTGGAGCGCTATAAACGCGCCGCACGTGAAGACATGGATGGCTCCGAAGTCCTCAAGTTGCTCAAAGATATTGAGGACGGGATCGGAAAACGCGGCCTTTGACTCTCGAGGCATCACAGCGTGCTTACCTGGAGAGTTCCAGTCACAAGGGGCGATGATGACGAAGCGGAACCGCAAACGACCGACGAACTCTCTTCATGATCGCATAGAAGAATTCGCGCGGCTGGCCAAAGAAGATGCCGAGAACCTGCCGGCGGGGCGCGAGCGCGATGCCGCCCTTCGAAGAGCGCGGCAGGCGCGTACCGGAGCTCAAATTGACGAGTGGGTCAATTCAACAGGTCTAAAACCTCCGAAGTGAACTCTGCGTTGAAGTGAGCAAAATAGACCATCCTCCAAAAGCGGCCCGATCGCCCTTGTCAGCAGTGCGGGATGTGTATGCAAAGCGCTTTCATTCCAATTCAAGCGGATCCGCCGCTTCCTTAAAGGCGTGGACGGCTGCCAGCTCTAAAGCTAGGGTTCGCGCTTGTTGAGATCCCAAATGCCCTACTTCACAACTGACCAAGACCGAGGCGAACGCATCACTAAAGTACTCGCCGACGTCTTTTGCGCGCTCTTGCCCCTGATTTATTCCATCGTCTGCAGCGAAAGATTGCCAAAAGTCGACTCGAGGCTCTCCGCGCCGTCCGAATGGAGTTAGCGTCAACAGCCAACGAAGCCCGAGCGCTCCGGCTGGACCAAACCCCAGACCAGAAAGCACGGATGCCACAATCTGCCGCCCCCCGGCGCACGTTCGCATGAAATCACCGAAGAAGCTTCGAAAGCCCAGGTACCAGTGATCACCTGCCTGAAGGCAGCGATCCGCCTTCTTTCAAGGCATGAAATTGCCGAACTGAGGACAGCGGTCACCATTGAGTGAACCTTCCGAAGCGTGGCCCGTTGATCCGCATCACCGGCCAAGGCTTTGTCCTGCAGGCGCCGTGACTGAGAGCCCCTAGCTCCCCCTGCCCGAAGTGGAGCGATCAATGGCCAGTCCATTTGGCGTCGAACACTACCCGATCGATCCTACTCTGCCCTCCGCCCCCGCCAGGAGCAAACAGGGTCGGTTTGTCGACTTGGCTCTCGGTTCAATCTTTTTCGCTACGATAGCCATCGCCACGTGCGGCTGGCTGTACGTGCTTTTCCTCCTTATCCAGACCACTGCAATCTGGCTTTGGGCGTAGCACTCCGTGTCAAGAGTGTGCCTAATCAGTGCTGGGCGTCGATCCTGATTGGCGCAGAGCCCCTTTCTTCTCGTCGCTGGCTAGCTGGCATCGTCGCGACTAGCCTGCTTTTGCGCTTTGGACAGCCCACATCGGCTGTGTCAGGACTTCGGCAGATATCGTTAGGGTGTTCTCGCCCCGATACTTGCGACGCCTGAGAGTACGGCCGCTCCCGGAGTGGTTGGAAGGCTTTCGATGATCACCGTCAAAGCGCAAAAGACGCGCGGCCAAATGCAAAACTCTGGGAAGGAGATCCTATGTTTCTGCTCGCCGATCCACTGCGCTTCTCAGCATTTCACGTCGTTGGACGTCGCTGTGATAGTCAAAGACGAACAGAACTAAGGCCGTCCCTAGTGGTCACCCTCCATGCAATCCCTGTCGCCTGTTGGCCCTCGCTCCTCTCACCACGGCCTGACCTCGACTTGCGGAATGCAGTCGAACCAAGGCGGAATATGGAGCGATGCCCGACATGTAAAGCTTTCCGCGCCTGACCAGACATATGTCCGGTGACGTACGTTTGTCTTGTATGCACACGTTCCGCCGTCCCGCCTGATAGACAATAGCGAGCAATCACAAGCCCGTCTTTGAGGTGGATTCGGATTTTGCCATAAGACCGGTACCGTACGGACAATTACACAAATTAGTTCCTATATAGAGTCCTTCCCGCGAGGACCGCCCTATCGGAGCGGCACCAACCACTCTGCGAGAAACGGCCCGACCGACCGGGCAGGATTTCGCTGTGCACCCCAGAAATTTGGGCCGTCCCTTGGACAACAAGCTGCTCGCCGCGCTGCCGCGCGATCAGTTTGACTTATTGGCGCCCTACATGATGGCTGTCGACTTAAAGCAAGGCGAAGTCTTGGTAGAGCCGGGGGATGAGTTCGATCACGTTTACTTCCCGCAGAGCGGGATGCTCTCACTACTTGCCGTGCTGCGGGATGGCAAAGCCATCGAAACGGCAACTGTCGGACGCGAGGGAGTGGTTGGCGCGATGGCTGGACTGGGACTCTATAAGTCTCTCGTTCGCGTCGTGGTGCAGCTTCCGCTGCTGGTAAGTAGAATACCCGCTTCGCGGTTCAGGAGCGCCGCCACCAAAAGTGATGCTGTCCGGAATATGTGCATCCAATATATGAAGTCTTGCTGTCTCAGGCGAGGATTACGGCGGCATGTAATGCGTTGCATATTGTCGAGGCTAGATTCTGCCGTTGGCTGCTACAATCTGCAGATCGCGCAGAAAGCAGCACGGTGGCGCTCACCCAAGAGTTTCTCGCCGAGATGCTTGGAGTGCGCCGAACATCCGTCACCGAGGTTGCCAGCAAGATACAAGCTTTGGGAGCCATCAATTATTCGCGCGGACAGATCACGATATTGAAGAGATCCACTTTGGAGGAAATGTCGTGTGAGTGTTATCAGACGCTTGTGGATCAGGCAGCTATCCTAACCTAACTCGCTATCACTTATGGTGTGCCAAAGTGGTGGCCAATTGAGCTTCGAGTTCGGAGAGGGCAGACGAGATTAGCAAGCTGTCTATAGTCATTCAGCAGGCAAGTAGGACCTTGGCTGGAGGACTGCCGTGATCAAGCGACTCGCGTGGCACACAAAAACGACATTGAGCGACTGAACGGAAGAGTCCCGGCAGTTCCAGGGAAGCGTCCGAAAAACAGCCTGTCGGCAGTGTGGCTCGAGAGTTGCTTTGCGACATGCACGGCAAGCAGAGACGGCTTCGCGCATCGATGATCGGCTCAATTCGGTGAGCCTCACCGAACGATGTGACGCCGTCCACTCGACGGGCCCTGAGGCCAACGTGAGCAGCAAGCGGGGCGTAAGTTCCTTAATTGTCTATGTCAGAGACCGGACATAGTTGATATAGTCTGCTTCATCATCGACCAGCCCTAGGCATTTATCGATGACTGAGAGCGCGTTTGCTCCCGCCTGAATTGCCAGCGGTGAGACATGTGCCACATTTGCAAAACCCTCGACGATCAAATCCGTCGCTACCGTCGTCTACAGGACCGCATCAACGACCGTCAGGTGGAAGAGGCTACGCTCCATATGGTAGCCGAGCTGGAGGCGAGAAAGGCCGCCCTTCACCCCGCAGACAAGTAGACGGTCTCAGTTGGCTGTTTCCCAGCTTCGACTGCCAAGCGGCTAGGGGCCATGAACGGGAGCGAATCGCAATGTCGGAACCTCGCTGTCCGTGTCGGGATACCGGCGGAGGCTTGTTGGTTTCCTCGCTCGCAGTTCCTTATGTCTGAGGCCCGACATATACGATAAGGTCTTGCAATCACCGTTCCCTGAATTGGCGACTACCGGTGACTGAGAGTGTTGTGCTCCCGCCTAACCGCAGGAATGCCACGTGTCTCCATCAGATCCCCGCTTCCCCGATGAGCCTCAGCGCTGCCCCAAATGCCAAGAGGCCCTTTACCTGGTCGGTATCACGACAGGTCCTAAAGGACTCAATGTACGATCATTCGAATGCGGCGGATGTAACCATGTCATCACAGTGTCGGCTGTCTTGTCTCGATGAAGCAGGATGGGCCAGCCGCGTCCGCGGCAGACGAGCGAGCATCCGACCAAGACGTTCGTCGGGATCTCGAAACAATGTCCACCAGCGAACTTCGACAATTGTTGTTTGAGGTTGAGCAAGTCATGCTTGTCAGAGGTTTGCGGCCAGACAGGTTCTTTTGAACTCAAGAGACTGCCTGGAAAGTGGGTAGTCCGAGGCGAGCGCCCACCTTTGCTCGTTGGCAGGCAATTAGCTGGCCGCGACATGACGTCAGCTCATGGCCTTTAAATGACCTTCACGGCGATGCACGCTGAGGACAAGCCCAAATGCTATGTCCGGATCGGACTTACCAAATATCCTTAGAGTGTCGCTCGCGAGCGGAAATATCGATGACTGAGAAGCACGTCGCTTCCATACCGATTGGGAGGCTTTCGATGATTTCCATCAAAGAGTGCAAAATATTCGCTGCCGAATACAAAACTCTGGGATGCGAACCTGATATTTCCGCTCGCCGATCCACTGTGCTTCTTAGCATTTCACGTAGTTGGATAGCGCTGGCACACCAGCTTGAAAACCTGACGATGATAGTCAAAGACGAAGAGAAGTAAGGCCGCCCCAGGCAGGCCAGGATGCAATCCCTGTCGCCTTTTGACCGTAAACGGACTCTGGATGTGCGGCCGGCGGTTCATGATCCGTCCTGCGTCACCCAATTGTTCTCATGCGGCTGAAATGTCCACTTCGATACTTAGAAACTTACCGCCGGCACGGTGAGTACTTTGAATTATTTCAGTAGCGATAAAATTCTCAGGGTCTAAGCGCGGGAAGACCAGCGTTGCAAGTGCGGCGCCCAGCCCGCGCCAAAGCACACGATGATGGACTCCATGCATGGCCTCACCGGTCGGGTTTTTGAATGCCAGTGCGGCGAACGCACTTGGACCGAGGACAAAGAGTAAGGCCGCCGCCTCAGTTGGCGGCCTCCTTCATGTTGTCGATGTGGTCCATGTCGCCTATTGGCCTTCGGAGACATGCGCGCCGAGCCGTATGTCCGCTTCGCGCCAATACCTGCCGGCGGGAGGCTGGAGCTTTGCAATTCCGCCCTTTTGTACGAACGGATGCGCGGCAATACTCGGCTCGTACGCCCACCGTAGATTACGTCCCTCGATCCGCGATAAGCGATATCACTACTTTGATCAGGGGCCTCGATATGAAAGGAAGGAGAACCACTCATCTACACTACGCTAAACTCCGCGATGCCAACCGACAGCACTACTCCCACTCGATCGTCCCCGGCGGCTTGCTCGTCACGTCGTACACCACCCGGTTCACGCCCTTCACCTCGTTGATGATGCGCGTCGCCGTTTCGCCCAAGAACTTCATGTCGAACTGGTAGAAGTCCGCGGTCATGCCGTCGGTGGAAGTGACGGCGCGCAGGCCCACGACGTAGTCGTAGGTGCGGCCGTCGCCCATGACGCCGACCGTCTTGACCGGGAGCAGCACCGCGAAGGCCTGCCAGATCTCGTCGTAGAGGCCGTGCTTGCGGATCTGATCGATGTAGACGGCATCGGCCTTGCGCAGGATGTCGAGCTTGTCGCGGGTGATCTCGCCGGGGCAGCGGATGGCAAGGCCCGGGCCCGGGAACGGGTGGCGGCCGACGAAGATTTCGGGCAGGCCGAGCTCGCGCCCGAGCTTGCGCACCTCGTCCTTGAACAGCTCGCGCAGGGGCTCGACGAGCTTCATGTTCATGCGTTCAGGCAGACCGCCGACATTGTGGTGCGACTTGATGGTGACGGAGGGGCCGCCGGTGAAGGAGACGCTCTCGATCACATCAGGGTAGAGCGTGCCTTGCGCCAGGAAATCGGCGCCGCCGATCTTCTTGGCCTCCTGCTCGAACACCTCGATGAAGAGACGGCCGATGGTCTTGCGCTTGGTTTCGGGATCGGTGACGCCCTCCAGCTCGCCCAGGAACTGCTTGGAGGCATCCACGTGCACGAGCGGGATGTTGTAATGGTGGCGGAACAGGTCGACCACGGTCTTGGCTTCGTCGAGACGCAGAAGGCCGTGATCGACGAAGACGCAGGTGAGCTGGTCGCCGATCGCCTCGTGGATCAAGACGGCAGCGACGGCGGAATCGACGCCGCCGGAAAGGCCGCAGATCACCCTGCCCTTGCCGACCTGCTGGCGGATCTTCGCGATCTCCTCCTCGCGGAAGGCGCGCATGGTCCAGTCGCCGGTGAGGCCGGCGATCTTGCGGACGAAGTTGCGGATCAGCTTTGCGCCGTCGGGCGTGTGCACCACTTCGGGGTGGAACATCAGGCCGTAATATTTGCGCGTCTCGTCCTGGATGATCGCGAACGGCGCGTTCGGCGAGGTGCCGGCGACGGAGAAGCCCGGCGGCATCTTTGTGATGCGGTCGCCATGGCTCATCCAGACCTGGTTCTTGCCGCCGGGTGACCAGACGTCCTCGAACAGCTTGCTCGGCGCTTTCACCTCGACATCGGCGCGGCCGAACTCGCGGTGATGGCCGCCCTCGACCTCGCCCCCTAACTGCGCCGCCATGGTCATCTGGCCGTAGCAGATGCCCATCACGGGCACGCCGGACTCGAAGATCCGTTGCGGGGCGCGGGGCGAGCCGGCCTCGTGCACCGATTCAGGGCCGCCGGAGAGGATCACCGCCTTCGGCTTCATCTCGTCGAAGGCGGCTTCGGCCTTGTTGAACGGGACGATCTCGCAATAGACGCCGTCCTCGCGCACGCGGCGCGCGATCAGCTGCGTCACCTGGCTGCCGAAGTCGACGATGAGAATCTTGTCATGCGCCGAGGCCACGGAGGGCGTCGACGCGGAGCGGTCGTTCTGTGCTGCTGTCATGGCCAGCAAATACGCTGGCGCCGCGCGCGCCGCAACCGCAGCGGCGGGACGCCCACATGCTTCTTTGGGCATGGACAAACTGATCTAGGTCAGTATTATTGACCTATTATGCTCCACTCTCAAACCGGGGCGATCAGGGAGAACGCCATGTCTTCAAAGCACATGTCTTCACAGCAGATGTCTTCGCGGCATCAGCCCTCAACCCTGGCCGCGCTCGGCCGGAGCTGGGTCGAGGCCTGGAACGCGCGCGATCTCGAGCGCGTGCTCGCGCTCTACGACGAGGCCGCCGTCATGACCTCGGACCGCATCCCGATGCTCGGATTCGACGCCAGCGGCACGGTGCGCGGCAAGGATGCCTTGCGGGCCTATTGGGGCAAGGCGCTCGGGCTGGTGCCGCAGCTGCATTTTTCGCTGATCGATCTGTTCGTCAGTCCCGACAGCGTGGTGGTGTTCTACGCGAACGAGCGCGGCAAGAAGATCTGCGAGTATCTGCGCGTGAATGAGGCCGGGCTGATCGTGCAGGGCTCGGCGAACCATCTGGTGGGGTAACGGATCTCCGCACCTGATTGTGACAGTATGACGAAGGCGGCGCCGCTCGCCGCACGCAGCCCTGCGAGCATCCGATCGCCTCGACTTGATGCGAGGCTCCTGATAATCTCTACCATTGATTGAATTTTATTTTTCATCCCTGGGAGATTTTCATGAAGCTCGCATCCTTCAACGTGGAAAATCTTTTCATGCGCGCGCGGGCGCTCAGCGGCCCCGGCTTCTCGGAGGAAGGCAAGACCATCCTGAAGGCGCAGGCCGACATCAACGCCATCCTCGGCAAGGACAAGTACACAGCGAACGACAAGAAGAAGATCGTCGAGCTGCTGGAAGTGCTCGGCCTCAAGAAGTCCGACGAGAACAAATACGCGATCCTGCGCCAGAATCGCGGCCATCTCGTCAAGCGGCCGCAAAGCGGACCGATCCAGGTCGTTGCAGACGGACGGGGCGACTGGATCGGGTGGGTCGATCTGACGGTGGAGCAGGTCAACGAAGAGGCGACACGCAACACCGCGCGGGTCATGAAGGAGATCGATGCGGACGTGCTCGGCGTGGTGGAAGCGGAGAGCCGGCCCGCCCTCGTCCGGTTCTGCAAGGACGTGATGCCCTCCGTCGAGGCAACGCCCTACGACCACATCATGCTGATCGACGGCAATGACGATCGCGGCATCGATGTCGGGCTCATGACCAGGAAGAAATTCGAGATCGTCTCGATCGCGAGCCACGTCGATGACGAAGACGAGGATGGCCTCATCTTCAGCCGGGATTGCGCGCAGTTCGAGGTCCAGACGGCGGCGGGAAATTCGCTCGTCGTCCTCGCCAATCACTTCAAGAGCAAGGGATTCGGCTCCCAGGCGACGTCGAACGCCAAGCGCAAGCGTCAGGCCGCACGCACCGCGACCATCTATCGCCAGCTCCGCCAACAGCACGATTTCATCGCGGTGATCGGCGACTTCAACGACACGCCGGACAGCGATCCGCTCAGCCCGCTGTTTCATCAAACCGGGCTGAAGGACATCAGCGAGCTCGACGGGTTCGATGATGGCGGCCGACCCGGCACGTTCAAGAACGGCACCGCGTCGAACAAGATCGACTACGTCCTGCTGTCACCGGCCCTGTTCGACAAGGCGACGGCCGGCGGCATCTTCCGCCTGGGCGTCTGGGGCGGCAAGAACGGCGACCTCTTCCCTCATTTTCCGACAATTACAAGAGAAGTCGAGGCCGCCTCCGACCATGCCGCAATCTGGGCCGAGCTCAATATCTAGCAGCCCGCCCGTCGGCGCCGGCCGTCTCCGGCGCCGCCGATGACTTGCGACGGTCGCGTTTGCAGCTATGAGGGAGACCGCACAACCGCATTGACCGGATTCTCCCCATGAAACTCCCCACCTCCCCCTTCACCGTCACCGACTGGAGCAAGGTCGAGGCAACCACGCATCCTGGTGAGACGGGAGAGGCCAAGTGGCGCACGCTCAATATCGGCGAGCTCCGGGTGCGAATGGTGGAATATTCGCCGGGTTACCTGGCCGACCATTGGTGCGACCGCGGCCACGTGCTCTACGTGCTGAAGGGCGAGCTCGACTCCGAGCTGCGCGACGGGCGCACCTTCAAGCTGACGGCGGGGATGAGCTACCAGGTCTCGGATTTCGGCGACGCCGCGCACCGGTCCTCGACTGCAACCGGAGCGACGCTCTTCATCGTGGACTGAGTTGCGGCGAGCGGTTAATTTGCACCGCAAAATAGCAAAGTCCTGCGACGTTCCGAGCCACGGGTGGTGCCTTGAACTGGCCCCAAATTCTCGCTATATTGTGATCATCGATACTTGGCCGAACGACTGGGCCGCTTCGCCTCGTTGCTAACGGGCGCGCACGCTTCAGATGACTTCTCCAAACATCGACTGAACAGGGCTATGGGCGCAATGCTGCGTTCCGGTCCACGTGCGTACTCTCTCTAACTAACTAAAGGAAATTCCCATGGCTATGGGCACCGTGAAGTGGTTCAACACCCAAAAGGGTTATGGTTTCATTCAGCCGGACGACGGCCAGAAGGACGTGTTCGTGCACATCAGCGCCGTCGAGCGCGCTGGCCTTTCCTCCCTCAACGAGGGTCAGAAGGTCTCGTTCGACATCGTCGCCGACCGCCGCAGCGGCAAGTCGTCGGCTGACAATCTCCGCGTCGGCTAACGCCCGCGCAACGTTCTGACCGCGGACGTACCGGCAGAACGCCAGAGTTAAAAGGCCCCGCGACCGGGATGCGGTTCGCGGGGCTTTTGTTTGGGAGCGCCATGGGCGGTGTCGCAGGGTGGGCAAAGGCGGGCACTTCGCGCCGTGCCCGCCACCTTTCAACAATGGGCAAGCGCGTGGGCACGCTTCGCTTTGCCCACCCTACAAGAGCTACGTCTTTTTCAGCAGCGCCACGAAAAACCCGTCCGTGCCGGTACGGCGCGGCGTCATCAGCCAGCCTTCGTCCGAGCGTCGTGCGGCTTGCGCGAAATCGTCCGCCTTGTCCCAGAGCACGCTTGCGGTCTGCTCGGGCGGCACGACCGCGAACTCGCCATGGCGCGCGACGAACGCCCTCACCTGCTCGCCGTTCTCTTCCGCCAGCACCGAGCAGGTGATGTAGGCGATGCGGCCGCCCGGCTTTACAAGCGGAACCGCCCGCGCCAGCACCTCGGCCTGGTCGCGCAGGCGAATCTCCAGCGCGCCGGGGCGCATGCGCCATTTCGCATCGGGGTTGCGGCGCCAGGTTCCGGTTCCCGTGCAGGGCGCATCGATCACGACCAGATCAGCCGAGGCACGGATGTCGGCCAGCGGATCGGCCTCGCCCTTGGGCGTGCGCACATCGGCATTGTGCACGCCGGCGCGCGACAGCCGCTCGTGGATCGGCGCGAGCTGGCGCTTGTCGCGGTCGGTCGCGATCAGCCGGCCCTTGCCCTGCATCAGCGCGGCGAGCGCCAGCGTCTTGCCGCCGGCGCCGGCGCAGAGGTCGATCACCTGCTCGCCGGGCTTTGCCGCGGTGAATAGCGCCGCCAGCTGCGATCCCTCATCCTGCACTTCAACGGCGCCCTTGATGAAATCCTCTTCCGCCTGGATGCCGGGGTTGCGCGCATCGGCCGAAAGCTCGATGCGCAAGCCGGTTGCGGACCACGGCGTCGGTTTCGCATGAAGATGAGCAAGATTGCGCAGCACCTTGTCGCGATTGGATTTTAGCGTGTTGACGCGCAGGTCGAGCGGGGCCCGGCTGGCCATCGCGGCCGCCTCCGCCGCACGGTTCTCGCCGAACACCTTTGCAAGGTGCGGATCCAGCCATTCGGGATAGTCGCCGGCGATCGCGGCCGGCGCACCCTCGAGCGACCGCGAGGCGAGCGCAGCCTGCTCGGCCTCGGTCAACGGCGCCGGGGCGAAGCGGCTGCCGTCGAACAAGGCGCCCATCGTCGCCGCGTCCATGCCGCGCTCGAGCCGGAGCATGCCGATCAGCCGCGCGCGCGCGGTATCGGAATCCATCAGATACGCGCTTGAGGCGTAGCGGCGCAGCACGTCCCAGACCAGGCCGGCGATGGCGGCGCGGTCGCCGGAACCGGCGAAGCGGTGCGCGGTGCCCCACTCCTTCAGCGCCTTGGCCGCGGGCACGCGGTCCTTCTCGATGGTCTCGATCAGTTCGATGGCTGCGGACAGCCGGGCAGCGGGGGTCATTCTCGATCTTTCAGATCAGCATGGACGGGCGCGGGCGCCTAGATCAGCAACAAGAGCTTCAGCGCGAAGTAGATCCACATCGCCAGCAGCACCAGCACGCCGGCGAGCCAGACCGTGGAGCGCCGGCCGAGATCGTTCGAGGAGACGAAGACCCCGGCATGGGCAAAGCGCGTCACCACGAACACCCAGGACATCAGCACGATGAAGAGATCGGCGCGGCGCAACGGTAAGGCCAGCGCGATCAGGACGTAGAACAGCACCGGCAGCTCGAACTGGTTGCGGTAGCAATTGGCGATCTGGGTGGCGCCCTTGGGCCAGTTCGGCTCGCCGAGCGCAATGTCGCGGATCCTGGTCTCGCCCGAGACCAGCGTCCTGCGGCGCGCAACGACCATACCGATCAGCAGGGCGAAGGTGAGCCCGATCTGGACGAAGACCGGCAGCAAGACCATTTGAACGGACATCGGAACTTTCCCGGAAGGCGAAACGGCGCGCGGACCGTCATTAGCTGCGACTTCCGACGCTGACAATCGGCGAGTTGAACCGGCCTTCCCGATCTTGCGACCAACCACCGATAGTTAAAGCGATTTCGGCCCCTCTCGGGGGCCCAAGGCGAGATGGCGCCATGACCACCCTGTCCAGCCTCTGGACCGTATCCGCCGACGGCCAGCTCGGTATCCTGATGTCGGCGCTGTCGGGTATCGCGATGGCACTCGCGGTCGCGCTGGCGATGACGGTGTATTTTCGTCTGAGCTACCGGAGCTGGCGGGACGTGGCCCGGCATGGCCTTGCGGCGCTCGCCGCGCTCGCTCTGTTCGCCTTTGCCGCCTACGACATGCGCCACGCCGCGCTTGCCTATCTCGGCCTCAATCCGTCCAAGCCCGCCGTCGAGTTTGAGATCCGCATGCCCCGCGAGATGCTGACGGCCATGACCGACAGCCAGATCGAGTTGCACACCGACCGTAACCAGACGCTGGCGCTGATCGGCGGCGTGCGCGATCTCGCCGACGGCCGCGCGCTGCTGCGCGGCGCCGTCGCGCTCAACCACCGCACCGCGGACCGCATGCTGGTCGTGAACCTGCCGGGCAAGGGCACGTTCGAGTTCCGTCTCCGCCTGCCCGCCGAACCGCATCGCACCGGCGAGTTCGGCCCCTGGCACCTCGCCGACCGCATCGCCTCGCCGCTTGCCGGTCCGATCGCGCCGCAGGACGGCTACACGATCCGCTACCGCGTGCTTTAAGCTTTGTTCGGCGCGATCCATGCCGGCGCCGTCATCGTTCCGACGCGCGACAACGGGTAAGTTGGTCGCATGTCCGAATTTCGCCTGACCCAGATTTCCGACACCCATCTCGGCCGCCGCTTCCCTGGCCTCGTCGCCAACTTCCACCGGGTTTGCGAGCACATCGACGCCGAGAGGCCCGACCTCGTCGTCAACACCGGCGACGTCGCCTTCGACGGCCCGACCGGCCGCGACGATATGGTCTTCGCCAAAGGCCTGCACGACGCCCTGCCCGTCGCATGCCGCTACATCCCCGGCAATCACGACATCGGCGATAATCCGACCGCGATCGGGCCGGCGCCGAAGCCGCCGGTCAGCGAGGCGCATTGCCGGCAGTTCTGCGACATCATCGGCGAGGATCATTGGGCATTCGAAGCCGCGGGCTGGCGCTTCATCGGCCTCAATTCGCTGGTGATGAATTCAGGGCTCGCCTTCGAGGCGGAGCAATTCGATTGGCTCGCCTCGGAGATATCACTCACGAACGGCGGGCCGGTCGCGCTGTTCCTGCACAAGCCGCTGTTTCTCGACCTGCCCGACGATCCTGAAGCGCCGGAGACCTCGATCCGCTACGTGCCGCAGCCGGCGCGGGCACGGCTGATCGAGATGCTCGGGACGATCGATCTGCGCCTCGTCGCCAGCGGCCACGTGCACCAGCGGCGCGACTTCACCTTCCGCCACACCCGCCATGTCTGGGCGCCATCGGCCGGCTTCATCATCAACGATCGGCGGCAGGACCGGGTCGCGATCAAGGAAGTCGGATTGGTCGAATATCGCTTCCGCCCCGACAGTTTCGAGGTCCGCCATATCAGGGCCGCAAGCCAGGTGGATGTCGATATCGAAGAGCTCCTCGCCCAGATGGGCGGCGAGCACTAGCGCATCGATCGGCTCAGGCGATGCTCTTGAGATCCTGCTGGATCGCGGCGAGCAGGGATTGTAGCGCTTCGCTGTTCACCGGCCTGGCCGCAAGCTCATTGGCGGATGGCTGCCTGGCAGGTTGCACGGCCTTGACCGGGCGCTTCGGGAATGGTGGCGGTGCCGGCATCGCGGGACGGGTCAGATCGCCCTCCTCGTCGGCATGAACGAACTTGCCATGGATGACGTCGTCGCGACGGCCCATGATGAACATGGTCGTCCAATAGCCGGCCGCCAGCAGGATAACGCAGAAAACACTGATCTCTAACATCGCAACACCCAAAATATGCGCGATGATTCAATGCCTTCGTGGGCCCGTCAATGAACCGCCGGTCACACCTGCGGCTTTTGCGGGCAGGTGTGGCCATTTGGTGACTCTTTGTTAACCATTGAGGGACCTGCGGTCGGGTTTCATGGGAGTTCAGGAGCCCAGCGCGTCGAGAACGTGCCGCGCAACCACGGGATCGTCGAGGTAGCCCACGATGCCGTGGCGGTTGTCTGTCCCGTTGCGGACGTTCGCATAGTTCTCGATGGCAGGCGTAACCGGGAAGTTCGCGCCATCGAGCGGATAGAGCGCGACCACGTCCTTGGGGTCAAACGCATTGTACCAGGCTTTGGCAGGCGCCGGAAAACCGATCGGCCGGAGCTGGTCGCGGATGGCCCTGATACCCAGCGGCGAACCCACCGTGACATACGCACGCACGTTCAGCGTACGCCGGTCGGTCCGCATAACATTGTACGCCACGACCGACCCCAGCGAATGCCCGACCACCACGCAGGGCCGCTCATCGAAGCCGGCGCCGACGATGAGGTCGATCTGGTCGCGGACGCCTGACCGCGTCGTATAGAGAAATACGTCTCGCATCAGGCGTTCGATCCCGGACTGGCTCAGCCCGCCCCCGAAGCGATCGATCGTGCGGATGATCGCCTGCACCCATGCCCAATTCTGCGGACCTCGTGCAGTCGGGTTGTTGCCGAACTCCTGCTGCACCTGGGCATCCGTGATGCCGGCCTTGTTGCGGATCGACTCCGCGACGGAAGCCTGAAACCTTAGGAAATCGTCATCGACCGCGCTGCCGCGCGCCTGGATATCGTCGGTTAGAGGCACCTGCGCCTCGCGCGCAAGTTCGTCCAGACGATCGCCGTAATAGGGAAATGCCACTTCAAGATTGTCGGGGACGGTACGATTGATCTTGGCCGCGCCGCGTTTCAGCGTCTCCATCCAGATCGATTGCAACTCGACAGGATCCAGCCCCTGTTGCGAACGACCATGTACCAACACGAGACGTACAGGAAACGGATCCGCACGGCCTCTCGTCGCGATCAGCGACATCAGGCCGGCCGCACCCGCAAGAACTTCACGACGACGCATCGCTCTTCCTTTCGCGTCCGGTACCCGTGTTCGGCCGCGTTCGGCCGCGCACGATCAGCGGCTGGCGGTGGCCAGGGCTTCCAGCATCAATTTCATTCCAGGGGGACCGAACGTGGTCCAGAGCGACGACCGCAGGCTGTCCCTGGCCCGCAGGACCTGGTCCCGAAGCACCACATTGCGAGTGCGGATGAGCTGCCAGCCCTGCGAGAACATCGGGCAGAATGGCACGGCGCGCTCGGATATCCTGCTGTCCGACAGTACGTCGGCCAGCAGCGCAAGATCGAACAGCTCGCCTTCGAGGTCACCCGCCATGAAAGACCGCACCGAGGCGACCTGCTGCGGCAAATTGGCATCAGCGTAAGCATAGGCGGCGTAAATTCCGAGCGTCGGATCAATTCCCTTCAGCACACGAATCTGATCGGCAAGTCTCGACGCCGCCGCCGAGCGCGTTTGCCGGTCGCCTTCGATGCGGAGCACGCCGAACTGGGCCGACGTCGCCATGAGCGCCCGCAGCTGATCGAGGCGGGGTCCGGCCTCCTTGTACTCGCTCCATCGCCGGCTTGACGGCGACGGGGCATACGTGACGTCCGCCACACCGCCATTGCGGACGGTGAGCGACCCTATGAAGCCGGGCAATGCGGCAAGCACGGTCCCGCTGCCGTCCGCAAACACCAGCGCGGCCGTCATTGGAGAACCATCCTGGACGGGAATGTTCACGAGGCCGGACTGGTCGGTACCGTTGCCGGGTGCAACGATCTGCGCCTGCCTGCCGCCAGCCAGCCATGCCTCGCGCAATTGGGCGCCGGTGACCGAGAATCCGGTCGGTGCATTGAAGGTCGTGGCGGGCTGCTTCGCCACAATCAAGGATTGCTGGGCCGCGTTGAAGCCGGTGTTCGAAGCGACCTCCAGCTCTCTGACGGAATCGATCTTTCGCAGCGACGCAAGCGCTCCAACCGCGGTGCGATTGAATTGATGGGCGGCAACGTCGACCAGCGTCACATCTCGCGGCTGGTCGACCGCCGCGGTTACCGATCCGCGCACGCGTCCCAGGTAGGCATTGTCGGGGGATTCGATACGCGCATCGGGATATTGCGCGAGACTCGCATTTTGTACGCGTAACCGCTGCGGCACCTCGTCGAGCAGGAACGTTTTGAGCTTCCGGTTCGAGACCACGCTCACGCCCCCGACCGTTGATACCATATCGGGTCGGGGCTTGCGGAAGGCATCGAGAAAAGTCTCGGTGAAGACGCCCTGGAACTCATCGGCCGCCTTCTGACGAAATTCATAGGACGGCGCGCCGGGGCGGGTGCTGAAGAAACGATCGACTTCCGGAGAGGGACGTCCGGGGATGTAGCTTCCCAGCGGGAAAATCACCGTTCCATGCAGCAGCGAGCTGTCGAAGTCCGAATTGGACCGGCAGGCATCGCAGATGATCACGACGTTTGATACGGCGCTACGCCCGGCAAGCGCCACGCATTCCGTGAGGCTGACCGCCTCGTTGACATCGTCCGGAGCTCCGCTCAACAACCAGAACTCGTTGTTGCCAAACGCAATTCCATGACCGGAAAAGTAGATCACGAGCTGTGTCAGCGTGCCGCGATTGACGAACTCCGTCACGGCCGCCTTGAGCGCTACGCCAGTGACCGGCGCGACCTCATCCGTGATCAGCTTGACCTCGAAACCTTCCGTCGTAAGCCATTGTGCGATCGACTTTGCGCCCGAGACGGCCGCTCTCAGCACGGGCAAGTTGCCGGTCTTGTTGACCCCGATCACCACAGCGCCGCGCGTGGAGGCCACAGGCTGCGCTAGGACCCTTCGAGCCGCCAGCAACTGCCCCCAGACAAGTCCGCCGGCAAGCACATCGCGCCGCCGCATGCCCGCAACCTCATATCGCAGGACCCAATTGCTGACCCTATGGTAGTAGCATTTCCGCGTTTGCCAATCGGATTTTGCAGCCGTCGTCGGCCGCCCGGCCCTAAGCCAGGGGCGGCCAACGTGGTTTCGGGAGCACTCGCCTCAGGCCTTGTCCGGCCCGACCCGGACCAGCTGCTTGCCGAAATTAGCGCCTTTCAGCAGGCCGATGAAGGCGCCGGGAGCGCTCTCCAGGCCCTCCGTGACGAACTCCTTGTACTTGACCTTGCCGTCGCGGACCCAGGCGGACATGTCGCGCAGGAAGTCGCCATGGCGTGCGGCGAAGTCGGACACGATGAAGCCGCGGAAGGTCAGCCGCTTGGTGAGGATGTTGCGCATCATCGCGCCGGCCCATTTCGGCGGCTTGGCCTCGGTGTCGTTATAATGGGCGATCAGGCCGCAGACCGGCACGCGGGCAAACGGGTTGAGCTGCGGGAACACCGCCTCGAACACGGCGCCGCCGACATTCTCGAAATAGACGTCGATGCCTTTCGGGCAGGCGTCCTTCAGCTTGGCGGCGAGATCGGGATCGCGGTGATCGATGCAGGCATCGAAGCCGAGCTCCTTGACCACGTAGTCGCACTTGTCCTTGCCGCCGGCGATGCCGACTGCGCGCGCGCCCTTGATCTTCGCGATCTGCCCCACCGCCGAGCCGACTGCACCGGAGGCGCCGGCGACGACGACGGTCTCGCCCGGTTGCGGCTTGCCGATGTCGAGCAGGCCCGTATAGGCGGTCATGCCGGGCATCCCGAGCACGCCGATCGAGGTCGAGATCGGGCCGAGCCTGGGATCGACCTTGATCAGGCCCTTGCCGTTCGAGATCGCATGGGTCTGCCAGCCGGAACGAGTGCGCACGATGTCGCCGACCGCGAAATCGGGATTGTTGGACGCCGCAACCTCGCTGACCGCCTCGCCTTCCATCACCCCGCCGACCGGCACCGGCGCAGCGTAGGACGGCCCCTCGCTCATGCGCCCGCGCATATAGGGATCGAGCGACAGCCAGATCGTGCGCAGCAGAACTTCGCCCTGCCCGGGTGTCGGAACTGCGAATTCCTCCAGGCGAAAATCAGACGGTTTGGGTTCGCCGACGGGACGCGCGGCGAGAACGATGCGTTTGGCACTGTGCTGAGCTTGGGACATGGCTTCCTCCGAATTGTCTTTCGACGTGGACGGAAGCGGAGGCAGCTAGCCGCGTCAATACAAAAGCGGCGGAGCATGATGACGCTTCATCACAGCTCTCGTGTCCCGGACGCGCTGCAACGTGAAACGTTGCTGCGCAGAGCCGGGACCCATATGTGGACGGCCCCCGTGGCACAAGAGCTTTGTAAGGTTTGATCGGATCGCTTGCATCCATATGTCCGGCCTGTTGATGCGGCGTGTTGAACCGCGGGCCAAGATGGTTTTCGCGACGCGAGTTCCAATCAGAAGGGCGGTCTTGTTCGACCACTGGGTCCCACGGATTTGCTCGCATCTCGGAACGATCGATCGCACCATCTCCTCTGCTCTTGCAGCTCCGGTTCGGCCGGTGGGCGAGCCCGCCGGTCGGCCGAATCTCAACTACGCGGCGGCGGCCACTTCGGCATCGCTTTTGGCATCGAACCGCGCGCGGTCATAATCCTCTCCCGTCACCATCAGCTTCCAGGCGATGCGTGCAGTCTTGTTGGCCAGCGCCACGGCTGCCTGCTTCGGCGTCTTGCGCTGGAGTAGGTCGAGCAGCCAGCGCGATCCACGACGGCGCTTCCCGGTCGCTTGCTTGACGACCGCGGTCGCCCCGACCACAAGAAGTTGACGTAATCTCTCGTCGCCGGCTCGGGTTATCTTGCCGAGCCTGGTCTTTCCTGCGGTGGAATGGTCTTTGGGCGTCAGGCCGAGCCAGGCTGCGAACAATCGTCCCGAACGGAAGGCGTGCGGATCAGGCGCCTTCATCACCAGCGCGGCCGCCGTCACCGGGCCGACCCCCGGGATCTGCGCCAATCGCCGGCTCGTGGCATCGGCCCGGTGCCAGGCCCGCAGCTTGGCCTCGATCGCCTTCAGCTCGGTCTGCACCTGGTCGTATTGCCGAGCAAGCATCACAAAAAGCTCGCGGGCCAGCACGGGCACACGTTCGTCCCGCTCGATCGCGGCCAGAAACGCAGCGAGCTTGTCCAGCCCCTTGGCCTCGGTCAGACCGAACTCCGCCGCATGACCGCGGATCGTGTTGGAGAGTTGCGTGCGACGCCCGACCAATTGCTCGCGGACGCCAAGCAGCATCAGTGCGGCCTGCTGCTCCGCCGTCTTTACAGGCACATACCGCATCCGCGGCCGGCTCGACGCCTCGCAAAGTCCCTCCGCATCGCGTCCGTCGTTCTTGTTGCGCGGCACGTAGGGCTTCACCAGTTGCGGCGCAATCAGCTTGACCGTGTGTCCCAGCCTGCCGAGCTCCCGTGCCAAGTGGTGAGCAGCCCCGCAAGCCTCAATCGCAATCACCGTCGGCGGCAGCTTAGTGAAAAACTCCAGCATCGCCTTGCGGGTCAGCCGCTTGCGCAGCACCACCTGCTCGGATGCATCAACCCCATGCAGTTGAAAAATATGCTTCGACGTATCCATCCCAATACGGATAATCTGGTTCACGGACGGCTCCTGTGAATGGGTGTCTGACAACCTCATTCTGGCACAACTGATGCCGTAGGGGGCCGTCCACCCCATCAGATCTCGCGACACGCCCAAGTCCGGCGATGGGCTCCGGCTCTGCAGCGCATCACCGAAGTGGTGCTGCGCTGCGTCCGGGGCACCAGAGCGGAGAGAGACTAAACCCCGCCCGGATAATTCGGGCTCTCGCGCGTGATCGTGACGTCGTGGACGTGGCTTTCGCGCAGGCCCGCACCGGTGATGCGGACGAACTGGGCCTTCTCGTGCAGCTCCTTCATGTCGCGGGCGCCGACATAACCCATCGCGGCGCGAAGGCCGCCGGCGAGCTGGTGCATGACATTGCCGACCGGGCCCTTGTAGGGCACCTGGCCCTCGATGCCTTCAGGGACGAGCTTGAGCGTGTCCTTGATGTCCTGCTGGAAGTAGCGATCGGCCGATCCCCGCGCCATCGCGCCGACCGAGCCCATGCCGCGATAGGCCTTGTAGGAACGGCCCTGCCACAGGAAGACCTCACCCGGCGTCTCGTCGGTGCCGGCGAGCAGCGAGCCCACCATGGCGATGTCGGCGCCGGCCGCGAGCGCCTTCGCAAGGTCCCCGGAGAACTTGATGCCGCCGTCGGCGATGACGGGGATGTCGGCCTTCTTCGCCGCTTCCACCGCATCCATGATCGCAGTGAGCTGGGGAACGCCGACGCCCGCGACGATGCGGGTGGTGCAGATCGAGCCCGGGCCGATGCCGACCTTGATGCAATCCGCGCCCGCGTCGATCAGCGCTTGCGCGCCTTCCGTGGTAGCGACGTTGCCGGCGACGACCTGCACCGAGTTGGACAGGCGCTTGATGCGGTTCACCGCATGCAGCACGTGGCGGGAATGGCCGTGCGCGGTGTCGACGACGACGAGGTCGACGCCGGCATCGATCAGGCGCTCGGTGCGCTCGAAGCCGGTATCGCCGACAGTGGTCGCGGCGGCGACGCGCAGGCGCCCCTGCGCATCCTTGCAGGCGAGCGGATGAGCAACCGCCTTCTCCATGTCCTTAACGGTGATCAGGCCGACGCAGCGATATTGCTCGTCGACGACCAGCAGCTTCTCGATGCGATGCTGGTGCAGCATCCGCCGCGCCTCGTCCTGGCTGACATTCTCGCGGACCGTGACGAGGTTTTCGTGCGTCATCAGCTCGGAGATCTTTTGCTGACGATTGGTCGCAAAGCGCACGTCGCGGTTGGTGAGAATGCCGACCAGCTTGCCCGGAATGTTCTTGCCGGCGCCGGTGACGACGGGAATGCCGGAGATCCCGTGATCGCTCATCAGCTTCAGCGCGTCGTCGAGCGTGGCCTCGGGGCTGATGGTGAGCGGGTTCACCACCATGCCGGACTCGTAGCGTTTGACCTGCCGGACCTGTGCCGCCTGCCCTTCAGGGTCGAAATTGCGGTGGATGACGCCGAGGCCGCCGGCCTGCGCCATCGCGATCGCCATGCGCGCCTCGGTGACGGTGTCCATGGCCGAGGCCATGATCGGGATGTTGAGCGGAATGGCGCGGGTGACGCGGGAGCGGATGTCGACCTCGCCCGGCATGACGTCCGACAGGCCCGGCTTCAGCAGCACGTCGTCGAACGTAAAGGCTTCGCGGATGCCCTGAAGTTGCACCGTGGCCATTTGCCAACTCCTTCCTGCGGCCTTGCCGCAAATGCTGATGGATGAGCGCCGCCCTCGGCGTACCTTGCGGCATCGCCTTGAGAATCGGAGCCCATCGGTGGGGTTGACGCGGGTCGATAGCACGGCCGCGCGACGAATCAAAGCAATTCGGACCGCCGGCCAGCCATGCACAGGGTTTTTAGGCAATTTCAGCGGGGATAGGCTCGGTACGCCCTCCCCCCGCCGTCATTCCGGGGCGCGCCACTTGGCGCGAGCCCGGAATCCATTGGGCCGCAAGATCCGCTGCACGATGGATTCTCAGGTGCGCAATTGCGCACCATAGTTCGCGACTTCGTCGCGCCCCGGAATGACGAGAGTGGGGGAAGCGACCGCCCCGGAATGACGGGTGCCGAGGGGTCACACCGTCGTCACGCAGGAGTTAGGTGCCATGCGTCGTTCCACGATGGTCGCAGGCGGGCGGCGATGATAAGCCGCGAGTGATCCATCCCTCCCCCTTTCATTACCAATCCGTCATGGTCGACAAGCAACGTGTCATTCCGCTGATCGTCGCCACTGCTCTCTTCATGGAGAACATGGACTCGACGGTGATCGCCACCTCGCTGCCGGCGATCGCGGCCGACATCGGCACCAGCCCGCTGACGCTCAAGCTCGCGATCACCTCCTATCTGCTGTCGCTGGCGGTGTTCATTCCGGCGAGCGGCTGGACTGCCGACCGGTTCGGCGCACGCATGGTGTTCGCGGTCGCGGTCGGGGTGTTCATGGTCGGCTCGGTCGGCTGCGCGCTCTCGACCTCGGTCACCGACTTCGTCTTCGCACGCATCCTGCAAGGCATGGGCGGCGCGATGATGACGCCGGTCGGACGCCTCGTGCTGCTGCGCTCGGTCGACAAGAGCGCGCTGGTCAATGCCATGGCCTGGGTGACGGTCCCTGCCCTCATAGGCCCCGTGATCGGCCCGCCGCTCGGCGGCTTCATCACCACGTACGCGTCCTGGCACTGGATCTTCCTGATCAACATCCCGATCGGGCTGCTCGGCATCTTCATGGCGCTGCGCTTCATCGACCCGATCAAGAGCGAGACCCAGGAGCCGTTCGATCTCTACGGCATGGTGCTCGCTGGGCTGGGGCTCGCCGGCATCGCCTTCGGCCTGTCGGTTGCCGGCCTCAATCTGCTGCCATGGAGCACCGTCGCGGCGCTGGTCGTGGGCGGTGCGATCTCGATGACGCTGTATGTCCTGCACGCCCGGCGCACGGGGTCGCCGGTGCTGGACTTCTCGCTGCTGAGGCTGCCGACCCTGCGCGCGGCCGTGTTCGGCGGCTTCCTGTTCCGGCTCGGCATCGGCGCGCTGCCGTTCCTGCTGCCGCTGCTGATGCAGATCGGCTTCGGCCTCTCCCCGTTTCATTCCGGCCTCGTCACCTTTGCTTCCTCGCTCGGCGCAATGGGCATGAAGACGCTGGCGGCGCGCATCATCCGCACCTTCGGCTTCCGCAATCTGATGACGGTGAACGCGATCATCAGCGCATTCTTCCTCGCCGTCTGCGCGCTGTTCACGGTGACGACGCCGCTGCTCATCATCATGGTCATCCTGGTGGTCGGCGGCTTCTTCCGCTCGCTGGAGTTCACCGCGATCAACACCGTCGCCTATGCCGACGTCGAGACCGCACAGATGAGCCGCGCCACGACGCTGGTCAGCGTCAACCAGCAGCTGGCGATCTCGGCCGGCGTCGCCGTCGGCGCGGCTTGCGTCGAGACCACGATGTGGTTCAGCCATGTCAGCGAGATCAACGCCACCGTCTTTGCGCCGGCCTTCATCGTGGTCGCACTGGCCTCGGCGGCGTCGAGCTGGTTCTTCTGGCAGATGCCGGCGGACGCCGGCCACGAGATCTCCGGCCGCAAGGCCGTGGAGATCGCGAGCCGCAAGGGCGCCGGCAAGGGCGCGGAGAAGGCCGCCGTCAAGGCGGCGAGCGAGGATACGCAGGACGTGCGGGACCAGCGGCTGGGGTAGAAGCGGCAGCGGGCCCCACACACGTTGAGTCGTCCCTGCGCACGCAGGACCATAACCACAAAAAGGAGACGTTGCGCGAGGCTCCCACCCAGAGTCTTCGCCAAACTTCTCCCTGTGGGTATGGGTCCCGGATCGGCGCTGCGCTCCAGACAACGCTACGCGTTGTCTGGAGCTGCACTTGTCCGGAACGACAGTAGAGATTGGCTCAGGCAGTCCCGCCGCGAAATCCCGTGGCCAGCACGTAGCGTTCCGAGGAATCCTGCCGGCTCGCCGCCGGCTTGACGTGGCGCACGGCGGCGAAGTCGCGCTTGAGCTGGGCGAGCAGGTCGGCGTCGGCGCCGCTCTGGAAAGTCTTGGCCAGGAACGCGCCGCCGGGCTTGAGCACGTCGCAGGCAAAGGCGGCTGCGGTCTCGACCAGGCCGACGATGCGGAGCTGGTCGGTCTTGCGGTGGCCGGTGGTGTTGGCGGCCATGTCGGACATCACGACGTCGGCGCCGCCGCCCAGCATCGCGGTGAGCTTTTCGGGCGCGTCGTTGTCCATGAAGTCCAGCTGCGCGAAATCGACGCCGGGAATCTCGGGCATCTCGAGCAGATCGATCGCGACGACCTTGCCCTTGCCTTCCGTGGAGCCGACGCGCTTGGCGGCGATCTGGCTCCAGCCGCCGGGCGCCGCGCCGAGATCGACCACGGCCATGCCGGGTTTCAACAGCCGATACTTGTCATCGATCTCCAACAGCTTGAACGCGGCGCGCGAGCGATAGCCCGCGGCCTTGGCCTTGGCGACATAGGGATCGTTAAGCTGCCGCTCCAGCCAGAGCTTGGACGAGAGCTTGCGCTTGCCGCCGGTCTTGACCTTGGTCTTGACCTGGACATGCAAGCGGCCGGTGGTGTCCTTGGCCATCTCACCAGCTCCTGAGCGCGCCGTCCTCGCGCATCATCTCGACCAGCATGCCTTCGCGCAGGCCCCGGTCGGCGACTCGCAGGCGCGGCAGCGGAAAGGCGCGCCTGATCGCATCGAGGATGGCGCAGCCGGCGAGCACGAGATCGGCGCGCTCGACGCTGATGCAGCTGTTGGACGCGCGCTCCTCGTAGCTCATGCCGAGCAGCTTGTTGATGGTCGCGGCGATGTCGGAATCGTTCATCCAGATGCTGTCGATGCGGCGGCGGTCGTAGCGCGCAAGGTTGAGATGGATGCCGGCGAGCGTCGTCACCGTGCCCGAGGTGCCGAGCAGGTGCATGTCGGCGAGATCGCCGCCGTGCTCCTCCGCGAACGGCGCGACATGGTTCGCGACCTCCTGCTCCATCGCAGCGTAGATCTCCGGCGTCACGTCGCGTCCGCCGAACTGCTCGGCGAGCGTGACCACGCCATAGGGGATCGACATCCAGGCCTTGATGCGCGGCTCCGGATTTTCCGGGTCGCGCTCGATCCGCACCAGCTCGGTCGAGCCGCCGCCGATGTCGAACAGGATGGCGCCGCGCCCCCTCGGGTCGACCAGCGGCGAGCAGCCGAGCACCGCCAGCGCGGCCTCGGTCTCGCGGTCGATCACCTCCAGCTCGATGCCGGTCTCGGCCGCTACGCGGCTGCGGAACCCCTCGGCGTTCGAGGCCGCGCGGCAGGCCTCGGTCGCGATCAGCCGCAGCCGGCGCGCTTTGCGCAGGTTGATCTTGTCACGGCAGATGCTGAGCGCGGCGATGGCGCGCTCGATCGCGGCCTCGCTGATGCAACCGGTCGCCGAGACACCCTCCCCGAGCCGGATGATGCGCGAGAAGGAATCGACGACACGAAAGCCGTCCTGGGTCGGACAGGCGATCAGCAGCCTGCAATTGTTGGTGCCGAGGTCCAGCGCCGCATAGACGCCGGTTCCCGACGCCTGTGCGCCTGCCGCCGGTTCGGTGGCCAACGCCACTGCCGCCATCGACCGCTCCAGCTCGCCGTGCGGCGCATGGCCGTCGCGGAGCCGCGTGTGGTCATTCATACAAACTGTCTTTCCGCGGCCGGTCGGGCCGGTCTGGAATTGCTTTTTCGCCTGAAACATTAGCAGCGCGGCGGGTATGCGCAACAACGCATCACATGGGACCATGCCCATTCGTGCGTTGTCGTGAACGGGGTCGTGGGTTATCTCAGATAAGTCCGGTGCCATGCTGCCGCGAAAATGCGCAAATGCCGGCTTTTCAGGTCAATTCCATGCAAGAACACACCAAATCGTCCACGCTCGAGAACGCTATTGCACTGCAAAAATATGGCGTCGGGCAGCCCGTCCGCCGCAAGGAGGACGACACGCTGGTACGCGGCAAGGGCCGCTATACCGACGATTTCAACCTGCCCGGCCAGGCCTATGCCGTGGTGGTCCGTTCCACCCACGCCCATGGCATCATCCGAGGCATCGGGATCGATGCCGCCAAGGCGATGCCGGGCGTGCTGGGCGTGTGGACCGGCAAGGATCTCGACGCCGCCGGCTACGGCCCCTTCACCTGCGGCCTCCCCCTCAAGAGCCGCGATGGCTCGCCCCTGCTGCAGACCAACCGCCAGCCGCTCGCGACCGACAAGGTCCGCTTCGTCGGCGATCCCGTCGCCTTCGTGGTGGCGGAGACGCTGGCGCAGGCCCGCGATGCCGCCGAGGCGGTCGAGCTCGACGTCGAGCCGCTGCCGGCGGTGACCGACCCGGAGGAAGCCGCGAAGCCCGGCGCGCCGCAGCTCTATGAGCACATCCCTGATAACGTCGTGCTCGACTACCATTATGGCGACGTTGACAAGGTCAACGCGGCCTTTGCCAGCGCGGCCCACGTCACCAGCATCGACATCGAGAACACCCGCGTCGCCGTGGTCTCGATGGAGCCGCGCGTTGGGCTAGCCTCCTACGACAAGACAACCGAGCGCTACACGCTGCAGGTGCCGACGCAGGGCGTGGCCGGTAACCGCGCCAACCTCGCCAAGAACCTGAAAGTGCCGAACGAGAAGGTGCGCATCCTCACTGCCAATGTCGGCGGTTCCTTCGGCATGAAGAACATCAATTATCCCGAATACATGTGCATTCTGTATGCGGCGAAGGCGCTGGGCCGGCCGGTGAAATGGCTCGACGAGCGCTCGACCGCCTTCCTCTCCGACAGCCACGGCCGCGCGCAGAAGATCCACGCCGAGCTCGCGCTCGATGCCGAGGGGCATTTCCTCGCCGCCAGGCTGTCCGGCTACGGCAATGTCGGCGCCTACATCACCGGCGTCGCGCCCGGGCCGCTCTCGCTCAACACCGGCAAGAACTTTTCCAGCGTCTACCGCACGCCGCTGATGGCGGTCGACATCAAGGTGGTGCTGACCAACACCACGCTGATGGGCGCCTATCGCGGCGCCGGCCGGCCCGAGGCCAATTATTACATGGAACGGCTGATCGACCGCGCCGCCGACGAGATGGGCATCAACCGGCTGACCTTGCGCAAGCGCAACTTTATCAAGCCGAGCCAGATCCCCTTCGCGGCCTCCTCCGGCGTCACCTATGACAGCGGCGACTTCCAGGCCGTGTTCAACAAGGCGCTCGAGATCTCCGACCACGAGAACTTCGCCAAGCGCAAGAAGGAGAGCAGGAAGGCCGGCAAGCTGCGCGGCATCGCGGTCGGCTCCTACCTCGAGGTCACGGCGCCGCCGAGCCCCGAGCTCGGCAAGATCGTGTTCGATGCTGACGGCACCGTGCAGCTCATCACCGGGACGCTCGATTACGGCCAGGGCCATGCCACCCCGTTCGCACAGGTGCTGAGCGCGCAGCTCGGGATTCCCTTCGACAGCATCAAGCTGGTGCAGGGCGACAGCGACATCGTCCACACCGGCAACGGCACCGGCGGCTCGCGCTCGATCACCGCAAGCGGCCAGGCCATCGTAGGCGCCGCCAAGCTCGTCATCGAGAAAGGCAAGCGCGCGGCGGCGCACCTGCTCGAAGCGTCGGAGGCCGACATCGAGTTCGAAGGCGGCAGGTTCACGATCGCCGGCACCGATCGCAGCATCGACATCATGGAGCTCGCCAAGCGCTTGCACGACGGCAAGATGCCGGCGGGCGTGCCTGACAATCTCGATGTCGATCACACCAGCGAGCCGATCGCCTCGGCGTTCCCGAACGGCTGCCACGTCGCCGAGGTCGAGATCGATCCGGACACCGGCGTGGTGCAGATCGTGCGCTACAGCGCGGTCAACGATTTCGGCACGGTGATCAACCCGATGCTGGTCGCGGGCCAGCTCCATGGCGGCGTCGTGCAGGGCATCGGCCAGGCGCTGATGGAGCAGATCCGCTACGACGACAGCGGCCAGCCGATCACGGGCTCGCTGATGGACTACGCCCTGCCCCGCGCCGAGGACGTCCCGAACATGACGATCGGCGATCATCCGGTCCCCGCCACGACCAACCCGCTCGGCAGCAAGGGCTGCGGCGAAGCCGGCTGCGCCGGCAGCCTGTCGACGGTGGTGAACGCCGTGATCGATGCGCTCTCCGAATACGGCATCAAGCACATCGACATGCCGCTGACCCCGGAGCGGGTGTGGCGCGCGATCCAGGACGCGAAGGCCAAGGCGGCGTAGTTGTTGTTCACCTCTCCCCGCTTGCGGGGAGAGGTCGAAGCCGGAGCGCAGCGAGGCTTCGGGTGAGGGGGAGCTTCCGCGGGGGCGGTGACAGACGACTCGTGGAGAGTCCCCTCACCCGCCGCGCGTTCCGCGCGTCGGCCTCTCCCCGCAAGCGGGGCGAGGCGAAGACCTTACGCCGCCGCCTGCTCGCGCGGCTGGTAGATCGCGGTGTGCTGGCAATGCGCCAGCGGCGTAGTGCCGTTGGCGACGACCAGCGCGTCGAGCTCGACGAAGCGGTGGCCCTTCTTCTCGTAGTTCGCGGTGACCTTGGCCCGCGCGGTGATCTCGTCGCCGGCGCGCGCGGCCGACAGCAGCTGCATCCGGCTGCCGACATGGATCCAGGGGCCCAGGATGGTGTTGTCGACCAGCACGCGGTTCATGACCCGCTGGATCAGGCCGGGATGGCCAAGCCCCTCACGCGCGAAGATCGGATCGTTCTCCCTGATGTCGGTGAGATAATCCGCCGCGTCCCGCCCAATCCAGCGGCGCGGCGCCGTGCCCAGCCATTTGCCCGTCTCGAACGTCGCGGGACCGACCGGCTTGCGCTCGGCCACAACGGGCACCGCCACATAATCGTCCAGCGACACCGCCGGCGCGGACGCCGGCAGCGAGGCCGTCCCGGTCGCGCAGAGCTCGGTACGGCTGAACACCTCGATGGTCAGCAAGCCCTCGTGCTCGGTGGCGTCGACATCGGCGGTCTCGCCGTCATAGACCGGCTTGATGAAGCGCGCCTCGATCAATCCGCGCGCCAGGAAATCGCGCCCCCAGCGGGCGATCGGCACGTGCATCATGTAGGCGAAGACGTCGACGCCCGGCACCAGCCCGCCGGAAAAGCCGAAGCGCTGCGCCACCTCGTCGTCATGCATCTTGTTCTCGGATTGTTTGGCGGTGTTGTAGGCCTCGACGCGGTAGGTTTCGAGCCGGTTCGGCATGGCTGGCGTTCCCCATATTCTTGTTGCTTCAGGGCCGATCGTAGGCCCCGGGGAACAGCGGTCAATCCCCTCGCCTTTGCGGCCCGGATGGGGTACCACGCGGCGAATGACTAACGCCCCCACTCGCATTTATGTCGATGCCGACGCCTGTCCGGTGAAGGACGAGATCTACCGCGTGGCGCTCCGGCACGGCGTGCCCGTCAGCGTGGTCGCCGGCAATTTCATCCGGGTGCCGCAGGACCCGCTGATCGAGCGCATTGCCGGAGGGAGCGGCATTGACGCGGCCGACGACTGGATCGCGGAGCGCGCCCGCCCCGGCGACGTCGTGGTGACCTCGGACATTCCGCTGGCGAGCCGCTGCGTCAAGGCCGGCGCCGACGTGCTCGCGCCGAACGGCAAGCCGTTCACGGAGGAATCGATCGGCATGACGCTCGCGGTGCGCAATCTGATGACCGATCTGCGCTCGGCCGGCGAGGTCACGGGCGGTCCCAGATCGTTCGCGCCGCGCGACCGCTCCGCCTTCCTCTCGGCGCTCGACCAGACGCTGCGGCGGATCGCGCGACGTCGCGCTGATGCAGCCGCAACCAGTCAGGGCTGACCATGGCGCCGCCGCTGATCCAACTCAAAGACATCAGGCTGACCTTCGGCGGCACGCCGCTGCTGTCGGGCGTCGAGCTCAATGTCGCGCCATCCGAGCGGGTCTGCCTGATCGGCCGCAACGGCTCCGGCAAATCGACGCTGCTGAAGATCGCGGCCGGCCTGGTCGAGCCCGACGGCGGCACGCGCTTCGTGCAGCCCGGCGCTACCGTGCGCTATCTGCCGCAGGAGCCTGATTTCGGCGCGCACAAGACCACGCTTGCCTACGTCGAGTCCGGGCTCGCGCCCGGCGACGACCAGCATCAGGCGCGCTATCTCCTGGAGCAGCTCGGCCTCACCGGCGAGGAGAACCCGCACGATCTTTCCGGCGGCGAGGCCCGCCGTGCGGCACTGGCCTATGTGCTGGCGCCCTCGCCCGACATTCTGCTGCTGGACGAGCCGACCAACCATCTCGATCTCGCCACCATTGAATGGCTGGAACGCGAGCTCGACGGCCGCCGCAGCGCGCTCGTGATCATCAGCCACGACCGCCGCTTCCTGACCAATCTCTCGCGATCGACCGCCTGGCTCGACCGCGGCCGGATCAAGCAGATCGACCGCGGCTTTGCCTCGTTCGAGAGCTGGCGCGACGAGGTGCTGGCGGAGGAAGAGCGCGATCAGCACAAGCTCGACCGCAAGATCGTCGACGAGGAGCACTGGCTGCGCCACGGCGTCTCCGGCCGACGCAAGCGCAACGTCAAGCGCCTCGCCAATTTGCATGCGCTGCGCGACCAGCGCCGCAATTATCGCGGCACCGCGGGCACCGCCAGTCTCGCAGCCAGCGAAGCCGAGCAATCCGGCAAGCTGGTGATCGAGGCGAAGGGCATCACCAAGGCCTATGGCGAGCGCAAGATCGTCGACAATTTTTCGACCCGCATCCAGCGCGGCGACCGCCTCGGCATCATCGGGCCGAACGGCGCCGGCAAGACCACGCTGGTCAATTTGCTCACGGGCGGAATGCAGCCGGATTCCGGGACGATACGTCTCGGCGCCAATCTGGAGGTAGCCACGCTCGACCAGCACCGCGAAAGCCTCGACCCCAAGTCGACACTGGCGGAGGCCCTGACCGGCGGACGCGGTGATCAGATCATGGTCGGCGGCAAGCCGAAGCACGTCGTCGGCTACATGAAGGATTTCCTGTTCGCGCAGGAGCAGCGCGGCACGCCGGTGGAGGTGCTCTCCGGCGGCGAGCGTGGCCGCTTGATGCTGGCGCGCGCGCTGGCCAAGCCTTCGAACCTCCTGGTACTGGACGAGCCGACCAACGACCTCGATCTCGAAACGCTCGATGTGCTCGAGGAGATGCTCGGCGATTACGAGGGCACCGTCATCCTGATCAGCCACGACCGCGACTTCCTCGACCGTGTCGTCACTTCCGTGATCGCGCCCGAGGGCAACGGCAAGTGGACCGAATATGCCGGCGGCTACAGCGACATGCTGAGCCAGCGGGGTGCAGACCTCAAGCGCGAGACGGCGAAAGCGCAACCGGTTGCGGAAAAGAAGGAGGAGCGCTCCGCTGCTCCCACCTCCGCGCCGAAGCGGAAGCTGAGCTTCAACGAGAAGCACGCACTGGAAACCCTGCCGAGAAAGATGGAAACGTTGCAGGCGGATATCGCCCGGCTGCAGCGCGTGCTCGACGATCCCAGTCTCTATGCGAAGGATCGCAAAAAATTCGACGATACGTCGGCCGCCATCGCCAAGGCACACGAAGAGCTGTCGGCCGCCGAAGAGCGTTGGCTCGAACTGGAAATGCTTCGCGAAGAGATAGAACAGGCATAGCTTATGACAACAACCCTTGCCGCCAAGATCGCCCGCGAATACGGCACGCCCTGCGCCGTCATCGACATGGACCGGGTCGAGCGCAATATCGCGCGGATCCAGAAGGCCTGCGACGACGCCGGCATCGCCAACCGTCCGCATATCAAGACGCACAAGAATCCGAGCATCGCGAAGATGCAGATCGCGGCCGGCGCCAAGGGCATCACTTGCCAGAAGCTCGGCGAAGCCGAGATCATGGCCAATGCCGGCATCGACGACATCCTGATCAGCTACAACCTGATCGGCGACGAGAAGATGGCGCGACTCGGGGCGCTGCAGGCCAAGGCCAACATGACGGTGGCCGCCGACAATTCCACCGTCGTCGCCGGCCTGCCGAAGGCGGCCGCGGCGTCCGGCCGTCCGCTCTCGGTCGTGGTCGAATGCGATACGGGGCGCAAGCGCGCCGGGGTCGAGACACCGGCCGAAGCGATTGCGCTGGCGCGCGAGATCGCGGCATCCAAGGGGCTCGAATTCGCCGGCTTCATGCTGTATCCAACCGAGAGCGGCTGGGCGGACGCGCAAAAGTTCTACGACGAGGCGCTGGCCGGCGTGCGCGCGCACGGGCTGGATGCAAAGATCGTCTCGACCGGCGGCACGCCGAACCTCGTCAACATCGGCAAGCTCAAGGGCGGCACCGAGCACCGCTTCGGCACCTACATCTACAACGACCGCATGCAGGTCGCTGCGGGCTCGGCGACCTGGGACGACTGCGCGCTACATATCTACTCCACGGTGGTGAGCCGCGCCGCGCCCGAGCGCGGCATCCTCGATGCCGGCTCGAAGACGCTGACGACGGATACCGGCGGGCTCGACGGCCACGGCCTGATCCTGGAGCACCCCGAGGCCAAGATCGCGAAGTTCGCCGAGGAGCACGGCTTTCTCGACCTCTCCCGCAGCAACACCCGGCCGAATGTCGGCGACGTCGTCCGCATCGTGCCGAACCATGTCTGCGTCGTCGTCAACATGATGGACGAAGTGGTGATGGTCCGCGGCGAGGAGATCATCGGCACGCTGCCCGTGGCGGCGCGAGGGAAGCTGCGGTAACGAGCACACTGCCGTAGGGTGGGCAAAGCGGAGCGTGCCCACCATGAGCCCCTTACGCGCGAACTCGTGGGCACGGCGCTTTGCGCCTTTGCCCACTCTACGAGTCCTGTGAGTTGGCGAGCCACGCGAGCACGCCCCTGCCCGCCGCATTCCCTGTCGCGAACGAGGCCTGGAGCAGATAACCGCCGGTCGGCGCCTCCCAGTCCAGCATCTCGCCGGCGGCGAACACGCCGGGCAGCTTACGGAGCATGAAGCGGTCGTCGAGCTCGTCGAAGGAGATCCCGCCCGCGGTCGAGATCGCGCGCTCGATTGGGGCGACGCCTGTGAGCTGAACCGGAATGGCGTTGATCAGCTGCGCAAGCTCCGCCGGCGCGAACGAGGCCAGCGTTCGGCCGGACGCAATGGCGGCCTCCTGCATCAGGCCGATTCCGACCGGCGACACTTGCGCGGCCTTGCGCAAAAAATTCGCCAGCGATTGCTTGCCGCGCGTGCCTGATAGCCGCGTCGTCAACGCGCCGGCATCGAGGTCGGGCCGCAATGCGATCATCAACGTCGCATGGCCGAGTTCGAGCACGGCTTCGCGCAGCTCGGCCGACAGCGCGTAGACCGCGCCGCCTTCGATGCCGCTGCGGGTGATCATGGCCTCGCCGCGCACCGTGTGTGCACCGACCGTCAGCGCCACGCCCTTGAGCGGCTGTCCCTCGAAGCGATCGCGGAACACGTTTGACCAGGCGACCGTGAAGCCGGAATTGGCGGGCCTCAGTCTGGAAATGGCAACGCCCTTGGCAGCGAGGAGCCCGACCCAGCCACCATCCGAGCCGAGCCGCGGCCAGCTCGCGCCGCCGAGCGCGAGGACCGTGGCGTCGGCAACGACCGCCACCTCGCCATGGGGCGTTCGAAACAGCAGCCGCCCCTCGCCGTCCCATCCGGTCCAGCGATGCCGGAAGGCAAACCGCACCCCGCTGGCGTCGAGGCGCCGCAGCCAGGCGCGCAGCAAGGGCGAAGCCTTGAACGCTTTCGGAAACACCCGGCCGCTGCTGCCGACGAAGGTCGGCTCGCCCAATGCTGCGCTCCACGCCCGCAGCGCCTCGGGCGAGAACGCCGCGATCGCCGCTTGCAGATTCGGTGCCGCCTCGCGGTAGCGCGCCATAAACTGCGGCGACGGCTCGCTGTGAGTGAGATTGAGCCCGCCGCGGCCCGCCATCAGGAATTTGCGGCCCGCGGACGGCATCGCGTCATAGACGGTGACGCGCGCGCCGCCCTGCGCCAGCACCTCCGCCGCCATCAGCCCGGCGGGACCGGCGCCGATGACGGCGATGTCGTTATGGGTTGAGGTCATGGCGGGAGTTTAGGGCAGATTCTCACGCCTCGCTCGTCATTCCGGGGCGCGCCACTTGGCGCGAACCCGGAATCCATCAGGCGGCGGATTCTGAGGAACGATGGATTCCGGGCTTGTCGCTTTGCGACGCCCCGGAATGACAACTTAGAGCTTGATCCCCGCACGCGCCGCGGCCTGCGCCACGTATTTCTGCGTCTGCTCGAACGCGCCCGTCAGCGCCCTGGCCTTCGACATGTCGCTGATCTCGGCGAAATGCGCGGCGACGGCGTCCGGCGTCCATTCGGACTCCGGCAGGTTGATGCCCTCGCTCTCCAAAATCTTGATCACGGCGAAGGAGCCGGCGCCGGCGCCCATGATGGTGCGGGTCGGGGCGTCCTCGCTGAGCATGTACTCGACCGCGGGCGTGATCGCGTTCGGCTTCATCAGCTGAAGCGCCTGCGGCGGCAGCAGCTCCTCGGTCATACGGGTCGCCGCGGTGGGCGAGATGATGTTGACGCGGATGTCGTTCTTGCGGCCCTCTTCCGCGAGCACGTTCATCAGGCCGACCATGCCCGACTTCGCCGCGCCGTAATTGGCCTGGCCGAAATTGCCGTAGAGGCCGGAGGACGAGGTCGTCAGCACGATGCGACCGTAATTGCGGTCGCGCATGCCGGCCCAGGCCGCCTTGCAGCAATAGAAGGTGCCGACGAGGTGCACGTCCAGCACCTTCTGGAAATCGGCCGCCTCCATCTTGCCGAACGACTTGTCGCGCAGAATGCCGGCATTGGCGCACAAGAGGTCGACGCTGCCCCATTCCTTGGTGGCGCGCTCGACCATGGCGGTGACCTGCTCGAAGTTCGAGACGTCAGCGCCGTCGGCCATCGCCGTGCCGCCGGCCTTGCGAATTTCCTCGACCACGGCTTCGGCCGGCGACAGCGAACCACCGGTGCCGTCGCGCGCGCCGCCGAAATCGTTCACCACCACTTTCGCGCCGCGGCTCGCCAGCCCCAGCGCATGCGCCTTGCCAAGACCATTGCCCGCGCCGGTGACGATGGCGACGCGTCCGTCGAACCTGATTGCCATGAGTGCAGTTCCTGCTTCCTTCTTCCTTCTCCCCTTGCGGGAGAAGGTGGCGCGAAGCGCCGGATGAGGGGTTTGCTTCTACAAGCGAGTCCGCGGAGAGAGACCCCTCACCCGGCTTCGCATTCGCGAAGCCACCCTCTCCCACAAGGGGAGAGGGTGACACCGCGCTTTGGGTCGCTTTTTGAGCAGCGATAGATGTCCGGGTCAAGCCCAGCCATGACAGGCGGAGTTACGCGAAATAAATCAGACCCAGCCAGTCCGCGACCAGCGCGGGCTTGTCCTCGCCTTCGATCTCGACCGTGACGTTGGTGCGGGACTGCAATTCGTTCGGCTTGCGCAGCTTGGCTTCGGCGAGGACGAAGCGGCCACGGATGCGCTTGCCGGATCGGACCGGCGAGATGAAACGCAGCTTGTCGAAACCGTAATTGACGCCCATCGTGGTGCCGGCGATCGCCGGCATCACTTCATAGGATATCACCGACAACATCGACATGGTCAGGAAGCCGTGCGCGATGGTGGTGCCAAACGCGGTTTCCTTCCTGGCTCTTTCGGGATCGACGTGGATGAACTGATGATCCTCGGTGACGTCGGCATAGGTGTCGATGCGAGGCTGGTCGATCAGATGCCAGGATGACACGCCGATCTCCTTGCCGACCAGGGCCTGATAGGCCTTGAGCGTGATCGGCGGCGACTTCCAGATTTGGTTCATTGATGACTCCAACCACCGTCATTCCGGGGCGCGCGAAGCGCGAACCCGGAATCCATTTGACAGCAAACTCTGCCGCAAAATGGATTCCGGGTTCGATGCTGCGCATCGCCCCGGAATGACAAGCTCCACTAACCTTCGCCCCTTGCCTTCGACAACTCCGGAAAATCCTCCTCGCGGAATTCCCGGCCGCGCAGCGGATCCTCGCGATCGTCGTCGCGTTCGAGCCGTCGTAGCTGCACGCGACGGATTTTGCCAGAGATCGTCTTCGGCAGCTCGGTGACGATTTCGAGGCGGCGGATACGCTTGAACGGGGCCAGCCGGCTATGCAGATGCCTGAAGATGGAGAGCGCCGTCTCCGGCGTCCGCTCCGTGCCCGAGGTCAGCAGCACGAAGGCCTTGGGAACGGCAAGGCGGATCGGGTCCGGGCTCGGCACCACCGCGGCTTCCGCGACCAGCTCGTGCTCGAGCAGCACGCTCTCCAGCTCGAACGGACTGATGCGGTAGTCTGACGACTTGAACACGTCGTCGGAACGGCCGACGAAGGTGAAATAGCCTTCATCGTCCTCGAACACGACATCGCCGCTGCGATAGAGCTCACCCTCGGCACCGGACAGCTTGCCGTCGTCGCCCTGGTAACCCTGCATCAGGCCGGCGGGCCGCTCGGCGCCGAGCACCAGCGTGACCTCGCCTTCCCTGGCGGGATGGCCGTCGGCGTCGCTGATCTGCACGCGATAGCCCGGCAGCGGCCGGCCCATCGAGCCGATCTTGATCTTCTGGCCCGGCGAGTTGCCCGCCAGCGCGGTGGTTTCGGTCTGGCCGTAACCGTCGCGGATGGTGAGGCCCCAGGCCGCCCGCACCTGGTCGATCACTTCAGGATTGAGCGGCTCGCCGGCGCCGCAGACCTCGCGCAGGGCCACCTTGAACGAGGCGAGGTTCTCCTGGATGAACAGCCGCCACACGGTCGGCGGCGCACACAGCGTGGTGACGCCGCAGCGGCCGATGGTGGCGAGCAGGCCTTTCGCATCGAAGCGCGGCTGGTTGACCACGAACACGGTCGCGCCCGCATTCCACGGCGCGAAGAAGCAGCTCCAGGCGTGCTTGGCCCAGCCGGGCGAGGAAATGTTGAGATGGACGTCGCCGGGCTTCAGCCCGATCCAGTACATGGTCGAGAGATGGCCGACGGGATAGCTGCGCTGGCTGTGCCGGACGAGTTTCGGCTTCGCCGTCGTGCCAGAGGTGAAATAGAGCAGCATCGGGTCGTCGGCGTTGGTTACACCGTCGGCAGCAAAACTCTCGGAAGCCTTTGCCGCGTCATCGTATGACAGCCATCCGTCGGAGGCCGCGCCGACCGCGATGCGAGCGATGTTGTCCGCACCAAGGCTCGCAAATTTCGCGACCTGATCCTCGCCGGCAACCACCGCCTTGGCCTTGCCGCGATCGAGCCGGTCGCGCAGCTCATCCGCCGTGAGCAGCGTGGTCGCGGGAATCACGACGACGCCGAGCTTCATCGCCGCCAGCATGGTCTCCCACAACGGAACCACATTGCCGAGCAGCAGCAGCAAATGATCGCCGCGCTTCAGGCCCTGCGCACGGAGGAAATTCGCGACCTGGTTGGAGCGCTTGGAGAGCGCCGCAAAGGACAGCTTTGTCTGGCGATCCTGTGCGGCATCGACGATCCAGAGCGCGGGACGATCCCTGCTCTCCGCATTGGTTGCCAGCTCGGCGTCGAACCAGTCGAGCGCCCAGTTGAAGGGGACCGGATCCGGCCAACGGAAGTCTTTGACCGCCGTCTCGTAATCCGTGCGATGTTGCAGAAGGAACGCGCGCGCTTCCTGGAATGTCGTCATCAAGCTTTCCCGGCCAGACTCCTAACGTGCTTGATAATTCCGGAAAAATCCACCCCACCCTGGCCGGCTGCGTCGAAAGACTGATAGATTTCCTGCGCATGCTTGCCGAGCGGCGTGGCTGCGCCGGCAGCCTTGGCGGCATCCTGTGCCAGCGTCAGATCCTTCACCATCAGCGCCGAAGCGAAGCCCGGCTTGTAGTCGTTGTTGGCGGGCGAGGTCGGCACTGGACCCGGCACCGGACAATAGGTCGTCAGCGACCAGCACTGGCCCGATGAGGTCGAGGCGACGTCGAACAGCGCCTGATGCGAAAGGCCGAGCTTCTCACCGAGTGCAAAGGCCTCGCTGACCGCGATCATGGAGATGCCGAGGATCATGTTGTTGCAGATTTTTGCCGCCTGGCCGGCGCCGGCGCCGCCGCAATGCACGATCTTCTTGCCCATGTTCTCCAGTACCGGCTTGGCCGCGGCAAACGCCTTCTCCTCGCCGCCGCACATGAAGGTGAGCGTCGCGCCCTTGGCGCCGCCGGTGCCGCCGGAGACCGGCGCATCGACCGAAAGCACGCCGTGCTTCGCCGCCAGCACATGCGCGGCCCTCGCGCTCTCGACGTCGATGGTGGAGCTGTCGATGATCAGCGCGCCCTTGGTCATGGCCGGCACGACCTCGTTCCAGACGCCGAGCACATGCTTGCCTGCGGGAAGCATGGTGACGACGACATCGGCGCCCTTCACCGCCGCGGACGCGCTGTCGGCAATGCCGGCGCCATCGGCCTTGGCCTGCGCGCGCGAGGCTTCGACTAGGTCGAATGCCACCACCTTGTGGCCGGCCTTGACGAGGTTAGCCGCCATCGGGCCGCCCATGTTGCCGAGACCGATGAATGCGATCGTGGCCATTGTCGTTTCCTCCGCTGTCTCGTTGTCAGTTGAACTTCAGCTCATCAGTGCCGATCTCGGCGAAATACGGCGCCAGCATCTCCGGCGTCACATCCTCGATTGTTCGCGGCGACCAGGTCGGGTTGCGGTCCTTGTCGATCACGGCGGCGCGCACGCCTTCGCGAAAATCGTCGCTGCGGAAGACTTCCAGCGCGGCACGGTATTCGCGCACCAGACACTCCTCCAGGCTCGACGAAGCGCGCGCGAGCCGCAAGAGCTTCAGCGTCACCACCATGCCGCGCGGCGATTTTTCGTTGAGCGTCTTCAGCGTGGCCAGCGCGAAGTCCGAGCCGTCGCGCTCGAGCGCCGCAACGATGTCCTCCATGCGGTCGAAGCCGAACAGCGCGTCGATGACAGGCTCCTTCGCGGCCACCGGCCCCCCGGCCTCGGCGGTTGAAAGGCTGCTGATGAGCTTGCTGACCTCGGCGGCGGTGGCGCCGGAACGCAGCTTCGTCAGGGCCTCGCGCAGCTCGGGCAGCTTCACCGCCGGCACGACCCAATCGGCGAACTTGGCATGGATCGCATCCGGCCCATTCATGGTCTGGCCGGTCAGCCCGAAATAGGTGCCGATCTCGCCCGGCGAATGCGACAACAGATAGGTGCCGCCGACATCGGGGAAGAAGCCGAGACCGACTTCGGGCATGGCGAGCCTGGTGCGATCCGTGGCGACGCGATGGCTGGCATGGGCGGACAGACCGACGCCGCCGCCCATCACGATGCCGTCCATGAAGGCGACATATGGCTTCGGAAATTTCTTGATCCGGGCGTTGAGGATGTATTCCTCGCGCCACAGGATCTTGCCGAGGTCGCCGTTCACCTTCGAGCTTTCCCAGAGCGCGCGGATGTCCCCGCCGGCGCAGAGCCCGCGCTCGCCGGCACCTTCCAGCACGATCACGGCGACTTCAGGATCGGCCTCGAAGCGATCGAGTGCCTTCTCGATGTCGCGAAACATCTCCAGCGTCACGGCATTGATCGCCTTGGGACGGTTGAGCCTGATGATGCCGGCCGCCCCCTCGACGCGGGCGATGAGATCGCCCTCTTCCACCCCGCTCATCGCGCGCCCTCGATCAGTTTGCGCGCCACGATGAGCCGCATGATTTCATTGGTGCCTTCGAGGATCTGGTGCACGCGCAGATCGCGCACGATCTTCTCGATGCCGTACTCGCTGAGGTAACCGTAGCCGCCGTGAAGCTGCAGCGCATGGTTGGCGACCTCGAAGCCGACATCGGTGCCGAAGCGTTTTGCCATCGCGCACAGCATGGTGGCATCGGGGTCTTTGCGGTCGAGCGCCGCGGCCGCCCGCCACAGGAAGGTGCGCGCGGCTTCGAGCTCGATCGCCATGTCGGCGAGGCGGAATTGCAGCGCCTGAAATTCGTCGAGGCGTTTGCCGAACGCCTCGCGCTCCTTCATGTAGGCGCGCGCCTTGTCGAGCGCGGTCTGCGCGCCGCCGAGCGAGCAGGCTGTGATGTTGAGGCGGCCGCCGTCGAGGCCGGCCATCGCGATCTTGAAGCCGACGCCCTCCTCACTCAGGCGATTGGCAACAGGCACGCGGGCGTTCTCGAACATCACCGCGCGGGTCGGCTGCGCGTTCCAGCCCATCTTGCGCTCGTTGGCGCCGAAGGAGACGCCCGGCGTCTTGCCGTCGATGACGAGGGTCGAGATGCCGCCGGGACCATCACCGCCGGTGCGCACCATCGCCACCAGCAGATCGGTGCCGCCGGCGCCGGAGATGAACTGCTTCTGGCCGTTGAGGACGTAATGGTCGCCGTCGCGCACCGCGCGGGTGCGCAGCGCCGCTGCGTCCGAGCCGGCGCCCGGCTCGGTCAGGCAGTAGCTGGCGATCAGCTCCATGGTGCAGAGCTTTGGCAGCCATTGGTGGCGCTGGGTGTCGCTGCCGTAGGCGTCGATCATCCAGGACGCCATGTTGTGGATGGAGATGAAGGCCGAGGTGGTCGGGCAGCCGGTCGCCAGCGCCTCGAAGATCAGCGCCGCGTCGAACCGCGTCAGCGCGGATCCCCCGACATCGTCGCGGATGTAGATGCCGCCCATGCCGAGCGTCGCGGCCTCGCGCATCACATCGACGGGGAAATGCTTCTCCTCGTCCCAGCGCAGCGCATGCGGCGCGATCTTTTCCGCCGCAAACGCGAGTGCCATGTCGCGAACCGCGATCTGATCCTCGTTCAGAGCGAACTGCATCTCAAAGCCCCCGCCGGGATAGGGTCACCTCTCCCCGGAGGGGAGAGGTCGATTTGCGCAGCAAATCGGGTGAGGGGGTGCTGCTCCAACGAGAGACCGTAACCCCTCACCCGCGCCTTCGGCGCGACCTCTCCCGAAGGGAGAGGTGTTGTCCCGACGCCGCTGCAGTTCACGCCGACCGCGTCACTTCATCAGCGGGATCGAGAATTCCGCACCTTCCTTGACGCCGGACGGCCAGCGCGAGGTCACGGTCTTGGTCTTGGTGTAGAAGCGGACCGAGTCAGGACCGTGCTGGTTGAGATCGCCGAAGCCCGACTTCTTCCAGCCGCCGAAGGTGTAATAGGCGATCGGCACCGGGATCGGCACGTTGATGCCGACCATGCCGACATTGACCCTAGCCGCGAAATCGCGCGCGGCATCGCCGTCGCGGGTGAAGATGGCGACGCCGTTGCCGTAGTCGTGCTCCGACGGCAGCGCCAGCGCTTCCTTGTAATCGTGCGCGCGCACCACCGAGAGCACCGGGCCGAAAATCTCTTCCTTGTAGATCCGCATGTCCTTGGTGACGTTGTCGAACAGCGATCCGCCAAGATAGAAGCCCTTCTCGTAGCCCTGCATCTTGAAGCCGCGGCCGTCGACGGCGAGCGTCGCGCCTTCCTTGATGCCGATGTCGATGTAGCTCTTGACCTTCTCGACCGCCTCGCGCGTGACCAGCGGGCCGTAATCGGCAGACGGATCGATCGAGGTGCCGATCTTGAGGCTCTCGACGCGCGGGATCAGCTTTTCCATCAGCCGGTCGGCGGTGGACTTGCCGACGGGGACCGCGACCGAGACGGCCATGCAGCGCTCGCCGGCCGAGCCGTAGCCGGCGCCAATCAGCGCGTCGACCGCCTGGTCCATGTCGGCGTCGGGCATGATGATGGCGTGGTTCTTGGCGCCGCCGAAGCACTGGCAGCGCTTGCCGGTCTGCGCGGCGCGCTCGTAGATGTACTGCGCGATCGGGGTGGAGCCGACGAAGCCGATGGCCTTGATGTCGGGGTCGTCGAGGATGGCGTCGACCGCTTCCTTGTCGCCGTTGACGACGTTGAGGATGCCGGCCGGCAGGCCTGCTTCCATCATGAGCTCAGCGAGGAGCATCGGCACGCCGGGATCGCGCTCCGACGGCTTGAGGATGAAGGCGTTGCCGCAGGCGATCGCCGGCGCAAACTTCCACATCGGGATCATCGCCGGGAAGTTGAACGGGGTGATGCCGGCGACGACGCCGAGCGGCTGGCGCATCGAATAGATGTCGATGCCGGGACCTGCTCCTTCCGTGTATTCGCCCTTCATCAGGTGCGGGATGCCGCAGGCGAACTCCGCGACCTCGAGGCCACGCTGGATGTCGCCCTTGGCGTCCGGCACCGTCTTGCCGTGCTCGCGAGCCAGCAGCTCGGCGAGCTTGTCGTAGTCGCGCTGCACCAGCTCGAGGAACTTCATCATGACGCGGGCGCGGCGCTGCGGGTTGGTGGCGGCCCATTCGGGCTGCGCGGCGCGCGCGTTCTCGACGGCGGCGCGGACCTCGGCCTTGGACGCCAGCGCCACCTTGGCCTGAACGTCACCGGTCATCGGCTCGAAAACGTCGGCGGTGCGGCCAGAGGTGCCCTTGACCTCCTTGCCACCGATGAAATGTCCGATTGAACGCATGGAATGATCTCCTGGGGTCGAGCCTGAACGCTTTGACAAATCCTATTGACCTGCATTTTATAGGATTCAAGTCTGAGATAATGCACCATAGATGTGCGAAAATGCTGGATCAAGGCGCTATCGACTGGGACGACTTTCGCTTCGTGCTGGCCATCGTGCGGGGCGGCTCGGTCTCGGCTGCGGCAAAACAGCTGGGCGTCGACCATGCCACGGTGATCCGCCGGGTCGACCGGCTGGAAAGGCACCTTTCGGCAAAACTGTTTGACCGGCGCAAGACCGGCTACCTCCTCACCGAGGCCGGCCAGCGCGTCGCCGACAGCGCCGAAGCCATGGAATCGACCATCGTCGCCAACCAGGAGCAGGTCGGCGGCTCGGTGGCGCGGCTGACCGGCACGGTCCGGATCGGCGCACCGGACGGCTTCGGCACCGCCTTCCTGGCGCCGCGGCTGGCGCCGTTTGCCGACCGGTACCCCGATCTCGATCTGCAATTGGTGGCGACCGCGCGGCTGTTCAGCCTCTCCAAGCGCGAGGCCGATATCGCCATCAGCCTGACCATGCCCAAGGAGGGCCGCATCGTCGGCCGCAAGCTGCTCGACTACCGCCTCGGCCTCTATGCCGCGCCCGCCTATCTAGACCGCTTCCCAAAGATCACCTCGCGCGAGGTGCTGCCGCAGCACCGCTTCGTCGGCTACATCGAGGAGCTCCTGTTCACGCCGGAGCTCGATTATCTGCCGCAGGTGTCGCCGCGGATCTCCGCGCGCTTCCGCAGCGCCAATCTGATCGCCCAGCTCAATGCCACGCTCTCCGGTTTCGGCATCGCGGTGCTGCCCCACTTCATGGCGACCGACTATCCGCAACTGGTTCCGGTGCTGCCCGACGAGATCTCGATCACGCGGACGTTCTGGATGCTGATGCACGCCGACAGCAAGGATCTGGCGCGCATCCGCGCGGTTGCGGATTACATCGGCGAGATCGTCGAGCGCGAGCGGGCGTTGTTCGCGGGGCGGTAGCGCCAGTCCTGTAGGGTGGGCAAAGGCGCAGAGCGCCGTGCCCACCATCTATCTCCGATAGCAGCGAAGTCGTGGGCACGCTTCGCTTTGCCCACCCTACAGGACCTCGCCTAGGTCTTCGCCTTCTTCGTCACCGCCACCTTCGGCTCGCGCTTTGCGCCCTCCAGGGCAACGTCCCTGCCCGCCTTCAGCACCTCGTCGGACAGCTCGCTGGAGCCAGCGATACGCGCGAGCAGCATGGCGCCGGCCATCGTCGCCAGCGTCGCGATCGCCTGCTTGCGTGCGGCCTTGCGCGGCAGGTTCGGGATGTAGTCCGCCAACAGCTCGATCATCTCGTCGAGCTTGCCGGCAAAGGCCTTGCGCGCCTTCGGGCTCTCGCGGGCGATCTCGGCACCGAGGGCGGGAATCGAGCAGCCATGGCCGGGATTGTCGCGATGCAGCGCCGAGAGATAGGCCTCCGCGATCAGCGCCAGCCGCTTTTCCGGCGAAACCTCGTCGGTGATCTTGCGCCAGTGCTCCATCGAGCGGTCCATCGCATAACCAAACGCCTCAATCACCAGCGCCTCACGGGAATCGAAATGCGCATAGAAGCCGCCATGGGTCAGGCCGGCCTCCTTCATCAGGTCGGCGACGCCGATGCCGTGGGCGCCCTTCTCGCGCAGCCGCACGGAAGCCTTCCTGACGATGCGGTCGTGGGTTTCCTGCTTGTGTTCCCGGGAATAGCGCATGCGGGTCTCATTGAATGTCGGAAATCATCTCATAACACGCGGAGGCCGAAATGGCTGCATTAATTCATGTCAAGTTGCTGCCGATCATGGAAAAGGTTGCAGTTGCATGCACCGCGAGGGCGCCCTTGCCGTCGCGGACGAAGCCCTCGGTGTAGCTGGTCTGCCGCCCCAGCTTGATCACCTTGCCTTCGGCCGAGATCAGCCCGGAACGGACCGAGAGCGGACGCAGGAACGCCAGCTTCAAGTCGAGGGTCACCGAGCTCTGGCCGGCCTCGAGCCGGGTCGAAATGGCGCAGCCCATGGCGGTATCGAGCAGCGCCGCAGCGGTCGCACCGTGGATGAGGCCGATGGTGTTCTCGAGATCCTCACGCGGCTCCAGTTCCATGACGATCCGCCCCGGCTCGACCACGGCCATGGTGAAGCCGATCAGTTTCGCGAAAGGCGGCGGCGGCAGCCGGCCGTCGCGAATGCCCAGCATGGCTTCCATGCCGGACAGCGCCATGGCCGCTCTCGCTACCGGCGCAGGCACCTGCCAGTCCACCACGCGCTCACGCCGCTGCGCCGGCGAAAACAGGTCGAGTTGATCGCTAGGGGTCATGGACGCCTCTTTGAATGATGTACGTCATACTACGTCGCGGACTTCGCGCTGGCAACTGGCGACTTGACAAGCCGGGGATTTCGGCCCGGAAGTGACACCGACCGCTGCGCCTTGTGCGCGCCACCAAAGCCGACCGGGATCCCACGATGGAAATGCTCAACCACCATTGCGGCGTGACGCGCGATGCGCGCGGCGTCGTCCATGTCGCGATCTGCAACGCCGGCCCGCTCAACATTCTCGGCTCGCCGGTGACCGACGCCGTGCGCAAGGGTTTGCAGCAGCTCGGCTCCGACCGCAGCATCCGCGTCGTGGTGCTGCGCGGGCAGAGCGAGAGGAGCATGATCGGCGGCGCCGATATCAAGGAGATGGCAAAACTCGACCAGGCATCGGCCGAGGCCTTCATCAGCCGCCTGCGCGATCTCTGCGAGGCCGTGCGCGCCTTTCCCGCCCCGGTCATCGCGCGGATGCCCGGCTGGTGCCTCGGCGGCGGACTGGAAGTGGCGGCGGCATGCGACTTCCGGATCGCCGCCCACGATGCACATTTCGGCATGCCGGAGGTGCGCGTCGGCATCCCCTCGGTAATCCACGCGGCCCTGTTGCCGCGCCTGATCGGCTGGGCGCGCGCGCGCTGGCTGGTGATGACGGCGGAGAATATCGACGCAGCCACGGCGCTGGCCTGGGGCCTCGTCGACAAGGTCGCGCCGGAGGGCGGGCTCGATGCCGAGGTCGAGCACCTCGTGAAGGCATTGCTTGAATGCGGCCCCGAGGCGCTGCGGTCGCAGAAGGCGCTGCTGCGGCAGTGGGAGGAGCTGCCGCTGACGGAATCAGTGAACCTGAGCGTGAAGGTGTTCGGCGAGTCGTTTTTGACGGACGAGCCGACGCGGCTGATGGGCGCGTTTGTGAACCGGAAGCGGTAGGCGCACCAAAGACGGTGTCGTGCCCCGCGAAGGCGGGGCATCCAGTACGCCGCGGCTTCTCGGTTCTAGCCGCACCGTCTCCGGTCTAAACACTTCGCGGGTGATGACAGCGTGCCGCGAAGAGCATTCTCTTCACTCGAACGACCAAATCTCATCCTCATCACGACATTTTCTCATCCCGGCCGCGGTTGCATTTTTTGCGTCGCATCATATGATGACCATAATCTTATCTGCCATCGCTAGGGAGTTCCGTCATGGCCGAAGCCGCCGATCCCGTCGTCATCGTCTCCGCCGCCCGTACCCCGCTCGGCCGCTTCATGGGCGAATTGTCGCCGCTTGCCGCGCACAAGCTCGGCTCGCATGTGATCGGGGCGGCGCTGGAGCGCGCCAGGCTCGCGCCGGAGAAGGTCGACGAGGTCTTCATGGGCTGCGTGCTGCCGGCGGGACAAGGCCAGGCGCCGGCGCGGCAGGCGGCCCGCAGCGCCGGTTTGCCGGATGCCACCGGTGCCACCACCGTCAACAAGGTCTGCGGCTCCGGCATGAAGGCGACCATGCTGGCGCACGACATCATCCGGGCCGGCTCGGCCGACATCGTCGTCTCCGGCGGCATGGAGAGCATGAGCAATGCGCCATATCTCCTCGCAAAGGCGCGCGGCGGCTATCGCGTCGGCCATGACCGCATCATCGATCACATGATGATGGACGGCCTGGAGGATGCCTACGAGACCGGCCGTTCCATGGGCGATTTCGGCGAGGCCACCGCGGAGGCCTACCAGTTCACCCGCAAGGACCAGGACGCCTACGCCATGGAGACGCTCACCCGCGCCCGCAAGGCGGTCGAGGGCGGCGCGTTCAAGGCCGAGATCGCGCCGATCACGCTGAGCGAGAAGGCAGGCCCCCGCATCGTCGCCAATGACGAGCATCCGTTGAAGGTCGACCCCGCCAAGATTCCGGGCCTCAAGCCTGCATTCCGCGCCAACGGCACGATCACGCCGGCGGCCTCCTCCGCCAATGCCGACGGTGCCGCGGCGCTGGTGCTGACGAAACGCTCGCTCGCCGATCGGAACGGGCTGCCGGTTCTCGCCGAGATCCGGGGTCGCGCCACCCACAGCCAGGAGCCGCAATGGTTCACCACGGCGCCGATCCCGGCGATCCGCAAGCTGCTGGACAGGGTCGGCTGGGCTGCCTCCGATGTCGACCTGTTCGAGATCAACGAGGCCTTCGCCGTGGTGGCGATGGCGGCGCAGCGCGATCTCGGCATTCCCCGCGACAAGCTCAACGTCAACGGCGGCGCCTGCGCGCTCGGCCATCCCATCGGCGCCACCGGCGCGCGGTTGATCGTGACGCTGCTGCATGCGCTGGAGGCGCAGAACCTCAGGCGCGGCGTCGCCGCGCTGTGCATCGGCGGCGGCGAAGCCACGGCCATCGCCGTTGAGCGGCCAGCCCGCTGACGTCAATGTCTGAAATTGAGGGAAGTCTGGCATTCCAGACTTTCCTCGCCTGTGCCAGATTGCAACGATGATGCGGGTCCCCATGGGGCTCGACAACCATGATTGAGGCTCGATGATCTCGAACTGGCTCGCGGCAGCACTGTCCCGCCGCAACATCCATTACGGTTGGGTGATGGTCGGCGTCACCTTCCTTGCCGCGCTGATCAGCGCCGGCACGGTCGGCGCACCCGGCGTGTTCATCGTTCCGCTGCAGAAGGAGTTCGGCTGGAGCACGGCGGAAATCTCCTCGGCGCTGTCGATCCGCTTCATCCTGTTCGGACTGATGGCGCCGTTCGCGGCCGCCCTGCTCAACCGCTATGGCCTGCGCAACGTCACGCTGGTTGCGCAGCTGATCGTCGTCTCGGCCCTCGTCGCCTCGCTCGGCATGACCGAGGTCTGGCAGCTCATCGCGCTGTGGGGCGTGGTGATCGGCCTCGGCACCGGCATGACCGCCTTGGTGCTGGGCGCGACGATCGCGACGCGCTGGTTCGCGGCAAGACGCGGCCTCGTGGTCGGCATCATGACCGCGAGCGTCGCCACCGGCCAGCTCGTGTTCCTGCCGCTGCTCGCGAGCCTCACCGAACGCTACGGCTGGCGGCTCGCGCTCGGCTTTGTCTGCATCATGCTCGGCGTTTCCGCACTGGCCGTCCTGCTCGCAATGCGCGACCGGCCGAGCGATGTCGGCCAGCGTCCGTTCGGCGACGAAGGCACCGAACCCCTGCCCGCGCCGCCCGCCAGCCACGGCTCGATCACGGCGGTGGCGCTCGGCACGCTGGCCGACGCCTCGAAGTCGACGGCGTTCTGGATCCTGTTTGCGACCTTCTTCGTCTGCGGCGCCTCGACCAACGGCCTGGTCCAGGTGCACCTGATCCCGATGTGCCTCGATTTCGGCATCCCGCAGGTGCAGGCCGCCAGCCTGCTCGCCGCGATGGGCATCTTCGACTTCTTCGGCACCATCATGTCGGGCTGGCTGTCGGACCGCTACGACAACCGCTATCTGCTGTTCTGGTATTACGGCCTGCGCGGGCTCTCGCTGATCTTCCTGCCCTTCACCGATTTCTCGTTCTACGGCCTCTCGCTCTTCGCGCTGTTCTACGGGCTCGACTGGATCGCGACCGTGCCGCCCACGGTGCGGCTCACCGCGCAGAAATTCGGCCCCGAGCGCGCCAACCTGGTGTTCGGCTGGATCTTCGCCGGCCATCAGCTCGGCGCCGGCGCCGCGGCCTTCGGGGCAGGCTTCTCGCGAACGGTCTATCAGAGCTACCTGCCCGCGTTCTTCATCGCCGGCGCGCTCTGCGTGTTCGCCGCCCTGATCGTGCTGGCGCTGTCGCGGCAACCGAAGCCGCAAGCGGCGATGGCGTAAGGCGCATAAGGATGTCTCCCCGGTGCGGCGTGCACCGGCAGGACAGATCGCGCGCAACTCTCTCCTCGTCGTCATTGCGAGCGCGTCGGCCTCTCCCGCAAGCGGGAGAGGCCGAGCAAGCTCGCGCCGATCGCGTGAAAGCCAGCAATATCCTACCCTGGCCCCGGCATGTTGCCTGCGAACTGCGGATAGCATTCGCGCAGCTCCTCGCGAATCCGGCCCCGGATCAAGGCGAGTGTCGCCTCGTCCGGCGACGGCATCGTGACCGCACATTGCTCGTTGTCGTACGCGAAGCCCGTGGTGCCGCGAATGTCGCGCCAATCATATCCGGGATGGGTGCTCTCGAGGCGAAAGCGTCCCACCTCGCGCTCGAAGGAAAACAACGCCGCGTTGGTCAGCAGCGCATGCGGGCCGCCGCGCCGATAGACCGTCTCGTCGGTGACGCCAGGCGCAGACACGAAGTCGACGCGCTCCACCAGGGAGCGCAGGCTGTGCTCTTCCCGAAACAGGATGACCCGCGGAACGAGGAAATAGAGGTAGGCGGAGCCGAACGAGCCGGGCCATCTGACCGGATTGTTCGGATAGTCGCCGGTGCCGACGAGATTGACGTTGCCCTGGCCGTCGATCTGGCCGCCGCCGAGAAAGAAGGCATCCAGGCGTCCCTGCGCGGCGCAATCGAACAGCTCCTCGGCACCGCCAGTGAACGAATTGTGCTTGACCGAACCGAGGATCGAGACCTGCAGGCGCTCCAGTCCGTCACGCTCGTTGAGCGCGCGCAGGAGCATCGCTCCTGCCGCGGGCATCGGCGAGGATTGACCGACCGCAACATGCCGCACCCCCTTCAGCAGCCGCGAGATCGTGTAGATCATCAACTCGCGGCTGGTGCACGGCTCGCTCATGCCGCGCTCCCCGACCCCTGGATGTAGGCCTGGAAGCCTTCCGGCGAGCGCGCCGCGCGCGCGTACTTCTCGACCTCCTGCCCGTCCCTGGGATATTCGGCGTAGAGCCCGGTGGGCCACCCGCCGTTCTTCAGCTCCGCCACCGCGCTGACGTAGATCGCCGGCAGGACGCCCGCGGCCATCTTCTCGTCGTCGAGCAGCGAGACCTCGGAAATGCGCTCGACGGTCACGAAGGCCTGCTTCGAGGCGTGCGCCAGCAACATCACCTCGCGCCGGCGCCCCAGCCGGACGTTGCCGAACCGATCCGCTTCGGGCGCATGAAACAAGGCGATGTCGGGCTGGATCGCCGAGACCGCGACGATCTTCTCGTCGTCGTCGAACGGATTGGACATCAGCTTCCAATCGTCCCGTTTCTTCAGGACGTCACTGCCGATGATGCCGCGGATCGGCATGAACGGAACGCCCTTCTCGGCGGCCGTCAGGCCTGCGAACACCGCGGGACAAGTCGCGTCGCGAAGGCGAATCGATCCGTCGCGGACGGCCCGGCTGAAACATGGCGCGCCGCCCGCCTCGCCGAGACTGACCGCGCTCGTCTCCAGCGTCGCCGCGGCACCGGCGCCGATGAGCATGTCGACCTGCATGCCGCCGATCGGCGCACAGACCACGTGCAGATCGCGGATGCCGCGCTCGATCAGCATCCGAACCAATCCCGGGGCTGCAGCGTAGTCGTCCGGTGCCAGACCGAGCTTGCAGCCAGAAGGTATCATCTCCGCCATCTTCTGCGGCGTTACGAAATCCGTCATCTCTCCACCTCTCCCTCGCTTCCCAGGAGGCCGATCGAACAGGATCGACTTCCGGCTTCGCCCGCGGCACCTGAGCCGCGCGGCCCCCGATCGTGAACGTGCGGACCCGGTCAGGCGCGTCCCATGCCGTAGAATTCCGCGTTCGGACGCATGCTGGTGACGTTGGCAAGCCGGTTGGAGAGGCCGAAGAAGGCCGTGATCGCGGCAATGTCCCAGACGTCCTCTTCCGTGAACCCGTGCGATTTCAGCGTGGCGAAATCAGATTCGGAAACCTTGTAGGCCTCGGTCGAGACGCGGACGGCGAAGTCGAGCATCGCCTTCTGCCGATCGGTAATGTCCGCCTTGCGGTAATTGACCGCGACCTGATCGGCGATCAACGGATCCTTGGCGCGGATGCGCAGGATCGCGCCATGCGCGATGACGCAATATTGGCATTGATTGAGGTTGCTGGTCGCAACCACGATCATTTCCCGCTCGGTCTTGGTGAGGTTGCCCGGCTTGTCCATGAGCGCGTCGTGGTAGGCGAAGAAAGCGCGAAACTCGTCCGGCCGGTGCGCGAGCACCAGAAAGACGTTCGGAATGAAGCCGGACTTCTCCTCGACGGCCAGGATACGGGCCCGAATGTCGTCCGGCATGTCGGCGAGATCAGGGACAGGAAAGCGACTGATGGCAGGTGCCTGGGTCATGGCCTCAATTTCCTTAGGGCTGGTCCGTGGGAATTACTTCCCGTCGCCTTCTTCATGTCCTTGGGGCCGGGCCGTTGCAAGAAACCCACGGGTGAATGCGTCGAGCGCGTCGGGGCGTCGTTCCAGCTTCGCCCGCGGCACCGTCCCCTCCCGGCCGATTCAGAAGAAATGCGCAAGGCCCACAATCAATGCCCGCTTCGATGTCGCAAGGCAATGCGGGTTGCTGTAGACCAGCCCCGCGCGCCGGTGGCGGTCTGGAGCACCGACAGTCCCCACAGCGTCAAGGCCGGGCTTGTCCCGGCCATCCACGCCTTTCCACGCAGCACAAAGAACGTGGATGCCCGGGCCTTCGCCGCGCCGAAGCGGCTTCGGCCGCGCAGGCGGGACAAGCCCGGGCACGACGCCTCTGCTAAATTCTAACCGTGATTGCCCTGCCCGCTCCCGCGAGACTAACAGGTCTTCTGCTGCAAGTGCTGGACGCAGGTGCAGGTGGTCACCCCTGTTCCATATTTCACGTCGTAATACGGAAAGCTGGTGGAGCCGCTCGGGCCGTTGGTCGAGCAGCGCGGAAATAGATAATAGCTGTCGGACAGCTTGACGGTGCCCGCGATGGTGAAGCCGAGATTGGGCGTGTAGTCGTAGGACACCTCGCTCAGGATGAGAGAGATGTTGGCATTGGTGGTGCCGCCCGGTGCGGTAAAGGACGACAAGGTCATCTGTTGACCGACGGTTCGTGCGCCCGAGGCGCTCGTCGACTTGCTCCATCGCACCGTCGCATTGCCGTTGCTGTCGGTCGAGACCTGCGAGACCGTGATCGTCATCAGGGAGGTGCTGCCATTCTTGACAGGATACGGCGCCATGATGGCGGTCGCAGCCGCGAGAATGCCGTCCATTTGGGTCGTGCTGACAGCCGTGTTCTGCGTGATCATGTCGGCAACACTGTGCGCGGTGGCGCTGACCTTGACGTTCATGGAGAGCGCGTTGCCGAGCTCGACGCCGCCGACATAGAGCAACAGCATGAACGGCGTCACGATCGCGAACTCGGTCGCCGCAACGGCGCGAACATCGGTCAACAGGTGACGGGCGCGGGACGACAGGGCGGAGATCATCAGATGGCTCATGGCTCGTTCTGGAACGCGGCGGACGACATGATCAGCCGGTTGCCGTTGCTGAGGTTCGACAGGTTGAAACCGAGCGGACCGAGGACGACCGGCCACTCGTACATGATACGGAGCACGACGATATCGCCGGGCTGGCCCGGGTTGTATTGCCAGACATTGGAGACCTTGCCCGAACCGTCGTAGGTCAGGGTCGGCATCGCCGTGTTCGCGGAGGTCCACGAGGTCGCCACCTGCATGTCGACCATCATGCCGCTGCAGTTGAACAGGATCAGGATCTGGTCGCAGACCTTCTGCTTGAAGACGGCCTGGGTCATGTTCGCGGACTGGACCTGCCCGGTCATGACGAGGCGCGCCGACTGGCGCACGATGGATTCGAGCGTCTGCTGGGCGAAGAAGACCAGAAAGGTCTGGATCAGCGCGATGACGAGGGCGAGGAACGGCGCAGCGACCAGCGCGAACTCGACCGCCGTGGCGCCACTGCTATCGCGCGCGAAACCGGCGCAGCGATCGCGGCGTTTCCTCATGGTGGCGGGGGATCCGGACATGGCCTCTTCCTACTGCACGAGGCTGGCCGTGCTGGACGCAACCTTGATGAAGAGGTCCGTCAGCGCCTTGCTGATGTCGCCGCCATTCTGAACGTTTGCGTACAGGCCCGGCGACGCACAGGATTTCAGCCGTTGTGCGATCGTGCCCGTCGACGAGGTCGGGTTGTTGAACTGCGCGATACGGCCGTTGTACCAGCCGTCGCTCGGCAGTTGCAGATACTCGGTGTAGAGGATCGCGATACGGATGTTCCGACTCTTGATGGTATCGCATACAGCGGTGTTGAGCGGTTGCTGGCATCGCAAAGTCGAGGTGTTGGCCTGCGGAAGCGGATAGGTGGCACTGGGATCGCAGCTACCCCCCGTCTTCGGAATCAGCTTGTCCTCGACGCCGTCGGTGACAAGGAAGACCACTTCCTGCGGCGTACCGGCCGCGGTACCGTCGCCGGGATTGGGCATGACGGCATTGAGGTCCGTCAGCCCCTTCGAGATGTCGGTGCCGTAGTCGGTCGTGTAGATGCAGGCGCCCTTGCTGTCGAGAACGGGGCAGTTCTGATGGTCGACCTTCAGGAGCTGAATGTTGCCGATCTTCGTGCCGGCGGTGGTCGGGCTGGTCAGCGTCTGGATCGTGTTGAGGGCGTAGTCGAAGGTGTAGATGGCGGCCTTGTAGGTCGTGTTGTTGATCGCCGACATGCACTGCATGACGCCGCCCGTGGTGCCCGACTGCGGACAGGTCCACGGCCCGACCATCAATTGCTTGACGGCGTTGGTCACGAGATCGATCCGCAACGTGATGTTGTTCGCACGCGCGACCGTAAGATTGTCTTTGTTCGTCGCGCTGGGATTTGCGTTGTTGGGATGCGCCTCGTGGCAGGCAAATGCGCAATTCTTCGCGTAAGTGGGCTGGTTCTTCGTGGCGAGAACCATGTTGTCGATGTCTTTCTGGGTGGCCGCCAGCGCCATCGACGGAGAATCGTCCAGCAACAGGTAGAAATTCATGTTGGGGGCGCTGGACGCCTGCGCCGTCGCCGACCCCGCCACCTTCCAGGTCTGCTTACCCAAAACGCCCGGGAAATTGTTGAGGGATTCCGCAGCGTAGGACACCGTGATGGTCCGCGACAGACCGACATCGGTGACCGTGACCGTCGGCGTCGGCACGGTGGCGAGCCCGGGAAGGTTCGCCTTCGCAGCAAAGACGGCAGCCGCCGTGTTCCTGATGGTGGCCTCGTCGGTCTGCGTCAGCATCGCGGGGCGCACGGCTGCGATCGCGGCCGCATCGGCGGCTGCGTTCAGCTGCTCGCGCTTGCGCAAGGCCAGCGTGTAGTCGAGGGTCATGCCCAGGAGAAAGATGATAGGAACCATCGTCAGCGCGAAGATGATGGCGACGTTGGCCTTCCGGTCTGTCGCGAAACAGAGCATTGCGCGGCGAAGCATGTCGTTCATCCTGGCTGCCGTCGTTGCGGCAGCGGTCCTTTCCCTGAAATCCACGGGCGCGGCTGCCGGGTTTCGATCCCGGTGCTCGTCCGTCACAGCGGGATATGACGATGGCTCTCTTAATCAACGCTTACGGACAATCCGCAAAGAACAGCCGAAGCGGACCGGGATGTCTCATATCGAGAAGGCATCATTAATGTCGCTTGAATCCGGTCGCAGACATTGGCGCTAAACCCTAAGCATCGCCCCGTAGAAATACCGGAGGCGACGTGCCGGCCGACGGTGCGCCGCGGTCGCCCGGTGCGGCGCCGATCAAACGGGAAATCCGAAGACGACCCCATGCCGCCTGCGCAGGCCTGCCCGTCTGGACACCCCGGGTGAGAGACATTTTGCCGTTAGACTCCACGGCGCAAACGTGGACAATGCTCTGACGCACGCCGCGTGCGCAGTGCACATCAAGATGCGCCAGGGGAAACAAATGCCGGTTGCCGGTCCGTCGTCCGAACCCATCATTCCAACCGTTCCGCTCACCGTCCCATTGCGCGATTCGCTGCGCGCGATCGTCGGTGAGAAAGGCTTTATCGAGGACGCGCACGGCATGCAGCCGTTCGTGACGGATTGGCGCGGATTGCTGGCTGGAAACGCCGGCGCGGTGGTTCGCCCTGGCAGCACCGAGGAAGTCGCGGCGGTGGTCGGGCTCTGCCACGAGCATGGGATCGCGATCGTGCCGCAGGGTGGAAACACCGGCCTGATGGGCGGCGCCACGCCCTGGCCCGCGCACACCGGCATAGTGCTGTCGCTCGGCCGCATGAACCGCGTGCTAGACATCGATGCCACCGGATACACCATGACGGTCGAGGCCGGCTGCGTGCTGCAGACGCTGCAGGAGACGGCAAGCCGGCACGACCGGTTCCTGCCCCTCAGCCTCGGCGCCCAGGGCTCGTGCATGATCGGCGGCAATCTATCGACCAACGCCGGCGGCGTGCAGGTGCTGCGCTACGGCAATGCCCGCAATCTCGTGCTGGGACTCGAGGTCGTGCTGCCGAACGGCGAGGTCTGGGACGGCTTGCGCGCGCTCAAGAAGGACAATACGGGCTACGACCTCAAGCACCTCTTCATGGGCGCCGAAGGAACGCTCGGCATCATCACAAAGGCCGTGCTCAAGCTGTGGCCGGCCCCGAAGGACGTCTGCACGGCATGGCTGGCGATCCGCGATCCGCGCGCGGCGCTGGAGATCCTGTCGGAGGCTCACAGCGCATCCGAGGACAATGTCGGCTCCTGCGAGCTGATGAGCCGCGCCGCCGTCGACATGGTGCTTCGCAACATTCCCGGCACGCAGGATCCGCTCAAGGCGGACACGCCATGGTACCTGTTGCTGGAATGGTCGTCAGCGCGGGCGCGGCAGGACGGGACCGGCGGCATCGCCGAGAAGATGGAGCAGTTTCTCGCCGATCAACTGGAGGACGGACGCGTGATCGACGCGGTCGTCGCCCAGACCGGACAGCAATCGCAGAACATGTGGCGCATCAGGGAGAGCGTCGCCGAGGCCTCGCGCGCCGAGGGGCCTGGGCTGAGCTACGACATCTCGGTGGCGATCTCCCGGATACCGGAGTTCATCGATCTCGGGCTCAAGGCCGTGCTCGACATTCTCCCGACCATCCGGCCCTATCCTTTGGGGCACATCGGCGACGGCAATCTGCATTTCTCGTTCATGGCCCCGGTGGACATGGACCAGCAGACGCTGACGCAATACAAGGCCGCCATCACGCGGGCGGTGAACGACCTCATCACCTCCATGGACGGCTCGATCTCGGCCGAGCACGGCATCGGCATCGAAAAGCTGGACGAGCTCAGCCACTACCGCTCCAAGACCGAGCTCGACATCATGCGCACCATCAAGCGCGCGCTCGATCCGCAGAACATCATGAATCCAGGCAAGGTGCTGCGGCTGGGATGAACGCCGCGCACCTTCGCCATCGTCTCAGCCGTGCGGATTGACGACTGTGTAGCCCCGCAGCGAGCGCGCGTGGATTCGCGTGGCGCGCCCGCCGGAATTGGCGTCGTACGCCATCCACGTGTCGCCGCCGAGATGCTGCTCCAGAACGAAGACATGGCCGCGGCGCGCTGCGACCATTCCCGGCGCCGGGGCCGCGCGCGGAAAGCGCAGCCAGTTGGACGCGAGATTCAATTCCGGCACAACACGGCCGAACACGCGCAAAGACGCACCGCAGCCGCAGAATGACGACGGGCAGCCGGCCGGGCGCCCCCCGACGACGCGCTCGCCGGAGACGCTCATCGTCGTGGCGGCGTTGCCGGTATCGGTCACGGTCATTTGCATCGAGCGATAGGCCTGCAATGAAGCCTTCGGCAATGAAGCTCTCTGGATTGAAACCCCGGGAGCCCGCTCGCGACGCACCTGCGAGTGCGAGAAATCGCAGGGCATGGTGACGTTGCATTCGGGCGCTTGGACGATGCGATAGGGCCGCGCCTCGGCAGCGGCGGACATGGCTATAACGACGACGCACGCAGAAACAACTTGTTTTATCATTGCAGGACTCTTGGTTGGAGGGTCCTGCCCCGCAGCGGAGAAACCAATATTGGTTTGTCCGAAATGGGCCGAAAGGGCGGCAGAAAAAGGCTTCTATTCACGTCCCTATTTTAGGTTATATGCAGTCATCCGTGTGGTGGGCAAATTGCTAAACCGCAGCGCACGCCCCTGCTACTGCATGATCGCAGCCGCGATCTTCTCCGCCGACATCAACACCGGAAAATTGGTGTTGGCGCACGGCACCACCGGGAAGATGGAGGCGTCGACGACGCGCAGGCCCTGGATGCCCTTGACGCGGCCCTGGTTGTCGACCACCGCCATCGGATCGTCCGCGCGGCCCATGCGGCAGGAACAAGAGGCGTGCCAGACGCCGATGGTGGCCTTGCGCACGAAGGCCTCCAGCGCATCGTCGTCGTTCATGACCTGATCGAAGGTGAAGCCTTCGACCACGAAATTGTCGATCATGTAATGGCGCAGCGCCGCCGGCCCGTCCATCAGGGCCGCGGCAATCGCAGTGAGGATCTTGTTCTTTGTGTTGACCACGCCGATCTTGCGCACCTTGTCGGTGTAGGCGGCCGGAAACGGCTTGTCCGTCACCTTCCTGACGACGTCGCTCATCTGGATGGCCGCCATCTTGCGAAAGCCGCTCATCAGGCGATCGAGATCGCGCCGGTCGGACAACAGGTTGAACTCGACGATCGGCTCGGCGGAGGGATCGCGCGAGGCGAGCTTGACCTGTCCGGTCTCCGAATAGGTCTTGTTGACGAAGGTCAGCAGCGAGCCGATCTGCTCACCAACCGCGTGCCAGGCCGACTTGGAGAGCAGGACGACGAACATGTCGCCCTTCGGCACGCCGGCAAGACCCGAGGAGTAGCGCAGGCCCAGCTGCATGTGGCGCCTGGTGTGCTCGTTCATGCGCGCACCGCGGCGAACGAAGGACGACAGCGAGATCGAGGGATGATCCATCAGGCGCTGGCCGACGCCGGGCAGGGCCATCAGCACGGGAATGCCCAAGTCCTTGAGATGGCCGACCGGCCCGATGCCGGCACGCAGCAGATGCGCCGGCGAATGGATGGCGCCGCTGGAGAGGATGATCTCGCGTCCGCGGAATTCCTGCTCGCGTCCGTCGACGACGGCCTTCACGCCGACGCATTGCGTGCCTTCGAACAGCAGCTCGCGCACCTGCGTGTTCGTGGAGATCGTGAGATTGGCGCGCTTGCGGGTGTCGCGATCAAGATAACCCATCGCGGCCGAGACGCGCTGCTCGGCCTGGTTGGAGTGCGTCACCGGGAAGAAGCCGTCGACAAACTCGCCGTTCTGGTCCGGCAGGAACTGATGACCGGCCTGCTGGAAGGCTTCGGCGAATGCCTGGGAATGCCTGGTCCAGTGCTCCTTGGGGATACGGCGAACCGGGATCTTGCCGTCCTTGCCGTGATAGGGACCGTCGAAATCGAGGTCCCGCTCGACCTTCTTGAAGAAGGGCAGCACCTCGTTCCACGTCCATCCTTCGGCGCCGCGCGCGTCCCATTCGTCGTAATCGGTCGGTGCGCCGCGATTGGCCATCTGGCCGTTGATCGAGGAGCCGCCGCCGAGCACGCGCGCCTGCTCGTATTTGCGCAAGGGAGGCCGCGGCTCGTTCGGATTGTTATGGCTGACGACCTGAGTCGTAACCTTGAGCTCGGTCCAGTGGAATCGCGGATCGAAATAGGCGGTGCCCGGATAGCTGTCCCGAATTTCAGCCGGCTCGTTGCCGGGCGGCGTGTCCTGCCCGGCCTCGCACAGCAAGACCCTGTTGGCGCTTCTGGCCGAGAGCCGGTGCGCCAGCACGGACCCCGCCGAGCCGCCGCCGACGATGATGAAGTCGTACACGATTGGCGTTTCCTGTTGTTCTTGTTGGGCGAGTTTAGCCCGTTATTGTTTTGCTGTGGAAGGATCTTGAACTGCGTCGGCGCCCACTTCTCTCGTGTCCCGGACGCGCTGCAACGCCTCGGGCGTTGCGGCGCAGAGCCGGGACCCAGGAGATCGCGAGCTCGCTGCTGCATGGGCCCCGGCTCTGCAGCGCACCGCTGAACGAGCGGCGCGCTGCGTCCGGGGCACAGGGATGCTACGGCCGGATCGAAAAATTCTCCGGCGGCCCCGGCTTGCGCAGCGGCTCGGCAAGGCGCGCGAACTCGCACAGCAGCGATCGCGTCTTGCGCGGGTCGATGATCTCCTCGACCCAGAATTTCTCGGCCGAGCGGAACGGCGAGCGCAGCTTGTTGAGGCGCTGCTGGATCTCCTCCAGCTTTGCCGCCTTGTCCTCGGCCGCATCGATGTCGGCGCGATAGGCGGCCTCGATGCCGCCTTCGAGCGGCAGCGAGCCCCAATAGGCCGACGGCCAGGCGTAGCGGATCGAGAAGCGGTCGGCCGGCTGATGCACGACACCGGCGACGCCGAAGGCGTTGCGCAGGATCACGGTGCACCAGGGCACCGTGGTCTGGTTCACCGCGGCCATGGCGCGGACGCCGTGGCGGATGGTCGCCGCCTTCTCGGCATCGAGGCCGATCATGAAGCCGGGGCAGTCCATGAGGTAGACGATCGGCAGGTGGAAGGTCTCGGCGAAGTCGACCCAGCGCACCACCTTCTGGCAGGCATCCGCCGTCCAGGAGCCGCCATAGTGGAAGCTGTCGCTGGCCAGCACCATCACTGCCCTACCCTCGAGCCGCGCGAGGCCGACGATGATGGGCTTGCCGAAATTCCTGGCGACCTCGAAGAACGAGCCCCTGTCCACGACGGATTCGATGATCGGCCGGATCTTGTAGACCTGCTTGCGGTTGCGCGGCACCGCGTTCATCAGCGCTTCGTCGCTGCGCTCCGGATTGTCGGTGCAGGGCAAGGTCGGCGGCAGCTCGTAGACTGATGACGGCAGGTAGGACAGGAAACGCCGCGCGCAAGCGAACGCCTCCTCCTCGGTGTCGACGGCATGGTCGATTGCGCCGGCGCGGGTCTGGATGTCGGCGCCGCCGAGCTCCTCCTTCGAGAGGTCCTGCCCCAGCGCCTTCACCACCGGCGGCCCCGCGACGAACATCGCGGACTTCCGGGTCATGACGGAATAGTGGCTGGCGGCAAGGCGCGCGGCTCCCAGGCCCGCCACCGAGCCGAGACCGAGCGCGACGACCGGCACGCGCGACAGGTTCTCCGTCGTGAAGCGGTACCAGCGCGTGCCGCCGATGCCGCCCGGCAGGTTGGCCGCGCCCTTGGTCTCGATGGTCTTGACCGAGCCGCCGCCGCCGGAGCCCTCGATGATGCGCACGATGGGAAGACGCAAATCGTGCGCCATCTCCTCGGCCATCAACGGCTTTGCCGAAATGGACGCATCAGCCGAACCGCCGCGGACCGTGAAATCGTCGCCGACCACAACCAATGGACGCCCGTCGACGCGGGCGCGGCCGAACACGCAGTTGGCCGGCGTCAATTTCTGCAATTCGCCGCCGGCATCGTACTCGCCGACGCCGGAGACGGCGCCGATCTCGTGAAAGCTGCCTTTGTCGGTCAGCTTGTCGATGCGCTCCCGTACAGTCAGCCGGCCCTGGTCATGCTGTCGCTTGACCTTGTCAACGCCGCCCATCTCCCGCGCGAAGGCTTCGCGCCGGGCGAGCTCGTCGAGTTCCGGCTTCCAGTTCATTCACTCCCTCCGAATGGATCGGCTTGTTATTGTTGTGCACGGCCATTGCGACCGGTTTGCGCGGCATGCGGTTGTTGAAGACGTCACCTTCGGCGCCCTCGAGCAGGCCGCCGAGCGAACGCCCGAGTTCGAGCATCAATGGCGCGACCTCGGCATGCAGCCGCTCCTCGTCATACATCGCCGAAAGCAGGCCGATCGTGATGACCACGAAGGTCTGGTACTGCGGCGACCATATCGGCAGCGCGAGACCGTTGATGTGCGGGCTCCACAGGCCGCAGGCCACGACATAGCCGCGCTCGCGCAGCATCTGCCGGTTGGCTTCGATGCGCGGCTTCAGGATCTTCGCCGCCTCGGGAGCCTCCCGCTCCATCTCCGCGATGAAGGCATCGCCGACCTCCGGCGCCAACGCCGCAGTGTAGGCCGCGCCCGCGGCGGTGGAGGCCATCGCGATGCGGCTGCCGGTGCCCTCGTGCAGGCCGAGCGCGGTCGCCGAACGTGCGAACAGGAGATAGACGAGATGGAATCGATCCGGAACGACGAAGCCGACCGTCCCAGGCAATTGCTCGGCGACTTCCTGCAGCCGCTGCCGGATCATGCTGCGCAGCTGCGCGCCCTTCATCATCGTGGCGCTCATCGCGACCGCGCTCGGACCGATGCGATATTTCTGATCGCGCGGCAGATAGACCAGTTGTCCCATTCGCGTCAGCGTGTGCGTGAGCCGCGACACCGTCGAGCGCGGCAGACCGCAGCGATTTGAAATCTCGAGATTGCCGAGCCTCGCCTCGTGGCCTTCGAAGCATCGCAACACGTCGAACGCGCGCGAGACCACCTGGATGACATCTCCCTCGCCGGCATCGCCAGCGAGTGCGCCTTGCCTACTCAACCGCTCCGATCGTCGTCCCATGTTCCCTACCGTATGTTCCGCTCTGCGGAATTAAATTCCACTTGCAGACGACGCTACCTCAGGCATTTTGCGACGACAACAAAAAGGCGATGGCATGCCAGAAATTAAGATCGTCACCGAGATCGCGGGACGCGTCTGCGCAACTCCCGTGCAAGTTGGAGGAACCGTCGCGGATGGCGATGACGTTGTGGTGGTCGAAGCCATGAAGATGGAGATACCGGTTTCTTCGCCCGCAAGCGGCACGATCACGTCTCTGCTGGTAAAGCTCGACGACGTCGTCGCGGAGGGTCAGGCAATCGCCATCGTCGCGTGCTGAATGTTCTGTTCGGAGTTTGCGCGACAATCTGTCAGCCTCATTCCCGCATGCGAGGTACGGCGTTGCCATCGCTCGATCGCGGTGACATGATCTGTTGCAAACAAAACGTTGTTTCAAACAAAGAAAGAAATCCTCGCGGCAAAGCGAGGATCATGGGAGGGAAACATGCTTCGTGGGCTGCTCGTGCTCGCGCCTGCTTTGGTGGCAGGCATTTCTTTTGCGTCTACACGCTACTCGTTCGCCGAAGACCTCAAGCTGCCGGCGACATTGGCTTTCACCGCCTATGACACCGGCACCGCCGGTTTCAATATCGCGGTCGGCGTCGGCAAGATGATGAAGGACAAGTACGGCACCGACGTGCGCGTGCTCCCCGCGGGCAACGACGTCGCCCGGCTTGCGCCGCTGCGCGCCAAGCGCGCCGTGTCCTCGGCGATGGGATCCGGCACCTATTTCGCGCAGGAAGGCGTGTTCGAGTTCGGCGCGAAGGAATGGGGGCCGCAGCCGCTGCAGATCCTGCTCTCGTCGGTCGACTGCAATTGCGGCTCGCTCGGCGTTGCCGCCGACACCGGCGTGAAGGAGTTGAAGGACCTCAGGGGCAAGCGCGTCGGCTTCGTGGTCGGCTCGCCGGCGCTGAACCAGAACTCGCTCGCGGTGCTGGCCTTCGCCGGCCTGACGCAGAAGGACGTCAAGGTCGTCGAGTTCGCGAGCTACGGCGCGATGTGGAAAGGTCTGATCAACAACGACGTCGATGCCGCCTTCGGCACCACCATCACCGGCCCTGCCAAGGAAGCCGAGACCTCGCCGCGCGGCCTGATCTGGCCTCCGCTGCCCGCCAAGGACAAGGAAGGCTGGGCGCGGATGCAGAAGGTCGGCTCGTTCTTCTTCCCGCAGGTCGCGACCTGCGGCGCCGGCATCTCGCCGCAGAAGCCGGTCGAGCTCGGCAACTACCCCTACCCGATCTTCGTGGCCTACGCCTCGCAGCCGGCCGACCAGGTCTATGCGATGACCAAGGCCATGATCGTCAACTACGACGCGTACAAAGATTCCGCGCCCGGCGCCGGCGGCCTTGCCGCCGATCGCCAGACCAAGAACTGGGTGGTGCCGGTGCATCCCGGCGCGGTGAAGGCGCTGAAGGAGGCCGGGCAATGGAGCGATGCGCAGGAGGCGCACAACAACAAGCTGATCAAGCGCCAAGAGGTGCTCGGCGCGGCGTGGGCCGATTACGGCAAGTCCAATCCGCCGGCGGATGACAAGGCGTTTCTCGACGGCTGGATGAAGGCCCGCGCCGCAGCGCTTGCGAAGGCGGATATGCCGAACGGGTTCGAGGAGTAGGGCGTCGTTGGGTTTGATCGCAGCCCCGCGAGAAGTGCGCTCCCTCTCCCGCTTGCGGGAGAGGGTTGGGGAGAGGGTATCTCCACGATGGGATTCCCCCGGAGGCGAAAGCCCTCACCCTCGCCTTCGGCGCAACCTCTCCCGCAAGCGGGAGAGGTTGAATCCGCGGTCCGAGCGATTCAAACAACGGCCATTCGCTTAGTCAGTTACCAGCCCACGCCCCGGGATCAATGATGTCTTCCTCCACCTCCACCGCCCCGCAAGACGCGGCCACGCGGGTCGTGTTCGACGATCCGCATGGCGCCGCCGCCAATCTGCAGGAAGCGGAGGTCACGCGCGTGCGCACGCTGCGCGGCGCCTGGCGCTGGATGCTGGTGGCCGCGACCGCGGCGACCATCCTGCTGTGCATCAACCAGCAATTCTCGCTGCGATTCTTCATCGGCTACACCCAGCTCAACACCGAATATTTCTACCTCCTGATCGCGTTGATGCTGCCCTTTACCTTCCTGATCTTCCCGGGCACCGGGCGCGCGCCGCTCGACCGGATTCCCTGGTATGACCTCGTCCTGTTCGTCGCGACCTTCGCCGCCGCACTGCTGCTGATGTCGAACGTACGCAAGGCGGCGGAGGCCGGCTGGGAATTCGGCGGCGCGCCGACCAACGTGATCGCCGCGGGCCTCGTGATGTGGGCGATGCTGATGGAGGCGCTGCGCCGCACCGGGGGCTGGAGCCTGCTGCTGAGCGTGCTCCCCTTCACCGTCTATCCGCTGTTCGCCGAAGCCGGTTGGCTCGGACCGTTCCGCGGCACGCAATCAACGCTGGAGCAGGCGACCGCCTATCACGTGCTGTCGGGCGAGAGCCTGCTCGGCATCCCCATCCAGGCCTTTGCCGACACCGTGATCGGCTTCCTGGTGTTCGGCACCGCGCTGATGATGACCGGCGCCGGCAAGTTCTTCATCAACCTCGCCTTCGCGCTGTGCGGCACCTTCCGCGGCGGGGCCGCCAAGGTCTGCATCTTCGCCAGCGGCCTGCTCGGCATGATGTCGGGCTCGATCATCTCCAACGTGCTGACCGCGGGGACCATGACCATCCCCGTGATGAAGAAGAGCGGCTTCCGCGCCTCCTATGCGGCCGCGATCGAGGCCTGCGCCTCGACCGGTGCGGTGCTGGCACCGCCGGTGATGGGCGCCACCGCGTTCGTGATCGCGCAGTTCCTCAACGTCAGCTATGCCGACGTCGCGGTGGCCGCGATCATTCCGGCCGTGCTCTATTACGCCGGCCTGTTCATGCAGGTCGACGCCTACGCCGCGCGCCACAAGCTGAAGGGCATTCCGCGCGCCGAGTTGCCGCGCGTCATGGATACGATCAAGGACGGCTGGTACTACGTCTTCGTCATCGCGCTCTTGGTCGTGATGCTGCTCTATTTCAAGCGCGAGAGCCATGCGCCGTTCTATGCCACCGCGCTGCTGCTCGTGCTCAACCAGTTCTTCTCCAAGGACACGCGCTGGACGCTTGCGACCATCGGCAAATTCCTCGAGGTCAACGGGCGCACCTTCGTCGAGCTCGTCGGCATCCTCGCCGGCTGCGGACTGCTGATCGGCGCGTTCTCGATGACCGGGGTGGTGTCGAGCCTTGCCAACGACCTCTTGCATATCGCCGGCGACAATCCCTTCCTGCTGCTGGCGATGTGCGCCCTGACCAGCCTGATCCTCGGCCTCGGGCTGACCACGACGGCCTGCTACATCTTCCTTGCCATCCTGGTCGCGCCCGCGCTGGAGAAGCTCGGGCTCAACCGCATGGCGGTGCACATGTTCATCTTCTATTGGGGCATGCTGTCGTCGATCACACCGCCGGTCGCGATCGCCTCCTTCGCCGCCGCAGGCATTGCCGGCTCGCCGGCGATGAAGACCGGCTGGGAATCGATGTGGGTCGGCAGCATCATCTATTTCCTGCCGTTCTTCTTCGTGCTCAATCCGGCGCTGGTGCTGCAGGGGCCGAGCCCGTATCTGGCCGGCCTCGGCCTGATGGGGCTTGCGGCGTTCGGTACGCTGTTCATCTGCGGCGGCATTCAGGGCTACCAGCCTTTCGTCGGGGACTTGCGCGGGACCGGCGCGCTGGAATGGCCAATCCGTGTGCTGCTGGTGATCGGCGGCTTCGTGGTGGCCACGCCCGGCGGCGGCATCATGCCGCTGTCGCAGCTGCAGGTAACGCTGCTCGGCCTTGCCATTCTCGTGCCCACCGCCTTGCTCGCGCTTGTGCTGGTCCGGCGACAGACCATGGTGCCGGACGGGTTGCGCGCCCCCTGATTGCGTTGCACAAGTGAGGCGATGACACCGCTCTCGCCTCTTGCAGCCGCCTGGACCCGCTCGCAACCGCCCTTGCTGCGGTTTCTGGACAATTGCCTCAACAAATTCTCTGCCGAAACTTCGGGCAGCGTTGCCGGCTACATTCCCGAGCTGAGCAAGGCCGACCCTGCCTGTTTCGGCATCAGCCTCGCGACCCTGGACGGCCACGTCTACGAGGTCGGCGATTCCAGGGTGCCTTTCACCATCCAGTCGATGTCGAAACCATTCGTGTTCGCGCTGGCGCTGGACCTGCTCGGCGCCGGCAGGGTCGAGCGCGCGATCGGCGTCGAGCCCTCGGGCGATCCTTTCAACTCGATCCGCCTCAATTCCGAGAACCACCCGTTCAATCCGATGGTCAATGCCGGCGCCATCGCCTGCACCGGGCTGATCCACGACAGCAAGGGCGCAGAAGCCTTCGAGCAGATCCGCCTCGCCCTCGGCCGCTTTGCCGGCCGCGAGCTCGCCGTGGACGAGGCCGTCTATGCGTCCGAAAGCCAGACCGGCGACCGCAACCGCGCGATCGCCTATCTGCTCAAGACCAACGCGGTGATCTCGGACGACGTCGCCGCCGTGCTCGACGTCTATTTCCGGCAATGCGCCGTGCTGGTCACCGCGCGCGACATCGCGGTGATGGCGGCAACGCTGGCCAATCGCGGCGTCAATCCGGTGACGGGCGAGCAGGTGTTGACGCCTTACGCGATCTCGCGCACCCTCTCGGTGATGACCTCGTCGGGCATGTACGACTATGCCGGCGAATGGATCTACCGCATCGGCATTCCCGCCAAGAGCGGCGTCGGGGGCGGCATTCTGGCCGCGCTCCCTGCCCGCCTCGGGCTCGGCAGCTATTCGCCAAAGCTCGACAAGCACGGCAACAGCGTGCGCGGCATCAAGGTCTGCGAGGCCCTGTCCTCGCATTACGACCTCCACATGCTCAACCGCAGCGACGACGCCCGCAACGCCGTCATCGCCGATTACGATATCGGCAAGAGCCCGTCCCGCCGCGTGCGCCGGCCGCAGGAGCGCGAGATCCTGGCCGCGCACGAGCAGGAGGTACGGGTCATCGAGCTGGTCGGCACGCTGTCGCTGTCGGCCGTCGACTACGTCTCGCGCCGGCTGGCCGGACGACCGCGGCCGCAAATCGTCGTGTTCGACCTGCACCGTGTCACGTCCACCACCCGTGCGGGCGCGCGGCTGATCGCCGAAGCCTTCGAAGAGCTGGCGGCCCTGAACGTCACGGTGGTGCTGTCCGGCGTCAGGCGCGCCTCCAGGGAATGGGACAGCCTGCGGGAATGGACCGCCGAGCTGAAGAACGTCCGCGACTTCTACCTGCTCGACACCGCGATCGAATGGGCCGAAGACCAGATCGTCTACCGCTATGGCGGCTCGATCGACTTCCACGAGACCACCGAGCTTGCCGAGCAGCCGCTGCTTGCCGGGATGAGCGAGGAAGAGCTGACCGATCTCGCCTCGATCTGCGCGATCCGAACCTATCAGGCCGGCGCGAAGATCATCACCACGGGAGATCCGGCCTCCTCCCTTTTCTTCCTGCGCAGCGGCGCGGTGCATGTCACGCTGCCCGACGGCGTGCGGCTGGCGACGCTGACCGCCGGCATGGCGTTCGGCGAGATGGCGCTGCTGGAGCCGACGCGCTCGGCCGACGTGTTCGCCGACATGGCGGCGACCGCGTTCGAAGTGCCGCTGAAAGCGTTCGAACGCTTCCGCAAGCAGCACCCGCGCGCCAGCGAGCGCGTCATGCGCAACCTCGCGCAGCTGCTCGCCGACCGCCTGATCGTCGCCAACGCGAAGGTGGACATTCTGACCTCGACGTGAGCCAAGGAGGTCTTCACTCCCTCGACAGGCGATGGTGCTGCATCTGGCCTTTGCGTCGACTTGAACGCACGCCTCGTCCTTCGAGACGACCGCTTTGCGGTCTCCTCAGGATGAGGCTAAGAAGCACCGTTGCTCGCTGAAACTGCTGCCGCGCGCTCGGTCCTCATCCTGAGGGCCCGCCAACGGCGGGCGTCTCGAAGGATGGCCGCAACGAGATTGTCGCCTCAGCGGCTCGCCGCCTCGCTCAGCCGTCGCTTGATCTTCTTCGCGCTGGCCTCCAGCAGCGCCGACGGCTGCTGGCCGGTCGCGGCGCACAGGCAGGCCCAGTAGTAGATGACATCGCCGAGCTCATCGACCAGACCCGCCTTGTCGAGCCAGTCGTCGCGCAGCAGCTTCTTGATGTGATCGGCGACCTCGCCGGCTTCACCGGCGAGACCGAGGCCGAGATAGGACAGCCGCTCGTTGGACGGATGCTCACCGACCTTGGCAATGGTCGCGGCCCAGGCCGCGTACTCGTCGATCGTCATAAGCATCCCTCGCCGCGTCTTTGGAATCAGCCTACCACTTCGGTGACGGGTTGGAGATCGATTTCGAAGGTCTCCAGAAATTTCGAGGTCATGATGTAGAATCCGACCGAGAGTTGCAGCTCGACCAGCGCCGCCGGCGTCAGCTGCGACGCGATCGCCTTGAAGGTCGCATCGGTCGGCTTCCTCAGCTTGACGATCTCGTCGGTGAAGGCGAGCGCGGCGCGCTGCACCTCGTTGAAGCAGCTCGCCGCCTGCCAGTTCTCGAGCGCCTCGTTCTGCGCGTCGGTGACGCCGACATTCTTGCCGATCCGCTTGTGCGCAACGATCTCGTACGGCGCCTCACACAGGATCCCGGTGCGGGTGATCGCGAGCTCGCGGACAACAGGATCGAGCTCGCCTTTGTGGCGGATCGCGCCACCCAGCCGGCAGTACTGCTCGAAGTAGCTCGGCGAGTGCGCCATCATGCGGAAGATGTTGGCGTTGCGGTTCTTGTCGAGGATCTCGCGGGTGCGGTCGGATGCCTTGGACGGGTCGCTGTACGGAATGCGGGCCATGATTTTCCTGAAGTTTTCCCAGAGCTTTTGATGCTTTTTGCAGTTGCCGGCGAGAGTTCCTTGAAACTCTATTCTTGCGCCGACGCAGGAGCAACATCATCGAGTCAAATTGCCGCCGCATTGCTGATCGACCCTGGGACGATCGATATTCGCCGCGTGGGGACACGTCGCGGCGGATACTCGAGAAGTGGGGTGTTCCGAGTAAAACAATTGGCCGTCGGGTGCGCTAGCCGCACAACGATGAGTCACGCCCAAGTCTAGGGAGAGAACGGCATGAAGGAAGCCACCAAGGGGGCGGCCTCGGGAGCGCTCGCGCATATGCTGGCGGTGACGGCGATGCTCGTCATCGCCAGCATCTTGTTCTACGGGCGCTAGTTGGAGTTCTAGCGTTTTCGTCATTCCGGGGTGGCTCTCGCACAGGCCAGGCCCAGAATACCCGTTCCAGGCTCGGTCGCATGACCGCCCCCGAATGACGAATCCCTCTACGTGTCCTTCGTGAAGAACGGCACGAGCCTGCCGGCAAACGGCCTGAAGCTCGCAATGACCGAATCGCCGATGGCGAGGTCATTGTCACCATGGGCCATCATGCGAAAACCTTCGGGGCAATCGACCAGCAGGATGTTGTAGGGCACGTGCGCCCGCGTCTCCGGCGTAGCGGCGCGGCAGACCAGCGAGGCCGCGTAGACCGTGCCCTTGCCGCTGGCGCGCAGCACGCGCGGATCCGATTCTCCGCATGCCGCGCAGAAGGCACGATGGAAATACTGCACGTGCCCGCATGAGGTGCAGGCCTGGTAGGTGATGGCCGCTTCGCCTCTGGTCCAGTCCGCCGGAGAATCGCTCATCGCACCCGCTCCAGGAGCATGCTCACGTGCGACGACAGCACGCCGCCGTCGCCATGCAGCAGCGCGATCGAGGCGTCGCGCACCTGGCGGGCCGCCGCCCGCCCCGTCATCTGCAAATGCGCCTCGACCAGATGCGCCATGGCGCCGCCGACGCCGCAATGTCCGTAGCTGAGCAGGCCGCCATGGGTGTTCAGCGGCATCGCGCCGTCGCGGCCGAAATGACCTGATCGCACGCGGGCCGCGGCTTCGCCGCGACCGGCAAGGCCGAGGTCTTCCAGCAGCATCGCGAGCGTGATCGTGAAACTGTCGTAGATCGCGGCGTAGCGCACATCGGAGATTGCAAGGCCGCAAGCCTGCTTGGCGCGCGCGATGGAGATCTCGGCGCCGAGCTCATGAAGCGCGGGCGCGGCCGTGACATGCTGATGGGTATGCGCCTGGGCGCAGCCGCGGATGCGCACGCCCACCTCTCCGGTCGGCTCGCGGCTGATGACGAAAGCCGCGCCGCCGTCGGAGACCGGGCAGCAGTCGAGCAGCTTGAGCGGCATCGCCACCGGCTTCGAGGCCATGACGTCGGCGACCGTGATGGGATCGTGGAATTGCGCGCCGGGATGGGTGCAGGCGTGGGCGCGCATCAGCACAGCGAATTCGGCGAGATCCTGTTCGGTCACGCCGTATTCGCGCATGTAGCGGTTGGCGACGAGGCCGTAATAGGCGGGAATGGTCGGCCCTAACGGCACCTCGTAGTCGGGATGGCCGACCTGCGCCAGCGCCTGGATCGAGGCATCACGGCTCTGCCCGGTGAGGCGGTTCTCGCCGGCGACGACGAGCACGTGACGCGCCACGCCTGACGCGACGAGATGATGCGCCAGCATCGTCATCGCCAGCCCCGTGGCGCCGCCGACCTGCACGGCGTGGGCGTAAGCCGGGCGGATGCCGAAATGTTCGGCGAACACAGTCGCCAGCATGATGTGGGGCGAGACGGTGGAGTAGCCGCAGAGGATGCCGTCGATGTCGCTCCGCTTGAGGCCGGCGTCGTCAAGCGCGAGTTGGGCGGCTTGGCTCATCAGGTCAAGCGAGGACGAGCCTTCATGCTTGCCGAAAGATGTGAGGCCGACGCCGGTGACGAAGCTCATCGTCGCTCCTCCTCGTCATTCCGGGGCGCGCCGTCAGGCGCGAGCCCGGAATCCATACTCACGATGGTGGTTATGGATTCCGGGCTCGCGCCCAAGAGGGCGCGCCCCGGAATGACGGATAAGAGAGCCGTTTTCATATCGCCCCTACTCCGGCGCCGACCGCGTCACGCCATCGCGGACCATGGCGGCGATCTCGTCGGCGGAATAGCCGAGCTCGCGCAAAATCTCCGCGCCGTGCTCGTTGAGCCGCGGCGCCAGCCGTACCGGCTCGGCCTCGGTCTCCGACCAGGTCGCCGTCACCTTCATGCTGCGGATCGGACCTTCCGTCGGATGGGTCACGACCGGGAAGAAATTCGTCGCCTCCAGATGCGGATCGTGCAGGATCGAGGCAAGGTCGTGCATCGGCATCACCGGCACGTCGGCCTTCGTCAGCAGTTCGATCCATTCGGCCGTGCTGCGCGTCTCGAAGATGCGCGCGAGCTCGGCGTAGACGACGTTGATGTTGGCGGCGCGCCCCGCGAAGGTCGCGAATTTGGGATCGGCGCGCAGGTCGTCGCGTGCCGTCGCCTTGAAGAAGTTCTCCCACTGCTTGTCGTTGTAGACGATGACGCTGAGATAGCCGTCCGAGGTCTTGTAGGGTCTGCGGTCGCGCGAGAGGTGGCGGGCATAGCCGCCCTTGTCGAGCGGCGGCTCGTAGGTGAGGCCGCCCATGTGGTCGCCCATGACGAAGCCGGCCATGGTCTCGAACATCGGGATGTCGACGCGCTGGCCGCGGCCGGTGCGGTCGCGATGCACCAGGCTGGCGCAGATCGCCCCGACGGCGGTGAGGCCGACGATGCGGTCGACCAGCGCGTTCGGCACGTAGCGCGGCACACCGTCGCCGGTCTGCGCCATCAGCGCCGGAAGGGCCGTGGCGCCCTGGATCAGATCGTCATAGGCGGGCTTTGCGGCATAGGGCCCGTCCTGGCCGAATCCGAACACGCCGGCATAGACCAGACGCGGATTGATGGCGGACACGACATCGTAGCCGAGCTGAAGCCGCGCCATCGCCTGCGGACGGACGTTGTAGACGAGCACGTCGGCGTCCTTCAGAAGCCGCAGCACGGCCTCGCGGCCGGCGGGCTTCTTCAAATCGAGGCAGATCGAGCGCTTGCTGCGGTTGGTGTTGAGGAACACCGGGCCCATGCCGGCGTGGCGCGTCGGGCCAATCAGCCGGGTGACGTCGCCGTCGAGCGATTCCACCTTGATGACGTCGGCACCGTAGTCCCCGAGCATCTGGGTCGCATAGGGCCCCATCAGCACGGTCGTCATGTCGATGACCTTGATGCCCTTCAGCGGCCCCATCGTTCGCTCCCGATTGCGCAGGGCTCAAGGCGCGGCCCCACGAATTCGGTCCAGCTAAAGACAGCGAGGCCGTGCGCGCAAGGGCGGCCGGCGTATGGCTGCATGCGTCGCGCGGCGATACCGGCCGCTATTTCTTCTGGCGGGATTCGCGGATCCTGAGCAGCCGGTCGAGTTCGTCGTTCTGCTGGCTGATCCGGTCGGCGATGCGCGACTCGCTCTGCTCGCCCGAGGCGGCCGCGGCCTGCTCGATGAGCTGGCGGATATTGTCCTCGAGGATCGCGATGCGATCGTTGAGTGCGTCCATCGACAGCGAGTCTTCGTAGTCAGTGCTCATGATGCGTTCCCTGCTAGGAGCCGTAGGGTGGGCCAAGCGAAGCGGGCCCACCATGATCTAACGCAAGGAAAAGGTGGGCACGGCGCATACGCGCCTTTGCCCACCCTACGAGGGACCTACTCAGCGGCTCCAGGATGGAGACGTAGTTGGCGACCGCGGCCCCGCCCATGTTGAAAATGCCGCCGAGCTTGGCGTTCTTGAGCTGCATGCCCTCGGGGGCCTGGCCGGCGAGCTGCATCGCGGTCATCACGTGCATGGAGACGCCGGTGGCACCGATCGGATGGCCTTTGGCCTTGAGGCCGCCGGACGGGTTGACCGGCAGCTTGCCGTCCTTGAGCGTCCAGCCTTCCTTGATGGCGCGGGCGCCCTGCCCCTTCGGCGTCAGGCCCATCGCTTCATATTCGATCAGCTCGGCGACCGTGAAGCAATCATGGGTCTCGACGAAGGAGAGATCGGACAGCGTCACGCCCGCCTTCTCCAGCGCGCGCTGCCAGGCGACGGTGCAGCCCTCGAACTGGAGGATGTCGCGCTTGCTCATCGGCAGGAAGTCCTGGGCGTGCGCGGTGGCGCGGAAGCCGATCGACTTGGCCATTCCCTTGGCGGTCTCGGCGTCGGCCAGCACCAGCGCCGCGGCGCCGTCGGACACCAGCGAGCAGTCGGTGCGCTTCAGGGGGCCGGCGACGTAGGGGTTCTTCTCGCTCTCGGCGCGGCAGAAGTCGAAGCCGAAATCCTTGCGCATCTGGGCGAAGGGATTGGCGACGCCGTTCTTGTGGTTCTTGGCCGCGATCAGCGCCAGCGCATCGGACTGGTCGCCGTATTTCTGGAAGTAGGAGCTGGCGATCTTGCCGAACACGCCGGCAAAGCCGCCGACGGTGTCACCGTCCTCGGGCAGATAGGAGGCCTTGAGCAGGTTCTTGCCGATCTCCGCGCTGGGGGTGCGGGTCATCTGCTCGACGCCGACGACGAGCACGACCTTGGCAGCGCCTGCGGCAATCGCGCGCAGGCCCTGATGCACGGCGGCAGATCCCGTGGCACAGGCATTCTCGACCCGGGTCGCCGGCTTGAAGCGCAGCTTCGGATCGGCCTGGAGCACCAGCGAAGCGGTAAAATCCTGCGGCGAGAAGCCGGCGTTGAAATGGCCGAGCACGATCTCGTCGACATCGCCGGCCGAAATGCCGGCATCTGCCAGCGCCTCATTGGCAACACGGGTGATGAGGCTTTCGACGGTCTCGGTGTCGAACTTGCCGAACGGCGTATGCGCCCATCCGACGATGCTGGCGGTCATGGTCATCTCTCCCTGGGGGTCTTCTCCTGAGCTAAGTCTTAGCCCAGGGATGGCAAGACTTCACGCGGCTTTCAGGGCTTTCAGGGTGCGCTGGCAGATGGCTGTTATGCCGGCCCAGTTCCCGGCCCGGATCTCCGCCGTCGGGCATAACCAGGAGCCGCCGACCGCGACCACGTTGGGCTCGGCGAGCCAGCTCGCCGCATTGGCTTCGCCGATGCCGCCGGTCGGGCAGAACCGCACGTTCGGGAACGGTCCGCCGAGCGCGCGCAGGCCCTTGATGCCGCCGGCCTGCTCGGCCGGGAAGAATTTTGCGACGTCGAAGCCGTGTGCCAACGCCATCATCAGCTCGGACGCCGTGGCAATGCCCGGCGCGAACGGCAGGGAGCTGTGGGTCGCGGCCTCAAGGAGATCGGGGGTCAGGCCCGGGCTGATGCCGAAGGCGACGCCGAGCTTCTCGACACGGGTAAAATCGGCCGGATTGAGGATCGTGCCGATGCCGACGACAGCCTCGGGCACTTCGGCCATCATCGCCCGCGCTGCCTCGATCGCAACTGATGTGCGCAGGGTCACCTCCAGCGTGCGGATTCCGCCGGCGACCAGCGCGCGCGCCAGCGGCACGGCGTCCTGGATACGCTCGATGGTGAGGACGGGAATGACAGTCGCGTCCCTGAACAGCGCGACGAGGTGGTTCTGTTGGGCAGACGTGGGCATGGGATCTCGATTCACTTAGTCGCTTGACGCGAGGCCGGCGGCCGGTGCCGCTTCTTCGGCGGCATGGCATAGCCCGGAATGATGGCGCCGGGATAGCAGATCACGACGCTGGCGAGGCGATGCCCGGCCTGAGCGGCCTCGACCGGATCGGAACCGCCAAGCCGGGCGGCAATGTAGGCGGCGGCAAAGCTGTCGCCGGCCGCCGTGGTGTCGACGACCGGCTTGGACATCGGTTCGGCGCGGACCTCGCTCGTACCGCCGGGGAAGCGCAGCAGGCTGACCGGCTCGGCGAGGCGGAACACCAACTCGGGCGCCGGAATGCGCGCCATCAGCTGGTCGTTGCTCTCGCCGGGATAGAGCGCGAGCAGATCCTCGGTCGAGGTCAGCACGATGTCGGCGGCCGCAAACGCCGACGCGAACACCTCCCGGGCGACGTCGCGGTCCGGCCATCCCCGCGCGCGGAAATTGGTGTCGAACACGAAGCGGGTGCCGAGCAGGCGTGCGCGCCTGATCGCCGCGAACAGGCGCTCGCGCCCCGGCGCATCGTAGATCGAGAGCGTGATCGCGGAGAGATAGACGATGTCGTAGCTCATCAGCGAATTGAGCAGCTCGTCGGTCTCCGGCAGCTTCATCAGCTGGCGCGCCGCCGCGCTGTCGCGCCAGTGAAAGAACTGGCGCTCGCCCTTGGCGTCGAGCTGGATCATGTAGAGGCCGGGTAGCTTGCCCGCCAGCCGTACGACGCGCCGCGTGCCGACACCTTCGCTCGTCCAGGCCGCGATCATCTCGTCGCTCAGCGCATCGTCGCCGAGCGCGGTGAGATAGTCGACCTTGACCTCGAGCCGCGCCAGATAGACGGCAGTGTTGAGGGTATCGCCGCCGAAGCCGCGTGAATAAAGCCCGCCCCCCTGCCCGGCGGACGCGCCGCCCTGCGCCTGCCGGAGCTCGACCATGCATTCGCCGATGCAAGCAACGCTCGCCATCACCAGGCCCGCTCAGTCAGAGATCAGGCGACGAAGTTGCCGCCGAGCTCGTCTTCGATGTGAATGCGGATGATATCGTCGAAGGTCTTCTCGGCGGTGGTGAAGCCGAGCTCGAGCGCCCGCTTCGGGCTGAAATTGCGCGGCCAGCCGCCGACGATGCCGACGATGAAGGGATCGGGCTCGCGCTTGATGCGGGCCGCGACCTTCTCACCGGCCACGCGCTTCAGGGCCGCGATCTGTTCGCCGACCGTGGCCGACAGGCCCGGCATGGTCAGATTGCGGCGCGGGCCGACGGCGGCGAGATCCATGGTGCCGGCATGGAGCAGGAACCCGACGGCCGAGCGCGGCGTGGCGTGCCAGTGGCGGACGTCCTCGGACACCGGGAGCACCGCTTCCTTGCCGGCCAGCGGCTCGCGCAGGATGTTGGAGAAGAAGCCGGAGGCCGCCTTGTTGGGCAGGCCGGGCCGGATGCAGATGGTCGGCAGGCGGATGCCGATGCCGTCGAGGAAGCCGCGGCGCGAATAGTCGGCCAGCAGGAGCTCACCGATTGCCTTCTGCGTGCCGTAGCTGAGCAGCGGGGTGTGGAAGAACTCGTCGCCGATCGCATCCGGGAACGGCGCGCCGAACACCGCGATCGAGGACGTGAAGACGACGCGCGGCTTGTAGCCGCCGCCAACGAGCCTGATCGCATCGAGCAGCATCCGCGTGCCGTCGAGATTGATGCGGTAGCCCTTGTCGAAATCGAGTTCGGCTTCGCCGGAGACGATCGCAGCCAGATGGAAGATCACGTCTGGACGGCCGGCGATCAGCTTCTCGGCCGCGCCCGGCACGGCGAAATCGCCCGACACCGTCTCGACGGGGAAACCGGCCTTCTCCGGCTGCTTCGGCTCGACCACGTCATGCATGGTCAGCTTCGTGATGTCGTTCTTGCCGAGCCGGCCGTCGCGCAGCAGCTGTTCACAGAGTTTGCGGCCGACCATGCCGGCGGCGCCCAGAACCAGAATGTGCAAGAGCTCAACTCCTTGTCATTGGCCGGAGCGCGCCGCTCCTGGCGCGCCCTCGGCAAGCCCCGCGATCATTCCTTCACGGCGCCGGTCATCGCGGACACATAATGCTCCACGAAGAAGGCGTAAAGGATGACGAGCGGCAGCGAGCCGGCCAGGGCTCCCGCCATCAGCGAGCCCCAGCGGTAGATGTCGCCGTCCACGAACTCGTTGACGATCGCGACCGGCACCGTCTTGTTGCTGGTCGACTGCAGGAACGTCAACGCGTAGATGAACTCGTTCCAGCACAGCGTGAAGCAGAAGATGAAGGCCGAGATCAGGCCGGGAATGGCGAGCGGCAGCACGATCTTGATCAGGATCTGCCAGCGGCTCGCCCCGTCGATCAGCGCGCATTCCTCGAGCTCGAACGGGATGGTCTTGAAATAGCCCATCAAGAGCCAGGTCGAGAACGGGATCAGGATGGTCGGATAGGTCAGGATCAGCGCCAGCGGCGAGTCGAACAGGCCGTACTGAAACACGACGGTGGCGAGCGGGATGAACAGGATCGACGGCGGCACCAGGTAGGCGAGGAAGATCAGCCCGCCGACGAGATTGGCGCCCTTGTAACGCAACCGCACGATCGCGTAGGCCGCAAACACCGATGCGACGATCGAGAGAATGGTGGCGCAGATCGCCACGTACATCGTGTTCCAGAGCCAGTACGGATAGTAGCTCTCGAACAGCAGCTTGTGGAAGTGCTTGAAGGTCGGATTCCAGGTCCAAAACGGGTTGTACTTGTCGAGGTCGAGCAGCTGCTCGTCCGGCTTCACCGAGGTCAGCGCCATCCAGTAGAACGGAAACAGGAGGACCACGACGATGATCGCGAGCGGCAGGTACAGCGTCACGAGCCGGCGCGGCACCGACTGCAGGTAGCTCATGCCCTCGCTGTTATCGACCCGCGCGGACGCCGACAGGACGCCCTTGGCGGCAGGAAGATCAGTCATTGTTCTCTCCCTGTTGCCACTTGCGGCAGCGCGCGCGGGGCTTGCCCCGTTCGCGCAAAAGAAACGGAAACAGTGCGGGGATCAGTCATTGTTCTCCCCCTGTTGCCACTTGCGGCGCTGCAGGCCGAACCAGGACACCATGATCGCAGCGAGCAGGAACGGAATCATGGCGCTGGAGATCGCCGCACCCTCGCCGAGCTGTCCCGCGATGATCGCGCGCTGGTAGGACAGCGTCGCCATCAGATGGGTGGCGTTGACCGGTCCGCCGCGCGTCATCGCCCAGATCAGCTGGAAGTCGGTGAAGGTGAACAGCACCGAGAAGGTCATGACGACGGCGATGATCGGGGTCAGCAGCGGATAGGTGATGTAGCGGAAATTCTGCCAGCGCGTCGCGCCGTCGAGCGTCGCGGCTTCATAGAGCGACGGCGACACCGTCTGCAGGCCGGCGAGCAGCGTGATCGCCACGAACGGCACGCCGCGCCAGATGTTGGCGAAGATCACGCAGATGCGTGCCCAGGTCGTGTCGCCGAGGAAGTTGATGTTCTGATCGATCAGACCCAGATGCCTCAGAGACCAGGAGATGATCGAGAATTGTGAATCGAAGATCCACCAGAACGCCAATGCCGAGAGCACCGTCGGCACGATGAAGGGGATCAGGACCATCGCGCGCAGCATCGCCTTGAACGGCATGTTCTCGTTCAGCAGCAGCGCGAGATAGAGCCCGATTGCGAATTTGAGGGCACTGGCGACGAAGGTGTAGAGTAGCGTGTTGAACACCGACAGCCAGAAGATGGAATCGTCCCACAGCCACTCATAATTCTCGGTGCCGACGAACTGCCCGACCCTGCCGATGCGGGTGTCGGTGAAGGATAGCCAGATGCCGAGCCCCAGCGGATAGGCCAGGAAGAAGATCAGGAACGCCATGGCCGGCACCATGAACCAGAAGCCGAGCCAGTTGCGGTTGTGTTTGAGCTGGGTCCAGGCGCCGCCCTCGCTCATCTGAGGCTTGGCCCTGGGAATTGCGACATCAGCCATGCCCGATATCCCTGATCGAAATGTTGACGAGCGGGCGGCGCGACTGCCGCCCGCTCCATGATCTCTAGCGATAGATGCGCTTCAGCTGGCGCTCGGCTTCAGCCATCGCGCCCTTTGCATCCTTGGTGCCGGTGCAGTAATTGGCGAACATGTCGACGACGATGAAGTCGGCGATGGCCGTTGCCGCCTTTTCGCCGACCGTGCCGATGCCGGAGGCCGGCAGCGTGCGCTTGGAGGCCTGCGAGAACACCTCGTTCTTGGGATCGGCTTTCCAGATCGGCGCAGATTCGTAGGCGTTCAGGGTCTGGGTCAGATAGCCCTGCGCGCCGTCCAGCCACTTCTCGTAGTTCTCCTTCTCCAGCATGAAGGCGACGAAGGCCTTCGCTGCGTTCGGATATTTGGTGAAGTTGAAAGCGAGAATCGGCAGCGCCAGCTGCAGCTCGGTCGGCTTGCCGACCGGTCCGACCGGCCAGAGCGCGTGATAGGTGTCCTCGGCGAGTTCCTTCTTGCTCGCATCGGTCTTGGCGGCGACGTAGATCGAGATGCCGTTGGCCGTGCAATAGAGCTCGCCGGCGAGGAACGCCTTGTTGTTGGAGGAATCGTTCCAGGACGCGGTGCCCGGGATGAAGCTGTCGTAAAGCGCCTTGCAATATTCCAGCGCCTTGGCCGTCTCCGGCGAGTTGATGACGATCTTGTCGTTCTGGTCGACCGTGTAGGCGCCGTGGCCCCACAGCACCCAGTGCAGCCACGAATTGCCGTCGCCCGAGGCATGGCCGAGGGCGAAGCCGGCCGGCGTGTTGTTCTTCTTTAGGGCCTTGCACATCTCGAGGAAGCCCGGGAAGTCCTTCGGGAATTCCTTGAAGCCAGCCTTGTCGAGCGCCGACTTGCGGTACGTCATGTAGCCGCCGTTGGTCGCGACGGGGATGCCGAGCCAGTCGTTGCCCTGCTTGCAGGTCTTGGCGGCCGCATCGGTCCAACCGCCGTATTTCTTGCCGAGATAATCGGCGACGTCGTTCATCTTCAGCACTTTGGTCGGGAACAGCTGCGGCAGCGTGTGCAGGCCCCAGGCGAGGTCGAGCCCCGAGCCGGTATTGGCCGCAACCGAGGCCTTCGGCTGCACGTCCTCGAAGGATTCGCTGAACACGTTCATCTCGGTGCCGGTCGCGGCCTTGAACGCCGCCACCATCTGGTTGAACGCATCGTCTTCTGCAGGCACGAAGCGCTTCCAGCGCATCACGGTCAGCTTGGCGCCCGCCTCCGGCTTCCAGGGCGCGCTCTGCGCCCAGGCCTTGGCGAAGTCGAACAGCGCCGGCCCGGTGAGCATGCCGGTCGCAGCCAGTGCCGTTCCGCCTTGAAGCAGCGTGCGGCGGGTAAAGTCTTGCATGTTGTCCTCCCTGTGATGCTTTTAATATCTTAAGTAAAACTCACACTACGCGTTCAGGCGTTTTCCCGTCGCCTCGTCGAACAAGTGCACCAGCGACGGATCCGGCTTCAGCCGGATCTTGTCGCCCGGATTGAACTGGTGACGCTCGCGGAAGACCGCGACGACCTGCTCGCCGCCGATCTTGGCGAAGACCTGCGTCTCCGAGCCGGTCGGCTCGACCACGATGATCTCCGCTTCGGCGCCGTCGTCGGCGATGGTGAAATGCTCGGGCCGCACGCCGTAGACCGCAGGACGGCCGTCGGACGCCGCGGGCGCGGTCTTGAGCGGCAGCTTGACGCCGTTCGGCCCCTCGAAGCTCGCGACACCGTTGACGCGCACATGCCCCTTCAGGAAGTTCATTGCGGGCGAGCCGATGAAGCCGGCGACGAACTGGTTGTCGGGCTTGTCGTAGAGCTCGAGCGGCGTACCCATCTGCTCGACGATACCGTCATGCATGACGACGATCTTGTCGGCCATGGTCATGGCCTCGATCTGGTCGTGCGTGACGTAGACGGTTGTCGTCTTCAGCCGCTGGTGCAGCTCCTTGATCTCCGTGCGCATGGCGACGCGCAGCTTGGCGTCGAGGTTCGACAAGGGCTCGTCGAACAGGAAGACCTGCGGGTCGCGCACGATGGCACGGCCCATCGCGACACGCTGGCGCTGGCCGCCGGAGAGCTGGCGCGGATAGCGATCGAGCAGCGGCGCCAGCGCGAGGATCTCGGCGGCGCGCTTGACGCGCTTGTTGATCTCGTCGGCGCTCGCGTTCCGCAGCTTGAGCGAGAAGCCCATATTGTCGGCGACGGTCATGTGCGGATAGAGCGCGTAGTTCTGGAACACCATCGCAATGTCCCGCTCCTTTGGCTGGACATTGTTGACGACACGGTCGCCGATCGAGATCGTGCCGGAGGTGATGTTTTCGAGACCGGCGAGCATGCGCAGAAGCGTCGACTTGCCGCAGCCGGAGGGGCCGACCAGGACGACGAACTGCCCATCCTCGATCGGTACGGTCACGCCGTGCAGGACTTCAAAATTGCCGAACGATTTCCGCACGTCGCGGATTTGCACAGACGACATCTAGCTCCCTCCTCGATAGTCCACGACGACCCTTGGCGCCGCGACCGTCTTGTTTTTTCAGACTTCGCCGAACGAAGCCCGACCGTAGCGGGCAACATTGTCGGCAGTTTGTGCGGTTTTGGCAATTTCTCTTTGGTTAGTCGCTGCTGGTAGCGCTGTCAACGTTCCTTTGTTTGCGGGACTGACTGTGTTAAGAGCAGCAAATGGGTCGAAAACGCACCAAGTCAGGCAAAATCCGGCTGGCGGAAGTCGCCGAGCTTGCCGGCGTCAGCCCGATTACAGCGTCTCGCTTCTTTCGTAATCCGGAGGCCCTGTCGGTCGCCAAGCGGACGCGGGTGGAGAGCGCGGCCAAGGAGCTCGGCTACGTCCCGAACCTTGCGGCACGCGCGCTGGCCTCGCAACGCACCGAGGTCATCGGTGTCTTGATCCCCTCTCTCACCAACAACGTGTTCTCGGACGTGCTGCGCGGCATCTACGATGCGTCCGAAGGCAGCCGCTACTCGATCCAGCTGTCCAACACGCGCTACAGCATTCTCCAGGAGGAAAAGCTGCTGCGGCTGTTTCTCGCGCAGAAGCCGGCCGGTCTGATCGTTACCGGGATCGACCAGACCGCCGAATCGCGCGCGATGCTGGAGGCCGCCGACTGCCCGATCGTGCAGATCATGGAGATCGGCCCCGATCCGGTCGACATGATGATCGGCTTTTCGCACTATGATGCGGCCCGCGCGGCGGTTGCGCACTTGTTCGACCAGGCCCGCCGCAAGATCGGCTTCATCGGTGCCCGGATGGATCCCAGGGTGCAGCGGCGGCTGGACGGATATGTCTCGGCCATGAAGGACGCCGCATTGTTCGAGCAGCGCCTCGTCGTCACCACCGCGACGCCGACCTCGGTGACGCTCGGCTGCGCCCTGTTCGCCGATCTCCTGGCGCGCGAGCCCGATCTCGACGCGGTGTTCTGCGCCAATGACGACCTCGCGCTCGGCGTATTGTTCGAATGCCGGCGCCGCGATATCGCGGTCCCCGAGCAGCTCGCGATCGTCGGCTTCAACGACCTCGAATTCATGGCGTCCGCCGTCCCCACCCTCACCAGCGTGCGCACCAACCGCTACGAGATGGGCAACACGGCCGCCACCATGCTGATCGAGGCGATCGACGGACGGCGTCCCGAGCAGCCGGTGCTCGATCTCGGCTTCAAGGTGATCGAGCGGCAAAGCTCGTCGTCGCGTCATTCGGACAGCAGGCCGGCCGTATCAGGCGCGGGTCCGGCGAACAAAATGGTAGCGTTACCAAGCGGTCATGACTAGTATCGGATCTGTGAGGAAACGACCCGCCAGCGGGCCAGCGATCCATCATTCGCGCCGCTCGGCATCGCACAAGCCGAGATCCCGGGACGGACGCCAGTGCGTTTGCATTGCAGGAGAAACCAATGACAAAGAAACCAACCAATGGGCACGCGCCCGCCGGCAACGGCGCGCGACGCCATCTTCGCTCGCAGGAATGGTTCAACAACCCGCATAATCCGGGCATGACCGCGCTCTACATGGAGCGCTATCTCAATTACGGCCTCACCCGCGCCGAGCTGCAATCCGGCAAGCCGATCATCGGCATCGCCCAGACCGGCAACGACCTCTCTCCCTGTAACCGCCATCATATCGAGCTCGCGCACCGCGTCCGCGAGGGCATCCGCGAGGCCGGCGGCATTGCGATGGAATTCCCGACCCATCCGATCCAGGAGACCGGCAAGCGCCCGACCGCGGCGCTCGACCGCAACCTCGCCTATCTCGGCCTGGTCGAGATCCTGTACGGCTATCCGCTCGACGGCGTCGTGCTCACCACCGGCTGCGACAAGACCACGCCGGCCTGCATGATGGCGGCGGCGACCGTGAACCTGCCCGCGATCGTGCTGTCGGGCGGCCCGATGCTGAACGGCTGGCATGCCGGCGAGCGCACCGGCTCCGGCACCATCGTCTGGAAGTCGCGCGAGAGGCTCGCCGCGGGCGAGATCGACTATGAAGAGTTCATGGAGATCGTGGCCTCATCCGCGCCCTCGGTCGGCCATTGCAACACCATGGGCACCGCCTCGACCATGAACGGGCTCGCCGAAGCGCTCGGCTTCTCGCTGCCGGGCTGCGCGGCGATTCCCGCCCCCTATCGCGAGCGCGGCCAGATCGCCTACGAGACGGGAAAACGCATCGTCGAGATGGTCTGGGAAGACCTCAAGCCGTCGGACATCCTGACCCGCAAGGCGTTCGAGAACTGCATCGTGATCAATTCGGCGATCGGCGGCTCGACCAACGCGCCGATCCACATCAATGCGCTGGCCCGTCACATCGGCGTCGAGCTGACGATCGAGGACTGGCAGAAAGTCGGCCACGACGTGCCGCTCTTGGTCAACATGCAGCCGGCCGGCTTCTATCTCGGCGAGGAATTCCACCGCGCCGGCGGCGTGCCGGCCGTGGTGCGCGAATTGATGAAGCACAAGCGCATCCATGAGGACGCGGTCACAGTCAACGGCCGCGGCATCGGCGAGAACTGCGCCAATGCGCCAAAGCCCGACAACGACGTGATCTGGGCCTACGACAAGCCGCTGGTGAAGGACGCTGGCTTCCTGGTGTTGAAGGGCAATCTGTTCGATTCCGCGATCATGAAGACCTCGGTGATCTCCAAGGAATTCCGCGACCGCTATCTCAGCAACCCGAAGGACCTCAACGCCTTCGAGGGCCGCGCCATCGTGTTCGAGGGTCCGGAGGACTATCACGAGCGGATCGACGATCCCTCGCTCGACATCGACGAGCGCTGCGTGCTGTTCATCCGCGGCACCGGCCCGATCGGCTATCCCGGCGGCGCCGAGGTCGTGAACATGCAGCCGCCGGCGGCGCTGATCAAACGCGGCATCCTGTCCCTGCCCTGCATCGGCGACGGTCGCCAGTCCGGCACCTCGGGCTCGCCCTCGATCTTGAACGCCTCGCCAGAAGCGGCGGCCAACGGCGGCCTTGCGATCCTCAAGACCGGCGACAAGGTCCGCATCGACCTCAACAAGGGTAGCGCCAACATCCTGATCTCGGACGAGGAGCTGAAGAAGCGCCACGCCGAGCTGAAGGCCAGCGGCGGCTTCAAGCATCCGCCGAACCAGACGCCGTGGCAGGAGATCTATCGCAACACCGTCGGCCAGCAATCGACCGGCGCGTGCATGGAGCTCGCCACGCGCTACCAGAACGTCGCCGGCACGTTTGGCGTGGCGCGGGATAATCACTGACGGCCACACCGTCATTGCGAGCGAAGCGAAGTAATCCAGAGATTTGTCTACGGAGACAGCCTGGATTGCTTCGTCGCAAGTGCTCCTCGCAATGACGGCGGATAGATGACAATCAAGAAGGAGAAAAACAACATGGCAGACCGCCTTAGGGGCAAACGCGCCGTCGTCACGGCTGCAGCCGCCGGCATCGGCCGCGCCTGCGCCATCGCATTCGCGCGCGAGGGTGCAACCGTCATTGCCACCGACATCAACGAGTCCGGCATCGCCGGCCTGACCAAGGAAGGCATCGCCGAGGTCGCAAAGCTCGACGTCCGCAACACCGCCGACGTCAACGCCTTTGCCAAGCGCGTCGGCAAGATCGACATCCTGCTCAACGCGGCGGGCTTCGTGCACCACGGCACTATCCTGGAGTGCTCGGAAGAGGATTTCGATTTCTCGTTCGACCTCAACGTCAAGTCGATGCACCGGACCATCAAGGCGTTCCTACCCGACATGATCGCGGGAGGCGGCGGCAGCATCGTCAACATCTCGTCCTGCGCGGCCTTGAGGCCGCCGGCGAATCGTTACGTCTACAGCTCGTCGAAGGCCGCGGTGTCGCTGCTGTCGCGCGCGGTGGCGCTCGACTTCATCACCAAGGGCATCCGCTGCAACTCGATCTGCCCCGGCACCGTCGAGACGCCCTCGATGCTCGACCGCGCCGCCGCGCAGGGTCCGCAGGGCAAGGAGATGTTCATCTCCCGCCAGAAGATGGGCCGGCTCGGCACCGCCGAGGAGATCGCATCCATGGCGGTCTATCTCGGCAGCGACGAGAGCGCCTTCACCACCGGCGTCGACCTCGTCGTCGACGGCGGCTACATGCTCTGACGCCAGAGGCCTGCGGCATGAACAAGATCGATCTCAACGGGCGCGTTGCCGTCGTCACCGGCGGCGCGCAGGGTTTTGGCCGCGCCATCACCGAGCGTTTCGTCGCCTCCGGCGCCAAGGTCGCGGTCTGGGATTTCGATGCGGCGCTGGCTGAGAAGACCGCAAAGGAGATCGGCGACAACGCCCGCGTGTTCAAGGTCGACGTCTCCGACACCGCGGCCGTCGAGCAGGCCCGTGATGCGACGCTCAAGGCCTTCGGCAACATCGACATCCTCGTCAACAATGCCGGCATCGCCGGAATCAACAAGCCGGTCTGGGAGACCGACCTCGAGGAATGGCGCAAGGTTCTGCGCATCAACCTCGACGGCCCCTTCATCGTCTCCAAGGCGATCGTGCCTGAAATGCTCAAGCGGAAATACGGGCGGATCGTCAACATCGCCTCGATCGCCGGCAAGGAAGGCAATCCGAATGCGGCGCATTATTCGGCCTCCAAGGCCGGACTGATCGCGCTGACGAAATCGCTCGGCAAGGAGCTCGCGGCGCACGACATCCTCGTCAACGCGGTGACCCCGGCGGCAGCCAAGACCGCGATCTTCGACCAGATGACGCAGCAGCATATCGACTTCATGCTGTCGAAGATCCCCAAGGGGCGCTTCGTGCTGGTCGAAGAGCTCGCCGCGATGGTGGCCTGGCTCGCGTCCGAGGATTGCGCCTTCTCGACCGGTGCGGTGTTCGACATCTCGGGCGGGCGCGCGACCTATTGAGGACATCATGATCCGGGAAGGTGGATGCCTGTGCGGCGCGGTGCGGTTCAAGGCGGAGGGCGAGCCGCTCAACATCCGCGTCTGTCATTGTCGCATCTGCCAGAAGGCGATGGGCTCGCCCTATTTCGCCCGCGCCCAGTTCGACCAGCGGGCGCTGAGCGTCGAGGGCGACACAGGGCGCTATGCATCGTCCGAGAATATCGACCGCGTGTTCTGCAAGCGCTGCGGCACGCGCCTGTTCGCCTGGCGCCGCAACGGCACGCTGGCTGGCGTGGCACTCGCCACCTTCGACGATCGTAATGCTTTCGCCCCGACCGAGCACATCTGGGTGTCGGAAAAGCTCGCTTGGGTGAAGCTCGACGATGGCCTGGTGCAATATCCGGGGACGATCCCGGCGTGAATTTGCGCGACTGCACGACGCCAGGCCGAAGCAATCCATCTGCACCGTGGCATTCCGGAACCGGCCATCCTATGTTGAGCCTAAGAGTTGCTGCACCGCCGGTTTGGTTAGGACGGCTGCAAGGCCGCCACTAGCGAACCGAAATGGATGAGCTGTGAACATTTCTTTCTATGACCTGTCGGTGTGGGTGATCCCGCTGGTGCTCGCCATCACCTTCCATGAGGCCGCGCACGCCTTCGTCGCCAACCGGCTCGGCGACAACACCGCCGCGCAGCTCGGCCGCGTCAGCTTCAATCCTCTCAAGCATATCGACCCGTTTGGCACCGTCATCCTGCCGGCGATGCTGTTGTTCGCGCATTCGCCGTTCCTGTTCGGCTACGCCAAGCCGGTGCCGGTGAACTTCCGCAAGCTGAACAATCCCAGGCTCGACATGGTGTGGGTGGCTCTGGCCGGACCCGCCACCAACATCCTGCTGGCGCTCGCCACCGCCCTCGCCTTCCATGCCCTGCCGCTGGTGCCCGCGGGCGCGGCAAAATGGGTTGCCGACAACCTCAAGAACGCCCTCATCATCAACGCGATCCTGGCGGTCTTCAACATGATGCCGATCCCGCCGCTGGATGGCGGGCGCGTCGCGGTCGGGCTGTTGCCCCGCCCGCTCGCCTTGCCCCTCGCCCGTCTCGAGCCGTTCGGTATGCTGATCCTGATCGGGCTGTTGATTTTGCTGCCCCTTGCAGGTTCGCAGTTCGGTCTAAATCTTGATGTTATTTCAGCAATACTGCGGACGTTGACCGGTTATGTGATTCAGGCTGTTCTCTTCCTGACCGGCAACGCGTAGTTGAAGAGCGACACCGAACACAGGCCGAAGGGCCAGAGGCCGACTTGGTCAAAGCTGCCGATATGCTGATCGCGCGACGCGCCGACACCCGCGCCCGCGCCGATTTCGCCACCTGGAAGATGATGGCCAAGCTCAACGGGGCGTCCGCTTTGCCCCCGGAGGCCCAGGAATTCCTGGCGAGCTACCAGAACCTGCTGGCGCAGATGAGCGAGGGCGAGGCCACCGAGGCCACCATCGGCGCGATCTACAAGGCCTATTATGCCGAGATGGGCGGCGCGGGAACTGCGCCCGACGTCCGCCCTCGCGCGGCCGAGCCGGCGGCGGACAATGTTACCGCCTTCCGCCGCCCCCCACCCGCGCCGAAGAGGTCCGCTTCCTTCGGGGCGGCGGCATTCGCCGGTCCCCAGAAACGACCGCTTCCGGTGGCGTTGATCTTCGCGTGCCTGGTCGTGGTCTATGTCGGGATCCGGCTCTACTGGCGCTGAGCGGTCTTCTTCTTTTTCGCGTCCGGCGGCGTGAAGATGATATCGACGGTCCGCTCGAACCGGTCCTCGGTCAGGCCGGCAGGCGGCTGCGGGATGGGATCGGACTTGCGGACGATCGAGACCGCGGCCGCATCGTAGGCGGCGTCCCCGGACGATTCCACGACATCCACCGACAGCACGTTGCCCTTCCGGTTGATCGCGAAGCTCACCTTGACCTTCTGATTGTTGGGATGTTTGCCTTCCGGATTGATCTTGTGCAGCGACAGATGCGCGCTGATCTTGCGGTTCCAGTCGGCGGTCAGCTTCAGGACGTCCTTGCCGATGCCGATGACGGGCGCCAGCGCCTTCTCGGCCTCGCGCGCATCCTCCTCGAGCGTCTGCCGTGCCGTGGCAACCGATTTGGGCGAGGCTTCGGCGGCCGGCGTTTCGACCGCCTGAATCTTCGGATCGTCTTCCGTCGGCTTCTTCGCGTTGTTCTCGGTCACGACGCGGTCGGGATCCTCGACCTCCTGCGGCTGATCCTTCGGAAGCTCCGTCTCCTGGGTCTCGGCCTTTTGCTCGGGAAGCGCCTGCTGCTCTTGCATCGCTTCGCTGTCCGGCCCGGGCGGCAGATCGGTCTCGGGCGCCTTGGGCGATGCCATCTCCACGGCGAACTCGGCGCCGTTCGCACCCAGGCCATCGCCGTCGTCGTCGTCGCGCAGATGCGCCAGCGCGAGCGCAGCGCCGCCCAGATGCAGCGCCAGCGCCGCCACTGCGGCCAGTATCCAGAGCTTGCGGGATGGTCTGAGCTCGTCCGACATGGCGGGCCTTCTCAAGGCTGAGCGGCGCCGGCCGCAGGCGCTCCCGGAGCGCCTTCCAGCGCCACCAGCTTCACCCGCGTATAGCCGCCTGAGCGCAACAGCTCCATGACCCCCATCAACTCCCCGTACGGTACCGACTTGTCGGCACGCAGGAACACGTACTTATCCTTGCTCATATCCGACAGGCCGTCGAGCGTCCCGACCAACTCGGCCCGGTGCACCGCGTTTTCTCCGATTGCAAGGGTCAGATCGGGCTTGATGCTGAGATAGGTCGGCTTGTCCGGCTTCTTCTGCGGCGTCGCGCTCGACGTCGGCAAGTCGATCGGCAAATCGACCGTGGAGAGCGGGGCTGCGACCATGAAGATGATCAGCAGCACCAGGATGACGTCGATGAACGGCGTGACGTTGATGTCGTGCGTTTCCGAGAAGTCGTCGTCTTCATCGTTGTCTGCGAGCGAAACGGCCATGGTTCACTCCGCTGCGCGCGAATGCACGCTGCCGTGGCTGCGATCGAGATCGCGCGAGAGCAGCCGTCCTGCCGCCCCCGAGGCACGGTTGACGAGCTCGAGATAGCCCTTCGTCACGCGCGAGAAGTGGTTGTAGATGATGACGGCGGGGATCGCCGCGACAAGGCCGATCGCGGTGGCGAGCAGCGCCTCGGCGATGCCGGGCGCGACGACGGCGAGGTTCGTGGTCTGCGACTTCGAGATGCCGATGAAGCTGTTCATGATGCCCCAGACCGTGCCGAACAGGCCGACGAAGGGCGACGTGGAGCCGATGGTCGCGAGCACGCCCATGCCGATCCGGATACGGCGCGCCTCGGCGCGCACGATCTCGGAAAAGCTGGAGGCCGCACGCTCCTTGATGCCGGCATCGCTGGACAGACCAGCCGACATCCGCGCCTCGCGCAGGGCAGCCGCCAGGAAGGACGACAGCACGCCCTGCTTGGGGCCGAGCGCCATCTGCGCTTCGGCCAGGGAGCGCGTCTCGGCGATCTTCTTCAGGGCCGAGCGAAGCCTGGTGGAGGCGACCGACAGCTCGATCGACTTGGCGATGAAAACGGTCCAGGTCATCAGCGATGCGAAGGCGAGCCCGATCATCACCGCCTTCACGATGACGTCGGCCGACATGAACATGACCCAGGGCGACAGCTCTTTCATCGCCGGCGCCACAGCGGAGGTCTCGGACTTTGCGGGCGCCGGCGCGGCGGCCACGGGCGGGGCTGCCGGTGCGGTCGCCGTCGAAGCCGCAGGTGCCGAGGGTGCAGCCGCCGGGGACGGGCTGGCCATGGGCGGCTGAGATGCCTGCTGCGCTGCGGCCGAGGGCGGGGACTGTGTCTGGGCGGAAACAGGGGTCGCGAGCCAGGCGGCCATCAGCATGACGGCTGCGGCAAGGCTTGCTTGGAAGGTCATTGTCTTCATACTTCGGCCCAGTAGCGAATGAGGTTGTGATAGATACCCGTCAATTTGACCGTTTCGGGATCGTCACGCCCGAGCCGTTCCACCAGCGCCTGAATCGCGGTGTCGAGGTCAAAGATCATGCTCCGAGCTTGATCGTCCCGTATCATGCTCTGAAGCCAGAAGAAAGACGCAACCCGCGTTCCCCGCGTCACGGGGGTGACGAGATGGAGGCTGGTCGAGGGATAGAGCACACAATCGCCGGCCGGCAATTTGACTTCGTGCGAGCCGTAGGTGTCCTCGATCACAAGTTCGCCACCATCGTACTCTTCCGGCTCAGCGAGGAACAGCGTCACCGACAGGTCTGTGCGAATGCGCAGGCCGGTCAGACGGTCGCCGCGGATCGCGTTGTCGACATGCAGGCCGAAATGATGGCCGCTGCTCGCCGCATAGCGGTTGAACAGCGGCGGGAAGATCTGGAGCGGAACAGCCGCCGCAATGAAGCGCGGATTGGACGTCAGCGCCGAGATGATGCGATTGCCGAGCTTGCGCGCGACCTCGCCGTCCGGCGGCAATTGCTCGTTGCGCTTGACCATGGCCGACTGCGCGCCCGCGGTAGAACGCCCGTCCTCCCATTCGCTGGCGTCCATGATGCGGCGGAAATCCGCCACATCATCCTTGCCGAGAACGCCTGGCAGGCACGTCAACATGATCAGAACTTCGCTGTGGTCACGACATAGAACGCCCTTCCCGGCGCCACCGCCACGAAAGGAACTGCGCTGCGATAGAACGAGTCGTAATAGAGCTTGTTGGTCAGGTTCTGCGCGTAGAACTTCATGGTCCAGTTCTTGTCGATCTTCTTCTCGACGAACGCATCGAAGCGCCAATAGCTCGGCAGCTCGTTGGTGTTGGCCGCGAACGTGCCGCCATAGACCTTGGAACGGTACACCGCCTGGCCGCCAAGCTCCCAGCCGTCGTCGAACTTGTACTTGGTCAGCATGCTGAACGATTGATGGGCAATGTTTGCCAGTTGCAGCCCGAGATTCGAAGCAACGCCGCTCTGCGTGACCTTGGACTGCATCAGCACCAGGCCGCCGAAGATGCTCCAGCGATCGGTGATCTTGCCCTCGGCTTCGATGTCGATGCCCTGGATCCTGTAGGCAGCGCCCGAGGTCAGCAGACCGTTGACGGTCTCGCGCGCGTTGTCCTTGGTGGTCTGGAACAGCGCACCGGTGACCAGCAGGTGGCGATCGGCAAGCTCCCATTTGGTGCCGAGCTCGATCGCCTTGTTGCGCTCGGGCCCGAGCAAGATGGTCGAGTTGGCAGGAACGCCGCCGTACTCGGTGCCGGTCGCGTCGAGCTCCGAGCCGAACGGATTGGCCGAGGTCGCGTAGGCGCCATAGATGCTGCCGATCGACATCGGCTTGTAGACCAAGCCGACGTTGTAGTTCACCAGATCGGAGCTCTGCTTCACATATTGCGGACCGTTGTTCGACGCGCTCTGGCTGTAGCCGTCGTAGCGCACGCCGCCGTTGACGATGACCGTGTCCTGCCAGTTCGCGGTGTCCATGACATACACGCTGGTCGTGTTGACGCCATAGCGCGTCGGATTTCCCATCAGCGACGGTATGCCGAAGGGAATGTAAGTGTATTGCGGGGCGTAGAGATTGACCCCCGTCACCGCGCCATTGCTGGTAAACGCGGAACCGGACAGTTCGGAGGCGAGGCCGGCATAGCGATCGATCGAGATGTTCTCGTTCGAGTATTCGACGCCGAACACCGCGGTGTGCTTGACCCCGCCGGTGTCGAGCTTGAACGTGGCCTCATTCTGGTTGGCCCAGACGTCGACGTTCTGGTAGCGACTCTGCGCGCTCGCCGTCGTGGTCCAGAGCAGCGGATTGGGACTGGTGGTGTTCGGATTCTGCGGCAGCGTGCCGATATAGTTGAGCAGCGAGTGCTCGCCGCGCACCTTGCTGGTCAGCGTAATGGCCTCGTTGACCTTGTACTCGACGATGCCGGTGCCGAAATCCTGCCGCGCGGTCTGGAAATCGCGGTTGAGGAAGCCGTACCAGTTTTGACGCGGAATGCCGGCCGAGGTCACCGGCACGTTGCCCTGCCTGTAGTAAGGCACGCCGAAATCCGGATAACCGCTGAGGTCGGTGTGGACGTAGTTCGTCGTGATCTTGATGTCGTCGGTCGGCGTGTACTTGGTCGAGATGAAGCTGCCCCAGCGATTGTCGGTCACGTGGTCGCGGCCGGCGACGTTGGCGTCCTGGAACAGACCGCCGGCACGAACCGAGAAGGTCGGATCGATGACCTGGTTGACGTCGAGCGTGACGCGCTTGGTCATGTCGGTGCCGAATTCGGAGTCTACGCGCTGGAAGTTGCGATTGCCGGCCTGCTTGGTGACGATGTTGATGGCGCCACCGGCAGTGCCGCGGCCGGCGTAGGACGATGCCGGCCCGCGCAGGATCTCGATCTGCTCAGTGAAGAAGTTCTCGCGAATGGACACGGCGGGATCGCGGATGCCGTCGATGAAGACGTCGTTGCGCGCGTCGAAGCCGCGGATGAAGAAGCGGTCCCCGAACGCGTTGCCGCCCTCACCCGAGCCCAGCGTCACGCCCGCGGTCGAGCGGCCGATCTCCTTCAGGGTCGTGGCGTTCTTGTCCTCCAGCACTTCCTTGCTGAGCACGGTGATGGATTTCGGCGTATTCAGCATCTTCTCGGGAAACTTGCCCGAGGCCTGGACGTGGTCGACCTTGTAGGGCGCGGCCGGATCGGCATAGGGATTGCCGTCGGGAGCGCCAGACGGCCTCGTCGGCGCCGTCTGTTGCGCCGCCTGCTCGCGTTGCGCGGCGCGGCGAATCGCGTTGCGGGCGCGGACCTGCTCCGGCGAGGGCTTCGATGCCGTCGGACGCGGCCGCTCGATCGGTGCGTCGACCGTCACCGGCGGCAGGTTCGACTGCTGCGCCTGCGCGCCGCTCGACACCGATGCCGCTGCGATCAAGCTCGCAACCGCTGAAACCTTCTTACCGGAAACGCCCGCGAATTTCTCATCCACCAGATCGAATGCTGCGACCGAACGCAACGACCTCGGTGCGACTACCTGCCCCATTACCAAACGCCCCATCTTCCTGTTCGCTCATTCTCTTCGGCGAACAACGAGTGTTGGTATCGGCCGCAAAATAGCGGGTCAATGCGAGCACCTCGCAAGAACCCTTGAATCGATCCAGATCAAAACAATTCTAAACTACAGTTTGAAACCGTTCTAAATTGCGATTGGACTCGTTCTCAGAAGCGCGCCGCTCGCCGCGCAATCGCAGCCTCCCTCACAGCATCAATCGCTGCTTGGCGGCTTCATCAGCGAAAACAATTCGTCGACGGTTTTCTGCGCGACGGCGCGCACCCGATCGGTGCTGTCCATGCCCGCGATGTTGATACCGTTCACCACCGCTTTGATCTCGTCGCGGAAGTCGGTGAGGAAGCGCAAGGGATCGCGCTGCTCGTTGGCCACCCGCGCGATCAATCCCGTGATCAGAATCTGACACGCGATCAGCTTGCCGTTCAATTCATCCATGCTGCGCTCCATTGGTGGCGGCGCCGATATGAATGATGCCGAAATTGCTGACAACCGAAACGGCGTCCGCGCGATTTAGAACCGTTCTCGTCGGTCGCGCGAGCGGGGGTCGGCTGCGCCGTCGGCTCGAGCACACCGTCTGCGGGTGTCGTCCAAGAAGTATCGTCTAAGACTTGCCGCCGATCGACCCGCCCGAGAAAATGCAGCACTGCACAGTGCCGCGCCAGCGCACTGCCCACACGGTGCAAAGCTTTCCAATTGTTTAGGATTATCAACGGATAGTGCTGTTTACACTGGAACTTGGCGTGTATTATACAACGCGCTGGAACCCTGCGATTGCCCTATTATTCTAAGCTGAGGGCATACGAGCCGACACGAGACGACATGAAAAAGTCCCGGCCGATCCTCTGGCTTCTGATCATCGCGGCCGTGGCCTCCGCGGGTTACTATGGTTGGCAGAAATTCGGACCTGGGGCCGGAAAAACCCAGACCGCCCAGAAGGGTCCACCGCGACCGCCCCCCGTCCCCGTCAGCGTTGCGCCGGTCCAGAAGATCGACTTCCCGGTCTACCTGACCGGCCTCGGCACGGTTCAGGGTTTCAACACCGTCCAAGTCCGCAGCCGGGTGGATGGTCAGATCGACAAACTCACCTTCAGGGAAGGCCAGATCGTCCAGCAGGGCGAGCTTCTGGTCTCGATCGATCCCCGTCCCTATCAGGCCGCGCTCGACCAGGCCAAGGCCAAGAAGGCGCAGGATGAGGCGAGCCTCGCCAACGCCAATCTCGAGCTTCAGCGCGCCATGAAGCTCGGCGAATTCGCGACCGCGCAGCGGGTCGACACCCAGCGCTCGACCGTCGCCCAGCTCACCGCCCAGATCGCCGCCGACGAAGCCGCGATCGCCAACGCCCAGACCCAGCTCGACTACACCCAGGTCAAGGCGCCGATCACCGGTGTCGCCGGCCTGCGCCAGGTTGACGTCGGCAACATCGTCAACGCCTCGACGCAGACGGGCATCGTCACGATCTCGCAGGTCGAGCCGATCTCCGTGATCTTCACCGCGCCGGAAGACCAGCTTCCCTACATCAGCGAAGGCCAGAAGAGCGGCGCGCTCAAGGTGATCGCTTTCACCACTGACGGCAAGAAGACGCTGGCCGAGGGCAAGCTCGCAGTCATCAACAACCAGGTCGACACCAGCAGCGGGACGATCCGGCTCAAGGCCGTGTTCGAGAACAAGGACCACGCGCTTTGGCCGGGCCAATCGGTCTCGACGCGGCTTCTGGTGCGGACGCTGAAGGACGCGACCGTAGTTCCGGACGACGCGGTCCAGCACTCCACCAACGGCCTCTACGCCTACACCGTCAATCAGGACAACAGGGCCGAGCTGCACAAGGTCAAGGTCAGCTATGCCATCGACGGACGTTCGGTGATCGAAGAAGGCTTGAGCCCGGGGCAGCAGGTGATCACTGGCGGCCAGTTCAAGGTGCAGCCCGGAAGCCTGGTCTCGACGGCGGTGGCGAGCTCGAACCCGGCCCAGAACAAGGTGCGACAGGAATGACCGAGGGCGGGATTTCGGCACCTTTCATCCGTTATCCCATCGGCACCTCGCTGCTGATGGCCGGCATCCTCTTTGTCGGTCTCGTCGCCTATCCCCTGCTTCCGGTCGCACCGCTGCCTCAGGTCGACTTCCCGACCATCCAGATCACCGCCAATTTGCCGGGCGGCAGCCCCGAGACGATGGCCTCGTCCGTGGCCCAGCCGCTGGAGCGCCAGTTCGCCCAGATCCCCGGCATCGCCCAGATGACCTCGACGAGCTATCTCGGCACCGCGTCGATCACCATCCAGTTCGACCTCAACCGCAGCATTGATGGCGCCGCCAACGACGTGCAGGGCGCCATCAACGCCGCCAGCGGCCAGTTGCCGAAGAACCTGCCCTCGCCGCCGACCTACCGCAAGGTCAACCCGGCCGACGCGCCGATCCTGTTGCTGTCGGCGACATCGGATACGCTGCCTCTGACCAGCGTCAGCGACGCGGTCGATGCCCAGCTCGCCCAGCAGATCAGTCAGCTGTCGGGCGTGGCGCAGGTCTTCATCGGCGGCCAGCAGAAGCCCTCCATCCGCATCCAGGTCGACCCCGCCAAGCTGGTTGCCAAGGGCCTGTCGATGGAGGACGTCCGCAGCCAGATCGCGATCACCACCGTCGACAGTCCCAAGGGCAATATCGACGGCGAGAAGCGCGCCTACACGATCTACGCCAACGACCAGCTCACGCAGGCGAAGGACTGGAACGACGTCATCATCGCCTATCGCAACGGCGGTCCCTTGCGAATCCGCGACGTCGGCCGGGCGGTCAGTGCCGCCGAAGACGCCAAGCAGGCGGCCTGGGCCAACGGCAAGCGCGGCGTGTTCCTGGTGATCTTCAAGCAGCCCGGGGCCAACGTCATCGAGACCGTCGACCGGATCAAGGCGACCTTGCCCCGCTTGGTGGCGGCGATCCCGCCCGCGATCAAGATCGAGCTCATCAGCGACCGTACCACGACCATCCGCGCGGCGGTCGAGGACGTCCAGTTCACGCTGCTGCTGACCATCGCCCTCGTGGTCATGGTGATCTTCATCTTCCTGCGCAGCTTCTGGGCAACGGTCATTCCTACCGTCACGGTTCCACTGGCGCTGCTGGGCGCGTGCGCTTTGATGTGGCCGGTCGGCTATTCGCTCGACAATCTGTCGCTGATGGCGCTCACCATCGCGGTCGGTTTCGTGGTCGACGACGCCATCGTGATGCTCGAGAACATCACCCGCTACATCGAGGAAGGCGACTCGCCGATGGAGGCCGCCTTCAAGGGCTCCAAGGAGATCGGCTTCACCATCGTCTCGATCAGCATCTCGCTGGTGGCGGTGCTGATCCCGCTGCTGTTGATGGGCGGCATCATCGGCCGCCTGTTCCGCGAATTCGCCGTCGTGCTGGCGATGACCATTTTCGTCTCGATGTTCGTGTCGCTGACCCTGACGCCGATGATGGCCTCGCGCTTCCTGCGTGCCCATGGCGAGGTGCAGCACGGCCGCTTCTATCAATGGAGCGAGCGCGCCTTCGACGCGATGCTGCGCGGCTACGAATACGTCCTCGATCACGCCCTCGCCTGGCGGCGCACCACGCTTGCGATTTTCTTCGCCACGCTCGGACTGTCGATCTACCTATTCGTCCTGATCCCGAAGGGCTTCTTCCCGCAGCAGGACGTCGGCCTGATCACCGCCACCTCGGAAGCCTCGCAGGACATTTCGTTCAAGGAGATGACCCGGCGCCAGGAGCAGCTCGGCAAGATCATCCTGGCCGATCCCGACGTTGCCAGCGTTGCCATGTCGATCGGCGGCAGCGGCCGTGCCGGCAACAACGGCAATATCTTCATCACGCTGAAGCCCCGCGACCAGCGCGAGGCCTCGGCGCAGCAGATCATCGCGCGACTACGTCCCCAGTTCGACAAGGTCGAGGGCGCCCGCCTCTACATGCAGGCAGCCCAGGACGTACGGCTCGGCGGCCGGCCGACGCGTACGCAGTTCGAATTCACGCTGCAGGACGCCAATCTGGAAGAGCTCAACGAATGGGCGCCCAAGATCCTCGCCAAGATGCAGACGCTGCCGGAGCTGCGCGACGTCGCGACCGACCAGCAGACGCAGGGCACCACCGTCCAACTCAAGATCAACCGCGATACCGCCTCACGTTACGGCATCCAGCCGCAGCTGATCGACGACACGCTGTATGACGCCTTCGGACAGCGGCAAGTCACGCAATATTTCACCCAGCTCAACACCTACAAGGTGATCCTGGAAATCCTGCCGGAGATGCAGGGCAATCTCGACAGCCTCAACAAGCTTTACCTCAAATCGCCGCTGACCGGCGACCAGGTGCCGCTGTCGACGTTCGCGACCTGGACCACCGATCCGGTCCGTCCGCTCTCGATCAGCCATCAGGGCCAGTTCCCGTCAATCACCATCAGCTTCAACCTCGCGCAAGGCGTCGCGCTCGGCCAGGCGACCGAGGCGGTGCAGAAGGCGATGGCCGATCTCGGCGCGCCGCCGACGCTCAATTCGAGCTTCCAGGGCACCGCGCAGGCGTTCCAGCAGTCGCTCGGCACCGTGCCGCTCTTGATCCTCGCCGCGCTCGTCGTGGTCTACCTGGTCCTCGGCATCCTCTACGAGAGCTACATCCATCCGATCACGATTCTGTCGACGCTGCCCTCGGCCGGTGTCGGCGCGCTCGCGATCCTGATGGCGGCCGGCTTCGACTTCAGCCTGATCGCGCTGATCGGCATCATCCTGCTGATCGGCATCGTGAAGAAGAACGGCATCATGATGGTCGATTTCGCGATCGCAGCCGAACGCGACGAGCACAAGACGCCGGAGGAATCGATCCGCCAGGCCGCGCTGCTGCGCTTCCGCCCCATCATGATGACGACGATGGCCGCGCTGCTCGGCGGCGTGCCTCTGATGCTCGGCCACGGCACCGGCGCCGAGATCCGCCAGCCGCTCGGCTACGCCATGGTCGGCGGCCTGATCGTCAGCCAGGCGCTGACGCTGTTCACCACGCCCGTGGTCTATCTCTATCTCGACAAGCTCAACAACTGGTTCTCGACCTGGGGCCGTTCGGGCGACGACGAAGGCGACGAGGCACCCGCACCGGGCACTGTGAAGGAAGCCGCCGAGTAAGCTTGCGCCGCGGCCGCCACGACGCTACAGCGAGACCCTCGGTTAACGCCAACGTGGTTTCGCCATGCCCATGCAATCCAGACTTGCCGCTCTCGCCGCCGCTATCCTGTTGTCGACGGCCGCCGCGCAGGCCCAGCAGAGCGCGAAGAAGAACGCAGCGCCTGCCCCGGCCGCGCAGCCCTCGCCCGCGCCGACGCAAGCACAGGCTGACGGTGCTCCCGGGCAGCCCGGCTGGATCGTCCGTTGCACCAGCGCCAGCCGCGAGGCCCCGCTCGAATGCGCGATGGAGCAGAACGCGGTGCTGACCAAGACCGGCCAGACCGTCGTCCTGATCAACATCCGCATCGCGCCCGACACCCGCACGCCGATCGCGCTGCTGCAATTGCCGCTCGGCCTCAACCTTCCCGTCGGCGCCAAGCTCCAGGTCGATGAAGGCAAGACCTTCGACCTGCAGATCCAGACCTGCGAGAACCGCGGCTGCTACGCCTCGACCCCGATGGCGGCGGACCTGCTCGCCGCTTTGAGGTCGGGCAAGCAGTTGAAGGTCTCGTTCCAGAACATGGCCAAGGAAACGATCACGATTCCGATGCCGCTCGGCGATTTCGCGGCGGCCTACGACAAGATCAAGTAGCTCGCCGCTCGTCAGCCGATCACGTCGCTCGCCCGCAGCAGCGTGGTGAAGCCGCCATAGATCATGCGCTTGCCGTCGAACGGCATGCCCTCCATCTTCAGCCTCGGGTCCGCCATCACCTTCTTGTTGATGGCATCCCGGCTCTCCCGGTCCCGGTAGACGATCCAGGCGAACACCACGATCTCGTCCTCCTTCGCGATCACAGCGCGTGGAAATGAGGTGAGCTCGCCATAGGGAACGTCGTCACCGATGCATTCGACATAGTCCAGCGCGCCGTGCTCCATCCAGATCGCGCAGGCGGTCGTCGCCATCGCCTTGTAGGCCTCGATGTTGGCCTTCGGCACGGCCAGAACGAAACCATCGACATAGGGCATCACGGATCTCCTTGGGTTGCCTAGCCCAAGGACGATGGAGCGCGCCGCGATCCGACGTCGAGTTGCGATTTCAGGATGAGACAAACCGTCGCGAGCGGCGGCGCGGTCAATGGCGCGAACGTCCCTGCCGACGGCGCACACGGGAGCTGGACTCAAAAAAAGTGCCCGGAACTGGCTGGGGAACCTGGATTCGAACCAAGACAAACAGAGTCAGAGTCTGTTGTGCTACCGTTACACCATTCCCCAACGGAATAGTCAAACAAATTCAATGACTTGCTGATTTGCTCGACTCTCGCCGGCAGCGCGTTTGGCGCAAATCACGGCTCAGGCGTGGCAGGGTTCTACCCGCTCGTCCCCGGGCTGGCAAGCGCTGCGGTGGATGGATCACGCCTACTCCAGCTTGATGTTCGCGGCCTCGATCACCTTCTTCCAGCGCGCCGTCTCGGCGGCGATGTAGGCCGCGAAGGGCTCGGAATCCACGGCGACCGCGGTGGCGCCGAGCTCGGCCAATTTCTGCACCGTCTCCGGCTGCTGCATGAAGGCGCGGATCTCTGCGGAGAGCTTCTCGACGATCGGCTTCGGCGTCCCGGCAGGAACGAAGAAGCCGTGCCAGGCCACCGCCTCGAAGCCGGGCAGGAATTCGGCAACCGCCGGGGCCTGCGGGTCGAAGTCGGCGCGCTTGGGTGTTGCGGTCGCGAGCAGCGCGAGCTGGCCGGTCTTCACCTGCGGCAGCAGCAGCGGCACGTTGTCGAAGGCGAGGTCGATCTGTCCGCTCAGCAGGTCCGTCAGCATCTGGCTCGAGCCCTTGTAGGGCACGTGCACCATCTTGGTGCCGGTCATCTGCTGGAACAGCTCGCCGGCCAGATGCTGCGAGGTGCCGACACCGGCCGAGCCGAACGAGATCTTGTCCGGATTCGTCTTCAGGTAGGCGATCAACTCCGGCACGGTGCGCGCCTTGATCTTGTTGGGATTGACGACGAGCACGTTGGGCACGACGCTGATCTGCGCGACCGGCACCAGATCCCTGTCCGGCTGGTAGCTGAGCTTGGGCCCATAGAGCGACGGGTTGATCGCAAGCGCGGACGTGCTGGCGACGCCGAGCGTGATGCCGTCCGGCGCCGATTTCGCCAGCCGCGTCACCCCGAGGATCGAACCGGCGCCGCCGACATTCTCGACCACGAAGGGCTTGCCGAGCTTGGCCTGCAAATGGTTGGAGACCATGCGCGCGAAGATGTCCGCCGTGCCGCCGGCGGCGAAGGGGACGATGACCATCACCTGCTTGGACGGATAAGCCTCCTGCGCCTTCGCCGGCGACATCGCCAGCATCATTGCCGACACAAGACCAAACCACATCGATCTCATCGAAGTTTCCTCTGTTTTCATTGAGTTGTTGATTGACTGCCGCAAGCGGCAGCTGGGCTAGAACGCGGCCTCGTACATGGTCAGGATCGCATCCCGGCCGAGGTCGCGCGGATTGTTGTCGAGCAGGCGGCGAATGGCGTGCGCCTCGTCGGCCATCACGCCGAGATCGTTGCTGGGCACGCCGAGCGCGGAGAGCCGCATCTCGATGCCGAGGTCCTTGCAGAAGGCGTAGGTGGCGTCGAATGCGAGCTGCGGATCGGTCCGTTCCGGCAAGCCGAGCGCACCCAGCACCGCGACCGTCTTCGCCTCCACGGCCGGCATGTTGAAGGCCAGCGTGTGCGGAAAGATCAGTGCGCAGGCCAGTCCGTGCGCTACATGGTGACGCGTGCCGAGCGGATAGGCCACCGCATGGCCGGCGGTCGTGTTGACCGGTCCCAGGCAATAGCCGCCATAGAGCGAGGCCAGCGCGAGGCCGGCACGCGCCTCGCGGTCGTCGCCGTCGGCCACCGCGCGCTTGAGATAACGTCCGACCAAGCGGGCGCCTTCGAGCGCGTAGAGATCGATCGCCGGATGCGCCTTGCGGCTGGTATAGGCCTCGACGCAATGCGCTAGCGCATCGACCCCGGTCGCCGCAGTGACCTCCTTCGGTAGGGTCATCGTCAGGTCCGGATCGACGATGGCGATGTCGGCCAGCATGAAGCGGCTCTGCACCGCCTGCTTGTTCTGGCTGACCGGATCGGTGACGAGCGCGCGGGTGCCGGCCTCGCTGCCGGTGCCGGACGTCGTCGGAATCTGCATCAGCGCGACGCTGCGGCCCGCCACCTTTTCCGGCCCGACGATGTCGGCAAAGGGCACGTCCCCCCTGCACATCACCGCGACCAGCTTGGCGAGATCCATCGCGCTGCCGCCGCCAAAACCCACGACGAGATCGGGCTTGACGTCCTTTGCCATCGCCACCGCCCTCTCGAGATTGGGCAGGTCCGGCTCGGGCTTGACCTCGCCGAACACCTTGACGGCGCCCGGCAGCGCCAGCAGGTCGACGCGCCGCGCGTTGAACGGATCCGAGATCACCAGCGGCCGCCTGGCGCCGATCCGCTCGGCAAAGCGCGCCGCGCCGACGATCGTGCCGTTGCCGAACTCGAGGATGGTGGGACGCTGGATTTCGATGGGCGTGAAGGCGTTGGTCATCGTGCGTTCGATCTCATGATTTGGATGCGGAGGCGCCGGCAGCCAGCCGTTCGGCATAGTCGATGGCCTCGATCAGGCTGTGCTCGTTGGCGATGCCCTTGCCGGCGATGTCGAAGGCGGTGCCGTGATCGACCGAGGTGCGGATGATCGGCAGGCCGAGCGTGATGTTGACGCCCGAGAGCTCCTGCCAGCGGCCGGTCGCGGGATCGACCTGGAAGCCGAGCAGCTTGACCGGAATGTGCCCCTGGTCGTGATACATCGCGACCGCTGCATCGTATTGGCCAGCGCGCAGCTTGACGAAGATGGTGTCGCCGGGCACGGGCCCGACGACATCGAGGCCATCCGCAACTGCTTTGGCGATCGTCGGCGCGGACACGTCGATATCCTGCCGGCCGAACAGGCCGCCCTCGCCGGCATGCGGATTGAGCGCGGCGATGGCGATCTTTGGCTTGGCGATGCCGAGCCGCAGCAAGGCATCGTTGGTGAGGTCGATCACCATGCGCAGCCGCTCCGGCGTCAGACGCTTCGGCACGTCCTCCAGGGCCACGTGGGTCGAGACGTGGCTGACACGCATGTTGCCGTGGGCGAGCAGCATCACCGAGCCGCGCACGCCGGTGAGATGCGCCAGCATCTCGGTATGGCCGGGGAAATGATAGCCGGCCTTGTTGAGCGCTTCCTTGTTGAGCGGCGCGGTGACGATCGCCGCGGTCCGGCCGGCCTGCGTCAGGCGCACGCCCTGCTCGATCGCCTTGTAGGCGAAGCGGCCACCATCGGCGCTGAGCACGCCGGGCTTGATCGGATCGCCCTCGGCGTCGGCTTGCAGGTAGCAGAGGTTGGGCCAGTCGCGGTCCTCCGCGGAGACCTGGGGGATCGCGATGTCGGTGCCGAGCGCAGCCTTCGCGCCATCGAGCGCCGCGCCGCTGCCGATGACCAGCAGGCGCAGATCGCCGCTCGCGATCCGGTCCTTGAGCCCCACGCAGGCCTTGACGATGATCTCCGGCCCGATCCCGGCCGGATCGCCCATGGTGATGGCAAGATGACGAGAGGTCATGTCGGACTCTCCATTCTGAGCAGATGATTGTCCCGGAGCAGGTCGCGCCACAGCGCGCTCGGGCCGAATGCGCCTGATTTCGAGACGACGTCGACACCGGCCCAGCGGCCGCCCTGCAGGATCGAGCGCGGCAACCCCGGCACGATACGTCCTGTCACCTGGAGCGCATGCGCGCCGAGGGCAACGCAGGCGGCCTTCAGGGTTTCTCCACCGGCCACGATCAGCGTGCCCGGCGGTTCGAGGGGCGCGATCAGCCCGCTCATCTCGCGCGCGATCCGCCGCGCCGCCTCGACGCGCGACAGACCGTCGGCCAGGGAGAATTTGACGAGCGCCACGCCCTCGTCAGCCAGCTTGCGTCGAACGCCCGCACCGCCCTCGCCCTCGGCCAGCGCGATCGCGGCTTCGCCACATGCCGCGAGTTGCGATGCGGTGGCCGCCTGGTCGGAGCCGAACAGGCCCAGCACCGGCAGCTTCAATTGGCTCGGTGCATCGGCACGATGGCTGCCGGCCAGCGCACCGGCGAGGCCGCCGCTGCCACACCACAGCACGGGCCCCGGCATGCGCCGCGCCATCTCGACGACGCGATCGAGGTCGAGATCGCTCTCGGCATCGAACACCTGAACGCCGCCTTGCGAGAGCGTGTCGGGCGTACCCTGTCGGGCCGCGATGCCCTCTTGCCTCAATTGATCCAGCAGATTGTCGCCGACCTTATGCCAATCGCCATGCACGGTTCGGGCGAATTGCTGGCCGCCGACGGTGCGGCGCCCCTGGTAGTCGAACGCGGGCGCGACCACGCACGAGGCCCAATGGCCATTGCGCAGACAGGCGCCCAGCTCGGCCGCCCAAGCGCCCCGCAGGAGGCTGTCGATTTTCTTGTAAGCGATCGTCCCGCCCTGAAGGTATGGCACCAGTCGCCCGACGATCTCGACGCTCTCGGCCTTCGAGCGCTCGCGGGTGCCGCTATCGATGGCGACGCCGCCGGAGTCCCGCGGCGCAAACGCTTCCAACCAGACGACGTCGAACGGTCCGCCCAGCCCGACGAACTCCGCCGCGGTGTCGAGCGCACCGGTGAGATCGTCGGCCAGCAGGCGGATGCTCGTCATCGTGCCGCTCCCGCGCTGAAGATCTTGCCGGGGTTCATCAGGCCATTCGGATCGAACAGCCGCTTGATATCGCGCATCAGCTCGATGTCGAGCGGGTCGGTGACGCGGGCGAGCCGGCCGCGATTGGTGATGCCGATGCCGTGCTCGGCACTGATCGCCCCGCCCTGCGCCGCGGTCTCGTCGTCGACGATCTCGTTGATCTCGGCGACCAGAGCGGCCGTCGCGGCCGGGTCCTGGCAACGGGCGCGATCGATCAGTGCGATGACGTGGATGTTGCCGTCGCCGATATGGCCGTGCATTACCACCTTCGCATGGGGAACGGCGGCCTTGATCCGGGCCTCGACGTTGGCGACGAAGGCCGCCTGCCGCTCCAGCGGCACCACGCTGTCATGCGACACGACATAGCCGCTGCGCTTGTTGCCTTCGGACACGCTGTGCCTGACCGCCCAGATCGCCTTGGCCTGCGCGAGGCTGGACGCAAGGATCACGTCTTCGGCGAGCTTCGCCTCCATCGCCTCCGCCAGCACCGTGGCAAGCGGCTCGTCGAGGTCGACGTCGGGAAGCGTGTCGGTCAGCTCGACGATCAGATACCACGGCGTCGTCAGCTCGAAGGGGATCGCGACATGCGGCACCGTCGCTGCGATCGCCTCTATCTGCGACCGCGACATGATTTCGAGGCTGCCGAGCCGGTCGCCGACCGTGCCGCGCAAGCGCTGCATGATTTCGAGCGCCTGCTCCACCCCTTGCAATTTCAGCAGCGCCAGCGCCGAGCTGCGCGGCGGCGCGAACAGCTTCAGCACGGCCGCGGTGACGATGCCGAGCGTCCCCTCTGCCCCGATGAAGAGCTGCTTGAGCGCGTAGCCGGTATTGTCCTTGCGCAATGCGCGCAGGCCGTCGAAGACGCGACCGTCAGGCAGCACGACCTCCAGCCCGAGCACGAGATCGCGCGTCGGACCGTAGCGGAGCACGGCCGTGCCGCCGGCATTGGTCGAGATGTTGCCGCCGATCTGGCAGGAGCCTTCGGCGCCCAGGCTCAAGGGGAAATACCGATCGACGGCTCGGGCTGCATTCTGCACCTCAAACAGGATGCAGCCGGCCTCCACCGTGATCGTGTTGGCGAGCGGACTGACGTTGCGCACCGCACGCATCCGGTCGAGCCGGATCACGACATTGCCCGGGCGATCGTCGGGCGTCGCGGCGCCGCACATGCCGGTGTTGCCGCCCTGCGGCACGATCGCGAACTGGCGTGCCGCGCAGAACTTGACGATCGCGGCGACCTCCGCGGTCGAGCCAGGCTTCACCACCGCGGTGGCGCGGCCGTGATAGCGCCCGCGCCAGTCCACCACGTAGGGCTCCTGGTCGGACCCGGGCGCGATGACTTGCTTGTCGCCGACGATCGCAGCAAGCCCGGTCACCACATCCTGCAAAGAGTCGGACATCGGATCGCCTCGCCTCTCGGGCCTGGCCTTAAGCGGCGGCTGCGAATGCAGCAGCCGTTGCGAGCAATTCCTTCGCCTGAGCCGACGGCAAGGATTCCAGCGGTGGCCGCAGACGCTGCCATCCGGCATGGCCGGTGCGCTCGGCCACCAGCGTCTTCAGCGACGCCATCTGCGGGAAGCGCGAGACCAGCTCGCGCGCTTTCACGATGCGCGCCTGCGCCGCCTGGAGCGCGGCGTCGTCGTCGCTGTCGCGAAAATGCTTGTAGACATAGGCCAGATCGCGCGCGACCAGATTGGAGGTCGCTGTGATGCAGCCCGCGCCGCCCTTGCGCAGCAGTGGCAGCAGCAAGGGATCGGCTCCGACCAGGACCGAAAAGCCCGGAAAGCGATCGACCATCGCGGTCATGTTGGCGAAGTCGCCGGAGGAATCCTTGATCCCCACGAACGTCGCCGGATAAGCCGCACGCAGCCGCTCAATCAGCGCATGCGAGATCGGCTGCGCCGACATCTGCGGGATGTGATAGAGCACGACCTTGAGCCTGTCATCGCCGATGCGCTGCACGATCTCGCTATAGGAGGCGTAGATGCCGTCGTCGCTGACGCCCTTGTAGTAGAACGGCGGCAGCATCACGACGGTATCGACGCCGACCGAGAGCGCGTGCCGCGTCAGGGCGATGGTCTCGCTGAGTGCGGCAACACCGGTGCCCGGCAGAAGCCGTTGCGAAGCGATGCCGGCCGCCACCACCGCCTCGAGCAGAGCCGTGCGTTCGGCGACGGAGAAGGAGTTCGCCTCCCCTGTCGTGCCCAGCAGCGCGATGCCGTCGCAGCCTTCATCCAGAAGATGGCGGCAATGCGCGACGAAGCGCGCGTGATCGGGGGCGAGCTCGGCATCGAGCGGCGTCAGCGCGGCGGAAAACACGCCACGGGGGTGCAGCGATGGTGTCGACAAGCTTCCTCCGATCGTCAAATCAGCATTGTTCGGAATGCGAACATTTGTTATTAGCGTGACCTGTCGTAAAATCAGCCGGCCGCCACGTCAAGGGCGATGGCTGCCATTGGCAAGGTATTCGAGCATGGCCAAGGCCGAGAAGAAGGCCACCAAGCGCAAATCGGACGCGCTCCCGAAAAATTCAAAGAACTACGTCGCTTCCGTCGGGAAGGCCTTTGCCGTGCTCCGCAGCTTCAGCAGCGAGCATTTCGAGCTGACCCTGAGCGAGATTGCCGCAACTGCCGGTCTCGATCGCGGGACCGCGTTTCGCCTGATCCAGACCCTGGTCGAGCTCGGTTATCTCCAGGCCGTTCCGCAGAGCCGGCGGTTCCGCCTCGGGATTGCCTGTCTCGACCTCGGCTACACCGTGCTGTCGCGCGGATCGTTGCGGCCGATGGCCGAGCCGCTGCTGCGCGAGCTCGTGCCTGATGTCGGCGATGCGGCCTCGCTCGGCATCCTCGACGGCGGCGACGTCGTCTATCTCGCGCGCGTCGGTGCGGGCCTTGACCGCCACAAGATGGACCGCCGGCCAGGTACGCGCATTCCCGCCTACAGCGCCGCGCTCGGCCACGTCATGCTGGCGCATCTGTCGCGCGAGGAGCAGATCGCGCGGCTGGAATCGCGCCCGCGCGTCAAACTGTCGGAGCGGACCCTGACTGATCTCGATGCCCTGCTCGCCCGGCTCGACCAGGTGAAGAAGAAAGGCCACGCCGTCTCCGACGGCGAGAACGCCTATGGCTTGCGCACGCTGGCAACGCCGATCTTCGACGCGCAGGGACTGGTCGTCGGAGGATTGAGCGTCACCGTCGATGCGATGCGCATGGAGATGGTAGCCTTCCGCGACCAGGCGCTGCCGAGGCTGATGCAGGTGACGGCCCACGTGCAGGATCTCGCGATCAAGTCGGGATTGACGAGCTGAGCGCCGGCCAGCGCGCCTTAGATCACGATGTGATCGAAATCGGCGGCGATCCGGGTGTTCGGAAAGATCCGCGCCGCCTCGGCCAGGATCTCGTCGTCCTCGTATCGTCCGGACAGATGGGTCAGCACGAGTTGGCGGACGTTGCCGGCGGCGGCAAGAGCGGCCGCTTCCGCCGCGGTCAGATGGCCGTAATCCCGCGCAGTTGCGGCGTCGCGCGCGAGGAAGGTCGCCTCGATCACCAGCAGGTCGGCGCCGGCGACGTATTGCGACAATCCTTCGGTGGTTTCGGTGTCGCCGATCACCACGAGTTTCTTGCCGCCGCTCGGCGGCCCCAGAACATCTTCCGGATCGACCCTGCGATCACCCTCGATCACGACCGCTCGACCTGCGGCCAACTCGCCGCGCAAGGGACCGTCGGGAACGCCCAGTGCCGCGAGCCGATCCGGCTGAAGATGGCGGCGCGAGGGGCTCTGGAAGGTAAATCCAAAACTGTCGGTGTCGCGGTGACGAACCGGAAAGCAGCCGATGGTGAAATCGCCGGCGTCGACGACCTCTCCTTCGCACAGCGCCGCGAACTCGACCGCGATCGGCGCCCTGCCCGCACCCCATAACCCGGCGAGCATTCGGATGACGATGTCGAGCGTGCCCGGCCCGCCATATATGGTCATCACCTCAGCGCTCTGCCGCAGCCCCAGCGTCGAAAACAGACCGGGGATGCCGAGCACGTGATCGAGATGAGCATGCGTCAACAGCACGCGGTCGATCCGCCGAAAGCCCGAGCCGCTCCTAAACAGCTGGCGCTGCGTGCCCTCGCCGCAATCGACCAGGACACGCTTGCCCGCGGCCTCGACGAGGAGCGCCGGATGATTGCGTTCGGCGGAGGGAACGCTTGCCGAGGTGCCGAGGAATGTCAGCGCAAACATCGTCGTCCGTGTGTCCAGCGCCCGTCCTCGCCGCGACGGCGCCGTCGCTGTCCGAGAAGCAGTCCGCGCTATGATGATGGTCGATTAAGTCTTGGCGGTCGACTGCGCTTCGACTGCCTGCACGGCGACATCAGCCACCTGCCGCAGCGCTTCACGATCGGCACCGGAGGACGCCATCACGCCCATGCCGACGGACACCGCCGAGACGTAGCGCGCGAGGGCGGCGGGATCGGCCGTCTCCTTCAGATCGCGTTCAGCCTTGGCGCGGATGAAACGCTCGCGCAGCTGGTCCTCGTTCTGAGCGCGCCGGGCGGCGAGCTCGAAGGGGACGCTCTCGGAGCCGGAGCCGCAGGCGATGCCGCCTTGCACCAGCAGGCAGCCGGGCGGATTGGCGGGATCGGTCTGCTTGTCGGCAATGCCCATCAGCATCCGCTCGGCGACGTCGCGGGCGGTGGGAGCCGCGACCACCTCGTCCATCCAGGCGCCGCGCAACTTGGTGTAGCGGTCGAGCGCAGCCTTCAGCAGGCCTTCCTTGTTGCCGAAGCAGGCGTAGAGACTTGGCGGATTGATGCCCATGGCCTCGGTGAGCTGGGCGATGGTGGCGCCCTCATAGCCATGGCGCCAAAACACTTCCATCGCCTGGTCCAACGCCGTTTCGGCGTCGAATTCGCGGGGGCGTCCCATGCGCATGTGCCTGTCTCCTCGGAAGCGGCGGACCGTACCAACCTAACGCCAGTTCCTATCTATTTGTTCTGGCTTTCTTTTTCTTGTGTCTTCCAATCGTCACGGTATCGGCGTACATTTTTCTTAGCGACCGGTACATAAGTATCTTGCGCTGCGGTATCCAGCTCCACATCTGTAGTGAACACTACATATCTGGAGCGCGCAAATGCCCCCCTCCCAAGAAGCGTCTTCCGCCGGCCGTTTTCGCCGTCTCCTCGGCGGCGTTGCCGTCGTGGGCGCCCTCGCCGTCGCCGGCTCGATTGCGACCGGCCGCTACTTCCACGCCGCCCAGGCGACAGCAACGGCCGCCGCGGCTGAACAGGCCGTGCCAGTCACCGTTGCGCTGATCGAACCGAAGCAGACCGTGCTGTGGGACGATTTCTCCGGCCGGCTCGAGGCCATCCACCGCGTCGAGCTGCGCCCGCGCGTTGCGGGCGCGATCCTCTCCGCCAACTTCACCGAAGGCGCGCTGGTGAAGGCCGGCGACGTCCTGTTCAAGATCGACCCGGCGCCCTATGCGGCCGAGGTCGACAAGGCCAACGCCCAGCTCGAGGCGGCGAAGGCACGTGTGGTGTTCACCACCGGCGAGGTCGAACGCGGCGCACAGCTCGTCGGCAACGCCGTGGTGACGCGGCGCGATTTCGACCAACGCGAGAACGCCAACCGCGAAGCGATCGCCAACGTGAAGGCGGCCGAGGCGACGCTCCAGACCGCAAAGCTCAATCTCGATTACACCGAGGTGCGCGCGCCGGTGGACGGCCGCGTGGGCAAGATCGAGGTCACCGTCGGCAATCTCGTCGCCGCCGGCACCGCCTCTCCGGTGCTGACCTCGCTGGTCTCGGTCAATCCGATCTACGCCTCGTTCGATGCGGATGAAGAGGTCGTGCTGCGCGCACTGAACTCGATCGCCGATGCCTCCGGCCAGCGCGGCAAGCTCGACCAGATCCCCGTGGAGATGACGACCTCCGGCGGCCTCTCGGCGAAAGGCCACATCCAGCTCATCGACAACCAGGTCAACGGCCAGAGCGGCACGATCCGGGTCCGGGCGGTGTTCCGGAACGAGGATGGCCGTCTCATTCCCGGCCAGTTCGCGCGCGTGCGCATGGGTCAGCCGAAGCAGCAGGCGCTGGTGATGATCGACGAGCGCGCGATCGGCACCGACCAGGACAAGAAGTTCGTGATGGCCGTCGGCGACGACAGCCGCGCGGTGTACCGGCCGGTCACGCTCGGCGGCGCCGTGGATGGACTTCGCGTCGTCACTTCGGGCTTGAAGCCGGGCGACCGTATCGTCGTCAACGGCCTGCAACGCGTGCGTCCCGGCGGCCTTCTCAAAACGGAGGTTGCCGCCATGGGCGCGCGAGCACAGCAGGCCTCCAACCACAGCAACCAGGACGTGGTGCAGCGTTAGTGCACGCCGTCATCCCGGGGCGCGCATCGCGCGAACCCGGGATCTCGAGCCTATGAACTCCGATCACATCACCTCTGGATTCCGGGCGCGCGCTTCGCGCGCCCCGGAATGACTGCGGAGTTGTCCGGGGACGACCAAGATATTGCCCAGGGGCAAGACCATGAATCTCTCAAAGTTCTTCATCGATCGTCCGATTTTCGCCGGCGTGCTATCGGTCCTGATCTTCCTTGCCGGCCTGATCTCGCTGTTCGCGATGCCGATCTCGGAATATCCCGACGTGGTACCGCCTTCCGTCGTGGTGCGCGCGACCTATCCCGGCGCCAATCCCAAGGTGATTGCGGAAACGGTGGCGACGCCGATCGAGGAGCAGATCAACGGCGTCGAGAACATGCTGTATATGTCGAGCCAGGCGACCACCGACGGCGCGATGACGCTGACGGTGACGTTCCGCCTCGGCACCGACCCGGACAAGGCGACGCAGCTGGTGCAGAACCGCGTGCAGCAGGCCGAGCCGCGCCTGCCCGCCGTGGTGCGCCAGCTCGGCATCATCACCAAGAAGTCGTCGCCCGACCTCACCATGGTCGTGCATCTGTTGTCGCCGAACGGCCGCTACGACATGACGTATCTGCGCAATTACGCGGTGCTCAACGTCAAGGACCGGCTCGCGCGGATCGACGGCGTCGGCGACGTGCAGCTCTATGGCGCCGGCGACTATTCGATGCGGGTCTGGGTCGATCCGCAGAAGGCCGCCGAGCACGGCCTGACCGCAAGCGACATCGTGCGGGCGATCCAGGCGCAGAACGTCGAGGCCGCCGCCGGCGTGGTCGGCTCCTCCCCGAACGTGAAGGGCATCGACCTGCAATTGTCCGTCAACGCCGAAGGCCGGCTCGCGAACGAGGAGCAGTTCGGCGACATCGTGGTCAAGACCGGCACGCGCGGCGAGGTCGTGCGCCTGCGCGACCTCGCGCGCATCGAGCTCGGGGCCTCCGAATACGGCCTGCGCTCGCTGCTCGACAACAAGCAGGCGGTGGCGATCCCGATCTTCCAGGCGCCCGGCTCCAACGCGCTGCAGATCTCCGACAACGTTCGCGCCACCATGGCCGAGATCAAGAAGAACATGCCGGAAGGCGTGTCGTATCAGATCGTCTACGACCCCACCCAGTTCGTGCGCTCCTCGATCGAGGCGGTGATCCACACGCTGCTGGAAGCGATCGCGCTGGTGGTGCTGGTCGTGATCCTGTTCCTGCAGACCTGGCGCGCCTCGATCATCCCGCTGCTGGCGGTGCCGGTGTCGATCGTCGGCACCTTTGCCGTGATGCACGTGTTCGGCTTCTCCATCAACGCGCTCAGCCTGTTCGGCCTCGTGCTCGCGATCGGCATCGTCGTCGACGACGCCATCGTCGTGGTCGAGAACGTCGAGCGCAACATCGAGTCCGGGCTATCGCCGCGCGATGCCACCTATCAGGCGATGCGCGAGGTGTCGGGACCGATCATCGCCATCGCGATGGTGCTGATCGCGGTGTTCGTGCCGCTCGCCTTCATCTCCGGCCTCACCGGGCAGTTCTACAAGCAGTTCGCATTGACGATCGCGATCTCGACCGTGATCTCGGCCGTCAACTCGCTGACGCTGTCGCCGGCGCTGTCCGCGCTGCTGCTCAAGGGGCACAACGAGCCGAAGGATCGGCTGACGCTGATCATGGAAAAGAGCCTCGGTTGGTTCTTCCGTGGCTTCAACAAGGCCTTCACACGCTCCTCGGAGAACTACGGCAGCAGCGTCACTCGGGTGATCTCGGGCAAGGCCGCGGTGATGGGTCTTTACGCCGTGCTGGTCGGCCTCACTGCGCTCCTGTTCCAGCAGGTGCCGGGCGGCTTCGTGCCGGGCCAGGACAAGCAGTACCTGGTCGGCTTCGCCCGCCTGCCCGACGGCGCTGCGCTCGACCGCAGCGAAGAGGTGATCCGCAAGATGAGCGACATCGCGCTGACCCAGCCCGGTGTCGAGAGCTCGGTGGCTTTCCCGGGGCTCTCAATCTCCGGCTTCACCAACTCGTCCAACGCCGGCATCGTGTTCTCGACGCTGAAGCCGTTCGACGAGCGCAAGGACCCCGCGCTGAGCGGGAATGCCATCGCGGCCGAGCTGAACAAGAAATATGCCGGCATCCAGGAGGCCTTCATCGCCATGTTCCCGCCGCCACCGGTCAACGGCCTCGGCACCATCGGCGGCTTCAAGCTGCAGATCGAGGACCGTGCCGGCCTCGGCTACGAGGCCCTGAACGAAGCGACCAACGCCTTCATGGCGGCAATGCAGAAGGCGCCGGAGATCGCCGGCGTGTTCTCGAGCTTCCAGGTCAACGTGCCCCAGCTTTTCGCCGACATCGACCGCACCAAGGCGCTGCAGCTCGGCGTGCCCGTCACCGAGGTCTTCAACACGCTGCAGATCTACCTCGGCTCCTACTACGTCAACGACTTCAACAAGTTCGGCCGCACCTATTCGGTCCGCGTGCAGGCGGACGCGCCGTTCCGCGCGCGTGCCGACGACATCAGGCAGTTGAAGGTGCGCTCGTCGTCGGGCGACATGGTGCCGTTGTCGGCGCTGCTCACGATCCGCCAGAGCGCGGGGCCGGAGCGCGCGATCCGCTACAACGGCTTCCTTTCATCCGACATCAACGCGGCGGCCGCGCCCGGCTTCTCCTCGGGTCAGGCCCAGGAGGCGGCGACGCGGATCGCGGCCGAGGTGCTGCCGCCCGGCTTCGCCTTCGAATGGACCGACCTGACCTATCAGGAGTTCATCGCCGGTAATTCCGGCATCTGGGTGTTCCCGCTGGCGATCCTGCTGGTGTTCCTGGTGCTGGCCGCGCTTTATGAGAGCCTGACACTGCCGCTCTCGATCATCATGATCGTGCCGATGGGCTTGCTCGCTGCGATGTTTGGCGTCTGGGTCTCCAAGGGCGACAACAACGTCTTCACCCAGATCGGTCTGATCGTTCTCGTCGGGCTCTCGGCCAAGAACGCGATCCTGATCGTCGAATTCGCGCGGGAGCTCGAATTCGCGGGCCGCACGCCGATCCGCGCCGCAATCGAGGCGAGCCGCTTGCGGCTTCGTCCGATCCTGATGACGTCGATGGCGTTCATCATGGGCGTGCTGCCGCTTGTGCTCTCGACCGGCGCCGGCTCGGAGATGCGCCGCGCGATGGGCGTTGCCGTATTCTCCGGCATGATCGGCGTCACCGTGTTCGGCCTGTTCTTGACGCCGGTGTTCTACGTGCTGCTGCGGACCATCACCGGCATGAAGCCGCTGACGCATCACGGCAGCGACACCAGCGCGGCGCCTGTTCATGGGCCTGCAGAGTGATCAGCGTTCCGCCGCGGCACGCCCCCGGCGGGACCAAGTTCGCATCGCTTATTTCCGATTCTCCTCGCAGAACTTCAGCGCGGCCAGCGCTTCGCCGGCGCGCGGTATCTGCATCTCGATGCTGTCGTCGTCATCGTCTTCGAAGTCGAGCGTGAGGCGTTTGGCCTTCGACAGGCGGTCCATCATTGACTGGTCGTACTCGAAGATGCCGCGCACGGTGGTCCTGTCCATGACCTCCCACTTCGCCTTCTTCATGATGTCCGCATCGTCAGTGCCGACATCGGCCCGAAGGATCTCGCCGACCGTCTCCCATTCCCAGCCGTCGTAGATCATCACGATCACGATCGTCTTCTCGGAATAGGTGATCACGATGACGTAGTCGCGGTTCTCGTCGTCCTTGTCCTTGTAGCCCCGGCTTGCGTTGCAATGGGTGTCCTGCGTCCGCTTTTCGATGGTCCAGTCACCGACCTTGGATTTTTGCGCCAGCGCCGGCCCTGCCCCGAGGACGCTCGCGGCCAGCAAACCGGCGCAAATGAATCGTGTCATGTCAGCCTCCAGCGCATTCCCCGGGCCGAGATGACCACCTCCGTGGGCGAGCCGCAAGGGTCCGCGCCAGCCGAAAGGCGTGCCTTCCTCCTTATCCGGCTCCGGCATTTTGTGCGGCCGCAGCGCACAAACCCGCCCTCCGGGTTCCCCGCGAAACCGCATTCCAGAAGCGACGAAACACCCCTGAAACAGATCGCCGGTTAAGTGGTTGTCAAAACAAGTACAGGGACGGCCACCATGCAATTCCTTCTCGACCTGATCTACGAATATTCCTGCTGTCAGAACCTCGTCACCCAGCCGCTACAGGAGGACGAGTTATGATCGAGCTCATCTCCGCCCTTCTGGCCCTTTGCAGCGTCGGCGTTTTCGCAGCGCATGCGCTGGACGCCTACCGCACCACGCATTCCTGACCGGCTCGCTCTTCCGGCACTAGAACGGTCGCCGGTAGAAGTGCTCCGAATGCGTGGCCGGTGGAAAGCGGTTGGCGAGCGCCAACGTGCCCTTCTCGTCGGTTTCGAGCCCGATCTTCTGCGCCAGCATCACGTCGCCCGGGACGAGAAAGCCTGACGGGACGAAGCACCAGCCCATCGTCGCACGCCCGGCCTCGTCGATCTCGTGGACATTGGCGGCCGTGCCGTAATGGATGCGGTATATCTTGCCGGTGTCGCAGCCGACGACGTCGAAATAGCGGTGCTCTTCGAACTGTGCGCGCTGCGCCGGCGACAGCCATTCAGCCAGAAGCCGGCGGCCACGAGCATCCGGCGTGTTCTCGCCGAAGAACCGCCGATAGAGTTCACGCAGCGCATGCAGACGCGCACGCGCCGGCGCGCGGAGCCAAACTGCCGCGATCATGTGCAGCTCAGATCAACCGCCGACCAGACGGGGATAGAACAGCGTTTCCTGCGCGGTCGGGTCGAACGATTTGATGCGGGTGACCTCGCCAGGTCCGGTTCGCAGGGCGGCGGTGAAGCCGGCCCCGGTCAGCTCCCGAAAGCGCCGTTCGGCTCGCGCCAGCGCTTCGGCATTGCCAGGATCAAACTCGTGGCGTGTATCGCCCGTCTGGTCCATCACGATCTGGGTTGCCATGTTGAGTCTCCTCATGCCCACCCCTGAATCTGATCAAAGCAAACGTCGTGCCGTCGGTTCCTGATGGCAACAATTTTCTCGCGCCAGCGCATCACGCCTTGCTGAACTGGTCACCGCGAGGCGGCCGCCGCTCCGCCCTCGTCGATCTGCCGGCCCATCAAGGCGATCGCCTTTTGATAGACGCCGGCCGCATTCCACGCCTCGATCGCGGCGAAATTCGGCTCGCCCGGCTGGTACCCGGCTCCCGCCCGCCAGCCATGGGCCTTCAGGAAATTCGCCGTCGAGTTCAGCGCGTTGGCGGCCACTTCGAGATTGCCGGTGCCATAGGCCAGGATGCTCTTGGGCATGAACTGGGTCTGGCCGACCTCCCCGTGCATGGAGCCGCGGGTCGTCCCCGACAGCGTGCCGCGGTCGATCAGCTTCAGCGCGGCGTAGAGCTGGTCGGTGAAGAATTCGGGACGGCGACAATCATAGGCAAGGGTCGCAATCGACGACAGCATGTTCTGGTTGCCGCGCTGGCTGCCGAAACCGGTCTCCATGCCCCAGATCGCGATCAAGGGTCCTGGCGGGACGCCATAGCGCTGCTGGATCGAGGCGAACAAGGCGGCCTGCGACTGCTTGAGCTGCCGCCCCTTGGCGACGATGGTGGTGGCGCCGCGCTTGGCGAGGAACTGGTCGAGCGTCAGTGAAAAACTGCGCTGGCCGCGGTCGGCCGCGATGGTGGCACTGGCGTAATTGGTCTGCATCAGGGCCGAGAGCGCGGTCTGGCCGATGCCCTTGCCTTGCGCCTCGGCGCTGAACTCGCGCTTCCAGGCCTCGAACCCGCCGGGCCCGTTGCCGCAAGTGGCCGCCTCGGCGGCGGGCGCCAGGCAACCAAACAGCGCCATCGCGCCAAAAACCGCCCCCGCAACAGCCCTGCCCCTGATCATACCTGGCGTCTCCCGTCCTGTACCGATCGACAATCTTACCCCGTCAAAGGCGCCGACTCCATGGCGCGATCATGGGTCAATTCCAGACCCGCCAGATTGCCTTCCTTCCGCCATTTATCGAGCAGCCGCAGGAACGCCACCGGCCCACGCCAATATTGGCTGTTTCTTGCCGCGATCGGATCGAACACGCCTTCATTGTTGTAGTAGCCGGGCGTGCATTCGGCGAGATAGGTCTGCCGGCCAATCGCGGCCTTGACGACCTCGTCGACCCACGCATCCTCGGCGGCGACCGTCGGCTCCAGCGTTCTGGCGCCGCGCTTTCGCGCCTGGTCGATGACATAGGCGATGTGCTGCGACTGCTCGTCGATGATGTGCGGGAAGTTGGCGCTCTGGCCGGCCTGCACGGTGACGATCAGGAAGCAATTCGGGAAGCCGCGGCTATAGAAGCCATGCATCGTCTTGACGCCGCCCTGCCAGCGTTCGGACAGGCTCATGCCGCCGCGGCCATAGACCTCAAAGCCCATGCGCCGGGCGTAATCGGTGCCAACCTCGAAGCCGCTGGCGTAGATCAGGCAGTCGAGCTCATAGGCCTTGCCGCCGGCCACGACGGCATCCTCGGTGATGCGATCGACACCCTGCCCTTTGGTGTCGACGAGATGAACGTTGGGACGATTGAAAGTGTCGAGATATTCGTCGTGGAAGCACGGTCGCTTGCAGAACGCCTTGTACCAGGGCTTGAGCGCCTCCGCCGTCGCCTTGTCCCTGACCACCGCGTCGACCCGGGCGCGGATCTCCTCCATCTTGCGGTAGTCGGCCTGCTCGATGACCTTCAGCGCCTCCTCCATCGAGGTGACCGGTTGCGGCTGCCGGCGCGGCGCGAGCAGTATCTCTCCGAGCAGGCCGGTCCAGCCGTCCTGCACCAGATCCCGCTCGAACGGCTCGCCTGAGATCACGGCGGTGAAATTGTCCATGCGCTCGCGCTGCCAGCCCGCCTTCAGGCTCTCTGCCCAGCCCGGATCCGTCGGACGGTCGTCGCGCACGCCGATCGCTGACGGCGTGCGCTGAAACACATAGAGCTCCTTCGCCGAACGGCCGAGATGCGGCACGCATTGCACCGCGGTGGCGCCGGTGCCGATGATGCCGACGCGCTTGTCGGCAAGTCCGGTCAGACCGCCATCAGCGCTGCCGCCGGTGTAGCCGTAGTCCCAACGGCTGGTGTGGAAGCTGTGGCCCTTGAAGCTCTCGATGCCGGGAATGCCCGGCAACTTCGGGCGGCTGAGCGGGCCTCCGGCGAGAATGACGAAACGTGCGCGGATCTGGTCGCCCCGATCGGTCTCGACCAGCCAACGCGCCTCCTCCTCCCGCCACACCATGCGGGAGATGACGGTCTGAAACAGCGCGCGCTCGTAGAGACCGAAATGACGGCCGATGCGGCGGGAGTGCTCGTAGATCTCCGGCGCCCGGGCGTACTTGCGCACCGGCATGTAGCCGGTCTCTTCCAGGAGCGGCAGGTAGATGTAGCTCTCGGTATCGCAGGCAGCTCCAGGATAACGATTCCAGTACCAGGTGCCGCCGAAATCGGCAGCCTTTTCCACGATGCGGAAATCATCGATGCCGGCCTCGCGCAAGCGCGCGCCACAGAGCAGCCCGCCGAAGCCGCCGCCGACGACAAGCACCTCGGTCTCTTCACGGAAAGGTGCGCGCGCAAAGCCGGGATCGGCCCAGGGGTCGTCGAGGTAGCGACTGAAGCCGCCTGCAACCTCGACATATTGAGCCTTGCCTTCGGCACGCAAACGGCGATCGCGCTCCTCGCGATAGCGCGCACGAAGAGCCACGATGTCGACGGTAGGTTCGCCGGCTGCACCGGTCTTGTGTCTTTCCGCTGCCATGCACGTCCTCCAAGCAGAGCGCTGCTTCGCCGGCAGCTCGCCTCACGTTAGCCCCGAAAAAGTGAGGCATGCAATCGCGTCCAATGCTTTTTGCGTGAACGTCGCGAGACGTTCCGCTAACCTCGCGCGCAAATCACAAGCGTACGCCGCGCAACGACGTGGCTTCCGGAGGAGACCATGCAGGGATTGATGATGGACATGCCGCTTCTGATCAGCGGCCTGATCCAGTATGCGGCCGACTATCACGGCGAAGCCGAGATCGTCGCGCGCGAGATCGAGGGCGACATTCATCGCTACACCTATGCGGACGCGCATCCGCGCATCAAGCGCATGGCGCTGGCGTTGAAGCGGCTCGGCATGAAGCAAGGCGATCGCGTCGGCACGCTGGCCTGGAACACCCATCGTCATTTCGAGATGTTCTACGCCGCGCCGGGCATGGGCTATGTGCTGCACACCGTCAATCCCAGGCTGTTTCCCGAGCAGCTCGTCTACATCATCAACCACGCCGAAGACCGCCTGCTGTTCGTCGACCGCGCCACGCTGCCGCTGGTCGAAGCGATCGCGCCGCAGCTCAAGACGGTCGAGGCTTACGTCGTGATGTCCTCGCGCGAGCGGATGCCCGAGACGAAGCTAGAGAACGTGCATTGCTACGAGGAGCTTCTGGCGCGCGAGAACGACGCCGGCTTCGCCTGGCCGGAGTTCGACGAGAAGTCTGCCTCCACGATCTGCTACACCTCGGGCACCACGGGCAATCCCAAGGGCGTGATCTATTCACACCGCGCCGCGATCCTGCAGACCATGACCTGCTGCAATTTCGACTTCCTGCCGGGACATGTCGAGGGCGTGCGCGAGGTGATGATGCCGATGGCGCCGCTGTTCCACGGCAACGGCTGGAACATGCCGTTCACCGCGCCCTATACGGGCTCCAAGCTGGTGCTGCCCGGCCGCAATTACGAGCCCGACAAGCTCTACGAGCTGCTCGAAGGCGAGAAGGTGACGCTGTCGGCCGGCGTGCCGAGCTTCTGGCTGATCCTGCTCGACTGGCTCGGCCGTACTGGCAACAGGTTCTCGACCCTGCGCGCAACGTTGTCGTCCGGCTCGGCCCCGCCGCGCGCGATGGTCGAGAAGCTGAAGCGCGACTACGGCATCGACTACATCCAGGCCTGGGGCATGACCGAGGCCCTGGGCTGCTCGATGCCGGGCCTGCGGCCGGGCTCGGAGCACCTCAGCGAGAAGGAGAAATTCGACCGCCGCCAGGTGTCCGGCCGTGCTTGCTTCGGAACCTCTCTTCGCATCGTCGATGACGCCGGAAACGAGCTGCCGCGCGATGGCAAGACCGTCGGACATCTTCGCGCCCGCGGCCCCTGGGTCGCCTCCGGCTACATGAAGCTGGAAGAAGGTCTCGACCGCGACGGCTGGCTGATCACCGGCGACATGGCGGTGATCGACCCTCAAGGCCACGTCACGCTGACCGACCGCTCCAAGGACGTGATCAAATCCGGCGGCGAATGGATCTCATCGATCCAGCTCGAGGACGTCGCACTGTCGCATCCCGATGTGCTCCAGGCCGCGGTGGTCGCGATCCACCATGAGAAATGGCAGGAGCGTCCCCTGCTCCTCGTCGTCCGCAAGAAAGGCGCGAGCGTCGACGGCAAGTCGCTGCTCGACCATATGCGTCCGAAGATCGCGAGCTGGTGGATGCCGGACGCCGTCGAATTCCTCGACGAGTTTCCGATGACGGGGACCGGCAAGGTGCTGAAATCGGCGCTGCGCGATAGATTCAAAGAGTACCGGGTTGCGTGAGGCGCCCGCCTTCGATCAAGGAGACCAGAGATGCTGTACCCGATGTCGCCAAAGGTCGTCGAGCTCAAGCGCAGGCTCGAGAGCTTCATGGACCGGCACATCTATCCGAACGAGGAGCGCTTCTATCGCGAGGCTGAAGAGCTCGGGCCGTGGAAGGTCTATCCGGTCGTCGAGGAACTGAAACCGCTGGCGCGCGCGGAGGGCTTCTGGAATCTGTTCCTGCCGGAATCCAGCCATGGCGCGGGTCTTTCCAATCTCGACTATGCCCCGCTCTGCGAGGTGATGGGCCGCTCGCATCTTGCGCCCGAAGTGTTCAACTGCTCGGCGCCCGACACCGGCAACATGGAGGTGCTGGAGCGCTATGGCAGCGAGAAGGACAAGGAGCGCTGGCTGAAGCCCCTGCTCGCGGGCGAGATCCGCTCCTGCTTCGCCATGACCGAGCCTGCGGTCGCATCATCGGACGCGACCAACATCGAAAGCTCGATCGTGCGCGACGGCGACCATTACGTCATCAACGGGCGCAAATGGTACACGACCAACGCAACAGATCCCCGCTGCAAGATCTGCATCTTCATGGGCAAGACCGACCCCGACAATCCCGACCGCCACAAGCAGCAGTCCATGATTCTGGTGCCGATGGACACGCCCGGCATCGAGGTCAAGCGTCCCCTTCCCGTGTTTGGCTTCTACGGCGTGCCCGATCGGGCCTCCGAGGTCGTCTTCACCAATGTGCGGGTCCCCCGGGAGAACATGCTGCTCGGCGAGGGCCGCGGCTTCGAGATCGCGCAGGGCCGCCTCGGTCCCGGCCGCATCCACCATTGCATGCGGCTGATTGGCCTCGCCGAGCGCACGCTGGAGAAGATGTGCCGCCGCGTGCGCAGCCGGGTTGCCTTCGGCAAGCCGGTTTCCGAGCAGACGGTGACGCAGGAGCGCATTGCGGAGGCCCGCATCATGATCGAGCAGGCCCGGCTGCTGACGCTCAACGCCGCTTCAGCCATGGATACGGTCGGCAACAAGGTGGCGAAAGCCGAGATCGCGATGATCAAGGTCGCCGTGCCCAACATGGCCTGCCAGATCATCGACTGGGCGATCCAGGCCCATGGCGGCGGCGGCACCTCGAACGATTTCGGCTTGACGCACGCCTATGCGACCGCACGCTTGCTGCGTCTGGCCGATGGACCGGATGAGGTCCATCGCAACCAGATCGCGCGGCTGGAGCTGAGGAAATATTCGAACGCGTAGGAACGGCGCTCTTCCCTCGCCTCAGTTGACCACATAGACGTCGGGATCGGCGCTGGAGCTCGGCTTCTTGAAAGCGTTGCGCAAGGCGGACGACATCGGGACGTTGTAATTGAGGCCGTTCGGCGGCGTCGGCGATTGCAGCCATTTCTTGTAGAGCACCTCGATCTCCGGGCTTGCGTAGAGCTCCGCTGTTGCCCGATCGGCCAGCGCCTTGAAAGGCGCATCCTCCCGCCGCAGCATGATGCCGTAAGGCTCCGGCTTCGAGAACGCCTCCTCGCTGATCATGTAGGCTTGCGGCTCCTTGGAGCGCGCGATCGCGACCGCCAGCTGCACGTCATCGAGTGCATAGGCCTGGGCGCGGTCGGTCTCCAGCAACAGGAAAGCCTCGGCCTGGTCCTTCGCCGGCATCACGTTGAGGCCGAGATTGCGCTCGGTGTTGACCTTGGCGAGCTGCGTCAGGTTGACCGAGCCGGCCACGGCCGTGACCGCCTTGCCCTTGAGATCGTCGATGGTGTTGATCTTCGCGGCCTTCTTGGCGGCGAACCGCGTCGCGCTGAGGAAATGCGTGTTGGTGAAGGCGACCTGCTTCTGGCGGTCGGCGTTGTTCGTGGTCGCCGAGCAGTGCAGATCGAGCGTGCCGTTGACCATCAACGGGATCCGGTTCGACGAGGTCACGGCGAGCGTGTCGACGGCGATATCGGGCATGCCCAGCTGCTTCTTCACGGCATCGACGATCCTGAGGCAGATATCCATGGCGAAGCCGACCGGCTTCTGGTTGCCGTCCAGATAGCTGAACGGGACCGAGGCCTCCTGATAGCCCAGCGTGATCTTTTTGGTCTCCTTGATCTTCTGGAGCGTGCCCGAGAGATCTTCGGCTGACGCTGCGCCCGCAAGACATGTCAGGGCCAGGAAAAGAACGGGTAGACGCATCAGTTGCTCCTCAATGGGGTCGTCGACCTTGTCGCGACGGGATTGCAGAGGTGATAACCGACACATGCAGCATCCGCCAGACGGGACCGCGACTACCAGCTATCGCGCTTTTCAATACTGGGCGAACGGGAGCCGCTTCACTGGCACGTCAGCTGCTGTTCGAACCAGCCGCCTAACTGCTCCGCCAGGGGTGGCCACATCCGCTGAAAGTTCGCGAGCTTACCGACATTGGCGCGGTACATGTCTCGCAACTCGCGCTCGATGGCCGGCAGATCGACACCCGTGCAACCCCCTTCCCTCACGATGGTTTTGCCGGCGACGACGACCTCCTTCACCAGAGACGCATTACCCCTTGCGAACAGCAGCGCCATCGGATCGACCGGCATGATCCGGTCGCGGTCCAGCCGATCGAGATCGATCACCACGTAGTCGGCCGGGTTGCCGGCGACGAGCTCGCCATTTCCAGGAGCCCCCGTCGCGCGGCGTCCGTTGCGGATGGCGAGCGAGAACAGCTCGGCCGGCATCCATGTTGCCTTGAAGCCAAGGCCGCCATGAGCCATCTGCACCAGCCGCATCTCGCGCAGGATGTCGTCATCCTCGTCCAGCGCCAGCCCGTCGACGCCGACGGCGATGGCACAGCCGCATTTGTGCGCGGCGGCGATCGGAGCGAGGCCCGAGCGCAGATGCATGCTCGAGCTGAAATTGGTGACGATGCGGGCGCCAGAGGCCGCGATCATCTCCAGCTCATCCGGACGCGCGTGGATGCAGTGCGCGAGCGTCAGCCGCTCCGAAAGGAAGCCGATGTCGCGCAGCCAGCGGACCATGTCCGGAAAATTCCGGTCGGCCCAGGCGCGCTGGTACACAGTCTCCAGCAGATGCATGTGGATCCGGCGGCCGGTCCGCGCCGAATTCTCGGCCACCGCCTCCAGCAGCGGCTTCGAGCACCATTGCACGCCGGCAGGACCGAGCTGCACGTCCGCCATCGGGCCGGCCATCGCGGCGGCAATGGCGTCGGTCAGCTCGATATACGTTTTGGGCGACATTGGCGCGCGGACGAACAGATCGTCGATGGTCTTGCGGTCGTCGCGCGACAGTCCCGAGAGCACCGGCTCGGCATCGCCATAGACGATCGGATTCTGGTCGCGCACGGCCATCGCAAACGCGATGCGGATACCGACGTCGGACGCAGCCTTCGCGATGGCCTTGGCCTCGTCCACCAGGGGCATTGTCCCGCTTGGGCGCGTGTAGTGCACCATCATGGCCGCGCAGCCGGCCTTGGCCGAACGCGCCAGCGCCGAGGCCGCGGTCAGATAGGGATCGACGGGCGTGCCGAGCACGGTCCGCAGAATCCAGCTCTCCAGGGGCATGCCGACCGCGCCGAAGGACGACGCCGTGGCGCGGGCATGATCATGCGCATTGACGAAGGCCGGGATGACCAGGGAGCGAGATGCTGGCCCCGCACCATCCGCAATCTCGGTGATGACACCGCCCTCGTGCCGCAGCACGACATTGTCGGCGACGGCGCGATCAGGGCCACGGAACAGGCTGGTTGCCGAAATCTCCGTGGCCAAAATCAACCTCCCAATCAGTTGGCGGTATACACCAGCTCCCGCTCCGCGCGCGGCGGCAGAAATTCGCGCGAGAACACTTCCGCAGGCGTCGGGGCGCGGGCGAGCTGGTAGCCCTCGACTACGATGCCAATGGCGCGCGTCATGCGGTCGTCCTTGATGTCGCCGATGCCGATCTCCTTCATCTCCGGCGAGACGATCAGCTTCTCGAAGGAATATTGCAGCCGTCGCTTCTCGACATCCGCGTTGATGAGGTTGTCGTAGTTCACCGCCGCCTTCATGCCGGCATTCTGGTCCTTTCCAATCGCGATCGCGCCCTTGTTGATGGCGCGCACCAGGCCCGCGACGGCCTTCGGGTTCGAGGCGATCAGCTTGCGGGAGACCATCACGCCGTTGGAGTAGAGGTCGAGGCCGTACTCACCGAACGAGAACCATTTGAAATCCTTGTCCGGATCCTGGCGGTTCAGCACCAGGTTGAAATAGCTGGTGATGTTGAAGACGAGCGCAGCGTCGATATCGCCCTTGATCAGCATCGGCTCCTGCAGGTTCGGCGCCATGTTGGAGATCTTGATCTTCTCGCCGTCGAGCCCGTTCTTGCGCGTGAACACGGGCAGGAGGCGCGTTGTCGGCGTGCCCTGCGCGCCGCCGAGCGTGCGGCCCTCGAAATCCTTGATGGTGTTGATGCCGCTGCTTTTCTTGGCAACGATTGCGAACGGCGGCTGGTTCCACATCATGTAGACCATGACGGGCGCCTCCTGCGGCTTGGTCGCGGCGTTCTGGATGATGGCGTTGACGTCGCCGAAGCCGGCGTCATAGGCGCCGGACATGATGCGCGTGACGGTGGCCCCGGAACCCTCGCCTTGGTCGATGACGACGTTGAGGCCCTCCTCTTTGAAGAAGCCGTTGTCCTTGGCGTAAAAGAACGCGGCATCGCTGCCTTGGGTCTTCCAGCCCAGCGTGAACTTGATCGTGGTCTCCTGGGCGATCGCGGCCCCCGTGCATAGGGCCCATGCCAACAGCGCGGCAGTCATTTTTCTCAACATCGAGACCTCCTCAAGCTTCGTTGCATGACGGTTGGAAAATTCAGGTGGCGATCACGTCGTTCTTGCGCGTCGCCCAGCCGGTGACCCGCCCTTCGATCAGCGAGAACACGACGTAGAGCGCAACGCCGAGACCGGCGAGTACGAACAGGCCGGCGAAGACCAATGGCACGTTGAAATTGGAGGACGCGGTCATCATGACGTTGCCGATGCCACGGTTGGAAGCGACCGTCTCCGACAGTACGGCGCCGACGAACGCATAGGAGATCGCGACCTTCAGCGAGGCGAAGAAGAAGGGCATGGTCCTGGGCAGGCCGACGTTCCAGAGGATGTCGAGCTTGCTGGCGCCGAGCGCCTTCAACACGTCTTCGAGCTCGGGCTCGGTGGTCGCAAGGCCCGTGGCGATATTCACGACGATCGGGAAGAAGCAGATCGACAGCGCGGTCAGCACCGCCGGCACCGTGCCCGAGCCGAACCACAGCACGAAGATCGGCACCACCGCGACCTTCGGGATCGAGGAGAAGCCGATCAGCAGCGGATAGCAGGTGTCGTAGGCTGTCTTCGAGACACCGATGATCGCGCCGAGTGCAACCCCGAGCGCTACCCCAAGCACGAAGCCGAACATGGTGGTGGCCAGCGTCTGCACGATGTGCGGCCACAGCACCGGAAAGCGCTCGACCAGGGTCACGAACACCTGCGACGGCCGCGGCAGTACGAGATCCGACATGCCGGTCATCAGGCAGAACAGCTCCCACGCGACGAAGAACAGCACGATCAATCCGGCCGACCACGCCTTCTGCCTGACATCGATCCCGAACATCAGTCTGCTCCCCGCTGGGCCGCGCTACGCGCATCCTCGATGAAGGCGCGCAGCTTCTGGTTCAGCGCGACGAAATCCGGCTCGAAGGTCATGGCGACGGTGCGCGGCCGCGCGAAGTCGACGCGGCTGTCGTCGAGGATGCGGCCGGGCCGCGCGCTCATCACGCAGATGCGGCTGGCGAGGAAGCCTGCCTCGCGCAGATCGTGCGTTACCAGCAGCACCGTCGGCTTGTGCGTCATCCAGAGCGTCTGGAGGATCGCCCACAGCTCCTCGCGGGTGAACTGGTCGAGCGCGCCGAAGGGCTCGTCCAGCAGCAGCATGCGCGGCTCATGGATCAGCGCGCGGCAGAGATTGGCACGCTGGAGCATCCCGCCGGAGAGCTGCCAGGGATAGCGGTTGCCGAAGCCCTTGAGGCCGACCTGCTCCAGCAATGCGTTGGCCTTGTCGCGAAACTCGGTCTTGCGCAGCCTGCGGAAGCTCGAGCGGAACGGCTCGACGATCTTCAGCGGCAGCATGATGTTCCGCTCGATCGTCATCCACGGCAGCATGGTCGGGTTCTGGAAGGCCATGCCCACCCGCATCGCCCGGGCCGCCACCTCGCGGCCGCCGACGATGACGACGCCGCCGGTCGGCTGCACCAGACCGCTGACGAGGCGCAAAATGGTCGATTTTCCGCAGCCGGACGGGCCGACCAGTGCGACAAACTCGCCGTCGGCGATCTTCAGCGTGGTCTTCGACAGAGCCGGCACGGCGCGGTCACCGCGCCCGAAGGTCACGAAGGCCTCGGACAGCTCGATCGCGGTCGCAGCAGCGCCCTCCGGAATGGGCCGGCCGCTAAACTGGGCGTGGGGTTGCATGCGCATCACAGGCAAAGTGTATGCAAGCGAGGTGCCAAGCGACCTGCTGCGCAAAATCAACGATTTGATCAACAGACACACCAACGGGCCGGATTCGATTTAGGCAGGCCGGACGTCAAACTGCATGCAATTGGAGCGCTTGATTGGCACCACGCTGTGCTAAAGAAAACGCTCGACCCCTCCCTCGAGGATTCGCCGATGGCGGCGCGCTCGCCCACCAAGACTTCTGAACCATCGGACAAGGTCAGCGTGATCTGTCGCGCACTCCGGCGCGCGATCATCGAGCAGGCGCTTGAGCCCGGCGCCAAGCTGCCGGAGGATTCACTTGGCGAGCGCTTTGGCGTCAGCCGCACCATCGCCCGCCACGCGCTGGGGCAGCTCGCCGCCGAGGGCTTGGTCGAGCTCCGCCGCAACCGGATCGCCGTGGTGGCGACGCCAAGCTGGCAGGAGGCGCGCGACGCCTTCGACATCCGCATTGAGCTCGAGCGCCTCGTGGTCCGCCAACTCGCGGGCAAGCTGACCAAGGCGCAGATCGCCGAGCTGAACGCCCACGTCGACGCCGAGGAACGTGCCCGCGGCGGTTCGGACGCCGTATCGATTCGCCTGGCCACCGAATTCCACATCCTGCTCGCCCACATGACGAACAGTCCGATCCTGGTACGCTATGTCAGCGAGGTCGCCTATCGCTGCTGTCTGACGCTGTCGCTTTACAGCCGGCCGCATTCTACCGAATGCGCCATCAATGAGCATCGCGCCATCATCGCAGCGCTCGGCAAGGGCGATGCCGCCAAGGTGATGGAATTGATGCATCATCACCTGGATTCCGTGGCCAGTCGCGCATTAGTCGCTCCTACTCCGCAGCGCGGCCGCGACCTGCTCGACATCCTCGCGCCCTATGCCGACGAAGTGACGAGCGAGCGCGTGGTCAAACTGACGAAGGTCGCTCGAAGTGGTTAGGCTTCGATGCCGCGCTGAACCAGGATGCGCTCGGCGCTATCATTCCAGACGTCCATCTTCACGATCTGGCCGCCCTTGACGACGAAACGATCGACATAGCGATTGCCCTCGAACGGTGTGCCGTCCATCCACTCGCCGTAGAGCGTACCGACGCTGTAGACCACGGTCTCGTCCTCGCCGGGGCAGACGTCGAACCGGTCCATCCGCTTCTTGACCCAGCGATAGCGCTTGGCGTTGAAGCCCGTCGGCCCGCGCGGATGATCGAACTCGCGCCCACCGGTGAAAGTGATCACCGTACCCGGCTTCATGTAGGCCGCCGCCGCGTCGGGATCGGGAATCATCGAGGCGGTCAGGTAAGCCTCAACGATCTCGGCGTCGGTCATCGGGTGATCGGCTTTGGCGGGAGCTGACATGGCGGTTCTCCAGAGTACCTGCACTCTACAATTCATAGCCAAAAGTGCATGCACATTTTTTGAACAATCTGATAGCTCGACTGCACACAATCTGGTGCTGCTCGCGCTCACGGCTTCCGGTACGCTGCTTCAGCTGAATCCAATACCATGATCACGCCCGCCGCCTTCGACCTGATCCTCCGCAACGCGCTGTTGCGATCGTCCGCCGTACCCGTCGATATCGGCGTTAAGGGCGGCCGCATCGCCGCGATCGAGCCGCGGCTTGCCTGCGAAGCGGCCGAGGTCGACCTCGGCGGACACCTCGCCCTGCCCGGCTTCGTCGACACCCACATCCATCTCGACAAGGCCTGCCTGCTCGGCCGCTGCGGCCACGATCACGGCAGCGTCTCCGAGGCGATCCGCGCCGTCGCCGGCATGAAGAAGGATTTTACGGTCAAGGACGTCTACGTGCGCGGCGGAAAGGTGCTCGAACGCGCCATCGTGCACGGCACGACGCGCATGCGAACCCATGTCGAGATCGATCCGCGCATCGGCCTGCGCGGCTTCGAGGCGGTCAAGGCGCTCAAGCGCGACTACGCCTGGGCGATTGACCTGTCACTCTGCGTCTTCCCGCAGGAAGGCCTGACCAACGATCCCGGCAGCGACGAGCTGCTGGTGCAGGCGCTGCGCGACGGCGCCGAAGCGATCGGCGGCTGTCCCTATATGGACAGCGATCCGAACGCCCATCTCGCACGCATCTTCGATCTCGCGGAGCAGTTCGACGTCGACGTCGACCTTCACCTGGATTTCGATCTCGATCCCTCCTGGTGGCATCTCGACGAAGTCTGCCGGCAGACCGAGCGGCGCAACTATCACGGACGGGTCGCGATCGGCCATGCGACAAAACTCTCGGCCCTGCCGCCGGATCGGATGAAGGCTGCCAGCGCGCAGCTGGCAAGAGCCGGCGTCGCCGTCACCGTGCTGCCCGCGACAGATCTCTATCTGATGGGCCGCGAGTCCACCCACAACGCGCCGCGCGGACTGACGCTCGCCCACAGGCTCGCGGGCGATGGCGTCGTATGCTCGGTTGCGACCAACAACGTGCTCAATCCCTTCACGCCGTTCGGCGATGCCTCGCTGCTGCGGATGGCGAACTTCTACGCCAATGTCGCGCACGTCGCGGTGAACGATTTCGACACCTGCCTCGATCTCGTGACCGAACAGCCGGCCCGGCTGATGAACCTTGCCGATTACGGCATCAAGGTCGGAAATCCCGCCGATCTCATCGTCCTCGATACGAAAGATAGCCGCTTCGCCATCGCCGAGCTGCCTGATGTCGTGATGGGCTTCAAGCGCGGCCGGCAGACCTTTGAGCGGCGGCGGCCCACCTTGTTCCGGCCCGGAACCTGACCCGCTTTCAGTCGAACACCAATGGTAGAATCGTCAGGACACGGAGCCGGATATAGGCCGTTCGCGCTGGTTTCACGGCTGATCTCACCCCAAATCCGAGTCCGGTAGAATCCCGGACCGTAGCTGTGCGCATTGAACAAGAGGTCATCCGGATCATACTAAGGGGGCGCTCTGAACCATCCGGGTTCAGTGGGGAAGTCTGTCTATGTTCAACGCTTTCAGTAGCCTCGATTATCGCTCCATTCGGGCCAACACACCTGCGGAAACCGCCATCAAGCGACTGAACGGAATCGGTGAAGTCCTGTCGGACCTCGATATCTCGACGATCCACACGCAGGACGACATGACCCGCGCACTCTGGACGCTCGAGACCGCCGACAAGTGCATCCGCATGATCGTCTCGGAGTTCCGCACCGCGCCCGCCAAGGAGCAGGTCGTCCGCAAGGCCAAGAGCCTGGTCGATGCGATCGAGCACGCTCGTGACGAAATCTCGAACTATCGCGACGGCCGCAGGGCGTTGAGCTGAACGCAGGCGCTCGGCCTCAGCGCTTGATCTTCGCCAATATCCGGTCTGCCTCGGTCCGCCAGTCGGCGCTGCGAGCGAACTCCTTGGTGCTCCTGGCGCCGAACACCCCTTCGTCGGCGAGATCGGCCATCCACGCCTGCCGTTCGGCAGTGCCCTGCGCGGACCATGGCGTCAGCCCCGCCTCGCGCACGGTCTCCGCGACCTCCCGCACCTCTTCGGCACGCCGGCGGCCGTGCTCGATCACGCGCTGGAAGCAATAGGCGCCCTGCTTCTCCCAGTTGATTCCGGGAAACGTCTCCGCGAGCGAGGCCAGCACCGCATCCTCCACTCCATAGGCGCGCGCGGTGGTGAAGCTCTCGATGACCATGGCTTCGAGGCCCTTGATCATGATGCTGCGGCACATCTTCACCGCGGAGGACACGCCGAGCTCGTCGCTCGCAACCTTGGCCGCAAAGCCGATCGCATTCAGAAGCGGCTCGATCTGCCTCGCGCCGGGGCCGCCGAGCAGCAGCGGCACCTTGATGCGATAGGGCGGCACCGAGGTCATCACCGCGCCCTCGACGTAGCGGCCGCCTCCACCGTCGATCAGGGCCGCCGCGCGCTGCTTGGCGCCGGGAGAGGCCGAATTGAAATCGAGGAACCAGGTGCCCGGGTTGAGCGCGACGGCACAGGCGTTCGCCACCGGCACGGCCTGGCTGGCAGTGACGGCGGAGATGATGAAGTCGGATTTCGCAGCCAACTCGGCATGCGAAGCCGCGAGCGCCACACCGAATTTTGCCGCATGCTGCTGCAGCGAGGCGCCCTGCTCGCTTCCGAGCTTGATGTCGTAGGTTGACACCTTGATATCCTGCCGGCGCAAATCCTCGGCCAGGATCCGCCCGACCTCGCCATAACCAATCAGCCCGATCTGCCAGCGCTTCGGATCCGCCATCAGTTCAATCCTCGTGTCGTCTCGTCGAACAGCTCCTCGATCGCATAGCGGCGCGGGATCAGCGACTGCTGGAAGGCGTAGTGGACGATCAGCTCGAGCGGCTTCCTGTTGGCCTCGATCCCGAACGGCACGAGATCGGGTTCTGCCGCAGGCCCCATCTGTTCCTTGTTCCGCTTGAGCAGATCATAGAGGCTCGCGACCACGTCAGGGCGCGATTTCGCCAGCTTCTCAGTCACCACCACGAGATGATTGACCGGCACGACGCCGCGCCGGGCGTACCATCTGGCGGCCTCGGCGGCCGGATCAGGAAATAGAGACTTGAGCCTGGGATTGTCGGAGGTCTCACCAAGCACGGCATCGAGCTCGCCATCGAGCAGCATTGGCAGGATCTTCTTGTCCTTGGGCGCGCGCTCGGTGGTGTCGACATACTCGGCGACGTGCGGATCCTCGAAGGTGATCCAGCGGATCTTGTCGAGATTGACGCCGTAATCGTTGGCGAGGATGCCCCTGATCCAGGCGCCTGTCGTCGTGGTGAACGAGCGGATGCCGACGCGCTTGCCTTCGAGATCGGACGGCCCGAGCGATCCACGTGCGGGATCGTAGAGCGCGTAGGAATGCTGGAAGCGGCCGAGCATGGTGGCCGGCAGCAGCACCAGCGGCTTGCCGTGCGCCTTCGCCATCAGATAGGTGACGATCGCCATCTCGCAGACGTCGAAGGCCTGCTCGCGCACCATCGGCTTGAACGCCGTGTTGGTCGGCGTGTATTCGATGAAGTCGAGATCGAACAGCTCGGAGCGGAGCTCGCCACTCTTGACCGCCTGCACATGGCGGTGGTTGCCGAGCACGGCCTTCAGCTTGAGACGATCCATCCGCCTGCTCCGCTTGTCTTCGCCTTAGACGTCCTCGGGATTGTCGACGTAGACGAGCCCGGCCTTCGCCAGTGCCTCGCGCATGTTGTACATGTCAAGGCCAAGCTCGCCGGAGGCAAGCCGCTTGCGCTTGCCGCCCTCGTCCGAGTTGCGCTTTCTCGCCTTGTTGGCGACCTCCGCCGCGTAGCGCTTCGGCACCACCACGACGCCGTCGTCGTCAGCGACGACGATGTCGCCGGGATCGACGTTGACGCCGGCACAGATCACGGGAACGTTGACCGAGCCGAGCGTCGCCTTGACCGTGCCCTTGGCCGAGACGGCACGCGACCAGACCGGAAATTCCATCTCGTGCAGCGCTTTGACGTCGCGGCAGCCGGCATCGATGATCAGCCCTTGCACGCCGCGCGCCTGCAGCGAGGTCGCCAGCAGCTCACCAAACATGCCGTCGGTATTGTCCGTGGTGCAGCCGACGACGAGGATGTCGCCCTTCTTGCACTGCTCGACGGCGACATGGATCATCCAATTGTCGCCGGGTTGCGCCAGCACGGTGACCGCGGGACCGGCAATCGCCGCGCCCGGCCAGACGGGCCGCAAGTAAGGCTTCATCAGGCCGAGGCGGCCGTAGGCCTCATGCACGGTCGAGACGCCATACTCGGCCATGCCGGCAGGGTCGGCTCGCTTGATGTTGCGAACGACGACCGGCTTCATGCCAGCTCCTCAGCAACCGTCGGGAACAGGCGCTGATAGGCCTCGCCATAGGTCATGGGCACGCCGGTGTTGCGGCTGCCCTGGATGCCGCGGTTGAGCGCGACGCGCTCGTAATAGCCCCAAAGATGCTTCTGCGCGGCCAGGATCTGGAACGCTTCGTATTTCTCCTTCCAGACCTCGTCGATCCTCAGCAGCAGGTCGGGCTTGTAGTTGCACTGCTCGGGCTGATGCGGCTCGAACAGGAACACCGGCGGCGCGGCATATTTGTACTGCGCGCCGGGCTTGTGGCCCATCGCCTGCGCGACCACACGGGTCTCCTGTGCGAAATGCGCCGCGTTGGGATGATCGAAATTGTACGGATCCTCCAGCGCGTGCGTCAGCACGAAGCTCGGGTTGAGCTCGCGGTAGATGTCGACCATGCGGTCGAAATGCGCCTCGGTGAGCTTCAGCGGATAGTCGCCGCAGTCGAAGAACTCGATCTCGGCACCCAGCAGCTTCGCCGCGCGCTCCGCCTCGTCCTTGCGCCCCGCCTTGACCGATTCCAGCGTCGCGCCCTTCTCCTTCCAGGCGAACTGGCTCTCGCCGCGCTCGCCAAATGACAGGCAGACGATCTTCATGCGATAGCCCTTCTTCGCATGCAGCGCGATAGCGCCGCCGGCGCGCCAGACGAAATCGCCGGGATGGGCGGTGACCACGAGACCTGTCTTCATGGGACGAACTCCCTTCTTTCGCTTATAGGTATCAAATTGATCATCGGTCGAACCCGAACAGGCGCGCGGGATTGTCGACCAAAATCTTCTGCTGAAGCTCCGGCTCCGGCGCGAACAGCGGGATCAGATCGACGAGGTCTCCGTCGTTCGGCATCGCCTTGACGTTGGGATGCGGCCAGTCGGTGCCCCAGATGACGCGGTCGGGCGCGGTCTCGACGATCTTTCGTGCAAACGGCACCGCATCCATGAACGGCGGACCGGCCGAGGACACCCGCTCGGAGCCGCAGATCTTGACCCAGCATTTCTCGTCGCGCTGCATCAGCTCGATCAGGATCCTGAACGGAAGCTGGTCGAGCCCCTCGGCAGCCTCCACCCGCCCCATATGGTCGATCGTGTAACTCAGCGGCAGCCTTGCCAGCATATCGGCATAATCCGGCAGATCGATCGCGTCGAAATGCAGGTCGATGTGCCAGCCGAGCGGCGCGACCATGGCAATAACGCGGTCGAACACGCCCTTATCGGGCACGCCGCCGAGGTGGCGGACGAAATTGAAGCGGCAGCCGCGAAACCCGCCCTCGTGCAGCACGCGAAGCCCGCGCTCGGTGATGGTGTCGTCGATATTGGCGACCGCACGATAGGCGCCGTTGCTCTCAGCGATCGCATCGAGCGCGACCGTATTGTCGGTGCCGTGCACGCTGGCATTGACGATGACCGCGCGCTCGACGCCGAGCTTGGCATGCAGCACGCGAAAATCCTCCAGCGGCGCGTCCGGCGGCGTGTAGGACCGATCCGGCGCATAAGGATACTTCGCGCCGGGCCCGAAGATGTGGCAATGCGCGTCGCAAGACAGCTTCGGCAGCTTGAACTTCGGCGTGCGCGTGTTCGGATCGGGCGGCGGAATGGTCGGCGTGTACATCATCGTCATCAGGTGAGCCCGCCGAAGCGAGACCGCTTGTTTCAAGTCTTGCTGCTGACGACCGTCCGGCGCCGCGCCGGCGCGGCATGATCGAGCGGCGGCGCCTGAAACGAGGCAACCGTCGCCTGCACCAATTGCTCGATGGCAGTAGCGGCATCGCCGCCGTCGGCCTCGCCGCGCGACAGGCGCGAAACGCGGTCCGGCGTCACCAGTGAATAATAGAGCGCGCCGAGCAGGAAATGGCTGCGCCAGACGATCTCGGTGCGCGGAATGTGCGGCAGGCTTTCGTGGACCGCATCGATGAAGGCGTGGCTGGTGTCGTCAAACGTCTGCGCGATGATCTTTCGCGCGACCTCGTTGCCTTCGGCCGACATCACGGCGCGCAACCGCGTAAAGCGCGCCCCGCCGCCGGCGAGATCGCTGCCCGAGGTGAATGCCGGCACCACATAGGCGCGCACGATCGCTTCCAGCCGGTCCTGGAGATCGCGTACGCGCCGGGCGGCCGCGAGCAGCTCCGAGCGGCGCAGGTTCATCGGCCCGCAATGGCGCCGATAAATCTCCAGCAGCAGACCGTCTTTGGTCTTGAAATGATAGGTCACGCTGCCGGGATTGGCCCCGGCCGCGTGCGCGATGTCGCGCACCGAGACGGCATTGAAGCCGTTGGTGGCGAACAGCTCCTCGGCCGCGGCGAGGATTGCCTCGCGCATATTCGGCTTGCGGGCCGTTTCCTTGCTGGTGGGCTTGCGGACCATGTGATTTGTACTATCGTACAAAAGATCAGGTCTCGTCAACAAAAACCATGTCGGCGTACGGGACGGCATGGAGATCGCCGCTCGGACGCGAATGCCTACAGGGAGTGCTGGAAAAATGCTGGGTTTGAACAAGACGATCGGCGGTTTGATGCTGGGTGCCGGTCTGCTGCTGGCGGGCGGCGCGCCAGCCGCCGACAATTATCCAAGCAAGCCGGTGCATATTATGGTCCCCTACGCCGCGGGCGGTGCGGTCGACGTGCTCGCGCGTACGCTGGGACAGGCGCTGGCGAAAAGCTGGGGCCAGCAGCCGGTGGTTGACAATCGTCCCGGCGCTGGCGGCATCGTTGCCTCGCAAGCGCTGACGCAGGCCGCACCCGACGGCTACACGCTGATCCTCGTCGCGAGCGGCCATCCGCTCAACCAGTTCATCTATCCGAGCGTGCCCTACGACACGTTCAAGGATTTTACCGCGATCACGGAAGTCGCCTCCTCGCCGCTCGCGATCGTGGTGGCCAAGGACAGTCCCTACAAGACTCTCGGCGATCTCCTGGCGGCTGCGAAGAAGGAGCCGGACAAGCTCTCCTACGGCATGTCAGGCAACGGGACGTCCGCGCATCTGGCCGGCGAGCTGTTGAAGTACATGTCCGGAACCAAGATCGTCTCCATTCCCTATAAGGGCGGCGCACCGGCGCTGACCGCGGTGATATCAGGCGAGATCCCGCTCAGCATCAATCCGCTCGCCGAAGCGATCGGCCAACTCGAGGGTGGCCCGGTGCGCGCGCTGGCGGTGACCTCGGCCGAACGCTCGAAGGCGTTGCCGAACGTGCCGACGGTCGCGGAGTCCGGCGTGCCCGGCTACGACGTCTCGGTCTGGTGGGGCGTCCTCGGCCCGGCCAAAATGCCGCCAGAAATCGTGGCCAAGCTCGAAACCGACCTCAAGGCGGCGCTGCAGGATGCGAATGTGCAGTCGACGCTGGGGAAGATCGGCGCAACTCCAGTCGGCTCGACGTCCAAGGAGTTCGATGCCTACATGCACGCCGAGGCGACCAAATGGGAGCCAGTGCTGAAGGCTGCCAACATTCGCGCGCAGTGAAGCGCGCAAGTCCTTTGATCCGCTTTTAGCGCGCGTGCCGGCGCAGAGAGTGCGGCGACACGTGGCGCGCGGGACTCGATACCTTCCGCGCACGTTAATTCCGGTTGCTGCAAATCAACGCAACAACATGGACAAAGCGTCATTTGTGTTTTGCACGGCTCTGCGCGAGCACTGTCTGGAAGGCACCGAGGACGACGAATGAGCAAACCCGCATTGTTGAGGCTGCATCGCTGGATCACTTTGGTCTTCGCCCTTCCCTTGCTCGCGATCATTGTCACCGGCCTGATCCTGTCGATCGAGCCTCTCATGCAAACGACTAGCATGAACGGTGCTGCGATAGAGGCCGACCGTGTCATCGAGCTGGTGAAGCGATACGATCCCGACGGCAAGGCGCGCGGGCTCTCCATCGACGCGGGCAGCCACAGCATGACGCTCCGGAGCACCAAGGTGCTGGCGATCGATCTTGCAACCGGCGAAGCCGCGTCGGCGGGTGCGACCCTGTCGAATGTCCTCCTCTGGGCACGGGTCACGCATGAACGTCTCATGGGACAGGCCTGGCTGGTGACGGCATCCACGCTGGCCATGGTGATCGTCATGCTGCTCGGCATCGTCATGGGATTGCCGCGGCTTCGCAACACGCTGTCGGGATGGCACAAGGCAACCGCCTGGTTCACGCTGCCACTGATCCTGCTCAGTCCCCTGACCGGTCTGTGCCTGGCGTTCGGCCTGACGTTCCAGGGTGGAGCTGCTCCGGCTGCAACCGGCCGCCCTGTTTCCCTGCCGGACGCGGTCCGCATGGTCGCGGCCTCGCACGAGCTGTCGCATCTGATCTCGATCGGCACGCGCGGCGGCCGCATGATGGCGAGACTTTATGACGGCGGCGAGTTGCGCGCCTATGCCGTCACGTCGTCCGGGGCCGCCCCCCTGCCACGCAACTGGCCGCGCCTGATCCACGAGGGAAACTGGTCAGCCCTGATCGCCGCTCCGATCAATCTCGTGACGTCGATCGCGCTGCTGATCCTGCTGTCGACCGGCCTGCTGATCTGGGCGCGGCGAACATTGCGCAAGCGGCGACCGCGCGCGGAGGGGCCGGCCGGCGCGGCAATGGTCGGCGCCGGCTGATCGCGCGGGAGAGTCAATTGCGCGCGCCCGCCCGTACCTTCTCCGGTGCGACGCGCTGGAGGAGATCTCCATCGCTGTCGGCCGAGGGGATCAGGATCGCGCGATCGCGCGGCAGCGCCTCCGGCATTTCGTCACGGATGAAGGCGATCAACTTCTCTCGCATCTCGCAGCGCAGATCCCAGGATTGCGGCGCGTTCCGCGCGCTGACCAGCGCGCGCAGCTCGATCGTGCGCGCATCCGCGTCAATGACCTGAAGATTGACGACGGCCCCGTCCCACAGCTTGGACTGCTTCACCGCCTCCTCCAGCCAGCGCCGAATGCGCGGAACGTCCGCCCGATAATCGACGTGAAGCGCGATCACACCGATCAGGGATGCGGTGTCGCGGGTCCAGTTCTGGAACGGCTTCTCGATGAAATAGGACAGCGGCACCACCATGCGGCGCCAGTCCCACAGCCGGATCACGACATAGGTCGCGGCGATATCCTCGATCCAGCCCCACTCGTTCTCGATGATCACCGCGTCCTCGATGCGGATCGGCTGGGTGATCGCGATCTGCAAGCCCGCGATCAGGTTGCTCAGCAGCGGCCGCGCCGCAAGGCCGACGATGATACCGGCGGCGCCTGCCGAGGCGAACAGGCTGACGCCGTATTGCCGGACCGAATCGAACGTCATCAGCGCCGTGGACACCGTGATGATGACGATGATGGTGTCGGTGACGCGCTTGAACACGCGGACTTGCGTGACGTGCTTGCGCGCGACGAAATTCTCGGTGACATCGCGGAAATTCTGCAGGTAGCGCGCCGCGCTCATGTCGACGATCCTGATCGAGATCCAGCCGATCAGGGCGATGACGGCGACGACGAACAGGCGCATCATCGGCGTGCGGATCGTGTCGTCGAGCGGCGCGAGCGGCAGAACCAGGGCGACGGCCGCCAGGCACAGCGCTAGCTGGGCCGGGCCGGACGTCCGCTCGATGAACACGCTCAGCAGCGGCAGGCGGGTGCCAAAGGCCCGGTTAAGCAGCCATTTGGCGATCCGATAGAACGACAGTGCAAGGAGGATTGCCGCCGCAACGAGGCTGAGGCCGATGAACCATGACGGTATCCAACCGAACATCCCGTCGATGTCGGCCAACACGGCCTGCCAATGCATCGCCATTCCCCAATTTGCTCTGCGATAGCCGGCTCAACGCCTCTCGGCCGGCTTCGCTCCCCCGCCCTGTGCAACGCAGCATCCCATAGGTGCAAGTGTCGCCGAACTGGGCTAGTTTGGAGCGCTCATGACTCGACGTAGCGGCAGCGCCGATCTTCCCCTGCACACCGGACGGGTTCCGCCCTGGCTGGCGAGCCGCATGGCCACGCTCGGGTCGATCGTCACACAGGCGATCGTGCATCATTACGGCCGCGATGCATTTCTGCAGCGGCTGTCTCATCCGTTCTGGTTCCAGTCGTTCGGCGCCGTGATGGGAATGGACTGGCATTCCTCCGGCATCACGACGTCCGTGATCGGCGCGTTGAAGCGCGGGCTGGGACCCCTCCAGGACGAGCTCGGGATTTATGTCTGTGGCGGCCGGGGCCAGCATTCGCGCAGGACACCGGACGAGTTGATGCAACTCGGCGAGCGCGTCGGATTCGACGGCGCAAAGCTGACCCGCGCCAGCCGCCTGGTGGCGAAGGTCGACAGCGCGGCCGTGCAGGACGGCTTCGACCTCTATCTCCATGGCTTCTTCGTCACCGCCGACGGCAAATGGACGGTGGTGCAGCAGGGCATGAACGGCGACAAGCGCCAGGCCCGCCGCTATCACTGGCATTCCGAAGCGCTGAAGAGCTTCGTCGACACGCCGCATAGCGCGATCGACGGGCCGCAACAGGGCGAGATCGTCAATCTCACCGACCATCGCGCCGACGTCTCGCGCACCGCGCAGCTCGATCTCCTGGATGATCTCGGTCCCGATCGCATCGTCTCCGAATTCGAACGGCTTGTCGGGACTGCGTCCGAGCCGGCCCAGGCCATGCTGCCGCATCTGATCATGCCCGCACATCACGACGTCAGACCGAAGGACGTATTCGCGCGCCGCCTGCACGGCACGCTGGCCGCCGCGGCCGAGCGCGGCCCGATCGACTTTCCCGAATTGCTGCTGACGCCCGGCGTCGGCGCCCGCACCGTGCGCTCGCTGGCGATGGTCGCGGAGGTCGTGCACGGCGCGCCCTATCGCTTTGCGGACCCGGCGCGTTTCTCGCTCGCCCATGGCGGCAAGGACCGGCATCCCTATCCCGTCCCGATCAAGGTCTATGACGAGAGCATCCGCGTGCTGAAGGGCGCGATCCAGAGCGCCAAGCTCGGACGAGAGGAAGAGATGCAGGCGATGAAACGGCTCGACGATCAGGCCCGACGGCTGGAGCGGACTGCGCGCGGGCCTTCGGTGGAGGCCTACATCGCCAATGAGCGCGTCGCCTCGCCCGATCTCGACGGCCACTCCGTGTTCGGCTGGGAACGCGACCTCGCGCTCACAAAAAAGCGGACCGGCTGAACGCCGGTCCGCTAGTTGGTCGGGAGGAACGCTGTTAGGTCTCGTCGGTCTCCGGCTTCTCGTCGAGCCGGTTGGCGGCGTGGTCCTGATATTGTTCGGTCTGGATGGTCTTGCCGTCCATGCCGCGGATGTCCGAATGCTGCTTCTTGTCGCGGTTGGACAGGACCATGTTGTCGCCGATCATCTCCTTGGGGATTTCGGTCATGCCGCCGGTGCCGTCGCCCTTGCCGTGCATGCCGGATCTGAAATGCGTCTTGCTGCCGTGCCCAGATGGCATCGGTCTCTCCTCTTGCCGTGAACCTCTTCGTGTTCCGTTGCGGGTGCCGCATCGGATCGGTCTTTACCTGCCTCCACCCTTGCCCGCGTCGTCGTGCGCGTGATGGGAGTCGTGCTCGCCTCCGACGCCCGAGACACGGCTATGATTACGTTGCGAATTGTCGGCGGGCGGCTTCTTCACCTCCAGCGGCGCCTTTGCGTTCTCGTGTGAGGCGCCGGGTCCGCCCTGGCGGATGCTGTTCGGGGTCTTGGTGGATGTCGACATGGATGTCGCCCTCCTCAACGATCTTGCTGATAGCCTTGATTGGTCGTGTTTTGCTTGATGTTGCCCTGCTGTCCCTGCTGGTCCGGATTTTCCGCGCGCTGCTGGCCATGCGGCGTCTGATCAGGGGACATCTGCTTGCTGTCGCCGGTTCCCTTGCGGCTCTGATTTTCCGGCGGAACAGGTGGCATCTTGCTGGTCATGATCTTGTCTCCCGTTCGAACGTTCGAGGGGACAACAGGACGAGCGGCCCAGCGTTCCTGGACGATGTGCGACAAAGATTTTCCAAAGGGAGACTTGCGTCAGCTCGCCGCGGTAAGGGAACGATCAATGCTTGCTTCGCTGCACGCAGTCATCTGTGTTCCCCGGCCCTCGGCCGTGACTGGAAGCGTCGCGATCGCACGCAAGCCCGGCCGCTTGCGCCAGTGGACCTCGTCGGGATCGATCGCCAGGCCAAGTTTCGGCCAGCGCACGAACAGCGCTTCCAGCGCACAGGCCGCCTCGATGCGCGCGAGCTGATGGCCGAGGCAGAAATGGATTCCCGTTCCGAACGAGAGATGACGGTTCGGCTTGCGTTCGAGGTCGAGGCTTCCAGGGCGATCATGCATCGCCGGATCCATGTTTGCGGCGGCGAGCATCACCATGACCCGGTCGCCCTTGCTCAGACGTACGCCTTCGACCACGACATCCCGCCGCACGTAGCGCGGCTTGGAGAACTGCACTGGCGAGACGAAGCGCAGGAACTCCTCGACAGCGAGCCCGATGCGGCTCCAGTCCTGCTCCAGCCAATCGCGCAAGTCCGGGCTTCTGAGCAGCTCGTAAGCGGAGCCGCTGATGAGATGCGTGGTGGTCTCCGACCCCGCTGCGAGCAGCAGAAAGACCATCGAGACCATTTCATCCGGCGTGATCTGGCCGCCCTCGCGCTCGACCTGGACCAGCTCTGCGATCAAGCCCTCGCCGCCCTGTTCGCGCGCAATCTGCAATTGTCGATCCAGATAGGCGCGCATCTTGCGGAACGCGAACAGCAGGCGGAAGAAGCTGACGACGTTGGTCAGCGAGGACATCGAATTGGCCCAGGCGATGAAGCGAGGACGATCGGCCAACGGCAATCCGAGCAATTCCGAGATCACCGCCAGCGGCAGGATGCGCGCGTAGCGCTGGACCAGATCGGCCGGACGTCCCGCCGAGAACAGCTCGTCAGCGAGACCGTCGGCGATGGCGCGGATACGGGGCTCCATCGCGACGATCGCGCGGCGGCGAAAGGCCTCGTCCACGATGCTGCGCAGCCGGGTGTGATCCGGCTCGTCCATCGTCAGCATGTTGTTGGCGATGGTCCTGACGTAGCGCGGCATCCACCAGCGCAGACCGGCGACGTCGCCATCTTCCTTTCGCAACGTGAAGGTCGCGCTGTCCTTCAGGACCTGCGCGGTGGCGTCATGGGTCGTGGTGATCCAGACGTCGCCGACGAGAGGAAACCGTGTCGCAACCACGGGCCCGGACATGCGCAGCGTCGCAATGGCCTTGGGCGGATCGCGAAAGAAGGCCTCGCTGGTGAAATCGAGGCGCACACTCATGGGCTCACCGGACTGATTGCTGGCGTCTCACCCAGATGGTGCGTGGCCCGGCCGGCGCAAGGGCCGGCTTTCCCTCGGAACGAGACGCGCCTATCCGCGCTCCGGCGAACGCTGCCCCGTCTTGCGCTGCTGCTGCGTATAGGCGTCCCAATGGCTCCAACTGCCATTGCTGAGGCTCTGCAGGTCGGTTGCGAGCGGACGGCGCGTGCGCTTGTCGTGATCGGCGATGACGCGCTCGGACTGCGCAATCTTGCGCTTGATGTCCGCGACCGCCTTCTGGGTCTGGCCGTTCCGCTTCGACGAGGCGATCTCCCCCATCGTGAAGCGCGCGGTCTCGAGCGCCTTCAACTCGGCGCGATTCTTCCTCAACTGAACCCGGTGCCAGGCGATGTTGCTGTCGCTGTCCGCAACCATGTGGGAACTCCGCTGATTCGCTCCCACAGTGTATCAAGCGCCGAATCGGCGCCGCAACGCCCGCCTGACGACGAAAATGCGGTCTTTCTACGGACTTAGCGCTCTACGAAGGCCTTTTCGACCACGAACTGGGCCGGCTCGCCGTGATTGCCCTCGACGAAGCCGCGTTCGCCCAGGAGGACGCGGGTGTCCGCCACCAGCGCGGGGCTGCCACAGATCATGACGCGGTCGTGGGCGGCTTCCAGCACCGGCAGGCCGATATCGCTGAACAGCTTGCCCGAGGTGATCAGATCGGTGATGCGGCCGCGATTGCGGAAGGGATCGCGGGTCACGGTCGGATAGTAGATCAGCTGCTCGCGGATATATTCGCCGATCAGCTCGTCCTGCGGCAGCGTCTGGGTGATCATCTCGCCATAGGCGAGCTCCTTGACGTGCCGGCAGCCATGCAGCAGCACCACCTTCTGGAACCGCTCATAGGTCTCGGGATCCTTGATCACGCTCAGGAACGGCGCAAGGCCCGTGCCGGTGCCGATGAGGTAGAGGTTGCGCCCCTCCTCCAGATTGTCGATCACGAGCGTGCCGGTGGCCTTGCGGCTGACGATGATCTCGTCGCCTTCCTTCAGGTGCTGCAGCCGCGACGTCAAGGGGCCGTCCGGCACCTTGATCGAGAAGAACTCCAGCGTGTCCTCGTAATTGGCGCTGGCGACGCTGTAGGCCCGCAGCAGCGGCTTCTCGCCGACCTTGAGCCCGATCATGGTGAATTCGCCGTTGCGGAAGCGGAAGGTCGGGCTGCGGGTGGTCTTGAACGAGAACAGCGTGTCGGTCCAGTGGTGAACGCTCAAAACGCTTTCCTGATTGAAATTGCTCATCTCACCTTCCCTGTCGCGTCAATTGCGGTCTTCGAGGCGGTCCAGCTATGCGTCGTTTGTACACGATCATTCGTATACTAATGAATAATCCGGCTTGATCCCGCGGTCAAGGCTGCCCAAGATCGGAAGCGTTGCAGTTAGGAAGAAGGAGCCCTTTCCATGGCGCATGACGCACCCCAGGCCGCCGGACCCTCCAAGCTCGTGATCCGGAATATCGGCCTGATCCTGTCCGGCGCTCTGGAAAAGCCGATCCTGGACGGCGACACCATCGTCGCCGAGAACGGCAAGATCACCGCGATCGGCCGCTTCAAGGACGTCAACCCCGAGGGCGCGACCACCATCGTCGATGCCCAGGGCACCACGGTGGCGCCGGGCCTGATCGACAGCCACGTCCACCCCGTCGCCGGCGACTGGACGCCGCGCCAGAACCAGATCAACTGGATCGACAGCTACCTCCATGGCGGCGTCACCACCATGATCTCCGCCGGCGAGGTGCACATGCCCGGCCGTCCCCGCGACGTCGTCGGCCTCAAGGCCATGGCGGTGTTCGCCCAGCGCGCGTTCTGGACCTTGCGTCCCGGCGGCGTGAAGGTTCACGCCGGCGCGCCGGTGATCGAATGCGAGATGGTCGAGGAAGACTTCAAGGAGATGGCCGCCAACGGCGTCAAGCTGCTCGGCGAGGTCGGCCTCGGCGGCGTCAAGGACGGCCCGACCGCACGCAAGATGGTGGGCTGGGCGCGCAAATACGGCATCCAGAGCACGATCCATACCGGCGGCCCCTCGATCCCCGGCTCCGGCCTGATCGACAAGGACGTGGTGCTGGAGGCCGACACCGACGTGGTCGGCCACATCAACGGCGGGCACACCGCGCTGCCCGACGACCAGATCCGCTGCATCTGCGAGGGCTGCAAGCGCGGGCTCGAGCTCGTGCACAACGGCAATGAACGCTCGGCCCTGTTCACGCTGCGCACCGCGCGCGAGATGGGCGACCTGCATCGCGTCATCCTCGGCACCGACGCGCCCGCCGGCTCCGGCGTGCAGCCGCTCGGCATCCTGCGCATGGTCTCGATGCTGTCCTCGCTCGGCGACCTCCCAGCCGAGATCGCGTTCTGCCTCGCCACCGGCAATACCGCGCGGATGCGGCAGCTCGATTGCGGCCTGATCGAGGTCGGCCGTTCCGCCGACTTCGTCATCATGGACAAGGCGCAGCACTCGCCGGGCAAGAACATCCTGGAGAGCGTCCAGCTCGGCGACCTCCCCGGCATCGGCATGACCATCATCGACGGCATCGTGCGCACCCAGCGCAGCCGCAATACCCCGCCGGCCGGCAAGGTGCCGGAGGTGGTGGCGAAGTGACCCAGGCGGAGCGGCCAACCGCTCCGCATCGTCCCTCGAAGGGTTTGAACAAGTTTGCGGCCTGCTGCGTCTAACGCAGGCAGCCCTCGGCGGCGGCAGTTCATTGCTGGACCATCGAGGGGGATATGAAAAGCTCATCGCGAATAGCCGTCGGTGTTGCCGGCGCGGTGGCGGGCTATATCGCCACTTTTGTGCTGTTGTCCTTCTTCGATTTCGGCAACCGGGCGGACCCGATCACATCGGGCCTGCTGGGACTGTTCGTCTACTCCCCCATCGGCGCAATCGCCGGCGCGGTGCTCGCAAGCTGGCTGGTGACGCGCCCAGAGACGGACGCAAGCAACGGGAGCGTCGCCCGCACCAGCCTGAAGTCCCTTGGTATCGTCGCACTCTTCTGCGTCGCAGCCGCCGCCACTTACCTCGCTTACGCCTATGCGACCGCGACGCCGTGGCTCAATCCGAACGCGGCCAATCCTCTTCTCGTGTTCGAGGTCCGCCTTCCGGCGGGAGTAACGGTGCCGGCGTCAGCACAGGGCATCAGCATCGAATTGCAGACCGACCTCAACACCATGCCCGCCGATTTGACCCCGGCCGCCTTCTATCGCGACGGCGACCGGCCTGTCATCGCAGGCGAAGTCGAACTCGCCTTTCGAACCTCGCACCGTCAACTCGCTGTGAGCATCCAGGACCAACCGACCCGAATCTATCCGATCAACTTGACGGCCCGGGCGCCGCATACGCCGGAGTTCGGAACGTGGCGGCGACTTAGCGATGGCAGCGAAATCCGCTACCGCGCCAAATGGCCGGGCAAGACGTAAACCTCGAGAACGGCACTCTTTGGGAATTCACGACGCGCACAGATGTGCGCCCCTTGTTCAACTGCCGTTAGGGTGGGCAAAGGCGCGAAACGCCGTGCCCACGATCTCTTGCTGATTGAGAGAGATGGTGGGCACGCTGCGCTTTGCCCACCCTACGCACTACGGCACGTCGCTACCGCAGCTTGTTCAATAGCCCCATCAGCGTCTCGCGCTCTTTCGCGTCGAGCGGGGCCAGCGTCTCGCGGGTGATCGCCAGCGCGTTGGGCGCCAGCTTCTCCGCAAGCTGCTGGCCGGCTCGCGTCAGGCTCACCAGCAGGCGCCTTCCATCCTCGGGATCCTGGCTGGTCTCGGTCAGGCCGCGCGCCGTGAGGCGGTCGATCACGCCCTTGATGGTGGCGACATCCATTGCCGTGAGGCGGCCGAGCTGGTTCTGCGAGCACGGACCGGTCTCGGCGAGCTTGGACAACGCCGCCCATTGCGTCGGCGTCAGATTGGTACCGATGTCGCGGGCGAAGATCGAGCTGTGGCGCTGCCAGACCTGGCGCAGGATGAAGCCGACCTGCTCGTCGAGCACGTAAGGCGGTTTTGCCGGTTTGACGTTCTTCTTCGCCGTGACGCTTCTCGCCATCCGTTCCCCGCCCTTACAACGACAGATGCGCGTCGCGGATATCAGGACGCGCGTCGAGCTCGGCCATGGTGCCGCCGAAGCAGATGCGCCCGCGCTCGATGATGTAGGCGCGATCCGAGATCAGCCGCGCGAAATGCAGGTTCTGCTCGGAGACGACGATGCTGACGCCTTCCTTCTTCATGGTCAGGATGGCATCCACCATCTGCTCCACGATCTTCGGCGACAGGCCTTCCGAGGGCTCGTCGAGCAGCACCAGCGAGGGATTGCCCATCAGCGTGCGTGCGATGGTGAGCATCTGCTGCTCGCCGCCGCTCATGCGGCCGCCCGGACGGCTCTTCATCTCACCGAGATTGGGAAACAGCGCAAACAGCTTCTCGCGGGTCCAGTGCGGTGCGTTCGCACGCTTCGGCTGGCGGCCGACCTCGAGATTCTCTTCAACCGTCAAATCCGTGAAGATACGCCGCTCCTCCGGCACGTAGCCGAGCCCCTCGCGTACGATCTCGTGGGTCGGCTTTGCCGAGACATCCCTGCCCTCGAACATGATGCGGCCGGTTCGCTGTGGGACGAGGCCGACGATCGAGCGGAACGTGGTCGACTTGCCGGCGCCGTTGCGCCCGAGCAGCGCGACGACCTCGCCCTCGCCGACCTCGAAGCCGATGTCGAACAGGATATGCGCCGGGCCGTAATGACTGTTGAGGTCCTGCACCGTGAGCTTCATGCCGAGGTCCCCTCGCGGTGGCGGGCATCGTAGACCAGGCCCTCGCCGAGATAGACCGCCTGCACCTGCGGATTGCCGCGCACCTCGGCCGGCGAGCCCTCGGCGATCAGCGCGCCGCGGTTGAGCACGATGATGCGGTCAGCATGCTCGAACACCACGTCCATGTCGTGCTCGGTGAAGAGCACGCCGATCGATTTCTCCCGCGCGATCTGCGCCGTGAGCCGCATCAGGTCGACGCGCTCGCGCGGCGCCATGCCGGCGGTCGGCTCGTCCATCAACAAGAGCTTGGGCTGGTTGGCGAGCGCCACCGCAAGCTCGAGCCGCTTGAGGTCGCCATAGGCGAGCTCGCCGCAGGGCCGATCCGCATAGCCGCCCATACCGACCAGTTCGAGCAGACGGCCGGCCTCGTCGCGGTCGAACTTCGGTGCAGAACCGAACGGATTGAACAGCTGCCTGCCGTGCGAGATCAGCGCGACCTGCACGTTCTCGCGCACGGTCATGGTGGCGAAGGTCGCGGTGATCTGGAAGGTGCGCCCGACGCCGAGCCGCCAGACATCGCGCGGCTTTCTGCCGGTGATCTCTTCGCCGAGCAGGCGAACATGGCCGCTATCGGGCTTGTTCTGACCGTTGAGCATATCGAAACACGTGCTTTTTCCCGCGCCGTTCGGCCCGATCAGTGCCAGGATTTCGCCTGATCGCAGCGAGAACGACACCCCGCGCACGGCGTGGATGCCGCCATAGGATTTGGTCAGACCTTCGACCGCAAGAAGTGGGGGTGCGACGCTCATTCGGCAGACTCGATCGGCTTGGCAAGCAGAGGTGAGGCCGGCGGCGGCGCTTTCCTGCGGCGCTGCGCCAACGTTTCCAGCATGCCGACGATGCCCTTGGGAAAGACGACGACGATCAGCATGATGAAGCCGCCGAGCACGAGCTTCGACAGATCGGTCTGGCTGACCAGCCAGATGTTGAGCGCCTTGTAGACGATGGCGCCGATCACCGCGCCCGACACCGTCTCGACGCCGCCGAGCAGCACCATGACCAGCGCGTCGACCGACAGCGAGATGCCGAGATTGTCAGGGAAGACGCTGCCCTTGAGGTAGGCGAACAGCGCGCCGCCGATGCCGGCAGTCGTGCCTGCGATCACGAACGCCGTCCACTGGATGCGCTTGGCGTCGATGCCGATCGCTTCGCTGCGCAGCAGCGAGTCGCGCGTGGCACGAAGCGCGTAGCCGAACGGCGAGAACACCGTCGCCCGCAGCGCGATGGTCACCAGCGCCGCAACGCCGAGCGCCAGCCAATAGAAGTGCGACGGGCTCGCCGCCCACTTTTCCGGCCAGACGCCCAGGATGCCGTTGTCGCCGCCTGTCACGCTCACCCATTGGAACGCGATCGACCAGACGATCTGTGCAAAGGCCAGCGTCAGCATCGCGAAGTAGACACCGGAGAGCTGCACGGCAAAGAAGCCGAACACGGCGGCGCCCAGGCAGCCAAGCAGCGGCCCGAGCAAGAGACAGACGACCATCGGCAGCCCCGCCATCTTGGCAAGGAATGCGATGCCATACGCACCGAGGCCGAAATAGGCGGCATGGCCGAACGACGCGAGTCCGCCGACAGACATGAGGAAATGCAGGGAGACCGCGAAGATCACGAAGATCGCGATCTCCGAGCCGACGGTGAGCAGATAATTGCCCGCAAACAGCGGCAGCGAAGCTGCGACGGCAAGCGCCGCAAGCGCCATCAAACGCTCGTTCGCCGTCAGCGGCCGCCACGGATTGACGGTGAGCCCCGGCGTCTTGCGCGCGGGCGCCTCCGGCTTGCCGAACAGGCCCCAGGGGCGCACGATCAGCACCACCGCCATTACCAGGAAGACCAGGATGATGGAAATCTTCGGAAAGATCAGGATGCCGAAGGCATTGAGCTCGGAGACCAGCACCGCCGCGACGAAGGCGCCGATGATGCTGCCGAGACCGCCGATCACGACGACCACGAAGACCTCGACGATGATGCGCAGATCCATAGCGTGATGCACGGCATCGCGCGGGATCTGAAGGGCGCCGCCGAGGGCTGCGAGGAAGACGCCGACCGCGAACACCGATGTGAACAGCCATTTCTGGTTGACGCCGAGGGCTGCGACCATGTCGCGGTCCTGCGTCGCCGCGCGCACCAGGACGCCCCAGCGCGTGCGCTGGAACAGCAGCCAGAGGATGCCGAGCACGACGGGTCCCAGCACGATCAGGAACAGGTCGTAGGTCGGAATGTTCTGGCCGAAGAAATCGATGGCCCCCCTGAAGCCCGGCGCGCGGCGGCCGACGAGATCGTCGGGCCCCCAGACCAGCACCACGAGGTCCTCGACCATCAAGGTCAGGCCGAACGTTGCGAGCAACTGAAACAATTCCGGCGCATGATAGATGCGGCGCAGCAGCACCATCTCGACGATGACGCCGATGACGGCCACCGCAAGCGCCGCCAGCACGATGCTGCCCCAGAAGCCGAACGCGCCGGACAGTCGCTCGGTCAGCGTGAAGGCGATGTAGGCGCCGATCATGTAGAAGGCGCCATGCGCGAAATTCACGATGCGCGTCACGCCGAAGATGATCGACAGGCCCGAGGCCACCAGGAACAGCGACGCTGCGCTGGCGAGACCGGTCAGAAACTGTACGACATAAAAGGCCATCGGCGTTCCGGTTGGATGTGGCATGCCGCGGCATGCGGAGCTTGGTTCACCTCTCCCCGCAAGCGGGGAGAGGGAGAAGGAGGGAGAAGGACATCAATCCTTCGGACGCAGCTTCGCGACTTCGGCGTCGCTGGGCAGGTAGTCCGCGCCCTTCTTGTAGGACGAATCCACCATCACGCCCTTGCCGTCCTTCAGTGCGGTCTTGCCGACGAAGGCACCGAGTGTCGACTGGTGATCGATCTTGCGGAAGGTGATCTCGCCGAACGGTGACGGCATGGAGAGACCTTCCGCGGCCGCGATCAGCTTCTCCGGGTCGGTGGAGCCGGCCTTGGCCAGGATTGCCGCCGCCGCCTTGATGGTCTGGTAGCCGACGATCGAGCCGAGACGCGGATAATCGTTGTACTTGGCCTGGTAGGCCTTCAGGAACGCGTCGTGCTCGGGCGTCTTGATCGAGTACCAGGGATAGCCGGTGACGATCCATCCCTCGGGCGTCTCGTCCTTGAGTGGATCGAGATATTCCGGCTCGCCGGTCAGGAACGAGACGACCTCGCGTCCCTTGAACAGGCCGCGGGTGTTGCCTTCACGCACGAGCTTGACGAGATCGGCGCCGAAGGTGACGTTGAGGATCGCTTCCGGGTTTGCGGCGGCGACGGCCTGCACCACGGGACCTGCGTCGATCTTGCCCTGCGGCGGCCATTGCTCGTCGACCCACTGGATGTCCGGGCGCTTCTCCGACATCAGCTTCTTGAACACCGCGACCGCCGACTGGCCGTACTCATAATTCGGTGCGATCGTCGCCCAGCGCTTGGCCGGCAGCTTGCTGGCGGCTTCCACCAGCATCGCGGCCTGCATGTAATTGGAGGGGCGCAGGCGGAAGGTGTATTTGTTGCCCTTCGACCAGGTGATGGCGTCGGTCAGCGGCTCGGCCGCGAGGAAGAACACCTTCTTCTGGTTGGCGAAGTCGCTGACGGCAAGGCCGATGTTGGATAGGAACGTGCCGGCGAGCATCGCAACCCCCTCGCTCGACACCAGCTCGTTGGCCGCGGTCTGCGCGTCCGCCGGCTTGCCGCCGTCGTCCTTGGAGACGACGACCAGCTTCTTGCCGTTGATGCCTCCGGCTGCGTTGACCTCCTCGACCGCGAGCTGCCAGCCCTTACGATAGGGCTCGGTGAACGCCGGCAGCAGCGAATAGCTGTTGATCTCGCCGATCTTGATGTCCTGCGCCATCGCCGAATGAGCTATGCCGCCTGCCAGGAGCGCGAAGGCCGCTCCCACAAAAATGTTTCTCGCTCGCATCCCAACCTCCAGTTTTTGAACTCTTTGACGTCGTCAGCGTGACCTTGTCGGGAAAGCTGTGCCCGCCTCCCCGGCCTCAAATCCTATCTCAGACCGTCTTCGCCCTTGATCTCCGCGACCGTGAGCCCGCCGACGCGCGGCAGCGGACGGCCGCTGTCGGTGACGGCGACGGCGACCATGATCTCGTTGGCGCGCGGCGCATCGTTGATCTGCACTTCCATGCCGTCGAAATGACTGCGCACGAAGGCCGCATCCTTGTGCCCCAGCGGAATGTCGAGCGTCGTGCCCGGCCCGCTGCGCTTCTTCGACGACGGGATCAGCGCCGCGCCCTTGCTCAGGACCTTGCGCACCGGCGCCCCCATCTTGGGATGCAGGATCGCGGCGGCATGCTCCAATTCGCCGTTCTCGCCGACGGCAGCGGCCTTGCCGTAGCTCTGCGCCTTCGCGCCGTCGATACCAAGCGCGGCCACCGCACGCTTCGACAGCAATTCGCCCAGCTCCTCGCCGATCGCGATCAGCGGCGAAAGATCCTCGACATATTGTCCAGCGAAGGGATTTTCGATCACGGCGATCGCAGCCGCACGCCGCGTCGGGGGCGACACCTGCCGGCCCATCTCCATCTGCGTCTCTTCGACGACGGTGACGATCTTGCGGATGATCGCGCTCATGTTTCGCTTCCCTGTTCAGGCACAGACCGCGTCTTCCGGCAGACGCGGGCGCGTTCGTTGCTCTCTTATATCCTTGGGTCCGATGACAAGCATATCACCACAAAGCCGCACTACCGCGCCCTCGATCAATCCGCGATCGAACAATCGACGTGCACATTCCGCGCCAGATTCGAGGGCGGCAGCGATCTCGTTCCGTGACAATTCACCGACATGCCGGGTGACAAGACGTGCGCCGAGATCGCTGTCGGGCTGAAGCTCGCAGGCCGGTTGCCTGACGATGGCAGGATGCCCGGGCAGATCGACGGCATTGGCGATGACCGTCGCCGCGGCATCGGCCTGCGACGCCGTCGCGGCCAGCACCGTCACCGCATCGGCGATCCCGAGAGAAAAGCTGCGGCCGTGGCGCCCGCTGGTCGCAATACCCCCGACCTGGTCATCCGCATCGACCCGCATGGCGCGCATCACGCCCTCACCATCGGGGCGATCCATCAGGCCAATCGAAAAATGCTCGCCTCTGCCGAGATGCAGAGCGATGTCGCCGCCATTATTGACATAGGCCCGATCAAGCGTCGCAGCGCCCAGCATGGCGCCGAGGATCTCCTCGGCCACGCTGCCGGCAACGGCGGCCATCGGCGTGATGAAGCCATCGGCGGCAAAGGGCGCGACAGCCGCGTGCATCCGGCGCGCCACCACGCCGCCCAGCGAGGTCCGCGCCTCGGCCGCAGCGCGTAGCGCCGGCAGCTCCGCGCAGAGCTCGTCGAGCAATCCGGTGAACCGCTGCGCCGCGGCCTCATAGGCCGCAAGCACCGCGTCCGTACGCCCCCTCGCCTCGATGATCAGGTCGATCGGTCCATCCTGCAAATGCAGCCGCCGGCCGTCAGACAGCAATGCGATTTGCGGTAGCCTCGTCATGCTCGTGGCCCAGGGATCGGGTTCTGCCACGGCAGCTGCCGCACATCCTCGCCGTTCTGCACCTCGGACAGCGGCTTCACGTAATCCATGTGGCCGCCGAGCGCGGCGTAATCAGACAGCTTCATCGTGAACTCGATCGGCGCGACCAGCGCCGGGGTCGGAACGTAGCCGAAAGCCCCCGCCGGCATCTGCGTCACATCGACCATGTAGGTGATTCCGCCGCCGGGCCAGACATAGACCGGCGCGCCGCCGCTGGTGACGCGCGTCAGCGCGTCTTTCACCGAGCGCGTCAGCCGCACCGGATTGTCGGTGACGCCGGCTCGCAGGGAACCGCCGGCCCCCGCCATGAACAGCACCGTGCACAGCGCCGGCTCGCAATTCTCCTGGATGCGCTCGACCGAGAACTTCAGATCATCAGGCATCTCGGTCTCGACCGGCTTCAAGGCCTCGTCGAGCACGTAGTAGGACGAGTGCTCACCGGTCGTGGAGACCATCAGCATGGTCAGACCGGGTCGGGCTTCCCTGGCATCGAATGGTCCGAGGATCGCTAGCGGATCGGAAATGTTGGTGCCGCCCCACCCCGTGCCGGGATCGGCGACCTGGAAATAGCGGCCCGGGGTCGAGCGCCGGCCCTTCATCTTGATGCCGGTGTCGGCGATGTCGAGCAGCTTGCCGGCCTGGTGTTCACTGAGCACGCCGGTGATGTGGTCGTCGACCACGACAACCTCGTCGACCTTGCCATGCCATTGCTTGGCGAACATGCCGATCGTCGCCGAGCCGCAGCCGACGCGCATGCGCTCTTCCCTGACGCCGTTCACGATCGGCGGCTGGCCGGCCTGCACCACCACCGTGGCGCCGCCGTCGATGGTGAGCTCGACCGGCTTGCAATTGGCGAGGTCCATCAGCGTATCGCAGGTGACGCGGCCCTCCTTCTTGGAGCCGCCCGTCAGGTGATGCACGCCGCCGAGCGACAGCATCTGCGAGCCGTATTCGCTGGTCGTGACGTGGCCGACCGCCTCACCCTGCGCGCGCACGGTCGCGGTCTCTGGACCGAGATAGCGGTCGGTGTCGATCTTCACCTTGACACCGCAATAAGAGAAGATGCCCTCGGTGACCACGGTCACCATGTCGACGCCTTCAACCTCGGCGGAGACGATGAAAGGCGCCGGCTTGTAATCGGGATAGGTGGTGCCCGCACCGATCGCCGTCACGAAAGTGGAAGGCTCATGGACGATCTTGCCGTCCCAGTCTTCGGTGCGGCTGAACGGAACCAGCTTGCCGCCATGCGAGACGGTGCGCTCCAAGATCACGTGCGGATCGACGCGGACGAGCTTGCCGTCGTGGTTGGCATAGCGGTCGCAGGCACCCGCCGCGCCCGGCTTGATGTAGCACATCACCGGACACGCATCGCAGCGGATCTTGTCGATGGCGGCGCTCGTCGTTTCAGTCACCATGTCGGAGCCAGCTGGCGCGGGTTATCATTCGTATACGAACGATGTTGCGCGCGGTCGCCTCCGACTGTCAAGCGGCGGTGCAGTGCAAAAGATGCAGCTGCCGCATAAAGCCTCATTTGCCCATCCGCTCTGTCCACAAACAAGGCAGCCGCGCTGCACTGCGGCATGCATGGCTTGCACGTTTGTGTACAAACGGTATCGTCGCGATGTCGAATTTGATGCGGGCTTGGGACCTAGGGATGACGCAGACACCGATCCGCCTCACCGTGAACGGCAGGATCCACGAGATCGATGCGGCGCCGGAGACGCCGCTGCTCTACGTGCTGCGCAACGATCTCGCGCTCAACGGCCCGAAATATGGTTGTGGTCTCGGCGAATGCGGCACCTGCACTGTCCTGATCGATGGAGCAGCAGCACGCGCCTGCGTGATTCCCCTCAGCGGCTGCGCTGGCCGCGACATCGTGACGCTCGAAGGGCTCGGCACGCGCGACAAGCCTGACGTCGTGCAGCAAGCCTTCATCGACGAGCAGGCCGCGCAATGCGGCTATTGCCTCAACGGCATGATCATGACCACCAAGGCGCTGCTCGCGATCAACCCGCGGCCGACCGAACAGGAGACGTTGGCGGCGTTGCGCTACAATCTCTGCCGCTGCGGCACCCATGTCGAGATCCTGCGCGCCGTGATGCGGGCGTCGGGCCAGCTCACCGAGGCGGCTGACTGATGGCCTCCCCTGTTTCGAACGGAGCCGACCGGTCATCGGGATCGCTTGTCGTCGTCCGCACCGTGGACGAGATGACGTCCGAGACCTTCGTCCGCATCACGGCCGACGGATCGGTCACGGCCTATAACGGCCATGTCGATCTCGGCACCGGCATTCGCACGGCACTCGGTCAGATCGTCGCCGAAGAGCTGGACGTGTCTTTTGCGCGCGTCGTCGTGGTGCTCGGCGACACCGCCGTGGTGCCGAACCAGGGCGCGACCATCGCGAGCGAGACCATCCAGATCACCGCCGTGCCGCTGCGCAAGGCCGCAGCGCAGGCAAGAGGCTTCCTGATCTCGCGCGCTGCGGAGCGGCTGGAGCTGCCGGAGGCCGATCTCAGGATCGAGGACGGCCTGGTGCGCGGACACGACAACCGCAGCGTCAGCTATGGCGAGCTGATCGGCGGCGAAGAGATCCGGCTCGAGCTTGCCGAAGATGTCGCGGTCAAACCCGTCGGCGACTACGCGATCGTCGGTCAGTCCGTCCCCCGCGTCGACCTGCCGGCCAAGGCCACGGGCGAGCTGACCTTCGTCCACGACATCCGCCTGCCCGGCATGCTGCACGGCCGCGTGGTGCGGCCGCCCTATGCCGGCGTCGATGCAGGACCCTTTGTCGGCACCAGCCTGATCGCGGTCGATGAAGCATCTGTCCGCGACATTCCTGGCCTGGTGGCCGTGGTGCGCATCGGCGATTTCGTCGGTGTCGTCGCCGAGCGCGAGGAGAATGCGATCCGCGCGGCGGAGCAGCTCAAGCTGAGCTGGAAACCGACGCCCACCCTCACCGATCTTTCCGACGTCGAGACCGCACTGCGCGCCAATCCATCGACCCCGCGCACCCTGATCGACAAGGGCGATGTCGGCGCGGCGATATCCGGCGCGGCCAAGCCGATGCAGCGCACTTATGTCTGGCCGTATCAGATGCACGCCTCGATCGGCCCCTCCTGCGCAGTCGCGGACTATCAGGACGGCAATATCAGGGTGTGGTCCGGCACGCAGAATCCGCACCTGCTGCGCAGCGATCTTGCGCTCCTGATCGAGCGGCCCGAGAGCGAGATCGAGGTCATCCGCCTGGAGGCCGCGGGCTGCTACGGCCGCAACTGCGCCGACGACGTCACCGCCGACGCGCTGCTGCTGTCGCGCGCGGTCGGCCGTCCCGTGCGCGTGCAGCTGTCGCGCGAGCAGGAGCACGCCTGGGAGCCCAAGGGCACCGCGCAGCTCATCGACGTCCATGGCGGGCTCGATGCCGACGGCGGCATCGCCGGTTACGACCTCGCCACACGGTATCCCTCGAACGCCGCGCCGACGCTGGCACTGCTGCTGACCGGTCGCATCTCACCGGAACCAGCCGTGCTCCAGATGGGCGACCGCACCGCGATCCCGCCCTATGACTACGAGCACATGCGCGTCGTCGCCCACGACACGCCGCCGATCGTGCGCGCGTCCTGGTTTCGTGGCGTCTCCGCGCTGCCGAACACCTTTGCGCACGAATCCTACATCGACGAGGCCGCCACCGAGGCCGGAATCGACCCGATCGAATATCGCCTGCGTTACCTGAAAGACCAGCGCGCCATCGATCTCGTCAATGCCGTGGCGGAGCGCGCCGGCTGGACGCCACGCCCTGTGAGGCAGGACAAGGACGGCGAGGTCGTGCACGGGCGCGGCTTTGCCTATGCCCTCTATGTCCACAGCAAGTTTCCCGGCTACGGCGCGGCCTGGTCGGCCTGGGTGACAGATGTTGCCGTGAACAAGACAACCGGCGACGTCAGCGTGACCCGCGTCGTCGCCGGGCAGGATTCCGGCCTGATGATCAACCCGGACGGCGTGCGCCACCAGATCCACGGCAACGTCATCCAGTCCACCAGCCGCGCGCTGATGGAAGAGGTCTCGTTCGAACGCGGCGCGGTGGCGGCGCGTGAATGGGGCGCCTATCCGATCATCCCCTTCCCCGACGTGCCCAAGATCGACGTCTTGATGCTGCCGCGGCAGGACCAGCCGCCGCTCGGCGTCGGCGAGTCCGCCTCGGTGCCGAGTGCGGCGGCGATTGCCAATGCGATCTTCGATGCCACCGGCGTGCGCTTTCGCGAGCCGCCGTTTACCCCGGAACGTATCTTGAAGGGGTTGCATGGTGAAACAGCGGCTGTGCCCCTGCCCGCGCCCACGGCCCCGCCTCCCTCTCGCATCTGGGAGAATCCGTTCGCCAAGCGCGCCGGCATCTTCGCAGCAATTGCGGCGGTGTGCACGGCTGCGATCGGCATTGGCGCCGCGCTGCTGCCGGGGCGCGCGATCGCGCCGATCGCACGGCCCGACGCGTCGGTTTATTCCGCAGCGACGATCGCCCGCGGCGAGCAGCTCGCAGCGCTCGGCAATTGCGCGGAGTGCCACACCACGCTTCGAGGCGCGCTCAATGCCGGCGGCCGCGCGCTGGAGACGCCGTTCGGCACGATCTACAGCACCAACATCACGCCCGATGTCGACACCGGCATCGGGGCATGGTCCTATCCCGCCTTCGCGCGCGCGATGCGCGACGGGCTGCATCGTGATGGGCGACAGCTCTATCCGGCCTTCCCCTACACGCATTTCGCCAAGACCAGCGACGCGGACATGCAGGCGCTCTACGCCTATCTGATGGCGCAGCCTGCGGTGCGCGCGACGCCGCCGACGAATCAGCTCGCCTTCCCGTTCAATCTCCATCCGCTGCTCGCGGGGTGGAACGCGTTGTTTCACGAAGCGACGGAGTTCAAGCCCGATCCGACAAAATCGGACGCCTGGAATCGCGGTGCCTATCTGGTCGAAGGTCTCGGCCATTGCAGCGGCTGCCATTCGCCGCGCAACGCATTCGGCGCCGAGCAGCGCAATGCCTATCTCGCCGGCGGCTTCGCCGAAGGCTGGGAGGCGCCGGCGCTGACCGCGCTGTCGCACGCGCCGATCCCGTGGAGCGAGGACGAGTTGTTTGCCTATTTGCGCACCGGCCATTCGCGCTATCACGGCGTCGCCGCCGGCCCGATGGCGCCTGTGGTCAGGGACCTCAAGGCCCTGCCCGACCAGGACATTCGCGCGATGGCAGTCTATCTCGGCTCCTTCAATGACGCCGCCGCCGACACACCTGCTCTCGCCGCGAAGCTGGAGAGCGCAACGCAGGTCACCGTCGCCTCCTCCACCGGCGCGCGGCTCTATCAGGGCGCCTGCGCAGTCTGCCACGAGGTCGGCGGCTTGCCGCTGTTCGGCACTCGACCCTCGCTCGCGCTGAACAGCAACCTGCACAGCGCGAGGGCGGACAATCTGGTCAAGGTGATCCTGCATGGGATCACTGATCCGGTCTCCAGCGATCTCGGCTACATGCCCGCCTTCAAGAACAGCATGAGCGACGCGCAGGTCGAGGAGCTGGTGACGTTCCTGCGCAGGCAGTTCGCACCGGACAAGCCGGCGTGGCCGGGCGTGCGCGATACGATCGCACGGGTGCGCGTGTCGGCGCACTGAGATAAGGCGAACGAAGGCGTGGCTGAACGCTCGCGTGTGGCCATCCTTCGAGACGCCCGCCTGCGGCGGGCCCTCAGGATGAGGACGGAGTACGTGGGACGAGTTCATAAGGCAAGGCTGCCGCTTAGCCTCACCCTGAGGAGACCGCGAAAGCGGTCGTCTCGAAGGGCGAGGCGCTTGCTCAGACCTCGCCCCGCTCACGCCTTCAACTCTAACCGTGCTTCATCTCCACCGGCGGGGTGCCGTGGGTGTGGAAGGACTCGATCGTCTTCAACCCCCAGGCCTGGCCTTTCTTGCGCTCCTCCTCGCTCCACACGATCGGCTTCCAGTCGGGCGCGAGGATGAGGCGCGCGCCGGCATTGGCAACCTCGACGCGGTTGCCGCCGGGCTCGTAGACGTAGAGGAAGAAGGTCTGCTGGATCGCGTGCTTGTGCGGACCGGTCTCGATGTGCACGCCGTTCTCGAGGAAAATATCGGCCGCGCGAAGAATCTCCTCGCGGCTGTCGAGCGCGTAGGTGACGTGATGGAAACGGCCCGGCACGCCGGAATGGTCGAGCGAATAGGCGAAGTCGTAGCTCTTGTTCGACATCGTCAGCCACATCGCAGCTTCCCGGCCGTCGTTGAGCACGATCTGCTCCGTGAGGCGGCAACCGAGGTAATTCTCGAAGAATTCGCGGTTGGCCTTGATGTCGACGGCGAGGCAGTTGAGGTGGTCGAGCCGGCGCACGTTGACGCCCCGCGCGGGAAAGCGCTGCGCCTGGTTCTTCAGCGCGGGCTTCAGCTCCGGCGGCGCCTGATACCATTCGGTCTCGTAATAGAGCTCGACGATGTGGCCGTCGGGATCGCGGCAACGGAAGGTCGGGCCCTGCCCCATGTCGCCGTCGATCCAGCCAATGTCGAAGCCGGATCCCTTCAGCGCGGCGACGCGGCGCTCCAGCGCCTGCTGGCTGCGCGCGCGCAGCGCCATGTGCTCCATGCCCGAGGTCTTCGACGCCGTCAGCTTCAGCGAGTAGCGTTCGTAATCGTCCCAGCCGCGCAAATAAACCGACTCGCCCTTTTGGCCGCTGACGGTCATGCCCATGACGTCGACGAAGAATTTCAGGCTCTCATCGGGCTTGGGCGTCAGCAGCTCCATATGGCCGAGATGAGCAAGATCGAGGATCGGTTCGGGCTGCATGTCTTCCTCCAGCAAGGCTGGCGATCCGCCGGATCGCGCGTTCGGGTGCAGGATCGCAACAGGCTGACCCACCCGAAGGCGGCACCGAGGCCGCCGGTTCATTTGTACTAATGTACAAATGATTAGGTCCCGTCAACAAATCAAACGCCAGTCTGGACTCGGATGACGTTCGCTGTGCGAGGGGCCATCATTCCCGAAAACGGGAAGCGGAGTGACCGGATGGTAAAATATTCCTTAACCCCTCTTTTGCGCCAACGGCCCTTGAACTGCAGCATTTTCCCGACGTTTCCGCCCATAAGTCCGCGTTCGGAAACAAACCCCACGGCCGAATTGTCACAGATTTAACGAAGCGGCCGCGCCTGGCGCTTAACCGTTTGTCCAGCGACGGCCGGGCATAGTCCGGGACAAATCTCTCGCTCTTGCCAGGTTCATTGATCGTGACATCCTTTGGACGCGTGATTTCGGTTCGCGGATCGCTCGCCCGGGTCGGGCTGCTGGCGGAAAGCCAGATGCCGATCTCGGAAGTTCGGGCAACCGTCGGCCGCTTCGTCAGCATTCGCAGTGCCAGCTCGGTCATCGTCGCGATGATCACCGAGGTGTCCTGCGAGAATTTGTCGAGCAGCGACAATTACATCGCGGTCGCCTCGGTCGACCTGCTCGGCGAAATCCTCAACGCCAGCGACAAGCCGAAATTCCAGCGCGGCGTCACCAATTATCCGACCATCGGCGATGCCGTCGACCTGATCACCAGCCAGGAGCTGCGCACGATCTACGCGCCGACCGGCTCGGACCAGATCAATGTCGGCTTCCTTCAGCAGGACCGCTCGGTCGTCGCCTATGTCGACGTCGAGGAAATGCTGTCCAAGCATTTTGCGGTGCTGGGATCGACCGGCGTCGGCAAATCGACCGGCGTGTCGCTGCTGCTCAACGAGATCCTGAAGGCGCGCCCGAACCTGCGTATCTTCCTGCTCGACGTGCACAACGAATATGGCCGCTGCTTCGGCGACCGCGCGCTGGTGCTCAACCCGCGAAACCTGAAGCTGCCGTTCTGGCTGTTCAACTTCGAGGAAATCGTCGACGTGCTGTTCGGTGGCCGCGCCGGCGTGCCCGAAGAGCTCGACATCCTCGCCGAGGTGATCCCGCTCGCCAAGGGCGTCTACACCCAGTACCAGAACGCCGACCGCATCGGCCTCAAGCGCATCGATCCCAAGCAGATCGGCTACACCGTCGACACGCCGGTGCCCTATCGCCTGGTCGACCTGATGTCGCTGATCGACGAGCGCATGGGCAAGCTCGAGAACCGCTCTTCGCGCATCATCTATCACAAGCTGATCTCGCGCATCGAGGCGGTGCGCAACGACCCGCGCTACGCCTTCATGTTCGACAACGCCAATGTCGGCGGCGATACCATGGCCGAGGTCATCAGCCATCTGTTCCGCCTCCCGGCCAACGGCAAGCCGATGACCGTGATGCAGCTCGCCGGCTTCCCGGCCGAAGTCATCGATTCCGTCGTCTCGGTGCTCTGCCGCATGGCCTTCGATTTCGGCCTGTGGAGCGACGGCGTCTCCCCGCTGCTGTTCGTGTGCGAGGAAGCGCATCGTTACGCCTCCGCCGACCGCAACATCGGTTTCGGGCCGACCCGCAAGGCGGTGTCGCGCATCGCCAAGGAAGGCCGCAAATACGGCGTTTATCTCGGCCTCATCACCCAGCGCCCGGCCGAGCTCGACGCCACCATCATCTCCCAGTGCAACACGCTGTTCACGATGCGTCTTGCCAACGACCGCGACCAGGCGCTGCTGCGCGCCGCGGTGTCGGACGCCGCCGCCAACCTGCTGTCCTTCGTGCCCTCGCTCGGCACGCGTGAAGTGCTGGCCTTCGGCGAGGGCGTCGCGCTGCCGACGCGCTTGCGCTTCAAGGAGGTGCCGCCGCATCAATTGCCGCGCGGCGAAGCCACCATCTCGAGCGTGCCGTCGGTCACCTCCGGCCACGACATGCATTTCGTCAGCGCCGTGCTCGAGCGCTGGCGCGGCGCCACCTCGCAGCGCGACGTGCCGAACGATCCGGTGTTCTCGGCCCCGCCCGCCAAGACGCTCTCCAACGTCGAGGCCCCGATGCTGCAACCCTCGATGGGGCTCGATCCGGACCGCTTCTCGCTGCTGAAGAAGCCGCTGCGGTAAGGGGCGGACGGCCGCCTCCGCAAATTCCGGTGTCATGCCCCGGCTTGACCGGGGCATCCAGTGCGCCGCAGCTTCTCTGCTCAAGCACTAACGCATCTGGAATACCGGATCGCCCGATTGAATCGGGCGATGACATCAGTGCGTTGCACCGTCGCCCGTCGCACCTCGTTGAGCCTCTCGCCCGCATAGACTATGTTTTGCCGGCGCAAAGCCGGCGGGAGATGACGGATAAGACATGACCGAGCTGGACTGGCCCGAAATCCTGCTGCGTCTCGGAAGCGCGACGCTCGCCGGCAGCGCGATCGGCCTGAACCGCGACTTGCACGGCAAGCCGATCGGGCTGAAGACGCTCGGAATCGTCGGGCTCTCCACCGCAACCGTCGTGCTGCTTGCGGTCCAATTCGCCGAGCCCGGCAAGATCACCGATGCGGCGAGCCGTGTGATCCAGGGCATCCTGACCGGCATCGGCTTCCTCGGGGCCGGCGTCATCGTCCATGAAAGCGAACGTTTTCGCGTGCGCGGCCTGACCAGCGCCGCCTGCACCTTCCTGGCCGCCTGTCTCGGCATTGCCTGCGGCGCCGGGCAATGGAAGATCGTGCTGGCCGCGCTGGCCTTCGCCTTCGTTCTGCTGACGATCGGCCGCCGCCTGGAGCGCTGGCTGCATCGGATGCTCGGTGGCAAGGACGATCCTCATCGGGTGGAGGCTTCGACAAAGACGGCCCGCCGGGACGAAGGCTAGAATCGCAGCCGCCGTGCCCATATCGGTTTCAGCAATTCGAGCACCGTGAGCACGAGCAGGCCTGCACCGAGCGTGACCATAAGATCGTTCAGGTGCAGGGGACCGAAACGAAACAGGCCGGACGCCGGCGGCCAGACCAGAGCAGTGGTCAGAATCGACGCGATCGACACGAAGATCCAGAGCAATGCCGGGTTCGGACGGAAGAAGGCGGACAGGAACGACGCGCTGAAGGACCGGTTGACCAGCACCAGCGCGACGATGCAGACGACGAGCGCGATGAAGGCGAGCGTGCGCGCCTCGTCGGCAGATATGCCGGAACGAAGCGCGACGATAAAGATCGCGGCGATCAGCGCAAATGCCAGAACCCCCTGAAGAACGCTCCAGCCGACCAATGCCCACGAGAACAGCACCGCATCGGCGCGCCGCGGCGGGCGCGCCATGACATCGCGCTCCTCCCGCTCGGCTTCGAACACCAGCGAGCAGACGGGGTCGATGATCAGCTCCAGAAACGCGATGTGAACGGGGCCGAGAATCACCGGCAACCCGAACACCAGGGGAAGCAGAGCAAGCCCCGCGATCGGAACATGGACGGCGAAAATGAAGGCCATCGCCTTGCGGAGATTGTCGTAAATCCGGCGCCCGAGGCGGACGGATGCGACGATCGAGCCGAAGTCGTCGTCGAGCAGGACGATCGAGGACGCCTCGCGGGCCACATCGGTGCCGCGGCCGCCCATCGCGACCCCGATATGGGCAGCCTTCAGGGACGGCGCGTCGTTGACGCCGTCGCCGGTCATCGCGACGATCTCGCCGTTGCGCTTCATCGCCTGAACGATCCGCAGCTTCTGCTCCGGCAGGACCCGGGCGAACACGTTCACGTTCCTGACGAGTGCCTCCAGCTCGCCCTCGTTCGCCAGCTTGATCTGCTCGCCGGTTACGACCTCCTCGACGTCGAGCCCGGCCTGCCCGGCGATCGCCATGGCGGTCGCAGGATAATCGCCCGTGATCATGACGACGCGAATGCCGGCCGAACGACATTCCGCCACTGCCTCGGGGACGCCAGGACGCAGCGGATCGGCCAGCCCGACGAGACCGAGGAAGCGAAACGAAAAGCCTTGCTGCGAGGTCGGCAGACTCTCACCGCCATGGCTCGCAGCGGCCACGCCCAGCACGCGGAGGCCGTTCTTCGCCATCGCCGCGACCGAATCGCGCATCGCCTCCTGCTGCGCACCGTCCAGCTTGCAGAGGCGGGCAATCGCCTCCGGGGCGCCTTTCGCCGAAGCGAAGACGTCCTGATGATGCGGCAACCGCCAAACCTGGGTCATCGCCAGCAGCTCGGGCCGCAGGCCGTAGGTGCGTATCAAGGTCCGAGCGCCGCCGGCTTCCTCATCCTTCGGCAGCTGCGCCTGCACGAACATGTGCAGGGCCTTCTCCATCGGGTCGAACGGTTCCGGCGAGCTCGCCAGCACGCTGCAACGCGCCAGCTCGAAGAACTCTGCTCCCACGGGAGCGGGCTGCGGTGAGGCAAGGCGCACGCTCGTCCCGTCGCGCAGCCTCAGCTCCGCAACCGACATCCGGTTCTGCGTCAGCGTGCCGGTCTTGTCGGTGCACAGCACCGTGGCAGAGCCAAGCACCTCGATCGCGGCGGAGCGCCGCGTCAGCACGCGCGCCTTCGAGATGCGCCAGGCACCCATCGCCATGAACACCGTGAGGACGACGGCAAACTCCTCGGGAAGCATGGACATGCCGATGGCGATGCCCCCGAGCAGCGCCTGCAGCCAATCCCCGCGCAACGTTCCGTAAAGCAGGACAGCGGCCAGGCTGATCGCCGCGCCGCCGAGAAAGCAAAGCCGCACGAGCCGTGCGGTCTGTTGTTGCAACCGCGGCGGCTCCGCCTGCAAGCCATGCAGCGACAGTCCGATCTTTCCGATTTCGCTGCGAGGGCCGGTGGCCTCGACCTCGGCCAGGCCCTCGCCTCGCACCACCAACGAGCCCGAATACACGAAAGGCTGATCGTCGCCGCCCGGGCGATGCTCGGCCGAAGCGGCTTCGCGCGCCGGCGTCTTGACGGCCTGCTTGCGAACAGGGACCGACTCGCCGGTCAGCAGCGACTCGTCGACCGCCAGATCATGCGCGCTGACGAGCACCGCGTCCGCCGGCACCCGGTCGCCTTCGGCCAGGACCAGAAGATCGCCGCGGACGACGTCCCGGCCCGCGATCCGCCGCCGCTCCCCATCCCTGACCACGAGGGCGCGCGGACTGGTCAGCTCCCGCAGGGCTTCCAGCACGCGTTCGGTGCGGGTCTCCTGTACGATCGTGATCACGACGGAGATGGCGCCGAACGCCAGCAGAAGCAGCGCCTCGCGGAGGTCGCCGAGCAGGAGGTAGACCAGCCCGCCGCCCAGGAGCAGCGCAAGCATCGGTTCGCGCAGCACCTCCAGCACGATGCGCAGCGGCGTGCGTCGCTCGGCCCGAGGCAATTCGTTGAAACCCTCGTGTTGCAGCCGCAGCCGAGCCTCGGTTTCGCTCAGTCCGCCGGAAACGCCGCGTTCTGCCTTGCTCACGTCTTCCGCCGCAGGCTCCAGAGACTTCCAGCCCCCACGACGGCCGTCACAAGCAGGACGGCGACGAAGGTCTGAATGATGGTGAAGTTCAGGGCATCACGCGCCACGAACAACGCGGTGATGGCGCCGGCAATGACGAAGAGGATGCGGAAGATGATGCTCATGGTCGTGTCTCCAGTTCGCATGACCTGGAGCCCACCTCACCCCCGACATCGGGGCAGAACGCTGCTTCGGCAATCATGCAGGCGGACAGTACCGGGCTGCCACCATACACGTTTGCGGAATGTCAAACCGTTGCCTCTGGCGCGATGGCGCTTCCCGCGAACTCCGCCGCCCGTTTGCTTGCTTCATTACATTCCCATGACAGGCGCGGTTCAGCGATGGGGGTGGCTCGCAGGTGAAAATGACGCCGCCGGCGGGCAAATAAAGTTCCCGTCCTGCGGGAATCAAAATGATTTCACAATCGAATACGCTTTATTAAGAGTCTCGCCCCGTACTGGCGCAAACACTTCGGCACAACCTTCACGGTTTCCGTTAAAGTCCTTGACGGAGACGCGGACGAGTCGTGCCTGCCAGAGGGCGCGATCTCATGAACCTGCGAGCATCCATCATCGCGACGTGCGTCGGCGCAGCATTCTTCGGTGCTGGCTACATGTGGAACTACCAGCCCGACATCCTCAATCCCGACGAAATATGGAGCATGTTTCAATCTGAGCATCGCAAGGCCCGAGCAGCGGTCAGCCGCATGCTGATCGAGCCGCATTCAGCTCACTTCAGCGGCCTCCGCACGGTCGAGGCGGACGCTGCGAGATACGTCTGCGGCGCTGTGAGCGCGAACGACAAGGCCGGCCACGCGATCGGTGCTGCATTCATTTACGCCGTGGCCAGCGACCTCGCCCGGGTCGACGACGGCGGCCGGATTACCTCTCAACACCTGCCATACAGATCGTGCCCAACGGCAACTGAGGTCAGGACTGCCGAACAACAAATGCCGATAGCTCCCGGCGCGCTGGCCGTGGCCAAGGCCGTCGGGAAGGTCATTCCCCAATCGAGTGGCGGCACGATGGAGCAACAGCTTGGTCAACTCGCGGCGCGGACAGCAGCCGTCGCACCGGAAGCAGCTGGCTCGCCCGTCCCGGCAACAACAGGACCGGTCCGGGCGGGAGCGGCGCCGGCAGGGCCACCTTCAGTGTCGCAGACGAAGACTGTACCGGACAGCGAACCGATCTGGCAGGCCGATCGGCCACCGGTCGCATGGCCGGCGCCGCCGCTAGGCCAGTGTCCGGCGAAATCGACGCAGGAGCTGACGGCCGCCGAAGCCTTGGCTGCTGCCAAGGAGATCGGGGCCCGTTGGGAGCAGTCGAGAACATCGCAGGCTCCGACGAAACTTGTGTCGTCGCAAGAGATCCAGAGAGCACGTTGCGCGCTGCTCGCGATCGATCCCGCCGACAAGGATTATCCGCGGGCATGGGCAGCCTTCGTGCGGCTGCGGAATATCGAACGAGACCTGGCCGGTTGACGCCATGCGCTCGCGCGCGGCCGCGTTGATGGTCGATGACATGGCGGCGCGCGGCGGCGCCGGAGACGGAAACCAGGGCGCGACGTCTATAGCGGTCGCTACGCCCGTTGTTGCAACGCAACCCTCGCGTCCTGCCGCCGCCATGACGGCCGGTTTCACGATCGCTCCGCAGGTCCATGCGCAAATAGAGCGGGCGTATGATTGCACGCGGACATTGCGAAGATTTTCTGCAACACGTTCATCCCGTATGCTATCAAAAAGCGTGCTTCGGAGTGATCCCCGCCCTATGACGACCCAGCGGCCCATAAGCTCTGACGACGAGCACCGGGTGCTCCAGTTCAGGCCGCGCACCTCGCCTCCCCCTGCGGTCCACCGCGGTAGCGGTACCGTGAAGCCGTTGCGCGGTGCGCCCGAACCGCTCGACCTAGCGCGCTACGAGCAGCCTCGTGCCGAGCCGGGCGATTTCCGTCATCGTATGCTCGCCAACATCGCGGCGCTGGCCTTCACCATCGCGTTGACCGCAATTGGAATTTGGCTCGCGGTCAGCATCGCCGACCTGCGCCGGACCCAGGATTGCGTGCTGATGGGCCGTCGCGACTGCGTCAAGATCACGACGCCGCATATCTAGGCCCGATCCGCCGGCGGGAGCGGGCCCCGGCGGGCGTCCCCAGCCTCGTCTCCTCGCCTGCCCGGCTCCATTGAACTCAGGGCGGCGCTCCGATATACGGGCTTTCGACCCGGCCAGAGCGGGGGTTGAGGGCGTCATCAGGGGCGCGATGCCCACCCACCGTGCCACTCTGGACAATCTGACAAATACCCGCAATATATCAAAGGCTTAGTGATGTCCTCCACATTCGATCAGGTCGCCACGATCATCGCTGAAACCTGCGACATCCCACGCGACACGATCACGCCGGATAGCCATGCCATCGATGACCTCGGCATCGACAGCCTCGATTTCCTGGACATCGCGTTCGCGATCGACAAGCAGTTCGGTATCAAGCTGCCGCTGGAAAAGTGGACCCAGGAGGTCAACGACGGCAAGGCGACCACCGAGCAATATTTCGTGCTGAAGAACCTGTGCGCCCGCATCGACGAACTGGTTGCGGCCAAGGGCGCGAGCGCGTAAGCGCGCGGCCATGCAACTCGAATACTTCCACATGATCGATCGCATCGTCGACCTCAAGGTCGACGAGAAGACGATCGTCGTCGAAGCCCAGGTCCCTAAGGAGAGCACCATCTTCGAGGGGCACTTTCCGGGTTACCCCTTGATGCCCGGCGTGCTCCTGATCGAATCGATGGCGCAGGCCTCGGGCTGGCTCCAGCTCGGCGTGTTCAAGTTCGAGCGCATGCCAATTCTTGCCGCCGTGAAGGAAGCCAAGGTGCGCGGCTCGGTCTTCCCCGGCGATCTCATGAGCATCGAGGCGAGCCTCACCTATGAAGGCTCCGGCTACGCCATGACCGAAGCCAAGATCAGGGTCGGCGGCAAGCTGCGCGCGAATTCGGCGCTGACCTTCACGCTGATCCCCTTCCCCAATGCGGATATGCGCGGATACATGGCGAAAGTCGCCGAGCGTGTCGGCTTTCCGCAACAGGCCGTATCGCCATGATTGACACTGCTTCGAAGCCCGGCCAGACCGAGGTCTGGATCACCGGCATTGGCCTTGCGACCTCGCTCGGCGAGGGCCTGGACGCCAATTGGGCCGCGCTTTCCGAGAAGCGCATCAACGTCGACGAGAAGGGCTTTGCGCCCTACATCGTGCATCCCCTGATGCCTGTCAGCTTCGACAGCCAGATCCCGAAGAAGGGCGACCAGCGCCAGATGGAAGCCTGGCAGCGCATCGGCACCTATGCCGCCGGCCTTGCGCTCGATTCCGCCGGGATCAAGGGCAACAAGGACATCCTGTCGAAGATCGACATGGTGGTGGCCGCCGGCGGCGGCGAGCGCGACCTCAACGTCGACACCGGCGTGCTGACGGCCGAGGCCAAGGGGGCGAACGCGCCCGGCTTCCTCAACGAACGGCTGATGAGTGATCTGCGGCCGACCTTGTTCCTGGCGCAGCTCTCCAACCTGCTCGCCGGCAACATCGCCATCGTGCACGGTCTTGGCGGCACCTCGCGCACCTTCATGGGCGAAGAGGTTGCGGGGGCCGATGCCGCCCGCATCGCGTTGGCGCGCATCGCCTCGGGCGAGAGCGACATTGCCCTGGTCGGCGGCTCGCATAACGGCGAGCGCAAGGACCTTATGGTCCTCTACGAATTCGGCGACTTCAACCTGAAGGACAAGTTTGCACCGGTGTGGGCGCGCAAGGATCACGCCGGGTTCGCGCTCGGCTCGGCCGGCGCGTTCCTGGTGCTGGAATCGAAAGCCCACGCGCAAGCGCGCGGCGCAAAGCCGTTCGCAAGACTGTCGAGCGTCGTCGCCGATCTCGCCCGGCGCAAGCAGCCCGGCGACATGGCCGCGACGCTGGAGCAGCTCTGGGCCAAGCTGCCCAAGCGCGAGGGCAAGGGCGCGATCATCACGGGCGCGACCGGTGCGGAGCCGGCAACGAGCGAAGAACGCGGCTTCCTGAAGGCTCACGCCGAATTCCCGGTGCGTTCGACCGGCACGATGTTCGGCCACACCATGGAGACGCAATTCCCGCTCGGCATCGCACTCGCCGCGCTGTCGATCTCGCGTGGTGCGCTGTTTCCGCCGAACGATTCCACCGGCACCGAGATTGAAATGCAGGGAGCGCCCACCCAGATTGTGGTGGTGGGAGCCGGACACTGGCGCGGCGAAGGCATGGCGCTGGTCGAGGCAGTAGACTAGCTCACCCGGGGGATCGATATGACTGCACCACGCGACAAACTCGGGCGCCCCGTCGTCGTCGTCACCGGCATGGGGATCATGACCTCGCTCGGTGCCGGCAAGGCCGACAATTGGGCGAAGCTCGTCGCCGGCGAATCCGGCATCCGCACCATCACCCGCTTTCCGGTCGACGGTCTGAAGACCACGATGGCCGGCACTGTCGATTTCGTCAGCGTCGAGCCGTTCTCGTCCACCGGCCTGTCCGAACGCATGGCTGAGCTGGTCACGCAGGAGGCGCTCGATCAGGCCGGCATCGGCGCCAAGGCCGATTTCCCGGGTCCCCTCTTCCTCGCGGTCGCGCCGGTCGAGGTGGAATGGCCGCAGCGCCGCGAGCTCGGTCGCGCCGTCGGCAAGCCCGACTTCAACTATGATGATCTGCTGCGCATCTCCGGCGGCGGCAAATACGCCGCCTATCATCACCGTTTCATGTTCGGCTCGGTCGCAGCGCACCTCGCCGAGACCTTCGGCACCAAAGGCTCGCCGATCTCGCTGTCAACGGCCTGTGCCTCCGGCGCAACCTCGATCCAGCTCGGCGTCGAGGCGATCCGCCGCGGCGAGACCGACGCTGCGCTGTGCGTCGCGACCGACGGCACGGTCAATCCTGAGGCCATGGTGCGGTTCTCGCTGCTCTCGGCGCTGTCGACCCAGAACGATCCGCCGCAGGCGGCCTCCCGCCCCTTCTCCAAGAACCGCGACGGCTTCGTGATGGCAGAAGGCGCCGGCGCGCTCGTGCTCGAAAGCTACGAAGCCGCCATCGCGCGTGGCGCAAAGATTCTCGGCGTGATCGCCGGCTGCGGCGAGCTCACCGATTCCTTCCATCGCACCCGCTCCTCGCCCGACGGCAAGCCGATCATCGGCTGCATGAACAAGACGCTGGCCGACGCCGGCATGACGCCGGACCAGATCGACCACATCAACGCGCACGGCACCGCAACGCCCGAGAACGACAAGATGGAGTACAACACGACATCGGCCGTGTTCGGCGAGCTCCTGCAGAAGATTCCGGTCACCTCCAACAAGTCGATGGTTGGCCACACCATCTCGGCCGCCGGTGCGGTCGAGGCGATCTTCTCGCTGCTCACGCTCGAGCATCAGCGCATTCCGCCGACGATCAACTACGACACCCCGGATCCCACGATCCTGTTCGACGTCGTCGGCAACAAGGCACGCGATGCCCGCGTCACCGCCGTGATGTCGAACTCGTTCGGCTTCGGCGGCCAGAACGCCTCGCTGATCCTGACCCGCGAACCGGCCTGACCGGACGCATGGCGCTACTGACTGCGAGCACGAAGGCCCGCGCGCGGGAGGCTGCCAAATCGATCGGCGGCAGCCTGATCGGTGCCGCCACGGTCGGCTTGCTGCGCACCACGCGCTATTTCGACCCGGTCAAGACTTCAGACTTCTTCGCACGCGTCGTGAAGACGATCGGCCCGCGCCTGCGCGAGCACCGCATCGGCCGTGCCAATCTCGCTGCGGCCTTTCCCGAGAAGTCGCCGGAGGAGATCGAACGGATCCTGATGGGCGTGTGGGACAATCTCGGCCGCGTCGGCGCCGAGTTCGCCCATATGGACCGTGTTTGGGATTACGACCGTGCCCATCCGGAGAAGAGCCGGATCGAACTGACCCAGAGCAGCATCGAACTGTTCGACCGCATCCGCGACGACGGCAAGCCGGCCCTGATCTTCGCCGCACACCTGGCCAATTGGGAATTGCCGGCGCTCGCGGCAGTCGCGCACGGGCTGGACGCTGCGATCCTCTACCGCCGCCCCAACATTGCCTCCGCCGACCGCATCATCCAGGAGATGCGCCAGGTCAACATGGGCACGCTGGTCCCCGCCGGCCGCGACGCGCCGCTGCGGCTCGCGCAGGCGCTGAAGGACGGCAAGCACGTCGCCATGCTGATCGACCAATACCTGACCGGCGGCGTGGAGGTCACCTTCTTCGGCCGCAAGACCCGCGCCAATCCGATGCTGGCGCGCCTCTTGCGCCAGGTCGAATGCCCGATCCACGGCGTGCGCATCATCCGCCTGCCCGGTGGCCGCTTCCGCGGCGAGATCAGCGAAGAGATCCCGCCGGTGCGCGACGCCGAGGGCAAGATCGACATCCAGGGCACGACCCAGGCGATCACGAGCGTGGTGGAGAGCTGGGTGCGCGAACATCCCGAGCAATGGCTGTGGCTGCATCGCAGGTGGCGGTAAGGCTTACCGCTCCGGCAATCCTGCGTCGACCTCGGCCTGAACCACGCGATCCCAGGCAGCGACACAGACTGGACTTGCGTTCTTCATCGGCGGCGAGACGGTAAGCCGGGTCGTCCCGGGCCGCAGCTTCAGTCCCTCTGCCATCGCCGCCCTCGCCTCCGCGTGCCGGCCAGATCGCTGATAGGCAGCGGCGAGCAGAAAGTGCGAGCGGCCGGTCCCCGGCGTGATCGCGATCGAGCGTTGCAGCCAGGGCACCGCCTCCTCGAAGCGCTCCATCAAGGCATACGCCAAGCCTGCGCCGAGCAGCCAGGTCCAGCGCGAGGCCGCGGGCGTATCGTAACGATCGGCCTGCTGGAAGGTCGCAAGCGCATCGTCGAAGCGGCCGAGATAGATCTGCCCCAGGCCGATCAGATAGAGCGCCGATCCGTTCCACGGATCGAAGCTCAAGGCCCTGGCGCAGGTGACGAGACTTTCCACGAAATGGTTGGTCGCGCTGAGGAAGCGGCAATGCGCCTCGAGCACCGCAATCGAATTCGGCTTGACGCGCAGCGCCTGCTCGAGCGTCGCATTCGCCTTCGCCTCCAACGTGACGGCCTCCTCCGGACTGAACCAGACCATCTGAATGCCGCGCATCTGCAGCGAGGCGAGCGCGACGGCGAGATCGACATTATCGGGATCGTTAGTGAGTGCCTGCTGCAGCATCGCTTGCGCCGCGCCAAAGCGCTCTCGCGTGGTCTGGTTGATCGAGGCGAGCGCCTGCTCGACGGCGACCTTGTCGCCGCCCGCGGACGACGTCCGGCTCGCGGCCGGCGAGGTGCTGGCCTCCAGCAACTCGTTGAGGCGGCGCGCCAGCACATGCCCCACGCCGGCGACGAGGCGCGATTGCTGAAACTGCGCATCGACCTCGTCGGCACCGACCGAAGCCGTCGCGACCGATTGAACCTCTGCGCTGCCGGTCCTGATGATGCGAGCCCGCAAGGTCCAGGCCTGATCGCCGCGCTGGAGTTCGCCGCGCACTTCGTAGTCGGGCGATACGGCCGGCAGCCCGACGCTTTCGACACCCGCCGACGCACGCGGCGCGACCACGCTGATATTCTGGATCCTGGCAAAGCCATCCGTGAGACGCCCGGTGACTTCGGCTGCCATGGCCGCGCCGCGCGGATCGTTGCTGGCATCAACGATCGGCATCACGGCGACCCGCGGCGGCGTGCGCTTGAACAGGAAGTCGGGTTTCAGCACCGGGGCCGCGACCGCAAGCCCGATGATGACGACGCCGAACGCAGTCACGGCGCCGATCATGGCCGGGCTGCGCAGGCGGAAGATGGCGCGCGGTGCCGGCGTGTGTGTCAGGACCCTGGCCTCCGCCGGCGCCGCTGGTTCGCCCGCTGCCGTAGCCGGCAGCTCGGCCTGAGCCGGGTCGGCCTCCGCTTCAGCCCGAACCTCGGCTGTCAGCGAGTAGCCGCCTCCGGCGGCGAGCTTGATCAGCTGCCGCCGCTCGTCGCCGAGCGCGGTGCGAAGCTCGCGGATGCATTGAAACAGGCTGTCCTCGCCGACATGGACGTTCGGCCAGACCGCCTCCATCAGCGCCTGCTTGCTCAGCACCCGGCCGCCGCTGGTGGCGAACAGCCGAAGCATCTCGAAGGTCTTGGGCCGGAGCTTGATCGGCGCGCCATCGGCCCCGCGCAGCTCCGCGCGCAGCTGGTCCAGCTCGAAGCCGGCGAAACGAAGCAAGCTATCCCCCAAAGCGTCTCCTAAGGCGGCTCATATAGCGGAAGTCTGCCGAAACCGCCCGAAAATCGGGTCTGAAACGCAAATATCAGAAACTTTCAGAAACTAGCCAAGCCCTTATCAGGACACCACTCCCGCCCGGTGCGAACAATCCGATCGAGGACTCGTGATTGCGCCGGGGGAAGTGGTGAGGACGGGGAAAGGTTATTTCAAAGCGAGCGGCCGCCTGCGCACCGCCCTGCTGACGTCGTCGGCGCTGGCCTTGGCCTGGGCGCTGCCGGCCGCGCCAGCGCACGCCGCCTCGGACGGCACTTGGCTCACCTCCCCCGGCAGCAACGATTATGGCACCGGCTCCAACTGGGACGGCAACTTCGTGCCAGCGGGCACGGCCTCATTCGGCACCTCTGCGACCACCAGCCTGGTGATCTCGAGCGCCAGCGTCGGCGATTGGACCTTCAACGCCGGCGCCTCGAACTACACGTTTGACGTCAGCGGTCCGTTGAACTTCACGGGCGCCGGCATCATCGTCAACGGCGGCAGCGCCACCATCTACAACAACAATCAATTGGTCTTCTTTAGTTCAAGCACCGCCGGTAACGCCGCCATCACCAACAACTCCGTCCTCGGCTTTGCAGACACCGCCTCGGCCGGTAACGCGACCATCCTCAATATCAACTTGTTATCATTCACGGGTGCAAGCACGGCCGGTGCAGCGACAATCGCCAACAACTTCAGTGCCGCCTTCTCCGGCTCCAGCACTGCTGGCAATGCCACGATCACCAATAGCGCCTCTGGCATATTGAGTTTCTTGAGCAGTAGCAGCGCCGGCAGTGCCGCCATCACGAACGATTATGTGCTGTACTTCCAGAACGACAGCACGGCGGGAAGCGCTGATATCACCAACAATGGCGGCATCGCATTCAGCGGCTTCGCCACAGCCGGCAATGCAACCATCACCAACAACGGCGGCCTGACATTCGCCAACCGCAGCACGGCGGGCAATGCGGCCATCATCAATAACGTCAACGGCTCCGTCGATTTCGGTTCCACCTCGGGCATCAACGGCGATAACAAGATCAGCGCCGGCTCGATCGCGGGCGCTGGTTTCTACCAGCTCGGCGCCATCGAACTGACTGTCGGCTCGAACAATCTCTCGACCGAGGTGAGCGGCGTCATCGCCGGCATCGGCGGTTCGCTCGTGAAGACCGGCACCGGCAAGCTGATCCTGTCGGGCGTCAACACCTACACCGGCGGCACTACCTTCGCCGGCGGAACGGTCAGCGTTTCCTCGGACGCCAATCTCGGCGACGCGGCGGCGGGCCTGACCTTCAACGGCGGGACCTTGCAGGTCGCCGGTACGGCGTTCAACACCACCGCACGCACCGTCAATCTGGGCGCCGGCGGCGGCACGTTCGACATTGCCGACGCCGCCAACGACTTCGTCATCAGCCAGAGCATCAGCGGCGGCGCGCTGACCAAGTCCGGCGCCGGTACGCTGACCTTGACCGGCGCGGCAGGTTTTTCCGGCGCGACGGTCTCCGCCGGCGCGCTGGTGTTCGACGGCAACGCGACGGCCGGCAATGCGGCCATCACCAACAACGCGGAGCTGGTCTTCGCGTCCAGCGCCACGGCCGGCAACGCCACCATCACCAACTCCAATCAGTTGACGTTCTATGGCAACACCACAGCCGGCAACGCTGTTATCTCCAGCAGCGGCAATGTGCTGTTCGACGGTAATTCCACCGCCGGCAACGCTCAGCTCATCAACATTGTATCCAGCGCCGTCATCAACTTCTTCACCCCCGGCCCGGGCAGCGACGGCAAGATCAGCGCCGGCTCGATCGCCGGCAACGGCCGCTTCGACCTCAATGGCGCAGAACTGACGGTTGGCAGCAACAATCTGTCGACCATTGTGACCGGCGTGCTCACCGGTGACGGGAGCATCACCGGAACATCGCTGATCAAGGTCGGCACCGGCACGCTGACCCTGGCAGGGATCAACACCTACAGCGGCGCGACGATCGTGGATGGCGGCACGCTGGCGGTGAACGGCTCAATCGCATCCTCCAGCAACCTCACCGTGAACAGCGGCGGCACGCTCGGCGGCACCGGCGTCGTCGGCAACACGACGATCGCGAGCGGCGGCACTCTGGCGCCCGGCAATTCCGTGGGCACCCTCACCGTCAGCGGCAATCTCGGCTTCACCGCCGGCAGCTTCTACAGGGTGGAAGTTTCCGCGTCAGCCGCCGACCGCACCAACGTGTCGGGCACCGCGACGCTCACCGGCGCCACGGTGCAGGCGGTCGTGATCCCCAGTAGCTTCCGCGGCCAAACCTTCACGCTTTTGAATGCAACCGGCGGGCTCGGTGGAACGCAATTCGCCGGGCTGACCATTGCCGGAAGCTTCAGCCCCGCCCGTAATCCCCGCCTCACCTACGATCCGAACAACGTCTTCCTCGTGCTCGATCCCGGCAAGATCGAGCTGCCCGCTGGCACGAGCGGCAACCAGACCAGCGTGGCCGGCGGCATCAACAACGCGGTCGAGAGCGGCGCGACGCCGCCGGCTGGCTTCGACGTTCTGCTCAACATGAGCGGCGCGCAGCTCGACCGGGCGCTCAGCCAGGTCTCGGGCCAGCCAGGTGCCGCCGGCACGCAGGCCGCGTTCAATGCCATGCAGCAGTTTCTGGGCATGCTCGATCCGGTCGGCGGCAGCATGGACAGCGAGCGCGGCATGAACGGCAGCACGTTGGGCTACGCCAACACCGCGCAGGGCGACGCCAGGGTGCGCGAAGCCTACGCCGCGGTGACGCCGCGCGAAGCCAGCGGCGATGTCATCGACCGGCGCTGGGGCGTGTGGGCCTCCGGCTATGGTGGCGGCAGCACGTTGAGCGGCAATGCGGCGGAAGGTTCGCGCTCCACCGCCAGCCGCATCTACGGCACCGTGGTCGGCGCGGACTACCGCGTCTCACCGGACACTCTGGTCGGTTTTGCGCTCGGCGGCGCGGGCTTCAACTTCTCCGTCGCGGATGCGCTCGGCGGCGGCCGCGCCGGTGTCTTCCAGGCCGGCCTCTATGCCCGCCACAATTTTGGCCCCTCTTATCTCTCGGCGGCCCTGGCCTACGGCTGGCAGGACGTCACGACCGACCGCACCGTGACGGTGTCAGGCACCGACAGGCTGACCGCCAACTTCAAGGCCAGCACGTTTGCCGGGCGCCTCGAAGCGGGCTGGCACTTCGTCCCCTTCCCCGCCTCGAGCTTCGGCGTGACGCCCTACGCAGCGGTGCAGGCCACCACCTTCCACCTTCCCGGCTACGGCGAGACCGCGCTCGTCGGCAGCAACCAGTTTGCACTCTCTTACGGCGCGCAGGACACGACGAACGTCCGCACCGAGCTCGGAGGGCGCACCGACCAGCGCTTCCTCGTCAATGACGGCGTGCTCACCCTGCGCGGCCGGCTTGCCTGGGCGCATGACACCAACACCAACTGGTTCGTGAATGCCGCCTTCCAGACGCTTCCCGGCGCCGCCTTCACAGTCAGCGGCGCGCGCCCCGCTGCAGATTCCGCACTGGTCGGTGGTCGCGCCGAGATGAAATGGAGAATCGGTCTCTCGCTTGCCGGAACGGTCGAGGGCGAGTTCTCCCGGAACGTGCAGACATACACCGGCAAAGGCACGGTGCGTTACGAGTGGTGAGGTTCGTGGTGCGCTCTCGTCATAATCCGCTGTCATCGCCCGGCTTGACCGGGCGATCGAGTACTCCGAGACGGTAGTGATGGAATCGAGAAGCCGCGGCGTACTTTCATGCCCCAGCCAAGCCGGGGCTTGACAGCGAGGAGAAGGACGCCGCTTGCGCTCCTGACGCACGCTTCCATTGCTTTGCGCCCGCGCGGCGATTGGCTGAGGTTGCACCACCGCTTAAGCCCCGCCACCACCGCCAACCCCGATGGTCGCGGTTCTACTGTGCATGGGGTTGTTTTTCAGGTTTTGTAGTCGAGGCCGGTTTCCGGAACGTCTACCGCCCCGTCTTCACCTTGGTCCAGAGCCGGTTGATGATGCGCTGCGTCGCCGGCTCCCGCGCCGTGATGACGAACAGCTTTGAAAGCGTTGCCTCGTCCGGATAGATGTTCTTGTCGTTCAGGATCTTCGGATCGACCAGCTTCTGGCTGGCGAGGTTGCCGCTGGCGTAGGACAGGAAGTCCGAGTTCTTGGCGGCAACGTCTGGGCGGTAGAGATAGTTGATCAGCTCATGGGCTTCGTTGACGTTCTTGGCGTCGGCGGGGATGGCCAGATTGTCGAAGAACATCTGCGCGCCCTCCTTCGGGATGGCGTAGCCGATCTCGATGCCGCTGCTGCCGTCTTTCTTGGCTTCGGCGGCGCGGGCGCGGGCCTGCATGATGTCGCCGGACCAGCCGACCACGAAACAGATCTCGCCGGTGGCGAGCGCGCTCAAATATTCGGACGAGTGGAACTTGCGGACGGACGGACGGACCTTGGCGACGGCATCGGCGGCTTTCTCCAGGTCGGCCTGCTTGGTCGAGTTCGGATCGAGCCCGAGCCAGCTCAGCGCCGCCGGAAAGATGTCGTCGGCGGAATCGAGCATGTGCACGCCGCAATCTTTGAACCTTGCCAGGTTCTCCGGCTTGAAGACGATGTCCCAGCTGTCGATCTTGGCATCGGCCCCGAGGATTTGCTTCACCTTGGCAACGTTGTAGCCGATGCCGGTCGTGCCCCACATGTAGTTGGCGGCGTAGACGTTGCCGGGATCGTAGGTCGCCAGATGCTTGGTCACCATCGGCCAGGCATTGGCGAGGTTCGGCAGCTTCGCCTTGTCGAGCTTCTGGAAGATGTTGGCCTTGATCTGGCGCTGCAGGAAATAGGCCGTGGGCACCACCACGTCGTAGCCGGACCTGCCGGCCATCAGGCGCGTCTCCAGCGTCTCGTTGGCATCGAACGTGTCGTAGACGACCTTGATCCCGGTCTCCTTGGTGAATGCCTCCAGGACATCCGGCGCCATGTAATTGGACCAGTTGTAGAAATTGACGACCCGCTGCTCCGCCTGAACTGGGGCGGAATGCAACGTCAGCGGCGCGACGATCGCAAAACCAAGGCAAAGCCAGGAAAAGCAAAGCCTCGCGCGGCCGACCTTCGTCATCACTACCTCTTGCGTCCACGCACCGCGTCAGACAGCCGTTCCAACGCGGTGTCCAGCGTCTGGTCCTTCTTGGCGAAGCAGAAGCGCACCACCGAGGTCACGGGGTCCTGCTCGTAGAATGCCGAGACCGGGATCGCCGCGACCTTGTAATCCTTCACGATGCGCCAGCAGAATTCGGTGTCGCTCTCATTGAGCCCGAGCGGCGACAGGTCGACGGTGAGGAAGTAGGTGCCTTGCGACTTCAGTACGGGGAAGCCGAGGCTCTCCAGCCCCTTGGTCAGGCGGTCCCTGCTCCGCGTCAGATCCTTGCGCATCGACAGGAAGTACTCGTCGGACTTGCCGAGACCGTAGGCCACGGCGGCCTGCAGGTTCGGCGCGGTGGTGAAGGTCAGGAACTGGTGCACCTTGGCGGCGACGCGCAACAGCGGCGGCGCGGCGCAGACGAAGCCGATCTTCCAGCCGGTCAGCGAGAAGATCTTGCCGGCCGAGCCGACCTTGATGGTGCGCTCGCGCATGCCCGGGATGGTGATCAGCGGGATGTGCTTGTGCTCGTCGAAGGTGACGTGCTCCCAGACCTCGTCGCAGATCGCGATGACGTCGAACTCCTGGCAGTAGCGCGCCAGCAGCTCAAGGTCCTCGCGCGGATAGACCACCGCGGACGGATTCAAGGGGTTGTTGAACAGCACCGCCTTGGTCTTTGAATTGAAGACACTTTTCAGCATGTCCTCATTCAGCCGCCAATGCGGCGGCTCGAGCCGGACGAGGCGCGGAATGCCGCCGGCCTGCCGGATGATCGGCAGATAGGAATCATAGACCGGCTGGAAGCACACCACTTCGTCGCCGGGCTGGACCACCGCGAGGATCGCCGAGGTCAGCGCCTCGGTGCCGCCGGAGGTGACCATCACCTCGCTCATCGGATCGAGCTTGAGGCCGTGCCAATGGCCGTAATGGGTCGCGATCGCCTGGCGCAACTCCGGCAGACCCATCATCGACGGGTATTGGTTGTAGCCGTTCAGCGAGGCCTCGGCCGCGGCGCGGCGGATGTCCTCCGGGCCGGGATCGTCGGGAAAGCCCTGGCCGAGATTGATCGCGTCGTTGTCGCGGGCGGCCTGCGACATCGCTTCGAAGATGGTGACGGGAAGGTCGGCGAAGACCTTGTTCAGCGAGGAGCTCTTGGACATCGGGTGAGGTCAGCCACCGGCCTTGCTGGGAAGACCGGCCGCCTTCCAGCCCAGCATGCCGCCGGCCAGATGCTTGTCGTAAGGCAGGCCCGCCGCTTGTGCCGCGAGCGAGGCCGTCACCGAGCGTTTGCCCGAGCGGCAGGCGAACACGACCTGCTTGCCCTGGGGATCGGGAATCGCCTTGGGATCGAAGGTCGAGAGCGGGACGACGACGCCGTACGGATAGGCCTCGGCCTGGACCTCGTTCGGCTCGCGAACGTCGACCAGCAGATATCGTCCTTCCGCGACACCTTTGGAGACCTCGTCCGGGGTCAGATCCTGTACCTGGTTTGCCACATCATCCTCCAACGTCGCGAGCCGCAGGCCGGGGCGTCCGGCCGGCGGCAACCTCGCCTCTCAGGAGACGAAAATCAAGCGCTACAAAGGCTTGAGCCGCGCGGCGCAAGTTAAAGCTAAATCGCAGCGACTTGAAGTGCGGCTTTCGGGAAGGCTGAAACCACACATCCAGGGTCATCCCCCCGCGCAGGCGTGAATCCAGTACGCCGCGGCGGTCACGGCGAGAGCGAACTCTTCGACGCCGGCCTCTGGGATACTGGATCGCCCGCCTTCGCGGGTGATAACAGCGGTGGAGGACGCCGATCTGCGCCTAGATCGCCACCTGGGTGCCGACCTCGACCACGCGGCCGCTCGGGATCTGGAAATAGTCCGTGGCGTCGTTGGCGGAGCGGCTGAGCGAGATGAACAGCCGGTCCTGCCAACGCGGCATGCCCGAATGAGCTGCGGGCTTCAGCGCCCTTCGCGACAGGAAGAACGAGGTCGACATGATGTCGAACTGCCAGCCGAGCTTGCGGGCGATCGCCAGCGCCTTCGGCACGTTGGGCGATTCCATGAAGCCGAACCTGAGCGTCACCTTGGAGAAGGTCGGTGAGATCTGCTCCAGCTTGACCCGCTCGGACGGATCGATGCGCGGGGTCTGCGCCGTCTCGATGGTGAGAATGACGTTCTTCTCGTGCAGCACCTTGTAGTGCTTCAGGCTGTGCATCAGCGCCGTCGGCGCGCTCAGGGGATCCGAGGTCAGGAACACGGCGGTGCCGGGCACGCGCTGCGGCGGCCGCTTCTCCAGCATGGCGACGAGCTCGGCGAGCGGGAACTCGAGCTTGCGCGACTTCTCGAACAGGAGCCGGCTCCCGCGCCGCCATGTGTACATCACGATGATCATGAGCGCGCCGAGCGCCAGCGGCACCCAGCCGCCTTCGAGCACCTTGAGCAGGTTCGCGCTCAGGAAGGTCAGATCGAGGAGCAGGAACGGGGCGATCAGCGCCGCGGCCGCCAGCGGCTTCCAGCGCCAGCCCTTCCAGACCACGACGAAGCCCATCATCGCCGTGACCACCATGGTCCCGGTGACGGAGATGCCGTAGGCCGAAGCCAGCGCGCTCGAGGAGCGGAACAGCAGCACCAGCAGCACCACCGCGACCAGCAGCAGCTGGTTGATGCGCGGGATGAAGATCTGGCCGGAATGGGCTTCAGACGTATGGCGAATTTCGAAGCGCGGCAGCAGGCCGAGCTGGATCGCCTGGCGCGTCAGCGAATAGGCGCCGGTGATGACCGCTTGGCTGGCGATGACGGTCGCCATGGTGGCGAGCACGACCATGCAGCCGCGGAAGAAGCCTTGCGGAAACAGCTGGAAGAACGGGCTCACGATCGCGCCGGGGTCGCTGAGCACGAGCGCGCCCTGCCCCAGATAGTTCAGCGCCAGCGAGGGCAGTACGATGGAGAGCCAGGCGAACTGGATCGGCCGCTTGCCGAAATGGCCGAGGTCGGCGTAGAGCGCCTCGGCGCCGGTGACGGCCAGGAACACCGCGCCCAGGGTCACGAAACCGATGATGCCGTGGTGGAGCATGAAGGACACGGCGTAGAGCGGGTTCAGAGCCAGCAGCACCTGCGGCTGCTGGATGATCGGATGGATTGCCGCCGCCGCGATGACGGCGAACCAGACGCACATGATCGGGCCGAAGAAGGCGGCGACGCGGGCGGTGCCGCGCGACTGCACGGCGAACAGGCAGACCAGGATCACCACCGTCAGCGGCACGATATAGGGCTCGAACCTGAGCGTGACGTCCTTCATGCCCTCGATTGCCGACAGCACCGAGAGCGCCGGCGTGATCACGGCGTCGCCGTAGAACAGCGCGCCGGAAATGATGCCGAGCAGCACGATGGTCGCCCCGCCGGTGCCGACCGCGCGCTGTGCCAGTGCCATCAGCGCCAGCGTGCCGCCCTCGCCGTTGTTGTCGGCCCGGAGCAGGATCACGACGTATTTGAGCGTCACCACGACGATCAGCGCCCACAGGATCAGGGAGAGCACGCCAAGCACCGCGGCCGGCGTCGGCAGCCCCTCTGCGCCCGAGGCGGCCATCACCGCCTCGCGGAAGGCGTAGAGGGGACTGGTGCCGATATCGCCATAGACCACCCCGATGCTGCCGAGCGTCAGCGCCCCGAAACCCGCGGTGGTATGGGCATCGCCATGCCCATTGGCCGCCACCGTTTCCGGGGCGGAAATCGCTACATCACTTGTCATGGGAGAGCCAACGGCCTCTAAAATGCTTCACTGCACAACGGCGGAAGAGCGCGCGGCTTATAGTCCTGCGCTACCGGCATGGCCTAGCCCGATTTCGGGCCTTAGCTATGCAAATCTGCATAGCTGCTACAGTTTCGTTCTAGATGGTGACCTGGGTTCCGACTTCAACCACGCGTCCGGTGGGGATCTGGAAATAGTCGGTGGCATCGTTGGCGGACCGGCTGAGCGCGATGAACAGATGATCCTGCCACAACGGCATGCCCGACTGCGCCGATGCTTTCAGCGATCGCCGTGACACGAAGAACGACGTCGACATGATGTCGAACTGCCAGCCCTGCTTGCGCGCGATCGCGAGGGCCTTGGGCACGTTCGGCTGCTCCATGAAGCCGAAGCGCAGACGAACCTTGGAGAACTTGTCGCTGATCTTCTCCATGCGGAATCGCTCCGCGAGATCGACCCGCGGCGTATGCGCGGTCTCGATGGTCAGGATCACGTTGTGCTCGTGCAGCACCTTGTTGTGCTTGAGATTGTGCAGCAGCGCGGTCGGCACGAACGCGGGATCGCTGGTCAGGAACACCGCGGTACCCTTGACGATGTGCGGGGGCCGCTTCTCGAGGCTGCGGATCAAATCGTCGAGCGGCACCTCGATCCGTCGCGTCTTCTGGATCAGAATTCCGGAGCCCTTACGCCAGGTCCAGATCGTCCCTGCCATGACGATGCCGAACAGCAGCGGCACCCAGGCGCCTTCGAGCAACTTGAGCAGGTTGGCGCTGAAGAAGCTCAAATCGACAATGACGAAGGGGACGATCACGGCCGCGGCCGTCGCCGCGCGCCAGTTCCATAGCTTCCAAATCACGACGAAGCCCATGATGCCATCGGCGACCATGGTGGTGGAGACGGCAATACCGTAGGCCGAAGCCAGATTGCTGGGAGTGTGGAACAGCAACACCAGCAGCATCACGCCGATCAGCAGCAGGCGGTTGACGCGTGGCAGATAGATCTGGCCGGCATGGGATTCGGAGGTGTAACGCACCTCGAAACGCGGCAGGAGCCCGAGTTGCACGGCTTGGTGGACCAGCGAATAGGCGCCGGTGATCACCGCCTGGCTCGCGATCACGGTTGCGGCTGTCGCGAGTCCGACCAGCGGCAGCACCAGGCTCTCGGGCACCATACGATAGAAGGAGTGCTCGATCGCGCTGGGATCGGACAGCACCAGCGCACCCTGCCCGAAATAGTTGATCAGAAGCGCGGGCAGCACGAAGAACATCCAGGCCGACTGGATCGGCTTGCGGCCGAAATGGCCGAGATCGGCATAAAGCGCCTCGCCGCCGGTCACCGCCAGGAACACCGCGCCGAGCGTCACGAGGCCGATAACGCCGTGCGACAGCACGAACTGCACCGCGTAATAGGGATTGATTGCCGCGAGCACGGTGGGGTCGTCGGCGATGTGCACGGCCCCCATCACCGCGATCACGGCGAACCAGACCACCATCACAGGCCCGAAAGCCGATGCGACCAAGGCGGTCCCCTTGCTCTGGACCGCGAACAGCAGCACCAGGATGAGGACGGTGAGCGGCACGACATAGTGCTCGAGCGCGGGGGTCGCGAGCTTGAGGCCCTGCACCGCCGAGAGCACCGAGATCGCCGGCGTGATCATGGAATCGCCGATGAACATGGAGGCGCCCACCACACCGAGCGCCATCAAGACCCAGCTTCGCCGCCCGAGCGCGCGTTGACCGAGCGCCATCAGCGAGAGCGTGCCGCCCTCCCCGTTATTGTCGGCACGCAGCAGCAGCAGGACGTATTTGGCGGTGACGACGATCAAGAGGGCCCACAGAATCAGCGAGAGCACACCGAGCACGATGACCCGTGAGACCGGCTCGCCATGGGCCGCGCCCTTGACCGCCTCGTGAAATGCGTAGAGCGGCGAGGTGCCGATATCGCCGAAGACAACGCCGATGCTCCCGAGCGTAAGGGCCCAAAAACCTGATCTGACCGGCCCTTCCTGGGTCTCGGCCTGTGTGATGCTCGCCGTCATGAGGGTGGAGAACGCTTCTTCCCTGGGAATTGATCCGGCGCCTTTTGACGCTTCCGGTGCGCCTGTCAATCGGCGCACCACCATAGCAGGCGCGGAGCCGGATGTTGTGACGCTGCAGCCACGCTCATCGCCCGCGCGACGACATGCCTCAGGTAACATGGTAGCGCAAGAGGGTTATCCTCCGGGCATGATCGCGTCGGAAGCCGACGCTCACCATGCCCGGTCATGGCTTCAGATTTGGCGGCAGCGGCGGATCCTCGCGCATCAGGGTGATGGTCACCCTCCGGTTGGCCGCGAGGGACGGATCGTCCGGAAACAGGGGCTGGGTGTCCGCCTTGCCGGAGACGGCGAAGATGTGCGACGGCGGCAGGCCCTCGCGTTCGAGAATCTGACGCACGGCATTGGCGCGGTCGGCCGACAGATCGAAGGCGCCGTAATCGCTGCGGTTCGGCACGAAGCCGGCCGCGGTGTGACCGGCGATGGAGACGCGGAGCGGCGTGGCCTTGAGCGGGATCGCGAGCTTCTCGACCAGGCGGCGGGTCCGGTCATAGGGCACCTTGGAGCCGTCGGCGAACATCGAGCGGCCGTCCTGGTCGACGATCTCGAGGTTGAGGCCCTGCTTGGTCTCCTCGAACATGATGTGCTTGGACATCTCGGTCAACTCCGGCATGTCCTGCAACGCCTGGCGCAGCGAGGCTGCGGCGAGCGCGAAATTGCGGTCGACCTTGATCTTTGCGCCGGAGGTCTTCTCGCGGTCTTCCTGATCCGGCGTCGGCGTGTTGGACGCATCTTCCGGCTGGATGTGGTCGACGTTCTTGAGCCGCGGGCGCGTCGGCAGGCCGTCCGATTCGACGATGCCGGAGTAGCGCGCTTCGCTCTGCACGCCGAACGCCTCGCGCATCGAGCCCGCGACGATCTTCAGCTTGTTGGCATCCTGCGTGGAGAACGCGACCAGCATCACGAAGAACGCCAGCAGCAGCGCCATCAGGTCGGCGAAGGTCACGAACCAGCCGTGGCCGCCGCCGTGAGCATTGCCGCGCTTCTTCTTGGCCATCTCTCAAATTCCGGGCAGCGGCCTTAGGCCGGCACCGGCTCTCCCTCGGTGTTACGATGCTTCTCCGGCAGATAGGCCAGCAGCATTTCGCGCACCAGGGTCGGGCTCTTGGAGTCGCGGATCATCAGGATGCCGTCGATGATCAGGGTGCGGTTGGTCTCTTCGTCGAGCAGCTTGCCGTGCAGCTTGTCGGCAATCGGCAGGCAGACCAGGTTGGCGACAACGGCGCCGTACAGGGTCGCCAGCAGCGCGGTGGCCATGAACGGACCGAGCTTGGAAGGATCCGACATGTTGGAGAACATCTGCACCATGCCGAGCAGCGTGCCGATCATGCCGAACGCCGGGGCGCAGTCGCCGACGGCGCGGTAGATCTTGCTGCCTTCGTCGAGGTGCATCAGGAAGTTGTCGCGGTCGCGCTCGAGATTGTCGCGAATGAAATCGAGGTCGTAGCCGTCGGCGACGTAGCGGATGCCCTTGGCGAGGAACGGCTCGTCAGTCTCGACCTTTTCCAGCCCGACCGGACCCTGCTTGCGGGCGATTTCGGCGATGCGGGCGAGTTCGTCGACGAGGTCGTGGGCCGAAAGGCGGCTCAGGGTGAAGGCAAACTTCGCGCCGAGCGGCACGCCGTGGATCATCGCGGACAATGGAAAGCGGATCATCGTTGCGGCGAAGGAGCCGCCGAAGATGACGATCACGGCGTGGATGTCGTAGAACATCCCGAAGCTGCCGCCCATCAAGATCAGCGTCGACACCACCACGGCGCCCGCGGCCAACCCGACGAGTGTTGCGATATCCATTCTCGACTCCAACGCGTACGCGACAACGGCCGTCCTGGCCGCTGGTGCGGCCCAACCCCGAACCGCATCGCAAACCCTAGAGCGCCGCCCTTAAAGCCGCGTAAAGGTTAAGTTGAGCCAGCACGCCGGACCGGCACAGTGTGCTTGGGGGATGCCGACTTTGCCGCTTGCCGACAGGCATCTCAACGTTTCACTAACCATAAAAGCGCCCTCGGCCGATGATGTCCTCGCCCTCCGGGCGGCGGACTCATGAACACGCAGCCGTTATGGCCGATACAAAAGCGTCGAGGGGTTCTCCCATGGTTTTCTGGCTGGCGAGCGCGATTGGATTGGCCATCGCCTATCTCTTCGGTTCTGTGCCCACCGGTTATCTCGCTGGGAAACTGCTGAGGGGTATCGACATCAGGGAGCACGGCTCCAAATCGACCGGCGCGACAAATGTGCTGCGCATCCTCGGAAAATGGCCCGCGCTGGCTGTGCTTCTGGTTGATGTGCTCAAGGGTGCCGCGGCAATCGTCTTTGCCCGCTGGTTCTTTGGCTGGGTCTTCACGTTTCCATCAGGCACGCCGCCGGCCGCGCTCGATCCGCAAGGCTGGATCGACTGGGCCGTGTGTCTTTCCGGACTTGCCGCGTTGCTGGGACACGCCCTTTCGATTTGGCTGAACTTCACCGGCGGCAAATCCGCGGCGACAGGGCTCGGCGTGCTGCTTGCGATGGCGTGGCCAGTCGGGCTCGGGGCTGCAATCGCTTTTGCTGTCGCCTTGGCCGTCTCGCGCATCGTCTCGCTGGGCTCGATGCTGGCCGCGCTGACGGCGATCGCCCTCGTCTGCGTCCTCGAGCAACCCTTGCCCTATCGATTGCTGGTGATTGCAGGTGGCATCTATGTGATCGTGCGGCATCGCACCAACATTCAGCGCCTGGTGGCCGGGACCGAGCCACGGTTCGGGCAATTCAGTCCGGAACCACGGCCGAAGGGTTAAGGAACTGCTCGCTCGCCATCGAAGCTGAGTTCCCAAGCGAACTGCGGCCCTGCGCCACGGGCCGGCCCCTCAATGATCTGCTATTCTGCAGCCCGCGCAGACCAAATCGCGGGAGCGATCTGCAATGTTGACGCTATTCGGTGTTCTCACCGCGTTGCCGGCGGTGCTGGCGCTCCATCTGCTCGAGCCGGAGCTGGTCCTGCCGGCGTTCAGCGCGCTGCTCTTTGTCGAGGCGGCCTTCGCCCTGCTCGCGGCGCGATTGCTTCACAGCCCCAACAGCGCGGACGACATCACCCTGTGGGATTTCGCCGGCGGCTTCGCCCTGATCGGATGTGCCGCCGCCGTGCTGGGAGAGCCGGATCAGGCTGCCCTGTTCCTGGCCGAACAAGGCAGCACACGACCGACGTCATCGCCATAGGCTCAGTGGATCTCCGCCGAGCGCTTCAGCGCGGCCTTCAGCTTCTCCAGCGAGAAATCGGAACTGCGGGCGATCTCCAGGATCGGCGTCTCGCGGCGGCCGCAGAGCTCGGCGGCCTCAGGCAGCTTTGCGGCGACGTCGAGCGGGATCACGATGGCGCCGTGCCGGTCGGCGTGTATCAGGTCGTCAGACCTCACGGTCATGCCGGCGACGCGGACCTCGCCGCCAAAGCTCTCGGCATGGACCCAGGCGTGCGACGGCCCGATCGAGCCGGCCAGCGCCTGGAAGCTGGGGGCCCATTGCGGGATGTCGCGGATCGAGCCATCGGTGATGACGCCGAGGCAGCCGAGCGCCTTGTGGACGTTGCTCTGCACCTCGCCCCAGAACGCGCCGTAGCCGACGTCGGGACCGTCGATGTCCTGGATCACGGAGATGCGCGGCCCATGGCCGGTGCCGACATATTCGTAATATTCGATGCGGCGCTTCGACTGCTCCTCGGCGGGCAGCGAGGATTTCAGCACAGAGCGGATCGCAACCGTGCGGGCATAGCCGACGATCGGCGGCAAATCGGGGAACGGGCAGACCAGTTGCTTGGTGGTGTAGCCGATCAGCCGGCGCTCGGGTGCCACGATCTCCATGGCATTGCAGATCGTCGGCGTGTCGTAGCGGCCCAGCGCTTCGAGGACGGAAGCGGGCAGCGGCCCGGTCGCTTTATCGGTCACGGCGTTCTCTCCCAGATTGGCGGCTGATTGACGCGATGCCGCCGTCACAGGGCGATATAGCCGAGATCGGGTCTCAACCCAACTCGGGGGGCCTCATGGCAGATATCCGCGTGTCGCTGCTCAGTGCAGCCGTCCGGGCCGGTCGTCGTCCTGCGGCGGCTCCGACAAATTCGTCAGCGTCGGCGCCGAGGGCGGCGAGGAGACCTCGTCTCCCGCAGGCGTAGCAGCCTCCATCGCGCGGGCCTGGTCGCGATAGGATTTGTAGCCGAGCGGCAAAGCGAGAAGATACAGCACCGTGCCGATCGACAGCACGTGCCAGGGATAGGCGATCAGCAGCGCGATGAAGACGACCACCGCGACGAAGGCCGGCAGCACCAGCTCCGGCGGCACGCGCATGCGCTTGGTCTTGCCGGAGAACACCGGCAGGCGCGACACCATCAGGAAAGCGATCAGGAGCGTGTAGGCCGCCGTCACCGCCGCAGGCATGCGGCCGAGATCGAGGAAGGCGACGTAGATCGGCAGCAGCACGGTGATCGCGCCGGCCGGCGCCGGCACGCCGGTGAAGAAATTGGCGGCGAAGGCCGGCTTGTTGGGATCGTCCATGGTGGCGTTGAAGCGCGCCAGGCGCAGGCCGCCGGAAATCGCGAACACCATGGCGGCGATCCAGCCGGCATTGCCGAGCTCGTGCAGCTGCCAGAAATACAGCATCAGACCGGGCGCGACGCCGAAATTGACGAAATCGGCAAGGCTGTCGAGCTCGGCGCCGAACTTGGACTGGCCCTTGATCATGCGCGCGATGCGCCCGTCGATGCCGTCGAGCGCGGCCGCAAACACGATGGCATAGACGGCGAGCGACATCCGCCCTTCGATCGACAGCCGGATCGAGGTCAGGCCGGCGCAGATCGCCAGCAGCGTGATGACGTTGGGGACCAGCATCCGCACCGGAATCGGGCGGAACCGCCGGCGGCGCGTATCGGGATCCTTGAAGTCATAGGGCGTCATGGCTCGTCCTCACCTTGAGGCGAGATATAGCAAGCCGCGTCCCCCTCCGCTATTGCGGCGGAAGGCCCGCGTGGACCGACTATTGGTTAATTGGCGCGGTAAGCGCGGCTGGGGTCGTCGACAGCAAGATCGGCCAGGATCGTCTCGCCGGCGATGGCGGTCTGCCCTTCCGAGACCAGCGCCTTGGTGCCCACGGGCAGATAGACGTCGAGCCGCGAGCCGAAGCGGATCAGGCCGAAGCGCTCGCCGGCGCCGATCGCCTGGCCTTCCCGGACGAAGCAGACGATGCGCTTGGCGACGAGGCCTGCAATCTGCACCACGCCGATGCGGGCCGTCGGCGTCGAGATGACCAGCGAGTTGCGCTCGTTGTCCTCGCTGGCCTTGTCGAGCTCGGCATTGATGAAGAGGCCGGGGCGGTAAGCGATCCGGTCCACCCGGCCCGCGACCGGCGCGCGGTTCACGTGGCAATTGAACACGCTCATGAACACCGAGATGCGCGGCAGCGGCCGGTCGCCGAGCCCGAGCTCGGCCGGCGGTAGCGCCATGGTGATCATCGAGACGCGGCCGTCGGCCGGCGACACCACCAGCCCCTCGCGCACCGGCGTCACGCGCACGGGATCGCGGAAGAACAGCGCGCACCACACGGTCAGGATCGTGCCGATCCAGCCCAGAGGCGACCACAGCCAGAACAGGACCAGGCTGACCAGCGCAAAGCCGCCGATGAAGGGATAGCCCTCCTTGTGGATCGGCGGGATCTGACGCTGGATCGAATCGAGAATGGACATCGTTATCTGCCGCTCGCGGTTAATGGCGCAGGTCGCGCGGGCCTGTTTAGGCCAGAGTTGGGACCGGAGACAAGGTCACACCGCCGCCGCAGGCGTCGTCAGGGCGTCATCGACCGGGGGCGGCTCCCGGTTGGGGGCCTCGCCGGTGTCGCCCATCTGCGCCAGCTTCTCGCGCGCCGCCTCGGCCTCGCGCTGCCTGTTCCACATGCTGGCATAGAGGCCGCCATGGGCGAGCAGCTTGGCGTGGGTGCCCCGCTCGGCGATGCGGCCCTGATCCAGCACGATGATCTCGTCGGCCCCGACGATGGTCGAAAGCCGGTGCGCGATCACCAGCGAGGTGCGGTTCTTCGCCACGCGGTCGAGCGCGCCCTGGATCTCGTGCTCGGTGTGGGTATCGAGCGCCGAGGTTGCCTCGTCCAGCACCAGGATCGGCGGCGCCTTCAAGACGGTTCGCGCGATCGCGACGCGCTGCTTCTCGCCGCCGGACAGCTTGAGCCCGCGCTCCCCGACCTGGGTCTCGTAGCCCTTCGGCGCCATGCGGATGAAATGATCGATCTGCGCCAGTTGCGCCGCTTCCTCGACCTCGGCATCACTGGCGTCCCAGCGACCGTAGCGGATGTTGTAGCGAATGGTGTCGTTGAACAGCACGGTATCCTGCGGCACCATGCCGATCGAGGCGCGGAGCGAATCCTGCGTCACCGCGCGGATGTCCTGGCCGTCGATCAGGATCCTGCCGCCGGAGACGTCATAGAGGCGGAACAGAAGGCGTGAGATGGTCGACTTGCCAGCGCCCGACGGGCCGACGATGGCGACGGTCTTGCCAGCCGGCACCTCGAAGCTGATGCCCTTGAGGATCGGGCGCGTCGGCTCATAGGCGAAGCGCACGTCCTCGAAGCGCACGGTGCCGGCGGAGACGACCAGCGGCTTGGCATCGGGGGCGTCCTTGATCTCGGCCTCGCGGCCGAGCACGCCGAACATCTTCTCGATGTCGATGATCGCCTGCTTGATCTCGCGATAGACCATGCCCATGAAGTTCAGGGGCTGGTAGAGCTGGATCATCATGGCGTTGACAAGCACGAAATCGCCGACCGTGTTGGTGCCGTTGCGCACGCCGATCGCGCACATCAGCATGGTCGCGGTCAGGCCCAGCGTGAAGATCACCGCCTGTCCGGTGTTGAGCACCGCGAGCGAGGTGTAGGTGCGGACGCTGGCTTCCTCGTAGCGCTCCACCGATTTGTCGTAGCGCTGCGCCTCGCGCGCCTCGGCGCTGAAATATTTCACGGTCTCGTAGTTGAGCAGCGAGTCGATCGCCTTGGTGTTCGCCTCGGTGTCGGAATCGTTCATCTTGCGGCGGATGCCGATCCGCCACTCGGTCGCGATGTAGGTGTAGTACATGTAGAGCGCGACCATGATCAGGGTGGCGACCACGTAGCGCCAGTCGAACTGCCAGAGCAGCACGGCCATCAGCAGCGAGACCTCGACGATGGTCGGGATCAGCTGCAGGATCACCATGCGGACGATGACCTCGATGCCCTCGCGGCCGCGCTCGAGCACGCGGGTCAGGCCGCCGGTCTTGCGCTCGAGATGGAAGCGCAGCGACAGCTCGTGCATGTGAATGAAGGTGATGGTGGCGAGCTTGCGCACCGCGTGCATGGCGACGCGCGCGAAGATGCCGTCGCGCCATTGCGTCAGCAGCGCCATCAGGATGCGCATCACGCCGTAGCTCACCGTCAGCAACAACGGCGAGGCGATCACCCAGAGCTGCCAATTGTCGGCCTGCACCGGCGCGGTGTTGGCGCCGGTCAGCGCGTCCGTCGCCCATTTGAAGCTGAAGGGGACCGCGAGCGTGATCAGCTTGGCCGCGAGCAGCAGCACCAGCGACCACACCACGCGCATCTTCAGGTCGAAGCGGTCGCCCGGCCAGATATAGGGCCACAGATGCGCCAGCGTGCCCATCAGTGTCCCCTGCTCGGGCGGGCCGCCGGCGGGAACGTCGGCGCCGTCGAACGATTGAGGTTGGTCCATCAAGAAGCCTGAAAGCCCACCGGATGCGGGCGTCGTCGAGATTTACGATTTTCGCCTGTCATATAGAGCCTTCCCGATGCCAGCGCACCCCGTCAAATGGCGAATCTTCGATTGTTTGCCGCCATTTACCGGTAGATTTCCGGGAGTATCGAATCACCTGAAGGGCTTGACGCCTCTTCGCTGCAATGCATCATGGCACCAATGAGCACGATCAAAACCGTCTGTGTCTATTGCGGCTCCGGCCCTGGAACCAATCCCAACTTCATCGAAGCGGCGAAAGCGCTCGGCAAGGCGCTGGCGGACAGCAAGATCCGCCTCGTTTATGGCGGCGGCTCGCTCGGGCTGATGGGGGCGGTCGCAACCTCCGTGCTCGATCACGGCGGCACCGTCACCGGCATCATCCCCGACTTCCTGCGGATGCGCGAGAACGCGCTCACGCGCGTGCAGGAGATGGTCGTCACGCCCGACATGCATGAGCGCAAGCGGCTGATGTTCGAGCGCTCCGACGCCTTCGTCGCCCTTCCCGGCGGGCTCGGCACGCTCGAGGAGCTGGTCGAGCAATTGACCTGGCAGCAGCTCGGTCGTCACGCCAAGCCGGTGCTGCTCGCCAATATCGACAATTTCTGGGAGCCGCTGTTCTCTCTGGTGGCCCACATGCGCCAAACCGAGTTCATCCGCGCCGGTCTCACCGTCGATATCCTGAAGGCCGACAAGGTCGAGGAGATCGTTCCGCGATTGCGCGCCGCTGCTGCGCAGATTCCTGACAGCCAGCGCGATCTCGCGCCCGACGTGGCGCGCCGGCTCTAAAGCATGATCCGGAAAAGTGCGCAGCGGTTTTCCGAAAAGATCATGCTTAAACAACAACCTAAAGCGCGATGACGATTCATCGCATCGCGCTTTAGGCCTCCGCTACCCTTGCGGAAACGTCACCGCCTCGATGCGGTTGCCGTCGGGATCGACGACGAACGCCGCGTAGTAGCGCACGCGATCGTGCGGTCGGATGCCGGGCGCACCGTCCGAGGCCCCGCCCGCCGCGAGAGCCGCGGCATGAAACGCATCGACCTCGTCCGTCGTCTTGGCCCGCAGGCAGATGTGCACGCCGCTTTCCCGGGCTACAGGCGGCATGCTCTCGCGCAGATTGATCCAGAACTCGGGATAGGCCTTGCCGAAGCCGACCGTCCGCGGCCGCGCGACGAGGCGCGCAAGGCCGAGCGCTGCGAGCGTGGCCTCGTAGAATTTCGCGGCGCGCTCGAGATCGCTGACGCCGACGGAAATGTGGTCGATCATTGGCCGTGCTCCCTCCCCTCGTCATTGCGAACGAAGCGAAGCAATCCAGGGCGCGCCCGCGGAAACAGTCTGGATTGCTTCGTCGCTTCGCTCCTCGCAATGACGGCGCTTGTCGCGACGCCGTCCCCTACGCCGGCGCGCCCGACTTCACGAGCTTGTAGATCACCGAATCCATCAGCGCCTGGAACGAGGCGTCGATGATGTTCGGGGAGACGCCGACCGTGGTCCAGCTGTCGCCGTTCTCGTCCTCGCTCTCGATCAGCACGCGCGTGACCGCGCCGGTGCCGCCGTTGAGGATACGCACCCGGTAATCGATCAGCCTCAAGCCCTCGATGTACTTCTGGTACTTGCCGAGGTCCTTGCGCATGGCGACGTCGAGCGCGTTGACAGGACCGTTGCCTTCGGCGGCCGAGATCAGGTGCTCGCCGGCGACGTCGACCTTCACCACCGCGAGCGCCACGGTGACGCGCTCGCCGAGCGCGTTGTAGCGCTGCTCGACATTGACGTCGAACTGCTCGACCTGGAAATAATGCGGCACCTTGCCGAGCGTGCGACGCGCCAGCAGCTCGAACGACGCGTTGGCGGACTCATAGGCGTAGCCTTGCGCCTCGCGCTCCTTCAACTCCTCGACGAGGCGCGTCAGCTTCGGATCGCTCTTCTCGTAGGGAATGCCGGCCCGCTCGAGCTCGGCGATGACGTTGGACCGTCCGGCCTGGTCCGAGACCAGCACCTTGCGGTGATTGCCCACCGTCTCCGGCAGCACGTGCTCGTAGGTCTGCGGGTCCTTCAACACCGCGGAGGCATGAATGCCGGTCTTGGTGACGAAGGCGCTCTCGCCGACGTAAGGAGCATGCCGGTTCGGGACGCGGTTGAGCATGTCGTCGAGCGTGCGCGAGACCTTGACGAGGGTCGCCAGCTTCTCCGTGGTGACGCCGATCTCGAAGGAATCGGCAAAACCCTGCTTCAACTTCAGCGTCGGGATCAACGAGCAGAGATTGGCGTTGCCGCAGCGCTCGCCGAGGCCGTTCAGCGTGCCCTGGATCTGCCGCGCGCCGGCCCGCACCGCGGCGAGCGAATTGGCCACCGCCTGCTCGGTGTCGTTATGGGCGTGGATGCCGACGTGATCGCCGGGGATGTGCTTCGTCACCTCGGTGACGATGGCCTCGACCTCGTCAGGCATGGTGCCGCCGTTGGTGTCGCACAGCACCACCCAGCGCGCGCCGGCATCGAAGGCCGCTTTGGCGCAGGCCAGCGCGAAAGCGGAATCTTCCTTGTAGCCGTCGAAGAAATGCTCGCAATCGAGCATGACCTCGCGGCCGGCGGCCTTCGCGGCCGCCACGCTGTCGCGGATCGAGGCAAGGTTCTCTTCCTTCGTCGTCTCCAGCGCGACGCGCACCTGATAGGCCGAGGCTTTTGCCACGAAGCAGATCGCATCCGCCTTCGCTTCCAACAAGCCGGCCACGCCGGGATCGTTCGAGACCGAGCGCCCGGCCCGGCGCGTCATGCCGAACGCGGTGAAGCGAGCATGATTGAGCTTCGGCTTGCTGGCAAAGAACTCGCTGTCGAGCGGGTTGGCGCCGGGATAGCCGCCCTCGACATAGTCGATGCCGAGGTCGTCGAGCATCGCGGCGATGACCTGCTTGTCGGTCAGCGTGAAATCGACGCCGTTGGTCTGCGCACCGTCGCGCAGCGTGGTGTCGAACAGATAAAGACGCTCTTTGCTCATTGCGCTGCTCCGAGCGTCTTCTTCATGGTGGTGTTGGCGAGCCACTCGTCGTTGACGGTGATGCTGTTGCGCTGCATGGCGACATAGCCGCGCTTGGCGAAGAAGCCCTGCGCGTTGTCGCTGGCGTCGACGGTGAGGCTTTGCACGCCGCGGCCGCCGGCAAGCTTCTCCAGCGCGTCGACCAGCATGGTGGCGATGCCGTACCCGGCGACGGCCGGATGCACATAGAGCATGCGGATGTGGTCGTTGCCGCGCAGCGACGCAAAACCAACCGGCGAGCCTTCGATGGTCGCGATCAGCGTCAGGTCGGCCGCGAGGTGCTTGCCGAACTCTTCGCCTTCCGCGAGCTCCATCCAGGCCTGCTGCTGCGCCTCGCTATAATCCTCGCCGGTCAGCTCTTCGATGCTGGCGGTGAAGATCGCGGCGAGCAGCGGGACGTCCTCGGGCAGGAACGGCCTAAGTGCGGGCTTTGGCAAAGTCTGTCCCATCGTCCTCACCACATCCCATAGAGCTTGAGCACCAGCGCCACGGCGCCCGCGAGCAGCGCAATCTTCAGCGCGATGTAATAGATCCAGTGCCGCGGGAAAGGCGTGTCGGGCCGCTTCATCGCGCGATCTCCCACGTGGTTCCTTCCTTGGAGTCCTTGATCGCAACGCCCATCGCGGCGAGCAGATCACGAATGCGGTCGGATTCCCCAAAGTCCTTGCGGCTACGGGCGGCAGTCCGCTCCGCGATCAGGCGCTCGACTTCCCTGGCATCGACGCCGCTTGCCTGCTGCTTGCGGCCCTCCCACTGCGCAGCGCTCTCGGACAGGAAACCGAGCAGCCGCAGCGATCCCGCCAGGGCGCTCACGTCTCCGCCGCGCAGGCCATGCAGTGCCGCGATCGCCAGCGGCGTGTTGAGATCGTCGAGCAGCGGCTCGACGACGGACGCAGCCGGCTTGCCGGGCTCGACGTCCGCCGCGACGCGATACCAGTCGTCGAGCGTCTTGGCGCTCTCCTCCAGCGACTTCATGGTCCAGTCGATCGGCGAACGGTAATGCGTCTTCAGCATGTTCAGGCGCAGCACCTCGCCCGGCCAGTCCTTGAGCAGCTCGTGGATCGTGATGAAGTTGCCGAGGCTCTTCGACATCTTCTCGCCCTCGACCTGGAGGAAGCCGTTGTGCATCCAATAGTTCGCCATGCGCTCGCGGTGGAAGGCGCAGCAGCTCTGCGCGACCTCGTTCTCGTGATGCGGAAACACGAGATCGATGCCGCCGCCATGAATGTCGAAATGCTCGCCGAGATGCTTCCAGGCCATCGCCGAGCACTCGATGTGCCAGCCCGGACGGCCCTCGGCCTTGATGCCGACCGGCGACGGCCATGAGGGCTCACCGGGCTTGGACGGCTTCCACAGCACGAAATCGGTCGCATCACGCTTGTAAGGCGCGACATCGACGCGCGCACCTGCGATCATCTCGTCGAGTGACCGCTTCGACAGCGTGCCATAGCGCGGCAGCGAGGAATTGGCCGCGTTCATCGCCTGCGGCGAGAACAGCACGTGGTCCTCGGCGACATAGGCGAAGCCGCCCTTCACGAGCCGTTCGATGATCTCGCGCATCTCGGCGATATGCTCGGTCGCGCGCGGCTCGACGCTCGGCCGCAGGCAGCCCAGCGCGTCGACGTCGGCATGAAACTGCCGGCCCGTCTCCTCCGTCACCTTGCGGATCGCCTCATTCAGCGGCAGGCCGGGAAAATCGCGCGCGGCACGGTCGTTGATCTTGTCGTCGACGTCGGTGATGTTGCGGACATATTTGACGTGCGCCTCGCCGTAGGCGTGACGCAGCAGCCGAAACAGCACGTCGAACACGATCACCGGCCGCGCATTGCCGATATGGGCGAAGTCATAGACGGTCGGCCCGCACACATACATGCGGACGTTGCTGGCATCGAGCGGCACGAAGGCGCGCTTGTCCCGGCTCAGCGTATCGTAGAGGCGCAATTCCATGACAACCCATCCCTTGCGGCCGGGCGTCCAAGGCTCTCAACGTGTTTGAGAAAAGACGGCTCCAGCCAGCGAATCGCTAGCTCGTAATCTCGCGGCAAATGGCGCAAATGGCGAGGAGACCGTTCATGCGGAACATATGGGCCATCAGGCGCCCCTGCGTCAAGAGAGCCGCGACAACCGCCGTTTGGTCTCCTGCAAGGCGCGTCCGTCATGAGGGTTCACGATCCCCTAACCATTTGAGCCCATTCTGGAACCGGCAGTTCCCCTTTTTGCCCCGGTGCCTTTTCATGCGATTCTTGCCCGCGCTCATTTCCAGCGCCTTCGTCTTCGCCGCCTCCGGCGCTTGCGCCGAGACCCGCGTCTTCATCATCGCCAACCAGGCCAGCGGCTACGGCGTCGACCAGTGCCTGGCCAAAGGTGACAAATGCGGCGCCTCCGCCGCGCGCACCTATTGCCAGTCACGAGATTTTGCCCAGGCATCAGCCTATCGCCGGGTCGATCCCGACGAAATTACCGGCTCCGTCCCCAAATCCGGCACAAATTGCTCCCATGGCCATTGCGACGAATATGTCGCAATCACCTGCCAGCGCTGAATTTGCTCGGAGCTGGCGCAGCTTAGGCCGGTCCTTGGCCCCCTGAAACGACGTGACGATGCCGCAGGAAGCGGCTATTGGGAGGGCGCGCTTCGGCCCTCCAAGTCAAGTTGGTGGATAGTCACATTGGGCCGTGACCTCGCTAGAATGGCGGATATGCCTGAATTTCTGTCTCCCTCCCGTGCTCGCTGTCTCCTTGCCTGCACCGTGCTGTTGAGCACGGCCGTGCTCGTCACCGGTGCTTTCGCGCAGGCCGGTCCGCCCGGACCGCCGCCGCAAGCGGGCCAGAACGGCGTCGGGCCAAATCCGATGTGCGTGCGCCTGGAGGGGCAGCTCGCCGCGCTGGACCGCGGCGGCGGGGGCGACCCCGCGCGCGAGGAGCAGGTCCGCCGCTACCAGGATTCCCAGACCCGCCAGCAGGCCGAGCTCGATCGCGTCACCATGCAGGCCAAGCGCATGGGCTGCGATTCCTCCGGCTTCTTCTCGCTGTTCAACGGCCAGTCGGCGCAATGCGGCCCGGTCAACACCCAGATCCAGCAGATGCGCGCCAATCTGGACCAGATAACCGGCAATCTCGAGCGCCTGCGCGGTGGCGGCCCCGGCGGCTTCAGCCCGGAACGCGACGCCCAGCGCCGCTCGGTGCTGGCGGCGCTGGCGCAGAACAATTGCGGCCCGCAATATGCCAATGCCGCGCAGTCGCAAGGCGGCGGCAACTTCCTGAGCAACCTGTTCGGCGGCAACAACGCCGGCAATCCGCAAGGCGTGCCGCCCTCCGATCTCGGACCGCAATCCGGCACCTTCCGCACCGTGTGCGTGCGCACCTGCGACGGCGCCTATTTCCCGGTCTCGTTCGCGACGGTGCCGGCGCGCTTCCCCGACGACGAGAAGACCTGCAAGGCGCTCTGCCCGGCCGCGGAAGCCGTGCTCTACACCCATCGCAATCCCGGCGAAGACATGAACTCCGCGGTCTCGATCAGCGGCCAGCCCTACACGGCGCTGCCGACCGCGTTCAAATTCCGCAGCGAGTTCAATCCGTCCTGCTCCTGCAAGGCCGCAGGGCAGACCTGGGCGGATGCGCTGAAATCCGCCGACGACAAGGCCGCGGCCGAGCAGCAGGGCGACATCATCGTCACCGAGGAGAGCGCCAAGAAGATGCAGCAGCAGCGGCTCAACAAGGGCACGCCTGCCAACGCCAAGAAGGGCGCCGCTCCCGCGCCGACGACCGCGAATGCACCGGCTGCAACGCCGCCGGCGGATGCAGCCCCCGCGACCTCGTCGGAGAACAAGCCGATCCGCTCGGTAGGCCCGACCTTCCTTCCGCAGCAGCAGAAATAACCAGCCACAAACTCGTCTGTCATGCCCGCGAAGGCAGGCATCGAGTACTCCGCGGCGGCAGTTGGTTTTCACGACGCACGCCGCGGAGTACTGGATCATCCGCTTTCGCGGATGATGACAGTGGAATGAGTCCGTAGGGTGGGCAAAGGCGCACTTGCGCCGTGCCCACGATCTTTGACAACAGCGAAGAACTCGTGGGCACGCTTCGCTTTGCCCACCCTACTCCGATCAACTCACCCCTCGAACGCGTCGATCGACGCCTTGCTCGCGCGCGACACCAGCGCTTCGTCCGCCGCAGGCAATGGTTCACCCTTGTCGCGAAAGCGGTTGGTGATGGGATAGCGGCGGTCGCGGCCGAAATTCCTTGGCGTGACCTTGACGCCGGGCGCGGCTTGGCGGCGCTTGTATTCGGCGACGTTGAGCAGATGGTCGATGCGGGTGACGATCTCGCGGTCGAAGCCGGCGGCAATGATCCGGTCCAGCGGCTCTTCGCGCTCGACCAGGCGCTCCAGGATGGGATCGAGCACGTCATAGGGCGGCAGCGAATCCTGGTCGGTCTGGTTCTCGCGCAGCTCCGCGGTCGGCGGCCGCGTGATGATGTCGGGAGGGATCACCTCGCCGGCGGGTCCGAGCGCGCCGTCCGGCTTCCAGCTGTTGCGCAAGCTTGCCAGCCGGAACACCTGCGTCTTGTAGATATCCTTGATCGGATTGAAGCCGCCGTTCATGTCGCCATAGAGCGTGGCGTAGCCGACCGACATCTCGGACTTGTTGCCTGTCGTCACCACCATCAGGCCGGTCTTGTTGGAGATCGCCATCAGGAGCGTGCCGCGGGTGCGGGCCTGGAGATTCTCCTCGGTGACATCAGGCGGCAGATTCTTGAACAGGCCCGAAAGGATGGTCTCGAATCCATTGACGGCTTCCGCGATCGGCAGCACCTCGTAGCGGATGCCGAGATGGCCGGCGAGCTCGCCCGCATCCGCAATCGAATGTGCCGCCGTGTAGCGATACGGCAGCATCACGCCATGCACCTGATCGACACCGAGCGCATCGACCGCGATGGCCGCGCACAAAGCTGAATCGATGCCGCCGGAAATGCCGAGCAGCACGCCGGGAAAGCCGTTCTTGCCGACATAGTCGCGCAAGCCCAGCACGCAAGCGGCGTAATCGGCCTTGTCGCCTTCAGGCAGCGCAGCGACCGGCCCCGCGCAGCGCCAATCCTCGCCGTTGCGGGTGAAGCGCAGCGTGACGATGCTGTCCTCGAATGCCGGCAATTGCGCCGCGAGCGAGAGATCGCCGTTGAGCGCGAAGGAGGCGCCGTCGAACACCAGCTCGTCCTGGCCGCCGACCTGGTTGAGATAGACCAGCGGCAGCCCGCTCTCGGTGACGCGCGCGACCGCGACCGACAGGCGCACGTCGTTCTTGTCGCGGGCGTAAGGCGAGCCGTTCGGAACCAGGATGATCTCGGCGCCGGTCTCGGCCAGCGTCTCGACCACGTTCTCGTAATCCTCGGACTCCTCCAGCCAGATGTCCTCGCAGATCGGCACGCCGATGCGCACGCCGCGCACGGTCACCGGTCCCGCCGCCGGCCCGCGCGAAAACAGCCGCTTCTCGTCGAAGACGCCGTAATTCGGCAGGTTGCATTTGAAGCGCAGGCTCGCGATGCGGCCGCCGTCGAGCAGCGCGCAGGCATTGTAGAGCTTGCCCTCCTCGAGCCAGGGCGTGCCAACCAGCATGGCAGGCCCGCCATCGGCGGTCTCGCGCGCCAGGGCTTCGATCGCGGCGCGGCAGGCGGCCTGGAAGGCCGGCTTCTGCACGAGGTCTTCCGGCGGATAGCCGGCGATGAACAATTCCGGAAACAGCACGAGATCGGCGCCTTCGGCGACCGCTCGCGCGCGCGCCGTCCGCGCCTTGGCGGCATTGCCCGCGATGTCGCCCATGGTCGGATTGAGCTGGGCGAGCGTGACCGCGAATGCGGCGAGACGTTCGGTCATCGGGCGCCCTTATCCGTTCCTCGTTAGACGAAACCCAACCGCTCGACGATGGCGAAAATCCAGAACGCACCGGCCATGAGCAACGCCACGCCGACCGCCGCCGAGCCCATGTCCTTGACCCGGCCGATCTGCTTGTCGTGGTCCATGGTCAGGCGGTCGGCGAGCTTCTCGATCGCGGTGTTGAGGAGCTCGACCGTCAGCACGAAGGCGACGGCGCAGACCAGCTCCACGGCCCGCATCGCGGTCGCGCCGATCAGCCAGGCGAGCGGCACCGACAGCAGAAGCGCAAAGATCTCCTCGCGGACGGCCTGCTCCGATTTGAACGCAAAGGCCAGACCGTTACGGGAATTGATCGTGGCCTTCCAGATCCGCAGCAAGGTGTCAGAGCCCCGCTGCGACCGGCATCGGCTGGGCCTTGCCGGCGCGCTCCTGCTTGAGCAGCTCAGCGACCAGGAAAGCCATGTCGATGGATTGCTCGGCATTAAGACGGGGATCGCAGACCGTGTGATAGCGGTCGTTGAGGTCCTCATCGGTGATCGCGCGGGCGCCGCCGAGGCATTCGGTGACGTCCTGGCCCGTCATCTCCAGATGCACGCCGCCGGCATGGGTGCCTTCGGCGGCATGGATCGCGAAGAACGACTTCACCTCGGACAGGATGCGGTCGAAGGGGCGCGTCTTGTAACCGGACGTAGAGGTGATGGTGTTGCCGTGCATGGGATCGCAGGACCAGACCACCACCCGGCCCTCGCGCTTCACGGCGCGGATCATGTTCGGCAGGTGCTCGCCGATCTTGTCCGAGCCGAAGCGGCCGATCAGCGTCAACCGGCCCGGCTCGTTGTCGGGGTTGAGCACATCGATCAGCTTCAACAGCTCGTCGGGCTTCAGCGACGGGCCGCACTTCAGCCCGATCGGGTTCTTGATGCCGCGGAAATATTCGACATGGCCGTGGTCGAGCTGGCGGGTGCGGTCGCCGATCCAGATCATGTGGCCCGAGGTCGCGTACCAGTCCCCGGTGGTGGAATCGACGCGGGTCAGGGCCTGCTCGTAGCCGAGCAGCAATGCCTCGTGGCTGGTGTAGAAATCGGTGGCGCGCAGCTCCGGATGGCTCTCGAGGTCGAGGCCGCAGGCGCGCATGAAGTTGAGCGCGTCGGAGATGCGGTCGGCCAGCTCCTTGTAGCGGCGGGACTGCGGGGAATCCTTGAGGAATCCCAGCATCCATTGATGCACGCTGCCGAGATTGGCGAAGCCGCCGGTGGCGAAGGCGCGCAGCAGGTTGAGCGTCGCGGCCGACTGGCGATAGGCCATCAGCTGGCGCTGCGGATCGGGGACGCGCGCATCCCTGGTGAAGGCGATGTCGTTGACGATGTCGCCGCGATAGCTCGGCAGCTCGACGCCGTTCACCTTCTCCGTCGGCGACGAGCGCGGCTTGGCGAACTGCCCGGCGATCCGGCCGACCTTCACCACCGGCACCGCGCCGGCATAGGTCAGGACCACCGCCATCTGCAGCAGCACGCGGAAGAAGTCGCGGATGTTGTTGGCGCCGTGCTCGGCAAAGCTCTCGGCGCAGTCGCCGCCCTGAAGCAGGAAGGCCTCGCCGGCCGCAACGCGGCCCAGGGCCTTCTTCAGGTTGCGTGCCTCGCCCGCGAACACCAGCGGCGGAAAGGTCGCAAGCTGCGCCTCGACGTCGGCCAGGGCCTTGGCGTCGGGATAGTCGGGCACCTGTAGCACCGGCTTGCTGCGCCAGGACTCGGGCGTCCACCGCTCGGACATCGCAATCTCTCCGTGAAGCAAAAAAGCACAACCTGATCTAGGGGTTGTGAGGGCCGCCTTATACACAGGCTCGCTGCGCCCCGCCAGTTGTAAATCCGTTTGGCGCCGCAAGCCCTTGCGGCGAAAGCCAAATTCGCATTTGCTGGGAAAGCTTGAGGAAACTGGCAAATACCTTCTGGCCATGGGCGCGGCATTGGACGACGTTTTCATCGACGAGATCAGCTTCCCGGCGGCCGACGGGTATGGGCTCACCGGCACCCTGTTCCTGCCGCGAGGTGCCAAGCGCCACGCGGTGCTGATCAGCTCGGCGACCGCGGTCCCGCGCAAGATCTATCGCGGCTTTGCTTCCTACCTCGCCCATCGCGGCTGCGCAGTGCTCACTTACGACTATCGCGGCATCGGCGATTCCCGCCTGCCGGCGATGGTCGGCTACAACCGGCCGAAGTCGCTGGTCGGCTTCAAGGCCTCGATGTCGGACTGGGCCGCGCTCGACGTCACCGCCGCGGTGCGCTGGATGCGCGAGCGGTACAATACGCTGCCGCTCGCCTATATCGGCCATTCCTTCGGCGGCCAGGCGCTCGGACTGATCGAGAACAATACCGACATCTCCCGCGCGGCCCTGGTGGCCTCGCAGGCCGCGACCTGGCGGCTGATGACTTCACCCGAGAAGTACCGCGTCTTCGCTTTCATGAACCTGATCGGCGTACCGCTGGCCCACGTGCTCGGCTATGCGCCGGGCTGGGCCGGGATCGGCGAGGATCTGCCCAAGGGGGTCTTCCTGCAATGGGCCGAGTGGGTCTCGAGCCCCCGCTATCTCTTCGATTCCAAGCTGCCGGCGCTGGACAATTTCACCCGGTTCAAGGGCGAGCTGCGCGCGCTGTGCTTCTCCGACGATCCCTGGGCGACGCGGCCCGCGGTCGAGCTGCTCACGAGCGGGTTCTCCGCGATCAAGCCGGAGGTGCTGACGGTGAAGCCGTCCGAGGTCGGCGCCAAGGCCATCGGCCATTTCGGCTTCTTCCGCCCCGAACACCGCGACACGCTATGGCGCGGCGTCGCGGAATGGGTCCAGGGGGAATGAGACCGTGTCAACGAATGATGGTCGTGAGCGACGAGTACCGCCTGTTCGGTTTTGCATCGCCCGGCGCGAATTGCGCGAATGCCTCGCTGACGCGGACCGCCGGCGGCGTGTCGCTCGCAAACCGAAACTCCTTCGGCCGCGGCGCGTAGAAGCTGGCGCGGTAATAGGCGTCGTCGAAGCGCGCCTCGCCGACCCCGAACAATGCGTCACAGAGCAGCAGGAATGCGTAGACTCCCGCGACGGCTGCGACGGTCTCCCTGAGAATTGCCATGCCCATAGCCCTGCCCTTTTGCGGGCAGGATGCAGACCGGTTCCAAAGGCCTGGTTTAAGGCGCCGGGCTTCTTGTCCGCAGGCTTTGCCGCCGCTGAACGGATTGCAGACAATTTTATCGATCCTGCAAAAAAGAGCCCGCCGGATCGGAGGATCAGGCGGGCTCCAGGCTTGACCGCTCGGGAGGTCTCAGGCGGCCGGATTCGTCAGTTGTGGACGGCTTTCTCGCGATGGCCGCTCTCGCTGAGGCGGTCGACCCAGGCGATGCCGACCGCGGAGACGATGAAGGTCATGTGAATCAGCACCTGCCACATCACACCGCTCTCGGTGAAATTGCTGCGCGTCGTGCCGAGATTGCCGGCCTCGATGAAGGTCCTGAGCAGCGAGATCGAGGAGATGCCGATGATCGCCATCGCGAGCTTGATCTTGAGCACGCTGGCATTGACGTGACCGAGCCATTCCGGCTCGTCGGGATGGCCGGTGAGGTTCAGCCGTGAAACAAAGGTCTCGTAGCCGCCCACGATCACCATGATCAGCAGGTTCGAGATCATGACCACGTCGATCAGCCCGAGCACGACCAGCATGATCTGCTGCTCGCTGGCGTCGAACGAGTGCAAGACGAGATGCCAAAGCTCCTTCAGGAACAACAGCACATAGACGGCCTGGGCGACGATGAGGCCGACATAGAGCGGCAATTGCAGCCAGCGCGAGCCGAAGATCAGCTTCGGAAGCAGGCCGACCGGCGGCAGTGGCGCGGCCGGCGCCGAAGGTTCTTTGGGTTCAGGCGTCATTGATCACTCCGGGTTGCAAGCAGGCATGCTGCCTCAGAGACTCGCGATGACAGGCGCGAGCTCGAGCGAACCCCGATAGATCATCTCGAAGGCGACGTAAATGATGATGGCAAGACCGACATAGGCGACCCAGCGCTGCTTCTGGAGCACGCGGCCGAGCAGATCGGCGGCGACGCCCATCATCGCGACCGAGAGCAACAGGCCGAAAGCGAGGATGTAAGGGTGCTCGCGCGCGGCGCCAGCGACCGCGAGCACGTTGTCGAGCGACATCGAGACGTCGGCTGCAATGATCTGCAACGCCGCCTGGCCGAAAGTCTTTGACTGCACCGGGGCAGCGTCCTGGCTGCCGCCATGGCTGAAGGCGAGTTGCCGCGAATGCGCAGACTGCTCGCGCAGCTCGCGCCACATCTTCCAGCACACCCAGAGCAGCAGCACGCCGCCGGCAAGCAACAGGCCGATGACCTGCAGCAGCTGGGTCGCGACGCCGGCAAAGGCGATGCGCAGCGCGGTGGCGGCAGCGATGCCGACGATGATGGCGCGGCGGCGCTGCTCGGCCGGCAATCCCGCTGCGGCAAGGCCGATGACGACGGCGTTGTCGCCGGCGAGAACGAGGTCGATCAGGATGACTTGGAACAGGGCGGTCAGCGCTTCGGCGGTGATGAGTTCACTCATGATTGATCATTCCTAGAGGCCGACGATTCGAGCCAATGCGGCTTGCGGCGCTCGATCCAGTCGAAGACTTTTGAACGGGAGGTGCGCAGCGCAGGGACGTCCTCGGCGAGCAGAGCCAGGCCGAGCGGCAGCATCCAGACACCGAGAATCGGAAGGAAGGACAACACGCCGCCGAAGATGAGCAGCGCGCCGGAGGGAATTCTGACCCAGCGGCTCGACGGTTTGAGCAGATAGGTGACGGTATCACCCATGCGCGGCGGCAGTCGATCGACGAGCTTGTCGAGGCGCGGGTCACCGCCCGCCAGCTCACTGGCGGGACCCGCGGCCTCACGCGTACGCCCGTTCGATGCTGCGCTCATGCTTACTCCTCTGTGGCCAATTGGCGTTCGGTGCGCCCCTGACCCGACGGGATCGGCTTCGCGCGCGGCAGCGCCAGCGTCAGCAGGCGCAACAGTTTGATCGCCTGCACTTCGTGGGGATGGACATCCTGGTCGGCGGCCGCGACCCGCTGCGACAGTTCCATCAGATGTGACGACAACGGCATGTCCGAGACCGGCCGCAGCGTGTCGATCACGACATTGGCGAAATCCGGTTCCTCCAGCCGTTCGGCGAGTGCGTCGAACATTGCAAACAGTCTCTCGTCGTCGAGATGCGGCGCCAAGCCGCGATCCCTAATGAACCGGATCACCTCGTCGCGCTCGACCGGCGAAACCTGCCGGTCGGCCACGGCGACGAGCGCGCCGGCTATCACCAGCGCGGCCGCGGCCTGCTCGTTCAGGCTGGACGGCTCTGCGATCTCGATCTCGATGGGATTTGAATGCTTGGCGTCAGACATCGTTGCTCCCTTGGTCTTGCGAAATGGCCGCACGGAGCTGCGATGGGGGTCGATGGAGTCGGAGAGAACATCAAGGGCCCGACGATCGGCCAATCCATCGCATTCGCGCGGGACAGGTCATCCGACATCACGAGGTTTGCCGACATTGTCGGCGTCCTCGCCAGAGGGGCCCGGATTCTTGTTCGGACCAGAAATATAGGTGCGTCTGTCGGAATCAAGGCAAAATGACTGCGACCAGCCGCCGCATCGGTTCCATCTGTCGGAACGGACCGAGGGAGCGATGCCTTCGAACCTCCTCCCGATGTCAGTTTGCGCAGGCGCGCACGGTCACGCGCTCCCCCCTGACGACTGCTTCAACCGTTTTGCGTGCGACGTCGTCGAAGTCGGACGGTTGCAGATAGCCCTGCGCATAAGCTTCCTGCGTCAGTCGCTCGAGACGCTTGTCTTCGCCGGTGGACCATTGCTTCGTGATGTAGTCCGCACCGGGCCTGCCAAAGGTCTCGGGGTAACGTTCGGCCTCGTTCTGACGGCGATAGTAATATCCGCTGACCGAACCGATGAACCGCTTCCGGCCCTCACCTGCGCAGCGCGAACCATAAGGAATTTCGAACGCCAGCGTCGCTTCACGGCGCGTCCTTGCTCTCCCGTCAACGAAGATCGCTTCGTTGGTGCCATAGCCCGGACCGTCGGTCGGCCTTGCAGGCTCGGCTGGCTTTTGCGGCGCAAATGCCCATGCTGCAACCTGATAGACGACCAGGGCCCAGACGATGAACCAGGCACGTTTCATCGCGCATTCGTCCCGCGTTGCTGCGGCAGGCATACAGGAGACGGATCGGACCACAGGCCGGGCCCGGCAAACTGGAGTACCGTGAGGCGGATCTCCTCCGGGAAATCCTCCTTGACGATTCCCTTTTGGTCAAACGCCTCGGCGAGCTGGGCCTGGACGCGGACGTCGAGCGGCGTCGAGTATGCGGCGTTGGCCTGATCACGCTTCTTTTCGCTACAGAACATCGCCAGTGCCGGATTGGGGCAGTCGAAAATCTTCGTGTAGCCCCGCGCATAGGCCGACGTGGCCGCGATGAGGTTCGCCTTCATCGTCTTGTCACACGGCGACATCGCGTAGGCGGTGCCTGCCTGCAGCGCGTCCATGCGTAGCGCATCGAGCTGCGGATCCTTGTCACTTTGCAGGGTGTGCTTGGCTTCCCACGCCTTGCGTTCGTGCACCTTGACACTCTCGTCGCCGAACGAGGTCGTGAGTCTCGCCTTCAACTCTCCGCTCAGTGAAGAGGAAGCGACGGTCGTGGGAAAACCACGCATCGCCCAGGACACGCCGACGAATGCGGTGACGAATGCCATGCAAGTGAAAAGAATGAAGCGGCTCATGATGCGCACTCAAATTACCGAGCGCAACCTAACCGTGTCCTGTTAACAGTTCACTACGACGCGTTCTCCTAAACCCCATCAACTCGCGCGGACGCAGGTCCGTTTAACCTTCAAGATGGGACATGGCCAGTTCGCCCCGATTGGTCCCTTGAGGGCCAACAGGCGACATCACAGTTTATCTTTTCAAGTGCGAAAAGCTGGTGCAGACAACCTCGTAACAAGGGCCGTCATCGAAGCAAATCATTAAGTGCCGAATATTCTCTTTCTGCGATCTGTCGGCAATTTGAGACCACAATTCAGTACGCCCTAAATCCACGAACTTGCCGTAAGCTGACCGGATCATCTCTCGTGTTAGAGAGGTGAGATAGGTGCACTTGAATAGCTCGGTCCCCTCAAAAGAAAGATCGTGATATTGAACCACATCAACATCATCCCTCAGCACCACTAAGGAAATGGCCAAGCGCGTGATACGCTTCGGCAACTGCTCAATCCTTGTAGATTCAACCTGAGTGGGAGGGACCGGGACCTCCCAAAGCGTTGCTGTCATGAACCTAGCCTCTGCGAATTATCTCGTCCGATCCCCGTTCAGCTTGCATGCAGTCCTCGATGACTGCAATGGGCCAAAAGCGGACGTGGCAGCATCTGAATGCTCGGTTCGATCGATCGTGCGCCGCGCGTGGCAACAATACTGATCGCTGATCGCTGATCGCTGATCGCTGATTGTGATGTCGGTCACGCCGTCCGCGCTGATCTTGAACCCGTCCGATTTGCGTAGCCACCAACGGATGTCTGAACTCAAACTCCAAAAGGACAAAACCATGATTACCAAGACGCTGTTCGTCGGCCTTCTTACAGCCGGTTTTCTCTCCGCATCTTTCGCGGTTGATGCACAAGCAGACCCACGTCATTCCCAGCAGGTGAAGAACGGGGGAATCAGCCAGCTCGGCACGACCCAGAATGGTGCCCGGGCGGGCTCCATGGATAGCTGGCCGCAGACCATGGACGAACTGACCAACGCCTATAATTGTGGTCCGTATGCGGACAAAGAGGCGGCCAAGAAGTGCAAGAAGTGAGCGCTTTTTCTTGACCGTTACAGTGCTGCAGAGGGGGTCAGCTCCACGCTGGCCCTTTCTCTTTGGCAATAACGCCGTGGCTACCACAACTTGTCAGTGACCGGGACGCTCGTCCTGCGGCCGTATGCACTGGCAGAACCCGGCGGGCAGCTCGCCAGCGGTCAGGAACTATCATGCGAGCCAATGAGTTACCGCACATCACGGCATCTCCCGACAGGATACACGCATGTGCCGCTGGATCGCATACCGGGGCGAGACGACGTCGTTCGAGCCTTATGTTACCGAACCCGAGCATTCCCTGGTCGCGCAGAGCATCCGCTCGCTGCAATCGACGGCGGGCTCGAACGGCGACGGCTTTGGTCTCGGCTGGTACGGCGAGCATCCTGAGCCGGGCCTCTATCGCGAGACGCGCCCGGCGTGGTCGGACGAAAATTTGCGCTACCTCTGCCGGCATCTGCGCTCGCATTTGTTCTTTGCCCATGTGCGCGCCGCCACCGGCACGGCGGTGACGCGGCAGAATTGCCATCCCTTTGCCTGCGGGCACTGGATGTTCATGCACAACGGATTCGTCGGAAGCTGGAATCGGCTGCGGCGCAAGGTCGAGGCGCTCATTCCCAACGACTATTACCCGTCGCGGCTGGGCACGACCGACTCCGAAGCCGTGTTCCTGGCGATGATGGGCGCCGGCCTCGACAGCGATCCGCTCGAGGCGACGCGGCGGGTGCTGCAAGCGCTCGTCGGTCTCGTCAATGAAGGCCACTTGCGCGAACGGCTGCGCTTCACCAGTGCGATCGCCAACGGCAGGGACCTCTACGCCTTCCGTGTCGCGGTCAACGACGCCGCGAACACGCTCTATTTCCGCGAGGACGGCGGCGAGGTCATCGTCGTCTCCGAGCCGTTCGACAAAGAATCGGATTGGATCGAGGTGCCTCCCAATCACGCCTTGATCGCGCGTGCATCCGAGAGCGCAAAGATTGTTCCGTTCGAGCTTGCAATTTCCGGTGAGAGCGATGCGGAACCGGTTCCGGTCAAAAGGATTATCGCCCGCAGATAGTTCCTTTGCCGGGTGGGCTAAATGTCAATCGCTTCCGACGTTTTGAAACTGCTGCGTCTCGATTCTTCCGACGACAAGCAGCACGTCGTCATCCGTTCCGCCGGCGGACGCGGCAAGGCCACCGACTATTCCTTCGGCATCGAGGAGGAGTATTTCCTGGCCGACCGCCGCAGCCTCGAAGTCGCGATCCAGACTCCCAACGAGCTGTTCGAATCGGCGAACTGGTCGACCGGCGGCCAGGCCATGCGCGAGATGCTGCAATCCCAGCTTGAGGTCGCCACCAACGTTCACGTCGACGTCAACGACGCCCGCGAGGAGCTGCGCTTCCTGCGGCGCGAAGTCGCGAACGTCGCCGCGCAATATGGCTTCGTGATCATGGCCTGCGGCACGCATCCGACGGCGGTGTGGCGCATGTCGCAGCCGAGCCCGAAACCGCGCTATGAGGAGATGATCGAGGATCTGCGCAGCATCGGCCATCGCAACATGATGTGCGGCATGCATGTGCATGTTCAGTTGCCGGATCCCGAGAAGCGCATGGCGGTGATGCGGGCGATGCTGCCGCACCTGCCGCTGTTCATCGCGCTGTCGGCATCCTCGCCGTTCTGGGCTTCGCACAAGACCGGGCTGAAGGGCTACCGCCTCGCGGCCTATTCCGAGCTGCCCCGCACCGGCCTGCCCGAACTGTTCGAGAGCCGGCGGGATTACGACGAATATGTCGGCGCCTTGCAGCGCTCCGGCGTCATCCCCGACGAGAGCCACATCTGGTGGGCGATGCGTCCTTCGATGCGGCACCCGACGCTCGAGCTGCGTGCGCCCGACACCTGCACCTTCGTCGACGATGCCGTTGCCATCGCCTCGCTCTATCGCTGCCTGACGCGTCACCTCTATCTGCGGCCTCATTTGTCGAAGGAGGTCACGGCGGTCGACCGCGCCATCGCGGTGGAGAATAAATGGCGCGCCCAGCGCTACGGGACCGATTGCATCTTCGCCTCCCGGGAAGGACCGGTCACGATTTCGGAGATGCTCTCCCGAATCATCGACGCCACCGCCGAGGACGCGGACGCACTCGGCTGCACCGCCGAGATCGAGCATTGCCGCGTCATCGTGGACCGCGGCAGCTCGGCCGAATTCCAGCTTCGCGCCTATCGCGACAACGGCGACGACATCACAGCCGTGTCACGATGGATCGCTACATCTACCCTGTCCGGGACGAGCGCGCCTGTCCAACGCAGCGCTCCTGCGCCGTCGTAGCGGCCGCGCAAGCTTTGCGAACGAGAACGTCATTTCTGAATTTGGTAGGCCGTGGGGGAATGCATGACTGACATCACCTGGTGCACCGGTTGCGGCCACAGCCTGGTTCCGATCCTGTCCGAGAACGACCGCGCGCGGCCGAGCTGCTTGTGGTGCGAGGGCGTCGATGCGCGGACCATGGAGATGGCAAAGTGGGCGGACAGCCCGGCCGGCAAGCCGGATCGGGCCGCGCCCCGCGCCTTCGATTGAGGCGCCCTCCGCGTCAGGCCCGCGCCACCAGGCGCGGACGGAACACGGATTCGGCGGCGGAGGAAAGCGCCGCGACCGGCTTTCGCGCCGGCCGCCGCCGCGGGATGAAGAAATTGTTCACGAGGATCGGCTCGTGATCGCCGAGCGCGATCCGCTCCTTCGCGAGCAGGCTCATGACCGCGCGCATCTTGATGACCTCCTGCGCCACGAAGCTGCAATCCTCGTCGCGGTTGATCTGCTCGTGCATGATCGCCTCGGCTTCGCGCATGCTGACGCGAAGCGCCCTGATGGTTCTGCGAATCTCGCTGATACGGTTGTCCATGGCTGCCTCCATCTCGGTGACAGCATAAGAACAAAACATGAACAATCTGTCAATCGCCGCTTGGCCAGTCGCGACGTTTTCGCTCATCCCAAGGCCCGCAGCGCACGCGCTTTCCCCGACGCGCTGCACGCACTGGCGAAGCTTGCTGACAAATTAGACAGCTGCCGTCGCGCCCCGGAAGCACGCGCCCCTCGCACCGGCGCCTGACAATCAGACCCAGCCATCGATCTAACGTCCCGTGCAACCATCGAATTTTCTTCTGCACAAGCACGCCCGCATCGCCGCGCCGGGCTCGCTTGACGCTTCGTCAACCGACTGGCCCAAAATTCGCAATGACGTTGCGAGCGAAGCAACGGCGCAGAGCGGAGAACGTCATGAACGTGCATGCTGCGGGCGATCTCAAGACGATCGGCCTGACTCATCCGAATGGCGCGCCGCTTCGTCTCAACATGCAGGACTTCGTCGCAATCGATCGCGACCGGAATGCGAAGTTCGAGGCGACGTATCGTCCGCAAGCGCTCTACAATCGCGCCAACGAAGGCTTTCACGCCAACAACGAAACCTTTCTGCTGCACGAAGTCGCGACCAATCTGCCGATCTACCGTCCCGACACCGGTCCCACCGATTTCCATCTGCATCTTCCGCCCGGCGGCTTTCAGCTCGTGCTGGTCACCTCAGGCGCGTTCACCTTCGACTATGACGGGCGTTTCTATAATGTCGGCCCTGGCGCGGTGATGCTGCAAAGCGCGATCGTGCATCGCCAGTTGTTCTACACCTGGTCGGGCCTGTCGACCGAAGAGAACCTGAAGACGCCCCAGACAGTGGTGCCCGACCCGATCTCGATGGGCTATTCGGGCAAATTCCTCGAAGCCTTCATCACCGATCCCACCACCTTTCCGAATCCGACCATCGTGGGTCCGGACCAGATCAACGAGGCCGAGACGCCGCGCGTGGCCTGGAGCCACAAGCTTCACAACCGGCCGGCCGATGCCGGCTTCTGGCTGCAGGATCCGCTGGCGCTGGATGCGCTGTTCAAGCCGCTCACCGATGGTTCCGTCAAATCGGCCATGCCGGTTTATCTGCGCGATATCGGCATCGAAGGCCCGAGTGGCCGTCTCGTCACCGGCCACATCATCGCAACCGATCCGCGCGGCCAGTCGCTACTGCCGAAGAGCACGTCGATCGCCGCCGATGCGACCTGCTTTGCGAAGGGCGAGGTCGTGATCTACCGCGTCATTCGCGGCTCAGCCGAATTCAGGAAGAGAGCCGGCGAGACCTTCGAGCTTGCCGCCGGCGACGTCGTGACGGCGGGCAAGGATTCGATCAGCCTCGTCGGCCTCGGCGAAAATACCCAGTTGCTCCGCCTCGGCCTGCTCAAGGGCATGAACGAGCTGCGCAGCTGGACGCCTGCGCAGCGTGACGAGATCGACGGCCTTGCCGGTCAGATCATCACCCACAGTGATATCCGTCCGCTGCGCACCGAAGGCAAGCCGGTCGGGTATCTGTACGGCTGAGCGGCCGAGCCTACTCCGCCGCCTGGCGCACGTGCCGCGCGGTCGGCGTGCGCATGGTGACGAGCTCCTCGGCCGCGGTCGGATGCAGCGCGATGGTCGCGTCGAAATCGGCCTTGGTCGCCTTCATCTTCACCGCGATCGCGACGGCTTGCGTGATCTCGGCGGCGGCATCGCCGACGATATGGCAGCCGAGCACGCGATCGGTCGCACCGTCGACCACGAGCTTCATCAGAACGCGGGTGTCGCGGCCCGACATCGTCGCCTTGATCGGGCGGAACGTCGTCTTGTAGATGTCGACGTGGCTGAATTGCGCGCGCGCCTCGGTTTCAGTCAGCCCCACCGTCCCGACCTCCGGCTGCGAGAACACGGCGGTCGGGATGTTGGCGTGATCGACCCTGACCTCGCGCTTGCCGAACACGGTGTCGGCGAAGGCATGGCCCTCGCGGATCGCGACCGGCGTCAGGTTGAAGCGATGGGTGACGTCGCCGATCGCATAGATGCTGTCGACCGAGCTCTTCGAGAAATGGTCGACCGCGATGCCGCCATTGGCGGGATTGATGGCGACACCGGCGTTCTCCAGCCCGAGATTGGCCACCGCCGGATGACGGCCGATCGCGAACATCACCTGCTCGGAGGCGAGGCTCGATCCGTTCGACAGATGCGTGGTGAACTCCTCGCCGTGGCGATCCACCTTCGCCACCGTGCAGCCGGTGAGGATGGTGATGCCCTGCTTCTCCATCTCGGCCCGGACATGGGCGCGGACGTCCTCGTCGAAACCGCGAAGGATGTTGTCGCCGCGATAGACCACGGTGACGTCGGAGCCGAAGCCGGCGAAGATGCCGGCGAATTCCAGCGCGATATAGCCGCCGCCCTGGATCACGATCCGCTTCGGCAGCTTCTTCAGATGGAACGCCTCGTTGGAGGAGATCACGTGCTCGATGCCGGGGATCGCGGCCCCGTGGTTGGGCGCGCCGCCGGTGGCGATCAGGATGTATCTTGCGGTGATCTTGCGGTCGTTCTCAAGCAGACGGACGGTGTGCTTGTCCTCGATCACCGCGCGGCTCTTGACGATCTGCGCGCCGGATTTCTCGACATTGGCCGTGTAGGCCGCCTCCAGCCGCGCGATCTCCTTGTCCTTGTTGGCGATCAGCGTCGCCCAGTCGAAGCTCGCGGGCGGAACGGTCCAGCCGAAACCGGCGGCATCTTCCAAATCCTGCCGGAAGTGCGAGCCGATCACGAACAGCTTCTTCGGCACGCAGCCGCGGATCACGCAGGTCCCGCCCATGCGGTACTCCTCCGCGATCGTTACGCGCGCGCCGTGACCGGCCGCGATGCGGGCGGCACGCACGCCGCCCGAGCCACCGCCGATGACGAAGAGGTCGACGTCGAATTCAGCCATTGTCCACTCCGACCTCTAATTCATGGTCCGATCCCGGAGGGCCGCGCCAGCGCAAAGCGTGCAGCGGTCTTCCGAGAGGACCATGCTCAAACAACAACCTGAAGCGCGATGACGCGCTTGAGGAATTCCCTGTCAGATAGGATCTGTCAGATTTCCTTGCCACGCTTGCGCATCTCGGCGCGGAAGGCCCCCATCACGGTCTCGGAGAAGGTCTGGGCCCAGGAATTGATGAAGTTCATGCTGAGCCCGATGGCGCGCGGCTCGGCGTCGAGCAGCTTCTTGCCCAGCGGCGACTTGTAGAAGACGACGAGGTCCTTCAGCTCCTGCTCGGTGAACTCGCTGGCATAGATCTGCGCCATGCCGTCGCCGATCTCGTTCTGGCGCCCGTTGAGCTGCTGGGCCACGATCGGGGCGATCTCGTTGAGGTCCTTCTGGTAGTTGAGGTTCTGCTGGATCAGCGCATTCTTGGTCTTCTCGACGAGGCCGGGCACGGCGCCCGCATACATCCCGCTGGCGTTCTTGATCTGCAGGATCTCCTTGGCGGCCGCAATCGCCCCGGGCGAAGCCTTCGACTGGGCCGGCGCCGCGGGCGCCTTCTGGGCCTGCTGCGCCACGGCCGGGACGGCCGCGAGGGCCAAGCCCGCAGCGAGCGTCGCGGCCGGCAAGAATTTCAAAAAGCTCTTCATTCCTAGTCTCCTTTCGGCTTGCGCCGTTCAATCACGCGGATTCCCTCGCCACCCGCCAGAACGGCAGAGCTGGCCAAGCCGATGAACAATCCATGCTCGACGACGCCGGGGATCGCGCTCAGCGCCTTGGCGAGGCTGGCAGGATCCTCGATCCGTCCAAGCTGGGCATCGATGATCCAGTGGCCGCCGTCGGTGACGAAAACGTGGCCGTCCTTGCCGTTGCGGACCGCCATTTGCCCGGAAACGCCGCATTCGGCAAATGCCTTCTCGATCGCGCGGCGCGTCGCACCGAGGCCGAACGGGATGACCTCGACCGGCAGCGGAAACTTGCCGAGGGTCGGCACCCATTTGCTGTCGTCGGCGATCACGATCATGCGATCCGAGGCCGCCGCCACGATCTTCTCGCGCAGCAGTGCGCCGCCGCCGCCCTTGATCAGGTTGAGGGCGGGATCGATCTCGTCGGCGCCGTCGACCGTGATGTCGAGATGGTCGATCTCGTCGAGCGTGGTCAGCGGCACGCCGCAGCGCGTCGCGTCCAGGCGCGTCGCCTCGGAGGTCGGCACGCCGATCACCTTCAGCCCGGCGGCGACGCGCTCGCCGAGCAGCTCGACGAAATGCTTGGCGGTCGAGCCGGTGCCGAGCCCGAGCTGCATGCCGTCCCGCACCTCCTCGAGCGCGCGGGCGGCAGCCTGTCGCTTCAACTGGTCCATGTTCACGTTGCGCCCGCCTCTGAATTCGTGAGCCGCCGACAGCGACCGTTTTCGGCGGCCTATGTAGCCTCGTTTTCCGCGCGGGAACAGGCCTATAAGGTGATCTTATGGGCCCGCCCCTTGCGTGGACGCGACCGGGCCGGTAGCGCTTGGATCATGACCTCCCCACACACCATCGTTTTCGATCTCGACGGCACGCTCGTGGATACGGCGCCCGACCTGATCACCGCGCTGAACTACGTGCTCGACCGCGAAGGGCTGCCGCCGGTGCCGATGGCCTCGGCCCGCAACATGATCGGCGCCGGCGCCCGCAAGCTGATCGAGCGCGGGCTGGAGGCGGAGGGCCGCACCGTCACCCCCGCCGACATGGACCGGATGACCGCGGATTTCATCGCCTATTACGCCGATCATATCGCGGTCGAATCCCGCCCCTTCGACGGGCTCGAAGCCGCGCTCGACCAGTTTTCGGCCCAAGGCCACCGCCTCGCGGTCTGCACCAACAAGCTGGAATGGCTCTCCAAGCGGCTGCTGGACCAGCTCGACCTCAGCCGCCGCTTCGCGGCGATCTGCGGCGCCGACACTTTTGGCGTCCAGAAGCCCGATCCGACCATCTTCCGGGAAACGGTGGCGCGGGCCGGCGGCGCGGTCAAAGCCAGCATCATGGTCGGCGATGCCGGAACCGATGTCGGGGTAGCCCGGCGGGCCGGGGTGCCGGTGATCGGGGTCAGCTTCGGCTACACGGACGTGCCGATTGCCGAGCTGAAGCCTGACCGGCTGATCCATCACATGCGCGACCTGCCGGCTGCCGCCAGCAGCCTGATGACCGCATAACGCCATCAACATATTGAAATAACTTGTTGTTTTAATCGACCCCGCATTAACCATTCGTTGACTATGCGCCGCCCGCCGGTTGCCTGCCTCAAACGACACTCCTAAGGTCGGTGCGGGGCTTGTGTGGCGGTTCGTCGCAGTTGAAGTGGATGGGTCATGCGTCGTGTCATCTCGGCTGCGTTAGCGGGAGCGGGCCTGTTGGGAGCGGCCAGCCTTGGCGGCTGCTCCTCGATGTCGGACGTGTTCAAATCGACCCCGCCGACGGTCCAGGTCCGGCTCGAATCCAATCCTCCGGGTGCGGACGCCACGACATCGCTCGGCCCGGGCTGCAAGACCCCCTGCTCCGTCTCGGTTCCAGCTCCCGATGGCCCCTTCACGGTCGCGTTCGCGCTGCCGAAGTACCAGCCGGCAAGCGTCCCGGTGAACCTGATCAAGAATCCTGGGGATTTCACCACCCCGGCGTCGGTGACCACGGACCCGAATCCGGTGTTTGCGGAACTGCAGCCCGCAACGCCGCCCAGACCGGTCCGCAAGCCGCACCGGCCGAGGAAACCGAAACCAACCGCAGCGACGCCTGCTGCGGCACCGCCTCAGGCTACTCCGGCCGCGGCCTCGCCGTTCCCCGATCCGAACGCCGGCCGGCGTTGAGCTAAGTATACCACCCGATTGTCCTCGCCGCGTCCGATGCTTAGATTGCGTCCCGAGCACCGCTTGAAGCCAAGGTGCGCCCGTCGCCATAAGTGACAAGGCCTCTCGCATGAACGGATCCGCCGCGCTGTCGACCCCGATGACCGATCCGTTCGGGCGGACCATCAGCTATTTGCGCGTGTCCGTGACCGACCGCTGCGACCTGCGCTGCTTCTACTGCATGTCGGAGGACATGACGTTCCTGCCCAAGGCGAACCTGTTGACGCTGGAGGAACTCGACCGGCTCTGCTCGGCCTTCATCGCCAAGGGTGTCAAAAAGCTGCGCCTCACCGGAGGCGAGCCGCTGGTCCGGCGCAACGTGATGACGCTGGTGCGCTCGCTGTCGCGGCATCTGTCGAGCGGCGCCCTGAACGAGCTGACGCTGACCACCAACGGCACCCAGCTGGCGAAACACGCGAGCGAGCTCGCCGATTGCGGCGTCCGCCGCATCAACGTCTCGCTCGACACGCTCGACCCCAAGAAGTTTCGCGAGATCACGCGCTGGGGCGAGATCGACAAGGTGCTGGAAGGCATCGAGGCCGCGCGCGCCGCAGGCCTTGCCGTCAAGATCAACGCTGTGGCGCTGAAGAACCTCAACGAGGACGAGCTTCCCGAGCTGATGCGCTGGGCCCACGGCAAGGGCATGGGCCTGACGCTGATCGAGGTCATGCCGATGGGCGAGATCGGCTCGGGCCGCATCGACCAATATCTGCCGCTGTCGCTTGTGCGTGCGCGCCTTGCCCAGCAATTCACGCTGACCGACCTCGCCGAGAGCACCGGAGGTCCGGCCCGCTATGTCAGCGTCGCCGAGACCGGCGGCAAGCTCGGCTTCATCACGCCGATGACGCACAATTTCTGCGAATCCTGCAACCGGGTTCGCATCACCTGCACTGGAACGCTGCACACCTGCCTCGGCCACGAGGATGCCTCGGATTTGCGCAAACCTCTGCGTGCATCCGATGACGACATGCTGCTTGCGGATGCGATCGACCGCGCCATCGGCCTGAAGCCCAAGGGCCACGATTTCATCATCGACCGCCGCCACGACCGTCCGAGCGTCAGCAGGCACATGAGCGTCACCGGCGGCTGACACCGGCGGATTACGGGCTTATTCCCCTTAACTATCAACAAACTTCCGATTGACTGGCGGCACGCCCGCTGGTTTGGTGCGGCGGCCTCATGCCTGCGCGGCGAGACAAGCCACGCGCCATCTCGGCGCAGTCAAGACGGCCGGGGCACAATCGGGGGAGGACCTATCGTTGCAAGCGCTCCTTAAGCTGAGCAGCAGGATTGACGCGTTCACGCGCTGGACAGGCAAGCGCGTGGCGTGGCTGATCGTGCTCGCCGTGATCATCTCGGCCGTCAACGCCATCATCCGCAAGTCGTTCGACACCTCCTCGAATTCATGGCTCGAGCTGCAATGGGTGCTGTTCAGCATCGTCTTCCTGCTCTGTGCCCCCTGGACCCTGCTCGACAACGAGCACATCCGCATCGACATCGTGAACAACGCGCTGCCGAAGAAGGCCCGCAACATCATCGACGTCGTCGGCCACGTATTCTTCCTGTTTCCGATCTGCATCGTCATGATCGTCACGGGGGTGCCGTTCTTCCTGCGCTCCTTCCAGATCAACGAGCAATCCGGCAACGCCGGCGGACTGCCGCAATGGCCGGCCAAATCCCTGATCATGATCGCATTCGCGTTCCTGCTCGTTCAAGGCATCTCCGAGCTGATCAAGCGGATTGCGGTGATGCGCGGATTGATCCCGGACCCGCATGAATCCCAGGTGTCGGCGCTGGAGGCGGAAGTCGAGCATCTCGTCGAAGCGATCGAGAAGAAATAGCCGTTGGCGACGGTGTAGGGGGAATTCATGACCGCATTCATCATCGCCAATATGGCGCCCATCATGTTCGTGTCGCTGGTCGTCATGCTGCTGCTTGGCTATCCCGCGGCATTCTCGCTCGGCGCCGTCGGCCTGTTCTATGCCGTGATCGGCGTCGAACTCGGCCAGTTCCACCCCGACTTCCTCCAGGCCCTCCCGGAGCGCGTCTACGGCGTGATGAACAACGACACGCTGCTCGCCATTCCGTTCTTCACCTTCATGGGACTGGTACTGGAGCGGTCGGGCATGGCCGAGGACCTGCTCGACACCATCGGCCAATTGTTCGGCACCATCCGCGGCGGCCTCGCCTATGCGGTGATCTTCGTCGGCGCGCTGCTCGCCGCGACGACAGGCGTGGTGGCGGCTTCCGTGATCTCGATGGGTCTGATCTCGCTGCCGATCATGCTGCGCTACGGCTATGACCGCCGCGTGGCAGCCGGCGTCATCGCCGCCTCCGGCACGCTCGCCCAGATCATTCCGCCCTCGCTCGTTCTGATCGTGATGGCCGACCAGCTCGGCAAGTCCGTCGGCGACATGTACGAGGGCGCCTTCATCCCCGGCCTCGTGCTCGCGGCCCTCTATGCCGGCTACGCCTTCCTCGTCAGCATGATCTTCCCGGCGGCAGCACCCGGCCTGCCGAAGGACGCCATCGGTTTCCGCGAAGACAATGGCGACCGCGGCCTGGTCTCGCTTGGCATGCTGTTCCTGGCGAGCTGCGTGTTCGGATGGTTCATGATGCGCAATTCGAGCACGCATGGCGCCGATTACGTCGTGCTCAGCATGTTCTACGGCATCGTCTTCGCGTTCGCGGTCGCCGTGGTGAACTGGGTCGTCGACAGGCTAACCGGCTTCCGTTTCCTGTCCAAGATGGCGCAGCAGACCACCTTCGTCATGGTGCCGCCGCTGTTCCTGATCTTCCTCGTGCTAGGCACCATCTTCATCGGTATCGCAACCCCGACCGAAGGCGGCGCGATGGGCGCGGCCGGTGCCCTCATCCTGGGCGCCGTGAAGCGCCGGCTCAGCTGGGACCTGATCCGGCAAGCCACGGAATCGACAGCCAAGCTGTCGGCTTTCGTCGTGTTCATCCTGGTCGGCGCCCGCATCTTCTCGCTGACCTTCTATGGCGTCAACGGGCACGTCTGGGTCGAGCACCTGCTCACCTCATTGCCCGGCGGCCAGGTCGGCTTCCTGATCTTCGTCAACGCCCTCGTGTTCGTGCTGGCCTTCTTCCTCGACTTCTTCGAGCTGGCCTTCATCGTGATCCCGCTGCTCGGGCCTGCCGCCGAGCATCTCGGCATCGACCTGATCTGGTTCGGCGTCATTCTCGGCGTCAACATGCAGACCTCGTTCATGCATCCGCCGTTTGGCTTCGCGCTGTTCTATCTCCGCTCGGTCGCACCGAAGGATCGCTACACCGATCGCATCACCGGCAAGCGGATGGAACCCGTCACCACGGGCCAGATCTATTGGGGCGCGGTGCCTTTCGTGATCATCCAGCTGATCATGGTCGGTCTGGTCATCGCCTTCCCGGCGATGGTGATGCACTACAAGGGTGTGCAATCGAACATCGATCCCAACACCATCAAGATCGAGGTGCCGCAGATCGAGCTGCCGCCGCTGGATCTCGGTCCGCCGCAGAAGTAGCGGGACGAGCCTTCTTCCTTCTCCCCTTGCGGGAGAAGGTGGCGCGAAGCGCCGGATGAGGGGTTCTCTCCACGCGTCAATTGAGAGTGGGACTCGCGGAGAGAACCCCTCACCCGTCTCGCCGCTAACGCGGCGCGCCGCCCTCTCCCACAGGGGGAGAGGGTGCAGCGTCACTGCCGCGCCAGTTGTTCTCAACAGCCTTTGCCGCATCCGCCAACCGAAACCGTAGCGTGAACTCGGCTCCGCCGCCGGGAAGATTCTCCACCGCAACCGTAGCGGCGTGATCGTCCGCCACCGCGCGCACGATCGAGAGTCCGAGGCCCGCGCCGTCGCTGCGGCGGCGGTCGGCGCGCCAGAAGCGCTGGAAGATCAGCTCGCGTTCAGCCTCCGCGACCCCCGGACCGGAATCGCGCACACGCACCGAACCGTCCTCGCCCACCTCGATTTCGACGGTGCTGTCCTTTGCCGTGAACTTGATGGCGTTTTCGGCGAGGTTGAAGATCGCGCGCTGCAGCATCTCCGCATTGCCGTGGATCGGCACCGGCGCATCGGTGCCCTTCAGCGCGATGTCCTTGTGCTGCGCGATCGCGAACGGGGCGATCGCGGCGACCACCTCGGCGGCGACGGCGCGCAAATCCGCGGTCTCGCCGGGATCCAGCACCAGGGTGTCGAGCTCGGCGATCTCCAGCAGCTGGGCAACGAGGCGGCTCATGGTTTCGATGTCGGCATGCAGCGCCTGCCGCGCCGCGCGATCGTCGAGTGTCTCGATCCGCGTGCGCAGGATCGCGAGCGGCGTGCGCAATTGATGCGCGGCGTCCGCCGTAAACTGCCGCTGCACCCGAAAGCCGCCCTCGAGCCGGTCGAGCGCCTGGTTGACGGCGGTGACGAGCGGCAGGATCTCGCGCGGAATCTGCTCCGTCGGCAGGCGGATGTCGGTGCGCGCCGGGCCGATATTGGCGGCCTTCTCGGAGGCCCTCCATAGCGGCGCGATCGCACGGCGAAAGATGATGATGTCGGTGGCGAGCAGGACCAGGAGGATCGGAATCGTGATCCAACCGACGCGCCGGAAGAAGTTCGAGACGATGTCGTCGATGATGACGTCGCGGTGCGCAAGATCCTCGGCGACCTGGACCCGCACTGTCTTGCCGTCGATCTCCCGGGTGACCGAGGCGCCGGAAATGCTCTCCGACGCGCGCGGTGCGGCGGCAGCGGCGCGCCGGTGCGAGGAGAACAGCAAATGGCCGTCGGCATCGCGAATGTCGTATTGATAGCGGCCATACGCTTCCGAATAGAGGCCCTTGAGACTGTCGGGCAGATTGAACGTCAACAGGCCGCCCGGCTGCGCGACGATGCGCTCCGCCAGCACTTCGGCCTGCGCGCGCATGGCATCGCGATGCAGCTGGCCGATCTCGGAATTGAGCAGCCAGAACAGCACCAGCGGCAGGAAGAGCGCGGCCACCGCGACCGCCAGGATGTGCAGGAACACGATGCGCCAGATCAGCGATTTGAACGTCGGCGAGCCGCCATAGGACCTTGCACTGGACCTGGCACGGGACCCGGTCTCGGCCACGCTATTTCTCCGCGTCCATGAGATAGCCGACGCCGCGGATGGTGTGGATCACGACCTTGGCGCCGTGTTCGGCGAGCTGCTTGCGCAGCCGCGAGACATAAACCTCGACGGCGTTGGAGGCGACCTCGCCGTCCAGCCCGAAGATATGGTCCTCGACGTTCTTCTTTGGCACCACCCGCCCCTGCCGGCGCAGCAGGATCTCGAGCACCGAGGTCTCGCGCGCGGAGATGATCCGCGGCTGGTCGTCGACGAAGATCTGGCGGCTCTCGGTGTCGTAGACCAGGTTGGCGAGACTGAGCGAGCGGCCCAGCAGCTGGCCGGGCCGGCGCAGGATCGCCTCCAGCCGCGCCACTAGCTCCTCCATCGCGAACGGCTTTGCGAGATAATCGTCGGCGCCGCTGCGCAGGCCGCCGACGCGGTCCTGCAAGCCGCCGCGTGCGGTCAGCACCAGCACGGGGAGCGGCTCCATCCTGGCGCGCAGCTCGCGCAACACCGACAGGCCGTCGCCGTCGGGCAGCCCGAGGTCGAGGATCATCGCGGCATAGCTGACGCTGCTCACCGCCTCGCGCGCCTCGGCCGCGCTGCCCACGATGTCGCTCTGGTAGCCGGCCGCCGCCAGCCCGCCCGCGACCAGCCGCGACAGCTCGGCATTGTCCTCGACGATGAGAAGGCGCATCGCATATCCGCCGAAAACTCAAGTCACCGCACGGCTCGCGCGGCATCTTCGCTCTCTTCCACCATTCCGGCCGCCTCGGCCAGCGAAAAAGCACGGCGCCGGTCGCCCTTCCCTGTCAAGTTCATGCCGGCTGTTGCTCCATTGACGAGGCCGCGACCAAACGGCTAAATTCGTCATGTCGGAAAAGGCAGACTTGGCTTGGTAAGCCCAAGTCCTTTCGGTAACGAAAGCTCTGGTCTTTGGCCCCGTGCCTGAGATCCCCACGACGAACCCGATCGCTGTTCAAGCGGTCAGGCGTTCGTCCGTGAGGTCCTCAGGTCTGGGAAACGCTCCGGTCGAACATCGACAACGGAGCAGTTTATGCAGATCCCCGACACTTCCCCCTACGACGTCATCATCGCGGGCGCTGGTCCCGTCGGCCTTTTTCTGGCTTGTGAATTGCGGATCGCCGGCTGTTCGGTGCTGGTCCTGGAAAAGGCGCGACACCCGCACTCGCCGCTCAAGAGCCAGCCGTTTGGCCTGCGTGGTCTCTCGGTGCCGACGATCAAGAGCTTCGACCGCCGCGGCTTGCTGGAGCGTCTGAAAGCTGGCGCGGCGAGCCGGGAGACGCCAGCGGGTGCGCACTGGATGCAGCAGCAGCGTCGCCCCGCCGGTCATTTCGCCGGCATCCAGTTCTTTCACGATCAGATCGATACAACGCAATGGCCACACCGCCTGCCCGGCCCGATCGGGAGCATGGCGGTCGAAATGGCGAGCATCGAGGCCGTCCTTGCGGTCCGCGCCGAGGCGCTGGGTGCAGAGATCCGGCGCGGCTGCGGCGTCGAGGCTCTGAGACAATCCATGGACGGCGTGACCGTCGACACGGCCAGCGAAACCGTCCATGGCCGCTGGCTCGTTGGTTGCGACGGCGGCCGCAGCAGCGTGCGAAAGGCGGCCGGTATCGGCTTCACCGGCACCGATCCGGAATTCACCGGCTATTCCGTGCAGGTCGAACTGGCCGATCAGGGCTCGCTCGAGCTTGCTGGCCGGCGATGCTGCGCACATCCATTCGCCGCTGGGCGGCCAAGGCCTGAACCTCGGCCTCGGCGATGCCATGAACCTCGGGTGGAAGCTCGCCGCAACCATTCGCGGCGATGCGCCCGCCGGCCTGCTCGACAGCTATTCGACTGAACGATATCCGGTGGGAGCACAGATCCTCGACTGGTCGCGCGCCCAGGTCGGGCTGATGCGCCCCACCAGGAGTTCGCGCGCACTCGAAGCCGTTGTCCGTGACCTCGTCAACACGCGCGACGGCGCGACCTACTTCGCCGAACGCGTGTGGGGCGTTTCCCTCCGCTATGATCTCGGCGGGAGCCATCCGCTGGTGGGGCGGAGTGCGCCGACTTTGAACTGGGCAATGGGACAAGACTGAGCGAGCTCCTCAGAACAGGGAAAGGACTGCTGCTTGATTTCGGCGCGCGGCCATCGCTTCAAGCGCTTGCGCGCCGCTGGATTGGCCGGATCAGCTATGTTGCAAGCGAGGCAAAGGACCGATTGGGCTTGATCGCTTTGCTCGTGCGCCCCGACGGCGTCGTGCCTGGGCCTGCGAACTAGCTCCCGACAACGAGGAAGCGTCCCGGGCCGCGGCGCGATGGTTCGGTGAGCCCAATGCCAGCCAAAGCCGTTCGTCTCGTCGGCCGTAGCGTTGCTTCGCTTCAGCCTGACTTCGTGCTGTGCAGCCGGAAAGCGGTCCTGAGCTCAGCCAATTCGTCCGCCGTCGCCCCTCGCTCTGCGTCGGCGCGGCTTGCCGGCAAGTCCACGTAAGCGATCGGCTGATCGAACTGGCTTGCCGTGAAGTCGTACCTCTCGCCTTCGATCCGATTGTAAAAATGGTCGCCGGCCGGCAGCGGCGTCTTCAGGAGGTCGCCGCCGAACAGTTCCTGCACGAGCAGCGCCGTGACGTTGCATTGTCCCGCCGCCGGATTGCTCGCGGTCCATTGCCTCGCCGTCGCCGGCGACCATGCCCTGCACAGCGTTCTCTGAACGTCATCTGGATCGAAGCTCAGCACCGTTCCCGCCTCGGCGAAGACCGCTTGGATCGCCAATTTTTTCCGATGACTTATCAATCCGTTGGCTACTGTGCATGGGGTTGTTTTTCAGTTTTCAAGTCCGGGCCCCTCCAGACACGACAGCGCCCCGGAGCTTTCACACCGGGGCGCTGCCTGCGAGAGATGGCGTGATCAGCTCTGCGAGCGGCGCGCCATGAAGATGTCGTAGCCGACCTCGGCGACCTGGAACCAGGAGTAGCCGTCGCTCGTGAACTTGGCGAGCGAGTCGTGCACCTTCTTGAAGTTCGGGTTGCTTGCGGCGACTTCGGCGTGCAGCTCCTTGGCAGCCTTGTGGCAGGCGTCCATGATCGACGGCGAGAACGGGTGCAGCTTGGTGCCGCCGGCGAGCAGCTTCTTCAGCGCCAGCGGATTGGCATTGTCGTAGCGCGCCATCATGTAGTTGTTGGCGTAGTGGCCGGCCTGCTCCAGCACGCTCTGGTAATATTTCGGCAGCGCGTTCCACTTGTCGAGGTTGACGAAGGCCATCAGCATCGGCCCGCCTTCCCACCAGCCGGGATAGTAGTAGTGAGGCGCGATCTTGTAGAAGCCGAGCTTCTCGTCGTCATAGGGGCCGACCCATTCGGCGGCGTCGATGGTGCCCTTCTCCAGCGCGGGATAGATGTCGCCGCCGGCGAGCTGCTGCGGCACCACGCCGAGCTTCTGAAGCACGCGGCCGGCGAAGCCGCCGATGCGGAATTTCATGCCCTTGAGATCGTCGGGCGTATTGACCTCTCTCCTGAACCAGCCGCCCATCTGGCAACCGGTGTTGCCCGCGAGCAGCGAGACGACGTTATAGCTCTTGTAGAATTCGTTGAGCACGTCGCGGCCGCCGCCCAGCATGTACCAGGCCTGGTTGATGCGCATGTTGGGGCCGAACGGCACGGCCGAACCGAAGGTGAAGGTCGGATCCTTGCCGAAATAATAGTAGGACGCGGTGTGACCGATTTCGCAGGTGCCGTTCTGCACGGCGTCGAGCACCTGGAGGCCCGGAACGATCTCGCCGGCGGCGAAGATCTGGATCTGGAATTTGTTGTCGGTCGCCTCAGCGACCATCTTGCACATCATCTCGGCCCCGCCAAACAGCGTGTCGAGCGACTTCGGCCAGCTCGTCGGCATACGCCATTTGATCTCCGGCATCGACTGCGCGATCGCGGGAGCCGCGAGCGTGGCGGCGCCGGCCGCGCCAAGTCCGGTGACCTTGATGAAGTCTCTTCTCTTCATGATTTCCTGCCCTGATGGTTTGCGATTGTGGGCCTTCTTGCCGAGGCTTAGGGCCAGCATGACGCAAGCCGGGACGCAATGCCATCCCCCGATCGCACTGTGGCAAAGAAAAAGCCCGGCCTCCAGGAGGCCGGGCTCTGCGGTCTTGCGATTCCAGGCGATCAGCCGCGCGTGCGCGAGCGGATCATGAAGCTGTCGTAGGTATATTCGGCAACCTGCCACCACAGATATTCGTCGGAGCGGTAGGCCTGCATGGCGTCAATCACCTTCTTGAAGTCGGCGTTCTTGGCCGAGACCTCGGCCCAGAGCTCGTTGGTCGCCTTGAGGCAGGCTTCCAGCACCTCGTTGGTGAAGGGACGAAGCTGGGTGCCGCCGGCAACCAGACGCTTCAGCGCGGCCGGATTCTGCATGTCGTAGCGCGCGGCCATCCAGGTATTGGCATGGGTGGTCGCGTTGGCGAGGATGGCCTGGTAGTTCTTCGGCAGCGCGTTGAACTTCTCCAGGTTGGCGAAGGCGTGGACGGTGGGACCGCCCTCCCAGAAGCCCGGATAGTAGTAGTACTTGGCGACCTTGGCGAAGCCGAGCTTCTCGTCATCGTAGGGGCCGACCCACTCGGCGGCGTCGATGGTGCCTTTCTCCAGCGCCGGATAGATGTCGCCGCCGGCGAGCTGCTGCGGCACCACGCCGACCTTCTGGAGCACCTGGCCGGCGATGCCGCCGATGCGCATCTTGAGGCCGGAGAGGTCTGCGACGGTCTTGATCTCCTTGCGGAACCAGCCGCCCATCTGGGTGCCGGTGTTGCCGCAGGGGAATCCGATCACGTTCGACTTCTTGAAGAACTCGTTGGCGAGCTCGTTGCCGCCGCCCTGGAACAGCCAGGAATTCTGCTGGCGCGCATTGAGGCCGAACGGCACCGAGGCGAAGATCGCGAAGGTCGGGTCCTTGCCGACGTAGTAGTAGGACACCGTGTGGCACATCTCGACCGTGGCGCTGGAGGTCGCATCGAGCGCCTGCAGGCCGGGAACGAGTTCACCGGCGGCGAACACCTGGATCTGGAATTTGTTGTCGGTCATCTCGGCGACGTACTTCGCCACCTGCTCGGCACCGCCATAGATGGTATCGAGCGACTTCGGGAAGCTCGAAGTCAGGCGCCACTTCACCTCGGGCGAGGACTGCGCGATCGCCGGCGAGGCCACTGCGGTCGCCGCCGCGCCTGCTGCCGACACTTTCAGAAAATCACGACGCTTCATCTTCAGGTCTCTCCTTGCTGGGGCGTTTCCCCTTGAACTTCTCTTGTGCCGCCGCTGATTCCGGCGACGCGACAGGGCCGCGTCGAACCGAAGGGGCTTGACTGCGGTGGGCCTTTAACACGGAAGGCGCGTTTTCGGAACGCGACAATGGCATGACGGGGCTCTACGAAAGTCGCATGTCTCCCAAGGGGACGAGGCGGCGCGCCGGCGGCCGCTTCAGGCCGCCGCGATGACGCCCTTGAGCTGGTCCCTGACCTGCTCTGCAATGGCGCGGTAGATCGCCGCATGGGGGCCGTCCGGCTCGCTGTCGACGACGGGGTTGCCGGCATCCGAGGTCGCGCGAATCGCCATGTGCAGCGGGATCTCGCCGAGGAACGGCACCTCGAGCTTCTCGGCCTCGTGGCGCGCCCCGCCATGGCCGAAAATGTCCGACCGCGTGCCGCAATGCGGGCACTGGAAGTAGCTCATGTTCTCGACGATGCCGAGCACGGGCACGTTGACCTTCTTGAACATGGCAAGCCCCCGCCGCGCGTCGATCAGGGACAGGTCCTGCGGGGTCGAGACGATCACCGCGCCCTTGAGCGGCACGTTCTGCGCCAGGGTGAGCTGGGCATCGCCGGTGCCCGGCGGCATGTCGACCACGAGAACGTCGAGCTTGCCCCATTCGACGTCGCGCAGCATCTGCGTCACCGCCGACATCACCATGGGACCGCGCCAGATCATCGCGGTCTCTTCCTCGACCAGGAAACCGATCGACATGATCGCGAGGCCGAAGCGACGAAGCGGAATCATCTTGCGCTCGTCGTTCAGCTCCGGCTTGTCGCGAAGGCCCGTCAGGCGCGGCACCGAGGGGCCGTAGATGTCGGCATCGAGCAGCCCGACCTTGAGGCCAAGATCGCGCAGGCCGAGCGCCAGGTTCAGCGCGGTGGTCGACTTGCCGACGCCGCCCTTGCCGGAGGCGACTGCGATCACGGCGGCGACGCCCGGGATCTCCGACTGCCGCGCCATGGGCGAGCCGCCTCCCTGCGGCGGCTTGTGGGCATGGGCCGGCTGCACGCCCGGCGCGCCGCGACTGGGCTGCGGAGGCGGCTGCGGTGCGGAGCCCGGCTTGCGCTCGGCGGTCAGTGCCACCATGACGGTGGTGACGCCGAGGATGCTGCGCACGGCGGCTTCGGCCTCGGCCCGGATGGATTCCCAGGCCCTGGCCTCGGCGGCATCGACATTGATCGAGAAGAACACCTTGCCGTCGGACGCGCTGATCGCGCTCAGCACATTGGCATTGGTGAGCGCGACCCCGCGGGGCGACTTGATCCTGGCGAGGCTGTCGAGAACCTGTTGCTGCGTCACGCTCAAAGTGCATCTCCTGGACGGAGCCTGATCCGGACCCGGAGGGCCGCACCAGCGCGAAGCGGGAAGCGGCTTTCCGGCAGGGCCAGGCACGAGACTTTAGGATGCCCCATTAGAGCGGAAACGCCCAAAAGGCTACTGCCTGCCGATATCGTCAGCCATCTCGGCGGGCGCCGCCCCCTGCTCCTTGGCGGCCTCGTAATTCAGCTCGATCATGACCCCGTTGGGGTCGTGAACGAAGATCTGCCAGAGATCGCCGCCGGGCACCTGGCGGGCGTCGAACTTCATCCCCTTGGAGGCCAGCCGCTGCTTCATGCCGTCGAAACCGCGGCTGACGAAGGCGACATGATGGACGACGCCGGAATCCGGCTTCTGCGGCTCCGCCGTCGCGGAAATATCGACCAGATGCACCACCGCCCGGCCCTCGCTGTACATCCAGGCACCGGGGAAGGCGAAATTCGGACGGGCGCCGTTTTCCAGCCCCAGCACGTCCTCGTAGAAACGGACGGTCTCGGCCAGATTGCGGGTCCGGATGTTGAAATGATCGAGGACGCCAACGCTCACACCGCCCAAGCCCGATGCCATGCTTTCGCTCCCTTTTTCGAAGTCCTTAGGTCCCACCATCCTAACACAGGGGGCCGCCAAACGAAGCCGTTGCCCTCCCGGCTTAACGGTTTATGGTGCGCCTCCGATCCGCCCTCGCAGCGGAACTTCGAGGGTGCCGCCCGGCGCCCTCGCCCTGCTACAACCGTAAAGCTCAAAACTACGGACAAGGTACCACACATGGCTAAAGTCGCTTTCCTCGGTCTCGGCGTCATGGGCTTCCCGATGGCCGGACACCTCGTGAAAAAAGGGGGCCATGAGGTCACCGTCTACAACCGCACCGCGGCCAAGGCGAAGGAATGGGCGGACAAGTTCGGCGGCAAGACCGCGGCGACCCCGAAGGCGGCCGCCGAGGGGCAGGATTTCGTGATGTGCTGCGTCGGCAACGACAACGATCTGCGCGCGGTCACGATCGGGGCCGACGGCGCCTTCGCCGGGATGAAGAAGGGCGCGACCTTCGTCGATCACACCACCGCCTCCGCCGAGGTCGCGCGTGAGCTGGACGCAGCCGCCGGCAAGGCCGGCTTCAAATTCGTCGACGCGCCGGTCTCCGGCGGCCAGGCCGGCGCCGAGAACGGCGTGCTGACGGTGATGTGCGGCGGTGCGCCCGACGCCTATTCCGGCGCCGAGCCGATCATCACGGGCGCCTATGCGCGGATGTGCAAACTGCTCGGGCCGGCCGGAAGCGGCCAACTGACCAAGATGGTCAACCAGATCTGCATCGCCGGTCTGGTGCAGGGTCTCTCCGAGGGTATCCATTTCGCCAAGAAGAGCGGCCTCGACGTCACTGCCGTGATCGAGACCATCTCGAAAGGGGCCGCGCAGTCCTGGCAGATGGAAAATCGCTACAAGACCATGAACGAGGACAAGTACGATTTCGGCTTCGCGGTCGAATGGATGCGCAAGGACCTCTCGATCGCGATCGCCGAAGCCCGCCGCAACGGCGCCAACCTGCCTGTCACCGCGCTGGTCGATCAGTTCTATTCCGAGGTCGAGAAGATGGGCGGCAAGCGCTGGGATACGTCGAGCCTGCTCGCGCGCCTGCAGCGCTGAGGGGCTGTTGCGGCGTCGTTCGGGGACGTGCAGCATCCGAGCTTCGTCGCGACCTCGGCCGCGACGAAGCTTCGGCCAGCGGTCGAACGGAAAGAAAAATAGCCTTCGGGGGGAGCCTTGCCTAGCGTGATCGCCGCCATCCTTGTTGTTGTGCGCCTGCTCCCGGTCGCGCTCCTGATCCTGGCTGCATCACCTTCGCAGGCGCTCGCCGCATCGCTCGATGGCGCCAGCATCGGCCCGCAATGGGCGCTTCCCTTCGCCGGCATGCTGCTGTCGATCGCGATATTTCCGCTCGCAGCGCCTCACTTCTGGGAGCACCACCAGGGCAAGATTGCCGCGATGTGGGGTGCCCTGATCGTGCTGCCGCTTTTAGTCTGGCACGGCCCGCTGCCGACCATCCAGGCTCTCGTTCATACCGCGCTGCTCGAATACATCCCCTTCATTCTGCTGCTCCTTGCGTTGTTCACGGTCGCCGGCGGAATCGTGGTGCGCGGCAATCTTCACGGCTCGCCGGTCCTGAACACCCTGCTGCTCGCGCTAGGCACCCTGATCGCGAGCGTCATCGGCACGACCGGCGCGTCGATGGTCATGATCCGGCCGGTGATCCGCGCCAATGACGACCGGCGGCACAACGCGCACGTCGTCATCTTCTTCATCTTCCTGGTGTCGAACATCGGCGGCTCGCTTTCGCCCCTGGGAGATCCGCCGCTGTTTCTGGGATTCCTGCGCGGCGTGGACTTCTTCTGGACAACGACGCACCTGTTCCCCCAGACGACGTTCGCCGCCTGGATTCTGCTCGTCCTGTTCTTTTGCATCGACGCTTATCTGTATCGCAAGGAAGGCCGCGTCAAACCGGACCCGACTCCGGACAATCCCTTGCGGGTCAGCGGCGGCCTCAACTTCGCTCTGATGGGCGTCATCATCGCTGCGATCCTCTTGAGTGCCAAGCTCGATCTCGGCGGATTCGAGGTTCTCGGCACGCACCTTCAGCTGCAGAATCTTCTGCGCGATGCCGTGATGATCGGCGTCGTGTTCGCATCTCTCGCCGTCACCTCGAAGGAGGACCACGACGCGAACGGCTTTTCGTGGGGGCCCATGATCGAAGTGGCAAAGCTGTTCGCCGCCATCTTCATCACCATCATTCCCGTGCTTGCGATCCTCAACGCCGGCAAGTCCGGCGCGTTTGCCGCCGTCGTGAACATGGTCACCAATGCCGACGGCACGCCGAACAATGCCGCCTATTTCTGGCTGACCGGCTTGCTCTCGTCCTTTCTCGACAATGCGCCGACCTATCTCGTCTTCTTCGAACTCGCTGGAGGCGACGCCAAGCATCTGATGACGAATGGCGCGGTGACCCTTGCCGCGGTCTCGGCAGGCGCGGTGTTCATGGGCGCAAACTCCTACATCGGCAACGCGCCCAACTTCATGGTGTACGCGATCGCGCGAGGGAGCGGCGTCGCCATGCCGGGCTTCTTCGGGTACATGGCCTGGACCTCCGTCCTGCTGCTGCCGGTGTTCGCGTTGGTCACGCTCGTTTTCTTCAGGTGAAGGGCCCGCGGGTTCCGCGAGCGGGAGGTCGAATCGGACCTTGGATTAACGCCCCGTTAACGTAATTCTTTAGCTCCTTAAGTCACCTCTTAAGGATTTCTTGCCAGAGATAGACAATGCAGAAGGCCCGCGTCCGGCGTGGGCAGGAATCGTTGTTGCTTGATGAGTAACCCCGCTGAAAAGCCCGAGGTTGTGCAGCTTCCGGCCGAGCCGGTAAGCGCTCCATCGGCGAGCAGCCGACGGGCTGCGGCGCAGCGGGTGCGCGAGGCGCGCGACAAGTTAACGTCGACCAGCGGAACCCGGCCGGCCTTCGACGCCGAGATGCTGCGCCAATACGCCCAGACCCGGCTGTCGGCGTCCTATGTCGTGATGCTGCTGGTGGTCGCGACCGGGTTGCTGTTCGGGCTGTGGATGCAGCCGATCCCCGCTGCCGCCTGGACCGTCGGCATGCTCTGCATTCACGCGGCGATGATCCGCAGCTGCCGGCGCTTCCTGACCGAGCCCGCCTCGCCCGCGGCGACGCGCGCATGGCGGACACGCTTCGTCGTGCTCGATCTGCTCTATGGCCTGTGCTGGATGGCGATCCTGATCCATCCCGTGCTCGACATGGTCACGGAAACGCTGATGATGTTCCTGATGCTGCTGGTGATCGCGGTATCGAGCATGGTCGCCGCGAATCTGCCGATCGCAGCCCTTGCCGCCACCGCGCCGGTCGCGGTCGCCATGGCGCTGAGCTTTGCGTTCACCGGCTCGCTGGACAATTACATCCTGGCCGCGCTCTCGCTCGCGGCCGAGGGCTATTTCGTGCTGCTGGCGCATCGCCTGCACTCCTCGACCTTCGCGGCGCTGGAGGCGCGCGCCGAGAAGGACGCGCTGATCGGCGAGCTCGAACAGGCCAAGGCGATCTCGGACGAAGCGCGCCACCGCGCCGAATCCGCCAACGTCGCCAAGTCGCGCTTCCTGGCGCAGATGAGCCACGAGCTGCGCACGCCGCTGAACGCCATCCTCGGTTTCTCCGAGGTGATGAAGAGCGAGATCTTCGGCGCCCATGCGGTGCCGGTCTACAAGGAATATTCGGCCGACATCCATAATTCCGGCGTCCACCTGCTCAACCTCATCAACGAGATCCTCGATTTGTCGCGGATCGAGGCCGGCCGCTACGAGCTCAACGAGGAGGCGGTGTCGCTGGTCGGCATCGTCGCCGACTGCCACCATCTGATGAAGCTGCGCGCCTCGAGCCGGGGCATCACCATCCACGAAGTGTTCGAACAGTCCATGCCGCGGCTCTGGGCCGACGAGCGCGCGATCCGCCAGGTCGTGCTCAACCTGATCTCCAACTCGATCAAGTTCACGCCGCAGGGCGGCGAGATCTGGCTCAAGGCCGGCTGGACCGCTTCGGGCGGACAATATCTCTCGGTAAGGGATACCGGCTCGGGCATCCCCGAGGACGAGATTCCGGTCGTGCTCGCCTCGTTCGGCCAGGGCTCCAACTCGATCAAATCGGCCGAACAGGGCGCAGGCCTTGGCCTGCCGATCGCCAAGAATCTGATCGACCTGCACGGTGGCACGTTCACGCTGAAATCGAAGCTGCGCATCGGCACCGAGGTGATCGTCACCTTCCCGCCGGAGCGGGTGATGAGCGCGCTTGCGCCGCTGTCGGACGATTCTCCACCGCTCCAGCCGGAGGGTTCCGCACTCCCCGACGAGAAGCGCCGGCCGCGCCACAAGCCGATCATGAGCGCCGGCACCGGCTCCTAACCAGATGCTTGCAGACATGCCCGACAATCCCCCACTATGTCCGAATGAGCAAAGAAACGCCGTGCGTCGCCGTCTGCATGATCGATCCCAGGACCAAGCTGTGCTTCGGCTGCGGCCGGACCTTGCCCGAGATCGCGCGCTGGCACGCCATGGACAGCGCGGAACGGCGCGCGGTCATGGCCCTGTTGCCGGCACGCATGACGGAAGCCGGGCTTGCGCCGATCGCGGCATCGCCGAAGCGGGCCTGACCGGCCTGCGCGCCCGCGGAGGCGCGCGATGATCCGCTTCCTGCTCGTCCTCGTCATGCTCGCCGGCACGGCCGGCGCGGTCGTCGCCTATGGCGATCCGAAGCAGATCGCGCGCGCCGGCCACAAGGTCTCGCACATCTTTCGCGCGCAGACGGTGGCGCCCGCCCCTGCCGTGCAGATCCCGCGCGGCCAGGGCGGCGAATTTGCCCTGCGTGCGAAGATCAACGGTGTCGCAGCGCCGATGGTGATCGATACCGGCGCGACCTCGGTGGTGCTGACCTGGGAAACCGCAAAAGCCATCGGGCTGCCGCTCGAGATGCTCGAATACGATGTCGAACTCGAGACCGCGAACGGCCACACCAAGGCGGCCCGCCTCACGCTCGACCGTCTCTCCGTCGGCCATCTCGTCGAAAAGTCGGTGCCGGCCCTCGTCGTCCAGCGCGGGCAGATGAAGACCAACCTGCTCGGCATGAGCTTCCTCGACCGCCTGGAGAGCTGGGGCGTCCGCGCCGACAAGCTGATGCTGACCGGCTACCCCGAGCTTCAGAGCAGCCCCCGCCGCTCGCGCACCGCGATCGACTAGATCGCAGCGGCGCCCGCGGACCACCGCCGGTCTAGAGCAGCGGCGGGCCCTGCCGCAGATTCATGTGCCGGTTGACGTCCTTGTAGAGCAGATAGCGAAACCGGCCAGGGCCCCCGGCGTAGCACGCCTGCGGGCAGAAGGCGCGCAGCCACATGTAGTCGCCGGCCTCGACCTCCACCCAGTCCTGATTAAGACGGTAGACCGCCTTGCCCTCGAGCACGTACAGCCCGTGCTCCATGACATGCGTCTCGGCAAAGGGGATCGTCGCCCCCGGCTCGAACGTCACGATGTTGATGTGCATGTCATGCCGCATATCGGCCGGATCGATGAAGCGGGTGGTGGCCCACCTTCCCTCCGTGCCCGGCATCGCGACCGGTTCGATGGACTCTTCGTTGGTCACGATCGCCTCGGGCTCGGCCAACCCCGGCACGCGCTGGTACAGCTTGCGGATCCAGTGCACCTGTGCAGGGCTGGGACCGCGGTTGCGAACGCTCCAGGCGCAGCCGGGCGGCAGATAGGCGAAGCTACCAGGCCTCAGCTCACGTTCACCTTCTGCCAATTTGAGCATCAACGTCCCGCCTGCGACGAACAGCGCCCCTTCAGCATCCTTGTCCGGCTCGGGCATGTCGCTTCCGCCGGCCGGCGCGATCTCCATGAGGTAATGGGAGAACGTCTCGGCGAAGCCGGACAGCGGTCGCGCCAGCACCCAGAGCCGCGTGTCGTCCCAGTGCGGCAGGTGGCTGACGACGATATCGCGTTGCACGCCGCTGGGGATGACGGCGTATGCGTTCGTGAAGACCGCGCGGCCGCTCAGCAGGTCCGTCTGGGACGGAAGGCCGCCTTGCGGTACGTGATAGGTGCGCGATGACATCATCAAGCCTCGTGAAGGTTACCGATGGGAACGTATCAGCTTGCAGCCGACTGGACGCCGAGCTGTAGCGGCTCGCTCAGCCAATATTCTTCGAGATTGGCGCCATCCCCCTTGCGGTCGACAACGAGGAACGCGCTTGCGTCCTCGAGAACCAGAAGTGGATGGTGCCAGCAGTTTCTAGCATAGTTCACGCCCTGATGGCCCTTTGCCGCGAACGCCCGGTAGCTGGACGAGACGCTGGGGTCCGTGCAGACGACGACCAGCCAGTCGGCTGCGTTCAGGGGCATGAACAGCTGGCTCCCAAGCGGATGGCGCTCCATCAGGCGGATCGCGATCGGCGCGGGCCGCACCGAGGCGACGAACCAGCTGATGTTGACTTCTCCGCCTTCCGCGACAACGTCGATATCGGCAAGCCCGTTGAAGCGCTGAGCGTAGCCCTGGTTGATCGATAGCGGGGTCCTGCCTTGCGTTTCGACGACGTCTCCGAATGGAGCGAACGCCTGCTTCGTCAAAGGCTCGATCGAGAGCGTCACCATAGCCAACCTCAAGCACTCCGCATTCAAAGGGTCTGCAGGCCCGCGACGGGACACTCAGAAGGCTCCAGCGGTCATTCGTTGACCGGGTGCGACACCAAGTCCAATATATAGAATGACACGATTGATAGGTTTTCGCTATGGATCTCCGCCAGCTTCGGTACTTCATCGCGGTCGCCGAAGAGCGCAGCTTCACCCTCGCCGCCCGGCGGCTGAACCTCTCGCAGCCGCCGCTCAGCCAGCACATCCAGGCCCTCGAGGCAGAGCTCGCGACCCCGCTGCTCTACAGGACCAGCCGCAGGGTCGAGTTGACGCAGGCGGGTGAGGCCATGCTGGTGCGGGGACGCGCCATCCTGCAACAGGTCAAGGCCGCGGAAGACGAGGCGCGGTCGATCGGAGCCGGCCTGATCGGAACGCTGGATGTCGGAGCGACCGGCTCGATCCTGCGCGGCCGTCTCGCCGAGCTGCTCGCGGCCTACCGCAAGGTCGCTCCGCAGGTCAGGATGACGGTGCATGAGCAGGCGCCGGCATTGCAGATCGCGGCGCTGCTCAGCCGCACGACCAACATCTGTCTCATTCGCGGAATTCCCGCCGAGCGCGACCTGACCAGCAAGCTGGCGTGGCGGGAAGAGGTCGTCATCGCAATGCCCCGCACCCATCGGCTGGCGCGCCGCAAGCGTATCGCGCTCGGTGAGCTCGCGTCCGAGGATCATGTCGTCCTCGATCCCGACAGCTCCGATTTCGCACGGTACGTGCGGACCTGCTGTGTCGATGCCGGCTTCCTGCCAAAGGTATCCCAGCAGGTGGTCGACGCCCAGTCGATCCCGAGCCTGATCGCGGCGGGGTTCGGCGTCGCGCTCGTGCCGCAGTCGATCGCGCGCTTCACCACCGCAGACATCGCCTTCCGTCCGATCCGGCCCTCGCCGCCCACGGCCGACGTGTTTCTGGTCTTCAGAGCGGACGAGACATCGATGGTGGTGCACAATTTCATCAAGCTCGCGCTTCGATACCTGAATCATCGCAAGGGCGTGGCTTGATGCTCCCGGCGTCGACGCCGCCTCCTCTCCGCGCCATTGCAAAACCACCGTGTCCCGGACAAGCCGCAACGCGCGAGCGTTGCGGCGCAGAGCCGGGACCCAGGGCGACACGGTCCAATGCCGCGACATGGGCCCGGCTCTGCAGCGCACCGCTGAAGAAGCGCTGCGCTGCGTCCGGGGCACGAGTGCTGAGTGGCGCACGGTTTCCTAACGACGTCATTGCGAGGCTGTAGGGTGGGCAAAGGCGCCCTTGCGCCGTGCCCACGATCTGTCCGATGCGGCGGTAGACGCGTGGGCACGCTGCGCTTTGCCACCCTACGAAATCGCGTTTGTCGCAAGCACTTTGCCTCACAGACACGCCTTCTCACTCTCGCGGCGCAATTCGCCCGAGTTTTGCTTCGTCGCTCCACCCTCAAATCCAGGAGGGCACAGGGAAGGCCGGGTGCTGACAACGCACCCGCGGTCTGCTGCGCAAAATGCACACGCAGAAGAACCGCACAGCAGCATACAGGTGGTGCCGATCACTCGGCCTTCCCTGCGCGATGGTCGGACGGCTTATGCCGTGCTCTCCCGGGAGCCGAACTTTCCTTCTGGCCTCCCTCGCCCCGCGAATTGGATGATGCAGTCTGCCCGGTTGGGCTCGCTCGCACCTCCGCAAGAGCTTGACCGTAGCAACGACGGCCAGGACCACACGGTTTTGCCGTACGCACGGCCCGCCCTTTCGCCGCAGTATTTCCAGCCCTGTCGACGAAGCCGGAAACTTACAGGCGAGACGAAGCCTAGCAGCGCCGTTCGTCCGCACGCGGTTACGGACTCACAGGGACTACCCGCCCTGCCCGCACCTCTCGTGCCGACGCTGCCGCGTCCACCGCAAGCCCGGCTCGCGATCAAGACGACCTCGAGATCGCCCCTCCTGGATGAGCCGGGATGGACGACACATACGCCATTTCCGAATTTCGGTAAAGTGGAATATTTTCGAGCGAAGGGATTGACAGAGGGCGACACAAGGTCGTCGAGATCCGCTCGCCTTCGAAGCGCAAGAGGCTCGTTTGCGCCTCAATCGTGAGCGCCGGATATTTCGTCATGCTTCAGGTGCCGCCTGCGGATATTGCGGGTGACGATCCAGATCACCGCCACGGCGATCGGCACGAAGATCGCGGTTGCCAGCGAAGGTTCGACATGCAGGCCGCCATCATGGGCGCCTTTGGCGAGATAGCCGAACAGGCTGACGACGTAATAGCCGATGGCCGCCACCGACAAGCCTTCGACCGTGCTCTGCAGCCTCAATTGCAGCCGGGTGCGGTCGTTCATCGAGCGCAGCAGATCGCGGTTCTGCTCCTCGAGCTCGACGTCGACGCGTGTCCGCAACAAATCGGCCGCGCGCGCGAGCTTGATCGACAGGTCGGCCTGCCGGTCCTCCATCGTCGCACAGGTGCGCATGGCCGGTGCCATGCGACGGGCGAGGAAGGAGGACCAGGTCGGATAGCCCGCGATCTCGCCGCCTTCGATCACCGCGAGGCGAGCCTGCACGATCTCGTTGTAGGCCCGGCTCGCGCCGAACCGAAACAGGCTGCCGGCCGCGCCCCTTTCGAGCGAAGCCGCCAATGCGGTCAGTTCCGTCAGGAGATGATTGTTGAGCTTGAGGTCTTCGGCGCCTTGCATCTCCTCGAGCACTTCGACGAGACGCCGGCCGATATGATCGACGGAGGGCGCAAGCTCGAGCGCAGCGGGCAGACCGAGCAGCGCCAGCGTGCGATAGGTCTCGATCTCCAGCACGCGCTGCACCAGGGCGCCGAGCCGGCCCGGCGACAAGCCGTCGTTGCAGACGAGGATGCGAACGAAGCCCTGATCGTCGGTGCGAAAGTCGGATGCGACGACCGCGGGTCCGCTGCGGACCGCCGCGATGGCGAGGCTGCCCCTTTCGAACAGCTGCTGCGCGCGCTCCAGGGCCGCCGAGGTCTGCTCGACCTCGAGCTTGACCGCGACCAGCAATTGCCCGGACTGGCGCAGCGACCGGATCAGCGCGGCGGACTCGGCGCCGATCTCGCCGAACCGGCGAGCCGACGTCTCGGAGCCGCCCAGGATCCAGGTGAAGGTACTGAACTCCGAATGCTGCTCCCAGCGCAGCTGGGTGGTGCCGATCGTCACCTGGTGATGCTTGGTCCCGTCCTCCGGCGGCGCCTGCCCGTGCGAGGTGCAGAACGCCACGAACTCTTGCCGGTCCGCCGCCGCGACCTCGCCCTGGCCCAGAAAAGCAAAGCGGAGCACCGTGACCGGCGCCGTCAGCCGGGTGAACGGGCGAGCATGCACCTCGGCCAGCACCGCGCCGCGCTGCGGATGCAGTTCAAACTCGGCGAGGTCGAGGTCACGGTTCATCGGCGGTCCCCTGCTGCGCTTTCAGGCCGCGACGTGCCGCCATCTGGCCGTTCACTACCACAACCCACCCATGGTCCAGCAATCCCGGATGCGCGACCCGCGCGAACCTAGAACGCCCCGGCGATGGTAACCCGGAACGTCAACGGCTCCACGGGATGCAGCACGTAGTCCATCACGCCATTCTGACAGACCGAAGCCGGCGCGGTGCCCGATGTGCAGAGGTTGTAGAGCGTATCGGTCTTGAGCAGCGAGCCATAGGCATAGGTGATCTGGTTCGCCCTGGTGTTGAAGAGGTTGAGCACGTCGAGCTGGAGGCGCCAGCCGTTGTCCATGCGATAGCCGAGACGGCCGTTGAAGATGCTGGTCGCGGAGGAGCGGAACGCGTTGTCCTCCGTCAGCGGGCTCGACGCCAGATAGCGCCAGCGCAAGGTTCCGAACCAGCCGGTCCTCTCGCCCAGCGTGACGCCGGCCGACGCCACCATCGCCGGCGCGTTCGGAATGTAGTTGCCGGGTGCATTGCCGATCTGCGCCTCGGGATAGCCGGCGAGCGAGGCATAGACCTCGGCCTGCTCGCTGTCATAGCCGCGGAAGCGGGCATGGGTCATGGCGAGATCGGCATCGATGTCGATCCACGATCTCGGCCGATAATGGTTGGTCCATTCAAAGCCGTAGCGGCGGCTGGCGCGCGTCGCCGACGTGTCGCCGGCATCGCCCGCGAACAGGATCTCGGAATCCTGATCCAGGATGAAGACGCTGAGCGAGGTGTCCAGGCCGGGAACGATCCTGCTGCGCACGCCGACCTCCGCGCCCTTGGTCCGCACCAGGAGCGGCGACGGCGTGAGCCTCGTCGCGGGATCGCTGGGGTCCTCGGTCGTGGTCGCGCCGCGGGCGTCGTTGGAGTGCATGCCGTAGCCGGCGCCGAGGAAGAACTCGGTCTGGCGGAACGGACCGAGCACCATCCTGAATTTCGGGCTGCCGAGCGCGGCGTCGGCGCGGCCGGAATTGTCGGCATTGAACCGCGAGGTGACGTCGGCGGCATAATAGTCGCCGCGCCAGCCCACCGTCGTTCTGAGCCAGTCGGTCCAGCGCACCGTGTTCTCGGCATAGAGGCCGACGCTGCCCTCGCCGACCTTGTCGCTGCGGACGTTGGAGAGGAAGCCGCGCTGGAAGGTGTTGGTGAGCGCGAGATCGATCGCATCATAACGCGATTGCAGGCCGAGGGTGGTCTGCATCGGCAGGCCGGCAAGCGAGCCGTCCAGCGTGCGCGAGACATTGGCGCCCGCCATCAGGCGATCGTCGTGCTGGTGAAACTGATCGCCGAGCACGGGATCGCTGAGGAAGTAGGTGAAATTGTTGAAGAGATCGAGCTGGCTCTTCACCACATAGGCGTTCGCTCGCCAGGAGCCGAGTTCGTCGGTCTGCGCAATGCGGCCTGACAATGCAAACCGGTTGGCATTGCCGCCGTCGGTCGGATCTTCCGAACCGAACCGATCGAGCAAGCCGCCGGTGATCGCACGCTGCGGCACCTGATCGGTCGAATTCCAGGCGTTGGTGTAAGCCATGCCGGTGACGGACACGCCATCGGTCGCGGTGCCCTGGCTGTAGCGCACGAGACCGTTGAGCTTTCGCACATTGTCCGGATTGTCCCACGGACCGTTGTAGGTGCCGATCTCGCCGGCCACGAGCAACGTGCCGTCGCCGAGCTTCGCGGAATCCATGCCGAGCATGCGGCGGTAACCGAAGCTGCCGACGGTGACCTGCCCCAGTGTCCTGGTGCGATCGATCAGGCCGACATGGACGCTGCCGACCGAGGCGAAATCGCCTTCGTCGGCGAAGTAAGGGCCCTTGCGCACGTCCACGGCTGCGATGGTTTCCGGGATCAGCCAGTTGAGATCGGCATAGCCCTGGCCGTGCCCATGGGTGCGCATGTTGACGGGGACGCCGTCGACGCTGATGGCAAGGTCGGTCCCATGATCGAGATTGTAGCCGCGCAGGAAATACTGGTTGGCTTTGCCCTCGCCGGAATGCTGCGTCACGATGAGACCCGGCACCGCTTCGAGCGCTTCGCCCGGCCGCGTGAAAGGGCGGGCGTTGAGCTCCTCGCCCGAGACGGTGATCTCGCTGGCCATGCCGGGCTGGCCCTTTGCCCCCGAGGCAACGCTGCGGACGTCCGCACCAGGCGCCGCCGCTGGATACACAAGGATGCGGTGGCCCGCCGCGGGCGGCTTGGCGGCGCGGCGCGCTGCAGCCGGCTTCTTTCGCGCCGGCGTTTCGCCGCCAGCAATCTCGATTGGCGGCAGCTCACGCGAGGTGGGACTGCTCTGCGCCAGGGCGCGGCCGTCGTCGGCGAGCAGCAGCAGGGCCGAGAGTGCCGTCAGCGCGCCGCCACGACCGGGCTCACGCCGCTTCGGTCGCATCGGCGCATTCCAGAGCTTCCGCTGAGGCCAGGTGCCGGCTGCTCCCGAAAATACGACGATAGAGCACGACCGAGACCAGCCAGGCGATCGCAAACAGCGCGACCACGGCGAAGCCGACATTGGCGAGCGACTCGTTGAGGCCCTCGACCAGTGTCCACATGGTCCCCGACAGGCCGAGCCGGTCGGCGGCCAGGCCGAGCGCCTCGATGCCGCCGATCAGCAGCGCGACCGCCACGGAGGCGCCGGTGATCGTGAGGTTGTACCAGAGCTTCCGCAAGGGATCGACGAACGCCCAGCGATAGGCGCTCACCATCAGCGCGGAATCGGCAGTGTCGACCAGCGCCATGCCGGCCGCGAACAGCGCAGGGAAGACCAGGATGTCCCCGACCGAAGCGCCGCGCGCGGCTTCGGTGGCGGAGATGCTGAGCAGGCCGATCTCGGTCGCCGTGTCGAACCCCAGTCCAAACAGGAATCCGAGCGGATACATGTGCCAGGGCTTCGTGACCAGGCGGAACAGCGGCCCGAGCAGTCGGGCGAGGACGCCGCGACTGGCGAGCAGCCTCTCCAGCCCTTCGGCGTCGTGAACCCCCTGCTCCCGTGCAGCGCGAAACGTCCGCCACAGGCCGACGAAGATGACGAGATTGATGGCCGCGATCACGAGCAGGAACAGCGCCGACACCGACGTGCCGATCAGGCCGCCGATCTCCCGGAGCAGGCTGTCGCCGCCAAGGCTCACCACGCCGAACGCAAGCAATATGGTCGCGACCACGACAATTGTAGAATGGCCGAGCGCAAAATAGAGGCCGACGCTCTGCGGCGCGCCACCCGTCTGCATCAGCTTGCGCACGACGTTGTCGATGGCGGCGATGTGATCGGCGTCGACGGCGTGGCGCAGGCCGAACACCCAGGCCAGCAGCGCCGTCGCCAGCACCGTCGGCCGGTCGCCGAACAGGGCGAAGGCCCAGGCCCATGCCGCGATGTTGGCGGCGACGAGCCCGCCGAACAGCACCAGCGTGCCGGATTCGATCGCCCGCAAACTCCGCCTCACCGCTTGCTCCATCCGTCCCGTCCCACAGTATGACGTTTATCAAGAACCCTCATACTGGCAAGAGCAAGAGCCGCGCCACTTTCGACCTGACGGCCGGAAGGCGCACGGATGGGAAAGCTACCTCATTGATTCAACAGACGATTTAAGATTCCGGCGCGACGCCGCGCCGGCGCGGGATGAGCTGCGCCGATTGGCAAGCAAGTATCCACTTGGCCGACCAAGTTGACCGCTCCACGGGCGCGTCGCCCACGACTCCCGCGACCGCCGTCACGCGCGGCCGGAGCCGTTTCACATGTCCACGGTCATCGACAGCAGATAGGTGCGTGGTGCTCCCAGGAAGAACGTTCCGAACGAGGCCACGCTGGACCAGTAGCTCTCGCCGGTCACGTTCTGGATGTTGGCGCGGAAGACCGTCTTCCTGCCGTTGATCGCCGTGGTGTAGCGGGCGCCGAGATCGAGCCGCGTCCACTCCGGGATCGGCTGCTTGTTGGCGGTGTCGATGAACTGCCTGCCGGTGTAGATGACGGCTCCGTTCAACGTGAGCTCTCTCATCCACGGCAGATCCCATTCCATGCCGATATTGGCCTGAATGTTCGGAACGCCGATCGGCGTGTGACCCACATTGGCCGCGACGGCAGTCTTCGTCAGCGTGCCATCCAGCAGCGAAACGCCTCCGAGCACGCGCACATCCGGCATGAGCTCGCCGTAGACGTTGAGCTCGAGCCCGCGGACTTGCTGTTCGGCGGTCGCCGCGAAGCGCCCGGCGGACAGCTCGCCGCTCGCCTTCGAGATCTGGAAGGCGCTGAAGGTCGTTGCGATCCGGCCGAAGTCCACCTTGACGCCGGCTTCGTACTGCTTGGCGACGTAGGGCTGCAACACCTCGCCGAAATTGGATGCGGTCTGGGGAGCCACGTCGCCTCGCGCGAGGCCTTCGACGTAGTTCGCGTACAGGGAGACATTCTCCACGGGACGGACGACGAGGCCGACCACCGGGGTAACCGCGGTCTTGTCGTAGGACGACGTCAGCGTCCCGACATTGGAGGCATAGTTGTGCGCCTCGATGCCCTGGCGCCGGACACCCAGGGTCAGCAGCACACGCTCGTCGAGCACGGACAAGGTGTCGGCGATGGAGAGACCGGTGAGCTCGCTGTCCGAGAGCCGCGGGCGGTCGCTGATCTCGTTGGCGAACTGTGTCGGCGCGACGGTCGGATTGTAGATGTTCGACGTGACCGGGCTGCCATTGGTCAGCCGCCGGTGCAGCGCGTCGTGATAAACCGAAGCCTGGAAGGCCACGGCGTGATGGACGAAGCCGGTATCGAAACGGGCGCGAACACCGCCATCATAGGTGCTTCGATCGATGCTAAGTCCGAAGAATTGGGGCGTGGAGGTTGTGTTGCCGTTGGCGTTGACGATCGTCGGAAGGCCGAAGAACCGCTCGACATTGGTGCGGGATCCGCCGACATCCGCAAACAGCGTGACCTGGTCGCTGACATCGTACTCGGTCTTCAGCAAGGCGGATTGGTCGGTGATGTGCGACCATTCCCAGGGCTGGGTGACGTTCAGCCGGCCGTCCGGCGCCTTCGGCACCTGCAGGCCGGGAGCCATCAGGAAGGGACGTGACGGCGCATCGAACCGATCGGTCTGCGTGATCAGATAGAGCCAGGACCTGAACCGTTCGCCCCGATAGTCCAGAGCCAGCGATCCGACACCTGTCGCCTCGGATTGGCGATCGATCGGCGTGTCGCCGCCGCGGACGCTCCCGCTCGCGCGCACGCCCCATTCCTTGCCGTCGCCGTAGCGCCGCGCAACATCCCAGTGCCCGCCGAAACGTGCAGTCGAGCCGTAGCTTGCGGTCAGGCGCGTCAGGTCCTCTTCCGCGCGCTTGGGCACGATGTTGATGACCCCGCCCACGCCGCCATTGGGCGCCATGCCGGAGAGCGCGGCCGAGGGACCTTTGAGCACCTCTATGCGCTCGACGTAGTCAGTGAAGATGCGATATGACGGCGCGATTCCGTAAAGACCCTCGAAGGCGAATTCACCGTTGTTGCCTTCGTTGATCGGAAATCCACGAATGTTGAAGGAGTCCACCACGCCGCCCGTCGGATGCGAGCTTCGCACGGACGGATCGAGGATCAAGGCATCCGCACCCGTTGCCGCCTGCTGATCCCGAATGAATTTGTCCGTGTAGCTCGTCGCGTTGAATGGCGACTTCATCGTGCTGGTATTTCCGAGCAGTCCAAGCCGCGCGCCTTGAGCGACCTGGCCGCCGGCGAATTCGGTCACGACACTCGGTTGCGACTGCACCGCGACGGTCGGGGCCTGCGGCGCGCGCCGCGGCGTCGATCGGACGCGGGCGTCGCTTCTCCTTGTTGGCGCACGGCGAGCCGCTTGCTGCGCCGGCGCATCGACGGTGACGGGTGGAAGCGTGCTGCCGCCTTGCGCTGTTTGAGACCGAGCAGGCGATTCGAACCACGCCAGCAACGCCACGCCACCCAGCAGCGCCGCAGCAAAGCGAGCTACCGTACCGACCCCACCCGTACGCCGCATTTCAAGAAAGTCCTTCATCAATAGCACGTAACCCACCGTGAGCGGTCGCTCGGCGCGCGGGACGATGACGGATCATCGCTCTTCGCGTCCGAACGCGGCCGGCACTTGTGGCCTTCAACCAAATCGTCCGCAGCCTCACGCTTCGCGTTGACGGCCTTCGCCTGCAACATCGATGCTCAGCAATCTGCATCGCCTCTTTAGAAACACGCTCTCGTGACGGCAACGCAAATGCGTGCACGGCGATTTAGAATGTCTCGATCATGCGATGTGGTCGCGTTGCGATCTGGAAAGATTCCAAAGTTCTTCTTTGAAAGATTCCAAATCAGCGCTGCTGAAATTCGGCAGAGAGAATAGAGAGCGCAATCGCGCGGAGCGCGTTGGCCGCTCAACGAACATGGAACCGATCGCTGTGAAGTGGCTCACATCCAACGGGACGATGCGGATGTATTGATCATGTCGGGTGGAATTGGCCGACGGAGATGCGCATGAACCGCGTCCTGCTCTCGCTCATTGCAGCCCTCGCTCTGGCCGGTGCGGCCAGCACCATGCTCAGATCGCAAGCCTTGTTCGGCTCCGGTCAAAACGGCATGGCGTCCATTCAGGACATGCAGACAGGCCAAACGGCCCGGCTCCACGAACAGGACATCCAGGACCGTTCCGTCTTGTTTGGCAAGGAGCCGGCCCCATAGCCGGCTGACCGCGTTCAGGCGGCGCTCTACTCCGCCGGCGCGGTTGCGGGCTGCGGCCGTCCGTCGTTCGGTCCGGTTCGCGCGTTCTGCTGCTCGAGCCAGAGCCTGTGGTGCTCGCGCGCCCAGTTGACGTCGACCTCGCCCGAGCCCATGGCCTCGAACGCACCTTCCATCCCGATGGTGCCGATATAGATGTGCGCGATCATCGCCGCGACGAACAGGACCGCCACGATCGAGTGGACGATCTGGGCCATTTGCATGCCCTCGATTCCCGTCCCGTAGAACGGGAACATCAGCGCATAGCCGCTCGTCGCGACGAGAGCGCCGCCGACTACGACGATCCAGTAGATCATCTTCTGGCCGCCGTTGAAGCGATAGGCCGGCGGATGGTCATGCCCGATCAAGCCGCCGCCGCGCTTGGCCCATTCGATATCCACCTTGTTGGGGATGTTGCCGCCGATCCACATCAGGAAGATCAGGATGACACCGAGAGTGAACGGGAAGCTCAGGTAATTATGGGCGAACTTCGCCCATTGCGACCATTCCGAGAAAGCCTCGAAGCCGATCAGCGGCAGCAGCAGGGGTCGGCCGAACGTGATGTTCAGCCCCGAAATCGCCAGGACGATGAAGCAGGTCGCCGTCAGCCAGTGCACGAACCGCTCGAACGCGTTGAAGCGCACGATGGTGCGGCCCGACCGCCCGGCCTCGAGGCGCACCATGCCGACGGTGAGATAGAAGATCACGATGATCGCGATCATGCCGAGGATGGCGATGCCGCCGATCCAGCGCAGCGTCACATTCCGGAACTCGCGCCACTCCCGTCCCTGCGGCTGCTCGAGAACGCCGGAATTCCGATCGGGGATGCTGACACGACCCTGAATCCGGTTGAGCTCCTGCAGAAGCTGCTCCTCCTTGACCGCGCTAGCGGTCGGATTGACCTGTTGTGCGCCGGCGGGCACCGCCGTGACCAGGAGAAGCAGCGCGAAGGCGCCCAGCGCCAGACGAACGAACCTTCCAAACGACGCCATGACGTCCTCCCCGGTATTGCGCGCCCGTCGACCATCCATGTTGCGACTGCCCATGTCAGGACTCGATCGTCTCGCGATAAGCGGTCTTCCAGCCCCAGGCGCCCGAGCCATAGCCGCGCTTCATGACGCGCTCCTTGTAGATCTGCGCAATGATCTCGCCGTCGCCTGCAAGCAACGACTTGGTCGAGCACATTTCGGCACAGAGCGGCAGCTTGCCTTCGGCCAGCCGGTTCGCGCCGTATTTCTCGTATTCCTCCTTGCTGCCGTCGGCCTCGGGGCCGCCGGCGCAATAGGTGCATTTGTCCATCTTGCCGCGCGAGCCGAAGTTGCCGACCTTCGGGTATTGCGGCGCGCCGAACGGGCAGGCGTAGAAGCAATAGCCGCAGCCGATGCAGAGATCCTTGGAGTGCAGCACCACGGCATCGGCCGTGGTGTAGAAGCAGTTCACCGGGCACACGGCCGCGCAGGGCGCGTCCGTGCAGTGCATGCAGGCCATCGAGATCGATCGCTCGCCCGGCTTGCCGTCGTTGATGGTGACGACGCGGCGCCTGTTGATGCCCCACGGCACCTCGTGCTCGTTCTTGCAGGCGGTGACGCAGGCGTTGCACTCGATGCAGCGATCAGCGTCGCAGAGAAATTTCATCCGAGCCATGTGCGTGCTCCTCTCAGGCTGCGACGATCTGACAAAGCGTAACCTTCGGCTCCTGCATGCCCGTTGCAGGATCGTAACCGTAGCTCGTGATCGTGTTGGCGCTCTCGCCCAGCACGATCGGATCGGTGCCGGCGGGATAGTTCTTGCGCAGGTCGACGCCGCCGAGCCAGCCGCCGAAATGGAACGGCATCCAGGCGACGCCCTTGCCGACGCGTTCGGTCACCAGCGCCTTCATCCTGGCGCGCGAATTGTTCTCGGCGCCGCTCACCCAGACCCAGCCGCCGTCCTTGATGCCGCGATCGGCGGCATCGGCCGGGCTGATCTCGATGAACATGTCCTGCTGCAATTCGGCGAGCCAGGGATTGGTGCGGGTCTCCTCGCCGCCGCCTTCGTATTCGACGAGACGTCCCGAGGAGAGGATCAGCGGGAATTGCTTTGCGATGCCCTTCTCCACCGCCGCCTTCTGAACGGAGAAGCCGATATTGGGCAGGCGGAACTGCCTGGCATCGGGCAATGTCGGATATTTCTCGACGAGATCGACGCGCGGCGTGTAGATCGGCTCGCGATGGACCGGGATCGGGTCCGGCAAGCCGAACGCATTCATGCGCGCCTTGCCGTTGCCGAACGGCACGCAGCCGTGCTTCAGCGCGACGCGCTGGATGCCGCCGGAAAGGTCGAGCGCCCAGGACACCGCGTCCGGATTGGCCGGGTTGACCCTCTGGATCGTCGCCATTTCGGCTTCGGTCAGATCCGTGTCCCAACCGAGCTTCTTCAGGCTCGCCAGCGTGAACTCGGGATAGCCGTCCTGGATATCCGAGCCCTTGGAGAAGGATTTCTCGGCGAGCAGGCTCACCTTGCGCGTCGTGCCGTCCGGCAGCTTTTCCTCGCGCTCGATACCGAAGCGTGGGCGGAAGGCGCCGCCGCCATCCATGACATGCAGGTTGTTGTTGTAGAGCAGCGGCGAGCCGGGATGCCTCACCTCGGGTGAGCCCCAACACGGCCAAGGCAGGCCGTAATAGTCGCCGCCGACCTCCGGATCGTCCTTCGGCGCGCGCATCGTCACCAGGTCGAACTTGTGCTGGTTCTTCATGTGCGCCTTGATGCGCTCGGGCGACTGGCCGCAATAGCCGGTCGACCAGCTTCCGCGGTTGATCTCGCGCAGCACGTCCTCGGCAACGGGGAGGTTGCTCTCGACCTTGATGTTCTTGAACATCTTGTCGGCGAAGCCGAGCTTCTTCGCCATCAGGTAGATGATCTCGAGGTCGTCCTTGGATTCGAAGATCGGCTTGACGATCTGCTCGCCCCACTGCATCGAGCGGTTGGATGCGACGCGTGATCCCGCGCACTCGAACTGCGTCGCCACCGGCAGGATATAGACGCCGTCCTTGCGCCCGGCCTCGACCGCCAGAGACGCCCACGTCGTCGGATGCGGATCGGCGATCACCAGCAGCTCCAGCGCCTTCAGGCCCTTCATCGATTCCGGAATGCGGGTGATGCTGTTGCTGGCATGGCCTTGCACGAAGACGGCCTTGACGTTGTCCTTCTGCGCGACGTCGGCCTTCGGCAGCAGCGCGGCATCGAACCACCGCGTCAGCGGGATGCCTGGGGTCTCCATCTGCTTCTTCTCGTCGAAGCGCGAGACCAGGTACTCGTAATCGACCTCCCAGACCCGGGACCAGTGCTTCCAGGCGCCTTCCGCCAGGCCGTAATAGAACGGCAGAGTCACGATATCGAGGCCGACATCGGTCGCGCCTTGCACGTTGTCATGGCCGCGCAGGATGTTGGCGCCGGCCCCGGACTTGCCGATGTTGCCGGTCATCAGCAGCGCGATGCAGCTCGCCCGCACATTGGCCGTGCCGACGGTGTGCTGCGTTTGCCCCATGCACCAGATGATGGTCGCCGGCTTGACCGTCGCGAACATCTTGGCGACGCGCTCGAGCTGCGCGGCGGGCACGCCGGTGACGCGCTCGACCTCCTGCGGATTCCACTTCTCGACCTCCTTGCGCAGGTCGTCGAAACCGTAGACGCGCTGGGCGATGAACTCCTTGTCCTCCCAGCCGTTCTTCAGGATGTGCCACATCATGCCGTAGAGGACGGGAATGTCGGTGCCGGGACGGATCCGGACATATTCGGTGGCATGCGCCGCGGTGCGGGTCAGGCGCGGGTCGAAGACGATGAAGTTCGCCTTGTTGAGCTCCTTGCCTTCGAGCAGGTGCTGCATGCTGACGGGATGCGCTTCCGCCGCGTTGCTGCCGATGAACAGCATCGTCTTGGAGTTGCGCATGTCGTTGATGCTGTTCGTCATCGCGCCGTAGCCCCAGGTATTGGCAACGCCGGTGACGGTGGTGGAGTGACAGATTCGCGCCTGATGGTCGGTGTTGTTGGTGCCCCAGAACGCGCCGAGCTTGCGGAACAGGTAGGAGCCCTCGTTGGTCATCTTGGCCGAGCCGAGCCAGTAGACCGAATCGCTGCCCGACTTCTCCCGGACCTGAAGCAGCTTGTCGCCGATCTCGTTCACCGCGGTGTCCCAAGACACGCGCGTCCACTGCCCGTTCACGAGCTTCATCGGATAGCGCAGCCGGCGATCGCTGTGCACGAGCTCGCGCACCGAGGCACCCTTGGCGCAATGAGAGCCGCGGTTGATCGGCGAATCCCAGCTCGGCTCCTGCCCGATCCAGACTCCATTGAGCACTTCCGCCGTCACGGTGCAGCCCACCGCGCAGTGCGTGCAGATGCTCTTCTTGACCACGGCGCCGGCCGCGAGCGGACCGGCAGCCGCCGCTTCCGCCTTGCGCACGCTGCCGACCGGCATGGTACCGAGCGCAGCAAGAGCGCCGCCGGCAAGGCCGGACCTGCGCAGGAACGTACGGCGGTCAAGTCCGCCGCCCTGGCCTGCGAGGGTTTCGGCGACGGAGCCGCGGCGATCGGACCGCTGGTGTGTTCGCTTGATAAGCACGGGCAGCCTCCCTGTCAGGCCGGATAACGGTTGACGCGGTAGAACGTCTTGACGTGATCGGATTCCTTGTAGCGCGCCTTGCGCTTTTCATCGTTGTTTTCGCTGTCCGCCTGCGCGGACCCGACCAGCGGCGTCGCAAGCGTCGCGCCGGCGCCGACCGTGCCGATGCCGACCTTGCGAAGGAAGTCGCGGCGTCCGACCTTTGCTTTCGTCTCGTCACTCATCGCATCTCTCCCGGACCGACCCGCGTCGATCAGTTGGCGAATGTGAATGCTTCCGTCTCGATCTCGATGAAGGTGCGCCCGAGCGCGCCGACCGCCCGATAGAAGCGGACGCTGCCGGCACTCTCCATGTCGGCGAACAGCCGCCCCATCCAAGGCGACACGTGCTTTTCGAAGAATGCGCGCTGCGCCTCGGGCGAAGCATCGAAGCTGCCGTCGGCAAGTCCCGACATGATCTCGCACAGGATGGCGGCGTGATCCTCAGGTTCGGAATTGTTGGCGATCCGCTCGATGCCGAGCGCCGTCAGATCGGCGCGCAGGCGCGACAACGGCCGTTCGTTCAGGAAACCCGTCAGGTAATAGGACGCGTAGGGCAACAATTCGCCGCGGCCCAGACCGACGAACAGATCGAAATACTCGCGCTCGACTTGCGCTGCGACCGCGCTCGCGGCGGCGTCGGCCAGCGCCGCATGCGCGCGCCCGAGCGGCGTTGCATCACCCGTCAGCGCAGCGAGTCGATCGAGCAGACGTTTCGACGGAGGCGCAGACAGCAGCGTCGCCAGCAGCGCGTATTCCTGCGCGCGCGCGGCATCGACGGGGTCGACCAGCTCAGTGGCTTCAGTGTGCTCGCAGTAAAGATCGGGCCGCAGGTCGTTTCGGGAAACACCGGTCGCGGTTTCGACGGCGATGACCCGCTGTGCGGGCACGCGAGTCCAGTTCGAGACGGAGGGCTGGCTGATCCCGATTTTGCGCGCAAGTTGAGCGATGCCGCCTGCGGCATCAATCGCGCGATCAAGCCCGTCATCACGCACGTGGACCTCCCATCCAAGTCCCGTCTGCTTGATTATCGCTTTTGTTACAAAGCAGTAGGCAAGCGTAATCCGGGTTCCGCGGGCGGTCAATCGCTCCCCATAGGCTTATCCTATAGCCTTTGGTCGCGTTGCTCAGCGCGGCAACGCGCCTCCATGAGTGCGGGCCCTGATCGGCTCAGCATGGTCGATCGATCGGTCAACCGCGCTCGGTTGCATTGCAACAGGGATTGCCAATGGATCTGTCGCCTCCGGCGGCTCGTCGAGATCGGCGGCCGCTGCCACATCGGCCTGATGCAATTGCGGCGAAGAATCCGCTGCTTCGATCAAGGCATCCGGAGCAGATTGCAGTGCCTCACGCACACCGCCGACGACGCGATCGACAAGCGCGGCCAATTCCTCCGAGGAGCAATCCAGTGGCCCAAAGCCCGGCATCGCAGTCGGGTCGTTGAAGTCCCATGCGTTCTCCGCAAGCCCGACGAAGTCGCGAATGGCGGGATCGGTCGCCCAGGCGCGGCGAAGAGCCGCACGGCTCAACTCCTGTGGAATGTTCTTGCTGAGGAAGGCGGTGATGTCGGTCGCCGCATTGATCTCGTCGATCGACGGCAGGCTGGAGAGATCAAACTCGCTCTCGGCATTCTCCGTCTCGGCCGGCGGCGCGGGCTGCGCCTCGGCAGGCTTCGCCGGCTCCGCCCGCGATTCGCGCTTGCGGCGGGACCACCGCGAAAGGAACTCCTCCTCGCTCATTCCTGTCCGCCTTCAGGTTCGCGCCGCGCCAGTGCCTCCGGGTCGGCGCGCCGCCGCTTGCGCTTGACGAACTCCCGCTCGACATGATGCTCGGCAACGAACTTTTCAATTGCCTCAAGCAGCGCCTCCGGCATCGGCACCGCCTCGACGAGATTGTCGGCGGCTTCCGTGAAGCCCTCGCCCTCGGCGGGATCGGCGGTCACCGCCGCAACCGCATAGGGAAAGACGCCTTCCGATGGCGACAGCACGGTCCACAGGCTTGGATTGCCTGAAGCCAGATTGTCGCGATAGCGCGCCGTTTCGGACGGATAAAGCTCGATGGCGGCGCTGCCGGCATAGAACAAGGTCGTGTCGTCCTGCTCGCGAAGCACGGTCCAGGGCCTTGTGGTCGGCTCGTCCGGCAGCACGGCGATCCCGCGCCAGACGAAATCGACCCAGGGCGAGGCGGCCTTGCGCCGCTCGACCACGACGCCGACAGGAATCGAGAGGGTCGGCAGCGCCGCAGGGCTCATGTCGCCATCTCCAGCCGTTTCACCGGCAGCCCGGTCAGCAGATTCTGCGGCTTCAACCGAAGCTTCTGATCGGACGTCATCGACAGGATCAGGTAGACCGGCTCAGCCCCGACATCGTCGAGCGCCTGGCTGGAATCTGCAAAGGTCAGCCGGAACAGCGCGAGCACGCGGTCGGCGCTGCGCTCGTCGAGCTCCTCGCCGCGCCAAAGACGATCGCCAAGCCTGGTGGCGTCGGCGTCGAGCCCGACATACCAGGTCAGCCTGGCGTCCTGCAGCGCCCGCAGCGGCTCGATCGTCACGTCGATGCCGAGCAGATGGGATACCCAGCGCGTCATCGCCAGGGCCAGCGCCGCAGGTCCCCGCCCATCGGGCGTGAGGTCGAGCGCCATGTCGAACTGGTCGCTGCGCTGCCAATAGGCCTGCGCATTGTCCTCGCTCAAGACCTCGACCGTCGCATCGGTGGTTGCCCCCAGCATCGACATCAGAGAGAGCACCGGTGTCGGGGTCCGGCCGCCGACGATCTCCTCGTCGCCGAGCAACAGGGCCTGCTCATGCGGCAGGACGCGCTGGATCCGGAAGAACAGCTCGGCCGCGCGCAGCACGAAGGGGTCATCGCAGCCATCGAGCGCATTGCGCAGGATGACGTGCACGAGCTGGTTGACGAACAGCGGCGGCAGATCGTTCGCGCCGGACCGGACGAATGCGAGATAAGCGGCTTCGAGCGTCGGATGCCGCACCAGGAGATCGCGAAACGCCAGCACGAAGCGCCAGTTCTCCCGGGCATCGGCATCGACGATCGCGGCGATCTCGTCAGCGCTGACCATGCGCCGCGGCTCGGCGAGCAGTTCGCGGTGCAGCCGACGCTCGACCGGGCACGCGTCCTCCGGCGGCATCAGCTCAGGCCGGGCAAAATAGGCCTTGAGGAACTCGTCGGTGACGCGAAGCCCGCCGCCCTCGTCGCGATCGAGCAGGTGATGGCCGCACGCGATCCAGAAATCGTTCATCTGACGGTCGGCTCCCGGCCCAGATCCGCAAGCTTGAGATCGCCGTCGGGCTGGACGTCGTCCTGCATTTCCATGAACGAGAATGCCTTGCTGTGCCCCTGCCCTTCGCGGAGCTGCAGCCGGCGGAAGGATTCGCGCACCTCGCCATCGCTCGAGCTGCGGTGCACTGCAATAAGCGCGCTGATCGGATGGCTGCAGAGCGACTGCGCAAACGCGACCTCCTCTTCCGCAGCAGCCCTCGCAACGGCCATGTCCGGCGCGCCGAAACGATCGACGAGCTGCCCTGCCAGAAGATCGACCAGGCCGCGGTAATCGTCTTCGGTCGCCGGAACGACCTGCGCCAGCGTCGACCAGCCCCAGGATTGCACCCCGAGGAAGCCGCCACGAAACGCCGCGCGCGGCTTGCCCTCCAGCTTCGATCCGTCGCAGTCCCAGAAGCGGAAAGCGCCGGAGACGGCCCATTCGCCCGGCTCCGCCGCCACGTCGAATATGAAGGTGTCGGAGGGATCGAGTGCGATGGTGCGCAGGAGCTTCATAGGCGTGGCCCTCCGAGAGCCGGATCGAGCCAGGATGGCGTCGCGAGCGCCTGCACGAGATCGTTCCTTTCGCTCTTGTCCGTGCCGAGGCGGCGCGTGAGCAGATCGCCGCGATCATCAATGCGCTGAACCGTCTGCCTTTCACGCGGCATCCGCGTGAGATAATCGCGCGCGAGGCTGTCAAACCCATCGACGCGCCAGCCGTCAAGCGCCAGCATCAGGTGCCGGGCGAAGCTCTCCGTGATCTGCGCCGCGCCGGCCTCGCCAAAGCCTTCCTGATCGAGCGCCGAGGCCAGCGGGTGAACGCCCGGTTCGTCATCGTTCATGGCAACGGTCCGGATCATGGCTGCGAATACCAGCCAGGGCGGCGGCGTATCCTCGTCGGCATCGGAAGGCCACCCCATCCGGCCGCCGCCGACCAGCCCGCCATCGATCCTGACCGCATCCGGCCAGCCGATCGTGATCGGCTTGCTCGGCGGCGCATAGGCGCGAAGCGCATCGGTGAGCGCGACCATGCCGGCGTAGAATGCGCGCCGCGCGCTGCGCAAGGGCTCGGCCGGCTCGAGCACGACGGCGAACTCTGCGAGGTCGAAGCGGCCGACATAGACGAGCGTGCCGGCGCCGCTTTCCGGTGCAATGCGGCATGCGTGGGTAAAGGCGTCGCCGCTCTCACGCAGCCGCACCAACGTGAACGGCGGCGGCAGGTGAATCGGTTCCGCCAGGGAAACATGGCTCACTGGGGTCGACGGCAGGCCGTCCTCCGCTTTCCTTTTCTTCCCGATGGATAATGTCTATACGAGACGAGAGGCCGGCGCGAGTCCGCCGCCGGCGTCCGAATGGCGGAGGGCTTGACCTGGAGCAGCCAGCGAAGACCGTCCTGATCTGCTCGTGCGAAGGCACGATGCGCCTCGACGCGGCCGCGATCCGGCGCGGATGTCCGGGCAGCGAGATCAAGAGCTTCAGCCATCTCTGCGGTGCGGAGCTGGATCATTTCCGCAAGATCGCGGCGGCAGAAGGCACCTTGACCGTCGCCTGCACGCAGCAGGCGGCGCAATTCTCGGACGAGGCCGGCAACCGGGGTGACGCGATCAGTTTCGTCAATACCCGCGAAACCGCCGGCTGGTCGCGCGATGGTGCGCGCGCCGGCGCGAAAATGGCGGCCCTGCTCGCGTCCGCTTCCGTCCAGGCACCGGACTATCCGCTTCTCACCTTGTCGAGCGAGGGCGTGGTCCTGGTCTACGGACGCGATGAGGCCGCGATCGAGGCCGGCCGCCTGCTTGCCGATCATCTCGACGTCACCGTGATGCTGAAGCAGCTCGACGATACGGTGCCGCCCGCCGCGACGGTCTTCCCGATCGTGAAGGGGACGATCCGCTCCGCGAAGGGGCATTTCGGCGCCTTCGAGCTTGCGATCGACGACTACGCGCGTCCCCGCCCCTCCTCGCGCGATCGCTTCGTGCTGGATGCGGCGCGAAGCGGCGTCACCTCGCGCTGCGACATCGTGCTCGATCTTTCCGGCGATGTGCCGCTGTTTCCCGCTCACGATTTGCGCGACGGCTATCTTCGCGCCGACACCAAGGATCCCGCGGCGGTGCTGCGCGGCGTGCTGACCGCCCGCGATCTCGTCGGCAGCTTCGACAAGCCGAAATATGTCGATGTCGCGCCCGCTCTTTGCGCCCATTCGCGCTCGAAGCGCACAGGCTGTCATCGCTGTCTCGATCTCTGCCCGACCGGGGCGATCACGCCCGTCGGCGATCATGTCGCGATCGACCCGAATATCTGCGCGGGCTGCGGCCAATGCGCCGCCGCCTGTCCGACCGGCGCTGCATCTTACACGCTGCCGCCCGCCGACACGCAGCTGCAGCGAATTCGCGCCATGCTGCTCGCTTACCGCGAGGCGGGCGGCGCGAACGCCGTGCTGCTGTTTCACGACGGCCCGCACGGCACGCCGCTGATCGATGCCCTGGCGCGTCACGGCGACGGCTTGCCGGCGAACGTGCTTCCCTTTGCCGTCAACGAGCTCACACAGCTCGGGCTCGAGGCGATCGTCGGCGCCTTCGCCTACGGCGTTTCCGCCGTGCGCTATCTGCTGCGCGCCAAGCCGCGCCACGATGTGAGCGGATTGTTGCAGACGATCGGCATGGCCGAGGCGATCCTCAGCGGTCTCGGATTTTCCGGCCGCCGTCTCGCCACCATCGAAACGGACGATCCCGACGCGCTCGGCGAGCATTTGACCGGCATCGGCCCCCTCGCGGCCGTGACGACGCCCGCGACCTTCAAGACCGTAGGCAAGCGGCGCGACCTCTTGCGCTTCGGATTGAGCGAGCTGCATCGTCTGGCGCCGCAGCCGGTCGACGTGATCGCGCTGCCGCAGGGCGCGCCGATCGGCGCGATCCGCGTCGACGCCAGCGGCTGCACGCTGTGCCTTTCCTGCGTCTCGGCCTGCCCGACCGGCGCGCTACGGGACGATCCCGATCGGCCCGTGCTGAAGTTCATCGAGGATGCCTGCGTGCAATGCGGGCTGTGCCAGAGCACCTGTCCGGAAAAGGTCATCAGCCTCGAGCCGCAGATCGATTTCCGCGCGGCCCGCGCGCCCGCCACTGTTCTCAAGGAGGAGGAGCCGGCGCTCTGCATCCGTTGCAGCACGCCGTTCGGCGTGAAGAGCACGATCGACCGCATCGCAGCCAAGCTCGAGGGCCGCCATTGGATGTATCCGGCCGGCGACAAGCTGGTCGAGACGCTCAGGATGTGCGCCGACTGCCGCGTCATCGTCACGAGCGAGCAGCAATTCGATCCATTCAAGGGCGTTCCGCAACGAACACCGCCGCGGACGACGGACGACTATCTACGCCAGCGCGAGGGCAAGGACTAGACAAGACCGCCAGACATCAGGGGCACAGGAAACCAGGGGGAAGCATCACCATGTCTCGTTTGATCACAGCTCTGTCGACGTGCATGATTTCCATCGCTCTTGCCGGCGGCGCGGCCGAAGCTGCCGCTCCGCCGCTGACCAAGGCACAGAAGTTCGCCCTGAAGCAGGCAATCGTCGGCTGCAAGGCCGAAGCCAAGGGCAAGAAGATCGCGTGGCTGTCGCGCCGCAAATACGTCAACCATTGCGTCGCGGAAGCGCTCAAGGAGCACCCCGGCATCGACGTCATTCAGATCCTCAAGCAACATCCCGAGATGAAGGATCTTCCGATGGACAATTGGGATTCGATCTGAGGCCGCGGCTGCTCATGATCATTCCGGAAAACCGCTGCGCACTTTTCCAGAGCATGCCCTAGCGCGACGTCACCCGGCCAAGGAAATCGGTGAGCGCGCGGCGATCCTCGGCTGAGCCGATGCGCTGCTCCGGCATCTTGGTGCCGGGGGTATAGGCGTTCGGCCCGATTTCGAACAGCTTTGCAACCGTCTCCGGCGTCCAGATGATGTCCATCGTCTTCAGGGCATCGGAGAAGCGGTAGCCCGGCAGCGATGCGATCTTGCGGCCATACAACCCGGCAAGCGTCGGACCCGCGCGCTGCACCTCCTTCTCCGACAGCGTATGACAGGCAACGCATGCCCGGAACACATCGGCACCATGATCGCCGGCATAGGCGGCGAGCGGATCGGGCGGCGATCCTGCCAGGATCGAGCCGATGGGCTCGCCGGTGCGCGCATTCCAGCGTCTGATCTTGCCGTCCGCGCCACCCGTGAGCAGCGTCTCGCGATCCGGCAGGAAGGCCACCGACCACACCGGCAGTCCAGGTCCGATCAATGTTCGTAGCAGGCTGCGCGACTTGCGATCGATGATCGCCACTGTGCCGCCGATGCCGGCCGCAGCAATCAAGGCGCCGTCCGCCGACATTGCCAAAGCCACCACGGGCGTGGGACCGGCCGCGACCTCGCCGCTGACTTTGCCCTCCCCCGTCACCATGCGCAGCTTGCCATCGACCGCGGCCGTGACGATTTCACCATCCGGCGCCACGGCCACGGCGTTCAGCGGCGCCGGCAACGTCACGATCTCGGGCTGGCCATCCGGCAAACGCCAGATGCGCAGCGCAAGATCATATGCGACGCTGACAAGCCTGCCGTCCGGCGTGAAGGCGACGCCGTTGACGTTCTGCGAATGCCCTTCGAGCACACGCGACGTGCCGTCCGATAGCGACCAGAGCCGCACCGTCCGATCCCACGATGCCGAGGCGAGAAGCGATCCATCGGGCGAGGCGGCAAGCGCCACGATCGGCGCGGCATGCCCCTCCAGCACGCGGTCCGGCTGCGGCCGGCCTGCCGTCCACAGCGCAATCCGTGCGTCCGCGCCGGCCGTGATCATGCGGCGGTCCTTCAGCAGGGCGACCGCATTGACGCCATCGGCATGATACCGAAGCACTTGCACTGCGCTGTCCGTCCTGAGCGACCAATGGATCGCGGACGTGTCGAAGCTGCCGGACAGAAGCTCGTCGCCGTCGGCGGAAACGGCAAGCGCCCGTATCGGGCCACCGTGTCCCGCCATGTCGGCGTGCGCGGATGCGACGGCAAAGACGGCCCACAGTGCGGCGGCCAACCTCGCGCACAAAGGTGATCTGATCATTCCTGGCCGGCCCTGGTCACATCCACGCTCCCAAGATTGCCAGAAGAGCCGCCAGAGATGAACATCGGAGCCGGCCTATTTGGCCGGAGCCGTCGTGGTTTTCGACGACCCCTCAGGCGCAGCTTGCATTCCAGGCGGGCTCTGACCTTGCGGACTTTCGGCGGGCGCGCCACCCGATCCCGTATTGATCGGACCGGTCCAGCCTTGCGGCTGGAGCTGGCCCTTGTCCTCGGGCGGGGTTTGCGCAGGCGATGAGCCGGATTGTGCGGGCTGCGCCCGGACGCTTCCGGAAAGGCAAAGTGCTGCGAGGCACAAAGACGTTGTCAGCAGTTTCACGCGGAATCCTCCCATGTCCGTACTGAAATGGGCCAGGCCGCCTTCCGTTCCGGAGCGTGCACCGCAATAACCGACTTTTGGCATCGCCGGGACGCTGGTTTCCGGCTGGTCACATCAAGGATGTATCGTATAGATGGCTTGATGTTCCGATCGAGAGAGTCTGAAGATGAAGGCCTTTCTGCTTGGCTGTGTCGCGGCCGTACTCATCGCGGTTGCGGGGATGGTGATCTTGAACAGATTCGAGGAGCCCGCCGCCCAAGCGTTTGCGACGACCAGCGTGCGCCTCTGACATCGCGTCAAATAGCTGGATCGACTCCTCGCGACACGCGATTCGGGCTCATGCCAACATTGTGACGGCGCGCAACCGCCGATCGCTCGTCACGGCGATCAGCCGCAACTTGCCCGCATGGTGCAATTGCAGGATCTTGCGGCTGCAATCCTCGCGGTCGAGGTCGATGAACCACCGCGATCGGGGCACGATATCCAAACGGATCTGAGATCTTAAGAGTTTGGTAACGATACCAACATGGTTGAACGCATTGATGCAAATCGCACAGTGCTGGTGTCTCGCCCGTAACGAGCCTGCTATAAAGCGCAGCGACGGTTCGATCGATCTTCGCGAATTGCCCGGTGTCCTTGATTGCGCATGAACAAGCCTAGCAACACGTTCGACATCGGCATCGATCAAACGTTCGACTTTCTGTCCCCGGAATATGCCGAGCTGTTCGATCGCTCGGCCGCGACCGCGTTCCAGCATCCGATCTGGCTGCACAGCCTCTACACCAGGCTCGCCTCGGATGCCGGCGCGACAGCGCTGGTCGTCGTGGTCCGCACCCGCGCGACGGGGGCGCTTGCGATGGTGCTGCCCCTGCTGCGGATCCGGCGCGGGCCGATCCGAACGGTCGAGTTTGCCGACCTGCGCGTCTCCGACTATCTGGCACCGGTTTGCAGCCCGGAGGTGTTCTCGCAACTGCTCGACGACGCGGAGGCATGCGCGGAGATTCGGCGCCTCGTTCGCCCGTTCGATCTGCTGCGCATGACCAAGCTGCCCGACGCGCGGCTTCCGATCGAAAAACTCCTGGCGGCCTCGCGCCGCGTGTCGATGGACACCAATGCCTACGCGACGGTTCTCGTCGCACCGTTCGAGCAATGGCGGGCCAGCGCGATCGATCGCTCCTATCAGAAGGAGCTTGCAAAGAAATATCGCCAGCTCCAGAAGAAAGGCGCGCTGAGCTTCTCATGCTGCACCGACGACGCCTCCGTGCTCGAGGCACTGGAGGTAATGAAGAAGTTTCGCGGTCCGCGCTTTCAGGCACAAGGCGACGGCGACCTGCTTCAGCGCCCCGAATATTTCGGCTTCTATTCCGACGTCGCTCTTCGTGGTCTCGGCAGCTTCGTGCGCCTCTACGCCATGAAGATGGACGGCGAAGTGATTGCGGCTGTGCTCGGACTGTGCCATCGGGGCAGCTTCCTCGTCATCATGAGCGCCTTCGACATTGCCGGGTACAAGAGCCAGTCGATCGGCGCACAGATGTTCGAGCAGGTGGCGCGGGATTGTATCGAGCGCGGCGACCAGATGCTCGATTTCACCATTGGTGACGAGCCATACAAGAAATTGTTCGGCGGACAGCCATCGCCGATGTGGGCGGTCACGCAGGCCGGCAGCCCCGCAGGCGCCGTTGCCCTGTTCGCGCTGAAGCAGGCCCCCTGGCTCAAGCTGGCGGCGAAGCGGCTAGCGGACTTGCGGCTCCTGCCCGCCCGCACGCCGACGCCCACGCGCTGATCCGGCGGCAGACAAAGGACAACGGACTCAGGCGCGCAACGCGCCGCGAAAGCGCCCGAGCCAGCCCGGATGCATCTGATCGACACGATGTGCCAGGCTGCGGCGCAGGAAGTGCAACCGGCGCCGAACGTCCCAGCCGATATCGTCGCGGGACGTCAGGGCCTGGCGGAAGCGCGCCATCTTCAGCGACTGCTGGTCCGCCGCGATCTTGTCGTGATCGGAATAGAACTGCGAAATCTTCTCCTGGCCCATGCCTGATGTCATGAGCCATCGCGGCGCATATTCGGTGCACAGACGATCGACGTCCACCAGCAGGCGCGCGACGCCGGTGCCGGCGGCAGGACAATTGGTCTGGAATGCATCGCCGATGAGCACGACGCCAGGCTGCAGGTGTCCCTCGACGACGGTCAGATCCATCACCCAGTTCTGGACCCGGCCGATGACGCGGAAGTCGCCAAGATAGGGCCGCAATCCCGGCAGCAGGCGCAAGACGGTGGCCTCCGGCTCCCGACGCAGCTCGCGCATGATCGGATCGGTCGGGTCGCGGAACATGAAGAGATTGGCCCGCATGCCGGCGCGGACGGGAAACAGGCTGAGATAGTCGATGCCGTCCGCCGTGCGCTCGCCATAACAGGTCAGCGCCTCGAAATCGAACGGGCGACCGTCCTGGCGGACGATCGTGAAACCGAACGACACCGAATGGCGCTCGGCCAGCACGCGCCGTCTGATCCCGAGCTTGTAAGCGACAGCTTCCGACATGCCTGTGGCGAGAACGACGAGGCGCGCGGTCACGCGCCGTCCGGAGGCCAGTTCGAGATGCTGGACGTCGTCGCTGCAGCTGATCGCAGTGACCTCGTCGACGATCAGGCCGGATGGATCGAGCATCTGGCTGCGCGCCATGGCCACGAGATCGGCATAGGGAAAGCCGTAGGCCTGACCGACGCTGACGTCGACCACCTTGCCTTCCCGGATATTGAGCACCTGATCATATCGACAGGCAACATTCTCGAGCGCGCCGAGGAAGCCCAGCTTGCGGAGCATCGCCAATTGATGCCCGCCGATCTTCTCGACCCGGAATTCGTCCGGATAGACCGCGCGCTTGTCGATCAGGGCAATTCGGTGCCCTGCCCGCGCCAGCACGGCCGCCGCAAGCGATCCCGCAAGGCCGCCGCCGACGATCGCGATGTCGGCATCGGTCCTCGAAGTGCCGGCTTTGGCGATCGGCTCGGTCCCGGTTCTGTCCGCCGTCATGATCCAAGGCTCCCACGGTCAACTAAAGTCGCACGTGCAATTCTCCGGCCTGATGTCGCATCGCAGGATCAAACGCGATCATTTCTCGCTATCGAGGTTAACGGAGCTGTGAGCCGGCTGTCGCGACGATGGCCGGCACGCCTCTTGCTCGGGATTCCCGCAACTTGTGTGTTCGGCAGCCCGGTGTCGATCCGGGCGGGCCAACCCGCATTCGAACGACCGATCTCGCCGTTATCGGCCGTCGATATGGCGCTACGCCTTCATTCGATCCGGCCAAGGCCTGCTCTATTTGAGACAACGAGGACGGCGATGTTTCACAGTGAAGCAATTGGAACCACGAGGTTGATGTCGCCGGCAAGATCCCGCTTGCCGCCCATTAACACTCGCGATTTTTCCGCATGCTAGATTGCCATCGGCGTCCGAACACGTCCCTCCGGAGAGAGCAGCTCCTTAAATTTCCATGATCGAATCCATCCTTCAATTGTTGCGGCGTGACGTCACGCGCGGTGTCGTCGGAACCATCCTCTTGAAGGTTGGCAGCGGCGCACTTGCGTTTGCGCTGTTCTCGCTGGCGGCACGAACGATGTCGCCCGATGGCTTCGGCATTTTCGCGACCTGGCTTTCTGTGGCCCAGATCGCCGCGGTGGTGGGACTGGTCGGCCAGGAATCGTTGCTGGTGCGCTTCCTGAACGAGTACCAGGTCGGCGGCAGGCCGGACCTCACCAAAGGCGTCTTGCTGTCGAGCTTCAGGATCACCTCGATTGGCATGCTGATCGTGATCGTCGGTATTGCCATTACAGCGCACATGAGAGGCGATTGGTGGGTGCTCATCCTGGCGGTGTCGGCCTATACGGCCCTGAATGCCGGCATAATGCTCGGCAGCCAGGTCGCACGCTCGCTCGTCAGCATTCTCATGGGCGAAGGAAATCGCGAGTTCTTCTGGCGGGCCATCGTCGTGGTCTTCCTGCTCGCCATGCTGCTCGGGCACCGGCAACTCGATCCCGCCGAGTTGTTCGCGGTGATGACCATTGCCATGTCGGTCAGCCTGGCGTCGCAGATCATTTCGGTCGTCCGCGTGCTGCCGGATCTGCGCGGCACGCCGGCACGCTCGGAAACGTCGCGCTGGCGGTCCAGCGCCCTGCACTTCTGGATCGCATCCATCCTCGAGGTCGCCAACCAGTATTTCGACGTCATCCTGGTTTACTGGATGCTGGATCCTACGACGGCCGGAATCTACTTTGCCGCCTCGCGCCTCGCCAACATCTTCGCCATGGTCTCCGCGGCGCTGTACACGTTCGGCGCGCGTCGGCTGCCCTCGCTGTACTTCAGCAAGAATCACCGGGAGTTCGAGCGGACCCTGCGGTTGATGGCGGAGGTGACCGCGCTGTGCGTGGCCGCCGGACTCGCCACGGTCTGGGTCGGCGGCACCTATCTCCTCAATTTGTTCGGACCCCATTTCACCGAGCAGCATTCCGTCTTGATCGTGCTTGCGATCGGAACCGCCATCCAGGCCGCGGGCGGCCCCGCCGCTGCGATCCTGCAGCTGACAGGTCACGAACGAATCTATGTTCCCGTCGTGGCCGCGAACGTCGCACTGCGGCTCGTGGGATTTCTCGTCCTCATTCCCTGGCTCGGCCTGCTTGGCGCGGCGATTTCCGCCACGGTGTCGCTGGCGCTCGCGACCATTGCCTTGAACGTGATCTGCCGTCGGCGCTCAGGGGTCGATCCCTCAATTCTGGTGCTGTTGCGCTTCAGCGGAATCAAACGCGGCAATTATGCCGTTCGCGGCGCCGACTCCGGCGACTAGCTCGCGTTCACGCATCAGCGGCGCGCAAGACCGATTGGTTAACGCGCTCGCTGCGCAGCGTCCGGGAACCAGCGAAATAACTGCGTGATCGATGTCGACGGTCGCGCCTCGCATTAACTCCGTTTGATGCTAGCCGGTGTCCGCGCGATGCCCGCATGATAGGTACGGAGTTAAGAAGGTGAAGATTTCGTTTCTTGAGCGGGTCGGGAGCCGTGCTGCACTATCAGCCGAACAAGGACTTGGGCGAGCCGACTGCGACCGCACCCGCGCGGTCGAACCATGGCGGACCAAAGCCGCACGTGCTGCTCGCGCAAACCCAGGCCGAGAACGCCGGCGCGCAGGAGATCTCAAGGCTGCTCGGCGCCGGGCTGACCGCGCGCGGCTACCGCGTCACCAATTTGTTCTTCTTCCGTAAATCGGATTCGTTCGACGAGCCGCCCGATACGCTCTATTGCGCGCCGAGCCGGCCGGGCAATCCGGTCGCGCTGCTCCGGATGCTGTGGACGCTCGGCCGTCACATCAGGACCATCAGGCCCGACGCCGTCTTGACGTTCCAGCATTTCGGCAACGTGATCGGCGCCGGCATGACGCGCCTCGTCAGCCGCGCCCCTGTCGTCGCCAATCAGGTTTCATCCGCGCTGGCGATGAGCCGGCCGGTCCGCACCGCCGACATCGCCATGGGCAGCCTCGGCTTCTTCGACCGCATCACGCTCAATTCGAAGGACATGGAGCGCGAATATTCGCGTTACCCCGCAGCCTACCGGGCGCGCATGGTGCACGTGCCGCACGGCTTCGACGACAAGGCCCTCACCCTGTCGAAGGACGCTGCACGGCAGACATTCAATCTGCCGCGCGATCGCGTCCTGCTCGGCTGCGCCGCGAGGCTGCATCCGCACAAGCGGCTCGACCTGGCAATACGTCTGCTGCCAGATGAGCCGTCCTGGCATCTCGCGCTCGCCGGCCAGGGCGCCGACGAGGCCCGGCTGAAGCTGCTGGCGGATGAGCTGAAGGTCCCCGACAGGCTGCATCTGCTCGGCGAGATTCCCCCCAGCCGGATGGCGGACTTCCTCGCCTGTCTCGACGTGTTCGTGTTCCCGACACAGGCCGAAACCTTCGGCCTGGCCGCGGTCGAGGCTGCCAACGCCGGTGTTCCCTCCGTCGTGACCGATCTTCCCGTCCTGCGCGAAGTGCTGTCCTGCGAAGGCAAACCGACTGCGCTCTTCGTCGATGCCTCCGAGCACGCGAAGCTCTCGGCGGCCGTCTCCCTGCTGCTGACGGACCAAGATTTGCGTGAGGCGCTGCGACAAAACGCCAAAGGCCTGAGGCTGCGCTATTCGGTAGATGCCATGGTGGAGGAATACGTTCGTATTCTCGACGAGGTCATTTGACCTGAAACCTTGGATAGATCGGCTCGACATGATCATCGAGTTTCGCTGTGAACGAGACTACGCGCGGCGGTGGATGAGCCGCGAGACGCTGTCGATCGACGGCCGGGATGTTCCGGTTCAAATCGCGTGGACGGCAAATGCCGAGCCGCGGCCCGCGGGCCTCGACAGCCTTTTCGAACTCGAACGCGTGGTGTTGCACAGGGGCAAGCCCAGCGGCGCCAACAGGCTCGATGTCATTCGGCAGCCGACGCAGGCTCATACCGAGACCGCCGACGTGATCGTCGATTTCACCGGCGGCGCGCGCGATCCGGGCAGCTCCGCCCGGCTGTATCTCCGTCCGCTGTTCAACGGAGTTGCCGGCGAGAATGCCGCGCTCGCCGCCATTCTGGCCGGCGACCTGCCGGTGATCGAGATCATCAACGAGGTCGACGGCTCGGTCGTCGATCGCGGCCATCCATCCGGCGAAATTGCCGCAGGCCTCAGCGGCGCGCTCGAAACCGTCATGGCGCGAACCCTGACCATGGTGGCGGCGATCCTGTCGGGACGGCCGCGCATCGTGCCGCAACTGGCGCGCCCCGCCGGAGCAGGCGTCGGCCGGCAGCCGACGGCCTATGTCGTGCGCGGCCTCGCCGTATCGATCGCCAAGGAGATCTATCGTCTCTGCTGCTATGCCCCGCATTGGCATGTCGGATGGCGCTTCAATGACGGCGCGGGGGTCTGGCAGACCGGAGATCTCTCAGGTCCGGGCTGGAACGTTCTGAAGGATCCCGGAAACCACTTCTACGCCGATCCCTTTCCCATCACCTGGCAGGGACGAACGTTCGTCTTCTTCGAGGACCTCGATCACCGCGTCGGAAAGGGCATCATTTCGGCGGTCGAGTTCGGTGACAACGGACCGGTCGGCGAGGCCGTGCCGGTGCTGGAGGAGCCCTGGCATCTCTCCTATCCGTTTCTGATCGAACACGACGGCGCCTTGTGGATGATCCCGGAGAGCTCGACCCACGGCGACGTCGCCCTCTACAAATGCGTCCGCTTCCCCGACAAATGGGAGCGGCACGCGACGCTGCTGTCCGGTCTCGAGCTGGCCGACGTGACGATCACGCAGCACAATGGCCTGCATTATCTATTCGGCGCCTGGCGCGACGGAACCGGCGGCTACTCGGATTCGCTGGCGATCTATTACGCGGAGCACCTCCTGGGCCCCTGGTTACCCCACGCCAGCAATCCGGTCCTGATCGACCGCGCGAGCACGCGACCGGCAGGGAATTTCGTCACCATCAACGAAAAATTGTGGCGCCCGGTCCAGAACTGCGCCGACGGATACGGCGCGGCGCTCGCGCTGGCGGAAGTGGTCGAACTGTCGCCGACGGCCTTCAGGCAGACCGTGCGCCATTGCCTGAAGCCCGGACCGGCGTGGCCCGGCAGGAAGCTCCACACCCTGAACCGCTGCGGCCGGCTCGAGGTGATCGACGGCTCGAGGGTCCAACCCAAGACCCGCGCTCTTGCGAGCAAGTCTCCGTCGACCGTGTTGCCCGCGCGAGCCAATCCTTCCGCCGCGCGCTGACGCGGATCAGCGCGTGTCGGCTATCACGATACGGGCGGCGTGCATCAAGCACACCGCCCGCTGTCTCGTCGTCTGCACGTCAGCAAGGGCGGCGCTTACTGCGAACGATCCGAGGTCCAGCCCTTGTACTGGGCGACGTTGTCCCTGGTCACCAGCTTGGACGGCAAGAGCTCGACGGTCGAGGCCGGCTTCTGGCCATTGAGGATACCGACGCCGACTTGCACGGCCCGCCGCGCCATGAAGAACGGGTCCTGCGAAGCGGAAGCCTGGATCTGCGCCGACTGCGGATCCTTCAGCGCGGCCTCGATATCGGGCGCGCCGTCGACCGCGGTGATGATGATGCCGCTGCGGTTTTGCTGGCGCGCCGCAAGGTCGGTGCCGATCGCCTGGGGGTCGTTGATGGCGAAGATGGCATCGATCTTGGGGAAGCGGGTCAGATAGCCCTGCGCGACGGTGAGGCCGCCTTCGCGCGAGCCTTTGCCGTCCTGGTCGCTGGACAGCACCTTGATGCCCGGATTCTTCGACAGGACGTTCTTGCAGCCGACGACGCGGTCGATCACGGCGGAGACCTGCGGTCCGTTCTCGATGATGACGTCGCCCTTGCCGCCGAGCTTGTCGACGATGTACTGGCAGGAGATCTCGCCGGCCTGCACGTTGTTCGTGGTCACGGTGGCATCGGCGCCTTCGGCCGCGGTGTCGACCGCAACGACGACGATGCCCGCGGCTTGCGCCTTCTTGATCGCCGGCCCGATCGCCTTGGGATCGCCGGGATTGAGCAGGATCAGATCGACGCCGGCGGCGATGAAATTGTCGATCTGGGTGACCTGCTTGCCGAGATCGTATTCGAAGCCGACCGTGGTGATCTTCACGTTGGGGTTGGTCTTCTTTGCCTCGAACTCGGCGCCCTTCGACAACGCCACAAAGAACGGGTTACCCATCGACCCCAGCGAAACGCCGATCGACTTGAGCTCCTTGGCCGAGGACGGCGCGGTGCTGAGAACAAGCGCCGTCGCGGCGCCGGCGAGCATGATCGTCTTCAACATGGACTTCCTCCCTGGTCTGTCTTCTTTCCCGGCACGGCAGACCAGTTGCCGCAACGGAAGCTTTCGAGTTCTAGCGGGGCCTTTCAGGTTCTGGCGGAGCCATTCAAGTTCTGGCGGAGCCTTGCAGCCGATAACGATCGAGCGCCACGGCGCCGATGATCACGAGACCCTTGATGACATATTGCCAGATGTCGGAGACACCGACGAGGATGAGGCCGTTCGACAGCACCGCGATGATCAGCGCGCCGACCAGCGTCCCCCAGATCGAGCCGATGCCGCCGACGAACGAGGTGCCGCCCAGGATCACCGCGGTGATCGCATCGAGCTCGTAGGACTGGCCGAGCTGCAGGCCGTTGGCGGCGTAAAGCCGCGCCGCCTGCATGGCGCCGCCGAGCCCGGCGAACAGTCCGGAGATGCCATAGACGAAGATCAGCACGGCCCAGACCTTGATGCCCGCGAGCCGCGCCGCGCTCTCGTTGCCGCCCACCGCGTAGATGTGCACGCCGAGCACGGTCCGGCGCAGCACCAGCCACGAGACCAGGATGACGAGCAAGGCGATCACCGAGAGCCACGGGATCGACGCGACGCCGGGAACGAGCGTCAGCGAGCCGTTGCCGATGAAGGCGTAGGGAATGGACGGATTGAATACGGTGGTGTCGGCCCCGAGCAGTCGCGCGAGGCCTCGCACCGCCGTGAGGGAGCCGAGCGTGACGATGAAAGGCGGCAGGCGGAGCAGCGCGATCAGCGCGCCGTTGACGACACCGAAGACAAGGCCGGTGAGCAGCGCGGCCGGCAGCCACAGCACGCCAAGCTCCGGCAGCTTGGACAGCGTCAGTCCGGCCATCGCGGAGGCCGCCAGGATCGAGCCGACCGAGAGATCGATGCCGCCGGTGAGGATGACGAAGGTCATGCCTGCGGCGAGCACGGTGTTCACTGCGGCCTGCTGCAACACGATGCCGAGATTTTGTCCGGTGAAGAAGCGTCCCTCGGACAGGAAATGGAAGCCGATGCAGAGGATCAACAGCACCGGCAGCATGCCGAGCGCACTGATCAGCATCCTCACCCGCTGGCGCTTTGTCTCGGCGGCAGCACCGTTGGTCGCCGTCGGGGCAGACTGGACCTCCGCGGCATCGTTGTCAGGCATCGAGATGCTCCATCCCCGTGGCAAGCGCCATGATGTCCTCTTGTGTCAGCGGCGAATTGGGTCCGCGCCTCACCTCGCCGGCGATGTGGCCGGCCCGCATGACGACGACACGGTCGCAGATGCCGATGATCTCGGGCAGGTCGGACGAGATGACGAGGATGGCGGTGCCGGCCTTGGCCAGATTGTCGATGATCGAATAGATCTCGGATTTGGCGCCGACATCGACACCACGGGTCGGCTCGTCGAGGATCAGGACCTTCGGCGCGATGGCGAGAAGCCGCGACAAGAGCAGCTTCTGCTGATTGCCGCCGGACAGGCCACCGGCGGGGACGCCGACATTGGCGGCGCGGATGCTGAGCCCCGCGAAGGCCCTGTCGGCGCGCTCGCGCGCCTTGTCGCGATCCAGGAACCAGCCAAGCTTGGCGTCGCGCCCGAGCACCGCGAGGTTGATGTTGTCAAGACACGACATATCCAGGAACAGGCCGAGCGCCTTGCGGTCCTCGGTCAGATAGGCAATGCCCGCCTCGAGCGCCGCGCCGGGGGTACGGATCTCGACCGGACTTCCCTCCAACTCGAGCCGGCCGGAGGTCTTTGGCTGCGCGCCGATGATGAGATGGGCAAGCTCGGTGCGGCCGGCGCCGATCAGGCCGGCGAGCCCGACCACTTCGCCCGCATGCACGGTGAGCGAGCAGCCCTTGACGCGCCGGCCGTCGGCCATGTCGATCGCTGCGAGCACGGGATGTCCGCGCCCCGCGTCGGGATCGTGATCCTTCTTGTAGAACGACGAGACGTCGCGACCGACCATCAGCCGCACGATGGTGTCGGCACGGATCTCGGGCTTGTCGAGCGATCCGACCAGCCGGCCGTCGCGCAGCACCGTGACGCGGTCGCCCAGCGCGTAGACCTCGTCCATGCGATGCGAGATGTAGATGATGGCAAGCCCCTCCGCCCGAAGCTGACGGATCAGCGCGAACAGCCGCGCAGTCTCGCCGGCCGACAACGCGGTGGTCGGCTCGTCCATGATCAGGATTTTCGATCTGGCGTGCAGCGCACGCGCAATCTCGACCAGTTGCCGCTGGCCCATGGACAGATGCGCCACCAGCGTCGACGGCAGGAAGTCTGCGCCCAGCCGCTTCAGAATCGGACCGACGCCCTCGCGCATCTCCCCGCGCGCCAGCAGTCCTGAACGCGAGATCTCCCGTCCGAGATAAATATTCTCCGCGACGCTGAGATTAGGCGCCAGCGACAGCTCCTGATAGATGATGGAGATGCCCGCCGCGCGGCCGCCGAGCGGACCTTCGATCCGGACCGGATGTCCTTCGATGCGAATCTCGCCGCCGGGATCAGGCTTGTAGGCACCGGACAGGATCTTCATCAGCGTCGACTTGCCGGCGCCGTTCTCACCCATCAAGGCGTGAATCTCGCCGGCGTAGACGGTGAGATCGACGCTACGCAGTGCCTTGATGCCAAAGAAAGATTTTGACACCCCGCGCATCTCGAGGATCGGATCGTTCATCGTGCCTCCCGCGCACAATGCGTTTCCCACCCGCGTCTCAATCGTTCTTGTCAGCGCGGTTCACGCATTAAACAAAAGGCCGCGACGCAGGGCAAGGCTGAACACGAGCGAACGCAACATCGCGGCGGCGCTAGTGGCGCGGCCGATACAGTTCGCGCCAGGCGGGAAGCCGCTCGGCGTACGCATCCGCCAGCCCGGCGTCAGGTTCGAACGTCTCGACGCGCTGCGGCCGCGTGCACACGGCGGCAATTGCCTCACCAGTGACAGCAAGCCGCCCCAATCTCGCCGCACCGAACGCCGCGCCGGTCGCGCCGCCGGCAAAGCGATGGATCGGAACATTCAGCACGTTCGCGAGAACCGAGAGCCAGAATGGCGAGCGCGATCCGCCGCCGATGGCGTCGGCTTCCGCGATCACGATGCCGGCATCCGCGAGCGCGTCGCGGCAATCAGCCAGCGCGAAGGCAACTCCTTCGAGCACCGCCTGCACGATCGCCGTGCGATCGGTGCCATGGCTCAAGCCATCGAGCATGCCGCGCACGGCGGGATCGTCGTGCGGCGTCCGCTCGCCCGCGAGATAAGGCAGGAAGCTCACCGGCGACGGCGCCTGCGGGCGCGATCCCAGCGGAGCCAACAACTCGGCCTCCGTGACGCCGAACAGACGCGCGGCCCAGGCGAGGCAGGAGGCAGCCGACAGGATCGCGCCTGCCTGAATCCACATGCCGGGAATGGCGTGGCAGAACGTATGCACTGCGCGGTCCGGATTGGCAGCGATGGTGGCGGTCGGCGCCAGCAACGCACCCGATGTTCCCAAAGTGACGAACGCGGTTCCCGGCTCGACCGCACCGATGCCGACGGCGCCCGCCGGATTGTCGCCGGCACCGCCCGCGATCACCGGCTGCCTCATCATGCCCCAGCGCCGCGCGAGCTCGGCGCGCAGCCTTGCGGCGGGCGCGCAGCCCTCGACGAGACGCGGCATGTGCTCGCGCGTCAGCCCGGTCGCGGCCAAAGCGGCGTCCGACCAGTCCCGGCGCGCAACATCGAGCCATAGCGATCCCGATGCATCCGAGACGTCCTCGACGGCCTCGCCCGACAGCACCAGGCGCAAATACGCCTTTGGCAGCAGCACGAGCTTGGTCGCCGCAAGGATCTCGGGCTCATGCGTCGCGATCCAGAGCAGCTTGGGCGCGGTGAATCCCGGCATCGCCTTGTTGCCCGTCACCGCACGCAACGCCGGCCAGCGTTGCTCCAGGATACGGCACTCCGCCGCGGCGCGTCCGTCGTTCCAGAGGATGCAAGGCCGCAAGGGACGTAAGCTCGCATCGAGCAGCACAGCGCCGTGCATCTGGCCGGACAGCCCGATGCCTTCGACGGCCGCCAAGGCGCCGGCATGGCTCGCCTTGAGGGCATCCAGCGTGGCGAAGGTCGCCTCGATCCATTGCGCGGGATCCTGCTCGGAATGACCCGGTCGTGGCGAGGCGATCGTCAGCGGCCGGCTCGCGCTTGCAATCACGCGCTGGGCGTCGTCGACGAGAACGGTCTTGACTGCGGAGGTGCCGAGATCGATGCCGAGATACATGGATGCTTCCCGCTCACTTCGCCGCGTCGATCCAGATCCCCGGCTCCGAATGCTCGCGGATGTGGCTGACCAGGAAGTCCGAGAAGACCCGGATCTTGGCCGGCAGCCTGACGCGGTTCTGGTAGGCGATGTTCATGGTGAGCAGCGGCAGCTGCCAGTCCCTCAGGACCGGCACCAGCCGGCCGGCCGCGATATCGCCCTGCACGATATAGAGCGGTTGGATCAGGATGCCGAGCCCTGCACGCGCCGCGCCGCAAATGATCTGGCCGTCATTGCTGTCGAGCGTCGGCGCGATCCGCACCGTCTGCGTCGTGCTGCCCTGGCTCAGCCGCAGCGAATAGGGATCGTTGGCGAGATTGTAGACCAGCATGTCGTGACGGGCGAGATCGGCGGGATGCTCGGGCCGGCCGTGCTTCTCCAGATAGGAGGGAGCTGCCGCGAGCACGCGGTGCATCTGGCCGATGCGGCGGACGATGATGTTGGAATCCGGCTCGTGCTCGCGCGTGCGGATCGCGACGTCAATCCCGGCTTCGATGAAGTCCGGATAGCGGTTTGCGCTGATGATCTGCACGTTGAGATTGGGATAGAGCGCGCGGAAGGCGGGCAACATCGGCGCGAGGTAGATCATCGCGAAGGACAGCGAGGAGGTGACGCGCAGCATGCCCTTCGGCGACAGCGCACGGTCGGAGACGGCGTCCTCGGCTTCGGCGAGTTCGTTCAGCAGCGGGCCGCAGCGTTGCAATAGCTCCTGCCCTGCCTCGGTCAGCCATTGCCGGCGCGTGTTGCGCTCGATCAGCCGGACCGCAAGCCGCTCCTCCAGCGCACTGAGATGACGGCTCGCGGCCGCGTTCGACATCCGCAGGATCTCGGCAGCTTTGGAAAGGCTGCCGAGCTCAGCGGTTTTGGAGAAGACCTCGAGTTGAAGCAGCCGGTCCATTTTTGCGAAATTAGGAAAAGAGACTTACAAATTTTGACCTTTATTTCCGATTTCTGCAAGGCAAAATGGTGCCAACAAAGCGCGATACAGGAGAGGAAATCAGGAAATGTCGGGCCCGATCAGGCACATCGTGATGTGGCGGCTGCGCGGGGAGACCCCCGAGGAGCGCTCCGCCGCCCGGCTCAAGGTCAAGACCCTGTTCGAGGGCCTCAAGGGCCGGATCGACGGCCTCACCCACATCGAGGTCGGCATCGACGTCAGCGCGGTCGATTACGCCTGCGACGTCGTGCTGTTCTCCGAATTCACCGACCAGACGGCGCTCAGCGCCTACGCCAACCATCCGGAACATCTGCGGGTACGCGAAGCATTGGGCGAATTGCGGATCGGCCGCTTCCAGGTCGATTATCCCATCAAAGAGACCGGCGCATGATCGGTTCGTTCACCTTTGAAAACCTGCCCTGCCGCGTCGTATTCGGCAGCGGAACGCTGGCGAGCGCCAAGGCCGAGGTCGAACGGCTCGGCGGCAAGCGCGCGCTGGTGCTGACGACGCCGCAGCAGGAGGCGCAGGGCGAGAGCCTGGGGGCAGCGCTCGGCCCGCTCTATGCCGGGCTCTTTCCCGGCGCCACCATGCACACGCCGGTCGAGGTCACCGAGCGCGCGCTCGCGGCGATGACGGCGTGCGAGGCCGACTGCGTCGTCTCGCTCGGCGGTGGCTCGACCACGGGCCTCGGCAAGGCGCTGGCCTTGCGCACCGGCGTCAACCAGCTCTGTATTCCCACCACCTATGCCGGCTCCGAGATGACGCCGATCGTCGGCCAGACCGAGAACGGCCTGAAGACCACGGTGCGCGACGCGGCGATCCTGCCCGAGACCGTGATCTACGATGTCGATCTGACCCTGACCCTGCCGGCGAATCTGACCGCAACATCCGGCATCAACGCGATCGCGCATGCGGTCGAGGCGCTGTATGCACGCGACGCCAATCCGGTGACGTCGCTGATGGCCGAGGAAGGCATCCGCGCGCTGGCACGTGCCCTGCCCGCGATCGCCGTCAAGGCCAACGACCGCGAGGCCCGCACCGAGGCTCTCTACGGCGCGTGGCTGTGCGGCGTCTGTCTCGGCACCGTCGGCATGGCGTTGCATCACAAGCTCTGCCATACGCTCGGCGGCACCTTCGACCTGCCGCATGCCGAGACCCACACCATCGTGCTGCCGCATGCGCTGGCCTACAACGCCCCGGCCGTGCCCGAGGCAATGACGCGCATCGCGCGTGCCAACGGCGCGGCTGACGCCCCGCAAGGTCTCTACGATCTCGCCAAGCGGCTGGGCGCGAAGCTGGCGCTGCGCGACATCGGCATGCCCGAAAGCGGCATCGACAAGGCGACCGATCTCGCGGTGACGAATGCCTACTGGAATCCGCGCCCGCTCGACCGAAACGCCATTCGCGACTTGATCGCACGCGCCTGGGCCGGCGAGCCGCCGGTCGTCGTCAAAGCGGCGGCTTGAAACGATGCCGCGCACGCTGATCAAATCTGCGACGATCATCAGCATGGATGACGCGATCGGCGACCTCGCAACCGGCGACGTGCTGGTCGAGGGCAGCCGCATCGCCGACCTGCGGCCGACGATCGACATCGCGGCGGACATGGAGATCATTGACGGCAAAGGCCGCATCGTCATCCCCGGGTTGATCAACGCGCATATGCACACCTGGCAAACCGGCTTGCGCGGCTTTGCCGCGAACTGGACGCTGCTGGAATATTTCCGCCGCATGCATGCGGGCCTGGCCACCGTGTTCCGGCCCGACGATATCCATATCGCAACGCTGGTCGGCGCGCTGAACCAGATCAACCACGGCGTCACCACGCTGGTCGACTGGTGCCACAACAATCCGACGCCCGATCACACCAACGCGGCTGTGCGCGGCCTGATCGAGAGTGGCATGCGCGCCGCCTTCTTCCACGGCTCGCCGAAGCCGGAGCCGAAGCCCGGCGAGCCGCATTTCTCGGAAGTGCCGCATCCGCGCCGCGAGGTCGAGCGGCTGCTGGCGGGGCCCCTCGCCGACCGCGACGGCCTCGTCACGCTCGGGCTCGCCATTCTCGGCCCACATTATTCGACGCTCGACGTCGCCATGCAGGATTTCCGTCTGGCGCGTGAACACAAGCTGATCGCATCGATGCACCAGGGCGGCGGTCCGGCCAAGACCCCGGGCGGCTGGGACAGGTTGATCGAGGCCGGCCTTGTCGGCTCCGGCATCAACATCGTCCACGGCAACGATCTGCCTGACGATCTGCTCGATCGTCTCGTCGATCTCGGCGTGTCCTTCTCGGTGACGCCGGAGAACGAGATGATCCAGGGCCACGGCTTCCCGATCACCGGCCGGCTGCTCAAGCGCGGCGTCCGCCCGACGATCGGCATCGACCTCGAATCCATTCTGGCCGGGGACCTCTTCTCGGCCGCCCGCATCGCGCTGTCGATGCAGCGCGCGCTCGACAACGCCGAGTCGCGCCAAACCAGCGGCACCATCCCAGCGACGACCACGATCCCTGTGCGCGAGGCGCTGCGCTGGATCACGACGGAAGGCGCCCGCATGCTCGGCCGCGAGCACCAGATCGGCTCGCTGACACCGGGCAAGCTCGCCGACCTCGTCATCATCAACGCCTCCGACCTCAATCTCCATCCGGTGCATGATCCCGTCGCCACCGTCGTGATGCAGACGAGCCTTGCCAATATCGACGCCGTGATGATCGGAGGCGCCTGGAAGAAGCGGAACGGCCGACTGCTGGTCGAGGGGCTGGAGACCAAGAAGGAACTGCTGGCGCAATCCGGCCGGCGATTGGTGCAGGACATCGAACGACAAGGACGCGCTGCCTAGCGGCGCCAACGGACAACAATAATGACAGACAGTTCAAGGAACATCGCATTCATCGGGATCGGCAAGATGGGCCTGCCGATGTCGGTGCTCGTCGCCAAAGCCGGCTACGCCGTCACCGCGTTCGATCGGAGCACGGCGCGGCTCAATGAGGCGCGCGCACAGGGCATTTCGACTGCGGCCGCACCGGCCGAGGCCGCCAGCGGCAAGACCGCGGTCGTCACCTCTCTGCCCGACGACGACGCCTTGCGCGCCGCGCTGCTCGGTTCCACCGGCCTCATCGCCGCGATGGCGCCGGGTGCCGTCCTGATCGAGACCAGCACCGTCAGCGTCGAAGCTTCAACTGAAGTTGCAGCGGCAGCTCAGGCGCGCGGCATCGCCTATCTGCGTTCGCCGGTCTCCGGCAACGCCAGCATCGTCCACACCGGCGCCCTGACCTGCTTCGTCTCCGGCCCCAAGGACGCGTTCGAGAAACTCCAGCCCCTGTTCGCGGCCTTCACCCGCGCGCAGACCTATCTTGGGTTCGCTGAAGAAGCGCGCTACGCAAAACTCTCGGTCAATCTGATGATCGCGGTCTCGGCCGCGATGATGGCAGAGAGCCTCGCGCTGGCGCGCAAAGGCGGCATCGCCTGGCCGGACATCCTGAAGGTGCTGGACGACAGCGCGGTTGCCTCGCCGATGGTGAAGTACAAGACCGCGCCGCTCAGGACGCGCGATTTCGCATCGACCTTCTCCTGCAAGCAGATGGCCAAGGACCTCGACCTGATCTTAGGTGCCGGCCACGCCGTCGGCGTGCCGCTTCAGCTCGCCGCCCAAGTGCGCGAGACCTATGGCTCGCTGGTCGCCCAAGGCGACGGCGACACCGACTTCATCGCCACCGTCAAGCATCTCGAGCGGCTGTCCGGCCTCGGCGAGCCAGAACTCTGACCCACGGAGTCCCTATGCGCAACTTCAACGAGAACACGATCACCGACGCAGTGCTGGAGCGGATCGCGGGCGCGACCGATCCGCGGATCAAAGAGGTGAGCGAAGCGCTGGTGCGTCACCTTCACGCCTTCGTCCGCGAGGTGCGGCCGACCCAGAAGGAATGGGAGTTCGGCATCGACTTCCTGACCCGCACAGGACACATGTGCAACGACAAGCGCCAGGAGTTCATCCTGCTGTCCGACACGCTCGGCGTCTCCATGCTGGTCGACGCCATCAACCATCCGGTGCCGGAAGGCGCGACCGAGACCACCGTGCTCGGGCCGTTCTTCGTGCAGGCCGCGCCGGACAAGAACAACGGCGCCGATATCTCCGGCCCAATGGAAGGCGACCCGATGCTGGTCACCGGTTCGGTCTCGACCGTCGACGGCAAGCCGCTGGCGGGCGCCATCGTCGATGTCTGGCACTCCGACGATGACGGCTATTACGACGTGCAGCAGCTCGACCGGATCGGCGATCTCGCGATGCGCGCCCGCTTCCACACCGATGCCAACGGCCGCTTCCATTTCTGGTCGATCAAGCCCGCCGCCTATCCGATCCCCCATGACGGCCCGGTCGGCGACATGCTGGAGGCGCAGGGACGCCATCCCTGGCGCCCGGCGCATGTGCATTTCATGATCTCGGCGCCCGGTTTCGAACAACTCGTGACGCACGTGTTCGTTGCCGGCGACCAGTATCTCGACAGCGACGTGGTGTTCGGCGTCAAGGACAGCCTGATCCGGGAGTTCGTCCGACATCCCGCCGGCCGTGCGCCGGATGGTCGCATGGTGGAGCGCGAGTATTTTCATCTCAACTATGATTTCGGCTTGAAGCAGGTTGCGAGCAACGCAAGAGCCGCCTAAGCCGGACGACACCACTAGCGGACCGCAAGAGTCCGCAATCGGGCAGACAGGGAGCTGAGGATGGGACCGCGGGTCAGCACGAGCGTTTTGGCCGATCGCCTCACCGGCATGATCGGCCCGCGCGCGAGCGTTGCGCGCGGCGTGCTCGATCAGCATGGGCAGAGCGAGTCGCATTATCGCAATCTGCCGCCCGACATCGTCGTCTTTCCCGAGACGACGCAGGAAGTGGCCGAGATCGTCAAGCTGTGCGCCGGCGCAGCCATGCCGATCGTGCCGTTCGGCGCCGGCACCTCGCTCGAAGGCAACGCGGCCGCGGTCGCGGGCGGCGTCTGCCTCGACTTCGCACGCATGAACAGAGTGCTGGCGGTACACGACAGCGACATGGACGTCGTGGTGCAGCCCGGCATCACCCGCAAGCAGCTCAATGCGGAGCTGCGCAATACCGGCCTGTTCTTCCCGATCGATCCCGGCGCCGACGCTTCGATCGGCGGCATGGCCTCGACGCGCGCCTCCGGCACCATGGCCGTGCGCTACGGCACCATGAAGGACAACGTCATGGCGCTCGAAGTGGTGCTGGCCGACGGCCGCGTGATCCGCACCGCCAGGCGCGCGCGGAAATCGGCAGCGGGCTATGACCTGACCCGCATGTTCGTCGGCGCGGAAGGCACGCTCGGCGTGATCACCGAGATCACGCTGAAGGTGCATCCGGTGCCGCAGGCGATCTCGGCTGCCGTTTGCAGCTTCGACACGCTGCATGACGCTGTCGACACCGCGATCTCCGTGATCCAGTCCGCGATCCCCGTCGCCCGCATCGAGCTGCTCGACGACGTCATGATGCGCGGCATCAACGCCTACGCCAAGCTCGGCTATCGCGAGGCACCCACCCTGTTCTTCGAATTCCATGGTTCCGAGAGCTCCGTCGCCGAGCAGGCCGAGGCCGCACAGGCGATCGCCGCCGATCATGGCGGCCATGGCTTTGCCTGGGCCAAAGCACCGGAGGACCGCAGCCGGCTCTGGCACGCCCGAGACAACACGCTCTATGCCGGCCTGGGCCTGCGGCCGGGTGCGCGCGCGGTGATCACCGATGTCTGCGTGCCGATCTCGCGGCTGGCGGAATGCCTGACCGAGACGCGGCAGGACGCGGACGTGCACGGCTTTGTCGCGCCGATCGTCGGCCATGTCGGCGACGGCAACTTTCACATGCTGATCCTGATCGATCCGGCCAAGCCGGAGGAGGCCGAAGACGCCAAGGCGCTGCAGGCCCGCATGGTCGCCCGCGCCATCGCCATGGACGGCACCTGCACCGGCGAGCACGGCATCGGGCTCGGCAAGATCGACTATCTCACCGACGAGCTCGGCGAGGCCGTCGACGTGATGCGGTCGATCAAGACAGCGCTCGATCCGAATGGACTGATGAATCCCGGCAAGATCTTTGCGAGCGGAGCCAAAGCATGAAGGAGACGGCATGAGCGACGCGCTCCCGATCGAGGTCTCCTCGCCCGCCCCGCTGCTGGAGCTGCGCGGCATCAGCAAGGAGTTTCCCGGCGTCAAGGCGCTGGATGATGTGTCCTTTGCCGTCTATCCCGGCGAAGTGCACATGCTGCTGGGCGAGAACGGCGCCGGCAAGTCGAGCCTGATGAAGGTGCTGTGCGGTGCCTATGGCGCCGATGCCGGCGAGTTCTTCTACAAGGGCGAGAAGGTCGCGATCGCTTCCACAGCCGACGCGCAGAAGCTCGGCATTGCCGTGATCTTCCAGGAATTCTCGCTGGTCCCCTATCTCGACATCGCCCAGAACATCTTCCTCGGCCGCGAGCCGAAGGGCCGCATCCCCGGCACCATCGACCGCCGCAAGATCTTGGCCGATGCCAGGCGCGTGCTCGATACGATCGGCTTCGACATCGATCCCTCCACCATTGTCGACAAGCTCGGCGTGGCCCAGCAGCAGATGGTCGAGATCGCCAAGGCGATCAGCCAGGACGCCCGCATCCTCGTCATGGACGAGCCGACCGCGGCGCTGTCCGACCGCGAGACCGAGCTGCTGTTCGCGCTGATCGCGCGGCTGAAGGCCGACGGCGTCGCCATCGTCTATATCTCGCACCGTATGGCGGAGGTGTTCGCGCTCGGCGATCGCATCACGGTGCTGCGCGACGGCCGCCGCATCGACGGCGTTCGCCCCGCCGACGTGACGCCGGACCAGCTCGTCCGCATGATGGTCGGCCGCAACGTCGACATGACCTATCCGCGCCATTTTGCCGACAAGCCCGGCGAGCTGCTGCTCGAGGTCAAGGGCCTGACTTCGTCCACCGGCATCTCCGACATCAACATCGAGGTGCGCCGGGGCGAGATCGTCGGCCTGTGCGGCCTGGTCGGCTCCGGCCGCAGCGAGGTCGCTCGCGCCATCTTCGGTGCCGATCCCATGACGTCAGGCGAGATCATCTTCGACGGCAAGGCGATCTCCGGTGAGCCTGATCTTGCCGCCCGCCGCGGCATCGCGCTGATCCCGGAGAGCCGCAAGAGCGAGGGTCTCGCGCTGCTGCGCTCGGTGAGCGACAATCTGGTGGTCTCGGCGTTGAAGAAACTCTTCCCGAGCGGTCTGTTCGACCAGCGCTCGGCCCAGCGCACCGCCGACGGCCTGATTCGTCAGCTGCGCATCGCAACCCCGAGCGCGCGGCAGACCGTCGGCCTGCTGTCGGGCGGCAACCAGCAGAAGGTCGTGATCGGAAAATGGCTGGCGGCCGGCTCGAAGCTCTTCATCTTCGATGAGCCGACGCGCGGCATCGACATCGGCGCCAAGTCGGAGATTTTCGCGTTGATCGACCGCCTCGTCGCCGACGGCGCGGCGGCGCTGATGATCTCGTCCGAGCAGATCGAGATCTGCCATGTCTGCGACCGCGCCTATGTGATGCGCGAGGGGCGCATTGCCGGACATCTGACGCGCAACGAACTGACCGAGGAGAACATCGTGCGACTGGGGATGCATCATGCGTGAGGCCGCAGTCGCTTCAGAGCCCAATCCGCTGCAACGCATTCCCGGCGTTGCCATCGCGCTGGTGCTGCTCATCGCCCTGTTCGGCGCGATCGCGCCCGGATTCCTGTCGGTCGCGAACCTCTCCAACGTGCTGGTCCAGTCAACCATCCTGACCATGCTCGCGCTGCCGATGACGCTGATCATCATGACCGAGGGGCTCGACCTGTCGATGGGCGCGGTGCTGACGCTGACCTCGCTCTGCGTCGCCATCGTCTCGCTCGCGACCAAGTCGATGCTGCTGGGCTTGGGTGCCGGCCTGCTGGTCGGCGTGGCCTTCGGCACCGTCAACGGCTGGCTGGTCGCCATCCTCGGCATTCCGCCCTTCGTCGCGACGCTGGGCACGCTCGGCATGGCGCAGGGACTGTCGCTGATCGTCAGCGACGGCCAGAGCGTGGTCGGCATCCCCCACAGCGTGCGCGACATCTATTCGGCGACGCTTCTGGGAGTCCCCGTTCCGATCGTGATGGCGCTCGTGACCTACGCGGTCTTCCACATGCTGCTCTATCACACCCGCTTCGGCACCTACATCTTCGCCCTCGGCGGCAACCGCGAGGCGCTGCGCTATGCCGGCCTCTCGCCGAACCGGCTCCTGATCGCCGTCTACGCGCTCGGCGGCGCCATGGCCGGCATCGCGGGTCTCCTGATGACCGCGCGGATGAACTCCGGTCACCCCACCGCCGGCCTCGGCCTTGAATTCGATGCCATCGCGGCGGTCGCCGTCGGCGGCACCTCGTTCGAGCGCGGCAATGGCTGGTTGCTCGGCACCCTGCTCGGCGTCCTCTCCGTCGGCGTGCTGCGCAACGGGCTGAACCTGATCTCGCTGCCGTCCTCGGTGCAGGTCGCCAGCGTCGGCGTCCTCGTCATCGTCGCGCTGTTCCTCGATGGTCTCAGGAGCCGCGCATGACCGACATCAGCAAAGAGGCGATCGTGCCGCCCCGCTCCTTCCTGTCGCAGGACGCGATCCAGGTGTTCTACCGCCTGCTTGCGGCGCTTCTGATTTGTGCCGTGCTGGCCGTGCTCAGCGATTCCTTCCTCAGCCTCGGCAACATCCTCAACGTGCTCCGCCAGGCGAGCCTGACCTTCTTCATCGCCTCCGGACTGACGCTGGTTGTGCTGACAGCCGGCCTCGATCTTTCCGTCGGCGCCAATGTGGCGCTGTCCGCCTGCATCGCCGGCACCCTGATCCACAAGACCGGCTCGCCGGCGCTCGGCATCCTCACCGGACTTGCCTGCGGCGGCATCGTCGGACTGCTCAACGGCATCATGGTCACCGCGCTCCGCATCCCCTCCTTCATCGCCACCTACGGCATGCTCTGGGTGCTGAACGGCCTAACCTACTGGTACATGGCCGGGGAGACCCTGCACGGCTTCCCGGCCGGCTTCCGCCAGATCGGCAGCGGCTATCTGTTCGGCCTGCCCATCCCGGTCTATCTGCTGCTGGTCTTCCTCGGGATCGGCACGTTCTTCGCGCAGCGCACGATCTGGGGCCAGGAGATCTATGCGATCGGGGCCAATCCGGTCGCGGCGCGGCTCTCCGGCATTCCGGTCGCGCGGCGCCTGCTGCTGGTCTATGCCGTCTCCGGCCTCATGGCGGGGCTCGCCTCGATCATCTTCCTGTCGCGGCTCAATTCAGCCGAAGCCGACATCGGCGAAAGCCTGACGTTGCCGGCGATCGCGGCCGTGCTGATCGGCGGCACCTCGCTGTTCGGCGGCGTCGGCACCGTGTTCGGCACCTTCATCGGCGCGTTGATCCTAACACTGGTGCTGAACGGCATGAACCTGCTCTCGGTCAGCGCCAACTGGCAGCCGCTGGTGACCGGCATCATCGTCATTCTCGCGGTCTGGCTCGACATGAAGACGCGCCGGCGCACGCAATGAGTTTCCAAGAGGTCCAACAAGCAAAACGAGGGATGGAGGCAACATGAAACAGAAACTGGGATATTTGGCAGTGCCGTTATTGGTGGCTGCCGCGTTCACGACACAGGCCCGTGCCGACGGCGAGACCATCGCCGTCTTCACCAAGAACCAGACCAACCCGTTCTTCCAGACGGTGCGCGTCGGCGCCGACAGCATGGCGAAGACGCTGAACGCGAAGACGCTGCAATACATCCCGACCAAGCCGGACTCGATCCCCGAGCAGCTCAGCCAGATCGAGGACGTCGTGGTGAAAAAGCCGAGCGCGATCGTGTTCACGCCGGTCGACTACAAGGCGATGGTGCCGGGGGTCGAGAAGATCAACGAGGCCAAGATCCCGGTCGTCAACATCACCGACCGCTCCGCGGGCGGCAAGTTCCTGTCCTTCGTCGGCGCCGACGATTACAGCCTCGGCCTGGAGACCGCGCGCTTCCTGCTGAAGACGCTCGGCGGCAAGGGCAACATCGTCATCATCGAGGGCGTCAAGGGCTCGCTGACCAATGTCGACCGCGTCCGCGGCTTCAACGACGCGCTGAAGGAGAATCCGGGCGCCAAGCTGCTGGCCTCCCAGCCCGGCAATTACCAGCGGCTGCAGGCGCTCCAGGTCATGGAGAACCTGATGCAGTCGAATTCGCAGATCGACGGCGTGCTTGCCGCCAACGACGCCATGGCGGTCGGCGCGATCGAAGCCCTCGACGGCGCCAACCGCAAGGCGCAGGTGATCGGCATCAACGGCACCAAGGAGGCGATCGACGCGATCAAGTCAGGCAAGCTGCTCGCCAGCGGCGACTACAACGGCTTTGCCCAGGGCTGCCTCGGCACCATGATGGCGATCCGCGCCCTGCGCAACCAGCCTGTGATCGCCGAGATCGTGCTGAAGCCGACGGTGATCACCAAGGACAATTACCAGCCGTTCGACGTGCCGCTGGAGCAGCGGACCTGCCCGACCTTCGAGGACGCCGGCAAGCTCGGCGCCAAGTAAGGCCACCCATCACGTCCGGACGGTCGCCACGGCGGCCGTCCCAAAACCAAGTCAAGAAACGGAGACCCCATGCTGTTCGCCATTCACGCCCTCGACCGCGCCGGGGCACTGCCGACCCGGCTCGCCAATTACGATGCCCACAAGGCGTTCCTGAGCGACACCTCGCGCTTCGGCGTCAAGATCGTGATGTCGGGGCCGCTGGTCTCCGACGACGGCGCGACCATGATCGGCAGCCTGTTCCTGATCGAGGCCCCCGGCCGCAGCGAGGTCGAGGCCTTCAACCGCGCCGATCCCTTTGCCGCGGCCGGGATCTGGGACAAGGTCACGATCACCGGCTTCCTGCGCCGCCAGGGCTGAGGCCGGCCACATCAAAACTGCGAAAACAACCCCATGCACAGTAGAACGGGGTTGTTTTTGCTAACGAATTTCCAGCGCGAAACTCACCCTTCCGGGCTCGCCGCCGGCGCGGCCTCTTCGAGATGACAGGCCACCCATTGCTCGGCTCCGGCCGCGCGAAGCACCGGCTCCTCGGCCCGGCAGCGATCGAACACGAGCGGGCAGCGGGTGTGGAAGCGGCACCCCTTCGGCGGATTGATCGGGCTCGGCACGTCGCCCTTGAGGATGATCGGGTTACGCTGGGCACCCGGCTCGGGCAGCGGCACCGCGGACAGCAGCGCCTTGGTGTAGGGATGTCTGGGCGCGGCGAAGATCTCGCGACGCGGCGCCACCTCCACGATCTTGCCGAGATACATCACCGCGACGCGGTGGGTCATGTGCTCGACGATCGCGAGGTCGTGGCTGATGAACAAAAGCGCGAGGCCGAACTCGCTCTGGAGATCCTGCAGCAGATTGACGATCTGCGCCTTGACCGAGACGTCGAGCGCGGACACCGCCTCGTCGCACACGATCAGCTCGGGCTCGGCCGCCAGCGCCCGGGCGATGCCGATGCGCTGACGCTGGCCGCCGGAGAATTCGTGCGGCCTGCGATTGAGCGCCTCGCGCGGCAATCGCACGGTGTCCATCAGCGCCGTGAGGCGAACTTCGAGATCCTCGGCGGATTTCGCGAGGCCGAAATTGCGGATCGGCTCGGCCAGGATATCGCGCACCCGCATGCGCGGGTTGAGGCTCGAGAACGGATCCTGGAACACCACCTGCACCCGCCGGCGCATCTGGCGCATCGTGCTCGGCGCGGCATCGTCGATGCGCTGACCGTCGAGGATCACCTGCCCCGCGGTGATGTCGAACAGCCGCAGGATGGCGCGGCCGACCGTCGACTTGCCGCAGCCGGACTCGCCGACCAACGACAGCGTCTCGCCGCGCGCGATCTCGAAGGAGACGCCGTCGACCGCATAGACGAATTCGGACTTGCGGCTGAACAGCCCGGCCTTGACCGGGAAATGCTTCTTGAGGTCGTTGACCTGGAGCAGCGGAGGGCTCATGCCGCAACGGCTCCCTTGGCCGCGTAATGACAGGCGGCGATGTGGCGCGGGCCCTTCTCTTCGAGCCCGGGCGCATACTGCCGGCACAGATCGGTCGCGAGCGCGCAGCGGCCGGCGAAGACGCAGCCGGCGATCGGCTTGCGCAGATCGGGCACCTGCCCGGGAATCTCGGCCAGCCGCCTCGCGGTGCCCGTCAGCGAGGAGCCGAGCCGCGGCACCGCACCCAACAGGCCTTGGGTGTAGGGATGACGCGGGGAGCGGAACAGCTCGGCGACCGGCGCCTCCTCGACCTTGCGGCCGGCGTACATCACCATGACGCGCTCGGCGATCTCGGCGACGACGCCGAGATCGTGGGTGATCAGGATGATGGCGGCGCCGACCCGGCGCTTGAGGTCCAGCATCAGCTTGAGGATCTGCGCCTGGATCGTCACGTCGAGCGCGGTGGTGGGCTCGTCCGCGATCAGAAGCTTCGGATTGCAGGCGAGCGCGATGGCGATCATGACGCGCTGGCGCATGCCGCCGGAGAGCTGGTGCGGATATTCGCGCACCCGCCGCTTCGGCTCGGGGATGCCGACCAGCGTCAGCATCTCCACCGCGTGCGCCTCGGCGGCCTGCTTGTCGAGGCCCTGATGGATCATCAAGGTCTCGCGGATCTGGCGGCCGACGGTGAGCACCGGGTTCAGGCTCGTCATCGGCTCCTGGAAGATCATCGAGATGTCGTTGCCGCGGATGGCGCGCATCTCGCGATCGGACAGCTTGAGGAGGTCCCTGCCCGCAAAGCGGATGCTGCCTGCGATCCGGCCCGGCGGCTCCGGGATCAGCCGCATCAGGGACATCGAGGTCACCGACTTGCCGCAGCCGGATTCGCCGACGATGGCCAGCGTCTCGCCTTCATTGACATGGAAGGATACGCCGTCGACCGCGCGGTTGATGCCGCCGGGGGTGCGGAAATGGGTCTGGAGGTTGTCGACTTCGAGCAGGGCCATCGCGATCAGCCTCGATCCATCACAGGCTTTTGGCCATGCGCGGGTCGAGCGCATCGCGAAGGCCGTCGCCGAGGAGATTCACGGCGAGCACGGTGACCGAGAGAAACGCTGCCGGGAAGAACACGATGTAAGGCTTGACCTGCCACAGCGCCCGGCCCTCCGCCATGATGTTGCCCCAGGACGGAATGGTCGGCGGCGTGCCGGCGCCGATGAAGGACAGAATTGCCTCGGTGATCATGGCGCTGGCGCAGATATAGGTTGCCTGCACCAGCATGGGCGCCACCGTGTTGGGCAGGATGTGGCGCAGGATGATCATCGGCGTGCGCGTTCCGCAGGCGACCGCGGCATCCACATAGGGCTGCTCGCGCAGCGACAGCACGACGCTGCGGACGAGGCGCGAGACGCGCGGGATCTCGGCCACGGTGATGGCCAGGATGACGTTGCCGACGCTGCCCCGCGTCAGCGCCATCAGCGCGATCGCGAGCAGGATCGGCGGGATCGACATCAGCCCGTCCATGACGCGCATCAGAATGCCGTCGGCCCAGCGGATGAAGCCGGAGACCATGCCGATGGCAAGGCCGGCAGCAGACGCAAAGATCGCAACTGAAAGCCCGACCGTGAGCGAGACCCGCGCGCCGTAGAGCACGCGCGAATAGATATCGCGGCCGAGCACGTCGGTGCCGAACCAGAAATCGGCCGACGGTGCCCGCGTGCGCTTGGCCGGCGCGAGCGCGGTCGGATCGACCGACCCGAGATAGGGCGCAAAGATCGCGATCAGCACCAGCGTCAGCAGCAATGCGCCGCCGATCGCAACGGTGGGATGCCCGCGCAGGAATCCGAGGAAGCCGCGCCGGATCGTGACCGGCCGCAGGATTTCGGGCAGCTGTGGTGCAAGCACGAACCCAGCCGGAAGCGATTGCGGATTGACGGTCGTGTCGGTCAATAGCGGATCCTCGGGTCAACGAGCGTGTAAATGACGTCGATCATCAGATTGACGAGGACGTAGACGAAGCTGAACAGCAGCACGATGCCCTGGATCACGGGATAGTCGCGCCGCAGGATCGCATCGATCGTGAGCCGGCCAAGGCCCGGAATCGCGAACACGCTCTCGGTCACGACCGCGCCGCCGATCAGCAGCGCGATGCCGATCCCGATCACCGTCACGATCGGCACCGCCGCGTTCTTCAGCGCGTGAACGAACAGGATGCCGCCCTGGCCGAGGCCCTTGGCCTTTGCGGTGCGGATGTAGTCCTGCTGCAGCACTTCGAGCATGGCCGCGCGGGTGATGCGCGCAACCAGGGCGATGTAGACGCAGCCGAGCGCGATCGCCGGCAGGATCAGGTTTTCCAGCCACGGCCAGAAGCCTGAGCTGAGCGGCGTGTAGCCTTGCACGGGCAGCCATTCGAGCTCGAGTGCGAAGATGTAGGCGAGCATGTAGCCGACCACGAAGACCGGCAGCGAGAAGCCGAACACGGCAAAGCCCATGATGACGCGGTCGATCAGGCTGCCCGCCTTCCACGCCGCCACCACGCCGAGCGGCACCGCCACCACGATCGTGAGCAGCAGCGTGACGATCATCAGCGACAGCGTCGGTCCGAGGCGCTGCCCGATCATCGCCGACACCGGCAGATTGGTGAAGATCGAGGTGCCGAGGTCGCCGTGCAGGATGCGCCAGACCCAGCTTCCGAACTGGATCAGGAACGGCCGGTCCAGACCGAGGCTCTGGCGGATGCGCTCCACATCCTCCGGACTTGCCTGGTCGCCCGCGATCACCACGGCGGGGTCACCCGGCGCGATGTAGAGCAGGCTGAACACGAACAGCGCGACGATCGCCATGACCGGCAGGGTCGCGACGATGCGACGGAGGATGTAGGAGAGCATCTGGCTTCAGCGCAGCATCATGCGGATTTCGACACGCCCCAGAAGAACGGCAGCGGTCCCTTGGTGATGCCGGAGACGTTCTTGCGCCATGCCGTATAGGTCAGGAAGAAGCCGGTCGGCGCGTAGACGACATCCTCGAGTGCCGCCTTGTTGACCTTGCCGATCGCGGCCTTTTCCTCCTCGACATTCTTGGCCTCGAACCAGCCCGTGATCTCCTTCTCGGTGTTCGGGCTGTTGGGCCAGCCGAACCAGGCCTTGTCGCCGTTGGCGCGGATGGCCGTGTAGGCGGCGGGCGTGATGCAGTCGGCGCCTGCGTGCCAGCTGTGGAACATGTTCCAGCCGCCCTGCCCCGGCGGCGTCTTCGCCGCACGGCGGGAGCCGACCGTGCCCCAATCGGTCGCGACGAAGTCGACATTCATGCCGAGCTTCTTGAGGAGGTCGGCCGTGACGTCGCCTTGCGCCTTCGTGATCGGCTGGTCCTGCGCGACCAGGCACGTCACCGGCTGGCCGGAATAGCCGCTCTCGGCGAGCAGCTTCTTGGCGGCGTCGAGATCGCGCTTGCCCTTGAGGATCTCGCCGCCCAGCTCGTTGTAAACAGGCGTGTCAGGCGTGAAGAAGCCGGGCAGCGGCTTCCACAGCGCGTTATCGTCGCCGACGATCGCGCGCATGTAGTCTTCCTGGTTCATCGCCATCAGCACAGCGCGCCGCGCGCGCACATCGTTGAACGGCGCGAACAGATGGTTCATGCGGAACGAACCGATATTGCCGAGGGGATCGCCGATATCGACGCTGATGTTCTTGTTCTTCTTAAGCACGGGCACGAGATCGGCGATCGGGTTCTCCCACCAATCGACCTCGCCGTTCTGCAGGGCGGCCGCGGCGGTGGCCGGATCCGGCATCACGATCCACTCCACGCGATCGACCATCATCTGCTTGCCACCGGCGAGCCAGGATGCCTTCTCCTGGCGCGGCACGTAATCGGCGAACTTCTCGAACACGGCCTTGGCGCCCGGCACCCATTCGCCCTTGGCGAACTTCATGGGACCCGAGCCGACATATTCTGTGATCTGCTTGAAGGGGTCGGTCTTGGCAATGCGCTCGGGCATGATGAAGGAGCACGGCGCGTTGTTCTTGGCCAGCGCATAGAGCATTTTCGGGAAGGGCTGCTTCAAGACCCATTTGAAGGTGCGGTCGTCGACGGCCGTCAGCTCCTGCTGGATCGCGATGATCATCAGGCCCATCGGATCGCGCGCCGCCCAGCGCGACAGGCTCGCGACCACGTCCTTGGCCAGCACCGGCTCGCCGTCATGGAACTTGAGACCGGGGCGCAAGCGGAACGTCCAGATCCTGCCGTCGTCGGACGTCTCCTCGGACTCGACCATCTGGCGCTGCGGCTGGAGCGAGGAATCGATGCCGTAAAGCGTGTCCCAGACCAGCGCGGCGGCATTACGCACGACATATTGCGTGCCCCAGATCGGATCGAAATTGGCGAGATTGGCCTGGGGCACGAAGCGCAGCGTGCGGACCGATGCGCCCTGCGCGATGGCCGGAGCCGAGAGGCCGGTCAATGCCAGACCGCCCGCGCCAGCCAGTCCCTTCAATACGGTCCTGCGATCCATGAAGTCCTCCCAGTAATGCCGTGATTGCCGGCCATCGTTGGCCAAAGGCAGGTGAAACCAGAGCTCATTGGCAAGCAAATGGTATGCCACTAACTGGCCCTTCGCCAGCAGGATCTCATTGCGATCTGGGCCACCCCGGCATGCGCAGCACGTCGAGATCGCGGCTGGTTCGCGTGGGTCAGGTCATCAGAGAGAGCCGCAAGCGCCGCCAGCCGATCACGACGCCGGTCAGGGAGAACACCAAACCCAGCGCACAGAACCCGACGATGAGAACATCGCGCAGAAACGGATGCGTCATCAGAACCGGAAAATCGAGGGTGTGGAGCGCGCTGTAGAACCAGCGATAGGCGCGCCGCGAGGCATCCAGCCGTTGCAGCACCTGGCCGCCGGCACCGTCGATGTCGAACCAGAGATCGCCGCAGCGGACGCGATAGACGGGGGCTCCGGCGACGGCCGATCGCGCGGGATAGTCGTCGTTTCCGGCAAGGACCGACAGCGTACCGCATCCAGTAGCAAGTCGCGCCGCGAGCCCTCCGACCTCGCGCGCAGTCAGAAATTCCGCGCGGGAGGCATCCCCTGCCATGGCCAAGGTCTGGACGCCGAGGGCAGAGCGATCGCGGCGATAAAGTTGGCCGCCAAAGGCGAACCATTCAACCTCGCGGACCGACGACGCTATCGGCTGTCGATCGAATGACGGAGCCGCCGTCCAGCCCGGGGCCGCGTTCATCACGCCGGCCTCGGTGGGGCTCAGCTCCCCGCGCGAGAACAGCCGGCCGTGATCCATCGAAAGCCAGCCGCTGAAGATCCAGGTCAACACGAAGACCGTTGCTGCAAGGCCAACGAGGTGATGCAGCGCATGCCAGCCGCGGTAGGGTGTCGAGATCCGGCGATCTCGCATCCTGATCCGTACCATCCCGAGCACCGCGCCCAGCGCAGCCGCGAGCAAGGCCAGCAGCGACAGCGTCCAGACGACGCGGTCCCATAGCGACCAATTGCTCCGCAGAACCGTGGGGTAGATCCAGTGCAGCACAGCGCCGGCCCAATTCCAGCCGCGCTCGCCTCGCGTCGTATCGAGGACGACCTCGCCGGTGCGCGACGAGACATAGATCTCCGTTCCCGCGGCATCGCCGAGCGCGATGTGAAACAAGGGTCGATGGCGGTCGAGGCCGTTCGGCACGCTCCACTGATCGTAATCCGCCAGTGCCACGATCCCGGCCCGCGCGGCATCGAGCCCGCGGCGGCGGGCGTGATCCTGCGCGATGGCGAGCACGAGATCGGCGGAGATCAAAGCTGCATCCTGCCCGTCGGCGGCACGAACCGCACGGACGCGCGATGGGCCCGACACGATATAGACCGATCCGCCGCGCCGCTCGACCAACCGCACGCGCGTGGCATCGATGATTCCGCTCGCGGCGACGGCGTCGGCGACCGAGATCCTCGTCTCCGCATGCTGCACCGGCGCGAGGCCGGCAAAGCGCTCCGCTTCCGTCAACGACGGAAACGGAACGAAGTGCATCACGATGCCGGTCGAAAACCACATCGCGAACAGCAGGCAGAACGCGATTCCAAGCCAGCGATGCAACAGGACGACCGCGCCCATCATGCGGTCAGCGTCCTACCATTTGAACGCCGCCGAGAGCTCGTAGGTGCGCGGTGCGCCGAGCAGGATCTGGTCGGGATAGAACGGATCGCCCCAGATCGCATAGCGCCTGTCGGTGATGTTGCGGACGCGGAAGGTCAGGCGGGCCTGGTCGACCGCACCAAACACCGTCTTGGGGATGTCGACGAAGGCATAGACGTCGGCGACGGTGTAGGCCTTCATCGTCACGACATTGGCATCGGTGTTGTAGCGGTCGCCGACATGGCGGCCGGTGATGCCGAGCTCCACCGGCCAGGGCGTGAAGAAACGCCAGGAGGCGCCGGCATTGGCGACGATCCGCGGGACGTTCGGCGGCGTGTTGCCGGAGAACGAGCCGCCGGCGAAATTATAGTCGGCATAGCGCGCATCGACATAGGCGATGTTGCCCCAGAGCCGCAGCGGCTCGATCGGACGCAACGACGCCGCAAGCTCGACGCCCTTGGACTCCTGCCGCCCGGCGATGTTGAGCGCCTGCCCGCCGGCCGCGGCATAGACGTTCTTGCGCACGATGTCGTAGGCCGAGAACGACCACTCCGCCCTGTTGTCCCAGAACAGATGTTTGACGCCGGTCTCATAGGTGCGCGCGGTGGTGAGGTCCAATGGCTGGGTCGGCGAGAGCAGGAAGATGTTGTTGGCCGACACGTCAGCGCCGGTGGCGTACTGGCTGAAGAAAGTCAGTCCGGGCACGGCCTCCCAGGTGTAGCCGACGCGTCCTGTCACAGGCGCCCAGTCCTTGGTGTACGGGAAGCCCGCTTTCACGACCCCGGCGGAGTCGGTCGAGTTGCGATCGAGCCCGATATGCTCGAGGCGCAGGCCGCCAATCAGCGCGAAGTTATGCGTCAGCTTCAGCCGGTCCTCGAACGACAGAGCTTCGTTGTCGATCCGCGCCGTCTGTTGCTGCGTCGTCAGCAAGCCGTAGAAGCCGCGGTTGGGATCGACCAGCGAGACGGAATCGCCGGGGAAGTTTGCCGCGCCCGGCCTGACGAAATCGAGATAGCTCGACGACAATGTCGTGACCAGCCGATTGTCGAAGCCTGCGATGTCAGTGTCCCAGATCAGGTCGGTGATGTTGCCGACGAGACGCTGGCTGTGTGCGACGTAGAAGCGCTCGCGATCGACCAGGTTCGTTGCCGAATTGAACGCCTCGACCTCGTTGTTGAACCAGCTGCGTTCCGCTCCATAGCCATAGGCCTGGCTTTTCAGCGTGAGATCGGGCGCGAGCTTCAGCTCGAAGCCACCGCGCAACCAGACTTCCTGCGCGACATTGCGGTTGTCGAGGACGTTGTAGTTGGTGTTGAAGGTGCGGTCGTCGATGGTGACCGCGCCGAGATTGGTCTTGTTGTAGTTCGAGACGTAATTGCCCGAAACGATCTCGCTCGTCGCATGCGAGCCGCTATAAGCGATCGGCACCAGCGGCGCGCCCCAATAGGCCTTGCCACGATCCTCGCGGTACTCGATCGCACCCCAGACCTTGAGGCTGTCGGAGACGCGGTAGTTGAGCTGTCCGGACACATCCAGCATCCTGGTGTTGGTGTCGTCGGCAAAGCCGTTGAGCGTGGCGCGGCTGACGTCGAAGCGGTAGTCGAGGCCCTGAACGTTGGTGCTGCCGCCCGAGCCATAATGCGCGCGGAACGAGTTCAGGGAATCCCAGGAGAAGTCGGCTTCGTTCCGGATCGGTCCGGTGTGCGGCTGCCTGGTGACGAAATTGATCGCGCCGCCGGCTGCGCCCTCGCCCGAGATCAGCGAGGCCGGGCCTTTCAGGAATTCAACGGCCTCCAGATTGGCGGTGTCCATGATCCGCGAGGTCATGTTCTGCGGGCCGATCTTGATGCCGTTGTAGAGCGTGTTGATCTGGCTGTTGGTGAAGCCGCGCATCGAGAAGGCGGAAGGCTCCGCGGGATTGTCGCCGGAGGTGACGCCGACGGCGCCCTGGGCGACGTCGGAGACGGTGCGGTAGCCCTGCTCGCGCATGGTCTCGGCCGAGATCACCTCGACGGTCGCGGGCGTCTGCCGCACTGTCAGGCCGAGCCGCGAGGCGCTTTCGGCCACCGCGTTGGTGTTGAGCGGCGTCGGCGCCGTCGCAGCCGGGGCGACGGGCTTGGGCGCTGTGGATGCGGCGGCAGGCCTGCGCGCCGCCGCGCGGCGCGGGCTTTGCGCCTCCCGGCCGGTTGACCTGGCCGGTTTGCGGGATTGGGCCGGCGACACCTCGACCGGCGGCAGCGGTTCGCGAACCTGCTGCGCCTGTGCGGCGGGCAGATCGAGCACGGCCAAGGATGTGAGGGCGGCGGCGGCAAGCAGGACGCGGCGTGGTCGTAAGATGCAAACAGGAGACACGGCACAGAACCTCGGTATGACGTCAGTGGCACGTCACAGCGAACGAGGTCTCACCTTTGGCCTTGCAGCCGTCCGATGAAGCCGAATGTCTGTACTCCCCGACCGACATCTTCGCGTGTGACCACGGCTGACGGCAGGTCTCCTGGCTCGCGGGTCATCACCACTTCGTCGCCTTCCCGGGACCGAGGACCCAGTGGCGTCTGACGAAGGACTATCCGCTCACAGTTGCGGGGGCAGCCACGGCATTGGGGGACAACGTCCCCGCACCGCATTCCCTTTTCATCCCCTCTCGGGGAAACCGTCGCGAGCATCTAGGATTACCATCACAACGGAGTCAATGTGCCAGTTGCGGCGTTACTGCCACAGCGAACAACTTCCTTGGAGATGAGAGCATGGAAGGCGAGACCTTCCTCTGGCTGATACGGCACGCGCCGGTCGATGGCGTCAAAGGAACGATCCATGCCGCCGATGCGCCGGCCGATCTCCGCGATCGCGCGCAATTGGAGGCGCTGCGGCAGCGCCTGCCACAGGACGCTGCGAGCTACGCCAGCCCGTCGCGGCGCACGGTCGAGACGGCGCGTGCGCTGGGGCTCGAACCGGAGCAGGTCAGCGAATTCCGCGAACAGGATTTCGGCGACTGGACCGGCCATCGGCACGACGAGCTCGCTGCCGCCGGCGGCGCGGCCTATGCGCAGTTCTGGGACGATCCGGCCGGTGGACGGCCGCCGGGCGGCGAAAGCTTTGCGGATCAGGTCGCGCGCGTGCGGCTCGGTCTGTCGCGGATCGCAGCGGGACCCGCCACGCTGGTCGTGCATTCCGGCACCATCCGCGCCGCGCTATGCATCGCGCTCGATCTGACGCCGCAGGCCGCCTTGCGCTTCGTGATCGAGCCGCTGTCGCTGACCCGGATCGATCGGCTCGCGGCCGGCTGGCGCGTCGTCTCGGTGAACCAACGGATCAGCTAGGCCTGTCAGGCACATTGGCCTCTGCAAAGGTCGCCATGCCGTTGTGGAGCGCGCAGGCCGACCGCACCAGCGGCAGCGCGATGGCGGCACCCGATCCCTCCCCGAGCCTGAGATCGAGGCTGATCAGCGGCTGCACGTTCAAAGCGCGCAGCACCAGGCGATGGCCCTGCTCGGCCGATTGGTGCGACGGCAGCAGATAGGGCTCACATGACGGGTTCAGCCGCTCCGCTGCAAGCGCTGCAACCGAAACGATGAAGCCATCGATCAGCACGGGGATGCGGCGCTGCGCGGCCGCGATGATCGCGCCCGAGATAGCGGCGATTTCGAGCCCGCCGACGGCACACAGGATCTTCTCCGGCGCCGCGCCCGCAACGCCCTGACGTGCAATCGCCGCATCGATCATGCGCGCCTTGTGCGCCCGGCCGGCCGCATCGATGCCGGTGCCGCCGCCCGCGATCTCCTCGGCGCTGATGCCGAGCAGGCTCGCCGCGATCGCCGCCGACGTCGTGGTGTTGCCGATGCCCATCTCTCCGAAGATCAACAGATCGGGCTGGCTGGCCTCCGCCCGCGCAACCGCACGCCGGCCGGCCTCGAAGGCAAACGCCAGCTCCGCAGGCAGGAGGGCGGCCTCCACGCTGAAATCGCGGGTGCCGTGGCGCGGCTTGTCGGTGACGATGCCCGTCATCTCCTCACTGGCCAGCGTGCCGGCATCGACCACCTCCAGGCGCGAGCCAAGCTCGCGCGCCAGCACCGAGATCGCAGCACCGCCGGAGGCAAAATTCGCCATCATCGCGATGGTCACTTGTTGCGGATAGGCCGAGACGCCCTGCGCGACGATGCCGTGGTCGCCCGCGAAGACGATGATCGGCACGCGCGCCGCGCGCGGCTGCTCGGTCGCTTGCAAACCGGCGAGCTCGATCGCGAGCTGCTCGAGCCGGCCGAGCGCGCCGGTCGGCTTCGTCAGCTGCGCCTGACGCGCGATCGCCGCCTCGCGATGAAGCGCGGAGATCGCGGGGCAGTTCCGGGTGACCCATTCGGGGAGCATGCTGCCTCGCTTAACGCCTGCGCTTGAGAATATAGCTGTCCATGATCCAGCCATGCCGCGCGCGCGCTTCCTGCCGTGCCGCGACGATGCGCCGGCCGGTTTCGGCGAGGGCGCCGGACATGATGATCTGATCGGGCATGCCGAGATAGGCGCCCCAATAGATGTGAATTCCTGCCGGATCCAACGATTCGAATGCCGTGCCGCCGTCGAGCATCACCACCACGGTGTCGACGCCTTGCGGCCAGCCGCCTTCGCGCAGGCGTCGCCCGGTCGTGACCAGGAACGGCTCGCCGATGTCGTTGAGCGGCAGCGCATGGGCCGCGCACAGCGCCTGGATCGACGTGATGCCGGGCACGACCTCGATTCTGGGCAAGGGAGCGAGCCGCCGCGCGATGCGCAGCGAGGAATCATACAGCGAAGGATCGCCCCAGATCAGCAGCGCGACCTTGCCGTCGCTTCCGAGCTGATCTGCGATCGTCTCGGACCAGGTCGCGGCGACCGCATCGTGCCAGTCGTCCACGCCCTTGCGGTAATCCGCCTCGGCAGCATCGCGCACGGGAAGATCGAACTCGGCGATGGCTGTCGTGTCGCTGGTGAGCACATCCGCGCAGATCGTCCGCCTGAGATCGGCGAGATCGGATTTCGCCGTTCCCTTGCGCGGGATCAGGACGAGGTCGGCGGCGTTGATGGCGTCAACTGCGGCGCGCGTGAGCTGCGCGGGATCGCCGCAACCGATGCCGATCAGGGAGAGCGTGAGCATTGCGCGTGGGGGCGGCCATGACGGCCGCCCCTTGTCTCAGTTAAGCTGCGTTGTGCAGGCGCGGAGTGACGAGGCCGGGCGCGGTGACGCCGCGCAGCGACTTCGCCAGCGCCAGCACGGCGAGATCGGCCAGCGGCTCGATCACGATCACGAGCGCGTAGGACGCCGCAAACGTCGCGATGCTGGCGAGGTTGCTCATCGCAAAGCCGGAGCCATAGAGCGCCCAGAACGCCACCCAGGCGATCACGCCGGCCTGATAGGTGGTCGACAGCGCCAATGCCTGCCGATACTTCAGGTCGACATAGGCCGTGTTGCGCGGAATGATCCGCGTGGCGATCGCCTGGATCGCGAACAGCGGCACCAGCAGCGTCGTGACGTTCATACCGTATTGCGGCAGATCGACCGGCTCGAGCAACACGCCCTGAAGCAGCAGGCCGAACGCGAGGCCGAAGGCCGCCGGCGCAGCACCGAACAGCAGGAACAAGGTCGAGCCGAGGATGAAGTGCACCTCGGAGACGCCGACCGGGAAGTGCGGCAGGATCTCGAAGAACGTGAAGACGAGGACCGTCGTGGCCAAAGTGCGCGCCGCGAACGAGCCGATACCCTGCTCGCGCACGGTTTGGGCTGCGAGCTTCAAGGCAACGCCGCCTGCGGCGATGCCGGTTGCGTAACTCAGCACGAGCTTGGCGCCCGTCACTAGACCGGGTTCGATATGCATGGCTCAGATCCTTCCTGCCGTCACACCCGACGGCCTTGGCCTCAAAACGTGCAGGGCCGGTCTCCTGGCTCGCGGTTCACTGGGTTCTCCGGCCTTCCCGAACCTTGCGGCCCAGTGGCTGATCGAAGTCCCTCACCGCTTACAGTCGCGGGGGCGGCTGGGGTTTTGGGCGCCGCAACTTGGTCCGCCCATCCCCATTCCCGATTATGCTCCGGCGCTTTGCGCCGCGTCGAGCACCTTGCTTCTCCTGTGTGCCCCTTTCGCCGAGCCTGCGTCAAGGGGCGAGGCGCGGCCGGGGCGATCACGACGGATAATCCCCGGCCAGCGCACCGAACAGGATCACGGCGGCGGTCGAAGGAGCGCCACCGCGGGCAAGCTGCTCGGCCAGCTCAACAATGGTGGTGCGGACCAGCCGCTCGTCGGGTCGGCCGAGGGATTCGGCGACCAGCGCCGGGGTCTCCGCGGCGAGGCCGTGCGCGATCAATTTTGCGGCAAGCGCCGGAAAGGTGCGCCGGCCCATATAGACCACGGTCGTCGCCTCGGGATCGGCCAGCGCCGCCCAGTTCAGATTCGGCGGCAGCTCGCCGGTGACGTCGGCGCCGGTGATGAACTGCACCCGGCGCGAGGTGTGGCGCCGGGTCAGGGGAATGCCGGCTTGCGCGGCGGCGACGCAGGCCGAGGTGACGCCGGGAACGATCTCATAGCCGATGCCGGCCTCGCGCAGCGTCTCGATCTCCTCCTCGAGCCGGCCGAAAATGCCGGCATCGCCGGACTTCAGCCGCACCACGCGCACCCCTGTTGCGGCATAGTCGACCAGCAGGCGGTTGACGTGATGCTGCTTGGTCGAGGGCCGCCCGGCGCGTTTGCCGACCGCGACGAGATTGGCGCCCGGCCGGGCGAGATCGAGGATCGCACCCGAGGCGAGATCGTCATAGAGCACGACGTCGGCCTCGCGCAGCCGCGCCGCGCCCTTGAGCGTGAGCAGCTCGGGATCGCCGGGTCCGGCGGAGACGAAGGAAACGAACCCGCTCACCGGTCCTCCGCGATCAGATGAAAGAAGGTGCCGCTGACATGGCCGCGCTGCGAGCCGGTCTCGGCGATGACGGCGCCGGTGGCATCATGCACGACCGCCAGCGGCGTGTCAGGCTGGGCGAGAATGGTCGAATAGTGGAACTCGTGACCGCGCAGACGCGTGCCGGGACGATGTCCCGGCATCGGTGCGGCGAGCGCCGCGAGGCGATAGCCCAGATGCATGCGGCGCTTGGCAAAGCTGGTCTCGAGGCCAAGCAGGCCCGTCATCTCATGGCGGACACTTTCCGCGTCGGTCAACCCGGCCCCCAGCACCATGTAGCCCCCGCACTCGCCATGCACCGGCCGCGTCTCGGCGAAGGCACGAAGGCCGCTGCGAAAGCGTACATTGGACGCGATCCTGCCGGCATGAAGCTCGGGATAGCCGCCGGGCAGCCAGCACACATCGGCACTCGCGTCCGGTGTTTCGTCGGCCAGCGGCGAGAACGGCACGATCTCGGCGCCCGCCGCGCGCCAGGCTTCCAGCATATGCGGATACACGAAGGAGAACGCGGCATCGCGCGCCAGCGCAATGCGCTGACCGGGCGGCGTCACGTTCAGGCCGCTCGCCGCCGGTTGCGGCGACCAAACGGCCGCGGAGCGCAGCACCGCATCGAGATCGACGTGCCCGGCGACGAAGCGCGCGGCCTCGTCGATCAGCTTGCCGATCTCGGCCTGCTCCTCCGCCTGCACCAGGCCGAGATGCCGCTTCGGCAGGCTGATCTCGGCATGGCGCGGCAGCGCGCCGAACACGGCGATGCCTGAATCGTTCAGCGCCCGCCGCACCAGATCCTCGTGGCGCGGGCTCGCGACGCGGTTGAGCACCACTCCCGCGAGGCGCACGCCGGGACGATAATCGCGCAGGCCCGCGGCGATTGCGGCCGCGGTCTGCGCCTGGCCCGAGGGGTCGATCACCAGAAGCACCGGCCAGCCCAGCATCTCCGCGATGTCGGCGGTGGCGCCGGTGCCGCAGACGCCGCGCGCGGCGACGCCGTCGAACAGGCCCATCGAGCCCTCGGCGAGCACGATGTCGGCATCCGTACCGCGGCCAACCAGATGCAAGATCGTCCCGCGGTCCATCGCCCAGCTGTCGATGTTGACGGAGGCGCGTCCCGTGGCGGCGGCATGAAAGGCGGGATCGATGTAATCCGGCCCGCTCTTGAAGCACTGCACGGTCAAGCCGCGATGGCGCCAGGCCCGCGCGAGCGCCAGCGTCAGTGTGGTCTTGCCGACGCCGGAGGCCGGTGCGGATATGACGAGGCCAGCCGGCATCACGACGCCTCCGGAAAGCGCGGCTCGGCGCCGACGGGCCGATAGCGGCGGTCGTAGTCGGCCGCATAGAGACGGCTCTCGTCGAAATCCGCAGCGCCCAGCGTCCTGCCGACCAGGATCAGCGCGGTGCGCTCCATCTCGGCGCCCACGGCGGCATCGAGCGTTGCCAGCGTCGCACGCACGATGCGCTGGTCCGGCCAGCTCGCGCGCCAGACAATCGCGACCGGGCAATCCGCGCCATAATGCGGCGTGAGCTCGGCGACGACCTTGTCAAGCATGTGGATCGACAGATGGATCGCGAGCACCGCGCCGGTCGCGGCGAACGCGGCCAGTTGCTCGCCGTCAGGCATCGCGCTGGCGCGGCCCGGCGTGCGCGTCAGCACCACCGTCTGGGCAAGGCCCGGCAGCGTCAGCTCGGCCTCCAGCGCTGCCGCAGCGGCGGAAAAGGACGGCACACCCGGCGTGACCGTATAGGGAATGCCGAGCGCGCGCAGACGGCGGAGCTGCTCGCCCATCGCCGACCAGATCGAGAGATCGCCGGAATGCAGCCGCGCGACATCCTTGCCCTCCGCATGCGCCGCGGCGATCTCCGCGATGATGTCGTCGAGCGATAGCGGCGCCGTATTGACGATGCGCGCGCCAGGCGGGCAATGCGCCAGCACGCCTTCAGGGATCAGGGAGCCGGCATAGAGGCAGACCGGACAGGCCGCGATCAGGTCACGGCCGCGCAAGGTCAGCAAATCAGGTGCGCCCGGCCCGGCGCCGATGAAATGCACCGTCATGCGCCGTCTCCTTCCGCGATCGCGGCGGTTGCGGTGCGATCCTGCGAAATCACGCGCGTCGCAATCAACCGGGCCCGAGGACCGGCCGCCGCGAGCGCCGCGGCTTCCGCGACCGACCCGGTCCCGAACTTCTCCATCACGAGATGTGACTGGGTCGGCGTTGCGATACCGGTCAACATGTCGGCCGGAACAGCCTTGATCGGCACACCGCACTCGCGTGCGAGCTGCTTCAGCGGCTCCGCATCGGCCTTGTCGCTGACCGTTGCTACCGCGTCGAGCCCTTCGAGGCCGCCCGCCGCCAGCAGCGCTTCGCGCAGCGAGGCCAGCGTGACATCCCCTCTGAATCCGAGCCCGGCCACCTTCATCGGACCGCGCTCCACTGCACCACCGGCCGTGCTGCCTCCCAGGACCGATAGCGGCCGAGCGGGCCAGCATGCGCGATCTCCACTCGCATCAACTCGCCGCCGTGGCGCTGATGCAGCTCGCCAAGCAGCGCTTCGGTCTCCAGTGTAACCGAATGTGCAACGAGCCGCGTTCCCGGCGCGAGGCGCGACCAGATCGCATCGAACATCGCGCTGTCGAGACCGCCGCCAATGAAGACGGCATCCGGCGCTTCCAATGCGGCAAGAGCTTCCGGCGCCCTCCCCGCGACGACGGCGACCCGATGCGCCAGTCCGAACGCAGCTGCGTTCTTGCGAATATTCGCGACGCGATCCTCGCGCGGCTCGATGGCGGTCGCCGTCCCCCCGCACAGCGCCCACTCGACCGAGATCGACCCCGAGCCGGCGCCGACGTCCCACAGTCGCTCGCCCGGACGCGGTGCCAGCGCGGAAAGCGCGAGCGCACGCACCGGCCGCTTGGTGATCTGGCCATCGTGAACGAACAGATCGTCTGGCAGACCCGAGCTGCGGGGAATGCCCTGTCCGCCCATCGCCTCAATGGCGACCGTAACCAAGGCTCCATCGTGATCGTCGGCGAAACTGTCGGCGCGACATTCTCTGACGCTTTCGCGCGGTCCACCGAGGGCGGCGAACATCCAGAAGGTTGAGGCGCCCCATCCGCGCTCGCTCAACCATTTTGCGAGATCACTTGCCGCCTTCCCATCGCGCACGAGGCAGATGATGCGCGCACCTCGCGCCAGATGCGGCACGAGACGCTCGAACGGCGCGGCGTGGAGCCCGAGGCAGACGAGGAGTTCGAGCCGCCAGCCCAGCCGCGCCGCAACCAGCGAAAATGTCGACGGCGCGGAATGCGCGATCCACTCGCCGGCTTGCAGCTTCTCAGCAAGACCGGCCCCCGCGCCGTGCCAGAACGGATCGCCGGAGGCCAGCACGACGGTCGGAGTACCGCGGCAAGTCAGCACCGCATCGGCGTTGAAGGGCACGGGCCACGCACGGCCGCGACTGCCGACGTCCACGAGCGCAAGATGGCGCTCACCGCCAAAAACGGTTTCCGCGTTGGCAAGCGCCTTTCGGCTTGCCTCGGACAGCCCGGCAAGGCCATCTTCGCCGATACCGATGATGGTCAGCCAGGGATCAGACACGATGCGCGCCCTCATACTGGGCGGAACGGCCGATGCCGGCCTGCTCGCCGCGGAGATCGCGCGCGCCGGGCTTGATGCCGTGTATTCCTATGGCGGCCGCACCCGCACGCCCGCCGATCAACCGCTGCCGACCCGCATCGGCGGCTTCGGCGGCGTGAGCGGACTTGCCGACTACATCCGTCGTGAGGGAATCACCCACGTCATCGACGCGACGCATCCGTTCGCTGCCGAGATGAGCCGTCATGCGGTCGAAGCGTGCGCGCAAACCGCCACGCCGCTGATCGCGCTGGAGCGCGCGCCCTGGACCAGGGCCTCCGGCGACAATTGGACCGAGGTTGCAGACGTCACTGCCGCCGTTGCGGCGCTGCCCGAGGCGCCCGCAAACGTGTTCCTCGCCATCGGCCGCCAGCATATCGCGCCGTTTGCGACGAAACCGCAGCACACCTACACGCTGCGCTTCGTCGATCTGCCCGAAGCGCCCCTGCCCTTTGCGGCCGACGTGATCGTATCGCGCGGACCGTTCACGCTTCCAAGCGAGTTGGAGATGCTGCGCAAGCGCGGCATCGCCTGGATCGTCGCCCGCAATTCGGGCGGCGACGGCGCGCGTGCCAAGATCGACGCGGCCCGCAGGCTCGGCCTGCCCGTGGTCATGATCGCGCGACCAAAGCTGCCCGAGCGGCGGCGGGTCGAGAGCGTCACTGAGGTGATGCAATGGCTCGGTCATTCTGCCCGCCTCGGCGCATAGATCCAGCGGCCGACGCGGCGCGTCTGCGAATTGCCGACGATCACCAGCGTGCGCATGTCGGCCATCTCGGGGGTCGCTTCATTCAGCGTCACGATCTCGATCTTCTCATCGGCTGCGCTGACCGCGCGCGCAAAAATCACGAGGCGCTCGCCGCAACCCGCGTCCTTCAGCACCGCGAGCGCGCGGCCAAAGCCCTCCGGCCGGCTTGCCGAGCGCGGATTATACATCGCGATCGCAAAGTCAGCTTCCGCGGCGAGCCGCAAGCGTTTCTCGATCACGGCCCAGGGCTTGAGATTGTCGGAGAGGTTGATCGCGCAGAAATCATGGCCGAGCGGGGCCCCGGCGCGGGCGGCGGCCGCCAGCATCGCGGTGATGCCGGGCAGCACGCGGATCGGAAGCGCCTGATAGTGCGGCGCCTGTTCGAGCGCCTCGAACACGGCGGAGGCCATCGCGAACACGCCGGGATCGCCGGACGACACGACGACGACCTGCCCGCCTTCGGCAGCAAGCCGCAAGGCCTCGCGGGCGCGCTGCAGCTCCTCGCGGTTATCCGAAGGATGCAGGGTGAGCCCCGCTCGCCGCGGCACGCGCGCGACATAGGGCGCGTAGCCCAGAATGTCGGTTGCCGAGCCGAGCGCAGCCGTGACCTCGGGCGTCACCAGCGCATCGCTGCCCGGCCCGAGGCCCGCGATGGTTAGTGAGCCCCTCATTCGGCGGCGTCCAGATGCCGGCCCTTGCCGTGAACCAGCACGATCGCGAAATAGGGACAATCGGCGGCGTCGATCTCGGCCAGCCGCACCACGCGCTCGCCCGGCATGGTGCCGCGCTCGACCAGCCAGGCGTCATCCAGCCGGCCGGCTGAGCTGAGTGCACGGCGCACCTTTGCAAGATTGCGGCCGGTCTTCATGACGACGAGCGCATCGGAATCGCGCATGTGCCGTTCGAGCTCGTCCTCCGCCAGCGTGCCCATCAGCACGGTCGTCACGTCGTCGCCGAGCGCGATCGGCTGTCCGACGCCGTTCCAGCAGCCGACCATGCCGGGAATGCCCGCGATCACCTCGATCTCGACGCGGCCTTGCAGGCGCGTATGGAGATGCATGAAGGAACCGTAGAAGTAAGGATCGCCCTCGCAGAGCACGACAACATCGACCGCGCGCGAAAGCCGCGCCAGGCGCTCGGCCCATTCATCGTAGAAGCCGGCGAGCAAGTGGATGTATTCCGGACTGTCGAAGGCGATCTCCGTCGTGACCGGATATTCCATCGGATATTCGGTGACGCCGGCCGCCAGCATGCCCTCGACGATGCGCCGGGCCTGGCCCGGCCTTCCCTTCTTGCGGAAATAGGCGACGTGGCTGGCGCCGCGCACGGTGCGATCGGCGCGCACGCTCATCAAATCAGGGGCGCCGGGGCCGAGACCGCAGCAGATGATGCGTCCCATCGCTATTCGCTCCGGCTCGCCAGCGCGTTCACGGCGGCAACGGTGATCGCGGAGCCGCCGAGGCGGCCGGCGACGGTCAGCGCCGGCGCCGGCGGATCGGCCATCAGCGCGGCCTTGGATTCGGCCGCACCGACGAAACCGACGGGACAGCCGATGATCGCCGCCGGCCGCGGGCAGTCGGGATCCTCCAGCATGTTGAGCAGATGAAACAGCGCCGTCGGCGCATTGCCGATCGCAACGATCGCACCGGCGAGATGCGGCCGCCATAGCTCGAGCGCAGCGGCCGAACGAGTGTTGCATATCGATTGCGCAAGTGCAGGCACGGTCTCGTCGCCAAGCGTGCAGATGACGGCGTTGGCCGCGGGCAGCCTCGCGCGCGTGATCCCTTCGGAGACCATGCGCGCGTCGCACAGGATTGGCGCGCCCTTCTGCAAAGCCGCGCGCGCGGCGATCGCCATGCCTGGTGTGAAGCGGATATGCGCCTCCAGGCCAACCATGCCGGCGGCATGGATCATTCGCACCACGACCTGCTCCTCGTCGGGCGAAAACCGCGCAAGGTCCGCCTCGGCGCGGATCGTCGCGAAGGACTGACGGTAGATCGCCGCGCCGTTGGTCTCGTAGGTGTGCGGCATCAGTGCCCTCCCACCAGGATGGAGGGATCGCTGACGATGTCGACGCCGGCCAGGCCACGCAGGGCCGGCTCGTCACGCGTCGAGCCGTCGCGGACGAGATCGAAGCCGGCGCGCGTGGCGACCAGCGTGACCGCGGCCCTGCCGGAATGGGCGCAGCCCTTGCCGCAGCCGGAGACGTGAAGCCGCGCATCGGCGGCGATGCGCGGCGCGAGCGCCGCGGCCAGCGCGCGCGTATCGGCATGGGCTTCGCGGCAGCGCGGCGCGCCGCTGCAGGCGATGACGCGCAGCGCAGGATCGAACGGCTCGGTGATGAGGCCCGGTGCGCTCGGCATCTCGCGCCTGCCTTCGCTCAGCAGCATCCGCCACGGCGTCATGCGCAGCGCATGTCCGCTACCGGCGAGCTGGTGCAGCGTCGTGTGCAGCATCTGCCCGAACGCGACGCCGACCATCGCGCCTTGCGGATAGTGCCCGGGCCGCGAGGCGGCCATCACCGGCGCAGGCTCGGTCTCGCCGCGCAGCGATTGGGGCAATACCGCACCGGACGCGATATGCGCCGCCATCCGCCCTCGCCCACCCTTCGCGCCGCCCGAGATGATGAACCAGCTGGCGAGCGCCAGCGCCGTGCCCACGGCCTCGCCGCGCGCGACGGAGCGGCCAAGCCTCGCACCGTCAGCCCGCACCAGCAGATGGCCCGAGCGATCACGCTCGATGCGGATGTCGGCAGAATCGCCGGCGAGCACCCGCGACCTGCCGTCGTCGATGGCGAACCCGAACTTGGTCGGAAGCGCGAGGCCGCACTCGGCGAGCGCCTCCTCCAGCTCGGCAGCGAGCGACTGCGTTTCGTCGCCGCCGCCCCAGAACGGCGTCACCAGAATGTTGCGCCGGGCTTCGATCTCGGTGTCGGGATCGAGCAGCCGCAGTTGCGCAAGGCCATCGAGCAGCGGGCGATGGCTCTCTTCGCTCACGCCTCTGATCTGGAGATTGGCGCGGCTCGTGACGTCGATCAGGCCATTGCCGTGCCGCCCGGCGAGGTCGGCAAGGCCGGTGATCTGTGGCGCGTCAAGACGCCCGCCGAACGGGCGCACCCGCACCACGAACCCATCGCCCGACAGCATCGGGCGCAGCGCGCCGGGACACCAGCCCTTGATTGCGGAAGCGCTCATGAGGCCTCCCGCAGCGCCGCCGCGATCGAGTTGCGGCGCGTCTGCCAGAGCGCCGCATCGTGCAGGCGTGCAAAACAGGTCTCCATCGCGGCAAGCGCCGACGGATTTTCACGCGCCATGAAGGCGCGGACGTCGTCATTCCCAAGCGTCGCATCATAGTAGAGATCGAACAGATGCGGCGGCACGGCGCCGGCAAGATGGGCGAACGCGGCCATGTGCTCCAGCGTCGCGGTGATCTCGGCGGCCCCGCGGAAACCGTGGCGCATCATGCCGGCGATCCAGGCCGGGTTGGCGGCACGCGCCCGGACGACGCGGGAAATCTCCTCGGTCAGCGTACGCGCATGCGGCTGCTCGGGGCGCGTCGTGTCGAGATGATAAAGCGATGGTCCTGCCGCACCGAGATGCGCAGCGGCGGCCGCAATACCGGCTTCATGCGCGGCATAGTCGGCGGCGAGCAGCAGGTCGGTTTCCGGCAAATCCTGGACGTGGACGAAGGCATCGGCAGAGCCAAGCCGCGCCTCGATCCCGGCGCGATCGTACCGCATCTCGCCGTCGGCCGAGAATGTCCAGGACGAGGCCGACAGCCAGGCTTCGCCGGCGGCATCCCGCGTCTCCGGCGTGAACGCGTCGGGGATCGCCGACAGGCCGACACCATATTGGCCGGGACGCGGCGCGAACACGCGCGAGGCGCGGTGACGATACGGATTCTCCTCGCCCTCGTCCTCGCGCGCCGCGAGCGCCTCGGAGGCGGCCTCGAACAATTGCGCAAGGCCGGAGAACACGTCGCGGAACAGGCCCGAGACCCGCAGCGTGACGTCGATGCGTGGGCGGCCGAGCTCGGCCGGGGCGATGATGTCGTAGCCGGTGACGCGGCCGGAGGCGTGATCCCAGCGCGGCGCGAGGCCGGCCAGATGCAGCGCCATCGCGAATTCCTCGCCCGCGGTGCGCATCGTCGCCGAGCCCCAGAGATCGACCACAAGGCCCTTCGGCCAGTCGCCATGATCCTGCAGGTGACGGCGCAGCAGCTCCTCGGCGAGCTTTATCCCCTGAGCATGTGCGGACGGTGTCGGCACCGCGCGCGGGTCGACGGCAAAGAGATTGCGCCCGGTCGGCAGCACGTCCTGGCGGCCACGATAGGGCGAGCCGGATGGTCCCGGCGCGATGCGCTGGCCCGCCAACGCAGCAAGCAGCGCATCGCGCTCGGCGTCGCCGCAGACGCCGCGGCCGAACACATGGAGGCCGTCGCCGAACTGGCTCTCCTTGAGATCGCAGACGAAGCGATCGATCCGCGGGATCGCTTCGGCCGGTGCTGCCGATGCGTCGAGACCGAGATCCTCTTCGAGACCGGCGGCACGCGCTTCGTCGCGGATCGCCGCGATCAGGCGCTGGCGGCGGGCGGGATCGAGGCCATCGGCGGTCGAATATTCGTCGAGCAGGCGTTCGAGCCGGCGCAACCCTTCCGGCACCGCGGATTGCGCGAGCGGCGGCGGCAGATGGCCGAGGGTGACCGCGCCGATGCGGCGCTTGGCCTGCGCGGCTTCGCCGGGATCGTTGACGATGAAGGGATAGATGACGGGCAGATCGCCGATCAGCGCTTCCGGCCAGCACGCGGACGACAGCGCGACGGATTTTCCGGGCAGCCATTCCAGCGTGCCATGCGCGCCCATGTGCACGACGGCATCGATCCCCTGCGCATGGAGCCAGAGATAGAACGCGACATAAGCATGACGCGGCGTGCGGGCGAGATCGTGGTAATCGGCATCGCGCGTGATCGCATCGCCGCGCTCGGGCTGGACCGCGATGATGGAGCGGCCGCACGCGATGGCCGCGAATTGAAACGCACCGCCGTTGCAGCTGGGATCATCCTCCGGCGCGCCCCAGGCCTGCGCGAGATCGTCTTGCAGGGACTGCGGCAGGCGCGAGAGGGCCGCGCGATAATCGGCGACGCCCCAGGTCAGACTCTGCTTCAGCAGCGTCTCGCCGAGCGCATCGCCCGGCGCAACATCGAAGCCGGCCTGCACCAGATCGGACAGCAGCCCTTCAACGGAGACCAGCGCATCGAGACCAACCGCATGGGCGATCTGATGCGGCCGGCCCGGATAGTTCGAGAGCACGATCGCGACCCGTTTCTCGGCGGCGGGCTTCTGTGCAAGTCGCCACCAGGCCGCAACGCGCGCGGCGACGGCCTTGACGCGCTCCGCGTCGGGCCCGTGCGCCAGATGGGCGAATTGCAGATCGGGATCGCGCATCGCGGCCGACTTGAAGCTCACAACGCCCGCGAACAGGCGGCCGTCGACCTCGGGCAGCACCACATGCATGGCGAGATCGCCGGGCGAGAGACCGCGCAGCGACTCTGCCCAGTCCGCGCGCCGCGCCGTCGCGAGCGCGACCTGGAACACCGGGCACGAAGCTTGATCGAACGGCGTCGTGCCGTCGTCGCCGACGGCCGAGAATGCCGTCGCGTTGACGATCGCGGCCGGAGGATGTTGCGCGAGATGCGCGCGCAGCCAATCGGCGACGCCGGGCGCTTTCAACGAGGTGACGAACACGCCGTAGGAGTCAAAGCCCTCCTCGCGCAGCGCGGCAATCAGGGCATCGACCGGACCCGTATCCGCGGCCGTGAGATAGGAGCGATAGAAAGCCACCAGCGCAAGCGGCCTGCCCGCACGCGAGGCCGGCGCAGCAATGACGCCGCGCGAGGGATCGTAGAAGCCCATCTCCGGCACGGTCAGCTCGCCAGTGACCGGTCCGGCATAAAGTCCCGAGGCCAGCGCGAGCTGCGCGATCGCCGCTTGCGCGGCGACCGGACCGCCGGTGTCGCAGAGCACCTTGAGCCGGCGCAGCGTCGACAGGGGCAAGGTCGAGTAGGCATCGAGCCGCGTGTCGTCGCGGCCGTCCGCCGGCAGCACGGCGAGCGCGACGCCGCGATCCTGCGCCAGCTGCTGCAGGGCCGTGAGACCATAGGACCAGTAGGATTCGCCGCCGATCAGCCGCACCAGAATGCCGCGCGCCTGCGACAGCGTCTTCTCGATATAGGTGTCGACCGAGAGCGGATGGCGCAGCTCCGCGAGATTGGCGAGCCGCAGCGACGGCAGGCTATGGCGGCCACGGCGCCAGCCGGCCGCGAACGCCGCAAGGTCGGAATCCGAATACGAGAGCACCACGAGATCGGCCGGGTCCTGGCCGATGTCCCTGGGCGTCGCGGTCTCCTCCAGACCGCGGCTCTCGCGGAAGACGACGTGCATCAGATACCAAGTCCTGACCTGATCGCGGCCTCATCGATATCGCCGTGCTCGCCGATCACGACGAGCCTGGACTGCCTGTGACCCGCGCCCCAGGGCTTGTCGAACTGGTGGCGCACGCGCTCGCCCACGGCCTGAAGCAGCAGGCGCATCGGCTTGCCCGCGACCGCGATATAGCCCTTTGCGCGCAGCACGTTCTGCTCGCGCGCCAGGCGCTGCACGGAGGCAACGAGCGCATCGACGTCGGCGACTTCCGGAAGGTCGATCACGACGGAAGCGAAATCGTCGTGCTCGTGCTCCTCCTCGCCGTCATGATGCGAGGGCCGCGCGGCGAGATCGTTCTCGGCGGCCGCGCCGAGGCCGAGGATGACGCGGGCGTCGATCGCGCCGTCGGTGACGGGCAGCATCGGCACGCGGCGCGGCATCTCGGCAATGATCGCCGCCCTGGCGGCTTCGATCCCGGCGCTGCCGGCGAGATCGGCCTTGGTCAGCAGCACGATGTCGGCGCAGGCGATCTGGTCCTCGAACACTTCCGACAGCGGCGTCTCGTGGTCGAGATTCTCATCCGCCGCGCGCTGCGCTTCCACTGCAGCCGGATCCGGCGCGAAGCGGCCGGCCGCGACAGCCTCGGCGTCGGCGAGTGCGATCACGCCGTCGACCGTGATGCGCGAGCGGATCTCGGGCCAGTCGAACGCCTTCAAGAGCGGCTTCGGCAGCGCCAGGCCCGAGGTCTCGATCAGGATGTGATCGGGCCGCACCGGGCGCGCCAGCAATTGCTCCATGGTCGGAATGAAATCATCGGCGACGGTGCAGCAGATGCAACCATTGGCGAGCTCGACGATGTTCTCCTCCGGGCAATTGGCATCGGCGCAAGACTTCAATATCTCGCCATCGACGCCCTCGCTGCCGAACTCGTTGACGAGCACCGCGAGCCTCTTGCCGTTGGGATTTGCGAGAAGATGCTGGATAAGCGTCGTCTTGCCGGAGCCGAGGAAACCGGTGACCACCGTGACCGGGACTTTTGCGAGCGAGCTCATTCGGCGGCCTCCGGCACGATTGCAATGGGGGGAATGCGGGCAAGCGACTGCTTGCGGAAGATTTCGGGGCGGCTGCGCCAGGGCACGAGCCCGTCCGGCGCGGCTGCATAGGCCGCAGCGCCTGCGACCACGTCCTGCGCATTCGCATCCGACAGGCGGCCATAGACATAGGACCAGCGGCCCGGCGCGCTCAGCGCCACCGAGCAGCCCTGGCTGCACGCCGACAGGCATTCGACGGGAACCACATTGACGCCGTCGGGCACGCCGGCCTCGAGGATCGCACCATGCAGGCGCTTGCCGGGCGTGGTCTCGCCCTCGCCAAGCGTCTGGCCGGCACGGCAGGTGATGCAGACGTGAAGTGTGACGGTCATCGCCTCTTCCAGATAACAGCGGGAGGCGATGAGGCACACGGACCATTCGTCAGAAGGCCCGTTTCCCCGTCGCGGAACACCCCGTCCGCCGGTCCAAAACTCGTCCGCGCTGGCAGGTCTCCCGGCTTGCGGAGTAGGGTTTTGCCCTTCGATCCCCGCCTTCCCGATTCCCTGAGGAATCAGTGGCTTTGGGCATCTCTCCGGTCACGGTCGCGGGGGCGGCTGCATTTTGGACCCAAATCTTGCCGATTCGGACCCTATCGCATTCCCTCTTCGCCTGTCATAGGACAGGAACCAACGCCGGGCCACCATTTGCCGGTGGCCGCCTCTTGTCAAGCCGAAGGACCGGATCCAATGACGCCTGAACCGGACACCCAAACACCTGAGGAAACCGACGCCCGGCACGCCGCAAAAATGGCGAAGAAGAAAGCCGCCCGCGACAAGATCATGGCGACCAAGAGCGGCGAGAAGGGCCTCATCATCGTCCACACCGGCGCCGGCAAGGGCAAGTCGTCCTCGGCCTTCGGCATGATCGTGCGCTGCGTCGCCCATGGCTTCCCCTGCGCGGTGGTGCAGTTCATCAAGGGCGCCTGGGACACCGGCGAGCGGCGCCTGCTCACCGGCCATTTCGGCGAGCTCTGCCAGTTCCACGCCATGGGCGAAGGCTTCACCTGGGAGACGCAGGACCGTGCCCGTGACATCGCCGCCGCGCGCGCCGGCTGGGAGAAGGCCAAGGAGCTTATCCTCGATGAGAGCTTGCGGATGGTCGTGCTCGACGAGATCAACATCGCGCTGCGCTACGATTATCTCGACATCGCCGAGGTGGTCGATTTCCTGACCACCTCGAAGCCGCCGCTGACGCACGTCGTGCTCACCGGGCGCAACGCCAAGGACGAATTGATCGAGATCGCCGATCTCGTCACCGAGATGACGCTGGTCAAGCATCCCTTCCGCTCCGGCATCAAGGCGCAGGCCGGCGTCGAGTTCTGATGCCGATGGCACGCGCGCTGATGATCCAGGGGGCCGGCTCGGACGTGGGCAAATCGCTCATCGTCGCCGGCCTTGCGCGCGCCTTCACGCGGCGGCACCTGCGCGTGCTGCCGTTCAAGCCGCAGAACATGTCGAACAACGCGGCCGTCACCGTCGATGGCGGCGAGATCGGCCGCGCGCAGGCGCTGCAGGCGCTCGCCGCCGGCGTCGAGCCGCACACCGACATGAACCCGGTGCTGCTGAAGCCCGAGACCGATGTCGGCGTGCAGGTCATCGTGCATGGCAAGCGCATCGCCACGGCGCGCGCGCGCGACTACGCGGCGATGAAGCCGTCATTAATGGGCGCGGTGCTCGAGAGTTTCGAGCGCCTGAAGGCGCGCGCCGACCTCGTGCTGGTCGAGGGCGCCGGCAGTCCGGCCGAAGTCAACCTGCGCAAGTCCGACATCGCCAACATGGGTTTTGCCCGCAAGGCCGACGTACCGGTCGTGCTGGTCGGCGACATCGACCGCGGCGGCGTCATCGCGCAGCTCGTCGGCATCAAGACGGTGATCGACCCCGAGGATGCCGCGATGATCCAGGGCTTCGTCATCAACAAATTCCGCGGCGATCCCACGCTGTTCGACGACGGCTACAGGCTGATCGAACAAAAGACCGCCTGGCGCGGCTTCGGCGTGCTGCCCTGGTTCACGCGCGCCGGCGAGCTGCCGGCCGAGGACGCGCTCGGCCTGAGCGACGCGCGCAAGCCCGGCCAATGCAAGATCGCGTGCCTAGCACTGTCGCGCATCGCCAATTTCGACGACCTCGATCCGCTCAAGCTCGAGCCCGGCATCGATCTCGTGATGGTGCGACCGGGTGAAGCGATTCCGGGGGACGTCAGCCTCGTCATCATCCCCGGCTCGAAATCCACCCGCGGCGATCTCGCCTTCCTGCGCGCGCAGGGCTGGGACATCGACCTGCTCGCGCACCATCGCCGCGGCGGCCACGTGCTCGGCCTCTGCGGCGGCTATCAGATGCTGGGGCGCAGCGTCGCCGACCCAGATGGCATCGAGGGCCCCGCGGGCGACACGCCGGGACTTGGGCTGCTGGACGTCGAGACGGTGATGAGCCCGCAGAAAACGCTGACGCGTGTCGCGGCCGTGCATGCCGCCACGAAGCAGGCGATCCAGGCTTACGAAATCCACATCGGCCGCACCGACGGACCGGATCGCATCCGCCCCTTCGCGACGCTGAACGGTGAGCCCGAGGGCGCGATCTCGCGCGACGGCCGCGTGCAGGGCAGCTATCTGCACGGCCTGTTCACCTCGGATGATTTCCGCAAGGCGTACCTGGCAAAGCTCGACATTCCCGCCGGCAACGAGCCCTATATGGGCCGGGTCGAAAGCGCGCTCGAGGCGCTGGCCGATCACATCGAGCAACATCTCGACGTCGCAGGCCTGCTCGCGCTAGCGCGCTAGCACTTCGGCAAGGCGTGTCCATTCGGCTTCGCTGCCGGGAAGCCCGAGGCGCAGCCATGTCGGCTCTCGCGCAAACACGCGCGACCAGATATGGCCATGAGCCAGCTTCTCCTGCGCAGCCAGCGCGTCAGGCGTCTGGTAGAGACGAAACAGCGGCGTGCCGCCAAGCAGGGTCCAACCTTGCGCGCGCGCCATCTCGTCGAGGCGGACGCAATCGCGCGCAAGCCGCGCGGTCGTGGTCCCGGCCCAGGCATCGTCGCGCAAGGCGCGGCAACCGATCGCGATTGCTGCGCCCGAGACCGGCCACGGACCCGAGAACTCAGCGAGCCTGGCGATGTCGGCGGCATTGCCGACGGCGAAGCCCAGCCGCAAGCCGGCAAGCCCGTAGAATTTTCCGAACGAGCGCAGGACCAGCAGCCGCGGCCGATCCGCTTCGGATGCAAGCGACAGCAGCGGAACGGCGTCGACAAAGCTCTCGTCGATCACGAGGCGGCCGACGCGTGGCAGCAGCGCCAGCAAATCCTTCGGCGCATGATTCCGGCCGTCGGGATTGTTGGGATTGACGACGATCGCGAGGTCCGCACCGGCCAGCGCGTCGAGCTTACCGGTCTCCTGCACATCCCAGCCCGCGGCCGACAGCACCCCGGCATATTCATTATAGGTCGGCGCGAGGATGCGCGCGCGGCCGGGCGGCGCAAGCTGCGGCAGCAATTGAATGGCGGCCTGCGCGCCGCCAAGCGCAACGATCGGCGCGCTGGTGCGATAGGCGTGCCGCGCGGCCTGATGCAGCGCCTCGATCTCGGCACGCGAGGGCAGCGCGCTCCACGCACGCGCACTCAGTTCGCCGACGGGATAAGGCGACCGGTTGATCCCGGTCGACAGATCGATCCAGTCCTCGGCGCGTCCGCCAAAACGCTCCTGGGCTTGATCGAGATTTCCGCCGTGCTCGCGCATGCCCCGTTCTTTCACGCGAAGGCCAGGATCGCAAGCACGCCGGCGAGCAGCAGCATGGCACGGCGATAGACCGTCAGTCCCTCGCCGATATCCGCGGCAAGCGGATCGCGCGCGCCCTCGTTGAGCCAGGGTTCGTTCGTGATGCTGCCGTGATAGATGCGCGGACCGCTGAGCCGTACGCCGAGTGCACCGGCCATCGCCGCTTCGGGCCAGCCGGCATTCGGCGAGCGGTGACGGCGCGCATCGCGCGTCATGCATGCCAGCGCCTCGGACCGCCTTGGCGCCAGCAGCACGAACAGGAATCCGGTCAGGCGCGCCGGAATGAAATTGGCGACATCGTCGATGCGTGCCGCGGCCCAGCCAAAGGCTTCGTGCCGCTCACTGCGATGGCCGATCATGGAGTCCAGCGTATTGATGGCCTTGTAGCCCAGAATGCCGGGAAGACCGAACAGCGCGCCCCAGAACACCGGGGCGACGATACCGTCGGAGGTGTTCTCGGCAAGGCTCTCGATCGCCGCACGCGCGATGCCGGCCTCGTCGAGCGCCGTGGGATCGCGACCGACGATGCGCGAGACCGCCGCGCGGGCGGCCGCGATGTCGCCGGCCTGCAACGGCTTCGCCACGGCCGCCACGTGATCATATAGCGAACGCAGCGCGACCAGCGGCCAGGCCAGGATGCCGACCAGCACGCTCTCGATCCAACCTTTGGGAAGCAAGGATTGAATCATCCAGCCGATCACGACGGAGACTGCAATCACCAGGAGCGCTCCGGAGATGCCGGCCGCACGGCGCAGCGCCGGGGCATCGGAGGCGCGATTCCAGCCGCGATCGATGGCGCCGATCAGCCGCCCCAGCCAGGTCACGGGATGGCCGATCCGCGCGAACAGCCATGTCGGCCAGCCCAGGAAGGCATCCACCGCCATCGCCACCACCATCGCGCCCGCAAAGCTCAATCCCGCCTCCTGTCCAGCCCCTGTTGCGCAAAGCAAGGCGCGAGCGCAAGCCCCTCCACGCCTGATTTCGGCTTTGTCTTTGACCGCGTTTGATGATTAGTCAGGCCCAAAGGAGACCTTGATGGCCGTCATCTTGATCACCGGCGGAGCGCGATCCGGCAAGAGCAAGCGCGCGGAAATGCGCACGCGCGCCTTTCCCGGGCAGCCCGTCTATGTCGCAACGGCCGAGCCGCTCGACACCGAGATGGAAGCGCGCATCGCAAAGCATCGCGCGCGTCGCGGAACCGACTGGATCGAGCGCGAGGTGCCGCTCGATCTCGTGTCGGCGCTGGTCGCGAGCGATGGTGGCGGCGCGCGGCTTGTCGACTGCCTGACGCTGTGGCTTTCCAATTTGATGCATGCGACGCGCGACTGGGAGCACGAGGTGACCGAGCTCGCCAGCGCCCTGCCCCGTCTGAAGAGCCCCGTCGTCCTCGTCACCAACGAGGTCGGCCTCGGCATCGTGCCCGACAACGCGCTGGCACGCAGTTTTCGCGATGCCGCCGGGATCATGAACCAGATGGTCGCGGCCGCCGCCGACGAAGTCGAATTCGTCGTCGCCGGCCTTCCCATGAAACTGAAATGATGCCGCGCGCCGAGCTTCTCAAAGACATCGTCGCCGATCTCAGGGTGGCGGCATCGTTCGTGACGATCCTTCCCGTGGCATCGTCGAAGCCGGCAAGTGACGGCGCAATCGCGCGCGCGACCTGGGCGCTTCCCGTCGCGGGAGTGCTGGTCGGCCTCGCCGGCGCTTTCGCCTACAAGGTTGCCATGTGGTTCGGGCTGACGCCGACCCTTGCTGCCCTGCTCGCCCTGGTTACGACCGCCCTCGTCACCGGCGCGCTTCACGAAGACGGTCTTGCAGATACCGCCGACGGGCTCGGCGGCGGCCGCACGCGCGAGCGCAAGCTGGAGATCATGCGCGACAGCCGGATCGGCACCTACGGTGTCTGCGCGCTGATCTTCTCATTCGGCCTGCGCTGGAGCGCGCTCGCGACCATCGCCGATCCGGTTGCCGTCGCACTCGCGCTTTGCGCCGCGCATGCTGCTGTCCGCGCCGGCGTGCCGGCCTTCATGGCCCTGGTCCCGCCGGCCCGGCCGGACGGGCTGTCGGCAAGCGCCGGCGCGCCGCCGGGCCGGAGCATCGCCCTCGCCTTTGCCGTCGGGATGCTCGCGCTCGTCCTGGCTTTGGGGCCGGGAAAGGCGCTGGTCGGCCTCATCCTGCTGTCGCTCGCCGGATTGATGCTGGCGCGGCTTGCGATCCGCCAGATCGGCGGGCAGACCGGCGACATCCTCGGCGCGTTCGAGCAACTGGGCGAGATCATCATCCTGCTGGTCGCCGCTTCCTTCCAGATCGGAGGCTGAGCTCATGGTCGAATTCGATGACAGCTTCCGCCGACAATTGCGCGAGCTGTTCGTGTGGCGCCGCGACGTGCGCCGCTTTCGCAGCGATCCCCTGCCGGACGGCGCCATGGACCGCCTGATCGAGACCGCCTGCCTGTCGCCCTCGGTCGGCCTCAGCCAGCCTTGGCGCTTCGTCATCGTCGACGATGCCGCGCGTCGCCGCGCCGTGATCGACGATTTCAGGACGTGCAACGCCGATGCGCTGAGCTGCTATTCCGGCGAGCGCGCTGCGCGCTACGCCACGCTGAAACTGTCGGGCCTCGAGCAGGCGCCCGGACATCTTGCGGTGTTCGCCGACAAGACCGGCGACATCGGCCACGGTCTCGGCCGCGCCACTATGCCGGAGACCACGGAATACTCTGTGGTGGCCGCCATCACCGCGATGTGGCTCGCCGCGCGCGCGGAAGGCATCGGCCTCGGCTGGGTGTCGATCCTCAATCCGGATCGCGTGCACGCCATCCTCGACGTGCCGGATGGCTGGAAGTTCATCGCCTATCTCTGCATCGGTTATCCGGAAGCCCAATGCGACCGGCCGGAGCTCGAGCAGGCGAAATGGGAGCACCGGCGCGGGGCGGACGAATTTACGCTGCAGCGTTAGCGCACCGCGCCATCCCTCGGCCCGCGTACGAATACGGTATCGGGCTGCCAAACGCTGCGAATGAACATTCACAAGGGCATTTTTTGATCAATTGTGAACGCCGGCCGTTCGCGCTAAGCATCCGGACTGGGGCGAGCCAGCATGCAAAGAACTTCATGACCGAACGGCCTTCCGCGCTCGCGGTCGATCGCCGCGGCTTCATTCGTCTTGCGGGAGCAACCGCCGCGGGATGGATCGCGCTCGGCGCGACGTCGGACCGCATGCGGATCGTCGCTTCGTTGACCGCATTGCCGCTCGACGACGAGCTGACGAGGCGGAGCATGATCGACAGCGCGACCTCTCGCCTCGGCAATCTCGTCGTCGGCCTGAGACAGCGCGGCTGGGTCGAAGGCGTCAACTTCCGCCTCGAGCTGCGCTCGAGCTTCGGCGCACCGGACAGGCTGAAGGCGGCCGTTCAGGAACTGCTCGAACTCAAGCCGGACGTGATCCTGACGGGATCGACCGTCGAAACCGCAGCGGTCCTTGCCGCCACCAAGACCGTTCCGGTCGTCTTTGCGACCGCCAACGATCCGGTCGGCCATGGCTTCGTCCAGAGCCTTGCCCATCCTGGCGGCAACGCGACCGGCTTCACCAACAGCACCGCCGAGATGGGCGGCAAATGGCTGCAACTGATCCGGGAGGCGGTGCCCGACCTTGCGCGTGTCGGCGTCCTGTTCAATTCGGCGACCACGCCTCGGGCGGGACGCTTCTTCCTCGACTCGATCGAGCAACAGGCGGCCGAGTCCGGCGTGTCGGTCCTCCCGGTCCCCGTCAATGTGCCGGCGGACATCGACGAATCCGTCAGGCGCTTCTCCGGACCGCCCAAGGTGGCGATGATCGCGCTGGTCGACAGCTTCCTCGTCGTCAACCGGCAGGCGGTCGTCGCGGCGGCGGCCAAGTATCGCGTGCCCACCATCTATCCGTTCCATTACTTCATGGATGCCGGCGGGCTGATGAGCTACGGGCCGACGCTGGAGGTGCGCTCAGCCGACTACGTCGATCTCATCCTGCGCGGCACCAAGGCAGGCGATCTTCCGGTGCAGTCGCCGCGAAAGTACGAGCTCCTGATCAACCGCACGGTTGCCCGCTCGCTGGGATTGACCATTCCGTTCACGCTGCTCGCGCGCGCCGACGAGATCCGCGAGTGAACGGGACAGCCGACCAGGGAGACTTGCGGACACCTCCCGGACGGCTGTTCCGCAAATATCTCTACTCGATCCTCGCCCTCGCCTTTGCCGCGCTCGCCATCAACACCGGCTTCGACGTCTGGTTCTCCTATCGCGAGCAGAAGCAGCTGCTGGCGGCAACCCAGCGCGAGCAGGCAGCGTCCGCCGCGATCCAGATCGGCCAGTTCGTCGGCCAGATCGAGAGCCAGATCAGATGGCTCTCGCGCCTGCCGCCGGAGCTGTCGACCAACGAGGACGAGCGCCTCAACGCCATCCGCCTCCTGCGCCTCTCGCCGGCGATCGCGGAAATCGCGGAGCTCGACTCGCAAGGGCTGGAGCAGGTGCGCGTGTCCCGCCGTGTCGCCGACCGGATCGGCAGCAAGGCCGATCTGTCCGCCTCGCCCGCCTTCCGCGGCGCCAACGAAAGCCGCGCCTATTACGGGCCGGTCTATTTCTTCGCCGACACCGAGCCGTTCATGACGTCGCCACGCGCGGCACCGGCCGCAATCCGAACGTGATCGTCGCCGAGGTCAATCTGCGTTTCATCTGGGACCTCGTCACCGGGATCAGGGTCGGCAACACCGGCAAGGCCTATGTGGTCGACCGCATGGGAGTCCTGATCGCGCATCCCGATCTGTGGCGGGCACTGCAGCGCAGCGATCTGTCCGGCCATGCGGACGTGCGCGCCGCGCTCGACGGCGTGGGGCCGTCCTCGGGCGGGTTGGTCAAGCAGGATCTGACCGGCCAGCGCGTGCTGTCGACCTATGCGACCGTGCCCTCGCTCGGCTGGCTGGTGTTCGTCGAGCTGCCGCTCAGCGAAGCCTATGCGCCGATCTATGCGTCGATCGGCCGTTCGGCCTTTCTCCTCGCCGTCCTACTGGTGGGTGCGGTGCTGGTCTCGTTCTTCCTCAGCCGGCGCATGACGGGGCCGATCCAGCTGCTGACGCAGGGCGCGCGGCGGATCGGCAGCGGCGACCTCGGCCTGCGGCTCGCGATCAGAACCGGCGACGAGCTGGAAGCGCTCGGCGACCAGTTCAACCGCATGGCGGCGCACTTGCGCGAGTCCTACGCGACGCTCGAGCGCAAGGTGATCGAGCGCACCTCCGAGCTGGAGAAGGCTCGCGATCACGCGCTCGCCGAGCACGATTCCGCCGAGCGCGCGCGCAGCGCGGCGGTGGCGGCCAACGAGACCAAGTCGCGCTTCCTCGCCGTCGTCAGCCATGAGCTGCGCACGCCGCTGAACGGCGTCATGGGCGTGGTGCAGCTGCTCGACGACGGCAGCCTCGGTGAGGCGCAGCGGCGCCACCTCGCGACCGCGGCCGCATCGGGCGAGACGCTGATCGCGCTGGTCGACACCATCCTCGAATATGCCCGCCTCGAGGCCAGCGCCGAGACGCTGGAGCCGCGCAATTTCCGCCTCGACCAGCTGATCGAGACCGCCGCCGAATTGATGCGTCCGCAGGCCCTCGGCAAAGGACTGACCTTCGACCTCACCTGCGATGCGTCGGTCCGCGCCTCGGTGCATGGCGATCCCGTCAGGCTCAATCGCATCCTGCTCAACCTGATCGGCAACGCCGTCAAGTTCACGCCGTCGGGCGGGATCGCCGTGGCCGCAGCCGCCGGGCGGCACGACGATCACGTCCTGCTGCGTATCACCGTTCGCGACACCGGCATCGGCATCGCGCCGGACATGCACGAGCGGATCTTCGAGGATTTCGTCCAGGCCGACGACAGCATCGCGCGGCGGTTCGGCGGCACGGGCCTCGGCCTTGCGATCGCGCGGCGCCTCGTCCGCCTGATGCACGGCCAGTTGACGGTTGCGAGCACGCCGGGCGCGGGCAGCACGTTCAGCTTCGAGGTGCCGCTGGGCCTGGCCGCAAGCGGCATCGCGCAAGGCGTGCTGCCGCCGCCGTCGCGGTCGCGCCGCGTGCTGCTGGTCGACGACGATCCCGTCAATTGCGAGGTCGGGGAAGCGATCCTGAAGCGGCTCGGCCATCACCCCACGATCGCCAGGAACGGCGCATCGGCCGTCGCGCTCGCCCGCGATCGTCCGTTCGACGTCATCCTGATGGATCTGCACATGCCCGACATGGATGGCGTCGAAGCTGCGACCCGGATCGGCGCGCTCGGTCTACCAGACATCCCGCGCATCATCGCCGTGACGGCGGACGTATCGTCCGGCGCGCGCGAGCGGCTCGCGGACGCCGGCATCGTCCGGATCATCGGCAAGCCGATCCTGATCGGCGCGTTGCGCGAGGCGATCGAGGACGATCCGGAAGCCGAGCCGGCCGCCGCGCAACTCGCCGCGGGCGCCTTGATCCACCGGCATTTTCTCGACGACCAGAGGGAACTGCTGGGCCCGACCCAGATCGCAAAGCTGCATCATCTGCTGCAGGAAACCAGCGACAGACTGATCGCCGACATCGTCAGCGCCGCGGCGGCCTGCGATCAAAAGCAGCTGGCGCGTTCCGCGCACCAGCTCGGCAGCGCCGCCAGCGCGCTCGGCCTCGTCCGCCTGTTCGAACGCTGCCGCGAGGTCGAGCTGGCTGCGCCCTCGATGTCTTCTGCCGAATGCGAAGATGCCGCGCACGAGCTCGGAGCGCTTCAGGAGGCCTCGATGATGGCATTGGACGAATTGCTGCGGCCGGCCGAGCAGCTCTCGGTCAGGTAAGATGCGCCCTCATCGACGCGGGATGTGTCGCCGACATCAAATGATCGACATCGGCCGCGACGCGTTTCTCCAGGAAGCCCATCACCGCCTTGATGCGGGCGATGTGCAGCAGGTCCTCGTGAACCGAGAGCCAGATGTCGCGGACGGAAAAATAATTGGGCAGGATCGGGCGCAGGTCCTTGTTGTGGGCCGCCACGTAGGACGGCAGCATGGCGATGCCGAGCCCGTTCGATGCCGCGACATACTGCGACACCAGGCTGGTGCTGCGAAATACGACATGGGCCGGCCGCAGGATGTCGGACAGCCAGCGGTTCTCCTTGATATGGATGTGCTCGTCGATGAAATCGATGAAGTCGTGGTTGTCGAGGTCCTTCAGATCGGCCGGGGCTCCCGCGCGCTGCAGATAGGCATTGGAGGCGTAGAGAAAGATCCTGAACTCGCCGATCTTCTTGACCGACAGCCGCCTTCCCTTCGGCCTGAAAAAGCTGATGAAGATGTCGGCCTCGCGGCGCGTCATGTCGAGCAGGCGCGTGTCGGTGATCAGCTCGACCTGGATCGAGGGCCAGGCCTTGCTGAAGGCGGCCATGCAGCCCGTCAGATACATGCTGCCGATGCCTTCCATGGCGGCAATTCGCACCGCTCCGGCCGCGTCCGCCTTCTCGGAGCCGACCACCGTCTCGATGATGGCGTTGGCGTTGTTCTCCATGCCTTCGGCGAACTGGAGCAGCCGCAGGCCCGCCTCGGTCAGTGCGAAGCCTGATTTGCTGCGCTTGAACAGCGTGGTGTTGAGGCTGCGTTCGAGCTCCCTCACCCGCCGGCTGACGGTGGTGTGGTCCACCTTCAGCTTCTGGCCGGCGCGAACGAGGTTACGGGTGCGCGCGACCTCCAGGAAGAAGATCACGTCGTCCCAATTGTAGCGCAGCGTTCGCGCAGCCTTCGCCATCTCGGCCGTCCTGATATGCCCGTTCGCGAGCTTCGGCATCTAACTCTCGCTAGTTTCGGGCATATCAGCAGGCACGGCAATCGTCAGGCGGCAATGATCGGGGCGTAGGTCTCGACCAGCCGGTTGGCGAACATGTCGACCTTCGGGATCATCAGCTTCTGCCGACAGACCGCGAGATCGATGTGCTTGGGCATCACGGCGCCAAGCTTGAACACGCGCGGCGCGACGACGTTGATGTCCCAGAGCGGAAAGCCGGTCGGGGGGATCACAAGGCTGCCGCCCGGATAGGGCGAATCGACGCGGTTCGCCAGCACCACCGCCACCCGATTGTCCTCGGCCCTCGGGATCGCCAGCAGCTCCCGTTCGAACGGCTCGCGCAGCGAGGCCGGCCACAAGATGATGTCCGCGGCCGCGATGCCGAGGCAGCGCGAGACCTCGGGAAATATGGCGTCATAGCCGGACATGACGCCGATGCGGCCGAACGGGGTCTCGAACACCGGATAGTCATCGCCCGCCCTCGCCCATTTGCGCTCCTCGGCAGTCAGGTGGGTCTTGCGATACTTTCCGACCTCCTTGCCGTCGGGCCCGATCAGGAATGTCGTGACGTAAAGGCCCGCTGCGGCCCGCTCCACGGTGGGCAGCGCGATCAGGCATTGGTAGCGGGAGGCGATTGCAGCGGTCTTGGCCAGCAGCGACGTCGTCTGGTCGGCCAGGGCCACGGCCTCCGCCGCGTTCGGGATCGCGGACGGGCAGAAGGCATATTCCGGCAGGGTGAGAACCTTGATGCCGAGCTTGGCCGCGTGATCGACCATGTCGAACACGTCCTCGGCCGTGCCGTCCCTGGTCACGTGCATCTGCACGGCCGCGACCTTGGCGACGGACTTCGCGGGGATCAGCGGCTGCTCCGCGATCCGGTACACCGGCGTCTTCTCGTACGGCAGCGCCATCAGGCCGTAGGTTTCCGGACGCCGGTCGGCGATCTTGTCGTTCGCCGAATAGATCGACTTGTCGTGCGCGGCGTCGAGATCGACGTCGGCAATCGCCATGCCGTGGGTATCGTACGGCACCTTCGACAGCACGCGTCCCTTGGGATCGACGATCATGCTGCCGCCGGGATAATAGATCGACCGCTCATAGCCGGCCTTGGTCGCCGCCACCAGCCACAAGCCGTTCTCGTAGCTGCGGGCCGGGCCCCACATGTCCGCCTGGTCCATGGCGAAAAAGTTCGCCATGTCGACGATCACCTCCGCGCCCTGCATCGCCATCGCGCGGAAGATCTCCGGGATGCGGCCGTCGAAGCAGATCAACAGGCCGATCTTGCCGAGGTCGGTGTCCACCACCGGACAGCCGCGCTCGCCGAACGCAAACCAGTTCTGATCGTGGGTGGCGAGGAACTGCTTGTGATAATGGCAGACGGTCTCGCCGTTCCGGCCGAACATGATGCCGGTGTTGAAGATCTTCTCCTTGTCCGGATCCCACTCGGTGACGCCGCTGGCGATATAGATCCGGTGCTTCCTGGCGAGCGCAGACAACGCCGTCACGAACGGGCCGTCCGACATCGTCTCGGCGAGCTCGCGGCAGTGCTCGGCGGAATCGAACAGGTAACCGGTGTCCATGCACTCGGGGAACACCACCAGCTCGGCCCCCTGCCTCACCGCATCCTCGACGTATTGCGTTGCCAGCGCGATGTTGTGGTCAAAGTCGCCCAAACGGGCAAGCGTCTGGACGGCGGCGGCGCGGAAACGGCGCTTCGTCATGTTGGTCTCCATCTTTCGAAGGTTGATCGAATTAGTCTCGCTTGACCTCGCGCCAGAAGCGGTCGAGGCAATGGCGTTTCAGGGTGATGAAGCCCTCGCCGGTGGTGACGTCGAGGTCGCGCGGCCAGGGCAGATCCACCGGAACGATCTCCGCCACCCGCGTCGGCCGGCGCGTCAGCAGCACGACCTGGTCGGCGAGCTGGATGGCCTCTTCGAGATCGTGCGACACCAGCAGCATCGTGGTCTTGAGCTTCATGAAGATGTGCTGCAACCGCTCGCGCATGAACAGCGTCATCTCGTAGTCCAGCGCGGAGAAGGGCTCGTCCAGGAACAGCACCTCGGGCTCCGTCACGAGCGCGCGCAAGATCGAAACCGTCTGCTGCTGGCCTCCCGACAGGGTGTAGGGATAGGCGTTGAGGTCGAACGGAACGTCGAAATCCGCGAGCAGCTTTTCGACGCGCCGCCGCCGCTCCTTGCGGTCCACCCCGATCACCTTCAGCGGATAGTGGATGTTGTCGATCGCGCGCATCCAGGGAAACAGCGCTTCCCTGTAATTCTGGAAGACGTACGATATCCTGGTGTCCCGGATGGTCTGGCCGTCGTAGAGCACCTCACCCGCATCCATCGGCATCAGGCCGGAGATCATGTTGATGAAGGTGCTCTTGCCGCAACCGTTCGGCCCGAACACCGAAATGAACTTCCCCATCGGCAGGTCGATCGAGAAGTCGTCGTAGATCGTCGTGCCCTGGAACTTCTTGCTCAGGCCACGCACGGTGACGTAAGCCTGCCGCGGCCTGGGCGGCGGAACAGGTGACGGGCTCTCGGCGGCTGGCCGGTCCACGCTACGGATCGCAGTCACGTTCCCCATCGGATGATCCAATCAGTTGCCGAGATCGGACTTGGCGAGGAGCTTGTCCTTGACGTTGATCGGACCTGCGACCACGCCCTCCTTGATGAAGACGTCGACCAGCGCCTGATACGACTTCAAGTCGGTGTCGTTGAGCTCCTTGAAGCCGCGCAGATAAGGCTGCGCCAGAAGCTCGAGCTGATCCTCCTTGATCGGCGTGTACTTGGTGAGGATCGGCTTGTACTTCTTGAAGTCGGCGTTCACGAGGTCGGTCGCCTCGTCGATCGCGGCAACCACCTTGCGCGCAACCTCGGGCCGCTCCTTCAGGAACTTCGTGGTCATCAGCGAGGCTCCGGAATAGAAGGGATCGGCAATCACGCGCGCGACCGGATTGGTCATGGCGCGGGCCGCCTTGCCCGAGGCGACGGCGATCGATCCGACCGGCTCGAGCGACAGCGTCGCGTCGACCGTGCCCCCGACCACGGCCGGCACCTGCATCGCGACCGCAAGGTCGACCAGCTTGACGTCGGTATCGGGATCGAGCCCCGCCGAGCGGACCATGTGGCGGGAGATGGTGCGCCACTGAATACCCGGGACGTGGCCGAGCGACTTGCCCTTGAGGTCGGCAAAGCTCTTGATCGGGCTGTCCGGCTTGACGATCAGCCCGTCATTGATGCGGTCGGCGGCAATGCCTCCGCCCTGCAGGCCGAACACCTTCAGCTTGCCCGGAAATTTGGCCTCCGCGATCATCGCGATGCCGGCCGCCGCGCCCGGAGGACCGAAGTCGGCACGCTCCGCGATCAAGGCATCGATGATCTGGTTGGGCGCTTCCATCTTGGTGGAAACGATCTCGATGCAGGCCTTTTCGAACAGCTTCTCTTCCAGAGCGACGTAATAGGCCGTGGTCTGCATGATCGGCAGCCAAACTGCCGTCACCTTCTCGGTCTTGTCGCAGGCCGCATCCGCGCCGGTCGCACCAAACAGGAACGTGGACGTCGCGAGCGCCGCAAAAAATCTCTTCGTCTGCATGTTGGCCTCTTCGTGTTAAATTGGCTGACTATCTGCCGGACCAGTGAATGAACGAGCGTTCGATCATCAGGAGCATAAGGTTGAGCCCGTATCCCATCGCGCCCGCGATCAGGATGGAGCCGTACATGTCGGTGAGCGAGTACGAGATCTGCGCATCGATGATGCGGTGGCCGATGCCGTCGGTGGCGCCGATGAACATCTCGGCGACGATGATCACGACCAGGGCGAGCGACACCGCGGTGCGCAGGCCGACGAAGGTCTGCGGCAGGGTCTCGTAGAAGATGACGTCCTTGAAGATGCGGAGCGACGAGGCGCCCATCGAGCGGGCCGCGAGGATCCGGGTCTGGCGGGCATTCATCACGCCGTAGGCGACGTTGAAGACGATGACGAGCCAGGCGGCGAAGGCGGCGACGGCGATCTTGGCGAAATCGCCGAGGCCGAACAGCAGCAGGAAGAGCGGAAACAGTGCGGTTGCCGGCGTGGAGCGGAAGAAATCGACCAGGAATTCGACCGAGCGATAGATCGCGGCCTTGGCGCCGAGCACGATGCCGATGGGAACGCCCGCGACCACGGCGATCAGGGTCGAATAGCCGACGCGTGCGATGGTGTGGAGGAAATCGCCGGTCATCTTGCCGGCTGCGATGCTGGCCGCGGTATCGCGCAACGTGTCGATCGGCGACGGCAGCAGATCCTTGTTGACCAGCTGTCCCTTGAACGCGATCCACCACAGCGCGAACAGCAGCAGCGGACCTATCGCGAGCTCGATGGCGCGCTTCACTCTTGGATTCGAGATCGCCTGACTGATCTGTTGCATCGGCATCCTCGTGAGCTCTGCGGCTTGCTTGGCACTTTCCGCCGCGAGCACGAGAAGTGTTGGCCGCAGCGACGCGAAAGAAAATGGCGAGATGTGCAATCGATCGTGCAGGAATGCATATTGAAATCAATCTTCCGGATGATTGATTTGCAGGCTTGCAGTGCCCGTCGCTTAGGCAAACCACGCCTTTTCGCCCAGCAGAACAGCAGGGCGATGGCGGATGGCAATTGCCTACCGTCGGCCAATTTGCGGTCGGAGACCTTACCGGCGGCTCACGCGATGCCGTCGTGGGATCCTCAGCGCGTTCGCACGCCCTCGTCCTCGCGGCCGAAACGCTCAACCAGGAAGTCGATGAAGAGCCGCACCTTCACCGACAGATGCCGCGTCGGCGGGTACACCGCATAGAGCGCGAGCGGCGGCGCGGCATAGTCGTCCAGCACGGTTCGCAGCTCGCCCCTCTTCAACGCATCGGCGGCGATGAACTCCGGCAGCAGCGCCAGCCCCCTGCCCTTGATCGCGACGTCGCGCAGCACCTCGGCATTGTTGACGCAGAGCGACCAGGCCGGCTGGATCCAGTGGTCGCCGTGGCTGCCTGTGAGCTTCCACTGATTGCCGGTCAGCAGGAAGCCGTAGGTGAGCGAGGCATGCTCGCGCAGATCCTGCGGATGTTTTGGCGTGCCGTGCCGCGAAAGATAGTCCGGCGAGGCGCAGATCATGCGCGATACCGGCATGATCTTTCGCGCGATCAGGCTCGAGGATTCCAGTTCCGCGATCCGCAGCGTCACGTCAAAACCGTCCTGCACGGGATCGAGCAGATCGTCGCTGAGCACGATCTGGAGCTGAAGCTCCGGATATCGCGCCATGAAATCAGCGAGCACCGGACCGAGCCGCATGGTGCCGAACGACATCGGCGCGTTGACGCGCAGCAGCCCGCGCGGCGCCGATTGCGCCTGCGTCACCGCCTGGTCGGCCGCTTCGACCTCCGAAAGGATGACGAGCGCACGCTCGAAATAGCGCTTGCCGTTCTCGGTCGGGCTGGCGTGCCGCGTGGTCCGGATCAGCAACTGGACGCCGAGGCTTTCCTCGAGGTCGGCGATGTACTTGCTGATCGCCGAGCGCGACAGCCGCAGCTGCCGGCCGGCTTCCGCGAAGCTGCCGCTTTCCACCACCTTCACGAAGGCCCGGAGGCTGCCGAGCTTATCCAAGGGCCGCCTTCGCCGATTGTTTCCAAATCGTAGACATAGCCGTCATATTTGCATGGATTGTCTCCAATCCAAAGCGGAACAATATTTCCGGCCAGAGCAAGACGCCCGAACTCAGGAGGACGACCATGTCTGGACTGCACCATGTCACCGCGATCGCCGGCGACCCCATCCGCAATTTCGGCTTCTACACCCGGGATCTAGGCCTGCGCTTCGTCAAGAAGACGGTCAATTTCGACGATCCCGGCACCTATCACTTCTATTATGGCGACGAGACAGGCCGCCCCGGCACCATCCTGACCTTCTTCCCATGGGCCGGCGTGTCGCCCGGACGCCGCGGCGTCGGCGAGACTCATCAGACCGCCTTCCGCGTGCCGCAACGCTCGCTCGGCTATTGGACCCAGCGCTTCACCGAGAAGGGCATTGCCTATGAGGCGCTGGAGAAGCGCTTCGGCGAGTCCGTGCTGCCGTTCACCGACCCTGACGGCATGGCGCTCGCGCTGGTCGGCATTCCCGGCGCCGAAGGCGAGCCCGGCTGGAGCAATGGCGACGTGCCGGCCGAGCATGCGATCCGCGGCTTCCACGGCGTGACCCTGCTGCTCGACAGCGCGGCGAAGACCGCCGCTGTCCTCACCGACGTGTTCGGCTTCAAGGAGACCGGCCGCGAGGGCTCGGTGATCCGCTTCAAGGCCGCAGGCGATGCCGAGGGCAGCATCGTCGACATCTACGAGGCCAAGGGATTCTTGCGCGGGCATCAGGGCGGCGGCTCGGTGCATCACATCGCGTTCCGCGCGGCTGACGATGCCGAGCAAGGCAACATGGCGCAAAAGCTCGTGAGCAATCACGGCCTGCATCCGACCGAGCAGAGGGACCGCAACTACTTCCGCTCGATCTACTTCCGCGAGCCCGGCGGCGTGCTGTTCGAGATCGCGACCGACGTCCCCGGCTTCGCCGTCGACGAGCCCGTCGCGACGCTGGGACGCGACCTCAAGCTGCCTGCATTCCTCGAGCAGCACCGCAAGCAGATCGAGGGCGTGCTGCCGAGCCTGGAAGAGACCGTGTCATGACCGAGAGCACCTTCATCCATCGCTTCGAGCCCGCGACCCGCGCGGGCTCCCCTCCGCTGCTGCTGTTGCACGGCACCGGCGGTGACGAGAACGACCTGCTCGGGCTCGGCAAGATGGTCTCGCCCGGATCGGCCCTGCTCTCGCCGCGCGGACGCGTGCTCGAGCACGGCATGCCCCGCTTCTTCCGCCGCCTCGCGGAAGGCGTGTTCGACGAGGAAGACGTGCGCCGCCGCGCGCATGAGCTCGGCGACTTCGTGGGCGAGGCGCGGCAGCGTTACGGCATCGCCGCGCCTGTCGCGGTCGGCTTCTCCAACGGCGCCAACATCGCCGCCGCGCTGTTGTTGCTGGAGCCTGACGTGCTTGCCGGCGCGATCCTGCTGCGCGCGATGGTGCCGCTGTCTGATCCGCCAACGGCGGATCTCGCCGGAAAGCCGATCCTGCTGCTGTCCGGTCACGGCGACCCGATCGTGCCGGCCGGCAATTCGGCCAGGCTTGCGGCCCTGCTCTCGCAAGCTGGCGCGAGCGTGACCCACAGGATCCTGCCGGCGGGCCATCAATTGTCGCAAGCCGACGTGACGCTCGCGCGCGACTGGATCGGCAATGTCGAGGCGAAAGCCGCATGAGAGAGGCGGCGCATCGTTTTCCGAACGATGCGCCGCCGCCTTCACTCAGATGGAGAATCGAGTTACCGGGCTTCGGCGAGGTCAGGTCCAGACGACGGCATCTTCGCGTTGGCTGCCAAGGACCGGTTCGACGGCGATGCCGGGTCCGGCAACCGGAAAGCGGCGTCGGACGGCACGCCCTGGGATGGTCGACGCGCAGCACTCGTCGGAAGCACGATCACTTTCGCGCCGATCTTCACCCGCTCATAGAGATCGACGACATCCTCATTGGTGAGCCGGATACAGCCAGACGAAACCCGCTTCCCGATCGTATCGGGCTTGTTGGTGCCGTGAATTCTATATTCGGTGTCGCCCAGATACATCGCCCTGGCGCCGAGCGGGTTGCCGGGGCCACCTGCCATGAACCGCGGCAGATAAGGCTGACGGGTGACCATCTCCGCGGGCGGATGCCAATCCGGCCATTCTGCCTTACGGGCCACGGTCTGCTCACCGGACCATGTGAAGCCTTCGCGGCCGACACCGATGCCGTAGCGCATCGCTTGCGTGTCGTTCAGGACGAAATAGAGAAACGTGTTCTTGGTATCGATGATCACGGTGCCCGGCGCTTGGCGGCTCGCATAGTCAACCACCTGCCGGACAAAAGCGCCGGGGCCGTCAGCAGCTTTTGGAGGCTCGACCAGAGGCGCGGGGGCCGGAACCGGAGCTGAAGCTGGAGCCGGCGCTGATGCATGAACTGGAGGCGCCACGTAAACCGGAGTTGACGATGCCTGGGCCTGGGACGCGGCCGGCTTCCGCGCCGGTTGCACGCCCGCCGGCCGAGACAGCAAGCCGTAGCCCAATGCGGCGACGGCCACTGCGCCAATTGCGACTCTGGCGGCCATCGGTATTGCGAGCGTCTCCGCCTTCCTGCGTTTGGCCCGCTTGCTCATATGCTTCCCCAGGTCACCATGCCCAAGAGAGGTAACCCGGCAAAATTTAAGAAACTTCGAAGCGATGGCGTTCGGATTGAAACCGTCGGCGATGGTTAACGCGGACTCCTGTTCCGCAACCTAGGTTGCGAATATCGCTGTTTTGCCCGACGGGACAACGGTCCCCGCGCGTCCCCTCGACCATCGAACGTGCAGCGCGCAAGCCATTGAAATGACTACGCCCGGCTACTGTGCATGGGGTTGTTTTTCAGTTTTTGATCTGGACCTGCCAAACGATTGGCCTCTCCCCGACGGGAGAGGCCAAGATTGAACCGGCGCGCTCCACTTGAGCGCGCGTTCCTACTCCCAGGCCCAGGCCGAGAAATCGTTCTCGAACTGCGGGACTTCCTTCCAGACGCCCTTCAGCTTCTTGTTGATGACGGTGGGCCATTGCGGCTGGAACAAATAGGCGGAGACGGCGTCGGTGGCGAGCATGCGCTGGGCATCGCCAAGCAGCTTGGCGCGGGCGTCTTGCTGCGGCGTCGACACGATCTGCTTGTAGAGCGCGTTGAACTTCTCGTTGTTGTAGCCGAGATAATAGTCGGGCTCGGTGATCTTGACGAGATCGAACGGCTCGACGTGGCTGACGATGGTGAGGTCGAAATTGTGCGGGCCATTGCCGGCGAACACCTGCGACAACCACTGCGCCCACTCGACGTTCTCGATCTTGGCGACGATGCCGACCTTGGCGAGCTGGGCCGCGACGATCTCGCCGCCCTGCCGCGCATAGGGCGGCGGCGGCAGCTTCAGCGACAGCTCGAGCGGCGTGGTGACGCCGGCCTCGGCAAGCAGCTTCTTGGCCTTCTCGGGGTCGTAGGGATTGACGCCGGTGGTGTCGACATAGCCGAGCGATCCCGGCGTGTAGAAGCTGCCGATCGGCGTGCCGAACCCCTCGACGGCACCGTCGATCAATGCCTTGCGGTCGATCGCCGCGAGAATGGCGCGGCGAACGCGGACGTCGTCGAGCGGCTTCTTGCGGTGATTGATCGCGACGATGGTCTTGGCCCTGGATCCGCCGATCAGCACCGTGAAGCGCGGGTCGCTCTTGAACTGGGCAACGACGCGGGTTGCAATGCGCGGAAACGCGTCGACGTCGTTCGAGAGCAGCGCCGCGGCCTGGGCGGCCGGATCGGAGATGAAGCGGATCGTCACCTTCGAGAGCTTGATTGCGGAGGCGTTGCGATAGTCCGCCCATTTGTTGAGCGTGATCGAGGAGCCCTTGGCCCAGGCGCCCAGCTGATAGGGGCCGGTCCCGACCGGCTGGGTGACGTTGGTCGCCGCGCTCTTGGGCTCGACGATCGAGCCGCTCGCCTGCCCCAGCAGGAACGGCAGGTTCGGCTCGGAATATTTCAGGGTGATCACGATCGTGTCGGCGTCGGGCGCGTCGACCTTCTCGAACGCCTGGAACAGGCTCTTGTCCTTGTTGGTGCTGGTCGGCGCCGCGTTGCGCTCGAACGAGAACTTCACCGTCGCGGAATCGAACGGCTCGCCATTGTGGAATTTGACGCCCTTGCGCAGCTTGAAAGTGTAGGTCTTCAGATCGGGTGAAGCGGTCCAGCTCTCGGCCAGCAGCGGCGAGACCGAGCCGTCCTCGTTGATCTTGGTCAGCGTCTCGTAGATGTTGTAGAGCGTGACCTCGGCGATCGCGGCGGCGGCGGCATTGGTGGGATCGAGCCCCGGCGGCTCCAGCGTCATCCCCATGACGACGCTGTCCTTCTTGCTCTGCGCCAGCACGGGCAAAGGCGCCGCGATCAGCGCGGCCGCTACGGCGACAATCGACAATTTCCTCAACATGCGTAACTCCCCGGCCTGTTCCGTTCTTCAGCCTACGCCAATCCGGCTCCGGACACTAACCTTCCATCGCGACCTGCGGCAACGCCATCACGGCCTCCGCCCTGTGGCAGGCTGCAAGGTGTCCCTCGCCGACCTTGCGTAACGCAGGCAGGGCCTCGCGGCAATGCTGCTCGGCGAGCGGGCAACGCGGGGCATAGGGACATCCGGCCGTCGCCGACGATTGCGAGGCGATGGCCTGGCCGCCGCGCCGCCGCCGACCTCCGCCGGCGCGCGCCCGCGGCACCGCCTCCAGCAGCGCCCGCGTATAGGGATGGGCACAATGCTCGAAAAGGTCTTCGGGCCGCCCCTGCTCGACGATGCGGCCGAGATACATCACCGCGACCTCGTCGCAGAGATAGTCGACGACGGCGAGGTCGTGGCTGATCAGAATATAGCTGAGGCCGAACTGCTCCTGGAGATCCTGCATCAGGTTCAGCACCTGGGCCTGCACGGAGACGTCGAGCGCGGAGACCGGCTCGTCGGCGACGATCAGCTTGGGCTGGGTGATCAGCGCGCGCGCGATGGCGATGCGCTGGCGCTGGCCGCCGGAGAACTCGTGCGGATATTTCTCCATGTCGGCATCGCGCAAGCCGACCTGGCGCAGTACCGCGGCGACGCGGTCGCGGAATGTGGAGCGGTCGGCTCCCTCCAGCACGGTCAGCGGCTCGGCCACGATGCGCGCGATGGTCTGGCGCGGATCGAGCGAGCCGTAGGGATCCTGGAACACCATCTGGAAATCGCGGCGGGCACGGCGCAATTCATCGGCGGGGATGCGGTTGAGATCGCGGCCGAGCAGCGCGACCTGTCCCGACGTCGGCCGCTCCAGCGCCATCACCAGTCGCGCGAAGGTCGACTTGCCCGAGCCGGATTCGCCGACGACGCCGAGGCTCTTGCCCGCGGCCACCTGCACGCTGACACCATTGAGCGCACGCACCTGCCCCGGCGCCCGGAACAGGCTTTCCCGCGGCAGCGCATAGCGCTGTTCGAGATCCTTCACGTCGAGAAGCGGCGCGGCGGTCATGCGGTCAGCGCTCCGACACGTTCTGCCATCGACACGTCGGTCCTGATGCAGCGCACGCCATGCCGCGGTCCGACCTCCACCATCGGCGGCAGCGCGGCGCGACACGCATCGATCACCAGCGGACAGCGGTCGGAGAAGGTGCATCCCACCGGCAGATCGGCCAGCTCCGGCACCGTGCCCGAGATCGTCTGCAGCCGCGTCCCCTTGCGCGCGCCGAGCTTCGGCCGGGCGCGGAACAGGCCCTGCGTATAGGGATGGCCCATGCGGCGGAAGACCTCGTCGGTCGGTCCGCTCTCGACGACAGCGCCGCCATACATCACCATCATGCGCTGCACGTTCTCGGCGATGACGCCGAGATCGTGCGAGATCAGGATCATCGACATGCCGCGCTCCTCGACGAGATCGGCAATGAGGTCGAGGATCTGGCCCTGGATGGTGACGTCGAGCGCGGTGGTCGGCTCGTCCGCGATCAAGAGGTCCGGCTCGCAGGCGAGCGCCATCGCGATGGTGATGCGCTGGCGCTGGCCGCCGGAAAACTGGTGCGGATAGGCATCGACGCGCCTGCCAGCATCGGGCAGTCCGACGCGGTCGAGCAAGGCGATCGTCTCCCTGCGCGCCTGCGCCGCCGAGTATGCCTTGTGCCGCCGCAGCGGCTCGGCGACCTGATCGCCGATCGTGTGCATCGGGTTGAGCGCGGTCATCGGCTCCTGAAAGATCATGCTGATACGGTTGCCACGCAGGCGGCAATAATCCGCATCCGGCAATCCTACGAGCTCGTGGCCGTCGAGCTTGATGCTGCCAGAGACCACGGCGCTATCTGGCAGCAGCCCCATCAGCGACATCGCGGTGACCGACTTGCCGCAACCGGACTCGCCGACGAGCCCGAGCGTCTCGCCGCGCTTCAGCGAGAAGCTGAGGCCGCGTACGGCCTGCGCCGGCCCGCGACTGGTGTTGAGGCGGACGCCGAGATTCTTAGCTTCGATCAGCGGCATGTCGGAGCGCTCGGCCATGGTCATCGCTCGCGCGCCAATCTTGGATCAAGCAGGTCGCGCAATCCGTCGCCGAGCAGATTGAGGCCCAGCACCGCGATCGCGATCGCCGCGCCCGGATAGACCGCGAGCATCGGCGATTGGAACAGCAGTGTCTGCGCATCGTTCAACATCCGTCCCCAGGACGGCTGCGGCGGCTGCGTGCCGAGGCCGAGATAGGACAGCGCCGCTTCGGCGAGAATGGCGAGCGCGAACTGGATCGTGACCTGCACGATCAGGATCGACAGGATGTTGGGCAGCACGTGCTCGATGGTGATGCGGAAGCGCCCCTTGCCCGCGGCGCGCGCGGCCAGCACGAATTCGCGGGCCCAGATCGCGTTGGCCGAGCCCCGCGTCAGCCGCGTCAGCGTCGGGATCTGGAAGATGCCGATCGCGACGATCGAGGTGACCATGCCCGGCCCCGCCACCGCGGCGAGCATGATCGCGGACAGCACGGCCGGAAAGGCGAAGGTGAAGTCGGAGAAGCGCATGATGATCTCTTCGGTCCAGCCGCGCCGCGCCGAGGCGATCAGGCCGAGCGTGACGCCGAAGGTGAGACCGATGCCGACCGCGATGATTCCGACCATGATGGTGGAGCGGGCGCCGGCGAGCAGCAGCGAGACGATGTCGCGGCCGAAGGAATCGGTGCCGAGCCAATGCGTCGCCGACGGCGGCCGCAGCTTCGAGGCGATGTCGATCTCGTAAGGCGACCACGGCGTCCACACCAGCGACAGGAGTGCCGAGGCGAGCACCAAAAGGCTCAACGCGCCGCCGAGGACGAAGCTGCGGTGGCGCAGCGCGCGGCGCCAGAAGGTCCGGGCCGGCAGCGGCCGCGTGGCCAGCGGCGCGTCGATGGTCATGGGCGCGCTCACAGGTCGTGGACCTTGATGCGGGGATCGATCAAGGCGTAGAGCACGTCGACCACGAAATTGACGATGACGACCATGGTCGCGAGCAGCATCACGCAATTGCGCACCACGATCAGGTCGCGGTTGGCGATCGACTGGAAGATCAGGCGGCCGAGCCCCGGCAGGTAGAACACGTTCTCGATCACGATGGTGCCGGCCAGCAGATTGGCGAATTGCAGCCCCATCACCGTCATCACGGGGATCATGGCGTTGCGCAGCACGTGGCTCCACAGCACCTCGCGCTTGCCGAGCCCTTTGGCGCGCGCGGTGCGGACGAAATCCTCGCGCAGCACTTCGAGCACGGCGGAGCGCGTGACGCGCGCCAGGATCGCGGCCTGCACCACCGCGAGCGAGATCGCCGGCAGCAGCAGCGATTTGAAGCCGAGCCAGATGCCGTCCTCCCAGCCGGCGAAGCCGCCCGCCGAGAGCCATTGCAGCCGCACGGAGAACAACAGCACCAGCAGGATCGCAAACCAGAAATTGGGCAGCGCGATTCCGATTTGCGTCAGCGACATCACGCCGACGTCGCCGAGCTTGTTGTGGTTGGCGGCGGTATAGATGCCGGCCGAGAGCGCCAGCGTCACCGTGATCGCCATGGCCATGATCGCGAGCGGCACGGTCAGCAGCAGCCGCTCCCCGATCAGACTGGCGACCGGCGTGCCGTAGACATAGGAATTGCCGAGATCTCCGGAGAGAAGTCCCTTGATCCATTGCAAATAGCGAACCGCCAGGGGCTGGTCGAGCCCGAGCTTGATGGTGAGCGCGCGCACCGCGTCCGGCGAGGCATCGGCGCCCATCAGCATCTGCGCGGCATTGCCGGGAAGCGCATCGAGCACGAGGAAGATGATCAGCGAGGCGCCGACCAGCGTCGCCAGCAAGGTCACCAGACGTCGGAGGACAAATACGCTCATGCGCGCTCGGCTTCAGGGCTCAGTTGCGGCACGATCAACATGTCCGGACGACAGAGGCAAGCCTTTTGCTGCGGGGGCATGTCGTCATTCCGGCCAGCGGGACAGAAGCCCTGCGGAGGCCTCGAACAAGGCGCAGACGCGCAGCAGCTCCGCATCCGCGCGGAAGCGGCCGACCAGCTGCAACCCGATCGGCAAGCCGTCACGGCCGAAGCCGGAGGGCAGGCTGATGGCGGGATGGCCGGTCATGTTGAACGGCATGGTCCAGGGGAACCAGTGCGGGCGAACGCTGTCGAAATGCCGACCGTCGATCTCGATGGTGCCAAACAAGTCCTGGCCGATCGGCAACGCCGTCCGCGTCAGGGTCGGCATCGCCAGCAGGTGCCCGCGCGCAAGCAACGATTGCACCCGGCGGAACAGTGCGGTGCGCGCGAACATCGCCTCCTGGTAGTCGACGCCGCTGACCTCGGTGGCGAGTGCGAGCTGCTTGAGGAAAGCCTCGCTCAACACGTCCTTGTGCTCCGCGGCGAGCTTGGCAAAGCGCGTGCGCCAGACCGTGTGATTGATGGCGCGCCAGATCGGCTCGATATCGAAACCGTCGCCCGAGAATTCCTCGAGCTCGGCCCCCAGCCCTGCCAGCCGGTCGAGGCTCGCCTTGAAATTGGCGGCGACCTCCGCGGACACCGGACGGCCCGGCGGCGTCAGGCAGTACAGGATCCTGAGGCCGCGTAGATCGCCGTGCGCGGCGGCGGTGCCGATGAAGTCCGGCACGGGCACGCCGATCGACCAGGGATCGCAGGCGTCCTCCCCCGCCATCGCCTGCATCATCAGCGCGGTGTCGGCGAGGGTGCGCGTCGTGGGTGTGACATAGGTCTGGTTGCCGAACACATCCAGCGCCTGGCTGTGCGGGATGATGCCGTTGCTTTGCTTCAGGCCGACCACGCCGTTGCAGGCGGCGGGAATCCGCGTCGAGCCGCCGCCATCGGTCGCAATCGCAAGCGGCGCGATGCCGCTGGCGACCGCAACCGCCGCGCCGCCGCTGGAGCCGCCGGAGGAGCGGCACGCGTCCCATGCGTTGCGGGTCCGACCGAACAGCGGAGAATCCGTCAGGCACTTGCTGCCGAATTCCGGCGTGGTGGTCTTGCCGATCAGGATGGCGCCTTCGCTGCGCAGCCGCGCCACCGCGACGGCGTCCTCGGTCGGCACGTTGTCCTTGTAGGGAACGGCGCCGAAGGTGGTCCTGACGCCTTTGGTGTTGACGATGTCCTTGACGGTGACCGGGATGCCGTGCAGCAGGCCGAGCGGCTCACCGGCCATCAGCTTGCGCTCGGCCGCGCGCGCCTGCGCCATCGCCTCGTCGCCACAGAGCGTGATGAAACAGTTCAACTCGGGTTGGAGCGCCTCGGCGCGCGCAAGCACGGCACGGACGATCTCGACCGGCGAAATCCGCTTTGCGGCAATGAGGCCGCGCAGCTCGGTTGCGGACAAGAGACAAGGATCGCCGTTGATCGCCACATCACGCTCCGAAGCGGGCCGCAATTGGCCCCAGGACACCGACAAGACATTGACAGCGAGAATGACAGTTTTGTTAACTCGCCGTCCAATACGATTTTGATCGCCAACCCATACGTTTTCGGTATGCCAATGGATCTTCGCCGGCTCCGCTATTTCGTCGCCGTCGCCGAGGCGCGCAGCATCGGCAAGGCCGCCGACCGGCTGCGGATGGCGCAGCCTCCGCTCTCGGTGCAGATCCGCAAGCTCGAGGCCGAGATCGGCGCGCCGCTGTTCCGCCGCGGCACCCGTGGCATGGACTTGACCGAGGCCGGCCAGGCGCTGCTGGCCCGCGCGAGCGAGGCGCTGGCGCTGGCCGTCGACGGCGCCGAAGCCGCGCGCGCGGTCGCCGCCGGCAAGCGCGGGCGGCTCTCGGTCGGCTACATGTTCGTGCTGGCGAATGCGATGCTGCCATCTTTGATTCCGGAGCTGCGGCGATCCATTCCGGGCATCGATCTCGAATTCGCCGAACTCAGCGCATCGACGCGCGAGGCCCGGCTGCTCGATCGCAGCGTCACGGTCGCGCTGTGCATGCCGGCCATCAACCATCCCGAGATCCAGGTGGCGCGGATCGGCGTGCAGCCTCTCATGCTGGCAATGCCGATCCGCTCGCCGCTCGCACGGCTCAGTGCGGTGCCGATGGAGCGGTTGCACGGCCGCCCGCTGATCGCGCTGCCGCCGCCGGAGCAGGATCCGGCCTCCTCCGCAGTCGCGGCCCTGCTGCGCCGGCATCAGATCGTGATGCCGATCGCGAGCCGGGTCGAGACGGTGCATTCGGCGATGAGCCTGGTTCTCGCCGGGGAAGGCTTTGCGATCGTGCCGGGCTGCGCCAAGCTCGGCGCGCCACACGGCATCGTGTTCAGGCCGCTGCGCGATGCAGCCGACTCCCTCGATATCGCCGTCTGCTGGCGGCGGGATTCCCAGAGCCCGCTGATCTCCAGATTTCTCAAATGCGCCGAGAAGGCCGTCACACGGATGTGAGACGCTCTACCAACTCCAAGTGATCTCCTTGCTCCAGGGCGGATCGGCGCCTGGGCGGGTGCAAGTCAGGCCGGCGCAATTGGCGGCAAAGGACAGCGCGCGGCGGAGCTCGTCGGCACTGATGTCCTGCAATGCTTCCCGGGCAATGCGTCCCTGCTTGTGCAGGGCAAACAGAAGCGCCGCCTGAAAGCTGTCGCCCGCGCCGATCGTGTCGGCAACGTCGACCTTGGGTGCTTCGACCTCGATCTGGCCTGCCCCCGCGTGCCAGGCGATCGCGCCATGATTGCCGCGGGTGATGACGACGAGGCTGGTGCCTTGCCCGAGCAGCACGCGCGCGCGCTGCGGATACGGCTCCTCGCCGAAGAGATAGTCGAAGTCGACGTCCGACATCTTGATGAGATCGGCTTGGTTCGCGAACTCCGCCATGCGCGCGAGATAGGCCGGCTTGTCCTTGACCAGATTGGGCCGGCAATTCGGATCGAAGGAGATCGTCGAAGTCGCCCGCGCGTCCGCGATCAGGGCCTTGGTCTCGGCCGCGCCTCTGTCGTTGACCAGGGTGGTCGAGCCAATGTGGACGGCCTCGATCGTGTCGAAGCGAATGGACCCGCGCCGGTAGGTCCAGTTCCGCGTCGCGGTCTCGGCATCGTAGAAGGCGTAGTGCGACTCGCCGGCGACGATACGGACGAAGGCGAGCGTGGTCTGATGATCGCTGCGGGTCGCGAGGTCGAGATCGACGTGAGAGGCCGCGGCATGATCTGCGATCATCCGCCCGAACAGATCGGTCGAGATGCCGCCGACGAAGCCGGTCGGCGCGCCCAGCCGCGCCATGCCGATCGCGACATTGAGGCAGGAGCCGCCGACGGCCGGCATCACCGCCTCGCGTCCCTCGGCGGTTCGCGTCGGCACGAAATCGATCAGCGCATCGCCGCAGGCAATCAGCATGTCCTTCAACCTCTCGCGATGCCGCTCATCGCCGCGCGGCTGCCGCGATCGACCTCGCGCAGCAACTTGTAGACCTCGCGCTTGCGAGTGTGAAACGCCGCCATGTCGGGCGCTGTCGGCTCGCTCTTCCGTCCCAGCGCCGACATCCTGGCCATGGTCTCGCCGATCGACGCATACGCCCCGCCGGCAACCGCCCCCAGCATCGCGGCACCGAGCAGCACCGGCTCCTTCGTCTGCGGCAGCGCGACGGTGAGCCCCGTCGTGTCGGCCATGATCTGCCGCACCAGCGGGCTGCGGCTGGCGCCGCCGCCCATGATCATCATGCTGGCGCGCACACCATGCGCGGCAAAGGCCTCGATCACCTCGGCGAGCCCATAGGCCAGCCCGCACAGGCCGGCGACGAACAGCCGCTCCATCGAGGCGATGTCGGTGTCGAGATCGAGGCCCGCGATCAAAGCGCGCGTATCCGGATCGGCGTGGGGCGAGCGGTTGCCGATGAACTCGGGAAGGACATGGATGTCGCGGGCGAGCAGCGCGGCGCGGCTGGCGTCGCCGGCACGCGCGATGATCCGGCGCTCGAGGAAGTCGATGAGATCGAGCCCCTCGCCGCGCGCCGCCGCGCTGGCCTCGGCATGGCCCGGATGCGACTTGAGGAGATGGTCGATCGCCGCGCCCGCGGCAGACTGACCGCCCTCGTTGAGCCAGAAGTCCGGGACCATGCCGGAGTAATAGGGTCCCCACACCCCCGGCACGAAGCACGGCTCCTTGGTCGTCGCCATGATGCAGGCCGACGTCCCCATGATGTAGGCGAGCCGGTCGCAGACATCGCTGTCCCCGCCCGAGCCGTCGCGGCCGCCGATTGCGCCGATGCCGCCGGCATGGGCATCAATCAACGAGGCGCCGACCGGTGTGCCCGGCGACAGGCCGAGCTCGACCGCGGCCGTGCGGGTGAGACCAGTGCCGAGCCGCGTACCGGGGGCGACGATCTCGGTGCCGATGCGGGCGTATCTCTCGTTCACGAAGTCCGACAGGCCGATGCGCTTGAAGAATTGCGCACTCCAGCCGCCGCCGTCATGGGCCAGATAATTCCACTTGCAGGTGACGGTGCAGGTCGAGCGCTGCAGCGAGCCGGTCGCGCGCCAGGTCAGATAATCCGCCAGATCGAAGAAGTGGCCGGCTGCGTCGAAGCTGCCACGAAGGTGCCGCTTCAACCATAGCAGCTTCGGCATCTCCATCTCCGGCGAGATCGAGCCGCCGACATAGCGAAGCACGGCATCTTCGGTTTCGTTGATCAGCCGTGCCTCGGCAATGGCACGATGATCCATCCAGACGATGACATTGCGCTGCGCCTCGCCGGACGCGCTGACGGTGAGCGGCTCGCCTTGTCTGTCGAGGACAACCAGCGAACATGTGGCGTCAAAGCCGATGCCCCCGATGCTGTCGGGCGCAATGCTCGCTTGCGCCATCGCCGCTCGCACCGACGTCGTGCAGGCCTCCCAGATGTCCTGAGACGACTGCTCAACGATGTCGCCGGCCTCGTGCCAGATTCGGATCGGATGCCGCGCGGTCGCAAGCAGGTTTCCGGCCTCGTCAAACACCCCTGCCCGCGTGCTGGTTGTCCCTACGTCGACGCCGATATACGCTCGCGGCATTGTCGCTCCCGGTCGCTTTCCGTCGTTTTGACGGTGAGCCTACCAGCAAGTGTAGCCGCCATCCACCAGCACGATGCTGCCGGTCATCAGGCTCGCGGCTTCCGAGGAGAGGAACAGCACGACGGAGGCGATCTCCTCGACCTGTCCCATCCGCGCCATTGGAGTTCCACCGATCCAGGCGTCGTACATCCTGGCATTGCTCTTCACGAAGGCATTGAGCGGCGTCTCGATATAGGTCGGCGCCACTGCATTGACGCGGATGCCGCGCGCGCCCCATTCGGCGGCCAGCGATTTGGTCAGGTGATGCACGGCAGCCTTCGAGGCGTTGTAGAAGCACTGCTCTTGCGGCTTGTTGACGATGAAGCCGGACATCGAGCCGACGTTGACGATCGAGCCGCTTTTCGCCTTCAGCATGTGCTTGCCGAATTCGCGGCAGCACCAGAACGTGCCGTTGAGATTGACGTCGATGACATTGAGCCAGTGCTCGTCGGTGACGGTTTCGGCCGGCGTTTCGCTGCGGGCGATGCCGGCATTGTTGACGAGAATGTCGACCTTGCCGTGGCGGGCGACGAGGTCGTTCGCGACCTCTGCCACGCGCTTGGTATCGGTCACGTCCATGATTGCGGTCTCGATGTCGAAGCCCTTTGCCTTCAGGCTGGCCTTGGCGCTGTCGGCGACCTTGCCGTCGCGGTCGCCGATGATCACCCTGGCGCCGGCTTCAGCCAGCGCTTCCGCGCAGCCAAGGCCGATGCCCTGCCCGCCGCCGGTGATGAACGCGGTCTTGCCGTTCAGCTTGAATTTTTCCAGGTACATGGCGGTGTTTCCGTTGTCTTGACGTTTCTTGTCAGCCTTGAAGCGCGTTGCCGGCCTCGTCGAAGCGGTGGATGCGCGCAGGGTCCGGCAACAGCGAGACGCGGTCGCCGGCGTGCAGGCTCAATTCCCCGACATAGCGCGCCGTCAGCATGCCAAGCGCACCGGCATCGACATAAAGAAAGGTGTCGCTGCCGAGATGCTCGGCGACCGCGATCGTGCCCAGCCAGCCGCCGACGCCGTCGCGATCGATCTTGAGGTGCTCCGGCCGCACGCCGATCGTGGTCGCGCCCTGCTGCGCAGCGAGCTCGCCGGTGACGAAATTCATCCTGGGCGAGCCGATGAAGCCGGCGACGAAGAGATTGGCCGGCCGCTCGTAGAGCTCCAGCGGCGAGCCATATTGCTCGATCTTGCCGCCGTTGAGCACGACGATCTTGTCGGCCATGGTCATGGCCTCGACCTGGTCGTGGGTGACATAGATCGCGGTGGTTCCGAGCTGCTTCTGCAGCCTGGTCACCTCGATGCGCATCTGCACGCGCAGCGCGGCATCGAGGTTGGAGAGCGGCTCGTCGAACAGGAAGGCCTTGGGCTCGCGCACGATGGCGCGGCCGATCGCGACGCGCTGGCGCTGCCCCCCGGAGAGCTCGCGCGGCTTGCGGTCGAGATAGGGCGTGAGGTTCAGCGTGGCGGCGGCGGCCTCGACCTTGCGGTTGATCTCGTCCTTCGGCAGCCCCGCCATCTTCAGGCCGAAGCCGATATTGCCGCGCACGCTCATATGCGGATAGAGCGCGTAGGACTGAAACACCATCGACAGTCCGCGCTTGGCGGGCGGCGTGTCGACGACGTTCTTGCCGTCGATCAGGATCCTGCCGCCGGAGACGTCTTCGAGCCCGGCAATCAGCCGCAGCAAGGTGGTCTTGCCGCAGCCGGACGGACCGACGAAGACCACGAAGGAGCCATCGGCGATGTCGAGGTCGGCGCCCTTGATGATGTGCACGGGGCCGAACGATTTCTGCACGCCTTGAAGTGTGATCTGACCCATGATCCGGCAGCCCCTCTACTTCACCGCGCCGAAGGTGAGCCCGCGCACGAGCTGCTTCTGGCTGAACCAACCGAGGACGAGAATGGGCGCGATCGCCATCGTCGAGGCCGCCGACAGCTTTGCCCAGAACAGCCCTTCCGGGCTCGAATAGGAGGCGATGAACGTGGTCAGGGGCGCCGCGTTCGAGGTCGACAAATTGAGCGTCCAGAACGCCTCGTTCCAGGCCAGGATCAGGTTCAGCAGCATCGTGGACGCCAGCCCCGGGATCGCCATCGGCGTCAGCACGTAGACCAGCTCGCGGCCGATGGTGGCGCCGTCCATGCGTGCGGCTTCGAGAATGTCGCGCGGGATCTCCTTGAAGTAGGTGAACAGCATCCAGATGACGATCGGCAGGTTGCCGAGGCACAGGATGAAGACGAGGCCGATGCGAGAATCCAGCAGACCGAACGACTTGTAGATCAGGTAGATCGGCACCAAGACGCCGACCGGCGGCATCATCTTGGTCGAGAGCATCCAGAGCAGGATGTCCTTGGTGCGCTTGGTCGGCGAGAACGCCATCGACCAGGCCGCGGGAATGGCGATCAAGAGAGCGATGAGCGTCGAGCCGCCGGCGATGACGATCGAGTTCATCGCGTGGTGGAAATAGTCGCTGCGCTCCTGCACGGTGGCATAGTTCTCCGTGGTCCAGTGGAAGAGCAGGAAGGACGGCGGTATGGCAAAGGCCTCGAGCTCGGTCTTGAAGCTCGTCAGCATCATCCACAGGATCGGGAAGAAGATCAGGAAGCCGAAGAACCAGGCTCCGATCGTCGAGACCACCACCCGTCGCGTCGTCGCCATCCGCGCCATGCTTCAAGCCTCCAGATTGCGGCCGACGATGCGGACGAGGAAGAAGGCGACGACGTTGGCGATCACCACGGCGACGAGGCCGCCCGCCGAGGCGGTGCCGACGTCGAACTGGATCAGCGCCTGCGAATAGATCAGGAAGGCGATGTTGGTGGTTTGCAGGCCCGGCCCTCCCCCTGTCGTGACGAAGATCTCGGCGAACACCGTCAGCAGGAAGATGGTCTCGATCAGGATCACCACCGTGATGGGACGCGCCAGATGCGGCAGCGTGATGTAGATGAAGGTCGATACCGCGCGGGCGCCGTCCATTTCGGCCGCCTCCTTCTGCTCTTCGTCGAGCGATTGCAGCGCGGTGAGCAGGATCAGCGTCGCGAACGGCAGCCATTGCCAGGTCACGATCAGGATCACCGCAAACAGCGGCACGTCGTTGAACCAGTCGATCGGCGTCAGGCCGAACAACGAGGCGAGCCAGGCGAACAGGCCGGACACCGGATGCATCAACAGGTTCTTCCAGACCAGCGCGCTGACCGTCGGCATCACGAAGAATGGCGCGATCACCATCAGCCGCACGACATTGCGCCCGATCACCGGCTGGTCCATCAACAGCGCGAGCGGAATGCCGAGCAGGATCGTCAGCGCGAGCACGGAGCCGACCAGCACCAGCGTGTTCCGAAGCGAGGCCAGGAAGGCGGGATCGGTGAGGAAGTAGCGGAAGTTCTCCAGGCCCACGAACGACTCGGAGCCGGGATCGAGCAGGCTGTAATGCAGGGTCGAGAAGTAGATCGTCAGCGCCAGCGGAACGATCATCCAGATGAAGAGCAGCCCGACCGCAGGCGTCAGGAGCGAGCGCGCAAGGAGCTGCGTCTGCCGGGTTGCCATGCCTGACTTCTCCTTTAGAGCATTTTCGAGCGAAGTGGAGACCGGTTCGCGGGAAGATAACGCGTCAGAATGAAACCTCGGGAAGAAGGCGGCCATCCATCCGGGGATCGGCGGGATGGCCGCAAGTCTGAGCTCAGGAGGTCGAGCTCGGGTTCACTTGATGTAACCGGCGCGCTTCATCTCGCGCTCGGTCGCCGATTGCGCCGCAGTCAACGCGGCATCGACCGTCATCGAGCCCGCAAGCGCGGCGGAGAATTGCTGGCCGACCTGGGTGCCAATGCCCTGGAATTCGGGAATCGCGGCGTATTGCACCCCGACATAAGGCACCGGCTTCACCGTCGGCTTGTTCGGATCGGCCGCGTCGATCGAGGCCAGCGTCAGCTTGGCGAACGGGGCGACCTTCAGATAGTCGGGGTTCTGGTAGAGCGAGGTGCGCGTGCCCGGCGGCACATTGGCCCAGCCGTCCTTCGAGGCGACGAGCTTGGTGTAATCCTTGCTGGTCGCCCAGGCGATGAACTTCTCGGCAGCCTCCGTCTTCTTGGAGCCGGCGGGGATCGCGAGATTCCAGGCCCACAGCCAGTTGGCGTTCTTGCCGAGGCCGGTGTTGGGCGCCAGCGCGAAACCGACCTTGTCGGCGACCTTGGAGTCCTTCGGGTTGGTGACGAAGGATGCCGCGACCGTGGCGTCGATCCACATCGCGCACTTGCCGGCGTTGAACAGCGCCAGATTCTCGTTGAAGCCGTTGGAGCTCGCGCCGGGCGGGCCGGCGTCCTTCATGAGATTGACGTAGGTCGTCAGCGTCGTCTTCCATTCCGGCGTGTTGAACTGCGGCTGCCACTTCTCGTCGAACCAGCGCGCACCGTAGGAATTGGCCATCGCCGAGAGGAACGCCATGTTCTCGCCCCAGCCGGCCTTGCCGCGGAGGCAGATGCCGTAGGTGCCTGCACCCTTGTCGGTGAGCTTCCTGGCGGCATCGACCACGAAATCCCAGGTCGGCTTTTCCGGCATCTTCAGGCCGGCCTTCTCGAACAGATCGGTGCGATACATCACCATCGAGCTCTCGCCATAGAATGGCGCGGCGTAGAGCTTGCCGTCGACCGAGACCGCGTCCTTGATCTTGGGCAGGAGGTCGGCGACGTCGTAATCGCCGCCGAGATTGGCGAGCGGCACCAGCCAGCCCTTCTTGGCCCAGATCGGCACCTCGTAGGTGCCGATGGTGAGCACGTCGAATTGACCGCCCTTGGTGGCTATGTCGGTGGTGACGCGCTGGCGCAGCACGTTCTCCTCCAGCGTCACCCATTTCACGGTGATGTCGGGATTCTTCTTGGTGAACTCGCTCGTCAGCCCCTGCATGCGGATCATGTCACCGTTGTTGACGGTGGCGATCGTCAGGGTCGTCTCGGCCATCGCGGGAATGGCCAGCAAAAGTGCAGATGCGCCGCAGACGGCGCCCAGGATGAGCTTCACGGTGACCTCCCCTCAATCGCGTTTGAGCATATGCCCACGCGTTGGGTGTATGTTCAGCTCATAGGAGGAGCCTTGTCAAGCAGGCGCGCCGGCGTTTTGCGCAACTTATGAGTGCTGCAGTGCAGGAGGGCCGGCCCAAACCTCGGTGTCATGCCCCGCGAAGGCCGGGCATCCAGTACTCCGTGTCGTAAGTGGGTTTGCCCTAAGAGAGGCCGCGGCGTACTGGATCGTCCGCCTCCGCGGACGATGACAGCGGCGCGAGAAGCTAGCCCGCCGGCCTATCGCTCCAGAATAGCACGTGCCGTCGTCTCGTCGGTGATCAGGCCGTTGATCAGCCCCCCGTTCAGGGCGGCCGCGATGGCTGCGACCTTGGCCGCGCCCACCGCGGCGCCGATCGTTGTGGTCTTCGCCGGCACTTCCGGCGGGATGCTGGTGAGGCGCTTGTTGGTGCCGGCCTTGAGCAGACGTCCCTTGGAATCATAGGCCCAGCCGGTGATCTCGCCGATGGCGCCGAGCCGCATCATTTCGAACAATTCGTCGCGGGTGACGAAGCCGTCGACGTGAACCTGCGCCTTCTGGTCCATCTGGCCGATGCCGACGAGGCGCAAATCCGCCTTGGCCGCGACAGCCTTCACCTTGGCGATCGGCTCGATGCGGACCATCTTGTTGCGCTCGTCCTCCGACGACATCAGGAACGGCAGCGGCATCGGATAGTGCCGCGCCCCGGTGCGGTCGGCGAGCCGGCCGACGGTGTCGTAGAAGCTCGCCGAACCGTCGGCGGAGATGTTGCCGACCAACGAGACGATCTGGTGATTGGGCCGGTCGATCGGCGTAACGCGCTCGACCGCGGCGCGAACGGCACGGCCGGTGCCGAGCGCCACGATCACGGGCGTCTCCGACCGCAGCGTCGCATCAAGCAGATTGGCGCAGCGCTCCGCGATGCCTGCGGTGGCCTGGGGAGCAGCCGGATCGGCCGGTACCACCTCACAATAGACGAGGTCGAACCGCTGCTTCAGACGCGCAGCAAGCTCCATGCAGGCGGCGATGGGGTGTTCGAGCCGGAAGGTGATGAGGCGTTCGGCGAGGCACAGCGACACCAGCCGCTGCGCCGAGGCGCGCGAGACCTGCAGCATCTTTGCGATCTCGTCCTGGGTGTGACCGGCGATGAAGTAAAGCCAGCCGGCCCGCGCGGCATCGTCTAATCGCGACTTGTCGTTGTCGGCGGCCATGCGGGCCTCACGCCTCCCAGAAATCGCTCATGCGCGCGAAGACCCGGTCGGCCCCCGCACCGGACAATATAGCCTGCCCGTCGCGGCCGCGGTAATGGCTGCCGCCGACAAATCCCCAGACCGTCATGCCGGCCGCCTTGCCCGCCGCAACGCCGCTGACGCTGTCCTCGATCACCAGCGTGCGTGCAGGCCGCGCCCCCATCTTCTCCGCCGCGAGCAGGAAGAGATCCGGCGCCGGCTTGCCATGCCTGACCATTTGCGCGGTGTAGATCCGCTCGCCGAAATGCGCCCGCAGGCCGGTGACATCGAGGGAGAGCGCGACGCGGTCGAGATCGCTGGACGAGGCGACGCAAAACGGCACGGACAAGTCGGACATCACGCCGGCAATGCCGGGGATCGGCTGAAGAGAAGCTGCAAAAGTCGACATCACTTGCGACTTCAGGCGCGGCAGAAAGCCCTCCGGCACGATCTGGCCGAGGCCACGATAATGCTGCTCGATCGCCCTGGTGCTGCGGCCGAGAAAGAGCTCGAGCGCCTGCTGCTGGCTGAGCGCGATATCGAATTCGGCCAGCACCTCGGACAGGCACCGGCAGCTCAATAGCTCGCTGTCGACGAGCACGCCGTCGCAATCAAAGATGATCAGTTCGGGTCTCGGCCGGTCCTGCTCCATCCGGCCATTCGATCATATGCCCACAATGTGAGCAATAGCTCACAGGAAAACGGGCGCCGGGGGGTTCCTGTCAATGCGCGACCTGCCGGTAGATCGCCGTTAGCGCCGCGGGCAGCCGCTTGATGTTGCCGACGATGGCGTAGCCGCCGCGGCCGAACAGGGTCGGGAAGTAGGATTGCGCGGTGGCGTCCACCGTGACACCGAAGGCGGCGATGCCTAGCCGGCGCGCCTCTTGCACCGACTTGCGGGTGTCCTCGACCGCGAAGCGACCCTCGTAGTGATCGACGTCGTTCGGCTTGCCGTCGGTGAGGACGATCAGCAGCTTCTTGCGTTGCGGCTGGCGCACGAGCTCGGCCGCGGCATGGCGCACCGCAGTGCCGATCCGCGTGTAATAGCCGGGCTTCAGCGCGCCGATACGACGCTCCACCGTCGCGCTCATCGCCTCGCCGAACGCCTTGACCGTTTCGAGCCGCACCCAGGAGCGCCGGCGCGAGGTGAAGGTCAGGATGCTGTGGTGGTCGCCGCAGGCCGAGAGACCGTGGGCGAGCACCAACAGCGCCTCTTTCTCGACGTCGAGCACGCGGTAGCCGTCGACCCAGGCGTCGGTGGACAGCGAGACGTCGACCAGCAGCGTGACGGCGAGATCGTGCCCTTGCGGACGCATTGCGACATGGATGCGATCGAGACCGCTGCCGCCACTGCCGGCACGCAGGTCGCATTGCGCCCGCACCAGCGCGTCGAGATCGAGGTCGTGTCCGTCGGCCTGTGCGCGCATCAATTCGTGGCGCGGCCGCAGCACCTCGAAGCGACGGCGCACCTGACGGATGTGCCGGCGCATGGCATCGTCAGGCGTCCAGCTCTCACCCTGCTCGGAGGCCGCGCCTGCGAGCACGCGGCAATGGTCAGGCAGATAGGAGTCGCTGCGATAGTTCCATTCGGGATAGGTGAGGTCCGCATTCAGCTTCGAGGCATCGAGGGCTTCCGGCGGCAGGTCGAGATCGAACTTGAACCGGCTCGCCGGCTTGCCGGTGCGGCGACTGAGCGTGATCTCCTCGAGATCGTCGGCCGCCTTCTGCGCATCCTCGTCCTCGCTGTCGTCGGCCGGACGGTCGACATTGACCATCTCGGCCATCGCCAGGATCTTCTCGAAGCGGTTGAGCACGAAAGGATCGCGCCGGTTGGCATTGTCCTCGCGCTCGCGGACGGCAAAGCGTTTGCGATCGTTCTCGGCCGCGGCTTCCGCGCCCGGTGCGCATTCGTCCTCGCCGGCATGTGCGGGCGAGAGCTCGCGCGTCCAGCAATCCCCCCAGAGCGGGCACGGCAGGATCGATCGATAGCCCGGCGGCGCCTTGTCCGGCAGCGGGCCGATGCCCATCATCGCCGGCCACAGCTTGCCTGCAGGCGCCTTGCCGGTTCCGAGCAGGGCCAGCACGATCTGCTCGACCTCCTGCTCGATCCGCGGGAGGGGACGGCGGGGCCGGGCTTCGGCGGTGGCTGCGGCGAGCTTCGCGTAGTCGGCGACGAGCCCTGGGAATTGCGTGAGCACCCAGACCGCCGTCTCGCTTGCCCGGCGCAACATCAGCAGATCCCGCCGCAGCGGATCGGCTTCCGTGATCGTGTCGATCGGCGCGGCGGCGAACCACGCCGCAAGCCAGCGATAGAGCGCCGCGTTCAACGCGCGGTCGGGAAAGATCGAGATGCGATCGGGAAGGAAGATGGTCGCCGCGTCGCGGCCCGGCTGCTCGAGCCGCTCGTCTCCGAGGCCGATGCGTTGCCGCCAGCCGAGGCGGTGCCCCGATCTTCGCGCGCCTGCGCTTGCAATCTGCACCCCGGTCTCGCCGCCGAGCGCGCGGAACATCACCGCGAGCCGCCCCCTCACCTCGTTCAGCGCGACGGCGTGTTCGTCGTGAACCGGATAGCTCGCGGTGCCGCCGACCATCCTGTGCCAGGCGCGGCCGACAGTCTCCTCCAGTTCGAGGAAGTCGAGCATCGGTGCGGCCTCACCCGATGACGGCGCGTGCGACATCCAGCAGCGCCGCCTTGACGTCGGGGTCATCGGTGAGCGGCTCGATCATGCCGGCCAGCACGGCATCGGCGACCGCCGTGCCCGCGGCGATCAGGGTGGCGCAATAGACCACGAGCCGGGTCGAGACGCCCTCCTCCAGATCGTGCCCCTTGAGCGCACGCAGCCGGCCAGCCAGCCCCACCAGCGGCCGCACCTGCTCCGGCGACAACCCGCTTTCGGCGGAGACAACGCCGATCTCCTGCTCCGGCGGCAGGAAATCGAATTCGATGGCGACGAAGCGCTGCCGCGTCGAGGGCTTCAGCGCCTTCAGCAGCGTCTGGTAGCCGGGATTGTAGGAGACGACGAGCATGAAGCTGCGCGGCGCCACCAGCTCCTCGCCGGTGCGTTCCAGCGGCAGGATGCGGCGATCGTCGGTCAGAGGATGCAGCACGACGGTGACGTCCTTGCGGGCCTCCACGACCTCGTCGAGATAGCAGATGCCGCCATCGCGCACGGCACGCGTCAGCGGACCGTCGGTCCACACGGTGTCGCCGCCCCTGAGCAGATGGCGGCCGGTGAGATCGGCGGCGGTCAGATCGTCATGACAGGCAACGGTGTGAAGCGGCAGCCCCAGCCGCGCTGCCATATGCGCGACGAAGCGTGTCTTGCCGCAGCCGGTCGGCCCCTTCAGAAGAACAGGGAGCTGATGGCGCCAGGCGTGTTCGAACAGCGCGCATTCGTTGCCGCTCGCGACATAGGCCGGCAGCTCGGGTCGAGGTGCTGCCACGGCGAGAAGTGCTGCGTTCATGATCTTCCTCCGGAATTCACAAAGAGAGGGCGGCCGCGACGAACCGCGGCCGCCTTTTGCGTTTACTCAGCCGGCTGCAGCGCGGCGGGAATGACCGCCTGCTTCTCGCGGCTCGGCACCAGTACGGCCCAGACGAACATCAGCGCGGAGATTGCCACGAACACACCGGAGCCGAGACGGACCCAGTAGAACATCGCGAGCTGGTCCTGCACGTCCATGTAGCCCTGGCCGAGCACGCGCTGGAGATGGACCTGGACCACGCCGGCGAAGGTCAGCGCGAAGGTCATCACCATCATGGCCGTGCACATGATCCAGAAGCTCGTCATGGACAGCCACTGGTTATAGGGCGCACGTCCCTTCAGCTGCGGGATCGCATAGGCCATCACCGACAGGTTCAGCATCACATAGGCGCCGAAGAAGGCGAGATGGCCATGTGCGGCAGTGACCTGCGTGCCGTGAGTGTAGTAGTTCACCGAGGACAGGGTGTGCAGGAAGCCCCACACGCCGGCGCCGAGGAACGCCATCACCGAGCAGCCGACCGACCACAGCAGCGCGGCGCGGTTCGGATGCTTGCGGCCGGCCTTCCAGGTCATCTGCACCGTGAAGATCACCATGGTGAAGAACGGCGCAACTTCGAGCGTGGAGAACAGCGAACCGATCCACTGCCAGTAGCCGGGTGCGCCGATCCAGTAGAAGTGGTGGCCGGTGCCGAGGATGCCCGAGAACAGGGCAAGACCGATGATGACGTAGAGCCACTTCTCGACGACCTCACGATCGATGCCGTTGAGCTTGATCATGAGATAGGCGAGCACGGAGGCCATGATCAGCTCCCAGACGCCTTCGACCCAGAGATGGACGACGTACCACCAGTACATCTTGTCGACGGCAAGGTTCACCGGATTGTAGAAGGCGAACAGGAAGAAGATCGCGACACCCCACAGGCCAAACAGCAGGATGTTGGTGATCGTGGTCTTGCGGCCCTTCAGCGCCGTCATCGTGACGTTGAACAGGAACATCAGGCAGACGACGACGATGCCGACCTTGAGGATGAAGGGCTGCTCGAGGAACTCGCGGCCCTCGTGATAGTGGAAGAGATAGCCGACCACGGCGACGCCGGCCGCGCCGAAGAACATCCAGAACTGGATCTTCGCCAGCAGCGGGCTGTAGAGCTCGGTCTCGGTCTCTTCCGGGAGCAGGAAGTAGGTCGCGCCCATGAAGCCGATCAGCGACCAGACGATCAGCGCGTTGGTGTGGATCATCCTGACGATGTTGAACGGCAGGAGGGCCGACAACGTGTTGGGCAGGACGTAGATGGTTCCGGCGAGAAGGCCGAACAGGACCTGGGCCAGGAACAGGGTCAGCGCGCCGTAGAAATACAGCATCGCGACTTTCTGGGTTTGATATTTCATCTCGGGTTCTCTCTGTCTTGAAAGAGGAAGGCGCTCAGCCGGCCTTGTTCGGCGGCCATTCCTGCCGCTTGATCTTGCTGGTCCATTCCAGGAAGTCGGCGAGATCGTCGAGCTCCTGGTTGGTGAGGTTGAACTGCGGCATCTGCCGCCGGCCGGGCGCACCGGAGGGCTGCGACTGCATCCACGCCTTCAGCGTCTCGCGCGCTGCGGCCGGGTCCTCGTTGCCGCCCCAGCGATCCCAGACATTGCCGACCTCAGGCGCGAAATAAGCGCCCTCGCCGAGCAGGGTGTGGCAGTTGATGCAGGAGTTCTTCTCCCAGACATGCTTGCCGCGGGCGACCGACGACGTCAGTGTGGTTGCGTCCGTGGACGTCGTGGCGATGTAGTAGTGGCTGTGTGCCGTCAGCCCTATGAAAATGGCGAAGAAAAAGGCCGAGCCGCCGTAGAACACATTTCGAGCGGCCGACTTGGTCAGGCGTTCAGCCATTGCCAATCCTTTCCGGTTTGAGTCTCAGAATTCGGTGATGCGATTTATTGCCGAAGGGCGCCGATCAATCTTTGTCGAAGCGCAACGAGCGCGAAGATGCGCGACATGGGGGTCAGATCAGAACGACGATGGCGGATGCGAGCCACGCGAACAGCACCACGATGAGGATCCAGGCACTGACGAGGCCGCGCCAGAGCGCCGGTGCCGCGCGAAGGTCGAGGAAGTCAAGCACGACACGGCGGCCCTTGAGGGCGGCGAAGGTCAGCAGCAAGGCATTGGCGAACAAGGGTCGCGACACCAGCGCCGGAACCAGAAGGGTCGCGAGCGCGAGGCCGATCAACACGATCCAGGCCAGGTCGAGACGATCGGGAATCACGGGTGCACCAGATAGATGATGGGAAACATGACGATCCAGAGCAGGTCGACCATGTGCCAGAACGCGGTTCCGGTCTCGACGCTTGCCGCCCGTGCACCCCGGGAAACCACGGCGAGAATCACGATGCCGAGGCCGACATGCAGCAGATGGAATCCGGTGAGGAGGAAGTACAGCGTGAAGAACGGGCTGGTCTCCAGGCCGTTTCCGGAGGCGACCTCGCCGGCATATTCGAGCAGCTTGACCGCGATGAAGAGCGCGCCGAGCGCCATGGCGCCGAACAGCCAGCCGCGCGCACGTCCCCTGTCGCCCGCGCGTGCTGCAGCCGTCGCCCGTGCGGCAGCCCAGCCGCTGGTCACGAGCACGATGGTGTTGAGTCCCGCCAGATGCGCATCAAGCGTGGCCTGACCGGCCGCGAAGACCGCCGGGTGAAGCGCACGAGCGACGGCGAAGGCACCCAGGAACAGGCCGAAGGCGGCGAGCTCGCTGAAGATGAGCACCCAGATCATGGGATCGCCGGGAAGATCTTCCAGGATTCCCCAGCCGCTGCCTTCTTGTTCGAGGTCCGTCGCCGACATCTGCCTTCCGCATCAAGCCGCCGGACAGATATCCCACATGCGCCGTTCCGACTTTGTCGCCGGACAAATAGTGCGACCGGCCAGAGGCGCGTTTGCGCTGCCGCAACGTTCCGCCCGCCCCACCATCATAGGGTGGATGCCATCGAGCGGTTCCGCGAAACGGCGAGCGAAGAGATGAGCGATGCACAGATCGGGCTGATGACGGCGACCCCCATCATCATCGTGTTCGCCCTCGCGCTCCGGCGAATGGGGGTGCTGTCGACCGTGGCAACGATATCGGCGGTGAGCCTGTCCGTCGCGATCGCGGCGGTGCTGTTCACGACGCAATCACCGCTGCCGTAGCGCCGTCGTTGTAGGGTGGGCAAAGCCGTAGCGTGCCCACCACTTTCTTCGATCGGAGAACGATGGTGGGCACGGCGCGTTGCGCCTTTGCCCACTCTACAAGACCTTCTCTGCGACTACCGTCGCTGGTTATACACGTCGATACACACCGCCCCGAGCAGCACCAGGCCCTTGATGACCTGCTGATAGTCGATGCCGATGCCGAGGATGGACATGCCGTTGTTCATCACGCCCATGATCATGGCGCCGACCACGGCGCCGCCGACCCGACCCACGCCGCCATAGGCCGAGGCGCCGCCGATGAAGCAGGCGGCGATGACGTCGAGCTCGAAGCCGAGGCCGGCCTTCGGGGTAGCGGTGTTGAGGCGCGCGGCGAAGACGAGGCCGGCCAACGCGGCGAGCACGCCCATGTTGACGAAGGTGAGAAAGGTCAGCCGCTCCGTCTTGATGCCCGACAGCTTCGCCGCCTTCGCATTGCCGCCGACTGCATAGACCTGCCGACCGATCACGGTGCGACGGGTGACGAAGCCGTAGAGCGCGATCAAGGCGGTCATGATCACCAGCACGTTCGGCAGGCCGCGATGCGAGGCGATCAGATAGGTGAAATAGAGCACGGCGCAGGCGAGCAGGACGCTCTTGCCCAGGAAGAACGCGTAAGGCTCGACCTCGATGCCATGCGCTTGCTCGCGCGACCGCCCCTTGGCGCTGGCATAGACGAGGCCGAGCGCGAGCACGGCGCCGATCAGCATGGAGGTCGGATGCAGCGTGCCGGCCTCGGGCAGCAGCTCCGGAATGAAGCCGGAGGACAGCTTCTGGAAGGTTGCCGGGAACGGGCCGAGTGACTGGCCCTGCAGCACCGCGAGCGCGAGCCCCTTGAACACCAGCATGCCCGCCAGCGTGACGATGAAGGACGGAATGCCGAAATAGGCCACCCAATAACCCTGCGCCGCACCGATCGCCGCCCCCAGCAGCAGGCAGGCGATGAAGGCGAGCGTGTAGTCGACCTTGTAGGTCACCATCAGCACGGCGGCGACCGCGCCGACGAAGCCGGCGACCGAGCCCACCGAGAGGTCGATATGGCCGGTGACGATCACCAGAAGCATGCCCAGCGCCATGATGACGATGTAGCTGTTCTGAAGCACGAGATTGGTCAGGTTGAGCGGCTGCAGCAGCGTGCCGCCGGTCATCACCTGGAAAAACAGCATGATCGCGATCAGCGACATCAGCATGCCGTAGTTGCGCAGATTGTTCTTGATGAAGCTGCCGTGCCGGCGCTCCTCGGGCAGCGATACCGTCTTGTCGGTCATGGCTGCATTCCTCCCATTTCCGCGGCCGCGGGCGCGGCGTTCCCAATGTTTCGTTCGTTGCGCATGATGGCGCGCATGATCTTCTCTTGCGTCGCGTCCGCGCCCTTGAACTCGCCAACGAAGGCGCCTTCATTCATGACACAGATGCGGTCGCAGATGCCGAGCAGTTCGGGCATCTCCGAGGAGATCACCACGACGCCGCGGCCGGCCTCCGCCAGCTCGTTGATGATACAGTAGATCTCGTACTTGGCACCGACGTCGATGCCCCGCGTCGGCTCGTCCAGGATCAGGACTTTCGGGTCGGTCATCAGCCATTTCGACAGCACCACTTTCTGCTGGTTGCCGCCGGAGAGCTGGCCGGTCTCCTGGTAGACGTCGGAGCAGCGGATGCGCATGCGGGTGCGGTAGTCGCTGGCGACCTTCAGCTCGGCGATGTCGTCGATCACCCGGCTCGGCGCGACCTGGTCGAGGCTGGCAAGCGTGATGTTCTTGCGAACGTCGTCGGCCAGGATCAGGCCGAGCTGCTTGCGGTCCTCGGTGACATAGGCAAGGCCGGCGTCGATCGCCGCCGCGACGCTCGGCAGCACGATCTCCCGCCCCTCCAGCCGGATCGTGCCGCTGATATTGGTTCCCCAGGAGCGGCCGAACAGGCTCATGGCAAACTCGGTACGTCCGGCGCCCATCAATCCGGCAATGCCGACGACCTCGCCGCGCCTGACGCCGAAATTGACGTTCTTGATCACCTGCCGCTCGGGATGGATCGGGTGATAGACCGACCAGTTCGCGACGTCGAGCACGGGCTCGCCGATCTTGGCGTTACGCTCCGGGAAGCGGTGGGCCATATCGCGATTGACCATGCTGCGGATGATGCGATCTTCCTGGATCGGCTCGGCATGGCAATCGATGCTGTCGACGGTACGGCCGTCGCGCAGCACGGTGATGTGGTCGGCAACCCTGGCGACCTCGTTGAGCTTGTGCGAGATCAGGATCGAGCCGATGCCCTGCTGGCGGAAGGCCATCAGGCGCTCGAGCAGCGCGGCGCTGTCGGCCTCGTTCAGGCTGGCGGTCGGCTCGTCCAGGATCAGCATCCGCACGCGCTTGGACAGCGCTTTGGCGATTTCGACCAATTGCTGCTTGCCGACGCCGAGATCGGTGATCAGCGTATCCGGGGATTCCTTCAGGCCGACCTGGGCCAGCAATTCCTGCGTGCGCCGGTACACCTCGTCGCGGTCGATCACGCCGAGCTTCGAGGGCGGATGCGACAGGAAGATGTTTTCCGCGATCGACATCAGCGGGATCAGCGCCAGCTCCTGGTGGATGATGATGATGCCGAGCGCCTCGGAATCGTTGATGTCGCGGAAGCGCCGCTCCTCGCCTTCGAAGACGATGGTGCCCTCGTAGCTGCCGTACGGGTAGACCCCGCTCAGCACCTTCATCAGCGTCGACTTGCCGGCGCCGTTCTCGCCGACGAGCGCGTGGATCTGCCCGGCGTGAACCGAGAAGTTGACGTCGCGCAGCGCCTGCACACCGGCGAAGCTCTTGCTGACGTTACGCATCTCCAGCATGGCGGTCATGGCATCATACTCCTGAACGTCTCCGCATCGTCATGGCCGGGCTTGTCCCGGCCATCCCCGTGCAGCCCCCTGCGACGAAGGGCGTGGATGCCCGGGACAAGCCCGGGCATGACGAGTGTGTGGACGTGCTTTTCGTCCCTCATCGAGAGTCCCCCACTCCCACACGCGGGGAGAGGGAAAGGGAAGTTACTGGAACTGCGCCTTCTTGTAGTAGCCGCTGTCGACCAGGACCTTCTCCCAATTGTCCTTGTAGACCACGACCGGCTTGAGCAGGTAGGACGGCACGGTCTTGACGCCGTTCTCGTAGGTCTTGGTGTCGTTGACCGTGACCTGCTTGCCGGCGAGCGCGGCGTCGACCATGTCGGCGGTCACCTTGGCGAGGTCGCGGGTGTCCTTGAAGATGGTCGAATATTGGTCGCCGCGCAGCATCGCCTTGATCGAAGGCACCTCGGCGTCCTGCCCCGAAATGATCGGCATCGGCTGACCGGCGCTGCCATAGCCGACGCCCTTCAGTGACGAAATGATGCCGATCGAGATGCCGTCATAGGGCGACAGCACGGCGTTGAGCTTCTTGTTTCCGTAATAGGCGCTGAGCAGGTTGTCCATGCGGGCCTGGGCGGTGGCGCCATCCCAACGCAGGGTCGCGACCTTGTCCATGCCCATCTGGCCCGAGGCGACGACGAGCTTGCCGCTGTCGATGTAGGGCTTCAGCACGCTCATCGCGCCGTTGTAGAAGAAGTAGGCATTGTTGTCGTCCGGCGAACCGCCGAACAGCTCGATGTTGAACGGGCCCTTGCCGTCCTTCAGCCCGAGCCCCTGCTCGATCGATTGCGCCTGCAAGACGCCGACCTGGAAATTGTCGAAGGTCGCGTAATAGTCGACGTTCGGCGTGCCGCGGATCAGGCGGTCATAGGCGATCACGGTGATGCCTTTTGCTTTCGCCTGCTTGAGCACGTCGGACAGCGTCGTGCCGTCGATTGCGGCGATCACCAGCGCTTTCGCGCCCTTGGTCACCATGTTCTCGACTTGCGAGAGCTGGTTCGGAATGTCGTCCTCGGCATATTGCAGGTCGGTGTTGTAGCCGCGTTCCTTCAGCACCTTGACCATGTTGTTGCCGTCGTCGATCCAGCGCGCCGACGATTTCGTCGGCATGGCAATGCCGACGGTCGCCTTGTTCTGGGCGGCAGCGGGAAGGCTCGTGGCCATCGTCGCAGCGCCCGCCAGCGCCAGTGCGAGGAATGCGGTCTTCAGTTTCTGCATGTTTCACTCCCTTGGGTATCAGATTGTCTGTTCGTGTCGTCGAGAACGTGCCGTGGTTGCTTTCTTGTCTCCTATGCGAGCTTGACGTCGGGCTCCGCGCGACCGCGCGCGGAGGCCTCCAATAGAAAGGTGTAACCGGCTTGCGGATCGGCGGCGCGCGCGGCCGTGTCCATGTCCTGCCAGGCGGAGGTGACGAGGAGACGCGATAGGTCGGGGCCGACGAAGGCCGGGCAACTCGCCTGCCGCGCCGGCACGCCGAGCGAGCGCAGGCGTTCGCCTTGCGGAGAATAGACGTCAATCCGGCTCGCGCCCCAGCAGGCGTTCCAGATCTGCCCGTCGGCGTCGCACACCGAGCCGTCGAGACCGCCAATGCCGGTATGGCGCAGCAGCACCTCCGGCTCGCCGCGCGGCAGGCCGGTCGCGGGATTGAGCGGCACGGCATAGAGCACGGCGCGCGGAGTGTCGGTGAAGTAGCCGGTGGCGCCATCCGGCGAGAAGCAGATCGAATTGGGGATGCTGATGCCGGAAAACAGCGTCGAGATCTTGCCGCGATGGAGCGCGTAGATCGCTCCGGCCCTCGGCTCGGCCTTCTTGCCCATGGTGCCGATCCAGAACGTGCCGGACTGGTGCACGCGGCAATCGTTGGAGCGCGTGACCGGATTGTCCGCCTCGAGCGCGAGGAACAGCGTCATGGCGCCATCGGCGAGCTTGCGGATGTAAAGCCCGTCCTCGGCGACGATCAACTGCCGTTCGGCATCGATGCGCCCGAGCGCGCTCGCCATCCGGCCGAGCGCATGGACGCGGATGCTGCCGCTGCCGAGTTGCGCCTCGAACAGCCGTCCCTCGCGGATGTCGAACCACCAGGCGGTGTCGGTGGTCACGTCATAGGTCGGGCCCTCGCCGAGATGGCAGGGGTCGTCCGAGAGAACGGTGGTCGGCACCTGCTCCATCATGGCGTCCTCACTGCAAAGCGATACACCGTGTGATGGCGATAGACCTGGCCGGGATCGAGGCGCGGGCTCGGAAAATCCGGCCGGTTCGGCGCATCAGGCCAGATGTGCGGCTCCAGGCAAATGGCGTCCGACTGCCGGATCATCTTGCCGCCCTTCCCCGAAATCGTGCCGTCCAGGTAATTGCCGGAATAGACCTGAAGGCCGGGCTGGTCGGTGAACAGCTCCATGATCCGCCCCGAGCGCGGCGCCTCCAGCCTTGCAGCGAGCGCGAGCTTGCCGTCGCGGCCGAGGCAATAGGTGTGGTCGTAGCCCCTGCCGTTCTGCAATTGCTGATCGCCCTGCCGGATGCGCTCGCCGACCGGCCGAGCTTCGCGGAAATCGAACGGCGTGCCGGCAACGCGACGCGGCGGCTCCGGCAACGGAATGGCGGTGGGGTCGATCGCGAGGAAATGCTCGGCGGCGACCGTCAGGCGGTGGTCGAGGATGGACGTGCCCGACGTTGCGCCTTCGAGATTGAAGAAGCTGTGGTTGGTCAGGTTGACGATCGTCGGCCGGTCGCTGCGCGCTTCCATACTCAGCGACAGCTCGGATGGGCCAGTGACGCGATAGGTCAGGCGGACATCGAGCTTGCCGGGATAATTCTCCTCCCCGTGCGGACTCGTATAGGCGAGTGTCACTGCGGGCTCTGCGCCCTCGTCGATCTCCACGATCTCCCAGAGCTTGCGGTCGAATCCATCGAGACCGCCGTGCAGGGCATTCGGCCCGTTGTTGACGGCAAGCTGCACCGTCTCACCATCCAGCGAAAACCGTCCCTTGGCGATGCGGTTGGCGTAGCGGCCGACGGTGGCGCCGAAAAACTTTCGTTCCGCAAGATAGCCGGTGAACGCGTCATGGCCGAGCACGACGTCGTCATGGCCGCCCTTCGCATCCGGCGCGATCAGCGCCTGAAGCACCGCACCATGGGTGATGATCCGCGCTTCGAACCCGCCTGCCCCGCGCAGCACGAAGCGCTCGACGTCGCGGCCATCAGGCAGTCTCCCGAAGACATCCTTTTCGATTGTTGAGCCAGCCATGTCTAATCCACGAACGGTTCGACAATTGTGCGCTTGCCGAGCAGGAAGGCGTCGGCGACGAGACGCAGCGGTGTCAGATCGACGTCGCTTGCGCCGGTCGCCGCGAGCCCGACGAAGCGCCGGTAGAGTCCGCGATATTCCTCATCGGGAGCTTCGGCAAGAACCTTGTCGTCGATGGCCATGCGCGCGCCCCCATTGGACAGGGTCATCCGGCCGCGATCGGTATCGACGACAATATCCCAGCTTTGCGGCCCGGTCTGGCGAAAGTCGAACTCGGCGGTCACGGGCAGGCCTGCAATGTCGGTCAGGGTCAGGCTCGCAGCGATCGGCGCTTGGCAGTTGGCGGGAAAGGCAAGTTCGGCCGCGGTGACGAACACCGGCCTGGGCAGGATTCTGGTCAGGATCGACAACGCGTTGATGCCGGGATCGAACACGCCAAGACCACCTGGTTCCCAGATCCAGCTCTGGCCGGGATGCCAGACGCGGACATCCTCCTTCCAGCTGATGTGCACCGATTTGACGCGTCGCGCGGCGAGCCATTGTCGGGCCGGCTCGACCGCCGGTGCATGGCGCGAATGCCAGGTCGCAAACAGCGTTCGTCTTGCCTGCGCCGCCATCTCGATCAACGGATCGAGCTCGGCCACACCGGCGCCCGGCGGCTTTTCCAGCATGACATGCTTGCCGGCAGCAAGCGCCGCGGCCGCCTGCGCGCGCCTCACCTGCGGCGGCGTGCACAGCGACACGGCGTCAATCGGCGGACCTTTCTCCAGCAGCTCCTCGATGGTCGCGAAGTGCGGCAGGCCCGGCAGCGAGGCATTGCGGCTGGCAATCGCCGCCAGCATCGCGCCCGGCACCGCCGCAATTGCGCCGACGTGCTGGTCGCGCGCGATCTTGCCGAAACCGACGATGGCGATGCGAAGTTCCGTCACGATCTCTCTCCGGATTCGGCCGATGGCACCGTCTCGGCCGCTGCGGTCTCGATGACCGTGCCCTCATGGCGATGCATGCCGTTGTGAATGACGAAGACCATCGCCTCCGAGGCGGCGTCGGCATCGCCCGCCGCGATCGCATCGACGATGTTCTGGTGCCATTGCAGCACCGTGTCGCGGTCCTCCGGCTCGACCGGGGCGCTGAGCAGGAACGAGGCGCGCAGCGCTGCCTCGATGACGTGGCCGATCGAGCGCATGAACAGATTGCCGGAGGCGCGCGCCACCGCGACGTGAAGCGCGAGGTCGGCATCGGCAAAGCCGACCGAGTCGGACGCTTCGAGCCGCATCCGCTCCATGCTGTGCCGGAGCTCGGCGAGATCCTGCTCGGACCGCCGCGTGGCCGCCAGCATCGCCGCGCGCGGTTCGACCGCAAGACGGATCTCGGCGAGATCGTTGAGGAAGCGCTTGTCGATGCCGGCGTCCAGGTGCCAGGCCAGCACGTCGGCGTCGAACATGTTCCAGGCGCCGCGCTCGCGCACGACGGTGCCGACCCGCGCCTTGGTGGTGAGCAGTCCCTTGGCGACCAGCGTCTTCACGCTCTCCCGCAGCACCGGCCGCGACACGCCGAACATCGCGATCATCTCGGCGTCGCCCGGCAGGCGCGTCCCCTCCGCGTAACGTCCGGCGATGATGTCGATGCCGATCGAGCGGGCGACCTCCGCATGGTTGGAGTGGGCCCGCCGCGTCGGGATGACGACGATGCGCGAGGTCATGAGGCGGCTCCTGCGCTCTTCGCCACCGGCCGGCGCGCGAGTGCGACCAGGCTGCCGCCGAGCGCGTAGACGTTGGCGCCGAACCGGGTGAGATGCAGCAGCAGCGCGCCGCCGATGACGGGCACCAGCAGGATGATCGCGATCGCCGTCAACCGCCCGCCTCCGGGCATCCGCAACGCGGCGTCGAACACCGCCGGGCGGGCTGCGCGAGCAGCAACGCGGCGGTGGCGCTGGCCGCAAAGAGGGCTTTGAGGGTCGTCAGGCGCGTCTCCCAAGATTTGTCCGGGGCGCCGGATTGGTCGCGTGGCGCCCGCAAAGACCGCCCTTTGCGGGCGATGGCGGGTACTATTCCACGGAAGATGAGTTCCGACTAGTCATATTATTTGACTATTTAGGGGAAAATGCACGGAGGAGCGGCGCGCGGTTCTATGACACGCTAAGCGGGATTTTGTTCCAGTGATGCAACGGGCAGATGAAGGGAATTTGCGGATTTGGATGCAAGTGCTCGGTCCGCAACGGCGGCGATAAACGGTCGCGCGCGCTCTTCGGTCATCGCGAGAGAGGGGAAGGCAATGCAGAATTTCTAAGATTCTGAATTGCCTTCGCTGCGCTCGCGATGACGGTGTGGAGAGAGCTCCGCGTCTATCAACCCACGCTTCGCGTATCTTGCGCCGAGCGAAGAGCTAGATCAGCTTCCGCTGCGCCAGGTTCTTCATCAGCGCGCCGATGCCGAAGGTCCACGGCTCGCACTCGTCGCTGGTGCGCATGCGGTTGACGAGCTTGCCGAGCTGGGGCGCGGCAATCGTGACGATGTCGTCGCGCTTGTGGGTGAACCCCTGCCCCGGCGCATCGCGGTCCTTCACGGGCGCGAACATCGTGCCGAGGAACAGCACGAAGCCGTCGGGGTATTGATGGATCTTGCCGATGGTCTGCGCGACGAGGTCGGTCGGGTCGCGGCTGATCTTGCTGATGGAGGAATGACCGTCGAGAACGAACCCGTCCGTGCCCTTGACGTTCAGGCTGATGTCGAGCTTGCGCGCATCGTCGAGCGTGAAGCTGTCGTCGAACAGGCGCAGCAACGGGCCGATCGAGCAGGAGGCGTTGTTGTCCTTGGCCTTCGACAGCAGCAGCGCCGAGCGCCCTTCGAAGTCGCGCAGATTGACATCGTTGCCGAGTGCACCGCCGACGATCTTGCCGCGGCTGGAGACGAACAGCACGAGCTCAGGCTCGGGATTATTCCAGGTCGATTTCGGGTGCAGGCCCGCATCCATGCCGGTGCCGACGGAGGACATGGTCGGGGCCTTGGTGAAGACCTCTGCATCGGGGCCGATGCCGACTTCGAGATACTGGCTCCAGGCGTTCTGGTCGATCAGCACCTGCTTCAGGTGCATGGCCTGATCGGAGCCCGGCTTGAGCTTCGACAGATCGTCGCCGATCAGCCGCGTCACTTCTTTCCGGATCGCCTCGGCCGAGGCCGGATTGCCCTTGGCGCGCTCCTCGATCACACGCTCCAGCATCGAGATGGCGAAGGTGACGCCCGCCGCCTTCAGGGTCTGGAGATCGACCGGCGCGAGCAGCCAGGGCTTTTTCGGATCACGCCCATCGGGTGCCGTGTTGGCCACGAGGGCCTCGAGATCGCCGATGCGCTCGCCCTTGGTCGCGCCGAGCGCCTTGGCCGGATCGTCTTCCTCGCAGAGCGCGCTGACGGTCGGAAACTTTGCGGTGACGTCGAATACGCCATCGCCTCGCACTGCGACGACGGCTGGACCGTTCACCTGCGGCAGCCAGACGCGGCCGACCAGCGTCCCCTTCGTTCCATCCTCGGGGAGAAGGTCCTTCACGGTCAATGTCGTCATGGCGGCGTCCTCGCTCTATCCAGGGGATCGGCCGTTCGCAGCAGCCGATCTCGTTGGCGAAGACCAATAAACGTCTGGCTCCGGATGTCCAGAGCGACGCCGCTAGGCCCCTGCCCGGGCCTTGCGGGCTGCGATCTGCTGCAGCGCCCAACGCGCATTCTTGCGGACATCGGGATCGGGATCGTCAGCGATCACGGCCAGGAATGCCTCACCGTCGGGATGCGCGATCTCGCCGAGCGCGGCGGCGGCTTCCTTGCGCAGGTTGGCCTGGTCGTGGTTGACGCAATTGCCGATCGGCCGCACCGCGCGTTCGATCTTCATCCTCCCGAGGCTGCGGATCGCCTTCAGCCGCACCTGCCAGAACTCGTCCGCGAGGCTGGCGACGAGCTGATCAGCCGCGATCGCACCATTGGCGTTCAGGCCCAGGGTCTCCGCGGCCATCTCACGCACCATCCAGTCGCCGTCCTTCAGCGCACGGGTGATGGTCTCGGCCGCCGGCTTCATCTGCGAGAACGCCAGCGCGCTCACGGCGGCACGGCGGACATGGGCGTCGGGATCGTTGATCAGCGCGGTCAGGGCGGGGATGGATTCCTCCAGCTTGAGGAAGCCGATCACGCCGATGGCCTGCACGCGCACGGCGGCATCGGAATCCTGCAGCGCTTCCAGCGCCGGCTTGAGCGTGTCCTTGCAGCGCAATTCCTTGAGCGCACGCAGCGCGCCCATGCGGACGAAGGCGTGCGCGTGCTTCACCAGGGGCAGGATCACCTCGGCGCAGGCGGGATCCTTGAACTCGGCCATGCTGTCGGCCGCGGCGGCCGCGACGATCCTTTCGGGATCGACCAGCAGCTTGACCAGCGCGCTTGCGGCCTCCGGCCCGTCGAACTCGCCGAGCGCCATCGCCACTTGCTGGCGCACGCCGCCGTCGGGATCGGCGACCATGTTGGCGAGATGCGCCACGGCGGCCGGATCGCCGGAATGGCCGAGCGCGATGATGGCGACGCGGCGCTCGGCGGGATCGGCCGCCTGCAACCGCTCGTCGGCGTCTTCCAGATCGTCGTAGGATTCGAACGGGCTCGACATGATCACCTCAACAGATAGGGAATGTTGACGGTGACGGCGCCGGTCGGGCAATCGGCCTCGCAGGGCATGCAGTACCAGCACTCGTCATAGGCCATGTAGGCCTTGTTGGTCATGTCGCTGATGCGCAAGACGTCGAGCGGGCAAACGTCGACGCAGACGGTGCAGCCCTTGTCGGCGATGCACTTGGCGTCGTCGACGACCACCGGAACCGAGGTCTGATAGGACGCGAGAGGCATTTGATGTCTCCTGTTGCTTTGGCGCGGTGGTTCAGGCGGAGGCGCGAATGCGCTGCTTGTCGTAAAGGTCCTTCTCGTCGTCCGCGATCGGCACGACATAGGGCTCGACGGCGCGCTTTTCGCTGGTCATCTTGCCGTCCTGCTTGGACAGCAGCGTGTGGCAGAACCAGTTCTCGTTGTCCTTCTCCGGGAAATCGGTGCGCCAGTGATAGAGGCCCCAGCGGCTCTCCTCGCGGTAGAGCGAGGCGTGCGCGGCCATGTCGGCGCAGTCCATGATCGACTGCACTTCGAGCGCGCGCAGCAGCTCGTGCGCGTTGCGCGCGATCATGCGCTCCTGCATGTCCTCGCGCGCTTCGGCCAGGCGCCGCATGCCGAGCTCGTACTTGCGCGTCACCTTCGGCGGCTGGAGATAGTCGTTGACGAGGCGGCGGGTCTTGTACTCGATCTGATTCGGCGGAATGCCGTCCTCGCGCTTCGTCGGCGCCATCACGCGGTCGCGCTCCACCGCGACGTCGGCCGCATCGAACTCCGCGAAATCATGGCTGTCGGCGAACTCCATGGCGTCGATGCCGGCGACCGAACCGTTGGTGAAGGCGCCCAGCATGTAATTGTGCGGCACGCTCGCCATGTCGCCGGCGGCATAGAGGCCCGGCACGGTGGTGCGCGCATTGTCGTCGACGAACACGCCGGAGGCACTGTGGCCCGAGCAGAAGCCGATCTCGGAGATGTGCATCTCGATCGACTCGCTGCGGTAGTCGACGCCGCGTCCTTGCTGGAACAGCCCGCGCGTCGGCCGCTCCACCTTGTGCAGCGTGGATTCGATCTCCGAGATGGTGTCCGGATGCAGATGCTTGAGCTGGAGGAACACCGGGCCCTTGCCGGACAACAGCTCGTTGTAGAACTCCAGCATCATCTGGCCCGACCAATAGTCGCATTCGATGAAGCGTGAGCCTTCGTTGTTCGCCGTGTACGCGCCGAACGGACCGGCGACATAGGCGCAGGCCGGGCCGTTATAGTCCTTGATCAGCGGGTTGATCTGGAAGCATTCGAGGTTCGCGAGCGCGGCGCCGGCATGGTAGGCCATGGCGTAGCCGTCGCCGGAATTGGCGGCGTTCTCATAGGTGCCGAACATGTAGCCGGAGGTCGGCAGGCCGAGGCGGCCAGCGGCGCCCATGCAGAGGATCACGGCCTTGGCCTTGATCACCAGCATCTCGGCGGTGCGGGTATTGACGCTGATCGCGCCGGCGATGCGGCCGTCCGACGATTTCAGCAGCCGCGTCGCCATGTAGCGATTGGAGATCAGGATGCGGGCGCGGCGGAGCTGGCGGTAGAGCGCCTTCTTCACGGTCTCGCCGTTCGGCATCGGCAGCACGTAGGTGCCGATGTGGTGCACCTTCTTGACCGCGTAATCGCCATTCTCGTTCTTCAGGAAGCGGATGCCGAAGCTGTCGAGCTCCTCGATGATCGAGTAACAGTTCTGGGCATATTTATAGACCGCCTTCTGGTCGACGATGCCGTCGTTGGCGATGGTGATTTCCTTGGTGTACTGCTCCGGCGTCGCATAGCCGGGGATGACGGCGTTGTTCAGACCGTCCATGCCCATCGAGATCGCGCCGGAGCGCTTGACGTTGGCTTTTTCGAGCAGGACGACGTTGGCCTTCGGGTTCTTCAGCTTCGCCTTCAGCGCCGCCATCGGGCCGGCCGTGCCGCCGCCGATCACCAGCACATCGCAGGAAACCTCCGAAAGTCCGTCGACGATCTGATCTAGTGCCATCACTTGCTCCTGGTTCGCCGATCTCCGGCGCCTTTGCATCAGAGTTGTTCAGGGGGCGTCGCGGCGATAGCAATTAGTTGTCGCCCGAGCGCGATTTGCGCCTCAGCGCTCGACAAAGGCCTTCTCGATAACGAAATGGCCGGGCGCGCTGTGATTGCCTTCGACAAAGCCGCGCGCGGAGAACATCTCGTGAAGCTCTTCGAGCATCGCGGGGCTGCCGCACAGCATGATGCGGTCGGTCTCGATATCGAGCCCTGATAGCCCGACATCCTCGAACAGCTGGTTCGAGGCGATCAGATCGGTGATGCGGCCGCGATTGCGGAACGGCTCGCGGGTCACGGTCGGGTAGTACACCAGCTTGTCGCGGATCAGCGGTCCGAAGAATTCGTGGTTGCGCAGGCTTTCGACGACATTTTCGCCATAGGCGAGCTCGGAGACCTGGCGGCAGCCATGGGCGAGCACGATGGTCTCGTAGTTCTCGTACACATCGGGGTCCTTGATCAGGCTGGCGAAGGGCGCAAGGCCCGTGCCGGTCGAGAGCAGCAGCAGCCGCTTTCCAGGAATGAGATTGCCGGTGATCAACGTGCCCGTCGCCTTGCGGCCGACCAGGATGATGTCGCCCTCCCTGATCTTCTGCAGGCGCGAGGTCAGCGGGCCGTCCTGCACCTTGATCGAGAAGAATTCGAGCGCCTCCTCGTGATTAGCGCTGGCCATGCTGTAGGCGCGCATGAGGGGCCTGCCCTCGACCTCGAGCCCGATCATCGCGAACTGGCCGTTCTGGAAGCGGAAGCCCGGATCGCGCGTCGCGGTGAAGCTGAACAGAGAGTCGGTCCAGTGCTTGACTGACAGAACCGTCTCCTTCTGGAATGCACTCATGATCTCTCCTTATCGATTGCCTCAAGGTCTCGGAGAGAGGAGAGTCCGGCAATTCGGAAGTGAGAGTTCCGGTCGATTAGTTTCCCATTTCGCGGAGCGGTGATCGACCTGAGCGCGGTGGTCATGCCCGCCCCGGCAATTAGTTGCTATTCGTGCACGCCCGCACCGACATAGATAGAGGCCGGAGGTTCGTCATGACCATGACTGCATTGGTGGCGCCGACCGTGGCCGACTATGAAGCCAGCGCTGATCTGGCCGCGCTTCTCGTCCGCACCACGCAGGACGATGCGCTGCGCGTGTCTGCCGAAACACTCCGCCTCTCCTGCAAATGCGCCCACTGCACGCGCGCCCGCTTCGACGGCCGCTTCCCGGAAACCTTTCCGGGAATTGCGATCACAGAGGTCGGCGATCTCGGCTACGGGCTGAACATCTCGTTCTCGGACGGGCATGACAGGGGGATTTACCCGAAGACGTATCTGCTGAGCCTGGCGGGGCGTTGACCAATGTCGTCATTCCGGGGCGCCCGGAGGGCGAGCCCGGAATCCATAACCCCCGCTCGTAATTATGGATTCCGGGTCTACGCGCCTTGCGCGCGTCCCGGGAATGACGCCGGAGGTTGGCGCTTTTCATCTGGCACGGACATTGCTCCTCTTTAGAACGATTTGAACGTTCCGGAGGCAAACGATGTTGCAGGCGGCGAATGCGGTTCGCGGGGCCGTTCCCCCGGCAGTCCGGCCTGCGGGCAGCTCCTCGCTGCTGCTCACCGAGAACCAGCAATGGATCGGCGGGCCGCCGCCACTGATGGACAAGCTGTCGCCGCGCGAGCGGGAGCTGGTGCTGAAACAGGGCCGGCGAAAGGTGCTGAACCGCGGCCAGACGCTGTTCAACCAGGGCGGCAAGCATGACGGCATCTGGCTGATCGAGAGCGGCCGCATCCGCGTGTTCTATACCTCGCCGCAGGGGCGCGAGATCACGCTTGCCTATTGGCATGTCGGCAATTTCGTCGGCGGCCCCGAGGTGTTCGAAGGCACCGTGCATCAATGGTCCGGCGTTGCGTCCAGCAATTGCAGCGTCGTGCACCTGCCCGGCAAGGAATTGCGGTCCCTGGCCGCCGAGATCCCGAACCTCGCCATCGGCCTGATCGAGGGCCTGACCTTCAAGGGCAAATGCTACTCGGCGCTGGCGCAGATGCTGGGAACGCGCTCGATCACCCAGCGCCTTGCGCATCTCCTGCTGCATCTCGTCGAGCTCTATGGCGTCGACGACGCCGACGGTACCGTGATCGCGGCGGCTTTCACCCACGCCGACATCGCCCACATGGTCGGCGCCACCAGGCAGTGGGTCACCATCAGCCTCAAGCGCATGCAGGAGAAGGGAATCGTGCAGACCAAGCGGTCGCAGATCGTGGTCTGCCGGACCGACGTGCTGGAGGAGATGCGCGGTCACGCAGCTGACTAGGCGAATTTGCGACCAAGGCCGATGCACAGGCAAGCGGCTTTATAGTGCAGGACTGCCCAAGGAGTATGCAATCACCTTTTCCCGGCAACTAATCGACTGCGGTCACCATTCCGGATTTGCCCTGCCCCCGCCCTCACCCAATCATGGCAACCACAGCACATCCAACCGAATGAGGATGAGAATGGTCCGCCATCTTCCCACGCTCTCGATCGCGATGTCGGTGACGTCGCTGGCGCTACTCGTCACGCAACCGGCCGCGGCGGAAACCGTCACGCTCGGTATCGGAACGCAGGACACCACGACCAACACGGTGACCGCGGGCGTCGTCATCCGCCAGCTCCATCTCCTGGAGAAATATCTGCCCAAGGACGGCAAGTACGCCAACATCAAGTTCGCGCTGGAGTGGCAGAACTTCACCTCGGGTCCGCCCGTGACCAATGCGATGATGGCGAACAAGCTGCAGATCGGCATGATGGGCGACTATCCCCTGATCGTGAACGGCTTCACCTTCGAGAGCAATCCCGAGAGCAAGAGCCGGCTGATGGGCATCGCCGCCTACAGCCTGTCCGGCTCCGGCAACGGCATGGTGGTTCACAAGGATTCACCCTACTACGACCTCGCCGATCTCAAGGGCAAGCTGGTCAGCGTTCCCTTCGGCTCCGCCGCGCACGGCATGGTGCTGAAGGCGATGCAGGATCGCGGCTACGCATCGGACTTCTTCCAGCTCGTCAGCCAGAGCCCCGAAGTTGGCTCGACCAATCTCCAGGAGAAGAAGATCGATGCGCATGCCGACTTCGTCCCCTTCGCCGAGCTGCTGCCGTTCCGCGGCTTCGCGCGCAAGATCTTCGATGGCGTCGAGACGAACTTGCCGACCTTCCACGGCATCGTGGTCCGCACCGACTTCGCCGAAAAATATCCGGAGGTCGTCGTCGCCTATTTCAAGGCGCTGATCGCCGCCAATCAGTGGCTGCGCGACGATCCCAAGCTGGCCTCCGAAAAAATCCAGGAATGGACCGGCATCAACAAGGAAGTCGTCTACATCTTCCTGGGGCCGAGCGGCAACATGACCACCGATCCGACGATCAAGCCCGCTCTGATCGATGCCGCCACGGCCGACGTCAAGGTTCTGCAGAACCTCGGCCGCATGAAGGAATTCGATCCGAAGAAATGGGTCGACGAAAGCTACATCCGCAAGGCCTATGCCGAGATGAAGCTCGACTACGACGCACAATTGGCCAGCACGAAGAACTACGAGATCTCCGGCGAAGATGCCTTCTGCAAGAAGCCGATCGCCGATCCGCGCAAGGCCGGCGAGGTCTGGGTGGATGATGCCGGCATCATGCCCTTCTCGTCCGCCGCCTGCACCCTCGGGGCGTACGCCGACTACAAGGCCAAGGGCAAGAAGATCAACGTCGCCTATGTCTTCGACACGACGCGCGGCATCAAGCTGTTCGCCGACCAAGCCTTCTTTGCGGTCGGCAACGGCGAGGTCGCCCCGTTCCTGCTCAAGAAGGACGCCGAAGCCTATGCCGCCAAGGTCGGCGGCAAGGTGCTCGGCTTCGACGACGCGGTGAAGGCCGCCGTCGGCGGAGGCAAGACGTGAGCAGTCCCGCCCTCCTCAGACATCCCGAGGACAGCATGCCGGCAACAGCCATTGCAGAGGCGGGACCAGCGCCCGCCGTCAGCGCCCAGCCTGCGGCGCCGCCTTCCTTCGGCACACTCGCGCTGCGCTGGTACCGGCTCAATCGGGCTGGGCTGCGCGCGACCGCGATCGGCGTGATTTCGCTGCTCGCCTTCCTGCTGGTCTGGCATCTGCTGACCACCTATCGCGTCGTGTTCTTCGTGCGCTTCACCAACGTGCCCTCGCCGCTCGCGGTCTATGCAAGCTTCAACACGGCGATCCACGATCCCAAATTCCTGATGCACATCGCGCTGAGCTGCCGGCGCATCTTCATCGGCTTCTCGCTCGCCGCCATCGTCGGCGTCCCGCTCGGCCTGATCATGGGCCGCTTCAAGCTGGTGCACGAGATCATCTTCCCGGTCGCGGAAGTGCTGCGGCCGATCCCGGCGATCGCCTGGGTGCCGATGGCGATCATGCTGTGGCCGACCAACGAGCAGAGCATCGTCTTCATCACCTTCCTCGGCTCGTTCTTCCCGATCCTGGTTAACACGCTGCACGGCATGTCGCTGGTCGATCCCGTGCTGGTGCGTGCCGCGCAATGTCTCGGCGCCCGCGAGCGCTCGATCTTCCGCGAGGTGTATTTCCCGGCCTCGCTGCCGCACATCTTCACGGGCCTCACGGTCGGCATGGGCGTCGCATGGGTCTCGCTGATCGCAGCCGAGATGATCTCGGGCCAATACGGTATCGGCTACTTCACCTGGGAGGCCTATTCGCTGGTCCAGTACGCCGACATCGCGCTCGGCATGATCGCAATCGGCGTGCTCGGGCTCGGATCGAGCGTCCTGATCAGAGGCGCCGGAAAATTGGTGATGCCATGGAGGTCGACATGAGCGATATGATTGCGGGCACGCCGAAGGGCCATGTCGAGGTCAAGAACTTCTCCCTCGCCTACGAGACCATCGAGGGACCGGTGCAGGCCGTCACCGATACGCAGATCCACGTGAAGCCCGGCGAGTTCGTCTCGATCGTCGGCCCCTCCGGCTGCGGGAAGTCGACCCTGCTCAACGCGGTCGCCGGCTTCCTCAAGCCCACCACCGGGATCGTCACCGTTGACGGCGAGAAGGTCAGCGGTCCCAGCGCCGAGCGCGGCATGGTGTTCCAGCAATATTCGCTGTTTCCCTGGAAGACGGTGCGTGAGAACGTCGAGTTCGGCCTGAAGATGCGCGGCATGCCGCGCTCGCAGCGCGAGCGCGCGGCGCGTACGCTGCTCGGCCTTGCCGGGCTTGAAGCCTTCGAGAAGCACTATCCTGAAAAACTCTCCGGCGGCATGAAGCAGCGCGTCGGCATCGTCCGCGCGCTGGCGACGGGGCCGAAGGTGCTGCTGCTGGACGAGCCGTTCGGTGCACTCGACGCGCAGACCCGCGTCATCATGCAGCAGATCCTCACCAACATGTGGCAGCGGCTCAAGATCTCGGTGCTGTTCGTCACCCACGACATCGACGAGGCGATCTTCCTGTCCGATCGCGTCTACTGCATGACCGCGCGCCCCGGCTCGATCAAGGCGGAAATCCCGATCCCGCTGGAGCGGCCGCGGCAGCAAGCGATGATGATGTCGTCGGAGTTCCTGGCGCTGCGCCGCGGGCTGATGTCGCTGATCCGCGAAGAGAGCCTGAAGGCGATGGGCGGCGAGATCAGCGACATGGGCATGCAGGGGCTGAGCATCGAGCTGCATGGGCACTCCCTGGCGGATGTGATCTGACTTAGCCACGGCGATGACGGTCTCGTAGGGTGGGCAAAGCGGAGCGTGCCCACCACCTGTCGCCATACTGGAGAGATCGTGGGCACGGCGCTTCGCGCCTTTGCCCACCCTACGGCAGTTTTGCCCCGATCACTTGAACCAATGCACCAGTGCGATGCTGATGCCGAGCAGCAGCAGCAGCGACAGCGTCACGGCTGCGGTCACCCGTCCCCCGACATTGGCGAGTACGCGGACGTCGACGCCGAGGCCGAGGGCGGCCATCGAGACCACGGTGAGGAAGCCCGTGATCTTCGTCACCGGGCCGACCACCGTGGGCGGAACGATCTCGAGGGAGCGCAGCGTCGCGAGCGCGAGGAAGCCGAGGATGAACCAGGGGACCAGGCGGAAGAAGCCGACATTGGTCTTCTTGGCGTCGCTCTGCCAGCGCGAGGCGACCAGCGACAGGCCGACGACGACCGGCCCGAGCATCAGGACGCGCATCAGCTTCACCAGCGTGCCGATCTGCGTCGAGACGAGGCCGGCCGGGACCGTCGCGGCCAGCACCTGCGGCACCGCATAGACGGTGAGACCCGCGAGGATACCGTATTGCGTCGCCGACAATTGCAGCAGCGGGATCAGCAGCGGAAGTCCGAGCACCATCATCACGCCGAGGATGGCCGTGAAGGAGATCGAGGACGCGATCTCATCGTTGTTGGCGCCGATGATCGGCGCCACCGCCGCGATCGCCGAATTGCCGCAGATCGAGTTGCCGCAGGCGATCAGGATCGACAGCCGCGTCGACAGGCCGAGCAGCCGGCTGATGCCGAAAGAGATGCCGAGTGCGACCACGACGACCGCGGCGATCGAGGCCAGCAGCGCGATGCCAGAGGCGGCGATGGCGGCGAAGCTGATGGAGGCGCCCAGCAGCATCACCGCGACTTCAAGCAGCTGTTTGGCGCTGAAGGCAATGCCGGCCTGCCAGCGCGGCGCAGGCTTCCAGAAGCTGCGAAGGGCCATGCCGAGCAGAATCGCCATCACCAGCGCTTCGACATAGGGATGTTCGAAAAAGCCCAGTTCCGCCCGCTCCAGCAGGGCCGAGACACCGGCGACGGCGACGCAGAGGAGGATACCCGGGATCAGCGCCGCGATACGGCTTGCGGCGGTGGCCGGCTTGGCATCGACCGGACTGGATGCTTGATTCTGCGACACAAATCTCTCCCAGAGGAGAAATATTTATACGCAGCGTCAGCTCGATGGGGAATAAGTTTTCGACATATCAGGGCCGAGGGAAGTTCTGTCCTCAGACCGGATGTTCTGGGTCAGAAGATCAAGCTCTTGGCCAGCGAGGCGACCCGGCTGAAGCCGTCATAGATGCCCGGCTCGAAGAAGGCCGCACGCGCCAGCACGATGCCGGCGACCAGCGACCAGAACAGACCAGTGCCGACCCGCAACAGCATCTTTGACGCACGCGACCGCGGCTGGGTGTCCGTCGCGGACACCAGCTGCTCGCCGAAGGGCTCAAATCCAGTGCGTTCCATAGCTGCCGATCCATCAATTCCTGGTGGGAATGTCGTCGTTTCCCGTCCAAACGGCAATGGAAGCGATTGGCGTTTTTGTCGCGCAGGGAAAAAACTCCTTCCGTCAAGCAGGCTCCGGACAATGGTTTTCTTCTCCCGGCCTACTTAGGCACCGGCGCGCGACCTACAGGGCCAGATAACGCCGCCGGATGGCATCGTTGGCCTTCAGCTCGTCGATTCCGGCGGCATAGACGATCTGACCCTTATCGATGACCGTGGCGTGGCTCGCAAGGCCGAGGCAAAAATGCATGTTCTGCTCGGCGATCAACACGGTCGATCCGATGCTTCGCAGCTGGCGCAACAGCTCGCCAATCCGCTGCACGATGATCGGCGCGAGCCCCTCGCTCGGCTCGTCCAGCAGCAACAGCGCCGGGTTTCCCATCAGCGTGCGTGCGATCGCCAGCATCTGCTGCTCGCCGCCCGACAGGCGTCCGGCGATGCGATGGCGCAGCGGCTCCAGCAGCGGGAAGACGTCGTAGATGCGCTTGATCGGCCATTCGTCCTGGCCTTCCGGCCCCTTCTTGCGACCGATGACGAGATTGTCCTCGACACTGTGCTCCGGAAAGATCTGACGATCCTCCGGCACGAAGCCGAGGCCGGCGCGCGCGATATAGTGCGGCTTCCGGCCGGAAATCACCGCGCCGCGCAGGCTCACTCGGCCCCGCCGCGGCGGTGCAAGACCCATGATCGCTTTCATGGTGGTGGATTTGCCGGCGCCGTTGCGGCCGAGCAGCGCCATGGTCTCCCCCTGCCGCACCGAGAGGCCAACGCCGAACAGGATCTGGCTGGTGCCGTAATAGACGTCGAGATCGGCGACTTCGATGACGACGGCACTCATGCAGCCGCTCCCGCATGCTCGGTGCCGAGATAAGCGTCGATCACGGCGCTGTTGTTGCGGATCTCGTCAGGCGTGCCGGTCGCCAGGATGCGGCCGTAGCAGAGCACGACAATTTTTGGGGCGATCTTGAACACGATGTCCATGTCGTGCTCGATGAAGACGACCGTGATCTTCTGGCTCTCCCAGAGCTCGCGCACCTTGTCGATCATGCGCCAGCGCTCTTCCGGGCCCATGCCGGCAGTCGGCTCGTCGAGCAGAAGCACCTTTGGCTCGAGCACGAGCGCCAGCGCGATATCAAGCAGCTTCTGATCGCCATGCGACAGCGTCGCCGCCGTGCGATGACGCTTGCTCGCCAACCCCAGCAGCTCCATCACATGCTCGGCGCGGTCGCGCGTCTCAGGCAAGGGAAAGCGCTTGTGCAGCACCGCGGAAGTGCGCTGGTCGGCACTGACGGCGGCGAGCATGGTTTCCTCTACCGTCAGCGACTTGAAGATGCTCGCGACCTGGAAGGCGCGGCCGATGCCGTGCCGCACGATCTCGGGCGGCGAACGGCCGGCAAGTTCGACCCCGTCGAGCAAAACCTGGCCGGAATCCGGCTTCAAGGCACCGGTGATCAGGTTGAAGAAGGTACTCTTGCCGGCGCCGTTCGGACCGATCACCGCCGTGAGCGAGCCGTCAGGGAAATCGAGCGAGACGTCGTTCGTCGCCTTCACGCCACCGAAGGATTTTGCGAGGTTGCGGATCTCGAGCATGGCTAGCGCCCCTTGCCTGCATCGCGCCGATCCCAAAGCCATTCGGCGACGAAATCGAGCAGGCCTTTGCGCAGGCCCAGCGCGAAGAACAGGATAACCACGCCGAGCACGATGCCGTGATACTCGGTGAACCGCGTCACCGTGTCGTTGAGCAGGAGCAGCAACACGGTGCCGACCATCGGACCGAGGAACGTCGAGACGCCGCCGAGCATATTGATGAAGATGCCCTCCCCCGAGATCGTCCAATAGGCGAATTCCGGATAGGCGCCGGAGACGAACAGCGCCATCACCATGCCGCCCATCGCGGCGAACAGTGCGGCCAGCACGAACACGGTGAGCTTGGCGCGCCAGACGTCGATGCCGAGGAAACTCGCGCGCGCGGCGTTGTCGCGGATCATGCGCAGCGTGTAGCCGAACGGCGATTGCGCGATCTGGCGCATCGCAAGCAGGCCGAGGATGAGCAGCGCGCAGCTCGTGACATAGAGATGAACATGATTGGACAGATCCACGCCGAGGAAAACCGGCCGTGGAATGCCGCCGCGCAGCCCCTGATCGCCGCCAGTGAACGAAGCCCAGGACAATATGGTCGAGTGGATCAGCATCTGGAAGGCGAGCGTGACGAAGGCGAAATAGATTTCCTTCAGCCGCACGCAAATCGCGCCGATGATCGCGGCAACCATTGCGGTGATCGCTAGCGTCGCGATGAAGGCGACAGGAATCGGCACGGCGATCTTCTGCATGATCAGGCCGAAGCCGTAGGCGCCAAGGCCGAAGAACATGCCATGACCGAACGAGGTTAACCCGGTGTAGCCGACCAAGAGATTGAGCGAAGTCGCGAACAGGCCGTAAGCCGAGCAGCGGATGACGAAATCAAGCAGCGCCTTGCTGCCCGTGACCAGCGGAAGGCTCGCCAGCACCGCGAAGGCGATCAGCGCAATCAGGATGTCGCGATAGCGCCCAAGCGCGACGCCGCCGCGTACGGGCACCGACCTCTCGGCGCGTCCGGCCTCGAGCTCGGTCATGCCGCCTCCTTGCCGAACAGGCCGGTGGGTTTCGAGACCAGCACGATCACCATGAACAGATACATCAGGCCCTCGGTGAACAGGGGAAAGCCGAGCGAGCCGAACGACCTGATGAGGCCGAGCAACAGCGCGCCGATCAGCGCGCCCAGGATCGAGCCCATGCCGCCGATCACGGTGACGATGAAGGATTCGATCAGCACCGAGAATCCCATGCCGGGGGTCAGCGAGCGCACTGGCGCGGCCAGCGCGCCCGCAAGGCCCGCCAGCATACCGCCGAGCGCGAATACGCCGCCATAGATCAGGCCGGTATTGATGCCGAGCGCGGAGACCATGCCCGGATTATGCGCGGCGGCGCGGATCACCTTGCCGATGCGGCTGCGCGCGAGCCCGAGGCCGAGCACGATCGCCGCGACGAGCGCGACACCAATCAGCAGCAGATAATAGGGCGGCACCACGCCGCCGGCGATGAACAGCGGCATCACCTGGAACGCCGCCGGCATGCCCATCGCCTTGAATTCAGGTCCCCAGATGATGCGTACCACATCGTCGAAGATCAGCACGAAGGCATAGCAGACCAGCAGCTGCATCAAGACGTCCGCGCCATAAACGCGGCTCATGAAGACGCGCTCGAAGATCAGGCCGAGAGCCGCGGTACCGGCCGCCCCCGCCAGCATCGCAAGTGCAAAACTGCCGGTGAGCTGATAGGCGGTCATCGCAAAATAGGCGCCGAACATATAGAAGGCGCCGTGGCTGAAATTGACCACCTTCAGGACGCCGAAGATCAGGGTCAGTCCGACCGCGACCAGGAACAGCAGCATGCCGATAATGAGGCCGCTGGTGGTCTGCGTCACCAGGCAGGCGGAGCTGGAAAGGCAGCCGGCAAGGGCATCGAGATCCACGGAAGCACTTTCATTGTCGCGCGCCTGAGACGGCGCGGAGGACCAAACGAAAGCGGCGGAGGCGGTCGCCCGCCTCTGCCGCGCATCACATCAGGTGTAGCCCTTGCTCTTCTTCCACTCCGCCTCGAGCTCGAAGATGGTCTTCCAGTCGCCGGCCTTGACCTCGGGCACATAAGGCTCCTGCGGGATCGTGGTACCCCAGCCGATGGCGTAGCCGACCAAGGTGTGGTCGTCGCCGCGCATCGTCACGGTCCCGTCGGCGCCGAACGGGCACTTGATGGTGAGGCCCTTCAGCACCTCCGCGATCTTCTTGCCGTCGGCCGAGTTCGCCTTCTTGGCGGCCTCGGCCAGGAACATCACCGCGGTCGCGTTCTGCCACGACCAGTTGGTCGGATATTCGTTGTACTTGGCCTTGTAGGCATCGCCCCAGGCGGCGTTCTCCGGCGTGGTCGGGAAGGTCTTGATGTAGCGATTGCCGGAGTGGATGCCCTTCGGCAGGTTCTTCACCACCGTGAGTGCGGTGTAGTCGGCCATGTTGACCGCGAACACCTCCATCTGGCTGAACATCGCGTAGATGTTGGCCTGGTCGATGTAGGAGGTGAGATCGCCGCCCCACAGGCAGGAATACAGCGCCTGCGGCTTGGCTTGCAGGATCTTGGTCACGACTTCGGTGTAGTCGGGCTGGAACAGCTTTGGCCAGGACTCGCTGATGACCTCGACGTCGGGCGCGAAGCGCTTCAGGTACAGCGTGAACTCGCCGGTGGTGTCGCGGCCATAGGCATAGTCGGGCGAGCAGGTCGCCCATTTCTTCAAGCCCTTGGTCTTCGCGATTCCAGCGGCGTAGCTGCCACCGACGATGGAATCGTGGATGCCCTGACGCACGCAGCGGAACGCGTTGGGGATGTGCTGCTTCGGATCGGCCGTGAGCGAGGATGCTTCCGAGCAAGTGTGGATGCAGAGCACGCCGAGATCGCGTGCGACCTCGTGCACCGCGAACGATCCGGACGACGCCTCACCGTCGAGCAGCAGCTCGCAGCCGTCGGTGTTGACGAGCTCGCGTGCGACGCGCGCGGCTTCCTGCGGCTGGCCCTTGGAGTCGCGGATCACCATCTCGATCTGACGGCCGGCGAGGCCGCCGGCAGCATTGACCTTCTCCACCTCGAGCATCACCGCATTGCGCGAGGACGTGCCGAGCTGCGCCACGCGGCCCGACAGGATGGTCGGCATTCCGATCTTGACGGTCTTGGCTTGCGCGCGTGCCACCCACGGCGCGGCGAAAGTCATCGCACCGGCGCCCATCAGCGCCAATGTTGAACGGCGGCTGATGCCCGGCGTGCGGGTTCTCTTCATTTTCCCCTCCCTCTTGCGGGTCGGCGTTTCAATCCCTTGTCGGAGATCGTGTCGTCTCCGTATTTCCGAGAATTTCAGAGGGTGGGGGGTGACGTCAAGCCAAAGATGAATTACGAGTCAGAATTCATCGAAGGAGGAAATGAGGCCGCCAACCGGCTCAAAACTAGCGCAATGATCAACCTGTCGAGCTTCATCGCCTTTCATGCCCGCCGCACGCCGGACCGGCCTGCGCTGAAATATCGCGGCGAGGAGATCTCCTACGCGGCCTTCGACGCCCGGGTCCGCAAGGCCGCCGGCTGGTTGGCGACACAGGGCATTGGCGCAGGCGATGTCGTCGCCGTGCTGATGAAGAACAGCGCGGCATTCCTGGAGCTTGTGTTTGCGACCAGCCATCTCGGCGCGGTGTTCCTGCCGATCAATTTCCGTCTTTCCCGCGACGAGGTCGGCTACATCACCGGCAATTCCGGCGCGCGGCTTCTGATCGTCGACGAGGAATTGGCCGCGAATGCAGCAGGCGCCAAGACGGTCGTGCTGAACGAGATCGCGCAGCAGAGCATCACGCATCTGGCTGGCGACACCCCGCCCGCAGCGATGCACGTCCGTCGGCCATCGGACCTGATGCGGCTGATGTACACCTCCGGCACGACCGATCGCCCCAAGGGGGTGATGCTCACTTACGACAATTTCTACTGGAAGTCGGCGGACCAGACTGTCGCACTAGGCCTCAGTGCCGAGACGCGACTTCTCGTGGTCGGTCCGCTCTATCACGTCGGCGCGCTCGATTTGCCCGGCATCGCGGTGCTCTGGCATGGCGGGTTCCTTCGCATCGAGCGCAGCTTCGAGCCGGAAACGGCGCTTGCGGCGATCGCAGAGGACAAGCTCACCGCCGCCTGGTTCGCCCCTGTGATGACCACGGCGATGCTCACCTGCCCGACGCGGGACCGTTATGACGTCTCCAGCCTGCAATGGGCGATCGGCGGCGGCGAGAAGACGCCGGAAGTGCGGATCCGCGCCTTCTCCGAATATTTCCGCAATGCGCGCTACATCGATGCCTACGGCCTGACCGAGACCGTCGGCGGCGACACCTTCATGGAAGCCGGCCGCGAGATCGAGAAGATCGGCTCGACCGGGCGAGCCATCGCTCATGTCGAAATCGAGATTCGCGACGAGAACGGCAAGACCTTGCCGCCGAACGTCGATGGCGAGATCTGCCTGCGGGGACCCAAGATCACGCGCGGCTACTGGAAGGATCCCGAGAAGACGGCGTCCGCCTTCTTCGGTGACTGGTTCCGCAGCGGCGATGTCGGCTATCTCGACGACGAGGGCTTCCTGTACCTGACCGACCGCAAGAAGGACATGATCATCTCGGGCGGCGAGAACATCGCCTCCTCCGAGGTCGAACGCGTCATCTACGATCTGCCTGAGGTGCGCGAAGTCGCGGTAATTGGCCTCTCCGACGCACGCTGGGGCGAGCGCCCCGTCGCTGTCGTCGTGCTCGCCGAAGGGGCGCGCCTCGAGCTCCCTGCCCTCACCGAGCACTGCCGTACTCGGCTGGCGAGCTTCAAAGTGCCGAAACAGCTGATCTTCCGCGACAGCCTGCCGCGCAACCCATCTGGAAAGGTTCTCAAGCGCGTGCTGCGCGCCGAGCTGGAGACGTCTGAATGACGCAAGCCAATGCCAAGGTGACAAAGCTCAACCGCGTCGAGCGCAACGCCTGGACCAAGCAGAAGATCTTTGACGCCGCCACCAAGGTCGTCGGCAAGCACGGTTATGCCGAGGCCTCCGTCGCCCGTATCACGGAACAAGCCGGCGTCGCGCAAGGCACCTTCTACAATCATTTCGGGAACCGACAGGAGCTGCTCGACCAGTTGCTGCCGAAGATCGGCCTCGACATGGTCCAGTTCATCCGCGCCCGCACCGGCAACGCGCACGCCGCGCGGCAGGAGATCGAGCGCTTTGCCGCCTTCTTCGATTTCATCCGCGAGGTGCCGGAATTCCTGCGCATCCTCAACGAGGCCGAGTTCTTCGCGCCGATCGGCTATCAGAAGCATCTCGACAACATCTCGGTCGCCTATGTCCGCATCCTGCGACGGGCTCGTCTTGCCGGCGCGATCGAGCATTACAGCGATGAAGAATTCGAGGCGATCGTCCACATGCTGATGGGCGCACGCGGCTATCTCAGCCGCCGCTACTCCTATTCGGCCGGCGGCGTCACCGCCGTGCCCGACCACGTCATCTCCGCCTATCGCAAGCTGATGACGCGCGGCCTCTTCAATCCGTCCGAAGACCAGGACACGCCATGAACATCGACTCTCCGCACAGGCTCGACCTTGCTTCGACCATCGCAGAAGGCGACATCCGCTGCCTGCTGATGGTGCTGGTGCACATGACCGGCGACGAAAAATGGCTCGCACCGCCGTACCTGCCCAAGCGCGATATCCGCCTCATCCCCGACCCCGAGGCCGGCGTGCCGCCGGAGATCCAGGACGAGATCCGCGCCGCGGTGGTCAAGCTGTTCGCCAATGGCACGCCCAGGCCTGTCATCGCCGATCCCGGCGAGGAGCTGCTGCTGAGGATGATGCGCGCCTGTCTCGGCGAGAACGTCGCGCCGGAATACGCGCCCCTGATGCGCGAGGAAATGGGCTTTGCCTCACGCGAGGCGCGCTGGAGCAAGCAGCCCTCGAGCGACAAGCTCGCCCGGCAGCATGTGCTGATTGTCGGCGCCGGCGTCTGCGCCATTGCGCTCGGCGTCGCACTCGGCCATCTCGGCATCCCCTACACTATCGTCGAGAAGAACGCCGAGCTTGGCGGCACCTGGTGGATCAACCGCTATCCCGGCTGCGGCGTCGACACGCCGAACCATTCCTATTCCTACTCGTTCGGCTCCGGCAATGCATGGACCCGCTACTTCTGCCAGCGCGAGGAATTGCTTGGCTACCTCCAGAAGGTCGCGGACGAATACGGCATCCGCAAGCATCTGCGCGTCAACACCGAGCTGACCTCGTCGCGCTGGGACGAAGGCAAGCGGCGCTGGATCTCGACGCTGAGAACCAAGGACGGCGAAGAGGCGTTCGAATCCACCGCGCTGGTCAGCGCGATCGGCCAGCTCAATGACCCCTCCCGCGCCCGCTTCAAAGGCGAGGAGGGCTTCAGGGGGACGATCCTGCATTCGGCGCTGTGGTCAGACGAGATCAAGCTTGACGGCAAGCATGTCGCCGTGATCGGCACCGGGGCGACGTCGATGCAGCTGGTGCCGTCGATCGCAGGCCGCGTCGCCTCGGTCACGGTCTACCAGCGCAGCGCGCAATGGGCGCGGCCGGTGAAGGGCTATGCCGATCCGATCAGCGAGGGCGCGCGCTGGCTGCTGGCGCATCTACCGTTCTATGTGCAGTGGTACCGCTTCAACATGTTCTGGCGCTACGGCGACGGCCTGTTGCCTTTCCTGCGCAAGGATCCGGCCTGGCCGCATCCCGAGCGCGCCGTCAACAAAGGCAACGACCGGCACCGCCAGGAGCTGACGGACTTCATCCTGTCGGAGCTACAGGGCCGGCCCGACCTGATCGAGAAATGCGTGCCGACCTATCCGCCCTACGGCAAGCGCATCCTGCTCGACAACAATTGGTTCAAGACCTTGCGGCGGGACAACGTCGAGCTGGTGACCGATGCGATCGATCGTTTCGACGAAACGGGCATCGTCACCGCAGACGGCAAGCACCGTCCTGCCGACATCATCGTGGTGGCGACCGGCTTCAAGGTGACGGAAATGGCGGCCCGTCTCAACATCAGCGGCCGCGACGGCAAGGATTTGCGGCAGGCTTGGGCCAACGACAATCCAACGGCCTTTCTCGGCCTCACCGTGCCGGGCTTTCCGAACTTCTTCTGCATGCTCGGCCCCAACTCCGGCCCAGCCCATGGCGGTAGCGTCATCTTCCAGTCGGAGTGCCAGAGCCGCTACATCTCGGCCTGCCTGATCGACATGATCGAGCAGGACGTCGCGGCGATCGACGTCCGTCAGGACGTGCTCGACGATTACGTCCGCAAAGTCGATGCCGAGCACGAGACGATGATCTGGACGCATCCGGGCATGAGCACCTATTACCGCAATGCGAGCGGCCGCGTGTTCTCGGCGATGCCGTGGCGGTTCGTCGATTATTGGCGCATGACGCATGACCCCGATTTGGGGCAGTACAGGCTGACGAAGGCGTCAGAGTTGGGGTGATATAAACCCCCGGCACCGCTGCAACCTCGCCCGCTTGCGGAAGAGGTCGGCGCGAAGCGCCGGGAGAGGGCTTTCTCCTCTAGGGGACTTCCTCGGCATCGCGGCGACAAACCCACTGCGGAGACACCCTCTCCCCTACCCTCTCCCGCGAGCGGAAGAGGGCGCGCAGCTACGCCGCCAGCCCACTCCCGACCGGAGCGAAATCCAGCCCGAGGCTTTCCGCCACCGCCTTGTTGGTGATCCGCCCGCGATGCACGTTCAGGCCGTTGCGCAGATGCGGGTTCTCCAGCACCGCGGCAAAACCCTTATCGGCCAGCATCAGGCCGAACGGCAACGTCGCGTTGTTCAGGGCCTGGCTCGACGTCACCGGCACTGCGCCCGGCATGTTGGCGACGCAATAGTGCACGACGCCGTCCACCTCATAGGTCGGATCGCTATGGGTGGTCGGATGCGACGTCTCGAAGCAGCCGCCCTGGTCGATCGCGACATCGACCAGCACGGCGCCGGGCCGCATCGATGTCAGCATCGCACGTGTGACCAGCTTCGGCGCGCTGGCACCCGGCACCAGCACCGCGCCGATCACGACGTCGGCGGCGAACACCTCCTCCTCGACCGACTCGATGGTCGAGAAGCGGGTGCGCACGCGTCCGGCAAAGAGATCGTCGAGTTCGCGCAAGCGCGGGATCGAGCGGTCGATCACGGTGACTTCGGCGCCGAGACCCGCGGCCATGCGCGCCGCCTGCGTGCCAACCACACCGCCGCCGAGCACGACGACGCGCGCCGGCTGCACGCCGGGCACGCCGCCGAGCAGCAGGCCGCGGCCGCCGGCTGATCGCTTGAGCGCGGCGCCGGCGGCCTCGATGGCGAGGCGGCCGGCGACTTCGCTCATCGGCGCAAGCAGCGGGAGGTGACCGCTCGCGTCCGTGACGGTTTCATAGGCGATCGCGGTGCAGCCGGAAGCAAGCAGGCCCTTGGCCTGCTCCGGATCCGGCGCAAGATGAAGATAAGTAAACAGAATCTGGCTTTCCCGGAGCTGGGCCCACTCGCTTTTCTGCGGCTCCTTCACCTTCACGATCATCTCGGACTTGGCAAAGACGTCGCGGGCGCTGTCGGCGATATCGGCCCCTGCCCGCCGATACACCTCGTCGGACGCGCCGATGCCGGCGCCGGCCCCGGTCTCGACCGCGACCTGATGACCGGCCGCGACATATTCACGGACCGCGCCCGGGGTGAGCCCGACGCGATATTCCTGCACCTTGATCTCCTTGGGAACACCGACGCGCATCTTGAGCTCCTTCGCCAACGGATCGATTCCGATCTTCATCGTAGCGATGGGGCCGGTTTGGTTTCGTGCAAATATCCGCTAGTTTCGGCGCGTCCGCGCCGGTTTCCGGCGCCGAAATGCTCTTTCACGCTGGAAACGAAACCTTGGCCCTCGACCGGAAAGACCTCGCGATCCTCGCGGAACTCACGACCAATGCGCGCGCCAGTCACGCCGAGCTCGCCAGCAAGATCGGCCTGTCGAGCACGGCATTGGCACGGCGACAGAAGACGCTTGAAGATGACGGCTACATCCAGGCCTACCAGGCCACGCTCGACCTCGCCCAGTTCGGCCTCACCACGACTGTGCTGGTTCGCATCGCGTTGGAGAGCCAGAGCGACGATGCGCTGAAGGCCTTCGAGGCGGAGGTGGTGAAATGCCCCTCCGTCGTGCGCTGCTTCCTGATGTCGGGCACCGATGATTACATCCTCATCGTGCTGGCCCGCGACATCCAGGATTTCGAGCGCATTCACCGGACCGAGTTGTCCCGGCTGCCGCGCGTTGCGCGCGTGCAATCGAGCTTCGCGCTGCGCGAGATCGTCAACCGCGCGGTGCCGACGGTGGTGTTCGGCGAGGCCAAACGCTAAAGCGCGATACGATCAGGATGAATCGTCATCGCGCTCCAGGTTGTTGCATAAGCATGACCTTTCGGAAAACCGCTACGCACTTTTCCGGATCATGCCTGGGCTGCGCCGCAGGCAGCGACCCTCACGACGGAAAGTCGGCCGGCTTCACATGGATGCGGTCGGCATGCAGCGACCAGTGATGCAGTGCCTGATCCTTGCAGAATCTCGCTTTCGCCTGCTCCCTGGCCTCGTTCTCGTCGGCGGCGTCGATTTCCAGCGTGCCCTGGCAAACCTCGCTCTGCCGGCCGTACTCGCCGAGCACGTTCTTCATGAACTTGACGACATAGGTTGACATGGGACCTCCCTGCTGCCCCGACAGCACTCTAGTCCCATTTAGGCCGGGCCGGAAAAGGAGATTTTGACGCGGATCAAGGTCGGGCGGCGATTCCCCGCCGCGCCTTCTTCCCGGAACGGCAATCTGGCTGCCCCTATCCCGGCGTCACGCCGAAAGCCCGCTTGAAGCGCTCCGCATAGCGCGGCCAGACCTCGGGATTGATGATGCGCGGCGGGCGCTTGCCGTCGAGCGTGTCCAGCACCTGCTCGGCCGCGATCCGGCCCATGTTCCGGCGCGCCTCGACCGTCACGCCCGCGGTATGGGGGCTTGCCAGCACGTTGTCGAACTGGAGCAGCGGATGCTCCGGCGGCGGGGGCTCCTTGGACCAGACGTCGAGACCGGCACCGGCGATGCGCTTGTCGCGCAGCGCCTGAAGCAGCGCATCCTCGTCGTGGATGAAGCCGCGCGCCGTGGTGATGAAGTAGGCATGCGGCTGCATCAGCGCAAACTCGCGCGTGCTGATCATGTTGCGGCTGCCCTTGTCGAGCGGACAGGAAATCGAGACGAAATCGGCGCGGCGCAGTAGCTCCTCGAGTTCGACTTTTTCCCCACCCCGCTCGGCCATCACCTCGGCCGAGAGATAGGGGTCGTAGGCCAGCACCTTCATGCCGAGCAGGCCCTTGCACAGTGCGGCGATGCGGCGGCCGACATTGCCGAGGCCGATGATGCCGACGGTCTTGTGCTCGACCTCGTTGCCGACGAGCTCGTTGCGGTTGACGTCGCGCTCGCGGCGCAGGCGGCGATCCGACTGGATGATGCGCTTGGACAGCGTCAGCATCATCGCCAGCGCGTGCTCGGCGACCGAATGGGCATTGCCGCCGGACTGATTGACGACCAGCACCCCCGCATCGGTACAGGCCTCGACATCGACCGGATCGAAGCCCGCGCCGTTGCTGGAGACGAGCAGCAGGTTCGGGGTGCGCTTCAGGAAGGCGGCATCGACATGGAAATGCGGGGCGAGCTCGTCGCGGGCGGCGCCGATCTGGTAGACATGCGCCGCGCTCAGGATCGGCGCGTAGAAGTCTTCAGGACTCTCGTTCTCGATGCGGTCGAGCCGGACGTCGGACCGTGCCTTCAGGATGTCGACATAAATCGGATTGGCCAGATATTTGACGTAGAAGACACGCTTGTTGTTGACGGACATCAGGACCCTTCCGGCTCTCTCAAAGGGCTGCGCAAGGTCAGCGCGATGCGCCCGTCCCTGCCTCCCTCCCATTTTCCAATCGTCGCCGCTTATGACACGGCGGTGCCGGCCACGGCAGGCGGTCTGGCGCAGATCACGGTGCCGGCCCGGACATGTTGACAATCCCGCCCGCTCCGTCAAGTTCGGCAGACTGCCGCGACGGCCAACGCAAAAGCGATGGCAAAGACCAAGAAGCAGGCGCGGCGCGAGGGAGATCGCCATGGCGATTGCGGAACAGCGGACTTCGCCTCCTCAGGGGCCACAGGGGGCCAGCGACGGGAGCTGGCACGGCATCGTCCTGCAAACCCTGAAACGAAACGAGATCAGCCTCGTCCCTTACGTGCCCGACCGCGTGCTGACTCCATTGATCAAGAACCTGCACGCCGATCCGTTCTTCACCACCTTTGCCACCGCGCGCGAAGAAGAGGCGGTCGGGATCGTTTCGGGCGCCTGGATGGGCGGCCGGCGCGGCGCGGTGCTGATGCAGACCTCCGGCTTCGCGACGCTCGCCAACGTGCTGGCCTCGCTCGCGGTGCCCTACCAGATCCCCCTGATCATGTTCGTGTCCGAACGCGGCACGCTTGGCGAGTTCAATTACGGGCAATCGCTGGTCTGCCGCACCATGCGGCCGGTGCTGGATTCATTGGCGCTCGAGCATCACACCATCACCCGGCTCGACGAGCTCGAATTCATCGCCGACCGCTCGATCAAGCAGGCCGTCACCACGCAGGCGCCGGTGGCGCTGATCCTCAACCCGCTGCTCACCGGCGGCAAGGTTTTCGACAAGTGAGCGCCACCATGAACACGCGCAACACCAAGGTCATGAGCCGCTTCGACGTGACTTCGCGGCTGATCGCAAAGCTCGAGCGCGAGGAAGCCGTGATCGGCGGCATCGGCAACACCAATTTCGACCTCTGGGCCGCCGGCCACCGTCCGCAGAATTTCTACATGCTGGGCAGCATGGGGCTCGCCTTTCCGATCGCGCTGGGCGTGGCGCTGGCGCAGCCGGATCGGCGCGTCTTCGCACTCGAAGGCGACGGCTCGCTCTTGATGCAGCTCGGCGCGCTCTCGACCATTGCGACATTGAAGCCGAAGAACCTCGTCATGGTCGTGATGGACAACGGCATCTACCAAATCACGGGCGCCCAGCCGACACCCGCGGCAGGCGTCGCCGACATCGTGGCCATCGCCATCGGCTCCGGCCTTGCCAACAGCGCCTGGGCCGCGGACGAGGAGGATTTCGAACGGCTGGTCGACGCGGCGATGTCCGCCGCCGAACCACACCTGATCGCCGTCCGGATCGACGAAAAGCCCGGGGTCGGGACCACGAGGCGTGATCCCGTGCAGATCCGGGAACGCTTCATGCACGGGCTCGGCGTGCGCGAGCCACTTTAACGTTTGGTCATTAACTACACGGCGATCTGATGGATGGAAGGTACCGGCCCGCTGCCATGTGTGCTAAGCGGAGCGAATGTCCATTTTGGTACGTTCATTTGCCTGGCTGCTCGCAGCCGCCGTGACTTTCGCCACACTCGGTCCCCCCGGCCTGCGGCCTCATTCCGACCTCGGTCAAGACGGCGAACATGCACTCGCATTCATCCTGGTGGGGCTGGCCTTCGGCCTTGGCTATCGGCGCCGGCGCCTACTGATCGCGGCGGCCGCCGTGGTCCTGATCGCCGTGCTCGAGCTGATGCAATTTTGGGCACCCGGCCGCCACGCCCGGCTGGTGGATTTTCTGGTCGACGCGCTCACCGCCTGCATCGGCTTTGCGCTCGCGGCCGCGGTCGATTGGCTGCTCATGCGCTTTCGTGCAAGGCCCGTCGCGACAAGCGAAGGCCCCGCGGAGTGAGACGCTCCGCAGGGCCCATTCTTTCAACTCATAGGATTGTCGCCGATCAGTCGATGATCTTGACGACGCGGCGCGTGCGCGGCTCGACGATCACCCGGCGGTCGTTCACGACAGCATAGCGGTACTCAGTGTAGTTCGGCACGGGACGGAGCACCACGGTCGGCGGCAACGGCTCCCCGACCACGACGCGCTCCTGGATCACCACGGAATCGCTGCGCGGGATTCCGCCCAGCACCGCATTCGGAATTTCGAGGCCGGCACCAACGGCTGCACCGACGGTGCCGCCAACCATTGCGCCGATCGGTCCGCCGATTTCACCACCTGCACGCGCGCCGTCCCTGGCGCCTTGTTCGGTCGTCGACTGGGCAAAGGCCGCGCTCGACGCCAGCAACGAAGCGGCAGCCAACGTAATCGCAAAACGGGTCTTCATGTTCTTGAGCCTCCAGTGATTGCTATGCGCCTTCAACCGCCGGGCCGGAACGTTGTTCCGGTTCCCCGCGGTGAAAGACTCACCAGATCCGGAAAACTGTTACGGCGTAACAGTTCAGGCAGCGGCAATCTCGTGGCCCGCCATCAGTTCCAGCGCCCGCACCATCGCCGAATGATCCCAGCCCTTGCCGCCGTGGGCGGTGCAGGCCGAGAACAATTGCTGCGCCACCGCCGTGCTCGGCAGCGACAGGCCAAGCGAGCGCGCGCCCTCGAGCGCGAGATTGAGATCCTTCTGGTGCAGCTCGATGCGGAAGCCGGCATCGAAATTGCGCTTCACCATCCGCTCGCCGTGCACTTCGAGAATCCGTGAGGAGGCAAAGCCGCCCATTAGCGCCTGCCGCACCAGCGCCGGATCGGCGCCGGCTTTCGACGCAAACAACAGCGCCTCGCTCACCGCCCCGATCGTCAGCGCGACGATGATCTGGTTGGCGACCTTGGTGGTCTGCCCGTCGCCGTTGCCGCCGACGCGGGTGACGTTTCTGCCCATCTTGTCGAAGATCGGCTTCATGGTGACGAAAGCCCGCTCCGGGCCGCCGACCATGATGGTGAGGCTCGCTGCCTTGGCCCCGACCTCCCCGCCCGACACCGGCGCGTCGAGATAGTCGGCACCCAACGCTTCGATCTTCTTCGCGAACTCCTTCGTCGCCAGCGGCGAGATCGAGCTCATGTCGACCACGATCTTGCCCTTGGAAATGCCGCTCGCGACCCCGTCCTTGCCGAACAGCACGGCCTCCACATGCGGGGTGTCGGGCACCATGATGATGACCGCATCCGCCTCCTCCGCGACCTCCTTGCCGGACTTGCAGGGAATGCCGCCGGCCGCGATCAGCTCCGGCGCAACGGGGACGACGTCATGCAGGAGAACGCGATGGCCCGCCACCAGGAGGTGGCCGGCCATCGGCCGTCCCATGGTGCCAAGTCCGATGAAGCCGATGTCGATCATGGTTTGATGTCTCACAGTTGGAGGAGCAAAATTCATCCGCGAACTCGGTGCACCTCTCCCGCTTGCGGGAGAGAGAGCGCACCGTCGTTGTGGCCGCGCTTACGTCTCGAACGTCTGCGCGGCGTGCCACGACAGGCCTTCCAGCGTCGTGGTGCGCGGCTTGTATTCGCAGCCGATCCAGCCGCGATAGCCGATCGCGTCGAGGTGGCGGAACAGGAAGGGATAGTTGATCTCGCCGGTGCCCGGCTCGTGCCGGCCGGGATTGTCGGCGAGCTGGATATGGGCGATCTCGGGCAGATATTCCTGCATGGTGCGGGCGAGATCGCCCTCCATGATCTGCATGTGGTAGATGTCGTACTGGATGAAAAGGTTGTTCGACCGCACCTCCGAGATCAGCTGCATCGCCTGCTCGGTGCCGTTGAGGAAGAAGCCGGGAATATCGAGCGTGTTGATCGGCTCGACCAGCAGCTTGATGTTCTCGCGTGCCAGCGTCGAGGCGGCAAAGCGCAGATTTCCGATCAGCGTCTCGTTCAGCTCGCGCGAATCGGCGTCATCGGGCGCGATCCCCACGAGGCAGTTGAGCTGCTCGCAGTCGAGCGCCTTGGCATAGTCGATGGCCCGAAACACGCCGTCACGGAACTCGGCGGTGCGATCGGGCAGGATCGCGATGCCGCGCTCGCCGCCCGCCCAGTTTCCGGCCGGCAGATTATGCAGCACCTGCGTCAGGCCATGGGCTTCGAGCTGCTCGCGCAGCTGCGCCTTGTCGAAATCGTAGGGGAAGAGATATTCGACCCCGGAGAAGCCCGCCGCCTTCGCCGCTGCGAAGCGGTCGAGGAACGGCATCTCGTTGAACAGCATGGTGAGGTTCGCGGCGAATTTCGGCATGATGCTCTCCCTATTCCGCCGGCTGCAGCACGCCGGGCCTGACGGTCCCGACTTCGTCGAGCGGCAGGTCCAGCACCTCCTCGAACTCGACGATATTGTCGATCTCGGTGCCCATGGCGATGTTGGTGACGCGTTCGAGGATGAACTCGACCACAACGGGCACGCGGTGCTTGGCCATCAGTTCGCGCGCGGTCGCGAACGCGGCCTGTGCGTCCTTCGGATCGGTGACGCGGATCGCCTTGCAGCCGAGGCCTTCGGCGACCGCGACATGGTCGACGCCGTAGACGCCGATCTCGGGCGCGTTGATGTTCTCGAAGGAGAGCTGGACGTGATAGTCCATCTCGAAGCCGCGCTGGGCCTGCCGGATCAGGCCGAGATAGGAATTGTTCACGACGACGTGGATGTAGGGCAGATTGAACTGCGCCCCGACCGCAAGCTCCTCGATCAGGAACTGGAAGTCGTAATCACCTGACAGCGCGACGATGTCGCGATCCGGACAGGCCGCGCGGACGCCGAGCGCGGCGGGCAAGGTCCAGCCGAGCGGCCCGGCCTGCCCCGCATTGATCCAGTTGCGAGGGCGATAGACGCCCAGGAATTGCGCGCCGGCGATCTGCGACAGGCCGATCACGGTGACGTAGCAGGTGTCACGACCGAAGGCCTTGGTCATCTCCTCATAGACGCGCTGCGGCTTGATCGGCACGTTGTCGAAATGACTCTTGCGCAGCATCGTCTTCTTGCGATCGCGGCAGGAATCAGGCCAGGCCTGGCGCTCGCGGAGCCTGCCCGCCCGCCGCCACTCCCTGGCGATGGTGACGAACAGCTCGAGCGCGGCCTTCGCGTCCGAGACGATGCCGAGATCGGGATTGAACACGCGCCCGATCTGCGTCGGCTCGATGTCGACATGCACGAATTTACGGCCCTTGGTGTAGGTCTCGACCGAGCCGGTGTGGCGATTGGCCCAGCGGTTGCCGATGCCGAGCACGAAGTCGGATTCCAGCATGGTGGCATTGCCGTAGCGATGGCTGGTCTGAAGCCCGACCATGCCGGCCATCAGCACGTGATCGTCGGGGATCGCGCCCCACCCCATCAACGTCGGCACCACGGGCACGTTGGCGATCTCGGCGAATTCCACCAGCAGGTCCGACGCGTCGGCGTTGATGATGCCGCCGCCCGCGACGATCAGCGGCCGCTCGGCGGCGTTGAGCATCTCCAGCGCCTTCTCGACCTGCTTGCGGGTCGCAGTGGGCTTGTAGACCGGCAGCGGCTCATAGGTCTCGTCGTCGAACTCGATCTCGGCGAGCTGCACGTCGAGCGGCATGTCGATCAGCACCGGCCCCGGCCGACCTGAGCGCATCACATGAAACGCCTGGCTGAACACCCGCGGCACCAGCGCCGGCTCCCGCACCGTCACCGCCCATTTTGTCACCGGTTTTGCGATCGATTCGATGTCGACGGCCTGGAAGTCCTCCTTGTAGAGCCGCGCGCGGGGCGCCTGTCCGGTGATGCAGAGGATCGGGATGGAATCGGCAATCGCCGAATACAGCCCGGTGATCATGTCGGTGCCCGCCGGCCCCGAGGTTCCGATGCAGACGCCGATATTGCCGGCCTTGGCGCGGGTATAGCCCTCCGCCATGTGCGAAGCGCCCTCGACGTGTCGTGCCAGGATATGGTGGATCGAGCCGCGCTTCTTCAGCGCCGAGTACAGCGGATTGATCGCAGCCCCGGGAACTCCGAAGGCGGTCGAGATGCCCTCTCTCTCCAGAATTCGAACGGCTGCATCGACGGCTCGCATTTTCGCCATATCGGACCTCGCTTGGTTCAAGTCAGCGAGCGAGATCATCGGTTGCGCGGGAGCCGATCTCAACGAGATCGATTTTATTTTCCACGATGCGGCAGCCGCAGAGATTTTGCGGCAAGCTCAATCGGTTAGATGCAGGAATGCGTGAAAGCGGCTCACTCGAACAGCGGCGCCAGCTCCATCTGCGGCACCAGCACGAGGCCCTTGTCGGTGATGCGAATTTCCGGAATGACCGATAGGGGAATCAAATTGAAGCCCATATAGGGGATGGTGCAGCCGGCCTCCGCCCATTCCGTTTTCAACGCCTTGACCTCGTCAGCCACCTCTGTGACGCGCTTGTCGGACAGCAGGCCCGCGATCGGCAGCGGAACCAGCGCCCTCACCTCGCCGTCCGCGACGACGCAAACCCCGCCCTGCTGCTCCTTGATGGCGGCAATCGCGACCTGCATGTCGGGCTCGTTGGTACCGGCGACGATGATGTTGTGGCTGTCGTGCCCGACGCTGGAGGCGACCGCGCCGCGCTTGAGGCCGAAATCCTTCAGGAGGCCGTGGGCGACATTGCCGGCCGATTTTCCGTGGCGCTCGACCACGGCGACGAAGCACAGGCCGTAGCGGGCAAATAGCGACGGCCAGTCGTTTGCGGGTTCGATCCTGACCTTCTCATGGATCAGCGTGATGCCGGGCAGCGCGGTCTTGATCGCGTTGACCGTACACGCTTTTGCCGGAAGCTCCGGCGTCAGCTTGACCTTCTCCGGCAGCTTCACGGTCGCGTAAGCCGCGTCAGGATATCGATAGCGCTGCGACAACGCCTGATCGAGACGTGACGTGATCTTGCCATGCTCGACCACGAGCTCACCGCCATACCAGGTGCATTGCGGCTTCAGCTGATCATCCATCAGCACGAGATCGGCGCGGCGGCCGCCGCCGAGCCCGCCGATGTCGCCATCCATGCCGAAGCGCGTCGCGCCATGCAGCGAGCCCATCGACCAGGCCTGCTCCGGCGACATCCCCGCCTTCACGGCTTCGCGCACCACCCAGTCGAGACCGAACAGCAGCAGATCGTCGGCGTCGCGGTCGTCGGTGCAGACCGCCGTGCGCTTGTGCGAGGCCCCGAGCTCGGTGATGGTCCGGATCGCCTGCGGCAGCGAATGCCAGGGCGTCGTCGGCGGCCCGCCGCGCAGGAACACCCAGACGCCGGCATCGAGCAGGTCGTCGGCGATGTCGCGGTCGATCGCTTCATGCGTGTCGGTGACGCCGCTCGCCGCATAAGCCGCCACGAATTCGCGCCCGTAGACGTGGCCGGACACCGGACGTCCGCGCTTCAGGGCGGCCGCGAGGATCGCATGGCTGCGCTCGTCGCCCATCGTCACCGGCACGAAGTCCATCTTCTCGCCGAGCGCCACGGCTTCGGGCCAGCGATCGAACAGACCCGCGATCTTGTCCGGCGTGAGATCACCGCCGGCCGTCTCGAGTTCAGCCGATGTCGCAGGAACGGTCGAAGGCACCGTCAAGAAGATCGAGAGCGGCGCCTCGCGCGCGTCCTCCAGCATCGCCTCGACGCCGGCGACATCCATGACGTTGCCGATCTCGTGGCTATCGCAGAAGATCGTGGTCGTGCCGTTGAGCAGCGCGGCCTCGGCATAGGCGCAGGCCGTCACCATCGAGGATTCGATGTGGATGTGCGGATCGACCAGGCCCGGCGCGATGATGCCGCCGGCGGCATCATAGGTCGCAACGCCGCTCCACGCCTTCTTCGCTGCTCCGCTCGGCTTCACGGCGGCGATGCGGCCGCCGGCGATCCAGATCTCGCGGTTCGCGTGGATGCGCTCCGAATAGGTCGAAAGCACCCGGGCGCCAGTGATGACGAGATCGGGCGCAAGGCGCGCGGAAGCGACGTCGGCAAGGCGGCGCGTCATGCTGTGCAGCGGCGCGACGGCAAAGCGGGTGAGTTTTGTCATGGGGCTCTCGGGGCTCGCGCGTGATGGAAACAGCCCGGCAATGGTTGCGCCCGGAGGCCGCCTCGGCAATTCAAATAAGCGGCACCCGTGCTTACCCCTTAGGTGCCGAACCTCCTGGCGTCCCCGCTCCCGAAGACCTGCGCGGGTTCCGCCTTCTCGGGGGCGGCGCTGCGGCGGCCTTGACCCGAATTCGCATCGACCGGCCCTTGGACTCGTCGATCTCGAAGGAATTTGTCTTTCGCACGAGATCGCTGAGCTTGCGGAAGCCAAACGTCCTCGGATCGAAATCGGACGCGAGATTGGCAAGCTGGCGGCCGACCTCACCGAGCGTAACCCAGCCGTCCTCGCTCTCCATCTGGGTGATCACCTTCTTGATGATCGGCGTGGCCGCTTCGGGGGGCTGAAGCGATGCCGACCTCGAGGTGGCGTCCTGCGTATTCACCGGTCCGGCAACGAGGTTCTCCGTGTAAACGAATCTCCGGCAGGCCTGCCTGAAGCTTTCCGGCGTCTTCTGCTCGCCGAACCCAAAGACGTCGATGCCCTGCTCCCGGATGCGCGCCGCCAGGCGGGTGAAGTCGCTATCGGACGACACCAGGCAAAAGCCGTCGAACCGGCCGCTGTGAAGCAGGTCCATCGCATCGATGACCAGCGTGATGTCGGAGGCGTTCTTTCCGGTCGTATAGGCAAACTGCTGCTGCGGGATGATGGCGTGCTTCGACAGGATGTCGGCCCAGCCCCTCGACCGTGCGTTGGAGAAGTCACCATAGATGCGCCGGACGCTGGCCTCGCCGATCTTGGCAATCTCCTCGAACAATCCGTCCGCGATCTTGGCGGAAGCATTGTCGGCGTCGATCAGAACCGCCAGACGCGGCGAGCGGAGCTCGGAAGGCATGACAGTTCCCCACCAATGGACGCGACACGGGAAGATAAGTGCATTGGGACGGCTAAAGCATGATCCGGAAAAGTGCGCAGCGGTTTTCCGAAAAGATCATGCTTAAACAACAACCTAAAGCGCGATGACGATTCATCCTAATCGCATCGCGCTTTAGTCCTCGTTCGCCTTGAACCGCCCCAGCCCCTTCAGCACAAACGGGGCCAATAGCGCAAGCAGCGCGATGCCGAGCAGCGTCGCCGAGATCGGGCTCTGAACCAGCGTCATGGGATCGCCGAGGCTGATCGCGAGCGCGCGGCGCAGCTGGCTTTCGGCGATCGGGCCGAGGATCAGGCCGACCACGACCGGCGCGATCGGAAAATCGAACCGGCGCATCAGAAAGCCGAGCACGCCGAAGCTGGCCAGCATCGACAATTCCACCACCGACGGCTTGGCAGCGATGGTGCCCATGGTCGCGAACACGAGGATGCCGGCATAGAGCCAGGGCTGCGGGATCGCGAGCAGCCGCACCCACAGGCCGACCAGCGGCAAATTGAGCACCAGCAGCATGCAATTGGCAATAAACAGGCTGGCGATCAGGCCCCATACCAGGTCCGGCCGTTCGGCAAACAGCAGCGGCCCCGGGTTGAGGCCGTATTGCTGGAAGCCCGCCAGCATCATCGCGGCCGTCGCCGAGGTCGGCAGGCCCAGCGTCAGCAACGGCACCAGCGTGCCGGCAGCAGAGGCGTTGTTGGCGGCCTCCGGCCCCGCGACGCCTTCGATCGCGCCCTTGCCGAACTCTTCGGGATGTCTGGTGAGACGCTTCTCGGTCGAATAGGAGAGGAAGGTCGGGATCTCCGCGCCGCCCGCGGGCAGCGCGCCGATCGGAAAACCGAACATGGTGCCGCGCAGCCAGGGCTTCCACGAGCGCTTCCAGTCTTCTTTTGTCATCCACAGCGAGCCGCGCACCGGCTCCAGCTTCTCCTCGCTGTGGTGGCGGCGGGATGCGACGTAGAGCGCCTCGCCGACCGCGAACAGGCCGACCGCAAGCGTCGTCACCTCGACGCCGTCGAGCAGCTCAGGCACGCCGAACGCGAGCCGCGCCTGACCCGTCAGCTTGTCGATGCCGACGAGGCCAAGCGTCAGGCCGATGAACAGGCTGGTCAGGCCGCGGATCGGGGAATCGCCGAAGGTCGCCGACACCGTGACGAAGGCGACGCACATCAGCGCGAAATAGTCCTCGGGGCCGAAGCGCACGGCGAAATCGACCAACCAGGGCGCGAGAAAGGCGAGACCGATGGTGGCGATGGTGCCGGCCACGAACGAGCCGATCGCGGAGGTCGCGAGCGCCGGCCCGCCGCGGCCGGCCTTGGCCATCTTGTTGCCTTCGAGCGCTGTGGCCATCGAGGCGCTCTCGCCGGGCGTGTTGATCAGGATCGCGGTCGTCGAGCCGCCATACATGCCGCCGTAATAGATGCCGGCGAACATGATCAGCGAGCCGCCGGGATCGAGCTTGTAGGTGACCGGCAGCAGCAGCGCGACCGTCAGCGCCGGGCCGATGCCGGGCAGCACGCCAACGGCGGTGCCGAGGAACACGCCGATCAGCGCATAGAGCAGGTTCATCGGCTGGACGGCAACCGCCATGCCGTGAGCCAGCGCCGCAAAAGTGTCCATCACAGCAAACGCTCCAGCGGGCCGGCCGGCAGGCTCAGCGTCAACAGCCGGTCGAACGCGAGATAGATGAGCGTCGACATCACCAGCGCGATGATGCTGTCGACGAGGATGGCGCGGCGCCCGAACGCCGCCGATGTCGTCACGAACAGCGCCGAGGTCGCCAGGATGAAGCCGCCACCAAAGCCGATGATCGCGATCAGCAGCGCCAGGCCGGCCAGGATCAGAAGCACCGGAACCGGATCGGCGCTCTCCCGCGCGGGCAGATGGCCGCGCAGCGCGTCGATCAAATTGCCGATCGCGAGCAGCCCAAGGCCGCTGGCGACCACGACCGGCATCGCCTCCGGCCCCATGCCGTACATCGCGGTTGATGACAGGCCCCGCGCGTCAAGGACCAGCACGGCGGCGAGACCTGCGAGCAGCGCAGCGATGACGACGCCGGCGCGATCGACGCGCCGCGGCGGCCGGGCAGGATCACCCGAGGTCATGATTTGACCAGGCCGACCGACTTCAGCACGTCGGTGACCCGCACGGTTTCCTTCTTCAGGAAGTCGGCGAAGGCATCGCCCCCGAGATAGGCATCCTCCCAGCCCTTCTGCTTGAGGATTTCCTTCCAGGCATCCGACTTCACCATCTTCTCGACCGCATCGCTCAAGGTCTTGCGCTGCTCCGGCGTGATGCCGGGAGGCGCGACGACCGAACGCCAATTGGCGATCACGAGGTCGATGCCTTGCTCCCTAAAGGTCGGGATGTCGCTGCCGGCGATGCGCTTCTCCGAGGTCACGCCGATCGCGCGCAGCTTGCCGGACTTGATCTGCCCTTCATATTCGCTGAGGCCCGAAATACCCGCGGTGACCTTGCCGCCGAGGATCGCGGCGAGCGACTCGCCGCCGCCGGAGAACGGGATGTAGTTGATCTTCTTCGCGTCCGCGCCGACCGCGCCGGCGAACAGCGCCGCCATCACATGGTCGACGCCGCCGGCCGAGCCGCCGGCAAAAGTCACCTTGGCGATGTCGGCCTTCACCGCGGCGGCGAGATCCTGCGCCGTCTTGATCGGCGAGTTCGCGGGCACCACGATCACCTGGATCTCCTCGGTGAGGCGCGCGATCGGCGTCACCTGTTCCAGCGTCACCGGCGACTTGTTCATGGCAAGGGCCCCCACCATGACGAAGCCGTTGACCATCATCTGGTTGCCGTCGCCCTTGGCACCATTGACGAACTGGGCGATGCCGACACTGCCGCCGGCCCCGGGAACGTTGGTGACCTGCACGCTGCGCGCCACACCGGAGGCCACCAGCGCCTGCTGCATCGAGCGCGCGGTCTGGTCCCAGCCGCCACCCGGGGCCGCCGGCGCCATCAGCTTGAGCTCGAGCTGCTGGGCAAGGGATGGCGTCGCTGCTGCGAGGGTCAGCGCGACGGCTGCACCGGCAAGGCGCGCGGAAAATTGGAACATGAGGACGCTCTCCAGGCTCATGCGGACGTTTGCCGCATTGTGTCGTTTGGTCGCATATCAGCCAAAACGGCCGATGCTGTCCAGCGACAGCGCCCAGATTCCTGCGTTTTAGCGAGGCGTCGGCATCACCCCACCCAGCGCGACGGTCAGCTCGCCGGCGACCTCGCGCACGATCTGGCCCACATCCGACAATCTGTCGTCGGTCAGGCGGCTGGTCATGCCGGAGACGGAAATCGCCGCGAGCGGCTCGGCACAGTCGTTGTATACCACCGCAGCAATGCAGCGCAGGCCCATGCAGGCTTCTTCATCGTCGAGCGCAAAACCCTGCCTGCGGATCTTTTCGAGCTCCTTGAACAGATCGCTCGGCCGCACGATCGACTTCTCGGTCAGGCGCGGCATGCCGTGATGGCGGATGACGGCGCCGACATCATCGTCCGAATAGGTCGCAAGCACCGCCTTGCCGACGCCCGATGTCACCATGGGGACCCGGCCGCCGACCTGGGTCAGCGAGCGCATGATCTCGCGGCTCTCCATGCGGGTCAGAACGATGATGAATTCGTCGTCGACAACGGCGAGATTGGCGGTCTCGCGGGTTAGATCGCGCAGCTTGCGCAAGTATGGAATCGCCTGCGTCGAGAAGTTGCGCCGCCGCGCAAAGCTCGCGCCGACCGTGAAGGCGCGCGAGCCGACGTGCCATTTGGATTCGGCGCGATCGAACTGCACGAAGCGACGGCTTTCCAGCGTCGCGAGCAAGCGATGCACCGTCGAGGCCGACAGGCCGGTGCGGATCGCGAGATCGCTGAGGCGGTAGCCTTCGTCGTCCTCGGCCAGCGTTTCCAGGATGGAGAGCGCACGGTCGACGGACTGCACGCCGCCGTCGCGGATCTCATGATCGGCCTCCGCAGCCGATTTGGGCTCGAGCGATTTGCGCCGGATCACGTTCTTGTTCATCGCGACCTGCATTCGTTCTTTCCCTCGCCCCGCTTGCGGGGAGAGGGTCAGGGAGAGGGGGAGTCTCCGCGGGGACGGTGACAGTTACACTCGCGGAGAGTCCCCCTCACCCGGATTTGCTGCGCAAATTCCGGCCTCTCCCCGCAAGCGGGGAGAGGCGAAGATCGTCAGAGCAGCCCTGCCCCGCGCGCCCATTTGTACTTGGCACCCAACACCTCGACCGGAAGCTCGGTCGAATAGGCATAGGCCGGGATGCCGTTCTGGTAGAGATATTCGGCGGCTTCCTCGACCTCGACGTCGCCGGCGAGCGAGGCGACCATCGGCTTCACGAAGCCCTTGGCCTCCATCTCCTTCTTCACCTCGACCATGTTGCGAGCGAACACCATCGGCGGGGTGACGATGGTGTGCCAATAGCCAAGGATCAGCGAATGGATGCGCTCGTCCGACAGGCCGAGCTTCACGGTGTTGACGTAGGTGATCGGCGGCTCGCCGCCGGTGATATCCACAGGATTTCCGGCAGCACCAAACGGCGGGATGAACTTGCGGAAGGCCGCATCCAGATCCGGCGGCATCGACATCAGCGACAGGCCGTTGTCGACGCAGGAATCCGACAGCAGCACGCCCGAGCCGCCCGCACCTGTGATGATCAGGACGTTCTCGCCCTTCGGCGTCGGCAGCACCGGCACGCCCCGGGCGAATTCGAGCAATTGCCGCAAGCTGCGGGCCCGGATCACGCCCGATTGTGCCAGAACGTCCTCGTAGATCTTGTCGTTGCCGGCGAGCGCGCCGGTGTGCGAGGACGCCGCCTTCGCGCCCGCCGAGGTGCGGCCGGCCTTGAGCACGACGACCGGCTTCTTCTTGGAGACGCGCTTTGCAGCCTCCGCAAAGGCACGGCCGTCCTTGAGGTCTTCGCAGTGCTGCGCGATCAGGTTCGTGTTCGGATCCTGCTCGAAGAAGGCGAGCAGATCGTCCTCGTCGATATCGGACTTGTTGCCGAGGCCGACGATGGCCGAGACGCCCATCTTCGCCGAACGCGAGAAGCCGATGATGGCCATGCCGATGCCGCCCGACTGCGACGACAGCGCGGCGTGGCCCTTGACGTCGTAAGCCGTGCAGAAGGTCGCGCAGAGATTGGCCGGCGTATAATAGAAGCCGTAGATGTTCGGCCCCATCAGGCGGATGTCGTACTTCTTGCCGACCTCGACGATCTCGGCCTGCAGCTCCGGCGCGCCGGCTTCAGCGAAGCCCGACGGAATCAGAACCGCGCCGGGGATTTTTTTCTCGCCGCATTCGGTCAGCGCCGCCGCCACGAACTTGGCGGGGATCGCGAACACCGCGACGTCGATCACGCCGGGCACGTCCTTGACGCTCTTATAGGCCTTGTAGCCGAGGATCTCGGCGGCCTTGGGATGGATCGGATAGATGTCGCCCTTGTAGCCGCCGTTGATGAGGTTCTTCATCACGGAATTGCCGATCTTGCCATCCTCGGCGGAGGCGCCGACCACGGCGACCGCCTTGGGCTGCATGATGCGGTTCATCGCCGCGACGATCTCCTCGGTCGGGCGGGGCTTCGGCTTCGGCACATAGGCGAAGTCGACGACGATGCGCACGTCGGCAGCGGTGGCGCCCTTAGGCGTCGCGAATACCGGATTGAGGTCGAGCTCGACGATCTCAGGGAAATCGGTGACGAGCTGCGAGACCTTGACGATGACGTCGGCGAGCGCCGAGCGGTTCACCGGCTCCCCGCCGCGCACGCCCTTCAGGATCTCATGCGCCTGGATGCCGTCGAGCATCGACAGCGCGTCTTCCTTGGTCGCCGGCGCGAGGCGGAAGGTGATGTCCTTGAGCACCTCGACCAGCACGCCGCCGAGGCCGAAGGCCACCAGCTTGCCGAACGAGCCGTCGGTGATCGAGCCGACAATGACCTCGGTGCCGCCGGCCAGCATCTGCTGCACCTGGACGCCTTCGATCTTGGCATCGGCCTTGTACTTCTTGGCGTTGGACAGAATGGTCTCGTAGGCCTTCTCGGCCTCGTCCGCCGTCTTGAGGCCGACGATGACGCCGCCGGCTTCGGTCTTGTGGAGAATGTCCGGCGAGACGATCTTCATCACGACCGGGAAGCCCATCGAAGAGGCCATCTTGCCGGCTTCGCCCGCCGACTTCGCCACGCCTTCCTTCGGCACCGGAATGCCGTAGGCGTCGCAGACCAGCTTGCCTTCCGGGGCCGTCAGGCTGGTGCGGTTGTCCGCCTTGACCTGGTCAAGCACCTTGCGGACGGCATCTTTGGAATTGGACATGTGGCTTCTCCCTTGACCTCAGTTCGTTCTTTTCAAAGCGCGCGCGTGGTTGCGGCTGCCCGTGATGCTTGCCATTCGCCGCGCTCTGTTCCATGTCGCGGGCCGGAGCGGCATCAAGCCTGAGATTACTCCACCGCCCTGGATCAAAAATGGCTGGCGATGGCATTTGGTATGCCAGAAGCCAACTTGTCAAGCTGCTGCATCACTTAGAACGCCGCAAAAAATCGCCGCCTTGACATTCTGGCATGTGGTATGCCAAAAACTTTCCTGTCAATATTCCTGTAAAAGACGACTCCCCACTGGAGGAGATTCGTCGTGTCACTACGGAAACCAACCAAGGCGTTGCCGAACATGGCCGAGGCAGACATCGCAATCGTTCGTATTGCCCCGGAGAGCAGCTTCAAGAACAAGGCGTATGACGCCTTGAAGGAAGCCATCCTCAAGATGGACATCTACTCGACGCCCGAGCCGGTGATGCTCGACGAGCGCGCGCTGTCCGAACGCCTGGGCGTCAGCCGCACCCCAATCCGCGAAGCGATCGCGATGCTCGAGCAGGACGGTTTCGTGAAGACCGTGCCACGGCGCGGCATCATGGTGGTGCGAAGGACCAAGAGCGAGATCGTCGACATGATCCGCGCCTGGGCAGCGCTCGAGAGCATGGCCGCGCGCCTCATCACCACCACCGCGCGCAAGAAGGACATCACCGCGCTACGCGACTTCTTCAAGGATTTCGGCAAGGACCGCCTGCCCGAGGACCACGTCGAGGAATATTCGCGCGCCAACATCGCCTTCCACCAGGCTCTGATCTCGCTGTCGGAATCGCCGGTGCTGGTCGATCTCACCAACGACCTGCTGCTGCACGTGCGCGGTTATCGCCAATTGACGATCGGACGCAAGGACCGCACCGCGACCTCGCTGCCCGAGCATCTTGCGATGATCGAAGCGCTGGAAGCCCGCGACACCGAGCTCGCCGAGAAGCGCGCCCGGGACCACACCCTCGGCCTTGCCGCTTACGTCGAGGCGCACGGCCAGGAATTGTTCACGTAGCTGTAAATTTGCCACCATTCACCAGAAGGGCGAACAACTCGCCCCACCACTTGAGACCAGGGAGACAAGGCCCATGCTGAATACCGCGACCAAGTCCGAGGCACCGGGCACCGAGCAGGAGCTGACCGATGGCTTCCATCTCGTCATCGACGCGCTCAAGCTGAACGGCATCAACACCATCTATAATGTGCCGGGCATCCCGATCACGGATTTGGGCCGCATGGCGCAAGCCGCCGGTATTCGCGTGATCTCCTTCCGCCACGAGCAGAACGCCGGCTATGCCGCGGGCATCGCCGGCTATCTCACCAAGAAACCCGGCGTCTGCCTCACCGTCTCGGCGCCCGGCTTCCTCAACGGTCTCACCGCGCTCGCGCACGCCACCACCAATTGCTACCCGATGATCCTGGTCTCGGGCTCCTCCGAGCGCGAGATCGTCGACCTCCAGCAGGGCGATTACGAGGAGATGGACCAGCTCGCGATCGCAAAGCCGCTGTGCAAGGCGGCCTATCGCGTGCTGCACGCCCAGGACATCGGCATCGGCTTCGCCCGCGCCATCCGCGCCGCGGTCTCGGGCCGTCCGGGCGGCGTCTATCTCGACCTGCCGGCAAAGCTGTTCGGCCAGGTGATGAACGCCGAGGCCGGCCGGAAATCGCTGGTCAAGGTGATCGATGCTGCGCCCGCGCAGATCCCCTCGCCCGCTTCGGTGAAGCGCGCGCTCGACGTGCTCAAGAGCGCCAAGCGTCCGCTCATCATCCTCGGCAAGGGCGCGGCCTACGCCCAGGCGGATGAGGAGATCAAGAGCTTCGTCGAGAAGAGCGGCGTGCCGTTCCTCCCCATGAGCATGGCCAAGGGCCTCCTTCCCGACACCCATCCGCAATGCGCCGGCGCGGCCCGCTCGACCGTGCTGAAGGACTCCGACGTCGTCATGCTGATCGGCGCGCGGCTGAACTGGCTGCTGTCGCACGGCAAGGGCAAGAGCTGGGGCGAAGCGCCGAAGAAGTTCATCCAGGTCGACATCGAGCCGAAGGAGATGGACTCCAACGTCGAGATCGTCGCGCCCGTGGTCGGCGACATCGGCTCGGTCGTCTCCGCCTTCAATCAGGCGATGGCAACGGGCTGGACCGCCCCGCCCGCCGAATGGACCAAGGCGATCTCGTCCAAGCGCGAAGAGAACGTCGCCAAGATGGCGCCGAAGCTGATGAACAACAAATCGCCGATGGACTATCACGGCGCGCTCGGCGTCTTGAAGAACGTCATCAAGGACTATCCCGAGGCGATCCTCGTCAACGAAGGCGCCAACACGCTCGACCTCGCCCGCGGCGTCATCGACATGTACCGCCCGCGCAAACGTCTCGACGTCGGCACCTGGGGCGTGATGGGCATCGGCATGGGCCAGGCGATCGCGGCCGCGCTCGAGACCGGCCACCCCGTGCTGGCGGTGGAAGGCGACTCGGCGTTCGGCTTCTCCGGCATGGAGGTCGAGACCATCTGCCGCTACAATCTGCCGATCTGCGTCGTCATCTTCAACAATGACGGCATCTATCGCGGCACCGACGTCAACGGCGCGAATTCCGATCCGGCGACCACCGTGTTCGTCAAGGGCGCGCGCTACGACAAGATGATGGAGGCCTTCGGCGGCGTCGGCGTGAATGCGACCTCGCCCGACGAGCTGAAGCGCGCCGTGAACGACGCGATGAAGTCCGGCAAGCCGACGCTCATCAACGCGGTGATCGATCCGGCCGCGGGCTCGGAGAGCGGCCGCATCGGCAACCTCAATCCGCAGAGCGTTCTGCAGAAGAAGAAGTAAGTCCACCCCTCAACCCTTATTCCCTGCCGGGTGCAGGGGCAGACACAAGAGTACGGAGCAACACGATGACCAAAGCGCTCGAGGGCGTTCGCATTCTCGACTTCACCCACGTCCAGTCCGGACCGACCTGCACGCAGCTGCTGGCCTGGTTCGGCGCCGACGTGATCAAGGTGGAACGCCCGGGCGTGGGTGACATCACCCGCGGCCAGCTGCAGGACATCCCGAACGTGGACAGCCTGTATTTCACCATGCTCAACCACAACAAGCGTTCGATCACGCTCGACACCAAGAACCCCAAGGGCAAGGAAGTCCTCACCGAGCTGATCAAGAAGTGCGACGTGCTGGTGGAGAACTTCGGCCCCGGCGTGCTCGACCGCATGGGCTTCCCCTGGGAGAAGATTCAGGCGATCAACCCGAAGATGATCGTCGCCTCGATCAAGGGTTTCGGCCCCGGACCGTACGAAGACTGCAAGGTCTACGAGAACGTCGCGCAGTGCACCGGCGGCGCCGCCTCGACCACCGGCTTCCGCGACGGCCTGCCGCTCGTGACCGGCGCGCAGATCGGCGATAGCGGCACCGGCCTGCACCTGGCGCTCGGCATCGTCACCGCGCTCTATCAGCGCACCAACACCGGCAAGGGCCAGCGCGTCACCGCCGCGATGCAGGACGGCGTGCTCAACCTCTGCCGCGTCAAGCTGCGCGACCAGCAGCGCCTCGCCCACGGCCCGCTCAAGGAGTACAGCCAGTTCGGCGAAGGCGTGCCGTTCGGCGACGCCGTGCCGCGCGCCGGCAACGATTCCGGCGGCGGCCAGCCCGGCCGCATCCTGAAGTGCAAGGGCTGGGAGACCGATCCCAACGCCTACATCTACTTCATCACCCAGGCCCCGGTCTGGGAGAAGATCTGCGACGTGATCGGCGAGCCCACCTGGAAGACCGATCCGAACTACGCCAAGCCGGCCGCCCGCCTGCCGCGCCTCAACGAGATCTTCGCCCGCATCGAGCAATGGACGATGACCAAGACCAAGTTCGAGGCGATGGAGATCCTCAACAAGGACGATATCCCCTGCGGCCCGATCCTGTCGATGAAGGAGATCGCCGAGGACCAGTCGCTGCGCGCGACCGGCACGGTGGTCGAGGTCGACCACCCCACCCGCGGCAAGTACATCTCGGTCGGCAACCCGATCAAGCTGTCGGACAGCCCGAGCGACGTGCAGCGCTCCCCGCTGCTCGGCGAGCACACCGACGAGGTCCTGCGCTCGGTGCTCGGCTTCTCGGATCACCAGGTCGCCGAGATCCACAAGTCCGGCGCGCTCGACCCGCCGCAGAAGCAGGCCGCGGAGTAAGCGACAGCGCCTCAACCAAAACGAAAGGGCCGCCCGAAGGGGCGGCCCTTATTCATGAGGAGATCGGCGGGCGCAGGCCCAAGCTCAAGCTCAAAAACTGAAAAACAACCCCATGCACAGTAGCCAAGTCCTTGGCTTCAAACACGATTTCTGATGCGCCGAAAACTATTCGAGGCGTCGGGCAAAACAGGGGCGTGCCCTCCGAAATACAGTACCACCGCCGCGTTGAGCTCGCGATGAAACCCTGCCGGTCGAATCCCGCCGGCACGTCGGCTCCGGCCCGTCATGCGCGAACACCTTGCCGTCATCGTTGGCTTCGAGGCAAAGTGCTCCGAAAAGGGAGCTCTCCATGTCACTGCTGGGCAAGGCCGCCGTCGCGATGTGGTGGAACGTTCGGCCGGAGCAGCGGGCCGAGTTCGGCGACTGGCATTCGCATGAGCACTTTCCGGAGCGGATGAGCATTCCCGGCTTCCGGCGCGGATCGCGCTGGACCAGCACGACGGACGCGGAAGGTTTCTTCGTGCTCTACGAGCTCGCAGAGTATGAGGTGCTCACCTCGAAGGGATATCTCGACCGGCTCAACGCGCCGACGCCGTGGTCGGCGAAAATGATGCCGCATCATCTCGGCATGATTCGCAGCCAGTGCCGCCTCGTCGAAAGCTTCGGTGGTGGCGTTGCGACTTCGCTCGCGACGATCAGGCTGTCACCGCAGGCCGGACGCGAGGCGGACTTGCAGGCACAGCTTTCGAACACGCTCGGCACATTGGCGCAGCAACCGGGGCTGACCGGCGCTCACCTCCTGCGCACCGATACCCCGCGGACGAGCGCGCCCACCACCGAACAGCAGATCCGCGGCAAGGACGGCGCCGCCGACTGGATCGTGCTGCTGTCAGGCTACGATGCCGATGTCGTTGAGGCCGTGATCGCAGGCCCGCTTTCGCCCGGGTCGCTTGGCGCCCTGGGCGCGCAGAACAATCCGACCATCGGCCGCTACGAGCTGGCGTTCACGATGACGCCGCAGGATGTCGCGGCCGTCTAGAATACCGGCGGAACACCCGCGAAAAGAATCCGCCGCGCCTTGTCGGATCGGCGGCTTCCCGGTCGTCCTCGTGACATGAATGGGCCATAGACGCCAATCTCGGGCCCATCAAGACAAAAGAGGATAACAACCATGCCCAGCACTGTCCGCCTGCACCGCGTTCTCGCCACCAGCCCCCAGAAGGTCTATCGCGCCTTCCTGGAGGCGGATGCGATGGCGAAATGGCTTCCGCCGAACGGCTTCACCTGCACCGTGCATCATTTCGAACCGAAGGTCGGCGGCACGTTCAAGATGTCGTTCCGGAATTTCACCACGGGCAACAGCCATTCGTTCGGCGGAGAATATGTCGAGCTCGTCCCCGGCGAACGGCTGCGCTACACCGACAAGTTCGACGACCCCAACCTGCCCGGCGAAATTCAGGTGAGCGTGAACCTGAAGAAGGTCTCGGTCGGCACCGAGATCGAGATCACGCAGGCCGGCATTCCCGACGTCATTCCGCCGGAGGCTTGCTATCTCGGCTGGCAGGAATCGCTGCGCAATCTGGCGAAGCTGGTCGAGCCGGAGATCAATCAGTAGCGGCGACATCAGCATCGTAGGGTGGGCAAAGGCGCAAAGCGCCGTGCCCACGCTCGTTCCGATACGGCGACAGACGCGTGGGCACTGCGCGCGAAGAGCGCGCCTTTGCCCACCCTACGGCACTCTCTCAACCCGCAAAAGATGCCGGGCGCGCCTGCTGCGGGCCTTTGCCCAGGCGACGGCACTGGTGTGCGGTCTTGATATGCGTCAAACTGTTGAGATGGCGAAGCGGCTAGGAGCACGAGTCTTCCCTGCCGATCGGAGGCGAGATGATGAGATCTGCTGTCGAATGCTTGATCATTGCCGGTCTTGCCGCCGGTTTCGCCGCCTCCGCTCACGCCGAAGACGTCGACATTGGCAAGGCTGAATTCCAGTCTTCGTGCGCGAGTTGTCACGGCCCTCAGGCAAAGGGCAACGGACCGGTCAGCGGCCAGCTCAAGACCCCGCCGTCCGACCTGACCATGTTGGCCAAGAACAACAACGGGGTGTTTCCCACCAACGCCGTCTACGAAACCATCTATGGGTCGAAATCGGTCCCCGCGCACGGCACGCGTGAAATGCCGATCTGGGGCGAGCGGTTCAACCCGATCGTCAACCTGCCTCACGCCGTCGATCCCTATTATTGGCAGAAGGCCGGGCCGCAGCAAAACCCGGAGGTCGTGGTGCGGACTCGCATTCTCGCGGTGATCGACTACCTGAACCGAATTCAGCAGAAATAGCGCCGAACAGCCTCCCGCAAGGGACGCTGCGCGCAGCCTGCTATGCCTTCGCGGCCAGCCCGCCACCTGCGGTCCAGCGATCCGGATCCGGACTGTGCCCGATCAGCGCGAGCCCGTAGGCGATCGACTCGAACTGGTCGCCCGACATCAGCCGCTCGTTGCCGAAGCGTTCGGCGAACAGCTTTCGCACTGCCGGCACGAACGAGCTGCCGCCGGTCAGGAAGACCCTCTCGATCTCGCGCGCGGCGATGCCGGCTTCGGCCAGCACCTTGTCGACGGTGGCACCTAACCGGGCGATGTCGTCGGCAATCCAGGATTCGAAATTCTTCCGCGTGATGGCCGCGCCGATGTCGACGCCGCCGCCTTTGAAACGGAAGTCGACCTCGTCCTGCGCCGACAGCGCGACCTTGGCGTCGGACACCGCGCGGTACAGCGCAAAGCCGAGGTCGAGATCGACGATGGTGATGAAGTCCTCGAGTAGCTCAGGCTTGAGCGCGGTGCGCTGGAGCTCCCGGAGCTCGCGCAGGTCGCCGTTGCTCTTCATCATCGCCAGCTGATGCCAGCGCGCCAGATTGGTGTAATGGCCGCTCGGGATCGGCAGCACCTTGTCGAAGGAGCGGAAGCTGGACCCTTTGCCGAGCCGCGGCGAGACCACGTGGTCGACGATCCGGTAATCGAACGTGTCGCCGGCGATCCCGATGCCGGCATGGCCGAGCGGCTCGGCACGAAGGACACCGCCTTTGCGCGAGAAGCGCATCACGGAGAAATCGCTGGTGCCGCCGCCAAAATCCGCAACCAGCACGGTGGCATCGCGCTCCAGCCTGCGGGCGAACGAGAACGCCGCGCCCACGGGCTCGTAGACATAGCGGGCATGGCCGGCGCCCAGGCGCTCGAACGCGGCGCGGTAGCGCTCCATCGCCAGCGCCTCGTCGGGATTGCCGCCGGCAAAGCGCACCGGGCGGCCGACCGTGATGGTCGAGGTCTCGAAGCCGAACTTCTCGCCGCCGTGGCGCGCCAATGTCCGCAGGAACGCCGCCAGGATGTCCTCGAACTTGAAGCGCTGCCGGAACACCTGCGTGGTGTTGAAGCTGCTGCTCGCCGCAAAGGTCTTGAACGACTGCAGGAAGCGGTAGACGTGACGGCCTTCGAGGAATGTCTCGATCGCCCACGGGCCACCCTCGGCCTGGGCGCCGGCGCCGGGCCGGTCCTCCCAGAAGCACAGCGCCGACACGTAGACGCTGTGGCGCTGTCCGCCGTGGTCGAACCGGATGGCCTCGACCCGGCGATCGTCCGCCGCAAGCGCGACGACCGTATTGCTGGTTCCAAAATCGATGCCGATCGAGACGGCGGGCGAGGCGCTCGACATGAACCACTCTGACAGATGATTGGAAGGGGGCAGACCACTAGCGGCTTTGACTTGCCCTGCCAAGGCCCGTCCGCTGCAGTGCGGCCAGAACCTGGCGCCCATCGCCATCGGAATCCCGCCTCGGAGCGAACGATTTGGCCACCCTCCGGCTCCACAATCCCGCATTATGCTGCAATGCAGTGCATCGAATGCTGCTATGCAAACAAGAGCGTAGACACTGGCATCTGGTATACATAAATTCCCCTTCGCCATGAGACGCCAAGACTGACTGGCTTAAGACTGGCCGTCTCGAGAAAGGGAATTCCGATGTCCAAGACCGCTTCCGTCGCTCTCGCCCCGTCCGCCTCGCTGTTCGCCCGCCTGATGGCCGCGATCGACAGCTTTCTGATGGCAAGCGCCGAGATCTCGAACCATAACGGCGATCTGCCGCGTTTCGGCCTGTAATCGCCGCGCCCGCCCGTCAAACGGCGGGATGGCAGCCTCGCAAACACGAAGTTTGTTCAAATGGCCCCGCATGCCGGGGCCATTTTCTGTTCGCGCCGCCTCCCGCGGGCCGGGCCCCAGCTGCGACAATTAGTCCACTGCGTGACGCCCCGAGCCGATTGTTTGTCTACTGGCATCTCGCATACCATGCATTCAATCAATCTAAAACAATTGCACAATCAAAGGTAGCAGGCGGAGGACTCAACGCAGCGAAGGTACGTCCCAGGGACAGATGTGCCGCGCCCCTGGCCAAGCCTTAGCCGAAAGGACCGGATGCCGGGCGGTGTCCCCGCTCATAGAATTTCGATTGGGACTTGGGAAATCAACCGCTAGGTTGCCCCGGGCACATGACTTGAGATGGGCTGACGCAAGCCGACAAAGAGCGGCTGCGGTGAGGGTTCGACAGGGAGAGAAACAGATGAAGCCACTCGTTCTGAATGTCGCTGTGGCGGCAATCGCGATGTCATGCGCCAGCAGCACGGCAAGCCGTGCAGCCTGGGAGCCGGTCCGCCCGGTCGAGTTCATCGTGCCCGCGGGCACCGGCGGCGGCGCCGATCAGATGGCGCGCACCATCCAGGGCATCGTCACCAAGCACAATCTGATGAAGCAGCCGCTGGTCGTCATCAACAAGGCCGGCGGCGCGGGCGGCGAAGGCTTCCTCGACGTGAAGACGTCGGCGAACAATCCGCACAAGATCATCATCACGCTGTCGAACCTGTTCACCACGCCGCTGGCGACGGGAATTCCTTTCAACTGGAAGGATCTGACGCCTGTTGCGATGCTGGCGCTCGACGAGTTCGTGCTCTGGGTCAATGCCGAGAAGCCGTACGCCACCGTCAAGGATTACGTCGATGCGGCGAAAAAGGCGCCCAGCGGCTCCTTCAAGATGGGCGGCACAGGATCGAAGCAGGAAGACCAGATCATCACGGTCGGCATCGAGAAGGCGATCGAGGCCAAGTTCACCTACATCCCCTATAAGGGCGGCGGCGAAGTCGCGGTGCAGTTGGTGGGAAATCACATCGATTCGACCGTCAACAATCCGATCGAGGCCGTCGCGCAATGGCGCGGCGGCAAGCTGCGTCCGCTCTGCGTCTTCGACGCCCAGCCGATGGCCTATGACGAGCCGATCGCCGACGGCAAGGCCTGGAAGGATATTCCGACCTGCAAGTCGCAGGGCCTTGCGATGGAATATCTCATGCTGCGCGGCGTGTTCATGGCGCCCAAGGCCACGAAGGACCAGGTCGAATATTACGTCGAGCTGTTCAAGAAGGTCCGCGCCACGCCGGAATGGCAGGAGTTCATGAAGAGCGGCGCCTTCAACACGACCTTCCTGGCGGGCGCCGACTACGCCAAGTGGGTCGAGGCGGAGGAGAAGCGCCACGAAACCCTGATGAAGGAAGCCGGCTTCCTCGCAAACGCGAATTGACCCGCGACATCGACGGCGGCTGAGGGCGCCGATCGCCCTCCCGCCGGCCGCGGCCGCGAAAGACTGCAATTCTGCCTGGAGGTCCCATGACTGAACGATCCAGATCCGCATCTGGCCCGGCACACAAGACGCTGGAAATCGGCATGGCGCTGCTGATCGGCGTGTTCGGCCTGATCGTGATCTTCGGCAGCCTGAAGGCCGGCATCAACTGGGGCGCGGAGGGCCCGCGTGCCGGCTTCTTCCCCTTCTACATCGGCGCCGCGATCGTCGGCGCGAGCGCAATCAACCTCTGGCATGCGCAACGCGACGACGACGGCCGGCTGTTCGCTGAATGGGGACAGCTGCGCCAGGTCATGAGCGTCGTCGTGCCAACCGCGATCTATGTCGGCTCGATGCCGTTCATCGGCCTCTACGTCGCCTCCATGGTCTTCATCGCCTGGTTCATGCGCTGGCTCGGCAATTATCGCTGGGTGACGACCATCGCGATCGCGGTCGGCATGCCGGTCCTGACCTATCTCGTTTTCGAGCGCTGGTTCCTGGTCCCGCTTCCCAAGGGTCCGTTCGAGGAATGGCTCGGCCTGTAAGAGCCGAGCCGTCATTTCCGTCACTGCTGCAGGACGTATCGATATGGAAGAGTTGGCCAATCTGTTTCACGGCTTCGCGGTCGCCCTGCAGCCCTACAACATCATGCTGATGATCATCGGCATCACGCTCGGGGTCATCATCGGCGTGCTGCCGGGGCTCGGGGGCGCCAACGGCGTCGCGATCCTGCTTCCCCTCACCTTCAGCATGCCGCCGACATCGGCGATCATCATGCTGTCCTGCATCTATTGGGGCGCATTGTTTGGCGGCGCCATCACCTCGATCCTGTTCAACATACCCGGCGAGCCCTGGTCGGTGGCGACCACCTTCGACGGCTATCCGATGGCGCAGCAGGGCAAGCCCGGCGAAGCCCTGACCGCCGCCTTCACCTCCTCCTTCGTGGGCGCGCTGTTTGCCGTCATCATGATCACGCTGGTTGCGCCGCTGGTCGCGGGCTTCGCGCTCAGATTCGGCCCAGCGGAGAAATTCGCGGTGTATTTCCTCGCCTTCTGCAGCTTCGTCGGCCTCAGCAAGGAGCCGCCGTTCAAGACCATCGCGGCGATGATGATGGGCTTTGCGCTGGCGGCGGTCGGCCTCGATTCCATCACGGGACAATTGCGGCTGACCTTCGGCGTCACCGAGTTGCTCAACGGCTTCGACTTCCTGATCGCCGTGATCGGCCTGTTCGGCATCGGCGAGATCCTGCTGACCATGGAGGAAGGGCTGGCGTTCCGCGGCGGCAAGGCCAGCATCAATCTCAGGGTCGTGCTGCAGACCTGGCGCGAATTGCCGGCCTATTGGATGACCTCGCTGCGCTCCTGCCTGATCGGCTGCTGGATGGGCGTCACGCCCGCCGGCGCGACGCCGGCCTCCTTCATGAGCTACGGCATCGCCAAGCGCCTGGCGCGGCGCGGCAACAATTTCGGCAAGGGCGAGATCGAAGGCGTGATCGCGCCCGAGACGGCCGCGCATGCCGCGGGCACCGCGGCGCTGCTGCCGATGCTGTCGCTCGGCGTGCCCGGCTCCCCGACCGCCGCCGTCCTGCTCGGCGGATTGCTGATCTGGGGCCTGCAGCCCGGCCCCATGCTGTTCGTCGAGCAGAAAGAGTTCGTCTGGGGCCTGATCGCCTCGATGTATCTCGGCAATCTCGCCGGCCTCATCGTCGTGCTCACCTGCGTGCCGGTCTTCGCCGCGATCCTCCGCGTGCCCTTCGGCATCATCGCGCCGCTCATCCTGGTGCTCTGTGCGATCGGCGCCTATTCGGTGCACAACAGCACCTTCGACGTGATGCTGATGCTGGTGTTCGGCGTGCTCGGCTATCTCCTGAAGAAGTGCAACTACCCGCTCGCACCGCTTGTGCTCGCCATCGTGCTCGGCGACAAGGCGGAGGAAGCCTTCCGGCAATCGCTGCTGGGATCGCAGGGATCGCTCGGCATCTTCTTCTCCAACGGCCTCGTCAGCACGATCATGGCGCTCGGCCTGGTCGCCCTGTTCTGGTCCGCAATCCAGGAAGGCTACAGCCGGCTGCGCACCTCGATGGCCTGAGGCGCCGCGAGCCGGCGCTAGCGTACTGCTTCCCTCGCCAAATTGCCGCAGGCCGGACTTCTGGAATATAGAATTCCACGATACTGAGCGGTCTCTCCGCCCATCGTGCACCGGCGGCGCAGGCGCGACTGCGTGGAAAATCCCCAGCGGACAGGCGTTCGACGGCGCGTCCGCGGCTTCGCCGCAACGCTGAAAATGTTATCTATATCAATAATTTGCATTCGTGCGCCCGCGCCGCCGCCGCACGCCGCCAACAATTCGGGCTTTACAAGCCGGCGCTCTTGACGCATGTGAACAGAGCCGCGTTATTTTGCCGCACCTCCCCGTCCTCAGCTTGAATCTTGGCATAATGCATACCAGGATGCCCGCCAGCGCATGCATAAAAATGAGCGCGTTCGGGAGGGTTATTAATGACGGATATGGTGCAGTCGGCAGCAGCGGCCCCTGGTGCCGCCCGTGTGAGCGATGCTTATCGCTGGGCACAATTGGCCATCGGCGTCGGCGCGATGGTGATGATCGCCAACTATCAATACGGCTGGACGTTCTTCGTCCCTGACATCCAGAAGACGTTCGGCTGGGATCGCGCCTCGATCCAATGGGCCTTCACTCTGTTCGTGCTGTTCGAGACCTGGCTGGTGCCGATCGAAGGATGGTTCGTCGACAAATACGGTCCGCGAATCGTCGTGCTGGTCGGCGGCGTGCTCTGCGCCATCGGCTGGGCGATCAACGCGCAGGCCACCACCCTCAACGGCTATTATCTCGGCATGATCATCGCGGGCATCGGCGCCGGCGGCGTCTACGGCACCTGCGTCGGCAATGCGCTGAAGTGGTTTCCGGACAAGCGCGGTCTTGCCGCGGGCATCACCGCCGCGGGCTTCGGTGCAGGCTCCGCCCTCACCGTCGCGCCGATCCAGGCCATGATCAAGGACAGCGGCTTCCAGGCCACCTTCCTCTATTTCGGTCTCGGCCAGGGCATCATCATCTGCATCCTCGCTTTCTTCCTGCTGTCGCCGAAGGCGGGCCAGGTGCCGAACGTGGTGCCGAACGCCAATCTGCTGCAGACCCGGCGCAACTACCAGCCGACCGAGGTTTTGCGTCAGCCGATCTTCTGGCTGATGTACTTCATGTTCGTGATCGTCGGTGCCGGCGGCCTGATGGTAACGGCCAATCTGAAGCCGATCGCGGCCGACTGGAAGGTCGACAACGTGCCGGTCACGCTGATGGCGGTGACGATGACGGCGGTGACGTTCGCGGCCACGATCGACCGCGTGCTCAACGGCCTGACGCGCCCGTTCTTCGGCTGGATCTCCGACATGATCGGCCGCGAGAACACGATGTTCATCGCCTTCGGCATGGAAGGCTTCGGCATCTGGATGCTCTACCTCTGGGGCCACGATCCGATCTGGTTCGTGCTGCTCTCCGGCTTCGTGTTCTTTGCCTGGGGTGAGATCTACTCGCTGTTCCCCTCGACTTGCACCGACACGTTCGGCGCCAAGTTCGCGACCACCAATGCCGGCCTGCTCTACACCGCCAAGGGCACCGCCGCGCTGCTGGTGCCGATCGCCAACTACATGCAGCAATCGTCGGGCACCTGGGACAGCGTGTTCATCATCGCAGCCGGCGCCAACATCCTGGCCTCGCTGCTGGCGATCGCGGTGCTCAAGCCCTGGCGCAAGGTCGTGGTCGCAAACTCGACCGTCTGACCCGCTCCCCACAGCTCTTCATCGAGCAGACGCCCGGCCTCGCGGCCGGGCGTTTTCGTTTGCTGGGAAGCTCGGAGGGATCGCGGCTGGAACTCGGCCCTATGCCGAAGACGGACAAGTTTGGGCTTGCAATCTGGAATATTGCATACCAATCTCCGGATCAGCGCCTGCGACGATAAGCCACAATATTTGCGACATCAGGTCATCTTGCCATCCTGCATCGCAATCAATCGGGCGCGTTGGGAGGTTCTGATGATTTCCAGCTCGGACGGCGCCGTCACGGCCGCGCCTCTTCGCACCGGTTTCCGCTGGCTCCAGCTCGGCATGGGCATCGTCTGCATGGCGATGATCGCCAATCTGCAATATGGCTGGACGCTGTTCGTCGATCCGATCGATGCGGCCCATCATTGGGGACGCGCCGCGATCCAGCTCGCTTTCACCATCTTCGTCGTCACCGAGACCTGGCTGGTGCCGGTCGAAGCCTGGTTCGTGGACAAATACGGCCCGCGCATCGTCGTCATGTTCGGCGGCGCGATGATCGCGCTGTCCTGGATCCTCAACTCCTGGGCCGATTCCCTCACCCTGCTCTACACAGCCGCGATCATCGGCGGCATGGGCGCAGGCGCGGTGTACGGCACCTGCGTCGGCAACGCGCTGAAATGGTTTCCCGATCGTCGCGGCCTCGCGGCCGGTGCGACCGCTGCGGGCTTCGGCGCCGGCGCCGCGCTCACCGTGGTGCCGATCGCAAGCATGATCGCGGCGAGCGGCTACCAGCACGCCTTCCTCACCTTCGGCATCGGCCAGGGCGTGATCGTGTTTGTGCTCGCCTTCTTCATCCAACCGCCGCGGCTGTCGATCCCGCCGAAGAAGAAGCAGCTCAATCTGCCGCAGACCAGGATCGACTTCACGCCGCCGCAGGTGCTGCGCACTCCTGTTTTCTGGGTGATGTACCTCGTCTTCGTCATGGTCGCCTCGGGCGGGCTGATGACGGCGGCGCAGATCGCCCCGATCGCGCACGACTTCAAGATCGCCGACACGCCGGTCACGCTCGCCGGCTTCCAGATGGCGGCCCTGACCTTCGCGATCTCGCTCGACCGCATCCTGGACGGTTTCGGCCGCCCGTTCTTCGGCTTCGTCTCCGACACGATCGGCCGCGAGCACACCATGTTCATCGCTTTCGGCACCGCCGCGTTGATGCTCCTGACGCTGTCGGCCTACGGTCACATCCCGTCGGTTTTCGTGCTGGCGACCGCGATCTATTTCGGCGTATTCGGCGAGATCTATTCGCTGTTCCCGGCGACTTGCGGCGACACCTTCGGCTCGACATTCGCGACCACCAACAACGGCATGCTCTACACCGCGAAGGGCACCGCCTCCCTGCTCGTCCCGCTCGCCAGCGTGATCTCGGCGGCCTATGGCTGGAAGGCCGTGTTCGTGGTCGCGGTGGCCCTGAACGCGACGGCGGCGCTGATGGCGCTGGTCGTGATCAAGCCGCTGCGCCGCGCCTTCATCCTCGGCAACGAAGCCGAGAGCACCGAAGCTGCGACCGGCAGCGCCAAGACCGAGACGGCGTAACCGCCACACGCGTTTGCTCGACAAGACAGGGGGCGCAGCGCTGCGCCCCTTTCTTTTTGTCGCGGCGACAAACGTCAGGACCGCTGTCGCAAGATTTTTCGGATCGGCCAAATCCCGCGCTTGACGATTGGCATTATGTATACCACACTTCTCCCAACATTCACCCAGGGAGGTTGCAATGCTGGTCGGAGACATTCTGCGCAAGAAGACGCCGCGCGTTGTCACGGTGCGAATGAACGAGACGGTGGGCATCGCCGCCAAGCTGATGCGCGCCAACAACATCAGCGCGCTGGTGGTCAAGGACGTGGTCCGCTCGGAAGGAAACACCGCGGTCGGCATGTTCACCGAGCGCGACGTGGTGCGCGCCGTCGCCGAGCACGGCGCGAACGCCGTCAACGTCAAGGTCTCGCAGCTCGTCTCGGTGCAGCAGCTGGTGTCCTGCAGCTCGAGCGACACGATCGAGCACGTCCGGCATCTGATGAACCGGCACCACATCCGCCACTTGCCGGTGATCGACGATTACAGCCTCGTCTCCGTCATCAGCATGCGCGACATCGCCGCTGCCGTTGACGAGGCCCTCAACGGCACGCCGCAAGCGGCCGCCTGAACGACGCACACTTCCCCTGCGACTGCCGGCCCCGGCTCGGATCCGTCCGAGCCGGACCGGATCTTTCGTCCCAAATTCCGGCTTCTGCTCCCCGCGAGGAATTCATGAAGATCTGCATCTACGGCGCCGGCGCGATCGGCGGATATCTCGGGGTTCAGCTCGCGCGCGCAGGGGCCGATGTCAGCCTCATCGCACGCGGCGCGCACCTTGCCGCAATGCGCGAGAGCGGCCTGACGCTGCTGGCGGGCGAGGAGAAGCACGTCGTGCATCCGCGCTGCACCGACGATCCAACCGAGCTCGGCGTGCAGGACTACATCATCATCACGCTGAAGGCGCATTCGATCACCGGCGTGATCGAGACGATGCAGCCGCTGCTCGGGCCCCACACCCGCATCGTCACCGCGGTCAACGGCATTCCCTATTGGTACTTCTACAAGCACGGCGGCCAATACGAGAACGCGACGCTGGAGAGCATTGATCCCGGCGGCCGGCAGTGGCGCGAGCTGGGCGCCGAGCGCGCCATCGGCTGCATCGTCTATCCCGCCACCGAGATCGAGGCGCCCGGCGTGATCCGCCACGTCTACGGCAACAATTTCCCGCTCGGCGAGCCCTCCGGCGAGATCACCGATGACGTGCAGCGCCTCGCCGATCTGTTCGTCGCCGCCGGGCTGAAGGCTCCGGTGCTCGACCGCATCCGCGACGAGATCTGGCTGAAGCTCTGGGGCAATGTCTGCTTCAACCCGATCAGCGCGCTTACGCACGCGACGCTCGACGTGATCTGCACCGACCCGTCCACGCGTGCGCTGTCGCGCGCGATCATGATGGAGACGCAAGCGATCGCCGAGACCTTCGGGGTCAAATTCCGCGTCGACGTCGAGCGCCGCATCGAGGGCGCCCGCAAGGTCGGTGCGCACAAGACCTCGATGCTCCAGGACCTCGAGCGCGGCCGCCCGATGGAGATCGATCCGCTCGTCACCGTCGTGCAGGAGATGGGTCGCCTCACCGGCATCCCGACTCCCGCGCTCGATTCGGTGCTGGCGATGGTGACCCAGCGCGCCCGCATCGCCGGCCTCTATGACGGCGTCTCGGCGCCGGCGGATCCGCGCGCATTGGCGGTGGCGTGATGGCCGGCGAGAGCAAGAGGTGGCTGCGCTTCCGCCACGCCGGCACGACCGGTTTCGGCACGCTGACCCCGTCAGGCATCAGCGTGCATGAGGGCGAGATGTTCGGCCGCAACGCCGCCACGGCTAAGACGCTGGCTTTGTCGGAGGTCGAGCTGCTCGCGCCATGCGCCCCCAGCAAGATCGTCGCGCTCTGGAACAACTTTCACGCGCTCGCCGCCAAGCTGAACCAGCCCGAGCCGCCGGAGCCGCTCTATCTGCTCAAGGCCACCACCAGCATCACGACGCCGGGCGCCGTGATCCGCCGGCCTTCGTATTACGACGGCAAGACCACCTATGAGGGCGAGCTCGGCATCGTCATCGGCAGGACCTGCGCCCGCGTCTCGCCTGACGAAGCCGACAGCTTCATCTTCGGCTACACCTGCGTCAACGACATCACCGCCAACGACATCCTGACCAGCGATCCCACTTTCCCGCAATGGGCCCGCGCCAAGGGCATCGACGATTACGGTCCGTTCGGTCCCGTCATCGCCACCGGCCTCGATCCGGCCAAGCTCACCGTCCGCACCATCCTCAACGGCGCGGAGCGGCAGAACTACCCGATCTCCGACATGATCTTCTCGGCGCAGGAGCTGGTCAGCAGGATCTCACACGACATGACCCTGCTTCCCGGCGATCTCATCGCCGTCGGCACCTCGGTCGGCGTCGGCGTGATGAAGGAGCAGTTGAACACGGTGACCGTCGCGATCGACGGCATCGGCGAGCTCACCAACGAGTTTCGGCTGTAGCCTGTTTTTGGCAGGCCCGCTCCCGAAAGACGCGCTATCCTTGCTGCAGCGCGGCAAAATTGATCCTGCGCAAATCACGCCGTCGCGGCTGCCACTATCCTTACCGGCAAAAGACCGAGTTCTGATGCAAGGGAGGAAGCCATGACGACTGCCGGTAATGCCCTTCTGTGGACGGCTCTGTACTTTGCCCTCGCGTTCGCTGCGATCTTCGTCGTCTGGTTCGCCGACAAGATACGCTCGAGCTTCCTAGGGAAATAAGGCGCGCCGATTCGGGTCGGCGACTGCCGCGACAGCCAGGTCCAATCCAGGGATTTCCACTTCCGGAAGTCCCTGCAGCCTTTCATCGTCCCCGGCCCATCGGCTGATGCGGCCCAGTTGGGGATTTGCGCCCCGACGCGCGGCCGGTGCCCCGCCGGCCCCTTGCGCCCGGTTCCGCTGTTGGCAATCATGGCGGAAATGTGTGCCGGCGTGAGGAATTCACGATGTGGCTGTTTTTCCTGGTTGCCTGGTTCGGCCTGCTGGCCGTCGCCGCGATCTTCGCCCAGCAGGCGTTCGGATACGATGTCAGTCAGCTGCCCGCCTGGTTCGCCAGCCTGCCCACGCCGCAGCGCGTCGCAGCCGGCGCGATCGCCGCGCTGGCACTGACGCTGATCGGCGCTTCCGTCTGGCGGCTGTCGCGCCAGGACCGGCGCCTCGACACCCTGCGCGAGCGCCTCAAGAAGACCCGCGAGGACGTCGTCGTCGCGCACGCCCTGCAAAGCCACCTCGACGCCACGGTCCAGCACCTGATCGAGAGCGATCCCCGGGAGGCGGTCTCCGCCCTTCACGACAAGCTCGGCGAGACCGAGCAGCGCGCGCTGCTGCAGCAGGGCCGCAACGAATCCGCCGACATGCACGACCAGCTCGCCGAGATCCGCCGTCGCCAGCAGCATCTGCGCGAGATGGTCGGCAAGGTCGCCGAGCAGCGCCGCGCGGTCGAGCCCGTCTTCACCGAGATCCGCGACCGCCAGAACCAGCTCGAACGCTCGCTGCACGACCTCGAAACCGACGACCGCAGGAACAACCTCGCCGACCGGCAGAGGGACATCGCGCGCGACGTCTCGGCGCTGCTGGGGCGGGTGAACGCGGTCCAGGAAACCTTCGCGACTCTCAATCAGTATCGGGAGGATCTGGCGAAATCCCACGCCGAGCTGGCGCCGCTGCGATCCTCGGACACCGGCATCGACGCCCTGATCGGCGAGCTCAGTCTCAGCCATGATCGTCTCGCCAAGACCATCGACGAACTCGAAACCGGCGGCGAGACGCCGCTTGCAACGCGTGTCGAGACGCTGTCGAAGAGCAAGATCGAGATCGAGCAGCGCCTCGCCCGCATCGACGACAGCTTCAACATTCTCAAGGGCATTAGGCTCGACTTCGAGGAGCTCGGCCAACGCCGGGCCCAGATCGAGCGCGCGCTCGGCGAGGCCGAGACGGACGCCGACGGCACGTCCCTCGCAGACCGCCAGAACGCGCTGAACGAATTCGTCCTCCAGTCGCGCCAGCGCCTCGGCGCCTTGCAGGAGACGCTGGCGACGCTGAACGCTTTCAAGACAGAGCTGTCGAAGGCGCAAGCCGACCTCGTCCCGCTCAAGGCGCCGGTATTCGGCATCGAGGCCATGATCGCGGAGGTCGGGGCCACCCGCGATCTCCTCGCCAGAACCGTCGGCGAGATCGAGGCGAACGCCGGAGTGACGCTCGCATCGCGCGTCGACGCGCTCACCAAGAGCAAGCGCGAGGTCGAAGACCGCCTCGCGCGCGTCTTCGACAATTTCAACGCGCTCGATGCGCTGCGCAAGGACATCGGCGGCATCTTCGCGACGATCAGGAATAATCTGAACCGGATCGGGTGAGGCGTTGCGTGGAAACCTGCATCGCGCCCTTCGAAACATCCGGACAAATCACATCTGCGCGCGTCAGACATAAGCCGCCAACATGTCCCGCGTGCGCCGCAACTTGGACGCATTCGGCCGCCCTTCTGTAACGCGTGTCTGGGGGCACGGCATGGCCGTGTTTGGGCCAAACCTTCTAGGGGTATCACTGTGAAGAAGATTGTAATTGCTCTGGGTGCCACGCTTGCTCTGGTGACGGCTGCGAACGCTGCGGACCTGCCGCGCCGCCAGCCCGTGCCGGTCTATTCTGAGCAGGCGCCGATCGGAAAGATGCCGATTGGCAAGAGCCCGGTTGGAAAGGCCCCGATCGGCAAGGCGCCCGGCCCGGTCGCGGCGCGCTACTGACGCGCCGGCGCGATGCGCGCAAGACCAGCGTAAGCGGCCGGCAGTCGAGGGGCACAGCGTGACGAACAAACCTGATCGATCGGGATCCTGCATTCTTGCCGGGCTCGCGCTCGCGGCGATGATCGCGTGCCTGATGCCCGCGGCTTCGGCGCACGAAGCGAACAAGCGCGTTGGCGATGCCAATGCGCTTGCCACGACCGAGTCCACGTCGCGGCCGGCACCGCAACCGACGCGGCGCTCCGTCGCGCGCGTGGAGAAAGGTCCCTATTACGTCGACTTCCGCGCCCGCACGGCCGCGAGCTGGGGTCATGCCTTCGTCTGGTACGGCAAGACCAGCGAGAAGGCGGTCGAGGTCGCAGGCCTCACGCCCGCCGGCGACACGCTGGCCTACGTGCTCGGCCACATAACCTTCGTGCCGTCCGAGACCGGCGCGAGCTATGGCGATCTCGATCCGGAATATCTGACCGCGAGCTATCGCGTCTATCTGAACGAGGCCGACGCCAAGCGTGTGTTCGCCTATATCAAGAAATTGCAGGCGAACTCGCCGGTGTGGAACGCCGAGACCGCCAACTGCACCGGCTTCATCGGCGACATCGCCGAGTTCATGGGACTCGAGGTCCCCAATCGCTGGCAACGCCCGGAAAACTTCGTCAACCGCCTCAAGGAAATGAACGGCGGCCGCCAGATGGTGCGGCTGTCGGCGCAGTAGGCGAAGTCCGGCAGCGCGCCATTACCTTGCTACAGACTACTTGTCCGTGCCCCGGACGCAGCGCAGCGTCGGGGCCCATCTCTCAGAGCATCCGCGGATGCGTGGGTCCCGGCTCGGCGCCGCAACGTGAAGAACGTTGCAGCGCGTCCGGGACACGAGCTCGAGTGGCGTCGTCACATACGATCGTTGCGCCCCAAATTATCCGCCCCGCGGAATCTCCCTTCATCCCCGCATGCCACCCCGCCTCCATTGCGCGCCCCACTGATAGACTTTTCCCACCCCGGGCGGCATATCCTTGCAGCATCAACCAACAACAGAGCCTGCGGGCCATCCCAGGGGGAAACAGACGATGCTGCAGACACGGTTCACTAAACTCGTCGGGGTCGAGCACCCGATCGTCCAGGGCGGCATGCAATGGGTCGGCCGCGCCGAGCTGGTCGCCGCCGTCGCCAATGCCGGCGCGCTCGGCTTCATCACGGCGCTGACCCAGCCGACGCCGGAGGATCTCGCCAAGGAGATCGCGCGCTGCCGCGACCTCACCGACAAGCCGTTCGGCGTCAACCTCACCATCCTGCCCGCGATCAAGCCGCCGCCCTATGCCGAATACCGCGCCGCCATCATCGAAGCCGGCATCAAGGTGGTCGAGACCGCCGGCAACAAGCCGCAGGAGCATGTCGACGAGTTCAAGAAGCATGGCGTCAAGGTCGTGCACAAATGCACGAGCGTGCGCCACGCGCTCTCGGCCGAGCGCATGGGCGTCGACGCCATCTCGATCGACGGCTTCGAATGCGCCGGCCATCCCGGCGAGGACGACACGCCCGGCCTGATCCTGATCCCGGCCGCCGCCAACAAGGTCAAGATCCCGATGATCGCTTCGGGCGGCTTTGCCGATGCCCGCGGCCTCGTCGCGGCGCTGGCGCTGGGCGCCGACGGCATCAACATGGGTACCCGCTTCATGGCGACCAAGGAGAGTCCGATCCACCAGCTCATCAAGGAGAAGATCGTCGCCAATGACGAACGCGAGACCGAGCTGATCTTCCGCACCATGCGCAACACCTCGCGCGTCGCCAAGAACGCGATCTCGACCAAGGTCGTCGCGATGGAGAAGGAAGGCGCCAGGTTCGAGGACATCCGCGAGCTCGTCGCGGGTGCCCGCGGCAAGATGGTCTACGCCACAGGCAATTCCGACGAAGGCATCTGGTCGGCTGGCCAGGTCCAGGGCCTGATTCAGGACATCCCGAGCTGCGCCGAGCTCGTCTCCCGCATCGTGCGCGAGGCGGAAGCGATCATTCGCGGCCGGCTGGAGGGAATGATCGTTGAGCCGCAACGCGAGGCGGCCGAATAGTCACCGCAAGAGACGAGAGCAATTCATGAAGGCCTATGTCTACGGCTCTGACGGCGCTCGGATTTCCGACGTCCCTCAACCCAAGCCCAAGGGCACGCAGGTGCTCGTCAAGGTCCGCGCTTGCGGGCTCAACCGCGCCGACACCGGCATGCGCAGGGGTCACGCCCATGGCGCGGCTGGCGGTGTCGGCACCGTGCTCGGCATGGAATGGGCCGGCGAGGTCGCCGAGCTCGGACCCAATGCGAAGGGCGTCAAGATCGGCGACCGCGTCATGGGCTCGGGCAGCGCCGCCTTCGCCGAATACACGCTGGCCGATCACGGCCGGCTGTTCCACGCGCCCTCGAACATGAATTTCGAGGAGGCCGCCACGCTCCCGGTGGCCCTCGCGACCATGCACAACGCCGTCGCCACTGTCGGCGGCGTGCAGCCAGGCCAGAGCGTACTGATCCAGGGTGCGAGCTCCGGCGTCGGCCTGATGGCAATGCAGATCGCCAGGCTCAAGGACGCCAAGCTCGTGATCGGCTCCTCCACCGATGCCACCCGCCGTGGCCGGCTGAAGGAGTACGGCGCCGATCTCGCAGTCGACAGCTCCGATCCGAAGTGGGTCGACGAGGTCCTGAAGGCGACGGGCGGCGAAGGCGTCGATCTGATCGTCGACCAGGTCTCGGGCAAGGTCGCCAATCAGAACCTCGCCGCGACCAAGGTCAAGGGCCGCATCGTCAATGTCGGCCGGCTCGGCGGCACCCATGCCGATTTCAACTTCGACCTGCATGCGGCGCGCCGGATCGACTATGTCGGCGTCACCTTCCGCACCCGCACCATCGAGGAGGTCCGCGAGATTTTCGAGGAGGTCCGCAAGGACATCTGGGGCGCGGTGGAGTCGCGCAAGCTGCAGCTGCCGATCGACAAGGTGTTTTCGTTCAACGATATCGACCGGGCGTTCGAGCACATGGAGGCGAATAGGCATCTGGGGAAGATCGTGGTCACGGTGCCGTAGCCGTCGATCCAGCCTCGGTCTCGTAGGGTGGGCAAAGGCGCATTTGCGCCGTGCCCACCACCTCTCTCGGTCGCGAAGGATACGTGGGCACGCTTCGCTTTGCCCACCCTACAGCGCGGTGCACGAGTTAGATCGCTCCTGCAACTCACTTGCGACTACTTCTGTGGATCGCCGCTTGATGTTCACCCCCGCCCTGCTAAATCCCCGCCATGACCTCCCAGCACAACAAGACCTCGGTCGCCGCGATCTCGATCTTCGCCAGCGGCGGCATGGCGGCGGCCAAGTTCGCGGTCGGGATCGCGATCGGCTCGCTCGCCCTGATCTCCGAGGCCTTGCACTCCTCGATCGACCTGGTCGCGACCATCATCACCTGGGCGGTGGTGCGGGTGTCCGACAAGCCCGCGGACGAGGAGCACCATTACGGCCACGGCAAGCTGGAGAGCATCTCGGCGCTGGGCGTCACCGCCCTGCTCTACGTGCTGGCCGGCGGCATCCTGGTCGAGGCCTATAGCCGGCTGAGCGAGGGGACCCCGCCGCCGACCATTTCGGCCGTGCCCTTCGTCGTGCTGGTGATCGACATCATCGTCAATCTCTGGCGCGCCCGCGCCCTGCACCGCGCCGCGCGCGAGACGCGGAGCCAGGCGCTGGCCGCCGACGCACTGCATTTCGCCTCCGACGTGATGGGCTCGTTCGCCGTGATCGTAGGCCTGATCCTCGCCGGCCTCGGCTTCTGGTGGGGCGACGCCGCGGCGGCTGCTGCGGTCGCCGTGATGATCGCAGCGCTCGGCCTGCGCATGGCCGGCTCGACGGTGCAGACGCTGGTCGACCGCGCTCCCGAGGGCGCGCAGGAGAAGGCCACGGCCGCGATCCGCAGCGTGCCAGGGGTGATCGACGTTGAACGCTTGCGCGTGCGTATGGTCGGGGCGACCACCTTCATCGACACCATCGCCAAGGTGCCGAGAACCTATCCGATCGACCGGGTCGAGGAGATCAAGCGCAAGGCGCATGCCGCCGTCGACCAGGCGTTCGGGGATGCCGACCTTTCCTTCACCCCCGTCCCGGTCGCGCGCGACAACGAGACCGTGCGCGACCGCATCATGGTGATCGCGCGCAATTCGGGGCTCGCGGTCCACCATGTCACGGTGCACGATCTCGGCGCCAAGCTGATCGTCAGCATCGACCTCGAGGTCGATGGCGGAATGCACTTGGAGGCCGCCCACGAGATCGCCAACACGCTGGAGCGCAATATCCAGGAGGAGTTCGGCGAGGACGTCGAGGTCGACGTCCATATCGAGCCATTGGAACCGGAACTTCCGTTCGGGGTCGACGCCACGCCGGAGAGGGTGCGGACGATCGCCGCCGCGCTGGCGGAATTTGCCGGCGGCGGCGAGATCCACGACATCCACAATGTCCGGGTCCGCAACACCGATGCCGGCGAGATCGTCAACTTCCATTGCCGCGCCACGCCGTCGATGAGCGTGATCAAGGTCCACGAGCAGGTCGACGCGATCGAGCGGGCACTACGGCACGCATTCCCGAGCGTGAAGCGCGTGATCAGCCACGCCGAACCGCCGCGCGCGTGACGAGAAACGTGCGAAGAGTCACGCGTTCTCGTTTCGGACTCCTTCCGCCCGTGACTTTGCGGACGCGCGGCGCACAAACTGCGTGTTGGATAAGAATAATTTCGCGTTAACGATTCGTTGACTCTCGACAGCCCGCGAAAACTGGATTCAAATCGTTTTGATTCGGAAGCGATGTGGGGCTGCTTCCGGAGTTCAGTTGCAAGCTGGTTTTCAGGGGGCCGAAGGCATGCCGCGTGCAGACGCCGCGAACGCGTGCGTCCAATCCGATTCGATCAAGGGATTGGCGCAATCGATCGCGAAACCTGCCTATCATCGGCTCTTGATCGCCGAGCCCGCGCTTCGTCGCGCCGTGCCGACGCTCATCATCGCCTTCCTGATCACGATCTGCCTCGGCGCGTTCGTCCAGGTGGTCGACCAGACCCGTCAGAAGCGGCTGGTGATCCGCCACGACATCTCGGCGCTTGCCGATCTCTTGGCCGACCGCATCGACCGCCTCACCTCGGTGCGGCAGGAGCGTCTCAAGAACATCGACGGCCTGCCGACGCTGCTGCCGGACCTGATCCCGTCCTGGGGCATGGCCTCGGGCCGCCACGTCATCGTCACCTCGGCCGGGATCGACCGCCGCGTCCTCGCCCGCGTCCCGGTCGACAGCGATCCTTCCGGCAACGACCGCCTGCTCGACGCCATCACGACGGCACAATTGCTCGCGGCGCCGACCCGCGACGGCAACATCTCCGACATGACGCTGCCGAGCGGCAATGCCGCGATGGCGACCTCGCGGCAGATCAAGTCGCTGCCTGGCTTCGTCACCGTGATCCAGGAGCGCAACGAGCCGATCTGGGGCTCGGACGCCGCGCTCTCGGTGACGCTGTCGGCGACCACGGGATTCGTCGTCCTGATCCTCGGCTTCGCCTTCCACTGGCAGTCCACCCGCGCCCGTGAGGGCGACCTCATCAACGACGCCGTGCGCGGCCGCATCGACACCGCGCTCAACCGCGGCCGCTGCGGCCTCTGGGACTGGGACCTGTCGCGCGGCCGGATCTTCTGGTCGCAATCGATGTTCTCGATGCTCGGCCTCGACGGCCGCCACGAGCTCCTCACCTTCGGCGAGGTCAACGCGCTGGTGAAGTCCGACGACATCGACCTGTTCGCAATCGCCGATCAGCTCATCTCGGAGAAGATCGACCACATCGACCAGACCTTCCGCATGCAGCACGTCGACGGCCACTGGATCTGGCTCCGCGTCCGCTGCGAGAAGACCCGCGGCGCGACCGATTCCAGCGTGCACCTGATCGGCATCGCCGTCGACATCACCGAGCAGAAGAGCCTCGCCGAGAGAACGGTGGAAGCCGACCTTCGCCTGCGCGACGCCATCGAGACGATTCCGGAAGCCTTCGTGCTGTGGGATGCGAGCGACCGCCTCGTGCTCTGCAACTCGCACTTCCAGCGCCTGCACAAGCTGCCCGAGACCGCCGTCATCCCCGGCACCTCCTATGAGACCGTGCTCGAGGTCGGACGCATGCCGGAGGTGCGGACCCGCCACAACGAGACCGCGGCCCAAGGCCCGGGCGCGCGCACCTTCGAGGCGCAGCTCGACGACGGCAGCTGGCTGCACATCAGCGAGCGCCGCACCAAGGACGGCGGCTACGTCTCGGTCGGCACCGACATCACCCGCATCAAGGAACACGAGCAGAAGCTGGTCGACAACGATCTGCGCCTGCGCGCCACCGTCATCGACCTGAAGCGCTCGCAGGCGGCGCTGGAGCGCCAAGCCGTCGAGCTCGCCGATCTCGCCGAGAAGTACCAGCGCGAGAAGACCCGCGCCGAGGAGGCCAACCAGACCAAGTCGAAATTCCTCGCCAATATGAGCCACGAGCTGCGCACGCCGCTCAACGCCATCATCGGCTTCTCCGAGATCATGGGCTCCGGCATGTTCGGCGACCTCGGCAGCGAAAAGTACCAGGAATATTGCCAGGACATCCTGACCAGCGGCCATTACCTGCTCGAGGTCATCAACGACATCCTCGACATGTCCAAGATCGAGGCCGGCCGCATGAAGCTCGACCTGGAACAGCTCGACCTGTCGCGGACGCTGGCGGAATCCCTGCGGGTCGTCACCGGACGGGCCCAGGACAAGCACATCACGCTCGACGCCGACATCGCAAAATCGATCTCCGTCGTCGCCGACCGCCGCGCCACCAAGCAGATCATCGTCAACCTGCTCTCGAATGCCGTCAAGTTCACGCCCGACGGCGGCCGCGTGGTGGTGCGCAGCCGGCAGCTCGACGACCGCATCGTGCTGATGATCGCCGACACCGGCATCGGCATCGCGCCGCATTCGCTGGCACGGCTCGGCCGTCCGTTCGAGCAGGTCGAGAGCCAGCTCACCAAGACCTATCACGGCTCGGGCCTCGGCCTCGCCATCGCCCGCTCGCTGGCACAGCTCCACGGCGGCTCGATGCGGCTGCGCTCCAAGCTCGAGGTCGGCACCGTCGTCCGCGTCACCCTGCCGCGCGACGCGATCAAGGCGGCGTCCGGGATTTCGGCCGCGGCTTAACGCATGGCGGGACGCTCGCCTGCGGCCATCCTTCGAGACGCCCGCCTCCGGCGCCCTCAGGATGAGGTCTGCGTACGCGGCAGCAGCTTCAGCGAACACCGATGCAACGGAGCCTCATCCTGAGGAGCCCGCCAAGCGGGCGTCTCGAAGGACGAGGCGCTTGCTCGAATCTACAATTGCAGCGTCGGCGCGACTTCGCGCGCGACATTGACCAGCGCCGCGATCAGCGGCGTCATCGGGTCGCGCTGCGGGATCACCATGCCGATGCTGTAATTGACGTCGGGCTCGACGATCGGGATCGAGCGCACCGTGTCGGAAAGACCGAGCGTCTCGGCAAGCTTGGCCGGCATCACGCTCGCCCAGCGTCCCGTCTTGACATGCGTGAACAGGACCAGCAGCGAGTTCGAGGTCAGTGTCGGCGTCGCCTCCGCACCGACCGAGCGCAGCGCGCGGTCGATGATGCGGCGGTTCTGCATGTCTGGCGTCAAGAGGCATAGCGGCACCTGCCCGACCTCGGTCCAGGTCACCGTCTCGCGGTCACCGAACATCGCGTCCGGCGCGGTCAGGAGCCGATAGCTCTCGTTGTAGAGCGGAATGGTCCGCACCTTGCCGATCGGCTCGTTCTCGATATAGGTCAGCCCCGCATCGACCTCGAGATTTTCGAGCAGTCCTAGCACCTCCGACGAGGTCGTCGAGCGGATGCTGAAGCGCACCTCGGGATGCCGGGCGCGGAACGGCGTCGTCAGCGACGCCACCATGCCGAGCACGGTCGGGATCGCCGCGATGCGGATCTCGCCGGAGAGCTGGTGCTTCAGCCCGTTGATCTCGTCGCGCATCGCGCGGGCATCGCCCACGATCCGCCGCGCCCAGTCGAGCGCCCGCTCGCCTTCGGGCGTAAAACCCTGGAAGCGCGACCCGCGCTGCACCAGCATCACGCCGAGGATCTCCTCGAGCTGCTTGAGCCCGGTCGACATCGTCGGTTGCGTGACGCCGCAGACCTCCGCCGCGCGTCCGAAATGCCGCTCCTTCGCCAGCGCCAGCAACAGTTCAAGCTTGTCGATCAAACGGTCGTCCCCTCGAATTCAGTCTTGGCATGCAAGCTAGCACGCCTGCTCCCTCCCAACACACAAAAACCGGCCGGCGGAACGGCTTTAATTGCTGCTTCGGATCGAGCGATAGCGTTTGCAAATCGATCCGAATCCGCAATCGCAGCATGGGACAGCTTTATTGATCTTCGAATGATTCCAACTAGTTTGCCCCGAAGGAAACCTCAGGTTGAGAACGAAGAATGACAGCGGTTTTTGAGCCTTGGAACAAGATGCGCGGCGGCGAAATCATCGCCGAACATGCCAACCAGGAGGGCGCGACGCTGGTCATCCTGCATGCGCTGCAGGAGGCGTTCGGCTATGTGCCGCAGGCCGCCATCCCCATGGTGGCGCAGGCGCTCAACCTGTCGCGTGCCGAGGTGCATGGTGTTTTCACGTTCTATCATGATTTCCGCCACAAGCCGGCCGGCCGCCATGTGCTGAAACTGTGCCGCGCGGAGGCCTGCCAGGCCGCCGGCGGCGATGCGCTGGCGGCGCGCGCCGAGGCGAAGCTCGGCGTATCGCTCGGCGGCACCACGCCCGACGATCGCGTCACGCTGGAGCCGATCTACTGCCTTGGCCTGTGCGCGACCGCACCGTCCGCGATGCTCGACGGCCGCCTGATCGGCCGGCTCGATCAGAAGCGGCTCGATGCGCTGGTTGCGGAGGCGCAGCGATGAGCGTGCGTTTGTTCGTCTCACGCGACGCCGGCGCGATCGCCGTCGGCGCCGACGAGGTTGCCCTGGCGCTGGAGCAGGCGGCAGCCGAGCGCGGCGTGGCGATCGAGATCGTCAGGACCGGCTCGCGCGGGATGTACTGGCTGGAGCCGCTGGTCGAGGTGGCGACGCCGCAGGGCCGGATCGCCTTCGGTCCCGTGACGGAAGCCGATGTGCCCTCCCTGCTCGATGCGCTCGCGAGCAACACGCCGCATCTGTTGCGGCTGGGGGCAACCGACGAGATTCCCTGGCTGAAGCGCCAGACCCGCCTCACCTTCGCCCGCTGCGGCGTGATCGATCCGCGCTCGCTCGACGACTACCGCGCTCATGGCGGCTACAGGGGGTTTGAGCGCGCGCTCTCGCTCGGACCCGATGCCATCCTCAACGAAGTCACGGCGTCGGGCCTGCGCGGCCGCGGCGGCGCGGGCTTCCCGACCGGCATCAAGTGGAAGACCGTCGCGCAGGCCAAGGCCGACCGCAAGTTCATCGTCTGCAACGCCGACGAGGGCGATAGCGGCACCTTCGCCGACCGCATGATCATGGAGGGCGATCCGTTCCTGGTGATCGAGGGCATGACCATCGCCGGCATTACCGTCGGCGCGACCAAGGGCTACATCTATATTCGCAGCGAATATCCGCACGCGGTCGAGGCGATGAATGCTGCCATCGTCGCCGCCAGGCGCGGCGGTTATCTCGGCACGAATATCGGCGGCTCGAAGCAAGCCTTCGATCTCGAAGTGCGCGTCGGTGCCGGCGCTTACGTCTGCGGCGAGGAGACCTCGCTGCTGGAGAGCCTCGAAGGCCGCCGCGGTATCGTGCGTGCCAAGCCGCCGCTGCCCGCGCATCACGGCCTGTTCGGCAAGCCGACCGTCATCAACAACGTGCTGTCGTTCGCGGCTATCCCCTTCGTGCTCGCCGAAGGCGCCAAAGCCTATGCGGATTTCGGCATGGGCCGTTCGCGTGGCACGATGCCGATCCAGCTCGCCGGCAACATCCGCCACGGCGGCTTGTTCGAGACCGCGTTCGGCGTGACGCTGGGCGATCTCGTCGACGACATCGGCGGCGGCACCCTCACCGGCCGCCCGGTCCGTGCCGTTCAGGTCGGCGGTCCGCTCGGCGCTTATTTCCCCCGTGCGCTGTTCGACACGCCGTTCGACTACGAGGCCTTTGCCGCGCGCGACGGCCTGATCGGCCATGGCGGCATCGTCGTGTTCGACGACAGCGTCGACATGCGCCGGCAGGCGCGCTTCGCCATGGAATTCTGCGCCATCGAATCCTGCGGCAAGTGCACGCCGTGCCGGATCGGCTCAACCCGCGGTGTCGAGACCATCGAGAAGATCATCAACGGCGAGCGCGTCAGCGAAAACCTCGCGCTCGTGGAAGACCTCTGCAACACCATGAAATTCGGCTCGCTCTGCGCACTCGGCGGCTTCACGCCCTACCCCGTGCTCAGTGCCTTGAAGCATTTCCGGGAGGATTTCGTCCCCTCCCCGGCCACGCTTCAGGCGGCGGAATAGGAGAACGACGATGTCTTTGATCGAAGAAATCGACTACGGCACGCCGGCTTCCAAATCGGAAACGATGGTGACGCTGACCATCGACGGCAACGAGGTCACCGTGCCCGAGGGCACATCGATCATGCGCGCCGCGATGGATGCCGGCCACCAGATCCCGAAGCTCTGCGCGACCGACATGGTCGACGCCTACGGCTCCTGCCGGCTCTGCCTGGTCGAGATCGAAGGCCGCGCCGGTACGCCGGCCTCCTGCACCACGCCTGTCATGAACGGCCTCGTCGTGCACACCCAGACCGAGCGGCTGAAGCAGCTGCGCAAGGGCGTGATGGAGCTCTACATCTCCGACCATCCGCTCGACTGCCTGACCTGCGGCGCCAACGGCGATTGCGAATTGCAGGACATGGCCGGCGCCGTGGGACTGCGCGACGTGCGCTACGGCTATGAGGGTGAGAACCACGTTTTCGCCAGATCCCACGGCTGCGACAACGACCATTGGATGCCAAAGGACGAGTCCAACCCGTACTTCACCTACGATCCCTCCAAGTGCATCGTCTGCTCGCGCTGCGTCCGCGCCTGCGAGGAGGTGCAAGGCACCTTCGCGCTGACCATCTCCGGCCGCGGCTTCGACAGCCGCGTCTCCCCCGGCATGAGCGAAAGCTTCCTCGGCTCGGAATGCGTCTCCTGCGGCGCCTGTGTGCAGGCCTGCCCGACCGCGACGCTGACCGAGAAGTCCGTGATCGAGATCGGCCAGCCCGAGCACTCGGTCGTCACCACCTGCGCCTATTGCGGCGTCGGCTGCGCCTTCAAGGCGGAGATGCGCGGCGAGGAAGTCGTGCGCATGGTGCCGTACAAGGACGGCAAGGCCAATCGCGGCCATTCCTGCGTCAAGGGCCGCTTCGCCTGGGGCTACACCAACCATAGGGAACGCATCCTGAAACCGATGATCCGCGAGCGGATCGAGGATCCCTGGCGCGAAGTCTCCTGGGACGAGGCATTCTCGTTCGCCGCCGCCAGGATGCGCGGCATCCAGAAGAAATACGGCCGCGACGCCATCGGCGGCATCACCTCGTCCCGCTGCACCAACGAAGAGACCTATCTGGTGCAGAAGCTGATCCGTGCCGGCTTCGGCAACAACAATGTCGACACCTGCGCCCGCGTCTGCCACTCCCCGACCGGCTACGGCCTTGCCACCACCTTCGGTACTTCCGCAGGCACGCAGGACTTCGACTCCGTCGAGCACACCGACGTCGTCGTCGTCATCGGCGCCAACCCCGCTTCCGCCCATCCCGTGTTCGCCTCGCGGCTGAAGAAACGGCTGCGCCAGGGCGCCAAGCTGATCGTGATCGATCCGCGCCGCACCGAGATGGTGGAATCACCGCACGTGAAGGCGCTGCATTTGCCCCTGATGCCCGGCACCAACGTCGCGGTCATGACCGCGCTAGCGCATGTCATCGTCACCGAAGGCCTCGTCAACGAAGCCTTCGTGCGCGAACGTTGCGACTGGAGCGAGTTCGAGGAATGGGCGGCCTTCGTCGCCCAGCCCAAGAACAGCCCGGAAGCCACCGCCATCCTCACCGGCGTCGATCCGAAGGACCTGCGCGAGGCCGCCCGCACCTACGCCACCGGCGGCAACGGCGCGATCTATTACGGGCTCGGCGTCACCGAGCACAGCCAGGGCTCGACCACCGTGATCGCGATCGCCAACCTCGCGATGGCGACCGGCAATATCGGCCGTCCCGGTGTCGGCGTGAATCCGTTGCGCGGCCAGAACAACGTGCAGGGCTCCTGCGACATGGGCTCGTTCCCGCACGAGTTGCCCGGCTACCGCCACATCTCCGGCGATGCCGTGCGCGACCAGTTCGAGGCGCTGTGGAACGTCAAGCTCAATCCCGAGCCGGGCCTGCGCATTCCCAACATGTTCGACGCCGCGGTCGAGGGCACCTTCATGGGGATCTACGTGCAGGGCGAGGACATCCTGCAGTCCGATCCCAACACCAGCCACGTGGTGGCGGCGCTGTCGGCGATGGAATGCGTCATCGTTCACGACCTCTTCCTCAACGAGACTGCGAACTACGCCCACGTCTTCCTGCCCGGCTCGAGCTTCCTTGAGAAAGACGGCACCTTCACCAACGCCGAGCGCCGCATCCAGCGCGTGCGCAAGGTGATGACGCCGAAGAACGGCATGGCCGACTGGGAGGTCACGATCGGCCTCGCCAAGGCGATGGGCTTCGAGATGAAGTACAGCCACCCGTCCGAGATCATGGACGAGATCGCGGCGCTGACGCCGACCTTCGCCGGCGTCTCCTACGCCAAGCTGGACAAGCTCGGCTCGGTGCAGTGGCCCTGCAACGAGAAGGCCCCCGAAGGCACGCCGGTGATGCATATCGACGGCTTCGTCCGCGGCAAGGGCAAGTTCGTCGTGACCGAATATGTCGCGACCGACGAGCGCACCGGCCCGCGCTATCCCCTGCTGCTCACCACGGGCCGCATCCTCAGCCAGTACAATGTCGGCGCGCAGACGCGGCGCACCGACAACGTGGTCTGGCATGCCGAGGATCGCCTCGAGATCCACCCGCACGATGCCGAGCAGCGCGGCGTGCGTGACGGCGACTGGGTGCGGCTGAAGAGCCGCGCCGGCGAGACCACGTTGCGCGCGGAGATCACCGATCGCGTGGCGCCCGGCGTCGTCTACACCACCTTCCACCATCCGGACACGCAGGCCAACGTCATCACGACGGATTATTCGGACTGGGCGACCAATTGTCCCGAATACAAGGTCACGGCGGTGCAGGTGTCGCCCTCGAACGGCCCGTCCGACTGGCAGAAGGCCTATGACGCGCAGGCGCGGCAATCCCGCCGCATCGTGCCGGCCGAAGCGGCGGAGTGATTCTCATGCACGTCGCGGTTCAGGCGATCGATCGCGGAATCTGGCGCAACGGCGTGGCGTCCGAAGGAACGCGTTTCATTCCGGAGGAGACGCCGTTGGCGCTGACCTATAATGGCGGCACCTACGCCGTCATGATGGGGACGCCGCAGAACCTGGAAGATTTTGCGGTCGGCTTCAGTGTGAGCGAGGGCATCATCAAGTCGGTCGACGACATCAAGTCGCTCGACATCGTTCGCCTTGACGACGGCATCGAGCTCAGGATGTGGCTAGCACCGGATGAGGCCGCACGCATCAGCGAGCGCCGTCGCCATGTCGCCGGGCCCACCGGCTGCGGCATCTGCGGCATCGAGTCCATCGCCGAAGCCGTGCGGCCCGCGGCGGTGGTGCCGCAAGGGCAGAGCTTCACGCCGGAACAGATCATGGCGGCGATGCAGGCCATCGCGCCCTTGCAATCGATCAACCTGCAGACCCGCGCCGTTCACGCCGCCGCGTTCTGGTCCCCTGCCGGCAGCATCGTCGCGCTGCGCGAGGACGTCGGCCGCCACAACGCGCTGGACAAGCTCGCCGGCGCACTGGCGCGCAGCCGCGCCGATCCTCGCGGCGGCCTGGTGCTGCTGACGAGCCGGGTCTCGGTCGAGATGGTGCAGAAGGCCGCCGCGATCGGCGCGCCGGTGATGGTCGCGGTCTCGGCACCGACTGCGCTCGCGGTGCGCTCGGCGGAAGCCGCCGGCGTCACGCTGGTCGCGATCGCCCGGCAGGACGGGTTCGAGATATTCACGCACGGCAGCCGGATCGCCGCGCGCCATGCCAGGGAGGTTGCCGATGTCGCCTGACCGCCTGATCTACATGGCCAACCAGATCGGCACGTTCTTCCGCAGCCAGGGCCACGGCAAGGCCGTGCCGGGGATTGCCGAGCACATCAACAAGTTCTGGGACCCCAGGATGAAGCGCGCGATCTTCGCCCATCTCGACGCCGGCGGCGCGGGCCTGGAGCCCGATGTCCGCGAGGCGCTCATCTCGTTGCAGGCTGCGTCCCTTCCAGCAGCGCCCTGAACACGCGCCGCACCTCGCCCTGAGTCTCCTTCACGCGCGCCTCCAGCGACGAGAAATCCGGCGCATCGCCGGCGCGCGCCATCACGCGCTGCAGATCGTTGCCGGCGGTTTCGGGCTTGAAGCGGTCGCTGACGCACAGCCGCAGGATCTGAGTCAGGTCGTGGTAGAGCCGCGCGGCTGCACGCAGGATCTCGGTCTCCGATTGCGGAAGGACGCCGAGCCGGCATGCGTTCTCCAGCACCTGCAGGGTGCTGACGTCCAGGATCTCCGGCTTGTCGTGCGCATGCACGAGCTGGAGATATTGCGCGATGAAGTCGATGTCGACCATGCCGCCGGCGGCATGCTTGAGATCCCAGCAATCGGCCTCGCCCTTCTCCTGGGCGATGGCGCGCCGCATGTCGGCGACGTCGTTGGTGGTGATGGCGGGATCGCGATGACGGGTCAGGACGTCGCGGATGACGCGCTCGATGCGTTGGCGGAATTCGGGCGAAGCCGACACGACGCGGGCGCGCGTCAGGGCCATGTGCTCCCAGGTCCAGGCCTCGTTGGCCTGGTAATCCGCGAACGAGACGAGGCTCGAGGCCACAGGGCCGGCGCGCCCCGAGGGACGCAGCCGCATGTCGATCTCGTACAGCACGCCGTAATTGGTGCGCGTCGTGAACGCGCTGATCAGGCGCTGGGTCAGCCGCGCAAAATAATGCGCACCCTGAAGCGATTTCGGCCCATCGGAGTCGGGATGCTCGCTGTCGAAATCGTAGAGCAGGATCAGGTCGAGATCGGACGAGGCCGTCATCTCGCGGCTGCCGAGCCGTCCCATCGCGATGATCGCGGTCTCCTGCCCCTTGATCCGGCCGTGCTGGGCGGCGAAGCGGTCGGCGACGAGGCCGTGCACGGTGTGGACGATGCCTTCGGCGACGTCGGCAAAGGCCGTGCTGGCCTGCTGCGCCGAGACGGTGCCGGAAAGAATTCGCGTGCCGATCAGGAACAGGCTCTCCTGCCCGAACAGGCGCAGGCGATCGAGAAACTCCTCGTAGGAGCCGGCGTCCTGCACGGTCGCGGCCAACCGTCCCGACAATTCCTGCCGGTCCGGCATGGCGCCGAAAAAGCGCGGATCGATCAGGCCGTCCATCAGTTGCGGCTGCCGTGCCAGCATCTCCCCTAACCGGGGCGCCGCGCCCAGCACCAGCGCCACCAGCGCGACGAGGTCGCGATTCTGGCCGAGCAGCGTGAACAGCCGGCCACCGCGCTGCAAGGCCCCCAGGAATTGATCGAAGGCGACGACGGCGCGATCCGGCTCCTCGGCATGGGCAAGTCCGTCGATCAGGGCCGGCACGAATTCGACGAAGGCATTCCGCGTCGCCTCGTTGCGGAACACGCGATAGTCGCCGGTGACCCAGTCGCGCACGGTCTGCGCCAATGCGGCAGGCTTCTTGAAGCCGAGCGTCGCCAAGTGCTGGAGCAGGCGCGGATCGTCGGGACCGGCGCTGTAGTCGAGCGCCGGCAGCCTGGCCGTGCCGGTCGGATCGTCGCCCTCGAACAGCTTCTCGTAGTGCCCCTGCACGATCTTGAGCTGTCGCAGCAGGTCACCCGCGAAGGCCTCGCGATCCGGATAGCCGAAGAAGCGCGCAAAGCGCTCGACCGCCTCCTTGTCTTCGGGCAGCGCATGGGTCTGCTCGTCGGCGATCATCTGGAGGCGATGCTCGACCCGGCGCAGGAATTCGTAGGCAATGGTCAGCTCGTCGCGCGCGGCCGGGGTGATCCAGTTGCTGGAGGCGAGAATGTCGAGCGCCCTCAGCGTCGGCCGCACCCGCAATTCCGGATGGCGGCCGCCGGCGATCAATTGCTGGGTCTGGGCAAAAAACTCGATCTCGCGGATGCCGCCGCGGCCGACCTTGACGTTGTGTCCCTCCACCGCGACCTCGCTCTGGCCGCGATAGGTCTGCATCTGCCGCTTCATGTCGTGGACGTCGGCGAGCGCGGCGAAGTCGAGATGCTTGCGCCAGACGAACGGCGCGATCTCGGCCAATAGCGCCTCGCCCGCCCGGGCATCGCCGGCGCATGCACGCGCCTTGATCATGGCGGCGCGCTCCCAGGTGCGCCCTTCGCGCTCGTAGTAGTTCAGCGCGGCGTCGCGCGAGATCGCCACCTGTGTCGAGGACGGATCAGGTCGCAGACGCAGGTCGACGCGAAACACATAGCCGTCATAGGTGCGCTGCTGCAGGATGCGCGCCATGCCCTGCGTCACCCGGACGAAGAACGGCTGCGGCTCGATGTCGGGTGCGATCGTGGTCGCATCGGGATCGAAGAACACGATGAGATCGATGTCGCTGGAATAGTTCAGCTCGCCCGCGCCCATCTTGCCCATGGCGAGCACGATCAGCCCGCAGCCCTCTTCGGGCGCCTCGGGATTGGGCGGCGAGAGCTTGCCGCGTGCGGCTTCCTGCCGCAGCAGGTATTGCAGCGCCGCCTGCACCGAGGACACCGCGACATCGGTCAGCGCCGCCGTCACCCGCATCACCGGCCACACCCCGCCGATATCGCACAAGGCGGTCAGCAGCGCGGTCTCCGCTTTCATGCGGCGAAGCAGCCGCATCACCTCGGCCTCGTCCGCCGCCGCGAGCACCGCGGCCCTGGCGTCCGCGATGAGTTCCGCCAGATGCGCATCCGGATCGCATTCGAGCAGCCGGATCAGGCGGACCGCGTCGGCGCGCACCAGATCGAACAGATAGGGCGAGAATTCCGCAATCCCGGCCAGGATGTCCTTCGCGAAGGGATGCGCCAGCAGCGCTTCGAGACGAGCCGATTGGGCCGGCTCGAGCTCGCCCAGCCAGCTTTCAAGACGTCGTTCGTCGGTTGTGGAAGCGGCAATATGGGGAGCTTCCGCGAAGCGCGCGGCCAGCCTCTCGCCATGCTTGTCCGCGTTTCCCGGCGCGGAGTGGTTCATGCCACCTTCTGTGGCACATCCGGCATTGGCGGAGCAACCCTGTCGCCGGCATCAGCCCGCGCGGGCAGCACCAGCGTGGCGACGAGGCCCGGCTGGGCGTCGCCCAGCCTCAACTCACCACCATGCAATGTCGCCACCGCGGAAGCGAGGCTGAGGCCGAGCCCCGAGCCCGGCAGCGTGCGGCTCGCTTCCAGCCGCACGAATCGCTCGACGGCATGCTTGCGGTCGGCCTCGGGAATGCCGGGACCGCGATCGGTGACGCTGAGCAGCACCTGATCGCCCTCTCGCCTCGCCTCGATCAGGATCGGCCGGGCTTCCATGCTGACCACGGTTCCGCCCGTCTGCGCGACCGGCTTGCCGTATTTGATCGCGTTCTCGACCAGATTGGCCAGCGCCTGGCTGACCAATTCGCGGTTGGCGTGAATTGGCGTCGGCTCGGCCTTGACCTTCAAGGTCATGCCGTCGTCCTCGGCGAGCGGCTCGTAGAGCTCGTGGATGCCATTGGCAACGTCGGCCGCGTCGAAATCATCCATGTTGCCGCGCGCCTGCCCGGACTCGGCGCGCGCGATCATCAGCAGCGCGTTGAAGGTGCGGATCAGGCCGTCGGATTCCTCGATGGTGCGCTCCAGCGCCGCCCGGTAGTCGGCCTCGCCCTCCGAACGCGCCAGCGCTTCCTCGGCGCGGTTGCGCAGGCGCGTCAGCGGCGTCTTGAGATCATGGGCGATGTTGTCGGAGACCTCCTTCAGCCCCGCCATCAGCGCCTCGATCCGTTCCAGCATGGCGTTGAGGTTCTCGGCGAGGCGATCGAGCTCGTCGCCGCTGCGCCCGACCGGCAGGCGCTCGCTGAGATCGCCGGACATGATGCGCTGCGCGGTCCCGGTCATGGCGTCGATGCGCCGGAGCACCCGGCGCGCGACGAAGACGCCGCCGCCGAGGCCGAGCACGACGACGATCAGGATCGACCATTGCGCGGCCTTGGCGACGATACCGAACAGCCGCCGCCGCTCGGCGAGGTCGCGGCCGATCAGGAGGCGAAAGCCGTTCTCGAGTTCGGTGACGCGCACCAGCGCGCGATGGTCGCGGTCGTCGGCGTCCTCGAGGCGCCGGTAGCCGGTCTCCGACCAGCCGCGCGTCGCCATCACGCCGGGCGCCAGCGAGCCGACATTGCCGGCGATCGCCTGCCCGGTCGGCGTGGTCACGAGATAGAGGTTGGCGCCCGGCCGCAGCGCCCGGTACTCGATCGCGAGCACGAGGCCGCGCAGGCCGCGGCGGCCATAGATCTCGCTGATCTCCGACGTCTCGGCATTGACGGTCTGCGTGATCTCCTCGGTGATCAGCCGCCGCGTATTCCAGGCGAAATAGGCCAGCAGCGAGGCCGCGAACATCGCGAACAGCAGCAGATAGACCAGCGTAAGCCGGAACGCCGTGGTGCGGACGAGTTTACCAAATGCCGTCACGGATCATGTGTCCAGTTTCAAGACCGCGCCTGCCATCACGAGCATCGCCATTCCTCGTATTTCCGCTTTGTTTGCAGTAACATAGCTTCATACATTGTGGTCCCTGCCCACAGGTCCCTTGGGGCGACTGATGCGCAAAGCCATCCGTGACGGCAGGTGATAAGCGGACGGGGAACGTTAAAGGGGCACTAGATCGGAACCAAGTTAATTCCCGGCAAGCTCGCGTCCATGGGATACTGGGGTAAGCCTGGCTGGCCGGACGCCGGGGCAGTGATCGGCTGTGGGCCTTCCCTCCCGACCACGCTGAGGAACATCAGTCGTTCCGGGCCAACGCCCCTGTTGGCGCCATAAGCGCACTGCCGTCAAATCCGCCAACAAAGGGACGCGCGCTACCGGGGACGCCCCCTCACACTTCCAGCCATTGCGCGCGAACGTCGCTGTTTGATCTCAGTTGCTCGGGCGTACCTTCGAAGACCACACGACCGTGCCCCATGACGTAGACGCGGTTGGAAATCTTCATCGCAATCGACAGCTTCTGCTCGACGAGCAGAATCGCAACGCCGGCCTGCGCAATGCGGGCGATGAGGTCGCCGACCTGCTGTACGATCAACGGGGCGAGACCTTCGGTAGGCTCGTCGATCATGATGAGATCCGGGTCGCCCATCAGGGTCCGGCAAGTCGTGAGCATCTGCTTCTCGCCGCCTGACAGCACCCCTGCGGGCGTATCCGCACGCGCGGCAAGATTCGGAAACATGTCGAGCATGTCCTGAAGCTGCCATTTGCCGGGACGTCGCGTATCCTTGATGCCGAGGAGCAGATTCTGGCGGACCGTCAGACCCGGAAAGATGTCCCGATGCTCCGGCACATAGCCGAGACCGAGGCGCGCGATCCTGTAACTCGGCAGCCCGGCGATGTCCTTGCCTTTGAAGCGGATCGTGCCTTGCGGAGCAACCTCGCCCATGATCGCCTTGACCGTGGTCGAACGTCCAACACCGTTGCGGCCGAGCAGGCTAACGACCTCGCCCGCGGCAACGTCGAGATCGACGCCCTGGAGAATGTGGCTCTTGCCGTAATAGGCGTGCAGGTCCCTGACCTCGAGCATCAGTGCGCCTCCTCGCCGAGATAGGCTTCCTTGACTTTCGGGTCGCGCCGGATCTCCTCTGGCGTGCCGGAAGCGATGATGTGGCCGTAGACCAGCACGGAAATGCGGTCGGCCAAGCCGAACACAACGCTCATGTCGTGCTCGACGATGACGAGGGTCTTGCCCTCGGTCAGGCGCCGGATCAACGCCACCGCGCGCTCGGTCTCGGCGTGGCTCATGCCCGCCGTCGGTTCGTCCAGCATCACGACCGTTGCGCCGCCGGCGATGGTGATTCCGATCTCCAGCTCGCGCTGCTCGGCGTAGGTCAACAAGCCGGCCGGAACATCGCGCCGATGCGTCAGATGGATGTCGTCGAGGATCTGCGCCGTGCGCTCGCGCACCTCCGGCAGGCTGTCGACGTTCTTCCAGAAGGCGTAACGGTGCCCCATCGCCCACAGCACGGCACAGCGGACGTTCTCCCACACCGACATGCGCGCGAATACGTTGGTGACCTGGAACGAGCGCGACAGGCCGCGCCGGTTGATTTCGAACGGCCTGAGGCCGGAGATCACATCGCCGTTCAGCCTCACCTCGCCCGAGGTCGGCTTGATATGGCCGCTGATGAGATTGAACGTCGTCGACTTGCCAGCACCATTCGGACCGATGATGGCGTGACGCTCACCTTGCGCGACGCTGAGATTGAGATCGCGGATGATGCCGACATTGCCAAAGCGCTTTTCGACAGCGCGGACTTCGATCGCTGCCGTCATGCCAAATACCCCCGGTCGCGCGCGACCGTCGTCGCGCGGTCCCATGCCTCGCCAACCCGCCGCCAGCTCAGGCGCGCGACGAAGAAGCCGCCGGCGACGAGGACCGCCGCACTCGCCCACGTCACCGGCGACGCCGGGCTGAAGGCCACGCCGAGCAGGTTGATCGGACTGCCCTGACCGCTATGCGTGCGTGCAATCGATTCGATCGTCAGGATCACGCCGCAAGCCAGTGCCAAGGTCGGCACCGCCGCGAGCAGATAGGAAGGAATCACCGTCGGCAGAGTTCCGGCGCGAACCAGCGGCCGGTGCATCATGATGAGCCCGGCGATGCCGCCGGGGGACAGCATCACGATGCCGATGAAGATGATGCCGAAATAGAGCTGCCAGACGCCAGTGACACTGGTCAGCCCAAGCTGAAGATAGGTCACGAGGATTGCACCCAGGATGGGCCCGAAGAAGAAGGCGACGCCCCCAATGAAGGTCGAGAACAGCACGAGGCCGGATTGGATCGCGCCGAGATAGGCGGCGTTGGCGATCTCGAAGTTGATCGCGGCCAGTCCCCCCGCCACGCCGGCGAAGAAGCCGGCAAAACAGAAGGCGATGTAGCGGACCACGTGCGGATCATAGCCGATGAACTGGACGCGTTCGGGGTTGTCCCGCACCGCATTGCTGATCCGCCCCAGCGGGGTCCGCGTCAGCGCATACATCGCGATGGCCGCGATGACCAGCCAGAACGCGATCAGATAATAGACCTGAAGCTGCGGGCCGAAACTCAAGCCGAGGATCTTCGGCAAAGCGGTTCGGTCGGTCGATATCCCGGACTCGCCGCCGAATACCGAACGCAGGATCAGCGAGGAGGACGCCACCAGTTCGGCAATGCCGAGCGAGATCATCGAGAACACGGTGCCGGCCCGCTTGGTCATCAGCCAGCCGATGACGATCGCGAAAGCGAGGCCGCCGAGCCCACCGAACAGCGGAATGAACGGCAGCGGGATGGGCCAGCCGTGCGAGACCACCGCATTCATCATATGGCACGCAGCGAAGCCGCCGAGGCCGTAATGCACCGCATGGCCGAACGACAAGAGGCCAGTCTGGCCGAGCAGGATGTTGTAGGACAGCGCGAACACGATCGCGATGCCGATCAGGCTGAAGGACGTCAGCGAGCCGCCAGAGGAGAAGATCAGCGGCAGCACGATCAGCGCGGCGATGCCGGCAAGCCATATGCCGTAGAAGCGCAGGCCGTCGCCGGCTGTCTTGTCTGCGATCTTCGATGTCGATGTCATATTGGCGTTCATGTCTCGCGCGTCCCCATCAGGCCCATGGGGCGTACGATCAGAATGATCACCAGCAGCAGGTAGGGCACGATCGGCGCCACCTGGGCGATGGTGACGTTCCAAATGTCGGTGAGCACGGACGGCCCCGCCGACGGATCGAGCGGACCGAAGGCGCTCGCCAGCGAACCGTTCAGCGCCACCGCAAAGGTCTGGATCAGGCCGATCACCAGCGAGGCGATGAAGGCGCCCGGCAAGGAGCCGAGGCCGCCGAACACAATGACCACGAACAGGATCGGTCCCAGAGCCGCGGCCATGTCGGACTGCGTCACCAGCGCGGGACCTGCGATCACGCCGGCAATTCCCGCCAGCGCGCTGCCGACGCCGAACACCAGCATGAATATGCGTCCGACATTGTGACCGAGATGCCCCACCATGTGGGGATGCGTCAGCGCGGCCTGAACGATCAGGCCGACCCGTGTACGCTTGAGCACCATCAGCAGCACGATGAAGATCAGGACCGACACCGCCAGCATGAAAATCTTGTAGGCGGGATAATTCGTCGAGAAGATCGTGAAGGCCGGAAAGTCGAGCAGCGCCGGCACGCGGTAGTCGACGGGGCTTCTGCCCCACATCATCGCCACGATTTCTTCGATCGCGAACGCAAGACCGAAGGTCAGGAGCAACTCCGCCACATGGCCGTGCTTGTGCGTATTGCGCAGGCCGTAGCGCTCGACCGCCATGCCGATCGCGCCGACCAGCAGCGGTGCCAGCAACAGCGCCGGCCAGAAGCCGATCCATTTGGTGAGCTGGAAGCCGAAGAAGGCGCCGAGCATGTAGAAGCTGGCATGGGCGAAGTTGAGCACCCCCATCATGCTGAAGATGACGGTCAAGCCGCTCGACAGCAGGAACAGCAGCATGCCGAACAGAAGACCGTTCAGCGTCGATATAACGATCAGTTCAAGCACAGTATTCACACCTCTGGCCGGGACAGAACAGCCTCGGCAAACTCGTCGGCAGGCATGCGAACAGCGACCTTCCCGCGAGCCGCTGCCGGCTGCGGGAAGGCGAAGCCGGTCCAGCTTACGGCCGGGTCATCTTGCAGGTCGTGGGAACCATCGTCTTGGAGGTGTCGATCTTGGAAACCAGGTGCCATCCCCAGCCGGTGCCTTCCTCGTCGAACGGCTCGTTTGCGGCGAGCTTGCCGAAGGAGGAGATGTAGATCGGCTGGAAGAACTGGTGATCGTCCTTACGCATGACGCCCTCTCCACCATCCAGCACCTCAAACTTGAGGTCCTCGAGGGCTGCTGCGACCTTCACGGGGTCGAGCGAGTTGGCCTTCTCGGCCGCGGCCTTGAACATGCGCATCTCGTTGACCGCACGCGGATACCACAGCGACATATTGACCTTGGCGCGGAAAGCCTTTTCGAAATCCATCGCCGGCTGATGGCCGGAATTGGCAAAGCCCTCGGTGATCTGGAACACCTGATGGTCGAGACCGGTCTGCTTGATCGCGGTCGGACCGCCAGCGCCGCCAGCATAGTAGGTGTACCAATTGACCTTCAAGCCGGCGTCGGCAGCGGCTTTGAGCAGCAGAGCGATGTCTTGGCCCCAATTGCCGGTAACGACGCTATCGGCGCCCGAAGCCTTGATCTTGGCGATATAAGGCGAGAAGTCGGTGATCTTCAGCAGCGGATGCAATTCGTCACCGACGATTTGGATGTCGGGCCGCTTGGCGCCCAACATCTTGCGCGCGTCAGCGCGCACCGACTGGCCGAAGGAGTAGTCCTGGTTGATCAGGTACACCTTCTTGATCGCGGGGATATCCTTCATATAGCTGGTGAGCGCTTCCATCTTGATGTCGGAGCTGGCATCCCAGCGAAAATGCCAGTAGCTGCATTTTTCGTTGGTCAGGCTCGGATCGACGGCGGCATAGTTGAAGTAGAGCACTTCCTTGCCGGGATTGCGCGTGTTGTTCTTGGTAACGAAGTCGGACAGCGCTGCGGCGACCGACGAGCCATTGCCTTGAGTGATGAAGCGGGCGCCGGCGTCGATGGCCTTCTGCGCCTGCACCAGGCTTTCCTGCGGGTTGGTCTTGTTGTCGAGGGGCAGAATCTCGATCTTGCGGCCCAATATGCCGCCCTTCGCGTTGATCTCATCGGCCAGATACTGGAACGTCTTCAAGCCGCCTTCACCGATGCTGGCGCCGCCGCCGGACAGCGGATCGATGTAGCCGAGCTTGATGGTTTCCTGCGCGTATGCTGCTCCTCCCAGCATCGTCAGCGCTGCCGCCGCAGCAATTACGAGCTTGTGCATCCTGGCCTTCTCCCTTTTGCGTGTTCTTGTTCCTTGGCGATCGATGCTGATTCACAACGTCGGTCGCGCCGGCTTTGCTACCCGAACATTGAATACTGTGTAAAGTTTTGGCGCAAGAAATAATTGTGGCTTAAACTTGTGAGGACGCCGCGCGCTTCCGGAACATTGAATTCACAGGCAAGTTTTTGACCTCAATGCTGCGCTCAATCTGCGGCTGATTGGTTGCCTTATACCACCCCGCGACGCGGCTTGAGTCCCGCGAGGAACAGCCGCGAAAAATGATCGGCAATTTGCATCGGAGACCAGCTCCGCTCGCCCCTGAACCAGATCGGGTACCAGTGGCCCATTCCAGTCAGAACGCGTTCGGCGAAGTGAGTGTCGACACTGCGGAAATACCCTTCCTCGATCCAACGCTGATGATTTCTCTGGTCCTGCCCGATCGTCGCGAGCACCTGCCCGACATAGTGCTTCCGGTCAACGTCGTTGAGATAGTTGATGTTGTGGTAGGTCGCCTTGGGCCCGCAAGGAGTGTCGTGCAGCATCAACAACAGACGCACTCTCTGAACGACATAATCGAACGGCCCGAGCCCGAGGTCCTGCAAATGCTCTCGAATGCCGATCTCGCCGGCCAGGCCTCTTCGCAAGCAAGCGAGCAAGAGGCGCTCTTTTTCGCTGAAATGATAGTAGATGCCGGCACGGGTCATGCCGGCTTCCGCCGCGATACTCTCGAGTGATGTGCCGGACGCTCCCCTTCGGTTGAAACTGTCAGAGGCAATCGAGAGCATCCTGTCCAGCTTCGCGGCGCGCTTGTTCAATTTGGAGCGGGACTGGAGAAACGGTGCCAGGCTCGGCGCTTCAGGCATGTCCGGCAAGGCAATCTCACGCCGATAAACTCCATGCGTGATGATGTCATCAATCGCATCAATCGCCTGCTGGCGCGAATAGTAGTCGCGCTCGGAGAACCAGAACGGCACCCAATCCAGGATGGAGATGAGGGCGACGGCCGTAAGGAGCGGCTCCTCGCAGGCTATCGAGCCGTCGGCAACGCCACGCTTCAGAATACCGGCCAGCAGCGCGGCATTCTGCCAACGCCTGGCGTGCACATCGTTGCTGTAGGACGCGGCCAGTGCATCGATGTCGGTGAACAGGATCATGCGCTGGCCTTCAGGCCGCAGCCGGGCACGTATAAATCGCCTGACGACCTCGAGCGCGTCGATACCGGGCTCGGCCGCGGTCTCGATTTCGTGCCTGTAGAGCGCAAGGCCGCGCAGGTAGCAGTGAAAGATCAGGTCCTCCTTGTCGCGGAAATAGTGGTAGAGCGCCCCCGGCACCGATCGCACCGAGGCTGCGACCTGCTCCATCGTCACGTTCGCATAGCTATGGCGGGCAAAGAGCCTGGAAGCCGACACGAGGATCTCTTCAGCTCGGTCGGACGGGAAGGCGGCGACTTGCAAGCTTGAATATCCTTCCTGATCGGGGACGGATTCATCCAGGTGAGATGTCCCCTACCACACGTCGGGTATTCTTGCCATCCGATGAGGGGGTCGGCCAATATCGTCCGACAACGTCCGGGCAGGAGCAGCAGGCCGGTGATGCAGCCGACGATTGCGGGCGCTAGCTCGCCGCAAGTCGATCGGCGCAACGGGCGAGTTCGCCTTATCGCATCCCGTCGCGGATCATGTACCCGGCGCCGCGGATCGTGTGCAGCAGCGGCCGCTCGAATCCCTTGTCGATCTTGGAGCGCAGCCGCGAGATGTGCACGTCGATCACGTTGGTCTGCGGATCGAAATGATAGTCCCAGACATTTTCGAGCAGCATGGTGCGCGTCACCACCTGGCCGGCATGCTTCATCAGATATTCGAGCAGCCGGAATTCGCGTGGCTGCAGCGTCAGCTCGTCCTTGCCGCGGGCGACGCGGTGCGAGAGCCGGTCGAGCTCGAGGTCGCCGACGCGGTAGAGCGTGTCCTCGGCGGGCCCGCCGCGGCGGCGCGACAACACTTCGACGCGGGCCAGCAGCTCGGCGAACGAATAGGGCTTTGGCAGATAATCGTCGCCGCCGGCGCGCAGGCCCTTGATGCGGTCGTCGACCTGTCCGAGCGCGGAGAGAATCAGCACCGGCGTCGTGTTGCCCTTGTCGCGCAGCGCGCCGATCAGCGACAGGCCGTCGCGCTTGGGCAGCATGCGGTCGACCACCAGCACATCGTAATCGCCGCTCTCGGCCATGGCGAGGCCCTCCTCGCCGTCGGCGGCGTGGTCGGCAATGTGTCCGACCTCGCGAAACGCCTTCACGAGGTAGTCGGCGGATTCGCGGTCGTCTTCGATGATGAGGAGGCGCATCGTGCGTTCGGCGGCGGTCAAGGAGGTCAACCTTCTCTAAACATGGCGCGAGCGGCGATCCCATGCAAGCCGAGGGGGAGACGCTGGCATGGAGAAAAAGGCGGGCGGTGAAGCTGGGGGGACTTCACCGCCCTAGGCCTTCCGACGGAGGGGGGCGTTTTTCCACCGGAAGGTAGCAGGGGGAAGCTGACGTTACGCTGCTTCCCCGAAGGGCGCCGGCGGCGGGGGCGACTGATGCCGGCGACACCCTTCATCTCGTGAGCCTCCTGAAGGCTTACCCTTTGGCGAGAGGCACTGCGACGAAGCGCGACTGGCCGCCGCTCTTCACGCGCATCAGGACGCTGTTCTTGTTGTCGGTCCGCGCCGTGTTGATGGCATCGCGGACTTCGCCGGCGGTGGCGACGCTCTTGCCGCCGACTTCGAGAATCACGTCGCCTTCCTTGAAGCCGCGTTCGGCCGCGGCGCTCTTCGGATCGACCTGGGTGACGACGACGCCTTCCTTGCCGGCGCCGGCCACCGAATTGGCGGGGGCAACGGTCATGCCGAGCTTGGGGACATCGGTGCCCTTGCTCGCACCCTTGCCGCTGTCATTATCGTTGTCGGCCTTGGCCTCGACCGTGTTCGGCAGCTGGCCGAGGGTGAGGTTGACGACCTTGTCCTGGCCCTTGTGCAGCACGTTGAGCTTCACGGTCGCGCCGGGCGCCATGCCGCCGATGGTGCGGGCCAGCTCGCGCGCGTCCTTGACGGATTCGCCGTTGACCGCCGTGATCACGTCGCCGGATTCGATGCCGGCCTTGGCGGCCGGACCGTTGGCCTGCGGCTCCGCCACCAGCGCGCCTTCGGCCTTCTTCATGCCGAGGCTGTCGGCAATGTCGGACGTGACGGGCTGAATCTGCACGCCGATCCATCCGCGGCTGACCGAGCCCTTGTCCTTGAGCTGGGCGACCACGCTCTTCACCGTGCTCGCCGGGATCGAGAACGCGATGCCGACGCTGCCGCCGGAGGGCGAGTAGATCGCGGTGTTGACGCCCATCACCTCGCCGTTGGTGTCGAAGGCCGGGCCGCCGGAATTGCCCTTGTTCACGGGCGCGTCGATTTGGATGAAATCGTCATAGGGACCGTTGCCGATGTCGCGGCCGCTCGCCGAGACGATGCCCGCGGTCACGGTGCCGCCGAGACCGAACGGATTGCCGACGGCGAGCACCCAGTCGCCGATTCGCGGCTTGCTGTCGGCGAGCTTGGCGAACGGAAAGCTCGAGCTGCCCTCGACCTTGATCAAGGCGAGGTCGGTGCGCTGGTCGGTGCCGATCACCTTGGCGGTGTAGGTCTTGCCCTCGTCGGTGGTGACCTCGACCTTGTCGGCGCCGTCGACCACGTGATTGTTGGTCACGGCAAAGCCGTCAGCCGAGATGAAGAAACCGGAACCCTGGCCCTGCACGACGCGGCCGCGGCCGCCCTTCATGCCCGGGGGGAAACCCTCCGGACCACCGAAGCGGCGGAAGAAACGCTCCATCGGCGAGCCCGGCTGGAACGGCGAGGAGGAATCGTCGCCGTCATCGTTGCTCGCGGTCTTTTCCTTCATGTTGACCTTCACCGAGATCACCGACGGCTTCACGCGCTCGACAACGTCGGCGAAGCCGATGGGTCGCTCGACCTTGCGGACCTCGTTGTTGACCTGCGCATGCGCCGGGCTCGAGAACAGGTCGGCCGGCGAGGTCGACGTGCCAAAGCCATAGACGGCGGCGCCAAGGCCGGCGACGACCGAGGCCATCAGCGCGAGCCTGCGCGCGGAGAACACCGACCGGCGCGGCTGCCGGTAGGGCGGAAGGTTCGAGAGGTCGATACGGTCGGACATGCAGAGATCTCCAGGGCCTTGAAATCCATGTGATGCCTGAGGGCGGCACCTTACGGACCTGAAGATGGGGACTCCCGCCTTACCGTGCGCTGGCGGCGGGGTTAAACTTTCGTAATGAAGCCGCAAGGCGGATGCGGCAGTTCATCGCAGTCCGAAAATTGTGATTCCACAGGAACTTAACGCGAGTTCCCGAGACGCTGCGGAACGGGCTTTTTGTGAGCTTTAGCTCGCTCTGACGCTGACGATGAACTCGTCGACTTCACGCTTCAAGGTTTCCGCCTGCTGCGACAGATCGACAGCGGAATCGCGCGCCTCGGCGGCCATGCGGCCGGTCTCGGCGGAGGTCGAAGTGATCTGCACGATATGGTTGGAGACGTCGAGCGTGCCGCGCGCGGCGTCCTGGGCGCTGCGCGTGATCTCCTGCGTCGCGTTGCGCTGCTGGGAGGTGTCGACCTCGATACCGGACATGATGGACGAGATCTCCGACAGCGTCTTGGAGATGCCGTCGATCGCGTCGCGCGTCTGTGCGGTGATGCCCTGAATGCTGGCGACGTGAGAGGTGATCTCCTCCGTCGCCTTGCTGGTCTGATGCGCCAGATTCTTCACCTCGGAGGCGACCACCGCAAACCCCTTGCCGGCCTCCCCTGCCCGTGCCGCCTCGATGGTGGCGTTCAGCGCCAAGAGATTGGTCTGCGATGCGATCGCCTGCACCAGCTGGACGACCTCGCCGATCTTGTCGGCAGCATCCGACAGCGTGTGGATGGTGTCGCGGCTCCTCTCCGCCTCGGACGCCGCGCCTTCGGCGCGCTGGGTCGCGTCGGTGACGCGGCGGCTGATCATGCCGATCGAATTCGTCATCTCTCCGGCAGAACCTGCCACCGTCTGCACGCTGGCGCTGGCGAGGCTTGCCGCGCTCGCCACCGCATTGGCCTTGGTGCTGGTGTCATTGGCCGTCCGCGACAGCGTCTCGGCGTTGCTCTTCAGATGCACCGCCGATGACGCCACGCTGTCGACGACGCTGGCGACGAGATCGTTGAAGCGCTTGATCCGGTCGTCCAGGAATTTCGATCGCTCGGCCTGGTGCTGCGCTTCGTGCAGCTGCCGTTCGGAGAGGTGGCGCCGCTCGATGCCGTTGGTCTTGAACACCTCCAGCGCACCGGCGAGCAGGCCGATCTCGTTGGTGCGGCCGAGCCCCGGAACCGGCGTCTCGAACTTCTGGTCGGCGACCTCGCGCATTGCATGGACGATCGCCGCCAACGGATTGAGGATGCCGTTGCGAACGGCAAACCAGGTCGTGAGGCAGATCGCGAAGGCGACGACGGCGATCACACCGCAGGCGACCAGGAAGTAGGAGAACGCGGCCTGCGCCTGCTGATAGATCTGCATGGCATGGTCGCGCGCGGGGCCGCTCAGCGCGGCGAAATTCGAGGACAGGCTGGTGATCTCGTTGTTGAGATAGAGCACCGCAATGAAGCCGGTGCCGCCGCCGATGCCCAGCAAGAACAACAGTGCAGCGACGACGGCGCCAACCAGGAAGCGGATCGTCAGATTGCTGTTCGCGAACATCGGGGACTCAGGGTCTGGAATAGAAGCTCGCGACAAGCTTCCAGACAAAGGTCAAAATACCATGAACCGCGCGGCGGTGAGCCAGCGATCTACGTAGGACTACATGGCCACAACGATGATCGCGTGGCTACGGAGATTTGGTCTCGTCGGACATCAAGGCCGCGAGCTTCGCTTTTTCGTCGGCCGTCAGCGGCGGCGCAGGTACGTCTGCACCGCCATGGGCGCGACGCCGGATTTGCAGCCACAACGCCACGCCGCCACCGATGAGCAGCAGCGGTCCGAGCAGCCACAGCAGCGCGTTTTGACGCTCGAAGCGCGGCTTCAGCAGCACGAACTCGCCGTAGCGCGCGACCAGGAAATCGAGCACTTGCGAATTGCTGTCCCCGGCGCCGATGCGCTCGCGCACCAGGAGCCGCAGGTCGCGCGCCAGGGGCGCATCGGAATCGTCGATCGACTGGTTCTGGCAGACCATGCAGCGCAGCTCGCGCGACAGCTCGCGCGCACGGGCTTCCTTGGCGGGATCCGACATGATCTCGTCGGGCTGCACCGCGTGGGCCGCAGGCAAAGCCAGCAGCATCAGCAGGACGAACGCGGCCATGATCCGGCGCATCGGATCACTCCGCCGGCTGAAGGCGCTGCTTGGCCCGCGCCGGCTTCGGCGCGCCGACCCGCAGCCGCCGGTCGGACAGCGACAGCACGCCGCCGAACGCCATCAGCACCGGCCCCCACCAGATCATGAGCACCATCGGCTTGTAATAGATGCGCACGGCGATGGCGCCCTCGGCGTTGGCGTCGCCGAGCGAGATATAAAGCTGGCTCGCGCCGCGGGTCAGCAATGCGGCCTCGGTGGTCGAGGAGCCGCGGGTGGTGAAGCTGCGCTTGGACGGCGTCATGACGCTGAGCGGGGCGCCGTCGCGGCTGACGTTGAACTCGGCGATCATCTCGCGGTAGTTCGGGCCCTGACGCTGCAGCACACCGTCGAGCTTCACGTCGAAGCCGGCGATGTGGGCGACCTCGTTCTGCTTCATCGTCGCGATATATTCGCTGTTCCAGGTGGTCTCGCAGACGATCCCGATCAGCGCCACGCCGAGGCCGGCATGCGCAAACGCGGTGCCCCAGGCCGAGCGCGGCAGGCCGCGCGCCCGGTGCAGCACGGTTGCGAACGGCAGCCGCACGAGGCCGGTCCGCTCGACGATGTCGGTGACCGCGCCGGCGATGACGAAGACCCCAAGCCCGATCGCGAGCGGCGCCAGCGTGCTGCCGCCGGTCGCCCAGCCCCAGGCGATGGCGACGGCGGCAAGGCCGGCAACGCCCGCAGCGAGCAGGCGCTGCGTCACGCCGAGCAGGTCGCCGCGCTTCCACGCCATCATCGGCCCGAACGGCACGGCCAGCAGCAACAGGGCAAACAGCGGCGCGAAGGTGAGGTTGTAGAACGGTGCACCGACCGACATCTTGAAGTCGGCGAGCATCTCCATCGCCAGCGGATAGAGCGTGCCGAACAGCACGACGGCGCAGGCGACCGTGAGCAGCAGATTGTTCAGGACCAGCGCGCCCTCGCGCGAGATCGGCGCGAACAGGCCGCCCTGCTTCAACGAAGTGGCGCGGCCCGCGAACAGCGACAGGCTGCCGCCGATGAACAGGCAAAGGATCAGCAGAATGAACACGCCGCGGGTGGGATCGGTGGCGAAGGCGTGCACCGAGGTGATGACGCCCGAGCGCACCAGGAAGGTGCCGAGCAGCGACAGCGAGAAGGTCAGGATCGAGAGCAGGATGGTCCAGACCTTCAGCGCGTTGCGCTTCTCCATCACCAGCGCCGAATGGAGCAGCGCGGTGCCGGAGAGCCACGGCATCAGCGAGGCGTTCTCGACCGGATCCCAGAACCACCAGCCGCCCCAGCCGAGCTCGTAATAGGCCCAGTACGAGCCCATGGCGATGCCGAGCGTCAGGAAGATCCAGGCGACCAGCGTCCACGGCCGCACCCAGCGCGCCCAGGCCGCGTCGATCCGTCCCTCCATCAACGCCGCGATGGCGAAGGAGAACGAGATCGAGAAACCGACATAGCCGAGATAGAGCATCGGCGGATGCACGGCGAGCCCGATGTCCTGGAGCACCGGATTGAGATCGCGTCCCTCGATCGGCGGGTTCGAAATGCGCAGGAACGGGTTCGACGTCACGAGGATGAAGAGATAGAAGGCGCCGGCGACCCAGGCCTGGACTGCGAGCACGTGCGCGCGCAGCGACAGCGGCAAATTGTTGCCGAAGGCGGCGACCAGCCCGCCGAACAGCGCGAGGATCGACACCCACAACAGCATCGAGCCTTCATGGTTTCCCCACACGCCGGTGATCTTGTAGAGCAGCGGCTTCATCGAGTGGGAATTCTCGTAGACGTTGGCGACCGAGAAATCCGAGTTCACGTGCAGCATCACGAGAGCCGTGAACGAAGCGCCGACGAAAAGAAGCTGCGCCAGCGCCGCGGAGCGCGCCACGTTCATGAGCGCCGCGTCGCGCAGGCGCGCGCCGATCAGGGGCACGACCGACTGGATCAGTGCGAGCGCAAGCGCCAGCACCAGGGCGTAATGTCCGGTTTCTGCGATCACCGCACCGCTCCTTGCGGATTGCCCTGCGCCGTTGTCGCCGGCTTGCCCGCATCAGACGTCTTGCCGTCGTCGGCGGGCTTGCCGCCGTAATCGTCCTTCCAGTGCCCCTGCTTCTTCAGGGCATCGGCGACGTCCCTGGGCATGTAGGTCTCGTCGTGCTTGGCAAGCACGGTATCGGCCTTGAACACGCCATTGGCATCGAGCGCACCCTCGGCGACGACGCCCTGCCCCTCGCGGAACAGGTCGGGCAGAATGCCCTTGTAGGCCACCGGCAGCTTGGCGTTGCCGTCGGCGACCTCGAAGGTCACCGCGAGATTGTCCCCGCGCTGCAGCGAGCCGGGCTGCACCAGCCCACCGAGACGAAACCGCTTGCCCGGCTCGACGTGCTTCTCGGCGACCATGGTCGGCGTCGAGAAGAACACGATGGAGTCGCGGAGGGCGTTGAGCACCAGCGCGGCCGCGAGCGCGAGCACGGCGAGCGAGCCGCCGATGATGGTCATACGTCGCTGCTTGCGCGTCATGGCGTATCCGTTCTCCGCTTCTGTCGTCCCGACATCGTCATCCGCCGAGCCCGAGCGTCCTGAGGCCTTCGTTGAGCTGGCGAAGCCGCTCGCCATCGCTGGCCACCGCCTGCCGGGCGTCGGCCGACGCCCCCATCGCCTTGTCCCGCTCGCCCATCACGAGATAGGCGCGCACCAGGCGCAGCCAGCTCTCGACGTCGTCGCCGTTCTGCTTCAACCGGGTGGCCAGACGTTCGACCATGCCCCGCACCATTGCGTTGCGATCGCCTTCGGCCATGTCCTTTGACGCGGCAATCGTCTCATCGGACAGCGCCGGCATCGTGCCGCCGCCGACCCGCGCCAGCGAGGTCTGCACCAGGGCGCGCCAGGGCGCATCGGCGGGCGCTTTCGCAAGCAGCCCGCGCCAGATTTTGGCTGCATCGTCCTTGCGGCCGTCCTGCTCGGCGGCAAGGCCGAGGAAGTAATTGGCCTTGGGATCGTCCGCGTCCAGCGCGTGGGCCCGCTCGAACTCGGTCTTGGCCTCGGCGGTCACCACGCCGCCGGCGGCGGCCGCGATCGCTTCGCCGAGATCGGCCCGGCGCTCCGCGCTTTCGCCGTTGTAGGTGAGCGAGTTGCGATAGGCGCGCACCGCATCGTCGAAACGGCCGAGCCGCTGCAGCACCGGCGCGAGCACGTTCCAACCGCGGCCGTCGGTCGGATTCGTCTCCAGATGTTGCTGGACCTGGGCGACGAGATTCTCGAGCGACTGCGCCTTGCCCGGCACGCGCTCCCGTTGCGCCAGCGGAAAGTCCTGAAGCTTAGGCGAGCCGAGCGGCATGTAGACGCCGATCGCAACGAGCGGCAGACCGGCGAGCGCCAGCACGGCCGCCGCGCGGCGCCATGTCACGCTCGAGGTCGCTGCCATCGCGGGCTCGCTGGCGGCCGCCGCAAGCAGCCTGCGGCTGATCTCGATGCGCGCGGCCTCGGCATCGGGCGCCGGAATCGAGCCAGCGGCGAGATCACGCTCGATCTCGGCCAACTGGTCCTTGTAGACCGCGACCTCGCTACCTTGATCTTGCGCGCGTCCCTTGCGGCCAAGCGGCCACAGCACGGCGAAAATCGCCGCGACCGTCATCAGCGCGAACACGAACCATAGCGTCATCTGGCAAGCTTCCGGCAGCGCACGAAGTGCGCCCATAGGTGCCTTTACACCACGGCCGGATGATGCGGCAATTGACAATTGTCAATTTGGCGCGACCGCACGCAGTCTCGAAACGATGCGAATCCAACGGCTTAGCGGATCTCGAAATCTGCGCTTTGCGCGGCCTGCTCGCCGTGGCCGTTGAAGGCCTTCAGGAAATACGTTCCCGGCGTGACGGTCTCCGGCAATCTGATGCGCAGCGCGCCAACGGGAACCGGCGACGCCACCCGCGTGATGGTCTCCGACCATTGCCGGCCGCTTGCCTTCTCGACCAGCACCACTTTGGCGCCGACCATCAGCCTTTGATACTTGGCAACGACGACGCGGTTCTCAATTTCGATCGAGCTGATGACGGGTTTCATGCGCCACAAATAGATGTCCCCCGGATTCCCACGGGAACCGTACGGCGCGCTACTGCCACCGTCAACCAGAAATTGTGATCACGAAATATGCGCTTAATCAGCTCGCGCGCGACGATTTGCGCTCGCCGGTAGCGGCGTTTTGCGCGGCCCGGCTCATCAGCGAGGCGTAATCGTCGCCAAACAGCACCTGGCAGAAGCGAATCGCGGCGTCCACCTGCTGTTGCCGATAGGTGCGGACCTTGTGATCGGCGGCGCGCAACGACTGCACCAGCTGCTCGGTCGAGCGTTCGACATATTGCTGGAGATCGGAATAGGTGCGCAGCGTCACTTCGTTGATCGCAAGCTCGCTCGCATAATTGCGGCATGTCGCGACGAAATCGATCAGCGCCAAGGTCTCCTCCACCTCGGTACCGTCGATCCGCGCGCCCGGCGGAATGTCCTTCTCGGGCCGCTGGCGCAGGATGCGGCGGACCCGGCCGGGAACGCTGTCGATCTCGGATTGCAGCGCGTTGGAGATGTCGGCCCGGATCGAGATCAGCTGCTTGCCCCAGGCGGAATCGTTGCGCAGGTCGAGCTCGGTGCGCAGACCGCGCACGCCGTCATGCAACGCTTTGAGATTACCGGCCACGTTGTCGAAATGGCCGCGCTTGATGTCCATGCGCAAGGTGGCCGCGACACAGGACAGATCGTGCAGCGCGATCGTGATGGCAGCGCCGTAAGGGGTCGCCGCGACGCGGATCTCGTCGTCGGAGGCGGCGATCTTGATGGCGAGGCGAATGATCTGCCACGGCGCGGTCATCCGCTGCACCACGACCGACAGCGCGAAGGGCAGCATTTGCGGCGTCTGCAGCACCGGAATGTTGAGCGCCGACGTCACCGAGGCGATCTGGGAATCGCCGAATGCGCGCAAGGTCCGCGGCAGCTTCTCGTTCAGGCTGGCAATGGCCTCGCGGACCTGGAGCACCGCTCCGATCGAATAGAGGTCCTCGATCACGTTGGGCGGGCCGACCCGGGCCAGCGCCCGCGATTTGTCGCCGCCGCCGGGACCCGTCAACGCGAAAATAGCGTCCGCAGCCGCGGCCTGGAGCTTCAGTGCCAAGGCCTCGACCTGCCCCGCACTGTCGGCGGGCATGCGGGCCAGCGCGGCCTCGAATTCGTTGATCTTGGCCGGCGCGCCGTCGCGGCCGAGCCATTGCCAGATCGGCTGGAGCGAGGAGCGGCGAATCTGGCCGACCCGGATCGGGACGCCCGCTTCGACCAGGAACGGTTCCAGCACCTGGAACAGCAGCCGCGACAGATCGTCCGTGCGCGGCGGCGGGGCTTCATCGGCTTCGGTCTTGCGGACAATCTTGCGCAACTGCTCGAGCACGAGGGTCGCCACCGCCGTGTCCTGGCCGCGCTCGAGCGCGCGCTCGAACTCCCGCATCAGCAGCGCCTGCGCCTGCGGCGGGAGCTGCGCGAGATATTCCCTCAGCCGCTCGATCGATGTCTGGCTCATGCGCCCGGGTAATGCACGGTAAAATCGCGGACATGGATGCGTCCGGGCGCGATCATAGGAGGGCCCACTTAAGAAGCCGTTTAGGAAGTCGGGCTGAATCCCCCTGGCGGGCGTCGGCCGGCCCTTGGCGAGGGCGAAAATCCACGCCGGAACAACGGATTATATTCCCGGAAGGATCAGCTCGGCGCGTAGGCCGCCGGTCGGCGCGGCGCCGAGCGAGAGGCTGCCGCCGTAGAGCGCGGCGAGGTCGGTCACGATCGACAGCCCCAATCCCGAGCCGGGCTTGGACTCGTCGAGCCGCTGGCCGCGCCGGGAGACCTGGGCCCGCTCGGCCTCCGACAGGCCGCGGCCGTCGTCATCGACGATGATCCGCAGCCGCGGGCCCGCTCCCGCCTGGGGCGGCGGATCCACCAGGACCTCGATGAAAACGCGCGAGACCGCCCATTTGCAGGCATTGTCGACGAGATTGCCGACCATCTCCTCCAGATCCTGGCGCTCGCCGCGAAATTTCGCCGACGGATCGGCCTTGGCCTCGACCAGTATGCCGCGATCGCGATGGATCTTCTCCATGGTCCGCCGCAGCGCCTCGATCGCGGGCGCGACCTCCGTCACGGTCGCGACCACGGAGACCCGCGCGGCGATGCGGGCGCGCTCCAGATGATGGGCGACCTGGTCGCGCATCACGTCCGCCTGCTCCATCACCTTGGCCGCGAAGGGATCGGCAATGTGGGCGCCGGCCTCGTTGACGATGACCGAGAGCGGCGTCTTGATCGCGTGGGCGAGATTGCCGACATGGGTGCGCGCGCGCTCGACGATCTCGCGATTGGCATCGATCAGCGCGTTGGTCTCGCGCGCCAAGGGCGCGATCTCGACCGGGAATTCGCCCTCGAGCCGCTCCGCCCGCCCGGAGCGGATGTCGGCGATCGATTCCGAGATGCGCTTGAGCGGCGCCAGGCCGAAACGGACCTGGAACACGGTCGTCAGCAGCAGCACGATGCCGAGCGCGGTGAAGGTGCCGCCGAGATAATAGTCGAAGCTACGCGTCTCGTCGAAAATCTCGGTGTCGTCGCCGGCGACGCTGACCAGGAACTTGCCATCGGCGCCGAGATCGACGGGACGCTCGACCATGCGCAGGTTCTGCCCTTCGGGCCCGTCGACATAGGCAAGGCGAATGCCGGCCGCGGTGAGCTCGGCGCCCTGCTCCTCCAGCTTCGGCAGCTTCTTGTCCCAGAGCGAGCGCGAGGAGCGCACTTCCGGCTTTTCGGTGTCGGTCCGCGTGATCTGCCAATACCAGCCCGACAGCGGCAGCTCGAACAGGGGCTCGCCCAGCGACTGGAACTGGCGGTCCGGCGGCTCGTCGGGGGTGGCGACCTCCGCGATCAGGGTGCGCAGATAGAGGTTGAGCCGGCGGTCGAAGGCGCGCTCGGTGGCGTCCTTGTAGACCGACGACAGCACCACCCCGGTGATGGCCAGGATCACCACGAGCCAGGCGGTCGCCGACAAGAACAGCCGGTTGGCAAGTGAGCTAGCGGCCATCGGAAGTATCCCGGGAGGCGCAGGATGGCAGGGCGTCGGCGGTCATGACCGGACCAAGGCCCCTGTCGGGCGGCCCGTCAAGCCCCGGACCGCGTCAGGCGGCCGGCGGGGTCAGGAGATAGCCGAGGCCGCGGACGGTCTGGATGATGTCGACATCGAGCTTCTTGCGGATGCGGCCGACGAAGACCTCGATGGTGTTGGAGTCGCGGTCAAAGTCCTGGTCGTAGAGATGCTCGACCAGCTCGGTGCGGGAAACCACCCGCCCGGAATGGTGCATCAGGTAGGCCAGAAGCCGATATTCGTGCGAGGTCATCTTGACGGGATTGCCCGACACGCTGACCCGGCCGGTCCTGGTATCGAGCGTGACGGGACCGCAGCTGAGCTCGCTCTGGGCATGGCCGGTGGAGCGGCGCAGCAGCGCGCGGATGCGTGCCAGCACTTCCTCCAGGTGGAACGGTTTGGCGACGTAGTCGTCGGCGCCGGCGTCGAACCCCTGCACCTTGTCGCTCCAGCGGTCGCGTGCGGTGAGGATCAGGACCGGCATGGTGCGGCCGTTGCGGCGCCAGGCCTCCAGCACCGAGATGCCGTCCTTCTTCGGCAGGCCGATGTCGAGCACCACGGCATCATACGGCTCGTTGTCACCGAGATAGTGCCCCTCCTCCCCGTCGAAGGCCCGATCGACGACATAACCGGCGTCTGTCAGCGCCTTGGTGAGCTGGCGATTGAGATCAGGGTCGTCCTCAACAACGAGCAGGCGCACGCTTCTCTCCAGCAATAGACCACGACAACACCACACCAGATGAGCAATTCCGGCGTGAACTGAATATGAACGCGGGGAACCTGCCGCGTTACTTTTTGGTCATATAGGATGTCGATAGCCGACGCGACTGCGCCCGCCCTGCGGCCGGACGGACCGGCAGCAGGGCGGGCGCAATATGCCGCGTACCCGCGGCAGGGCCTGAAGAGTCCGCCTTCCCGTCGGCCGTCAGGTCCGGAAGAACACGAACCAGACGACGGCGAGGATCAGGATCGCAAGGCCGGTCGATATGGCGAGCAGTGCCGCCACCGAAGGCCCGGGCTCGCCCTGGCGCGCCTCGGTCGGAGTTTCCACGATCTGACGCTGCTCTCGCGTGGTTGCCATGATGCCCTCAATCTGGATGTCGCTTCCGTTTAGCCGCGACCCTTGCAGCTGATGTCAGGGCCAACGCGTGATGGGATACGATGTTCCGGCTCTCACGCCCTGATCGGGCAGCGACAGCGGGGCGCAGCGGCCGGTTAACGCAGTTGGAAGATTCAGCAACCGACCTTGCTTTGATTCGTTGTTCCCCGATGGTATCCTCATAAGTCTGTCCCCGTTGCGTTTGGAGTAGCCCATGGCCCCCCGCGCCAATTGGAAGGGTTTTCTGCGTCTGTCGCTCGTGACCTGCCCGGTTGCGCTCTACCCGGCCACTTCGGATACCGAGAAGGTCTCCTTCAACCAGATCAACCGCAAGACCGGCCACCGGATCAAGTATCTCAAGGTCGACGCCGAGACCGGCGACGAGGTGACCTCCGAGGACATCGTCAAGGGCTACAAGGTCGACACCGACACTTACATCGAGGTCACCAAGGACGAGCTCGACGAGATCGCGCTCGATTCCACCCACACGATCGAGATCGACGAGTTCGTGCCGAAGACCGACATCGACAACCGCTATCTGATCCGCCCCTATTATCTGGTGCCGGACGGCAAGGTCGGCCACGACGCCTATGCCGTGATCCGCGAGACCATCCGCAGCATGGACAAGGTCGCCATCGGCCGCGTGGTGCTGACCAACCGCGAGCACATCATCGCGCTCGAGCCGCTCGAGAGCGGGCTGATGGGCACGCTGCTGCGCTACCCCTACGAGGTCCGCAGCGAGACGGAATATTTCGACGACATCCAGGACGTGAAGCTCACCAAGGACATGCTCGACCTCGCCAGGCACATCGTCGAGAAGAAGTCCGGCGCGTTCGAGCCGGAGCTGTTCGAGGATCATTACGAAACCGCCCTGATCGATCTCATCAACAAGAAGCGCAGCGGCATGCCGATCGCAGCCAAGGCGGCGCCGAAGACCGGCGGCAACGTCATCAACCTGATGGACGCGCTGAAGAAGAGCATCGCGAACGAGAAGGACGTGGGCCCCGCAGCCAAGGTTGCCAAGGAAGCCAAGGCCAAGAAGCCGAAGAAGCGCGTCGAGGGCCAGCGCGAGATGCTGCTGCCGATCTCCGGCAAGGGCGGCAAGGACGCTGCGGCAAAGGCGAAGGAGGCCCCGAAGAAGGCCGCCGACAAGCCCGTCCGCGCCCCGGCGCGGGCGAAGAAGGCGGGCTGACAGCGCCGCATCCTGCAATCACGCCGTGATGTCGCCCCCCGCGGATCGGGCCGCCTGACATGCCCTGGTCGACGGCGTTCGACGATCCCGTGCACGTGAGCAGCAGGCGCACGCTGCTCACGCTCCAGGACGCGGCGGACTACATCATGCAGCTGCCCGAGGACGCCCAGCGCGAGGCGCACTGGCAGACCGCCGTCGAGACCCTGATCAACGCGGCCGAGACGGGCGGCGGCTGGGTGATGTTCGCCCGTATCGCCATGTTGCGGGCCCTGAACGCGCCCGGACGGCGCCGATGAGCGCGCTGGCCCGGCAAACAGCCTCAACAATCCGTTAAGCGGCACCCTCCTCCCGATGCGATCGCGAGGGCCTGCCGATTTGAATCCATTTGGACGCACCGGCGGAACCCTAATTTAATGACTGCCGTCGTATCAGCGGAGGCGCGATCGCGCGGGCTTAATTTTTTGGCGCACCAAGCTTATTCGATCTATTGACGAATTCGATGACGACGCGACCATACGTTGGATCGGATGAACAGGAGTTGGGCAATGCGTTTGCTTAGGTCTTTCCTTGCCGATGAGAATGGTGCGACCGCCATCGAGTACGGCCTCATCGCCGCGGGGATCGCGCTGGCGATCGTGACCGCCGTGAACAACACGGGCGGCGCCCTCCTCAACAGCAAGTTCAACGCGGTCAGCACGGCGATCAAGTAACGCCGGCCGCGCCGGCCATGATCTGCGTCAACAGCATCAGGGCCGCCACGTCTAAGCATGAGGGCCGAGTTTCCTCGCTGCCGGCCTGTCCATGCATCCAGAGCTTTCGCACGCCCAACTGAAGATCCGCCGGGTCCGGCTCGATACCGGCCGCGAGAACGTCGTCGTCGTCTCCAGGCAGTCGAAGGCGCTGCGCGCCGAGATCTTCCGCGGCTTCAGCCGCGTCGAGCTGCGCCAGGGCGACAAGGTCATGCTGGCAACCCTGCTGATCACGGACGACGATACGCTGGCGGCACCGGACGAGATCGGACTGTCCGAGCCGGCGTTCCGGCGCTTCGCGCAAGGCGTGGGCACGCAGGTCACGGTCAGGCCCGCCGTGCCTCCGGAGAGCCTGGAGGCGGTGCGCGCGAAGATCCGCGGCCGAACCTTGAGCCAGGCCGAGATCGGCGCGATCATCAACGACCTCGCCCATTATCGCTACTCGGACATGGAGATCGCCGCCTTCCTGATCGGCTCGGCGAGCTTCATCACCAGCGACGAGCTGCTCGCCCTCACCGGTGCGATGGCCCAGGCCGGCACGCAATTGGTGTGGCCGACCCCCGTCGTCGTCGACAAGCATTGCATCGGCGGGATCCCCGGCAACCGCACCTCGATGGTCGTGGTGCCGATCGTCGCCGCCCACGGCCTGCCGATCCCCAAGACATCCTCGCGCGCCATCACCTCGCCTGCCGGCACCGCCGACACGATGGAGGTTCTGGCGCGGGTGAATGTCGGCGTCGAGGAGATGAAGGCGATCGTCTCGGCCTGCAACGGCTGCCTGATCTGGGGCGGGCACGTGAACCTGTCGCCGGCCGACGACGTCCTGATCTCGGTCGAGCGTCCGCTCAGCCTCGATACCCGCGAGCAGATGGTCGCCTCGATCATGTCCAAGAAGATCGCGGCCGGCTCGACCCATCTGTTGATCGACATTCCGGTCGGCCCGACCGCGAAGGTCACCAGCGGCGTCGAGGCGATGCGGCTGCGCAAGCTGTTCGAATTCGTTGGCGACCGCTTCGGCCGCTCCGTCGAGGTGATCGTGACCGACGGAAGCCAGCCGATCGGCAACGGCATCGGGCCGGTGCTCGAGGCCAATGACGTCATGGCGGTGCTCGGCAACGAGCCCGATGCGCCGCGCGACCTGCGCGAGAAGTCGCTGCGGCTCGCCGCGCATCTGCTGGAATACGATCCGAAGCTGCGCGGTGGCGCCGGCTATGCGCGGGCGCGCGAATTGCTCGACAGCGGCGCGGCGTTGAAGCAGATGCAGAAGATCATCGACGCCCAGGGCCCATCGACCTGCAGCAACGAGCTGGGATCGCTCAGCTTCGACGTCGAGGCGCCCCATGACGGCATCGTGTCCGCGATCGACTGCCTGCGTCTGAACCGCCTCGCCCGCACCGCCGGCGCGCCGCTCGACAAGGGCGCCGGCATCCGCCTGTTCAAGAAGATCGGCGATCGTGTCGAGCAGGGCGAGCCGCTCTATCGCGTCTACACGTTCGACCGCCCCGAGCATGATCTGGCTGCCGATGCCGCCGCCGAGGAGACCGGCTACGTCGTCAACGGTCACGAGGCCCCGCAGCGCAAGTCGGCCTCGTGAGCACGATCGCGCTCCAGACATTGCCCGACGGCCGCGATGCGACGAAGCGCCTTGCGGCCCGGCTCGGGCTGTCCGGTGCCGAGATCGCCGTGCATCATTTTCCGGACGGCGAGCTGCGCGTCACCGTCGCGCCGGCCGCCGACACCACCCTGCTCTATGCCCCGCTCGATCAACCCAATGACAAGCTGATCGCCCTGCTGTTCGCCGCGGAGGCCTTGCGGCGCGACGGCGCGAAGCGGCTGGTGCTGGTCGCGCCCTACCTCTGCTATATGCGGCAGGACGCTGCCTTTCATGCCGGCGAAGCCATCAGCCAGCGTGCCGTAGGCAGTCTGCTCGCAAGGATCGTCGACCGCATCGTCACCGTCGATGCGCATTTGCATCGCACCGCCGACATCAGGTCGGTGTTTCCAGGCATCGACGCGGAGAACCTGTCCGCCATGCCGGCGATTGCGAACGCGCTCGCGACGGGCGGCATCGACCCCACCACCGTCGTGATCGGACCCGACATGGAGTCCGAGCCCTGGGTGAGCGACATCGCGCGCCGGCTGCGCTTGCAGCACACGGTGGCGCGAAAGACGCGGCATGGCGATCGATCCGTTTCCGTCGATTTTGCCGATCCCGGCCTGCTGTCGGGACGGCCCGCGCTGCTAGTGGACGACATCGTCTCTTCCGGCACGACGCTGATCGCCGCGGCCAGGGCCCTGGCGGCGATGGGCGCGACCGCGGTCGACGCTGTCGTGACGCACGCGCTGTTTCCGCCGGCGTTGATCCCTGCATTCACTGAAGCCGGCATCCGGTCGATCCGCTCGACCGACAGCGTGCCGCATCCGACCAATGCGATTGCGCTCGACGAGAGTCTTGCGGCCGCCTTGCGGTCCGAACTACCGACGACACAGCTTCCGGAGACGATTCCATGAGCATTACCGTTCGATTCTGCGGTGCCGCCCGCACCGTGACCGGGTCGAGCTATCTGTTCCAGACCGCAAGCGGCCGCTTCCTGGTCGATTGCGGCCTGTTCCAGGGCCAGAAGACGCTGAAGGAGCTCAATTACGGCGCCTTTCCGTTTCGTCCCGCCGACATCGATGCCGTGCTGCTCACGCATGCCCATATCGACCACAGCGGCCTGTTGCCGAAGCTCGTGCGAGGGGGCTTCGAGGGACCGATCCTGGCAACGCGCGGCACGATCGACCTCTGCTCGTACATGCTGCCCGACGCCGGCAGCATCCAGGAATCGGAAGTCACGCAGCTCAACCGGCGCAACGCCTCGCGCGGGCGCAAGGAGGTGCACCCGATCTATACGCAGGCCGACGCGATCGCATCGCTGCAATCGTTTCGCGCGGTCGACTATGAACGCTGGACCGACGTGATCCCGGGCGTCCGCGCGCGCTACTGGAACGCCGGCCATCTGCTCGGCTCGGCCTCGATCGAGCTGGAGATCGCCGAGCAGGGCGCGCAGCGTCCGCTGCGCGTGCTGCTCTCGGGCGATGTCGGGCCGGAGGCCAAGTTGCTGCAGCCCGATCCCGAAGCGCCAACCGATTTCGACTACGTCATCTCGGAAGCGACCTATGGCGACCGGATACGCGAGGCCACCACACCTGCGCTGCGCCGCAAGCACCTTGCCGCCGAGGTGCGCGATGCCGCGGCCGCCGGCGGCGCGCTGCTGCTGCCCGCCTTCGCGGTCGAGCGCACCCAGGAGCTGATCGTCGATCTCGTCGACCTGATGGAGCACGGCGAGATTCCGACCGCACCGATCTTCCTCGATTCTCCGCTCGCGATCCGCGCCACCGAAGTGTTTCGCCGCCATGCCGAGAGCCTCGACCCGTCGGTCGACGCCACGCGCCTGCTCAACTCGCCGCATCTCAAGTTCACCGAGACCGCGGACGAGAGCAAGGCGATCATGCGCCTGTCCGGTTTCCACATCATCATCGCCGCAAGCGGCATGTGCGATGCCGGCCGCATCCGCCATCATCTGAAGCGCTGGCTGTGGAATGAACGCGCCACCGTGCTGCTCGCCGGCTTTCAGGCCAACGGCACGCTCGGCCGCTTCCTCCAGAACGGGACCAAGGCGGTGCGGATCCAGGGCGAGGAGATCAAGGTCGCCGCCCGCATCCGCATGATCGACGAATATTCCGGCCACGCCGACGGCGCCGGCATCGCCAGCTGGATCGCGGCGCGCCGGCCCATCGCCCGCGGGCTGTTCCTGGTCCATGGCGAGGAAGGCGCGGTCGCGGGACTCGCGGAGCGCGTCGCCGAACGCATCATTCCGGCGGCCAGGGTCTACCAGCCGATCCTGGACGACATCTACGAGCTCGCCGCGCCGGAGCCGCGCGTGCTCGACGTCGATCACCGCCGGCGGCTCGCGCCGGAGGCCGTGACCCGTCTCGACTGGCACAACGAGATGTCCGAGCTCGTGCTCGACATCAACGACAGAATTGGAGCCGCTGCCGACGACCGCGCCCGCGGCGTCATCATCCGAAGGCTGCGCCGCGCGCTGGAGGAGAAGGCGTAGCGGGGCGCCGAAACGCGAAAGCGTCGCCGCAAACTCGTCATTGCGAGGAGCTCTTGCGACGAAGCAATCCAGGATCTATCCGCAGAGAGACTCTGGATTGCTTCGCTTCGCTCGCAATGACGGAGTGTTTGGCCACAGCGCGCGTCTCTCGTGTTCCGGACGCGCTGCAGCGTGCTGACGCTGCTGCGCAGAGCCAGACCCAGAAGGCTGCGTATTCCGCTGAGGCATGGGCCCCGGCTCTGCAGCGCACCGCACCGGACGATGCTTCGCATCGCCGGGGACGCTGCGCTGCGTCCGGGGCACGCGACCGTTGTTTGGCGATGGACATGGCTGCTCATCCTCGCGGCTGTTTCGCCCGAGCTTTGCTGTCCGCTTCCGCCCTCTTCGAAAGCAAGGGCGCAGGGAAGGCCGGGCGCCGGCTGGCACCCGAAGTCCCGCGTGTGCTAAAGAAAGCGCACGGGGTGGACGACAGGTGATGCCGGAACATCCGGCCTTCCCTGCGCGATGGTTTTCACGGTGTCCTTCCTGCTCTCCTCGGGGAGCGTTGCACTATTGCCCCCGTCGTCTTGCGGCTGGTCGATGCGCGCGCCGGTCGGCCGCCACATCACCGCAAAGGCTTGACGCCAGAACCCCGGGCGTCGGGACCACACGACTTCTCCGTCCGCGCGCATCCTCGCTGGGTTCTCGACCGCTGGCGTGCGCTCACTGTCGAGACCATGCGAAGACGCTGTCAGCGCCGTGTCGTATCGCGCCGGTCGCTGCTCACGGGATTCCCCCGCCCTGCAGTTCGCATGCGCGCCGACGCCGTCGCGGCCACCGCATCCCGGCCCGCGCTTCGTGACGATCGCGAAACGCCCCTTGTGGCGGGCGGGATGTCCAGGCTTGTACGGCAAAAACGAATTTCTGTAAATGCGAATATTTTCGCGCGCGGCTATCGACCTAGCGCTGGGGTGTTTTGCCTGTCGGGCAACGCAACGGATTGTAGGCAGCATCGACCGAGCCGCCGCGAAACACGACTGCGTGAACTGCCCTTTCGCCCCACCTTCCCGAAAATCAAGCTGCTCTCAAGCAAAACAGGAGCGCGTCCGAAGACTTCAGCGAAGCCGGAGCTGGCGTCCCGGCCTACAGATGAGATCGTCTGCCGTTCGTCCCGGCATCGCGCAAAGCGTCACGATCCAGCCGCACGGCCCATTTCGATCACGTCAAGCGAGAAGCACCCATGGCTGTCACAGCAAATTTTTCCGCCGGAATTCTCACCGTCCTCGGCAACGGTCACAACAACGCGGTCACGTTGGGCCGCAATGCGGCCGGGACGATCGTCGTCAACGGCGGCGCCGTCGCGATCAAAGGCGGCCCAGCCACGGTCGCCGACACCAAATTGATCCAGGCCTTCGGCCAGGACGGCAACGACATCATCACGATCGACGAGAGCAACGGCGCGATGCCGGCGGCGAATCTGTTCGGCGGCGCCGGCAACGATACGCTGACCGGCGGATCGGGCGGCGACATGCTGTTCGGCCAGTCCGGCAACGACACTCTGTTCGGCAAGGGCGGCAACGACCTGCTGTTCGGCGGTTCCGGCAATGATGTGCTGGTCGGCGGCGACGGCAACGACCGGATGTTCGGCGAAGCCGGCAACGACCGCATGATCTGGAACCCCGGTGACGACAGCGACCTGATGGAAGGCGGCCAAGGCATCGACACCGCCGAGATCAACGGCGGCAACGGCAGCGAGACCTTCGCCATCACGGCCAACGGGGCGCGCGTGCGCTTCGACAGGGTCGACCCGACACCGTTCTCGCTGGACATCGGCAGCACCGAGAACCTCGTGGTCGACGCCGGGGACGGCGACGACGTCGTAACCGCCACCGGCAATCTCGCCGCGCTCGTCACCCTGACGATAGACGGCGGCAGCGGCAACGACACGATCCGCGGCGGCAACGGCGCGGACCGCCTCCTTGGCGGCGAGGGCAACGATTTCATCGACGGCAACCAGGGCAACGACACCGCGCTCCTGGGCGCCGGCGACGACACTTTCCAGTGGGACCCGGGCGACGGCAGTGACAAGGTCGACGGACAGGCCGGAACCGACACCCTGCTGTTCAACGGCTCGAACATCGGCGAGGACATCACCTTGTCGGCCGCCAATGGCGGGCGCACGCTGCTCACCCGCAACGTCGGCAGCATCACGATGGACCTCGACGGCATCGAAACCGTCGCCATCAACGCGCAGGGCGGCAGCGATAACATCCTCGTCAAAAACCTGGCTGGAACCGACGCCAAGCAGGTCAATATCGATCTCGGATCAGCCGGCGCCGGTGACGGTGCGGCCGATACGGTGACGCTGGTGGGCACGAACGCCGCCAATACGATCCAGATATCCGGCTCGGGCACGTCGGTTACGGTCGCGGGACTGCCGGCCGCACTCACCATTGCCAATGCGGAAGGCGCGAACGATGCGCTCGTGATCGAAGGCCGCAGCGGCAATGACACGATCTCGGCCGCAGCGCTTGCCGCCGGGATCGTGCACCTGACCATCGACGGCGGCACCGGCAACGATACGATCCTGGGCAGCGGCTGCAACGACACGCTGATCGGCGGCGACGGCAATGACTTCGTCGACGGCAACCAGGGCAACGACATCGCCCTGCTGGGCGCCGGCAATGATATCTTCATATGGAATCCCGGCGACGGCAGCGACATTGTCGAGGGCGGCACCGGCGTCGACACGCTGCGGTTCTTCGGGGCCAGCATTGCGGAAACCATGGCGATTGTGGCGAACGGCGATCGCGCGCTGCTGACGCGCGACGTCGCCGGCATCACGATGGGCCTGCACGGGGTCGAGCACGTCGATATCCACGCGTTGGACGGCGCCGACCATGTCACGGTGGGCGATCTGACCGGGACCGACGTGACGCGGGTGAACATCGACCTCGCCGGTCCGGCCGGAACGCCCGACGGCGCCGTCGATACCGTCTCGGTCGATGCGACCCAGAGCGCCGACACGTTCGGCGTCAGCGGCAATGCCGGCGGCGTGACGGTGTTCGGCCTGCATGCGGCCAGCTACCTGACCGCGATGGACGAGACCGATCAGCTGACGCTCAATGGCCTTGCCGGCGACGACTCCATCGACGCGAGCGGGCTCGCTGCCGGCGTGCTGCAGCTGACGATCAACGGCGGCATCGGCAACGACACCATCCGCGGCAGCCAGGGTGACGACCTCATCAACGGCGGCGACGGCAACGACGTCGCGCTGATGGGCGCGGGCAACGACACCTTCGTCTGGAATCCCGGCGACGACAACGACACGATCGAGGGTCAGGCCGGAAGCGACACCCTGCTGTTCAACGGCGCCAACATCGCGGAAACCATCGACATCTTCGCGAACGGCGCCCGTGCCGAGCTGACGCGGGACGTCGCCTCCATTACGATGGACACGGACGGCGTTGAGACGATCGCGTTCAACGCTCGCGGTGGCGCCGACAAGATCGCGGTCGGCGACATGAGCGGGACCGACGTGACCCAGGTGAAGATCGACCTCGGCGGCGTTCCCGGCACCCCGGGCGGCGACGGCGCGGTCGACAACATCGTGATCAACGGCACCGGCGGGGACGACGTCATCGCGCTGTCGTTCAACAGCAACGGTGCGCTGGTGATCGACGGTCTGGCCAGCCAGGTCGTGATCGAGAACTTCGACTTCAACGACACCATCACCATCAACGGTTTCGGCGGCGACGACGTGATCGAGGCCTCGGGCGTCGGCCCGGGCGGGCCGCATCTCGTGTTCGACGGCGGCGTCGGCGACGACGTGCTCATCGGCAGCGCGGGCAACGACACGCTGCTCGGCGGGCTCGGCGACGATGTGCTGATCGGCGGCGGCCTCGACGTGCTGGACGGCGGCCCCGGCGACAACGTCGTGATCCAGTCGCTGCTTGCCCATGCGAGCTTGCAGGCGGGCACGCTGGTCTGAGCAGCCGGTTCTCGACCTGCGTTGGCGTCCGCGCTCAGATGCCGAGGCGCCAACGCAATCACCCGCACATCGGCGGCTGCATGGCTGACCTCCGATCGCCGCGACCGGGAGCGCTTGTCCATCGCGCCGTTTCCTGATCCTCTCTCCCCAATCGCCGGATCAACCGGCCTTGCCAGGGAGAGAGACGCCATGAAGCTCGGCACCGCCATTGCGGAAATCATGCGGCGCGAGGGGATCGAGATCCTCTGCGGTTATCCGGTCAACCATCTGATCGAGCATGCGGCGAAGGCAGAGATCCGTCCCGTGATGGTGCGGCAGGAGCGCGTCGGCATCCACATGGCGGATGCGATCTCACGCGTGACCTCGGGGCGCTCGATCGGCGCGTTCTGCATGCAGCATGGGCCCGGCGCCGAGAATGCAATGGGCGGCGTCGCGCAATGCTTCGGCGAATCCGTGCCGGTGCTGGTGCTGCCGATGGGCTATCAGCGCCGGCTGGCGCATATCGAGCCGAACTTCAATTCCAGCGAGGCGATGAAGCCGTTCTCGAAGTCGTCCGAGCCGATCATCCTGGCCGCTGAGGTCGCCAACATCTTCCGCCGCGCCTTCACCAAATTGAAGAACGGCCGCGGCGGGCCCGTCATCGTCGAGATCCCCGCGGACATGTGGAACGAGGAGGTGCCGGAGCCGCTCGCCTACACGCCGGTGCTGCGCACGCGTTACGGCGCCGATCCCGTGCACGTCAAGGAGGCCGCCAGCCTGCTCGTCAATGCCAAGCGGCCGGTGATCTATGCCGGCCAGGGCGTGCACTACGCGCAGGCCTGGCCGCAGCTGAAGCGGCTCGCCGAGCGGCTGGCGATCCCCGTCACCACCAGCTTGGGAGGCAAATCCTCGTTCCCGGAAACGCATCCGCTCTCGCTCGGCTCCGGCGGCCTTGCAGTGCCGCGCGCGGTGCCGAAATTCCTCGGCGCAGCCGACGTCATCTTCGGCATCGGCTGCTCGTTCACCGAAACGAATTTCGGCATCGCGATGCCGAAGGGCAAGACCATCATCCATTCCACGCTCGATCCCAACCATCTCAACAAGGATGTGGAAGCTCGAATCGGCCTGGTCGGCGATGCCGGGCTGGTGCTCGACGCGCTGCTGGAGGAGATCGGCAAGACCGTCACCGCCAATCGTGACGCCTCGACTGTTGCGGCCGAGATCGCGGCCTCGCACCAGGAGTGGCTGGCGAAGTGGATGCCGAAGCTCACCAGCAACGACTCCCCGCTCAGCCCCTATCGCGTGCTGTGGGACTTGCAGCACACCGTCGACATCGACAACACCATCATCACGCACGATGCCGGCAGCCCGCGCGACCAGCTCTCGCCGTTCTGGAAATCGACGAAGCCCCTCACCTATCTCGGCTGGGGCAAGACGACGCAGCTTGGCTACGGCCTTGGGCTGGCGATGGGCGCCAAGCTCGCAAAGCCCGACAAGCTCTGCATCAACGTCTGGGGCGATGCGGCCATCGGCTTCACCGGCATGGATTTCGAGACCGCGGTGCGCGAGCGCATCCCGATCATGTCGATCCTGCTCAACAATTTCTCGATGGCGATCGAGCTGAAGGTGATGCCGATCTCGACCGAAAAATATCGCTCGACCGACATTTCCGGCGACTACGCCGCGATGGCGCGCGCCTTCGGCGGCTATGGCGAGCGGGTGACAAGGCCGGAGGACATCATCCCCGCGATCAGGCGCGGCATCCAGAAGACGCAGGAAGGCGTTCCGGTGCTGCTGGAGTTCATCACCAGCAAGGAGACCGAGGTGTCGCGGCCGGGCACGTGAGCCGGGCGCCCACGATGGAGTCCAACTGCTTGCGCCGCCGTCCACCTCTCCCCAGCGGGGAGAGGTCGGATTGCGCCTGGCGATGCGGAGCATCGTCCAGCGCAATCCGGGTGAGGGGCCGCAGCGCATCGTGAGACCGTAACCCCTCACCCGGATCGCATCTTCGATGCGATCCGACCTCTCCCTTCGGGAGAGGTGAACCCCGACGCTGGCTCCCGCCGCGGAAGATGTGATAATCCGGCCCTGTGCCGCGCCTGTCGCGGCATCAAGCCGGATCAGGAATGGCCAACTCTCCGAACGACATCGCCGCTGGGCTCGCAGCCGAGAACGCGCGGCTGCGCAGCGAGCTGGCGATTGCGCGCGATCGCCAGAGCGCCAGCGCCGAGATCCTGCGCAATATCGCGGCCTCGCCCTCCGACGCCCGTCCGGTCTTCGCCGCGATTGCGTCGAGCTCCAAGCGCCTGCTGGGCGGCTTCTCCGCCACCGTGCTCCAGTTCATCGGCGACGAGTTGCACCTGGTGGCCTACACGCCGACCAGCCCGGAGGCGGACGAAGGGCTAAAGGCCTCGTTCCCGCGCAAGATCACGGAGTTTCCGACCTTCGCGCTGGTGCGTGGCGGCGAGACCATCCAGTTTCCCGACAGCGAGGCCGACGACGTTCCGGAGCTGAACCGCGAGCTGGCGCGGCTGCGCGGCTTCCGCAGCGTGCTGTTCATGCCGCTGATGAACCGGGGCACACCGGTCGGCATGATCAGTGTTACGCGCGCTGAGCCGGGCGCGTTCGCGCCCGATCTCGTGCAGCTGCTCCAGACCTTCGCCGACCAGGCCGTGATCGCGATCGAAAATGCGCGCCTGTTCAACGAGACGAAGGCCGCGCTGGAGCGCCAGACCGCGACGGCCGACATCCTGAAGGTGATGGCCGCCTCGCCGTCCGACGTGCAGCCGGTGTTCGACGCCATCGCCGCCAACGCCAACCGGCTGATCGGCGGCTTCTCGACAGCGGTGCTGCGCTATGTCGACGGCGCGGCGCACCTTGCCGCGTTCACCCCGACCGATCCGGCCGGCGATCGCGTGCTCCAGGCCTCGTTTCCGGTGCCGTTCGCGCGGTTTCCGCCTTACGGGCTCGTGGCCAATGGCACGGCGGCGCAGCTGCCCGACACCGAGCTCGAGCCGGCCGCGCGCGACATCGCGCGTGCCCGCGGCTATCGCAGCATGCTGTTCGCGCCCTTGATGAGCGAGGGCGCGGCGATCGGCATCATCATCGCGACGCGCCGTGCGACCGGTACCTTCGCCGAGCATCACGTGCGCCTGCTGCAGACCTTCGCCGATCAGGCCGTGATCGCGATCAAGAATGTCAGCCTGTTCAACGAAGTCGCGCGCCGCACCGAAGAGCTCGCAAGGTCGCTCGAGGATCTGCGCGCCGCGCAGGACCGGCTGGTGCAGACCGAGAAGCTGGCATCGCTCGGCCAGCTCACCGCCGGCATCGCGCACGAGATCAAGAACCCGCTCAACTTCGTCAACAATTTCGCCTCGCTCTCGGCCGAATTGACCGACGAGCTGAACGAGGTGCTGGCGCCCGTCGCCCTCGCAGACGACGTTCGCGCGGATGTCGACGAGCTCACGGGACTTCTGAAGGACAATCTCGGCCGGATCGTACAGCACGGACGGCGGGCCGATTCCATCGTCAAGAACATGCTGCTGCATTCGCGCGAAGGCGGCGGCGAGCAGCGCCTGAGCGACATCAACGCGGTGGTCGAGGAGAGCCTCAACCTCGCCTATCACGGCGCACGGGCCGAGCAGCCGCAATTCGACGTGACGCTCGAACGCGACCTCGATCCGGCGGCCGGCTCGGCCGACCTGTTCCCACAGGAGATCACGCGGGTGCTGCTGAACCTGATCGGAAACGGATTCCATGCGGTCGCCAAGCGCAAGGCGGAGAGCGAGGCGGCCGGTTACGAGCCGGTCGTGACCGCCGCGACCCGCGACCGCGGCGATCAGGTCGAGATCCGCATTCGCGACAACGGCACCGGCATTCCGGACGAGGTGAAGGAGAAGATGTTCGACCCGTTCTTCACCACCAAGCCGGCCGGTGAAGGCACAGGCCTGGGACTGTCAATGAGCCACGACATCGTGGTGAAGCAGCATGGCGGCACGATCGAGGTCGCGACCAAGCCCGGCGCGTTCACCGAATTCACGATTCGGCTGCCGCGGAAGAGCAGCTTCCCGGATGCTGCGGGCTGAGCCCTACTCCGCCAACTCGACGGGTTGCTTCGCCGAAGGCCCGGCCAGCGGCCGCTCCTCCATCGCGATCAGGCACAGCGCGGCCACGGTCATCAGCGCGGTGGCGGCGCCGAACACGTAGCGGAAGGCGTGGCGCATGTCGTCGGCGGGAATCGCAACGCTGCCCGCGGCGTGATGCTCGCCGGCGAGCGGAACATCGACGCCGAGCGCGATCAGCAGGATCGCCGCGAACGCGGCGACCGTGAACGAGGACATCAGCGAGCGGAAGAAGTTCATCGCGCCGGTGATGGTGCCGACCTGCGGGCGCGCGACCGAGTTCTGCAGCGAGACCACGCAGACCGGAAAGGTGGTGCCGAGCCCCAGTGCGAAGGCCGCCATCAGCGTCAGCAGGCCCCATAGCGGCAGGGTGACGAGCGTGAGGCCGAGGCCGCACAAAGCGGCCCAGGAGGTGCCGATGATGGCGACGCGCTTGTAGTGCTTTGCACGGGCCATGGTGCGCCCGGCGACGGCCGCGCCGACGGTCGAGACTGCCGCAAGCGGGATCAGGGCGAGACCCGCCTCGCTTGCGCTCAAATGGTAGACCGACTCGTAATAGAGCGGCAGCTGCACGGTGAGGCCGGTGATCGCCCCGAGCCCGCAGCCGCCGGCGGTCAGCGCGAACGGCGCCACAGATCCCGTCAGCAAGTGCAGCGGCAGGAACGGCTCGTCCGCCCGCCGCGCGTGCCACACGAAGCTGACCGCGAGCGCGACGGCGCCGCCCACCATCGCCAGCACGGTCGGCGACAGCCAGGGATAGCGCGTGCCGCCCCAGGTCAGCACCAGCATGAAGACGACGGCCGAGGCCATCAGCAGCACGCCGCCGAGCCAGTCGACCTTGCGCTTGCGGTGGAACACCGGGATCTTCTTCATGTTCGGCAGCAACAGCGCGAGCGCCGCAACCGTGAGCGGCAGGTTGATCCAGAAGATCATCGACCAATGCAGGTGCTCGGCGAACACGCCGCCGATGACCGGGCCCAAAATGCCGCCGACCATCCAGACGCTGGAGAAATAGGCCTGGTACTGGCCGCGCTCGCGCGGGGACACGACGTCCGAGATCACGGTCTGAACGACGGGCATGATGCCGCCGCCGCCGAGGCCCTGAAGGCCGCGCGCCAGGATCAGCATCGGCATGTTCGGCGCGATCGCGCACAGCACCGAACCCGCCACGAACAGGCTGAGCGAGATGATGATCATGGCGCGGCGGCCGTAGATGTCGCTGAGCGTGCCGAACACCGGCGCGACCGCGGTCGAGGCGAGCAGATAGGCGGTGATGACCCAGGAGAGATTGGAGACGTCGTTGAACTGGCGCCCGATGGTCGGCAGCGCGGTCGCCACGATGGTCTGATCGAGCGCCGCCAGGAACATCGTCAGCATCAGGCTGATGACGATGGTGCGGACCTCGTCCTGCGACAGCGGCGCCGGCGGCGTGATGGACGGGGCGTCGTCGACGCTGATGACCTCGCTCGGCAGCCGGGACAGCTCCTCGGCGATGTCGTCGGGCAAAGTCTGGATGTCGGCAGAATTGCCCTGCCGGTCGAACTTGTTCATTTCGCTCGGACGTCGTGTGGCGGCGCAACGCCGCGAAGGATTCGTTCTATGCAGTCCAATCTAGACAGCAAAGTTCTTCCCGGGCAGGCACCGCCGCGCATGGGTGCATCCCGCCCCCGGGCCATCCCGAAGACGTGATCCGGGCTACGAGGCGGCTCAGTCCTTCGGACGTCGCTTCAGGCGGGCCCGTCTCGGCAAGATGGCCGGCCATTGCACGATGTGGTCCTCGAGCTCCTGGTCCGGGATCTCCTCCTCGCTGCCTTCGACCCGGCCGCGCACGGAGACGCCGGCTTCATGCACGGTGTCGGGATCGCCTGACACCAGCGGATGCCACCAATAGAGGTCGCGCCCCTCGGCGACGAGCTTGTAGCCGCAGCTCGGCGGCAGCCAGTTCAGGGTGCGGACATTGGCCGGCGTCAGGCGGACACAATCCGGAACCTTGTCGGACCGATTCGGATAGTCCTTGCAGGCGCAGCTCGCACCATCGAGCAGCTTGCAGCCCACATGGGTGAAGTAGATCTGCCCGGTATCCTCGTCCTCGAGCTTGTTCAGGCAGCAGCGGCCGCAGCCATCGCACAGGCTTTCCCATTCGCCCGCCGACATCTCTTCCAACGTCTTGGTTTTCCAGAAGAATCCTTCCTGGCCTGAAGGTCGTTTGGGAGCTGCGGTCATGCGCCTCAACAAAGGTTCGAAAGAGTGACGGCCACGCCTTCTAGGGCGTGCGGCCGCGATGGTGCAAGCAAGGCGCCTTCGAGGCCCGTAATGAACCGGGGTCAATTAGGCCTGTTGTTCAAAATCGCGAGCGTGACCATTGGTTTATGGGCCCCGCTCGGCTAGAAGGAACAGCAAGTCCCTCGGATGCTGGCCGGGCGCCTTGGGTTTGCCGCAACATTCCCCCAAGACGTCTCGACGCCGCCCCGGCCGGGTGCTTGAACGCTTTTGAAGCGAGCCTCAAGGGTTCCAGGTGCGCCAGATCATACCATCGCATTGGAAGCAGAGGATCCGGAATTTCTTCCTGGATCTCGATGCGCGCATCGACTCCTCGCTGTTCTCCTCGGCCAAGGGCATCCGCGAGCTCTACGAGCGCTACTCGACCTTCATGGACCGGTTCTATGTCGGACGCTGGAAGCGCTGGGTGTTCATCGAGCCGCTGTCGGAGGCGGCGACGCTGGGCCTCGGCGGCCTGGTCGTGATGCTCGCCCTCGCCATCCCCGCCTTCCGCGAGACCGCGGACGAGGACTGGCTGAAGAAGTCCGATCTCGCGGTGAGCTTCCTCGACCGCTACGGCAATCCGATCGGCAGCCGCGGCATCAAGCACAACGATTCGATTCCGCTGGAAGATTTTCCGGACGTGCTGATCAAGGCGACGCTGGCGACCGAAGACCGCCGCTTCTACGAGCATTTCGGCATCGACATCGCCGGCACCGCGCGCGCGCTCGTCACCAACGCGCAGGCCGGCGGCGTCCGCCAGGGCGGCTCCTCGATCACCCAGCAGCTCGCCAAGAACCTGTTCCTGAGCAACGAGCGCACCATCGAGCGCAAGGTCAACGAGGCCTTCCTCGCGATCTGGCTGGAATGGCGCCTGACCAAGAACGAGATCCTCAAGCTGTATCTGGACCGCGCCTATATGGGCGGCGGCACCTTCGGCGTCGACGGCGCGGCGCATTTCTACTTCAACAAGTCGGCACGCGACGTGACCTTGGCGGAAGCCGCGATGCTCGCCGGCCTGTTCAAGGCCCCGACCAAATACGCGCCCCACATCAACCTGCCCGCCGCGCGCGCCCGCGCCAACGTCGTGCTCGACAATCTCGTCGATGCCGGCTTCATGACCGAGGGCCAGGTGTTCGGCGCCCGCCGCAATCCGGCTTTCGCAGTCGATCGCCGCGACGAGGCCTCGCCGAACTATTATCTCGACTACGCCTTCGAGGAGATGCGCAAGCTGGTCGACACCTTCCCGAAGTCCTACACCGAGCGCGTCTTCGTGGTCCGCACCGCGATCGACACCAACGTGCAGAAGGCGGCCGAAGACGCGGTCGAGAACCAGCTGCGCCAGTTCGGCCGCGACTATCACGCGACGCAGGCCGCGACCGTCGTCGCCGATCTCGACGGCGGCATCCGCGCCATGGTCGGCGGCCGCGACTACGGCGCCAGCCAGTTCAACCGCGCCACCGACGCCTATCGCCAGCCCGGCTCCTCGTTCAAGCCCTACGTCTACACCACCGCGCTGCTGAACGGTTACACGCCGAACTCGATCGTGGTCGACGGTCCCGTCTGCATCGGCAATTGGTGCCCGCAGAATTATGGCCATTCCTATTCCGGCTCGGTGACGCTGACGCAGGCGATCACACGCTCGATCAACGTGGTGCCGGTGAAGCTGTCGATCGAGATCGGCCGGAAGAACGAGCCCAAGACGCAGAACCCCGCCAAGGTCGGCCGCGCCAAGATCGTCGAGGTCGCGCGCCGCTTCGGTCTCAAGGCGCCGCTGCCCGACACGCCGTCGCTGCCGATCGGCTCGGACGAAGTGACCGTGCTCGAGCACGCCGTGGCCTACGCGACCTTTCCCAACCGCGGCAAGGCGGTGACGCCGCATGCGGTGCTGGAGGTGCGCACCGGCGCCGGCGACCTCGTCTGGCGCTGGGACCGCGACGGGCCGAAGCCGCGGCAGGCAATCCCGGCTTCCGTCGCCGCCGACATGGCCGGCATGATGAGCCACGTGGTCAGCGAGGGCACCGCGCGCCGCGCCGCGCTCGACGGCATCCCGACCGCGGGCAAGACCGGCACGACCAATGCGTATCGCGACGCCTGGTTCGTCGGCTACACCGGCAACTTCACCTGCGCGGTGTGGTACGGCAACGACGATTACTCGCCGACCAACCGCATGACCGGCGGCTCGCTGCCGGCGCAGACCTGGCACGACATCATGCTGGCGGCGCATCAGGGCGTCGAGGTCCGGGAGATCCCCGGCATCGGCATGGGCCAGAAGCTGCCGCCGCAGCATGTCAGCAACGCGCAGGCCAACGCGGCGCCGAAGATCCTGGAGACCAAGCCGGGTCCGCCGCCGGTGCTGACCAAGCGCGGCGCCGACATCCTGGTGCGGGTCGAGAAGCTGCTGGACGACGCAGCCAGGACGGCGCGGAAATCGGCGGATGCCGACAGCAAACCATCCCCGGCGACGAGCGCGCTCGCGTTCCCGCAGAACTATGCGGAAGAGAAGGCCAACGCCTCGGCCCCGCGCAAGAACTGATCGAAACAAGTGCGGCTGATCCTGATCACATTGACGGCCCTTCTGCTCGCGACGGTGGTCGGCGTCGGCGCGACCTGGATGACGACGACGCGCGGCACCGACATCGGCGCGCTGACCATCGGCGCCTGGACCGCGCGGCCGCGCACCGGCACCGCCGACGTCGACCCCTATTCGCGCGCCACCATCGTCCGCAGCGGCGAGCTGCCGATCGGCACGGGCGACGGCGTCGCCTTTACCGCCACCACCGACGACAAGAAGAAGGCGCTCGACGGCCGCTGCGACGTGATCGTCTCCGGCGTGACGCCGCCGGCGCGGTTCTGGACGCTGACGCTGTACGACCGCAAGGGCCATCTCGTTGCGAACTCGCTCCAGCGCTACGGCTTCACCAGCCAGGAGATCGTACGGTCCTCCGACGGCTCGTTCGAGATTCGCATCGCCTCGCGCTCGCGCGCCGGCAACTGGCTGCCGACCGGCGGCATCGAGCGCTACGCGCTGATGCTGCGCCTCTACGACACCCCGGTCGGCGTCGCCACGCGCACCCAGCGCGATGCGCCGATGCCCAGCATCAGCACGGCGGGCTGCTCATGATCCGCCTGCTGTTCACCATCGTTGCCGGCATCGTTCTGGGCCTCGTGGTTCATCTCGTCAGCGTGCTGGCGCTGCCGCGGATCGCGACGCAAGACGCCTATTCGCGGCTGACGCCGATGACGAAGGTGAACGCAGTCACCCAGCTTCCCCTCGCCGATCCCAACACGTCGCCGATGCCGTTCATGGACCCGGCGTTCGCGCTGGCGATCTGCCGCTACGACCTCTCGGGCGGACCGATCAAGCTCACCGTGCCGGTGAGCCAGGCCTACACCTCGGTGTCGTTCTACACCCGCAACGAGATCGCCTATTACGCCATCAACGACCGCTCGGCGGGCCGCAAGGTGATCGAGCTCGATTTGATGACCGAGGCGCAGCACAGCGAGCTGCCCGAGGACGAAGAGGTCACCGCGGCCGACCGCCTGATCATCGATTCCCCGACCACGACCGGCCTGATCCTGATGAAGGCGCTCGCCGCCGAGCCCGGCCTGATGCCGCAGGCGCAGGCAACGCTGCAGGCCGCGACCTGCGCGCCGCAGACCGAGCCGCCGGCCAAGGCCGACACCAAGCGCGGCCGGCGTTGACACGCGGCCATTTCGGCCCCTTCAAAACAAAAAGTGCGAAAACAACCCCATGCACAGGTGCGGGGGCATTGAAATCATTGGACTCCTTGATCGGCGATGACGACGCTCCGGCGACAATGACGCTGCTTTGACACGTCGGGCAAAACACCGGCGCCCGCCGAACTCTTACGCCGCAGCCGTCGGTGAGTTCTCCAGCCCGAGGGCCTCGCCCGCCGACCCCGTCAACCCTGTTGCCTCGATGCACAGCCTGACGGCCTCGCCGATGCTCGCAGCAGCGAGGTCGGCTTTGGCGCCCTCCCGCAGCAATTCCAGCGCGGCCGCATCGACGTCTTTGACCCAGCAGCCCAGAATGATGGTTGCCTTCGGCAATTTGCGCCTCAGCCGCCGGACGGAATACCGCATGTGTGCCGCACTGCGGGCATCGAGATAGACCAGGCAGATGATCGCAATTCCCGTCGTGTCGAGGCGGAACACATTCGTCGTGGAAAGCGATTCCGGCCCTTCGACCCGTGCCGCGAGGCCATGCTCCGTCGACAGCTGAGCCAGCATGATCGCGGCCGCCTCATCGATCAGGCTGCGCCCGGCCACGCACAGGACGGGGTGCTCACCCTGCCAATCCGGCGGGAGGGTTTCCCTGCGGAGGTAAGGCAAGCGTTCATTGACCGCATTTTCTGCAACGGCCTCCACCGCCGACCATGCTTCGGCATCGCTGGTTGAATTGCTCTTCGCCGGCGGCCGGTCGTCCTGATCGGAGAGGTCGCTGGTAAATTCGCTGACGGCGTCTCGGATCTTGGCAAGACGTTCCTGATCAAGCGCATCGCGTTCGGCGTCGGCTTGCGCCAGTTGCAAACCCTTCAGAGCGACCTCGTCATAGTACGATGCCAGCGAACGCTCCTTCAGAAACTCCTCGGCCTTTTCGGCCGCTTCCGTGGGATCCCCCGCCAGCATCCGCTGATAGAATATTTCCGGAGGAGAAAGCGCTGGCCGGTCGCCGAACATGACGTCGAGAAATTCCAGTCGCTCCATATGCCGCCCGAGCACCACGAGGCAGACTGTCAAGGGAGTCGCGAGGACGAGCCCGATCGGGCCCCAAAGCGCGGTCCAGAACGTAGCGGACGCGACCACCGCAATGGGCGAAAGCCCCGTGCTGTGACCGTAAACCATCGGCTCGACGACATGGCCCACCAACGGTTCCACAACAAAGAACAGGGCGAGAGTCCAAAGCAGCATCGACCAGCCGGGATCGATGGCGACCGCCAGCGCCAACGGGAATGCGGCCGCGATAACGGCGCCGACATAGGGCACGAAGCGAAGCGCAGCCGCGAGGATACCCCAGAGAATCGCGCTTGGAATTCCGATGAACCACAAGCCGGTGCCGATCACCACGCCAAATCCGCCATTCAGGATGAGCTGGGTCAGAAACAGCCTGCTGAGGCGGCTCGCGGCATCGTCCAGTGCAGCCGTCGTACGCTGCAAATCCGACGAGCCGGCCAGCCGGATCAAGCGGTTACGAAGATCCTCGCGCTGGATGAGAATGAATATGACGAAGATAATGATGATGCCGGTGGTGGCGAGCGGATGAATGAGGGGAGAAATCAGGGTCCGCAGACTTTCCAACGCCCCGGGATCGGGCTGGCGTACTTCGACCGGCACCGGCGGCGCGAAGGCGTTCGAGCCAGCTATCGTGCCGATCTTGGGCGCGGATGCGGCGTCTTTCGGCTTGTCGAGCTCCTTGCCGAGATCCTTCAGCATGTCGGACGCACGCTCCAGCGTACCCCGCCCCGCTCTGGTATCTCGAAACGACTGGATCTTTTCGCTGATGGTCGATTGATAGCGGGGAAGGTCGCCGGCGAGTTGCGTCAATTGCGCCGCGAGAAGGCTCCCTATGGCAAAAATAAGCATGAAGGCAGCGACAACCACGCTTACGACCGCCAGTCCCCGCGGGACATGGATACGCTGCAATATTCCGACCAACGGGGCCAGCACGAAGCTGAGGAGAATCGCCAGCGCAACGGGCACGAAGATATCGCGGCCGAAATACAGCATCGCGATGATGATGACGGTGAGAATCGCTGTCGCCACGGCACCGAGCAGCGCCATCAATTCCTCGGTGGTGCGTGGCTTGAAAGGCTGTCTCGCTACAGGCCTCATTTACCGTCCCTGTCCCCGTCGTCCGCTGAGCGTAGATTGATTTCAGCTGCAAGGGCGCAGGGCGACACTGCATAGGACAGCCGCTCAGGGCACTCGTCCATGCGGTCTTCCTGAGCGAGCCCGGCATTCCGGCCTCGCCGTGGCACGCCAACCGGTCTGCCCTGAAAAGGTTCCAGGCTGCGGGCCATGATCGCGCGCACGCGCGGACCATCGACACGCCGGTGCTTTCATGTTGGCGCGGGGGTGCTCACGATGACAGCTTGCAGGAATGCCCTCTCCGCGCCCACAGCAGCGCCAACGGACCCAGCGCGATGCCGGCCGCGAGCACGATGAACACCAGCAGCCAGCCGCTTGCACTCTGCGGACCGCCGGCGACATCGAGCGCGACGCCGGTTCCCCAGGCGCCGAGCGCCGACAGACCGAAGCCGACCGTCGAATGCAGGGCCAACGTCGCGCCGCGGTGCTCGGAGACGGCCGCCGCCGACATGCCGGCGGTGAGCGCGCCTGAATCGGCCGGCACCGTCAGGCCGTAGATCATCAGCAGCAGCGCGAGCAGCCAGGCCGGGGCGCTCGCGTTGAAGCCGATCACCAGCGCGACGCAGGCCGAGGCGATCATCACGACCGAGATGGCGCGATGCCGTCCGAATTTCAGGGCGGCCTCGTTGCCGAGGATGCTGGCGGGCATCGAGATCACGGCGAAGCAGAAGCTCATCAACACCGGCGTCATCCAGGACGGCTCGCCTTGATGCGCAACGACGAAGGTCCAGAACCCGACCAGCCAGGTGCGAATGCCGTAGAGCTCGAAGCAGTGGGCGCCGTAACCGAGGATGTAGCCCAGCGCCTCGCGATTGGCGAGGACCGGTGCGAAGTTGAGAAGACGCCCCGACTTCGGCGCTGGCCGCCGTCCCTCGATCAGCAGGCACGCGATCACCATCGCGACGGGACCGACGCCGGTGACGTAGAACGCGCTCCGCCATCCCCAGCGGTCGGCGAGGATCTGCGCAACCAGGAACGACAGGCCGACGCCGACCGAGAAGCTCGACGTGTACAGCGTCACCGCCCGCGAGGTGTCGCCGGCGGGCAACCGGTCCGTCAGCGCCTTCAGTCCCGGCATGTAGGCGCCGGCGAAGCCCAATCCCGAGAGCGACCAGATGATGGTCCCCGACCAGAATCCCTCGGCAAAGATACCGAAGACGATGGTCGCGAGCCCGCTGACGACGGAGCCGCACAGCAGCACGATCCGCGCGTCGATGCGATCGGTCAGCGTCGTCAGCACCGGGACGGCCAGCATGTAGCCGAACGCATAGCCGCTCGCCATCAACCCGCCTTCGGCGGCGGACAGCCCCCATGCCGGCATCAGATGCTGCGCCAGATTCGCAGACAGCGTCACGTGCGGCAGCAGATTGCCGAGCTGCCCGATGCACATCGCCGCAATCAGCGGTCCCCCGCTCAGGCTGCGAATGCTCGCCTCCCGTCTGATGGGACCCGCATCATGAACAGCCGCAGCCGGTGCGGCCTGCCTTCTTGGCTTTTTCGTCCGCGGCGCAGCAGGCCGACGCCTCCTCCCTCGCTGGACCGCCACAGCATCCCGCATCCGCCGCCTCGACATCACCGCGCGTGCAGACGCCGGTCTCCGGCAGCACGAGCTCGACCCGAGCGGCAGCCTTCTTGTCGCCGGCAATGTCGGCCGCGATGGAGCGGACCTGCTCGTATCCGGTCATCATCAGGAAGGTCGGCGCGCGGCCGTAGGACTTCATGCCGGCGAGATAGAAGCCCGGTTCGTCGTGCGCGAGCTCGCGCGCGCCGTGCGGACGGACCGTGCCGCAGCTGTGCTCGTTGGGATCGATCAGCGGCGCGAGCGCGACAGGCGCCTCGATGGCGGGATCGAGCCGCAGCCGCAGCTCGGACAGGAACGACAGATCGGGGCGAAAGCCGGTGGAGACGACGAGCTCATCCGCCACCACGCTGCGCGCACCGCAGCCGCTGCCGGCCGAGATCCGGAGGCGGCCCTCGGACTCCGAAAGGTGGGTGACACCGAATTCACTCTCCACCCTGATCTTGCCGGCGGTCACGAGTGCGGCAAAGGCGGAGCCCAGTTCGCCGCGCGCGGAAAGCTTGTCGTTACGGCCGCCGCCGAAAGCCTTGGCCGGATCGGCGCCGCGCAACAGCCAGATCGCCTGCGTGCCCGGTACCTCGCCCGCGAGCTGCGCGAGATCGATCAGCGTACCGACTGCGGAATGGCCGGCACCGAGCACGGCGACAATCTTGCCGGCATATCTGGCGCGCTCCGTGCCCCGCACATCCGGCATGCCATAGGCGATGCGGTCGGCGCGCTCGCGCTCGCCGATCGCGGGCAAACCGTTGCTCCCGGCGGGGTTGGGAGAGAACCACGTGCCCGACACGTCGATGACGGCATCGGCATGCAGCACCTCGGGACCCCTGCCGTTCTGATAGCGGATCTCGAACGGCGCCCGCTCCCTGCCCTTCGTCTTCGCCTTGTCGAAACCGACGCGGCTGATCGCCGTGACCCGGCTCGAGGTCCGGATCGTCTCGCGCAGCGGCGTGCGCGTCGCGAGCGGCGTCAGATAGCGGTCGATCAGCTCGCCGCCGGTCGGATAGGATTGCGGGTCCGGCGAATTCCATCCCGTCGGCGCGAGCAGGCGCGCCGCCGCCTTGTCGACGTTGTATTCCCATGGCGAGAACAGCTGGACATGCTGCCACTGGCGGATCGCGTGCGCGGCTTCAGGCCCGGCCTCGAGCACGATGGGCGACATGCCGCGTTCGAGCACATGGGCGGCGGCAGCGAGGCCGACCGGCCCTGCCCCGATGATGGCGACCGTCCTGACGTTCATTCTGGCGTTCATTCCCGCTTCTCCCATATTTCTAGAATCATCGAATAAATTCGCAAAAGGATCACGCCGCGGTTTGCGCTGCCTTGCATCCGGCTTCGTCGGCGCAGCATTCCGCCGCCATGAAGGCGAGGAGACCGCGCATCGCGTCAAAGTTCGCGTGGCAGATCAGCGTGGTCGATTCCCTGACCTGGCTGACGAGCCCGACCGCTACGAGGGCCTTGATGTGATGCGACAGCGTCGATGCCGGAATCTTCAGCTTCTCCTGCAGGCGGCCGACGGGCATGCCGGCGTGCCCGGCCCGGACCAGGGCCCGGTAGATCTGGAGCCGGGTTTGATTGCCCAGGGCCTCCAGACGTGCTGCTGCGTCGGCGATCTTCATGACGCTCATGCTGTACTCCTTCGCACGCGCTGTCAAACTATAATTCTAGAATATTCGAATTATGAATGCGACGACGGACGAGATTCAGGTTGACTCGGCCTAATAATTCCATAAATCTGGATATATGGAAAACGAAGAAGCCGTCCTCGCCCTCGCCGCACTGGCCCAGCCGACCCGCCTGGAAGCATTCCGGACGCTGGTCAGGCATGAGCCCGACGGCCTTGCCGCCGGCGATCTCGCCCGCCTGCTCGAGGTTCCGCAGAATACGCTGTCCGCGCATCTGGCGATCCTGAGCCGGGCGCGGCTCGTCTCCTCCGAGCGGCACAGCCGCTCGATCGTCTACCGCGCCAATCTCGGCGAATTCCGCGACATCGCGGTGTTCCTGTTGCGCGATTGCTGCGGCGGACGTCCCGAGGTCTGCAATCCCGTCGTCGAAACCCTGCAATCCTGCTGCTCGCCGAAACGGAAGGAGCGAAGCCGTGCCTGACCCGATCTACAACGTCCTGTTTCTATGCACCGGCAACTCGGCGCGATCCATCCTGGCCGAGTCGATCCTCCGCAAGGACGGCGCCGGCCGCTTTCGGGCCTTCTCCGCCGGAAGTACGCCTAAGGGCGCGGTGCATCCGCTGGCGTTGCGCACGCTCGAGACCCTGGAGTACCCGACCGACGGCATGCGCTCGAAGAGCTGGCTCGAGTTCGCCGCGCCCGATGCGCCGGTGATGGATTTCGTCTTCACCGTTTGCGACAACGCCGCCGGCGAGTCCTGTCCGATCTGGCCAGGCCAGCCGATGACGGCGCACTGGGGCATCGAGGACCCTGCCGCCGCCGAAGGCACGGATCTGGAGAAGCAGGCTGCGTTCGTCACCGCGTTCCGCTATCTGAAGAACCGGATTGATACGTTCGTGAGCCTTCCGCTGCGGAGCATTGACAACCTCTCGCTCGGCACCAGGCTGCGCGAGATCGGCCGCTCCGACGGCGCGACGTCCAACCGAGGCGACGTGGCGTGACGATGGGCATCTTCGAACGCTACCTCACGCTGTGGGTCGCGCTTTGCATCGTCGTCGGCGTCGCACTGGGGCACGTCATGCCCGGCTTCTTCGGCACGGTCGCGGCCGCCGAGGTCGCCAAGGTCAACCTGCCGGTCGCGGTCCTGATCTGGCTCATGATCGTGCCGATGTTGCTGAAGATCGACTTCGGCTCGCTGGGCGAGGTGCGGAAACATTGGCGCGGCGTCGGCGTCACCCTCTTCATCAATTGGGCGGTGAAGCCGTTCTCGATGGCGCTGCTGGGCTCCTTCTTCATCGGCCATCTCTTCGCGCCGCTGCTGCCGGCCGGCCAGATTTCGTCCTACATCGCCGGCCTGATCCTGCTGGCGGCCGCACCATGCACCGCGATGGTGTTCGTGTGGTCGAACCTGTGCGAGGGCGAGCCGCACTACACGCTGAGCCAGGTCGCCCTGAACGACGTGATCATGGTGTTCCTGTTCGCGCCGCTGGTGGGACTGCTGCTGGGCGTGGCCTCGATCAGCGTGCCCTGGGGCACGCTGCTGCTCTCCGTCCTGCTCTACATCGTGGTTCCCGTGATCGTCGCGCAGCTGTGGCGCAAGGTGCTGTTGCGAGGCGGTACTGCCGGCTTCGACCGCGTCATGCGCACGCTGCAGCCTCTGTCGCTGGTCGCGCTGCTCGCCACATTGGTGCTGCTGTTCGGCTTCCAGGGCGAGCAGATCGTCAGCCAGCCGCTCGTCATTGCCATCCTCGCCGTGCCGATCCTGGTCCAGGTCTATCTCAATGCGGGCCTGGCGTACTGGCTGAGCCGGCGGTTTGGCGTGGCCTGGTGTGTCGCAGCTCCAGCCGCCCTCATCGGCGCGAGCAATTTCTTCGAGCTGGCGGTCGCCGCCGCGATCAGCCTGTTCGGCCTGGATTCCGGCGCTGCGCTGGCGACCGTGGTCGGCGTGCTGGTCGAGGTGCCTGTGATGCTGTCCGTCGTCCGCATCGTCAAGGCGACGCGGGGTTGGTATGAAGCGGGCGCCGCCAGCGTTCCCAGGGCTTTGGAAGCCCGCCAGTAAGGCGTCAGCCCGACGCGTTCTCCAGAACCCATCGCAGGTCAGCGCGTGATGGCAGCAGCTGTCACGCGACAGTAGGACGCAAGCGCAAATCGATTGCGCCGTTGATGCCGCAAATCGCGAGAGCTATCGATCGGCAAAGCCAATACGCGATCGGGAGAAACGCATGAGCACCATCACCGGCGGCTGTCACTGTGGCGCAATCCGTTATGAGGTCGAGGGCGACGCGATCGTGCACGCGCTGTGCCACTGCCGCGATTGCCGGCTCCACGCCGGCGCTCCGGTGGTCGGCTGGACGATGTATCCGGAGAACGCCGTCAAGGTGACCAAGGGCGAGCCCAGGATCTACAGCTCGTCGGAACACGGTCGGCGGCATTTTTGCGGCAATTGCGGCACCGGCCTGTTCTACTTCAATGCCAGCCTGGTGCCCGGAATGATCGACATCCAGAGCGCGACCTACGACGATCCCGAGGCCGTGCCGCCGACGATGCAGATCCAGGTCGCCGAACGTCTTCGCTGGATGGAGCATGCGCACGAACTACCGGCGTTCGACCGCTATCCTCCACAGCCATAGCGGCGGGGGATGACACCGGCTCTTTTGGCGTCATCCAGGGCAGGTATGACTCGTGGCGGCGCCTGCGCGCGCGCCTCGTCCTTCGAGACGGCGCTAACGCGCCTCCTCAGGATGAGGCTCAACGGCGTCGGTGCCCGTTGAAGCTGCCGCCGCGCACTCCGCCCTCATCCTGAGAAGCCCGCCTAACGCGGGCGTCTCGAAGGATGGCCGCAGAGAAAAGCTCTCATATGCGATAGCCCTGGTCATCGGAGGATTGGCAACGTTCGGCTCGTGCATCAGCTCATCGATGGTGGCGCAGCATCGCCAGACGCGTACCCGCGCATCGCCATATCCAGCTCAACCGATCCCCTGCGAGCCGATAAAGCGCATGAATGGCCTTTGACCATCGGCACCGAACAGCACGACCGTGTAAGGCTCCGGCTTGCCGCCTTCCATCCCGGGCGATCCGACCGGCATGCCCGGCACGGCGAGCCCTTTCGCAATGGGGCGCTCCGAGAGGAGGCGCCGCACGGCTGCGGCCGGCACATGTCCCTCGATGAGATAGCCTGCGACCTCCGCCGTGTGACACGCGGCCAGGTCCGAGGGGATGCCGAGACGATTCCGAACCGCGTCGAGATCGGCGGTCTCCTCCACCTGGACGACAAATCCTGCGTCCCGGAGATGCTGCACCCAGCCCGCGCAACAGCCGCAGCTCGGATCCCTATGCACCGTGATGGTGGCTTCTTGGGCCTGCGCCGCAACGGCAGGCCTGGCCAGCACTGCCGCCACTGCCGCCGCCATCAGCCCTGCAAGTGACCGACGGGTCATCACATGTCCGCGTTCCCTCATCTTCGGATTCCTTTCTTCATCGCTGGATCTCAAGGCCGGAGCGTCGCAGGCATCAACGGGGGCTCGCCTGGCCCTCGTACATAAACGTCATGGGCTTCAGCCCGTTCATATAGCCGGTGCGCATCTCGTCGATGCGAAAGCCGTTGCGAGTCAAGATTTCAGCGATGTCCCGGTTGAGATGACAACCGCCCGAGATGCGCATCCATGCGGGGGTCAGGCGATCTTGCCACCAGCGCACGTTCGGTTCGGGCGCGCGGCCATGCTCGACGAAGACCAGCTTCCCTCCCGGTTTCAGCACCCGCCGCGCCTCCGTCATCGCGCGATCGACGTCCGGAATGCTGCACATGGTCCAGGTCGTCAGGACCGTGTCGATGCTGCGGTCCTCGATCGGCATAGCCTCGGCCGAAGCTTCGACGAACTCGACTGGAGTGTTCGGATGCGGAGCGTGTCGCGCCATCTCGATCAGCTTTGGAGCGGGCTCAAGCCCACAAGCTGCGTCACCGTAGCTCCGTAGAACGGCAGGTTGCGGCCGGACCCGACGCCGATCTCGAGGACCCGGCCCTGGGCCGCGCGGGCCGCGCGTTGCCGGTAGGGCGCAAGTTCCTTATTCCGCATTGCAAGGTCGCAAAGCCGTGGCAGAATGACGTCGTTGTAGAAGCCCATGCGCGCATCTCCTGGCATCGCCGCTCGACGGTCTTGCTGATCTCTTCAGGTGCGGCAAGATCACGTCCGCACGTTCGCCTCATGCCAGCGCCGTCCCCAATATTAGCGCAATGACGACCAATGCGGCGATCAATTCCATCGGCCCAACGTTTCTGACAGCCGTTCGACATGACTGACCTCATTCGGCAGACTGCAGCACCCGCAATTTCGGGCTGATCGGCTTTGTCATTTCGGTCGGTTGTCCCTTGTCCCCGGCCTCGGGCGGCAGGTGGAAGCCCTTGACCAGCCCGAAGATCGCGGGGATCACGATCAGCGTCAGCAGCGTCGATGAGATCATCCCGCCGATCATCGGCAGCGCGATGCGCTGCATGATCTCCGAGCCGGCTCCGGTGCTCCACATGATCGGCAGCAGGCCCGCCATGATGGCGACCACGGTCATCATCTTGGGCCGGACGCGCTCGACCGCGCCCACCATGATGGCGTCGTGGAGATCGGCCCGGGTGAAGACCCTGCCCTCGGCGTCGCGCCTCGCCTTCATCTCGGCCAGGGCGTGATCGAGGTAGATCAGCATCACGACGCCGGTCTCGGCGGCGACGCCCGCGAGCGCGATGAAGCCGACGGCGACCGCGACCGACAGGTTGAAGCCGAACCACCACATCATCCAGATGCCGCCGACCAGCGCGAACGGCAACGACAGCATCACGATCAGTGTCTCGGTCAGCGCCTTGAAGTTCAGGTACAGCAACAGGAAGATGATCGTCAGCGTCACCGGCACGACGATCTTGAGGCGCGCCGCCGCGCGCTGGAGATATTCGTACTGGCCGCTCCAGACCACGTAAGTGCCGGCGGGAAACTGGATGCTCTCCGTCACCGCGCGTTGCGCGTCCGCGACGTAGCTGCCGATGTCACGATCGCGGATGTCGACGTAGATGTAGGTCGCGAGCTGGCCGTTCTCGGTCCGGATCGAGGTCGGCCCGCGCGCCGGCTCGACCTTGGCGACCTCGCCGAGCGGCACGGCGCCGCCCGCCGGCATCGGCACCAGGATGTCGCTGGCGATGGCCTTGGGATTGTCGCGCAGGTCGCGCGGGTAGCGCATGTTCACGGTGAAGCGCTGCCGGCCCTCCACGGTGGTCGTCACCGTCTGGCCGCCGAGCGCGGCGGCGATGGTGTCCTGCACGTCCTGGATCAGGATGCCGTAGCGGGCGAGCGCCTCGCGGTCGGGGACGATCTCGAGATAATAGCCTCCGATGCCGCGCTCGGCATAGGCCGAGGACGTGCCCGGCACGGTCTTGATCACCCGCTCGACCTGCCGCGCCAGCCGGTCGATCTCGACGAGGTCGGTGCCCATGACCTTGACGCCGACGGGCGTGCGGATGCCGGTCGACAGCATGTCGATGCGTGCCTTGATCGGCATGGTCCAGGCGTTGGAGACGCCCGGGAATTGCAGCGCCTTGTCCATCTCCGCGATCAGGCTGTCGATGGTGACGCCAGGGCGCCATTGCTCCCTAGGCTTCAGGTTGACGATGGTCTCGAACATCTCGGTCGGCGCCGGATCGGTCGCGGTCGCCGCCCGCCCCGCCTTGCCGTAGACGGAGGCGACCTCGGGGAACGACTTGATGATGCGATCCTGGATCTGCATCAGCTCGGCCGCCTTGGTGACGGAGATGCCGGGCAGCGTCGTCGGCATGTAGAGCAGCGTGCCCTCGTTCAGCGTCGGCATGAACTCAGTGCCGAGCCGGCCTGCCGGCCAGATCGTGACGGCGAGCACGACGAGCGAGGCCAGGATCACCAGCGTCCTGGCGCGGAGCACGCCCTTGATCACGGGCCGGTAGATCCAGATCAGGAAGCGGTTGATGAAATTCCGGCTCTCCGGCACGATCCGGCCGCGGACGAAGATCACCATCAGCGCCGGCACCAGGGTGACGGACAAGAGGGCCGCAGCGGCCATCGCGAACGTCTTGGTGAAGGCGAGCGGGCTGAACAGCCGTCCCTCCTGCGATTCCAGCGTGAAGATCGGCATGAACGACACGGTGATGATCAGCAGGCTGAAGAACAGCGCGGGCCCGACCTCGGACGCGGCATCGATCAGGATCTGCACGCGAGACTGACCGGGCTCGGCGCGTTCCAGGTGCTTGTGCGCGTTCTCGATCATGACGATCGCGGCATCCACCATGGCGCCGATCGCGATCGCGATGCCGCCGAGGCTCATGATGTTCGAGCCTAGGCCGAGCAGCTTCATGGCGCCGAACGCCATCAGGACGCCGACCGGCAGCATCAGGATCGCGACCAGCGCGCTGCGGACGTGCAGCAGGAACACGATGCAGACCAGCGCGACGACGATGCTCTCCTCGAACAGGGTGTGCTTGAGCGTGTCGATGGCCGCGTAGATCAGGCCGGAGCGATCGTAGACCGGGGCGATCTCGACCGATTTCGGCAGGCTGCTCGCGATCTCCCTGAAGCGCTTCTTGACGTTCTCGATGACGTCGAGCGCGTTGACGCCGAAGCGCTGCAGCACGATGCCGCTCGCGACCTCGCCCTCGCCGTTCAGCTCGGTGATGCCCCTGCGCTCGTCCGGTCCGAGCTCGACATTGGCGACGTCGCGGAGCAGCACCGGCGTGCCGTTGCTCGTCTTCAGCACGATGTTGCCGAGATCGTTGATGCTCTTGATGTAGCCCTTGCCGCGGATGACGTATTCGAACTCGGCGAGCTCGACCGTGCGCCCGCCGACATCGGCGTTGCTGGCGCGGATGGCTTCACGGATCTTCTGCATGCTGATGCCGCGATCGCGCATCCGCTGCGGATCGAGCACCACGTTGTACTGCTTGACGAAACCGCCGATGCTGGCGACCTCGGCGACGCCTTCGGCCTTGGCCAGCGCGAACTTCAGATTCCAATCCTGGATCGTGCGCGTGTCCGCCAGATTCAATTCCTTCGACAGCACCGCATATTGGTAGACCCAGCCGACGCCGGTCGCATCGGGACCGATGGTCGGGCTGACGCCGGCGGGCAGCCGCGACGCAGCACCGTTCAGGAATTCCAGGACGCGCGAGCGCGCCCAGTAGATGTCGGTGCCGTCCTCGAAGATCACGTAGACGAACGACGCGCCGAAGAACGAGAAGCCCCGGACGACCTTCGATTTCGGCACGGTCAGCATCGCCGTGGTCAAGGGATAGGTGACCTGGTCCTCGATCACCTGCGGCGCCTGGCCGGGATATTCGGTGTAGACGATGACCTGGGTGTCCGAGAGGTCCGGGATCGCGTCCAGCGGCAGATGGATCAGCGCATAGAGACCGGCCGCGGCCGCAAAGCCGGTGCCGAACAGCACCAGCAGCAGATTGCGCGCCGACCAGGCGATGATGCGGGCGATCATTTGTGCTCTCCCGTCGCATGGCCGGGTTCGGGAGCCTGAGGCGCTCCTTCCGCAAAGCCCTTGAGCGCGGCCTTCAGGTTGCTTTCCGCATCGATCAGGAAGTTGGCGGATGTGACCACGGCCTCGCCATCCGCAAGTCCGTCCCGCACCTCGATGTAACCGCCGCCGCGCCGGCCGAGCTTCACCTCGCGCGGCTCGAAGCGCCCCTCGCCCTTGTCGACGAGGACGGCCTGGCGCGTGCCGGTGTCGAGCACCGAACTGTCCTGGACCGCCAGCACGGGCGCGCCATTCGCGGTGTCGATGTCGGCATCGACGTACATGTCCGGCAGCAGCGCCGCGTCGAGATTGGCGAGCTCGATCCGGACGCGAACCGTCCTCGTCTCGCGGTTCACCTGCGGATAGACCACGGCGATCCTGCCGCTGAAGGTACGGCCGGGAAAGCTCCGCGCGCGCACCGCCACCGACTGCCCCACCGCGACATTGCCGAGATCGCGCTCGGCGACGTCGACCAGCGCCCAGACCTGCGAGATGTCGGCGATGCGGAACAGCACGTCGCCGGGATTGGCGCGCATGCCCTCGATCGCGCTGCGCTCGAGCACGATGCCGTCGCGCGGCGCCGACCAATGGACGGTGACGGGGGCGACGCGCGTCCTCTCCATCTCGGCGATGACAGGCTCGGGCACGTCGAGATTGACCAGCCGTTGCCGCGAGCCGCGCCCGTACATCTCGACGCCGCCCACCGTCTTCGAGGTGATGGTGGAGAGATATTCCGCCGCGGCGGAGGCGACCGCCGAACTGTAGATTTCCATCAGAGGCTGGCCCGCCTTCACGCGCGTGCCGGTGGTGACGTCGGCGACCTTCTGCACGAAGCTCTCGGCGCGCATCGCGATCACCGAGACGCGGCGCTCGTCGAGCTGGATCGTGCCGGGCGCCTTGACCGCGACGCGGATGGCGCGCCGTTCGACCGGCTCGGATCTCACGCCGGTGCGCTGGATCTTGCCCGGCGAGAGCTTCACCGTGCCGTCGTCGACCTCGTCGCCTTCGTAGACGGGGATATAATTCATCCCCATCGGATCCTTCTTCGGCACCGGCGAGGTGTCGGGCAGGCCCATGGGATTGCGGTAGTAGAGGATTTTTCGCGTTGATTCCGCCTGCGCCGGCTTCGGGGCCGCCGCGGCAGCCTGATCGTCGTCGTAGACCGGCAGATAGTCGCGGCCGCGGTCGTCCTTCCTCGGAGCGGCGGACCAGAGCGGCGCGCCGCTCGGGTCGCGGTAATAGAGCGGAGACCGGTTCGCCTCGGCCGCAGCCGGAGTCGCCTCGGCATGAACCGACCAACTCCCCTCGTGCGAGAACCAGTACGCGCCTGAGGCGAGGCCGCCGCCGAGCGCGAGAATCGTCAGGAGACGCAGCGTCTTCATGGTGTGTCATCGCGCGCCGGGCGCGCGTCCATCTGAATGGGACAGGGAAGTCCGGACGCCGCGGACGGCGTCCGCACGCTCACTTGGTCGCCGTGACGATCACCTTGCCGGTGACGGTCTCGGGCTCGCCCTGCACCTTGGCCGACAGCGTGACCTGGTAACGGCCGGCCATCGGCAGGTCGGTCTTGAAGGCGTAGACGCCCGGCTCCTTCGAAGGCAGCGGCGCGACATCGGAGACCATCTCCGCCATCCCGTCCGGGGCCATGTCGACGCGGGTCTTGAAGATGACGGCGTCCGCCACGGGCTTGCCGGTCTGCTTGTTGGTCAGGCGAACCGAGAGCGTGACGTCGTCGCCCTTCTTCATCTGCGCGTTGACGGGCTCGAAGGCATAGTCGCCGGCGCCCGCCATGGCGGCGGAAGCGGCAAGCGAAAGGGTGGCGGCGAGAGCCGCTGTGCTGAATTTGGCAAGCATTGTCCTGTCCTCATGATCTGATCTTTCGCCGTGGCGCAGGAAGCGCGCACGTCAGTCGTCGACGCGCGCAGGCAATGCCGCTCGCGTCCTTGAGCTTGGCGAGATCAGATTCGAGGAGGCCGGAAGGGAGGACTGCCGCCGCGGACGGAGACGACCTGATCCTCAGGGATGGCGATCGTGCTCGCCGCAACGGCGAAATGGCCGAAGGCGACGGGCCTGACGTCATCGAGCGCAACCAGCCCGCCGACGCAGCAGAAGCCCATCCCGCATTTGTAGTCGACGGTCTGGGCCGGCGTTCCCTTCATGTCGGGGCAGCAATCGTCCATCGCCATCTCGGCGTCGCCGCCCATCGGCATGGCCATCTGCATGTCCGGCGACATGGCAAGGCTGGATGCGGACACGCCAGCCGGCAGCATCGCCAAGGATATGGCGATCGCGAATGCCAGGATGGTACGGACGAACCGCATCGATGATCGACTTGCCTTTCGGGGCTGCAACGCCTCTTTTCTAACATATCCCGGAGCCGGCGGCGCTCGTTGATCCGGATCAAGCATTCGTGAGCAGGGTCTTTACGGCGGTCGACAAATTGGCCCGGGTTAAAGGGTGGGCTATCCCAGCAGGCCCTTCAAGCCGGCATAGATGGAGCCGACACCGGTCGCGGCGACGCCAGCCAGCGGGCCGACGGTCTGCATCAGGTCCTGGATCAGGCGGGCGCGGCGGCGCAGTTGCTCTTCGCCGACGTGCTGCCCGAGCAGGCGCGCCACGCGGAAGGCGAACGCGTTCGGCTTGCCGCCCTGGGTCAGCACGCGCGGCAGCACCTGGAAGATCACGACGCTGAGGATGTTTCCGGAGACGAAGGCCAGCAGGATGCTGGCGCCGTATTCGAACACTTCGCGCCATTCGATCCAGGCTTCCGGCAGGATCGGAACGTGATCGTGAATTCCCGTGACCGTCAGCATCGACAGGACGCTGACGGCTGCCGCCAGGAACGCCAGCACCAGGGCCGTCAAGGTCGAAACCCGGTGCAGCGGGTAGGCCACGAATCCGAACAGCAGCGGTATGACGATCGAGGCGATCCGAAGCGGGATCGGCGACACGTTGAAGGTGATGGTCACGAGCACATGCGCGATCACCAGAAGAAGGGACGGTATCGCGACGTAGAGGACTGCATGCGTGGTGAAATAGCGCAGCGGATTCTTGTACCGTTCGAGCCGGACATTGACGCGGTCGAGATCGCGCCTGAGCCTATCCAGATCGGCGACGATCTCTTCGATCTCGAGCAGGGTCGGCCGCACCACGCGCAGGTCGCGCGAGCAGTGCTTGCAGGCGATGGCCTCGTCCTTGATCGTCTCGGCGCAGAACGGACACTCCATCGCTAGCGCGAATGCCTCCGCCTCAAGAAGGCCTCGGCCTCGTCTCTGGCCCGTTTCAGCTCGTCGCGCAGCTCCTGGCGCTTGCGCAGGAGATCGTCACGCTCCGCCATCAGCGTCGCGGGAACGGCGATGTCGCGCCCGCAGTCGCCGCAAACCAGAGCACCCTCCGCTGTCTCGGCGCAGCAATAGGGGCAGCTCACTTGGGTGCGACCTTCAGCGTGAAGACGGTCGTGCCCGACCGGCCGTCACTGTCCTTGATGTCGACCCGCACGGCGTATTCGCCGGGGGGCAGCTCCGCGTCCTGGATGTTGATGCCGTCCGCCTTCACGAACGGCTTGACCCGCGGGGTGAGGTCCACGTTCGGCGTCCGGAGGAAGATCATCTTGACCGACTCCGGATCGATCTTTGCCCCGCCGAACGACTCGAACTTCAACACCAGCGGCATCGGTGAGCTGACGGCAGCGCCGGGCGAGATGAATTCGACCTTCGGACCGCGCAGGATGCCACGACGGTCGGCTGCGACCGCTCCCTTCGGCGGCGGCAGCTTGGCTTCCTCCTCCGTGATCAATTGCGTGGCGCGCGCAGGTGCCGAAAGCAACAAAGCTGCCGCCATTAACCCCAACAAGACATTCCGCTTCATGGCCCGTTCACCCCTTCCCTCACCTTGTCATCACCGCACGCCGCCATCGCCGATGATCGTGTACGGCGCCCAGAACAGCGGATGCGCATAGGCAAACTCGGTCTTGCCCTCGCTGTCGAGATAGCCGGGGCCATCGACGAGGGCCATCGCCGCCTGGCGCAGCGCCTCGCTGCGCGACAGTTTCGGATCGTCGGCCTGCCGCTTGAACAGATCCGTCACCAATTGCCGCGCCGATTGCGAATGCACCGACCAGTTCGTCACCAGCAGCGCACGCGTTCCGGCGTAGAAGAACGCGCGACCGAGTCCGGACGCCGCCTCGGCCCCCGCGCCCGCGCCCGCGCCGGTGTTGCAGGCCGACAGGATCACCCAATCCGCATCGAGCTTGAGGCCGAGAATCTCCTCCATGGTCAGAAGACCGTCGCCGCTCTCCCCCGTCACAGCCGGCGACGATAGAGCGAGTGCCGGCTGCGTCAGACCGTTCAGCTCGCCGGGGACGAGGCCATGGGTGGCGAAGGCCAGGATCCTGAAGCCGGACAGATTCATGGTCTTGACCGCACTCTCGGTGGCGTCCTTGCCGAGGAACAGCACTTTCGACGGGTCGGCCTGCAGCGCCAGCGCAATCGATTTCAGCTCGTCCGCGGTATCTGGAAGCCGGGGCAGGAGACCGAGCTCGGCGCTGTCGACGCCATCCAGCTTCGGACTGTTGCGCCGCTTCAGCGGGCCCCCGCGCGTGACATTGCCGCCGGCGTCGGCGACCTGAATCTTCTCCCCGCCGCCGTCCGCCTCGGCCTGCTGTTCACCGTTGAAATAGGGATCGCCGAAGGCGACGAGGTCGCCGCGGCCGGGCTTGCCCGGCGGCAATTGCCTTAGCGTGCGCAACGCGGCGGCCGACGGCACGGTCGACACCGCATGAGTTCGCGCCAGCCACGGCACGTTGCGATAGCCGACGAAGAGCGGATCCTCTTCGGCAGCCACCTGGGCCGGTGCCGTGGGCAACAAGGACAGCGGCAACAGGCCGAGCGCGCCATTGGTGACGACGATCAGGTTCTTGGCCGGCTTCCAGCCACTCTCAACCGGCTTGAGCAGCAACTCGTAGAGCTCGTGGCCGAGCGCGAGGTCGAAGGGCGGAATGTCCGAGATCATCGCCGCCGGCGGCTCGAGGGCTTCGCGCAGCTTGCGGATCTTGCTCTCGATGTCGCCGATCTTGGCAGGCACGGCGGCGAACGCCACCGGTCCCGACTTCGGCACCGCCCAGACGAAGCTGCCGTTCTGGCCGAAATAGAACGACAGCATCGCCTCGTCGTCGGCCAGCGTCGCGCGGATCTCGGCGACGCTCGGCGGCTTGGGCGAGACGAGATCGGCATAAATCGGGAACTTCTGCTTGATCTCCAGGCGCGCCTTGTCCCGCTGGCTGCGCAAGGCCGCGATCGACGCCTGTATTTGTGCAACGCCCTTCTCGTCGCGTTCCGCTGCTGGAAGCGCGAGCACATTGTTGAGCGTTCCGAGCTGGGCGTTGACCTGCTTGGTCAGATCCTGCTCCTTGCGCACGAGCTCGGCGAGCGCAGGATCCTTGGCCGCCGCACGCGCACTCGAGGCTGCCAGCGCCTGCTGGACCGAACGGCCGCGGATGGCGTCGGCGAGGCTGAACGTCTCCTCGCCGACATCCTTGCCGGTCCCTTCGGCCCTCGCAAGCAGCACCAAGTAGCTCTCGACGATGGTCTGCAGCCGCTGGCTGCGCGCCGCGACCACCGTGGTGTTCTCATCATCGGCGTTCTCGTTGGCGCCCGCCATCATCACCGGAATGGCGGCCTTGTACTCGCGGATCGCCTCGGCATCGCGCTTGGCACGCATCAGGCCGACGGCCAGCGTGCCGCGAGCCGACGCGGCATCGAAGTGATTTTCCCCGACCCGGGCGATCTGCTTCTTCAGGAGCTGCTCGGCGGCCGCGATGCCCGCGTCCAACTGCCCGGAACCGTAGAGCGACAGGATGCGGGAGGGATTGAGCTCGAACACCTGGCGACGCTGGGGCTCCCAGCCGGCGACCGCCTTGTCGATCCGCGCAAACATCTCGCTGGCTTCGGCATTCTGGCGGCGGAGCGTCAGAATGCCGGCGAGCTGCGACAGCAATTGCACCGTCGCTTGCGATTGCTCGGGCACGCCGACCTTGTTGTTGATCTCGAGCGCGACGCGGCCCAGCTTCTCGGCCTCTTCGTAACGACCCTGGTCGACCAGTATGCCCGCCAGGCCCATGACGAAGCGTGGCGTAACCGAGTTGTACTTGCCGGTGTCCTTCAGGCGCGAGAGCAGCGCGCGACGCGCATCCACCTCGGCCTCGGCGAGGCGGCCTTGCTTGGCCTTCATGCGCGCCTGGCTCAGCACGGTGCCGTCGATCGCCTGGAGCAAAACGGTTTCCGCAGGCGCATTGTCCGCTGCCAGGATCGCCTTCGTGCTCGCGCGCTTGCGCAGCTCGGCGTTGCGATAGGCCGCCTCGGCGTCGGCAAACTGCCCGCGCGCCTCGAAGATGATGGCCCGCGTGAGCTCCGTCTCGCCTTCCCAGCTCTGGCCGAACTTGGCATAAGCCGATCGCCAGTTGGGATGGCCGCTGGTGCGAGCCTCCTGGATCACGGTCTGGCTGCGGCGGAGATAGGCTTCAGCCTGCGCGATGTCGCCCATCTGGATGAGGACGGCCGCAATCCCGCGGTTCGTCACGAACTGCAATCCCTTGGCGCCCGGCATGCTGGCCGATTCACGCAACAGCCTTTGCATGATCTCGAGCGCACGTTTCGGATCGCCTGCAAGCGAGTGCTGCAAGGACTGCAGCTGCAGCATCCGCCCCAGCGCGTTCGGGCCGACGGCGCCGCGCCCGACTTCCACGGCCTTGTCGGCGTCGGTTATCGCTTCGGCGAGCCGGCCGAGCTGGGCACGTGCATTGGCGCGGTCGAAATAGAGCTGGGCCAGATCAGCCCGCGACTCTTTCCCCGTCGGTACGGCGTCGGCGTCCGACTGCAACTCCGCGATCGTCTTCTCGTCGGGCCTGTCGCCGTCGAGGACGGCCGTGATGTCGGCGATGCTGCGGGGCGGCGCGACGAAATCCTTCGGCAGCGCCGTACCGAGTTCGAGCTTGGGTGCCGCTTCCTTGGGAAGCTCGACCGCGACGTTGGCGCGGCCATTGGCGGCATTCAGCGCCGCCATCGCACAGGCCCTGACCTGAGGCGATGCCTTGGCGCGGCAGGCTTCGAGATTGGCGCCTCCGCCTGCGCGCATGCAGGCCTGAACGATCGGCTTGCCGACGCTCATGCGGCAATTCTCCAGCGCTGCCTCCCTGCTCAACGCGGCGGCGGAGCCGGCCGATCCGAGCAGAATGGCAAGTGCCAGCAGGTGGCGCGGGGAAACATCCAGACGGCTCTTGAAAGGACGCGCGGCGTCTAAGCTCATCTCGAAGGACCTTCGGGTAAAATGACTTTGAAGAAACGGGACAATCCTATCCGGCCGGCCGGGAAGGACAAGCACTATCAATGGTTCCCGAACGCGCTCAACAGGGCTTCAACGGCCCGCCCGGTATGCCGCGGCGCACGATAGCCGCGTCGACGGGCGGCCGGCCCGCGCGCTCAGCCCTTCGAAATGACCGCGCGGCCGTAGGGCGGTTGCGCCTGAACCGGCGGGTTCGCGGTCTGGGCGGCGAGCTCGCCGATCAGGCGGTCGGCGTCGGCGGCCATGCCGTCGGGGGCCTGGATCACCAGGCGCTCCAGCGCCCAGCGGTAGGACGAGACGCGCTGCTCCAGGCATTGCTGCACCCACTGCACGATCAGCGAGTTCTCCTGCATGCGCGCGACCGCATCGTCCCTCTCCCGCGGCGAAAGCGAGGAGACGCGGGCCATGCTGGCATCGCGCTTCCTGTCGAGGTCGATGACGCGGATCGCGGAGGCAAAGAACGGCTCGAAGCGGGTGATGTCGTTGCGTACGTCCTCGATCAGCAGCGCGTAGCGGGAGGAGTGCGAGCGGTGCGGCTCGTCGATCAGCGTGCGTCCGTACATGGTGCGGTCGAACACGACCTTCTGCCGCCAGGGCGATGGCAACGCCTTGTAGTCGCCGAACACGCTCTTCCATGCGGGGCGCGACAGCGGCGGCTCGATCATGGGATAGGCGAGGTCGCGCAGCTGGCGCTCCTCGTCGGTGAGCTGGAATTGCGAAGGCTTCAGGCCGACGCTGGAGGTGACCTCCGCGCCCAGCCAGCGATGCATGTCGTCGCTGCGCATGCTCTCGCGGGTGCGGCCGAAATCGCCGCCGCTGCAGGCGCCGAGCGTGGCGGCGAGCAACAGGAGCAGGACGGCCGATCTGACGGGCCGGATCTGGCGGATGGTGTCCGGCATTGCCTGAAGCCGGATGTCAGCGACGGCGACGACGACGCCCCGGCGCTGTGCCCTGCTCTGGGCCGCGGTCGCCGCTGGTTTCATCCGCCTCGCGCTCGATCCGGATGGCGGGAAGGATCAGGATCGTTCCCATGTCCGCGCGCGGAGCGACATCGCCCGACGAGCCCACCCGGCGACCGGCCGGAAATTCAATGATGGTCCCCATGTCAGCTCTCTTCAATTGCCGCGCGACCGAACGCGCCCCTGCAACATGCGATTCATTAAGATCAGCTCATGGTTAACGGGGTGTAAACGCGGCCCAGCGACCGTAGCCGCACGGGCCGGCCGCGGCGTCCCGTTCAGGCACGGGATCGCTCCAAAGCGAGCGGCGGCCTTCACGCCTCGTTTTCCTTAACGAGCCTTTAAAGGAGCCTGCGCTAGGCTGGCGACGAGTATATTTTCCAGGTCGCGTATCTCTCCATGACCAAGTCGCTGTTTCCCGGATTCGACGGGCTGATGTCCCTCTCCCGCCGCGAAGGCGTCGATGTTCGGCCGACGCTGCTGCGCGTGCTGACCGACCTCTATGTCCAGACCCGCGTCCACAGCGAGGACGAGCAGCGTCAATTTACCGAGCTTGCGACACGGCTGATCGACCAGGTCGACGATGCGACGCGCGCGGCCGTCAAGGCCAAGCTCGCGATCTATCCGCTGACGCCCGTGCCGGTGCTGCAGAAGCTCGGGCTGGTCGCGGCCCAGGAAGGCCGCAGGGTTCCGCTCGCCCGCGAGATCCCGGCGCCCGCGCCGCCTCCCACCCCAGCCCGCACGCCGAGCGACGCCGAACGGCGCATGGCCGCCAGCATGGCAATGCAGCCGAAGGACGCCGCCGAGATCCACGACATGTTCTTCGGCGCCGGCCCATCCGAGCGCGCGCTGATCCTGCACAATCTGGCGCAGACCCCGCTGAAGGCCGCACCGCGGATCCCGACCGTGCGTGCCAAGCGCGCGATTCAGATCCTGGAGATGGCGGCCATCGCGGGCGACGTCGAGAGCTTCGCCCTGGAGCTCGGCGACAGCCTGATCCTGCCCTCACGTGTCGCAGCCCAGATCGTCGACGATGCCGGCGGCGAAGCCCTCGCGGTCGCGGCCCGCGCGCTCGACATGCCGAGCCCGAACTTCCAGCGCATCCTGCTGTTCTTCAAGCCGGCGATCGGCAATTCCGTGAACGAGGTGTACCGGCTGGCGCGGCTCTACGACCGCCTCAGCGACCGCTCGGCGCTGGTGATGCTGGCGGCCTGGCGCGGTTCGACGCTCGCCGTCACCCGCGCCAAGTACCAGCCGTCACTGCACGACGGCGAACGCCAGCGCGCCCGCGCCGGCGCGAGCCAGACGCGGCCCGGCGTGCAGCCGGGTGCGGTGCCGGCGCGCCGCACCGGCACCGATGGATCGTCGGAGCGGTAGCGCGGACGGTTGAGCCCGTAGCCCGGATGGAGCGTTGGGCGCGACACCTCTGCAAGCTCCGTCATTGCGAGCGCAGCGAAGCAATCCAGAATCCCTTCGCAGAGAAATTCTGGATTGCTTCGTCGCTTCGCTCCTCGCAATGACGGCGGTGGTTACGTCTTCGCCAGCTCCAGAAAATGCCGTCCGGCGCGATCCTCGGTCTCGACGATCCAGGCGTCCGGATCGAAGCGGATTTCCCTGGTCAGCCGTTCCTCGATGGTGTGCTCCGGCAGAGGTTGCGGCGCCACCGGCACGAAGAAGCGATCGACGGGGCGGTCATCGTCGTAGGAGGTCTGCGGGGCCGGTACGTACAGCATCGCATGGCCGTTGAGCAGAGACACCTTCACGAACACCGCTCCCGCCTCCTCGGCGCCGCGCCGGCGCACCGCGCCGAACACCCCTTCGGTCTGGCACCGGCGCAGATAGGCGGCGACCCATATGTTGGATTTCAAGCGCATGAGTCGAACGATAGGCCGGCGTGACGCGCGCCGCCAGTGTCAGCGTCCGATTGTCACGCCTTGCCGATGCCTTGCCCCTGCCCGCCATTGATCTGGCGCGCGACGAGATATGACAGCGGCATGGCAAGCGCAAAGCCGACGGCGACCGCATAGGGGATGTTTCTGATGGAATCGGCGGCGAAGCTCGGCACCATCAGCACGACGATCAGGCTGACGCCCGCCAGCACCGTACCCAGCATGATCCAGACCAGAACGGAGACCTTGAACATGGCACCCTCTCTTCCTCGTTGAAGATAGGCGATCATGATCGCAAAGGCTGGCGGCTGTCATTGATCCCAAGCAAATCGCGCCAGCAGAACGCAGCCTCGCGGCGATGCCGCAAGTTGATCCGCGTCAATGACAGCGGGGATGCGCTTATTCGACGGGGTGGCCGATCGCGGCACCGAGCTCGCGCAGCAGCCGATCGGAGAGCTGGCCGGTGACCTGCATCTTGTGCTCGCGCTCGAACTTCTGGATCGCGGACTGGGTCTCGCCGTTCATCGTGCCCGTGATCTTCAGATTGCCGTAGCCGTATTCGGACAGCGCGCGCTGCACCCCGGCGATACGCCGTGCCGCCGGGCTCTGCGGCACGGGAATCGGGGCCGGCGGGCGCATGGCGGACGTCGGGGTAGAGGTCGTCTGCTTGACCAGATTGGTCATGGGATCGTTCGCGCGCGTCGATGCGGTCGCCTCGACGGGCTTCTCCGGCGCCTTCTCGGCGGCGCGCTCGGCGGGTTTGGGCTCGGCGCGGAACTCGGTCGCGCGCGGCTCGAGCGGCGAGCTATCGGCGCCGACGGGGCGCGGACGCGGCAGGGGGTTCGACAGCTGCATCGATGACGGCGCGGGCAGATTGATCACGGTGCCGAACATCGGCGCCGGGTGCCGGCCGGTCTGCAGGAACAGCGCATTGGCAACGATCGCGCCGACCGCCGCGACCGCGACGAGACCGGCCAGCGTGTCCTTGGGGCTGTGCAGCAGCACGCGCATCACGAGGTTGCGCTCGGTCTCGACATCGACCGTCGCAGCCTTGGCACCGCGGCGGCGCGGAGCGGCTTCGTCCTTGGCAGACTTCTTAGGCACTTTTCTTCACCAGAGCGGGTTGGTCCTGAGACTGGTCGTGAGCTTGGTCTTGAAGCTCCTGACCTTGAGGTCCTTGGAATTCTTGTCCTTGAAATTCTTGGCGCAGCGCCGGCGTCAGCGTCGCGATCTTGCTCTCGGCCGGCCTGGCTTGCGGCGGCGTGTAGACGAGCGGCAGCTTGACGGTGACGGCGGTGCCCTCTCCCAACCTGCTTTGTACCGTCAATTCGCCGAGATGCAACGCCACGAGGCTCTTCACGATCGAAAGCCCAAGACCGGTGCCTTCGTGACGGCGCTGATAGGTCTTGCCCGCCTGGAAGAACGGCGCGCCGATGCGCTGGAGATCGTCCGGCGCGATGCCGACGCCGGTGTCGCTGATGCGCAGCATCAGCTGCGAGCCGGTCACCGCGGCGGAGACGGAAACCTGACCGCCGCGCTCGGTGAACTTGATGGCGTTGGCGACGAGATTGAGCACGATCTGCTTGAAGGCCCTGGGATCGCCGGTCATGACAGGCAGGTCGTGCGGCGCGTCGGTGATGAGGTCGATGCCGTTTTCCCGCGCCTTCAGCGCCAACAGATTGCAGCAATGCAAGAGCGAGGCGCGCGGCGCGAACGGCTCGGACGCGATCTCGAAATTGCCCGATTCCATCTTCGACATGTCCAGGATGCCGTTGACGACCGACAAGAGATGCTGGCCGGAATCGTTGATGAGCTGGGCATATTCCCGGCGCTGGGCCGCGCCCAGCATCAGGGCCTGCTCCTGCGCGATCATCTCCGAGAAGCCGATGATGGCATTCAGCGGCGTCCGCAGCTCGTGACTCATGGTGGCGAGGAAGCGGGTCTTGGCGGCATCGGCCGCTTCGGCGGCGCTACGCGCCTGCTCGAGCGCCTGCTCGGACAGCTTGTGGTCGGTGACGTCGCGCATCACGGCGACGACTTCGGCCTCACGCGTGAGGTCTCGATGCGGATCCTGGCCCATGCCCTGGTCGACCGGCCGGCAGCGCATCTGGACCCAGAGAAAATCGACCTGACCGCGCTCCGAACCATCGGCCTCGCGCCGCAGCCGGAACTCGACGCTGCGCACCTCGCCGCGCGCGGCATCGGACAGCGCGGTGAGATAGGCCGGGCGATCGGCGACATGGACGCGGTCGAACAAGCCGTGACCGAGCAATTGCGCCGCCGGCAGGCCGAGCATGGCCTCCGCCGCCGGCGAGATGAACTGCACCGCGCCGTTGCGCTGATGCCGCGAGATCACATCGCTCATGTTGCGGGCGAGCAGGCGATAGCGCTCCTCTTCGCGCGAGAGCAGCGCCATGCTGGTGCGTGCCAGCGATTGCGCGCCGAAGGCAAGGCCCGCGGCATAGAGCGTCGCCGAGACGACGCCGCAGGCCATCAGCACGCCGCGTTCCGCGGCGCTGATGTCCGCGGACGGCAGCCAGCCGAGCTGACCGAGCAGGATCAGGAGGCCCGCACAGGACAGCGCGAGCAATGAGGCGAAGGCGGCGACACGGCGCGAGGCCGACAGCGCGGCTTCGAGCGGAACCACGACCAGCCAGACCGCGGCGAACGATTCGATGCCGCCCGTGCTGCCCGCAACCGCCATGATCAGGCCGGCGAGCGCCAGCGACGACAACACATGCGCGCCTTCATAGCGTCCGGTGCGCGACAGGAACCAGGACAACAAAATCGGCGCGATCAGCCATGCGAAAGCGGCGACCTCGACCGCGCTCGGCGCGCCCCGCATGGCGAGATAGACCGGAAATGCGGCGAAGGCGCCCAGGCTGCCGAGCAGCCGCGGCGCCATGAAGGCACGATGGCGCGCTCGCATCAGCGCATCGGAACGCGCGGAGGGATGCAGCAATGCATCGAGACAATCGCGGATGATACTCAAAACTGTCACGGGTCTCGCGCTTCGGCTCAATCGTCGTAGAAGACGCGCCGGAACGCCTCCTTGTCGTTGAGCCACCGTGTCAGAGCGACCTTAAACGAGTGCTAAGGCGGCGGGACGCGCCACCGGACGCCGGGACATCGCGCGGCTTTTTAGACGATTTGACGACGTCTTCGCTGCGGATGGTGAACACAGGGTTTCATCTTCCCGCTGATGGTTTCGAATTGGTGGATATGCCTGCCGGTAGGATCACGGGCCGCGGCGTCAATCGAAAATTTACGACGCCGTCGATCCCGAAGAATTTTGCGCCAATTCTCCGCGAATTAAGCTCAAGGCAATGACTTGCGATTTATCGAGAGTTGCTAGGTCGGAACGCGCGCGGACCATCGCCGCGGACGGGATCTGCCATACAGGTCGACAAGATGCGTTTTCTGCTCCGCATCACATTCTGGCTCGGGCTGGTGCTGGTGCTCCTGCCGCGGGACAAGACGCCCGAATCGGACAAGCTGCCGCAGATCGGCGCTGCCGACGCGGTTCAGGCTGCGACCGCGGCCGTCTCCGACATGACCCAGTTCTGCAAGCGCCAGCCGGCGGCCTGCGAGGTCGGCGGACAGGCCGCGACCATCATCGGCCAGCGCGCCCAGGACGGCGCGCGCAAGATCTACCAGATCATCAACGACAAGAAAGAGCAGATCGGCCACGACAAGAACGAGAAGATCGACAAAACCGACAAGAAGGCGCCCGACCATACCGGCTCGATCGCGATGGCCGGCGAAGGCGATGCCGTCTCGAGCGAAGCGCCGCGCGACACCCTGAGCCAGGACGACCTCGCGCTGGAATGGCGCGGCCCTCAAGCGGCGAATTAGCGCCAAACCCTATCGATTTCGGCGCCTCGCATCCTTATATTGGCGGGAAGCGGGAACATGGGCCAGCATGACGACGATCGACGAAATCAGGGACAATTTCGAGCTTCTGGACGAGTGGGACGACCGCTACCGGTACGTCATCGAGCTCGGCCGGACCCTGGAACCGATGCCGGAGGCCGAGCACTCCGCCGAGAACAAGGTGAATGGCTGCGTCAGCCAGGTCTGGCTGCAGAAGCTGGTCGACCGCAGCAAGGGTGTTCCGATCCTGAGGTATCGCGGCGACAGCGACGCGCATATCGTGCGCGGGCTGGTCGCGATCGTGCTCTCGCTCTATTCGGGCCGCACGCCGCAGCAGATTCTGGACACCGACGCCATCGCCGTGTTCGACGAGTTCGGCTTTCGCGATCATCTGACGCCGCAGCGCTCCAACGGCCTGCGCTCGATGGTCGAGCGCATCAAGACCGACGCGAGAGAGGCGCTCGCCGAAGCGACGTAGCATTCTTCGTAGGCGGGCCGAGCGAAGCGTGCCCACGTCCTGAATGCGATTGGAGACGTCTCGTGGGCACGGCGCTTCGCGCCTTTGCCCACCCTACGAAAACTGCGCCTCTACTTCCCCTTCTTCCGCTGCTGCTGTCCCAGGCCCATCTGCTTGGCGAGTTGCGAGCGCGCCACCGCGTAGTTCGGCGCGACCATGGGGTAGTCGGCCGGCAGGCCCCATTTCTCGCGGTATTGCTCCGGCGTCATGTTGTACTGGGTGCGCAGATGGCGCTTCAGAGATTTGAAGCGCTTGCCGTCTTCCAGGCAGACCAGATAATCGGGCGCGACCGACTTCTTCAGCGAGACCGCCGGCTTGGCCGGCTCGAGCGGCGCAGTCTCGGTGCGGCCGGACGACACCCGCACCAGGGCGCCGTGCACCTGGCTGATCAGGTTCGGAATCTCCGCGGCCGGCGTCGGATTGTTGCTGAGATAGGCCGACACGATGCTCGCCGTCAGCTCGATGAAATTCTTCGCCCCAGCGTCCGACATCGGCCCGCCTCTCTCCACCTTGCGCCTTACGGGATAGACGACGGCGGACCATTGCCTGTCAACAAGCCGTTCGGCCGAAACAAGTCGACGACCGACGAGGCCACAACAACGGCGGCGCTCACTTCTGCTCAGCCGCGCTGGTCGAGATGGGAACGGAGCTCGTCGATGGAGGCAAAGCGCATCATGCCCTCCGGCATCTGCGCTTCGATCGAGCCGTCGGAATAGAGCGAATAGGCCATGCCGTCGACGATTCCGGACTTTAGCACGGTCACGGGCGGCTGCTCGGGCGCGGCCGCCGGCTCAGGTGCGGGCGACGGCGGCGCGGGAGCGGCTTCCGCGGAGGGCGGGCGCGGCGGCGGCCGGCGCGAACCTACGAGCGGCTCCGGTGGGCGCATGCGCTCCGGCTTCGGCCAGGCGTCGTCGAAGCTGGCAGGCGGAGCGTCCTGCGCCGCGGGCGCTGCGGGCGCTTCGAGAGGCGGCGGCGCGCCCTCGGTCGTCTTCGCCTCCGCACGCTCGCGCTCCTTGCGCGAGGTCGAGGCGAACAACAGGTTGCGTCGGCGCGGCGCTTCGGGAGTCGCGGGCGGCGTCGGAGCTTCCGGCTCCGGCGCTGTCTCGGGGCGCGGACGCTCGCGCGCGGAGGCTTCGCTCTGCCACGGCGGCGGGCCTGCGGGCGGTGGCGGCGCCGGCTCGGTCCTGGCCGCCGAGGCAGGCATCGGCTCGGGCGCAACGGCGCCTGATGTGGCGAGGCCCGGCAGCACGGGCCTGACCCGCACTTCGGACGGCGCACCGGCCAACCGGCGAGCGATGCCCCGCAGCTCCGCGACCACGAGATAGAGGCCCGCCAGTAACAGTCCGGAGCAGACGGCGATCGTTCCCGCGATTATGAGGGGACTGCCGAGGCTGAACTCTCTCACGGAGAAGCCGAACAGGATCGAAAGGAGGCCCGCCACGACGGCGAAAATCCCCGCGATCAACAATGCCAAGGTCATCGAACTCACCCCCGGCCGCACACATCCACACGCGACCCGTCACGCCACGATATCGTCATACGCCGTTCCGCGCCAACGACCAATTGCAGCCCGCGTTCCTAATGGGAAGGAAATCAGGGACTTATTCACATTCCCTTCAGACAGGGCTCGCTACTGCTAGGCTGCTCTGAAATCGGGAATTGCTGCGGCGCATCAGGAATTTAGCCATAATGCCCAATTACTTGGTAATGGAACTGCGCTATAGGGAAACCGGGGTTGAGGCCCGCGCGCACCAGCAGGGCCAAGAGGGGATTCCGGGGCGCCAATAGCCATGACATCCATCACGACGTCGGCGATCGACACGCCTCAACGGCGCTCGGTCGAACGGACTTGCGACGATCTCGCCATGCTGGTGCTGGCCGTGGTCGCTGTCGTTGCGGGCCTGACCTTCCGCGACTACGGCCTCGGCTGGGACGATTACACCCACGCCGAATATGCCGACCTGCTGCTGCGCATGTTCGGTTCCGGCTTCAAGGACAATGCGGCGCTCTCCTTCGCCAATCTCTACATGTATGGCGGCGGCTTCGACATGGTCGCAGCCCTCCTGCACAAGATCATTCCGCTCGAATTGTTCGAGACGCGACGCCTGGTCGGCGCCATCGTCGGCGTGATCGGACTCGCGGTGACGTGGCGGCTCGGCCGCCGCATCGGCGGCCCGCTCGCCGGTCTTGCCGCGCTCCTGCTGCTCGCGCTGTGCCCGATCTTCTACGGCCACATGTTCATGAACCCGAAGGACGCGCCCTTCGCGGTGGCCATGATCATCCTGATGCTGGGCCTCGTCCGGCTCGCCGAGGAATATCCGCAGCCCTCGCCACGCACGATCCTGATCGTCGGGCTCGGCGCCGGTCTTGCGATCGGCTGCCGCGTTCTCGGCGGGCTCGCCCTGGTCTACGCCGTGCTCGGCTTCATCCCGCTGTTCCTGGAGGAACTGCGCAGCCAAGGCCTGCGCGAGTCGGCGCGCCGCTTCGCCCATGTCGTTTATGTGCTGCTGCCCGGCCTCGCGTTCGGCTATCTCCTGATGGGCTTGCTCTGGCCGTGGTCGATCATGGAACCCGGCAATCCCTTCCAGGCGCTGACCTACTTCTCGCACTTCTTCGAGAAGCCGTGGAAGGAAATGTTCGACGGCGCGATCGTGTCGGTGCCCGACATGCCGTGGTCCTATCTGCCGACGCTGTTCGCGCTGCAGCTGCCCGAAGTGATGCTGGTGCTGATGGCCGGCGCGGTGTTCGGCACCTTCGCCATGCTGGCGCGAGACAAAGTGCCGGCGCGGCGCAAGACCATCATGCTGATGCTGACGCTGGCTGCGACCCTGCCGCTTGCGATCGCGATGGTGAAGCGGCCGGCGCTGTACAACGGCATCCGCCATTTCGTGTTCGTGATTCCGCCGATGGCGGTGCTCGGCGGCGTCGCTTTCGCACGGGCGATGGAGCGCCTGCGCGCCAATCACCGCACCTGGCAGCCCGTCGTGCTCGCCACTTTCTGCTTCGGCCTCGCGTTGCCGCTCGCCGAGATGATCCGGCTGCATCCCTATCAATACACGCACTTCAACCACATCGCCGGCACCGTGCGCGGCGCCGACAGCCGCTTCATGCTGGACTATTGGGGCCTCGCGCTGAAGCAGGCCTCCGACGGATTGCGCGAGCAGATCGTCGAGCGTCAGGAGGTGCCGCCAGCGAACCGCAAATGGAAGGTCGCGGTGTGCGGTCCGCAGCGCCCGGCGCAGGTCGCCCTCGGCCCCGACTTCACCATCGGCTGGGATTCCAACGCGGCCGATTTCGCCATGACGCTCAGCGAGTTCTACTGCAAGGGCCTGACCGCGCCGGTGATGGTCGAGATCAAGCGCGACGACGTGGTGTTCGCCCGCGTCTACGACATCCGCGGCCGCAGCATTTCCAGCCTGCTGTCGATCCCGCCGCCGTAAATGATTCTCCCGTAGCGCTTCCGCCTTCGCTCTTCGAGCTACCGCGGACAAGCATGCGGGTGACGCTTGACTGCCGCGCTTCCGACGCGCCTTGCTGCCAGCCATTTGCAAGTCTACGCTCCCTCCCCGCAACAACGATGTTCGGAGAGATCAGCCATGTCGCCAGCGGAAGCGCGCCTGAAGGAAGTGCCGTCTGATATGACGGAGGCCGAGTGGCAGCAACGGGTCAATCTCGCCGCCTGCTATCGCCTGGTCGCGCTGTACGGCTGGGACGATCTGGTCGACACCCACATCTCTGCGCGCGTGCCCGGCCCCGAGCATCACTTCCTCATCAACCCCTACGGACTGATGTTCGAGGAGATCACGGCGTCGAGCCTCGTCAAGGTCGATTTGCACGGCAACCAGCTCTCCGAGAGCGAATACAGCATCAACCCGGCGGGCTTCACCATTCATTCGGCGATCCACGAGGTCCGCGAGGACGCGATCTGCGTGCTGCACCTCCACACGCTCGACGGCACCGCAGTGTCGAGCAGCGCAGAAGGCCTGTTGCCGCTGAACCAGACCGCTCAGCTCGTCACCCACGACCTCGCCTATCACGACTACGAAGGCATCGCACTGGACCACGACGAGCGGCCGCGGCTGCAGAAGGATCTCGGCGACCACAACCACATGCTGCTGCGCAATCACGGCACGCTCACGGTCGGCCGCTCGGTCGCCTCCGCCTTCGAGCGCATGTACCACCTCGAGCGCGCCTGCTCGATGCAGGTTCGCACCCGCGCGCTCGGCACGCCGGTCTATCCGGTCGAGGAGATCGCGATCGAGAAGAACGCCGAGCTGCTCGCCAACCGCGACCGCGCCGAGCTGCGCGCCACCAACCTGGTGTGGCCGCCGCTGCTGCGCAAGCTCGACCGCGAGCTTCCGGGCTACCGGTCTTGAGATTTTCAAGAGTTTGAGGTAGTCTTTTTACCGAACTACCTCTGCACGCTCTGGAATGAAACGCCGCCCAATCCCGGGCGGCGTTTTTGTTTGGGGACACACGCCGCCTTCATTGCGAGGAGCTCGCGACAAAAATTGCATAGCAATTTTGCGCTGATGCGACGAAGCAATCCAGACTGTTTCCGCGGAAGGATTCTGGATTGCTTCGCTACGCTCGCAATGACGGGGTCTCGTAGGGTGGGCAAAGCGAAGCTTGCCCACGTTCTTTCGCAATCATTGAGAGATGGTGGGCACGGCGCTTTGCGCCTTTGCCCACCCTACGGCACTACGGCACCCGCGCCTATTTCACCTCCGCCAGTGCCGCCAGGATGCGGGCCCAGGAGCGGATGCCCTTCTGGAAGCTGCGCAGGTCGTACTTCTCGTTCGGGGAGTGGATGTTGTCGTCGTCGAGGCCGAAACCGACCAGCAGTGAATCGAGGCCGAGCGTGCGCTTGAAGTCGGCGACGATCGGAATCGAGGCGCCGGAGCCCATCAGCACGGTCTCCTTGCCCCATTCTTCCGTGAGCGCCTTGCTGGCGGCGGCGAGCGGCTTCATGTTCCAGTCGAGTGCGACGGCAGGCGCGGCGGAATGGTCGCCGAACTCGACCTTGCAGTCGCCCGGGAGCCGTGCGGTGACGTAATCGCGGAAGGCTTTGCGGATCTTCTGCGGGTCCTGTCCTTCGACCAGGCGGAACGAGACCTTGGCGGAGGCATGCGAGGGGATCACCGTCTTGGAACCCTCGCCGATATAGCCGCCCCAGATGCCGTTGACGTCGCAGGTCGGGCGCGACGAGGCCTGCTCGATCAGCAGGCGCCCCTTCTCGCCGGCAGGGATCGACAGGCCGATCGGCTTCAGGAACATCTCGGGCGTCAGGTTGAGCTTCTTCCATTGCGCGAGGATGTCGGGCGGCAGATCCTTCACCCCGTCATAGAAGCCGGGAATGGTGATGCGGTTGTCGTCGTCGAACAGCCCGCCCAGGATTTTCGTCAGCACCCGGATCGGGTTCATCGCGCTGCCGCCGAACACGCCGGAATGCAGGTCGCGATTGGCGGCGGTGATCTTCAGCTCTTCATAGAGCAGGCCGCGCAGCGAGGTCGTGATCGCCGGCGTGTTGCGGTCCCACATGCCGGTGTCGCAGACCAGCACGTAGTCGGCCTTGAACTCGTCCTTGTTGGCCTCGATGAAGGGCACGAAATTCTTCGAGCCGACCTCCTCCTCGCCCTCGATCAGGAAGGTGACGTCGATCGGCAGCGAGCCCGTCACCTTTTTCCAGGCGCGGCAGGCTTCCACGAAGGTCATCACCTGGCCCTTGTCGTCCTCGGCGCCACGCGCGACGATGATCTTGCGGCCGTCGGCGTGGTCGGTCACCACGGGCTCGAACGGCGGGCGGTGCCAGAGATCGAGCGGATCAACCGGCTGCACGTCGTAATGACCGTAGAAGATCACATGCGGCCGCTCGCCGGCCCCGGTCTTGCCGACGATGGCGGGATGGCCCGCGGTCGGCCTCACCTCGGTGGCAACACCGAGGCTCGCAATGTCCTTGGCGAGATGGTCCGCCGCCGCCTTGCAATCCCCGGCAAAGGCCGGATCCGCCGAGATCGACTTGATCCGGAGCAGCGCGAACAGACGCTCCAGGCTGTTGTCGAAATCCTTGTCGATGTGGTCGAGCACGGATTGAAGCTGCGCATTGGCCATGATCGTGTTCCTGATTGCCGGGTATCGAGACGTCTGCGCTTTTAGCGCTGCCGCCGCGGCCGTGCCAGCCACAACACCACATGGCAAGCCCGCCGCAGGCAGGCGTCGCAACGGATCGCCAGAAGGGAGCTGCCCTACCGCCGCAGCAATCCGCCGAGCGCGCCGCGGACCAGCGTGCGGCCGATCGAGCCGCCGAGCTGGCCGCCGAGCGACTTGCCGATATTGGCCGCCATCCCGCCGATCACCTGGTTGGTGACCGATCGCGTCACGTCGCGCGCGATGACCTGGCCGGTCGACAGCCGGCCGCGCTTGACGTTGGTGCCGAACACGGTGCCGACGATCGAGCCGATCTGGCCGAGAATGCCGCCGCCGCTCCCGCCAGCCGGGCTGTCGGCCGTCGCCGCGGTGCCGGCAATGCGCTTCTGGATCATCTCGTAGGCGGATTCTTCGTCGACGGCGGTGTCGTACTTGCCCTTCACCGGGCTCGCAGCCATGATCGCCTTGCGCTCGTCGGGCGTGATTGATCCGATGCGGGCCGACGGCGGACGGATCATCACCCGCTCGACCATGGCCGGCGTGCCATTGCCCTCGAGGAAGGACACCAGCGCCTCGCCCTTGCCGAGCTCCGTGATCACCTTGGCCGTGTCGAGCTTCGGGTTGGGCCGGAAGGTCTGGGCCGCAGCCGCGACCGCCTTCTGGTCGCGCGGGGTGAAGGCGCGCAGCGCGTGCTGCACCCGGTTGCCCAGCTGTCCGAGCACACGGTCCGGAACGTCGATCGGGTTCTGCGTCACGAAGTAGACGCCGACGCCCTTGGAGCGGATCAGGCGGACAACCTGCTCGATCTTGTCGAGCAGCGCCTTGGGCGCGTCATTGAACAACAGATGCGCCTCGTCGAAGAAGAACACCAGCTTCGGCTTGGGCAGATCGCCGGCCTCGGGCAGCTCTTCGAACAGCTCCGACAGCATCCACAGCAGGAAGGTCGCATAAAGCCTGGGGTTCTGCAGCAGCTTGTCGGCGACCAGGATATTGACCATGCCGCGGCCGTCGCGGTCGGTCTTCATGAAATCCTCCAATGCCAGCGCCGGCTCGCCGAAGAATTTGGTGCCGCCCTGGTTCTCCAGCACCAGGAGCTGGCGCTGGATGGTGCCGACGGTGGCCTTGGTGACGTTGCCGAACCCCTGCGCGGCCTTGCGGATGACGGCGAGCGGATCCTCCTCCGCGTCCGCCGCTTTCTTCCCGCCATTGGGCACGATGGCGTCGAGCAGCGCGCGCAGATCCTTCATATCGACGAGGGTGAGCCCGGCGTCGTCGGCGACGCGGAAGGCGACGTTGAGCACGCCTTCCTGCACGTCGTTCAGATCGAGCATGCGCGCGAGCAGAAGCGGCCCCATCTCGGTGACGGTCGCGCGCACCGGATGACCCTGCTCGCCGAACACGTCCCAGAACACCGTCGAGAACTGGTCGGGCTGGAAATTCAGCCCCATTGCGGCGGCGCGCTTGAGGATGAAGTCCGCGGGCACGCCGACCTCCGAGATGCCGGAGAGGTCGCCCTTGATATCGGCGGCGAAGACCGGAACACCGGCGCGCGCAAATCCTTCCGCCATCACCTGGAGCGTCACGGTCTTGCCCGTGCCGGTTGCACCGGTGACGAGGCCGTGGCGATTGGCGAGCGCCAGCGTCAGCCAGGCCTGCTCGTCTCCCTTGCCGACGAAGATCTTGTCGTCGGTATCGCCGAGCTTGCTGTCCTGTGCGGTCATTCTTCTCTCTGATCTCTTCTTGCCGGGTTTCACGTATCGAAACTCGAATGCACCAGTTCCGTAGTTTAACGCATGTCGCGCACCGATTAAAACCATTCAACGCGCTCGAAGCATGCGACAGCGCCGGAAACAGACGGACGACATCAGCCGAAAGTAGCAGCGGGCCGTTCGCAACGCGGCAATTTTTCGCCGATTCCATCTCCGCTCTTGCACCGCTGCAACACTTTTCGTGCCTTGGAAGATGAATCGCTCCGACGCCCGCGTTCATCGCTTGAATTTCACATCACACCGGCTCAAGATCATTCTCGAAAGAAATACTCCGGCATGCAACCGGCTGAGGGGCGGACCTTATGGACGAACTGATCGGGCGGCTGGCGACAAACGCCAGCATAGATAGTGCTGTGGCTGAAAAGACCGTCGGCATCATCCTGGGCTTCCTCCGCAGCGAGGGTCCTCCCGATAGCGTGCAGGCCCTGATCGATCAGATTCCCGGAGCGGAAGCCGCAATCGAGGCATCCAGGAGCGGCGGCGGGCTGTCGCGGCTGATGGGTGGCGGCTTGATGGCGGTCGGCACGCGCCTGATGGGCCTGGGGCTCGGCATGTCCGAGATTCAAAAGGTCGCCCGTGAACTTTTCCGCTACGGTCGAGACAAAATCGGAGCGGATCAGATGGGCAGGATCGTTGCGGGGACGCCGGGCCTCAGCCAGTTCGCCTGAAGCTTCGGCATTTCATATCGAGTATCATGACATATCCGATCTCCGAGATTGAGGGCCTGTCGGCCTTTGCCGCCAACAAGCTGAAGGCGCAGGGCATCCGCACCACCGACGCGCTGCTCGAGGCGGCCGGCACGGTGAAGGGCCGCAAGGCGCTTTCCGCCAAGACCGGCATCAGCGAGCAGCTCCTGCTGGAATGGGCCAACGTGTCCGACTACATGCGCATCCCCGGCATGGGCCGGGCCAAGGTCGGCCTGGTCCGCGCCGCCGGCGTCACCACCGTGCGCGAGCTCGCCTACAGGAATCCGGCAAGGCTCGCCCAGAGCATGCGCGACGCCAACGAGAAGAAGAAGCTGCTGCGAATCCTGCCTTCCGAGAAGTCGGTCGGCGACATCATCGCCAAGGCGAAGAAGCTGCAGCCGAAGATCACGTATTAGCGCGAACGTCTCAGGATAAGGCGAGCCGAGCGGCTCTCGGCATCCATTTGCCCAAGGGGCAATAATGCCTGCTCAGACTCCGCGGTCATACTCCGCGAAAGCGGAGTATCCAGTACGCCGCAGCCTCTCCGTATCACGGCGCGGCCTCTGGAATACTGGATTGCCCGCTTTCGCGGGCAATGACAGCGAGGGGTTGGTCTTGACTCCCCCTCCCCGCCCGCTAAAGCGGGCGCCATGAATGCCTCGCCCTCCCCATCCGTCCCGCCGGCCGGCTCGGCCGGGCCAGATGTGCTGCGGACGCTGCTGGAACGGCCGATCCCGGCGGTGATGGGCGTGCTCAACGTCACTCCGGACTCCTTCTCCGACGGCGGCGAGTTCATCGCGCCGGAATTGGCGCTGGCACGGGCGCGGGCGATGATCGAGGCCGGCGTCGACATCATCGATATCGGGGCCGAGTCCACCCGGCCCTACAAGGGCGCCAAGCCCGTCAGCGCGGACGACGAGCTTGCCCGGCTGAAACCGGTGCTGGCTGGCGTCGTCGCCCTCGGCGTGCCGGTCTCGATCGACAGCATGAAGGCGGAGGTGGTGGCTTTCGCGCTCGACCAGGGCGCGGCGATCGCCAACGACGTCTGGGGCCTGCAGCGCGACCCCGCCATGGCCCCGCTGGTGGCGGCAAGAGGCGTCCCCGTCATCGTCATGCACAACCGCGACGATGCCGATCCCGCCATCGACATCATTACGGACATGAAGACGTTCTTCCTGCGCTCGCTCGACATCGCCGCAAAGGCCGGCATCGCGCGCGACAGGATCGTGCTCGATCCCGGCATCGGCTTCGGCAAGACCGCCGAGCAGAGCATGACCGCGCTGGCGCGCTTGCGCGAATTCGCAATGTTCGGCCTGCCGATCCTGGTCGGCGCCTCGCGCAAGCGCTTCATCTCTTCCGTATCGCCGTCCGAGCCGAAGGAGCGGCTCGCCGGCTCGATCGCCGCGCATCTGATCGCCGCGCAGCGCGGCGCCAGGATCATCCGCACCCATGACGTCGCCGAGACCTTGCAGGCGCTGCTTGTGGCGAACGCAATCGAGGGCAAGCAATGACCGACACGATCTTCGTCACCGGCCTGTCGATCCACGCCCGCCACGGCGTGATGGATCATGAGACCGAGGTCGGCCAGCGCTTCGTCATCGATCTCGAACTCTATACCGACCTGTCGGAGCCTTCGCGCAGCGACCGGCTCGCCGATACGGTGTCCTACGCCGAGGTCGTGGCGACGACGACGGCGGCGTTCAAGAATACCAATTACAAGCTGCTCGAGCGCGCGGCGGGCGCGGTGGCCGACGCCATCCTGTCGCACTTCCCGCGCATCCGCGCCGTGAGGGTCACCGTGCACAAGCCGCATGCGCCGATCGCCGCGATCTTCGACGACGTCGGCATCGTGCTGACGCGCTCGCGGCATCCCTGAGATGGCGAGCGTGCTGATCGCGCTCGGCGGCAATGTCGGCGATGTCCGCGCGACGTTCCGCAAGGCGATCGCCCATATCTGCGGCATGGCGCAAGGCGCATTGATCGCGCGCTCCTCGGACTATGCCACGCCGCCCTGGGGCGACGAGGACCAGGCTCCCTTCATCAACGCCTGCATCGAGATCGAGACCGGCCTCGATCCGCACGCGCTTCTGTTCGTGCTGCAGAAAGTCGAGCAGAAGTTCGGCCGCATGCGGCAGAAGGATCGGCGCTGGGGCCCGCGCACGCTCGATCTCGACATGATCGCCTATGACGAATTGTCCTTGCAGAAGCCCGACCTGACCTTGCCGCATCCGCGCCTGTTCGAGCGCGCCTTCGTGCTGGTGCCGCTGGCCGAAATCGCACCCGAGCGCGTGATCTCAGGCATTCGTGTGCGCGACGGGCTCGCCAGCGTCTCGACGCAAGGCATTGAGCGGCTTCCGGATACCGGTTAACCAAAAACAACCGTTTGCAGGGACGGTCCGCCGTGGCAATTTCGCCTGCGAATAACGATACGCTCGGGAGCCCCTCGCCGCATGACATCCGTGACTGACGACCTGCCGCTGGCGGCGGATTTTCCCAAGGCGACCGTCGAAGACTGGCGCAAGCTGGTCGACGGCGTGCTGAAGGGGGCGCCGTTCGAGAAGCTGGTCGGTAAGACCTATGACGGGATCAAGATCGATCCGCTCTATCCGCGCGCCAGGGGCGTCGCGCCCGTGGTGGGGCGGCCGGCCGCCGCGCCCTGGCAAATCATGCAGCGGATCGACCATCCCGATGCGGCGCTCGCAAATGCGCAGGCGTTGCAGGATCTGGAGAACGGCGCGACCGGCCTCGCGCTGGTGTTCGCCGGCGCCAACGGCGCGCGCGGTTTCGGGCTGGAACCTTCAGCCGACGCGGTGGCCAAGGTCCTGAAGGATATTCATCTCGACGCCGGGATCGGCCTCGAGCTCGAGGTCGGTCCGCAGTCTCGGATGGCGGCGATCCATGTCGCGGAATATGTGAAGAGCCAAGGCCTCGATCCCGCCGCCTGCAACATCCGCTTCGGGCTCGATCCGCTCGCGGCCTGCGCGGTGTGGGGACACAGCCCCTATACCTGGGACGAAATCGCGCCGGCGATCACCGGCGCCATCAAGGGGCTCGCCGGGCTCGGCTTCAAGGGGCCGTTCGCTTCCGCCGACGGACGCGTGATCCACGATGCCGGCGGCTCCGAGGTGCAGGAGCTCGGCTTCGTGCTCGCTTGCGGTGTCGCTTATCTGCGCGCGATCGAAAGCGCGGGCATTCCGCTGGAAGCCGCGCAAGGCATGGTCTATGCCCGGCTTGCCGCGGACGCCGACCAGTTCCTCACCATGGCCAAATTCCGCGCGCTGCGGCTGCTCTGGGCGCGGATCGAAACGGCGTGCGGGCTCGCGCCTAAACCGCTGTTCATCGCCGCCGATACGGCCTGGCGCATGCTGACGCAGCGCGATCCCTACGTGAACATGCTGCGCGCGACCATCGCGACCTTTGCCGCTGGCCTCGCCGGCGCCAACGCGATCACCGTGCTGCCGCACACGCTGGCGCTCGGGCTGCCCGATCCGTTCGCGCGGCGCGTGGCGCGCAACACGCAGCTCCTGCTCCTGGAAGAAAGCAACCTTGCCAAGGTCAGCGATCCCGCGGCCGGCAGCGGCGGCATCGAGACGCTGACGGCGCAGCTCTGCGAGGCCGCCTGGGCGCTGTTCCAGGAGAGCGAAAAGGCCGGCGGCGCCTTTGCCGCGCTTCAGCAAGGCCTGTTTCAGAGCAAGGTCGCGGCCGCGCGCAAGGCGCGTGAGGCCAACATCGCAAAGCGCCGCGACGTGCTGACCGGCGCCAGCGAGTTCCCAAACCTGCACGAGAGCGAAGCAACCGTGCTGACGGCGACGCCGATCGCGCTGGCACCGTACGGCGAGCAGAAATACAGGTTCGATCCGCTGCCGCCGATCCGGCTCGCGGAACCGTTCGAGGCGCTGCGCGACAAATCGGATGCCGCGCTGAAGGCACGCGGCGCGCGGCCCAAAGTGTTCCTGGCCAATCTCGGCACGCCCGCCGATTTCACCGCCCGCGCGACCTTCGCCAAGAGCTTCTTCGAGGCCGGCGGCATCGAGGCGATCGACAGCGAGGGCTTTGCCGATCCGGCCAGGCTGGCTGCTGCCTTCAAGGCCTCCGGCGCCGAGCTCGCCTGCCTCTGTTCCGGCGACAAGGTCTATGCCGATCGCGCGGAACCTGCCGCAAAGGCCCTGCAAAGTGCGGGCGCCCGACATATCTATCTGGCGGGCCGCCCTGCTGATGCCGAGGCGGCGCTGCGGGCCGCCGGCGTCACGGGTTTTGTCTTCGCCGGAGGCGATGCGCTTGCCACGCTGCAAGACGCCTACCGACGGATGGAGCAGCCATGACCGACGCCAGCAAACCCGTTCTCACCGGCGGCTGCCAATGCGGTGCGGTGCGTTTTGCCGTGACGACGGCGCCGAACCGGGTCTCGATCTGCCATTGCCGCATGTGTCAGAAGGCGGCCGGTGCACCGTTCGCATCCTTTGCCGACATCAACAAGACGGACTTTGCCTGGACCAGGGGACAGCCGTCGTTCTTCCGCTCCTCCACCATTGCCGAGCGTGGCTTTTGCCCCGCCTGCGGCACGCCGCTGAGCTTCGGCCGCATCGACGGCGACCGCATCGAGATCATGACCGGCGCCTTCGATCGCCCTGACCGGGTGATTCCGACGCGGCAGTTCGGCACCGAATCCCGCCTCGGCTGGGTCGTCGGCATCGCGAACCTACCGAGCCAGACCACGCAGCAGAATTACGGACCGGAGAAGATGGCGACCATCGTCAGCCATCAGCATCCGGATCATGATTGATGATATGGTTGAAGCCATGAGCCGCATTCCGAACTTTGCCGATGTTGCCTTCGAGAGGGCAACCACTGTAGCACCCGCCGGCAGCGCCGAGCCATGGCTGACGCCCGAGGGCATTCTGGTGCAGCCCGCTTATGGCGAGGCTGATCTGGCCGGCCTCGATTTCCTCGAGACCTATCCGGGCATCGCGCCCTACCTGCGCGGTCCCTACCCGACGATGTACGTCAACCAGCCCTGGACCGTCAGGCAATATGCCGGCTTCTCCACGGCGGAGGATTCCAACGCGTTCTACCGCCGCAACTTAGCTGCCGGACAGAAGGGCCTCTCGGTCGCCTTCGACCTCGCCACCCATCGCGGCTATGACTCGGATCATCCGCGCGTCGGCGGCGACGTCGGAATGGCCGGCGTCGCCATCGATTCCATCTACGACATGCGCACGCTGTTCGCAGGGATTCCGCTCGACCAGATGAGCGTGTCCATGACCATGAACGGTGCGGTGCTGCCGATCCTCGCGCTCTACGTCGCCGCCGCCGAGGAACAGGGCGTGCCGCCGGAAAAGCTGTCGGGCACCATTCAGAACGACATTCTGAAAGAGTTCATGGTGCGCAACACCTATATCTATCCGCCCGCGCCCTCGATGCGGATCATCTCGGACATCTTCGCCTACACCTCGCAAAAGATGCCGAAATACAATTCGATCTCGATCTCCGGCTATCACATGCAGGAAGCCGGCGCGACGCAGGATCTCGAGCTTGCCTATACGCTGGCCGACGGCGTCGAATATCTACGGGCCGGCCTTGCCGCCGGCCTCGACGTCGACCGCTTCGCGCCGCGCCTGTCGTTCTTCTGGGCGATCGGCATGAACTTCTTCATGGAGGTCGCCAAGCTGCGCGCCGCGCGGCTGCTCTGGGCGAAGCTCCTGAAGCCGTTCAACCCCAGGGATCCGCGCTCGCTGTCGCTGCGCACCCATAGCCAGACCTCCGGCTGGTCGCTGACCGCGCAGGACGTCTTCAACAACGTGATGCGCACCACCGTGGAGGCGATGGCGGCGACCCAAGGCCACACCCAGTCGCTGCACACCAATGCGCTCGACGAAGCCTTGGCGCTGCCGACCGATTTCTCGGCCCGCATCGCCCGCAACACCCAGCTGTTCCTGCAGCAGGAGAGCGGCACCACCCGCATCATCGATCCCTGGGGCGGCTCGTATTATGTCGAGCGGCTGACGCGCGACCTCGCGGCCAAGGCGTGGGCCCACATCCAGGAGGTCGAGGAGCTCGGCGGCATGGCGAAGGCGATCGAGGCCGGCCTGCCGAAGCTGCGCATCGAGGAGGCTTCGGCCAAGACGCAGGCGCGCATCGACGCCGGCAAGCAGGCGGTGATCGGCGTCAACAAGTACAAGCCGACCGACGAGGACAGCATCGAGATCCTCAAGGTCGACAATTCCAACGTCCGCCGCCTGCAGATCGACAAGCTGACGCGGCTGAAAGCCGAGCGCAACCAGAAGGACGTCGATGCCGCGCTTGCGGCGATCACGCGCTCGGCCGGCGAAGGCAACGGCAATCTGCTCGCGCTCGCCATCGATGCTGCGCGGGCCAAGGCGACCGTCGGCGAGATTTCGGACGCGATGGAGAAGGTGTTCGGCCGGCACCGCGCCGAGATCAAATCCATCACCGGCGTCTACAAGCGGGAGGCCTCCAGCATGGGCAACCAGGTCGAGAAGGTTCAGGCGCTGATCGACGCCTTCGAGGAGGCGGAAGGCCGCCGCCCGCGCATCCTGGTCGCCAAGATCGGTCAGGACGGGCACGATCGCGGCCAGAAGGTGATCGCCTCGGCCTTTGCCGACATCGGCTTCGACGTCGACATCGGGCCGCTGTTCGCCACCGCCGACGAAGCCGCGCGGCAGGCGGTCGAGAACGACGTCCACATCCTCGGCGTCTCCTCGCTCGCCGCCGCCCACCTCACCGCCGTGCCGGAATTGAAGGCCGCGCTGAAGAAGCAGGGCCGCGACGACATCATGATCATCGTCGGCGGCGTGGTGCCACCGCAGGATTACGATGCGCTCTATGCCGCCGGTGCGGAGGCGATCTTCCCGCCGGGCACGGTGATCGCGGAAGCCGCCGAGGAGCTGATCCGCAAGCTGAACGCCCGTCTCGGGCATAGCGAGGCGGCGGAGTAGCTTCGGCATCTATCTTCCGGCAAGAAGGAATTTGCGTGATGTTTCTCGCGCCAATGCTCACGCGTGCGCTCGCTGTCGCCATGGTTTGCAGCGCGCTGTTCAGTCCCGCCCACGCCGCCGACCCCAAGCCCGACGCCATCGTCAAGACCAGGAGCATCGAGGCGCGCGTTTTCCTCGACGACAGGATCAAGGCGGATGCGGCGCTGGCGGCGGATTGCCTGGCGGAAGGCAAGAAGTGGCTCGACAAGAATGCCGCGGAAGCTGCCGCCGCGCGCAAGGCCGATCCGCAGTTCTCTAGGGACGGTGGCTGGGAGTTCGAGCGCAAGTATGAGATCCGCTCGGTCGTCGCTGATCGCTATGTCAGCATCCTGCGCAACGACTACATGAATACGAGGGGTGCGCATCCGAACTCGGACGTGAACACGATCCTGTGGGACAAGGCCGACCACAAGCGCATCTCGATCCGTCCGTTCTTCACCGAGACTGCCGATAGCGGGCCGACCATGAAGGCGATGGCGAAGGCGATCATCGCCTCGCTCAAGACGGAGAAGAAGAAGCGCGATGCCAGCGACACCGCGACCGACGAGTGGTTGAAAGGGGTCGCGCCGAGCCTGCTGAAGATCGGCGCCGTGACGCTGGCGCCTTCGACCGAAGCGGGCAAGAGTTCCGGCCTCACCTTCCACTATCCGCCCTACGCCGTCGGTCCTTATGCCGAGGGCGAGTATGTCGCCTTCGTGCCGTGGGAGACGCTGAAGCCTTATCTCAGCGCCGAAGGCACCCGCATCTTCGGCGGCGCACGGCCGAAGGGCGCCGCCGAGGAGCCGTGAACGGTCGCTAGGATCGCGGATGGGCGCGCGCCAATGTCCGCGCAAGCGAATCCGTCCAATCGGGAATCCAGGACGCAAACAGGGCTTGCCAGCGGTCGGCGTCCGCAGGCTCGGTCTCGAGGGCGACCGACCATTCGATCAGGGTGCGGTCGCCTTCCACGATCGGGCGCAGATGCATGGTGCCTTGATAGCGCGTCGGCGCCGGCGGCCGGTCTCCGTCATCTTGCGGATACGGCAGCGCTTCGAGACCGGCATAGGTCAGGGTGTGCTGCCGGTCCGAATGATCGACCAGGCGCTGGCGGATCCAGTTCCCGAGATAGCAGAAGCGTCTGATGGCGCCGACTTCATCGCCGCGCTTGTCGTCCTCGATCACGCTCTCGCTCACGCCGTCGATATAGGCGGGATAATTGTTGAAATCGCGGATCAGCGACCAGACGTCGTCCAGCGGGCAGTCCAGCACGGCGCTGTAATAGGCTTGGGTCATCGATAGCTTGCCTTTGGCTTTGGTTACGCGCTCAGGTTGGCGAAGCACGCCGGCAAAACCCACCCGATTCCCGACGGCCCATCCAAAGGGCATGCTGTTTTCGCACAACATGTCGATCTCGTTGGTAGCGCTACCTTGCGGCGGCGCTGCAAAGCCGACTAGAATGTCGCCATTGATCAAGAGCGCCCGGCGTCACGGGCGCCGCTGGGAGGCATTCAATGTCCAAGATTTCGCGCCGTACCTTTGCGGCTTCGACCGCCGCCGTCGCGGCATCCGCCGCTTTCGGGTTCAAGCCCGCACTCGCTCAGGCCTATCCGGCCCGGCCGGTCACCGTGATCGTGCCCTGGGGCGCCGGCGGCGGCACCGATGCGACCGCGCGCATCGTCGCCGCACTGCTGGAGAAGGATCTCGGCCAGCCCTTCAACGTGGTCAACCGCACCGGCGGCTCCGGCGTGGTCGGACACAGCGCGATCGCGACCGCGCAGCCCGACGGCTACACGATCGGCATGCTCACCGTCGAAATCTCGATGATGCACTGGCAGGGCCTCACCGAGCTGACGCCGAAGAGCTACACGCCGCTGGCCCTGATGAACGAGGATCCCCCCGGCATCCAGGTCTCCTCGTCCTCGCCCTACAAGACCGTCAAGGAACTCGCGGACGCGATCAAGGCCGCGCCTCCCGGCAAGTTCAAGGCTTCGGGCACCGGCCAGGGCGGCATCTGGCATCTGGCGCTGGTCGGCTGGATGCAGGCGATGGGCCTGCCCGCCAACCAGGTCGCCTGGGTGCCGTCGAACGGCGCGGCGCCGGCGATGCAGGATCTTGCCGCCGGCGGGCTCGACCTCACCACCTGCTCGGTGCCGGAGGCGCGCGCCATCATCGAGGCCGGCAAGGCCAGGAGCCTCGCCATCATGGCGCCCGCACGCAATCCGGTCTTCAAGGACGTGCCGACGCTGAAGGAGGCGATGGGCATCGACTACGCGACCGGCGCCTGGCGCGGCATCGGCGCGCCGAAGGGCCTGCCGCCTGAGATCGCAACCAAGCTCACTGCGGCGCTGAAGAAGGTCTACGACTCCGCCGAGTTCAAGGACTTCATGAGCAATCGCGGCTTCGGCACGGTGTGGGGCGATGCCGCCCACTTCGCCAGCTTCATGGACAAGGGCGACGCCCAGATGGGCGGAGCGATGAAGGCGGCAGGCCTCAGCAAGGCGTGATCTGCTACTGCGGCGCTCGGCGCTGAGTGCTCCTTCCCTCTCCCCGCGTGCGGGGAGAGGTCGAATTCGAGCAAGGCTCGAATTCGGGTGAGGGGGACTCTCCGCGCATCCAATTCTCTCCGTCCCCGCGGAGACTCCCCCTCACCCCGACCCTCTCCCCGCACGCGGGGCGAGGGAGAAGATCAAGGCTCTCTCCATGCGTCTTCCCGACTCCGTCACGGGATCGTTTCTCATCGCCCTCGGCGCGGCGGCCGCCTATGGCGGCTGGATCCTGCCGCCGGTGCCCGGACAGCCGGTCGGCCCCAACGTGTTCCCGCTGGTGATCGGCTGCGGCCTTGCACTATGCGGGCTCGCGATCGTGTTCGGCATCGGCCACTCCTTCGAGGAGGAGGAAGAGCTGATCCCGCTGGAGGACGGCCAAGCGGCAGCCCCGCCGCCGCAAGGCAGGCTCTATGGCCTGCGCGCTTTGCTGCCGCCGCTGCTGCTGCTGTTCTACGTGGTTGCAGCCGACAGGCTCGGCTTCATCATCACCGCAGCGATCATGGTCTACGTCACCTCGACGGCGCTCGGCGCCAAGTGGAAGCTGGCTCTGCCACTCGCCGCGCTCTCGCCCTTCGCCGTCCACCTCATCTTCGGCAAGCTGCTCCGCGTGCCGCTGCCCGCCGGCCTGCTGCCGACGCCCTGGTAATCCCATGCTGAAAACCCTGCTCGACGCGTTCGCGCTGATCTCCACGTGGGAGGTCATCATCTCGATGTTCGCAGCCTCCGTATACGGCCTCGTGATCGGCTCGCTGCCGGGCCTGTCGGCAACCATGGCGACCGCCCTGCTCGTCCCGGTCACGTTCTACCTGTCGCCGATCGCGGCGATCGCGACGATCGTCGCGGCATCGTCGATGGCGATCTTCTCGGGCGACATCCCCGGCGCGCTCTTGCGCATTCCCGGCACGCCCGCCTCCGCCGCCTATGCGGACGAGGCCTATGCCATGACGCGCAAGGGCCAGGCCGAGCTCGCGCTCGGGGCCGGCGTGTGGTTCTCCGCCGTCGGCGGCATCGCCGGCGTGCTGTCGCTGATGATCCTGGCGCCGCCGCTCGCCGAGATCGCGCTGTCGTTCTCGACCTTCGAATATTTCTGGCTGGCGCTGCTCGGCCTGATGTGCGCGACTCTGGTCGCGCGCTCCTCGCCGGTGAAGGCGATCGCCGGCATGTTCATCGGCTTGCTCGTCGCCTGCATCGGCATCGAGAATCCCGGCGGTGTGCCGCGCTTCACCTTCGGCCTCACCGATCTGTTCGGCGGCATCGAGCCGATCCCGGCGCTGGTCGGCGTGTTCGCGGTGGCGCAGGTGATGCGCGCGATGCTGACGCCCGAGCCGCCGCCGCTGCCGCGCCGAAAATTCGGCAGCATCCTGGCCGGCCAGTGGAAGCTGACCAAGCTGTATCGCTGGCAGATGACGCGCGGAAACATCGTCGGCATCATCATCGGCGTGCTGCCCGGCGCCGGTGCCGACATGGCCGCCTGGGTCTCCTATGCGATGTCGAAACGCTTCTCCAAGGAGCCGGAAAAGTTCGGCACCGGCCACGTCGAGGGCCTGGTCGAGGCCGGCGCCAGCAACAATGCCAGCATCGCCTCAGGCTGGGTGCCCTCGCTGCTGTTCGGCATTCCCGGCGACACCATCGCCGCGATCGCGATCGGCGTGCTCTACATGAAGGGTCTCAACCCGGGCCCGACGCTGTTCACCGAGAAGGCGTCGAGCATGTACGCGATCTACCTGATGTTCATCATCGCCAACATCATGATGATCCCGCTCGGCATCGCCATGATCCGGGTCGCCGCCTATATCCTGCTGGCGCCGCGCTCGGCCATCATGCCGATCATCATGCTGTGCTGCGCGGTCGGCTCGTTCGCGATCGGCAACAACATGTTCGGCGTCGTCACAGTCGCCACCTTCGGCGTGATCGGCTATGTCATGGAAACGAACGGCTATCCCGTCGCCGCCATGGTGCTCGGCATCGTCATGGGCACCATGGTCGAGCAGGCCTTCGTGACCTCGCTGATCAAGTCCGACGGCAGCATTTTGCCGTTCTTCGAACGTCCCATCGCAGCCATCCTCGCCGCCATGGCGATCGGCGCCCTGCTCTGGCCGGTGATGGTGTGGATCTGGCGCAAGGTGAAGCAGCCGCAAGCCGCGGCAGCAGCGAGCCGGTGATATCGGGCGGGCGGCCCTCGCCTGCCCCGCCTCGGCGTTGTAAAGCAGGGCATGACTGAGAAGAAGGCCTCGCTCGACATCAAGACCCTCGCCAAGGAGCTCCGCGCCGGCAGCCGCGCGGCGCTGGCGCGCGCCATCACGCTGGTGGAGAGCCGGCGCGGCGACCATCAGGCGCTGGCGCGCGAGCTGGTCCAGATGCTGCTGCCGGACACCGGCAAGGCGTTCCGCGTCGGCATCACCGGCTCGCCCGGCGTCGGCAAATCCACCACCATCGATGCGCTGGGGACGTATCTCATCGAACAGGGCCATGAGGTCGCGGTGCTCGCGGTCGACCCGTCCTCGGCGCGCAGCGGCGGCTCGATCCTCGGCGACAAGACGCGGATGGCGCGGCTGGCGGCCTCCGACCACGCCTTCATCCGGCCGTCGCCGTCCTCGGGCACGCTCGGCGGCGTCGCGGCGAAGACCCGCGAGGCGATGCTGCTGTGCGAGGCGGCCGGCTTTGACGTCGTACTGGTCGAGACGGTCGGCATCGGCCAGTCGGAGACCGCCGTCTGCGACATGACCGACTTTTTCCTCGCCCTGATGCTGCCGGGTGGCGGCGACGAGCTGCAGGGCATCAAGAAGGGCCTCGTCGAGCTCGCCGACATGATCGCGATCAACAAGGCCGACGGCGACAATCTCAAGCGCGCCAACATCACCGCCGCGGACTATCGCGGCGCGCTGCATATCCTGGCTCCGCGATCCGAGCACTGGCATCCTCCCGTCGTCACCTATTCGGCACTGGCCGGCACCGGCATCGCCGAGCTCTGGCAGAAGGTCCTCGACCACCGCAAGGCGATGAATGCCTCCGGCGATTTCGCCGCGCGCCGGCGCGAACAGCAGGTGAAATGGATGTGGTCGATGCTGGAGCAGCGCATGCTGGCGCGGCTGCGCAGCGAGGCGTCGGTTCGCACCAAGGTCCGGAAGATCGAAGCCGAGGTCGCCGAGGGCCACCTCACCCCGGCACTCGCCGCCGAGCAGATCCTGGGATTGCTGCAATGAGCGAAAAACTCCGCATTCTCCTCACCGGCTTCGGGCCGTTTCCCGGCGCCCCCCATAACCCGACCCAGCCGCTGGTGGCACGGCTGGCGCAACTGCGCCGTCCGGCACTCGATGATGTCGCGATCGCCAGCCACATCTTCCCGGTCACCTATGCCGCGGTCGACCGGCAGTTGCCCGACGTGCTCGCGAAAGTGAAGCCGGATGCGCTTCTGATGTTCGGCCTTGCTGCGCGCACGCCTTACCTGCGGATCGAGACCCGCGCGCGCAATGCCGTCACCATGCTCTGGCCAGATGCCGCCAACACCCGATCGAGCAAGCGCGGCATCGCCGGCCACGCGGACGCCATGACGTTCGGCCCGCACACCGCAAGGCTGCTGCGCGCCGCGCGCCTCACCGGCATCGATGCACGGTCCTCGCGCGATGCCGGCGCCTATCTCTGCAATTATTTGAGCTGGCGCGCGATCGAGAACGTGAAGGCCGGCGGTCCGCAGCTTGCGGCGTTCGTCCATATCCCCCTGCTCGCGCGCAGCAGCGCCGCGCGCCGCAAGGGGGCGCCGCGGATCACGCTGGAGGAACTCGTCGATGCCGGCGAGGCCATGCTGATGGAAATGGTGCAGTTGGCACGGAAGCAGCGGACCACGCGGATTTCGTAGGGTGGGCAAAGGCGCCCTTGCGCCGTGCCCACCATCTCGTTCCGTCAGCCACCAGATCGTGGGCACGCTTCGCTTTGCCCACTCTACGGCAGCGTCTTGGCGGTAAACATTTAACCCTACCGCGAACAATCCCCGCGCCCTCGCCCGCCCTGCGCTACCTAGGCCTCGCGGACCCCCGCGTCCGCCGGAGGACGCCTCATGGACCTCAATCGCCGTCACCTCATCGGAGCTTCCACCGCCGGCATCGCCGGTGCGCTGGCGATGCCGGCCGACGCCGCGCGCGCGGCACCGCTGACGTCCCTGCTCGGCCGCGACGCCACGCAATACGGCGTGCGCCCCGGCAGCAGCGAGGATCAGACCCGCGTGCTCCAACGTGCGATCGATGAAGCCGCGCGGGCGCAGATGCCGCTGGCATTGCCGCCCGGCGTTTACCGCAGCGGGCTGCTGCGGCTGCCGCACGGCGCACAATTGATCGGCGTGCGCGGAGCGACGAAGATTCTCTTCACCGGCGGGCCCTCGGCGATCCTGAGCGAGGGTTCGAACTCCGTTGGTCTTTCCGGCATCACCGTCGACGGCGGCGGCATTGCGCTGCCGGCCCGGCGCGGCCTGATCCACCTGCTCGGCGGACGCGACGTCCGCATCGCCGATTGCGAGATCACGAACTCGGGCGGCAGCGGCATCTGGCTCGAGCAGGTGTCAGGCGAGATCTCCGGCAATATCTTCACCGACATCGCGGTGACGGCTTTGGTGTCGTTCGATGCCAAAGGCCTCAACGTCTCCCGCAACACGATTCTCGGCACCAACGACAACGGCATCGAGATCCTGCGCACGTCGATCGGCGACGACGGCACGCTGGTCGCCGACAACCGCATCGAGAACATCAAGGCGGGCCCCGGCGGCTCCGGCCAGTACGGCAACGCCATCAACGCTTTCCGTGCCGGCAACGTGATCGTGCGCGGCAACCGCATCAGGAACTGCGACTATTCCGCGGTGCGCGGCAATTCGGCCTCCAATATCCACATCACCGGCAACAGCGTCAGCGACGTGCGCGAGGTCGCGCTCTATTCGGAGTTCGCGTTCGAGGCCGCCGTGATCGCCAACAACACGGTCGATGGCGCCGCCGTCGGCGTCTCCGTGTGCAATTTCAACGAGGGCGGCCGCATCGCCGTGGTCCAGGGCAACATCATCCGCAATCTGATCCCGAAACGACCGATCGGCACCGCGCCGGACGACGATGCCGGCGTCGGCATCTACATCGAGGCGGATACGTCGGTGACCGGCAACGTGATCGAGAACGCGCCGTCCTACGGCATCGTCGCCGGCTGGGGCAGATATCTGCGCGACGTCGCGATCACGGGCAACGTGATCCGCAGGGCACTGGCGGGTGTGGGCGTCTCCGTCGTGTCGGGCGCCGGCATTGCGCTCGTCAACAACAACATGATCTCGGAGACCCCGCGCGGCGCCGTCGTCGGCCTCGATCACGCCCGTGCCGTGACCTCGGATCTGTCGGCAGAGGGCGCGCAACGATTTGCGCAGGTGGTGCTCGGCGGCAATGCGGTCCGAAGGTAGGCGCGGCTGGCGGCCGGGCCGTTCATCCTTCGAGGCTCGCCACGGGACGCCTCGCGCCCCATGGCTCGCGCCTCAGGATGACGGGGCGAGAGCCGCGGTTGCTTCCCTCTGCCAACCTTCGGAGCGTTAGAACGCATTCCTGAGCAGCGGGTACTTGGCTTCCAGGCCGTCGAGGCTGAAGGTGAATTCGACGACGCGCTCGGGGGCTGCGACGACTTCCTCGGCCGGCGGGACGAATTGCGACAGGAGCGCCGCCATCGCGGCAGGCACAGCCTTCGGCGGCTTCGCGGCAGGCACCGCGAGCGGTGGCTTCACTTCCGGCGCGGTGAACTGAGCCATTGCGGCGGGCGCGGCGAGCGGCGATCTCACGGCGGGTGCGGTGAGCGGCGCCCTCGCAGCGGGAGCCTTGAGCGGTGGCATCTCGGCAGGCGCGGTAAATGACGCCGGGGCCGGGGGCGCGGCGAGCAGCGCTTCGGTGACCTCGGCAAGGACGTCCGGAGTCGGATCAAGCCTGACCGGTACGGCGGTCTCGGGGGCGATATGGACGGACTTCGGCTGCACGGTCTGCGGCTGCTGCTCGCGCGGAAATACGCGGGGCATGGTCGCCGGCGACCAGCCGAATGCCGGGGTCACGCTCGCCGCCGCCTCGGCGACGTCTCCACCGGTTGCGAGCGCGCGCCAGGTCTGGACCGCGAGCTTGGCTTCCTGGATGTTTTCGAGGAATGCGATCTCGGAGTGATAGCGGCGCCAGCGGCCGGTCTCGAACATTTCGGAGAGATGCTGCAGCCGCTGCTCGGCGAGAGCGCACCAGCGCGCCGCGACATCGCGGCCAGCAGCCACGACACGAGCAGACGCGCAGTCGGATTCTTGGCGATGTGTCATGAACCAGCCCGTCAGGAGAGAACACGGATGCGGGGACGCAACGCACACGAATCAATTTCAACGCGACATCAATATTTTGTGGAAAAGATTTGACTTGTCCAGCAACGACGCCGCCCACGTCGTCAAATACCGTAGTCGTGCGGAGATTTGCTGCGTTTTCGAGTCAAGCTTCGCACAAGCATAGCGGACCTGCTGCCTGCTTGCCCGGGCGGGACGTGGATGCCGGCGTGGCCGTTCAACCGAAAGCTGAGCGTCCGCGGCGCTTCAAAGAATGCGACGCCCGAAGCATCGATGCTCTGGATTCTGGTCTTGAGGCATCTTCGTCACGCGAACCGGAATCCGCTGCGCTCAAAAAGTATCCTGAAAAGAAAAGACCCGTCCGGGGGGACAACCGGACGGGTCGAGCCATATGGGCGCTTGGGGTGGATGGGCGCTCGCGCCTGATATGACCTATGGGGAGGGATGACCGCTCCCACATAATTTGGTCGTGGCAGGGAGCTGAACGTTCAACGCGACGTTTGCTTTTTTGGCCTTCGGCGCGCGTGCATCTTTGTCGCATCCGCTATCGCGCCGTCGGCCTATCCGCCTGAGAATCCGTGGATTTCTCATCCGCGCTCGACAGCGAGGGTTGTTCGATCGCGCGGCTATTGGGCTCATCGCGACGCTTGCCGGCATCTTCACGTTTTGTTGTACCGGACGCAGCCGCGACCGGCGTGGCGCTGTCGGCGGGAACGGCCATCACCGCGGCAAACGCATCGGTCTGACCGTCGCCGAACAGTTCGTCACGCCCGGGCGAGCCGAGGTCGCGCGCGGTCTTGGCCAGTGTCATGCGCAGCGCTTCCGGCTTCAAGGCGTAATTGCGCTCGAGCAGCAACGCCGCGACGCCGGAGACATAGGCCGCCGAGAACGAGGTTCCCGACGTCATCTGGTATTTGCCGTCCGGCGCCGGCAGGAAGATGTCGACCCCGGGCGCCGCGAGGGCGATGTAATTGCCACGGTTGGAGGCGGTGAACAGCCTGTCCTGCTGGTCGGTCGCGCTGACCGCGATGACGTTGGGATTGGCGGCCGGATAGAGCGGCGGCGACTTCGCGCCGGCATTGCCGGCGGCCGCGATCAGCACGAGGCCGCGCGCGGCGGTGGCCGCGATGGCGCGCTCGATCACCGCGTCCTTGGGACCGGCAAAGCTCATATTGACGATCTGCGCGCCGTGCTCGGCGGCGTAATTCAGCGAGCGCAGAATGATGTAGGACGAGCTTTCGGTGCCGCCGTTCGCCCCGCCAAAGGCACGGATCGCGATGATGCGCGCTTCGGGCGCGCTGCCCATCAGCCGGGCATGCGCCACGATCGCGCCGGCGATGCCGGTGGACGTGCGGCCCCTCGGTGCTGCCGAGCGCATCGAAATTGTCGGCGATGGAATTGGCGAGCTCGGGATGCCGGGCATCGATGCCGGAATCGATCACGGCGATGGTGACGTTGGCGCCCTGCGCCAGCTTATGCGCCTGCGGCAGGCGGAGCTTGGCCAGGGCATATTGGGCGGGATCGCCCCCGCTCTGGATCGTCGATTTCTGGTCCTGGAGCGCATATCGGAAGTTCGGCTGGACCGAGCGCACGCTGCCGTCGGCCGCGAATTCGCGCCGCACCGTCTCGTACGGACGGCCGTCGGTGATGCGGAACAGACCGAAGGTGGCCCCGATCAGCGGGAAATTCTCCGACGAGATGCGCGTCAAGCCGTGCCGGCGGGCAAGCGCGTCGGCATCGCCGGGCGACAGCGTGCCATCGATCTCCGCCACGAATTCATTGGCGAAGCTGCGCAGATTGGCGGCGGCCGGCGTGGCGTCGCCTCGGCCCTTGCCGGCGCTCTTCTTGGCGGACTTGGCTGCGCCACCGCCGCCGGCACTCGGCTGCGCTAGGCATTCGCCATCGGCATCGCGATAGGGCGCGGTGCAGGCCTGATACAGGTTCGGCGAGTAGCGCGCATGGGGCAGCACCGTCGTCGGCGGCCGGATCCGCGACGCCGTGGTGTGGGGAATGGTCGCGATCGTCCGAGGGCCGGGGCCGACGTTGACGGCCTGCGCGGCGATATTGGGGCTGACCCGCGGGGTGATGCTCGGCGAGACGGTCGGCGTTCGCGAGGGCACGCTGATGGTGGGGGTGCGCATGATCGCCTGCGCCTGCGCAACCTCGACGCCGAGCCAGGCGGCGATCAGAAGCGCCGCGCCGACCGCTTGCCGTTCAAGCATGATCTTTACGGAAAACCGCTGCGCACTTTTCCGGATCATGCTTCAGGGCGCCGCGACGGCGAGGTTGACGAACTTCTCGCGCTGCATCTTGCCGAGCAGCGAAGCCAGCTCGTCCTGGCTCATGGTCTTGTCGAACTGGAGGCGGAACATGCCGCCCCTGGCGCCGTCGATGATCGAGGCGTGGTAGCTGTCGAGCAGCGCGGTGATGTCGGCAATGCGCGCTTCGGGCGTGAAGCGCACCAGGGCGCGTGCCGGCGCGGCAGCGCTGCCAAGCTCGCGCGTGATCGGCGCGCTGGTCGAGAGCGAAGCGGTCTGGAAGGTCGCGGGCTGGTTCTTCATCAGCACGGCGCCGATCACGCCGGCTTGCAGCACGAGCGCGACGGCGCCAAGGCCCGCCGACCACGCCAGCGTGCGCGGCGACAGGCTCGCGAAGAAGGTCGAGATGCGCGCCGACAGCGGCAGCGAGCCGGTCGCCCGCGCCGGCTCGGCGTCGATCGCGGCGAACAGCTTCTGCATCGCGCGTGCCGAGGGAGCCCCCAAGCTCTCGTTCAGATGAATGGTCTCTTCGTATTCGCCGCGGATCGCGGCGTATTGCCTGGCCAGCACGGGATCGCGCGCCAGCGCTTCCTCGACCCGGCGCGCATCGCGCGCATTCAGCGTGCCGGCAGCGTGCCACGGCAGCAGCAGTTCAATTTCACCGGGCTCTTGCTCCAGCATCTTCTTGCTCAAAGCCATCATGGCCAGCCTCGCTCAACGCCGGCTGCCTTCAGCAGTTCGGCCAGTTTCTTGCGCGCATAGAACAAGCGCGTCTTCACAGTGTTCTCCGGTATCCCGACGATTTCGGCCACCTCTTCCACGGACTTCTCGTGGTAGTAGACGAGATCGACGATTTCCCGGTGTTCCGGCGAGAGGCCCGTCAGACACCCCCGCAACGCTGCACTGGTATCCTTCTTCTGCACCACCGTTTCCGGATCGTCGGACGTGTCCTCGATCGCGTTCGCGGCGTCTTCGTCCAGCTCGAAATCCTTCCTGCGCCGAAGCGCAGACAGGGCCTTGAATCGGGTGATCGCCAGAAGCCAGGTCGAAACGGCGGATCGGCCCTCGAACTTGCCGGCCTGACGCCAGACGTCGAGAAACACCTCGCTGATGAGGTCTTCCGCCGCCTGCTCGTCCCGCACGAGCCTGAGCCCGAACCTGTAGACCCTGACATGGTGCCGCCCGTACAGCACCTGCATGGCGAGCCGGTCACCCTGGGCGATCCTGGCGATCAGGACCTCGTCCGAAGCCGCCTGTGTCACGCTCAAAGGCCGTCTCGCAAGGTTGGTCGGGTCGGCGCAGCAGACGGTTCGACTGGGGGTGCAAAATTGTTCAATTTACCGCACTCGTACGGGCGCCGGTGTGATCCACCCCACATACGCGCTTTTTTCCTGTCCCGCCCGCAGCCGTCGGCCGCCACAATCCAGATCGGTAACATAATACTGAGATACTTCCTTACGGAAATGCCTGTCCGGCACAGGCGGCCCGGCCTCGTCCGGTTCCATAGCAGCGCCGCACGACATCTGTCTCGCCAAGCCCAACTTAGGCTCGATCGCACCGCAAACCGATGCCTGACCGCCGGCAAAATTTCTTTCGCCGGCCCATCACCTTGTTCCGTGCTGCACGGTTCGGATTCGGTTTCAAAGGATACCAAACCTAAAGGCTTGCCACGTAGATTTTTACGCTGACATCCACCTTTGGCGGGATCATGGGCACGGCCGCGACGTCATTTCCCGAGAGGAATGCTGCTGAGGTCGCGGATATCGTCCTCGCCCCCGAGGCTGCGGCCCCCGAAGTCCGGGCGCGGCGGGCCCGGCAGCGCCGCCAGATGTATATCGGCCAGGTGGCGAGCTATTCGCTGGGCGCCTCCGTCCTGCTGCTCTACGCCTATGGCGGCACGGTCGACATGGCCGTTCCGTCGCTGTTCTGGCTCGGCGGCCTCCTGATCATCGGGACCTTCACCGTACTGTCGGAAGCCGGCTTCGGCGACCGGTTTGAAGATCACTACCTCACCGTGTTCCAGATCTCGGCGCATATGGCGCTGCAGCTGCTGTTCCTGCTCGCCGTGCCGACGATCGGGGTCGCGTTCGTCGCCGTGCTGTTTCTGATCTTCGCGTTCGGCACGCTGCGCATGACCTCGCGCCAGGCGATGGTCACCTGGGGCCTTGCCACCTGCGGGCTTGGCTTCGTCTTCCTGGGCACGGACCTGCCGATCGGACTGCCCGTTGCGTCCCGCCTGGAGCGAACCGCCTCGATGCTGTGCTTCGTGCTGGTGATCGGTCAGTGCGCCTTCCTCGGCCTGTTCGGCGCGACCCTGCGCAAGATCCTGTACCGGCGCAGCATCGAGCTGAAGGCCGCCTATCGGCGCATCGAGGAACTGGCCGAGCTCGACGAGCTCACCGGCTCCTACAACCGCCGCTGCATCATGCGCCTTCTCGACGCCGAGATCGAAAAGTCGCGACAGACCTCGGCTCCCTGCGCGATCGCGCTGACCGATCTCGACTGGTTCAAGCGCATCAACGACGCCCACGGCCATCCCGTCGGCGACGAGGTGCTGCGCACCTTCGCGATCACCATTTTCGCCAATATCCGCCCATCCGACAGCTTTGGCCGCTACGGTGGCGAGGAATTTTTGCTGCTGCTGCCGGACACGTCCGGCGATGCCGCGCAGCGCATGCTCGATCGCCTGCGCAGCATCGTCGCCGATCTCGACTGGGGTGCATTCTCCCCGGGCATGCGCGTGACCCTTTCTGCGGGCGTCGTGACGCTGCGCGACCTCGATACTGCCGACACGTTTCTCGCCCGCGCCGACCGCGCGCTTTATTCCGCCAAGGCGCAAGGGCGCAACCGCATTGCAACCAGCTGACCAATCCATTTGATTCCGGCACGACAGAAGCGGCCGGACCGAACGCTCCAGGACAGGGCAATGAGATCCAAATCCATAAAATCATCCGAGAACCTGCTCGAGGAATTGCAGACTGCGCTCTCGCACGGCACCGTGGCGCGCCGGGTCGAGACGCTGCGCCGCGTCACCGATCTCTTCGTGGGCAACGCGGTCGACTATTCCGACGACCACATCCGCCTGTTCGACGACGTGTTCCAGTGCCTGGTCGAACAGATCGAGACGTCGGCCAGGGCGCTGCTGGCCGACCGCCTCGCACCGATCGCGGCCGCGCCGCCGCAAATCATCCGCACGCTCGCGCTCGACGAGGTCATCGAGGTCTCCGGGCCCGTGTTGTCGAAATCGGAACGGCTGGACGAGACGACCTTGATCGAGATCGCGCGCACGCGAGGCCAGGCGCATCTCAAGGCGATCTCGCTCCGGCGCGTGCTGTCGGAGGCGCTGACCGACGTGCTGGTGACGCGCGGCAACGCCGACGTGGTGCAGTCGACCGTCAATAATCCGGGCGCGCGGCTCTCGGAGGGAAGCCTCACCGACCTCGTCACCCGCGCCGAACGCGACGACGACCTCGCGACCTGCATCGGCCTACGGCCCGACCTGCCGCGCCATTACTATCTGAAGCTGGTCGCCAAGGCGTCCTTGAGCGTGCGCAGGAAGCTCGAGGCGGCCCAACCGGAGTTCGCGGACGAGGTGTCGAGCGTGGTCCAGGAAGTTGCCCAGAGGATGCGCGCCGCCGCCATGAACAAGCAGACCGAGATGGCGCGTGCGCTGGTGAAATCCCTGCACGAGGACGGCCGCCTCGACGAAGTCCAGCTCACCACTTTCGCCGAGCAGGGCAAGTTCGACGAGACCAATGCGGGGCTCGCCGCGCTCGCGGGCGTCGCGGTCGAGACCGCCGAGACCATGATGATCGAAAGCCGCACCGAGGGCGTGATGATCCTCGCCAAGGTCGCGGGCATGTCCTGGCCAAGCGTGCGCGCCATCATCGCCATGCGCGAGAAGCTCTCGGGCGGCCCGCAGACCGACGTGCTGACGCTGCGCGACACCTACGAGGCGCTGCGCTCGTCGACCGCGCAGCAGGTGTTGCGCTTCCACCGCATGCAGCAGAGCACGATTCCGGCGGCGTGAAGCTGGCTCGTTAGTAGCGCAGGACTTTGGATCCCACCGCCGCGCCGATCGCCGTCACCAGCGCGGTCGCGAGCGTGTACCAGGTCGCGACGAACAGCGGGGAATCGTCGGTGCAATGCGAGGCGTAGAGCGTCGCGGCGAGGCCGGCCGAGACCAGGCCGGCGAGCGCGCCCGCAAGCGCCGGATGCGAGGGCGCACCATGCCGCAGGCCGAACAGCGCACCTGCGAGCAGCGGGAGCGACATCGCGGGGATGGCGACCAGGCACACCCTGGAGTTCTTGCCCATCAGCCGCATCGTCATCGGCATCGCCGGCGCCATCGCCGCCTCGCTGCCGATCGCGACCGCCAGCAACCCTACGGGGAGCAGCAGCAGCCAGCCCCAGCCGCGCATCAACGCTTCGGGACGCGACAGATGCAGGCTGACGATGATCGCGGGGATCGCGAGCGACAAGGTGACCGCGAACTTCATGTCGAAGAACGGATTGCGCATGGCCGTCATCACGTCCGGCCGCATTCCGAGGAAGGTCGCGAAAATCAGGATCGACAGGGGCGCGGCCACCAGCAGCGCCATGGTCAGCACGGTCCCGACGCGCGGCACGCGGTGGGCGTTGTCGGCTGCGAGCGAGCGGATCAGTTGGTCGGTATCCATGACTAGTGGTCCCGCAATTTGGCAGTGAGTGCCGCAAGTCCGCGATGCAGGGCGACCCGCACCGCGCCTTCGCTCATCGAATACTTCGACGCCGTGTCCTTGATCGAGGCGCTCTCGACCGCGATCGACTGCAGTACGTCGCGCTGGCGCTGCGGCAGCGTGCCCAGTTGCGCCGCGACCTCGCCGGCCGAAGCCGTCTCCTGCGGCGCCTCTCCCGGCAGCGTCTCGGCGAAATCGTCGATGTTGACGAAGACGCGCCTTCCGCGCCGTCTGAGCGCATCGATCAGCTTGTTGCGGGCGATCGCGAACAGCCAGGGCGCGAAGGGGGCTTCGCTGTCCCAGGTGTGCCGCTTCAGGTGCACCGCCAACAAAATCTCCTGCACGATATCCTCGGCCTGATCGGGAGGCTGCCCGGCCCGCGCCAGGCCGCGCCTCGCCGCAGCGCGCAGCACCGGCGTGACCGCCTTCAACAGGCGATGATACGCCGCATCATCGCCTGCCATGGCCGACCGCATCAGGCCGGTCCATTCGTCCTCACGTCCGCGCACGCGCGCCCCTCACCATGCAATTCGGCCATTCGATCAATTTGTTACGCGAGGCGGCAATGATCACGAATTCGTGATCATTGGCCGGGCCTCGCGACCGATACAGCCGTCAATCTCCGCGACGGCTCATAACACCGATCGCCCCGGCCCGCACCCGGCGGCCGGCAGCACGGAGCCGGTTTGCCCCGTTTTTGCCCGGTGGTGCCCGAAGATTCCCATTTTCCGCCCCGCTGTCGTCACGCCCCAGGGTCTCTGTTCGCTTCCGGGACGGGCGGAATTGGGGAGATCATCACATGATGAAAGCCAGCGGGCGCGCGGCCCTGATTGTTGTGGCCGGGCTTTTGTTGCTGTTCGGAGGCTCTGCACGGGCGGAGCCAAGCTCAGCCGCGAGCAAATCGGACAGCGCGGGCAAGCAGGCCGACGCGGCCAAGCCGGGCAAGCATCGGCGCCACGAGTCTCGCCGCACCAGCACCGGCAAGACGGCACAGAAACCGGACGACAAGGCTGATCCTCAGGCAAAGGCCGACGAGGCCAAGTCTGACAGCAAGCCTGAGAGCAAGTCATTTGAGAGCAAGGCGGCCGACAACAACCTGCCGGCCTCGAGCCAGATGCCGCCGGCGGTTGCCAACGCCAACGCGCAGTTCGCCGCCACAGACACGCCGACCTCGGCTGCGGCCTCCGCGATGACAAACCGTGCCAACGACAATGTTCAGGCCGCAGCCGACAATACCAGCGCCCCCAACGCCGAGAGCCAGGTCGTCGCACCCGATCAGCTGAACGACATCGACCGCGCCGCGCAACAGGACGATCCGCCGGCAAAGAAGGCGGTCATTGCCGCAACCGAGGCCCAGCCCCGGCCGGCGCCGGTGATGGCAAGCAGCCAGCAGAGCTCGGCCTGGGACCAGAGCTCCCTGATCGGTAAGATCTTCATCGGCGTCGGCACGCTGCTGACACTTGCGTCCGCCGCGCGCATGTTCATGGCCTGATCGCGGTTCCGTCGGGACGCGCGGCCCCGCGCGTCCTGGCGGCTGCGGCCCTCTTGAAGCCATCCGCGCCAGCGGGCACATTGCCCGCTCAATCAAACGCGTGGGTGGAGCATGAGCACGTTCGAACACATCATCGTCGAGAGCAAAGGCGCGGTCGGCATCATCAAGCTGAACCGGCCGAAAATGCTCAACGCGCTCTCCTTCGGCGTCTTCCGCGAGATCGCGGCCGCGGTCGATGATCTCGAGGCGGACGATGCCATCGGCTGCATCGTCGTGACCGGCAGCGAGAAGGCCTTTGCCGCCGGCGCCGACATCAAGGAGATGCAGCCGAAGGCCTTCATCGACATGTTCTCGGAGGATTTTGCCGCGATCGGCGGCGACCGCGTCGCACGTTGCCGCAAGCCGACGATTGCGGCGGTTGCTGGGTACGCGCTCGGCGGCGGCTGCGAGCTCGCCATGATGTGCGACATCATCATCGCCGCCGACACCGCAAAGTTCGGCCAGCCCGAGATCACGCTCGGCACCATTCCCGGCATCGGCGGGACCCAGCGCCTGACGCGCGCGATCGGCAAGTCCAAGGCCATGGACCTGTGCCTCACCGGCCGCATGATGGATGCGGCGGAAGCCGAGCGAAGCGGCCTCGTCAGCCGCATCGTGCCCGCTGACAAGCTGATGGACGAGGTGATGGCGGCGGCCGAGAAGATCGCCGCGATGTCGCGCCCTGCCGCCGCGATGGCCAAGGAAGCGGTGAACCGCGCCTTCGAGACCACGCTCGCCGAAGGTATGAGCGTCGAGCGCAACCTGTTCCACGCGACCTTCGCGCTGGAGGACCGCTCCGAGGGCATGGCGGCGTTCATCGAGAAGCGCAAGCCGGTGAACAAGAACCGGTAACGGCGCCGAACGGTCAGGCTGTTGTAAGGCTCGCCACGTTACACGGGATCCCTGTGACGCAGCTGCAACAAGCACGGATTTCATGGGGGTTTTCCCCGCGGCAGTTTGCCTGCGGGACCTCGGCTGGTTAAACAGCTAAGAGGCCACCGTCGGCGGGGGCGGACAGCCGGGATTAAGCGGGATTACATGATTGGGCGTGCCGCCAGAGCTGGTCGCGTGATGACGCGGCGCCGACCGGGCGCAGGTGCCGTGCTTGCCACATGGGCCGCGCTGGCGCTCTGTGGCGCCCTGCCCTCCGCCGCCTGGGCCGAAGCCCTGCCGGAGGCGCTCGCCAGGGCCTACCAGACCAATCCGCAGCTCAATGCCGAACGGGCGCGACAACGCGCCACCGACGAGAACGTGCCGCAGGCCCTCGCCGGTTACCGGCCGCAGATCGTGGCGAGCCTCAGCGCCGGCCTGCAATCAGTGCGCAATCTATTGCCCGACAACACCATACAAACCGGTAACCTGAAGCCATGGATCATCGGCGTCACCGTGACGCAGACCCTGTTCAACGGCTTCCGGACCGCCAACAACGTGCGGGCCGCCGAGCTCCAGGTGCAGTCGGGCCGCGAGGCGCTGCGCAATGTCGGCCAGGGCGTGCTGCTCGACGCCGTCACCGCCTACACCAACGTGCTCGCCAACCAGTCGCTGGTCGAGGCGCAGCGTTCCAACGTCGCCTTCCTGCGCGAGACGCTCGCAGTCACCCAGCGCCGCCTCAACGCCGGCGATGTCACGCCGACCGACAGCGCGCAGGCCGAGGCGCGCCTCAATCGCGGCCTTGCCGATCTCAACGCCGCCGAGGTCGCGCTTGCCGTCAGCCAGGCAACCTATGCGCAGGTCATCGGCAATTCACCGTCGCAGCTTCGGGCCGCCGAGGCCGTCGACCGTTATCTGCCGAAGAGCCGCGAAGACGCCATGACGATGGCGATCCGCCAGCATCCGGCGGTGATGGCCGCAAGCTTCGACGTCGACGTCGCCTCCACCAACATCCGCATTGCCGAAGGCGTATTGCTGCCGAGCGCCACCATCCAGGGCAGCGCAAGCAAGAGCCGCAACAACGACCCGACGCTCGGCACCTTCGCCGAGGACCAGGCTTCGATCATCGCCAACGTCACGGCCCCGATCTATGACGGCGGCCAGGCCGCCGCGCAGACCCGGCAGGCCAAGGAGATCACGGCGCAGAGCCGGCTCGTGCTCGACCAGATTCGCAACCAGGCGCGCACGGCCGCGGTCAGCGCCTGGGTTGCCAATGAAGGCGCCAAGGTCGCGGTCTCGGCCTCGGAGTCCGAGGTGAAAGCTGCGACCGTCGCGCTGCAGGGCGTGCAGCGCGAGGCCGCCGGCGGACAGCGCACCACGGTGGACGTGCTGAACTCGCAGGCCGACCTGATCCAGGCCAAGGCCCGCCTGATCGGCGCGCAGCGCGACCGCGTCATCGCCTCGTACACGCTGCTCAGCGCCATCGGCCATCTCGACGTCAAGACGCTGAACCTGAACACGCCGGACTACCTGCCCGAGGTGCACTACCACCAGGTCCGCGACGCCTGGCACGGCCTGCGCACGCCGTCGGGACAATAAGCTCAACTCTTCCGGGCGGAGCCGATGCAAAGCCGCCGCATCCATCTGATGGGAGCTTCGGGCTCCGGGGTGACGACGCTCGGCCGCACGCTTGCGGGTCGGCTTGCGCTGCCGCATCACGACACCGACGACTATTTCTGGCTGCCGACCGTGCCGCCCTACCGGACCACGCGTCCGGCATCCGAGCGGCTGCGATTGATGCACGAGATGTTTCTGCCGCGCCTGGATTGGGTGCTGAGCGGATCCGTCACCGGCTGGGGCGAGGAGCTTGTTCCATTGTTCGATCTCGTGGTCTTCGTGACTGCGCCGCGCGAGATCCGGCTGCAGCGCTTGCGCGCCCGCGAGGCGGCCCATTTCGGCGCCGACGCGGTCGCGTCGGGCGGCTGGCGCCACGACGAGACCGAGTCCTTTATCGAGTGGGCCTCCCATTACGAGGCCGGAGATCGCGAAGGCCGCAATCTCGCCAACCACGAAGCCTGGCTCGCGGGCCTGCCCTGCCCGATCGTGCGCATCGACGGCGCGCGCCCGCCTGCGGACCTCATCGAGCAGCTATGCAGCGAAGCGCAGCGGCGGCTGCCAGGCTGATATGATACTCTCCCTTACAACTATCAAGAAAATAGAACAGGGAGAGAACCCGTGCTCAACCGACGCAGCGTCTTGCTTGCCTCCCTTGCCGCCGGAACAGCCATGACCAGCAGAGCTCACGCGCGTGCGGCGCAGCCCGCGACGCCGGTCAACTTCGACGTTCCCGCGCATGCCTGCGACTGCCACACCCACATCCATGGCGATGTCGAAAAATTTCCATTCTTCGCAGGCCGCGTCTATACGCCGGAGCCGGCAAGCCCTGAAGAAATGGCCGCGCTGCACAAGGCGCTGCATATCGAGCGCGTGGTGATCGTCACCCCGAGCGTCTACGGCACCGACAATTCCTCCACCCTGTTCGGCATGAAGGCACGCGGCGCGACCGCGCGCGGGGTCGCCGTGATCGACGACAAGGCCACCGAGGCACAGCTCGATGCGATGCATCAAGCCGGCTTCCGCGGCATCCGCCTCAATCTGGCGACGGGCGGCGTCAACGATCCCAATGTCGGCCGGCCGCGCTTCACCGCCGCCGTCGAGCGCATGAAGGCACGCGGCTGGCACGTGCAGCTCTACACCACGCTGGCGATGATCTCGGCGATCAAGGACCTCGTCGAGGCGGCGCCGGTGCCGGTCGTGTTCGACCATTTCGGCGGGCTCGAGGCCTCGCTCGGCCTGGAGCAACCCGGATTTTCCGACCTGATCGCGCTGGTCAAGTCCGGCAAGGCGTATGTGAAGATCTCTGGCGCCTATCGCTCCTCGAAGCTCGCACCCGACTACCAGGACATGGTGCCCTATGCCCGGGCGCTGATCGCGGCTAATGCGGACCGCATCGTCTGGGGCACCGACTGGCCGCATCCGGATTCCAGCCGGGTCGAGGGCCGCAAAGCAACCGACATCGCGCCGCTCTACCAGATCGACGACGGCCGCCTGCTCAACCAGCTTCCGGTGTGGGCGCCGGATGCGGAGGTACGCAAGAAGATCCTGGCCGACAACGCGGCGCGGCTGTACGGGTTCTGACGCTCAGCGCCCGCGGCGCGAGAAGAACGAGATCAGGACCGGCAAGGTCACGAGGATCACGACCGGCGCTAGCATCATGCCGGTGACGACGACGACCGCGAGCGGCTTCTGCACCTGCGAGCCGATCCCCTCCGACAGCGCCGCCGGCAGCAGGCCGACGCCGGCGACGATGCAGGTCATCAGCACCGGCCGCAGCTGCAACTCTCCCGTGCGCACCACCGCGGTCATGCGGTCCATGCCTTCTTCGATCAGCTGGTTGAACTGCGACAGGATGATGATGCCGTCCATCACCGCGATGCCGAACAACGCGATGAAGCCGATCGCCGCGGAGACGCTGAAGGCCGTGCCTGAAATCAACAGGCCGAGCACGCCGCCGAAAATCGCCATCGGGATCACGCTCATCGCGAGCAGCGTGTCGGTCATCGAGCCGAAATTGAACCAGAGCAGCACGCCGATCAGCGCCAGCGAGATCGGCACCACGATCGACAGCCGCCGGATCGCGTCCTGGAGATTGCCGAACTCGCCGACCCATTCCATGTGCGAGCCGGGCGGCAGCTGCACCTGCTCCGCGATCTTCTGCTGGGCCTCGCTGATCGCGCTGCCGAGGTCGCGCTCGCGCACCGAGAACTTGATCGGCAGATAGCGTTCCTGCTGCTCGCGATAGATGTAGGCCGCGCCCGAGACGAGGCTGATGTCGGCGACCTCGCTGAGGGGAATCTGGGTGACGCTGCCGTTCGGCCCGGGCGCGCCGATCCGCAAATTCTGGATCGCCTCCGCGCTCCTGCGATATTCCGGCGCGAGGCGGACAATGATCGGGAAGTGACGATCGCTGCCAGGTTCGTAGAGGTCTCCCGCGGTGTCGCCGCCGATCGCAACCTTGATCGTGGCATTGATGTCGCCCGGCGCAAGGCCGTAGCGCGCGGCCTTGGCGCGGTTGATGTCGATCTGGATGGTCGGTTGCCCGAGCGAGGTGAAGACCGCAAGGTCGGTGACGCCCTGCACGGTGGCCAGCACTTGCTTGATCTTGTTCGCGGTGTCGGTGAGCGCCTGCAGGTCGCTGCCGAACAGCTTGATCGAGTTCTCGCCCTTCACGCCGGAGACGGCTTCGGAGACGTTGTCCTGGAGATATTGCGAGAAGTTGAATTCGACGCCGGGGAAGCGATCGTCGAGCTGCTTGAGCAGCTGCGCGGTCAGCTCTTCCTTGTCGCGGGTGCCGGGCCACTGGCTCACGGGCTTGAGCGGCGCGAAGAACTCGGCGTTGAAGAAGCCGGCGGCATCGGTGCCGTCATCGGGACGGCCATGCTGCGATACGACGGACTCGACCTCGGGCCGGGCGCGGATCAGCTTGCGCATCTCGTTGACGTAGGAATTGCCTTCCTGGAGCGAGATGGTCGGCGGCAGGGTGGCACGAATCCAGAGATTGCCCTCCTCCAGCTTCGGCAGGAATTCGAGGCCGAGCAGCCGGCTGAGCGCCACCGTCATCAGCACCAGGCCGGCCGCGCCGCCGAGCACGACATTGCGATTGGCGACAGCCCATTGCAGCAGCGGCGAGTACAAGCGATGCAGGATCAGCATGACCCTGGTCTCGGTTTCCTCGACATGCGCGGGCAGGATGATCGCGGACAAGGCCGGCGTGACGGTGAACGTCGCAAGCAGCCCGCCGGCCAGCGCATAGGCATAGGTGCGCGCCATCGGCCCGAAAATGTTGCCCTCGACGCCAGACAGCGTGAACAGCGGCAGGAACGCCGCGATGATGATCGCCGCGGCGAAGAAGATCGAGCGCGAGACGTCGGCGGCCGCGCTGAGGATGGCGTGGCTCTTCATGCCGAACGTCGTCTCGGGCGACATAAGCCCGGCTTCCGAGATCGGCGTCGTGTGCGTCAGGCGGCGGAAGATCGCCTCGACCATGATGACGGTGGCATCGACGATCAGGCCGAAATCGATCGCGCCGACCGACAGCAAATTGGCCGATTCACCGCGCAGCACCAGGATGATGACCGCGAAGAACAGCGCGAACGGAATCGTGGCCCCGACGATCAGCGCGCTGCGGAGATCACCGAGGAAGATCCACTGCAACAGCACGATCAGGACAATGCCGACCACCATGTTGTGCAGCACCGTGTGGGTGGTGAGCTCGATCAGGTCGCCGCGGTCGTAGATGCGTTCGATGCGCACGCCGGGCGGCAGGATGCTGGAACTGTTGATTTGCTGGACGAGCTGATGGACACGCTTGATGGTCGGCGAGCTCTGCTCGCCGCGCCGCATCAACACGATGCCCTGCACGATGTCGTCGGCCTCGTCGAGGCCGGCAATGCCGAGGCGCGGCTTCTGGCCGACGGTGACGGTGGCGACGTCCTTGACCAGCACCGGATTGCCGCCGGTCTGCGCCACCATGGTGTTGGCGAGATCGTCGATCGAGCGGATCAGGCCGACGCCGCGCACCACGGCCGATTGTTGGCCGATATTGACGGTGTTGCCGCCGACATTGACGTTGGAATTGCCGACCGCCTGCAGCAATTGCGGCAGCGTCAACCCATTGGCGACCAGCTTGTTGAAATCGACCTGGAGTTCGTAGGTCTTGCTCTTGCCGCCCCACCCGGTGACGTCGATGACCCCAGGCACGGCGCGGAAGCGGCGCTGCAGGATCCAGTCCTGAATGGTCTTGAGGTCGAGCACGCTGTAGTTCGGCGGACCCACGAGACGGTAGCGGAAGATCTCGCCGATCGGGCTCAGCGGCGAGATCTGCGGCTGCACGTTGCCCGGCAGCGGCGCAAGCTGCGCCAGGCGGTTCAACACCTGCTGCAACGCCTCGTCATAGGTGTAGGCGAAGGAGAACTGAATCTTGACGTCGGAGAGACCGTAGAGCGAGATGGTGCGGATGGTCGTGATGTTTTTCAGGCCGGCGACCTGGGTCTCGATCGGGATCGTGATGTAGCGCTCGATCTCCTCCGCCGACAGTCCCGGGCTCTGCGTCACGATATCGACCATCGGCGGGGTCGGATCGGGATAGGCCTCGATGTTGAGCTGATTGAACGCGATCAGGCCGCCGATCAGCACGGCGACGAACATGCCGACCATCAGGAAGCGCCGGTTGACGGCAAGAGCGACGAGACGATCCATTCAGGTCTTCAATTTCTTGGGTCGTCGTCAGCTGCCGGACGCCGCGCGGTCGATGAACAGGCTGCCTTTGGTGACGATCTGCTCGCCGGGCTTCAGGTTGCCGGTGACCTCGACGAGGTTGCCATTGACGAGGCCGATCTTGATCTGGCGCAGCTCGACCGATTTGTCCTCGCGCGCGACCCAGACACGAACCTTGTCGGCTTCATAGATCAGGGCCTGTTTCGGCACCGCCGGCGCGGCGCGATCACCCGCCGAGTAGATCGTGACGTTGGCGAACATCTCCGGCTTGAGCAAGCCGTCCTTGTTGTCGATGGTGGCGCGCACCAGCAGGCGGCGGGTGTTGGGGTCGATCGCGGCGGCGACATAGTTGATCTTCGCGGTGAGCGGACGGCCCGGCAGCGCCATCACGTTGACGGTGACGTCCTGTCCGATGCAGACCGCAGCCGCATCACTCTCGCGCACGAAGGCGGTGAGCCAGACGGTGGAGAGGTCGCCGATCACGAAGACCGGATCGCTGGCGCCAGAGTTGACGTATTGGCCAGGGCCGATCTTGCGCTGCACGATGGTGCCGGAGATCGGCGAATAGATCGTGATCTCCCGATCGATGACGCCTTTTTCCCGGAACGCCTTGATGGCCTCGTCGGTGAAGCCGAGGATGCGCAGCTTGTTGCGCGCCGCTTCCAGCGCCGTCGCCGAGGAGCGCATGTCATTCTGCGCCTGAACCTGCGTCGCTTCCGCCTGCTGATAGTCCTTCAGCGGAATGGCATGGCCCTCATAGAGATCCTTGGCGCGCTTGAACTGGATGTCGGAGAGCTCGAGCGCCGACTTCGCCTTGTTCTGGGCGGTCATCGCCGCGATGAAGTCGTTCTGGGCCTGCACCGTATCGGCGGCTTCGATCGTGAACAGCGGTTGCCCCTGCTTCAGCGTCTCACCCGGCTTGGCCAGCAGCTTGGTGACACGGCCGGCATAGGGCGAGAACACCGGCGTCGACCGGTCCTCATCGACGGCGATCTTGCCCTCGGTGACGTATTCGGCGCGGAAGGCGCGGGCCTTGACCGGCTCGATCGTCAGCGTCGCCCATTCGGACGGCGTCGGCGTGAAGGTCTGCGCATTCCTGCGCGACTGGCTGGAGATTTCGGAGTGCTTCTTTTGCTTGGGCCCCATAGCGAGGAAGCCGTAGGCGCCTGCGCCGGCGAGAGCTAGTAAAACTACGGACGTGATCAGCCGCTGTCTGAACAGCTGCAGTCGCTGGGTATTTTCAACCACCATGGAGCCCGGCCGTGTCTGCGACGATCTCGGCAGATGTCTGCCTTGTCGGTTGCGCTAATAGTGCCGAACTGGAATTTCAAACAACCTAAAAAACGCTGGTGCCTTTCGGTTTGCGTAAAAAATATCGCGACATGTCAGCTTCATGTCAGCTTCGCGCCGGCCAATGCGCCGGATGAGAGCCGAGCGGCATCGCCGGACGAGACCATTGCGCCGGTGTCGTCGACAGCAGCGCCGAATGGCGCACCGCCTTCAGCATGCCGAATCCGGATGGCATGCTCTCGATGAACGCGGCATATACGGCCTCACCCGAAAGATCCGGGGTATTCAGCCCGCCATCGAGCCGGCCGAGATTCCATAGCCAGCGTCCGGTCTGCGCCAGCGACACACTTACGTGCCAACTGCCGCCGTCGCGGGCTTGGCGCATCTTGGCCATCATCGCACCGAGCGCCATCAGATAGCCGGTGGCGTGGTCGAGCATCTGCGCCGGCAATTCCTTGGGAGCATCGAGGCCGGCGGCTCGGCCCTCGGCGTGATTGAATCCGGTCGTGGTCTGCACCAGGGAATCGAAGCCGCGGCGCTCGGCCCAGGGCCCGGTGTGGCCATAGGCCGACAGCGTCACATAGACGATGCCCGGACTGATCTTCGCTGCATCCTCCGGCGAAAAGCCGAGCGCGGCAAGCGCACCCGGGCGATAGCCTTGCGAGAAGATGTCGGCGTCCTCCAGCAGGTCGCGCAATTGCGCCCTGCCCGTGTCGGTCTTCAGCTCGATGAAGGCGGTGAGCTTGCCGCGGCCGGTATCGATGGTGAGCCAGTCGATGGCGGGCAGCGCCGGCCCCGACACCAGCAGCACATCAGCGCCGTGCGCGGCGAGCGTGCGGCCGGCAACGGGGCCTGCGATGACGCGGGAGAGATCGAGCACGCGAAGACCTTCGAGCGGACGATCGCCTTTTGGCCACGGCTTTGGGGAGGCTTCGCCGATCTTCTCGATCGAGATCAGCGGCAATCGCGCGAGCGCGCGCGCCTGCGGCAGTGCAGACCATTCGTCGTAGCTCCGCATCAGCGCAACCACACCGCCCGCCGCGTAAGCTGCCGTCTCGAAATCCTCGCCTTTCCATTGCATCAGCGCAGCCTGCACCTTGTCGCGCGCCGGCTCGCAACCGAGCACATCGCAGACGGCCTTGCGATGATGCGGGAAATTGGTGTGGCAGCGAACGAAGCGGCCATCGCCGGTCCTGTAGACGCCGGCGATCGCATCCCAGGCCGGCGGCGGCGGCTTGTCGTCGACACGTAGATAGCGCTCGGAGCGGCATTCAGCGACGGCGTGGCGCATGTCGACGGAGACGTCTTGCATCTTCCCGCTGCGCAGCCGCCAGATCTCGGCCGCGGCGAGGCCGGCGGCGGCGATCGTGGCTTGGCCGGCGACGGCCACGCGAAATGAAGAGGGAATCTGCGGCTCGTCGCCGCTCAGCCGCACGCGTTCGAGCGCGGCCGGATCGCCGCCGGCCGAGGTCCAGATGTCCTTGAGGATATCGGCGGGGCTTTGCATGGCTGCTTCTCTCCCTTACCCTTTTTGCGACCATCCATCAGCACATAAGGGAATGCAATGGCCGCCATCGATCCCCTCATCGCAGGTGCCGTATTCATCGCGACGGCGGCCACCGACGCCGTCTACGTCATGTTCACCTCGGCCGTGATCGCGCGCAAGCGCATTCCGGCGGCGAACTGGAGCGCGGTCTGGTACCTGCTGTCCTCTTATGCCGTGATCAGCTACACCGAAAACGCATTCTACGTCGCCTTCGCGGCAATCGGCTCCTGGACCGGCGCCTATGCGTCGCTGACCTTCCTGCACCGCCCGCCCGGCGGCCCACCGGTGGGAGCGGCGCCGGAGTGAGGTGGGCGAGGTCTCTCTCCACGTCATTGCGAGGAGCTCTTGCGACGAAGCAATCCAGACTGTCGCCGCAAATGCATTTCTGGATTGCTTCGCTGCGCTCGCAATGACGAATTGATAGTTCAGCATTCCTGCCAAAACAGCTACTCTCTCTGCGCCAACAACAAGGACAACCAAACAATGGATCTCGGTCTCAAGGGAAAGAACGCCATCGTGCTCGGCGGCACGCGCGGCATCGGACGGGCGATTGCGGCAACGCTCGCCGGTGAAGGCGCCAATGTCGCGGTGTGCGCACGCAATGCGGAGCAGGTTGCGGCAACGGTCGCGGAGCTGAAGGCGAGCGGCGTCAAGGCTGTCGGCGGCGCCGTCGACGTCACCGACGGCGCCGCGTTGAAATCGTGGATCGAAGGCGCGGCGAAGGAGCTCGGCGGCATCGACCTGCTGTTCTCCAATGCCGGCGCAATGGCGCAAGGCGGCGATCCCGCGTCGTGGGAGCAGAATTTCCGGCTCGACGTTCTCGGCGCCGTGCACGCCTTCGACGCCGCGCGGCCGTTTCTCGAGGCGAGCGGTGCCAGCAGCGGCGACGCGGCCGTCGTGATCATCTCCTCGATCTCGGCGGCGCAGGCCGACACGGCCAGCTCCTACGGCCCGATCAAGGCGGCGCTGATCCACATGGCCAAGGGCCTGGCGCGGCAATACGCCAAGAAGAAGATCCGCGTGAATGTGGTGTCGCCGGGCACCGTCTATTTCAAGGGCGGCGTCTGGGAGATGATCGAGAAGAACATGCCGGAGCGCTACAACGACGCGATGAAGCGCAACCCGACCGGCCGCATGGCAACGCCGCAGGAGATCGCGAACGCCGCGGTGTTTCTGGCGAGCCCGGTATCGGGATTCACGACCGGATCGAATCTGGTCGTGGACGGCGCGATCTCGAACCGGGTGAATTTTTGAGGGCGCGCTGCATCGTCAGCGCAGAACGCGTAGGGTGGGCAAAGCGAAGCGTGCCCACGCTTCCGTTTCCGTATCGGACAGGTGGTGGGCACGGCGCTGACGCGCCTTTGCCCACCCTACGGCAGTAGATGTGTGGCGGCATCCCACGCCACACCCTCAATGAAAATCCCGCGACGGCGGCAGGATGCGGACGTTGCGGGGGTGACGGATCTTCTGCGCCGGCATGTCCGCGAGCGCGCGAGGGTCTTCGTTGAGCGGCTCGACCAATGTGGCGCCTGCCGGCACCGGGTGCTGGCGGCTCAGCGCGTCGTTGGCGAGGCCGACCAGATCGTGCGAGCGGTCGATCATGCGCTGGGCGATGAGGTGCGTCACCTTTTCGGGGCTGCTCTGGATATAGCCCTGGACCTCGATGAGCCGCGCGCCCATCACTTCCTTCCGGTACTGCTCCATGATCTTGGGCCAGACCACGACATTGGCGATGCCGGTTTCGTCCTCCAGCGTCATGAACACGACGCCGCTGGCGCTGCCCGGCCGCTGCCGCACCAGCACCACGCCGGCGCAGCGGACGCGGCGCCGCTCGTTCTCATGATTGATCTCCTTGCAGGCGACGATCCGCTCGCGCGTAAACATCTCGCGCAAGAACTCCATCGGATGGCCCTTCAGCGACAGCCGGATGGTCTGGTAGTCCGCGACCACCTGCTCGGCGCGCGGCATCAGCGGCAGCGGTCTTGCGCCTTCGTCCGGCTGCTCGCGCGCGGTGGCCGCCTCGAACAGCGGCAGCGGCACGTCGTCCGGCAGCCGTCGCACCTGCCACAGCGCCTCGCGGCGGTCGAGCCCGAGCGAGCGGAACGCGTCGGCATCCGCCAGCAGGATCAGCGCGCGCTTGGGCAGACCGGTGTCGCGGGCGAAATCCTCGAGCGAGGTGAAGGGTCGGCGATTGCGGGCGGCGACGATGCGGTCGGCCCAGTCCTGCTGAGGCATCGGCCGCGCTACACCTCTCCCATAGGGAGAGGTGAACGGAGCCTGCGGCAAGACCGGCCCAATCACGGAAAATTCTTCAGGCAAGCCCCGGAATGACAGCTGGGAGCGTTTCAGCCTCTCCTCATCCTCGTCCAGCCAGTGGAAGCCGTCGATCTGGCGGAAGCCAAGGCGGACGGCACAATATTTGCCGCTCCCCTGCTCCAGCGTATTTTGCGCAAAGCTGTAGGACACGTCGATGTCGCGGACCTCGACGCCGTTCTTGCGGGCGTCGCCGACGATTTGCGCCGGGGCATAGAACCCCATCGGCTGCGAGTTCAACAGGCCGCAGCAGAACGCATCCGGGTGATAATGCTTCAGCCATGAGGAGATGTAGACGAGCTGCGCAAAGCTCGCGGCATGGCTCTCCGGGAAACCGTAGGAGCCGAACCCCTTGATCTGGTCAAAGCAGCTTCTGGCGAAGTTGGGATCGTAGCCGCGGGCGACCATGTTGCCGATCAGCTTCTCCTCGTATTGGCCGATGGTGCCGACATTGCGGAAGGTCGCCATCGAGCGGCGCAGGCCATTGGCTTCCTCGGAGCTGAAATGCGCCGCTTCAATCGCGATCCGCATCGCCTGCTCCTGGAACAGAGGCACGCCAAGCGTCTTGTGAAGCACCTTGTAGAGCTCGTCCCTGTCGCCATGCTCCGGCGACGGCGAGGGATAGCTCACCTTCTCCACCCCGTTCCGCCGCCGCAAGTAAGGATGCACCATGTCGCCCTGGATCGGCCCGGGGCGCACGATCGCGACCTCGATGACGAGATCGTAGAAGGTCCGCGGCTTCAGGCGCGGCAGCATGTTCATCTGGGCGCGGCTCTCGACCTGGAACACGCCGAGCGACTCCCCGGCACACAGCATGTCGTAAACCCTGGGATCGTCCTGCGGGACGCTCGCCAGCACGAAACGCTCGCCCTTGTGCTGGTCGATCAGGTCAAAACACTTCCTGATGCAGGTCAGCATGCCCAGCGCGAGCACGTCGACCTTCATCATGCTCAACGCATCGACGTCGTCCTTGTCCCATTCGATGAAGGTGCGGTCGTCCATGGCGGCGTTGCCGATCGGTACATAGGTGTCGAGCCGATCCTGGGTCAGCACATAGCCGCCGACATGCTGGGACAGATGGCGCGGGAATTCGATCAGCTCGGTTGCGAGCTCGACCGCGAGGTTGATCATGGGATTTTGCGGATCGAGCCCGGCCTGCCGAACCTGCATCTCGTTGAGGCCCTTGCCCCAGCTGCCCCAGACGGTGTCGGCGAGCGCGGCGGTGACGTCCTCGGTCAGGCCCAGCGCCTTGCCGACGTCGCGAATGGCACTGCGCGGGCGATAATGGATGACGGTCGCGATGATCGCGGCGCGGTGGCGACCGTAGCGGCGATAGACATATTGCATCACCTCCTCGCGCCGCGAATGCTCGAAATCGACGTCGATGTCGGGCGGCTCCAGCCGCTCCTTGGAGATGAAGCGCTCGAACAACAGATCGACCTTGGTCGGATCGACCGAGGTGATGCCGAGCACGTAGCACACGGCCGAATTCGCCGCCGAGCCGCGGCCCTGGCACAGAATGTTCTGGCTGCGCGCATAGTGCACGATGTCATGCACGGTGAGGAAATAATGCGCGTATTTCAGCTCGGCGATCAACGCGAGCTCCTTGTTGAGCGTCGCCCGCAGCTTGCCGTCGATCTGGCCGTCGAAATACTTCTCGACACCCGCCCAGGTCAGATCCTCCAGATGCCCCTGTGCGGTCTTGCCCGGCGGCACCGGTTCATCAGGATATTGGTATTTGAGCTGATCGAGGGAGAAGTCGATTGCGTTTGCGAAGCGCATGGTCTCCGCGATCGCATCGGGGAAATCGCGGAACAGACGCGCCATCTCGCGCGGTGTCTTCAGGAACCGTTCGGCATTGGCTTCCAGCTTCCGCCCCACAGCCTCGATCGTGGTCTTTTCCCGGATACAGGTCAGCACATCCTGCAGCGGACGGCGGCCGGGATCGTGATACAGCACCTCGTTGGTCGCGAGCAGCGGCACTTTCGCCTTCATCGCGAGATCATCGAGCCGCGCCAGCCGGCGGCGGTCGTCGCCGCGATAGACCAGGCTCGCCGCCAGCCACACGCCTTCGGCGCGGCCCGCCTTCAGCTGCGCCAGAACGTCCAGCGCCTGGGCCGGGTCGAAGCGATGCGGCAGCGTCAGGATCAGGAGCTGGCCTTCGGAAAATTCCAGCAGATCGGCGAGGCTGAGACGGCACTCGCCCTTCTCGATCCGCGTGATGTCGTCGCCGCGCTTGCCCCGGGTCAGGAGCTGGCACAGCCGGCCATAGGCGGCGCGGTCGCGCGGATAGACCAAGATGTCGGGCGTGCCATCGATGAAGACGATGCGCGCGCCGATCAGGAGCTTCGGCTTGTGCAGCACCTTGTCATTGTCGAGCTCCTTGTAGGCCCGCACCACGCCCGCGAGCGTGTTGTGATCGGCGATGCCGATTGCGGGAATACCGAGCGCGCTGGCCTGATGCACATAGGCGCGCGGATCCGAGCCGCCGCGCAGGAAGGAGAAGTTGGTGGTGATGCCGATCTCGGCATAAGCGGGCATATTCATGCGAAGAGACCGTGCACATACCAGCCGGGCGAGGCGGGCTTGCCGTCGCCATCGAACACCTCCCCCTCGTAAAGTCCGTCGCGAAAGATCCAGAAGCGCCGGCCCTCGGCATCCTCGATGCGGAAATAATCTCGGGTCAGCTGCTTGCCGTCCTGCCGCCACCATTCCATCGCGATGCGCTCGGGCCCCTCCACCCGCACCACGGCATGCAGCGCGCGGCGCCAGGTGAATTGATGCGGCGGACCATCCGGCACGGCTGCGAACGGCACCTTGATCGGCTCCGGCTTGTCGAACAGCCTTAAGGGACGCAGCGGCGGCTCGCTCTCGATCCGCGCGGGCCATTCGGCCTGCATGGCGGCAGCAAGATGATGCTGCGCCGGGGCGGCCATCACTGCACATTCGGGAATATGGGTATCCTCAGGCAGGTGCACGACGACGCGTTTTCCCCCGATGCGCGCGGCGATGCGGTCGATCAGCGCGGCGAGCTCGTCATTGTCGTGGACATGGGCGTCGAGATCGCGCTGCTCCTGCACCACGATCTCGGTGCGGCTCGCCGACAGGCGCACCATGTCGAAGCCGAAGCCGGGATCGAGCGGATCGGCGAGCGCATCGAGACGCTCGCGGAACAGGCGGTCGATTACCGCGCTTTTCGTCACGGGACGTCCGGTCTCGACCATGATCGCGCGCACCACGCCGTCGGTGCGGAAGAAGGCGGCCTCCAGCCGGCGCGCGCCTTTGCCCTGCTTCTCCATGGACGCGATCAACGTGTCGGCCAGGCGCGACAGTGTCATCGCGATCATGGTGTCGGTTGCGATCGGCTCGGCGAAGCGCTTCTCGACGATGTAGTCGGGCAGCGGCTTGCGCGGGCTGATCGGCGCATCGCCCTGCCCCAGCGCATGCGCGAGCAGCGTGGAGAACCGGGCGCCGAACCGCGCCGTGATCTCGCTTCGTGTGCGCGAGGCGACGTCGCCGATGGTCTTCAGGCCGGCGCGGCGCAAGCCAGTGGTGATGGCTTCGCCCGCACCGAGCGCGGACACCGGAAACCGCTCGATCGCCGCCGCCTCGCCGCCATCGGCGACGATGCTGCCGGAAGCCTGCCGCGTCAGCGTACGCGCGCAGACCGACGTGCCGGCGATCGCCGCACCGACGGCAAAGCCCTGCCGGCCGAGCGCACGAACCAGCGTCGTGAGCAGCGCAACCTCGCCGCCGAACAGATGCGCGCAGCCGGTGATGTCGAGGAACAGCCCGTGCGGCGGATCGAGCGCCACCAGCGGCGTGAAGCGGTCGCACCAATCGGCGATATCGCTGAGCGTCTTGGCATCGGCCGCGACATCGGCGTCGAACACTTTCAAGTCCGGACACATCGCCCGTGCATTGGCCAAGGGTTGGCCGATGTACAGGCCGAGGCGCTCGGCGGTCTCGTCCAGCGCATGGATCACCAGCGCATTGTTGTCCTTGATGACGACGATGCTCGGATGCGTGGATTCACCCAGTCCGGCGCTGCCAAGGAACCGCTGAATCCGGTCGATGGGCAGACGCGGCAGCCACAGGCTGAGAATACGTCGACGGCTCACTGAACTGGCACTCATCACAATTCCATTCCATGATCCACCGGCCGCAGGGGCCATGACGATTGCGCAAGAGCTCAGCATCGAAGCGCGGCGCGCCCCAAACGCTCCACACAGGTCCCGGCGGCGAATGCGCCGCGCGCAGCATCCATCGCGTCTCCGCGGTGGAGGGTAGCGGTTGCGCGGCCATGCGCAGCATCAGGCCGGTGACGCCGGAGCCTTGCGCGGCCAGCGTCAGCTTGCGGCTCGCCACCAGATCGAACTGCCTGGTCTCGCCCCAGAGCTCGAGCACGACGGCGCCCAGCGCGTCGCAGGCAAGCGCATCGGCCGAGGTTCGCAGCGCGCTCTCGACATCGGCGGCGCGGACCATCACCACGCGGCGCGGATCGAGGCCGAGCTCTTTGAGCCCGCTCATCGATAGCGCGCCGGTTTCTATTTCCGAAAAATCCTGCCGCACCCACAGCAGCGGCTTGCGTGCCGTCACGCGCCCCGCAAGCCCCATCACAAAACCCGTTGCGGCCACGCCCTGGCGCCCCTCGCAAAACACCTCGTGGATCGCCGCACGCGCGAGCCCGCCCTTCAGCGCGTCGTCGATCCCGCTGTGGCCGAGCGCCACCCGATCGTGCTGATGCACGATCTCCGCCGTCTCGATGCGCTCGATCTGGCCGCGCAAGATCGCAAGCGCGCTCATACGTGCGCCGCTCATGCTCGCCGCTCCTTCAGGAATTGGTGCCGTGGCCTTCAAAAGAAGAACCAGCGGCTGGCTCATTTGTTCATGATATGTTCTAATATAAAGCTAACGGCGCGCGGAGAGTCAATCGAATTGGCGCGCTTTCGGATTCATCAGCGGAATCAATGGGATTTAGACATGGACGTGCAACGTAAGCTGGAGATCCTGGCCGATGCCGCCAAGTATGACGCGTCCTGCGCCTCCAGCGGCACCGAGAAGCGGGATTCAAGCGACGGCAAGGGCATGGGCTCGACCGCGCCCGGCATGGGCATCTGCCATTCCTATGCGCCGGACGGACGCTGCATCTCCCTGCTCAAGGTGCTGCTGACCAACGCCTGCAATTACGACTGTCTCTATTGCATCAACCGCGCCTCCTCGAACGTGCCGCGCGCCCGCTTCACCATCGAGGAGGTGGTCAAGCTGACGCTCGACTTCTACCGGCGCAATTACATCGAGGGCCTGTTCCTCTCCTCCGGCATCATCCGCAGCCCCGACTACACCATGGAGCAGGTGGTGAGCGTCGCGCGAAAGCTGCGCGAGGAGCATCACTTCCGCGGCTACATCCACCTGAAGACCATTCCCGAGGCCGACGATACGCTGATCGCGGAAGCCGGCAAATATGCCGACCGCCTCTCCATCAACATCGAGATGCCGCAGGAAACCAGCCTGCAGCAATTCGCGCCCGAGAAGGACGTGCGCGCGATCCGCCGCACCATGGGCCGGCTGCGGCTGAAGCTTGACGAGGCCGAGGAGAACCGCGCAACGAGAACGAAGGCCAAGCCGCAGCGCTTCGCGCCGGCCGGCCAGAGCACGCAGATGATCGTCGGCGCCGACAGCGCCTCCGACCACACCATTCTCCACACCAGTTCAAATCTCTACGGCTCATACAAGTTGAGGCGGGTCTACTATTCCGCCTTCAGCCCGATCCCGGACGCCAGCCGCGCCTTGCCGCTGGTGCAGCCGCCCTTGCTGCGCGAGCACCGGCTCTACCAGGCCGACTGGCTGATGCGGTTCTACGGCTTCGATGTCGCGGAGATCGTCGACGACAGCGCGATGCTGCCGCTCGAGATTGATCCAAAGCTCGCCTGGGCGCTGCGTCACCGCGACCGCTTTCCGCTCGACGTCAACCGCGCCAGCCGTGAGGAGCTGCTGCGCGTGCCGGGCTTCGGCACCAAGGCGGTCGAACGCATCATCGCGGCGCGGCGCACCACCACCATCCGCCTCGCCGATCTCGCGCGGCTGCATGTGCCCCGCAACAAGGCGATGCCGTTCATCGTCCTCAGCGATCACCGGCCGTCGCCACACCATCTTGACGACGCGCGGCTGATCGAACGGTTCAAACCGAAGGCAACGCAACTGGGGTTTGGCTTCTGATGCAGTACATCATCCTCGATACCGAAACCGATTTCGACGGCTGGCGCAAAGCCGCGCGCAGCCTCGTGCTTCACCACGTGCCGCCCAGCGATGTCACCTGGACCGTGCAAGGCGGTGAAGCAGACTTGTTCGCCCCGCCCGCGCCATCACCGATCCTCGAGGTGAACGACAGCACCTTCACCGTGTCAGGCAAATTCATCGAGCTTGCGAAAGCAGCGATCCTGCACCGCGATCCCGAGCGCTTCGCCATCCTCTATCGGCTGCTGTTTCGGCTGAAGGACAATCACGATCTCGTCGAGGTTGCGACCGACCCTGACGTTGCGCAAGTCACCGCCATGGCGAGAGCGGTCCATCGCGACGAGCACAAGATGCATGCCTTCGTGCGCTTCCGCGAGATCGGCAGGGAACGCGAGGCGCATTACGTCGCCTGGTTCGAGCCGGAGCATCACATCGTCGAGCTCGCCGCGCCGTTCTTCGCAAAACGCTTTGCCGACATGCCCTGGTCGATCCTGACTCCCGACCTCTGCGCGCATTGGAATGGCCATTCGCTTTCGTTCACGCCGGGCGTCAGCAAGAGCGAGGCGCCAAGCGAAGACCGGCTCGAGGAAACCTGGCGGCGCTACTACGCCAGCATCTTCAATCCGGCGCGGCTCAAGGTGAAGGCAATGCAGGCCGAGATGCCGAAGAAATACTGGAGGAACCTGCCCGAGGCTTCGATCATTAAGCCCCTGATCGAGGACGCCGAGCGCATGACCGGTGCTATGATCGCCAATGCCGCAACCGATCCGCACAAGCCCCAGAAGCGGCCGGAGGCTCCGATGAAACGCAAGCCCGCTGCCGACGATCTCGAAGCGCTCCGCGAGGAAGCCGCGCATTGCCGCGCCTGCCATCTCTACAAGGACGCGACCCAAACCGTGTTCGGCGAAGGCCCGAAGTCCGCCAACATCATGCTGGTCGGTGAGCAGCCCGGCGACAAGGAAGACCTCGCCGGCCATCCCTTCGTCGGCCCGGCCGGCCAGATGCTAGACCGTGCGCTGGAGGAGGCCGGCGTCGACCGCAAGAAGGTCTACGTCACCAACGCGGTCAAGCACTTCAAATTCGTGCCGCGCGGAAAGATCCGCCTGCACCAGAAGCCGAATACGCCGGAGATCCGCGCCTGCCGGCAATGGTACAAACGCGAAGTTGCGGCGATCCAGCCCGAACTGATCGTGGCGATGGGGGCAACCGCCGCGCAAAGCGTGTTCGGCAAGATCACCCCGATCGGCAAGAACCGCGGCCGCCTCATCGAGCTTCCCGAGGGGCGAAAAGCGCTGGTGACGGTGCATCCGTCCTATCTGCTGCGGCTGCCCGATCCGGAAGCCAAGGCGCTGGAATATCGGCGCTTTGTCGAGGACCTGAGGATCGCCGCGAGCTTGCAGAAGAAGGCGGCGCGCGCCGCGTGAACTACGACGCCGCCAGCTGTTCCTCGACCAGCTTCACCCAATAGGACGTGCCGTAGACGATCGCCTCGTCGTTGAAATTGTAAGCGGGGTGATGCAGCCCGGCGCTGTCGCCGTTGCCGCAGAAGATGAAGGCGCCGGGCCGCGCTTCCAGCATGTAGGCGAAATCCTCGCCGCCCATCAGCGGCGGCATCTCATGCACATTGGCATCACCTGCGACCTGCTTGGCGATGCGACGCGCCACCTCGGTCTCGGCGGCGTGGTTGTTCACGACCGGGTAGTTGCGCTTGTAATGCAGGTCGATCTTGGCGCCGGTGATCTGCGCCACGCCAGCCACGACCTCGTGCACGCGCTTCTCGACCAGCTTGCGCACCTCGGGCGAGAGCGTGCGGATGGTACCCCGCAGAGTCGCGGTCTGCGGAATGACGTTGCGGGCGTTGCCGGCGTGGAATTCGCAGATCGAGATCACGGCCGATTCCAGGGGATCGACGCTGCGCGCGACGATCGATTGCAGCGCCGTGATCACCTGGGCGCCAACCAGCACGGAATCGACGCATTTGTGCGGACGCGCGGCGTGGCCGCCGACGCCCTCGATCATGACGTCGACCTCGTCGGTCGCCGCCATGATCGGACCAGGCCGGATCGCGAACGAGCCGACCGGGATGCCCGGGCCGTTATGCATGCCGTAGACCTGTTCGATGCCGAAGCGCTCCATCAGGCCGTCCTTGACCATGGCCGCGCCGCCGGCGCCGCCCTCCTCCGCCGGCTGGAAGATCACCACGGCATCGCCGGCGAAATTGCGGGTCTCGGCGAGGTAGCGGGCTGCTCCGAGCAGCATCGCGGTGTGACCGTCATGGCCGCAGGCGTGCATCTTGCCCGGGATCCTGGAGGCGTAAGGCAGGTTGGTCTGCTCGTCGACGGGCAGCGCGTCCATGTCGGCACGCATGCCGATCACCTTGAGGCCTTCGCCGGCCGGCTTGCTGCCCTTGATGACGCCGACCACGCCGGTCTGGCCGAGGCCGGTCACGACCTCATCGCAACCGAACTCGCGCAGCCGGTCCGCCACGAATGCTGCGGTGCGATGAACGTCGTACAGCAGCTCGGGATGCTGGTGGATGTCCCGGCGCCAGGCCTGAATGTCGGATTGGAGGTCGGCGACGCGGTTGACGATGGGCATGGAGGTCTCGAGCTTTGTTGAAATACAGGACTGTCTACCATGCAAGCGTCGGTCCAGCTAACTCCCGCAGATCGAGGGTAGCCCTGTCCTCTCGTCATGGCCGCGCTTGCGGCCGGCTCGTCTCCAACTTGGCCTGAACTTGTCTTGAGCTTGTCTTGAGCTTGTCTTGGCCATCCACGTCCGACTATTAGGACAGAAAGCGCGTGGATGTCCGGGACCAGCCCGGCGTGACGCCTGTTTGGGTGGAAGCAGAATGCCAAGGCGGCTCGAAGGTGAGTTTGACTACATTGTCGTCGGGGCCGGCACCGCCGGCTGCATCGTCGCCAACCGGCTCTCGGCCGAGCCCAAGAACCGCGTCCTCATCCTCGAAGCCGGCGGCGACGACAACTGGATCTGGTTCCATATCCCGGTCGGCTATCTCTTCGCGATCGGCAATCCGCGCTCGGACTGGATGTTCAAGACCGAGGCCGAGCCCGGGCTGAACGGCCGCTCGCTCGCCTATCCCCGCGGCAAGGTGATCGGCGGCTGCTCGGCGATCAACGCCATGATCTCGATGCGCGGACAGGCTGCCGATTACGATCACTGGCGCCAGCTCGGCATGACCGGCTGGGGCTACGACGACGTGCTGCCGCTGTTCAGGAAGCTCGAAGATCATTTCCTGGGCGCGAGCGAGCATCACGGCGCCGGCGGCGGCTGGCGCATCGAAGCACCGCGGCTGTCATGGGACATTCTCGATGCGGTCGGCGACGCCGCCGAGGAGATGGGCATCAAGCGCATCCCGGATTTCAACACCGGCGACAACGAAGGCACCAGCTATTTCCACGTCAACCAGAAGCGCGGCCGGCGCTGGTCCTCGGCGCGCGGCTTCCTCAAGCCGGCCCTGAGGCGGGCCAACCTGCGGCTCGAGAAGCATGTGCTGGTCGACCGCCTGATCATCGAGCAAGGCCACGCCGTCGGCGTGCGCTTCATCCAGAACGGCGAGATGATCGAGGCGCGCGCGAAACGCGAGGTGATCCTCTCGGCCGGCTCGATCGGCTCGGTGCAGGTGCTGCATCGTTCCGGCATCGGGCCTGCCGACTGGCTGTCGCCGCTCGGCATCGACATCGTCATGGACAGGCCCGGGGTGGGTCGCAATCTTCAGGATCACCTGCAGCAGCGCGCGATCTACAAGGTCGAGGGCGTGCGCACGCTGAACGAGACCTACTACAATCTGTTCCGCCGCGGGTTGATGGGCCTCGACTACGCCTTCCGCCGTCGCGGTCCCCTGACCATGGCGCCCTCGCAGCTCGGTATCTTCACCCGCTCCGATGCGACGCGATCCCGCGCCAACATCCAGTTCCACGTGCAGCCACTGTCGCTCGACAAGTTCGGCGATCCCCTGCACCGCTTCCCCGCCATCACGGTGAGCGCCTGCAATCTCCAGCCGACCTCGCGCGGCACCGTGCGGCTGCGCTCGGCGAGCCCGGACGAGAAGCCCATCATCGCGCCGAATTATCTGTCGACCGGCGACGACCGCCAGGTCGCCGCCGACGCCATCCGCACCACGCGTCGCCTGATGCAGCAGAAGGCGCTCGCCAAATATCGCCCGAGCGAATATTTGCCCGGCCCCACCGTCGGCGACGACGACGCCTCGCTGGCCAAAGCCGCCGGCGATATCGGCACCACCATTTTCCATCCCGTCGGCACGGCGAAGATGGGGGCGGTCAGCGATCCCATGGCGGTGGTCGACGAGCGCCTGCGCTTCTACGGACTCGCAGGCTTGCGCATCGTCGATGCCTCGATCATGCCGACCATTACCTCCGGCAACACCAACACGCCGACGGCGATGATCGCGGAGAAGGGCTCTGCGATGATTTTGGAGGATGCGAAGTAGCGTCCCGCCATCATGATCAATCCACAGCGCTTTTCCATCGGCCCGGCCGGCGCAGAGATCGCCATGTTGCAGTGGGGCGAGCGCGGCAAGCCGCCCGCTCTCCTCGTGCACGGTACCGGCTTCGTTGCCGCCGTCTGGGACGAGGTCGCGTGCGAGCTCGCATCGGCCTACACCGTCTACGCGCTGGACCGCCGCGGCCATGGCGCCAGCCACAAGCCCGGGGCCTATCATTTCCTCGATTATGCCGATGACGTCCGCCGGGTGATGGATGCACTCGAGCTGCGCAACGTCCACGGCATCGGCCACAGCGCGGGCGCGACCGATCTTCTGCTCGCGGCGAAACTGCTGCCGGGACGCTTCGCGCGCCTGTTCGTGATGGAGCCGACCGTCATGGACCCCCGTGCGGCCCGTTCCGGAGGATTGAACGACGAATCCGTCGCCCGCCTGCAAGGCACGCTGCGCCGGCGCGCCGAGTTCGACAGCGCCGACGCCGTGTTCGAGCGCTACCGCGCGGCGCCGGCGTTTGCGGACTGGACCGAGACCTCGCTCCGCGCCTATGTGCGCCACGGCTTCGTGCCGCTCGATGATGGCCGGGTGCGACTCTGCTGCACGCCCGAGATCGAGTCCGCAATCCTGCATCCGATCTACGAAGCGATGGAGCAGGTTTACGTTGGCGATGCCCGCGGCAATCCGTTTGGCTTACTCGCCGAGATCGACTGCCCGGTGCGCGTCACGACCGCTGCGAAGTCGGGACCGATCTACTGGGAGATGGCGCGGCGCGCGCTGTCGCTGATTCCGCGGGCCAGCACGCAGGTCTTCGAGGACGCCGGACATTGCGTGGCTCAGGAAGTGCCGGCGGCCGTGGCCGCAGCCGTGCGGGAGTTCGCGAAATAGGTCTCGTGCCCCGGACGCAGAGCAGCACGCAAGTGATGCGCTGTAGCGCCGGGGCCCATCCTGCCGCATGTCGTACGGCCTGTTGTCCCGCCGCTCCGTGCTGCGAACGCCTCAGGCCGACCTTCTCACCGCGTTGTCCACCAGCGTCTTGCCGAGCGACCAGATCGCGCCGGGGACCTTGTGGCTGCCGGCGATGACGTCGTCGAACGACTTTTCGATCCAGCTGCAGTCTTCCTCGGTGATGGTGAGCGGCGGCAGCAGCTTGATGGTGTGGCTGCCGTGGCCGGCGACCTGCGTGAGGATCTTGTGGTCCTTGAACAGCGGCACGGTGATGAGCTGGCAGAACAGGCCCTTGTTGGCGGTCTCCAGCACGTTCCAGGAGGCGCGCAGGCGCAGCGATTTCGGCGGACCGAACTCGACGCCGATCATCAGGCCCTTGCCGCGGACTTCCTTCATCAGCTCGTAGCCGGGCACCATGCGCGTCAGCGCGAGGCGCAGCTCGGCGCCGCGCTTGGCGGCAGACTCGATCAGCTTCTCGGATTCCATGACATCGAGCGTGGCGATACCGGCGGCCATCGCGAGGTCGTTCTTGGAGAAGGTGGAGCCGTGCACCACGGCGCGGTCCATCTGGTTGAAGATCTTGTCGAAGATGGCCTTGCGCGTCAGCACCGCGCCGACCGGCACGTGGCCGCCCGACAGCGATTTCGACAGCAGCACCATGTCGGGCTCGACGTTCCAGTGCTCGACCGCGAGGAAGCGGCCGGTGCGGCCCATGCCGGTCTGGATCTCGTCGGCGACGAACAGCGTGCCGTATTTCTTGCAGAGCGCCGCCGCGCCGGGCAGGAACTCGTCGGTGGGCATGTTGACGCCCTTGCCCTGGATCGGCTCGACGACGAAGGCCGCGACCTCGCGCGAGGCCAGCGCCTTTTCCAGCGCCGCCAGATCGTTGAACGGGATCGGGGTGCAACCGGGCAGCAGCGGCTCGAAGCCGTTGCGGAAATTCGAATCGCCGGTGAGCGACAGTGCGCCATAGGTCAGGCCGTGATAGCCGTGCGCGCAATAGACGATGCCGGGACGCCCCGTCGCGCCACGCGCGAATTTGATCGCGGCTTCGACGCATTCGGCGCCGGAATTGGCGAAGAACGCCTTGTCGAGATACGGCACGTATTTCAGCAGCCGCTCGGCCAGCACGCCGGCGAGCGTCGAGACGTCGAACTGGACGAGGTTGGGCAGGTCGGCATCGAGCACGCTCTTGAGCGCCTCGCGCATGACCGGATGATTGCGCCCGATCGCAAACACGCCAAAGCCGGACAACAGGTCGAGATAGCGGGCGCCGTCGCGATCGTAGAGATACTGCCCCTGCCCCTTCTGGAAGCCGACGTCGTAGCCGATGGTCTTGAGGACCCGAACGAACTGCTCGTTCAGATACCGATTATGCAGGGTGCTGCGCTGGGCCTGACGGTCCGCGAATAGCTGAGACATGTCTGGATTTGGGCTGTGCATCCGTTACATACTTCGGTTGAGGGCCGGCTCGTCAACTGAAAAGGGACCGTTGCTGAAAACGGTCTGTGCGGCCTTTTGCCCTTTTTCGGACCATCTTCGCAAGCACAGCTTTAAACCATGTTGCACTGCCGAGGAACTACCATGCGTTTAGCCCTTTACACCGGTCTCATCCTGGCTGGCGGTTACACCTGTCTGACCCCGGCGCTCGCCGCCGACCCCACCGGCGACTGGCGGGTCGCCGACGGCGTCGCCAACATCCGCGTCGCCCAATGCAATGGCAGCATGTGGGGCGCCGTAGCCTGGGAAAAGAAGCCCGGCGGGCGCGACGAGAACAATCCTGATGTCTCGAAAAAGAACAGGCCGACGCTGGGCATGGTGACGCTGATCGACATGAAGAAGAAGGCGGGCGCCGATCAGTGGGAGGGACAGGTCTATAACGCCCAGGACGGCCAGATCTACAGCGCGACCATCACGCCTGTCAGCACCGACCAGCTCGAAATCAAGGGCTGCGTGATGGGCTTCCTGTGCGGAGGCGAGACCTGGACCCGGGTTGGCCCGCCGATCCCCTCGAGCACCGCCAATGCCATGGCCAAGGGCGCGCCGAAGCCCACCGGCGCGGCGCCGAAAGCCGCAGGTACGACGGTTGCCGCCGCGCCAGCGCCTGCGCCCGCGGCCCCGAAGCCCGCCGCCGCAGCCAAACCCGGTCAGAAGAGCGCCACCGATCCGGTCGGCGACATCTGCCTACTCCCTGAGATTGCGGGGTTTGCCCATTAGGGCCGGCTGGAACAGCAGCACGGCCGCGAGCGTCGTCACCAGCGAAAGGGCCAGCAGCTTGCCCATGCTGGACGTGCCGGGATGGCTCGACAGCCACAGGCTGCCGAACGCTGTCGCCGTCGTCAGCGCGCTGAAGAAGATCGCGCGTGTCAGGCTGGTCTGGAGCAGGTTGGTCCTGCCCGAGCGCCAAGCCACGACATAATAGATCTTGAAGGCGACGCCGACGCCGAGCAGCAGCGGGAATGCGACGATGTTGGCGAAGTTGAGCGGCAGGCCGATCAAGACGCAGATCTCGAGCGTGACCGCGCCGGCAACCAGGAGCGGCACCAAGGTCATCAGCACGTCGACGAAGCGGCGCAGCGTGATCCACAGCAACAGGCCGATCACCAGCAGCGCATAGATGCCGGCATGGATGAACGCCCGCACCACGGTGTCGCCGGATTTCAGGATCGAGACCGGCCCGCCGATTGCGGTCGGCTCGGCAACGAGCACCGCCGCCGCAAATTTGCGCAGCGTGTCGTTGTCGTTGGGATCGCCCTTGGGCAGCGCCTCGACGCGGATGACGCCGTCCTTGCTCTTCCAGGCACTGACGAGGTCGGGCGGTAGCGATTTCAGGGTGACGGGCTCGGCCTGCATCGCGTTCTTGAGCTGGTCGAACACGATCTTCATCGGCGTGACGAACACGTCCTGCGCCTTGTTGCGCGTGGCCTCGTCGCCATTGGCGAGCTTTTCGAGCGCGTCCGCCAGACGGCGCGAGGCGACCGCACCCGGTCCCTTGGCATCGCCCGCGGTCCGGCGCAGATTGTCGACGGAGGATTTCAGCGCCTCGACGTTCTCCTGGTCCGACGGCGCCGCATCGATCTGATCGGGGTTGAGCGCGGGGTTCAGCACCTTGGCGCCCTGCGCGAGCAGCTTCAGCTTCGGCGGCTGGTCCTGCGGCACGAAACTGTCGAGCGACATCACCCTGAGCACCTCGGGCACCTTCTCCAGCTTCGCCTCGATCTGTCGTGCCTGCTCTTCGGACGTGGCCATCACGTTGATGGCATTGGCGCCGGTGTTGGGGTCCTTGCGCAGATCGAGGAAGGTCGCGATCGATTCGGCCTTCGGATTGCGCAGGTTCATCGGGTTGAAGTCGAACTTCATGAAATAGAGCAGCGGCAGGCCACCGAGCGCCAGCAGCAGCGTGCCGCCGACGATCAGCACGCGGTGCTTCTCCAGGAAGTGGTCGAGCGGCGCCAGGAAGGCGTAGCCGACCGGCTCCTTCTCGCCCGGCGGGTTCAGCAGCTTCAGCATGGCCGGCAGAACGGTGATCGACGAGATGAACGCCACCAGCATGCCGACGCCGGCGATCTGGCCGAGCTCCGCGATGCCCTGGTAGTCGGTCGGCATGAAGCAGAGGAAGCCGGCGGCGGTCGCCATCGCCGCGAGCGACAGCGGCACCGCCGAGCGCTTGGCCGCCAGAACCAGCGCGCCCGTAAGATCGTTGTGCTTGTAACGCTCCGAGCGGTAGCGGACGCTGTACTGGATGCCGAAATCGACGCCGAGGCCGACGAACAGCACCGCGAACGCGATCGACAGCAGATTGAACGATCCGACCATCATCAGGCCGGCCGCGGTCGTGAGCGCAAGGCCGACGAACAGATTGACGAACACGGCGAAGATGATCTTCGACGAATGCAGCGCGAGCCAGAGGATGACCAGCACGACGAGAACCGTGCCGACGCCGTTGATGACGGCGCCCTCCTGGACGGTGGCGTATTCCTCGTTGGCGATCGGGACCGGGCCGGTCAGCCGCACCCGCGCCTGGTACTTGGCCGGGAAATCCAGGTCCGCAGCGGCCTTGCGGATCGCATCGGTGGCATCCTTGCCGGGCTCCAATGCGTTGTAGTCGAGGATCGGCTTGAACTCGATGAAGGCGCGCTTGTCGCTATCCTTCAACGGCTCGTCGCTGACGAGCTCGCGCCAGGAGAAGCTCGCATCGCCCTTGTTGAGCACGGTCTCGACCGTCTGCGCGATCAGGTTGAAGGGCCGCTCGGTGTTGTCGAGCTTGACCTGGCCGCGCTTGACGCCCGCAAGTCCGGTCTCCAGCGCGCCGGTCAGGCCGCGGATCGAGGGATCGCCGGCCATGATCTCGATCAGGGGCGCGGCGGCTTCGAACTGGCCGGTGATCTTGCCGACCTCTTCGGTCGGCAGGAACAACAGGCCGTTCTTCTCGAAGAACTCGCCGCCGCCGAGCTGTTGCATCGAGTGGAAGTTGGTCTTGTCGCCCTTCAGCCTGGCATAGAGCGCGTCTGACGCTGCGCGCGCCATCTCGGGCGTTCGGGCTTCGACCACGGCCAGGATCAGCTCATTCTGGTCGAACGCCTTGTCGAATTGCTGGTCACGCTTGCGCCAGTCGAGGTTTTGAGAAATCAGCGAATTGATGTCGGTGTTGATGGCGAAGTGCCGGGACGCGTAATAGCCCGCGCCCACCGAGAGCAGGAGCCCGAGAACGACGACGAGGGAGGCAAACCGGGTGCAGGCCCTGACGATGGCAACGACGACGCTTTGCAGCACTTCTTTTCTTTCTGCGGTTAACAGCTTGCCGGAAACGCCCGCTGTTTATCGGAGTTCCCAGGCGAAACCTATTGCTGTTTTGGGTGGTTCTCGCCGCAACGAGGTTCGAAGTAAACGGCGGGAGACCGGGCAAAATCATGCGGGGGCAGCCGGTATAGCCGGGGAGTTGAGGCGGGAAAGTGACGAAAGACTGGGCACTTTCGACGCGCTTGGCACTTGGGGAAGTTTACGTATTATAATACCTCCGTCGGGACTCGAACGGGGCCGGAGGTTTCATTTGACCTTTCCTTGCTGCCGATTTTTTGACACAAAGTCTTGCGCCTCCATGCGCCGGCGCCCCGATGGGGGTGGGCGGCTACCGCGTGCGCGAACCAATGGTGCGGATATTGCAACTCATTGGTCAGTATCGGCATGCCGCCGGGGACTTTGAAGCGGATTGGTGCAACTTGCGTGATGGGCAACCCATGGAAGTTTATCTGGCGCAGCCGCGCGGCTTCTGCGCGGGCGTGGTGCGAGCAATCGAGATCGTGGAACGGGCGCTGGAGAAGTACGGCCCGCCCGTCTACGTGCGCCACGAGATCGTGCACAACAAATACGTCGTCGAGAGCCTGAAGAACAAAGGGGCAATCTTCGTCGAGGAGCTGTCCGAGGTCCCCCCGAAATCGGTCACGGTCTTCAGCGCCCACGGCGTCGCCCGCAGCGTCGAGGAGGAGGCCGCCGCGCGCGACCTCCCGGTGCTCAACGCCACCTGCCCCCTGGTCACGAAAGTTCACAATCAGGGGAAGCGCTACATCACCAAGGGCCGCACGCTGATCCTGATCGGCCATGCCGGGCACCCCGAGGTCGAGGGCACGATGGGCCAGGTTCCCGCCCCCGTCCTGCTTGTTCAAAGCGTTCAAGAGGTTAAGGCCCTGACGCTGCCGGCGGATATGCCAGTGGCCTACATCACCCAGACCACCCTGTCGGTCGACGACACCAAGGACATCATTGCGGCCCTTCAGGCCCGCTTTACAGATATTCAAGGTCCGGATATCCGGGATATCTGCTATGCGACACAGAACCGCCAATCTGCGGTAAGGGACTTGAGCAAGCTGGTCGACGTGATCCTGGTGGTGGGCGCCGCCAACAGCTCGAACTCGAACCGGCTTCGCGAAATCGGCACCGAGGCCGGCGTCGCGAGTTATCTGATTGCCGACGGCAGCGAGCTCGATCCGGAGTGGCTGAAGAATGCGAGGACCGTGGGCATCACGGCCGGCGCTTCGGCGCCCGAGGTACTCGTGGATGACGTCATCGAAGCGATGCGGCGGATCGGACCGGTGAAGGTCCAGGTGTTGCCGGGCCGCGAGGAAAACATCGAATTCCGGCTTCCGGCCCAACTGGCCGCGAGCTGACCCACCCGAATTCAAAAGCCCAGAAAGAAACTTGTAATGGCTATCCCGTTCTTCAAGGAAATGCGTATCGGCGGCTATTTGCTCAAGCAGAAACTGCTTGGCCGCAAGCGCTACCCGCTCGTGCTGATGCTGGAGCCGCTGTTTCGCTGCAACCTCGCCTGCGTCGGTTGCGGCAAGATCGATTATCCGGATGCGATCCTCAACCGCCGCATGACCGCGCAGGAGTGCTGGGACGCCGCCGACGAATGCGGCGCGCCGATGGTCGCGATTCCCGGCGGCGAGCCGCTGATCCACAAGGAGATCGGCGAGATCGTGCGCGGCCTCGTCGCGCGCAAGAAGTTCGTCTCGCTCTGCACCAACGCGCTGTTGCTCGAGAAGAAGCTCGATCTGTTCGAGCCCTCGCCCTATCTGTTCTTCTCGGTGCATCTCGACGGCCTGCGCGACCACCACGACAAGGCGGTGTCGCAGAAGGGCGTGTTCGACCGCGCCGTCTCCGCGATCAAGGCGGCCAAGGCGCGCGGCTTCACCGTCAACGTCAACGCCACCATCTTCGACGGCCATCCGGCCGAGGAGATCGCCAAGTTCCTGGACCTCACCGTCGAACTCGGCGTCGGCGTCTCGATGTCGCCTGGCTATGCCTATGAGCGCGCGCCGGACCAGGAGCACTTCCTCAACCGCACCAAGACCAAGAAGCTGTTCCGCGACGTCTTCGCCATGGGCAAGGGCAAGAAGTGGAACTTCATGCATTCCGGCCTGTTCCTCGACTTCCTCGCCGGCAACCAGGAGTATGAGTGCACGCCCTGGGGCATGCCCGCGCGCAACATCTTCGGCTGGCAGAAGCCCTGCTATCTGCTCGGTGAAGGCTACGCCAAGACCTTCAAGGAGCTGATGGAGACCACCGACTGGGACAGCTATGGCACCGGCCGTTACGAGAAGTGCGCCGACTGCATGGCCCATTGCGGCTATGAGCCGACGGCGGCGACCGCCGCTCTCAACAACCCGCTGAAGGCGATGTGGGTGTCGCTGCGCGGCATCAAGACCTCCGGCCCGATGGCGCCGGAGATCGACATGTCGAAGCAGCGCCCGGCGCAGTACATCTTCTCGGAGCAGGTCCAGAAGAAGCTGTCCGAGATCCGCAAGGACGAAGCCGAGGCCGCGCAGGCAAAGGCCGCGCAGAAGGCTTCGACGGCGGCGTAGGCGCGGACGCACTCAAATCTCACGACAAAGGCCCGGCCGCGATCGCGACCGGGCCTTTTGCTTGTACGGGATAATGCCGCAAGGATGGGTCTTCGTGTCCCGGACGCGCTGCAGCGCTCTTTGCGCTGCTGCGCAGAGCCGGGACCCAGCAGCCGCGTGGCGTGACGATGCATGGGCCCCGGCTCTGCAGCGCACCGCGCCCGACGATGCTTCGCATCGCGGGGGGCGCGCGCTGCGTCCGGGGCACGAGAGGGGATCGGATCATTCTCTCTCCGCCGTCATTGCGAGGAGCACTTGCGACGAAGTAATCCAGACTGTCACCGCGGAAATATCCTGGATTGCTTCCGCCTTCGCCAAAGGCTTCGGCGGACAAGTCGCTGCGCTCGCAATGACGGAGTATGTGCGTCGGCTTGCTTCCTCAGCGCTCTCATCGCAGACACGCCTTCCCGTTCTCGCGACGCATTCGCCCGAGGCTTGCTGTCGTTTCGCGCCCCATGAAAGACCAAAGGGCGCAGGGAAGGCCGGGCGCCGGCGGCACCCGCAGATCCGTGCACAACGAAAAATGCACACGGGGTGGATCACAGGTGTGCCGGTCGCCCGGCCTTCCCTGCGCGGATGGTTTTAACGGTGTCCTTCGTGCTCTCCTTGGGGAGCGTTGCACTATTGCCCCCGTCACCTCGCCGCTGATCGATGCACATTCCGGTTGGCTGCCGCATCACGGCGAGGTTTGACGCCAGAACCCCGGGCGTCGGGACCACACGACTTCTCCGTCCGCGGGCGTCCCTGCCTCAGCATCCGGAGCCCGATGTGCGCGCCCCCAACCATCAACAAGACCGCTGTGACCGCGCCGTGTCGTAGCGCGCCGCGCATGACTCAACGGTCACCCGTCCCTGTCACCGCCTCTCGCGCCGGCGCTACCGCGTCCACCGCACCCCGACCCGCATCTCGTGACGATCGCGAAGCGCCCCTCTGGCAGGGCCGGGATGGATGCTCTATGCCACAAATCCGAAATTCTGGAAAGTAGAATATTTTCACGGGGAGGGATTGACGGATGTTCTGGTGTTTTGCCCGACGGCTCTCGTGGGCCGGCCCCGCGGGTCGTCATGTGGAGCTTGGCAACCATCCTGCCGATTGCACCAGCGATCAGTCGGATGATGGCCGCGATTACGGAGAGCGAGGATAGGAGAGCGATGGGTTTCGCAAGGGCTCAACCCATCCTACGAAGCGGACCTGTAGCCCGGATGCAGCGCAGCGAAATCCGGGACGGTCTCTCCGCGTTGCACGGCCCCAGATTACGCTTGCGCTCCATGGGCCACGAACACCAGACAAAAAAGGCCCGGTCGCGCGACCGGGCCTTTTCCTCTGTCAGTTCGAACGAACCCGCTTACGCCGCCTTCGACACCAGCACTTCGCTCTCGATCAGCTCCGTCCCGATCAGGTAATCCCGGCAGCCGCGCAGGCTCCGCAGGGCGCGGTTGAAGTCGATGCCGGTCGAGACCAGGGCGTGCAGCGTTGCCGGATTGCGCGCGATGCCGCGCAGCACGGCGGCGAGGTCGATCTGGCCGTTCGGCTTGATGGCGGCACGGGCGATCGCCGGCAGCGCGCGGTGGGCGGGGTCGCTGATGACGCGAACCGCGGCAAAGGGCAGCCCGGCCTCAGTGGCGTAGGCGGCGGCGATGTGGCTTTCCATGTCGACCGCGGCGGCGCCCGTCTCCGAATGCAGCGCCGCCTTGCAGGCGCGCTTGGTGACCACTTCCTCGGCGCCGGCGAGGCTGCCGCGCACCACGCGGCGGCGTCCCGACGTCAGGCGCTCGATCAGATCGTCGCCGAGCGAGAGCCCCGCGGCCCAGCGGGCGTCGCCCGAGAGCACCTCGGTCGCCAGCACGACGTCGCCGGAGCGCAGGCTCGGGTCGAGCCCGCCGGCGACGCCGAACGAGATCACGCCGCGAATCGTTTCGGGGTCCACCACGGTCAGAAGCGCCCGCAATTGCGTCGGGCTGCTGGATGAACAGATGACCGCCATTCCCGGCCCGGCCGCGATGCGGGCCTCCTGCACCAATCCGGTCACGATCAGTATCGGCCGCGGGTCGATGGCCTGACCCACGGTAAAATAGTCCCCCGTCCCCAAAGTCACATTCCGACCCCTACCACCCTGCTGTTGGTGTTCCGCAAGTTCCGATACCGCGCCAACGCCCACAGCGGAAAGAACTTTGGGTAACCATGATACCGCAGATAGAACACGCGGGGGAAGCCTGTGGCGGTGTACCGCTGCTCGTCCCACAGTCCTTTTTTGTTTTGTGTTGCAATCAGGTACTCCACCCCACGGGCGACGGCCGGGTGATCAACCTCGCCTGCCGCCATGAGGGCAAGCAAGGCCCATGCCGTTTGCGAGGCGGTCGAGGGGGCGGCTTCCCAGCCCTTGTAGTCCAGCCGGTAGCTGACGGCGTCTTCGCCCCAGCCGCCGTCCTCGTTCTGGATCGAGGCCAGCCAGGCGGCGGCTTTGCGAATCATGGGATCCCCGTGGTCGACGCCGGCCATGTTGAGGGCGCAGAGCACCGACCAGGTTCCATAGATGAAATTCATGCCCCAGCGGCCGTACCAGGAGCCCTCGGGGTGCTGGGTCTTGCGCAAATAGGCGACCCCGTCGGCCACGTGCTTGCTGGTCGCCGCGGTCTCGCCGAGCTGGGCCAGCATCGAGATGCAGCGCGCCGTGACGTCCTCGGTCGGCGGATCGAGCAGCGCGCCATGGTCGGAGAACGGGATGTTGTTGAGGTAATATTCGAGATTGTTGACGTCGAAGGCGGCCCAGCCGCCGTCGTCGCTCTGCATGCCCTCGATCCACTCCCGGCCCCGGGCAATCGCGGCGTCGTAGCCGGTGGCGCCGTGCTCCCGGCGCATGCGGTCCATCGACATCACCACCACGGCGGTGTCGTCGAGGTCGGGGTAATGCGCGTTGTTGTACTGGAAGGCCCAGCCGCCCGGGCGCACGTCGGGCCGCTTCACCGCCCAGTCGCCCTTCAGCTCGAGCTCCTGCCTCGGGATCAGCCAGTCCAGGCCCTGCTTGGCCGCCGGCACCGCCTTGTCGCCGCCGGCCTCCAGAAGCGCATGCGCCGTCAGCGTCGTATCCCAGACCGGAGAGACGCAGGGCTGGCAATAGGCCTCGTCGTCGTGGATCACGAGCAGCTTGTCGATGCCTCGCCGCGTGATCGCGCGCGGCGGATAATTCTCATCCTTGCCGAGCGCGTCGTACATCATGACGATGTTGGCCATGGGCGGATAGATCGCGCCCATGCCGTCCTCGCCGTTGAGGCGCTCCTCGGTGAAGGCGAGCGCGGCGTCGATGGCACGCTTGCGCAGGCTCTTGGGAAACAACGGCTCGATCACGCGCAGGATGGCGTCGAGCGAACGAAAGAGCAGGAACCAGGCCAGGCTCTGGTGCGGCGCCTTGGCGGTCATGCCGATCGAGCGCGGATCCTGCAGGAACAGCTCGTCGATGCCGACGCGCTTCGGATTCCTTGCCAGCGGCTTCAGCGCGGCGAGAACCATCAGCGGCACCATGGTGGTGCGCGCCCAGTACGAGATCTTGTTGAGGTGGAACGGCGACCAGAACGGCAGCAGCACGATCTCGATCGGCAGCACCGGCACCGCGCGCCAGGTCACCACGCCGTACATCGCAAGCAGGAAGCGGGTGAAGACGTTGCTGTGAATCGCGCCGCCGCGCGCGTGGATCGCCTCGCGCGCACGCACCATGTGCGGGGCGTCGACGGAATCGCCGATCATCTTCAGCGCGAAGTAGGCCTTCACGCTGGCGCTCATGTCGAACTCGCCGTCATGCACCAGCGGCCAGCCGCCATGGGCGCCCTGGATGCGGCGAAGATAATTGGCGATCTTGGCTTCGAGCACGGCATCGACCGGCTCGGCGAGATAGTGGCGGAGCAGGACGTATTCGGCCGGAATCGTGCAGTCGGCCTCGAGCTCGAACACCCAATGGCCGTCCGCCTGCTGGAAGTCGAGGACGCCCTGCGTCGCCGACGCAATGCTCGATTCCAGGATGCCCGGTTGCAAGGTCCCCGGCTTCAGGGCTTCGCGGCTGGTCGCGTTCACGGAATCCATCTCGCTCGATTGCTCCGTTAGTGGATCGGAATTGGCCGGGACGTTTGCCCGTCTGGGCCGCCCTTCAGGATGCTTTGGCGGCCAGAACCAGATCGGCGGCGCGATCTCCGGACCGGACCGATCCCTCGATGGTTGCAGGCAATCCCGTAGCAGTCCAATCCCCGGCAAGGAACAGGTTTTTCAGCGCGGTGACCGGCCCCGGGCGCAGGGCGTTCTGCGCCGGCGTCGCCGCAAATGTGGCGCGGCGCTCGCGCACGATCTGCCATGGCGGCAGCTCGCCGGACACGCCGCCGGCCTTGCAGACGTCGTTCCAGACCGCCTGCGCGAGCTCCTCGCGCGGCATGTCGACCAGACGGTCGCCATTGCTGATGGTGACGGAAAGCCGGTTCGGGAACGCGAACAGCCATTCCACGATTCCGCCGATCACGCCGAGGAGCGGCGGCGAACCCGGCGGCGGCGTGATGCGGAAATGCGCATTGACGATGGCGCGGAACTCGGTCGGCGTTTTCAGGCCCGGCAGCAGGCTGGCGGCAGCGCGCGGCGGCACCGCCATCACCACGACATCGCCCTCGCCGAGCTGAATCACATCCTCGCCGCCGAAATTCAGCGCGCTGGCCTTGCCGTTGTTGCTCGCAAACGAACGCAGCTCATGGCCGAGCTGAACAATGTGGCCGCGTTCCTGCAAAAACTTCACCGCGGGCTCGATCAGTACGGCACTGAGACCGTCGCGCGCGATCAGCGGCCGGCAGGCCTGCCCGCCGGCCAGCAGCGTTTCGCGCACGATCGCGCCGGCAAGCCCCGCCGAGCCCTCGGGCGGATCGACGTTGAGGGCCGCGAGCAGCAGCGGCTGCACCAGACGCTGGTAGAGCACGCCTTCGCAAGGAATCGACTTGCCGACCAATGTCTGTTCCGACGCCCAGATCAGCGGCGCCAGCTTCAGGTAATCGGCAAGGCCCGTGTCGGGCACGCGGCGGCTCTCGTCGAGCACCCAGGTCGGCAGCCGGCCGCTGCCGAGATCGATCTGCCAGCGCTGCCCGGTCTTGATGTCGACGAACGGAAACTGCGCGCTCTCCGGCCCGACCAGGCCCGCCTCGGTGCCGATCGCGCGCGCATAGGCCCGCGCATGGCTGTTGCCCGACAGCAGCAGATGATTGCCGTTGTCGATGGTGAGGTTGGTGGCGCCGTCGAAATAGGAGCGGCACCGGCCGCCGGCCTGGTGCGTGGCCTCGTGCACGGCGACCTTGAAGCCTGCATTGGCGAGCCGCACGGCGGCGGAGAGGCCGGAAATCCCGGCACCGATGATGTGAGCTGTCTTTTGCATCAGATGAAAGCGTAACGGAGCAGGATCGCGATGCGTGTGACCTTCGACACGCGCACCGGCTGCCGCGGCGCGTTGAAACCGCGCGCGATCAGCAGATCCAGAATGGAATGATAATATTTCGACATGATCCGCGGCGCGCGCACGACGCGGCGCTTGTTGCGGTTCATGATCTCGTCCGACTTCTCGAAATGTGCCTTCGCACGCTGCGTCAGCGGCAGGCAGGCCTTCGGCAGCGCGCGCTCGGCGATCACGCGGTTCGGATCATCGGAGGTGATACCGGCATGCAGCAGCGCCTCGCGCGGCAGATAGAGCCGGCCGAGGCCGGCGTCCTCGTCGATGTCGCGCAGGATGTTGGTGAGCTGAAGCGCGCGGCCCAGGTGATAGGCGAGCTGGATGCCGTCGTCCTCGGGCAGGCCAAAGACCCGCACCGACAGCCGTCCCACCGCGCTGGCGACGCGATCGCAATACAGATCCAGCGTCGCCATGTCGGGCGCGCGGATGTCCTGCGGCACGTCCATCTCCATGCCGTCGACGATCGCCAGGAAGTCCTCGCGCTTGAGGCCGAAGGTCTTCACCGAGGCGACGTAATCCTTCAGCCGCGGCGGCGGATTGCCCTGATAGAGCGCGTCGATGTCGTTGCGCCATTCTTGCAGCGCGGCGAGCCGCTGCTCGCGCGGGCCGTCGGAATCGGCGATGTCGTCGACCTGGCGGCAGAAGCTGTAGATCTGGAACATCGCTTCGCGCTGGTCATGCGGCAGGATGCGCATCGCGGCGTAGAAGGAGCTGCCGGATGCGGTCGAGCCATAATCGGCGCCGGGCGAGGTCGCCTCAAGCGTCATGTGCGGTCCCCGGTCTGGATATGGGCTTTCGTCCCATCGCGCGGCGGCCGGCCTCACCGATCATCCCGGCAAGGCTGAAGACGAGCAGCTCGAACTTGTTCAGATGCACCCGCTCGCGCAGGGGATCGCGCACCTTCAAGAGGCGCACGATGCGGTCGGCGTAGGCCTGGATCACCGCGACGTCGACGCCGAGGCGAAAATCCCGGATCTCGGCGGCCAGCGACCTGCCCTCGTCGAGCAGCGCTTCGTTGCGCGCGGCAAGCCCGTGCAGGCAGGCCAGCATCGCCGGCGGCGACTGCGACAGCCCGAGCTGCTCGGCCGAGGCGCCGTGTGCCGCCAGCGCATCGCGCGGCAGATAGACGCGGTTGAGCTCGCGGAAATCCTTGCCGCAATCCTGCAGGTGGTTGTTGATCTGCAGCCCTGCGCAGAGCGCATCCGATGCGACCCAGGTCGAGGTGCTCTCGCCGTGGACGTCGAGCATGAAGCGGCCGACCGGCATCGCCGAATAACGGCAATAGTGGATGACCTCGTCCCAGGTCTCGTAACGCAGCTTGGTCACGTCCATGCGGAACGCGGTCAGCACGTCCAGCGCATGGCGCGGCGCCATGCCGCGCTCGGCAAGCGCCCGCCGCAAGGCGACGGCCTCGGCCTGGCTATCGCCTTTGCCGAGCAGTTCCGCCTCGAGCAGGTCGAGATAGGCGAGCTTCTGGTCGGGCGGGAGCGTCGCATGGTCGGCGATGTCGTCGGCGGTGCGGACGAAATTGTAATAGGCCAGGATCAGGGTGCGATGACGTGGATGAATGATCCAGGACGCGACGGGAAAATTCTCGTCGCGGTCTCCCTTGCCGGATCGCAATTCGCTCGCAGAGGTCATCGAGGGCTGGTTTACAATCGTTGGGACAGAAAGGGCTTGTTCGCTCGCGGGCTCGTGCCGGCGATCCGCCGCGGCCCCCATATAGGGGAATACGGCCGCAAAACCAATCCTGTCTGGCGATGGCCGCCCTTCGCAGACTGCCCCGAAAAGGCGGCCCGCAAGGCCGCCTTTGTGGGCCAGTGGCCGAGCTTACTGGTTGTGGTTCTTCAGGACCTGGTCGCAGGCCTGCGAGATCTTGGAGCGGTTCTCCTTGAGGCAGGCCAGGATGGTGAAATCGCCCTGGTCGATGACCGGACGGCAGAACTTCTGCACGTCGCGGGTGCAGGCCTTCTGCTCGGCGTCCGTGCCGCGTCCTGCCTGGGCGAATGCCGCGGTCGAAAGGGAAGCCGACAGCAGGGTGAGAGCGACGAGAAGCTTACGCATTGTATTCCTTCATTCTGGCGGCAGAATCGCACCGGACCCGGACTGCACTGGGCGGACGACCGGAACGGCTTGTTCTGATGGCAAATCGCCGCGGACATAGCGGCTTTCAGAGAAGGCACAAGCACTGGCAAATGCGGCCAAATTGGCGCCGCGCCCACCAAATCAGGTCTTCCCTCGGCCTTGATTGACAGATGTAAGGGATTGATACTACGTCATAATTCAAGGGTGCGGTGTTTTAGTGCAGACCTGTTGCAGAGCTGCATCTCTCCATCCCGCCTTTGCCGCCGGAAACATGCCGAAACAGCGCAAATCGGCGGCTCCCGGGCTGGCGCGAGGCGTCGTGAATGGCCATCTCTGGCGGCCAAGCTTTGAACCTGCCACTGGCTCAGAGCACTAAACTTTCGATGTGGCGAGACGTTATCACGCGCAAGCGGGCGTCATTCTAAAACGGGATATTCGAGATGACATTCTTTGGGCGATCTGGACTGGCAATCAAGGCGGCCGGCATCGGGGCGGCGCTGCTCTTCTCGGTTTCGGCAAGCCACGCTCAGTCGTCCGGGCCGTTTGCCGGTTTCGACGGCGCATGGAGCGGCACCGGCACGGTGTCGCTGTCCGACGGCTCCACCGAGCGCATTCGCTGCAAGGCCGACTATAAGGTCGCCGGCAGCGGCCTCAACCTGAAGCAGGCCCTGCACTGCGCTTCCGACAGCTACAAGTTCGACCTCACCAGCGACGTGACCAGCCAGGGCGAGCGCATCTCGGGCAATTGGAGCGAGTCCAGCCGCAACATCTTCGGCAATCTCCAGGGCACCGCCGGCGGCGGCCAGATCGAGGTGTTCGTCGAGGCCAACGGCTTTGCCGCCAACCTCTCCCTGCGCACCAACGGCACCAAGCAAACCGTGCAGATCTCCTCCAAGGGCGAGATCCGCGGCGTCAACATCACCATGACGAAGAGCTGATCCCGTCACGCTGCGAAAGGATACGGCCCCCGGCTCTCGCGACCCGGGGGCTTTTTGCTGACATCGTCGCAACCATGAACCCGACTCGCAGACACGTCCTGATGGCGGCCGGCTTCTTTGCCGCCAGTCGCGCTTTCGCCAATGAGCAACCATCGATTCGGCAAGGGGCGGCCATGCAGCCTTCGACCGTGAAGCCGCGTCACGTGCTCTGCTTCCTCGGCAAGGACGAGGGCCTGCTGCATCCTCCCGAAGCAGTGGTCAAGACGATCGCGGATTTCAACTTCGAGATCGACCGCACCTATTCGCAAGCCAAACCTGATCCGCATATGGAGCGATCGTTCGGCGTGTGCTGGGACCGCGTCTTTCCCAAGGCGTGGTCCGAGGCCGACGAAATGGCCGTGTTCAACCACAAGGCCGTGCTCTACGTGCTGAGCCCGCCGATGGAGCAGCAGAAGACGGTGGCCTATTCAGCCGCCGCCTTGCGCATCGTCGAGGAGATGATCGAGGCCGGCGCCACCGCCGTGAAGGGCGAAAGCGCGGGCGTTGCCCACGGCCTCGCGCGGTGGCGGCAACTGGCCCGGGAGTGCAAGGCGGCCGCGACCACGAACCAGGGCCTTGCCGTCACGGCAGCGATGAGCCGGAGCTGCCGCCTCGCTTTCGCCAAGCGTCCGCTCGCCGGCGACACCTACAACGAAAGTGTCGGCTTCCACCTCGTCGGACTGCCCGATATCTATGTCGCGCGATCGCGCGGCAGCGACCGGAACGCGGCGAAGCTGATGGACGAGATCGCCGACGCCATGGCCGGGCGCGGCATCGAGGCGACGCTGCGCGACCGCAAGCTCACGCTGTCGCGGGAGCAGGACTACGCCGAGGGCGACTTCAAATTCAATCCCTACGGGATCATCCGCATCGGAGCGTGAGGGTGCCGGGCAGCGTCCGGCGCCAGCCGCTCAGATCGCCGGCTTGTCGCCCCCCTGCAGCCTGGCGTGCAGATTGATCAGCCACATCGCCGTCGGCCTGAGGATGAAGAGGTCGGCGACGAGGGCCATCACCATCGAGAAGGCGCTGAGCCAGCCGAACAGCCGCAGCGACGGCAGGTCGGAGAACACGGTGACGACGAGGCCGCAGGCCAGCACCACCGTGGTCAGGATCAGCGCCGGTCCGACCAGCACGGTCGCCCGCTCCACCGCGAGCGCAGAGCCGACCCCCGGCCTGTTCTCCAGGCGCAGACGGTTGAGGAAGTGGATGGTGGCGCTGAGGCCGAGGCCGAACGAGACCGTGAGCGCGACGACGCTGGCGAATTGCAGCCCCTCGCCCATCGCCCACAGCACCGTGCCCGACATCACCACCGGGAAGATGCCCGGCAGGATGCAGGCGAGCGTCACCACCCAGGAGCGGAACGCGAGGCCGATGAAGATCGCGACCAGCGCAAACTCGATCGTGAGGCCGTGGTTCAGCTTCTCGATCATGCTCGCCGAGTTGCGGGCCGCAATCGCTGCCAGGCCCGTCACCGCGATTTCGTAACCGGGATGCTTGTTGCGGACGGTGTTGAGCTCGCTGTCGAGCTTGTCGACGATCGGCAGCAGCTGGCTGGAATCCTTGTCCGGCACGCGGCCGGCGACCACGACGGCGTCCTGCTCGGCATCGATGAATCGCCGCACCAGATGCTCGGGGATGACGCTGACATATTCCTTCAGCGTCGCGACGTCGGCGTTGCCGGCCTTCTCCGCCAGCCAGCGGCGCAGCGTTTCCAGCGACCAGACGTTGCCTACCCCGGCGGATTTCTCGACCGTCGCATGCACCTCGGCGATGGTCTGGAGCGTTTCCGGGGAATAGAGCGACTGCCCCTTCGGAAACACGATCAGCACGTTGACCGGATTGGCGCCGGTGAGCTTGGCGTCCAACCGGTCGCTGGCGGCGACCGCCTGGCGCTTGTCCGGCACCTGGTCGGCGAGCCGGTAGCGCGGCTCCAGATTGGCGTAGATGACGCCGAGGCCGCCGACGAACAGCACGGCGATCAGGCTGAACAGGCCGGGCCGGCCGACCATGCGCACGGCGATCCAGTAGCAGAAATTGCGCAGCGCCTGGACGCCGGCATCCGCGCCCTGGAACTTGACCGCAAACACCTTCTCGTTGCGCACGAACAGCACGCCGAACACCGGCACCAGCGACAGCACCGCGACCAGCGCGATGATGGTGGCGGCGAGGCCCGCCTCGCCGAACTTGCGGATCAGATCGGAGTCGGAGAATTGTAGCGCGATGAAGGAGATGCCGGCGGTGCCGTGCGTCAGCACGCAGGCCGGGCCCACCACCAGCACCGCGTTCTTGAACGCGGTGAACTTGTCCTGGCCTGCGATCAGCCGGTCACGCGCGGCGAAGGTGAGCTGCATCGAGTCCGAGAAGCTGATGACCATGATGAGCGGCGTCATCACGTTCAGGAACATGTTGAGATTAAAATTGGCCCAGCCGAGCGCGCCGAGCGCCAGCAGGATCGCGATCATCGGCGGGAACGCCGCCGCGATCATGAACGAGACCTTGCGGAAGAAGATGATGGCGATGATGCAGCCGGCGAGAATGCCGAGGATGTTGTAGGTCAGCCCGTCGCGCTCGACGGCGTTGCGGATCTCGAGCTGCATCACCGGCACGCCGGAGAGCTGCACGTTGAGCCCGGTGTCGCCGAGACTCTCCTTCATCAGCGCGCGGATGTCGGCCACGGTCTTGGTCAGCTTGTTGGAGGCGACGACCTCCGGATCGAGCGACAGCACGACGAGCGCCAGCGTCCCGTCTTCCGACAACAGCTTGCCGCGGATGATCTCGTTGTTCTTGACCGTCTCGATGAACTTGTCGTAGTCGGCGCCTTCGGGCAGCTCGGCCGGGAACAGAGCCGCCGGCAGCTTGCCCGGCGCCGGCGCCTGGCGCGCCGAGAACAGCGAGACCAGCCCGCGCGTGCCGTCGACCAGCTGCAAGTCGGTGACGAAGTCGCGCAGCTTCTCCAAATTGTCGCGCGCCAGCAGGTTCTTGCCCTCGACCACGACAAGGACGTCGAATTCCTCGGCCGGGAACTTCTTCGTCACCTCTTCATACTGCTTGAATTCGCGGGTATCGGAGCGAAACAGCTGCGACAGCGAATCGTCGATCTTGATCCGGTGGATGCCGAACACGGCGCCGATGATCAGCGCGACCAGGACGATGCAGGAGACGATCGGCGCCCGGACGGCGATCAGTCCGAGCCGCTCCAGCCCGAAGGCGATCGAGGACGTAGGTCCCTGCTCGACCTTGTCGACATGAACCTCATTCTCGCTGTGCTTTTCGAGCATGCCTTGTCCAGTTCCTAAATCATCGGTCTTGAGAGCTTATTGCGCTCCGCGAGCGGCTTGAAAACGCCATACCAATGGGAGGCTTGCCCTTTGAAAATGCGCGGAAAATCGCCGCGAGGGGGTTTAGCAGGTCAATTGCCCCTCTCGCAAGCCAGCGAAGCGTGGGCGAATCGATCAAGATGCGGCGATTTCGGGCCCTTGCCGCGGGTCACCCGGGCGAGAATGTGCCAATTCGACGCGGCGCACGGTCCGCGCTCTCGTCCTTCAGCGCCACGCCGCTGACCTGCCGGGCCAGCCCCTCGCGGACCAGCCAGGCGATCTTGAAGGCGGCCTCGTCATAGCTGAGCCCGGCGTGGTGGATGTTGGACACGCAATTGCGCTCGGCATCGGTGCGGCCGGGCTTCGGCGCAAAGGTCAGATAGGCGCCGAGACTGTCCGGCGCCGACAGGCCGGGCCGTTCGCCGATCAACATCACGACCATGCGCGCGCCGAGAATGGCGCCGATCTCGTCGCCGAGCGCAACGCGCGCGCCTGAGGCGACGACGACCTGGCCGACGGCGACGGCATCGCCTTCCGCGAGCAACGGCAGCAGACGGCTCACCAGGGTCGCCGCATGGGCGTGGACCGCCGCCGCGGACAGCCCGTCGCCGATCACCAGCGCAAGCTGGCATGGCGCGGAAGCTGCTCGCTTCAAGACCTCGACCGAGCCGGGCTCGAGCCGTCGCCCCAGATCCGGCCGCCGCAGATAATCCCTGCGGTCGACCGCCTGGCTCCTCGCCTCGGTGACGTCGAGGCCGAGGCCACGGAGATCGGCGAGCAGGCGCGGCGCATCGAAGGCGGCATGCACGGCATCACGAGCGCGGGCATGGTCGAGCGTGAAATCGAGCAGCGCCCTGGTCGGCACGCTTGCGCCGGTGCGGCCCAGCGCGACGCGCGCGGGCGTGAACGACCTGAGGTCGATAGCGGGGCGGGCAGGAACCGACGGGTCGCTCATTCGGCCGGAACGGCGGCCTCGCGCAGCCGGATCGAATAGTTCGAGGCATTCTGCCTGCCGCTGGAGGCCGCGCGCGCAAAGGTGATGAGATGATGCGCGACCAGCGTGCATCCGATCAGGCCTTCGAGATCGCCGCGCATGATGCGTCCCAGCGCGAACTTCCAGAACACGCGCCTGTAGTCGCCGAGCACGCCGACCTTCCAGAAGATGTTGCGCAGCATGACGAGACCGCGACGGATGTTGGGCCAGGTCTTCATCTCGTCCGACACCGGCACCTTGAGACGCTGCGTGTAAACATGATCGCACTGATGCTGGTAGCGCGCGTAGACCTTGTCGGGCGCGTAAGCGACCGCCATGGCGTGCTTCCAGGACGCGACGACCTCGTCATAGGGCAGCAGGAAGTCGACGTTGGAATCGCGGCCGTCGTCGTGGATCAGGCGGCCCTCGCGCTCGAGCCGGTCCCACAGCGGCGTCTTCGGCAGCGCCTGGAGCAGGTTGATGGTGAGCAGCGGAATCCGGGACTCCTCGACGAAAGAGAGGAGCGCCTCCGAGGTGTTCGGCTTGTCGGTGTCGAGCCCCATGATGATGCCCGAGACGACCTCCATGCCGTAGGAGTTGATGGTGCGCACGCCCTCCAGGATCGGGACCATCATGTTGTGGTCCTTCTGCATCGCCTTCAGCGCATCGGGGTCGGGCGTCTCGATGCCGCAGAAGATGGTGACGAAATAGGCCTCGCGCATCTTCTCAAGGATCTCGGGCCGCTTGGCGATGTTGAGCGTCGCCTCGCAGGCGAGCCGGACCACGTAGCCGGTCCGCTTCTGCCATTCGACCAGATGCGGCAACAGGTCCAGCGCCGCCTTGCGGTTGCCGATGAAATTGTCGTCGACGAAATAGACCGTGTCGGTCATGCCGCATTCGCGCAGGCGGTCGAGCTCGGCGATGATCTGCTGCGGCGTCTTGATGCGCGGGTTGCGGCCGTAGAGGCCGGGGATGTCGCAGAACTCGCACTGATAGGGACAGCCGCTGGAATATTGGATGCTGCCGAGAAAATACTTCTTCACGTCGGCAAGCTCGTAGGCCGGGATCGGAAACTCCGTCATCGGCACGCGATCCTTGGTGGTCAGCACGACCTGGCTCTCGGGGCGAGAGGTGTCGCGCGACAGGATCTCGATCAGCTGGTTGGTGGCATCGCCGAGCTCGCCGACATGGAGATAATCGAACGAGGGATAATAATCCGGGCAGGCGCTGACGGAGGGGCCGCCAAGCGCGACCGGCAGGTCGAATTCATGCGCACGGCGGCAGATGTCGTTCATCTGCTGGCGCTGGATGTGCATGCCGCTGACGAAGATCGCCTCGGCCCATTCGAACTCTTCCCTGGTCGTGCGGCGGAGATTCTCGTCGACGAATTTGACCTGCCAATCCTGCGGCAGATAGGCCGAGATCAGCAACAGTCCCTGCGGAGGCATGAAGGCTCGGACGCCATCGGTCAGGGGATAGGAATGCTCGAACGTACCGAACGAGGAGGTGTAGCGCGGAAACACACAGAGGATCCGCCGGGACGTTCCGTTACTTTCAGCTCGCATCTAAGCTCCCCCGCCACGCTCGACCTGGTTGCGGAAATTGCCAGCCAGACACATAGCGTAATGCTGCAGCCGGAATTTCTCAATATTGTGGCATAAGCATAATTCCTGGAGCCGCCGATAGTTTCCTGAGGAAGCGAGTTTGGCGCTTTGCGCCGCCTCACGCGATCAGACGCGAGGCAAAATCGGGCAGCAGGCCCGCATCGCCGGCAAGCCGGAAATCGGCGCCGGTGATGCCCGACCGCGCCAGCCAATCGTCGAATTCCGGCGCGCGGCGCAGACCGAAGACGTCACGGACATAGAGCGCATCGTGAAAAGACGTCGACTGGTAGTTCAGCATGACGTCGTCGGCGCCGGGGACGCCCATGATGAAAGTGACGCCGGCAGCCGCGAGCAGCGTCAGCAAATTGTCCATGTCGTCCTGGTCCGCCTCGGCGTGGTTGGTGTAGCAGATGTCGATCCCGAGCGGCAGGCCGAGCAGCTTGCCGCAGAAATGATCCTCCAGCCCGGCGCGGATGATTTCCTTGCCGTCATAGAGATATTCCGGGCCGATGAAGCCGACCACGCTGTTGACCAGGAGCGGGGCAAAGGCGCGGGCGACCGCATAGGCGCGTGCCTCGCAGGTCTGCTGGTCGACGCCGTGATGGGCGCCCGCCGACAGCGCCGAGCCCTGGCCGGTCTCGAAGTACATCACGTTCTGACCGACGGTGCCGCGCTTCAGCGACAGGCCGGCCTGCTGCGCCTCCTTCAGCAGCGCAAGGTCGACGCCGAAGCTGCGGTTGGCGGCCTCGGTGCCGGCGACCGACTGGAAGACGAGATCGACCGGCACGCCCTGCCCGATCAGCGACAGCGTCGTCGTGACGTGGGTCAGCACGCAACCTTGCGTCGGAATCGTCAGCCGCGCGATGATCTCGTCGAGCAGGCGCAGCAATCGCGCGATCACGGCCGGATCGTCGCTGGCGGGATTGATGCCGATGCAGGCATCGCCCGCCCCGAGCAGGATGCCGTCAAGGATCGAGGCCGTGATGCCCCGGGCATCGTCGAACGGATGGTTGGGCTGCAGCCGCGTGCTCATCCGCCCCTTCAGGCCGATGGTGTTGCGGAAGGCGGTGGTGACCTCGCATTTCCGCGCCGCCAGGATCAGATCCTGGTTGCGCATCAGCTTCGACACCGCCGCCGCCATCTCCGGCGTGATGCCGTCCGCCAGCCTGCGCAGGACCTCGGGCGTTGCGGCATCCGACAGCAGCCAGTCGCGGAAGGCCCCAACCGTCAGGGATGCCACCGGCGCAAAGGCCGTCGCGTCGTGGCTGTCGATGACGAGGCGGGTGACCTCGTCGGCCTCATAGGGGATGACCGCCTCTTGCAGGAATCGGGCGAGCGGGACGTCGGCCAGCGCCATCCGGGCCGCGATCATCTGCTCGGCGCTGTCGGCGGCGATCCCGGCCAGCCGGTCGCCGGAGCGCGGCGGGGTCGCCTTGGCCAGGAGATCGCGCAGGTCCGGGAACGTGTGGGTCGTGGCGTCGATGGTGTGGCGGTAGACCAAGGCCCTCTCCGGGGTTCATCGGCCGTTGGCCGACTCCAAGACGATCCGGAGACTATATCTTCGGATCAAGACACTGAAATATCTTAGCTTTCCTTCGACCAATGGCCAACAGGGCCGACCAACGTGTTAACGCGGCATCCATCTTCATCCTGCATAGTTTTGCATCAATTCTGCACGCCCTCGTTCACCGGCCGTTTCAGGCCATTCCGGGCCCCCTGAGTACCATGACAACAAACCGATCTGGGAATGCCGCCAAGCTGGCGGGCCGTTTCACGCTTGCCACCAAGCTCTACGCGATCTTCGCGCTGTTCGCGCTGCTCACGGCGGCGATCGCCGTGCTGTCCGACTATAACAGCCGCCGCAGCGCCGAGCTGACCAACGCGATCGAGACGGCGAACGCCGCCGCGCTGAACGTCGAGCGGGTCAACTCGCTGGTCTATGCGGTCGTGATGGAATCGCGCGGCGTCTACATGTCGACCGAGCCCGCCGTGGTGAAGAAATACGGCGACGGCCTGCTCAAGTTCAACGCGCAGATCCTGGACGTCGTGAAGCGCTGGGAGACCATCGTTAGGGACGACGATGCCGAGCAGTTCGCCACCTTCAAGAAGCGGATCGAGCAATTCGTCGAGTTCCGCAAGGAACTGGTGCGGCGCGGCGTCGAGATCAATGCGGCCGCGGGGCGCGAATGGGGCGACAACGACGCCAACCGCGCCGTGCGCTCGGCGCTGAACAAGGATCTCGAGGCGCTGTCCAAGGTCTATGCCGAGCGCGCCAGGCAGATCGCGCAGCAGACCGAGGCCAACCACGGATTATCCTTGGTGCTGACCTGCCTCGGCGGCGTGGCGCTGGCCCTGGTCGTGATCGGCATCGTCATCATCGCCCGCTCGATCGCCCGGCCGCTCGCCGCGATCACCGCGACGATCAAGCAGGTCGCCGATGGCACCGAGGACGTCGTGGTGCCGCACTCCGACCGCGCCGACGAGATCGGCGCGCTCGCCCGCGCGATCCAGGTCTTTCAGGAAGCCATGCGCCGCAACCGCAACCTCGCCTCGCAGGTCTCGCAGGACTCCGCCGCCCGCGAGGAGCGCGCCCGCCACATCGAACGATCCTTCGAGCAGTTTCGCGAGGCGATCGGCGCGATCATGCGCGGCCTCAGCGACAACGCCTCCGTCATGCGCCAGACCGCGCAGACCATCACCCGCGTCACCGCGGATGCGAATAGCCGCGCCGGCACGGCGGCCAACGCCACCGCGCAGGCCGCCCACAACGTCACGGCAGTGGCGGGCGCGGCCGAGGAGCTTTCCGCCTCGGTGGTGGAGATTGGCCGCCAGGTGCGGCAGAGCGCCGGCGCGGTCGAGCAGACCGGCCAGCGCACCGAGAAGTCGATCTCCGAGATCGAGAGCCTTGCCGCGGCCACCCAGCGCATCGACGGCGTGCTCAATCTGATCCAGGCCATCGCCGAGCAGACCAACCTGCTGGCGCTCAACGCCACCATCGAAGCCGCGCGCGCCGGCGATGCCGGCCGCGGCTTTGCCGTGGTCGCCCATGAAGTGAAGGCACTCGCGGGCCAGACCGCCAAGGCCACCGCCGAGATCAGCGAGAACGTCGCGATGATCCAGTCCTCGACCCGCAACGCGGTCGACGCCGTGCGCGAGATCGGCGGCGCGGTGCGCGAGATCAACGAGGTCACCTCGGCGATCGCCGGCGCCGTCGGTCAGCAGGACGCCGCCACGCGCGAAATCTCGTCCAACGCGCAGAGCGCCGCGCAAGGCAATGCGACGCTGGTCGCCAACATCACCTCGCTGCGCGACGCCATCGGCGAGACCGACACGGCCGCAGCCTCGGTGCTGAGTGCGGCGGGCAGCGTGGCCGAAACCGCGGACACGCTGTCGCGCGAGGTGGAGAAATTCTTCCAGAACCTGCGCGCGGGGTCGGAAGACGGGCGGATCGCCAAGGCGGGATGACGGCGCAATCGGACCACAGCGCTCGCTTGAGCAATTCGCCGGCATGAAATCGGCATTCACCCTGGGACGGTTTGTGTTGACCCAGGTCAATGCCGCGCTTGCGCGTTCCGGTCTGATGGCACCTCATGGAACTCGCGATCAAATTGCTCATCGGCGGCACGGGCAGCCTCGCTTCCTATTTGGCGGCGCATGTCCTGCTGTGCTTGTTGCCGGCCTTCTTCATCGCCGGGGCAATGGTGGCACTGATCCCCAAGGCCAGCATTACGCGCTGGCTGGGACGTAGCACGCCGGCCTATGTATCCTACCCGGCGGCTGCCGCAGCCGGCTCCGTGCTGGCCGTGTGCTCCTGCACCATCGTGCCGTTGTTTGCAGGCATCTACCGGAAAGGCGCGGGCATCGGCCCGGCAATCGCTTTCCTGTTCTTTGCGCCTGCAGGCAACATCATGGCGTTGACCTACACCGGCAGCATACTGGGACTGGAGTTTGCTGTCGCCCGCGTGGTGATGTGCCTGCTGTTCGGCATTGGAATCGGCCTGCTGATGGCACTGCTGTTCTGGCGCGACGATGTCGGCCATGACGCCCAGACGGACGCCCTGTTCGCCGAGCAGGCTGCCGTTTCCCCGGCGGCACTGGGCGTGCTGTTGTCGCTTGTAGCGGTGTTGATTGCCGGCACCATTAAATTGTGGCCGTTCACGGCCACGATGGCGACCGTTCATCTGCCCTTGCCATGGGCCGAGGCCTGGCAGACCTTGCTGTTTCAATGGATGCCTTACGACGTTGGCAAAGGCGAGGAAGGTGTCGGCTTTCACGGATCCGTTCTGATTGTCTTGCTGTTGCTCATTGCCGCGACCGTGTGGAAAGGGATGGAGAACATCATCGAAGGCGCCAATCTCTGGACCTGGCTGGCACTTGGCCTCTCCGCCACCACCTTGCTGGTGGCCGCCGCGCGCCTGACGCCCGAGCCGGGCGGACTGGAGGTGGGACTGACGGGACGCGTGCTGGCGGTTGCCCTCAGCATGTGGGCGGTGTGGCACTTCGCGAGCAAGCTGGCTGCCGATGATTGGCGGTCGTGGCTGTGGGAGTCCTGGCGCTTCGTGAAGCAGATCTTTGCGCTGCTCCTGGTGGGCGTGTTTTTGGTGGGCATGGTGCGTCAGGTCATTCGACCGGAATGGATCGAGAGCCTTGCCGGCAGCAACACCCTGCTCGCCAATGCACTGGGGGTGGGCTTTGGCGTCTTCATGTACTTTCCAACTCTGGTGGAAGTGCCGGTGGCACGCATGTTCCTCGATCTCGGCATGCATCGCGGTCCGCTGCTGGCTTACCTGATGGCCGACCCCGAATTGAGTCTTCAGAGCATGTTGATGGTGGCGGTCGTGATCGGCCGCGCCAAGACCGCCGCCTATGTGGGGGCCGTGGCGTTGTTCAGCATCACCGCAGGCCTGATCTACGGCGCGTGGGTCGACGGCATGGGTTGGGCGCCACTGGCTCTCACGCTGACGTTCATCGTGGCCGCAATAGGCGGCTCGCTGGTCTGGCTACGGCAGCGCCAGCGCGCGGCCGCTCCCGCGTAGCACGTTCACACGATGGAAGGAGAAGATGAGCATGATAATTGTCAAGATCCTCGGCCCTGGCTGCGCCAACTGCAAGAAGCTCGAAGCTGTTGCGCGCGAAGCCGCCAGCCGCGCCAACATTCCAGCCGAATTCGTCAAGGTCACCGAAATGAAGGACATCATGGCCTATGACGTGTTGTCCACGCCGGGTCTTGTGGTCAATGAAAAGCTGGTCAGCAGCGGACGCATTCCGACTGTCGCCGAAGTACAGAAGTTATTGGCGGTTTAAGAGAAGGCCCTAAGGTTATCGCGGCTTGTGTCCGCGTTCGGGATGGCGGTCGTCGCACTCCACCTGAGATCGGTGTGAGCCAAAATCAATCTCGCCCGAATTGAACTGTCGGGACGGTAACCGGTACGAGAGATCGTCACGATTGCATCGAAGGCGCCGGCAATGGAGCCAACGCCCTACCCCATCACCCCGCCGCGCCGGATCAGCTCCTTCCCCAGCGCAGCCAGATGCACCTGGTCCGGTCCGTCGCCGATGCGGATGAAGCGGGCGTAGACGTAGGCGCGGGCGAGGAAGGTGTCCTGCGAGACGCCGGCAGCGCCGTGGATCTGGATGGCGCGGTCGATGACGCGGGCGGCCATGCCGGGCACCACGATCTTGGCCGCGGCGATCAGGTCGCGCGCGGCCTTGTTGCCTTCCCGGTCCATCTTGTCGGCGGCCTGCAGCGTCAGCAGGCGGGCCTGCGCGATCTCGCAGAAGGAGTGCGCGATGTCCTCGCGCACCGAGCCCTGCTCGGCGAGCGGCTTGCCGAAGGCGACGCGCGACACCGCGCGCCGGCACATCAGTTCGAGCGCGCGCTGGGCGCAGCCGATCAGCCGCATGCAATGATGGATCCGGCCGGGACCGAGCCGCCCCTGCGCGATCTCGAAGCCGCGGCCTTCGCCGAGCAGGATGTTCTCGGCCGGCACGCGGACGTTGTCGTAGACGATCTCGGGGTGGCCGGCCGGGGCGTCGTCATAGCCGTAGGTCAGCATGTCGCGGACGATGCGCACGCCGGGCGTGTTCCTGGGCACCAGGATCATGGATTGCTGCCGATGCCGGTCGGGATCATCGGGCGCGGTCTTGCCCATCACGATCAGGATCTCGCAATCCTCGTTCATCGCACCCGAGGTGAACCACTTCCGCCCGTTGATGACGTAATCGTTGCCGTCGCGCGTGATGGCGCACTGGATGTTGGTGGCGTCACTGGAGGCGACCTGCGGCTCGGTCATCGAGAAGCCGGAACGGATGCGCCCTTCCAGCAGCGGCTTCAGCCAGCGCTCCTGCTGCGCCTTGGTGCCGTAATTCGCCAGCACCTCCATGTTGCCGACGTCCGGCGCCGAGCAGTTGAAGACCTCCGGCGCCCAGAGGATGCGGCCCATGATCTCCTTCACCGGCGCGTAGTCGAGATTGGACAGACCCGGTCCGTGCTCGCCGGAGAGAAACAGGTTCCAGAGCCCCTGCTCGCGCGCCAACTTCTTCAGGTCCTGCAGCACAGGCGGCGTCCTGTAGCGCGCCGCTTCCGGCTTCACCTGCTCGTAATAGAGCTCCTCGACCGGCTCGACATGCGTCCGCATGAACTGGCGGACGCGCTCCTGAAGCTCCAGCGAACGGGCCGAGTTTTGAAAGTCCATGGTGGTCTCCTGTTCTCCTCGTCGCGCGTCAGTGTCGTAGGGTGGGCAAAGCGAAGCGTGCCCACGCATTGTTTGCGACCGAGAGAGGTGGTGGGCACGGCGCAAGGGCGCCTTTGCCCACCCTACGATTCCTGACTCGCGGAGAGATACCCCTCACGTCCCCTTCAGCAATTCGCTTGCGACCACCCAATCGTTGCCGTCGAATTGCAGCATGTAGCCGTCCTTGATCGGGCGGAAATCCTGCGGCGTGGTGTTCAGGGTGATGCCGGGCAGCAGCAGCGACAGCGGCACGTTCTTCAGGTTCGCGGCCTGCGCCATGATGTTCTCGCGCGTCAGATTGTCCTTGCACTGCTTCAGCAGCACCACCAGGGCCTCGGCGACGGTGTAGCCGTAGAGGCCGGCGACGTTGTTGACGTCGGCATTGGGCAGGCGCTTCTTCATGAAGTCGATATAGGCCGTCATCGCCGGATCGTTCTTCGGCGTCTCGACGAACGGCTTCAGTGCGCCGAGCGAGAGCACGCCCTTGCCGGCTTCGAGGCCCGCCGGCACCATGACCGTGGCCTTGTTGGCGCAGCCGCTCGCGATGAAGCGCGTCGGCTGCCAGCCGACCTCGTGCGCCTTGCGGATCGCCTGGGCGCAGGCGCGCGGCGTCACCGAATAGATCAGGAAGACGTCGGCTTTCGTGTTCGCCAGCGTCAGCACCTGGGAATCGACCGTGGGGTCGGCGACCTCGAAGCTCGAGGCCATCGCGATCGCCTTGTCGGCCTCAGTGCCGAGGGCCTCCTTGACGCCGCGCAAATATTCCTTGCCGGCGTCGTCGTTCTGATAGAGCACCGCAAAGCGCGCATTCGGGTTCTTGGCGCGGGCATAGGCGACGTCGATCGCGGCCTCGCTGGTGTAGTTCGGCGCCCAGGGCAGCGCCATCGACCACGGCATGTTGGCCGGATCGTTCCACTTCGAGGCCGAGCTGATCAGGAACAGCTGCGGCACCTTGTTGCTGTTGAGGTACTTCGCGATCGCCGAGCTCGGCGCCGTGCCCATGGTGGCGAAGATGAAGGCAACGCCGTCGCCTTCGACCAGGCGCCGCGCCGCCTCCATGGTCTTGGGCGGCGAGAACGCGTCGTCCAGCGAGATCAGGTTGAGCTTGCGGCCGTTGACCCCGCCTTTCTCGTTGACCTCGTCGAAATAGGCCGCGATCACCTTGCCTGTGATGCTGAGCGGCGAAGCCGGCCCGCTATAGGGCATGGTGTTGCCGATCTTGATCTCGGTGTCGCTGACGCCGGGACCGTAGGATTTCTGCGCGGAGACAGGGGTCGACAGGCAGGCGGCAGCCAGAGCTGCGGCCAGGACCAAAGCGGCTTTCATGGTTTCTCCCCGATGATTATCGCCGCGGCGTCATGCGTGAACGCGCGGCGCGCTGCTTTCTTGTCAGCGCGTCAGCTCAGCGGAGTTCCGCAAGGGGGTCTTGCGTCGAGTTGCTGATGGTCCGGCACCCAGCGCGCAGGAGCTAGCGGCGCTGCTTCAAGCTGAGACCAAGGCTGACCCAGCCCGCACCCGCCATGATCAGGTCGATGCCGAGAAACAGGCCGAGGATGTAGACGCTGTTCACCGGCCAGCGCGCCAGGATCAAAAGCCCGAGCAGCAGCGTGACGACGGCCGACAGCGCCACCCAGACCCACGGGCTCTCGCGCTTCATGCTGAAAGCGAGAAACAGTCTGACTGCGCCGGAGGCCAGCAGCGAAGCGCCGAGAAAGAGAGTGAGCAGCACGGCGGCAAAGAGCGGATTCTCGAAGGTGAGGAATCCGGCAACGATGTAGAGCGCGCCGAGCAAGGCCCAGATCAGGAACTTGCCCCAGCTTTTCATCTGGAATGCGCCGATCACCTCGGTCACGCCGGCAACGACCATCATCGCGCCGACCACGATCACGCTCGCCACCGTTGCCATCATCATGCTGCCGAGCGCGACGAAGCCGGCGATGAGGTAAACGACGCCGAGGGCAACGATCCAGCCCCATTTGGCATGTAGCGCCGAGATACCCGAGCCGAGACCGGAAGGGTGAGGCGCATCTGAAACACTTGTCATGGGCCACTCCTGCATGCGAAGCCCGCGGGCACACGCCAGGATAGCACGCACCGCACCGGGACGACAGCCAGCAGATCAGCCCTTAACCGCCGCAACGTTGACGCAAATCAAGATCGGGCGCGCCGCTTCAGCCGCGCGAGCGCTCCATCTCCAATTCGGCCTTGAGATTGTCGAGATCGCGATAAATTGAAGCGACCGCCAGCACGCGGCCGCCCTTACGGTACTTCAACAGGCAGTCCTTTTCGGAGATGCTGCCGTCGATCGCGATGTCGTCGAAGTTCTCGGCGTGACCGACATAGTTGATCGGGACATCGTAGTGCTGGCTCCAGAAGAACGGCACGGCGTCGAAGCGCTCGCGCCTGCCGAGCATGTTGCGCGCCGCCGTCTGCCCCTGCCGCTCCGCCACCACCCAGTGCTCGACGCGGATGGTCTGCCGCGAATGCGGATCGGGCCAGCGAGCGATGTCGCCGGCCGCAAAAATGCCGGATGCGCTGGTCTCCAGATATTCGCTTACGCTGACGCCACGATCGGCCGCCAGCCCCGCCTGCTCGGCGAGCGCGAGGCGCGGCTTGACGCCGATGCCGACCACGACGAGGTCAGCCTCGATGACGGCGCCGCTCTTCAACGTGGCGCGCATGCCGTCGAGCCTCTCCACCGTATCCTTCAAGTGGAAGATGACGCCGTTCTCCTCATGCAGGGACCGGACGAAGTCGCCCATCTCGGCGCCGAGCACTTTCTGCATCGGCCGCTCGTCCGGCGCGACCACGTGCACCTCGATCTTGCGGGCCCGCAAGGAAGCCGCGACTTCCAGCCCGATGAAGCTCGCGCCGATCACCAGCGCGCGCCTGGTACTCCCAGCGGCCTTGATGATGGCGCGGCTGTCGGCGACCGAGCGCAAGGTGTGAACGTGCGGCTGGTCCGCGCCCGGAATCTGCAGCTTGACCGGCTCGGCGCCGGTCGCGAGCAGCAGTCGGTCGAATGGCAGCTTGTCGCCATTTCCGAGCGTGACGCTGCGCGTCTTCGCATCGATGGTGGCGACATCGGTGTCGAGCCTGAGATCGATGCCGGCGTCCTGGTAATAGTCCTTACCGCGCAACGGCAACCAATCTTCCGGCGCGTTGCCCGCGAGGTAATCCTTGGAGAGGTTGGGCCGGTCGACCGGCATCGCTCCGTCATTGCTCAGCATGGTGATGGCGCCGGCAAAGCCCTCGCGCCGGAGCGTCTCGGCAGCGGAAAAGCCGGCGGCGCCGCCGCCGACGATGACGAACTTCTCCGGCGTCGGCGCGTTGCGATGTGCGGCCGGCGGCGTCAATGCCTCGCGCTTGCGCCGAACGACGATGCTGTCCCGATCGCGCGCGACCTCCCAGATCGCCAATGCATTCAACGCCGGTGGGCGGGTGGCTTCGCCCGTGCGCAGGGAGAAGCAGGCATGATGCCAGGGACAACGGATGGTATCGCCCACCACCAGGCCCTCGGCGAGCGGACCGTGATAGTGGCTGCAGGCCGGCTCGATCGCGAAGATCTCGCTGCCCGCCTGCACCAGCAGGACGTCTTCCTCCCCGACGTGACCGAGCAATTTGCCGTCCTTGAACGCGCTCAGCGATACGCCCTTGCTCAGATCGGGTCCGCTCGGCTTATTGTCCTCGGCCATGGCGAGGCCTCCTTCTTGCGCGCGCAGGATCAATCGTCCGAATTGGCGAGCCCCAGCAGCTCCTGGCGCGTCAGCGCATTGTCGCGGAACACGCCCAGCATGCGGCTGGTGACGAGATCAGTCCCAGGCTTGTGCGCACCGCGCGTGGTCATGCAATGATGCGTCGCCTTGATGATGACGCCGACGCCTTCGGGCTTGAGCACGTCGTTGATGGTGTTGGCGATCTGCGCCGTCATCTTCTCCTGGATCTGCAGCCGTTTGGCGTAGACGTCGACCACGCGCGCGAGCTTGGAGATGCCGACGACGCGCCCTTGCGGGATGTAGGCCACCCAGGCGCGGCCGACGATCGGCGCCATGTGGTGCTCGCAATGGCTCTCGAAGCGAACGCCGCGCAGCACGATCATCTCGTCATAGCCCTCGATCTCCTCGAAGGTCTTTTGCAGGATCTCGGTCGGGTCCTGCGCGTATCCGGAAAAATATTCCTCGAAGGCGCGTGCGACCCGGTCCGGCGTGTCGCGCAGGCCGTCGCGCCCGGGATCATCGCCGGCCCAGCGGATCATGGTCCGGACCGCCTGCTCGACCTCCGCCTTGTCGGGCCGTTCGACCGGCGCCTGCGCCACCGCGACACGTTCTAGCTTACGCACGTGCGACTTCATCGAGATCCTCCCCTGCAAAGAGCCTGCATCCAGAAGCGGCCCCACAGCTTGGACGGTTGCCATCGGAAAAGGTTCCCGCAGACCAGGGAAATTTGGGGCGGAGTGCTTGGCCCGGCGCCAATACGCCAAAACCTCATGGTGAGGAGCGCCGACGGCGCGTCTCGAACCATGCAGGCCCGGCTGCGGGACCTTTCATCCTTCGAGACGCCCGCTGCGCGGGCCCTCAGGATAAGGAGTTAGACTGCCGATGCCGCAACCGCCGCCTTCCGCACGTCGATCACGGCCTGCGCCCATTCCGCCGGCCGCTCCTGCGGCAGATTATGACCGGCATCGGTGAAGACGCGCCGCTCGAAGAAGCCCTCGAACTTGCGTGCGTGATGGGCGGTGCCGGGATTGACGCCGTCGCTGTCGCCGTCGATCGCAATGGTCGGGACGCGGATCTGCGGCTGGCTGGCGAGGCGCGCCTCGATCTCCGTATAAGCGGGGTCGCCCGCGACCAGCGCGTAGCGGTGGCGGTAGGAGTGGATCACGACATCGACGAAATCGGGGTTGTCGAAAGACACCGCGCTCCGCTCGAACGTTGCGTCGTCGAACGCCCATTTCGGCGACCACATCGCCCAGAGCTGGCGCGCGAAGCCGCGCCGGTTGCGCTCCAGCGCGCGGCGGCCGCGCTCGTTGTGGAACAGATATTGATACCAGAGCGCCGCCTCCTCGGGCGGCGAGGCCGGCTCCATGGCGCGGGCGATGTTCTGGATGTTGTAGGAATTGCCGGAGACGAGGCCGATCACGCGATCCGGATGAAGCGCTGCGACCACGCAGGCCGCACGCCCGCCCCAATCATAGCCGCCGACCACCGCGCGCTGGATATTGAGCGCGTCCATGAAAGCCAGGAGATCGGCGCCGAGTGCGGCCTGTTCGCCGGAGCGCAATGTCGAGGCGCTGCGGAAGCGCGTCGGCCCGTAGCCGCGCAGCCAGGGCACCAGCACGCGCGCACCGGCCTCGGCGATAGCAGGCGCGGTCTCGGCATAGGCGTTCACGTCGTAGGGAAAGCCGTGGCCCATGATGCAGGGCCAGCCGTCCGGCGCGCCGTATTCGCGATAGGCGATGTCGAGGATGTCCGTGGTTACGATCTTTTGCCGCATGCACGTCGTTGGCTATTTCTGCGGCCCGGACAGCGAGATGTCGCGCTCGGCGCGGAACACGTTGCTGTAGAGATTGGCGATCCATTGCCGGCCGATCTCGGTCTTGTTGAGGTAGCCGATCTCGGTCTGGATGTGCGGTGCGACGCTGTTCCAGTAGAACTGCGGATAGCGGTTCACGATATCGGCCGGCGAATCGTAGCCGAGCTGGCGATTCATGCCGACCTCTTCGAATTCGTAGTAGAGCGCATTGGCCTTGCGCAGATAATTGGGATCGCCGAGCTGGCCGATGAAGTCGGCGGCGCGCAGGATCGAGGCCTCGTCGTCATAGTCCTGCCCTTCGCGGGCCGGAAAGCGCGTGCCCTCGATGGCGCGGGCCACGCGCTCCGGATCGACGCCCGGAATATGCCGCAGCCGGCGCGTCACGTAGAGCTTCGAGCGATCGACGTGATACATCATCAGGCTCGCGTCCGACGCGCCGCGCGGCAACGAGATCTTGTTGTTGGCCGCGTCGATGACGAAGCCGTCGGCATCGTCCTCCTCGAACAGTCCGCGCACATAGCCGATGTCATGGGCCAGGCAGGCGATCAAGATATGGACGTAGTCGTCACCCGATAGATGGGTATGAAGGCTTCGGCCACGCAGGATGGCCTGGGCCGCCAACGTCACCAGCATCGTATGCTCGATATTGTGATAGAGCGCATCGCTGTTGCCGATGCATTCCATCGCAGTGCGGGTGGCGCTCGCGATAATGCCGGCGGACGCCTCATCGTACCGCCGACGCATGAACTTACCGAGGAAGTCCTCGAGGGATTCAGCCGCCAGTCTCGGTAAGGTTATCATGGATGCAGCCCCGTCCGCCGCTGGTGTCCCACGCTCTCTCCCGACGTCTCTATTGTTCTCGACGCAGCACCAGCATAGCCCATCTTGGGCCGGCTGACCAAACTCCGCATCAAAAATTCGTAATTATGTTATATTCCCGCTGCGCAACATCACGGTTGCGGTCACGCCCGGCTACAGCCTGAAGGCGACGGCGCCGGAAAGACCCGGGACCGACCACCGCTTTATGGGGCGGACAAGATGTCAGCGCCATCCGCCGAGCGCGAAAGGCTTCTGGCCAGATAGAACAGCTCGACAAGCTTGCCGCGTTTGCCGGCCAGCGAGAAGATATATTCGGGCGATTCCGCCTCCATTTCCGCGATCGCCACCTTGGCGATGCGGTCGATACGGCTCGAGCCGTGCTCCCAGACGAAGCCGACACCGAGCCGGTTGGCGACGGCCTCCAGCATTCCCTCGCGCGTGTTGACGACGATCGCCGGACTCGCACGCAGATTGACGGCGCGAAATGCCCGGTCCACGACGCGCTGAGTCGCGGAATCCCGGGTCCGGAACACCAGCGGATATTGCATCAAGCTGACGGCGGACACGCGCGATTCCCGGCTGAGGTCGTGAACGGGATGGCAGATCGCGACGACGCGCTGCTGCACGCAGGGTTCGCGACGGAAGCGATTGTCCTGCGGTACCTCCGGCAGCACGGCAACGTCGACACGCTGATCGACCACCGCCGCCATGATCGCCGACCAGCTCCCGATCTCGATGTTGATCTGGATCTTCGGATACATATTGCGAAAGGCCGCGATCAGCGCCATGCCCGGCATGGCGTTGCCGAGCCCGATGCGAAGCTCGCCCCCCGTCAGCTCATCGCGCTGCTGGAGGATCGCCAGCGCATCCACCTCGAGTGCCTGCATCCGATTCGTTGCGGCGTAGAGGCGTCGGCACAACGGCGTCGCGATCAGCGTCTGGGCGTGCCGGTCGAACAGCGCAACCGCAAACTCGGCTTCGAGGTCGCGCACGAGCTGCGCCACCGCCGGCTGCGACACGCCGAGCCGCCTCGCCGCAGCGGCAAAGCTGCCGGTCTCGAACACCGCATTGACCGCCCGGACGCGCGAGGAGGTCAACGCCACGACAAGCAACCCAAGATCGATATTCCCCGTCTTCCGGCCCCGAAAGCAAAACCTGGGGCGACCATAAGCCGGGCCATTGACCGTTATGTGAATGTCAGATGCGCTTCCTACTCCTCGTGCGCCGCAACGGGCCAGCAGGGGATCAGCGCGCATGGCGCAAATCGAACTTTCCGCAATCCGCAAATCCTTTGACGGCACCGACGTCCTCAAAGGCATCGATTTCCGGATCGAGGATGGCGAGTTCATCTCGCTGGTCGGCCCTTCCGGCTGCGGCAAGTCGACCCTGCTCCGGATCATCGCCGGGCTGGAGCCGCAGAATTCCGGGCAGGTCCGCATCGACGGCGGCGGCGTAGACCACATTCGTCCCAGCGCGCGCAACCTCGCGATGGTGTTTCAATCCTACGCGCTCTATCCGCATTTGAGTACCTTCGACAACATTGCAGTGCCGTTGCGGATGCGGCGCCTCTCGGCGATCGAACGGCTGCCGCTGCTGGGGGCGCTGCTGCCGGGCCGACGCGCCAAGGAACGCGTCATCCGCGCCGACATCGCGGCCATCGCCGAGCAGCTCGATATCGCGCCGCTGCTGCGGCGCAAGCCCGGGCAATTGTCCGGCGGACAGCGGCAACGCGTTGCCGTCGGACGCGCCATGGTGCGCGAGCCCCGCGCCTTCCTGTTCGACGAGCCGCTCTCCAATCTCGACGCCAAGCTGCGCGTCCATATGCGCGCCGAGCTCGCCGAGCTGCATCGCCGTCTCAAGGCGACCTTCATCTATGTCACGCACGACCAGGCCGAGGCGATGACCATGTCGAGCCGGATCGCGGTCATGATGGGCGGCGAACTGATTCAGGCCGGCACGCCCGCGGAGATCTACAACGACCCCGGCGACATCCGTGTTGCCGAATTCATCGGCAGCCCCAAGATCAACATCCTTCCCGGCCGGATCCGGAGGGACGGCGGCATCGACGTGCTGGGAATCGCTCTGCGGCTTGCCTGCGGCGCCGCCGCGGGCGACTGCCGTGTCGGCGTGCGCCCGGAGCGGATCGAACTGGGCGCGGGGCCATTTTCCGGAAGCGTCGTTCACCTGGAAAACCTCGGCGCGGAGGCCTTCGTCCACCTTGCGATCGAAGGCGCCGGCTTGCGCCTGATCGCGCGGCTTGCCGACGTCAGGCACTTGCCTGCGATGGGCAGTCCCGTCGCGTTCGGTTTCGCTCCCGATGCGGTGCGGCTGTTCGATTCGGCCGGGAAGCGGATCGAGCCGAGAGCGGAGCAGGCCGAGCGCATCCGCGAGGTCGCCCATGTCTGACGGCTCCATGACCCTTGACGCGGCGATCGTCCCGGCCGCCGCCGCGAGGCGGGTGTTACCGGCGCATGGCAGCCGGCGCACATATTCCGCTTACGCCCTGGTGACGCCGGCCGCAGCGCTCATGCTGGTCATGCTGCTTGGTCCGCTCGCCGGCGTGATTGGCCTCTCCTTCACCGATTATCAGCTCGGCGCGCCACAATTCGCCTGGATCGGCCTCGCCAATTACCAGGACCTGTTCGCCGACAAGGTGTTCTGGACCGCGCTGCGCAACACGCTGGCTTACGTCGTGATCGTGGTGCCCGGCGCCGTGATCGCGGGCCTTGCGATCGCGCTGCTGATCCAAAGCGGGACCAGCCTGCGCAGCCTCTACCGGACGATCTATTTCCTGCCTGTCATGGCGACCCTGATCGCCATGGCGGTGGTGTGGGAGTTCATGCTGCATCCGCAATTCGGCCTGGTGAACGGGCTGCTCCGCGGCGCGGGCCTGCCGGCCTTCGCCTGGCTGCAGGACCGCAGCACCGCGCTCTATGCGCTGTGCGCAATCGGCATCTGGCAGGCCGTCGGCTTCAACATGGTGCTGTTCCTCGCCGGCCTCGTCTCCATTCCCAAGCAGCTCTACGAGGCGGCCGAAATCGACGGCGCCTCGAGCGGCTGGGCGCGCTTCCGCCTCGTGACCTGGCCGATGCTGGGGCCGGTGACGACCTTCGTCGTCGTGATCTCCGGCATCCGCTCGTTCCAGGTGTTCGACACCGTGCACGTCTTGACCAAGGGCGGCCCGTCGAAATCCACCGAGGTCCTGATCCACACCATGTACACGGAAGGCTTCGAATTCTTCCGCTCAGGCTACGCCGCGGCGATCACCGTCGTGTTCCTGGTGTTCGTTCTTCTGCTCACCCTGATCAAATCGCGGCTCACCGATCGCGGGGTGCACTACACATGAGCAACGCACATCCGATCCTGTTGCAGGCGATCCTGCGCCACGTGCTGCTGATCGCAGGCGCCGCGGTCATGCTGGCGCCCTTCATCTGGATGATCTCGACCGCGTCCAAGCCGCAGACCGAGATCTTCTCCAGCGAGCTGCACCTGATCCCGCACCAATTCGCGCTGGCGGAGAACCTGCGCGAGGCCTTCGCCAAGGCCAATCTGCTGCGCTTCCTGCTCAACGGCGTCATCGTCACGGTCTCGATCTTCGTGCTGCAGGTCATGGTGGCACTGCCGGCGGCCTACGCGCTGGCAAAGCTCCGCTTCCTCGGTCGCGAGACGCTGTTCGCGCTCGTGCTGTTCGGGATCCTGATCCCGCCGCAGGCGACCGCGGTCCCGGTCTTCCTGCTGCTGCACAAGGCTGGGCTGCTGGACAGCTATGCCGCGCTGGTTCTGCCCTTCACGATCTCGGTGTTCGGCATCTTCCTGATGCGTCAGTTCTTCAAGACGGTGCCGGACGATCTCGTCGATGCCGCGCGCATGGACGGCATCTCCGAATTCGGCATCGTCTGGCGGGTGATGCTGCCGGCCGCGATCCCGGCCGTCACCGCCTTCGGCATCTTCTCCGTGGTCGCGCATTGGAACGATTATTTCTGGCCGCTGATCGTGCTCAACAGCGAGCACTTGCGCACGCCGCCGCTCGCGGTCGCCCATTTCCGCAACAACGAGGCCGGCACCAGCTACGGCCCACTGATGGCCGCGGCGATGGTGATCATCGCGCCGCTCGTCATCGCTTTCCTTTTCGCCCAGCGCCGTTTCATCGAGGGCATCACCCTCACCGGCATCAAGTAACCGAACCACCCCAAACAGGAGTCTATCCATGCTGAAGTCCATCATCGCCGCGGCGGCTCTATCGCTTGCGGCCGGATCTGCGCTCGCGCAGACCCAGACCGAGATCGTGATGCAGTATCCCTATCCGGAGCTGTTCACCGAGACCCACAAGCGCATCGCCGAGGAGTTCGCCAAGGTGCATCCGGAGATCAAGGTCACGATGCGCGCGCCTTACGAGTCCTACGAGGACGCCACCCAGAAGGTGCTGCGCGAAGCCGTCACCAATCAGATGCCCGACGTGTCCTTCCAGGGACTGAACCGCATCCGCGTCCTGGTCGACAAGAACATCCCGGCCCCGCTCGACGGCTATATCGCGGCCGAAAAGGATTTCGACAAGCAGGGCTTCCACCAGGCGATGTACGACATCGGCACCGCCGGCGGCAAGGTCTATGCCCTTCCCTTCGCGATCTCGCTGCCCATCGTCTACGTCAATCTCGACCTCGTGAAGCAGGCCGGCGGCGACGTGAACAATCTGCCGAAGAGCTGGGACGAGCTGATCGCGCTCGCCAAGAAGATCAAGGCGCTCGGCAACGACACCAACGGCGTCACCTATGCCTGGGACATCACCGGCAACTGGCTGTGGCAGGCGCCGGTGTTCGCGCGCGGCGGCACCATGCTCAATGCCGACGAGACCAAGGTCGCGTTCGACGGAGCGGAAGGCAAGTTCGCCATCAACACGATCGCGCGGCTCGTCAACGAGGGCGGCATGCCCAATCTCGACCAGCCGTCGATGCGCGCCGCGTTCGCTTCCGGCAAGACCGGCTTCCACGTCACCTCGACCTCGGACCTCAACAAGGTCACGCAGATGACGGGCGGCAAGTTCGCGTTGAAGACAATTCCGTTCCCGGACGTCGTCTCTCCGAACGGCAGGCTGCCGGCCGGCGGCAACGTGGTGCTGATCCTCGCCAAGGACAAGGCCAAGCGCGACGCTGCCTGGGAAGCGGTGAAGTTCTGGACCGGCCCCAAGGGCGCGGCGATCATGGCGGAGACCACCGGCTACATGCCGCCGAACAAGGTCGCCAACGAGGTCTATCTGAAGGACTTCTACGTCAAGAACCCCAATAACTACACCGCGGTCAGCCAGCTCGCGCTGCTCACCAAGTGGTACGCCTTCCCCGGCGACAACGGCCTCAAGATCACGGACGTGATCAAGGATCATCTCAACGCGATCATCTCGGGCGCCCGCGCCAAGGAGCCGGAAGCCGTCCTCGCCGACATGACCGCGGACGTGCAGAAGCTGCTGCCGAAGACCACCGGCGCTGCGCGCTGAACGTCCCGACATCCGCCGGCACGGGACGCCATCGGCGCCCCGTGCCGCACCAATTACTGGAGATGGCGATGAAACTGCTGCATCTGAGCGACATTCACCTGACGGCGCCCGGTTCGACCATCGGCGGCCGCGATCCGCGCGCCAATTTCGAGCGGGCGCTGGCGCATGCCCTGAAGGATCATCACGACGCCGAGCTGATGGTCATCACCGGCGATCTCTCGGACTGGGGCGATCTCGCCGACTATCAATGGCTCAAGCAGCGCCTCGACGAATATCCGCTGCCGGTCCGGCTCTGCATCGGCAACCACGACCGGCGCGCCGCCTTCCTGAGCCTCTTCCCCGACCTCGCCGACGAGAACGGCTTCGTCCAGGGCGTTCATGATACCGCCGCCGGCCGCTGCCTGTTCCTCGACACAGCCCACCCGGAAACCCACGCCGGACGCTATTGCGAGGATCGTCTTGGCTGGCTCGAGGCCCGGCTTGCCGAGCATGACGGGCCGTTCCTGATCTTCATGCACCATAATCCCATGCCGGTGCATCTCGTCCCGTTCGACCAGATCGGCCTGCTCGACGAGGCTCCATTCCGGCATCTCGTCAGTCGCCATCGGGCCAAGATCCGCCACGTCTTCTTCGGGCATTGTCACCTGCCTCTTGCCGGCTCGATCGCAGGCATCCCGGCCTCGTCGCTGCGCGGCACCAACCATGCGAGCTATCCGCTCTTCTCCGAGAGGAAGCTGCTGAGCGCCTGCGACCTGCCGCAATCCTACGGCGTCGCATTCTTCGGGGAGGACTATGTGACCGTCCACATGGTGGAGTACGGCTATGACGGTCCGATCCGCACCCAGGGTTCGCCTCACTACAAGGCGTGGAATCGCGAGACCATGGTGCGCTGAACGGCGAGCGCCCGCGCCCCAAGCCTCTCCCAGTCTCAGGCCCGGAGACTGGGAAGAGAGTTGCTCGCAACATTCACAGCAAACTAGACTCTGGCCTCAAGGACCATATTGAACGGCCCTTCGGCGGCGCGCCGGATTTGCCGGAAACCACCCTCTTTCAACACCTCCGTGAGTTTCGCCTCTCCGGCCTGCGCGCCGAGAGCCTCGCCGACCTCCTGCGCAAGTGACGTCGGCACACAAATCATCGTCGAAGCGTTGTAGTAGAGACGGCTCACGGGGTTTCCGACGTTATCGGCCGGATGATCCGCGGCGATCGGCTCGACGATCATCCAGGAGCCCCCGGGCTTTAACAGATCCCGAACGTGTCTGGCACATCCCTTTGGGTCGCCCATGTCGTGCAGGCAGTCAAACATAGTGACAAGATCGAACTCCCGCTCAACGATATCCTTGGCCGGCGCCGCTACGAAGCGCACGCGCTCGGCTAACCCGTGGGCCTTGGCATGGGCATTGGCCTGTTCGATCGAAGGAACGTGGAAATCGTAGCCGACGAAAGAACTCTCCGGGAACGCTTTCGCCATCAACAGCGTCGAGAAGCCCACGCCGCAGCCGATGTCCGCAACCCTTATGCCGCTCTTCAGCTTGTCCGTCATGCCCTCCAGCGCAGGAAGCCAGGCCTGAACAATGCTGTTGACATAGCCCGGCCGGAAGAACGAGCCGACCGCACAAAACAGGCATCCAGAGCTTTCTCCCCAGGCGACTCCGTTTCCGGTCTTAAACGCCTCTTCGACCTTTGGCCGGCCTTCCACCATCGCCGCAGCCAAATCAAACGCTCCTTCAAGGTATACTGGACTGTCCTTGACCGCGAACACCATGGCCTGCTCCGGGGTCAAGCTGAACCGCTGGTCTTCTCTGTCGAAGGCGATATATCCATTTGCCGCCTGCGCAAGTGCCCATTCCTGCACGTATCGTTCGGCAAGTCCCGTTCGCTTGGCGAGATCGGATACAGTTGAGGCGCCGTCGCGATGCAGCGCGTCAAACAAGCCAAGCCGGAAACCGATACCGGCCGTTGGAACGCTGAACGCACCCCCGAGATCTCCCAGCATCTTCCCGACGAGCGCACCGAGCTTGTCGTTGTCGATAACGGTCATGACCTAACTCCACTATTTGCGGACCGGAGCCTAATTCGGTCGATCGACCAATTTCGGTCGGTCGGCCGAATTATTGACGTGGACCGAGTTGGAGTCAAGCCCGTTCGGTTCTTTCTGAATGCTGTCGGGTTATGCTAGACTTCGGTCGACCGACCGAATTTATGCATCACGAAACGATCTCGCAGAGGGGTAATGGCGCGGACATTGGCAAAAGTAGATACCAGCACGGTGGTTTTGGAGGCCGCCAAGAAGGTGCTTCGGCAGAAAGGTTACGCCAAGCTATCTACCCGCGATGTGGCCGCTGCCGCGGGCGTTCCGCTTAGCCAGATCCACTATCACTTTGGTTCGAAGCAGGGGATGCTGCTTGCGCTATTCGAGTATTTGAATTCGCAACTCCTCGATCGCCAGAGCGTGCTATTCCACGACAAAACGCTCAAATTATCGGAACAGTGGGACAAGGCCTGCGACTACCTCGATGAAGACATTGGATCGGGATATGTTCGTGTGCTGCAGGAGCTTATCGCGGCGAGCTGGGCCGATGGCGCGGTGGCAAAAGTTATTCAAACCGGCATCATGGGATGGATTACGCTCATTGGCGAACTGGCGCGGCGCGCCGAGCGCGAGTTTGGCGGATTGGGCCCGTTCACCGCGGATGAAGTCGCGATTCTAGTCGGCAACGCCTTCATTGGTGCCGAGAGCCACTATCTTCTCGGCCTGGAGAAGAAAGGCGCCCCCGTTCGGCAAGCGCTTCGCCGCTTCGGCGATCTGATCCGCATTAGGGAATCACTGAAGTGAGGTGACGTCATGCGCGCCAAACTGCCGGTCCAGGAAGGAACCGTCGAGCGCGACGGCGTCAAGCTCCACTACGAGATCTACGGCAATGGCACCGAAACCATCGTTTTCGTGCCCCCATGGAGCATCGTTCACTCCCGCGTGTACAAGGGGCAAGTTCCCTATTTCGCCGAACGGTTTCGCTGTGTGACCTATGACCCTCGCGGGAATGGCAAATCCGATCGGCCAGACGACGTCGCGGCATACTCTCTCAACAACCTTGTTGCGGATTTACTCGCCATCATGGATGCGACAGCAACAGGAGCTGCAGTTTTGGTTGGCCTTTCATTAGGCGGCATGATCATCAGCATAATTGCTGCACACCACGCTGACCGCGTCAGGGCTGCTGTGCTGGTCGGCACGTCGGCCGTCATCGGGCCCAGCCATCCCTATATGACAACGAGCCATTTTCAGCTCAAGCGTACGAATTTTGACGAGTGGGGCAAGTACAACGAGGATTATTGGCTCTCGGATTATCCGGATTTTGCCGCACACTTTGTCGGCAGCATTTTCTGCGAGCCGCACTCAACGAAACAGATTGAAGACGCAGTTGGCTGGGCCAACGAGACGACAGGGCCTATCCTGGCTAAAACGGTCCATGCGAGGTCGATTCCACCAGCCTTCGATGTGAGCGAGGCGATGTACCGGAAGATCAAATGTCCGGTGATGATGATCCATGGAGATGACGATCGCATTCAGCCCTACGCTCGCGGACGACTCGTCGCGGAACTGACGGGTGCCGAGTTCACGACGATCGAGGGTGGAGGCCACAATCCACTCGGGCGTGCTCCGGCAAAGTGCAACAGATTGATCTCCGAGTTTCTTGAGCGCAAGCTCAGCCTGCCGGTCAGAGCGAGGCCGAATCTATCGCGCTCCAAACCGCGGCGAGCGCTCTACTTGTCGTCGCCGATTGGGCTCGGGCATGCCCGCCGCGACATCGCCGTCAGTCGTGAACTGCGCAAGCTCGTTCCGGGTTTACAGATCGACTGGCTGGCGCAGGATCCCGTCACGCGGCTACTGGCCTCCAGCGGCGAGACAATACATCCCTTGAGCGGCCGTCTCGCCAGCGAAACACGTCACATCGAACAAGAATCCGGCGAACACGAGCTTCACGCTTTTCAAGCCATCCGCCGCATGGACGAAATCCTGGTTGCCAATTTCATGACGTTTCAAGACGCTGTCGAAGAAGAGCAATACGACCTCGTGATCGCCGACGAGGCATGGGATATCGACCATTACTGGCACGAGCACCCCGAACTCAAGCGAGCTCCCTTAGTCTGGTTTACGGATTTCGTAGGCTTTATCCCCATGCCCTCAGGTGGCCAGCATGAAGCGTTCCTGACCACCGATTATAACGCCGAGATGATCGAGCATATCGAACGACACCCTGCCGTGCGCGATCTCGCGATATTCGTCGGGGAAACAGCGGACATTGCCCCCATGTCATTTGGAAAGGATCTCCCGTCCATGCGCGAATGGGTGCCGAAGCACTTCGGTTTCGCGGGCTACGTCATGGGCGAGCACCCGCAGAACTTCGGCGGCCGGTCAGAATTGAGAGAGACGCTCGGATACGCTGCGGACGAGAAGGTCTGCATCGTGACGGTCGGCGGATCCGGCGTGGGCGCTCACTTGATCAAGCGAATTCTGCAAGCCTGGCCAACCGCCAAAGCGAAAATCCCAGAACTCCGGATGATTGTCGTTGCAGGCCCCCGCATCGATCCGGTCTCATTGGGAGCGCCAGTCGATGTTGAGGTTGTTGCGTTTGTGCCCGATCTTGATCGCCATCTCGCTGCGTGTGACCTTGCGCTGGTCCAGGGCGGCCTGACGACTTGTATGGAGCTAACGGCGGCTGGTACGCCATTCATCTATTTTCCGCTGCGCAATCACTTCGAACAGAACTTCCACGTTGCCCATCGTCTGGATCGATACCAGGCCGGACATCGCCTGGAATTTGCCAACGTCAGCCCCGAAGAGATCTCGGAAGCAATGGTCACGGCTCTCCGTGAACCAGTTCGATCCAAATCTGTGGAAGCCAACGGCGCCGAACGCGCAGCGCGCATGATTGCACAGCTGCTTCAGGCCTCCTGACTGGCAACAAACGTTTACGTAGCTGCCAGAAGCCTATCAGAGCTACCTGTCCTTGTCTGAACTCGACCGAAACAGCCCCGCACGTCCGATTGGGCCACGAACTGCCGATGAAATTCGGGATTGCAGACTTCCGCTTTGCGTGAGTCAGCCGACGCTTGTTCGCACACGCCCTACTCCACCGGCAGCACGTCGACGGCGACGCCGAGCTTCTGCTTCTGCGAGCCGACGATGATGCCGTCGATCGGCGAGACGTCGGAAAAGTCGCGCCCGACTGCGAGCACGATATGGTCGTTGCCGATCAGGAGATCGTTGGTCGGGTCGAAATCCACCCAGCCGAGCTCGGCCCCGCACCACAGCGAGACCCAGGCATGGGTGGCATCGGCGCCCTGCAGGCGCGGCTGGCCCGGTGCTGGAATGGTGCGCAAATAGCCGCTGACATAGGCCGCCGGCAGACCGAGCCCGCGCAGCCCCGCGATCATCACATGGGCAAAATCCTGACAGACGCCGTGGCGCTTGTCGAAGACCTCGCCGAGCGGGGTCGAGATCACCGTGGCCTTGGGATCGTAGCGGAAGTCGGCGCGGATACGGTGCATGAGGTCGACCGCGCCTTGGAGGATGCCCGCGCCGGGCGCAAAGCTCGCACTCGCATAGGCGCTGACCGGGCGCAGCACCGGCACCAGCGGGCTGGCAAAGACATAACCGATCGGCGAGGACGGCCCGAGGCTGGTCGCTTCGAAGGCGAGGTCACGGATGCTTTCCCAGGGCGGACTGACGGCGTCGCGCGGCGGCGGCTGACGTGATACGGCGACGCGCGAACGCGAGTCGATCCGCAGATTGCGATGCGCGGCCTGGATCACGATGCTCTCGGTCAGCGTGCCGAAGAAATCGTGCCGCGCATTGCGCTCGGCAGGGCGCGGACGGATCTCGACATTGTGCGAGATCAGCTCCTGGCCGCCACCGCCTCTCGGCTCCAGCCGCAGCGTGCAGCGGGCGAAGCTGACGGGACTCTCGTATTCGTAAGTGGTGACGTGACGGATGTCGTAGATCACGCCAGCCCCGTCAGCTTTTCCGGCCGGGCAGCATTGGGGCCATGCGGGAAGTAGTGCTGCCCGATCGCATCCGCGAGGCCGAGCAGGTCCTGCTCCAGCGCAAACAGCATCTTGACCTCGAGCTTCTCGGCCTCCGCCGTTGCCAGCATCGCCTGCATCGCCACCGCGAGCCGCTGCGGCTTCTCGATCAGGCCGTGCTCCTTCAGGCTCGGCAGCGCTTCAATATGCTCGTTCAGCGTCGCCACCTGGAACGCCACCGAGCGCGGATTGTAGGGATCGAGCACGGCGAGGTCGCGCACCGGCGCCAGCAGCGGCGCCAGCAGATAGCGCGAGCGGTAGGTGATCTGGCAATCCACCAGCGTCAGCAGGATGTCGAGGTCTTCGTCGCCGGCCTCGTCATAAGCGAATTGCCGCGTGAAGCGCGTGGTGTTGATGGCGCGCTCGATGCGGCGGCCGATGTCGAGGAAGCGCCAGCCGGCGGCGCGGTTCATGTTCTCTTGCGCGAGGCCAGCGAAGCTCGCCAGCTCCTGCAAGGTCAGCTCGGCCGCGCTCAGCACGCTGTCGTCGTCCTCGACCTCATAGGCAAGGCGCTCGGCCATCTCGGTGATGACCTGCCAGGCATCCGGCGACAGCCGCTCGCGCAAGGAGGTCGCCGTGCGCTGTGCCGCGCGCACCAGCGACAGCGCCGAACCGAAACGCGCCTCGCTCTGCAGCGCTTCGGCGACGATGCGCCCCGCGGCCGTGCGCGCGGATTGCGAGACCGCGCCCCAGGCCACCAACAGGCGCTGGATGCGTTCGGCCGATTGCACCGAGGCCGCCGTGCCCTTGTTGGGCCCGCTCGGCGAGCCCAAAGCGCGCACGAGGCGCAGCGTCGCCTCGGCGCGTTCGAGATAGCGGCCGAGCCAGAACAGATTGTCGGCGGCGCGGCTCGGCAGCACGCCGGCGATGCGGCGGATGCGGACCTTGTCGGTCGCCGGCAGCAGCGTCGCGGTCGGGACCTGCTTGTCGGAGACGACCCAGACGTCGGCGGCACGGGCACCGTCGCCCATCGACACCGCGCGCGCGTCCGGCTGCTCGGCGATGCGGCAGAAGCCGCCGGGCATGATGGCCCAGCCGTCCGGCGTCGCCGCCGCGAACACGCGCAGCACGAAGGGACGCGGCGTGATCTGGCCCTGCTCCCACACCGGCATGGTCGAGAGCCGCACCACCTCCTGGCCGACATAATCCATACCGCGCGCGGCGATGGCTTCGACCAGGCGCTGGCGGTCGGTCGCATCGAGCTCGCTCGCGAGCACCGGACCGCTCTGGTCGAAGCCGGGCACGCCGCGCCCATAGGCGCCTTCGATCGCGACCTCGTCGAGCCGCGCCAGCACCTCCTCGCGCGCGACGCGCTGGCCGCACCACCAGGTCGCGATATGCGGCATTTTCAGCTCCTCGCCGAGCAGGCGGCGGCTGAGCGCCGGCAGGAAGCCGAGCAGCGCCCGCGCCTCCAGGACGCCGGAGCCCGGCATGTTGGCGACGACGACGCCGTCCTTGCGCAGCACGTCGATCAGGCCGGGCACGCCCAGATGCGAGGACGCATCGAGCTCGAGCGGATCGAGCGAATTGGAATCCACGCGCCGCAAGAGCACATCGAGCCGCTTGAGGCCGGCGACGGTGCGGATGTGGATGCGGTTGTCGCTGACGGCGAGATCGTCGCCCTCGACCAGCAGGAAGCCGAGATAGCGCGCCAGCGTCGCATGCTCGAAATAGGTCTCGCTGAAGCTGCCCGGCGTCAGCACGCCGATGCGCGGCTCGTCACGGTCGGCGCGCGCGCGAAGACTGTCGCGAAAGGCTTCGAAGAACGGTGCGACGCGCGGCACGTTCATCGACTTGTAGAGATCGGAGAAGGCGCGCGAGAGCACCAGGCGGTTCTCCAGCGCGTAGCCCGCGCCCGACGGCGCCTGGGTGCGGTCGCCGAGCACCCACCAGCGGCCGTCGGGCCCGCGGCCGACATCGGCGGCATAGAGCGACAGATAGCGCCCGCCCGGCGGCGGCACTCCGCAGACGGGACGGAGATATTCGGGGCTGCCGGCGATCGCGGCCGCGGGCAGCGCGCCCTCGGCGACCAGACGTCCCTCGCCATAGAGGTCGCGCAGCACGCGCTCCAGCAGCTCGGCGCGCTGGGTGATGCCGGCGCAGAGCTGCTGCCAGTCGGCCTCGTCGATCAAAAGCGGCAGATGACTGATCGACCAGGGCCGGTCGGCGCTGTCGCCGGGAGCCCGGTAGGTGACGCCGGCCTCGCGGAGGTGGCGGTCGGCCATGCCGAATCGCCGCTCGATCTCGTCGGGCGCGAGCGCGCCGAAGGCCTCGAAGAAGCGGCTCCAGACCGCGCGCGGGGCGCCGTCGGGCCCTAAGAACTCGTCCGGAATGCCGGGCAGGCGGCGATAATCGCGGACCCATTGCGCGAAGCGGCGCTGGCCGTCACGCTGGCTCTCACGTTGTGCTGGCGCCCTACCCGCCTTGTCGTCCTGTTCGGCTGCGCCCTCGGCCATGCGCCTCTCCCTGCCCCACCATCATACTCATTGCAGGAGCGGGGTCCGCAAGTCGAGGGTCAGGGGGAACTCATTTGTGCGTTCCTCCGGCGGAGGCTGGATGGGCCCCGGCGTATGGCCGTGGTCCTGAAAACGCGCCAGACGCCGCGCCTCGGCTTCATAGGTGTTGACCGGCTTGGTGTCGTAGCTGCGCCCGCCCGGATGGGCGACATGATAGACGCAGCCGCCGAGCGAGCGGCCGTTCCAGCTGTCGATCAGGTCGAAGGTCAGCGGCGCGTGGACCGGGATGGTCGGATGCAGGCCGGAAGCCGGCTGCCAGGCCTTGAAGCGGACGCCGGCCACGGCCTCGGCCGAGCGGCCGGTCGAGGTCATCGGCAGGCGGCGGCCGTTGCAGGTGACGATGTGGCGGCCCTCGACGAACCCTTCCGCCTTGACCTGGAGCCGCTCGACCGAGCTATCGACATAGCGCACGGTGCCGCCAGCCGAGCCCTCCTCGCCCAGCACGTGCCAGGGCTCCAGCGCCTGGCGTAGCTCCAGCGTCACGCCGCCATGATGGACGCGTCCGAAGGCGGGAAAGCGGAATTCGAGCTGCGCCAGATACCATTCCGGCTCGAAGGGGTAGCCGAACTGCTTGAGCTCGGAGAGCACGTCCAGAAAATCGTCCCAGATGAAATGCGGCAGCATGAAGCGGTCATGCAGCGCGGTGCCCCAGCGCACGAACTTCCCGTGTTGCGGCTCGCGCCAGAATTTTGCGATCAGCGCGCGGATCAACAGCTGCTGCGCCAGCGACATGCGCGGATCCGGCGGCATTTCGAGCGCGCGGAACTCGACGAGGCCGAGCCGGCCGGTCGGTCCCTCCGGCGAATAGAGCTTGTCGATGCAGATCTCGGCGCGGTGGGTATTGCCGGTGATGTCGACGAGCAGATGTCGAAACAGGCGGTCGACCAGCCACAGCGGCGCCTGAGTGCCCGGCGGCGGCACGTGCGAGAGCGCAACCTCGAGCTCGTAGATGCTGTCGTGCCGGGCTTCGTCGATGCGCGGCGCCTGGCTGGTCGGGCCGATGAACAGGCCGGAGAAGAAGTAGGACAGCGACGGATGCCGCTGCCAATACAGCACGAGGCTCCTGAGCAGATCCGGCCGGCGCAGGAATGGCGAGTCCTGCGGGCTGGAGCCGCCGACCACGACGTGATTGCCGCCGCCGGTGCCGGTGTGGCGGCCGTCGACCAGGAAGCGGTTGGCGCCGAGACGCACTTTGCCGGCATCCTCATAGAGGCCGGTGGTGATCTCGACCGCCTCGCGCCAGTTCTTCGCCGGCTGGATGTTGATCTCGATGACACCGGGATCGGGCGTCACCTTGATCACCTCGATGCGCGGATCAAACGGCGGCGGATAGCCTTCGACGTGGACGGGGAGCTGCATCTCCTCGGCGGTGGCTTCGAGCACGGCGACCAGCTCGAGATAATCCTCGATGCGCTCGACCGGCGGCATGAAGGCGCAGATGACGCCGTCGCGGACTTCCACCGACAGCGCGGTGCGCACCGGAACGGAGGTGTTGAGATTTTCAGGGGCGGCCCGCGGCGGGGTTTCCGGGCGCGCGGGATGCGTGAACACCGGCAGCTTGTCCCGCGCTTCCATCGGGTCCTGTTCGACGATGTAGGGATATTGGTTGGGCGGCACGTATCCGAGCGAGCCGAGCGGCAAGCGCAGGCCGAGCGGCGAATCGCCGGGCATCAGGAACAGATGGTTGCGCCGGAGAGCCCAGCGCTCGCTGCGCCAGCGCGGCGGCGCGTTCCAGCGCTGCACCGGCAGCACGAAGCCGCGCGGCGTATTCAGCCCCTCGTCGAACACGCGCGCCATGCGCGCGCGCGCCTCCGGATCGGACAGTCTGGAGTCGGTGGGATCGACGTTGACGGGAAGCTCGGCTTCCTTCTGGAGCCAGTAGGCCGTGTCCTCGTAAGCCGGGATGATGTAGCCGGGATCGAGCCCGAGCCGTGCTGCGGTGGCCTCCATGAAGGTCTCGGCTTGCCTCACTTCGGCGCGCCGCGGATTTTCGATGCTGGCGATCAGGTCGGCGTTGTTCCAGATCGGCACGCCGTCCTTGCGCCAGTACAAGCCAAAGGCCCAGCGCGGCAGGCTCTCGCCCGGATACCATTTGCCCTGGCCGTAATGCAAAAGACCGCCCGAGCCGAAGCGCGCGCGCAGGCGGCGGATCAGATCGTCGCCAAGCGCGCGCTTGGTCGGGCCGACGGCTTCCGTGTTCCACTCCGCCGCTTCGAGATCGTCGACCGAGACGAAGGTCGGCTCGCCGCCCATGGTGAGCCGTACGTCCGCGCTCGCAAGATCGCCGTCGACCTGCTCGCCGAGATCGTCGAGCCGCGCCCAGGATTCGTCGGAGAAAGGCTTCGTGATGCGCGGCGCCTCGCGGATGCGCTTCACGCTCATGTCGAAGGCGAACTCGACCTCGGCAAAGCCGGCGCCCCCGGAGATCGGCGCGGCCGAGCGATAATGCGGCGTGGCGGCGACCGGGATGTGGCCCTCGCCTGCGAGCATGCCGGAGGTCGCGTCGAAGCCGATCCAGCCGGCGCCGGGCAGATAGACCTCGGCCCAGGCGTGCAGGTCGGTGAAGTCGTTCTCCACTTCCGGCGGCCCTTCGATCGGATCGATGTCGGGGCGGATCTGGACGAGATAGCCGGAGACGAAGCGCGCGGCGAGCCCGAGATGACGAAAGGTCTGGATCAGCAGCCAGGCGGAATCGCGGCATGACCCGGCGGACGAGGCGAGCGTCTCCTCCGGCGTCTGCACGCCCGGCTCCATCCGGATGATGTAGCGGATCTTCTTCTGCAGCTCGCGATTGAGCTCGACCAGGAAGTTGACGGTGTTCGGTGCCTCCTGCGGGATCGAGTCCAGATATTTCGCAAACAGGCGATCGGGCTTGACCGTCTCGAGATACGGCGCGAGCTCGGTCTTGAGATCCTTCGGGTACTCGAACGGAAAGCTGTCGGCGTACGGCTCGACGAAGAAGTCGAACGGATTGACCACCGTCATCTGCGCGGTGAAGTCGACCTCGATCTTCAATTCTGTGGTCTTCTCGGGGAAGACGTAGCGGGCGAGCCAGTTGCCTTGCGGATCCTGCTGCCAGTTCACGAAATGATTGGAAGGCGTGACCTTGAGCGAATAGCTCAGGACCGGCGTGCGCGTATGCGGCGCCGGGCGCAGGCGGATGGTCTGCGGACCGAGGTCGATCGGACGGTCGTATTTGTAGTGCGTGACGTGATGCAATGCGACGTAGATCGACACGGGGTGCGGTGCTCCAGCAGCTTTTTTGAGCAGAACACCTGATGTGGGTGCGATCAAGCACTAACAACGGGCAGCGCGTGCCTAGGAAGTATCCGCCGGACCGTTCGCTTAAGACATGAGAGTTTGGCGCGCTAAAGCATCCACAGCGTCATGGCCGGGCTCGTCCCGGCCATCCACGGCCTTCGATTGCCGCACCAAAGAACGTGGATGCCCGGGACAAGCCCGGGCATGACGACCTTCTTTGGGAAATGCTACGCTGCCGAGGTCAGCCGCTGCAGGAACTGCGTCACCTCGCGGCGGAGCGTCTCGACTTCGCCGTGGACGCGATCGGAGGCACTGTTGACGCGGGCAGCGACGCGGCCCGTATCGGCGGCGGCTTCGCTGATGCCCGACACGTTGGAGGAGACCTGCGAGGTGCCGGCGGAGGCCTCGTGGACGCTGCGGGCGATCTCGCGGGTCGCGGAGCCCTGCTGCTGGATGGAGGCCGCAATGCTCGCGGTGATGCCGTCGATCTCGGCGATGGTCTGGGCGATCGCCTCGACGGCCGCGACCGAATTGGTCGTCGATTGCTGCATCTCGCCGACCTTGGCGCTGATCTCCTCGGTCGCCTTCGCGGTCTGGTTGGCGAGACTCTTGACCTCGGAGGCGACGACCGCGAAGCCACGGCCGGCCTCGCCTGCCCGCGCCGCCTCGATCGTGGCGTTGAGCGCCAGAAGGTTGGTCTGCGAGGCGATCTCGCTGATCAGCTTGACGACGTCGCCGATCCGCAGCGCGGCCTCCGCGAGGGAGCGAATTTCGTTGCCGGCACGATTGGCTTCCTCGACGGCGCGACCGGTGCTTGCAGTCGAGCCGGCCACCTGGCGGCTGATCTCGGCGATCGAAGATGCGAGCTGTTCCGCGGCGCTCGCCACCGTCGCAACGTTACTCGAGGCCTGCTCGGAAGCGCTGCGCATGCCGGAGGTCTGGCGGTTGGTCACCTCCGCCGCGGCCGCCATCTGGCCGGCGTCGGATTCCAGATCGGTCGCGGCGCTCATGAGGCTGCCGGCAACCTCGTCGAGATGCGTGCCGAACTGATTGGCGAGGCGGGCGATCTCGACGACCCGGCGGCCCAGGCTGTCGGTGCCGGCATTGATCACGGTGGCCGAGCGGCGGAACGAGCCGGGCAATCCGCGCGCGAGGATCTTGCGGAAATACTTGCCGCGGCTGGCATAGTCCATCGATGCCGAAGCCTCGCGGACAAAGGCGTCGGTGATGTCGAGCATGTCGTTGACCGACTTCTGGATGGCGCCGATCCGCCCGGCCTGCCGCTCGCTCAGGATCCGCGCTTCGAGATCGCCGCGCGCCGCCTTGCGGCAAACGTCTGCGACCTCATCGACGGCCACCGCGGCGCGTTGCTGGCACCAGGCGGAATAGCCGAGCAGCAGGATCGCCGCGCCCAGCGGCGCGGCACCGATGGCTCCCCTCCAGCCGAGCAGCAAGCCGACGAAAGCGACGCCGGCGAGAAGGCACGCGACCGCAGTCGCGCCCTGCGCCTTAGAGAGAGAGCACAAATTCATCGTAGGCGACACCGTTTTGCTTGAGCAGACCGACCATCATGTCGAAGCTCGCACGCATGCCGTCCTTGGCATTGGCGTGGCGAGCCTCTTCCGCGCAGAGCGCCTTGTAGATCGGTTTGATTTTCTCGACCGGCGCCGGATCGGGCCTGCGTCGGTTGGAATGGTATCCGATGATGTCACCGCGATCATCGAACGTCGGGGTGACATGCGCGAACACCCAATAATGGCTGCCGTCCCCGGCGAGATTGACAACGTAGGCGAAGATTTCCTGCTTGGCCTGGAGCGTGTCCCACAGCAGCTTGAAGACGCAGCGCGGCATGTCCGGATGGCGGATCAGACTGTGGGGCGCGCCCATCAGCTCCTTCCAGGGGTATTTCGCCATGCGGAGAAAGACGTCATTGGCGTAGGTGATGCGGCCTTTGAGATCGGTCTTCGATACGATCAGCTCCTCCTCACCGAGGAGATGTTCCACCCCAGTAGGACGTATCGCCTGCATCACTTCGATCCTCGACAAACGGCGGGTCCCACCACGTTGTGGAACCGCATCGTCTCCTGTCTAGGCCAACAATGTTAATCAGATGTAAGCCGGGAAAGTCCTGAATGAGGCGCCTGCCTCCGTATCATTACTTAGCGTCATTACGTTACCGACAACCACACGCGTTGCTGAAGCCGTCGCGAACGTCCGCTTGCGTCTTGTGATTGCGTCGGCGCGACACCGCGCGCCCGGCGCGACTACATCGTCGCGCCAAGCACCCAGGGCGCGAACTCGGCGCCGCCGAAATCGAAGCTCTCGCTCTTGGTCCGCCGTCCCGAAGCCGTCTCGAGGATGAGATCGAAGATGCGCTGACCGCATTGCTCGACGCTCTCCTCGCCTTCGAGGATGGTGCCGCAATTGACGTCCATGTCCTCTTCCATGCGCTTGTACATGGGCGTGTTGGTGGCGAGCTTGATTGAGGGCGCCGGCTTGCAGCCGAACACGCTGCCGCGGCCAGTAGTGAAGCAGACCAGATTTGCGCCGCCTGCGACCTGGCCGGTGGCGGCGACCGGATCGTAGCCAGGCGTGTCCATGAACACGAAGCCCTTCTTGGTAATGGGCTCGGCGTAGCGCAGCACCTCGACGAGGTTGGTGGTGCCGGCCTTGGCCATCGCGCCGAGCGACTTCTCCAGAATGGTGGTGAGGCCACCGGCCTTGTTGCCAGGGCTCGGATTGGCGTTCATCTCGGCGCCTTCGCGCGTCGTGTATTCGTCCCACCAGCGCATGAGGTCTACCAGCTTCTCGCCGACCTCGCGGCTGACGGCGCGGCGCGTCAAGAGATGCTCGGCGCCGTAGGTCTCCGGCGTCTCCGACAGGATCACGGTGCCGCCATGGCGGACGATGAGATCGCTGGCGGCGCCGAGCGCCGGATTGGCCGACACGCCGGAATAGCCGTCCGAGCCGCCGCATTGCAGGGCCACGGTGAGCTCGCTCGCCGGCACGGTTTCGCGCTTGACCTTGTTGGCGTCGGCCAGCGCCTCGCGCACGAAGGCGATGCCGGCTTCGACAGTCTTGCGGGTGCCGCCGACCTCCTGGATGTCCATCGCGCGCAGGCGGCCGGCGAGCTTCTGCTCCTCCATCAGGCCGCCGATCTGGTTCACCTCGCAGCCGAGGCCGAGCACGATGACGTGAGAGAAATTGACGTGCCGCGCATAGCCGCCGAGCGTGCGGCGGAGCAGCGCCAGCGGCTCGTTCTGCGTCATGCCGCAACCGGTCTTGTGGGTCAGCGCGACCACGCCGTCGACATTGAGGAAATCGGCGAGCGGGTTGTCGCCGGTGAAGGGATTCTTCTTGAAGACGTCGGCGACGAGGCTTGCGACATGCGCGCTGCAATTCACCGAGGTGAGGATACCAATGTAATTGCGCGTGGCGACACGGCCATCCGGGCGGCGGATGCCTTCGAACGTCGCCGGCAGATCGAAATTCGGCGTCGGCTTGACGTCGACGCAATAGGCGTAGTCCTTGGAGAAATCGCCCATGCCGCAATTCTGCACGTGCACGTGCTGGCCCGGCGCGATGGCCTGCGTGGCAAAGCCGATGATCTGACCGTAGCGCTTGACCGGCTCGCCCGTTGCGATCGGCTTGATCGCGACCTTGTGGCCGGAGGGAATGCGCTCGACCGTGGTCACGCCGTCGGCCACCATCGTTCCCGGCGGCAGGCTGGCGCGCGCGATCACCACGCCATCATCGGGATGCAGGCGGATGACGGGGCTGATGGTCATGGCGGGTCTCCTTCGGAGGCGAGTAGCGAATGGTGAGTGGAGAATGGAAAATGGGGAGCAGCCATTCGCCACTCCCCATTCGCTATTCGCGGGCTTTTACGCCTTGCCGCCCGCATCCTTGCGGGTCGCGTTGACCTGCATCTTGGCGTAGGTCGTCATCAGGCCGACCTCGTTCGAGAGCGTCACCAGCTTGAAGCCCATGTTGATGGCGCGCGCTGCGCCTTCGGCGCCGCTGCAATGGATGCCGGGGTTGAGGCCGCGCTTGCCGCATTCCTTGATGATCTTCTCGTAGATCGCGAGGATCTCGGGCTCGCTGCGGTCGAGCTTGGGCTCGAGGCCATAGGAGAAGCCGAGATCGGACGGGCCGATATAGACGCCGTCAATGCCCTCGACATCGAGGATCGCTTCCATGTTCTCGACCGCGGTCCGCGTCTCCATCATCGGCAGCAGCACGATCTCGTCGTTGGCCGTCTTCTGGTAGGAGCCCGCGGTGCCGTACATGCCGGCGCGGATCGGACCGTTGGAGCGCACGCCCTTCGGCGGATATTTGGCATAGGAAACGAGGTTTCTGGCTTCCTGCGGCGTATTGACCATCGGGCAGATCACGCCATAGGCGCCGCCGTCGAGCACCTTGCCGATGATGCCGGGCTCGTTCCAGGGCACGCGGACCATCGGCGTGATCGGATGCTTGTCCATCGCCTGGAAGCACTGCACCATCGACAGATAATCCTGCACGCCATGCTGCATGTCGACGGTGACGCTGTCGAAGCCGCATTGCGCGATCATCTCGGCGGAGAAGCCGGAGGGAATCGCAAGCCATGCGTTGACCACGGCCTTGCCCGACTTCCAGATCTCTTTGACTTTGTTCGCCACGTTGCCTTTCCTTCCCTGTTGCGCCCGATCGGGTTGGGCCGCACTTTGAGCGAAAAAAAGCGTGAATGTCCATGGCTCTCGCCGCGCACGCACGCATATCTGGGGTCATCCCTCCGCGAGGGTATCATCCGCGCTTCCGAGCCCGGCAAGACTGTGTTCGAGCTCGCCCAGCATGTCCTGCAATTCGGCGAGCTTGTGCGCGCCAAAGCGACGCGTGATCTCGGCGTAGATCGCCTCCGAATTCGGCGCCACCGCGGCCATCAGCTTCACCCCCTCTTTCGAGATCGAGACCATGCTGCGGCGCTGGTCCGCTTTCGCCGTCTTGCGCTCGATCAGATTACGCGCTTCGAGATCGCGCAGGATGCGCGACAGGCTCGGTCCGAGCAGGAACGCCGTACGCGCGAGTTCCGTGACCTCCACCGCTTCGATCGCCGCCAGCGCGCGCAGGATACGCCATTGCTGCTCGGTCAAGCCGTGCTGGCGCAGCGAGGGGCGAAACTGTCGCATCACCGCCTCGCGGGCCCGCAGCAGCGACATCGGCAGCGAGCGCGAGAAATCGCGCATCGGCACCTGGCGGGCGGCGGGCGCGCTTCCGCTCGCTGGATCAACCGGCTTTTTCACCATGGTGCCCTTTCAAACCGCGGCAAGTTTGCGGTGCAGCAAACCGGAACGGGGTTTGACGCATTCATTTAACATGTTAAGCATCTCCCCGCACCTCAATTCGTAAGATGGCAAATGGCACTTTCCCACGACGATATCCAAGCTTGCGCGAGGCGTCTGCACCAGGCGGAGAGCACCCGCACGCAGATCCGGCAGCTCTCACAGGATTTCCCTGATATCACCATCTCCGACGCCTACGCGATTCAGAAGGCCTGGGTCGACGTCAAGATCGCGGAGGGACGGATCGTCAGGGGCCACAAGATCGGCCTGACCTCGAAGGCGATGCAGAGCGCGCTCAACATCGACGAACCGGATTCCGGCGTGCTGCTCGACGACATGTTCTTTGCCGACGGCGGGATCATTCCGACCGGGCGCTTCATCGCGACGCGGGTCGAAGCCGAGCTGGCCTTCGTCATGAGCAAGCGCCTTTCAGGCCCGGACTGCACGCTGTTCGACGTGCTCAACGCCACCGACTTCGTCGTGCCGGCACTGGAAATCCTGGACACGCGGATCGAGCGCGTCGATCCCAAGACGAAAGCGACGCGGAAGATTTTCGACACCATTGCCGACAACGCGGCGAATGCCGGCATCGTGCTCGGGGGCCGACCGATCCGCCCGCTCGACGCAGACCTGCGCTGGATCGGCGCGCTGTGTTTCAAGAACGGTCAGCTCGAGGAAACCGGCCTCGCCGCCGGCGTGCTCAATCATCCCGCGACCGCGGTCGCCTGGCTCGCCAACAAGATCGCGCCGCTCGGGCTGGCGCTCGAACCAGGTCAGATCGTGCTTGCGGGCTCCTTCATCCGTCCGATCGAGACCCGCAAGGGCGACACAATTCAGGCCGATTATGGCGCCTACGGCTCGGTCAGCTGCTACTTCGCTTAAGAGGCATAACGAGGAAACCGCGATGCCGCATTTCACGATCGAATATTCGGCCAATCTCGACGGCCGTCTCGATATGAAGCTGGTGTGTGAGGTGGTGCGCAAGGCAGCCAGCGAGACCGGCATCTTCCCGCTCGGCGGCATCCGCGTGCGCGCGATCCGCTGCGAGCATTATGCGGTCGCCGACGGCAGGCAGGACTACGCCTTTCTCGACATGGTGCTGCGCATCGGCGAGGGCCGCGACCTCAAGACGCGGCAACAGGCCGGCGAGCACGTTTTCCAGGCGCTCTCCCGCCATCTCGATCCGGTCTTTGCCGCCGGCAAGTTCGCCCTGTCGTTCGACATGCAGATCAACGACAAGGATACCAGCTGGAAGCGGAACAACATCCACGACGCCCTGAAGGCGGAAGCCCAGGCGGGCTGATGTTGCTCGAAGCCGCGGGCGAGTTCTGCCAAACTGGCGGCGGCGAGGATTCCTGAACCTCAATTGAAGTGGATGAGCGCAATGACCACCCTCACCGGCGGCGAAGCAATCGTAAGCGGCCTGGTCGCCCACGGCGTCGATACCGTGTTCGGCCTGCCCGGCGCGCAGGTCTACGGCCTGTTCGACGCCTTCCACCAGGCCCAGCTCAAGGTGATCGGTGCACGGCACGAGCAGGCCTGCGGCTACATGGCGTTCGGCTATGCGCGCTCCAGCGGCAGGCCCGGCGTGTTCAGCGTGGTGCCCGGCCCCGGCGTGCTCAACGCCAGCGCGGCGCTGCTGACCGCGTTCGGCTGCAACGAGCCGGTGCTATGCGTCACCGGCCAGGTGCCGACGCAGTTTCTGGGCAAGGGCCGCGGCCATCTGCACGAGATGCCGGATCAGCTCGCGACCTTGCGCACCTATGTGAAATGGGCCGACCGGATCGAATATCCCGGCAACGCGCCGACAATCGTGGCGCGCGCGTTCCAGGAGATGATGTCCGGGCGGCGCGGCCCCGCCTCGGTCGAGATGCCCTGGGACGTCTTCACCCAGCGCGCGGACACCGGCGCTGCGCAGGTGCTCGAGCCGCTGCCCGCCCCGCAGCCCGATCCCGATCTGGTGAAGCAGGCGGCCGCGCTGATCAAGGCCAGCAAGGCGCCGATGATCTTCGTCGGCAGCGGCGCGATCGAGGCCGGCGAGGAGATCCTCGAGCTCGCCGAGATGATCGATGCGCCCGTCGTCGCCTTCCGCAGCGGGCGCGGCATCGTCTCCAACGCGCACGAGCTCGGCCTGACCATGGCCGCGGCCTACAAGCTCTGGCCGGCAACCGACTTGATGATCGCAATCGGCACCCGCGCCGAGCTGCCGGCATCCGGCTTCCGCTGGCCCTACCAGCCGAGTGGGCTGAAATCCATTCGCATCGATATCGACCCGGTCGAGATGCGCCGGGTCGTGGTCGATGCCGCCATCGTCGCTGATGCCAAGGCCGGAACGGCCGATCTCGTCACGGCGGTAAAGAAGGCCGGCTATGCGCGGACCCGGGGCCGGCGTGACGACATCCGCGAGGCCACCGCGGCCGCGCAAGCGGAGATTCAGCGCATCCAGCCGCAGATGGCCTATCTCGACATCCTGCGCGAGGTGCTGCCGGCGAATGCGATCGTGACTGACGAATTGTCTCAGGTCGGCTTCGCCTCCTGGTACGGTTTTCCGGTCTACCAGCCGCGCACCTTCATCACCTCGGGCTACCAGGGCACGCTTGGCTCGGGCTTTCCGACCGCGCTTGGTGCCAAGGTCGCCAATCCCGACAAGCCGGTGGTCGCCATCACGGGCGACGGCGGCTTCATGTTCGGCGTTCAGGAGCTTGCCACGGCCGTGCAGTTCAACATCGGCGTGGTGACGCTGGTGTTCAACAACAACGCCTACGGCAACGTCCGCCGCGACCAGCGCGAACGTTTCGACGGCCGTGTGGTGGCGTCCGACCTCGTCAATCCGGATTTCGTCAAGCTCGCGGAATCGTTCGGGGTTGCGGCTGCGCGCGTCACCGCGCCGGATCAGTTCAAGGCCGTGCTGGAGAAGGCGCTCAGCCACAGCGGACCGTATCTGATCTCGGTGGAAGTGCCGCGGGATTCGGAAGTCAGTCCCTGGGCGTTCATCCACCCGCCGAAGCCTTGAGACCGGACCGGCCCTGCAGTCGCGCCGCTGCGATCACCAGGAGGCCGGCGCCCGCGACCGACCAGCAAGCGACCGGCGTCCAGTGCAGCAACGGGGCATATTCGGGCATCTTCTGCAGACCGCCGGCGACGGCCGCCATGCGCGCAAACGTGCCGAGCGCGAGCGCGGAGAAGACCAGCCCGGTGACCTTGCCTTCCGCGCCGGTCGAGCCGATCGCGAGCGCCGCCGAGACCGCGCTCATGAGCATGCAGCCCCAGGCGGCACCGGCGAGAAACTGCGCCGCGATCAGCGTGTTGAGGCTGCCGGCAAGCTCCGCCGCCGCGACCGCGACCGCGCCGAGCAATCCGGCGGCGCCCATCACGATCAGGCCGCCGCGATGCCTGACGACGAGGCTCGCCGGAAACATCGCAATGTTGAAGCCGATCCAGAACACCGGCATCAGCCATTGCAATTCACCGGGGGCGGCGAACCGCAAGTAAGACGGCGCGCTGTTCATGGCGAAGTGCAGCTGGTAGCCGAGGGCGAGCGCGACCATGGCGACGATGAAGGCGACCGGGACGAGGCCGAGCGGCTTTGCCGCCTCGTCCCGGCTGGGCGGCGCGGTATCGCGCGCCACGTCATGCTCGATGCGGGACAGGCCGAGCGCCGTCAACAGCAGCACCACGCTCGAGATCACGAACGGCAGCCGCGCATCGTGCTCGCGCAGCACGACGCCGAGATATGGCGAGACCGCGCCCGCGATGCCATAGCCCAGCATGGCCAATGCCGCGAGGAACGGCACCTGCGGCTTGGCGCGGTATTTGCCGAGCAAGGTCAGCGGCGGCGCGCGCAGCGCCGACGAGGCGATTGACCAGACCACGATCAGCACAATGAACCAGACCTGTGCGCCGGCACCGATGCCGGCGACGAAGGGCAGCGCGACGAAGGCGGCACAAGAGATCGCCGCCAGCACACCGACGAACAGGCCGAGCCTGCCGACGACGGGTGCGAGCCTGTCGGCTGCGATTCCCATCGCGGTATCGGCGATGGTGAAGATCGCCTGGTCCAGCATCAGGATGAGGATCACGGCTGATGGCGCGATGCCGACCTCGGCGGCGAGCTTCGGCAGATAGACGACATAGGTCGTCCAGCCCAGCGTGAACACGAGTTGCAGCACGGCCAGATAGACCCCGGTGCGCGATGCGCTCGTGCTCGCCCCGCTCGAGACCTGTGCAGTCGTCATGTCGCCGCCCCCCTCGCGGAAGCTTAGACGACAGCGATGCCTCTTGGGAATGCCTCAGAGCACCTTGCGGAAGGTCAGATTGATCCGCCGCCGCCCGAGCAGCGCGTGCTCGCCATCGGCTAGCGGCGCCACGCCGTGATAGGCGAGCCTGCTCGGCCCGCCCCAGACCACGACGTCGCCGTGGACAAGCCGGAAACGCCGCGGCTTGTCGCTGCGCGCCATTCCGCCGAACAGGAAGGTCGCGGGCAGGCCGAGCGAGACCGAGACGATCGGCGCCGAATAGTCCAGCTCGTCCTTGTCCTGATGCAGCGACAGCCGGGTGCCGGGCTCATAGCGGTTGACGAGGCAGGCGTCGGGCGCGAAGTCGTGGAAGCCGCCCTGCTCCGCCGCACGGCGGGCGAGATCCCGGAAGACAGGCGGCATCGCCGGCCAGCGCGCGCCGGTGCGCGGATCGACGGGATCATAGCGGTAGCCGGTGTGATCGGTGATCCAGCCGCGCTCGCCGCAATTGGTCATCGCCACCGACATCAGGTGGCCACCGGGCGTGGTCATCCGGCGGAACGGGGATTGCGCCACGATGGCGCGCACGGCGTCGATTAGCTCGCGCTCGATCGGTTTGACGAAGCCGCGCAGCAGCACGGCGCCGTCCGCGATCGCCTCGCGCGACGGCTGCGCCTCGGCGACGCTGTCGAACAGATCAGACGTCAAGGCCTGCGCTCATTTCGCATCATGAAAGATCACACCCAGCGTGTGGCGTTGGCCGGATCTGACACGGCTGACACCATGGCGGAGATTGACACGATAGATGCCGCGCGTCCCCTGCACCGGGCGATGGTGCACGGCGAAGGCGACCGCATCGCCCTGCGCCAGCGGGACGACCTCGGCGCGCGACTGCATGCGCGGGCGCTGCTCGGTCAGCACGAACTCGCCGCCGGTGAAATCGCGGCCCGGCTCGGACAAGAGGATCGCGACCTGGAGCGGGAATACGTGCTCGCCATAGAGGTCCTGGTGCAGGCAATTGTAGTCGCCGGCCTCATATTGCAGCAGCAGGGGCGTCGGCCGCGCCTGCCCGGCGTCGTGGCAGCGCTTCAGGAACGCCTCGTGTGCGGCGGGATAGCGGATGTCGATCCCCATCGCCTCGTTCCAGCGGTTGGCGACGGCTTGAAGATGTGCGTACAGCGCCGGCCGCAATTGCGCGATCAGATCGGGCAGCGGATAGGCGAAATATTTGTACTCGCCGCGGCCGAAGCCGTGACGGCCCATGACGATGCGGCTGCGGAAGTGCGCGTCATCGGGATAGAGCGCGGCGATGCCGCGGCATTGCTCGGGCGTGAGCAGGCCCTTCAGGACGGCACAGCCCTGGGAATCGAGCTCGGCGGTGATCTGCGGCCAGTCGAGGGTGTCGACGTGGGCGGCGAGGTCGACCGCGTCATAGACGGGAGCACGTTTCGCGATTGCCATGGCGATATCCTATCCATCCGTCATTCCGGGGCGCCCTCTTGGCGCGAGCCCGGAATCCATACTCCCGATCGTGGTTATGGATTCCGGGCTCGCGACTTCGTCGCGCCCCGGAATGACGGGAGTGGGTATGGCAGATCGCACTCGCGACAACCACCCGATTTCCGGGCGCGACCTAGCCCCGCACCGGCAGCGTCGCCACCTCATAGCCGTGCCTGATCGTGCGCTTCAGCACGGGATCTTCAAGCTCGAAGTCGAACCGCTCCGCCGGGCGGATGCCGCCCTTGGCGGCGAAGGTGCCGCCGAACATCGCGCAGCCGTCGGGGAACTTGCCGCCATCAAAGCCGCGCGCGATGAGCTCAGTGACCGGCAGCATCGCGTCAAGCGTGCCTTCCTGGTAGAGCACGCGCTCGCCCTTGATGGTGGCGTAGGAGCGCAGGATCATCTTGTCCCAGTGCCCGATCACATCCTCCAGCTCCCACAGCGTGGAGGCGATCGGCTTGTCGCACATCTGCTTGGACACCGTGACGTTATAGGCCTCGACCTTGCGGTCGGTGTGGTCGGAGCCGCAACCGACGAAGATGCGGCCCTGCCAGCCGATCAGCACGAACTCGACCTCGCCGCTGGAATCGCCGCCGGTGCATTCGATGCTGTCGTCCTGGGTCAGCCGCCGCGCCGAGGCGCGGTAGTAGATCGGGGTCGAGGCCGGCGGGGCGATGCCCATCTCCTGCAGCTCTTTGATGTGCTTGTCGCGCGCGACGGGATCGCGGCCGGTCCAGCCGGCGATGACCATCTGGTCAATCGGCAGCGTCAACGGTGTGGTGGTGCCCCGGGCGTCGACGGTGAAAGTGAGGTCAAACACGAATGACGGCCTCCATGCCGGCGGCAAGTTCGAAGATACGGCGGTCCGACCCGCCCGCGCCCGCCAGCATCAGGCCGACCGGAACGTCGCCCTGGCGATGCGCAGGAATCGAGATGGCGCAGCCGTCGATCATGTTGATCAGGGTGCAGTTGCGCAGCGCGCGCAGGTTCTGCGTGGTGAAGGCCTTGTCGTCGGCGAGATCGGCGATCTTCGGCGGCGTGTTCGCGGTGGTCGGCAGCACCAGCGCGTCATAGGGCGCGATGCGCGCATTGACGCGGGCAATCAGCGAGCGACGCTCGTTGAGGAGATCGATGTAGTCGGCCGCGCTCTGGGCCTCGCCGCGCATGATGCGGACGGAGACGCGGGGGTCGTAGACGTCGCCCTTGGCGGTGATCAGATGGCGATGCCAGGCGTAGCTCTCGGACGCGGCAAAGCCGCCCTTGGCGTTCATCGGGCCGATCTCGTGAAATTCGGCCATCTCGATGCGCTCGATGATGGCGCCGTGATCGGCCAGCGACTTCAGCGCGCGCTCGAAGGTCTCGGCGACCGCTGCGTCGAGATCGTCGAGCGCGATCGTGGTCGGCACCGCCAGCCGCATGCCCTTCACGGGACGCGGCTTCAGCGCGGCGATCGGCTCGTTCGCGAGCACCGCATCGAGAATGGCACAGCAGCTGACCGATCGCGCCAGCGGCCCGATGCTGTCGAGCGAGAACGACAGCGGCACCGAGCCGTCGAGCGGCACGCGGCGCTGCGTCGGCTTGTAGCCGACGATGCCGTTATAGGCCGCCGGAATCCGACAGGAGCCGCCGGTGTCGGTGCCGAGCGCGCCATGCGCCATGCCGTCGAGCACGGACACTGCCGCGCCCGAGGAGGAGCCGCCGGGCACGTGGCCCTCGGCCCGGTTCCAGGCCCCCTTCGGCGTGCCGTAGTGTGGATTGATGCCGATGCCGGAATAGGCGAACTCGGTCATGTTGGTGCGGCCGATCACAACGAAGCCGGCCCTGCGCAGCCGCGCCACCGTCGCCGCGTCCTGCTCGGCCGGCGGGGAATCGTCGAGGGCGCGGGAGCCGGCGCGCGTCACCTGGCCCTTGATGTCGAAGAGATCCTTGATCGAGACCGGGATGCCGGCATAGCGCGACGGCGCGGCCTTCACCTTGCGCAGGCCGTCCATCGCGTCCGCAGCCGCGAGCGCGGCGTCCTTGTCGACATGGAGAAAGGTGCGCTGGCCTTCGCCTGCGGGATCGGCGATCCTGGCGATACACGCCTCGACCAGCTTGCGAGCGGTGGTGCGGCCGCTTTCGAGGTCCTCGGCGAGCTTCGCCAGTGTCGGAAAATCGGGCATGTCTGTCTCACGGAATATTGGGCGCGCGCAATCTATAGCGCTGGCTCAGTTCGACACAAGCATTGTGCGCATGATGGCATGCATGCGTATTGCTGGACCGTTGACGCACCATGGTCGATTGTCGCATCAAGATCGAAACAGGCGGGCGCCAAGCCCGTCTTGGAGGAGCCGCCGAGATGGCCGAACCGCAGCGCGCGCGACCGAAACCGACGCCGGAAACCCAGCATTTCTGGGACGGCACCAAAGCCGGCGAATTGCGCCTGCAGCGCTGCGACGCCTGCGCGCATGTCTACTTCCCGCCGCGCCCGTTCTGCCCGTCCTGCGCCTCGCGCAAGGTCTCGGTCTTCAAGGCGAGCGGCAAGGGCTTCCTCTACAGCTACGTGATCAACCACCGTCCCGCTGCGCCCGGCTTCACGCCGCCTTACGCGATCGCCGTGGTCGAGCTCGACGAGGGCCCGCGGATGATGAGCAACATCATCGACTGCCCGCAGACCCCCGAAGCGCTCGAGCTCGACATGAAGCTCGAGGTCGCCTTCCAGGCGCTCGACGACAAGATCACGCTTCCCGTCTTCCGTCCGGCGAAGGGGTAGGCCATGCGCAGGAACCAGGTTGCCGTCGTCGGCGCGGCCGAGACCACCGAGCTCGGGGTAATCCCGAACGCCTCGCAGCTGCAGCTGCACGCCGATGCCGCGCTCAACGCCATCGCCGATGCCGGGCTGAAGCTGTCCGACATCGACGGCTTTGCCACCGCGGTCGAGACGCCGCAGCAGGTCTGCCATTATCTCGGCATCAAGCCGACCTGGGTTGACGGCACCTCCGTCGGCGGCTGCTCCTTCATGCTGCACGTCCGCCATGCCGCTGCCGCGATCGAGGCCGGCCTGTGCAAGACCGTACTGATCACCCATGCCGAGAGCGGCAAGTCGATGATCGGCAAATTGCCGCGCTCGACGCCGGCCGACAGCCTCAACGGCCAGTTCGAGGCGCCCTACGGCGTCTATGGGCCGCCCAGCATGTTCCCGATTCCCGTGCTGCGCTTCATGAAGACCTGGGGCATCACGCACGAGCAGCTTGCCTCGGTGGCGGTGGTGCAGCGGGAATGGGCGGCGAAGAATCCGCGGTCGATGATGAAGGACCCGATCACGGTCGCCGACGTCCTGAATTCGCGCATGATCGCCTATCCGTTCCGCCTGCTGCAATGCTGCCTCGTCACCGACGGCGGCGGCGCGCTGATCCTGACGTCGGCCGACCGCGCCAGGGATTTTCCGCGGAAACCGGTCTACATCATGGGCACCGGCGAGAGCGTGGAGACGCCGATGGTCAGCCAGATGGAGACCTTCAACTCCTCGCGCGCGTTCAAGACCGCGGGGCCGCTGGCCTTCAAGGAGGCCGGCATCGCGCATGAGGACGTTGACCATCTCATGATCTATGATGCGTTCGCGCACCTGCCGCTGTTCGGCCTCGGGGACCTCGGCTTCATGCCCTATGAGGAGACCGGAAAGTTCATCGCGGACGGTAATACCCGGCCCGGCGGCAAGCTGCCGCTGAACACCAATGGCGGCGGATTGAGCTACATGCATTCGGGCATGTACGGCATGTACGCGCTGCAGGAGAGCGTGCGGCAGATGCGCGGTATTGCGCCGGCGCAGGTAGCCAACGCGAAGATATCGGTGTGCCACGGCGTCGGCGGCATGTTCGCGGCAAGTGGCACGATCGTGTTTACGAACGAGAGGTAGTTGCTGTCATTCCGGGGCGGCGCGAAGCGCGAACCCGGAATCCATCTGACCGCAATGACGGTGGTGCGATGGATTCCGGGCTCGCGCCAAGAGGCGCGCCCCGGAATGACGGCGGAATTTGGAACGCATAGCGGAGACACCACATGAGCAAATCACTGCAGGACAAGGTCATCATCGTCACCGGCGCAGGCCGCGGCATCGGGCGCGAGATCGCGCTGCTGTGCGCCGGCGAAGGCGCCAAGGTCGTGGTTAACGACCCCGGCGGAGCGTCCGACGGCGCCGGCTCGAACGCGGCGCCCGCCGAGGAGGTGGTCGAGGAGATCAAGAAGCGCGGCGGCACGGCCGTTGCGAACTTCGAGAGCGTCGCGGAAGCAATTCCGGCCAGCAAGATCGTGAAGACCGCGACCGATCATTTCGGCCGGCTCGACGGCGTCGTCAACAATGCCGGCATCCTGCGCGACATGATCTTCCACAAGATGAGCGTGGAGGCGTTCGAGGCCGTCATCAAGGTGCATCTGATGGGCTCGTTCTATGTCAGCCACGCCGCGGCGCGGATCTTCCGCGAGCAGGAGTCGGGCTCCTTCGTGCACTTCACCTCGACCTCGGGACTGATCGGCAACTTTGGACAAGCCAATTACGCGGCCGCCAAGCTCGGCATCGTCGGTCTTTCGAAGTCGATCGCACTCGACATGGGACGCTTCAACGTCCGCTCCAACTGCGTCTCGCCGTTCGCCTGGACCCGCATGATCGGAACCATCCCCACCGAAACCGAGGCCGAGAAGGCGCGGGTCGAGAAGATCAAGCAGATGGGCCCGGAGAAGATCGCCCCGCTCTGCGGCTATCTGCTCGGCGATTCCGCCAAGGACGTCACCGGGCAGATCTTCGGCGTGCGCATGAACGAGATCTTCCTGTTCAGCCAGAACCGTCCGATCCGCTCGGTGCAGCGGAGCGAAGGCTGGACGCCGCAATCGATCGCCGAGCACGGCATGCCGGCGCTGAAGGGCTCGTTCTACAAGCTCGACCGCTCCGCCGACATCTTCACCTGGGATCCGGTGTAAGGGGTTTCGTCGAGCCGCATTTCCGGCATCCCTGCCCTGCGATCTCTGGTTGTCTTAACCAGAGATCGCCCCGGTTTACGCCCGAATACGGGCGGATGATGGCCTTCCAACGAACTTTGGGAGGAAACCATGACAAGAATCCTGACCAACTCCGACGACACGACTGTCGGCGGCGGCCTTGGCCGCCGCACGCTCCTCAAGGGCGCGGCGGCACTCGCCACCTCGACCGTCCTGGCATCACAGGCCGATGCCCGCGACTTCGGCGCCAGTGCCGAGCCGCAGCGCTATCCCGACCCCGACATCGTCGTGATCGACCCCAAGCGCTTCAAGGCCAAGGTCGGCAACACCGCGATCAAGCGGCTCTACACCGGCTGCCTGTGGGCGGAGGGGCCGGCATGGAACGCACAGGGACAATATCTGGTCTGGAGCGACATCCCCGCCAACCGGCAACTCCGTTATCTCGATGACGACGGCCACATCTCCGAGCAGTTCCGCAAGCCCTCGAACGAGTCGAACGGCAACTCGTTCGATACCGAGGGGCGTCAGCTCACCGCCGAGCGCACCCGCCTCGTCCGCTTTGAGCATGACGGCTCGTTGACGACGCTGGCGGAGCAGGCCAATGGCAAGCCGCTCAATGGGCCGAACGACATGGTCGTGCATCCCAACGACAAGGCGATCTGGTTCACCGATCCCGGCTATGGCGCGATCAGCATCTATGAAGGCAAGCTTGCCAAGACAGGCTCGCCGCAGCCGCATCAGAAGGAAGCCGTGTATCGGCTGGACACCCAGACCGGGCAGGTCGCGAAGGTCGCAGACGAGCCGTTCAAGCCGAACGGCATCGCCTTCAGCCACGATTACAAGAAGCTCTATGTCTGCGACACCGGCGTCACCCATTACCCCGAAGCCAAGAACGTGGTGTGGTCCTACGACATCGACGGGGCGAAGCTATCGAACCCGAAGAAGCTGATCGACATGACGCTCGACGGCAAGTCCGGCTTCCCCGACGGCCTGCGCGTCGACACCGAGGGCAACATCTGGGTCGGCGCCGGCTGGGTCGGTCCCGGCTACGACGGCGTGCAGGTGTTCGCACCGAGCGACGGGGCGCGGATCGGACAGATCCTGTTGCCGGAGACCTGTGCCAACGTCTGCTTCGGCGGCAAGAAGCGCAACCGCCTGTTCATGACCGCGAGCCAATCGCTCTATGCGGTCTATGTGGAGACGCAGGGCGCGCATTTCTGTTGACGTCATGCGCAGTTCCTCGTCATGCCCGGGCTTGTCCCGGGCATCCACGTTCTTGGTGCTGCGGGGTAAGACGTGGATGGCCGGGACAAGCCCGGCCATGACGACTGAGGATGTGGCGACGGCGTCGCCTACCCCGTATTTCGCAACCCCGCCGAAATCCCGTTGATCGTCAGCTGAATCCCGCGCAGCACCTGCTCGTCCGGGTTCTGCGCGCGGTGCTCTTTCAAGAGCTCGACCTGCACGTGGTTGAGAGGGTCGAGATAGGGGAAGCGGTGGCGCACGGAGCGCTCCAAGAGCGGATTGCCCTGCAGCAGCCGGTCCTGACCCATGATATCGAGCAGGCCCTCGATCGAGGCGTGCCATTCGCGGCGGATGCGGCCGAAGATCTTTTCCCGCAGCGCTTCGTCGGGCACGAGCTCGGCATAGCGCGAGGCGATCGCGATCGAGCTCTTCGCCAGCACCATGTCCATGTTCGACAGCAGCATCCGAAAGAACGGCCATTCCCGGTAGAGCTCTTTCAGGAACGGCATGCCCTTGTCGGGGTGCTCGGCGATCCACTGCTCGACCGCGCTGCCAAAGCCGTACCAGCCCGGCAGCATCAGCCGGCATTGCGCCCAGGAGAACACCCAGGGAATGGCGCGCAGATCCTCGATCGCCCGGGTCTTCTTGCGCGAGGCCGGGCGGCTGCCGATGTTCAGCGTCGCGATCTCGTTGATGACCGTCGATGACCAGAAGTAATCGACGAAGCCCTCGGTCTCGTAGACGAGGCCGCGATAGGCCTTGAAGGCGAGGTTCGACAACTCGTCCATCGCAGTCAGGTATTCGCGGCGCGGCGCGCTCCGGCGCGGATGCAGCAGGCTCGCTTCCAGCGTCGCCGCGGCGAGGATCTCCAGGTTGTTGCGGCCTACTTCCGCGTTGGAATATTTCGACGAGATGATCTCGCCCTGCTCGGTGATGCGGATCTGGCCGTTCACCGCGCCGCCGGGCTGCGCGATGATGGCGTCGTAGCTCGGCCCGCCGCCGCGCCCCACAGAGCCGCCGCGGCCGTGAAACAGGCGTAAGCGCACGTGATGGCGCTCGAACACTTCGACGAGATTGATCTCGGCCTTGTAGAGCTCCCAGCCCGAGGTGACGAAGCCGCCGTCCTTGTTCGAGTCCGAATAGCCGAGCATGACCTCCTGTACGCTGCCGCGGCTGTCGACGAGACGCCGGTAATCGTGCAGCGACAGCATGCGGTCCATGATGCCGGACGAGGCCTGCAGGTCCTCGATGGTCTCGAACAGCGGCACGATGTTGATGGCGCTGCGGCCGGAGGGATGGACGAGGCCGACCTCCTTCAAGAGCACCGCCACCTCCAGCATGTCCGACATGCCCTTGCACATCGAGATGATGCATTGCGGAATCGCGTCCGAGCCGAACTTCGCGTGCGCCTCCGCGGCGGCATGGAACACGTTGAGCTCGCCCATGGTCTCGTCGCTGTACTTGACGAACGGCGAGACCAGCGCGCGCGTCGAGCGCAACTCGTTCGTCAGCAGCGAGATGCGCGCATCCTCGCCGAGCGCGAGATAGGACATGCCGGGGTTGGCGGCGTCCATCAGCTCGGCGATGGTGCGCTCGTGCACCGCCGAGTTCTGGCGGATGTCGAGCCGGGCGAGGTGGAAGCCGAAGCAATCCACCGCACGCCGGAGCAGCCGCAGCCGGCCGCGGGCGATGACACGGGCGTTGTTGGAGATCAGCGAGCGGTGCAGCACGTCGAGATCGGCCTGCAGCTCCTTGACGCTGGTGTAAGGCGCACCCTTGCCGACCGGCCGGCGGGTGATCTCGACCTCGAGCTTCTCGGCCGTCGCGGTCAGGCGCGCATAGATGCCCGAGACTGCCAGGCGATAAGGCTCGCCGCTCCGGTGCGGCGAGGTGTCCGGCGAGCGCTCGGCGAGGTTACGCAGCTCCTCCGAGACGTCGGCCAGATGCGCCGCGATCGACAATTCCGAGCCGAGCACATGCAGCTCTTCCAGGTAGAACTGCATCACCCGGCTCGACTGCAGCCGCAGCGTGCCGCGCATCACGTCGGCGGTGACGAAGGGATTGCCGTCGCGGTCGCCCCCGATCCAGCTGCCCATGCGCAGGAACGAGGCGAGCTCGCCGGCGGCCTGCTCGCCGCCCTGCTCCAGCCGGTCTTCCAGCGCGTTGATCAGCCGCGGCACCTCGCGCAGGAAGGTGTAGTCGTAGAACGATAGGCCGTTGGCGACCTCATCGAGCACGGTGAGCTTGGTCCGGCGCAAGAGATTGGTCTGCCACAGCGTCAGCACCTCGCGGCGAAGCTGCTCGTCGCTGGCTTCCGCCTCCTCCGCGGTCAGCGCCACGCGCTCGCGGCGGTCGAGCAGGTGCGCGACCTCCATCTCGCGGTCCATGGTGCTCTTGCGGCGTACCTCGGTCGGATGCGCGGTCAACACTGGGCTGACCAGGGCGGTCTTGAAAAAGTCGCGCAAGCCGTCGGCGCTGATACCCGCCGCCTTGGCGTGGGCGAGCGTTTCCGCCAGCACGCCGGAGCCGCCGCCATTGGCGCTGCGGGCACGCATCTGGCGGATGTTATTCTGGTCCTCGGCGATATTGGCGAGGTGGGAGAAATAGCTGAAGGCGCGGACGATGCGCACCGTTTCCGACGTCGACATGCTGTCGAGGATCTGCTCGAGCTCGCGGCGGGCGAGCCGGTCCTCGTCGCGGTGAAACCGGATCGAGGTCTGGCGGATGCGCTCGACCAGATCGAACAAGTCGGCGCCCTCCTGGTCGCGCACGGTGTCGCCGAGGATGCGCCCGAGCAGGCGGATGTCGTCCCGCAGCCGCGCCTCGGCTTCCGTGACCTGGACGTCGTCAGGGCGGTTGGCGCGATCGGTGCCGTCGGATGATACGGTCTGGAGGGACATGGCTCGCTCCTTGGTTCGAGCTCGCGTGGATGCCCGGCACAGCCGAGTGTGCGATATTTTTCTACCGCAGCGCAAGATGAAGTTGGTGGCGGTGCACACGGTCGCGTCGCGCGTCCCGGACGCGCTGCAGCGTGCAACGCTGCTGCGCAGAGCCGGACCCAGGAGCCACAAGCGCATTGCTGCAATATGGGCCCCGGCTCTGCAGCGCATCGCTGAAGAAGCGCTGCACTGCGTCCGGGGCACAAGGATTGGTCTCGGCGGCGAAGGGAGTTACGCCGCTCGCGCGCGCCTCAGGCCGGCACGATCACCTTGCCGATTGGCCACAGCGCGATGCCGGCGAGCTTGAGGTGCGCCCAGGCGAAGGGGATGCCGATGATGGTGATTGCGAGCACCAAGGCCGTCAGGACGTGGCCGAGAGCCAGCCACCAGCCGGCGAGGACGAACCAGATGATATTGCCGATCACCCCGAGCGGACCGGTGCCGATATCCTCGACGCCGGTGACGTCGTAGCGGTTGACTGCCCGCGAGCCGAACGGTAGCAGCGTGTAGACGGCGATGTTGAACGCCGCCCGCGCCCAGGGCAGCCCGACGATGGTGATGGCCATGATGACCGCGGCCACCACCCAGCCGAACGCCATCCAGGCGCCGCCGATCAGGATCCAGAGGATGTTGAGGAGCATGGAAACGGGGGTCATGGCATGATCCAGGGTCAGTGGTCCCGCTTATATAGGATCGAAATCTGTCTCTGCTATGATGCCCCCGTGGCACAACCGGCTACCGTCCTTCGAATTTCGGCTCGCGCTTCTCCATGAACGCCTTCATGCCTTCGGCCATGTCCTGCGTTTTGAACAGCGGCAGGAGCTGGAGATAGACGTGGTGGACGTGGTCGGAGAAGTTCTCGTTCAGGCCCATCCGCATCATGCGCTTCGAGGCTTGCACCGCGAGCGGCGCGTTGGCGGCGATCTCGCGCGCGACAGCCATGGCGCGATTCATCAGCTCGGCATCCGGCACGACCTCGTTGGCAAGCCCCCATTCCAGGCACTCGCGGGCGCTTAGCGTACGGCCGGTGAAGATCAGCTCGGAGGCCTTGGCCCAGCCGAGCATGCGTGGCAGCAGCCAGGTGCCGCCGGATTCCGGCACCACGCCGCGCTTGACGAAGGCGGCTGCGAGCTTCGACGATTCCGCCATGATGCGGATATCGCAGCCGAGCGCGGTGTCCATGCCGTAGCCGGCCGCGCCGCCGTTGACGGCGCAGATGGTCGGCTTGTCCATCGCTTGTAACACCGTCGGCGGGGTGTTGCGGAGGTTGATCGTGGTCGGCGAGGACGCGGCGCTGAGGCCGTTGCCGTCCCGCTCCTTGCGGAGGTCAAGCCCGGCGCAGAACGCCCTACCCTTGCCGGTGAGGATCACGACCCGGACGTTCTTGTCCTCGTTGGCTTCGGTCAGCAGCCGCGCCAGATCGTTCAGCATCGGGCCGGAGATGGTGTTCATGCGCTCCGGCGCGTTGAGCGTGATGGTCGCGATGTGGTCGGCGATTGTGTAGAGGACTTCGTTGGCGGCGTCGGTCATGGCAAATGTTTCCCCATTCGTTGTCCCGTAGGGTGGGCAAAGGCCGCGTTTGCGCCGTGCCCACGATCTGTCTCCGTAGGCGAATTTGGTGGGCACGCCTCCGCCTTCGCTCTTCGAGCTGCGGCGGACGCTTTGCCCACCCTACGGCACCGCCTCAGATCTTCCGGCCCGCCTGCTCCCAATAGGGATCGCGCAGGCGGCGCTTGAAGATCTTGCCGGAATCTTCACGCGGCAGGCCGGTGCGGATCTCGATGTGCTTGGGCACCTTGTAGTCGGCCAGATGCGCCTTCAGCGCGGCGCGGACATCGGCGGCCTCGAGCGTGACGCCGGCTTGCGGCTCGACCACGGCCATCAGCGCCTCGCCGAACTCGGCATCGGGGATGCCGAACACGGCGCAATCGTGCACGCCCGGAACGGCATGCAGCACGGATTCGATCTCGGCCGGATAGATGTTGACGCCGCCCGAGATCACCATGTCGCGCTTGCGGTCACAGATGAAGACGTAGCCGTCCTCGTCGATATAGCCGACATCGCCCGAGGTGATGAAGCCGTCGCGGTCGATCTCGGCGCGCTTCTCCGGCTTGTTGTGGTAGGTGAAATCGGCCAGCTCGGCCATGCGGGAGTAGATCTCGCCGATCTCGCCCGTGCCGAGCACGCGGCCGTCCTCACCGAGGAAGCGCAGCTCGGCGCCCGGCGAGATCCTGCCGACGGTGCCGGGCTTCTTCAGCGCATCCTCCGAGGTCGCAAAGGTGACGGCGCTGGATTCGGTCGAGCCGTAGAACTCGTAGATCACCGGCCCCCACCATTCGATCATGGCGCGCTTGACGTCGGCCGGGCATGGCGCGGCGGCGTGGATGACGTGGCGCAGCGAGGAGACGTCGTACCTTCTGCGCACCGTTTCCGGCAGCTTCATCAGGCGGATGAACATGGTCGGCACCATGAAGATGGTGTCGACCTCAAAGCGTTCGATCTGCGCGAGGAATTCCTCAGGATCGAAGCGCGGCATCAGCACGAGCACGCCGCCGAGCTTGCCGGCGCGGATGCCGAACGAGTTCGGCGCGGAATGATAAAGCGGGCCCGGCAGCAGCGCACGGGCGCCGGGCTTGAGCCCGTAGATCATCGCCCGCATGCGCTCGCCGGCCGCCTGCTGCTCCGGCGTCGGCGCGTTGCGGCGGACACCCTTGGGATGGCCTGTGGTGCCTGACGTGTAGATCATGTTCATCGGCTGCGGCACGATCGGGCCGTCATAGGGCTGGTGCTGCGCGAGCCAGGATTCGAAATCGATCGCGAAGTCCGGCGTCCTCAGATGATCGGGATCGATCTTGTAGCTGGACAGGACCTCCGGCGGGGTCGGCACGCTGAGCACGGTGACGCCCGCAGGAATCGCATCGCGCAGGGCATGCAGCATGTCGGCATGTCCGATCAGGACGGACGTGCCGGTGTCGTTCAGGATGTAGTTGATCTCCTCCGGCTTGAAGTGCCAGTTGATCGGCACGCCATAGGCACCGAGGCGCATCGCGGCGTAGGCAGCCTCCAGGAACGCGATGTCGTTGCGCATCAGCATGCAGACGCAATCGCCCGGACGGACGCCGAGCTTGGCGAGGCCGGAGGCGATGCGATCGGCGCGGGCGGCAATCTCCGTGTGGGTGCGTCGGCGGTCGCCGGAGACGATGCCGAGGAAGTCAGACGTTTCGCTCATTGTTGTTTTGCTTTGTTGGTTTGCGACGGAGTTAGTGAGTCGTCATCACCGGGCTTGTCCCGGTGATCCACGTTCTCTCTTTGGCGCCCTGGACAAGAACGTGGATGGCCGGGACACGCCCGGCCACGACGGAGATATTGTCAATCCGCAAATTTCGGCGCGCGCTTCTCGATGTTGGCGCGGACCGCTTCGGTCTGGTTCGGGCTGCCGATCAGCTTCTGCTGCTCGACAGACTCGGCGAGCAGCGCCGGACCCGGATCGACCGACAGATTGTTCAGCATCCGCTTGGCGGCGCGGATCGCGTCGGGGCTTTTTCCCGCGATCTCGCGCGCGGCCTCGAGCGCTGTCGCGCGCGGATCATCGCAGATGCGCGTGGCGAGGCCGTATGTCATCGCCTCCTGCGCGGAGAAGATGCGGCCGGTATAGGTGAGATCGCGCAGGATGTCGTCGCGCACGAGGCTCGCCAGGATCGGCGTGCCCGCCATGTCGGGCACCAGGCCCCATTTGATCTCCATGATCGACATCCGTGCATCCGCCGACAGAAAGCGCATGTCGGCGCCAAGCGAGAGCTGGAAGCCGCCGCCGAAGGCAACGCCGTGCACGGCCGCGATCACAGGCACGGGAAGCTGGCGCCAGCCCCACACCGCCTGTTGCGCAAAGTTCGCCTGGCCGTGCGTGCGCTTGGTGAGATCGCGATTTTCGCCACCCGGAATTCCGTTGCCGCCCTTCTCCTTCATGGCGGCAAAACGCCCCATGTCGAGCCCGGCGCAGAAGGCGCGGCCCTCGCCGGAGAGCACGACGGCGCGCAGGCCTTTCTCCTTCGAAAGCCGCTCGGTTGCGGCGACGAGCGCCTCGAACATGGCCTGATCCAGCGCGTTCATCTTGTCGGCGCGCACCAGGCGCACGTCGGCGACGCCTTCCGAGATCGAGATCGAGACGCGCTCTTCCATGGACGAATTCTCCCCTGTTCTTGACCGGTTGCCGCTTTACAGGACGCTGGCAGCCGGATTTAGTCAATCGACCAATTAACTGACAATCCCTACGGGGGAAACAGCCATGTTCAAGGAAAATCTTCTCGCCGGCCGGCGCATTCTCGTGACCGGTGGCGGCACCGGTCTCGGCAAGTCGATGGCGGCGCGCTTCCTCCAGCTCGGCGCCGAGGTGCACATCTGCGGCCGGCGCAAGATCGTGTGCGACGAGACCGCGACCGAGCTGATGGCCGAGTACGGCGGCCGCGTCACCAGCCACGGCGTCGATATCCGCAACGCGCTCGCGGTCGACGAGATGGTGGAGAACATCTTTCGCGACGGTGGTCTCACCGACCTCATCAACAACGCCGCCGGCAATTTCATCTCGCGCACCGAGGAGCTGTCGCCGCGCGGCTTCGACGCGATCGCCAACATCGTCATGCACGGCACGTTCTACGTGACCCACGCGGTCGGCAAGCGCTGGATCGCGGACAAGCAACCCGGCAACGTCGTCTCGATCACCGTGACCTGGGTGCGCAACGGCTCGCCTTACGTGGTGCCGTCGGCAATGAGCAAATCGGCGATCCACGCCATGACGATGTCGCTCGCCACCGAATGGGGCCGCTACGGCATCCGCCTCAACACCATCGCACCAGGCGAGATCCCGACCGAGGGCATGAGCAAGCGCATCAAGCCCGGCGACGAGGCCGGCGCGCGCACCAAGGCGTTGAACCCGATGGGCCGCGTCGGCACCATGGAGGAATTGCAGAACCTTGCCGTATTCCTGATCTCCGGCGGCTGCGACTGGATCAACGGCGAGACCATCGCGATGGACGGCGCCCAGGCGCTCGCGATGGGCGGTAATTTCTACCAGCTCCGCGACTGGAGCGACGACGACTGGAAGACCGCCCGCGAGAGCATCATGGCGCAGAACGAGAAGGACCGCGCCAAGCGGGGGTGATGCTCTTGTGCCCGGGACGCAGCGCAGCGCGCCGCACTTGCGGCGTGGTGCGCTGCAGAGCCAGGGCCCATCTCGCTGCATGCTGGGTCCCGGCTCAGCGGCGCATCACTTTCGTGCTGCGCCGCGTCCGGGACACGAAGCCACAACTGCGCTCCGCCCATCTTGTCTTCACCCGCGGATGACTTCACACTCCCCGCATAAGAACAAGACATCACGGGAGAAACATGTCCACTCAGCCATTGGCGAACCTCGCCGACATGGTGCGCGAGCGCGGCAGGAGCCGCGGCAACGCGATCGCCTACGAATTCGAAGGCCGCCTCACCAGCTTTGCCGAATTCGATATCAAGACCAACAAGGTCGCCAACGCCCTGATTGCGATGGGCGTGAGACGCGGCGACCGCATCGCCTATCTCGGCAAGAACAGCGACCTCTATTTCGAGCTGCTGATGGGCGCGATGAAGGCCGGCGTCGTGATGGCGCCGGTGAACTGGCGGCTCGCCGGGCCCGAGGTCGCCTTCATCGTCGAAGATTGCAAGGCGCCGGTGCTGTTCGTGGGACCGGAGTTCATCACGCTCGTCCGCCAGATCAGGGACCAGATTCCCGGCGTGCGCACCATCATCACCACCGAGGGCGGCGCACCGGAATGGCAGGACTTCACTCCTTGGCGCGATGCGCAGAGCGGCGACGATCCGAAGCTGCCGATCGACCCAAAAGACATCGCGATCCAGCTCTACACGTCGGGCACGACAGGCAAGCCGAAGGGCGCGATGCTGAGCCACGCCAACTTCCTCAATCTGGTGCAATCCGGCAACGCCGAGGACAAGCCGGAGTGGAACCGGTGGTCGCACGATGACGTCTCGCTGGTGGCGATGCCGGTGTTCCACATCGGCGGCTCCGGCTGGGGCGTGATGGGGCTCTATCACGGCGCCCGCGGCGTGATCGCACGCGAGTTCGATCCGACCAAGGTTTTGGACTTCTTCGAGCACAGCGGCATCACGAAACTGTTCATGGTGCCGGCGGCGATGCAGTTCGTGGTGCGGCAGCCTCGCGCCAGGACGGTTGATTTCTCCAGGCTGAAATACATGCTGTATGGAGCTTCGCCGATTCCCGCGGCGCTGCTGAAGGAATGCATCGAGGTCTTCAAATGCGGCTTCGTGCAGCTGTACGGGATGACGGAGACGACGGGCACCATCGTCGCGCTGCCGCCGGAGGATCACGTCGAGGGACTGGAGCGGATGCGCTCGGCCGGCAAAGCGCTGCCGGGCGTCGAGATCGCGATCCTGGACGTGGACGGCAAGCCCCTGCCGCCGCGCCAGGTCGGCGAGATCGCGACGCGCTCAGGCTCCAACATGGCCGGCTACTGGAACCTGCCGGAGGCCACCGCCGCGACGCTGCGCAGCGACGGCTGGCTGCGCACGGGGGACGCCGGCTACATGGACGAGAACGGCTATCTCTACATCCATGATCGCATCAAGGACATGATCATCTCCGGCGGCGAGAACATCTACCCGGCCGAGGTCGAGAGCGCGCTGTGCGATCACCCTGATGTCGCCGAAGCCGCCGTGATCGGCGTGCCCGACGACAAATGGGGCGAGGCGGTGAAGGCGGTCGTGGTGATGAAGCCCGGCAAGCAAGCGACCGCCACCGACATCATCAACTTCACCCGGACGCGCATCGCCGGCTACAAGACTCCGAAGAGCGTCGAGTTCCTGCCGGCGCTGCCGAGGAATCCCTCAGGCAAGATTCTGCGGCGGCAATTGCGCGAGCCGTACTGGGCGGGCAAGGACCGGCGGGTGAATTAGCCTCGGTGCCGTAGGGTGGGCAAAGGCGCGTTTGCGCCGTGCCCACGATCTGTTTCCGTATCCAGGGGATCGTGGGCACGCTTCGCTTTGCCCACCCTACGAGAGCGGCGCAAGCCGTCAATGCTTCCCCGGCCCCATATAGCCGAACAGGAATCCCGCCACTTTGCGCATCTGGATTTCCTCGCTGCCCTCGGTGATGCGATAGCGGCGGTGGTGGCGGTAGATGTGCTCGAACGGCTTGTGGCGTGAATAGCCCATGCCGCCGTGGACCTGCATGGCGCGGTCGGCGGATTCGCAGCAGAGGCGGTTTGCCCAGTAGTTGCACATCGAGACGCGGTCCGAGAGCGTGCGCTCGATCTGCTCTTCGGTGAGCTGGTCCATCTCCCAGGCGGTCTTGCGGATCAGAAGACGCAGCATCTCGGCTTGCGTTGCGAGCTCGACCAGCGGGAACTGGATCGCCTGGTTCTCGGCGAGCGCCCTGCCGAACGGCTTGCGCTCGCGCGCGTATTTGACGCTCTCGTTGATGCAGTAGACGGCGGCGCCGAGCGAGCTCGCCGCCTGCCGGATGCGGTTCTGGTGCACGAAGCATTGCGCCAGCGAGAGGCCGCGGCCGACCTCGCCGAACAGCGCATCTTCGGGCACGAACACGTCGGTGAAGCTGACGCGCGGATGATCGGTCGGCATGTTGAAGGTCCACATGTACTCCTCGACCTTCACGCCCGGGCTCTTGGCCGGCACCAGGAAGCAGGTGATGCCGCGGGCATCGCCGTCATTGCCGGACGTGCGCGCGAACAGCGCGCAGTGCGTCGCGACATGCATGCCGGTTGTCCACATCTTCTCGCCGTTGATGATCCAGCCCTTGACGTTGTCGCGCGTGGCGGGCACTGCGCGCGTCTCCATGTGCGTCGCATCCGAGCCGTGATGCGGCTCGGTGAGGCCGAAGGTGATGCGGTACTTGCCCTTGATCGAGCCGTCGATCATCGCCTTCTGGTCGTCGCGGCCATAACGGTCGAGCATGGTGACGACGGGGAAGTTGCCGACGATGGAGTGCTCGTTCTGGAGATCATTGTGCAGGCCGAGGCCCTTTGCAGCAAAATGCTCGCGGATCACGGCCATCCAGAGGTTGGAGCCGTCCTTGCCGCCATATTGCCTCGGCACCGGAAAGCGCAGATGGCCGGCGGCATCCGCAAGGTCCTTGGCCTTGCGCAGCAGCGTTTCCCATTCGTGCCGCGGCAGGCCACCATTCTCGAAATCGGTGCGCGCCCATTCGCGGCGATGATCGAAGAAGCGGATGTTGTCGTCGGCTTCCTCCAGCGGCTTGATCTCGCGCGCGATGAAACGGTCGAGCTCTGCGAGATAGGCGACGAGATCGGCAGGCAATGAGAAATCCACAGGTTCTCTCCCGGATTGATTTTATCGTTTTGCGTTAAGGCGCTGGGCGCACTTTTGCTTCGCACGAATAAGGTGAGAAGAGCGCGTGCAAGTCAAGCAAGGCGAGGCGTGACGGCTACGCAAGGCGCACCAGCGCAATTCGATGGTGCCCGGGCACTGAGGCGCGGTAGGATGACGCCAATTTTCCTTTACGAGAAAATGCAGGGAGCACAGGATGGAGCTGAAATTTTCCAAGGTGGAACGCAAGGGACCGATCACGATCGTGACGCTGTCGCGGCCCGAGGTCTACAACGCACTGCACACCGATGCGCATTTCGAACTGCAAAAGGTTTTCGACGATTTCTCCGCGGATCCCGAGCAGTGGATCGCGATCGTCACCGGCAGCGGCGACAAGGCGTTCTGCGCCGGCAACGATCTGAAATGGCAGGCAGCCGGCGGCAAACGTGGCTGGGACAAGGGCGGCTTTGCCGGCCTCACCTCGCGCTTCGACTGCGACAAGCCTGTTATCGCGGCGGTGAACGGCGTTGCCATGGGCGGCGGCTTCGAGATCGCGCTGGCCTGCGACCTGATCATTGCCTCGGAAAACGCCACCTTCGCCCTGCCCGAGCCGCGCGTCGGTCTTGCCGCGCTCGCCGGCGGCCTGCATCGGTTGCCGCGGCAGATCGGCCTCAAGCGCGCCATGGGCATGATCCTCACCGCGCGCCATGTCAGCGCCAGGGAAGGTTTCGAGCTCGGCTTCGTCAACGAGGTGGTGCCGCAGGGCGAGGCGCTCGCGGCCGCGCTGCGCTGGGCGGAGATGATCGGCAAGAACTCGCCGATGTCGATCCGGGCGTCCAAGCAGGCGATCCAGAAGGGGCTCAGCGTCTCGCTGGAGCAGGCGATCGCCGAGCAGCGGGACTATCCGGCGGTGCAGGCGATGGTGGCCTCGCAGGACTACATCGAAGGCCCGAAGGCCTTCTCGGAGAAGCGTCCGCCGAAATGGCTGGGGAAGTAGGGCTCTGGTCATTCCGGGGCGCGCCGACAGGCGCGAGCCCGGAATCCATTGAGCGTCAGAGACGGTGGATGAATGGATTCCGGGCTCGTCGCTTCGCGACGCCCGGAATGAAGGGGAGAGAGCTATCCGCCTCGTAATAGCTCCCGCTTGTAGGACGCGTAGTTCGGCTGATCGACCGCCAGCTTGTCCAGCGTGGTCGCCCAGAGATGTTCGGCGAGACCGGGCGTCGCCAAATCGACTTCGCCCTTGGCGATGCGCTCGGCGAGCGCGCGGTTCAGCTCCATGACCGAACCGTCCTCGCCGAGCAGCGCGCGCAGCCGTTCAACTTCCGCAGCATCGGTGCCCTCCTCCCGCGTCAGCTGCCGCGTCACGAGATCGAGGATGTTGATGGCGACGCGCAGCTTGAAGGCCTGGTGGCCGGAGATCAGCGGCATGATGTCGTTGCGGAGGAAATCGGCGACCGACTTGGTCAGCTCGATCGGGGTCGGCTCGTCCTGCATGTGTCAGCTCCCGCGCGGCGCCAAGAGCCGCAACAGATCGATCTCGGTCTCGCTGGCGCGGCGGCCGATCATGGCGCGCTCCATGGAATGATCGGGGCCCTCGCGGAACCGCTGCATCATGCCGCCGCACATGATGCCCCAGCGTAGCGTGCCCATCACCTCCCAGAACTTCACACGCGACGGATCGACCTTGCGGCCCGCAGCCTCGTAACCAGCGAACAGCTCCTCGCGCGAACCAAAACCGCCGACGGGCTTGTCGATCTCGCCGAAGCGCCAGGAGTTGACACAGACCCAGCCGAGATCCTCCATGGGATCGCCGAGATGGGCGAGCTCCCAGTCCAGCACGGCACGCACGCCGTCGGCGCCGATGATGAGATTGCCGTTGCGGAAATCGCCGTGCACCAGCGTGATCTCGCCGGACGGGCCGGGATCGTGGTCGCGCAGCCAGCGCAGCGCCAGCTCGAACACGGGCTTAGGCCAGTTCAGGCTGCGATAGTCGCGCTCGAACTCGGCGATCTCCTGCGTCGCGCCGCGGGTGCGCAGCTCCGGCAGCTTGTCCTTTGGCAATCGATGCAGGGCAGCGAGAATGCCGCCAATCTGACGCGCCAGCTGCGGCCGCGCGGCGGCGAACTCGTCATCGCGAAGAATCTTGCGCGCGATGGTCTCGCCCTCGATCCTTTGCATGATGAAGCCGGTGCCGAGGTCGTCCTCCGCCACGAGCACGTGCAGCACGCGCGGCGACGGCACGCCGGCCTCGAAGGCGAGCTGCATCAGCTGCGCCTCTGCGGCAAGGCCCGCCGCGCGGGTCGGCGCCGCGCCATAGCCCTTCGGCGAACGGCGCAGGATCGCGCCGATCACGCCATCGGGATGCGTGATGTCGAAACGCCAGGTTTCCTGGCTGGCGCCGCCGGACAACTTTGCCGCGCCCGTGACGCCGGTCGCGCCCGGGCACCAGCGCTTGACGCTGCGCGAAAGCTCCGCCTCGATCATTTGCCTTTGAACTGCGCGGGCCGCTTCTCCAGGAACGCGCCGACGCCCTCGCGGAAATCCTGGGTGTCGCCGGCGCGCAGCTGGCACTGGAACTCGAGATTGAGCTGGTCCTCGAAGGAATTTTCGGGGCTGTCCCAATAGAGCTTGCGGATCAGCGACAGCGCCACGGTCGGTCCGCTGGCGAGCTCGCGCGCGAGCTTCATCGCCTCCTCCATCAGCACGCCGTCGTCGTAGACGCGGTTGACGAGACCCCATTCCAGCGCCTTCTCGGCCAGCAGCCGCTCGCCCATCAGCGACAATTCGATCGAACGCGCCCGGCCGATCAGGCGCGGCAACAGCCAGGTCGAGCCGCAATCCGGCACGAGGCCGATGCGCCGGAACGCCTGGAGAAAGTAGGAGGAACGCGCGCACAAAATCATGTCGCCGAGCAGCGCAAAACTCATGCCGGCGCCGGCCGCGGGGCCGTTGACCGCGGTGACGATCGGGCAGTGCAGATTGCGGATGCGCCGCAGGAAGGGATGGAAGCCGGTCTCCAGCGTCAGGCCGGCCTTGGTCTTCTTCGACTGGTTGTTGCGCCCTTGCAGATTGGCGCCGGTGCAGAAAGCCCGCCCCGCGCCGGTCAGCACCACGCAGCGCACCTCGTCCTTCTTCTCCTCGATCGTATCGAGCGCTTCGGCAAGGCCGCCCAGCATGTCCACGGAGACCGCGTTCATCACCTCCTGATGGTCGAGCTTGAGGACCGCGACCGAGCCATCGAAATCGAGCGTGACGTGTTTGAACTGCATGGTGTCCTCGCCAGTTGCGGCCTGCGCCAGTTTCGCAGACCGGAATTTGTTTTGCCGGGGCGCATATTTGATTTTTGGCGCGGTCTTGTCCATGGTGATCAGAGCATGTCAAGCAATCTTGCGCGCAGCGGCTGATCGTCCGCATGTTGAGAAGCCTTGTCAAAAAAAGGAAACGCGCCATGAACATTTTCGACCTCACCGGCCGCGTCGCCGTGATCACCGGCGGCAATGGCGGGATCGGCCTCGGCATCGCGCAGGCGCTCGCCGGCCAGGGCTGCAACGTCTCGATCTGGGGCCGCAATCCCGACAAGAACAAGGCCGCTGCCGCCAGCATGGCCGGGCTCTCCGGTAAGGTCGACACCCGCGTCTGCGACGTCACCGATCCAGCCTCGGTCAATGCGGCGATGAAGGCGACGCTCGACACGTTCGGCCGGGTCGACGGCTGCTTCGCCAATGCCGGCATCGGCGGCGGCGGCCGGCGCTCCTTTATCGAGCGCACCGAGGAGGAATGGCGCACGATGTTCGCGACCAATCTGGACGGCGTGTTCCACGCGTTTCAGGCCGCCGCAAAGCACATGACCGAGCGCGCCAATTCCGGCGACGCCTTCGGCCGGCTGGTTGCGACCTCGAGCCTCGCCTCGATCTTCGGCACCGCGCGCAACGAGCATTACGCCGCGACCAAGGCCGCGATCAACGCGCTGGTGCGCGCCCTCGGCGTCGAGCTCGCCCGCCACGGCGTCACCGCCAACGCGATCCTGCCCGGCTGGATCAAGAGCGACATGACATCAGGTCTCATGGCCAACGAGAAGTTCGTCGCCAACGTGATGCCACGCATTCCGATGCGGCGGTTCGGTGAGGCATCCGATTTCGGCGGCATCGCGGTCTATCTGATGAGCAAGGCCTCGTCCTATCACACCGCCGATACGTTCGTGATCGACGGCGGCTATACGGCGTTCTGATTTCGTAGCCCGGATGGAGCGAAGCGCAATCCGGGACTGCAAAAACAACAAAGACCCGGATTTCGCTTCGCTCCATCCGGGCTACAAACACTGAGGGAATGGGCAAATGTTCTCGCACATCATGGTCGGCACCAACGATCTCGACAAGGCCAAGACGTTCTACGACAATTTGCTGAGCACGCTCGAGGTGCGGCCGGCGAGGGTCGACGGCCATCGCATCTTCTACATCACCAAGACCGGCGTGTTCTCGGTGTCGAAGCCGATCAACGGCGAGCCGGCGACATGCGCGAATGGCGGCACCATCGGCTTTGCCGCCAATTCGCCGGAGCAGGTCGACAAATGGCACGCGGCAGGCGTCGCAGCCGGCGGGACCTCGATCGAGGATCCGCCCGGCGTGCGCCAGGGCCCCGGCGGCAAGCTGTATCTGGCTTACTTGCGCGACCTCGACGGCAACAAGATTTGCGCGATGCATCGGATGCCGGCGTGAGGCCACACGCTCGATGTCGTCCCCGCGAAGGCGGGGACCCATAGCCACAGGCAGCGACTAGGGCGCGAGCTGACAACTACGGATTTTCGTCAAACGCCCCCCTGTGGTTATGGGTCCCGGATCTGCGCTCCGTTCTAGACAACGCTATGCGTTGTCTAGAACTGCGCTTGTCCGGGACGACAATCGGAGGGGGTTCTCCCTCCACCCCATTCAAACAACATTTCAAACGCCCTAGCGATATTCCATCGCGTGGCAGGGCTCGGCGCGAAAAAATGCGCGCTCGCACTTTGACCGCGCTGGCACTATTCTGCCGCCAGAACGATCTCAGCGTCCCCGGGAGGAACAATGACAAAACACACCTACATTCCCCGCACCACCAACTACACCCTCAATCCCGGCGACGAGCTCAACGACCTCAGGATGTCGGAGCAGGTCCGGCCGCTCTACGATCACGTCAAGAAATTCATCCGCGACACCGTCGAGCCGATGTCGATCGAGTTCGCCAAGGCCGGCGAAGGCAAGGAAGATCGCTGGAGCTTCACGCCGAAGCAGCTCGAGGTGCTGGAGAAGGCCAAGAACAAGGCCAAGCAGGAAGGCCTCTGGAACTTCTTCCTGCCCGACGACGAGACCGGCCAGGGCCTGAAGAACCTCGACTACGCCTATATCGCGGCCGAGCTCGGCAAGAGCCCGCTGGCGTCCGAAACCATGAACTGCTCGGCGCCGGACACCGGCAACATGGAGGTGCTGGAGCGCGTCGGCACCAAGGAGCAGAAGGAGAAGTGGCTGAAGCCGCTGCTCAACGGCGAGATCCGCTCGGCCTATGTCATGACCGAACCGAACGTCGCCTCCTCCGACGCCAAGAACATCTCGACGACCGCGAAGCTCGTCGGCGACGAATGGGTCATCAACGGCGAGAAATACTACATCTCGGGTGTCGGCGATCCCCGCTGCAAGATCCTCATCGTCATGGTGAAGACCAATCCGGATGCGGCGCCGAGCAAGCAGCAGTCGCAGATCCTGGTGCCGCGCGACACGCCCGGCGTCGAGGTGCTCGGCCCGATGTACGTGTTCGGCCAGGACCACGCGCCGCGCGGCCACATGCACATGCGCTTCAACAATGTGCGCGTGCCGAAGGAGAACATGCTGCTCGGCGAAGGCCGCGGCTTCGAGATCTCGCAGCTGCGCCTCGGACCGGGGCGTATCCATCACTGCATGCGCACCATCGGCAAGGCCGAGAAGGCGCTCGATCTGATGGTACAGCGGGGCCTCACGCGCGAGGCTTTCGGCAAGAAGATCGCCCATCTCGGCGGCAACATGCAGATCATCGCCCAGGCGCGCTGCGAGATCGAGGCGATGCGGCTGATGGTGCTGAAAGCCGCCAAGGCGATGGACGTGCTCGGCAACAAGGAGGCCCGCGTCTGGGTCTCGATGGTCAAGGCCATGGTGCCCGAGCGCGCCTGCAGGATCATCGACCAGGCAATCCAGATGCATGGCGCCACCGGCATCTCGCACTGGACCCCGCTCGCCGAGATGTATCAGGACGTGCGGCATTTGCGCTTTGCGGACGGCCCGGACGAGGTGCATTGGATGGTGGTGGGACGCCACGAGCTGAGCATGGCGTGATCGACGAGATGCCGTAGTCGTAGGGTGGGCAAAGGCGCGCACTTCGCGCGCCGTGCCCGCCATCAGGAGGTGGTGGGCACGCTGTCGCTTTGCCCACCCTACGAGAGTCTTTTCCAGCAGGAGCCACCATGGACTACGCCGCCAGCGAGCTGACGCCACGCGAGCGCTACAAGGTGCTGACCTCCTTCATCCTGCCGCGTCCGATCGCGTGGGTGACCACGCTCGGTCCCACCGGCATCGTCAACGCCGCGCCGTTCAGCTTCTTCAACGCCTTCTGCGAGGATCCGCCGCTCTGCATGTTCGCGGCCAACCGCAAGCCTGATGGAGAGGACAAGGACACCTTCCTCAACATCCAGCGCACCGGCGAATTCGTCGTCAACCTCGCCGACGAACCGCTGGCGCGGGCGATGCACGAGAGCAGCGGCGACTTCCCCCCTGATATCGGCGAGCCCGATTATCTCGGCCTCAAGCTCGCGCCATCCACCAGCATCGCCGTGCCGCGGCTGGCCGACACGCCCTGGGCGATGGAGTGCAGGCTCTGGAAGCTGATCGACGTCAACGACGATCGCAAACTGATCATGGGCGAAGGCCTCCACTTCCACATTCGCGACGAGCTGTGGGATCCCGAGGCGATGCGGGTGCACATGGACCGCTATCATCCGATCGGCCGCATGTTCGCCGACCGCTACTGCCGCACCGACGACCGCGTGGTGTTTCCGGCGGCGGAAGGCGCAAAAACCAAATCGTCGAACCCGGGAGCAAGATGATGCCGGAATCCTTTCGCGACAACGAGGAACGCGAGCGGTTCGAGCTCGACGTCGACGGGGCGATCGCCTTCGTCACCTACCGCAAGACCGACGGCGCGATCACGCTGGTGCACACCGAGGTGCCGCCGGAGCTCGGCGGCCGCGGCATTGGCTCGAAGCTCGGCCGCGCCACGCTGGACGCGGTGCGGTCGCAGGGGCGCAAGCTCTCGGTCGAGTGCGATTTCATCCGCAATTTCATGCGCAAGGACCCCGGCTATAACGACCTCCTGGCGGATGGCGGAGATGCGCAGGCCGAGCCTGAGACGCGCTATCGCGCCGGTTGCTTCTGCGGAGCGGTCGAGGTCGAGGTGACAGGCAAGCCGATGTTTGCGGGCTATTGCCATTGCGCCGACTGCCAGGCCTGGTCAGCGGCGCCGATCAATGCGTTCAGCCTGTGGAAGTCCGGCAGCGTGCGCATCACCAAGGGCGAGGCCGAGCTCGGGACGTTCAACAAGACCGAGCATTCCTACCGAAAATTCTGCAAGCGCTGCGGCGGCCACGTCATGACCGAGCATCCGCGGATGCGGCTGATCGACGTCTACGCCAATCTGCTGAAAGGATACCGGCACCAGCCGACCCTGCATGCGAACTACGCGAGCAAGATGGTGTCGATCCGGGATGGCCTGCCGAAATATGTCGACCTGCCGGCCGATCTTGGCGGCTCCGGCGAGATGCTGCCGGATTAATCGTAGGGCGGATTAGCGAAGCGTAATCCGCCAACAATCGCCAAGGGATGGCGGATTACGCCTTCGGCTAATCCGCCCTTCGCACTTACGTCGCCGGCGCGACCTTGTCCTGGGTCTTGGTCTCGAAATCGCTCGCGTCGTGCCGCTCGTGGAGCTGGCTCGCGGGATCGCCCGAGACGCGGTTGACCATGCGGCCGCGCTTCACGGCCGGACGCTTGGCGATCTGATCGGTCCAGCGCTGGACGTTCTTGTAGTCCTGCACCGACAGGAATTCGCCGGCGCCATAGACCAGCCCCTTGGCGAGCGCCCCGTACCAGGGCCACACCGCCATGTCGGCGATCGTGTACTCCTTGCCCGCGAGATACTCGTTGTCGGCAAGGCGCCTGTCGAGCACGTCGAGCTGGCGCTTGGTCTCCATGGCGAAACGGTCGATGGCGTATTCGATCTTGGTCGGCGCGTAGGCGTAGAAATGGCCGAAGCCGCCGCCGAGATAGGGCGCGCTGCCCATCTGCCAGAACAGCCAGGACATCGCCTCGGTGCGGGTCTTGACGTCCTTGGGCAGGAAGGCGCCGAATTTCTCGGCGAGATAGAACAGGATCGAACCGGATTCGAACACCCGGATCGGCTCGGGACCGGAGCGGTCCATCAGCGCCGGGATTTTCGAGTTCGGATTGATGTCGACGAACCCACTGCCGAACTGGTCGCCGTTGCCGATCTTGATCAGCCAGGCATCGTATTCGGCGCCCTTGTGGCCGAGCGCCAACAGCTCCTCCAGCATCACCGTGACCTTCACCCCGTTCGGGGTGGCCAGCGAATAGAGCTGAAGCGGATGCTTGCCGACCGGCAGCTCCTTGTCGTGGGTGGGACCGGCAATCGGGCGGTTGATGCTGGCGAACTGCCCGCCATTCTCCTTGTTCCAGGTCCAGACTTTGGGCGGCACGTAGGCGGGGGCGTCGGTCATGCGGGGGCTCCGGCGGAAAGATGCGCCTGCATTAATTAGACCGCGCATGCCGAATGGCAAGGGCATCGCAACGCATTGCCGGGTCGGACAACGTCACGTTTTGTCATGGCAGGCCCCTTCCCGGTCATTCCGGGGCGCCCATAGGGCGAACCCGGAATCCATCGCTCCGCCCAGAATGCTCTGAAAAATGGATTCCCGCTTCTCGCTAGGCGAGCGCCGGAATGACGGTGGCGCCTGAGGGCAAAACGCAACGCCTACACACAAGATGCCTAGTCGAATCCGGCATGTCATCGACCGGCTGGCGCTTCTTTGCAAAGAACGAAAACGCCGGGGCCGCCGGGAGAGAGCCATGAAATCGCCGATCTGCGACATGCTGGGAATCGAGTTCCCGCTGCTGGCCTTCAGCCATTGCCGCGACGTCGTCGCCGCCGTCAGCCGCGCCGGCGGCTTCGGCGTGCTGGGTGCCACCGTGCACACACCCGATACGCTCGAACGAGAGCTGAAATGGATCGACGACCACGTCGACGGCAAGCCCTACGGCATCGACGTGCTGATCCCAGAGAACATCTCGACATCAGGCGAAAAGGATGTCACCTGGAAGAGCCTGGAAGCGCGCGTGCCGCAGCAGCACCGCGCCTACACACGCGATCTCCTGAAGAAATACGATATCGAGCTGACGAGCACGGAGGTCGCGGCCGATCAGCCGCAGCCGTTCGACGCAAAGACCGCGCTGCAGCTGCTCGAGGTCTCCTTCAATCATCCGATCCGCCTGATCGCCAATGCGCTGGGCGTGCCGCCCAAGGCGATGATCGAGATGGGCAAGGCACACGGCGTGCCGGTCGCAGCGCTCGTGGGGGCCAAGGAGCACGCGCTGCGCCAGGTCGCGGCCGGCGTCGACATTCTCGTGGTGCAGGGCACCGAGGCCGGCGGCCATTGCGGCGAGGTCTCGACCATGGTGCTGGTGCCGGAGGTGATCAAGGCGATCAAGCCCATTCGCGACGTGCCGGTGCTGGCGGCCGGCGGCATCATGACGGGCCGGCAGATGGCGGCCTGCATGGCGATGGGCGCGGCCGGCGTCTGGACCGGCTCGGTGTGGCTGGCCACCGTCGAGTCCGAGACCAGCGAGATTTTTCGCGAGAAGATGATCGCCGCGTCCTCGCGCGATGCGGTGCGCTCCAAGGGCCGCACCGGCAAGCCGGCCCGGCAGCTCCGCTCGGTCTGGACCGACGCCTGGGACCGCGCGCCGGACAGCCCGGGCGCGCTGCCGATGCCGCTGCAAAGCATCATCAGCCGCGACGCATTCAACTCGATCGACCGCGCGGCGGCAGGCGGCAACGCCAAGGCGCGCGATCTCGTCAGCTATTTCGTCGGCCAGGGCGTCGGCTTGATCGACAGCGTGAAGTCCGCCGGCGCCGTGGTGCAGGAGTTCAAGGAAGAGTTCGCCGAAGCCGTCGAGCACATGAATGCGCTGGTGGCGGAGTGATGGTGTAGACCCTCATGGTGAGGAGGCGCGCAAGCGCCGTCTCGAACCATGGGAGCCCGCGGCCCATCCTTCAAGACGCCTGCTTCGCAGGCTCCTCAGGATGAGGTCGAAGATGTCTGAGAGAGAGTGAAGAAGCAAGAACAATGACGAGTGTTCCCCCTGACCGCATCCCCGTCATCGTCGGCATCGGCGAGATCGTTGACCGTCCGAAGGAGATCAGCGCTGGCCTCGAGCCGCTCGATCTGCTCGAGCAGGCGCTGCGGCGCGCCGAGCAAGATGCCGGTGCGAAGCTGCTCGGCGAGGTGCAATCGCTCGACGTCGTCAACTTTCTGAGCTGGCGCTATCGCGATCCCGAGCAGCTGTTGGCGCAGCGCCTCGGTATCACACCTGCGCATTGCTATTACGGCCCGGTCGGCGGCGAGAGCCCGATCCGCTACATCCACGAAGCGGCCAAGCGCATCGCCCGCGGTGAATGCACTGTGGCGGCGATCTGCGGTGCCGAGGCGCAGTCGACCGCGACCAAGGCTGAGCGTGCCGGCGTCAAGCTGCCGTGGACGCCGTTCGCCCATGACGTCGAGGAGCCCAAGCGCGGCGCGGCGTTCCAGAAGCCGTTGGCGGTCAAGCTCGGCGTGTTTCGGCCCGTTACGGTCTATCCTTTCTACGAAGCTGCCTCTTCCGCGCATTGGGGCCAGACGCCGCGCGAGGCGATGGCGGAATCCGGTACGCTATGGTCGCGCTATTCGGAGGCCGCCGCGCAAAATCCCAATGCATGGCTGAAGCGGCGCTATACACCCGAGGAGATCACGACGCCGACCGCGGACAATCGCCTGATCGCGTGGCCCTACAACAAGCTCATGGTCGCCAATCCCAGCGTCAACATGGGCGGCGCGCTGCTGCTCACCAGCCTTGCCAAGGCCCGTGCGGCCGGGATTTCCGAGGACAGGCTGGTCTATCCACTCGGCGGCGCCTCGGCGGAGGAGCCGCGCGATTATCTGCTGCGCGACCAGTTCTACGAGAGCCATCCGCAGAACGCGGTGCTGAAAGCGGTGATGGAGCTCGCCGGCGGCGACGGCAAAAGGTTCGACGCGATCGAGCTCTACAGCTGCTTTCCCTGCGTGCCCAAGATGGCGCGGCGGACGCTAGGGCTTTCCGCCGACGTGCAGCCGACTGTGACCGGCGGCCTCACCTTCTTCGGCGCGCCACTCAACACGTACATGACGCATGCGGCCTGCGCGATGGTGCGGCGGCTGCGCGACGGCGCCAGGCTCGGCCTGCTCTATGGCCAGGGCGGCTTCGTCACCAAGCATCACGCGCTGGTGGTCTCGAAGGCGCCGCTGCGCGCGGCGCTGGCGCAGGAGACCAGCGTGCAGGACGAGGCCGACCGCAACAAGGGCGCGGTGCCGGAGTTCGTCACCGAAGCCAGCGGCAAAGGCAAGGTGGAGAGTTTTACGGTGCTCTATGGCCGTAGCGGCGAGGTCGAGCACGGCGTCGTGATGCTGCAGACGGAAGGCGACCGGCGTACGCTGGCACGGATTCCGGCGAGCGACAGCGCGACGCTGGCCCATCTGCTCAACATGGATCGCACGCCGGTGGGCTCGCTCGGCGAGATCGCTATGGCTGCCGACGGGGTGCCGGAGTGGCGGGTGGCGTAGCCGAGGGGCACCTCAGGCGGCGCGGACCGTATCCAGGAACTTGCCGACCTCGAGCTTGAGGCGATTGGAGTCGCGCGACAGCATCTGCGCCGCCGACAACACCTGGGACGAGGCCGAACCGGTCTCGGTGGCGCCGTGCTCGACGTTGCCGACATTGGCCGACACTTGCTGCGTTCCCTGGGCCGCTTTCTGCACGTTGCGTGCGATCTCCTGCGTCGCTGCGCCCTGCTCTTCGACGGCCGCGGCGATGGCCGAGGCGATCTCCGACAGGCGCCCGATCGAGCCGCCGATGTCCCGGATTGCACTGACGGAATCCTGGGTGGCCGCCTGAATACCGGTGATCTGCTGGGAGATTTCGCCGGTGGCTTTCGCCGTCTGTTCGGCCAGGGCCTTCACCTCGGACGCGACCACCGCAAAGCCACGGCCGGCCTCGCCGGCTCGCGCGGCCTCGATCGTGGCGTTGAGGGCCAGGAGATTGGTCTGTCCCGCGATCTGGTCGATCAGCGCGATGACGTCGCCAATTCTGGAGGCCGCTCGCGACAATTCGCCGATCCTGTCGTTGGTTCTTCCGGCCTGGCCAACCGCCTCGTTGGCCATCCGGGCCTGATCCTGGACCCGTCGGCTGATCTCGTTGACTGACGACGAGAGCTGCTCGGTCGCCGACGCGACCGATTGAACGTTGGAGGAAGCTTCATCCGACGCCGCCGCGACCACGACCGCCAATTGCTGGGCGCGCTCGGCGGTCGTATTCAGCGTCCCGGCCGAGGCTTCGAGCTCGGTCGATGCGGAGGACACCGTGTCGATGATCTCGCCGATGGCCGTCTCGAATGCGCCGGCGAGCCGGTGCATGTCGGCCTTGCGTTGCTCGGCGGCAATCCGATCCTGCACGATCTTGGCCTCGGCCTCCATGCGAGCCTTCTCCTCGGCCTTGACCTTGAAGACCTCGACCGCGTGCGCCATGTCGCCGATCTCGTCCTTACGGCCGAGGCCCGGCAGGACGACGGAGAAATTGCCGCCGGCAAGTTCGCCCATGGCGCTCGTCAGGGCGGACAGCGGACGCAAGATCCGCGAGAACGCGACCCAGAAGCTGAGCAGCGCGAGCGCGACGCTCGCAAGGAGAATGCCGCCGCTGACGGCCAGATTTGACGTGCTCCTTGCCGCCAGTCCCGCCGCCTCCCGATCCGCATCCGCAGCGATGGCCTGACCAAGCTGCAGGATCGCGTTGATGGCGTTCGTCGCCCGCGCCATATAGTCGGTGCCTGAGATCCTGTATTCGCCCGTTTTGCCGTCCCCGATGACATCTGCGCGCAGCGAACCGTAAGTGCGGAAGTATTTCTGCTCCACGTCCTTGATCGCCTGGCCAAGATCCGCCGAGACATCGGCGCGCTGGGCCACAGGTGAGATGGTCTCCCAGGCCAGTTCGACATGACCGCGGAATCCGGACACCAAGCCGATGCCGTCCGCGGTGAGTTTCGCATGGGCGCTGATCAAGCCCGCGAGGAAGGCCCGCTCGCGGCCGGCATTCTCGGCCATCTCTGCGGTGAGATGGCGAAGCCCGACAAGCCGCGTCATTGCCGGCGACGGCGCATCGGTCAACGTCTCCAAGGTTAGCCGCAGCCGGTTGGCAGCGATCTCGATGAGTTCGGTCAGGGCCGGAACGACCGCGTTGACGACTGCAGGATCGCGCTCGGCCCTCGGCTTGACCAGATCGGCGTCAACCTTGCGGCGCAGGCTCTCGACCCCGGCAAGCGCGCGCTCGGCTTCCGCAATGCCGGTCTCGATGGATTTCATCGCAGGCAGGTTGCGCAGACGCTGCGCGGCATCCCGGAACGCCTGTCCCGAAGCGGCACGGATCCGGTCAATTTCGGCGCGGCGGTCTGCGCCGACATGCTCGGGCGTGTTCAGCGCCGCGTTGCTCATTCCCCGCTCCAGAGCCCATTGTCCGGCGCTCAGCAGCAGCTGCTGCGATATTCCATTGAGCTCGACGAAGGCGTACGCCTCCTGTCGGTCGTGGTAGGCCCCATAGGCCGTGTAACCGGTGGCGGCCACTCCCATCAGGGCGAGAGCCGAGACAATCAGAGGCAGGATCGTTCCAATTCGCGCGTGCACGGCTGGCTTCCTCTCGTGAGCACCGCCCGAAAAAGAGCAGTTCTGCGAAAGCAATAGCCGGCTCTGGCAACTTGGGATTGTCTCACATCAAAGATCGTCGCGAACCTCGCCTCTGCATGCGATTTCAGAGCGTATGATTATCGAATCATTGATTGCCGGGTGCGACGCAAGCCGCAGAAAAAGCTGCGATCGGAGAGAACGCAGCTTTCAGCCCGTCATGCCCGAGCGCAGCTGATCCGCCGCTCACGCGGCGCGGACGGAGTTCAGGAACTTGCCGACCTCGAGCTTGAGGCGATTGGAATCGCGCGACAGCATCTGCGCCGCCGACAGCACCTGCGAGGACGCCGAGCCGGTTTCGGAAGCACCGCGCTGGACGTCGCCGACATTGGACGAGACCTGCTGGGTGCCTTGGGCGGCCTGTTGAACGTTGCGGGCGATCTCCTGGGTTGCCGCACCCTGCTGCTGCACGGCTGCCGCAATCGCCGAAGCGATCTCCGACAGACGCGCGATGGTGCCGCTGATCTCGCCGATCGCGCTGACCGAATCCTGCGTCGCCGCCTGAATCCCGCCGACCTGCTGGCCGATCTCGCCGGTGGCCTTGGCCGTCTGTTCGGCGAGCGCCTTGACCTCGGAGGCCACGACGGCGAAGCCGCGTCCGGCCTCACCCGCCCGCGCCGCCTCGATCGTGGCATTGAGGGCAAGCAGATTGGTCTGGCCGGCGATCGCATTGATGAGCTCGACGACGTCGCCGATCCGCGCTGCGGCTCGCGACAATTCGCTGACGCGCTCGGTGGTGGCATGGGCCTGGCTGACCGCTTCGTTCGCGATCCGGGAGGAGTCCTGCACTTGGCGGCCGATCTCGCGCACCGAGGACGACATCTCTTCGGCAGCCGACGCCACCGAATGGACATTGGTCGAGGCTGCTTCCGAGCCGGTTGCAACCGCGGAGGCCAATTCCTGCGCCCGGCCGGCGGTCGAGGACAGCGTCGAGGCCGAAGCCTCGAGCTCGGTTGCGGCCGACGAGACGGTCTCGACGATCTCGCCGATCGCGGCCTCAAAGCCGTCGGCGAGTTTGGTCATGTCGGATTTGCGCTGTATCTCGGCACGGCGCTGCACCGCCTGCACCTCGTCGCGGCTGAAGCGGACGATGGTTTGCACGGTCTGGAGATTGCGCAGCGCCTCACCGATCTCGTCGTCGCGCTCGATCACAATGCGGTTGTCGAGCTTGTCCTGCACAATGTTGACCAAAGTCTCGTTGAGCTGCTGCATCGGCCCCCGGATCGCGCGCATGGTCGCGACGCCTGCGAAACCTACGATGGCGGCGCCGACGACGGCCAGCGCGGCCAGAATCAGGCTGGTCGAACCGCCGGTGGCGAGGGCGCCGCCGATGCCAAGCGCAAGCATGAACAGCGCCTGGAGCACCATCGTCGTGACGAGGCGCGCCTTCAGCGTCCCGGTGAAGACGCTGAAGCGGTCCAGCCACGAGCGGCGACGGATGATGCCGGCGTCAATGCGATAGCCATGCGGCTTCTTCTCGCGGATCGCGGCGTAGACCTGTTCGGCGAGCTTGCGCTGGTCGGCCGGCAGCTTTGTGCGGATCGAAGTATAGCCCTTGACCTCGCCATTCTCGCGGATCGGAGAGGCCGTCGCCAGCACCCAGTAGAAGTCGCCGTTCTTGCGGCGGTTCTTCACCGCGCCGAGCCAGGGCTTGCCGGCCTTCAGCGTGTCCCAGAGGTTGTCGAACGCCTCCGGCGGCATGTCGGGGTGACGAACGATGTTGTGCGGCTGGCCCATCAGTTCCGCCGACGTGAAGCCGGCGGCGGCAATGAAGTCCTCGTTGAAGTAGGTGAGCTTGCCCTTGAGATCGGTCCGCGAGACGATCAGCGTCTCGTCGCTGACGGGATATTCGACATCGGTGACCGGAAAATTCTTGCGCATCGGCGCTCCCCAAAAACCGGAATCAGTAAAAAAGTCGTTCCAATCGGGCCCCGCCCTGCATGCGCCTGCCCTCCGCTCACTCTCGTAAATTCGATTTAACCATCGATGAAACGTCTCGACCGTAGAACTACGGCACGCGGAAGTGCGACTGCGAGCGAGATCATGCGACCCGCAAGACGGAACGAGCGGCGCTTTCTGGCGCCGCTCGCCGTTCGATCGGACAGAGACTCTACGCCGCGCGGACGGTGGTCAGGAACTTGCTGACCTCGGTCTTCAGCCGGCCCGAGTCGTTCGAGAGCATCTGCGCCGCCGACAGCACCTGCGAGGACGCGGATCCGGTCTCGGTCGCGCCGCGCTGCACGTCGGTGATGTTCGACGAGACCTGCTGGGTGCCTTGCGCGGCCTGCTGCACGTTGCGGGCGATCTCCTGGGTCGCCGCGCCCTGCTCTTCCACGGCTGCTGCAATCGCCGACGAGATCTCCGACAGACGCTCGATGGTCGAGGAAATCTCCTTGATCGCACCGACCGATTCGTTGGTCGCCGCCTGGATGCCGGAGATCTGCTGACCGATCTCGCCGGTGGCCTTCGCGGTCTGCTCCGCGAGCGCCTTCACTTCGGAGGCGACGACAGCGAAGCCGCGACCGGCCTCACCCGCGCGCGCGGCCTCGATGGTCGCGTTCAGCGCCAGCAGATTGGTCTGGCCGGCGATGGTGTTGATTAGTTCGACGACGTCGCCGATGCGGGCCGCTGCCTTCGACAGCTCGCTGACACGCTCGGTGGTGGCACGCGCCTGACCGACGGCATCGCCAGCCATTCGCGCCGATTCCTGCACCTGGCGGCTGATCTCGCCGACCGACGAAGCCATCTCCTCGGTCGCCGAGGCCACCGACTGCACGTTGCTCGAGGCTTCCTCCGAAGCTCCGGCAACGGTGGTCGCCAGTCTCTGCGAGCGCTCGGCTGTCGACGTCAGCGTCGAGGCGGAGGCTTCGAGCTGGGTCGAAGCCGACGACACGGTCTGGACGATCTCGCCGATCATGGCTTCGAATTCGCGGGTGATGTCGTCGACGCGGCGGCCGCGCTCGATCTTGATCTCGGCATCCGCCGCCGCAGCTTCGTCCGCAGCCTTCTTGGCGATCAACGCCTCCTTGAAGATCTGGAGCACGTCGGCCATGGCGCCGATCTCCGTCTTCTCGCCGCGATGCGGGACCTCGGCGGCCAGATCGCCCCGACCCAGCGCCTGCATCGGCTGCGTGATGGAGTTGATGCCGTTCGAGACGTCGCTGACCAGATAGAAGCTGAGACCAATGCCGACCAGGACGGCGACGCCGAGAATGACCGAAACCAGCATGAAGGCATAGGAATAGCTGTCGGCAGCATCCTGAGCCGCCTGTTCGCCCCCCCTGGTGTTGAGCTCGATGTCCTTGTTCAGGACCTCATCCGCCTGAAGCCCGATCTTGTTGACAGTCTTGGAGTTGAGCTCCTGCGCCTCGCGCGGGATCTTGCCGGCCTCCTTGCGCGACAAGGCCATCACCTCCTCGGTGCCTTTCTTGTAATCGTCCCAGAGCTTGGACCACTGGCTGTAGAGCGCCCGCTCTTCCGGCGAGCTGATCATGGCCTCATACTTGCTGCGCGTCTTGGCGAGCGCGTCGGTCACGGTGGCGGCGGTCTTCTCCACCGCGAGCTTGTCGTCCAAAGCTTCGGCCAGCATGTGCTGGCGCACCACGTTCCGATACGTGATGACTGCGGCCCGCAGGTCGCCGATCACCTTGACGCTCGGCATCCAGTTGGTGGTGATGTCGAGGGTGTTGGCGTTCATCGTCCGCATCTTCGTGACGGCGAGCAGACCCATGCCGGTCATCGCGATCAGCAGGAACGCCACGACACTGATGATCTTGGCGCGGATGGAAAGCTTGGCAAACATAATCGGGTCTCGTTGTGCTGGCGCGGGCGCGCGTCGGGAGCTCTAAAGAATCAACCAAAGGGAGCAGCGCCGACATCAGACAGCAGACCGTCTGCGAAAAATGTTGACTGCGACTCCGCGCGAGCACGGAAGTCGAAAGAGATGAACAGGCGCCTAAGAACGCCCTGCGCTCAGCGCATGAGCCTAAGCGCATCTGCGAAAAACTCGGGGCCGCCGAAGTTTCCGGACTTCAACGCGAGCAGCATTTCGCCTGCTTCGGCGCCGACGGCGCGCAGCACCGGCACGCCCGCGGCGATCTCCGCGCCGACGAGGAAGCCCGGGATTTCGAGGCGGTCGACGACCGCGCCGGATGTCTCGCCGCCGGCAACGACGAGGCGCCGGACCCCTGCTTTCACGAGGCTTTCCGCGATATCGGCCATCGCCTGCTCGATGGCGTGTCCCGCGGCATCGCGCCCGTGGCGGGCCTGCAATGCGGCGACGTCCTCGGGCTTCGCGCTCGAGGCGATCAGCACCGGGCCGTCGGCAAGTCGCGGCCTCGCCCAGTCGAGCGCGCGCTCGGCTTCGTTCGCTCCCGTAATAATACGGTCCTGGTCGAGATGGAACACCGGCATGATGCGTTCGGCATTCGCGATCTGCTGAAGCGTGGCCTGCGAGCAGCTTCCGGCAAGACACGCTGCTGGCCCGCCGACGGCAGCTCCGGACTCGCTGCTTGCCGCACCGCGCTTGACCTTGCCCGTCGACACCAGAGCTCGCGCCAGTCCAAGGCCGATGCCGGAGGCCCCGACCGACAGGCGATGTTCGGCGGCGACGAGGCCGATGGTTTCGAGGTCGCGATCGAACACGGCGTCGATGATGGCAGCGCCGATACCCTTGCCGGCGAGTTCGGCCAATCGCGCCCGCACGGCATCCGCGCCGCGCGCGACAGTCGCGAGGTCGACGAGACCGATCTGCGTCCTGCTCTGGCGCGCCAGCACGCGCACCAGGTTTGAATCATGCATCGGGTTGAGCGGATGGTCCTTCAGCGGGCTCTCGTTGAGCGGCACGGCGCCGACGAAGAGGTTGCCCTGGTAGACGGTGCGGCCGGTCTCCGGGAAGGCCGGCGTCACCAGAACGGCACCCTCGCCGCTATCGGCGCGCAACGCGTCCATCACCGGGCCGATATTGCCTAAATCGGTGGAATCGAAGGTCGAGCAGATCTTGAACAGCACGTGGCGCGCACCGCGGCTCCGCAGCCATTTCTCCGCCGCGCGCGAGCGCGAGACGGCAAGTCCGGCCTCGATCGAACGGCTCTTCAGCGACACCACGACGGCGTCGACCTCGGGCAACGCCAGGTCGTCCGAGGGCACGCCGATGGTCTGCACGGTGCGCAGGCCGGCGCGCGTCAGCGTGTTGGCGAGATCGGAGGCGCCGGTGTAATCGTCGGCGATGCAGCCGAGAGAAAGCTTTGCCGCAAGTGTCACGGCTTCACTCCGGCGTAGGGCTTGAACCAGGCGAGCCCGTCAATGGTCTTGCCGCGTGGATTGTACTCGCAGCCGACGAAGCCGGCATAACCGAGGCGGTCGAGCTCGTCGAACAGGAACGGATAATTCAGCTCCTCGCCGTCGGGCTCGTTGCGCGAGGGGATGCTGGCGATCTGGACGTGGCCGATGATCGGCATCATCTCGCGCAGCCGCATGGTGACGTCGCCATGAATGATCTGGCAATGATAGATGTCGAACTGGAGCTTCAGGTTCGCAAGCCTCAGTTCCTGGATCAGGTCGCGGGCGAAGCCGAAATCGTTGAGAAAGTAGCCGGGCACGTTGCGCGCATTGATCGGCTCGATCACGACGTCGATGCCGTGGGGGGCGAAGAACTCCGCGGCCCATGCCACCGATTTGTAGAAGGCCTCGATCGCGACGCGCTCGCCGCGGTTGGCGATGCCGGCCATCAGGTGCAGGCGCTTCACGCCGGTCGCCTTGGCATAGGGCAGCGCCGTCTCCAGGCTCGCCTTGAGGTCGTTGAACCGTGAGGGGAGCGCCGCAAAGCCCTTCTCGCCGGCATTCCAGTCGCCCGGCGGCAGGTTGAACAGCGCCTGCGTCAGGCCGTTGCGCTTGAGTCGCTCGCCAACCGCCTCGGCGGGATGCTCGTAAGGAAAGAGAAACTCGACCGCGGTGAAGCCGGCTTGCGCAGCGGCATCGAACCGATCGAGGAACGGCACCTCGGTGAACATCATCGAGAGATTGGCGGCAAAACGCGGCATTGGAAATCCCCTCAAACTTACTTGTCGCCGGGCAGCTTCACGCCGGTCACCTGCGCATACATGCGCGCCACCGACGCATCGTCGTCGCGGCCCATGCCGGCGGCTGATGTCATCAGAAACATCTGGAGCGCGGCGGCGGAGACCGGCACCGGGAATCGGGCACTGCGCGCCATGTCCTGGATGATGCCGAGATCCTTGACGAAGATCTCGACCGCGCTGCGCGGCGTGTAGTCGCCGTCGAGCACGTGCGGCATGCGGTTCTCGAACATCCAGGAATTGCCGGCGGAGGCCGTGATCACCTCATAGACCTTGCGGATGTCGAGGCCCTGCTTGGCCGCGAACGCGATTGCTTCGCTGGCGGCGGCGATGTGCACGCCGGCGAGCAGCTGGTTGATCATCTTGAAGGCAGCGCCCTGCCCTGCGGCATCGCCGAGCTCATAGAGCTTTGCCGCCATGGCATCGAGCGCGGGCCGCGCTTTCGCAAATGCAGCGGGGCTGCCGGAGGCCAGGATCGTCAACTCGCCCTGCGCGGCACGCTGCGCCCCGCCGGAGATCGGCGCGTCCAGATAATGCCGGCCCGTCGCCTCCAGCTGCTTGGCAAGGCGCCGCGCCACGTCAGGGTCCATGGTGGCGGAGGAGACGAACACGCTGCCCTTCGGCATGGTCTCGGCGGCACCATCCTTGCCGAACAGGATCGTCTCAGTCTGCGCGGCATTGACGACGACGCTGACGACGATGTCGGCGTCCTTGGCGGCCTCGGCCGGGGTCTTGGCCCCCGTCCCGCCATCCTTCACGAAACGCGCCACGGCGTCAGCCGAGACGTCACAGCCGGTGACCGCGTGGTCGGCGCGCTTCAGCGAGGTCGCCATGCCGTACCCCATCGAGCCGAGCCCGATGACGGCGATGCGCTGATTTTGTGGCGTGGAGGCGGACATGCAACTAACCCTTGCGAACGTTTCCCGGATGGCCGGCCTTTGCGGCGGGCTCGACGAACCGATAACACGGCTTGGTCGCGCTGCCAAAGCGTGAGACAAAGGGGCATGACGGCCATGAGGACTGAAAACAGCAACGAGACGCGGCTGCGCGAGGATATCTGCCGCTTCGGACGGTCCCTGTTCGAGCGCGGGCTGACGCCGGGCTCCTCCGGCAATATCAGCGTCCGGCTGGACGGCGGCGGCTGGCTGGTGACGCCGACCAACGCCTCGCTTGGCTTCCTCGATCCGGCAAAACTCTCGCGACTGGACGATCAGGGCCGGCTGGTGTCGGGCGATGCACCGACCAAGGAAGTTCCGCTGCACACTGCACTCTACGACACGCGCGGCAGCGCACGCGCGATAGTGCACCTGCACTCCACCCATTCGGTCGCGCTATCCATGCTGCCCGAGATCGACCCGCGCGCCGCGCTGCCGCCGATGACGGCGTACTACCTGATGAAATGCGGCGCCACCGCGCTCGTGCCCTATTACCGCCCCGGCGATCCCGCTGTGGCGGACGCAATCAAGGGACTGGCGGGACGATATTCATCCGTGCTGCTCGCCAATCATGGCCCTGTCGTCGCCGGCGACACGCTGGAAGCCGCGGTGTTCGCGACCGAGGAACTGGAGGAGACGGCGAAGCTGTACCTGCTGCTGCGCGGGCTGAACCCGCGATATCTCTCGCCGGAGCAGGTGACGGATCTGGTGAAGGTGTTCGGGGTGACGCTGCCGGAGCATGGGGACGGGCATTAGACGCGGTTCTAACCTCGTCATTGCGAGCGCTCGATACTTCGTAACGATAGTGCCGTAGGGTGGGCAAAGGCGCGCCAGCGCCGTGCCCACGTCTTTGAAAGGCGTGGGCACGCTTCGCTTTGCCCAACCTACGAATCCAACACTACAATCCCAGATACGCCTTCCTCACGTCCGGGTTGCCCTTGATCTCGCTGGCTGCGCCCTGCATCAGCACGCGGCCGGTCTGCAGGATGTAGGCGCGGTCGGCGATCTCGAGGCACTCGGCCATGCGTTGCTCGACGATGAGGACGGTCATGCCGGCGTCGCGGATGCGCTTGACCGCCTGGAAGATCTCATCCACCAGCTTCGGCATGATGCCCTGCGACGGCTCGTCCAGCATCAAGAGCCGAGGGCGCGTCATCAGGGCGCGACCGATCGCGAGCATCTGCTGCTCGCCGCCGGAGAGCGTCTCGGCGCGCTGCTCGAGGCGCTCGGACAGGCGCGGAAATAGGGTGAAGACGAGATCGAGCGGGCCCTCACGATCGGCCTCGCCGCGATAGAGATAGCTGCCGAGGCGCAGATTGTCCCGCACCGACAGGCGCGGGAACAGGCGGCGGTTCTCCGGCACATAGGCGATGCCGGCCGCCGTGATGTGGTGCTGCGCCATGCCGTTGATCTGCCTGCCGTCGAAGGTCACGCTGCCCGAGCGCGGCCGCTCGGCCCCGGCGATCGACTTCAGCAGTGTCGACTTGCCCGCGCCGTTGGCGCCGGCGACGCAGACGATCTCGCCCTTCTGGACCTCGATCGAGACCGCGGAGATCGCGACCAGGCCTTGATAGGCGGTCGTGACTTCACGCACCGACAGCATGACGATCTCCCAGATATGCCTTGATCACCTTGGGATCGCGGACGACGTCGGCGGGCTTGCCTTCGACCAGCACCTTGCCGAGGTCGAGCACGATGGCGCGGTCGACCAGCGGCATCACGATCTCCATGACGTGCTCGACCATCAGCACGGTGATGCCGGCATCGCGCACCTTGCGCACCAGCGCGACACCGGTCTGCGCCTCGGTCGGCGTCAGGCCGGTGAGGACTTCGTCGAGCAGAAGAAGCTTGGGCTCAGTCGCGAGCGCGCGGGCGACTTCAAGGCGGCGCTTCTCGGCCGGCACGAGGTCGCTGGCGAGCACGTCGGCGCGCGCGGCAAGGCCAGTGAACTCCAGCACCTCATGAGCCTTGCGGCGCGCCTCCCGCATCACGGTATTGCGCACCAGCGCACCGACGATGACGTTGTCGATTACGGTCATGGTCTCGAAGCTCTTGACCACCTGGAAGGTGCGCCCGATGCCGCGCTGGCAGCGCGCCGCCGCCGGCATGTGGGTGACGTCCTCGCCATCGAACAGGATCGTGCCTTGGGTCGGCGGCAACACGCCGGCGATCAGATTGAACAGGGTCGACTTGCCGGCGCCGTTGGGGCCGATCAGGCCGACGATCTCGCCGCGGCCGACCGAGATCGAGACGTCGCTGTTGGCGACAAGGCCGCCGAAGCGCTGCCAGACGCCGCGGGTTTCGAGGAGCGCGGTCATCGGGCGGCTCCCGTCTTCTTCGGCCGTGAGAACAGGCTGAGCAGCCCCCGCGGCAGGGCCAGCGAGATCAGGACGATCAGCGTGCCGTAGACGATGAGGTCGACACCGCGCCCCGAGCCACCGAACTTGAAGCGCGTCAGCTCCGTCAGCGGGATCAGGATGGCGGCCCCTAACACCGGCCCCCACAGGGTGCCGATACCGCCGAGCACGGCCGGCAGCGCCATCAGCAGCGAAAACTGAAAGCCCATGACGCTCTCAGGGTCGATGTAGGAGACGAACTGGGCATAGAAGCTGCCGCCGATGGCAACAAGAAAGGCGGAGACGGCTGCCGCGCCCATCTTGGAATTGAACACGTCGACACCGAGGCTCTCGGCCGCGTCCGAATTGTCCTTCACCGCGCGCCACCAGAATCCCCATTTGGAGTTTTCCAGCCACCAGGTCACGAACCAGGCGAGGCAGCACAGCGCGAGCGCGAAGTAGAAATACGGCAGCTTGGTGCGGAGGAACTGGAACTTCAGCCAGCTGTCGCCGCGGATCGGAATGGTGATGCCCATCGCAGCGCCGGCCCATTCCCAGTTGTGGAACAGCAGCAATCCGATCTCGGCGATGACGATGGTGGCGATCACGAAGTAATGGCCGCGCAGGCGGAAGAAGGGATAGCCGAGCCCCATCGCGATCAGCGCCGACACCACGCCGCCGGCCAGCATGCCGAACCAGGGCAGCACGCCGAACTTGGTGAAGAGCAGCTCGGTGGTGTAGGCACCCAGGCCGAAATACAGCGCGTGCCCGAGCGAGATCTGCCCGCAATAGCCGGACAGGATGTTCCAGCTCTGCGACAGACCCGCATACATCAGCGTCAGGATCAGGATGTTCTGGACAACGACGTCCTTGACGAACAATGGCGTCAGCGCCGCAATCGTGGCGAGCGCGGCGGCGATGATGAGGTCGCGGCGGCGCCGCGCTGCAAATTCCTTGTCCATCAGATCGATCCGAACAGGCCGCGCGGCCGGATGAAGACGACCAGCAGATAGACCGCGTAGATGCCGACCGATTTCAGCGACGGCGGCAGCACCAGGGCGGTGGTGGCTTCGACGAGGCCGACGATGATGCCGCCAGCGAAGGCGCCGAACACGCTACCGAAGCCGCCGAGCGCCACGGTGACATAGGCGATCAGCGCAAAGGACGCGCCGACGTCGGGATAGATGTAGAAGAAGCTCGCCATGATCGCGCCGGCGAGGCCGACCAGCGCGGCGCCGAGGCCCCAGCCGAACGCGAACACGCGGTTCTTGTCGATGCCGACCAGCGCGACCGCACCGGGATCTTCGCGGGTGGCTTCGATCGCGCGACCGAAATCGGTGCGGTGGATGAAGAAATAGAGGCCGGCGAAGGCCGCGATCGAGACCAGCGCGCCGACCAGCTGCGGCTCCGGCAGGAAGATGCCGGCAATCGAGATGGTCTTGCCGCCGAGCCATGACTGCGGAATGCTGCGATAATCAGGCGTGAAGAAGTATTGCGCGAGGCCGCGCATGACGATGGCAAGGCCGAAGGTAGTGAAGATCTGCACCATGCCGGCATTGGCCTTGGCCCGCATGGCGAAGCGCACAATCAGCAAGTAGATCACCGCTCCGAAGATGAAGAGCGCGGCAGCGACCAATGGCGCGGACAGCAAGGGATCGATGGCAAAGAACGCGAACAGGAAGAAGGACAGATACATCGCGATCATCAGAAACTCGCCATGGGCGAAGTTCGTGACGTCCATCAGGCCGAAGATCAGCGCGAGGCCGACTGCGATCAATCCGTAGAGCAGGCCCATGAGCAGGCCGCTCGCGAGACTTTGGATAATGGCTTGGGCTGTCAAAAGTCGTCCCCCGAAATAGATCCTCATCCTGAGGAGCGCGCACCAGCGCGCGTCTCGAAGGATGGCCCAGCCCTCGTCCTTCGAGACGCGGGCTACGCCCGCTCCTCAGGATGAGGGCGGGAGCTACATTGAGCTCCCGCTTTCCCAGTTTACTTCATCGGCCAGACCGCCTCGGCAATCGCGGCCTGCGGCGGGAAGATGGTGACGAACTTGCCGCCGATATATTGCAGCAGCACGGGGTCGGCGTCGTTGTTCTGGCCCATCTCGTCGAACTTGACGCGCTTCCAGGGCATGATGGTCTGCTCGCCCGGGATGTCGGTCGCCGCCAGCGCGTCGCGGATCTTCTCGCCGTCGGTCGACTTGGCGCGGCTGATGGCATCGGCGAGGATGATCAGGCCCATGAACTGACGCGAGGTGAGGTCGTTGAAGTCCTTGCCCGACTTCGCCTTGAACATGTCGTTGATCTTGCCGACCATCGGGCGCTTCTGCGCGAGGTCGAGCGAGAAGGTGCCGCGCGAGATCACGCCCTCGAGCTTGTCGCCGACGGCATCATAGAGCGCCTTCTCGGAGAAGCCGGCGTCCTGCGCCACGATCGCATTCGGCTTGTAGCCGAGCTCGGCCATGGTCTTGACCAGGAGGATGCCGTCGGTGGTGTAACTCGATGGCATCAGCACGTCGGCATTCGCCGACTTGAGCTGCTGCACCTCGGCCGAGAGCGAGGGCGAGTTGGCGCGATACTTGATGTCGGTGACGATCTTGTAGCCGCGCTCGCCGGCGATCTTGGCCTGGGCGTTGCCGGAATCGGTGCCGAAGATGGTGTCCTCGTGGAACAGCGAGAGCGTCTCGATCTTGGTGCCCTTCTTCTTCAGGGCATCGAAGAAGTCGAACATGGCGGCCGAGTACATCTCGTCGTGCGGCGCGGCGCGGAAGTAGTACTTCAGGCCGCGGCGATGCAGGCTCGGCGAGGAATTGTCGGCGGAGACGAACGGGACCTGGTAACGCTCGCAGATCTGGCTGACGGTGACGGCGACCGCGCTCTGATAGGTGCCGATGATGGCGCAGACCTTCTCCTGGGTGATCAGGCGCTCGGCCTCGGCGCGGCCCTTCTGCGGATCGGCCTGGTGGTCGGCGAAGACGAGGCGGACCTTGGCGCCGCCGAGGCCCGGCAGGCCTTCGCCCTTGGCCAGTGGCAGATCGAAAGCGGTGTCCTTGTTGATGACCTCGAGCGCGGTCTCGTAGGCCTTCTGCGCATCGACACCCTGCTGCGCGCTGCCGCCGGAGAACGGATAGATCACGCCAATCACGACCTCCGACGTCTGGGCGCGTGCAGCGAGCGGCACCAGGGCAGCGGTGGCGGTGGCACCTAACAACACGTCGCGGCGAGTGATCGTCATGGCGGAGTCCTTTGTGACTGAATTTCAGATGATCGAATGAAGCGATTGACGGATGCGGTAAAGCTCGAAGAAGCAGCAGATGCTGCCCGTTAAATCACGGCCATGGTCCTGTTCTTGAGATCCGTGACCAGCATCAGGCCGGGCGAATGCGTGATCGCAAACGGCAGCTTGGCGGCGTTGATGACCGATTGCGGGGTTACGCCGCAGGCCCAGAACACCGGGATCTCGTCGTCGGCGACGGTCACCGGATCGCCGTAATCGGGCTTGGAAATGTCCTTGATGCCGATCAGATGCGGGTGGCCGAGATGCACGGGCGCGCCGTGCACGGCGGGATAGCGCGAGGTGATCTGCACCGCGCGGATCGCATCCGCAGGCTTGAACGGGCGCATCGACACCACCATGGGACCCGCGAACGGTCCGGCCACGCCGCAAGGAATGTTGGTGCGGTACATCGGCACGCGCACGTTCTGCTCGATGTGACGGATCGGCATGCCCTCGTCGAGCAGCGCCTCCTCGAACGAGAACGAGCAGCCGAGCACGAAGGTGACGAGATCGTCGCGCCAGTACTTGGTCACATCGGTCGGCTCGTCGACGATCTCGCCATCGCGCCAGACGCGATAGCGCGGCACGTCGGTGCGGATGTCGAGGTCGGCGCCGAGCGCCGGGATGAAAGGGCTGCCGACATCGGACATGCCGATGATCGGGCACGGTTTCGGATTGAGCTGACAGAAGCGGTGAAAGGCGCCGGCATAGTCCGCCGGCAGGATCGCCAGATTGCCCTGGACGAAGCCGGGGGCGACGCCGGCGGTGGAGGCGACCAGCCCCTCACGGTAAGCGAGCCGGGCCTTGCGGCTCGGCAGCGTGTCGGTTGTTTCAGTTTGCTGCGTTGCCACCAAAACAGTCATGCGATTGACCTGCCCATAAACTCGACAAAGACAAGCCAACACCACGCGTGCTATAAAGTCTAATCGTCGTTTCTAATCAATCTCGATAAATCCGATTTATCGATTGGGAAAATCCCTCCATGCTGGACTTCAGGTCGATCGAGACGTTCCTGTGGGTGGTGAAGCTCGGCAGCTTTCGCGGCGCCGCCCAACGGCTCAACACCACCCAGCCGGCGATCTCCCAGCGCATCGCCCAGCTCGAGCGCGAGATGGGCGTGAAGCTGCTCAACCGTGATCATCGCGTGGCTTCACCGACCCCGAGCGGCCGGCAGATGATGGTCTATGCGGAGAAGCTGATCGGGCTGCGCGCACAGATGATGGCGGAGATCAGCGATGCCTCGGCGATGCGCGGCGTGATGCGGCTCGGCGTCGCCGAGACCATCGTGCACACCTGGCTGCCGCGCCTCGTGAAGAGCGTCAACCAGGTCTATCCGAACCTGTCGCTCGAGATCGAGGTCGACATCACGCCGAACCTCACCGCGCGCCTGCTCGCGCAGGAGATCGAGCTTGCGTTCGTGGTGGGGCCGCTGTCCGCCTCCGGCGTGCACAACCGCGTGCTTGCCGATTATCCGATCGGATTCCTCGCCAGCCCCTCGCTGGGGCTCGGCAAGGGCCCGGTGACGCCGGCGGACCTCGCGCGGTTTCCGATCATCACCTTCCCGCGCAAGACCAAGCCTTACGAGGTGGTGCGCGAGGTGTTCGACCGGCCGGAGCTGCCGCCGATCCGCCTGCATGCGTCCGCCTCGCTCGCCACCGTCATCCATATGGCGGTCGAGGGGCTGGGCGTCGCCGTGATTCCCGACGCCATAGTCGAGAGCGAGCTCGCCGACGGGCGGCTGCAGCTGCTCGACACCGATCTGGCGATCGCGCCGCTGACCTTCACCGCGAGCTGGCTCGCCTCGCCCGACGTCGTTGCCGTGGAGCGCGTCGCCGAGCTTGCACGGCAGATTGCGCAGAGCAGCCTCGCGGTTGACGCGCCCGCGCAGGCGCGTCATTGAAAAAGGCGCCGGATTTTCTACCGTCATTCCGGGGCGATGCGACAGCATCGAACCCGGAATGACAGCCAAGATGGACTGACCACATGAGCCGTGCCGCCACCAATTTGCAGATCGATTCCGCCCGCCTCTGGGGCTCCATCCACGAGACCGCGCAATTCGGCGCGACGGCCAAGGGCGGCGTGCGGCGGCTGACGTTGAGTGCCGAGGACAAGCAGGTGCGCGACTGGTTCCGCAAGGCCTGCGAGGAGGCTGGCCTCGAGGTGCACACCGATGCGCTCGGATCGCAGTTCGGTCTGCGCAAGGGCCGCGACATGTCGAAACTGCCGGTCGGCATCGGCTCGCATCTCGACACCCAGCCGACCGGCGGCAAGTATGACGGCATCCTGGGCACGCTCGGCGCGCTGGAAGTGATCCGCACGCTGAACGATGCCGGTATCGAGACCGAGGCACCGATCTGCATTGTCAACTGGACCAATGAGGAAGGCTCGCGCTTCGCGCCTGCGATGATGGCTTCCGCGGCCTACGTCGGCGACTTCACCACCGACGACATTTTGTCGCGCAAGGACGCCGAGGGCACCACCGTAGGCCAGGCGCTGGACAGCATCGGCTATCGCGGCGACAAGCCGGTCGGTTTCCAGAAGCTCGGCTGCTTCGTCGAATTGCACATCGAGCAGGGCCCGATCCTGGAGGCCGAAGGCAAGACCATCGGCGTCGTCGATTCCGGCCAGGGCGTGCTGTGGTACGACGGCAAGATTTCCGGCTTCGAGAGCCATGCCGGATCGACCCCGATGCCGCTGCGCCGCGATGCGCTGGCGACGCTGTCGGAGATCGTGCTGGCGATGGAGGCCATCGCGAAGAAGCACGGGCCGAACGCGGTCGGCACCATCGGCGAGGCCGTGATCGCCAACCCCTCACGCAACGTCATTCCCGGCGAGATCGCCTTCACCATGGATTGCCGCAGCGCGGATGGCGCGATCATGGACGCGCTGGATCGCGATTTGCGCGCTGCGATTGCTGAGATCGCCGCACGCCGCAAGGTCGAGGTGAAGATCGATCTGGTCTGGCGCAAGCCGCCGACGCATTTCGATCCCAAGCTGATCGCAGCGGTGGAGAGCGCGGCGAAGACGCTCGGCTATTCCTCGCGCCGCATCACGTCCGGCGCCGGCCACGACGCCTGCAACCTCAATACTGTGATGCCTGCGGCGATGGTGTTCGTGCCCTGCAAGGACGGCATCAGCCACAACGAGCTGGAGGACGCCACGCAGGGCGATTGCGCCGCAGGTACCAACGTCCTCATGCATACCGTGCTGGCGATCGCCGGCGTCGCGTCCTGATCGGAGAGAGCCATGCGCGGAGTTTTCGTCGACGCCAACGAAGCCCTTGCCGTGATCATGGAGCGGCTGGGGAAGCCCGGCGATCCCAAGGTGCGGATCCACCGGGACCCCGACATCAAGCCGGAGCAATACCCTGAAATCCTCGACGGCGCCGAGATCGCGATCGTCGATCACACCGCGCTGCCAACCGAGGTCGCGAAGAAGTGCACCGGCCTCAAGCACGTCGTGTTCCTCGGCACCGGCGCACGCAGCTACATGAACCCGGAAGAGCTCGCCGAGCTCGGCATCTCCGTGCATCTGATCAAGGGCTACGGTGACACCGCGGTCGCCGAAGCCGCGATTGCGCTGATGTGGGCCTCGGCCCGCGTCATCGCGATGATGGACCGCGAGATGCGCGTCGGCAACTGGTTGCGCGAGGACGGCATGCAGCTCACCGGCAAGACGCTCGGGCTGATCGGCTTCGGCGGCATCGCCGCGGAGGTCGCGCGCATCGCCTCCGGCAGCGGCATGAAGGTGATCGCCTGGAATCGCTCGCCTAAGAGCCATCCGAGCGTCGAATTCACCGATCTCGATACGGTGCTGGCGAGGAGCGACGTCGTGTCGCTGCATCTGCTGCTCAACGACGAGACGCGCGGCATGATCACTCGCGAGAGGATCGCGAAAATGAAACCGGGCGTCATCTTCGTCAACACCGCGCGTGCCGCGATCGTCGACGAGGCCGCCATGATCGAGGCGCTGAAGTCGGGCCACATCCGCCATGCCGGCCTCGACGTCTTCAACACCGAGCCGCTGCCCGCAGACCATCCGCTGACGAAAATTCCCAACGTGACGCTGTCGGCGCATTCGGCGTTTCGTACGCCCGAGGCCAGCGAGAACCTTATTGAAGCGGCGCTGGTTCATTGCCGCCGGATCGTGAAGGGATAAGAAGAACAACAATGGCCGAGTATCGCAACATCAAGGCAGGGCCGCTCACCAACGCCATCCACGCCATCGTCAAGGCCGGCGGCTCCTCGGATCGCGAGGCTGAGCTGGTCGCCACCAATCTCGTCGAAGCCAATCTCAAGGGCCACGACTCTCACGGCGTCGGCATGATCCCGCGCTATGTCCAGAGCGTCACCAATGGCGGCCTTGCCGTGAACCAGCACGTCAAGATCGTGCTCGACACCGGTCCGCTGCTCACGCTCGATGGCCTCACCGGCTACGGCCAGGTGATCGGCCATGAAGCAATGGAGCTGGCGGCAGAGCGCGCCAAGCGCAACGGCGTGTGCCTCGTCGGCCTCTCCAACGCGCACCACATCGGCCGCATTGGCCATTGGGCCGAGCAGTGCATCGAGCACGGATTGGTCTCGATCCACTTCGTGAACGTGATCTCGCGCCCGATCGTGGCGCCCTGGGGCGGCAGCGATGCCCGCCACGGCACGAACCCGTTCTGCGTCGGCATCCCGCGCAGCGGCAAGGACCCGATCGTTCTGGATTTCGCCACCAGCAGGATCGCGCAGGGCAAGACCCGCGTCGCCCACAACAAGGGCGTCGATCTGGAGCCCGGCACCATCATCGATCATGAAGGTAAGGCGACGGTCAATCCGCGCTACACCGTGATCCCGCCGTACGGCGCCATCCTCCCCTTCGGCGAGCACAAGGGCTCGGGCCTCGCACTTGTGTGCGAGATCCTCGGCGGCGCGCTCTCCGGCGGTCAGGTGGTGAAGGGTTCGTCCGACGGCAAGCACAACGTCCTCAACGGCATGCTCTCGATCGTCATCGATCCCGGCAAGCTCGGCACCGGCGAGAACCTCGCGCGCGAAGTCGAGAACTTCGTCGCCTGGCACACCGCCTCGCCGCCCGCCCCCGGCGTCGACAAGGTCAGAATCGCGGGCGAGCCCGAGCGCGAAACCAAGAGAAAGCGTCTCGCTGAAGGCATTCCGGTCGACCCAACGACCTGGCAGGAGATTCTGGAGGCCGGAAAGAAGTTCGGCCTGGACCAGGCCGCGATCGAGAAGATCGCGGGCTAAGTAGGAGCCGGTATCTATCCGCTGTCGTCCCGGACAAGCGCGCGCCGATCCGGGATCCATAACCACAGGACGTGGTTTGGCGAAGACTCTGAGTTGCCGGCTCGGCCAAGCAATCTCTGCCCAGGGTCATGGGCCCTAAGTTCGCAGGGACGACCCTGGAGTTGCTTGCGCGAGCGGGCCTTAATCCACCATGTCCGCAACGGCCTTTCCGCACGCCGTGGTGTCGGCATTGCCGCCGAGATCCTTGGTGCGCAGCGTGCGTTCGGCCAGCGTGCGCTCGATCGCTTCGACGATCGACTTGCCGGCTTCCTTCTCGCCGAGATGCTCGAGCATCATCGCGCCGGACCAGATCGCGCCGATCGGGTTCGCAATCCCCTGCCCCGCAATATCGGGCGCCGAGCCGTGCACCGGCTCGAACACCGAGGGAAAGTCCCCCTCGGGATTGATGTTACCTGACGGTGCGATGCCGATCGTGCCGGTGCAGGCCGGGCCGAGATCGGACAGGATATCGCCGAACAAATTGGAGCCGACCACGACGTCGAACCAGTCCGGGTGCAGCACGAAGTTCGCGGTCAGGATGTCGATGTGGTACTTGTCCCACTTCACGCCCGGATATTTCTTGGCCATCGCCTCCACGCGCTCGTCCCAATAGGGCATGGTGATGGAGATGCCATTGGACTTGGTCGCCGAGGTGAGGTGCTTCTTCGGCCGCGACTGCGCGAGCTCGAAGGCGAATTTCAGGATGCGGTCGACGCCGATGCGGGTCATCACCGTCTGCTGCGTCACGAACTCGCGGTCGGTATTCGGGAACATGCGGCCGCCGACGGAAGAATATTCACCTTCGGTGTTCTCGCGCACCACCCAGAAATCGATGTCGCCGGGCTTGCGGCCCGCCAGCGGCGACGGCACGCCGGGCATCAGCCGCACCGGGCGCAGGTTCACATATTGATCGAACTCCCGGCGGAACTTGATCAGCGAGCCCCACAGCGAGACGTGGTCCGGAATCTTGGCCGGCCAGCCGACCGCACCGAAATAGATCGCATCGTGCTTGCCGATCTTCTCCTTCCAGTCATCGGGCATCATCTGGCCGTGCTTCTCGTAATAGTCCCAGGACGAGAAGTCGAAATGATCGAAATGCACCGAGACGCCGTGCTTCTTCGCCGCCGCCTCCAGGACGCGCAGGCCCTCAGGCATCACTTCCTTGCCGATGCCGTCGCCGGGAATGACCGCAATCCGGTATTGTTTCTTGCTCATCGAGAACGTCCTTGGTTGGTCCGGCAGCCGCCGTCTTTTTGACCGCACTGCAATGGACCAAACGCGTCGGCAGTGCAACGCTGCACTGCAATGTTGACCATGGCGGGACCAAGCGCCTACTGATTTGATCCTGTTTCTATCCTGCGAGTACCCTCATGGATCTGCATCTGCGTGGCAAGCGCGTCCTGATCACGGGCGCGTCCAAGGGCATTGGCGCTGCCGCCGCCGAGGCGTTTGCAGAGGAAGGCGCACATCTCCTGCTCGCCGCCCGCAGCGGCGAGGCGCTGAAGGCGCTGGCCGACCGCCTGCGCGCCGCACACCAGATCGATGCCGCTACGAGCATCGTGGATCTGCGCAAGGAAGAGGATGTGGCGCGGCTCGCCAGGGAAGCCGCCGACATCGACGTTCTCGTCAACAATGCCGGCGACATTCCCGGCGGCTCGATCGACAAGATCGACGAGGCCGCCTGGCGTCACGCCTGGGAATTGAAGGTGTTCGGCTATATCAACCTGACGCGGCATATCTACGCGCAGATGAAGGCCAAGGGCGGCGGCGTCATCGTCAATGACATCGGCGCGGCCGGCGAGAAGTTCGACGCCAATTACATCTGCGGCAGCGCCGGCAATGCCGCGCTGATGGCCTTCACCCGCGCACTGGGCAGCAAGAGTCTCGCCGACAACATCCGCGTGGTCGGCATCAATCCGGGCCCTGTCGGCACCGATCGCCACGTCACGCTGCTGAAGACGCGGGCGAAGCAGCAGTTCGGCGACGAAAGCCGCTACAAGGAATTCCAGAAAGGCCTGCCGCTCGGCCGCCCCGCGCATGCGCGCGAGATCGGCGACCTCATGGCGTTCCTGGCCTCGGACCGCGCCGGCTATACGTCGGGCGTGATCTACACGGTGGACGGCGGCATCAGCGCGGGCTGGGGTTAGTTTATCGTCATTGCGACCGCAGCGAAGCAATCCAGGAATGTAATCCGCGGGTCGCAGTCTGGATTTCTACGCTGCGCTCGCAATGACGACACAATGAGCACAGGAGTAAAATAATTGTCTCAAGACCTGATCCGTGAAACCGCATGCGCCGTCGTCGACAAGCTGCGCTCCGGCGACGTCTCGCCGCTCGAACTGCTGGACGTGCTGGAGAAGCGCATCAGTGAAGTCGAGGGCAGGGTCAATGCACTGCCGACCCTGTGTTTCGATCGCGCGCGGGACAGCGCCAAGGCGCTGATGCACAAACCCGCGGGCGCGCGGGGGTTGCTCGCGGGCCTGCCGGTGCCGATCAAGGATCTGACCGACGTTGCAGGCGTCTTGAACACGCAGGGCTCGCCGATCTTCAGGGATAACGTCCCCGCCAAGTCCGACCTCATGGTCGAGAACCTCGAAGCCAACGGCGCGGTGGTCTACGCCAAGTCCAACACGCCGGAATTCGGTGCCGGTGCCAACACCTTCAACGAGGTGTTCGGCGCGACGCTCAATCCCTGGGATACGACGAAATCTGCGGCAGGCTCCTCGGGCGGCGCGGCAGTGGCCCTGGCCACCGGCATGGCCTGGCTGGCGCAGGGCTCGGACATGGGCGGAAGCTTGCGCAGCCCCGCTGCCTTCTGCAGCATCGTCGGCATGCGGCCGAGCATCGGCCGGGTCGCGCACACGCCGAAGGCGGGCATCGATCGCAATCTCGGCGTGCAGGGCCCGATGGCGCGCAACGTCGAAGATCTCGCGCTGCTGCTGGATGCCATGAGTGGCGACTACGCCATCGATCCGCTGTCGCTGCCCGCCCCTGCGACCTCGTTCCTGTCGGCGGCGCAGGCGGGCAAGAAACCGAAGCGCATCGCCTACTCGCCCGATCTCGGCATCACCCCTGTTGATCCCGAAGTGAAAGCGATCACGCGGAAGGCGGCGGAACGCTTCGCCGAGGCCGGCGTCATCGTCGAGGAGGCGCATCCCGACTGGCGCGAGGCGCATGAATGTTTCCACGTGCTGCGCGCCTTCGATTTCGCGATGACCAAGGCCAATCTGCTGCGCACCAAGCGTGATTTGCTCAAGCCCGAGGTGATCTGGAACATCGAGGAGGGGCTCAAGCTCACGGTGGAGCAGATCGCGCGCGCCGAGGCCCAGCGCGTCGGCATGACCGAGCGCGCGGTCGAGTTCTTCAAGACCTACGATCTGCTGCTGACGCCGACCACGATCGTGCCGCCCTTTCCGATCGAGCACCGCTATGTCGCCGAATGCGCCGGCAAGAAATTCGACAACTACGTCGAGTGGCTCGGCATCGTCTACGCCATCACGCTGGCCTGCTGTCCCTCGCTGTCGCTGCCCTGCGGCTTCACGGCGTCGGGCCTGCCGATCGGCGTGCAGGTGGTCGGCGCACCGCGCGCGGACGCGCAAGTGATCGCCGGCGCAAAGGTGCTGGAGGATGTTCTGGGCTTGCGCGGGACGACGCCGATCGATCCGAAGGTGAAGATGTAGCCGGACGTGCCCCCGGACGCAGCGCAGCGCCTCTTCGGCGGCGCGTTGCAGAGCCGGGGCACGAGAACCCAGATAGTCACGCTCCATGACGACGCCCCCTCGCATCACCCTGATCCACGCCCTCAAGCACTCCATCGTCCCGATCGAGGCCGCGTTTGCGAAGGCGTGGCCGGCGGCGCGACTGATGAACCTGCTCGACGACAGCTTGTCGGCGGATCTGGCCCGTGACGGCAGGCTCAACGACGCCATGACCGAGCGCTTCCTGGCACTCGGCGATTATGCGGCGGCGACGGGCGCGGATGGAATCCTGTTCACCTGCTCGGCCTTCGGCCCCTGCATCGAAGCGGTCGCGCGCGCGCAGGCGCCGATGCCGGTGCTGAAGCCGAACGAAGCGATGATCGAGCGCGCGGTGACGATGGGCAGGCGCATCGGCCTGCTCTCCACCTTTCCACCAACGCTGGCCTCGATGCCGCCGGAGTTTCCGGCCTCGGTCCAGGTCGTTCCGAAACTTGCCGACGGCGCGCTGGCGGCGCTCGACCGCGGCGACCGCGCCACGCACGATCGGCTGATCGTCGAAGCGTCACAGGACCTGCGCGATTGCGACGTCATCGCGCTGGCGCAGTTCAGCATCGCGGCGACGGCACCGCTGGTCGCTGACGCCACCGGCCGTCCCGTCGTGACCACGCCTGACAGCGCCGTCGACAAACTGATGACGCTGTTGGGAGCGAAGGCTTAGGCACCCGTCGCTTTTCGACGCCGCGCGGCCCTGATCGCGAGCGCGAGCGCGGCCTTGGTCTCGTTGACGAAATCCTCAACCAGCTCCTCGCGCGTGGCGTGGGCCGCCTCGCCGGTGAACAGGCCCTGCTCGGCCAGCATCACGACGCCGTGCAGCGCCGCCCAGATCTTGAGCGCTTGCCGCTCGCGCAAATAGCCGACGGCAGGCGCTTCCAGCGCCTCGATCACCAGCGCGAACGTCTCGCGCGTGACCTCGTGCAGCTCGCTGCCCTTGGCTGCGCAGGAGACGGTGCGCGAGGCGAACATCAGGCGGTAGATGCCGTTGCGGCGCAGGCCAAAATCCAGGGTCGCCTGTGCCAGCCGTGACAATTTCGATTGCTTCGACGGCCTGGCCATCGCCTCGCGCAGGACCGCACTGAGCTGCCGGAACGCCTCCGCCGTCACCGCCGCAAGCAGCGCCTCGCGATCGGCAAAGTGTCGATACGGCGCCGGCTGAGACACACCGAGCTGCTTGGCCAGCGCCTTGATGCTGATCGCCTCGGCGCCGCCCTGCTCCGCCTCGCGTAGCGCGGCCTTGATCAAAGCATCGCGAAGATCGCCATGATGGTAGGTGTTTTCGGGCTTGCGGGCGAGTTGGGAGCGCATGTTGTGGCCAAGCCTACAAGTTTGCGCTTGACAGGGAAAGCCTGCCGCGAATGTAATAGCATATAACTTAAAGCCCGCGGCAAATGCCGCGAATAAAATTGACATGAGGAACGCGCCGCCCTGCGGGCCACGCGCGGATACGACCAAGGATGCCGCCATGACAGAGCGACTGAGGGTTCACGTCGATCCCGACAAATGCCAAGGCCACGCGCGCTGCAAAGCGCTCGCGCCGGAACTCTTCGAGCTCGACGAATTTGGCAACGCGCACGAAGCCGGCGACGGCACGGTCCCGCCCGGGCTCGAAGACAAGGCCTGGCTTGCCAAAGCCAATTGCCCGGAAATCGCAATCGACGTGATCGAGGAGTAGCACGGGCGCCCTGTGTGCCCGCGCGATTCGACCGCCAGCCCGAGGATTCCCTGTCATGTCCGACGTCAGCCAACCTGTCGCCCATCCGCCCGTCACCGACTGGGTCAACGATTTCGATCACACCGATCCGCAGTGGACGAAAGACCCGTTCCCGATCTGGGAGAAGATGCGCGCCGCAAGCCCGATCGTGCACACGAATCGCTTCCTCGGCTGCTACATGCCGACGACCTATGAGGCCGTGCGCGAGATCGCCAACGACACCGAGCATTTCTCCTCGCGCCGCATCATCGTGCGCGATGTCCGGCCCGAAGTCGCCAGGAACGCAGCTCCGCCGATCACCTCCGACCCGCCCGTGCACAAGCCGGCCAAGCAGCTCCTGCTGCCGCCGTTCACGCCGGATGCGATGAAGAAGCTGGAACCGCGGATGCGCGCGATCTGCAATGAGCTGATCGACGGGTTCATCGCCGACGGCAAGGTCGATGCCGCCGCGCGCTACAGCAAGTACATTCCGGTTCGGGCGATTGCGCACATGCTGGGCATTCCCGAAAGCGACAGCGATCTGTTCATCAAATGGATCCACATGATCCTCGAGCTCGGCATCAAGGACGAGAGCAAGCTGCTGCAGGCCGTGCAGGAGATGAGCGCCTATTTCACCGCGCACATCGAGAAGCGCAAGACCGACCCGACCGACGATCTCATCTCCTACCTGATGAACGCCAGGGACAAGGAGGGCAATCCGCTCGAAGATTCCCACGTCCTTGGCTCGCTGCGCCTGCTCCTGATCGCCGGCATCGACACCACCTGGAGCGCGATCGGCTCCTCGCTCTGGCATCTGGCGAAGACGCCGGCCGATCGCGAGCGGCTGATCGCCGAGCCGGGCCTGATGCCGATCGCCGTGGAGGAGCTGCTGCGCGCCTATTCGCCGGTGACGATGGCCCGCGAGGTGGTCAAGGACACGACGATCTCGGGCTGTCCGGTCAAGGCGGGCAACATGGTGCTGTTGTCCTTCCCGGCCGCCAATCGTGATCCCAACGTGTTTCCGGATGCCGACACGGTCGTGATCGACCGCCGCGAAAATCGCCACGCCGCCTTCGGCCTCGGCATCCACCGCTGCGTCGGTTCCAACCTGGCGCGTATGGAGATGCAGGTTGCGCTGGAGGAATGGCTGAAGCGCATTCCGGACTTCCGGCTCGATCCGGCAGGCACGGTGACCTGGTCGCAAGGCACGGTGCGAGGCCCCCGCCAGTTGCCATTTCTGCTCGGAAAGGCGATGTAAGCCTTTCCGACACCGGAACGGAGAGGCTGGACGGCCATGGCTGACGACAACGAGCCGCCCGACAGCAAATTGACGCGCACCAAGGAAGCATGGGCGCGTGAGGGCCGCTTCCTCACCGGCAGGATCGCGCGGCCGGAAGACCAGCGCCTGCCGCCGGGCCAGCATCTCACCAAGGATTGGCCGGTGCTCGATCTCGGCGTCACCCCGCCGATTTCGCGCGAGCGCTGGCGGCTCGACGTCTACGGTGCAATCGAGACCCCGGTGTTCTGGACTTTTGCGGAGTTCGCGGCGCAGAAGCAGGCCCGGTTCACCTCCGACATCCATTGCGTCACGACCTGGTCGCGCTACGACAACGAGTGGGAAGGGCTCGCCACGCGCGAATTGCTGGCGGCCTGCCAGCCGCGCGAGGGCGCGCGCTTCGTTGTGCTGCATTCCTACGACGGCTACACCACCAACCTCGCGCTGGAAGACTTTGCCGCCGAGGATGCCCTGCTCGCCCATAGCTGGTCCGGCCAGCCGCTGACGGAGGAGCATGGCGGCCCGGTGCGGCTGGTCGTGCCGCATCTGTATTTCTGGAAGAGCGCGAAATGGCTCCAGGCCATCGAATTCCGGACCGACGACGCGCCGGGCTTCTGGGAGGTCCGCGGCTATCATAACCGCGGCGATCCCTGGGCCGAGCAGCGCTATTCGGACGATTAGAGTTCAGATTGGAACGAGGGAAAGCCATGCCGACGGAACGCTTTCAATTCACGGGCGAAGGCGGCCATCAGCTGGCGGCCGCGCTGGAATTGCCGGACGGCGAGCCCGCGGCGTACGCGCTGTTCGCGCACTGCTTCACCTGTGGCAAGGATACGCTGGCGGCCAAGCGCATCGCGGTCGCGCTCGCCGCCAAGGGCATCGCGGTGCTGCGCTTCGACTTCACCGGGCTCGGCTCGAGCGAAGGCGATTTCGCCAACTCCACGTTTTCCTCCAACGTCGCCGATCTCGTGCGCGCCGCCGACCATCTGCGCGGCGTCCGCAAGGCGCCCTGGATCCTGATCGGCCACAGCCTCGGCGGCGCCGCGATCCTTGCCGCAGCCGGACAGATTCCGGAAGCCAGGGCCGTCGCGACCATCGCAGCCCCATCCGACCCGGCGCACGTAACCGGCCTCTTCAAGGCGCATCTCGACGACATCCGCGCACAGGGTGAGGTCGAAGTCTCGCTCGCTGGACGTCCGTTCCGGATCAAGCGCGAATTCCTCGAGGACATCGCGGAGCACGAGTTGATGAGCGATGTCACCGGCCTGCACAAGGCGCTGCTGGTGATGCACTCGCCTGTCGACGACACCGTCGGCATCGACAACGCGACCAAGATCTTCGTTGCTGCCAGGCATCCCAAGAGCTTCGTCTCGCTCGATCACGCCGATCATCTGCTCAGCAAACCCGCCGACGCGCTCTACGCGGCCGACGTGATCGCGGCCTGGGCGGGCCGCTACATGGACACCGCGAAGCCCGCGAAGGCGATGGATCTGCCCGAGGCACCGCGGCAGGTCGTGATGCAGGAGACCCGCAAGAGCAAGTTCAACCAGAGCATCATTGTCGGTCCGCATCATCTGGTGGCGGACGAGCCGGTCGCGGCCGGCGGCGAGGACGCGGGCCCCGGGCCCTACGATTTCCTGCTCGCGGGCTTAGGAGCCTGCACCTCCATGACCATGCGCCTCTATGCCGACCGCAAGTCGATGCCGCTCGATCGCGTCACGGTCACGCTGAAGCATTCCAAGATCTACGCCAAGGACTGCGCGGAGTGCGACACGCGCGAGGGCATGCTCGACCAGATCGAACGCGACATCACGATCGATGGCGCGCTCGATGCCGAGCAGCGCAAGAAGCTGATGGAGATCGCGGACAAGTGTCCGGTGCACCGGACGCTGACGTCGGAGATCCGCATCGTGACAAAGGCGGTGGATTAGCTCAGGCGATCGTCGAGCCCGCTTCGGCGGCCTTTACCGGCTGAACCCGTAGCGCGCCGCGCAGGCCCGCCGTCGTGCCGAGCACGATTCCGGCGAGCGCGACCAACGAGCCCAGCGCGAGCGTCGACATGCCGGTCAGCCCCTGCCCGATCGAACAGCCGAACGCCATCACGCCGCCGATCCCCATCAGCGCCGCGCCGCTGCCCGAGCGCAGCATGTGGCGTGGCGAGGAATAGCCTTCGAGCTTGAAACGGCGGGTTGCGAGCGCCGTCGCCAGGCTGCCGGCGAGGACGCCCACGACCGTGGCGATGCCGAAGTTCAGCGTCAGGCCGGTCGAGAGCATGGCGTATTGCAGGCTGTCGGCGATCGGCGCGATGAATGTCAGGGAGGTCACCGGGATCGGATTGAAGTCGTCGGCGCCGAGATGGCCGGTGACGACCCAGCCACCGGCGACGAGGAGGCCAACGATGGTCCCCGCTACGATCTGGCCGGGCGAGCGGCGGAACCCAGGATGCGCGAACGCAAACAAGATCAGCGCGACGACCATCGCCGCAGTGGCAACCACGCGCGAAAGCGCTTCCGTCAGACCCAGCGTCGCCAGCAAGGACGGCAGCGATTTCGCGTTGACGGTCGTTTGCGAAGCCTGAACCAGCGCGATGCGCGCCGGCGCGATCAGGCCTTTGAGGGTCATCTGGGCGGCGATGGCGAGCACGATCACGACGACGAAGGAGCGGAGATTGCCGCGGCCGAGCAGCACCAGCGCGCGCGAGCCGCAGCCGTTCGACAGCACCATGCCGTAACCGAACAGCAGGCCGCCGAGGAACAGCACCGGCGCCGAGAACGATGGTTGCAGGTAGATGGTCTTGCTGAGATCGACGATGCCGTTGCCGGCGAGGCATTGGCTCGCGGCGATTGCCACCGCGATCGCCAGTGCATAGGTCCGCACCAGCCGTCCGTCTCCCTCGGCCAGCCAGCCGCGCATGCTGCTCATCAGGCAGAAGCCGCTGAGCAAACCCACCGCGCCGTAGACAAGACCGATGCCGAGGCCGGCGAGGATGACGAGTTCGGACGATTCCATGATTACGGCTTCAGGATCACCCGGTCGCGCGAAGAGCCGGCGACGGCGACATAGGCCTCTTTGGCACGCTCGAGCGGATAGACGGCATTCGCCTTGATCGGGAACGGCTTGAGGTGGCCGCTCGCAAAGCCCGGGCCGAGGTCGCGCAGCACTGCGCCGGTCGCCGTCGAGGACAGGCCGAGCGTATCGATGCCGACATAGGTGTGCTGTCCCCGGTAGAATTCGAGGATGTTGAACTGCACGATGCGGTCGATCGCGGCGATCAGGATCTGGCGACCGCGCAAGGCGAGCGACTTGTGCGCTGCCTCGAAATAGGGATCGCCCACCGTGTTGAAGACGATGTCGGCGCCCTTGCCGCCGGTCACTTCGCGCACGCGCGCGGCGACGTCGGTCGCGGAGGCATCGATCACCTCGATTGGCGCATTGCTGTGGCCTTCGTAAGCCTCCGCCTTGCGGACCACGCCGATGACGCTTGCGCTCTGCCAGGTCGCGATCTGCACCGCGGCCTGTCCGACCTTGCCGTTGACGCCGAACACCAGCACGGCGTCGCCTTTCTTCGGCAAGCCCGCGCGGCGAAAGCCTTCCATCGCGGTGACGAAGGGCACGCCGATGCCGGCAGCCTCCTCCCACGACACCGTCTTCGGCTTCTCCACCACGGCGTCGGCCTCGACTACGAGATGGCTGGCATGGGTGCCGTCGCGGCGGATGCCGAGATCGCCGGAGGAGCCGAACACCTCGCGGCCGACCGTGCCGGCCGGCCCGTCGAGGACGATGCCGGCATAATCGCGGCCCGGCGTGCGCGGGAACACGGCATAGGGCATCAGCCCGGTCGCGGCCTTCACATCCGATGGGTTGACGGCGGCAGCTTTCACCTCGATCAGGAGATCGTTCGGGCCACGCGTCAGCGCGTGACGCTCGACCGTCGGCGCAAGCGCGGCGGCATTTTCGGCCTTGGCCTTGAGGCGCACGCAGCGCGCTTCGACGGATTTGGCATCCAGTGGCGACATGAAAGGACCCGCGATTTATCGCGGGCCTTGTCGCCTCTGAAGCCGGTCGAGTCAATCCGTCCGGTCAGTCCTTGGGCCGCTTGTCGTAGAGCCGCTTGGCCTTGCCGAGCGAGCGTTCCAGCGTGTCGGGCGCAACCACCCTCACCTTTGAGCTGATCCCGATCGTGTTCTTGACGTGGGTCGAGATCCGGTCGGCGTGGTCGACGAGGCCCCGGCCATCCCAGCTCTCGGGTCGCGCTTCGGCGATGATGGTGAGCTCGTCCATGCGGCCTTCGCGGGTCAGCTCGAGAATGAAGTGGCCGCCGCACCAATCAGTCGCGAGCAGGACCTCCTCGATCTGGGTCGGGAACAAATTGACGCCGCGCAGGATGATCATGTCGTCGGAGCGCCCGGTCACCTTCTCCATGCGGCGCATGCCCGGCCGTGCCGTGCCCGGCAGCAGCCGTGTCAGGTCGCGGGTGCGATAACGGATCACCGGGAACGCTTCCTTGGTGAGCGAGGTGAAGACCAATTCGCCCTTTTCGCCGTCGGGCAGCACCGCGCCGGTCTCGGGATCGATCACTTCGGGGTAGAAATGGTCCTCCCAGATGTGCAGGCCGTCCTTGGTCTCAATGCATTCCTGCGCGACGCCGGGGCCGATCACCTCGGACAGGCCATAGATGTCGGTCGCGTCCATGTCGAAGGCGTCCTCGATCTCGCCGCGCATGGCGTTGGTCCAGGGCTCGGCGCCGAAGATGCCGACCTTGAGCGAGCACTGGCGCGGATCGAGCTTCTGGCGCTTGAACTCGTCGAGGATCGCCAGCATATAGCTCGGCGTCACGGTGATGATGTCGGGCCGGAAATCGTTGATGAGCTGCACTTGCCGCTCGGTCATGCCGCCGGAGATCGGCACCACGGTGCAGCCGAGCTTCTCGGCGCCGTAGTGCACCCCTAACCCTCCGGTGAAGAGACCATAGCCGTAGGCGTTGTGGATGATCATGCCGGTGCGGCCGCCGGCGGCGCGGATCGAGCGCGCCATCACCTCGGACCAGGTCTCGACATCGGCTTGCGTATAACCAACCACGATCGGCTTGCCCGTCGTGCCGGAGGAGGCATGCACGCGCACCAGCTTCTCGCGCGGCACGGCGAACATGTTGAACGGATAATTGTCCCGCAAATCCGTCTTCACCGTGAACGGAAATTTCGCAAGATCGGACAGCTCGCGAAAATCGGACGGATGCACGCCGGCCGCGTCGAACGCCTTGCGATAATGCGTGACGTTGTCGTAGGCGTGCTTCAGCGACCAGGCCAGCCGCTGCTTTTGCAGCGCCATGATCTCGTCGCGCGAGGCGCGCTCATGCGCGTCCATCTCGGGGCTATAGGCGCGGCCGCCTTGCTCGAGCCTCGTCAGGTTCATCTTCGTTTCCCCACATCATCGGTGTTCTTCTTGTTGTCTTATTGGTTTCATGGCTCCCGGGCCGGCAGCCAGGTTCCGGGAATGACGCGTGAATGTCCGCGGAATTCCGCGATCACGACGTCGCCGACGGTGACTCGCACGTCATAGATGCCGGAGCGCCCGCCGCGCGTGACCTCACGCGCCTTCGCGACGAGGCGATCGCCGAGCCTGCCCGGCTTGATGAAGGTGATCTGGCCCTGCGCCGCGACGACGCGGTCGTTGTGCGAGTTGCAGGCAAAGGCGAAGGCGGAATCGGCCAGCGTGAAGATGAAGCCGCCATGGGCGATGCGCTGGCCGTTGACCATGTCCGGCCGCACCGTCATCGCCAGCGTCGCGAAGCCCGGACCGATCTCGACGATCTCCATGCCCAGTCCCTTGGAGGCGTCGTCCTCCGCCCACATCGCCTCGGCGCAGGCGCGGGCGACATTCTCAGGCGACAAAGCGGCTTTGAGGTTCACGCGCCTCTCCCGGTCAAATGCTTGCACATGATGTTCTTCTGGTTGGCCAAAACTGTCAAATAATGCGACGCATTTGCATCGCCGGGCACTGATGCGCCCTGTCAGACATGGTCATAATCGACCACGACGCGCTCCGACGACGGCTTGGCCTGGCAGGTCAGGACGAAGCCCGCCTTCAGCTCCCACGGCTCCAGCGAATAGTTGATGTCCATGGGCGCTTCGCCTTCGACCAGCTTGGCCCGGCAGGTCGAGCACATGCCGCCCTTGCAGGCAAAGGGCAGATCGACGCCGGCGCGCAGCGCGGCATCGAGGATCGCCTCGTCCTCGGCCACTGGCACCTCGCGGCGCTTGCCGTCGATGATCAGCGAGGCGATCGCTTTCGGCGGCGCGTCGGGGGCAACCGCCTTCTTCGGCCGCGGCTTGCCGCCGAACTCGGAGACGAAGCGCTCGACGTGGATGCAATCCTGCGCGATGCCGAGCGCGCGGCAGGTGGCCTCGATGTCCTCGCTCATGCCAAGCGGCCCGCAAATATAGACATGATCGACGCTTCCCGCCGGCACCAGCGAGCGCAGCAATACCCTCACCTTGTCGCCGTCGAGCCGGCCATGCAGGATCGGGATGTCCTGCTCTTCGCCGGAGATGACGTGGAAGAGCGAGAGGCGATCGATGAAGCGGTCCTTCAGTTCCTCCAATGCTTCGAGGAACATGATGTTGTCGGTGCTGCGGTTGCCGTAGAACAGGAAGAAGCGGCTGTCCGGCTCGCGCGCGAGCACGCCCTTCACGATCGACAGGATCGGGGTGATGCCGGAGCCTGCGGCGAAGCCGACATGAATGCGCGCCCGGTCTGCCGGGGGAACCACGCCGAAGCGGCCGGTCGGCGTCATCACGTCGAGCTCGTCGCCGCATCTGAGATCCTCGGCTGCCCAGCTCGAAAACGCGCCGCCGTCGACCTTCTTCACGGCGATGCGGATCTCGCCGTCGTCAGGGCCGGAACAGATCGAATAGGAGCGGCGCACCTCCTCTCCGTCCAGCATGGTGCGGAGCGTGAGATATTGGCCAGGCGTGAAGGCGTAATCGCGCGCGAGCTCGCCGGGAATCGCGAAGGTCATCGACACGGCGTCGGAGGCCTCGCGGCGGAGGTCGCTGACGGCCAGGCGATGGAAGCGTGGTGCTGCGGCGGACATGATCAATGACACTTGAAGTAGTCAAAAGGTTCGCGGCACGACTTGCAGCGCCACAGCGCCTTGCAGGAGGTCGAGCCGAATTCGGACAGCAGCTCGGTGTCCTCCGAGCCGCATTGCGGGCAGGCCACAGCCTGGGCGCCGAACAGCGCACGGCGCGAGCTCGACGCTTGCGGCGGGGCGATGCCGAAGGCACGCAGCTTCTGGCGCCCTTCCTCGCTCATCCAATCGGTGGTCCACGCCGGCGACAGCACGGTTCGCACCTTCGGATGACGGAAACCGGCGCGCTCCAGCGCCAGCTCGATCTCCAGCGCGATCATGTTCATCGCCGGACACCCCGAGTAAGTCGGGGTGATTTCGACCTCGACCTGATCGCCGTCGACAACGACCTCACGGAGCACGCCGAGATCGGAAATGGTCAGGACCGGAATCTCCGGGTCGACCACGCTCGCCGCCGCGTCCCAGGCGCGCCGGCGCAGCTCGCTATCGCGCTCCAGCACTCTCACCATGTCAGCCCCGGAAAGGTGCGCTGCATCGATTGCAGCTCGGACAGGAGATGGCCGAGATGTTCGCTGTGCCGGCCCGTACGGCCGCCCTGCTGCGTCCAATCATTCTGCGGCAGGACGAGCGTGGCTTCGCTGACGACATCGGAGATCGTCTGCAGCCAGCGATCGCGCAACAGCCCGGGATCGATGGCGATACCGGCCTGGATCAGGGCGCGCTCGCCTTCGTCCACCTCAAACATCTCGCCGGTGAAAGCCCAGAGGTGATCGATCGCGGCTTGCGCGCGGGCGTGGCTCTCATCGGTGCCGTCGCCGAGCCGGATCAGCCATTCCGAAGCGTGGCGCAGGTGGTAGGCGCTCTCCTTCTCCGACTTGGCGGCAATCGCCGCCAGCGTCGTATCGCGCGAGGTCATCATCGCGCGCCAGTAGAGGTCGGCGAACGCGGAATAGAACAACTGCCGCACCAAAGTCTGGGCAAAATCGCCGTTGGGCTGCTCGACCAGGAGCAGGTTGCGGTACTGCCTGACGTCACGCAAGTAAGCGAGCTTGTCCTCGTCGTTGTCCCTGCCTTCGACCTTGGCAGCGTAGCTGTAGAGCTCGCGCGCTTGGCCGATCAGGTCGAGCGCGATGTTGGAGAGCGCCATGTCCTCTTCCAGCATCGGCGCATGTCCGCACCATTCCGACAGCCGATGGCCGAGGATCAGCGCGTCGTCGGCGCGGCGCAGCGTGTAGAGCACCAGCGGCGTTTCGGAGACCTCGATATTGGCAACGGGCATCTGTCCTATCCATCTTGCCACTTGTTCCGACCTCATCCTGAGGAGGCGCGCAGCGCCGTCTCGAAGGATGGCCGCAGTTCACGGGCCTTCATGGTTCGAGACGCGTTTCGCGCTCCTCACCCTGAGGGGAGAGAGCGCTACATATGCCCCACTTCCTCGGGCACCTCGTAGAATGTGGGGTGGCGATAGATCTTCGATTCCGCCGGCTCGAACATCATGCCCTTCTCGGCGGGATCGCTCGCGGTGATCGCGCTCGAAGGCACGACCCAGATCGACAGGCCTTCGCCGCGGCGGGTGTAGATGTCGCGGGCGGCTTGCAGGGCCATGGTGGCATCGCTCGCATGCAACGATCCCACATGCTTGTGCGCGAGCCCGTTGCGGCTGCGAATGAAGACTTCCCACAGCGGCGTGTTCGGCGTGGCCATATTGGTCTCCCTATTCCGCGGCTTGTGCGGTCTGGCGCTGCGCGCGCTTCGCCGCATAGGCTGCGGCCGCCTCACGTACCCAGGCGCCCTCCGCATGGGCCTTGCGGCGCGCGGCGATGCGGTCGCGATTGCAGGGGCCGTTGCCGGCGAGCACCTGCTTGAATTCGGTCCAGTCGATCTCGCTGTAGCGCCAGTGCCCGTCGGCATCCTGAATCATGCCGGGATCGGGAATAGTGAGGCCGAGATATTGCGCCTGCGGCACGGTGGCATCGACGAATTTCTGGCGCAGCTCGTCGTTGGAGAAGCGTTTGATCTTCCACTTCGTCGAGGTGTCGCTGTGCTGGCTCGCCACATCGGGCGGGCCGAACATCATCAGCACCGGCCACCACCATCTGTTCAGCGCGTCCTGCGCCATAGCCTTCTGCTCGTCCGAGCCCCGGCACAGCGTCAGCATGATCTCGTAGCCCTGGCGCTGGTGGAAGGACTCCTCCTTGCAGACCCTGATCATCGCGCGGGCATAGGGGCCGTAGGAGCAGCGACACAGCGGGATCTGGTTCATGATTGCGGCGCCGTCGACCAGCCAGCCGATGGTTCCGATATCGGCCCAGGTCAGCGTCGGATAGTTGAAGATCGAGGAGTATTTGGCTTTGCCGGCGAGCATCGCGTCGACCAGCTCTTCGCGGGAGGCGCCAAGCGTCTCGGCAGCGGCGTAAAGATAAAGGCCGTGGCCGCACTCGTCCTGCACCTTGGCGAGCAGCGCGGCCTTGCGGCGCAGCGTCGGCGCGCGCGTGATCCAATTGCCTTCCGGCAGCATGCCGACGACTTCGGAATGGGCGTGCTGGGAGATCTGGCGGGTGAGCGTCTTGCGGTAGGCCGCCGGCATCCAGTCGTTCGGCTCGATGCGCTCCTCGGCGTCGATGCGGGCCTGGAACTGCGCAGCCTTGGCCGCGTCCTCAAGACCGCGGTCGTCGGTCTCGGCCGTGTTCAGCGCCTGGGTATACATGCGCATCCTCCCAATTCATTGAGAGGCAATATATAACAAGAATTAGTTCATGCAAGATATTTCTGTAACATAAAGCTCAAGCCTCGAACCTCCGTTCCAGGAGTTTTCGCGCCGGCGGCAATGGCCCTTTTTCGTTGGTTCCATGACCATCGAGCCATTGCTCGGACGGCGCAAGCAGCGCGCGATAGATTTCGCCGCAAAGTTCTCGCGCCGCCCTGCCCGGCCAGTCCGCCGGCAACAGGCTTTCGGGCAGCAGCGGATCGCGCAGCACGACACGGCGATAATAGTGGATCAGCAGGATGCGCGCGGTGAAGGCGTCGGCCTCGGACAGCTCCGTGCCGCGCGCGATCGCGGCGCGCAGCGGCTCAAACGTCTTCATGAATTTCAGATAGGCGTCCGCGGTGCGCTGCAGCGGCCAGCTCGCGCTGAGGAGGCGGCGCCCGCTGTCATCCTCCGCCGAGACTTCGAGCCGGATGGCGCCCGCGGCTTCTTCCGGCACGGGCAAGCCCGACGGCGCGACCCACACCCCCGGCAACGGACTGCCGAAGCCGGCGTTGCGCAACGCCTCGCGCGAGACGTCACGATCCTCGCCGTTGCCGATTAGCAGCAGCTCGAAGCGCCCGGTCCAGTCCGACGGCGGCGGGTCGTAGATGTGGCGCGTCGCAGCTTCAAACGTCTGGCGTCCCTTGTCGGCAAGCCGATAGAAACTGTTGCGACCAACCTTCTCCCGGGCGAGCCAGCCATCGGCTGCAAGACGCGACATCGCGGTGCGGACGACGCCGCTATCGATGTCCAGACCTTCGAAGAATTCGAGCAGCGTGCCGAGCCACACCACGCCGCCGCGCGGCACGATGGCATCGCCGAACACGGTGATGACGATGGAGCCGGTGCGCGACGGTTCGCGCTTGAGCTGGTCGATGATGCGAGAGAGCGGATGCGCCATGGGGCATGGCATAGCGCGTTTGGCGCCGGCGCGACAATGGACGCGAGCGACGCTCTTGGTCTCCCTCTCCCCGTTCTTACGGGCGAGGCGAAGAAGGAATCACCGATGCGGATCGGGATACGCCAGGCTGCGCCAGCCGCTGCGATCGAACGGGCGCCACTGGCCTTCCTTTTGCGCGAGGCGATCGGCCACCGCATAGACCACGGCGGGATGATGGCCCATGCCGCAATGACTGCTCTCGACCTCGATGCTCTCGGTCTGCGCTCCCGCTTTCTCCATGCAGCCCTGCCAGGCGCAGACGCCGTCGGTGCGGCTGAAGATGGCGGTGGTCGGCACCGGTGGCGGAACGGCGAGTTCGCCGCCAAACCGCGGATCGACCTCATCGGCCTTCCGTCCGCTGGCCCATTCATAGACGCGCCAGGCGTTGGTGGAGCGGGGATTTCCGGCGAAGGGACTGCCAAGCGTAATCACCTGGCGCACGCGATCGGGCATCATCTTGGCGAGCTGCCGGGCATAAAGGCCGCCGAGGCTCCAGCCAACCAGGCTGATCTTGCGGCCGTGCGTTTCGCTGAGCTCTTCGACCAGATCGACCATCGCGTGCTGCACGCCGTCGCGCAGGCCGTAATTGCGGCCCTGGCGCCAGCCGCTCACCGCGTAGCCCTTGCTGGTCAGAAACGAGCGCAGCGCACGAGTGGACGCGTCCGAGGCCACGAGGCCCGGCAACACCAGCACGGGGTGTCCATCGCCGCGCGGCGCGAGGCTCAGCAGCGGAAGTGCGCCGAGGAATGCGCCGAACTCGTGGATCGCGCGTCCCTCCAGAAACATCAGGGTGCGGGACGGCGGACGCAGCGTCTGGGCAGTAGCGGTCATCAATGTTTCCCCTGGGAAGAACTGGATAAAGGACGCCGGGACGGGGCCGGCAAAGCATCTGAATTCCAACCCTCCGGCTTCTTGATCGTTCCGCATTGCAGCATGAATCAGCTGCACAGCCGGTTCCCGGCATTGAAGCCGGGGTGAGCCCAGGCGACAATAGGCCTGAGTGCTAATGCCGGAAGCCGTGACGCAAAAGTCACAGCCATCGGAGCAGGAATTCTACGGAATAGAGCGCCAGGCCGGCGAGGCCGCCGATCAGCGAGCCGTTGAAGCGGATGTATTGCAGGTCGCGCCCGATGTTGATTTCGATCAGCGAAATCAGCTGCGCCATATCCCACGCCTTGACCTGATCGGAGATGAAGATCGAAACGCCGCTCTTCTGATCGGCAATGAAGCTGCGCAACACCGTCACCAGCCCCTTGTTGATCTCGCCGCGCAGCTCGGCATCCCCGGCGAGCGCTTCGCCTGCCGCGACGAACATGCCGGCGAGATGATGCTGCAGCACTTGCGTTTCGCCGCTCGCGCTGCGCTCGATGAACGAGCGCGTGTTGGCCCAGACCGTGCGCGCAAGATCGGCGAGCTCGGGCCGCGCCAGCAGGTCACGCTTCAATCCGGCGATGCGGTCGATATAGGCCTGATCGGTGCCGAGCCGGTCGACGAAGCTCAGCACCATGCGATCGAACTCGCCGCGGAACGGATGGGTGGCATCGCTGCGCACCTCGTTGAAGAACGCGGTGGCGGACGCCACGATCTTGTTCACCAGAAACTTGTCGGCGCGGTAGAGCCTGAGCAGGGTCGGCAATTCCGCGCGCACCTTCTCGCGGATCATCGCCATCGTCTCCTTCTGGTTCATCGTCTCGTGCATCACCCGCAGGAGATCGTCGAACAGGATCTGGTGGCGTCCTTCCGCCACGAAGCCGCGCAGCGTGCCGGCGGCAAGCGGCGCGAGGTCGATCGCCTGGAGCTGCGATGACATGCGGCGGATGATGAAGGTCATCAAGCCGGAGGTCTCCGTGGCCGAGAAGGCCTCGGGCAACAGGCGTAACGCGAAGCGAGCAAGGTCATCGCTGCGTTTGCGGTCGCGCAGCCAGTCGGCAATGAAGGAGCCGAAATCGATTTCCTTCAGCTTGGCCTCGACGGGACCGGCCTCGAGGAAATGCACCTGGATGAACTCGCCGAGCTTGTCGGCGATGCGGGCCTGGTTGCTCTGGATGATCGCGGTATGCGGAATCGGCAGGCCGAGCGGCCGCTTGAACAGCGCCACCACGGCATACCAGTCGGCGAGGCCGCCGATGGTCGCGGCTTCCGCGAAGGCGGCGATGAAGCCGAACAATGGGTGCACCGGCAGGAGCCATTTTGCCACGATGAAGAGCGCTAGCGTCGAGGCCAGCACCAGCGTCGCCAGCGCCTTGACGCGGCGCAGCTCGGCCGCGCGTTCGGCATCGCCAGGAGTGTCGAAGGTGAAGGTGGCGGGTGGAGTCATCACTGCGTCACAATACTCGTCATTGCGAGCGAAGCGAAGCAATCCAGAATCTTTCCGCGGAACGACTCTGGATTGCTTCGTCGCAAGGGCTCCTCGCAATGACGGCGGAGACGATGGCGGCTGCAGCGCAAGAAACAAAAGGCCCGCCGAAGCGGGCCTCAAATTCAGTTTCTGCTCAGGGCGCCAGATCAGGCGGTCTTGTTGTAGACCTTGGCAAAATTGTCCTGAGCGGACTTCGCACCGTTGGCAGCGAGCTTGCCGAAATAGTCGGCGGTCGCCTTGGCACGCGAGACGAACACTTCGCCGCGCGAGCGGAGCAGGCCCGACTGGATCTCGATGGCCTCGCTGAACGACTTGGCGGAGGCGAGCTTGTCGATGCTCGAGAGGAACGCCTCGGCGTCCTCATAGATCGCCTGCTGGATGTTGCGGCTGATCTTGCCGGCTTCAGCGACGGATTCGGTCACCGCGTTCTCGACGGCGGCGGTCACGCGCTCGGAGCCTGCGAAAGCCTCGGCAGCACGGTCCTTGGCAGTGTTGGCGGTCTTCTTGACGAACTCGCGGGCAGCCTCGGGAACTTCCAGATTCTGGATGTTCTTGAAAGCGTCCTTGAAGCCCTCGAAAGCGGTGTTGGTTTCAGTGGTCATGGGGTTCTCTCCATCCTCATTGCTCTGAGCTATGGGCTCACCCCGTCCGCATTGGCCCGGGGCACGACCTATATGGCATAGTTAATTGTGCAGCGCAATATTCATATTGCACTGCGACATCACGAAACCGTGATAAACCTGAATAAGAGGCATCCTGATGCCTCCTTGGCCACTGGCCGCTCGCGTGCCGGCCGCCTTTTGGCGATCCCTAGTGCTGCACCGCGCCCGGCAGCCCATAGGCCTCCATCTGGGCCTGGACCTGCGCAATGTTGTGACCGAGCACGACGATGTCGTGGGTCTTGCCGTCGACGTCCCGGACGTGGTCCCGCAGCAGCGCTTCGGCCTTGAAGCCGAGGCTCTCGAACACGGCGATCGCCGCCTGCTGGTCGACCGTCATCTGGACCGAGAGCTTTTCCAGGCCCGCCCCGAGTGCGAGCGCAAAGGTCTCCTGCGACAGCGCCCGCCCCACCCCCTTCCCGCGCACATCGAGCGAGACCACCATCCGGATCTCGCCGACATGGGGCGACCAGGAATGGGGATCGCGCACCAGCGTGCCGCAGCCGACGACCTTGCCGTCCTTGACCGCGAGCAGGCTCGTGATCGCGCCCCGCTCGATCTCCTTGACCCAGGCCGACAGCACCTTCGGCTCGCTGATATTGCGCGGCAGGAACAGCAAATCGTGGGTCGGCAGACCCTTGCCGAAGGCGAGCACCGCGGCCTCGTCGGCGGGCGCCATCAGACGAATCTCGATATCGCCGGCGTCCGTCTTGACGTGACGCGGATAGGAACGCTGCTCGCTCATGTCGATCTCTTTCCCAGCCAGGAATCCAGTTTCGGCCATAGCCGCTTCACGGCGTTGGCGCCCGCGACCAGCGAGACGTGGCCGCCTTTCAGGATCACCTCTTCCTTGTCCGCAGATCCGATCTTCGCGATCAGGTGCTTGGCGGCCTCATACGGCACGATGTGGTCGTGCTCGGCGACGGCATGGAGGATCGGCACCTTGATGTTCTCGAGCTTCGCCGTGCGGCCGCCGACCGACATGGTGTCGTTGAACAGCTTGTTGTCCCACATCAGGTCCTTGGTGATGGTGCGGAAATATTCGCCGGCCAGCGGCAGCGTGTCGGTCGCCCAGCGATCGAACATGCGATAGGATTTGACGAACTCGTCGTTCCAGATGTTCTCCCAGAGCTGGATCTGGCTCACCGTGCGTGAGGCCGGGCGCAGCATCTCGAACGAAGACAGGATCATCTCCGGCGGCACGTTGCCGACGCTGTCGACGAGACGATCGACGTCGAAATAGCGGCGGTCGGAGAAGTTTGAGAACAGCTTCATCTCGCGGAAGTCGATCGGCGTGGTGAAGCAGATCAGGTTCTTCATCGGCCCGTCCTTGTGGATGGAGCCGTACAGCAGCGACAGCACGCCGCCGAAGCAATAGCCGATGACCGAGACGTCCTGCTCACCGGAATCGGCCTGCACGCGGCGGACGCAATCCGGGATGAAGTCGAGGACATAGTCCTCCATCCGCAGGCTCTTCTCCTCCGGCCGCGGCGCGCTCCAGTCGAGCATGTAGACGTCGTATCCGCGCTTGAGCAGGAACTCGATGAAGCTCTGCCCGGGGACGAGGTCGAGGATGTAGCCGCGATTGGTGGTCGCCATCACGATCAGCACCGGCACACGGTAGATCTCGTCCGACATCGGCCGATAATGATAAAGGTTCATGGTGCCGCGCGAATGCAGCACGTCCTTCGGCGTCGAGCCGAGCGAAGGGCCCGAGGTCGAGAAATATTCAACGCCCTTGATGCTGCGCTGGATGGCACGCTGCACCTCGGTCTGGATCCGCTCCGGGATTGACGCGAGATCGAGTCCCGCCGGCCCGTTCATGTCGGCTCTCCGGGATCGGAAGGCGGCCGCTTCGTCCGTGGCGGCCGCGGGGTGCTGTCGAAGCCTTGCGTGATGCCGGAATTCGCCGCCATCTGGCTCAGCATCGCCTTGATCTCGCCGATCTGAGCCTCGACCGACTGGAGCCGTTCCGCAAGACCCGTGACCTGCTCCCGGCTCGGCAGGTTCATCGTGACGAGATATTTCTCCATGAGCTCGCCGAGCTGCTTCTGAGCACCTGCAGCAACTCCACCGGCACGGTTCATCGCCTGGGAAAATTCCGGCGACGACATGGCCTGGTTGGCGAAAGAGTTGAACCCCTTCTCCATCTCGCCGACCATCTTCTGCCACATGGCAACGGGGTCATTGGTCTTGTCGGTCATCGGCGTCCTCCTGAAAACGAGAGCTGCGATGCCCTTCTTTTCTCGCCATACCACACCGTTGCGCGGTGTCGGTCAACCGGCAAGCGCACGCGCTGCTCGGCACGCCGCTTCTTTGTGGCGGCAAACCGTGCGATACAACACCGATCAGCAGGAGGGACCCGTGACCACCCATCAGCCGCCCCAGACCGTCCGCGCCAACGGCATCGACATCTGCTACGAGATCTTTGGCAACGACAACGCCGAACCGCTGCTGCTGATCATGGGTCTCGGCGCGCAGATGATCCACTGGGACGATGCGTTCTGCGAGCAGCTTGCCGCGCGGGGTTTCCGCGTGATCCGCTTCGACAATCGCGATATCGGCAAGTCCAGCCATCTCACCGGCGGCAAGCGCCTGACGCCGCTCGAGCTGCTGAAGCTGCGCTTCCTCAGGATTCCCGTCGCCGCGACCTACAAGCTGATCGACATGGCGAAGGACACGGTCGGGCTGATGGATGCGCTCGGCATCAAGTCGGCGCATCTGGTCGGGGCGTCCATGGGCGGCATGATCGCCCAGGAGGTGGCGCTGTCGTTTCCGCACCGCGTCCGGTCGCTGACATCGATCATGTCGACCACAGGCAATCCGCGCATTCCGCCGCCTTCGCGCGAGGCCGCCGCAATGCTGATGGCGCCGCCGCCGCGCAGCAAGGAGGAGTTCATCGTCCGCTACGGCCAGACCTGGAAAGTGTTGCGCGCCGGACATTTTCCGGAGGAGGAAGCGCTCGATCTAGAGCGTGCCGAGCGCGTGTTCGCGCGCGGACTCAATCCGGCGGGCGTCGGCCGCCAGCTTCGCGCCGTGCTGGCGTCCGGCAGCCGCAAGGAGCGTCTGCACGCCGTGCAGGTGCCGACGCTGGTTATTCACGGCACCGTCGATCCGCTGGTCCGTCCCGAAGGCGGCAAGGACACCGCGGCGTCGATCCCGAACGCCAAATTGCTGATGATCGAAGGCATGGGCCACGCGCTGCCGATGCGGTTCTGGCCGGAGATCATCGACGCCATCGACAAGCACGCCCATGGCGCGGCGGCGCAGGCGGCCTAGCTCTTCTTCGCGATCCAGATCACGTGGCGCGCGCCGCCGCCTCGCCCGGTGGCGCGGACATTGACTTCGTTGACGTCGAAGCCGGCGGTGCGAAGACGCCTGGTGAAGGCGGGGCTGGGTCCCGACGACCAGACCGCGAGCACGCCGCCCGGGCGCAGCGCCGTCTTCGCTGCCGCGAGCCCGCTCGCGCTATAGAGCGCGTCATTGCCCTTGCGGGTCAGCCCTTCCGGCCCGTTGTCGACGTCGAGCAGGATGGCGTCGAAGGCCGACCGCTGCGCGCGGATGATTTCGCCGACGTCGATTTCCCGGATCTTCACCCTGGCATCATCGAGGCTGTCGCCGAAGACCTCCGCCATCGGACCTCTCGCCCAGGCCACCACCGCCGGCACCAGTTCTGACACCACGATCTTCGCCTTGGGCCCAAGCACCGTCAGCGCCGCACGCAGCGTGAAGCCCATGCCGAGGCCGCCGATCAGGACGACGGGCTTGGCCACCTTCTCGATTTGCTTCGCCGCCAGCGTTGCGAGCGCGGCTTCCGAGCCGGACAGGCGGTTGTTCATCAGCTCGTTGGTGCCGAGCTTGATGGAGAACTCCTTGCCCCGCCGCATCAGCCGGAGCTCCTCGTCGGAGCCGGGGATTCTTGCGGTGTCGATCTTTTCCCAGGGAATCATCCCCGGGGTTTAGCACGATCGGGCGAACAATCAGCCACCCGCCCAGACATCCAGCACATAGCGGTTGTTGGTGCCCATCTGCTCGATCCACCGTGCGCTAGCGGCCGCGTCGCTGCCGCTCTTCTCGCGGTGGATCGCGACCAGCGCCGCCTTCACGTCGGGCTCCATCTTGCCGCCGTCGCCGCAGACATAGATGATCGCGCCCTGCTCGATCAGCGGCCAGACCTTGTCCTTCTGCGCGGCCAGCACGTGCTGCACATAGGTCTTCGGTCCGTCGCTCCGCGAGAACGCCGTGAACAGCTCGGTGATGCCGCTGGCGGCCAGCGCCTTTAGCTCGTCGGCGTAGAGAAAGTCCTGGTCGGGATGGCGGCAGCCGAAGAACAGCATGGATGGCCCGAGCACCGCGCCCTTGGCCTTGCGCGCGGCGCGCTCCTGCAGGAAGCCGCGGAACGGCGCGAGGCCCGTGCCGGGGCCGATCATGATAACAGGCACGGACGGATCCTCCGGCAGGCGGAAGCCGGCCTTGGTCTCGCGCACGGTGGCGTAGATCACGTCGCCGACGCGGCGATTGGCGAGATAGTTCGAGCAGATGCCCTTGTAGACCCCGCGTCCTGAGGCGGCCGGCCCTTCGACCACGCCGACCGTGATGCTGCAACGCGCGGGATCGACCGACGGCGAGGACGAGATCGAATAATAGCGCGGTGCCAGCAACGAGAGCATTTCCAGATAGACGTGGAACGGCAGTTCGCAGGCCGGATATTCGAGCAACAGGTCGAACACCGATTTGCGCTTGGCGAGAATCTCGGCGCGGTAACGCTCGAGCGGCTCGCTCTCCTCACCGACGAAGGCCAGCAGCTTCGGCTTGGTCACGGGGCATCGGGTGTGCTCCGCCATGATCTGGATCTGCTTGCGGGTTGCGACCTGCTGCAGCTCGACGAACTCGCTGAGCAGGCGCCCGACCGACACGGCCTCGCCGACCGGCAATTGGGCGCGGCGTCCCTCGGCGACCTGCAGCCTGATCTGGTCGGCGGGCAAGAAACCGAAGCGACGGGCCACCGAATCCACCAGCGTCGGATCATTGCGCGGGACGACGCTGAGGTGATCGCCGACCCGGTAGCTGACATTGGCCGGCAGCTGCACCTCGATGTGGCGCGTCGAGCGCTCGGAAGGATTCGCGCCGGCCTTGTTCTGAAGCTCGTCGTTGACCAGCACCTTCATCGCCACAGCACCGCCCTGGGCGACAATGGTGTTGACGGCGGTGACCGCGACCGGCTCGATCGCATAGAGCGGGTCGTCCTCCGCGGTGCGGGTGAAATTCCAGTCGATGCCGAACTCCTTGGTCGCGACCTGGGCCGCGGCCGGGAACCATTTCTGGAACTGGCCATCGAGATCGCTGCGCGCATCGCCCTCGCCGCGCGGATAGACTGCACGCGCGCCATGCTTCGACAATTGCTCGTCGATCAGGCGCGGCACCGATTGATAGGTCGCGGCCCAGTCGCTGTTGCCGCAACCGAACACGGCGTAGCGCACGCCGGCGAAGGCATCCTTCGGCAAATCGCCGCCAAGCCATTTGACGAACTGCGTCGCATTGTCGGGCGGCGCGCCGTTGTAGGAGGCGCAGATGATCAGCACGCCGCCCTGCTGTGGCAGCTTGCCGACGTAATCGTCGAGCGGGCCGAGACGCACGGCAAAGCCGTTGATCTCCGCAAGGTCGGCCATGCGCGTCGCCAGCTCCTCGGCGGTGCCGAGATTGGAGCCGTAGAGCACCAGCATCGGCGTGTTGTGGCCGGGCCGGGCCGTCGGCTGGCGCGCGGCCTTCGGCGCCGAACCGACGGCCGCAATCGGTCCGCCATAGGCACCGCGCTCGCGATCGGCGCGCGGACGCACCTTGATCTTGAAGCCCTCCGGCTTGATCGTCAGCGTCTCCTTCAGATGCATCTGGTAGCGCTGGTGGTCGATCAGCTTGAAGCGCTGCAGGATCATGCCGAGCGCCAGCGCGGCCTCGTGCATGGCGAAGCCGCGGCCGATGCAGGCGCGCTGGCCGTTGCCGAACGGCTTCCAGGCATTGATCGGCCGCTTCGCTTCCGCCTCGCGGCTGAAATTCTCCGGATCGAAGGCGTCGGGATTCGGACCCCAGACGGAGGGATCGCGATGCAGGGCGGTCACCAGGATCGTGGTGAACGTGCCCTTCCGAAGCTTGTACTTGCCGCCGATCGTCTCGTCGTTCAGCGGCGAGATGCCATAGGCCGGCGCCGGCGGCCACAGCCGCAGCGCCTCTTTCAGGATCTGCGTGATGTGGGTGAGCTGCGTCACCTGTTGATAGGTCGGCTTCGCATTGACGTCGGGGCCGAAGACGCGATCGACCTCGTCATAGGCCTTCTTGAGGATCTCGGGGTGCTTGAGCAGCGCATAGAGCGTGTAGGACAACAGGCCGCTGGTGGTCTCGTGGCCCGCGATCAGGAACGTGTTGATCTGGTAGCGGATGTTGACGTCGTCGAGCTGCTCGCCTGTTGCGCGGTCGACGCCGGTCATCATCGCAGCCAGCATGTCCTTCTTGTCGTCGATCCCTTCCGCGCTCTTGCGGCGCTCGGCGATGATCTCGTCGACCATCTTGTTCATGAAGGCGACGTCTTCGACGAGGGTCTTGCGCCGCTTCTGCATCCAGATCTGCTCGAACGGCAGGCCGCGCGTCATCATGATGGTTTCGAGCGAGCGCACCAACGACTCGACGTAGGGATGATAGTCGCTCCGGTAGAAGGAGTTGAAGCGGTAGTCGAAACCGCATAGCCCGATCGTGTCCAGCGTCAGCGCCGTCATATCATGAACGACGTCGATCTCGTCGTCGGCGTTGAGCCGCTCCCATTTCTGGACGAGTTGCTCGGCGATATCGACCATGCTCGGATGATAGGACTGCATGGCGCGGTTGCCGAAGGGCTGAAGCAGGATGTTGTGCGCCTTGCTCCAATTCGGCTCCTTGGTATCGGCCGTGAACAGGCCATCGCCGCCGACCGCGCGCACGCGCCGCAGCGCGCCGCGCACCGTCTTGTCGAAGCGCTTCTCGTCGGAGAGCTCGTCGACGAGATCGTGGCCGGAGACGACCACGATCGGCGAGCCCATCATATCGAGCCAGAAGATCGGGCCGAGCTCCTTGGCGAGCCGCGTCAGGTGCTGCACAGGCGCAGCCGAATCCAGCGACAGCATGTTGCCGACCACGGGCTTGGTCGGCGGATGCGGGATCGGGTCCAGACGATTCGTGGATGACATTAACTGCGCTTCCCCCTCTTGCCGTCATTCCGGGGCGATGCGCAGCATCGAACCCGGAATCTCGAGATTCCGGGTCCGGTCCTCTGGGTCGCTTCGCAATCCCTTCGGACCGTCCCGGAATGACGTCTCATTTGCATCGACGACTGCGTCGTCAACCAAACCGCCTTCTACGCCATTCGATCAGCTTGGCGCTGACCTCCTCCGGCTTCTCCTGCTGCGTCCAATGGCCGCTGTCCTTCACCAGATACTTTTCGAGATCACCGATCAGATTCTCCATGCCGTCCGCCGCAGAGGGCGGCAGCACCGCGTCGTTCTCCGCCATGATCATCAGCGACGGCACGTGGACGTGGTGGTCCAGGCCCTTCGACCGCTCCCAATTGCGGGTGAAGTTACGGTACCAGTTGATGCCGCCGGTGAAGCCCGTCTTCGTGAAGGTGTCGACGAACACCTTCTTCTCGTCGGCCGACAGGATCGATGGGCGCGGATCAACCTTGGAATCGTAGGCCGCGATCATCTGCGGGAAGGCCAGATTGGTTTTTGCCGCGGCGCCGACGCCTGCGATCGGCGGCTCATCCGGCTTCGCCGCAGGCCGCCCCAGCGGCTTGCGCATGAAGGCGTCGAAGGTCTGCTCGACCCGGCTGCCAAAAATCCTGTCCGGCTCGCGCGCGGGATCCTGGAACTGCACGATATACATCTGGTCGCCATAGCGCTGGCGAAACAGCGCGATGGGATCGATCGGGGCGCGATCCCAATGCGGGGTGTTGACCCCAACCACACCAGCGACGCGCGAAGGGTGCCGCAAGGGCATCTGCCAGACCACGAAGCCGCCCCAGTCGTGACCGACGAAGATCGCCTTGTCGATCCCGAGATGATCGAGCAGCCCGACGAGATCGCCGGTCAAATGCTCCATGTCGTAGTCCTCGACCGGCTCGGGGCGGTCGGTCGCGCCATAGCCGCGCTGGTCCGGGGCGATCACGCGGATGCCGGCCTCGCTCAGCGCCTTGATCTGGTGGCGCCAGGAAAAGGCGAGCTCGGGCCAGCCGTGGCACAGCACGACCGGCGGCTTGTCGTCGGCCGGGCCAGCCTCGTAATAGCCCATGCGGATTCCGTTCGTCTGAGCGAACTTGAGCGGCGGCATTTCAATCATTGCAACATTCCTACTCAGCGGCACCCTTGATGTCGGCCGCCGGCGGCGCGTAGGCCGCCTCCAGTGCGGCGAACTCCTCCGGCAACATGTCGCACATCACCTGCACGTGCGGAATGATGTTGGCGCCGACGATGAAGCCGAAATCGAGCTGGTCGCGGTAGCTCTGAACGGTGATGTTGAGCGCCTGCCCGTGTGTCGAGATCGACACCGGGAAGATGTGCAGCAGCTCGGCGCCCGCAGCGTAGAGCGTCTGCCGCGGTCCCGGCACGTTGGACACCGTGATGTTGGCGGCCGGCGGCAGCACGTCCGAGAGGTTCGAGCGGCTGTAGAGCAGCGCCAGGATCTGCACCATGATCGGCGCGCCCAGCATCGAGATGTTGGAGACCTGCGGCATCAGCGCGCGCAGGGGATGCGACATCTCCTTGGACTTGGTCGATTGCGCGATGATGGCCTCCAGCCGCGCCTTGGGATCGTCGACATTGGTCGCGATCGAGCAGATCATGCCGAACACCTGGTTGTTGGCCTCGGTGTTGCCCTCCTCGCGCAGCGAGATCGGCACCGCGGCCGTCAGCGATTTCGCCGGCAGCGTGCCGTATTGCAGGAGATAACGGCGAACCACGCCGGAGGCGAGCGCCAGCACGACGTCGTTGAGCTTGCCGCCGGCCTGTTTGGCCAGCGCCTTGGCCCGCGACAGCGGGATCGACACGCCGGCAAAGCTTCGTTCCGAGGAGATGGTCTTGTTGAGCATCGTCGGGGGCGACACCATGCTGGCGAGGCTCTCGCGCGACTTGGGATCGGCGACCTTGCCGAGCACGTCGGACACGCTCTTGAGCACGGTGGGGATGTTGCCGGCAAAGCGCACCGCACTCTCGATCTGGTACATCGCATTGTCGAACAGGATCGAGCCGATGTCGCTCTTGCCGGTGCGCGGCAGCTGAAGGTTCTTCGCAGCCTGCGAAGCATCGAGCGGCTGGCTGAACAGCTGCTGATAGGAATCCAGGAGGTTCGCGGCGATGTCGCGCGGCTCCTGCCCTGGTTTGCTGCCCGCCGTCGGCGGCTCGACCTTCCGCGGGATCGGCGAGATGTCGTAGATCATGTTGGTCAGCGCCGCGCCGGCGCCGCCGTCGATCGCGGCATGATGCATCTTGGAATAGAGCCCGACCTCGTTGTCCTTCATGCCCTCGAACACGTAGAATTCCCAGAGCGGGCGGGCGCGGTTGAGCAGCTTGGCATGCATCCAGCCGACGATGCGTTCGAGCGTGGCGCGGTCGCGCGGCTGCGGCAGGCTTGCGCGGAAGATGTGACGGTCGATGTCGAACTGGTCGTCCTCGACCCAGGACGGATGGTCGATGTCGAGCGGCGCCTTCTCCAGCCGCGCCTTCAGGATCGGCGCGATGTGCAGCCGCGAGACGATCATCGCCTTGAAGTCTTCGAAGAAGTCGCCCTTGTAGTCGTCGGGCAGGCGAAAGATCGCCATGCTCCCGACATGCATCGGCATTTCCGGCGTTTCCAGATAGAGAAACGACGCGTCCAGCGACGACAGCTTCTTACCGTCAGCCATAATTCCCTCCCGCAACGATTTGACGGGCGCCTTAGCCGGCGCTTCTCGTCAGGCCGATATTGCCTGTTCCGGCGGGGCATATGCAATGGCAAACGGCCCTGCCCGGTCAAATGGCGAGAACTCCCCCTCCGGTTGGGCCAGACGGTCGGCCACCGCCCACAGTGCCGCAGGATTTACCCCGAGCCCGAGATGGCTCGCCAGATGCACCTCGATGTTTTCGGCGCGGTCGGAGGGACGCAACAAGCAGGTCCGCCAGTTAACCACACCGTCGGCCCGCGAATAGATCGAGGTTGTCGGCACCGGCAGATCGCCGGCGATCGCCTCGCGCGCTTCCGCAAAATCCTCGACGCGCTCGCCGGACAGCGCCTCGTAGAGCCGCGTGGCATTGGTCGCCCGCACGTCATTGGCGAAAGGGCTGCCGAGCGTGATGACGTAGCGAACCATGTCGGGCGCCCAAAGCGAAAGATCGCGGGCATAGACGCCGCCGAGACTCCACCCGACCAGGCTGACCTTGCGCCCGCTCGCGGCATGAATCTCGGCAAGTCGGGCGCGCAGCGCGTCCCGCATCCGGCCCAGCCCGCCGAGATTACGGCCCATCCGCCAGGCATGCGTCTCGTAGCCGAGCTCGCTGAGATAGCGCCGCATCGGCGCCATCGAGAGGTCGCTGGCGAGAAAGCCCGGCAGCGCCAGCACGGGATGGCCGTCGCCCCTCGGCGCCCGCATCAGGAGCGGCGACAGCAAGAGGCTTGCATTGAGTTCGAGCAGGCCACGGGCTTCTGCGAGCAACAGGGCGAGGCCCGGCGGACGTAGCCGGCCTTTCTCCAGCGCCCCCTCCTGCCCGGACGACACTATTTTTTCTTGTCGCTGCTGCGCGTGCCGCCGAGGCCGGCCATCGTGACAAACATATCCTGAAACCGCTCGGCGATCTTCGGATCGAACGTGAACCAGCTCTGAATCAGCGATTCCGGCGAGACCTTCTCGATGTTGCTGAGCACCTGCTGCTGCAGCTTGTCCATCACCGCCGTCTGCATCGGCCCTACGTCGGGCAGACCGAAGAACTGGCGAGCCTCGAGGGGCGTGCAGTCGATTTCGATGTTTACCTTCATGTCCCCTCCGGATGAGATTCGAGCCGCCTGGCGGAGTATCGCCGCGAGTTGTGCTGCGACGCAAGCGACCTGATGCAGGCGCGGCGTGCCCCGTCCCCCAATCGGGCGGTATGGTCAACCAAAGTCGAAAGAGGCGATCTTCCATGCCGGACGGCATGGACTGCGTTGCTGCACAGCGGCGCAACTTGGCGCGTTCCTTGCTGGAATGGCGCTTGCACCGGTCGAGAACTCTGGGCAACATGGATCAATCAGCCCCGCCGAACAATCAAAAATCATCGGCATGGCAGAGTGGAGAGGGTCAAGAATGTCATTAGGTCGAAGTCTGTTTGCGACGACGCTCGCCGGTACGCTTGCGTTGGCGGTCACGCCGGCGTCGAGCCAAACGCTCCGTTATGCCAACCAGGGTGACCTGAAGTCCCTTGATCCCTACACGCTCAACGAGAGCACGACCCACGCGCATCTCGGTCACGTCTACCAGGGCCTCACCGCGCGCGACAAGGACCTCAAGATCATTCCGGCGCTGGCGGAGAGCTGGGAGACTCCCGAGCCGACCCGCTGGCGCTTCCATTTGCGCAAGGGCGTGAAATTCCACAACGGCGACCCCTTCACCGCCGACGACGTCGTGTTCTCGGCCGATCGCGTCCGCAAGAAGGGGTCCAACATGCAGACCCGCCTTGCGCCCGACGTCAAGGTCGTCAAGGTCGACGACTACACCGTCGACTTCGTTCTGCCCTCGCCCAATCCCATCCTGCACAATTCGTGGGATGTCTGGTACATCATGGACAAGAAATGGGCCGAGGCGAACAACGTCGTCGATCCGACGCCGGTGGCGGCGACCACGCCCAGCTACGCCTCGCTGCACGAGAACGGCACCGGCCCCTTCATCATCGAAAGCCATCAGCCCGGCGTGAAGACGGTGTTCAAGGCCAATCCCAATTACTGGGGCAAGGTGGAAGGTAACCTGAAGGAGATCGTCTTCACCCCGATTTCCTCCGACGCCACCCGCGTCGCCGCACTGCTCTCCGGCGAAGTCGACGTCATCGAGCCGGTGCCGATCCAGGACATCTCCCGCGTCGATTCCAGCCCGAACGCCCAGGTGCTGAAGGGGCCGGAGCTGCGCACCATCTTCATCGGCTTCGACCAGACGCGCGACGAACTGCTCTACTCCAACATCAAGGGCAAGAACCCCTTCAAGGACGCCCGGGTTCGCGAAGCCTTCTACAAGGCGATCGACATCGAGTTGATCAAGACGCGCGTGATGCGCGGACTGTCGACGCCGTCGGCGCTGATGATAGCGCCGGAACTGTTTGCGCTGTCCAAGGAGTTCACGCGGCCGAAATTCGATCCTGACGGCGCCAAGAAGCTCCTGACCGAAGCGGGTTATCCCGACGGCTTCGAGGTCACGATGGATTGCCCGAACGATCGCTATGTCAACGACGCCGCGATCTGCCAGGCCGTCGTCGGCATGCTTGCCCGCATCGGCGTCAAGATCAATCTTTTGGCGCAGCCGAAGGCGCAGTACTTCGCCAAGGTGCTCAAGCAAGGCGGCTACCAGACCTCGTTCTACCTCTTGGGCTGGACCCCGAGCACGATGGACTCGCACAACGTGCTGTACGACATCATGGGCTGCCGCGACGATGCGAAATCCTCGCGCGGCGAGGCCAATCTCGGCGGTTATTGCAACAAGGAATTCGACGCCATCACCGACAAGGTGCTGGTCGAGACCGACACCGCCAAGCGCAACCAGCTGATCAAGCAGGCCTACGACATCAGCATCAAGGACTGGGCCTACATTCCGCTGCATCAGCAGGCGCTGGCCTGGGGCGTATCGAAAAAGGTCAACCTGCCGCAGCGCGCCGACAATCTGGTCATGTTCCACTGGGCGACCAAGAAGGAATAGCGTCAGTCGAACACGAGGTCCCGGCGCACCAGGCGTCCGGGACCTTTCCTTTTCCGGCTGACAAAGCCGTCGGCCGCACGCACACCCAAGGATAGTGGAAGGCATGCTCGCTTTCACGCTTCGCCGCGCCGTTCAGGCCATCGGCGTCATGTTCGCCGTGGGCATCATCGCCTTCTCGATGTTCCGTTTCGCCGGCGACCCCGTCAACCAGATCGTCTCGATCGACACATCGGCGGCCGAACGCGAAATCGTGCGTAAATCGCTCGGCCTCGACGATCCCGTGCCGGTGCAGTTCGTGCGCTACTTCGCCGATGCCGCGCAGTTCAAGTTCGGCGTCTCCTATCAGTTCCGCCAGCCGGTCTCGACTTTGTTGATGGAGCGCATGCCCGCCACGCTGGAACTTGCGATCTGCGCCACCGTCTTTGCAATGGTGTTCGGGATTCTGATGGGGGTCTATTCGGCGCTCAGGCGCGACACCATGCTGGCCAAGCTGTTCCAGGCGGTTTCGCTTGTCGGCATCTCGTTGCCGACTTTCCTGATCGGCATTCTGCTGATCTACCTGTTCGCCGTGACATTGGGCTGGTTGCCTTCGTTCGGCCGCGGCGAGGTGGTCAAGCTCGGCTGGTGGAGCACGGGCCTGCTCACGCTGTCGGGACTGAAGGCATTGATCATGCCCTCGATCACCCTCGGCCTGTTTCAGATGACCTTGATCATGCGGCTGGTGCGGGCGGAGATGCTGGAGGTGCTGCGAACCGACTATATCCGCTTCGCCCGTGCCCGGGGGTTGACCACCCGCGCCATCCATTTCGGCCACGCGCTGAAGAACACGCTGATTCCCGTGATCACGGTGGCCGGACTCCAGTTTGGCTCGGTTATTGCATTTTCGATCATCACCGAAACCGTGTTCCAATGGCCGGGCATGGGACTTCTGTTCGTGCAGGCCGTGCAAAACGTCGACATCCCGATCATGGCCGCCTACCTGCTGATGGTTTCGCTGATCTTCGTCACCATCAACCTGGTGGTCGACATCCTCTACACCGTGGTCGATCCGCGCCTGCGCGCGACCGTCGGCCGCGCCACATAAGGCAGCCCTGCATGTCCGACGCAGCCGCCTCCAATCATCCTGACGAGCAGAGCGCACCGCCCGCCCACGTCGGCCGCAGCTGGCTGAGCCGCGCGCTCGACAGCGACATCTTCTATTCGTTCCGCCGTTCCAAGCTGACCATGGTGGCGGCGGCCATCACCGTGCTGTTCTTCCTGCTCGCGATCTTTGCATCCGCCCTCGCGGTGCAGAACCCGTTCGATCCGGCGCAGCTCCAGTTGATGAACTCGCGCATCTCGCCGCTCTGGACCGCCGACGGACAGAGCCCGTTCCTGCTCGGCACCGACGAGCAGGGCCGCGACGTGTTTTCCGCGATCCTCTACGGCATGCGCATCTCGCTTGCTGTGGGCGTCGCCGGCGTGATCTTCGCCGGCGCGCTGGGCATCGCGCTCGGCCTGATCGCCGGCTATTTCGGCGGCGCGGTCGATGGCGTGATCATGCGGATTGCCGACGTGCAGCTCACCTTTCCCGCCATTCTGATCGCGCTGCTGGTCAACGGCATCGCCAAATCCATCTTCGGCAACCGGCTGGATGCCACCAGCATGCTCGTGGTGCTGGTGATCTCGATCGGCCTGAGTTTCTGGGTGGGGTATGCCCGAACGGTGCGCGGCTCCGTGATGGTCGAGAAGAACAAGGATTACGTGGCTGCCGCGCAACTGATCGGCCTGCCCGCGCCGACGATCATGCTGCGCCACGTGCTGCCGAACACTATGGGCCCGATCCTGGTCATCGCCACCATCAACCTGGCGCTCGCCATCATCACCGAGGCGACGCTGTCCTTCCTGGGCGTCGGCCTGCCCGACACGATGCCCTCGCTCGGCACCTTGATCCGCATCGGCAACAACTACCTGTTCGCCGGCGAATGGTGGATCGTCGCCTTCCCGGGCCTGGCGCTGGCCGGGCTGATCCTGTCGATCAATTTGCTGGGCGACTGGCTGCGCGACGCGCTCAATCCGAAACTCCGATGAGCAACACTTCGATGAGTCCGCCTCGCTCATGACCGAACCAATCCTCTCCGTGCGCAACCTCCAGGTGGAGTTCGCCTCCCGCCGCGGCACGCTGCGCGCTATCGACGGCGTCTCCTTCGACATCGCCAAGGGCGAGGTGCTGGGCGTGGTCGGCGAATCCGGAGCCGGCAAATCCGTCACCGGCCTCGCCGTGATCGGCCTGATCGATCCCCCCGGCCGCATCGCCGGCGGCGAGATTCGTCTCGCCGGCCAGCGCATCGACCATCTGCCGCCGGAAGAGATGCGCCGTATCCGCGGCAAGCGGATCGGCATGATCTTCCAGGATCCCCTCACCTCGCTCAATCCGCTGTACCGGGTCGGCGACCAGATTGTGGAGACGATCAGGACCCATTTGGACCTGTCCGAATCCGCCGCCCGCCGCCGCGCCATCGACCTGCTCGCCGAGGTCGGCATTCCCGCGCCGGACAGGCGCATCGACGGCTATCCGCACGAATTCTCCGGCGGCATGCGTCAGCGCGTCGTGATCGCGCTCGCGATCTGCGCCGAGCCAGAGCTGATCATCGCCGACGAGCCGACCACCGCGCTCGACGTCTCCGTGCAGGCGCAGATCATCTCGCTGATCAAGCGGCTCGGCCGCGACCACGGCACCGCCGTGATGCTGGTGACGCACGACATGGGCGTGATCGCGGAGACCTCGGACCGCGTTGCGGTGATGTATGCCGGCCGTGTCGCCGAGATCGGTCCGGTGCAGGATGTCGTCAGAAATCCGCTGCACCCCTACGCCAAGGGCTTGATGGGCGCGATTCCGACGCTGGCCGGCGACGACAAGCGCCTCCAGCAGATCCCCGGTTCGATGCCGCGCCTCTCGGCGATCCCGCGCGGCTGTTCGTTCAATCCGCGCTGCGCCTTCGCCTTCGACCGCTGCCGGGTCGAGCGACCGGAGCCGCTGCCGCGCGGCACGCAATCGGTCGCCTGCCACCTCTACGACAACGTGCCGGCGGAGAGCGCGGCATGAGCACCCCCTTCGTTCAGGCCACAAATCTGCGCCGGGTGTTCGATGTCTCGAAACCCTGGCTCAACCGCGTGCTCGAGGGCGGGCACCTCGAATATCTCAAAGCGGTCGATCACGTCACCTTCGACATCAGGAAGGGTGAGACCTTTGCGCTGGTCGGCGAGTCCGGCTCGGGCAAGACCACGGTGGCGCGGATGGTCGTGGGGCTGCTGCCGCCGAGCGCCGGCGACGTCCTGATCGACGGCGTCTCGATGACCGATCCGCGGCAGGCGCCGGCGCGGCGGAAGCTGCGCCGCCGCATCCAGATGATCTTCCAGGATCCCTATGCCAGCCTCAACCCGCGCTTCCGCGTCGACGCCATCATCTCCGAGCCGATCCGCGCCTTCGACCTGATCCAGGGCGAGCGCGACATCCGGGCCCGCGTCGCCGAGCTGCTCACGCTGGTCGGCCTGCATCCCGACGACCGGCTGAAGTTTCCGCACGAATTCTCCGGCGGCCAGCGTCAGCGCATCGCAATTGCGCGGGCGCTCGCCTCCGATGCCGAGTTCATCGTCTGCGACGAGCCGACTTCGGCGCTCGACGTCTCGGTGCAGGCGCAGATCCTCAACCTCATGCGCGACCTCCAGGACAAGTTCGGCCTGACCTACATGTTCATAAGTCACAACCTCGCCGTGGTCCGCCACATGGCGAGCCGCGTCGGCGTGATGTATCTCGGCCGCATCGTCGAGATCGCGGAGGGACGCGAGCTGTTCGCCAATCCGCGCATGCCCTACACCAAGATGCTGCTGGGCGCCGTGCCCGACCTTGCCATGAGCGGCCGCCAGCGCATTCCGGTGAAAGGCGAGATCCCGAACCCGATCAACCCGCCCTCCGGCTGCGCCTTCAATCCGCGCTGCCCGCTGGCGTTCAACCTCTGCCGCAAGGAGGCTCCGGAACTGATCGGCGGCGTCGCCTGCCATGCGGTCAACACCGCGCCGGTCCCGGCGTGACGCGCGCGTGCCATGCAGCCTGCGCATTTGGCGGCGGCCCGTCCCTGTGATCAATTGCGCGCGCCGCAAGTGAGGTAATCGATGGCCAGCAACGTCAACCCCGATCCCTTTACGACGCGCCCCGAGATCGAGGGCACGTTCGGGGTCGTCGCCACCACGCACTGGATCGCGACCGCAATCGGCATGGCCATCCTCGAAAAGGGCGGCAACGCCTTCGACGCCGGCGTCGCCACCGCCTTCACGCTCCAGGTGGTCGAGCCGCATCTGAACGGCCCCGGCGGCGACGTGCCCGTCATCGTGCACGATGTGAAGCGCGGTCGCACCGAGGTGATATGCGGCCAGGGCCCGGCGCCGGCACGCGCCACCATCGCGCACTACAGGAGCGAGGGCCTCGACATGGTGCCGGGCACGGGCCTGCTCGCCGCCTGCGTCCCCGGCACGTTCGAATCCTGGATGATGCTCTTGCGCGACTATGGCACGATGCGCGTGCGCGACGTGCTGGAGCCCGCGATCTCCTATGCGCGCGACGGCTACCCGCTGGTGGAGCGCGCCTGCGCCACGATCCAGACCGTCGAGCAATTGTTCCGCAAGCATTGGCCGACCTCCGCCGCCGTCTACCTGCCGAACGGCGAGGTGCCGAGGCCCGGCACACTATTCACCAACAAGACACTGGCCGCGACCTACGCTCGGATTCTCAGCGAGGCCGAAAGCGGGGGTGGCGGCCGCGACGCCGAGATCGAGCGCGCGCGCAAGGCCTGGTCGCAAGGCTTCGTCGCCGAGGCCATCGACCGGTTCTGCCGGACCCAGGAGGTGATGGACGTCAGCGGCTCGCCGCATCGCGGCGTGCTGTCCGCCGACGACATGGCGCGCTGGCAGCCGACCATCGAGGCGCCGCTCACCTACGATTATGGCCGCTACACCGTGTGCAAGGCCGGCGTCTGGAGCCAGGGCCCGGTGACGCTGCAGCAGCTGGCGCTCCTGAAGGGCTTTGCGCTCGACGGGCTCGATCCGACCGGACCGGAGTTCATCCATCTGCAGATCGAATGCGCCAAGCTCGCCTTCGCGGACCGCGAGAAGTTCTATGGCGATCCGAAATTCAGCGAGATCCCGATCGGGACGCTGCTGTCGGATGCGTATAACGACGAGCGCCGCAAGCTCGTCACCGAGAAGGCTTCGCTCGATCTCCGGCCCGGCGCGGTCGAGGGCTTCGGCGGCGTGGTCAAGCTGCGCCGCGCAGAAGGCCAACGCGAGGCGGTTGGCGCTTTAGGCGCCGGCGAGCCGACCGTGGGGCGCTTCGGCGAGGTGCGCGGCGACACCGTGCATTTCGACATCATCGACAAGGCCGGCAACATGGTGTCGTCGACGCCGTCCGGTGGCTGGCTGCAATCCTCGCCCGTCATTCCCGAGCTGGGTTTCTGCCTCGGCAGCCGCGCCCAGATGTTCGATCTGGAAGAGAACCAGCCGAGTTCGCTGGCGCCCGGCAAGCGGCCGCGCACGACGCTGTCGCCGAGCATGGCGCTGCGCGACGGAGAGCCTTATCTCGCCTGGGGCTCGCCCGGCGGCGACCAGCAGGATCAGTGGATTACCCAGTTCTTCCTGCGCCACGTTCATTGCAATCTCAATCTGCAGGAGGCGATCGACGCGCCGGCCTGGCACTCCGAGCATTTCCCGATCTCGTTCTGGCCGCGCACCGCGCGCCCCGGCGTGCTCGTGGTCGAGAACCGCGTGCCCAAGGCGACGATCGCTAACCTGCGCGAGCGCGGGCACATCGTCGAGGTCGGCCCCGACTGGTCCGAGGGCCGCCTCACCGCGGCCTCGCGTGTCGGACCGCGCCGGCGCGCCGCCGCCAATCCGCGCGGCATGCAAGGTTACGCCGCGGGGCGCTGATAGGCAGCACATGACCTGGTCGATCATTGCGAAAGATCCTGCCACCGGCCAGTTCGGCATCGCGGTCGCGACCCGGTTCTTCGCCGTGGGCGCCCGCGTGCCCTATATCGCGGCCGGCCTCGGCGCGATCGCGACGCAGGCCTTCGTCAATCCCTATTACGGCATCGACGGGGTCAAGCTGCTGCGCGAGGGTCTCAACGTCCACGACGTGCTCGCAACGCTGCTCGCGGCGGACGAGGGCCGCGAAAGCCGGCAGGTCCACATCATGGATGCGAGCGGCGCAATCGCCGCGCATACCGGCCGCGACTGCGTCGACTGGTGCGGGCATGTCGCGGGCAGCGGATATTCGATCGCCGGCAACATGCTCGCGGGCGCCGACGTGCTTGCCGAGACGGCAAAGACCTATCTCGCCAATGACAGCCTGCCCTTCCCGCGCCGCCTGCTCGCGGCGATGCGCGCAGGAGAAGCCGCCGGCGGCGACAAGCGCGGCAAGCAATCCGCGGCGCTGCTGATTCACGGCGAGGAGGAATGGCCGGTACTGGACATTCGCGCCGACGATCATCCCGACCCGCTCGGCGAGCTCGAACGGCTCGAACGCGTCAGCCACGAGCTCTGGGTGCACTTTCGCGCGTCGATGCCGACGCGAAAGAACCCGGCCGGCAACACCGATCGCAGCGTCATCGACGCCAGCATCGCAGCCGCGCGCGCAAGACAGTCATGAGCGCGAGCCCTCTCATCGAGATCAGGGACCTGCGCATCCGTTTCCACGGCGACGACGGCCGCATCACCCACGCGGTCGACAGCGTCGATCTCAGCGTGGCCAACGGCGCGACGCTGGGCCTCGTCGGCGAATCCGGCTGCGGCAAAAGCGTGACGTCGCTCGCGATCATGGGCCTCTTGCCGAAACAAAGCGCGGAGATAACCGGCGCGATCCGCTTCGACGGCCTCGATTTGCTGCGGACGACGGACCAGACCCTGCGCGATTTGCGCGGCAACCGGCTCGCGATGATCTTCCAGGAGCCGATGACCTCGCTCAATCCGAGCTTCACGATCGGCGACCAGATCATCGAGACCATCTTGCGCCATCGCGGTGGCTCGCGGAAGAGCGCGCGCGAGCGGACGATCGAGCTGTTGCGCCGCGTCCACATCCCCTCGCCCGAACGGCGCATCGACGAATATCCTCACAAGTTGTCGGGCGGCATGCGCCAGCGCGTGATGATCGCGATGGCGCTGGCCTGCGATCCGCACCTCCTGATCGCGGACGAGCCGACCACGGCGCTCGACGTCACCCTGCAGGCCCAGATCCTGGAGCTGATGCGCGAGCTGAAGGCCGCCAGCGGCGCCGCCATCATCCTGATCACCCACGATCTCGGCGTCGTCGCCGAAGTCTGCGACGAGGTCGCGGTGATGTATGCCGGCGAAATCGTCGAGCGTGCACCGGTGGACGAGCTGTTCTCCGCCCCGCAGCATCCTTACACAGTGGGCCTGCTCGGCTCGATCCCGCGGCTCGACCATCGCGCCGAGCAGCTTGCGACGATCGAAGGCATGGTGCCGAACATGGCGCAGCCGCCAGCCGGCTGCCGTTTCGCGGCGCGCTGCCCGTTCGTGCTGGAGGCCTGCACCCATGCGCCGCCGCCATTGCTCGAAATCAGCCCCGGCCATCTCTCGCGCTGCATCCGCGCGCCGCTCGAACGTCTGGTGGCGTGATGGCGCTGCTCGAGGTCAACGGCCTGGTCAAGCATTTCGTCGCCCAGCGCTCGCTGTTCGGCCGGCCGCTGGCGCACGTCAAGGCGGTCGATGGTGTTTCCTTCTCGCTCGAGGCCGGCAAGACGCTGGCGCTGGTCGGCGAGTCCGGCTGCGGCAAATCCACGATCAGCCGCCTGGTGCTGCGGCTGATCGAGCCGGATTCGGGCACGGTGCGCTTCGACGGCCGCGACCTGCTCGCGCTCGACGCCGGCGGCTTGCGCGCCTTCCGCCGCGAGGCGCAGATCATCTTCCAGGACCCCTATGCCTCGCTCAACCCGCGCATGACGGTCGGCCAGATCCTGACCGAACCGCTGGCGCTGCACGATCTCGTGCCGCCAGCGCAGCGGCGCGCCCGCGTCGCCGAGCTGCTGCGGCTGGTCGGGCTGGAGCCGCGACTGGCACGGCGCTATCCGCACGAATTCTCCGGCGGACAGCGCCAGCGCATCGCCATCGCCCGCGCGCTCGCGGTCGAACCGAAGCTGATCATCTGCGACGAGCCGGTCTCGGCGCTCGACGTCTCGATCCGCGCGCAGATCCTGAACCTGCTGCGCGAGCTGCAGGACCGGCTCGGCCTCGCCTACATTTTCGTCTCGCACGACCTCGCCGTTGTCAAGCACATCGCTGACCATGTGGCGGTGATGAATCTCGGCCAGATCGTCGAGACGGCGGAGGCCGACGCGCTGTTCGCCGCGCCGCGCCACCCCTATAGCCGCGCGCTGCTGTCCGCGATCCCGCTGCCACAGCCGAAGGCGAAACGAACGACGGTCCTGCTGGAGGGCGAGATCCCGAGCGCGCTCAATCCTCCGGCCGGCTGCCGCTTCCACACCCGCTGCCCGTTCGTGATCGAGCGTTGCCGCAGCGAGGCGCCGAAGCTCGTGGCGGACGGCACCGGCCACGCCGCCGCCTGTCACCGCACGGCAGAGCTGCCGTCTGCCGATGCCATTCTGCCGGTAGCGGGCGGATTTTCGCCGGCGCTTGCAAGATTGGTCGCGGCCTTCAGCCAAAAGACGGAAGGCAGGAGCTTCGCCGGGGTTGGTATACTAGACGCCACGTCCACAACGAAATAGCCGAAGCAATGGGGATTGTCCGATGAAGATGTTACGCCTGGCCGCAACGGCCGCCGCCCTCCTGTCGTCGATCGGAGCCGTGCAGGCTCAGACCACGCTTCGCATCGGCCTCGCCGAGGACCCCGATATCCTCGATCCCACGATGGCACGCACCTATGTCGGCCGCATCGTGTTCTCCGCCTTCTGCGACAAGCTGTTCGACATCGACGAGAAGCTCAACATCGTGCCGCAGCTCGCGCTGTCGAGCGAGACCGTCGACGACGGCAAGGGCCTCGTCGTCAAGTTGCGCCCCGGTGTGAAATTCCACGACGGCGAGCCGCTCGATGCCGAGGCCGCCAAGTTCTCGCTGGAACGCCATCTGACGTTCCCCGGCTCGTTCCGCAAGCCGGAGCTGGCCTCGGTCGATCACATCGAGGTCGTCGATCCGCTCACCGTCAAGCTGGTGCTGAAGTCGCCGTTCTCGCCGCTGCTCGCCCAGCTCACCGACCGTGCCGGGATGATGATGTCGCCGAAGGCGGCGAAAGAGGCCGGCGACAAGTTCGGCCTGCGCCCGGTCTGCGCCGGCCCCTACAAATTCGTCGAGCGCGTGCAGCAGGACCGCATCGTGTTCGAGAAGTTCGCCGACTACTGGAATAAGGACAACGTCTTCATCGACAAGATCGTGTTCCAGCCGATCGTCGATGCCACCGTGCGGCTCGCGAACCTGAAATCCGGCGGCCTCGACCTGATCGAGCGCGTACTCGCCACGGATCTGAAGGACGTGCGCGCGGATTCGCGGCTGAAGGTCGCGACCGCCATCGAGCTCGGCTATCAGGGCATCACGCTCAACATCGGCAAGGACAAGGCCAAGGGACCGCTCAGCCAGTCCGCCAAGGTGCGGCAGGCGCTCGACCTCGCCATCGACCGCGAGGCGATCAACCAGGTCGTGTTCAACGGCGAGTTCAAACCAGGCAACCAATGGGTCAATCCGGATCACCCCTATTATCAGGGTGCATTTCCCATCCGCAGCCGTGATGTCGCCAAGGCCAAGGCGTTGCTCAAGGAAGCCGGCGTGACGCCGCCGGTTAGCGTTGACTTTCTGGTGCCGAAGGGTGCCGAAACCGAAGCCGTGGCCCAAGTGGTGCAATCCATGGCGAGCGAAGCCGGCTTCGATATGAAGATCCGGGTTACCGAGTTCGCAACGTCGCTGAAGCAGGCCGAAACCGGCGACTATCAGGCCTTCATGCTGGCATGGAGCGGACGCATCGACCCCGACGGCAATTCCTACGTGTTCTTGCACAAGGACGCGCCGCAGAACTACAGCGCATGGAACAACCCTCAGGCCGACAAGGCGCTGCAGGACGCGCGGCTGGTCACCGATCCCGCCAAGCGCAAGGCGAGCTATGAGACGCTCGCCAAATTGGTGCAGGAGGAGGAGCCGCTGCTCTACCTCTACCACCGCCGCATCATCATCGCGCACACGACCAGGCTCGAAGGCTACAAGCAGATGCCCGACGGCCTCGTGCGCGTGATCGGGCTGAAGCTGAAGTGATCGATCTGAAACTCAGTCCGCGTCCCGGGCGCGGCGCAGCGCGGAAGCGCTGCACCGCTGAGCCGGGACCCACGGCGACGACGAACCGTGACAGCTGGGTCCCGGTTCAGCGGCGCAACATTGCATGTTGCGCCGCGCCCGGGACACAGGTGCGACCATGCTGAACTTCCTCGCCCGCCGCCTCGCGCAGATCGTGCCGACGCTGTTCTTCGTCTCGGTGCTGATCTTCTCGCTGCAGCAATTGCTGCCGGGCGATCCCGCGCTGGTGATGGCGGGCGAAGAGCGCGATCCGGCCGTGATCGAGCAGATCCGCCGCCAGTACCGGCTCGATCAGCCCGCGCCGGTCCAGTACGTCTACTGGATCAAGGGCGTCCTCGCGGGCGATTTCGGCGAGTCGCTGCGCAACAAGATGCCGGTGCGCGAGCTGATCGCGCAGAAGTTGCCGGTGACTCTGCAGCTCGGCTCGATGGCGATCGTGATCGCGTTCCTGATCGGCATTCCCGCCGGCATCGTCGCCGCCGTCAAGAAGGGTTCGGCCTGGGACTATTGCGCGAACCTGTTTGCGCTGTGGGGTATCTCGACCCCGAACTTCTGGCTCGGGATCATGCTGATCTTCCTGTTCTCGATCGAGCTCGGCTGGCTGCCGGCGTCCGGCTACGTGCCGCTCACAGAGAACTGGCGCGCCAGCCTCGCGGTCACCATCATGCCGGCCTTCGTGCTCGGCAATGCGATTGCCGCTGTCCTGATGCGGCATACGCGCAGCGCCATGCTTCAGGTGCTGGAAAGCGACTACGTCCGCACCGCACGCGCCAAGGGCCTGTTGGAGCGCTCGGTGATCCTCAAGCATGCCATGCGCAATGCGCTGACCCCCGTCATCACCCTAGGCGCGCTCGAGCTCGGCACCCTGCTGTCCGGCGCCGTCCTGACCGAGCAGATCTTCTCCATTCCCGGCTTCGGCAAGCTGATCGTGGATGCCGTGTTCAACCGCGATTATGCCGTGGTGCAGGGCGTGGTGCTGGTGACGGCCACGATCTACATCACGCTGAACCTCGTGGCCGACATCGCCTACATCCTCGTCAATCCGCGGCTTCGGGGCTAGATTCATGACCGACGCCGCGCTGCCGAGCCCTCTCACGCATTCCGACGAGCTGGACAGCCCGGCCCGCCGCGCGCGTCGGCGGCTGTTCAAGCGGAAGGCGGCGGTGTTCGGCCTCATCGTGCTCACGATGTTCATGCTGCTCGCCGTGCTGGCCCCGCTCATCGTGCCCTATGATCCCATCGCGACGAGCTGGAGCCTGGTGCGCAAGCCGCCCAATGCGGCGCACTGGTTCGGCACCGACGAGCTCGGCCGCGACATCCTCAGCCGCATCGTCTACGGCGCACGCGCCTCGCTTCTGGCGGGCCTCATCTCGGTTGCGATCGCGCTCGGCATCGGCGTTCCGCTCGGCCTTCTCGCCGGTTATCGCGGCGGCTTCATCGATGCACTGATCAGCCGGGTCACCGACGCGATGCTGGCGTGCCCGTTCCTGATCCTGGCGATCGCGCTGGCGGCGTTCCTCGGGCCGAGCCTCGGCAATGCCATGATCGCGATCGGCATTTCGGCAACCCCGATCTTCATCCGCCTGACCCGCGGCCAGGTCCTCGTGGTCAAGGCCGAGGACTATGTCGAGGCGGCGCGCGCGCTCGGCAATCCGCCGTGGCGGATCGCGCTCTCGCATATCCTGCCGAACATCCTGCCCGCGCTGCTGGTGCAGGCAACGCTCTCGATCGCCGCCGCCATCATCGCCGAGGCCGCGCTGTCGTTCCTCGGCCTCGGCCAGCAACCGCCGGCACCGTCCTGGGGCAGCATGTTGAACGCCGCGCAACGCTTCCTGACACAGGCGCCGTGGATGGCGATCTGGCCGGGACTTGCGATCTTTCTCGTGGTGCTGTCGCTGAACCTGCTCGGCGACGGCCTGCGCGACGCGCTCGATCCGCGGCAGCGGTAGAAGTTCCTCATGGTGAGGAGCGCACTCCTCGCGCGCGTCTCGAACCATGAGAGCCCCGCTGTCGCCTGCGGCCCTGCTTCGAGGCGCGGCCTGCTGGCCGCTCTCAGGATGAGAATCTCAAATCACGACTTCCCGCATCACGCGGCGGCAATCCATCTCGTATTCCAGATCGACCACCGGCGGCCGGGCGAAATGCCAGGTCAGGCCGGAGCGCAGCGCGCCGCGACGAACCAGCTCGTCGGCCAGCGCGTGATGGAAGTCGTGGACGGAATAGGCCTGGACGCCGGTCGTGTCCTTCCATCCAAAACCGAACGCCGCCATCCGGGTCTCCATCTGCGAGGTGGTGAAGCGCACCTTCTCGCGCAGGCCCTCCGGGCTGAGATCGCGATAGCGCACCGTGCGTTCGACATAGGTCCCGCTGCCCTCGCGCGCCTCGGCGCCGCCGGCGATCACGAAAGACGGCGTCTTGGAGCGGGTCGGCCGCGTGAATGAGAATGCATAGAACGACGGTTCGGACGGCGGGTCGATCTCGGGACAGACATTGCTGCGCGCCACCGGATTGGTGGTGCCGTCGAAGATGCCCCATTCCGACAGCGTCTTCACATAGTGCAGGTTGAACGCGCGGAAGCCCTCCTCGCTGAAGGCCGCCGGCGAACGCAGCTCGCAGGCGCAGAACGCCGTCAGCGGACGCCCTGCTTCCTGGATGAACTTCGCCGCGAGCGCAAAGCCTTCCGCCAACGGGACCAGACGATCGAAGCGGACGCGTTCGATCTCGTAACCGTCATCCGCGGCGGCCCCCGCAGAATATTGAAACACGGATGGAATGAAGCGGTAGTTGCCGGAGGGGAAATCACGGATCATGACGAACTCCTATTCAAGCTGCATGCGAATGCCCTTGGCACCGTTGAGCAGGCGCTTCAGGTGAAAACCGGCCAGGGAATCGTCGGCATGCGCGCCGACCAGCGCAGCAAAGGCAGGCATGGCCGCGGCGTCGCCGGCCGCCATCCTGGCGAAAGCCTCCGCATACAGCGCGGTTTCCGGCGCCTCGTATTTCGCCGGCGGCAACGGCTCGAACGCGCGCAACGGCTCGCTGCGTCCGCGCAGCATCAGCTCACCCACGGGGCGCCCTTGGAAATTTTCAGCCGCCGCGGCAACGCTGGCGCTGACGCAGATGCGCGTCCCCAGATGCTTGTTGGCGGCCTCCAGCCGCGCCGCGATGTTGATCGAATCCCCATACGCGGTGTAGTCGAAGTAGCGGTTGCCGCCGAAATTTCCGACCAGCGCCGGCCCGGCGTGAATGCCGATGCGGGTCGCACCAAAGTTGATGCCCATCGCATGTTGCCGGCCTCGAAACTCCTGCGCCCAGGCATCGAGCGCATGGGCACAGGCGACCGCGCGCGTGGCATAATCCGGCTGATCCCCCGGCGCGTTGAAGAGCACCTGGATCGCATCGCCAATGATCTTTGCGACCGTCCCTTCATGCGCGAAGACGATCTCAGTCATGCCGCCGACATACTCGTTGAGCAGCTTGCCCAATGCCTCGGGCGGGGCGGTCTCGACCAGCGAGGTGAAGCCCGTAATGTCGGTGAAGATGGTGGCGACATCTCGCCACTGCACCTCGACTCCCTCGCCTTCGCCGCTGGCGGCCAGACGCTTGGCGAGCTCGGGCGAGAAATGACGCGACAGCGCGGCATGGGCGCGCTCGGCTTCCATCTGGCGCCGGCGGACCTCGTGCAGCATCTCGATGTGGCGGATGGTCTTGCCGATCGTGGCTTCCAGATCGGCGAAGTCGATCGGCTTGGTCAGGAAGTCGAACGCGCCGCGGTTCATGGCGGTTCGAATGTTGCTCATGTCGCCATAGGCAGAGACGATGATGGTTGACTTCTTCTCCTCGGCCTCCTGGAGCTTCGCCAGCAGCGACAGCCCGTCCATCCGGGGCATGTTGATGTCGGAAACCACCATGTCGACCTGCGGATTCTGCTCGAGTGAGGCCAGCGCCTCGAGGCCGTCGCGGGCGAACATGATGGTCACCTCTCCGTCGCGGATCTGCCTGCGGAACTTCTGCAGGACCAGCGCCTCGAGATCCGGCTCGTCGTCGACGAAGAGGATGGTGGTGCTCATGCGGCCTGCTCGAGCCTCGTGTCGATCTCCTGCCGCAGCAGGGCGAAGTCGATCGGCTTGGTGAGCAGCCCGACGGCGCCGCGCTCGATCGCCTTTCGCCGCGTCTCGGCATCGCCATAGGCCGTGATCATGATGACGGGAACGTCCGGATGCGCGGCAAGCACCTTCGGCAGCATGTCCAGCCCGCTCATGCCGGGCATGTTGATGTCGGACAGGATCAGCGAGGGGGTGCGGACCTCGGCGGCACGCTTGAGCGCATCGGGCGCGGAGGTGGCGAACTCCATCTGAAAGCGGCCGGCGCGCAGCTCGCGTCGGAACTGCTGCCGGAACAGCGCCTCGACGTCGGGCTCGTCGTCAACGACCAGGATGTAAGCGTTCACCACTTGCCTCCGGACATGCCGCCTGCCGCCATCGTGCGCGGCAGGGTGATGGTGAATTCGGTAATACACCGGGTTCGGTATCCACGTCGATGGTGCCGCCGTGCTGCTTCACGACGATATCATGGCGTCGAGCGATTGCCGCAGGCCGGAGGTCCGCTGCGGCTGCGGCGCCGAAATGGCAGATGCCGTGGCACAACGAAAAAAGGGCGGCAACGGCCTGGCCGCTGCCGCCCTCTGGTTCGCGTGCGAGCCGTCTCAGGTCGGCCGCAGGGCCTTGCCGCCGAGATCGAGCTCGTTGACCTGCTTGTTTCGCTCGGAATCGGCCGCCGCGCGGTGGTCCGTCGCCAGCACCACGTACACCGCCGGCAGCACGAACAGGGTGAACAGCGTGCCGATCGACATGCCGGCCACGACGACCAGACCGATCGAGAAGCGGCTGGCCGCGCCCGCGCCGGTCGCTGTCAGCAGCGGAATCAGGCCGGTGACCATCGCGGCCGTCGTCATTAGGATCGGCCGCAGGCGGATGCGGGCCGACATTTCGATGGCCGAGCGGCGGTCGAGCCGCTCGTTGACCTGGAGTTCGTTGGCGAATTCCACCATCAGGATGCCGTGCTTGGTGATCAGGCCGACCAGGGTCAGCAGGCCGACCTGGGTGTAGATATTCATGGTCGCGGCGCCGAAAAACAGCGGGATCAGCGCACCGACGATCGCCATAGGCACCGAGATCATGATCACCAGCGGATCGCGCAAGCTCTCGAATTGCGCTGCCAGCACCAGGAAGATGATGATCAGCGCGAAGCCGAATGTGATCGCGAGCTGGTTGCCTTCCTGAACGTATTGCCTGGAGTCCGCCAGATAGTCGTGGCTGAAGCCCTGCGGCAGATTCTTGGCCTCGCTTTCGAGGAAGTCGACCGCCGCGCCGATGGTCACGCCCGGCATCGGCACCGCCGAGAACGTCGCCGAATTGAGCTGGTTGTAGTGCGTCAGCGAGTTCGGGTCGGTCTTGGTCCTGATCGAGACCACGGTGGACAGCGGAAGCTGCTGGCCGGTGTTCGTGGTCACATAATAGCCGCCGAGCGATTCCGGCGAGAGCCGGTTGATGCGCGGCACCTGCGGAATGACCTGGTACGAGCGGCCCTCGAGATTGAAGCGGTTGATGTAGTTGCCGCCGAGCAGGACCGCGAGCGTCGAACCGAGATTCTGCATGTTGACGCCCAGATCCTGCGCCTTGGTACGATCGATCGTGACTTCGACGTTCGGCTGGTTATAGGCGAGGTCGCTGTCGGAGACGATGAACATGCCGCTCTTGCGCGCCGCGTCCTTCAGCTTTTCCATTTGTTCATAGACCGTCTGGAAGCCGGCCGTGGAGTTGATCACCATCTGCACCGGCAGGCCGCCGGGGCCGCCCGGCAGCGGCGGCAGGTTGAACGCGAAGGCCTGCACGCCCTCGATCTTGGAGAGCTCGGCCTGCACCAGCGGCTTCAAAGCGATCGACGAGCGCTTGCGCTCGTCCCAGGGCTTGAGCAGCATGCCGGCGATGCCGCCCTGCGGACCATTGATGCCGTTCAGCACGAAGCGAAGATCGGTCTCGGGGAATTTCTGGAACTCCTTGTCGAGTTTCTCGCCGTAGAAATCGACATAATCGATGTTGGCGTATTTCGGCGCCTTGGTCACCGCGAAGACGATGCCCTGGTCTTCCTCCGGTGCCAGCTCCTTCGACGTGTGCATGTAGAGGAAGCCGACAAGCCCGAGGATGGTCACCGCGAACAGGCCGGTGATCGCCTTGTAGTCGAGCGAGCGGTCGAGCTTGCGGCCATACCAGCGCGTCATCGCGCCGAACACCCGGTTCACAAGCTTCGCGAAGCGGCCCTCCTCGGTGTTCCTCAGCAGCACCGAGCACATCATCGGCGACAAGGTCAACGCAATCACGCCGGACACGATCACCGAGCCCGCCAGTGTGAAGGCGAATTCGCGGAACAAGGAACCGGTGAGGCCACCGAGGAAACCGATCGGCGCGTACACCGCGGCGAGCGTGATGGTCATCGAGATGACCGGTCCCACGATCTCACGCGCACCTTGCAACGACGCCTGGACCGGCGTCTTGCCCTCCTCCAAATGGCGGTGGATGTTCTCCACCACCACGATGGCGTCGTCGACCACAAGGCCGATCGCCAGCACCATCGCAAGCAGCGTCAACAGGTTGAAGCTGAAGCCCAGCGCCAGCATCAGGGTGCAGACGCCGATCATCGACAAGGGAATCGTGACGACGGGAATGATGACCGATCGCAGCGAGGCCAGGAACAGGAAGATCACCACGATCACGATGATCACGGCTTCGCCCAGTGTCTTCTCGACCTCGTCGATCGAAGACTGGATGAACTTGGTCGAGTCGTAGGCGACCTTCATCTTCATCGACGGCGGCAGGTTGCGTTCGAGCTCGGGGAACAGCGCGCGGACACCCTTGACAAGCGTCAGCGGATTGCCTTGCGGCGTCGCCTGCACACCGATGAAGATCGCGTGCTCGCCGTTGAAGGCGACGCTGGCGTTCGTGCTCTGGGCGGCAAGCTCGACGGTGGCGATGTCCTCCATCCGCACGAAGCCGCCGTCCTTGGCCTTCACGATCATCTTCTTGAACTGATCGACATTGGTCAGATCGGTGTTCGTCGAGACGTTGGAGACGATGAGGTAGCCCTTGGTCTGGCCTGCCGCGGATTGAAAGTTATTGGCCTGGATCGCAGCGGCAACGTCGGTCGCCGAAACGTTGCGGCCGGCCATCTTCACAGGATCGAGCCAGAGCCGCATCGCGAAGGTTTGCCCGCCGAGAATGTCAGCCGACGCGACGCCATCGACGGTCGACAGCACCGGCTGCACCACACGCGTCAGATAATCCGAGATCGCCGAGCCCGAGAGTTCCTCGGACGAGAAGCCGAGATACATCACGGCCGTGGTCTGCCCGGTGGTCTTGGTAACGATCGGGTCGTTGGATTCCTTCGGGATCAGATATTTGACCGAGTTCGTCTTCGCCAGAACCTCGGTGAGCGCCTGGTTCGGGTCGAAATTCAGCTTGATGTAGACCTGGATCGTCGAGGTGCCGAGCACCGAGGACGAGGTGATGTAATCGACGCCCTCGGCCGAGGCGACCGCCTGCTCGATCGGCGTCGTGATGAAGCCCTGGATCAGGTCCGCCGACGCGCCGGGATAGACGGTCGTGATGTTGATGACCGTGTTCGACAGCTTGGGATACTGCCGGATCGGCAGCACCATCGCCGCGCGCAGGCCGATCAGCAGGATCAGCAGGCTGACGACGACCGACAGAACCGGGCGCTTGATGAAAATATCGGTAAGGGCCATCGCGGCGATCTCGATTTCTTTGTCTCAAGAGAAGTGATCCGGCCAGGCCGGATCACTCGAGCGTCATGGATCAATAGCGCGGCGGCTGCGCCGGAATCTGCGGAGCCGGATCGGTCGAAATCGACACCGCCGCGCCCGATTGCAGCTTGAGCTGGCCGACGGCGACGACCTTGTCGCCCGGCTTCACACCCTTGAGGATTTCGACGCGACCTTCGACCCGGTTGCCGGTCTGCACGAAGGTGCGCACCGCGGAGAGGCTGGTCTTGCCGTCTTCTTCCTTCTTCTCGGTGATCACGAACACCGAGTCGCCGTACAGCGTGTAGTCGACCGCCGTCTCGGGAACGGTGATCACCGCCGGCTTGTCCGGCAGCACCACCGTGGTCGTCACGAACATGCCGGGCTTGAGGATCTTCTCCGGATTGGCGATCGTCGCCTGCACGCGGATGTTGCGGGTGTCGGCCGAGATCTGCGGCTCGATCGTGGTGATCTTGCCTTCGAAGGTGCGGCCCGGATAGGCGTCGACCTTGAGCCGGACGGGCTGGCCGACCTTGAGGCTGCCGGAATCCTTTTCGGTCACCGTGAAGTTGGCCCACAGCTCCGACAGATCGGTCAGCGATACGATCGCCGTACCTGCCGTCAGGTATTGACCGACCTCGACCTTGCGGACGCCGAGATCGCCGGCGAACGGTGCGCGGACCAGCTTCTGCGAGATCAGCGCCTCGGTCTTGGCGATGCCCGCCTGCGCCTGGTCATAAGCAGCCTGCGCGGAATCGACGGTCGCCTGCGGGCCGAACTGGCGCGCGGCCAGCTGCTTGGCACGGTCGAGCGACAGCTGCGCGACGGTCGCCTGGGCCTTGTAGTTGGCGAGGTCGCCCTGCTCCGGCGCATCGAACAGCTGCACCAGGGGCGTGCCGGCCTCGACACGCGTGCCCGGCTGGAACTTGATCTCGGTGACGCGGCCGTTGACGTCGGCGCTGACGTCGACCTGGTGCACGGCAACGAGGCTGCCCACCGCAGTGAGCAGGTTCGGCACCACCTCGGACTTCGCCTCCGCCGCGCTGACGGCCGTCGGCGGCGGCTTGTTGTTGGCGAAGAACTGCTTGATCATCTGGCCGCGGAAATAGTTGAACCAGACGAGGCCACCGACCAGCGCGGCGAGCAGCGTGCCGACGATGATGAACCACAGCACCGGCCGGACCGGACGCTTGGGAGCCTTGTTGTCGATCGGTTCGCCCGAAATCTTGTGCTCGGTTACGATGTTCATGTCATGCACTTTCTGCAATCGCCGTCTTGCCTTCATCCGCGGCCTGATCGTGGCCCAGATGGGAAGCAATTGCGGCGTCGTTAAGTCCGATACCCCTCAGGAGAAACTCACACAGCTGCCGCTCGAGGTCGTCACCCCTGCCGTAGACGAGGCAAGGTGTCGTCGACAGCCTGGTCAGCGCGGCGGTCATCACCGTGTGATGCGCAAACCAGAACAGGTTGAGCGGCTCACCACTGCCGGGCCGCGCGTCACCGCTGGCAACGGCGCGTTCGAGCGAGGCGACGAAGATCGAGCCGATCAACGTCTCGATCTTGGCATACAGCAAACGGGCGAATTCGCCATCGTCCAAATGGCTCGTGGCCATCAGTCGCAGACGTTGCGCTTCTTCCTGGTCGGGACCGAGGAAATGCTGGACCATACCGCGGATCAGCTCGACCAGAGTGGCCGTCGACGGCTCCCGCTCCAGCAGTTCGATGAGCGCCGGGTCCGCCTCGCATTCGTCACTGAGGATTTCGGCGTACAGCGCCGCCTTGGACGGGAAATGCTTGAACAGCAGCGCCTCGGAAATGGCAGCGGCGGCCGCCACGCTCTTCGTCGTGGTGCCGTTGTAGCCATGTCGGGCAAAGCAACGCTTCGCGGCACCGAGGATCAATTGACGCCTCAGGTCGCTCGTCATGCGTAATGAGCTCATGCTGGGTGAGTAAGCACTCACCCACGCTGAAGTCAAGCACTATATTGCAGCGCAACCTGCGTGCGACGTGGAATCAATGGAATTTGATCAAGCCTGCAGGACCCGCGTGCAGACGTTCGGCAAGGGATGGACGGACCGCTTAAATCGGCTGGAAGCCGAGATCGTCGCGCAGCCGGTTGACGATGTAGGTCCCGTCGCGGGTCGGCAAGATCCGCTCCAGGCCGGCGCTGTCGATCTTCACGTTGGCAAAGCGCGGCCCGCCCGAGACGTCATGGACGGCTTTGGCGAAGGCCTCGACCTCGGCCATGGTCGTGACAGCCCGGCTGTCGTTGATGCCGCAGGCGCGGGCGATGCCGACCAGATCGGCGGCGGCCGAGGTGTGGCTGGTTTGGCCGCCGGTCTCGCCATAGGCCTCGTTGTCAAGCACCGCGATCGAGAGGTTGGAGGGCTTCTGCAGGCCGATAGTGGCAAAGCTGCCCAGGCCCATCAGCATCTCGCCGTCGCCGGTGATGACCAGCACCGGCAGCTTCGGTTGCGCCAGTGCTAGGCCGAGCCCGATCATGGCGGCGCCGCCCATGCCTCCCCAGAGGTAAAAGTTGCGGGCGTGGTCGCCGGCGGCGCACATGTCGTTGGTGGAGGCCCCCAGGCCGCCGATCGCGACGACGTCCTTGCGGTTCGCCAGCAACGTGGAGACGACCTGACGGCGGTCGAGGAGATTGGCCTTGCTCATTTGGTGAAAACCTTGGCGCCGATCAGGCGCTGCGACAGAAGGACGGCGGTGGGCGTCAGCGCGTTGTAGGCCTGCGATGCAGCGGCCTCCAACACGGCCGGCACCTCGGCCGCGTGCGAGGCGCGCAGCACCTGAACGCCCGAGAGCTCGAACACGCCCTGGGTGGTCGATCCCATCGGCACCTGCCACGGATTGAACTCGCCCCACTCGCCGCGCATGGTCACCAGCGTCAGGAAGGGAAAGCGCAGGATCGGGATCAGCGACAGCATGTTGATGCAATTGCCGACACCGCTCGACTGCATCAGCAAGACGCCGCGCTGTCCGCCGGTCCAGGCGCCCGCAAGCAGCGCCACGCCCTCCTCCTCCGTGGTCAGGGGAATGCCGCGCATCGTGGACGAGGCCAGCACACGGTTGATCAGCTTCGCATGGCCTGCATCGGGCACGTAAGGCACCTGCCGGACGTCGAAGCGTTGCAAGGCCGCGAAAATATCGTCGGGCCAGTTCGGGGCTGTGTCGGCAGCATCGGCGTGGGCGTGCATTTTCCTGTCCGGTCGGCTAGCAAGGTGCCAAGACTAAGCTGCAAAGACTGTAGACGCATGCATGCGCCGATCAGAACAACAAAAACGGCATAACGGCTTTAACCGGCGAGTATAACGGGATGAACGCAAATGCGAAGGAGCTGGCGGCAAGCTTCGACCTCGAGAAGCTGACGCCTGAGTTCTACGACAACCCCTATCCGACCTATCGTGCACTGCGGGAGAACGAGCCGGTCAAGCGCCTGCGCAGCGGCACCGTGTTCTTGACCCGCTATGACGATCTCGTCACCACCTACAAGAACACCAAATCGTTCAGCTCGGACAAGAAGCGCGAGTTCTTGCCGAAATACGGCGACACCCCGCTCTACGAGCATCACACCACCAGCCTCGTCTTCAACGATCCGCCGTCGCATACGCGCGTGCGCCGCCTGATCATGGGCGCGCTGTCCCCGCGTGCGATCGCCGGCATGGAGGGCGATCTCATCAAGCTCGTCGACGGCCTGCTCGATGCCATCGCGGCCAAGGGACGATGCGAGCTGATCGAGGATTTCGCCGCGTCCATCCCGATCGAGGTGATCGGCAATCTGCTCGACGTGCCCCATGACGAGCGCGGGCCGCTGCGCGACTGGTCGCTGGCGATCCTCGGCGCGCTCGAGCCCGTAGTGTCGCCCGACGCGGCTGCGCGCGGCAACAAGGCGGTGCAAGACTTTTTGGCCTATCTCGAAACGCTGGTCGAGCGCCGGCGCGCCAGGCCCGGCAATCCCGAGCGCGACGTGCTGACGCGCCTGATCCAGGGAGAGGAGAACGGCGAGCGGCTGACCGAGAAGGAACTGCTGCACAATTGCATCTTCCTGCTCAATGCCGGCCACGAGACAACCACCAACCTGATCGGCAACGGCCTCGTCGCGCTGGACCAGCATCCGGACCAGAAGCAGCGGCTGATCGACAATCCCGACATGATCAAGACCGCGGTCGAGGAGATGCTGCGCTACGAGAGCTCGAACCAGCTCGGCAACCGCATGACCACCGAGCGCGTCGAGCTGGGAGGCATCATGCTCGAGGCCGGCACGTCGGTGACACTGTGCATCGGCGCGGCCAACCGCGATCCCGCGCAGTTTCCCGACCCCGAACGCTTCGACATCGCGCGCGCGCCGAACCGGCATCTCGCCTTCGCCACCGGCGCGCATCAATGCGCCGGCATGGCGCTGGCGCGGCTGGAAGGGGCGATCGCGATCTCACGCTTCCTGGCGCGCTTCCCGAACTATGCCATGAGCGGCAAGCCGGTGCGGGGCGGACGGGTGCGGTTTCGCGGCTTTTTGAGCGTGCCGTGTACGATCGGCTGAAGCCCCCAACATAAAATTGCGAAAACAACCCCATGCACAGTAGCCAACCGTTTGATTCATCTCGGCAATCGGCAGAAGGGCCGGCGGTGCTTTAATACCTAAACCACCGTCTTGTGCCGCGCGATGCAGGTGCGCAGCACCTCGTCCATCGGCTTGCCCCACCAATCGCTGGAGAAGATCTCGATCTCTGAATAGCCGGCAAAGCCCTGCGCTTCGACCGCTTGACGCACCGATTTGATATCGATGACGCCGTCCCCCATCATGCCGCGGTCGTTGAGGATGTCCCTGGTCGGCACCAGCCAGTCGCAGACATGGAAGGCGAGCAGGCGATCCTGGCCGGCGCGCGCGATCTGGCTCATCAGATCCGGATCCCACCAGATGTGATAGACGTCGAGCGCGACGCCGAGCATGCCGCTGCGGCCGGGGTCAAGCCGGTCGCAGATATCGAGCGCCTGCTTGGTCGTGTTCACACAGGCGCGGTCGGCCGCATAGGCCGGATGCAGGGGCTCGATCGCCAGCGGCAGCTTGGCCTGCCGGGCGTACTCAAGCATCTCCGCGATCGCGTCCTCAACCTGTCCGCGCGCCGCCGCGATGTCCTTCGAGGCCTCGCTGCCCGGCCGCGAATATTGCGGCAGGCCTCCGACGACCAGGACGATGCAGGGCGCGCCCAGCGCCTTGGCTTCATCGACGCAGCGCCGGTTGTCGTCGCGTACCTCGCCTCGGCGCGGGGTATTAGAGGTGAACATGCCGCCGCGGCAATAGCCTGAGAGATCGAGGCCGGCATCGCGCACCACGCGGGCGGCGCGCTCAAGGCCGACGCTTGCGACCTGATCGCGCCAGGGATCGATGGCGCGGATGCCGTGCTTCGCACAGGCCTCGATGATCTCGACGAGATCACCCTGCTTGCGGACGGTCGCCGTGTTCAGCGACAGCCAGCGATGGTCGGACGAGAAATCGCGCATCAGGATTCGATTCCGCGGGTGGCGAGCACGGTTTTCATCCGCTGCGTCGCAAGTTCAGGGTTGGCGAGCAGGCCGGCCTTGTCGGCCAGACGGAACAGTTCGGCCAGATGCAGCGTGGAGCGCGTGCTCTCCTGTCCCCCCACCATGGTGAAATGATCCTGATGGCCGTTGAGATAGGCCATGAACACGACGCCGGTCTTGTAGAAACGCGTCGGCGCCTTGAAGATATGACGCGACAACGGCACGGTCGGGCCGAGCACGTCGTGGAAGCCGGCCTCGTCGCCCGCCGCCAGCCGCAACAGCGCATAGGACGCCGCCGGCGCGATGGCATCGAAGATGCCCAGCAGTGCATGCGAGAAGCCTTGTTCGTCGCCGGCGATCAGCTCCGCATAATTGAAGTCATCGCCGGTGTACATCCTGATGCGCTTGTCGAGACGCCTGCGCATGTCGACCTCGCGCTGCTTGTCGAGCAGCGAAACCTTGACACCGTCGACCTTGGCGGCGTTGCCGTTGATGATGGCGACGGCAATGTCCATCGCCTTGTCCAGGTCTTTCGAACCCCAATAGCCCGCCAGCGCCGGATCGAACATGTCCCCGAGCCAGTGGATGATCACGGGCTCGCGCACCTGCGACAGCACGCGGTCGTAGACCTTGGCGTAATCGTCGGCATTGCGGCCGAGCTTCGCCAGCGCGCGCGAGGCCATCAGGATGATGCGGCCGCCGACCTTCTCGACTGCAGAGACCTGCTCCTCATAGGCGCGGATCACGTCGTCGATCGTCCCGGCATCTTCCACGGCGAGATGGTCGGTGCCGGCCCCCGAGAACACCAGCGCGTTGCGGCGCCTGGCGGCGGCGACCGAGCGCGTGATCAGCTCCAGCGACGTCGGCCAGTCCAGCCCCATGCCGCGCTGGGCGGTGTCCATGGCTTCGGCGACGCCGAGGCCGAGATCCCAGACGTGCTCGCGGAAGGCGATGGTCTTGTCCCAATCGACGGCGGCCGAGAGCCAGGGATCGTTGTCGGCGAAGGGATCGGCCACCGTGTGCACGGCCGAGAAGGCGATGCGATTGAGCGGTCCCTCGAGCTTCGCAGGAAATGTGCGCGAGGCCGCGAGCCGGTAGGTCTCGATCGAGCGATCGGCCTTCGGCAGCTTCACCGACAGGGACGACATGGGTTGGACGGGTTTATTCATGGTTCACACCTCTCCACGTCATCGCGAGGAGCCCGCGACAAATTACGAAGCAATTTGCGCTGGCGACGAAGCAATCCAGACTGCCTCGGCGGAAAGATCCTGGATTGCTTCGCTTCGCTCGCAATGACGGCTTGGTAGACATCGGGGCTTGCCTAATAGACCTCACACCTTGATCGGGGCGACGTCGATCCAGCGCCGCTCCTTCCAGCTCTTCAGTGCGCATTCGGCGAGCTGCACGCCCTTGGCGCCTTCGAGCAGCGTGAACTTGTAGGGCGCATCTTCGTAGACGTGGCGGATGAACATCTCCCACTGCTCTTTGAAGCCGTTGTCGTAGCTGACATTGTCGGGCACCCTCTGCCAGTCGCCGTAGAAATCGTGCAGCCGCTTCTCGTCCGGATTCCACACCGGCCTCGGGGTCGCCTGCCGCGCCTGGATCATGCAGTCGGTGAGGCCTGCTACCGCCGAGCCGTGGGTGCCGTCGACCTGGAAGGTGACGAGGTCGTCGCGATAGACGCGTGTCACCCAGGACATGTTGATGTGGGCAATGACGCCGCCTTCGAGCTGGAACGTGGCGTAGGCGGAATCATCCGCGGTCGCCTTGTACTTCTTGCCCTGCTCGTCATAGCGCTCGGGGATGTCGGTGTTGCCGATGCAGACCACGCTCTGGACATTGCCGAACAAATTGTCGAGCACGTAGCGCCAGTGGCAGACCATGTCGAGAATGATGCCGCCGCCGTCCTCGCTGCGGTAGTTCCAGGACGGCCGCTGCGCCTCCTGCCAGCCCCCTTCGAACACCCAATAGCCGAACTCGCCGCGCACCGAGAGGATGCGGCCGAAAAAGCCGGAGTCACGTAGGAACGCGATCTTCTTCAAACCCGGCAGGAACAGCTTGTCTTGCACGGTGCCATGCTTGACGCCCTTGGCATTGGCGAGCTTGACCACTTCGACTGCTTCTTCGAAGTTCGTTGCGATCGGCTTCTCGCAATAGACGTGCTTGCCGGCATTGATGGCCTGGGTCAGCAGACCGGGCCGCGCTTGCGTGGTCGCGGCGTCGAAGAACATGGTGTCGTTCTTGTCGGCGAGCGCGGCATCGAGGTCGGTGGTCCAGCGCGTGATGTTGAAGCGCCTGGCGAGCGCCTCGACTTTGTCGGCACTGCGGCCGACCAGGATTGGATCGGGCATGATTCGGTCGCCGGTCTTCAGGCGAACGCCGCCCTGGTCGCGGATCGCCACGATCGAGCGGATCAGATGCTGGTTGAGCCCCATGCGGCCGGTGACGCCGTTCATGATGAGGCCGAGGCGTTGGGTGGTCATGCCGGATACTCCTGAAGTGATGTCGGCTGTTCGAGCGGGCGGAGCGCCGACCAGTCCGGATGGACCGACGTCGCAAAGCCCGCAGCATGAAGCGATCCTGTCAGGAGATCGCCGTCGTGAATACAGAGCCGGATGCCCTGCCCGGCATCGGCGTAGAGATCGGGATGCGCATGGGCGAAAGCTTGCGCCTCAGCGGCGGGCGTCTCGCCAAAGCCGTCGACATAGTGATGGCCGTTGCGTTCGGCGTGGGTGACGCCGAGGAAGGCGCCAAGGGCGAGATCCTGCTGCACGGCAAGCCCGGCCTGGCAGGTGAGGTCCTCGCCGGTGACGAAGAACGCTTCCCCGGCCGCGCTCCATTTCGCGGCGCGCGTCGCGTTGACGATCGACTTGTAGAGGCCCTTGCAGGACTTCGAGGAGATGCCGCGATAGCCGAGCGCCCGCGCTGCCGGGAACGCATCGTAGGAATCGTCCGCTTCGTCGATGATGAAACCGCGATCTGCCAGTGCGCCCAGCGGCGATTGCCGCGTGATGTCGCGCGGCATCGGCTGCTCGACATAGAGCAGGCGCGAGGCGATCGGCCGCAGCGCGTCGTCGTGATCGAGCCGGTCCATCAGGGCTTGCAAAGCCGCAAGGTCGGCATACTGCTCGTTGGCGTCGAGCGTCACCTTGTAGCCCCGCCCAAGCGTATCGAGCTCTGTGCCAATCCGTGCGAGCCGCGCCGCGTCGGCAGCGGGATCGCCCGAAAGCTTGAGCTTGAAGTAGCGTGCACCAACGTTCTCGCGCCGATCGGCAACGCCGCCCTCGCCTTCAACGACATCGTCAAGCCCGACCGTATGCCTGATGGCAACACGCTGCAGCGGCACCCGGCCCGAGAGAAACGTCTTGATCTCCCTCTCGCTCAGGTCAGGAGCAAGCCGGGCATCGATGCCGGCGATGTTGGCAGTCATCCCGTCGAAGAAGCTGGTCTCAACGCCGCGCAGCAACGCATCGAGGATCGCCTTGTCGATCTCCGCCGGGCCGTAGGCCGCGGCAAGCGACGGAATGTTCTGCTTCGCGCAGGTTGCAACCTGGGCACCGATGCAGGAGGCATGCAGATCGAACGCGGTCTGAAATCCGGTGCGCGCCAGATAGAGCCCGCGCGCGATCTCGAGCGACCGTCGCAGCCCGTCGACCGTCTGCGCCGGCGACAGCTCCGGCCGCTTGTCGAACCATTTCGGCACCAGCAGCTCGGCACTGGCGCCGACTGCAACGCCCCTGCCCTCGACCTCGATCTCGACCCGCACGAACAGCTGCGGCGTCGCGTTGATCGTGATCGCGCCAAAGCGGAACGGCCGCGCGAACTGCACGGGACGTTCGAAGAAGGCGATGTCTCGCAGCTTCAGGCGGGGGGACATGATTCTACAACGACGCGAACTGAATATGATGCGAGCGGTGGGGCCGCGGGCGACTCGCCTCTCTCCCCAGCCCTCCCCCGCAGGCGGGGGAGGGAGCGCACTGTCGTCGCGGCTGCAGGCCAATCCAATCGCATCGATTCTAATCCAACGCGCCTTGCGAGAAGAAGTGCTTGCGGATGCGCTGCACGAGCTCGGTGAAAACAGGATCAGCCATCACGTCGAGCGAGCGCGGGCGCGGCAGCGGCACGTCGTAGATCGCCGCGATCGCGCCGGGGCGCTCGGTCATCACAAGCACGCGGTCGGCGAGGAACACCGCCTCAGGGATCGAATGCGTGATCAAGAGCACCGTCTTCCTGGTCTCGCGCTGGATCCGCATCAGCTCGACATTCATGCGTTCGCGCGTCAGCGCATCGAGCGCGCCGAACGGCTCGTCCATCAGCATGATCCTGGGGTCGTGCACCAGCGCGCGGCAGATCGAAGCGCGCTGCTGCATGCCGCCGGAGAGCTGCCAGGGTAGCTTCTTCTCGAAGCCTTCGAGCCCCACCAACTTCAACAGCTCCTTGGCACGGGGAAGATATTTGTCCCGCGGCAGGCGCTTCATGTCGATCGGCAGCATCACGTTGCCCAGGATGTTGCGCCAGGGCAGCAGCAGCGCGTTCTGGAACACGATGCCGACATTGCCGTGCGGCGTCGTCACCTTCTCGCCCTCGACCAGAATCTCGCCCGATGTCGGCGGGAGCAATCCCGAGATCAGCTTGAGCAGCGTGGACTTGCCGCAGCCGCTTGGCCCGACCACGACGAAGAACTCGCCGTCGTGGATGTCGAAGTCGAGCGGCCGCAGCGACGGCACGTCGCCGTCGCGCGTGCGGTAGGTTTTGGACACGCCGGACAGCTTGATGCCGGACGCATCGCCGGCGCGGTCGTTCACCAATCGCAGATGCGCGGCAGGCTGCATGTCGATGGGTTTCGTCGCAGGATTCATCGCAGGCCTCTCCACCCGTCGTCCCTGCGAACGCAGGGACCCATACGCCGTGCCGGCGCGTTCGGGCACGCGGGTAGAGACCTTCCGCAACCATCACAGCCGGTGGCTATGGGTCCCTGCGTTCGCAGGGACGACAGCAGAGATTGATCGCTCACGAACCGCTCTTCGGCAGATAATCGTTGGTGTAGAACGCCTTCGGGTTGTCCTTGGCCTTGGCGTCGAGACCGCCGTATTCGACCATCAGACTGACTGAGTCCGTCATGTTCTGGTCGGTGACCTGGAACGGACGCTTGCCCTTGGTCTCCGCGGTCCGATAGAGCGGAATGGTCAGCTCGAAACCTTGCGTCAGCGTGTCGATCTTGCCGCCCTTGGGGTTGGCATCGAGGATCGATTGCGCCGCCGCCTTCGGCTCCTTCTCGGCGGCTTCGACCGCTTTCGTGGTCGCCGACATGAAGCGGCGGACGAGGTCGGCATTGGCCTTCACGTAATCGGTGTTGGCGATGATGCCGGACGACACCATGTTGATGCCGTAGTCGGCGAACTTGATCGGATAGACGTCCTTGCCAGTGGCGTCTTTGATCTTCATCGACTGGTCCATGACGTAGCCGAGCAGGAGGTCAGCCTGGCCGTTGATGACGGCGTTGAGCTTGGTCTGGCCGTCGCCGGCAACGGTCTTGAAATCGCTCTCCTTCAGGCCGGTCTTCTTCAGGAACAGCGGCCAGATCTGGGTCATGGAATCCGCCGGCGTGATCGCCACCGTCTTGCCCTTGATGTCTTCCGGCTTCCTGATGTTCTTGTCGGCGAAGCCCATGGCGGACATCGGCGAGGTCTGCAGCAACACGCCGGCCGCAACCACGGGCGCCCCCTTGATGGCGGCGCGCATCATGGTGGGGACGTCGACATAGCCGAAATCGGCGGTCTTGGCCGCGACGGCCTGGGTTGTGGCGGCCGAGCCGCGGCCTTCCTGGATCTCGAGGTCGATGCCCTCGGCCGCATAGATGCCCTTGGCCTTGCCGTAATAGAACGGCGCGTGCTCGCCATAGACGTACCAGTTCAACATCAGCACGACCTTGTCGGCCGCCTGCGCCGGCATGGCCGCAAGAACCATCAGCACCGCCGAGATAGCCCCAATCAACCGCTTCATCGTCTCTCTCCCTTGCCGTCTGTTACGTCGGCCATTGGTGGCCGTTCGTTGTCTTAGTCAGGATGCAAAGATCACGTCCTCGCGCTGGCTGACATGCCAGGGAATGACCAGCTTCTCGATGCGGTCCACGATCCAGAACAGGACCACGCCGAGCAGTGCGAGGATCACGAGCGCCGCGAACATCGTCGGCAGGTCGAACGTGCCGATCGAGCGCTGCATGACGTAGCCGATGCCGGAATTGGAGCCGACGAACTCGCCGACGACGGCGCCGACCACGGCGAGCGTCACCGACACTTTGAGGCCGGAGAAGATCGCAGGCAGTGCATGCGGCAGGTTCACCGCGCGAAACACCTGGAAACGGCTGCCCTGCATGGCGCGGGCGAGATCGACCATGTCGGGATCGACCGATTTGAAGCCCTGCACGGCGGAGACGACCACGGGAAAGAAGCCGAGCAGGAACGCCGAGATCACCTTCGGAATGATGCCGAAGCCGAACCAGACCACGAACAGCGGCGCGATCGCGATCTTCGGCACGGATTGAGAGAACACCAAGAGCGGATAGACGTAGCTCTCCACCGTCTTCGAGCCCGCGATCAGCATCGCGACGGGGATGCCGAACAGCGCCGACAGCAGGAAGCCGCACACGGTCGCGTAGGTGGTCGGCCAGGACTGGCGCAGCAGTTCCGGCCACTCGGTCCGCAGCACGGCAACGACATCGAGCGGCGACGGGATCTGGTAGGCGGGAATCCTAAACAGCCGGATGGCCAGATCCCAGGCGACGACGATGAAGACCAGGAACAAGAACGGCCGAACCCAGGCTGCATTCAGCAGCTTGGAAACAGCGTTTTGCGGCTTCGGCTCGGCCAATTTTCACTCCCGGCAGTCTTCTTCGTTATGGCGAGAAATTAACCCGTTGGATAAATACTGTCCAGAGCTTTCCCTGTGACGTTTTGTGCGGGGGTTCCGGGGGACCAACGTCATTCCGGGCGATGCGGAGCACCGAGCCCGGAAATCTCGAGATTCCGGGTTCGGTCCTGCGGACCGCCCCGGAATGACAGCGGAGAATGGAGTGTTACATCGTCTGAACGACCGCGCTGCGCGACTTCGGCGCCTTCGCGATCTCAAGCAGCACGGTGGACTGTCCCGTCAGTGCAGCCAGCACGAGGCCCACCATGTGCGCCAGCCGCTCGTCCTTGGCCTTCTTGTCCAAGAGATCGCGGCCGAAGATCACGCTGAGCGTCGCCGAGTTGGAGAGGTAGAAGAAGCTGAGCGCCGCGATCGAGATGTAGAGCTGCACCGGATCGACCGCGACCTGGAAGTCGCCGGATTCGACGCCGCGCCGCACCACGGTGCGGATCATCTCGACGAAGGGCGAATGCATCGACTTGACCTTGGTCGATTTCTTCAGGTGCTTGGCGCGCGCGAGGTTCTCGGTCTGGAGCAGCGACAGGAATTCCGGATTGCGCAGGAAGTAATTCCAGGTGAACTCGATCAGCCGCCTGATCGCCTCGGGCGGATCGAGATGCTCGAGATCGAGCCCCCGCTCCTCGCTGCGGATCTTGTCATAGGCGCCTTCGAGCACCGCCAGGTAGAGCTCGTCCTTGTTGCCGACGTGGTAGTACAGCATGCGCTTGTTGGCGCCGGCCTTGGCCGCGATGCGGTCGACCCGCGCGCCGGCGAGACCATGGGCGGAAAATTCCTGCTTGGCGGCTTCGAGAATGCGCAGCCGCATCCCCTCGGGATCGCGCTGCCATTTCAGAGTTCGCTTTGCCTTCGCCAAACCGGTGCTCGCTGGGTGGTCCATCGCATGTATCACGCGGGAGAGCATTTGAGAACGATCTCGTGCCCGGACGCAGTTTCGTAGGGTGGGCAAAGGCGCACTTGCGCCGTGCCCACGTCTTCTCATCGAGCAGCCAAGACGTGGGCACGCTTCGCTTTGCCCACCCTACGGGACCGCCCTCACTCCACCGGCTTCGGCGAGCGCTCCAGCAACACGGTCTGCACGCCGCAGGTGCCGCTCCGCACCGTCATGATCCGCGTGCCCGGCTTGCGGCCGTTGCGCACTTCGCTGAGGTCGAGGCCGGCCGCGATCAGGCGGGCGCGGGTGGCGTCGATGTCGGCGACGCGCCAGCTCAGGCCCCATAGACGGTCATGCGCGAGGTCGCTGCCGGCGACGGGCCGGCGGACCACCTCGACGATGAGGTCGCCGCAGCGGAAGAACATCAGCTGGCCCCAATCCTGGTGCGAGCGGTCGAGCGCCAGATCGAGGCCGAGCCGCGCGCCGTAGAGTGCGGCGGCCCGTTCGGAATCCTCGGTGGTAACCACGACGTGGTCGAGCGCGTCGATCGGCGCGATGTCGGTGGCGACCGAGAGCGGACGCTCGTCGGCCAGCTCGAGGAAGAACATGCGCACGCCGCGCGTGAGTTCCGTGGCGGCGCGTGTGCGCTTCCAGTGCAGGACGTTACCTGTTTCGGTGTCGCTGCTTTCGACCTCGGTGACCGGATCCGGGTTCAGGGCCACCCGCTCCAGCCGGCGGTGCATCCGGCTCATGTCCGCGACACGGAAGCACAGGCTGGCGAGCATCCCCTCCTGGTCATCGAGCAGCGCCCGCATGCGATCCGCCGTCACGCTGAAGCCGCTCGGCGCCATCAACTCGATCGTCATGTTCGCAAGGGTGAACAGCACGCGATCGGCGCCCTCGCCCGAGTTCTGCCAGGCCGGCGCGCGGGCGAGCAGCGTCTGGTAGGCCGCCTTGGCCGCCCCGATGTCCCTCACCAAAACGACGACGTGATCGAGGCCGGTGATCATTTCTTCTCCCTCTGATCGCCCCTTTCATGGCCCTGGAACCCATGGGCCGAAACACGGCGTTTGTCCGGACTTGGCATTGCCCGGTGATGGTCGTATTCCCAGACCATGCTGACCTCAAGCGCTTCGGGCGGCAGTTTTGCGAATAATTTCAGCGTCCCGCCGGAGCGGAACCGGTGCTACAGTATGCGCACCGGCCGGGACCACAAGCGCATGACGGACAGGCAATGCAGGCTCTCTTCATCGGACAGACCTATATCGACGTCGTCTTCATCACCGACCACATGCCGAGCGGCGACGAAAAGCACGTGGCCTCGGACTACGCCGTCTCCTTCGGCGGCAACGCCGTGACGGCGGCGTTCTGCTGCGCCAAGCTCGGCATCGTGCCGGATCTCATCGCGACGGTGGCCAATGACTGGCTGGGACGCATGTTCCAGGACATGTGCGCGAAATACGCGATCTCGCTGCACGGGCGGAAGGTCAACCAATCCTCGCTCTCCTTCATCATGCCCAAGGACGGCAAGCGCGCCATCGTCCGCTGCCGCGACGACGAGCACATCCATCCCTTTCCGATGCTCAACCTCGGCGGCTGCCGCGCGCTGCATGTCGACGGCCACCAGCCGGATGCGGCGATCCACTACGCCAAGGTCTGCCGCGAGGCCGGCATCCTGACCTCACTCGACGGCGGCGGCCTGCGCACCAACACCCACGAGCTCCTGGAATTCATCGACGTCGCCATCGTCGCCGAGCGCCTGTGCGAGCAGATGGACCTGACGCCCGAGAAGATGCTCGACTACCTCAAGAGCCGCGGCTGCAAGATCGGCGGCGTCACCATGGGCGAGAAGGGCCTCTTCTGGTACGACGAGACCGGAACGGTGCAGGTGATGCCGGCGATGCCGATTCCGCGCGAGCGCGTGATCGACACCAACGGCGCCGGCGACGTCTTCCACGGCGCCTATGTCTATTCCTACCTCGCCCATCCCGGCAAAAGCTGGCGCGAGCACTTTGACTTCGCGCGCGCCGCCTCGACCTTCAAGATCCAGCGCCTCGGCAACGAGGCCGGCCTGCCGACGCTGGTCGACATCGCCAAGGTCAGGCACGAGTTCGAGGTCAGGGTCTAGATTGAGATGGGACGCGTCTTCGTTGCGGGCAGCATCAACATGGATGTGGTGGCGACGGCCGATCGCCATCCGAAGGTCGGCGAGACCGTCGCGGGCCGGCAGGTGCTGTACTTTCCGGGCGGAAAAGGCGCCAACCAAGCCGTGGCAGCGTCACGGCTCGGCGCCGGGACGACGTTGATCGGGCGGCTGGGGAAGGATTCGTTCGGGGCCGAGCTGAGGACCTTCCTCGGCGACCAAGGCATCGATCTCGGCTATGTCGTGGAGACGGCCGAGGCGCACACCGGGACCGCGATCATCACGGTGGCGGAGGCCGATAACACCATCGTCGTCGTTCCCGGGGCGAACGGGCTGGTCGGCGCTGAGGACGTCGAGGTGGTGCCGCTGCTGAAGGGCGACGTCGCGGTCAGCCAGTTCGAGATCCCGCTGCCGACGATTGCTGCATTCTTCGGGCGCGCGCGTGAGGCCGGCGCCGTGACTGTCTTGAACCCTGCGCCGGCGCAGAAGATGCCGGGCGAGCTGCTGGCGCTGGTCGACATCCTCGTGCTGAACGAGACCGAGCTCGGTTTCCTCGGGGACAGCGAGCTGTCGGACGACGATGAGGCCGCAAGGATTATCGACGTCGCGCGAAAACTTCAGGCGCGTCAGGATCAGACCATCTGCGTCACGCTCGGCAAGCGCGGCGTGCTTGCGCTTGCCGGGCGCGAGGAGATCACCGTGCCGGGGCGCGCCGTGAAGGCGATCGACACCACCGGCGCCGGCGACTGCTTTGTCGGCGCGCTCGCCGCGCAACTTGCCGACGATGTGCCTTTGCGCGCCGCCCTTACCTTCGCCAATGCCGCCGCCTCGATCAGCGTGCAGCGGATGGGCGCGGGGCCGTCGATGCCGACGGCCGCGGAGGTCAAGGCTGTTCTCGGTGCCTCTTGATTACGCCAGCGCGCTCTTCAGGTCGAAGCTTTCGTCCGCGGCCTGCTCCGGCGTGATCGAGCGGTCCATGGCCTGCAGGCGGCGGCCGAACATGTGATCGCCGGCGCGGTTGATCGATTCGATGCCGAGCAGCCTGTCGCCCTTGTAGCAGAAGGCCGAAAACGCCTTGTTCGCGGGGCTGCCGCGCAGCACGACGCGGTCATAGCCGGTGGTCAGCCCTGCGATCTGGAGCTTGTCGTCGCCCTGGTCGCTCCAGAACCAGGGATGGCCGTCATAAGGCTTCTTGTCGCCGGTCAGCCGCGCCGCGAGGCAGCGGGCATGATCGGTTGCGTTCTGCACCGATTCCAGCCGCAGCGATCCGCCGAAGCGCGGGCTTGCGAACAGCGCGCAATCGCCGATCGCGGAGATGGCTGGATCGGCCGTCGCAAGATATTCGTCGACGATGATGCCGGCGGCGACCGGAAGCCCCGCCTCGGCCGCGAGCTCGATGTTCGGCAGCACGCCGACGCCGACCACGACGAGGTCGGCAGGCAGATGCCGTCCGTCGCTCAGGGAGACGCCGGTGACCTTGCCGCCCTCCGCCTCGATCGAGGTCGCCTGGACGCCGAGGTGGATGCGGATGCCGGCCTCGCGATGACGCTCTTGAAAATACTCCGACACCTCCGCCGTCACCGCCCGCGCCATCACACGCGGGGCGAGCTCGAGCACATCGACCTCGAGGCCCTTGATCCGCGCGGTGGCGGCGAATTCGAGGCCGATGAAGCCGGCGCCGATGATCACGGCGCGCGTCTTCGAAGGCATGATCGCCCGCAGCGCCTCGCTCTCGTCGAGGATGCGCAGATATTTCACGTCGGGCAGGTTGGCGTTGGGCAGATCGAGCAGCCGGTTGCGCGCGCCGGTCGCCAGCACGAGATGGCCGTAGCCAAGCGTTTCGCCGGAGGCCAGATGCACTTTGTGCCCGGCGCGGTCGATCGAGGCCGCGCGGCCGGCGATCAGCTCGATGTTCTGGTCGTGGTAGAACTTCTCGGGGCGGAACATCAGGCTCTCGGGACCGGCCGAGCCCTTGATGTAAGCCTTGGACAGCGGCGGCCGCTGATAGGGCAGATGCGCCTCGTCGTTGATCAGGCAGACGCGGCCGGAAAAGCCGGCCTGGCGCAGCGATGCCGCGACCTGGTAGCCGCCATGGCCGGCACCGACGATGATCACCGGACCGTCGCTCATTCGACAGCCCACTTCCCGAAGACACGAGCGCGACCCATGCCATCTCCTCTCGCTGATTCTGGTTGCTGACCTTACGAGGAGCCGGCGCTCGTGTCCGTCCCTTGGAAAAGGCCTGCCCATTTGAGCCTATCGTTTGGCCCAGTGCAAGAGCAGCAGGCGGGGATTGTCACCTCTCGGCTTCTGCGATTTAGTTGCAGCAATCACCTCATGCCGGGGATTTCAAGAATGCCAGCTCCCGTTTCAAAGCCCGACGATCCCGCCCTGCTGCGGATCGACGGCCCGATCGCGACCATCACGCTCAACCGCCCTGCCGCATACAACTCGATCAACCTTGCGATTGCGCAGAAGCTCGAGCAGCTCGCGGCCTATATCGAGGGCGACGACGCCATCAAGGTCCTGGTGATCGAAGGCGAAGGCCGCGCCTTCTCGGCCGGCGGCGATCTGCAGACGATCGGGGCGGCCGCCGAGGCCGGCACCGTGACGCCGGTCGTCGGCGAGCTCCTGAAGCACTATCATGCCTTCATCGAGATCGTCAGGCGCATGCCGAAGATCTCGCTGTCGAGCGTGCACGGCTCGGCCGCCGGTGCCGGCATGGGCCTCGCCTTCGTCACCGATCTCTGCATCGCCGCCGACGACGCCAAGTTCACGCCAGCCTATGCCAAGATCGGCGTGTCGCCGGACGGCGGCTCCACGGTCGGCATCGTCGGCACTGTCGGATCGCGGCGGGCGCTGCAGATCTTCCTGTCCGAGGACAATTTCACCGCGCAGCAGGCCTATCAATGGGGCCTGGTCGCCAAGGTCGTTGCCGCCGCGGAGCTGAAGGCGGCGACGCGACAGCTTGCCGAGCGTCTGGCGCAGAACCCGCCGGCTGCGATCGCCGGCACCAAGCAGCTGGTCTATCAGGCCGCGACCACGCCGGTGAAGCAGCAGCTCGATGCCGAGGAGCACAAGATCATCATGGCGATGAACACCGAGGACTTCCGCACCGCCGTGAAAAAATTCACCAGCAAGGGCAAGTAGCGCCGCGCTCGCTCAACCCTTCGCAGGGCCGGTCCTCTGCATGAAGTCGAAATCGCAGCCCTCGTCGGCCTGCATGATGGTCTCGTTGAACAGCCAGGCGTAGCCGCGGCGTGCTTCCTCCGGCGCAGCAATCGGCTTCAAGGCGGCGCGGCGCCGCTCCAGCTCGGCCGCATCGACCAGCAGCTCGATGCTGCGCCTGGCGACGTCCAGGCTGATCATGTCGCCGTTCTGCACCAGGGCGAGCGGCCCGCCCACGGCGGATTCCGGAGTGATGTGCAGCACGATGGTGCCGAACGCGGTGCCGCTCATGCGCGCATCCGAGATGCGGACCATGTCCTTGGTACCGCCGCGCGCGAGCTTCTTCGGGATCGGCAGATAGCCGGCCTCCGGCATGCCCGGTGCCCCCTTCGGGCCGGCATTGCGCAGCACCAGCACGTCTTCGGCGGTGACATCGAGATCGGGATCGTCGACCCGCAAGGTCATGTCCTCGACGGATTCGAACACTACCGCGCGCCCGGTATGCTTGAGCAGCTTCGGGCTCGCCGCCGATTGCTTGATCACCGCGCCGCGCGGCGCGAGGTTGCCGTGCAGCACGGCAAGGCCGCCCTCCTTCTTGATCGGATTGTCGCGCGAGCGGATCGCGTCCTGGCCGGGCACGTCTTCCGCATGCGCCACGACATCACGCAGCGTCTGGCCGGAGATCGTCCTGGCATCGAGATCGACGAGGTCGCCGAGCTGCGCCAGCAGCTTCGGCACGCCGCCGGCGTGATGGAAATGCTCCATATAGTGCTCGCCGGACGGCTTGAGATCGACCAGCACCGGCACCTCGCGGCCGATCCGGTCGAACGCTTCGAGGTCGAGCCGGTGCGGCGAGCGATGCGCCATCGCGGTCAGATGGATCAGGCCGTTGGTCGAGCCGCCGATCGCCTGCAGCACCACCTGCGCATTCCTGAACGAGGCCGGGGTCAGCAGCTCGCTCGGCTTCGGCCCCTTGGTCTTGGCCATCTCGGCGGCAACCCGCCCGCTCGCCTCGGCGAGACGGAAGCGCTCGGCATGCGGCGCCGGAATCGTCGCGCTCATCGGCAGCGACAGGCCCATGGCTTCGATCATGCAGGCCATGGTCGAGGCCGTGCCCATCACCATGCAGGTGCCGACCGACGGCGCCAGACGCCCGTTCACCGCCTCGATCTCGAAATCGTCCATCTCGCCGGCGCGATATTTCGCCCAGAGACGGCGGCAATCGGTGCAGGCGCCCAGCACCTCGCCCTTGTGATGGCCGACCACCATGGGGCCGACCGGAATCACCACGGTCGGCAAGTCGGCGCTGATCGCCGCCATCACCTGCGCCGGCAGCGTCTTGTCGCAGCCGCCGATCACGATCACCGAATCCATCGGCTGGGCGCGGATCATCTCCTCGGTATCCATTGCCATCAGGTTGCGCAGATACATCGAGGTCGGATGCGCAAAGCTCTCGGCGATCGAGATGGTCGGAAACACGAACGGCATCGCACCGGACAGCATCACACCGCGCTTGGCGGCTTCGATGATCTGCGGAACGTTGCCGTGGCAGGGATTGTAGTCGCTATAGGTGTTGGTGATGCCGACGATCGGGCGCTCCAGCGCGTCGTCGGAATAGCCCATCGCCTTGATGAACGCCTTGCGCAGGAACAGCGAGAAGCCGGCGTCGCCATAGCTCGTCAAACCCTTGCGCAAGCCACTCGTCATCAGGTCGCTCCTTCAGCTTTGAAGTCGTGGTAAGGCCGGCCCCCTGATTGTCAATAAGCCGGGTTGCAGGCCTGAGAGTTGGTGGCCGGGCGCCCTCCCGCAGGCGAGCATCTCACGGCCCGTCGCCGTTTCAACTGCAAGGTGATCCTGCATCGGGTTTGCCGTCTCGACGCTCCCCAACCAGCGCGGAGTGCTGCCAGTTTTCCAGCTTCTCGGGCACCGTTCGTGGAACTCCAACGCGCACGCAGCTGAACATCGTGGACCCACCAGCACCCGTGCGCCACTACCAGACTTCTTACTCTCCAGCCTTCGACACGCGGTTCTGGCCTCGAACGCAACTAAGAACGATTAGCAAGTAGTTGCATTCCCGGTCATTCTATGGGATCCTTTTGCGAATGACTTGCAATCGCAGGGGGCTTGTGCGCGAACCCAGAACCCCTGCGTCGATCGGTCCCTTGGTTTGCGCAGGTTGGTGGATTGTCGTGGTGAGAAGATCGAGCTTCCCGGGCGCATTGGCGGCGGCGACCATCGTCGGTCATCTGGCGAGTTGTGTCTCCGCCTCCGCTGATGAGGGCGCACGCGGCCTCGCATATGCGGCTCCGTGGCCCGGCTCCGCGCCCGGCCTCGGCGCCAACAAGCTGGCGGGCGGCCTGCCGTCGGCCCACGCGGAGATCGACACCGAGCACATTTTCGGCTTCAGCATGGGCTCCGACATCGGCAAGCCCGGCGATATCGAGATCGAGTTCGAGAATGTCGGTGCGTTCGGCAAGCGCTCCGGCAGCTACGCGGCCTGGGCCAATCTCAATCAGGTCAAGTACACGGTCTCGGACAATTTCCGGATCGCACCCGGGTTTGCACTGAGCGGACAGCGCATCAACGGCGTTCCGGGACTTGCCGATCATTCGGACGTCTCTTTCGGCGGCGCCGCGCTCGAACTGCGCTACAAGCTGCTCGATCGCACCGTCGCGCCCTTCGGGCTGACCCTCCACGCACAGCCCGGCTGGAGCCGGATCGACGACGCCAGCGGCCTGCATATCCAGCAATATGGCGCGGAGTTTGCCGCGCTATTCGATCGCGAGCTGGTCAAGGACAGGCTGTTTGCGGCGTTCAACGTCTGGTTCGGGACCGGCGGAACCCGCGAGATCGCCACCAATCTTTGGCGACACGATTCCGAGATGCAGCTCCAGGCAGCGATCTCGTACGCGGTGCAGCCCGAACTCGTGCTTGGCCTCGGCGTACGCTACGCGCGGGCCTATGACGGCGGCGCACTCGACCGCTTCCTCGGCGATGCCGTGTTCGCCGGCCCGACCTTCTCCTACAGCATCTCGAAGGAAGTCGGCATCTCCGGGACATGGCAGATGCAGGTTGCAGGCAAGGCGATCGGCGACAATCGCAGTCTCAACCTGGAGCAGTTCGAACGGCACCAGGCACTGTTGCGCCTCAACTTGCATTTTTGATGTCGGGCTGCACGAACGGCGTGGACGGTCGCTAGGCAGCGCGTCCGCTCGTTCGGATATCAGCCTCGCGCCGCAAAGCCGCGCATTCAGCCCCGTACTTCCGCGAGCCGAGTTCGCTTGCCAGGAGCTGGGCTGCGTGGATTTCCGCCGAAGCGCCTCGAACGTCATCATGCGCCAATTGCAGCTTCGCGATGCGGAGCCTCAGCCTAACGGCCTGCACTCGCCCGTCGATGCTCGACCATAGCTGCCGGGCCAGATGAAGATGCCGCAGCGCAGAGTCGTAGTCGTCTCGCGCATGGGCGAGGATCGATTGCGCCTCGTTCGTCAATGCCCGAATCGACGGCATCGGCCATCGGTCGGGACTTCCGGAGAGTTCTTCGATCAGCTCGAGGGCCTGCTCATGGCGACCTGTATGCGCGGCGGCGAGCGCCAAATGTGCAAATAGAATCCCTCGCCTCTGCAAGGTCCACCAGGTCTTTCCGATCAAGCTACGTTCGAGACTGGCATAGGCGGCCTCCGCCTCGCCACGTTCCAGCAAGAGCATGGCCCGGCCGGGCTCAGGGCACCAGCCGAAAGCATAGGCCTTTTCATAGGCTTCGAGAGCGGCGTCGTCGTTGCCGATCGCAGCATGGATGTCAGCCAGCACGCGATTGGCATCGCCGATCGCCCATGGAGCATCAGTGGTGAGCCGTGCCAGCGAATCTTGAATGCGCGACAATGCTTCACCAAGCGAGCCTCTGACGCCGAGAACTTCGGACCGATGGAGCTGGCACGAGCCGGTCAATTCCATCCCGCTCTCGGTGCAATATTTCTGGTAGCCCAGCGTCCACTGGTCGGCTCTCGCCCAATCTCCGAACATCCGCGCAGCCCACAGGATGTTGCAGTAGAGGATGCCTCCGATGATCGGATCGATATCGCCGCTGGAGAGCGCCATCGCGGCGGCAAGGTCCTGATCCGCCAGTCCTGCGCGAGTATCTCCCAGACACAACCGGTAGAACCCGCGATAGGCAAGACTCAGCGCCTCGATGCCAACAGCGTCCTTGTGACGGACCGTGCTGTAGGCAACATCGGCAAGCGAAAGCGCCTGTTCAGGCTCGCCGTCGAACGCGGCGACCTTCGACTTCATCCAAAGTGTCAACGCAGTCGTGGCCGGGTTTTCGATCTCGGAGGCCCAATCCTCAGCACGGGCCAGCCAGCCCTTGGCAATCGCCGCCTGGCCGCGCTCGAAGTGTAAGCCGGAGAGTGTGACGGCGTCGACGACAGCCGGCGGCACTTTGCCGGCCCTGATATGGGCGGCAACCGCGCGAGCCAAAACAGGAACGGCTGCATCGGCCTTGCCGGTGCACTGCAGAGCCAGCGCCCACTGGTGCAAGTCGGCGCCATCGAGGGAATCGGCGATATCGGCCGTCTCGAACAGCGCCGCGGCCTCGCTCCAGACCTGTGCGGCAGCAGCGCTTCGCGCTTGTGCTCGCACGTCCGCGGCTTGCCCGTCCGTCGTACCAGGAGCGGCAACCTGCAGCTCCGATGGGCCTTCGATGCAGAAACGATATCCTCTGCCCGGCATATTCCGGATGGCGCTGTCCATGCCGCCCTTGCGCAGCACACCGCGCAGCATGCTCACCGCTCGCTGCAGCGAGTTGTCCGTGACCGTTACGTCAGGCCAGAGAGCCTCGAGCAGTTCGTCCTTGGTGACGACCCGATCCCGGTTGCGCATCAGGTAGACCAGCAGATCGAACACACGCGGCTGCAACGCGACTTCCTTCTGCGCGTGCATCAGCGCACGGCCCGCTTCATCCAGCTCGAAGGGTCCAAACCTGAGGGTCATATCGTTGAGTCCGGGCCAGGCGGAAAAGGTTCAGACAAGGATCAGGCAATGATCAGGCCGCAGTAAGGACGGTCAGCACCGGCCACGCCTATAGCTCCTCACGGCCTCGGGTTGCTCTCGACCCGCAGGCAACAACCCTGAGGAGCTATTGATGGAACTCTATGTCATTCGCCGCCCAAGCGCTTGGGCGAACCTGAGTGAACTGGAAGCCGCCGGCGCGAAGTCCGCGCGGATCGGCAACGAGCAAATGTCTGACCGCGTCCGCTGGATCCGCAGCTATGTGGTCCATGAGGCGGACGGCCGCATCGGCACCTTCTGCATCTACGAGGCGCGCGATGGGGATTCGATCCGCGAGCATGCGCGGCGCGTCGGCATGCCCGGCGAGGAATTCTACAAGGTCGGCACCACCGTGGTCGTTCGCGGCGATCCCATCCAGCAGACGGCGGCTGCCGAATAGATCAACGCGGGCGCCGTCCTCGACTCGTGATTCCGTGAAAGGATTAGGAAATGTCCATTCAGTCTCAGGCGCCGCCCGCACTGAGCCTCCCGCGGCGATATCTCGCCAGCATCCCGCTGCGGCTTCGCCGGCTCATCAATCGGTCGGTCGCAAGCATGCTGGCGAACCGCGAGAAAGCCGCAATGCAGTTCGCCAAGGGTTGCAACGGCACCACGGCCAGCGATGGCAGCCCGGTTCGAGACACGCATCACCATCAGAGGATTTGATCCCAGCAACCGTTTCAATTCGAGGAAATAGTCATGAGTTCTTTTTCCCAATCCGACGCTTCCGAAGCCAAGGCCTCCGATCTCAGGAATATCAGGCCTGGAAATTTCAAGTTCAGAACCGCCGCGCTGGCGATCGGCACGACCGGTGCCGTCCTGATCTCGCTTGCTCTGGCGTCGGCTGCAACGACGTTCGACGATCATCGCACCGAAGGCGTGAGTGGCAGCGCAACGGTCCAAAAAAGCCCCGGCAGATGCAAGGCCGCGACGGTTCCGACAACCTTTGCAATGTGACGAAGGCAGCAGTGGTACGCCCACTGATCAGCCATTGAATCCTTCACTACGAAACTGGAAACTCTATCATGTCCATCACCATGCATAACGGACCTGTTCAGACCGCAAGCTCGCTGGCGGCACGAAGCTTCGTGCTCGGCTACGGCGTGCTCGCTTATCTCGTCTTCTTCGTGACCTTTCTCTACGCCGTCGGTTTCATTGCGCAGCTCGTCGTGCCCAAGACAATCGACAGCGGCGCGACCGGCTCGACCGGACAGGCCCTTATGATCGACCTCGCGCTGATGTCGCTGTTCGCCGTCCAGCACAGCGGCATGGCGCGGCAGGGCTTCAAGAAGCTGTTCGCCGCCTTCGCCTCGCCCGCGATCGAGCGGAGCACCTACGTGCTGCTGGCGAGCCTGAGCCTGATCCTGCTGTTCTGGCAGTGGCGTCCCGTCACGCCCATCGTTTGGGAGTTCGAGACGCCGATTGCTGTTTACGCCACCGTCGCCAGCAGCTTCGCCGGCTGGCTCATCGTGCTGTACAGCACGTTCCTGATCAGCCATTTCGAACTGTTCGGGCTAACGCAAGTCATCAGCCACTTCGCGGGACGGCTTGCCGAGCCGATGAAGTTCCGGACGCCGGGCCTCTACCGCCTGATCCGGCATCCCATCTATCTCGGCTTCATCATCGCGTTCTGGTCGACGCCCACCATGACGCTCGGTCACCTGCTGTTCGCGACGGTGACGACGGCCTACATCTTCGTCGGGATCTGGCTGGAGGAGCGCGACCTGGTCGCTCTGTTCGGAGATCAGTACCGCCACTACCGGGAGAGGGTGGCGATGTTGATTCCGGGCCTATTCTGATCCCGGCGCGAGCGTAGGGTTTGAGCGGCCGAGCAAGGCTTCGGCCGCTCAAAACCATGCCGAGCGCGCTTCTCTAACGCTTCGTCCAATCGATGATCCGGCTGGGGTCAGCATCGAACTCCATGCTGCAGAACGTGCCGCCCTGGAAGTAATCGCCGACCGGATCCGGCTTCAGCTTGGCCTGCTCCGCCATGGCGTGCTCGCGGAAATCCTCGGCGCGTCCGGTGGGGCGATAGCCGAATTCGTAGGCGCGGTGGTTGTCCCACCAGGCGCGCTCGTTGAAGGAGGCCCCATAGAATATCTCGAAATGGATGTCGGGATGCTCGAGCCCGATGCGGCAGAGCTGCACGAGGTCGTCGGGCTTGAGCCAGATCGAGAGCCGGCGCTGGTCGAGCGGCATGTCGCCGAAATTGCCGATGCGCAGACACGTCACCTTCATCCCGTGCTTGTCGGCATAGAGCGCGCCGACGGCCTCGCCGAACACCTTGCTGACGCCGTAGCGGCTATCGGGCCGCGCAGTGACGTCGGTGCCGATCCTGTGGTGGCGCGGATAGAAGCCGACGGCGTGGTTCGACGAGGCGAACACCACGCGCTTGACGCCCTTCCGGTAGGCCGCCTCGAACAGATTGTAGCCGCCGATGATGTTGGCCTGGAGGATCTGGTCCCAGCTGCCTTCGACCGAATAGCCGCCGAAATGGAGGATGCCGTCGACGCCCTCGCAGATCGCCTCGCATTGCGCGAGATCGGCGAGGTCCGCCGCCTTGAACTTCTCGTTCGCACCGAGATCCGCGGGCGGCTTGATGTCGGAGAGCAGCAGATCCGGATAGATCGGCGGCAGCAGTTTTCGCAGGCTGGTGCCGATTCCGCCTGAAGCTCCCGTCATCAAAATACGCGGCATGTCTTCCTCGCCTGTGGTGTCCGAATTGCGGTCAGGTGTCTCCAATGATAGCAGGATTGTCCAGAGGGAACGAAACGAGAGAACCGACATGAATGAGGCATCGTCCCACACCCAGGAACGGCCGGGCTGGCGGCCGGCGAGCTACTATCCCGATCCGGCCATCCACGCGCTCGATCCCCGCTTCGAGAAATACTGGCTGAAACTGTCGGCGGTGGAGCGGCTCACGACCGGCCTGCGCTGGGCCGAAGGACCGGTGTGGTTCGGCGACGGGCGCTATCTCCTCTGCAGCGACATCCCCAACCAGCGCATCATCAAATGGGAGGAGGAGACCGGCGCCGTCAGCGTATTCCGCAAGCCCTCGAACTTCGCCAACGGCAACACGCGCGATCGCCAGGGCCGGCTCGTCACCTGCGAGCACGGCGGACGGCGCGTGGTGCGCACCGAATATGACGGCAGCATCACGGTGCTGATGGATCAATTCAACGGCAAGCAGCTGAACTCGCCGAACGATGTCGTCGTCAAATCGGACGGCTCGATCTGGTTCACCGATCCGACCTTCGGCCTGCTCGGCAATTACGAGGGCTACAAGGCCGAGCCCGAGATCGAGCCGAACGTCTACCGGCTCGATCCGGCAACCGGAAAGGCGACCATCGTCGCCGAGGGCGTGCTCGGGCCGAACGGGCTGTGCTTCTCGCCGGACGAGACAATCCTCTACGTCGTGGAATCGCGCGGCGTACCGAACCGCAAGATCCTCGCCTATGACGTCTCGGCCGACGGCACTGCGATCTCGAACAAGCGCGTCCACATCGATGCCGGTCCCGGCACGCCCGACGGCATGCGCTGCGACATCGACGGCAACCTCTGGTGCGGCTGGGGCATGGGCGATCCCGAGCTCGACGGCGTCGTGGTGTTCGCGCCCGACGGCGTCATGATCGGCCGCATCGCGCTGCCCGAGCGCTGCGCCAACGTCTGCTTCGGCGGGCTCAAGCGCAACCGCCTGTTCATGGCGGCAAGCCAGTCGATCTACGCGCTGTACGTGAATACGCAGGGCGCTGTGGGAGGATAGGCTCCACAGCGCGCCCACGACCTACCGCCCCTACCCCTTCTTCTCCTGAGCCGCTGCGGTCTGCTTGACGAGCGCCTCTTCGAAGGCCTTCTCCAGCGATGCCGCATAGACCTTGAACTCGCCGGGATCGACGAACGGATTGGGTCCGCCGCCGGCGAGCTTGGCGCGCTTCTCGGCCATCTTATACATCTCGGGATGAGGAGCCAGCAGGATGTCGACCTTGATGTCCTTGGCACGCGCAAAGGTCTTGCGATAGTCGTCAACGATGCCGGAATAGGTCGGGCTGCCGACAAGCCGGTTCAGCGCGACCGTGCCGCTGCAGAAGATCAGCACGGAGCGTGTTGCATCGCCATCCTTCACCGAGAATGCCCAGCTGGTGCAGCCCGGCGAATGGCCGGGCGTCTCGCGCGCCGTTAGCGTAACGCTGCCGATCGCAACGGTATCGCCCTCACGCACCGTTCGGTCCACTTTCACCGGCGGAAAGTCGAGCGCCTTCTCCTCCTGCGCACCCGGATAATAGCCGCCTTCGAGCAAGGGCTTGTCGGCCTCGCCCGCAACCATCTGCGCGCCGCTCGCCTGCTTCAACTCGGCTAGGCCGCCAGTGTGGTCGATATGGGCGTGGGTATTGATGAGATACTTGATGTCGCTGACCTTGAAGCCGAGCTTCTCGATGCTCGTCCTGATCTGCGACGTCGATTCCGGCATCACGGTATCGACCAGAATATGCCCCTGGGGCGATGTGATCAGGTAGGACGCCAGTCCGTTGGTGCCGACATAGTAGACGTTGTCGATGATCTTGAACGGCTCGGTCGGTTCGTTCCATTTCGCCCTGAGCGTGTTGAGCAGATCCTTCACCGTCTGGGCCTGCGCAGCGCCTGACAGCGGCAGCAGCGCAACGAATGCGATGATTAATTTTCTCACGTTCCGTCCCTTTGCTTTTCTTGATTTGACGGGCTGTTGTCGCAGTGAAGCGGCCGGTCCCTGAGCAAAGAATGCCGGCTTCCTTTGGAAGCCGGCATTCCCTGTAGTGCTAGCGCCGTATGAACTACGCCGCGTTGAAGCCCGCGACGGCCTTCACTTCGAGGAAGTCCTCGAGGCCGAACTTGCCCCACTCGCGGCCGTTGCCCGACTGCTTGTAGCCGCCGAACGGCGCGGTGCGGTCGTTGGGCACACCCTGAAGATTGACGTTTCCGGCGCGGATCTGGCGGCCGACGCGCTTGGCGTCCTCGACCGAGGGACCGTAGACGTAGCCGGCGAGACCATAGGGCGTGTCGTTGGCGATCTTGACAGCGTCGGCTTCGTCCTTGGCGCCGATGATGGTCAGCACCGGTCCGAAGATCTCTTCGCGCGCGATCGTCATGTCGGGCGTGACGTCGGCGAAGATTGTCGGACGGACATAGAAGCCCTTGTTGACGCCCTCGGGCAGGCCCGGGCCGCCGGCGACGAGCGTTGCGCCCTCGTCGATGCCCTTCTTGATCAGGCCCTGGATCTTGTCCCACTGGCCACGGTTGACGACCGGGCCGATGGTGGTGCCTTCGGCGCGGGGATCGCCCGCCTTGGTCTTGTCGGCGACGGCCTTCGCGATCGCGGCGACTTCCTTCATCTTGGACAGCGGCACGATCATGCGCGAGGGCGCGTTGCAGGACTGGCCGGAATTGTTGAACATGTGCATCACGCCGCCGGTCACCGCCTTGGTGAGGTCGGCACCTTCGAGGATGACGTTCGGCGACTTGCCGCCGAGCTCCTGGCTGACGCGCTTCACGGTCGGCGCCGCGCGCTTGGCGACGTCGATGCCGGCGCGGGTCGAGCCGGTGAAGGAGATCATGTCGATGTCGGGATGCTCGCTCATGGCGGCGCCGACCTCGGGGCCGAGACCGTTGACGAGGTTGAACACGCCCTTGGGCACGCCGGCTTCATGGAGGATTTCCGCGAAGATCAGCGCCGAGGTCGGAGTGAACTCGCTGGGCTTCAGGATCATGGTGCAGCCGGCGGCGAGCGCGGGCGCGACCTTGCAGGCGATCTGGTTCAGCGGCCAGTTCCAGGGCGTGATCATGCCGACCACGCCGATCGGCTCGCGCAGCACCATGGCGGTGCCGACCGGCTCTTCGAAATGATAGTTCTTGAGCACGTCGAGCGTGGTCATGAGATGACCGAGGCCGGCGCCGGCCTGGAGCTTCTCCGCCATCGGCAGCGGCGCGCCCATCTCGTCGGAGACGGCGGCGCCGATCTCCTTGAGGCGGCCCTTGTAGACCTCGATGACCTTGCTGAGCAGCGCGACGCGCTCATCGCGGCTGGTCTGGGAGAAGGTCGCGAAGGCGCGCTTGGCGGCGGCAACCGCCTTGTCCACGTCGGCCTTGGAGCCCAGCGCAACCTCGTACATCGCCTCTTCCGTCGCGGGATTGACCACGGCGGTGGACTTCTTGACGACCGGATCGACCCAGGCGCCGTCGATGTAGAATTGCATGCGATTGACCATCGTTAACCTCTTCTTGGGGGCGTGGAGGGGGCGTTTCGGCCGGCATCCTTGCACGAAAGCGCCGGCAATTGAACCCGCCATATGCGGGCCAGCGTTGCGGCGGACGTAGGTTATATGAGCCGATGGCGGGAACGTGGCAAGCTTCTCTCCGCCGTCATTCCGGGGCGCGACAACGTCGCGAGCCCGGAATCCATTTCGCCACCTGGACTGAGGCCCGATCGATTCCGGGCTCGACGCTTCGCGTCGCCCCGGAATGACAAGGATGGTTACCCCGACTACACCGCCATCTTCCGGTGCAGCACCGGCGCGCCTACGGTGAGGCTTTCGGCCGCATCGATGATGGCGTTGGCGTCGATGCCGTAGTGCCGATAGAGGTCCGCGATGCTGCCGGTCTGGCCGAACTGCTCGACGCCGAGCGCCTCGACGCGATGGCCGCGGACGCCTCCGAGCCAGCCGAGCGCGGCCGGGTGGCCGTCGATCACGGTCACGATGCCGCAGTCGCGCGGCAGCGGCGCCAGCAGTCTCTCGATGTGGCTGAGATGCTGCACGCCGCGCCGGTCGCGGCGCAATTTCCGCGCGGCGGTCCATCCAGCGTGCAGCCGGTCGGCCGAGGTGATCGCGAGCAGGCCGACGTCGCGGCGGCTCTCGCCGACGAAACCGGTGGCCTCGATCGCCTCGGGCGCGACCGCGCCGGTATAGGCGATCACGACTTCGGCATTCGGGCCCGGCTTGCGCAGCCAGTACGCGCCATCGGTGATGCCCTGCTGCAGCTCCGGTGTCATGATCCGCTGCGCCTGCTCGATGCTGCGCGTCGATAACCGCAAATAGACCGAGCCACCCTCGCCCGGCTCGCGCTGCATGTGCTGGAAACCCCACCCCATGATCACGGCGAGCTCATCGACGAAGGCCGGCTCGAACGAGGCGAGCCCATCCTGCGCCATTCCGATCAAGGGCGTCGCGATCGACTGATGTGCGCCGCCCTCGGGCGCGAGCGTGATGCCCGACGGCGTCGCCGCCACCATGAAGCGGGCATCCTGATAACAGGCGTAGTTCAGCGCATCGAGCCCGCGCTCGATGAAGGGATCGTAGAGCGTGCCGACCGGCAAGAGCCGCTCGCCGTTGATCTGGTGCGACAGGCCGAGCGCCGAGAGCATGATGAACAGATTCATCTCGGCGATGCCGAGCTCCAGATGCTGGCCCTTGGGCGAGGCGTCCCAATTGTAGGTGGAGGGAATTTTCTCACTGCGGAATAAGTCAGCCTTCTCGGCGCGCGCAAACAGGCCGCGCCGGTTCACCCAGGGGCCGAGATTGGTCGAAACGGTGACGTCGGGCGAGGTCGTGACGATGCGCCTCGCCAGCTCGCTGTCGCTGCGCGCGATCTCGTTGAGCACGAGGCCAAAACCCTGCTGAGTCGACATCTGCGGCGACGGCTTGAAGGCAACTTGCTGCGGCACCTCGACGACCGGCGCATTCAGCCGGCGACCGTCCTGATTGAACGGCACCTGCGCGAGGAAAGCTTCCAGCTCCGCCGCATCCTGCGTCAGCCCCTCATACTTGTCCCATTCATGGCCCGGCCGGATGTTCTGGCTGTCTCGATATTTCTCCATCTGCGCGACCGTCATCAGGCCGGCATGGTTGTCCTTGTGGCCCTGGAACGGCAGGCCGACGCCCTTGATGGTGTAGGCGATGAAGCAGACCGGACGGTCGTGGTCGATGGAGTCGAACGCCTCCAGCATGCTCGCCATGTCGTGGCCGCCGAGATTCGACATCAGTGCCAAGAGCTCGTCGTCGCTGCGCTTGTCGATCAGCTTGGTGATCTGGCCCTGGTCGCCGATCTCGTCATGCAGATGCTTGCGAAAGGCCGCGCCGCCCTGGAAGCACAACGCCGCATAGAGCGCGTTCGGGCAATTGTCGATCCAGCGCTTCAAGGCTTCGCCGCCGGGCTCGGCAAAGGCCTCGCGCATCAGGCGGCCGTATTTCACGATCACCACGTCCCATCCGAAATTGCGGAACATGGTCTCGAACTTTTCCCACAGCCCCTCGCGCACGACGGCATCGAGCGACTGGCGGTTATAGTCGACCACCCACCAGGTGTTGCGCAGGCCGTGCTTCCAACCTTCGGCCAACGCCTCCCAGATATTGCCCTCGTCCATCTCGGCGTCGCCGACCAGGGCAATCATGCGACCTTCGCGGCGATCCTTCATCCAGCCGTGCGCCTTGACGTAGTCCTGCACCAGCGAAGAAAACAGCGTCTGGGCGACGCCGAGGCCGACCGAGCCGGTGGAGAAATCGACGTCGTCGACGTCCTTGGTGCGCGAGGGATAGGACTGCGCGCCCTTGAAGCTGCGAAAGTTCTCCAGCTTCTCGCGGCTCTGCCGGCCGAACAGATATTGGATGGCGTGGAACACCGGGCTCGCATGCGGCTTCACCGCGACGCGATCCTCCGGGCGCAGCACGTGGAAGTACAGCGCCGACATGATGGTCGCGAGCGAGGCCGAGGAGGCCTGGTGCCCGCCGACCTTGAGGCCGTCCGCATTGGCGCGGATGTGGTTGGCATGGTGGATGGTCCAGGACGACAGCCACAGCGCCTTGCGGCTGAGGGCGGTCAATGTGTCCAGACGGGCGGAATCGACGGGCATGGCGATGCTCCGGAATTTGATCCGCCGATCATACCCCTGCAGAGGTCGCCAAATATCTCAATTTCTTGCGGTACATCTGACTAAATTGGGATAATTTCCCACAATACCGCCAGAGCTGCAGGTTTCATCCCAATGCCAGACCTCGACACCATCGACCGCAAGATTCTCGCCCTGCTCCAGGCCGACAGCCGCATGACCATGCAGGAACTCGCCGACAGGGTCGGCCTGTCGGTCTCGCCCTGCCATCGCCGGGTCAAGCTATTGGAGGAGCGCGGCGTCATCTCGCGCTATGTCGCGACCGTGGACCAGAAGGCGCTCGGCCTGCACGTCAGCGTCTTCATCTCGATCAAGCTGGCGCGGCAGAAGGAGGAGGACCTCAACCGCTTCGCCCGCGCGATCTCGAAATGGGACGAGGTTCTGGAATGCTATCTGATGACCGGCAATCGCGACTATCTCCTGCGCGTCGTCGCCGCCGACCTCGCCTCCTACGAGACCTTCCTGAAGACCAAGCTGACCCGTCTCGATGGCATCGCCTCGATCGAATCGAGCTTTGCGCTGAGCCAGGTGAAGTATTCGATCGCGCTGCCGGTGTGAGCTGCGTCAGCGGGGTCGCACGTTGTCACATGGTCGCAACAAACCCCGCCGATGGTCGTTGTGACTGGTATTCGAGCCGAGAGAAGCACCCATGACCGCAGCCGATCGCAAATCCGAGATCTCCAAGCGCGCCCGCATCATCCAGGAAATGGCCGACGATCTCGACGAGGAACTGGAGATGGAGCTGGATGATGCCCGTCTCGACGAGCTCCTCGACGAGACCGGAACGCTGAAACCGGCGGTCGATCGCAGGCTCTATTTCCGGGAACTCCTTCGTCTCCAGGGCGAGTTGATCAAGCTCCAGGACTGGGTGCAGAGCGAGAGGAAGAAGGTCGTGGTGCTGTTCGAGGGCCGCGACGCCGCCGGCAAGGGCGGCGTCATCAAGCGCAACCCAGCGCCTCAATCCCCGCATCTGCCGCGTCGCGGCGCTTCCGGCGCCGAACGAGCGCGAGCGCACGCAATGGTATTTCCAGCGCTACGTCGCGCACCTGCCGGCCGGCGGCGAGATCGTGCTGTTCGATCGCAGCTGGTACAACCGCGCCGGCGTCGAGCGCGTGATGGGCTTCTGCTCGGAGGACGAATATCAGGAGTTCTTCAAGACAGTGCCGGAGTTCGAGCGCATGCTGATCCGCTCCGGCATCATCCTGGTCAAGTACTGGTTCTCGATCACCGATGACGAGCAGCAGTTCCGCTTCACCATGCGCATCAAGGATCCCCTGAAGCAGTGGAAGCTGAGCCCGATGGACGTCGAATCCCGTAGTCGCTGGGAGGCGTACACCAAGGCCAAGGAGACGATGCTGGAGCACACGCATCTGCCGGATAGCCCGTGGTGGATCGTCGATGCCGTGGACAAGAAGCGCGCCCGGCTCAACTGCATCGCACATCTATTGACTCAGATCCCGTACCAGGAGGTCGTGCGGGCTCCGGTGACGCTGCCCCCGCGCGTGCGCAACCCCGATTATCAGCGCGGGCCGGTCCCGCCGGAAATGTACGTGCCGGCGAAATATTGAGACCACTACCGCCACGGCTGAACGATGATCTTGGTGTGCGCTTCGGGATTGGCAAGGTCGGCGAACGCCTTTGCGACGCCATCGAGGCCGACCTCGGCCGTCACCATGGCGGCGGCGTCGACCTGCCCTTCGGCGATCAGGCGCAGTGAGCTTGCGAACTCCTCCGGCGTGTAGCCGAGCACGTATTGGACGTTCAGCTCCTTCATGATGCCGAGCATCGGCTCGTTTCTGTCGCTCTCCATGCAGACGCCGACCACGACAATCCTGGCATCGCGCGGCGCGCCCTCGAACACCTGCTGCAAGAGACCGGGCACGCCGACGCATTCGAAGATGATTGCGGGCTTCAGCGCGGGCAGCATCGCCTGGAGCGGCGGCCGTGTCGCCTTCTCCGCGTCCGACATCTGGGCGTGCTCGGCCCAGGTCGCATAGGGCTGCGACGCCCTGGGATCGACGACGACATCGGCGCCGAGCCTGGCTGCGAGCGCGCGCCGCGCCGGCGAATAATCGGCGGCGACGATGGGATGCAGTCCCCTCAGCTTCAGCGCGGCGATCACCGCAAGCCCGACCGGGCCGCAGCCGATCACCAGCGGCACCTCGCCGCCACGGATATTGGCTTTCGCCACGGCGTGGACGCCGACGGCAAGCGGCTCGGTCAGCGCGGCATGTTCCGGCGCCAGACCATTGGGCACTTCGAGCAGCAGCGCTTCGCTGAGCAGCATCGCCTCGGCATAACCGCCGATATTGTCGTTGGAATAGCCGATGCCTTCGATCCCCCCAGGCGTCAGCAGCGCCGGCAGCGAGCAGACGCGCGTGCCTGGCTTGAGCTTGCGTGCGGTGCCGGCTCCGTAGTCGACGATCTCGCAGCAGAACTCGTGGCCGAACACGACGTCGCGGGAGAGGTCCATCGGCTTGCGGCCGGTCTTTTGCGCCATCTCCGCCAAGCGATGGGCGTGCTGGCGCGCGTGCAGGTCGGAGCCGCAGATGCCGCAGGCGAGCGTCTTGACCAGCACCTGGCCGGGGCCAGGCCTGGGCTCGGCCATCTCCCCAACGACAATCTCACCGTTCCTGAAAATCGCCGCGCGCATCCGGCTCCTCCCGTTTTCGTTGGCGCCATTGATAGCACGAAGCGGAAGCTGCGAACTTGCGTCAGGGGTTCGGGGAACGCTCTTCCAAGACCAGCAGCTGGGCGCGCCGGACCCGCTCGCGATGGGCGATGTAAAGGCCGCTGGCGACGATGAAGGCGGCGCCGACGACGGTCCAGACGTCAGGGACCTCGCCGAAGATGAAGAAGCCCAAAATGCTGACCCAGAGCAGCTGCGTGTAGGAGAACGGCGCCAGTACCGAGGCATCGCCGTAGCGATAGGCCAGCACGATGATCCACTGGCCGACGGTCGAAGCAACGCCGATCACGATGCCGAGGCCGATTGCCGTCCAGCTCGGCGTGACCCAGACGAACGGCACCATGACGCTGAGGATCGCAACGCCGGTCAGCGCGGAATAGGCCATGGTGGTGAGCACCGCTTCGCGGCCGCTCATCATCCGTGTCAGGATCAGCGCGGCGGCCCAGCAGAATGCCGAGATGAGCGGGAAGAATGCGGCGGCATGAAACGCGCTCGTGCCCGGCCGCAGGATGATCAAGACGCCCGTCAGGCCGATCGCGGTCGCGATCCAGCGGCGCATGCCGACCTTCTCGCTGAGGAAAATGATCGACAGCGCGGTGACGAACAGCGGCGAGACGAAGCCGGTCGCTGAGGCCTCGGCGATGGGCAGAAATGCAAGACCGGTGATGAAGAACAGCGAGGAGCCGAGCAGTGCGGCGCCGCGCATCAATTGCAGGCCGAGCCGCTCCGTGCGCATCGCATGCAGCGGCGAGCCCGGCAGCATCACCGGCGTGAACAGCAGCGCGAACGTGACGAAGCGAATCCAGGTGATCTCGATCGAGGGCAGGCTGGTCGACAGATATTTCGCGGTGACGTCGGAGCAGCCCAGGAAGATCGTGGAGAGCAACACCAGCGCGATGCCCTTGAAGGGATGATCGACGCGCGCAGGCGCGCGGCGGGCCTTCTGCTTCTTCTCCGGCACGGGCATGGGAATAGTGTCGAGCCTTGCGGCTGCGGCGGGCGGCGGTGTCACGGCAGGAACCCGGGCAAATGCGAATCGAGGAACGGTTGTAAAAAACGCCAAATGCGCCGTGTTCACAACTTCCGAAAACAGGATGCCGATATGCGCGAGCCGCCGCGCGCGTCAATGCTCCGTTAATAATGGGCGTTTGTGCACTACAGCATGGGCAGGCTGCGCGGCTTCGGCCCGCGCGGAAACGCCGCATCGAGCGCTGCAATCTCGTCCGTCGTCAGCACGAGGTCGCCGGCCGCCGCATTCTCGCCGGCATGTTCCGCCGATGACGCCTTCGGAATCGCGAACACCGTAGTCGCACGGGTCAGGAAGCTCAGCGCGACCTGACGCGGCGTCGCGCGACGCGCCTCTGCGATGCGCGCCAGCACGGCGCCGCCCTTGCTGCGCGCATCCGGGAAATCATCGTGGCCGAAGGGGGAATAGGCAACCACCGCGACGCCATGCCTCTCGCACCAGGGGATCACCGCATGCTCGATCGCGCGTTCCTTCAGATGATAGAGCACCTGATTGCAGGCGATCCGGCCTTTCCCGGAGACTTCGAGAATCTCGTCGAGGTCGTCGGCGTCGAAATTGGAAACGCCCCATGACTTGATCTTGCCTGCTTGCACCAGCTCCTCGAACGCGGCCACCGTATCCTGCAGCGGATAGGAACCGCGCCAATGCAGGAGGTAGCAGTCGAGGCGGTCGGTCTTGAGGCGCTTCAGCGAGCGCTCGCAGGCAGTGATGGTTCCGTGGCGCGAGCGTTGCTCGGCAGCACCTTGGAGACGAGGAACACCTCGTCGCGACGTCCCGCGATGGCATCGGCAATGACGAGCTCGGCATCGCCATACATCTCGGCGGTGTCGATATGCGTCATGCCGAGATCGAGCCCGCGCTGAAGCGCAGCGATCGCGCGTTTGCGGTCGCCGTGGTCGAGATACCAGGTGCCCTGCCCGATGACGGAAACGTCGGCGCCGGTTCGGCCGAAAGGTTTTGCGTTCATGCTCGCTCCGCTGTGGTTCTTCAGCTCAGCCAACCGCTACCAAGCTCAGGAGTTCAATCCGCTGATGTCGGCGACCAGAATGCTGCCGGTCGACGACTCCGTGATATAGAGCCTGACTTTCCCGGCGCCACCGATCGCGACGTTGGTGCAATTCGGCCCCGCGCACGACTTGATCCGCGCGATCAGTTCGCCGTTAGGGGCGAACACGAAAACGTGGCCGAGCGAGGCGTGGCCGACGAACAAGCGGCCCTTCGCATCCATCGTCATGCCGTCGGGACCGCTGGTGCCGAACAGCGAGCAGAAGCGGCCGACCTTGGACACGCTGCCGTCCTTCATGAACGGCAGCCGCCACACCGCGTTGTCGCGCGTCATTGCCACGAACAGCACGGTTTCGGTCGGGTCGAGCACCAGGCCGTTGGGGCTGATGCCGGTGTCGATCAGGCAATCGAGCCGGCCGTTCGACGCCAGCCGATAGACCCGGCCGCTGGGGTCATGCAGGCCGGTCTGGCCCTGATCAGTGAAGTAGATGTCGCCGTTGGAGGCCAGATGCAGATCGTTGCAGCCGCGAAACGATTCCGAATTGCGCGCGGTCAGGACGGACGTCACGCGGCCGGCTTTGGCATCGAGCTCCATGATGCCGTGCATGTAATCGGCAACCAGAATGCGGCCGTCGGCGGCGATCTTCAGGCCGTTCGGCCATCCCTCGTACTCGATCACCAGCGACCATTCCCCGTCGGGCGCGACGCGAAAGATGCGACCGAAGGGAATATCGACGATGTAGAGGTTGCCGTCCGTGTCGAAGGATGGCCCTTCGATGAAACTGTCGGTCGGCACATGTGGCCGGTTGGCATCGGCCCAATCGCTCCGCACCCCCTTGCGGCGGAACTTGTCAGGCATGGCGGAGAACAGCGTGGTTTCGATCAGCCGCGGCGGCGTTTCCAGGTACATCATTTGTTGTTGTGATTGTTGAGGGAGAGCGCGCGGCAGCATAGGGCACTATCGAGGGCGCGTCGATTGGGGCGAAGGAAATAGCGGCCCACATCACTCTCGTGTCCCGGACGCGCAGCAGCGTGAAACGCTGCTGCGCAGAGCCAGGACCCAGGAAGCCGAACACTTCGCTGCTAGATGGGCCCCGGCTCTGCAGCGCACCACGTCGTGCTGCGCAGCGTCCGGGACACGAGAGCGAGCTCGCCTAACCCGCCGCGCCGGCGAGCTTGGCTTCTTTCACCGGCACATCCGTCGCCGCAATCAGCCGCTTCAGCTCGGGGATGCAGGAGCCGCAATTGGTGCCGGCCTTGAGCTCGGCACCGATCTCGGCCGCCGTGCGCGCGCCGGCGGCGATCGTGTCGCAAATGGTGCCGCGACCGACGCCGAAGCAGGCGCAGACGATCGGCCCGGTCGAGGCCGCCCCCTCCGTCGATTTACCCGAGAGCAGCATACGGCGCTGCTCGTCGCTGACGTGATCGGCCGCAAAGGCAGTCTTGACCACCTCCCAATCGCCGGCGTCATGCCCGGGGCCGACGAACAAGCAGGCCTCGATGCGATCACCGGCGAAGGAGGCGGCGCGATAGATACCGCCGCCAAAATCGCGATATTCGGCGACGTCCTCGCCGGCGACGCCGTCGAGCCAGGCCGGCCAGCGCGACAGATCCGCGTTGTCGGCGAACAGATAGCCGAAGCCGCCGGCGACCGTGACGCGGGTCCACAACACGTTTGATGGAAGGTCGAGCTGCTGCCGCGACAGCGCAAAGCCGCGGAAGACGAATTCATACGGCGCGATCGCGGCCGGCGTCGCCTTCGATTCCGGCTGTCCGGAGAACGGATCGGTGAACGACTGCACCAGCGCCCCGACGCGGCCGTGCGAAGCATTCATCGCGCTCCAGTGGATCGGCACGAACAAGGCGCCGCGCTGCTGTCGTTCGCTGACGACCACCTTCAGGATGCACTGTCCGTAGTCGGTGGTGATGCGGGCATAGCCGTCGTGAATGATGCCGTATTTCCTGGCGTCATCGGGATGGATCTCGACGAACGGCTCGGGCAGATGCGCGCCGAGCCGCTGACTGAGGCCGGTGCGCGTCATGGTGTGCCACTGATCGCGGATGCGGCCGGTGTTGAGCCTGAGGGGGCGCGAGGGACCGGTCTCGCTGCGCAATAGCGGCACCTCCGGCGCAACGAAGCGGCCTCTGCCGTCATTGGTGAAGAAGCCGCCGCTCGCGAAGAAACGCTCGCCGGGCGCGCCACCGTCGCGCACCGGCCATTGCACCGGCTTCAGGGCGTCGAAGCCCTCGTCGGACAGCGAGGTCAGCGCGCCAATGTCGAAATCGCGGCTGCCATCGTTCTCGAATGCCGAGAGCGCGGCGTGCTCGCGGAAGATCTCGGCGGCGGATTTGTAGTTGAAACTGTCGCCGAAGCCGAGACGCTTTGCGGTCTCGCTCAGGATCCACCAATCGGGGCGCGCCTCGCCCGGCGCCGGCAGGAACGAGCGCTGGCGCGAGATGCGGCGTTCGGAATTGGTCACCGTGCCCGACTTCTCGCCCCAGGCCAGCGCCGGCAGCAGCACGTGCGGACCCGCCTCGACGGTGTCGTTGGACAGCACGTTCTCGGAGACCACGAACAGCTCGAGCTTCTTCAATGCCTCGCGCACGAAGTCCGCATCCGGCAGCGACACCGCGGGGTTGGTGCCCATGACCCAGAGCGCCTTGACCTCCCCGCGATTGATGGCCTCGAACAATTGCACCGCCTTCAGCCCCTCATGGGTCGCGATGCGCGGCGCCTTCCAGAACCGTCTGACGCGATCGATGTCCGGCGGCGTGAAGCCCATATGCGCGGCCAGCATGTTGGCGAGTCCGCCGACCTCGCGGCCGCCCATCGCATTGGGCTGGCCGGTGAGCGAGAACGGCGAGGCGCCCGGCTTGCCGATCCGCCCCGTCGCCAGATGGCAGTTCAGGATCGCGTTGACCTTGTCGGTGCCCTGCGCCGACTGGTTGACCCCTTGCGAATAGAGCGTGACGACGCGCGGCGTCTCGCGAAACATCTTGAAGAAAGTGGCGACGTCCTGCTCGGACAAGCCCGTGGCGAGCGCCGTCGCGCGGACGCTGCCGGCGATGCTCCGCGCGCGCGCCAGTGCGTCCTCGAAGCCCGACGTGTGGTTCGCGACGTAATCGGTGTCCAACGCGCCGTTGTCGACGAGATCGACGAACAGCCCGGAGAAGAGCGCCGTATCGGTGCCCGGCTTGAGGCCGAGAAACAGGTCGACGTCATCGGCGGTGTCGGTGCGGCGCGGATCGATCACGATCATCCGTGCCCCCCGCTCCTGCCGGTTCTTCAGCATGCGCTGGAACAGCACCGGATGGCACCAGGCCGCATTCGAGCCGACGAAGACGAGCAGATCGGCCTGGTCGAGATCCTCGTAGCAGCCGGGCACGGTGTCAGCGCCGAAGGCGCGGCGATGACCGGCGACGGAGGACGACATGCACAGCCGCGAATTCGTGTCGACGTTGGCCGTGCCGACAAAGCCCTTCATCAGCTTGTTGGCGACGTAATAGTCCTCGGTGAGGAGCTGGCCGGAGAGATAGAACGCGACCGCGTCGGCGCCGTCGCGGGCTGCGATGTGCTGCATGCGATGGGCGACGTGATCGAGCGCATCGCTCCAGGCGACGCGTTCCAGCACGCCCTTGCAGCGGATCATCGGATAGAGCAGCCGGTTTTCCAGTCCGACGGTCTCGCCAAGCGCCGAGCCCTTGGAGCAGAGCCGGCCGAAATTGGCGGGATGATCAGGATCGCCCGCGATCGCCGCGCCACCCTTGCCGTCGGGCGTCGCAAGCACGCCGCAACCGACGCCGCAATAGGGACAGGTCGTCTTGGTGGCGCGGAGCGAGGGATCGATTGCCGTCATGTCGAACTTGCCTTGTCAAGCTGGCCGGTCACGCCGCCCTGGGAGGACGCGCGAGCGCGCGGCCGAACATCATGTCGGTGCGGATCGCCGCCACCTTGTCGCCATTGCGGATCAGCTCGAGATACCAGAGCGCATCGGCGTTATCGCCGATCAGCACCGCACCGGTGAGCCGGCCGTCCGCGATCACCAGCTTCTTGTAGGTGCCGCGCCTGCGGTCGGTCAGCACCAGGCTCTCGCTGCCCTCCCCGCCCATAAAGTCGCCGGCGGAGAACACGCTGACGCCGGACACCTTCAGATTGGTCGAGACCACGCTGCCCTGATAGGCGGCGGGCCGGCCGGCCAGGTGCCGCGCCAGCACCCGGGCCTGCTCGTAGGCGGGCTCGACCAGGCCGTAGCAGGTGCCGCGATGCTCGGCACACTCGCCGAGCGCGAAAATGTCGGACGAGGACGTCTGCATCACGTCGTTGACGACGACGCCGCGATTGACGGCTATGCCCGCCTCTTTCGCCAGCGCGACGTTCGGCCTGATGCCGGCAGCGAAGATCACGGCGTCGGCCTCGATACGGCTGCCATCGGCAAGCTCGACGGCCTCGACATGTCCATCGCCATGGATGCGGGCGGTCGAGGCGTTGAGCAGGATGCGGATGCCCTTGCGCTCGACCAGCGTCTTGAGCAGATCGGCAGCCGGCCCATCGAGCTGGCGCTCCATCAACCGGTCCATCAGATGCAGCAGCGTCACCGGCGCCCCCGCCTTGGCGAGGCCGTAGGCTGCTTCAAGTCCGAGCAGGCCGCCGCCCACGACGACGACGCGCTTCCTGGCCGCGGCCAGCGTCAGCAAAAGGTCGACGTCGCGGGTGTCGCGAAAGGTGTGCACGCCGGCGAGGTCGGCGCCCGGCAAATTGAGCCGAAGCGGCGTCGATCCCGTGGCGAGCACGAGCTTGGAATATTCCATGCTCTCCTCGCCCTCGATCTTGAGCTCGCGGCGGCCGACATCGATTTCGGTGACGCGATAGCCGTAGCGCACGGTGACGCCGCGATGGCGCCACCAGTCCGCCGGCCGCAGCTCGATCTCGTGCGAGCCGGTCTCGCCGGCCAGCACGGATGAGAGCAGCACGCGATTGTAAGCAAGCCGCGGCTCCTCGCCGATCACGGCGACCGCGTAGCGGCCGAGCGCGGTCTTGGCGAGCTCGTCGACCAGACGCGCGGCCGCCATACCGTTACCGACGATGACGAGCGGTTCACTCACGAGACATCTCCTATTCAGCGGCCTGCGGCTGTGCGCCGTAGGCCTCGGACATCATGTAGCCGGACAGCACGCCGTAGGCGTCGGTCCAGGCCTTTGCCAGCTCGGGCGTCCAGGCTTCGCCAAGGCCCTTCTCCAGGGTCCACAGCAGCGTCGCGCCGACCACGGGATAGTGCTCGGGCGCCGCGCCGTAGGCGACGTGGCGCTTGGCGAGCGCGGAGGCCGCGGGAAGAATCGAGTCCAGATTCGACAGGCCGCCGACGACGGCGGCGAGCATGCCCATCAGCTTCTTGCGCTGCTCGGTCATGTCCTCGGGAAACATCGCGCGCACGGACGGCGCCACCTCGAACAGACGATCGTAGAACAGCACCGCGGCCTGCTCCGAAATCGGCGCGACCTTGGAAAAGCTCTGCTGGATGAGGGCGATCTGTTCTGGCGTCATGATGTTCTCCTGTCTGTTTCGGTCTGCCTTCGTCCGCGCCGTTGCGGAAGAAGTTCATGGATCAAACGTCATCAGAGGGACTTCTCCCCGCGTACGGAGAGAAGCGAGATTCGTACCAAGTGCTACACGCGAGCCTCGGCGAGGCTTGGTGCGCCTTCGCTTTGCGGGCTGCGACGCAGGTAGAACCACCAGGTCAGAGCGAGGCAGGAGGCGTAGAAGCCTAGATAGATCGCAAGCGCGAGCTGCGGGCCGCCGGTCAAGGCGATCGACTTGCCGAAGCCGCTGGGGATCAGGTAGCCGCCGACCGCACCGACCGCGCCGATGAAGCCGACCGCCGCGCCGCTTTCGATGCTCGCCGTCTTCATGGCGGCCGCGCGCTCCGCGTCGCCCTTGCCGCGCACCTTGAACAGGTTCTGCTCGCGGAAGATCGAAGGGATCATGCGGTAGGTCGAGCCGTTGCCGATGCCCGTCGTCACGAACAGGATCAGGAACATCGACAGGAAGCCGATGAAATCCTTCTGCCCGACGAAGTAGAGCACCCCGACGGTGGCCGCCGCCATCAGGATGAAGTTCCAGAAGGTGATGATGGAGCCCCCGACCTTGTCGGCGAGCCAGCCGCCGAAGGGACGCGACAGCGAGCCGACCAGCGGCCCCAGGAACGCGATCGAGATCGAGATGGCCGGGAATTGCGTCTTGATCAGCAGCGGAAATGCCGCGGAATAGCCGATGAAGGAGCCGAACGTGCCGATATAGAGGTACGCCATGATCCAGGTGTGCTTGCGCTTGACGATCGCGAGCTGGTTCTTCACCGACGATTTCGCGGTGGTGAGGTTGTTCATGAAGAACACCGCGCCGAGCACTGCGATGGCGATCGGCAGCACCCACATCAGGCCGGCATTTTGGAGGAAGATGCCGTCGACGGGCGTCGCCTGATACAGGTTGAAGACGGCCAGCGTCATCAGGATCGGTGTCAGGAGCTGCACGCTGGAGACGCCGATATTGCCGCCGGCCGCATTCAGGCCGAGCGCCCACCCCTTCATCCGGTCGGGGAAGAAGAAGGAGATGTTGGTCATGCTGGAGGCGAAATTGCCGCCGCCCAGACCCGCGGTCGAGGCCACCAGCAGCATCAGCCAGAACGGCGTGTCGGGCTGGCTGACGAAATAGGCAAGCGACAAGGTCGGAATGAACAGGATCGCCGCACTGAAGATGGTCCAGTTGCGGCCGCCGAACGTCGTCACTGCGAACGTATAGGGAAAGCGCATGAAGGCGCCGATCAGGCCCGGCACCGCGACGAGCTGGAACAGCTGGTCGGTGGTGTAGTGGAAGCCGGCCTGCGGCAGCTTGGTGGTGACGATGCTCCAGATCAGCCAGACCGAGAAGCCGATATGCTCGGCCACGATCGACCAGATCAGGTTGCGTCGCGCGATGGTCTTGCCGGTCGCATTCCAGAACGCCTCGTCTTCGGGGCGCCAATCTGAAATCCAGGTTGGATTCTTCGTCATTGAGTATCCCTTCCAGTCTCACCGCTGCGTCGTTGCAGGCTCAGCCTCCGGCCACGGAGGCGCGCTCCGAGGCTTCACCCCGGTGGCGAGTTCACGATGCTGATTGATGATGTTGAGGGACGTCGTCGTTGGCGTCGCGCAAAGACATTTCAATTTCCGTGCCAGTTGCGCGCACGCGGGAAAGACAGGGATTTCAGAACGTTATTCGCGTTGCCCGAATTTTTCGCAGGGCTTGTTCGCACGGTAAATTTGCGATTCGCTCAATCCTTGTGCGGCGCACAAGGATTGAGCTTGCTGTCGATTAATTGGGCGCGCGCGTGGTTCGCGTTAACTCTGGTTACGCGGCCTCGACGAAGCGATGACGCTCGTAGAGGAATTCGAGCACGCGCTGGCGGCACTTCAAATAGGTCGCATTGGTGGCCAGCTCGAGCCGCTTGCGCGGCCGTGCCAGCGGCACGTCCAGCACCTCACCGATGCGCGCGCTCGGCCCGTTCGTCATCATCACGATGCGGTCGGACAGAAGCACGGCTTCGTCGACGTCGTGCGTGATCATCAGGATGGTGTTGCCGAGCTTCTGGTGCAGCGCCATCACGGAGTCCTGCAAGTGCGCGCGGGTCAGCGCATCGAGCGCGCCGAACGGCTCATCCAGCAGCAGCACCTTCGGCTCCATCGCCAGCGCCCGGGCGATGCCGACGCGCTGCTTCATGCCGCCGGAGATCTCGGACGGACGCTTGTCGCGGGCGTGGGCCATCTGCACCAGGTTGAGATTGTGCATCACCCATGCGTCGCGCTCGGCGCGGGACTTGGTCCTGGCGAAGACCTTGTCGACGCCGAGCCTGACGTTCTCGTAGACGGTGAGCCACGGCAACAGGCTGTGGTTCTGGAACACCACGGCGCGGTCGGGTCCCGGCGAGTTGACCTCGCGATTCTCCAGCAGCACGCCACCCGTGGTGGCGCCGGTCAGCCCTGCGATGATATTGAGCAGGGTCGACTTGCCGCAGCCGGAATGGCCGATGATCGAGACGTATTCGCCCTTCTCGATCGTGAGGTTGATGTCCTTCAAGACCTCCGTGGTGGCGGCGCCGCGGGTAAAGACCTTGTCGATGTGGTCGAGCTTCAGATAGGCGGTCATATGCCCACTCCTCTCAGTTCTGCGCGGTGCCGCGGGTAACGACCTTGCCGAGACCCGCGATCAGCCGATCCAGCACGAAGCCGATGATGCCGACATAGAACAGTGCCAGGATGATCTCGCTGATGTGCGAGGAGTTCCAGGCGTCCCAGATGAAGAAGCCGATGCCGACGCCGCCGATCAGCATCTCCGCCGCCACGATCGCAAGCCACGACAGGCCGATACCGATGCGCAGGCCGGTGAAGATGTAGGGCGCCGCCGCCGGGATCATGATCTTGGAGAAGAATTCGAGCGGATTGAGCTGCACCACCGCCGCGACGTTGCGATAGTCCTGAGGGATGTTGCGGATGCCGACCGCCGTGTTGATGATGATCGGCCAGATCGACGTGATGAAGATGACGAAAATCGCCGAGGGCTGGCCGTCGCGGAACGCGGCGAGCGACAGCGGCAGCCAGGCCAGCGGCGGAATCGTGCGCAGCACCTGAAACAGCGGATCCAGCCCGCGCATCGCCCAGACCGACTGGCCGACCAGCACGCCGAGCGCGATGCCAGCGATGGCCGAGAGCGAATAGCCGAAGGCGACGCGCTGCAGGCTGGCGGACAGATGCCAGAACAGGCCCTTGTCGATGCCGCCATGGTCGAAGAACGGATCGAGGATCAGCTCCTTTGTGTCCTTGAACACTCTCGACGGCGGCGGCAGCGCCGAGCCGGCGCGACGGCAGATCAGCTCCCAGACCAGCGTCAGCAGCGCAATCACGACCAGCGGCGGGATCACGCGCACGGCGGTCTCCCGTGCCATGCGCGCGTAGGCTTCAGTGCGCGGCGGCCGCTTCGGCGTCATCGCGACGACCGGTGCAGCGGCTGCGGCGGGCGTCGCGGTCTCAAGCTCGATCTTCGTGGCAGGCATGTTCATCGCTATCTCTCTCCGGCTTGGCAGGGACGATGCGGCCGCCCCTCGGGCGGCCGCAGGGCTCCATCAGACTTCGACGCGCTTGATCGCGAGCGACTTCAGATAGGCAGCCGGGTTTTCCGGATCGAACACCTTGCCGTCGAAGAAGGTCTCCTTGCCGCGCGAGGTCGAAGGTGGAATGTCGGAGGCCGCGACACCGAGCGCCTTGGCCGCATCGCGCCACATGTCCTCGCGATTGACCTTGGCGATCAGCGCCTTGGTGTCGAAGCCAGCCTCGTACTTGCCCCAGCGGATGTCCTCGGTGAGGAACCAGAGATCGTGGCTCTGGAAGGGATAGGAGGCATGATCACGCCAGTACTTCATGATGTGCGGTGAGTTCTCGACCACCTTGCCGGGGATGCCGTAATCGAACTTGCCCGCACTGCGGTCGAACACGTCCTCGACCGGGCAGTTCATCCACTGCCGCTTGCCCATAATGGCGGCAAGCTCCGCCTTGTTCTCGGCCTTGTCGGCCCATTGCTGGGCTTCCATCACCGCCATCAGCAGCGCCTTGGCGGCCTTGGGATACTTGTCGACGAAGGCGGCGCGCATGCCGAAGGATTTTTCCGGATGCTTGTTCCAGAGCTCGCCCGTATTGACCGCGGTGTAGCCGATCTTCTGATGGATCAGCTGCAGATTCCAGGGCTCGCCGACGCAGAAGCAATCCATGGTGCCGACCTTCATGTTGGCCACCATTTGCGGAGGCGGCACCACGATGGTCTCGATGTCCTTGTCGGGATCGATGCCGCCGGCGGCGAGCCAATAGCGGATCCAGAGGTCGTGCGTGCCGCCGGGGAAGGTCATCGCGGCTTTCACCGCCTTGCCGGAGGCCTTCTTCTTCTCCAACGCCGCCTTGAAGGGCGATGCATCGACGCCGAGCTTGAGGTCCGCATATTCATTGGCGACCGAGATGCACTGGCTGTCGAGGTTGAGCCGCGCAAGAATGTACATCGGCGTCGGCTGGTTGTTCTGCGTCACCTTGCCGGCCGAGATCAGGTACGGCATCGGCGTGAGGATATGCGCGCCGTCGATGCCGTTGCCTTCGGAACCCAGCACGAGATTGTCGCGCGTGGTGCCCCATGAGGCCTGCTTCTGCACGTCGGTGTCGGGCATGCCGTACTTGGCGAACAGGCCCTTGTCCTTGGCGACGAAGAGCGGTCCGGCATCGGAGAGCGCGATGAAGCCGAGCTTGGCGCCCTTGACCTCGGGGCCTGCGTCCTGCGCGAAGGCGCCGGCGGGGAAATTCAGTTTTGCTGCGGCGAGAAGTGCGGCGGTGGAGCCGGTGGCTTTCAACAATTGACGGCGGCTGAGGCCCGTCTCCGCGGGCCGGCGGGTGCGCTTGGTCATAGGCAGTGTCGTCCTTTGCGTCGTTGCAGAATTGGGTGGCGTCTGTGCACACGAGCAGCCCGTCCGTCCGGCGGCGCCGTCTTTGGCGCATGCGAACGCGCGACGGGGGAGACCCCCGCCTTGGTGGCGTCGGCAAATCGGATGAGAAGTCTCGCGGGACGGCTTCAATGGCGTCGGCTGGAACCATTCAAGCTTCGTGCCAAGGCCGGCATTACGAAAAGTATCGGAAAATCAGGATGTTGATGACTCTGCGCCAGCCTGCCGCAGGCCGGTTCCGCTTGTGAAATTTGCGGTCTGCTTGATTCTTGTGCGACGCACAAACCTTGTGCAGAAGCTCATGCAAGAGGCCAAGGGAAGCGCCAAGGCTCCCCTCCGCAACGACACATCGTCTTGATATTGCTACGTCTTTCCAGCGCGCCCATGCGGCACACAACTTGCATTTCCCTAGGCGTCAACGAAGACTGCGGCTTGCCGCATTGTTGCAGCCTCTGGCGGCTGCATCCGGAAGCTCACCTGCTTCGCGGCCCTCGCCGGCTCAATCCTCGTGACGCGATTCCCACGGCTTCCAGACTTTCCATAGCCCCGTGCGCGGCCGGCCGCCCGCACGACCCAGGACGTTCAGCCGCGCTCTCGCAGAGGGCGCGTCGATCTCACTTACGAAGCAAAGGAACCATTGAATGTCGTATCTCGCGCCTTCGGAATTCGTCACCAAGATGGTGGATGCCGGCGAGTCCAAGATCTTCATGTCCACCCGGGATACCATCATCCGCGCCTACATGGCCGGCGCCATCCTGGCATTGGCGGCATGGTTCGCCGTCACCATCACTGTCAACACCGGCCAGCCGCTGGTCGGCGCGCTGCTGTTTCCGGTCGGCTTCGTCATGCTCTACCTGCTGGGCTTCGATCTCCTCACCGGCGTGTTCGTGCTCTCGCCCCTCGCCCTGATCGACAAGCGCCCCGGTGTCACGCTCAATGGTGTGCTGCGCAATTGGGGTCTGGTCTTCGTCGGCAACTTCGCCGGCGCCTTCACCGTGGCCTTCATGATGGCCTTCGTCACGACGTTCGGGTTCACGCAGGCGCCCGACAAGGTCGGCGCGGCCATCGGCAACATCGGCGAGGGCCGGACGCTCGGCTATGCGGCGCACGGCGCGGCCGGCATGGCGACGCTGTTCCTGCGCGGCATGCTCTGCAACTGGATGGTCTCGACCGGCGTCGTCGGCGCCATGATCTCGACCTCGGTGCCCGGCAAGGTGATCGCGATGTGGATGCCGATCCTGGTGTTCTTCTACATGGTGTTCGAGCATTCCGTCGTGAACATGTTCCTGTTCCCGTCGGGCCTGCTGCTCGGCGCGAAGTTCTCGATCATGGACTATCTGATCTGGAACGAGATCCCGACCGTGCTCGGCAACCTCGTCGGCGGCCTCGCCTTCACCGGCATGACCCTCTACGCCACGCATGTCATGACCCTGCCGAAGCGTCAGGTCGACAAGGCGGCGAAGCCCCGCGTCGCCGCCTGATCGAATCCATCTCGACAGGGGAGCCGCGCCCGAGCAGGGTGAGGCTCCCCTCTCCCGGTGATGCGATGACCCGCGGACTCCTGATCTCGGTCGGCCAGCATTCCGACAAGGGCCGCAAGCCCGTCAACCAGGATTTCCACGGCGTCCTGATTCCGGAGGAGCCGCTGCTCAGCCTGAAGGGCATCGCCGCGGTTCTCGCCGACGGCATCTCGAGCAGCAGCGTGAGCCAGATCGCCAGCGAGTCGGCGGTCAAGAGCTTCCTGATGGACTATTACTGCACGTCGGAATCCTGGACGGTGAAGACCTCCGCCCGCCGCGTGCTGGACGCCACCAATTCCTGGCTGCATGCGCAGACGCGCAAGAGCCAATATGCCTATGATCGCGACAAGGGCTACGTCTGCACCCTCAGCGCCATGGTCATCAAGGCGACCACCGCGCACATCTTCCATGTCGGCGACTGCCGCATCTACCGCGTCGCCGGCAAGACGCTGGAGCAGCTGACCGACGATCACCGCATCATCGTCTCGTCCGAGCAGACCTATCTCGGCCGCGCGCTCGGCATCAATCCGCAGCTCGAGATCGACTACCAGGCGTTCGAGATCGAGGCCGGCGACACCTTCCTGCTGGCCACCGACGGCGCCTATGAATTCGTCGACGCGCGTTACATCACGAGCGTGCTGAACGAGCATGCAGCTGAGCTCGACGAGGCCGCGAAGGCCATCGTCGAGGAAGCCTACCGGCGCGGCAGCGACGACAACATCACCGTCCAGATCCTGCGCATCGATGCGGTGCCGCAGCGCGAGCCGGCCGGCATCTTCAATCAGAGCTCGGAATTGCCGCTGCCTTCGCTACCGGAGCCGCGGGCGATGTTCGACGGCTACCGGATCGTCCGCGAGATCCACGGCAGCAGCCGCAGCCATATCTACCTCGCCGTCGACACCGAGACCGAGCAGCCGGTCGCGCTCAAGCTGCCGTCGGTGGACCTGCGCGACAACGCCGCCTATCTCAAGCGCTTCCTGATGGAGGAGTGGATCGCGCGCCGCATCGACAGCCCGCATGTGCTCAAGCCGCTGTCGCAGTCGCGGCGGCGCGGCTATCTCTACGTCGCCACGGAATTCGTCGAGGGGCAGACATTGAAGCAGTGGATGACCGACAATCCGCGGCCCGATCTCGAAACCGTGCGCGGCATCATCGAGCAGATCGCCGCGGGCCTGCGCGCCTTCCATCGCATGGAGATGCTGCATCAAGACCTCAGGCCCGACAACATCCTGATCGACAAGACCGGCACCGCAAAGATCATCGATTTCGGATCGGTCAGGGTCGCCGGCGTCGCCGAGGCCGCGCCCCCGGACGAGGCCGACGAAATCCTGGGAACGATGCAGTACACCGCCCCGGAGTATTTTCTTGGGCAAGGCGGCTCGCCGCGTTCCGACATGTTTTCGCTGGCCGTGATCTGCTACCAGATGTTGACGGGAAAGCTGCCCTACGGCGCCCAGATCGCCAGGATCCGCCGCAAGGCGGACGTGCGAAAGCTCAAATACCGCCCGGCCGACGACGACCGCAATGTGCCCGCATGGATCGATGGCGCGCTGAGGCGCGCGCTCCATCCCGATCCCTACAAGCGGCACGAGGACCTCTCGGAATTCGTCTTCGAGCTTCGCACCCCCAATCCAGCGTATCTCGACACCCGGATCACGCCGCTGTTGGAGCGCAGCCCGCTGATGTTCTGGAAGCTGACCACGGCGGCGCTCGCCTGCGCCGTCGTCGTGCTGCTGGCGCTGCTGCACGCGCGATAGGGTGCAAAGGCGTATGCGTGCAAAAGGTGGATGCTCGCTGAGGTCCAGAACAGAGCAGCTATTCACCTAAAAAATCAGCCGGCGGCGGCCCAAATTCGTTTGCCGTGGCGTCACCACGATACAGGAGCAAAGCGATTGGCCAAAATGGTCCTCGAAGGGGAGCAAATAAGAGCACACTATGCAGACCCGGCCTATTGATATCGTGAAAGCGCTTCGCCATTGCAGCGAGCAAAATCCAGAACGCAACGACTAGAATTGCAATGCCGGTAAATGCTCCGAAATCGCCCATCACGCGCAGACTTTGCCAAGTCAGCGCAAATACGACCAGCAGTCCGACGAATCCGATCAGGATGACGGTAGCGTACTGAAGCCTATTCATCCGGCCACGGAAGCTGAAAAACGCCCTGATATATCTCACTTTCACCTTTGGATGGTTCGCACGTCGAGCGTTGCAGCGGCAGGGCGTTCTATCAGGGCCAACCAACTACGGCCCTTGGACCCACTCGGATACGAGTGAGGCTGCATTGCACCGCTTTCAGACGCACAGCTGACGTCGTCCGCGCCCGGGCAGCCTCCAGCAAGCCCTCACGCCGGCTCCCCCGCCTTCACCCCCAGCGGCTTCGGCGCCACGCCGCCGCCGGGCTTGAGGTGGAACTCGTAAGTCATCAGGTGCCATTGCCCGCTTGCCTTGGTGCCGTCGGGCATCGTGGGCTCGGTGCGCGGCTCGACCTTGGCGATGAGGTCGTCCTTGACGCCGAACACCACGTCGGAATCCAGATATTTGTCGCCATCCATGAAGACGTGGGTGATCAGCGGCTCATAGCCCTTGGCATTGACCAGGAAGTGCACATGCGCGGGGCGCATTGGATGGCGGCCCGTCTGCACGATCATCTCGCCGACCGGGCCGTCGGTCGGAATCGGGTAGCTGCAAGGCAGGATGGTGCGGAAGAAGAAACGGCCGTCATCGTCGGTGATGAAGCGCGCCCGCGCCGAGGCGCCGACCTCGTCGTAGTTCGGCTTCTGTGAATCGTAGAAGCCGTCGTCATCGGCATGCCAGACGTCGACGGGGACGCCCGCGAGCGGCTTGCCCTTCAGATCCGTGACGCGGCTCTGCACGAACATCTTCTCGCCGGTCTGGTTGCGCGGCGAGATGTCGGTGCCGTGCGCGGTCACCTTGTGCTCGCCGACATAGAACGGGCCCAGCACGGTGGTCTGGGTCGCGCCCTCGCGGTCGCGATGGTTGACCGCGTCGACCAGCATGGACACGCCGAGCACGTCGGACAGGAGGATGAACTCCTGGCGCGTATCGGTGCATTTCTGGCCGGTGCGGGTCAGGAAATCGATCGCGTAGTCCCACTCCTCGAAGGTGAGACCGGTCTTGCTCACGTAATCGTGCAGCGACTTCACCAATTCCTGGAGCAGGAATTTCGCGCGGGGATTGGGGGTGCTGTCGAAGCTCTTGACGACGGCTTCGGTAAGATCGGTCTCGTTGAACTGGGTCATGATGGCTTGCCCTGTGTTTTTCTCGTTCGCCCCCGGGGGCCGCCTGGAGGCGTTCCAGGGGACAGCCTACACCAGCCGGGCCCCCTGCGTTAAGCGCGAGCGGCTTGGAATGAGGCCGTCATTTCGCTATCAACGAACCACAGAACTGCCCGGAGGAAACTGATGCTCGCGCCCACCCCCGCCTCGCCCGAATCCGTCGGCATGTCCAAGGCCGCGCTCGACCGCGTCGATGCGCATCTGAAGAGCCGATACATCGATGCCGGCCGCTTTCCGGGCACGCATCTTCTGGTCTATCGCCGCGGCAAGGTCGCGCACAGCTCGGTCCAGGGCCTTGCCGATGTCGAGCGCAAGCTGCCGGTCAAGGACGACACCATCTACCGCATCTATTCCATGACCAAGCCGCTCACCAGCGTCGCCTTCATGATGCTGGTCGAGCAAGGCCTCGTCGCCATCGACGAGCCCGTCGCCAAGTACATTCCGGAATGGAAGGATCTCGGCGTCTTCGTCGCCGGCACCTATCCGGCCTTCCTGACCCGGCCGCCGTCCCGGCCGATGCTGATCGTCGACCTGCTACGCCACACCTCGGGCCTCACCTACGGCTTCCAGCAGCGCTCCAATGTCGATGCCGCCTATCGCAGTGAAAAGATCGGCGAGGTCGAGAAATCAGGCACGCTGCAGACCATGATCGAGGGCCTGGCCAAGATCCCGCTGGAGTTCTCGCCGGGGGACGCCTGGAATTATTCAGTCTCGACCGACGTGCTCGGCTATCTCGTCGGCAAGATCTCCGGGGTGCCTTTCGAGCAATTCCTTAAATCACGCATCCTCGATCCGCTCGGCATGACAGACACCGATTTCCACGTGCCGGCCTCGAAGGCTCATCGCTTTGCCGCCTGCTATTCCGCCGATCCCGGTGGCGGCATGACCTTCCATGCCGGCCAGCGCCGCGAAGGTTTGACGCTGCAGGACGATCCGGCGACGAGCTCGTTCCTGTCTCCGCCCTCCTTCATCTCCGGCGGCGGCGGTCTGTGCTCGACGGTCGCCGACTACCTCACCTTCTGCCGCGCACTGCTCAACGGTGGCGAACTCGGTGGCGTCAGGCTGATCGGCCCGAAGACGCTAGCGCTGATGACCACCAACCACATCCCGGGCGGCCGTTTCCTGCCCGACGTGTCGCGCTCGCTGTTCTCCGAGGCCACCTATAATGGCATCGGCTTCGGCCTCGGCTTTGCCGTGACGATGCGCCCGGCCGAGACGCTGATCGCCGGCAGCCCCGGCGAATACAATTGGGGCGGCGCGGCGACCACCTCGTTCTGGATCGATCCGGCCGAGGAGCTGATCGCGATCTTCATGACGCAGGTGCTGCCGTCGAGCGCCTACCCGATCCGGCGCGAGCTGCGCAGCATGGTGTACGCGGCAATCACCGAGAGCAACCTGTAATCAATTGCCCCGATCCCGCGGCTTCGTCCGCGGGATTGCATCTCATTTGAGCATCTCCGGCACGATCAGGCGCGGCAGGAACAGCGACACGCTGGGCCAGACGATGACGGCCGCCAGCACCAGCAGCATCGGGATCAGCATGATCACCGTATCCTTCAGGGCATAACGTAGCCGCACGCCGGCGATCGAACAGGCAATCATCAGGCACAGGCCATAGGGCGGCGTCACCAGCCCGAAGGCCAGCGAGACGATGGAAATGATCGCGAACTGGACGGGATGCAGATCGACGGACCTGGCCAGCGGCTCCAGCACGGTGCCGACGATGATGATGGCCGGGATGGCGTCGAGGAAGCAGCCCACCACCAGGAAGCAGAAGGCGATGAAGAACCCGGCCGCAACAGGGCCCATCCCCCAGGTCGAGACATTGGCCAGCAGTTCTTGCGGGATCTTGTAATAGGCGAGCAACCAGCCGAACGCACTGGCGGTGCCGACGCAGAACAGCGCCACGCCGGCGAGGCGCCCGGTATCGAGCAAGGCCCTGTACAATTCCCGGATCCCCGTCTCGCGGTAGAAGAACGCCGAGAGCACCACGGAATAGAGCACGGCGACGCAGGCGGATTCCGTCGCGGTGAACCAGCCGAGCAGGATGCCGCCGACGATGATGAACGGCGTCATCATGGCAGGTATCGACCGCCAGATCGCGCATCGCATCTCGACCCAGGTCGACTTCGGATAGGTCGGATAGCCCCGGCGCACCGCGTAGACGTGCACCGTCGCCATTTGGGCGCCCGCAATCAACAGGCCCGGCACGATGCCGGCCAGATACATCGCCGCAATCGAGGTCGAGATCAGCCCGCCCCAGACGATCATCAGGATCGACGGCGGAATGACGACCGCAAGCACCGCGGACACCGCGGTGATCGCGATGGAGAACGACAGGTCGTAGCCTTCCTTGGTCTGGGCATCGATGAAGATCTTGGACTGGCTCGCCGCATCGGCCGTCGAGGAGCCCGATATCCCGGCAAAGAACACCGACAGCACGACGTTGATCTGCGCCAGCGATCCCGGCCAGTGCCCGACCATCGAGCGCGACAGCGCCACCAGGCGGTCGGTGATGCCGCCGATACTCATGAGGTTGGCCGTCAGCAGGAAGAACGGCACCGCCAGCAGGATGAATGAATTGTAGGCATTGAAGGTTTCCTGCGCGAGCGTCATCAGCGACAGGCGCGGCTCGATCAGCAGGATCGGCACGCAGGCAAGACCGAGCGCGAAGGCGACCGGTACGCGCACGATGAGCAGGCCGACGAAGACCCCGAACAGCACCATCGCGGCCTGTCCGGCGGAGAGTACATTGCCGCTCATTGCCTTGCCCCGACCACGACGCGCGCTTCATCAAGGATCTGCTCGCCCGCGAACACGATCCATGTGACCCCGGCGACCGGCCAGGCGACGTGGATCAGCCAAAGCGGCAGATCGGCCAGCTCCGACGTTCTGTTCCAGGCAAAGCGGGTGAACTCGAGGCCAGCCGTTACGAACACCAGCGCCAGCGCCAATATGCCGAGACGCGCCAGTATTCGCACTACGGCTTCCGAGCGCCGCGACAGGTCGGGCCACACGTCGACCTCGAAATGCTGCGCTTCGCGCACGCCGACCATGGCACCGATCATGATCGTCCAGATGAACATGAAGCGCGCCATTTCCTCCGTCCAGATGTAGGACGGAATGAACGGCGTGTAGCGTGAGATGATCTGCAGCGTGACCGGAACAACGAGGATGCCGACGCAGGCGGCCAGCAGGAATTCCAGCAACTTGGCATAGGCCGCCGTGACGCGGCGCCACAGCGACGGTGTGGACGAGACGGGCATTTCAGTCATTGGAACTCCCAGCGACAAAACATCCGCCAACTCCGGGCAGGAAGCGGGGCCTGCCCGGATATGCTCTCGGCGGACGCAAGGGTCTCAGACGGCGTTGATCTTCTCGAAAATGCCTTCCGCGCCGATCTCCTTGGCGTAGGTAGCCATCACGGGATCGGCGAGCTTCTTCATGGCGTCCCGCTCCTCGAAGGGGACGCGCTTGAGCTTGCCGGCCTTTTCGAGCGTGTCGAGCTTGACGACCTCCTCGCTCGACTCGAGCTTACGCCCGTAATCGCCGGCCTCCTTGCCGGCCTTCATGATCGCGTCCTGCAGATCCTTCGGCAAGGTCTTCAGCGTCTTCACCGAGAAGCAGATCGGCCGGATCGACACCGCGTGCTGGGTCAGGTTGAGATGCGGCGCGACTTCGTAGAATTTCATCGCCTCGACGCCGGCCGCTTCGTTCTCGCCGGCCGAGATCACGCCGTTCTGAATCGCGTTGTAGACCTCGTTATAGGCAATCACGGTGGGGCTCATGCCGACCGCCGCGAAGGTCTTCGACCAGATCGGCGCGCCCTGCACGCGGACCTTGAGCCCCTTGAGATCGGCGAGGTTCTTGAGCGGCTTGTTGGCGAAGATGTTACGGATGCCGCCGCCGGCGTAACCGATGAGAACGACCTCGGCCTTGGCAGCAACCTCGTCGGCGACCGGCGCCAGGATGTTGGCCTCGACCACCTTGTTCATGTGCTCGATGCCCTTGAACACGAAAGGCGCGTCGATGAACGGGGCCGCCTTGGCGAAGGTGGACATGTGCGCCGGCGAGACGATGCCATAATCGACCGCCTTGCCTTGCGACATGTACTCGAAATACTGCTTCTCGAGGCCGAGCGAAGAGTTCCTGTGCAGGGTGAAATTGACGGGCTTGCCGTAATACTTCTTCACCAACTCCTCGAACCGGAGCAGAGCCCGGTTGAAGGCATGGTCGTCGTTGAACTGGACCGCGCCGTTCAGCGTAACCGGCGCTTGCGCCCTGAGGATCGACGGCATGCCGATCGTAGCTGCCGCAGTGGTCGCGCCGATACCAGCGAGAAATGACCTTCGCTTCATCGTCTCCCCTCCCTTTGATGCTCCGACCCTGTCGCCGGGCCGTGAGTGCAGCCGGTATGCGGCTTGCGTGCAGAGAGGGTATGAAAATCCATGGCGGCACGGAAGCCCAATTCGGATGCCCGGCCGGACACTGACAAGCTTGCCGCTGATACAGTTCGACGCAGGAACGGCCGACACGCCATCTATTGCACTGCAGCTTTCATCTCTGGCCCATGACGTTTGTGCAGTGGCGCAGCGCCGCGGGGATGCCAGCATCCTGCTGCTGGCCGATAGATCCGGCCGCCAGCTGTTTTCAACGGCGACGCCGGACAACGACATCTGCCACCGCTCATCTGCACGCTGGATGCCGCCCCCTTGCATATCGCAGCGCAACACAGCGATCCCTGCGACAATTCAGCTTGCGTTCACGCAATCATCCGATGTTAAACATCGGATGATTGTGCCGCTGCCGGGCGTGACAGCCAAAAATAAATGAACCGGCTGGGACCGGCCGGGGCGGGAGAACATACAAGTGGCAAGAGCGCGCCCGAGCCCCGTCGACAAGCCGATCAAGCCCGGCCGCATTCGTGCCGTGCTGACGACGCTCGGCCGCGAGATCGCCCAGGATCTCATTCCCGTGGGGACGACGCTGCCGCCCGAGCCTGAGCTCGAAACCAGGTTCGGCGTCGGACGCGGCGTGGTGCGCGAGGCCATCAAGACGCTTGCTGCGAAGGGTCTCGTCAGCGTGCGGCCACGCCACGGCACGCACGTGCTGCCGCGCCACGAATGGAGCCTGCTCGACCGCGACGTGCTGAGCTGGCTCGTCGGCCAGGACGAGCCGGATCGCGACCTTCTGCTGGCAATCCAGGAGGTGCGCTCGATCATCGAGCCGGCCGCCGCGGCGCTCGCCGCCGAACGTGCGACCAGGAACGACCGCTGGCGGATCGACACGGCCCTGGCTGCGATGCAGACGGCAAGAGACCAGGCCAGCGCTCTCGCAGCCGACAAGGCTTTCCATCTTGCCATCCTGGACGCGACCCACAATCCGGTGCTTCAGGGCTTTCGCGGCGCGATCGATACCATTCTGAGCACCGTATTCACCGTCGCCGTCGGGGGCCCCGGCGGCTGGTTCAAGGACAATCTGCCGAACCACGCGGCGGCGGCGCGGGCCATCGAGAGCGGCAACCCGGAGAAGGCGCGCGCCGCGATGGAGCGGCTGCTGGGCTACACCCGATTAAAGCTGTCGAACCGTAAGACAGTCATCGCTGCGGCGACACGTAGAGCGGGCGGATCGGACGTGCGCGTGACCAGGACGTCGCCCCTCAAGCCCAAGAGAAGACGCCATGACCCGTGACATGAAGGGCTCGGGCCATATCCTTGCTCCGCCCGGGATCTGTTGCAGGACCGGTTACGAAGCCAGGAGTGATCAGCGCGAAATGCCGACAAGGGCATAGCTGAACGTCAGGGAGGCCAGATGCAGGTGACGGGCAGTCTGAAAGGTCGATCGTCGCGGCTGATCCGCAGCGTCAATTCGCTGGCGGGAATCGCGATGTTCGTCGCGCCGCTGCTGGCCTTAATCGCGATCTGGGCCGCCGTCGTCCCGCTCTTCAACGTCAATCCGCGCGTGTTTCCCTCCGTCGGTGCGGTCGGTACCGCTGCGCTGGATTCGATCCGCGACGGCACGTTGCTCGCCCATGTCGGCGCAAGCCTCCTGCGCGTCGCCCTGGGCACGCTGATCGGCATTGCCACCGCCGTGCCGCTCGGCATCGCCATGGGCGTCAGCCCGACGGTCGCGTCTTTCCTGACGCCGCTGTTCCGCTTTTTCTCGGTGCTCGCCGGCATCGCCTGGATTCCGATCGCAACCTTGTGGTTCGGCTACGGCTTCGGCGCGATCGTGTTCGTGATCTTCAATGCCGTGTTCTTCGTCGTCGCCTACAACACCCTGCTCGGCGTCAGGACCATTCCGCACACGCTGCGCAATGCTGCCGCCTCGCTCGGCGCCGGCCGCTGGGCGCTGCTGACCGAGGTACTGCTGCCGGGCGCGCTCCCCAACATCGTCACCGGCATCCGGACGGGCCTTGGCTTCGCCTGGCGCGGGCTGATCGCTGCCGAGATGATCGCGACCAATGTCGGGCTCGGCTACATGCTGTTCGTCGCACGCGACTTCTACCGCACCGAGGTGATCGTGTTCGGCATGATCGTGATCGGCGTTCTCTGGCTTCTGATCGATCGCCTGCTGCTGGTCCCGCTCGAGCGCGCGACCATCGAGCGCTGGGGCATGGTGAGGCGCGCATGAATCTGATGCTGCAAATCTGGGCCGGCTATACCCGTCTGACCCAGCGCTGGCCGGGGCTCGCCGCGATCATACCGTTCATCCCGGTGCTGGCGCTGTGGACCGCGGTGAGCGAGGCCGGACTGTTTCCGCGTGCGTTCTTCCCGGGCCCGGCCGACGTCGTGCGCGCGTTCGTCACGCTGACCTATAAGGGCATCCTGCCCGACTATCTCCAGGACAGCCTGATCCGGCTCGCGACCGGTGCCGCGGCCGGCATGGCGCTCGGCATTCCCCTGGGCATCCTGATCGGCACCAGCCGCTGGGCGCACCGCATCTGCTGGCCGGTGCTGCTGTTCTTCCAGGCCATCGGCGATATCGCCTGGCTGCCGATCCTCCTGATCTGGTTCGGCTTCGGATTGACGACGATGACCTTCGTCATCGTCTACACCGTGTTGTTCCCGGTCGTGCTCAACACCGTGCTCGGCGTCGAATCCGTGCCGCGGGACCTCGCGCGCGCCGCCTTGAGCCTCGGGGCCTCGCGCGCGCGCGTGCTGTGGGAGGTGACGCTGCCGGGCGCGCTGCCGAACATCATCACCGGACTTCGCAACGGGCTCGGCTATGGCTGGCGCGCGCTGATCGCCGTCGAGATGATCGTCGGCACCTCCGGCATCGGCTTCATGATGTTCGATGCGCGCCGCGCCGGCTCCACCGTCGAGATCATCCTCGGCATGATCATTCTCGGATTGCTCTGGTACATCGTGGACGCCTGGATCCTCGCGCCGCTCGAGCGCGCGACCGGCCAGCGTTGGGGATTGGTGACATCATGAAGACGCTCTCGCTGCGCAATCTCGGCAAGACCTATTTCGACCCCTATGCGGGCGCACACGTCACCGCCGTCCACGACGTCTCGCTCGACGTCGAGCCCGGCGAGTTCATCTCGGTGGTCGGGCCCTCCGGCTGCGGCAAGACGACGATCCTGAACATGATCGCCGGCTTCATTCCCTACTCGAAGGGCGACATCCTGCTCGACGGCAAGCCGGTGCACGGGCCCGGTCCCGAGCGCGGTGTCGTGTTCCAGTCGTTCGCGCTGTTTCCCTGGAAGACGGTGCTCGACAATGTCGGCTTCGGCCCGAAGATGCGTGGCGTGCCGAAGGCCGAGCGCGACCGCATCGCGCGCGAATATCTCGCGCTGGCCGGGCTGTCGCACGCGGCGCATCGCTATCCCAACGAGCTCTCCGGCGGCATGCAGCAACGCGTCGGCGTGGTGCGCGCACTCGCCAACAACCCCGACGTCCTGCTGATGGACGAGCCGTTCGCCAGCGTCGACGCGCAGACGCGCATGACGCTCCAGGAGGAGCTGACCCGCATCTGGCAGGAGCGCAAGCCGACGGTGATCTTCATCACCCATGACGTGGCTGAGGCGGTGTTTCTCGCCAACCGCGTGGTCGTGCTGTCAAAGGGACGCGTGCTCGACCAGATCGCGGTCGACCTTCCTCGTCCCCGCGTCTGGGACGACCTCGTCAAGGACGACCGGTTCAAGCAGCTGTCCGCGCGGGTGCTGCAGATGGTGCGCGCAGCATGAGCATCGCCTCCGACGTCTTGCGCTCGACCAAGGCACGCGTCGTGCTCGGCGCCGTCGCGGCTTGGGCGCTGTTTCAGCTCTGGCTGACCATCGCGGCCCCGGGCAAGATCGCGCCGGAGCTGAAAGGCACGTCGGAGAAAGTGAATGTCCAGATCGAGCTGCCGTTCACGCCGGAGCGATTCCATGTGCTCGCGTTCCAGCAATACGGACGCGTGTCGGGCACGGACGAGCATTCGATCGAATTGCGTGGCGTCAAAAGAACGGACCTCAACGCCGTCGCCCGGCCCTACTGGGTGACGGCGGTGGGGCCGATAAAAGAGGGAGGCTGAGACTATGAAACGACTCGTGTTGCTTGGACTAGCGCTTCTGGCCGGCGTCATGCCGGCGAGCGCCCAGAACCTGACGAAACTGAAGGCCGGCATGGTCACCGGCATCGACCAGATCGGCCTGCCGATCGCACTCGAGCGCGGCTTCTTCGAGAAGTACGGACTCGACGTCACGATCGCGCGCCCCTACGCCACCGGCGTCGACGCGCTGAATGCGTTGCAGGCCGGCGAGAGCGAGATCGTGCAGGTCGGCGTGCCCATGATCGGCGCCGTGCTGCGCGGCATGGACCTCGTCGCGCTCGGCAATTACAGCGGCAACGCCACCAAGGCCGGGTCCGACGCGACGATGGCGATCATCGCGCGCGAAGGTTCGGGCATCGTCAAGGGCGACCTGTCGACGCTGAAGGGCAAGAAAATCGCGGCATCCTTCGGCACGATCAACCATCTCTATATCCTGGCGACGCTGGAGAAGGCCGGGCTGAAGCCCGATGATGTCACGCTGGTCAACACGCCGCCGCCGGACATGACCGTCGCCCTGCTCGCCAAGGGCATCGATGCGTTCTCGGGCTGGGATCCCTGGCCGATCGTCGCCGGCAAGGACGTGCCGGGCGCGGTCGAGATCATCAGGGGCGGCGACGTGATCTCCTATATCGGCTTCAATGTGGCGCTTCGCCCCTGGGTGCAGGCCAACGGCGAGACCATCGAGAGATTCCTCGCGGCCGTCTCCGAGGCCGACCAATGGATGCGCAAGAACCCGAAGCTGGCGGCGCAAGTTGCCACGCGCTGGATACCGGGACTGAAGCAGGAGGTCGCCGAGACCGCGATGCAGTTCAACATCCAGCAAGCGGACCGCCGGCTGTCGGCGAACAATTACCGCGCGCTGTGGAGCGCCGAGGACCGGCTCGCCCGTCTCGGCATCCTCAAATCGACCTTCGACGTCAATGCGCATATCGAGCCGAAGCACATTCTCAAGGTCATGAAGGATCGTCCCGAGCTGTTCGCCGACCTGCCGCCGATTCCGGCGACGGCGGCGATCACGCCGGGCTACGTGTTCAAGCCGTGAGCCTTGTTGCCAACATCAGGACCGGCGCGCCGTGCGCGCCGGTCTACCCCATCGTCTGCAACGCCAACGCCGGCGGAGGCCTGGACTAGACGGTCGAGATGCCGTCGATCGGGCTGATATCACCGACGAAGCGCAGCAGATCGGCCATCGTGAACTCGCCCGGCACTTGCGATGGAAGCGTCGGCTTCCAGCTTTTACCCTTGAGCCACAGGTACGACTGGTGATCACCATGGACGAGGCCGACGAAGACCTCGGCGAGCAGCGTCGCGCCGACCGGTCCGAGCCTTTCGCCGCCGCCCCGCTGCTCCGCCTCCTTGAGGATGTAGTACCAGAGCGGGGTGTGCTGGTGCAGGCCATGCTTCTTCGCCACGGCACCGTCAGTCCCCTTGGAGATTTCGTCCGGGGTCAGAGGATTCTTGATCTTCATGGCCTTGGCGACGTCCTGTCCAGACGGCAATCCCAGCAACACGCCGCGCTTGAGATTGCGGAACGGCAGGCTGCCGCCGTCGCCCGGCAGGGTGTGGAGCTGCGGCACGACGAACGGATCGATCTTGCGCGACGGATTGAACCCCACGCCCGGAGGATTGTTGGGCAGCACCTGAAAGTAGCGCCGCCAGTCGATGATCCAGTTGCTCGAAAGCACCGGAAGCGGGAGCGGCGGCTGGATCGGATTGGGCGCGAGATCTCCAATGATCCCTCCCGATAGCCCTGTGAACTTGAACAGCAGGTCGAGGGTCGCCGGGATGTTGCCTGGTCCGAATGTGAAGATCCTGTTGTGGCTGTAGGCTTGACGAACCATGCTGTGGCCGAGCCGGTAGACGGCGCCCGAAAACTCGACGGGCATGTAGGGCGTCTTCTTGAAGCGGTAGAAGCGCCGCCCCTGCTCGAGAATCTTCGCGACGATCCCCTTCTCGGTGATCCGCTCGACGAAATCGTGCAGGACCATCCATTGATAGTGCCAGGTCACGATCCGGCGCGCCTCCTCGAAGATCTCGCCCGCCGGCTTGCCCGACGCCGCGAGCTGATCGCAGACCTTGTTGTGGAACTTCAGCATCGCAAGGTGGGTTTGCGCGACGAGCAGGTTCTCGTCGTTGCGGTGATCGCCGATCAGGGCGAACCCCTCGGGATTGCGCGGCAGGTCGTTGCGATGATCCCCGGTGATGTCATCGACGTTGACGGTCTTGCCGATCAGGAGCTTGGGACCCGGAGTCTTGCCGCTGTCGCTCGCCGAATTACGCGCGTACAGGTGGCGGCTTCCGTCCGGACCGAGACCGTAGATGCTGTCGAGATCGAGGGCGGGCGTGCGAAAGTTCGTCACCGCCATCGGATCGGCCTCCTTCTCGCCAAAGGAGGTCAGGTCGAGCGTAATGTCGTGGTCGACGAATTGTCCGAGATAGGTGAAGCCGGCGGGTACGTTGGCATTGTTTCCTGCGGGATCGCCGGGATTGGGGTCCTTCATCGCATCGGCGAGTTCATGGAGCGGGCCGTCATCGACAGCCAGCGGCTCCAGGGTCGGAAACATCCGCCCAAACATGCCCGGATCTTCGTGTCCGGAAAGCGTATGGAGAAATTGTCGCGTCGGATGACGTCCGGCCTTGCCATGACCGGGATGAACGTTGACGTCGGTTCCCATCGCTTGCTCCTGCTTAAAATGCTGTGGGGAGAGGGGCGACGAAGTTGTCGATTGGGCTGAAATTCCCGTTTCAGTATAGGTCTTTGAAAATTGCCCCTCAGGGTGCAGTAAAATGAAATATTACCACAGATTGCATATGTAGGTGAGTCCTACCGGCGAGGCTTTTTGCCCCACGGACGACACGGGCTTTTGACCGCTCGGAGCTCAAGCAAGAAAGACTAAGGCGTGACGCACGATCCGCGGCGATCGCGTCGCGCTTCAGCGTTTCGCAGCGAACCGCGTCCAGATCTCGGCGTCGGTGTAGAAATCGACGCCACCATCGAGATCTCGCACCAGCCACTCGCCGAGATAGACGATCTGGGTGCCGTTACGCCGCTCGTGCCGAAGCTCGAATTTTCCCTCGGCATCCTTCTGAAGCGAGCAACTCGACTGAACCCAGCTTGGCCACTCCTGCAAGGGCTGTCCGACGAATTGCCAGGCCACCAGGGCCACGTTGCCCGACAAGGGCTCTAGGCGCACTGTCTTGGTCACGAGATCTCCCATCATGCAATTGTCCGTGCTCCAACGCCTCGGGATCGGAAAGGTTGGAGACCTGCTCTCAGGTAGCATGCCTGACGGTTCTCAACGGTTCCTTGCGGTTTTCATCCGTGAAAACCCGGTTCCCGTGGGGCAGCTAGCCGATCGTCTGCAGCGCTGGAAAGGTCTCCAGCAGCCAGATGCTTACATTCGAGACCGCGCCGGTGAGAAAGCCGATGCCGGTGATCACCATGAGGACGCCCATGGCGCGTTCGACATTGACGAGGTGGCCCTTCATGCGTGCGAACAGTGCCGAGAACTGCTCGATCATCAGGGCAGCGATCAGGAACGGAATACCGAGGCCCGCGGAATAGACCGCGAGCAGACCCGCGCCCTTCATCACCGTGGTTTCAGCCGCGGCGATCGACAGGATCGCGGCGAGGATCGGGCCGATACAGGGCGTCCAGCCGAAGGCGAAGGCGAGGCCCATGATATAGGCGCCCCAGAGGCCGACCGGCTTCGGGATCGGCAGCCGTCCCTCGCGCATCAACAGGCCGATGCGCGTCAGCCCGAGGAAGTGCAGGCCCATGACGATGATGACGATGCCGGCGAGGATCGAAAGCTCTGCCGACCAGGCCCGGATCAGCCCGCCGATCAGCGAGGCGCTGGCGCCGAGCGCGACGAATACCGTGGAGAATCCCAGCACGAACAGCAGCGCCGACAACAGGATGGCGCGCTTGGAGGCCTCCGCTGGCTCGTCGCTCTCGACATGCTCGATCGTGGCGCCCGTGAGGTAGACCAGATAGGGCGGGACCAGCGGCAGGACGCAAGGCGAAAGGAAGCTGACGAGGCCGGCAATCAGAGCCGCCGGGATCGAAACATTTTGCATGATGCCGTCTGAGCCATCTCAGGTACCGGTACGGCGCGCGGGAAATGCGCCCGGCCGGAGCGAACCGGCTCTGGTGTAGCCGATGCCGGAGAATGCGCAACAGAGGCGCACGAAACCAGGGCTCCGCCCGATGCCGTCTGCGATCACAGATGCGGCATCGAGACGCGCACAAATCTCGCCAAAAAGCGAGGTTCGGCGGCGCGGCTACTTCACCACGCGGAGCAGCGGACGCCGGGGCTGGTCCTGCGTCTGCTTGGAAGGGGTCGGCGGCGCGCTCGCAGCGCTCCGCAGCATTTCATCGCACAATGCCTTGAGATCGGCACTGTCTATTCCTTTGAGCTTCATCCTGACGTCGAGGATGACGATGGAGAGCAGATCGGCCGATTCCCGGCTGTTGCACGCATTGAGAACCTTGCGGCATCCCTCGAGTGTTTCCAGCACCGACTGCAATTGTTCGTCTGAATGCGACACCGGCGTTCTTTCCGTTAATTCGGCCTGCGAGACGTGATTGTGACGATCCCCTCGGCGCCCCTGGAATGCCGAGGATAGCATGAGGCCGCCGCCCCTCTGAACCTGATTTCAGTTGGTTTCCGCCGTGGAACTGCGATTCCGGCCAACGTGGCCGCGCCGCGCTGTTCGCGCCGTTTGAATTGATTGAGAAGGAAACGCTTGGCGTGCTGCAATTGATCCATCGACGGAGACGGCGCAGGCTTGCGAACAAAGACGGTCATCGCGGACAGCGCCTGCAATCCCGTAGCCATTTCACGGCTCGCAACGGAACCCACGCCACACCCCTCGTATAGGCGACAAATTCACCCGATTCCAGCCCATGCCGGCACCTAAATACCACTCACCCTAGATGGTAAGGATGACGGTTCAAAACTCATCATCCCCCAACCCGCAGTGGTTGTGGTTTGCGCCAGATTCTGCCAGTTTAGCTATCCGAAGGGACTTGTATGCACTCCTTGGCGGAAAGGGGCGTTCCTCTGGCGGAACGCCCAAAGACAAATCTCAGCGGCCTCTCGGATTGGGATGCGGCCCGCATATTTCTCGAAGTCGTCCGATGCGGAAGCTTCCGGTCGGCGGCCGAACGCCTGTCGCTGTCGATCAACGCGGTGCGCCGGCGGATCGACGATTTCGAACGCCAGACCGGCACCACGCTGTTCACCCGCGACGTCCACGGCACCCATCTGACCGATGAAGGCGCGCTGGTGGTGTCCGCCGTCGAGCGCATGGAAGCTGCCACCTTCGACGTGCTGCGGGCCAGCGATTCGATGGCCAACGCGCTGTCCGGCGAGGTCCGGGTCGCCGTCACCGAGGGGCTCGGCACGTTCTGGCTTGCGCCGCGCCTGGTCGAATTCCAGCAGGCCTATCCCAAGATCCTGGTCGACCTACATTGCGCGATGCGCTCGGCCGATGTCTCGCGCCATGAGGCCGACGTCGCCATCCATCTGTCCCGTCCCTCGGCCCTCGACATCAAGCTGGTGCGGCTCGGCCGCATGCACCTGATGTTCTGGGCCTCGGAGAAATACATCGCAAAACATGGCGCGCCGCGTTCGGCGGCGGAATTGATCAAGCATCGCCTGGTGCTGCAATTCGCCGACCAGCTCGCCGCCAAGGAATCCTTCGAAAGCTTCTTCCCGGGCGTTTCGGAACGGGACCTTCTGGTCATGAAGACCAATGTCTCGAGCGCCAACTATTGGGCGGTCGCGAATGGCGCCGGCATCGGCGTCTTCCCCAGCTACGCCATTGCGCTTGGCGGGAAATTGATTCCACTGGAGGTCGAGCTGAACCGACCGCTGGATATCTGGCTGTCCTACCATCCCGGTAGCGGCCGTATTCCGCGCGTGCGGCACATGATCGACTGGCTGATCGAAGCGTTCAGTCCAGCTCGTTTCCCGTGGTTTAAGGAAGAGTTCGTGCACCCGCATGAATTCAAGGACTCGTACATGGGCGAACCCCTGACCCAGCTCTTCGGGGGATTTTCAACCGAAGAACAAAGGTGAGAACGAAGATGAAAGCAGCGGCAAAGAGAATGAAGCAGCGTAGTGCCGGCAAGCCGGACATCGAGCTTGGCAAGCGGATCCGCCTGCGGCGCGTCGAGATGAAGATCTCGCAGGCCGAGCTCGGCGAGAAGCTCGGCGTCAGCTTCCAGCAGGTCCAGAAGTACGAGAAGGGCGTCAATCGCGTGGGCGCAGCTCGCCTTCAGCAGATCGCCTCCGCGCTCGACGTGCCGGTGACCTTCTTCTACGACGGCGACAACAAGGCGCGCGAAGTCGAGAGCCTGCTCTTCCTCGATTCGGCCTTCAGCCTGCGCCTGCTGCGCGCCTACAGCAAGATCAAGGACCAGACGGTGCAACGTCAGCTGGTCTCGCTGATGGAATCGATCGCAGCGAACGAAAGCTGAGATCGGCCGACGATCTGCCTCTACGGCCGACCTTCAATCCGCCGCGTCACGGGACGCGGCCGGATTGAACGGGACCCGGATCGCATGTCGTTGCGTCCGACTTGGCCCGCGCGCTTTCCGCGCGCGGCCTTCGCTTCCGGGGCGGCCTGACCGCCCCTTTTTGTTGTCAGATTCCGTGTCGTTCGTCCTGTCTTGCCGAAGCAGCGGCACCGCCGCCATGCAATGGCGGCACAGGCGGATGCAAGCTGCCTCGCCTGTTGCCGTTGACCGCGGCGATGCCCTCGCAGCACATTGCACCTTGTCAATGACAAGCGAGCGCGCGATGCCCGATACCTCCGATGAGAAATCCTACGCCGACGGCAAGATCCTCAAGCGCGTCATTGACGGTGTCGGCGTGATCACCTTCAACAATCCCGACAAGCGCAACGCGATGTCGCTGGAGATGTGGGAGGGATTTGGCGAGGCACTGACGGCGTTGCGCGACGACGAGACGGTGCGCGTCGTGATCCTGCGCGGCGCCGGCGGCAAGGCCTTCGTCTCCGGGGCCGACATCAGCCAGTTCGAGAAGACCCGCCATAATGCGGCGGCGTCCGAGCAATACGCCAAGCGCAGCGCGGCCCAGCGCGCGTTGCTCGCCGACTTTCCCAAGCCGACGATCGCCTGCATTGAGGGCTTCTGTCTCGGCGGCGGAATGCAGGTCGCGATGCTCGCCGATATCCGTCTCGCCGCGCATGGCAGCCAGTTCGGCATTCCCGCGGCTCGGCTCGGCATCGCCTATGGTTATGACGGCCTGAAGCATCTGGTATCGCTGGTCGGCCCGTCCTGGGCCCGGCTGCTGATGTACACGGGCATGCGCATCGAGTCCGCGGAGGCGCTGCGGATCGGCCTCGTCGAGCGCCTGTTCCCGATCGATGAGCTGTGGGGTGAGACAATGGCGATCGCGCATGCCATCACCGAGAACGCTCCGCTCGCGATCAAGGCCGCGAAGATCACGATCGCGCAGGTGCTGAAGGACGAAAGCCAGCGCGACATGGACGCCATCAAGGCGATCGGCCATGCCTGCATGGACAGCGCGGATTTCCGCGAGGGCCGGCAGGCCTTCATGGAGAAACGCAAACCGCGGTTCCAGGGCAGGTAGCTGAACCTCTATTCAGGAAGATTAAATTCCTCGTGCAGCTTGCTGCGGCAGCAACCAGGTGATCGCGCGATAGTTCTCCCGCCACCAATGAGGGAGGTTGCGATGACATTCAAACTTGCTGTGCTCGGTCTGGCTGCCATCGGCGGTGTGGCGCTCGCTTCGGGACCGGCCCTCGCGGCCATGCCGAATGGCATTCCGCAGGCGAACCAGATTGCAAAGGGCCCGGCCGCCGACGTCGATCAGGTCCGTTGGGTCTGTAATCCCTGGGGCCGCTGCTGGTGGCGCCCGAACTACTACCGCGCCTACGGCTATTACGGTGGCCCGCGCTTCTACGGCCCGCGTCCGTGGGGCTGGCGTCATCACCACCATCACTGGCGCCGCTGGTGAACCAAGGGGCCCGCGGGCCCCTTTTCTTTAATTACAGCGCTGCCAGCACCGCCTTGGTGATGTCGGCCGTGCCGTTGCTGCCGCCAAATTCCATCGGCTTGATGCCGCCGGCATAGACCTGATCCACCGCCCGCTCGATCGTCTCGCCCGCTTCCGCGGCGCTCTCGACGCCGAGCTTGTCGGCGAGCCAGTCCAGCATCATCGCCGCCGACAGGATCATGCCGGTGGGATTGGCCTTGCCCTGCCCCATGATGTCGGGGGCGGTGCCGTGACAGGGCTGGAAAACCGCGTATTTGTCGCCGATATCGGCCGACGGCGCCATGCCGAGGCCCCCGATCAGGCTCGCGGTGATGTCGGAGACGATGTCGCCGAACATGTTCTCCATCACCATCACGTCGAAATCCCAGGGGCGCTTCACCAGCATCGCTGAGCAGGCATCGACATAGAGCCGGTCGGTCTTCACGTCAGGATGCTTCTTCGCGATCTCATCGAAGATGCCGCGGAAGAATGCAAACGCCTTGAACACGTTCGCCTTGTCGACGCAAGCGAGCATCCCCGGCTTGCCGCGCGCCTTGCGCCGCTCGGCCAGGCGAAACGAAAACTCGAACAGGCGCTCGGAGGTCCGGCGCGTGATCACCATGGTCTCGCGCGCGTCCTCGTGGGTGACGACGCCCTTGCCCATCGAGGCAAACAGCCCTTCCGTGGATTCGCGAATCACGACGAGATCGATGCCGCGCTGGTCGGCACCGACGATCGGGCTCGGCACGCCGGGAATGAGGCGCGCGGGCCGCACGCCGGCATAGAGATCGAAGATGAAGCGCAGCTCGATCTGCGGCGCGATCTCGGTATTGTCGGGGTAGCGCACCGACGGCAGGCCACAGGCCCCGAGCAGGATCGCGTCCGCCTCCTCGCACAGCTTGATCGTCGAATCCGGCATTGACTTGCCGGTCGCCAGATAATTGCTCGCCCCAGCCGGGGCCTCGGTGAAACGGAAGCCGAGGCCCGATTTCTCGCCGACCTTGCGCAGCACCTCGAGTGCGGGCGCCATGACTTCGGGACCGATGCCGTCCCCGGCGAGCACGGCAATGTGGAAGGCGTTATTTGCGGACATTGGAGGTTCCTGTAGGACGCGTCATCCCGGGGCGGCTCGAAGAGCCGAACCCGGGATCTCGAGATTCTCAGGTGCGCAATTGCGCACCGTAGTTCGGTCCTTACGGACCGCCCCGGAATGACAGATGGATTACGGCGTCAGCACCGTGCGCCCGACCACCGCGCCCTGCTGCAATTGCAGCAGCGCGTCGTTGGCCTTGGCGAGCGGGGCCGTCGTGACCGGGATCGGCGGCACCTTCTTGGTGCGCACGAGGTCAAGCAGCTCCTGCGTTTCGCGCAAGTTGCCGACATAGCTGCCCTGGATCGTGATCGCCTTGATCGGAATCAGCGGCAGCGCCCAGGTCGCGCCGCCGCCGAACAGGCCGACGATGACGAGCTTGCCGCCCTTGGTGAGGCAATCGAAACCGAGCTGCGTCGTCGCTGCATTGCCGACGAGGTCGATCACGGCGCGGATCGGCCCGCCCGCTTTCCTGGCAAGCTGTTCCAGCGCATCCGGTGCCTTGGGATCGACAGTGGCGAGCGCGCCGGCCTTCTCCGCCGCCTCGCGCTTCCTGGCGTCGATATCGACCATGATCGCGCCCTTGCCGCCCATCGCCTTCAACAGCGACAGCGCCATCAGGCCAAGACCGCCCGCGCCGAACATCACGATCGGCGTGTCGAAATGCTGCTCGACCTTCTTCAGCGCGCTGTAGGTGGTGACGCCCGAGCAGGCATAGGGGGCGGTCGTCGCCGGATCGAGCCCTCGCAGATTGAGCAGATAGCGCGGATGCGGCACCAGCATGTGATCGGAATAGCCGCCGTCGCAATAGACGCCGAGCGAGCGCGGCGTCAGGCACATGTTCTCGTCACCGCCAAGGCAGGTGGCGCACTTGCCGCAGCCGATCCAGGGATAGACCAGCCCGACGTCGCCGATCTTCAGCTCGCCCTGGTCGGTCGGCTTCACGTCGGGCCCGAACGCCAGGATTCCTCCGACGGTCTCATGGCCCATGGTCAGCGGCAGGCTGATGCCGCGGTCCTTCAGCGACAGCGGCTTGCGGCCGTGGCCGAGATCGTAACCGCCTTCCCAGATGTGGAGATCGCTGTGGCAGACGCCGGCAGCCTTCACCTTGATCAGCACCTGCGTGCCCGACGGCTGCGGCGTCGCTTCGTCGAACTCCTGCAACGGCGCCTTGAAATCGGCAACCTTGAAACTCTTCATCGGCGTCCTCCCGCATGCTTCTTGTCGCCGCGCCACCATGCCATGGCCGGCAAGGCGAGACAAACCGGTCTTAGTTCAGGCCAGCGGATAATGGCAAGCCGCGAACTGGCCGGGTGCGACTTCACGCAACTCCGGTATCTCCGCGCTGCATCGCTGATCGGCCCGCGGGCAGCGGGTGCGGAAGCGGCACCCGGACGGCGGCGCAATCGGCGATGGCGGCTCGCCGCCCGCTATGCTCTCGGCGGGACGAACGTCCGGATCGGGCACCGGGATCGCCTGCAGCAACAGCTCCGTATAGGGATGCGCCGGCCTCGCGAACAATTGCTCGGCAGGGCCGACCTCGCAAAGCCGGCCGAGATACATCACCGCGACGCGGTCGCTGACGGCTTTGACGACAGCAAGATCATGCGCGATGAACAGCAGCGTCAGGCCGAAGCGCGCCTTCATCTCCTCCAGAAGGTTGAGGATCTGCGCGCGGATCGAGACGTCGAGCGCCGAGACCGGCTCGTCGCAGACGATGAACTCGGGATTGAGCACGAGTGACCGCGCGATGCAGATGCGCTGGCACTGGCCCCCGGAGAACTCGTGCGGCAGGCGCCCTGCGACGAGGTCAGGGTCAAGCCCGACCGCCGACAGCACCTCATGGACGAGCCGCTTGCGCTCGGCCGCATCCTTGACGCCGGCGATGATCAGCGGCTCGGCCACGATGTCGCCGATCCGGCGGCGCGGGTTGAGCGAGGCGATCGGGTCCTGGAAGATCAGCTGCACGCGGCGGCGCATCCTGCGCAGCGCCTCGCCCTCCATCGCGGTGAGGTCCTCGCCGTCGAACAGCACGCGGCCGGATCTGGCGCGGCGCAATTGCAGCACCGCGCGCCCCAGCGTCGACTTGCCGCAGCCGGATTCGCCGACCAGCCCCAGCGTCTCGCCGCGCGCGACCTGAAAACTGACGCCGGAGACGGCATGCACGGTCTTGTTGCCGAGGCCATATTCGACGACGAGATTGTCGACGTTCAGAAGCGGCTCGGCGCGCGCGGCAAGCTGCATCATGCGCCAATTCCCTCCGCCATCTGGATCGGGTGGAAGCATGCATAGAGATGATCTGGCATCTCGGCGCTTGCCAGCGCCGGCTTGGCCTCGCGACAGCGGCCGGTGGCATAACGGCAGCGCGGCGCGAAGGAGCAGCCACGCAACGGCCGCGTTGGATCGGGCGGACGGCCGGAGATGGCCGGCAGCGGCGTATGCGGCGCGGCATCCAGCTTGGGAATCGCAGCCAGCAACGCCTCGGTGTAGGGCATGTGCATGCGCTTGAACAACGCCGAGGTCGGCGCGCGCTCCACCACCCTGCCCGCATACATCACCGCAACCTCGTCGGCACGGCCGGCGACGACGCCGAGATCGTGGGTGATGATGATCATCGCCATGTGACGGCGGCGCTGTTCGCGCGCGAGCAGATCGAGAATCTGCGCCTGGATGGTGACGTCGAGCGCGGTCGTCGGCTCGTCCGCGATCAAGAGCTTCGGCTCGCAGGACAGCGCGATCGCGATCGCGATGCGCTGGCGCATGCCGCCGGAGCATTGATGCGGATATTGCGCGAGCCGCTGCTCCGGCGCGGGAATGCCGACGGCGGCCAAGAGCTCGATGCTGCGCGCCTTCGCCGCCGAAGCATCGAGTTCGAGATGCTCCTGGATCGTCTCCATCAACTGCGTGCCGATCGTGAGCACCGGATTGAGCGAGGTCATGGGATCCTGGAACACGACCGCGAGATCGCGGCCGCGCAGCCGCCGCAGGCTTTCCGGCGCGAGCCGCACCAGATCCTGGCCGTCGAACATCACGCGGCCCGTGAGCTTTGCTTTCTTCGGCAGCAGCTGAAGCACCGCGCGCGACAGCATGGTCTTGCCGCAGCCGGATTCGCCGACGATGCCGAGCGTGCGGCCCGCCTGCAGCGACAGATCGACATGATCCACCGCGCGCAAACTGCCGCGCGGCGTCGGCAGCTCGACGGTGACGTCCGCGATGGTCAATAGCGGGGCGCTCACAGCGCCCCCTGACGCGGATCGGTCAGCGCCCGCAAGGTGTCGCCGACCAGGTTGAAGGCCAGCACGGTCACGAAAAGTCCGACCGCCGGCAGGAAGGCCAGCCGCGGCGCGACGTCGAGGCTGTCGCGCCCCTCCCCGATCATGCTGCCCCAGCTCGCCATCGGCGGCGGCACGCCGAGGCCGAGGAAGGACAGCGCCCCCTCGACCACGATGGTGACGGCGACGCCGAGCAGGAAGAAGGCAAGCAGCGGCAGGATCACGTTCGGCAGCAGCTCGCGCAGCAGGATACGCGCATGGCTGGCGCCGAGCGCCTCGGCCGCGATCACGAATTCCCGCCGCGCCAGCGTCAGCGTCGCCGCCCGCGCCACGCGCATGAAGGCGGGAATGCCGAGCACGCCGAGGATCACGGTGAGGTTAGGGACGGACTGGCCGAGATAGGCGGTCACGGCAAGTGCGAAGATCAGCGGCGGAAAGGCGAGCAGCACGTCCATGCTGCCGACCACGATGATCTCGAACCGGCCGCGGAAATAGCCGGCGAGCAGACCGAGCGCGCCGCCGATGGTGAGACCGATCATCGGTGCGATCAGCCCGACCGTCAGCGAGGTCCGCGCGCCGAAGATCAGGCGGGCGAGCTCGTCGCGGCCGAGCCCGTCGGTCCCCAGCCAGTGCTCGGAAGAGAACGCGGCGCGGCGCTCCAGCATGTCCATGTCGACGGGATTCTGCAGCGGCAGCACCGGCGCGAGAATCGCGAGCGCGAGGATGATCGCAAGCCAGCTGCTCGCGATCCAGAACAGCAGGCCGAGCTTGCGCTTGCGGCCGACCGGCACGGGCGCCGCCTCGTCCTGCAGCGAGAGCTCAAGCGTGGCCATGGCGGATCCTGGGGTCGAGCACGGCGTAGAGCATGTCGACGACGAAATTCACGATGACGAAGCCGCAGGCGACCAGCAGCACCACGCCCTGGAGGATGACGAGGTCGCGGGTATAGATCGCGCCGACCAGGAGGCGGCCGATGCCGGGCAGCGCGAAGATCGATTCCACGATCAGCGTGCCGCCGAGCAGACGGCCGATATTGATGCCGGTCACCGTCACCAGGGTCAGCGACGACGGCTTCAGCGCATGCACGAACAGGATGCGCGCGGGCTTGAGGCCTTTTGCCTTGGCGAGCGCGATATAATCCTCCTGCAGGGTCGCGATCATGTCGGAACGCAGCACCCGCATGATTCCAGGCCATTCGGCGAGGGCGAGCGTCAGCGCCGGCAGCACGAAGAAGCGCAGATTGCTGAGCGGCGCCTCGGTGAACGGCACGTAGCCGGTCGCCGGCAGCCAGTGCAGCTCGACCGCGAACAGATAGATCAGCAGGATCGCCACCAGGAAGGACGGCATCGACAGCATCGCGAACGCGCTGCCGGTCATGAAGCGGTCGAACGCGCCGCCGGCACGCGCGGCACAGGCGATCGCGACGGGAACGCCGATCAGGAGGCCGAGGAACTCGGCCATCAGCATCAATTGCAGCGAGACCGGAATGCGCTCGGCGACCGCCTGCAACACCGTCTGCCCGGTGCGGAACGAGCGGCCGAGATCGCCCTGCAGGACCTGGCCGAGCCAGCTGAGATAGCGCCACCACAGCGGCTGGTCGAGCCCCATGTCGCGGCGGAGCGCCGCCACGTTCTCCGGCGTCGCCTGATCGCCGAGGATGACGAGAGCGAGATCGCCCGGCAGCAGCGAGGCAATCAGGAACGTCAGCAGCGAGACAGCGAGCAGCACCGGCAGCATGGCAAGCAGCCGCCGAACGACGAAGTTCAGCATCGCGCCATCATTCCAGCCAGGTCCTCGAGACGTCGATCACGCCGTTGTACATCTTCGGGAAGCCCTTCAGCTTGGCGCTCGACAGAGCGTAATAGGTGTTCTGGAAGGTCCAGAACCAGATCGCCTCCTTGTTGATCAGGCGGCTGATGGCGCAGTAATCTTCGGTGCGCTGGCCGAGGTCGGCCGTGACGCGCGCGTGGTCCAGCAGCTTGTCGAGCTCGGGGCTTGAGTATCCGGCGAGCGCCAGCGGGCTGCCGCTGCGGAAATTCGCGTACATCTGCGGATCGGGATCGGCGAGATCGACGATGCGCCACGGCGTCATCTGGAACTGGCGGGTGAAGGCGCGCGAGGGAATGGTGGCCTGGTCGACCTGCTCGATCTCCATGTTGGCGCCAACGCGCTTCCAGAACTGCTGCAGCACCTGCCCGACCATGCGGCCGCGCGGCGTCGCGGTCACCAGCATCTTGAACTCGACCGGCTTGCCGTAATCCTTGATCAGTGCCTTGGCCTTCTCGACGTCGAACGGCAGCGCGCCGTCGTCCTTGCATTTCACCCAGGAGCCGTCACCGTAAGGATTGCTCGCGGGCCGGCTCAGACCGTTGGTGATCGCCTGTGACATTTTCGGGCGGTCGATCGCCATCACCAGCGCCTGGCGCACGCGGACATCGTCGAACGGCGCGACCTTGGTGTTGAAGGCGTAGACCGCCGCGCCCGAGCCCTTGTAGGTGTGCACCGTGAGCTTGGGATCCTTCTGCGCCTTCATGATGTTGTCGGCGTCGTTCTCGTCGTCCCAGATGATGTCGGCCTCTCCCGATTGCAGCGAGGCGAAGCGCGACTGCGCGTCGGGCAGCGGCTTCAGGATGATGCGGTCGAGATAGGGTCGGCCCTTGTCCCAGTAGTTTGGATTCTTCTCCAGCACCATGCGGTCGCCGGCGGTCCATGACTTCAGGATGTAGGGACCGGTGCCGACGGGATTGCGATTGTAGTCGTCCCCCTTGGTCTTCCACGCCGTCGGCGAATGCACCGCGTTGTTCTGGCTCTGAATCGTGATCACCGCCGGCAGATTCACGGAAGGGTCGGTGAGCTTGTAGACCAGGGTGTATTCGTCCGGCGCCAGCACTTCCTTGATGTTGGTGATGTAGAAGGCGCAGCGGCACTTGTTGGCGGGATCCTTCTGCCGGTCGAAATTCTCCTTGAAGGCCTGCGCGTTGAACGGGGTGCCGTCGTGGAATTTCACGCCCTCGCGCAGCTTGAAGGTCCACGTCATGTAGTCGTCGGAATGAGTCCAGGACACCGCGAGCTTCGGCGCGGCCTGTCCCTTCTCGTCCAGCGTTGTGAGCGTGTCGAAGATGGCGGCGGCAGCCGTGAAGGTCGAGGTGTCGTAGACGCCGACTTTCAGGGGATCGAAGCCTGCAATCTCCAGCTCCTGGCCGACGGTGATGCTGCCGCCGGACTTCTGCGCCTGCGCAGGCCCAGTCAGTGGAAGGAGGGCAAATGCCGCAACAAGGAATATCGGCGCGCGCTTGCGCGCCGCAGCAGCAATCTTCGTCATGGTTCCTCCCCGGATCCCTCGTCCGATGTTTCGGATCGCTGAATGACTGGGGCGAGAGTGGCGGCAAAACCGCGCCACCGCAAGAGGAACGCGTGCGAGATCACACGCCGCAGTGCGGCGCAACGTTGCTCAGCGTGTCGCGGCTGTTTTGCCTGTCGGAATTGGCGCATCATCGGCGAGGCCAATCTCCTCGCGCAGCGCATCGGTATGCTCCCCGAGCCCGGCCATCGTCGTGGCGGGCGCGGTGTCCGCGCCCGACATCCGGAACGGCAGGTTGAGCACTTTGAAGGAGCCGCCCTCGTCCTGCACGGACGTGAGCGCCTGCCGGTGCGCGAGCTGCGGATCGGCCAGCGCCTCGGCCACGGTGCGATAGGCCGAAGCCGGCACGCCGGCCGCGCCGAGCGCGGCGAGACACGCATCGGTCGTGAGCTGCCGGGACCAGGCCTCGACCCCGTCCATCACCTCGGCCCAATTCTCGCGACGCGGGGCATAGGTCGAGAAGCGCGGGTCGGTGATCCATTCGCCGTGGCCGATCACGCCCATCAATCCCTGGAACGTCTTCTCGCTGGCGACCGTGATCATGACGTAGCCGTTTGCCGTCTCGGTCGGTCCGAACATCGGGCGCGGCGGCGGCTTCACGGCAAATTGCGCGCTCTGCAGCTCGGTCAGCGTCAGCGACAGCATCGATTCCAGCATGGACACGTCGATATGCTGGCCGAGCCCGGTCACGGTCCGCTGATAGAGCGCGGAGGCGATCGCGCCGAAGCCATAGGTGCCGGTGACCACATCGGCATGATAGATGCCGCAATAATCGGGACGGTTGCGGCCGGGCTGGTAGGCCAGATGCGCCATGTCGTAGCCGGAGGCGGCATGGATTACCGGCGCATAGGCCGGCAGCTCGGCCGAAGGGCCGCTCTGGCCGTAGCCGGAGATCGAGCAATAGATCAGCCTCGGATTGACGGCGCGCAGCCTGTCATAGTCGAGCCGCAGCCGGTGCATCACGCCGGGGCGGAAGTTCTCGACGAGGATGTCCGACGTCGCGGCCAGCCGGCGGACCGCATCCCTGCCGTCCTCCGATTTGAGGTCGAGCACCACGCTCTTCTTGCCGACATTGAGCTGGCCGAACGTGGTGCTGCAGCCCTTGCGCAGCGGCGGCCGGGTCCGCATCGTCTCGCCGCCCTCGGTCTCGATCTTGATGACCTCGGCGCCCATGTCGGCAAGCATGCGCGCGCAGTGAGGACCGGCGATGGTGGTCGAAAAATCCAGGACGCGGAGGCCGGCGAAGGCCTTTGTCGTCGTCCCCTCATGCTTATCTGCTAGCTGCATCCCCGGAGCCCCTTGGAACCTTCAATGTTCTCTCTTGTTGATGCGGCGACCCTAGAGGGCGGCGGCTGAGTAGGAAAGTCTTTACCGAACGGACGTGCCGCGTGGGCGGGCTTTGAGATTTCGTGGGCAACTGGACCCGTTCTTGCATAGCAGCAAACGGGATCGGAAGAGGGCAGCTGTTCTTGAGGGTCTTGTTCGTCACGACTGAGATGGACGACTTCGTCCGCGTCGGCGGCCTTGGCGCCGTATCCGCAGCTCTCCCCCGCGCGCTTCGCTCCTTTGCCGATATCCGGGTCATGCTGCCCGGTTATCGCGACATCATCGAACAACTCACGCATATTCAGATCGTTGGCCGCTGCCCGGCGTTCGCGGAAATGCCGGCATGCTCGCTCGGCCGAGCCGCGACCAAGGACGGCCTGCCGGTCTACGTGCTGCTCTGCTCGCAACTCTACGACCGGCCCGGCAATCCCTATGGCGACGAGTCCGGGCGCGACTGGCCCGACAACGACATTCGCTTCGCCCGATTTGCCTCCGCCGCCGCTGAGCTGGCCATGGGCAAGCTGGACAAGAATTGGGCAGCAGACCTGATCCATGCCAATGACTGGCAGGCCTCGCTCGTGCCGGCCTACCTTGCCTGGCACGGCGCCAAGCTGCCGTCGATCCTGACCATCCACAACCTCGCCTATCAGGGTCTTTTCCCGAAGGACGCGCTGCGGCGGATCGGAGCACCGGAGAGCTCCTTCCACATCGACGGCGTCGAGTTCTACGATCAGGTCTCCTTCCTCAAGGCGGGCCTCGTCTACGCCTCGCACCTCACCACCGTCAGCGGCACCTATGCGCGCGAGATCACCACGGCCGAGTTCGGCTGCGGCCTGGAGGGACTGCTCCGGCTGCGCTCGGACGCCGCCGAGCTCACCGGCATCCTCAACGGCATCGACGAGAGCTGGGACCCGCGCTCCTGCGCCCAGCTCGCCCAGCAGTTCGGCGCCGGCGACTGGGCCGGCAAGAGGGCCAATGCTGATTACGTCCGCAAGCAGTTCGGGCTTGCGGTCTCGCGCGGCCCGATGTTCGGCATCGTCGCGCGCCTCGTGCACCAGAAGGGTATCGACCTCGTGCTGTCGGCGGCCGACGAGATCGTCGATGCCGGCGGGCAGATCGTGGTCACCGGCTCCGGCGAGCCGGCGCTTGAGCAGGCCTTGATCGACGCGCATCGCCGCCGCCCCGACGCCATCGGCGTCGTGATCGGCTTCAACGACGCCCAGGCGCGCCGCATCTTTGCCGGCAGCGACTTCACCCTGATGCCGTCGCGCTTCGAGCCGTGCGGCCTCAGCCAGATGTACGCCCAGCGCTTCGGCTCGCTGCCGATCGGACACCAGACCGGCGGCCTCGCCGAGACCATCACCGACGGCGAGACCGGATTCCTGTTCTCGAAACCCTCGCGCGATTCCTTCCTCGGCGGCGTCCGCCGGGCCTTCTCGGCCTTCATGGCGCAGGACCAGCTCGACACCATGCGCCGCAGCGCCATGGGCCGATCGTTCTCCTGGAGCATCTCGGCCGGCAGCTATACCGCGCTGTACCGCAAGCTGGCGTCGGTGTGAGGCGCTTCGGCGCTTCCACAAACTCAGGGCGCCTCGCCCTCTCGTGCCCCGGACGCAGCGCAGCGTCTCTTCGACGGTGCGCTGCTGAGCCGGGGCCCATCGCGCGTCGCAGTTGGTGGCTCCTGGGTCCCGGCTCTGCACTGCAACGCGCTTTGCGCGTTGTGGCTTGTCCGGGACGCGCCGGAAGCGCTCAGCGGCACACGTCCATCTGCGGCCGTCCGATCCAAGCCCTGTTGAGGCAGCGGATCATCCAATCCGGCTGCGGCTCGCCGCGCAGGCGTGCCTGTGCTTCCTGGTAGGGGCCGACATAGCGCAGCCGGTCAGGCAGTCTTGGATAGGCACGCCTGATCCAGCGCAGCGCATTGTCGACCGCCCTCTCGTCCTTCGCTTCGAGTGCAAGGGCGAACCCGGCGCGCAACCGCTCCGGCAACATCCGCGCCGTCAGCGCGCGGTACCAGCGCGGCGGCCGCAGCCACGGGCGTGCGCCGGCAAAGATCTGCGTCGCGATCTCGCGTGCCGCCGGGCTCACGGTCAGCGTCTCCGATTGCGCCATCGCCGCGGTGTAGGCAGCAAAGCCGGACCAGTCCGCCGGCAGATCGTCCGCGGTCAACCCGAACAAGGCACCGAACAGCCGGCTCTCGCTCCAGTAGCGCTCGCGCTCTTCCGCCGTGAGAGCCGGCAGGACCAGGTCATGCGCCATCAGCGCCGACTCCACCAGCGTCGCATGGACCCAGCGCAGCGACGGGATGTCGTTGGCGTGGTAGCGCGAGCCTGCCGCGAACGGGCCGACCGTCTCGGGCATCTCTCCGACGATCATGCTGTGGCGCCGGTGCAGCTGGCGCGACGACAGTAGCGCCCGCTCAAGGGAGCCGAACACCATGGCAAACACGATGTCGAAGGTGCGATGGAAGCGTCCGATCGGGTCGGCAAAGGTTTTGGAATGCTCGGCGATGGCCGCGGCAACCCAGGGATGGGCCAGCTGCAGCAACAGCGCGCGGCCGGCGCCGAGAAAGATGACGGCCTCGCGGTCGATCCGCCAGGTCAGCGTGTCAGGACCGAACACGCCGGCCACCGCTCCCGCTGCGTTGGCACGGACCTGATCGAGCGTTGCCTCGAGATCGTTCGCGGACACCATCTGCACGGCCTTCGGCTGCGAGGTGACCGACGATCCGCAAGGCCTGTGGCAATTCGATGATGAAAGAGCCGACTACTCCGCCGCCATCGGCAGCACGTCCATATGCTCGTGCAGCACCACGCCGGCGAGCGGATCGAATTCGCCGATCCACGGCTTTCGTTCGAGCACGGACCGCGTATGCGCATAGCCGGCGTCCCAACGCCGCATGATGCCGGACGGGCTGAAGTCGATGTCCTTGGTATGGGTCTCACGATCGAGCTGCGGCGCCAGCAGCCGCACGACATGCATCCGGGTCGGACAGCCGTAGCTGATCAACTCCCGCACTGCGGCGTCGCGGCGCTCGCTCTCGGAGAGGCGGGCCGCAAGCTGATTGATGACGTGGCGCAGGCGGTGGGCCTGCTGCTGGCGGGCGATCTGGCTCGCGATACGGCTCGAATATTGCACGTCCTTGTGCCGGTTCAGCACCTCCGCCATCGTCGTCGGCTCAGCGCCGATCGGATTCCACAGATGCACGGCGAAGATCAGCGAATTCCTGCGCGGATTGTCGTCGAACACGGCTTCGGTCGGCGTGTTGGACAGGATGCCGCCGTCCCAATAGAGCTCGCCGTCGATGCGCACCGCCGGAAACGCCGGCGGCAGCGCGCCGGAGGCCATCACGTGCTTCACGGTCAGCTCGCCGTCGCGGCTGTCGAAATAGCGCATCTGGCTGCTGCGGACATGGGCCGCGCCGACCGTCAGCCGCGGCGAGCAGCTGTTGACCAGGCTGAAATCGACCAGCTCGAGCAGCGTCCTCTCCAATGGTGCGGTCGAATAGAAGCCGGCGTGATCCGCCCCAAGCGGATAGGAATCACCGGCATGCGCCAGCGGATTGGGGCGAAAGAATCCGGGAATGCCGTTGGTGACGGTCGACCAATAGGTGAGCTTCTCGTTGAAGCCGGGAAACGCGGTGCGCAGATTCCAGATCGGATTCTGCTCCATCCGCTTCCAGAATTCCTTCAGATGCGCCAGCCGCTGGCCGGGTGCATTGCCCGCGATCAGGCTGGCATTGATGGCGCCGATCGAGGTGCCGATGATCCAGTCCGGCTCGATGCCGGCCTCATGCAGCGCCTGATACACGCCGGCCTGGTAGGACCCGAGCGCGCCGCCGCCTTGGAGCACGAGCACGACCTGGCCGGGCAGATCCGCGCCCTTGCTCTGCGTGTTGTCCTGCATGCCATTCATGTCCTGCTCCTGGTGAGCTTGCACCGATCGAATATTCACATGCCGTTGCGGCTTGTTGCGCCGGCCCATCTCAATGCGCGGTCCAGCCGCCGTCGACCGGAAGCGCGATGCCGGTGATCGAAGCCGCCGCGTCGGTCGACAGGAACACCGTCAGTGCGCCGAGCTCTTCGACCGTGGCAAAGCGCTTGTTCGGCTGCTGCGCCAGCAGCACGTCGCGGATGACCTGATCGCGGGAGATGCCGTGCGCCTTGGCCTGCCCGTCGATCTGCGCTTCGACCAGCGGCGTATAGACGTAGCCTGGGCACACGGCGTTGCAGGTGATGCGCTGCTCCGCCGTCTCCAGCGCCGTCACCTTCGTCAGACCGACGATGCCGTGCTTGGCGGCGACATAGGCGGCCTTGAACGGGGAGCCGACCAGGCCGTGCGCGGAGGCGACGTTGATGATCCGGCCAAACCCATTCCGGCGCATCGCCGGCAGCGCGAGCCGCGTCGTGTGAAAGGCCGAGGTCAGATTGATCGCGAGGATCTGATCCCACTTCTCGACGGGAAATTGCTCGAGCGGCGCCACATGCTGGATGCCGGCATTGTTGACGAGGATGTCGAGCCGGCCGGACTCGGCGATGGTCGCCGCGATCATCTCGGCGATCGACTTTGGCCTCGTCATGTCGGCCGGCGAGTAGCTCGCCTTGACGCCGAATTCGGCCGCGATCTGCTCGCGCGTCCGGCCGATCTCGCTGGCGACGCCGAGGCCGTTCAGGACGACATCAGCGCCGGCCGCAGCCAGGGCACGTGCGATGCCGAGACCGATGCCGCTGGTCGAGCCCGTGACGAGCGCAACCTTGCCGGCCAGCGCGCGGGCAGGCTGCGATGTCTGCGGCTTCAGCGATATATTCATGGCACGGTCTCCGTTGGCGGTCACTGGACTTCAAGCCTTCGCAACACCCTGCAGGATCGGCGGCCCGAACGGAAATACCGGCTGGCTTCCAACTCCATACGTCCGCGCTATCGCGGGCGGGATGTCATTTCCGGCTCCGATCGGCTAGGTTTCCGGCCGATCTTGCTGGGAGCCGATCCATGGAAATGCACCAGGTCCGCTATTTCCTCGCGGTGGCGCGATTGCTCAATTTCACGCGCGCGGCGGAGGAGTGCAACGTCACGCAGCCTTCGCTGACGCGCGCGATCAAGCAGCTCGAGGCCGAACTCGGCGGCGACCTGTTTCGCCGCGAGCGACCGGCGGCGCAACTGACCGAGCTCGGCCAGCGCATGCATCCGCTCCTGAAGCAGTGCTATGATGCCGCGGTCGGCGCGCGCTCGCTCGCCTCCTCGTTCAGGAGCGGTGAAGTCGGCGCGCTGCGCATCGCGCTGACGCATTCGATCGATCTGGCATTGCTGATCCCGCATCTCAACGAGATCAGGCGGCAGTTCAACCGGCTCGAGCTCCGCTTCCTGCGCGGGACGAGCCGTGAGGTCGCCGATTTCCTCAAGAAGGGAGAAGCCGAGCTCGGCATCGCCGCCGAGATCGACGAGGCTTGGGACCGGCTCGACACCTGGCCGCTGTTCACCGAGAGCTTCGAGCTCGTCGTTGGCGACGGACATCGGCTGGCCGGCCGCAGCAGCATCGAGCTGGACGATTTGCGCTCGGAGCAATTGCTGAGCCGGACCTTCTGCGAGCATTCGCGCCGCATCTCCGCGAACCTGCGCGAGCACGGCATCGAGCATGGCCACGAGATTTCGAGCGAGCGCGACCTGATCGAGCTGGTCGAAGCCGACATCGGCGTCGCCATGGTGCCGCACACCTCGCCTTTGCCGGAAACGCTGAGCCGCGCCACCGTCGCCGGACTGGACGCACGCCGCACCGTCAGCCTCTACGGCGTGGCCGGCCGGCAGCGCACGGCGGTCGCCAACGCCGTGATGCGCATGCTGCGCGGCGCCGACTGGCGGGAGATTGCTGGCTAGCAGAGCGAGCGCTCCCGCCCCAGTCCAGAGGCGGAGGCGCATTGCTGTGCCCTCGCCCCTTGTGGGAGAGGGCAGCGACGCTGGCAGACCCAGACTCGCTTGGGTGAGGGGTATATCTCCACGCACACCAGTAGATGGGGCTAGTGACCCCTCATCCGGCGCTCCGCGCCGCCTTCTCCCGCAAGGGAAAAAGGGAAGAAAAGCTTAGTTCTCCCGGCTCGCGCTCTCCAGCGCCGCGAGCAGATCATCGATCTCCATGCGCTTGCGGAAATCGGGATCGACGAAGCGCGCTTTGACGATTCCGTCGCGGCCGACCACGAACACGGCCGGGATCGGCAGCATCCAGCCATCATTGCCGTGGAATTTCGCCATGTCCTGATACGACAACAGGTGCTGGATCTCCGTGCCGAGCCAGATCGCGAGATTGAGCGAGAGCGCATAGCCGTTGTCGAGATCGGTCAGGATCGGAAACGGCGCGCCGGATTCGGCCTTGAGCTGTCCAGTATATTCCTGCGTCTCCGGCATGATTGCGACGACCTGCGCCCCCATGGCCTCGATATGATCGAGCGCCTGGACCACGGCGCGGACATTGAGCCGGCAATAGGGACACCAATGGCCGCGGAAGAACATCACGGCGAGCGGACCGCGCTCCAGCAGCGCAGGCAGCGCGACCAGACGCCCGCCCTCGTCCGGCAGCATGAATGGCGGCATTGCATCGCCGGGACGCGGCGCGGTCTCGCCGCCGCCGTTCCCACCCAATCTCGCGACCAGGCGATCGACTGCCTCGCCATAGGCCGGAAAGACCGCACGGCTGGCATCGGCATAGGCGCGGAGCTGCTCGTTCAGGGTGCCGTCCATGTCGCGGCAGCGCTGGAAGGCAAGCCTGAGCTGCTCGGCATCGGCTGGCGAGAGAGATGTCATCTTCTGCTCCGGCATTGCATTCGGTGAATATTAGTTTCCCGGTTCGGCCGGCCGCAAGGGGCGCGATACCGGGCGCCAATCGGGCGCCCTGTCATCGGACGCCGAATGGTACGAAAGCGGAAATGCCGTTGCCCAATCGGATCGATAGCCGCCGCGCATCAACATAGCGGATCGCTATCGCATCGAGAGCAAGCCGGCATTTCAGGATCGACGCGATCTCGACGAAGCTCCCGTCATAGCCGGCGACCAGCGAGGTTGCGGCCAACACAGGAGACTCCCCATGTCCAAGCATCCCACATTGTCGCGCCTGGTCTGGTCCGGCCTCGCCGTCGTCGGCGCGCTGACATTCGCGTCGCAGCCTGCCGTCGCGGGCGAATGCCCCGCCGACAAGGTCAAGCCGAACGCGCAAAAGACGGTCGACTACAAGCCGGTCGGCGTCACCGACGTGACGCTGGGCGCCATCGACCTCGGCAAGCAGCCCGCCCATATCGAGGGCCGCGAGCTGCGCTTCCGCAAGCTGACCATCGCGCCCGGCGGCATCGTGCCGTGGCACAGCCATGACGACCGTCCCGCGCTGATCTTCGTGCAGCAGGGCGAGATCGTCGAATACGCCTCCAACTGCGTCGATCCGATCGTGCACAAGGCCGGCGACATCCGTCCCGAGGTCCACGGCACCTCGCATTGGTGGAAGAACCTCGGCAAGGAGACCGTCATTCTCTACGTCGGCGACGTCCGCAAGGATCCCAACGACCATCACATGTGAGGCCGCCTCGGGGGCTTGCATCCCCACCATTCCGGGCCTGGCGCTGCCGCGCCATCCCGGAATGACCATCCACGATACGCGGACAATTACGCCATGACCGACCTCTCCACGCCGATCAAGCCGTCCGCAATGGCGATGGACGCGCATTTATCCGGTCTCGTGCTTCGCTCGGTCGTGATCGGGTTGACTGCATTCCTGACGGTCGTCGACCTGTTCGCGACGCAGGCGATCCTGCCGGCACTGACGCGCCATTACGGCGTCTCGCCCGCGGCGATGGGCTTCGCCGTCAATGCCAGCACCTTCGGCATGGCCGTCGCAGGTCTGGTGGTCGGCCTCTTCAGCCCGCGCATCAACAGGCGGGCCGGCATCCTCATCAGCCTTGCGCTTCTCGCCATCCCGACGAGCCTGCTGGCGAGCGCGCCGAATCTTGCCGTCTTCACGGTCTTGCGGGTCGCGCAGGGCCTGTGCATGGCCTCTGCCTTTGCCTTGACGCTCGCTTATCTCGGCGAGCAATGCAGCACGATTGACGCCGGTGGCGCATTTGCCGCCTACATCGCCGGAAACGTCGCCAGCAACCTCGTTGGGCGCCTATTCTCGGCAGCGCTCGCCGACGGCCTTGGCCTCGCCTGGAATTTCTACGTCTTCGCCGCACTCAATCTGGCCGGAGCGATCCTGGTCTTCTTCACGATCAAGCGTGTACCGCCGATGCATGCGACCATGCCTGCGACATCGCCGCTGATCGCCGCGATCGCGCACTGGCGCAATCCGTCGCTCCGGGCCGCCTACGGCATCGGCTTCTGCATCCTGTTCGCCTTCATCGGCACCTTCACCTTCGTCAATTTCGTGCTGGTCCGGCCGCCGCTGTCGCTTGGCATGATGGACCTCGGCCTCGTCTATTTCGTCTTCCTGCCCTCGGTCGTCACGACGCTTCTGGCCGGCAGGGTGGCATCAAAGCTCGGTACGCGTCCGACGATCTGGGGCGCGCTCGCCATCGCCGGGCTCGGCCTGCCGTTGATGCTGAGGCCACATCTGAGCGAAGTCCTCACCGGCATGGTTCTGGTCGGCGTCGGCACATTCTTCGCGCAGGCCGCCGCCACCGCCTTCGTCGGACAGGCGGCTGCTGACAACCGCGGCATTGCCAGCGGGACCTATCTTGCATGCTATTTTGGCGGCGGGCTGGTCGGTACGGCCGTGCTCGGGCGCCTGTTCGACGCTTTCGGATGGCCCGCCTGCGTGCTCGGCGTCGACGCGGCCCTTGCGGCCGCGGCCCTGCTCACCTTCGCCTTGAAGCGCTAGCGCTTGGTGGGAGCTTCAGGCGCCGGCTCCTCGTCGGCAATGGCGCGCCAGGCGGCGCCGTCGAGATCATCGTACTGGCCGCTCTTCAGCGACCACAGGAAGGCGACGAGACCGGCACCGCCGAGCATCAGCGCCAGCGGGACCAGGATGACCAGGATCTCCATCACACGATCTCCCGCGAGGCGCTGCGCGCGCGTAGCGAATTGAGCATGACCAGGATCGACGATCCGCTCATGGCAGCCGCCGCGATCAGGGGCGTCACGACGCCGCTGATGGCAACCGGCACGGCGAGGACGTTGTAGCCGATCGCGAGCCAGAGGTTCTGCCGCATCAAATGCAGCGCCTTGCGCGAGGCGTCGATGGCGGCAATTACCGGCGCCAGCGGCCGGCCGAGGAAGACGAGATCGGCGGTGGCCTGGCTCAGATGCGCGGCCGAGATCGGCGACATGGAGACATGGGCCGCCGCCAGCGAGGGCGCGTCGTTCATGCCGTCGCCGACCATCAGCACCTTGGCGCCGCGCTGCTTCAATTCCTCGATCCGCGCGATCTTGTCGGCCGGCGTGACGCCGGCGCGCCATTCGGGAATGTCGAGCGCGTTGGCCGCCGCCTTCACGGCCGCCTCGCGATCGCCGGAGAGAATCTCGATGCCGATGTTGCGCGCCTTCAGCGCCGCGATCACCGCCTTCGCATCCGGACGCAGGCCCTGACGGACCGAGAGGACGAATCTCTCGCTGCCCTTGCTGAACGCGACGATGGAGGCCTCGGGATCGACGCTGCCGACCAGCGCCTCGGCGCCGCAGAAAGAGGGGCGACCGAGGCGAAGCTCGACGCCGTCCACGATCGCACGGACGCCCTGCCCGGCCTCTTCGACCGCACCGACGACAGGTGATTTGGCGCCGGCGGCCTGCGCGACGGCGGCAGCGACCGGATGATGGCTCGACAGCGCGAGCCGGCCGGCGAGCTCGAAGATGTCGGCGGGGATGTCGGCGGCATTCATCACTTCGAGATCGGGCAGCGTCAGCGTGCCGGTCTTGTCGAAGATGACGTGATCGGCCTCGGCCAACCGCTCGATCGAGTCGCCGGAATTCAGCAGCACGCCGGACTTGAACATCGCGCCGGAGGCGATGGTCTGCACGGTCGGAATGGCCAGTCCCAGCGCACAGGGACAGGTGATGATCAGCACCGCGACGCCGGTCACGATCGCATCATGCCAGGTTGCACCCGCGATGACCCAGCCGAGGATGGTCAGAAGCGCGGTCGCATGCACCACGGGTGCGTACAGCCGCGAGGCGCGGTCGGCGAGCCGCATGTAGCGCGAACGGGCCTGCAGCGCGTTGTCGAGCAGCCGGGTGATTTCGGCCAGCAGCGTCGCCTCGGAGGCGGCCGAGACCCGCACCCGCAGCGTGCCGGAGATGTTCATCGATCCCGCATAGACCGGCGTGCCCTGCTCAGCGGTGACATAGAGCGTCTCGCCGGTGATCAGGCTCTGGTCGATCTCAGATCGCCCCTCGATCACGGTGCCGTCGACCGCGCAGCGCTCGCCGGGCCTGAGCAGCACGATGTCACCGGGATTGATGGCTGCCACCGGAACCTGCGAGATCTCGTCGGGTCCGACGAACTTGGCGGCCGTCTCCGCCTTGAGCGCGGCGAGGTTGCCGGCGACCGCGCGGGTCCGCCGCCGCATGTTCTGGTCGAGGAAGCGGCCGACCAGGAGGAAGGTGAGCAGCATGATCGCCGCGTCGAAATAAGCGTGCTCGGCGTGGTGGATGGTCTCGACCACGGACATGCCGAGCGCGAGGATCACGCCGATAGAGATCGGCACGTCCATGTTGGTCGTCTTCGCCGACAGCGCGCGCCAGGCCGAGCGGAAGAACGGCTGGCCGGCATAGGCCGCCGCCGGCAATGCGATCAGCGCCGAGAGCCAGTGGAAGAAGTCGCGCTGCTCGGGCAGCATGTCCGAAACGTTGCCCGACCACACCGGGATCGACAGCATCATCACGTTCATGGTGGCGAAGGCAGCAACGCCGAGGCAGCGCAGCAGGAGACGCGATTCGGCGACCTCCGCCGCCTCCGCGCTCTCGGTCTCGAATGGATAGGCCTTGTAGCCTAGCTCCTCGAGCCGATCGATGAAGCGGCCAGGGTCGAGCGTGCCCGCCTTCCATTCCAGCGCGACGCGGCGGTCGGTCAGGTTGACGCGCGCCAGCGTGACGTCGGGGATAGCGGACAGGCCGCGCTCGATCTTGGCCATGCAGCCGGCGCAATGAACGCCTTCGACCGCGAGATCGATGTGCTGGACGCCCTCGCCCGCGGCCCGGACGTAGTGCGAGAAATCCCGCGTGACGTGCATGACAAAATCCCTCAGTTCAGGATCACGCGGTTGCGCGACAGGAACACGCGCGTCCCCCGCGCCTCGCCCTCGATCACCAGGTCCCACTGGCCCGGCGCGACGGAAGCGGCATCGCCGCGATAGAGGCCGATGCCGGATTCGGTGAGCTCGACGGCAAGGTCGGCGCGCTTGTCGGTCGGCCGCTCCAGGCGTCCGCCGAATTTCAGCCCCGAGAGCGGCTGGCCGCCGGCATCGCGCGCCTCGACCTGGACCAAGGCAGCGCCGTCGTTGCGGCGCTCTATATGGGCGTTGACCTTCCATTTGCGCAGCGCCTGGTCCTGCGCCGCCGAGATCTCGCGGTCGTAGGTCAGGCCTGCGGCATAGGCGCTGTCGACTTCGGTTCCCGGCAGCGTCGCGATCGCCAGCTTCATCATGGTGGCGTTGACGCCGATCACGAGGGCGAAGAAGGCGACCAGCATCAGGAACACCTTGGTTCCGGTCAGCGGCTTGGATGACATGATGGTCTCCTCGACTTACGGCGCGACGAAATTGTCGGTGGCGCTCGCGGCCACGCCCAGTCCGATATCCATGACGTGGAAGCGGACCGGAATCGACTTCTCGGGATTGTTCTCGGCTGGCGCGGTGACGAGCAGCCGCAGCTCGCTGGTGGAGTCGCGCGGGATCACGACGATCGGCCGATCCGGCGTCACCGAATCGACGCCGACGACATGCATCGTGGGATTGATCGGCCCCTCCACGTCGATGGCGATGGCGCGATCGTAGCCGCTCTTGTTGAGCAGCCGCACCGTGTAGGCGTTGCGAATCGAGCCGTCGCTGAGCTTGACCGCGACCGGATTGCGGTCGTGCAGCACGTTGACGTCGAGCAGGCTGCGGGTCGCCAGCGTATAGACCATGAAGCCGCCGACCGCCGCGATGATCGCGCTGTAGACGATGGTGCGGGCCCGGACGATCCGGTAGATCGGCGCCTTGCCTTCCTGGCGGCGATGGATGTTGATGTCGTTGTCGTAGCCGATCAGCCGCTTCGGCCGCCCGATCTTGGCCATCACGTTGTCGCAGGCATCGATGCAGAGGCCGCACTGGATGCATTCCATCTGCGGTCCGTTGCGGATGTCGATGCCGGTCGGACAGACCGCGACGCATTGGTAGCAATCGACGCAATCGCCGACCTGCTGGCCGAGCGCGCGCAGCTCGGCGGCCTTCTTGACCGAGGTGCGCTTCTCGCCGCGGTCGTAGCGATAGGTGACGTTGAGCGCCCATTCGTCGGTGAGCGCCGCCTGGATGCGCGGCCACGGGCACATATAGGTGCAGACCTGCTCGCGCATGTAGCCGGCGAGGATATAGGTCGTCGCGGTGAGGATGCCGATCCAGATATAGGCGAGCATCGGCCCCTGGAAGGTGACGAGCTCCTTCACCAGGGTCGGCGCGTCGTTGAAGTAGAGCACCCAGGCGCCGCCGGTCCACCAGGCGATCATCAACCAGATCGAATGCTTGAGCACGATCTCGGAGACGCGCTCCAGCTTCAAGGGATCGGCCGACTTGGCCTTCTTCATCCGCTCGCGCCGGTCGCCCTCGATCAGGCGTTCGACCGCGTAGAACAGATCGGTCCACACCGTCTGCGGACAGAGATAGCCGCACCAGATGCGGCCGCCGACCGAGTTCATCAGGAACAGCGCCACCGCGGCCACGATCAGCAGGCCGGTGAAGTAGTAGACCTCCTGGGGCCACAGCTCGATGAAGAAGAAGTAGAAGCGGCTGTTGGGCAGATCGATCAGCACGGCCTGGCTGGGGGCGCCGAGGCCGCGGTTCCAGCGCACGAACGGCAGGAAATAGTAGATGCCGAGGCAGATCGCCATCAGGCCCCACTTGATGCGGCGGAACGTGCCGGAGACGCTCTGGGGGTAGACCTTCTGGCGGGGCGCATAGAGCGGCCCGACGTCGTCCACAGGCTTGAGCTCGTTCGGATTGACGGTCTTGTTCATCGCTTGGAACTTCTAAAAGAGGTGCGATTAAACCTAGACCCGACACCGCCGCGTCAGTTGATCCAGCTCAAACGGGGGCACTTTTGTTCACCCCCGTTTGAGCCTTAGTGCCACGGATCCGCTATTTTCCGCCGCCGAGCGAGTGGACGTAGACCGCCATCGCCTTGATGGTGGCGGGATCGAGCCGCCCTTCCCAGGCCGGCATCACGCCGGCACGACCCTGGCTGATGGTCTCGATCAGGCTCGCTTCGTCGGTGCCGTAAAGCGAGATCTTGTCGGTCAGATTCGGGGCGCCCACCTCCAGGTTGCCCTTGCCGTTGTCGCCGTGGCAGGCGACGCAGTTTTCCGCGAAGATCTTCTGGCCCTTGGCGGCGTCATATCCGTTTCGGGTCGACAGGCCCGACAGCGAGCGCACGTAATTGGCGACCGTGACGATCTCGTCCGGCTTCAGCATGCCATCCTTGCCGAAGGCGAGCATCTGGCCTTCATGCCCCTTGGCATGACCGGACCGGGCGCCGAACTGGATGGTCTGCATGATCTGGTCGAGCGTGCCGCCCCACAGCCAGTCGTCGTCGTTCAGGTTCGGATAACCCTTGGCGCCGGCACCGCCGGAGCCGTGGCACGGCGCGCAATTGTCGCCGAACACGGTCTTGCCCTTGGCGCGAGCGAGCGCCAGCAAGGCCGGGTCCTTCTCGATGTCGACCAGCGAGGCAGTGCCCAGCGCCGCCATCTTGTCACCGCGGATCTTCTCGAGGTTCGCAAGCTCGACCGCGACGTCGGCGCGCGAGGAGTAGCCGAACATGCCGGTGGTATTGCTTTGGATCAGCGGCCAGGCCGGATAGACGATCCAGTAGCCGATCGACCAGATGATGGTGAGGTAGAAGGTGATCACCCACCAGCGCGGCAGCGGCGTGTTGAGCTCCTTGATGCCGTCCCATTGGTGGCCGGTCGTGGACTTGCCGGAGACGGAATCGATGTCGCTAGAATGATCGGTCATGGTTCTCTACTCCTCCCGCAAGGGCAGGTGCGCTGCCTTGTCGAACACAGCCTTGTTACGGGGCCAGAATGCGTAGGCGATGATCGCGAGAAAGATCGCGACGAACACCGGTGTCCAGATCGTCGTCACGAGATCTGACGCAAGATTGTGGACTGTAAGGATGGCTTTCATCGTTCATGCCTTCTCAGCGAAGATTGGCTTTCTCGTTGTAGATCTTGAAGTCGACCAGCGTGCCGAGCATCTGCAGGTACGCGACGAGCGCGTCCATCTCCGTCGGCGTACCGACCTTGCCGTCGAAGTTCCGCACGACGGCCTTGGCGTAGCGCTTGGTGAAGGCGTCGGACCCGGCATTCTCCGGATCGGCCTGGGCTTTCATGTCGGCGGCGGCATTGGCGATCTGCTCGTCGCTATAGGGGACGCCGACCGTCCTGAGCGCGCGCATGTCGCCCGCGATCGCATCCGGGTCGACCTCGGCCTTGCTGAGGAACGGATAGCCAGGCATCACCGACTGCGGCACGATCGCGCGCGGGTTGGTCAGATGGGTGACGTGCCAGTCGTCGGAGTACTTGGCGCCGACGCGGGCGAGATCCGGGCCGGTGCGCTTGGAGCCCCACTGGAACGGGTGGTCGTACATGCTCTCGGCGGCGAGCGAGAAATGGCCGTAGCGCTCGACCTCGTCGCGCAAGGGCCGGACCATCTGCGAATGGCAGAGATAGCAGCCCTCGCGGACGTAGACGTTGCGGCCCGCCAGCTCCAGCGGCGTGTAGGGCCTGACCCCGTCGACCTTCTCGATCGTGCTCTTGAGGTAGAACAGCGGGGTGATCTCGACGAGACCGCCGATCGCGATCACCAGCAGGATGCCGACGACCAGGATGATCGAGTTCTTTTCGAAGACTTGGTGGCGTGTCCAGAACGACATTGCTTTAGCTCCTCATTCCGCCGGCTGGAGAGCGACGGGCATCTGGACTTCCTGCTCGCCGACGCGAACGGTCATCCAGAGATTGTAGGCCATGATCAGCGCGCCGATCAGGAACAGGCCGCCGCCTGCCGCGCGGATGATGTAGAAGGGGTGCATCGCCTCGACGGTCTCGATGAACGAGTATTCGAGGAAGCCGAGCGAGGTGTAGGCGCGCCACATCAGGCCCTGCAGGATGCCGGACACCCACATCGCCGAGATGTAGAGGACGATGCCGAGGGTGGCGACCCAGAAGTGCCAGTTGACGAGCTTCAGGCTGTACAGGCCCTTGCGATTCCAGGCCCACGGCACCAGGCAATAGAGCGCGCCGAAGGAGACGAAGCCGACCCAGCCGAGCGCGCCGGAATGCACGTGGCCGATGGTCCAGTCGGTGTAGTGGCTGAGCGAGTTGACCACCTTGATCGACATCATCGGGCCTTCGAAGGTCGACATGCCGTAGAAGGCGACGGAGACCACGAGCATGCGCAGCACGGGGTCGGTGCGCAGCTTGTCCCAGGCGCCCGACAGCGTCATCAGGCCGTTGATCATGCCGCCCCAGGAGGGCATCCACAGCATGATCGAGAAGGTCATGCCCAGCGTCTGCGTCCAGTCCGGCAGCGCCGTATAGTGCAGATGGTGGGGACCTGCCCAGATGTAGAGGAAGATCAGCGCCCAGAAGTGGATGATCGACAGCCGGTAGGAATAGATCGGCCGTTCGGCGCGCTTGGGGATGAAGTAGTACATAATGGCGAGGAAGCCGGCGGTCAGGAAGAAGCCGACCGCGTTGTGGCCGTACCACCACTGGAACATGGCGTCCTGGATGCCGCCCCAGGCGACGTAGGACTTCGAGCCGAACACCGAGACGGGAAGCGCCGGGTTGTTGCCGAGATGCAGCACCGCGATCGTCACGATGAAGGCGAGATAGAACCAGTTCGCGACGAAGATGTGCGGCTCCTTGCGCTTGATGATCGTGACAAGGAAGACCAGCAGATAGACGACCCAGACGATGGTCAGCCACAAATCGGCGTACCATTCCGGCTCGGCATATTCCTTTGACTGAGTGACCCCGAGCAGATAGCCGGTGCCGGCGATCAGAATGAAGAAATTGTAGCCCAGGACGACGAACCACGGCGCGAGGTCGCCGGCGAGGCGCACGTGGCAGGATTTCTGCACCACGTAGAAGGAGGTCGCGATCAGCACGTTGCCGCCGAAGGCGAAGATCACGGCGGAGGTGTGCAGCGGCCGCAGGCGGCCGAAGCTGGTCCAGGGCAGATCGAAGTTCAGTGCGGGCCAGGCCAGTTGCGAGGCGATGATGAGGCCGACCAGGAAGCCGGCGATACCCCAGAACATCGCCATGAACGCCGAGAACTTGATCGGGCCCATATTGTAGTTGGGGCGTCCGTTGATCTCCGCCGGCGGCAGCGCCGCCGGGCGATCGAGGTAGCGGTTGACGATGACGAACAGCGCCGCGAGGCTCGCCGCCGCGCTGAGCGCGGCATGGAAGGCGAAGGGCGCATCGAGCGCCTTGGCCGAAGCGACCACGCACAGGAAGGCGGTGACTGCGAACACGACAGCCAAGCCGCTTTCACCGATGGTCATGGATTTGGAAATGGAGGGCTGGCTCATGCGGATTCTCTCTGAAAGAACACACCGCCAGAAACCACATTCATCCTCACCGGGAATTGATTGAAATCAAGGGCGGCACTTAAGTTCTCCGCGGCCACCCTTCGTGAAGACAAGGACCATGCGGGAAGCTCAACTGTATGTGGGCTGGCCGCAGCGGACGTGTTTCCCGCCGGAACTGGTCCGGCGTCGCGCGCAAACGGGAGCAGCCTCCGTATAATAACGGAGGCGACGATGAGATTGCCGGTCAGGGATGGTGCGTCAGTCGCGCGTCGTCGCCTTGAGCGCCGCGATGACGTCCTCGCGGGCGATGATCCCGACCAGCTTCTGCGCGTTGTTGAGCACGATGATGCTCCGGATGCGGTGCTCGACCATGATCTGGAGCACGCGCGTCAGCCGCGTATCGGGGCTGACATAGATGAACTCCGGTGTCATGACGTCGCCGACCCTGCGGCTCATCAGGTCGTCATAGCGCGGCATCATCTGGCTCGGCGTGAAGGCGAAGCACTTCAGGATGTCGAACTTGGTGACGATGCCGACCACCTGCCCGTCGTCCTCGACCGGATAGGAGTTGAAATCGTCGGCCTCGAACATCTCGCTGAGCTCGAACAAGTCACGGTCGCGCTGCACCGTCTTGACGTTGCGCGTCATGTAACCGTCGACGGTCTGTTCAAGAAATCTGTACACGGAGCGTCCTCCTCGATTCGATTCCGGCCGGCCGTCAGTGCGACAGCAGCACACAGCGGGCGGTCTGCGTGACCAGATACTGGGTGACGCCTCCCAGGATCAGTTCACGAAACCTCGAATGACCATAGGCGCCCGCGACGATCAGGCTGGCATCGACGTCCCCTGCGACTTTTTCCAGTTGCGCCGAGGCGTTTCCGTTCCGGGTGCCTTCGCACAGGCGCGCCGTCGCCGTGACGCCATGGCGGGCGAGCCAGGCGGCAACGTCGGTGACGCCGGCCATCACGACCGAACGGTCGTCGTCGCGCTCGGGAATTGTCGCGATGGTGACGTCCCTCGCCTTGCGCAGCATCGGCAGCGCATCGGCCACTGCGCGCCGCGCCTCCGGCGTATCCTTCCACGCCACCAGCACGCTGCGCAGGTCGAGCCACGTGACCCGATCGGGGACGACAAGAAGCGGGCGGCCGGCCTGCATCACCAGGTCCTTGGGACTTGCGAGCGCAAACGCGTCGGAGAAGGCCGGGCTCTGCCCGCCGCTGACGATGATGTCGGCGCAGCGCGCCTGCGTCAGGACGAATCGCGCCGGAAAGTCCATCGCGCTGCGCCACTCCGCATGACCGCCGCGATTCTTGGTCCCCGCCCGGAATTGAGCCTCGAGGCCGGCCAGCCGCCGCTTGACCGAAGCTTCGCCCTCGTCGATCAGCGCTTGTGCCTCGGCGCCGTCGGTGAAATAGAGCGGCGGTGCGAACTGTGCCGCGGCGACCCCGACGATGGCCGCCTCGAATCGTTCGGCAAGCTCACCGGCCACCTGGAGACGCGCCTCGTTGGACTGATCGAGCGCCAGGCTGACCATCACCGTCGCGTATGTCATCGAATATCTCCACATCACCGGGTTTTGTTGAAGCCTAAGCCGGCTGCCGTGCAGCAGGATGAGATAGATCAAAATGAGCACTTCCGGCTCCCTTGTCCTTCCCAATGGAATACGCCAGTGAGTTCAACGTCCGCGCTTGCCTCGGAGCGCGCCTTGGGCGAAATTGCGCCAGCGGTAACGGCGTCCTGCCGACCGGGCCGAGATGAGGAGCAGAGTTTGGCGCCGACCCGCGAAACCCAACCGGCAGACGATGGTCGGGGCGAGCATTTCCCGGTTCGCATCGAGGAATTCGGGGTGGGCACCTGGGACCTCGATCTAAAGACGCACGAACTCGAATGGTCGGACATGGCCAGGCGGCTGTTTGGTCTCGAGCGGGACCAGACCGTCAGCTACGATCTCTTTCTTTCCTTGCTGGAACCCGGGGATCGGGACCACCTTCTGAAGGCGATCGGACGCGCCTCGGAAGGCGGCGGAGGACTTGACCTGTCCTTCAGGTTGGGCGGCGCCTCCGGGACCGGTCAATGGATCCGGGCCAGGGCCGGCGTGATCCGGGACGATTCAGGAACGCCACGTCATCTCAGCGGAATCTTCCTCGACATCAACGAGGAAAAGCATCTCGAGGACGCCCTGCGTTCCCAGGAGAATCATCTTCGCTCGATTCTCGAGACCGTGCCGGACGCCATGATCGTCATCGATTCGCGCGGCATCATGCAGCTGTTCAGCAGCGCGGCGGAGCGGCTGTTCGGCTACAGCCGGCAAGAAGCCATCGGCCGGAACGTCAGCATCCTGATGCCGGAGCCCGATCAGTCGCGTCACGACAGCTATCTCGTGCGCTATCTCAGGACGAATGATCCGCACATTATCGGCATCGGCCGCATCGTGACGGGAAAGCGGCGCGACGGCACGACTTTCCCGATGCACCTGTCCGTCGGGCAGACGCAGCGCGCCGGCGAGCCCTATTTCACCGGCTTCGTCCGCGACCTCACCGAGCACCAGCAGACCCAGGCCCGGCTCCAGGAATTGCAGGCCGAGCTGGTCCACGTCTCGCGGCTGACCGCGATGGGTGAAATGGCCTCGGCGCTCGCCCACGAGCTCAACCAGCCGCTGGCGGCGATCAGCAATTACATGAAGGGATCGCGGCGCCTGCTCGCCGGCAGCAGCGATCCCAACACGCCGAAGGTCGAAAACGCGCTGGATCGCGCGGCGGAGCAGGCCCTGCGCGCCGGCCAGATCATCCGGCGCCTGCGCGACTTCGTCTCCCGCGGCGAGTCGGAGAAGCGGGTCGAAAGCCTGTCCAAGCTGATCGAGGAGGCCGGCGCGCTCGGGCTTGCCGGCGCGCGCGAGCAGAACGTGCAGCTCCGCTTCAGCCTCAATCCCGACGCTGACCTCGTGCTCGCCGACAGGGTGCAGATCCAGCAGGTGCTGGTCAACCTGTTCCGCAACGCGCTGGAGGCCATGGCGCAGTCGCCGCGCCGCGAGCTCGTCGTTGCCAACACCCGCGTCGCCGACGACATGATCGAGGTGGAGGTCTCCGACACCGGCGCCGGCTTCCGGGAAGACGTTATTCCAAATCTATTCCAGACCTTCTTCACCACCAAAGACACCGGTATGGGAGTCGGGCTCTCCATCAGCCGCTCGATCATCGAGGCCCACGGCGGCCGCATGTGGGCCGAGAGCAACGCAGCGGGCGGAGCGACATTCCGCTTTACCTTGCCGGCAACGGACGAAAGCTGATCATGACGACCAAGGGACGTGTCTATGTCATCGACGACGACGCAGCGATGCGCGATTCGTTGAATTTTCTGCTGGATTCCGCCGGCTTCGACGTCACGCTGTTCGACGACGCCCTCGCTTTTCTCGAGGCCCTGCCGGGCCTCGGCTTCGGCTGCGTCGTCTCCGACGTGCGCATGCCCGGCCTCGACGGGATCGAGCTGCTCAAGCGGATGAAGGCGCAGCAGAGCCCGTTCCCGATCCTGATCATGACCGGTCATGGCGACGTGCCGCTCGCGGTCGAGGCGATGAAGCTCGGGGCGGTCGACTTTCTGGAAAAACCTTTCGACGACGACCGCCTTACCGCCATGATCGAGTCGGCGATCCGCCAGGCCGAGCCCGCCGCCAAGAACGAGGTCGTCGCGCAGGACATCGCCGCCCGCGTCGCGTCCTTGAGTCCCAGGGAGCGCCAGGTCATGGAAGGGCTGATTGCGGGCCTCTCCAACAAGCTGATTGCCCGCGAATACGACATCAGCCCGCGCACCATCGAGGTCTACCGGGCCAATGTCATGACCAAGATGCAGGCCAACAGCCTCTCGGAACTGGTCCGGCTGGCGATGCGTGCCGGCATGCTCAACGATTGAGGCAGGTCAAGGCACCTTGCCGGAGCAGTGCTAGCCAGACGACATGATCGAGGTTAGCTCACATCCTGCGCGGCCATCATCCCCTGCCCGACCCACCGTTTTCGTGGTCGACGATGACGCCGCCGTCCTGGGATCCCTGCGGTTCCTGCTGGAGACCGACGGCTTTGCCGTGCGGACCTTCCGGAGCGGCACGGCGCTGCTCAACATCGGCAGCGCGGCCGGACCGGACTGCTACGTCATCGACTACAAGATGCCGGACATCAACGGCATCGACTTGGCCGGCCGCTTGCGCAAGTCCGACCGCGACGCGCCTGTGATCCTGATCACCGGCTATCCCGACGAGAACATCTCGGCCCGGGCGGCGACGGCGGGCATCAAGGAGGTGGTTTTGAAGCCGCTTCTCGAGGAAAACCTGGTCAAGTGCATCCGCCACGCCATCCAGGACCGCCCCGTCGCCTGACCTACGGGATTCTACGTAAGGCGCCCCCCTTAAGATATCGATCGAAATTTTCGAAGCCCCCGATACCGCGTACCAAGGCGCCATCACAACGGAGATGGCGCAGATGCTGACCCAGACGATCAACACCCCCGCGATCAACACCCAGCTTATCGGCAAGGCTGCTCCCGCCCATCCCGTCACCGACCAGTTCGGCGCCGTCACCGGCCACGTGGGCTTGGTCGCCACGGAATTCTCCTACCGCAAGGACGAGGAGATCTATGGCGAGGACGAGCCGGCCGAATACGTCTACCAGGTCGTGTCAGGCGCAGTGAGCAGCTACAAGCTGCTTTCCGACGGCCGTCGCCAGATCGGCGCTTTCCATCTTCCCGGCGACGTGTTTGGCCTCGAGTCCGGCCCCGCTCACCGCCTTGCCGCCGAAGCCATCATCGACACCACCGTGCGCCTCGTGAAGCGCGCGAGCCTCGAGAAGGCCGCCGGCACCGACGTCCAGGTCGCCCGCAAGCTTTGGGCGATGACCGCCTCCGAGCTGCGCCATGCCGAAGACCACATGCTGCTGCTGGGCCGCAAGACCGCGATGGAGCGCGTCGCGACCTTCCTGCTCGAAATGGACCGCCGCCTCGCCGTCGCCGGCATGATGGCGCTGCCGATGTGCCGCCGCGACATCGGCGACTATCTCGGCCTCACCCTTGAAACCGTGTCGCGCGCGCTGTCCCAGCTTCACACGCAGGGCATCCTCGGCTTCTCCGGCGCCCGCCAGATCGTGCTGCGCAACCGTCAGCGTCTGCAACATCTCGACGCCTGATCTTCGCCTGATTCTCCTCCCTACCAACTTGGCCGGTCGAACTCGTTTCGACCGGCCATTTTCTTTCTTGGCCGGCGGTCATGCCGTACGACGCGTCTCCGGCATCGCAAGGAGAATCAGCAAGAGTCCGGTCGCGGCAACGCCGGACAGCCCGATGAAGGCGGTTGCGTTGCCGAACTTGTCGCTGACATAGCCGCCGAGCACGGTGCTCAGCGACGCGCCGATGCCCGTTGCGGTGCCGACAATTCCTTGCGCCAGATTGAAATGGCCGCTGCCGAAGGCGACGTCTGCGACGATCAGCGGAATCATCACCGCGAATACGGCGGCGGTAATGCCGTCGAACACCTGCACGGCGACCAGCAGATAGGGATCGCGCACGGTCGCAAACAACAGGCCGCGAATCGCCAGCGCGCCGAACCCGATCAGCAGCAGCGGTCGCCGACCCCACGCCTGCGCCTTGCGCCCGACCGTCGGCGACAGCAGCGCCACGATCGCTTGCGGGACGACGATGCAAAAGGCGACGAGCACCGTCGCCCATTGGGCGGACCGCGCCGTCACTGCGCTTGCCATCAGCGGCATCATCGAGGCGTTCGCCAGTTGCAGCAGCAGAACGCTCAGGGCAAAGATGATCAGCGGACGCTGCCGAATCAGGTGCCAGATATTGGTGTCGGCACGGTCGGCGGCTTCAGGCGGCATCTCGCCGTGACAGCGCCTGATATCGACCTCATTCTCGCGGATGCGCGAGAGTGCGATCAGGGTCGGAATCACGAGCAGGAAGGTGACCAGGAAGACCGAGCGGCTCGACAGCAGATAGCCCGCCGTGCCCATCACTGCCGCCGCGACGCCGTTGCCGAGCGAGGCAAAGCGCGCGTTGCGGCCGAGCCGCTCGCCGATCGCGAGCGGGCCGACGAGACCGAGGCTGATCGCAGCGATCGCCGGGCCCAGCACGCAGCTCGCCATCGCGTGCAGGGTGGCGGCGGTCACCACGACCGCGAAGATCGGCATCGCGGCATAGGCGAGCGCGCAGGCGCCGATGGTCGCGATCGCGAGGGCGGCGACGAGACGCTCCGATTTCGCGGCATCGATGATCGCCCCGCCCGGCATCTGCCCGATCAACGCGACGATGCCGCCGATCGACAGCACGAGGCCGATCTCGACCTGGGTCCATTTCTGGGTGGTCAGATAGACCGCGATGAAAGGGCCGAATCCGGTCTGCACGTCGGCGAGGAAGAAGATGAACCAGTCGAGGCCGCGCAGGCTCTGGCGCGACGGCGCCGGGACGCCGGCGACCGAAGGCGCGGCGACGTTGTCCTGCTCAACGCGGCCCTCCCGATCTGCATGGTTCGGCTTCCTCGACAACAGCACAGGCGGTGGACCCTCCCCGCACCTCACTGGATCGCTTGCAGCGGTTGAAGGCTGCCGGACGCGCCGAGCACGACGATCGGCGTGTCCTCCTTGTATTCCGGCGCGGCCGCGACCTGCGCCTTGGTCAATTCCAGTGTGATGCTGTCCTTCTTGTTGGCAATCTTGCCGAAGCGCAACGCGTTCCATTCCACCACGATCTTGCGGCTGCCGACGCCGAGAAACCCGCCGAAATCGATCGCGGCAGCGCGCACATGGCCGGTGCGATCGACGATGACGTCGACGATGCGGCCCATGTCCTCGCCGGCCGCACTGCGCACGTCGCGGCCGAGCACGCCATGGGCCTCGCTCGCGCCGATGATGGTCACCGACGGCGGCGGGGCGGCATCCTTCGGCGTCACGGGCACGGTCGAGGCCGGCGGCTGGGTCGCCGGCGCATTGGCCTCGCGCGGGCCTGTCGGCGGCTCGTCCGCGGCGTGCGAGGTGGCGACCGCCAGGCTCGCAACGATGGCTGTACCAAGGATCAACGCTCCATTCGCACGCATGACGCCCTCCTTGCGCGCCGCTAGCGCGCCAGCACGATCGAGACCTGGATCTGGCCGCGCGTGCGCATCACCTCCAGCGCCACGTCGTCGCCGTGGCGGCTGACGCGCAGATCGACGCTGGAATCGCCCAGGCGCAGATCGCGCAGGATCACCTCGTTGAGGAACGCCGGCAGATGCGGGTTGCGCAGGCGAATCTCGCCGCGCGCGACGTCGAATTCGAGTCCGAGCGCCGCCTCCAGGAGCGTGAACGGCGTCGCGCTGGCCCAGGCCTGCGGCGCGCAGGCGACCGGGTAGAGCGTCGGGCCTCGCCGCTTCTCGCGCCGGAAGCCGCAGAACAATTCGGGCAACCGGCGCAGGTCCATGTAGGTCGCCGCGTCGAACAGCCCCTTGAAGACATGCGCCACCGAGTGCTTGAGGCCGTAGCGCGCGAGCCCGAGCGCGATCAGCGCGTTGTCGTGCGGCCAGATCGACCCGTCATGGTAGGACATCGGATTGTAGCGCGCTTCGCCCTGCGCGACGGTGCGGATGCCCCAGCCCGAGAAGAAATGCGGCCGCATCAGATCGGCGGCGACGAGGCGGGCGCGGTCCTCGCGGATCATGCCGCTGAACAGCACCTGACCGGCGTTCGAGGTCCGCACCTTGCACGGCCGCTTCCTGCCGTCGAGGGCGAGCGCATAGGTGCCGAGCTCTTCGCACCAGAACGCCTGCTCGAAGCGTTCGGCCAGCGCCCTGGCATCGGCGTCGAGCTTGCGCGCACGGTCCAGCTTGCCGAGCCGCAAGGCGCAACGCGCGGCGAGCTGCTTGGCGGCATAGACGTAGCCCTGGACCTCGGCGAGCGCGATATTGCCTTCCGCGAGCTTTCCGTCGGCGTGGAAGATCGCGTCGTAGGAATCCTTCCAGCCCTGGTTGGCCAACCCCTTCTCGGTCGCGCGCTGGTATTCGACGAAGCCGTCCTGGTCGGGATCGCCGGGGCCGTCGATCCAGGCCAGCCCCGCCTCGATCGCCGGCCACAGCTCGATCAGCGTGGCCTCGTCGCCGGTGCGCTCGAAATAGCTTCCCGCGAGCAGCACGAACAGCGCAGTCGAATCGACGCTGCCGTAATAATGCGCGAACGGCACCTCCCCGAGCGCCGCCATCTCGCCGCCGCGCATCTCGTGCAGGATCTTTCCGGGGGCCGCGTCCGCGAGCGGGTCGACCGCTTTTGCCTGGAAATGCGCGAGCCGGCGCAGAACGCCCTTGGCGATGCGCGGATCGACCCACAGCATCTGCAGCGCGGTGATCAGGCCGTCGCGGCCGAAAGTCGTCGAGTACCAGGGAATGCCGGCATAGGGATAACGCCCCTGCGGCGTCTCCGTCATTAGCATGTTGAGGTCGGCCATGGCCTGGCACAGCACCTCGTTGAAGATGTTGTTGGAGGTCTCGATGCTGGCGGCGCCCATGGTGGAATGGCGCATCTCGCGGCGGTGAGCGAGCAGTCCCCGGAAGAACCGCGCCGGCTTCTCCGCGATCGGCCGGTTGCAGGACACGGCCACGAAAAGCGAAGTCGATTCGTGCGGGTCCAGCTCGAGCTGCCAGGTCGCCGCGTTGACCGAGAGCCGCGTCGGACGCGGGTCGAGATGCAGCGCCGTGGTGCGCTCGGTGTCGTCGAGACCGCGATACTCGAACAGCACGTCGGTCGGCCCGAGCAATCTGCTCGTGCCGGTCCCGCGGTGGGGGCGGCGCTCGCCGCGAACCTCGAACAGGTCGGCAAAATCATTGTCGAACAGCAGCGTCAGCTCGAAGCTGGTGCGCTGCTCGCCATGGTTCTGCACGCCGATGCGCTGATAAGCGGTGCCGCGCCAGAGGAAGATCGTGCGCACGATGTGCAGCAGATCCTTCTGCAGGACGAGGCTGTCCTGCCGGTAGATGTCCGGATTGGTCAGATCGACGGTCAGCGCCGAATTGTCGTCGCGCAGGTTGGAGCCGAGCAGCAGCGGCTGGAGATCGTCGAGCACGAGCTCGAGCCGCGCGAGGTAGCGCGTATCGTGATGGAACAGGCCATCCGGCCCGCCTGCCGATGCGCCGATGTCGCCATGGCTGTCGAGCACGATGAACATGTCGTCGTGCTTGAGCGACCGCCGCGGCCGCGCCGAGGGCCCGGTCATCGGAATGTAGAAAGGTTGCTCCGCGACCTGTTCGGAGGTCCGTGTCACGGAGGCGAGTTGGGTTACGGCTTCGGCCGACATGAGCAGCTCCCCTGCGCTTGTTTTGAAACGCGACCGACTCGAGAACGCGACTGTTGGCTTACGCGGCGGCTTGCGCCAGCCTACTCATTTCCTGCGTGACCAGTTCACGATAGGGTCCGTGCCCCTGCATGAGGCGCTCGGGCGATCCGTCTTCGATGATCTTACCATTTCTCAGCACCACCACGCGGTCGAAATTGCGCAACGTCGCCAGCCGATGCGCGATCGCGATCACGGTGCGGCCACGCATCAGGCGCGACAGCGCCTCGCGGATCGCCTCCTCCGATTCGCTGTCGAGTGCGGCGGTGGCCTCGTCCAGCAGCAGGATCGGCGCGTCCTTCAGGAAGGCGCGCGCGATCGCGATGCGCTGGCGCTGGCCGCCGGACATTTTGACGCCGCGGTCGCCGACCATGGTGTCGAGACCTTCGGGCAGGCCGTCGATGAAGTCGCAGCGCGCCGCGATCGCCGCGCGCAGCACCTCGTCGTCGGTCGCGTTCGGGCGGCCGTAGCGGATGTTCTCGCGAATGGAGCGATGAAACAAGGAAATGTCCTGCGGCACGACTGAGATCGCCTCACGCAGGCTCAGCTGCGTCACCTTGGAGATGTCCTGCCCGTCGATGGTGACGTTACCCTCGTCGACGTCGTAGAAGCGCTGCAGCAGCGTGAACAGCGTCGACTTGCCGCCGCCGGACTGGCCGACCAGGCCGACGCGCTGGCCGGGCTGCAAGCGAAGGCTGAACCGCTCGAAGATCTTCTCCCCGCCGGGATAGCCGAAGGTGACGTTGTTGAACGCGATCGCCGCGCCGCTCTTGACCAGCGGCTCGGCCTCGGGATGGTCGCGCAGTTCGTGCGGCACCAGCAGCGTGGCGATCGCCTCGGTCAGGCGCGCGACGTGCTGGGTGACGTCGACCAGCGCCACCGCGAGATCGCGCGTCGCGCTCAGGATGGAGATGCCTAGCGTACAGACCAGCACGACGTCGCCGGTGGTCGCCGCCCCCTTCTGCCAGAGCGTGATGGCCCAGGCCATCAGCGCGATCGTCAAAAGCACGGTCACGGCGGCATGCAGCAACCGCAGCTTTTCCAGATAGCGCAGGCTGCGGCTTCGCGCAGTCAGCTCCCGGTTGACAGTCGCGTCGAACCGCTCATGCTCGTGGCCGATGCCGCAGAAGGCCCGCACCAGCGGCATGTTGCTGATGACGTCGATCATCTCTCCGTCGACCGCCGCCGCCTTGTCGGCGAAATCGTCGTGCAGCGGCTTGCCGGCGGCGGCAAGGTGAAACATGGTGACAACCATGCCGCCGGCGATCACGATGAGGCCGAGCGCCATATAGGGACTGACGGTTCCGATCAGCGCGATCGCCGCAATTGTGGCGATGCAGGGCGGCAACACGTTCCAGACGAACATGTTCTCGACCGTGAAAACCGCGTTCGAGGTCGCCGTGATCCGGCTGGTCAGCATCCCCGGCATCCGGTCTGAGAAATAGCTGGGTGCGTGTCCGGTCAGATGACGAAATATGTCACGCCGTAAGTCGCCCGTGACCCGGACGAAGGTGAAGCTCGCCGTCCAGCTTGCGATCCGCCACAGGAAGTTGTCGGCGGCGATCAGCGACATGAGCAGAATGAATGCCAGCCATACGCCACCGCCCTGCGATGGCCCCGCCGACAAGGCGTCGACGAGAGATTTGACCCCGTACTGGGTGCCTACGGAGCAGGCAACCGCTCCGACCACCGCGGTGAGGATCACCAGATGCGACGCCATTCGCATCCGAAGATAGCGCAAGACAAAGGCAAATGGCCTGCGCGCGTATCCAGAAAGATGATCCATATGACTGTCGCCCCGTTATTCTGTTGTTCGTTTCGTTACTGGTCGAGTGAACATCGACCGCTTCCGCTCGGTTCCCCGGCGACGCCATCACGACATGCGGATGCGGACGATCTGCGAAGATGTGGTGGCAGCATCGCGACGCTCCCCGGACGTGTCGAATAAGTAACGTTTGGGAGAAGGAACTTCGCAGGTGCGGGAACGTTCCCCTGTCTGGCATAGCCGGTGCCGTACTGGCGGGGGTTTCGACAATCATGATCGCAGAGGAGATGGTGAGATGCGCATCGCGCAGGTAGCTCCGTTGACGGAGGCTGTTCCACCCAAGCTGTATGGCGGCACCGAGCGGGTGGTGCATTGGTTGACGGAAGAGCTGGTAGCCCTTGGACACGACGTGACGCTTTTCGCCAGCGGCGACTCGCAGACCTCGGCCAAGCTCGATGCCTTGTGGCCGAAGGCGCTCCGCCTCGACGGTTCCGTACGGGATCCCAATGCGCTGCACATGGTGCTGCTGGAGCGGGTGCGGCAGAAATGTGACGACGAGGAATTCGACTTCCTCCACTTCCATCTCGACTATTATCCCTGGTCGCTGTTCCACCGGCAGCCGACGCCGTTCCTGACCACGCTGCACGGCCGGCTCGACCTGCCGGAGCATCAACCGGTCTTCAACACCTTCTCCAAGATGCCGGTCATCTCGATCTCCAACGCGCAGCGGCGGCCGGTGCCGCAGGCCAATTGGGTGACGACGATCCATCACGGTCTTCCGGAGAACCTGCTGACGCCGAAATCCACGCGACAGGAATACCTCGCCGTGCTCGGCCGCATCGCGCCCGAGAAGGGCGTCGACCGCGCCATCAAGATCGCGACGCATTGCGGCATTCCGCTGAAGATCGCGGCCAAGGTCGATCGTGCCGACCAAGATTACTACGACGAGTTGATCCGGCCGATGATCGAGAACAACCCGCTGGTGGAGTTCATCGGCGAGATCGGCGATCACGAGAAGTCCGATTTCCTCAGCGGCGCGCTCGGCCTGCTGCTGCCGATCGACTGGCCGGAGCCGTTCGGCCTCGTGATGATCGAGGCCATGGCATGCGGAACGCCGGTCGTCGCCTTCAACCGCGGCTCGGTGCCCGAGATCATCGACGAGGGGCTGACCGGCTTCATCGTCGAGGACGTGATCAGCGCGGCGGGCGTGGTGAACCGCCTTCCGCAACTCGACCGCGCCGCGATCCGCAGGCAATTCGAGACGCGCTTCACGGCGCGGCGCATGGCGCTGGACTATCTCGCCGCCTACCGCAGCCTCGCCGAAGAGAAGGCGCCGCGCATCAAGCTGGTGAGCAGCGCGGAGTAGCGAGCCACACCCACAAATGTCGTCCCGGACAAGCGCGCCGCAAGCGCGCCGATCCGGGACCCATACTCCGCAGCAGTAGTTGTGCGAAGACTCGGAGCTGGCAGCACGCGCCTCAACTTCTCCCTGGGGTTATGGGTCCTCGCCTTCGCGGGGACGATAGCGGAGTGCGACGCAGCTCTTGGGTACGCCAAGGCCAACCCAACCTACACCACCACCGCCCGCTTCGGCTCGACGATCTCGAACATCCTCGGGAATTCGTCCATCAGGCCCATCAGCTCGGCGAGCTTCATCGGGTTGCCTGATAGCTTGACCTTGCCGGCCGCAACCGCCTCCGGAAAGCTCGTCAGTTTGGCGATCACCTCGTCGAGCGTTGCGCGCGCCAGCGTGAAGCTGGCATCGGCGCCTTCCGCCTGCACCCCCTCGCTGTAGGTGAGCGCACAGTTCTCCAGATTGAGCACGAATGTCTCGCCGGTGTCGGAAAAGCGCCAATTCAGGACGATGTGCTTGCCTTCCGCCTTCGGACCGTTGAGGCGAATACCGAGGACATCCCAGAGCTGCGAAGTGCGCAGCGCGGCCAGCGTCTCGCGCGGCATCGGCGGGCGTGCCGGCACCTTCGGCATGCCCTGGCGCAATTCCTGGGCGCCGAACAGATAGGCATTGCGCCAGGTCGCGCTTTCGGCGGCGTAGCCGAGCTGCTCCAGCGTATCGGCCAAGAGACCGCGGGCCGCCGCATTGTCAGGCTCGGCGAAGACGAGATGGCCGAGCACTTGCGCGACGAAGCGGAATTCACCCTTGTCGAAATCGGTGCGCGCCCGCGCCAGGATCGCGTCCGCCCCACCCATGTACTCGACATACTTCTTGCCGGACTCGACCGGCGGCAGCGGATCGAGATTGACCGGATTGGCGTCGTACCAGCCGAGATATTTCTGGTAGATCGCCTTCACATTGTGGCGGATGTGGCCGTAATAGCCGCGGCCGTGCCAGGCGCCCTCCAGGCTCTTCGGCAGCTTGATCGTCTCGGCGATCTCGGCGGCGGTGAGGCCGTGATTCATCAGGCGGATGGTCTGGTCATGCGCGAACTTGTAGAGGTCGCGCTGCTGCCGGATCATCATGCCGATGCGCTCGCGTCCCCACACCGGCCAGTGATGCTGGCCGCACATCGCCTCCGCCTTGCCGTCCCAGAGCTGCAAGGCCTCGCCCAGATATTTCGACCAGGCCAGCGCGTCGCGCACGTCGGCACCGCGGAACGGCAGCAGGTTGTGGAAATTGTGCGTGCAGTTCTCGGCGAGGTTCAGCAGCTTGTAGCGCGCGACGAAGAAGTGCATCTCCGCCGGCGCTTCGCTGTTCGGCGCCATCTGGAATTCGAACGCAACGCCGTCGATCACGCGCGTGTCGCCGGTCGCCATGATCAGGTCGGTCGGGCGCAACAGCGCAACCGATCCCGCCGCCATCGACTTGCCGAGACCGCAATCGACCTGTCCCCGCGCCCCCTTGGCGAGCAACGGCCCGAACTGGTACTGCGCCCGGCGCAGCATCGCCGGTCCCGCAATGATATTCTCGGAGACGGCGTGCTCCATGAACAGGTTCGGCGCGATGAGGGGTACGCGGCCGCTGGCGAGCGCCTCCTCTTCCACCACGCCGCGGGCACCGCCCCAATGGTCGGTATGGGTGTGCGTGAAGATGACGGCCGAGACCGGCTTCACGCCGCGATGCCTGAAATAGAGATCGAGCGCGGCGCGGGCGCCCTCGATCGAGGTCAGGGTGTCCACGACGATGACGCCGCTGTCGCCCTCGATCAGCGTCATGTTGGCGATGTCGAGCCCGCGCACCTGGTAGACGCCGGGCACGACCTCGAACAGGCCGTGCTGCATGTTGAGGCGCGACTGCCGCCACAGGCTGGGATTGACCGTGGGCGGCGCTTCTTCGGCGGACAGGAATCCGTAAGGCCGAAGGCTCCAGACCGTCCGCCCCTGCGGGCTCGTGATCTCCGCGTTCTCGATGCTGCCGAGGAAGCCGCGCGCGGCATCGTCGAAATCCCGCGTGTCGGAAAACGGCAGCGCGTTCAGCATCGCCGCTTGCTGCGCGATGACGGAGGACGTTGCGTCCTTCGGCTCGTTGCTGCGTTCAATCATGCTTGCTCCTCCCGGCCCGTTGCGCGGCATCTAACCGCATCTCGCGGTCGATTGCCATCACTGGCCGCGGCAGCAGGCGGTGCCTCTTTCCTTCTCCCCTTGCGGGAGAAGGTGGCGCGAAGCGCCGGATGAGGGGTTTCTTTCCGTCTCGCAAGACTGTTCGTGAGGAGAGAGAGACCCCTCACCCGGCTCCGCTTCGCGAAGCCACCCTCTCCCGCAAGGGGAGAGGGATTCAGCACTCGCAGCTACATCCCCAGCAGCCTCGGCAGCCACAGCGACAGGCCGGGCCAATACGTCACCACCACGAGGAAGCCCAGCATGGTGAGCAGCCATGGCCACACCGCGACCGTGAGCTCGGTGATCCCCATCTTGGCGATGCCCGAGGCGACGTAGAGATTGAGGCCGACAGGCGGATGGCACAGGCCCACCTCCATGTTGACCGTCATCAGGATGCCGAAATGAATGGGATCGATGCCGAGCTTGACCGCGACCGGAAACAGGATCGGCGCCATGATCAGGATGATGGAGGACGGCTCCATCACGTTGCCTGCGATCAGCAGCAGCAGGTTGACGAGCAGCAGGAACCCGATCCACCCCAGACCCTGGTCGATCATCCATTGCGCCAGCGCCTGCGGCACGTTCTCGTAGGTCATCAGGAACGAGAACAGCACGGCGTTGGTGATGATGTAGAGCAGCATCGCCGAGAGGTTCGCCGATGACAGCAGCACCCGCGGCACGTCGCGCAGCTTCAGATCCTTGTAGATGAACACTGCGACGATGAAGGCATAGACCGCGCTGACTGCGGCGGCTTCGGTCGGCGTGAACAGGCCGCTGTAGATGCCGCCGATCACGATCACGATCAGCAGGATGCCCCAGATCGACTTCCGGAAGGCGTCGAGACGCTCCATCAACGTCGCCTTCGGCATCCGCGGATAATCGTTGCGCCAGGCGCGATAGAACGTCGTGGCGCCGAGCAACGAAGCGAGCGCAAGCCCGGGGACGATGCCGGCAATGAACAGTTTTCCGACTGAGCTGTTCGTTGAGACGGCGTAGAGCACCATCGGGATCGAGGGCGGAATCAGGATGCCGAGCGAACCCGAGGTCGTGATCACGCCGGCGCCGAACCGCTTCGGGAAGCCTTGCGCGACCATCGCCGGCAGGATCACCGAGCCGATCGCCACCACGGTCGCCGGCGACGAGCCGGAGATCGCAGCAAACAGCGCGCAGGCCACCACGCCCGACAGAGCGAGACCGCCGTACCAATGGCCGACCAGGGAGGTTGCGAAGGCGATCATCCGCCGCGCCACCCCGCCATGGGTCAGGAAGTTACCGGCCAGGATGAAGAACGGGATCGCCATGATCTCGAAGTTCTCGATGCCGGTGAACAGCTTCAGCGCCACCGATTCGGTTCGCACGTCGGTCAGCGTGAACATGAAGCTGAGCACGGTGAGACCCAGCGCGATCGAGATCGGCATGCCCGTCAGCATCAAGGACAGCAGCAGCGCGAACACGATGAAGACGCGCAGGCCCTGCGGCAGTGCGATGATGTGGGCCGCATGAGCGATGCACACGGCAACAATCAGCACCGGCAGCAGCATCAGGATCCAGCCCAGCGGGCTGCGCTCGTCCCGAACCACCTGCGTGGGCGTGACCGGGGCCGGATGCACGGGATCCACCTCGACGCCTTCAACGCCTTCGACGCCCGCCACGTCGTGGTGTGGCAGCTCGCCGGTGCGGTAGAACGACCAGGCGACCTGCAGGAAGCGGAAGCACATCAGGCCGGAGCCAACCGGGATGGTGAGATAGACCATCCACATCGGCGCTTCCAGATCGTTGGACTGCTGGCCGCTATGCCACATGTGGCTGACGAAGGCGGCGCCGAAATAGCCGATGATGGCGGTGAAAAGTGCGCCGCACAGCAGGCCGAAGGTGATCACGCGCCGGCGCGATCCGCCCGGAAGGATGTTGACCAGCACGTCGACGCCGACATGGATGCCGGTCCGCACGCCGTAAGCGGCGCCGAACTTCGCCATCCAGATGAACATGTAGATGCAGAGCTCCTGCGCCCAGGACAGGTCGAGCGCGGCAAGCCAGGCGAACACCGCGCGCATCGGGACGGCCAGGAAGGCCAGGTTGCGGGCTTCCGCCCATTTGGCGATATCGATCGACAGCCCGGCACCGTAGCGGTGCAGCACAGCGACGAAGATGAGCGACGTCGCAGCCGCGATCATCGTCGCGATCAGCCATTCCTCGAGATGATCGAGAAAACGATTCAGCACTCGCAGCAACTTGGTCCCCCCAGCTTCGGCTCGTCCATTCAAGAGCGAAACGGCCGGGAGTGCGATCACCCCCGACCGTCGGCGTTGTTCTTATTGGGCCGTGGCCGTCAGTTCATCTTGACGTCGAGTTCCTTGGCAAGGAGATCGAGCACCTCCTGCCCGACCCGCCCCTTTGCCCATTTATACGTCGGCTGCATCGCCTCTTGCCAGGCCTTGCGGTCGGCATCGGTGAGATAGTGCAGATTGGTCTTGCCCGTCTTCTTGATCGCGGCCAGCGCGTCCTCGTTCTCCTGGCGCGCGATCGAGTTGGTGTAGTCGGTCGCCTCCGCCATCGCCTTGTCGAGCTGGGCGCGGATGTCGGGCGGCAGGCCCGACCAGAACTTGGAATTGACGATCACGGCATATTGCAGATGGGCATGATAGGACACGGTGATGTCCTTCTGCACCTCGTAGAACTTCTGCGTCAGGTAGTTCGACGCCGTGTTCTCGCAGCCGTCGACCACGCCGGTCTGCAAGGCCTGGTAAACTTCCGAGAACGCCATGATCTGAGGGATCGAGCCCATGATGCGGAGATATTGGTCGGCGATCTTCGATCCGGAGATGCGGAATTTGAGACCCTGGAAATCCGTCGGCTTCAGCAAGGCGCGGTTGGCGGAGAGCATGTGGAAGCCGTTGTCCCAATAGGCGAGGCCGGTGATGCCCTTGGCCTCGAGCTTCTGGAACAGCCATTTGCCGATCGTGCCCTTCATCGCGTTGGCATAGACCGCATCGTCCTTGAACAGCCAGGGCAGATCCAGCGCTTCGAACTCCTTGACGCCGAGCGGCGCGAATTTCGCGGTGGAGGGCGCGAGCATCTGCACCGAGCCGAGCTGCAGCGCCTCGATCTCCTCCTTGTCCTTGTAGAGCGTGGAGTTCGGGTAGACTTCGACCTTGACCTTGCCGTCGGTGTATTTCTCGGCCAACTCCTTGAATTTCAGCGAGCCCTTCCCTTTCGGGGTGTCGTTGGCGACGACGTGGCTGAACTTGATGACGATCGGGGCTTGCGCCGGCGCAGCGGCGGGGGCCAGACCGAATGCGGCCGCCGCGACCGCGAGTAGCAGTTTGCGCATGAAGACCTCCCCAACAACCTCGAAACCGGGTTCTTTTTGTTTTGCGGTCAGTACTGGCAGCAATCCGCAAGCCGAACAACCAGACCTAAGCCCAATTTACCGCACCCAAGCTATCTTGACGGACGCTGTCTGCGCAACCCGGCATGCGGGCCCGTCCGTGGGAAAGAGCGCTTATGTGCATTGCGGCAATGCATCAGCCCTTGCGCTGGGCGACCATGAAGAGACGGCGGAACGGGAACAGGGTCTGCCCCGCCGCATTCGTCGGATAGGCTTTCGCAACGCGCGCGCCATAGGCGGCTTCGAACGCGATCTTCTCGTCGCCTGCGAGCACGTCGAGATAGCGCGTCAGCCAGGTCCCCTTGGTCCATTCCTTGACCGGGTTGTCGCCTTCGAGCACTTGCAGATATTCGGTCTCCCAAATGTCGATATTGGCCGACATCGGCGCGAGAAGATCATGGTAGTAGGCCGGCGCCTCGACCGGCGGCGGCGTGACGAGATGCTCGACCTTGGATCGCCATGGACCATCGAGCGCGGTCTCGCCGATCAACACATGCGACGGCGCCAGGAAGTTGCGCGGCATCTGCACCGCAAGCATGCCGCCAGGCTTCACCCTCTCCATCACCGACGGAAACAGTGCCGCATGATTGGGCAGCCAGTGCAGTGCGGCATTGGAATAGATCAGGTCGTATAGCCTGGCCGGATGCCAATGGCCGAGATCTTCATGTGACCATTCCACATCCGGCGCCGCCTTGCAGCCGGCGGCGACCATCTCGGCCGAACCTTCGACGCCGGTCACGCTCGCCTCCGGCCAGCGCTCCTTGATGAGTTTCGTGACGTTGCCGGCGCCCGCGCCGAGATCGACAATCTCGCGCGGGCCAAAATCCGGAATCCGCATCAAGAGGTCGACGGCGGGCCGGAGCCGATGGCCGGAGAATTTCAGATATTGCTGCGGATCCCAGACCATCGCCCAACGCCTATTCTTTTTCGTGTTTCCTTCAACGCCGCTCTTGGTTACCACTGCTCGTCCCGCCCAGGCAATTCGCAAGGCCGCCGGGACGGGACAGGAAGCGATCAGCAATAAGCAAGAACAACCAAGAGAGCGTGTGACCATGGACCTCGGGCTCAAATCGAAAACCGCTGTTGTCACCGGCGCGAGCATCGGCATCGGACGCGCCATTGCCAAGGGCCTCGCGGCCGAAGGCGTGCGCGTCGTCGGCGTGGCGCGGCGCGGCGACTTGCTCGCAGAGCTCGTGAAGGAAGTCGGCGGCGGGCTGATCACGCCGTTCGAGCAGGACGTCATGGCCAAGGACGCGGCGGAGCGGATCGCTTCCTTCGCCTTGAAGGAGCTCGGCCATGTCGACATCCTCGTCAACAATGCCGGCGGCAGCCGGCCGCTGCCGGTCGATGCGCCCGACAGCAAATGGGACGAGGCGATCGCGCTGAACTTCACCAGCTACCGCCGCATCGCGCATGCGCTGCTGCCGCAGATGATCGAACGCAAATGGGGCCGCATCGTCAACATCACCGGCAAGTCGGAGCCCGAAGGCCTCAACGCCGCCTTCGCCGCCAAGGCCGCGGTGCACGCCTGGGCCAAGGGCCTGTCGCGCGAGATCGGCGAGCACGGCATCACCATCAATTGCATCCCGCCCGGCCGCATCATGAGCGAGCAGATCCGGCGCAACTACGCCCCCGACTATCGCGAGCGCTTTGCGGAAGAGGAAATTCCGGTCGGCTATTGGGGCGAGCCGGAGGATCTGGCGGCGCTCGCGGTGTTCCTGGCCTCACCGGTGGCGCGGTACATCACGGGCACGGTGATCCCGGTTGACGGCGGATTGCGGCGGTATCAGTTTTAGCACACGAGCAAATCACCGGTGGCGGCTTGCTGTACCCAGCGCATCGCGCCGCCACGCGCCCGGGCTGACGCCGGTAATCGCGGAGAAGACCCGCGTGAAGTGGCTCTGGTTGGCAAAACCGGCCGAAATCGCCACCTCGGACAGCGATGGACTGCGCTCGCCCATCAGACGCTTGGCGGTTCTCACGCGATGATGCAGAAGCCAGCGATGCGGCGGCAGGCCGGTCGCAGCGCGAAACGCACGAGAGAAATGGCTGACGGAGAGGCCGAGCTCCGCAGCGATCGCCTGCAACGGCAACTTTCCGCCCAGGTCCGCCTCAAGTTTGTCGCATGCGCGCGCGAGCTGCCATGGCGCAAGCGCACCGCGGCTGGTCTCGGCTTTGTGCCGAAAGCCTCCATAGGTCTCCGCGACATGAGCCGTGAGCGCCAGCATCATATGATCGATGAAAAGCTGGTTGGCTTGGTCCGGCCGGCGCAATCCATCGCGCAAGCAAATGCCGATACTACGGACGGTGGCATCATCGTGCCCGACGGGGCTGCAGTCGAGCGCATCGATGCGTCGCGCTCCGGATTGATCGGCAAGACCATCGAGCGCCGAACGCGGCACGTAGAAATGCAGCGAGTGAAACGGCTTGTCGATCACGTAGCGGGGGTCGGCCCTGAGATCGTATAGATAGGTCGTCCCGGCATGGACATCCGCCTTGGTGAGGTGACGACCCTGCTCCCAGATCTCGCATTCCGGGTAGTCGCGCAATTTCAGACTGACAAGATAGGCATCTTCCGCAGCAAACGAGCCGGACAGACCCAGCACGGGATCGTCGTGTCGCGTTTCCGTCACTGCGATCTCGGCGTTGCGCAGCGACCGGGTCATCAGCGTGGACGGCACTTCATCGAGACGGAGGAATGCACCGATCCGTTCGCCGTACGCACCTGTTCTGGTCATCCCATGTCTCCTCCGTGACGTCGAGGAGCAGGCCAAGCAACCTGCCATTTCCAAGGTCGTATATCGGTATTCATCCACCGCTGTCCACGGCTGACCACGTCGCACTCTCTCCTGGCCCGCCATTGGCGTTGGCGAGAATTTATCAACCATTTCAGGATGATCGGCTCGTCCCTTGGCAGCGCGAGCGGCTACCGAACCGTAACGCGGACCTCACGACTTTTCACAAACGCACGCAAACTGCGCACTCTTGGCGTGCGCGAAGCAGGATCAGGCAATGCACGGCAGGATCAGGAAAGACACAGGTCTTTGCGCCACCTAGAACCCCGTAAATCAACGGCATCGGAACTTCGACGGATCGTTCGGAGCCGATGCATCCCTTGAGCAAAGATCACCAGACCGGCCGTTCGGCCCGGCCCTGCGGCTGGCGATGATCGATTTGTCGCGCACCCAAGCCATGAGCAAAGTCGTCTTGCGAGATTCGCCGAACGAGATCCTCGCCGCGTCGCAAATGCGGCGTGACTCGGCAGGAGATCGGCCAGCTGCCGACGTGGAGATGGCCCGCGTGCTCGGAACGGTGCCTTTCCGCATGGCGCTGGATCCATCTGGCGCCGGGATTGCTCACTGGAAGCATGAGCCGCTGCACGACGTCGTCGCGCCCATGAGCCACCACGTCATCATGGCTTACAACGGCGCCGTGCAACGCATGGAGCGGCGGTCCGGGCCATCCGTCGCAATCGGGACCTTTCGTCCGGGAGTTGTGATCATCATTCCCGAGGGATCGAGCTCCCGGTGGGACATTCCAAAACCCGTCGATGTCGTTCAACTTTACCTTCCGCAGACGACCTTGAAGCGCGTCGCGGACGAAGCAGAAGCCGGCGCACCGTCCGAGCTCCTGGAGCGAACCGCGCATCCTGATCCAGTGACGTCCCGGCTGCTGCTGAGCGCGGCGGACGTGCTGGAAGGGCACGACGCGCTGGATACGCTATTCAGGCAACAACTCATGGATTTGCTGGCGACGCGGCTTCTGGCCGCGCATACCGGCTCGCCAAGCATGATCGCGCCGGCCAGGGGCGGGCTGGCGCCGAAAGCATTGCTTCGGGCGATCGAGCGGTTGCGCTCCGACAGTGATGCCGATGTCTCGCTCGCAGCGCTTGCCGCCGAGGCCGGCTTGTCGCGCTTTCACTTCTGCCGCGCCTTCAAGGACAGTACCGGGCTTTCTCCGCATGCCTGGCTGCGCCAGCACCGACTCGAGCAAGCCATGAACATGCTGCGCGACACCGACGCGTCCGTCGTCTCGATCGCGGTCGCGCTCGGCTACTCCTCCCAGACCGCCTTTGCCGCAGCGTTTCGCAAGCTGACCGGGGAGTCGCCGAGCGATTGGCGTCGGCGCGCGCGTTAGCAGCAATCTCGCTGCAATCGCATCAATCGTGCTGGGGCCGCGGTGCACGCAGTTCGCTAGAAACACCCTGCCCCACACCTGAAACGGAAATGGCAAATGACCTTGATCAGTTCTGTCAGCCGGCTCGCGAGCACCTCGCGGCGAAACATTCTCGCAACGACGCTGCTGTACACGGCGTCGTTGACTGTCCGCTCCACCTCGGCAGCGGACCACGATGACAAGACCACCGCCCTTTCGATCGGCAAGGGCGACGGTGCAACCTCCGTCACCACCAGCGACGGTGTCCAGATTTTCTACAAGGACTGGGGACCAAAGTCCGCGCAGCCGATCGTCTTCCATCACGGTTGGCCGCTCAGCGCCGACGACTGGGACGCCCAGATGCTGTTCTTCCTCGGCAAGGGCTTTCGCGTGATCGCGCATGATCGTCGCGGCCATGGGCGCTCGAGCCAGGTCAGCGACGGTCACGACATGGATCATTATGCCGCCGACGTCGCCGCACTCACCGAGCATCTTGATCTTCGCAACGCCGTTCACGTCGGCCACTCCACCGGTGGCGGCGAGGCAACGCGATACGTGGCGTGCTATGGCCGGGATCGCGTCGCCAAGCTCGTGCTCATCGGCGCCGTGCCGCCCCTGATGCTGAAGACCGAATCCAATCCCGGCGGACTGCCGCTTGAGGTGTTCGATGGGTTGCGCCGGCAGCTTGCCGCCAACAGGTCGCGTTTCTATTTCGAGTTCGCGAGCGGTCCATTCTACGGCTACAATCGTCCGGGCGCCGAGCCCTCACAGGCCGCCATCTGGAACTGGTGGCGTCAAGGCATGACGGGCAGCAGCAAGGCCCACTACGACGGCATCAAGGCCTTCTCCGAAACCGACTTCAGCGAAGACCTCAAGAGCATCGGAGTGCCGACGCTCATTCTCCACGGCGGCGACGATCAGATCGTCCCCGTTGCCGACTCGGCGCAGCTGTCGGCCCGACTCCTGAAGCACAGCACATTGAAAATCTACGACCTGCTGCCACACGGCCTCTGCACGACGCATCCCGAGATCGTCAATGCCGACTTGCTGAGGTTCGTGACGGCGTAACTCCGCTCTCTTTCGCAATCGCATCAATCGAGACCAGTCAACATGCGCATCGTCATCATTGGCGCCGGCTTCGCCGGCATGTACGCCGCCCTTTCAGCTGCTCGCCTCCGCGACATCCAGGGCGTTTTGCCCAACAAGCTGGAGATCGCGCTCGTCGCGCCCGAGCCGACGCTCGTGGTTCGCCCGCGACTGTACGAGCCGAACCCCGCGACCCTGACCGCCCCCCTACAGGACCTCCTCAAGTCGATCGACGTCGTTTATGTCAAAGGCCGAGCTGAGGCGATCGATACCAAGTCTAAGGTCGTCGAGATCGCTGCCGCGCAAGGCACGCACAAGAAGCTGCCCTACGACCGGCTGGTGGTCGCCGCCGGCAGCCGGCTGTTTCGCCCGAATGTCCCCGGCCTTGCCGAGCACGGTTTCAGCGTGGACCAGCTCGATGATGCAATCGCACTCGATCGTCACCTCCACGGGCTGTCGAGCCGTCCGGCCTCGAAGGCGCGCAATACCGTTGTCGTCGCAGGCGGCGGGTTCACCGGCATCGAGGCGGCGACCGAGGTGCCGGCGCGCCTGTGCAAGATACTTGGCAAGGACGCCCAGCTGCGCGTGGTGATCGTCGACCGCAACGAGGTGATCGCGCCGGACATGGGCGCAGGCCCCCGCCCCATCATCGAGGAGGCGCTGCGCAAACTCGGCATCGAAACCAGGCTCGGTGTCGGCGTGGCCTCGCTCGACAAGTCCGGCGTCAAGCTTTCCAGCGGCGAGCAGATCGAATGCGAAACGGTGATCTGGGCCGCCGGCATGCGCGCAGCTCCGTTGACGGCTCAGATCCCTGCCGAACGCGACCAGTTTGGCCGGCTGCTCGTCGACCGTGACCTTCGCGTCCCATCGGTGACCGGTGTCTTCGCCACCGGCGATGCCGCACGAGCCGCGTGTGACGATGTTGGCAATTACGCGCTGATGTCATGTCAGCACGCGACCCGGATGGGCGCCTTCGCCGGCAACAACGCCGCCGCCGAGTTGCTGGGCGTTGCGACCAGACCTTATCACCAGAAGGCTTACGTCACCTGCCTCGACCTCGGCGATGCCGGTGCGCTGTTCACGCGCGGCTGGGAGCGCGCAGTCGAGATGGCCGGCGACGTCGCCAAGAAGACCAAGCAGGAGATCAACACCGTCTGGATATATCCGCCCAAGGCTGAACGTGCCGCAGCCCTCGCCTCGGCCGATCCGGAGCGCGTCACCGCTCTTTAAGCAAAGTAGCCACCCAAAATTCAACAGGAGACCAAAATGAACCTGCACAACGTTTCCATTGCATCGAAACCCGAAGAGCTCGTGCCGTCGCGCTACGCGGTGCGCATCGGCGACATCGACGTGCTGGTGGTCAGCGACGGCGTGCTGCCGCTCCCGACCACCATGCTGGCGCACAACGCCGACCCGGCTGTCCGGGCAGCCTGGCTGGACGACATGTTTCTGCCTCGGGATGCCTTTGACTGGGCGCTAAATGCTGTCATGGTGCGCAGCGGCACCCAAACGATCCTCATCGACGCCGGACTCGGGTCCGACCCAGACCTGCATTTGCCTCGGGCTGGACAGTTGATCAAGCGCCTGGAGGCCGCCGGGATCGACCTCTCGTCCGTGACCGACCTGATCCTCACCCACATGCACATGGATCATGTCGGCGGGCTGCTGGTCGACGGCGTGAAGGAACGGCTGCGCGAGGACCTGCGCATCCACGTGGCGGCCGCAGAGGTCAAGTTCTGGGAGTCGCCCGATTTCACCCATACCAACATGCCGCAAGGCTTTCCGGATGCGCTTCGGGCCACCGCCAAGCAGTTCGTTAAGATGTACGGCAGCCAGATCCGGCCGTTCGAGGAGCAGCACGACGTTGCACCCGGTGTCGTCGTCCGCCGTACCGGCGGTCACACGCCCGGACACAGCGTGGTCCGCGTGGCGTCCGGCGGCGAGGCGCTGACATTTGCCGGCGACGCCGTGTTTGCCGTCGGCTTTGACCAGCCCGAGTGGCATAACGGGTTCGAGCACGACCCCGAGGAGGCAGCGCGCGTCCGCATCCGGCTGTTACGGGAGCTCGCAGAGAGCGGCGAGCTCCTGGTGGCCACGCACATGCCGTTCCCATCGGTCGGTCATGTCGCGGCCGCTGGCGATGCTTTCCGCTGGGTACCCGTCTTCTGGGACTATTGATCGGCTCTTGAACCAAACCGGACTGGAGCGCGCGTTCACGGCCGAATTGAGCGCGCGCTCCGGAACACCGCCGCGCGAGCTTGGTCCAGGAGACAATGCGGCAGCATGCAACCATCGCCGGCATGACCGCGGATGCGCGTCCGTCGAAACATCCCGCCGCAACGACACGCCCGAACTCAGTTCCACGCAAATTGCGCTCGTCTGAGACCGGAACGGTAGCTGCGCCCACGCGTTGTTTCTTACATCCAAGGGAGACCATCATGAGTGTTGAAGGCAAGATCAAGGAAGGTGCCGGTTACATCAAGGAAGAGATGAACGAGCACGGCAAGGACCCCGAGAGCAAGCGCAAGGCTCAGGAGGGACGCGATCTTCGCAACGAGGGCCGCATGGAAGACGGCAAGCCGCCGAAGACCACCAAGCCCGGCACTGGACACTGATCCGATCCAGTTCAAAACCGCCTCCGGTCGAAGCCGGGGGCGGTTTTTGTTTGGGCAATACGAGGGCGCGGAACATGCGTGGGATCGCGCCGTTGCTCCGGGCTCACTGGAGGAAAGTTCATGTCCAAGACATCGCTCGCCGAGATCGCGAAGGAAATGGCCGGCATCGACATCGCCATTCTTTCGACCCACACCGACGACGGCCAGATCGCCAACCGTCCCATGAGCAACAACGGGGATGTCGCCTACGACGGCACGTCATACTATTTTGCCCATGAGCGGACTCGTACCGTAGCAGACATCCAGCGAAACCCGAAAGTGGCGCTCGGGTTTTCGTCGGAAGCAGGCCTGTTCTCAAAGGGCATCTACATCGCCGTCGAAGGGACCGCCGAGCTGATCCGTGACAAGGCGGCTTTTCAACAGCATTGGACCAGCGATCTCGACAAATGGTTCGAGAACGGCATCGATACGCCGGGCATCGTCCTGATCAAGGTCAAGGCTAGCCGCGTGACCTATTGGAAGGGGCGAGACGAGGGTGAGATTGAGCTCTGATCGGCGGGTTCATCGTGCGGCGATTCCTTCGGTGGTTCTTCCAGAACCGCGAGACCGGTGCCATCACCGTCGCGCAGTGGCCCAACCTCCTTTTGTGGACCGTGATCGTTGCGGGCGTTCTGCTTTGGATCTGGCCTTCCGCAGGCAAAGCCAGCGTCGGCTTGACGATCGTGTTGAAAGGCGGACTTATCATCTGGGGCATCGACGAGATCGTTCGCGGCGTGAATCCCTGGCGGCGCTGTCTCGGCGCCGCCGTCGTCATCTATGAGTTCATGACCCTGCTGCCGTGAAGCCGGGAGACAATCGACGGGTGAGACGACGGCCCTGCCGCTGCAAGCTTGCGGCCCTGCTTCGAGACGCGCTCAGTTCGCGCAACGCGCCAAATGCTGTCTGCCCCCGGGGGATGGGGAGCGACGGTATCAATTCCGGAAATGCAGGTTCTTGCTCCACGTCCTGAACGTTGCTACGCCGCAGCAGCGTCGAGGCGTCGACAACGTTGATTTGCGTCAAGGGAACGTTCGAGATGCTGCCAGATCTTTGCGCGCGATCGGCGAGCCGCCACCAGACTGCCGCGGTATTGGCCATAGCCCGCAGGGCGGCCGGCCATTGGAGTGAACTCCGTGAACGATTGGACACGTTGGGTCCCCGGAATCCATACGCTTCGCCACTACGAAGCTGATTGGCTTCGGCACGATGTTTTCGCAGGTCTCGTGCTGGCGGCCATGCTCGTTCCGGTCGGAATTGCTTATTCCGCGGCGTCCGGCCTGCCGGGCATCCACGGGCTCTACGCCACCATCGTCCCTCTTCTTGTCTACGCGATGTTCGGTCCGAGCCGCATCGTCGTGCTTGGCCCCGACTCGGCGCTGGCTGCCGTCATCGTCGGCGTGATTGCCCCCTTGTCTGGCGGTGATCCGGTGCGCGCAGCGATGCTTGCCGCGATGATGGCGCTCGTTTCAGGAGCTATGCTCATTGTGGCGGGCATCGCGCGGTTGGGGTTTTTGACCGAGCTTCTGTCCAAGCCGATACGCTATGGCTACATGAACGGCATCGTGCTGACCGTCTTGATTAGCCAGCTGCCAAAGCTGCTCGGCTTCTCGATCGAGAGCGAGGGCCCGCTGAAAGACCTTTGGGCTATCGCCACCGGGTTCCACGAAGGCAAGATGAACAGGGCCGCATTCGCAGTCGGGCTTGGCACGCTGATCGTCATCCTGCTGCTTAAGGGCAGCAAACGACTTCCGGGAGTCCTGATTGCCGTCGTCGGAGCGACCCTTGTCGTCGCACTGCTTGATCTGGCAACCGGTCATGGTGTGAAAGTCCTGGGGCCACTTCCGCAAGGTCTGCCGGCTTTCGCGATTCCCAAGATCGGATACGGCGATCTGATCCCCGTGCTGGCCGGCGGATCCGCAATCGCCCTGGTCTCGTTCGCCGACACCAGCGTGTTGTCGCGAACCTATGCTGCTCGTTTGGGTGACAAGGTCGATCCCAACCAGGAAATGGTGGGTCTTGGCGCAGCCAACCTGGCGACCGGCTTCTTTCAGGGTTTTCCGATCAGCAGCAGCTCGTCGCGTACGCCGGTTGCCGAAACCGCCGGCGCGCGCACCCAGCTGGCGAATGTCGTCGGCGCGCTCGCAATCGCGTTCCTTCTACTGATTGCGCCCAATTTGCTGCAGCACCTGCCGAACGCCGCATTGGCGGCAGTGGTGATCGCAGCCGCGATCGGCCTGATCGAGATCAACGATCTCAAGCGGATCTACCGGATCCAGCGGTGGGAGTTCTGGTTGACCGTGCTGTGCTTCGTGGGCGTGGCCGTGTTCGGCCCAATTCCGGGAATCGGCCTCGCCGTTGCGGTGGCGATTGCGGAATTCCTGTGGGACGGCTGGCGTCCGCACTCCGCCATTCTCGGGCGCGCGTACGGCGTCAAGGGCTATCACGACATCACGAGATATCCTGATGCCCGTTTGATCCCCGGACTGGTGCTGTTCCGATGGGATGCGCCGCTGTTCTTCGCCAACGCCGAGTTCTTCAAGGAGCGAATTCTCGCCGCGGTCGAGACATCGCCAACACCTGTGCGCTGGCTGGTCGTCGCCGCCGAACCGGTCACGAGCGTAGACGTAACCGCCTGCGATACTGTTGCCGAACTGGACGAGGCGCTCAAGGCCAGGGGCATTGAACTCTGCTTTGCCGAGCTCAAGGATCCCGTGAAGGACAAGCTGAAGCGTTTTGGTTTGTATGCTCAGCTTGGCGAAGCCCAGTTCTTTCCGACCATCGGTTCGGCCGTTTCGAGCTATCTGGAGATCAATGACGTCGCGTGGGAGGACTGGGAGGACCAGGTCAAGGTCGGCCCGTAGAAAGGCAGAGCGGGGAATATGACCCGCTCGCGCCTGCAGTGACCGGGCCTACCCGCGACAACGAATTAGCCTCGTCGGCAGATGACTTGCCGCAAGCCGGCCATTCTCCGATGAGCCGCCGGCAAACCGATGCAGTCTATCCCTGGCCCGTCGGCGGGACGACATACAGCGTCAGCGCAAAGACCGCATAGATGAAGATCATCAGCGCGCCGACGAACCACGCGGAGCGGCCGCTGGCGGTGATGTAGGCGGACGTGACCGTCGCGATCATCACCATGGTAACGGCGCCCGGCCAGAACTGCAGGTCCATGGGCTTCGGCCCGACCACGTAACTGAGCAACACCAGCGCGGGTGCCACGAACAGCGCGATCTGCGAGGCGCTGCCAAGCGCGATGCTCACCGCCATGTCGAGCCGGTCCTTACGTGCAGCGGCAAAAGCCACCGCAAACTCGGCTGCGGCCCCGACCAGCGAGACGACGATGAAGCCGACAAAGGCCGGGCTCATCCCGAAGGTTTCCGCCGCCTTTTGCACCGATTCCACGAAGATTTCGCTGACCAGCGCGACCAGCACCGTGACGACCAGAAGCGTGCCCACGGCTACTCCGATCGGCCAGTGCGCCTCCTTGTCGTCGCCGTGGTCGGCGCTGGCAAACAATTCCTTGTGGGTCACGAGCGAGAACCAAAGGCCGAGTCCGTAAGCGAGGATCAGCAGGATCGAAATGCCGAGGCTGAGCTTGGTCAGGATGCCGCCATCCTGCGGCAGGTGATCGAGATTGGCGACCGCCGACGGCGCGAGCAGGGCCACGGTTGCCATCAGGAGCAGACCCGATGATAGCCGCGCGCCGGCGCGGTTGAACTCCTGAACGTGGTAGCGCAGGCCGCCGAGCAGCAGGCAGGCCCCCAGCATGAACACCGCGTTGGTGACGATCGCGCCCGCAATCGAGGCCTTCACTAGCATGTACTGGCCCGCATGCAGTGCCGTGATGGCGATGATCAGTTCCGTCAGGTTGCCGAGCGTAGCATTGAGCAGCCCGCCAACGGCATCACCAGTCTTCGCTGCCACGGCTTCGGTAGCATGACTGAGCAGGGCCGCCAGCGGCACGATGGCAAGCACGGCCAGCACGAACAGCAGCGTGTGGGACTGCGGAGCCGCCTTCTCGGCCACCAGCACGATGGGCACGAAGGCGAGCATCCACAGCAAAGGAGTATTCCGGATCTCGCTGAGCAGGATCTGCATATCGGCGGCCCCTTCCATCGATGCCCTCCAGGAAAGGTCCGCGAGCCTGCTGCGGGAGTGTTGATCTGGCTCAACGTCGGCCGACAGATGCGCGCGCCGCGGGCTTCATCGTATGCGTCCGCGGTTTGCAGCCGCAGGGGTTTGGCCGATGCGTCAACGTGATCGCAACCGCCGACGCGGCGTTTCGAAAATCCCTTATCTTTCAAGGGGCATTCTACTGTGCATGGGGTTGTTTTTCGATTTTTGTCTTGAGCCCCGGGCACCGCCGCCGCACCTTTTCGCGCATAGACAGCATGCAAGCGGATGGCTGTGGAAGGCGGTCCCACCGTAGTACATGCCAATTGGACCTTGGAGCCACGCGCCGGAGCGCCGCGCGAACGCAATGACAACCACGTTACCCGCCGCTGCGCGCGAGCCCGACCGCCCCGTCGCCGATGGTCTCCCGGCAGCCCAGCGGCGCTGGGCGATCGCCGCGATCTTCACCGCACTGGCGATGGCCTCGCTCGACACCGCGATCGCCAACATCGCCCTGCCCGCCATTGCCGCGGATCTGCACGTCAGCCCGGAGCAGTCGGTCTGGGTCGTCAACGTCTACCAGATCGCGCTGGTGGCAACGCTGCTGCCGCTCGGCGCCCTCGGCGAGATCGTCGGGCACCAGCGCATCTATCTCGGCGGCCTGATCCTGTTCACCATCGCCTCGCTGTTCTGCGCGGTGGCGTGGTCGCTGGACAGCCTGCTGCTCGCGCGCACGCTGCAGGGCCTCGGCGCCAGCGGCATCATGAGCGTCAATACCGCGCTGGTGCGCTTCGTCTATCCCGGACGGATGCTCGGCCGCGGCTTCGGCCACAACGCGCTGGTGGTCGCGACCGCCTTCACCTTCGGGCCGTCGATCGCGTCGGCCATCCTGGCGTTCGGCCCGTGGCCCTGGCTGTTCGCCGTCAACATCCCATTCGGCCTCGTCGCGATCGCCATCGGCTTTGTGATGCTGCCGAAGACGCCGCGCGCCGATCACGGCTTCGATTTCATCGGCGCGATGCTGGCGTCGGCCTGCCTCGGCCTGTTCATCACCGGCATCGGCAGCGCCGCGCACAATCTGTCGCCGGTGCTCGTGGGCACCGAGCTGGTCGCCGCGCTCGCGCTCGGCTTGATCCTGATGCGCCGGCATGCCGACCATCCCGCGCCGATGCTGCCGATCGACCTGTTCGCCCGGCCCATGTTCGCGCTGTCGGCGGCAACGGCCGTGTGCTCCTTCGCGGTCCAGGGCCTCGCCTTCGTCTCGCTGCCGTTCTATTTCGAGGACGTGCTCGGCCGCTCGCAGGTGGAGACGGGCTTCTTCATGACGCCGTGGCCGCTGGTGGTCGGCATCATGGCGCCGATCGCCGGCCGCCTGTCCGATCGCCACGCCGTCGGCCTGCTCGGCGGCATCGGCCTCGTGCTGCTCGGCCTCGGCATGGCGCTGCTCGCGACGCTTCCCGCCAACCCCGCCATTGCCGACATCATCTGGCGGATGGTGATCTGCGGCATGGGGTTCGGCTTCTTCCAGGCGCCGAACATGAAGGCGGTGATGTCGAGCGCGCCGGCGCATCGCAGCGGCAGCGCCTCGGGCATCGTCGCCACCGCGCGCCTGACGGGACAGACGACGGGCGCAGCGCTTGCCGCCGCCTGCTTTGCGCTCGCCGGCCACGAGGGCGCAACGCTGGCGCTGGCGCTCGGTGCCGGCTTTGCCGCCCTCGGCAGCGTGATGAGCTTCCTGCGGCTGGCGGTGAAGTAAGGCCCCCTTAGGCCAGATGCCGGGCGGCCGTCACGCCGGACGTCGCCGCCGGAACGACCATCTCGTCCTCGATCGCGGCAAGACGCGTGTCGATGGCAGCGATGACCTTGCGCGAGTACGGTCCGAGGTGGGCGTAGGCGGCGATCATCTGCACCGCGATGCGTGCAGATGACGTATCGCGCTTGGCGCAGTTCATGAAGGCCTGCCACAGCGGCCCCCGCGCCTCGGGAAGGGCGGTGACCACCTTGTGCACCGTTTCCATCGCCCCCAGCTTGGAGCGGATATCCCCTTCGGTGAGCTCGGAGCGCTGCCTGGATCGATCGAGCAAGGTCATCAGGCGTTCGATGCGTCCCGCATAGGCTGCGGGGCTGTAGATGTGCTCCAGCACCCGCTTGTAGTCCGTCAGAATTTCGCGCAGCGGGCGGACCGGATCGAAGTTGATGCCGGCCGTGCATTGATCGGCACCGATGGTCGGCGCCACGTCGTGGCCCGGATGCAGCCGCCCTTCACGCTCCAGCCGCCGCGTCAGCTGCGTGTTCGGCAACGCGTAGAGCAGGCCGACCATGGCGACGGGAATCGCGGCCTCCTCGATGAAATCGATCATCGCATCGGCCATCGAGACCTTCTCGTTGTCGAAGCCGACGATGAAGCCGGCGGTGACCAGCATGCCGGCGGCATAGATCTTGTGGATGCTCTCGGCGATGTTGCGCCTTGTGTTCTGCTTCTTGCGCATCGCGACCAGGGTCGCGGGATCGGGACTCTCGATGCCCACGAAGATGGCGAAGAAGTTGGCCGCGCCCATCAGCTCCAGGAGTTCAGGATCGTCGGCGAGATTGACCGACGCCTCGGTCGATAGCTCGAAGGGGTAACCATGAGCGCGCTGCCACTCGGCGAGCTGCGGCAGGAACTGGCGGAGCGACTTCTTGTTGCCGATGAAATTGTCGTCGACGAAGTCGAGATGGCCGCGGTAGCCCATCTTGTAGAGCGTCTCGAGCTCGACGAACATCTGCTCGACCGTCTTGGTCCTTGGCACGCGGCCGTAGAGCTCGATGATGTCGCAGAACTCGCAGGTGAACGGGCAGCCGCGGGAATATTGCACTCCCAGATAAAGATAGTCCTCGAACTTCAGGAGGTCGAAGCGCGGCACCGGCGTCCTGGTGACGTCGGCCTGGAACTTCGGCGCGGTGAAGGTGCCGGAGCGTGCCCCGCTCTCCCAGGCCGCGATGAAGTCGTCGATGACGCTCTCGGCCTCGCCGAGCACCCGGAAGTCGGCCTTCTCGTAGATGTGCGGGCTGGAGGTCGGATCGGGACCGCCGACGACCACCGGCTTGCCCGCCGCGCGGCACATATCGATCAAGCGCAGCGTATCCGCCTGCTGCGGCAACATGCCGCCGGTAAAGACGACGTCGGCCCAGGCGAGCTCGTCGTCATCGAACTCCTGCGTGTTGCAGTCGATCAGCCGGACCGTCCAGCTCTCGGGCAGCATCGCCGCGACGGTGATCAAACCGAGCGGAGCTGCGGGACGCCGCACCCCCATCAGCTTGCAGGATTCGCCAAAGCTCCAGAACGATTCCGCCGTGAACAGCGGATAGAGCATCAACACGTTGCAGGGGCTTGGCACGTCGATGGAACTCCTTTTGCGTCGGCGCAGTGTAGCAAAGCGCGGTCGTCTTGCATCCCGGCAAAAAGGACAAACTGTCGCTCGGCCACATGCGCTGGAACCGCAGACGTCGCCTCAGGCCCGGCAGCCGGCGCCTGAAGAGAGATCTTGCGGCCCGCGACGGCCAAATTCCTCGCAGCGACCCCTCGGACTGTTGATTTGAACCGTTCCAGTTTGCCGGACACATTGCGCGCCTGAGTTCAATCGGTGGATTGGGCCAATCAGGGGACTGCGATGGCAAACCTAACAATCAACGGAAAAACCTTCACCCTCGACGTCGAGCCGGATACGCCCCTGCTGTGGGCGATTCGCGAGAATGCCGGCCTGACCGGCACGAAATACGGTTGCGGCATTGCACAATGCGGTGCCTGCACGGTTCACATCGAAGGCGTCGCCACCCGCTCCTGTGGGGTTTCGGTCAGCGAGGCCGAAGGCAAGAAGATCACCACGATCGAAGGGCTCGCCTCGGGCGACACGCTGCACAAGGTGCAGGAGGCCTGGATCGCCCAGGACGTGCCGCAATGCGGCTATTGCCAGAGCGGCATGATCATGGCCGTGGCCGCGCTGCTGAACGAGAAGCCGAAACCGACCGACGCCGACATCGACGAGGCCATCACCAACATCTGCCGCTGCGGCACCTTCCAACAGGTGCGTGAAGCGATCCACACGATCGCCAGCGCGTAAGGAGCCGCCTCATGAACAAGCATGTTTCTCCCAGGATGAACCGCCGTGCCTTCGTCATCGGCAGCGCCACGCTCGGCGCCGGCCTCGCCATCGGTCTCGACATCCCCTTCGGCGGCCCCGCCGTGGTCCGCGCCGCGGACGGCTCGCCCGAGATCGGCGCCTGGGTCGTGATCAGACCCGATGACACTATCGTGATCCGCATCGCCCGCTCCGAGATGGGCCAGGGCTCGCTCACAGGCCTCGCCCAGCTCGTGGCCGAGGAGCTCGAATGCGACTGGACCAAGGTCACGACCGAATACCCGACACCCGGCACGAGCGTCGCCCGCAAGCGCGTCTGGGGCGATTTCTCCACCGGCGGCAGCCGCGGCATCCGCTCCTCGCAGGATTATGTCCGCAAGGGCGGCGCCACCGCGCGCGTGATGCTGATCCAGGCCGCGGCCGACGGATGGAAAGTGCCGGCCTCCGAATGCACGGCCGAAAACAGCGTCATTACCCACAAGCCGTCGGGCCGAACCACGACCTACGGCAAGGTCGCCGAAGCCGCCGCGAAGCTGACGCCGCCGGCCGAGGTCAAGCTGAAGGATCCGAAGGACTGGAAGCTGATCGGCAAGGGCGTGAAGCGGCTCGACACCCTCGACAAGACCACCGGCGCCATGATCTACGGCACCGACGTCAAGCTGCCGGGCATGCTGAACGCCGCGATCAAGGACTGCCCGGTGTTCGGCGGCAAGCTGAAGAGTTTTGACGAAGCCAAGATCGCCGCCATGAAAGGCGTCAAGAAGGTCGTCAAGGTCGGCGATACCGCGGTTGCCGTGGTCGCCGATACCTGGTGGCACGCCAAGACCGCGCTGGAGGCGCTGCCGATCGTCTGGGACGAGGGTGACAACGCCAAGGTCTCGAGCGAGTCGATTGCAAAGTGGCTGGCCGAGGGGCTCAAGGACGACCAGCCGGCCTATGTCGGCAACAAGAACGGCGACGCCAAAGCCGCCATTGCCAGTGCCGCCAAGAAGGTGGAGGCCGTCTACTCCTATCCCTACCAGAACCACGCCGCCATGGAGCCGATGAACGCCACCGCGCTCTACACCGCGGACAAATGCGAGGTATGGTGCGGCACGCAGAACGGCGAAGCGGCCTTCGCAGCGGTGCTGGAGGCCTCCGGGCTGCCGGCGGAGAAGTGCGACGTCCACAAGGTGATGCTTGGCGGCGGCTTCGGCCGGCGCGGCCAGACCGATTATGTCCGTCAGGCCGTGATGATCGCCAAGCAGATGCCGGGCACCCCGGTCAAGCTGTTGTGGTCGCGCGAAGAGGACATGGCGCACGGCAGGTATCATCCGATCACCCAGTGCAAGATGACCGGCGCGTTCGATGCCAACAACAATCTGATCGCGCTGCACTACCGTCTGTCCGGGCAATCGATCCTGTTCTCGCTCCGCCCGGAAGCGCTGCAGAACGGCATGGACCCGGCGGCCTTCCAGGGCGTCGCCCAATCCGGCGAGGCCGCGTTCGGCTATTCGGTGCCGAATCTGTTGGTCGAGCACGCGATGCGCAACCCGCACGTCCCGCCCGGCTTCTGGCGCGGCGTCAACGTCAATCACAACGCGATCTACATGGAATGCTTCATGGACGAGCTGGCCCAGGCCGCAGGCCAGGATCCGCTCGAATTCCGCCGCAAGCTGATGGGCAATCACCCCAAGCACCTCGCGGTGCTCAATGCGGTCGCCGAGAAGATCGGCTGGGACAAGCCGGCGCCGCAGGGCGTCTATCGCGGCATCGCGCAAGTGATGGGCTATGGCAGCTATGTCGCCGGCGCCGCCGAGATCTCGGTGACCGACGGCAGCAAGATTAAGGTGCATCGCATCGTCGCCTCCACCGATCCCGGCTACGTCGTCAATCCGGCGCAGGTCGAGCGACAGGTCGCGGGCTCCTTCGTCTATGGGCTATCCGCGCTTTTCTATGGCGGCTGCACCGTCAAGGACGGCAAGATCGAGCAGACCAACTTCGACACCTACAATTCGATGCGCATCAACGAGATGCCGAAAGTGGAAACGGTGATGGTGCCGAGCGGCGGGTTCTGGGGCGGTGTCGGCGAGCCGACCATCGGCGTCGCGGCGCCGGCGGTGCTCAACGCGTATTTCGCCGCGACCGGCAAACGCATCCGCTCGGTGCCGCTGCGCGACCAGAACATCACCTTTGCCTGAGACGCGCGGCGGCGGCCACGACGGCCGCCGCCGCACGCTTTTCCGGACAAGTCCCATGAATGTGCCGGTGACACGGCGGAATGCCGTCCTCGGCATCACCGCCGCGGCCGCATCGCTCGCCACACCCTCGATCCTGCGTGCGCAAGCGTCAGGCCGCATCGTCGTGGTCGGCGGCGGCTTCGGCGGCGCGGCCTGCGCGCGTGCGCTCAAGCGCGCCGGCGCGAACCTGCAGGTCACCTTGATCGAGCCGAACAAGATCTTCGCCTCCTGCCCGTTCAGCAACGAGGTGATCGCCGGCCTGCGTAAGATCGAGACGCAGCATTTCGGCTATGACAAGCTCGCTGCTGCCGGCGTCACCGTGATCAGCCAGGCCGCCGCGAAGATCGAGCCGCAGCAGCGCAGCGTCACCACGGCCGATGGCACGGTGCTGACCTATGATCGTCTCGTGCTCTCGCCCGGCATCGACTTCCATGTCGAAGCCCTGCCCGGCTACGACGAGGCGGCATCGGAAAAAATGCCCCATGCCTGGAAGGCAGGCGCGCAGACGCTGCTGCTGCGCAAGCAGCTGGAAGCGATGGACGACGGCGGCACGGTCGCCATTGCCATTCCCGCCAATCCCTCGCGGTGTCCGCCCGCGCCTTACGAGCGCGCCAGCCTGATCGCGCATTACCTGAAGACGAACAAGCCCCGCTCGAAGGTGCTGATCCTCGATGCCAAGGACAATTTCTCCCAGCAGCGGCTGTTCGAGAAGGCGTGGAAGGAGCTCTACGGCGGCATGATCGAGCGCATCGCGCTGTCGCAAGGCGGCCGCGTCACCTCGGTCGATTCGGCGACCATGACCATCGTCACCGAATTCGGCAATTACACGCCCGATGTCGCCAACGTCATCCCGCCGCAACGTGCTGGACGCATCGCCGAGATTGCGGGCGCTGCAGATGCGACCGGCTGGTGTCCGATCGATCCCGTCAGCTTCGAGTCGAAACTCGTCCCGAACATCCATGTCATCGGCGATGCCTGCCTCGGCGGCGGCATTCCCAAATCGGCGTCGGCCGCAAGCGGGCAAGGCAAGGCCTGCGCCGCGGCCATCACCGATCTCCTCGCCGGCCGAGCGCCGCAAACGCCGCGGCTGGCCGGCATCTGCTACAGCACCGTCGCACCCGGCTACGGCTTCTCCCTTGCCGGCAATTACCAGCCAAGAGGCGACATCTTCGCCGAGGTCGAGGGCGGCGCGACCAGCCCGGTCGATGCCCCGCGCGAATTGCGGGCGCGCGAGGCCGCTGAGGCGGAGCGCTGGTTTGAGGCCATCACGGCGGATACTTTTGGTTAGCGCATGATGATCCGAGCATGTCGCCACGGTCACGATGCGCTCCCTCCCCCGCTTGCGGGGGAGGGTTGGGGAGAGGGTGTCTCCGCGCGCGAGAACCCCCAAGAGGAGAGAGCCCTCACCCGGCGCTTCGCGCCGACCTCTCTCGCAAGCGGGAGAGGTAAGTGGCATTCGCGGCGACCCCAGCCATCCCATCCGATAGCTGCGATTGCGGCGCTCATCGTGGCAAGCCTGGTCGTCGCCTTGCCGACCCAAGCCGAAGAACTCCTGCCCTACACGGTCGTCAACGACGGCATCCCGCAATCGCTCACCGGCTCGCCCGGCGATGCCGTGCGCGGACGCGCGCTCGTGCTCGCGCGCACCACGACCTGCATCCTCTGTCATTCCGGCCCGTTCCCAGAAACGCGGTTCCAGGGAGATCTCGCGCCCGACCTTGCCGGCGCCGGGAACCGATGGACGGTGAGCCAGTTGCGGCTTCGACTGGTCGATGCCTCGCGCTTCAATCCGAACACCATCATGCCGTCCTATTATCGCGCCGACGGCCTCGTGCGGGTCGGACGCAATTTCGCCGGCAAGCCGATCTTGTCGGCTGCCGAGATCGAGGACATCGTGGCCTTTCTTGCAACGCTTCGCGACTAGGACCGTTCCATGCCCACCACGCGACGACAATTCCTGAGCCTCGCCGGAGGCGTCACGGCCGCCGGGACGATCCCGGTCGTCACCCTGCGTCCGCTGCAAGCAACGCCCGCGATGCTCAATCACGCGATCCACAATATCGTCGGCGAAGCCCCGATCCGCACCGGCAGGGTGAAACTCGACATTCCGCCGCTGGTCGAGAACGGCAACGTGGTGCCGATGACGGTGAGCGTGACAAGCCCGATGACGGCAGACGACCACGTCAAGAGCATCCACGTCTTCAACGAGAAGAACCCGCAGCCGAACATCGGCAATTTCTATCTCGGCCCCTCCTCCGGCCGGGCCCAGGTCTCGACCCGCATCAGGCTCGCCGACACCCAGAAAGTGGTGGCGATCGCGCGCCTGTCCGACGACACGTTCTGGCAGGTCGCCGCCGACGTGGTCGTGACGCTGGCCGCCTGCACCGAGGAGATGAACTGATGGCCGCGCTCATCAACGTTCCCTCAAAGGCCAGGCGCGGCGACGTCATCGAGATCCGCGCGCTGACCTCGCACATCATGGAGACCGGATTTCGCCACACCGTGGACGGCAAGCTGGTGCCGCGCGACATCATCACGAGCTTCACCTGCCGCTACAACGGCGCCGAGATCTTTCGCGCCGACCTCTTTCCGGCGATCGCGGCCAATCCGTATCTGTCCTTTTTCACGGTCGCCAAGGACAGCGGCAAGTTTGAATTCGAATGGGTCGGCGACAACGGCTATTCGTCCACCGCCTCGGCATCGATCACGGTCGAATGAGCGTTTGGCGCGCGATAGCAGCAGCGGCCTTGTTCGCCGCGGCACCTGCCTTGATCGCCGGCGAAATCCCGCCCGATGCGCGCCGGTCCGGCTATTCGTTCATGGGGCCGGACACCCGGGCGATGCAGGACGACGACACCTCCAATCCCGGCATGCTGTTCGTGCTCGACGGCGAGGCGCTGTGGGCGAAGAAGACCGGCAGCGCGGAGAAGGCCTGTGCGGATTGCCATGGCGAGGCGCGCGCCAGCATGAAGGGCGTCGCGGCGCGCTACCCCGCCATCGACAAAGCGCTTCACCGCCCCGTCACGCTCGACCAGCGCATCAATCTGTGCCGCGCCGATCACCAGCAGGCAACGCCGCTGCCCTACGAGAGCCGCGACCTCCTGGCGCTCTCCGCGTTCGTCGCCCATCAATCGCGCGGTGTTGCGATCACCGCCGGCGACGATCCGCAGGCAAAACCCTTCGTGGAGCAGGGCCGCGAGCTCTTCATGCAGCGCGAAGGCCAGCTCAACCTCGCCTGCACCAATTGCCACGACGACAATTTCCACAAGCGCCTCGCGGGCGCGCCGATCACGCAGGGACAGCCGACCGGCTATCCGCTCTATCGACTGGAGTGGCAAACGCTGGGATCGCTCGAGCGGCGGCTGCGCAGCTGCATGACCGGCGTCCGCGCCCAGGCCTATGATTACGGCTCGCCCGAGCTGGTCGCGCTCGAGCTCTATCTGATGTCGCGCGCGCACGGCCTGCCGATGGAGACGCCGGCGGTGCGGCCCTGAATGAAAGCGGCCGGCATTTGCCGGCCGCTTCGAACGCGTTCGCGCCTTGCCTATTCCGCCGGCGCCGCCGACATCTCCGGATGCGCGGGATAATGTTCGCTGACGCCGAGCTTGCCGGCGGCGAACAGGCCGGCCGCCATCGCAGCGTAGGCCAGCGCGACCGCCGGCGTGACGCCAAAGCCGCCGCCGATGCCGACGGCCTCGCCATGCATGAAGCCGAAATAGGTGAGCACGGCACCGACCAGAGCAAAGGCCGAGGCCTTCTCGAAATCGCGCTCGATGATGAAGACGCCGATTGCGCCGAGGACCAGGCCGCCCAGGATGGAGCCGCCGCCCATCACTTCAAGTCCGTGGTAGAATACGCCCTGCTGCGGCAGCGCGGCGATCGCGGCCGCCTTCACGGCGTCGGCCTTGTCGGCCGCCAAGCCACCGACGGTTGTCGCCGCATTCATGGTCGAACCAAGCATCGTGTCGATTTGCAGCTTGGCCCAGGCGGCCAGATGCGGCGTCAGCGCCAGCACGATGGCGGGCGCGTGCTTGACCGGCGTGGTCTGGAACGCCTGCGCACCGATCAGCATGCCGATGTAGAGCAGGATCGGCGAGATCGCGACGACGGGCACCAGGGCCAGCAGCACCGAAATGATGCCGAACCAGGACAGCACGATCACCATGATGCCGGTCGCAGCGGAATAGCCGATCCGGCCGCCCATCGCCTTCCAGCCGGGATGGCCGATATAGACGGCGTTGATGAAGGGATTGCCCATGAAGCAGCCGATCAGGCTGACGACGCCGTCGGCCGTAAGCACGCGCGTGGTTGGATATTCGTCGCCGGCAGCCTCCGCGCTCTCGACATTGTCCATGGCTTCGACCAGATCGTAGATGCCGAACGGAATGGCCGTGACGAGGATGATGCCGAGGAATTCGAAGCCGGAGAAAACATAGCCTATTGCCGGGATCGGCACCGAGAAGCCGAAATTGGCGAAGGCAGCGCCGACGCCAGCAAGGCTCAAGCCGCCGATGCCGAGCCCGAACAGGTTGGAGCCCCAGGCGATGATCATGCCGACGGCGATGGCGACGAGGCCAGCAGGAATGCCGCGCGGATACTTCACACCGCCGAACCAGCTCACCAGGATGATGGCGAAGCAGACCAGACCGATCTGCGGCGTCATGTACATTTCCAGTGCCGGCCGCATCGAGATGAAGGTGACGGAGACGCCGGCAAGCGTGCCGAGCAGCGCCGCGCGCGGCGTGATCCTGCGGATGAACGGGGCAATGAAGCCGCCGATCATGAGAATGAAGCTCTGGAAGAACACCCAGACCAGACCCGCGGACCAGCCCTTGAGCGGATCACCGGTCTTCAGGGTGATCGGCAGCATGATCACGAAGGTGACGATGAACATGTGCGGCACGCTGACGCCCGAGGGCAGCGCACAGACGTCGCTGCGGCCGGTCTTCTGCGCCAGACGGTAGGCAAGGTAGGCGTAGTAGAAGGTCGAGAGGCACATCATCAGCCCGAGCGCGGGCAGGATGCGGCCGAACACCAGACTGTCCGGCATCTTCAGGACAAAGCGCAACAGGCCCGTGAGCACCAGCATGTTGACGAGGATGTTGGTGCCGAAGCCGAAAAACGCGTTCCAGTCGCCCGATGTCCATAGTGCCGGCTTGAACCCGGACGTGTCGATTTCAGATTTGCCGGCCGTCCCCGTCAATGTGCTCATGATATCACCCCTCAAATGGTCGAAATCCTCATTGCCTCCAAGACTGCGGCTGAGGTTGCGACCCAGCCGAAGATGCCGCCCTGGGCCTTGATCATCTTCAGGCCCATCTCGTGAAACTCGGGGAAGTAGGACGCGCAGCCGTCGGAGATGACGACGCAGCGGTAGCCGCGGTCATTGGCCTCGCGCACGGTGGTGTTGACGCACACTTCTGTCGTGACGCCGCACACCAGCAAATTCTCGATGCCGTATTTCCCAAGGACGTCGCCGAGCTCGGTCGCGTAGAACGCCCCCTTGCCGGGCTTGTCGATCACAATTTCGCTGTCGAGCGGATAGAGCTCGGGAATGATGTCGTGGCCGGCCTCGCCGCGAATGAGGATGCGGCCCATCGGGCCGGGATCGCCGATGCGCAAGGACGGCGCGCCGCGCTCGATTTTCGCCGGGGGCGCGTCGGAGAGATCGGGCAGATGGCCCTCGCGGGTGTGGATGACCAACATGCCGGTGTCGCGCGCCGCTTTCAGCACCGCGCCGATCGGCTTCACTGCGCGCGCAAGCTGGCTGACGTCGTTGCCGAGCGTCTCACCGAAGCCGCCGGGCTCCATGAAGTCGCGCTGCATGTCGATGATGAGAAGCGCGGTGGCGGACCAGTCCAATCTGACCGGCTCGGGCTCGGCGCTGATGACGCCCAATGTCGGCTTGCTCAAGTCCAGCATGACGCCCGCCCCTCGCGAGAACTGCGCGAGGAGTTCTGCAAGCGGCGTGCCATTGTGTACAATTGCGATGGCGCACAGGCTGCGAAAAAATTCTAAGGAAGCTCAGAAGGTTAAGCCGAAGATCGAGTTTTGCTTATTCCCTGTGCGACGGCCTTGTGGCGTGCATTTGCTTAAAGCATGGGCGGTCTTCGCCGTCATTCCGGGGCGCGCCGAAGTCGCGAGCCCGGATTCCATCGGGCGGCAATAAGCGAGGTGAAATGGATTCTCTGATGCGCAATTGCGCATCCTAGCTCGCGCTACGCGCGCACCGGAATGACGAGGAGAGCTACCGCCCCGCCCCATACAGCCGCCGATACTCCTCCTCATACGGCGCATAGGAATCCTTCAGCGTCGCCATGTTGAGCAGCATGGTCGCCACCACCGCGCCCGCCTTGTCGAACACGCGCGTCTTCACCCAGGCGCTTTCGGTGCGGCGGCTGCCGGAGAGCGCGACCACCTCGCGCTCGACCTCGTAGTCCTCGTCGACGAACAGCGGCCCCTTCACCAGGCGGATCTCCTGGTCCGCGAACAGGCCGACGGCCGGGCCCTTGGCCGGCAGCGGATCGTCCTTGGAGCGGTACTGGAACAGCACGCTCAGCATCTCCATCGGGATGATCGGCCTGCGCCACGGATTGTCGGCAGTCGAATAGTAAGGCGAGTTCTCGGTGATGGCGGCGAGCTTCTGACGCAGCGAGAACGGATAGAGATCGCCCATGATCTGGTCGAACGCCATCCGCACCGCCTGGCGCTTGCCGGTCTGAGCGACCTTCACATCGCGCAGGATGACGGGATCGGCGAGCGGCTTGAGCTCGCCAAGGCGGGCCTCCAGCGCCGTCGCCGCGTGCGGTTCACCGACCGAAGCCGTGCCGCGCAGCACCTCGGTGCCGTCGCGCTTGACCATCTGGATCTGGCACTGGCTGGTGCCGGGCAATGGCTTCGACAGGATCGCCTGCACCTCTTCGCCCTCGTAGCAGACGCTGCGATAATGCGCGGACAGGCATCCGGTCTCGAACCAGGCCTGTCCCCACAATCGCGCGCCGAGCGGGGCGAACTGACTGAAATGCGTCGGGCCTTCGATGGTGCCGCCCTTGAAGCCGAGCTTCTGCGCGGTGGCGTCGTCATGGATCGAGGCATGCGCGTCGTAGGTTTGCGCCTGTAGCATCTGACGCGGCTGGCGCCACGGCCCGATCAGGGTCTCGGTCGTCTCGGTGATTTCGGTGTCGAATGCGTTTGCAGCCATGATGTCCTCCGCTCGCAAGCCATGACTAGCAGGAGCGCCACGGATGCGGCCAGCCGTATTGACTTCGCCGGCCCATGCTCTTGACTGGGATCCTCCGCTTTGCAAGGCCGCAATCCTCCCGCGGTGCAAAATTCCTCGCCAGGCCAGAACAATAAGGACTCCACGACATGACGCTGTTGCAGGTCGAGCTGGACGATAAATACCGGCTCGAATCGAAGCGGATCTTCCTGTCCGGAACACAGGCCCTGGTCCGCTTACCCATGCTGCAGCGCGAACGCGACCGGCTTCAGGGACTCAACACCGGCGGCTTCATCTCCGGCTATCGCGGCTCTCCGCTCGGCATGTACGACCACGCGTTGTGGCGCGCGAAGTCTCACCTCCAGCAGCACGACATCGCCTTCGTGCCCGGCCTGAACGAGGACCTCGCCGCGACCGCAGTCTGGGGCAGCCAGCAGGTCGGCCTGTTTCCCGGCGCCAAGGTCGACGGTGTGTTCGGCATCTGGTACGGCAAAGGCCCCGGCGTCGACCGCTCGGTCGATGCGCTCAAGCACGCCAATGCGGCCGGCACCGCGCTCAACGGCGGCGTGCTCGCGCTCGCCGGTGACGACCACGGCTGCCAGTCCTCGACGCTGGCGCATCAGAGCGAGCAGGTGTTCGCCGCAGCGCTGATCCCGGTGATCAACCCGGCGACGCTCCAGGATTATCTCGACCTTGGACTCTATGGTTTTGCGCTGTCACGCTTCTCCGGCTGCTGGGTCGGCTTCAAGGCGATCAGCGAGACCGTCGAGAGCTCGGCCTCGATTGACAGCGACCCGGAACGCATCAAGATCGTGCTGCCCGACGATTTCGAGATGCCGCCCGGCGGCCTCAACATCCGCTGGCCCGATCCGCCGCTGGAAGCGGAGAAGCGCCTGTTTGGACCGAAGATGGCGGCGGTGCAGGCCTTTGCCCGTGCCAACCGGCTCGACCGCATCGTGCTCGATTCCAAGCCGGCGCGGCTTGGCATCGTTGCGACCGGCAAGGCCTATCTCGATCTGCGCCAGGCGCTGGCCGACCTCGGCATCACCGACAAGGACGCGCAGGATCTCGGCCTTCGCATCTACAAGGTCGCGCTGACCTGGCCGCTGGAGGAAAGCGGCGCCAAGCGCTTCGCGGAAGGTCTGCAGGACGTGCTCGTGGTCGAAGAGAAGCGCGGCTTCATCGAAGACCAGCTGATGCGCATCCTCTACAACATCGATGCCTCGAAGCGCCCGACCGTCACCGGCAAGCGCGACGAAAGCGGCGCGCCGCTGCTGCCGAGCGAGGGCGAGCTGACGCCGACCATCGTGGCATCCGCGCTGGTGGCGCGCCTGCGCAAGCTCGGTCATCACAGCCCGGTGCTGGAGCAGCGCCTCGCCCGGCTCGAGGCGTTCGACAATCCCGTCACCACGAGCACGCAGATCAAGCTCGCGCGCACGCCGTTCTTCTGCTCGGGCTGCCCGCACAACACCTCGACGCGCGTGCCCGAGGGCAGCCGCGCCATGGCCGGCATCGGCTGCCACGGCATGGCGCTGAGCATGCCCACCCGCCGCACCGATCTGATCTCGCATATGGGCGCCGAGGGCGTGAACTGGATCGGCCAATCGCCCTTCACGAGCGAGAAGCACATTTTCCAGAATCTCGGTGACGGCACCTACACCCATTCCGGTCTTCTGGCGCTCCGCGCCGCGTCCGCCGCCGGCATCAACATCACCTACAAGATCCTCTACAACGATGCCGTCGCCATGACCGGCGGCCAGCCGGCCGAAGGTGCCTTCAACGTCGCCCAGATCGCGCATCAGGTCTGGGCCGAGGGCGTCAAGCGGCTCGCGATCGTCTCGGACGATCCGAGCAAATACCCGCAAGGCAATTACTTCCCGCAAGGCGCGACCATCCACCATCGCCGCGAGCTCGATGCCGTGCAGCGCGAGCTGCGCGATATCAAGGGCCTCACCGTCATCATCTACGACCAGACCTGCGCCGCCGAGAAGCGCCGCCGCCGCAAGCGCGGCCTCTATCCCGATCCCGCCAAGCGCGCCTTCATCAACGAGCTGGTCTGCGAAGGCTGCGGCGATTGCTCGCAGGCGTCCAACTGCGTCTCGGTGCAGCCGCTGGAGACCGAGTTCGGCCGCAAGCGCCAGATCGATCAGTCGAATTGCAACAAGGATTTTTCCTGCGTCGAAGGGTTCTGCCCAAGCTTCGTCACCGTGCACGGCGGCACGCTGAAGCGGATGAAGACCTCGGCGGTCGATTCCGGCCAGCTGTTCGCCGATCTGCCGCTGCCGCCAGCGCGTGAGCTGGACGGCCCCTACAGCATCCTCGTCACCGGCATCGGCGGCACCGGCGTCATCACCATCGGCGCACTGCTCGGCATGGCCGCTCATGTCGACGGCCGCGGCTGCTCGGCGCTGGATTTCACCGGCCTGTCGCAGAAGAACGGCGCGGTGATGAGCCATGTCCGCATCGCTCCGAAGCCGGAGGACATCTCCGCCGTCCGCATCACCACCGGTGGCGCCGACGTCATTCTCGGCTGCGACATGATCGTCTCGGCAGGTCCCTCCGCGCTCAGCCGCGCCGAGCGCGGCGTGACCAAGGCCTACATCAACGCCGACCTGCAGCCGACCGCGAGCTTCGTGCAGAATCCCGATCTCGATTTCGAGATGGGCACGATGCAGACCGTGCTGCGCGACGCGATCGGCGACAAGAATCTCGATATCATCGATGCGACAGGCATTGCCGCGGCGCTGATGGGCGACAGCATCGCCACCAATCCCTTCATGCTCGGCTTCGCCTTCCAGAAGGGAGCGATCCCGCTGTCGCTCGAAGCTCTGCTCCGCGCCATCGAGATCAACGGCGCCGCGATCGAGATGAACAAGCTCGCCTTCACCTGGGGCCGCCTCGCCGCCCACGACATGTCGCGGGTGCGCAGCGTGGTGCAGTTCAAGAACCGTGCGTCCGCGCCCGCGAAGTCGCTCGACGACATCATCGCGACCCGCGCCGAATTCCTGACCTCCTACCAGGACAAGGCCTATGCCGACCGCTATCTCGCGGCCGTCGCCAAGGTGCGCAAGGCGGAAGCCGCCGCCTCGCCCGCGTCAACGGAGCTGACCGAGACGGTCGCGAAGAACCTGTTCAAGCTGATGTCCTACAAGGACGAGTACGAGGTCGCGCGGCTCTATACCGACGGCAGCTTTGCGAAGAAAGTGTCGGAGAAGTTCGACGGCGACTTCACGTTGAAATACCATCTGGCGCCGCCGATCTTCGCCAAGCGCGACAAGGTGACGGGCCGGCTCCAGAAGCAGGAGTTCGGCGGCTGGATGCTCCATGCCTTCCGCGTGCTCGCCAAGCTGAAGTTCCTGCGCGGCAGTGCGTTCGATCCGTTCGGCCGGACCGAGGAGCGCCGCACCGAGCGCAAGCTGGTCGCGGATTATCTGGCGATGATCGACCAGCGAATCGCCGGGCTGAAGCCGGAGCAGATCCCGCTCCTGACGCGGCTCGCGCGCGTGCCGGAGACGATCCGCGGCTTCGGCCACGTCAAGGAAGCCAACGTCAAGCTCGCGGCAGCCGAGACGGCGCGGCTTGAGGCGGAACTGGAGAACAGCCGCTTTGCGGCGGCAGCGGAGTAGCGGCTAGAGTCTCGCCACACACTCAGTGTCATCGCCCGGCTTGACCGGGCGATCCAGTACTCCGAGGCGGTGGTGATTCAACCGATGGCCCGCAGCGTACTGGATGCCCCGCTTTCGCGGAGCATGACGGCGGTGGGGATGGCTAGACTGAAGTCGTGGCGGTGGCGGGCGTCGTCGCAAACGTCATCGCCCGCTCCGCCAGATGCCTTCCCGCAATATATCCAAACACCAGCGCCGGTCCCAGCGTGATGCCCGGCCCCGGACAATTCCCGTTCATGATCGAGCCCATGTCGTTGCCGCAGGCATAGAGCCCGGCGATCGAGGTACCGTCTGCGCGCAACACGCGGGCCTGCGCGTCGACCTTCATGCCGATCGCGGTGCCGAGGTCGGCCGGATGAATGCGCATCGCGAAGAATGGCGCGCGGACGATCGGCGCGACGCAAGGGTTGGGCTTGTGGCTGATATCGCCGAGATGGCGCTGATAGAGGGTGCTGCCGCGGCCGAACTCGGGGTCGCGGCCCTCCTCTGCATCGGCGTTGTAGTTCACGATCGTCGCCGTGAGGGTGGACGGCTTGACGCCGATCCTGGTGGCGAGTTGCGCGATATCGGCCGCCTCGATCAGCTCGCCGCTCGCCACATAACGCCGATAGCGGCGCGTGAACGGCCTGATGCGGCCGAGGCCGTAGTCCCATAGGAAGCGGCGGTCGCAGATCAAATGGAACGGCTGGTCCGGCTCGCCGTTGCCGTCGCGCAGCATGGCGAGCACGAATTCGTGGTAGGACAGCGCCTCGTTGACGAAGCGCCGGCCCGCGGCATTGACGGCGATCACGCCCGGCTTGGCGCGGTCGGTCACCATGTGCGGAAATACGCCGCGGCTGCCGTCGGCCCGGGGGAACAACGAGGCCGGCACCCAATAGGCCGGGCTGGTCGCGTCCGTGTTGAGCGCTGCACCTGTCGCTGCCGCCAGCCGCAGCCCGTCGCCGGTGCTGGAGGTGTTGGCCGCCGAGACAAATCCGGCCGCCGCCGGAAGAAGACGCTTGCGCAACACGGCGTCGTGCGAAAAGCCGCCGGTCGCCAGCACAACACCGCGGCGCGATGCGATCGGCCGGTCGCGGGAACCATGACGGATCACCACACCGCTAACGCGCTCGCCCTGCATCGAGAGATCTTCGACATCGGCGCTGAAGAGAAATTCGACCTGCCGCGCCAGCAGCGAAGCGTATAGCCGCGCGGCAAGCGCGTTTCCGAGATGCAGCGTCGTGCCTCGCGGGCTTCGCAGCCGCTGCAACGCATAGGGCAAAACCAGCCGCGCCGCGCGCATGGTTGCGCGCAGGGATTTTCCAACGCTGCGCAGATGCGGAATGTCGAGCCGATCGACCATCATCCCGCCGAACAGCGTGGACTCCGGCAGCGGTGGCCGCAGGCGCGCAAAGCCCTCACCCAGCCGCCTGCCGTCGAAAGCAACCGGCGCCAGCACGCGGCCGCCTGATGTCGCGCCCAGTCGTTCCGGATAATAATCCGGATAGGCCTTAACCAACTGCAGACGAACCTCGGTATTGGCTTCGAGATAGGCGATCGCCTCGGGCCCGCGCGCGAGGAAGGCGGCACGCAGGCCGGCATTGGCGGTTTCAGGCACCGTGCTCGACAGATATTGGACGGCATCCGCGACACTGTCGGAGAGCCCGGCCTCCTTCATTTTCGCATTGGCAGGGATCCAGACCATGCCGTCTGACCAGGCGGTGGTGCCGCCGGCGAACGCGGTCTTCTCGATCACCAGCACCCGCAGGCCTTCGGCAGCCGCCACGGCCGCGGCCGTCATGCCGCCGGCTCCGGCGCCGATGACGATGACGTCGTAGGTCTCATGCGCCGGCATCATGCGGCAGTGTTCCGGGGACGAGGCATGACATTGTCATACCTCGCCCCTGAGCCCGCAGCTAGCGTTGCGGCTTGCGCTCGATCGGGTCGATGTCGATCGCCCGCAGGCGGCCGAGCCGCAGCACGTCCATGGCGAGCCGCCGGCCGATCCGGTCGCGGTCGAGCACGCGGATCAAATCGTCGACGCCGTTGATCGCGACGCCATCGAGCCTGATGACGACGTCGCCCGGCAACAGGCCCGCCTTCGCCGCAGGGCCGTCCGGCTCGATCTGCGCGAGCAGCGCGCCCATCTTGTTCTCGACGCCGGCCACGACCGCATGCCGCCGAGGCACCGGCGCGGTCTGCCCGGCGACGCCGATATAGGCGCGCCGGACATAGCCGTGGCGGATGATGTCCGACAGCACGAATTGCGCGGTGTTGCTGGCGACCGCAAAGCAGATGCCCTGCGCACCGTTGATGATGGCGGTGTTGATGCCGATCACCTCGGCATGCGAGGACACCAGCGGCCCGCCAGAATTCCCCGGGTTGAGCGCGGCATCGGTCTGGATCACGTCTTCGATGGTGCGCCCGCTCACCGAGCGGATCGAGCGGCCGAGCGCCGAGACCACGCCGGCCGTGACGGTCGATTCGAAGCCGAGCGGATTGCCAATGGCGATCACGAGCTGGCCGCGACGCAACGTCTTGGAATTGCCGAGCGCGGCATAGGGCAAATGGCGCACGCCGTTGGCGCGCAGCAAGGCGAGGTCCGTGTCGGGATCGACACCGAGCACCTGGGCGTCACCGACATGACCCTCGACGTCGCGCAGCCGGATCTCCTTGGACGTGCCGACCACGTGGCTGTTGGTGAGCACGAGCCCATCAGGCGAGATCACGATGCCCGAGCCGAGCCCGCCGCGCTCGCGTCTATCAGGCACCTTGGGCCCGGTCTCGACCCGCACGACCGCGGGGCCGACCCGGTCGGTGACCTCGATCACGGCATTGGAATAGGCGTCCAGCAGCGCTCCGTCGTCGACCGGAGCAGCCGCCGCCGCTCGCGATGACGGTGCGTCATCGACGATATCTGAGGTGAAATCCAGCATGGCAAGAGTCCTTGAAGGCTCACACAGATGGTGGCCTGTTCCCTGCCGCGCAAGGACCGCAGGGCTGGACTGCCCAGATGGCTAGGGCGCCCGCCTCAGCGAGCCGCCCCTCGCCTTGACCGGATCGAGCAGCGACCAGTCGCCGTCCGGCAGCACGTGGCCCTTGGGGAAGGGCGCGCGCAGCTCGAGCCCGAGCGAGCGCAGCACGCGGTCGTCGCGGTAGTAGCATTGCAGGACGACGCGGACGAGTGTTGCAGCGGCTACGCCCCCGTCCCTGCGGAACTCTTGCGCCACGGCATCGCGCCTCCCGGCGTCGAGCTCGGCAAGCGGCTCTCCCGCAAGCCTCGCCAGATGGTCCAGCGCCGCTGCCACCGGCTTAGCGTCGCGGCCGAGCGTCGCAAGGATGTCGGCCTGGATCGCTGCATCGTCGGCGCCGGGTACCTTGTACTCGTCGCTGGCGGGAATGATCATCCCGGCGACGACGCGAAGGTCGTCTCGTTGCCTGCGTGTCAGTTGATTGTCTGCGGACATGACGATCTCAATCGAACAAATTGGCGAGGCGCTGCTTCATCTGGTCGGCGATGTAGAGCGCAAGAGCCTGGATGGTGGAGGTCGGGTTCACGCCGCCCGAGGTGACGAAGATGCTGCCGTCGACGATGAAGAGGTTCTTGACGTCATGGGTGCGGCCCCATTCGTTGACGACGGAGCGCTCCGGATCGGTGCCCATCCGCGCGGTGCCGAGCAGATGCCAGCCGCCCCAGGGGATCGGCGAGTTGATGCAGATGTCGGTTGCACCTGCCGTCTCCAGAATCTCCCGGCCGCGGGCGAGGGCGTGCTCCATCATCTTCCGGCTGTTCTCGCTGATCGTGTAGTCGACCTTCGGCGCGGGAATGCCGTGGCTGTCCTTGAGCACGGGATCGAGCGTGACCTGGTTGTGCTCCTCCGGCAGATCCTCGCAGATCGCGGAGAAACCCAGGCGATGACCATTGAGCTTGCGGAAGACGCGGTGATGATCCTCGCCCCAGGGCAAAATGCCCTTCTGCTCGCTGACGACGGCCTCGAACACCGGGCCCGCGCCCCGCACGAATTGCACGCCATAGCCGCGCACGAAGCCGCGCGACAGGTCCGTGTCGTACCACTGCTTGCTCCACAGGCAGGTCGGTGGCGCGCGATTGCTGTCGGTCGGCTCCTTCACATAGCCGTAGATCTGCGCGTAGGGATGGAACATCAAATTCTTGCCGACGAGACCCGACGAGTTGGCGAGACCGTTGGGAAACCGGCCCGATGCCGAGTTGAGCAGCAGCCGCGGCGTGCCGACGCCGTTGCAGGCGATGATGACGACATGCGCGGGCTGAAACTGCTCGACGCCGTCCTTGTCGTAATAGACCACGCCCGAGGCCATGCCGTTCTCGTCGGTGGTGATCTCGCGCACCCGGCAATGGGTGCGCAGCTCGACGCCGGCGCGGATCGCATGCGGCCAATAGGTGATGTCGGTGGACGACTTTGCGCCTTGCGCGCAGGCCGGGGTGCAATGGCCGAGATTGATGCAGCGCGCCCGCCCCTCATAGTCCATGGTCGCGACCGTGGTGTCCGAAGGCCACCAATGCCAGCCGAGCTGGTTCATGGCCTTGCCGATGATCGCGCCGGACAGGCCGAGCGGCTGCTGCGGCATCGGCGGATGGGTCAGCGGCGAGCGCGGATCGCCTGAGAGCCCCGACGTGCCCATCATGCGGTCGTTTTCCTCGAAGAACGGGGTCAGCGCGTCGTAGTCGATCGGCCAGTCGTCGGCGACGCCGTCCAGCGTCTTCACCTTGAAATCGGAGGGATGCAGCCGCGGCCAATGCGCGGTGTACATCACCGTCGAGCCACCGACCGCATTGTAGTTGACGACCTTGATCGGCGAATTGTCGTCGTTCACAGGATAGTCCTCGGGCCGGCCGCGCACGTTCGGGCTCGACGACCACTCGCCGTAGAATTTGGCCTCCCAGTCCCGGCCGGTGCTCGGATATTCCGCCGGGTTCATCCAGCCGCCCTGCTCCAGGCAGAGAATGTGCATCTTGGTCTCGGCCAGCGACCACGCCACCGCGGCGCCCGAAGCTCCGGCGCCGATGATCAGGACATCCACGGGGTCTTTCATCGCAACCTTTTCCTCCCGCCCTCGCCGCTTTCCGGGCGATTCGGCCTGCACGGCTCGCAAGGCCCGCGAACGATAGGGTCAGAGCGGCTGGGGAGTAAAGCCGCGAGGCCGGAATGTCGCACTTCGCGGGGTGCAGACCATTGGTATCGCCATATCCGGATGCTAGGAACGGGCAGACTGGCAATCGATAGCGAGACCGCATGTCCTTCCGAAATGTCTTTGCCGCCGCCCGCGCTTTCGCGCTCGTTTGGTTTTGCGCCTTGCCCGGCTTCCTGGCGTCTGCCCAGCCGGCCTCCGCGCTGACAGCCGCCGCGACGGCCCGCGACGGCAATTCCATCCAGCTCGGCGACGTCACCTACCGGCTCGACGGCGTCGACGCGCCCGAACTGGACCAGGTCTGCATCGACGACCACGCCGATCCCTGGACCTGCGGTATCGAGGCACGCGACCAGCTGGCCAAGCTGATCAACAAGCGCTCCGTGCGCTGCGACGATGTCGGGCCGGAGAAGAGCTTCGGCAAGCGGCACCGCGCCATCTGCACGGCCGAGGGCGACAAGGCCAGCCTGAACGAGCAGCTCATCAGGCTCGGCTTTGCGGTCGCGCGAGAGCCGATCAAGGCGAACGTCAAGCCGGCAGCCAGCGAAGCCAAGACGGCGTCGGCCGGAATCTGGAAGGGCTGCTTTGTTGCACCGCAGGACTTCCGCGCCGGCAAGAAGGACGGCGCACTCCTGGGCTCGGCCTGCCGCCCGGATCGCGACAAGGAGATTCGCGCCGTGCTGTTCCCCGAGGAGCTGACGATGCCCCCGAGCTGCAGCATCAAGGGCAAGCTTGCGGTACGCGCGCGCGTCACCGGCAATATCGGCATCTATCATTTACGGGGCTGCCCGAGCTACCCGGCGACCACCAAGCCGGACCGCTGGTTCTGCTCGGAGGACGACGCCCAGGCGGCCGGCTTCCGCAAGGCCTACAACTGCCGCCGCCCGAAGTGAACAAAGCGCTTCACGCAGCCGTGAGTAGTAGTCCGGGTCCGTATTGATCCGGAATTGAACCAGGCCGGGACTTGCTGCATTTGTATGCGTACGCAAGCGCTTGCGCGAGCGTTTCCTTGGCGGACGATCCTCATCGGATTGTCTTTGCTTGGGCGTTTCCTCCCTAGACTTGGGCCGCTTGTCATCACAAGCGGCTCTTCTTTTTTGGGGCGGGTCTCGTCACTGCATCCGCATGATCTGGTCCATCGGCGGCATGTTCGCATTCAGATGCGCCATGCATGCTCGGCGGGACCGCGTGCGCCGGGCGCGACCATGATCGGCACGATCTGTCTTCTGCCTCGCATCGTCCGTGCTATCGTGATGAAAAGCGGGGAGAAAGCGTCATGCGCCTGAACGACAAGGTCGCCATCGTGGTCGGAGCCGGACAAAGCCCCGGCGAAGGCATGGGCAACGGCCGCGCCACCGCGCTGACCTTCGCACGCGAAGGCGCGAAGGTCCTGTGCGTCGACCATCATCTGGAATCCGCGCAGGAGACCGTTGCGATGATCGCCGCGAAGGGCGGCACCGCTGCGGCGTTCAAGGCCGACGTGACCAAGTCGGCCGACATCAAGGCGATGGTTGAGGAGACGCAGTCGCGCTGGGGCCGGATCGACGTGCTGCACAACAATGTCGGCGTCAGCCTCTCTGGCGGCGATGCCGAGCTCCTTCAAATCACCGAGGAAGCGTTCGACCGCGTCGTCGCCATCAACCTGAAGAGCTGCATTCTCGCCGCCAAGGAAGTGATCCCGATCATGCGCGCGCAGAAGAGCGGCGCCATCATCAACATCTCCTCGATGGCGGCGATCACGACCTATCCTTACGTCGCCTACAAGGCGACGAAGTCGGCGATGATCGCCTTCACCGAGCAGCTTGCCTACCAGAACGCCGAATACGGCATCCGCGCCAATGTCATTCTGCCCGGCCTGATGAATACGCCGATGGCCGTCGATACCCGCGCCCGCGAATGGCACAAGACCCGCGCCGAGGTCGAAGCCGACCGCGACAGCAAGGTGCCGCTGCGCAGGAAGATGGGAACGGCGTGGGACGTGGCCAACGCCGCGCTGTTTCTCGCGTCCGACGAGGCGAACTTCATAACCGGCGTGACCCTGCCGGTGGACGGCGGAGCAAGCGTGAGACGGGGGTAGAGGCCGCGAGTGCGGTGCCCTTCCCTTCTCCCCTTGTGGGAGAAGGTGGCGCGAAGCGCCGGATGAGGGGTTCTCTCCACGCATTCATAGCGAGATGGACTCGCGGAGAATCCCCCTCACCCGGAATTTGCTTTCGCAAATTCCGGCCTCTCCCCGCAAGCGGGGAGAGGCGAGGTATCCACCGTCACTGCCGAACGCTGGTCACCCGCCAGATCGTGCCGTTGCCATCCTCCGACACCAGCAGCGATCCGTCCTTTGCAACCGCCACTCCCACCGGCCTTCCCCAGACTTCCGTGTCGCTCACCACGAATCCCGTGACGAAGTCCTCGTATTCGCCGGTCGGCTTGCCGTCCTTCATCCTGATCCGGATCACCTTGTAGCCCGTGCGCTTCGAGCGGTTCCAGGAGCCATGCTGAGCGGCGAACGCGTCGCCTTGATATTCGCTCGGAAACTGCGTGCCCTGGTAGAACGTCATGCCGAGCGAGGCCGAATGCGGCTGGATCAGCACGTCGGGCGCCGTCACCTTGTCCTTGAGGTCCGGCCGCGCGCCCAAATGGCGCGGATCTTCATTGCTGCCGATGTAGAACCACGGCCAGCCATAGAAGGCGCCCTCCTTCACACTGGTGACGAAGTCGGGCACGAGATCGTCCCCGAGGCCGTCGCGCTCGTTGGTCGAGCACCAGGGCAGACCGGTCTGTGGCTGGACCGCAAGGCCGACGCAATTGCGGATACCGGTGGCGTAGATCTTGCGCTCCTTGCCATCAGGCGTGAAAGCCAGCACCGCCGCGCGCTCCGTCTCGCTGGCCCAGGCCGCGCCGAGCGGTTGCGCTTTCGACCACGCCTCCAATCCGCCCGGCGGCGTGCCCAGACCTTCCGCGACATTGCTGAGCGAGCCGACCGAGACCAGCATGCGCTTGTTGTCGGGCGTGAAGACGATGTCGCGGGTGGAATGGCCGCCGTCATGCGGCAGGCTTGGCACGATCGTCTCGGCCTTGCCGCGCGCCTTGAGATCACCGGCCTGATAGGGAATGCGGACGACGCTGTCGGTGTTGGCGACATAGACCCATTGCGGATTGTCGCCATTCGGGAAGAAGGCGATGCCGAAAGGCTGGCGCAAGCCGCTGGCAAAGACATCGTTGCTCGCGACCTTGCCGCCCTCGCCTGCGCGCAGCACGCGAATGGTGCCGGCCCGCGTCTCCGCGACGAAGACATCGCCGTTCGGCGCCACCCGCACGATGCGCGGCGCGCGCAGGCCGTCGGCGAACAGCTCGATCTTGAAGCCCGCCGGCACCCGGAGTGCGGCCTCCGGCGGGCGCGGCACCACGCGCGACGAGCTCGCAACCGATCGCGTAACGCCGGGCCTGACCAGATCCTGCGGCCGGATCAGCCTGATCGTGCCGGGCTTGTCGGCCTGCCAATCGCCATAAGCGTCCTTGCCCTGCAACACGGGCTCGGCCTGTGCACCGGTCGAGGCCACGATCAACCCCGCAGCCAGCACCGCGGTCGAAATCCTGTTCGTCACGTCGTCATCCTCCCGGCCTGCACGTCGCAAACGTCAACGCCGATCGCCCCGCAAATGGTCCGCGGCAGGTTACACGCCGCCGAATTCCACGTCAGCCCGTGCTCGCACGATGTGCATCGGGCGCGTTCCATCGTACTGGAAAATGCGGCCGATCGATGCGACAGATGTGAGGGCGCGGCTGCACGTCGCGGTCAGCAAAGCCGCGGCATCGCCGCCACCATTGTTGGGGGCATCATGTGGGGATCCATCATATCGGAATGGGCGAGCCTGCTGCTCCGCTGGCTGCACGTGGTGGCGGCGATCGCCTGGATCGGCAGTTCCTTCTATTTCATCGCCCTCGATCTCAGCCTCAGGCCGAGACGCGACCTGCCCGATGGCGTGCAGGGCGAGGCCTGGCAGGTCCATGGCGGCGGCTTCTACCGGATCATGAAATACCTGGTCGCTCCCAGCCAGATGCCGGACGAGCTGACCTGGTTCAAATGGGAGGCCTACACGACCTGGCTGTCCGGCTTCGCGCTGATGGTGGTGGTGTATTATCTCGAGGCCGACCTGTTCCTGGTCGACAAGTCGATCCTCGACCTCACGCCGTTCCAGGCCGGCCTGTTCAGCTTCGCGAGCCTCGCGCTGGCATGGCTGCTCTATGAGGCCGCCTGTCGCAGCGGGCTCGCCCAGCGCGAGTTGCCCTTTGCCATCGGCGGCTATTTGTTCCTGGTCGCGCTGACTTACGCCTTCACCCATGTGCTCAGCGGTCGCGGCGCCTTCAACCAGATCGGGGCGATCATCGGCACCATCATGGTCGCCAACGTCTTCGCGCTGATCATCCCGAACCAGAAGAAGATCGTGGCGGCGCTGATCGCGGGGCAGGCGCCCGATCCGAAGCTCGGCAAGGCCAGCAAGGAGCGCTCGGTCCACAACAATTATCTGACGCTCCCCGTCGTCGTGCTGATGATCAGCAACCACTATCCCCTGCTCTACGCCACCCGCCTCAACTGGATCATCGTCGCGATCATCCTGGCGCTTGGCCCCGTGATCCGCCATTTCTTCAACGCGCGGCACGCCGGGCGCAAATCGCCATGGTGGGTGTGGGGCGTGGCGGCAATCGGCGTGATCGCGATCCTGTTCCTGTCCGCAGCCGGTCCACGCGAGGTGAGGACGGGCGCGCTGTCAGCCCAACCCACGCGCAATGCCGTCGAGGAGATCGTGATGTCCCGCTGCAGCATGTGCCACGCGGCCGAGCCGGTCTGGGCCGGGATCGTGACCGCGCCGAAGGGCATCCTGCTCGATACGCCCGAGCACATCCATCGCAACATCCGCCTGGTCGGCCGTGTCGCGGCTTGGTCCGGCGCAATGCCGCCGGGCAACATCACCGAGATGACCGGCGAGGAGCGCGCGATCCTCGCCGCCTATCTCGAGCAGCCACACTGACCTGGTCATCCAACAGAATCGCATTTCACGACATGAAATTCCGTACCTCGCCCCCGATTTGAAAATGACTTGGCCGCCTTTCCGGCGTAGACAAGACCAACGCAGTCCAAGTCAGTTGCACAGGCGGGAAAAGAACAGTGGCTCTCAAGAACGTCATCGGTGTCGACCACGCCGTCATCATGGTGAAGGACCTCGACAAAGCCGCCGAGAACTACCGGCGGCTCGGCTTCACCGTCTCCCCGCGCGGCACCCACAGCGCGCATATTGGCACCGGCAATTACACCATCATGTTCGATCCCGATTATATGGAGCTGCTCGGCGTGCTCGCCGCGACCGAGCACAACGTGCCGGCGCGGGCCTTCCTCGACAAGCGCGGCGAGGGCATCGAGCGCATCGCCTTCACCGCGGTCGATTCAGCCGCCGGTGCCGAGGAGATCCGCGCCCGTGGCCTGACGCCGATCGGCCCGACCGATTTCGAGCGGCCGGTGACGCTGCCAAACGGCACTGTCTCGGCGGCAAAATTCCGCACCTTCATGTGGCCGACCGCCGAAGCGCCCGGCGGCGTGCGCATCTTCGCCTGCCAGCACAAGACGCGCGAGACCGTGTGGATTCCCGAGTTGATGAGGCACGCCAACGCGGCGAAGCGGATCAAGCAGGTTCTGATCGCAACGCCCGAGCCGGCGCAGGATGCCGCGCATCTCGGCCGGCTGATCGACCGCGAGCCGAAGGCCGAGCCCGACGGCGCCATGACCGTGCCTTCCGGCGGCGATCGCGCCGACTTCGTCTATCTCACGCTGGAGCAGCTCGAAAAGCGCTATCCGGGCGTGCCGCTCGCCGGCCTCGTCGAGCGCGGCGGCGCCGCGCTGGTGCTCGTCAGCGGCGATCTGGCTGCGACGGAGAAGGCGCTTGGTTCGGCTGCGGTGCGCAGCGGGCCCGCGGTCTGCGTGCCGCCGGCCAAGGCCAACGGCACCCTGCTCGCTTTCGTCGCCGGCTGATTTGAAACTAATTCTTTAACGCGTGTTTACCCGGCGGCTGTAGGATTCCCGGCAATCCAAAGCCACCGGGGCCCAACGCATGTTCAAAGAGGGATCGCCGATCGCCTATGACGCGCCAGCCGAATTGAAGAAGTGGCCGTCGCTGAAGGGCGAGAGGCAGAAGGACCGGGGTCCGCCCTATCTCGTCTACAACGGCACGCTCGCCGACTGCGTCCGCGAGCTGATGGGCAAGCCCATCAAGGGCATCTCGCTCTACGATATCATGACGACGCCGCAGGCCGCCTTCGACCAGACCGTGCTGTCGCCCGCCGACGCCGCCGAGATCGCGATGCGGAAGGATTTTCCCAAGGACTAGTTCGCCGCGCGCTTGCCGGCCGCCGTGTCCCGTTGCTTCGAGGACGATTCCGTCGGCGCATCGAGGAAGACGACGGGGATGCCACGCTTGGCATTCTCGCCGATCACGCGCGCGTCCCAGTTGGTGAGCCTGACGCAGCCGTGCGATGCGGACTTGCTGACCCTGTCCGGCTCCGCCGTCCCGTGGATGCCGTAGCCCTGCGCCGATAGCCCGATCCAGTACGATCCGACGGGGCCATTGGGACCCGGCTTGATCTCGAAGGGCCTTTTGGATTTCACGCTCTTGAACTTGTATTCGGGATTGTAGCGGTAGGTCGGCAGCTCATGGGTGCTGGTGACTTTCAGCGTCCCCGTCGGGGTCGGACGATCCGGACTGCCGATTGACGCCGGGTAGAACGCGACCAGCCGACCAGAGCCCTCGTAGGCCTTCAGCGTCGCCTGCTGCTTGTCGATCTCGATCCGAACGATGCGCGGAAGCTCCCGCCGCGCCGCTACGTTGGCGACGACGATCGTCTCACCGGCCTTGTCGAACGCCTTTCCCGGATTGAGCGCCTTCAACAGCTCTTCGCTCATGTGGAATTTTTCGCCGAGCCCTTCGAGCGGGCTGGTGTAGCTCAGCGCCTCCAGCGACTTCATGTCCTCGAGCTTGGTTGGCAGCTTCTTGAGGAATGGCCCCTTCACATCCGCGTCGGTGATCTTGTAGTCGACGAGAACGGGGCCTTCGCTGGCTGCGTTCAGCTTGTCCCAGAGTTCAGGGGCGATGGTCTTGTCAAAGGCAAGACCGTTCTGCTCGGCGAACGCCTTCAGCGCCTTCTGCGCGTTCTCGCCGAGCTTGCCGTCGATCTGGCCCGGAGAGAATTGCGCACGATCGAGCAGAATCTGAAGCTTCGTCACCGGCGCGCTGATCTTGTCGGCAGCGGGCAGCTTTTCCGGACGCGCTGCATCGTTCACGGCCTTCGCATCGAGATTGCCTGCGTGCCCCGGACAAACCAGCCACAGCGACATCACCGCGCCAAGCATCCATCGCATCATGATCGCTCGTCCCATTCCGAAAATAATGATCCGCAAATCGCGGGCAGTTTCTTTTTGGGAACACCGTACTAACACCGAAGGAACCGGCGAGATCGCAGCTTTGCCGCAATCGGAAGGTTAAGAACTTCCTAGCGCCGGCGCATCGCTGGCCGTTGATCCCACAGTTCGAGGTTGTCCCAGCAAATGCGATTTGTCGTCGCGGCTTGCGCCGCGTTTCTGCTTCTGATGTGTGACCTCGATCCGTCGGCGTCCCGGAAAACATCAACTTTCGACACCGCCATTCTTCAGAACAATCATGCCTCGCCGCTGGTTCCGATGGTCGAACTCTTCCTCGCCAGCGTCCAGGCCATCGAGCTCGCCAACGCGCGCGCGGCGCATGAGGAAACGATCGAGCCGCTGCGCGCGAGCGAACCCGTCGCCGAGGAGCCGGTTTCGCCGACGGACAAATTCTGCCATGCGCTTCGCGAAGCCGCCGAGGCCAGCGGCATTCCCGTGCCGTTCTTTGCCCGCCTGCTCTGGCAGGAGAGCCGCTTCAAGTCCAACGAGGTCAGCCACGCCGGCGCCCAGGGCGTTGCGCAGTTCATGCCGGAGACGGCTGCCGAAGTCGGGCTCGACGATCCCTTCGATCCCATGAAGGCGCTGCCCGCCTCGGCAAAGTTCCTGCGCAAGCTGCGCGATGATTTCGGCAATCTGGGCCTTGCCGCAGCCGCCTACAATGCAGGCCCGGGCCGCATTCAGAAGTGGCTTGCCAAACAGAGTGAGTTGCCACGCGAGACGCGCGACTATGTCCGCATCATCACCGGCACCAAGGCCGAGGACTGGACCGAGCGCTCGGAGGCCATTGCAATCCGGATCGACCTGCCGCGCGAGGCGCCTTGCGAAGGTGTCGGCAGCCTCTCGAAGGCCAAGGACGTCGCCTGGGTTCCAGTCAACCTGACACATTCCGCCATCGGCTTCATTCGCAAGGCCGAGCAGCTCGCCGCCCGGCTGTCGACGAGTCGAGCCCGCAAGCAATTCGCGACCCTGCTGCGCAAGAATGCGTCCGCGCACGGCAAGGCGCGCAGCATGATTGCAGCGCGCGCGGCCGGAAAGAGCGCGAAGGCCCGCGCCGTTCGCTTCGCATCACGCGAACGGCCCTCGGGCTAGTGCTCGGAGCCACCCTAATGGGTGGCTCCGACATTCGCCGCTAGTCGATCTCCTCGATCACGCGCCGTTCGCGGGGCTCGATGAGGTAGGTCCGGGTATCGCGATGGATGTAGCGGTATTCCCGCAGACCCGGCGCGTCCCGATAGACCGTGCTCGGGAATTCCTCCACTTCGACGCTGTCCGGCACGCGCTCGCCGACGTGGATCTCGGTTCGCGCCGTGCTGCCCGTGGTCCGCGCCTCGCTTCGTCCTTCGGTACGGGTCTTCGCATGCTTGCGGACGACCTCACGATCGCGATCGGAGAACTTGCTGGCGCTGCGCTCGCGCGTGGTCGTCGTTGTCGCGGTGGATTGCCCCGAATACGGCAACACCGTCACGATCTTGTACGTCGCCGGATCGACCACGACGATCTGATCCTTGACCAGCGCAAAGCTGTAGCCGCGATATTGCGGCACGATCTCGACGACGTCCGGCGGCAACGTCGACAGATGCACGTCGCGCGGCACCACCGTGCCGACGTTTAGCGAGAAATTGACGCTGGTCAACGGCCGCACGTTCAGGCGCGAGATCGACGTGCTGATCTTTGTCTCCTGCTGCCGGTTGAGATTGACGTCGGTCGGCGCGGCCGCCTGTGAGCCGGTTCCGGTCCGCTCGCCCTGCGCCTGATTGCTGGCCGGGGCATTCGGGGCCTGCTGGGCCTGGTTGGTCCCGGACGCAGCGGGCGCCTGCTGGGCCTGATTGCTGTTGGTCGGAGGCGGATTGGACCGATCCTGCGCCTGGTTGCTGTTGGCCGGTGGCGGGTTGGCACTCTGCTGCGACGCGGGCGGGTTGCCGGCCGTGTTCGAGTTCGCTGTGCCGCTCTGCGACCGCGAGGCGTCCGTGCTGTTCGCGGTATTGTTGGTTGTACCGGGATTTGCGGCCCCAGTCGACGCGGGGCTCTGCGTATTCTGTGCCGACGTTCCAGTTGCCGGTGATTGCTGCGGCTGCGATGGGGTGCGCTGCGCATCAGCGGCGCCGGATGGCGAGGTGGTGGACGGCGCTGTGGAATTCGTCTGGGATTGCGGCGTCTGGTCGGACTTCGTGGCCGTGCCGGGCGATTGCGCAAAGGCGGCGTTCGCCAGCACCAGCCCCAAGGCCGTGGTTGCCAACAGGCGGAACATGGGTCACTCCCTTTCATCAAATGAACGTTGCCTACTAACCAGCGCTAAAACCGCCTGTTCCACTTTTTCCCGAACCAAAGCTGGCCCCTTCTGCACGGAACCCCGCGATGCCATCGAAGAGTGCCGGGATCATCGCCTATCGGAGGCGCCGCAAGCTCGAGGTTCTCCTCGTTCATCCAGGAGGGCCGTTCTGGCGCAACAAGGATCTCGGCGCATGGTCGATCCCCAAGGGGGAATATGCGGACGACGAAGATGCTGAAATCGCCGCGCGGCGCGAATTCGCCGAGGAGCTTGGACTCGATCTGTCGGGGCCGCTGACCGCGCTTGGTCAGGTCAAGCAGCGCGGCGGCAAGCTCGTCACCGCCTTCGCGGCCGAGTTCGATCTCGACGTGCGCAGCATTCGCAGCAACACGTTCGAGATGGAATGGCCGCCACGAAGCGGCAAACGGCAGACCTTCCCGGAGGTCGATCGTGCCGAATGGTTCACGCTCGAAGCGGCGCGGGAGAAGATCAATGCAGGGCAACGCCCGCTGCTCGACCGGCTGGCGCAGCTGGCGGGTGGCGAGTAGAGACTCACTCCGCCTTGATGTTCGCCGCCGCCACGACCTCGGCAAGGTCTTTCGTCTCCTTCGCGATCTTGGCGGCGTAGTCGGCCGGGCTGAGCACGCTGACGACGCCTTGCGACCCCAGCTTCTCCGCGATTGCGGGATCCTTGGCCGCCGCGACGATTTCCCGGTGCAGCGTCTCGAGTATCGGCGCCGGCGTCGATTTCGGCATGAAGAAGCCGACCCAGAACGAGATGTCGAAGCCGGGATAGCCCGCTTCCGCGACGGTCGGCACGTCGGGCAGCGACGGCAGCCGCTCGGCCGACGACACCGCGAGCGCGCGCAGCTTGCCGGCCTTGACCAGCGGCACGGCGGAGAGCGGATCGAACACCGCCAGCACCTCCTGTGCGAGAATCCCGACCTCGGCGGCCGAGCCGCCGCGATAGGGCACGTGGATCAGCTTGATGCCGGCCTTCTGGCTGAGCAGCTCCATGGCGAGATGGGCAAGGTTGCCGTTGCCGCCCGAGCCGTAGGCCAGCGCCCCGGGCGCCGCCTTGGCCGCGGCGACGAGATCGGCGACGGTCTTGATGTCGGCCGTCTTGGGATTCTCCGGATTGACCACCAGCACCAGCGGCGCCGACACCACGGTGGTGAGCGGCGCGAAGTCCTTTTCCGGGTCGTAGCGGATGTCCTTGAACAGCGTCCTGTTCAGCGTGATGGTGGAGGAGTTACAGGCGAGCATGGTGTAGCCGTCCGCATCGGCACGCGCGACCCCTTCGGCCGCGATCATGCCGTTGGCGCCGGCGCGGTTCTCGACCACGAAGGGCTGTCCGAGCTTGCTGCCGAGGCGATTGCCGATAATGCGCGCGACGACATCGACCGGCCCGCCCGCGCTGAAGCCGACCATGACCTTGACCGGCCGCACCGGGTATTTCTGCGCCATGACTTCGGTGGGCAGCACAGCGGCGCACAATCCGGCGATGACGGCCAGCAGGCGGACGGTTCGTTGCATCGGTTCTCTCCCCAGATCTCACCAGCGCCGCTTGTGCAGGCTTGTTGGTGCGACGCATTGGAGGATCATGAATAGCGGTCGCGCCGGATTTCGCAATCGCGTTCGCCCGCCTTCATTCCGCAGCACGGCAGGTCCGCACCTCCTCCAGACAAAAAATGCGAAAACAACCCCATGCACAGTAGACGGCCTCAGTCGAAACAAGGACTTACGGCAGGGCCGCAAGCTTCGAATTTGGCTTCGGATAGCACGAAATCGCAATTGACTCGTCGGGCAAAACAGGGGCATCCTGGCATCATCGCGATCCGCGTGAGCATCGGCCTCCACAACCATGTGGGTCTCGCTTCGGTCGCGAACAAGTCCTGCATCGACATCTAACAACGCAACCGCCGCACAGCAGCTGCGCGCCGGTTTCGCATCAGCGGAGCCTGCTGGCACGTGCCGTGGGCCCAAAGGATCTCTCGACATGACGACAGCCCTGACACGCAACAGCACGATGCCCGTCGCCCGGTATGGCGGAAACCGGCCGAGCCCGCGGATCAAGCTCGACCGAAAAGACATCGTGATCCAGCATCCGGACGCCGAAACCGGCGAACGATTGATGGGCGAGGCGCTCGGCGCCGTCGACCGCGACGCGCTGCACGGCATCCTCAAGCAATTGATGAAAGCCAGCGTGATCCTGCAGAAGCCCGACGAGGACAATCTCGCTTTCATGATCTCGATGGTGAAAGGCATCGCGCCCAGGGATTCGCTCGAGGCCATGCTGACGGCGCAGATGGTGTCCGTTCACGTCGCCACAATGCGCGCCGCATCTCGCCTTGCCTTCACCGAGGGCCTCTCGCAGCAGGAAGGCGCTTCGCGCACATTGACCCGGCTGGCCCGCACCTTCGCGGCGCAGATGGAAGCGCTCAACCGCCACCGCGGCAACGGCGAGCGTGCGATCACGGTGCAAAATCTGTCGGTGCAGGATGGCGGCAGCGCAATCGTGGGGAATGTCGCACAGCATGCGCACCTGACCGTGGGCGAGCCGGGCACCGCGAAAGACGCGGGACTGGTCCCCTCCGACGAAACCGGCGACTACCAGCACGACCGGACCGAAATATTGCGGGGCGCCACCGCATGAGTGCGGATCGGGTCCGCAACACGCGCGCAATGGCGGCGAGCCCGCGCTGCGGCGCCAGCACGCGCGGCGGCCTCGCCTGCCGCGCGCCGGCCGTGCGTGGCAAGCTGCGCTGCCGCATGCACGGCGGCGCCCTGGGATCGGGTGCGCCATGGGGCAACCGCAACGCGCGCAAGCACGGCGCCTTCACGCCGGAGCGGATCGCGGAGCGAAGGGCGATCCGGGAGTTACTCGACGAGGCCGGGGAACTCTTGAAGGAACTGGACTCGAGTTGAGGGATTCGGGTCATTCAGACGTTAAGCGTCGATCACACCGGGGCTTGGCCAGCCGAAAGGCTAGTGCGGCCCGTTCGCCGGATTGGCGGCAGAGATCTGCAGCCCTGCCTCCTCCAGCGCTTGGGTAATCTGCTTCGCCAGCAGCTTGGCTTCTTCGGTCCCGATCCGGGCGTCGGGATGTCCTTTGAAGAACGCGCAAATGGTCGTGGCGATGATGGTGTTCACCTGGTGCAGATCATCCATTTGGTACACACCAAATTGCCGACTGCTTCACCCGGACGGGGTGCGCGCCGGCCCGCAGAGAACGATCAGCGCAAGCCAAAGAATGACAAAATGGCCGCGATCACGACGATTAGCCCTATGAGGTAGATCAGGCCGTTCATCTCAGTTCTCCTTTGGATGGGATGATTGAATCTATCCGGGGATCGTGTCCACCCTTCGCGCTGCACTGCTCAACCAGCTCAAGCTTTTCGAGCTGAACTTCCTTCTCTATGGCCGTCAGAGAGTTGCCGATCTTATCGACGATCCTGATCAGATCGGCATTGGAGATCTTGAGGTGCTTGCGAACGGACTTGACCTGCTTCGCGTTCGCAAGATCAAGCGTTGTGCGAATGACCCGTGGCGGTCTTGAGCGCAGCATCAGAAGGTCTCCTCACCAAGGTAAGGGCGATGACGTCGCTTTGTTCCTATTTTTCCCGATCGGCGCGGCCTCGACTGGCGAACAAGCGAAACGGCGACGATCGCCGTCGCTATCGACATGGCCATCCGCGCCGGCCGAGGACGACGCCGACCGTGTCGGAAGCTGGGTGTGCGCAAGCAGAAGTTGATCCTCCCGGCTGCCTCTCGGTCTTTACAGTGCAGGCCAGTTGCGCACGGACTGCCGGCTGAAACCACAATCCGGAATGAGGGGGGCGCGCTGCCGCCATTGGCGCTCCCCTTACCATCATGTAAGCCATCCAAAACCTTTTCGGGATCGAACGCTCATGGCCACCACCGACGACGCGGGCACCGGCACCCGCGTGCTGATCCTTGCACTCGTCGCGCTCGCCTTCGGCCACATGCTCTCGACCCTGCTGCGCACGATTCCGGCCGTCAGCCTCGACCTCATGGCGGCAGATTTCTATCTCGAGCCGCAGGCGCTGGCGAGCCTCACCTCGATCTATCCTTTCGCGTTTGCCGCGGCGCAGATCCCGGTCGGGGCGGCAATGGATCGCTTCGGCGTGCGACCGGTGTCGCTGAGCCTGCTGGCGGGGACCGTGCTCGGCGCGGTCGCCTCGGGGTTTGCCACCGGCCCTGCGAGCTTTGCGGTCGGGCAGTTCATGCTGGGGGTCGCCACCTCGGGCATGCTGATGTGCCCGATGACGCTGGCGGCGAAGCAATTGTCTGCGGCGCGGTTCGGGCTGTGGTCGGGCGCGATCCTCTCGATCGGCAATATCGGCATGCTGCTGTCGGCGAGCCCGCTCGCCCTCGTGGTCGACACTTGGGGTTGGCGCGCCGGGTTCTGGATGTCCGCGCTCGGCGGCGTCGCGGTCGCGCTCGCCGTGTTCGCGCTGGTGCCGCATCAGCCGGCCGAGCACAAGGACGAGTCCTCGCCGCTGGCGCAGATGATCGAGGTGCTCAGGCTCGGCCTCTCGCGGCCCTTGCGCGGCCTGATCGCGCTGGCGCTGGTATCGCTGGCGAGCTCGCTGGTCCTGCGCGGCTTGTGGGGCGGGCCGTGGCTGATGGACGTCAAGGGATTGTCGCGGGTCGAGGCCGGCAACCAGCTCGGCGCGTTCACGCTGGCCATGATCATAGGACCGCTTGTCATCGGCGTGATCGACCGCCGGCTCGGCCGGCGTCGCGCGCTGGTGGCGGGCTCGCATATGGCCGGAGCGCTGCTGCTGGCGCTGATGGCACTCGGAGCACCCCATTATGCGGTCTCCGTGCTATCAGGCCTACCCGTGATGCCGCCGCAATACGACCTCGTGCTGTTCGTGCTGATTGGGCTTGCGACCTCCGCCCAGCCGCTGCTGTTCGGCATGTCCCGCCAGCTCGTCGATGCGCAAGTGGCGGGCAAGGCGCTGGCCGCGATCAACCTCGCCTTCTTCCTCGGCGCGGCGCTGATGCAGTCGATGACGGGCGCGGTGGCAGCGCTCGCCGGACTCCCGGCCGTGCTGCTGTTCATGGCTGCCATGCTGGCACTCGGCGTGCTGATCTTCTTGGCTTACACCGCAACAAATTCGTAGGATGGCTGGAGCTCTTCGCGAGCCCATCATCCTCGCGTCCTACGAGATCGCTCGCCAAAGGAATCACCCATGCCTGTCGACACCAAAGCCGCCACCGACCGTCTCATGCGCTTCCTCGCTGTGGAGGGCGTCACCGGACAGGAGGCGGCGATCGGGCGCGAGCTCATGTTCGCGCTGAAGGAGAGCGGCGTGCCCGCGAAGGCGATCCGGCTCGATGATGCCAACACCCGCATTCCCGTGCCGACCGAGACCGGCAACCTCATCGTCGACCTGCCCGGCCGCGGCGCGCTGCACAACCAGCCGCGCATCATGTTCATGACGCACATGGACACCGTACCGCTCTGCGCCGGCGCCAAGCCGAAGAAATCGGGACGCAAGATCATCAACGAGGCCAAGACCGCGCTCGGCGGCGACAACCGCTGCGGCTGCGGCGTGCTGGTGACGCTGGCGGCCGAGCTCGAGAAGCAGAAGCTCGATCATCCGCCAATCACGCTGTTGTTCTGCGTCCGCGAGGAGAGCGGGCTCTACGGCGCCCGCCACGTCAAGCTGGACGAGCTCGGCTCTCCGGTGATGGCCTTCAACTATGACGGCGGCGCCGCGTCCAATGTCGTCATCGGCGCCGTCGGCGCCGACCGCTGGACCGTCGAGATCTTCGGCCGCGCCTCGCATGCCGGCGTCGCACCGGAGCGCGGCATCTCCGCGACCATGATCATGGCGCTGGCGCTCGCCGACGTGAAGGCCGGTGGCTGGTTCGGCAAGGTGGTGAAGGGCAAGCGGCAGGGCACCAGCAATGTCGGCCCGGTCACCGGCGGCGAAGGCCGCCCGGCTGGCGATGCCACCAATGTCGTCACCGACTACGTCCATGTGCGCGGCGAGAGCCGCAGCCATGACGGCAAGTTCTTCAAGGAGATCACCAAAGCCTACAAGGCCGCGTTCGAGAAGGCGGCCAAGAAGGTCACGAATGCGCAGGGCAAGTCCGGCAAGGTCAAGTTCAAGGCCGAGACCGACTATTATCCGTTCCGCATGAAGGACAGCCAACCGGTCATCAAGCGCGCGGTCGAGGCCGTGACCGCAGTCGGCGGCACGCCGAACGTCCGCACCGCCAATGGCGGCCTCGATGCCAATTGGATGGTCCGTCACGGCATTCCGACCGTGACCTTCGGCGCCGGCCAGAACGAGGCACACACGATCGACGAGTGGATCAATCTCGACGAGTACGACCGCGCCTGCGCACTGGCCGTGCAACTCGCGACGATGCGGTGAGTTGGGTTTGTAGGGTGGGTTAGCGTCAGCGTAACCCACCACCATATCCATCCACGGCAACAGAAGAGGTGGGTTACGCCGGCGTTTGCGCGCAACCGCTAGCTAACCCACCCTTCGAACCAAAAGAAGAACAGGGAGGCACCATGCCGCGCATCGCCAATATCGAGACCGGACTCTACCGGATCCCCCTCCCCGTCACGCTGTCGGATTCCACCCATGGCGAGATCACGGCGTTCGAGCTGATCACCTGCCGCATCCGCGATGCCGATGGTGCCGAGGGTGTCGGCTACACCTATACGGTGGGACGCAACGGCGGGGCGACGGCGGACATCCTCAGGCGCGAGATCCCGCCGCTGGTCGAAGGGCGCGAGGCCGACGACACCGAGGCGATCTGGCAGCAGGTCTGGTGGGCGCTGCACTATGGCGGCCGCGGCGGGCCGGTGGTGCTGGCGCTCTCCGCGCTCGACATCGCGCTGTGGGATTTGAAGGCGCGGCGCGCCAAGCTGCCGCTGTACCGATTGCTCGGCGGCTTCGACGGACGGGTGCCATGCTATGCCGGCGGCATCGACCTCGATCTCTCCGTGGATGAGCTGCTCGCGCAGACCGACGGCAATCTCGCGAAGGGCTTTCGCGCCATCAAGATGAAGGTCGGCCGGCCTGACCTCAAGTCCGATGTCGCGAAGATCTCCGCGATGCGACAGCATCTCGGCGACGGCTTTCCGCTGATGGCGGATGCCAACATGAAGTGGACGGTCGAGGAAGCAATCCGCGCCGCGCGCGCCTTCGTTCCCTATGATCTCACCTGGCTGGAAGAGCCGATCATCCCCGACGACGTCGCCGGGCACGCGCGCATCCTGCAGGCCGGCGGCGTGCCGATCGCCGCGGGGGAGAATCTGCGCTCGCTGTGGGAGTTCAAGAGCTACATCGCCGGCGGCGCGGTGTCCTATCCAGAGCCCGACGTCACCAATTGCGGCGGCGTTTCCGCCTTCATGAAGATCGCGCGGCTGGCGGAAGCTTTCAATCTGCCCGTCACCAGCCACGGCGCCCACGACATCACCGTGCATTTGCTCGCGGCCTGCCCGAACCGCTCCTATCTGGAGGCGCACGGCTTTGGGCTGGACAGATACATCGAGCATCCGCTGGTGCTCGAGGACGGCAAAGCGCTGGCGCCCGACCGGCCCGGCCATGGCATCAGCTTCGACTGGAAGGGGCTGGCGAAGCTGGCCGCGTAGAGCACGCCGTCATGGCCGGGCTTGTCCCGCCTGCGCGGCCGAAGCCGCTTCGGCGCGGCGAAGGCCCGGGCATCCACGTTCTTTATGCCGAGAGGAAGACGTGGATGGCCGGGTCAAGCCCGGCCATGACGATGTGGCTGCACGCGAGGCATTCCAAGGCGCCAGGTGCATCACCGCGATAATCCGTTATGGTGACGACAATCGACACCTTGCGAGAGAGCGTTGCCTTGACACCTGAGCTGCACCAGAAACTGACCGCGTGGCGCCGGCACCTTCATGCCCACCCGGAGCTGTCGCTCCAGGAGAAGGAGACCGCCGCCTTCGTGCAGGACAGGCTCACCGAGCTCGGCATTCCGTTCGAGGCCGGTATAGGCGGCCACGGCATCGTCGCGACCTTGACGCGCGGGCATGCGCAAAGCCGCGTCGGCTTGCGTGCCGACATGGACGCGCTGCCGATCACCGAGGACACCGGCCTGCCCTATTCGTCCAAGACGCCAGGCGTGATGCATGCCTGCGGCCATGACGGCCACACCGCCGCGCTGCTCGGCGCTGCCGCGCTGCTCGCCACTGATACCAGCTGGAGCGGCACGGTCGATCTCATCTTTCAGCCGGCGGAGGAAGGTTTTGGCGGCTCGCGCGCGATGGTCGCAGCCGGGCTGTTCGATCGCTTTCCGATGCAGCGCGTGTTCGGCTTCCACAATTGGCCCGGCCTTGCCGCCGGCACCATCGCCGTGCACGACGGCGTCGTCATGGCCTCCGGCGGACGCATCACCATCACCATCGAGGGCCATGCGGGCCACGCCGGCATGCCGCACCTGACGCGCGATCCGGTGATGGCGGCCGGCCATCTGATCGTGGCGATGCAATCGATCGTGGCGCGGGGCGTCGATCCGCTCGACACCGCCGTGCTGTCGCTCTCCACCATCGAAGGCGGCACCGCGCCGAACCAGATCGCGGGACGCGTCACCATCCGCGGCACGCTGCGCTACCACCGCGAAGCGGTCAAGGACGTCATCCTCGACGGCATCGAACGCACCTGTGCCGGAATCGCGACCAGCTTTGGCGTCAAGGTCACGCCCGAGATCGTCTGGGGGGTGGGTGTGGTGGTCAACACGCCTGATGAGGCGGACCTCGCGCGCATCGCCGCGGAAAAGGTCCGGGCGCCCGTGCGGCGCGACCTCGCGCCCAGCATGGCCGGCGAGGATTTTGCCCATTATCTCCAGCAGCGGCCGGGCGCCTTCGTCTGGATCGGCAATGGTGAATTGCGCAACGGTGCCGAGCTGCACGGCCCGCGCTACGACTTCAACGACGCCATCCTGCCCGTGGCGTCGAGCTGGATGGCCGAGGTGGCCAAGGCGGCGCTGGCGTCGAACTGATCTACGCCCGCCACGCCGACAGCAACATATCTTGCGAACGAACGTTGCCTCCAACAAGGCGCGCGGCCTCCCGCCGCGTCCAACGGATGGCAGATCGATGGCGCGCGTTCTGATCGGAACCTCGGGCTGGCATTACGATTCCTGGCGCGGCCCGTTCTTTCCGGAGGGCGTGACGCTGAAGCAGCAGCTCAGCTACTACGCCGGGCAGTTCGACACCACGGAGCTGAACGGCGTGTTCTACCGCACGCCGACGCCCGAAGCGGTGAAGGGATGGCGCGAGCAGACCGGGCCGGATTTCATCTTCGCCTGGAAGGCGTCGAAATTCATCACGCATTGGAAGCGCCTGTCGGAGCGCTCCGTCAACAGCCTCGAGCTGCTGGAGGACCGCATCTCCAGGCTCGGCGGCAAGGCCGGCCCGATCCTGTTCCAGCTGCCGCCGCAATTCGAGGCGAATCCCGATCGCCTTGCAGCCTTCTTCAAGCTGCTGTCGCGGAAGCGGCGTTACAGCTTCGAATTCCGGCATCCGAGCTGGTATCAGCCGCGCATCCTGCGCATGCTGGCGGACGAGAACATCTCGCTCTGCCTGTCCGACCATCACGACGCGCCGGCGCCGTGGAAGCGCACGGCGGATTTCGTCTATGTGCGCGGGCACGGGCCGAGCGGCCGATATCACGGCCACTATACGAAACCCGCGCTGGCGCAATGGGCCAAGCGCATCAAGTCCTGGAAGCGGCAGGGCTGCGACGTCTACGTCTATTTCGACAATGACCAGAAGAGCGCCGCCCCAGCCGACGCACTGGCGCTGAAGCGGCTGCTGCGATCCTAGATGATGCCGCCCTGCCGAAGCGCCGCGATTTCCGCGGCGTCATAGCCGAGCTCTTTGAGGACGCGATCAGTGTGCTCGCCGAGCGTCGGCGGGCGGCTTGCGATTTCGCCCGGCGTTTCCGACAGCCGGACCGCGGCCCGTGTCACCGGGGCCGGGCTCGGCAGGCCGGGATAGTCGACGTCCTGCATAAAGCCGGCGGCACGGATGTGCGGATGATCCAGCGCCTGTTGCGGCGAGAGCACGGGGCCGGTTGGAATCATGGCCTGGCCCAGCGTATCGACGGCCTCCTGCGTGGTACGCTCGGCGCACCAGCGCGCCATCCGCTCGCTGATGATGCGGCCGTTGTTGCCGCGGCTGATATCGTCGGCAAAGCGCGGATCGTTCAGCCATACGTCCTCCTCGCCCATCAGCCGCGCCCAGCGCTTGAACAGCGGATGGCCCGTGACCTGGCACAGCACCCAGCCGTCCCTGGTGCGGTAGATGTCGGCGGGAGCCGCGGTCTGGCCGAGATTGCCTGTCGGCACGCGGTTGACGTTGATCAGCGCCTGCTCGATCAGCGTCGCGTTGGTGAAGGACAACGCGGTTGCGAGCAGAGCGCCCTCCACGATCTGTCCGCGCCCGGACTTGCCGCGCTCGATCAGGGCGGCGAGCGTGCCGAACGCGCAATGCAGCGCGGTGCCGAAATCGACCCAGTTCACCGCGGCGCGGTACGGCGGATCGCCTGCGCCCGTCATGTACACCGAGCCGGACATCACCTGCCCGGCACCGTCGAAGCCGACGCGGTCGGACCACGGGCCGGGCCCGCCGAACGCGGTCGCCGTGGTCAGGATGATGTCGGGCTTGATCGCCTTCAGGGACTCGTAGTCCAGCTTCATCGCGCGCAGGGTCTGCGGCGGCAGATTGGCGACGACGACGTCTGCGGTCGCCACCAGGCGGCGCATCACCTCCTGCCCTTCCGGCTTCATCGGATCGAGCGTGACGCACTTCTTGTTGCGGTTGACCTGGAGAAACAGCGCGCCTTCGCCGTTTTCGCCGACCGGCGCCACGAAGCGGTCCTCGCTGCCGTCGCGCTTCTCGACGCGAATGACCTCGGCGCCGAATTCGGCCAGCAGCGTCGCGCAATAGGGCCCGGCGATATAGCGCCCGAAATCGAGCACACGCACGCCTTCCAAGACTCCCCCCATCGATCCCTTCCCTGTTGTTTGTTGCAGATTACAGGGAAAGGCTGCCGGGGCAAGCTGGGAAGCGGAAGGCACATGCGGCTTTCGTCATCGCATCGCGAACAGCTCCTGATGAAACCGCAGTTCGACAGGAAAGCCGTGCGCACGGAAGTCTCGCCTGAGCGCCTCCCCGAAAGCCGCCGGACCGCAAAACCAGATGCTCGCCTCGCGCCATTGCGGTACTGCTTCGCGAATGCGGTCGCCGGTCAAGCGGCCATCGCGGGCGTCGATGAGAACGTGGAGACGAACATCTGCCGAGCGTGCATCTGCCGCAAGCCTGCCGAGGGCTTCTTCATCCACATCAGCGGTGGTGTGGAAGAGATCAACCGCCTGCGCGACAGAGCAGCCGGGAACGTTCTTCATGGCCGCCTGTTTCATGCGGGCAACGAAGGGGGTGATGCCAATACCGCCGCCGATCCAGATCTGATGCGAGCAATCGTCGTCGAAGGTGAAGCAGCCATAGGGCCCTTCCACCTTCACCTCCTGCCCGACACGGAGCTTGTCCCGCAGCCGGCTGGTGTGGTCGCCAAGTTCCTTGGTGATGAAGATGATTCTGGGGTCTGCAGCGTTCCAGCCGGAGGCGATCGTGTAGGGATGCGCGCCCTCGGAGAGGTCGGACGTGGCGAATGCGAACTGGCCCGGCCTATGCCCCGGCCAGCCATGGGGCACCTCGATCTCGGTCTCGATTGCTCTGACGCCGGGATAATATTTGAGCGAGGTGATCCTGCCCTGGACCTGGCGTTGGGCGCCAATGCGTCGCAACAGCGCAACGAGCGCCGCCCATGTTCCGACGGCAAGCAGCGCCGCGACGATCCAGCCGAGCGGCGACATCCAGTAGCTGAACTTGATCAACGTGACCGCATGAAAGACCAGGACCAGATATGCGACGGCGAGGAGCCGATGCGTCTTGTAGAAGAGCCGATAGGGAAACATTTGGATGAGCGCCAAAGCAATCAGCACTACTGTGCCGTAGAAGGCCCATTCGCCCAGCCCCTCCGCCGCTCCATGCAGGCCGTTGAAAAAAGCCTCGATGGGATTGTCGATGGCGGGCCTTGGTCCACGCTGCGGTCGGGTCAGCAACCCCCAACCGACCGCCCATTTCGGACCATTGGCCCAGAGCCAATGGACAACCGCCGTCACGAGGGCCGCGATCCCGAACCATTTGTGCAAGCGGTACATCTTGTCGAGACCGCCCAGCCACGCCTCAGGCCAACGCGGTCGCAGCGCGAGGATCATCGCCATGCTCATGCAACCGATGGCAAGGACGCCACTCAACTGGACCATCCTCTCGCGAAGCGGGAAGAAGGGGCCCGGGCCAAATGGCTGCGGCTCCGCAATCAGCCACAGCAGGACGAGAACCGCCAGACTGCCCCAAAAGACCCGTTTGAGCTTCTGCATGTCGCCCTTCCCTCACGAGTTACCCAGCTTGAGCCAATCGCGCTGCGTTGCATTGAGCTGACTCAAAGCTCGTTCATGATGGGCTGCATTGGCCGACGACGGTCCGGCGCCTGGCTCCCGGCGCATCCTGCGTCGTGGGGCCGCAGCTCGTTCAGCCCGCGACTTTGCTCCAGCACAAACTCCCGTCCGTCGCGAATCCCCATCTGGATGCAAGAAGCTCTCCGGAGGAAATCCATGATGATCCCGACCAAATCGTTCGCGCTGGCCGCCCTCGCGCTGTGTCTTGCCGTCGGACAGCCTGCCCTCGCCGCCGGGCCACACGCGCACGAAGGACCAACCGAGACCGCCCGGCCGCAGCTCGACCACGGCAAGAAGTGGCCGACCGACGATGTCCTGCGCCGCGGCATGAACGACATCGCTCTCGCGATGAGGCAATCGCTGGCGCCCATTCACAGCAATGTGTTTACGCCTGCGCAATATGAGGCTCTGGCCGCGCGAATCCAGGCGCAGGTCGATGACGTCGTGGCAAACTGCAAGCTGCCCGAGCAGGCCGATCAGCAGCTCCATCTCGTTCTCGAGCAGATCATCGACGGTGCGGCCAAAATGAAGAGCGGCACAGGCCGCGATCAGGGAGCCGTGAAGATCGTGCGGGCGCTCGCTCAATACGGCCGGTATTTCGACCACGCCGGCTGGCGACCGCTGGAACACTGAGATCGATTGACGGTTATGCGGCGACGGCCTCGTAGATATCCTCCTCCTGGGCCGTGTGCATGCGCACCAGCGTTTCGATCGCCTCGATCACGCGCTGGGCGTCTCGGATGAGGTAGCGGTCGATCTTCTCCGACGGCAGATCCTCCGCGATCCGTGCGAGCAGCCGCGCAAGATGCAATATCTCGCGATGCGCACGGCTCATGGCAGCGAGCCCATGGCGGTCGCGCAGCACCTCCGTGAGCTTCGGATAGACGCTGTCCTCGTCCTCGCGCTCGTGCAGCACGACGCTGCCCTGCACCAGGCGGTGGGCTTCATCAATCAGGGCGGCGGCAGCTTCGGGCACCGCATCATCCAGCGCATCGACGATGTGGCGCAAGCGGTCGAGATCCCTGAGCAAGGCCTGATGATCGTGATGCAACGTCAGCCCCTGCTCCGCCGTGAGACGCGGTCCACCCCTGACCAGGGGTGGATTGAGCGCTCGCAGCGCGTTCAGAATGACGGCGACATCGATCACCTCCTGAACGATCGCGGCGGGCACGGGAGCTAACCAGCCGAGGCTGGCGGCGGCCATTGCCACCAACGACAATCCCATCCCGACGAAGATGCTTTGCAGGGCAATGCGCCGCGCACGCTGCGCGATGATGATCGCTTCGCCGACCCGATCGAGCCGATCCGTCAGAATCACCACATCCGCCGCCTCCGAGGAGGCGCTGGCCCCGCGCGCGCCGAGCGCGACCCCGGTGTCGGCCACGGCCAGCGCGGGAGCGTCATTGATGCCGTCGCCGACCATGATGGTCGGATGCAGCCGCTGCTCGCTCCGCACCGCTTCGACCTTGTCCGAGGGAACGCGATCGGCCAGCACGGCATCGAGGTCGAGCGCGGCCCCGATGGCCTGCGCCGCGGCGGCGCGATCACCCGTGACCATCACCATGCGCGCGATGCCGGCATCGCGCAGCAGCCGGATCGCCCGCGGTGTATCGGCTCGCAATTCGTCGGCAAGCAGCAACGCGCCGACGAGGCGGCCGTCCACCGCGACAAAGACGATCAGCGCCGAGCGCCACGAGGCACGACGAATCGCCCGCAGCTCCCACGGCGAGAGCTCGGCACGGGAGAGAAGCATCTCTCGCGAGCCCGCCGCCACATGCCGTCCATCGATCTGGCCGCTGAGGCCGGACCCCATGGTCTCCTTGACGTGCTCCGGCGGCTTCAGCTCGAGCCCTTGGGCGAGGGCCGCGGCGACAACCGCCTTCGCCAGCACGTGATGCGACGCCTGCTCGAGCGAGGCCCCGAGCGCGAGGACCTCAGCCGGATCCTCGCCCGGCGCAACCTCCACGGACAATAGCCGCGCCCCGCCTACAGTCAGGGTCCCGGTCTTGTCGAACAGCACCGTGTGCGCACGGGCAAGCGCCTCCAGCGCCCTTCCGCCCTTGACCAGGATACCGCGGCGGGCCGCTCGCGCCACCCCGGCGATGAAGGCGACGGGCGCGGCCAGGATCAGGGGGCAAGGCGTCGCCGCCACCAGCACGGCAAGACTGCGGGTCACGTCACCGGAGATGTGCCAGGCTACGAAGGCGACGACGAGCGTTACGGGCAGAAAGATCAGCGCATACCGATCGGCCAACCGCACAAAGGGCGCTCTCGCCGTTTGCGCCGCAGTCACCATGCGCACGATGCCCGCGTAGGTGCTCTCGCTCGCCGGCGCGGTCACGGTCAGCTGGAAGGTCTCACCCGCATTCAGAGAACCGGAAAGAACGGCGCTTCCGCGCGTCTTCTCCACCGGAATCGGTTCGCCGGTCACCGCGGACTCGTCGATCGTGGCAAAAGCCGACGCAACGACCCCGTCGACCGGCACGATCTCGCCGGCCTTGACCAGCAGCTCTTCGCCGACCGCGACAGCCTCGACCGGAACATCCTCGATCCGCTCGCCAGACTTGCGATGGACCTGCCGCGGCGCCCGATCGACCAGGGACCTGAGATCATGCTCGGCCCGTGCGACCGCGATCTCCTCCAGCACGTTGCCGCCGGAATACATCAGCGCGACCACGGCGCCTGCGAGCGGCTGTCCGAGCGCCAGCGCCGCACTCATCGACAGCAGCGCGATCGCGTCCACGCCGAGGCGGCCTCGCAGCAGATCCTGGACGATCGAGACCGCCAACCCCACGATCACGGGCGCCGTGCCGAGCGCCCAGGCGACATCGGCGAGATCAGGCCGGCCCGCGGCTCGCGCGAGAATACCCGCGGCCAATCCTGCGATTGCGATCGCAACCAAAGCCCATCGCAGCACCCGATCAAACGACATGGCTTGGCGCGCCCGCCCTTCGGTTCGGCTCAATGCTGTGGCGCGACGGCGCTCTTGTTCCTGTGCATGAACGTCATCATCTCCTCAGGCGTGAGCTTCCCGTCCTTGTCGCGATCCATTGCCTTGAAAATTCGCTCGTGAGCGGCCTGAAATTCGGGCAACGCCACGGTCCCGTCACCATCCGCATCCATCAGCGCGAAGATGACGCGGAAGGCAACCGGCGGCTCCACGGCGTCACCGCCTGTGCCATGCCCCTTCATGCCTTGTCCCATCATGCCGCGCCTCATCATTCCCATCATATCTCCGCCGCGGGTCGAGCTTTGCCCCTCGGCGGATGGGTTTGCAGGAGAGCTCGCCTGCGGCGACGCCGGCGCCTGGTCCTGTCCTGATTGATGGCTCTGATGGTCCGCCGGCGATTGCGCCAGAGCTGGCTGGCCCAGGATGGCGAACAGCAATCCTGCAGCAACGGTTCGGCCTATCATGGACGTCCTCCGACCTTGGTGTGAACCTGGGAGGATGTCGAACTTCGCCGAGTTCATCTTGAGCTAAGTCAAGAAAAGGCGGCTCGTGCTCCAGCTTGCGCCCGTGGCTTTTCGACGCGAAATGACCTTGGCGCCGAATCCGGCCGGCGAGATCGCACGACCGGAACCCGGCGCTGCGGCGGCTTCGTCCGACCTCCTGCGTCGATGCGGCCGGTGTCTCCGCGAGCTAGCCGTCCCTGCGGGCGCAGCCGATCGCCTCGGTCAGCACCTTGCGGTCGCCGATGTGATTGGCGAGCAGCAGGATCAGCCGGGCGTTCATGCGCAGCGCCTGCTCCTCGTCGAGGTCGCGCTGGCTGTTGATCAGCTCGGCATAGAAATCGTCGGGGTCAGCGATGTTCGGCGACAAATTGAGCATCATGCCGCAAGCTCCGTCCGGTCGGCGGTGTCGTGGCCGGCGGCGCGCAGCACCGCCTGTGTGATCCTGGCCTCGTCGAATCCGCTCCAGCGCGCGGCGACATATTGATCGGGGCGGAACAGATAGGTGGTTCCGGGCGCAGCGCCGTAACGCTCCGCAAGAAGACCTGTGGGATCCTCGATGTCGCGGCCGACGAGAATGAGCTTCGCCGTGAACGGCCCGACTGCGATCTCGGTCTTGTCGCTCACCTCGCCGAAGGCCACGACCGTGAAGCCGTCGCCGAGACAATGCAGGAACCAGGCCGGCTTGCCGTCCACCGCGATCGGCGCATCCGCCGCATTCGTGCCGGGCCGCATGCCTCCCGGCACCGCGTCCTGGTCCGGCGTGTTGAGCGCCGACGTCAAATAAGGGGTCGGCGTCGAGAGCCGCCCGCTGTTGACCAGCGGCCGGGCAAAGCCGTGATGCCGGGCGAGCTCCAGCACCGCGTCACGGAAATAGCGGCTGGGTTTGGTCTTCGGGGTGATGAAGTCGGTGGCCCGCGTCGAGTTCAGGATGTTGTCGTCCGCGGCATTGGCACGCTCCTCGTGATAGCTGTCGAGCAGCGCTTCCGAGGCTTCGCCGCGCAGCACCATCGCGAGCTTCCAGGCGAGATTGTCGATGTCCTGCACGCCGGTGTTGGCGCCGCGTGCGCCGAACGGCGAGACCTGATGCGCGGCATCGCCGGCGAACAGCACCCTGCCTTGCCGGAAATTGTCGATGCGCCGGCAGGCGAACTGATAGATCGAGACCCATTCGAGCGTGAACTCGGTGTCCTCGCCGAGCATGGCGCGAATGCGCGGGATCACCCGCTCGGGCCGCTTTTCCTCATCGGGATTGGCCTCCCAGCCAAGCTGGAAGTCGATGCGCCAGATGTTGTCGGCCTGCCGGTGCAGCAGCACGGACTGGCCGGGGTGGAACGGCGGGTCGAACCAGAACCAGCGCTCGGTCGGGAAGTCCGCCTTCATGGCGACGTCGGCGATCAGGAAGCGGTCCTGGAAGAACTGCCCGGTGAACTCGGCGCCGACCATCTTGCGCACGTCGGAATTGGCGCCGTCACAGGCGATCACCCATTGCGCCTCCATGGTGAAGATGCCGTCGGGCGTCTCCACCGCCAGGGTCGCGTGGTCCGCGGCCTGCTTGAGGCTGATGAGGCGGTGCTTCCAGCGCAGCTCGATCAGCGGATTGGCCCGGCATTGGGCGACCAGCATCTCCTCCAGATGATATTGCTGCAGGTTGATCATGGCCGGCCATTGGTGGTCGGCCTCGGGCAGCAGATTAAACTGGTAGGACAGCTCGTCCCGGAAGAACACCTTCCCGACATTCCAGCTGACGCCGCGCTCGACCATCGGCGCCGCGCAACCGAGGCGGTCCCATATCTCGAGCGGACGCTTGGCGTAGCAGACCGCGCGCGAGCCGATCGAGACGGTGTCGTTGTCGTCGAGCACCACGACCGGCTGGCCGCGTGCCGCGCAGTCGAGCGCCGCGGTCAGGCCGATGGGACCTGCGCCGACCACTACGATCGGATGCCGCTTCACGATTCCCTCGGCCTGCTCCTGGGACCGGCGATAGCCGAACTTCGGATAGATGTAGCTCGTCATGTTCGCTTCCTGATGCAGGGCCAAGGATCAATGCGCGTCCGCGAATTCCTTCTCGTGCATCCAGGCGGTGTGGCGCGGCGGACGCTTGGTGCGCGACCATTCCTCGACCATCTCGTGGGCGACCGACTTCATGCGGTCGATCTGCTCGGGCGTCGCGGTCCAGGCCGCGATCTCCAGGCGATGACCGCTGGGATCGCGGAAATAGATCGACTTGAAGATGGTGTGGTCGGTGACGCCGACGACGTCGAGGCCGGCGGCCTCCGCGCGCGCCTTGGCCTCGTCGAGCTCGGCGAGATCCTTGACCTGGAAGGCGATGTGCTGGGTCCAATCCGGCGTGTTGGGATCGCGGCCCATCGGCGGCGAGTTCGGCAGCTCGAAGAAGGCGAGGATGTTGCCGTTCCCGGCATCGAGGAAGATGTGCATGTAGGGATCCGGCGCCTTGGTCGACGGCACCCGGTCCTCGGCAATGGCGCCGAGAAGATCCATGTTCATGACCTTCTTGTAGAACTCGACGGTGGCCTTGGCGTCGACACAGCGATAGGCGACGTGATGGATCTTCTCGATTTTCATGATGTCTCGCTCCCTGGACTTGCCGTTGCGAAATTGGTATCAGATGTTACTATTTCTTGGATTTGATCTGGATCAACCGGCTCGGAAGAATCCGCCAGGTGGACCTGCGGCGCGGAAATGGTGTGATGGGACGTTCGGGGACGGCGCGTGGCCGGGAGGCGACCGAGCGCATGACGGCGCAGGAGGGTAGCCAGCTCGACCTGCAGGAATATTTTCCGTACCGGCTGGCGCGCCTCGCCGAACAGGTGTCGCTGGCCGTTGCCGAAGTCTATTCCGAACGCTTTGCACTGACGCGGCAGGAATGGCGGGTGCTTGCGATCCTCGGCCTACAGACGGAAATCGCGACCAAGGAGATCGGTCCGCTGACGACGCTCGACAAGATGCAAGTCAGCCGCGCCGTCCAGGGCCTTCAGTCGCGCGGCATCGCGAGCCGCAAGCATCATCCGGACGATCGGCGCGAGCTGATCGTCGCGCTGACCCCGGCTGGCCGCGCGCTCTATCGCAAGATCGTGCCTTTCGCATTGGCGCGGGAGAAGGAGCTGCTCGGCGTGCTGACCGCCGAGGAGGTGGAGGTGCTCGACCGGGCGATGCACAAGCTATCGGCAGCGTTGAGCTAGCCGGTCCTTTGGCCGACGTCATGATCAGCGCCCGGCCGCAATCCGGCGCGGAGAAGCGCGATGGACATGATGCCTTGCGCACTGCGACCAAACGTCAAAGGCACGCAGCTCCAGACTTGAAGTCGTCGCCGCCCATCCTAATTCAGACGCTGCCGGGCCGCGTGTTCGGCGAAACGAAACTCATACAGAGGATGGAAGAGCCCGCGCTCGCGGGCGCGTATTCGAGGGAAGTCACATGAGAAAGCTTGCTCTTGCAATCGCCGCGGCAGCAACGCTCCTCATCGGAACGATTGCGCCGGCTTCGGCCCACTGGCGGGGCCATCATCATTGGGGCGGCCCGGGCATAGGTCCAGCCGTCGCGCTCGGCCTGTTCACGGGAGCATTGGCCGCCGCGACCGCCCCGCCGGTGTACTACGCGCCGGTCTACGGGCCGCCGGGGTATCATTATGGACCCCGGTACTATCGGACTGTGCGCTATTATCCACCCGCCTACCCCTATTGGTACGCCTGGTGACGGGACAAGGCCCGGCTCCGGCCGGGCCCTGTCGGCGCGTGTCCCTACGTGCGGAGACACCGGGAACGGAAGGCAGGAGGAAAAGTTCTGTCGATACGACGCAGGTCCGGACGCGTCCCGGGCCCTGATCGCGCGCGCAACATGCGCCTCGACGCGACCCGCCGGCGCAAACAGCATCGGATCTGCTCTCGCATGAACAAGAATGTCCGCTTCAATCTCGGATATGCCGTTGCCGCAATCTTCGCGGTGTTCTTGATCCAGCATCTCATCTCCACGGCCAGCCAGATCGCCGTGATTCCCTACAGCGAATATCAGCAATTGCTGCGCCAGGGGAAGGTCGACACTGTCGGCATTTCCGACCGGACCCTGCAAGGCACGCTGAAGGAGCCGCTCGCCGGCGGACAGAAGCAATTCGTCACCACGCGGGTCGACCAGGATGTCGCGCAGGAGCTGGAGAAACACAATGTCCGCTTCACCGGACAGATTGAAAGCACGTTCCTGCGTGACCTCCTGTCGTGGGTTATGCCCGTGCTGCTGTTCTTCGGCCTGTGGTGGTACATCGGCCGCCGCATGGCGGAGGGCGGCGGCATCGGCGGTGGGCTGATGGCGATCGGCAAGAGCAAGGCCAAGGTCTATGTCGAGTCCAACACCGGCGTCACCTTTGCCGACGTCGCAGGGGTCGACGAAGCCAAGGACGAGCTTCGCGAGGTGGTCGATTTCCTGAAGAACCCCACCGATTATGGCCGACTTGGCGGCCGCATGCCGAAAGGCGTGCTGCTGGTCGGCCCGCCGGGCACAGGCAAGACCCTGCTGGCCAAGGCTGTCGCGGGCGAAGCCAGAGTGCCGTTCTTCTCGATCTCCGGTTCGGAGTTCGTCGAGATGTTCGTCGGCGTCGGCGCGGCGCGGGTGCGGGACCTGTTCAAGCAGGCGCACGAAAAGGCGCCGGCCATCATCTTCATCGACGAACTCGACGCGCTTGGCCGCGCCCGCGGCATCGGCCCCTTCGCCGGTGGCCACGACGAGAAGGAGCAGACGCTCAACCAGCTGCTGGTCGAACTCGACGGCTTCGATTCCCGCTCCGGACTCGTCATCCTCGCCGCCACCAACAGGCCGGAAATCCTCGACCCCGCCCTGCTCCGCGCCGGCCGCTTCGACCGGCAGGTGCTGGTCGACCGCCCCGACAAGAAGGGCCGCATCGAGATCCTCAAGGTCCACATGAAGAAGGTGCGCCTCGCCGAGCATGTCGAGGCGGAGACGGTCGCAGCCCTGACCCCCGGCTTTACCGGCGCGGACCTTGCCAATCTCGTCAACGAAGCCGCGCTTCTGGCGACCCGCCGCGGGGCCGACGCAGTGAGCATGAGCGACTTCAACAATGCGGTCGAGCGCATGGTGGCAGGCCTCGAGAAGCGCAACCGCCTGCTCAATGCCAAAGAACGCGAGATCGTCGCCTATCACGAGATGGGACACGCCTTGGTCGCGCTTTCGCTGCCCGGGACCGACCCCGTGCACAAGGTGTCGATCATTCCACGTGGCGTGGGGGCGCTCGGCTACACCATCCAGAGACCGATCGAGGACCGCTTCCTGATGACGAAGGAGGAGCTGGAGAACAAGATGGCGGTGCTGCTCGGCGGGCGCGCGGCCGAGCTGATCGTGTTCGGGCATTTGTCGACGGGTGCGGCCGACGACCTGCGCCGGGTGACCGACATCGCGCGCAGCATGGTGACGCGTTACGGCATGTCCGAGAAGCTCGGCAGTGTCGCCTATGAGCGTGATCCCGGCAATTTCCTCGCCGGCGCGGACCGCCCCTACCCGGGCCGCGAGCGCGACTATGCGGAAGAGACCGCGGCTGCGGTCGACCAGGAGGTGAAGGCCATCGTCGACCAGGTCTTCCAGCGCACCCAGGGCATCCTGAAGACGCGGCGGCCGATCCTGGACCGTGCCGCAAAGAAGCTCCTGGAGAAGGAAACCCTGGAGCAGAGCGATATCGATGCGCTGATCCAGGAAATGCCGAAGGACGGATTGCGGGCGATCTGAGCGTCGCGACGGGCGCGGGCATTCGACGCCTCATGCGCGAGACCGGCCTCTACACGGCCCGCTTCCGCCTGAGTTCCGCCGGAAGTTCGATCATCTTCCGGCTTGACGGCGAACCGTTCGAGATCATCGGCAAAGGCAAGTCTTCGCTGCTGGGCGCCTCCATTCCCATGCCGGAATCTCCATTCCTGGCGCGCCATTCGATGAAGAGGTGACCGGCGACCAACATCACGCCGGCGCACAACAGCGCGAGAGCCGCGCTGACGAGATCACGATAATTGTCCATCCCTCAAACCAACCATAGGTGCCGTCGGGCGCCCCCGGCTGCTCGCTGAGCACACGCAAACCGCCGGCTGCATGGACGAAGGTAGAATGAAGACGCCGCGGTTCAAGGGACGGTCTGAGCGCGCACCTCAGTGAAAATCGCCGCGGCATGCGATTGCCCTGCCGCCTCGGCGGTCGTTCACACCGGAACATTCCGCTCATTGTCAAATTCTTAATGGCACCACTGGCCTGAGAGCGTCTGGGTGCCTGGCTGGGCTCAGCGGATCAGGCGATCGGTGGTTCTGACCAACTTGCTCTCTGGAGGATTTGGACATGAGAAGGACCTGTACCCAAACAGTGCGGCCTGCAGACGCGACGCGCTCGTTGCTTCAGGCAGCAGGCGCAGCGGCTCTGCGCAAGAATGGTGTCGAGGAGCAATGAGCGATGCTAGCGCTCTCGTCGCTTCCTGCGATCCATTCCGAACGCGGGCTGTCCCGCTATCTGAACGAGATCCATCGATTTCCGTTGCTCGAGGCTCCGGAGGAAATTGAATATGCTCGCCGCCTGCGTGATTGCGGCGACCCCGAGGCGGCCTACCGCCTGGTGACCAGCCACCTGCGGCTGGCGGCGAAAATAGCGCTTCAACATCGGCGCTATGGCCTCGCCATCGCCGACCTCATCTCCGAAGCCAATGTCGGGCTGATGTTGGCTGTCAAGCGGTTCGATCCGGAGAAAGGCTTTCGGCTCGCAACTTATGCGAATTGGTGGATCAAGGCGGCCGTGCAGGAGTACATCCTCAGATCTTGGTCGCTCGTCAAGCTCGGCACCACCGCGGCGCAGAAGAAGCTGTTCTTCAACCTGCGCAAGCTGAAGAGCAGGCTCGGCGTCCCGGAGGATGGCGATCTGCGCACCGATCAGCTCAAGCAGATCGCGGGCTGCCTCAACGTGAGAGAAGGCGACGTGATCGAGATGGACGGCCGGCTGCGCGGCGACATCTCCCTGAACGTGCCGCTCAGCGCCGATACCGAGGGGGACGAGTGGCAGGATCGTCTCGTGGATCCCTCCCCCGATCCCGAAAGCCTGCTGCTGGAGGCGAGCGATCGTGAACGAGAGAAGACCGCCCTCGCCGAAGCCCTTGCCGCACTGTCGCCCCGCGAGCACAGCATCATCAGGGCACGATATCTGGACGAGCCGCACAAGACGCTGGAGGACCTTGCCGGTCAGTTCGGCATCTCGCGCGAGCGTATCCGACAGATCGAGCAGCGCGCGCTGCAACGGATCAAGGCGAAGGTCTGCGCCCGCCTCACCGATCCGGGCTCTGCGGCCATCACCGTGGCCCGGTGAGAACCAGAACCGCTGATCGGCCGGAAGGCCGATCAGCACCCGGTGCAGATGTCAGGGACAATGCGCTCGGCCGAAAAGTCGGCGCTCTTGCGCTCGATGCGGCGCGGCTTCTCAGTGTCGGTGCGTGAGGCCGCACCGGAGCTTGTCGCGAGCTGCCGGGCGGGCGCTGCCGAGCTCCGTACCTCTCCGCGCGGAAAGTCCGTCTCCCTGGCCTGGAGTACATTTGCCATTCCCAACAAGGCGACGGCAACAACGATGCCTCTCATCTCTCGTCACCTCCTTTCGCTTGAGCATGCGAACCGCTGCGTAGCCATGCCGCATGAGCATAACGGATGACCGTCGCGTTCTTTCGATGCTCGCGCCTCGGCTAGTCGGTTCAAGGCAACGGACCTCCGCAGACAGCGGAGCGGCGCGCGGCCGCTCCGACGCCTCAGCTCATGGCAGGCTGCGGCCGACCATGCTCGTGCGGGGTAGCGTCGAGACGGATACCCGATGGCCCAAGAACCGGCGACAGCAACGTATCCACCTTCATAGTGGCGTTGGCCCGCTCCCAATTCGACCACGGCATCGTGTCCAGGTATGGGATCGGCGGCAACCTCAACCGTTCGAAAGTGTCTGCTGCATTGGCTCCAGAGCCGGGACTCTCGGCGCCATGGGCCGCAACGGGCACGAGCGAGAGGCTGGCGGCAACGGCCAAGGCCGCGAGGTGCCGCGCCATTTGCGTGTTCTCCGCGCGAGCGGAGAAAGTACGATGCTTGATCATCTCATTCTCCAATCGTTCGACAACAGATCCAATGATCGTGACAACGCTCAGGGAAAACGAGCCCGGCGGCACCGCCGGGCCCGTTCGTCTCAGAAGTCCATCGCGGGAGCGCTCGCCGGTTCGGCCTTCTTCGGCTTGTCAGCCACCAGCGCTTCGGTCGTGATGAGCAGCGAGGCAACCGAGGCCGCATCCTGCAAGGCGGTACGCACCACCTTGGCAGGATCGATTACGCCAGCCTGGACCATGTCCTGGTACTCGCCCGTCGCCGCGTTGAAGCCCCACGTGTAGGTCTCGTTCTCGAGGAGCTTGCCGACGATGACGGAACCGTCCTCGCCCGCATTCTGCACAATCTGCCGGGCAGGCACCTGGATGGCGCGACGCACGATATCGACACCGGCCTTCTGGTCCGCATTGGCGGTCTTGACGACATCCAGCGCCTTGAGGGCACGCAGCAGGGCCACGCCGCCGCCGGGCAGGATGCCTTCCTCGACGGCAGCCCGCGTCGCATGCAGGGCATCGTCCACACGGTCCTTGCGTTCCTTGACCTCGACCTCGGTCGCGCCGCCGACCCGGATCACGGCGACGCCGCCTGCCAGCTTGGCCAGCCGCTCCTGGAGCTTCTCACGGTCGTAATCCGAGGTCGTCTCTTCGATCTGAGCCCTGATCTGCTGGCTACGCGCCTCGATGTCCTTCTTGGCGCCGGCCCCGTCGACGATCGTGGTGTTCTCCTTGTCGATCACGACCTTCTTGGCACGGCCCAGCATTTTCACCGTGACGTTTTCGAGCTTGATGCCGAGGTCTTCGGAGATCACCGTGCCGCCGGTGAGGATCGCAATGTCCTCCAGCATCGCCTTGCGGCGATCGCCAAAGCCGGGCGCCTTGACCGCGGCCACCTTCAGGCCGCCGCGCAGACGGTTGACGACCAGCGTCGCCAGCGCCTCGCCCTCGACCTCCTCGGCGATGATCAGGAGCGGCTTGCCGGATTGCACGACCTGTTCGAGCAGCGGCAGCATCGACTGCAGACCCGACAGCTTCTTCTCGTGGATCAGCACATAGGGATCCTCGAGCTCGGCCCGCATCTTCTCCGCGTTGGTGACGAAATAGGGGGAAACATAGCCACGGTCGAACTGCATGCCCTCGACCACCTCAAGCTCGGTGTGCAGGCTTTTGGCCTCTTCGACCGTGATCACGCCCTCGTTGCCGACCTTCTGCATGGCCTCCGCCAGGAAGCGGCCGATCTCCGTATCGCCGTTGGCGGAGATGGTGCCGACTTGGGCGATCTCGTCGTTGGAGGTGACCTTCTTGGCGTGCGACTTGAGGTCGGTGACGATGGCGTCCACGGCAAGGTCGATGCCGCGCTTGAGATCCATCGGATTCATGCCGGCGGCGACGGCTTTGGCACCTTCCTTGACGATGGCCTGCGCCAGAACGGTTGCCGTGGTGGTGCCGTCTCCGGCGAGATCATTGGTCTTCGAAGCGACCTCGCGCACCATCTGGGCGCCCATATTCTCGAACTTGTCCTCCAGTTCGATCTCCTTGGCGACAGTGACGCCGTCCTTGGTGATGCGCGGTGCGCCAAAGGATTTCTCGATGACGACGTTGCGTCCCTTTGGACCGAGCGTGACCTTCACCGCGTTCGCCAGTGTGTCGACGCCCCGCAGCATGCGCTCGCGGGCCTCGGTCGCAAACTTCACGTCCTTGGCAGCCATGTTGCATACTCCTTTCTGTTCGATGACTGTCAGTTACGCCGCCTTCTTCAGCGCGCCGGCCTGTTCGACCACGCCGAGAAGGTCGCTTTCCTTCATGATCAAGAGTTCCTCGCCCTCGATCTTGACCTCGGTGCCCGACCACTTTCCGAACAGCACCCGGTCGCCGGCCTTGACGTCGAGCGGCACGAGCTGGCCCTGCTCGTTACGCGCGCCCGGCCCCACGGCGATGATCTCGCCCTGCTGCGGCTTCTCCTTGGCGGTGTCGGGAATGATGATGCCGCCGGCGGTCTTCTCCTCGGCATCGATGCGGCGCACGAGCACACGGTCGTGCAACGGGCGGAAATGCATGCACATCCTCCTTGACAGGTTCAGCGATGTCCAAAATCCGGGTCCGGAACCGGCCCCCGGGCGGCAAACGACCTAGGGAGGGATCGATTTCCGTTCAAGAGGGCCCGGCGAAAATTTTTGCCCCCGGCTGACGTGCGCCTGGGCGGGCTGCCAGGACCGCCGGCACGGCACTTCGGCCGCCAGCAGGACGTGTCGGCACGTCGTGGGTGGATCGCCTGCAAGCTCAACTCTTTCTGGATCGGCGAAGCCGTGATGAACCTTTGCGTCGGGAGGCGGAGCTCTCCGCAGCGCGCGCCTCGGCCGGGATAAGGTGCCCAAGCGGCAATTGCGAGGTTTGCTTCAAGCGATCGAGAACGATGGACGAGCGCACATGCGCAACGCTGTCGTGCGGCAGGAACACCTCGTTGAGAAGCCGCGAGAGTGCCTTCAAGTCGGTGATCGTCACCTTGATGAGGTAATCGGCTTCGCCTGTCAGCGCATAGGCCTCCTGCACTTCCTCCAGGCTCTCGATCAGCTTGAGGAAGCGCCGCGAATTGTCCGGCGAGTGAGTTGCAAGCGTCACCTGCACGAAGACGACGATGCCGAGCCCGAGCACTTCGCGGTCGAGATGAGCGTGGTAGCTCGCAATGGCGCCGGCATCTTCGAGCGCCGCACGACGGCGCGAGCATTGCGATGCCGATAGACCGACGACGTCGGCCAGTTCGAAATTCGACAGACGTCCGTTGGCCTGAAGCGCCTGCAATAATTTGACGTCGAACTGATCCATGCGTGATCCTTGCGCAAAAGTGCGACCATCCGCATGTTTCACGCATAGTTCGGCTTTGTCGAGCGGATTTTGCGGAGATCGTGCAGGCCGCCGGCAGTATATTTCCATCGGATCAGACAGCTTTCCAGGAGTGCGACATTGGGCCCCTTCCCTCACGATGCCCCGCCCGCCACGATTTCGGCGCTCAATCCGGCCGGCACCGATGGCTTCGAGTTTGTCGAGTTCTCCCATCCGGAGCCGCAGCAGCTCGCCAAGCTCTTCGAGCAGATGGGCTACACTGAGGTCGCGCGGCACAAGACCAAAGACATCTCCCTTTGGCGCCAGGGCAAGATCAATTACGTCCTGAACCGGGAGCCGAACTCCCACGCGGCGCGCTTCGTCGGAGAACACGGACCTTGCGCGCCGGCGATGGCCTGGCGCGTCGTCGATGCCAAGCACGCCCTGAAGCGCGTCCTCGAGCTCGGCGGAACGGAATACACCGGCAGCGACAAGTCGCTCGACGTGCCGGCCGTGGTCGGCATCGGCGGATCCCTGCTGTATCTGGTCGAGACCTATGGCGCGAAAGGCTCGCCCTATGCGGCCGAGTACGACTGGACCGGTGAAGCCGACCCGATCCCGAAAGGCGTCGGGTTCTACTATCTCGATCACCTCACGCACAACGTCATGCGCGGCAACATGGACACCTGGTACAAGTTCTACAGCCAGACGTTCAATTCCGCGAGATCCGCTACTTCGACATTTCGGGCAAGCTGACCGGCCTGACCTCGCGCGCCCTGACGTCCCCCTGCGGCAAGATTCGAATCCCGATCAACGAGAGCGCCGACGACAAGAGCCAGATCGAAGAATATCTCCGCCAATACAAGGGCGAAGGCATCCAGCATATCGCCGTCGGCACCGACGACATCTATTCGGCGACCGACGCCATCGCCGCGCGCGGGCTCGAGTTCATGCCGGGTCCGCCCGCGATCTACTACGACAAATCATTCGACCGCGTGAAGGGCCACACCGAACCGCTCGATCGCATGCGCAAGCACGGAATCCTGATCGACGGCGAGGGCGTCGTCAATGGCGGGCTGACGCGCATCCTGCTTCAGATCTTCTCCAAGACCGTGATCGGTCCGATCTTCTTCGAGTTCATCCAGCGGAAGGGAGACGACGGTTTTGGCGAGGGCAACTTCAAGGCCCTGTTCGAGAGCATCGAGGCCGATCAGATTCAGCGCGGCGTGCTCAAGGCATCCTGAGGGAGGTCGCGATCCAAGACGCATGGAGGAGCTATCGCGGCGCGCCGGCCGAGGGAACCATCCTGTGCGACGCCAATGACATCGGCGAAGGCAGCTTCAAATCGATCAGGTCCGGCCCGGCTGATTTTCCGATCCTGATCGTCAGATCGGCGGGCATTCTGGCAGCCTACGTCAATGCATGTCCCCACCAGTACCTGCCGCTGGATCATCGCGGTGACAATTTGCTGAGCGCGGATGGCACGGTTCTCCGGTGCACCAATCAAAGCGCCGGGTTCCGTGTTCAGGACGGCTTCGGCGTCGAAGGACTCGGCCTGAACTGCACGCTCGACGCCATTCCGATCGCCGTGGACGACGAGGGCCGCATTCGCGTTCGTGCCGCCTCGCCGAAGTGATCAAGGATCACGCCTCATCCGCGACCGTGTTGCGGAGCACGCCGATGCCCTCCGCCTCCACCTCGACGACGTCGCCGGGCTTGAGCCAGATCGGCGGGTCGAAGCGCGCGCCCGCGCCCGTCGGCGTACCCGTCACGATGACATCGCCGGGAACCAGGGTCGTGAACGTCGAGATGTAGTTGATGATCTTGCGGAAGGAGAAGATCATCCGGCTCGTGCGGTCCTGCTGGCGGACGTCGCCATTGACCCGCGTTTCGAGCTTGACGTCGGCAAGCTGGCTCTCATCGGTATAGGGGATGAGCCAGGGTCCGATCGAACCGGTCCGATCGAAGTTCTTGCCCTGTGTCACGTTGAACTTGGCGTGCCTTACCCAATCGCGGATCGTGCCTTCGTTGCACAGCGACAGCGCGGCGATGTGCCCGAGCGCCTCGCCCTGCGCAATCCTGCGCCCGCCCTTGCCGATCACGATGACGATCTCGCCCTCGTAGTCGAGCTGCGGGCTCTCCGGGGGACGCAGCAAAGGCTGTTCATGGCCGGTGAACGAGCGCGGAAAGCGGATGAAGAGCGAGGGATTTGAGGGAGCCGCCTGCCCGTCCTTGTATTCCTCGTTGCGGTCGGGAAAGTTGACGCCGACACAGATGATCTTTTCCGGTGCCGGCACGGGGATCTCATAGCGGATGTCTTCGACCGGAAAATCCGCGGGTCGCGCGTCACTCTCCTCGGCCAGAGACAGCAGGACACCGTCCTCGATCACTTCACGCAGGCTGGGCCAGCGCTTGCCGTGACGTCCGGACAGATCGACCACGCCACGGTCCACGAGCAGGCCGTAGCCGGGCGCACCGTTGCGGGTGAAGCTGATGAACCTTGGACGAGACATGCGCGGCCTTCCTTGTTGAATGTGTTGCCAGCCGATCAGGGCGCGATGATCGGCTGGGCCGCGAGGTCGGCGTCGCGCGGGACAATTCCGGCGAAGAGGCTGCCGTGTTCGAACCAGGATTTCGGCGCGGGCGCCCCCCACAGCGTCTGACGCTGCGGGTCCTTCAGGTCCCATTTGATCGGCTCGAGATCGGGATCGACGGTCTGGTAATCCGAGCAATAGATTTCGATGCGGTGGCCATCCGGATCGAGGATGTAGAGGAAGAAGGCATTCGAGATGCCGTGGCGGCCCGGACCGCGTTCGATGTTGGAGACCCATCCGGTGGTCGCCATGAGGTCGAGAAGATCGATGATGTTGAGCGGGGTCGGCACCCAGAACGCCGTGTGGTGCAGGCGCGGGCCGCGGCCATTGGTGAACGCCAGGTCGTGAACGCCGCCCTTGCGGTGGGTCCAGGCCGCCCATAGCCGCCCGGTCTCCTCATCCGCCGTGTACTCCGTCACGCGGAAACCGATCTCGTTGTAGAACGCGACGGATTCATCGACGTTCGGCGAAAAGCAATTGAAGTGGTCGATGCGGAGCGGCTTCACGCCCTTGTACAGAGCGTACTTCTGGTGAATCGGCGGCAACCGGTCCATCTTCGAATAGAACTCGAGCGGAATGCCGTGCGGATCGCGGGTGCGGAACGTGCGCGACTGATAGGGACGCTCCACCCATTCGACCGGCAAACCCCTGCTCTTGAAGAAGTGGACTGCCTTGTCGAGGTCCTCTTCGCCGAACAGCTTGAAGCCGAGATCGCGGGCCTCGATCTTGTCGGACTTCCTCAGCACGATGCAATGGTGGCCGCGCTCTTCCATCGCCCGAAGATAGATCGCATCGGAGCTTTCGTCCGTCACCTGCAGACCGAGCGTGTCGACATAAAACGCGCGGGACTTGGCAAGGTCGCTCACGCCAAACTCGACATGACTGAGACGTACGATGTTGAACGGCGGATAAAGGTTGGGCGTAGGCAATGCCATGATATCCTCCTTAGGTCTGCTGCGGACCGCTTAACCGCCCAGTTTTTGGATCTTATGCGCGGTGGTGGCGAACGCGACGTTCTTCGTCTCCATATAGAAATCGAACGACCAATCGCCGCCGTCGCGGCCGATGCCGGAGCTCTTCACCCCGCCAAAGGGCGTCGGCAGGTGGCGAACGTTCTCCGAATTGACCCAGATCATTCCGGCTTGCAGCCGGTCGGTGAAGCGGAAGGCGCGCGTGACGTCGGCCGTCCAGAGATAGCCGGTGAGGCCGTACTGGACGTCGTTGGCGAGCGCGAGAGCCTCCGCCTCGTCCTTGAACGGAATCGCCGTCAGCACCGGCCCGAAGATTTCCTCCTGTGCGATGCGCATTCGGTTGTTGGCGCCGGTAAAGAGCGTCGGGGCGACGTAGCAGCCGCCGCCGGGACCATCAACCTTGCGGCCGCCGGTGGCAATCGTCGCGCCCTCCGCCCTGCCGATCTCGACGTAGTCGAGGACCTTCTTCTCATGAACCGGATGAATCAACGGACCGATGACGGTCTCGGGATCGAGCGGATGTCCCACCTTGATACGGCCGGCCTTCTCCGCGACCATCGCGGTGAATTTGTCATAGATGCTCGCCTCGACGAGAAGACGCGAGGAAGAGGTGCAGCGCTCGCCATTGAGCGAGTAGATCATGAACACCGCCGCATCCGCGGCGCGATCGAGGTCGGCATCGGCGAACACGATCACCGGGTTCTTGCCGCCCAGTTCGAAATGAACACGCTTCAAGGTATCGGCGCCCTGCTTCATGATCATCGAGCCGGTGCGGCTTTCCCCGACGAATCCAATCGCCTTGACCAGCGGATGCTCGGTCAGCGCCTTGCCGGCGTCCTCGCCAAGACCGTTGACGAGATTCCAGACGCCCTTGGGCAGACCGGCCTCTTCCGCGATCTCGATCAGCAGGCGCGCGGTCAGGGGCGAGAATTCGGCCGGCTTGTGTACGATGGTGCAGCCGGCCGCGAGCGCCGGCGCGATCTTCCACGTCGACAGCATGAATGGCGTATTCCACGGCGTGATGACGCCCACCGGACCGATCGGCACGCGGGTGGTCATGTTCACCTGGCCGTCGGTCCGAAGCGACTTGCCGTCGCGCGCCTCGGGCGCGCGGTCGGCATAGAAGCGGAAATTCTCGGCACCCCTCAGCGCCGCCTTGGCCATGAACTTGAGGGACTGCCCGGTATCCATGCATTCGACGAAGGCGATTTCTTCGGCGCGGGCGACGATGGCATCGGCAACTTTGTGCAAGAGCGCTTTCCGCGCCTCACCGGAGGTCTCGGCCCATTGCGCAAAGGCCGCGTGCGCGGCCTTCGCGGCGCGGTCGATGTCCGCGGCCTTGCCGTGCGCCACCTTGGCGAGCGGCTTCAGATCGACGGGAGAGATCGTTTCGAATGTCGCGCCGTCCGCAGCCGGCACGTCCTCGCCGCCGATGCGGTTGAGTACCCCATGCTGCGCGAACCGGGCAAGGTAGCGTTCCGCCCTGGCGATGTTTTCCGCAAGCTTGGACATCACGGGTCCTCCCTCGTTCGAGCCGTTGCGACCGGCAGCTCTTTGTTTGGCGACGGCAGAAAGCAATGCGCGTTCCGACGCACTACGTCGCCTTGCCGGCCATCATATATTTAACATGTTAAGTATTCTGGCCGCTGTCAAGGGGTTTGCGGCGGAAAACCTCCGCCCCGAGCTGGCGCCGGGAATCGGGACCGCAAGAACTCATCGAACAAAGGCCGGCCGACTCGGCGAGCCCGACGAGATCGGGAGGCACGGCCATCCTGACGTCGTGACCGCGGCGCTGCAGCTCACATGCAACCGCAGCCGCAGGCTCGATGTCTCCTCGTGTCCCGTGGACTGCGATGGCAAACCTGATGGTCCCGCCCCGGTTTTCGACGGTGCCGCGTGATGGCGTTCGCGTCGGTGCGGATTCCATCGATCATGTTTCAAGCCGTGGGAAGATTTGGAGAATACGAAATCATGGATGTCAAGCGCGGCCCTTCATGCTAATTGACACTGGTCAAGCGCATGGCTTACGGCTTTCTACGTACGATATTTTCTTCAAAGTCTGCGCTGTTTTGCTCGGAAATCCATGATCAAGCCATGACGTTGCCCCAGGCCCTCAGCGACGGCGCACCCGACGCCCCCGATCTTTCCGCGCTTGCAATCGATCGTAGCGCCGGCTCGCGCCGTCGCCGACGGTTGCGCCAAATCCTGGGTCGCGTCCTTCTCCTCGCCGTGCTCGTCGGCATCGGTGGCGCGACGTGGCTGTGGCGCAGCCATGCGCAGGTCGTCGTCGAGACGGCGGTGGTCTACTCCGTCTATCCGTCACAGGCGCTGACACTGCTGAACGCGACCGGCTACGTCGTTGCGCAACGCAAGGCATCCGTCGCCTCGAAGGCGACAGGCCGTCTCGAGTGGCTCGGTGTGCTCGAAGGCAGCAAGGTGCGCGAGGGCGAGGTGATCGCCCGGCTCGAGAGCAGCGACACGGTGGCGGTGCGCGACCAGGCAGCCGCCAACGTGCAGGTTGCGGAAGCCAACCTGGCCCAAGGGCGGGCGGAGCTTACGCAGGCGGAAATCGCCTTCAAGCGCTCCGAGGCCCTCGGCGAGAAGAATATCATCAGCGAGTCGACGCGCGAAACCGCCGAGGCACGCCTCGCCAAGGCGCGCGCCGCGTTTAGCGGATACGGCGCCGCCATCGCCGCGGCGCAGGCCAATCTGCGCGCCTCCGAAGTTGCCGTCGGGCAGACCCAGATCCGGGCGCCCTTCGACGGCGTCGTCCTCACGCGCCACGCCAACGTCGGCGACACCATCACACCGTTCTCGCAGGCGGTCGACACCAAAGGCGCAGTCGTCACCATTGCGGACATGGACTCGCTGGAAGTGGAAGCCGACGTGGCGGAGTCGTCGTACCTGAGCATCCACGCGGGGCAACCGGTCGAGATCCAGCTGGACGCGATCCCCGGCGAGCGTTTCGAGGGCGTGGTCAGCCGGATGGTGCCGACCGTGGATCGCGCCAAGGCATCGACCCTCGTGAAGATCCGGTTCGTGCAGCGCGACCCGAGGATGCTTCCGGACATGAGCGCAAAGGCGGCTTTCCTCGAGCGAGAGGTATCGGAGAAAGAGCGCAAGCCCGTGCTTGCCGTGCCGGCGGCCGCCGTCTTCGAGGTCGATGGGCGCCAGCATCTCTATGTCGTCGAGGATGGCAAGGCTCGTCTGCGGACCGTCGATCTTGGCGCGAAGATAGGCGACCAGATCGAGGTCCGCGACCTCAAGGCCGGCACGCGCGTCGTGGTCCGGCCGCTGGAAGATCTCGTCGACGGGCGCGCCGTGAAGCAGGCCACGAAGTGACCGTGCTTCGCATCTCCGACCGGCCGACCGGGGAGGACGTGCTGATCGCGCTGAGCGACGTCAGCAAGAGCTACCGTCGCGGCGCGCAGATCGTCCCAGTGCTATCCAGACTCACCTTCGACATCCGCCGCAAGGAGTTCCTCGCCCTGATGGGTCCGTCGGGGTCGGGCAAGTCGACGATGCTCAACCTGATCGCCGGCATCGACAGTCCGGACCAGGGCTCGATCAAGGTGGGCGGCGAGGACATCACGCTCCTTCCGGAAGCCGAACTCGCCGACTGGCGCGCGGCGAACGTAGGCTTCATCTTCCAGTTCTATAATCTGATGCCCGTGCTCACGGCGCTCGAGAACGTCGAGCTGCCTCTCACGCTCACCAGCCTGGGGCGGCGCGACCGCCGGGACCGCGCGCAGCTCGCGCTCAGCCTGGTCGGCCTCAGCGATCGCGTCAAACATTTGCCCTCCGAGCTCTCCGGCGGACAGCAGCAGCGCGTCGCGATCGCGCGGGCGATCGTCACCGACCCGACGGTGCTGGTGGCCGACGAGCCGACGGGAGACCTCGACCGGCAGTCGGCGAAGGAGGTGCTCGAGATCATGCAGCGGCTCAACCGCGACATGGGCAAGACGATCGTGATGGTCACGCATGATCATCGCGCCGCCGCGCATGCGAAACGCATCATGAATCTGGAGAAGGGCGATCTCTCCTATCTCGTGGAGCAGCGCCTTGAGTGAGTGCCGACCATGAGCCAGTGGCTCACGCTCGTAGCGCGCAACGTCTTGCGCCACCGGCTCCGCACCTCCCTGACGCTCGTCGGTCTCATCGTCGCGATCCTCGCCTTTGGCGTGCTCCAGACCGTCGTCAAGACGTGGTATGCGGGGGTGGATGGCGCCGTTCCTTCGCGGCTGCTGACTCGCAATGCCGTCTCCTTTACGCTTCCGCTGCCGAAATCCTATCAGAAGCGCATCAGCGCCGTCGAAGGCGTGCGGCGCGTCACCCACTTGAGCTGGTTCGGCGGCGTCTACAAGGATTCGAAAAACTTCTTTCCCCAGTTTGCGATCGACGCCGCGAGCTATCTCGACATGTTCCCCGAGCTCCTGGTGCCGGACCAGGTGCGGCGCGCCTTCCTGAGCGAGCGCCGCGGCGCGATTGTCGGGCGCAAGCTCGCCAAACGCTACGGCTTCAAGCCGGGCGACGTGATCCAGCTGCGCGGAACCATCTTCCCCGGCAATTGGGAGTTTGTGATCTGCGGCGTCTTCGACGGCCGGGATCCCAAAACCGACACCTCGCAACTGTTCTTCCGCTGGGACTACCTGAACGAGACACTGCGTGTGCGCTCGAAGGCACAAGCCGACCAGGTGGGCGTGTTCGCGGTGGACGTCGTTAGCCTGGACAGCGTCGCAGACGTCAGCCAAGCCATCGACGAAGTGTTTCGAAACTCGCTGGCCGAGACGCTCACCGAGACGGAGCGCGCTTTCCAGATCGGCTTCGTGAAGCAGACCGAGGCGATCCTCATTTCCATTCGTGTCGTCTCCTTCGTGGTGATCTTCATCATCCTGGCCGTGATGGCCAACACCATGGCGATGACGGCCCGCGAGCGACTCCGCGAGTACGCCACGCTGAAAGCCATCGGCTTCAGTCCCGGCTACGTGGCGCGATTGATCCTCGGGGAATCCGTCCTGATAGCGTTGATCGGCGGCGCGATCGGCATCGCCCTTACGCCCCCGGTCGCCGCCCGCCTTGCCGAGCTCTCCGCCACGCTGTTCCCGACCCTGTTCGTAAGCGTCAACACCGTCATACTGCAGGCACTTGCAGCGTTGGTGGTCGGGATTCTCGCCGCACTATTGCCGATGCGCAGGGCAGCCCGTGTCCGCATCGTCGACGGCCTTCGGGCGTTGGGCTGATCATGCCGCTGCTGCTCTCCTACAGCTTGCGAAACCTGCAGGAGCGCAAGCTCACCAATTTGCTTACCGCAACCGGCATGGCCCTCGTGGTCTTCGTCTACGCTGCCGTGCTCATGCTCGACTCCGGACTGAAGCAGACGCTGGTCGCGACCGGCGAAGACACGAACGTCATCTTCGTGCGCCGCTCTGCGGAAGTCGAAATCCAGAGTTTGATCGATCGCCGGCAGGCCAGGATCATCGAAAGCCAGCCCGAAATCGTCATCGGGGCCGAAGCAGCGCCGCTTGTATCGAAGGAAGTGGCGGTTTTGATCGCGCAGCCAAGGCGCAAGACCAGGCAGGCGAGCAACCTGTTGATCCGGGGCGTCGGTCCGGCCGCCCTCGCCGTGCGTCCGCACGTGCAGATCGCCGAGGGGCGCATGTTTCGCCCGGGATCGAACGAGATCGTCATTGGCCGCGCCCTCGCGGGGCGCTTCGAAGACATGGAGATCGGATCGAGCCTCCGGTTTGCCCAGCGGGAGTGGAGGATCGTGGGACGGTTCGACGCGGGCGGCAGCGGGTTCGATTCCGAGATCTGGGGCGACAGCGAGCAGCTCATGCAATCGTTCCGGCGCGACTTTTTCTCGTCGATCACGGTGCGGCTCGCCGATCGCTCCGGCTTCGACACTCTCAAGGCGCGCCTTGAAGCTGATCCCCGCCTCACCATCGAGGCCAAGCGCGAGCGCATCTTCTATGAGGAGCAGTCACGCCTGCTCTCAGGGTTCATTCAGATGCTCGGGCTCACGCTCTCGGGGATGTTCTCGCTCGGCGCGGTCATTGGCGCGACGATTACAATGTACGCGGCCGTGGCCAGCCGCATGATGGAGGTCGGAGTGCTGCGCGCGCTCGGATTTCGGCGCTCGCGGATCCTGGTTGCATTCCTCGTCGAGGCGCTGCTGCTTTCGCTGATCGGATGGGTCGTTGGAATCTTGTTGGCGTCACTGATGACGCAGGTGAAGATCACGACACTGAACTGGACGTCGCTCTCCGAGCTTGCGTTTCGGTTTGTGCTAACGCCCGGCATCGTCCTGCGGTCACTGGTCTTCGCCCTCGTGATGGGCTTCCTCGGAGGTTTCCTGCCGGCCGTGCGGGCTGCCCGCATGAAGATCGTCGACGCGCTACGCGTGGCTTGAGCGCTCGGCAGGCGTTGCGCCGTCCGCTTCGTCAATCGGCAATCGCCAGCCGATCGTCCCGCACAGACCCATGTCCGCAAGCGCCTCGCGCACGAATGGCATCAGCTCGACGTAGGACGTGACGTGGTTCGGCACGTAGCCGGACACGTTACACAACAGCTGCTCGTTGACACGATAGCACGCGATGAAGAGGAAGCCACCGAGCCGCGCGAGGTCCGAGGCCGTATAGCGCTCCAGAGGCGTAGCCTGCAGGAGCAAGGCTTCGCCACAGGGACGGTTCACGTCCAGCGGCAATTCTCCGACCAGGCTACACCCGACCGGCAGGCCAGCCCCGAGCGCCTCTTGCTCCAGGCGCCGCACCAGCCACAGCGGCACATAAGGAATCAGGGGAAACAGCGGCGACAGATCATCGCCATGCTGATTCAGCGAGGCCAGCGCAGCCTTGAAATCGCGCTGCAGGGCGTGCGGATCGTTGCGGCAGGCATCGGGGTCCGCCATTACCGTGATCGACCGCAGCGCGTTGCCGCGCCGGTCGCCGGCACGGCGGTCGCTGACCGGCAGCACCAGCTTGACTTGGCCCGAGGCGTCCACGCGGCCGATCCGGAAAGCGAGCCGTGCCGCGAATGCCATGATCAGCGTGCTGCTTGCAACGCCGAGATCGGACGCGCGCAGCTGGCACGATCCCGCGTCCATGACCACCGGCACGAGCGGCGCGTCCACGGCCGGCTCGAAGCGGTCCAGGCGGCTTCGCACGTGGGGGCTCGAAGCGGGCAAGCCCGCTCTCTCCTTCGACCGCCGCACGAGAGCCGCCAGAGCGCAGCAGACGTCAGGCAGGGCACGCAGGCTCTCGACGCTGTCGCGCGCCAGCATCACCGGAGACCAGCGCCATGACGGGGCCGGAAACCCGTGGTCGAGAGGTCGACCGGCCACCGCGTCGGCGATGGCCAGACTTACGGCACGCATGTCGGCGATCGTGTGCGACACCAGCATCGTCAGCGCGCAGCCACCGCCCTCCAGCGCCTGGACTGCCAGGCGCCAGCCAGGTCCGCGCTCGGGATCCACGGGCAGATCAAGCAGCAGACGTCGCAGCTCGGGCAGACGCTCGCGGGGCAGCGGGTCGCGGAACCACGTCACCGGGCCCGGTACAGGGTTGGCCACCCAACGGTGCCGTCCCCATGGCAGCGGTGAACGTTGCAGGAGGCGTCCCAGCAATCCTCCTGAGAGGCGCTCGCCGAACTCTCTCACAGCGGCCTCATCGATAGCGCGAGGATATAACCAGGTGACTTGCACGACAGGCCCGCGTCCGAGCGCACGTAATGCGACGAACGAGCCCTGGTCCATATAGCACAGGACATCATCCGCCCCAGCATCTGAGTCGCTGGTCCCGCCGCGCCGTCCGAGCTGTCTGTCGGCAGACGAAGAACTCAAGCCTCAGATCCCCTGTCTGCTTGCTGCCCGAAGCGACTACTATCCATCAAGGGTTCATCTCCCATTGATTCGGAATACAATGCAATAAACGGCCTCGGCCACGCCGCCGGGATCAAGCGTCTATGACCGCCTCAAGCCCAAAATCGGTGAGCGTTCGAGAGACCAACTGGCGAAGTTCGTCGACCGTGGTCGGCGCGGGCCGCAACTGGCAGGCCTCGATGCACAGAGACACTTCCTTGTCGTAGCGGGAGGCCACGACGACGAGATGTCCATGGGAACGCTGCAGGTCCTCGCGTGTGACGTTGACATCGACGGCTCGTGTCAGCAAGTGCCGGCACGGCTCGCCGTCGATGCGCGCGAGCCCTTCCGGCAGCATTCCAAGGTCGGAACAACTCACCGGCAGCTCATCAGAATAGTCAAACAACCCGTTCACAAGCGTCTTTGCCGCAGTGCGGGGCATCCAGGCGATGGCCGGAAGCAACGAAGTCAGCACATCCGTCTGACTTTTCCGCGCGCCACGCAGCAGAGCCCTCGCGGCATTCACGGGCTCCAGATTTTTGGTCAGCCCTTCAGGCGCGACGTTCATCATGTGGAATTCGATCGCCAGCGCTCGTTCATCGGCCAGCCCCCGCCTTCGGCTTCTCGGGACAAGCAGGCTGACAGCGCCATCCGAGAAACGGCGGCGGCCCAGGCTCGATGCCAAGGACGCCACGAAGCCCGGCAGCAGCGTGCTCATGCCACCACCAAGCCGCTGCTCGCACGCCAGCCAGGCCCGCGAATCAACAGTCACCGCAACAGCTGGAAGCTCCACGATCGCTGAGGGGTCGTGACCCGCCTCGACGGCGGCAAGGGCCGGGCGCTTTGCGGGAGCGGCGAGCCTGTGCCGGTTCGTGTGTGCGATCCGAGCGAGGGCGGCAACCGTCTGCGGAGCGTCGGCGAGAACCTGCCAGGCGTCTGACAGGCACCCGGACAGCCGCCCGCGGGCGCCTTTGGGCGAGTAGGGATTCGGGACGCCTGTGCCGTTCACGGCAGACGCGATGACGCGCAAGGCTCCCATCCCATCGAGCAGCAGATGCGATCCGACGATACTCACAGCCGTGCTGCCATCGTCGAATGGCTGGATGGCCATTCGCCCGGCGGGACCGATGACAGGATGGATCGGGGCGCGCGCGTGCTGATTGGCCCACTGCAGCAGCTGCGATCGTGGCAGCGGGTCCGAGCTCTGCTCGAACGGAACGGACCCTGCTGCCGGTTTCACCCACCGTGGCCTGCCCCAGGGTAGAGGTGACGGCTCAATGAGCCGGTTGAAGGACAATGCCGTGAGCCGTTCATATGTCTGCACCAGCGCGGCGTGGTTCACGTCACGATCATAGAGCCAGAGGCATTGCATCAACTGGCTCCGGCCGGTGCCCCGGAACAGTTCGTAGGCAAGTTGGTCCAGCCAGGCGAGGCGGTGCCGCGTGTGTGCAGGGATCCCGGCCGTGCTCGTCTCAAGCATCAAAAAACTCGCCAACGAGTTCGTAATCGGCCAAGAGACCTTCCACGAGCGCACGAAGATGCCGAGGCTCCGTGACCACGCCGGGCTGATAGGCAACGAAGCTCAGGGCGATATATCCAGATATGACGCCCGCGAAGAGCGTTGCCACGCCTTGACGCGCCTCGATCGCGCGGCGCGCGACCGGGCGGTCGATGCCGCGAAAGCAGATCCGATCGGCCGCGTTGCCATCGATCAGGAGCACGTCCTTGGGCAAGTCGCCCAGGTTCGAACAGGTGACCGGCAGGTCGGCGAGCGCGCCAAGCGCCAGATGGCTGGCAGCCGCAAATGAGCGTCGCGGCACAAAGGGCACCAACGGCAGCAGCGCGGCAAGTCGATTGGGCTCCTGTCTCGTCCGCAGCAGCGTGGCCCGCAGACGCCGCTGCAACGCATGCAGGCGCCCGCGCGGTTCGTCGACACGCACCTTCAATGTGGCGAGGGCGACGTCGTTCCCGCCGGTGTGCGACAGACCTTTGCGCTGGTTCACGGGAATCAACAGGGTCACATCATCATCGCGGACGCGACCGAGCAACTCGGCGAAGCGCGCAGTGATCGCAGTCAGGAGCGTGAGGCGGCTCGCACCGCGGCTCCGTGCTCTGGCGTCCCAGACCGACGTGGGCACGCGCAGGAAGGCCGACGGATACACGATTGTCCGGTTATCCTCGGTTGCCACCACCGGCGATGCGGCGGGTGTGTTGGACCTGCCGAGCGAGGTGGATGCCGTACGGGCCAGCTGGCCGAGCGCTCGAAATGTCGCCGGCGCGTCACGCACAATGCGCTGGAGCTCGGCACCCAGCGCCGTCGCAGCGCGCCGCGCCGTCCGAACTCCCGGATAGATTGGTACACGCCGCTCTCCGCGCACCGCATCGCTCACGGCCATTGCGATCGTCAGCCCGTCTGCGATGCAATGCGACACGACAAGCGAGACTACCGTGGAGCCGTCGGTGAAGCCCTGGGAGGTCAAGCTCCATGCTGGTCCGTGCACGGGATCCAATGCAAGCTCCACCTGGGCGTCGGCCCACGCCTGCATCGCCTCGGGGGCAAGCGGCCCCACCGCGGCAGCTATGGCAGCCGGCGGCGGCGGCGCGCTGACCCATTGGTGCCGTCCGAACGGAAGCAGCGCAGGCCGGATCAGCCGCGCCAGATGACCATGCGCGAGATTGTCACGAAACCTCGTCAAGGCGTCCATGTCTACAGGCCGCAGGTAGCGCCACAGCACCTGGATCACCGCATGCTGCCCAAGCGAGACATGCGCGAGATAGATCGCCTGATCTGCGAAGGACAGGAATGCCGGCGACATGCTCGACACGTTCGCCGGGTGCGCCATCGCCCGCGTCATCATTCACGACCGACATCGGAGTACGTCGGCAGCAATGCGTCGGCGGCCCGGCGGCATGCGCCCGCAAACGCCTTGACATAGCGGTGCATCGATGCGCGAGCCGCCTCGTTGGCCGGATAGGCCGCCGTGAGCGAGAGCCCGCGTTGCGTACGGAACAACCAGATCGCAACCTGCGCGGCAATGCCCTGGTTGATATAGACCCTCCCATTCGCCTGATGCCATTCGCGGGCGATTTGCGCGCTGAGCGGAGGAACGTTCACATCCATATAGGACAGCATGACGCCACCTGAGGCAGCGGACCCGACCGTCGGCAATCCCGCCGCCAACTCCAGCACGAGCTCGATGGGCAGCTCGGCCAAGCTCATCCGGTCGTCGAAGTTGCGCTGGGCCGCGAAGGCAAGTTCAGGAAACCTTCGTTGCTGCACGTCGAAGTCGATTGGCACCACTCCCACGCACCAGCCGCTGGTCCTGAAAGCCTTTGGCGATCTTCGCGTCGTCGTCGGCGTGACGACACTGTAGCGGGAGCGACCGGCCAATTCCCGTTCGGTCAGCGCTGCGCACGCCAACAGACCGCCGATCACCCGCGCGCCGGCAGCATGGCACGCGGACTCGAATGCGTCCATGACGGCCTCTTCGAGGATGTCCACATGCACGTACTCCGCGTGATAGCGATCCTCCAGCACACCGAGCGGCAGCGCGAAAGAGGGCATCCGCCCGCCGTTGCGGTGCAGGAACGCGATCCATCGGCTCACCTCGGGATCCGCCAGATTCGTCGCGGCCGCCCGCTGGCGCTGACTGCTGCAATAATCCAGATAGCTTCCCGGCGGTCCCGGCTGAAGCGGCCTCTCGCCGTCGAGCAAAGCGCGATACGCTGAGCGGATCTCCGTCATCAGGAACGCTATGATGGTCGCATCGGCGTGCAGATGGTCGATGCTTGCGAAGCAAGTGAACCCGCCCGCGCGCTGGAGAATGCCAAATCGGAAGCAATCCCATGCAAACGGTGCTGGAGTTGCCATGACATGTTTCTGCCAATCCTCCGCGCATGCCTCCCCCAGCGTCCAAGGCTCCATCTGGATGGCCCCGGGGTCCGGGAGTACGTGCCGTACGATTGCTCCGCCAAGCTCTTCGAACCAGCTGTGATAGGTGTCGTGCCTGCGCACATGTGCAGTCACCACATGCGTCATGGCTCTGAGGTCACATTGCCCGGGCTCGTCCCAAACGACGACGAGCAGCCGCGCCATCGCCTCGTGCCGCAGCTCACAGGCGCGGAAGGCGTATAGATGCTGCTCTTGTTCGTAGCTCGGCAATACGGGGGACACCGGCGCGCGCTTCGCACTCTCCATCGACGCAGCAGACGGACGCCAGAGCGTCAGCACCGCCGGAGGTCCTGACCAATCGTGCAGCGGACGAAGATCAGTCACGGGCATCTGCTCCGGCTGGCTGCAACTCCTGCATGGCGCCACTCAGCGTGTCGGCGAGAGCACGCACGGTCGTCACGTTCACGGAACGAAGCCGGATGCCGGTGTCGGCCTCGAGCGCAATCAGCAGCTGGAGCGTCCCGAGCGAGTCGAGGCCGTAATCGAAAAACGAGCGGTCCGGATTTACCGTGCGGCGCAAGATGACACCGAGATGCTCGATGATCAGACGCCTCAGCAGGGCCGGCCGCTCGTCGGGCGTCGCACGTCTCAACTCGATGCGCAGGCGGCGCGCCGGTTCGGCCTTTGCCTCTGCGGCGTGCGACATCGCCGCCGCGAACGGGCTACGCGCGGCGAGCGACGTCAGCCATGGGGCGCCGTCGAGATGGGCGTATGCGGCGTACCCGCGGTCGTGCCGCAGCAGCGTCTCGAATGCGTAAGCACCGTCGCGCGGCTCGATCATACGCGCATCGCCGCGGGCCGAAAGATGCGCACCGGCGCCGATATCCGCCCACGCCGCCCAGGCGATCGCCGAGGACGGCAGCCCCTGGGCGCGCCGCCACTGCGTGAATGTGTCGAGCCACCCGTTGGCGGCGGCGTATGCAGACTGACCAGGCGAACCGAACAGCGCCGCAACCGAGGAGAAACAGCAAAACCAGTCAAGTTGCTGCTTAAGCGTCGCCGCATGCAAGTGCCAGGCGCCTTCGACCTTGGGCGCCCAGTTTCGACGCAGCTTCTCGTCTGTCACGGAAGGGAGGATGCCGTCCTCGACGACGGCGGCAGCGTGCAGGACACCTCGCAGCGGCAGGCCAGTCGCCGTGGCTGCTCCGACAATGCGCCGTGCGGTCGATGGCTCCGCGATATCGGCACTTATCACCTCAACTTCGGTGCCCCGTGCTTTCATCGCGCTCAGCACGCTGGTCGCTGTGTCGGTGGGCTTGGCGCGCGCGTTGAGGATGATGCGACCGGCTCCGGCTGCGGACATCGCATCAGCGAGGAACAGGCCGAGCCCGCCAAGGCCGCCAGTGACGATGTATGCACCATCGGGGCTGAACGGTGTGAACCGCTCCGGCGCCGCCGGCACGCGGAAACGGCCGGCCGTTGGAACGGTGAGCGCGAGCTTTCCGGTGTGACCGGCGCCGCCAACAATGCGAATGGCGTCAGCCGCGTCGGCGAGAGGATAGGTCGCGATGTCCGGCAGGGGCAGCCTCCCCTCCCCGACCAGGCGCATGACTCGCGAGAGCAGTGCCTGCACGCGGGCCGGAGCAGTGATACACATCTGCGCAAGATCGACGGCAAAGAACGAGAGGTTACGCTTGAACGGCGACAGTTCCAGCCACGTGCCCCCATAGATGTCCTTCTTCCCGATCTCGACGAACCGCCCGCCCGCCGCGAGGAGCCCCAGGCCGGCGCGCTGGGCCGCGCCCGTGAGCGAGTTGAGAACGACGTCCACGCCGTACCCTACGGTGTCCTGCCGGATCTGCTCGGCAAATGCCGCGGTTCGAGAATCGTACACGTGGCGGATGCCGTCGGCGCGCAGCAGCTCTCGCCGCGCCTCGGAGCCCGCTGTTGCAAATATCTCTGCGCCAGCCGCGCGGGCCATGGCCACAGCCGCCTGGCCGACGCCGCCGGTTGCCGAATGAATGAGCACCTTGTCGCCAGGCCCGATCCGGGCCAGATCCTCGAGGCCATACATGGCCGTGGCCGTTGTCGTGAGAACGGCGGCCGCTTCGGCATCCGTGAGCGTGCGGGGTATTGCGACCAGCAGGCGTGCATCGCAAGTCAAATATGTGCCCCAGGCGCCCCCGCCGCAGAGCCCGGCCACGCGGTCGCCAACGCGAAAGGCCGAAACGCCAGGCCCGACCGCAGTGACGATGCCGGCGAAGTCCAGGCCAAGCCCCTGCGCACGGCCATCAAGTGAGGGATAGCGGCCAAGGGCGACGAGCACATCCGCGAAGTTGACGCTCGTGGCATGGACGACGACCTCCACCTCGCCGTCGCCCGGCGCACGCCTCTCGAAGGCGGCCATCTCCAGGCTCTCAAGGTCACCGGGCACGCGGATCTCGAGGCGAAGACCATCGCGGGCCGCGTCGCGGTCCACGATGCGGCGATCGGCGTGACTGAGCGGGCTTCGCTGCAGTCGTGCGACATACGCGCTTCCTCCGCGCAGCGCCGTTTCGTCTTCGTCCGAGCCGCTCAGCAGCTGAGCGCGAAGCAATGACACGTCCGCCTGCGGGTTCACGTCGATCTGGGTGGGATGGAGGACGGGAAGCTCGGCACCGATTGCTCGCAGCCAGCCACGCACACCGGCATGCGCGAGCTGAACGGTATCGTCCGGCAGGACGCGTTGCGCCATACATGTGACGACGAAGAGGCGGGGCCGCCGCTCGCATTGCCGCAAGGCGTCGGCCAGGTGGATCAGGCTGCTTATGTTCGCCCGGGACACGTCGGGACTCGCCGGCTCATTGCCGCGTGGCAAGACCACCACCACAGCTCCAGGGCGATGCTGATGCAGAGCGTCTTCAATCTGCGCACGCCATGCGCCCCCCTTTCCCGCTCCGCCGCCGCTGAGGATGCCAGACTTGAACCCTTGCGCGCGCAGGCCTCGTTCCAAGTCCAGCATCAAGCGGTGTCCCGCATCATCGGCGTCCAGCAGCAACCAGGCCCCATCCTCCAGCCTGACCGTGGCGCGAGGGATGTCCCATGACTGCCAGGTGATGTCGAGCAGGCGCGAGTTGCAAGCGACGGCGTCGGCATGCTGTTCCGCCGCGCCGCTCCCCATTGCCAATCCCTCGACACTGAGCAGCACGCGACCGGAGACGTCGAGCAGATCGATGTCCACCTCGACGTGCAGGGCGTCGACCGCGACCAGGCGGGTCATGCAATGGGCGGCGTCGGCGTCCGTGCGGTGGAGCCGGAGGCTTCGCACCGAGAGCGGCAGCAGCAGGCGCCCGTTTGTCTCCGAAACCACCCGGGCGAATGCCCCGACGGTCTGGAAGCACGCATCAAGCAGCACGGGATGCACCGTGTAGCCCCGTGCGCTCCTTCGGAACGAGGTCGGGAGTCGAAGATCCGCAAAGAGCGACGCGCCGTCGGCGGACAACGCCAAGTCCGGGGCCAGTGCGCGAAATGACGGGCCGTACTGGATGCCCTGCGAGTCGAACCACCGCCACACCTCGTCCACGGCGACGGGCGTCGCGTGAGCGACGCGCAGCGCGGCTACGTTGTGCACGGCCGGCGGCTTTGCAGAGGCAGCGCCACAAAGCCGGCCGCTCGCATGGACCCGCGCTTCGCTCTCCGCCTGGCTCTCGAGCCTGAAATTCAGCTCACCCGGCCGGTCCGGCACTGCCGTGCAGACGATCGGCATGGATGGCTCCAACCGCAACGCGTGGTCGAATGTGATGGTCTGCACTTTGACGAGCGACGTGCCAAAGACCGTGCGCGCGGCGGCGAGCGCCATTTCACAGAAGGCAGCGCCAGGGAAGAGCGGCGTTCCATTCACCCGGTGATCCGCAAGCCAGGGATGGGCATCGAGACCAACCTCGCAAGCCCAGACGTGGCGCTCCGGCTCTTCGTGCAGGACGCGGTGGACGTTCAACAGCGGATGCGTTGACGGCAGGTGATGCGGACCTGCAGCCGGCGTCGCCGGCGCAAGGAAAAGGGGATAGTGCGTCCAGGCTGGCAACGGGACGTCAAGCAGCTGGCCATCGGGATAAAGGACATTGAAATCGATCTCCGCCCCGGCGACATAGATGGCGCCGACCAGGTCCAGAAGCCCGTTGTGCATGGGCTCGCCGCGGGTCATCGACGGAAGCGCGCGGACGGCGAAGTCCGTTGCGGAAGCATTCTCCAACACCGCGTGGGACACGATGGGATGTGGCGAGAGCTCGACGAATACGCGGTGTCCGTCTTCGAGCGCCGCCTGCACGGCCGGACGGAAGCGGACCGCTTGCCGAAGATTGTCGATCCAGTAAGCGCCATCGCAAACGGGGGTCTCGCGCGGATCAAGCAGCACGGTGCTGTACATCGGCGTGTGCGGATTGTGCGCCGTCACCCCCGCAAGGCGCTCCGACAGCTGCGCGAGGATCGGCTCCACTTGCGACGTGTGCGAGGCCACATCGACCGCGACCTCGCGGGCGTACCGGCCCTCAGCCTGCCAGGCGGCGACGAGACGCTGCACGGCCGCGGCAGCGCCCCCCACCACCGTCGAGGCCGGCGCAGCCAGCACGGCGATCTCGACGTCGTCGATCCGCCGGCGCGCAAGGTCTTCGCGAACCGCCGCCGGCGTCATCCCGACGACGGCCATGGCACCCGATCCAGCGAGCGTTTGGCACAGCATGGCGCGATGACAGATCACCCGCACGCCATCTTCGAGCGAGAGTGCGCCGGCCACGACTGCCGCCGACGCTTCGCCCATCGAATGGCCAATCACCGCCGACGGCACCACGCCCTTGGCCTTCAGGGACGCCGCCAACGCGACCTGGATGGTGAAAATGGCGGGCTGGATCCGTTCGATGCCGTCGAGTTGCGCGGGTCGACGCAGGGCATCGGTCACCGAGAAGCCGCAGAGGGTCTGAATCAGAGGTTCAATGGCGCCAACCATTCCGGCGAAGACCGGGTCGATGTCGATCAGCGCCGCGCCCATCGAGTCCCACTGCGAGCCCTGTCCGGAGAACACGAAGACGGGACCGCTTCCATCATGGTCGGGCCAATCTGCATCGATGGACTGATCGACCGCGAGCCCGCGCAATTGCGCTGTCAGATCGGCGAGCGTTGTCGCAATGAGCGCGTGCCGGACCGGCCGGTGCCCGCGCCTGCACGCGAGAGTCCGCGCGACGTCACTGGGGCGATGACGGCCGCCACTCGCATCCAGCCAAGCGGCAAGCCGCCCGGCCGAAACGCGAAGCGCCTCCGGCGAGGTCGAAGACATCGGAAACAACCACGGCTCGTGTGTTACGGCGCCTTCCGGCAAAAAAGACAAAGCAGGCGCGTGAGGCGCCTGCTCGAGCACGACGTGGGCATTCGTGCCGGACATTCCGTAGGACGATACGGCCGCGCGGCGGAGTCCGTCAGCGCCGGTCGAGGGCCAGGGCGCGGTGTCCGTCGGGACGAAGAGCCGCGTCTCAATTGGCCGGAGATGCGCAGGCAGCTGATGGAAGTGAAGGGATCGCGGTACGACGCCATGCGAAAGCGCGAGCGTCGCTTTGATCAGACCCAGGACGCCCGCCGCCGATTCCGCGTGGCCAAGGTTGCTCTTGAGCGAGCCTAGGGCGCAGGGCGACTGTCGTCCATAGCGCGATGAGAGACTTTGATACTCCTCGGTATCGCCCATCGGCGTGCCGGTGCCGTGCGCCTCGATCATGCCGATGGATGAGGGATCAATCTGCGCCTCGGCAAGCGCGCGATCGATCACCGCGATCTGGGCCGCGCGGGAAGGCGCCAATATGTTGTGCGTGCGTCCGTCCTGGTTGACGGCGCTGCCGCGGATGACTGCGAGCACGCGATCGCCATCGCGCAGGGCGTCGCTCAGTCGCTTGAGCATCACCACCCCACAGCCTTCGGCGCGAACGAAGCCGTCGGCGCGCGCGTCAAAGGCATGACAACGCCCAGTCGGCGACAGCATGCCGAGACCCGACGCCGAGGCGAATGTCGTGGGCGAGAACATCAACATGGCCCCGCCGGCAAACGCGACGTTGCACTCGCGCGCGAGCAGGCTGCGCCGCGCCGCGTGCACGGCGACGAGACTGGACGAGCAGGCGGTGTCCATGCTGATGGCAGGACCCGTGAGCCCCATCGCATGGGCGACCCGTCCCGACGCCATGCTGAATGGCGTTCCCGTGAAAGCGTAGGCGAGGCCCATTGCACCTGCGTCACGCGTGACCTGCATGTAGTCCTGATGCGAGAGGCCGAAGAACACACCGGCATCGGTCCCGAACAGGCGGCGCGGATCGCGGCCGGAATGTTCGGCGGCCTCCCAGGTGACCTCGAGCAACAGCCGGTGCTGCGGGTCCATGGCGAGGGCCTCGGGTTCGCCGATGCCGAAAAAGCGATGATCGAAGCCCGACGGGTCGTCGAGGAACGCGCCCCAGCGCGAAACCGAGCGGCCCGCCATGCCTGCGACGGGCTCGTAGTCATCGTCGGCATTCCAGCGCTGCGGCGGAATCTCCCCAACGAGGTCGGCTCCGGCCAGGAGCGCCCCCCACAAAGCGTCCGGGGAGTTGATATGTCCCGGAAGTCTGCAGCCAATGCCGACGACAGCAATCGCAGTCACAATCAAGACCTTGTTTTTGTAAGCTTTATCGATCCAAATCAATACATGCCGGATTACGTTATTGATCCGTCGATCGATCGTCCAGCCCGCAGACTGCCGTCGGCGGCACTGACGGGGATTCTGGGCACGTCGTCTTACACCGTTGATAGCCTCGACGGCCGGGTCAATATGCTGGACCAACAGGCAAACCGGATCTTCGAAAAATTGCGCAATCGACCGAGAGCAACGTCATTCAGGCCGAATCGCCGTTCATAGTCGCGACAGCCAAGCTGGAGAACCGCGCCCTCGGCAAGCTAGTCCAACCTTTGCTGCAATTCAGCCAGCGTGAATTCTACACGCTTCATGCTTGGAGCCCTGAGCTGGCAGGCACGATAGGCGTGGCCAAACCTCGCCGTTGCGCAAGATCAAGATGTCCTTGCACCCTGGACGTTTCGCCTTGACGCAGATCAGAACGATTTGCGGCAGAGGCCTACCTGGTTCTCAGATCGACAGCGGCTGCCAATTGCTGAAGCGGGGCCGCCACCTGGACCGGATAGGACGAACCGCTTCGAAGGCTTTCAAAGCCCCTCGGCAATCGCTGCAACTGCGTCCGCGCGTAGGCGCGGATATCCGGGAGCGATGGCCGATGCGCGACCAGGCGCCCCGCTTGCAGAACAGGGACGATCAGGGTCTCCCCTTCCTGAACGTCGTCCTCTGTCGACAGCACGTCCAACGCTATACGGCCGTCGGCATCGTAACGGCGCCACACCTGCTTGCGCCCGGGCCATGTCGCCTTGCCGGACGAACGCTTCCGCCGCGCCACGCCCGCGTATTCCTGCAGCTTATAGGCGCAATCGAGGGCCGGCACATCGGACGACGTTGCCAGGCTGGTGCCGATCCCGATGCCATCGATCGGGGCCGCCTCGCGAGCAAAGGACAATAACGTTTCCTCCTCAATGCCACCGCTGGCGAAGATGGTCACGTCCTTCAGGCCGCCCTCATCAAGGATCCGCCGCACGCTTTTCGAGAGCGCCACCAGATCCCCGCTGTCGATCCGCACGGCGCGGATTTCTATTCCAGGTGCCCGCAGTCGCGGGGCCAATGTCACGACCTTCCTGGCCGCCGCCTCAGTGTCGTATGTGTCAATCAACAGCACGAGGTCCTTCGGCCGCGCCCGTGCAAACGCTTCGAAAGCGGCCGTCTCGTCGTCGAACGACTGGATGAACGCGTGTGCCATCGTGCCGTAGGCGGGAATCCCGAAGCATTTTTCCGCGAGAACGGTGGCAGTTCCGGCAAAGCCCGCGATATAGCTGGCCCGGGCAGCCAGAAGGCCCGCTTCGGCACCATGGGCTCGGCGTAACCCGAAATCAACCAGCAGCTTGTCCGGTGCGAGCAGAGCCATGCGGGCCGCCTTGGACGCGATCAATGATTGGAAATGCAGCACATTGATCAAGCGGGTTTCGACAAGCTGGGCTTCGGGCAACGGTGCCGTGACGCGAAGGATCGGTTCGTTGGCGAAGAAAACCGTGCCTTCGGGCATGGCATGAACATCGCCGCTGAAATGAAAGGCAGCCAGATAGTCGATCAGGCGCGCGCTGAACCTGCCGCTACGGACAAGCCAGCTCAGTTCTTCATCGGAAAAGCGCAGTCCTTGCAGGAACTCCACCGCCTGCTCGAGCCCGGCCGCCACCAGGAAATTGCGCTGCGGCGGAAGCTTGCGGACGAAGAATTCGAAGACTGCAGTCCCGGTCTGGCCCGTCTCCAGATAGGCCTGCAGCATGTTCAGCTGATACAGATCGGTCAGGAGCGCGCTAGGTGATGAATCCATAACAGATCCCTCATCTTCGGATACCCGGCGGCCTGAAAGCTCATGAAGCCGGTGCCGCCGTCGCCCTTGCCGGGAACCGCTTCAGGATGGCGATGACCTCGTCATCGCTGACCTGGCTGAAATCACGGTAGTAATAGCCGATCGCGCCAAAATCCCGCGGCGTATCCAGGCAAACGATTGCGTCGACTTCTCCGCGCAGCCTCTGCAGCGTGTCGAGGGGGGCCACCGGTACGGCCAGGATCAGTTCCTTTGGCTCCCGTTTTTGCAGTGCCTGAATCGCTGCAAGGGTTGTCGCACCCGTCGCAATGCCATCGTCGACGATGATCGCGACCTGTCCTTTGACCTCAGAGCGGGCGCGATTGCCGAGATAACGTTCCCGGCGCCTGTCGATCTCGTCAAGCTCCTCCTTGCAGATGGCGTCGAACGTCTCCTCGCTCACGCCGGTGAAATCGATGATGTCCCGGTTGCGAACGATCACAGGCTGTTCCCCGTCCACAACCGCACCCATAGCAAGTTCGGGCTGCATGGGCGCGCCGATCTTGCGCACCAGGACCAAATCGAGGGGCGCCTGCAACCGATCGGCGACCTGCGCCGCCACCGGCACTCCACCGCGTGGCAGAGCCAGGATCACGGGACGGCGGCTCTTGTACTTCACCAAAGCTGTGGCCAACTGACGGCCGGCATCGTCTCTGTCTTGAAACAGCATATCGGCAGATCCCGGTTGAACGTCGGATCAGACTATTGCACGAGCACCCCGGATCGTTGATCAGCGTCAAGCCGCATCGCTCCTCGTCTGGCAATAGATTCTCATGCTGGAGCGCCAGGAGAAACTTTCAACCGAGGGTGCCGAGAACGACAGCATTTCTGCCCTGGCCCGCAAGGTCGCCTTCCTGAGCGAGCCCGGCAGCTACAGGCCTGCTCCCGATCACGTTCAGGCGCGGGAGACCCACATGTCCTGGGTCTTCATGAACGGCGCGCGGGTCTACAAGCTCAAGAAGCCGGTCCGCTTTTCCTACCTCGACTTTTCGACGCTGGCTCGCCGCAGGGCCGCATGCCTCGCTGAAGCCAGCCTTAACCGCCGGCTTGCGCCCGACGTTTATCTCGGCGTCGTTCCGCTGATCGAGACGGTCTCGGGATACGCGATCGGTGGCTCCGGTCCGGTGGCGGACTGGCTCGTGGTGATGCGCCGGCTGAACGAGCATGAGACGCTGGAGGCCATGCTGCGCAATGGCACGGCGCGTCAGACCGACGCCGAGCAGCTCGCAGCGGTTCTCGCCCGCTTCTATTCGCATACCGACCGCATCCTGGTCGCGCCCGAGACCTATTTGGCTTCTCTGTACGAAGCCGCCGTGCTGGATTGGCAGGTTCTACTGAATGAGCGCTTCGGTCTGCCGCGTGGCACGATCTTGCGCGTTGCCTCCGGTCAGCGACGATTTCTCGAACAGAACGCCCGAGTTCTTGTCGACCGCGTCTGCCGACGATTCATCGTCGACGGTCACGGCGACCTGAGACCTGAGCACATCTGGCTGACGCCTCCTCATCCCATCATCGACTGTCTCGAGTTCAATACCCGTTTGCGGGCCAGCGATGCCTTGGACGAGATCGCATTTCTGCATCTGGAATGTGAGAGGCTCGGCGGCCGATGGTTCGGTGACGCGATCCGCCGGCGGCTGGCACGCACCCTGCATGATGACCCCGCGGGCGGCATATTCCTGTTTTATCGAATGGGACGCGCGATGCTGAGGGCGCGCTTGTCCATCGCGCATCTGTTCGATGCGCACCCGCGCACGCCCGAGAAATGGCCTCGCCTCGCGCGCGCCTATCTCGCCCTCGCCGAATCCGACGCAAGACAGCTCGAACGGCTGCTCGCCCGATGACGGGCGTCAAGCTCCGTCAAGCCTGATACATCAAGAGGTCAGCCAGGGATTCGTTCTGATGCAGCCGCCTGATGGCTTCGGCCAGCAGCGGAGCCGCCGAGATCACCTCGAGCTTGGCAAGCACGGGCCCCGGAGCAAGCCTGAATGGCGGAACGGTGTCTGTGGCGATGATGCGATCAATCGACGGATCCGCAAGTGCGGTCTCGGCCCCTGGCATGAAAAGGCCGTGGGCAACGCAGGCAATGACATTTCTTGCGCCGTGCGTCCGCGCCGCCTTTGCCGCACGAACCAGGGTTCCGCCGCTGCTGATCAGGTCGTCGACCACGACGCAAAATGCATCAGTCACATCACCGGCAAACAGGTCGCCGGACACCCGGCCCGAGCTACGATGCTTCTCGACGAAGGCCTTCCCGATCGGCCTCTGCAACGTCTTCTCGAGGGCTTCGCGCAGCAGATCGGCTCGCTTTCCACCGCCCAGATCCGGGGACACGACGCTGATTGGCCCATCGCTCGCGATCGACCTGATCTTGTCGATCAGCAGCGGCGCCGTCGTGAGTGCAACGGAAGGACAGCGAAAGGCGTTCTCGTAAGCAGCTTCGTTGTGCACATCCAGCGTCACGATCCTGTCCGTACCGACAGCCTCGAACAGAGACGCCAGATAGCGGATGGTCACGGGATCATTTTCCTTGGTTCGGCGGTCCTTTCGCGCATAGCACAGATATGGCGTGACCGCGGTCACGCTTGTAGCACCCGCGTCCTTCAGTGCGCCGATCAAGAACAGCAGGCGGCAAAGCTTGTCATTCGGGCTCTCGACGGGCCCACCGTGAAGACTGTGAACGACGTAGACATCGCGGCCGGCCACCGTATCGAGCGGACGGACCTTGTGTTCGCCGTCTTCAAAGCTGCGCTCTTCGTGAGCAGCCAGCGAGCAGCCCAACGACGTCGCGATGCGCTCGCCCAGCGCGGTGCTTCCGCTAAGGGCGAACAGACTTAACCGATCGCTCCGCGCCAATGCGGTGCGCGGCATCCAGCTACTATCCATCATGCACTCCGCAATTCAATGATGGAGCACCTACGCCCGCAAGCTGTGCTTGCCCAGAACCTTGACCGTGCTGGCCTGTGGCCCTTTCTCTCCGGGCTCCTCAACAAAGCTGACACGCGATCCGACAGCGATGTGCGCGCGACCTTCCACGACACTGTTGCAGTTGAAATAAATCTCCTGGCCGTCGGTCCCTTCCAGGAAGCCGAACTCGCCACTTGGGTCGATACGCACGATTGTGCCGAGCGGCTCTACTTCATGGAGCTTGGTCTGGCCTTGCATCTCGCGCACCTGGTCCTGCAATTGCCGGCGCGCGCGCTTGAAGGCATCGTCCACCGCAAAGGTCAGATCGGCGTACCTTTCATCCTCCTTGGGCGTCCGTCCAACATTGACTTCGCGCCCTTCGGGAAGGGCCAGACGGATGCTGACCTGATATTGACCACCCGTCTTGTGCCGATCACCAGGGCCTCTCACGATGATGCGGCCCGCGGTGACTCGACCGTAGCGCCTTTCCAGCTCGGCGATGTGCCCCTCAATCGCAGCCTGCAGCTCCAGGGAAGGGATCAGATGTTCGAATTCGATTTGAGCGGGGGTTTGCATGGTTCGCTCCTATTATGGGGCGGTCGATCTGAGCACACGGCGCGCCCATAGCTTTGCGCGAGATCAACCCGATCCAACCGGCGATTCACCCTGGGAACTTTGCGGCACGTCAAAGCAGCCCGGCCCGAGCCTGCAAATAATTCACACTCTGCCTCTGATCCGGGAGCAACATCATGACCACGTCCACGGGTGTGACTGCGTTGGATCATTCGATCCAGGAAACAAACGTTTGGCTCAAGGCCATCGACGAGCAGCTGGCCCTGGAGAACCGTCATCAAGCCTACAATGCATTGCGTGCCGTCCTGCATGCGTTGCGTGATCGCATGCCGCCGGAGGTCGCCGTCAAGCTCGGGGCGCAGCTGCCGATCGTGGTGCGCGGCTTCTACTATGAAGGCTGGCATATGGCGGCAACGCCGACAAGGGAACGGCATATCGAGGAATTTGAGGCACATGTCGCCAGGGAGCTTCCGCCGCAGTTCCCAGTGAGTGCGCTCGCCGCAGCCCGCGCCGTTTACGAAGTGCTGTGGGAAAAGCTCGATCCCGGCGAATTCGAGAAGTTGATGTCCCATCTTCCGGCGCCGCTCAGAAACCTCCAGGGCTGACCAGACGGAGTCGGTTCGTGAAACGTGATCGATCGCTCGAGGTCATCATTCCGCCGCTAGGACTGGCGGGAATGTTGACGCTGCCGGACAATGCCCGTGGCCTGGTTGCGTTTGCCCATGGCAGCGGTTCGAGCCGATTCAGCGTCCGGAATATCGCGGTCGCGCAGGAGCTGAACGCACGCCGCTTCGCGACGCTGCTGTTTGATCTTCTCACGCCGCAGGAGGAGGACGACCGCGCCAACGTCTTCAATGTCGGAATGCTTGGAAAACGGCTGGTCGCAGCCGTCGACTGGCTTCAAGGCCTTGAACCTGCGGTTGCCTGCCTCCCCGTCGGATTGTTCGGCGCCAGTACCGGCGCGGCGGCCGCCCTCATCGCGGCGGCTCAATTGCCTGACCGAATTGCCGCGGTGGTCTCACGTGGTGGACGTCCGGATTTGGCCGGCGAAGCCCTGCCCCACGTCCGCGCGCCGACCCTGTTGATCGTCGGCGGCGCCGATGTCGGCGTGATCGAGCTCAATGAGGAGGCGCGCACTTGGCTTGGCGGGCTGACGGCGCTGGAAATCATTCCCGGTGCAACGCACCTGTTTCCCGAGCCGGGCGCCATGGACGCCGTCATCGGGCATGCCAGCCGATGGTTTGAGCGATATCTGCAGGCGCCGACGCCAGTCCGCGCCGCGAGCTAGGAGAAAGCCATGCAGCTCCGGTCCAGCGCCTTTGCCGACCGATCGGCTATTCCGCGGCGCTTCACCTGCGACGGCGAGAACCTGTCCCCGCCCCTGCAATGGTCCGATGCGCCCGAGGGAACCCGCAGTTTCGTGCTGCTGTGCGATGATCCCGACGCGCCCGCCGGCACTTGGCACCATTGGGCAGTCTACGACATTCCGCCTGACCAAAGTGGCCTTGTGGACAACGCAGCTCAGAAAACGAGGCTGAAGCAGGCCACCAACGATTTCCGGAAGGTTGGCTATGGCGGGCCATGTCCGCCGCCCGGCCACGGCGTCCACCATTATCGCTTTCGGCTCCTTGCCCTCTCCACCGATCATCTTCGTGTCCCGGCGAATGCATCATGCGTCGACGTCGAACGCGAGGCGCGCAAGCTCGCCCTTGCCGAAGCCACTCTCACCGGCACGTATCACAGATAACGACGCCGCGGGATCCTGCTCATGACGAACATCATGGTGGCGACGGACGGATCGGACGGCGCGCGCCGCGCGATCGATGTGGCAGCGAAACTTGCCAAGGCGTTGGCATGCAATCTTCTAATCGTAACAGTTGCCGATCGGCTTTTGGAAGAAGAGGCTCGGCGACTTCCGCACAGCGGAGCCACCGCCGGTGACCTCTTGGAGGCCTTGACGGGGCAGACCCTCAGGGCCGCGGAGGCCCAACAGAGGCGATCGATCATGGCGACTGATCAAGATCGCAAATGGCGGCGGCTCCCCACTTCGAACACCAAGCCGCGACAGATTACCCGTAAGGCCATCGATTGCGCCTCTGAAGTCCTCAAGGCCTCGCGATGAAGGGGTCGACGCGCAGCGCAGGCTGCCGACCGGCACCACGCGGATCGAAAGCAGCCTTTCGCTGCAACTCTACGGAAGCGGCGCTCGGCGGCACGGAGCAAGCGCGATCACTCAGCCAGTAGACGGTCGCTCACTTCAGCGAAATCACAATCGCACTGAGGTTGGCGGCCATCTCCAGCCCCGCCTTGGGGCCTTGCAAGATCATCACGACGCCATTGTCGTTTCGCAGGTGGACACCACCCACGCCGCCGACGAGAGCGCCACCACCGCCAACCGAACTATAGGTGCCCGCGAAGTCGCGGACGTCTCTGATGCCGGAGGCCCAGCCTTCCAACCGGCCGGCTGTCGCGCCGGCGGTGATGCCGAGACTTATGCCGGTGACGCGGAAGGGATAGCTGCGGCCGCGATAGCTCAATACGCCGGTGCCGGCACCGCCGCCCACCAGCAGGCCCGCCTTCACGATCTTGACCCGGACATGGCCGGCGGCTTGCGCAAGCGAGGGAGCGGCCGGAACCGTGACAGCGAGCAGCACGATCGCGACAAGGCGGCCGATCGAGCGCAGCCTGGCGCTGGTCATCTCACGGCTTCGCGGCATCGACCTTCTTCCAGGTCTGGTCGGGATCAAACAGCGTCAGGCGCTTGGCCACGAAGTCGGTGCGCTTGCCGAGATCCTTTTGGTAGACCACGCCGGCATGATTGACCAGGAAGGTCATCACGCCGGAATTGCCGTACTCGGCCGGCCAGGCGATCAGCGCGAAGCCGCCGATCATCTTGCCTTTGACGACGTAGTTCATGGCGCCGCCGGGGGCATCTGGTCCCTGCGCCTTGAGAATGCGGAAGTAATAGCCGTGATAGGGCGTCATGCCCTCGCCGGCTTTGTAGCCCTCCCTCGAGGCCTGCGCGGCCAGTGCTCCGAGCGGGCTCGGGTCGCTGTCGTCGCGCCAGAACAAGCCATCTTTCTTGCCGGGCGAGGAGACGATGCGCTGTGCATAGACGCCGACCCCCTCGCCGCGGTCCTTGTCTGCATATTCGTTCTGCGCGTCGACGAACGCGAGCGCGGTCTGGATTGCTTCGAGCTCGTTACGTCCAATGCGACGGCGAAGCACCTCGATGCGCCCTTCCTCGGTGTCGAATTCCCAGCCCGCCTTGGTGTTCACCAGCGGAATCGGGAACGGGAAATCTTCAGATCCCAGGACGAGGGTCGCGCTCTTGTTACCCTCCGTCTTGACGCCGTGCTTAGCGTCATACATCGAGGTGAAACGCTGGCGGATATCGTTGTCGGCGATCTCGTCGCCGGAGAAAACGATGTCCTCTGCCGCACTGCCGAGCACTTTCAGGATGTCTCGGGGGCCGCTCTTGACTGCGGCCGCGAGCGCTGCGGCTGCGTCCTCGGGTGTCTTGTAGGATTGCTGCGCCTGAGCCGCAGAGCCAAGAAGCGCAAGCGCAATCATGCCCGACAACACTGCACATCGGAAAGATTTCAGGCCGATCATGGCATCACCTCCGCAGGAAGCTTCGCGCCGCCGGCGAGCCAACCGCGATAGGTGCGGAATGTCAGCCCAAGCCTTTCGTAGTAGACCCGCAGGTAATCGTCACGACCTCGCGTGACCGCGTCAGGCATCACCTGCGCGACCTCCTGCGCAAGCACACCGACATAGACCTTGTCGCTGCCGACATAACTGAAGCGGTAGTAGCCGAGGCCGTTGGCGAGGTGCCCAAGAAGGACGACATCGTGCTTCAGCCCGGCATCGGAGCGCCGGCCACCCCCGCCTCCGCGGAAGCCGCCTCCTCCGCCTCCGCCACCTCGACCGGCCATGCTCGGACCGCCACCACCGCCGCGCGGCATGCTCGCCATGCTGGACCGTCCGCGCGCCGATGCTGCGGCCGCCGATCGGCCGGATGAAACGTTCATCGCGCCGCCGCGATTGCCGCCACCGCCGCGGTTGGCCGCACCGCCACCACGGTCCGAGGCCTTGGCGCGATCGCCGCCGCCCTTGGCGGCAGCCTTGGACCGGTCACCGCCACCCTTGGCACCGCCACCCTTGGCACGATCCCCGGAACCCGCACGGTCGCCGCCTCCGGGCCGGTCGCCCCGATTGCCGGCGCGATCGCCTGCACGGTCTCCGGCGCGGTCGCCTGCGCGGTCTCCCGGTCCGCCACGATCGCCAGCGCGGTCGCCTGCGCGATCCCCCGCCCGGTCTCCCGCACCTTGATCAGGACGCAGCACCTGGCTGCCGTCACGGCCGCGGAAGTCCATCCGGTCCGATGCGCCAGCCTTCAAGTTGTTGTTGCCGAAGCGCTGTTGAACATTGGTGTTGCTGTAGCGCACCCCTTGCCGATGCGCTGGATTATGCTGCCAGCCGTTGCCAATATTAGTGGTGCGATGATTGACGTAAACGTTGCGGTTGCCCCAGTTGCAGCCGCCGCCCCAGTAATTGCCCCAGCGTCCGATCGCCCAAGCCGTGCCGAACGCGATGCCGGCCGCGACCACTCCCGCACCGATATAGGATGGGTAGCCCCAGTAATATGGCGGGTACTCCGCATAGGGCCAGCTGCCATAGACAGTGGCCGGATCGTAATACGGCACGTACATCGCTGCAGGATCTGCCTGCTGGATCACGACGACCTGCTTGCCTTCCTGAGACTGGACGCTGACCTTCTGCTGCTTGGTGGTCACCAGCTTCTTGTTGTCGTAAGCCTTCGTGCGAAGGCGCTGGATCGCGTCCATCACGTCGGGCTGCTGCGCCAGGAAGGCATCGCCGAGCTTCTTTGTCCAGTCGAGCTGGTCACTCATCATGGTCAGGACATCGGCGGTGCTGGCCAGTGCCTTCACGCTGTCGTCCCAGCCCTGCTTGTCCACCTCCGTCTTCAGCGCATCGCCTTTGAGAGTCTTGCGCTCCTTCAGCCAGCGGTCGGCCTGCACGATCTCCAGCGGATAGGTCGAGGCGGCCAGCACGTTGGCGAGCAGTTCGTCCGGATAGAGCGCGATCGGCGCGACCAGAGCCTCCAGCTGTTCGGGCTTCAGAAGCTCGGCCGTCGGCGCGGCCGGATTCGCCGGCTGCGCCTGGGGGGCGGCCGCGACCGGCTTGTCGGTCGTCTGGGCGGACACGCAAACCGGCGTGCCCAGCAACAGCGCAAGCGCCATCAACGTCTTGCCGCAGCGGATCATCGCATCCTCCCTCTCAATCCAGCCGAGACCATGAGATCGAGAGCGCGACGTTCATTGACAAAAATCAACGAAACGCGCGTGTTGTCTGCTGCAACGCGGGATCCTAGCTCGCGAGCGGAAGCCGAACCGTGAACAGCGCCCCGCCGAACGGCTGGTTCTCCGCGGAAATCGTGCCGTGGTGCGCCTCGACGATGGTGCGGACAATCGCCAGTCCCATGCCCATGCCATCCGGCTTGGTGCTGAAAAACGGATCGAAGATGGTCTTGAGATCGGCGACTGCGATACCCGGTCCCGTATCTCCCACGCGAATTTCGGCAAAGTCACCGGCGCCGGCCATGATCACGCTGACCTCGCGCTTGCCTGCCTGAACCTCCGAGATCGCGTCCAACGCGTTGAGGATGAGATTGAGAACGACCTGCTGCAGTTGAATGGGATCACCCATGACGCGCAAGTCAGCATCGGGCGGCGCATAGAAGCTCAGCTCGATATCGCGTCCCGCCGCCACATCGGCGACAAATCCCATCACCTCCCGGATCGTTTCTTTCAGCTCGATTTCTCTGACCTCGAACGGCGCTTTCTTCAGCACGCTGCGCAACCGGCGGATCACCTCGCTGGCCCGCTGATCGTCGCGCCTGATATCGGCCAGGATCTCGCGGATTTCCCGGAGATCGGGCGAGGCCCCCTTCAACATCAGCTCCGCCGTCTCCGTATTGGTCAGTATCGAACCAAGGGGCTGGTTCAGCTCATGGGCGATCGACGCCGTCAGCTCGCCGACGGCCGAGTAGCGGTTGACATGCACGAGTTCGGCCAACCGCTGTCGGGATTCGACCTCGGCAAAGCGTCGGGCCCTGCGTTCGTGAAGCAAACCGCTGATCAGTCCTGCCTGGATCAGGATCACCGCCGCGACCAGCGCCACTTGCCAGCGGTATTTCTCCCAGATGCCCGGCTCCCGAAATAGAATTTCGCTGCCTTGCGGCAGGTTGCTTTCGCTGATTCCCCATCGCTGCAATTCGCGCCAGTCATATCTTGGCGCGGCAGCGACGATCGGTTCAATCTTGACACCTGCCGGCTTCTCGCCATCGAGAATGCGCACCGCCGCATCGGCGGCCTTTTGACCGAGCTCGGAAATGGAATGCATCGGGCCGCCGACGACATCGCGGCCGAAGAAGGACTCGTCGAAGCAGAAGATAGGGGCATTGGCGACGGCGCGAAGGCGATGCAGCGCAGTCTCGCCGTCATGAATGACGCCCGCCGCATCGACCGACATCACCCCCCAAAACAGGGCCGATTGCGGCGGCAGTTCCGAAGCCCGCTTCAGGATCTCATCGAATGACAGATCGCCGTACCAGACGAAGGAGACACGATCTTCCAGCTGCCGGACGTCCTTCTTCACCTCTTCAAACCAGAATTTCTCCAGCGCGGACGCGCCGATAACCAGGGCGATCGTCCGCGTCTCCGGCAGCACCTGAAGGACATTGCGGAAGGCGGCGACAAAATCGATGTGGACAGAGACGACGGTGTCCTTCTCGGTCAGACTCGCTCGGTCGATCAGCCGTTCTTCCACCGTTGTGAGCACCATCGGCGCATTCGGAAACAGCTCCGTCCGATGTCTCTGCACGAAATTTGCGGCGGGCCCCCCGACGCTCATGATGATGTCAGGCGGACGGCCCTGGTAGATCGAACGGAGATATCCGACGAAGGGTCCTTCAGGGCCAGGCTCTATAAACCGCGCAGTGAGCAGCGTATGCTCCTGAATGTCGAGCGGCCAAGGCGAGCGCTGCTGGAGATTTGTCTTGATGCTTCGCGCGTAGTCGCTCCAGGGCAGGAAGTCCCGGCCGAAGGAGTGCAGCAACAACACGCGCTTGGGCTCGCGACGATTACCCTCCCCGGCAGCATCTACCGGCCGCAGTCCAAGGCTCGACGACAGCGCCAACGCAAGGCACAACAGCACGACCTCGGCGGCTCGTCGCTTGCTCGACGCAATCGATTTGCGCCCGCTCATGTTTCACTCCGGAGGCGGCACATCGTGCCGATGGCGCCATCACAGCACATCTGGCCGCAACCGCACCAGTGCCTGTTGCACCCAGACGAGCCGCATATCGGCACGGGCAGCGTTGCCGCCCGAGTTTCTTAGTCCATTCCGGAACTAGTGCCCACCACTGAAGATCAGGGCCTTGAATGGCAGCAGCAGCGCCTGGATCCGTAGTAGCAGCGCATGGACGAATCCGATTGCGTCGATCGCATGAAGGACGATCCGCCTCCCGGTCGAAGTCTTGGGGTCGACGATCTCCTGGTGATTGCTGGTATACGCGTTCACGATGCAGGTGCTGCCGGCCGTCACGCCATCGAGTCCCCCCTTATAAAGCGGCTCGAGAAACACCAGGATTGTCCCCGGCTTGGCAAGGTTCTGCGCCTCGATAAGCTGCTCGCCGGCCCGAGCCTGTCCGGCCGCGATATAGTCCTGTACCGCGGTTACGACCAAAGGAATTACGGCCCATGGTCTGGAGATACAGGTTGCCTCTGCAACCATACCCTCCTTCATGACGCCTGCTTCGATCTGGCCGAAGCCAGCCTGCAGCCGCTCTCTGCCGGCGCCCTCAGGAATCAAGATTCCCGCGGGCCGCATCAATTGATTGACGACGTCGCCGGTGCGGACGAGAAATTGCTCGACGCGTCCGTCGACACCGGCACGAACGAAGGTCTTGTCGAGGTCAACCTGCGCCTCGGCCAGCGAGGCCTCCGCGCTCGCCTTTTGCGCCGGCAGCAGGGTCGACACCTGCAGGGTTGCCGATTCCTTCGTCGCGGTTGCGGCGTCGATACCGGCCTGACGCTGGTCGACGACGACCTGAAGCTTCTCGATGTCGCGCTGCGGGACGATCCCGGGATTGCGACGCTGCAATTCCGTCTTGACGTCGAGTTCGTCCTTTGCCTGCTGGTAGCTGGCCCTGGCCTCCTGGAGCTGCGCCTCGGCCTTGACGATGTCGGCCCTTGCGGAGGCCATGGAAGCATCGATCTCGGCGACCTTGCGCCTGGCCGTTTCGAGCGCAGCCGTCTGCTTCGAATTGTCCAACCTGAAGAGGACGTCGCCCTTCTTCACGACCTGGCTGTAGCCGACGTTAACTTCTGCGACACGACCCGATCCCTCGGGCAGGATCGGGACGGTTCGGAACAGCAATGCCGCGTTTGACGTCGCCGGATGAAAGAAGAAGACGCTGGTGATCAGCGCCACGGTCAGCATCAGGCAGCCGGTGATGCCCCAGCGCAGCTCGTACCAAACGGAGAAGAGCGTGATCTCCTTACCGAACCGCTTGCCTTGGACGAAGCGCCGATAGAGGTAGTCAGGAAGAATGGTCAGGAGCGAGCAGATGATGAGCTCAAGCATGACTGCGCACCTTCTGCTCAGTATCCACGATCTGATCCTCCCGGCTGACCGTTGCCGGAGCGGCCGCCGTGTCGGGCTGAGGCGCCTCGCTCACACCAACTTGTGACGTGCTATCTGCGATCCTCTCCACCGAGCCGGCGATGCTACGTAGCGGCGTTCCGAAATCCGGCAGCTCGATCAGCGCAAGCACCAGTGCCGCGATCCAGTACAGATGCTCGTGTGTGAACAGCGCGAGAAGTCCCAGCACGGCGACGATCTCGAACTGCAGCTTCTGGGTCTTGTGCGCCATGCGCTCGGGCAGGCTGTGCAAATGCCAGTACAACAGCCCTACCCCGAAAACGGCCGCGATCAGGATGATGCCCGTCACGATCATCAGCACGTCGGTTTGCCCTGGCAAGATGATGTAGAAGGGCAGATTGTGTGGTGCCATCGGATGAAGCTGTTCGCTCAACTTGCTCTCCAGATCAGGGACACGCTGCTGCGGTCCTTATAGCAGATTGGGGATCGCGGCTCCGCTTTGCTTGATATGAATCAACAGAATTGAGTCCGTCCGACCTAGCCTTGCTCAAGCAGTGAAAACTGAGCAGCAGGAGACATCGGCAATGTCCGCCAATCTCGACGCCCTGATCCCCAATGCCATGCAAATCCGCAAGGAAGCCGCCCTGAAGGAGGCCGAAAAGGCGGAGGAATATGCCCGGCTCGCCGCTGCGGCGGAGGACGAGAAGCGCGCTTTGATCGAGCGGCTGAGCAAACCGTCGGGCAAAACCGAGGAAGAGAAGATCCAGCTTGCCGCCACCATCATCCAGCGTGCAGTGCGAAACGGGCTGACCGAGGTGCAGGTGTATCGCTTTCCCAACACGCTGTGCACCGACAAGGGTCGCGCCATCAACCAGCAGGAAGCGGGCTGGGAGAAGACGCTGACCGGTATCCCGAAGGAAATCTTCCAGCTCTGGACCGACTATCTGAAGCCGCGCGGCTATCGCATCAGTTACCAGATCATCGACTTCCCCGGCGGCATGCCCGGCGACATCGGCGTCACGATTTCCTGGGGCGATTGATCATTCCTTTTGCCGGACTTGATTGGGCATAGCGAAAGGCAGGGCATGGCGAAGGACGAAGACGGCGCGCGGATGAAGCGCAAGACTTACGAAAAGGAGCTGGAGAAGCTTCAGGTCCAGCTCTGCCATCTCCAGGACTGGGTGAAGGAGAAGAAGCTCCGCGTCGTGGTGTTCTTCGAAGGCCGCGATGCCGCGGGCAAGGGCGGCACGATCAAGGCGATCACCGAAAAGGTCAGCCCCCGCGTATTCCGCGTGGTCGCCCTGCCCGCGCCCTCCGACCGTGAGAAGTCGCAGCTCTACATCCAGCGTTACATGCAGCATTTCCCTGCAGGCGGCGAAGTCGTGATCTTCGACCGGAGCTGGTACAATCGCGCCGGCGTGGAATATGTCATGGGCTTCTGCTCACCTGAGGACCACAAGCGGTTCCTCACCCTGTGTCCCCAGATGGAGAAGCATCTCGTCGAGAGCGGGATCATCCTGATCAAGATCTGGCTCGAGGTCGGGATGGACGAGCAGGAGCGACGGTTCCGCGCCAGGATCGACGATCCGTTGCGACAGTGGAAACTGAGCCCGATGGACACCGAGTCCTATCGGCGCTGGTACGAATATTCGAGGGCTCGCGATCTGATGTTCGAGGCAACGAGCTCCAAGCATGCGCCATGGACGATCGTCAGGTCCGATGACAAGCGGCGGGCGCGGCTGAATTGTATCGCGCATCTGCTGGACTCGATCCCGCACAAGCGGATCAAGAAGGACAAGGTCAAGCTGCCGCCGCGCTCCGACAAGGGACGCTACAATGACCAGGCGAGCCTGCGGGGGATGAAGTTCGTGCAGGAGCGCTACTAAACGAGATCGAAATAGGCCGCGCAGTACGCGACCTATTTTCTTGCGTTCACGCCTATTTCAACCGGATCGTGACCCCGCCGACGGCCGCCGACACTTCGGCGCCCACCTTCGGCCCGCTGAGCTGAAGGATCACGCCATTGGCGTTCTGCAGTTGAACCGCACCAGCACCAGCCGCAACGGCGCCCCCGGCCCCGCCCACCGCGTATGCCCCCTCGATCGACGCCGGGCCGCGCAAGTTCAAGGCACGCCCGACGAACTTGGTGGTCGAGGCACCCACGGTCAAACCGACGCTCATGCCGGATACGGTGAACGGATAGTTCTTGCCGCGCAGGCGCAGCACACCCTCGCCGCCTCCGACGCCGACGATGAAGCCGCCCTTGGTGAAGACCACGGTGACGCTGCCGGTTTCGGCGCGCGAGGGCACGCTGAAGCCGGCGACGCCGAGAACCAGAGCAGCAACAGCTACGAGTTTCTTCATTTACTTTCCCCTGAGTTTGGCTCGCTATTGAGCCAGAAGCATTGCGAAGTAGCCGAACACGGTGAGCAGAATTCCCGAGACGGCATAGCCGACCGGGAAGCCGATCCAGGGCACGGAGCTCTGGATCTCAACCGCAGCCTCCCGGCAAGGACCGGAGTGCGAACGGGCACCGGCCACGCCGCCCATCAACACGGCCGGATTGATCTTGAACACGTGGAACCCGATCGCCCAAACGATGAAGGGCGGGATCGTGCAGGCGATGAAGCCGACGATGAAGATCTTCAGCGCAACCGCACCGGTGAGCTGAGCAAGGAGACCGGCACCGGCATTGACACCGACGATGGCGACGAACACCACGAGACCGAGATCCTCCAGCACGTTGCGCGCCGCGTTCGGCGTATTGCCGAAGAAACGGAGCCGCGACACGATGGAGGAGACGATCACGCCCGACAGCAACAGACCGCCCGCGTTGCCGAGGCCGACCTTGGCGCCGAACGCCGGGAATTCCACCATGCCGATCAGGAAGCCGATGATCATGCCGACCGAAAGGGTCAGCAGATCGGTCGACGTGTTGGTCCGCGCAATGCGGCCCCACATCTCGCCGAGCTCGTTGACAGCGGACTTCAAGCCGACCACCGAGACGATGTCCATCCGCTCCAGCTTGGTCTTCAGACCAGCCGGGATCTGCACGCCGCCGCGCTCGACCTTGGTCACTTGCAACTGGCCGGCGATCGCGGTGTCACGGAAGGACTCGAACGTGCGCCCCACCATGTCCTTGTTGGTGACGAGGATGTCCGCCTGGTCCATGGGAATGCCGAGCGTCTTGGCGTCGGCGACCTCGGGACCGATCAGGCCCATCTTGTCTGTGAGATGCTCGGTCGAGCCGCCAAGCGCGACGATGTCGCCCTTTTGCAGCACGAGATCGGCATCGGCACCTTGCGGTTCGCCGTTCCGCCCCACGTTGACGATCCGGTACTCCGGATTCATGGCGCGGAATTTGGCGATGCTCATGCCCGCGGTCGCAGGGTTCTCCAGCCGATAGGCGCGTAGCCCGAACTGACGATAGCCGGTGAGGCCGCCGCCTTCGAGATCCTTAACCCCGAACTCCTGCTCATATTGCTTGGCAGCGGCCTTGGCATCGACACCCCACCAGCGCGGCAGGTATTTGCAGATCAGGATGATGCCGACAGTGCCCCAGATATAGGTGATGCCGTACGAGAGCGCGATCATGCCGGAGGCGTCCTCGGGCTTCATGCCCGCAGGGAGCTTGACGACACCTGATGTGACGGCCTGCTCGGCCGAGCCGATGGCGGCCGACATGGTCTGCGATCCCGCCAGCATGCCACCTGCCGCCCCTGGGGGGAGCGCGAACAGCTTTGCACCGATCACCACCAGCGCAAGGCCGAGCACGCTCGATACGACGGCGAGAATGCAGAACTTGAGGCCGTCGCCCTTCAGGCTGTTGATGAAGGAGGGACCGACGCGCAAGCCCACACCGTACATGAAGAGGTAGTAGAACAGGCTCTTGGCGAAGTTATTCAGCTCGAGCTTCACGCCGTAGGTGGAGGCCCATACCGACAGGCCCGCCCCCACCACGATGGCGCCGGCGACCATGCCGAGACCATAACCCTTGATGCTGGCCCGACCGATATAGACGGCGAGGCCGACGACGAAGAACAGCAGCAGATATGGATACTGCTGAAGGAATGTGAAAAAGCCTTGCATGTTCGGTCCCCTCTAAGATGCCGCCTTGAGCTTTGGCACCGCGGCCGGCTTGGGCCTGCCGATCTTCGCCAAGGCTTCAGTACGCACGAGCTTGAGACCTTCCTTGGCGTCGTAGCCGTGGATCTCCTTCACGTCGAGCTTGCGCATGAAGTCGATGGTCTCCTGGGTGATGACCTGGCCCGGCACCATGATCGGGAAGCCCGGCGGATACGGGATGACGAAATTTGCCGAGACAAGCTCCGGCCCGGCCTTCAGACGACGGTCGATCTCCGGATCGTTGAGGCGAATGTGCTCGCAACCCGCCGCGTCGTAAGCTGCGTAGAAGCCGGTGCGGATGTCGCCTTCGTTGGTCTTGGCACCGGCATCGCCGCGGAAGCTCGGGTGGAAATGCGAGAAGTTCGGCAGGTCCGGCACGTCCGTCATCAGGCTCTTGACGCGCGCCTCGAAAGTCTTCCGCGCGTTAGCGCCCCCCTGTGCGAGGCCCCGATCGATCTCGCCAGCAATCTCGGCCAGCACTCGGATTAAGTGCGCAACATCGCTGCGGGTGTTGTTGATGTTGGACTGGACCAGGACCGAGTTGCGCGAGGTCTTGTTGACCTGGATGTTGTACTCGCTCGCCAAAATGCCCTTGAACTGCGTGCCGTCGTAGCCGGCCGTTCCGCACACCAGCGTCATGCGGGTCGGGTCGAGGCAGAACTCGTCCTCGTCGAAGCTCCTCAGCGTATTCGCCCAGTTCACGCCGGCCGCAAGATAATCGGTAAAGCCGCTCTGGCGGTACTGCGCCGGCACCATGGCATCTGCGCCAAGCACACGGAAATACTTCGAAATCAGCGGATTGTTGTTGACCGCATGGCGGATCGCGAACGCGATCTCGATCGCGTTGGCCACGAGGCCGTAACCCTCCAGCTCCATCTGCCGCCGCGAGATATCGAGGCTGGCGATGAGCTGCTGGTTCGGACTGGTGGAGGCGTGCGTGAACACGGCCTCTTTGAACTGCTGCTCGACCGTATGGAACTCGACGTCCTTCACCGAGAGCATGGAGCCTTGCCGGATCGCCGACATCGACTTGTGAGTCGAGTTGGTCTGGTAGACGCGAAGGCGGATCTGCCGCGGATCAGGGATGAGCCTGGTTTTGAGCAGCATCGCGTCCGACGGGTTCTTGCCGAGTTCGGCCTGCTGCTTCTCATAGGCCGCCACGGACTTCGGATCGTGCATCCACGTCTCGATCTCATTGGCGGCGCCCATGGCGGTACGCCGACGCAGGAACGGCGAGAAGCGCGCGAAGCCGAACCAGGCCTCGTCCCACAGGAAGATCAGGTCCGGCTTGATGGCGAGACATTCCTCCATCACGCGGCGCGTGTTGTAGATGTGGCCGTCGAAGGTGCAGTTGGTGAGATCGACCATCTTGACGCGGTCGAGCCGGCCGTCGGCCTTGGCATTGAGCAGCGCCTGCTTGATCGTCTTCAGCGGCACGGCGCCGTACATCGAATATTCCGTCATCGGGAACGCCTCGACATAGAGCGGCTGCGCACCCGCCAGCACCATCCCGTAATGGTGCGACTTGTGGGTTGCGATCGACGATCGCGATATCGCCGGGCGCAAGCAGCGCCTGCACCGCCATCTTGTTCGATGTCGAAGTGCCGTTGGTGACGAAGAAGACGCGATCGGCACCAAGTGCCCTTGCCGCCTTCTCCTGCGCCTTCTTGATGTTGCCGGTCGGCTCCAGCATGCTGTCAAGGCCGCCTGTGGTGGCGCTGCTCTCGGCCAGGAACAGGTTGGGTCCGTAGAACTCGCCCATGTCGCGGATCCAGTCCGACTTGAAGATCGACTTGCCGCGGGCGATCGGCAGTGCGTGGAACGTCCCGATCGGACGCTGCGCATATTTCTTGAGGTTGTCGAAAAACGGTGTGTCGTACCGGTCCTGGATGCCTTCGAGGATCGACAGATGCAGCTCCAGCAGCTCTTCCACCGAATAGAAGATGCGGCGGACGACACTGGCTTCGGGATTACCTGCCAATTCCTCGACGTCTCGATTCGAGATCATGTAGAGATCAAGCTCCGGCCGGATCCGCTTGATGATCTGGGCGAGCCGGAGCGCGGATGCGTCGGCTTCATCCTTGAGACCGGCGGTCGCCATGATCGAGCGAAGCACCGGCGCTTCGTGCCGCGACCGCAGGCCAAAACCCTCGTTGATGATGACCGCGGCGATATCAGGGTTGAGCATGGTCGCACAGAACGCGTCTTCGAGGCTGCCGACAATGACGGGCTCATAGATGAAGCCGTCGATCGGACGCCGCAGCTTGCGCCATTCGGTGGCGAGTGCCGGCCACTGGCTGGACGACACGCCGGTCACGATGAGGGTTTCGAAGTAGGGCCGGCGCGCCGTGGGCCCGCCAAACGACGGCGGCACCAGTTCGGGCACATCGCCATTGCCCTCGTCCTTCGCGCTCCAGTCGCCGGCATGCTGACGGAACGACCGGGTCGCCAGCGCCTGGGCGATCTTCGTCGCAAGCGCGAACGATGTGGCCCCGTCGCCGGCTGCTGCGGCTTCCCGCAACGCCGCCATCAGGTGCAGACCGGGATAGCCATGAAATTCCTCGGTGACCGAGAGCTCGGCCAGCGCCGCATCGTAGGCCGCGCGATTGCCGGCCCGCGCCCAGGTCTTCGCTGCTTCCACGAGATCGCGCCAATCATCGGCCCGGGCTCCGGGCCCGGAAAAAAATCGATCGATACGCTTCTCTGCGGAGTTGGCATCCTTGGACATGTCTCTCTCCCGATCCCAGTGGCAATTGTGATGCGGGATCGTGGCCTTGCGGACCTGCGCTCCATTGATCCAAGTCAACGGTCTGAATGATCATGGACGACGTCAGCGGCGCGCGTGCATCTCGCAACGCAACAACGCTTAACCGCCCCTCGCGTCGCTGCCGCCCAACACGCTATCGAGCGTCCGCAGCCATTGTGCGCTGTCGGTCTTCTCGGCCAGCCCTTCCGCCCGCAGGAGGTCGCGCAGCTGCGCGTGCGCGCCAACGATGCAAAGCGCGACGTGACGGGAGGCGAGTTCGTCATAGAGATCGTGCAGCATGCGCGCGCCGGCGAGATCGATATAGGGCGATGCCGAGAGATCGCAGACGACCAGCCTGATATCGACCGATCTGGCCAGCGCCTTCAGCACGGTCGCGAGGATCGTCTCGGCATTGATGTAGAGCAGCGAAGCCTCGGGACGAAAAGCGATCACGCCGACGAGGGGCTCCACGCCCTCATGCCTGGCGCTGTCGGAATAGCGGCCGGTTCCCGGCAGCCGGCCGAGGAAGGCGATATTCGGTTGCGATGCCCGCGCCAGCAGCAGGAAGATCGACGCGATCGCAGCAAGCAGCACGCCTTGAAGGATTCCGAGCAGCAGCACCGCAATCAGCGCGATGGCGGCCGCGTAGAAATCGATCCGGCTGACTTTCCACATCCGCCACAGCGCCGGAATGTCCACCAGTCTGTACACCGCGGCAAAGACGATCGCGGCCAGCACCGCCTTGGGAAGATTGGTCAGCAGCCCTGTGAAGAACAACAGGCACAGCGCCAAGGTGACCGAGCAGATCACCAGTGCAAGTGGCGTACGCGCGCCGGCATTGTCGTTCACCGCCGATTGCGACAACCCGCCGGCGACCGGGTAGCCGTGGCCGAATGCCGCGGCAAGGTTGGCGGCGCCCAAGCCGAGAAATTCCTGCCGAACGTCGAGCGCATATCCGTGCTTGGCAGCGAAGCTGCGTGCGGCGGACACGCCTTCGATATAGGCCAGCAAGAGACAACCCGCCGCAATGGGAAACAGCTCCTCGGGTTCAACCAGCCCAAAGGTGGGAACGGCAAGGGTCGGTAATCCCTCGGGGATCTTGCCTGTGACCGGCACCCCCATGGCAGGTAACCCAAGCAGCGTGGCCGCTACGATCGCGAGGGCCACGATGGTGATGCCGACCGGGCGGCCCGGGAGGCGGCGCTCGCCGAGCAGCAACAGCAGGAGCGCAACGGCACCGACCGTCAACACCAGCAGATTCGTATCGCCAAGCTGGCGCGCGATGTGGATGGCCCGATCGAAGAAATTGCGACCGCCGCCGGGAATGCCAAACAGGCTCGGCAATTGGCTCATGATGATGGTGAGCCCGGCGCCCGCCTTGAAGCCGACCAGGATGCTGTCGCTGACCAGGCGGACGAGGCTGGACAATTTGAACAGCCAGGCGATCAGGCACAGCAGCGCCACCGCGCAGGCAACAAGGCTTGCAATCTGAGCATAGCGAACCGGATCACCTGCGGCGAGCAACCCGACCGTGCCCGCGATCATCAGCGAGATGGCCGAGGTCGGGCCGATGGCGAGCTGGCGGGAGGAGCCGAGCAGCGCATAACCGATGCCGCCGAGAATATAGCCGTAGACACCGATCTGCGGCGGCAGGCCTGCAAGCGCAGCATAGGCGAGCGATACAGGAATTGCGTACGCGGCCAGCGTGACGCCGGCCACCGCGTCGGAGGGCAGCCACGTCATCCGATACCCGGAAAGCCAGCCAAACGGCGGGATCAAACGCATCCACCCCAGCCGCGATCCAGACGGCGGCTTCATGAGCTTGCCTCGGAGGGCGCGGCTTCGCAGCGCACCAGCACGATCAGCAAAGCAACCACAGGAAGCAGGATCTCGGCCAAGGTGCTGATGGCACTCGCTCTCGCCCCCGCATCACGGCGCAGCCAGGCGGCGATCACGATGCCGACCGCGATGGCCAGGATCGGCGCGACGGCGATCGTTTCGTCGCGGCGCAGCAATGAAGTCGCGGCAATGCCCTGTGAGCTCATATCCGATACATCGTTTGCCGCCGATCTGGGCGCTGGTCCATTGAGGCCGCGCGGGCGCAGAGAAGGCTTGACTTGAATCAAAGCTCCTAGGGGCTTTGAGGATTCAATCCATCGGGACCAATGCGCTGGGGAATGGCGACCATGGACACCATCGGGTGGATCATCTCCACCGCTCCCGAAATCTTTCTGCTGCTTGCAGTTGCTCTTGGGACCTTGCTGGGCCGGGTCAGGATCCGCGGCTTCTCGATCGGCACCACTGCATGCACGCTCATCGTCGCCGTGCTGATCGGCCAGCTCGGCACCTTCGCGTTTCCGTCGGTGCTGCGGATCATCTTGTTCAGCCTGTTCGTGTTCACGATAGGCTACAAATCGGGACCCGAATTCTTCGCTTCCTTGAGCATCCGCACTCTGGCCCAGGTCGCCATGGCGCTCGTGCTTGGCGGGACGGGCCTGATCATCGTGCTGGCGTTTGCCTTTACGGTAGGGCTCGATCCAGGGACCGCTTCGGGCCTCGCTGCAGGTGCGCTGACGCAATCCTCCGTCATCGGCACGGCCTCAGGCGCCCTGGCGCAGCTTGGCTTGCCGAAGGCTTTGCTCGAGCAGCAGGAAGCAAATATCGCCGCCGGTTACGCGGTGACCTACGTTCTCGGATACATCCTGACGCTGATCTACGTGCCATTCGTTGCGCCTAAGCTGATGGGCGTCAGTCTCAAGGACGAAGCCAAGAAGCTCGAAATCGAACTTGCCGGCGGCGAGCCGCCCAAGACCGAGAACCTGCACTATCGCAAATTCCAGGCGCGCGCCTATCGCGTCTCGGCGGCCGCCGGCCGAACCGTGAAGGCGATCGAGGACGAGATCGGCAGCCGCACCGTCATCGAGCGCATCGTGCGCCGGGGAGCCGACATCGAGCCGCATCTCGACACCGTGCTCGAGGCGGGCGACGACATCGTGCTCGCGGGACGGACAGCGGTGATCGTCGCCGCGCGGCCTGTGATCGGCACCGAGATCGATGCCGATGAAATCCTGAAGGCCATGCCGGGCAATGTCGTCGACGTGCTGGTCGACAACCGCAAGCTCCACGGCCGCTCGGTCCAGGACGTCGCCGATCGCGTCGGCAGCAATGCGCGCGGTGTGTTCCTGCGAGCCCTGACCCGGATGGGACGCGAGGTGCCGCTCAGCCCCGACACGCGGATCTATGTCGGCGACGTCATGACCCTCGTCGGCACCAGCCGCAACATCGAACGCGCAGCTGCGCACGTCGGGCAAATCCTACGCGCCGGCGATCGTACCGACATCGCCTTTCTCGCGACCGGTATTGCCGCCGGCTTGCTGGCCGGCCTGATCAGCTTCAAGGTCGGAGGCATTGCGCTGACGCTCGGCGGCGGCGGCGGGGCCTTGATTGCGGGCCTTGTCTGCGGCTGGCTGCGGTCGCGCCGGCCGACCATGGGCGCGATGCCGCCCGCTGCGCAGCAGACGCTGAGCGATATCGGCCTCGGCGGCTTCATTGCCGCCATCGGCCTTGGCAACGGCCATGCGGCTTGGATCGCAATCCAGGCGCACGGTTTGCTGCTGGTCGGCATGGGCCTCGTCGTCACGCTGGTGCCGCTGATCGTCGCGACGCTGTTCGCTTATCACGTGCTGCGCATGAACCCGGTCATCACTTGCGGTGCGCTGGCGGGCGCCATGACGGTCGATGCCGCCGTGACGGGCGCCTGCGAGGTCGCCGAAAGCCAGACCCCGGTGCTCGGCGTCGCCGTGCCTTATGCCGTCGGGAACTTCGTCCTGACGGTGCTTGGACCGATCATCGTAGCGGCGACGTTTGCCGGATGAGGAGGCCGGAATGCTCTCGCATCCCTTGATCCAACAGCTGTTACGGGCGGCGCTGCTCCTTCTGACCTTGGCCGGGATCGCCCATGCCGATGACCAAGCCCCGCGACGCATTCAGGAAGAAATTTGGGCCCTGCCGTTGCCGCTCCCGACGTTTGCCTATCTGGTGCGTCCGGTCGGCGATGGCCCCTTTCCGCTAGTGATCATGAACCATGGCGTGGCGCTCAACCCGACCGAGCGCAGCTTGTTTCCCCTGGTCGAATTTCCCGACGCGGCCAAATGGTTCGCCAGGCGGGGCTATCTCGTCGTGGCGCCGGTTGGTAGCGGATTTGGCGCCTCCGCAATCGACATCCCCGAGCGCGGAATCTACGGCCCCTTCTTCTCAAAGGTCGGCAAATGCAGCAATCCCAATTTCCGCGATCCAGGCCTTGCGGTCGCCCAAGCCAACCTCTGGATCATCGACTATATGGTCGCGGAGAAGCGGGCTCTGCCCGACGGTGCGATCGTGGTCGGACAATCTGCCGGCGGATGGGTATCAATTGCACTCTCCAGCCTCAACCCGCCGCAGGTCAAGGCCATCATCACCTTCGCCGCGGGCCGTGGCGGCCGGGTCGACGGCAAGCCGAACAACAATTGCGCACCGGACAAGCTCGTCCAGACGACAGGAGAATTCGGCCGCACCTCGCGGGTGCCGATGTTGTGGATCTACATCGAAAACGACACATTCTTCGGCCCGGCATTGTCGAAGCGGATGCACCAGGCCTTTACCAACGCCGGAGGCAAGGCCGAATATCACCTGATGCCGCCATTCGGCAACGAGGGGCATTATTTCATCGGCTCGCCGGATGCGGTCCCGATCTGGTCGCCTCTCGTGTCCAGTTTTCTCGACAAGCTCAGATAATCGCCACGAGAACCCCGGAGTGCGAAACATGGCGCGTCCTCACCACAAAACGGCACGACCGGGATATCTGGCCGAGGCCATTCTTGCGGTCCTTCTGTCGGCGACCTGCGCCGCAGCGCCCACCCTTGCGGAGATCGCGCCCCGCGGACAGCGCACGGCAAACGACATCAGATACGGCGACTGGAAGAAACTCTGCTTCAAGGCCGCCGGCGCCCCGCTGCTTTGCAGAACCTCGATCTCAGGTACCTTCGAGACCGGACAAATGGCGGTTCGGATCGATCTGATCGAACGCGAGAAGGGCAATGCGCGCCTTCAGATCTTCGTGCCCGTCGGCATGTACCTGCGGATACCAGCCAAGCTTAAGGTGGACACCGGCGCATATCATCCGTTTCCCTACAATTGGTGCCTCAGCAACGGCTGCATCGCAGCCGACGTGGCGAGCCCGAAACTGGTCAAGGAGATGGACGCAGGAAAGATCCTAACGCTGGAGGTCGTCGATTCCAACCTGCTGTCGTTGTCGACCTCCCTGCCGCTCGCTCAGTTCAGCACCGCTCACAATGGACCGCAGGCCCAGACGTTGGAGCAAGACATCGAGGAGTGACGAGCCACGCCCGCTCTCAAGCGTCGTGCTCGGCAAGACCCTTGCGGTCGAGCAGCACGATCTGGCGTTGCGTCGCCCCCTCGAACTTCAGCATCTTCTGGTCGCGCAGTGTGGAGCACGCGCGCGAGACCGTTTCGAGGGTCAATCCGAGATAGTCAGCGATGTCGCGACGGCTCATCGGCAGGACCAGCACGCTGGGTTGGCCGAGCCGCTCGTCGAGCTCGAGCAGAAACGCGGCCACCCGCTCCAGCGCCGTCTTCCGGCCGAGCAGGAGCATGTGGTTTTCCGCGTGCTGAAGATTCCGCGTCACCAGCGCAAGAAAGCTCGAAGCGCCGGATTGTCGGTTTTGCATTGTCTCCAGCAGGCTGCGCCTTCTCGTGATGCGGACCCGAGTCTCGACGACCGCCTCCGCAGTGAAACGATGCGTCGCGCCATTCTCGAGACCGAACATGTCGCCCGACAGGTGGAACGAATTGATCTGGCGGCGACCGTCGGCGAGCAGCTTGTAGGTCCGCACTGCTCCCGAGATGATCTGGTAGACGTACTCCGTCTCCTCGCCTTCGCCGAAGACTTCCGTCCCCCTGCGATACTTGAATTCACTGCAGAACACGCGCTCGCCGGCGAGTGCTGCGAGATGCCCGTCAACCGGACGGATGCTGGAGGTGTTGGTCCTGAGCAGCATCTGAAACACTCCGACCGAATTAACAATGCATGAATGCTAGGCTGGGCACAGCCGGGCGGACTTGATCTGCAGCAACTTTAGGGGCCACCTACGATTTGCCCGGAAGGGGCCCGCCACGCGCTTGCCAATTCAGCATCGAAGCACCTCCGAAGCGCCGGATTGCCAAAAACCGATAGGAAGCTCCAAGGGAGTGGACTTGCGTCGGATCAACAACGCACGCCGAAACTCACTTAGCTTGCAGCAACTTCTGGGGATGCGACCTTGCCGGGTGCTCAATGCTGGCAAGCGATCGGCCTGATCACGTCGGAGCGCCACCTTTGTGTCGCAATCCGCGAATGCTTGAAAAGAAACGAAATGCCAGCGCGATTACCTTCATTCCTGATCTTGATCGTCCTTCTGCTCCTCGGCCTCGTCGGCCAAAGCGCTCACGCAGCCGTCACGGTGCGGGTTCAGCTCTCCACCCAGACGATGCAGGTCAGCGTCGACGGAGCCGAGTATGCGACTTGGCCGGTCTCAACGGCGCGGCGAGGCTACCGCACTCCCACCGGCACATACCGACCCTATTCTCTCCAGCGCATGCATTACTCGAAGCTTTACGACTTCACGCCGATGCCCCATTCGATCTTCTTTCACGGCGGATATGCAATTCATGGGACATTTGAAGTCCGCAATCTCGGACGTCCCGTGTCCCACGGCTGCATCCGGCTGGCGCCCGACCAGGCCCAAACGCTGTTCGAATTGATCCAGGCTCACGGAGCCCAGAATACGACGATCGAGATCTCGCCCTGACGCCAAGCACCTTTGCTAACAATCTTAGCCCGTTCTCTGGACCGGCTTAGCTTCCGCAAAGCAACGACCCGGCACGTCGATGGGAGGCTTGCAATCCGCTTTGCCCGATTTGAACAGGTCTCGCGGTTGCAGACGCACCGGCACTTTGTCCAGAGCTCTCCGCTTCAGTTGCACCGTTGGCAACCTGTCGCTCTTTCCCGAGCGATTTGCGGTCTGTTCGAGCGAGGCCTGAGGTCCCGCCGAGAGGTCAGGCAACGGAATGGCCTGGTGAACGGCCATCGCCGTCGTCATGCCCGCGATGTAGATGAGTGAATGCAACGTGAGTGTCTTGAAAAGCATGATGCTGCTCATTCCACTGGTGTCCGTTCTGGACATCGCCGCACGAATTGGCGAAGGCTAGATCGAGGTCGGGAGAGCAAATTTGATCTGGCGCAAATCTAAAGCGAGCTAGGTAATTTCCCTGAGTGCCCCTTGTCGGATGGCTCAAACACGCCGTCTGCTGAAAGCCGGGCTGTCCTTAAACGCTCACATTCGCCGTGCTCGCGCGAAAATCTGCGAAGGAAGTTCTCCGAACATCTCCCGGAAGTCCCTCGCGAAATGACCTAGATTGGAGAAGCCGCACTTGAACGCGACTTGAGAGACGGACGTTCTGGGGTTTCCTTCGAGCAGCATCTGCCGGGCCCGCCGGAGCCGCACGGACTTCGCAAATTGCATCGGCGAATACCCGCGGTACTTCCTGAAAGCTGCGTAGAGGCTGCGAACGCTGGTGTTCGTTTGAGTTGCTAACTCCTCGGCGACAATGGCACGGGCCCAATTTGCCTCGATGTACTCTTCGGCCGACCGAACCACGAGCGGTGCCGGCTCCGTGGCGGGGCTGTCCAGAACGTCAGTGTAGTTGTGTCTCTGAGCCGAGAGGAACGTCATGATAAGCGCTTGCTCGAGTTCGAGCAGTGTCGGCCTGGGTAGCTGCGCCGCAGTTGAATTTAGCTGGTCAGCCAGAAGCAAAGTCAACTGGCGTAACAGCTGGGCAATAGGCTGCTTCGGCGGGGCAGTCGCGTCGAATAGCAGCGTCCCACGCGGTGGTGCGCCAAGAAGTGCTGTTAACGCTTTCTCCAGCGCGGTGGTCTTTATGCGAAGGACGAGTTGCTCGAATCCGGGCTCGAATATGATAGTTGTCGGTTGCCCCGGCGGCGTGATGCCGCACTTCTCCTCGTCGACCGGCAGCGTCGTCCCGGCGCCTAACACGAGGCCGGCTTTTCCCCTGAGGCCGACTTGCAGCCTTGCGAAATCGCCCTCGGGAAATTCGACGACCGTCTTGGCAGCGTATCCGCAAAAGCCGAGCCCGATATTGGGCAATACCAGATAGTTCGCAACCCCTTCGAAATCGGCTGAATTCGCGACAGCAAATCCGGTTGCACCGTAAACCGTATGCAGCGCGTTTCTCATCTCCTCCGGATCACGGGTGCGGACAACAGGAGATCGGCTAAGCGGATAGTCGATTTCGTCCATTTGAAAAATCTCGAAGCCAAATCACCTATAATTCTTGTTTCAAGCAGGGCTTAAGTACTGATCTGGATCAAGCTTTGCCCTCCTGCCGAAATTGAGCAATGTTTGCAGAACTTGGCTAAGGGGAGCGGTTGCGGCCGGCGCATTTGGTGAGTAAGGCTGACGTTGAGCCACCAAACCGACCAGCTTTTATTACCTGTCTATATTAGGTCCTTCGTGCGTAGCAGCCGCTCATGGCCGCCGCCCCATGGCCCCCCAAAGCTGCAGCGAGCGAAGAACTGACCGTCAAACCACAGTTTGGCGGTCCATTTCTTTCTCGGCCTCGGTCGCAAATTGCTCAATAGAACCCCAGCTGCACAATTTGAGCACACTTTGCAGGATTCGATCCAAGATGGCTGTTCGCCTATAGCGCAAGGTCGCTTAGCGTCTTGGAGAGCCACAACGAAGCGGCGGACGTCTGCGATGGATACTAGCTTCCAGGCTACTCAAAACGTCCATCAGCTCAGAGAACTCTTGAGCAGGGAAGTCCGCCCGGAAAGACGAGGCGATCTAATCGCCTTACTTGCGGCAGAGCTGGCTAAGCTTCCCGAACCATCCCAACGGATCGAGCTCATCAGGACCGCGAGATATTTGATAACCTGATCCCGCAGTTTGAGTTTCGTCATGCACAACGTGGTGCAGTTTCCACATAGCTCTGAGCATTTCTCCTCAAGCTCGCCGTTGATCGGTTAAGCAGAGCCCGGCGCGAACCGAGGCTCTGTCGTCCCGCGTCTCGACCATCGAATTCAGCGTCGCCCAACCCGGTTCACCGGGCCGCCGCGATTCATTGGTGTTCCGGGCCGTACCGCTTCGCGGGCGGCTGCACGCGCGACCGGTCGCGGCCTGAGCACGACACCCGGTCTGGCGACGCAACTCGGCGGATAGTCGACGTACTGGCAATACACCACCGCGGCTGCCGGACCACTGCTGACCGAGACAGCCAGAATGGCCAATGACCCACTCAACGCCATTGCGCCGAGGGTGGCCGGTCTGAAGAACTTGGACGGCACCTTCATGAGCACCTCCTGTTTCGAAACTACAAACGGCACGAAGTGAGGCATATTCATTATGCGGTGATCAGACTTGTCGATGATGGCTGGTTCGACACCGGCGCTGTCACGAAGATCGATGCAGCCGCGATCAGTCCAAGACGCTTGGCAATTCCCGTCATGCTCGCTTCTCCCAATTTGTTGGTGATCGAGCCTAAGCTGAATTCATCCCGGCGCTGGATCGTTGACAAAGATCAACAGAACGTCAATTGGCAGGTGCGCCCCTTAGTCTTTAGGAGCGTTCGCATCGATCAACCCAAATCGCTCCGCGATCGCCACGAGTTCCGCGAACGAATGGACCCGCATTTTCTCCATGACCTGGTGGCGATGCGCCTTGATCGTTCGCTCCGTCGTGCCGAGTTCGTGAGCGATCTGCTTGTTGATCTTGCCGCGCACGACGAGGTCGAACACTTGCCGCTCGCGCGGTGTCAGCGATGATAGGTGAGTCCGAAACGAGCTGAGCTTACTTTGCTGGCTCTGTGCGGCATTGTGCCGCGCCAGGGCACGCTCTATGGCGTCGATCAACTGTTCTGATGACACCGGCTTCGTCAGGAAATCCTCGGCACCGGCCTTGATGGTGCGCACGGTCGTTGCTGTGTCAGCGTAACCGGTGACAAAGATGATCGGCAACGCCAAACCAAGCTCGTTCAACCGGTTTTGCAGGTCAGGACCGCTCAGGCCCGGCATCTTCACGTCGAGTATGACGCAAGCGGGTTCCTCTCCGCTTGGGAGGTGATCGAGCAACTCCTTCGCCGATGAATGGACGGCCACGGCGTAGCCTGCCAGTCGCAGCCGACGCTCTATTGCCGTGCGAAACGATGCGTCGTCGTCTACCACATGAACAAGGCCGGGCAATTTCACCTCTTAGCCGCCGTATCTTTTGCAGGGCGCCGTTTTGCGCGGCACGCCAGCTCAAGGCTTAAAACAGAAGGCAAATTCTTGGCAAGAACACTTCAAATCGAAACGTCGCTTCACGTCGTGCGGATCACTTGTCGACCGTCTCATGCCGCGAACGCCCTTGGACCTTGTCCCAAGGTACACTGTCCCTGGAGACAATGGACGGGAATATCCTCTTTAGTCGTAAATCAACCCCGGCGGGAGTGGGATAGCGCGGCGCATTCCTAGCAATGGAATTCTGATCTGAGACTATTCAGCAATCCGTTGAGGAGTTGGCCATGTTTGTGCGCATCACAACCGATCCCACGCGCCGCCCCAATTCTCTTCACGACCTGGGAATGACCAGCGGCTCGAATCCGACCGTCAGTTTGAGCGAATTCACTTACAGGAAAGGTACCGAGATCTACGGCGAGAAAGAGGCCGCCGATTACGTGTATCAGGTCAAGATGGGTGCGGTGCGAAGTTACAAGCTTCTATCGGACGGACGGCGACAGATCGGCGCGTTTCACCTCGCTGGCGATATCTTCGGACTGGAAAACGGCAGTTTGCACCGCTTCACCGCTGAGGCGATCGTGGACACCACCGTCCGGCTGATCCGCAGGCAAACGCTGGAGCTGGTGGCCGACAGCGATCCGGTCGTTGCCAACAACCTGCTCAACATGACGACGAGCAACCTGCAGCACGCCGAAGATCACATGCTGCTGCTGGGCCGCAAGACGTCGCTGGAACGTGTCGCCGCTTCATCCTGGAGATGGATCAGCGACTGACCAGAACCGACGTGATAGCGCTGCCGATGTCGCGGCGCGATATCGCTGACTATCTTGGTCTGACGCTGGAGACGGTGTCTCGCGCCCTGTCGCGACTTCACGAGTTCGGCATTATCGATTTTGTCGGCAACACACAGCGCCAGATTGTGCTGTCCGACCGCCAGAAGCTTGCCACTATCGATCTGCAGAGCTGAAGCCGCCGGCGCCGATCGCGGCGAGATGCTCCAGCGTCTTGCGCAAGACTTCGAACAACACGGCGGTCGACCAGCCGAACAGAAGAATGCCGTTCATGGCGGTCATCGGCCCGGTCAAACGCCATGCTTGAACGGGCGTGATATCGCCGTAGCCCAGGGTGGTGTAGTTGACGAACGCAAAATAGAGCCGATCGGATTCCGGCGGCGCAGCGCCAAGGATCAGGTAGGCGAGTGCCCAAACCAGGATTTCTAGCGTGTGCGCGAGCATGAGCACCGCTGCCGTCGCCACCATGACGGCCATCAGGTGCAGCCTCGGTCGGTGGGTATGCCTCAACCCGGCGGCCCGAGCGATGCTGATTGCACCGACCGTCACAATCGCATGGATCATGATATTGATCGCGCTGACGAGACCGCCAGCCAGGAATTGGACTGTCATCCGAGCCGAACGAGCTCAACTGCGCTTGCGCGAGGTCGGGTCGAGGCGCTGCCTTTGTGCTCTCATGCGCTTGATCTCTTTGTGGAGCGCTTCGGTCTTCTCGTCGCGCTGCTCCGTCCCGGTCTTCTGCAGTTCGTCGCGGCGCAGCTTTTCGAGCGCCTTCTCAACCGAGAGCTTGGTCGTGCCAGCCATGATACTGTCCTCGTCCTGATGTGCCGATAGCGATGCTGCTATCTCGCTAGTCCTCCGAACCAGGCACCGAAATAGCCGGCATACAGCGCCGGATTTTCGAGGTTCATCGAATGCCCGACACCGGGCACGATCACCAACCGGCAGTCCGGCATCGCCGCCGCCATCGCTCGCAGATCCGAAGGCGGGATCCACCCGTCCCGCTCTCCCCACAGCACCAGGTGCGGATGCCGGATTTCGGCCATTCGACGCTCCAGTTCCTTGCTTTCCCACTCCCGATTGAGATTGACGGGCGTGCCGATCCAAATACCCTCGGAGACGCTGAAGGTCTGCTCGAGGATACGCTCGAACAAGCGTTGGATATCTCCAAGCCCCTCCCGAAACCGCGGTACCGAATGCGGCGCAAGGCTCTCAGGCACGAACAGTGAGGATGCCGCAGTCGCCATCACCGCCCGCGTCACCTCCTTGCTCGCCATCATCGCGCGAAAGACGTCGATCTGAGCGGCGCTGAAGGCCATGCCCAGCGGCGTAATCGGATCGAGCGCGAACACCCGCCCGAACCGTTGCGGCTGCATCAGCAACATCCGCGCGCCGATGATGCCTCCAGTGGAGTGGGTGGCGAGGTGGCAGAACCGGATGCCGAGCGCATCGAGGGCGGCGAGCATATCCTGCGCATGCTGCTGCATGGCGTAATTGGAATAATCCTCGAGCGGCTTTGGCCGGTCGCTATCGCCGCAACCGCGCCAGTCGATGCCGATCACGCGCAGCCCCGAGGGAAACAGCGGTGCGGCGAGCTCGATCCAGTCCTTGCTGGCGAGATTGCCGTGGAGGAAGACGACGGTGACGTCGCCTCCCCCCCACTCCCGCCAGCCCAACTGGACCTCGCCCGCCTGCACTCTTGACATGGTCCCGGCCCTACTTGTTCAGGCCGGCAGTGGGCGCTGCGCCCGGAGGCGTCGGCGCTACCGGCAACGCAGAGATCACGGCACCCTTTATCATCCGGTCCGTGCCGAGCGGTGACGAGGTATCGACTGCTCCCCTCGTCACGAAGTCCACGACGTCGGCCGGGAATTCCACCGGATTATCGGTATGGATGAAGTGCCCGGTCTCCGGATAGACCTTCAGAAGCGGCCGGTTGCCGGCATTCGTCATGCGCGACATGAACGGCGTGATCGCATCGCGACCGAGGTCCGTCAGCCCGTTGAAGGCGGGTGTCGGGATGAACGGCTCCTTGTCGCCGAACGAGAGGAAGATCGGTGCCTTGATTTGGGTCAGCCGCTCGTAGAGGTTCTTCGGATTGTCCTGCTGCAGCTCGGCGCCGATGGTGTAGATGTCATAGATGAAGACGTTGCACCACTGTTCGAGCTCTTTCGGATTGCCTTTGATCAAGCCGACGCGCTGCTCGGTGTGAAGGCGGGCATATTCGCTGTCGCTGAAGAAGTAGCCGCTCTTGGAGGCCGAGACCACGTTTGTCTCGGGATCGCGCTTCTTGAAGTAGAAGAAGTCGCGGACATTCTGCTCCGAACGTTTCATCTCGGCGTCGAGAATCCCGGTCGGGCCCCAGGTTGCCTTCCACTTGTCGAAGTCGTGGTCAAAGGCTTGATCGAACAGCCTCGCCTTCTTGTCCTTGGCGATGGTGATGTCGCGTGGATACTCCTCAAGCCCAGAGGGGGCCTCAAGCGCGAGACCCTGCACGGCGTCCGGCCAGGTCAGGGCGTAACCCATCACAAACTGGCCGCCCAGCGAATGGCCGAGATAGTATGCCTTCTTGACCCCGAGTTGGTTGACCACGAGGTCGTAGATGACCTCCCGCATGTCCTGCATGGTGCGCGCCGGGCTCTTGTCGAGATTGCCTGGTCCGGACATGCCGTAGTGCGGCAGATCGGGCGCGATCACACGCACACCGCTGCGCAGGGCATATTGCATGACGTTGCCGTAGTGTCCGGCGAAGGCGCCCTTGCCATGGATGATGACCAGCACCTTCGGATCCTTGTCGGTGCCGGCATATTCGTCCATGTAGCCGATCTGCCAGGAGTTGCCGCTCTTGTCCTTCGCGTTGGCGTACTTGACCGGATAGGGGTAGGTCACGAAATCCTTCCAGAAGGACTTGTTCGGATCGATGTTCTCGGCCACGCCGGGCACGCGATAGTTCTTGTCGTCGAACGTCTGCGCGCGATCCAGCGCAGCCACGTCATCCATGAAGGAGACGAACTTCGGATCGTTCTTGCGCTGGTTGATGATCGGGAACACACCGTAGTGCGCAACCGGGCTTTCCTGGGCGATGAGGTCTGCGCCGGGGACCCGGTCAACTGCCTTCTCGGCCAGCTTGAAGTTCAGCCAAAGGTCGTTGGTGATGTGCATCACCAGCGTCCGCGCGCGAACGCGGCCGAGATAGGGATTGACGTTGTGGGTCTCGCCGACCCGATTGCGCCAGACGAGATCGACGGCGTCGTAGAGCTTGGCACGGTTGATGACGCTCAGCCCCGCCTTCTCGTTCGGCGGATCCCAGTAGAAGATTTCGGGCTGCACTGCACTCCAGTTCTGGCTCGTGCGGAAGGCGAAGTCGTAGCCGGTCATGCCGAGGATCGACCAGCCGAACGCCAGGCCCGGAACAGGGTGCTTCTCCTTGGGCAGCTTGTAATAGTCACCCCTGGTCTGCTGCCACACCGGATCCGACTGGATCGCCGCCGTCATCATCTGGAAGGTCCAGTTGCCGACGGGATCATCGCCGTCCGACTGCGTGGTGCCGCCGATCGGCATCAGCGCCCCGATGAACTCCGGATGCATCACGCCCCAGACGTAGGTCTGAGTGCCGCCCATGGAAACGCCGGTGATCAGCGCAGCGCGAGCGATCTTCAGGCCATCGCGCAGCATGCGGTAGTTGGCTTGCACCATGTCGTAATAGCTATATTGCGGAAACTTGATCCCAAGACCGTCGGACGGCTTGCTTGCGCCCCAGGTGCCGAGCGGATCCACCATGACGACATAATAGCGATCGGTATCGATCGGCCGGCCCGGACCGATGATGGGCACACCACCCGACAAGGCAGCGCCCTTGACCCACTGCTCGTACATGTCGGTCGAGTCGCCGGAATAGTAGGAATTGACGATCACCGCATTGGTGATCTCGCCGGCCGCGTTGCGGCGGGCATTGCCGATCGCGATGTAGGCGGCCCGCAGCTTGCCCGCGCCCAGCGATTCAAGCGTGACGCCGCCTTCTCCGCCATTCTCCCATTTCGAGGGATCGGAAAGGTCGTACTTGCCGCCGAGGCGGAAGTTCGCAATTTCGTAGCTCTTCTTCAGTTCGTCGTGCTGCATCTGCGACGAGCGGCGCGTGAACGGCTGCGCAAGCGCGAGCGAGGTGCCGATCAGCAGCAACACTGCACTCACGAGAAGGCGACGCATGGCCTCGCTCCCTTTCATGGCGATTTCCTCCGGCGATTGCTTGATCGGACGCTAAGAGGCGCCGCGCGGCATCCTTTGACTTAACTCAATGGATTGCGGAAGTTCTGAACGAGGATGCTTCGGCATCAAGTTGCCCGCGGGATCGCCGCAATGCCTTTCCTCAGCCACGGCTCGTATCGGATCCGCTACGAGCTTGACGGCCCTGCCGGCGCGCCGGCCTATGTGCTGGTCAACGGCCTGACGCAGTATGCCGAGCTGTGGACCGCCTATCGCGATGCGCTCATCGCTCGCGGTTTCCGCGTCGCAACGTTCGATCTGCTCGGCCAGGGCGAGTCCGACAAGCCAACGCTCTTCATCAGTCAGGACGATCAGGTTACGGCTTTGCACCTCCTGATCCAGGAGCTCGGCAGCGGGCCCGTGTTCCTGAGCGGGATCAGCTTCGGCGGTCTGATCGCGCTGCGCTACGCCATCGCACATGGCGACCGATTGTCCGGGCTGGTCCCGATGAGCTGCTTTGCCGAGCTGCCCCCGCAACTCTTCCTGCTCGGCAATGCGCTGCGCACCGGCCTGATCCTTGGCGGCACCAGCTACCTGCAGGATCTGCTGCTGCCGATGAATGTCTCCGACCATTGGCTGGCGCCGGTGCTGGCCAAGCTCGACAGCGTGAAGCGGCAGGGCTGGCTCGTGAACGATGTTTACGCCTTGCAGAACCTGATGGAATCCTTCCTCGACTTCCAGCCGCTGACGGCGCAACTGCCGTCGATCGGCATGCCCACAATGATCCTGAACGGCGAGTTCGACTTCCTCACGCCACGCGCGCTGCACGAGACGCTGCGCGTTCAAATTCCCGACAGCAGCCTGGTCATCATCCCCCGGGCCTATCATGCCTTCACGCTGGAGAAGCCGGCGCTGACGGCCGATTTGCTTGCGCGATTCGCGGATGACGTGATGGCCGGACGCTGGCAGGGCAACAAGTCGGTCTGGATCGCCCCGGACGAGGCCGGCGGCGAACTCATGCCGTTTCCCGCGGGCTACGATCATCTGCGCGCGATCCCGGTCAAGGGAGCGGCCGCATGAGCGCCTTCTTTGGTCCGCTTGATTCCGATGGCCGCGTGCCTGCCCGGCAGCAGACCCGCGTCGCGAGCTTCCTGATTTCAGCCCATGGTGCGCTGGGGCGTCGCTTCGCTCTCGCCTTGCCGCCGAGGCTGGAATCAGCCTGGCAAACCGAACTGAACGCGCAGTTCTACAACGAGTCGGAGATCGTTTCTCTGCTGCTTCGTGCAACGAAATGGACACCGGACCTCGCCCTCTTCTATCTGGCTGCCGCCTGGGAGACCGCCTGGTTTCCCGCACCGGCGGCGGGCATTCCAGATCCAACCCTGGCGCTTGCCGTGGATCTTGCGACCCTCGCCCACGCCGTTCACGCCGGCATCAGGCCGGCGGCGCTGCTTCCGGTGGAGGCGAATCCGAACGATCCCTTCGCGATGGCACTCCGGCGCGTCGAGTTCGAGAGCGGCCGGCTGCTGCAGGCGCAAATTATGTTCCTGAAAGGCGAAAGCCTCGTGCCGTTTCGCGACGCCGTAAGCGACGCGCTCGAGCGGCGCCACGCCGAGGTGCGCAAGCTATGGCACGAGATGCTGGAGAGTATCGGCATGACTTCGCGCAACCAGAATGACGCGAAGGCTTGACCCAAATCAAGGGATTGCGCGCACCGCCCGCCAACATTCGGCGGACGAACCGATCGGAGTTTCACCATGAGGGCCGTATCCGTCGAAGAAGCCGTCGCGATGATCCCGGCCGGCGCGAGCGTCATGGTCGGCGGCTTCATGGGCGTCGGGACGCCGGAACGTTTGCTCGACGAACTGGTCCGACAGAAGAAGAACGATCTCACGATCATCTGCAACGACGCGGCCACGCCGGGCAAAGGAGTCGGCAAGCTGTTTGACGCAACGCTGGTGTCGCGATTGACCGCCACCCACATCGGTCTCAATCCGAAGGCGCAGCAGCAAATGCTGACGAACCAGGTCGCGGTCGATCTGATTCCACAAGGTACTTTCGCCGAGCGTATCCGCGCCGGCGGCAGCGGCTTGGGCGGTGTGCTCACGCCGACCGGTGTCGGCACGCTCGTCGCGGAAGGCAAGCGCCAGATCGAGGTGGACGGCAGGCCTTATCTGCTCGAAACCGCGCTGCGCGCGCAGTTCGCGCTGGTGCACGCCTTCCTCGCCGACTACCTCGGCAATCTCTCCTATGCGTTGACCTCCCGGAATTTCAATCCGGTGATGGCCATGGCGGCCGATACCGTGATCGTGACCGCGGAGCACATCGTGCCCGTTGGCGTCATCGCGCCCGACCACGTCGTGACACCGGCACCGCTGGTCGACTATCTCATCACCAACGCGAACGGGTGAGGTCATGGACGCACAGGAGATCATCGCTCGCCGTGTTGCGCAGGAGCTTAAGCCGGGCAACCTCGTCAATCTCGGCATCGGCATTCCAACGCTCGTCGCCAATTATGTCTCGCCCGATCTGAAGGTGTTCTTCCAGTCCGAGAACGGGCTGATCGGCACCGGGCCCATTCCCGAGCAGGGGCTGGAGCACCCGCTGCTCACAGATGCCGGTGGAAAGCCGATCAGCGCGCTGCCGGGCGCGAGCACGTTCGACAGCGCAATGTCCTTTGCATTGATCCGCGGCGGCCATGTCGATGTCACCGTGCTCGGCGGCCTGCAGGTCGACGCAGGCGGTCACCTCGCCAATTGGATGATCCCCGGCAAGATGGTCCCCGGCATGGGCGGTGCCATGGATCTGGTGAGCGGCGCCAAACGGGTCATCGTCGCCATGCAGCATGCGGCGAAAGGCAAGTCGAAGATCGTCAAGCAGTGCAACCTGCCGCTGACGTCGGGCCGGCCGGTGAGCCTCGTGGTCACCGATCTCGCAGTGATCGGCTTTCCCGATGGCAAAGCCACTCTGCTCGAGACTGCTCCCGGTATTAGCGTCGGCGAGGTCATGGCCGTCACGGAGGCTGAGCTGGCTATCGGTGACCGCGTTCCCGAAATGAAGATATGAGCGGGTGAGACAGTATGCGCGTATTCAGCGATTTCAAAGAGATCAAGGCAGCCGTCGGCAACGAGATCGGGGTGAGCGATTGGATTGAGATCACCCAGGAACGGATCAACCAGTTTGCAGAAGCGACCTGCGACGAGCAGTGGATTCACGTCGACCAGGAGCGCGCCAGGAAAGAGATGCCGGGTGGCAAAACGATCGCCCACGGGCTGCTGTCGCTAGCGCTCGCACCCCTCTTCATCCGATCGGTGATCGGCCTGAAGGGCTTGCGCAATACACTCAACTATGGCGCGGACCGGATCCGCTACCTGGCACCCGTGCCGGCAGGATCCAGACTGCGAGGACGCGTGACCGTTGCCGAAGCCGAGGATGTGCCTCCCGACGGCTTGCGCGTGAACTACCATCTCGTGATCGAGATCGAAGGCGGCACGAAGCCGGCCTGTGTCGCCGAGCTGATCGCGCTGCACTATCGGTAAGCGCTCGCGCGATCGGTTGGAGTATCATCTAGTCGATGATGTGATAACCGCCATCGATGTACAGCACACCGCCCGTCATCAGCTTGGCGCCGTCGAGCGCCAGGAACGCGGTGGCGTTGCCGACGTCGTCGATGCTTACCAAACTGCGAGCCGGCGCCTTCGATTGCGCCTTGTCCATCAGCTCGTCGAATTCAGGAATGCCTGAGGCCGCGCGGGTGGCCAGCGGTCCCGGCGAGATCGCATGCACGCGGATGCCCTTCGGGCCCAGCTCGGCTGCCGCGTAACGAACCGCCGATTCCAGCGCCGCCTTCGCCACACCCATGATGTTGTAGTTCTCGACCACCATCTGGCTGCCATAATAGGTCATGGTGAACATCGTGCCGCCGTTCTTCATCAGGGGCTCGGCCAGATGAGCCATCCGCAGGAAGGACCAGCAGGAGACCTCCATGGTCTTGAGGAAGCCCTCGCGTCCGACGTCGACGACGCGGCCATGCAGCGCTTCCTTGGGCGAGAAGGCGATCGAGTGCAGCAGGAAGTCGAGCTGCCCCCACTCTTTCGCGATTCGTTCGAAGACCTGCTCCGTCTGGCCTTCGGCCATGACGTCGAGCGGCACGAAGATCGGCGCTTCCAACGCCTGTGCGAGCGGCTCGACGTGCTTCTTCGCGCGGTCATTGAGATAGGTCACGGCGAGCTCGGCTCCGAGCGCCCGAAAAGCCCTGGCGCAGCCCCAGGCGATGGATTGATCGTTGGCGATACCGACGACGAGCCCCTTCTTGCCCTTCAAGGCGACCTTGGTATCCGGATAAACGGGAATCATGACACCCTCTCTTGTCTGGGGTTGCTCGATGGTGTGCTGATCAGAAGCGACAGCGTGTGCTGCGCAATCATCAGCTCTTCGTCGGTCGGGACGACGAAAACCGGAATGAGGCTGCCGGGCTGCGAGATCAATTGCGCATGACGCGCGTTCTGGACCGGATCAAGCGCCACGCCGAGCCAACCGAACTGCTCGACGACGCGGGCGCGAATGGTTGCGGAGTTCTCGCCGATCCCGGCGGTGAAGACGAAGGCGTCGAGACCTTGCAGAGCGGCCGCCAGCATGCCGGCGTTGAGGCCGATCCGATAGGCGAAATAGTCGATCGCAAGCTTTGCTTTGGGATCCTCGCTCTTTTCCAGCTCGCGCATGTCGTTGCTGACCCCGGAAAGGCCTTTCAACCCGCATTCGCGATAGAGGAAGTCCTGCACGCCCGCAGCCGACATGCCTTTCTCGGCCATGAGGTAGAGCACGACGCCCGGATCGAGCTGGCCCGGCCGCGTTCCCATCGGCAGACCATCCAGTGCGGTGAAGCCCATGGTGCTCTCGACGCTCCGCCCATTCTTCATGGCGCACATCGAGGCGCCGCTGCCGAGGTGAGCCACGATCACCCGGCGCTTCGCGATCTCTGGCGCGACGTTCGGCAGGTTCCGGGCGATGTACTCATAGGACAGGCCATGAAAGCCGTAGCGCCGCACGCCCTCGGCATGAAGCTGATGCGGGATCGCGTAATAGTCCGCCAGAGCCCCATGTGTGCGATGGAATGCGGTGTCGAAGCAGGCGACCTGCGGCAATGCCGGAAAGTTCGTCAGGATCGAGCGGATTGGGGCGAGGTTATGCGGCTGGTGCAGCGGTGCAAGGTTGGCGAAGCGCTCGAGCCGGGCCACCACGCCGTGATCGATCAGGACCGGCTTGTCGTAGTCCGGGCCCCCATGCACCACCCGATGCCCGACCGCGATCGGGTGAATGCGAAGCTCCTCGCGGAGCCAGGCGCCGGCGATGCCCATCGCGGTTGAAACGTCCGGCACCGCTTCGATCGGGTAGGCACGGTCGGCCAGGGGATCACCCGCCGCGCCGCTTGCCTTCAGCCGCGGCCGGCTGCCGATGCCATCCATCTGTCCCTTGATCTGCCGCCGCAACCGGCCCTCACCCTCGACCGAGAAGATCTGGAACTTGACGCTGGAAGAGCCGGCGTTGACGACGAGGATCGTGTCCATGGCGATCACGCGGCGATTGTGGGCGCATGCTGGCGGCGCGCGTTGGCGTAAAGCGATGCCACCGCACAAGAGGCCATTCGCGCTCGCGGCGTATCGGCCCGCGAGGTCAAGACCACCGGCACGCGAGCGCCGAGCACGATGCCGGCCCCATCGGCCCTGGCGAAGTAGGCGAGATTCTTTGCCAGCATGTTCCCGGCCTCGAGATCGGGGACGACGAGAATCTGCGCCCGGCCTGCGACCTCGGACTTGATGCCCTTGATGCGTGCCGCCTCCGGGTCGATCGCATTGTCGAACGCCAGCGGCCCATCGAGCACGCCACCGGTGATCTGGCCGCGATCAGCCATCTTGCACAGCGCAGCCGCCTCGATGGTCGATGGAATCTTGGAGGTGACGGTCTCGACCGCCGACAGGATGGCCACGCGCGGTGCCTTGCCGAAGCCAGCCTGCGTGTAGAGGTCGATCGCATTCTGGATGATGTCGCGCTTGGCGTCGAGGTCGGGAAAGATGTTGATGGCAGCGTCCGTGACGAACAAGGTCTCCGCATAGGCCGGCACGTCCATGACGAACACATGGCTGATGCGGCGATCAGTGCGCAGACCTCCGGCCTTTGCCGTGACGGCCCGCATCAGCTCGTCCGTGTGCAGGCTGCCCTTCATCAGCATCTCGCCCTTTGCAGCGTGGACCAGCTCGACCCCTTTGCTGGCGGCGTCCTCGCTATGCGCGGCATCGACGACCTCGAAGCCCGAGATGTCGAGATCGAACTTTCTGGCGGTATCCCTGACCTTACCTTCAGGGCCGACCAGGATGGGCCGGATGATGCCGGCTTGTGCGCTGTCGACGGCCCCACGCAGCGAAGTCTCGTCGCAGGGATGCACCACGATGGTTGGGACCGCAGGAACGGCCCTGGCTGCCGCGATCAGCCGATCGTACTTGCTGGACGATTGCGATTGCCCGGTTTCCGCTGCCATGACTTTGCTCCCGATCCTCTGAACGGCCGCTACGACGCTCTCGCCTGGTCGAAAGGGGCAACGTTGTTCGTGCCCCCTTCTTCCGTGTTGAGGCCAAGAAGCGCCGCAATTCGCTGGAAGCGCCTTGCGGGCTCACCGACAAGCTCGCCGCTGGCGGAGAGCACGTCCAACATGGACTCGAACAGACTCCGGCGCTGATTGACATCATCAGGCAGCATTCTTGAGATGGCTGCGAGGGCTCCCTCCTGATCCAGGAGCAGCATGAAGAACTGCTCACGAACCAGCATCTTGAACTCGGCGAGCGACAGACGCGGCCCGCCGTAGTCGCGCCGGACCCGGCGGAGCGCCTCGATGCTGCGCTCGTCGACCATTCCCCGGGCCGAGCCGATGTAGAGCAGGCTCCGGATGGCTGCTTCACGAGGCCCACCCTCGCCGATTCTGGACCTCAGTTCGGCAATCCGCGCCTCGAGCATCGCCCGGTGCTCGGCTGACATTTCCCGCCGGCGCGACGGCTCTGACTTTGGATCGATCCCCAGCGCTGCCTGAACGGCCGGTGAGCCGTACAGATTGAGAAAGACCGTCTCGCTCAGAGCCTCGGTTGCGTCGCGCCAGCTATCGAGCGCATGGACGATCTGTTTGGACATCTGCTCCTGGAACGCCAGGAACGGATTGTCCTTCGACGCCGGCTTGCGCTTGTCTCCGATCTCCTCTGCGGCCGACTTGACAGCGGCCATCAGCGGGTTCTGGCTGCTGAAGGCCTCGTACTGCAGCCGCAAAGGATGCAGGTTGCGCATCGTTTCCGCCGCTTGCGGGCTCACGACGTTCTTGATCCAGGGCTGGACGAACTTCCGGTAAGCGGCGAGATTGACCTCGGAGACACGCTTGGCGGCGGCGAAACGCCGTTCGTCCTCGGGCGAATTGCCGCCCATCGCCCGGATGTCGTCGAGCGTCCGCGCCTCGCAGCGCATGACCCACTTGCCGACGACAAGATCCGAGCTCGTCGTCTCCTCGTCCTTGGCCTCGAAAGTCGCCTCATAGAGCCCCGGCGGCAGCACATCGATCAGATCGATGTTCTCGGAGAATTCCGCATGCTCTTTCTTGGCGACGCCGCCGGAGACGAAAATACCGAGATGGCCGACGCTCTGGTGAACCGTATAAACGATGGTCTGCCCGTAAGCCCTGATCTCGTCGACATCCGCGTAGCAATCCAGAATCCAGTCCAGCGCTTGCTGCGGGGGCGTGACGTTATCGCCCTCGGAGCAGAACACCAGAATGGGCGATCGAATGTTTCGCAGGTCCACCTTCTTGCCGTCGGACATCTCGATCCTGCCCGCGGCCAGGTTGTTGCCGATGAACAATTCATCGACGATGAACTGGATTTCCTCGGCGTTGAGATTGACGTGGCCGCCCCACCAGCGCTCGAACTCGAGATAACGGTCGGCTTCGGTGTCGACCTTGGAATAGACGTTGTACTGCTTGGTCCACAGGGTGTTGGACGGATTCTGGTTCTCGAAGTTCTGCACCAGCCAGGCGCCGTCGAACTTGCCGGCGCCGAGATCGCTGGCAAGCGCGGTCAGCCAGCTTCCCCCCAGCAGTCCGCCCGAGTAACGCATCGGATACTTGCCGTGCACGCCCGCCCAATAGGCCAGCGGCGCGCCGGCGATGATCAATGGCCCGAACAGCTCTGGCCGCAACGACGCCAGGATCATGACAGCCCAGCCGGCCTGGCAATTGCCGATCACGCAGGGTTTGCCATCGGCCTTGGGATGCAGGCTGATCACCTTTTCGATGAACAGCGCCTCAGCGCGAGCGATGCGCTCGATGGTCTGTCCCGGCATCGGCTCCGGCAGGAAGCCGACGAAATAGCAGGGATGACCCGCTTTCATCGCGACGCCGATCTCGCTGTCGGCCTTGAAGCCACCGATGCCCGGGCCGTGCCCGGCGCGTGGATCGACCACGATGAACGGCCGCCGCTCGGAATCAATCTCGACGCCCTTGGGCGGAATGATGCGGACCAATGCGTAGTTGACCGGCTCATCGAGCTTGCGGCCATCGATGATCAGTTCGGCGGCATATTGCAGGACATGCGGAGCGGTCTGCGCGACGTGCTCGCGATACTGGTCGCCTCGTCGGCGCATGATGTCCAGGAACAGCACGCTGCGCTGCCCTGCGTCGACCAGATATTCGACCGCCGAGGCGACAAGCCCGGACAGGGGGCCGCCCGGTAGATTTGGAGTTTCCATCGACATGTTCCGACCTCTCTCGTCCGCGCATCCATTGAGAGCGCGAGGGCGCCGGGATACGTTGACTTAGGTCAACGGTCGGCCCGATTGAGACAGCGTCAGCGGACCTGCCGTGGTGACGTCGGGCTCGAAGCCGACGGTAAGGACCATCAGCTCCTCTCCCGTGGGAAGCTGGCGCAGCGTCCTCACGGGCGCACCTCGCCCCCATCTTTTGTGAGCCAGATGTTGATGCTCACCAGCAACACCCAGAATGGAAAGACGACGAGGCTCCAGTCGATGTAGTAGCTTCCGATGAGAAGGATGGCGGCGACGCCATATCCGCCATAGGCGAGCCAGCGCGGCGTGAGTCCCGTGTAGAGGGCGATGGTCGACGTCGTCATCATGAACACGGAGGCCGTCTTGACCAGGTATATGTTGACCATTCCGTACGCCAGGCCGCGGCCGAAATGGAACGTCGCGGAGTTGATCAGCACGTTCGGCGCAGCGTGGAAAGCCAGAATGACGGCGCCGATCACCGCGGCGGCGGCGAACAACATAGCCAGCATCAGGACAGCGCTACCGAAGAAGATCGTCGCAAAGAACTGGTCCTCGCGCGTGCCGAGCCGATCGCGCAGAAAGCCGACGAACCACAGGAACGCCACGCCCGCGAAGGGCACGAGGTTCAATGCCAAGGCGACGTTGCTGGTCCCGCCGTGCAGCCACGCACCCGGCTCGAGCGGATCGGCCGGCACGGACCGCCGCATCAACCAGAACACCGCGAGAAGCAGCAGCGAAAACAGAATCCCCGCCGCGGCCGCCACGCGCGGGGCTCGCAATCTCGCCCGCGTCAATCCGGTTGCTTGCGTGATCACGAGACCGCCCGCCCCTTTTCGTTCGAGGCTGCCGGACTCGCCACGCCGTGGTGATGTGACAAGCCGAGACCCTGCCGGTCCTCGATGCGGGCCGCGGCGCGGTCCTGCGCATCAAAGCTCGACCGTTCGATCCCGGAATCGAGGTGACCGAGATAGTCGCGGACGAGTTTTGCGTGCTCCCCGCGGGCGCAGTCGCCGAGCTCGGCAAGAGCGGCGCGCAGGCGGCGCATGACCTGAATGGAGGTCGATCCGAACTGGCGGATTTCGTCGAAGGCCAGCGCGAGATAGTCCTCCCAGGTCGGCATCCGGTAGACCACCCTGAGAACGCCGTCATCGTCGTACGCCCGGCACGCCTCCAGATCACATTTGGCCAGCCGCCGCAGCATATCCTCGATCTGGTCGATGGCCTGCACGGCCGTCGTCGGGTCGTTGATGGCGGGGGACAGCGCCTTGATCGCGACATCGACGAGAAGTCGCATCGCATACTTCGGGTCCTGCTCGAAAGTGCGCTGCTCGTCGAGATGAACGCATGCACTCAGCTGCTTCTCTCTAACGAGGGCATCCGCTCCGTGCGCATGCAGGATCACGCTGCCTTCGAGCAAGGTATCCCCGACGCCGCACTCCATCATGATCAAGCCGTCCATGCGGCGGGCATGGCCAACCAGCCCGGCGATGTCGATCGACGTCACCGACTGCGGATTGCCGATATGCTTGACCGTCAGCTCCGGCGGACCTTGAAAATGTTGCGCTCGCACGGCTTTGCCGGACGTGCGCCACGGGACTGCCTGATACGTGCTGACGATGACCCGCCGGCCCGTATCGCCGAGCGCCTGCAGGACCCGGATGATCTGGAGATTGTTCAAGCGCTGAACAAGCTGCGCCAGCATCAACACGCTCGCCACCAGCATGGCTGCGACGATCGCGGCCGAGAGAAATGGCACGCCTTCAGCCCCCTGGCGATCGACCCAGGCCAGCGTGGAGAGGCTGTACATAAAGGTCGCGACGAACATACCGAGCGAGTGGAACAGCAGCCGGTCGCGCGCAAACCAGACCACGAGACGGGGCGAATAGACCACGGCATTGAATTGAACGAGCACGAAAGCGATCGAAAACACGATGCCGGTCAGCGCCATCATGCCCGAGGCAACCGCCGACAGGTAAGCCTGGGCGGAGGACGTCGACAGATTGAGACTGACCGCCAAGAACGTGGATTCCAGGCGCGGCACCAGAAAGCCGGCCGCGACGCTCCCGATCGCGTAGAGCGTGGGTATCAGCCAAAGCTGCATGCCACTTCCTTTCACTGCCCGAATGCCGTCCGGTCCGCTCGGCACGTGACAGCATCCTCGCGCTCGCGCGCGGTTCGTTGATCTTGATCAAGGGTGCGTACCGCCCGCTGGGATCAACGCTGACCTCTTGGGCGGGCGCCACGATATCGACGTGGTCGAGCGCATAGAAGCGCACCAGAAGGTCACCCTTGATCGGCGCAGGAGGACTTCGTCTTTTGCGGACTCATGGCTCTGATGTTTTTCAGCAGCCGCTCCGGCCACGACGATGCCGCAGATCCCTTTCGAGTGCGCGACGACCGATGACCGCGGGCGCGGGGTTCGTCACTTCCCCAACACCGACGACAGCACCGAGCCGTCATTCAGGATCGAAAAGATCTCCCGGGCGGACAGATGCGCAGCCGCCTGCTCGAAGCCATCACTCGCATCGATCTTGGCACGGCCGACCGCCAAATTCGGGTCGATCGTGTCGGGGCGCGCTACGCGGGGAGGCGGCAGCTGCGCGAGGTGGAAGGCCAGGAGCGCAGCGTCTTCGCGCAGCTCCGTCAAGGCCGGTTTGATCCCACCAGCCGCCGAGGCGCTCAATTCGTTCGCGCGACGCAGGACCGGAGGCGGTTCTCGATCTTCCGGCGTGGCGAACAATTTGCCGGACGCGGGATTGGCCGTCAGCGCGCCGATGGGAACGGCGAACAGCAACCCGACGATGACCGGCGACATCCAGAGCAGAAGGGGCAACGAAACGGCGTACGCGCTTGCGGCCATCACGACGCCGCACAGGGTTGGAACGCCGTATTTCCGATAGAGCTCCCGGCGCTCCACCGTACCGTCGTCGCGCCTTTGCGTCTGCCAGCCCGCATCGCGGCCGGCCAGGATCTCCACCACCGCGATCGACTGGAAGATCATCATCACGGGCGCCATCAGCGCCGACACGACAATCTCGGCCAAGACTCCGGCCGAGGTACGCAATGCGCCGCCGAACTGCCTGCGCGCCGATGGCCGCGTCCAGACGAGCACAAGGCTGAACAGCTTCGGCAACAGCAACAGGCCCATGGTGGCGACGAACACCCAGATCGCGAGCACGGGATCCTGGGCCGGCCAGGTCGGAAACAACGAGAAGCCCTTTGGGAAATACTCCGGACGCACGAAGCGGGCCTGGAGGGAGATCACCATTCCCAGCAGCAGGAACAGCAGCCATAGCGGCGCCGTCAGATAGGCCCCGATGCCCACCATGAAATGCAGGCGTGACACCCAGTGAAGACCTCGCGCCGGCACAACGGCGAGATGCTGCAGATTGCCCTGGCACCAGCGTCGGTCGCGCGCCGCGAAGTCGAGCAGCGAGGGCGGCACTTCTTCATAGCTTCCACCGAGCCTCGGCAGCATATGGATGCCCCACCCGGCCCTCCGCATCAGCGCGGCTTCGACGAAATCGTGGCTGAGGATGTGCCCGCCGAACGGCTTCCGCCCCCGCAGCTGCGGCAGCGCAGCCGCCTCGGCGAACGCCTTCACGCGGATGATGGCGTTATGGCCCCAGTAATTGCCTTCGGAGCCATGCCACCAAGCGACGCCGGCGGCGATCAGCGGACCGTACAGGCGGCCGGCGAATTGCTGGACGCGGCTGAACAGGCTTCGCGCGTTGACGATCATGGGCAGCGTCTGGACCAACCCCGCGGTCGGGTTGGTCTCCATGGCATGGACCAATCGCACGATGGTCTCGCCGCTCATGAGACTGTCGGCGTCGAGCACGATCATGAAGTCGTAGACGGCGCCGAACCGGGTGATCCACTCCGAGATGTTGCCGGCCTTGCGCGCCGTGTTGTCGGCCCGGTGACGATAGTACAGCCGCGGCGTTCCGATGGCCTGTCGCAATGCGAGCAGCGCCTTTTCCTCGGCGACCCAGATGTCCGGATCGGTGCTGTCGCTCAGAACGAACCAGTCGAACAGCTCTCCATGCGAGGTCGCTTCCACGGATTCGATGATGGCCCGGAGCCGGGCCGTCAATCGGTGCGGGTCTTCGTTGTAGGTGGGAAGCAGCATCGCCGTGCGGCTTGCGATCGCGGGCAGCTCCACACCAGGCGCGAAGGCATCCCCATCGGGACGATGGGCCAGCAGCACGAAGAAGCCTGCCACCGCGGAGGCGAAGGAAAAGGCGACCCAGGCGAGCAGGACGAGGAATAGCGCCAGCACCATGGCTTCGAGGACGGTGACACCGCCGACCTGCAGCACGCGATACATCTCGTACCCGCCCGCCCCGGTCAGCGCGGCCGTCGAGAGCAGGATCAAGCCGCGCCGCCAAGCCATGGTGGTCGCGGCCGGTGCAGGAACACGGTCCGGTGCCCGATTCTTCCTGAGATCGCCCGGAGCCATGGCAAGCGGGGACTCGCGCGGCAGCAGGCGTTGGCTCGCGATATCGCCGGCGATCGATCGCGGTGCCGGGTTCAGGGCGCCCATCGATAGACCCAGACTTCCGACAACGGCTTGTCGCCTTCGGCGAGCAACGCCCGCAGCTCGATCGGCTCGCCCTTGACCTGGCACTGGAAGCTCAGCCGCCAGCCACCGGTGTAGGGGTTGAGCTGCGTGACGATGTTCTTCACGTCCGACCTCTCCGCCGTGACCACGCCTTTGACCCTCTCAGGATCGATGCCTTTCAGGTTGTCCCCGACCAGATCGAGGACGAACAGGCGGGCGTCTTCGCCCCTCGCGCCGATGCCTGTGCGCGTGAAGCGGGCGAGTGAATGCGGCTTTGGGCTGTCCGGTCCCCAATGCAGCCGATAGGTGTAGTTGTGCTCGCCCTTGGCCTGCAGCGGGTTCTTGGGCCGCCAGAACGCGGCGATGTTGTCGTGGACCTCCTCCTTGGTCGGGATCTCGAACAGCACGACCCCGCCCTCGCCCCAGTCGCCGATCGGCTCCATCCAGAGACTTGGGCGCCGTTCGAAGCTGGATTCGATGTCCTGATAGGCAGCGAAGTTTCTCTCCCGCTGCATCAGGCCGAAGCCGCGCGGATTGAGATCCTGAAAGGTGCTGATCTGGAGGTCACGGGGATTGCTGAGCGGCCGCCACAGGCTTTCGCCCTTGCCGTTGAAGATCGCGAGCCCGTCGGAATCGTGAACGGAGGGACGGAAATCGTCGATATCGTTGCGGTCGTTCGGGCCGTAGAAGAACATGCTCGTCATCGGCGCAAGGCCGGCCCGCTGCATCTCCACACGCGGGTAGACCGACATCTCGACGTCGAACACCGTCGTGTCCCCGGGCCGCACCGTGAATCGATAGCTCGCCGCGCAGCTCTTGCTGTCGAGCAGAGCATGGATCACCAGCGAGGTCGCGCCGGGCGCCGGCCGCTCGAGCCAGAAAGCCTTGAACAGCGGAAATTCCTCGCCCTTGGCTTCGCCGGTATCGATCGAAAGCCCGCGGGCGGAAAGCCCGTAAGTCTGCCCCTTGGCGACGGCGCGGAAGTAGCTCGCGCCCAGGAAGACGCAGACCTCGTCGTAGTAGTCAGGGCGATTGATCGGCGCGTGGATGCGGAAGCCGGCGAAGCCGAGATCGGCCTCCTCGAACGCCGGCACCTTCTCGCCGAAGGAAAAGTCTTCCTTGCGGTATTTGATCTCGCTGGCCTTTCCGTCCGCGACCTCGAAGATGTTCACGCGGTTCTTGTAGAAGAAGCCGCGATGGAAGAACTGCGCTTCGAATGGAAGATTCTTGCCGCGCCAGAGCGCGCGCTCCGGCAGGAAGCGGATCGAGCGGTACTGATCATAGTCAAGATCCTTCAAGCCGCCCGGCAGCTTCTCGTCCGGCGCCTCATAGGGCTTGTCCGCCAGCATGCGGGCCAGATTCCTGACCGCCGACGGCTCGAACGCGCCATCGGATGGACGAGCAGCGGCGAAGCCGGCCCGCGAAGCGAGCAGCACCGCCGGCAGCAACGCCGACCCTCGAACAAGCTGGCGTCGGTTCACGTGTTCTCCTACTCGCTACTGCTGCCGCGGCCAAGCAACGGGCACAGCGCCCGCGAGTTCCACCCGTGCGGTCCGAATGGAGCCGCGGTCAACAGGCGTAAGGCCAGCTGGTTCAAAACGACGGATTTGGGGTTCGACGAGGTTCATTCTGCCGTGCCGACCTCCAGTTCGGAGGACGGACATCTCAACTGCTCGATGCTGGCAAAGATCAAAGGGACGATCGTCAACGCCTTCATGAACACGACGGCGGCGCTGCCGCGATCGGAGGCTCAGAAAAACATGCGGGCGATCCAGGATATTGGCAAGCACGCGGGGGGCTCGGCGCCGCCGGTAATACACGGCATCACGATGAAAGATGTGGACGGCCATTGCAAAACACACCCTGTGCAGCAGTGATGTGTCGCAGAGCTGTGCATCAGCTCCCCAGCCAGGCCGGTTTCGTCAGCTTTTTCAGGGGCAGCAGGGCATCTGGCTGGGGCGGGAGGGATCGAACCTCCGAATGGCGGAATCAAAATCCGCTGCCTTACCGCTTGGCTACGCCCCATCAGGCGACCGAGGCACGACGGGAGAGCCAGCCCCCCCCCCGCAGATTCCGCTCGGTCGCAGCCGGTCTATAGGGAGAGGCGCGGCATTTCAACCGCCTGGAGGGTCAAAATACCACACCGGTCCACCGATCCGCCACGCCTCACTCCGTTGAGAAGAACCCGGAGGATCCGGCGGACACCCGGCCGGCCTTGCGGGCATTGAGACCGCCCCCGTTTCGTGAGAATACGGCGCCAATATTTGTCCACGGGAGTGAGCCATGACCTACCGCGCGCCGATCAATGACATGCTGCTGTCGCTCAACCATGGCGCCGGCCTCAAGGCCGCGGTAGAGGCCGGTCATTACGGCGATTTCGACGCGGACATCGCCGCGGCGGTGCTGGAGGAGGCCGGCAAGTTCGCAACCGACGTGCTGGCGCCGCTCAACAAGGTGGGCGATGAGCACGGCATCAAGCTCGACGACGGCAAGGTCACGACCGCGCCGGGCTGGCCGGACGCCTACAAGCGCTGGACCGAAGGCGGTTGGAACGCGGTGTCCGGCCCCGAAGATTTCGGCGGCCAGGGCCTGCCGATCGCGATCAATGCCGCCTGCACCGAGATCTGGAGCGCGGCCAACGTCGCCTTCGGCCTCTGCCCGCTGCTGACGGCCTCGGCGATCGAGGCGCTGGACGCGCACGGCAGCGACGAGCTGAAGAAGATCTATCTGGAGAAGCTCGTTTCCGGCGAATGGACCGGCACGATGCAGCTCACCGAGCCGCAGGCCGGCTCCGACGTCGGCGCGCTGCGGACCCGCGCCGAGAAGCAGGCCGACGGCACCTATCGGATCAAGGGGACGAAGATCTTCATCACCTATGGCGAGCACGATATGACCGACAACATCGTGCATTTCGTGCTGGCCCGCCTGCCCGACGCGCCCGCCAGCACCAAGGGCATCTCGCTGTTCCTGGTGCCCAAGTTCATGGTCAATGAGGACGGCTCGCTCGGCGCACGCAACGACATCTTTGCCAGCGGCGTCGAGCACAAGCTCGGCATGCATGCCTCCCCCACCTGCACCATGACCATGGGCGATCACGGCGGCGCCATCGGCTTCCTGATCGGCGAAGAGAACCAGGGCATGCGCTGCATGTTCACGATGATGAACCAGGCCCGCCTCGGCGTCGGCCTCGAGGGCGTCGGCGTTGCCGACCGCGCCTATCAGCAGGCGCTGTCGTATGCCCAGGAGCGCAAGCAGGGTCGCGCGGTCGGCAGCAAGACCGACGGCTCGGATGCGATCTTTGTTCATCCCGACGTCAAGCGCATGCTGATGCGGATGCGGGCGCAGACGGCCGCCGCGCGCACCATCTGCTATGCGACCGCGGTCGCGATCGACGTCTCGACACGCGCCAAGGACCCGAAGGTGCGCACTGAAGCCGCAGCGCGTGCGGCGCTGCTGACGCCGATGGCCAAGGCCTATTCCACCGACATCGGCAACGAGGTCGCCTATCTCGGCGTGCAGATCCATGGCGGCATGGGCTTCATCGAGGAGACCGGCGCGGCGCAGCACTATCGCGACGCCCGCATCACCGCGATCTACGAGGGCACCAACGGCATCCAGGCGATCGACCTCGTCACACGCAAGTTGGCTGCCAATGGCGGTGCCTCGGTGTGGGCGCTGCTCGACGAGCTCGCGGCAACCGTCAAGAGGGTCGAGGCCTCCAACGATCCCGCTTTCGGCACCACAGGAGCCAAATTGCGCGAGGCGCTGGAGGCGCTGACGCGCACCAGCAAGTGGCTGCTGGAGCGCGTCACGTCGGCACCGAACGATGCGCTCGCCGGCGCGACGCCCTACTTGCAGCAGTTCGGCGCCACGCTCGGCGGCTGCCTGCTCGCGTCCGAGGCGCTCGCCGCCAAGGCCGACGGCAACACCGACGCCGCGCGCTACGTCTCCCTCGCGCGCTTCTTCGCCGAGAACATCACCGTGCAGGCCGGCGCGCTCGAGCGCACGGTGACGGAGAGCGCGGAATCGGTCGCGGCGGCGGATGCGGTGCTGCTGGGATAGGTTGCTTGATGTGTCCCGGACGCACTGCAATGCGTCGCTGTGCAGGGTCGGGACATATGGCAGGGAAGAGATCGCGGCGACATGGGCCCGGCTCTGCAGCGCACCGCTGAAGTAGCGCTGCGCTGCGTACGGGGCACGAGGGGCAACTCGGCTCAAAGTTGCGACGCCGCGGCCTCCGCCTCGCTTCTCAACGGAGTCGCGAGCCCTCGGGAATGACGGCGAGAAACGTTCGTGAAATCTTCGCGCTGAACGCTTAATCTGGCTCCATGCGATACAAATCCATCTTCGCCGCACTCGCCCTCACCTGGGCCCTCCCCGCCTCGGCCCAGACCGCCGCACCGATCGAGCTGCGCATCCTCGCGATCAACGATTTCCACGGCAATTTGCGGCCGCCGCCGGGCGGCATCCGCATCGGAGATCCCGAGGACAAGAGCAAGAAGGTGATGGTGGCGGCCGGCGGCGCTGAATATTTGGCGACGCTGGTCAAGCAGCTGCGCGAAGGGCACAAGAACACGATCTTCGTCGCCGCCGGCGACCTGATCGGCGCGAGCCCTTTCCTGTCGGCGATGTTTCACGACGAGCCCTCGATCGAATCGCTCTCGATGATGGGGCTGGCGATCACCTCCGTCGGCAATCACGAATTCGACGAGGGCACGACCGAGCTGCTCAGGATGCAGAACGGCGGCTGCCATCCGGTCGACGGCTGCCAGGGGCCGCATCCCTTCACGGGCGCCAAGTTCCGCTATCTGGCGGCATCCACCATCGAGACCGCGACGGGCAACAGCGTGCTGCCGCCCTATGAGATCAGGGAATTCGACGGCATCCCCGTCGCCTTCATCGGGCTGACCTTGAAGGAGACCGCGGGCATCGTCTCGCCATCGGGCATCAAGGGGCTCGAATTCCGCGACGAGGCCGAGACGGTGAACGCGCTGGTGCCGCAGCTGAAGGCGCGCGGCGTCGAGGCCATCGTGGTGCTGATCCACCAGGGCGGCGAGCCCTCAGGTGACTACAACGAATGCCCCGCCATCACCGGGCCGATCGTCGACATCGTGAAGAAGTTCGACCGCGCCGTCGACGTCGTCGTCAGCGGTCATACGCACCGCGCCTATGTCTGCGATATCGACGGGCGGCTCGTCACCAGCGGCGACAAATACGGCACGCTGGTCACTGCGATCGACCTGAAGCTCGATGCCGCGACGCGCGACATCGTCGGCGCGAAAGCCGAGAACGTCATCGTCGCCAATGCTTCGCTGGCCAGGGATCCCGAGCAGACCGCATTGATCGACGCCTACGACAAGCTCTCCGCGCCGATCGCCAACCGGCCCGCCGGCTCGGTGACCCAGACATTGTCGCGCGTGCCGAACGAGGCCGGCGAAAGCGCCCTCGGCGACATCATCGCCGACGCGCAATTGCTCGCAACCCGCGATGCGAAGGATGGCAGCGCTGTCATCGCGCTCACCAATCCCGGCGGCATCCGCACCGACATCGTGCCGAAGGAGAACGGCGCGATTTCCTTCGGCGATGTCTTCGCCAGCCAGCCGTTCCGCAATCGCCTCGTCACGATCACGCTGACCGGCAGCCAGCTCAAGGCGATGCTCGAGCAGCAATGGCTCGACCCAAAGCGGCCGCGGATCCTCCAGGTGTCGAACGGATTCAGCTATGCCTGGGATGCGTCGAAGCCATTCGGGGAGCGCGTGATCCCCGAGAGGATGACGCTCAACGGCCGGCCGATCGAGCCCGGCAGCGGCTACCGGGTCACGCTCAATGATTACCTTGCCGTCGGGGGCGACGGTTTTACCGTCGCCCAACAGGGCACCTCGCCGCAATATGGCGGTTACGACGCCGACGCGCTGTTTGCGTTCTTCCGGGCGCACGGGCCGATCGGTCCGCTGCCGCCGACCCGCATCCTGCGGGTGAATTGATCCGGGTCAAACGGCCCGGCCGGACGCCCCTTTGCCATTGCCGCCCAAGCGCCTAGATTGGGTTTTGCATTGCGTTTTGGCGCCGGATGCGCCAAGCGACGACGAAAGCCCGTTTCTTGTGAGGCCGACCTGATGAGCACGCTTCTCCTTTCCCACAAGGCCTGCCTCGACCATGTCACCCCGCCGGGACACCCTGAGAGGCCGGATCGCCTGCGTGCGGTGGAGGAAGCGCTGTCGCATGAACGCTTCCAGTTCCTGGCGCGCGACCAGGCGCCGGAAGGCGATCTCGATCTCGTCACGCTCTGCCACAACGAGCACTACGTCACCGAGCTGCGTCACATCGCGCCGGCCAGCGGGCAGGTCTATATCGACGGCGACACGTCGATGTCGCCGGGCACGTGGGAAGCGGTGATGCGCGGCGTCGGCGGTGCGGTTGCGGCGACCGAAGCGGTGATGGCGGGCGAGCATCGCAACGCCTTCGTCGCGGTGCGTCCGCCCGGGCATCACGCCGAGATCAGCAAGCCGATGGGCTTCTGCTTCTTCGACAACGTTGCGATCGCCGCGCGCCATGCGCAGCGCAAGTACGGCATCAAGCGCGCCGCCATCGTCGATTTCGACGTGCATCACGGCAACGGCACGCAGGACATCTTCTGGTCGGACCCGACGGTAATGTACTGCTCGACGCACCAGATGCCGCTGTTTCCCGGCACCGGCGCCAAGGGCGAACGCGGCGACCACGACACCATCGTCAACGCGCCGCTCGCCTCCGAGGACGGCGGGCCGGAATTCCGCTCCGCGTTCGAGAACTTGATCCTGCCGCAGCTCGAAAAATTCAGCCCCGAGCTGCTCGTCATCTCCGCCGGCTTCGACGCGCACTACCGCGATCCGCTGGCCTCGCTGAACCTGCGCGCGGAGGATTATGCCTGGGTGACGCGCAAGCTGATGGATCTCGCCGACAAGACCGCCGGTGGGCGTGTTGTCTCGGTGCTGGAGGGCGGCTATGACCTGCAAGGATTGAAAGAATCTGTTACGGCGCATGTCGGCGCCCTGATGGGCGCCTGACAGCACTCGCCACATTAAGCCCGCAAAACCCGCCTTCACTGCGGGCCAAGCGAATCGGGCAATCGGAAACGGATATGGCCGAAAACACCCAAGTCGACGTCTCCAGGCTCACCTTCGAGCGCGCGATCGAGGAACTCGAGACGATCGTGAAGCGGCTCGAGGATGGCAAGGTGCCGCTCGAGGAATCCGTGACGATCTACGAGCGTGGCGAAGCGCTGAAGCGCCGCTGCGAGGAGCTGCTGCGCCAGGCCGAGGCGCGGGTCGACAAGATCACCACCGATGCTACCGGCCAAGCCTCCGGCACGGCGCCGCTCGACGTTCAATAGGCCGGTGCCCCTGTCCATTTCCGACCGCACTTGGTGAAATGTCTTCGCTGGGCTGCCATGTCCGCATGATCACACGTAGCGTGCCCGCGACGGGTTCCATGACGATGGGCCGGGATGGTCCGGCTCCGAACGGTTCCCTGCGCGAGACGGCTCACCACAGCGCGAAAAGCCTGACAAGGGACCGGGCAAACCTGGAACCCGGCCTCCCCAGCCACGGTTAACCACTCTGGCCCGCCGGTTGCACCTGCATACCCCTAATCGGTCCGGCGGGTTGGCTTTGGCCCCAGCTTTGGTGTAAAGCTGCGCGGAGTGTGGCTTTTTGCAAGCCTTGCGTGGGCATCGATTACCGACGACAAGAGCTTCAAACTGCTAATGAAATTGGCTTGGGACGGACGAAGCCGATCTAAGTGACAGGGATCACAGAGACTGAACCGGAGCGCACTTAAGCTTACCTAAGCTTGAAGACGGGGCTTTGCCCCATGCAGGTGGCTCCGACGGTTAGGACTCGCGCTGCGCCGATATTGTGCAAACCCATCGCGCACCGGAACGACCTTCCGGCGCTGACAAATTGGAAATCGCCGTGAACGCATACAGTAAAACGCCGCTTCTCGACACCATCCGGACGCCGGAAGACCTGCGCAAGCTCAAGGTCGAGCAGGTTCGCCAGGTCGCCGACGAGCTGCGGCAGGAGACCATCGATGCCGTCTCGGTGACCGGCGGTCACTTCGGCGCGGGCCTCGGCGTGGTCGAGCTCACCACCGCGATCCATTACGTCTTCGACACGCCGCGCGACCGGCTGATCTGGGACGTCGGCCACCAGGCCTATCCGCACAAGATCCTCACCGGCCGGCGCGACCGCATCCGCACCCTGCGCACCGGCGGCGGCCTGTCCGGCTTCACCAAGCGCAGCGAGAGCGATTACGATCCGTTCGGCGCCGCGCATTCCTCGACCTCGATCTCCGCCGGCCTCGGCATGGCGGTGGCGCGCGACCTCTCCGGCGGCAAGAACAACGTCATAGCCGTGATCGGTGACGGCGCGATGTCGGCCGGCATGGCCTACGAGGCCATGAACAATGCGGGTGCGATGAACTCGCGCCTGATCGTCATTCTCAACGACAACGACATGTCGATTGCGCCGCCGGTTGGCGCCATGAGCGCCTATCTGTCGCGCCTCTACTCCGGCAAGACCTATCGCACGCTGCGCGATGCGGCCAAGCAGATCAACAAGCGCCTGCCCAAGATCATCGCCAACCGCGCCAACCGCGTCGAGGAATATTCCCGCGGCTTCATGATGGACGGCGGCACCCTGTTCGAGGAGCTCGGCTTCTACTATGTCGGCCCGATCGACGGCCACAATTTAGACCACCTGCTGCCCGTGCTGAAGAACGTCCGCGACATGGAGACCGGCCCGATCCTGGTCCACGTCGTGACGCAGAAGGGCAAGGGCTACGGCCCCGCGGAAGCGTCCGCCGACAAGTACCACGCCGTCGTCAAGTTCGACGTCGCCACCGGCACCCAGGCGAAAGCCAAGCCGAACGCGCCGGCCTATCAGAACGTGTTCGGCCAGAGCCTGGTCAAGGAAGCCCAGAAGGACGACAAGATCGTCGCCATCACCGCGGCGATGCCGTCGGGCACCGGCGTCGACATCTTCAACAAGGCCTTCCCCGACCGCACCTTCGACGTCGGTATCGCCGAGCAGCACGCGGTGACGTTTGCCGCGGGTCTCGCCACCGAAGGCTACAAGCCGTTCTGCGCGATCTACTCGACCTTCCTGCAGCGCGGCTACGACCAGATCGTGCACGACGTCGCGATCCAGAGCCTGCCCGTCCGCTTCGCCATCGACCGCGCCGGTCTCGTCGGCGCCGATGGCGCGACGCATGCCGGCTCGTTCGACAACGCCTATCTCGGCTGCCTGCCCAACATGGTGATCATGGCGGCGGCCGATGAGGCCGAGCTCGTCCACATGGTGGCGACCCAGGTCGCGATCAACGACCGTCCGAGCTCGCTGCGCTATCCGCGCGGCGAAGGCCGCGGCATCGAGATGCCCGAGGTCGGCATTCCGCTCGAGATCGGCAAGGGTCGCATGATCCGCCAGGGCAGCAAGATCGCCCTGCTCTCCTTCGGCACGCGCCTCGCCGAATGCGAGAAGGCCGCCGACGAGCTCGCCGCTCACGGCCTGTCCACCACGATCGCGGACGCGCGCTTCATGAAGCCGCTGGATACCGAGCTGGTGCTCAAGCTCGCCCGCGACCATGAGATCCTGATCACGATCGAGGAAGGCTCGGTCGGCGGCTTCGGCTCGCATGTCGCGCAATTCCTGACCGACCAGGGCGTGCTCGACAGCGGCATGGTCAAGTTCCGCTCGATGGTGCTGCCCGACGTGTTCCAGGATCACGACACGCCCGCCGCGATGTACGCCCGCGCCGGCCTCGACGCCAAGGGCATCGTCGCCAAGGTGTTCGAGGCACTCGGCAAGGACGTCAAGGCCGAGACGGTCAAGCTGGCCTGATCGTCGCGGCAGACGCTGAACCCCACCTCTCCCGTAGGGAGAGGTCGGATTGCGATAGCAATCCGGGTGAGGGGTTCGGGTCCCACGTGAGAGCTTAACCCCTCACCCGGCGCTACGCGCCGACCTCTCCCCATGGGAGAGGTGTTGCACCGCGCTCGCCGTTTGGCAGGGTTACTTCCATGAGAATCTATCTGGCAGGTCCCGACGTGTTCCTGCCGGATGCCATCGAGATCGGCCGTCGCAAGGTCGATGTCTGCGCCGCACACGGCCTGACCGGCCTCTATCCCCTCGACAACGCGATCGACATCACGGCGAGCGACGCCGCGCGGCAGATCTTCTGCGGCAACGAGGCGATGATGGACGCGGCCGATGCCATCATCGCCAACCTCACCCCGTTCCGCGGCGCCGGCGCCGATCCCGGCACCGTCTACGAGCTCGGCTACATGGCCGGCCGCGGCAAGTTCTGCCTCGCTTATTCCAATGACGGCGCCAGCTATGCCGACCGCCTCAGCCGCTTCATGGACGTCACGTCCGAGGACGGGCGGTTGATCGACGCGCAGGGCCTGACCGTCGAGGATTTCGGCCTCGTCGACAATCTCATGATGATCCATGCGCTGGAGCTGCATGGCTGCCCGCTGGTGACGCCGGCCGCGGCGCCCATCGACGTCTGGCACGATCTGGCCGCGTTCGAGGCTTGCGTCCGGATGGCGGCCGCGCGATTGATCGCTACATAAGCCTTTCAGTCGCCTCCGGAGATTCGATGTCCCCTGCCCGCAAGCGCGCGGATGTGTTGCTGGTCGAGCGCGGCCTGTTCGAGAGCCGGGCGCGGGCGCGCGCGGCGATCGAGGCCGGCCTCGTCAGGGCCGATGACAAGCAGGTCGCCAAGCCGTCGGAGACGATCGCCGAGGATGCGGTGATCCAGGCCGAGCCCGCGCACCCCTACGTCTCCCGCGGCGGCGTCAAGCTCGCCGGCGCACTGGAACGTTATCCCATCGAGATCGAGGACCATGTCTGCCTCGACGTCGGCGCCTCCACCGGCGGCTTCACCGAGGTGCTGCTGGCGAACGGCGCCAGCCTGGTGTTCGCGATCGATGTCGGCACCAGCCAGCTGCATCCCTCGCTGCGCGATCATCCCAAGATCGTGTCGATGGAGGAGACCGACATCCGCAGCTACGAGGGCAAGCGCCTGCCGGCGCGGCCCGATGTCGTCGTCATCGATGTCAGCTTCATCTCGCTCAAGACGGTGCTGCCGGTGGCGCTGTCCCTCGCCGCCGCGCCGATGAGCCTGCTGGCGCTGATCAAGCCGCAATTCGAGGCTGACAGGAAGCACAACAAGAAGGGCATCGTCCGCGACGCCGCCGTGCACCAGGCGATCTGCGACGACATCGCGGCCTTCGCGGCCTCGCTCGGCTGCACCGACATCGAGGTATTTCCCTCCTCGATCGCGGGCGGCGACGGCAATGCCGAATTCTTCCTGGGCGCGCGCCGTGGTTGAGCGTCTGACCATCGATCATGTCGGCCATCGCGGCGACGGCGTCTGCCTCACCACGGGCGATGCCATCTACGTGCCCTATACGCTCGGCGGCGAGACCGTCGAGGTCGATCACGTCGTCGGCCACCATCCCGATCGCCGCAAGCTGCTCGCGGTCGATGTCGCAAGCCCCGAGCGCATCGAACCGTTCTGCCCGCATTTCGGCGTCTGCGGCGGCTGCGCGATCCAGCATTGGGCGGCAGAGCCCTATCAGGCCTGGAAGCGCGGCATCGTGGTGGAGACGCTGGCGCAGGCCGGCATCGATTGCGAGGTGGCGCCGCTGGTCGACGCCCATGGCGCCGGCCGCCGGCGCATCACGTTGCACGGCCGTTTCGGCACGCATGATGTTCTCAAGGTCGGTTTCTCGGCGACGAGCTCGCACGATGTCATCCCGATCGATCGCTGCCCGATCCTCGACCCCGCGCTCGACGGCGCGCTCGATGCCGCCTGGGCGCTCGCCGAACCGCTGACGTCGAAGATGCCGGTGACCAAGCCGCTCGACATCCAGGTCACCGCCACCGCCAACGGCCTCGATGTCGACGTGCGCGGCTCCGGGCCGCTGCCGACGCCGCTGGTCACGGCGCTGTCGCGCGTCGCCGAGCAGCACCGCCTGGCGCGCCTGACGCGGCACGGCGAGCTGGTGCTGCAACGCCTGCCGCCGACGGTGAAGATGGGCCGCGCCGAGGTGACGCTGCCGCCGGGCTCGTTCCTGCAGGCGACGGTGGCGGGCGAAGAGACGCTCGCCGCGCTCGTCACTGAGCGCATCGGCAAGGCCAAGGACGTTCTCGACCTCTTCTGCGGCGTCGGCCCGTTCGCGCTACGGCTCGCCGAAAAGGCGCGCATCACCGCGTACGACAACGATGCCGGCGCGGTCGCCGCGCTGGCGAAAGCCGCGCGCACACCAGGTCTGAAACCGATCAAGTGCGAGCCGCGCGACCTGTTCCGCCGCCCGCTGGTGCCGGCGGAGCTGCGCGACTTCGACGCCGTGGTGTTCGACCCGCCGCGCCAGGGCGCGCAGGCGCAGGCCCTGAAGCTCGCCGCAAGCAAGGTGCCGATCGTGGTCGCCGTTTCCTGCAACGTCGCAACCTTTGCCCGCGACGCCCGGCTGCTGATCGACGGCGGTTATCGGCTGGAGGCAGTGGTGCCGGTGGACCAGTTCCGCCACACGCCGCATGTGGAGCTGGTGGCGCGTTTCACGCGCTGACCTCGGCGCCCGATCTTGATTCCGGTCAATCGTTGCGGCGCGTTCGGCGCTAGAAAGTGTTGCGCCACGAGGCGCGCGACATGGGATGCGGAGCGGACGTTCTTGCTTGACCGACGACAGTTCATCGCAACCGGGCTGGGACTGTCCGCGGCTGCGCTCGGCGGTTTCCCTGCCACTGGAGCGGCGATGACCTATGACGGGGCAGTGACGACGTCACGGACTGCGCTAAAGGCCGCGCCGCGGGACCGAGAGCTCGTGCGCTTTGCCACCCTCGCGGCCAACAGTCACAACACCCAGCCGTGGGTCTTCTCCGCCGGCGGCGACGAAATCACGATCGCACCGGATTTTTCGCGCCGCTGCGCGGCCGTGGATCCGGACGACCATCACCTCTTCGTCAGTCTCGGCTGCGCCGCCGAAAACCTCATCCTCGCGGCGTCCGCGCTGGGCTGGCGCGCCAATCCTGTCATCGACGGCGAGCGGATCGTGATCGCGCTCGGGCAGGCCCCGCCGGACGCATCGACGTTGGCGTCCGCGATTCCGGTCAGGCAATGCACCCGCGCGGCGTTCGATGGCAGGCCCGCCGCGCCCGAGGCCTTGCGCCGGCTCGAGAGCGCCTGTCGCGAACCCGGTGTCACGGCCCTCCTGATGACTGAACGCGCCGCGATCGCCGGGGTCACCGAATACGTGCTCGAAGGCAACTCGTCGCAAATGCGCGACAAGGCCTTCATGCGCGAGCTCGTGAGCTGGATTCGCTTCAACGAGGCGGAAGCGCTCGCGACCATGGACGGGTTGTTCGCACCCGCCTCGGGAAACCCCGCCCTGCCATCGTGGCTGGCGCGGCCGCTTCTGAGGCTGTTCTTCACCGAGAGCGGGGAGAACAAGAAATACCGCGACCAGCTCGCCAGCTCGGCGGGCGTCGTGGTGCTCGCGGCCGAGCGCAGCGACAAACCGCACTGGATCGCGGTCGGCCGCGCCTGCCAGCGCTTCGGTTTGCAGGCGACCGCGCTGGGGCTCAAATATTCCTTCGTCAACCAGCCGGTCGAGGTGGCGGCGCTGAGGCAGCAATTTGCAGCCTCACTCGGGCTCGGCGAACGGCGCTGCGATATCGTGATGCGTTTCGGAACCGGCCCGGACCTGCCGAAATCGCTGCGGCGTCCGCCGGAACAGATGATGCGGCCCTAAAGCGCGATGCGATGAGCATGAATCGCCATCGCGCTTTAGCTTGTTGTTTAAGCATGATCTTTTCGGAAAACCGCTGCGCACTTTTCCGGATCATGCCCTAACGGCGCAAACCGCTCAGCGCCGGCGACTCGCCCGGAAGCATGTTCGATCTGATATCGCTGTCCATGCGGCCCGAATCCTGCTGGATGAAACCGGCGCCGAACGACAGGCTGAGATTGGAGGTCGGCTTGAATTCGACGCCAGCAAATGCGCCGGTGCCGGGTGCTGCGGCAGATGTCAGCGGCGCAACCGAGCTGCCGATGCCATTGCCATATTTCAGCGTGTCGAAACCGGCAAAGAACGTCACGGGCATGCCGCCCATGGTCTTGGTGTTGTAGCCGAACTGCGTGCTGTCATATGAGAGCGCGCTGAAATTGCCGGCAAGACCGGTCTGACCGAGGCCGGTCTGACTGAGGCCGCTCCAATTCAGATTGCCGCGCTGACTGCCGACGAAAAAGCCAGTCGTCGCGCTGCTGCACCAATCCGGATCGCCGGAATTGAAGCTGGTGGAACTGCCATAAATATCGGAACTCTGGCCGGCGCCACCACCGAGGCCGAAAGGCCCGCCGGGAATCCAATATCTCAGCGGCGCGACTTGGGCGTGAACCGGCGATGCGGTCAGGTAAAGCACAGCGAGCAGGGCTGCAATCACGGATGAAGGGGCAAATCTGGACATTGAAGCTACCGGCAAGGCTTTTGCAGATCATACTCTCCTGACATCACCAATGCCAGCGCAGCGGCCACGCCGACGTGACGGCCGGGCCTCCCCATGACCGAACCTGATGCCGCACCTTCCCCTGCTCGCGCGCGGCAGGACGCCGCCCATCTGCCGCAGACGATTCCAGATCTTGTGGAGCTGTCCGATGAAGTCTGACGGTTGATCGCTGCGAGGCTGCTCGCACAGGGCTGCGCGATCTTGCGCCAGCTCGACGGGGCCATTGAAGGCGCTGACGCAGCCCGATGGACCGGCGTCGTGAAGCTATGCGGTCTTGTCCACGGAGGACGATGAATCGGCCGGCGGATATTTCGTCACCGGCACCATGAAGGACTTCGTGCCGACCTGGTAGATGACCTCGCCGTTCTGTCCGTCATCGGTTGCGATCTGCGTCTGCCCGAACATGATGACGTTCTTGTAGACGTAGCCGGTGCCCTTACGGGTGACGCCGTCGGTGGTGACGCTGACCTCGGCCTCCTTGCCATTGACGGACAGCACCTTGAAGCTCGCGCTCTTGCCGTTGGCGCTGGAATAGCCGCCCCAGCTTCCCATGAGGCGGCTGTCGGAGGCCGGGGGGGCCTGCTTCTCGAGATTGGCGGTCTGCTTGCCAACTCCCCCGAACGAGAACAGCATCACCATGTTCTTGCCGTCCTTGGTGCCAACCGTGACGCCGCCGAAGGTGATGAGCGTGCCCTGAACCTCGCCGAAGCCGCGCTCGGTGCGTCCGTTGTGGGTGTACTCGACCTGCGCCCGGGCGCCGCGGATGTTGACGACCTTGAAGCCGACGGGCTGGTTGTTGCCCACCCAATTGCCCTTCCAATCACCGAGCAGAGCGCTCTGGCGATACAGCCGCTCGTTGGCGGGTGAAATCTGGCTGGTGCTCGATGTGACGATAGCCATTGGATTGCTCGGAGACGGGCCTCACAAACCCGCTTTCGTTCGCTGCGGCAATGTCAGGATGCCGACTGGAAACGAACGGAAACCATGTGATTAGGGCCACGCTCCGGTTAACGAGGCGTTAAGCTCGCGCATCGGCCAAGCGGGAAAGCTCTCAGCCGGGGACTTCAGCGGCCCCAGCGGTCCGACCAGATCTTCTCGCCGATCAGGCAATTGACGCGCGGCTCCCTGTCGGCGACCCGCATCACGGGACGCTCCGGCGTGCGGCCGGCGACCTCCATCAGCAGCTTGGTGCGGATCGCCTCCTTGAACTTGTCGCGGTCCTTGATCGTGATGACGAAGGAGCCGGGGCCGCCGATGACGCAGTCCTCGTAGTAGAAATCGAGATTGTCGATATCCATGGTCGAATAGGACGGCTCCTTGATCATGATCGGCAGGCCGTTGATGACGATGCCCTTCTCGAGCGCGGCATCGCGTGCCACCGTGACAGGACCGCCGTTGTTGTTGGGACCGTCGCCGGAAATGTCGATGACGCGGCGCAGACCCCGATAGGGGTCTTCGTCGAACAGCGGCATGGCAAAGTTGATCGCGCCCGAGATCGAGGTGCGCGAAGCACGCCGGATCGGCGTCTTCATGATCTCGGCGGCGACCGCATCCGCCGTCTCGGGACCGTCGACCAGCCGCCAGGGGATGATGATCTTCTGGTCGCTGGAGGCGGCCCACTCGAAATAGGTCACGGCGATCCGGCCGTTCGGGCCGAGCTTCAGCGCCTGGAGGAACTCCTTCGACTGGATCGCCTGCGCATAGCCTTCGCGCTGGATCGCGAGCTCGTCCATGTCCATCGAGTAAGACACGTCGACCGCGAGGACCAGCTCGACGTCGACCGTCTGCGCGTCTCTGTCGGCCGCGGGCCGCTGCAGCTGTTTCTTGGACGGTTCGAATTTTGGTCCTGGTGCCGCGACGCCCGCGACGTCCCCTCCGGCAAACATGCCGGCCACCAGCACAGCCCCGATCGAGAACAGCAACCGCATCGCAGTCTCCCGTCGTATGACGTGATGGTGACATGCAATCGCCTTGCCGCAAAGCGCGAAGATCGCTTGCGCTTCACTTTCGAGTTAGGAATCTGCGGCTCGGACGGATGCGCGCTTTGCGCAATGCCGCCCCCGTGTTGCCGCGCTTGCGCCGCTGGAACACGTTCGTGCGCTTCGCACCATCAGGCTCATGATGCGCGAAGCGGGAGCGACGCGCACGGGGACACAGTTCCCCGCCCACTTGTCCGAAGCGATTTCCGTGCTAGGTTGGCCACGCAGATGGGGATGGAGTCCCCCGACAACCGCCCGGCGGTCGATCACCGTGTGGGCTGATGACTCCTGCTTGAGGAGGGGCAATTTTTGAGCCTCTGCCTTCGGCGGGAGCATGGACAGACCCGCCGGCGGCGGGTTTTTTGTTGTCTGGTGCAAGGCCAGGAGAAGGCGAAGACGTGACGACGACGACACCGAATGCTGCACGTAGCGGGCTGCCGAGAGGAATCTGGGTGCTCGGCTTCGTCTCGATGCTGATGGACATCTCCTCCGAGATGATCCACGCGCTGCTGCCGGTCTATCTCGTCACCGTGCTCGGCGCTTCGACGCTGACCGTCGGCTTCATCGAGGGCATTGCTGAGGCGACGGCCTCGATCACGAAGATCTTTTCCGGCGCGCTGTCGGACTGGCTCGGCCGCCGCAAGCTGCTCGCCGCACTCGGCTATGGCCTCGCCGCCCTGACCAAGCCCCTGTTCCCGCTCGCGCCCAGCGTTGGATGGCTGGTGGCCGCGCGCTTCGTCGATCGCATCGGCAAGGGCATTCGCGGCGCGCCGCGCGATGCGCTGATCGCCGATATCGCCCCCGCCGGCCTGCGCGGCGCGAGCTTCGGCCTGCGGCAATCGCTCGACACCATCGGCGCCTTCGTCGGGCCGCTTGCCGCGATCGGCCTGATGTGGTGGACCGCCGACAATTTCACCGCCGTGTTCTGGGTGGCGGTGCTGCCGGCCTTCCTGTCCTTCGGCTTGATCGCGTTCGCCGTGAGCGAGCCGGCCCCGGATCCGAGCCGGGAGACCGCAGAAAATCCGCTCAATCTCGCCGCCATGCGGCGGCTCGGAGCGGTCTATTGGCGTGTCGTCGCCGTCGGAATCGTCTTCACGCTCGCGCGCTTCAGCGAGGCCTTCCTGATCCTGCGCGCGCAAAATATCGGGCTCAATGCGATGTGGGTGCCGGCGGTGCTGGTGCTGATGAACATCGTCTATGCCCTGTCGGCCTATCCGGCCGGCGTGCTCTCGGACCGGATCAACCGAACCGGCCTGCTCGCGCTCGGGCTCGTCTTCCTGGCCGGCGCCGATCTCGCGCTCGCGCTGCTGCCGACCCTTTCGGGCCTCGCACTCGGCGTCGCGCTGTGGGGGTTGCATATGGGACTGACGCAGGGGCTGCTCTCGGCCCTGGTCGCCGACGCCGCGCCGCCCCACCTGCGCGGCACCGCGTTCGGCTATTTCAACCTGTTCACCGGCCTTGCCCTGCTGGCCGCGAGCGTGATCGCGGGCGCGCTGTGGGACGCCTATGGCCCGGCCGGAACATTCCTTGCGGGGCTCGGCTTCGCGCTGCTTGCGCTTCTGGGACTGCTTGCCATCGGCAACAGGCTGGCGGCGCGGGACGACTAATGCAGGTCACAAACCAGGGAACGAGACCTTGAACATCCAATACATTCTCGCGGTCGCCGCCGGCGGAGCGCTCGGTGCGGTCGTGCGCTATCTGGTGTCCATCGGTGCGGGCCGCGCGTTCGGCACCGACTTTCCCTGGGGTACCCTCATCATCAACGTGACGGGATCGTTCCTGATCGGCATTTTCACCGCGCTGTTCGCGACGAAATGGAACCTGCCGCAGGCCGCCCGGATATTTTTGACGGTGGGCATCTGTGGTGGATACACGACGTTCTCGACGTTCTCTCTCGATGCCTGGTATCTGATCGAGCGTGGCCAGACCGTCGCTTCGGCCGCCTATATGATCGCATCGGTGGTGCTGTCGGTGGGCGCGCTGATCGCGGCGTTGCATGTTGTTCGCGCGCTTCCCTGAAGCGAGGTCCGCACGATCCGTGCATCCCTGCCCATCGGCGGCGGCATGAGCAACCGCTCCGGCCATCTTGGAGGAGCCCGGGTGTCTGCCATATGATGAGACGGCTGGAGCTCATCAGGGCCGGGGTTTCTGGAAACGATGAACGACGCCGTTACCAAGCCGAAAACCAGGACGAGGACCAAGGTCGAGCGGCCGAAGCTGCACAAGGTCATCCTGATCAACGACGACTACACGCCGCGCGAGTTCGTCACCATGGTGCTGAAGGCCGAATTCCGCATGACGGAGGATCAGGCCTACAAGGTGATGATCACCGCGCACAAGCTCGGCGCCTGCGTGGTCGCCGTGTTCACCAAGGACGTCGCCGAGACCAAGGCCACGCGCGCCACCGACGCCGGCCGCGCCAAGGGCTATCCATTGCTGTTCACGACCGAGCCGGAGGAATAGCGGCTCGATCGGCCAGCGCCGGCGTCTCGTCCGCCAGCCCGTAGACGCGCTGCGCCTTGGAAAATCCAGCGATCGGAAACTCGCCGAGCTCGCGCCAGTCGTGGCGGCAATTATTGGCAAAGCCTTCCGAGGCCACGATGGTGCGGCCGAGCCGGCTCGCGATCTTCTCCAGCCGCGCGGCGAGATTGACGGCGGGGCCGATGCAGGTGAAGTCGAGGCGGTTGCCGCCGCCGATATTGCCATAGAGGATGTTGCCGACGTGGAGCGCGAGGCCGAAGCGGAAACGTTCGACGACCTCGCCGACCGGAATGGCGAGCGCCTCCACACTGGCGCGGGACTCGCGCGCCGCCTCCAGCACCTGCGTGCAGACATGCGCGGCATCGCCGACATATTCGTCGATCGGAAACACAGCGAGCAGGCCGTCGCCCATGAACTTCAAGACCTCGCCGCCATGGGCGAGGATGGCGCTGACCTGGCAATCGAAATAGCCGTTGAGGATCTCGACCACGGTCTCGGCCGGCAGCCGGTCCGACAGCGCGGTGAAGCCGCGCAGATCCGAGAGCCAGATGGCCGCCTGCATGGTGTCGGTGTGACCGCGGCGTATCTGGCCGCCGAGGATGCGCGCGCCGGCGCGGTTGCCGACATAGGTATCGAGCAGCATCTCGGCGGTGCGGCGCTGGCTGATGATCTCGCTGACGCGCGCCAGCGGCGCGATGATGGCCCGGATCGCCGCGATGTGGTCGTCGCTGAAGCCGCCGGGATGCCGCGTCACCCAGCTCGTCGCGTGAACCGAGCCGTCGAGAAACGGCATCGGCACCGCAATATAGTCGGTCGCCCCCTCGGCGAGCATGTCGTCGAGAAACGGAAAGCGCTCATCGTCGGGATCGGTCGCGCGCCCTCTGACCTCCAGCGCCTGCTCGAACACGATGCGGAGCGGGCTGCGGGCGAATACGGGCGAGTCCAGGACATCGAAGGCGACGCTGCCGATTTCGACCTCCTGCCCTTGCCGCCAGATGAAGTTGCGGCCGAAGACTTCGGGATGCAGCGTGCGGATGAAGATGCCGAACCGCCACACCGGCAGGCCGGCCGCGACCAGACTTTCACAGAATTCGGTGATCATCTCGACCGGCTCAACCGACCCGGGGCCGTCGATCAGCCAGTTGCGGACGCGCTGGAGCTCGGAACTGTCCATAACCCATTTGCGGATGAAGTGGCGGACCCGTCAAGCTGCGCGGTGGGCTAGCACGGCAACATCAACGTCCCACCTGCCCGCGATCGCGCAGGAAATGATCGGCCAGCACGCAGGCCATCATGGCCTCGCCGACGGGGACCGCGCGGATGCCGACGCAGGGATCGTGGCGGCCTTTCGTGAAGATTTCGGTGTCTGCGCCCTTGCGATCGACGGTCCGGCGCGGCTGCAGGATCGACGAGGTCGGCTTCACCGCGAAACGCACCACCACCGGCTGCCCCGTGGAGATTCCGCCCAGCACGCCGCCGGCATGATTGGACAGGAAGCGCGTGCCGTCATTGCCGGTGCGCATCTCGTCGGCATTCTCCTCGCCGGTCAATTCCGCCGCACCAAAGCCAGCGCCGATCTCGACACCTTTCACCGCGTTGATGGTCATCATCGCACCCGCCAGATCGGAATCGAGTTTGGCATAGATCGGCGCGCCGAGACCTGCCGGCACGCCTTCGGCGACGATTTCGATCACCGCGCCGATCGAGGAGCCGCTCTTGCGGATGCCGTCGAGATAGGTCTCGAAGAACGCGGCCTTGTCCTTGTCCGGGCAGAAGAACGGATTGTTGGCGACCTCGTCCCAATCCCACTTCGCGCGGTCGATCTTGTGCGGGCCGATCTGCACCAGAGCGCCGCGCACCCTGACGTCGGGCAGCACTTTTCGCGCGATGGCGCCGGCGGCAACCCGCGTCGCGGTCTCGCGCGCGGAGGAGCGGCCGCCGCCGCGATAGTCGCGCAGCCCGTATTTGGCCTCATAGGTGAAGTCGGCGTGGCCGGGGCGAAACTTGTCCTTGATCTCGGAATAGTCCTTCGAGCGCTGGTCGGTGTTCTCGATCAGGAGCCCGATCGGCGTGCCCGTCGTCACCTGCACGCCGGTCTCCGGATGCGCCATCACGCCGGACAGGATCTTCACCTGGTCCGGCTCCTGGCGCTGGGTGGTGAAGCGCGATTGGCCGGGACGGCGGCGGTCGAGGTCGCCCTGGATGTCGGCCTCGGTGAGCGGGATCATGGGCGGGCAGCCGTCGACCACGCAGCCGATGGCCACCCCATGGCTCTCGCCGAAGGTGGTGACGCGGAACATGTGGCCGAAGGTGTTGAAGGACATCGCTGCTCGGTGGTTCGTAAGTCAGTTCTGCCTTTTGGTGGTAACGCGAGGGGACACCGGGGTCAAACACACTCGTCATTCCGGGGCGCCCGAAGGGCGAACCCGGAATGACGAAAACGAGCCTAGCTGAACTTCTCCAGCCGTCCCTCACGGAACACGTAGACCGCGCCCTGCTCGATATAGAGCTCTGCGGCGCTGGCCGGCGTCTCCAGCCCCAAGCACACCATCAGGGCCCGGCAGGTCCCGCCATGGGCGACCGCGACGGTGTCACCCCGCAGCTGATCGTACCAGGCGCGCACGCGGACCTGGACATCGGCATAGGTCTCGCCGCCGGCGGGGCCCACGCTCCATTTGTCGGCGAGACGCCTGGCGTAAATCTCGGGATCGGCCGCTTCGCTCTCGGCCAGTGTCAGCCCTTCCCAGCTGCCATAGCCGATCTCGCGCAGCCGATCGTCGAGCGCATAGTCGGCGACCGGCAGTTCGAGCTTGCCGCGCGCGAGCTCCATGGTCTGGCGCGCACGGCCGAGCGGGCTCGACACGTAAGGCAGCGCCGCCTTGTTGCGCCCCTCGCGCTTGAACAGGTCGGCGAGAATGCCGCCGGCCTGGACGGCCTGACTGCACCCCCGCGCGTTGAGCGGAATGTCCTTGGTGCCCTGAAGCCTGCCGAGCGCATTCCACTCGGTCTCGCCGTGGCGAAGATAGTAGATCGTGGGCACGGCCATTCCAGCCTGAAGATCAGTCCTTGCCGCCGAACGAAATGTCCGGCGCATCGGGCCTCTTCATGCCCAGCACGTGATAGCCGGAATCGACGTGATGCACCTCGCCGGTGACGCCGCGCGAGAGCTCGGAGAGCAGATACAACGCGCTGCCGCCGACATCCTCGGTCGACACGTTGCGCCGCATCGGCGCGTTGGTCTCGTTCCACTTCAGGATATAGCGGAAGTCGCCGATGCCGGAGGCTGCGAGCGTCTTGATCGGGCCTGCCGAGATGGCGTTGACGCGGATGTTCTTCTCGCCGAGATCGGCGGCGAGATAGCGCACGCTGGCCTCCAGCGCCGCCTTCGCCACGCCCATCACGTTGTAATGCGGCATCCACTTCTCGGCGCCGTAATAGCTGAGCGTGATCAGCGAGCCGCCATCCGTCATCAGCTTCTCGGCGCGCTGCGCCACGGCCGTGAACGAGTAGCAGGAGATCAGCATCGACTTGGAGAAATTTTCCGCGGTGGTGTCGACATAGCGGCCTTCGAGCTGCTCGCCATAGGCGATCGCGTGCACCAGGAAGTCGATCTTGCCCCACTTCTCCTTGAGCACCGCGAACGCCGCGTCGATGGTGGCGGCATCGGTGACGTCGCAATGGCCGAGCACGAGACCGCCGATCTCGGCGGCCAGCGGCTCGACGCGCTTCTTGAGCGCATCGCCCTGATAGGTGAAGGCGAGCTCGGCGCCAGCGGCATGGCATGCCTTGGCGATGCCCCAGGCGATCGACCGGTTGTTGGCGAGGCCGAGGATCACCCCGCGCTTGCCCTGCATCAGACCTGAATTCTGCGCCATATTGGAACGTCCCGTCGAACTCTTGCTGAGGTCTGGAGGTACACCAGCCCTCCCCTGCGGTACAGCCCTAATACGCCGCGTTAACGCTGTTTCGGGCACCGGAATAGCCGTTCCATTCGGGTGTTATGATCATCGAGGCGCTCGCGCCCGAGACCAGGACGTCAAGACCGCAATGAGTGCGTTTCGCCAGAGTGTGGAAGCCATGATCCCGGCGTTGCGCCGCTACGCCCGCGCGCTCACGCGCGACGCGGACGCGGCCGACGATCTGGTGCAGGACACGCTGGTGCGGGCCCTGCGCTCGGAGCGATTGTTTCTCGGCGGCGACGTCAGAAGCTGGCTCTACACGATCCTGACCAACCTCAACAAGAACCGGCGCCGCTCGCTGGCAAGGCGGCCGCAGTTCATGCAGTTGACGGAGAACAACCCCGACGCCAGCGGCACCGAAGCCGAAGGGCGCGACATCGAGAGGGCACTGGCGACGCTCGTCGAGGAGCAGCGTTCGGTTCTGCTCCTGGTCATGCTGGAAGGCATGAGCTACCGCGAGGTCGCCGACATCCAGGGCGTGCCGATCGGCACCGTGATGTCGCGCCTCGCCCGTGCCCGCGCCCACGTCAAGGCCTCGCTGGAAGGCGAGCGCCCGACGCTCCGGCGGGTGAAATGATGGCGGGGTTGATGCATCGCGGATCGTCCGCCCGAAGCGTGCCGGCGCCGCGAGCGAAGTTGAACCTTGGACGACATTGTGGGCCACAGAGCCAGAGACGATCGAGATGAACGAGCGCAAGATCCCAGTGACCGAGGACGAATTGCACGCCTATGTCGACGGCGAGCTGCCGGCCGAGCGCCGCGCCGACGTCGAGGCCTGGCTGGCCGCCCATCCCGAAGAGGCCGAGCGGGTACAGTCGTGGCGCGCCATGGCGGAGATGCTGCACGCCCGCTACGATTCCATCGCCCACGAGCCGGTGCCGGCACGGCTGGAGCTCGAGCGGCTGGAGCGCCGCCCGCGGCAATGGCTCTATGGCGCCGCCGCGGCCGTGCTGGTTGCCTTCGTCGCCGGCGGCACGGCCGGCTGGGTCGCGCATGGCGCCGCCAGCGCCCCCTCGACCTTCCAGAGCTTCACCGCGGACGCGCTCGACGCTCACCGCCTCTATGTCGTCGAGGTCCGCCACCCCGTCGAGGTCGGCGGCAACGAGCGCGACCACCTCCAGGCCTGGCTCACCCGGCGCTGCGGCTGGACCGTGTTCGCGCCGAACCTGGAGGCGAGCGGGCTGAAGCTGGTCGGCGGCCGGCTCTTGCCGGGGCCGAACGGCCCGGCGTCGTTTCTGATGTATGAGGGCGCCTCGGGCGAGCGCTACACGATCTACACCGCCAAGACCGAGAATGGTGCGACGCAAATGCGTTACGCCAGGACCGACAAGGACGGCGCGCTGTTCTGGGCCGAACGCGGCGTCGGCTACGTCGTCAGCGGCGGCGGCGATCGCGACCGGCTGACCAAGGTGGCGCAGGCGGTCTATGACCAGGCTGAGAAAAACGGCACGTAAACCACCGCTTGAGCACAGTGCCCAGATTCCGTCATTGAAAATTTGGAATCAAGACATCGGCGCGTCTCATTATCGCACCGAGTGTTCACGCGATTATGAGTGGCGTTCGATCCGCCGATCGACGCGGGCGGCCTCGATTGGGGTTTTTGGTACCGCGCTGGTCCCCCTCTCGAGGCCGCACCTTTTTATCGGCTGCCCCGCCGGACAGCCGATGCGTCGAGTTCATGAAGCGCTACCACGCCTCGCATATGATGAGCATCATCTCCGGGACGATGCCCTAGATCTTTAGGAGAACCCCTTCAGTTCGATAATTTAACCGAGCCCGCTACGTGGATTGTAGGGGTGTTGGTCCCGCCACTTCTCCATCAATGCTTCAAGCTCGGCGTCGTTCCCGTCCGGTAGCATAATCCTGACGGTGACGAAGAGATCCCCGGTTCCGCCAGATTTCGGCAGGCCCTTGCCCTTGAGGCGGAAGGTCCGGCCACTGGAGGTGTTTTTCGGGACCGAAAGCTCCACGGCATTGCCGAGCGTAGGCACGCGGACCTTGCCGCCGAGCACCGCCTCGTAGAGCGTGACTGGCAGGTCAATCCGGAGGTCGGCGCCCTCGACCTTGAAGAACGGGTGCGGCGCGATATTGATCGTGATCAGGAGATCGCCGGGCGGATGACCCTGCGCGCTCTCGCCCTGCCCGCGCAGCCGGATCTGCTGGCCTTCGGTCACGCCGGCCGGAATCTTGACGTTGAGCTCCTTGCCCGTCGGCAGCCGGACGCGCTTTTCGCCGCCCTTGACCGATTCTTCCAGCGTGACGGACATGGCAACGTTGACGTCGAGATCGAGCCCGATGCCGCCGGTGTCGAAGTCGAACTGAGCTCCGCCGCCGGCCCCCGGCCGTGCGCCGCGCATGCCGCCGCCGAACATGCTGTTGAGGATATCCTCGAACGCGCCGCCGCCCGCGCCGGGACCGCCGCCGGAGCGGAATGTATAGCTTTCGAAGCCGCCGGGACCGGCGCGGCCGCGCGGCCCGCCACCGCCCGGAAACCCCTGGAAGCGCGGCTTGCCCTCGGCGTCGATCTCGCCGCGGTCGAACTGCTTGCGCTTGTCCTCGTCGCCGATAATCTCGTTCGCCGAGTTGATCTCGGAGAAGCGCTCGGCGGCTTTCGGGTCGCCCTTGTTGCTGTCGGGATGGTGCTTCTTGGCAAGCTTGCGATAGGCGCTCTTGATCGCGGCAGCGCTGGCGCTCCGCGGCACCCCCAAGACCTCATAGGGGTCGCGCATCCGTCACGTCTCCTTCAAGAATTCGAATTGTTTAAAGGGCTCCCCGCCCCACCTGCGATCCATGTGGGGAGAGAGTGGCATTTTTGCAACTAGGGGCGTGCGCCGATTCCTAGCTCCGCCACGGCTTTAGCGTATGAATCTCCCAACGGCCACGGCTGCTTTGGCAGCCGGCGCCCTGGAGCCAGCTTTCGGTCGTCCCGTTGACGTAGCTCGCCAGGAAATCGCGGCATTTGCGGCCGTCCTCGGCGGCATAGGATTGCGCGATCGGCGTCACCGAGCCGCGCGCCCCGGTCTCCGGATTCTCCCAATGCTGGCTGGAATCCTTGTCGCCCTTGCTGAGGACGTCGGTGGCGGCGTTGCGGGCGAAGGCCATATCGGTCTCGGTCGGCGGGGCGTCCTTCGCCGGTCGCGCGATCGAGCCGGTGAGGTCGCTGTCGTCGGCCTTGGCGTAGGCACTCTGGTCGGTGCGGGAAAAGCTGCAGCCCCCGGCTCCGAGCCCGACGAGAACGATCGTCATGACGAAGCCCGAAGTCCGGATCGCCGATAGGCCAACGCGTCCCCATGCCCTATATAGGGCGGTAGCGGACGACAACGCGTTTTGGGCCGCGGGACGCAACTCGGACTCCAGACATGACCGACACGACCTCGATGAAACACCAGACACCCTTAACATCCGGTGATTTCACCGCCGCCGACGAGCCGTTCGCGCTGTTCGAGAGCTGGCTGAACGAGGCGATCAAGAGCGAGCCGAACGATCCGAACGCCATGGCGCTCGCGACCGTCGATCCCGACGGCCTGCCCGACGTGCGCATGGTGCTGATGAAGGGCTTCGATACCGAGGGTTTCGTGTTCTACAGCCACATCGCCAGCCAGAAGGGCCGCGAACTCGCCGCAAACCCTAAGGCAGCGTTACTTTTTCACTGGAAGTCGCTGCGCCGTCAGGTCCGCATCCGCGGCAACGTGACGCCGGTGACCGACGCCGAAGCCGACGCCTATTTCGCCACCCGGCCCAAGCAGGCGCAGATCGGCGCCTGGGCGAGCAAGCAGTCCGAGGCGCTGGAGAGCCGCTTCGCCTTCGAGCAGGCCATCGCGAAAGTCGCGGCCAGATACGTCATCGGCGAGGTGCCGCGGCCGCCGGGCTGGAGCGGCTGGCGCATCACGCCCTCTCGGATCGAGTTCTGGCACGACCGCCCGTTCCGCTTGCACGACCGCATCGAATTTCGTCGTGACGCGGCCGGCCAGAAGTGGTCCAAGACGCGGATGTATCCTTGAGCCTTATCTTGATCCTTGTCTCGAGCTTTGGGCCGACCTGAAAGATGTCCATGCCGCATTCGTCCAATGCGCCGCGCCGCACGCTGCTTCTGACTGGAGCCAGCCGCGGCATCGGCCACGCCACCGTGATCCGCTTCTCCTCGGCGGGCTGGCGCGTCATCACCTGCTCGCGGCACCCCTTCCCCGAGGACTGCCCGTGGGACGCCGGCCCTGAGGACCATATCCAGGTCGACCTCGCCGATCCCAAGGACACGACCCGCGCGATCTCCGACATCCGCAACCGTCTCGAAGGCGGCATGCTGCATGCGCTGGTCAACAACGCCGCGATCTCGCCGAAGGGACCGGGCGGATCGAGGCTCGGCTCGGTCGACACCGACCTCGAGACCTGGACGCATGTCTTTCATGTCAACTTCTTCGCGCCGATCATGATCGCGCGCGGGCTGATCGAGGAATTGAAGGCGGCCAGGGGCTCGGTCGTGAACGTCACCTCGATCGCAGGCTCGCGCGTGCATCCGTTCGCGGGCGCCGCCTACGCCACCTCGAAGGCCGCGCTCGCCTCGCTGACGCGCGAGATGGCCTCCGACTTCGGCCGTATCGGCGTGCGCGTCAACGCCATCGCGCCGGGCGAGATCGACACCTCGATCCTGTCGCCGGGCACCGACAAGATCGTCGAGCAGCAGATCCCGATGCACCGTCTCGGCACGCCCGACGAGGTCGCCAAGATCATCTACGTGCTGTGCACCGACACCAGCTCTTACGTCAACGGCGCCGAGATCCACATCAACGGCGGCCAGCACGTGTGATCCGTTCGTCGCGGCGACCCCAGCCGTTCACGTGTCCCGGACGCGCTGCGGCACGCAGTGCCGCCGCGCAGAGCCGGACCCCAGGGCGGCGGCGGCAGGAGGGCGGAATGTGGAGCACGCTCTCTCCACGTCATTGCGAGGAGCCCTTTGCGACGAAGCAATCCAGAATCTTTCCCCGGAGGGATTCTGGATTGCTTCGCTGCGCCCGCAATGACGGAGTATGACGCAGCGGCATCGCTCCTCTCGCACCATCTCGCTTGCAGACATGCTTTTTCGACCTCGCGGCGCAATTCGCCCGAGCTTTGCTGGCGTCGCCACCCTCAAAGCCAAGAGGGTGCAGGGAAGGCCGGGTGCTGACAACGCACCCGCGGTCTGCTGCGCAAAATGCACACGCAGAAGAACCGCACAGCAGCATACAGGTGGTGCCGATCACTCGGCCTTCCCTGCGCGATGGTCGGACGGCTTATGCCGTGCTCTCCCGGGAGCCGAACTTTCCTTCTGGCCTCCCTCGCCGTTCGAATTGACGATGCCGTCCGCCCGGTTGGGCTCGCGCGCATCTTCGATCCGGCTTGACCGTAGCAACGACGGCCAGGTCCACACGGTTTTGCCGTACGCGCTCAGCGCCGCTCGTCCGCACGCGGTTACGGACTCACAGGGACTACCCGCCCTGCCCGCACCTCTCATGCCGACGCTGCCGCGTCCACCGCAAGCCCGGCTCGCGATCAAGACGACGACGAGATCGCCCCTCCTGGTGAGCCGGGATGGGCGACACATACGTCAAAACCGAATTTCGGTAAAGTGGAATATTTTTGCGTGGATGGATTGACAGAGCGCGACACAGGGCTCGGTTTTGGCACGATGGGGTTCAGCCGGCCTCTAGCGCACCTGCCCATCAGGCATCACGGCTGATTGTCCCGAAAAAGATTGCGAAGATAAGGAAGCCAGGCGATCCAGACAACGCCGCCGCAAGACCTGGATCGCCCTCGCCTTCCGTTCCTCAATCGATTCGAATCCGACGTGACCTGTCGCGCGGCCGCGGCGCGGCCGAGCTGAATGCGGTCGAGCAATCGTCGTCGTTCTCACCGTCGAGCAGCGGAGCACCACAGTGCCGGCACATGCGCACCGACATCGACGACGCCTTGCCGCTCGTCATCGCCTGACGATAGTTCGCCAGATCGATGACGTTGCGGGGCGACGTTATGTGTTTTTCAACCATGGTTGTTCCTCGCGGCTACGCACTACTTATCGCAGACAAGTTTCGCGCAAACGTTCAGCCCACCGCTCAAATTTTACCGGAGGAATTGCGGCACGATGCACCCATCACCGCGATGCCGCAATCCCGATCTATTCTGCGACACGATTCATCGTCTCTGTGCGACCGGCGTAAGGTCTCGGTAGCTATTCTCCGAGAGCGCGGCGCGATCAGAGCCACTTCTTCCACTTGAAGATCCAGTACGGGACGATCGCGGCGATCAGCATCATCACCAGCGCCATCGGATAGCCGTGCACCCATTCGAGTTCCGGCATGACCTTGAAGTTCATGCCGTAGACGGAGGCGATCAGCGTCGGCGGCATCAGGACGACGGCCATGACCGAGAACAGCTTGATGATGTTGTTCTGCTCGAGATTGACGACGCCGAGCATGGCGTCGAGCACGAAGGTGATCTTGTTGGAGAGATAGGAGGCGTGGTCGGTCAGCGAGGCCACGTCGCGCTGCATGGTCTTGAGTTGCTCGCGCATGTCCTTCGACCATTTCACGCCCTCCACGACCGCGGACAGGAACGCCACGACGCGGCCGATCGAGACGAGGCTCTCGCGAACCTTCGAGGTCAGGTCGCCCTTGCGACCGATCGAGATCAGGATCTGGGAATATCTCTTGGCCTGCCCGTGGCGCTCGCTCTCCGGCTCGAAGATGTCGTGGCTGACCTGGTCGATCTCGGCGCCGCACCGCTCCAGGATGTCGGCGCAGCGATCGATCACGGCGTCCAGCAGTTCCATCAGCACCGTCTCGCCGGTGACGGACGGCGTGCAGGAGCGGGCGAGCTTGGCCTCGACGAGGGCGAACGGCTTGGGGAGGTCGTAGCGCACCGTCACCAGGCGGTGGTCGGCGAGGATGAAGGTCACCGGCGTGGTCCTGGGCATGTCGGTATCGGAGTGGCACATCAGCGTCGCGGTCATGTAGCGCCCGCCGTTCTCGATGTAGAGGCGGCTGGAGATCTCGATCTCCTGCATGTCTTCCCGGGTCGGGATGGCGATGCCCGCGAGCCGCTCCACCGCCTTGTCCTCAGCCGCGCTCGGATTGACGAGATCGATCCAGACCGCGCTATCGGGCAACGCGGAAAGATCCTCGATCACGACCTTCTTGAGGGCGGACTCGGAGGGAACAAAGACCGAAAACATGCACGACTCCGGAGACCTGCGACAGAAGGCCAGCCCTTAGCGCGATTCTGGCCAGTTCACGATGACAACTGCATTAAGGAAGCGTTTGGATTTGCGGCCACGTCACGGCTCGACTGTGGCACGCAAACGACAGTCGGCCATTTCCGGCCCAAAAACCTGCACCGTGCTGCAAAATTTGCGGCAGAAAAGCCACAGCTGGGCTCTCGCGGCGCGGGAAAAGGGCTTCAGTGCTGGAATTGTGGCAGATTTCAACGATAATGGGATTAACGGAGTCGAGGAACTTGGGCGTTAAGCTCAAGCCCGCACGGTATTGTTTTGATTGGAACCAAACCATGTCGTCGCTGAAAGTTATGTTTGGGATTTTGGCCGCAGGCCTGATGCTGTCGGGCTGCATGCAGGCCACTCGCTATGAGGCGACCGACACCAAGGCCTTCAAGCCGAAGGACAAGGAACTCCTCGCCAAGGTCAAATACGAGAACGCCCCGGTCGCAGAGCCGTTCCGCCGCGCCATCGTCGAATACCACCGCAAGGAATCGCCGGGCTCGATCGTGGTCGATTCCGACAACCATTACCTCTATTACGTGCTGGAGGGCGGCAAGGCGATCCGCTACGGCATCACCGTGGGCGAAGAGGCCATGGCCTGGTCGGGCATCGCCAAGGTCGGCAGCAAGACCGAGTGGCCGGCCTGGCACCCCACCCCCGGCGAAATTTCGCGCCTGGGCGTGCCGACCTATGTCGCCCCCGGCCCGGACAATCCGATGGGCTCCCGCGCGCTGTACCTCTATTCGGGGGGCAAGGACACGCTGTTCCGCATCCACGGCACCAACCAGCCGGAATATATCGGCGCCTCGATCTCGTCAGGCTGCATCCGCCTGACCAACGAGGACGCGATCGATCTCTATGATCGCGTCAAGGTCGGCACCCTCGTCGTGGTGCTCGAACCCAAGCACGGCGACTCGCCGTACAATTCGCGGTTGGCGCTCGGCAACAGCCAGGCGGTCAGCTACTGATCGTCGCCTGATCTTTCTGACATCCAAAAGCGCCGGTTTCACCGGCGCTTTTTTGTTGTTGGCTTGTGCGGCCGGGACTTGCTGCGTCCGGCCGCCGGCTTCTCCGCAGGCGCTGGAGCCTTCTCCGCTGCCTCCTCGTCAGCGCCTTCCCGAACCTCAGGCTTGGCCTCAGGCTTGGCCTCAGGCTTGGCCTCGGGCTTGGCCGCGACCTCGCGCGGTGGCGCTTCCTCGGGACGTTCCGCCGGCAGCAGCGGGGCTACCCGTGGCAGCGGATCCCAGACATTCCACTGGCAGATCCGGTAGTCGTTGCGCCGCTGCGCCAGGTCGAGATGGATATGGTCCTCGTGGTACCAGTCCGAGCCCGGGCCGAGCACGGTGGAAAACCGCGCGCAGACCGAGTGCAGCACGCGTTCGCGCACCTCGCGCGGCATGGTGCGGTCGGTGAGGCCGATCGACTGCCCGTTGGCCAGCTTGATGGCGCGCACATCGACGGCGTTGGCCTTGCCGTGCTCCGACAGCAGCGCGCCGGCGACGCGGTTGCGGCCGCGGCATTCGAAGGAATTGAAATTATCGAGGTCGCTGATGGTCGAGCCGAGGCTGCTGGCCAACGGCACCATGTCCTTGCGCAGCCAATCGGCGATCGCGGACGCCATGGTGCAGCGAAGGATCGCGGCCGGCTTCACCGTCACCTTGCGCTTGTCCGGCAGCACGACGGCTTCCAGCCGTACCAGATCCTCGCCGCCGCAGGCGCCGGGGCCGCGGATATCCGGAACGGAGGGCGCGATCGCGATCTCCTCGGTCAGCGCGAGGCGGCAGGCCGAGGCCTGCTTCTCGGGCGGCGCCGCGGCCTCGGCGGGCTTGTCGGCTGCCGGCTTATCGGCAGACGGCTTGTCCCGGGAGGGCTTGTCCTCGGCCTCCGCCGGCGCCGCTTCCGGCGCTTTGGGGGCCTCCTCAGGGCGCGGTCTCGGCAGCGGAATTTTGGCGGAATGTACCGCCGGGCGCGGCCGGGGTGCGGCGATACCGAAGATATCCAGCGGCGATGCATGCCTTCGCGCCTCTGCCTGCTCGACGAGCACGAGCGACAGGCCGAGCGCAGCGGTAACCATTGCCGCGCCGGCGGACATATAGCCGCGACAAGACCATTTGCGGCGAAAGTCCGGCAGGCTAAAAGTCATGGCAATCTTTGGCCCTACGCTGAGAGCGACAACGCGCCCAGCGGCTTCTCGGAGGAACGTCGGAATGCTTGGTTTGATGCAAGATTGGCCCCTGCTCTGCCACCGGATCATCGAACACGCCGCCAAAATTCATGGCAAGCAGGAGGTGGTCACACGCTCGGTCGAGGGACCGATCCATCGCACCACTTACGCCGAGATCCACAAGCGCGCGCTCAAGGTCTCGCAGATGCTGGAGCGCGACGGCATCAAGCTCGGAGACCGTGTCGCGACCATCGCCTGGAACACCTGGCGCCATCTCGAGGTGTGGTACGGCATCATGGGAATCGGTGCCATCTGCCATACGGTCAATCCCCGCCTTTTCCCCGAGCAGATCGCCTGGATCATCAACCATGCGGAAGACCGCATCGTGATGACCGACCTCACCTTCATTCCGATCCTGGAGAAGATCGCCGACAAGCTGCCGAGCGTGGAGCGCTACGTCGTGCTCACCGACAAGGCGCACATGCCGCAGACCACGCTGAAGAACGTGATCGCCTACGAGGACTGGATCGCGCAGGCGGACGGCAAATTCAAATGGAAGGACTTTGACGAGAACACGGCAGCCGCGATGTGTTACACCTCCGGCACCACCGGCGATCCCAAGGGTGTGCTGTATTCGCATCGCTCCAACGTGCTTCACGCGCTGATGGCCAACAATGTCGACGCCCTCGGCACGAGTGCGTCCGAGACAATGCTGCCGGTGGTTCCGCTGTTCCATGCCAACAGCTGGGGCATCGCCTTCTCCGCCCCTTCGCAGGGCACCAAGCTGGTCATGCCCGGCGCCAAGCTCGACGGCGCCTCGGTCTATGAGCTGCTCTCGACCGAGAGGGTGACGCACACCGCCGGCGTGCCGACGGTGTGGCTGATGCTGCTCCAGCACATGTCCGCCAACAATCTCAAGCTGCCGGATCTGAAGATGGTGATCTGCGGCGGCTCGGCGATGCCGCGCTCGATGATCAAGGCCTTCCTCGACATGGGCTCGAACGTGCGTCACGCCTGGGGCATGACCGAGATGAGCCCGATCGGCAGCGTCGCGGCGCTGAAGCCGCCGTTCCAGAACGCCACCGGCGATGCCAAGCTCGACGTGCTCCAGATGCAGGGCTATGCGCCCTTCGCGGTCGAGATGAAGATCACCGACGATGCCGGCAAGGAGCTGCCCTGGGACGGCAAGACCTTCGGCCGCCTCAAGGTCTCCGGCCCCGCCGTCGCCAAGGCCTATTACCGCGTCGACACTAACATCCTCGACGAGGACGGCTTCTTCGACACCGGCGACGTCTCGACCATCGACGAGGACGGCTACATGCGGATCACCGACCGCTCCAAGGACGTGATCAAGTCCGGCGGCGAGTGGATCTCCTCGATCGATCTTGAGAACCTCGCGGTCGGTCATCCGGCCGTGGCGGAAGCCGCCGTGATCGGCGTGTTCCACCCCAAATGGGACGAGCGGCCGCTCTTGATCGTGCAGCTCAAGCAGGGCCAGCAGGCCACCCGCGAGGAGATCCTGAAGTTCATGGACGGCAAGATCGCCAAATGGTGGATGCCCGACGACGTCGCCTTTGTCGAGGGTATTCCGCACACGGCCACCGGCAAGATCCTGAAGACGGCGCTGCGCGACCAGTTCAAGGATTATCGCTTCCCGAACGCGGCAGCGTAAAACGCGGTGCCACCCTCCCCTGGAGGGGGAGGGTCGATCGCGCGCAGCGCGAGCGGGGTGGGGTGATCTCTCAACACGGGCAGTATCCTTCGCGGAGAGACCGTCACCCCACCCCGGCTCACATTTCGCTGTGCTCCATGTGAGCCGACCCTCCCCCTCCAGGGGAGGGTAAGAGGGTGGACCACCCTTGAATTTGCCCCCGGACCGTGGTCTCAACGGGCTCGTCGTCGCGCCAGATCGGCCGGCATCGCCAACCCGGCAGAGCACTCGATGGCCCGCAGGTTTTCCGCTCCCTATCAGTCGGAGCCCGTGTCCAGCCTCGCGAGCTGGGCGCGCAATCTGGCCGTGTTCGCGGTGGTGGCGGTGGTGGTGTCGATCATCATCGTCCGCTTCGATTTCCTGGAGCCGAAGCCGGCGCTCGCGACCTTCCTCGGCGGGCTCGCGATATCAGGTCTCTCGATCCTGTTCGGGCTCTTAGGCTTTGCCGCGATCTGGCAGAACGGCTCGCGCGGCATGGCGCGCATCCTGCTCGCGTTCCTGATCGACGGGGCGATCCTCGCCTATCCCGCCTATCTGGCCTTGCAATATCGCAAGCTGCCGGCGATCTACGACATCACCACCGACCCGATCGACCCGCCGCGCTTCGACGCGCTGGCGCGGCTGCGCACCGGCGAGGGCACCAACCCCGCGGTCTATGCCGGCCTCTATTCGGCGGAGCAGCAGCGCCACTTCTATCCCGAGGTCGAGCCGGTCGAGCTCGAGATTTCCGTCGACCGCGCCTATGCGATCGCCCTCCAGCTCGTCCACAAGCGCAAATGGATCGTCATCGACGAGCGTGCGCCGCAGCCGCCGCGCCGCATCGGCCGCATCGAGGCGGTGGCGCGCACGCCGATCATGGGTTTCCGCGAGGACATTTCGATCAGGTTCGTGGCTGATGGCGACGATTCCCGCGTCGATATCCGCTCAGCCTCGCGCAATTTCGACAGCGATCTCGGCAGCAACGCCGCGCGGATCAAGAAATTCATCGACGATCTCAATAGCGCCGCCGATGCCGACGCGCTCAAGCCGGTGAAAAAGACGCCGGTGACGCCGCCGAAGGCGCCGGCAAAAACGGTGAAGAAATAGCTCCACCGTCATTCCGGGGCGCGCGTCAGCGCGAGCCCGGAATCCATCGCGCCGCAGAGTTGGGATGAATGGATTCCGGGCTCGCCGCTTCGCGGCGCCCCGGAATGACGGCGGAGAGTTAGGCGTTCGCCATCCGATACGTCCCCGTGATCACCGGATCACCCTCGGTCGCGACCACGCCGCGGGCGACCAGGTCCTCCAGATGCGCCAGCACGGAATAGCCGGCGGCCGTCGTCAGCCTGGGATCGATACCGATATAGATCGCGCGGACCATGGTCGGGATGTCGGTCTCGCCCTTGGCGAGGCGGTGCAGGATCGAGGCCTCGCGCGCCTTGCGGTGCCGGATCAGGAAGCGCACGAAGCGCTGGCCCTCGGAGATCTCGGGGCCGTGGCCGGAGAAGTAGAGGTCTTCCGCGCGGGCGGCGAGCCGGTCCAGCGAATCCATGTAGTCGATCATGGAGCCGTCCGGCGGCGCCACGATGGAGGTCGACCAGCCCATCACGTGATCGCCGACGAAGTTGAACTTCCGCTCCGGCCAGGCGAAGGCCAGATGATTGGCGGTGTGGCCCGGCGTCGCCACGGCCTCGAGCCGCCAGCCGTCACCTTCGACGACGTCGCCATGTGCGACGTTGACGTCCGGTGCGAAATCGCGGTCGGCGCCGGATTCCGGATTGTGCTTCTCGCTCTCGAAACGCGGGCGCGAGGCGCGGTGCGGGCCTTCGGCGTAAACCGGCGCCCCCGTCGCCTGCTTGATCCGCGCGGTGTTCGGCGAATGGTCGCGATGGGTGTGGGTGACGAAGATATGGCTCACCGTCTCGCCGCGCACGGCATCGAGCAGCGCTGCCGCATGCGCCTCATCGTCCGGACCCGGATCGATGATCGCGACATTGCCTCGGCCGACGATGTAGCTGACGGTGCCGGTGAAGGTGAACGGGCTCGGATTGTTGCAGAGCACGCGGCGCACGCCGGGCCGGACTTCCTCGACGATGCCGGGACGCAGTGGAAAATTGCGGTTGAACGGGACGTCGTCGTTGTCGGACATGGCCTGCTCATTTCCTGCTGACTTCGTCATGCCCGGCCTTGTGCCGGGCATCCACGTTCTTCGCGTGGCTTAAGACGTGGATGGCCGGGACATCCAGCGCGAAGACGTGCTTCGCGCTTTGCCCGGCCATGACGTCAGAGTTTCCTACCTCGACTCTCGAGCTCAGAAAAACGCCTGAATGCCCGTGATGGCGCGGCCCAGGATCAGGGCGTGGACGTCGTGGGTGCCCTCGTAGGTGTTGACCGTCTCGAGGTTATGGACGTGGCGCATCACGTGGTACTCGATCGAGATGCCGTTGCCACCGTGCATGTCGCGGGCGGTGCGGGCGATGTCGAGCGCCTTGCCGCAATTGTTGCGCTTCATGATCGAGATCATCTCGGGCGCGAACTTGCCCTCGTCCATCAGGCGACCGACGCGAAGCGAGCCCTGGAGGCCCAGCGCGATCTCGGTCTCCATGTCCGCGAGCTTCTTCTGCACCAGCTGGGTTGCGGCCAGCGGCTTGCCGAACTGCTTGCGGTCGAGCGTGTACTGGCGGGCGCGATGCATGCAGTCCTCGGCCGCGCCGAGCGCGCCCCAGGAGATGCCGTAGCGGGCGCGGTTGAGGCAGCCGAACGGACCCTTCAGGCCCGAGACGTTGGGCAGCAGCGCGTCTTCCGGAACCACGACGCCGTCCATCACGACCTCGCCGGTGATGGAGGCGCGAAGGGAGAGCTTGCCGCCGATCTTCGGGGCGGAGAGGCCCTTCATGCCCTTCTCCAGCACGAAGCCGCGGATCTGGTTGTCGTGCGCGGCCGACTTGGCCCAGACCACGAACACGTCCGCGATCGGCGCGTTCGAGATCCACATCTTGCTGCCGGTGAGGCGATAGCCGTCCGAGACCTTCTCGGCGCGCGTCTTCATCCCGGCGGGATCGGAGCCCGCGTCGGGCTCGGTCAGGCCGAAGCAGCCGACCCATTCGCCGCTGGCGAGCTTGGGCAGGTACTTCTTGCGCTGGTTCTCGTCGCCATAGGCGTAGATCGGGTACATCACCAGCGAGGACTGCACCGAGTTCATCGAGCGGTAGCCGGAATCGACCCGCTCGATCTCGCGCGCGACGAGGCCGTAAGCCACGTAGCTCGCATTGGCGCAGCCATATTCCTCAGGCAGCGTGATGCCGATCAGGCCGAGCTCGCCCATCTCGTTGAAGATCTCGCGGTCGGTCTTCTCCTCGAGATAGGCCTTGGCGACGCGCGGCAGCAGCTTGTCCTGGGCGTAGGCGCGGGCGGTGTCGCGCACCATGCGCTCGTCTTCGGTCAGCTGCTCGTCGAGCAGGAACGGATCGTCCCACTGGAAAGAAGCCGCAGCCGGCTTGTCCTTGGCCTGAGGGCGCACGCTCATGAAACGTCCTTTCACGTCTGGTTCCGTCAACAATTGCCCGACAAACTAAAGCGCCGCGGCAACAAGTGCAATTGCGTCCTGGTTTCCGGTCGTTCCGGGTCCAGCGCTTCAGCGCCATCCCGGAACGACGCTGCGCGTCAACTCTCGAGCTGCTCGTTGGCGACGATCTCGATGCCGAAGCCCGACAGGCCCTTGTAGTCGTGCACCGAGGAGGTGAGATGCCGGATCGAGGTGACGCCGAGATCGCGCAGGATCTGCGCGCCGACGCCGACCTCGCGCCACTGGCGGTTGCGGTCGGCCTCCGTCGCCGTCTCGTCCGGCAGCGCCGCGACGGGCACGCCGGCCGCTCCGTCGCGCAAGTAGACCAGAACGCCGCGGCCGGACTTCTTGAAATGCTCCAGCACCGCCGCCATGCGCTTGTGCCCGGTGAAGATGTCCTTGACGATGTTCGGCTTGTGGAAGCGCGTCAGCACGTTCTTGCCGTCACCGACGCCGTTATAGACGAAGGCGACATGGGCGATGGAATCGAACGGCGAGCGGTAGGCATAGCCCTGCAACGGTCCAATCGGGCTTTCGGTGACGAAGGTCGAGACCCGCTCGATCAGTTTCTCGCGCGCCTGGCGGTAGGCGATCATGTCCGCGATGGTGACGTGCTTCAGCTTGTGCCTGGCGGCGAACTGCGCGACCTGCTCGCCCTTCATTACGCTGCCGTCGTCGTTCATCAATTCGCTGATGACGCCGACCGGCGGCAGGCCGGAGAGCTTGCAGAGATCGACCGCGGCCTCGGTATGGCCGGAGCGCAGCAGCACGCCGCCGTCCTTGGCGATCAGCGGGAAGATGTGACCGGGCCGGGCGAAATCGTTGGCGCCGACGTTGGGATTGGCCAGCGCGCGGCAGCAGGAGGCGCGTTCCTCGGCGGAGATGCCGGTGCCGCCATCGGGCTTGTAGTCGATCGACACCGTGAACGCGGTGGTGTGCGCGGAATCGTTATGGGCCACCATCGGATCGAGCCGCAGGCGGCGCGCGTCCTCGCTGGTCACCGGCGCGCAGACGATTCCGGAGGTGTGGCGGATGATGAACGCCATCTTCTCGGCGGTGCAGAGCGAGGCGGCGACGATCAGGTCGCCCTCGCCCTCGCGGTCCTCGTCGTCGGTGACGACGACGAGCTCGCCCCGGGCAAAGGCCTGCAAGACTTCCTGAATGCTATCGGGCATTTCCCAATCTCTATCGGTTATGCCGGGAGGCTTAGCCGGACTTGGACCGGGGCGCTAGTGTCCTGGACGCAACCGCATATTCCGGGCGGCGGGCCGTCGCAGGCCGGCTTGCACCGAAGATACCAGGATATAGGCACAGGCAGCGGAGCGGAAGGCGGCCGGACGCCGTCAAGGCAGCACCTCGCGCCGCTCGCCGAGCCGCTGATCGAGCTCGGCGCGCTTGTCGGCCAGGAGGCCCGCCTGGGCCGCCTCGATGACCGTGAACAGCTCGTGCGCATCGCTCAGCCGGGTCACGGTGACGTAGCTGGCGCCGGCCTCGTAGAGGGCGCTGACGTCGGCCAGGAGGTCGGCGGTGGCGACGATCAGGGCGGTCGGATTGAGCGCGCGGACGTGGCGGACCAGCTTCTCGTTGGTGGCGCCCTTCAGCAGCGAATCCGGCACGCTGAGGATGATGATCTCGGACTTGCCGATGCCGGCATGGAGCAGCGTATCGACATTGCTGATATCGCCGTAGATCACGTGCAGCCCGCGCGAAAGCAGGGTCTGGTACACATTGGGGTTGAAGTCGACCACCGTGATCTGCTCGAGCAGCACCGGCGTCTGCCGTTCGATCTCGGCCAAGAGCGCGCTCGCCGCACGGAAGAAGCCGAGAATGACGATGCGGCGGGCCTCGCCGTGGCCGCCCTCGTGCCCCTCCTCGCCATGGCCGCTGCCATGGTCGAGGTCGCGCAGGCCGATCCGTTTCAAGGGACCGATCGCCCAGCGGGTGATCTCGTCGCTGCGGCTCATCGCGAAGGTCGAGAGCACCGCCAGCACCACGAAGGCGAAGGAGGCCGCGTTCGCCGTCTCGGCTGCGATGTGGTGATCGGTGATGCCGGTCTGGATCACGACCAGCGAGAACTCGGAGATCTGCGCCAGGTTCAGCGCCGGCAGCAGGCTGGCGCGCAGGCCCTGCTTCATCAGGTAGAGCGGGGTGAAGGTAGTGACGAGGCGGCTCACTACCGTGAACGCCGCGATCATCAAGGCCAGGCTGATCACCGAGAGGCCGGGCACGGGAATGGTCATGCCGAGCGCGACGAAGAACAGGGTGATGAAGAAGTCGCGCAGCGTGGTGACCTTGGCGGTGACGTCGAGCGCGTAAGGAAAGGTCGAGAGCGAAACGCCGGCGATCAGCGCGCCCATCTCGCGCGACAGCGACAGTTGATACGCGGTCTCCGCGACCAGGAAGCACCAGGCGAGCGCGCCGAGCAGGATCAGCTCGGGCCGCCGGGCGATCTGGTGGAACAGCCGCGGCAGCACGTAGCGGCTGACCAGAAGCGCGGCCGTGACCAGCACCACAACGCGGCCGATCGAGAGCAGGATGACGCTGACCTGCAGATTGGCAAGGCTCGGCTGCACCGCCAGGAACAGGATGGCGAAGATGTCCTGAAGCACCAGCACGCCGAGCGTGATGCGCCCCGGCAGCGTGTCGAGCTCGCGCTTCTCGTAGAGCACCTTGACGATGATGACGGTGCTCGACAGCGCGCAGGCGACGGAGAGGTAGATCGCATCGAAGTGCCCGCCGCCGAGCGCCAGGCCGATGCCGACGAAGAACAGGCCCCCGAGCAGGCAGCCGACGAGCAGCTGGCTGCCCGCCGCGAACAGGATCACCCGCCCTGCCCGCACGATCTTCTTCAGGTCGATCTCCAGCCCGATCATGAACAGCATGAAGATCAGGCCAAGCTCGGAGATGACGCTGATCGATTCCTGCGAATGGACCCAGCCGGCGCCGAATGGACCTATGCAAAAGCCGGCGATAAGGTAGGCCAGGATCAGCGGCTGCCGGGAGAAATGGGCGAGCAGGCCCAGCATCCAGGCGAAGAGGATAGAAAGAGTGATGTCGCGAATGAGCTCGTGCATACCAAATTGGTCCGTTTTGCACCCTAGAGACGGGTTGCGGCGCGGCAAGCGAGCAATTCGTCACATGCGAAAGGGGTTGCTCGCAGCAATGCTGCTATGCCCCCTCGCCGTTGCCGTGCCCGCCGCCGCACAATCCAAAGTCAATATCGAACAGAACTTTGCCGATTCCCTAACCGCGATGCCGAAGGAAGAACTCGCCGTCTCCGGCGGATTCTACGTGCCCGCCTACTCCAGCGTGGCGATGAGCCGGGGCAAGCTGCGCATCGACTTCTCGGTGACCTTGAGTGTTCACAACGCCTCCGAGACCCAACCGCTGGTGATGAAACGCATCGCCTATTTCGACACCGCAGGCAAGCAGGTCGAGAACTATCTGAAGGCGCCGGTGGCCTTGAAGCCGCTGGCGACCGTCTCGGTCTTCATTCCCATCGACGACGTGCGCGGCGGGACCGGGGCCAATTTCCTGGTCGACTGGGCCGCGACAGGCGAGATCGCCGAGCCCGTGGTCGAGGCCTTGATGGTTGGCGGCGTCGCCAATGCGCATTACGCTTTCATCAGCCAGGGCCGTCCAACCCGGACGGTCACCAGGAAATAACGCCGTCCGGCCCGGACGGCCGGCAAGACACAAGGCTGGCCGGTGCAACGCCGGCTCCATAAGAGCCGGCTCCATAAGAACAGAAACGAGGAACGCCCCATGACGTCCAGCTTCGATTTCGCGCCCCTGTTTCCGGCAGGGCTGCCGGCCCCGTCCGCGCGCTGGACGGGCCTTGCCAAATACAGCTTTGTCGGCGGCAACAACGATTCCGAGCAGGTGCCGCTCGAGGAGCTGATCGAAGCGACCAACACGGTGCTGCGGCGCGAGGGACGCTCGCTCGCGACTTACGGGCTGGCACACGGCCCGCAGGGTTACCTGCCCCTGCGCGAATTCCTGGTGACGAAGCTCAAGCGCGATGCCGGGATCACCTGCACGGTCGACGATCTCCTGATCGTCTCCGGCTCGCTGCAGGCGCTCGACCTCGTCAATGCGACGCTGCTGACCCGCGGCGACACCGTGATCTTCGAGCAGGACAGTTATCAGGGCTCCCTGACCCGCCTGGCGCGGCTCGGCGTCAACGTGGTCGGCGTCCCCCTCGACAAGGACGGCATGCGCATGGACGCGCTGGCCGCGACGCTGGCCGATCTGAAGGGCCGCGGCATCCGTCCGAAATACATCTACACCATCCCGACGGTGCAGAACCCGACCGGCAGCATCATGCCCGAGAGCCGCCGCGCGGAGCTGGTCCGGCTTGCGACCGAATATGGCGTGCCCATCTTCGAGGACGATTGCTATGCCGACCTCGTCTGGTCCGGGCAGCGGCCGCCGGCGATCTACGCGATGAGCGAGAGCGGCGGCGTGATTCATATCGGCTCGTTCTCGAAATCGATCGCGCCGGCGCTGCGCGTCGGCTTCATCGTCGCGCCCTGGGAGGTGATGTCGCGGATGCTGGCGCTGAAGACGGATGCCGGCTCCGGCGCACTCGAGCAGATGGTGCTCGCCACCTATTGCAAGCCGCATTTTTCGACCCACGTGCCGGCCTTGACCAAGGCCCTGCGCACCAAGCTCGACACGCTGATGGAGGCGCTGAACGAGCAGTTCGGGACGGCGGCGGAATTCGAGGAGCCCAAGGGCGGCATCTTCCTCTGGGTGAAGCTGCCCGACCAGGTCGATACGCTGAAGCTTTATCAGGCAGCGCTCGCCGCCGGCGTCTCGATCAATCCGGGGCCGGAATGGTCGACCAACAAGGGCCATTCCAGCTCACGGCTGCGGCTATGCTTTGCAAGTCCGACGCATCAGCAGATTCGCGAGGGCGTCGCCGTGCTGGCGGAGGTCTGCCGCAAGGAGTTCGGCGTGCCGGCCCGCAGCGCCAATGTGGAGAAACGGGCCTGAGGCCGCGGCATCACGCCCCGACGTGAAATTCCACGTTGACCTAGCCGGAGCCGGAGGACGGAAAATAGTCGCAAAGCTGCTCGGCGCCAGGCCCATATCGCCCGGCAGCTCGTAGCGCAGATCCCGGATCATCTGCGGTGCCTCGTGGCTCGTGAAGGAGCCGCGATGCTTCGCATTGGCATTGACGTGGTAGCCGAACCTCGAAGCGTCAGGCCTGGGGCTGACTGCCGTGGATTGCGGAGGCCAGCCGCAGCAAGAGCACGATCGAGACGTTGCCCTTGCCGGCCTCGATCTGGGCGATGTAGCGCTCGGAAATCCCGGAACGGCGGGCCAGCTCGCGGCGCGACAGGTCGCAGCGCATGCGCGAGGACCGCAGGCGATCGCCCAGCTCGGTCAGAAACTCGGTCTCGGAATAAGGCGGCACGGCGCAGCTCCCCGGCAGCACTTCGCCCGCAAAATCCATGACTTGATTCAGCATTGGTCTATCCAGGTTCGCCTTCGGGAAGCGCCATCCTACCCCGGAAAAGACCGGGCTCATTGACGCGGATCAAATTCGCGAGTGATCGGCGGCGGCCATGGACGCAAACGGGCGGGATGCTACACTTTGGAATTCTTCGAGGCGGGGTTCTTCAAGGACATGACGCGTTGTTTGAGCCGTTGGATCGCGGCTGCGCTGCTGTGGGCGACGATGACGCCTGCGGCCGGTGCCGAGACACTGGCTGCGACGATCGAGCAATGGGGCCTGCTCGGCTCGTGGGCGGTCGACTGCGCCGCCAAGCCCGACCGCGACAAGGGCGCGCTCCTGAGCTACGAGATCCGGAAGGACGGCCGGGTGATGTACCGGCGCAATTTCGGTGACGCCAAGGACGAGAACGAGGTGGTGTCGGCCACGGTCAGCGCCGACGGCCTGCTCAATGTGATGGTGTACTTCCCTTCGCTGCACCAGGCGCGTGAGTTCGGCTTGGCGCACTTGAAGGACGGCAGCCTGCGCGCGATCTACAATCGCAGCGAACGCGGCGAGTACACGATACGCGACGGCAAGTATGTCGCGACCGGCGCGCCGACGCCGCCGCAACAGCGTTGCGATTAGTCACCTGAACAGCTGTTCAGAATTCTCCTGCGATTCCTCCGGAACGTTCGTGTGGATGCGCGGTTTAAATGTGCATTCGAATTGGAGGAGGACGTCATGAAGAAGCTTGGTTATGCAATTGCGGCCCTGGGTGCGCTCGCGATCGCGGCGCCGACGCTCGCAAGTGCGGAGACTGTCGTGATCAAGCGCAGCGGCTATCACCATCATCATCACGGCCCGTACGGCGCCCGCGCCCAATACCGCGTGCATCGCGACCACGGCTGGCATCGCGGCCACCATCGCAACAAGGTCGTGGTGATCAAGCGCAGCCATCGCCACCACTGGGACTAACGCGCGACGCAAAACGGAAATGGCCCCTCACGGGGCCATTTCTTTTGCGCGCGGTCTTGTAGGGTGGGCAAAGCGAAGCGTGCCCACCGCTTCGCCAGCGATTGACGAGATGTGGTGGGCACGGCGCGAAGAGCGCCTTTGCCCACCCTACGATTTCTTGCGTTCGCAGCTCGCCTGCTAATCCCACGCCGGCGCAAAGCCCGGATTGACGCAGCGCCTGTCCTTCGGCAGCGCGGCGATTTTTGCGCGGTCGGCATCGTCGAGCGTGACCTTGAGCGCATCGAGGTTGGCCTGCTGGCTCTCGCGGCGCGAGGCCTTCGGGATCGCGGCGACGCCGTCCTGGTCGAGCAGCCATTTCAGCGCGACCTGCGCGGCGGTCGCGTTGTGCCTGGCACCGATCTCGGCCAGCACCGGATCCGAGGCGACCCGCCCCTGCGCCAGCGGACAATAAGCGACGAGCGGGATCGACTTCGCCGCGAGATAGGCCAGCACCTTGGATTGATCGAGCATGGCGTGATATTCGACCTGGTTGCAGGCGATCGGCGCCCTGATGTCCTCGACCGCGAGCTTGAGCAGCGCCGTGGTGAAATTGGCGACGCCGATGGCGCGCGTGCGTCCCTCCTCCTTGAGCTTCATCAAGGTCTCGAACACCGCGCCCCAATCTGCAGCCTTCGAGGGCCAGTGCACGAGATAGAGATCGACATGGTCGAGCCTGAGCTTGTTCAGGCTGGCGTCGAAGGCACGCCGGATCGCATCCGGCGTGAGGTTCTCGTGCCAGACCTTGGTCGTGACGTGAAGCTCGCCGCGCGGCAGGCGGGACGCGGCGATGGCTGAGCCGATCGGCTCCTCGTTGGCATACATCTCGGCGGTGTCGATGTGGCGATAGCCGACCGACAGCGCGCTCTCGACCGCGGCGCGGCAGGCATCGCCCTGCATGCGAAAAGTGCCGAGGCCGAGCTTGGGCATGCTGATGCCCTGTGTCTTCAGATTGTCCATGAACAGGCTCCTGACGTATCGCATCCCGCCGGACGCGCGTTGCCGCATGAGCAGACTCTTCGGTGATGGAAAAGAGATGGCGGGAGTGAGCAGCATAGCCCGGCAAGGGCAGCCCGGCCAATCAAGATCGGGTTAGGTGTGATGCCTCTCCATCGTCATGGCCGGGCCTGTCCCGGCCATCCACGCCTTGCTCCGATTACGAAGAACGTGGATGCCCGGGACAAGCCCGGGCATGACGACCGGAGGCGCCGCCCGCCCCTCACGAATGCTGCGCCACCATGGCCGGTCGGGCTTGTGGCTGCGGCGCGATGTCGACCGACCACAGGCTGCGATTATCGACGTCCTTCAGGGTCACGGTCATGACGCCGCTGCGGCCGTCGATGTCGACACGGCCGAAGAATTGCAGGCCGAAACAAGGCGCCAGATTTTCACCCTGCGCTGCGCTGCAGCCGTTCTGGTACATCGCGACCGGACCAAAGGTGTCATCGAGCGCGGCCGGGCCCCAGGTCCCGGCATGCAACGGGCCGGAGACGAACTCCCAGAACGGCTCGAACTTCTGGAATTGCGCCCTGCTCGGATCATAATGATGCGCGGCAGTGTAGTGCATGTCGGCGGTGAGCCAGACGATGTTGCGCACACCGGCGCGCTTGATGGAGCTGAGAAGATCGGCGATCTCGTGCTCGCGCCGATCGGGCGGCCCGTCGCCGAGCGCGACGGCGTCCAGGCTGACCAGGCCGATCGGCAGGTCGGCTGCGATCACCTTCCAGGTCGCGCGCGAAGCAATAAGCTCGCGCTTCAGCCAGGCGAGCTGCTCGGCACCAAGAATCCAGCCGCGCCTGTCACTGCCCTTGTTCCAGCTATCGTCGCGATAGCTGCGCATGTCGATCATGAAGATGTCGAGCAGCGGGCCGTAGGCGATCTTCCGATAAACCCGGCCCTGCTGCGCGCCGATATCGCGGATCGGCATGAAGTCGAAGAAGGCACGGCGGGCGCGCGCGACCAGGCGCGGGGTGCCGTCATCCTCGAAGCCCGCGTCATCGTAGCTACCGGTCGGCGACCAGTCGTTGGTGACCTCGTGGTCGTCCCATTGCGCGAGCATCGGCACTTCCGCGTGGAAGGCGCGAAAGCTCTCGTCGAGATGGTTGTATTTGTAATTGCCGCGAAACTGCGCCAGCGTATGCGCGACCTCGGACTTTTCCTCGATCACGAGGTTGCGCCAGATCTCGCCGTTCGGCAGCTTCTGCTCCGACGGGATCGTGCAGTCGGCGTAGATGTGATCGCCGGAATGGATGAAGAAATCGGGATGGTTGTCGAGCATGGTGCGATAGCTGCGATAGCCGCCGCGCGCGACGTCGATGCCCCAGCCCTGCCCCGCGACGTCGCCCGACCACACGAACGAGATTGACCGGCCGGCGGCCGGCGCGGTGCGGAAATGGCCGATGCGGCTGTCGCCGCGAAGGCCGGTTGCGATGTCGTCGAAGCGGATGCGGTAAAAGACGTCCTGTCCCGGCGGCAGATCGTTCAGCAGCAGCTTTGCGGTGAAATCCGCGTCCGGCAGCGCATCGCGCGAGGCCGACGCAAGGACGGTCTTGAAGCTCTCGACGGTCGAGCACTCCACGTGCATTCGCGCGGGACGGTCGGCGCGCGCCCAGACCACCGCGGAGCCGTCGCAGACGTCGCCGGACTGGACGCCGCCGGCGATCTGCGGACGATCGGCGGCGCGGCTGAGATACGGGGTTGCGAGCGTGCCGAGCGAGGCAACCGCCAGGCTTGAGGTCGAACGGACCAGGAATTGCCGCCGGGTCCATGCGCGCGAAGCGCGGAGCGTTGCCATTCGGAAACCTTCGTCGAATCGCGACGGAAGGTGCCTGCGCTCCTTGACTCCCGGCTTACGGTTTCTTGACCCCGTGCCGACGATTTTGCGACGCGGAGATGACGGGGCGAGATGCAGCGGCGACGATGGTCTGCCCCCCTCGCCCCGTTCTTACGGGGAGAGGGTTGGGGTGAGGGGCCTCTATCCGCGATCACGGTGAGAGTCGAATTCGCGGAGAGTCCCCCTCACCCGGATTGCGTCTTCGACGCAATCCGGCCTCTCTCCGCACGCGGGGAGAGGCGAAGACGAAGCGTCCCGCCCTAGCGCTTCCAGTTGCAGATGCCGCCGGTGCGGCAGGGCCAGGTCTGGATGCGGGTGTCCATCGCCTGCGCGTCGAGCGGGTTGCCGTGACGATGCGCCAGCTTCGCGCGGGCTGCGCCGCGCGGCTGCGCGTTCCTCGCATGCGCGGCCTTCGGCTCTGTCACACGGACGCGCTCGGCCGCCACCTTCTTCGGCACGCCGACGGGCTCGGCGCGTGCCTGCGCCTCGTTGCCGCCGCGCGCTTCGAGGGCGACCGGGGCGAACTGCGTCTCGGGCCCGAGACGCTTCGGCGACAGCACGGCCTTGGATAGATCGAGGCCGAGATATTCGCCTGGCTTGTAGTCGTCGGCGCGCGCGATGCCGCCCCATGCGATGACGAGGGCAACGGCAATTGCAAAAGAACCGCTTTTCAGGACCACGGACGCCTCCTGAAATTCCATTATGAAAGGGGTAATTTACCCCTATTTAGGAGGCGTCGCTCGGAATTCCAGCGGCCAGGTGCCGCCGTGGTTAAGAAGTTTGGCGGTGTCAGGCGACCTTTCGCGTCGCCCCCGTCCCATCCAGGAAACCCATCAAGCGGCTGCGGATGATCTGTTCCGCCTCAGCCATGATCCGATCGATGAGTTCCTTGCAGGAGGGGATGTCATGGATCAACCCTGCAACCATGCCGCAACTCCAGGCGCCGGCGTCCATCTGCCCTTCCAGCATGATCTTGGGATAGACGCCCGCCACCTGGTCGTGGATGTCGTCGATCTTCAGCCTGTCGCCCTTCTCGCGCTCGATCTCGATGAGGCGGTCGACATTGGCGTTTCTCAGCACGCGCTCGGTGTTGCGCAAGCTGCGCATGATCAAACGGGTATCGAGCTCGGTGGCCGCGACCAGCGCGTTCTTCACGTTCTGATGCACCGGCGCCTCCTTGGTGGCGATGAAACGCGTGCCCATGTTCATGCCGGCTGCACCCAGCGACAATGCCGCGACCAGGCTGCGCCCGTCGGCCATGCCGCCGGAGGCGACGAACGGGATCTTCAATTCCTCCGCGGCGCGCGGCAGCAGGATCATGTTCGGAATGTCGTCCTCGCCGGGATGGCCGCCGCACTCGAAGCCGTCGACGCTGACGGCGTCGCAGCCGATGCGCTCGGCCTTCAGCGAGTGGCGGACCGAGGTGCATTTGTGGATGACCTTGATGCCGGCCGCCTTCAGTGCCGGCATGTACTGCTCAGGACTGCGGCCGGCGGTCTCCACCGCCTTGATGCCGCCCTCGACGATGGCGGCGATGTATTCCGGATAGGGAGGCGCCGCAAAGGTCGGCAGGAAGGTGAGGTTCACCCCGAACGGCTTGTCGGTCATGTCGCGGCAGCGCGCGATCTCCTTGGCGAGCAGCTCCGGCGTCTTCTGGGTGAGACCGGTGATGATGCCGAGCCCGCCGGCATTGGAGACGGCGGCGGCCAGCTCGGCAAAGCCGACGAAATGCATGCCGCCCTGGATGATGGGATGCTCGATGCCGAACAGCTCGGTGATCGCGGTCTTCACTTGGTTTCTCCTCCCGGAATTCGCCTGTGTTGAGCTTAGTCTAGCCGGACTTTTGCGACGCGGTCACCATTTCTCTCCGAAGGGACGGATTTCCATTTCAAAGGTCCAGGCACTCTTGGGCTGCCGGTAGAGCTGCCAATAGGCGTCCGCAACCGAGGACGGCGGCATCAAGAGATCGGGGTTATCAAGCGCATCGGGCCCGAGCGCCTCCAGCCGGCGCTGCCGCACCCATTCGGTGTCGACGCCGGAATCGATGATGAGATGGGCGACATGGATGTTCTTCGGGCCGAGCTCGCGCGCCATCGCCTGCGCCACTGCGCGCAGGCCGAACTTGGCACTGGCGAAGGCCGCAAAACCGCTGCCGCCGCGCAGTGAGGCGGTGGCGCCGGTGAAGAAGATGTTGCCGCCGCCGCGCGGCAGCATCAGCCGCGCCGCCTCGCGCCCCGCAAGGAAGCCGGAATAGCAGGCCATCTCCCACACTTTCCGAAACACGCGTTCGGTGGTGTCGAGAATCGGAAAATTGACGTTGGCGCCGACATTGAAGATGCAGACCTCGAGCGGCGCATGCTGGTCGGCGTCGTTGAGGAAGGAGATGACCTCTTCCTCCTTGCGCGCGTCGAGCGAGCGCCCATGGATCTCGCCGCCGGCGGCCTCGATGTCCTTCACCAGAGGCGCCAGCTTGTCGCCGTTGCGGCGGCCGGCGAAAACCGTGAAGCCTTCGGCTGCAAATTTCTTGGCGATCTCGGAGCCGATGAAATCGCCGGCCCCGATCACGGCCGCTGTCGCGTTTCGCTTGGGCAAGGTCGCCTCCTCCGGTGCGAGCGGTGCAATTGGGCGCGAAGCTATAGTTCTAAAATAGAACTGTCAAACTACGCCGCCGAATGATAGGCTTCTTTGCAAATTGCCTTGATCATTCAAGTCAGTTCCTTTTTCTGACTGACTAGCCTGCTCCGGAGACGGCATCATGAAATGGGACACGCTGGACGAAGAGCCCTGCTCGCTCTCCCGCACCATAGCCGTGGTCGGCGACCGCTGGACGCTGCTGATCCTGCGCGAATGCTTCTTGCGCGTGCGCCGGTTCGAGGGCTTTCAATCGTCGCTTCAGATCACGCGGCACCTGCTCTCGGAGCGGCTGAAGAAGCTGGTGCGGTTCGGCATCCTGCGTCGCGTCCCCTATTCCGAGGCGCCGAAGCGCTACGAATACATCCTCACGCAAAAGGGCCTCGACCTCTACCCGATCATCATGGCGATGGTGCATTGGGGCGACACCCACATGGGCGACGAGCGCGGCCGCCCGATGCTGCATCAGCACAAGAGCTGCGGCAAGCTGTTCGACCCAATCATGGTGTGCTCGGAATGCGGTGAGGCGCTGCACGCCAAACAGGTGCACGTGCATGCGGGGCCGGGGCAGCAGGCAGCGGCGGGGTGAGTTAAGGCCCCAAGCCTGCTCGCAAGCCCACGCCGCGCTCGTTTCGATAGTCTGGGAAAAAGCACCAGTCTCAGTGCGTCTTGGTCCTATGCCATTTCTCGAGATCGGGCTTCACCTCGTCCGATCCCTGCTCCTTTTCCGGGTTGCCCTTCCAGGGCTTGTCCGTCTGTCTGTGCGAACCCCAATCGCTCTGATCGCGGGGATCGTCGGTCGGCCGTTCCTTGCTCATCGGTTGATCCTTCTGCTACGCGAATGGGACGCCGTAATAGGCATTGATGCCGCGCACGGCCGCGTCATCGCTCCAGTTCCAGTCGGTCTTCTCGCCGTATTTCGGAGCACCTTCCAGATCCTTGGCCGTGATCGCGGTGATGTAGCCGCCCAGCTCGGTGTCGTATTTCAGGGATTGCCAGGGCAACGGATAATGATCATTGCCGAGGCCGAGGAATCCGCCGAAACCAAGCACCGCGTAGGAGACCTTGCCGCTGATCTTGTCGATCATCACCCGTTCGATCGAACCGATCTTGTTCCGATCGGCTCCGAACACCGATGTTCCCTCGACCTTGTCGCTTCCGATCAGCCGGCCCATTTCGTCGCGATCCAGTTCGCCCTGATTCAGCATCGTCATTCTCCACTCGGCCATATCTGAATCAATCGCGAGGGGGCGGCGATCGTTCCGGGCGCGTTCCCGGAGCTGGCCAGGAACATCGCAGGAAAGGAGCCGTTCTCTGAAGCTCACACGCTCGGCCAGGGTTCGCTCGATGTCCCAGACCGTCTTCGACTTCATCGTCCAGCGTCTGCATCACTGGGGCGCGCCCACATCTTTGGCTATCCCGGCGACGGCATCAACGGCGTGTTCGGCGCAATGAACCGGCGGGTGCTCGAGACGATCCTGCCCGGAAAGGAATGAGGTGAGCCATGAGCGACTTCCGCGATATCCAGCACGGCGTCAACGACCCCGTCGACGGCGTCGACGTGAAACACCACTTCAACGACGACACGACGCCGCATCAGCGCGCGCAGCGCCATGCCGACGTGCGGGCCGACGCCACGGCCAGCGCCGCCGAGCCGTTCCTGCCGGAGCGGCTGCGACGCAAGCCGACCGATCCGATCAATCCGCGCACCGGACGCAATCCCGCAGATTAGCCGTTAGGAACCTCGGCGCCCTGCGGCGTGTTGATCGGCGCAACAAGGCGCGGCATGAGGCCGCGCACCCGATTAGGAGAGACCACACATGAAACGTGCCGTCATCGCCCTTGCCTGCGTGCTGTTCGCGGGCCCTGCGCTCGCCCAATCGCTGGGCGAGAAGACCGGCGTCAATTCGGCGCTTGGCGTTGCGCCTTCCACCCCCGACTTCGTCAAGCAGGTCGCGATCAGCGACATGTTCGAGATCGAGTCGAGCAAGCTTGCCCAGCAGAAGGGCAATGCGCAGGAAAAGAGCTTTGCGCAGCAGATGATCACCGATCACACCAAGACCAGCACCGAGCTCAAGGGCCTGGTCGGCGAAAAGAAGATCCAGGCCACGCTTCCGACGCAGCTCGACAGCTCGCACCAGAGCAAGCTCGACAAGCTCAAGAGCGCGAACGGCAAGGACTTCAGCTCGGACTACAATTCCTATCAGGTCAGCGCCCATGAAGACGCCGTGTCGCTGTTCGAGCGTTACGCCAAGGGCGGCGACAATGCCGAGCTGAAGGACTGGGCCGGCAAGACGCTGCCCGCCCTGAAGCACCATCTCGACATGGCCAAGGAGCTCGGCAAGGCGCCGAGCGTCGGCCAGTCCACCAAGTAACGCATTGCTGAAGGACGCCGGCTTGCCCGGCGTCCTTTGCTTGGCACGTCGACCGTCTCCGCGCATTGAGCCTCGACCATCGCGGAGAGCATCATGTCGAACCACATCAAGACCCCACTGTCCCGCCGCCACGTCATGCACGCCGCGAGCGCAACGCTCGCAGCGGCCTCGCTGGCGTCCCAAGCGAAAGGAGAGAGCGCGATGGCCGAACACGCCTTGATCGATCCGGTCGGCCGCTATCCGAAGCCGCCGTTCAAGAAGCAGTCGCAGCCCTGGCCGGGCCTCGCCGGCCAGATGGAGCCGCGGCCCGACCATGGCGAGACCAGCTACAAGGGCTCCGGCCGGCTTGCCGGCCGCAAAGCCCTGATCACCGGCGGCGATTCCGGCATGGGCCGCGCCGCCGCGATTGCCTATGCCCGCGAAGGCGCCGATGTCGCCATCAACTATCTGCCGGCGGAAGAGCCCGACGCACGGGAAGTGATCGCGCTGATCGAGAAGGAAGGACGCATCGGACTTGCAATTCCCGGCGACCTCACGGACGAAGCCTTCTGCACCAAGCTGGTCGAGCAGGCGGTGCAAGGCCTCGGCGGCCTCGACATCATCGTCAATAACGCAGCGCGGCAGCAGACCCGCGCCTCCATCCTGGACGTTTCGTCGGAGGATTTCGACGCCACCATGAAGGCCAACATCTACGCGCCGTTCTGGATCACCAAGGCGGCGCTCCGGCATCTCAAGCCCGGCGCCTGCATCATCGGCACGACCTCCGAGCAGGCTTACGATCCCTCGCCGGATCTTTATGACTACGCGCAGACCAAGGCGGCGACGATGAACTACGTGAAGTCGCTGGCCAAGCAGCTCGCCTCCAAGGGCATCCGTGTCAACGGCGTCGCGCCGGGACCGATCTGGACGCCGCTCCAGGTGTCCGGCGGCGCCACGATGGAGAAGCTCGAAAAATTCGGCGGCATGACGCCGCTCGGCCGCCCCGGCCAGCCGGTCGAGCTCGCTTCGATCTACGTGCAGCTTGCCGCCGCCGACGCCAGCTATGCGACCGGCCAGGTCTACGGCGCTGCGGGTGGATCAGGCCAGCCTTAGCAGAGTTGGGAGCGAACGCTGGGATTCAGGAACCACCCTTGTCTCTCCGTTTCTACAGAACTGTCACGGAGGAAATTATCGCCGGTTGGTAGTTGAGGCGAAAGCTTCGCATCACCTCCCGCACCGCCCAGGCCGAGCGCATCGCGCCTTCCGCGAGGCGCCGCGGCATACTCCCTCGCATCGAGAAGCCATCCATCTGGAGACCCTCCCTGCCTGCCATGGAACCCGCGCCAAGTTGGTTCGTTGAGTAACCTACTCAACCTGCTCAATTTGTGTGGTGGACCATGAACGAGCTTCGCGCCGAGCGCCTTCAGGTCATGCTCTCGCCGGAGGAATTGGCCGCCCTTGACGATTTCCGGTTCAAGCACCGCATGCCGACGCGGGCGGCAGCGGTCCGCGAGCTTCTCAGGTTCGGACTGGCCGCCGCCGGCGTCGAGGCGGCGGCTGGTGTGAAGTCGAGCAGCTTCGGCGTATTGGGCCGGGGACCGGACGGGCATACCCACGGAGATCCGGAGGGCGGCACCGGGACTGAGCCGTAGAAGCCGGCCACAAGCAAACGACCCCGGCACGGTGGGTGCCAGGGCCGTCCTTGGAGATTGCTTCCGGCGCACCGGGGGCATGCCAACCGGAAGCAACCTGTCGACTCCATGCACGGGGATTCGTTCCCCGCGCGAAAGCTCGGTCTAGCCGCTAGGCGCACCGCCGGAATCATCCGGCGTCATGCCGGAGCCCGGCGTCTTGCTGTTGTCGTTCAACTTCGGATCACGCGTCGCTTCCCGCGAGGGGGACCCTTTCGGATCCGCCTTGTGCACGGACTGTGCACGTTGCTTGTCGCGGGGCTGCTCCTCGGCGCGCTCGTCCTTGACGATGCCGTGGTCGGAATGGGCCATGTGTGCCTTCGCCTCTCATGATGTCTCGAAGCGCTTACGCACTACGGGGCCGAATGTTCCGGCGGGGCGCTAGCTGCGCGTCGCATGGACCGCGGCCGATGCATTCTCCATATGCACCTGGCGCACCGTCGTCACCGTCGCGAACGCGACCGAGACGCCAAAGGCGAAGACGAGTGAAAGCAGAGCCAGACGTGGAGCCATCGCAAAACCTCCTTCTGGAATGAAGACCAACGCGATTGACTATTCCCAGTCATGCCGGATGGGCCGCTCGCATTCCGTGCGCAATCTCACACGGGATTTACCAAGCGGAGAATGCTCACGCATCTGGTTGTTGCGGGAAGCGAGCGGCAACGGGCGGAACCTCGCCATCCAGCCAATCCTGCTCGTGGGCCAGCGCAGTCCAGGCGTCCGCCATGCGCGAATAGCGCTTGTGCGCAGGTTGTCCTTCGGCGCGCTCAGCGAGCTGAAGACAATTGTCGGCGTTATCTCTGAAGATGTCAGACTGTTTCATGGGAAAGACGTGGGGACGGAACTCCCGGGCTGCAATGCCCTTACCGCATCGTAACGTTCGGGGAACTTCGCCCGCCATCCGCGATTGATATCGATGCGAGTTCTCGTCGCCATCATGATGGCATTGATCAGCACCATTGCGCTTGCCGACAGCACCGGTGAACGCAAGCCGCTCGACCGCCCGCCGAGCGCCACCGACGTCATCACCGGCCTCTACAATTTCAGCCGCTTCCAGCAAGGTCTGCTGGAGAGCACCGATTTGAAGGGCAACGCCGAGGTCAAGAACCTCGCCGCCCTGCGCGCCGAGGAAGCGGCCAAACGCGACAGGGCGCTGAAGCAGATTCAGGAGACGATCGGCGCCGAGCCCCGCGTCGGCAAAACGGAATCCGTCGCCGCCAGCCTGATCGAGCCCGAAACCTCGGACGGACCAACTTACGTCCGCAGCTTCTATGCCTCGCAGATTCCCGAATATGAATCGGCCATCACGCTGCTCGAAAGCTATCTGAAGGCGCCTGACAACGCTGCGCTCGCGGCCTTCGCGCGCGAGCAGCTTCCGTTACTGCGCGCGCAGGTCAAGGATGCCGAGCGGACCATGGCGGACAAGTAGCCGCCTTATTTCCTTATTTGTTGTTCGGATGATGCTGCTGGCTCTCCGGCCGCACGGTGCGGTTGCTTTCCGGCATCTTGTCCCGGCCCGCATCGCCATTGTCGTCCTTGCCGCCCGAAGATGAGGTCCCGCTTCCGCTGGGATTGGAGCGGCTCGCCCTCCCCGTGGTCGGTGAATCCGCCTTTGGGTTGGCCGAGCTGGCGGCAGGGTCGCCAGTCACCGCCCCGCGACCGCTGGGGGCGCCGCCCTGGGCCAAGGCCGCCCCGGCAAGCAACATGACGATCAGCGCGGCAAGACCTGCTTTCATGTCCATTCTCCCTCTTTGCGCGGGCTAACCGCGAGGCGCGGCGCTCCGTTCCGAAGGAGGCGCTGAGGGACCGGTGGGACGGCAGGGTGCCGGCGTCGTTTCTTTCAATCCCGTGTGGAACCAATTCAGCGGATTGCGGTTATTAGCATCGGGCTGAGCAAGACAGGTTCCATTTCCTCGCGCCGCAACCTTGGCGCTTGATTTCGAATTTGGCTGACGCTCTATTTTGACCAATCGCGTCTTGCCGTGGATTCGGCCGACGCCTGCGGGGGAAAATTGTATGAGCGACCTCGATCCCGGAACTGCATCACGCTCCGGTCGTCGCGTCCCAAAGCCAAAAACCAACGGTACGTCTGATCCGGATTCCCGGGCCGAATTGCTGCAGGCCCTGCAGGCCATGCGCAGCGGCGATTTCTCGGTGCGCATGAGCGGCGACTACCTCGGCATCGACGGCAAGATCGCCGACACCTTTAACGAAATCATCGCCGCCAACCAGCGCATGGCGCAGCAGCTCGAGCTGGTTGGCCAGGTGGTCGGCCGCGAAGGCAAGACCCGGCAGCGCGTGAAATTCGGCCTCGCCTCGGGGTCCTGGGCCGACATGGAAGGGTCCGTCAACACGCTGATCGACGATTTGCTGTGGCCGACGCGCGAGGTGACGCGCGCGGTCGCTGCCGTCGCGCAAGGAGACCTGCTCCAGACCGTCAAGCTCGACGTCGACGGCCGTCCGCTCCGCGGCGAGTTCCTGCAATCGGCGACCATCGTCAACACCATGATCAAGCAGCTCGGCGTGTTCACCTCCGAGGTGACGCGCGTGGCGCGCGAGGTCGGCACCGAAGGCAAGCTCGGCGGCCAGGCTCAGGTGCCGGAGGTGACCGGCGTCTGGAAGGACCTTACCGAGAGCGTCAACTCGATGGCGAACAACCTGACCAACCAGGTTCGCAACATCGCCGAGGTGACGATCGCGGTCGCCAACGGCGACCTCTCCAAGAAGATCACGGTCGACGTCCGCGGCGAGATCCTGCAGCTCAAGGAAGCCATCAACACGATGGTGGACCAGCTCCGCTCTTTCGCCTCCGAAGTGACGCGCGTGGCGCGCGAGGTCGGCACCGACGGCAAGCTCGGCGGCCAGGCCATCGTGCCCGGCGTCGCCGGCACCTGGAAGGATCTGACCGACTCCGTCAACGCGATGTGCGGCAATTTGACCGCGCAGGTCCGCAACATCGCCAACGTCACCACCGCCGTGGCGCGCGGCGACCTGTCGCGCAAGATCACGGTGGACGTGCGGGGCGAGATCCTGGAGCTGAAGGACACCATCAACACCATGGTGGACCAGCTCAACTCGTTCGCTTCGGAAGTGACGCGCGTGGCGCGCGAGGTCGGCACCGAAGGCAAGCTCGGCGGCCAGGCCCAGGTGCCCGGCGTCGCCGGCACCTGGAAGGACCTCACCGACAACGTCAACTTCATGGCCTCAAACCTGACCGCGCAGGTCCGCAACATCGCCGACGTCGCCACGGCCATCGCGAGCGGCGACCTCTCGAAGAAGATCACGGTGAACGTCTCGGGCGAGATCCTTCAGCTGAAGGAGACGCTCAACACCATGGTCGACCAGCTCAACGCCTTCGCCGGTGAAGTGACGCGCGTGGCGCGCGAGGTCGGCACCGAAGGTCGCCTCGGCGGACAGGCCAACGTGCTCGGCGTCGCCGGCACCTGGAAGGACCTCACCGAGAGCGTCAACTCGATGGCCTCGAACCTGACCGCGCAGGTCCGCAACATCGCCGAGGTGACGACCGCGGTCGCCGGCGGCGATCTGTCGAAGAAGATCACGGTCGACGTGCGCGGCGAGATCCTGGAGCTGAAGGACACCATCAACACCATGGTGGACCAGCTCAACGCCTTCGCCGGCGAAGTGACGCGCGTCGCCCGCGAGGTCGGCACCGAAGGCAAGCTCGGCGGCCAGGCGGTGGTGCGCGGCGTCGGCGGTACCTGGAAAGATCTCACTGACAGCGTCAACTCGATGGCCTCGAACCTGACCGGCCAGGTCCGCAACATCGCCGAGGTCGCGACCGCGGTCGCCAAGGGCGATTTGTCGAAGAAGATCACGGTGAACGTGTCGGGCGAAATCCTTCAGCTGAAGGAAACCCTGAACACGATGGTCGACCAGCTCAACGCTTTCGCCGGCGAAGTGACGCGCGTCGCCCGCGAGGTCGGCACCGACGGCAAGCTCGGCGGCCAGGCCGGCGTGCCCGGCGTCGCCGGCACCTGGAAGGACTTGACCGATTCCGTGAACTCGATGGCGGGCAACCTCACCGCCCAGGTCCGCAACATCGCCGAGGTCGCGACTGCGATCGCGGGCGGCGACCTGTCGCGCAAGATCACCGTGGACGTGCGCGGCGAGATCCTTCAGCTCAAGGATACGCTGAACACGATGGTCGACCAGCTCAACCGCTTCGCGGGCGAGGTGACGCGCGTGGCGCGCGAGGTCGGCACCGAAGGCCGCCTCGGCGGTCAGGCCAACGTGCCCGGCGTCGCCGGCACCTGGAAGGACCTCACCGACAGCGTCAACTCGATGGCGGGCAACCTCACCGCCCAGGTCCGCAACATCGCCGAGGTGACCACCGCCGTGGCGCGCGGCGACTTGTCGCGCAAGATCACCGTCGACGTGAAGGGCGAGATCCTCGAGCTCAAGAACACCATCAACACCATGGTGGACCAGCTCAACGGCTTTGCCGGCGAAGTGACGCGCGTGGCGCGCGAGGTCGGCACCGAAGGCAAGCTCGGCGGCCAGGCCGAGGTGCCCGGCGTCGCCGGCACCTGGAAGGACCTCACCGACAACGTCAACTTCATGGCCTCGAACCTCACCGCCCAGGTCCGCAACATCGCCGAGGTCGCGACCGCGATCGCCGGCGGCGACCTGTCGAAGAAGATCACGGTGGACGTGCGCGGCGAGATCCTGCTGCTCAAGGACACCTTGAACACGATGGTCGAGCAGCTCCGCTCCTTCGCCGCCGAAGTCACGCGCGTGGCGCGCGAGGTCGGCACCGAGGGCCGGCTCGGCGGTCAGGCCGTCGTCCCCGGCGTCGGCGGCACCTGGAAGGACCTCACCGACAACGTCAACCTCCTGGCCGCGAACCTCACCACCCAGGTCCGCAACATCGCCGAAGTGACCACGGCGGTCGCGCGCGGCGACCTCTCCCGCAAGATCACCGTCGACGTCAAGGGCGAAATCCTCGAACTGAAGAACACCATCAACACCATGGTGGACCAGCTCAACGCCTTCGCCGGCGAAGTGACGCGCGTCGCGCGCGAGGTCGGCACCGAAGGCAAGCTCGGCGGCCAGGCCCAGGTGCCCGGCGTCGCCGGCACCTGGAAGGACCTCACCGACACCGTGAACTTCATGGCGGCCAACCTCACCGAGCAGGTGCGCGGCATCGTCAAGGTCGTCACGGCCGTTGCCAACGGCGATCTGAAGCAGAACCTCACCGTCAAATCGAAGGGCGAAGTCGCGGCCCTCGCCGACACCATCAACAACATGACCGAGACGCTCGCGACCTTCGCCGACCAGGTGACTTCGGTGGCGCGCGAGGTCGGCGTCGAAGGCCGGCTCGGCGGTCAGGCCAACGTGCCGGGCGCCGCCGGCACGTGGAAGGACCTCACCGGCAACGTCAACCTGCTCGCCGCCAACCTCACCTCGCAGGTGCGCGCGATCGCCGAGGTCGCGACCGCCGTTACCAAGGGCGACCTGACGCGGTCGATCCAGGTCGACGCCCGCGGCGAGGTGGCCGAGCTGAAAGACAACATCAACACGATGATCACGAATCTCCGTCTCACGACGGACGTGAACACCGAGCAAGACTGGCTGAAGACCAATCTGGCGAAATTCACCAACATGCTGCAGGGCCAGCGCGACCTCACCACCGTCGGCCGGCTGCTGCTCACCGAGCTGTCGCCGCTGGTGAACGCGCATACCGGCGTGATCTACCAGGTCGAGAGCGAGGACAATCCGCAGCTGTTGCTGCTGGCTTCCTACGCCAGCGACGGCATCTATCCGTATCCGCGCGTGCTGCAATTCGGCGAAGGCCTGATCGGCCAATGCGCGCTCGACAAGCGGCCGCGCGTCGTCGGCGAAATTCCGTCCGACGTGGTGCCGATCAACTCGGCGCTGTTCCGCGTCGCGCCGAAGAACCTCGTCGTGCTGCCGGTGCTGTTCGAAGGCCAGGTCAAGGCTGTGATCGAGCTCGCCTCGCTCGTCTCCTTCACGACCTCGCAGATGACGTTCCTGGAGCAGCTTACCGACTCCATCGGCATCGTGCTCAATTCGATCGAAGCGACGATGCAGACCGAAGGCCTGCTCAAGCAGTCGCAGCAGCTCGCCGGCGAGCTTCAGACCCAGCAGCGCGAATTGCAGCAGACCAACGACCAGCTCGAGCAGAAGGCGCAGCAGCTTGCCGAGCGCAACGTCGAGGTCGAACGCAAGAACCAGGAGATCGAGCAGGCCCGCCGCGCGCTGGAGGAGAAGGCGACCGAGCTCGCGCTGACCTCGAAGTACAAGTCCGAGTTCCTCGCCAATATGAGCCACGAGCTGCGCACGCCACTGAACTCGATCCTGATCCTGGGACAGCAACTTACCGACAATCCGGACGGCAACCTCTCGGCCAAGCAGGTCGAATTCGCCCGCACCATCCACGGCGCCGGCACCGACCTGCTCAATCTCATCAGCGACATTCTGGATCTGTCCAAGATCGAATCCGGCACGGTGACGGTTGACGCCGAGGAAATCCTGACCGCGAACCTGCTCGAGACCGTCGGACGGCCGTTCCGGCACGAGGCGGACAACCGCAATCTGTCGTTCAAGATCGACGTCGACCCGAACCTTCCGCGCAGCATCGTCACCGACTCCAAGCGGCTGCAGCAGGTGCTGAAGAACCTGCTCTCCAACGCCTTCAAGTTCACCGCCGAAGGCGAGGTGCGCCTGAAGGTCACCGGTGCCGTCGGCGGCTGGGGAACGGATCACCCGGTGCTGAACTCGGCACCGGCCGTGATCGCGTTCGAAGTGTCCGATACCGGCATCGGCATTCCCGTGGAGAAGCAGAAGCTGATCTTCGAGGCGTTCCAGCAGGCCGACGCCGGCACCAGCCGCAAATACGGCGGCACCGGCCTCGGACTTGCGATCAGCCGCGAACTTGCGAGCCTGCTCGGCGGCGAGATCCATCTGCGCAGCTCGCCGGGCAAGGGCTCCTCATTCACACTCTATCTGCCGCTCAAATATTCCGGCCCGACGCTGGCGCCGCGCGCGGCGCCTGCGCCGCAGCAACACAGCCAGCCGCCGGCGCTACAGACGGCCGCGCCCGACCAGCCGCGCGTCATCGAGCAGCTTCCCGACGACCGGCTCAGCATCGAGCCCGGCGACACCATCCTCCTGATCGTCGAGGACGATCCGCACTACGCCCGCGTGCTGGTCGATCTGGCCCGCGACAAGGGCTTCAAGGTGCTTGTCGCCGCCCGCGGCGCGGAGGCGCTCGAGCTCGCCAAGCAATACCAGCCGAGAGCCGTCTCGCTCGACGTGTTCCTGCCCGACATGCTCGGCTGGACGGTGCTGAGCCAGCTCAAGCACAATCCGCTGACCCGCCACATCCCCGTGCAGATCATCACGCTGGACGAGGACCGCCAGCACGCGCTGGCGTGGCGCGTTCTCCTTCGTCAACAAGCCGACGACGACCGAAGGCGTTTCCGCGGCACTGGCTCAGATCAAGGAATATGCACGTCCCAGGCGCAAGCGTCTCTTGATCGTCGAGGACAACGAGGCCGAGCAGCTCTCGATCCGCGAGCTGCTGCATCACGACGACATCGAGATCGTCACGACGGACACCGGTGCCGGTGCGCTCTCGACGCTGCGCGAGACGCCCTGCGACTGCGTGGTGCTCGACCTCCGCCTGCCCGACATGAGCGGCTTCGAGGTGCTGGACGAGATCCGCAATGACGAGACGCTGTCGAACGTTCCGGTCGTCGTCTTCACCGGCCGCGAGCTTTCGGCCGAGGAGGACGCGGAACTCCACACCATGGCGCGCAGCATCGTGGTCAAGGGCGTGGAATCGCCGGAACGGCTGCTCGACGAAACCGCACTGTTCCTGCACCGCGTTATCACCGAACTTCCGATCGAGAAGCAGCGTATGCTGGAGAAGCTGAACAGTTCCGACGAGGACCTGATCGGCAAGACCGCCCTGCTCGTCGACGACGACGCCCGCAACATCTTCGCGCTGTCGAGCGTGCTGGAACGGCGCGGCATGAAAGTGCTGACGGCCACGACCGGCAGCGAGGCGGTGACGCTCGTCGAATCCAATCCGGAAATCGCCATAGTGCTGATGGACATCATGATGCCGCAGATGGATGGCTATCAGACCATCGGCGTCATTCGCGAAAACCCGGCTTTCGCCCGCCTTCCGATCATCGCGCTGACCGCCAAGGCGATGAAGGGTGACCGCGAGAAGTGCCTGGAGGCCGGCGCGTCCGACTACCTCGCCAAACCCGTCAACACCGATCAATTGCTGCTTGCGATCCGCATGTGGCTGCACCGCTGAGTTGGATCCACGTATGGACCACGAAAAGGTCAACATCCTCCTCGTCGACGACCAGCCCGCCAAGCTGCTCGCCTATGAGGTGATCTTGAAGGATCTCGGCGAGAACCTCGTGATCGCCTCCTCGGGGCGCGAGGCGCTGGAGGTCCTGCTCAAGACCGAGATCGCGGTGATCCTCGTCGACGTCTGCATGCCCGAGCTCGACGGCTTCGAGCTCGCCGCGATGATCCGCGAGCATCCACGCTTCCAGAAGACCGCGATGATCTTCATCTCCGCCATCCAGGTCAGCGACATCGACCGGTTGCGCGGCTACGAGATGGGCGCGGTCGACTACGTGCCGGTCCCGGTCGTGCCGGAAGTCCTGCGCGCCAAGATCAAGGTGTTTGCCGAGCTCTACCGCAAGACCCGCGAGCTCGAACGGCTGAACCAGGAGCTTGAGGATCGCGTCCGCGCCCGCACGGCGGAACTGGAGAACTCCACGGCGAAGCTGCGCGAGAGCGAACAACGACGCAGCATGGCGATCGCAGCCGGCAAGATGGGATCCTGGGATTGGGACTGGATCAGCGGCGACTGGATGTGGGACGAAGGGCAGTATCGCATCTTCGGCGTCAGCCCCGAGAGCTTCGAGGTCAACCCGGCCAACGTTCAAGCGCTGCTGCATCCGGACGACGTCGATCAGCTGCGCAAGGCGATCGCCGAGTTCAACAGAGGCACGCGGGCCTACGAGACCGAGTTCCGCATCATGCGGCCGGACGGAGAAGTACGCTGGTGCGTCGGCACGGCGGCGGCAACGGTGGACGACAGCGGTCGCGTCGTCCGCGTCAGCGGCGTCACCGTGGATATCACCGAACGCAAGCGTGCCGAGGAACGGCAGAACCTGCTGGCGCGGGAGGTCGATCATCGCGCCAAGAACGCGCTGGCCCTGGCGCAGTCGATCGTTCGTCTGACCCGGGCCGACGAGGTCAAGGCCTATGTCAACGCCGTCGAGGGACGGATCAATGCGCTGGCGCGCGTGCACACCATCCTGTCGCTGTCGAGCTGGCAGGGTGCCGAGCTCTCCAGGCTGATCGACGAGGAGCTCGCGCCCTACTCGCTCGGCGGCCAGATCATATTGGCAGGTCCGGAGGTCCAGTTGCTGCCGACCACGGCCCAGACGCTGGCGCTCGCCCTGCACGAGCTCTTCACCAACTCGGCCAAATACGGCGCCCTCTCGACCAGGTCGGGACGGCTCACGATCGGCTGGCAGGTCGAGGACCAATTGCTGACGCTGAGCTGGGAGGAATCGGGCGGTCCGCTCGTCATGCCTCCGAAATCGCGCGGCTTCGGCACGCGGAGCCTGCTGGCGAGCGTCGAGTCACAGCTCGGCGGACAAGCGCGGTTCGATTGGCGCGCCGAGGGCCTGTTGTGCCGCCTGGAGGTGCCGTTGACCCGCAAGACGGGGGCGACGGCCCCATCCGGGAAGTTCGAGGACGCCGGCTCCGCCGAATTGCAGCGCGCATCCGGTTAGCGAATGGCGACCGGTTCGCCTCGAGTGGATACGCCAAGGCGATAAGCGAGTGCGTCCGTTCCGTTTCAGACGGAGCGGAAAAAGCATCAGCCGGACGCGGCGCTCGTCATGCGTCGCGCCATTCGCGGGTCGCGCGCAACCCGCCCCTCGAGCCAGGCTTCCGTCTGGGCGAGATCGCGCAATGCCCTGGCATAGCGGCGCGCCGCGCTTCGCTCCGCCCCGCGTGGCAGCTTGCGGGCCTTGTGAAGGATGTCCGCCGCTGCGTTACGATAGGCCAGCGAGCGGTAGAGAAAGACCACCTTACCCATATCGATGTTCCCGTTTTGCTGAGCCTCATCCTCGCAAGCCCAGCATGAACGTCGGATGAAGCCGGCCGGTGACAATTCCTTCATTCGTCTGGAACCAGCGAATTGTCGCCCGCGTTGCATGCCAAATCGGGATACAGTTCCCATGCGCACAAAAAAGTCGTCAGACCTGATTTCTGCGACCGGCCTCATCAAGCTGATGACGCACGCATTGATGGGCGCCGCCCTCGGCCTCGTCTTCAGTCTCGCGCTGATCCTGTGCAATCCCGCCGTCGCCAGCCTGCTCGCCAATGGCGGAAGCCAGACCGTGATCGTCTTCGCACTCACATTGGTGACGACCTTCGCGATCGGCGCGACACTCACCGGCGTCGTGTTCATCATCGTCGAGGACAAGCAATCCTGAAACGCGCGTGAGGCGCGGCGCCTCCCCCACGATGTCAGCGCCGTGGGGCCGCTCGCTCGGCCTTACCGATTGTCTTCACGAGACGAAGGCGCACCCGGTCGTGGACGTCGGGCAGGACATCGCTGCCGCCGGCCGCCTTCCACTCGCCGATCAGCAAGGTGATCTTTCGGCGTAGATCCAGCTGCGCCAGCGCGTGTTCGGCGCAATCGCGATCCCCGTTGATGCGATCCCGCACGGACGCCTCGACATCGGCCATCTCCAGCCTCAAGGCGCTGATTTTACGTCGGATTTCATTAATTCTGTTGTCCATGGCTTGTTAGAACAAAATAAGAACATATAGTCAAGCCACGATTTGGATACGGAGACGCCGGATGCAGGTTCAAGGTAAATACGACGCCAGGATCTTTCTCGCCGAGCAGATGACCCGGGCGCAGGGGCTGAGGCTGAAGCGGTTGAGCGAAGAGGCCTATCAGCCCGCACAATATGCGCGCGATCTGTCCTTCACCGAGGCCGCGCGGCGCATCCAGGTGCTGGAAGCCGAGATCGAGCTGGCGAACTCCTTCTAGGGGTCCACCTGGCTAGGGGCGTGCCTGGCCCTGGCCTGCTGTTTCGGAACCATGGTGGGTCCGGATGGTTTTCCTGAGCCAACGGAGAATCATGCATGGCACGCAAGGCAAAGAAACGCCGCTACTCACCCAGCTCCGGCAGCGAGGTCGAAAGCGAGATGCGGCGCTACAAGAAGGGCACCGCCAAGAGCGGCCGCAAAGGCCGTGGCGGGCGCGTGAAGAGCCGCAAGCAGGCGATCGCGATCGGGCTGTCGAAGGCGCGCAAGAAGGGCAAGAAGGTCCCGAAGAAAGCTGCCAAGAAGACGTCGTCCAAGAAGCGGACGACCAAGAAGACAGCCAAGAAATCGTCGAAGAAATCGTCGAAGCGCAAATCCAGCAAGCGTTGACGCTGTCCTGTCTCAGATCATGCTGCCCGGCATGAAGCAGCGGATCGAGACCCCGAACGCGGTCTTCACCGGCCACACCATGGTGCGGCCGGCGCGGTTCGGCTCGGTGATGACGGCTTCATCCGGCACGTCGATCCACTCGCCGTCGAGACGCACGCGATAACGCCCGTTGTGCGATTCCCAATCGGGATCAGCGACGGCAAATCCGTCGGCGTCCGAGCAGCACGGACCGAGGTGGCTGCGCAGGCTGTCGAACCACGGCTTGAGCGGCGAGTTCGCGTAGCGGCCGTCGTCACGACCGAGCGCGGCTCCATCCCAGAGCACGAACGGCGCCGCAAGCAGCGCACCCCTCAGCGAGAGCTTCAATCGATCCATGTCGGCACCGATCAAATCCGAACCACCGGCAGTTCCACAAAGCGGCCGGAGGTGCGAAGTTACGCTTGCAACCCGTTCGCGGCGTCATTGCCGCGGCGGGCAAGTTCGAAGTGTGATGGGCGAACACGGCTTTTTCATATGAACCGGGTCACCATCCCTGCCGTTAACGAGAATGTTATCGAGTGGCGTCGCAAATCCTGACGGTGGACGAAAAAGGCGGCCCGAGGGCCGCCTTCTTGATGTCTGCCGATAGCTGTTCGCCTCAGGCGAGCGGCACCGCGACGAACCTCGTCGCCTCGGCGCTTCTGACCTGCAACAGCACGCTGCGCTTGCCGGACGATTTGGCCTCCGCCAGCTCGGAGCGGACATCGCCGACATTGGCCACGGCCTTGCCGCCGACGTTGAGGATGACGTCGCCGGTCTGGATGCCGCGCTGCGCCGCCGGCCCTTGCGGATCGACCTCGGTGACGACAACGCCCTTCTGACCGGCGCCCTGGACCTCAGCGGCGGGGGCCAGGCCGAGCCCGAGACGTGGCGTGCCGGCGCTCGGCTGCTCTCTGCCCTCGCGGGCGCCGCGATTTGCGTTGGCCTGCCGCTCGTTCGGCAACTCGCCGAGGGCGAGCGTCAACGTCTTGGTCGTGCCGTTGTGGAAGACGTCGAGCTTCACCGAGCTGCCCGGGGCCAGAGTGGCGATGGTGCGGGCGAGGTCGCGGGAGTCCTTGATCGCGGTGCCGTTGACGGCGGTGATGACGTCACCCGCGGCGATGCCGGCCTTCGCCGCCGGGCTGCCGTCCTGCGGATTGTCGACGATGGCGCCGCGCGCCTCCTTCAGGCCGAGGCTGTCGGCGATGTCGGCCGTCACCGGCTGCACCTGCACGCCGAGCCAGCCGCGGGTGACCGCGCCCTTGTCCTTCAGCTGCGCGACGACGAGCTTTGCGGTCGAGGCCGGAATGTCGAAGCCGATGCCGACCGAGCCGCCGGAGGGCGAGAAGATCGCGGTGTTCACGCCGATCACGTTGCCGTTCATGTCGAAGGCCGGGCCCCCGGAATTGCCCTTGTTGATGGGCGCGTCGATCTGGATGAAGTCGTCATAGGGACCGTTGCCGATGTCGCGGCCGCTGGCCGAGACGATGCCGGCGGTCACGGTACCGCCGAGACCGAAGGGATTGCCGACCGCGACCACCCAGTCGCCAATGCGCGGCTTCTGGTCGGAGAATGTGACGAACGGAAAGTCCCTTTTGCCGTCGACCTTGATCAGCGCGAGATCCGTCTTCGGGTCGGTGCCGACGACCTTCGCGGTATAGCTGGTGCCGTCATCCATCGTCACCTGCACCGAGGCGGCGTGGTCGACGACGTGGTTGTTGGTCACGGCATAGCCGTCGGCGGAGATGAAGAAGCCGGAGCCTTCGCCGGTGATCATCTGATGGCGCTGGCGCGGCATGCCGTTCGGCTCGCCCGGGAAGCGGAAGCCGAACTGCCGCGAGAACTGGTCGAACGGCGTCTCCCCGTCGGATTCCATCCGGTTCTGTTGCAGCATGGCGCTCTTGTCGTTGTCCTGGTCGATCCTGACCCGCACCGAGATGACGGCCGGCTTGACCTTGCTGACGAGGTCGCCGAAGCCCGGCGGCGTCGCGGCGGTCTCGGCGGCCTGGGCCGGCGCGACGAAGGAGATCGGGCCGAACTTTGAGGCGCCGGGTGAAGCCGCCAGCACAGCCACGCCGAGCGCGGCCACGGTGCCGAGCAGCGCGAGCCGGCGCGGCCTCAAAATCTTGCGGGAAGTCGGGGTGTCGGAATTGGCGCGATCGTTCATGTCGGAATGTCCATGTTGGAAAGGTGTCGCCTTGCGTCCAACATGGACATCGTCACCTTACGGCGTCCCGTCCATCCGATTAAATCTTGGCAAAGAACGAGCGATGGCTGCGGCGAGGTCGTCCCGCGCATTTGATGCACCTCAACGCGGGTCCGCCGGGCAGTGAAAGACTGCGGCCACCGGATGATGTCCATCGGAGGCACCCCATGTACAAAGACATTCTCGTCCACATTCCCACCGAACGCCCCATGCGTGCCGCGATCGATGGCTCGGTTTCGCTCGCGGCGCAGTTCAACGCCCATCTCGACGCGGTCGCAGTCGGCTATGTCGCGACAAGTGCGGCTTACGTGATGGAGGGCGGCGCCGCGGTGGCGGCCGTGTTCGAACTGGAACGCGAGCGCGCCGTGGAGCGGGCCGAGGCCGCGCTCTCAGTCTTCGAGATCGAAGCGGCGAACGCCGGCGTCTCTTACGCCTGCCGCCCGCTCGGCGCGATCCCGGCGGACGCAGCCGGCGCGATCGGCGAGATGGCGCGACTGCACGACCTCAGCGTCGTGCTGCAGCCCGATCCGGCGCAAGGTTCGTTCGACAACGACATTCCGGGCGAGATCCTGTTCCAGTCGGGCGGCCCGGTGCTGTTCCTGCCTTACACGTTCCATGGAGCGTTCAAGGCGGGGCGGATCGGCATCTGCTGGGACGGCAGCCGCGTCGCCGCCCGCGCCGTGCACGACGCAGCACCGTTCCTGGCGCGCGCCGATGAGATCGTGATCATCACCATCAACGAGTCGAACGCGGTCTCCGACGAAGCTTCAGCGAGCAACCTGGCAAAGCATCTCGGCCGGCGTGGACTGTCGACCCGCACGGTCGGCCTGTCGGCGACGCGCGCCGACATCCAGCCGACCATCCTGTCGCTCGCGGCCGACGAGGGGCTCGATCTCCTGGTGATGGGCGGCTACGGCCATTCGCGACTGCAGGAACGCGTTCTCGGCGGCGTTACCCGCGCCATGCTGGAAGCCATGACGGTCCCGACGCTGATGTCGCACTGAGACGACAGGCGCCGTCACGCCGCGACCGGGGTCTCCCATGTCGCGGGCCTTGCGGCGCCCTCGTCGCTTTGCACGTTGCAGGCGTCGAAATGCGCCTTGAGCTCGACCTCGGCGAGATGTTCGAAATGTTCGGCCTGGCCGAGGAGTTCCCAGTTCTGAAGCGGCCGGTAGGCTGCCTGCTGACGACAGAGGGACGCCAGCGCCCGGTAGCGACGTACGTTCTCCATGAGACCCTCCCTCGCATTTGCACAGCTTATTGCCCTCATTTGCGTCAGGCCGATGGCGGTTGTGCAAAAGATTTGCTGGGCGCACCGCGCGCCTGGCCTCGGCTCGCTGGGAGGAAATATATATCCGGGCCAAAGTTCCAAACTGTGCCGGCTGACGCCCGGAACCGCATCGCGGGACCTAACGGCTAGAGCATGATCCGGAAAAGTCGAGGCGGTTCTCCGAAGCGATCATCCTTAAATAACGATCTCAAGCGCGATGCCGTCGCGCTTTAGGCGTAGTGCCGGCGCTCCACGGTCATTCCGACCAGGTCGAGATAGCGTTCGATCAGGTCGGGTCGGCCGACCAGATAGCCCTGCATCTCCTCGCAGGCCTCGCGCGCCAGGAAGGCACGCTGCGCTTCCGTCTCCACCCCCTCTGCAATGACCGGCATGTTCAGGGCGTGCGCGAGGCTCAGGACCGCGCGGACGATCTCGGCCGATTGCGGCGAGGCGTCCAGATTAGAGATGAAACCGCGATCGATCTTGATCTTGTCGAACGGGAACGACTGGAGATAGGACAGCGAGGAATAGCCGGTGCCGAAATCGTCCATCGCGATGCGGATGCCGAGCGCCTTCAGCCGCCGCAGCAGGTGGAGCGCGCCGGTGAAATCGCCGATCAGCACCCCCTCGGTGATCTCGACCTCGAGCCGTGTCGGCGTCAGCCCCGTCTCCAGCAGGATCTGGTGAATCGAACGCTCGAGATCGCCGGCCCGAAACTGGACCGGCGACAGATTGACCGCGACCTGTAGCGGCCGCGGCCAGGACGCCGCCTCGCGGCACGCTTCGCGCAAGACCCATTCGCCGATCTCGACGATCAGCCCGTTCTCCTCGGCAAGCGGAATGAACCGGTCCGGCGGCACGAAGCCGCGCGTCGGATGATTCCAGCGCAGCAGGGCCTCGAAGCCGATGACCTCGCCATCGATCCGCGCCTGCGGCTGGAAGTAGACCAGGAACTGGTTCTGCTCCAGCGCCTGCCGCAGATCGTGCTGCAACAGCCTGCTGTCGCGCAGCTCCTGGTCCATCTCGGATTCGAAGAAGCGGACCCGCCCCCTGCCCTCGCGCTTGGCACGATGGAGGGCTGAATCGGCGTTGGCGAGCAGCGTGGCGGCATTGACGCCGTCGTCCGGATAGAACGCAATGCCGACGCTGAGACCGACGGGGAGGAGATAATCGTCGACCTCGAGCTCCTTGCCGATCGTCTCGACCAGCCGTTCGGCGAGCGCCTGAACGTCCTCTCGGCTGACGTGGTCGGGCATCAGGATCATGAACTCGTCGCCGCCGATACGGGCGACGAAGGCGTCGTCGGCCTCCGCGGCGAGCCGGTCCGCCGCCGCCCGCATCAGCATGTCGCCGACGGGATGGCCGAACACGTCGTTGACCTCCTTGAAGCGGTCGAGGTCGAGGCTGAGCACGGCAAAGCTGGTCGCCGCCTCCTGGGCCAGCTCCAGTCGCTCGCCGAGCGCGGCGTTGAAGGCGCTGCGGTTCGGCAGGTCGGTCAACGCGTCATGGTGCGCAAGATGGCTGATCCGCGCCTCGTTCGTGATCCTCTCGGTAACGTCTTCGATCACGCCGACCAGATATTGCGGCGCGCCTCCACCGTCCCTGATCAGCAGCTTGCGCGAATTGACGAGACGATCGCGGCCCTTGACGCCGACATCGAGCAGATGTCCCTCCAGGATCATCGGTGTGCCGCCATCGACGACGCGGCGATCCTGCTCGTGGACGACGCGGGCGACATTCTCCGGAAAGATCTCGGCCGGAGTCTTGCCCAGCATCTCCTCGCGCGGCACTCCGTAATATTCTTCGCCGGCGCGGTTGAGCAGAATGTAGCGGGAGTCCTTCGCATCCTTGGCGAATACCGCGATCGGGATGTTCTCGATGATGCTGTCGAGGAATTCGCGCGCCCGCAGCAGATCCTGTTCGGCGCGTTTATGCGTCTGCTCGAGCTCCTCGATCATCAGCTTGATCGCCCGGTCGGTGCGGCGGCGATCGCGGTCGCTTTCCTCATAGGCCGCGCTGACGAGTTCACCGAGCCTGGTCAGATCGACCTGTCCGGATTCGTCCGTCGCCTGGCGGATCTGTCTTGCGAGCAACCGATGCGTGGTCAAGCTGCCGCCTCCCCGATGACGGTGACCGTCATGGTCTGGTTGTGCAGTTCGCAGCGGCCGGACGCGGCCGGCGGGGCGAACTCGCCGTAGGAGTAGAATCCGATCCGGACGACGTCCTCGCCGAGTTCGGCGGCAACGGCATCCAGCTCGTCCTGCGTGCGCTGTCCCATCACCCTGCGGCGGCCGGTGCAGCTCACCAGGATGGCGAGCTTGTCGCCGTCGACCCCGTCCGACAGTGCGCTGCGCGCCTGCCTGCCCGCCTCGCCCGCGCCGGCGGCGAGACTGTCGAAATTGGCGCGCATCAATTGCGCGGTGCATCCTTGCGGTATGTCGGCGGCGAAGGTCAGGGTACGGGCATCGCGGTCCACCGCGAACACCGAGCGCACGATCTGCCGGTCCGGCTCAGCCTCGTCGTGAATGCGCAAGGGGAATGCCAGACCCGAACCCGGCATCGCCTCGGCCTCCTCCTCGCCGAGATAGCGGGTGTAGAGGTCTAGCGACGGCTCGCCGTCGAGCTCCACGACCACCGATCCCAGCGCCTTCGTGACCTTGCGGCGGGGACCGAACACATCCCAGCCGCCGGCGCAGCCATGCGCGAAGCGGAACGCGGCGCCGTAGAATGCGATTGCGGCGACGCGGTTCGGCGACGGCTCCGCGTCGGCTCCGACGATCGTCTGTTCAAATCGGGCTCCATCGCCGGCGAGCCCGCCGGTGGCGGGCAAATCCGGCCCCAGGACTTCAGTGAGTCCGGCAAGCAGCTCGCCCCCGTTCACCGCCAGTCCGTCCGACAGGACGAACAAGCCCGCCAAATCCGCCGCCAAAACCTCGCGGGCAAGGCGCGCGCCGCAGGTCCGCGACGCATCGCGAGTTTCGACGACGTCCTGCACCAGCCGGACCTGCGTGTGCGCGAAGCGCAAGGCGACCGCGACCACTTCATCATCGCAGATGTCGTCGCCATGGATTTGTCCGCCGGTGCTGCAACCGACGATATGGCTATCGGGATAGAGATCGCGCAGCTCGCGATAACGTTCGCCGTCCAGCAGCCGCTCACGGCTGCCGAAATAAAGCACGAGCTGGGCAGGCTCGCGCAGGGCCTCCGCTCCGCGCCAGCCATGGGCAGCATTCCAGTGACGATATTGAATCTGCATCCCACGCCCTCTGCAGTCCTTGAACCACAGATTGTGAGGCGGCGCATTGTGTCGCCGTTAATCGCATGCGGACTTCGACACCGGTGGTTACTCCGGCATGAAAGTGTTGCAGACTCGTGCCAAATTCTCCGTAAGACTCCGGGAAGTTCCGAGACCGAACCGTCGACGCCTCGACGCCATGGTGAGGCGCCCGTAATCTACCGGGTGCGCGCGCTTTCGCCGAGACGCGTCGGCTGCACGGCGTGATCCCGCAGTTTCGGAACCCTTCCCGTCTCGGCGGCGATGCGAATGGCCTGGATATTTGCGGCATAGTCGGCAACGCTCTTGCCGCGAAACACCGCGGAACCCGCCACCAGCGTATCGGCGCCCGCCGCCGCCACGGCAGCGGCATTGTCGCGCGTGATACCGCCGTCGACCTCCAGCCGGATCGGCCGGTCGCCGATCATGGCCTTGATCCGCTCGATCTTCCCGAGCTGGGATTGAAGGAACGACTGGCCGCCAAATCCCGGATTGACCGTCATCACCAGCACGAGATCGACCCGATCGAGCACGTAGGCGATGGCGCTCTCGGGCGTCGCCGGACACAGGCTGACGCCGGCCTTCTTGCCAAGCGCACGGATCGCCTGGAGTGAGCGATCGAGATGCGGGCCGGCCTCGGCGTGCACCGTGATGACATCCGCTCCGGCCTTGGCGAACGCTTCGAGATATGGGTCGACAGGCGCGATCATGAGATGCACGTCGAAGATCTTTTTCGTCGCCGGCCGGATCGCCTTGATAACATCGGCGCCAAAGCTGATGTTCGGCACGAAGTGTCCATCCATGACGTCGCAATGGATCCAGTCGGCGCCGGCCGTGTCGATTGCCGCGACCTCCTCGCCGAGACGCGCGAAATCCGCAGCCAGGATCGAAGGAGCGATGACGATCTCTCCGGTCATGGCTTGGCACTCCGCGCTTCAGTGCCGCCGCTGAAGACGCGGCTCGCCAGGACGTCCAGGGGATCGATGGTTTCGAGATCGGCGACATCGAGCATGCGGTCGAGATCGGACACCAGGCGATCGGCCTGGCGCAGCCGGATGCGGTCGACGGCGTTGCGGATCGAGCGTGCATTGGAGAAGAACGGCTGGGTCCGGCGCAGCGCGATGTATCTCTCGAACGCCTCGCGCGCCGGCGCCGAGAAGCGATAACCCCGCTCCTTCAGCATCAGCTCGGCAATGACGAGCAGCTCGGCCTCGGCATAGTCGGGGAATTCGATGTGGTGGGCGATGCGCGAGCGGAAGCCGGGATTGGAGGCGAAGAAGCTCGTCATGCGCTCGCCGTAGCCGGCGAGGATCACGACGAGGTCCTCGCGCTGGTTCTCCATCACCTGGAGCAGGATCTCGATGGCTTCCTGACCGTAGTCGCGCTCGTTGTCGGGCCGATGCAGGTAATAGGCTTCGTCGATGAACAGCACGCCGCCCATCGCCTTCTTCAGGATCTCCTTGGTCTTCGGCGCGGTGTGGCCGATATATTGACCGACGAGATCGTCGCGCGTCACGGAAATCACCTGCCCGCGCCGCACGAAGCCGAGACCGTGCAGGATCTTGGCCATGCGCAGCGCCACCGTGGTCTTGCCGGTGCCGGGATTGCCGGTGAACGACATGTGCAGCGTCGGCGGTGCGGACGCCAGCCCCGCACGCTGCCGGATCCGCTCGATCAGCAGCAGTGACGCGATCTGGCGCACGCGGCTCTTGACGGGCTTCAATCCGATCAGCTCCCGATCGAGCTGTTGCAGCGTCTCGGTGATGCCGGCCGCTTCGGCCTCCTTGCGGAGATCGAAATGGGTCTCGCCGGTCTCGGTCGTGGCTGCGTGGGGAACATCCAGCATGGCTGCCTCGAAGAAAGGAGCTTCGCCGCGGGGGAGCGGCGAAGCAGTGGTCCGCCAAGGATACGGAGCAGGGAGAGCTCCGCGCGGAGGAGAACGGTTATTGAGCGGCGTGGGCGGGCGGCTTGCGTACCGTCGTGTAACGGATCGCGCGGCCGCCGACTTCCTGCCGCACCAGCTCGAATTCGGCTTCCTTCGGTGGCCGGTTGACGAGGAAGGAGATCCGGACCGATTCCCAGCCATGGCTGGAATCGAAGCCGCTGATGCGGATGTAGCGGTCGCCGTACACCCTGCGGCATTCGGCGAGCTCCATCATCACGCCGGCGGCGTCCTGAAGGTCGAACATCGGCAATCCCCACATCTCCCAATAGGTGTTGCGGGGATGCGGATCGTCGGTGAACTCGATGTTCACCGCCCAACCCTTGGTCAGGCAGTATTGCACCTGCTTGGTGATCTGATCGTCGGTGAGATCGGGCAGGAACGAGAAGCAGCCTTGAGTCAGCTTCATGTCAAATCTCCTTAGACGGTTTCGAGCGCGGTCGGCACGAAGTCCGGCGTGTCGGTGGATTGATAATTGAAGGTCACATCCTTCCAGACCTCGAGCGCCGCCTTCAGCGGCGTGCAGGTCTCGGCCGCCCTGGCCAGGATCTCCGGGCCCTCGTGGACGTAATCGCGGCCCTCGTTGCGCGCGAGGATCATCGCTTCCAGCGCCACGCGGTTGGCGATCGCGCCGGCCGCGATGCCCATGGGGTGGCCGATGGTGCCGCCGCCGAACTGCAGCACGACGTCCTCGCCCAGGAGGTCGAGCAGCTGGTGCATCTGGCCGGCATGGATGCCGCCGGAGGCGACCGGCATCAGCTTGTTGAGGCTTGCCCAGGACTGGTCGAAGAACAGGCCGTGCTCGAGCTTGGCCGGATTGAAGTCCTCGCGGCAGACGTCGTAGTAGCCGCGCGTCGTATTGGGGTCGCCTTCGAGCTTGCCGACCACGGTGCCGGCATGGATATGGTCGACCCCGGCAAGCCGCATCCACTTCGCGATGACGCGGAACGACACGCCATGGCTCTTCTGCCGTGTATAGGTCGAATGGCCGGCGCGGTGCAGATGCAAGATCATGTCGTTGCGCCGCGCCCATTTGGCCATCGACTGGATCGCGGTGTAACCGATCACGAGGTCGATCATGACGATGCACGACCCCAGCTCCTTGGCGAACTCGGCGCGCTCGTACATGTCCTCCATCGTGCCCGCGGTGATGTTCAGGTACGTGCCCTTCACCTCGCCGGAGGCGGCCTGCGCGCGGTTCACGGCCTCCATGCAATAGAGGAAACGATCGCGCCAATGCATGAAGGGCTGCGAGTTGATGTTCTCGTCGTCCTTGGTGAAGTCGAGCCCGCCCTTCAGCGCCTCATAGACCACGCGGCCATAATTGCGGCCTGAAAGCCCGAGCTTCGGCTTCACCGTCGCGCCGAGCAGCGGCCGGCCGAACTTGTCGAGCCGCTCGCGCTCGACCACGATGCCGGTCGCGGGCCCCTGGAACGTCTTCACATAAGCGACGGGAAAGCGCATGTCCTCCAGCCGCAATGCCTTGAGCGGCTTGAAGCCGAACACGTTGCCGATGATCGAGGCCGAGAGGTTCGCGATCGAACCAGGCTCGAACAGGTCGAGATCATAGGCGATATAGGCGAAGTACGAACCCGGCGTGCCCGGCACCGGATCGACGCGGTAGCATTTCGCGCGATATTTCTCGGCAGCCGTGAGGCGATCGGTCCAGACCACGGTCCAGGTCGCGGTCGAGGATTCACCGGCCACCGCCGCAGAGGCCTCGATCGGATCGACACCTTCCTGCGGCGTCACGCGGAACAGCGCGATGACGTCGGTGTCCTTCGGCGTGTAGTCGGGCTCCCAATAGCCCATGCGCTTGTATTCCATCACGCCTGAGCGATAGCGCTCTTTGCCGCGGACCGTGCCTGCATGTGCGTTCATGTCTCTCTCCTGCTCTTTTCTCTGCTCTTCTGATTGATCAGGCCGCAACCGGCTCGCGGGCGTCGACGCGCGGATCGAGCTCGCCGGCGCGGTAGCGCCGCGCCATCTCGCTCAAGGGAACGACCTTGATCTTGCTGGCATGGCCTGCGGTGCCGAACTGCTCGAACCGCTCGCGGCAGAGCTCGCGCATCGCGTCCATCGCGGGCTTGAGGAATTTGCGTGGATCGAACTCATTGCGGCTCTCGGCCGCAACCTTGCGGAATATCGCGGTCATCGCCAGCCGGCAGTCGGTGTCGATATTGACCTTGCGCACGCCGCTCTTGATGCCGCGGACGATCTCCTCGACCGGCACGCCCCAGGTCTGCGGCATCTCGCCGCCGAACTGGTTGAACATGTCCTGCAGCGGCTGGGGGACCGAGGAGGAGCCATGCATCACCAGATGCGTGTTCGGCAGCCGGCGGTGGATCTCCTCGACCACGCGCATCGCCAGGATGTCGCCGTCCGGCTTGCGGCTGAACTTGTAGGCGCCATGCGAGGTGCCCATCGCGATGGCGAGCGCATCGACCTTGGTGGCCCGGACGAAGTCGACCGCCTGGTCGGGATCGGTCAACAGCTGGTCGTGGCTGACCTTGCCCTCGACGCCGTGGCCGTCTTCCTGCTCGCCGCCGCCGTGCTCCAGCGAGCCGAGCACGCCGAGTTCGCCTTCGACGGAGGCGCCGACCCAGTGGGCGAGATCGACGACGCGCCGGGTGATCGCGACATTGTAGTCGTAGTCGGCCGCCGTCTTGGCATCGGCCTTGAGCGAGCCGTCCATCATGACGGAGGTGAAGCCATGGGCGATCGCGGACGCACAGGTTGCCTCGTCATTGCCGTGGTCCTGGTGCATGCAGAGCGGGATGTCCGGATAGGTCCGCTCCAGCGCGTCGATCATGTGCGAGAGCATGAGATCGCCGGCATAGCTGCGCGCGCCGCGCGAGGCCTGGATGATCACGGGCGCGTCGACCTCGGCCGCCGCCTGCATGATCGCGATGCCCTGCTCCATATTGTTGATGTTGAATGCCGGCACCGCGTAGCCGTGGCTGGCCGCGTGATCGAGCAATTGGCGAAGGGTGATACGAGCCACGATTGATCCTCCTTATTGACGCTTGCGGGCGATCGCCCGGCGGGCCGCTTCCGCGATGCTTTGCGGCGTGATGCCGAACTCCCGGTACAGGACCGGTGCCGGCGCCGAGGCGCCGAAGCCGCGCATGCCGACGAATTCGCCCTCCGGGCCGATCCAGCGATGCCAGTCGCCGGCGACGGCTGCCTCGACACCGACGCGCGGCGCGGTGCCGAGCACGGTGGCGCGGTAATCGTCCGGCTGCTCCTCGAACAGGGCGAAGCAGGGCGCGGAGACCACGGCTGCACGGACGTGCTCGGTCGCAAGCAGGCGGGCGGCTTCCAAGGCGATCGACACTTCCGATCCGGTTGCGATCAGCGTCACGTCGCGGCCGCCGTCCGGCGAGACGACGAGATAGGCGCCGCGTGAGACACGGTTCTTGCCGCGCGCATCGCTGCGGAAGGTCGGCAGCGCCTGCCGCGACAGGCAAAGCACGGATGGACGGTTCTCGGAGCTGAGTGCGCAGTCCCAGGCCTCCAGCGTCTCCACCGCGTCGGCGGGACGGAACACCAGCAGGTTCGGGATCACCCGCAGCGCAGCAAGGTGTTCGACGGGCTGGTGGGTCGGGCCATCCTCGCCGAGGCCGATGGAATCGTGCGTCATCACATGAATGGCGCGCAACCGCATCAGCGCGGCCAGGCGGATCGCCGGCCGGCTGTAATCGGAGAACGCCAGGAAGGTGCCGCCATAGGGGATGAAACCGCCATGCAGCGCGAGGCCGTTCATCGCGGCGGCCATGCCGTGCTCGCGAATGCCGTAGTGGATGTAGTCGCCGGCATACGACCCGCGCTTGACGGGAGCCTGCGCCTTGGCATGCGTGAGGTTCGAATGCGTAAGGTCCGCGGAGCCGCCGACCAGGCCGGGGATGGTCCCGGCGATGCCGTCGAGCACCTGTTGCGAGGCCTGCCGCGTCGCGAGCTTCGGACGCTCGGATGCGAAGCGCTCGCGCAATTTCGCCGCGGCCAGCGCGTACTCGGCCGGCAAGGCAACCGCCTTGCCCTCGACGAACAGATCGCGCTGCTCCGGCGTCGCGCGTTCATAGCGATCGAGCCAGGCGAGCCGATCGACCTGCCCGCGCTGCCCGATCATCCGCCAAGCCCTGAGCACCGGCATCGGAACCACGAAGGGTTGATAGTCCCAACCGAGAGCCCGGCGCGCTGCCGCCGTCTGCTCAGTGCCGAGCGGCGCGCCATGCGCCTTCTCCGTGCCTTGCCGATCCGGCGCGCCGTAGCCGATGATGGTGCGGCAGGCGATGAGCGACGGCTTTGCGGTCTCCCGCTCCTCGGCGATGGCCTGCGCGATCGCTTCGGGATCGTGCCCGTCGATGCTGCGCACCGACCAGCCGGAGGCGGCGAAACGCGCGAGCTGATCGTCGGACGTCGCCAGCGAGGTCGGTCCGTCGATCGAGATGCCGTTGTCGTCGAACAGCACGATCAATCGGCCGAGCCCGAGATGGCCGGCGAGCGAGATCGCCTCCTGGCTGAGGCCTTCCATCAGGCAGCCATCGCCCGCGACCACATAGGTGAAGTGATCGACGAGCCCGTCGCCATGACGCGCATTGGCCATCCGCTCGGCGAGCGCCATGCCGACTGCGGTCGCAATCCCCTGCCCGAGCGGCCCCGTCGTGGTCTCCACGCCCGGGGTATGGCCGTATTCCGGATGGCCCGGCGTCTTCGAGCCCCATTGCCGGAACGCCTTGATGTCGTCGAGGCTGACGTCGCCGCCGGTCAGATGCAGCAATGCATAGAGCAGCATCGAGCCATGGCCGGCCGACAGCACGAAACGATCGCGGTCCGGCCAGTTGGGATGCGCCGAGTCGAATTTCAGGAAGCGCGAGAACAGCACGGTTGCGACGTCGGCCATGCCCATGGGCAGGCCGGGATGGCCCGACTGCGACGTCTCGATGGCATCGACCGCGAGGAAGCGGACGGCGTTGGCGAGATCATTGTGCGAGACCGCATTGAGGTCGGCTTCGGCATGAACCGAGATGTTCATCGGATCCTCCCATTATCGTTGGTGTACGTCACTTCAGGTTCCGCTTGCGCTCGATGAGCTGCATGATCAGCGGCGTCAGGATCAGCTGCATCGCAAGGTCGAGCTTGGCGCCGGGGCAGACGATGGAATTGGCGCGCGACATCCAGCTCTGCGGCAGCATCGACAGCAGATAGGGGAAGTCGATGCCGCGCGGGTTCTTGAAGCGGATCACCACCATCGATTCGTCCGGCGTCGGGATCCAGCGCGCGACGAACGGATTGGAGGTGTCCACCGTCGGCACGCGCTGGAAGTTGATGTCGGTCTCGGTGAATTGCGGACAGATGTAGTGGATGTAGTCGGGCATCCGCCGCAGGATGGTGTCGGTGACCGCCTCGGTGGAGTAGCCGCGCGCGCTGCGATCGCGATGCAGCTTCTGGATCCATTCGAGATTGATGACGGGCACGACCCCGATCTTGAGGTCGGCATAGCGCGCGACATTGACCTTGTCGGTGACCACGGCGCCGTGCAGGCCCTCGTAGAACAACAGGTCGGAGTTCTCCGGCAGCTTCTCCCAATCGGTGAAGGTGCCGGGCGCCGCGCCGTGCAGCGCTGATTCCTCGGCGTCGTGGACGTAGTGCCGCGTCACCGCCGTGCCGGTCTCGCCGTAGTCGCGGAAGGCGCGCTCCAGCTCCTCGAACAGGTTGGTCTCGGGGCTGAAATGGCTGAAATGCTTGTTGCCGCGATCGGCCTCCTTCGCCATCTGCGCGCGCATCTCGGCGCGGTCGTAGCGATGAAACGCGTCGCCTTCGATATAGGCGGCGTTGACCTTCTCGCGGAAGAATATCTGCTCGAACGTCTTCTTCACCGAGGTGGTGCCGGCGCCGGAGGAGCCGGTGATGGAGATGATGGGATGCTTCCTGGACATGGCGCGCCTCGCTCAAAGCCGGAAGAAACCGCGCCGCGCGAACAGCGGTGCGGAGACGCTGGCGACCAGCAGCGGATCGCAATGCAGCTCCTCGACGCGGCGCACCTCGTTGCTCGAGCCCATGATCAGCGGCACGCGCTGATGCAGGCTCTGCGCCGAGAGGTCGAGGATGCGCTCGCGTCCCGTCGTGGCGGAGCCGCCGGCCTGCTCGACGATCATGGCCATCGGGTGCGCCTCGTAAACCAGGCGCAGCCGGCCGTCGCCGTAACCGGGACGCGCGTCGGAAGGGTAGAGGAAGACGCCGCCGCGGGTGAGGATGCGATAGGCCTCGGCGACCAGCGAGCCGACCCAGCGCATGTTGAAATCGTGGTTGGCTTGCCCTTCGACACCGGCGAGACATTCGTCGATGAAGGCCCGCACCGGCGGATCCCAGTGCCGGCGGTTCGAGGCGTTGATCGCGAACTCCTCGCCGGCCTCGGCGATCTGCGCGCCGGCGCGCGCGAGGCGGAAGCAGCCGGCCTTGCGGTCGAGCGTGAAGATGTCGACGCCCTCGCCGAGCGTCAGCACCAGGGAGGTCTGCGGACCGTAGGTGACGAAGCCCGCCGCGAGTTGCGCCGAGCCGCGCTGGTGGAAGGCGAGCGTGAGGTCGTCCGGGGCGGGCAGGATCGAGAAGATCGTGCCCACCGTCATGTTGATGTCGATGTTGGAGGAGCCGTCGAGCGGATCGATCGCGATGCAGATGCGCCCCTCGTGGTCGCCGATCTGGGCCTCGCGCATCTCTTCCGAGGCGAGCGCTGCGACCGGCAGCCGGCCGAGGCAGCGGCGCAGGATCGCATCCGCCTGCACATCGAGATTGCGCTGGAGGTCGCCGTCGCTGTTGCGGCCGGTCGTCAGGCCGGAGGCGTCCGCGAGATCGCCTGACGCGATGAGGTCGGCGATCTCGATGGCCGCCGCCGCGATGGCATCGACCGCGGCTGCCACGGCCAGCGCGTGCGGCGCGGTCTCGGAATACCGTTGAAGGTGATCGTCCAGCCTGATTTGCCCGGTCATCTGCGTCCATCCCCTGTGCCGGCGCCGCCTCCGATTGCCTCCCCGGCGGAGGTCGGTGCGGTCAGTCCCGGCATCAGGAGATTGACAGGGACGGCTTAATAAGGAAAATTTCTATTCATAATGAGCCTCAAAGAATTTTCTTATAATGGCCCCGGCCATGCGGCGGCTCAGCTCCGGCATCTGACGATCCGGCAGCTGCGCTCGCTTGCGGCGCTCTCGGCCAAGGGCAGTGTGACGGCAGCGTCCGGCCATCTCGGGCTGACCCAGCCAGCCGTGACCCAGCAGCTCCGGCAGCTTCAGGACCTCGCCGGCCTGCCGCTGGTGCAGCGGACCGGCGACGGCATGCTGCTGACGGAGGCGGGCAAGGAGGTGCTGACGCTGGCCGAGCGGGTCGAGGCCGCCATCATGGACTGCCAGGGCGCGCTCGACCTGCTGGCGGGGCGGACCGGCGGCACCGTGCATCTCGGCGCGGTCTCGACCGCGAAATATTTCGTGCCGCACGCGATCGCGGCGTTCTCCAAGCGCTATCCCAAGATCGAGATCAAGCTGACCATCGGCAATCGCAAGGAGATCCGCGAGGCCATGCACGGCTACGAGCTCGATTTCGCGGTGATGGGTCGGCCACCGGCCGACGTCTCGGTCGATGTCCGCCAGCTCGGGCGCAATCCGCACATCATCGTCGCGCGCAAGGGGCACTGGCTCGAGCAGGATTCCGGCCTCAGCCTGACCGATCTCGTGCACGAGACCTTCCTCACCCGCGAGCCCGGCTCGGGCACGCGGACGTTGATGGAGGGCATGTTCCAGAAGTCCGACCTCGAGCCGATCATCGGCATGGAGATGAGCAGCAACGAGACCATCAAGCAGGCGGTGATCGCCGGGCTCGGCATCGCCTTCATCTCGGCCCACACCGTGGCGCATGAGCTCGCCGAGGGCCGGCTGGTCGTGCTCGACGTGGCGGGCCTGCCGATCGTGCGGCAATGGTACGTGATCCGCCGCAGCGACAAGGTGCTGCTGCCGCCGGCGCAGGCGATGTTCGATTTTCTCGGCTCTGAAGGGTCGAACTACCTGCCGGACCTGCCCGAGCTCGGCGAGCGCTGAACCGCCGCCGCTCAGCTCATCAGCTTCATGGCAACGGTGGCGGCCAGGATCGCGATGATCTGGAGCAGGCGCTGCGTCGTGAAGATGCGGTTGAAGGTGGTCATTGCTTGCCCCGGCCGGCGTGGAGGAGATTTCGAGCGGCCCGTTGCTAGCACAGGCGGGCGGCGACACAACTCCGTAATGGCCACGGGGGCGGTCGCGCCTGCGGCGGGCCGGTTCACGGCCGCACCGGCCGCTGGCGATCAGGCCGCGAGCGGCGCGGCGTGGTCCATGCGCGCCGCGAAATAGGCTTCCAGCTCCGACAGCGCCCGCGCCTCCCACTCCCTCGCCTGCTCCAGCAGCGACCAGCTCTGGCCCGGGCGGAATGCCGCGGTCTGGCGATAGAGCGATGCGATGCCCCGATAGCGCCGCACGTTCTCCAGGATGGCGTGACCGTTCATGTCCGAAAGCTCCCTCGTCGTTCCCGGGGGAGAAATTGCGGCCAAATCTTTTTCGAAAAGTTAGCGGCGCGCGGCAAGCGCGCGGATGGTTGCCGGATTGTTGCGCGCACGCAACGCCCAACGCGGTGACGGGACGGTCTGGACAGCGATTTATTGCGGATTCGTTGCCGCGCTCTTGCCCGGGGGCTTCAGCCCGCTGCGGCTGACGATCTTCATCGTCTCGCGGCAGAGATCGGCAAGGCCGATCAGCAGCACGGCCAGCAGGCAGAACAGGTTGATGGAATCGGCATTCGCGCTGGATAGCGCGTTGAACTCGAAGGCGGGCGGAATGAACGCCCACCACACCAGCGGAATGGTGAACAAAGCAGCGAACCCCGCCGCCGGCGCGCCCGCGATGAGGCCGAGCACGAACAGGCTGGGCAGGAACGCCGCAAAATAGAACTTCGCGCCGAGCGCGACGCAGATGGCCTGAAGCACAGTCGACATCGCGATCACGATGCAAGCGAGCAGCAACGCCTGCCACGACCACGGCCGTACCCAGGGTACGCCAAGCAGCCCCGCACGCCTCATCAGCCTCCCCCTGCCGCCCGTTAACCGGCTTGATTGAAACGAAAGTACTACAGCCGCAGGCAAACCGCGAGATGGAAATGACAGCGCCCCGGGACGGGTCAACGAGCCGCGAAGCACCGCTCTGGGCGGCTTGCCGGCTGGCTGGGGTGCGTGAGACTTTCAGTTCCGTCATCCTGAGGTGCGAGGCTTGCTCCGCAGCGCGATGCGCCGCAAAGCGCGCACCTCAGGGTGACGGGGCTGAAAGTTGAGTTCGCATTGTCGATCTTCAGGCAAGCAGACACGCCTTCGCAGCCTCGCGGCTGGATTCACCCGAGCTTTGCTTCATCTTTCACCCTCTAAATCCAGGAGGGCACAGGGAAGGCCGGGTGCTGACAACGCACCCACGGTCTGCTGCGCAATATGCACACGCAGAAGAACCGCACAGCAGCATACAGGTGGTGCCGATCACTCGGCCTTCCCTGCGCGGTGGTCGGACGGCTTATGCCGTGCTCTCCCGGGAGCCGAACTTTCCTTCTGGCCTCCCTCGCCGTTCGAATTGGCGATGCCGTCCGCCCGGTTGGGCTCGCGCGCATCTTCGATCCGGCTTGACCGTAGCAACGACGGCCAGGACCACACGGTTTTGCCGTACGCGTATTCGTGAGCGCCACAGGGTCAACGGCATCGTGCACGGTGCCATCGAATGTCGGCGCGACGAACTGAACAGCGCCGTTCGTCCGCACGCGGCCACGGGCTCACAGGGACTACCCGCCCTGCCCGCACCTCTCGTGCCGACGCTGCCGCGTCCACCGCAAGCCCGGCTCGCGATCAAGACGACCTCGAGATCGCCCCTCCTGGATGAGCCGGGATGGGCGACACATACGTCAAAACCGAATTTCGGTAAAGTGGAATATTTTCGCGCGGGTGGATTGACAGAGGCCGACACAGGCGCGACTTCACCCTATCCCGCGCGGCGGGCGCGGGCTCTGCTTTCCCAGCGGTTCAGCATCTGGCCGAGCTCGCCGTTGACCACTGGGACGGCCGTGATGGCGCTCGTGATCTCGTTGGTGTTGGCCGGCGCGTTCGCGTTGAGCCAGTCCGGCTCGGTGTATTCGCGCCAGCGGCGGGCCTCCGCGCGCCGCTTGTTGGAGATGTGGTCACGCGTGAAATAGCCGGCCGCGAATGCGATCCCCAGCAACACGATCAATACGACGACGCCAGCCACGTTCAACTCCGTTCATCGCCCCCGGACGGTGTCTGCGGGGCAATGCGCGCGAAATCATGGCTTGAATCGGGCTGAATGCGTTGCATGCCGCGCTTGCCCGCAAGCAAATTTTGCGCTGGCCTGCGGAACATTTTCGAGCCCTGCAAACGGTGCAAGGCGGACGCGAAGCGCGCTCGCTCCAAACGCATTCGAATATGACGGGATTGCGGCCTCCGACATTGCGCGAGAGCAATTCCAGTCTCGCAACCGGCGCCGGACCGCATTAACCTCCAGTTGCTCGGCCGGATCAACCGGCCAGCCGAACGATATTGGGAGGACGCCATGACACGCCAGGAACAGCGTGAGCACGAGCTTGCGCTTTCACGACGAACACTTGTCCGGGGGCTTGCGCTTGGCGCTGCGGCCACCATCGCCGGCCCTGCGCTGGCCCAGACCGGACCCGCCGCACCGCCGACCACCATCACCACCCCGCCGCGCGATTTCGGACCGCACGGCGCGCCGACCACCTATTTCTGGGACCCCGACATCATCGCGGTCGATCCCTCCTTCAACGATCTCGCGCAGCCCAACACCGCGATCAAGCGTCTCTACACCGGCTTGCTGTGGGCCGAGGGCCCGGCATGGAGCGCGCAAGGACGATATCTGTTGTGGAGCGATATTCCCAACAACCGGCAGATGCGCTGGAGCGAAGACGACGGCCGCGTCAGCGTGTTTCGCACCCCCTCCAACAATTCCAACGGCAATTCCTTCGACTTCCAGGGCCGCCAGCTCTCCTGCGAGCATCTGACCCGCCGGGTGACGCGCTACGAGCATGACGGCACCGCCACGGTGCTGGCCGACTCTTATCAGGGCAAGAAGCTGAACTCGCCGAACGATGTCGCCGCGCATCCCGACGGCAGCTACTGGTTCACCGATCCGCCTTATGGCGGCCAGCTCTACGAAGGCGAGCCTGACGTCGCGGGCGGCCCGAGCAATGCGGGCGGCAAGCTCAATCCGCGCATCGGACAGCCGGCCGGCTTCACACCGGGCAGGCGCGAGCTGCCGACCAATTGCTATCGCATCGACCCCTCCGGCCGCGTCGACCTCGTCGTCACCGAGGAGCAGGTGCCCGATCCGAACGGCCTCTGCTTCTCGACCGACTACAAGAAGCTCTACATTGCCTCCACCGGCAAGGGACCTGGCGACACCGGCCCCGGCGGCAAGGGCGAGATCTTCGTGTTCGACGTCGGCAGCGACAACAAGCTGTCCAACCTCAAGAAGTTCAGCGATTGCGTGGTCGACGGCGTGAAGTGCGGGCCGGACGGCCTGCGCTGCGACGTCAACGGCAATCTATGGGCCTCCAGCAATGCCGGCCGCGCCGTCGGCTATAGCGGCGTGACGGTGTGGTCGCCCGAGGGCAAGCTGCTCGGCCGCATCCGCCTGCCGGAGGTCTGCGGCAACGTCTGCTTCGGCGGCCCCAAGCGCAACCGCCTGTTCATGGCCGCGAGCCAGTCGCTCTACGCGGTGTTCACGGCGACGCAGGGCGCAGGGCCGGGCTGAGAGTGCACCACTATCGTAGGGTGGGCAAAGGCGCAAAGCGCCGTGCCCACCTTCTCGTTCCGTATTGAAGGAGTCGTGGGCACGCTGCGCTTTGCCCACCCTCCGGCACCTGCAGACAGGACAACGGAGGTGACTCCCCGACAAAGCGCGTGATACTTGAGCCATGGCAGATAAAATTCGCGTCGTTGTTCTCTATGGTGGCAGGTCAGGTGAGCACGAGGTCTCGCTGAAATCCGCCGCCTCCGTGCTCAGGCATCTCGACCGCTCGCGCTTCGAGATCATCCCCGTCTCCATCGACAAGGCAGGACGGTGGCAGTGGAACGATCTGCATGCGATCGATCAGGCGCAGGCGACGTCCTTGCCGATCCTGCCCGACGCACCCGAAATACGGCTCGCCCGAACACCCGACGGACGCTGCGCGCTCATGCCGATCTCGGAAAGCGGAGCTGGCCCGCTCGATATCGACGTGGTCTTTCCGGTCCTGCACGGGCCGCTCTGCGAGGACGGCGCCGTGCAGGGCCTCCTGGAACTGGCTGAGGTTGCCTATGTCGGGTCGGGCGTTCTCGCCTCCGCCGTCAGCATGGACAAGGATATCGCCAAACGCCTCGCCGGATTAGCCGGCATTCCGGTCGCGCCCTATCGCGTGCTGACCCGCAATGCTTTCGCCCGGGACCGCGCCGCATCGGTCGCCAAGGCGACCGAGGGCTTGGCGCTCCCGGTCTTCGTCAAGCCTTGCAACATGGGCTCCAGCGTCGGCATTCACAAGGTCAAGACGTGGGATGCGCTCGGCGCGGCGCTCGACGACGCATTTCGCTATGACGTCAAGGTGCTGATCGAACAGGGCATAGACGCGCGAGAGATCGAGGTCGCAGTGCTCGATGGCGAGACGCCGTTTGCGAGCGTCGCCAGCGAGCTCAATCCCAACGCCCATCACGAATTCTACTCGTATGAGGCCAAGTATCTGGACCCCGACGGCGCCCGGGTCGATCTTCCGGCCAGGCTCGACGCCGCCCAGATGGCGCGCGTGCGCACGCTCGCGGTGCAGGTCTTCGCGGCCCTCGAATGCAGCGACCTCGCGCGCGTCGACTTCTTCCTCGACCGGCACTCCGGCGAATTCTATTTCAACGAGATCAACACCCTGCCCGGCTTCACGTCGATCAGCATGTACCCGAAGATGATGGAAGCCTCCGGCGTATCCTATGGCGAGCTGCTGACGCGTCTCGTCGACCTGGCGCTGGATCGGCACCTGCAGCGTCGATCGCTGGAACGCGCCTACGCAAGCTAGGTTATCTGTCGGCACAGGCGACACCTGATCGCCGCGCGAAGCATGCGCCGCGCGGAGCCGCTCCCGCCGCGGCCGGAGGATCCAGATGGATGATCGATCAGAACCGACCGGCAGCCTGATGCAGGACGATGGCTTCGTCCGGGTGCGGGGCGCGCGCGAGCACAATCTCAGGAACGTCGATGTTCGCATTCCCCGCAACGCGCTCGTGGTCTTCACGGGCGTGTCGGGCTCCGGCAAATCCTCGCTCGCCTTTGGAACGATCTACGCCGAGGCGCAGCGGCGCTATCTGGAGTCGGTATCGCCCTACGCGCGTCGGCTCTTCCACCAGATGCAAGTCCCTGAAGTCGACGACATCGAGGGCCTGCCGCCCGCGGTCGCGCTTCAGCAGCAGCGTGGAGCGCCAACAACGCGGTCGTCGGTCGGCAGTGTCACCACCATCTCGAACCTTTTGCGAATGCTCTATTCCCGCGCCGGCGACTATCCGCGCGGACAATCGATGCTCTATGCGGAGGCGTTCTCGCCAAACACGCCGGAGGGCGCCTGCCCGACCTGCCACGGTATCGGCCGGATGCTCGATGTGACCGAAAAGTCGATGGTGCCCGACGATACCAAGACGATCCGCGAGCGTGCGGTCGCGGCCTGGCCGAGCGCTTGGCAAGGTCAGAACCTCCGGGACATCCTGACGACGCTGGGCTACGACGTCGACAAGCCTTGGCGCGAGATCCCGAAGAAGGACCGCGACTGGATCCTGTTCACCGAGGAGCAGCCGACCGTTCCTGTCTATGCCGGCTACGACGCCGCCGAAGTCAAGCGCGCCCTGCGCCGCAAGGAAGAGCCGAGCTATCAGGGGACCTTCACCGGCGCCAAGCGCTACGTGATGCAGACCTACGCCAAGTCCGAGAGCGCGATGATGAAGCGCCGCGTCGCGCAGTTCATGATCACGCGGGATTGCCCGACCTGCCATGGCACGAGGTTGAAGCCCGAGGCCCTCAAGGTCAGGTTCGCCGGGCTCAACATCGCCGAAATGTCGCACCTGCCGCTCTCGCAGCTGCACCAGCTCATCAAGCCGTTCGCAACCGCCTCTGCGGACAGGTCGGAGAAGGCCGTTGTCGCCAGACGCATCTGCGAGGATCTTTCGGCCCGGCTCGTCGTATTGCTCGACCTCGGCCTCGGCTATCTCGCCTGCGAGCGCAGCACGCCGACGCTGTCGCCCGGGGAATTGCAGCGGTTGCGTCTGGCAACGCAAGTCCGCTCCAACCTGTTTGGCGTCGTCTACGTGCTCGACGAGCCGTCCGCAGGCCTGCATCCCGCCGACACCGAAGCGCTGCTGCGGGCGCTGGACCGGCTGAAGCATGCCGGCAACTCGATCTTCGTGGTCGAGCACGAGATCGAGGTGATCCGGCATGCCGACTGGCTGGTGGACGTCGGCCCCGATGCCGGCGAAGGCGGCGGGCTCATCCTCTACAGCGGGCCGCCGGCAGGGCTTGAGGACATCGAGCAATCGCGAACCGCGCACTATCTGTCGAGACCAAGAAAGCCGCTGCCGACTGTTCGTCGCGAGCCGAAGGGGCATCTGAAAATCAGGGGTGTGGTCCGCAACAATCTTCGCGGCCTCGACGTCGACATTCCCCTAGGCGTCATCGCTGGCATCACCGGCGTGTCCGGCTCCGGCAAGTCGAGCCTGATCAGCCAATTTCTCGTCGACACCGTGGCCGCTCATCTCGGCCACACGCTTGCTGCCGATTCCGATGACGACAGCCTGGCTCCGACGGTCGAGACATTGGGCGGCAGGATCGTTGCCGGCCTCGACCAGGTGAACCGGCTCGTCGTGGTCGATCAGAAGCCGATCGGCCGCACGCCGCGGTCCAACCTTGCGACCTATACCGGCCTGTTCGACCATGTGCGAAAACTGTTCGCGGCGACGCCGCAGGCGAAGTCCCGCCGCTACGATGCCGGCCGGTTCTCGTTCAACGTCGCCAAGGGCCGCTGTGCGACCTGCGAGGGCGAGGGTTTCGTCTGCGTCGAGTTGCTGTTCCTGCCCAGCGTCTACGCACCCTGCCCGACCTGCAAGGGCGCGCGCTACAACGACAAGACGCTCGAGGTGAAGATCCGCGGCAAGTCCATTGCGGATGTGCTGGCGATGCGCGTCGACGACGCCTTCGAGTTCTTCCAAGGCGATGCCACGCTGAAGCGCTCGCTCTCGGTCGTGCGCGAGGTCGGCCTCGGCTATATCCGCCTGGGCCAGTCCGCCACCGAATTGTCCGGCGGCGAAGCTCAGCGCATCAAGCTCGCGACCGAGCTGATGCGTCCGCAGCGCGGGCACACGCTCTATATCCTGGACGAACCCACTACCGGCCTGCACCCGCGCGACGTCGAACGGCTGATCGCCCAGCTCGAGCGGATCGTCGACGCCGGCAGCAGCGTGATCGTGGTCGAGCACGACATGGACGTCGTGGCCCACAGCGACTGGATCATCGATCTCGGCCCCGGCGCCGGTGACGAGGGCGGCCGCATCGTCGTGGCGGGAACGCCTGAACAGGTCGCCAAGGCCGGCGGCAAGACCGCGCGCTATCTGGCCCGGCGGCTCAAGCAATAGCGTCGTCCAGCCCGATCGTCATGCCCGGGCTTGTCCCGGGCATCCACGTTCTTTGTACAGTGTGGCAAGGCGTGGATGGCCGGGACAAGCCCGGCCATGACGTTGGAGAGACTGGCGGCCGCGCGCGCATATATACGAGTGCCGGGTCGCCCTCGACTTTCGCGATGTTGACTTTCCGTCGGCGCGCTCCCCATACTTCGCAAAAAAGATAACAAGATCATACGACGGTTTTGAGGGAGGATAGGATGCCGACTTCACGCAGGCAGCTGCTGAAGAGTACGGCGGCTGCCGCCGCCACGCTCAGCCTCGATTGGACCCGGGCCCAGGCGCAGGCCGAGAATTTGCGCATCGGCCTGATCTACGATCTCACCGGCCCGTTCGCCGCCGGCGGCTCGGTCGCCTCCTCGGTCGGCGCGCAGATCGCCATCGACCTCGTCAACGAGAAGGGCGGCATCGGCGGCAAATACAAGGTCGCTCCCGTCGCCGCGGATTCCCAGAGCAAGCCCGACGTCGCGATCAACGAGGCGGAACGCCTGATCAGCCAGGAGAAGATCGACATCCTCAACGGCGTCTATGCGAGCTCGCACGCGGTGCCGCTCGCCGCCAAGGTCGAGCAGCAGAAGAAGATTCTCTGGATCACGACCGCGGTCTCCACCGCCGTGTTCAAGGACAAGAACCTGCAATACGTGTTCCGCGCGCAAATTCACTCGGATCAATACGGCCAGGCCTTCGCCGCCTTCCTTACCGAGCACGCCAAGGCCAAGCTCGGCATGGAGGCCAAGGACGTCAAGGTCGCGCTGATCCATGAGGACGGCCCCTACGGCGTCGGCGTCGCCGCGGCCGACGAAGCCTATGCCAAGGAGGCCGGCATCCAGGTGGTGCTGCGCGAGGGCTATTCGGCTTCGGCGCCGGATCTCTCGGTGCTGGTCACCAAGATCAAGCGCGCCAAGGCCGACGTGATCTCGCATGCCGGCTACAACCCCGACATCACCCTGTTCCTGCGCCAGGCCCGCGAGAGCGGATTGCGCTTCAAGATGCTGTTCGGCGCCGGCGCGGGCTACAGTCAGCTCGACAAGCTGCGCGCGACGTTTGGGACCGACATCGACAATTTCTGCAACATCGACCCGGTGCCGGCGCAGCTGCTCGATCCTGCCAAGCTCGCACCGGGCATGGGCGAGCTGATCAAGACCATGGTCTCGCGCTATCAGGCCAAGACCGGCGCCACCGACGTGCCGCCGCATTGCTCGATGGGCTTCAACCAGACCTGGGTTCTGCTCAACAACGTGCTGCCGGTCGCCAAGGAGAAGTACGGCAGCTTCGAGCCCGAGGCCATTCGCAAAGCCGCGCTCGACGTCGACATTCCCGCCGGCGGCACCATCCAGGGCTACGGCGTGAAGTTCTTCCCGCCGGGCACGCCGCTCTCCGGTCAGAACGAACGCTCGACCCCGGTGGTGATGCAGAACGCCGGCGAGCACATCTCGGTGGTGTGGCCGACCAACATCCGCACGCGGGACCCGGTATTCCCGCTGCCGAAGGGCTCGACCTACGGGGCGTAAGGACGCAGCTTGCTCCCACCCTCCCCTGGAGGGGGAGGGTCGCTTCACGTCGAGCGAAGCGAGAGGTGAAGCGGGGTGGGGTGATCTCTCCGCACGGGCACTGCCCGATCGGAGAGATCACCCCACCCCGCTCGCGCTACGCGCGATCGACCCTCCCCCTCCAGGGGAGGGTAAGTGCGCCCGCTCCTACAGCACCACCCGTCGTCCCTCCTCCGCCGCCCAATACCCGGCGTAGTTCACCTTGATCGTCTCATAGGCCAGCGCGAGATCGGACAACGGCTGCCGCCCGCTCGCCACGCATTCCATGAAGTCCTGGATCTCCTGCAGATAGCCGCGCGTCCATTCCTCCTCGAGACAGACATATTGCCAGCCGGTTTTGCGGTCGACCTTTTCCGTGATGTAGACCGAGGCAAGCTTCTCTTCGCTGGTCTGGTAGCTCATCAGGTGATTGTTCGGCGTGATGTTGGCGAACAGCGAGCCGCCGGACGTATAGGTCTCGATCAAGTTGCGCACGCCGCCCATGATCATGTCGCCGGAGAACACGGTCGCCTTGGTGCCGTCGGAGAAGGTAGCAGTGAGCGTGCCCCAGTCCTCGACGTCGACGGGATTGGCCTTGATGTAGGTGCGCTCCTCGGGCTTGAGCCCGGCGGTGACATTGCCGACGTCACAGGTGACGCTGGCGACGTGAATGGTCTCGCCGCGCGCCGTGGCCTCGACCTGCTTCAGATAGAGCACGGCCGAGAGCGGATGGCAGCCCATGCGGATCAGCGAGCCGCCGCCGGTCATCGCCCATTGCGCGGCATGGGCCGCATGCGAGCCGGAATGGCTCTCCTCGCCCTTCATGAACAGGATCTTGTCCTTGGTCGCCCTGACGATCTCCGCAATCTTGGTCACCGCGGGCGCGTAGACCCAGTCCTCGGCATACATGAACAGCTTGCCGGTGCGCTCGATCGCGGCGCGCGTCTTGTCCATCTCCTCGATCACGCGCTGGTACATCAGCGCCTTCGGCACGTGCTGGCCGATCGGCCGCACATCGCCGTCGCGGCCGAAATAGCCGGCGAAAGGCTTTTCGCAGATCACGTGCTTGCCGGCCTGCATCGCCGCAACGATCATTTCCGCGTGAAGATTGGGCGGGGTGCAGATGTCGACGACGTCGATCGCGCCGTCCGCGATCAAATCGGCGAAGCTGCGATAGACGCGTGCGATGCTGTGGCGGCTGGCGAATTCGACGACACGGTCGCCGCGCGCGGCCACCGCGGCAACCTCGACATTCACGCCATAGACGCGCCGGAACGCGTACATGTGCAGCTCCGACACGAAGCCGCAGCCGACGAGTCCCACCCTGATCCCAGCCATAGCCCTCACCTTTGCTCGGGCAGCACTATAGCGCGCGGGGCGGCCTATTCCACGGAGACCCGCACCACGCCGGCGCTCATCATGCCGAGCGCACGGGCGGCCGGCACCGAGAGATCGACGATCCGGCCGCGGATGAAGGGGCCGCGATCGTTGACGCGGCACTGGATCGTGCGGCTGCCGTAGGACACCCTGAGCACGCTGCCGAACGGGCGCGTGCGGTGCGCGCAGGTCAGCTCGCCGCCCTTGCCGGCTTTTCCATAGCCGTAATACGAGGCAAGGCCACTTTCGGCCTGGGCAACGGAAATTGCACAAAGCGAAAAGCTGGCCAGAGAAAAGAAAAGCGTGGTTTGCGCGCGCACGGCACCACTCCCGGTTGGCCCTGCCCGGCGCTGCAAACGTCGCTTTGTTCCCTCGAGTTCCAGCAACACTGCCGCTCAAGGCGCGACAGTGCGATCACAGATTATTTCCGTCTGTGAAGAGACCCGCTTTTTTCCGCGTATGAGGCTGCGTCAACGCGCTCAGCCGAAGAGGCGGCGGGGAATGCGGACGTTGCCTTAAAGCCGCCCAGCCGCAGCTCGCCACGATCGTGCTCATGCAGTTTGCCTGCATGAGCTGATCGCCTGACTCTCCCACTACCTACGCGACACTCACCAATGTCGGCGGTAATAGTGACGGTGATAGACCCGGTGCGGCCGGTAATAGCCGTAGCCGTAGTACGGACGGTAGGGTCGATAATAGCGTGGATAGGCATAGACCGGCGCGTAGCCGTAGCCGTAATAGGCGGGGGCATAACCATAGCCATAGCCGTAGCCCGGATAGCCGTAGCCGCCGTAATAATAGGGTCTGCCGTAGTAGCCATACGGCGCGCCGCCGGCGATGGCGCCGCCGATGATTGCACCTGCGGCGAGGCCACCAATGGCCAATCCCCATCCGCCGCCGCGCCAATGCACCGGCGTGACGTCATCGCCGACCGCCGCCTTCATGGTCGCGACGTTGGTCGGCAGCGGGGCCGCCGCCGCCTGCTGGATTTGACCGGCGATGACCACGCCGGCCAGCGAGCAGGCAATTGCCGTTTTCCAGAACCTCATCGTCTCAGCTCCTGTTTGACGTTTCGCTTGGAAAAGGATCGCAGCGGCATGATCGGGCATCGTTGCGTTATGTCAAATCCCGGATCTTCGAGCCGGAATTTTGCGTGCGGCGCACAAGTCCCATTCATGCCTCCTGGCGAGAGGGCCGTCGGCATGCAAAGCGCCCGAACCATCCGCCGCCCGGCGTCGCCGCCGCGATGCCGGAGCCGGGCGGGCAGAGCATTAAGCTTCCCGCGCTCGCAACCAACAACCTACTTCACGATTTACTATGCGTACCGCTACTATCTGTTCCAAGGGCGCGAGGGCTTCTCGCGACAAATGGCCTCGGTCTGCGCCGGGCGTGAGTGGGAGGATGACATGAGTGCCGTCGGTAATGAGCCGCTCGCCCGTCAGGCGCTGGCGTTCGTCCTGGCTGGTGGACGCGGCAGCCGGCTCCTGGAGCTGACTGACCGGCGCGCCAAGCCCGCCGTCTATTTCGGCGGCAAGTCCCGCATCATCGATTTCGCGCTGTCGAATGCCGTCAATTCAGGCATCCGCCGCATCGCGGTCGCCACCCAATACAAGGCACACAGCCTGATCCGGCATCTTCAGATGGGCTGGAACTTCTTCCGACCCGAACGCAACGAGAGCTTCGACATCCTGCCCGCGAGCCAGCGCGTCTCCGAGAACATGTGGTATGTCGGCACGGCGGATGCGGTCTACCAGAATATCGACATCATCGAATCCCACGCCTGCCGCTTCATCGTGGTGCTGGCCGGCGACCATATTTACAAGATGGACTACGAGGTGATGCTGCGCCAGCACGTCGAGAGCGGCGCCGACGTCACAGTCGGCTGCCTGGAGATGCCGCGCGCGGAATCTTCGGGTTTCGGCATCATGCATGTCGACGAGAACGGCTGGATTCAGGAGTTTCTGGAGAAGCCGAAAGATCCGCCGCCGATGCCGGGCAAGCCGGACGTCTCGCTTGCCAGCATGGGCATCTACGTCTTCGACGCAAAGTTTCTGTTCGACCAGCTCAAGCGCGACGCCGAGGACCCTGACTCGAACCATGATTTCGGCAAGGACATCATTCCCTACCTCGTCAAGAACGGCCGCGCCATCGCCCACCAGTTCTCGACCTCCTGCGTCCGCTCCAGCCGCAACAACACCGCCTATTGGCGTGACGTCGGCACCGTCGACGCCTACTGGTCCGCCAATATCGATCTCACCGACGTGGTGCCGGAGCTCGATCTGTTCGACCGCGCCTGGCCGATCTGGTCCTATTCGGAGATCACGCCGCCGGCGAAATTCGTCCATGACGAGGAAAGCCGGCGCGGCCAGGCGGTGAGCTCGCTGGTCTCCGGCGGCTGCATCATCTCCGGCGCCTCGCTGCGCCGCTCGCTGCTGTTCACCGGCGTGCGCATCAACTCCTACGCCAATGTCGAGAACGCAGTCATCATGCCCTATGTGAATGTCGGCCGCGGGGCTCGCCTGAAGAACGTCGTGATCGACCGCGGCGTCGAGATTCCCGAAGGCCTCGTCGTCGGCGAGGATCCCGAATTCGACGCAAAGCGATTCCGCACCACCGAACAGGGCATCTCCCTGATCACCCAGCCGATGATCGACGGGCTCAATAGATGATGCCTGTTCGCGTCCTCGCGGTCGCTTCGGAAGTCTATCCCATCGTCAAGACCGGCGGCCTCGCGGACGTCGCCGGCGCGCTGCCGATCGCGCTGAAGGCGCACGGCGTCGAGATGCGCACCTTGATGCCGGGCTATCCCGACGTGATGCGACTGCTGTCCGGCGCCGCGGAGATCCGCAGCTGGCCGGATTATTTCGGCGGTCCCGGACGGCTGCTCGCGGGCTTCCACGAGGGGCTCGACCTGTTCGTGCTCGACGTGCCCCACCTCTATGCGCGGCCGGGCAATCCTTACGTCACCGCTGAAGGCGTCGACTGGCCCGACAATGGCGTGCGCTTCGCAGCGCTGTCGCGCGTCGCCGCCGACATCGGCCGCGGCCTCGTGCCCGCGTTCGTGCCCGACGTCGTGCACGCCCACGACTGGCAGGCGGGGCTTGCGCCCGCCTATCTGCACTATGACAATCGCCCGCGGCCCGCCACCGTGATGACCATCCACAACATGGCCTATCAGGGCAAGTTCGCGCCCGATCTGATCGGATCGATCGGCCTGCCCTGGCACTCCTTCAACGTCAATGAGCTCGAATATTTCGGCGGCATCAGCTTCCTCAAGGCCGGCCTGCAATTCGCCGACCGCATCACCACGGTGTCGCCGACCTACGCGCGGGAGATCCAGAGCGACGAAGGCGGCATGGGATTCGGCGGCCTGTTGCGCGCACGCGCAAGCGTGCTCAGCGGCATCCTCAACGGCATCGACATCTCGGTGTGGAATCCGCAGGAAGATCCTCACATCGCCTACCGTTACGGCGCCGAGGACCTCACGTTCCGGGCCGCGAACAAGGCGGTGCTGCAGCAGCAGTTCAACCTCGATTCCTCGGACGAGGCGCCGCTGCTCGGCGTCATCAGCCGGCTGTCGTGGCAGAAGGGGCTCGATCTCCTGCTCGAGGCGGTCCCGATCATCTTGCGCGAAGGCATGCAGCTCGCGCTGCTCGGCAGCGGCGACCGCGATCTGCAGGACCGCTATCAGGCCGTGGCCCGCGCCAATCCCGGCCGCATCGGCGTCGTGATCGGCTATGACGAAATCCTGGCGCACCTGCTCCAGGCCGGCTCTGACGCGCTGATCGTGCCCTCGCGCTTCGAGCCATGCGGCCTCACCCAGCTCTGCGCGCTGCGCTATGGTGCCGTCCCGATCGTTTCGCGCGTCGGCGGGTTAGAGGACACTATCGTCGATGTCGACGAGGCCGCCGCCTCCGGCCGCGACGCCACCGGTTTCAAGTTCGCACCCGTGACGGCGGAGGCCCTCGCCGGCAGCTTGCGCAAGGCCAACGCCGCCTTCCACGACAAGCAGACCTGGCGCCGGCTGCAACGAAACGGCCTTGCGACCGACGTCTCCTGGAGTGGCCGCGCCGGCGACTATGCCGCACTGTATCGTGATCTGATGGCGGCGCGCGCCTGAACGTGACCATCGGCGAATCCATGTTATAGAGCCGGCATGGACCCCTTCGTTATCAAGCTGATCGGCTTTGCCGCCGCCACCTGCACCACCGCGGCCTACGCGCCGCAAGCCATCAAGGTGTGGAAGACCCGTTCCACCGGCGACATCTCGCTCGGCATGTTCCTGGTCATGGTGCTGGGCCTCGCGCTCTGGCTGATCTACGGCCTGCTCTCCGGCGACGCCCCGCTGGTCGCCGCCAACGCCATCACCATAGTGCTCGCCGGCGGCATTCTGGTGATGAAGCTGAGATACGGGTGAGGTTGACTTTCTTCACCTCTCCCCGCTTGCGGGGAGAGGTCGGAATTCGCGCGTAGCGCGGATTCCGGTTGAGGGGGACTCTCCACGAATCCAACTCTCACCTCCCTTGCGGAGACTCCCCCTCACCCAACCCTCTCCCCGCAAGCGGGGCGAGGGAGAAGATCACCGGCCAAACACATACGACGCCATCGCGACACCCGAGACCTCGTCGACGAAGACGCGCTTGCCGACATCGCTGCCGGCGGCCCCGGCGGCCACCATCAACGGCAGCAGATGGTCTTCGCGCGGATGCGCCAGGCGCGCACTCGGCGCATGCTCCCAATCGACCAGCATCGCATTGCGGCGGACCGGATCCGGGTTGCTGATCGCCTCGTTCAGATAAGCCTCGAAATCGTAGGAGACCGGCTTGGACTCCGGCCGGTTGAAGCCGCGCATGTTGTGATAGGTCAGCCCGCTGCCGACGATCAGGATGCCTTCATCGCGGAGCGAGGCGATGGCTTCGCCGGCCTTGATGTGCTCGGCCGCATCGTAGGCAGACTTCAGCGACAGCAGCACGATCGGCATGTCGGCGTTCGGATACATCAAGCCGAGCGGCACGAAGGTGCCGTGATCAAACCCCTGATTGGGATCTTCCCGGCAATCGAGGCCGGCCCGCGTCAGCAGCGCCTTCACTTGCGCCGCGAGCTCCGGCTTGCCGGGCGCCGGATATTTGAGGTGGTAGGTATGCTCGGGGAAACCGTAATAATCGTACACCATCGGCGGCTGCGCCGAGGTCGACACGGTGAAGGCGTCGGCCTCCCAATGGCCGGTGATGACGAGCACGGCCTTCGGCCTTTCCGGGAGCAGCTGCGGCAGTCGGCCGAACTCCGCGGCTGTCTTGGCATATTGCACCCGCCTGTCCTCCATGAACGGCCAGGGACCGCCGCCATGCGACAGGAAGAGCGTCGGAAATCGCGTCATGTGCTCGTCTCGCGGCAATATGCGCGCCAGTGCCGGCGCGACCTGCGGCGAGCATAGGCAAACCGGCATGGTTAGCAAGTCGTTAACGATTTGCCGCCCAAAATCTCCGGCGTGGCCGAAGCAGTCGGCCTGAAGACAAGTGAGACGTGAGATGAGGAAGTTTGCGCTCGGGGACGTCGTCAACAGTGACAAGGGCCGCCGCGGCATCGTGCGCGCCGCCTTCAAGTCGCGGGAAGGCCAGCAATTCTACGCCGTCGAGAAGGACGGCGCGATGGATTATCTGGAGGAAGACCGGCTGACGCCCGCACCGCGCGTCGAGCTCGCGGCTTAAGTCCACTTCATTTCATCGCTAGCGTGCGAGCCGGTCCAGACGCTCCGCCAAGGGATCGTCGCCGCTCGCGATGCCGTCGTTCGTCATCAGCAACAGGCGATCGCGACCGGCCGCGTCCCAATGCGGGAGATCCGGACCGTTGGGATCGCCGCTCCTGGCGAAGTTGATCCAATAGGATCGCATGCGGCTTGCGACCTTGCGATCGCCGCGCGAGAAGATGCCCGCCCCCGGCACGCCTTCCGCACCGAATATGAACTGCAGCTCGCGTCCATGCCCGCCTTCCGGACTGGCGCGCCGGGCCTCCGGCACATAGGCAAAGCGATAGCGAAAGGTCGCGGCGCCGCTTGCGGCATGCAGGCGGGCCAGCAATCGTGCGGGCTCGGTAAAGACCTTGTCGGTATAGAACCTCGCCGCAAGCTCTGACGGCTGGACGAGACCTGGATAGAGCTCGCGCAGCTCGCCGCTCGTGAGCCCTGACGATGCGACCTCCTCCTTGATATCGGACTCGCTGTCGAAACCCGTCTCGTCATCGTTCGAGCCGATGATCATGGGAATGCGGCTTTGATGTCCGGCTGCAAAGCCCGCGGCAATATCCTCGGTCACCAGATCTCCATCCCTCATCGGCACGAAGCTGCGCCGCGAGGTCTGCAGGAGACGGCTCTCGGCGGCAAGCAGGCGTCGCGGTTCGACGCCGCGCAGATCCGCCTGCGCTCCCAGCGCGGCCACGAACTGCCAGCCGACAGCCTCGGCCTCCTGCACCGAGCGCAGATGCGCGCGCGCCGGGGTCGATTGCAGAATGGCTTTGTGAAAGAGACCACGCGCTTGCGCGGACAGCATCAGGAGTGCGATCGACGTCGCGCCGGCGCCGCTGCCGAACAAGGTGACGTTGTCAGGATCGCCGCCGAAGGCCGCGATGTTGTCGTGAACCCAATGCAGCGCGGCGATCTGGTCCATCAGGCCGTAATTGCCGGAGCCGCCTTCCGATAGCGCGGGATGAGCAAGCCAGCCGAGCGCGCCGAGACGATAATTGGCGGTCACGACGATGAGGCCGGCCTGCGCCAGCCTGGCACCCTCGAACAACGGCTCGTTCGCGCTGCCGCTGACGAAGCCGCCGCCATGGATGAACACCATCACCGGCAGCGGGCCGTCGACCCCGAAGGGACGGAACACGTTCAGCGTGAGACAATCCTCGCTTGCCTCGGGCAGCGCCGGCTGAAGACAGGGCGCGCCGTAGGCGTAGGCGGTGTGCATCTCCGAGCTTTCGGGCATCGGCTGCGGCGGACGCCAGCGCAACGCGCCGACCGGTGGCGCCGCGTAGGCCAGTCCCTTGAACGAGGCCATCTCGCCTTCGACGGCGCCGAGCATCTGCCCTTCGCGCGTCAGCGCGAATGGAAATTGTCCGACCGGCTGAGCCATGGCCGAGCCGGCAAGCCAAAGGAATGCGGAAGCCGCAATGAGCGCAAGCACGGATCGCATCTTCTGGGCATCTCGATGCGCAGACGGGTTCCCGCGAGGTTATGTCCGCGGCGCGCCAGCAGGCAAGCCTCGCGGCTCACTCACCGCGCTTTGCGAGAATCTCCGCCAGCGCGCGCCGCGCGACGATGCCGAGTTCGCCGAGCGTGGAGTGCCCGACCTGCGCGGCCTCGATCAGGCGCTCGGCGATGAATCTGCGGCTGTCGTGATCGCCGCCATGCGGCAATTGCCGACACGTCTGCTCCAGGACGACGTCCATGTTCGCTTTGGTCCGCTCACTCAACTCTGGCATGACGCTCGGCCGCTACGCGTGGCTTGTAGCCGCAAGCATACACAGGGAGATCGGGCATGATTAGCCCGGCTAATCACGGCCATTGTGCATCGCGATGCGTGTAGCCCCGCGACATTCGCGCGACCACCATGCGCCGCAAACGACCACCGAAGATTGCACTTGCTCTGATGACAAGCTGAACCTGCAGCGCTAGCCTGCCGGCAAAACGAAACATATGGGAGGAAATGCCATGTCTGATGCGATGGTTGCTACACGTGCCTCCGAGGAACGCGGAACCGCTCAGCAGGTCGACGTCGCCGTGGTCGGGGCCGGCTTTGCCGGCCTCTATCTCCTGCACCGCCTGCGCAAGGCCGGCTTCAAGGCCGTCGCCCTCGAAGAGGCCGGCGACGTCGGCGGCACCTGGTATTGGAACCGTTATCCCGGCGCGCGCTGCGACATCCAGACCATCGACTACAGCTACACCTTCGATCCCGAGCTCGAGACCGCCTGGACCTGGTCGGAGAAATACGCGACCCAGCCTGAAATCCTGCGCTATCTCGGCTTCGTCGCCGACCGCTACGATCTCAGGCGCGACATCCGCTTCGGCACGAAGGTCACCGAAGCCAGATGGGACGAGACGGCGGAGCGCTGGCTGCTCAGCACCGACAATGGCGAGCCGGTTTCCTGCCGCCATTACATCATGGCCACCGGCTGCCTCTCGGCGCCAAAGCCGCCGGAGATCGACGGCGTCAAGGATTTCAAGGGCGAGGTCTATTTCACCGGCCGCTGGCCGCATGACGGCGTCAATCTGTCGGGAAAACGCGTCGCCGTGATCGGCACCGGCTCATCGGCGATCCAGTCGATCCCGCTGATCGCCGAGCAGGCCGCCCATCTGACCGTGTTCCAGCGCACGCCGAACTTCGCGCTGCCGGCGCATAACGGTCCGGCGCCGTCGGACCGCATGAGCCTGCTGCAAAGCGACCGCGCCGCCTATCGCGAGCAGGCGCGCCAGTCGATGGCCGGCGTGCCCTATCCGCAGCAGACGGTCGTGAGCTGGCAATTGAGCGATGCCGAACGCCGTGAGCGGTTCGAGCGCGCCTGGGCGGCCGGCGACCTCGTCCACATCCTGACCCAGCTCTGGGCCGATCAGGCGGTCGACGTCGACGGCAACAAGATCGTCCAGGACTTGATCCGCGAGAAGATCCGCGCGGCCGTCAAGGATCCCGAGACCGCTGCCGCACTCATGCCGCACGACCATCCCTTCGGCGCCAAGCGCCCCTGCCTCGATACCAATTACTACGCCACCTACAACCGGCCCAACGTCACGCTGGTCAATCTGCGCCAGGAACCGATCAAGGCGATCACCGCGAGCGGCATCGCGACCGACAAGCGCAGCTTCGACCTCGACGTCATCGTGTTCGCGACCGGGTTCGACGCCATGACCGGCGCGATCCGCGCCGTGCATCCGATCACCGGGCGCGGCGGCAAGTCGCTCACCGATGTCTGGGCGCAAGGGCCGCAGACCTATCTCGGCCTCACCGTTGCGGGCTTCCCGAACTTCTTCATGATCACCGGTCCCGGCAGTCCGTCGGTGCTCTCGAACATGGCGGTCTCGATCGAGCAGCATGTCGACTGGGTGGTCGACCGCCTGGTCGCGCTGCGCGACGCCGGCCTCACCACGATCGAGCCGACCGAGACGGCGCAGGCCGGCTGGAGCAGGCACATGGCCGATTGTTCGATGCTGACGCTGCACCGGCTCGCCAACACCTGGTACACGGGCGCCAACGTGCCCGGCAAGGTGCAGGGCCTGATGCCCTATACCGGCGGCGTCGGTCCCTATCGCAGCATCTGCGACGAGGTGGTGAGCCGGGGCATGCTCGGCTTCAAGCTCACCGGCCCTGATGGCGCCGCGCAATGCAATGACGGCGAGGTGGTGCGGCTGCAGCCGGACGTGCGGCTGGTGCTGAACCTGCTGGCGTCGCTGAACCTGCCGCCGATCGAGTCGATGGGCGCGGAAGGTGCGCGTGCGTTCGTGAACGAGTTCAACAAGAGCCGGCCTGCGGGACGGCCGATCGGCGACATCGTCGACGGCACCCTGCCCGTCGAGGGCGGCGCGCTGCCTTACCGCGTCTACAAGCCGGCGACGACGGGACCACATCCGGTCGTGGTGTATTTCCACGGCGGCGGCTGGGTGCTCGGCGACGAGCAATCGGACGAGCCGTTCTGCCGCGACATGGTGCGGCGGACCGGCATGATGTTCGTCAGCGTCGGCTATCGTCACGCGCCGGAGCATCGCTTCCCGACCGCCGCCGAGGACGGCTATGCGGCGACGCGCTGGATCGCCGAGCACGCCGAAGAGCTCGGCGGCAGAGCGGGCCCGGTGCTGGTCGCCGGCTGGAGCGCCGGCGGCAACGTCGCCGCCGTCACCTGCCAGCTCGCACGCGACCGTGGCGGGCCCGAGATCGCCGGCCAGCTCCTGATCTGCCCGGTCACCGATTGCAGCTTCGATCGTTCCTCCTACAACGACAATGCGACCGGCTACTTCCTGACGCGCTCGCTGATGTACTGGTTCTGGGACCTCTATTGCTCGCCGGCCGACCGCACCGATCCGCGCGTCTCGCCGCTGCGCGGCAAGGTCGCCGGCCTGCCGCCGGCCTTCGTGGTGACCTGCGAGTTCGATCCGTTGCGCGACGAGGGGATCGCCTATGCCGAGGCGATGTCGGCCGCAGGCGTCCCGGTCGAGCAGCTGAAGGCGCACGGCCATTTCCACTCCTCCTTCACCATGGTCGATGTGGTGATCACGGGCGTACCGGGCCGGGTGCAGATGGCGGAAGCCTTGCGTCGCTTCGCCGGGCAGGCCAGCCCGGGGCACAAGATCGCGGCGGCGGCGAGCTGATCAGGCAAGGCGGCCGGGAACCTTTTCCCGGCTGCTGCATTAAGGCGTCGTGGCATTGAGATGCAGCGACAGGTGTAGGCCCCGGCACGCATATTTGCGTGCTGGGGCGTTTTTTGCGTGAGGCGGGACGATGGGGGACGTTGTCGGGGAGTCAAAGGTCGATTTCGGTGCGCTTGCGGTGCTGAACAAATGGCCGTCGCTGGCCAATCAGCGTCAGCCGGACCGGGAGCCGTACCAGGTCGTCGAAGGCACGCTCGACGATTGCATCTCGGCATTCATGGACAAGCCGGTGGCGACCCGTCACCTCTATGAAATCCGCACCGCGGCGCAGCCGCCGCTGGTCACCGAGGTTCTCTCGCCCGAGCACGTCGTCGAGCTCTGGCGCCTCCGAGAGTTTCTCTGACGGCACTTCACGGCATCGCGCGCAGGAACCTTCTTCCGGTTTATCCCGTTAACGGGGATCGGAAGCCAAAGTCCTAAGCCAAGTCGCGAGTGCCTGAGGATGCTTGAAGCTGGCGTACCATCATCGATCGTGCCTTACGGGGCGGACCAGACCTTGTTCGTGGTGGTCGATCGCCGCGACGAGAACACGGAAATCCGCGTCGAGCGCAACGACCTCGAAGCCACGATCGGCGATCTCGTCGCCGGCTGCTTTAACGACCCCATCAAGGTGATCTCCTTCAACACGCTCGAGCATTGGATGAAGGACATCTCGACCGACGTCGCCGGCGAGATCCGAGCGCGCTGCGACATCGACGGAATGGAGCTGCCTGATTATCTCAGCGACTTCGTGGAAAGCCATTCCTGAAAGCGCTCTGCTTGCCCGAACAAGAAAAGCGCCGCGTCCGCGGCGCATTGGTGGTCACCTCGGTGGTGCCAGCCGTCAGGACATGGATTGGGAAGAGTCTAAGCGCGCCGGTATTTGCCAGCGATGACCTCGATCTCGCGGCGGCGCTCGTCGGCAAAGGCCAGCAGCCTTTCGATCGTCAGCGTATCCGTGATCCGTCTGGCGAGCCGCTCGGCGCGCGCGGCCTGATCTTCGAGATACTGGATCGTGTTCAAGCGTCACTCTCCCCACTGCCCCAAACTGCCTGGACACGCATGGTGCTCGATAAGCCGCTAACACCCGGTTAAGCGCGGCGTCTTGTGTTCGGGCGTCCTATTGCACGACCTCGAGCCGGACATTGGTGATGCCCTTGTCGACCATGCCGAGCGCCTCGGCCGCGGACGGCGTGATGTCGACCACGCGTCCGCGAACATAGGGCCCGCGATCGTTCACCCGGACCGTGACGAAGCGGCCGGAATCGGTATCGGTGACGCGCAACTTGGTGCCGAATGGCAGGGTGGGATGCGCCGCGGTCAACTCGTTCTTGTCGAACCGCTCGCCGCTCGCGGTCTCCGTATCCGAATAGAAGCTGGCAATGCCGTGCGACACAGTTTGCTTTGCGTCCGCATCGGGAGCGCGCGCCCGGCTGATCGGGCGCGGATGCAGCGCCGCCACGCGCTGCGGGCGCTCGACCGCGGCCTGCCGGCTGGCACCGGCGAGATCGGCCTTCTGGCGGCCGACCGGCGCTTGCGCGCAGGCGGCAAGCGAGGCGGCGCCTGCGATGGCAAGCAACACCCGGCATGAGGTCGCGAAGGAAATCCGGGAAGCTTCGGCACGTGCAATGCGAGACATGATACGCCCTCCGAACGGGGGCGATTTTCGGTCGGCAATGAGGGCAGAACCTTGTCGGAACAAAAGCAGGCGTGCGGCCGCCGCCATTTCGCGTCAGCTGTGACGATTCCACCACAGTGACGCGTCCTGAATCGGGACAGCCGGCCAGGGAGGGCCGGCAACCCCGGTGGTTCAGTAATGCGGCTCGTACATCTGGGACTGGACCAGGGCCTTGACGTCGTTGGGCGCTGGTCCTTCCGCCAACCCGCGCTGATAGGCGACGTCGGCAACGGCCGCGGCGATGCGGACCGAGACTTCTCGGATGCGCGGCAACGCCGGATAGAGACTGCCCTGATCGAGGTCATCCTTGCCGACGCAATCGGCAAGCGTATGGGCCGCCGCCATGAACATCTCGTCGGTCACCAGCTTCGAGCCGCTGGCGATGACGCCGAGGCCGACGCCGGGGAAGATGTAGGAATTATTGCCCTGGCGCGGCACGAAGCTGCGACCGTTGAGCTTGACCGGATCATACGGGCTGCCGCAGGCGAACAGCGCGCGGCCCTCGGTGTAGCGATAGGCATCCTCGGCCGAGCATTCCGCCTTCGAGGTCGGGTTGGAGAGCGCGAACACGATCGGCTGTTCGTTGAGCTCGGCCATGGTCTTGAGCACCTCCGGCGTGAAGGCGCCGCCGACCGCGGCGACGCCGATGATCGCCGTCGGCTTCAGCGTCTTGATCGCGGTCAGGAAGTCGGAGATCGGCGCCTGGTCGGCATGCGCATAACGCAGCTTGTGGCCTGAGAGACCATCGCGGCCGCCGACGACGAGGCCGCGGGAATCCACCAGCCAGTTGCGCCGGAGCGCGTCCGCTTCGCTGGCGCCCTCCGCCATCATGGCCGACACCACGAGGTCGGCGATGCCGGTCGCCGCCTCGCCCGCGCCGAGGAACAGGATGCGCTGATCCCTGAGCTTGCCGCCGGAGATGCGCAGAGCCGAGAACAGGCCGGCCAGCGCCACCGCCGCGGTGCCCTGGATGTCGTCGTTGAAGACGCAGGCTTCGTCGCGATATTTGTGCAGCAGCTTGAACGCCGAATGATTAGCGAAATCCTCGAACTGGATCAGCACGCCCGGAAAGGTCTTTCGCGCAGCCTGCATGAACTCGTCGACGAAGCTGTCATAGGCTTCGCCCGTGAGCCGCCGCTCGCGCAGGCCGAGATAATAGGGATCGTTCAGCAGCTCTTCGTTGTTGGTGCCGACGTCGAGCACGATCGGCAGGCACGTTTCCGGGTGCACGCCGGCACAGGCCGAGTAGAGCGACAGCTTGCCGACCGGGATGCCCATGCCGTTGGCGCCGAGATCGCCAAGCCCCAGGATGCGCTCGCCGTCGGTGACGACGATCAGCTTGGCCTGGTAGGGCCAGTTCTTCAAAAGCTCGGCGATCTGGCCGCGATCGCGCGAGGAGATGAACATGCCGCGCGGCCGCTGGAAGATCAGGCCGTATTTCTGGCAGGCCAGCCCGACCGTCGGCGTGTAGATGATCGGCTGGATCTCGTCGATATGGTCGACGACGACGCGGAAGAACAGCGCCTCGTTGCGGTCATGGAGCGCGTTCAGCGCGACGTATTTTTCCAGATCGGTCGGCAGCGTGCGCAGATTGGTGAGGACGCGCTGCGCCTGCGTCTCCATCGTCAGCACGCAAGGCGGCAGCAGGCCGCGCAGGCCGAGTGCGGCGCGCTCGGATTCCGTGAAGGCGGTGCCCTTGTTGAGCAGGGGATCGCGCAGCAGCGCCATGCCTTGCGGCGGATTTGACGACGTCGATTGGGCAACGACCCGAGCAGGTCTATTCACGATTCCCCCAAGGAGCTTCACATTGAACGGCGGACATTGTCGGCCAGCGCTCCATCGAGATCAAGGACGTAGAGACTGAGGCGCCGATTGTGATCTCGCAATGCAGCGAGATTGCCGCGAACGACTGGCAGTGGCGCGAGCAAAAGTTAACGCGGCAAGACAGCTCTCTCGCCTCATGGTGAGGAGCGCGGTACGCGCGTCTCGAACCATGAAGGTCGAGATCTCGCCCGCGGCCATCCTTCGAGACGGCCGCTGCGCGGCCTTCTCAGGATGAGGAAGATTGCTTGTGGCGCCGCGCGCGGCTATTCCGGCTTGATGTTGGCCGCCTTCACGATCGGCCACCATTTCGCGGTCTCGGCCTTCTGAAAAGCCGCGAGCGCCGCAGGCGTCTGCTGGTCGGGCGGTGGTATCTCCTGACCCAATTCGGCAAAGCGCCGCTTGACCGCGGCATCGGCAAGCACGGCGACGATGGCCGCGTTGAGCTTGGCCACGATCTCCTTCGGCGTGGTTTTCGGTGCCCAGATGCCGTGCCAGTAGGAAATATAGAGCCCCGGCAGGCCCGCCTCGTCCACGGTCGGAATGTCCGGAGCGGAGGCAAGCCTGGTCGGCGACGTCACGGCGAACGCCTTGATCGCGCCGCTCTTGACGTGTGCCAGCGAGTTCGCCGCCTGATCGAACATGATGTCGATCTGCCCGGCGACGAGATCGATCATGGCGGGCCCTGCTCCGCGATAGGGTACGAACTGGAAGTCGGTGCCGGTCTTGTCCTTGAAAAAGACGGCGGCGACGTGGGCTCCTGTGCCCGCCCCCGAGGTCCCCGCGGTGGCCTTGCCGGAATTGGCCTTCAGCCAGGCGATCAGCCCCTTGAGATCGTTCGCCTCAAGCGAGGTCCGGCCGACGATGAGTTGCGTGCCCATCGCAATCATTGCGACCGGCTCGAAGTCGTCCACGACATCATAGGGCAGCTTGAGGATCGCACCGTTCAGCACGTGCGTGCCCCAATGACCGATCGTGATCGTGGTGCCGTCAGGCGTCGCGCGGGCGACGCGGGTGCCGGCAATGCTGCCGGAGGCGCCGGCGACGTTCTCGACCACGACCGTGGTGCGCAGCTCCGCGGCAATCCGCTCGGACAGGATCCGCGCCAGCGTATCGGTCGGGCCGCCGGCCGCGAACGGCACGATGAGCGTGATCGGACGCGAGGGAAACGGCTGCGCGACGGCCTGGGCAGACCAGGCCGCACATCCCATCAATGCGGCTACGACGACCGCAACGCCGCGCAATCCGGCCCACAACAGCCCCCGCATCGGTCTCTCCCAGTCTTGCCGCCCGCATGTTGGCAGCGGGCTGGAGACGGAGTGAACGCTGCCGGCTGGACGGAGGCAAGCCGGAAATTTCCGCCGGGCGACTAACCGGCCGCCCGTCTTGGCGTCAGACTGGCGGCACCGTCCGCCGGCGGCGCGATATGCATCAGGATGGTCTGGGTGGCGGATGCGATGTTGATGCCGTTCTGCTGGAAGCGCAGCTTCATGCGGCGGTTAAATTCGCGCTGGACCGGCCAGCGCCCGGCCTCGGTGCAGCGGATCTGGCCGACGATCGACACCATCGCGCCGTCCACCTTGTCGATGCCCCACAGATCGAGGTCGCCGCGGATCAGCGCGCGGAATTCGGGTTCGCGGCGCATCTCGTCGACGATGTCCTTGAGGAGCTGGCCGGCGCGGTCGGTGTCTTCCCTGTAGGCGACGTTGACGCTGACCGAGGCGTTGCCGGCGCCGCGGCTGGCATTGGTGATGGTCGTGACCGCGCTGAACGGCACGATGTGCACCGCGCCGTCGCCCGCGCGCAGGCGGATGGTGCGGATCGAGACGTTCTCGACCGTCCCGGACAGCCCGGACACGCTGACATTGTCGCCGACCTGCACCGTGTTCTCCAGCAGCAGGAACAGACCCGTGATGAGGTCCTGCACCAGCTTCTGCGAGCCGAAGCCGATGGCGATGCCGACGATGCCGGCGCCCGCCAGCAGCGGCGCGACATTGACGCCGATCTCGCTCAGCGCGGTGAGGCCGACGATCGTTGCGATCAGGCAGAGCAGCGCGGTGCGCAGCATCGGCTGAAAGGTGCGCAGGCGCGCGGCGCGGGCATAGTGCCCATCGCGCGACAGCGTGTTGATCTGGCGGTCCAGCAGCGCGTTGCTGGCTTCCCAGATCGCGGCTGCGATGAAGACGGCAAGGCCGATCGTCACGAGGGCGGAGATCAGCCGGCTGCCGATCTGGCCGCCGTAGAACCAGACGATGGCGTCCACACCCCAGACTTCGAGCACCGCCACCAAGCCGATGAAGACGATCACGCCCGACACGATCTTGCGCAGCAGCGGCAAATAGCGGTTGGCGCGGATCTCGAGGCCCGGAAAGCGCTGGAGAATCTCCGGCTGAATCCGGAAGCCGCGGTCGATCAGGCTCAGCGTCAGCATGACGGCGAGCCGCGTGATCACGGCGACCACGATGGTGCCGACGAAATATTGCAGCAGCAGCGAATAGCCGTTCCGGATGTTGAGCGCCCACACCGCCCACAGCGCGAGATCCAGGGCGATGGCGAGATAATGCCAGCCGCCGGCGATGCGGTTGCGCAGGCGGGCCGCGATCCCCTGCCGGTCGGCCGGCGCGCGGATGGCCTCGGCAACCTGCCGCCGGCATTGCAGGATGATGACGACGACGAAGAGGTGCACGATCAGCATCACCATGCGCAGCAGCGCGGCGTAGCCGGCGCGGTGCAGACCGAGCAGCAGCGCGACATTGGCAAAGGCAATGCCGGAGACGCCGACGCCGACGATGCGGCGCGCCCAGATCTCGACATAGGCCGCCGTCTCGGCGCGCACCGGAAACAGGCCGAACGGCCCCGCCAGCGCGCGCACCACGCAGATGAGCCCGCGCGAGAACGCGTAGGCGTTGACGACGGCGAGGATCACGAGGCGGACCGTGGTGGGCTGGCCGATCTCGGTGCCGAGCAGCGCGGTTGCGACGCCCACGAAGACGAGAACGGGAAGCAGTTCGAGCACGAGGCGGCCGAGCACGGGGGGCAGCCGCAGCATCACCTGCCAGACGCGCGCGAGACTGTGACGGCGCTTGTGCAGCTCGGGCGCGGGGGTGACATCGGCGACCGAAGACGGCGGATCGGCAATCGGCAGCGCCTGCGCCGGCAGATGCGCGGCTTGCGGCACGCGTCCTTCCAGGAAGGCAACCGGGCGGCGGATCAGGCGGAACAGCACCCATTCGGCCACGAGCGCGCAACCGAGCACCAGTGCAAGCTTCCAGGCGATCTCGATCAGGAGGTTATAGGCCGCGGGATCGTTGGCGGTCCGCACGATCCAGTAATAGAACGCCGGGAAATGCGTGATCGTCCGCGCCACGCTGGCGATCTCGCTCGAGATCTCGCCGATCTCCTCGGACACGGTGAGCAGGAGCTGCGCACCGAGGCCGTCGGCCGAAAGCGGGATCGGCGACGTCTGCGCAGGCGCGGGCGTCGCGGGCTGCTGCGGGCCGGACGCATTGGCGATCGCGCGCAGCGTGTCGATCATCTGCGCGCGTTTCTTGTCGTCCTGGAGCGTCTCAAGCGCGCGCCGGGCCTCCTCGGGCGACAACGCGGCGGCATTGGTCGTCGCTGGCTGCGCCTGCTCGGCGCGAACGCTGGGGAAGGAGAGCGCGAGGAAGAGAACGGCGAAGAAGGCTTGGGCAAGCTTATGCGACACGAGGATTCCCTGAAAAAAATGCATGCGCCGGCGGCGTCGGGACCACCGAAACACATGCGTCATGTCGGATTGCCGTTATTCGCCCGTCGCCTGTGTCGGAAATTGGCCTTCGAGGCGACATTCTCTTGGCATTTGCCGCAACGCGAAGATCGGGGGAACCGCACTCATCGACGAAACTGAGAGGTGCAAGCGACGAGAGGTCGTCATGCCCGGACTTGTCCCAGCCATGACGGTGCGGAGACCAGCGTGCCACGAATGCACACGTCGCCCGCAATTATTCCTCCGTCATTCCGGGAAGTGTCCCAAATGACGCAGAGGAGGAAGGAGGATGAAAGCAGGATATCAAAGGCAACTATCGCGGCGGCCTCATCACGGCCGGCAACACGATCGATGCGATAAAAAATACAGCGCCGGGAAGGTAGGGGCTCTGCCTTACTGATGCAGCCCGCTAAACCTTGACCCGGCGTGCCGTTCGCGGTTTTTGCCGCTATGCGATAGTCCGAACGAGCTCCATCGCACTTAACGCGGCTGGATTTGCGGAGGTGGTGTCATAGACCTCCCCTTGCTCATGAGGTGGACGTTGCGCGTCGCTTGTTTGCGACCGTCGGCATGGTCCTCCCCTGACACAAAACTGTCAAGCCGGATCAGCCGGGTGAAACATCACAATTGAACAAGCCGGTTCCGCAAGGACTCGGCGAGCGTCTGTTTTGCCCGCCGCGACAAACTCATTTCGCCAAATCAGCAAGATTTCCCGGTCGCCCCCAAGCCATTGATTCTGCTGCCGCAGGCTACTGTGCATGGGGTTGTTTTCGCGATTTTCTTGTCTTGTCCCGTTCTTCTTCCTGCTCCAGCGCCTTGCGCACCTCGTCGAACTCCCGCAGCGAGGCCTTGTCGGCACGGGGAAAGCGCAGGTCGAGCTTTTCGAGCGTCGCATTGATCACCGAGCCGATCACGACGCGCGCGAACCATTTGTGGTCGGCCGGCACGACGTACCAAGGCGCGTGAGACGTCGCGGTGTGCCGGACGATGTCCTGGTAGACCGCCTGGTAACGCGGCCACAGCGCGCGCTCCTCGATGTCGCCCATGGAGAATTTCCACTGCTTGGCCGGATCCTGCAGCCGGTCGAGGAAGCGCTCGCGCTGCTCGTCCTTGGAGACGTTGAGGAAGAACTTCAGCACCACGGTGCCGTTGCGGCAGAGATAGCGTTCCCATGCGGAGATGTCTTCGAACCGCTCCTTCCAGATGTTCTTGGTGAGGAGCCTATGCGGCAGCTTCTCCTTGGCGAGAAGCTCCGGATGCACGCGCGTCACCAGGCATTCCTCGTAGTGGGAACGGTTGAAGATGCCGATGCGGCCGCGCTCGGGCAGCGCGATCACATGGCGCCAGAGGAAGTCGTGGTCGAGCTCCTTGCTGCTCGGCGCCTTGAAGGCATGGACCTCGCAGCCCTGCGGGTTGATGCCTTCGAAGATCGCCTTGATCGCGCTATCCTTGCCGCCGGCGTCCATGGCCTGGAACACGATCAGCAGCGACCAGCGGTCCTGGGCGTAGAGCTTCTCCTGAAACTCGGTCAGCCGCTTCTTGTTGGCGTCGAGTATCGCCTGCGCCGCCTCCTTGTCGAGACCGCCCTTCTCGCTGGTCTTGTGATCCTTGAGATGAAACTTGCCCGAACCGTCATAGCGGAACGGCGTGATGTAGCGGTCAAGCTCCTGGGCGAGCGGCTTGGACGGTTTCTTGCTCATGAGCGCGGGGCACCTTGCGTTGCGGCTTCAGTCGGTCGAGCAGGCTACCAAGAACGCCCTTGGGAAGGAATATGATGAAAAGCACGAGCAGCACGCCGTAGACGAGATTGTCCCAGCCGACCGCCTTGGTGCCGAAGCCGATGCGCAGGGTCTCGGCCAGCATGATGGTGATGATGGCGCCGAAGGTGGGGCCGAGCGAGACGAACAGGCCGCCGACGATGGCCGCAAACACCATCTGCAGCGACACCGCGATGCCGCTGACGGTGTCGGGCGTGATGAACATCTGGTACTGGCAGTAGATCGCGCCCGCGAGCGCCGTCATCAGAGCGCTGAGCAGCGTGATCTTCAGCTTTTCCGCGGTGACGTCGACGCCGGCGGCGGCCGCCGCGTCCTCGTCCTCCGAGATCGCCTCCAGCGCATAGCGGGCCATGCTGCGGTCGACCCAGTGCCAGATCACGATGCCGAACAGCCAGACCCCGAGCGCGATCAGGTACCAGGTCGTCTTGTCGTCGAATTGCAGCGCCAGCAGCTTGTTGCCCGAGGTCCGGTTCGGCGTGTAGCCCAGCGAGCCGCCGGTGTAGTCGCGCGTCGCGGTGATGACCTGGAGCACGATGCCCGACAGCGCCAGCGTCACCAGCACGAAATAATGCCCGGTGATGCGGAAACGGAAGCAGGGATAGCCGACGATCAGCGCCAGCACGCCGGCCGCGATCATGCTGATGGGAATCCCGATCCAGGGCGAAAGGCCTGCGTGATTCCACAGCAGCGCGGTGACATAGGCGCCGATCCCCATGAAGCCGCCGTGCCCGAGCGAGACCAGGCCGAACCGTCCCATCACCGACCAGGAGGTGTAGGCGAACGACCAGATCAGGATCAGCACGAGGATGTGCAGATGATAGGGATCGCGATAGACGAACGGCAGCGCGACCAGCGCCGCCAGGCCTATTCCCCATGCCGCAAGCCGCCCCTGCCCCATCATCGGCGCCTCGCCAGGAGGCCCGCGGGCCGGATGAACATCATGACGATGAAGAAGGCGAAGGCGAGCACGTAGCCCCATTCGAGATCGGAGAACAGGCCGCCGAGCGAGATGATCTCGGCGAACACGAAGGCGGCAATGAAGCCGCCGATGAAATTGCCGAGACCCCCGAGCACGCAGATGAGGAAGGTGATCGGCCCGAACGACAGGCCGACGAAGGGGTGCACGTCATATTGCAGCACCAGAAGGCAAGCGGCGAGCCCGGCGAGTGCGCCGCCGAGCGCGGAGGTGATGAGATAGATCCGTCTGGTGTCGACACCCATCAGCGCCATGATCTGGCGGTCCTGCGAGATGGCGCGGATCGCGGTGCCGGTGAAGGTGCGCGTCATGAACAGGTAGACCGCGACCATGCCGACCAGCGCCGCCAGGAACGACAGCAGCCGCGCATAGCTGAAATTCATGTCGCCGAAGGCGAGCACCGGCAGACGGATGCCGAGATTGCGGAAGTCGATTCCGAAGGCGACGGTGGCAAAGCTCTGCAGTACGAACAGAACACCGCCGGTCGCGAGCAGCTGGTTGATCGGCGGCGCGGTCAGTAGCGGCGCGATCACGAGGTAATGCAGCGCCGCGCCAAGCACGGCGACCAGCAGGATGGTGAGCGGGGCGGCAACGAAATAGCTGACGCCGTAAACCTGGACCAAGAAATACATGCCGTACATGCCGATCATCACCAGCTCGGCGTAGCAGATCCAGGTCACGTCGATGACGCCGAAGATCAAGTTGAGCCCGAGCGCGAGCAGCGCCAGCACGCCGCCGAGCAGGATGCCGTTGATCACGGCCTCCAGCAGGTAGATGTCGAAGACGTCGAGGAATCCCTGCATGCCCATCACACCCCGAGATACGCTTCCTTGACCGTGTCGCTCGCCAGCATCTCGGCCGAGGTGCCGGACGCGCGGATCGAGCCGGCCTCGATCAGATAGGCGCGATCGACCACTTTCAGCACCTGCTGCACGTTCTGCTCGACGATCAGCACCGTCAGCCCGCTGGCGCGGATCCGCTTCACCAGCTCGAACACCTGCTGCACCACGACCGGCGCGAGACCTGCCGACGGCTCGTCGAGCAGCAGCAATTTCGGATTGGACATCATCGCGCGGCCGATCGCGCACATCTGCTGCTCGCCGCCGGACATGGTGCCGGCCATCTGGTGCCGCCGCTCCTTCAGGCGCGGGAACAGGTCGAACACGACCTCGAGCCGCTCGGCATAATGCCCGCGCGCTTCCTTCATGAACGCGCCCATCTTGAGATTGTCGTCGACCGTGAGCTGCGGAAACAATCGCCGGTTCTCCGGCACATGCGCGATGCCGAGGCTGACGATCTTGTGCGGCGGCGTTGCCACGACGTCGACGCCCTCCATCCGGATCGAGCCGCGCGAGGGCCGGATCAGGCCGGAGATGACGCGCATCAGGGTGGTCTTGCCGGCGCCGTTGGGGCCGATGACGCCGACGGCTTCACCGGCCCTGACGTCGAGGCTGACGTCGAACAGCGCCTGGAACGTACCATAGCCGGCATTGACGGCGCGGAGCTCCAGCATCGGCTAGCCTCCCGCGCGGCGGCGCGCTTCGGCGGCCGCGGCCTGCGTGGTCTCGGCATCGGTGCCGAGATAGACCTCGATCACGCGCGGATCGCCGGCGACCGCGCTCGGCAGGCCTTCCGAGATCTTCTCGCCGTGATCGAGCACCATGACGCGATCGACGACGCGCATCAGGACGCCCATGATGTGCTCGACCCAGATGATGGTGATGCCGAGCTCGTCGCGGATGTTGCGCAGCATGTCGGCAGCCTGGTCCATCTCGGCCTCGTCGAGGCCGCCGAGGCTCTCGTCGGCCAGCAGCAGCTTCGGCGCGGTGGCGAGCGCCTTGGCGAGCTCGAGCTTCTTCAGGCCGGCGGCGCCGAGACCATCGACGCTGGCATGGCGATCGGTCGGCAGGCCGACCATGGCGAGCGAACGCTCGGCCGCCTCCTCGGCCTTGACGCGACTGTGGCGGCCCTGCCCATAAAAGCCTGCGAGTGCGACGTTCTCGAAGATGGTCAGGCGGCGGAACGGGCGCGGAATCTGGAAAGTGCGGCCGATGCCGCTGTTGATGATCCGGTGCGGGGCGAGCCCCGAGATCTCGGAGCCGCCGAACAGGATCGAGCCCGAGGTCGGCGCCAGCGTGCCGGAGAGCATGTTGAAGATCGTGCTCTTGCCCGAGCCGTTGGGGCCGATCAGGCCGAGGATCTCGCCCTGGTCGACCCGAAACGACACGTTGTTCACGGCGGTGAAGCCGCCAAACCGCTTCACCAGCCCGCTGACTTCCAGCACCAAAGCTCTCCGCCGCTACTGGTTGCTATAGGTGGTGCCCTTCGGCAGCGGCAGCACGGCCTCGCGCTGCGCCTGGCTCTTGGGCCACACCACGTAGGATTTGTCGTCGACGTACTGGATCACGACGGGGAACGAGCGCTCGTTCTGGCCGGCCATGGGTGAGCCCTCACCGTGGAATTTGACGCCGAAGCCGAGCATGGTGCCGCCTTCGGGGATGTCGGTGTCGAGTGCTGCCTTGCGCAGGGATTCGGGATCTATGCCGCCATATTTCTTGATCGCTCGCGGCAGCACGTCGGTCAGGAACAGGTGAGTGTTGGACGCCGCCATGCCGACATGAGCCGAACGGATGGCGAGGCCCGGCTTGCGCTTGTCGAACTCCTCTCCCACCGCCTTGATGATCGGCGGCAGCTTCGGATCCATGCTCTTCTGGTTGGCGAGCCAGATCGAAATCGGATCGGTGTTGAAGACGTAGTTGACATCGGCGCCGAGGCCTTCCTTCAGCTTCTCATAGACCCCGTAGCCCGCGCCATGTCCAACCAGTGCCCCGAACTTCAGCCCCTGCTCGCGCGCTTGCCGGAGCAGCAGGGTGATGTCGGGATTGTAGCCGGTATGGAAGACCACATCCGGCTTGGCCCGCTTCAGCTTGGTGACCAGCGCAGACAAATCCGGGGCCGTGGCCGAATAGCCTTCCCTGAGCACGATGTTGAAGCCGGCCTTCTTGGCACCGGCTTCGTTGCCCTTGGCAACGTCGACGCCGTAGGCGCCGTCCTCGTGGATGATGGCGACCCGCAGGTCCTTCGGCTCCTTGCCCAGCTTCTCCTTCGTGTTCTGCGCGATGAAGTCCATCGTCATCATGCCGAACTGATCGCCGGAGGCCTGCGGCCGAAACACGTATTTGTAGTTCTTGTTCTCCAGCACCGCGGACGAGATGCAGGTCGTGATCCACATGAACTTCTTCAGCTGCTCGACGCGAGCGGCCACCGGCACGCACTGCGCCGAGGAAAAGAAGCCGAGCAGCATGTCGACCTTTTCCTGCTCGATCAAACGGATCGCTTCATTGATGGCGACGTCCGGCTTGCTCTGAGCGTCGGCATAGATCGCCTCGATCTTATAGCCCTCGACGTCCTTCCCGCTGTACTGATCCAGCATGATTCTCGCGCCGGTATATTGCAGCTCCGAGCCGCCGCCGGCGAGCGGGCCGGTCAGATCATAGATGACACCGATCTTGAGCTTCTTCTCCTGGGCCTCGGCGGACACCGCCAAGCCTGTCGCCGATATCGCGACCAACAGCCCACGTAGCAAACGGGCAGCCATGCGCATGCGCATCAGAACCTCCCTGGACGATTGTGCGTTGCATTCGTCTTGATCTTGCTTGCCCCCATCACATGGGCAGAGCGCAGGGATGTCAAGCCTTGCGCATCAACGCGAGGCGAACTGCTGCTCGATAAAGGCCGTGACAAATCGCGGCATGGTCGGCTTCAGATCACTCATCCCGCGCACGAGATGGATGGCCGACAATTCGGGCTCGTCCTCGCGGGCGAGGTTGGCTTCGATCCGGGCGCGGGCCTCCTCCCCCGACATATCCAGGTTGAGCACCTGCATCATCGCAATCGTCGGACCGCTGACGACGCAGTGCCATTCCGGCTCGGCCCGGTAGTCCGCCGGCGTCAGGCCGGTCTCCTCCTCGAGCTCGCGGACGACGCTACCGGGAATATCCAGCGCGCCGTCCCTGACGTCGTCGAGATCGGGCGTGCCCGACGGGAAATAGATGCGGCCCGCATTGGCGGTGTGCTGCGCCATCTCGCCCATGATGAAGGCGCCGTCGGAGGTACGCAGCGCGCCCATGCCGAAACCGTTGAACACGGGGACGCCGGGAAAGCCCCAGTCGCGCCAGGCGAGGAAGCTTGCAAAATCGGTTTCGAAATAGGTGGAAGCGAAATGGCCGCCCGCGAACACGGGATCGCGTCCAAGCAGGACCCGGCCGTTCCAGATCTTCGGACGCTCGCGCTGCTTCTCGGCGAAGTGCGCCGCGATCTCGTCACGGCGCTCCTCGGCGAACGGCCAGGCGATCGGCCGCACCGCAAGAGCGAGCGTCGTGACGCGATGAATGATCGGTGACGTCATGCGGGACGGTTGTCGCGTCAGCTATTTGACGTTTCCCGTGGTCTTCTTGGCTTGCTCGACGAACTTGTTGGTGAAGGTCTTGCTGACATCGATCTTGGCGCTGGCCACCTCGGGCGAGCCGACGCTGAACACCGCGAGCACGGCATCCGCCCCCTTCGGGTCCATCTTGCCGGTCTCCGAGTACATCGGGATCGTGTTCTTCAGCGCGGCGAGATAGAGATCCTTGTTCTTGCCGACCGTCTCCTCCGGCATCTTCGCCATGATCTCCTCCGGCGAGTGCGAATGGATCCAGGCCAGCGTGGCTACGATGGCGTTGGTCAGCGCCTGCGCTTCCTTCTCGTGGCTGTTGATCCAGGCCACGGTCGAGTAGAGCGCGCCGCCCGGATACTCGCCGCCGAACGTCTCGAGCGTGTCCTTCTGCGTGCGGGTGTCCGAGAGGATGCGCAGATCCTTGTAGCTGCCCTGAAGCACGGTCACCGAGGGATCGAGCATCACGGCCGCGTCGATCTGGCCCTGCTGCATGGCGGCGACCGCGGTGGCGCCGAGACCGACGCCGATCACGGCAACGCTGGTGGGATCGATCCCGTTCTTCTTGAGCATGTATTTGAGGAAGAAGTCGGTGGAGGAGCCGGGCGCACTCACGCCGACCTTCTTGCCGGCGAGATCCTTGACCGACTTGATCTCATTGGTCCGCGAGGGCGCGACCACCAGCACGAGGCCGGGATAGCGGTCATAGACCACGAAGGACTGGAGCTCCTGCTTCTTGGCGGCGAGATTGACGCAATGGTCGAAATAGCCGGAGACGACGTCGGCGCTGCCGCCGAGCACGGCCTTCAGCGCGTCCGAGCCGCCCTTGAGGTCGACCAGCTCGACATTGAGGCCGGCCTTCTCGTATTCGCCGAGCTGCCTGGCCAGCACCGTCGGCAGATAGCACAGGCAGGAGCCGCCGCCGACCGCGATGGTGACCTTGCTTTGCGCCTGGGCAAGCGAGACGGTAAACGTCAGCGCGAGCAGTGCGCCGGCGAGCCTGGCAATCGTGTTCTTCATTGGTTTCCTCCGTTCGGCCGGCGGCACCTTAGAGCAGCAGGGCTGCCTTGAGAAGCGCTCCGCCGGCCATTCAATCGAGACCGTTACAGCCTACCCCCGCCCGTCCGACGCCGTCGGCCGCCACACCAGCAGGCGCCGCTCCACCAGCGTCACCCCGAAGTCGATCAGGATCACGAAGGCCGAGAGCACGAACATGCCGGCGAACACGCCGGCGACGTCGAACACGCCCTCGGCCTGCTGAATGAGGTAGCCGAGCCCTGCCGCAGATCCCAGATATTCCCCGACCACCGCGCCGACCACGGCGAAGCCGACCGAGGTGTGCAGCGAGGAGAACATCCAGGACAGCGCCGAGGGCCAATAGACGTGCTGCATCAGCTGCCGCTCGCTCATGCCGAGCATGCGGCCGTTGTCGAGCACGGTGCGGCTGACCTCCTTGACGCCCTGATAGACGTTGAAGAACACGATGAAGAACACCAGCGTCACGCCGAGCGCGACCTTGGACCAGATGCCGAGACCGAGCCACAGTGCGAAGATCGGCGCCAGCACCACGCGCGGCAGTGCGTTGATCATCTTCACGTAAGGATCGAACACCGCCGCCACCAGCGGCTGGCGCGCGAACCAGAAGCCGACCAGCACGCCGCCGAGCGAACCGATCACGAAGGCGAGGATCGATTCCGTCAGGGTGATGCCGAGATGCTTCCAGATCACGCCGGAGGAGAACCACTTCACGATCTGGCTGAAGACGTCGAGCGGGTTGGAGAAGAAGAACGGCGGCAGCAGGATCTTGCCGAACACCGGGACGGTCGATAGCACCTGCCACAGCACGATGCAGACGACCGCGACCAGGACTTGCAGCGCGAGCAGCGTCGGGCGCGACATCAGACCGTCTCCGCCGCTTGCGTGGATTGCGCGTAGCCCTTCATCACCTCGTCCTTGAGCACGCTCCAGATCTCGCGATGGAGCTCATGGAACCCCTTGTCCAGCCGCACCTCGAAAATGTCGCGCGGGCGGGCTAAGCTGACGCGCCAATCGCCGATGATGCGCGAGGACGGACCGGCCGACATGATCACGACGCGGTCGGCGAGCGCGATGGCTTCTTCCAGATCGTGGGTCACGAACAGCACCGCCTTGCGGTCGGCGCTCCACAGATCGAGCAGCAGATTGCCCATCACCTGGCGAGTCTGCGCGTCGAGCGGCCCGAACGGCTCGTCCATCAGGAGGATCTTGGGATCGCGGATCAGCACCTGCGCCAGCGCCACGCGCTTGCGCTGGCCGCCGGAGAGCATGTGCGGATAGCGACCCGCGAAGGCGCCAAGGCCGACCGAGGTGAGCCATTGCTGCGCGCGCGGCAGCGCCTCGGCCCGCGGCGTGCCCTTGATCTCGAGCCCGATCGCGACATTGTCGAGCGCGGTCTTCCAGGGGAACAGCGCGTCGGCCTGGAACAAATATCCGGCATCCCGGTTCAGCCCGGCCAGCGGCCGGTCGAAAATCCTGACGCTGCCGGCGGCCGGCTTCAGCAGTCCCGCCGCGACGTTGAGCAGCGTCGATTTCCCGCAGCCCGTGGGGCCGACAATGGCCACGAACTCGCCCGGCGCGACCGCAAGATGGGCTTTCTCCACCGCCGTATAGACCCGCCCGTCCCCGAGCCGGAACGCGACCTTGGAATCTTCCAGCGCCACCGCCGTGGGCGTCGACATATGCTTCCTCCGAATTTCGCTTGATGCCTTAGCCGCTCGCGCGGCCAAGTTCAATCAAGCCGCCAAGCGTGCTACGCATGGGGCTTGCCGCGCTCTTACCCTCCCCTGGAGGGGGAGGGTCGGTGCGCATGAAGCGAAGCGGAATGCGAACCGGGGTGGGGTGCCGGTCTCTCCACGTCCAACAGTGCCCGAGTTGATAGATCACCCCACCCCGCTCGCGCTTCCGCGCGATCGACCCTCCCCCTCCAGGGGAGGGTAAGGAGAGCGAGCCTACTTGAGATGCCTTCCAAACCGGCCATCAGCTATTCCCACGTCAGCAAGAGCTTCGGCTCGCTCAGGGCTGTCGACGGCGTGTCGCTCGATGTCGCCGAAGGCGAGTTCGTGGCCATCGTGGGGAGCTCGGGCTCGGGCAAGACGACGCTGCTGCGGCTCGCCAACCGGCTGATCGAGGCCGATGGCGGCACCATCAGTGTCGAGGGCGAGGACGTGCAAAGCGTCGATCCGGTCGCGCTGCGGCGGCGGATCGGCTACGTCTTCCAGAGCGGCGGGCTGTTTCCGCATTTGAGCGTCGCTGACAATATCGGGATCACACCCAAATTGCTGGGCGCGCCGGCGGCGGGCATCGCTGCACGCGTCGACGAGTTGCTGGCGCTCGTGCAGCTCGACGGCGATGCGCATCGCGACCGCCTGCCGGCGGCGCTCTCCGGCGGCCAGCGCCAGCGCGTCGGGGTGGCGCGGGCGCTTGCGGCGAAGCCGCGCATCGTGCTGATGGACGAGCCCTTCGGCGCGCTCGATCCGCTCACCCGCGACGCGCTCGGCGAGGATTATCGTTCGCTGCACCGCAAGCTCGGCCTGACCAGTGTGATGATCACGCATGACATCACCGAGGCGATCCTGCTCGCCGACCGTATCGCGGTGATGCGCGGCGGGAAGCTGCTCGCCCAGGGCACCCCTGCCGAGCTGTCGACGAGCAGCGAGGGCTATGTGCTGGAGCTGTTGCGCACGCCGCGCCGCCAGGTCGAACGGCTGAACGCGCTGCTGCCGCAGGGCGGCACGGCATGAGCTTGCTTGCCGATCCACGCTGGGGCGAGGCGCTGGCGCATCTGCCCGATTATCTCGGCAACCACGTCCGGGTGAGTCTGGCCGCGCTCGCGCTCGGTCTCGCCGTCAGCCTGCCGCTGGCGATCCTGACGCGCAACCGCCCGGCGCCGCGCGCCGTTCTGCTCGCGGTCGCCAGCATCGTGCAGACGGTGCCGGGCCTGGCGCTGCTCGCGCTGTTCTATCCGCTGCTGCTGCTGGCGGCATCGGTGACGCTGGCCTGGTTCGGCGTGTCCTTCTCGGCCTTCGGCTTCCTGCCGGCCATGCTGGCGCTGGCGCTCTATTCGATGCTGCCGGTGCTGCGCAACGGCATCGCCGGGCTCAACGGCATCGATCCCGCGCTGATCGAGGCCGCCAAGGGCGTCGGCATGACCGCACGCCAGTCGCTGATCATGGTCGAGCTGCCGCTGGCGTTGCCGGTGATGATGGCGGGCATCCGCACCGCCGCGGTGTGGGTGATCGGCACCGCGACGCTGTCGACGCCGATCGGACAGACCAGCCTCGGCAATTACATCTTTGCCGGACTTCAGACCCAGAACTGGGTGTTCGTGCTGTTCGGCTGCTTTGCCTCGGCCCTGCTCGCACTCGCCGTCGATCAGCTGCTCGGCCTGATCGAAGGTGGCCTGCGCCAGCGCAGCCATGCCCGCTCTGCGCTCGGCGCGGCCGGCATCGCAGCGTTGGTCGCCGCCACGCTGGTGCCGACGATGGGGCGCTCGTCGCAGGGCTATGTCGTCGGCGCCAAGACATTCGCCGAGCAATATGTGCTGTCGGCCCTGCTCAGGGACCGCCTGCAGGCCGCCGGCCTCTCCGCGACGGCGCGCTCGGGGCTCGGCTCCAGCGTGATCTTCGGGGCGTTGAAGGCCGGCGACATCGATCTCTGTGTCGATTATTCCGGCACGCTCTGGGCCAACCAGCTGCATCGCACCGACATCAAGCCGCGCGCCGAGCTGATCGCGGAGCTGAAGAGCGCGCTCGCGAAGGACAACATCACCTTGCTCGGCGAGCTCGGCTTCGAGAATGCCTATGCGCTGGTGATGCCGAAGCAACGTGCCGAGGCGCTCGGCATCCGCACCATCACCGATCTCGCCGCGCACGCATCGACGCTGTCGATCGCCGGCGACTACGAGTTCTTCTCGCGGCCGGAATGGGCGGCGCTGCAGAAAGCCTACGGCCTCTCGTTCCGCGCCCAGCGCCAGATGCAGCCGGACTTCATGTATGCGGCGGTGGCGAGCGGCGAGGTCGACGTCATCGCCGGCTACACCAGCGACGGCCTGATCGCGAAATACGATCTGGTCGCGCTCGACGACCCCAGGCAAGCCATCCCGCCCTATGACGCGATCCTTTTGCTCGCGCCCAAGCGCGCCGGTGACGAGCGACTCAAGGCGGCGCTGAGACCATTGCTCGGCAAGATCGACATCGCCACCATGCGCGAAGCGAACCTGCGCGCCAGCGGCAACGATGCGAATTCATCACCCGATGCGGTGGCGAGGTGGCTGTGGGAGAAGGTGGGCGGGCGGTAGGGCGAGATTTCGTAAGGTGGGCAAAGGCGCGCCAGCGCCGTGCCCACGATCTCTTCAATGCGGTGAGAGGTGGTGGGCACGCTTCCGCTTTGCCCACCCTACAAAGTACGAGATACGTAGCGAGAGGCTACAGCCCCCGGATCATCCCGGCATCGATCAGCAGGCGGTTCAGCCGCCGCGCTTCGGCGCCGTCCTTGCAGCCGTAGAAGACGCCCTTGCAGCGGAGCATGATCTCCTTCTGCTCGGCAAAGGACGGGTCGAGCGGGATGCCCGCGGCCTCCTGGATCACCAGGGGCAGATACGGACCGTCGATCGTGTCCATCACGGCCTCGCTTCTGACCGGCTCGAAATTCAAGGCGTCGATCGCGTAATAGGTCGCATAGAGGCGCGGATCGTAGGCGTCGAGCTTCTTGCCGAGAGCGCCCTCGTCGAGCCCGGGCTCGAGGATGGCAGGCGCGAACTCAGGCTGATGATCGCCGTAACGCACGATCAGGAACGGTTCGCCCGGAAATTTCTTCTTCAACCCCGCGACGAACGCCTTGTACTGCTCGGCGCTCATCGCCTGCCGGCGCAGATATTCGTCGATGGACGCCACATTGCCCGGCGCGCGCCAGTTCGGCAGCAGCTCGGGACGGAAGCGCGTCTCCCAGGGGAAATGATTGGCGCCGAGATAGATGAAGGTGAAGAGCGGCTTGTTGGGGGGCTGCTGGCCGATCAGCTGCAGCGCCTTGTCGTAGAAGAAGCTGTCGGGCTCGACGTCCTTGGCGCCGAGATCCTTGGAATCGAGGAAGCGTTCGATTCCGGTGGTCGTCTGAAAGCTGCGGGCGGCCATGAAGCCGCCATGGGCGGGATAGAGCGACATCGTGTCGTAGCCGCAGCGGCGCAGCGCCAGCGGCAGTCCACGCTCGACGCGGCTCGAGGCGATGCGTGTCACGAAATAGGCGAAGCGGCCGAACGAACGCGAGGAGAGCCCCGCCAGCACGTTGTATTCGGTGAACCAGCTCGGCCCGCCATTGCTCTCCGCCAGGAACGTGCGCTGCTTGCCGTCCCAGGATTTGAAGTGGCTGCCGTAGCCCTGCGGCACCTTGATGCCGCGGGCGGCGCGGATGTCGAAGCTCGATTCATCATGGATCATGATGATGTTCGGCCGGCGCCCGGCGGGGTGGCAGGAATCAACCAGCGGCATGTTGAGCCGCTCATTGGTCGCAGCGGCCGATTCCATGAAGCCGTATTGCACGAAATCGGAGACCGAGCTGACGCCCGAGCGGAAGAACTTCGAGAGATAGCCGTCGTCGTAATAGCCGCGCCAGGCCTCGTCAGGGTGATAGAGCGAATAGAAGACCAGCGCGGCAAGACAGGCCAGCTTGCAGGCGAGCGCGGGCAGGCGGCGGATGCGGAAAGGATCGAGCCACCACAGCGCATACATCAGCGGCAGTGTGACCAGGCCTGCCAGGATCACCGACCAGCGCAAATTCGGGAAGATCGCGAACAGGAACGCGACGGTGTCGCGGTCGATCATCATCAGGTCGATGAAGTTGACCGTCATCTGCACGACGTCGTGCTTCAGCCGCGACAGCAGCACCAGCACGACCACCATGGTGAGCGACAGCGCGCCGGAGAGGGCCGGCCGGCGCAGCAATGTGATCCAGAAGAAATTGAGGATGCCCCAGGCCAGCGCGAACGAAAGCCGCGAGCCGAAATCGGTCTCGGTCTGATACATCAGGGCGAGGGCGGCAAGGTGCGGCGCGGCAACGGCAAGCAGCCGCCAGATGCCGAGCGCGGCGACGCTCGCCAGCACGGCGGTGGTGGCAGAAGGACCTGGATTGGGCGCGGACGCCATCGAGGACACGCAACTCTGGTCCGGTGCGGTGATGCCAAGCCGTCTGGCCGGCCCGAAAACGACCAGGGCCTCCGGCGCAGCCGGAAGCCTGCACCGTGTCATAAAACTGTAACGGAACGGTCAAGGACAGGCAACGCGCGTCGTGATCCGACCTTCGCTTCATCCTGGTGGGCGGCGGCGAGGTGCCACACGTTACGAGTGCCCGCACGCCCAACTCCATCGCCTCACCCCGAGGGGCCCGCGAAGCGGGCGTCTCGAAGGGCGAGGCCCGGACTGGGGCCTTCATGGTTCGAGACGGCGCTGCGCGCCTCCTCACCATGAGGATCCAGCGGCGGTTGCCGCGGCGTCAGGATTTCGCGATCCCGGCAATGAACAGGTCGAGCACCGCTTCCGCCATCCGCTCGATCTCGCCCTCCTCGACGCCCCAGCGCGGAAAATGGCCGTCGAGATTCATCCGGGCAAAGCCGTAGACCAGCGCGCGGCCGGCGATCTGGACTTGCTTGAGGTCGGCCGGTCGCAGCAGGCCCTGCGCCTCCGCATCAGCCAGAATCCCCTCGGTCAGCGCGATCAGCTCGGCATTGTCGCGGCTGAGGTCGGCGGAGCTGCCATGGGCGAAGTAACGCCCGGTGGAGATGATCTCGAAATGGGCGGGATTGCGCATCGCCCAGCGCAGGTAAGCGAGCCCGAAGGCACGGAAGCGAGCGAGTGGGCCGGCGGCCGGAGCCTCCGTCAGCACTGCCTCGATCTCGGCGCGAAACCGCCGTTGCGCCTCCTCCGCCACCGCCGCCATCAAAGCATCGCGGTTCGGAAAGTGCCGGAATGGCGCCCCCGGAGACACCGCGGCCCGGCGCGCAGCTTCACGGACTGAGACCTCCGCTCCCTCCGCCGCAAGTTGCAGCGCAGCATCGATCAGGACGCGGCGAAGGTCGCCATGGTGATAGGGCTTGGCTTGGGCCGTGGGGCGGCGGGCACGCGGCCTGGAGGGCTGACGAGCGGACATGGGCCCTTCTAGCATCACCTCAACGTGAATGTAAGCAGCGATTACACCATTGACCGCGCGGGTGTCACGCCATGTAATCGATGCTTACATAATGCAGGGAGATCACCATGTCGCAACGTCTAGGCTGGCTCGAGGGCTGGCGGCTGCTGGCCGCCCTCTCGTTGAGCCTGATCGTCCTCAGCCTGTGGATCGCCTCAATGCGGCAGTTCGAGGTCGAGGGCGTGCGGATGGTGATCCGTTTCACGGCGCGAAGCTCGCTCGCGCTGTTCTGCCTCGCCTTCAGCGCCGCGGCGCTGGCGCGGCTGTGGCCCAATGCCTGGACGCGCTGGCAGCGCCGCAACCGGCGCTATCTCGGCTTGAGCTTTGCCGCGTCCCACGCCATCCACGCGGTCGCGATCGTAGTTTTCGCCTGGATGGACCCCGCCAGCTTTGCGCAAGCAACCTCGGTCGTCTCCTACATCTTCGGCGGCATCGGCTATGCCGTCATCGTTGCCATGAGCGCGACCTCGTTCGACCGCACCGCCGCGCTGATCGGACCACGCGCCTGGCGGACGTTGCACCTGGTGGGCGGCTATTATCTCTGGTTCCAGTTCCTGGTGTCGTTCGGCATGCGCGTGCCGGCGATGCCGCTTTATGCCGCGTTCCTCATTCCGCTGCTGATCGTGCTGGCGCTGCGCATGATCGCGATGGCCCGCCGCCCGCACGGGCAGGCCGTTGCGGCGGGCTGAAGCGCCTGCCTTACCGTGGCAGGAACCCGAGCCGCTTGGCGATGATGCGATCGAGCGTCCGCTTCGGCAGCACGGCCGCGATCAAGTGGCGCATCGGGTCGGGCGTGATCTGGTAGCGCACCTTGGGGCGCGCCGCCGTCAGCGCCTCGAACACGATCTCGGCGATCCGCTCGGCCGGCAGGCCCTTGGCGCCGAGGTCCATCATGAAGGCCATGACCTTGTTCAGCGCCGGCAGATAGGGCGAGTTCTGGTAGACGGAGAGATCGATCTGTTCGGCCTTGCTCCAGATCGGCGTCTTCACTGCGCCGGGAGCGACGATGATGACGTCGATGCCGAACAGCATCAATTCGCGGCGCAGGCTTTCCGCCAATCCCTCGATGGCATGCTTGGAGGTGGAATAGGGCGCTGACAGCGGATTGCCGTTTCTGCCCGCGACCGAGCTGATCATCACGATCCGCCCCTTCGGCCCCTTCAGCGAGGGATCGGCACCGAGCAGCGGCCCGAACGCCTGGGTCGCGATGACGGGGCCGATGACGTTGATGTCCATCTGGCGGCGAAAATCGTCGGCCGACAATTCGAGCACGGGACCGGCGACTGCGACGCCGGCATTGTTGACGAGGCCGGCCAGCGTCTCCCCGCCCAGCGCCTCGCGGACTTCTCGCGCAGCCGCCAGGACTGCGGCTTCGTCGGTGACGTCGAACAGCAGCGGGACGAAATTGGCGCCGAACTCGGCCTCGAGCCGCTCGGCATCCGTCTGCTTGCGGACGCTGCCGAAGACTCGGAAGCCGCGCCCGATCAGGAATTTTGCGGTAGCCCAGCCGATGCCGGTGGACGCACCGGTGACGACGACAGATCGCATGGTCTTCCCTCCCTCAGGTGCCCGCGATCATGCCTTGGATTCTTGGCGGTGTCCCGGACAAGCGCAGCGAAGCGGAGCGCAGAGCCGGGACCCAGGGAGCCACAATGGACCCCGGATCAGCAGCGCAGCACCAACGTGCTGCGCTGCTGATGGGAAACGACTTCTTAGTTCTTGCTCTTGTCGACCAGCGCGCCCTTCTTGATCCAGGGCATCATGTCGCGCAGCTTGGCGCCGACTTCCTCGATCGGGTGCTGAGCGAGCTTGGCGCGGGTCGCCTTGAACGAGGTCTGGTTGACCTTGTTCTCGAGCATCCAGTCGCGGGCGAACTTGCCGCCCTGGATGTCGGCCAGAACCTTGCGCATCTCCTTCTTGGTCTCGTCCGTGATGATGCGCGGACCGGTGACGTACTCGCCGTACTCGGCGGTGTTGGAGATCGAGTAGTTCATGTTGGCGATGCCGCCTTCGTAGATCAGGTCGACGATCAGCTTCACTTCGTGCAGGCACTCGAAATAGGCCATCTCCGGCGCGTAGCCGGCTTCGACCAGCGTCTCGTAGCCGCCCTTGATCAGCTCGACCAGGCCGCCGCAGAGCACCACCTGCTCGCCGAACAGGTCGGTCTCGCACTCTTCCTTGAAGGTGGTCTCGATGATGCCGGCGCGGCCGCCGCCGATGGCAGAGGCGTAGGACAGGCCGAGGTCATGGGCGTTGCCCGAGACGTCCTTCGCGATCGCGATCAGGCAGGGCACGCCGCCGCCGCGCTGATATTCCGAGCGCACGGTGTGGCCGGGGCCCTTCGGCGCGATCATCAGCACGTCGAGATCGGCGCGCGGATCGAGCAGGTTGAAATGGACGTTGAGGCCGTGCGCGAACACCAGGGCCGCACCCTTCTTCATGTTGTCGTGCAGGTGCTCGCGGTAGATGTCGCCCTGGAGCTCGTCCGGGGTCAGCATCATGACGAGGTCGGCCCATTTGGCGGCTTCGGCGACTTCCATCACCTTGAAGCCGGCGTTCTCCGCCTTCTTGGCCGAGGCCGATCCCTTGCGCAGCGCGATGGCGACTTCCTTGACGCCGGAATCCTTCAGGTTGAGCGCATGGGCATGGCCCTGGCTGCCATAGCCGACGATGGCGACCTTCTTGCCCTTGATCAGGTTCAGGTCGGCGTCGCGATCGTAATAAACACGCATGGTCGTTTCCTCGTTCAGGGCCGAAAATCGGCCATTGGTCAGTGTCCGAAGGGTGAAATTTGCGGATTTCGGGGGCTGTCTAGAGCATTTTCAGCCCTGAGGGAAACCCGTTTCTGCATGGAAATCCGCGACATCATGCATCCATGAAAACGGGGTAGAGGGAGGCCAGCAGCAGGATTGCCATCAGGATGTTGAAGGCGCGGACCAGCCGCTCCGAGGTCAGGACCGGCCGCAAGGCGGAGCCGAACAGGGCCCAGACCACGGTCGAGACGGTACCGACGATCAGGCTGATCAGGGTCTGGATCGCGATATTGAGCGGGAATTGGGCGATCGCCGCATAGGCGGTGATGGTGCCGATCACGATCACCCAGCCCTTGGCGTTGATCCATTGGAACATCGCCGCGCCCCAGAAGGTCATCGGGCCGCGGCCGTCTCCCTCCCCCGGCTTGGCCGGGCCGGACATGGCGATCACGGCGGCAAGATAGATCAGGTAGGCGGCACCGGCATATTTCAGGATGGTCTGCAGGATCGGATAGGCCAGGAATACGGAGCCGAGCCCGAGGCCGACAGCTGCGACCATGAAGGCGAAGCCGAGAACGATGCCCACGATGTGGGGGATGGTGCGCCGGAAGCCGTAGGTCAGGCCCGAGGACAGCAGCATGATGTTGTTCGGCCCGGGCGTGAAATACATCACGACCATGAAGATGAGGAAGGCATAGAGCAGCGACTGGGACATGCTCATCTCACGCCGTCTTCGGCAACGGTTCTTCGGGTAGCGTATTGGGCCGCTTCGCCAGCACCATCACGGCGATACCGCCGATCACGGTCACCATGCCGGCAAGCCGCAAGGGTCCGAACCGCTCGCCGAAAACGATGCTGGAGGCCGCCGAGCCGACGAACGGGACCAGCAGCGCGAACGGCACCACTTGCGCGGCGGGATAGTCGCGCAGCAATCGGCCCCACAGCCAATAGGCGATGCTGGTGGAGATGCCGCCAAGCGCCAGCATGCAGAGCGCCGATGTCAGCGACATCCGGCTCAGCGACGTCCAGGTCGGCGCCGGGCCGTCGGCGATCAGCGTCAGCACGAACAGCGGCACGGCCGAGGCGAGGCACAGCCACGCGAACAGGTCGAACATCGGCACGCCGCGTGCCTTGCGCAGCAGTAGATTGCCGACCGCGAAGCTGAGCGGCGAGATCATCAGCACCGCGAACGCAGCGACGCTGAAATCGTAGCCGACCGTACCGCAGATCATAAGGAGGCCGATCGCGGCGATAGCGATGCCGAGCGTCTGCATCGGTGTCGGACGCTCGCCAAAGGCGATCGCGGCAAAACCGATCGTGAACAAAGCCTGGCTCTGCACCACCACGCTGGTGAGCCCGACCGGCACGCCGTGAGCGATGCCATAGGCCTGGCTGAGGAACTGGCCGAGGAACAACGTGGAGCTGATCGCGATCAGCAGCGACCAGGTGATCTTGGGCTTGCGGATGAACAGGCATGGCACCGCTGCAATGGCGAAGCGGAGCGCCGTCATCAGCTCCGGCGACAGCTCGTCGAGCGCGAACCGACTCGCCACGAAGGCAAGCCCCCAGATGATCGCCACCAGGACGGCGATGAGGATATCGGCCGGCTTCATTGTTGTTCTCGGTTCTGCCCTGTCGTGCAGCCCTGTTGTTATTCGTCTAGCCTTGCTCGCCGGCCTTTACGTGGAAGAATTGGGTTTGCGCAGCAGATATGTGCCGTGCATCGGTCCGTGGTAGTCGGCCGAGACCAGCGTGAAGCCGACGTCGGTCAGCATCCGCTCCATCACCCAGCCGAAGGTGGAATATTCGTCGCGCATATGCGTCACCACGCTTTCGCGCGCGAAATCGTGGTTCTTGATCTGGAAGTCGGCCCATTGCTCGACGTCGCGCTCGATCGCGTCGGGCATCGCGGTGTAGACGATGTCGCGCAGGTAGAACGTCGCTCCCGGCTTGAGGGCGCGAAAAATCCGCGACATCGCCACTGCTTTCCAGAAATCCGGCAAATGGTGCAGCGTGAACTCGCTGACGACGAGATCGTAGGATTCCGGTCGATAGGCAAAGCTGAGCAGGCCGGCGGACTGGGTTCGCACGGGCGCCTTGCGGTCGCGCGCGTAGATCTCGGCGAGCGCCAGCATCGCCGGCGAGATGTCGATGGCGTCGACCTCGGCACCCATCAGCGCCGCTTCGGTCGCCAGCACGCCGTTGCCGCAGCCGATGTCGGCGATGCGCCAGCCGCGCTGGACTCCCAGCATCTTCAGTGCGGCGCGCGCCCGCAGGTCGGCATCGTCGTGGGCGTCGTAGATCGAGGCCACGGCGGGCCCGATCCCCATCCGGTTCCGCTCGTTATAGTACCAGTCGCGCGCCAGCATGGCTCACATCCCTTCAGGCCCGCGTCCGATCGCGGCAACGCCGGTGCGCGACACCTCGACGAGGCCGAGCGGGCGCATCAGGTCGATAAACTGGTTGATCTTGTCCGTGTTGCCTGTGATCTCGAACACAAAGCTCTCGGTGGTGGCGTCGATCACCCGGGCCCGGAACGCATCCGCCAGCCGGAGCGCCTCGACGCGGTGCTCGCCCTGCCCGCGCACCTTCACCATTGCGAGCTCGCGCTCGATCGAGCGCCGGGTCTGGGTCATGTCGACGACCTGATAGACCGGGATCATGCGGTCGAGCTGGTTCTTGATCTGCGCAATCACCATCGGCGTGCCGGTGGTGACGATGGTGATGCGCGACAGATGCTTCTGGGCCTCGGTCTCCGAGACCGTGAGACTTTCGATGTTGTAGCCGCGGCCCGAGAACAGGCCGATGACGCGCGCGAGCACGCCAGGCTCGTTCTGCACGAGCACGGCGAGCGTGTGCGTCTCGTTCGGATCGTGGCGCTCTTCGATGAAATAGGCGGATGCGGGCTGGTTCATTGTCGTCCCCTCAAATGTCGCTCGTCACACCAGCGCCTTGCCGCCGGCGAACGCCTTCGCGGTCGCCTCGTCGTTGGCCTGCTCCGGCAACAGCATCTCGTTGTGCGCCTTGCCGGACGGAATCATCGGGAAGCAGTTTTCGAGCGCCGCGACGCGGCAGTCGAACAGCACCGGGCGCTTGACCGAGATCATCTCCTTGATGGCGCCGTCGAGATCGCCGGGCTTGTGCACCTGAAGGCCGACGGCGCCATAGGCTTCGGCGAGCTTGACGAAATCCGGCAGCGCCTCCGAATAGGAATGCGACAGCCGGTTGCCGTGCAGCAGCTGCTGCCACTGCCGCACCATGCCCATGTACTGGTTGTTCAGGATGAAGATCTTGATCGGCAGCTCGTACTGCACCGCCGTCGACATCTCCTGCATCGTCATCTGCACCGAGGCATCGCCTGCGATGTCGATGACGAGACTGTCGGGATGGGCCACCTGCACGCCGACCGCGGCCGGCAGGCCGTAGCCCATGGTGCCGAGACCGCCCGACGTCATCCAGCGATGCGGCTCCTCGAAGCCGTAGAACTGCGCCGCCCACATCTGATGCTGGCCGACCTCGGTGGTTATGTAGGTGTCCCTGCCGCGCGTGGCTTCGAACAGGCTCTGGATCGCATGCTGCGGCAGGATGACGTCGTTGCTCTTCTTGTAGTAGAGCGAGTTGCGGGCGCGCCACTGCGCGATCTGCTGCCACCACGACTTGATGTCCGGCTTCTTCGCCTCAGCCTTGAACACCTGCAGGATGTCGCCGAGGACGTTGGCGCAATCGCCGATGATCGGCACGTCGACGCGGATGTTCTTGTTGATCGAAGACGGGTCGATGTCGATGTGGATCTTCTTCGAGCCAGGGGAGAACGCATCGACGCGGCCGGTGATGCGGTCGTCGAAGCGCGCGCCGACGCACAGCATGACGTCGCAATCATGCATGGCCATGTTGGCCTCGTAGGTGCCGTGCATGCCGAGCATGCCGAGCCAGTTCTTGCCCGAGGCCGGGTACGCGCCGAGACCCATCAGCGTCGACGTGATCGGGAAGCCGGTGACCTCGACCAGCTCGCGCAACAGCCTGGTCGCCTCGGGGCCGGAATTGATGACGCCGCCGCCGCTGTAGATCACGGGGCGCTTGGCGCCCGCCAGCAGCGCCACCGCTTTGCGGATCTGCGCCGCATCGCCCTTCACGCGCGGTGCATAGGAGCGGTGCACGTCGGACTTGCGCGGCGGATGATAGGTGCCGGTCGCGAACTGCACGTCCTTGGGAACGTCGACCAGCACCGGGCCGGGACGGCCGGAGGTCGCGACGTAGAACGCTTCGTGCAGCACCTTCGCAAGATCATTGACGTCGCGCACCAGCCAATTGTGCTTGGTGCAGGGGCGCGTGATGCCGACAGTGTCGCATTCCTGGAACGCGTCGTTGCCGATCAGATGCGTCGGGACCTGGCCCGAAATGCAGACCAGCGGGATCGAGTCCATCAGCGCATCGGTCAGCGGCGTCACCATGTTGGTGGCGCCGGGGCCGGAGGTCACCAGCGCGACGCCCGGCTTGCCGGTCGAGCGGGCATAGCCCTCGGCGGCGTGGCCCGCACCCTGCTCGTGACGGACCAGGATGTGCTGGACTTCGCTCTGCTGGAAGATCTCGTCATAGATCGGAAGCACGGCGCCGCCGGGATAGCCGAAAATGTCGGTCACGCCGTGATCGATGAGCGCGCGCACGATCATCGCGGCGCCGGTCATCTGGTTCGGATCGTGGCTCTTGTCGCTCATTGGCTTGCTCCGGATGCGCTGTTGTCAGCGGCTTCGTTCGTGTCGGGTTCGGGAAATAAAAAAGGCCCCGAAGAGGGCCCATGCACACCGCCTGTCTTGTGGATGGCAGCTAGCCATCCCCGGCGGTGTGCCTGGGTACGACGGCGATAAGGAGTTTGGTAATAATGTTACGCATGGCAGGCGCTCGGCTTCCCAAAGGTTGCGCGAACATAGCGGCCAAAGCCTGGATGTCAAGGCAATGCGGCCGTCTCCGCGCGATTTAGGCAGTGTAGCGGTGTTCCCCGAGTTCGGCGAGAGGTAAATTGGGGAACCGGACGGAAAAGCGCGTCAGCCGCGGGCGCGGACCGCGTTGACGTTCGCAGCGACCCATTCCCTCGCCTGCTCCGGCCTGACCCATTCGAACTCCGGCAATTGATGCCGGAACCAGGTGAATTGCCGCTTGGCATAGTGACGGGTGTCGGCGCGGCCGATTGCGGCGGCCTGCTCCAGGCTGAGCTCACCGCGCAAGTGCCGGATCAGGGCGGGCACGCCATGAGCCTTCATCGCCGGCAGCAGCGGATCGAGCTGTCTGGCGGCAAGGCGCTCGACCTCCTCCAACGCGCCGGCGGCCAGCATGGCGTCGAAACGGGCGTCGATCCGTGCGTAGAGCGTGTCGCGCTCGGGTGCGAGAAACACCGCGCGAAAACTGTCCTTGGGCAGCAGCGGAGGCTGGCCTTCCCGGTGCCAGTCGAGCAGCGAGCGGCCGGTCGCCTCGACCACTTCGAGCGCACGCGCGATCCGGGTGCGATCGCGCAGGTTCAATCGCGCTGCGGCAAGCGGATCGCGACGCGCCAATTCCGCATGCAGCGCCTCCGCGCCGTTCCGTTCCAGCCGCGCGCGCACGTCCTCGCGCACCTCGGCGGGAATTGGCGGCACCACGGAGAGCCCGGCGGTTAGCGCCTTGAAATAGAGCCCGGTGCCGCCGATGAAGATCGGCAGGCGGCTTTGCGCGCGCGCCTCGTCGAGCGCCTTTGCCGCGTCGGCCACCCAGGCGCCGGCCGAGAAATTCACGGCTGCATCGACATGGCCGTAGAGACGGTGCGGAGCGCGGGCCTCCTCATCCTGTGTCGGCCGTGCCGTGATGATGCGCAGGTCGCGGTAGACCTGCATGGAATCGGCATTGACGACGATACCGCCGCTGGCGAGCGCGAGCTCCAGCGCCAGCGCCGACTTGCCGCTGGCGGTCGGGCCTGCGATAAGCACGGCCTCGCCAACGGGCCTTCTGCCGACTTGCTCCTCGCTCACGAAAACCTCAAATGTCCCTCGTCGCCACGCTGATCTGCAACCCCGACAATCCCGCGCTCGATACGACCATCGTCGACGGCGCCCGCGCCGTGCTGCCGCAGGCCGCGCCCGCGCACTGGCTGTTCGACGGGGTCGCGGTCGATATCCCGTTCGGCGCCGACAGTCACCTCGAAGCCGACCGTCACGCCATCGAGCAGCGGCTCCGCGAGCTTCGCGGCGACCTGCCCATCGACATCGTCGTGCAGCCTGTCGGCGTCAGGCGCAAGAAGCTTTTTCTCGCCGACATGGATTCGACCATGATCGGGCAGGAATGCATCGATGAGCTCGCCGATCTGGTCGGGGTGAAGGCGCATGTGGCCGCCATTACCGAACGCGCCATGCGCGGCGAGATCGAGTTCGAGCCGGCGCTGCGCGAGCGCGTCGCGCTGCTGAAGGACTTGCCCGCCAGCGCGGTCGACGAGGTGCTGGCCAAGCGGATCACGCTGACCCCGGGCGGCCGCGAGCTGGTCGCCACGATGCGCAAGCACGGCGCCTATACCTGCCTCGTCTCCGGCGGCTTCACGCTGTTCACGACCGCGGTTGCCGCCAAGATCGGCTTTCAGGAGAACCGCGCCAACGAACTCGTCGTGCGCGACGGCAAGTTCACCGGCGAGGTGAAGGAGCCGATTCTGGGACGCGCGGCCAAGCTCGCCACGCTGGTCGACCTGATGGAATCGTTCGATCTCGACGACATCGACTCGGTCGTGGTCGGCGACGGCGCCAACGACCTCGCGATGATCCAGGCGGCGGGGCTCGGCGTCGCCTATCACGCCAAGCCGGCCGTCGCGGCGGCGGCAGCCGCGCGGATCGATCACGGCGATCTCACCGCGCTGCTCTATGCGCAGGGGTACCGGCGGGAGGAGTTCGTGGAGGGGTAACCGCTCTTGTTGCTCGCTCAGCGATCGTAGGGTGGGCAAAGCGAAGCGTGCCCACCATTCATCCATTACAGCAAGAGAGCGTGGGCACGGCGCAAGAGCGCCTTTGCCCACCCTACGGGACCGTACTTGCGGCTACTGCACGCTCAGCGCCACGAAGCGCAGCTCGCCCTCGGCGTTCGAGACCAGCAGCAGCACCGACTTCTTGCCGTCCTTCTTGAGCTGATCGACCCGTTTCTGGATGTCGGCGCCGCTCGACACCGCTTCCTGCGCGACCTCGACGATGACGTCTCCGGCCGAGAGGCGCTTCTCCGCCGCGTCGGAATTGGCATCGACACTGGTGACGACCACGCCCTTGACGCTCTCCTTGATCTTGTAGCGCGTGCGCAGATCCTTGTTCAGCGCGGCGAGATCGAGGCCGAGCGCCTTCTGCGTCACCGGCTTCTCGGGCGCCGGCTCGTCGGTCTTGACCGCGGCCTGCACCCTTTCGGGATCCTGGAGGCGGCCGAGCGTGACTTTCTTGGTCTGCTCCTGGCCCTTGCGGATGATGACGACGTCGACCTCCTTGCCGACCGCCGTGTCGGCGACGACGCGCGAGAGATCCTTCGGATCTTTCACGTCCTTGCCGTCGAACCTGACGACGACGTCGCCGGGCTCGATGCCCGCGGGCTTGGCCGGGCCCTTGTCGTCGATGCCGGCGACCAGCGCGCCGCGCGCCGGCTTGATGTTGAGGCTCTCTGCGATCTCGTCGGTGACGCTCTGGATGCGCACGCCGAGCCAGCCGCGGCGCAACTCGCCGAACTGGCGCAGCTGATCGACGACGCCCACGACCGTCTTCGACGGCACGGCGAAGCCGATGCCGATCGAGCCGCCGGAGGGCGAGATGATCAGCGTGTTGACGCCGATGACGTCGCCGTCGAGGTTGAACAGCGGACCGCCGGAATTGCCGCGGTTGATGGAGGCGTCGGTCTGGATGTAGCTGTCGTAGGGACCTGAGGAGATGTCGCGATTCTTCGCCGAAACGATACCGGCGGTGACCGTGCCTCCCAGGCTGAAGGGATTGCCGATCGCGACCACCCAGTCGCCGAGGCGAAGCTTGTCGCTGTCGCCGAACTTCACCGCGACGAGGGGCTTCGGCGGCTTGATCTTGAGCACCGCAAGATCGGTCTTCTTGTCGACGCCGACCAGCTCGGCCTTGATCTTGGTGCCGTCGTTGAGGATGACGTGGATCTCGTCGGCATCCGCGATGACGTGATTGTTGGTGACGACGACGCCCGCCGTGTCGATGATGAAGCCGGATCCGAGCGAGTTGGTCTTCTTCGGAGCGCTGCCGCCGTCGCCGCCCTTGCTGCCGCCGGGGCCCCTGCGGTTCTTGAAGAAATCGTCGAAGAACTCCTCGAAGGGCGAGCCGGGCGGCAATTGCGGCATGGTGTTGCTGCCGCCGCCGCTGCCCTTGGCCTCCACGGTCTGCGAGGTCGAGATGTTGACGACCGCGTCGATCACCTTCTCGGCGACGTCGGCGATGCCATCCGGTCCGCGCGCCTCGGCCGGTGTGCCAAACGCACTGAAAGCACTGACGACGAGCGCGGCCAGCCCTAAACGCAAGCGGGTCGGGGCAATGGTGGCAGCGGGCATTGGTATCTCCAGAGAATAAGGATTCGGTCCAGACTGCGCTCGAACGGGGGGACGGCGCAAGCACGGAGCTTAACGGGCCTCAAGAGCCCGATAATACGGCGAAAACCGGTCTTTCGGCTTCACTTTGGCGTTGGTGCGAGGCCTAGACCGGCCGCCGCATAACCCAGATCAGGACCAGGCCGACCACGGCGGAGCCGATCCCGACCGCCCGCAGGATGTTATCCGGCGTGGCGATGGCGCTCTTCATGGCCTTGCGCATCCAGTTTGGACTCGCCGCAAACATCAAGCCCTCCAGCACGAACAGGATGCCCAAGCCGATGAGGAAGTCGGCGAACGCAATGGACCTCATCGGATTGGAACCTCCCGTTGTGCTGTTCTTGTCTGGACGAAGGGCGGCCGGACCTGCCGCCCCCTGTCGCGCTTACGGCTTCGCCGGCGTATCGGTTGCCATCTTGCCGGACGGGTTGCTGAAGTACCGGAAGAAATCCGATTCCGGCCGCAGCAGGAAGCGGGTATCGTTCGACTTCAGGCCGTTCTCATAGGCGGTCATCGACCGGTAGAAGGCGAAGAAGTCGGCATCCTTGCTGTAGGCTTCCGCAAACAGGCGGTTGCGCTCGGCATCGCCCGCACCGCGGGTCTGCTCGGCCTGCGAGTTGGCTTCCGCGATGATCACGGTCGCCTCGCGGTCGGCCTTGGAGCGGATCTCCTGGGCCTTCTGGCCGCCCTGCGCGCGGAACTCGGCCGCTTCGCGCTCGCGCTCGGTCTTCATGCGCTGATAGACCGCCTGGCTGTTCTGCTCCGGCAGGTCGGCGCGTCGGATCCGGACGTCGACGACCTCGATGCCGTAACCGTCGGCCTCGCGATCGAGCTGGTCGCGGATGCGCTGCATCAGCCTCTCGCGTTCGTCGCGCACCACGTTGATGAAAGTGACTTCGCCGAGCACGCGGCGCAGTGCCGCGTTGAGGAGCGTGGTGAGCTGGATGTTGGCAGCCTGGATCGAGCCGACGCTCTGATAGAAGCGTAGCGCGTCCTTGATGCGGTAGCGCGCGAATGCGTCGACCACGAGCCGCTTCTGGTCGGACGCGATCGCTTCCTGCGAGGGGTTCTCCAGGTCGAGGATGCGCTTGTCGATGTTGATCACCGAATTCCACGGCGCCTTGAAGTGCAGGCCGGGCGCGGTGACCACGTCGACGGGGCGGCCGAACAGGAGCACGATGGTCTGCTCGGTCTGCTGCACCGTGAACAGCGACATGTAGCCGAGCACTGCGACGAGCAGGAGCGCGAGCAGGGTGACAAAACCCGTGACCGGAGACCTCATCGGTTGCCTCCGCTCGAGGGCTGCCCGGCGGTAGGCGGCCGCTTGCTGGTCAATTCGCCCAGCGGCAGATAGGGCACGATGCCCTGTCCCGAGGAGCCGCCGTCATAGATGAGCTTGTCCGCGCCACCGAGCACGCGCTCCATCGTCTCCAGATAGATCCGTTCACGCGTCACGTCGGGCGCCTTCTTGTATTCGTCGTAAACCTTCAGGAAGCGCGCGCTCTGGCCCTTGGCCTCGGCGACCGCCTGCTCCTTGTAGCCTTCGGCGGCCTGCTGAATCTGCGCCGCCCGTCCGCGTGCCTGCGGCACGACCTGGTTGGCGTAGGTCTGCGCCTCGTTCTGCAACTGCTCGAGATTGGCGCGCGCCGCCTGGACGTCGCGGAAAGCGTCGATCACCTGCGCCGGCGGATCGACCTTCTGCATCTGCACCTGGCTGATCTGGATGCCCGCGCCGTAGCTGTCCAGAGTCTTCTGGATCAGCTCGTGCACGTTCTGCTCCGTGACGTTCCGCGCACCGGTCAGGATCGGCTGGATCTGCGAGCGGCCGATCACCTCGCGCATCGCGCTCTCGGCGACCGCCTTCACCGTGCCTTCGGGATTCTGGATGTTGAAGAGGAAGTCACCGACGCCATCGGGCTTGATGCGCCACAGCACGGTGAAATCGACGTCCACGATGTTCTCGTCGCCCGTCAGCATCAGGCTCTCTTCCGGCACGTCACGGATGGAGCGGCCGCGCCGCGCCGGATCGTCGATCAGCGTCATGCCGATCGAGATGGTGTTGACGCGCAGCGCCTTGGGCAGCAGCACGGTCTCGATCGGATAGGGCAGATGATAGTTCAGGCCCGGCTGTACGGTGCGGACATGCTTGCCGAAGCGCAGCACGACGCCGAGCTCTTCGGACTGCACGCGGAAGAAGCCCGACAGCAGCCAGAACGCGATGATGAGCAGGACGATCAGCGTGATGCCGATGCCGGAGAAATAGCCGCCCGGCATGATCTGCTGGAGGCGGTCCTGGCCGCGCCGCAGAAGGTCTTCCAGATCCGGCGGCCTCGGCCCGACCGGTTGCGGACCTGAGCCCCACGGTCCCTTTGGACCCGAGCCCCATGGGCCACCGCCCTGATTCTTCCACGGCATTCGACGCTCTCCTCGGCAGGGTGGAATTGTCCCCGCCCGCTTTGTCCGGTCCGGCTTTATAGGGGACAGGCAGGTCCCTTACAACGCGGCCCTGACCGTCTTCCGAGCTATGCTCGGGCACGAAAAAGTCAATGTAAACATTGACGAAAGCGGTTAATGGCCGCGCCGCCGACGATATGTCACATAGGAGAAGTCGGCGCTGTCGTTGGGACCGGCAGGATGGCGGATACGGTCGACCTCGTCCCATTCCCCCTTGTTGATGTCGAAATGCGTATCCCCTTCGGGCCGGGCATGGACTTCGGTGATTTCGAGGCGATCGGCGCGATCGAGCCATTGCCGGAAGATCTCGGCGCCGCCGATTACCGCGATGTCAGTGGCCGAACGTCGCAGGGCATCCCCGCGCGCAACCGCGCCGGCGTCGGCGGAGGATGTCGTGACGATGGCCCCGTCGGCACGATAGGCCGGATCGCGCGTGATCACGATATTGGTGCGGCCCGGCAGGGGACGGCGGGGCAGCGATTCGAAGGTCTTGCGGCCCATGATCACGGGCTTGCCGATGGTCAGCGCCTTGAAGCGCGCCATGTCGGATTTCAATCGCCACGGCATCGCATTGCCCGCGCCGATGACGCCGTTCTCCGCGATCGCGACGACGAAGACGATCTCCATCAGGCAGAGCTCCCGGCAAGCCGCGTCAGCGCAGGCCCGGTGACGCGGCATAGCGTCCAGTCGTCCATCATGACGGCGCCGAGCGATTTGTAGAACGCGATCGACGGCGCGTTCCAGTCGAGCACCGCCCATTGCAGGCGCGCCCAGCCGTTGTCGACGCATTCCTTCGCGAGATAGACCAGCAGCGCCTTGCCGAGCCCCCTGCCCCGATGCGACGGCCGCACGTAGAGATCTTCGAGATAGATGCCGTGGCGGCCGCTGAAGGTGGAGAAATTCGTGAACCAGACCGCGAAGCCGACGGCCTCACCATCCCATTCGGCGATCGCGCAATAGAGTTGCGGTCGCTCGCCGAACAGCGCGTCAGCGACGTCGGTCTCGGTCGCCTCCACCTCGTGCGAGAGCTTCTCGTACTCGGCGAGCTCGCGGATGAAGGAGAGGACGAGCCCCGCTTCTCCGGGCTGCGCACGGCGGATGGTCAACGACATCGGCGTCAGACCGCGACTTCCGCCTTGATGTGCGGATGCGGGTCGTAGCCGACGAGCTCGAAATCCTCAAAGCGGAAGGAGAAGATGTCCTTCACTTCAGGATTGATCCGCATCACCGGCAGCGCACGCGGCGCGCGGCTGAGCTGGAGCTTTGCCTGCTCCAGATGGTTGGAATAGAGATGGGCGTCGCCGAACGAATGCACGAAATCGCCGGGCTTCAGGCCGGTGACCTGCGCCACCATCATGGTGAGCAGCGAATAGGAGGCGATGTTGAAGGGCACGCCGAGGAAGACGTCGGCCGACCGCTGGTAGAGCTGACACGACAGCTTGCCATTGGCGACATAGAACTGGAACAGGCAATGGCACGGCGGCAGCGCCATCTTGTCGACTTCGGCCGGATTCCACGCCGAGACGATCAGGCGGCGCGAGTCCGGATTGCGCTTGATCATGTCGACCACGTTCGCGATCTGATCGATGCTGCGGCCGTCGGGCGCGGGCCAGGAGCGCCATTGATGGCCGTAGACCGGGCCGAGATCGCCATTGGCATCCGCCCACTCGTCCCAGATCGTGACGCCGTTGTCGCGCAGATATTTGACGTTTGTGTCGCCCTTCAGGAACCACAACAGCTCATGCACGATCGCCTTCAGCGGCAGCCGCTTGGTCGTCAGCATCGGGAAGCCGGCGGACAGATTGAAGCGCATCTGGTGGCCGAACACCGAGAACGTGCCGGTGCCGGTGCGGTCGGTTTTCTCCGCGCCGTCTGAAAGAATCCGCTCGAGCAGGTCCTGATACTGGTGCATGTGCGACTATGCCTTTGGGAAGGCGGCGAACTTAGCGGCCACCCCCGCGCTGCAACAGCGGCGATTCGCTGTCCGCACCGATTATACCCGGAAAAGTGAGCGCTCCCGGCGCAAACGACAAGGGGCGGAACCCGGCGTCCCGCCCCTCTCCTATCGACCTGATCGCGTTGCCTAATTTGCCGCCTTCAGCACCGGGCTCCACTTCGCGATCTCGTTCTTGACGAGGGTCGCCAGCGCCTCCGGCGTGCGGTCCTTTGCCGCCGGGATGACGCTGCCGAGTTCGAGCAGGCGCTTCTTCACGGTCTCGTCGTCGAGCGCCTTGATGGCGGCTGCGTTCAGGCTCGCCACGATGGCAGGCGAGGTTCCCTTGGGCGCGAACATCGCGTTCCAGGCCTGGGCCTGGAATTTCGGCAGGCCGGCTTCAGCCGTGGTCGGCACGTTCGGCAGCGACGGATTACGCTCGGCCGTGGCGATCGCATAGGCCTTGATGGTGCCGGCGTTGATCTGCGGTACGGCGTTGACGATCTGGTCGCACATGTAGTCGACCTGCCCTGCCACCAGCGCGTTCATCGCAGGTCCGGTGCCGCTGAAGGGCACGCTGACCGGCTTGACGTCGAGGATCGAGTGCAGGAGCTCGCACGAGACGTGCGAGACCGAGCCGACGCCGGCATGCGCCGCGTTCACCTTCTCGGCGTTGGCCTTCACGTAAGTCACGAACTCGTTCAGGTCCTTGGGCGGGAAATCCTTGCGTGACAGGATCAGGATCGGCGTGCCTGCGAGCAGCGCGATCGGCTCGAAATCCTTCTCGGGATGATAGGCGAGCTTCGGATAGAGCGGCACCGAGGCGGCATGCGTGCCCATGTGCCCGGTGATCAGCGTATAGCCGTCATTGGCCGCACGCGCGGCGCGCGTGGTCGCGGTGGTGCCGCCGGCGCCGACCACGTTCTCGATGATGATGCTCTGCCCCAGCGTCTGCGCCATGTGCCCGGTGACGATGCGCGAGATCACGTCGGTCGGCCCGCCAGCCGCGAACGGCACGATCATCGTGATGCTGCGCGTCGGGTAGGTCTGGGCCTTTGCCGGTGCGACAAAGGCGCATAGCGAGGCAAGCGCTGCGGCACATGCACCCGAAACCAACGTGCGAATGGAAGTCATTTTCGGTCCCCCGGGACAAACTAAACGCCGGCCACAAGGGCCCCTATTTTCATTTCACGAAGCCGTCACGCAAGTCGATTCGACTTCCGAATGCGGCATGCCGACGCAGGTGCGCTGCGCCGGCACAAATGCGGTGCTCAGTTCTCGGATTCGGTGAACACCTCGTCGCGCTTCGATCGCAGCGAAGGCAACACGGTCAGGACGAGGAGGCCCGCCGCGACCGCCAGCAGCACCGCCGACAACGGACGCGTCAGGAACACACTCCAGTCGCCGCGCGAGATCAGCAGCGCCCGGCGCAGGTTCTCCTCCATCAACGGTCCCAGCACCATGCCGAGCAGCAGAGGTGCCGGCTCGAAATCGTGCTTGATCAGCCAGTAGCCGACCAGACCGAACACGCCGGCGAGGATGACGTCGACCGGCGCGTTGTTCACCGAATAGATGCCGATCGCGCAGAAGATCACGATCGAGGGGAACATCAGCCGGTAGGGCACGCGCAGCAGCCGCACCCAGATTCCGACCAGCGGCAGGTTGATGATGATCAGCATCAGATTGCCGATCCACATCGAGGCGATCATGCCCCAGACGAGATCCGGCTGCTTCTGCATCACCTGCGGGCCCGGCACGATGCCGTGGATGGTCATCGCACCCACCATCAGCGCCATCACCGCGTTCGGCGGGATGCCGAGCGTGAGCAGCGGAATGAAGGAGGTCTGCGCGGCGGCGTTGTTGGCGCTCTCCGGCCCCGCCACGCCCTCGATCGCGCCGCGGCCAAACCGCGACGGGTCCCTGGCGAGCTTCTTCTCGAGCGTATAGGCGCCGAAGGATGCAATCGTCGCGCCGCCGCCGGGCAGGATGCCGAGGATCGAGCCGAGCACGGTGCCGCGCAGGATCGCGGGCGTCGAGTCGATCAGATCCTTCTTGGTCGGCATCAGGCCGGTGATCTTCTGCTGCACGAGGTCGCGGCTCATCTCGGCGCCGGCATCGAGATTGCGGATGATCTCCGCAAAGCCGAATACGCCCATCGCCACCGTCGCAAAGCCGAGGCCGTCGGCGAGTTCCGGAATGTTGAAGGCCATGCGGGAGGCGCCGGTTTCGATGTCCGAGCCGACCATCGACAGCAACAGGCCGAACACGATCATCGCGATCGCCTTCAGCACCGAGCCCTTGGCCAGCACGACCGCAAAGATGAGGCCGAGCACCATCAGCGAGAAATACTCGGCCGGACCGAACGCCAGCGCCAGCTTGGTCAGGGGCGCCCCGAGCACGGCGATGAGCACGGTCGCGACGCAGCCGGCGAAGAACGAGCCGATCGCGGCGATCGCCAGCGCCGGGCCGGCACGGCCCTGCCTGGCCATCTGATGACCATCGATGGCGGTCACCACCGATGTCGCCTCGCCGGGTATGTTGACGAGGATCGACGTGGTCGAGCCGCCATACTGCGCACCGTAATAGATGCCGGCCAGCATGATCAGCGCGCCGACCGGCGGCAGTCCGAAGGTGATCGGCAGCAGCATCGCGACGGTCGCGATGGTGCCGATGCCCGGGAGCACGCCGACCAGCGTTCCGACGAGAGCGCCGATCAGGCACATCAAGAGATTGATCGGGGAGAACGCGACGGCGAAGCCGTGAGCGAGGTTGGCAAAAATATCCATCACGCCCTCACTGGATCAGGAAACGCGGGTACATCGGCATCGGCAGCCCGAGAATGTATGGAAACAGGATTGCGCAACCGATCGTCAGGCAGGCGCCGACGATCACCGCTTCCAGCCACCGCGTCTCCTGCGAGCCCGCCGCTGCGATCATGAAGCTCGTGAAGGCCGTGACCACGAGGCCAAGAGACCGGATCGACAGGGCGAAGAAGAGGATCGCGGCGACCACGAACAGCGGTCCCCGCCAGGAATAATGGGCCATCGCCGGCCCATTGGTCAGAAGGCCGGTCAGGGCGATGGCCGCGGACAAGGCAACCAGCAGTCCACCGAACATGCGCGGCGCGGTGCCGGCACCGAAGGAGAAGCCCGCATGCCCTGCAGATCGCTTCCCGCCCACAGCGCGAACAAGGCAACCGCCATCAGGACGACGCCGCCGACATAATCCTGCGCCGACCGTACCGTCATGAACAGCGTGAGGATCGCCACGACCAGCAGCGGATAGGAATAGATCAGGGCCAGCAGCACCTCGGACGACATTTTCTTGGTGCCGCCACCGAACGATCCGAAGATCGCACTGGGCGCACCTGCGAGCAGCGCCGTCACGTGACTGGTGACCACCGTCGCCGGACCGCGGCCGGTGCCCCAGCCGAAGATCGTCCCGATCGACCAAATCAATTCGAAGATCTGCGGCGCAATCGCCAGCAGACAAAAGCCGAGCGCCAACCGGGTATTTCGGTTGGCCGTCGCTGAGTGGCCCATCGTGTCGGCCATGCCTGTCTCCTCCGCGACCCGTAAGTCACGAGCACTGTTGTTCTAAATCGGCTGGAACTGGATCCCCCGCCCGGAACACTGCCTAGCGATTTTCATGACACAATGCCAGCAAAACCCAACAGCCCGCCGGCAAGCAGGAGCCACAGTGGATTGATGCGCGAGATGGATGCGATCACCGCAACCATTGCGGTCAGAAGCAGTGCAGCAATCGTGCGATCGGTCGACTGGGCCAGGATCAGGGCGCTCGCCGCCATCAATCCGATCGAGAGCGGAACCAGTGCAGCTTGGATCAAGCCGGGCCAGCGCGACTGGCTGGGCCGATTCAGGAGCCGGCTGACATAATAGGCAAGCAGCGCCGTCGGCAGGCACATCGCCAGCGTCGCCGCCAGCGCGCCGGGAATGCCGGCGACGGCATAACCGATTAACGTCACGATAAGAACGTTCGGACCCGGCGAGAGCTGCGCGATCGCATAGGCATCGGTGAACTGCTTGTCGGTCATCCAGTGATTCACCTCGACCGCGATGCGATGCATCTCGGGCACCGCCGCCGCGGCGCCGCCGACTGCGAACAGCGACATCAGTCCGAAGGTGGCGATCAGGGCCCAGATCGGATTGTCGGCGTTCATGCTGCTACTTTCCGCCGCAGGAAATAGGTGGCGCCGATGCTCACGGGGATCGCGACCAGCAGCACCGCCTGAAGCGGCAGGCGGAGCACCCCGATGGCGAGGAACACACCAAGCATCAGGATCAGCGCGAGGGGGTCCGTCCGCTTCAGCAGCGGCGTCATCATGCGGAAGACCACCGCGATCAGGAGACCGACGGCCGCGCAGGAGATGCCGGCGAGGCTGCGGCGCAGCACGTCGAGGTCGCCAACACGGGCGTAGATAATCGCGAGAACCATCATGATCAGCGTCGGCGGCAGCAGCAGCCCGGCAAAGGCGGCAATGCCGCCGGCAATGCCGCGCAGCCTCGATCCGAACACCATCGACAGATTGACGATGTTGGGCCCGGGCAGGAAATGGCAGAGCGCGAAGGTCTCGTTGAACTCGTCCGCCGTCATCCAGCGGTGCTGTTCGACGATGGCCCTCCGGGCAAACACCAGGACCCCGCCGAAACCGGCCAGCGACATCCTGGCGAAGGCCAGAAACAGTTCCGGCAGGCCGGGCGCAGCAACGCCGGGCGCCGGCTGATCCGGCAGTCGATCTGATGGTCCGCCGGCCGGTGCTGAATCCTCGGACATCTCAGAAGCTTAGACCGTCGGCGCCGATGCGGCCAAGATCAGGCCCGCCTCGGTGCGGAACCTTTCCAAAGAGAATTGGGAGAGGCGTGCAAAACCCCTGTTTTTCGAAACCCTTGCGCCCTATATTGGGAGTGCCGGTTCGCCGGCTATGGAAATAAACGGTCGTCGCAATAAACCATTCGGACCCGGGGGCGGTACCCGGCGCCTCCACCAAAGCCCACCAACGGACTATCCGGAAGCGGGCTTTGGCGGGGGCGAAATAGGATCGACGAGGGCGTAAAGGGCGTACTTTTTCCCGGTATTGTTCCGCCGTTATCGGGCTACTGCAATAGTTGCCAACGACAACTTTGCTCCGGTTGCTCAGGCTGCGTAACGCAGTTTGAAAGACCATCTTAAAGTCCTAACGGGTTAAGCTCCGTTAGGCGGGGTTCGGAGGCACCTGGCAACAGAAGCCTCCACTTGCCTTTATTTCTTCTCCGGCGGGGACTCCTGCTGACCCGTCAGGCGCGATATTGTTGCGGCTTGGCGAGTCGAGTCGGTAGGGTCCGGCTTCGGGGACGCAACAGGACCACCATGGCGACCGATCATATCCGATACGACGTGCTGGCCCGCGACGCGCTGCGCGGCGTGCTGCGGAAGGTGCTGACCGATGCCGCGGCCCATGGCCTGCCGGGCGAGCACCATTTCTTCATCACCTTCGTATCGAAGGCCGAGGGCGTGAAGCTGTCGCCCCGGCTGCTCGCGCAATATCCGGAAGAGATGACGATCATCCTGCAGCACCAGTTCTGGGATCTGACCGTGCTCGAGGACCGCTTCGAGGTTGGCCTGTCCTTCGGCGGCATTCCGGAGCGGCTCGTGGTGCCGTTCAGCGCCATCAAGAGCTTCCTCGATCCGTCCGTGAAGTTCGGCCTCCAGTTCGACACGTCCGATGTCGCCGAGGTCGCGCCGGAGACTTTGCCGGCGGCCCCTGCCCCTTCGGCCGTAACGGTGCCCGCCGCCGCCACTGAAAAGGCGGAGACCGCGGAAGAGCCGACCCCGCCGAACCAGGGCGGCGCCGAGGTGGTGAGGCTCGATCGTTTCCGCAAGAAATGATCTAGGTTGGCCTTGCAGCCGTCGCGGCCGGCCAAACTGCCTATATAGAAGAGCACATGAAGAGGCCGCGCGGCGTTTCGCGCGGCGGAATGGATGTGCTCATGGCCAAAGCTTCCCGCCCGAAGACCGCTCCTCCGGCGACCCGCACCGAGACCGACAGTTTCGGTCCCATCGAGGTCCCTGCCGATCGCTATTGGGGCGCGCAGACCGAACGCTCGCGCCAGAATTTCCGCATCGGAACGGATCGCATGCCGATCGCGCTCGTCCACGCGCTCGGCATCGTCAAGCTCGGCGCCGCACAGTCCAATCTGGAGCTCGGCCTGCTCGACAAGCGCCGCGCCGGCGCCGTCATCCGCGCAGCGCGCGAGGTGATCGAGGGCAAGCTGGATGACCATTTTCCGCTGGTCGTGTGGCAGACCGGCTCCGGCACGCAGACCAACATGAACCTCAACGAGGTGATCGCCAACCGCGCCAACGAACTGCTCGGCGGCGAGCTCGGCGCCAAAAAGCCGGTGCATCCCAACGACCACGTCAACATGAGCCAGTCGTCGAACGATTCGTTCCCGACCGCGATGCACATCGCGGCCGCAAGCCGGATCAATGCCGATCTCATCCCCGCGCTCACCGAACTGCTGCGCGCGCTGCGCAAGAAGGAAAAGGCGTTCGCAAAAATCGTCAAGATCGGCCGCACCCACACCCAGGATGCGACGCCCCTGACGCTCGGCCAGGAGTTTTCCGGCTACGCCGCGCAGGTCGAAAGCGGCATCGCCCGGCTCAAGTCCGCGGTGAAGGAGCTTTATCCGTTGGCGCAGGGCGGCACCGCCGTCGGCACCGGCCTCAATTCGAAGCCGCGCTTTGCAAAGCTGTTCGCGAGGCACGTCGCCGCGATCACGAAACTCCCGTTCACCAGCGCCGCCAACAAATTCGAGGCGCTGGCCTCGAACGATGCCTACGTGCTGGCGCATGGCGCCATCAATTCGGTGGCGACGGGCCTGTTCAAGATCGCCAACGACATCCGCCTGCTCGGATCCGGCCCGCGCTCGGGGCTGGGCGAGCTGATCCTGCCGGAGAACGAGCCGGGCTCGTCGATCATGCCGGGCAAGGTCAATCCGACCCAGTGCGAGGCGATGACCATGGTGTGCTGCCAGGTGTTCGGCAATCACACCGCGATCACGATGGCCGGCAGCCAGGGCCATTTCGAGCTCAACGTCTACAAACCCGTGCTGGCCTACAATATGCTGCACTCGATCCGCCTGCTGGCGGATGCGGCGCGATCCTTCACCGAGCATTGCGTCAGCGGCATCCGCGCCGACGAGAAGCGCATCGACGAGCTGATGCAGCGCTCGCTGATGCTGGTGACGGCGCTGGCCCCGAAGATCGGCTACGACAACGCCGCCAAGGTGGCCAAGACGGCCCATGCCAACGGAACCACGTTGAAGGAGGAGGCGCTGCGGCTCGGCTTCGTCTCGGCCGACGAGTTCGATCGCCTGGTGCGCCCCGAGAAGATGACCAGCCCGGGATAAATTCCGAATTCCGATAGCCATCCGTAATGATACGGACCCCCTGCGCCCAGAAATGTGCGGCTTTGGGGGTGGGATTTGATTACCGTCAATGTTCCGGCGGGACGGCGTGCTACGCAACCCTTCCGCCCCCCGACGGGGCCGAATTCATCCTTTGATGGCCCAAGGGGCTGATTGACGAGGACGAGCGAATGGCGATCAAGTCTTGTAGGGCGCAACGCGGCGCTCTGTTTCTGAATGTTTCATCCCGCCTGACGAGGATCGGATGATGGAGACGCGGCATGGGGAACGTCATCAACCTGAATCGTTTCAGGAAGCGCGCCGAGCGGGAAGCCTCGGCGAAGCAGGCGGACGCCAACCGGTCGAAGTTCGGCCGCACGAAGGCGGAACGGTCGGCGGAGGAGACGCGCGCGGACAAGGCGAAGGCGCACCTGGACCGGCATCAGATCGACCGCGAGGAGCAGCCATGAAGTCGCCCGTCGTGAAGCGGTCGATCGTCGTCGCCGGGCACAAGACCAGCGTCAGCCTGGAAGAGGCGTTCTGGAACGGCATGAAGGAGATCTCCGGCCTGCGCAACATGACGTTGTCGGAGCTGGTCGGCGAGATCGACAACAACCGCCAGCAGGGCAATCTGTCGTCGGCGATCCGCCTGTTCGTCCTGGACTACTTCAAGAGCCGGGCGATGGCCGCGCAGCCGGACAAGGTCCCGGCCCAATAGCCAGCCCTCGGGGGCGCCTGTGAGGCGCCCCGCCATCCGCGCTCTTTAAAATCACTCTAAGGTGCGGTTTCGGCGAGCGCCCGAGCTTGACCTCAATGCCTTGCGTTGAAAATACAGGGCATGACCGACACCAACGACACGCGCCCGCACATGCCGCTCGGCCTGGCCCAGCGCGGCTATTCCGGCGTCATCCAGCACCTGTCAGCTAGCCAGGCGGGCTCGGCGCTTTCGGACATCGAGCTCGAGAGCCGCCTGATCGAACTCGGCTTCGTCGAGGGCGCCCGGGTCGAGGTCCTGCACGAGGGGCTGGTCGGGCGCGATCCGATTGCGGTGCGGGTCGACAGCATCACGATCGCGGTCCGCCGTCGCGAAGCCATGGCGGTCATCGTCGCTTAGCCTGCGGCCGGACGCCTCATCACAAGCCGTTTGCCAGGCCTTGATCCCATGGAATTACCCCTGCTGCATCTCGCCCTGGTCGGCACGCCAAACAGCGGCAAGACATCGCTGTTCAACGCCCTGACCGGCAGCCGGCAGAAGGTCGCGAACTATCCCGGCGTCACCGTCGAGCGCAAGGAAGGCTTCTTCGTCACCCCCCTGGGGCGCCAGGTCTCGGTGGTCGACCTGCCCGGCACCTACTCGCTGCGCGGCCGCAGCCCGGACGAGGAGATCACCCGCGACTTCGTGCTCGGCAAGGCCTCCGGCGAGGCCGTGCCCGATCTCGTCCTGTGCGTGGCCGATTCGACCAATCTGCGGCTGACCATCCGCCTGCTGCTCGAGCTCAAGCGCACCGGCCGGCCGATGGTCCTCGTGCTCAACATGTTCGACATCGCGGCCCGCCGCGGCATCAATGTCGACGTCGAGCGGCTCGCCAAGGAGCTCGGCCTGCCCGTGGTCACCTCGATCGCGGTGCGCAAGGGCGGCACGGCGGAGCTCTTGAAGCTGACCGACGAGATCTCGGCGAAGCTCGCCGCCGAGGCCGAGGCGAACAGCTGGCGCGCGCTCAGCGTCGCCGAATTGCGCGCGACCCAGCGCGAGGCCGACCGCATCATCGCCGACTGCGTCAGCCTGCCTGCGAGACCCGACACCTGGACCGCGCGGATCGACGCGGTCGTGCTGCATCCCGTCGGCGGTCTCGTCGTGCTGACGCTGATCCTGTTCGTGATGTTCCAGGCGGTGTTCGCCTGGGCGCAACCGGCAATGGACCTGCTCAAGTCCGGCTTCGACGCGCTCGGCGAGCTCGTGCACGCGACCCTGCCCGAGGGCCTCTTGCAGAGCTTCCTGGAGAACGGCGTGATCTCGGGCGTCGGCAGCGTCATTGTGTTCCTGCCGCAGATCATCCTGATCTTCCTGTTCATCCTGCTGCTGGAAGATTTCGGCTACATGGCGCGCGCCGCGTTCCTGATGGACCGCATCATGGGCGGCGCCGGCCTGCACGGCCGCGCCTTCATTCCGCTGCTGTCGAGCTTTGCCTGCGCCATCCCCGGCATCATGGCGACCCGCGTCATCGACAACAAGCGCGACCGGCTGACCACGATTCTGATCGCGCCGCTGATGACCTGCTCGGCGCGCATTCCGGTCTACACACTGATCATCTCCGCCTTCATTCCGGCGAAGGAGGTCTGGGGCTTCATCAATCTGCAGGGCCTCGTGATGTTCGGCCTCTACGCTGCCGGCATCGCCAGCGCGCTGATCGTCTCGTTCCTGATCAAGTTCTTCATGCTGCGCGACTTTGCGCCGGCGCCGTTCATGCTGGAGCTGCCGGACTACAAGATGCCGCGGCTGAAATCGATCGCGATCGGTATCTACACCCGCGCCAAGATGTTCCTGGTGCGCGCCGGCACCACCATCTTCTCGATGATGGTGCTGATCTGGTTCCTAGCCTCGTTCCCGCGGCCGCCGGCGGGCGCCACCGGGCCCGCGATCGACTTCAGCCTGGCGGCGATGATCGGCAAGGCGCTCGAGCCGCTGCTGGCGCCCGTCGGCTTCAACTGGCAGATCGCGGTCGCGCTGATCCCGGGCATGGCGGCACGCGAGGTCGCGGTCGCAGCGCTGGGCACCGTCTACGCGATCGAAGGCGGCCAGGAAGCGGCCGAGCAGATCGGCCAGGTGCTGGCGACGAAATGGTCGCTGGCGACCGCACTGTCGATGCTGGCCTGGTACATCTTCGCCCCGCAATGCGCATCCACCCTGGCCGTGATCCGGCGCGAGACCGGCAGCTGGGCCTGGATGGGTGTGACCTTCACCTACATGCTGGTGCTGGCCTATGCGGCGAGCCTGTTGACGTACAACGTCGCCGTCGCGCTGGGGGCGGGATAGACCCCTGAAGCCAAAACTGAGAAAACAACCCCATGCACAGTAGACGGGGTCAGTGAAATCAATGGCTTGAGTCGGGCGCGAAAATCATCTGACCCGAGACCCCGCACCGGTTGCTCCGTCGGCCAAAACAACGGCATGATGTCATCATCGACCGCAGCGACAGCGGCATGAACGGCGACACGCCACGGAAGCGGCGACCGCGACCGCGATGACGCGCATCGGCCAGTCCGAACTCGCCCTGCCATCCCTCATCGGCATCGTGAGCGTCGCAAACGGCGCGTCGCGCCGCGTGCTGCCAATTACCTGCTCGAGCGGAGCACGAACCGTCATGGCAAGGACGTGGTGATCTACCGCATCCGCCGCAGACCGTTGCAATGACCAGATCGACGCACGTTGACCGGCGGGACTGTGTTCAATTTTGAACCGACATTGCTGCCGCTGCCGCCACTGCCCACAGCCAGACACGCCCCCGGCCCCGGAACCGGCTCGCTGCTCAAGAGTTCCTTGTACGGACCTACTGTGGTCCCGGCCCCAGCCTGTCGATGCCTGGGGGCTAGCGCTCTTCCGACATGTGCTGAGGGGGTTCAATGAGTGATCCATCAGGGGCTGCTTCGGCCAGTGCCCTCAAGGATTTGCCGAGAATTTCGACGGGTAGCGAAGGTCTGGACGACATCCTGGGCGGCGGCTTGGACCCCAACCGGATGTATCTCTATGAGGGACGTCCGGGCACCGGCAAGACCACGATCGCGCTGCAATTCCTTCTCCGGGGCGCGCGCGACGGCGAACGCGTGCTCTATATCTCCCTCTCCGAGACGAGGCGGGAGCTCGAGCTTGTCGCGCATCGGCACGGCTGGTCTCTGCAAGGAGTCGACATCTTCGAGCTGGTCCCGCCGGAGACGACACTCGACCCCGATCGGGAGCTCACGGTCTTCCATCCTGCCGAGATGGAGCTCAGCGAAACGACCGGCCTCATCTTCAAGGAGGTCGAGCGGCTCAACCCCACCCGCGTCGTGCTCGACAGCCTGTCCGAGCTGCGCCTGCTGGCCCAGAACCCGCTTCGCTACCGGCGCCAGGTGCTGGCCTTGAAGCACTTCTTCACCAACCGCAATTGCACTGTCGTGCTGCTCGACGATCTGTCCTCCTCCCAGGACGATCTGCAGCTGCATTCGATCGCACACGGCGTCGTCATGCTCGAGCAACTCGCGATCGACTACGGCGCGGAGCGGCGCCGGCTTCGCGTGATCAAGATGCGCGGCATTCGATTCCGCGGCGGATACCACGATTTTACGATCTCTCAAGGCGGCTTGCGGATCTTCCCGCGGCTCGTCGCGGCCGAACATCACAAGACGTTTCCCGGCGATTTCGTCTCCAGCGGCAATGCGCAGCTCGATCAGCTGCTGGGGGGCGGGCTCGAGCGCGGCACCAACGCGCTTCTCCTCGGATCCGCCGGTGTCGGCAAGTCGTCGGTCGCGCTGACCTATGCCATCGCGGCGGCCGAGCGCGGCGAGCATGCAGTCTTTTTCGCCTTCGACGAAGGCCGCGGCACGGTGGAAGCACGGGCCCGGACGCTCGGTCTGCCCCTGGAGAAACATCTCAATACCGGGGTCATCCGGTTTCAACAGGTCGATCCGGCCGAATTGTCGCCCGGTGAGTTTGCGGCGACGCTCCGCCGGAGCGTCGAGGTCGACAATGCCCGCCTTGTCGTCATCGACAGTCTGAACGGTTACCTGAACGCGATGCCGGACGAGCGCTTTCTCATCCTGCAGATGCACGAGCTCCTCAGCTATCTGGCACAGCAGGGCGTGCTTACGATCCTGATCCTCGCTCAGCACGGACTCGTCGGCCCGATGGAGACGCCGCTCGACATCAGCTATTTGAGCGATGCGGTGGTGATGCTGCGCTATTTCGAGTTCGGCGGCACGGTGCGGCGCGCACTCTCCGTCGTCAAGAAGCGCAGCGGCAATCACGAGCACAGCATCCGCGAGTTCCGGCTCGGCAGCACAGGGATCAGGCTCGGTCCGCCTCTCCAGGAGTTCAGCGGCATTTTTTCCGGCAATCCCCATTACACCGGCACGGTGCTGCCCGAAGGACCGGCCGAATGAGCGCGGAACGGGGTAACCGTGTGCTGATATTCGCCCCGATCGGCCGCGACGGACCGGCATCGGCGGAGCTTTTTCGCGGCGCGAACCTGGAGGCGGTCAATTGCCGAGGTCTGCCCGAACTCGTCACCGAGATGACGGCCGGCGTCGGAGCGGTCTTTCTGGCCGAGGAGGGATTGTTCGGCAAAGACACGGCGCCGCTCGCGCAATGGATCGCGAGCCAGCCGCCATGGTCCGACCTCCCCTTCGTCGTACTCACCAGCCATCGGGAGCAGCCGGCCGTCGTCGCATGGAGGCGCAGCATCGTCGAGCTGCTGCGTAACGTTTCGCTGCTCGAGCGACCGGTCCAGCCGATCACGCTGACCAGTGCGATTCAATCGGCGATCCGCGCCCGGCGCCGTCAATATGAAATTCGGGCCCTGCTCGAAGCGCGCGAGCAGACGGCGCAGGAGCTCGAGAAACTGGTCGTTGAGCGGACGCGAGAACTGAAAGAAGCCAACGAGCAGCTTCGCCTCGAAATGAACGAACGCGCGCGCGTCGAGGAGACGCTTCGCCAGGCTCAGAAGATCGAGGCGATCGGCCAGCTCACCGGCGGCGTCGCGCACGACTTCAACAATCTGCTGATGGTGATTTCCGGCGGCCTCGACATGCTCGATCGCCAGGCAGACCCGAACCGGCGCCGGCGGCTGATGGACGGCATGATCCAGGCCGCGCAGCGCGGCGCCAGCCTGACGAGGCAGCTCCTCGCATTCTCGCGCCGGCAGAAGCTGCGGCCGGAGCCCGTCGATGTCGCTGCACAGATCGGCGGCATGCGGGAGCTGCTCGATCGCAGCCTGCGAGGCGACGTCCACGTCGAATTCGATTTCCCGGACTCGCTGTGGCCGGTCGAGGTCGATCCCGGGGAGCTCGAGCTGGTCATCCTGAACCTCGCCGTCAACGCCCGCGACGCCATGCCCAACGGCGGGACCATCGTCGTGCGCGGAGAAAATCTGCCAGGCCTGAACGACGATCAGATCTCGGGCGACTATGTCCGTCTGTCCGTCGTCGACACCGGTGTCGGCATGGCGCCAGAGATCCTGACCCGCGTATTCGAGCCGTTCTTCACCACCAAGGACGTCGGTAAAGGTTCGGGGCTCGGGCTAGCGCAGGTCCATGGATTCGCCACCCAGTCACAGGGCACGGTCCGCATCCGATCGGAGGTCGGCCGCGGCACCAGCATCGAGCTGTACCTGCCGCGATCGTTCGACGTTCCTTCGAAGGAGCGGCATCTCATCGACCTCACCCGCATACGGCCGAAGAAGAACAATCATGGCCGAATCCTCCTGGTCGAAGACGACGACGAGGTTGCCGCTCTGGTCGGCGAGATGCTCGGCCAGCTCGGTTACGAGGTCACGCGCGCGGCGAGCGCCGCGGCGGCGCTCGGCGCTTTGGCCGATGGTCGCTCCGTCGACCTGATCTTTTCGGACATCATGATGCCGGGCGGCATGAACGGGGTCGAGCTCGCGCGGGAAATCAAGAAGCGACGAAGCGACATCCCGGTGCTGCTGACCAGCGGATACGCCGAAGCCTCGGTCCATGAAGCGCAGAGGGCGGGTATCCAGATCCTGGCGAAACCTTACCACATCGACGAGCTGGCCGCGGCGCTGAGCACGGCAAAGTCGAACCTTGGGCTCAACCCAGAATCCCAGCGCTCCGGGTCCTGTTGACGTCAGCCCTGATCGGGCCGTGTCCCCTCGGGCTGCGGAGCTCTACCGGAAATATCCGAGCACGAGATCGACGTCGGCGCTGCGGGCCACCGTGCCGGTGAGCTCGGCGTCGATGACGCGGCGACAGGCTTCGATCGCGGCGTGGTCGCCGAGGTCATTGGCAGCTTCGAGCACGAGCCAGGCCGCGTCGACCGAGGCCTTGTCCGGAGCTCCGCCGCCGAGATCGCCGGGGGCGGCGCTGTTGAGGTTCTTCTTGCGAACGGCAGTGCCGAATTGAGGCAACATTGCAGATACTCCCCTGTCCTTCATGTACCTGTCAGTGAACTTGGAGCTGGAGCTCGGGCTGGCGGCCCGCATCGGCACCCGCGCCGGTCTTGCGCGACTGGTAGAACTTCAAGATGCTGCGCGAGGTCTCGATCTTGAGCCGGCCGTACTCGCGCTCGTTGTCCTGGAGCTCGCGCGCCGTGATCAGATGATCCTTGGCGCCGAGGAAGAGCAGTGACATCGTCGTATCCCAGGAGAAGTCGAGCGCCTTGCACAAGACCAGGATCATCTCGCGATTGCGGTCCATCAGCGCGCGCTCGATCACGTCGACCGGTAGCGACGAGAGCAGCGACAGGCCGATCTGCACCTCGTCGAAGCGGTGCTGGCGGGCATAGTTCGAAATCGAATCCTGGTTGAGATTGCCCTGACGGTATTGCGTCGTGACCACGCGCTTGGCGACGAAATAGCTGCGCGAGGACGGACCGAACTTGGACTGAAGGTCGCCGGTGACCTCGGTCACCGAGCTCTGGATCTGCGCCATCATCTCGGGCCGCTCGGTCTCGAGGCGGCGGCGGACGTCTTCCGAGGCCTTCGAGATCAGTTGCTGGAAGATATGGCGCGGCACGTCCTTGCGCAGGCCGAGCTGCTCGGCGAGGATCGAATCGCCCTCGGCGCGGCGGACCATGTGCAACAGGCCCGAGCCGGAGAAGCGCGCGCCCTCGTTCTTCGCGACCGACGTCACGACTTCCTGGTTGCCGCGCTTGACCAGCACGTCGGTCACGGCTTCGCCGATCGACTTGCGCTGGGCGATCGCGAGAAGATGCGACTGGCCCTTGGTCATGGCGCTCTCGACCAGCATCCTGTCGTCGATGCGATTGGAATCGCGCAGCACGGGACCGGCGACCGCGATCTCGTCGTCGAGGGCGAGCTTCTCGATCACGTTCAGGGGCGCGTGGTCGCACGCCGACATCACCTCCGACAGCTGCGTTCGCGCCGCGACCTCGATCTCTTCGGCGAGCCGGCCGATCACCTCGCCGAACGTGCTGATCTCGTCGTCGCTGTAGCGGCCGGTGATCAGAATGTCGGTCGCATGCCACAACGCTTTCGCCCGGCTTTCGTCGGTGCCGCGCGCGATCGCGTCGTCCAGATCCTGCAGAAGCGATTTCGCCCCGTTCATCTCGATCACCCCAGTTCTTGGTCGTTCTCTTGCGGACCGTTGCGCCGCAATCGACGCGACGCCGAATTCCTCTGGAACCGACGCTAGAGAGGAAACGCGAGAATTCGGTAAAATCGGCAAATCAGTTTTGCCGGGCAAAATTCATTCAAATGCGAGGGAATGGGTTAACCGATGGACAGTCTTGCAAGTGCCGGGAAGCTAAAGGCACCAAAGCCTTTCCAGCGTCATGGCCGGGCTTGTCCCGGCCATCCACGCCTTGCCGCACGACGCGAAGAACGTGGATGCCCGGGACAAGCCCGGGCATGACGAGGGAATTTCATGGGTTTTGCGGCGTCAGCACCAGCGGCGGCTTTGGCCTCGGCTTGGCCGGCGGCGGGCCCGGGGCAGGCTTGACGTCGATGGCCGGCGGCAGCGGCGCGAGCTGCTGGCTCGCGAGTGGCGGGCTTGTGAGTGAAGGACTCGGGGCAGCGGGAGCCGCTTGCGGCGGTCTCGGCGTCGGCGCAGCCTTCGGCTTTGCGGGCGGGCGGCGCGGATCCTGGCCGGGCAGCGGCACATGCGCGGGCGCCTGCTCGGGCGTCGGATCCGGCGACACCAGCGTCGGAAGCGCCGCGGTCGCCGGCGGCGGCTCGCCGCGTTCGATGGCGTCCAGCCGGCGCGTCTCGCGGTCGATCGTGCGCACCGCAAGCCAGGACGACAGGGGCGCCAGATCGATGGTGCGGTTGAGCTTGTCGGGCGGCCCCGCGGCGAACAGCTGAATCTCCGGCGGGGCGCCGGAGAGGCCGGTCATGATCGGCGTCAGGCTGGCGCGGATGTCGGCCTGGTCGGCGGGAATGTCGTAGCCGCCGGACACGATGGCGCGGGCGTTCTTCGCTTCCAGCGGCGTCGCGCCGACGCGCAAACGTCCGTCGCGGATCGTGAAGGGAATCTGGGCCGACGCCACCGCGATCGGTGCGGCGGCAAGCGCGGGCTCGACCAGCTGCCGCAAGCGGTTGTCGTCGGCGACCTGACCGCCGTCGCTGGCGCGGATCGCGATCTCGAAGGCGCGCGGATTGAGGCCGCCGATTTCCGCAGCCTCCAGCGTCACCGTGCCGTTGCCGGCGAGCGCGCCGGTCAGCGCCGCGACGCTGCGGCCCTGGCTGGTCAGCGCCATCTGCACCGAGGCGCGTCCCTTCGGCAGCGCAAGCTCGCGGTAGCGCAGCGCCGCCGCATCGACATTGGCGAGCTCGATGCGCGCATTCACAGCGAGGCCATTGGCGCTGTTGCGCGCGTCGAAGCTCGCCGACATCTCGCCGCCGCCGAGCGTGCCCTTGAGCCCATCGAGCGCGAACGACTGGCCGTCACCGCGGAGCGTGCCGCCGAACGGACGCAGCTCGATGCCACCGGGCAAGGTCCCGCGCAACGCCTGGAAGGCGATCCGGCCGCGCCAGCCGGTGACGAGCCCAGCGCTGAGCGGCTCGCTCGCATCGCGCCCGGCCGCGCCGACCGCCAGCGCGAGCGCCGGCGCAAGATCGAGCGTATCGAGGCCGACTTCGCCGTCGACGCTTCTGTCGGCATCCAGCATCACCGCCAGACGGCCGCGCAGATGCGCCCCGGCCGCATTGCCGTCGAGATCGTCGAAGGTCAGCCGATTGCCCGTCAGCGTGAGGCGGGAGGACAGGCTGACGTTCTGCACCGATTTGTCGGTCCGGCTGGTCCCGAGCAGCGGCGCCAGATTGACGTTGCGCACGCGCAAGTTCACGCTGCCCTTCGGTTCCGACAATTCGACACTGCCCTGCGCGTCGGCATCCAGCCCGCCGCCGCTCAGCTTCGCGCTCAGTTGCAGCGGCCGCCGCCAGGCGCCGGTCAGCTTGCCCTCCAGCTGCGAAGCGCCCTCGCCTGCGGCCACCATGCGATCGAGCCCGAGCAGCGCCAGCAGAGCGCCCGCCTGCGGCGTCGACACTTTCGAGTCCAGCGTGAAGTCGCTGCTGCGCAGACGCTCGAGGTCGATGCCGCCGATCGCGGCAGCCGGCGTCTGCGCCGCCAGCGCCGCCGTCGCCTTGAGCTGCGGGGCGTCGAGCTCGAGCACGGCGCGGGCGTTGCTGCGATCGGCATGCTCGGCGTTCTTGTCGAGGCTGAGATCGAGCTTGAGGCGGGTCGCGCCTGATGCAGCCGGGATGGCATCCATGCGCGCGCGCAGCGCGGGCGCAAACGGCTCGATCAGCGCGGTAAGCTCGCGCAGCGAATTGGCCGAGGATTGCAGCGCGAGCTTGCCGGTGATCCTGGCGCGGTCGAAGCTGCCGCTCGCCACGGTGGTCACGCCGCCGGCCTGGCCGAATCGCAGCTGCTCCAGCGACAGCGAGGCGGGGCCGTAAGCGAGCTTGGCAGTGAACGGACGCAGCTCCTGCCCGGCGGAGATCGCGCGGCCGATATCGAGCGAGAGCTTGGCTTCCTCCGGCCACTCGCCCTGCGGTCCCGCGAGCGCGCGCACGAAGCTTGCGGCGGAGTCGAGATCGAGCCGATCGGCCTTGAGGTCGGCGTCGATCCGCGAGCCCTTGCTCGCGCCCGTCTGCACGAAGGCGATGCGGCCTTCCACGGTGCCGCCTTCGATGTCGGCCTTCAGCCGGTCGATGGCGAGATGGTTGGCGGCGATCGTGACCTCGCCGGCGAGGCGCAGCGGCCGCGTGCTGCGGCGGTTGACCTCGCTGCGGCCCTGGAGCCAGGCCACCAGCGTGTCGGGATCGGAGGATTCGACGCTGAGACGGCCGCTGAAACTGTCGGCGCCCGGCGTCGCGCCGTTGAGCGAGAGCTGCGTCATGCCGGGCGCGCGCAGCTCGAGGCGCTGGAAGGTCCAGGACCGTCCGTCGGTCTGGAGCTCGGTCGTGATGTTCTGCAGCGGACGGCCGCCGAGCATGATCTGGTCGGAGTTGAACTCGATCTGGGCCGGGATCGGCGCCTGCGGAATGGCAGCAAGCCCCGCGCGCAGCGCCGGCAGGATGCGGAGCGGCTCGGCATCGTCCTTGTCCGTATTCTTGGCGGCAAGCCTGTCGGCATCGACCTGGCGCGCCGACAGCACCGCGCGCAGCAGCGGCGAGGCACCGAATTTAAGGTCGCCGACGCCGCCGAGCTTCAGCGCGCTGTCCTCAGGGCCGAAGCTGGCGTCGATCTGCTCGAACTTCGCCCCGGCCGGATCCGCCCTAAGCTTGGTCGTCAGCTTCCAGGGGGCCGGCCCGGCTGCGCCGGCCTTCTTGACCGCCGGCACCGCCAGCGTCAGCGCGCCGTCGAATTTCGGCAGGCGGTTGTCGAAGGCGAGCACGCCTTCGAGATCGGCAAGGATGGCGCGCTCGCCGGGATCGATGTTGAGGTGGAGACGGGTGGCGTTGCCGTCGGCGCTCGGGCCGGACGAGACGCGGAACGGATAGCGCACCCCGTTGGCGGTGAAGCCGCCATCGCCGCGCACCGAGCCCGCGAGCGAGCGGACGTCACCGGAAAAGGTGATGTCGTTCAGCTCCAGCGTGGAGCGGCTGGCGGCATCGTGCAGGGCGATGCGGCCGGTGAGATTGAGCCGTTCGATGGCGAGCGAGGCCAGATTGAAGGTGCCGCTCGCGGTGGAGGGCAGATCGACCCGCCCACGCGCATCGAGGCCGAGATCGACCGCCATGCCGCCTACCGAAAGCTCGGTGGCGCGCCATTCCCCGCGCATCAGCGAGCCCAGGCTGAACTCCACGTCCAGCTTGTCGGCGCGCAGGCGACCGAGATCATTGTTGCCGCCGAAGGTGACCTGGCGCAGCCGCAGCGTCGGCGCCGGCAGGAGCCGCGCGTCGAGCTCGCCCGCGACCCGCACCGGCACGCCGATGATCTTGCCGGCCTCCGCCTCGAACTGGGGCCTGAACTGGTTCCAGTCGACGTAGTAAGGCCCGATCAGCGCGGCCAGCAGCGCAATGATGAAGGCAATCGCCAATCCGAGCAGCGTCGTCTGCACGGGTCTCCCCTCGGCCAAACCGGCACCCGGACCAAACCCTGGCCTTAGCGGACTTCAGGCGTGCCGGAACAGCCCCTTATATAGGGGGAAGTGTGGCGAAGTCACAGCGACTGTTGCGCGCGGAGGTTAACGCTGGAAGGCGACCCTCATGGTGAGGAGGCGCACCAAGCGCCGTCTCGAACCATGCAGGCCCCGCTCTCGCCCGCGGCCATCCTTGGAGACGCCCGCTTCGCGGGCCCTCAGGATGAGGGCAGCGCGTGCAGAATCAGCCCCGAAACCTCACCAGCTCGCCGGCAGCCGCTTCAGGCCGCGCAGCACGAAGGTCGGCCGCCATTCCGGGTTCTCGACGTCGTCGATGCGCAAGTCCGGCAGCCGCCGCAGCAGCGTGGCAATGGCGATCTCGGCCTCGATGCGCGCCAATTGGGCCCCGAGGCAGAAATGGATGCCGCCGCCGAACGAGAGCGGCTTCACGTTCTGGCGGGTGACGTCGAGCCGGTCGGGCCGGTCAGGATAGACCGCCGGATCGCGGTTGGCCGAGCCGAGCAGGCACAGCACGGTCTCGCCCTTGGGGATCCGCTTGCCGCCGAGATCCTCGATCTCCTCCAGCGCGACGCGTCCGGTCATCTGCACCGAGGAATCGTAGCGCAGGAATTCCTCGATCGCGCCCTCCGTCAGCTCCGGGCGTGCCTTGAGCAGCGCGAGCTGGTCCGGGTTGCGATGGAGCGCGAGCAGGCCGTTGCCGATCAGGTTGACCGTGGTCTCGTGGCCGGCGCCGAACAGCAGGATGATGTTGGCGGTCAGCTCCTCGTTGCTGAGCTTGTTGCCGTCCTCCTCGGCCTGCACCAGCTGGGTGATGAGGTCGTCGGCGGGACTTTTGCGGCGCAGCTCGAACAGCTGCTGGAAATACATCTGCGCCATGAGGTTGCCCTCGTTGCCCTTCTTGATCTCCTCCGGCGTGAGGGGCACGGGGTCGAGCAGCCGCCCGCCATCGCGCGAGCTGTTGTAGAACACCTCGCGATGCTCCTCGGGGATGCCCAGCATGTCGCAGATGATGGTGATGGGCAGGCGGAAGGCGAAATCCTCGATCAGGTCCATGTGGCCGCGGTCGATCACGGCATCGATGGCCTGGTCGACGATCTCCTGGATGCGCGGCCGCATGTCCTCGACCCGGCGTGCGGTGAAGGCCTTGACGACGAGACCGCGCAGGCGGGTGTGGTCCGGCGGATCGGCCTGCAGCATCCAATGGCTCATGCTGCGGAACACCGGCTCGTCCATGATCTTGTCGCTGTAGCGGCGTTTCGAGCGCTCGACGAAATCCTTGCCGAAGCGCTTGTCGCGCATCACCAGGCTGACGTCGGCGTGGCGGCTGGCGACGAACTGGCCGAACGGCGTCACATGGATCGGATCGAGCGTGCGCAGCCGGTCGTAATGCGGATAGGGATCGCGGATGAAGTCCGGCGAGAGCGGGTTGAACAGCGGCGCGCCGCCGGCGCCTTGCACGTGCTCGTTCATGGTGACCTCAAACCGGTTGCCGCATGACACGAATACGCCGACGCTTGCCTGCTCGCGCGGCGTAACCATCCCTTGAAATTATCAACTCGATACATTGTTGTATCGAGTTGCATTCTGCCCTACCCTGCTCCGATGTCAAGGGTGAGAACCAGGCCGACCAGGGACGATACGCGCGACAAATTGTTCGAGGCGGCCGCGCGCGTGTTCGAACAGGACGGCATCGGCGGCGCCAGCATCGAGGCGATCGCGGCGGCGGCGGGCTTCAGCCGCGGCGCGTTCTATTCGAACTTCAAGAGCAAGGACGAGCTGATCATCGCCATGCTCGAGGACCATGTCGAGCAGTCGATCCGGCGCAACATGGACATCCTCGCCCAGCACGACAATCTCGACGATTTCATCGCCGCGCTGAAGGCGATGGACCGCACGCGGCAGGATCCGCTCGGCCGCTCCCCGCTGCTGCACATCGAGATGATCCTGTTCGTCGCGCGCGCCGAGAAGCGCCGGCCCGAACTCGCCAAACGCCTGCGCGCCCGCCGCAAGCTGGTCGCCGACATCGTCGAGGCCACGCTGAAGAGCAACGGCAAGAACGGCAATCTGGACCCGCCCTGGATGGCCTCCGTCGTGCTCGCATTGGAGGACGGCTTCCGCCTGCACCGGCTGATCGATCCCGAGACCACGCCGGCCGACAGCTTTTTGCGCGCGATCACCGATCTTCGGCGCCGGACGGGATTGGCGGCGAGCCAGGGTACATCTTCATAAGGCGCGAGCCGGCTTCATCTCGAATGCGGCTGCGACATAGGGTCGAGCGCCTCCGTCGCGGCGTCAAATCCATCCGCGCTGGCGCGCGCTGCAGCTCGCCTACTTCTTCTTTGCGGGTCCGAAATCCGGCTGCCAGGCGGCTTCCTTGCGGCTCGGGGCCGCGGCGATGACCTTGGACTTTTCCTTCTTCGGCTTCTTGGCTTCGCGATTGCCGCGTTGTTGGCCCTTCGCCATCTCGCTCTCCTTTGCCGGTTCAAGTTGGTCGAATTCATCGGGTTGCAGGACAAGTCCGCGCGGGGTGCAGACCCTGACATCCATGTAGCCTTCACGCAGCAATTTTCGCGCGAGCCGCAACGCGACCGCCGCGGTGCCGCGCCCCAGATTGGAACTGCCGTATTCGTTGGTCCCACTGACCAGATACGGCACGCGTATCGCCCTACCCATTGAGGATGGCAGCTCCGCACACGAGAAGCAGAAGGAACAGGGGAACGATCACCGGCGGCACGACCCATTCCGAGATGCGAACAGGCGACATCGAATGCTCCTGCGAAGCCTTCGGCGGGAGCACACGTGACCCTCAGTCACCGGTCGAAGCCGTTGAGACGTGCGGTGATGGCCGCGACCTTACGCCCGCACTGAGGCGATAGCGAGCGTTTAAATGCCTCGCGTGCGTTTGTCGCGCCGTGACACCGGCGTCGACGGCGCGGTGACGATAGTGCTGGCAATTGCCGCGCCAAGAGCGCATGCTCGCGACGCCGGCACCGGTTGGGGCTTCACTTGCGAAAGGCAGGCGTGCATGACCATCCGCTCGCGGCGAGAAACCGTCACGTTCAGGCATCCGTTCCGCATGCGCGGCATCGATCGCGTGTTGCCGGCCGGCGCCTATGAGGTCGTCACCGACGAGGAAACGATCGAGGGCCTGACCTTCGCCGCCTATCGCCGCATCGCCACGATGATCACCGTGCCCGCCGAAGGCGCCGGCGGCGTGATGGAGATGCTACCGATCGGCTCGGTCGATCTCGCGAACGCGCAAGCTGCAGACGCGAGCATTGCCAATGACTGATCATCCCGTGGACCTCGACAAGCACCGCGGCATGGCCGCACAGAAGGCCACCGACCTGCGCCGCGCGCTGGCCGAGGTCGAGGCCAACACCAGAGAGCTGCGCGAGCGCGAGGCCGATCTTGAGCACCGCATGATGACGGTGCCCGCCGCGTCCTGGTCGGAGGCCGCGGTGAAGGCCCGCCATTTGCTCAACCTTTATGCCGCGAGCCTGCCCGCAGAGGACACGCGCCATCGCGCGCTGGTGGCCGCGCTGTTTGACGATTTTGCCCGGCTGTCGGGGGAGAGCTGAGGCGAACGACCGCCGCCTGCATTCTCAACGTGCCATGCGCTACGGGAACGCAGGCGGCCGGTCGCCGCGCTGATCTGAGGGCGATCGTGCCTGGCAATCACGCAACGGAGCACGCCATGACATTGACCAGCGGCCGCTTTATCGGCCACGAATACGACCGGATGATCGTCCGGTTCTCGATGCATGACGGCACCAGGGAGATTCCTTGCGCCGTCTCGACTTCCGCGATGGACGATCTCGAGCGCGGCCCCCAAGTCAAGCCCGAGCAGCGGGAGGCTCAGTTCACTCGCCTGCGGGACCGCATCGAAGCACGCGCGGCGAGCAAATATCACGCGACGGAGTTCGAAGGAACGCCGCCGGGCATCGTGCTGCGCGCATCGATTTCAGGTCATAGCGACGGCAGCTCTCTCTACTCCGCCCGCGCCTTGATCTCCGGCAAGGGCGGCTTGCGTTCAAAGGGCTTCTTTTTCGGCGGCGCCGGCAGCAACCCCTCTCTGATCGCTTGTTTCCGGGCCAGCTTGCGCGCGCGACGAATGGCTTCGGATTTCTCGCGGGTCTTTCGCTCGGACGGCTTTTCATACGAGCGCCGCTGCTTCATTTCGCGAAACACGCCCTCGCGCTGCATCTTCTTCTTGAGAACGCGGAGTGCCTGCTCGACGTTGTTGTCTCTGACGAGTACGTGCAATTGATTCTCCCGACCGGGGCTGCGAATGGCGACACGTCCTGCAGGCAGCCAATTGCGCAGGAGCTTCATTGCGAATTTTGAGGATAGCAGCGGCGACGTTGGTCGCGGCTTCGGACGCAGGTCTGCTTGTCACGGCGATCAGACACCGTGACCATTGTCATGCAGCGCTGTCAATCGCTAACGTCCTGCTGGCAGATCGATGGATTCCATGCAAAGCGCCTCGATCGGAACAGTCGATCCGCTCTTTCGAAAACAAACCGGCCTGGCTCCTTGCAAAATCCTGGGGATCATATATATAGAAGACGTTCGATTAGCCGCTGTGCCTTGTTGAATGCGCCCGCGGGCTCCTTTTCCAAAGACATCGACGAAGTTGAAGATGACCGCGTGATTGTCGCGCGGAATGCGCTTGCGCGCTTTGGAGAAGAAGATGACGACAGGTACGGTCAAGTGGTTCAATGGCCAAAAGGGCTTCGGTTTCATTCAGCCGAACGACGGCGGCAACGATGTGTTCGTTCACATCAGCGCCGTTGAACGGGCTGGTCTTGCAGGTCTCGGAGAAGGCCAGCAGGTCAATTTCGAGGTCAAGACCGACAAGATGCGAGGCAAGGTCAGCGCTGAGAATCTCTCGCTGGCTTGATATCGTGGCACCGTTTCACGGATGTACTGAAACGGTCGCCCTGCCCGCTCAATCCCAGGATTGAGCGGGTTTAGTCGTTTGCGGAGCCGGGTGGACGATGAGCACCAAGAAACCGGCAGAGCCGTCACCCGAAAGCGTCGCGCGATCCGATCGTCGCCGCGTGGCCGCTGAAGACGGAGCACGGGCAATGGCCGACGCCGAACGGCAGGCCATCGAAGTTCGCAAAAACATGGCGCGGCTGCGAGCCGCGCGCGAGGCCAAGGAAGCGGCTGACGAAGCTGTTCGGCTGGCTTTGCCGGCGCCGGCGCCAAAGAAACGCTCGAAGAAGCCGGCACGATAATCTTCAAGCTGCCGCAGCCTCAAGGGGCCGATCACATGCCGGAGGGTGCAGATCGTGCCTAGAATCAAGCCAGACCACGGAACCATCACGTTCTTTCTCGCGTCCGGCGCCAATCGGCAGATGTGCCAGCTTGCCACGACATTCAACACGCAGAAGCAGGCCTTCAGCTATCTGCAGAAGCATCGAACTGAGTTCGAGCGCATGGCGCGGGCACGGCTCGCTTCAGGCGAGCTCCAAGACGGGATCGTCGTGCTGTCCATGCTTTAGCCGCAGCGCTGCGATTGTGTGGCGCTTCTCGCAGGAGAAGTGCGACGTCTAGGGCGTCCTCTCGGACCGGCTTCGTCGTTCAGCCTCCCTCGCCAGCCGTTCGGCCTTCAGTCGTTCCCGATTTGCCTGGAAAGCCTGTTCCGCCTTCTCGTAATCGGTCGCCGGCTTCGCCGCGGTCTGTTTGAAGTGGCTGTTCGCCTCGTTCGCTGCACGCGATGGGGAATGCGGTTTCATTTGTCATCCTCATGTCTCTGGCGGCTCGAAGTCCTCCGGTGCCGGGGCCTCCTGCTGCTCGCCTTATTCCTGGATCGGCTTGCTGCGTTTGGCTCGATCGATTCGCACGTGGTCGAATTCCTTGGGTCCATCGAGCAGAACCCGCTTGCGGATCGCCCGATCATCGGCCGTCGTGGTGGTGTCCGCCATGCGATCGATCGCATCCCCAGCCATCTCGCGGGCGCGCAGCTTCTGTCGATCCTCGTCGGTGTGCGCAAGTCCCAGCTCCACCAAACGACCTATTGCCTGGGACAGGCTGGGCCTTTCGTCCTGAAGCGCCATCCATGCTGTGATGGCTCTGAGCAGCGATTGCGAAGGCCGAAAACCTGCCGAATGAACCAAGGCGGTGGCATTTTCCGGTCTTTTCGTCGCAGCCATGCAATCTCCAGACTGGATACGGCGTGGCGCCCCTCCGGCAGGTCTCACTCAAGCAAATCGCCGATCTGCCGATGGGTTCCTAATTGCCGAGAATATCGCCAGAAAGCAATCGATTATGCTGACCGCCTTACGGCGCCGGGACCGGTCGGCGCGACGTCGAGTTTCCCCAGCATCGACTTCGCCTGCTCGGCGCAGTGATCGATCAGCCAGCGCTCGAAGGCGACGGGCGGAAGCGCGGGGGCGTAGAGAAAGCCTTGCACGACGTCGCAGCCGAGTTCGGCCAGCGTCTTGCGCTGGCCTTCGGTCTCGACGCCCTCGGCGACGACGGTCATGCCGAGGCCCTGGCCGACGCGCACCACGGCGGTGGCGATGGCGAGCGCACCCGCGTCGCGCTCGATGTCGCGCATGAAACTGCGGTCGATCTTGAGTTCGCGGATCGGCAGATGCGCAAGGCGGCTGAGGCTGGAATATCCGGTGCCGAAATCGTCCACCGCGAGCCCGACGCCGAGCGCGCGGATCGCGGTCATCGTCTCCAGCGCGGCGACGCTGTCCTGCATGAACGCGCCCTCGGTGATCTCCAGCATGAGCGCATCCGCCGGCAGGTCGTATTCGGCGAGGACGTCCTTGAGGCGCGCGGCGAGCGTGACGTTTCGGAAATTGATCGGCGACAGGTTCACCGACACGCAGGGAATGTTGAGGCCGGCACGGCGCCAGCTCGCCATCTGCCGGCAGGCTTCACGCACCGACCACAGACCGATTTGCTCGATCAGGCCGCACTCCTCCGCGAGCGGAATGAACTTTGCCGGCGAGACGTCGCCGAGCACGGCATCGTGCCAGCGCGACAGCGCCTCGACGCCGTGGATCGCGCCGTCGCAGCTGCGGATCTGCGGCTGGTAGCTCAGGCTCAGCGCGCCTTCCGCGATGGCGCGGCGGAGCGCCGCGATCAGCGCCAGGCGCTGCTCGGTGAGCCCGTTCATCTCGGCACTGAAGATGCGATAGGTCGAGCGTCCGGCCTGCTTGGCCATATACATGGCGGCGTCGGCCTGCTGCATCAGCGTGTCGATGTCGGTGGCATGGTCGGGGTAGAGGCTGATGCCGATGCTGGCCGACATCGGCATCAGCTTCGATCCGAGCTTCAAGGGGGCGGCCAGCGCCTCCGTGATGTCGGCCGCGACGCCTGCGGCGCTCTCGGCATTGCGTTGCGGCAGCAGGATGACGAATTCGTCGCCGCCGAGCCGTCCCAGCATGTCTTCGGGCCCGATCTGCTCGCGCAGACGCTGGGCGAGCTGGACCAGCAGCTCGTCGCCGGCCGCGTGACCGAGCGTGTCGTTGACGTCCTTGAAATGGTCGACATCGAGGAAGGCCAGCGCGACATGGCTGCCGGTCGGGCAGGCATCGATCGCGGTGGTGATCAGGTGCCGCAGCTGCGCGCGGTTCGGCAGGCCGGTGAGGATGTCGTGATAGGCGAGCCGCGCGATCTCGGCGCGGGCCTCCTTGCGTTCGATCGCGAAGGCGCCGAGATTGACGCAGGCCTCGACGATGCGCCGGTGCCAGTTGCTCGGCGCGCGAGGCTCCCGAAAGTAGAAGGCGAAGGTCGCGATGACCCGGCCGTCCTTGGACTTGATCGGCGTCGACCAGCAGGCGCGCAGGCCGATCCCGAGCGGCATGGCCTTGTAGGGCTGCCAGCGGGCATCGGTCTCGAGGTCGGTCGCCAGCACCGGCTCGCCGTAGAAGGCGGCAGAGCCGCAGGAGCCGACATTAGGGCCGATCCCAATGCCGTCCAATGCGCGGGAATATTCCTCCGGCAGAGAGGGACCTCCGAGCGGGTGGAGCAGGCCGGCGGCATCGACGTGGAGCAGCGAGCAGACGACGTCGGGCGCGATCTGCTCGACGCGGCGGCACAGCCTGTCGGCGATGTCGGCAATCGGAATCTCGTCCGCGAGCGAGGCCATGATGAGCTGCTGCAGCGAGCGCAATTGCCTGGTCTCGGTGATGTCCTCGATCAGCGCGAGGATGTGCTTGACCCGACCCTTGCTGTCGCGGAACGCGTCGATCCGGGCCCAGATCCAGATCTCCTCGCCGTGCTTGTCGTAGGCGAGCACCTCGGCCTCGCCGCGGCGGCCGCCACGCATCAGACGCTCGACCAGCTTCGCGATCGCCTTGCGGTCGGTGTGGCGGCCGGCGATGAGCTCATCTGCGCGGTGGCCCTCGGCCTCGGCGCTGCTGTAGCCGAACAGCGTGGTGAAGGCCGTGTTGACGTAGACGATGTTCTGCTCGGTGTCGGCGATGATCACTGCCCGGTTGCTCTGATCGGCGACGGCGTGGAGAAGCCCGATTCTGGCGCGGCGCTCGGCATCCGCGGTGACGTCGCGCGCGAACACGATGCGATGGGTCGCGCCGTCATGCGCAATGGACGAGAGCGATATGGCCGCACGGATCCGGCTGCCATCGTGCCGCACGAGGCTGATCTCGTCGCGGAATTCCGCGACCGGATCGGCCTGAAGACATTTGAGGGTGAGAATTTCGGCATCGCTGCCGAGCGCGTCGGTGCGCGCGAGCTTCCAGATCCGTTCCGCACTGGCATTGAAATGCGTGATGCGGTGCGCACCATCGACAATGACGACGCCATCGTCGGCGCGTTCAAGTGCAGCCAACAGCACGTCCGGAGTTTCTGTCGCAAGATGATCGGAGGCAGACATCGGAAACCGGGAACATCGGGAAGAAGCGGCAATCGGCCCGAAGCTACGCTCCGATGGTGTCCAAGACGTTTTTGAAAATCGCCTCGCATCTGCCAAGCCGCGACATGCTTAACATTCGGCAAAAGCAGCGCAGGTAATGCAGTGTGTGTCCGCAACTCACTCCGCGGTTCGGCTCTGCGGTTTGTGCAGCCGGCCGGCCACCGCCCTCACCTTGCCCGGCGATGCCCGCCAGATCGCGAGCGCCGACAATCCGCTCACGATGATCGCGAGGCCGAAGGCGAGCGTGTAGTCGCCGGTGCGATCATGGAGCACGCCGGTCAGCCATGGTCCGGCCGCTCCGCCCGCGAGCGCCGCCAGCATGATGGTGCCGAAGATGCTGCCCTGGTGCTTGCCCTGGAAAATCTCGAACACCACCGCGCCCATGATCGAGGTGAGACCGTAGCCGAGCGCGCCTTGCGCGAGCACCATGAGGTAGACGAGCCAGAGCGAGGGTTGATATTTCAAGCCGATCAGCGCGGCGAAGCAGATCACGAAGCCCGCGCAGCTGATCGCCCAGACCCACTCCCGCCCGATGCGGTCGGAGACATGGCCCAGCACGATCTGCCCGGGAATGCCGAGCAGGCTGACGGTGCCGAGCGCCCACACCGCGACGGAAGGGCTGAAGCCGATGTCGAGCAGGAACTTGGTCTGGTGCACCTGCACCGCGTACCAGATGTACAGGCCCGAGAAATAGCCGAGCGCGATCCACCAGAAGCGCGCGGTCGCGACGGCGCGCTTCAGCGTCCAGTCGGTATTGACCCAAACCGGATCGACGACGTTGGAGACGGGTTGGGCACCGCCCGCGACCGGGGCGGCATCGCCGTCGGGTTCGAGGCCGATATCCTGCGGGCGCCTGTGCAGCAGCAGGTTCACCGGCGCCAGCACGATCAGGATGAGCAGGCCCATCGCGGTGCAGGCGGTGCGCCAGCCGGTCGCTTCGATCATGTGCTGCACCCATGGCAGCAGCGTCACCGAGCCGATGCCGACCCCGGCGAAAGCGATGCCGATGGCGAAGCCGCGCTTGCGGATGAACCAGTTCGGCAGGAACAGCGACTGGCCGGAATAGCCAAGACACACCGAGCCGGCACCGACCATGACGCCGATGGTGACATAGAGATGCCAGGGCGCGCTGGTCAGCGGCGCAAGCAGCAAGCCGCCACCCATCAGCACCACCCCGAGCTCCATCACCGCGCGCGGGCCGGCGCGGTCCATCAGGCGGCCGATCAGCGGGCTGACCACGCCCGACACCACGAAGCCGAAGGAGAAGGCGCCGGCGGTCACGCCACGCTCCCAGCCGAACTCCGAGACGATGGGCGGAAAGAACAGCGAAAAGGCTGTACGCGCGTTGACGCCGATGGCCATGGTGACGAAGGTCACGGCGACCACGACCCAGCCGTAGAAGAACGGAAGCCGCATGATGTGGTTGTTTCATCCCTGGACGATCCTTCCGACCATCCGGGGTTGCTCCGGTCAAGCGCTTTTCGTGCATGCCCGTCGCGCCGGGCGCTCAGGCGGCGTCGCGCCGTGACCGTTTGACGGGGGCGTCGAACAGGATCCGCTCGATCGGCTGCGGGCGGCCGAACAGATAGCCCTGGGCGAAATTGACGCCGAGCGCCTTCAGCCGCTCGTACTCCTCGCGGGTCTCGACGCCTTCGGCCGTCACCGACATGTCGAGCCCGCGCGCCAGGGTCACGATCGCGGAGATGATGGCGGAGCTGCGCGGCTGATGCGTGAGGTTGCGGATGAACGACTTGTCGATCTTGATCTTGTCGAACGGGAACGCGGTCAGATAGCTGAGCGAGGAATAGCCGGTGCCGAAATCGTCGAGCGCGAGCTCGATGCCGAGACGCTTGAGCCGCTCCATGAAGGCGTGGTTCTCGCTGCCGCGCTCCAGCAGGACGGATTCGGTGATCTCGATCTCCAGCCGCTGGGGCGGCAGGCCGGAATCCGCGAGCGCCGCGCCGATCATCTCGAAGAGCTCGGCTTCCTTGAACTGGATCGGTGACAGGTTGACCGCGACCGACAAATCGGAGGGCCAGCCGGCCGCATCCGCGCAGGCGCGCCGCAGCACGAATTCGCCGAGCGGCACGATCAACCCGGTCTCCTCCGCAAGCTGGATGAACTGGTCCGGGGGGATCAGGCCGCGCGTCGGATGCCGCCAGCGCACCAACGCCTCGAAGCCGCACCGCGCCCCGCTGAGAGCGTCGACGAACGGCTGGTAATGCACCTCCAGCTGGCACCGCGCGATGGCATCGCGCAAATCCCCCTCCAGCGTGTTGCGGGCCTCCAGCTCGGCCGACATCGCCTCGTCGTAGATGGTGAAGCAATTGCGACCCGCCGATTTCGAGCGATAGAGCGCAAGGTCCGCCTTCTTCAGCAATTGCTCCTGATCGCTGCCGTGATCCGGCGCGATGGCGATGCCGATGCTGGTGCCGATCTCGACGCGGTGGCCGGGCAGGAGGAACGGTTCGGTCAACAGCTTGGCGATCCGCGCCGCCAGCTCGGTCGCACAGGCGCGCTGATCCGCACCGGCTTCCTGGATGATGGCGAACTCGTCGCCACCGAGCCGGGCCAGCACGTCGGTGGCGCGCAATGCGGATTTCAGCCGCTGTGCCACCTGGCGCAGCAGCGCATCGCCGGCCCCGTGACCGAGGGAGTCGTTGACGTTCTTGAAGCGGTCGAGGTCGAGCATCAGGATCGAGAACGGCAGTCCCCGCACCCCCAGCTGGTTGTTCATCTCGTCGAGCCGGCTGAGGAAGAAGGCGCGGTTCGGCAGTCCGGTCAGGACGTCGGTTTGGGCGAGCTCGAGCACCCGCCGGTTGGCCAGTGACAGGCGCCGCGAGTTGCGGCTCGCCAGCATGAGATAGGTCGACAGCGACAGCGTGAGCAGCATGCCGACGATCAGCACCGCGACCGCGCGATCGTAAGTCGTCTCCAGCGGACCGCCGGCGGTGGGAACGGCCCGCACCTGCCAATCGGTATCGCCGATCTTGAGGCTGCCCGACCAGTGCAGTGCCCGGGCGACGTCCCGCATCGACTGCGGCGCCCTTGCCGCCGACGAATAGTCGGGCAGCATCTGCTCCAGGCTGACGATTTGCCCCGTGAAGGGCGGATAGACGTTGATGCTGACCGCGGGGCTTGCTCCCGTGGTCACGCGAATGGCCTGAATCAGCAGCGGCAGATCGAAGATTCCGACCACGTAGCCGGCGAGATTGCGACGCCGGTCCGCGATCGTCTCGCGCGACGTCCCCTTGGCGTAGACGGGAACGGCAACGAGGACGTCGGGCAGCCGGCCTCCCTCCCTCGGTTCGAACAGGCGGGTGCGGATGGCTGCGACGCTGTCGTGATCGCGCGCGCGCTCCAGAACCGCGCGGCGCTCCGGAACGGTGGCGTAGTCCATGCCATAGACCGACGAGGTCTTGGGCTGGGTCGAATAGAACACCGGAAAATATTCGTCGCTCTGCGGCGCCGTCGCGAAGCTTTCGCCCTGAAGCGACTTGATGCGATAGCCGGAGACGCCGTCCGTGATCGCCGCGGCCTCGTAATCGGAGCGCTCTTTTCGGTTGACGCGCGGCACCCAGGCCACACGCAGCATGCCGGGATGGCGTTCGAACAGGCGGACACTGAAGGTCTCGAACTCGCTGCGGGTAACTTCGTCGTTGGTCGATTCGAACAGCGTGCGCAGAGCGAGCAGCCTCGATATGTATTCGCCCATGCCGTTCTGCATGACGATCGCTTCGGTCTCGGCCGCGTTCTCGAACTCGATCCTGTTGACGCGATCTTCCCACCGCGCCACGGCGGCCGCGCCGACGACCGAGAACAGAAGACCGACGCCGACCGCGACGAACGCGGGGCGATACAGCCCGAGCAGCAGCGCGGCACGCCACCATCCGGTCATGCGCCTCCGATCCTGATCGTGCTGATCGTGACCGCCCATCTCGAAGCCGCCGTCCCCTCTCCCGCGACAAACCGAACCTCTGGTTGAGGCATCGGTTTGGCTATCGGAACAAGACCGCGGTTAAGAAACTGCACAATTTCGGAACCGGATCATGCCGCAATGCACCGGATTAGTTAATGAAGTGCGCGAGCGATGCGGTAGTGTGGAAACAAGTTGCCGATTTTGCCCGGAGTCCTACGGGGCGCCGACACGGTGCCGATTAGCCAGCTGTTCAGGCTCGCAGGGATATGTTGCGCAAGGTTTCTCAACTATCCGGCAAGACCCGATGCATCGATTTCGATCGACGAGATCCGTGATCCTGACCTGCGTGCTCCTGGCAGCGACCACGCTCACGGCCGGGGCCGAGGAGGCCGGCGTCAGCGAGGATGCGATCCTGTTCGGCCAGGCCGCCGCGCTGGAAGGTCCGTCCTCCGCGCTCGGGCAGCGTATGCGGCAAGGCATCGTCGCAGCATTCACCGAGATCAACGCCAAGGGTGGCGTGCACGGCCGCAGGCTCCAGCTCATCAGCCGCGACGACGGCTACGATCCCGATCGTTCGGCGGCGGAGACGCTGCGGCTGATCGAGGACGACAAGGTGTTCGCGCTGATCGGGGCGGTGGGCACGCCGACCGCGATGGCGACAATTCCGATCACCAGCCCCAGGAACATTCCCTTCATCGGCCCGTTCAGCGGTGCCGAATTCCTGCGCGACCTCGAACTCGCGAACGTCGTCAACATCCGCGCGAGCTACAGTGCGGAGGCCGAAGCGTGGATCAAGCACCTCACCGAGGATCGCCACTTCACCCGCATCGGCATTTTCTACCAGGACGATGCCTTCGGCCGCGACGGTCTGACCGGTGTGAAGCGCGCGCTCGCCAGGCGCGGCCTCGAGCTCGCCGCCGAAGGCACCTTTGAGCGCAACACCCGCGCGGTCAAGGCCGCCTTGCGAACGATCAAGCGCGCCGAGCCCGAGGCCATCGTGATGGTCGGGACCTATGGCCCCTGCGCGGAGTTCATCAAGCTCGCGCACCGCAGCGGCTTCTATCCGACCTTCGTCAACATCTCCTTTGTCGGCGCCAACGCGCTCGCCAGGGAGCTAGGCCCCGAGGGCGAAGGCGTCGTCGTCTCGCAGGTCGTGCCATTTCCGTGGGACCGCTCGCTCAAGCTCGTCGCCGACTATCAGGCGGCGCAGAAGGCGGTCGATCCGACGCAGACACCGGACTTCGTATCGCTGGAAGGCTACCTCTCCGGCCGCCTCGCGGCCGCAGCGCTGGAACAGGCCGGACCTGAGCCGACCCGCGCAAGCCTGCTGCGCGCCATCAACGATGTCGGTCGCTTCGAGATCAGCGGCAGCATTGTCAACGTCGGCCTCCGCATGATCGACGCGCCGCCGAAGGTGTTCTTGACGGTGATCCAGAAGGACGGGACGTTCAAGGCGGTGGACCGGCTGTAGGGCCGTTCATGGCCGCCGCGTCCAGTGCTCGGCGTTCACCGCGCCCGGCGGCACCTCGCCCTTCGCGATCGCTTCGACCTGCCGCACGGTTTCCAGCGACTGATATTCGATCGCCTGCGGCGTCAGCCCGCCGACATGCGGGGTGGCGATCACGTTCGGAAGCTTTGCGAGCTCCGGTGTCGGCATCTGGTCCGGCGCGCGGCCGACGTCGATCGCTGCACCGGCAATGCGGTTCTCGCGCAACGCCTGCGCCAGTGCCGGCTCGTCGACGAGATTGCCTCGCGAGAGGTTGATGAAGAACGCATGCCTCCGCATGCGCGCCAGCGCCGCCGCTCCGATTAGATTCTCGGTCTGCTCGTTGGCGATCGCAAGGCAGACGACATAGTCCGAAGAGGCAAGCAGCTCGTCGAGGCCGACCTGCCGGATCGCGGCATCGCCGACATCGGCGAAGGGGTCGCAGACCAGCACCTCCATGCGCAGCACCTTTGCGATCCCCGCGAGATAGCGCCCGATGCTGCCATAGCCGATGATGCCGATCGTGCTGCCGGCAAGCTGGCGGCCCATCCGCGCCTCCGGCTTGCGGCCGGCCTGGTAGTCCGCCGTCGTCCGCGACACGCCGCGGGAGAGATCGACCATGAAGCCGAGCGCGAGCTCGGCGACGGCCTGCACGAAGCCGGGACCGGCGCGGGTGACGAGCACGCCGGCCTTCGAGGCCGCTTCCACATCGACGTTGCGGATATCGACGGCACAGCGAACGAAGGCGCGCAGATGCGGCAGCTCGGCGAAGATCCGGCCGCGGCCTTCCGTCATGCGATCGGCGACGATGATGTCGGCGTCTTTCGCGACCTGCACGAGGCCGGCGGCGTCGAGGGGCTCGTCGCTTTCGTGCAGGATCACCTCGGCGGCCGCACGCAGGCCGTTCAAGCTGCGGTCGCCGTAATAGTTGCGCCGCATCTCCGGCGTGTGAGCAAGCAGAACCTTCACGACTGGACTCCTTCCATCCCCGAATGCCCGCGGCAGCGACCGTCGAAACCTGGCACAACGCCGGCTGCGGCAGGCATCCTGTCACAATTTGCCGCAGCGCGCAGCGTGACCCAGCGCACAGACGGATCCATGGCGGCTCCCTAGGAAAAGTGACATCATCGCGCGTATTGCCGTTGGAGGTGACATCATGCGCCACCCAGTCTTTTCCAATCTGCTCGTTGCGTCCGGTTTTTTCGCCCTCGCCCAGTTGATGACGCCGACGGAGGCCGTGGCCGAAGCGCGGCTTGCGCTGGTGATCGGCCAGTCCGCCTATCGCACCGTGCCCGAGCTGCCCAACGCCGCCAACGACGCCAAGGGCATGACGGAGCTGCTCGGCAATGCCGGCTTCACCGTCACCACGGCGGCCAATCTGGGGCAGAATGAAATGCGCGCGGCGATCTCGGATTTCGCCGGCAAGGTCGGCGCCAGCGGCGCCGACACCGTCGCGCTGGTGTTCTATGCCGGCCACGGTCTGCAAATCGACGGCGAGAACTATCTCGTTCCGGTCGACCTCGACCCCAAGCGCGAGGCCGACATTCCGCTCCAGGGCGTGCGCCTCAACGACCTGCTCAACACGCTCGGCGCGCTGCCGACACGCGCGCGCATCTTCATGCTCGATGCCTGCCGCAACAATCCGTTCCCCGCGCTGAGCGGCGCCGGCCATGGCCTTGCGATCGTCGACACCAAGGCCGGCGCGCCCGGCTCCTTCATCTCCTATTCGACCTCGCCCGGCGCCGAAGCCGAGGACGGCAACGGCATCGACAGCCCCTACACCGCGGCCGCGCTGACCATCGCCAAGCAGCCCAATCTGCCGATCGAGGAAGTGTTCAAGCGCATCCGCGTCGCCGTCGCGCAATCGACCGACGGACGGCAGATCCCGTGGGAAAGCTCCTCGCTGACCACCGACTTCAGGTTCTTCGGCGAGAGCAGCGGCAACACGCCCGCTGTTCCCGGCGCATCCGCGATGGCGCTCGCCGGCGGCACGCGCAGCGTCGAGGACTGGCGCAAGACCTTGCAGGGCAAGCCGGCCCTGACCGCCTATGAGCTCGTGATCACCGAGGACACCGTGGAGGCGTATCAGGCCTATATCGAGCTGTACGCCCAGGACGCCCGCACGCCGCGCCTGCGCACGGTGCTGGAACGGCGCCGGCAGATGCTGGCCTGGGAGCGCGCCACCGCGATCAACACCCGCGCCTCGTTCGAGGCCTATCTGGCCAACTGGGACAACAGCGACCTCGCCGCGACCGCTCGCCGGCTGCTGCTGCGCGTGCAGAACCGCAATTATGCCGTGCCTGTCGCCGCCGCGGCGACCCCGGTCGCGGTCGCGATGGCTCCGACCTGCCCGTGCTCGGCCCCGACGGCGCCGGCAACGCCGGCCAATCCGAGCGTCGCGCCCGTGATCAAGAAGCGCGTCGACGACACGCCGCCGAAGCGCAAGGTGGTCGAGACGCCGCCGAAGCGCCGGCCTCCGCCCGACGACGTGGTCTACGAGCGCGCCCCGCCCCCCGGCCCGCCGCCCGGTGCCATCATGCAAGGCGTCGGCATCGGGATCGGCATCGGCGTGGGAATGGGCAGCCGCGGCGGCGACGACCATTACCGCGGCGACTACAACCGCAGGTACTAAGACGATCTCCAGCGTGGACGTCGCACCGGCTCGCGCCTCGCGCGAGCCGGTCCTATTGCGCCAGCGCCGGATAGTCGCGCTGCACCGCCTCCCGGACCCAGCCGGCCTGAATCGCGCGAAACAGGATCTGCGCGGTCTTGGCGTCGTCGGCCTTCATGCAGAGGTCGACGATGCGGCGGACCGCATCGTCGCGCATCAGATCGTCTGCGATCTTCATCGCGATTTCCATCGCGACGCGGGCGGCACGTTCGTAGCGCTCACGCTCGCGCCCGGCGGTCCGTGCGGAGCCTCCGACGGCCTCGGCGCCCGCTTTCGCAGCCTCGCAGATGTGACGAATGCGCTCCGCCGCTTCGATGTCGCCGATCGGCCCCTGGATCGGCTCATCCCAGATGTCGGCCGGCCGCCGCCTTGCGAACCAATTCATTGCCCCCACCAATGGCCTTCCTTGGCTTGCGCCGTTCAGGACGTGCGGCGCGGCCCGATCGCCTCGAACTGCGCCTTCTGCTCGTCATTGAGCGTGGCATAGAAATCTTCGAGCGCCGCGCGCACCGACCTGATCCCGTCCAGCATCGCATCGAGCCGCTTGCGGATCGTGGCCATGCGGGCCGGCGGTGTCATCACCTCATTGGGCTCGCAGGCCGCCTTGAGCGATGTGCTAACCCTTGTGCTGGTATCCTGCAGCACCTGGAGCGCCGCGCGCTGGGTGTCGCTGGGGCGAAGTCTTTCCTCGATCGTGACGCCGGGCCAATCGAATGCGGCGGGCACGCTGCAGGTCTGCACCGACGATCCGCTCGCATTGTTCGCACGACGCTGATCCTCGGCCAGCGCATTGAAGCGCGCCTTCTGTTCGTCGCTGAGCGAACCGTAGAACCGGTCGAGCACGGGCTGGACCAGATCGACCGCCTTCTGCATTGCCTCGATGCGCTGCTGCATCGCCGCGAGCCGGCCTGGCGCCGTCGCGGCAGCCTGCGTCGGACAGGACGTGCGGATCAGCGCCGCCGCGTCGACGGAGGCGTTGCCGAGCGCATCGAGAGCGGCGCCCTGCGCATCGGTCGGCTGCACCGCGGATGCAATCTGATCAATCGGCAGTCCGGCGATGGCACGGCGATCACTGCCGCAGAGCTGATCGAGCGGCGCGCTGCGGGCTCGCCGACGACCCTGCGGCTTCTGCGGCAGATAGGCCGACAGGCGATCATAACCGTAGGGGCCGAATATTCCTGCATAGATGTCCGGATAGCCGTAACCCCAGAAGCCCAGCCCGTCGCCCCAGATCGTGTAGTCGTAGAGGTCGTTGTAGGCGAACGGCCAGAACAGCGGCCCGACCCAGCCGTAGCCGCCCCCCTGATGTTGCCACCAGCCGCTGCTTGCGCCGCTCCAGCCTGCCAGCGCGGCGGCCGCAGCGAGTTGCGCACGCGCCGCCGGATTGCTGATCAGCCGGCCATTGCGGAATGCGCTGGCGTTCAGGGCGTTGCGGAAGTTCGCCGGCCGGATCGCGGCATTGCGGATCCGACCGAAATTGGGGCCGCCGCGTCGGGCGCCCGCGGTGAACCGCATCGCGCGATGATGCCCGCCATGTGCATGCCCGCCGCCGTGACCGCGGACATGGCCGCCGTGGTGACCGCGGACATGGCCGCCGTGGTGACCGCCGCCACGTCCGCCTCCATGGCCGCCGCCATGTCCGCCCTTCGCGAACGCCGCCCCCGCCAGCATGCAGGCAAGAGCCACCGCGGCAATTCCCATGACCGGTCGCACCATCGCACCCTCCCGCGCAAAGCCCTGCCATCGAGGCATGGGAAATTGGCGGGAATTGGAACCGTCAGCATTGCCGAAAGTTCCCGGTCCTTGGCTGCGGCCGGCGCTACCCCTCCGGCACGATCTTGCCCGGGTTGAAGATGTTGAGCGGATCGAGCGCCTTCTTCAGGGCCCGCATGGCGTCGAGCGCCTCAGGGCCGAGCTCCGCCTTCAGATATTTCTGCTTGCCCTGCCCGATGCCGTGCTCGCCGGTGCAGGTGCCGTCCATCGCCTGCGCGCGCTCGACCAGGCGATGCATGAATTCTTCGCCGCGCGCCATCTCGTCCGCGTCGTTGGTGTCGCAGACCAGCGAGCAATGGAAATTGCCGTCGCCGACATGGCCGACGATCGGCGACAGCAAATTGAGCCGCTTGAGATCCTCCTCAGTCTCGCTGACGCAGTCGGCGAGCCGCGAGATCGGCACGCAGACGTCGGTCGCGACCACGCCGATGCTGTCGCCGGGCCGCAGCGCCTTCACCGACCAATAGGCGTCGTGCCGCGCCTGCCACAGCTTGGTGCGGTCCTCGGGCTTGGTGGTCCAGGAGAAATCGCCACCGCCGCAATCCCGGGCGATCTCGCCGAACGCCTTGGACTGCTCGGCGACCTCGATCTCGCTGCCGTGGAATTCCATCAGCAGCAGCGGGGTCTCCGGCAATGTCAGCTTCGAATAGGCGTTGCAGGCTTGCACCTGCGCCGCGTTGAGCAGCTCGATGCGCGCGACGGGAATGCCGGTCTGGATCGCCAGGATCACGGCCTGGCAGGCCCCGTGCACACTCGCGAACGACACCGCGCCCGCCGCGATCGTCTCGGGAATGCCGCGCAGTCGGATGGTCAATTCCGAGATGATGCCGAGCGTGCCCTCGGCGCCGACGAACAGATGCGTGAGGTCGTAGCCCGCCGATGACTTCTTGGCGCGCGTGCCCGTGGTGATGATCTCGCCATCGCCGCGCACAACCTTCAGCGCCAGCACGCTGTCGCGCATGGTGCCGTAGCGCACCGCGTTGGTGCCGGAGGCGCGGGTCGAGGCCATACCGCCGAGCGAAGCATCGGCGCCGGGATCGATCGGGAAGAACAGGCCCTGGTCGCGCAGATGCTCGTTGAGCGCCTTGCGGGTCACGCCGGGCTGGATCACGCAGTCGAGGTCCTCGGCATGCACCGCGAGCACCTTGTTCATGTCGCGCAGATCGATCGAGATACCGCCGGCGGGCGCATTGACCTGGCCCTCGAGCGAGGTGCCGGTCCCGAAGGGAATGACGGGGACACGGTTCCTGGCGCAGATCCGCACCACGTCCTGGATGTCGGCGGTCTCCTGCGCCATCACCACGCCGTCAGGCGGCTGGTTGGGAAGCCAGGTGGTGGTATGGCCGTGCTGCTCGCGGACGGCCTGCGAGGTGACGAGGCGGTTGCCGAAGCGTGCGGCGAGCTGCTCCAGCGCGCTCGCGAGGGCTTTCGGCTCCGGCCGCGGCGGATTATTGGTGATGGTGGTGCCCACGGAATTCCTCCCGACAGAAGAACCGTGGCAAAGGACATAAAACCGGTCAAGTCAAGCGACCGGACGCATAGCGGGAAGGAAACATGCCGGAGACTGCCGCCCCGACGCCCAAAGCCGCGCCATTCCGCGCCTCGATCATGCAGATCGAGCCGCAATGGATCGACTATAACGGCCATCTCAACATGGCCTATTACAACGTGATGTTCGACCGCGCGATCGACCAGCTCTGGGCCGAGCTCGGGATCGGGCCTGCTTACATGAAGGAGCGGGGCGGCTCGACTTTCACGGCCGAATGCCATGTGCGCTACTTGCGCGAGATCCACCTCGGCGATCCCGTGCAGATCTTGGTCTGGCTGCTCGAGGCCGACGACAAGCGGCTGCACACTTTCGAGGAGATGCGGCACGCGAGCGAAGGCTGGCTGTCGGCCACGTCCGAGAACATGTCGCTGCATATGGACATGAATGCACGGCGCGTCGCGCCGTTTCCGCCTGATATCAGCGAGCGCATCGCTGCGGTCATAAAGGCCCACAGCGCGGTTTCCCGCCCCGAGGGCATCGGCCGCAACGTGGCGATGCCCTCGAAGCGGTAGGTTCAGCAAGCAGCATCTAAGTGAGACCTGAGCGCGCGCCTCGTCCTTCGAGACGACCGCTTCGCGGTCTCCTCAGGATGAGGCTAAGCCGCATTGTGCTCTTCGAACTGCTGCCGCACACTCTGCCCTCATCCTGAGGGCCCGCCGAAGGCGGGCGTCTCGAAGGATGTGCCGCGGAGATGGCGCTATATCCTGTTGCGGCCGCGCGCCAGGCCGACGACGGCCGAGACCAGGAACAGAACGACCGCGATGAAGAAGATGATCTTGGCGATCTCGATCGAAGCGCCGGCGACGCCGCCGAAGCCCAGGATGCCGGCGATCAGTGCGATAACCAGAAACGTCACAACCCAGCCTAGCATGGTCAAACCCTCGTCTTGATGTTGTCTGCGTCCGGCGCGGCTTGCCGCACCACCTGCCAGACAATCTCAAGGCGGGAACGATGGTTCCGACCCGGTCAAGGAGGAAATTCGCAAGGCGCGCGGGAACAAATTGGCCCGCCACGCACGTGGAAAACCTGTTTTCGCCGCCCCATATAGGCACCATCCCTGTTAGAAGGCTCCCTTCCGCCACCCCGCGGTGCCATCGTGGGGCCAATGATTCGCATGACCGAGCCGAGCAAAATCACCAGCGTACCCGACCACCAGCCCGCAGCCGGCGGCATCGCCGCGCGTGCGCGCGCCTCGGTGGGCCCGCAATATCTGTCCGGGCTCAATCCGGAGCAGCGCGAGGCCGTGGAGACGCTGGAGGGCCCGGTCCTGGTGCTGGCCGGCGCCGGCACCGGCAAGACCCGCGTGCTGACGACGCGCATCGCCCATATCCTGAGCCAGGGCCGCGCCCGTCCCGCCGAGATCCTGTCGGTGACCTTCACCAACAAGGCCGCGCGCGAGATGAAGCACCGGCTCGGCCAGATGCTCGGCCATGCCGTCGAGGGCATGCCGTGGCTCGGCACCTTCCACTCCATCGGCGGCCGCATCCTGCGTTTCCATGCCGAGCTGGCGCAGCTCAAGTCGAACTTCACCGTGCTCGACGTCGACGACCAGGTCCGGCTGCTGAAGCAGCTGCTTCAAGCCGAGAACATCGACGACAAGCGCTGGCCTGCGCGCATGCTCGCCGGCCTGATCGACGGCTGGAAGAACCGCGGCTTGACGCCCTCGCAGGTGCCCTCGGGCGAAGCCGCCACGTTCGCCAACGGCAAGGGCGGCAAGCTCTATGCGAGCTATCAGGAGCGGCTGAAGATTCTGAACGCGGCCGATTTCGGCGATCTCCTGCTGGAGAACATCCGCATCTTCCGCGAGCACCCGGATATCCTCCGGCAGTACCAGCAGCGCTTCAAGTACATCCTGGTCGACGAGTACCAAGACACCAACGTCGCGCAATATCTGTGGCTGCGGCTGCTGTCGCAGGCGCCGGCAGCGGCCAAAGCCGTCATTCCGGGGCGCGTCGAAGACGCGAACCCGGAATCCCGAGCTGAGGACTCATCTCGAGATTCCGGGTCTGCGCCTTTGGCGCATCCCGGAATGACGGAGCGCGCGGGGATCGCAACTGCTCCGGGTCCCACCAAGAACATCTGCTGCGTCGGCGACGACGACCAGTCGATCTACGGCTGGCGCGGCGCCGAGGTCGACAACATCCTGCGCTTCGAGCAAGATTTCCCCGGCGCCAAGGTCATTCGCCTGGAGCGCAATTATCGCTCGACCGGCCACATCCTCGCCGCCGCCTCGCATCTGATCGCGCACAACGAAGGCCGGCTCGGCAAGACGCTGCGCACCGAGGACCAGGACGGCGAGAAGGTCACAGTCACAGGCTCGTGGGATTCCGAGGAGGAAGCACGCGGCATCGGCGAGGAGATCGAGCAGCTGCAGCGCCGCGGCGAGAAGCTCAACGAGATCGCGATCCTGGTGCGCGCCTCCTACCAGATGCGCGAGTTCGAAGACCGCTTCGTCACGCTCGGCCTGCCCTACCGCGTCATCGGCGGCCCACGCTTCTACGAGCGCGCGGAAATCCGCGATGCGCTGGCCTATTTGCGTGTCATCAACTCGCCGGCCGACGACCTCGCCTTCGAGCGTATCGTCAACGTGCCCAAGCGGGGCCTCGGCGATGCCACGGTGCAGATGCTGCACGACCACGCCCGCAAGCGCCGCATTCCCCTGTTCGAAGCGGCACGCGCGGTGGTCGAGACCGACGAGCTGAAGCCGAAGGCGCGCGGCTCGCTTCGCGACGTCGTCGCCCAGTTCGACCGCTGGCGCGCCCAGCGCGAGGTCACCGCACACACCGATCTCGCCCAGATCGTGCTCGACGAGAGCGGCTATACCGAGATGTGGCAGAAGGACCGTTCGGCGGACGCCGCGGGCCGGCTGGAGAACCTGAAAGAGCTGGTGCGCTCGATGGAGGAGTTCGAGAACCTGCAAGGGTTCCTCGAACACATCTCGCTGGTGATGGATCGCGAGGGCGGCGCCGAGGAGGATGCGGTGTCGCTGATGACATTGCATTCGGCCAAGGGACTCGAGTTCGACAACGTGTTCCTGCCGGGCTGGGAGGAAGGCCTGTTCCCGAGCCAGCGCACGCTGGACGAGCAGGGCCGCGCCGGCCTGGAAGAAGAGCGCCGGCTCGGCCATGTCGGCCTGACCCGCGCCCGCCGCCGCGCCATGATCTATTTCGCCACCAACCGGCGCATCCACGGCACCTGGTCCACCACGATCCCCTCGCGTTTCCTCGACGAATTGCCCGCGGCCAATGTCGAGATCACGGAATCTAAGGGCGGCTCGGCCTGGGGCGGCACCGGCGGCTACGGCGCCTCGCGCTTCGACGACATGGAGGCGTTCGGCTCCAGCTACACCACGCCAGGCTGGCAGCGCGCCCAGGCCAACCGCAACCGCGGCGGCGGCCGCAATAGCGGCGGTTACGGCGGCTTCGAGGACGAGACCGCGACGTTCTCATCGTCCTCATCGGCCGGCCCCGATTTCGGCAGCTTCGCCTCGCGCCGTCGCGGTCCGCTGACGATCGAGGGCGAGTTGGTCGCCAAATCGACCGGCACGACGTCGGAATTCTCGCTGTCCGATCGCGTCTTCCACCAGAAGTTCGGCTACGGCCGCGTCACCAAGATCGACGGCAACAAGCTCACCATCGCCTTCGACAAGGCCGGCGAGAAGAAGGTCGTGGACAGTTTTGTGCAGCGGGCGTGAGGCCCCGATTTGGCTCAGTACGTCGCCATCATCGAGGATACCGATCCGGACGAAGCCGTTAGCCTGTGGTTTCCGGACCTGCCCGGCTGCTTTTCGGGAGGTGACGATATCGACGAAGCGCTGGAGAATGCGCCCGAGGCCCTCGCGCTCTACGCTCAGGACCTCGCCGCTGACGGCCGAGAGCTTCCCCCGCCGCGGACATTGGACGAGCTCAAGGCAGACGTCGATGTGGCCGGTGACCTCAGAGACCACACGGTCGCCTTGATCGAATGGCCGCCCCTCGACGCCGCCGAGTGAGGATTGTTCGCCGCACTCCCCTTGCCTTCGACGGTTCTGCGCCGAACAGGTCTTGACCATCGCCAACTTCCCCGTATCAGATGCGGCCATGGTCCGGGGCATCGCACTGATCTTGCTGGCATTGGGGATGCCGTCGCTGGCGGCGGCGGAGACCATGAGCTTTGGCGATTCGATCGGCAAGCTGGCGGCGAGCTGCGGCGCGGAAATCGTCGCCAATTGCCGCGGCGTCAATCCGGATTCAAACCGGCTGAAAGAATGCCTGTCGCGCAACCGCGACGTGCTCTCGCCGCAATGCGCGAGCGACTATCTCGGCGTCTTCGACGCCATTCAGAAGCGCGTTGCCGCGCGCGTCACCGTGGCAAACGCCTGCCAGCGCGAGATCGTCAAGGTCTGCGGCGGCTCGACCAAGGAGACCAGCAAGTCGGTCCCCTGCCTGGTCTCGACGCCCAAGGGCATCAGCAACAACTGCCTGAAGGCTGTTGACGATGCGGGGTATCGCTGATGCGCGCGAAGGGGCTCACCACCGCGGCACTGGGCATCGCGCTGGGCTTCGCGCTGCTCGCCGGCCCTGCACGTGCGCAGACGGCGGCACCGACCCGCGACGACATCGTCGCCAAGCTGAACCGTTTCGAGCAGGCTGCCGAGGTCGATCTGCCCGCGCTGAAGCAGCAGGTGATGGAGCGCGCCAAGACCAGGATCAAGAACGATCCGGGACCGGTGAACCGGCCGCTGATCGCGCCTGATCTCGCCAGGCTGCCGGCCTTCAACGCGCAGATCCAGTTCGATGCCGACACGCCCATCATCCAGCCGGCCTCCTACCAGACCGTCGGCCGCATCGCGGACGCGCTGGTTCATTCCTCGCTGCTGCCCTACACGTTCCTGATCGTCGGCCATGTCGAATCCAATTCGAAGACGCGCGAGGCCAATGCGATCCTGAGCCAGCGCCGCGCCGACGCGATCCGCGACGTGCTGGTGAACACGTTCAAGATCTCGACCAAGCGGCTGCATCCGATCGGCCTCGGCGAGGAGCAGTTACTCGACCGGGCCAGGCCGACTTCGGCCGTCAACGGGCAGTTGCAAATCCTGACCTATGCCAAGCTGCCGGAGGAGGCGCCACATCCGGCGGCGCCGGCGCCTGCGGCGAAAAAGCCCGCCAAGAAGCGCTAAGCGGAGACGGCCGCGCGCCTGGCGGAACCTTTTGAAATCCTGCTCGTTTTGGTGCCTGTCTGCCGCGCACCAATGCCGCCTTGCGCGACAATAGTGCCGGTTTGTGCACCGCCCGGTCCAGTGCTATAGCGACTGTTCGCCCTTCCCGATCCCGTGCTGCATGAGACCAAAATGGGTGGCTTGTTTCAGCGCCAACTTGCCGTTTACGTCGAGTACCATCGCGATCCCCGCAACACGGCGATGCATGTGGTCGGTATTCTCCTGTTGTTCACCGGCGCGGTGCTGCCGCTGACGCTGGTCAGGCTTCCGCTGTTCGGTTTCGATGTCAGCCTGGCGGTGATCCTGGCCTTGCCGGTTCTGGTCTATTGGCTGCTGCTCGATGTGGCGCTCGGGATCGGCATTCTGGCGGTCTCCATCGTGCTGTTCTCGGTTGCGTCCAGCATCGCGGCGCAGGTCAGCACCGCGGCGATGTGGGCGATTTTCGCCACGCTGGTGGTGCTCGGCCTCGCCGCGCAGACCATCGGCCACAAGGTTTTTGAGGGGCGCGAAGCCTCGCTGTTCACTTTTCCTTCGCATCTTTTCCTTGGACCGATGTTCGTGATGGCAAAATTGTTCATTGCTTTGGGCTTCCGTCGCGACCTTGCCGCGATTCTGGCGCCTCTTCCGACCAATTCCCTTTCAACCCGATAGCTCTAGAAGCGAAACAACAACCTTCTGCATGGCTCTCGTCCTGGTTACCGGTGGCTTTGGCTTCATCGGACATCATCTCGTCGAAGCGCTCCGCGCCCGTGGGCAGCGGGTGCGTGTTCTCGACGTCCGTGCGCCGGCCGCGGCGAACGCCGACGTCGAACACGTCCATGGCTCGGTGCTGGACAGCGCCGCGGTCGATGCGGCGCTCGCCGGGGTCGATCAGGTCTATCACCTCGCCGGCCTGCCCGGCATGTGGGTCGCCAACAAGCAGGACTTTCACGAGGTCAATTGCCGCGGCACCGAGATCGTGCTCGCGGCCGCAATGAAGCGCGGCGTGTCGCGCTTTCTGCACTGCTCGACGGAATCGATCCTGTTCCCCTATTCCGACCTCAAAGGGGTTCCCGCCGAAGAGGCGCTGCAGCCGGCCGACGCCATGCCCGGCGCCTATACGCGCTCGAAGTCGCTCGCCGAGCATTGCGCCGCAAAGGCCGCGGCCAGCGGTTTTCCGCTCGTGATCGGCACGCCGACCATGCCGATCGGCGCTGCCGACCACAATCTGACGCCGCCGACCGCGATGCTCTGGTACTTCCTCCAGAAGAAGGTGCAGCCGCATCTCAATTTCCTGGTCAACCTGGTCGACGTCCGCGACGTCGCGATGGGCCTCGTGCTGACCATGGAACGCGGCCGCCTCGGCCAGCGCTACATTCTGGGCGGCGATTGCGTTCCGCTCGGGCGCATTCTGCGCATGATGGCGGCGATGGCCGGCCGTCGGCAGTTTCCGGTCGTCGTGCCCGGCAAGATCGCCGAGCTCTCCGCCGTGATGCTCGAATACATCGCCGATCACGTCACGCACCGCCCGCCCAACGGCACCGCCGAGGGCGTCCGCATCGCGCTCGCCGCCAGCGATCTTTCGATCGGCAAAGCTCGCACCGAGCTCGGCTATTCGCCGCGTCCGATCGAGCCGGTGCTGCGCGAAACCATCACCCACCTGCTCGCCCGCAACGGCCAGGAGGCCTCCGGGGCCCTCAAGCATCACGCGCTCTCCTCGCGCGCGGGCTGAAGCCGCCGCTTCAAACGCAAAGAACCTTCATGTCCTTCGACTTCAACAAGCTTCTCTCTGTCGCCTGGGGCGGCTGGACCACGACCTGGCCGACGCAGCTGCTTGCCCTGCTCTGGGTCGCTTTTCTGGCCAGCTGGGTCGGCGCCTCGTTCTGGCAGGGGCAGACCAAGAAGCAGGTCATGACGCTGGAGTCTCAGCGCTATCGCCTGCCGATCCTGGTCGGCGGCATCCTGTACACGCCGTTCGTCGCGGAGATCCTGGGCTTGAAGCCGCTCTGGGTGCTCGGCAACACCGGCATCGCGATCGCCGCGATCCTCTCGGCCGCTGGCATTGCCTTCGCATGGTGGGGTCGGCTGCATCTCGGAAAGTTCTGGTCCAACACCATTACCCAGAAGGAAGACCATCGCGTCATCGACACCGGGCCGTACGGCTTGGTGCGCCACCCCATCTACACCGGACTGATCTTCGGGATGCTGGTGACGGGCTTCGCGATCGGCTTGGTGACGACAATCCTCGGCGCGATCCTGATCTCGCTCGGCATGTGGCAGAAGGGCCGGATGGAAGAAGTGTTCTTGTCCAAGGAACTCGGCGAGCACGCCTACGGCGCCTATTGCCGCCGCGTCCCGATGCTCATTCCGTTCACGTCGGCGCGGTGAGCTCCTAAGCGCAAGACCTGTAGCCCGCATGAGCGAAGCGGCATGCGGGACCAATCGCCCCGGATTTCGCTTTGCTCATCCGGGCTACGGGAAGCATTGCCAAGGAACCGCCCTTCCCCGCGCCCGTTATCCTCTCGACACCTGCAACATGTGCAGAGCCTCGAGCCATGTCGGATGCCTACGACTATTTTCGCGCGCACGCGATCGCCGCCCTGCGCAAGGCGCGGGCGCTGCCGCCCGGGCGGACGAAGCAGAAGCAGCGCACGGTGGCACGGGTCTATCACCTGCTGTCCAGGGAGGCCGCGCTGGCGCCGAACATCCAACACCTCGACGATTTTCGCACGGCACGGCAGCTCGAGCGGCAGATTGGCCACTGATCTCCGGGCACGACTCTCCGACGCTCCTCCCATGCAAATTCGATCGGCTGCCATTCCGCGGGATTAGGCCCCGGCGGCAGGCCGCGCCGGTTGACGTCTGCCGCGCCAGCCAGTTGGATGCGCGCGCAAACAGGGGCTCCTCATGACCTTCTCCAACATCTTCGCGCAGTTCGTCGCGATCCTCGGCGGCATCGCGCTGCAATGGCGCCAGATGACGGGCACCGAGCCCGCGCCGGCTTGGGGAGAGAGCCCCGCCATCCCCGAAGCGAAGCCGCAAGGCGCGATCCCGACCTTGAAGATGCCGACCGCGCGCGGCTGGCGCGAAGGCCAGAAGCCGACCGTCGCGCCGGGTCTCGAGGTCAATGCGTTCGCGACCGGCCTCGACCATCCGCGCTGGATCGAGGTGCTGCCGAACGGCGACGTGCTGATCGCGGAGGCGACCCAGATCGCAGGCGCCCCGCGCAGCGTGTTCCACTATGCGATGCAGGCGACGATGCGCCGCGCCGCCGCGCTTGGCGTGTCCGCCGACCGCATCACGCTCTTGCGCGACAAGGACGGCGACGGCGTCGCCGAACACCGCGGCGCCTTCATGGAGAACCTCAGCCAGCCCTTCGGCATGGCGCTGGTCGGCGACACCTTCTATGTCGGCAACACCGACGGCGTGATGGCGTTTCCCTATGTCGCGGGCGCCGACCGCATCACCGCGCCGGGCAAGCGGCTCACGACGTTCAAGCCGGGCGGACATTGGACGCGCAGTCTGCTCGCCAGCCCCGACGGCAAGAAGCTCTATGCCGGCGTCGGCTCGCTCAGCAACATCGCCGAGATGGGCATGGAGGTCGAGGAAGGCCGTGCCGCGGTGTACGAGCTCGATCTCGTCGCAGGCACGCATCGCATCTTCGGCGCGGGCCTGCGCAATCCCGTGGGCCTTGCCTGGGAGCCGAACACGAACGTGCTCTGGACCGTCGTCAACGAACGCGACGGGCTCGGCGACGAGACGCCGCCGGATTATCTCACCTCGGTGCGCGACGGCGGCTTCTACGGCTGGCCCTATTGCTATTGGGGCAAGACCGTGGACGACCGCGTGCCGCAGGATCCGGCGATGGTCGCCAAGGCGCTGCAGCCGGACTACGCGCTCGGCGGCCACACCGCTTCGCTCGGCCTGTGCTGGATGCCCGCAGGCACCCTGCCCGGCTTCGGCGACGGCATGGTGATCGGCCAGCACGGTTCTTGGAATCGCAGCAAGCTGTCCGGCTACAAGCTGGTGTTCGTCCCATTCGAGAACGGAAAGCCGTCCGGTCCCGGTCGCGACATCCTGTCGGGCTTCCTGTCACCCGACGAGAAAGAATCCTATGGCCGCCCGGTTGGCGTTGCGATCGGCCCCGACAAGACGTCGCTGCTGATGGCCGACGACGTCGGCAACGTGATCTGGCGCGTGACGGGGGTGTAGGTCGAAAGAGGCGAGATCGGCGCCGCGGACTGGCTGCACCTCTCCCGCCTGCGGCAGAGGTCGCGGAGCGAAGCGACGCGTGTGAGGGTTCTTTCCTCTGGGGGAGTGTCCCGTTGCGGAGAGACCCTCTCCCGCAAGCGGGAGAGAGGACGCAGCGTCGCCTTGATCCCCTTCACGTCCCAACGCATAGCGTGGCGCGCTGCTTGCGCAGCAGCGCAATCACCGAGAGCGCAGTAATCAGGCCGGTCTTGGGATTCTCCGACGGGATATTCTCGATGCCCATCGAGAACCGCGCCGAATCCGCCTCGACCTCGATGCGGTGAACGTTGCGCGTCACGGTCGGGTCGGCCCAAACCTGGATCCGGGTCCGATCGGGACCGATGCCCGCCAGCGACAGCGCGACGGCGACGTTGACGTTCGCCGGAAAGCCCTTCGCCGCTTCGCGCGCGCTGCCTTCGAACAGCTTGAGCGGCTCGCGCAGATTGTCGATGTCGATGTTGTTCGCGACGATGAACGGCGCGCCCTTCAGCCCGTCGATCGGCTTGCGCGTCACCATCTGCACCGAACGGATGGTGCCGACCGCGGCGGCGTTGACGGCATCGAGCCCGATCAGCGCGCCGGTCGGCACGAGAATGCGGCCGCCATTGGCGCGGGCGAGATCGACGAGGTCGAAATTGTCGAGCAGGCCGCCGACGCTGACCACGACCGCGGCCTTGCCGCGCTTCACCGCCGGCTCGACGATGGACCGCAGATGATGGCTCGGCGCGCATTCGACCACGATGTCGGCGGCATCACCGAGCTGCTCGATCGGCAGAACTTGCGGCGGGCGGCGCATACCGCCGATGAAAGCCTGATGCTTGGCGGGATCGCGCACGGCGACGGCCGACAGGGTCAGTCCCTCGATGCCCTGATCGAGCGCGGTCGCGACCTTGGTGCCGATCGAGCCCAGCCCTGCGATGGCAACCCGCAATTCGTTGGAGGCTTCCTGTCCAGCCATGGCATCCTGCTTTCTCGTTGGCTGATGTCATAGCGCAACATTTTCGGTATAAGCCAGCCCAAATTGGTTTGCCTTGCCAGCCTACCAGGCCTTGCTTCGGCCTGGAGCGCGATCCGCCGGCGCGAACCGCTGATGTGTCCCGATGGAGGTCCTCATGCGCACTCATTCGATCGCAGCCATTCCCGCCGACGGCATCGGCCCCGAGGTGATCTCGGCCGGGATCCGCGTGCTGGAGGCTCTGGCAAAGCGCAGCGGCGATCTCGCCTTCAACGTCAAGACGTTCGACTGGGGTTCGGACTATTACAAGAAGCACGGCGTCATGATGCCGGCCGACGGTCTCGCCGAGCTGAAGAAGTTCGACGCGATCTATTTCGGCGCGGTCGGCGCGCCTGATGTGCCCGACCACATCACGCTGTGGGGGCTGCGCCTGCCGATCTGCCAGGGCTTCGACCAATACGCCAATGTGCGGCCGACGAAGATCCTGCCCGGCGTCGCCTCGCCGCTGCGCAACGTCGGTGTCGGCGACCTCGACTGGGTGATCGTGCGCGAGAATTCGGAAGGCGAGTATGCCGGCATGGGCGGTCGCGCGCACAAGGGCCTGCCGGAAGAGGTCGGCACCGAAGTCGCCGTGTTCACCCGCGTCGGCGTCACCCGCATCATGCGCTATGCCTTCCAGCTCGCGCAGTCGCGCCCGCGCAAATTCCTGACCGTGGTGACCAAGTCGAACGCCCAGCGCCACGGCATGGTGATGTGGGACGAGATCGCCGCCGAGGTCGCGAGCGAATTCCCCGACGTCACCTGGGACAAGATGCTGGTCGACGCCATGACCGTGCGCATGACGCTGCATCCGAAGAGCCTCGACACCATCGTCGCGACCAATCTGCACGCCGACATCCTCTCGGACCTTGCCGGCGCGCTGGCGGGAAGCCTCGGCGTGGCGCCGACCGGCAACATCGATCCGCAGCGCCGCTTCCCCTCGATGTTCGAGCCGATCCACGGTTCGGCCTTCGACATCACCGGCAAGGGCATCGCCAACCCGGTCGCGACCTTCTGGACCGGCGCGCAGATGCTCGAGCATCTCGGCGAGAAGGACGCCGCAGCCCGCCTGATGGCGGCGGTCGAGCGCGTCTGCGCGGCCGGCGTGCTGACGCCCGACGTCGGCGGCAAGGCGACGACGAAGGAAGTCACGGACGCCGTGGTAGAGGCGATCCACGGAACGAATGTGTAGCGCTCTCCCTCTCCCCGCATGGGAGGAGAGGCGAAGCAGCTACTTCCGCTTTGCCGGAGCCGCCGGCGGCATCGCCATCGCGGCTGCAGGCTCGGGCGGGGTCAGGTGGCGCGGGACGATGATGGTTTGCCCGGGCGTGAGCTGTGCATTCTCCGCAAGCGAATTGCTCTGCGCGAGCGTCCACAGCGGCACGCGATTGGCGGCGGCGATGCTCTCCATGGTGTCGCCGCGGCGCACCGGGACCCGCACACCGGAATCCCACAATTCGACCAACGTGTCCGCTGGCACGAGATAGCGCAGCGGCACGGCATCGGCCTCGGTCTGCGGTGGAATGCGCGGCAGCCGCGTCACCATCTCGACGATCTGGCGATGAATGTCGTCGGACTTCTCGATGTTGATGTGCGAGACGCGCGCGTTTTCCTTCAGGTCGTAGCTCGCGTAATGGCCGCGGAATCCGGGGACCGCGACGACGTCGCCGCCGCCGAGCACGCTGTCGGACAGGAAGATGTTGATGAAGCGCTCGACATTGAGCGGCACGTCGCCGGTCGCATGCGCGGGATCGATGGCGATGACGAGGCTGATCGGGATGTTCTCCTTGGCCGCCATCTCGGAGATGACGACCGAGCACAGCCCGCCCATGGAATGGCCGATCAGCACGATCGGCGCCGGCGATTCTTTATAGCTGGAGATGGCGCGATCGCCGATCCACCGGCAGATGGTGAATTCGTAGACGTTGGCCGAGAAGCCAGCCTTCGTCAGTTTCTCTTCGAGCCGATCCATGCCGGTCGAGAAGATCGGCCCCATGGCGCCGCGGAAGAGGTAGATTTTTGGCGGCGGCAACGGCTCGAATGGCGGGGCCGGCGGCGCGGCAGGTACGGCCGCATTGGTCTTGGACTTGGCGGGCGAGGCAGCGGCTATGCCGGGGCCCCAGGCGAGCAATGCAATCGCTGCCAGCGCGAGAATTCGCCTCAGATCAATCATCAGTCCAGCAGTCCCACCGCGGGAGGCAAAGGCCTCCCCCGGGGCTTCATGACCGCGGATTTGGCGGATTTTGCGGCGCCGAAACCGAGCCGATTTGCCTCAGTTCCCGGTTTGGCTCAGTTCCTGGCCGGGGCGGTCGCGGCCGCCGAGCGCGCCTGCCGTGGGGCGCCGTGTTCGGCGACCGGCATGGCCGGAGCGCGCGAGCGCATGATCGCGGCGTCGATCTCGGCGATGACGCGGCGCTGGATCGCCTCGTTCTTGTCGATCGAGATGTGACCGACGCCGGAGCCGCGCACGTCGACATTGTCGAGCTTGCCGCGGAGGCCCGCCGCGGCCCGCACCGGCTCGCCGGGGCCATCGCCGATATAGATGTTGATGTAGCGCTCGGCCCCGGTCGAGAGCTTGGTCTTGAACACGGAGTCGAGACCGATCGCGAGCTTCACGGGCACGCCGAGCTGGTTGAGCTTGGCGATCATGTCCGGCAGCGCGGTCGCGCCGGAGGAATGCCCGACCAGGACGATGGTCTTGAGCCGGCCGGCCTTGTAGGCGGCCGCGGCTTCGTCGGCGAGCGAGGACCAGGACACGAAATTGGCGACCGTCACCGGGATGCCCTGCGCCTGGAGCCGGGCGCCGATCGTGTCGAGCCCGAGCGAGAAGATGTTGAGCACGCCACGGAGCAGATAGACGTGGGTGGTCGCGGCCGCGGCCTGGCTCGGCGCGGCCCGGGCGGGGGTCGGATTGATGGCAACAGCTGACAGCAGGATCAGGCCCATCGCCCATACACGGAGGGCGGACAACTGGCTGGCGCCGGCGGTGTGACGGCCGTTCGATCTCATCGATGTTTTCCCTGGAGACATACGCTGCGCGACTGACCGGAATCGTAGCCACGGCCTGCTCGCAGACGCAACAAAGAGCCGCGTGAGCGACAATCTTAGCCGCAAGCAGTGACCATCGCGCAACACTTGCCTGAAACCTGCCACCGAAGGGCCTGTTTTGAGACCATTTTTCTCCGGGGAATTGCGGGCAGGCAAGTGCGTTCCTATTTCAGGGCTCCGCTGACCTCCCTCCGGGACCGGTCCGGCCCCCCTCCCCAACCTTTTGCCCCTCAGCCTTGCGGCCATCATGTCCTCCATCATCTCCGTCGCCAATCTGTCAAAGACCTATGGGTCCGGCTTCAGGGCGCTCAAGAACGTCAATCTCGATATCAAGCGCGGCGAGATTTTTGCGCTGCTCGGGCCCAACGGCGCCGGCAAGACCACGCTGATCTCCATCATCTGCGGCATCGCCAACCCGAGCGAAGGCCGCGTCCTCGTCGGCGGCGAGGACATCCAGACCTCCTACCGCAAGGCGCGCTCGCTGATCGGCCTCGTGCCGCAGGAATTGCACACCGACGCCTTCGAGAGCGTGTGGGCGACCGTCAGCTTCTCCCGCGGCCTGTTCGGAAAGCCGAAGAATCCCGCGCACATCGAGAAGGTGCTGAAGGACCTCTCGCTGTGGGACAAGAAGGACAACAAGATCATCACGCTGTCCGGCGGCATGAAGCGCCGCGTGATGATCGCGAAAGCGCTGTCGCACGAACCGCAGATCCTGTTCCTGGACGAGCCCACCGCGGGCGTCGACGTCGAGCTGCGCAAGGGCATGTGGGAGGTGGTGCGCACCCTGCAACAGTCCGGCGTCACCATCATCCTCACCACGCATTACATCGAGGAAGCCGAGGAGATGGCCGACCGCATCGGCGTCATCAACAAGGGCGAGATCGTGCTGGTCGAGGACAAGACGACTTTGATGCAGAAGCTCGGCAAGAAGCGGCTGACGCTGCATCTGCAAGGCAAGATCGCCGCGCTGCCGGAGAGCCTCGCGCACTACGAGCTCGAGCTCTGCGATGGCGGCGCGACGCTGGTCTACGATTACGACACAAAGGGCGAGCGCACCGGCATCACCAGCCTGCTCGGCGACCTCCGCACCGCCGGCATCCGTTTCAACGATCTCGACACGACGCAATCGTCGCTCGAGGACATCTTCGTCGACCTCGTGAGGACGTCATGAACCATCGCGCCATCCGCGCCATCTATCTGTTCGAAATGGCGCGCACCTGGCGTACGCTGCTGCAAAGCATCGTCTCGCCGGTGGTTTCGACCTCGCTCTATTTCGTGGTGTTCGGCGCCGCGATCGGCTCGCGCATCAGCCAGGTCGAGGGCGTCAGCTACGGCACCTTCATCGTGCCGGGCCTGATCATGCTCTCGGTGCTGACGCAGAGCATCGCCAACGCCTCGTTCGGCATCTACTTTCCGAAGTTCACCGGCACGATCTACGAAATCCTGTCGGCGCCGATCTCCTATTTCGAGATCGTGCTCGGCTATGTCGGCGCCGCCGCGACCAAGTCGATCATTCTGGGCCTGATCATCCTGGCGACCGCCGGCCTGTTCGTGCCGCTGCATATCCACCATCCCGTCTGGATGCTGGCCTTCCTGGTGCTGACGGCGGTGACGTTCAGCCTGTTCGGCTTCATCATCGGCATCTGGGCCGACGGCTTCGAGAAGCTGCAGATGATCCCGATGCTGGTGGTGACGCCGCTGACCTTCCTCGGCGGCAGCTTCTATTCGATCGACATGCTGCCGCCCGCCTGGCGCACGGTGGCGCTGCTCAATCCGGTGGTCTACCTGATCTCCGGCTTCCGCTGGAGCTTCTACGAGATTGCGGATGTCAGCATGGCGGTCAGCGTCGGCATGACGCTGGCGTTCCTGGTGATCTGCCTCGTCGTGATCTGGTGGATTTTCCGCACGGGGTATCGGCTGAAGAATTGATCGTCATTCCGGCATAGGCACTCCGGAATGACCGGGCATCACCTGTAGCAATGAAAGCGGTGATACCTGTCATAGTACCCGCGGCAGCGGTGACGGTAATGACGGTGGGGAATGCCGAGCGCGCCCTCGACGGCGCCAACCGCGCCGCCGACACCGGCGCCGACGACTCCGCCAACTGCGCCGCCGACGGGGCCGGCGATCCGGTTGCCTTCGTAGGAGCCTTCCTGGGCGCCGCGGACGATGCCTTGAGCATGGCCAGCTTGCGGCAAGGCCGACACCGCAAGAAGGATGGCAGCGGCGGCGAACGCCACGCGCGCGGGCAAACCGGCCGGCAATCGGGCGGCGGCGATACGGGCTTTGTTCATCTGCGATCTCGGGGAAGGTGACAGAGGGAAGCGGGCGGCAAGCACCACGCGCCAAGGTGAGCATGATCAAACGCCGAAGGCGGCGAAAAGGTTGCGCATGTGAGACGAATTGGCGATGCCGGCGCGAGCGCTCGCGAAAATGTCAGCGCCGCCGCCGCCGCGCGGCACAAAGCGGCCTTGCCTACGCCCTGCGGCCCGTTAACGATGGCCGGGCTGCCCGCTGGAACGGAAGCCGGTTTGCAGGCATATTGCAGGCCGGGGGACGGAGAGCCGCGGCGTCTAGCGTGAACAGGCCGGAGGCCAGAGTCAAATGCGTTCGTTTTTCATCGCTTTCACGTCCCTGCTGCTTTTGAGCGCGGGCAGCGCGCAGGCCAAGGTCGAGATCACCGTCGACAAGGACAATCAGCAGATGACCGTCGCGGTCGACGGCGTGGCGCGCTATCGCTGGCCGGTATCAACCGGCGTCCCCTCGCGCGAGACGCCGAACGGCGCCTTCCGCGCCTTCCGCATGGAAGAGGATCACTATTCCAAGGAATTCGACGACGCGCCGATGCCGCACGCGATCTTTTTCACCAAGGTCGGCCACGCCATCCACGGCACCGACTCGGTCGGCCGGCTCGGCGCGCCGGCGTCGCATGGCTGCGTGCGGCTGTCGCGCCAGAACGCATCGACACTCTATGCGCTGGTGCAGCAGCAGGGCGTGCTCAACACCACGGTGACGCTGACCGGATCGGCGCAGGTGGCGCTGGCGCGCAACCCGCGCGGCCGCGCCAACGCTGCGGTGGCCCGCGCTCCGCAGCAGCCCGCCGAAGAGCAATACGCCACATCGGGCGATCCCGTGAACCTGTCACCGCCGGCGCAGCCCGCGCGCCGCTACATGCCGCAGGACGACAATTACATCTATCCCGCCGACGGCAGCGACACCGGCGCGCGCTATCCGGCGCCGCGTTCGGTCACCCGCCCGCTCTATGACGCGCAGGTCTATCAGCAGCAGCCGCAACCCTATTACGACCAGGGTTACGGCCAGCAGGGCTATTATCATCAGCCGCAGCCCCGGCAGGTTTATCAGCCGCGCGGCTATTACTACCAGAACTGACGCAATCGCACACCAATCGACCATACCGGCCGAGGCACCATGCCGTCACGCGCCGCAACGATCCTGACGGTGCTCTCGCTTCTCACCGCAGGACAAGCCATTGCAGGACGAGGCATCGTAGAACAAGCCATGGCCTTCGATCTCGAGGCGCATCGCGGCGGGCGGGCGCTGCTGCCGGAAAACACCCTGCCCGCCTTCGCCAACGCGCTGTCGATGGGCGTGGACACGCTGGAGCTCGACGTCGGCGTCACCGCGGACGGCGAGATCGTCGTGTCGCATGAGCGCGGGCTCAATCCTGATCTCACACGCCGCGCCGACGGCGCTTACATCACTACGCCCGGCACACCCTTCGTCAAGCTGCGGCTGGACGAGGTCAGGACCTATGACGTCGGCCAGATCAGGCCGGATAGTGCTTACGCGAAACAATTCCCCGACCAGCGCGCGCTGCCGGGGACGCGCATTCCGACCTTGCGCGAGCTGTTCGCGCTGGTAAAAAAATCCGGCAACGCGCGTGTGCGCTTCAACATCGAGACCAAGATCGACCCGAACCGTCCGGACGAAACGCTCGATCCGCAGGCCTTTGTCGCCAAGCTGCTGGCGCTGATCGAGACCGAAGCGTTTTCCGACAGGGTCATGATCCAGTCGTTCGACTGGCGGACCTTGCAGCTGGTCCAGCAGCAGGCGCCCAAGATGCCGACGGTGTACCTGACGCTCCAGCGCGGCTCGGCTCCGACGGTGGCGCTGGACAAGGCGACGAACTGGACGGCCGGCTTCAATCCGGCCGATCACGGCGGCTCGCTGCCGCGCACGATCAAGGCGGCGGGCGGCTCGATCTGGTCGCCCCATTTCGGCGATGTCACCGCCGCGCTCGTCGCGGAGGCCCACGAACTCGGATTGCGCGTGGTGGTCTGGACGGTCAACAAGCGCGAAGACATGGCGCGGATGATCGAGCTCGGCGTTGACGGGATCATTTCCGACAGACCCGACCTGCTGCGGCAGGTCGCCGGCGAAAAGGGAATAGCTTTGCCGGCGGGGACGCCGGTCGAGCCGTAAGAGGTCTATTCGCCGTCATGGCCGGGCTTGTCCCGGCCATCCACGTCTTGCCCGCGGTCCGAAGAACGTGGATGCCCGGGACAAGCCCGGGCATGACGACCGAGCAACCGGCACACCATTTTTTCGTCAGCTCTACTCCCCATCCCGCAGACGCCGATGCAGCGCGCCCAGGATGTTGGAATAGTCATCGGTCCAGACCCGCACCCTGTCGTCGGCTTCGGTCTGCTCCCACGACTTCGAGGCGGCGAGCCTGCCGATGTCGGCTTCCTCGCGCGCCGAGATGACGACGTCGGTCGAAAAGATGTAGTCGCTATCGCGCCCGGAATCCTCGTTGAAGACCCAGCTCTTGAGATCATTGGCGTCGGCGATGCCGACCACGACGGTCTCGAGATCGAGATGCCGGTTGGAGACGTGCATCACCACGGCGCCGTGCGGCGCGAGCTTGTCCTTGTAGATCTTCATCGCCTCTTCGGTGGCGAGATGGATCGGGATCGCATCCGACGAATAGGCATCGACGATGACGAGGTCATAGGCGCCGTCGGGCTCCTTGGCGAAGGTGAGGCGCGCGTCCCCGATCACGGGCTTCATATCCGGCATGCAGCTCGAGATGTAGCGGAAATTTTTGGGATCGCGGGCGGCATCGACCATCGACTGGTCGATCTCGAAGAATTTCCAGTCCTCGCCGGGCGCGGCGGCACAGGCGAGCGTGCCCGAGCCGACGCCGATCGCGGCGACCTTGAGCGGCGCGCCCTTGCGTTCGCGGATGGCGCTGACAGCCTGACCGATGCCGCCGTCCGCGTGATAGTAGGTGATCGGCTCGGGGCGGCCTGCGACGGGCGTGCCGTCATTGTTGCGGAAGCGCTCGGCGCCGTGAATGGTGGTGCCGTGCATCAGCACGTGGAAATAGCCGCCGGGCGTCACCACGATCTTGTGCACGCCGAAGAAGCTGCGCACCGTCGTGACGCGGCCCTCGTCCGCGGGATAGACGCGGATCAAGGCCAGCGCGAGCACGACCGTGGCAAAGATCTTCCAGCGGTTGGCATTGAGCGACAGTGCCAGCAGTGCCGCGAGCACGCCGACGCTGCCGGCGACCCAGACACGGTGATCCTCGAACCATGTCGAGACGCCGCCCGTGGTGGTGGACGGCACGACCAGCACCACCGCGAGCGCGGCGAGCGCCAGCCAGTACCATTTGACGACACCGGCAAGCCGTTCGTTCGCAATCGGCCGGCACAGCGCGGCAAGCGCGACCAGGATCGGATATTCGGCGATCCACGAGAACGTGAAGGGTGCGAGGAGACCGGCAAAGAGGCCGCCGACCATGCCGCCGAACGACAGCGCGACATAGAAGCCGGTGAGATATTTGGCCGCCGGCCGGGTCCGCGCCAGTTCGCCGTGGCAGGCCATGGCGATGACGAAGAAGCACAATTGATGGCCGCCGAGCGTCAACAGCAGATTCTGCTCGCCTCCGAAGGCGAGCAGGACGACAACGCCCGCGATCGCGACCGGCTGCAGCGTCAGCATCCATTTGTGCGGCAGCAGCGGCCGCGACTGGAACACCACGACCCAGGTCAGCAGATACAGCGACAGCGGCAGCACCCACAGCAGCGGCGCCGCCGCGACGTCGGTCGAGATGTGCGCGGTGACGGCGATGAGCAGGCCCGATGGCACCGCGGCAAGGAAGATCCAGCGCAGCCGCGTCAAGAAGGCCGGCGCCGGCGCATTGGCGTCCTCGGTTTTCGCGTCGACCCTCGCAAGTTTCGGCGAGCGCAGCAGCAATATACCGCAGGCGCCGATCAGCAGGATCAAGAGGGCATAGCCGCCGGTCCAGAGCCGGTTCTGCGTGTGCAGCGTGAACACCGGCTCCAGCAGGAACGGATACGACAGCAGCGCGAGGAAGCTGCCGATGTTGGAGGAGGCATAGAGGAAATAGGGATCATGTCCGGCGGGATGGCCGGTGCGTACGAACCAGGCCTGCAACAGCGGATTGTTGGCCGCGAGCGCGAAGAACGGCAGGCCGATCGAGACCACGAACAGGCCGAGCAGCCAGAACGCATAGTTGGAAGCCGGCGGCTCGCCATAGCCGGAGGCGATGCCGAGCGGCAGCATGGCGAAGGCCGCGATCAGCAGCACCAGATGCACGGCCACCGGAACGACGCGGCTCCTCGCCTGCATCAGGAAATGCGCATAGGCATAGCCCGCCAGCAGCAGCGACTGGAAGAACACCATCGCCACCGACCACACCGCCGGCGAGCCGCCGAGCCGCGGCAGCACCATCTTCGTGAACAGCGGCTGCACCGAGAACAGCAGCAGCGCGCTGACGAAGATCGCAGCGGTGTAGACCGTCAGCAACAGCCGGTTGCGCGAGGCGGACGGCTGCTCCGTGGCGGCGGGTTGCACGATCGAATCCATGGAAGCTCCGGCTCAATCCCGGCGGACGCCGGACGCGCGCAATGGAGCACAAGGCGCCTGAACGGGCAATAAAGGGAGGCGCGATGTTGCAGTGGGCAATGCTTGATATAGAGATGTCATTCCGGGGCGCCTCGAAGAGGCGAACCCGGAATCTCGAAATTCCGGGTCTGGTCCTTCGGACCATCCCGGAATGACAGTGGAACAATTCAAAACTCCATGACCGAAACCGACGTCGTCATCATCGGCGCTGGCCATAACGGCCTCACCTGCGCGGCCTATCTCGCGATGGCCGGCCTGCGCGTGCGCGTCGTCGAGCGCCGCAAGGTGGTCGGCGGCGCCGCGGTCACGGAGGAGTTTCATCCGGGATTCCGCAATTCGGTGGCGGCCTACACGGTGAGCCTGCTCAATCCGCAGGTGATCCGCGACCTCAAGCTCGCCGAGCAGGGCCTGCGCATCGTGGAACGGCGCGCCCAGAACTTCCTGCCCGCGCCGGACGGCAGCTATCTCCTCACCGGGGAGGGCCGGACGAAGGCGTCAGTCGCGCGACTGAGTGCGCATGACGCCGGCGCGCTCGACGGGTTTTCGCGCGAGCTGGAAGACATCGCCGACGTGCTCAGGCAGTTCGTGCTGCGCGCGCCGCCGAACCTCGTCGACGGTTTTGGCACTGCGGCGTTGCGCGAAGGCGTCAACGCCTGGAAGACCGCCGGCATCCTGCGCGGCCTCACGCTGGAACAGAGCCGCAGCCTGCTCGATCTCTTCACCCGCTCAGCCGGCGAGATGCTGGATGAACGTTTCGAGCATGATCTGGTCAAGGCGCTGTTCGGCTTCGACGCCATCGTCGGCAATTATGCCAGCCCCTACGCCGCCGGCTCGGCCTATGTGATGCTGCATCACGCCTTCGGCGAGGTGAACGGCAAGAAGGGCGTCTGGGGCCATGCCATCGGTGGCATGGGCGCGATCACGCAGGCGATGGCGCGCGCGGTGCGCGACCGCGGCGTGGTGATCGACACGGATGCCGGCGTGCGCGAGGTAATCGTCGAGCGCGACCGCGCGGTCGGAATCGTGCTGGAGAACGGCGAGGCGATCCGCGCAAAATATGTCGCGGCCAACGTCAATCCGAAGCTGCTCTACACGCAACTGATCGCGTCCGAGGCGCTGCCTGCGGACTTCCTCGCCCGCATTCGGCACTGGAAGAACGGCTCCGGCACCTTCCGCATGAACGTGGCGCTGGATCGCCTGCCCTCCTTCACGGCGCTGCCGGGCGAAGGCGACCATCTCTCGTCCGGCATCATCCTGGCGCCGAGCCTTCCCTACATGGACCGCGCCTATCTCGATGCGCGGGCGCAGGGCTGGAGCCGGGAGCCCGTGGTCGAGATGCTGATCCCCTCCACGCTCGACGACACGCTGGCGCCCGCGGGACAGCACGTCGCGAGCCTGTTCTGCCAGCACGTCGCGCCGGAGCTTCCGGACGGAAAGTCGTGGGACGACCATCGCGAGGAGGTCGCCGAGCTCATGATCGCGACGGTGGACAAGTACGCGCCGGGTTTTGCAGCGAGCGTGCTGGGCCGCCAGATCCTGTCCCCGCTCGACCTCGAACGGCAGTTCGGCCTCGTCGGCGGCGACATCTTCCACGGCGCGCTGACCTTGAACCAGCTGTTCTCGGCACGGCCAATGCTGGGCCATGCCGATTATCGCGGGCCGTTGCGAGGCCTCTATCATTGCGGCTCAGGGGCCCATCCCGGCGGCGGCGTCACCGGTGCGCCCGGCCATAACGCCGCGCAGGCGATCCTCAGGGACCACCGCTCGCTGTTCGGAAGCCGTGGATAGATCTGTGGACTGCTTGTGGACAGGCTGTTGAAGGGTTTGTGGGTAGGCCCCGGGATGCTTGGGCCAGGGCGTCGGGACGACCGGGGGAAAGACGGTGGATAATTGCAGGGACACTTGCGGGACAACCGGTGGATAGGGCGCCGGTGAGCAGCGCATAACCTGTGAATATTGAAGAAGCGGCGGCCAAAAAGCGACCGCCCGCCAAGGGGGAATTCCCCTGGCGGGCGGTGATCAGGATAGCCTCAGAAGAAAAGCAGCCCCCGCTGGGAAATGGAGGCGGAATTTACTTCAGGTTGGTGCTAATCGTCGTGAACTTGTCGTTCATGGTGCTGCCCAGGCTGTTCACCACGGTGATGATCGCCAGGGCGATGCCCGCGGCAATCAGACCGTATTCGATCGCCGTCGCACCGGACTCATCCGACCAGAACTTCTGAATCATGCTCTTCAAGACTCGCCTCCGTTTCAATTCCAAGCTGTGTTGGCTTCATTCGACATCCGAGAATGTACGAGGCGGAACCTTCAGCCGGGTAAACCCGGGAACCGCAACTTGCGCGGAAAATTGCCGGCAAAAATTGCAAAAATTCAACGCAACGGAACCCTGAATGCAGCCTGCTCCAACCCATCGCGCCAGCTTTTCGATCGGCAGCGAGGCCGACGCCAGGCGCGTCGTCGACGTGCTCACGGAGGTGTTTTTCGAGGGCGACGCGGCGGTTGCGGCCTTCGAGCGGCCGGACGGACAATGGGACGTCACGCTCCATTTCGCCGAGGCGCCTGATGCCACATGGCTGCGCGAACTCATTGCAACATCAGCAGGAAATGAGATCGCCGCGTCGCTCGCCTTCGACATTGTCGAGGCCAAGGACTGGGTCAGGGCCAGCCTGGAGGATCTCGTGCCGGTCCCGGCCGGGCGCTTCGTCGTGCACGGCAGTCATGACCGCGACCGCGTGGCGCCGAACAAGCTCGCCATCGAGATCGAGGCGGCGCTCGCCTTCGGCACCGGCCATCACGGCACGACGCGTGGCTGTTTACTGTTGCTTGACCATGTCCTGAAGAGTTCCTGCCCGAGGAACCTGCTCGACCTCGGCACTGGGACCGGCGTGCTGGCGATCGCCGCGGCAAAGGCGCTGCATCGCGCCGTGCTCGCCTCCGACATCGATCCTCCCTCGGTGCGGGTGGCCTCTGAGAACGCCTCGCTGAATGAAGTCGGCAACCATGTGCGGGTGATCCGCGCCACCGGCTTCGGCGCGCCGGATTTTGGACGGGCCGGTCCGTTCGACCTGGTGCTGGCCAACATCCTTGCCAATCCCCTGAGGCAATTGGCAGGCCCGATGGCACGGCATCTCGCGCCCGGCGGGCGCGTCATCCTCTCCGGCCTGTTGACGCATCAGGCCCCCGCCGTGATCGCCGCCTATCGCGCCCGCGGCCTCGTGCCGTTGAAGCATCTGCGGATCGAGGGGTGGAGCAGTCTGTTGCTGCGGAAGATGGGATAAGTGCGTCCGCGCCGCGGGTGAGCTCCCTCGCCCTACTCCGCCGGCTTTTCGTCTTGGCGAATTTCCCGCTCGACCTGCAAGGTGCGCCTGGCGCGACGCTCGGCGATGCGATCGATCATCTGGCTGATGACGCTGCGCGGCTTCTTCGGTGCCGCCGCAGTCGGGGCCCGGCGCGCTGGCGGGGAAATCTTCTCAAACGTGAATGCTGGCATCGTGTGTCCCCTCGCCGTTGAGATGAACCACCTGCTCGAATTTCGCTGTCATCCGGACGAAGCGCGGTTGCCGCATCCTTTACTCCACCCAATTCAAGTGGAACCATTCAAGCACAGTCCATGCCAGATGCGACGCAAATTGCGTCCAGATTGCGGACTCGTCCCCATGATCCTAAAGTGATCCACCATGTTCGAAGCAAACTTCCAGACATTCGAGGAGCCGGAGGCCGGCGTCGCATTGACGGCACGGCTGGCCGCACTTCGCGAAGAACTCGCCCGTCGCAAGCTCGCCGGCTTCGTCGTTCCGCGCGCCGATCAGCAGCAGAACGAATATGTGCCGCCGTCGGAAGAACGGCTGGCCTGGCTGACCGGCTTCACGGGCTCGGCGGGATTCGCGGTGGTTCTGGCGCAGGAGGCCGCATTGTTCGTCGACGGCCGCTATACGCTTCAGGCCGCCAAGCAGGTCGATGCCAAGGCATGGGTGGTGGAATCGCTGATCGACCCGCCGCCGGAGAGCTGGGTGTCGACGCATCTGAAAGCCGGTGACCGCCTCGGATTTGATCCGTGGCTGCACACTTTTGCGGCAGCCGAGCGCCTGTCCGCCGCCTGCGCCAAGGCTGGCGCCGAACTGGTTGCCGTCGATAGCAATCCGATCGATGCGATCTGGCAGGACCGTCCGCAGCCGCCGCTCGCCCCCGTCGCCGTGCACGGGCTCCAGCATGCCGGCGTCACCGAAGCCGAGAAGCTGGCGCAGATCAGAGGCGAGATCGGCAAGCTCGGCGTCGACGCGCTGGTGCTGTCCGACAGCCACGCGGTCGCCTGGACCTTCAACATCCGCGGCGCCGACGTCGCCCATACGCCGCTGCCGCTGTCCTATGCGCTGGTGCCGAAAGACGGACGTCCCACCATCTTCATCGATCACCGCAAGCTCTCCAACCTGACGCGAGACCATCTCGAGCAATCCGCCGATGTGCGCGAGCCCGACGCGATGGCGCCGACGCTGATGGCGCTGGCCAAGGGCGGCGGATCGATCGCACTGGACAGTGCCACCGCAGCCGACGCGCTCAGCCGGCTGATCGCGAGCGCCGGCGGCAAGCCGGTGCGCGGCAGCGACCCGATCGCACTGCTCAAAGCGGTCAAGAACGCGACCGAGATCAAGGGGACGCAGACGGCGCATCGGCGCGACGCGCTGGCGCTGGCGCGCTTCCTGGCGTGGGTCGACCGCGAGGCGCCAAGCGGCAAGCTGACCGAGATCGACGCGGTTGAGGCGCTGGAGACGTTTCGCCGCGACACCGGCGCGCTGAAGGACGTCTCGTTTCCGACCATCTCCGGCACCGGCCCCAACGGCGCCATCGTGCACTACCGCGTCACGCGCAAGAGCAACCGGCGCATCGCGCCCGGCGACCTCCTGCTGATCGATTCCGGCGCGCAGTACGAAGACGGCACCACCGACGTCACCCGCACCATGGCCGTGGGCGAGCCGACCGCCGAGATGCGCGACCGCTTCACGCGCGTGCTGCGCGGCCATATCGCGATCGCGCGCGCCGTCTTCCCGGACGGCACCACCGGCGCGCAGCTCGACACGCTGGCACGGCAATATCTCTGGGCCGCCGGCGTCGATTTCGAGCACGGCACCGGCCACGGCGTCGGCAGCTATCTCTCGGTGCACGAAGGGCCGGCGCGCATCTCGAAGCTCGGCACCACGCCGCTGAAGCGCGGCATGATCCTCTCCAACGAGCCCGGCTATTACAAGACCGACGGTTTCGGCATCCGCATCGAGAACCTCGAGCTGGTGGTCGAAGCCAGCATCGAGGGCGCCGAAAAGCCGATGAACGCGTTCGAGACGCTGACGCTCGCACCGATCGACCGCCGGCTGATCGATGCCGCAATGCTGAGCAAGGATGAGCTCGACTGGCTCAACGCCTACCACGCGCGCGTGCGATCCGAAGTCGGGCCGGCGCTCGACGAGGCGACCCGGGCCTGGCTCGATCAGGCGACGGCGGAGCTGAAGGCGTAGGGTCTCACTGCTCCAGCGCATGGCGCCACGCCCCCTGCGCAAAGCTCTTCCCCAACACAACTGTCATGCTCCGCGAAAGCGGGGCATCCAGTATTCCAGAGGCAGCAAACGTAGATAAAGACCCCGCGGCGTACTGGATTCCCCGCCTGCGCGGGGAATGACAGCAGAGGCTGACGCCAACATCGTGCTTCCATCATCACCCTCCCGAAATCCGTATAGCCGCATTCCGAAACGCCGATATCCGTCTTGCGCCGGCGCGCTACAGTCGATTCGAACGCAAAAGATGGACGCGCATGCACGGCATCATCAGCAAGCCGCCGGAAGGGACGCGCAACCTCGCGACCTCGCGCGGGGTGCTGCTGCTGCTCGTCGTGATGACCGGGATCGCGCCGATCTCGCTCTACATCCTTGTTCCGGCGCTGCCGGTGCTGGCGACGACTTTCGGCAGCGACATCTCGATCGCGCAGATGACGGTGTCGCTCTACATGGTCGGCATTGCGTTGTCGCAGCTGATCATGGGCCCGCTGTCCGATCGGTTCGGACGGCGCCCGGTGCTGCTCGGAGGCTTGGCGCTGATGGTGGCGGCCAGCATCGCCTGCATCTTCGCCGAAACCCTGCCGCAGCTGATCGCGGCCCGCTTCTTCCAAGCCCTGGGCGGCGCCGCCGGCATGGTGGTGAGCCGCGCTATCATCCGCGACATCTATGACCGCGACCGCGTCGCCTCGATGATCAGCCTGGTTGTCGCGGCGCTGATGATCGGACAGATGGTTTCTCCGCTCACCGGCGGCCTGATCGAGACGGCGTTCGGCTGGCGCGCGATCTTCTACGCCATCACCATCGCTGCAATCATCGTCGCCGTCGGCATCGCGGTGGCGCTGCCCGAAACGCGGCGCAGCCGAGCCGCCGGCAGCGGCTTCCGTGGCGACGTCGCCATTCTGATTAAGAGCCGCGCCTTCGTCGGCTACGTGATGTGCCAGGTGCTGGCCTCGCAGATCATCTTCACCTTCGCGGGCGGCGGCCCCTATATCGTGGTGACGCAGATGGGCCGGACCAGCGCCGAATACGGCGCCTGGTTCGCGACAACGGGATTTGCATTTCTCGTCGGCAACCTGCTTTGCGTGCGCTTTGCGCCCAGGCATTCGCTGGAGAAGCTGATCTGGTTCGGGCTCGCGCTCCAGATCTGCGGGAGCCTGCTGAACCTGCTGTGGAGCTTCACCGGCTGGAACGGGACCCCAAGCTGGCTGTTCGGCACGCAGATGATCGTCATGGTCGGCAATGCCTTCGTGATGGCGAATTCCGCCGCCGGCGCGATCAGCATCCGTCCCGAAGCCGCCGGCGCCGCCTCGGGCGCCATGGGCTTTCTGCAACAGGGGATCGGCGCGCTGATGTCGCAATTCGGCGCCTATCTCGGCGGCCATTCGGCCACGACGCTGCCGCTGACCTCGGCCGTCGTCGCCATCTCGCTGCTCTGTGCCTGCATGATGATCTTCATCGTCCCCCGCCGCGACGTGACGGTGAGCGAGGCGCTGATCGAGCAGGCGGAGGAGGAAGAGAGCGGGATGATGTGAGGGGAGCGCCGTGCACGTGCTCCAGCCGTCATTGCGAGGAGCGTAGCGACGAAGCAATCCAGACTGTCACTGCAGAAACATTCTGGATTGCTTCGCTGCGCTCGCAATGATGGAGGAGACCGTCATTCCCCGATCAGCTTCAGCCACTCGTCCTCGGTCAGCACCTTGACGCCGTGCTTGTTGGCCTCCGCCAGCTTCGAGCCGGCGCCCGGTCCGGCAACGACCAGATCGGTCTTCTTCGACACCGAGCCCGAGACCTTCGCCCCCAAGCGCTCTGCCGTGGCCTTGGCCTCGTCGCGCGTCATCTTCTCCAGCGATCCGGTGAACACCACCGTCTTGCCGGCGACGGGCGAATTGCTCTTCGGCTTCTCGGCGTCGACGATCTCGACCTCCTTGGTCAGCCGCTCGACGATGCCGCGATTGTGGCTCTCGCCGAAATAATCGGCGATGCTCTTGATCACGGTGTCGCCGATCTGGTCGAGCGCGTCCATCTCGGCCATCGCCTCCTCGTCGCCCTTGGCGACCTTGAGGCAGGCATCGTGGAAGGCGTCCCAGGAGCCGTAGCCGCGCGCCAGCGCCAGCGCCGTGGTCTCGCCGACATGGCGCATGCCGAGCGCATAGACGAAGCGCTCCAGCGCGATCCTGCGCCGGCTCTCGATGGCGCCGAACAGGTTGCGGACCGAGGTCGCGCCATAGCCCTCGACCTCTTCGAGCTTGAGCCTGGAATTGCGCTTTTCCAGCGTGAAGATGTCGGCGGGCTCCTTGACCCATCCCTCGTCGAAGAAATACTGGAGCTGCTTCTCGCCGAGACCGTCGATGTCGAAGGCACGGCGCGAGACGAACAGCTTGAGATGCTCGATCTTCTGATAGGGGCAGGCGAACTCGCCAGTGCAGCGGGCGCGCGAGCCCTCCTCGCCCGCCGCCGTCTCCTCGCGCACCACGTCGGTGTGCAGCGGACATGGGCACTTCTTCGGGAAGTGGAATTCCCGGGCAGACTTCGGCCGCTTGTCGAGCACGACGTCGACCACCTGCGGGATGACGTCGCCGGCGCGCTGGATCACGACGGTGTCGCCGATCCTGATGTCGCGGCCCTCGCGCAGCACCTCGCCCTTGTTGCCGATGCCCTTGATGTAGTCCTCGTTGTGCAGCGTGACGTTCTGCACGATCACGCCGCCGACACCGACCGGCTCGAGCTTGCCGACCGGCGTGAACGAGCCGGTGCGTCCGACCTGGATCTCGATGTCGCGCAGCACCGTCATGGCCCGCTCGGCCGGGAATTTGTGCGCGATGCCCCAGCGCGGCGTGCGCGAGACGAACCCGAGCCGCTCCTGCCAGTCGATGCGGTCGACCTTGTAGACGACGCCGTCGATGTCATAGTCGAGCCTTGCGCGCTGCTCCTCGATCGCATGATGGAAGGCGAGCAGTCCCTCGACGGAATGGCAGAGCTTGGTGAGCGGGTTGGTCTTGAAGCCGCAGCGCTCGAACCAGCCGATCATGCCGCTCTGCGTCTCCTCCGGCATCGCGCTCATCTCGCCCCAGGCATAGGCGAAGAAGCCGAGGGGACGCGAGGCGGTGATGGTCGGGTCCTTCTGCCGGAGCGAGCCCGCGGCCGAGTTGCGCGGATTGGCGAAGATGGTGCCGCCTTCGGCCTTCTGCCGTTCGTTGAGCGCGAGGAACGCCTTCTTGGTCATGTAGACCTCGCCGCGCACCTCGCAGATCTCCGGGACGTTGCGGCCTTTCAGCTTCTGCGGCACGTCTTCGAGCGTGCGGATGTTGGCGGTGACGTCCTCGCCCACCGCGCCATCGCCACGCGTCGCCGCAGTGACGAGCTCGCCGCCCTCATAGCGCAACGACATCGACAGGCCGTCGATCTTCGGCTCGGCGGAGAAATCGATCTTGTCGTCGTCGAGCTTGAGGAAGCGAACGATGCGGCCGACGAAGTCGCGCACGTCCTCTTCGGCAAAGGCATTGTCGAGCGACAGCATCGGAACGGAATGCCGCACCTTCTTGAAGCGCCCCGATGGCGCGGCGCCGACCTTCTGCGAGGGCGAGTCCGCGCTGACGAGCTCCGGGAAACGCTTCTCGATGGCGTTGAGGCGCTGGCGCAACGCGTCGTATTCGGCATCGGTGACGGTCGGCGCGTCCTCCTGATAATAGCGCTCGTTGTGCCCCTCGATCTCGAGCGACAACCGCATATGCTCGACCTTGGCCTGGGCCTTGGTGAGATCGGCGACGTCGCGAAGCGGTTTCGATTTTGCTGCTCTGGCCATGATGCTTGGATACGACGGAGCGGGCGGAAGGGTAAAGTCGGAAGAACTCTCGCGCCCCGGACGCAGCGCTTCTTCAGCGGTGCGCTGCAGAGCCGGGGCCCACGGGGCGGCATTATGGGTCCCTGCTCGCGCTACGCGCGTCCGGGATACGACGCCTAGCTTGCCGCCTTCAGCAACCGCTCCGCAGCCGCCCTCGCCTCGGCCGTGATCTCGGCGCCGGCCAGCATGCGGGCGATTTCCTCGCGGCGGTGGTCGGCGGCGAGCGCATTGACGCGGGTGGCGACGCGCTTGCCCTTGTCGAGGGCGTCCTTGGAGATCAGCAGATGCTGGTCGGCGCGGGCGGCGACCTGCGGGGCGTGGGTCACGGCCATCACCTGGACCTTGCCGGCCAGCCGGGCCAGGCGCCCGCCGATGGCGTCGGCGACCGCACCGCCCACGCCGGTGTCGATCTCGTCAAACACCAGCGTCGGCGCCGAACCGCGGTCGGACAGCACGACCTTGAGCGCGAGCAGGAAGCGCGACAGCTCGCCGCCGGAGGCGACCTTCATCAGCGGCCCCGGCTTGGTGCCCGGATTGGTCTGCACCCAGAACTCGACGCGGTCGAAGCCTTGCGGCCCCGGCGCGGCCTCGTCGGTCTCGACCTGGGTCATGAACCTGGCGCGCTCGAGCTTGAGCGGCGCGAGCTCGGCGTTGACGGCCTTGTTGAGCTTCTCGGCCGATTTCTGCCGCGCCGCCGACAGCTTCTTGGCGGCGGCGGCATAGCGGCCATCTGCCTCGATCGCGGCCTGCTCCAGCTTCTTCAATTGCGAGGCACCGGCGTCGATCAGCACGACGTCGGCGGCATATTTGGCGGCGAGCGCGGCGAGCCCGTCGACCGGCGTCGAATATTTGCGCGAGGCGGCGCGCAACGCGAACAGCCGTTCCTCGATACGCTCGAGCTCCGCCGGATCGAAATCGGTTGCGGCCAGGGCGGCCTGGAGATGCTGGTCGGCCTCCTCCAGCGCGTTGATCGCGGCATCGATCGCCTTCACGGCCGGCTCGACCAGGGCCGGCGAATTGACGCCGCGGCGCTCCAGCCGGCGTACCGCGGCCGAGAGGGCGGCGACCGGCGAATGATTGCCGCCGACCGCCTCCTGCGCCTCGCGCAGGTCGGAAGCGATCTTCTCGCCCTGCATCATGGTGCTCCGGCGATGGGCAAGCGAGGTCTCCTCGCCGTCCTTTGGCGCGAGCTGTTTCAGCTCGGCGGAGGCGTGGCGCAGATAATCGGCCTCGCGCGCGGCGCGCTCCATGCCGGCACGATGCTCCTCCAGCGCGGTGTTGGCGGTCCGGCGTGCGTCCCAGAGCGTTTCGACCGCGGCGACGTCCTTCTCCAGGCCGGCGAAGGCGTCGAGCAGGCGGCGATGGGTGGCGGCGTCCACCAGCGCGCGCTCGTCGTGCTGGCCGTGAATCTCGACCAAGGCGGCGCCGACCGCCTTCAGCGTCTGCACGCTGATCGACTGGTCGTTGATGAAGGCCCGGGTGCGGCCGTCGGCGAGCTGCACGCGGCGCAGGATCATCTCGCAAGATTCTTCAACGCTGGTGTCGTCGAGGCCGTTCTCGGCGAGGATCTTCGCCGCAGGGTGATTCTTGGGGACGTCGAACACGGCGGTGACCTGACCCTGCTCCGCGCCGTGGCGCACGAGGCCGGCGTCGCCGCGGCCGCCGAGCGCCAGTGCAAAGGCATCGAGCAGGATGGATTTGCCCGCACCGGTCTCACCGGTCAAAACCGCAAGGCCCGTTGCGAATTCGATATCGAGCCGTTCGATCAGGACGATGTCGCGGATCGATAGACGCGCCAGCATGGAACCAAATTTCCTAGCCGAGGCCCATCTTCTTGAAGGTCTTGCTGATCCAGGACCCCTGATTCTCGCTCGGCTCGAGACCGCCGGATTTTACAAGATTATAGGCGTCCTTGTACCAGCGGCTGTCAGGAAAATTGTGGCCAAGCACGGCCGCCGCGGTCTGGGCCTCGCCGACGATGCCGATCGCCATATAGGCTTCGGTCAGCCGGTACAGCGCCTCCTCGACATGACGGGTGGTCTGGTACTGGGTGACGACGGTCTTGTAACGGTTGATCGCCGCCGTGTAGTCGCGCTTCTGCGCATAGTAGCGGCCGACGTTCATTTCCTTGCCGGCGAGCTGATCGCGCGCACCTTCGATCTTGGCCTTGGCGGACGTCGCGTATTCCGAGTTCGGATATTTGCGCACCACCTCTTCCAGCGCGGCGATCGCCTTCTCGGTACGGGTCTGGTCGCGGCTGATGTCCGGGATCTGGTCGTAATGGGAGGCCGCGATCAGATATTGCGCATAGGCCGCATCCGGGCTGCCGGGATGCAGCGTGACGTAGCGGGTGGCCGCGCCGATGCAGCCGTCATAGTCGCCGCCCTGATAGGACGCATAGGCGGACATCAGCAGCGATTTGCGGGCCCAGTCGGAATAAGGATGCTGGCGGTCGACCTCTTCGAACTTCTTGTTCGCCGCCTTCATGTCCTTCTTCTCGTTCATGAGGTACAGGCCCTCATTGTAGATCTTGTCGGCGGGCTCCTCGACGAAGGTGTCGTCCTTGGCGGTGAACTTGTCCCAGAGCGAGCCGGTGCCGCAGCCGGCCAGCGGCAGCGCGAGCAGGATGAAGGTGACGGCCTGAAGCAGCCCACGAGCTCGCAAGGAGATCGAGAAGTATCCGCGCGTCATACGCTGTGCCGACATGAGTTTAAGCCCTGACGCCCTGTGATGCGGTGCCCGCCAGCCCATGACCCCGTCACGGGCGCGAATGGTGCCGTGGTGCCTGCTATGCGACCACGCCGATGGATCCGAAAAGCGATCTTTAACCAACCGGATAGGCAGGCAATTCGCCCGGATTAAGGCGAACTTGCCGCAATGCTAGCCGATCATGGTTACCAGGAGTTTCCCGGGGGTGCGCCGCGGCCGGAGGCCCGCGGCAACTGCTCTGTTCAGGACACGTCCGGCCCGTAGGCCGCCGCAACCCGGCCGCCGACGATCCCGCGGCCGACTTCGCCCACGGGACGCGTGGTGCGGCGGATCGCCTCGCCCTCGACCACCCGCCAGGCGGTCCGGTCGGCCAGCAACGCAGTCAGGACGGCGTGGTTGAGCTTGTGGCCGCCACGCACCGAGCGGTAGGCACCCAACAGCGGCAGGCCGGCCAGCGAGAGATCGCCGATCACGTCCAGCACCTTGTGACGGGCGCATTCATCGGCGTAGCGCAGACCCTCGGTGTTGAGCAGCCGCTCGTCGTCGAACACGACGGTGTTGTCGAAGGAGGCGCCGAGGGCATAACCCGCGCTCCAGAGCCGCGCGACATCGGACATCAGACCGAAGGTCCGGGCCCGGCCGACTTCGCGGCGGAAACGTTCCGGGTTGAGCTCGAAAGTGTAAGCCTGCTGGCCGATGACGGGATTGGTGAAGTCGATCTCGACCTCGACACAGAACCCGTTGGCATGGGGCCTGATTTCGCCGAAGGAATCGCCGATCTTGACCGAGATCGGCTTCAAGACCTGAATGAAGCGGCGCTGGGCCGGTTGGGTCACGATGCCGGCCTGGTCGATCGCCGCAATGAAGGCCGCGGCGCTGCCGTCCATGATCGGCACTTCCGGGCCATCGATCTCGATGGTGGCGTTGTCGACACCCATGCCCCGCAGTGCAGCAAGAACATGCTCGGCAGTGGACACCAGCGGACCGGTGCGATCACCGAGAACGGTGGCGAAGTCGGTGGCGATCACCTGATCGGCCGTCGCCTGAACTTCGCGATCACTTCCCTCAAGGCCTGTCCGGATAAAAACAAAACCCGCGTCGACAGGCGCGGGCCCAAGCGTGAGAGTGACGGGAAGACCGGAATGAACGCCCACGCCTGCCACGGAGGCTTGCGCACCAAGCGTTGTTTGCCGGCTAAATTTCATCAGGAACCCGCCCCACTACGACCCATCGCGACTTATACGAGACCCACCTGCCCAGCCCGTGCCGACGCCGCGAATCCGTATCCCCAAGTCACGGCAAACCATAATCACTGCCCTAAACAGCGCCAACTCACGCTTTTTTACCGATTGTTACCCCAAACCCGCCGTATTCGCGCCAAGGCTTAACCAAATTGCGCCGAGCTTTTAGGCCGCTGCCGGCAATTCTACCGAACACCCAAACGCGTAATTAATCATTTAAAATCAGCCGCTTGATTGCACAATCCGGACATGCACGGGAGCAAAGGAAAGGTCCCGGCAAGCTGGTTGCCGGGACCTGTTTTCGTCCGCCTTATTGTAACAATCCTCAGGTCGCCTGCCGCCGCAGGAAGGCCGGGATATCAAGATGGTCGTCGCCCTGTGGCGCCGGCGCAACAGGCGCGGGACGACCATGCATGTCCAGTCCCTGCGGCGCCGGACGGCGAGCGTACTCGGATACCGGGTCATTCGACGCGATCTGCTGGGCCACGGTCTTCTGCGGCCGGCGCTCGGGCAGCGGCGGCATGGCGGGGCCGGTGGTGCGGGCCGCAACCGGCGCCTCGCTTTCCTCGTCGCGTCGGCCGAGGCCGACATTGGCGAGGCGCTGCAGCAACGACAGGCGGCTCTTCTGCGGCGCCTCCTCCTCGACCTCACCGCGCGCCTGGCGAAGCTCGGCCTGGGCCGGCATCGGCAGCTCGTCGATGCGCGGCATCCTGGGCGTACGGACCGGGCGTTCGGCCTGCGGCGGGATGAAGGTTTCGGGCGTCATCGGCTCCTGCATCACGGCCGGAGCCTGCTCGGGCTCCGGAAACAGGGTCGGCTTCTGCGCGATCGGACGCACGGTGACGTCGCCGTAGGTCTGCATCGGCGCCGGGGCCTGCGGAACGTCGGCAACGGCAGCCGCGATGGCGGCGAGCGCGGCGCGCTCGACGTTCGGACGGGGCGCCATCGGCGCGGTAGCAACCGGAGCCTGGCTTGCGGCCGGGATCTGCGCTTCCAGCTTCTGGGCGCGCTCGGCCATGCGCTGGTTGTCGGCGCGGAGCCGCGCGGTCAGGTCGGCGAGACGGCTCTCGGCGGCCGCGGCCGGCGCCGCGGGCGCCTGCTGCGCCTGCGGGGCCGGGTTTGCGACGGGAGCGGAGGTGGCCTGGCTGTTGCGGGCGATCGCGGCCTGCTCGATGCCGGTGGCGACGACCGAGACGCGGATCAGGCCGTCGAGCGCTTCGTCGAAGGTCGCGCCGACGATGATGTTGGCGTCCTGGTCGACTTCCTCGCGGATGCGGGTCGCGGCTTCGTCGACCTCGAACAGAGTGAGGTCCTTGCCGCCTGTGATCGAGATCAGCAGGCCCTTGGCGCCCTTCATCGAGCTATCGTCGATCAGCGGGTTGGCGATCGCGGCTTCCGCGGCGGTCAGCGCGCGCTTGTCGCCGGAGGCTTCGCCGGTGCCCATCATCGCCTTGCCCATCTCGCGCATGACGGCGCGGACGTCGGCGAAGTCGAGATTGATCAGGCCTTCCTTGACCATCAGGTCGGTGATGCAGGCGACGCCCGAATAGAGCACCTGGTCGGCCATCGCGAAGGCGTCGGCGAAGGTGGTCTTCTCGTTGGCGACCCGGAACAGGTTCTGGTTCGGAATGATCAGCAGCGTGTCCACGACCTTGTGCAGCTCGGCGATGCCGGCTTCGGCGGTGCGCATGCGGCGGCCGCCCTCGAAGTGGAACGGCTTGGTCACGACGCCGACGGTGAGGATGCCCATGTCGCGCGCGGTCTTGGCGATCACGGGAGCAGCACCGGTGCCGGTGCCGCCGCCCATGCCGGCGGTGACGAACACCATGTTGGCGCCCGAGAGATGGTCGCGCAGTTCGTCGATCACCTCTTCCGCCGCCGCGGCGCCGACGTTCGGCTGCGAGCCGGCGCCCAACCCTTGCGTGACCGCGGTGCCCATCTGCACGATGCGCTGCGCCTTCGACATCGTCAGCGCCTGCGCGTCGGTGTTGGCGACCACGAAGTCGACGCCCTGAAGGCCGGCCGTGATCATGTTGTTGACGGCGTTGCCACCGGCGCCGCCGACGCCGAACACGGTGATCCGGGGCTTCAGTTCGTGAATATCAGGAACATTGATGCTGATGGTCATGGTTGCCTCTCGATCACGCGCGCGTGGGTTCGCCCCGGCCGGCGGCCGCGGGTGTTGGTGAAAGTCGGGAATTGCGGAAATGAATCATCAGAAGCCCTCGCGTAGCCATCGTCCGACCTTTCCGAAATAACCGCCGGTCCCTGTCTTGACCTGGTGCCGCGTATGCCGCGGTTCGACATGTTCGAGGTGAACATATTGCGGGTAGACGAGGAGTCCGGCCGGCACCGCGAACGCGGCGTTCTTCGCCTCGTTGGGCAGCCGGCCGAAGCCGAGCGGACGTCCGACCCGCACGGGCCGGCCGAGAATCTGGGTACCGAGCTCGACGAGGCCGGTGAGCTGCGAGGCTCCGCCCGAGAGCACGACGCGGCCGTTGGGCTCTGAGGCGAAGGGCGAATCCTTCAGCTTGTCCCGAACCATTTCGAAGACTTCCTCGGCACGGTGCTTGACGATGTTGGCGATGGTGGCGCGGGAGACGATCTGCGGCAGATCCTGCTCGTCACCGGCTGTCGGCACAGACATCAGCTCACGCGAGTCCGATCCGCCGGTGATGACGGTGCCGTATAACGTCTTGATTCGCTCGGCGTCGGCAATGGTCGCGGAGAGTCCGCGCGCCAGATCCATCGTGATGTGTTGCCCGCCGACCGCAAAACCCGCCGCATGCACGAAACGGCCGCCTGAATAAACGGCAATCGTGGTGGTGCCGGCGCCCATCTCGACGACGGCAGCGCCGAGATCGGCCTCGTCGTCGGTCAGCACCGACAGGCCGGCCACATAAGGGCTCGCCGCCATGGCTTCGACATTGATGTGGCAGCGTTCGACCGCCAGCATCAGGTTCCGTGCCACGGTGGCGTCGCAGGTGACGACGTTCATGTCGACGCCGAACTGATGGGCAACCATGCCGCGGGGGTCGCGGATGCCCTTGACGCCATCGAGCGTGTAGCCGACCGGCAGCGCGTGCAGCACGGTGCGGCCCTCGCCGGTGGCGTGACGCATGCCGGTGGAGGTGACGCGGCTGACGTCGGCCTGCGTCACCGCACCACCCCGGATGTCGGCGGCGGCTTCGACCAGCTGGCCGGACAGCCGGCCGCCGGAGACCGAGAGCAGCACGGACTCGACCCGCACCTTGGCCATCTTCTCCGCGAGCGCGACGGCCTGGCGCACCGCCTGCTCGCATTCGCCGAGATCGATCACCGCGCCGGCCTTCATGCCGCGCGACTGGATCTGGCTGTATCCGATCAATTCCACCGCATGGGTGCGGCCGCGCAGCGCCTCGCTCGGCGGCGACGGCTTCAGCCGCGCGATCATGCAGGCGATCTTGCTGGTGCCGATGTCGAGGCAGGCGACGAGGCCGCCGCGCTTGTGCGGCATCGGGCGCGTCTTCGGCGTCTGGGTGCGATCGAGACCGGTCATGCGGAATCCCCGGCCTTCTTTTTCTTCTTGTCCTTGAACAGATCCTCGCGCGCCTTGGCGGCGTCCTCGGACAGCTGCACCACCAGCCGATCGGGCAGGCGCATGTCGACGGCGACGATGTCGCGGGAGAACAGCCTGTCCTCCTTGTCGAGCCTGGACAGCATCGCGAGCGCGTTGCCGACGTCCTGCTCGGGCAGACGGATGTCGAGGCCATCCTTGAGCCTCAGATTCCATCGCCGCTCGCCGACGTAGATCGCGGCTTTCGTCACCGCATTGACCTGCGGATAGCGCGCCAGCAGCGCCAGGAAATCGCGCGCCTGGGTCTCGGCGCCCTTGCCGACCACGAGCGGCAGCGTCAGGAAGCGACGCGAGACGTAGGGCTCGAGCACGGCGCCGTCATCGGCAATGACCGAGAGCCGGCCGGCCTCCTGCCACAGCGCGAACGCCTTGCGCTCGGTGAGCTCGATCATGAGCTGGCCCGGATAGAGCTTCAGCACGGTCGCATCCGCGATCCAGGGATTGGCCTTGAGCTTGTCGCGCACCGCGTCGGCGTCGAGAAACAGCAGCGAGGAGCGGCCGCTGACGCCGCCGATCGCCAGGATCTCGTCCTGGGTGAGCTGCTTGCGGCCGTTGATCACGACGGAGGTGATGCGGAATCCGGCGGAATTGGCCAGCGCGTTGCGGGCATCGCTGACCGCGGTGATGAAATCCTGGAGATGGCCGCCCTTGACGATGCCGAAGCCGCAGCTGCCGATCAGCAGCAGAACGGTCATGCTGATTCCGACCCGGCGCGGCAAATAGCGCTCGACCAGCGCGACCACGCGCGGCGGCGGCTCGCGCTCGACGACGGCCTTGGCCCTGGCCTTGGTCTTGATCTTGTCCTTGGCGACGGCGCGCGCCGCCTCAAGTCTTTCCTGGCGCTTGTCCTGCACCCACTCGCGCAGAAGCACGACCGCTCCGACAGCGGCCGCCTTCAGGTCGGCTTGGGGCCTCAGCGATCTGAAAAGAGACCGGGTGAGGCTTCCTGCTCCATCCATTGCACGAGCTCGTCAACAGTTAGGCCGCGACATCGCGCGGATCCTGGCGAACATGACGTCCTGGACGTACCGGGCCGGGTGCTGGTCTTCAGCAGAAGAAAACCTCTCCCCTTCAAAGCGTTCGCTGGAGGTGACATCACCCGCGACAGCTCACGCGCCGGCAGCCAAAGCGCCATATGCGCCGCCAGCGTTAACCTTCGGACGTCCTGGTAAACAAAAGGTAAAATTCGTTAACGTCCCGCGCATTTTGCCCCGTTATGTGAGGCATTTGTGCCGCGATGTCCGGCATTTTACCGGTTTTGGACGCCAAACCGGCCCGTTTCGCCGATCCGGCCGTTAACCAGTCCTAATTATTTCCGCACGCCCCGCTGCGCGAGCTCCACCAGGTCGCGCAGGAAGTCGACGAATGCGATCCCCTCGGCTTTCAGCGCCTTGGGGTAGAGCGAGGACTTGGTCAGCCCGGGCAGCGTGTTGGTCTCGAGATAGACGAGGCCCTTGTCCGAGACGATGAAATCCGACCGGGAATAGCCGGTGCATGACATCGCGCGGTGCGCCAGCATCGCCTGCGCCTTCAGCGCGGCGGTGATCTCGGGCGCGAAACGGCCGGGGCAGATCTCCTGGGTCGATTTCAGGAGATATTTCGCGGCGTAGTCGAAATTGCCCTCGCCCGGAATGATCTCGACCGGCGGCAGCGCGATGATCGAGCCATCGGTACGCTCCAGCACACCGCAGGTCGCCTCGACGCCGGCGATGTAGGGCTCGATGACATACTCTTCGTGCTTGGCCGCGTTGCGGACGGCGACGAGATCCTGCTTGGCGTTGACGAAGATCAGGCCGTAGCTCGAGCCGTCGCGCGCCGGCTTCGCGATCAGCCTGCCGTATTCGGCAAGAGCCTCGTCGATGTTGTCGAGCGCAACGTTTGCCGGCGGCGTCACGCCGCCGAGGGCGGCAAACCGCTTGGCCGCGACCTTGTCGAAGGCAAGATGCGAGGACGCCGAGCCCGAGCCGGTGAAGGGCACGCCGCGCGCCTCGCACATCACCTGCAATTCGCCGTTCTCGGCACGCCCGCCATGCAGACCGAGCACCAGCACGCGCCCCTCGGCCTTGGCCTGGTCGAGTGCATGCTCCAAGGGAATGCCACGCGTGCCCGGCTTGAACTCGTCCTCGAAGGGGCGAGCATGTTCGAGCAATTGCCTGGACTGCACGACATGCACCTTGTCCTCGATATCCCACCACCAGAGATCAGCCTCGGGCAGCGCCTGATGCAGCGCCTGCGCCGAGGCGACCGAGACCAGACGCTCCCGGTTGGAGCCGCCGAAGAGGATGGTGATGCGCATTCGCTGCCTCTGTTTCTTTGTCATTCCGGGGCGCGCAAAGCGCGAACCCGGAATCTCGAGGTTCCGGGTTCGGTGCTTCGCACCGCCCCGGAACGACATTCACGCGGAAATCCCGATCCGCTTGATTTCCCAGTGTAGCTCGATCCCGGAATTTGCCTTCACCCGTTCGCGCACGGTCTCGCCCAACGTCTCAATGTCGTGCGCGGTGGCATCGCCGGTGTTGATCAGGAAATTGCAGTGCATCTCCGAGACCTGTGCGCCGCCGACGCGCAGGCCGCGGCAGCCGGCGGCGTCGACCAGCTTCCAGGCGGAATGGCCGGGCGGATTCTTGAAGGTGGAGCCGCCGGTCTTCTCGCGGATCGGCTGCGCGGTTTCGCGATGGCTTTGCACCTCTGCCATGCGCGCGCGGATCGCTTCCGCGTCCCTGATCTCACCGCGAAAGCGCGCGGAAGTGAAGATGATGGAAGGATCGACGCCGCTGCTCCGGTAGACGAACTTCATGTCGGCATTGGAAAATACGTGCTTGGTGCCGTCGCGCCCGACGCCCCTCGCCTCGATCAGCACGTCCTTGGTCTCGCCGCCATTGGCGCCTGCATTCATGCGCAAGGCGCCGCCGATCGTGCCGGGAATGCCGAAATAGAACTCGAGCCCGCCGATATTGGCAGAGGCCGCCACTTCCGCCACCCGCTTGTCGAGTGCGGCGGCGCCCGCGGTGACGACATCGCCGCTCGCGCTGGCCTCGCCGAAGGCGCGCGGCGAAAGGCGGATCACCACGCCCGCGATGCCGCCGTCGCGCACGATGAGGTTGGAGCCGACGCCAACGACGTAAACCGGAATGTCGGCAGCAAGGTGCGCGAGGAAGTAAGCCAGATCGTCCTCGTCCGCCGGCGTGAACAGCACCTGCGCGGGGCCGCCGACGCGAAACCAGGTCAGTTCGGCCAGCGACTGGTTGGCGAGCAGCCGGCCACGAAGCTCCGGCATCGCGGCTTTGAGAGTGGGCGTGATGTCGGGGAAGCTCACCGCCCTACCCCAGCGCCTTCAATTCGCCGGGCAATGCGTACGCCCATTGCGTGATGTTGCCGGCCCCGAGGCACACGACGAGATCGCCCGGCTTCGCGAGCCCCTTGACGATGCCCGCGAGCTCTGATGCCGCCGGCAGCGGGATCACCTCGCGATGCCCATGCGCGCGCAAGCCCGCGACGAAATGGTCGCGGTCGATGCCCTCGATCGGCGCTTCGCCGGCGGCATAGACGTCGGCAACGATCACCGCGTCGGCGTCGTTGAAACAGGTACAGAACTCCTCGAACAGCGATTGCAGGCGGGTGTAGCGATGCGGCTGCACCACGGCGATCACCTTGCCGGTGTAGGAATCGCGCGCCGCTTTCAGCACGGCTGCGATCTCCACGGGGTGATGGCCGTAATCGTCGATGACGGTGACGCCGTTCCACTCGCCGGTCTTGGTGAAGCGGCGCTTGACGCCGCCGAAGCCGGCCATCGCCTTGCGGATCGCCTCGTCCGACACGCCGAGCGTATGCGCGACCGCAATCGCCGCCGTCGCGTTCGAGGCGTTGTGCCGGCCCGGCATCGGCAGCGCGAGGTCGGCGATCTCGTGCAGGGTGCCGGCCTTGCGGTCGCGGATCACGACCTTGAACTTCGAGCCGCCGCCGCCTGCGGTGAGGTCGACCAGCCGCGCATCGGCCTGCGGATTCTCGCCGTAGGTGATGATGCGGCGGTCCTCGATCTTGCCGACGAGGCTCTGCACCACGGGATGATCGATGCACATCACGGCAAAGCCGTAGAACGGCAGGTTCTCGACGAAATGACGGAAGGCGTCCTGCACGGCCTCGAAGGTCTTGAAGTGATCGAGATGCTCGGGGTCGACATTGGTGACGATGGCGACATCGGTCGGCAGTTTCAGGAACGTGCCGTCGCTCTCGTCGGCCTCGACCACCATCCAGTCGCCGGCCCCCAGCCGCGCGTTGGAGCCGTAGGCATTGATGATGCCGCCGTTGATCACGGTGGGATCGAGCCCGCCGGCGTCGAGCAGCGTCGCGACCATCGTCGTCGTCGTGGTCTTGCCGTGCGTGCCGGCAATGGCGACGCAGCTCTTCAGCCGCATCAGCTCGGCCAGCATCTCGGCACGGCGCACCACGGGAATGCGACGTTCGCGCGCCGCCATCAGTTCCGGATTGTCGCGCTTGATCGCCGTGGAGACCACGACCACCTCGGCGCCGTCGACATTCTCCGCCTTGTGGCCGACCGAGACCTTCGCGCCCTTCTTGCGCAGACGGTCGAGATTGTAATTGTCGGAGGCATCCGATCCCTGCACGGCATAGCCGAGATTGACCAGCACCTCGGCGATCCCGCTCATGCCGATCCCGCCGATCCCGACGAAGTGGATGGGTCCGATCTCGCGCGGCAGTCTCATGTGGTTTCCTTGGGGTCATCGTCCGCGAAGGCGGACGATCCAGTACTCCGCGACGCCAGAGATTCAAATCAACTGCGTCGGATACTGGATGCCCCGCTTTCGCGGGGCATGACAAGTGGCTTTTTTGGCCATTCGGGCCGGAACAGGCGTCAGATTCCCGCGACCTTGACCACGAGATCCGCCAGCCGCTCGGCCGCATCGAGCCGACCGGCGCCGCGGGCGGCTTCAGCCATCGCGGCGAGGCGAGCGGGTTCGGCGGCCAAACCGGAAATTTCGGTGGCGAGACGATCGGAGCTGAACTCGGTCTGCGGGATGCGGATCGCGCCATCGACCTTGGCCAGCACGCCGGCATTGGCGAACTGGTCCTGGTCGATCGAGCCGGGCAACGGCACCAGGATCGAGGGCCTGCCGATCGCCGCGAGCTCGGCCACCGTGCCGGCACCGGAGCGCGATACCACGAGATGGTTTGAAGCGAGCCGTGCCGGCAGATCGGTAAAGAACGGCGCGAGCTCGGCCTTGATCTTGAGCTTGTCATAGACCGCGCGCACGCGGCTCACGTCCTCTTCGCGTACCTGCTGGGTGAGGACGAGGCGATTCCATAACGCCGGCTCGAGCCGCTCGATCGCACCAGGCACGATGTCGGCCATGATGCGCGCGCCCTGGCTGCCGCCGACGACGAGCAGGCGCAGCGGACCGTTCACCTCGGGCGCAGCATAAGGCACAGCAGCGGCGGCGAGCACTGCCGGCCGCATCGGCGTGCCGACGGTCGTGGTCTTGGCCGCCAGCGCGGGATCGCGGTCGAGCACACCGGGCAAGGACGTCGCGATGGCGCGGACGTGGGCGGACAGGAACCGGTTGGCGCGGCCGAGTACGGCGTTGGCGTCGTGGATGATGCCGGGCACGCCGGCGAATTTCGCCGCGACCAGCGGCGGCAACGTCGGATAGCCGCCGAAACCGACGACGGCGACGGGCTTCAAGCGCTTGATCAGGCGATACGCGGAGAGCGTGCCGGCGGCGAGCGTGAAGCCGGCATAGGCGAGTTGCAGCGGATTGCGGCCGCGCGCGGTCTCGCTTGCCACCACGTCGATCATGTCCTTGCTGAACAGACCGCTATAGCGCAGCGCGCGCTCGTCGGTGACGAGGCGGACTCGATAGCCGCGCCGGATCAATTCGACGCCGAGCGCCTCGGCCGGAAACAGATGGCCGCCGGTGCCGCCCGCGGCAAGAAGAATCAGGGGGGAGTTGTCCATGGTGGAGGAATTTTACAGTGTCTCAGTTGTCATTGCGAGCGCAGCGAAGCAATCCAGAATCCCTCCGCGGAGGCAGCCTGGATTGCTTCGTCGCTTCGCTCCTCGCAATGACTAGCTAAGCGTAACTGCGCATCGCCTCGGCGTGGCCGCTGGCCTCGACCTCGGTGCGCGGGCGCAGCCGCGTCAGCGCCAGCATCATGCCGACGCCATAGGCGAGCGACACGATCGAGGAGCCGCCATAGGAGATGAACGGCAGCGTCATGCCCTTGGCCGGGATGAGCTGGAGGTTGACCGACATGTTGATCGCCGCCTGCACGCCGAACAGGATCGCAAGACCCGAGGCGGCGAAGCGCGAGAACATGTCCTCATTGGCATAAGCGCGCGACAGCGTGCGGAGGACGACGAAGGCGAACAGCGCCAGCATGGCCAGGCACAGGATGATGCCAAACTCCTCGGCCGCGACGGCGAACACGAAGTCGGTGTGGCTGTCCGGCAGGCTGCGCTTGGCGATGCCCTCGCCCGGCCCGAGGCCAAACCAGCCGCCGTTGTAGAAGGCTTCCATGGCGGTATCGACCTGGAAGGTGTCGCCGGAGGCCGGATTCATGAAGCGCCTGATGCGCCCCGCCACGTGCGGGACGAACAGATAGGCGCTGAACAGGCCGGCGGCGCCAAGGCCTGCGAGACCGAACACCCAGATCATGCGCATGCCCGCGATGAAGAACAGCGAGCCCCACACCATCAGGACCAGCATGGTCTGGCCGAAGTCGGGCTCCATCACCAGGAGCGCGACCAGCATCAAGAGCAGCACCAGTGCCATCGTGGTCGCCGGCATCTCCGGGCGCCTGGTCGATTCCGCGAACAGCCATGCCGCGATCACGACGAACGACGGCTTTGCGATTTCGGAAGCCTGGATGTTGACGCCGAGCAGCGTGATCCAGCGCCGCGAGCCCTTCACCTCCGGGCCGATGGCGAGCGTCAGCACGATCAGGACGATGCTGATCGCGAAGATGATCAGCGCGCTGCGGCGGATCGAGCGCGGCGACAGGAAGGACACGCCGAGAAGGACGATGCAGGACGGCAGCAGGAACAGCACGTGGCGGCTGAAGAAGTGGAAGGGCTCGAGCCCGATGCGGGTCGCAACCGGCGGGCTCGCCGCCAGCGACAGGATCACCCCGGTCAGCATCAAAGCCAGGATCGCGCCCATCAGCGGCTTGTCGACGGTCCACCACCACTCGGAAAAGGGGGTGCGTTCTTCACGGGAGAGCATGGGCGGCCGCTTTCGGACGGAGGTCCGTCCATTGGTCGCCGAGGTTGGTTACCGGAGGGTTAATAGCTTGTTCAAGTTTTGAAGAGTCTCGTGCCCCGGACGCAGCGCAGCGCCTTTTGCGGTGCGCTGCAGAGCCGGGGCCCAGCGAGCTTTCTGGTCCCGGCTCCGCGGAGCGTCACTTCGTGCCGCACCGCGTCCGGGACACGAGACCGCTCACACCACCGGTTTCACGCCCGGCAGCGCCTGCACCAGCTCGCGGAACCTGGTGCCGCGGATCTCGAAGTTGCGGTACTGGTCGAAGGAGGCGCAGGCGGGGGACAGCAGCACGACGGCGTCGGTGAGGCCTGCGGCATCCGCATCGCGCGCGGCGTGCGCGACGGCGACGTCGAGCGTCTGGCTGATCTCGTGCGGCACCTGCGTGCCCAGCGTTCCCGAGAACTCCTGCGCGGCCTCGCCGATCAGATAGGCTTTTCGGATGCGCGGGAAGAAGCCGGTCAGGCCAGTGATCCCGCCGGCCTTGGGCTTGCCGCCGGCGATCCAGAAGATCTCCGAAAATGACGACAGCGCATGCGCGGTTGCGTCCGCATTGGTGCCCTTGGAATCGTTGACGAACAGCACGTTGCCCCGGCGGCCGACCTGCTCCATGCGGTGCGCAAGGCCGGGAAAGGTGCGCAGGCCGTTCTGCAGCACCTCCAGGCTGATGTCCATCGCGAGCGCGGCGGCGGCGGCACAGGCCGCGTTCTGCGCGTTGTGCTGGCCGCGCAGCGAGCCGATGCCGCCGAGCGCGGCCACTTCGCTGCGGGCACCGCCCGAAGAACGCACGATCTCGCCATGCTCGACATAGATCCCGCTCGCCAGCGGGTTCTTGACGGAGATACGCACCACGTTCTTGCCGGCGCGGTCGAGCCGGTCGGCGATGTCGCGGCAGAAGCCGTCGTCGACGCCGACGATCGCCGTGCCGCCGTCCTGCACGCCGGCAACGAGGAGCTCCTTCACGGCGGCATAATGTTCGATGGTGCCGTGACGATCGATATGGTCCTCGCTGACATTGAGCAGGATGCCGACGGAGGGATCGAGCGAGGGCGTGAGGTCGATCTGGTAGGACGACATCTCGATGACGTGGACGCGGCCCATGCGCGGCGGCTCCAGCGACAGGATCGCGGTGCCGATATTACCGCCCATCTGGGTGTCGTAACCGGCGACCTTGGTGAGATGCGCGATCAGCGCCGTCGTGGTCGACTTGCCGTTGGTGCCGGTGATGGCGACGAACGGCGCATCCGGCGCGTGTCGCCGCCGCTCGCGGCAGAACAGCTCGATGTCGCCGATCACCTCACAGCCGGCCTCGCGCGCCTTCAGCACGCTCCAATGCGGCACCGGATGGGTCAGCGGCACGCCGGGCGCCAGCACGAGGGCCGCGAAATTCGCCCAGGACACGCTGCGCAGATCGGCTGTGATGAAACCGGCCTGCGCGGCCTTGGCGACGTTCTCGGCATTGTCGTCGGCCGCGATCACCTCGGCGCCTCCCGCCTTCAGCGCGTGGCAGGAGGCGAGCCCCGAGCCGCCGAGGCCGAACACCGCGACGGTCTTGCCGGCAAAGGAGGTGACGGGGATCATGGCCACACCTCTGTCATTCCGGGGCTCGCGAAGCGAGAACTATGGTGCGCAATTGCGCACCAGAGAATCTCGAGATCCGGATCGCCGCTTCGCGTCGCCCGGAATGACGATCCTGGGTGAGCACCGCGATCACCGCAGCTTCAGCGTCGACAGCCCGGCGAGTGCCAGCATCACCGAGATGATCCAGAACCGGATCACGATCTGCGGCTCGGTCCAGCCGAGCTGCTCGAAATGGTGGTGGATCGGCGCCATCTTGAAGATGCGCTTGCCCGTGAGCTTGAAAGACACCACCTGCACGATGACCGAGACCGCCTCCAGCACGAACAATCCGCCGATCACCGCGAGCACGATTTCGTGCTTCACCGCGACCGCGATGGCGCCGAGCATACCGCCGAGCGCGAGCGAGCCGGTGTCGCCCATGAAGATCGAAGCTGGTGGAGCATTGAACCAGAGAAAACCGAGGCCGGCACCCAATAGCGCGCCGCAGAGCACCGCGAGCTCGCCGGTGCCGGCGACATATTTGATCTGGAGATATTCGGCGAACACCGCGTTGCCGGCGAGATAGGCGATCATCGCAAAGCTCGCGGTCGCGATCATCACCGGCACGATGGCGAGGCCATCGAGACCGTCGGTGAGGTTGACCGCGTTGCCGGAGCCGACGATGACGAAGGCGCCGAAGATGACGAAGAACCAGCCGAAATGCAGCACGGTGTCCTTCAGGAAAGGAATCGTCAGCGCGGTCGAGGCGGGGTCGCGGTTCAGCCGCACCAGCGCGTAGCAAGCCACCAGCGCGATTGCAGCCTCGATCAGGAGGCGAAGCTTGCTGCCGAACCCGGTCGTGGTCTGCTTGGTCACCTTGAGGTAATCGTCATAGAAGCCGACGAAGCCGAAGCCGAGCGTCACCGCCAGCACGATCCAGACATAGGGATTGAGCGGATTGGCCCACAGCACGGTGCCGACCGTGAGGCCGGACAGGATCATCAGCCCGCCCATCGTCGGCGTGCCCTTCTTGGCGAGATGCGATTGCGGACCGTCGGTCCGGATCGGCTGGCCCTTGCCCTGGCGGATGCGCAGATGGTCGATGATCCAGGGCCCGAACAAAAACACGAACAGCGCGCCGGTAACCACCGCGCCGCCAGTGCGGAAGGTGATGTAGCGGAAGACGTTCAGGAAGGTGCGGACGGCACCGAAGCCCGGAAATGTGTTGGAGAGCTCGATCAGCCAGTAAAACATTCAGTCGGTCCTATCGCGCCAATGCACGCGGTTTTGGCCTGGATATTGGCTTCAACGTGCCTCAGGCGCATTCGCTGTCTTCATCATGGGTCGCGCGCCCCCAGGGAAACCGGATCGCTTCGCGCCGCAAAGGGTGGGATTCGGGAACGGCGCCTTCCAAGCAGTTTACGCCTTCGCCTGCAAGGCGGCCACCAGGCCGGGCACAAACTTGTTGACCCAGAACATCTTCTTGCTGCCCTTGACAACCACGACATCGCCTGCCTGCAGCAGATTTGCGACCTCGCCCGGCTTCAGCGTGGCGGGATCATCGTGCCAGCCGAGGCGCTTGCCTGACGGCAGCACATCGTAGAGGTGGCGCATCAGGGGGCCGACGCAGTAGACCCCGTCGATCCCGTCGAGATGCTTGGCAAGGGCGGTGTGGTAGCCTGGCGCGTCTTCGCCGAGCTCCAGCATGTCGCCGAGGACCGCAATGCGGCGGCCTCCGCTCATGTGGCGGGCCTGCAGGCTCTGCAGCGCGGCAGCAACGCTGGCCGGATTGCCGTTGAAGCTGTCGTCGATCACGGTGATGCCGCCGACCGCCTGCTCGACGCCGCGGCCGGTCATGATGCCGACACGGTCGAGCTTGATCGCGAGCGTCGCCGGATCGAGATGGGCCGCGCGGATCGCGGCGAGCGCGGCCAGCGCATTCTGCACGCGATGCGGCGCGCCCGGCGTCAGGCTGAAGGCGATCTCCTTCTTGCCGATCATGGCCACGACCTGCCAGCTCTCGCCATGCGGCGCGTGCGCGACCTCATGCACCTCGGCGTGCTCGCCGAAGCGCACGACCTTGCCTTTCCATTCGGAGGCCTTGAGTCCCGCAGGCAGCACCAGCACGCCGTCCTCGGGCAGACCGAGCGCGATCGAGACTTTCTCGTGCCTGATAGCTTCGAGCGAGCCGAGCTTTTCCAGATGCACGGGCTGGACGTTGACGACCAGCGCCACCGTCGGCCGCGTCAATTCGCTGAGCCGCGCGATCTCGCCTTTCTGGTTCATGCCCATCTCGACGACCCAGAGGCTGGCGTTGGGCCGCGCGTTGCACAGCGTCAGCGGTACGCCCCAGAAATTGTTAAAGCTCGAAGGGCTGGCATAGGCGTTCGGATAGGCCGCCAGAAACTCCTTGGTGCTGGTCTTGCCCGCGCTGCCGGTGAGCCCGATCACCGGCCCCTTGAAACGCGTGCGCCCAGCGCGTGCGAGAGCCCAGAGGCCGTCGATCAGCGTGTCCTTGACGACGATCTGGGGAATGCTGATGCCCGCGATCTGGTGCGGCACGATCATGGCGACCGCGCCTGAAGCCTCCGCCTTGTCGGCGAACTCCCAACCGTCGCGCGCGCTGGCGAAGGCCGAGACGAAGCCGCCGCTCGGCGTGCCGCTCAGCGCCACGAACAGGCTGCCCGGTTTCACCAGGCGGCTGTCCTGGGTAACGAAATCGATCGGGGTGTCCGGGAACGATCCGTCCGCGCCCAGCGCGCGCGCCACTTCGGCAATCGTCCATATCGGCGCGCTCATGCAATCCTCGACGCTAATGCGGCGGCGACCGCCTCGTGATCACTGAAGGGCAAGACCTCTCCGCCGACGATCTGCCCGGTCTCGTGGCCCTTGCCCGCGATAAGCAGCGCATCGCCCTCCTGCAATTCCTCGATCGCGGCGCGGATCGCAGCAGCGCGGTCGCCGATCTCGCGGGCGTCCTTGGCGGTGGCGAGGATCGCGGCGCGGATCGCCTCCGGCTTCTCGCTGCGCGGATTGTCGTCGGTGACGATGATGCCGTCGGCATTCTCGGCCGCGATCTCGCCCATGATCGGGCGCTTGCCGGCATCGCGGTCGCCGCCGGCGCCGAACACGACCACCAGCCGGCGCTTGGCATAGGGCCGCAGCGCCTGCAGCGCCTTCGCCAGCGCATCGGGCTTGTGCGCATAGTCGACGAAGATCGGCGCGCCGTTGCGCTCGCCGACGCGCTCTAATCGTCCCTTGGCGCCTTCGAGATGTTCCAGGCTCGCGAACACGTCGGCTGCATCGCTGCCGGTACCGATCGCAAGACCGGCCGACACCAGTGCGTTCTCGATCTGGAATTCGCCGACCAGCGGCAGCCGGATCGCATGGCGCTTGCCGCGATGTTCGAGCGTCAGCCGTTGCGAGAAGCCTTCGACCGCGGCTTCAGTGAGACGGATGCCCTCGCCCGCCCCGTCGCCGTTGCGGCCGACCGCGATCACGCGCAGGCCGCGCGCCTTCGCTGCATCGATCGCCTCTGCCGAGCAATCATGATCGGCGGAGATCACCGCCGCGCCGCCGGGCGGCACCAGCTCGCGAAACAGGCGGAGCTTCGCCGCGAGATAATGCGCGACGGTCGGATGGTAATCCATGTGGTCGCGCGACAGATTGGTGAAGCCGCCGGCGGAGACGCGCACGCCGTCGAGCCGGTACTGATCGAGCCCATGCGACGACGCCTCGAAGGCGAGATGCGTGACGCCCTCGCGCGCGATCTCGTCGATCTGCCGGTGCAGCGCGATCGGATCCGGCGTCGTCAGCGAGCCGTAGATGGTGCGCTTGGGCGAGACGAGGCCGATGGTGCCGATGCTGGCGGCGGCATGCCCGAGCCGCTCCCAGATCTGGCGCGTGAAGGCTGCGACCGAGGTCTTGCCGCTGGTGCCGGTCACGGCCGCGATGGTCGCCGGCTGGGCGGGGAAGAAGTTGGCAGCGGCCAGCGCCAGCGCGCGGCGCGGATTGGCAACCGCGACGAACGGCACCTTGCTGCCATCAGGGGCCTGGTCACCGACCACAGCCACGGCGCCCGCGGCAATCGCAGCATCGATGAAGCGTGCACCGTCGGTCTTGCTGCCCGCCAGCGCGAAGAAGACATCACCCGGTTTGACCGCGCGGCTGTCGAGCGCAAGGCCGGTCACCTCGAGCGCGGCGGCAGCGGGCTCGATGGCGGCGTCATTGCCCAGAATATCCTGACCCAGGAGGTCGCGCAGCTTCATGGTCTTCCAGTCGACATGCCCTGCCGGAAAGCCGAATCCGGGGAAAATCCCGACTCAGCCGCGGCGAAAAGCCTACCCGTTGATTACTGGGTTGTCCTGGATGCTGCAAGAATAAGGCGCTCCGCAGGCGGCAGGTCGAAACGCGGCTCGACGCCCAGAAGCGGCGCGATCCGCTCGATCACCTTGCCGCCGGTCGGCACCGCGTTCCATCCCGAAGTGATGAAACCATGCGTTTCAGGCAACGCCTGCGGCTCGTCCAGCATGATCAGGACGTGATATTTGGGGTCGTCGCAGGGCAGGATGGCGGTGAACGAGTTGAGCACGCGCTTCTTGGCGTAGCGGCCGTTGATGACCTTCTCGGACGTGCCGGTCTTGCCGCCGACATAATAGCCCTTGACGTCCGCCTTTCTTGCCGAGCCGACTTCGGCATTGAGCCGCATCAGGAACCGCATCTTGTCGCTGGTGTCCTGCTTGATCACGCGCTTGGCCAGCGCCGCGGCTTCGGATTCGCTGCGCTTCATGAACGTCGGCGGAATCAAATGGCCGCCGTTCACCAGCGCGTTGATGCCCATCACCGCCTGGAGCGGCGCCACCGACATGCCCTGGCCGAAGGCGATGGTGACGGTGTTCAGTTCCCCCCAGCGTCGCGGCACCAGCGGCGCCGCGCTTTCCGGCAGCTCGGTGCGCAGCCGGGTCGTCTGTCCCAGCTTGGTGAGGAAGGCCTTGTGCGCCTCGACGCCCTGGTTGAGCGCAATCCGTGCCGCGCCGATGTTGGAAGAGTAGGTGAACACTTCCTTGGTGTTGATGAAGCGCCCGAGCGGATGGCTGTCGTGGATGGTGAACTTGCCGTAGTGCAGGTTGCCGCGTGCGTCCCACATCGAGTTCAGATTGATCTTGCCGGAATCCAGCCCCATCGCCAGCGTGAACGCCTTGAAGGTCGAGCCCATCTCGTAGACGCCGGTGGTCAGGCGGTTGATGCGGTCGGGATCGTGCGCTTCCTTCGGATTGTTGGGATCGAAATCCGGCAGCGACACCATCGCGACGATCTCGCCGGTCTTGACGTTGGAGACGAGGCCGGAGGCGGCCTTGGCGTGGAACTTGTCCTTGGCCTTGAGCAGCTCGTCGCGCAACGCGTGCTCGACGCGCAGATCGACCGAGAGTTCGATCGGCTTCTGCAGCCGGTCGGTGGCGAATCCGGCGCGATGGAGATCGGCGAGGCCCTGATTGTCGAGCCACTTCTCCATGCCGGCGATGCCCTGGTTGTCGATGTTGACGAGGCCGATGAGGTGGGCGACCTCGTTGCCGGTCGGATAGACGCGCTTGTTCTCGCGCAGGAAGCCGATGCCGGGAATGCCGAGCTTGTGAATCGCCTGCTGCTGCTGCGCCGTGACCTCGCGCTTGAGCCAGACGAAGCCCTTGCGCGTCCTCAGGCGTTCGCGCACCTCGGCCTCGTCGAGGTCGGGCACGGTCGCGGTGAGAAGCTCGATCGCCTCGTCCTTATCGATGATGCGGCGCGGCTCGCCGAACAGGCTCGCCGTCTTGACGTCGGTCGCGAGGATCGCGCCGTTGCGGTCGACGATGTCGGGCCGCGCGGTCGCAACCACCTCCTGCGAGGCCGCGCGACGCGCACTGTGGGCGTCGGCGCCGATCGCGAACATCACGAGCCGGCCGCCGATCAGGGCGTAGACCAAGGCGAAGGCGAGCATGGCGAGACCGACGCGTGCGCGCGCCTTTACGGCGCGGTCGACGTTGCGTCCGTACAGCAGGCTGCGGATCAGACGCTGCCGCCAGGGTTCTGCAGGCTTGGCCGGAGTCACAGCGCTCATTGCTTGTCCTCGGGCTGAGGCACGGAGCCCGTCACATTGTCGGGATCGCTGGCGGCTTCGATGGTGTTGAGCATGGCCCCGATCGGATCGGGCTCGCCCGGCCTGAACATCCGCGGCGGACGCTCCGGCAGGTTCTTCAGCGAATCATATTGCGTGCCGTTGACCGGCCTGAGCTGCAGATGCCGGTCGGACAGCCCTTGCAGCCGGTGCGGCGCATCGAGCTTGGCCCACTCGGACCGCAGCGCCGCGATCGCGTCGCGCTGCTCGCGGATCTCCGCATGCAACCGCAGCACCTTCTCGGTGCGCGCGGTGGAGTCCATCTTGATCCGGTAGACATAGGCCGCCGCGAAGATCAGCGCGCCGATGACGATGAGGTGGATGATGCGCATGCGCTACCCGCCCCTGATCACGTCGGAGAGTTTCGGCCAGGACGATTGCTCGCCATCCTGATGCGCCGGCGCCGAGGTGCGTTCGGCCGCGCGCAGCTTCGCGGAACGCGCCCGCGGATTATGCGCGACTTCGTCGTCACCGGCGACGATGGGCCGCCGCGTCAGCAACTGGAAGCTCGGCGCAACTTGCGCCAGTTCCGGCAGATGCCGCGAGCCGCCGCCGGTCTTCGAGCGCTCGGCGAGGAAATTCTTGACGATGCGGTCTTCGAGCGAATGAAAGGAGACCACGACGAGGCGGCCGCCGGGCTTGAGCACGCGCTCGGCGGCCGCCAGCGCGGTCTGCAGCTCATCGAGCTCCTCGTTGACGAAGATGCGCAAAGCCTGGAACGTCCGCGTCGCCGGGTGAATCTCCCCGGGTTTCGATCGCACGACCCTGCCGACGAGATCGGCGAGCGCGCGCGTCGTCGTGAACGGCGTCTCCTGCCGGTCGGCCACGATGGCGCGGGCGATGCGGCGCGAATGCCGCTCCTCGCCGAGCTGATAGATGATGTCGGCGAGATCGCCTTCGGAGGCACGCGCGACGACGTCGGCTGCGGTCGGCCCTGACTGTCCCATCCGCATGTCGAGCGGACCATCGAGGCGGAACGAGAAGCCGCGGCCGGCCTGGTCGAGCTGCATCGAGGAGACGCCGACATCCATCACGACGCCGTCCACGGTGTCGAATCCCTGTGCCGCGCAGACATCGGCGAGATTGGAGAAGCGGTCCTCGACCAGGGTCAGCCGGCCGGCGGAGCGTTCGACCAGCGCGCCACCGCTCGCGATCGCCGTGCGGTCGCGATCAATGGCGATGAGCCGGGTTCCCGGCACTTCCAGGATCGCACGGCTATAGCCGCCGGCACCAAACGTGGCGTCGACGTAAAGGCCGCCATCGCGCGGAGCGAGATGGGCGATGGCCTCGCGGCCAAGAACGGGAATGTGCGGGGCCGGGCTCATGCGCCACGCCCGCCGAAGGCCCTGCCTGACGTCCAAGCGAGATCGGGGACGAACAAGCCCATAACGCCTCGAATCATTCCGCGTCGCGGCGGTTCCACGACAAAGCCCCAGTCCGGCATGGTTACCGAGCCCGGTCGTCCCGGGCCGCAGACCGAGTGTTCCCAGCGGAATTTGTCGGGCAGCCATGGGATTTCGAGCCAAAATACGCTTTGGCCGCCTCCGGACGCGGGTCGGCTCTTCATCTCTCAGTAACGGCCCTTAGCGTTAAGAAAGCGTTGATCGACTCGTTACAAGTCGCAAAGGTGAAGCGGCGGTGATGCCTCTTCCACACACATCCGCAAAATGCATCCGTTAACCGCGCCGCGCGATTGCGTACGGTTGACGGTAAAGGAATAGTAAAGAGAAGGGCTTGGCCCATTCGCGTCCGACCTGAGTTGTCCATGCCGCCGTCCGGTTCGTCCACACCGTCTGGAACTGATTCGAAGCGCCACCGCGTCCTCCCGGTTCCCAAGGCCGCGGCGAACATGCGGACGTTCGAGCCGGACTCCTCGATCGTCTCCGACATCATCCCTTCGCCGAATTACGGCGAGCGCAACAAGGGACGGCAGCCCGATATGATCGTGCTGCACTACACCGGCATGCCCGATGTCGAGGGCGCGCTGGCGCGGTTGTGCACGGCCGGCACCGAGGTCTCGGCGCATTATGTCGTGCTGGAGGACGGCCGCATCGTGCAATGCGTGCCCGAGACCAAGCGCGCCTGGCACGCCGGCGTATCGTCCTGGGCCGGCGAGGACGACATCAACTCCTGCTCGATCGGGATCGAGATCGTCAATCGCGGCCATGACTGGGGCTATCCGGAGTTTCCGTTGCGCCAGATCGCCGCCGTGATCGCGCTGTGCCGCGGCATCATGCTCCGCCGCAAGGTGCCGTCCCACCGGGTGCTCGGCCATTCCGACGTCGCGCCCGCGCGCAAGAAGGACCCCGGCGAGAAATTTCCGTGGCACTCACTCGCCAATTCCGGCGTCGGTCACTGGGTCACGCCCGCCCCTGTCGTGCGCGGCGAGACCCTGATGCTCGGCACCATCAGCGACGAGGTGCTGAGCCTGCAGCAGGCGCTCGCCAGATACGGCTACGGCGTGCCGCTATCAGGCAAATACGACGCCGCGACCATGGAGGTCGTCACGGCCTTCCAGCGTCATTTCCGCCCGGCGCGGCTCGATGGCGTCGCGGACCACTCGACGCTGTCGACATTGCAGGCGCTGCTGGCCAGCCTGCCGCCGGAGGGGACGACCGTCGCGTCGAAGTGACGACAACAGCCGGACGCGCCATCGCCCGTCCCGTGTCCCGGACGCACTGGGCACACATCTTCAGAGAACTGTTTTGCAGGCCTGCGCTCGGCGATATCGGCTTGACGGGACGGTCACAAATGCCCCATGCGTTACCGGTCAGTCGGCCGGACGGCCGCTCCGGCAGGTGCCGAAAGGCCGCCGGGGAGGAAAGTCCGGGCTCCCTTGACATGCGGTGCCGGATAACGTCCGGCGGGGGTGACCCCAGGGAAAGTGCCACAGAGAACGAACCGCCCCGCTTCGCCTTCGGGCTTCGCGGGGTAAGGGTGAAAAGGTGCGGTAAGAGCGCACCGCGGCTGCGGCAACGGAGCCGGCATGGCAAACCCCACCGGGAGCAAAACCGAATAGGGACGGCGTAGCGGGCTGTTCGCGAAAGCGATAACGCCGCGGGGCGATGTCAGGCCCGCTGTCCGGGTAGGTTGCTCGAGGCCGTGTGCAAACACGGTCCCAGAGGAATGGCCGTCACGTATCGTCCGCGCAAGCGGGCGTGCCCTACAGAACCCGGCTTACAGGCCGGCTGATATCTTGCAACGAGGGGTTCGGCGTGAATGCGCCGGGCCCCTCACCATTTTGGCCGAGCACGTCGCCCTCAACGTCGTCATTCCGGGGCGCGCGTAGCGCGAGCCCGGAATCCATCGGCCGGCAGAGTTGGTGGAAGAATGGATTCCGGGCTCGCGACTTCGTCGCGCCCCGGAATGACGAGCGAGAATTAGGCGACGATCTCGTCCAACACTGCCAACAGCGCCTCCGGCGCGGTGACATTCGGTGCATGACTGGCGTCGAGCTCGAAATAGCGCCATCCCTTCTCGTTCTTCGTGCGCGTCGCGAATTGCCCGAACACATCGCCCGGCGGGATGCGGGTGCAATAGATGTAGCTGCGCGGGATCGTCGGCTCGCCATGTTCGAGCCTCAGCTTCGTCTCGAAGCACTTGATGGGCATCGGCACCCGGCGCGCGTTCAGCCAGTCGAGATCGGCCTGCGGCGTATCCGGCGGCGGCGGGTTCGGCGGAATGCGATAGCCGTCGCCGGTAGCGACTGCCTTGCGCATCGGCTCCCGCCCACCCTCGTTGAGGTCGAACAGCGACTGGCCGTCGCGTGGCACGAAAGCATCGAGATAGATCAGTTGCCTCACGCGCTCGCGGGCGCGGTCGGCGACACCGGTCGCGACCATGCCGCCATAGCTGTGACCGAGCAGCACGATGTCGTCGAGATCCTCGAATCTGATGACGTTGAGGATGTCCTGAATGTGCGTGTCGAGATCGATCGCCGGGCTGGCGAGATGCGCGCGTTCGCCCAGGCCCGTATAGGTCGGAGTCACCAGGCGATGACCGGCCTCAGCCATCAGCGGATGCATCTTCTTCCAGGCCCATCCGCCGGACCATGCGCCATGACAGAGCAGGAAGGTGTTCGCGCGGGCGGCCATCGGCGTTTCCATCGTTGTTGTTTCGACGATGGAGTGTAGCGACCGGCCGCGTGATGTAAACGCCGCCTCAGGCGGCGCGGGCGTCGGCCTTCCCCAGCACGGGCGCGAGCTCGCCCGCTTCGCGCCGCAGCTTTCCCGCCTCGAATCCGTGCATGCCGAGCTGCCATTGCAGCCCCACGATGGCACCCTTGGTCGGCTGCAGCAGTGCGAGTGAGGCGAACAGCGTCACCGGAAGCCACACGGCAAGCTGCAACCATTCCGGCGGCGCATAGGCGGTCTCTACCGCGAGGATCGCCGGCACCACGAGATGTCCGACCACGACCATCACGAGGTAGGCCGGAAAATCGTCGGCGCGCTGATGAAACAGCTCCTCGCCGCAATGATCGCAATGATCGGCGACTTTCAGGAAACGGCCGAAGAGATGCCCTTCGCCGCAATTCGGGCACTTGCCGCGAAAGCTGCGCCACATCGCCTTCCCCAGAGAGACTGAACCGGCCGCCATGACCACACCTCTTCCTTTTCGACGACCCATACAATAATAGGCTGTATCCATACATTCAAAGGATAAGGGCCGGAATTGCATGGATTGGATCCCGACAATCTCGGAGCTGTCAGGCCCGCGCTACCACCGCATCGTCGAGGCCATGGAGGCGGACATCGCCGCCGGCCGGCTGGTGCGCGGCCAACAGCTGCCGACGCAGCGCGCGCTGGCGAAAGCCCTCGGCATCGATCTCACCACGGTGACGCGCGCCTACACCGAGGCGCGGCGCCGCGGCATCCTGGAGGCGCGGGTCGGACAGGGTTCGTTCGTGTCGGAGACCAGCGCGCGCCGCGCCGTCGACCTGCCGCATCCCGTCGCGATCGATCTGTCGATGAACGTGCCGCCGCATCCGCTGGAGGCGCAGCTCGACGAACGCATCATCGCCGGGCTGGAATCCATCCGCGCGCAATCGGGCCTGACGGCGTATCTCAACTACCAGCCGCCCGGCGGCAGCGCGCATGAGCGCGAGGTCGCGGCGCGCTGGATGCGCGGGCGGGTGCCGCACGCGCATGCCGACAGGCTCGTGGTCTTTCCCGGCGCGCAGACGATCCTGTTCAACCTGCTCGCGCACCTCGCGAGGCCCGGGGATATCGTGCTGACGGAGGCACTGACATTCCCCGGCATCAAGGCCGCAGCCGTGCAGCTCGGCATCAGGCTCGTCGGGATCGCCATGGATGATGGCGGCATCCTGCCCGATGCGCTGGCCCAGGCCTGCCGCGTGCACAAGCCTAAGGCCGTCTATCTCATTCCGACGTTGCACAATCCGACCACAGCGACGCTTTCTGCCGAGCGGCGCGGTGCCGTTGCAAAGATCATCCGCGACGCCAACACGATCCTGATCGAGGACGACGCCTACGGCCTGCTCGACCGCTCGGCATCGCCGATCGCCAATCTCATTCCCGAGCGGACTTATCTCGCGACCACGCTGTCGAAATGCATCGCACCGGCGTTGCGCGTCGCCTATCTGGTGACGCCCGACGGCGGCGCGCAGCGACAGATGCGTACGTCCCTGCAGGCGACCGTGCAGATGCCGGCGCCGCTGATGGTCGCACTGGTGACGCATTGGATCGAGACCGGCGTTGCCGATCGCATCATCACCGCCATTCGCAACGAAGCAATCGGCCGGCAGCAGCTCGCGCAACGCACGCTGAAGGGCTTCCAATTCCTGGCAAGGCCGGCAGCGCATCATCTATGGCTGCGGCTGCCCGAGCGCCGGCCCGATGTCGCCGCAGATCTGCTGCGGAACGGACTTGCAGTCGTCGCCGCCGATGCTTTCACGGTTGGCGGGATGCCGCCGCACGCGGCCCGCGTCTCGCTGGGGGCGGCCCGGAACAGATCTGAATTGACGGAAGCGCTGCGCATCCTGGTCGGCGCGCTGCAGAAGCCCGCCGACACCAGGCAAATCGTCTAGACCATCGACGACGAGGGCGATGGCCGCAGCGCACGATCGTCGCCGCCCTTCGCGAAAGCTCGACGCGCCGCAGATCACGCTTGCATGCGGGATGGATTGACTTGCACGGCAGCAAGCGTGCTATGCGGGCGGCGGCGATCGACAATTCGGGATCGCCGCGGCGAAGGACAATCCGTTGGAAATGCTCACCTACGTCCTGCTGCTCCTCGGCGCGTTGGCCGGCGGCTTCGTCTCGGGGCTGGCAGGGTTCGGCACGGCGTTGATGGCGCTCGGCATCTGGCTCTACGTGCTGCCGCCCTCGCTCGCGGTGCCGCTGGTGCTGATCTGCTCGGTGATCGCGCAGACCTCGACGTTGCCGTCGATGTGGAAGAGCTTTGACCTCTCGCTGGTCTGGCCGTTCCTGATCGGAGGGCTGGCCGGTGTGCCGCTGGGGACCATGATGATCGCCTCGGCCGATCCCAAAGTGTTCAAGCTGAGCGTCGGCATTTTAATTCTGATCTTTTCGAGCGCGATGTATCTGAACAAGAGGCCGCTCGCGATCACGTTCGGCGGCCGCATCGCCGACGGCGCGATCGGCTTTGCCGGCGGCATCCTGGGCGGCCTTGCCGGATTGTCGGGTCCGCTACCGATCCTGTGGGCCAACATCCGCGGCTGGAACAAGCACGAGCGGCGCGGCATCTTCCAGCTCTTCAATTTCACGGTGCTGGCCACCGCGCTGGTGCTGCAGACCGCATCGGGTCTCGTCGAGCTCAAAGTGGTCTGGCTCGCACTGGTCGCCTTTCCAGGTACCTTGATCGGCGCCTGGGCCGGCGCACGCGTCTATCATGCCCTCAACGACAAGCATTTTGGCGATGTCGTGCTCGGCCTGCTGTTCCTGTCCGGCCTGACCCTGGTCTGGAACAGTCTCGGCGCGCTCTAAAGCGCGATGAGATTTGGATGAATCGTCATCGCGCTTTAGATTGTTGTTTGCGCATGATCTTGCCGGAAAACCGCTGCGCACTTTTCCGGATCATGCTCTAGCTCTTCCGTCCTTCCAACGAACGCAACGCAAGGAACAAGCTGCCGTCACACCGGCTCGCGGGCGAGAGGCGCGACGGGTTCGGGGCCATCCTGCTCCGGGGTCTTCTCCTTCAGCACTAAAGTCAGGCGCTTGTTGAACTCACGATGTAACAGCCACAGGCTCAAGCCGGCCTGCAACGTGGTCGTCGCGACCGAGAGATACCAGACGTGCTCCATGCGGAAGCCCGGCTGCGTCGAGAGCCAGATCGCCGGCAGGGAGTAGGTGAACACGCGTGTCGCCGAGGTCAAGAGCACCGGCTTGGTATTGCCGAGGGCCTGAAACATGCTCGAACAGGTGAAGATCAGCCCTTGCGCGATCATGTTGAGCGAGATGATCCGCAGGAACAGATAGGCGATCTCCATGGTCTCGCGGTCGTTCGAGAATCCGCCGAGCAGCAACTCCGGCCTCACCTGCGCAAGGATCATGAAGCTGGCCATCACGAGCGTGACGATCAAAGCGGTCTTAATGAAAGTTTCCCGCACGCGCGCAGCGTTGGCTGCGCCGAAATTCTGTCCGGCGATCGGCCCGGCCGCCAGCCCGACCGCGAGCGCAGGCATGTTGATCAGGCCGAGCACGCGCTGCCCGATGCCGAATCCCGCTTGCGCCGCCGCGCCGAAATCGCGCAGCACGTAATAGACCACCGCCATGAAGATAAACATCATCGCGAACTCGCCACCGGCCGGCAGGCCGACGTCGAGAATGCGCATGAGATGGCGCGGATGCGGCCGCCACTGCGCCGCGCTGAAGGCGACATAGCGCTCGACCTTGCAGAAATAGACCAGCAGCATCAGCGCGCCGACGGCGACCGCGATCGAGCTCGCCAGCCCTGCGCCGGCAACGCCGAGCGCATGGCCGGTGCCCCATCCCGTGATCAGAACCGGCGCCAGGGCGATGTTGATGACCACGGCAAGCGTCTGCACCAGCATGACGGGACGAACGATACCGGTGGCGCGCAGCGCCGATCCCATCACCTGGGTCGCGAACTGCAGCGCGAGCGCCGGCATGAACCACAGCAGGTAAGTGGTCCCGGCCTCGATCGTGGCCTGGTCCGCGGCGATCGAATGCATGTAGGGGCGCGATAGCGCGGCACCTGCGAGCAGGGTCAACACTCCGAACAGCACCGACAGCACCATCGCCTGGTTGAAGATCCGGTTTGCATCCGCCCGGTCCTTGCGTCCCACGGCATGCGCGATCAGCGCCACCGCGCCGACGCCCAGCACCTGCATCAGCCCGTTGACGAGGAAGCCGGCATTGCCGGCCGCGGCAACGCCCGCGACCGCGGCATCGCCGAGGCCCGACACGAAGTAGAGGTCGACCAGCTGGCAGATCATGATCGTGACCATGCCGACCATAATCGGAGGGGCCATGGCCAGGATGTGTCTCACGATGGAGCCGTTCGTCAGGTCTTTCATGTCGTTCCATCCTTGACGCATTCCTCGGCGGCGTGACAGCGGGGGTGCCCGCCGCCCCGCGCCGTCATTCCGCCGCCGCGATATGTCCGAGCTCCACCACCTGGCGCTCGAACAGGCCGCGATAGATGCCGCCGGGCTTGCTCGCGAGCACGGCGTGGGTGCCCTGCTCGACGATCTCGCCGCGGTCGAACACCAGGATGCGGTCGAGGCTCCTTACCGTCGACAGCCGGTGCGCAATTACGATCGAGGTGCGGCCCTTCATCAGCCGCTCCATCGCCTGCTGGATCAGCGCCTCCGATTCCGAATCGAGGCTCGAGGTCGCCTCGTCCAGGATCAGCACCGGCGCATCCGCCAGGAACGCGCGCGCCAGCGCCACGCGCTGCCGCTCGCCGCCCGACAGTTTCACGCCGCGCTCGCCGACCAGCGTGCCATAGCCCTTCGGCAGGCGCAGGATGAAGTCGTGCGCATTCGCCAGCCGCGCCGCCTGCTCGATCGCCTCCAGGCTGGCACCCGGCCGGCCATAGGCGATGTTCTCCGCAAGCGTGCGGTGAAACAGGATCGGCTCCTGCTGCACGATCGCGATCTGACCGCGCAGCGACTGCTGGGTGGCGAGCGCGATATCCTGCCCGTCGATCAGCACGCGGCCGCCGCTGACGTCGTAGAGCCGCTGCACCAGCTTGACGAAGGTGGTCTTGCCGGAGCCCGAGCGTCCGACCAGTCCCACGCGTTCGCCGGCCCGGATCGTCACCGACAGCCCGTCGTAGAGCGGCGCGCGATGGCCGCCATAATGGAACGTGACGTCGTCGAACACGATCTCGCCGCCCTCGATTGCGATCGGCCGCGCATCGGACGCATCCGCAATCCCGATCGGCTCGTCATGGATCGCCACCAACTCGTCCATGTCGTTGACCGAGCGCTGCAGGTTGTTGATGTGCATGCCGACGTCGCGCAAGTACGCATGGATGACGTAATAGCTCGTCAGCACATAGGTGACGTCGCCGGGCGAGGCATGCCCGGACATCCACAGCAGCACCGAGCCGCCGATCACGGAGGCGCGCAAGGCCAGCAGCAGCGACAGCTGCGCCATGGCGGTGTAGTTGTAGCGAAACCAGGTTCGCCGCACGCGCACCCGCCACCGGTTGATGACGCGGGCCAGCCGCGCCTCCTCGCGCATTTCGGCGCCGAAGGATTTCACCACCGCGTTGCAGGTCAGCGCGTCCGCCAGCGTGCCCCCGACCTTGGTGTCCCAGGCATTGGAGACGCGTGCGGCCGGCGCGATGTAACGCGTCGAGAACACGACCGTGGTGGTGACGTAGAGGATCGCCCCGATCGCGATCACGAGGCCGAGCGAGGTCCAGTGCACGCCGATCAGGATCATCGAGCCGACCAGCACAAGCAGCGAAGGCGCCAGCGCCATCAGGAGGGTGTCGTTGAGCAGGTCGAGCGCCCACATGCCACGGGTGATCTTGCGCACCGTGGAGCCTGCAAAGGAGTTCGCGTGCCAGTCGGTCGATAAGCGCTGCACGCGGGTGAACGCGTCCTGCGCGACGTCGGACATGATCTTCAGCGTGTACGGCACGATCGCCTGCAGTCCGATAAGCCGCAGCACCATCGAGGCCGCGCCCAGCGCCACGATCGCGCCGAATGCCACCAGCGCGGCGTGGCGCGCCTCGGGATCGGACGGACCACGCGTCAGCGCATCGACCAGGTGCCCCGAGAACACTGGCATGAATAAATCGGCGATGGTCGCACCCAGGAGGCCGCCGGCCACGATCAGGCCGCGCCCCGGCTGCTTCAGCCAGTGCCGGAACACGAAGGGCAGCACCACGCGAATGGCGGCGGGTCTCTTGGACAGAGCGGTCATGACATCATCCGGCCGCACGCGCGGGCCGGCTCCATCGACGGACACAGGCCGGCCACGAGGGCCGAACGGCGTCACTCAAAACTGACTTTGGCTTGGGAAGCGGAGTGATCGGGACGCTTGGTCGAAACCTTGGCCCAATCGAAGCTGGCGGAAGAGGCCTCTAACAGGCCGCGTACATACCGAGCCAGAACGTGATCGAGGTCATCATCGAGCGCGGGCGTACGATCTGCGAATGCGACGAAATCATGCAAATCCCTCCCGGTTCGATTGAATGAGGTGCGCTTTATAGATGTGTGGCGCGCGCATTGCAACGGGGCCCGTGCGAGATCACGGACGAGTGTTGCAAATTAGTGCGCATCGCCCCCGGCGCCGAACGGCGACGGCGGCCTGTTCAGCAGCAGCACCAGGAAGCTGAGGGCGAGATAGAACAGCGTCAGGATGAAGAAGGCATCGCCGAAGCTCATCACCACGGCCTGGCGATGAACCAGCTGGGAAAGCTGCTTCATGGCCATCAGCGCGGAATCGCCAAGTCCCTGAAATTTCTGCATGAACATGCTCAGGGTTTCGGTAGCGGTGGCGTTGCCCCAGGTCACGCGCTCCTGCAGGCGGCTGATGTGAAGGTCGGTGCGGTCGTTGAGCACCGTGTTGATGACGGCGAGGCCGAGCGCGCCGCCGAGATTGCGCATCAGGTTGAACACGCCGCTCGCGTTCTTCACCTTGTCGGGCGGCAACGTGCCGAGTGCGACGTTGTTGGTCGGGACCATCGCGAACATCATGCCGACGCCACGCAGGATTTGCGGCACCAGCAGTTCATAGAAATCATAGTCCCGCGTCATCCAGGTCATCTGGTAGGAGCCGAGCGCGAACACGACGAGGCCGAACGCGATCATGTAGCGCATGTCGACTTTCGCCATGAGCCGGCCGACCAGCGGCGCGACCAGGAACATGGTGATGCCGGAGACGAACATGGTGTCGCCGATCATCAGCGCGCTGTAGCCGCGCACCTCGGCGAGATAGCGCGGATAGATGTAGGTCAGGCCATAGAGCCCGATGCCGATGCAGAACTGCAGCGTGCAGCCGACGGCGAAATTGCGGTCCGAGAAGGTGCGCAAATTGACGATCGGCTCGGCCGCGGTGAAGACGCGCCAGAAGAAGGCGATGGCCGAGATGCCGCAGATCCAGGCGCAGATCGCGACCGACGTGTCCTGCATCCATTGATATTGCGGGCCCTCCTCCAGCACATATTCCAGCGTGCCGAGGAAGCTCGCCATGAACAGCAGGCCCCACCAGTCGAAGCGGTCGAGCAGCTCGAAATGCGGCTCGTCGAAATCGACCAGTGCCAGCACGCCGACGGTGATGCCGATGCCGGGCACGACGTTGATGAAGAACAGCCAGTTCCACGACATCAGGTCGGTAATGTAGCCGCCGACCGTCGGGCCGATGGTGGGAGCGAGGGTCGCGACCAGCCCGATGATGGGGCCGACGATGTGGAATTTCGTTCGCGGGAAGACGGTATAGGCCGAGGCGAACACCGTCGGGATCATGCCGGCGCCGAGGAATCCCTGCAGCGCGCGCCAAAGGATCATCTCCTCGATGGTGGTGGCAAAGCCGCAGAGCAGGCTCGCGGCGGTGAAGCCGGCGGCCGAGATCGCGAACAACAGCCGCGTGCCGAAGGCGCGCGACAGGAATCCCGACAACGGAATCGCGATGACCTCGGCGATCAGATAGGCGGTCTGGACCCATGAGACTTCGCTGGAGCTTGCCGACAGGCCGGCCTGGATCTCGCTGAGGGATGCCGAGACGATCTGGATGTCCAGGATCGACATGAACATCCCGAACACCATGATGATGAAGGCGAACAGCCGCTTCGGCGCGATGCGCTCCGACGCCGGGTCCGCCATCATGGTAGGTGAAGCGGTGGTGGCGGTTGCCATGGGTCAGCTCGGAATCCTGACAGCCGCGGGGTCGGTGCACCTCTCCCGCCTGCGGGAGAGGTCGGCGCGCAGCGCCGGGTGAGGGTTCTCTCCGCTAGGGGACTGTCCCATTGCCGAAGCACCCTCTCCCCAGCCCTCTCCAGCAAGCGGGAGAGGGAGCGCACCTGCACTTGCGGCTGCAGCGCGATTCATTTCACCGCATCCTACTGCGGATGGACCGCGGGATCGTCGAGATCGACCTCGCTGTCGGCGTCGGCGGCGCCCTTGTTGGTGTCGACGGTGGCATAGACCGACATGCCGGCCCGGAGCAGGTTCTGCTTCGCCACCGACTTCGGCACGCGGATGCGGACCGGCACGCGCTGCACGATCTTGGTGAAATTGCCGGTGGCGTTGTCGGGCGGCAGCAGCGTGAACACCGAGCCCGCGCCCGCCGCGATGCTGTCGACCACGCCGGAGAACTTGCGCATGCCGTAGGCGTCGACCTTGATCGTCACCGGCTGGCCGGGACGGATGCGCTTGAGCTGCGTCTCCTTGAAATTGGCGTCGATGTAGACGTCGTCCAGCGGCACGATGTTGCCGAGGCGCTGACCGACCGCGACGAAGTCGCCGGTGTTGACGAGGCGATTGGAGAACGTGCCGTTGACCGGCGCACGCACCGCCGTGAAGCTGAGGTCGCGCTCGGCCTTGGCGAGCGTGGTCTTGAGCTCGGCGAGCTGGGCCTGCGCTTCGGCCTGCTGCGCCTTGGCGACCTCGACATTGCTGACGGCAACGTCGTAGGCGGCCTGCGCGGCCTTGACCGCGGCGGCGCCCTGGTCGCGTCCGGCTTCCGAGCTCTCGAACACTGCACGCGAGGCGAACCCCTTGGTGCTCAGCGCCTGCTGGCGCTCGTAATCGAGATCGGCGCGCTTCAGGCCCGCTTGGGCCGAGACGAGCTGAGCCTTGGCCTGCGCCACCTGGCTGTCGAGCGCGGCGACCTGGCGGCCGATGCGGTCGATGGCGGCCTGCTGGGTCGCGATCTTCGTGGCGGCGGCCTCGACCGCGATCTTGTAGTCGCCGTCATCGATGCGCAGGACGACGTCGCCGGCGCGCACCGGCGTGTTGTCGCCGGCGAGGATCGAGGCGACGTGTCCAGACACCCGCGCGCCCAGCATGGTGTTGTTGGCGCGGACGTAGGCGTCGTCAGTGGAGACGTAGAAGCGGCCGACCAGCGTGTAATAGCCGGCATAGCTCGCGACGGCGAGCGCGAGCAGCAGACCAACGCCCATCAGGACGAATTTGCGCTTGCCGGATTTGGGAGCACCGCCTGCGGGTGCGTCCGGCGCTGCTACAGCCGGCTCGTCAGTCGCGGGCTTCTCCAGCGCCTCAGCGGGGCGGCGCTTGGCCTCCTCGACCCTTTCACCGCGCAAGTGCTCGGTAACGGGAGCAGAGTTCTCGATCGCAGCGTTACCGCCGGCTTGCTCCGCCGCTTCCTGGCGAAGGACTCGCGCAGCCTGGTCTCTCGATGCCGCCATCAAGGCCTCCACAAAAGGCGATCGAGGACGGCCGGCCGGAGGCCGCTTTCCCTGTCGCTGATCTCAAATATCATTGACCGAACGGTTCGGTCAATATACATAAATGGCTCTAAGCGGCACCCTACTGAGCCGAATCCCTTAATATTTGCGTTTCACCGTTCAGCTGATCAGAAAATCTTCCGAGACCCTAAACCAATGGTTGTAGCCGGCCGCGACCATCTACACGCCGTCCAGGAGGAGGACGGCACCAAACGTCGCCAGATCCTGGACGGTGCCCGCAAGGTGTTCATGGATCTGGGTTTCGACGGCGCCAGCATGGGCGAGATCGCGCGCGCCGCGCAGGTCTCTAAGGGCACGCTCTACGTCTACTTCGCCGACAAGTCCGCGCTGTTCGAAGCCATCATCGAGGAAGAGGCCCTCCAGCACGGCCAGGTCGTGTTCAACTTCGATCCTGCCCGCGATGCCGAGGCCACGCTGAGGGAATTCGGCCTCGCCTACCTTCACCTGATCTGCCGGCCCGGTGGCGGATCGGCGATCCGGACCGTGATGGCGATCGCCGAACGCATGCCTGATGTCGGCCGCCGCTATTATGCGCGGGTGCTGGACAAGAGCATCAGCCGCCTCTCCGGTTATCTCAAGGCCCGTGTGGTCGCGCGCGATCTCGATATCGAGGATTGCGATCTTGCCGCCTCGCAGTTCATGGAACTGGCCAAGGCTTCACTCTTCCTGCCCTTCGTGTTCCAGGCCGCGCCGGCACCGTCGGAACAGCGCATGGCCGAGGTGGTCGACAGCGCCACGCGGATGTTCCTGGCGGCGTACAAGACGAAGTAGCGGCGCGTTGCACCTGCAGGCGGGGCGGCATTATATTGCGGCCATGTCTCGCGATCTTCGCCCGCCGGTCGACATCCTCCACTACGAGATCGTCCAGGAACAGGCCTCGGCACTCGGACGAATGGGCCGCGCCCTCGAACAGGCGCTGGCGCGCTTGCGCGAGTTTGACGCCGCTCACGCCGCCGCGGGAACTGCAGCCTCGATGCAGCCGGCCAGGCGCAAGCTGGTGCTGGAAGCCGGCCAGGCGCTCTGGATGTTCGTGGTCCAGCGCGAGGCGACGGGCCTGCGCGACAGCCGCCACATCATGCGCACCTACAACGTCCCGGGCGAGGTGCAGCGCTGCATGGGGCTGGCACCGTCGACAACAGGCTCGAGATGACGACAGCGGCTCGATCTAGTCCGTCACCTGCTTTCTCAACGCGGCGAGATCATTGACGACCATCTTGGTCGGACCGGTCGAGATGATGCCCTCGTCCTGGAGTCGGTTGAGGATCAGGCTGATCGACTGCCGTGTCGCGCCGATCATGCGCGCGAGATTGGCCTGCGTGATGCGGCCGAGTGAGATCGGAGCGTTCTCGTCCTGGGCCGCGTTCTCGCACAGTTTCACAAGCAGCAGCACCAGTCGTTCCGCAGCCTTTTGCCCGGCCAGCGTCTGCGCCAGCATCGAATAGGTCTCGCCCTTGAAGCCGAGACACTCGATCAGCGCGACTGCGAACGAAGGCGACTGCGCGATGAGCCGGCGGATCGCATCCTGGTCGAGATGCAGCGCCTCGACCCGGCCGAGCGCGCGCGCCGACCAGCTATGTCGATGATCGCCGAGAATGTAGGGGGCGCCGACGAAGTCGCCGGCCTCCCAGGTCGCCAGCATCAGTTCTCGCCCCTGCGTACCGGCGTGGGTGCTTTCGACGATCCCGCTCAAAATGATGTGGATGCCGTTCGCGGGCTCGCCTTCGCGCAGCAGATGTTCGCGGTTCTGGTAGGTCGCCAACCTGCCGGTCCGCATCACCAGATCCAGATCGGACTTGTCCAACGACTTCAGCACATAGCGCCCGGTGCCGGCGGCTCGCGCCTCCGCGCACGGCTCACCCGGATCGGCGACCTCATGCGCATGACCGCGCCCCACGATCAGTCTCCCTTCGAGTGACGGCTCGAAGGCTAGGAGGTATCAGGTCGGATTGCAACGCGGCGCGAACGCTCAATGCACGGCCGCCGTAGCTGTAAATGCGCAGGCGAGGTCAGCGAGCAGGCGCTCCCGCCCCGCCGGCGCCAAGAACGTGACCCCGTAAGGCACACCCGCCCTGGTCATCGCATTGGGAACTGCAATCGCGGCGAGCCCGAGCGGATTGGCGTAGTTGGTGTAGTAACCGTTGTTGAAGTTGGCCGTCAGCGGATCGCGCGCCACATCATCAATGCTGAGGACAGTGCCGACCGTCGGCACCACCAGCACGTCGTGAGCATCCCAGAAACCGCGAAGCCGACGCTGGACTTCCTTGACCTCGTAGGACGCACGGTATGCATCGGCGGCGGAGAACTTCCGGCTGCCGAGGACGAGGTCTCGGACGATCTTGACGCCCGCATCGGGATGGGCGTCGAGGAACGCACCGACCGAGACGTCGCGCTCGGCAAGGAACGGACCGAAGAACATCAAGTCGTTGATCGAGGTGAACGGCGCGAAATCGACCGGCGTGATCGGCAGGTCGAGTTGCCGCAGCCGGCGCAGTGCGGCGCCGAACAGCCTCTCCGTCTCCGGATTGCCGAAGAACTTGAGCTGATCGACCCGGGGCGCTGCGAGCTTCAGCGGCCGCGCGGGGGACGCCTGCTCCGTCCATCCGGCGAAATCCACCGGCGCAAAACAGTCCGCGGGATCGCGCCGCGCCAGCACGCGATAGACGTCGTAGCCGTCAGCGGGATCGCGCGTGTAGAGCGAGATGGTGTCGAAGCTCCGGCACGCATACACCATGCCGCGCTGGCTGAACGCGCCCGGCGCCGGCTTGAAGCCGGTCACGCCGCAATAGGACGCGGGCACCCTGCCCGATCCTCCGGTGTCGGTGCCGAACGCGAAGGACGACGTTCCGGTTGCGACCGACACCGCCGCGCCCGAGCTGGAGCCGCCGGGAATGTAGTCAGGATTGTGCGGATTGCGCGCGATGCCGTAGGGCGAGCGAACACCGACGAGCCCGGTCGCGAACTGGTCCATGTTGGTCTTGCCGATATAGATCCCCCCGGCTGCGATGGCATCGGCGACCACCGGGCTCGTATCCTTCGCGACATAGGCAAATTCCGGACAGGCCGACGTAGTCTGCTCGCCCGCGACGTCGATGCAGTCCTTGACCGAAAAGACGAGCCCGTAGAGGGGCAGGCCGTCGATCTCGCCGATGCGCGCATCGAGCGCGCGCGCCGCGGCCATGACGTTCTCGGGCCCCGCCGTCGATATCCAGACGCCGCTCTGGTCGGCGTCCGCCAGGCGCGACAGCACGTGCGCGGCGACGGCCGACGGCTTGAGCGTTCCGCTGCGATAGGCGGCGCGAAGACGGCGAGGCGAAATATCCATGTCGGTCACATGCTCATGGGAATCGGAGGTGCCGGCGAGACGAGCCCGCCGGCCCGGCGCGTCAGCGGCCGATCACCTTCTCGAGATAGACCGGCTGGATGAAGGCTTCGAAGTCGGTGCGCGGCAGCAGTTTCGGCAGTCGCTCCTGCTTCACCAGAAAGTCGGCGGTGGAAATCAGCGTGTCGACAAACCTGCCCTTCTTCGCGGTTGTGCCGAGATATTCCTCGGTGAGCTGCTTGTTGCAAGGCACCATGCCGGTGCCCTTCATCATCCGTGTCGCGTCGGGTAGCGGCAGCGACAGCTCCTCCGCAATGATCTCGGCCGTCTTCTCCGGGTTCTTCAGCCAGAAATCGATTCCCTCGCATTCGGCCTTGATGAACTTGTCGACGTAGGACGGATATTTCTCCGCGAACGCATTCATGACGACGCCGATGTCCCAGGTCGGATAGCCACGCTTGGTCATCTCCCCCGAGGTGATCAGGATCTTGCCACCGTTCTTGACGGCTTTGTCGAGGTTCGGCTCCCAGAACCAGGCGGCATCGATATCGCCGCGAAGCCAGCCGGCCGCGATGTCCGAAGGCGCGAGATCGATGATCTTGATCGAGGCGGGATCGACGCCCTCGTCCTTCAATGCCTGCAACAGCAGGTAGTGCGTGGTGGATCCGAACGGCGCGGCGACCGTCCTGCCCTTGAGGTCCTTGAGCGACGTGATGTTCTTGTCGGCCCGCACCACCATCGCCTCGACATAGTCGAGCAGATTGATCACAAGGATGCCCTTGATCGGCAGGGCTCGGGTCGCCCCGATCGCCGTCGGGGGATTGCCGAGGCCGCCGAAATCGACGTCGTTGCCGGCGATCGCGCGCAGCATGTCGCCGCCGCCGCCGACCTTGACGTATTTGATGTCGACACCCGGCATCTCCTTGGCGAGCAGGCCAAGATGCTTGGTGACAAGCTGCGCGTTCACCAAATTCAGATAACCGACGGTCACCTTGGCCGGCTTGTCCTCGGCCCGCGCGGCGGCCGTGAGCGCCAACGTGGCAAGTGCGAGCGTGGCAACAAGTCTCTTCATCATGTCGATTCTCCTCGATCAGGATTACGTTCGGGCCCACGGCATCAATAATCTGGCAATTCCGCGCATCATCAGGTCGAGCACGACCCCGGTCAGGCCAAGCACGATCAGGCCCATGATGACGACGTCGGACAGCAGGAATTTCGCGGCATCCCAGATCATCCAGCCGATGCCGGCCGAGGCCGCGACGATCTCGGCGGCGACGAGGACGGTGTAGGTGAAGCCGAGCGAGATACGCATGCCTGCGAGGATCAATGGTCCCGCCGCGGGCAAATAGACGTGAAACAGCAGATGCCGCCGGGTCGCGCCGAGGGATTGCGCCGCGCGCACATATACGGGATCGACGCTGGTGACGGCCTGGATCGTCGAGATCACGATGCCCGGCAGGCCCGCAAGAAACAGCAACGACAGTTTGGAGCTCTCGCCGATGCCGAGCCACATCACCAGCAGCGTATAGAGCCCGAGCGGCGGCAACGGGCGATAGAACTCGATCAGCGGATTGAGCAGCGCACGCGCATTGCTCGATACGCCCATGAGAACGCCGAGTGGAATGCCGACGAGGCACGCCAACGCGAACGCCACGAGGATGCGGTAGAGGCTGGCGCCGAGATGCTGAACCAGCGTGGCGCCCTGATAGCCCTTCGTCATGGTCTTGACGAACGCGCCCCACACCGCCTGCGGCTTCGGCAGGAACAGCTCATTGGCCCAGCCCATCTCCGTGACGATGGTCCATGCGGCCAGCAGCGCGGCGACGGTAAGCGTGGAGAGCAAGACCGACCGGGAGACCGTTGGCAGCCGCAAACTGCCCCGCCGCGTACGATCGGCGGAGATCGGAATCGCCATGGGGCTTGCCTCGACGCTCATGTGCGCACTCCCAGGATCTGCATGATGGTCAGCGCGTAGATCCGCGTCGCCATCACCGACTTGGTGATGGAGATGTTCTCGTTGTCGACGGCCCAGCCGTCCTCGCCCGGACCGAACGTCACCGCGTTGATGCCGGCTTCGCGAAAGCGGATGGTGTCGTTGAAGGCGTTCTTGCGATTGACGCCGGGCTCGCGGCCCATCAGGCGCCGATAGACCGCGCGAAGCGAGCGGCAGGGCTCTTCCTCAACCGGCACGGGCTCGGTCGCGTTGACGAACAGCGAGCCGGGCACCTGGCGCACCCCGACCCTGACGTCGTTGATCCCGGCAAATGTTTGCTGCCCGAGCCGCTCGATGTCGGAGATTACGCTGGCAAGCGTCATGCCGGGCACGATACCGACAACTGCGAGCGTGACGATGCAGGCATCCGGCGAGAACTGCATCTCGCCGGGCAGGCCGCCGCGGATGCGCACCACCGAGCAGCAGGGCGGCGTATGCCCCATGAACTTGCTCGGCACGTGGGTGAACGTCATCTCCGCGAGTCCTGGCAGCAGTTTCGCCGCCTCCATGATGGCATTGACGCTGATGTCGGGCCGCCAGATATGCGACTTGATCCCCTGGACCGTGACCTCGATCAGGCAATGGCCGGAATTGGCCACCGAGAGGTTCATGCCCCAGTCTTTACTGACGTCACCCCAGGCGGTCGGCTCGGCCGTGATCTCGTAGTCGGCAGCAAGGCCGACCTTGTCGAGCATGTAGATCGAGCCCTCGGTGCCGTTGCGCTCCTCGTCGACGGTGTAGCAGCACATCAGGGTGCCATCGAACTTCACGCCCTCCTCGATCAGGGCCTGCACCGCGAGCAGTGAGGCGGCGAGATTGCCGCGCGTGTCGGAGGTCCCGCGTGCGTAGAGCAGATCGCCATGGCGCGTCGCCTTGAACGGATCGTAATCCGTCATGTGCCATTTCTCGGGCTCGACCACCGGATAGGTGTCGAGATGATCGTTGAGAATCAACGACGGCGCGCCCTCGCGCCCTTTGAGCACGCCGAGCACATTGGGCCGGTGCGGCTGCGCGCTGTGCTTGGTAACCTCCATGCCGAGGGCTTCGAGCTTGCCCGCGACCAACATGGAGATCGCCTCCTCCTCGGCGGGCGGCAGATCGGGATCGAGCGGATTGCCGGAGCGCGGCTGACCGGTGCGGATCAGTTCGGATGCAAGGTCAAGCCAGCGTTCCTCCGTGATGCGCGCCAGCACGCGCCGCTCGAGATCAGAGTAAGGCGGGGTGACAGACATCTGCATGACGGGTTCCGCTGGCTTACAGCGCCGGCTGCGCTGCGTCGTTGCAGGCCCTTCATTGCACCGACTGTGCCAATTGCCGGCCACGCCCGTTCGGACACGAATAGCGATTGCAGTTCAATGATTTGGTCGAAAATCGAGACCGCGCAAATTTTTGCGCGTCAGCTGTGCTTTGCCGAAGGCACAGCGTTGGCTGAACAGACCAGCCGCAGCGGGTGGACGGCCGCCTGAGCTCTGGCGGACGCGCCTATTCGTCGATGTAATCGTCATCCTCGCGCTTGCGCGCCGTGCTCTTGCGCGCACCGAGCGAACCGGTGACGGAGGAATCGCGCGCATTGGCATAAGGGCTGCGCGACTGCGCGCGCGCGGCGACCTCCTCGCCGGACACGGCGGCCGGCTGGCAGATCAGGCGGCGGCTGGCGCGGCGCATCAGGTCGACGTGGATGTGATCGTAGTGAAAGACGTTCGAGCCCGGCGCGAGAACGGTGGTGAAATGCGCACACGCTCCCGCTTGCACGTCGCGCAGGAAGCCCTGCTCCTCCGGCATGCCGCGCCAACCGTCCTTGATGGTGACGCGGCGGCCGTCGGCGAGCACGAAGGCGGAGATGTCGAGCGCATTGCCGAAAGCGTGCTCGGAGATATGGGCCCGCGAGTTGCCGTTCATGCCGCGGCAGGAATAGGCGGAGATCTGCTTGATCTCGGCGACGCGGACGCCGAACCAGCGCATCGCCGAGGGCTGGACGGTGTCGGCGAGCCAGCGGTCGAGCTCGGACACGATCGGACAGGCCAGCGTCGCCGTCGGCTTGATCGCGACGGGCCCCACGGCCGTGACGGAATTGCCCTGCGCAGGGCCGAGGCGCGGCAGCGGTTGTTGCGCGGGCGCCTGCGAGTAAGGCGCCGGCCGTGCCGGATAGCTCGGCGAATTCATGTAGCGCGCCGCGCCTGCGGCATCGGTGCCATCGGGCGGCAGGTCGATCTCGTCCTCCTGCGCCGCCACACCCGGTGCGTTCAGCGACACCGGCCCGGACGAGGCGCCGTAGCCGGACGGGTGGCGCACCGCGCTCTCAGGATAGTTCGACTGCGGCGGATAGGCGGAGGCCGGGTAGTTCTGGCCCTGCGGATAGTTCGATTGCGGCTGCCTCACGGGCCAGCGCGGCTGGTTGCCGATGCTCCCCGGCGGCCGCAACGGCTCGTCGGCGAAGCCGTAGGTGCTGGAGGCTTCGCCGATAGCGGCCACCTTGAGTGGAAATTCGGCGCCGCACTGGCCGGGTCCGGAAATCGGGTCGATGCGGACGAGATCCGGCCCCTCTTTCACCGCGCCCGATTTCAGGCATGCGGCTTCCGCCTCGGCCCGCCACGGTTCGCGTTCGGCCTGGAAGAAGCCGCGTCCGCAACCCGCTAGCGAAACAAGGACGATGGAGCCGACGAGATACAAACGAACTCCGCGCGTCATGTACGCACGTTCGGTGAATTTACTTAAAGACTCTTCAACACGTTGATTTCAGTGTTCTTTAACCATGACGACCGGCGCGCGCCGAACCCCGGGCAAACCGAGCGACAGCAGGGCTGACTTTATCGAGACGAGACTCTCTGTTAACCATGATGCTCGCGCGCAAAGCGGCGCGCGTGGAGGGAGCGATTCATGACGTTCGCCGGGAAACTGAGCGTAGTCACCGCCTACCTCGCCATGGCCTTCGTCGGCGCCATCGTGCTCGGCATGATCTAGCGGCTCATCGAGCGCATCGAAGCCGGCTTCTTCCCTTCTCCCCTTGCGGCAGAAGGTGGCGCGAAGTGCCGGATGAGGGGTTCTATCCTCGCGCGCCGGCGTTCACGGACATGCCCTCTCCCGCAAGCAGCGCGGCATTTTGTGCGGCGCTACGACCGCGCGCTCCATTGCCGCGAGGTCGTGATCAGTTGCTCGCGCGGCGCTTCGATCCGCGTCCAATCATTGGCCGAGCACCAGAAACGCCAAAGCGCACAGGCCTCGACGCGGAGCCTGCCGGAGCTCTTCAGCGTCATCGTCGCGTAATAGGTGTTGCCGCTGGAGCGGCTGTAGATGCTGCCGGTCCAGACGTCGTGCGATTTCGGCTTCATGTTGACGAGCACGCTCTCGCCCCGGCGCGAGGTCTCGGTCAACGCATAACCGCAAAGCGCAGGGCCGCAGCGCTCGATGCGGACCGTGCCCTTGGCACCCCGGCTCTCCCATTCGCCGAGCGGCGTATAGGCCTGCTTGTCGTCGCTGCGCCGTGCGACCACCACGGTCTGCTTGATCTCGGGGCTCGGCACCGGCGGCGACTCCAGGCGCGGCGGGTCGGGATCCGGCGCCTCGGCTCTTGGCGCCTCGGCTCTTGGCGGCTCTGGTCTCGGTGGCTCTGGTCTTGGTGTCTGCGGCGGCACGACGGGCTGCGATGTCGCCGCGGCCAGCGTCGGGGCTGGAGCAGCCGGCGGAGTCGCGACCACGCTCGCCTGCGGCGGGCGAGGTGGGATGGCCGGATCGACCGGCGAGCTCGGGGCAATCGGCGCCGGGACCGGTCTCGTCGCGGCGTTTTCCGCCGGCCGAAAGCTGCGATGGGACGAGATCGACACGCAGGATGTGGATCGGCACGTTTTGGGCGCCTCGACATGGAAGCGGTGACGGCCAATCGAGACGGAATAGGAACCGGCCTCGGCCGCCGGCGCGATCGCCATCAGCGCGATCAATGTGCCAAGCGAAGTCGCAAGCCGTTGCATCGCCCTCTCCCTCAATGTCGCGACGACCTTACGCAGAGGAATTGCGGCTGAATGTGCGCTGCCTCACCCAGCCGCTCGCCGCCGTTGTGACCCTCATCACAGAACACCGGGCCAGCCCGGCATAGGGTCGAGCCACGTTTCATCCACCAGCGACTTCGGTCCATATCGGGACCGCGCCATTTTGGAGGTTGTCATGAACAAGCTCACCGTCGCCGCCACCGCGCTCTTCCTCGCCTCGACCGCCGCCCATGCCGGCGGCAATACGATCTCGTTCCAGATCGAGGGCCAGCACATCCGCATCGAGACGCCGCGCAACTGCGCCTCGCTCAACTGCGTGACCATCGTCGCACCGGGCCTGTCGGACAAACCGATCAAGCTGAACAACATCAACCTCAAGGGCTTCGGCGGCTCCAAGGATGATGACGCCGACACCACGCCGGCTCCGGCCACGGCCGCGCAGCCCGCGCCGGCACCGGTGCAGCAGCAGCCCGTGCAGCAGGCGCCGGTTCAGGCGACCGTACCGGCCGCACCAAGTGTCGCCCCCGCCGCGCCCGCGTCGACCGTTGCCGCCGCGCCGACCGTCGACACCACGACGCAGCCCGCGCCGGCCGCGGCGCCCGCGCCCGTTGCTGCGCCCACTGCGGTGGCGGTCGCTCCGGCTCCGGTGGCGGCCGCGCCCGTGGCCGTAGCTAACTCGCCGATCGGCATCTGGGCGACCGAAGAGGGGAAGGGCAATGTCCGGGTCGAGCAGTGCGGCGCCAATCTGTGCGGCTACGCCGAGAAGACCAACGAGCGCATCCTGATCAACATGAAGCCCGAGGGCTCGAAGTGGAGCGGCCGCATCCGCGATCCCAATTCCGGCCGCAACTACGACTCGACCATCGCGATGAAGGGCCCGAATACGATGCGCGTGCAAGGCTGCGCCTTCGGCGGCATGTTCTGCGGCGGTCAGACCTGGAAGCGCGTGAGCTGACACGCCGAGCGTGTCATTCCGGGGCGATGCGCAGCATCGAATCCGGGATCTCGCGCCACGGACCCCACTTCGAGATTCCGGGTCGCGACTTCGTCGCGCCCGGATGACGAGCAAAGGCGAAGCCACGCCCTCACCCAGCGTGGCGTTTGGACGTTCACCCTCCCCATACCACACATGTTCATCCGCCATTCAGGTCCGCGCGGCTGAGATCGGCTGATCTCGCCTCGCGTTCTCACCGGGACTTCCTCGTGACATCAATGCCGGCTTGGCGCCGCTTCGTGTTCGCGCTTGCGCTGCTGGCATTGCCGCTGGCGGGCGGCGGCGTTGCGCATGCATCCGATGCAATCAAGTTTGCTCAGGCGCAGCCGCAGGCGGACCCGGCGCCTGCACCTTCCCCAACACCCTCGGCCTCGCCGACACCGGCTACTGACGCAGAAGTGACCGCCGTCGAGCCTATCGGCAACGTCGCGGCCGTCACGGGCATCGCGACCGTGATCCGCGACAAGAACTCTTATCCTTTGCGCCTCCGTGACGACATCTATCTCAACGACGTCGTGCAGACCTCGTCGAACTCCACGCTCGGCATCACCTTCAACGACGCGACCACGTTCAATCTCTCCGCCAGTTCCAAGATCACCATCGACAATTACGTCTATGAGGACGGCGGCAAGCAGAACTCCGGAATCTTCGACATCGGCAAGGGCACGGTCGCCTTCGTTGCGGCGGCAGTGGCGAAGACCGGCAGCATGAAGATCACGACGCCGACGGCGACGCTCGGCATCCGCGGCACCACCGGCGTCGTCGAGGTGCCCGAAGGCGCCGCCGCCAGCGGCGCGCGCAACGTCAACGTCAAGCTCTATCCCGACGCCGACGGCCGCGTCGGCCACATCGACGTCGACGACCGCATCAGCGGCGCGCGGCTCGGCGCGCTGACGCAAGGCGCCAGCGGCTTTGCGATCCGGCCTGGCGCAGCCGCTGCCGGAATCATGCGCTTTGCCGCGGTACCGATCAGGATTCCCGCACAGCAGGTCGCACGCGACCGCGGCTTCGTCAGCCAGGTCCATCTGGCGCAGACCACGGGGCGCCGGATCGTCACCGAGCAGCGCGACTTCCGCCGCGCCAATCCGGGCGCGATCAGCCGCATCCCGCGGCCGATGCAGCCGTCGCAGCAACAACAATTGCGACCGGCAACCGCGCCTGGCCAGCAGCCGCAACGCCCGACCGGCCCGAACAACCGTCCAGGTCAGCAGCAGCCGGGCGCGCCGGACCGGCAAGGAACGCAGCCAGGCGCCCAGCCGCCACAGCGGCAGGGACAAGGCGGCGCGGTACAGCCCGGCACGCCGCGGACGGGTCAGGCACGGCAGCAAGGCCAGCAGCAACAGGGCCAGCCGCAACGCGGTCAGCAGCAAGGCACAGCTCGTCCAACGGGCGGGCCGCGTGCCGGCGAAAGCCTGCAGCCGGGCGGCACGTCGCAAATCCGGCCGCAGCGTGGTGGACGTATTCAATCTCAGCCCAGCCCGCAGCCCGAGCTGCCGCGCACCGGCATGCAGCCGGGCCAACCACCAGCAGAACAACAGCCTCGCATGCAGCGCCCCGGCGGATTCCAGCAGCTCCCCCCCGCCGCGCAGCGTCCCGCAGCGCCGCGCAAGCCGGCGCCAGCCCCGAAGGAGAAGGGACGGCAGTGACAGTGCCGCCCCTCACCCTGAGGAGCTTGCGAAGCAAGCGTCTCGAAGGGCGAGGCCACTGTCGGGCCGCATGGTTCGAGACGCGCGCGATGCGCGCTCCTCACCATGAGGGTCAACGTTGAGCACGCCGCTCTCTCCTCCGTCATTGCGAGCGCAGCGAAGCAATCCAGCGACCCTCCGCGGAAAGATTCTGGATTGCTTCGCTGCGCTCGCAATGACGATGTGGAAGGAGCTCAGGCTCTCACAGGCCCATCCGCTCGCGGATGTCTTCAGACCGCAAGCAGTGTGCTCTGGACCTCACGCCTCGCCGCGCAGCCAGGCCTTCATCTTGTGCAACAGACCGTGACGCAACTCATCAGCGGAGGCGGCTTCGGCTTGCGTCAGCGTCTGCAAGGCTGAATCGACGTCATCGGCCGATTGCACCGGCTCCGGCACCAGCCCTGCTGCGGCAAGTGCGATCGGGCCGGTCTGGGTCAGGAACGCGCGTTCGTATTCGCGCGACAGCCGCGCGATCGCGTCGTCCAGCGTCAGCCAGTCGACCGCCTTGACGTCGTTCATCAGCTTGCGGACCGGCCCGCCCTCGGCCTCCATGCGCCAGAAATGCACGACCTTTGAGCGTCCGCCGGATTGGTAGGCGAGCGTGCCGAGAAATTCGTGCACGGCGACGTCGTGGCCGGTTTCCTCCAGCACCTCGCGATGCGCGGCTTCTTTCGGCGTCTCGCCGTCGTCGAGCTTGCCCTTCGGCAAGACCCATTCGTTGCGCTTGCGCTGGCGCACGACCGCGATCAGCGGCGTCGAACCACGCCGCAGCACGATACCACCCGCCGCCATCACCGGCGCCCGCGCCATCACCACATCCGTCGTCGAATCGTCCCCACCGACGATATAGGCGCCCGGAACGGCGGATTGAAGGCTACTTTCTTCTGAGCAGCCCCTGGCCGGCTCGGATGCGCGTGCCCTCGGCGATGCCATCGCAGAAGGTGAAGTCGCCGGGCGCCAGGATGATGATGGTCGAGCCGTGCTCGAACCAGCCGAGCTCCTCGCCCTTGGCCACGTTGACGTCACAGGGGAAATTGACGGGACCGCGGGTCTGCGCGTTCAGCACCAGATCGAGGAAATGCAACCGGATGCTCGCGACCAGGATCGCGGCGACCGGCACCAGCGTCACGGCCTCGCCGGTCGAAAGATGCGTGCGGATCACGGCGCGCTCGTTCTTGCAGAACAGCCGCTCGACCCGCTTCAAGGCGATCGGGTTGACGTTCCAGACGTCGCCGTGGATCAGCGTCACGCCCTCGATATGCGCATCATAAGGCGCGTGGAAGCGGTGATACATGCTCGACGTCAGCCGCAGCGTGACGAACGAGCCGTTGCGGTGCTGATCGACCAGCGCGGAATCGCCGACGAGATCGAGCAGCGAATACGGCGCACCCTTGACCTGGAACAGCTCGGTATCCGCGATCCTGCCGTGAGCGCCGACGATGCCGTCCGAGGGGCTCGTCACGATGGCGGGGTCTGGATCAAAGGGCCGCAGGCCCGGCTTGAGCTCGCGGGTGAAGCAGTCGTGCAGACTTTTGAAATGCGTCTTGCGCGCCTCCGACAGATCGAGGTCGGAGAACAGCTTCCACAGCGCGATCGAGAAGTCCCGAACCAGGGGATTCTCGATCTTGGAGAACCATCCCATGAAGCGGGTCAGGGCGGCGCGCGGGATGCGGTTGGTCAACAGGAAGTTGAGATCTTCCTGCTGGGTGAAAGAGGCGATGAGGGCTTTGACTGTCATGAATCTGTCAGCTCGCAGGTTTAGCGCTTGTTGTCATGGAAACGACACTCCCGATTCTCTCGATGTCCGTGGCCGCCGCAGCGTCCGCTGCCGCCGTCCTCCCGAAGCTGAAGGCGCGGATCGAATTGTCCCGCGCCAAGCACCGCTCGCTCGCCGGACACTCCAAGATGTCGCGACGGGTGGCCAAGCTGCTCCCGTTCTACGAGTTCGGAGCGAACGACTACTTTTCGTGCGACGGCGCGCCGGCGAACATCGCCGCGCAGCGCAAGGACGGCTTCTTCCGTCTCGCCGCCCTCTACGCCGAGCGCTACCCGAAGGGGCGCGCGATGACAAAGGAAGCGGCGGAGAAAATCTCCGACCTGAATTTCACCGAGAGCTACCGCGTGCCGTTCCAGTTCTCGCGCCTGGTCCGCGAGCATCTGGGCACCTCGACCTTCGTGGCATCCTCCAGCGGCGTCACCGTCACCGATGTCGACGGCAACACGTCGTACGATCTCACCGGGTCCTACGGCGTCAACATTTTCGGCAACGACTTCTACAAGGAGTGCATCGAGGGCGCCGAGAAGCGCGCGCATGCGCTCGGCCCGGTGCTCGGCCCGTACCATCCCGTCATCCTGGAGAACGTGCAGCGGCTCTGCCAGATATCGGGCCTCGACGAGGTCTCGTTCCACATGTCCGGCACCGAAGCCGTGATGCAGGCGGTGCGGCTGGCGCGCTATCATACCAAGCGCACGCATCTCGTCCGCTTCGCCGGCGCCTATCACGGCTGGTGGGGCGACGTGCAGCCCGGCGTCGGCAACCCTATCCCTGCGCACGAGACCTACACCCTCGCCGAGATGTCGGAGAAGACGCTGCATGTGCTGCGCACACGCAAGGACATCGCCTGCGTGCTGGTCAATCCGCTGCAGGGCCTGCACCCCAACGCCAACGCCCCCGGCGATTCCGCGCTGGTCGACTCGTCGCGCGGCGGCCATTTCGATCGCGCCACTTATACCGAATGGCTGAAGAAGCTGCGCGAGGTCTGCACCGAGCGCGGCATCGTGCTGATCTTCGACGAGGTATTCGTCGGCTTCCGTCTCGCCGCGGGCGGCGCCCAGGACTATTTCGGCGTCAAGGCCGACATGGTGACCTACGGCAAGAGCCTCGCCGGCGGTCTGCCGGTCGGCGTCGTCTGCGGCAAGCGCGAGCTGATGCGCCGCTTCCGCGACGACCGCCCCGCCGACATCTGCTTCGCCCGCGGCACCTTCAACTCGCATCCCTATGTCATGACGGCGATGGACGAGTTCTTGAGCCGCCTCGCCAGCCCGAACTTCCGCGCCATCTATGACGGGCTGGAGGAAACCTGGGACGGCCGCGTGCAGAAGCTCAACGGGATGATGGAGGACGCCGACCTGCCGGTGCGGTTCGCCAATTTCTCCTCGATCTGGACGGTGAAATACACCACCCCGTCCCGCTACAACTGGATGCTGCAATATTACCTGCGCGCCGAAGGTCTGGCGCTGAGCTGGGTCGGCACCGGTCGGCTGATTTTCAGCCTCAACTACACCGACGCCGATTTCGCCGAAGTCGCCGAACGCTTCGTCCGCGCGGCCAGAAAGATGAAGGCCGACGGCTTCTGGTGGCACGACGGCGTGCTCACCAACAAGCAGATCAAGCGGCAGATTGTGAAAGAGATGCTGTCCAGGCGTTTCCGGCGCTGAGGCTTTCTGACACTTGGCCCCGATCACCGCTTGCCCTTCTCCCTCGCCCCGCTTGCGGGGAGAGGGTCGGGGTGAGGGGGACTCTCCGCGCATGCGGTGAGCGTTGACGCACGACCATCTGGCAGCACCCCCGCGGAGAGCCCCCCTCACCCGAATTTGCGCTCCGCGCAAATTCGACCTCTCCCCGCACGCGGGGAGAGGTGAAGGAAGCACCGCGTTCGCAGCCCCCAAGACGTGGATGCCCGGGACGAGCCCGGGCATGACGTAACCATCAGACATCGGAATGCGTCGTGCGAGCAGCGCGCTCAGGCATGCTGCTCTTCGAGCACGGGCTCGCCGACAAGACCCAGCGTGTGCTCGGGGTTGAGGTGCAGGCCGGGATCCATCAGCTCGCCGCGCATCAGCGCCAGCGGCGCCTTGTGGTAGAGCATCAAATCGTGGAACGGATCGGTCAGGATCTTGGTCATCCAGACCAGGCCGGTCTCGACATCGCGGATGAAGAACAGGTGCACGGTGCGGAACAACAGGCCGCCGCCGCCGACCACGAGCCAGATCTTGGCGACCTGCCGCATGAAGTCGGTCGCGCTTTGCCAGGGCGTGAACAGGCCGAACAACGTGGGATCCACCACCAGCACCAGCGGCGAGAGCGCCCAGATCGCCATCAGCACCACCTTGCGCTGCAGGTTGTAGCCGACCTTGATCTCTTCCTTGTACTCGTGCGTTGCCTGGTTGACGTGGTCGTAGGTATGCGGCTCGAAGAAGAAATGTCCGGCCTGCCGTGAGGTCATCGACACCAGCCAGCCGACCAGCGCGGAAACGACAGGATCGACGAACAGCCAGACATAGGCGAACAGGAAGCTCAGCGCGCTGATGAAGTGCAGACTCTGATTGATGCGGCTGTGATGGTAGTAGCGATGGTCGTCCCAGCGCTGGATCCGCAGCTGCTCGAGATAATTCTTGATCATGCTCTTCCCCAAATGCTTTCGGCTACGGGGTTAAAGGGATTCGATGTACGCCGTGTGACAACATCATCTTGTCATGTGATGGCATGCGGCGGCGCGATGACGCACGACGCCTGCACTCGAGGTCACGCGGCCTTGGCGACATCGACCTTGCGGAAGCGCACCAGCGAGAAATGACCGAGTGGCGGAATCAGGCGGCGTTCGGCGAGCTCTATACCGTGGGCGCCGGCCAGCCATTTCGTATAACGCGACCAGGCGAACTCGGCAGTGCGGAAGCCGAGCGGACGCACCACCGGCTGCAGCTTCTGCTCGATGAAGCGGCGCATGCCGGCATCTGCGCTGACGCGGGTGAGGACGATCAGCTCGCCGCCCGGACGCAGCACGCGGGCGAACTCGTCCAGGGCTTTCTCCGGATTCGGCACCGCGGTGACGACATATTGAGCCATCACCACGTCGAAGGAATTGTCCGGGAATTCGAGCTTCTCGGCGTCCATCACAGCGAGGCCCTCGACATTCTTCAGCTTGCGCTCGGCGACGCGCTGGCGCGCCTTGTCGAGCATCGCCTCCGAAATGTCGGTGCCGAAGATGCGCAAATGCGGCGCGTACATCGGCAGCGAGATGCCGGTGCCGACGCCGACCTCGAGCACGCGGCCGCCGATCTTGTTGGTGGCCGCGATCGCGGCCTGACGGCCCTTGGCGAACACGCCGCCGAACACGAGGTCATAGACCGGGGCCCAGCGGTCATAGGCCTGCTCGACCGTGCCGCGGGTGAGGTCGAGCTGCTGGGTGCCGTCAAGGTTCATGATCTTGGCCATCGATGAGGTTCTCGCTGTGGGTCTAAGGAAAGTTCAACCGCGCACCGGCCGCCGCGCCATGCGGGGCGAGGCGCGCAAGGCGCGGCTGGGTTGGAGTGAGGTCAGGTTGCCGACGAACTGGCGCGCGCTGTTCTCCCAGGAGCGCTCCAGCGCGAAGTTTCGGCAGGTCTCGCGCGACATGGCGAGCGCGCGCAGGCATGCGGTGCGCAGATCGTGATCGATCGCGCCGATCGGATGATCGGCGATGACGTCCTTCGGGCCCGTCACCGGAAACGCCGCCACCGGCGTGCCGCAGGCGAGCGCCTCCAGCTGCACCACGCCGAACGTGTCGGTCAGACTCGGAAAGACGAACACGTCGGCCGCGGCGAGGTGCGCGGTGAGATCCGCGCCCTTCTTCCCGCCGAGGAAGACGGCAGCGGGATATTTCCTCTCCAGCGCTGCCTTCTGCGGGCCGTCGCCGACGACGACCTTGGTGCCGGGCAGGTCGAGCGCGAGGAACGCTTCGAGATTCTTCTCCACCGCCACGCGCCCCATCGTCATGAAGATCGGACGCGGCAGGTCGAGCCTCGCCGGCGCGCCGGGATGAAACAGCTCGGTGTCGACGCCGCGGGTCCAGAAGCCGAGCCGCTTAAAGCCACGCTCGGCCAGCTCCTGCCGCAGCGACGGCGTCGCCACCATGGTCATCGCGGCGGCATCGTGGAAATGACGCAGCACGGCATAGCCGACACTTGCGGGGATGCCGGTCCGCACCGCGACGTATTCAGGAAAGCGCGTCGTGTAGGAGGTGGTGAAGGCGAGCCGGTTGCGGCGGCAATAGGCCCGCGCCGCCCAGCCGATCGGGCCTTCGGTCGCGATGTGCAGCGCGTCCGGCGCCGCGGTCTCGATCCGCCGCGCGATCTCCTTGCTGCCCGGCAACGCAAAGCGCAGGCCCGGATAGGTCGGCAGCGGCCAGGACGGAAAGCCGTCCGGGGTCAGGAAGCCGATCTCGACGTCCAGCGCCTTGGCCGCATTCGCCAGCGAGGTCAGCGTCCGGACCACGCCGTTGACCTGCGGATGCCAGGCGTCCGTCGCGATTAATACCCGCATGGGAAAATCCCGAGAGTTTGATGATTCTCGGTTTCCGACCATCAACGAAGGATATTTCAGGCGTGTGACGTCATAGAAGTGTCGGCCCGTCGTTTTGTGCGTTAACGGACGCCTGCGGCCACGAAACTGTCATGAAACAATTCTTGCCGCGGTGAAACCGTTTTCGGTTTTCCGCGCAAATGTCCCGAAACGTTTTGCCGTTAGTGATCCAGGCAACAGAGCACCGCAGCGGTGCCGCGGTGGCCGAGACCACCGAGCCAACAGGGGCGATCACATGTTCAATCTGGACACGTTCAAGACGTTTTCGCGCGCCGTTGCTTTTGGCGCAGTCGCGGCTTCCGCGATCGCATTCGCAGGCGCAGCCAAGGCGGCGCCGGTGCAGATCTTCCCGTTCTTCCAGCCGTTGCCGCCGATGGTCGCGCCGCAGCCGTTCCAGCCCTACCAGCCCTATCAGGCGCCGACCTACCAGACCGAGCCGTCCGAGGACCAGGACGCCGTGGAGATGCCGGCCCGCTTCCGCCGCCAGACCGTCGCTTACGCGACGCGTGAAGCGCCGGGCACCATCATCATCGATACGCCCAACACCTATCTCTATTACGTGCTCGGCAACGGCCAGGCGCTCCGCTACGGCATCGGCGTCGGCCGCGACGGCTTCACCTGGTCCGGCATCCAGTCGGTGACCCGCAAGGCCGAATGGCCGGCCTGGACGCCGCCGCCGGAGATGATTGCCCGCCAGCCCTATCTGCCTCGCCACATGGCCGGCGGCCCCGGCAATCCGCTCGGCGCGCGCGCCATGTATCTCGGCGGCACCATCTACCGCATCCACGGCACCAACGCCCCCGAGACCATCGGCAAGCGCGTCTCGTCGGGCTGCATCCGCATGACCAACGAAGACGTCACCGACCTCTACTCCCGCGTCAACGTCGGCACCAAGGTCGTGGTGCTGCCGATGACGGAGCGCCGCGCGGAACTCGGAACCGCGACGCGCTGAACCGGCAGGACATCGTGACGCAAACGGCCCCGGAACCTGCCGGGGCCGCTTTTGTTTGCCCTCGACATGTTGACGCGCGCCTGCCGCGGCGCGGTCCCCGATGGAGGCGCAAATGCAATCACGCCTGCAATCCTCGCCCTATCCGTGGCTGCACGCGATCGCTGGCGCCGCCACGCTGGCGTTGCTCGTGTCCGCGCCCGCCTCGCTCGCGCAGCAGCCTGCGGTCGATGAGGCAGGCAAGCAGGCCTTCAACAATTCCTGCCGCACCTGCCATTCCATGAAGGAAGGCGACAACCGCCTCGGCCCCAACCTCAACAAGATCGTCGGACGCAAGGCCGGCGCGCTGCCGGACTACAATTACTCGTCATCGATGAAGGAAGCCGGCATCGTCTGGGACCAGGACAAGCTGACGCGCTTCATGGTCAAGCCGGACGAGGTGGTGTCGGGCAACAAGATGCAGCCCTATGGCGGCATCTCGGCGGAGGAAGCGGCGAAGGTCGTTGCGTATCTGCAGGCGGCTTCGCAGTGACTCTCTCGGCCTGGCCCCGGTGACCGCGGCGCATCCTTCGAGACGCCCGCCTATCGGCGGGCCCTCAGGATGAGGACTGAGTGTGTGGCTCGCAGCCGCTCCAGTACTTGCGCCACTCGCCAAATGCCAGTTAGCCTCATCCTGAGGAGCGCGCCCTTGCGCGCGTCTCGAAGGACGAGGCGGGCACGAGATATCCGTTACCTACCCCGCCGCTCCGCGAGCAACCGCAGCCACGCCGCCGAATGAAACGCGCTCATCAGGAGATACATCGGCACCATGCCGCCGAGCAGCGCCCCCTGCCCGGCGGCGCACAGCGTGTCGGCCGGCCCATCCCCGACCATGGCCGTCAGCACGGCCATGATCGCGAAGGTGGGTGTCGCTGCCAGCGACAGCCACCTGGCAAGGTGGCGCGCCGCCACTACGCCATTGCCGCCGGCGCCGGCCATTGCGCCGACGGGGCTAGTCACGGCCTTCCGCCGCCTCCCGGCGGAACGCCTTCTCGCCGGCGTCTGAGATCTCGACCCACTTCTTGTCGGGCGCTGCGCCCTCCGTGTAGCTGTCGTGCCAGTTCCACCATTTGTAGGTCGGCGTCTGCGGATAGCCCTTCGGCGAGTCCTCCCAGACCTCCTGGCGGCCGAGCGGCGTGATGTCGAGGTAGTTCCAGGTGCCGCCCATCTGCTCGTCGCCGCGGCTCTTGACGAAATAGGTGCGGAAGATGCGCGTCCCGTCGCGGTAGAACACGTTCGTGCCGTGCCATTCGTCGACGCCGAAATCGGAGTCGAAGCTGTCGGCGATGGTGACCCACGGCATGGTCCAGCCCATCCGTTGCTTCAGCCTGATGATATCGGCTTGCGGCGCGCGCGAGGCGAACACGAGCGTGGTGTCGCGGGCGTTCAAATGCGCGACGTGGGCGACCTGGTCGGCCACCATGGAGCAGCCGCGGCAGGCGTGATCGGGCCAGCCGAACACGCCGGGCTCGAAGAACGCGCGGTAGACGATCAGCTGCCGCCGGCCCTGGAACAGGTCGACGAGACTGAGCTTGCCGCCGGGCCCCTCGAACGCATAGGTTTTGGAAACTTCCATCCACGGCATGCGCCGGCGCTCGGCGGCCAGAGCGTCACGGGCACGGGTATGCGCCTTCTCCTTCACGAGCAGTTGCTGACGGGCGGCCTCCCAGTCCTGCGGCGACACCACCGGAGGTGTCTGCATGACGGACTGTCCGTTATTCGGTTCGTTTTGGGCTAATGTCATCATGACTCTCCAAATCTCTCGCTCAAGTCCATTCCGCCCCGTACCGCACATGGTCGGTCGACAACGATTTCTGGCACCGCGCGGTTGCGCGGTGGGAGTAACAAGTGTGGCGGGATTTGAATGGAGTCGCTGATCACGGCCGCCGCGCGCGCGCTCGAGGCGGGCGATCCGCTCGGCGCCCTGAACCGCGTCGCGCTGCGCAACGACGCGCCGTCGCTGGCGCTGCGCGGCATCGCGATGGCGCAGCTCGGCGACCTCGCCAAGGCCAAGTCGCTGCTGCGAAATGCTGCGCGCGCCTTCGGTCCGCGCGAGGCGGTGGCGCGGGCAAGATGCGTGGTGGCCGAAGCCGAGATCGCGCTGGTCTCGCGCGACCTGAGCTGGCCGGACAGGACACTCGCCGCCGCGCGCACGACCCTCGAAAAGCACGGCGATCTCGCCAACGCGGCGCATGCCCGCCACATCGCCGCGCGGCGTCTTCTCCTGCTCGGACATATCGAGGAGGCGGAGCGTACGCTCGCCGATCCCGGCCGCTTCCCGCTCCCGCCTGCCTCACAAGTCGTTCGCGAGCTGGTGCTCGCCGGCATCGCCATACGGCGGCTCCGATCGGAGGATGCGCGCGCGGCGCTGGCGCGGGCGGCCCGCGCCGCACGGCAGGCCGGCATCCCCGCGCTCGCCGCCGAAGTCGAAGCCGCGAGCCGCGTGCTCGATACGCCGGCGGCGCGCCTGATCACGCGCGGCGAGGAGCGGCCATTGCTGCTTGCGGAGGTCGAACAGCTCGCGACATCCGAGGCGCTCGTCGTGGACACGTTCCATCATTCGGTGCGCAGGCGAGGCACCGTCGTGCCGCTCGGCACCCGGCCGGTGCTGTTTGCCCTCGTCCGCATCCTGGCGCAGGCGTGGCCCGCGGACGTATCGCGTCAGACGCTGATCGCGGGCGCGTTTCGCGCCAGGCATCTCGATGAATCGCATCGCGCGCGGTTGCGCGTCGAGATCGGTCGGCTCCGCACCAAGCTCAACCCGCTCGCCGACGTGCACGCGACGAAGCAAGGATTTGCGCTGGCGCCGCGCAGGACGCGCGACATCCTCGTGCTGGCGCGGCCGGTCGACGAGAAGCACGCCAATGTTCTCGCTCTCCTCTCCGACGGCGAGCCCTGGTCGAGCTCGGCGCTCGCGCTGGCGCTGGGAACGAGCCCGCGCACGGTGCAGCGGGCCCTCGACGAGCTGGCGCGCTCGAACAAGGTGCAATGTTTCGGGCACGGGCGCGCCCGGCGCTGGATGACGCCGCCCGTCCCGGGTTTCCCGACAGGCTTGTTACTCCCCACGCCGCTCCTGAAGACGTAACGTTGAGGCCACATCACAGGGAGCAAGCAGATGAAGCGTTCAGCCGCCGAGATCGTCAGGGAGTACGGGCCGTTTGAGGGCGTCGAGGCCGTGCATGGCGTCACCTATGACGGCAGCCATGTCTGGTTCGCCTCCGGCGACAAATTGAATGCGGTCGATCCCGACAGCGGCAAGGTCGCGCGCTCCATCGATGTCGCCGCACATGCGGGAACGGCATTCGACGGAAGGCACCTGTTCCAGATCGCCGAGGATCGCATCCAGAAGATCGATGCGGCCTCGGGCAAGGTGCTCAGCACCATTCCGGCGCCGGGTGGCGGCGGCGATTCAGGCCTCGCCTGGGCCGAAGGCTCGCTGTGGGTCGGGGAATATCGCGAGCGCAAGATCCATCAGGTCGATCCGGAGAGCGGCAAGGTTCTCCGCACCATCGAGAGCAAGCGCTTCGTGACCGGGGTGACCTGGGTCGACGGCGAGCTCTGGCACGGCACCTGGGAGAACGAGGAGAGCGACATCAGGCGGATCGATCCCGCGACCGGCAAGGTGCTCGAGCAGCTCGACCTGCCCGCCGGGACGGGCGTGTCCGGGCTGGAATCCGATGGCGGTGACCGCTTCTTTTGCGGCGGCGGCGCCAATGGCAATGTGAGAGCGGTCCGCCGTCCCCGGCGCGGCTGAATGCCCGGCAAATGCGGGGCGCATCCGTTAACCTGTTCGCCGCAATTCCACCCCACCGGTGCGCTCTAGCGCCCTGCTCGCCCGCCCTGTAAAATCCCCGCCGGGGCGGCTTGGGGGATTAATGCGACTGACGTTGAATCTGAAGACGATCCTGATCGGCGTCGCCGTGCTTGCGGCGTCCTTCTTCATCAGCTTGAAGGCGATGGATTGGCTGGCGCCGCGCGCGACGAATTCGGCGCCGCCGGTCGCGCAATTGCCGCCGCTGCCGCCGGCCGCGAAGAGCTCGATCGTGATCGCGCCGGTCGCCATCGCGCTCTCGGCGATCCGCGAGCAGGCCGAGAAGGCCGCGCCGCGCAATTTCTCGGGGAAAGCCGACAACCCGATCTCGCAGATCCTGGAGAACGCCGACATCGGCTGGTCGGCCGTGCGCGGGTCGATGGCAGCTAGCGGCGACAAGGACGTGCTGACGATCTCGACGCCGCTCTCCGGCAAGCTGAACGTGACGGGCTCGCTGTCGGCGAAGGCCACCGGCGCGCTCGGCGACGCGCTCGGCAGCGTGCTCGGCGGTGACGCAGCGAAACGGATCGGTGCCGTCAACATCAAGAATCTGAACGCCAGCGCGGAGATCAAGGGTAACGTGGTCGTCACCTCGCGCCCGAAGCTTGGGGCCAATTGGCATCTCGAGCCCAATCTCGGCGCCCAGGTCAATCTCGGCGACACCAACCTCAATGTCTCCGGCGCCAAGGTCAACGTGCCGGCGCAGGTGAAGCCGCTGATCGACAAGAATGTCGGCGAGCAGATCAACATCGTCTCCGAGCGGATCCGCAACGATCCGAGCCTGCGCGAGAACGCGAAGCTGCAATGGGCCAAGGCGTGCCGCTCGATCCCGCTGCAGGGCTCGGGCGCCTCGGCCGCGCTGCCGCCGCTCTGGCTGGAGATGAAACCGATCCGCGCCATCGCCGCGCAGCCGCGCGTCGACGCGCAGGCCGTGACGCTGCTGCTCGGCCTGGAAGCGGAGACGCGCGTCACCTCGACGCCGACCAAGCCGAACTGTCCGTTCCCCGACAAGATCTCGATCGTGCCGCCGACCGGCACCGGCGTGAACATCGGCGTGCCGATCGACGTGCCGTTCACCGAGATCAACAAGCTGATCGCCGCGCAGATGGTCGGCCGCACCTATCCCGAGGACGGCTCCGGCCCGGTCGACGTCACCGTGAAGAGCGCCAACGTGATCCCGTCGGGCGACCGGCTGCTGATCTCGCTGCTGGTGCGCGCCAAGGAGAAGAAGAGCTGGCTCGGCCTCGGCGCCGAGGCGACAGTGCACATCTGGGGGCGGCCTGTGCTCGACCAGGCGCAACAGACGCTGCGGCTCACCGACATCCAGCTCGCGGTGGAATCCGAGGCGGCCTTCGGCCTGCTGGGCGCCGCGGCGCGCGCCGTGGTGCCGCAGATGCAGCAGGCGCTGCTGCAGAAGGCGACGCTCGACCTGAAGCCGATCGCCGCCAACGCCCGCGAGAAGATTGCCGCCGCAATCGCCGATTACCAGAAGAGCGAGGACGGCCTCAAGGTCGAGGCCAGGATCGACAGCCTGACGCTGGCCGACATCGCCTTCGATTCCAAGACCTTGCGCGTGGTCGCGGAAGCCGGCGGCTCGCTGAACGTGTATGTGAGCAAGCTGTCGGGGATGTAGCGCTTTCACTGTCAGAAAGGCCATCGCATCGAGATCTGTCCCCGCGGCCATCCTTCGAGACGCCCGCCTCCGGCGGGCCCTCAGGATGAGGCTGGAATGTGCGACAGCCGTTTCAACGTGCATCCAATGCCGCCTAGCCTCATCCTGAGGAGCCCGCGAAGCGGGCGTCTCGAAGGACGAGGCGTGCGCGCATGCTACCGCCGCGAGTCGTGTCCGATAGCCTGTACTCGTACGCTTCTTCATCGGCCGCCCCGCTGGCATTCTCATTTGAGGATGCTAAGCTGCCCCTGGCCACCTCGAACGAGGTGCTGACGAGCATTGTAGCGGCAAGCCGAGGTCAACATGGAAGCCGGCACGGTCACGCCCCCGCCGGCATTGGTGCGCTTTTCCGGCATTCAGAAGACCTATGATGGCGAGCACCTCGTGGTGAAGAACCTCGATCTCGACATCAGGAAGGGCGAGTTCATCACCCTGCTCGGCCCGTCGGGCTCGGGCAAGACGACCACGCTGATGATGCTGGCTGGCTTCGAGGTGCCGACCCATGGCGACATCTATCTCGCGGACCGGCCGATCAAGAACATGCCGCCGCACAAGCGCGACATCGGCATGGTGTTCCAGAACTATGCTCTGTTTCCGCACCTGACGATCGCCGAGAATATCGCCTTTCCGCTCTCCGTTCGCAAGACGAGCAAGGCGGACGTGCAGGAGCGCGTGGCTGCGGCGCTGCGCATGATCAAGATGGAAAACCTGGCGCACCGGCGGCCCGGCCAGCTGTCCGGCGGCCAGCAGCAGCGCGTGGCGCTGGCGCGCGCGCTGGTCTTCAACCCGCAGCTCGTGCTGATGGACGAGCCGCTCGGCGCCCTCGACAAGCGCCTGCGCGAGCAGATGCAGCTTGAGATCAAGCAGCTGCACGAGACGATGGGCATCACGATCGTCTACGTCACCCACGATCAGAGCGAAGCGCTCACCATGTCCGACCGCATCGCCGTGTTCAACGACGGCGTCGTGCAGCAGATCGACAAGCCCGACGCGCTGTACGAGCATCCGGTCAACAGCTTCGTCGCCCATTTCATCGGCGAGAACAACGTGCTGGCCGGCACCGTCGAGACGGTCGACAGGGACTATTGCCGCGTCGCGCTGACTGGTGGCGGCGCCGTCACCGCCCGGGCGGTCAACGTCTCGGGCGCGGGCGCCTCCACCTCGCTCTCGGTACGGCCGGAGCGGATCACCATCATCGCGGACGGCAGCTCCGGCGACGGACCGAACCGCCTGCCGGCGAAGGTGCAGAACACCATCTATCTCGGCGACCACGCGCTGGCCGTGCTCGACGTCGCCGGCAACGCCGAATTCATGGTCAAGCTTCAGCCGGGCGCACATGGCAGCCTGAGACACGGCGAAAGCGTCTTCATCACCTTCCGCCCGGAGGATTGCCTCGCCCTCGATCCGGTCTGATCCAACGCAGGCGGACCTGAAATGCTCAACCTCAACGCAACTCGCACCAAGAAGGAACCAGGACCATGTTGAAGCGCAAGATTGGCAGGATTGCTCTGGGTTTCGCCGCCGCGCTCGGTGCCAGCGCTGCGCTGGCGACGGTCGCCCAGGCGCGGGACCTCACCGTCGTGTCGTGGGGCGGCGCCTATCAGGAGGCCCAGAAGAAGGTCTATTTCGAGCCGTTCAAGAAGGCCGCTGGAATTGCCATGAACGACGAGTCCTGGGACGGCGGCGTCGGCGTGCTGCGCGCCAAGGTGCAGGGCGGCGCCGCCACCTGGGACGTCGTCCAGGTCGAGAGCGACGAGCTTGCGGTCGGCTGCGAGGAAGGTCTGTTCGAGAAGCTGGACTATACCAAGATCGGCGGCGAGGCCGCCTACATTCCGCCATCGGTCAATCCGTGCGGCGTCGGCGCCATCCTCTACGACTTCGTGCTCGGCTACGACAAGGACAAGCTGAAGGAAGCCCCGAAGGGCTGGGCCGACTTCTTCGACACCAAGAAGATTCCGGGTAAGCGCGCCCTGCGTCAGGGCCCGAAGACCACGCTGGAAATCGCGCTGATGGCCGACGGCGTCGCACCGAAAGACGTCTACAAGGTGCTGGCGACCGACGAGGGCGTCGAGCGCGCCTTCAAGAAGCTCGACAGCATCAAGGGCGACATCGTCTGGTGGAAGGCCGGCGCCCAGCCGCCGCAACTGCTCGCCTCCGGCGAGGTGGCGATGACCTCGGTCTACAACGGCCGCATCGACACCGCGAACAAGAACGAGAAAAAGAACTTCGGCATGGTGTGGGACGGCGCGCTGTTCACGCTCGACAGCTGGGTCATCCTCAAGGGCAGCCCGAACAAGGACGCCGCCTACAAGTTCCTCGACTTCGTCGGCAAGGCGGAGAACCAGGCGAAACTGTCGGAGAACATCGCCTACGGCACCTCGAACAAGGACGCGGCCGGCAAGCTCTCGCCTGCCGTCCTGAAGGACCTGCCGACGGCGCCTGACAACATCAAGAACGCGGTCGAGATCAACGTCGCCTTCTGGCTCGAGAACATCGACCGCCTGACCGAGCGCTTCAACAAATGGGCCGCGAAATAGCGCCTTCCGAAGAGGTAAGGGATGCGTGACGGGCAACTCGCCCGTGACGCATCCTTCGAGACGCCCGCCTGCGGCGGGCCCTCAGGATGAGATCTGAGTCTGTGGCAGCAACTTTGCAAGCAGAGATGTCGATGAGCCTCATCCTGAGGAGATCGCGAAGCGGTCGTCTCGAAGGACGAGGCGCTTGCTCAGGCCATTCCGACGGGCCCTCTCCATGACAGCAGCGTCCCTGACCGGCGCCGATGCGTCGACCGAGGTGCCGCTCAAGCGCCGATTGAGGCGTGCGGAGCGGGCACGTCAGCTCAAGGCATTGGCGCTGGTCGCTCCGCTTCTCGTCTTCCTGCTCTTCACCTTCGCCGGGCCCATCGCCGGCATGTTGTGGCGCGCGGTCGACGACAGGGAGGTGCGTCAGGTTCTGCCCCAAACCATCGCTGCTCTCGCCGATTGGGACGGCAAGGATCTGCCGGACGAGAAAGCCTATTCAGCGCTGGCTAGCGACGTGCTGGCCGCGCGCGCCGCCGGCACCATCGCCATCGCGGCGAAGCGGTTGAACTACGCGCTGAACGGTTTTCGCACCATCCTGACCAGCACCGCCCGCAATCTGAAGACCGCGCCCGAGCCCGGCACCGCCAAGGAGACGCTGGGCAAGATCAATCCGGCCTGGCGCGAACGCGCCACCTGGACGACGATCAAGGACGCCAGCGGCCCCATCACGGGCTTCTACCTTCTGGCGGCGCTCGACCTCGTGCGGAACGTGGACGGCGCGATCGTTGCGGCCCCGCCTGACCAGGCCATCTACCGCAGCCTGTTCGTCCGCACCTTCGTCATCAGCCTCAGCGTCACCGCCCTCTGTCTGATCCTCGGCTTCCCGGTCGCTTACCTCCTGGCGACGCTGCCGCCCGGAAAGTCGAACCTGTTGATGATCTTCGTGCTGCTGCCGTTCTGGACCTCGCTTCTGGTCCGCACCTGCGCCTGGATCGTGCTGCTGCAGAGCAAAGGCGTTGTCAACGACAGCCTGCACTGGCTCGGCATCATCGACGAGCCGTTGCGCCTGATCTACAACCGCTTCGGCGTCTGCGTGGCCATGACCCACGTCCTGCTGCCGTTCATGATCCTGCCGCTGTACAGCAGCATGAAGGCGATTTCGCCGGCCTACTTGCGCGCCGCCGCCTCGCTCGGCGCGCCGCCGGTCACCGCCTTCCTGCGCATCTACCTGCCTCAGACCCTCCCCGGTATCGCCGCGGGAAGCCTGCTCGTTTTCATCCTGGCGCTCGGCTATTACATCACGCCGGCGCTCGTCGGCGGCGCCGCCGACCAGATGATCAGCTATTTCATCGCGCTCTACACCACCGACACCGCCAATTGGGGCCTGGCTTCGGCGCTCGGCGCGGTGCTGCTGCTCGCCACCATTCTGCTGGCGCTCGTCTACGGCAAGCTGGTGCAGGGCCAGCAGGTCACGGGAGGCATGAAGAATTGAGCGACAATTCCGCCCTGCGCACGCCCAGCCAGCGCATCGCGTGGACCGCGACCATCGTCGTCTCCACGCTGGTGTTCGTCTTCCTGATCGCGCCCATCCTCGCGATCATGCCGCTGTCCTTCAGCTCGGGCTCGTACCTCACCTATCCGCTGCCCGGGCTGTCCTTGCGCTGGTACGAGGACTTCATCACCTCGCCGCGCTGGATGAATGCGTTGAAGAACAGCGTCATCATCGGCGTCGCCTCGACCGCATTGTCGATGGTGCTTGGCACGCTGGCCGCGCTGGGGCTGGCGCAGTGGAAGAGCCGGTTCAAGCCGCTCGTGCTGGCCTTCGTGCTGTCGCCGGTCGTCGTGCCCGGCGTCATCACCGCGGTCGGCCTGTACTTCTTCTTCGCGCCGATCGGACTGACCGGCAGCTATCTCGGCTTGATCCTGGCCCACACCGCGCTGGCGACGCCCTTCGTGGTGATCACGGTCGGCGCGACGCTGCAGAGCTTCGACACCAATCTGGCGCGCGCCGCCGCCTCGCTCGGCGCCTCGCCGCTTCAAGCGTTCCGCCGCGTGATCCTGCCGCTGATCCTGCCCGGGCTCGCCTCGGGCGCGCTGTTCGCCTTCGCGACCAGCTTCGACGAAGTGGTGATCGTGCTGTTCATGGCGGGGCCCGAGCAGCGCACCCTGCCGCGCGAGATGTTCAGCGGCATCCGCGAGAACATCAGCCCGACCATCACGGCCGCGGCATTGATCCTGACCAGTGTGTCGGTCATCCTCCTCGCCACCATGGAAGCCCTGCGCCGCCGCAACGAGCGACTCAAGGCCGGCGGCTGAGCGGAAGCGTTCTCTTTCCCTTCCGGGCGCGGCTAGCAACGCACGACAGCGCGCCCGGTGAAGACCGGGCGCGCCTCGTCTACTCGCTCAGAGTCGCATTACTCCGAATACTTGAACTCCGGCATGTTCTTCAGCTCGTCCTTGCTGGCGTTGAACACGGCATGGTCCGGATACCACTTCGACGCGGACGACGTCGTGGTCGCAGCAGGCTTGTTGTCGGTGCCGGTGGCGGCGCCGGTGGTCGTCGTCGCCGCGGGCTTGGCGCCCGGGTTCGTGCCGGTGCCGGTATAGGCCACGGCCTCGTTGACGAACTTCAGCTTCTCGTAGGGCACGGCAACCAGATGCTCGCCCAGGCCGAGGAAGCCGCCGACGCCGATCACGGCGATCTTGATGTCGCCGTTCTTGTCCATCAGCAGGTCGTTGATGGTGCCGATGTTCTCGTTGGCTTCGTTATAGACCTTCAGGCCGTCCATCTTGGACGTACGCCACTGGCCGGACGCCGTGGTCGAGGCGGTCGTGGCCGTGGACGTAGTCGTGGTGGCGGACGGCGCCGCCTTGTCGGTGGTGGCGGTCGGTGCTTGCGCGAACGCAACGGTCGTGAGCAGTGCGGTGCCGGCAAGACCGGCGACGATCGACTTCATCATGTTGTCCTCTCCTTCAACGAAACTCGTAAGGAGAAAACAGCGCTGACCACACGCAGTTCCGTGCGCGCCGCAATTTCGTCGCGATGCGCGCATGCGCACTGTTCCTGCGTCACCTAGGAACATATTGCGACGCACGGTTCCCCGCCGGCGATCATGCGCCCTGGGTGGAAGCACGATCGCGGCGAGGAGCCGCGCCGACCGCGTCGCTCGGGGTCAGCTCTTGTAGTCGATCAGAAGCGCGGAGAAATCGGTGCTGGTGGATGAGCTGCCGTTGGCGCCGTAGGACGAAGTCGACGATTGCGATTGCTGCAGCGCCTGGAGGAACAGCTGGAGGATCTCGGCAACGGTCTCGTCGCTGGAGCTGCTGCCGGTCGTGTCCGTTGTCGACGACGAATCCGAGGAGCTGTCGTCCGGCGGCGGACCGGGGGGAGGTCCGCCTGCGCCGCCGGGGCCGCCCGCACCGATCGCGAAGGCGGATTGAAACACGCCCTTGAGCGCCTCGGCTTGGTCCGCGGTCAGCGTCCCGTTGGACACCTCGTTCGAGATGAGGTCGTCGATTTTCGACTGCATGTCCTCCTTGGAGGGACGCGTGCCGCTCGCCTCCTCGCTCGACCGGCTCTGCTGGAGTGCCGTGTCGATGTCGGTCAGCGCCGTCGAGAGCGCGGACTGATCCGCCGACGAGATCGTGCCGGCGGACACTTCCGATTGCAATTCCTGCTGCAGCCGCTGCAGCGGCGACTGGTAGTTGCCGGCGGAGGCGGCCGAAATCGAGGTCATGATGGCTCCGTGGATCTTGCGGGTTTCGCCGCGGACCACGCCACGGTATGGTTAACGGCCTTAACGAGACCTTGCCGCTGCGCGACGACGCGATTGCGGCCTGTTGCGGCAAGCCAGACAGAAACAATCCGAAACAAAAATCCCCGCCATTTGGCCCGAATCTTGGACAAACAAGGCGTATGGCCATTCCCAATCCGAACATCCTCGTTGTCGAGGACGACCGCGAAACCCGGACGTTGATTGCGAAGTACCTGCGCAACAACGCCTGCAACGTCACCGCCGTGGGCGATGGGCGCGAGATGTCGCGCGCCATGGCCGATCACCGCGTCGACCTCATCATTCTCGACGTCATGCTGCCCGGCGAGGACGGCCTCAGCCTGTGCCGCAAGGTGCGCGCCGAGGGGCAGACGCCGATCATCATGCTGACCGCGCGCGGCGAGGATGTCGACCGCATCGTCGGCCTCGAGATGGGCGCGGACGACTATCTGCCAAAGCCCTTCAACCCGCGCGAGCTGCTCGCTCGCATCAACGCGGTGCTGCGCCGCCAGGCCGCGGCGCAAGCGGCAAGCTCGATCGAAGGCGCCTCCACGCTCGCCTTCGAGGGCTGGCACATCGATCTGCGGCTGCGCGAGTTGCGCAATCCGGCAGGTGCGCGCGTCGCGGTGACCAGCGCCGAATTCGATCTCTTGCGCACGTTCTGCGAACGGCCGGGCCGCGTGCTGTCGCGCGACAGCCTGCTCGACCTCACGCAGGGGCGCAACACCGGCTCGTTCGAGCGCTCCATCGACGTGCTGGTCAGCCGCATCCGCCGCAAGATCGAGCCCAACCCGGCCGATCCCACGCTCATCAAGACGGTGCGCTCCGGCGGTTATCTGTTCACGCCGCGAACGCAGGTCGCAAACCTTCAAGCGGCAGACCTTCAAGCGACAGGCCTTCAGGCGGCAGATCTTCAAGCGGCAGGCCCTCAAGCCGCGGGCACTGAAGCGGTCGCAGCGCCCCCGAGCAATTGACGGGGACGCCGACGATGAAGTCGTTCGGGTTCTTCCACCTCAAGGGGATCGGCGGGCAGATCGCCGCGCTGGTGCTGGCGTCGACCGTCGCGCTCCATCTCGTCGTCACCACCGCCTTCCTGGTCAGCCGGCCGGACCGCTCCGACGCGCCGCCGGACGGCGCGCATCAACTGGCCGATGCCGCGCTGCTGCTCGGCGCGGCCGAGGCCGGCGAGCGCCCGCGCCTCCTCGCCGATCTCGCGCGCGCCTTCCCCAAGCTCGGTATCGAAATGCTAGCCCCTGGCACCGCAAGCGTCGAGGAGAGCGACAATCAACCCCTGCGCGGGATGCGCCGTCATCTCGGGCGCGGCTACAAGGCGGTCCAGCTGACCTCGAACGGTCCCGGAGCCCGCATCGGCGTCGAGTTGCCCGACGGCAGCATGATCGCCGGGCATGTCGATGGCGGGCCGCGGCCATGGTTCTGGGGCGCGCCGTGGCTGATGGCGCTGATGACCGTCTTCATCTGCGTCACCGTGCTCGGCCTGTGGGCGGCGCGCGCGCTGGCCGCGCCGCTGTCGTCCTTCGCCGAGGCCGCCGAGAATTTCAGCCTGGAGGGCGGGGCAGAGCCGTTGCCCGAGCGCGGGCCGGAAGAGATCCGCTCGGTGGCGCGCGCGTTCAACCGCATGCACGAGCGGATCGCGCGGCTGATGTCGGATCGCACCAGGATGCTGGCTGCGATCAGCCACGATCTGCGCACGCCGATCACGCGGCTGCGCCTGCGTGCCGAGTTCATCGAGGACGAGGGCCACCGCAAGCGCATGCTGATCGACCTCGACCAGATGCGCGCGATGCTGGAATCGGTGCTGTCGCTGCTGCGCAACGACCGCAAGGTCGAGGCCGCGACGCTAGTCGACATCGCGAGCACGCTCCAGCTCATCGCCGACCAGTTCGGCGACATGGGCCATGTCGTGCGTTACGATGGGCCCGCATCGGCAACCGCTGCCGCGCGGCCCGACGATCTGCATCGCGGCGTCACCAATCTCGTCGAGAACGCGGTGCGTTTCGGCGCCGAGGTGACGATCCGGCTCGTCGTCTCGGACAGCGCGCTCGTCATCGACGTCGAGGACGACGGTCCCGGCATTTCGGATGCGCGCAAGCAGGAGATGCTGGAGCCGTTCGTGCGCGGCGATGATGCCCGCACCATGGACGAGTCCACCGGCTTCGGGCTCGGCCTGTCGATCGCGCGTGCCATCGCGCTCGCCCATGGCGGCGAGCTGTCGCTGCACGACCGCGTCCCGCACGGACTGATCGTGCGGATGCAATTGCCGCTGTGGCAGCAGCCGCGCCTGGCAGCGTAGACCTCGCGCGCTGCTTGGCGGAAGGCCTTACGCCGCGAGCGGCGGGTGCTCGACGGCCGTCTCGTCGTAGATGGCCACCGCCTCGAAGCGGTAATTGCAGGCCTGGCAGGTCCAGAGATACGAAACGCGTCCCTCGCCCGGCTCGATCCAGTCGGGCCGCGGGATCGGCGTGCCGCACTGGGCACAGGGGTTCTGCCTGGGGGTGTCGCTGAGGATTGCTTTCGGCATGGCACCTCTCCCGATTTGCGGCGTCTTCTTACTCGCTTTCGCGCGCCCGCGCGAATAGACAGCCTTGCTGCCGCGAGCGGGCATCCGCCTGAGGGAACCCATAGCCCGGCATTGAGTCGTCAAAGCGGCTCGGCGCCGCAAAATCGCCATTGGCGGCGTTTGGTCACATCATCGCCGCGTTCGGAAGGCCTAACGGCGGCCGGGCGCAGGTCACACCAAGGGCCCAAGGGCCTAAGGAATATCTGATGAAAATTCTACGCATTGCCGCGCTGCTCGCAGCCGGACTGACATTGCCGCAAGCCGCGTTCGCCGGCCAAGCCGATTATGCCGAGATGGTCGCGGCCCATGCCCGCGCCAACGGCGTGCCCGAAGCGCTGGTTCATCGCGTGATCATGCGCGAGAGCCGCTATCAGCCGCACCTGGTCGGCCGCGGCGGCACCATCGGCCTGATGCAGATCAAGCTCGCGACCGCCCGCGGCGTCGGCTACACCGGCGACGCCGCCGGCCTGCGCGATCCCAACACCAACCTCACCTACGCCGTGAAATACCTCGCCGGCGCCTATCGCGCCGCCAATGGCGACCACGACCGCGCCGTGCGCTATTTCGCCGGCGGCTATTATTACGTCGCCAAGCGCCAGCGCCAGGACGCGGTGCAGCTCGCCACCATGAGCGACAGCAGCATGGGCCAGGGGGGTATGGGTCAACTTTGGCTCGAGCCGAACGGCAACCCGCAACCGATGTTCGCCGCCACTCCGCACCGGAAGCTGGCCCAGCGCGTCCGCAACGCGCGGGCGCAGGCCTCGCGGTGACTCCCGTGTCCCGGACGCGCTGCAGCGTGCAACGCTGCTGCGCAGAGTCGGGACCCAGCATCCCGCATGAGCATGGGCCCCGGCTCAGCAGCGCACCACTGCGTGATGCGCTGCGTCCGGGGCAGGGTTTCCACCTAACGCGTTGACCGCCCCGCCCCACTGTCCTACATTAGCACCGTTCCGAGGGGTGCTCCGAGGAGGAGCTGAGATACCGCTAAATGGGCAATGCCGATCAACCGGCTTGCCAGGACCGCGGTGACCCTTTGAACCTGATCCGGGTCATGCCGGCGAAGGGACAGGGATGTTGCAGAAGACCAAGCGACCGGATTCACCGGTATCCATCATCGGCGCAGGCATTGCGGGCGCCTGGCAGGCCCTGCTGTTCGCACAGGCCGGCCATGCCGTGACCTTGCACGAGCGCGGTGACGAGGCGATGACGGACGCCACCAGCCATTGGGCCGGCGGCATGCTCGCGCCCTATTGCGAGGCCGAGGTCGCCGAGCCCATCATCAGCCGCCTGGGGCTGCGCTCGCTCGATATCTGGCGGCGCGAGCTGCCCGACACGCCGTTCAACGGCTCGCTCGTCGTCGCCCATCCGCGCGAGCGCAACGACTTCGAGCGCTTTGCCCGCATGACCGAGGACCACCGCCGGCTCGACGCCGCCGGCCTTGCCGCGCTCGAGCCGTCGCTGGAGGGCCGCTTCCGCGACGCGCTGTTCTTCCCGGCCGAAGGCCATGTCGAGCCGCGCCGCGTGCTGCCGCAGCTGCACGAGCGCATCCGTGCCGCCGGCGGCACCATTAAGTTCGAAAGCGACGTGACCGCAAGCGATCTCGCCAAGGACCCCGACGGCATCGTGATCGACTGCCGCGGCCTCGGTGCCCGCGACGAGCACAGCGAGCTTCGCGGCGTCAAGGGCGAGATGATCCTGATCGAGACGGCCGAGGTGCAGCTGGCGCGCCCGGTGCGGCTGATGCATCCGCGCTGGCCGCTCTACGTGATCCCGCGCGAGAACAATCTGTTCATGCTGGGCGCGACCTCGATCGAGGCCGAGGACACCGGCGTCAGCGTCCGCTCCGCGCTGGAGCTGCTGGGCGCCGCCTATACCGTGCACCCGGCCTTCGGCGAAGCCCGCATCGTCGAGTTCGGCTCGGGGCTTCGTCCCGCCTATCCTGACAACCTGCCGCGCATCGGCATTCGCGGCAGGACGATCTCCGTCAACGGCCTTTACCGCCACGGCTTCCTGATCGCCCCTGCGCTCGCCGAGCTGACGCTCGCCTATGTCGAGCGCGGCCAGATCGACAACGAGGTGATGCAATGCGGGTGATTGCGCCATGCGTTTGATCGTCAACGGCGAGCAGCGCGAGGTGAACGCGGCCAGCGTCGATGCGCTGCTGTCCGAGCTCGACTACGAGGGCACCCATTTCGCGATCGCGCTCAACTACGACGTCGTGCCGAAAAGCCGCTGGGCCGAGACGAGCCTGAAGGCCGGCGACGAGATCGAGATCATCACGCCGCGGCAGGGAGGGTGAGGATGAACGATGCTGTCGCCTTCCTTCGCCTCTCCCCGCCTGCGGGGAGAGGCCGGAATTTGCAAAGCAAATTCCGGGTGAGGGGGACTCTCCGCGAGTCCGACTCTCACCGCCCCTGCGGAGGCTCCCCCTCACCCCAACCCTCCCAGCGCGAGCGAAGCTCGTCGCGGCCCCGCAAGCGGGGCGAGGGAGCCAAAGCGGAGACACCTTCCACATGGTGACCTTCTACGGCAAGACCTTCGCCTCGCGCCTATTGATCGGCAGCGCGCTCTATCCCTCGCCGGCGATCATGCAGGAGGCGATCCGGGCGTCCGGCGCCGGCATCGTCACGGTGTCGCTGCGCCGCGAATCCGCCGGCGGCAAGACTGGCGATGCGTTCTGGAAGCTGATCCGCGAGCTCGACGTCACCGTGCTGCCGAACACCGCGGGATGCCGCACCGTGCGCGAGGCGGTGACCACGGCCAAGCTCGCGCGCGAGCTGTTCGGCACCAATTGGATCAAGCTCGAGGTCATCGCCGACAACGACACGCTGCAGCCCGACGTCGTTGGCCTGGTCGAAGCCGCCAGCATCCTGATCAAGGACGGCTTTGAGGTGTTCCCCTATTGCACCGAGGATCTCTCGGTCGCCAATCGCCTGGTCGATGCCGGCTGCAGGGTGGTGATGCCGTGGGCCGCGCCGATCGGCAGCGCCAAGGGCATCACCAACCGCGATGCGCTGAAGCTGCTGCGCGAGCGCCTGCCCGACATCACGCTGGTGGTCGATGCCGGTTTAGGGGCGCCCAGCCACGCCGCGCAGGCGCTGGAGCTCGGCTATGATGCCGTGCTGCTTAACACCGCCATCGCCAAGGCTGCCGACCCGGTCGCGATGGCCAAGGCCTTCCGCCTCGGTATCGAGGCCGGCCGCACCGCCTTCGAGGCCGGGCTGATGAACGCCCGCGACTTCGCTTCCCCCTCCACTCCTGTCGTTGGGACCCCGTTCTGGCATGCCGTATCCTGATCGCTTCTATCCCGTCGTCGACAGCCTCCAATGGGTCGAACGTCTGACCAAGCTCGGCGTCGGCACCATCCAGCTGCGCGCCAAGGAGCTCGACGACGGCCAGGCCTTGCAGATGGTCACCGACGCACTGGCGATCACGAAAGGCACGCAAGCCAAGCTGGTCGTGAACGATTATTGGCGCGCTGCGATCGTCGCCGACGCAAAATATCTGCATCTCGGCCAGGAGGATCTCGCCGAGGCCGACCTCAAGGCGATCCGCGAAGCCGGCCTGTCACTCGGCATCTCCACCCATGACGATGCCGAGCTTGAAACCGCGCTCAAGGCAAAGCCTGACTACGTCGCGCTCGGCCCGATCTTCTTCACCACCTTGAAATCGATGCGCTTCGAGCCGCAGGGCATTCCCAAGATCACCGAATGGAAGAAGCGCATCGGCACCATCCCGCTGGTCGCGATCGGCGGCATCAAGTTCGAGCACGCCGCGGAGATCTTTGCGGCCGGCGCGGACTCCATCGCTGTCGTCAGCGACGTCACCCAAAACCCCGACCCGGATGCCCGCGTGCGGCAATGGCTCGGCCTGTCGCAGGAGGCGGCGTGATGCATGTCCGCCCCTATTCGACCGTCACCCTGAGGTGGCCGCTTCTTCAGCGGCCCTCGAAGGGCGACGGCCCGGCTCGTTCATTCTTCGAGGCTCTCGTTGCGGCGCGGACGCGCCGCAACGCTCGCGCCTCAGGATGACGAGATCAAACACCGCATACGAATTAAACCGGAGGATCCCATGAACATCCGCTCCAATCCCGAAAAAACCGTCCCTGCCGTCACCACCGGCCCGCTGCCCTCCTCGCGCAAGATCTTCGCCACCCCCGACGCCGCGCCGGACCTGCGCGTGCCGCTGCGTGAGATCATCCTGTCCGAAGGCGCGGGCGAGCCCAACCTGCCGGTCTACGACACCTCGGGCCCCTACACCGACCCCTCCGTCACCATCGATGTCAATGCCGGCCTAGCGCGCAATCGCAAGCAATGGGTGCTGGAGCGCGGCGGCGTCGAGGAATATGAGGGCCGGCAGATCAAGCCGGAGGACAATGGCAGCGTCTCCACCGACAAGGCCGCGCGCGCCTTCTCGGCCTATCACAAGCCCTTGCGCGGCCTCGACGGCCACAAGATCACCCAGCTCGAATTCGCCCGCGCCGGCATCGTCACCAAGGAGATGATCTACGTCGCCGCGCGCGAGAATCTCGGCCGCAAGCAACAGCTCGAGCGCGCGGAAGCCGCGCTTGCCGACGGCGAAAGCTTCGGCGCCTCCGTGCCCGCCTTCATCACGCCCGAGTTCGTGCGCGACGAGATCGCGCGCGGCCGCGCCATCATCCCCTGCAACATCAACCATTCCGAGCTCGAGCCGATGATCATCGGCCGCAACTTCCTGACCAAGATCAACGCCAATATCGGCAACTCGGCGGTGACCTCGTCGGTCGAGGAAGAGGTCGAGAAGATGGTGTGGGCGATCCGCTGGGGCGCCGACACCGTGATGGACCTCTCCACCGGCCGCAACATCCACACCACCCGCGAATGGATTTTGCGCAACTCGCCGGTGCCGATCGGCACCGTGCCGATCTATCAGGCGTTGGAGAAGTGCAACGGCGATCCCGTCAAGCTGACCTGGGAGCTCTACAAGGACACGCTGATCGAGCAGTGCGAGCAGGGCGTCGACTATTTCACCATCCACGCCGGCGTGCGCCTGCAATACATCCACCTCACCGCCAGCCGCGTCACCGGCATCGTCTCCCGCGGCGGCTCGATCATGGCGAAGTGGTGCCTGGCGCATCACAAGGAAAGCTTCCTCTATACGCATTTCGACGAGATCTGCGACCTCATGCGCAAGTATGACGTCTCGTTCTCGCTCGGCGACGGCCTGCGCCCCGGCTCGATCGCCGACGCCAACGACCGCGCCCAATTTGCCGAACTCGAAACCCTCGGCGAACTGACAAAAATCGCGTGGGACAAGGGCTGCCAGGTCATGATCGAAGGCCCCGGCCACGTGCCGATGCACAAGATCAAGATCAACATGGACAAGCAGCTGAAGGAGTGCGGCGAGGCGCCGTTCTACACGCTGGGACCGCTGACCACCGACATCGCGCCGGGCTACGACCACATCACCTCAGGGATTGGCGCCGCCATGATCGGCTGGTTCGGCTGCGCCATGCTCTGCTACGTCACGCCGAAGGAGCATCTCGGCCTGCCCGACCGCAACGACGTCAAGACCGGCGTCATCACCTACAAGATCGCCGCCCACGCCGCCGACCTCGCCAAGGGCCACCCCGCCGCGCAACTGCGCGACGACGCCCTCTCCCGCGCCCGGTTCGAATTCCGCTGGACCGACCAGTTCAACCTCGGCCTCGACCCCGAGACCGCCAAGAACTTCCACGACGAGACCCTGCCGAAGGAAGCCCACAAGGTCGCGCATTTCTGCTCGATGTGCGGCCCAAAGTTCTGCTCGATGAAGATCACGCAGGACGTGCGGGATTATGCGGCGACGCTGAACGATCCGAACTCGGTGGGGATGTCGATGGCCGGCACCGCCGAGGACGGCATGGCGAAGATGAGCGCGAAGTTCAAGGAGATGGGCGAGAGCTTGTATCTGGATGCGGAGAAGGTGAAGGAGAGTAATCGGGTGTTGTGAGAGCTCACACAGATTGTAGGCTCTTGCCTACCAATCCCAATGGTGAAAGGCCGAGCAAAGCTCGGCCTTTTCTATATAGCTAACGATTGAATTGTGTATTTTGATCTACTTATAGTAACGACACTGACCTAAGGATCAGCGAAATGACGATCTCATATGACGACGCGCTTAAGAAGTCCGATAAGAGTCGCTCTCTGCTTGTTGGAAACGGCTTCTCGATTGCTCAAGCCGGCGGGCAATTTTCTTATTCGAGCTTGATAGAGAAGTCGGGATTACAACCCGACACTCCGATCCGGCAGCTATTCAATACGCTCGCCACTGTCGACTTCGAGCTAGTTATGCGAGCTTTGCAAGATGCCGCTCAGGTCGAAGATGCTTATGGATCTGGCGATAGAGCCGATCTTTTCAGAGGTGACGCTGCCACAATTCGCGAATCTCTTATTCATGCCATTAGAGAAGTTCATCCCGGAATTCAGTTTGATATTCCTGAGGTCCAAAGGAAGAAATGCGCAGCCTTCCTTGGAAGTTTTCAGAATATATTCACGGTCAACTACGATCTTCTGCTCTATTGGGTTGTCCTCAAGATGGGCGGACAGGTATTTACTGACGGATTTGGCCGAGGAGAAACCGTAGAGGGTTTTCGCACGTTTAGCTTGAGTGCCGCGTGCAATACCTTTTACCTGCATGGGGCATTGCATCTTTTCCTTGGCCCTCAACGGGATGCCCTAAAGAGGGTGGTGACTACCGGTACGATCATTTCCGACATCTCGGATACAATTAGAGCTCGGCAAGAGTTACCCCTCTTCGTGGCGGAAGGAACTGCGTTACAAAAGATGGAACGGATAAATTCCGTCCCCTACTTTCGCCATTGCTACGATAAGCTGAGAGCTCTGACCGGCTCGCTTTTCATATTCGGGCATTCAGTCGCTGAGAATGACTTCCATCTTTATGACGCAATATTCGAAAGCGGCCTGACGAAGCTGTTCGTCTGCGTTTATCAGCCCGACGCAAACCTGCAAGGGGTCAAGGAACGGCTGGCTAAATTCCGTGAACGAAACGATAAAATTGCGGTTGAGTACATCGACTCTGCATCAGTCAAAGTTTGGCACTAATAAGCCCAGCCCGGACAAGCACAGCGATCTCAGCCTGCGCCGTCCCCTCGCACAGTATTTTTGGAGCGGAGCATGGAAAGAGCTATTGGCGACCTTGATCAGCTTTCAGATGAAGCCCTGTTCGAAGAGATCTCAACAGGTATCAATCATCTCATCAAAGGAATTGACCAGCTAAATAGTGCAGCCCTTTCGCTATCGCGGGGAGATAATGAGTATCCCGCGAAGATCTTAGGGAATTTGGCGGAGGAAGAAGCTGCAAAGATCTTGATATTAGTAGACGCAGTTAGATGCCCATTAGACCGGCGAAACGATCGCGCTCGCCAATTGCAGTATTTCTATCGCCATTTGCCAAAAGGCATCTACGTCGAGATTTGCAAATGGGGAGGAATCCTGTCGTTTGCCGAGATGAAGAAGGCTGTCGATCTGGAGCGTGAAACGCACTATCTCGACGGCCCAAACGATGTCGACTGGATTTTTCGCAACCAAATTCTTCAGAAACGAGAGGATGACCTCTACGTTGACTATTTGCGGGACAATGATGATCGGCGATATTGGACATCGCCGGTCGATAACGTCGTATCCTCTTCATTTCCATATCGTAGCCTTGCTTCGCCTGTCTTGCACATAGCGACGGCGCTAGCGTCTGTCGGGGCAACTTCCGTCAACGGGCTAAAGATCATTGCGCAGATTTGGCGTCCAATCAAAATGACGCCCAATTTTAGTATTGACGAGATTCAAAATCTAAATCGCGACACGCTTCTGAAACTTGAGATCGGTGGCCTTTTGAGAAGCAACGCTCAAGACGATTGTAACACTATCATCCAGTCTTGGCCGTTTCCCCTCTATTCGTTAGATCTCCACGAAACAAAGGTGGCAAAGAGTGAGCTCAAAGACAAGCAACGTCGTTGGCAACCTACCTAATTTTCGGGTTAACTGATAGGTCAACGGTACGCAGCGAAACTATCACGCTTGCTGAGTTCCCGAGGCAAACACCCAGCATCAAATCTTCTTAGGAATACTCGTCCAAGATGTCTGCTAGCTCCCTCCATGGCAAGCGTCGAAAGCCGCTTTTGGCTCGTGCACTTTTCCAGCCAAAAGTCCCCTGACCGATTTCGATCGTACCGATTAGCCCGTTGCGGCCTCGCACTCTAAGGCTCATAGCTGCACCGGCCTTGGCGATATCCCAAGCTTGCATCGAAACGTTAACCGCATAGCGAGGTTTCACTTTTCTAGATTTTCTTGCCACGCATCATCTCCCTTTGCCGTAGATAGCGTACCGCAGGGAACGAGGGCTGCAAGCTCGCCCTTAGGATGAGACGATCAACGATGCCACCGCACGCGCCCCTCTCCACCGCCTCTCCGACCAGCTCCGCGGGATCACGCTACGCGCTATCAGCCACACAAATTTCCGTCGCAGCAGGCGTCGACTTCACCGATCTCTCCAACGCAACCGCCTCGACAGAAACCTCCTCCACGCCTATTCTAATCGCATGAACATCATTCGCCGCACGCTGGAGATCGACACCGACGCGCGGTTGCGCGAGATGGCCGACGAGCGCGGGCAGGATGTCGCCGCCGTGCCCGCGGAGGCCGTGGCGCTGCTCGATTCCGTGGTCGATATTGCCGGCCCCGACATCGCCGAGGATCGCCGGCGGCTGGATCATTTCCGAAGGAACGGCGCCGCCGTGCCGCTCAACGAGGTGAAGGATTGGGTCGCGAGCTGGGGCTGGGCGAAGGAACTGCCGCGACCTGTGGCGCGCAGGATCGGATGATCCTGCTCTGCTCCGTTGAGCAGTCCACATGCACCACCTCATCCTGAGGAGACCGCGAAGCGGTCGTCTCGGAGGATGGCTGCACGCGAGGTGCGGGCCTTCATGGTTCGAGACGGCGCTCTGCGCCTCCTCACCATGAGGGTCGAGGTCTGTTGTCGTCGAAACTTAGGACACCGTGCTCTTCAGCAGCGGCTGGTCCTTCTTGACGGCGGCTAAACAACCGGCTTCCCAAGGGAAACGCCGATTGACGTCTTGCCAAACCACTTGAAGGCAGGGGAATTTCAGCCGCGACTTCCAGTAAACCAGATCGCTGTGCCGAGATACTCAGGGTAGGCCCCGAATGGCACCTGCCAAAAGCCGAGCTTGTAGCCGTTCTCCAGCATTTCGTCGCAGATATCGCCATCGACGAATTTGTGCCCTGCTGCGACCCGATCGCGGATGAGGTTGATGACGGCTTGCGCATTGCCGGCGTTCTGACCGAAGATGATGAGTTCAGGATGGCCATAGTTCAGAAACAGGCCGATTGAAAATGCGAACGGCGGATCGGCATCGGCCATGCCGATGATATGGCAGCCGTGCTCGCGGACGTTATGAAGAATAGCCTCGTCGGCTTGGTGCTCGGGCTCCGGCCACTCGAACTGGTCTTGCATTCCGCGCCTTTGCATCCTCTGGGACCAAGCTCTGAGGTCGGCAAACTCCGTTCGAATACCGACGTAAATCATGACAAAATGCAAGTCGTTGGTTGCACCGAGAATGTCCAACAGCCCCCACCGCCTCCCCGACCAGCTCCACCCCAACCTCCGCCTCGTCTTCGTCGGCACAGCCGCCTCGACGCGCTCGGCCGAGCTCGGGCACTATTACGCCCATCCCGGCAACCGCTTCTGGCGCGCGGTCCATGAGGCCGGGATCACGCCGCGGCGCTATCAGCCGAGCGAATTCGCGGCGCTGATCGAACTCGGAATCGGCTTTACCGATCTCTGCAAGACGGGCGCCGGGATGGATCACCAGATCGCGGCGGAGACGATCGACGTGGCGGGCTTTCGGGCGAAGATGGAAAAGTATCGGCCGCGGACGATCGCGTTCACGAGCAAGAAGGCGGCGAGCTTGTTTTACGGCCGGCCATCAGTTGCTATCCCGCTGGGGCGGCAGGCTTCGGATGGAAGCTGGCCGGAGACATTCGTGTTGCCATCACCGTCGGGTGCAGCGTCCGGGCATTGGACACTGGAGCCGTGGCGCGAGCTTGCGGCATGGATTGGTCGCGGACGCTGAACGGCTTCTGCCGGATTGCCTCTGCTCTCGTGTCCCGGGCAAGCGTAGCGCAGACCCGGGACCCAGAGGCTCCGGCACGCGTTCGTCATGGGCCCCGGCTCTGCAGCGCATCACGCCGCGCTGGACGATGCTTCGCATCGCCAGGGGCGCGCTACACTGCGTCCGGGGCACGTCACCACCGATATTTTGCACATGGTCTGTCGGAAAGCCCCATCCGTCGTTCGTCCTCTGGAAACGATTACCCGGAGCTCCATATGCCTCCCACCATCACCGCTTTCGAATCCTCCCCCGACCGCGGCCGCGGGCAGGCCCGCGACATGCGCGTGCGCTGGGCGTTCGAGGAGGTCGGCCGGCCCTACGACGTCCGCCTCCTCTCCTTCGCCGCGATGAAGCAGCCGGCGCATCTTGCGCTGCATCCGTTCGGGCAGATCCCGACCTATGAGGATGGCGATCTCGCGCTGTTCGAGTCCGGCGCGATCGTGCTGCACATCGCCGAGCGCCACGACGGCCTGCTGCCGAAGGACGCCAATGCGCGCGCCCGCGCGCTCGCCTGGATGTTCGCTGCGCTGAGCACGGTCGAGCCGCCGATTGTCGAGCTCAGCATGGCCATGCTGGTCGAGCGCGACAAGGGCTGGTACGCGGAGCGGCTGCCGATGTTGCAGGATCGCGTCCGCGTCAGGCTCGGCGAATTGTCCGCTCGCCTGGGCGGTGCCGAGTGGCTCGACGGTGCGTTCAGCGCCGGCGATCTCATGATGGTGACGGTGCTGCGGCGGCTGAACAATTCGGGCTTGCTGGACGAGTATCCTGACATCGCCGCCTATGTCGCCCGCGGCGAGGCGCGGCCGGCGTTCCGGCGCGCGTTCGAGGCGCAGCTTGCGGTGTTTACCGCGGCGTCGCGTTCGTAGGGTGGGCAAAGCGGCTTGTCCGCCGTAGCTCGAAGAGCGAAGGCGGAAAGCGTGCCCACCACCTGTCTCGATCATGCGATGGTGGGCACGGCGCTTCCGCGCCTTTGCCCACCCTACGGCACCTTGCCTAGCGCATCGTGATCGCGAGGCCGCTGAGATCGGCGTTCGCCATCAGGCCGACCTGGTGACCGGTCAGCTCCAGCACGGCGCCCTTCTGGTTGCTCAGCACGATGGCGCGGGCGCCGCGGCCGACGGCAAGGCCGGCACCGGCGGCGCCGTAGACGCCGGCGACGTCGGAGGGACGGTTGATGTTGCTGACGCGGCCGCGCAGCACGGTCTTGGAGCCGCCGAACACGAGGCCGTAGTCGAGGCCGCCGGTGGAGAGCCCATAAGTGCGGCCGCGGAAGTTGAGCACGCCCGAGCCGCCGGAGCCGCCGATGATCCAGCCCGCCTTGTAGATCGTCAGCGTCACGAAACCGCTGTCGGCCTGCGCCGCGGTCGAAAGTCCGGCCAGGGCCGCAATGGCGACCAGCGCGGCGCGAAGGGTGGATGCGAGCTTCATGGATGTCTCCGGGGGCTGTTTCTGAGGGGGATTCGAATCAGACGCGGCGAATGTATCTGATCGATCGGGGCGGCAACATGATGAGAGGCGGCGTCAATCGGGGCATGACAGCGGAGCTTGGGGCCGAGCCCAGTCCACTATGCCATCCTGCTCCTGTTTTGCCCGACGGAGCAATGCCAATTTCGACATTTCAGCATTCCAAAAAAGCCGATGATTTCCGCTGGACTCCTACAGTGCATGGGGTTGTTTTCGCATTTTTTGGTTTGAGGCCCCCTCGCCTGCCGCTACGCTTGTGGCATCAGCGACCGTCTTCGAGGTGATCCCATGCCGATCCAGCATTTCGCGCCCCCGCCGCACGTCAAGGCGCCGCCGCTGTCCTTTGCGACGCGGGTCGGCGATCTCCTGTTCGTCTCGGGCATTCCCGGCTTCGATGCCAACGGCGCGCTGCCTGACGGCTTCGAGGCGCAGTTCGCCAATGTCGTCGTCAACATCAAGCGCGTGCTGGACGAGGCCGGCGCCGGCATCCGCGACCTCGCCAAGGTCAACGTGCTGCTGACCCGCGCCTCCGACGTCGCCGCCATGAATGCGCTCTATGCCGGCGCCTTCGGCCCGCCGCCCTACCCGGCGCGCACCACCTGCGTGGTGCAGGCCCTGCCGAGACCGGAGATGCTGATCGAGATCGAGGCCGTGGCCTCGCTGGCCAGGTGAGGTTCAAATAAGGGCCACGTCAGGCTCACGTCAGCTGGCTGTGGCCCGCAGGGCACGCGGCCGAACCGAATGCGCCAGGCAGGGCTGACATGTCCGTGAGTGCCGGCTCACTCGCTTGCAAAGGGCCTGCTTTTACCGCACGAGTTTTTCCGGTCCATATCCCAAAGGAGTTATTTCATGCGTCGCCTTCTCGCGCTCAGTGCCGTTGCCGGCATCGCCAGTTCCGTGTTCGCCGTGCCCGCCTCCGCGAAGGTCGGCTATTACGTGATCCGCTGGGACAACACCGGCATCTGCCAGGTCTGGAACGAGGACCTGCAGATGAAGCCGCTCCAGATCGGGACCTCGACCTACAAGGTCGTCAGCAAGTCGTTCCCGACCTTCCAGCAGGCGTCAGATCTCCAGATCAAGATGCGCGGCGAGCGCCGCTGCACGCTTTAGAAGCACCGCAACAGCCGCGGATTTCAGGGGCGGATCGCGCAGGCGGTCCGCCCTTTTTCTTTGGCAGGACCGCGCATTTTTCCGTCCCCGACCGGCCATCTCCCGCGCGCGTCCGTTGAACCTGACCGGCAGGCGGAACTACTCACATCTTGTCCGGGGCGCATCGACTATAGAGCGTCCGGCACCCGCCCTCCCCGTCATTGCCGGGAGGCGCATCACATCATTCATTTGAGGAGCTGATCATGCGTCGTATTTCCCTGCTGTGCGCCGCCGCCGGCCTTGCCGTCACCGCCTTCGTCGCGGCGAGCCCCGCCGAGGCCGGCTATCACCTGATCCGCTGGCAGGACACCGGCTTCTGCCAGATCTGGGACGAGAGCATCCCGACCACGCCGTGGCCGGCCGGCTATCACCGCGCCAGCGCAAGCGTGCCGACCTTCGTCGACGCGCTCGTGCTGAAGGATTCCGCGCTCAAGAGCGGCAGCTGCACCTGGTAGAAATTCGATCGGCGGACGAACAGCCGGGCAAGGACGCAGCGTCCTTGCCCGGTTTCGTTTGTATTGCGCGACCGAGAACGCCCGCTCACGCGTCCTTGTGCGCGCCGGGATGGATCAGGACGTCGCGTGCGGCGGCGAGGTCGATGAAGGCTTGCGCGCTGCCGCCGTGGTCGGGATGCATGCCCTTGGCCGCGCGGCGATAGGCCTGGTTGATGTCCTCGCAGGTCAGCTGCACCGCGAGCGGGAGGCCGAGCATCCTGCGGGCGTGATCCTCGCGGGAGAGCTTCTTCGGCATGGCGTTGCGGCGGCCGAAGCGCGGCGCGGTCAGATCATGGACGACCTCGAGCACCACGCCGAGGCGGCGCTGCGCCGCCAGCGTCACGCCGTGATCGTCGTTGCCTGCCGCCTGGCGCAGCACCGGAAGCGCCTGCTCCGCCGCCTGGCGCAGCGTGACATCGACGCTCGACCGCGCGATTTCGGCCACGAGCCGGCCCGCCTCGGCGAAGTCGGCGGATGGCGCCGACCGCAGCCGTTCGAGGGCGAGTTTCCAGGAGTCCAGCCGGGAGTCGAGCCGTTCCATCATGCGCGCAACGTTTAGCAATCACGATCAGTATGCCAAGGCTGCCGTTTCCGGCCCCTTAATTTCGAGTTAGCGTTTCGTGAAACTTCGAAACGAAATCGGGAGGAATATGTCATGGCCTTGCTCGCAAACCACATCGCCGTCGTCACGGGCGCCGGTTCCGGCATCGGCCGCGCCATCGCCGCCGGCTATGCGCGCGAGGGCGCGCAGGTGGTGCTGCTCGACGTCAACGCCGACACCGTCGCGGAGGCCGCGCAGGAGATCCGAAATTCGGGCGGCAAGGCCGAGAGCTTTGCGCTGGACGTCACCCGGCGCGAGGATTGCTTCGCGCTGGCCAAGCAGGTCGCCGACAAGGTCGGGCAGGTCTCGATCCTCGTCAACAATGCCGGCATCACCCGCCGCAACGCCTTCACCGCCGAGACCGAGACGGTGGCGAAGGACTGGAACGACATCATCTCGCTCAACCTCAACGGCGTCTTCAACATGACGCAGGCCTTCCTCGCCCCCTTGCGCGCCAGCAAGGGCCGCATCGTCAACATCGGCTCGATCCAGTCCTTCGTGCATCTGCGCACGCCGAGCTCGGCGGCCTACACCACCTCGAAGCACGGCGTGCTCGGCTTCACCAAGGCGCTCGCGGTCGAGCTGGGCAAGGAGGGTGTGCGCGTCAACGCGATCGGGCCCGGCTTCATCGAGACCAACATCAACGCCAACGTGCGCGCGACCAATCCGGCGCTGGTGCAGGCCTTCGTCGACCACACCCCGCTGGCGCGCACCGGCAAGCCCGAGGATATCGTCGGGCCCGCGCTCTTCCTCGCCTCGGACCTGTCAGCCTATGTCACCGGAACGATCGTGATGGTGGACGGCGGCTATCGGACGGTCTGACCGGATTCATCACGGAGCCGCCGCCAATCGCGGCGGCTTCGCGGCATTCCTGAGGTCATCTGGTGCGGCGCCCCGCAATTAACCTTTCATTAACCAAACCCGAGCACCGTAGATCTACGGCTTGGGGGTCGTTTGTTCTCGATCCGCTTCCAACGATGGAAGCGGGCGTTGATCGGGGAGTGTATCGATGACCACTGTTCACGTCGCCGCGTCCGGGCCGGGCACCCAATTTCTTGCCCCCAACCAGATCGTTCCACTGCTGATCGGCGCCACCGTCGACGAGGTCGAACGCGAGCTCGTGCTGCAGACGCTGGCGCGCTGCGACGGCAACCGCACCCGCGCCTCGCGCGTACTCGGCCTGTCGGTGCGCACGCTGCGCAACAAGATCAAGCTCTATGCCGCATCCGGCATCGAGGTGCCTGCCTATCAGGACTAGCGCGCGGGCCGCGCGCATCGACGTTGACCCGCGTCGCGCGATGCGCGGGCGCGGAATTGCTGCTGTCGTCAAACGCCGCTAAGTAGCTTGCTTCGGATTAAGGGAGCAGTGGCGTGGCAGACGATCAAGGACGACGGCCGGGACCTCAGGGCCCGCGCGGACGGCAGGGCGAGCCGGGACGGCCTGGGCCGCAGGGTCATCCTGGACGGCGCGGGCCCGACGGTGCGCGCGGCAAGCCGGGGCCGCAGGGCAAGCCGGGGCCGATCGGAAAGGCCGGCCCGCCTGGCAAGCCCGGTCCGCAAGGCAAGCAGGGCGAAGCCGGCCCGCGCGGGCCAGTCGGCGCGCCAGGACCTGCCGGACGGCAGGGGCCAGCGGGGCCGCAAGGCCCGCGCGGCGAACCTGGTCCGCCCGGCCAATTGCCGTCGATCGAGCAGGTGCTGCCGTGGCTCGATCAGCTGTTCGACGCCTGGGACGAGCGCCGCCGTCAACGCGAGCGCGAGGCCGCCGAGCGCGAAGCGCTGGCGGCCGCCGTTCAGGAGCCCGATGAAGCCATTGTTGGCGAGAGCGACGACGGCGGCGGGCACAAGAAAAAGAAGAAAAAGAAAAAGCACGTCGACGAGGACTAGCAGCATGGCGGTGCCCCGGACGCAGCGCGACATGCAATGCTGCGCTGCTGAGCCGGGGCCCATATCACCGAGACCTGCGCCGACGATGACTGGGTCCCGGCTCTGCAGAGCGGCACTTCGCGCCGCACCGCGTCCGGGACACGAGAAAGATCAGGACGCGCCGGACGCATCGTCCTTGTGCGGCAGCAAGCCCATGCGCTCGAACTGCCAGCGCATGGCGCGATACCAGAGATAGCCGACCGCCGCGCCGCACAGGGCAAGGATGATCACCTGGGCGCTCGAGAACGAGCCGCTCCACCACATCATCCACGCCGTCCATAGCAGCGTGAGAACGATGGCACCTGCTTTCAGAGGAAGAAGGGGGCGGCTCATGATCGTGCTCCCGGGCTGTCAAAAACCCCGGCGGACATCATGGCAAGGCCGGGCCGCCCATACCGTGAGCCAGATCACGGAAGGAGTGGCCGGCGCTGCTAAAGCGCGATGAGACTTGGATGAATTGTCATCGCGCTTGAGGGTGTCGTTTGCGCATGATCTTGCTTTAGCCGAACCGCAGCCGCGAGCGCTCCCTGGCCCGCTCCGCCTCGACCTCGCGGTCGCGCGCCGGCGCATGGGTGTGCAGCGAGCTCAGCAATCTTCGCGCGGCCTCCGAGACTTCCGCCACCGCGCGGTCGAACGCCGCCTCATTGGCCTGCGACGGCTTGTTGAAGCCGGACAATTTTCGCACGAATTGCAGCGCGCTGGCATGGATCTCGTCCTCCGTCGCCGGCGGCTCGAAGTTGAACAGCGTCTTGATGTTGCGGCACATGCAGGCCTCTCTCCGGATGTTTCCATGAAGACGATCGGCGGAGCCGAAATCCTACATACTTCCCCGCATTTCTGCTAAGTTCCATCGCAACGCGGCCACTGACGACGAGCCGCAACGGGGAGAGAGACATGAGAGACATGAAGGCGCTTTGCGCCGCGCTGTCGACCGTCCTGTTGTCCTTTTCGATGTCGGCGACGGCCGCCGACTATCCCGCCCCCAGGCAGGGCGACTGGATCGCCAAGGATTTCAAGTTCCACACCGGCGAGGTCATGCCGGAGCTGAAGCTGCATTACACCACGGTCGGCGAGCCCTCGGGCCAGCCGGTGCTGGTACTGCATGGCACGGGCGGCTCGGGCACCGGCATGCTTGGACCCTCCTTCGGCGGCGAGTTGTTCGGCCCTGGGCAACCGCTCGACGCCGCCAAGTACTACATCATCCTTCCCGACAGCATCGGCCACGGCAAATCGTCGAAGCCGTCCGACGGCATGAAGACGAGCTTTCCGAAATACAATTACGACGACATGGTCGAGGCGCAGTACCGGCTGGTGACGGAGGGCCTCGGCGTCAAGCATTTGCGGCTCGTCATCGGCAATTCGATGGGCGGCATGCACACCTGGCTGTGGGGCGAAAAGTATCCGAAGGCTATGGACACGCTGATTCCGATGGCCTCGCAGCCGACCGAGATGGCCTCGCGCAACTGGATGATGCGGCGGATCATGCTCGACACCATCCGCAACGATCCCGACTACAATGGCGGCAACTACACCAGCCAGCCGCGCATGATGAAGTACGCCGTCACGGCCTACGGCATCGCCAGCATCGGCGGCACGCTCGCCTATCAAGCGCAGGCGCCGACCGCGGCCAAGGCCGACAAGATGGTCGATGACCGGCTCGCGACGCCGATCACGGCGGATGCCAACGACTTCGTCTACCAGTGGGAGTCCTCACACGACTACAATGCGGGCGAGAAGCTGGAGGCCATCGAAGCGTCGCTGCTCCTGATCAATTCCGCCGACGACGAGCGCAATCCGCCCGAGACCGGCATCACCGACGCGGCCATGAAGCGGGTCAAGAACGGCAAGCTGTACCTGATCCCCGCCAGCGCCGAGACGCGCGGCCACGGCACCACAGGCAATGCGAAGTTCTATCGCGAGCAGATCAGGCAATGGCTGGAGAGCACGCCCCAGCAAAGCATGGAATCGGCGCGCCGCTGATTTTGCAACGCATCATGTGCGACGCGTCGGCGCCGCATATTATTTGAGCATGCAATGCGCTGAGAGCTCGGGCTTAATCGCGCCAACGATGCGAATCGACGCGCGAGACCATTGCGCGCCGATCGCACGACACGCGACGAGGAGGACCGCATGCGCAGCCTCGCATTGTGCGTTTGGCTGGCCGCGATGACGGCGCTGACGAGCGCCGCGTTCGCGCGCGACAACGGTCAATACGACCATGTTCCGCCCGACATCCGTGCCTGGTTCAAGAGCGTCATCGCGCCGAACGGCGTGCCCTGCTGCGACATCTCCGACGGCCATCGTACCGAGTACGACGTGCGCGGTGGCGTCTATTGGGTGCCGATCGAAGGGCAATGGATGGAGGTGCCCGGGCGGGCGGTGATCCGCGACCAGGGCAATCCGGTCGGCCAAGCCGTCGTGTGGTACGTCCACCACCGCGGCGCCATCATCATCAGCTGCTTCGTACCGGCGGATGCGGTTTAGCGCGCCTTGATCGATTCCATTGGCTGGCAACGGCCCGATCGGGTAGGTTGCCGCCAATCCGATGCGGAGGCACGCCGTTGACCGATCTTTGCGCCGAAGACCTCGCCACCATCTACGCCAAGCCGAGCCCGCGCGTGATTGCGAAAGCGCGTCCCGCGATCGACGCGCATGCGAAGAAGTTCATCGAGATGTCGCCGTTCTGCGTGCTCGCGACATCGGGAGCGGACGGCAGCGTCGATGCCTCGCCGCGCGGCGGCGGGATCGGCTTCGTCCACGTCGCCGGTCCCAACCAGTTGTTGATGCCTGACCGCTCCGGCAACAACCGGATCGACAGTTTTCGCAACGTCGTCGAGGGCTCGGGCTTCGTGCAGCTGTTGTTCTTCGTTCCCGGCATCGACGAGACGCTGCGCGTCGGCGGACGCGGCACGCTCTCGGCCGATCCGGATCTGCTCGCGTCCATGATCGAGTTCGGCAAGCCGCCGCGCGCGGTGCTGAACGTCGCCGTCAGCGAAGTCTATTTCCACTGCGGCAAGGCGCTGATGCGCTCGAAGCTATGGTCGTCGGACAAGGTGCAGCGCTCGGTGATGCCGAGCATCGTCACGGTCATTCACGACCAGACCGGCCTCGGCGAACCGGCCAGCCAGGAGAGCGTGGAAGAGCTCTACAAGACGCAGTTGTAGTGGGGCGTGGTTCCGCAAACGAACCGTCATGCCCGGGCTTGTCCCGGGCATCCACGTCTGAGTCGCGCGGCAACACGTGGATGGCCGGGTCAAGCCCGGCCATGACGAATGGATGGGCCGGAGCCAGGGCCTAATGCCCCTCGCCCTCGAGCCCGCCGACGTGCTTCTGGGTGTAGAGTTCGAGGCCAATGCGGCCGATCAGGTCGAGCTGGGTTTCGAGGAAGTCGATGTGGTGCTCCTCGTCGCTCATCAGCTTCTCGAACAGGTCGCGCGTGACGTAGTCCTTGGCGCCATGGCAGTAGGTGGCCGCTTCCTGGTAGAGCGCCCGGGCGCTCATCTCGGCGGCGAGGTCGCACTCGATGATCTCCTTGACGTTCTGGCCGATGCGCAGGGGATCGAGCACCTGCATGTTCGGGAACCCGTCGAGGAACAGAATGCGCGCGGTGAGCTTGTCGGCATGCTCCATCTCCTCGATGGACTCCTTGCGCCAGACCTTGGCCATGTCGAGGAGGCCCCAATTGTCGAGAAAGCGGTAGTGCAGCCAGTACTGGTTGATCGCAGTCAGTTCGTGACGCAGCGCCTTGTTGAGATAGTCGATAACTTTTGCGTCGCCCTGCATGATTCACTCCAGCTCTTGCATTCCAAATCGGCCCCAAACCGAATTTAGAACGTTTCTAAGTCAGTTTGCGGATGAGGGCAACTGGCTACCGAGACGCAGCCGGGGAAAAGCTCTGCCGATCCGGCGGGAAGAGGTCAGCAGGCCGCGAGGGCGAACTGGGCGGGCTCGGTCGTCTCGTCATTGGCGGCCATCGTGTGGCTGTGCGGGCAGCCCGTACAGCAGGACTGGGCGCAGGGGCCAAGGGCTTCGTCGATGATGGTCTTGATGGTCCGCGCACAGCGGCCGCATTCGGCGCTGCAGCCGAGGCACCCATAGACCTGCTTGGCATGGCGCACGGCGTCGTCGGACTCGGCGACGGCGGCGCGGATGTCGTCATCGCTCAGCACGTTACAGGAACAAACGATCATGGAAGCGATAGGCCCTTCGGTGATGCGTCATCATCGATATTTAACGGGCCGGCCGGATGCAAAAGGAAAAACCGGAATTTTAAGCTATTCCAAACTGGCCCACGGACAGCCCAGATGGGCTTCGAAACCCGGCGTTGCGGTGGATCAAGATTAGAGCGGATCTAGTCGCCGCCGCCCCCACCGCCGTCGCCGCCACCTCCACAATCCCCGCCAACGCCGCCGCTGTCGCTGCTGGAACAACTGCCGCTAGCGGTCGCACTCCCCGTGCTGTCGCCGGAAAACCAGCTTCCCAGTGAGAAGCCGTCATTTGTCCCGCTGTAGGAGGTCTCGCTGCTGCTCCCGCCGTCGCCACCGGCCCCGGCACGCGAGCGTCGGCGGCGATTCTGGAGGTGGACCAGCCAGCCGTAGCCGATCGCAGAGACCACCCCCGCTGCGATCAGTGCGTTCATCATCGCGATGCCCATGTCGTTTCCTGGCAGACCCGGTTCACATGAATTGGTCGCGCCCGGCAAAAGGGCCGTTCATTGATCATTCAAGCGAAGTATGGAACTCTGCCCCAAAGGGTTCCAGCGTGTTTGTACGAAAGGTCAAGCCAATGAAGAAATTGCTCCTGGCGGTCGCAGCCGTCGCGACCCTGGCCGTGGCGGCCGGAACTCCGGCTCACGCCCAGCGCGGTGTCGCCGCGGGCGTAGCCGCGGGCATCATCGGCGGCGCCATTGTCGGCGGCGCGCTGGCCTCTCCGTATTATTACGGACCCGGTCCGGGCTATTACGAACCCGGCTACTACCCGCCCCGCTATTATGCGCCGGGTCCCGGCTATGTCTCCGACGGTTATTATGGCCGCGGATATTATGGCGGCGGCTGCGTCTGGCAGAAGCAGCGTTTCTGGGACGGCTATGCCTGGCGCATCCGCCGCGTCAGGGTCTGTGGCTGAGCCGCCTCGAACCGGCTCACTGCGACGGCTTCGGCTGCACCGGTTCACTACGGATACGCTGTTCATCTCGGGGCCTGAAAAACACCGCTTTTTCTCGTCACAGCTCCGTGTGCGTTTACCGTGGATTGACCATTTGCGCGCTTCCTAGCCCGACGGCCAATTCCATCAGAGTGTGCGTGAACCTTTGAAACCCGGGCGCCTCTAACCAGAGGAACCCATCTCCCAGGAGAGCCCTGAGCATGAAGAAGACTTTAGTTGCCGCCCTCACGGTTGCGACGGTCGCCGGTTCGCTGGTCACCGCCACGCCACCCGCGAAAGCCGGTGACGTCGGCGCCGGCATCGCAGCCGGCCTGATCGGCGGCGCCATCGTCGGCGGCGCGATCGCCTCGAGCCGTCCGGCCTATGGCGGTCCCGTCTATATCGCCGAGCCCCCGCCGCCCGCGCCCTGTTACTGGCGTCGTGAGCGCTATTGGGATGGCTACGGCTGGGTCAGCCGTCCGGTTCGCGTCTGCTACTGATCTGATCGCCTGATCCGATCGCATTGGCGCATGCGCGCCGCGATCGGGAAGCCCGGCCGAGAGCATCGGCCGGGCTTTTTTCTTGCCGCTTCGCTAGCGCGCGGCCTGGATCGAGCGGAGGACCTCCTCGCTCGGCCAGCAATCGACCTTGAGCCCCGCCGATTTCTGATAAGCGCCCAGCGCCGCGCGCGTCTGCATGCCGGCCTTGCCGTCGATCTTGTCCTTGTAGAGTCCGATCCGCGTCAGCCCGCGCTGCATGGTCTCGACGTCCTTGGTGCGCAACTGCTTCGAGGCCGACCAGGGCGTTGCGAACGGCAGCGGGCTGGTCATGCGGTCGCTGAGATGGCCGACGAACAGCACATAGAGGTCGGAGAAATTGTATTCCTTGATGACGAAGTAGTTCTTGGTGGTCAGGAATGACGGGCCGTAGATGCCCTCGGGCTGCAGCAGCGAGGCCGGCTGGGCCTGCTCCGCCGCGCTCAGGCGCTGGCCGCGCACCGGCACGAAGCCTTCGCGCAGCCACTGGCCGATCGGCTTCGTCACCTCGGGTACGCCAGCGGTGCAATCGACCTTCGCGGGCGCCTGCACTTCATAGGCCCAGCGCACGCCGCTCTGCCAGCCCTTGTTGGCGAGTTGCTGCGCGGCCGAGGCCAGCGCATCCGGCACCGAGTGCCAGATGTCGATGCGGCCGTCGCCGTCGAAATCGACGCCGTGCTTGTAATATTCGGACGGCAGGAACTGCGTGAGCCCGGTGGCGCCCGCCCAGGACGAGCGCATGTCCTTGCGCGTCACCACGCCCTCGCCGAGGAGCTTCAGCGCCAGGATGAACTCGGTGCGGTACTGATCCTTGCGCCGCCCCACATAGGCCTGGGTCGCCAGCACGCGGACCAGATCGTAAGGCAGCGTGTAGCGGCCATAATCGGTCTCGCGGCCCCAGATCGCGAGCATCACGGTGGCCGGCACGCCGGACTTGTTTTCGATCTCGCTCAGCACGGCGCGATGCTTTTGCAGCAACCGCTGCCCCTCGCCGGCCAGCCGCGCGATCGAGGATTCCCTGACATAATCCGCCGGCACCTGCACGAACTCGGCTTGCGACGGCGCGCCCGTCGCGGGGCGCCCGGGCAGGATCAGGTCGGGCAGCTTGTAGTCCGGCTCAAGCCCGCGCGTCTGCTCGTCGAATGTCTTGCGCGAGACGCCTTCGGCCTGCGCCTCCGGCCAGAGCGAAGCGATGAACTGGGTGAAGGCTGCGTCAGCGGCGCGGGCGGTCGACCAGCCGCAGGTGACCGCGATCACCGCAGCGATGAGCGCCCGCCGCATCATGCCGCCGTCACCGCGTCAGCTTCTTGTACTTCATGCGGTGCGGGATGATGCTGTCCTGGCCGAGCCGGCGCATCTTGTCCTTCTCGTAGTCCTGGAAGTTGCCTTCGAACCATTCGACGTGGCTGTCGCCTTCGAAGGCCAGGATGTGGGTCGCGATGCGGTCGAGGAACCAGCGATCATGGCTGATGATGACGGCGCAGCCGGCAAAATCCTCCAGCGCCTCTTCGAGCGCGCGCAGCGTGTCGACGTCGAGGTCGTTGGTCGGTTCGTCGAGCAGCAGCACGTTGGCGCCGGACTTCAGCATCTTGGCCAGATGCACGCGGTTGCGTTCACCGCCGGAGAGCGCACCGACCTTCTTCTGCTGGTCCGCGCCCTTGAAGTTGAACGACGAGCAATAGCCGCGCGAATTCACTTCCTTCTTGCCGAGCAGGATCAGCTCGTTGCCGCCGGAGATTTCCTCCCACACGGTCTTCTTGCCGTCGAGCGCATCGCGCGACTGGTCGACATAGCCGAGATGCACGGTCTCGCCGACCGTGATGGTCCCAGCGTCCGGCTTCTCCTGACCCGTGATCATCCGGAACAACGTGGTCTTGCCGGCGCCGTTCGGACCGATCACGCCGACGATGCCGCCGGGCGGCAGCTTGAAGGTGAGATTGTCGATCAGGAGCCGATCGCCGAAGCCTTTGCTGAGCCCATCGAAATCGACCACGTTGGCGCCGAGCCGCTCGGCAACGGGAATGATGATCTGCGCCGTCTGGGTCTGCTTCTCGCTCGCCTTCTTGAGCAGTTCCTCATAGCGCTGGTAGCGCGCCTTGGACTTGGCCTGGCGCGCTTTCGGCGAGGACGCGACCCATTCCTGCTCGCGGGCCAGCGTCTTCTGGTGCGCTACGTCCTCGCGTCCCTCCTGCTCCAGGCGCTTCTGCTTCTGCACCAGCCAGGACGAGTAATTGCCCTCATAGGGAATGCCGCGGCCGCGATCGAGCTCGAGGATCCAGCCCGTGACGTTGTCGAGGAAGTAGCGGTCGTGGGTCACGATCAGGATCGCGCCGGGATAGTTGCGCAAGTGCCCTTCCAGCCACGACACCGACTCGGCGTCGAGATGGTTGGTGGGCTCGTCCAGCAACAGGAGTTCGGGCTGGTCGAGCAGCAGCCGGCACAGCGCGACGCGGCGGCGCTCACCGCCCGAGAGCTTGGTAACGTCGGCATCGTCGGGCGGGCAGCGCAGCGCGTCCATGGCCTGGTCGACCTTGCTGTCGAGATCCCAGAGGCCCTGGGCCTCGATCTCGTCCTGCAGCTTGGTCATCTCGTCGGCGGTCTCCTCCGAGTAGTTGACCGCGAGCTCGTTGTAGCGGTCGAGGATGGCCTTCTTCTTGGCGACGCCCAGCATGACGTTCTCGCGCACCGAGAGCGCAGGGTCGAGCTGCGGCTCCTGCTCGAGATAGCCGACGCGGGCGCCCTCGGCGACCCAGGCCTCGCCGGTGTATTCCTTGTCGAGGCCGGCCATGATCCTGAGCAGGGTCGACTTGCCCGAGCCGTTGACGCCGAGCACGCCGATCTTGGCGTCCGGATAGAACGACAGATGGATGTTATCGAGCACCTTGCGGGTCGGGTAGCTCTTGGTCAGGCCCTGCATGAAGTAGATGAACTGGCGCGCCATCGGTCCCGAAAACCTTCGATTTGAGGAAATTTGCTTTGCCAGCGATGTAGCGACCCCGTCCCAAAAGGGCAACGTTTTCCGTCCGTTCACCACGGGTGATTACGGACCGGACACCATCCGGCCACCGATCCGGACAATTGAAACCATCTTTTAATAAATCAGGCCGAAAGCTCGGTTTCGCGCGCGGAAACAGCGCCACCGCTCAGAACGAACGGGAGCACAGCGAGGCCGCATCATGGCTCTGATCGAGACCCATTCTCTTCCTGCTCCGGCAGAAGCCGGCCACGTCTCCGACTTCGCCTCGGAGATCAGGGGATTCTGGAAGCGCTTCTTCGCCACCGCCTTCAACCCCTACCGGCCCGAGCTGCACTACATGCGCGGCCCCGGACCCGCCTGGCGCGCCAAGCACGGCATGGATGCGCCGTTCCGCCTGAAGCCCCGCGACCTCTAAAGCCTGCTCTGCTGTCGGATTCTTGAAGACGCAGGCGGCTTGCGCGCGTGCCGATTGCGCGCAACCATGGCCCGGTCCGACGATGGCGCTCGTCCAGCGCCCTCACCCCTCGCCATGGATGAACGCTGATGAGCCGGCTGCGCTGTGCAATTCTCGACGATTATTTCAACCTCGCGCTCGACGTCGCCGACTGGCAGAGACTGTCCGACCGCATCGACGTCACCGTGTTCAGCCACCCCTTCGCTTCGGAGCAGGCCGCGGCCAGCGCGCTGGCCGACTTCGAGATCATCTGCGCGATGCGCGAGCGCACCGCTTTCCCCAAGGGCCTGTTCGAGAGCCTGCCGAAGCTGAAGCTGCTCTTGACCTCCGGCATGCGCAACGCCGCGATCGACATGGAGGCTGCGAAGGCGCGCGGCATCGCCGTCGGCGGCACGCAATATTCCCGCGATCCCACCGCGCCGCTGGCCATGGGCCTGATCCTGGAGCTGACCCGCGGCATTGGCCGCGAAAATGCGCGCATGCATGCCGGCGAGCCCTGGCAGACCTTTGCCGGCGTCGAGATCGAGGGCATGACGCTCGGAATCGTCGGGCTCGGCAAGCTCGGCAGCAAGATGGCCGGGATCGCCAAGGCGTTCGGCATGAACGTGATCGCCTGGAGCCCGAACCTGACGCCGGAGAAATGCGCGGGCGCCGGCGTCGGCTACGCCACCAAGGAGGAGTTGTTCGCCAGGGCTGACGTCGTCACCATCCATGTCGTGCTGAGCGAGCGCTCGCGCGGTCTCGTCGGCCGCGAGGACCTGGCCCGCATGAAGCCGACGGCGTTCCTCGTGAACACCGCCCGCGGGCCGATCGTGGACGAGCAGGCGTTGCTCGAGGCGTTGCAGCAGCGCAGGATCGCAGGCGCCGGCCTGGACGTGTTCTCGGTCGAGCCGCTGCCGGTCGAGCATCCCTTCCGCAAGCTCGACAATCTCGTGCTGACGCCGCATCTCGGCTACGCCACCAAGGATGGTCTTGGCATCCATTACGGCCAGATGGTCGAGGCGATCGACGTCTTCACCAAAGGCAGCGAGCTGCCGCGCAAGCTGGCCTGAAACGACGAAGGGCGTGCCGATGGCACGCCCTTCGCTCTATCAGATTTCGTGTAGCGCTTAGCGCACGGTCACCGGCGCGGGCAGCGGCGGCACCACCGTCGGCTGCGTGCCCGGGACCGGACCGGCCTGGGCGGACATCGGAGCCGGACCGGCGGCGCCCTGCGTCGGTGCAGCGGACGCGGTCGCCGTTCCCGGCGGCGGGCCGCCCGGCATCACGACCACGCGGGTGCCGACCTTGACGCGATCGAACAGGTCGGAGACGTCCTCGTTCAGCATGCCGATACAGCCCGACGAGACGAACTTGCCGATGGTCGAGGGCTGGTTGGTGCCGTGGATGCGGTAGACGGTCGAGCCGAGATACATCGCGCGGGCGCCGAGCGGATTGCCGGGGCCGCCGGCCATGAAGCGCGGCAGATAGGGCTGGCGCTCGATCATCTCGGTCGGCGGATGCCAATCCGGCCACTCGGCCTTGCGGGTGATCTTCTGCACGCCGGTCCAGGTGAAGCCGTCGCGGCCGACGCGGACGCCGTAGCGGATCGCCCGGCCATTGCCGAGCACGTAGTAGAGATAGGTGTTGGGCGTATCGACCACGAGCGTGCCGGCCGGCTCCTTGGTCTGGAACGAAACCTCCTGGCGGCGCAGGTTCGGCGGCAGCTGCACCGGCGCAGCATCGGGCTGCTCCTCGGGCGGCAGCGCAGCCAAGGTCACGGGGCGACCATCGGTGCCGACGGGCGGCTGACCGGCCTGAACCGTTCCGGTCGCGGCGGGACCGCCGACAGCTTCCGGCGGACGGAGGCCATCATTGGCAGGAGCCTGCTGGGGAGGACGATCGGCGTAGATCACCGCTGGCGGGCCGGCGGGGCGGCCGTAGCGGGGATCATCCGGCGACATCACGGGCCCTTGCGGCGGCGCGGCCGAATAGACCGGCGGAGCGCCCGCCGGGCGGCCGTAACGCGGATCATCCGGCGACATCACCGGGCCCTGGGGCGGGGCTGCCGAGTAGACCGGGGGCGCGCCGAGCGGGCGGCCATAGCGCGGATCATCGGCCGGGCCGGGCGGCGGCAACGATGCGTGCGGCATCCCGTCATCGTCATCGTCCAGCGCATCGAAATTCGGCGTGCGATCGCCGGGGCGATACTCCGACGGTGCGCCGTACGCCGGCACCTGCTGGACCGGATAGCTCTGAGCCTGCGCGAGCGAGGTTCCGGCCGCAGCGAGCGTTGCGGCAGCGCATATCGTCAGAAAATGTTTGATCATCATCGCTCTTGTATAGTCCCCAAGGCCGATCGGACCGTTAACGGCCAGATGACGGAAGATAGCGGCACATTCAAGACATATCAGGCTTATTTGAGCCGGATTTGCCGTTTTGTGATCCGCAAGACTACCGTTGCGCCGTTGCATCACGGGGCGGAAATCGGATCGCGCCGCAGATTGCACGACAGGTTGGCTCCGAATTTAACGGAACGGCTCGGAATCGTTGCGGTATGTTCGAATAAGCCTGATTCGCCGCCGATTTGAGCTCCGATTCCCGCGCGGCGAACGCGGCAAACAGTACCGTCACCGCGTTCAGATGGCTCTTGGGCCCTGGCACCCCACGCTGCCGGGGCGGAAATCCGCAATCCTTCGATGCTTCCCGGCTTTCGCTTCCTGTTTGCCGCGATCCTGCTGTCAACCTCCATCCTGGTGTTCGGCCTGGGCGCCGCCGCGCTGCTGCGCGCGAGCCACGAGCAGTATGTCAGCAACCCCTCCTGGCGGAACGGCCCGCAGGAGCAGATGTTCGCGCGGGCTTCCGAGCCCGCCCAGCCGGTGCTCGCGATCCTCCGTGCCGAGCCGGAGGTCGCGGCCGCCCCCGAGCCGTCGTTGCGCGACCGGGTGCCGACCATTGGGCTGCCGGCAACCGAGCCCGAGCCGGAGCGGATCGCCGCGCTGACCGAGGCTGACGTCCCGGCCCAGGTCGCTGCGCCCGCGGCGGAAGCTGCGGCCATCGAGCCGGCCGAGGCCGAGACGACGACGGAGGCCGCTGCGCCGGCTGCCGCCGACACGCTCACTCCAGCGGACGCCACGGCGTCGATTCCCGACGCCAAGCCGGACGCCAAGCCTGACGTTCAGCCTGCCGCCGCCGCGACCGCCAGCGAGCCGGCACGGGCCGATCCCCATGCCGCCCCCGCCGCCTCGGCGCCCGAGGTCGCTTCGGGGAAGCTGGCTGCGCTGAACGACCCGGCGACAACGGCCGCGAAGGATGCGCCGGCGAAGGCCAAAGCCGAAAGCAAGCCCGAGAGCAAGGCCGACGACAAGGCGACCAAGCGCAAGGCGAAGGCCAAGAAGCGGCAGCGCGTGGTGCGGCGCCCGCCACCTCAGCAATTGCAGCAGCAGCTCGATCCGTTCGGTCAGCAGCAGCCGGCCTTCGCGACGACGACCGCGCGCACGCGCTGACGCGCCCTCCTTCGACCAAGCGATCGTTTCGAAGCGATCGTCATGCCCGGGCTTGTCCCGGGCATCCACGTTCTTTGTGCCGCGCCTCAAGACGTGGATGGCCGGGTCAAGCCCGGCCATGACGATGTGGAATAGCGAGGCTACGCCGGACCGGTCGCGATGGCCGGGCCGCCCTCCTGGCCCCATTCCGACCAGGAGCCGTCATAGAGCGCGGTGTCGGTGATCCCGAGGCGGTAGAGCGCGAGCGTCAGCACGCCGGCGGAGACGCCGGAGCCGCAGCTGGTGACGATCGGCGCATCGAGCCTGACGCCGGCATTGGTGAAGGCGGCCCGCAGATCCTCGAGCGGCTTCATCGTGCCGGTCGCGGCGTCGAACAGCAGGTTGTACGGCACGTTGCGGGCGCCGGGGATGTGGCCGGAGCGGATGCCCGGACGCGGCTCGGGCGCGCGGCCCTCGAAACGGTCGGCGGCGCGGGCGTCGATCACCTGCTCGGCACGGCTTTCGACATTGGCGACCAGCTGCTGCATGCTGCGCACGCGCTTGCCGTCAAAGCTCGCCTTGAACGTCGCGGGCTTCGGCTTCACCTCGCCGCTCTCGACCGGCCGCCCTTCGGCGCGCCATTTCTTCAGGCCACCATTGAGAATGCGCACGTTGTCGTGGCCGAACGCCAGGAACATCCACCACGCGCGCGGCGCGGCGACCCAGCCGCCGGAATCGTAGAGCACGACGGTGTCGGCGTTGGAGATGCCGAGATTGCCGATGTCGCGGCCGAACTGCTCGGCGCTCGGATACATGTGCGGCAGCGGGTTGGAATGGTCCGACACCGCATCGACGTCGAAGAACGCAGCGTCCGGCAGATGCGCGGCGAGATAATCGTCCTTCGGCAGCGGCAGCACGCCCGGCAGCTTGAAGCTGGCGTCGAGGACCTTGACGTTGGCATCGCCGATATGGGCGGCGAGCCATTCGGTGGAGACGAGGGGGTCGGTGGTCATTGCATGCTCCGGCAGTTGTCCCAGGCGTCATGGCCGGGCTTGTCCCGGCCATCCACGTTCTTGTTCGCGGCCAAGACGTGGATGCCCGGGTCAAGCCCGGGCATGAGGGAGTGTGTGGCGAGGAAAGCGTTCACACCTCACCCCTTCTTCTTCGGCTCCCACTTCTCCGTCGGGCCGCCGGCATCGCGCCAGGCGGCGTAGCCGCCGGCGATGTGGGCGACGGGCTTCAGGCCCATGTCCTGCGCGGTCTTGGCGGCGAGCGCGGAGCGCAGGCCGCCGGCGCAGTGGAACACGAACTTCTTGTCCTCCTGGAAGATCGGCTTGGCGTAGGGGCTCTGCGGATCGATCCAGAATTCGAGCATGCCGCGGGTGCAGGCGAAGGCGCCGGGGATGCGGCCGTCGCGCTCGATCTCGCGGGGGTCGCGGATGTCGACGATGACGACGTCGCCGTTCTTGGAGATCTCGATGGCGTCTTTCGCGGAGAGCGTCTCGATCTCGGCATTGGCCTCGTCGATCAGCGCCTTGATGCCGCGGGTGATATTTTGGGGCATGTGGTTCTCCCTCTTGTTGTCATTCCGGGGCGATGCGTAGCATCGAGCCCGGAATCCATTCCTCTACATGCGCTGCGGCCCGATGGATTCCGGGTTCGCCCTTCGGGCGCCCGGAATGACGACGGAAAGCATCAGTGCGTCAATTCCTTCATCGCAGCTTCCAGCCCCTCGATCGTGATCGGATACATCCGGCCCGCGAAGATGCGTTTGATGATGGTGGTCGATTCCGAATAGTCCCAGTGCTTCTGCTGCACCGGGTTCAGCCACACCGCATGCGGATAGGTGCGGATGATGCGGTCCAGCCAGACCGAGCCGGGCTCCTCGTTGACGTGCTCGACCGAGCCGCCGGGCACCATGATCTCGTAAGGGCTCATCGAGGCGTCGCCGACGAACACGATCTTGTAGTCGTGCGGGTATTTGTGCAGCACGTCCCAGGTCGGCGTGCGGTCGGTGAAACGGCGCTTGTTCTGCTTCCACACGCCTTCATAGAGGCAGTTGTGGAAGTAGAAATATTCCATGTGCTTGAACTCGCTCTTCGCCGCCGAGAACAGCTCCTCGACCTGCTCGATATGCATGTCCATGGAGCCGCCGATGTCGAAGAACACCAGCAGCTTCACCGCGTTGCGCCGCTCGGGGCGCATGTGGACGTCGAGATAGCCGTGGTTGGCGGTCTCACGGATCGTGGTGTCGAGATCGAGCTCGTCCGGCGCGCCGGTGCGGGCGAATTTGCGCAGGCGGCGCAGCGCCACCTTGATGTTGCGAATGCCGAGCTCGACATTGCCGTCCAGGTCCTTGAACTCGCGCTTGTCCCACACCTTGACGGCGCGGTTGTTGCGGTTCTTCTCCTGGCCGATGCGCACGCCTTCGGGATTGTAGCCGTGGGCGCCGAACGGCGAGGTACCGGCGGTGCCGATCCATTTCGAGCCGCCCTGATGCCGGCCCTTCTGCTCCTCGAGACGCTTCTTCAAGGTCTCCATGAGCTTGTCCCAGCCCATGGCCTCGATCTGCTTCTTCTCTTCTTCCGTCAGGTATTTCTCGGCGAGCTTCTTCAGCCATTCCTCGGGGATCTCGGCCTTCTCCATGGCGTCGAGCAGGTTTTCCAGCCCCTTGAACACCGTGCCGAAGACGCGGTCGAACTTGTCGAGATTGCGCTCGTCCTTCACCAGCGAGGCGCGCGACAGGTAGTAGAAGTTCTCGACCGAGTAGTCCGCAAGGTCGGCGTCGAGCGCCTCCACCAGCGTGAGGTATTCGCGCAGCGTCACAGGGACCTGCGCGTCGCGCAGAGAGGTGAAGAATTGCAGGAACATGGGTGACAGATTGCCCGTCGGGGGGCGAACGTCAAGGGGCGCCGCTTCACCTCTCCCATAGGGGAGAGGTCGCGCCGAAGGCGCGGGTGAGGAGTTTCGGTCTCTCCTGCCCCATCGCCCCCTCACCCGATTTGCTCCGGACGACGCTTCGCATCGCCAGGAGCATCGACCTCTCCCCGCTGGGGAGAGGTGAAGCGCGAGCGCGGCGATTCAGCGTGGACCCAAGCGCTTTTTGCTCTAGAATTGGCGTCCTCACGGGGTTGTCTTGGGGACGTATGCAATGGGAATTCTCGCAGCGCTCATCATCGGCGCGATCGCAGGCTGGCTCGCGGGCAAGATTGTCCACGGGGCGGCATTTGGGCTGATCGGCAACATCGTCGTCGGCATCATCGGCGCGCTGGTTGCGAGCTGGGTGCTGCCCCAGCTGCACATCCAGCTCGCGACCGGCACGGTCGGCGCGATCGTGGACGCCACCATCGGCGCGGTGATTGTGCTCGTCATCCTTTCGCTGATAAAACGGGTCTGAAAGCCTGACCGAACCAGGAACGGCCGCCATGAGCGGCCGTTCGCTTGTCGTGACCAAGGCAGCGACATTGGCATTGCCTCACGACGACGACCAACAAGGACGCGCGATGAAATTTACCGGCACCAAGGACTATGTTGCGACCGACGATCTCAAGGTCGCCGTCAACGCCTCGATCGTGCTGGAGCGCCCGCTCCTCATCAAGGGCGAGCCCGGCACCGGCAAGACGGTGCTGGCGGAGGAAGTGGCGAAGGCGCTGAACGCGCCGCTTCTGACCTGGCACATCAAGTCCACCACCAAGGCGCAGCAGGGCCTCTACGAATACGACGCGGTGTCGCGCCTGCGCGACAGCCAGCTCGGCGATGCGCGCGTGTCCGACATCAGGAACTACATCAAGCGCGGCAAGCTGTGGGAGGCGTTCAGCGCCGAGCAGCGCCCGGTGCTCCTGATCGACGAGATCGACAAGGCCGACATCGAATTCCCGAACGACCTCCTGCTCGAGCTCGACCGCATGGAATTCCATGTCTACGAGACCGGCGAAACGATCAAGGCCAAGCAGCGCCCGATCATGATGATCACCTCCAACAACGAGAAGGAGCTGCCGGACGCCTTCCTGCGCCGCTGCTTCTTCCACTACATCAAGTTCCCCGACGCCGACACGATGGGCCGCATCGTCGACGTGCACTTTCCCGGCATCAAGAAGCGCCTGGTGGAAGAGGCGCTGCGCATCTTCTTCGAGGTGCGCGAGGTGCCCGGCCTGAAGAAGAAGCCGTCGACCTCGGAGCTGCTCGACTGGCTCAAGCTGCTGCTCAACGAGGACATGAGCGCCGAGCAACTGCGGGAACGCGACCCGCGCAAGCTGATCCCGCCGCTGCACGGGGCACTGCTGAAGAACGAGCAGGACGTGCATCTGTTCGAGCGGCTGGCGTTCCTGAGCCGACGGGAAGTGTGAGGCTTGAACTTGCTTGCGATAGCGTCCGCTATCGCTCCCATCACCGGTGTCATTCCCCGCGAAGGCGGGGAATCCAGTACGCAGCAGCCTGTCGGCTCAATCACAACGGCCTCTGGAATACTGGATCGCCCGCCTTCGCGGGCGATGACAGCGATTGTGTAGATACAGACACGCCTTCGCGGCCTCGCGGCGCATGTCGCCCGAGCTTTGCTCTCATTCCTCGCCCCAAAATGAAGAGGGCGCAGGGAAGGCCGGGTGCTGACAACGCACCCGCGGTCCGCTGCGCAAAATGCACACGCAGAAGAACCGCACAGCAGCATACAGGTGGTGCCGATCACTCGGCCTTCCCTGCGCGATGGTCGGACGGCTTATGCCGTGCTCTCCCGGGAGCCGAACTTTCCTTCTGGCCTCCCTCGCCCCGCGAATTGGATGATGCAGTCTGCCCGGTTGGGCTCGCTCGCACCTTCGCAAGAGCTTGACCGTAGCAACGACGGCCAGGACCACACGGTTTTGCCGTACGCGCTCAGCGCCGTTCGTCCGCACGCAGGTTTCGGGCTCACAGGGACTACCCGCCCTGCCCATCCCATCTCGTGCCGACGCTGCCGCGTCCACCGCAACCCGGCCCGCGTTTCGAACGACTCGCGAACCGCCCCTCTTCGTCGGGCCGGGCTGTGTCGATCTATGCCGCAATTCCGAATTTCGGTAAAGGGGAATATTTTTGCATGGAGGGGTTGACGCGAGAGCGACACAGCAAGCTTGTAGGGTGGGCAAAGGCGCACTTGCGCCGTGCCCGCCACCTCTACAACATCGCAACAGAAGCGTGGGCACGCTTCGCTTTGCCCACCCTACGTTACTCGCAAGACTTGCGAGCGAGCGCGTGTCCCGGACGCGCTGCAGCGTGCAACGCTGCCGCGCAGAGCCGGGACCCAGACGTCACGTGGAGATCGTGGATAGATGGGCCCCGGCTCTGCAACGCACCCCTAAAGAAGCGCTGCGCTGCGTCCGGGGCACCGCAACCTCCTACGCCACCGCTGCGTCCGGGATGCGTGCGGCTTCCATCGGCTGCTTGCCCCGGATCAGGTCCGAGGCGCGGTCGGCAATCATCATGGTCGAAGCGTTCAAATTCGCCGAGATCATGCGCGGCATCACCGAGGCGTCGATCACGCGCAGGCCCTCAAGCCCGTGGACGCGGAGCTGGTCGTCGACGACCGCCCAGGTGGAATCCGCCGGGCCCATGCGGCAGGTGCAGCCGGGGTGGAAGGTGGTGGTGCCGCGCTCGGTGGCGGCGTGCAGGAATTCGTCGTCGGTGTTGACGTTGGGGCCGGGGAAATCCTCGTAGGCGTAATAGGGCGACAGCGGCGCGGATTTCAGCAGGCGCCGCGCGAGCTTCATGCCGCCCACGATGACGCGGCGGTCGAGCTCGGCGTCGAGATAATTGGTCTGGATGATCGGCGGCGCGAACGGATCGGACGAGCGGATGCGGACATAGCCGCGGCTCTCCGGGCGCTGCTGCCAGGAGGCCACCGTCATGCCGGGCTCGTCCTCGAGCTGGCCCTGCACGCCTTCCTTGTAGGACGCCGGCGTGAAGGTGAGTTGCAAATCGGAGCTCTCCGCGCTCTCGCCGGAGTGCCAGAAGCAATAGACCATGGTCGGCGACAGCGAGAGCAGGCCGCGGCGCGAGGTCGCCCATTTCAGCGCCTCGATCCACAGCGAGACGCCGCGGCGCAGCTCGTTGATGGTCTTGATGTCCTTGACGCGCGCCACCGTGCGCGGCGCGTAATGGTCCTGCAGGCCCTCGCCGACCGGCAGCGCGTGACGCACCGCGATGCCGTGCTGCTGCAACAGATCCGGCGAGCCGATGCCGGAGAGCTGCAACAGCTGCGGCGAATTGTAGGTGCCGCCGGACAGGATCACCTCCTTGTTGGCGCGCACCTCCACCGGCGTGCCGCCGCGGCCGCCCTTGCTGTAGCGGACGCCGACGGCGCGCTTGCCTTCGAAGATGATCTCAGTTGCGTGCGCATGGGTGCGCACATGCACGTTCGGCCGCTTCATCGCCGGCTTGAGGAACGCGGTCGAGCCGGAGACGCGCAGGCCCCTCTCGATGGTGCGTTGGCAGTAGGAGACGCCTTCCTGGGTCTTGCCGTTGTAATCGGGATTGCGGGGAATGCCGAGCGAGACCGCGCCTTCCATGAAGGCTTCGCAGAGCGGATCGCGCCAGTCCATGGTGGTGACGGTGAGGCTGCCCTCGCGGCCGCGATAGGTGTCCTCGCCCTCGCCGACGCGCTTCTCCAGCCGGCGGAAGTAGGGCAGCACGTCGGCATAGCCCCAGCCGCGATTGCCCATCTGCGCCCAGGTGTCGAAATCCATGCGCTGGCCGCGATTGTAGATGTGGCCGTTGATCGAGGACGAGCCGCCCAGCGTCTTGCCGCGCGGCGCATAGATGCTGCGCCCGCCGGTCCACGGCCCGGGCTCCTGCTGATAGGCCCAGTTGATGCTCTTCATATGGAAGGTCTTGATGAAGCCCGCCGGCAGATGGATGTAGGGATGCCAGTCGGACGGACCGGCTTCCAGCACGCAGACGCTGGTGTTCGGGTCTTCGCTCAGCCGGCTGGTGAGCACGCAACCTGCGGAGCCCGCGCCGACGATCACATAATCAAATCTGTCCATGGTCCTTCGGCCGCCCTTAGCGTGTCTCGATATGGGATGAATTGCAGCCGCGCACGCTGACACCTCTCTCCATGGGAGAGGTGATCGAGCTCACGGAGAGATCGGGGCGCATCATGGCTAGCGCGGTTTGTCGTTGAGTTGAAATTCGAGATGCGCCTCCACCGTCGGCCATTCGGCGGCGGTGATGCTGTAGACCACGGTGTCGCGCAGCGTGCCGTTCGGCGCGATCTGGTGGCTGCGCAAAATGCCGTCCTGCTTGGCGCCGAGACGCTCGATGGCGCGGCGGCTCTGGTGGTTGAAGAAATGCGTACGGAACTCGACCGCGATGCAGTTCAGCGTCTCGAAGGCGTGCCGCAACAGCAGCAATTTGCACTGCGTGTTAAGCGGGCCGCGCTGCGCGCTCTTGCCGTACCAGGTCGAGCCGATCTCGACGCGGCGGTTGGCGGCATCGATGTTCATGTAGGTCGTCATGCCGACGATGTTGCCGGCGGCATCGAACACGGTGAAGGGCAGCATCGAGCCCGCGGCCTGCAGGCCCAGGCGGCGGTCGATCTCCTTCGCCATGCCCTCTGGCGTCGGGACCGCCGTGTACCAGAGCTTCGAGAGCTCGCCGTCCTTGACGGCCGCGACCAGCCCCTCGCGATGCTGATGCGACAGCGGCTCCAGACGGGCGTGCTGTCCGCGCAGGGTGATGGGATCGGGCCAGGGCATTGAAGTCTCTCTCCGTTGTCTTTGTGCGGCGAAGCAGCCAAACTGCCAGATCCTCATCCTGAGGAGCGCGGAACGCGCGTCTCGAAGGATGAAGGCCCGGCTGGTGGCCTCGCCCTTCGAGACGCGCGCTAGGGGCGCGCTCCTCAGGGTGAGGGTCTGATACTTGCTTCGCTTGCTCGCAATGACGGTCACTAGCACCGTTTATTTGTTAAGAAAATTGAGCGGCAATCCGCCGCGCGGCCAGTCCATGGCGACCAGCTCGCCCTTGCCTGACAGCGTGATGTAGGCGGTCTTCAGCTCGGGGCCGCCGAAGGCGATGTTGGTGGTGACGCGGTCGCCGGTCGGGACCTGCTCCACCAGGGTGCCGTCGGGCGCGATCACCGAGATGCAGCCGGACACGAGCGTGGCGACGCAGACATTGCCGCCGGCCTCCACCGCGAGCGAGTCGAACATCTGGTAGCCGCCGAGGCCGCAGATCGGCTTGCCCCGCTCGCCGCGATAGATCACATCGCGCGGCTTCAGCGTGCCGGGCGCGGAAAGCTCGTAGGCCCAGAGACGGCCGGTCGGCGTCTCCGCGATATAGACGGTATTCTCATCCGGCGACAGCCCGATGCCGTTCGCCGGCAGGATGCCGTGCACGATCTCGACGAGCTCGGTCATGCCGGGCTTGAGATAATACATGCCGCCGACGTCCATGTCGCGTGCGCGGCGCTTGCCGAGATCGGAGAACCACAGGCCGCCCTGCTTGTCGAACACCAGATCGTTCGGCCCGCGCAGATCGTGCGCGCCGCATTTGGTCACGAGGGTCTCGATCTTGCCGGATTGCAGATCGACCCGCTGGATCGAGCCGCCGAGATAGTCGTCCGGCTGCGGGCCCGGCATGATCATGTTGCGGGTCGGGATCCAGGAGAAGCCGCCATTGTTGCAGATGTAGATCTTGCCGTCGGGGCCGAGCGCGGCGCCGTTCGGGCCGCCGGGAATCTTCGCGACGATCTCCTTGCGGCCGTCGGGATGGACGCGGGTCAGGCGCTGGCCGCGAATTTCCACCAGCACCACCGAGCCGTCCGGCATCACGACCGGCCCTTCGGGAAATTCGAGGTCGGTGGCGAGAACGCGGACGTCAGGCATCGTGAGATCCTCCCGGCTTGTTATGACTTGCACGGGATGTCCGGCACGGCTCCACACGCAAGCTTTGCCTGCGGTTATGGCAAAGTCGCTGCGGCTTGCCAAGCAAGCGGGACGGTATGCCAGCGTTGCGGAAGCTCTATTCCCTCACCGGCACCCAGATCTCGAAGCCGCCATTGCCGGTTACGGGATCGAACGCCGCGCCGTAGCGCTCGAAATTCGGCGCGTCGGCGGCCTCGAGACCCGATGCCGGCAGCCACTGATTCCAGATCGTGTTGACGGTGCGGCGGACCGAGGCGACGTGATCGGCATGGGTGAACACCGCATAACGCTGCCCGGTAATGCGGATGCGCGCGAAGCGGCGCGGCAGATCGGAGAAATCGGCGACCTCGACGCCGGCGATGTAGTCGAAATTGCCGGCATCGTCGCCATTGCAGCAGACGCCGTAAGCGACTTGATCCTTCCCTTGATCTCTTCCTTGGCCGACACGTGCGGGAATGTCGGCGACCTCCTGATGGAAGCGCCGCCACAGGCCCGGGATCATGGCGCCGTTGTCGCAGGCGATGCGCTCGGCGGGACCGGCGACGAGGAAGGCCTTTGCGGTTTCGAAACGCGGCGGGGCGAGATGGTCGAGCATGGTGGAATCCATCAGGATCGGCTCCTGTAGCTTGAGTTGGCTGACGCACGTCGCCGCCCTCACCGCTTCGGGCGTGACACCGAACTGGTCGCGGAACGCGCGGGTGAATGCTTCGTGCGAGCCGTAATCCGCCTCCAGCGCCAGCGACAGGATGTCGGGCGCGCCGTTCGCAAGGCTGCGTGCGGCCTCCGTCAGCCGGCGCGCGCGCACGTAGCGGATCACCGGAAGACCCGTGGCTGCGGCAAACGCACGCACGATGTGGAACCGCGACACGCCCGAGACCGCAGCGATGTCGTCCAGCGTCATCGGCTCGGCCAGATGACTCTCGATATACCAGAGCGCGCGCTGCGCTGGATTCATGGCGGCTAACCCTCGTTCGAAGCGCGGCGATGATGCGCAGGCCATCGGCCGCTTCGCTTGATCGGCATTGCTGTCCCGGCATGAGGATAGACCGGGAATCGCCACTGGCAACGCCCGGTGGTTCACGGCTACATTCCCGAAAGAACCGCTCACCAGAAAGCATGGAGGAACCGCGTCATGGACATCACCGATGTGCGGGCACACCATATCCGCATTCCCTATGATTCCGGTGTCGCGAGCTTCCGCCAGGGAGCTTCCGCAATCACCGCGCTCGACATGGTGCTGGTCGAGGTCTCGACCGATGCCGGACTTACCGGCTGGGGCGACGCCTTCGCCTATGTCTGTCCCCGCACCACGCGCAACGCGGTCGAGGAGATGATCGCACCGCAGGCCCGCGGGCTGAAGGTGCCCGATGCCGCCGGCATCCCCGCCGTCATGGAGCAGATCCAGCGCAATCTGCATCTGTTCGGCCGCTACGGCATCACCATGTTCGCGATCTCCGGCCTCGACATCGCGCTGTGGGACCTTGCCGCCAAGATCGAGGGCGTGCCGGTGCATCGCCTGCTCGGCGAGACCAGGCGCACGGCCATTCCGGCTTACGCGAGCCTGCTGCGGATCGGTACGCCCGACAACATCGCCGCCGAATGCAGGAAAGCGCTCGCGCTCGGCTATGGCGCGATCAAGCTGCACGAGACCACGGCGCCTGCGGTGTTCGCCGCACGCGAGGCGATCGGGCCCGGCATTCCGCTGATGGTCGACATGAACTGCCCGCTCACGGCCGCGCAGGCGATCGCGTTCGCGACGACGTGCCGCGACGCGCGGCCGATGTTCCTGGAGGAGCCGGTATGGCCGCCGGAAGACTTTGCCGCGCTGGCCGAGGTCCGCAGCAAAGGCGGGCTCGACATCGCCGCCGGCGAGAATGCCTGCACGGAGTATCAATTCCGCCAGATGATGGAGGCGGGCGCGGTGAGCCACGCCCAGCCGTCGGTGACCAAGGTCGGCGGCATCACGGAATTCGTGAAGGTCGCCGCGCTCGCCGATCGGCGCGGCGTCAAGATCGTGCCGCACTCGCCTTATTTCGGCCCCGGCCTGCTCGCGACGCTGCATCTGCTGGCGACGCGCGACGACGGGCTTGTGGAGATGTTTCATCTCAAGCGCGAAGCCTGCCTCTGGGGCGGCCGCATCGATGCCGATGCCACCGGCCATGTCGCAGTGCCCTCCGGCCCCGGGCTCGGCTACGAGCCCGATCGCGGCGTGATGGAGCGCTACCGCGTGGCGTGAACGGCGCGCTATTTCGCGTCCTTGGCCGGCGGCGAGTCCTGCTTCTTCTTGATATCCTCGGCCGTCTTCGCTTGGGCGGCCTGGAGGTCGAGAAGCGTCTTCTGCAGGCCGGCGAGGTTCGTCTTCAGCGCGTCGATCTGGCGGTTGGCGGCGTCCAGCTTCTGCTGATGATCGAGATTGAGCTTGGTGATCGTCTTCTGCAGGAAGTCGACATTGCTCTGCAGGCAGGAGGTGCGCCGCTCCATGGTCTTCTCGACCGTGCAGATCTCGATGCCGGGCACGTCCTGCGCGTGCACCGGCGCATGTGCCAGCGTTGCGAGCGGCAACATCGCGAAACATATGCCGGCGTTTCGAAGCAGCATGAAGGGTTCCTCGTCCGATCGATCACGGCAATGTGCGCTTTTTGCGCACAGCCGGGAAAGGCTACCACACTCGTACCGCATTCTCGCGTTGAGCTTGCGCCGTTCCCTCGGACGGGGAACGATGATCCGCACGCGGAGGAAGTGGGCGCTCGTTCCGCGGCTTTGTTTAGGGGAGATTTTCGGAATGGCAACGCGCGATAGACGACTGGCGGAATTCGACGGCGCCGGAGAACCGCCGCCGGGCCTGGCGCTTGAAGTGCTGTGCGAGGACCACAGCGGAACGTATCAATTGCCGTTCGCCTGCCGCTATGTCGAGGGACGCTGGCAGAACCACGAAGCCGGCATCGCGGTCGAGGCCACCGTGATCGGCTGGCGCCTGCCGCGCGTGAAGCATCGCGGGGCCGCCTGAAGCCCCATATCTGTTCCAAAATGCAACGGCGCCGCGCTCCGCTTTAACGAACGGAACGCGGCCCGAACGAATCGCGCCCGAATCAGCCGAATGGCCGTGTACGCAGCTGTTCACGGCTAGATGTCGATGCGGTGAGGGCAGGTGCGTACAATATCTGTGCGGGCGCGGCGCACGGCGTCGGCCGCACGAGAGCGCCAAAGGTTAATGCTGGCAAGGGCATAGAGCGCTCAGGTCGCCGCGGTCGGCGCCGCCCCCGAAACAGGCAAGGCCGCCAGCGCTGCCTAATATTCGACCTCGAGCTCCTCGATCTCGGCGGGCTCCTCCCGCGCCGCTGCGATCCATTCGGCCATCTCGGGCATCGCCATGATGGCGTCGGCATAGGCCTGCAGCTGCGGCTCCAGCTTGACGTCGTAGGTGACGAAGCGCGTCACCACGGGCGCGTACATCGCATCCGCCATGGTGCGCTGGGCGCCGAACAGGAAGGGGCCGCCCGACCGCTCCAGGCAGTCGCGCCAGATCGACCAGACGCGGTCGATATCGGCCTGGGCGCGCGACCAGACCTTGAAGCCGGGAAAACGTCCCTTCAGATTCACCGGCAGCGAGGCGCGCAGCGTGGTGAAGCCGGAATGGATTTCGCCGCAGATCGAGCGGCAATGGGCGCGCTGGATGCGGTCATCGGGCAACAGGCCGGCCGCCGGCATCACCTCGTTGAGATATTCGGCGATCGCCAGCGTGTCCCAGACCACGGCGCCCTCGTGCCGCAGGCACGGCACCAGGATCGACGAGGACAGCAACAGGATCTCCGCGCGCGCCGACGGATCGTCCGGCGCGGTGACGATCTCCTCGAAATCGAGCCCGGAGAATTTCGCCAGCAGCCAGCCGCGCAGCGACCAGGACGAATAATTCTTGCTGCTGATGGTCAGTGTCGCCTTCGCCATATGGCCCTTCCCTGATCCCGCCTCTCCGCCGGCTCGCGGATGTGCCCGTGCCTGCCGTGACGTGAGCAGCAAGCGACGTGCCAATTTTGCAGGCGGTCCGGCCGCCCGGTTTGGCGTCGTTATTGCATAGCAATGCGGGACGGGTGGGCGTTCCAGTTATGATGTCGATGAATTATCAGGCCTTTCAGAACCACATGGACCTGACGGCGCCGTGGCGCGCGGGGGCCTCGTCCGCGCTCAAGTTTCTCAATCTGGTGCCGCAGGGCATGTCGGATCAGCTCATTGGCCGGCTCGCGGCCGCGCTGGAGCTGATCTCACGCTCGACCCTGACCTATCACCGCCCCGCCTACGGCATCGAGCGCGTAACGGTGGGAAATCGCGAAGTGGCCGTCACCGAGGAGATCGCCTACGCGACGCCGTTCGGCTCGCTGCTGCACTTCAAGAAAGACGGGGTCGGCGAGCAGCCGCGCATGCTGCTGGTGGCGCCGATGTCCGGCCATTTCGCGACGCTGTTGCGCGGCACCGTGCAGACGCTGCTGCAGGACCACGACGTCTACATCACCGACTGGCACAATCCGCGCGACATTCCGCGCAGCGAAGGCCGCTTCGGGCTCGACGACTACACCGAGCACCTGATTGACTTCCTGGGCCAGCTCGGGCCGCGCCCGCACATGGTCGCGATCTGCCAGCCCTCGGTCTCGGCGCTCGCCGCCGCCGCGATCATGTGCGAGGACAACCATCCCTCGCGCCCGGCGACGCTGACGCTGATGGCAGGTCCGATCGACACCCGGATCCAGCCGACCCGGGTCAACGAATTCGCGAAGAGCAAGCCGATCGAATGGTTCGAGCAGAACCTGATCAACTACGTGCCGGTGCAATGCCGCGGCGCCCTGCGCAAGGTCTATCCCGGCTTCGTGCAGCTCACCGCGTTCGTCTCGATGAATCTCGAGCGCCACATCAAGCAGCATCTCGACCTCGCCAACCACATTGCCAAGGGCGAGAAGGACAAGGCCGCGACCATCAAGACCTTCTACGACGAATATTTCGCCGTGATGGATCTGCCGGCCGAGTTCTACATCGAGACCGTGCGCGACGTGTTCCAGGAACATTTGTTGCCGCAGGGCAGGCTGATGCACCGCGGCCGTCCCGTGAACACCAAGGCCGTCAGCCGCATGGGGCTGATGACGGTCGAGGGCGAGAAGGACGACATCTGCTCGATCGGCCAGACGCTCGCCGCGCAGGATCTCTGCACCGGCGTGCGCGCCTATCGGCGCGTCCACCACATGCAGGCCGGCGTCGGCCATTACGGCGTGTTCTCAGGCCGGCGCTGGAACAACGAGATCTATCCGCTGCTGCGGGATTTCGTGCACGTCAATTCGTGAGCGTCATCCCCTGCCCCAGGACGTCCGGCCAGGGGAAGCGTCACGTGCCTCATCCGCCTGCGTGAGCAGCTCCCTGGCTTCAACCAACTCCGGAAGATTTCGCTCCGCCTCGAATTCAGCAAGCACGGGATCGAGCACCCGGGATATCGCATCCGCTCGGCCATTTGTCTTGTACAGCCGTGCAAGTTCGAGCGCGCTGCGCAGCTCGAAAGTCCTGGTCTGCTGGTGTCGCGCGATGTCCAGCGCTCGTTCGAAGGCGTCTTCGGCACTGGGTTCGTCCGAAGGATCATGGCGCGACATGAGTTTGCCGCGGACTCGATGCAGCTCGGCATCAAGCCAATGCTGGCCGGATTGTGCCGTGCCGGCGATCAATTCGTTCAGGATGTCCAGCCCGGTCTCGACTTGGCCCAGCTCTGCATTCGCAACGGCGACGTGCATCCCCCAAAACGGTTCGCAGAGATAGCAATCGTTCTCGCGCAGCAAGGTCCAGCCGTGACGCATGTCCGCCAGTCCGGCCATTCGGTCGCCGGCACGCCACTTGGCCAGGCCATTCAGGTAGGTGCCCGCGGCCACGTATAGCGGCATCGTGTGGTCGCGCGCGAGACCGAGCGCCAGGATCGTCTCTGTTTGCTGCAACATGCCCCCGCATACCCCGTCGAACACTGCGCGATGAACCAGCGCATTGGCCTGGGACAGCGCTCGTTTTTCTGCCGGAGCACCCACCGCTTCCGCGGCGAGCCTGCACGCACGAGCGGTGCTGCCCAGCGGCCAGAGCACCAGGGCAAGAAATCTCATGATCACGAACGGCAGATCCAGCGCCGAAGCCCTGAAGGTTGCGGGATCCGGCTCGGCACCATAGATCGCCAGCGCCCGCTCGAGATGCGTTCTCGCAGTCAAGTAATCGCCGGCGAACCAGCAGGTGACGCCGCCCGTCCAATGGGCAACGACGGCGGCCACCGGCGAGTCCGGTCGCCGGTCAGCGGCGCTCCTGATGGCGTCCGCCAGCTCCCGCATCGGAGCGAGTTCGCCCTGCGTCAGGCAGGCATTGAAGAGTCCCGAATGCACCGGCGCCAGCTCAACGGGATCATCGATATCGGCTGCGAACTGGCGGGCACGCGTCCATGCCGCGACCGTTTCGGGAGCACTATGACCGAGGCTGCCCCTGAGTGCACGACCATATGCGATTTGAAGATGCAGCCTGCTCATCATCCGGCGCGGCTCGTCAGGCAACTGATCGGCGATCGCAATGGCCTTGCCGAGATGCGCGATCGCCTCGGAATAGGCCGAGCGTTTCAGTGCCTGCTGGCCCGCCTTGCGCCACCATTCGAGGGCGGCCTCGCTCAGCCCCGCCTCAGTGAAGTGATGCGCCAGGACTTCCGGTTCGGTCTCGGCGACGGCTGGAAAGTTCTCGCGCAGGATCTCGCCAATTCGGGTGTGAAGCACCTGCCGTTTGCTCTTGAGCAGGCTCTCGTAGGCCGCTTCCTGAACGAGGGCGTGCTTGAAACTATAATTTGCCTCGGGCGGAGTCCCACGGCGCAAGAGCAATTCGGCCTCTTCAAGCTGTTCCAGCGCAGCGCTCAGGGTCAGATCATCGCGTCCTGCCACGGTCTTCAGCAGCGCGTACGAAAAGTCGCGGCCGATGGCCGCGCCGATCTGTGCCACCTCCTTGACCGGAGCGAGCCGGTCGAGCCGCGCCATCAGCGAATCCTGCAGCGTCGCGGGGATGGCAAGCGGCGGCAGCGGACTGTTCAGCCGGTAGCGTCCGGCATCCTCGACGAGCAAGCCGGACTCCAGCACCATCTTGGTCAATTCCTCGACGAACAGCGGGATGCCATCGGTCTTGTCGATGATCTGCTTCATCATCTCGCGTGGCAGCTGGCGGCCGACGACTACCTGCTCCACCAGCGCGCGCGTGTCCTGCCGGTCGAGCCGGTCGAGCCGCAACAGACTGACGTTGGCAAGGCCCGACCAGGAGGGCTCGAACTCCGGCCGGGATGTCATGAGCACAAGTATCGGCAGGGCCCTGATCCGATCGACCGCGAGATCGAACAGTTCGAGCGTCGTGGCATCGGCCCAATGCATATCCTCGCAGATGAGCAACAGAGGCTGGCCTCGCGCCAATCCCTCAAGCTGATCGAGAAGGGCGGCAAACGTCTGTCTCCGCTGCTGCGCCGGGCTCAAGCCGAGGGGCGGGTAATGGTCGCCAATGGGAATCGAAAGCAGAGCCGCGATCAGCGGAGTTGCTCGGGCGACCTGCTGGGTTCCCAGCGCCAGCATGGCCTCGAGCTTGTCGAGCTTCTGTTCTGGCGTGTCGTGCAAGCGAATTCCGGCGGCGCGCTCGAGCTGCGCGACAAAGGGATGAAGTGCGCTGTTGGTGTGATAAGGCGAACACTGATACCGCACCCGACGGTGTGTCCCCAGCGAGGGGCTTTCGGACAATGTTGCCACGATGCGCGACTTGCCGATGCCCGCTTCGCCGGAAATCAAAACGATCTGGCCCAAGCCCTGCCATGCCTCCCGCTGGCGCGAGAGAATGAATTCGATCTCGTCCTTGCGGCCGACAAAGCCGATCGAGCGCGCGGCGCGGACCGCCTCGAAGCGGCTCTCAGATGCGCTCGCTCCTTCCACCGCCCAGACCGCGATGGGCTCGCTTATCCCCTTGACCTCGCGGCGGCCGAGATTGCGGAAGGTGAAGAGGTCGCCAAGCAGCCGGCGTGTCGATGAAGCAACGACGACCGCCCCCGGCTCCGCCAGGCTCTGCAGCCGGGCAGCGAGGTTCGGCGTATCGCCGATGGTCGCGTGTTCCTCTGACGCGTCTCCGCTGATGAGGTCGCCGACCACCACGAGCCCGGTCGCAATTGCGATCCGAAGTTCAACCCGTTCGCCCGCGCCTGTCTTGAGCTGGCAGATCGCAGCGATGATATCGAGGCCCGCTCGCACTGCGCGCTCCGCATCATCTTCGTGGGCGCGCGGATAACCGAAGTAGACGAGGATTCCGTCACCGACGAACCTCGCTATCCTGCCGTCGTAAGCGGCGATGACGCGCGCGCATGCGACGCGGTAGGCCCGGATCACTTCCCACAGATCCTCGGGATCGAGACGCGCTGAGAGTGCAGTGGATCCGACCAGATCGCAAAACATAACGGTGAGGTGGCGCCGCTCGGCGTCGTGAGGAGGAGACGGCGACGCGATCAACGCGGCTGGATCGAGCTCGGCAATGGCACGCAGCATCTTGCGGCGATGACCGAGCAGCACCCCGAGCTTGTCAAAGTCCTCGTCCATCAGTTCGGGGAGGATGCCCACATCGATGCCATTCTGGGCAAAACGCTCCGCGTATTGCCCAAGCCCCAGCTTCTCGAGCCACTCCGCAATCTGCATGGCTCCCACCGATCTTGTGACTGGCAGTTAGCAGAATTTTGGACCACGGACGCGCGGGAAGAATATCCCAACGCCGCAATGATCGCACGTCTTGTTTGTTGCGCGAAAATCTAGGTTACTCAGTACCGGTACGGTTTCGATCGGGATACTGCTCGATACGAACGGCTGCGCTACCAAACATCGCTGGCGCGCAGCGTTGGACAGCAGAGGTTGCGATGAGTCGTCATTGCTCATTCCAGACCTGAAGCCGAACCAACACTGCGGCTTGTGCTGACGTACGATGTCAAGCGGACGCTTTTCCGTGAGCGCACGTCCTTCATTGCTCGTTGATGGGCGCTTCGTCGTTGCGAGCCATCGTGCCCGCCGCAACCTGAAGCGAAGAACCAACCACCCAACAGCCGGCTACAAAGGCTATCAGGCCGTTAGGCAGATTCTGATCAAGGACAAGGATGCTGACGGACAGAGTCGCGGCGATCGCTGCACTAAACGTTCCGGCTGCACTCATGATCTCGATCGGCTCGGAACCGTTCCATTCTTCCGAGATGCCCGATGTCGACTTCCGTGCGACATTGCCGGCCAAGTCGATGCCGACATAATAACTGAGAGCTCCGTAGAGCATTGTTATCAGCACGATCCAGCCGCTTTCAAACAGTCCGCCTTTCTGACGCAACAGGGTCGCACCCACATAGAGGCCGCAAGAGGCTCCAACGGCTGCCAGTCCAATTCTTTCAAGGAGATGGGCCGACTTGATCAGACGGGAACGAGGGATCCGAAGACTGCCGACCTGCCTTGTGAGGGAAAATGCGTTGGAAAATGCGCTGCTTATCTTCATCGGGGGCTCCTTCTGAGTAAGTGGCAGCCTACCGGCCGACCCGAATGGAATCTGCCAGGACGCGTTTCTCGATGCCCTTGATTCCAATTCCTGAAAAATCTGTGCTGAGTGATGGGGCTGGCTTGCTCGTGAGCAAGACGAGGAGCCAACCCAAAGCTGCGAGCACGCGGCTGCGCAGGCATTGCATCTCACCCGTGTTCGTCAATCAGGTCCGGGTGCGGCAATTTCTTGCGGAAGTGGTAGTTCAGAAAGGGAGTGAAGGAGTATGAAGCGGTTCACATGCCGCTGTTCCCTGTCGCTCCATCCGCTCACGATTTCCGGAGAATGCGGAGCTCGCAGTCAGCCCGACCACTCCTCGCCCCAAGCCTGCACGACGTGGCCGGGCGAAACTTCGCGATAGTGCCGCACCGGGGGCTGGTAGTCCGGCGCGCGCACCGGGCTTCTGATCTCGTCGTTCGACACGTCACGCCGGGTGCCGCGACGGGAGGGATCGGGCACCGGCACGGCGGCCATCAGCTTCTTGGTATAGGGATGCTGGGGATTGCCGAACAATGCGGCGCGCGGGCCGATCTCGACGATTTCGCCGAGATACATCACCGCGACGCGGTGGCTCATGCGCTCGACCACCGCGATGTCGTGGGAAATGAAGAGATAGGCAAGGCCCATGCTGGCCTGCAGGTCGAGCATCAGATTGACGACCTGCGCCTTGACCGAGACGTCGAGCGCGGAGACCGCTTCATCGGCGACGATCAGCTTGGGCCCGAGCGCGAGCGCACGCGCGATGCAGATGCGCTGGCGCTGGCCGCCGGAGAACTCGTGCGGAAACCGCGCGGCCATGTCGGCGGAAAGACCCACGCGCTTGAGGAGGTCGGCGACCTTGTCGCGCGCCTGGGATGCGGTGGCGAGGCCGTTGGCGAGCAAGGGCGCGGCAATCGCCGTCCCCACCGACATCCGCGGATTGAGGCTCGCGAACGGATCCTGAAAGACGATCTGCATGTGCTTTCGGACGTCGCGCAAGGCGCGGCCCTTCATGGCGAGGACGTCCTGGCCGTCGATCAGCACGGTGCCGCTGTCCGGCTCGGTCAGCTTGAGGATCGAGCGTCCCGTGGTCGACTTGCCGCAACCGGACTCGCCGACCAGCGCCAGCGTCTCGCCGGCCCGCAAGGTGAAGGAGACGTTCTCGACCGCATGGACGCGGCCGGAGACCTTGCCGAACAATCCGGAACGGATCGGAAAGCGCGTGGTGAGGCCGGCGACCTCGAGCAGCGGCCGCTGCGCCGTCGAGACGGTGTCGGGCGTCTCCGCCGGCTCGTCCGAGGCCCCCGTCACCTTGTCGACGACCGGAAACCGCATCGGCCGCGCGCGGCCGTCCATCGAGCCGAGCCGCGGCACCGCGGCGAGCAGCGCGCGGGTGTAGGGGTGCGAGGGCGTCTCGAAGATGCGCGTCGTCGTATCCGTCTCCACCGCCTGGCCGCCATACATCACCACGGTGCGGTCGGCGGTCTCGGCGACCACGCCCATGTCGTGGGTGATGAAGAGGATCGACATCCCCTCCTCCTGCTGGAGCTGCTTCAGGAGCTCGAGGATCTGCGCCTGGATGGTGACGTCGAGCGCGGTGGTGGGCTCGTCCGCGATCAGGAGCTTTGGCTTGCAGGCCAGCGCCATCGCGATCATCACGCGCTGGCGCATGCCGCCGGAGAAGCGGTGCGGATGCTCGTGGAAGCGCGACCTTGCCGCGGGAATGCGGACGCGATCGAGCAGGCGCACGGTCTCCGCTTCCGCCGCCGCACGCGACAGGCCACGGTGCTGGATCAGCGCTTCCGCGATCTGGAAGCCAATGGTGAGCACCGGATTGAGGCTCGTCATCGGCTCCTGGAAGATCATGGCGACGTCGTTGCCGCGGATATCCTTCATGCGCACTTGCGGCAGCGTCAGCAGCTCGCGGCCGGCCAGCGTGACGCGTCCCTCAACACGGCCGATCTCCTGCGGGATCAGCCGCATGATCGACAGCGCGGTCACGCTCTTGCCCGAACCGGACTCGCCGACGATCGCCACGGTCTCGCGCGGCGCGACGTCGAAGGAGACGTTGCGGACGACGGGAATCCATCGTCGCTCGAGCATGAAGGAGGTGGTGAGGCCGGCGACTGACAGCACGGGCTCCTGCGCGCCGGCGGCGAGTTGGTCTGGTCTCGTCGCGCTGTTGCTCATGCGTGGATTCCAACGCCTGCCGCACGGACGGTGCGCCCCCTCCCCCGCCTGCGGGGGAGGGTTGGGGAGAGGGTGCCTCCGCAAGCGAGAACCTCCAAGAGGAGAGAACCCTCTCCCGGCGCTCCGCGCCGACCTCTCCCGCATCCGCCTTCGCCAAGGCTTCGGCGGACAAGAGCGGGAGAGGTAAGAGGAGCCTGCGGCTGCACCAACGTTTTCACCATCATCGCGCCCTCAATATCCACGCGTGCGGTCAACAAGTCCCGGCAGCTCTTCGCCGCGGCGGTGGCGCGCAATCACGTCGAGCACGAAATCGACCGCCGTATCGGGCATCGTCATGCTGGCATTGTGCGGCGTCAGCAGAATGCGGGGGTGGCTCCAGAACGGATGGCCTGGGGGCAGCGGCTCGGGATCGGTGACGTCGAGCACCGCAGCCGACAAGGCGCCGCTGTCGAGCGCCGCAAGGAAATCAGCCTCGACCAGATGCGGGCCACGGCCGACATTGACGAGCCCCGCCCCGCGCGGCAAGCGCGCGAACAGGTCTGCGTTCAGGATGCCGCGGGTCTCGTCGGTCAGAGGCAACAGGCAGATGAGAATGTCGGCCTGCGCAAGGAAGCTTGGCAGCACATCCGCGCCCGCGTAGCAGGTCACGCCTTCGATCTCGCGCGGCGAGCGGTTCCAGCCCGATAGCGGAAAGCCGAATGCCTTGAGGCGTTCGAGCACGGCCTGGCCGAGCTGGCCGAGCCCCATCACGCCGATGCGCCGGCGCCTCGCCGGCGTGATCCGAATCTCACGCCAAACCTGCTCCTTCTGCTGGCCGATGAAATGCAGGAGGTCGCGATGCAGGGCCAGCACGGCCATGGTGACGTATTCGACCATGGTCTCGGCAATGCCGGGCTCCAGCATGCGGACCAGCGGAATGTGCGCCGGAATTGTCGTGGCATCGAACTGGTCGACGCCGGCACCGACCGAGAAGACGAGCTCCAGGTGCGGAAAGGCCGTCGCGAGATGGTCCGGCGGCACCCAGGCCACGAGATAACGCACCGCGGCAGGGTCGCCGATGTCGGGCCAGAGCCGGAACGGCACGTCGGGCGCGCGCTCAGCGAAGAAGCGCGCCCATTCGGCGCCGCGCTCCATGTTGGCCTTGTAGAGAACCGTCATGCGGTCCTCAGAACGGACTGACCGGCGCCAGGCGCCGGCCGTCGATCATGCGCTTGTGGCTGTAGGCGGCGGGATCGACCAGCGGCGTCGCACCGGTGACGATGTCGGCGGCGAGCTTGCCGGCCGCAGGGCCGATGCCAAAGCCGTGGCCGGAGAAGCCGGTGGCGAGGAAGAAGCCGGGCAGCGCATCGACCGGCGAGATCACGGGGATCGTGTCGGGCGTGCAGTCGATGGTGCCGCCCCAGGCTTCCGCGATCTCGATGTCCTTCAACTCCGGATTTGCCTTGATCAACGAGGCAAGTGCGGCATTGACCAGCGACATGTCGGGCGCGGGATCGCGCACGCGCTCGGCCTCGAATGGCGACGGCTTGTCGAAGCTCCAGCTGGTGCCGCGCACGATCTGCTCGAAGAAGGACTTGCCGAACGAGAGCTTCAGCCCGTTCTTGCGATGCAGATAAGTCGGCCAGAACGTGCGCGCGTAGCGGAACAGGTCGGGCGACAGCTCGACCGTGCCGCGGTTGCGCAGCGCCAGCGTGAAACCGCCGTCGAGGCGGCGACGAATGCAATAGAAATCCGTGCCGAGCGCGCCGGAGGTGATCTCCGGTCCCGGCGTGGTCCGGCATGCGGTGGCGTTGACGAGACCGATCGGCAGCTCGATGCCGTGACGCCGGCAGAACAGCGACGACCAGGCGCCGCCCGACAGCAGCACGGCTTGCGTCCGGATGGTGCCCTTCTCGGTGACGACGGCGCTCACGCGCCCGCCGGTCGTCTCCAGCCCGCGCGCGGCGCAGCCCTGGTGGATGGTGACGCCGTGTTTTCGCGCGGCGGCCGCGAGCGCGGGCACGGCCATCGACGGCTCGGCGCGGCCGTCGCTTGGCGTGTGCAGGCCGCCGACCCATGTGTCGGTATTCCCAGGCATGCGCTCGGCAATTTCGGCCGGCGTCAGGACGGTGGAGTGAACCTGCATCTCGCGCGCGACCGCGGCCCAGCGCTCCCAGCTTGCGAGCTCGTCCTTGCTCTTGGTCAGGAACAGTACGCCGGTGCGGCGGAAACCGGCATCGACGCCGGCGTCGTTCTGCATGTCCTCCCAGAGCCGCAGCGCCTCGCGCGCCAGCGGAATCTCCTCGCGCGCGCGGCCCTGCTGCCGGCACCAACCCCAATTGCGGCTCGACTGCTCGCCACCGACATGGCCCTTTTCGACGAGAGCAACCGAATGCCCCTTCTTCGCCAGATGGTAGGCCGCGGAGACGCCGATGACGCCGCCGCCGATGACGACGACGTCCACCTGTGCCGGCAGGCGTTCATCGCTGTTGATACGGTTGAGCGGCGGGGACATGGGGCACTCCTGGAAGCGGTTCGATCGAGATCTGGTTCGTCATGGGATGTTCATGCGCGGATCGAGCGCGTCGCGCAGCCCGTCACCGAGGAAGTTGAAGCTGGTCACCGCCAGCGTGATGGCAACGCCCGGAGCAATCGCGAGCCAAGGCGCGCTGGTGAGATAGATCTGCGCATTGTTGAGCATGTTGCCCCAGCTCGCAGCCGGCGGCTGGATGCCGTAGCCGAGGTAACTGACATAGGATTCCAGCAGGATCGCCTTCGCAACGTTCAGCGTCGCGGCCACCACGATCGGCGCGATCGCATTGGGCACGAGCTCGCGGAACATGATGCGCAGGTTCGACGAGCCAAAGGCGAGCGCGGCGACCGCAAACTCGCGCTCGCGCAGCGACCGCACCTGGGCCTCGACAACGCGGGCAACGGCCATCCAGGCGGTGGCGGCGATCAGCATCGTGGTGGTGACGAGGCCGGGCTCGGTGAGCGCGGCCAGCGCCAGCAGGAGAAAGATGGTCGGAAAGCACAGCACGGCATCGACCAGCCGCATCAGGACCGCACCGACCACGCCGCCATAGAAGCCGGCGAAGGCGCCGACGGCAATTCCGACCGCCATCGCGATCACCATCGCGACGATGCCGATCGAAAGCGAGACGCGGCCGCCCATCATCAGCCGCGCCAGCACGTCGCGGCCGAGCTCGTCGGTGCCGAGGATATGAGCCCCGGACAGCGGCGGCGCGAACCGCTTCATGATGTCGATATAGGTGTCGTCAAACGGCAGCAGATACGGGCCGAACGCCGAGCCGAGCACGAGCACCAGGATGATGATGGCGCCGGCGAGCGCGAGCCGGTGCCGACGGAAGCGCCGCCACGCCGCCTGGCCGGGCGCGAGCTGGACGGTGGAGAGCGCTGCGGTCGCCATCGCTTCAGCCCACCCGGATGCGGGGATCGACGACGGCATAGAGGATGTCGGCCAGCAGCGAGCCGATCAGCACCATGGTCGCCGAGAACATCAGGATGCCCATCACCACGGGATAGTCGCGGTAGCCGATCGAATCGAGGAACAGCCGGCCCATGCCGGGCCAGGTGAACACGGTCTCGGCCACCAGCGCGCCGCCAAGCAGGGTGGGAAACTGCAGGCCTGCCACCGTGATCATCGGCAGCAGCGCATTGCGCAGCGCGTGCACGGTGAGGATACGCCATTCCGGCATGCCCTTGGCGCGCGCGGTGCGGATGTAGTCCTGGTTGATCACCTCGAGCATGGAGGAGCGCATGAAGCGGCCCCACATCGCGGTCTCCACCAGCGCCAGCACCATCGCCGGCGCGATCAGATGATGCAGCAGATCGAGGAAGGAGCCGTCGCCAATGGTGTGCCGGTTGCCGGCCGGCAGCCAGCCGAGCTTCACCGAGAAGACGTAGATGGTGACGAGGCCGAACCAGAATGTCGGGATCGACAGCGCGATCATGGCCCCGACGGTGGCCAGCGTATCGAACAGCGAATAGCGGCGCAGCGCGCCAAGGATGCCGATCCAGCAGCCGAGCAGCACCGCGATGATGGTCGCCGTCGCCATCAGCTCCAGCGTGGCGCCGAGATGCGAGGAGATCACCGACAACACCGCCTCGCCGTCGCGATAGGAGCGGCCCCAATCGCCTTTGAGCATGCGACCGAACCAGTCGAGATACTGCACCGGCAGCGGCCGATCGAGCCCGAGCTGCTTGGTGACGCGATCGAGATCTTCCTGCGTCATCTGCCCGGAGACGGCAAATTGCGACAGCGGGCCACCGGGCGCCAGATGCAGGATGGCAAAGCCGATCGCCGAGACGATCACCAGCAGCATGATCGCCTGCGCCAGGCGGTTGACGACGTAACGGGCCATCTCAGGCTGCCCTGCGCACCTGATCCGTCAGGCCCAGTACCATTCGCGGATGTTCCAGCAATTGATCGAGGTGTTGATGTTGGGCCGGAAGCCTTGCAGCCCCTCCTTCACGCCCTCGGCGATGAAGCCCTGGAACAGCGGCAGGATCGCAAGGTCGTTGCGGATCAGCTTTTGCAGCTCGCCATAGGTGGTCTTGCGCTGCGCCAGATCGAATTGCCTGGCGCCTTGGGCCAGCAGCCGGTCGGCCTCCGCGCTCTGATATTGATAAGTGTTGTAGCCGCGGCCGCCCTTGGCGGGAATGGCGCCGGAGCCGAAGCGCGGCGTCACGTCGGGGTCGCTGCCGAGCATGAAGTTCACGCCGACGATCACCGAATTGAACTTGGATTGCTGCCAGAACTCGCCCCAGATCACGGCCGCCGGCATGTTGTTGACGCGCATCGCGGCGCCGATCGCGCGCCAATCCTGGATCAGGAGCTGCTGGGTCTGCTCGCGCGCCGCATTGCCCGACGTGGTCGAGTTGGTGAATTCGAGCTTGACGCCGCCCTTCTCGCGCACGCCGCCGGCACCGCGCACCCATCCCGCCGCATCGAGCAGTGCGTTGGCCTTGGCTGGATCGTATTTGTGCTGCGGCAGTCCCTGCTGGGACGACCAAGCCTGTTGCGGCACGAAACTCTCGGTCTGCGTCGGCAGGCCGTAATAGAGCGCATCGATGATCGCCTGCTTGTTGATGGCCAGGTACAGCGCCTCGCGCACGGCGCGGTCGGCGAAGGGACCGAACTCCAGGTTAGGCGCGATATGCTCCACCGAGGACGTCGAGGAGACGACGATCTTGCGGCCCTTCAGCGTCTTCGCCTCCTGCACGAAGTTCGGCAGGATGCCTTGCAGGCCGGTGTAGTCGACCTGTCCCGTGCGGAACTGGGTGTAGAGCACGGTCAGATCGGGAATGTACTTGAAGACCACGCGTTCGACGTAAGGCCCTTTGCCGTGATAGCCGGTGTGGGCATTGAGCAGGATGTGGTCGCCGGGCACGCGTTCGCCCCAGCGGAAAGGCCCGGTGCCGACGGGCGCATTGTGGAACGGCGAGGCGTTCGGATCGGACACCTTCTCCAGGATGTGCTTGGGCACGATGAAGGTCAGCGATCCCAGGATCGACATGTAGGGCGAATAAGGCGCTTCCATGCGCCAGTGAATCTCGTCCGCCGCGACGACCTTGATGTCCTTGACCAGGCTGTGGCCGACGCGGCTGCGCGCGCGGAAATTGGAATCGTTGATCAGCTCGAGCGAGAACTTGACGTCGTCGGCCGTGAACGGCGTGCCGTCGTGCCACTTCACGTCGCTGCGCAGCTTGATCTTCCAGGTCAGGCCGTCGGCCGACAGGCCGCCATTCTCGATGGTCGGGATTTCGCGGGCGAGATCGGGAACGAAATTGCCGGCGGGGTCGATGTACCAGAGCAGCGAGAACACCTGCCACCAGACGCCCTGGTCAACCTCGATGCCGGGCATCAAGGGATGAAAGACCGTCGGCTCCTGCGACAGCGCCGCGATCACCTGCCCGCGCGGCTTGTCCGGCGGATTGGAGGGACGTTCGCTCTGCGCAAAAGCGTGGCCTGGAAGCGTCAAACCCGCCGCGGCGCCCGCACCGAGCTGGAACAATTGCCGGCGGCTTGGACTGCCGAAGTGGACTCCGCCAACGCCGAACCTGCCGGTGCTGTCTGCCATGACCAGTCTCCGTTCCCGCACGCGGCACCGTCTCCCGCGCCCCCGAGACCCCGGCAGGGGACAGGAGTGGGCTTTAGTGCTTCTAAATTCTTGAACCAAAATTTCATCACGACTAAATACAGCTGTCAATCGCATTGCTAGTATGCGCGACCTTTTCAATTTGACTTAAGCCTCGCACCGATGCGGCCGAGGCTCATGATGATGCATGGGAGAGCGGCATGGATGGTCGCGGCGACACCAACAGTCCGAAGGACGCCCCGACCAGCGAGGCGGACGATGCGGTCGACCAGCGGCTCGGCGAAACCGTGCGGCTGCTGCGTCAGCGCGCCGGCTTCTCGATCCAGGACGTCGCCAACAAGACGGGCCTCTCCACCGGCATGATCAGCCAGCTCGAACGCGCGCGCGCCATGCCGTCGATCCGGACGCTGCGCCTGCTCAGCATCGCGCTCGACGTGCCGATCTCCTATTTCTTCGAGACCAGCGATCCCGCCGAGGTGCCGCGCTACATCGTGCGCAAGAACAGCCGCCGGCTGCTGCGGCTCACCGCCAGCGGCGTCGTCAAGGAAGCCCTCACGCCCGAAGGCAAGGGCCAACTCGAGCTCTACGAGCTCACGCTCAATCCCGGCGCCTCCTCCGGCACCGACTTCCTGCAGCACACCGGCGAGAAGGCCGGCTACATCCTGTCCGGCAGCCTGCGGCTGTGGCTCGACAACCAGGCCCATGTGCTGGAGGCCGGCGACAGCTTCCGCTTTCCCAGCACCGTGCCGCACATGTTCGACAATCCGACCCAGCAGGCAGCGCGCGTGATCTGGGTGACGACGCTGCGCGAAAATCCCGCGACTGCTTAACGATCCTTTAGCTCAGCCGCCGCCGCAGCGTGGCAGACGGGGTCTCGCCGAATTTTTCGCGGTAGGCCCCGGCCATGCGGCTGAGATGGGTGAAGCCGAGCTCGAACGCGATGTCGGTGACGGAGGCATCGGGCGATCCTTGCGCGAGCCGGGCGTGCAGAGCGGCGAGGCGCATGTCGAGCAGCATCTGCGAGATCGACTGGCCGAAATGGCGGCGGAAGCCGAGCTGGAGCGCGCGGATGCCGATGCCGGAGGCGCAGGCGAGCTGTGCGAGGTCGAGCGGCTCGCCGGCATTGTCCGCAAGATGGTCCCGCGCCGCGCGGAGCGCGCGCGGCAGCCGCTCGCTTCGTCCCGAGAAAGTTTGAATGGCATCCGAGAGGCCATGCGGCTGGCCATTGAGGAGATGATCGAGCAGCATTTCGCGCCAATCGGCCATGGCGATCGCCGACAGCCTGCCGGACGGACCTAGACGCTCGGCGAGCGTCATCAGCTCGGCAAGACGGGTTCGCAGCACCACCCCGGCCGGCGTCTCCAGGTCGATCGCGGGATCGAACTCGACCGTGCCCGATGCCCTGCCCGACAGCGCCGCGGCGCGCTGCTCGACGATGCGACGATCGAGCAGCAGGATAGCCTGCGCGCAGTCGCGCCACATCATCCGGGTCGGGATCGTCGGCGACAGCAGCGACGCCGTCCGCTCCGGCGCGGCCTCGAGCTCGGTGATGCCAGCGCGGATCTGGGCTGTGCCCGCGAGCGGAATCTGCACCAGGAAGAAGCGCTCGAGGCAACCGGGATCGATGCAGACCGATCCGCCGTAGGCGACGTAATTGATGGAGAAACCGTCGAAGGCCGCGCAATTGTGCCGGGCCGAGAAGCCGGCCGCGCGCGCCTGTGCCGGCTTGAGGTCGTGCGGGCAGAAGATGCGTCCGATCTGTTCGGCCGCCTCGTCGACGTCATCGGTGGTGACGCGGGCGAAATCCGCAAGCCGTTCGGCCGCGGACGTCCTTGCGCCCATTTCCAGCACGGCTGCGGACATCGTCGACCACGCTTCGCGTCAGGGAATTACTTTAAGCCTATAATAATTCATCGGACTCGAAAAGGCCGGCCTTGCCAAAATCGTCAATGCTGCACGGCAACAGGCACTTCCCGGATTCGTTTATCGGATAGACAGGCCGCTCCGTGTTGACCGATGCTCCATCCCCGCCGGAATCCAATGGGAGCGCACCATGACTGCACTCGAAAAGGGCATTACCGCCAACGGCACAGGCTACGGCGGCAAGAGCTGGAACATTCTGGGCCAGGTTTATTTCCCCAAGGCCGTCACCGATTCCACCTTCGCGTTCGAGACCAACAGCGATCCCGGCCAGTTCGTGCCGGTGCACATCCATCCGACCCAGGACGAGTTCATCCTGGTGCAGGAGGGCACGCTCGACCTCAAGCTCGACGGACAATGGGTCAAGGCCCATGCCGGCGATCTCGTGCGCATGCCGCGCGGCATCCCGCACGGCTATTTCAACAAGTCCGACAAGCCCTGCCGCGCGCTGTTCTGGGTCTCGCCGATGCAGAAGCTCGAGGCGTTGTTCAACCAGCTGCACAATCTGACCGACCCAGCGGAGGTCGTGCGCATCTCGGCGCTGCACGAGGTCGATTTCCTGCCGCCCGAGGCCAACGACTAGGTTCCTCCTCCACTGTATCCGCTTGCTGGTCCGCCGGCCGCGCCTTGCGGCCGAACGGGGCCGCTTGCGCCCAAACACATTGCGAGCAAACCCATGGTCAGTCCCAAGCATGTCTGCGTGATCGGCGCCGGCGTCTCCGGCCTTGCCGCCGCCAAGGCGTTCTCTGCCCGCGGCCACCGCGTCGCCATCGTCGAGCGCAGCTCGGATCTCGGCGGCGTCTGGGAGCCCGCGCGCTCCTATCCTGACGTGCAGACGCAGAGCCCGAAGGAGCTCTATCGCTACACCGACCGCGCCATGCCGGAAGGCTATCCGGAATGGCCGACCGGGCCGCAGGTCCATGCCTATCTCGCCGACTACGCCAGCAGCTTCGGCCTCGACCGCATGCTGCGCCTCGACACCGAGGTCGCCGGCATGGCGCGGCGCGCCGACGGCAGACCGGGCTGGACGCTCGCGCTGAAGAGCAAGGACGGCGCGACGACGAGCGAAGATTTCGACTTCGTCGCGGTCTGCACCGGGCAATTCAACGAGCCGCGCGAGCTGCACTGCCCCGGCGAGGACGCGTTCCTCGCACAGGGCGGCCAGATCCTGCATTCCTCGAAATACGGCGATCCTTCGCTAGCGAAGGGCCGCCGCATCGTCGTGCTCGGCGGCTCGAAATCGGCGACCGACATCGCGGTCAACGCGGTGAAGTCAGGCGCCCGCGAGGTCACCATCGTGATGCGCGAGCCCGTCTGGCGTATCCCCTATTTCATCGGCGGGCTCGTGAACTTCAAGCGCATCCTCTACATCCGCGCGCAGGAGGAGATGTTTCCGGGCTGGGGCATGAGCGCGATGGGGCGGCTCGCGCATCGCATCGCCGCGCCCTTGGTCTGGGCCAACTGGCGCGGGCTGGAAAGCCTGCTGAAGGCGCAGCTCAAGCTCGGCCGCTGCAACATGGTGCCAAAGGAGCGGATCGAGGATGGCGTCAATTGCTCGGTGCCGATCGCAACACCTGGCTTCTATCCGATGGTCGCCGACGGCCGCATCAAGGCGGTGTTCGGCACCTTCGACCATTACGACGGCGACAGCATCGTGATGAGCGGCGGCGAGCGCGTGGGCGCCGACGTCGCAGTGCTCGCGATCGGCTACAAGCTCGGCGTGCCGTTCCTGCCCGAGGCCTACCGGCAGAAGCTGGTCGATGCCGACGGCCAGTACCGGCTCTACCGCCTGATCGCCAACCCCGATCTGCCCGAGCTCGGCTTCGTCGGCTTCAACTCCTCGTTCTGCACCGTGCTCTGCGCCGACCTCGCCGCCAACTGGCTGGTGCGCTATGCCGACGGGCAGCTCGCCAACCAGCCGACGGCGCAAGCGATGCGCGACAACATCGAGATGATGCTGCACTTCAAGCGCGTCGAGCGGCCGGCCGCCGGCGTCTATGGCGGCCTGTGCGTCGCGCCCTATCACTACCGCCATTTCGACGAGCTGATGGCCGACATCGGCGCGAAGAACCAGAAGCGCGGCGGGCTTGCGGGCCGCTTCCAGCCGCCGGACGCGGACGCCTACGCCAAATTCCTGGCGACGGCGCCGGATTATCGGGCTGCATAAGAATTCCGGCTGAGCGGGATTTGCGTCTCGCCAGCCCTCACCTCTGTTGCTTACGATCTCCCTGGCCAGCGAATCGACAGGAACCGGCCATGGGATTGAGACGTCTCGCAGTCTTTGCGGCTGTTGCCTTCTTCATCATGGGCCCTGCCCTCGCGCAGAAGGGCGCGCTCACGCCCCGGCAATCGGAGGCGGTCGCCGCCTATGACCGGGCGCTCGCCGAGTTCAAATCGATCCTTGCCGAGCGGCGGCGCCAGATCGACGCGAAGGAGCCGCTGCCGAACCTGCCGGGACAGGCGCTGTATCTCGCCCGCGTCGCCGTGATCAGCACCTACAAGGATCTCACCGACGCCGTGCCGTCGCGGATCGGCCGGCCCAACAAGTTCGAGATGCCCCCGGCCTATTTCGATGCCGATATCGAGCCGCTGATCGACGAATATTCAAAACTGTTCGACGTCATGGAAGCGCCGCCTGCGGGCGCGCAGAGCTCGGCGACGCCGTTCAAGGACGTCGTCGATCTCGGAACGGTGATCGCGCGCGCCAAGGGGCTCGCGCCCGAGCACGCCGACGCCGCGGGACGGATCAGCCTCGGGCTGTTCTTCGCCGAGACCAACGGCAAGCAGAACGTTCGCAACGGACGCTCGAACACCTATATGGGCAGCTTCCAGACCGGCCCCTCCGAGGACCGCAATGGTCACAGGAAATGGCAGGCGATCAGAAGCGAGATCGCCGCGATCGATCCGCACCTGAGCGCGCGCGATGACAAGGAGGAGGCACGGGCGCGCGGCACCGACCACCGCTTCAACCACTGGACCAACGTGCGCAACGGACTGATGAACGCGCACGCCGACCTGTTCCGGGAGATCCCGGGCATCGCGAAGACGCTGCCCGACCCGATCGACCAGATGAAGCTGTTTCAACTGATCCAGATCGTTCCCACCCCGACGCGGTCCGCGCTGAGATCGGGCGATCTCCTGAACTACCGGGTGTCCAGCCCCAGGATCATGAGGTACCTGCGCAACAACAGCATTTTCGCGTTCGGACAGGCCGACCGGGCGCGAACTTCGGCAAGCTATCGCGAGATCTTCGCCGCGATGTGGCTGTTCAACCGCAAGTTCGAGAAGGCGATGGCGAAGTATGCGGAGATCAAGGGGCGGTAGGGGCGCCAGGCAACTTTATCGGGTTTGCCCTGGTCCCTTCATGCGAAGGGCGACCGGCTAGATCGGTCGCCCTCCTCATTTCACATCGCCGGGATCAATGATGAAGATCCCGGGGCCGGACCAGAGGTCGTCAGTAGCGCGTCAAGCCCGGTCCGCCGAAGCGATAGTTGATGCGCGCAGTCACGATATCCACGTCCTGACCGATGCTGTTGGTCGTGGCAACGCCTCCAGGCGCAGCCGCAAAGCTCAGAGTCCGACGATCGAGGAAAATGTGATCGTACTCCACGCCGACCGACCAATTGGGCGCGAAGCCGAACTCCACGCCGGCGCCGACGGTGGCTCCCCAACGCGTATCGCTGCTGCTGTTGATCAACGCACTGGTCGCCGTGAAAGTGTGGGTGTAGCGATTATCCACCACGGCCGCGCCGCCCTTGGCATATAGCAGCACGTTGTTCCAGGCCCACCCGACCTGGCCGGTGAAAAGACCGAAGGCGCGCACCTGAGAATTGATGGTGAGGTCACCCGGCGCGAACACGAAGGCAGGCGATGACACCCGCGATCCGTTCAAGTCGGCCCAATCCCCTTGCGCCTCCAGTCCGAACACCCAGGACGCCGACTGCCAGCGATATCCGATCTGACCGCCAGCGACGGCACCGTCTGCGTTGTGACATCCCTCGCCTGCCGTAAAGGCTGCGCCTGCGAAGCTCACAAAGTCCCAGCAGTTGCGGGTGGTGCCCCATCCGCCGTTGCCGCCGATGTAGAAGCCGCTCCAATCGTAAACCGACGCCACAGCGGGCGGCGGCGCTTTGACGTACGGCCTTGCCGCCATATCAGCGGCCTGCGCATGGGTACTCAACGCCAGTGCCGCCACTGCGACACCGGCTAGCATTGTTTTTTTCATGTGTAGTCCCCTTGGGCTGAAATGCCGTAACAACTAGACACCATTGAGCGGTGCTTCGCTGTAACCGTGAAAACACGGGTATGCTGGACGTTCAGCCAGGAGAGTTCCTCCCGCTTCCGAACGTTCAGGACGAAAAGCCCAAAGAAATCAATGAGAGTACGGCGCCGACGTGCGAAAATTGCGGAACTCAACCTGATTGAAGCGGTGCTACCTGTCCTTCCGCACCGAAAAACGGTTCTTTCGCTTTTCGAACGCGAGGTACTTTTCAATCGTGGCCTGAAGTTCACCGGCCAATTCCAACCGCCGCTCAGGCGTGTTGAGGCCGCGCTGAAGTTCGAGCACCCGGCCGGCCATTTCCTGACAGATCTTCGCAAGCGTTTTGTTCATGGACAGCTTCCTCGGTGACTCTAACGAGAGGAAGTCGGTCTTGGATCACATCCAATCCGAGCCCAGGAGAATTCGCGCCCGAGCGAAGCGATCCTGCGGATAGCAGTAAAAGGCAAGTCGACCGAGATCAAGCGTCTCACTCCGCCGGCCTATTTCGACGCCGAGATCGACCCGCCGACAGGCGGTTGCAACTGCTACCGTAAATTGTAGTCTCTCGCGCTCACTAGCGGCACGGACCATGCACATCCTCATCCTCGGTGGCAGCCAGTTTCTCGGACGCGCGGTCGCGAGCCATGCCTGCGCTGCCGGCCACGACGTGACCTGTGCCGCCCGCGGCGTTGCGGGGCCCATCGCGGCGGGCGCGCGCTTCATCCGGGTCGACCGCGATGTGGCCGACGGTCTTGCGCCGCTCGCGGGCGAGACCTTCGACGCAGTGGTTGATGTCGCGCGTCATCCCGGCCAGGTCCGCCGCGCGGTCGCGGCGCTGAAGCGGCCGAACGTGCATTGGAGCTTCGTCTCCACGATCAGCGTGTATGCGGACAACCGGGTACCAGGACAACGCGCGGATACGGCACCGCTGCGCGAGCCTACGGCAGGGGATATGGAGCACAGCACGGATGCCATTTACGGCGCCGCCAAGGTCGCCTGCGAACAGGCGGTCGGCAACGATGCCTTCATCTGCCGCGCCGGCCTGATCGCCGGGCCGGAGGATCCGACGGGCCGCTTTGCCTATTGGCCGACACGGCTCGCGCGCGGCGGCGAGGTGCTGGCCCCGGGGTCTCCTGATGATGCCGTCCAGTTCATCGACGTGCGCGATCTCGCGCGATGGATCGTGCATGCCGCGGAAATTCGCCTCACCGGCATCTATGACGGGATCGGGCCAATTCGCACGCGCGGCGAGCTGCTGGCCGATTGCGCAGCGGCGCTGAACGCGTCCTGCACCTTCACCTGGATCGACCGTGCGTTTCTCGAGGCCCACGACGTGCGACGCTGGGCGGGCCCGCGATCATTGCCGCTGTGGCTGCCCCTGCCCGACTTTGCCGGCTTCATGACGCGCGACCCCACACCGGCCCGCGAGGCCGGCCTGACCGCGCGACCGCCGGGAGACACCGCGCGCGACACGCTGCATTGGCTTCGTAGCAGCGACGGCGCGGTCGTCGGGCTGACCGCCGATGAAGAACGCGCGGTGCTTTCAGCGTGGCACGCGCGCGAGGCAGCTGCGACCGGGACTTAGCCCGATCGCGGAAAACCAGGCTGACGGACGCTACTCCGTCCTGATCGGCGAATCCTTCAGGCCGTTATCGTCATAGGCCCTGCGCAGCGTGCCATTGTTCGTCGCGTCCGTCATGAACGTCGTGACGAACGCCAGCGCCCGGTTGTGGCCGAGCGGCACGGCGACGGCGGTCACGGTCTTCTTGAACGTCTCGTCCAGCACGCGCGTGCCCGGGATCTTCTGCGCCATCTTGTTGAGCTGGTCGCGCGACAATGCGAAGGCGTCGATCTCGCCGCTCCTGAGCAGGCCGAAAATCTCGTCATAGGTCTGATAGCCCGTGACCTTGGCATGCTTCAGATGCGCGATCGCGCCGCGCATGGTCGTGGTGGCGTTGACGGCGGCGACCTTGGTGCCGGATCGGTCCAGCGTTGCGAAATTGGTGACCGCCGAGCCGGGCTTGACGATGTAGGTGGCGTCCGCGACCTCGTAGATCGGGCCGAACAGCATCCTGGTCTCGCGATCGGGATCTTTGGGAAGCCAGGTGACGTCCCATGTCCCTGTCGACGCAGCGTCGGTGATCTGCCCGGAATTCTGGTGCGCGACATATTCGACGGGGACGCCGAGCTGCGCGGCCATCGCCTTGCCGAGATCGACCGGGACGCCGGCATAGCCGGCTTCGGTCCTGGTCGACCAGAACGCGCCGCCGGCGGGGCTGATGGCGATCGCGACCCGGAGCTTGCCGGTCGGCGCGATCTCGTCCTTCAAGCCGTCTGCTAGCGCGGGCATGTCATGGTCTCCTCACTCTTTCTTCCCTCCGACCGCTCCGTTTGGCTCGCACGGCCTTTGATACAATTCCGGTCGATCACGCCGCCGATGAAGAGCGGTTTGTGGTGATAAACTTGTCAAAGGCCACATCGCTCGTTGCAGGGCAAGGCCGGTGACTGCCATGGCTATGGTGTTCCACGGCCATTCGTTTATTGCTAGCCTGCCGCACCGACAGACAGCAATCGGGGGCTACCGAATGACCGCGCCGAATCCCGCCACTCCCGCGCGCCGCAATGAAGCGTGGAGGCATATCGGGCGGGTCCTTTCCGCTGCGGCGTCCATGGCCGTGCTCGCCGGCTGCGAGGACAAGAACGCATATGTCGCCCCGCCGCCGCCCAAGGTGGACGTCGCAGCGCCCGTGCAGCGTCCGGTGACGCGCTACATCGAGGCCACCGGCAACACCGCGCCGATCAAGAGCGTCGATCTGGTGGCGCGGGTGCAGGGCTTCCTGCAATCCATCGACTACCAGGACGGCACTTTCGTGAAACAGGGTACCCAGCTGTTCACGATCGAGCCGGAAACCTACAAGCTCAAGCTCGAACAGGCGCAGGCGGCGGAGATCGGCGCGCAGGCTTCGGTGCGGCAGACCGACGCCGACTACAAGCGGCAGGCCGAGCTGGTGCAGCGCCAGGCGGTCTCGCAAGCCACGCTCGACAACTCCACGTCCGCGCGCGACAACGCCCAGGCCAATCTGCAGCAGGCGCAAGTCAACACCAGGCTGGCCCAGGTCAATTACGGCTACACCAAGGTGACGGCGCCGTTCGACGGCATCGTCAGCGCCCACATGGTCTCGGTCGGCGAGCTCGTCGGCGTCTCCTCGCCGACCCAGCTCGCCACCATCGTCGCGATGGACCCGATCTATGTGAACTTCACCATCAACGAGCAGGACGTGCTGCGCATCCGCGCAGAAGCGGCCCGCCGAGGATATACCCCCGCCAACCTCAAGCAATTTCCGATCCAGATCGGCCTCCAGACCGAGAGCGGCTATCCCCACGAAGGTCATCTCGACTACGTCTCGCCGACGCTCAATCAATCCACCGGCACGCTGGCGGTGCGCGGCCTCATCGCCAACGACAAGCGCTTGCTGCTGCCCGGCTATTTCGTGCGCGTCCGCGTGCCGTTCGAGCAGGAGAAGAGCTCTCTGCTCGTCCCCGACGCCGCGCTGGGCAGCGACCAGGGCGGCCGCTACCTGCTGGTGGTCAACGGCGACAATGTCGTCGAGCAGCGCAAGGTGCAGATCGGGCCGGTCGACAACGGGCTGCGCGTGATCGAAAGCGGCCTGAAGCCTGACGATCGCGTGGTGATCGCGGGATTGCTGCGGGTGATCCCGGGTCAGAAGATCGATCCGCAGGTGACGAAGATCGAGCAGCCGCAGGCCTCGAGCAAGTAAGGGGCCAGCGAATGATCTCAAAGTTCTTCATCGAGCGGCCGGTCCTCTCGAACGTCATCGCGCTGTTGATGATCCTGATCGGCGGCGTCGCGCTGTTCAACCTCGCCGTCGCGCAATATCCCGACGTGGTGCCGCCGACCGTGCAGGTCACCACGCGCTATCCCGGCGCCAGCGCCAAGACCGTGATCGACACCGTGGCGCTGCCGATCGAGCAGCAGGTCAACGGTGTCGAGGACATGCTCTACATGCAGTCCTACAGCGGCTCCGACGGCACCTACACGCTGACGGTGACCTTCAAGATCGGCACCGACCTCAACTTCGCGCAGGTGCTGGTGCAGAACCGCGTCTCCAGCGCGCTGTCGCAATTGCCGCAGGCGGTGCAGAACCAGGGCGTCACCGTGCAGAAGCGGTCGACCTCGATCCTTCTGTTCGTGACACTGACCTCGCCGGATTCGCGCTACGACAGCCTCTATTTGAGCAACTACGCCACCATCAACATCCGCGACGAGCTCTCGCGCCTGCCCGGCGTCGGCAACGTCACCGTGTTCGGCGCCGGCCAGTATTCGATGCGGGTCTGGCTCGATCCCAACAAGCTGCAGGTCCGTGGCCTCGTGCCGCAGGACGTCATCCAGGCGATCCAGCAGCAGAGCCAGCAGGTCGCCGCCGGCCAGGTCGGCGCGCCGCCGACGCCGCCGGGACAGGCGTTTCAGTACACGCTCAACGTCAACGGACGGCTCGACGACACCAGCCAGTTCGAGAACATCATCGTCAAATCGGGCTCAAGCGGCGACGTCACGCGCGTGCGCGACGTCGGCTGGGTCGAGTTGGGGGCGCAGACCTACAGCCAGATCTTCTCGCTCAACAAGCAGCCGGCGGTCGGCATCGGCGTGTTCCAATCGCCCGGCGCCAACGCGCTCCAGGTCGAGAAGGCCGTCGAGAAGAAGATGGCCGAGCTCGCCAAGCGGTTTCCAGAAGGCATCAAATACGACACGCCGTTCGACACCACCAAGTTCGTCGAAGCCTCGGTGCACGAGGTCTACATGACCCTGATCGAGGCCGGCCTGCTGGTGCTGGTCGTGATCCTGGTGTTCCTGCAGGACTGGCGCGCGATGCTGGTGCCGGCCACCACCGTGCCCGTCACCATCATCGGCGCCTTCGCCGCCATGGCGGCACTCGGCTTCACCATCAACATGTCGACGCTGTTCGCGATCGTGCTCGCGATCGGCATCGTTGTCGACGACGCCATCGTCGTGGTCGAAGGCGCCGCGCACAACATCGAGCAGGGCATGAACGGCCACGATGCCGCGATCAAGGCGATGGACCAGCTGTTCGCGCCGATCGTCGGCATCACCCTGGTGCTGATCTCGGTGTTCCTGCCGGCCTCTTTCCTTGCCGGCCTCACCGGGCGGATCTACTCGCAGTTCGCGCTGGTGATCGCGGCGACCGCGCTGCTATCCGCCATCAACGCGGCGACCTTGAAGCCGACGCAATGCGCGCTGTGGCTGCGGCCGGCGGTGCCGCCGGAGCAACGCAATTTCTTCTACCGCGGCTTCAACGCGGTCTATGACCGCGTCGAGCGCGGCTATACGAGGCTGATCACTTTCCTCGTCAAACACGCCACAATCTCGGTCGCGTTCGCGCTGCTGGTCATCGGCGCCAGCGGCTACGGCCTGTCGCGGGTGCCGACCGGCTTCCTGCCGATCGAAGACCAGGGCTATCTGATCGCCGCCGTCCAGCTGCCCGACGGCGCCGCCTTGGAGCGGACGCAGAACGTGCTCGATCGCGCCAGCGAGATCATCAAGGACACGCCCGGCGTGGCGCAGGTCATCACCATCGCCGGCATCTCGGCGCTCGACAACAGCGCCAGCCTCGCCAATGCCGGGGTCGCCTACATCATCCTGAAGGATTGGGACGCCCGCAAAGGGCCCGGCGAGGATCTGCGCTCGCTGGTCTACGGCCTCAACGACAAGCTCGCGACCATCATGGAAGCCCGCACCATCGTGCTGCCGCCGCCCCCGATCCAGGGCATCGGCAACGCCGCCGGCTTCTCGATGCAGGTCGAGCTGCGCGACGGCAACAGCGATTTCGCCAAGCTGCAGGCCATCACCGGCGCGGTGGTCGCGAACGGCCAGAGCCAGAGCGCACTGCAGCGCGTGCAGTCATCGTTCCGCTCCTCGGTGCCGCAATTCAACGTCGAGATCGATCGGGTCAAGACCCAGACGCTGCATGTCACCACCGATCAGGTGTTCGCGGCGCTGTCGACCTATCTGGGCTCGTCCTATGTCAACCAATTCAACAAGTTCGGCCGCGTGTTCCAGGTCTACACCCAGGCCGATCCCGCCTTCCGCGTCACCGAGCGCGACATTGCCAACATGATGGTGCGCAACTCCAACGGAGACATGATCCCGATCGGCACCGTCGCCAAGATCACGCCGGCCACCGGCCCGTCGCTGATCAGCCTCTACAATCTCTATCCGTCCTCGACCGTGATTGGCCTGCCGGCACAGGGCTACTCCTCCGGCCAATCCCTGAAGCTGATGGAGGAGATCGCGGACAAGACGCTGCCGCCCGGCACCGGCTACGAATGGACCGCGATGTCGTATCAGGAGAAGGCGGTCAGCAACCAGATCTACTGGGTGTTCGGCCTCGCCATGCTGCTGGTTTATCTCGTGCTCGCCGGCCAGTACGAGAGCTGGTACGCGCCGATCTCGGTGATCCTCGCGGTGCCGCTGTCGCTGCTCGGGCCGATGCTGATTCTGTCCGGGCTCAAGATCGACAACAACCTCTATTGCCAGATCGGCCTGATCCTGCTGATCGCGCTGTCGGCCAAGAACGCGATCCTGATCGTCGAGGTCGGGCTCGAGCTGCACGGCCGCGACGGCAAGCCGGTGCTGGAGGCCGCGATCGAAGCGGCACGCGCCCGCTTCCGCCCGATCCTGATGACCTCGTTCGCCTTCATCCTCGGCGTGGTGCCGCTGGTGCTCGCCACCGGCGCCGGCGCCAGCGCGCGCAAGTCGATCGGCATCACCGTGTTCTCGGGCATGCTGGCCTCGACCTGCCTCGCCGTGCTGTTCGTGCCGGCCTTCTTCGTGGTGGTGCAGCGCTTCGAAAACTGGCGGGCGAGCAGGAAGGCGCCGAAAGGGGTGGCGGAGGTGAAGCCTTAGGAGCCGCTGCTTCGGGTCACCTCTCCCGAAGGGAGAGGTCGGAGCGCATCGAAGGTGCGTTCCGGGTGAGGGGTTACGGTCCCACCGAATACTGCGGCCCCTCACCCGGATTGCTGCGCAATCCGACCTCTCCCCGCTGGGGAGAGGTGAAGCGCTCCGGCCGCAGCAAACAAGTCGACCAGTTCAACCCTTCTCCACCGCAGCCCGCCGCGCCTCGCCACTCGATACCAGCAGCACCGAGACCTTCGACTGCCTGAGCACGGCGTCGGCGACGCCGCCGAAGGAGAGGTGGTCGGCCTGGATGCGGTCAACGCCCATGACGACGAGATCGACGTCGGTGGTGTCGATCTCGCGCAGGATCGCGACTTCCGGCGCACGGTTCACCCGCAGCGTGGTGGTGAAGTCGACGTCGTAGCGTGCTGCGAGATCGCTGGCGTCCTTGAGGATGCCGGCCTCCTGGCCGAGGCCGCGGGAGGTGCCGCGCTGCGCGCCCTTGTCGCGCGTGGTCGCGACGTAGATCACCCGGAGCGAGCCCGATCCTCCTTGCGCCAGCGCGACCGCGACCTCGGCGCCGCGCTTGGAGATGGCGCTGCCGGAGACCGGAATGAGGATGTTGAGCCCGTCGGGATTCGGCTGCTTCAGGTGCTTGCCCTTCGCCGCGGCGATCGCGAGCGGTCCCTCGAACGTCGCGGCGATGTCCTCGATCTTGCGGTCGAAGCGATCCTTGGTCGCGGCGACCTTGTCGATGCCGACGACGAGGAGATCAAAGCCCTTGCGCGCCTCCTCGGTGATGGTCTCGCCGAGCTCGGCACGCCTTGCGCGGGTGACGACATCGATGCCGCCGGCCTCGTTCTCGCTGCTGGCGGATACGGCCGCCTTCTTCACCACGGCTTCGTGGCTCTTCTCCTCCTCGCGGCCCTTCTCCTGCTCCTTGGCGTTTCGGCCGATATGCAGCACCGTGATCGGCAGGCCGCGCATGCCGGCGATCAGGCCCGCGAGGTGGGCGGCAAAGGTGGCGTTGACGCTTTCGTCCACCGCCAGCAGAGGCCGCTCGAGATTGGCGAGGAAGCCGCGCTTCTCGAATTCCTCCCGCTCCAGCCGCTCCTTCTCCTCCTTGTTCATCGGCAGCCTCGCCAGCGCTGCGCGCAGCATCGGGGGCATCGCCATCGTGGTCACGATCGCCATGGTCACGATCATCGTGAACAGGTTCTGGCTGAGCACGCCGATCGACAGGCCGATGGTGGCGATGATCACCTCGGTCGAGCCGCGCGCGTTCATGCCGCTTGCCAGCGCCAGCGATTCCCGCTTGCTGAGGCCGCCCAATGCGCCGCCGAAGAAGGCGCCGCCGAACTTGCCGACGCTGGCGATCAGGACCAGGAGGCCGGTGAGCATTAGCAGACCGGGATCGCGCAGCACCGAGAGATCGGCGGCAAGGCCGGCAAGGCCGAAGAACACCGGCATGAAGAAGCTGGAGATCAGGCCGCGCAGGCGCTCGTCGATCTGCCGCGTCAGGATCGGCGACTCCCCGACCAGGATGCCGGCGACGAAGGCGCCCAGCACGGTGTGGACGCCGATGGCATGCGTGATCATCGCCATCACGCACATCAGCAGCAGGATCACCGAGATGACCGCCGCGGCGCTGACGAGGTTGTCGTTGGCCCAGCGGATCAGCTGAAACACCAGGCGGCGGCCGATCGTGAAGCTGACAGCGAGGAACAGCAGCGTCCCCAGCACCGCCTTCGCCACCGAGGCGATGTCGAGCGTGCCGTGCGAGGCCAGGCTGAAGATGACGGCGATGATGATCCAGCCGATGGTGTCGTCGATGACGGCGGTCGCGACGATGATCTGACCGACATTGCGGCGCATGAAGTTCATCTCGCGCACGACCACCGCGACGATCTTGACCGAGGAGATCGACAGCGCCGTGCCCATGAACAGCGACGCCACCAGGCGCTGCTCCGGATTGGGCAGCAGCGCATCGGGCAGGAACTCGCCGAGGGCGAAGCCGCATGCAAACGGCACGACGATGCCTGCGATCGAGATCGCGACCGCGGCCCTGCCGACCTTCCGGACCAGCTTGAGATCGGTCTCCATGCCGGTGAGCAGCAAAAGGAGCAGGATGCCGACTTGCGCGATGCCGTCGAGCATCGCCTTCTGCTCGGGCGACTTGGGGAAGAGCGCGGCTTGCGCCTCCGGCCAGATCCAGCCGAACAGCGACGGCCCGAGGATGATGCCGGCGAGCAGTTCGCCGATCACCGAGGGCTGGCCGATCCGCTGCATGATCTCGCCGAGGCCGCGGCCGACCGCGATCAGCAGCACGATCTGCGCCACCAGGAGGAATTCGGACGGGCCGGCCGCTTTGCCCGCTTCAGCGCCGGCCGCAATGGTGGTGAGGACGAGCGCCGCCGGGACAAGGCCGGCCGATCGGAGCAGGCGCGAGAGCATGCAGATAATTTCCCCCTTCACCCCCGGCGTCGGGGCCATGGAGATAGAACCCGCAGCAGGTGGAGCCGGTTCCAGAGGTGTGAGGCGGCCGGCGAGGACAAAAAGTTCGAAAACAACCCCATGCACAGTAGGGATGGGGTTAAAAACGCTCGGGAAAATTTCGGCCTTGCCGAAGCGGTTTGCGCCGTCGGGCAAGACATAGGCAGAGTTGCATGATCGGGGGCGTGAGTGACGGGCCGCTCCGTTCCCTGTCATTCCGGGGCGTCGCGCAGCGACGAGCCCGGAATCCATTTCTCCGCAGTCAGTGCCGCCCGATGGATTCCGGGTTCGCGCTGACGCGCGCCCCGGAATGACGATGTGGAGACAGTTGCCCGCCTCACAAAGACCTCACACCGCCTGCGGGGTCCGGATCTCGCGCGGCAGGATGATGGCGGCTGCGATCGCGAGCAGGCAGAGGCCGGCGAAGGCGTGCAGCATGGTGACGAAGCCGCCCTGCTCGTAGAGCCAGGCGACCAGGCCGACCGAGGCGCCGGCCGCGGTGAAGCCGATGAAGTAACGCACGGCATAGGCGCGCGAGCGCCATTCCTCGCTGGTGTACTTGCCGACCATGGCGTCGTTGACCGTGACTTGCCCGAACGCCCCCATGACGATGCCGATCGAGACCAGGATCAGCGGCAGGTTCTCCAGGCTCGCGGCCAGATACAGGAACGGCGCCAGCATGAAGGACAGCGGCAATGCCACCGTCTTGAGCGAATAGCGGTCGAGCAGCCGGCCGATCGTGTACTGCGTCATCGCGCCGAACACGTAGACGCAGGCGGCGATGGCCCCGAGCAGCGCCGGGCTTTTGGTCAAGTCCGCGAGACGCTCGGCGAACAATTTTGGCAGCGCCACGGTGACTGCGTTGAACGTCGTGGAGATCGCGATCACCACGATCAGCAGCGACAGCACCACGCGCCACATGTCCTGCCTGGCCACCCGCGCCTGCGCCGCCGCCTGTTTCGAGCCCTTGCGGTCCTCATGCACGACCATGATCGCAAAGGCGATGCCGATCAGGATCGTGACCGCGCCGGGAATGATGAAAGCGAAGCGCCAGCCGAGATATTGGCCGATCACGCCGGTGACGAGCGCCGAGGACGCCACGCCGAGATTGCCCCAGACGCCGTTGATGCCCATCTCGCGGCCGAGCCGATCGGCATAGGACACGATCATGGCGGTGCCGACGGGATGATAGATCGAGGCAAAGATGCCGATCGCCAGCAGCGTGGCGCCGAGCTGCGCCGGGGTCTGCACGAAGCCGACCGCGACCATGGACGCCCCGATGCCGACGAAGAAGATCAGCATCATGTGGCGGCGGCTCCAGCGGTCGCCGAGCCAGCCGGTGAGCAGCGAGCCCGCGCCGAAGGCCACAAAGCCAGGTGTCGCGTAGGGCAGAAGTTCCGAATAGGCCATGCCGAGCGCCGGGCCCATGATGATGACGGCGGCGGCGAAGATCAGCATCGAATAATGGTCGATGAAATGGCCTGCGTTGACGAAACTGATGACCCGACTGGGACTGTTCATTCCCGAATCCTCTCCTGCTCCGAAATGAGTTATATGTCCTCCCCATGACGGGATGCCGCCAATGACTGTCTTTGAAACGCCAATTTTGGAAACGCCAGTCCTACGGGAGGTCCGCAGCAATCATCGCTCCCCCGCGGGCGTGCACCTGGTCGCGCGCGACTATCCCAGGGGCATGCGGATCGATCCGCATTTGCACCGCGAGGCGCAGCTGATCTATGCGGCGAAGGGCACCATGCAGGTGACGACGCCCGGGGGCCGCTGGCTGGTGCCGCCGGACCGGGCGGTGTGGGTGCCGGCCGGGCTCGAGCACGCCATCGACCTGCTCGCCGACATCGAGATGCGCACGCTGTATTTCGATCTCGCCTGGTTGAAGCGCGAGCAGCGCTACGACGGCCTCACCAGGGAATTCGTGGTGCGGGTGTCGCCGCTGCTCAACCAGGCCATCCTGGCGCTGTTCGACGTGCGCAATACGGAAGAGCGCACCGAGCTGCTGGTGCGCCTGGTGATGCTGGAATTGCACCAGGCCGAGGATTCCACGACGTTCGTGCCGCTGCCGCGCGAAGTGCGCTGCCGGCGCGCCGCGATGATCGTGCTCGACGATCCCACCGCCCTGCACGACATCGACACGCTGGCGCGGGCGGTCGGAACCTCGGCGCGGACGCTGTCGCGGCTGTTCTCGACCGAGACGCAGCTCAGCTTCAAGAGCTGGTGCCAGCGCGCGCGGATCGCCGCGGCAATCCAGCGCCTGTCGACCGATGCCAGCGTGTCGGTGAAGCAGCTCGCGACCCAGCTCGGCTATGCCAGCGTGCCGGCGTTCTCGGCCGCGTTCCGGCAGGTGACGGGACGGACGCCGACGGAGTTTGCGGGGAAATAACGCACCGCCTCCGCCCGGCATGACTGCATTCTCCAAACGCACGGCCCGACTAAAGTTGCCGCATTCCTCCGCTTGATTGTGATCGGCTTCCACCCAAATCCCGTGTAAGCTTCCGCAACGCACAAACCTGTACGAAAGCCCCTATGGCCAATGCCTTCTTCTCCGACCTGCTCGCCACCATCTCCGAGCGCGGCCGCACGCTGCTTCGTCGCGGCGAATCCGCCGACACCGGACGGGATGCCGACGGGTTGCTCGAGCTGTGCGATGCGCTGCTGTCGGGCCGGGGCGAAGCATCGGGTATCGCCATCGCACGCGAGGTGCTCGACATCTACCGGGAGCTCGATGCGGCGGGACGGCGCGCCTTCTTCGAAGGGCTGGTGCGCGACTTCGGTCCGGACCGGGAGCGCCTGTCCAGGGCGATCGAGACATGGCGCGCCGCGCCGAGCGACGAGGACGCGAGCTCGCTGCATTTCGCCTCGGAGCCGCGGCGGCAGGAGCTGATCCGAAGGCTCAACCGCGCGCCCGGCGGCACCGGCGACCTCGTCGCCATGCGCGCCGATCTGCTCGACATGATGAACGGGCACACCGATCTCGCCGCGCTCGACCGCGACGTCTCGCATCTTCTTTCTTCGTGGTTCAACAGGGGGTTTCTCGTGCTGCGCAGGATCGACTGGTCGACGCCGGCCAACATCCTCGAAAAGATCATCCGTTACGAAGCCGTGCACGAGATCTCGGACTGGGACGATCTGCGCCGGCGCATCGATCCGGTCGACCGCCGCTGCTACGCCTTCTTCCACCCCGCGATGGTGGACGAGCCCCTGATCTTCGTCGAGGTGGCGCTGACCGAGACGATCCCGGGCGCGATCGCGCCGCTGCTTGCGGTCGACCGTCAGCATCTGCCGATCGAGCGCGCGCGCACCGCCGTGTTCTATTCGATCTCCAACACCCAGCGCGGCCTCGGCGGCATCTCCTTCGGCAGCTTCCTGATCAAGCAGGTGGTGGAGGAGCTGCGGCGCGAGACGCCGAAGCTCGACACCTTCGTGACGCTGTCGCCGGTGCCCGGCTTCATGGCCTGGGTGAAGCAGGACAAGGACCTGCCGCTGTCGGACGAGGACCGCGAGGTGCTGAAGCGCCTGGACGATCCCAAATGGTTCGAGAACCCCGAGACGACGTCGCTGCTCCGCGCCGTGATCGAGCCTCTCGCCGCGCATTACTTCCTCAAGGCGCGCACGCCGAAGGGCAAGCTGATCGATTCCGTCGCCCGCTTCCATCTCGGCAACGGCGCCCGGCTCGAACGCATCAACTGGCTGGGCGACCTCTCGCCGAAGGGGCTGCGCGAATCCGCCGGCGTGATGGTCAACTACCTCTACCGCCTCGACGACATCGAGAAGAACCACGAGGCCTACGCCAATGACGGCGAGGTGGTGGCGTCGAGCGCGGTGAAGAAGCTGCTGAAGAGCGAAGGACGAAGGCTGCTGGACATGCGGTTGTCGTAGGCCACACACTCCATCGTCGCCCGGACAAGCGAAGCGCAGATCCGGGACCCATAACCACAGGACAGGGTTTGGGGAAGACTCGGAGTGACCAGCTCGCGCCATAACTCCTCCTTGGGGTTATGGGTCCCCGCGTTCGCGGGGACGACACTGAGGGATTGGTGCGAGCTTCATTCCCAAGCGCCGCAGCGCCGCCCCCTACTCCGCCAGCGCCTTCATCTCCTTGTAGAGATCGGATTTGCCTTCGAAGCCGATGCCCGGCAAATCCGGCATGGTGATGTGGCCGTTCTCGACGCGGACGCCGTCCGGGAAGCCGCCATAGGGCTGGAACAGGTCGGGATAGCTCTCGTTGCCCCCGAGGCCCAAGCCAGCGGCGATGTTGAGCGACATCTGGTGGCCGCCGTGGGGGATGCAGCGGCTGGGCGACCAGCCGTGGGTCTTCAGGACTTCCAGCGTGCGCTGGTATTCGCACAGGCCGTAGGACAGCGCGCAGTCGAATTGCAGCCAGTCGCGGTCGGGACGCATGCCGCCGTAGCGGATCAGGTTGCGGGCGTCCTGGTGGCTGAACAGGTTTTCGCCGGTCGCCATCGGGCCGGGATAGAATTCGGCCAGCGCGGCCTGCAGCGCGTAGTCGAGGGGATCGCCGACCTCCTCGTACCAGAACAGCGGATAGTCGCGCAGCATCTTGGCGTAGGCGATGCCGGTCTCCAGGTTGAAGCGGCCGTTGGCATCGACGGCGAGCTGCGCGTCCTTGCCGATCTCTTCCAGCACGGCCTCGATGCGCTTGCGGTCCTCGCCGATATCGGCACCGCCGATCTTCATCTTCACGACGTTGTAGCCGCGATCGAGATAGCCGCGCATCTCGCCGCGCAGCATCGACAGGCCCTTGCCGGGATAGTAATAGCCGCCGGCGGCGTAGACGAAGACGCGCGGATTGGCGGTGAGGCCGTGGCGTTCGGCGAGCAGGCGGAACAGCGGCTTGCCCGCGATCTTCGCCACCGCGTCCCACACCGCCATGTCGATGGTGCCGACCGCGACCGAGCGCTCGCCATGGCCGCCGGGCTTCTCGTTGGTCATCATCGCGGCCCAGACCCTGTCGGGATCGAGATTGCCGCCGGCTTCATCGAGCAACGATCTCGGATCGGCCTCCAGGATGCGCGGGGCAAAGCGCTCGCGGATCAGGCCGCCCTGGCCGTAGCGGCCGTTGGAATTGAAGCCGTATCCGACGACGCGCTTGCCGTCGCGCACCACATCGGTGACGACGGCGACAAGGCTCGTCGTCATCTTGGTGAAGTCGATATAGGCGTTGCGGATCGGGGACGAGATCGGCTTGGTGATCTCGCGGACGTCGACGATGCGGACGGACATGGGGGGGCCTTTCACTTTCGTCATTACGAGGAGCGAAGCGACGAAGCAATCCAGACTGCCTCAACGGTGAGATTCTGGATTGCTTCGCTTCGCTCGCAATGACGTGGAGAGAGCGCGGCGCGCGCTCAGAAACTACTTCTTATCCCTGAAATACGGCTCGACCGGACCGTGCACCTTGATGGTCAGCGGGTTGCCGTGGCGGTCCTTGGCGTTGCCGGCGGTGACGCGGACCCAGCCTTCGCTGATACAGTACTCCTCGACATTGGTCTTCTCGATGCCCTTGAAGCGGATGCCGACGTCGCGCGACAGGATGTCCGCGTTGTAATAGGGGCTGTTCGGATCGACCGACAGGCGGTCCGGAAATTCGTCGCTCATGATTGTCTCGCTTACAACAGTGTTTCGATTTGGTTGCGCAATGCTTCGGGCCGGGCGGTCGGCGCGTAGCGCGCGACCACGCGGCCGTCACGGTCCACCAGGAATTTGGTGAAATTCCATTTGATGGAGGCCCCCAACAGGCCCGATTGCTGGCGTTTCAGGTACGCATACAGAGGGTGCGCATTTGCGCCGTTGACGTCGACCTTCTCGAACAGCGGGAAGGTGACGGCGTAGTTGGCCAAGCAGAACGCCTGGATCTCGCTCGCCTGGCCCGGCTCCTGCGCACCGAACTGGTTGCAGGGAAAGCCGAGCACGGAGAAGCCGCGCGGCGACAGATCGCGATGCAGATTCTCCAACCCGCGATATTGCGGCGTGAAGCCGCATTTGCTGGCGGTGTTGACGATCAGCAGCACCTGTCCCGCGAAACGCCTCATCGGCACCTCCTCGCCGGCAAGCGAGTTGGCCTTGAAGTCGTAGATGGCGGACATCGCTAGCGCACGGGGTCGATCGGCGACGGCGGCACGCCGCCGGCCTCGATCGCTTCGCCCGCGAGCAGACAGAGATCCTCGCGATAACGGCCGGACACGACGTGCACGCCGACCGGCGCCTTGCCGACGAGGCCGGTGGAGACCACGAGGCCCGGCAAGCCCATGAAGGGGATGGCGATCTGCGGCAGCTGCGCTTCCCACACCCGCTTGAAGGATTCGTCGTCCTTGCGGTCGAGGTGATCCGGGAACGGCAGCTCGCCCGAGACCGGCGTCAGCAGCACGGCATATTTTTCGAAGAACAGCATCCACTCGCGCGTCAGGGTGGCGCGTCGGGTCAGCGCCTTGGCGTAATTGGCCTGGTCCATCGGCGTCACCCGGGCACGGTTGCCGCGCAGGCACGCCAGCGCGCCGGGATCGCCCTCGCGCTCGGCCATCGCGAGCTGCGCCTCGTAGCCGTCGCCGAGCCAGAGCTTGATCTGCCACTCCACCGCCTCGCGCATCGGCGGGGTGTCCTCGATCACGTCGACGGTCCAACCGGCGCGCTCCAGCCGCTTGCCGGCATCGCTCACCGCCGCCTTCACCTCCGGTGTGGTGGCAAGGCCGCCGGGATTGAGGCAAAGCGCGGCGCGCTTGTCCCGCGCCGGGCCTTGCAGTGGCACCGGCACGAACCAGGGATCGCGGATGTCGCGGGCCGCCATGGCTTCGAGGGAAATCCTGAGGTCGTTGACGGTGCGCGCCAGCGGACCCGACACCGCCATGATCTGCGGCCCGATCGGGCGCTCCGGCAGCGCGGGGTTGAAGGCGGGGATGCGGCCCAGCGTCGGGCGCAGGCCGTGCACGCCGCAGGCATAGGCGGGATAGCGGATCGAGCCGGCGATGTCGGTGCCGTGGGCGATGTGGCCGATGCCGGCCGCGACCGCGGAACCGGCGCCGCCGGAGGAGCCGCCCGGCGTCAGCGATGCATCGCGCGGGTTCTTGGTGTCGCCATGGATCAGATTGGTGGTGAACCAGCGATAGGAGAAGGCCGGGCAATTGGTGCGGCCGAGCAGAATGGCGCCGGCTTTGCGGAAATTGGCGACGACGGGATTGTCCTCGCGCGCGATCACGTCGCGCTGCAGCTTCAGGCCGTTGGTGGTGGCAAAGCCTTCCTGGTCGACATTGGCCTTGATGGTAACGGGCACGCCGGCGAGCACCCCGGGGTCCTCGCCTCGCGCGATGGCGGCATCGACGGCGTCGGCCTGCTTGAGCACGTCGTCCGGCCGGTGGTCGATCACCGCATTGAGCTGGGGGTTGACGGCATCGAGCCGGGCAAGACCGGCCTTGGCCGCCTCCCTGGCGGAGACTTTCCTGGATTTGACGAGGGTGGCGAGGTCGGCGGCGGACAGGCGCCAGAGATCTTGCATGGCATGCTCCGTGTATCCGGCGTCTTTTAGCGCCGGGAACGCGGCAAAGCCATGCGGATTTCGCAGGGGTGAAGGGGGCTGGCGCGGGACGACGCCACATTCTCCGTCATTGCGATGAGCCCTTGCGACGAAGCAATCCAGAATCCCTCCGTGGAGGCAGTCTGGATTGCTTCGCTACGCTCGCAATGACGGGGAGAGAGAGGGGCTAATGCCGCGTCGCGGACGGATCCGGCAGGTCCAGCAGCGCCTCGGTGAAGGGAAACTCCAGCACGACCTCGCCGTCGGTGTCGGTCACCTCGATCACCGCCTCGAGCAGGGCCCGTTGGGTGCCTCCGACTTCACCACCTCCAGGATCATCTGGCGGGCGACCTCCCAGGCGCGATCGGGGTTGCGCAGCTCCTCGCCGTCAGGATCCACGATCAGTTCGTCGCCGATACGGGTGTTGAAGAAATATCTGGGCATGCCTGATCCAATGGGGTCGCCTGCAGATGATTGGAAGCCGTTCTAACTCACAACTCGTTTATCCCGACAGGGATCACGACCTATCGGCGGTTTTTGCGTATGTCCATTGCGGATCTTTACGGCGGCAATGCGCTCGCTTTGCAGTGCAGCAATTCGGCACGCCTACTACCTAGGTCCGGGAAAATTTCACTAGCGAACTTCTCCGCCCGCATTAACTTAGCCTGTGGGCGGATACGTCCGAATTCGCAGAAATGGAGAGCCAAAATGGCATGGAAAGCCCCGAAGATCGTCGAAGTGCCCTGTGGCATGGAAATCAACATGTATGTGAGCGCCACCCGCAAGTAAGCCGGTTGGCGAACTCGCGTTCTGCGGCGGTGGATCTTTCGGTCACGAGGCATCTCCGAAGGAAAGAATCCGTGTCGGCGCTTGCGTCGGCCTGAGATCCACCGCGCGTGTTCCCTTCCAGGAGACGGATCATGCTTCGCGTCGTCGTCCTGGGCGCCGCAGCCGGCGGCGGAGTTCCCCAGTGGAATTGCGGCTGCGAAGGCTGCCGGGCGGCTCGCAAAGGCGGGCCTGAGCTGCACCGGACGCAGGCCTCGGTCGCCTTCAGCGGCGACGGCGAGAACTGGTTCCTGATCAACGCCTCCCCCGACCTGCGCCAGCAATTGAATGCCACGCCGCAACTGCACCCCAAGGCCGGGGCGCTGCGCCATAGCCCAATTGCGGGCGTGATCCTGACCAACAGCGAAGTGGATGCGGTGGCGGGCCTGCTCTCGATGCGCGAAAGCTCGCCGTTCACGATCTATGCGCATGACAAAGTGCTGGCGATCCTCGCCAGCAACAGCATCTTCAACGTGCTGAACGAGAAGCACGTGCGGCGCCAGCCGATTTCGATCCGCGAGCCGTTCGAGCCGCGCCTCACGGACGGCGCACGTTCCGGGCTGGAAGTGCTGCCCTTCGCGGTCCCGGGCAAGTCGGCCTGGTATCTGGAAGGCAAGGCGCATCCCGGCGGGAGCAGCGGCGACGGCGATACGCTGGGCCTGAAGATCACTGACAAGGCGACCGGGAAATATTTCTACTTCATCGCGGCCTGTGCCGATGTGACCGACGCCCTCAAGGCCGAGATCGACGGCGCCTCACTGGTGTTCTTCGACGGCACGGTTTGGCGGGACGACGAGATGATCAGGGCCGGCCTCGGCCACAAGACCGGCAAGAGCATGGGACATGTCGCCATGTCCGGCGACGACGGCGCGATCGCGCGCCTGGCCGATCTCGATATCGACAGGAAGATATTTCTGCATATCAATAACTCGAACCCGGCGCTGCTGCCTGCCTCGCCCGAGCGCAAGCAAGCTGAAGCGGCGGGCTGGCAGATACCGGCGGATGGAACGGAGATCGTGCTGTGACTACGGCATCAATGACTGGAATGACTGCGCTCTCGATCGGCAGGGATATCAGGCTCAATTCGGCCGAGGAGCTGGAGGCGACGCTGCGCCACATCGGCGCGACGCGCTATCACAGCCTGCATCCGTTCCATAAGCTGCTGCACGGCGGCAAGCTGAACAAGGGCCAGGTGCAGGCCTGGGCGCTCAACCGCTACTATTACCAGAGCACGATCCCGATCAAGGACGCGGTGGTGATCTCGCGCTTCCGCGACCGCGCCACCCGTCTGGAATGGCGCCACCGCATCGAGGACCATGACGGCGATGTCGGCGCCGAAGGCGGCATCGAGCGCTGGATCAAGCTGACCGAGGGTCTCGGCCTCGACACCGCCTACGTGGAATCCACCGAAGGCATCCTCCCGGCGACGCGCTTCGCGGTGGAAGCCTATGTCCATTACTGCCGCGAGAAGAGCCCCCTGGAGGCGATCGCCTCCTCGCTGACCGAGCTGTTCGCGCCGAGCATCCACGAAGAACGCATCGCCGGCATGCTGCAGCACTACGATTTCGTCAATCCGGACACCATGAGCTACTTCAAGCGCCGCCTGACGCAAGCGCCGCGCGATGCCAATTTCGCGCTCGACTACGTCAAGAGGCACGCTACGACGCCGGAGCAGCGCGCACAGGTGTGCAACGCGCTGATCTTCAAGACCAACGTGCTGTGGGTGCAGCTCGACGCGCTCCAGCATGCCTATGTCGAGGGCCACATTCCGCCGGGCGCGTTCGTGCCCAAAGCGGGCTGAGAGGAAGATTGATGGCCGGGCCGCGTCACATCAGCGTCAGCGAGGCAAGCCGCCCGGTGCTGCCGCGGCATGCCAAGCTGAAATATGACGAGACCCGCAAGGTCTGGGTGATCCTGGCGCCGGAGCGCGTGCTGGCGCCGGACGAGATCGCGGTCGAGGTGCTGCAGCTCTGCGACGGCAAGCGCAGCGTCGGCGATGTCTCCGATCAGCTGGCGGCGAAATACGCAGCTCCCCGCGAGGCGATCCTGGCCGACGTCATCGTCATGCTGCAGGATCTCGCCGACAAGGGCTTTCTCACCGAGATCAGGGAGAAGACGTCATGAGCGACGTGACCATCCCACCCAGCGACAGCCTGGCGGTGCTGGAGAAGCAGCGCTCGACTGCGGAGACGTTCGGCATCCCGCTCGCCGTGCTGCTCGAGATCACGCATCGCTGCCCGCTGCAATGCCCCTATTGCTCCAATCCGGTCGAGCTGGACCGCTCGGGCAAGGAGCTGACCACCGAGGAATGGAAGAAGGTCTTGAGCGAGCTCGCCGAGATCGGCGTGCTCCAGGTGCATTTCTCCGGCGGCGAGCCGACCGCGCGGAAGGATCTCGTCGAGCTGGTGAAGCATGCCAGCGATGTCGGGCTCTACACCAATCTGATCACCTCGGCCGTGCTGCTGACGCGCGAGCGTTTAAGCGAGCTTGCCGATGCCGGGCTCTGCCATGTGCAGATCTCCTTCCAGGGCATCGAGGAAGGCCTCGCCGACCGCGTCGCCGGCTACAAGGGCGGCCACCGCAAGAAGCTCGAGGTCGCCAAATGGACGCGCGAGCTCGATTTGCCGCTCACCGTGAACGCGGTGATGCACCGGCAGAATTTGCACCAGCTGCCTGACATCATCCAGATGTCGCTCGATCTCGACGCCGACCGGCTGGAGGTCGCCAACGTGCAATATTACGGCTGGGCGCTGAAGAACCGCGCCGCCTTGATGCCGACGGTGGCGCAGCTGGACGAGTGCACTGAAATCGTCGAGGCGGCGCGCGAGCGGCTGAAGGGTCGGCTGACGATCGACTATGTCGTTCCCGATTACTACGCGCTGCGGCCGAAGAAATGCATGGGCGGCTGGGGCCGGCAGTTCTTCAACATCTCGCCCGCCGGCAAGGTGCTGCCCTGTCACGCCGCCGAAAGCATCACCGGGCTCGAATTCGAGTCGGTGCGCTCCAACCATTCGATCGCCTGGATCTGGCAGAATTCCGAGGCCTTCAACCGCTATCGCGGCACCGGCTGGATGAAGGAGCCGTGCAAGTCCTGCGAGTTCCGCGAGATCGATTTCGGCGGCTGCCGTTGCCAAGCCTTTGCGCTGACCGGGGACGCCGCCAACACCGATCCCGCCTGCGCGCTGTCGCCGCTGCACGAGACCATCTTCAAGCAGGCGGAAGCCGAGGCCGAGGGCGAGACCAGCCGCTTCCTCTATCGCAATTTCGCCGGCGGCACCCTGGAATCCGAGAATGGGACCTGACGCCGACGCAGGCACAGCCGCCAAGGAAGCGGCGCGACGCGCCGATCCCTTTGCGCCGCTGACTTCTGAAATGCTCGACGTCGGCGACGGCCATGAGCTCCACGTCGAGAGCGTCGGCCGCGCCGACGGAATCCCTGCGGTCTACCTGCACGGCGGACCCGGCAGCGGCTGCCAGCCGGACCATCGCCGGCTGTTCGACCCTGATCGCTTCTGCGCCGTGCTGTTCGACCAGCGCGGCTGCGGCCGCAGCAGGCCGAAGGGCTCGCGCGCGCACAACACCACCGCGCACCTGATCGCGGACATCGAGGCGATCCGCGAAAGGTTCGGCTTTGATCGATGGATGGTGGTCGGCGGCTCCTGGGGCGCCACGCTGGCGCTGGCTTACGCCGAGGCGCATCCCGAGCGCGTCTCCGGCATTGCGCTACGCGCGACGTTCCTCGGCACGCGGGCCGAGGTCGAGACGGCCTTCACCTTGCGCCTGTCCCAGTTCTATCCTGCGCTCTACGAGGATTTCCTGAGCGTGCTGCCGCCTGACGAGCGCGAGCAACCGGTCGACGCCTATTGGCGCCGCATCCTCGATGCCGATCCGGCCGTGCACGGCCCTGCGGCGCGGGCCTGGCACGACGCCGAGCGCGCCCTATCCGAGCACAAGGCAGCCAAAACGCGGCTCGACCTCGCCTCGCTGAACGTCTGGCGCACGCTGCCGGCAACGCCGTTCATGGAGGCGCATTATTTCGTCAACAATTCCTTCATGAGCGAAGACCAGCTGTTGCGGAACGCGCATCGGCTCACCGGCATTCCCGGCGTGATCGTGCAGGGCCGCTACGATCTGCTCTGTCCGCCGCAGACCTCACAGGCCCTTGCGAAAGTATGGCCCGGTTCCGAGCTTCGCATCGTGGAAGAAGCCGGACATTCGCTCTATGATGCCGGCGTGAGGGATGCGGTGATGAAGTCGATCGCGGACCTCGCATCGAAGATCGCTCACTAGGGTCTATCTCCTCATCCTGAGGAGCGCTCGGAGAGCGCGTCGCGAAGGATGGGAGGCCCGGGTGCGACAGCGGGGCCTGCATGGTTCGAGACGGCGCTTACGCGCCTCCTCACCATGACGGTCTGGAAGCAAGGACAAGAAGAATGCCGCTCGCCGGGAAAGGCATGCTGCTGACGTCGATGAACATCGACGCAGCCGATGAAGCCGATTTCAACCGCTGGTACGATCGCGAGCATCTGGAAGAGCGCGTCGCGATCGACGGATTTCTCGAAGCGCGGCGCTATGTCGCGCATGCCGCCAACCCTAAATATCTCAGCCTGTACTCGACGGCGACGCTCGAGGTGCTCGACAGCCCCGCCTACAAGGCGCGGCTGGCGAAGCCGACCGACTGGTCGCGGCAGACCATGGCCCGCTTCAAGGACATGCTCCGCGTGGTCGCGCGGATCACCGTCAGCAACGGCACCGGGCGCGGAGCCGCGCTCGGCCTGGTGCGGCTGCGGCCAACGCCGGACAATGCCGCGGCATGGCGTGATGCGCTGCGAGAAAAACTGACGCCGGACAAGTGCGACGGCATCATCTCGATGCACCTGCTCGAAAGCGAGCCCGAATTGTCGGGTGCAACGGCAGGAATTCCGGCGACCGTCAACGAAGGCGCGCGCGACTGGTTCGTGCTGATCGACGGCACGCAAATCGGCGCGGTCTCCGCCGTCATCGCCGAGCGCTTTACCGGCCCGGCGGCGGCGCCCTTCCCGCTTCCCGTATCTGTCGGCACCTACTGCCTGATGTGGGATCTCGCGAAGAGTGATATCGCGCGCGGCTGACGCACTCGCACGCACCGCAACATGCTGCATCGCACGCATGTTGCGTGCGTCGTTAATGCTGTGCGCGCGTAGCTCCCATGAAAGCGTGGGCGCGCGCAACTTTGCCGTTGTACTTCGGAACGGTTCTAATAAGCTAACCCAATGACGTCATTCAGAAACCAGATCGAGACGCGTTAAGCGTCCGCCAGGCTCAACAAAAGAGGCCGCCGGGTCTTTGAGCCTGCGCGGACAGGGTAGGAATGAAACCAACCGATATTGCGGCCCCCGACTACTTTCACAAAGTGGTCGATTGCCAATGGGCCTGTCCTGCGCACACTCCGGTTCCCGAATACATCCGACTGATCGCCCAGGGCCGCTACAGCGACGCCTACATGATCAATTGGAAATCGAACGTGTTTCCCGGAATCCTGGGACGCACCTGCGATCGTCCCTGCGAGCCGGCGTGCCGGCGCGGGCGCGTCGAGGAAAACCCCGTCGCAATCTGCCGCCTGAAGCGCGTCGCCGCGGACTTCAAGGACGACATCAGACAGCGCCTGCCGCGGCCATCGCCGAAGAACGGCAAGCGCGTCGCGCTGGTCGGCGGCGGTCCCGCTTCGCTGACGGTGGCGCGCGATCTGGCGCCGCTCGGCTATCACTGCACCGTGTTCGATGCCGATCCCGAAGCCGGCGGCATGATGCGCACGCAGATCCCGAAATTCCGCCTGCCCAATTCCGTGATCGACGAGGAGACAGGCTACATCCTGGGCCTCGGCGTCGAGTTCAAAGGCGGCCACCGCATCGAGAGCATGAAGGCGCTGCTCGCGGAAAAATACGACGCGATCTTCGTCGGCTCCGGCGCCCCGCGCGGCCGCGAGCTCGACATCCCCGGCCGGAAGGAAGCAGCCGGCAACATCCATATCGGCATCGAATGGCTGGCTTCGGTCTCGTTCGGCCATACCGACAAGATCGGCAAGCGCGTCATCGTGCTCGGCGGCGGTAACACCGCGATGGATTGCTGCCGCACCGCGCGCCGGCTCGGCGGCGAGGACGTCAAGGTGATCGTCCGCTCCGGCTTCGAGGAGATGAAGGCCTCGCCCTGGGAGAAGGAGGATGCGCTCCACGAGGACATTCCGATCCTCAATTTCATGGTCCCCGTCGCCTTCATCCATGACAATGGCAAGCTCACCGGCATCACCTTCCAGAAGGTGAAGGCCGAGTACGACGCCAAGGGCCGCCGCAACCTCGTTCCCTCGGGCGAGCCGGACCAGACCATCGCATGCGACGACGTGCTGGTCGCGGTCGGCCAGGAGAACGCCTTCCCCTGGATCGAGCAGGATTGCGGCATCGAGTTCGACAAATGGCACATGCCCAAGGTCGACCCGAAGACCTTCGTCTCGACCAATCCAAGAGTGTTCTTCGGCGGCGACGCCGCGTTCGGGCCGAAGAACATCATCTGGGCGGTCGCGCACGGCCATGACGCCGCGCTGTCGATCCACAAGATGCTCTCGGGCGAGGACATCACCGAGCGTCCGCTGCCCGACGTGCAGGTCTCCTCGCAGAAGATGGGCATCCACGAATGGAGCTATGACAACGACATCTCCGTCGACAAGCGCTACAAGGTGCCGCATCGCGACAAGGTGATCGCGCTGAAGGACATCCGCGCCGAGGTCGAGCTCGGCTACGACGTCAAGCTCGCGCTCGGCGAAGCGCATCGCTGCCTGAACTGCGACGTGCAGACGGTGTTCTCCACTTCGCTCTGCATCGAGTGCGATGCCTGCGTCGACATCTGCCCGATGGATTGCATCACCTTCACCGCCAATGGCGAGGAAAGCGACCTGCGCCAGCGCCTGAAGGCGCCATCACTCCATCCCGACCAGGATCTCTACGTCTCCAGCGACCTCAAGACCGGGCGGGTGATGGTCAAGGACGAGGACGTCTGCCTGCATTGCGGGCTGTGCGCCGAGCGTTGTCCCACCGGCGCCTGGGACATGCAGAAATATTACATCGAGATGACCCACGCAGGTTCGACATGTCCGACAAAAAGCCGATCAGCAGCGTAAACGACTTCGTCGTCCGCTTCGCCAACGTCAACGGCTCGGGCTCAGCCAGCGCCAACGAGATGTTCGCGCGCGCGATCCTGCGCCACGGCGTTCCGGTGTCGCCACGCAACATCTTCCCCTCCAACATCCAGGGCCTGCCGACCTGGTACGAGGTGCGGGTTACGGAAGACGGCCATCTCGGCGCCCGCGGCGGCGTCGACATGATGGTGGCCATGAACCCGCAGACCTGGGACAAGGACGTCGCCGGCATCGAACCCGGCGGCTATCTGTTCTACGATTCGACCAAGCCGATGCCGTCGACCAAGTTCCGCGACGACATCACCGTGATCGGCGTGCCACTCACCGCGATCACCAACTCGACCTACACCGATCCGCGCCAGCGCCAGCTGTTCAAGAACATCATCTATCTGGGCGCGCTCTCGGCCCTGCTCGACATGGACCCGAAGCTGATCGAGCAGCTGATCGGCGAGCAGTACAAGGGCAAGGAGAAGCTGCTCTCCTCCAACGTCCACGCACTGCATCTCGGCCGCGACTGGGCGCTGCAGAACCTGAAATGCCCGATCGGGCTTCGCGTCAAGAAATCCGACAAGGTCGGCGACCGTATCTTCATCGAAGGCAACAGCGCCGCCGCGCTCGGCGCGGTCTATGGCGGCGCCACCGTGTGCGCCTGGTATCCGATCACGCCGTCCTCGTCGGTGGCCGAGGCCTTTACCGCCCATTGCAAGAAGTACCGCCACGACCCTGAAACCGGCAAGGCGAAATACGCCATCGTGCAGGGCGAGGACGAGCTGGCCTCGATCGGCATCGTGATCGGCGCGTCCTGGAACGGCGCCCGCGCCTTCACCGCGACCTCAGGTCCCGGCATCTCGCTGATGACTGAGTTCATCGGCCTTTCCTATTTTGCCGAGATCCCGGCCGTGATCATGAACATCCAGCGCGCCGGCCCCTCGACGGGCATGCCGACCCGCACCCAGCAATGCGACATCATCGCCTGCGCCTATGCTTCGCATGGCGACACCAAGCATGTGCTGCTGTTCCCGGAAGACCCAGCCGAAGCCTTTGAATTCGCGGCAGCAGCGTTTGATCTCGCCGAGCGGCTTCAGACCACGATCTTCCTGATGCTCGACCTCGACATCGGCATGAACCACCGGCTCTCACGCCCGCTGAAGTGGGACGATTCCAAGCAGTATGACCGCGGCAAGGTGATGACCGCGGAGATGCTGGATGAGGGCCGCGACTTCGGCCGCTATCTCGACGTCGACGGCGACGGCATTCCCTATCGCACCTATCCCGGCACGCACCCGACCAAGGGCTCCTATTTCACCCGCGGCACCTCGCGCGACCGCTATGCGCGCTATTCCGAGGAGGGCTCGGTCTACGCCGACAACATGCAGCGCCTGATGCGCAAGTTCGAGACCGCGCAGGACCTGGTGCCGCGGCCGCTGCAGGCCAACGCGGAACGGCCGACCAAATATGGCGTGATCTATTTCGGCTCGACTTCGCCGGCCATGGACGAGGCGATCGGCCTGTTGGAAGCGCGCGGCCATCAGCTCGACCGGCTGCGCATCCGCGCCTTCCCGTTCCATTCGAGCGTCGCAAGCTTCCTCGCCGAGCACGACTTCGTCTACGTGGTCGAGCAGAACCGCGACAGCCAGCTGCGCCAGCTCATCGTCAACGAGAACGGCATCGATCCCGTTCGCCTCGTGCCGATCGTGCACTACGACGGCACCCCGATCACCGCCCGCTTCATCGCCAAAGCCATCGGCGACCACCAGGATCACCTCAAGGTGACCCCGCTCCGCAAGGCCGTGTCATGACCTACATCGCCAAACCGAAATTCCATCATCCCGCGCTGAAGCCGAACGAGCTCGGCTACACGCGCCGCGATTACGAGGGCAAGATCTCGACGCTGTGCGCCGGCTGTGGCCATGATTCGATCACGGCCTCGATCATCGAGGCCTGCTACGAGCTTTCGATCGAGCCGCACCGGGTGGCGAAGATCTCCGGTATCGGCTGCTCCTCGAAGACGCCGGACTATTTCCTCGGCAATTCGCACGGCTTCAACTCCGTGCACGGCCGCATGCCCTCGGTGCTCACAGGCGCCAACCTCGCCAACCGCGATTTGATCTATCTCGGCGTTTCCGGCGACGGCGATTCCGCCTCGATCGGCTTCGGCCAGTTCGCCCATTCCATCCGGCGCGGCGTCAACATGACCTATATCGTCGAGAACAACGGCGTCTACGGCCTGACCAAGGGCCAGTTCTCCGCGACCGCCGATCGCGGCTCGAAGAGCAAGAAGGGCGTCACCAACACCGACAACGCCATCGACCTCGTCGCGATCGCGCTGCAGTTAGGGGCCACCTTCGTCGCGCGTTCCTTCTCCGGCGACAAGACCCAGCTGGTGCCGCTGATCGCGGCCGCGATCCGCCACAAGGGCGCCTCCTTCATCGACGTCATCAGCCCCTGCATCGCCTTCAACAACCACGCCGGCTCGACCAAGAGTTTCGATTATGTCCGCGAGCACAACGACGCGGTGAACCGGCTCGACGTGCTGGTCGGACGCGACCCGATCGCGGTCGATTACGCGCCCGGGACGGTGCAGGTGGTCGAGCAGCACGACGGCAGCAAGATCGCCCTGCGCAAGATCGACGCGGACTACGATCCGCACGACCGGCTGGGCGCCCAGACCTTCCTGGCAAGGCACGCCGCCAAGGGGCAGATCGTCACCGGGCTTCTGTATGTCGACCCCGAGGCGGAAGACCTGCACGAGCACCTCAACACGGTTGAGACGCCCCTTAACTCGCTGGAGGCGGACACGCTGTGCCCCGGCTCAGCGGTGCTGGACAAGATCAACGCCAGTCTGCGGTGATCATTTGCTCCGCGCTGAAGCCGACGACCTGACGCGGATCGTAATCTTCTCCGACACGATCGGCGGTGCAAACGGATAGTGCTTGGCGTCGCCGAGCACCAGCTGGAGCGTGTGCGTGCCCGGCGCAAGCTCAAGCATGGTTTCGGTCTGCCCTGCGCCGAAATGCAGGTGCGACTTGTCTTGCGGGATCGGCTCATTCGGATCGATAGGGTCTTTGACGTCGACCAACAGATGATGATGGCCGGCGTTCTGGTAGTCGTCGCCAGCATGCGTCACGCCCATGTTACGCAAGCCGAACCGGACCCAGAACCCACCGCGAACCTTCTGCCCGTCATGCGGCGTGATGAAATAGAGCTTGGCGTCCTTGGGCGCAGCCTTGCCCTGCGAACAGGCCGAGCCCGGTAGCAACGCGATCGCGACTACCAGCGCGACACAGGCAATGATCTTCATCAAACTTACTCCAGCACTTACGGACTGAGTGCGACACGGAATCCATGTGTGGGGTAACGGACATTGGTGTCGTAACCATCGCGGTTTGACGGCCGCACATATCTCGAATCGTTCTTCCAGGAACCCGAGCGGAGGACATGAGAGCTGCAGTCGCCGCTGCTCCATGCCGAGCCGTCACCCGGCGCGCCCTGATAGGTCTTATGCCAGCAGTCCTCGACCCACTGATCGATGCCGCCGCCCATGTCATAGAGCCCGAATGGATTGGGTTTGAAGCTGCCGACCTTGGCCGGCTGCTCGGCCGCAAGATCACCGCAATCCTTGCACCCGGCCATGCCCGGCTGGAGCTTGTCGCCCCACCAGTATTTGGTCTGCGTTCCGCCGCGCGCCGCATATTCCCATTCGGCTTCGCTCGGAAGGCGGTAAGGCTTCTTCGTCGCCTGCGCGAGCCAGGCGGCATATTGTTGCGCGTCGGCCCAGCTCACATTGCTGACGGGAGCATCGTCCTTGCCGGTGGCCGTGAATCCGCACGCCTTGGCGGCGGCGCATTCGTTCCACTCCTGCACTGTCACCGGGTATTTTCCGATCGAGAACGGCTTGATCGCGACCTGGTGGACAGGCCGTTCGGTCGGGTCGTCATTGCTTCCCATCGCGAAGCTTCCGCCGCGAATGGCGATCATCTCGGGTTCGCGGGGCGGCGTCGCCGATGGGCTGGGCGCCGGCGACGGCGAGGGCGAGGGAGGGGCAGAAGCCAATGATGGGGTGGGTTGTGGCGACTGCGTCGCTGCCTCTTGCGGCGACGCGGCCGGGGCAACGGTGGGCGTGGCGGCCTGCTCGTTGATCCTGCCGGGCTGCGCCAGCAAATACCAGAGCACGCCGGTCGCGATAATCAGCAGCGTGATGGCCAAAAGGAAGATAAGGGTATTTTCGCGCCGCCCTCGCGTGCTGCCGACCGCATCTGCATCCGGCAGCACGCGATAGACACGCACCGGGTCGGTGATGTTCTTGACTTTGCGGTCTCCGAGCGACTCATAGCCGCACACCACCTTGTGCTTGATCTGCTCGTAGATCGCGCCTGAGATATAGACCTGACCGGGCTGCGCAATGCCTTCGATACGGCTGGCGATATTGACGCCGTCGCCGTAGATATCGTCCGGCTCTACGATCACGTCGCCGAGATTGACGCCAATCCGGTATTCGAGGCGCGAATGCTTTGGAAGCGAGGCATTGCGGCCGATGAGGTTCTGCTGGATCACGATGCTGCAGCGAACGGCCTCAACAGGGCTATCGAAAATCGCGATGAAGCCATCGCCCGTCGTCTTCACCAGACTTCCATGGTGCTCGATGATGCTGGGCTGGATGATATCGCGCTCGATCCGCTTGACGCGGACATGCGTCCCCTCCTCGTCCGCTTGCATGATGCGGCTGTAGGAAGCGATGTCACCGACAATGATCGCGGCGAGACGGCGAGGCATGGAGCCGTGTGGCGGCGGCTCATCCTGATTGCCGGATTTGAAGTTGCGAATTTCGCCCATGCGGGGGACTCCACAAGCTTACAAGGCAGCCCCAGCTTACGACCGCCAAAGGCGGTCGTCTGTGAACGCTACCACATTGACGAACCGAGACAATGTCGCCGCCATCGCCGACATCGAGTTCCCGGAGAAATCAAGGAATGCACCAGTTGAACCTTCTTAATCCCATCAATGACTAAGGCCCGGCGTGAGACGACGGCCCCAAGTTCGTGCCGGGATAGTCGCAGGGGTGACCGTGCCGAAGGCTTGAACGCCGTGCGCTGGCGCCGCGACTAATGGCAGGCCTGCGCCGCCCTGCCGCGGCGGGCCATAGCCGCCAGGCGCCCGGTGCGATCATGAAGCTTGCTCTTATTGTTCCGCTTGCCCTTGCCGCATTCATCGGCGCCGCCCAGGCCGAGGAAGGCGACGACATCCGCGAGGCCGGCAAGGCTGAATCCGAGGCCTTCAATGCGCGCATGTATGCGGGCAAGCCCGGCGACAAGGCCTATGCCTGCTTCGTCCGCCGCTACGACGCCGACCATCTGGCGCGGCATCCCAAGCAGAAGGTCGCCGCGATGAAGCTGCTGATCTCGGCGGAACTGGACAAGGAGGACAAGGAGCTGCACCATTCCTTCCGCCTCGGCTTCGGGTACCGTCACCGCAGCGGCAATTTCGACTCCAGCGGCTCGTGTAACCACGCCGTGTTCACCAGGAATGGCAGCGAGGTGCGCCTCGGCTGCGGCGTCGATTGCGACGGCGGCGGCATCGGCGTTGCGCTCTCCAAGGACGACAAGGCGGCGATCGTGCGGCTCGAGCGAGTGCGCGTCTGGCAGAACAACAAGCCGGACGATGAGGCCGAACATGCGCTGGTCGGCGGCGCCGACGACAGGATCTTCCGGCTCGATCGCACCGAGACAAGTGAATGCGCTTCGCTCGTGACCGACCGCAAGGAGCTCGCCGCGCTGCGCCACAAGTGATACTGTCCGGCATCGTCGCTTTCGGGGAGGCCGCCATGAATCGCCGCAACATCTTGTGGAGCGCCGTCTCGGCACTTGGCGCCGCGTTCGGCGCCTCACGTGCGCAAGCAGCCACCGAAGCCGGCCCGGGCAACAAGCTCAAGGTGGTCTATCACCTCAGCGACGCCGAGAAGGTCAATTTCGTGCTGGGCAACATCCAGAACCATATCGACGGCGTCGGCGGCCCCGAACATGTCACGATCGCACTGGTGATCCACGGACCGGCGCTGAAGGCGTTTCATTCTGCGCAGGCCAATCCCGACATCAGCAGGCGCGTCAGTGATTTCTCCAAGGACGGCGTCGAGCTCGCCGCCTGCGGCAACACGATGAAGGCGCAGAACGTCACGCTGGCGGATCTGTTGCCCGGCTTCGTCAACCTGGAGAAGGGCGGCGTGGTCCGCATCGCCGAGCTGCAATCGCAGGGGTATCTTTATTTGCGGCCGTAGGCCGGGCTCGACGCCACATTCTCCGATATTGCGAGCGCAGCGACTTGTCCGCCGAAGCCTTGGCGAGCGCGGAAGCAATCCAGACTTTTCTCCGCGGAGACAGACTGGATTGCTTCGTCGCAAGGGCTCCTCGCAATGACGCGGAGAGGGCTGCGCCAGCCTTCGCCGCAGTCTCCCCTCGTACTTGACTTACCCATAACTCACCAGTTATAGATCAATTCATAACCTCTCAGTTATGGGTCGCCATGTCCCCTGCCCCCGATATTCTGTTCAGGACGCTCGCCGACCCTACGAGGCGGGCGATCTTCGAGCGGCTGTGCCGCGAGGGCGAGCAGACGGTCGGGGCGCTGACGGTGCGATCCGGGGTTTCGCAGCCGGCGGTCTCGAAGCATCTCGGCGCGCTGAAGCAGGCTGGCCTCGTGCGCGACCGCCATGAAGGACGCCAGACCCATTACAGCGCGCAGCCCGGCGCGCTCAATCCGCTGATCGACTGGACCAGCCAGATGTCGTCCTTCTGGCAGCGGCGGCTCGACGCGCTCGACGATCTCCTGAAGAGGATGGACCAATGACCGAAGCCTCAGGCCAGACGCGCTCCGTGGTGGTTGAGCGCGAATTTGCCTTTCCCGCCGACCGGCTCTGGCGCGCGCTGACGCAGCCGCACCTGATCGAGGAATGGCTGATGAAGAACGACTTCAAGCCGATGGTCGGCCATCGCTTCAACCTGCGCGGCGAATGGGGCGGCGTGCTGGACTGCGAGGTGCTCACCATCGAGCCGCAGAAGAGCCTCGCCTATACCTGGAATTTCTCGCATGAGGACGCCGCGTTCGACCTGAAAAGCGTCGTGACCTTCACGCTGACGCCGACCAGCGCGGGCACGCATCTGCGCGTCGAGCAGGCGGGCTTCAGCCCGACGCAGAAGCAGGCGTTCGGCGGCGCGCATGCGGGCTGGAAGCAGTTCCTGGCAAAGCTGGACGAGGTGCTGGCGCGAGGGGACTAGCTCGTCCGCCGTGTCTATTTCCAAACATTCGCAAGGGAGGATCCGATGAGCACGCAAATGTGGATTCGGCAAATTCATCGTTGGCTGTCGATGGCTTTCACGCTGGCCGTCATCGCCAACATCGTCGCGATGATCATGCAGCTCCAGGCGGTGTGGATCGGAATCCTGGCACTCGTGCCGCTGATTCCGTTGCTCGCGACCGGGCTGTATCTGTTCGCGCTGCCCTATCTCGGCCGCAGCAACGCGTGAGGCGAGATAATGAAGAAGTCCGTGACTGCAAAGAAGGTCGGCGCGACGGAAGCGAACGGGCTTTCGCCCGCCAAGCTGATCGACGGCAGGATCAATGAGCTGGGCGACTGGCGCGGGGACATGCTGAAGCGGATCCGCGCCCTGATCAAGGAAGCCGACCCTGACGTGGTGGAAGCGTGGAAATGGCGCGGCGTTCCCGTGTGGGAGCACGACGGCATCATCTGCACCGGCGAGACTTACAAGCAAGTGGTGAAGCTGACCTTTGCCAAGGGCGCGGCACTCGACGACCCCTCAGGCCTGTTCAATTCCAGCCTCGACGGCAACGTGCGGCGCGCGATCGACATTCGCGACGGCGAGACAATCAACGAGAAGGCGCTGAAGGCGCTGATCCGCGCGGCGGTGGAGCTGAATGCAAGCAAGGTGAAGAAGGCGGCGAAGCGACCGGGATAAAGGTGCCCGTTGTGCGGCCACAAACGCCTTCCTTCTCCCCTTGTGGAAGAAGGTGGCGCGAAGCGCCGGATGAGGGGTCTCTATCGACACGGGAAGATGCGGAGAGATACCCCTCACCCCACTGAGCTTGGGTCTGCCGGCGTCGCTGCCCTCTCCCGCAAGGGGCGAGGGCACATCAACGTGCATTACGCCCATTGCTCCGCATCGGTCGCCTCACGCCACCGCGGCGGGGATCGGGCGCGGGCTCACGACGTATTCGCGCAGGACCTTGTCGTTGGAATCGACCTCGATCAGCGCGACGTCGTAGGTCCAGAGATCGGCGAGGTGCTGCAGCACCCGCTTGGCATCGGTCTCGTTGAGCTGCGCGCCCTTGATGACGTGGTGATGCAGGATCAGGCGGCGATCGCCTGAGAGATCGACGTCGACCACCTCGATATTGGCGTCGATGTAGCCGACATCATGCTGCCGTGCCAGCTCACGGCGGACGCGGCGGAAGCCGCGCTCGTCGTGGATGGCGTCGACCCTGATGCCGGCACGCTCCTCGGGATCGTCGTGCAGGTGGAACATGCGGAAGTGCCGCATCAATTTGGGGCTCAGGAACTGGGCGATGAAGCTTTCGTCGCGATAGTTGGCCCAGACGTCGCGCAGCACGCCCATCACGTCGTTCTTGCCGGCGATGTCGGGGAACCATTCGCGGTCCTCGTCCTCCGGCCTGGTGACGATACGCTCGATGTCCTGCATCACGGCAAAACCGAGCGCGTAAGGGTTGAAGCCGGAGAAGCGCGGATCGTCGAACTCGGGCTGGAACACCACATTGGTGTGCGAGCCGAGGAATTCGAGGAAATTGCCGTCGGTGATGCGGCCCTGCTGGTGCAGCTGGGTCATGATGCGATAATGGACGTAGGTCGCCGTCCCCTCGTTCATCACCTTGGTCTGGCTCTGCGGATAGAAATATTGCGCGATGTGGCGGACGATGCGGAGCAGCTCGCGCTGCCACGGCGCCAGCCGCGGCGCGCTCTTCTCCAGGAAGTAGAGCAAATTCTCCTGCGGCAGGCCGAGCAGCTTGCGGCGGCGCTCGATGCTGAGCGCAGAGCGGGTCTTGCTCTTGCCGGCCGGCACGGTGCGCCAGAGGTCGTTGAAGACCTCTTCCTCGTGCTGACGGCGGCGCCCGGCCCGCTTCTCCTCGGCGCGCAGGTCGAGCTTCTTCTTGCCGGGATAGCGATCGATGCCGTGCGACATCAGCGCGTGCGCGGCGTCCAAGGTGCGTTCGACCTCGATGCGGCCGTAACGCTCCTCGCACTGCATGACGTAGTTCTTGGCGAAGTCGAGATAATCCAGGATGCCGTCGGCGTCGGTCCACTGCTTGAACAGATAATTGTTCTTGAAGAAGTGGTTGTGGCCGAAGGCGGCGTGCGCGATCACCAGGGTCTGCATCGTCGCCGTGTTCTCCTCCATCAGATAGGAGATGCAGGGCGAGGAGTTGATCACGATCTCGTAGGCGAGCCCCATCAGGCCCTTGCGATAGGACGCCTCGTGAAAGGCGAAATGCTTTCCGAACGACCAGTGCTTGTAGAACAGGGGCATGCCGACCGACGAATAGGCGTCCAGCATCTGCTCGGCGGTGATGACCTCGATCTGGTTCGGATAGACGTCGAGCCCGAGATCCTTCAGCGCCACCTCCTCGCAGGCATCGGTGATGCGCTGCAAGGTGTGGAAGTCCCAATCGGCGCCTTCGAATAATCGTTCCGTCATGGAGCAGCCTTCTCCTGGGACGTTTCGCGGCGCTGGAACAGATCGTGGAACACCGGAAAGATCTCGCTGCGCTCCGAGACCTTGCGCATCGAGAGCGGCGCGCCGCTGTTGCGCAGGCGCTCATAGAGGCTCCAGAGCGAGGAGTCGGAGAGATCGAAGGCGCTGCCGCCGGACTCCCCGACCTCGAGATAGGCAAAGAACTGGCAGACCGGCAGGATCTTGTCGGTCAGCAGCATGCCGGTGAGCTCGCCGTCGGAATAGGAATTGTCGCCGTCGGAAGCCTGCGCGGCGTAGATGTTCCAGTCCGACGGGTTGAAGCGCTCGCGCACGATCTCGTGCATGGCCTGCAGGGCGCTGGAGACCAGCGTGCCGCCCGAGGCCGGGCCGTAGAAGAAGGTCTGCTCGTCGACCTCCTCGGCGCGGTCGGTGTGGCGGATGAAGACGATCTCGACGTGCTTGTAGCGGCGCTTCAGGAACACGTAGAGCAGCATATAGAAGCGCTTGGCGAGATCCTTCATGTGCTCGGACATCGAGCCCGAGACGTCCATCAGGCAGAACATCACCGCCTGGGCCACCGGCCGCGGCACCGTCTCGAAGCGGCGGTAGCGGATGTCGAGCGGGTCGATGAAGGGAATGCGCTTGGATTTCGCCTTGAGCTTTTCGAGCTGGGCGAGCAGCACCTCACGCTCGTCCTCGTCGGTGCAGGCCGCGATCGCAGCTTCCAGCTCTTCGATCTCGTCCTTGCGCGGACGCTTGAGCGCGATGCGGCGGGCCAGCGCGAGCTTCACCGTCCGGCTCACCGAGATGTTGGCGGGCGAGCCCGACGTGGTGTAGCCGGCACGCTGGATGCCCTCGCTCTCGGTCTGGGCGATCTTGCGCTTGGCAAGATCGGGCAGCTCGAGATCGTCCAGGAAAAGATCGACGAATTCGTCGCGGGACAGCACGAAGCGGAACGCGTCCTCGCTGTCGCCCTCGCCCGGGCCGGAATCCTTGGCGCGGCCCTGGCCGGAGCGCTGGAGATAGTCGCCCTCGATGAACTTCTTGTTGCCGGGCAGCACCATGTCGCGCGTGCCGCCTTCGCGGCGGAAGCGCGGCTCGTGCATGCCGTCGAGGGGGATCGTGACCTCGCCCCCCTCCAGGACGTCCTTGATGTCGCGCTCCTGCGAGGTCTTCTTGACGGCGCCCTGCACCAGGGACTTGGCCCGACGCAAGAACCGCTGGCGGTTCTCAAGACTCTTGCCGCCTGGATTCAGGCGCCTGTCAATAATGTGAATGGGCACTTTACCATTCGCCTCCCATCCGCCTCAACCGGCCTGCTTCACGCGCATGTACCATTCGACGAGCCGGCGAACCTGACGCTCGGTGTAGCCACGCTCCACCATGCGTGCGACGAACTCGCCATGCTTCTTCTCCGTCTCGCCGTCCTTCTTCGACCCGAAGGAGATGACCGGAAGCAGGTCCTCGACTTGGGAGAATATCCGCTTTTCGATCACATCGCGAATCTTCTCGTAGGAGGTCCAGGCCGGATTCTTGCCGCCGTTCTGGGCCCGCGACCGTAACGAGAATTTGACGACCTCGTTGCGGAAGTCCTTGGGGTTGGCGATGCCCGCCGGCTTCTCGATTTTCGTCAGCTCCTGGTTCAAAAGCTCGCGATCGAGCAGCTGGCCGGTGTCGGGATCCTTGAAGTCCTGGTCCTCGATCCAGGCGTCGGCATAGTCGACGTAGCGATCGAACAGGTTCTGGCCGTAATCCGAGTAGGATTCCAGATAGGCCTTCTGGATCTCGTTGCCGATGAACTCGGCATAGCGCGGCGCCAGATCCGCCTTGATGAATTCGAGATAGCGCTTCTCGACTTCCTCCGGCAGCTGCTCCCTGCGGATCGCCTGCTCCAGCGCGTACATGAGATGCACCGCGTCGGCTGCAACCTCCTGCGGATCGTGGTTGAAGGTCGCAGCGAGGATCTTGAAGGCGAAGCGAGTGGAAACGCCGTCCATGCCCTCGTCGACGCCGGCGGCGTCGCGATATTCCTGGACGCTGCGCGCCTTCGGGTCGGATTCCTTCAGGCTCTCGCCGTCGTAGACCCGCATCTTGCCGAACAGGGTGGAATTCTCGTGCTTGCGCAGGCGCGACATCACCGAGAACCGCGCCAGCGTCTCCAGCGTCGAGGGCGCGCACGGCGCCGCGGCGAGCTCGGAGCCCTGGATCAGCTTCTCGTAGATCTTCTGCTCTTCGGTGACGCGCAGGCAGTACGGCACCTTGATCACGCAGATGCGGTCGATGAAGGCTTCGTTGTTCTTGTTCGCCTTGAAGCTCGCCCACTCGGCCTCGTTGGAGTGCGCCAGGATCACGCCGGTGAACGGAATCGCGCCGATGTTCTCGGTGCCGATGTAATTGCCTTCCTGCGTCGCGGTGAGCAGCGGGTGCAGCATCTTGATCGGCGCCTTGAACATCTCGACGAACTCCAGCACGCCCTGGTTGGCGCGGTTGAGGCCGCCGGAATAGCTGTAGGCGTCGGGATCGTTCTGGGCGTAGGTCTCGAGCTTGCGGATGTCGACCTTGCCGACCAGCGAGGAGATGTCCTGGTTGTTCTCGTCGCCGGGCTCGGTCTTGGCGATGGCGATCTGGCGCAGCCGCGACGGCTGGATCTTGGCGACCCGGAACTGGGAAATGTCGCCGCCGAAGGCTTCCAGCCGCTTGTAGCACCACGGGCTCATCAACCCGGTGAGACGCCGGCGCGGAATGCCGTATTTCTCTTCCAGCATCGGGCCGAGCTGATCGGGATCGAACAGGCTGAGCGGGCTCTCGAACACCGGCGAGAGTTCATCGCCGGCCTTGAGCACGTAGATCGGATGCACTTCCATCAGCGACTTCAGCCGCTCGGCAAGCGAAGACTTGCCGCCGCCGACCGGCCCGAGCAGGTACAGGATCTGCTTGCGCTCCTCGAGGCCCTGCGCCGCATGGCGGAAGAAACCAACGATGCGCTCGATGGTTTCTTCCATGCCGTAGAAGCCGGCGAAGGCCGGATAGGTCCGGATCGTGCGGTTCAAAAAAATACGGCCAAGGCGTGGGTCCTTGGCCGTGTCAATCGTCTGAGGTTCACCGATCGCTGCTAGCAATCGTTCGGCCGCGTTCGCGTATTTCATGGGATCGCTTCGACACGATTCCAGATATTCCGCCATCGACATGTCGTGCTGGCTTCTCGCCTCGAACGACCGAGCGAAAGCGTTGAATAGAGAATCGTTGTACATGATCCCTCTCCGCGTGAGTTCCGCTACAAGCTGAAACGAAAGCAGTTACCGGACCGTTCCTCAGGCCGTTTCGAATCAGCGTGAGCACATGACGATCATTGGACACCCGGGTGCCGACACGACGCAACGCACAACGTAGGCACTCGTTGAGTTACGAACAGGCACCTGCCCGTATTTTGTGCGAATCTCCGTCTATATTGGCTCATTTCCAGAAAATGTCACTCGGTCGCAACATCCGGGCCTTACCGGGGATGCGTTCATCCGGCGTTGCAGCATAGCGAGCCGCCAGCGGCGATCTTATGACGCTCGTAGGGCGAAGCCTTGAGCGCAGCTTTGAGAGCCGCGTTCATCTTCCTGCTGCAATGCAGTGCACAGAGTGCGCGTCGCCACGCAGCACTGTATCAAGTCGACTGCCAAGCCGTCCGACCGGATGAACGCTCCGCTCGTTCTGCGCGGGTCAAGTTGAGAATAGGGCGGAATGGCCGCTTCAAGTCGAGCGTCGGCGTCAGCGCGATCATGTCGTGCCCGCGGCGCCGTTCAGCAGAAATTTCGGTAACCGAATTCAGGGCGAACCGACGTTGCTCAACTGGCCTCGGCCGAGCTTTCGGCCGAAGACTTTTTACGCAACAGGGCTACTGCCGCCGGGATCGCCATGATCGCGACGGAGTTACACCGGAGGGTAGGACGCCTGTACCCTTGATTGGTTCCCTCCCGGGAGCATGTAAGCTAGAGGATAGCGCGTCAGGACTGGCGCGGAAACCCCTCGCCCGCAGGCTTGGAGATAAATAAGCATCATGAATCCCGTCAAAGAACTGGAAAAGCACGGACAAGCCGTCTGGCTGGACTTCCTGGCCCGTGGCTTCATCGCCAAGGGCGACCTGAAGCGGCTGATCGACACCGACGGCGTCAAGGGCGTCACCTCCAATCCCTCGATATTCGAGAAGGCGATCGGCAGCTCGGACGAATACGATGCGCCGATCGGCAAGGCGCTGAAGCGCGGCGACCGGACCGTGGCCGATTTGTTCGAGACTGTGGCGGTCGAGGACATCCAGAACGCCGCCGACGTGCTGCGCCCAGTCTATGACCGCCTCAAGGGAGGCGACGGCTATGTCAGCCTGGAAGTCTCGCCCTATCTGGCGATGGACACCGCTGGCACCGTCACAGAAGCGCGGCGGCTGTGGAAGGACGTCGGTCGCAAGAACCTGATGGTGAAGGTGCCGGCGACGCCCGAGGGCCTGCCGGCGATCGAGACGCTGATCGGCGACGGCATCAGCATCAACATCACGCTGCTGTTCTCCAGGGCGGTCTACCTCCAGGTGGCCGAAGCCTACATCGCCGGTCTGGAAAAATACGTCGCCGGCGGCGGCGACCCCGCGCATGTCGCGAGCGTGGCGAGCTTCTTCGTCAGCCGCATCGATTCCGTGGTCGACAAGCAGCTCGACGACAAGATCGCCCGCGCCAACGACCCGTCCGAGAAGGAGCGGCTCGCAGCGCTGAAGGGCAAGGTCGCGATCGCCAATGCCAAGGTCGCCTACCAGGACTACAAGCGCCTGTTCGCAGGTCCCCGCTGGGACAAGCTCGCCGCCAAGGGCGCCAAGCCGCAGCGCATGCTGTGGGCCTCGACCGGCACCAAGAACAAGGATTACAGCGACGTCCTCTATGTCGAGGAGCTGATCGGCCCGGACACCATCAACACGGTGCCGCCGGCGACGTTGGACGCGTTCCGCGACCACGGCAAGCCGCGCGACAGCCTGGAAGAGAACGTCGATGACGCCAGGCGCGTGCTGGAGGAGCTGGAGCGCTCCGGCATCTCGCTCGACGCCATCACCGAGGAGCTGGTCAAGGACGGCGTCAAGCTGTTCGCGGACGCCGCCGACAAGCTCTACGGCGCGGTCGCCCACAAGCGCGCGACCGTGCTCGCCCCCGCACTCGATCGGCAGCTTCTCTCGCTTGGCGACGGCCTCGGCAAGGCGGTGGCCAAGAGCACCGAGGAATGGCGGGCGTCCGCCAAGATCCGCAGGCTGTGGCAGCGCGACAAGTCGGTCTGGACCGGCACTGATGAGGACAAATGGCTGGGCTGGCTCGACAGCCCCGCCAAGGCCGACGTCGCCGATTACGAGGATTATGCGGGCCGCGTGAAGGGGCAGAAATTCTCCGACGCCGTCGTGCTCGGCATGGGCGGATCGAGCCTCGGCCCCGAGGTGCTGGCCGAGACCTTCGGCAAGAAGCCCGGCTTCCCGAAGCTGCATGTGCTGGATTCGACCGACCCGGCCGAGGTCCGCGCCATGGAGGCGAAGATCGACATCGCCAACACCGTGTTCATCGTCTCGAGCAAGTCCGGCGGCACCACCGAGCCGAACGCGATGAAGGATTATTTCCACGAGCAGGTTGCCAAGGCGGTGGGTGCGAAGGTGAAGACCGGCCATCGCTTCATCGCGGTGACCGATCCCGGCTCGTCGCTGGAGAAGGCGGCGAAGAAGCTGAACTATGCCCGCATCTTCCACGGCGAACCCTCGATCGGCGGCCGCTATTCGGTGCTGTCGCCGTTCGGCCTGGTGCCGGCGGCAACCGCCGGTATCGACGTCAAGACCTTCGTCAAGCATGCGCTCTCGATGGCCCGCTCCTGCGGCCCGGACGTGCCGCCGAGCGAAAACCCGGGCGTGCAGCTCGGTCTCGCCATGGGCCTCGCCGGCCTCGAGGGTCGCGACAAGGTGACGATCCTGGCCTCGAACAAGATCGCCGATTTCGGCGCCTGGGCCGAGCAGCTGATCGCGGAATCGACCGGCAAGGAAGGCAAGGGCCTGATCCCGATCGAGGGCGAGCCGCTAGGCGATCCCAGCGTCTACGGCAACGACCGCTTCTTCATCGACATCCGTGTCGAAGGCGAAGCGGACGCCGCTCACGATTCCCAGCTTGCCGCGATCGAGGCGGCAGGTCACCCCGTGGTCCGCATCGTCATGAAGTCGATCGACCATCTCGGCCAGGAGTTCTTCCGCTTCGAGATGGCAACGGCTGTGGCGGGCTCGATCCTCGGCATCAATCCGTTCGACCAGCCGGACGTGGAAGCGGCCAAGATCAAGACCCGTGAGCTCACCGCTGCGTTCGAGAAGACCGGCGCGCTGCCGGAAGAGCAGCCGGTGATCAGCACCGATGAGGCCGATCTCTACACCGACGAGGCCAACGCCACGGCGCTGCGCGCCGCCGGCGCCAATGGCGACCTCACCTCCTGGCTGAAGGCGCATCTGTCGCGATCCAGTGACGGCGACTACGTCGCGCTGCTCGGCTACATCGCGCGGGACAAGGCGACGATCGACGCGCTGCAGGCGATGCGGCTGGAGGTGCGCGAGAAGCGGCATGTTGCAACCTGCGCCGAATTCGGGCCGCGCTTCCTGCATTCGACCGGACAGGCCTACAAGGGCGGACCCGACAGCGGCGTGTTCCTCCAGATCACCGCCGACGATGCCAGGGACCTCAAGGTGCCCGGCCAGAAGGCAAGCTTCGGCGTGATCAAGGCGGCCCAGGCGCGCGGCGATTTCGACGTGCTGACCGAACGCGGAAGGCGCGCGCTGCGCGTGCACCTGAAGGCCGGGCTCAAGAAGGGCCTCGCCGCGCTCAATGCAGCGCTCAACGACGCGCTGAACTAAGGAATATTGCCAATGCAACTCGGCATGATCGGCCTCGGCCGGATGGGCGGCAACATCGTTCGCCGCCTGATGCGCCAGGGACATTCGACCGTGGTCTACGACAAGGACGCCAAGGCGGTCGCGGGCCTGGCCGCCGACGGCGCAGTCGGCTCCGCATCGCTCGAGGACTTCATCTCGAAGCTGGAGCGGCCGCGCACGGCCTGGGTGATGCTGCCAGCCGGCCACATCACGGAGACGACGATCGAGGCGATCGCCGGCGTGATGCAGGAAGGCGACGTCATCATCGACGGCGGCAACACCTTCTGGCAGGACGACGTCCGCCGCGGCAAGGCGCTGAAGGCCCGCGGCATCCACTATGTCGACGTCGGCACCTCGGGCGGCGTCTGGGGCCTCGACCGCGGCTATTGCATGATGATCGGCGGCGAGAAGACCGTGGTCGACCGGCTCGACCCGATCTTCGCTGCGCTCGCTCCCGGCGCCGGCGACATTCCGCGCACGGAGGGGCGCGAGGGCCGCGATCCCCGCATCGAGCAGGGCTATATCCACGCCGGCCCCGTCGGCGCCGGCCACTTCGTCAAGATGATCCACAACGGCATCGAATACGGCCTGATGCAGGCCTATGCCGAAGGCTTCGACATCCTCAAGAACGCCAACATCGAGGCCCTGCCGGCGGATCACCGCTACGATTTCGATCTGGCCGACATCGCGGAAGTGTGGCGGCGCGGCAGCGTGATCCCGTCATGGCTGCTCGATCTCACCGCCACGGCACTCGCCGACAGCCCGCAGCTCTCGGAATATTCCGGCTACGTCGAGGATTCCGGCGAAGGACGCTGGACCGTGAATGCCGCGATCGACGAGGCGGTGCCGGCCGAAGTCCTGACCGCGGCGCTCTACACACGTTTCCGTTCCCGCCGGGAACACACCTTCGCGGAAAAAATTCTCTCCGCGATGCGTGCGGGCTTCGGCGGCCACAAGGAGCCGAAGCAACCGGGCGCGGCAAAGCCTAAGTAAGCGTTAAACAAGCGAAGGCCGACAATTCGTGACAAAAGACCCGCAGCCCAAGCGCAAGCCGGAAAATTGCGCCTTCGTCATCTTTGGCGTGACCGGCGACCTCACCCATCGGCTGGTGATGCCGTCGCTCTACAATCTCGCCGCCGAGAACCTGTTGCCGGAAAAGTTCTGCGTCGTCGGCGTCGGCCGCAAGAATCAGTCGGATGACGAGCTGCGCCACAGCCTGATGAAGGGCTTGCGTGAGTTCGCGACGCGGCCGGTCGACGACGACGTCGCAACACAGCTGCTGCAATGCGTCACCTTCGTCGAGGCCGATCCGAAGGACCCGCCGTCGTTCGACCGCCTGCGCGAGCATCTGGACTCGCTGGAGTGCTCGCAGGGCACTGGCGGCAACCGCCTGTTCTACCTTGCCACGCCGCCGGCCGCGTTCGCGCCGACCGCGCGCGAGCTCGGCCGCACCGGTTTGACGAAGGAGAACGGCGCCTGGCGGCGGCTGGTGATCGAGAAGCCGTTCGGCACCGACCTCGCTTCGGCGCGCGCGCTCAACGCCGAGCTCCTGAAGATCATGGACGAGCACCAGATCTACCGGATCGATCATTATCTCGGCAAGGAGACGGTGCAGAACATCCTGGTGCTGCGCTTTGCCAACGGCATGTTCGAGCCGATCTGGAATCGCAACCACATCGACCACATCCAGATCACGGTGGAGGAGAAGCTCGGCGTCGGCCATCGCGGCGGCTTCTACGATTCGACCGGCGCGCTCCGCGACATGGTGCCGAACCATCTTTTCCAACTGATGTCGCTGGTCGCGATGGAGCCGCCGGCGCGTTTCGATGCGCATTCCGTGCGCTCCGAGAAGGCCGAGGTGCTCACCTCGATTCAGCAGCCGAGCATGGAAGAAGCCTTGAGGAATTCGGTGCGTGCGCAATACCTCGCAGGGCGGATCGGCGACGAGGAGATCCCGGACTATCGCAAGACCGAGGAGGTCAAGCCCGGCAGCACCACCGAGACCTATGTCGCGCTGAAGCTGATGATCGACAATTGGCGCTGGGCCGGCGTGCCGTTCTATCTGCGCACCGGCAAGGCGCTGGCGCACAAGCGCACGGAAGTGGCGATCAAGTTCAAGCAGGCGCCGCTGTCGATGTTCTCGGGGACGGCGATCGATCGCCTGTCGCAAAACTTCCTCACCATCGGCATCGCACCGACCGAGACCATCGAGCTGCAGTTCAACGCCAAGATCCCGGGGCCGAGCGTCACCATCGACGGTGTCGAGATGAAGTTTCGCTATGGCGACTATTTCCGGGCCGATCCCTCGACCGGCTATGAGACGCTGATCTACGACTGCATGATCGGCGACAACATCCTGTTCCAGCGCGCCGATGGCATCGAGGCCGGATGGCAGGCGGTGCAGCCGTTCCTTGACGCCTGGAAAAGCGCGGGCACCAACGGCATCGAGACCTATGAAGCCGGCAGCGACGGGCCGAAATGCGCCGACGAGCTGCTGCGGCGCGACGGACGAAGCTGGCGGAAGTTTTCGTGATGGCGGCGGCGGCCCTGCCGAAGCTGATCGTGGAGGCCGACGCCGAGGCCCTCGCCCGCGCCGCGGCCGAGCAGGTGATGGCGCGGATCGCGGCCAATCCCGGCCGCATCGCGATCTGCCTGACCGGCGGCTCCAGCCCGAAGAAGCTCTATCAATTGCTCGGCAGCGAGGCCTGGCGCGGCAGGATCCCGTGGCAGCGTGTGCACTGGTTCATCGGTGACGAGCGCTTCGTTCCCGCGAGCGATCCTCTCAACAACATGGCGGTCGCGCGCGCGACGTTCCTCGACCGCAACGCAGCCTCGAGCCACATTCACCCGATTCCGACCGCGACCGAGACTCCCGAGCAGAGCGCCGAGGCCTATGCGCGCGAGCTGCAAGCCTTCTACGGCTCCGACCGCCTCGATCCCTCGCGCCCGCTGTTCGATTTGGTCCTGATGGGCGCGGGACCGGACGGCCACACCGCTTCGCTGTTTCCTGGCTTCCCCGAAATCGAGGAGACCGAGCGCTGGGTCGTTGGGGTGCCCAGGGCCAATGTCGCGCCTTTCGTGCCGCGGGTCTCGCTCACCCTGCCCGCTTTGGCGTCCTGCCGCGAAATGCTGTTCGAGATTGCCGGGCACGACAAGCAACCGATCTTGACGCGCCTCCTCAATGGCGAGACCTTGCCGGCCTTGCGCGCGCGCTCGGCTGGCGAGACCGTCTGGCTGGTCGACAGGGCCGCGCTTCCGGAGGGCATTCGTGGGCCGCGTTGAAGCACCTTGTGCGTTGATCGTGATGGGCGTGTCGGGGGCGGGCAAGAGCACGATCGCCGAAGCGCTCGGCCAGCGGCTCGGCTGGCGCTTCGAGGACGGCGACAGCTTCCATCCCGCCAGCAATGTCGAGAAGATGCGGGCCGGCCACCCGCTCACCGACGAGGACCGCTGGCCCTGGCTCAATGCCATCGCCGACGAGATCGGGCGGGTCTGCGGACGCGGCGAGCACATCATCATCGCTTGCTCGGCGCTGAAGCACGCCTACCGTGACGTGCTGCTGCGCGGGCGCGACGATGTCCGCTTCGTCTTCCTGAAAGGCACCAGGGAGCTGATCGCCGAACGGCTCGCGCACCGCAAAGGCCACTTCATGCCACCCGGGCTGCTGACGAGCCAATTCGAGACGCTGGAGCCGCCGGAGGCGAGCGAGCACGTCATCACCGTTTCGATCGACGAAACCGTCGAGGCGATCGTGGACGGCATCGTCCGGCAACTGACACTGGGCGGCACGAACCGCTGAGGCGCGAGCAACGTTAGGTCCTGTCATGACGCAAATCTCACTCGTGGTGTCCGACGTCGACGGCACGCTGCTGACCAAGGACAAGACGCTGACGGACCGCGCGAGGAGCGCGGTGCAGCGGTTGCACAGAGCCGGCATCGGCTTCACCATCACCTCCAGCCGTCCCGCGATCGGCATGCGCTTCCTGATCGAGCCGCTGGCGCTCTGGCTTCCGGTCGGCCCATTCAACGGCTCCTCGATCGTCGATCCCGAGATGCGGCCGGTCGAGCAGCATCTGATCCCGGCCGGCGCCGCCGAGCGCGCCTTGCAGATCCTTCGCGAGTTCGGCGCCGACATCTGGCTGTTCACCACCGACGAATGGCTGATCGACAATCCGAGCGGACAATACGTTGCGCACGAGCGGCACACGATCCGCTCCGACCCGACCAGCGTGACGGATTTTTCGCCCTACCTCGCAAGCGCCTGCAAGATCGTCGGCGCCAGCGCCGACGCTGCCCGCCTCGAAGCTTGCGAGAAGGCGATGCAGCAGGCGCTCGGCAGCGAGGCCAACGCCGTAAGGTCGCAGACCTATTATCTCGACGTCACCCCGCCCGGCTTCGACAAGGGCACGTTCGTCGCGGCGATGGCCAAGCGCCTCGGCATCGCGACCGCTGCCGTCGCCACCATCGGCGACATGCAGAACGACCTCGCGATGTTCGCCGTCAGCGGCACCTCGATCGCGATGGGCAACGCCGCTGACAACGTCAAGGACCAGGCCACGCACGTCACCGCGACCAACGAGCAGGACGGTTTTGCCGAGGCCATGGAGATGATCCTGAAGCGGAACGGGATGGGCTGAGGCTTGTCGCCAGTTCGAGCAGAGCGCTCGCGGTTCACCTCTCCCCAGCGGGGAGAGGTCGGATTGCGCAGCAATCCGGGTGAGGGGCCGCAGCGGTCGGCGAGACTGTAACTCCTCACCCGGACCGCATCTTCGATGCGATCCGACCTCTCCCTAGGGGAGAGGTGAAGAAACCTCTGCCGCGCCGATTCACTTCGACCGCTGCATCGCCGGCTTCTCGCTCTTCTGCCTTGCCGCCGACAGATTATGTGCAGTGTTGACCAGCGCGATGTGGGTCAGCGCCTGCGGGAAATTTCCGGTCTGGCGCCGGGCGACTGAATCGTATTCCTCGGCGAGCAGACCGACGTCGTTGGCGATGCCCGCCACGCGGTCGAGGAGGGCTTGCGCCTTGTCGAGATCGCCCGCCAGCACATGGGCATCAGCCAGCCACAATGTGCAGGCCAGGAACGCGCCTTCGAGCGGCGGCTGCCCTGCGGGCAGTTCGCGCGGATCGTGCCGCAGCACGAAGCCATCACGCATCAGGCATTTCTCGACCGCCGCGACGGTGCCGCGAATACGCGGATCATCCGCCGGCAGAAAACCGACCGCCGGCAGCAGCAGCACGCTGGCATCGAGCAGCTTCGAGCCATAGGATTCGACGAAGGCGTTTTCCTCCGCGTCAAATCCCCTGCTGCAGACGTCGCGATGGATCGCCTCGCGCAAGGTGCGCCAGTGCAGCAGCGGCGCCTTGAAACCGAAGGTCTCGGCGCTCTTGATGCCGCGATCGAAGGCGACCCAGGTCATCACCTTGGAGAAGACATAATGCTTGGGCTCGCCGCGACGCTCCCAGATGCCGTGATCCGGCCGGTCCCAGACCTTGGCGAGATGGTTGAGCACGGCGCATTCCAGCGCCCATGTCGCTTCATCGTCGAGCTTGAGCTTGGCCATGCGGGACTGGTGGAAGGCGTCGATCAACTCGCCGTAGACGTCGAGCTGGAGCTGCGCATGCGCGGCGTTGCCGACGCGCACCGGCTTTGCGCCCTCGTAGCCGTCGAGCCAGCCGGCCTCCCATTCCAGGAGCCGACGCTGGCCCCAGATGCCGTACATGATCTGCATGTTCGCCGGCGAGCCGGCGGCGGCGCGCAGCAGCCAGTTATGCCAGGCCAGGGCTTCCTCGGTGTAGCCCGAGTTCATCAGCGCCAGCAGGGTGAAGGTGGCATCGCGCAGCCAGCAGAAGCGGTAATCCCAGTTCCTGGTGCCGCCGAGCTTCTCCGGCAACGACGTGGTCGGCGCCGCGACGATGCCGCCGGTCGGGGCGAAGGTCAGCGCCTTCAGCGTGATCAGCGAGCGCATGATGAGATCGCGATACTCGCCGTCGCGGGTGCAATGGCTGCACCAATCCCGCCAGAACGTCTCGGTCTCCTGGAGCGCAATTTCCGGATCGATCGGCGCGGGCGGCGGCAGATGCGAGGGGCCATAGGTCAGCACGAAGGGTACGGTCTCGCCCGCGCTCACCTCGAAGTCGGAGACCGTGGTCAGATCCTCGCCGCGGGTCTCGACCGGCGTGCGCAGCACCGTCATGTCCTGGCCGGCGATGGCCATCAGGGAATGGTCGATCCGCCGCACCCAGGGAATATCGACACCGAAGCCGAAACGGATGACGAGCTCCATCCGCATCTTCACCGTCCCCTTGATGCCGCGCACCAGCCGCACGACGTCGGACGCCTTGCCGCGCGGCGGCATGAAGTCGATCAGCGCAACGGTGCCGCTCTTCGTCTCGAAGCGGGTTTCGAGGATGAGGGTGTCGCCGAGGTAACGTCGCGATATCCTGGTGACGTCGCCGCTCGGTGCGATCAGCCAGCGGCCGTTCTTGTGGGTGCCGAGGATGGCGGCGAAGCAGGCGTCGGAATCGAAGGCCGGCCAGCATAGCCAGTCGATCGAGCCGTTGCGCCCGACCAGCGCCGCGGTCTCGCAATCGCCGATCAGCGCGTAGTCCTCGATCCTCTGAGACAATGTCGTGCGAGCCTGAGACGCCCCGGCCGATCAACTCCCGCCGTTCAACGAACGTTCCCGCGTTGCAGCTCGCAAGGCCGTGAGGTCGACCTTCGCGGCGATCTTGTCGAGTGCGACGGGAAGGCGCTGGCGCCAGTTCGGGTGCTCATCGATCGTGCCGGGAATGTTGGGCTGGTCGATCACGCCGAGCAGATCCTCCATCGACACCGCGAGCAGCCGCGACGGCGTGCGCGACAGGAAGGCGAGCACCGAATAGAGGTCGTTGGCCTTGATGCCGTTCTGGCGCAGGATCTCGTCGAGCCTGCCGAGCGCATCCCAGCGCGCCTGGTCGTTCTCGCCGGGATCGAGCCCGAGAGAGCGCTTCATCTTGAGGTCGCCGAAGGAGCGCCAGCCGGCATAGGTCGACAGGTCATGCGTATTCAGCGTGACGAGCGCATTGGGCCGGTAATGCTCGACGTTGCGGAAGCGGCCGGTCTCGTCGCGCTCGAACATCATGACGAGGTAGGACCAGATGCCGAAATCCTGCATCATCTCGCGGAAACCTTCCGGCACGGTGCCGAGATCCTCGCCGATCACGATGCATTTGTGGGCCGCGCTCTCGCGCGCCACGACGCCGAGCAGCGCCTCAAACGGCATCTGCACATAGGCGCCGTTGTCCGGCTTGAAGCCGCGCGGCACGAGATAGAGGCGCTTCAGGCCGAGCACGTGATCGAGCCTGATCGCGCCGGCATGGCGCATCGAGGCCGCCAGCATGTCGGCGAACGGCACGAAGGATTGCGCCTCCAGGCCGCCGGCGTTGAAGCCCGCAAGGCCCCAGTCCTGACCGATGGTGTTGAGCACGTCGGGCGGGGCGCCGACGGCGAGATGGCGGGAGATCGCCATCTGCTCGTTCCAGGCATCGAAGCCGTTGGACTGCACGCCGACCGCGACGTCGAGATAGAGCCCGACGCGCATGCCGAGCTGGCTGGCGAGCTCCTTGGCGTCATGCAGCTGGCTGTCCGCGGTCCATTGCACGAATTCGACGAATTCGACCTCGCGCTTGTCGGGTCCATTGCGCAGTTCGGCGCACTTGGCCTCGTCCGGTTGCTGCCATTCCGCCGGCCATTCCCACCACGGCGCGGCGAAGCGATGGCGTAGTACCTCGAAGCAGGCGAACCGGGACAACAACGGCGCGCGGGCGGCGCGGAAGGCGTCGAACGCCTTGCGGCGCGCTTGGCTCGCGCTCGCCACGAAACTGTTGAACGCCGCGCGCAAGGCCAGCCATTTCAACGCCGCCATGTCGGCGTAAGGCACGCGATCGCCCTGGCGCAGGCGTGCAGCGGTCGCCGCCGCGTCGGGCACGAGGTCCGCCGAGAATTCGGGGATGGCCTCGACGTCGATATAGAGCGGATTGAGGAACAGCCGGCTGTTCGGCGAATACGGACTGCAGTCGGACGGGTGGTCGTCGAACAGAACGTGCAGCGGATTGAGCCCGACGCCGTCGGCCCCGAGCTGCTTGGCGAGCCGGACGAGATCGGCGAGGTCGGTGAAGTCGCCGATGCCCCAGTTGCGGTCCGAACGGACGCTGTAGAGCTGCACGGCGAGCAGCCAGCCGCGGTCGAAATCGCCGCCGAAGGCCCGCTCGGGCGCCACGATCATCGGCACCTCTTCGGTCACGCCTTCGGCATCGGTCAGCGTCAACCGGTGATAACCCAGCGGCAGGCCGGCGGGCCAGGCGATCACGGGCTCGCGTGTCTCGCCCTGGGCCGTCGATTTGCCGTTGGCGGTCAATTTCCATTGCAGCGGCGGCGCGCCGATGGCGGCCAATTCCGTGCGCGGATGTCCGAGCGCGCGGACCACGACCGGCCCGTTGACGAAGCGGTAAACCCGCTTTTCCGGCAGGGCGTCGAGGATGGACTTCAGGGCCACGGGGTCGGTGACCCGCAGCTTCCCAAGCGCATCAATAAATTCGGATTGAACGCCCTTGATCCGGGCTTGAGCTAAAAGATCCATACGGCACGCAGCTTGCAGGCCATTCTTCGGCCGGGGGCATCGATTTTAACGAGGCAGCGGAAGACGTTAGTCTGGGTCAACTCACAAACCATGCCTGCCGTTCCCAGGGGGAACTAATGACACACAAGCGGCTTTCTATATAGGGTATCAAGCGTAGGTTCCCGACAAGGGAAACGGGCCCCTGCTCTCTTGTCACCTGCTTTCTTGTCAATGGCATCACCGTGAACAAGACAATTCAAACTGTCGAAAGTGCCGCAGCCGGCAGCGCTTTCCTCATCGAAGACGTCTATCCCGCGATCGATGGCGGCCGCTTCGCCGTGAAGAGGATCGCGGGCGATCGCGTCGAGGTGTGGGCCGATGTCTACCGCGACGGCGACGCCGTGATCGGAGCCGCACTGCTCTGGCGCCCCGAGCAGGACCGGGATTGGCGGCGCGAGCCGATGATCCAGCACGGCAATGACCGCTGGTCCGGCGCTTTCACACCGGTGGAGCCCGGCCGATATTTCTATTTGATCGAGGCCTGGACCGACGAGTTCGCCACCTGGTCCCACGGGATCGCGCGCAAGCAGCGAACGGGCGCCGATGTCAACCTCGACGCGCTCGAGGGTGCCAGCCTGCTGACCAAGGCCCACGGCGCGCCGCAGGCCGCGGCGGCAATCATCGTCCGACAATGCGAGGATTATCTTCAGACCGGCGATGTCACCTCGCTGCTGGCGAGCGAGCTCGGCGATGCCATGGCCGAGAGCCAGTCCCGGCCCGACCTGACCCGCTCACAATCCTTCCCGCTTGTCGTCGACCGCGACAGAGCGCGGTTCGGCGCCTGGTATCAGATGATGCCGCGCAGCCAGAGCCGGATTCCCGGCCGGCACGGCACGCTCCGCGACTGCATCGCCCGCGTGCCCGATATCGCGGCGATGGGATTCGACGTGCTCTATTTCACGCCGATCCACCCGATCGGCCGCAGCCGCCGCAAAGGCCGCAACAATGCGCCGGTGGCGCGCGAAGGCGAACCCGGCTCGCCCTATGCGATCGGCGCCGCCGAGGGCGGCCACGACGCGCTGCATCCCGAGCTCGGCACCATCGAGGACTTCCGCGCGCTGGTCGCGACCTGTCTCGAATACGGCCTCGAGCTGGCGCTCGACTTCGCCGTGCAATGCTCGCCGGACCACCCCTGGCTGACGCAGCATCCGGAATGGTTCAAATGGCGGCCGGACCGCTCGGTGCGGACGGCGGAGGGCCCCTATTCGGACATCGTGATTCCCGATTTCGCCTCAGTCGACCGCGTCGGCCTGTGGAACGCCTTTCGCGACGCCATGCTGTTCTGGATCGACCATGGCGTCACCATCTTCGCCATCGACAATCACGACACCGCGCCGCTTGCGTTCTGGGACTGGCTGATCGGCGACATCCGCCGCCGGCATCCCGAGGTCATCCTGTTCTCCAAGACGTTTGCGCGGCCCAAGCTGATGAAGGGACTCGCCAAGCTCGGCTTTGCGCAATCCTTCACCTATTTCCCCTGGCGCACGTCGCGGTGGGAGCTGGAGCAATATCTCGGCGAGCTGACGCGCTATCCCACGCGCGACTTCTATCGTCCGAACCTGTTCGTCAACACGCCCGACCTGCTGCCCTATCATCTCCAGAGCGGAGAAGCCTGGGCGTTCAAGTCGCGCGTTGCGCTGGCGGCCACGTTGTCGGGCAGCTACGGCGTTTACAGCGGGTTCGAGCTGCTCGAGCACGAAGCGATTCCCGGCCGCGAGGAATATCTCGATTCCGAGAAGTACCAGATCAAGCAGCGCGACTGGGACCAGCCCGGCAACATCAAGTCCTACATTGCCGACCTCAACCGCGTCCGCAACGACAATGCCGCGCTCCAGCAAACGGCGAATCTGCGTTTTCTTGGCGTCGACGACGGCGAGACCATCGCCTTCGTCAAGGAGGCGGCCGAGCCCGCCAACACCGTCGTGATCGTGATCGCACTCTCCGGCCGATCGCGCGAATGCTGGCTGCCGCTCGGCGACGTCACGGTTGACGCCGGCGGGCAGCGTCACCATGTGACGACACTCGAAAACCTCCTCAGCGGCGAACAGTCCCGCATCGAATGGGGCGGGATCAGGTTGCGTATCGATCCTGACCGCGATCCGGCGCTCTTGTTCCGCTGCCTGGCGTAAGGGGCACGCCATGAATGTTCTGTCTTCCGTCGACACCAAGAAAGCCGAGGCTGCCGAGATCGTGGACGAGCTGTGGTACAAGGACGCCATCATCTATCAGCTGCACGTCAAGGCCTTCGCCGACAGCAACAATGACGGCATCGGCGACTTCGCCGGACTGACCGAGAAGTTGCCCTATCTGCAGGAACTCGGCGTCACCGCGCTGTGGCTGTTGCCGTTCTATCCCTCGCCCGGCCGCGACGACGGCTACGACATCGCCGATTACGGCTCGGTCAATCCCGATTTCGGGACCATGAAGGACTTCAAGCGCTTCATCCAGGAGGCGCAGAAGCGCGGCTTGCGCGTCATCACCGAGCTCGTCGTCAACCACACCTCGGACCAGCACAAATGGTTCAAGCGCGCGCGACGCAGCCATCCCGGCTCGAGCGCCCGCAACTGGTACGTCTGGAGCGATACCGACCAGAAGTACCAGGGCACGCGCATCATCTTCACCGACACCGAGAAGTCGAACTGGACCTGGGACCACGAGGCCGGCGCGTTCTACTGGCACCGCTTCTTCTCGCACCAGCCCGACCTCAATTTCGACAATCCGCGCGTGGTCAGCGCGCTCATCCAGGTGATGAAGCGCTGGCTGGACGCCGGCGTCGACGGCTTCCGGTTGGATGCCATTCCCTATCTGTGCGAGCGCGACGGCACCAACAACGAGAACCTTCCCGAGACGCATGCCATCATCAAGCGCCTGCGCCAGGAGCTCGATTCCTACTCCAAGGGCAAGCTGCTGCTCGCCGAGGCCAATCAATGGCCGGAGGACGTGCAGGAATATTTCGGCCGCGGCGACGAGTGCCACATGGCCTATCACTTCCCCTTGATGCCGCGCATCTACATGGCGATCGCGCAGGAGGACCGTTTCCCGATCACCGATATCCTGCGTCAGACGCCGGACATTCCGGCGAGCTGCCAATGGGCGCTGTTCCTGCGCAATCATGACGAGCTGACGCTGGAGATGGTCACCGACGTCGAGCGCGACTATCTCTGGACCACCTACGCCAACGATCCCCGCGCCCGCATCAATGTCGGCATCCGCCGGCGCCTCGCGCCGCTGATGGACAACGACCGCCGCAAGATCGAACTGATGAACTCGCTGCTGCTGTCCTTTCCCGGCACGCCGATCATCTATTACGGCGACGAGATCGGGATGGGCGACAACATCTATCTCGGCGACCGCAACGGCGTGCGCACGCCGATGCAGTGGAGCCCGGACCGCAACGGCGGCTTCTCGCGCTGCGACCCGGCGCGCCTCTACGCGCCGCTGATCATGGATCCCGTCTACGGCTACGAGTCCGTGAACGTGGAGGCGCAGTCGCGCAGCCTGTCGTCGCTGCTCAGCGCCACCAAGCGGCTGATCTCGGTCCGCAAGTCGACGCTCGCCTTCGGCCGCGGCACCATGACCTTCATCCGCCCGGCCAACCGCGCCGTGCTGGCCTATGTCCGGCAATATCGCGACGAGGTGATCCTCTGCGTCGCCAATTTGTCGCGCGCGGCGCAAGCCACCGAGCTCGACCTGTCGCCGTGGAAGGACCGCATCCCGCAGGAGATGCTCGGCCGCACCCGCTTCCCGGCGATCGGCGAGCTCCCCTACATGATCACGCTGGGACCCTACGGCTTCTACTGGTTCCAGCTTCAGGAGCGCGACAAGTCCGAGCCGGTGACGCCGCGCGCGGTGCCGGAATTCGAGACGCTGGTGGTGCCGGTGAATTCGAACTGGGTGTCGCTGGCCCGCGAGCGCGGGGTGTTCGAGCGCGACGTGCTGCCCGGATTCCTGTCGCGCACAAGGTGGTATCCCGAGCACAATCCCAAGAAGATCAAGACCACGCTGACCTCAGCCGTGCCGTTCTGCGATATCGGCGACAACAGGCCCTGGATCGCGTTCTTCGAGAGGACGGACCAGGACGCCGGCTCGCGCTACGTGCTGCCGATGCAGATCGAATGGGTGCGCTTCGACCGCGAGCGCTTCAACCCGAAGGCGCTGGCCGCCGTGCGCCAGGGCGCGCGCGAAGGCACGCTGCTGGACGTCGCGACCGACCAGATCTTCATCGGCCTGTTCCTGCGCAATCTGTCGCAGAATCTGGTCGTGGAGGAGAACAATCTGCGGCTCGAGTTCAAGGCGACCAGCCGGTTTGCCGATTACACCATCAAGGAGCCCGAGCGCATCCGCGCGATCGAGCAGTCGAACAGCACCGCTCTGGTCGACAACCAGTATGTCGCCAAGATCTACCGCCGGCTCGAGGGCGGCGTCAGCCCCGAGATCGAGATCGGCCATTATCTCACCGAGGTCGCGCGCTTCGCCAACACGCCGGCGCTGCTCGGCAGCGTCGAGCTGGTCGAGGGTGACCAGCGCAGCGCGCTCGGCGTGCTGCATGCCTATGTCGAGAACCAGGGCGACGGCTGGACCGTGACCACGGGCTATCTCGATCGCTATATCGACGACCAACGCGTCGTCCCGATAGGCGAGGCGCTGCGCGAGACCCAGGAGCAGGCGCTCTATCTGCACTTCGTCGCGCAGATCGGCCGGCGGCTCGGCGAACTGCATGTCGCTCTGGCCGCGGCAGAGCCGGTCGATCTCGCTCCGGAGCCGATCGACTCCGCTTACGTCAAGCGACTCGTATCCGACCTCAAGGCGCGCGCCGAGCGGGTTTTCGACAGGCTGGCCGAAAGCCGCGAGGGCCTCCGGGAGGCGGACCGGCCGCTGGTCGATCGGCTCACGGAGGCGCGTACGCTCCTTTCCAACCATCTGAGCGGGCTCTTGCCATCCGAGATCGGCGGGTTGAACATCCGTCATCATGGCGACTTCCGGCTCGGGCAAACTCTGATCGTGAAGGACGATATCTTCATCATCGACTTCGACGGCGATCCGCGCGTGCCCCTGGCTGCCAAGCGGCGCAAGGCGCCTGCTGCCCGCGATGTCGCTGGCCTGATCCATTCGATTCATGTTTCGGTCGATGCCGCCCTCAGTCACGCACCGACCGGCGCCTCCGAGGAGCACGACCGGCTCGCGGCCGCGCTCGACGAATGGCGCGGGCGTGCCACCGCAACCTTCCTGTCCGCCTACCGCGAAGCCATGACCGATCAGCGGCTGTGGCCGGCAGATGCGCAATCCAGCGAGGGACTGCTGCGGTTCTTCCTGCTTGATCAAGCCTTCAATGACGTAGAGTACGAGCTGTCCCACCGGCCTGAGGGGCTGCATGCGCCGCTGACCGGACTGCTTCGCATTCTGTCCAAGACCGAGAGCGAAGCCCATGCCTAAACTTCCTGCCGAGGCCTATGCGATCATCGAGGGCCGCCACTCCGACCCCTTCCACTATCTCGGGCTGCATCCCGAGGGCGGCAAAAGCGTGGTGCGCGCGTTTCTGCCCGAGGCCTCCAATGTCGAGGCGGTCGGCGACCATGGCGAGGTCGCGCCGCTCGACCGCGTGCACGATGCCGGTCTGTTCATCGGCGCCCTGCCCAACGGCTCGAAGCACTACCAGTTGCGCGCGAAATTCGGCAACAGCGTCGTCGAATTCGAGGATGCCTACCGCTTTCCGCCGATCCTGACCGATTTCGACCTCTATCTGCTCGGCGAGGGCACCCACCAGCGCCTCTATGACAAGCTCGGCGCCCATCCGATGCGGCTCGAGGGCATCGACGGCATCGGCTTCGTGGTGCTGGCGCCGAATGCACGACGCGTTTCCGTGGTCGGCGATTTCAATTTCTGGGACGGGCGGCGCCATCCGATGCGGGTGCGCGGCGCCGGCTATTGGGAATTGTTCATCCCGCACGCCAAGGCCGGCGATCACTACAAGTTCGAGATCATCGGGCCGCATGGCCACCTGCTGCCGCTGAAATCCGATCCGATGGCGTTTGCGAGCGAAGTCCGTCCGAAGACGGCCTCCATCGTGTTCGACGAAGCCCATCTGCCGCGGCCGCGTCCGGCGCCGGACGGCATCAACGCACTGTCGGCGCCGATGTCGATCTACGAGGTCCATCTCGGCTCGTGGCGGCGCAAGAACGGCGATGAATGGCTGACCTATCGCGAACTGGCCGAGCAGCTGCCGGCCTACGCCCGCGACATGGGCTTCACTCATCTCGAATTCCTGCCCGTGAGCGAGCATCCGTTCGACGGCTCGTGGGGTTATCAGCCGACCGGCCTCTATGCCCCGACCAGCCGCTTCGGGACGCCCGAGGATTTCGCCGCCCTGGTCGATGCCTGCCACCGCGAGGGCGTCGGCGTGCTGCTCGACTGGGTGCCGGGTCACTTCCCCGACGATCCGCACGGGCTCGGCAGTTTCGACGGCACCGCGCTGTACGAGCACGCCAACCCGCTCCAGGGCCGCCACCTCGACTGGGGCACGCTGATCTACAATTACGGACGCACCGAAGTGACCAACTTCCTGGTGTCGAACGCGCTGTTCTGGATGGAGCGCTATGCCATCGACGGGCTGCGTGTCGATGCCGTCGCGTCCATGCTCTATCTCGACTACAGTCGCCCGCCCGGCGCTTGGATCCCGAACCAGTATGGCGGCCGCGAGAACATCGAGGCGATCAACTTCCTGCGGCGCTTCAACACCGAGGTCTTCGCCCGCTTCCCGCAGGCGACCACGGCTGCGGAGGAATCTACCGCCTGGCCGCAGGTCTCGCGCCCGGTCGAATTCGGTGGGCTCGGCTTCGGCTACAAGTGGAACATGGGCTGGATGCACGACACGCTGAACTACATCAGCAAGGATCCGATCCACCGGAAATACCATCACGACGAGATCCTGTTCGGCCTGCACTACGCGTTCTCGGAGAACTTCATCCTGCCGCTCTCGCATGACGAGGTCGTGCACGGCAAGCGATCCATCCTCGGCCGCATGCCCGGCGACGAGTGGCAGCGCTTTGCAAATCTGCGCGCCTATTACAGCTTCATGTTCGGCCATCCCGGCAAGAAGCTGCTGTTCATGGGCGCGGAGATCGCGCAGAGCCGCGAATGGAATCACGATCAGTCGCTCGACTGGCACCTGCTCGAGTACAAGTACCATTCCGGCACCCAGGCGCTGATCCGCGACCTCAACCGTCTCTACCGTGCGGTGCCGGCGCTGCACCAGATGGACTGCGACCAGGCCGGCTTCGAATGGCTGATCACGGATGACGCCAACCGCAACGTGTTCGCCTGGCTGCGCAAGGGATTTGACGAGCACGCGCGCTGTCTCGTGATCGTCAACTTCTCGCCGAACGTCTATCAGAATTATCGCGTTCGCGTGCCCTTTGCCGGAAAGTGGAAGGAAGTGCTCAACTCGGATTCCGCCCATTATGGCGGCAGCAATGTCGGCAATATCGGTGAAGTCCATGCCGAGGGCGGCGAGCTCCGCCTCACCATTCCGCCGCTCGCCGCGATCTTCCTTGTTCCGGAAAGCTGACACATGCGCCTGACTGCCGGATCGCCCGCACGCCTCGGCGCAAGCTGGGACGGACGCGGCACCAATTTCGCGCTGTTCTCCGCCAACGCGCAGAAGGTCGAGCTCTGCCTGTTCGACACGCAAGGCCGCCGCGAGCTAGAGCGCATCGAGCTGCCCGAGAAGACCGAGGACGTCTGGCACGGCTATCTCAACGACGTCTCGCCCGGCCAGCTCTACGGCTATCGCGTGCACGGCCCCTACGAGCCCGAGCACGGCCATCGCTTCAATGCCAACAAGCTGCTGCTCGATCCCTATGCCAAGCGGCTCGCCGGACGCCTGGTCTGGAGCGATGCGCATTTTGCCTACCGCACCGGAAGCCCGCGCGAGGACCTCTCCTTCGATCGGCGCGACAACGCGCGCGGCATGCCCAAGGCCGTAGTGGTCGACGAGACCTTCAACTGGGGCCGCCGCGAGATCCGTCCCCACATCCCCTGGGAAGACACGATCATCTACGAGGCCCACGTCAAGGGGCTGACGCAGAAGCGCGACGACGTGCCGCCAAATTTGCGCGGCACCTATGGCGGCCTGTCCTCGCCGGCGATGATCGAGCATCTGAAGAAGCTCGGCGTCACCACGGTCGAGCTGCTGCCGGTGCACAGCTTCGTCGACGACCGCATCCTCGTGGAGAAGAAGCTCGCCAATTACTGGGGCTACAACACGCTGTCCTTCTTCGCGCCCGAGCCGCGCTACGCCCAGGACAATGCACTCGATTCCTTCCGCACCACCGTGGCGCGCCTGCACGATGCCGGCATCGAGGTGATGCTCGACGTGGTCTACAATCACACCGCCGAGGGCAATCACCTCGGCCCGACGCTGTGCTATCGCGGCATCGACAACGCCTCCTATTACTGGCTGAACCGCGAGAACCCGCGCTATTACGACGACTTCACCGGCTGCGGCTCGTCGGTGAACCTGACCCACCCGCGCGTGCTGCAGATGGTGATGGATTCACTTCGCTACTGGGTCGAGGTCTGCCATGTCGACGGCTTCCGCTTCGACCTCGCCACCACGCTGGCGCGCGGGCCCAACGGCTTCGATCGCGGCATTTCGTTTTTGACTGCAATTCGCCAGGATCCGGTGCTGGCGACCGTCAAGCTCGTCGCCGAGCCCTGGGACCTCGGCCTCGGCGGCTACCAGGTCGGCGCATTCCCCTCGCAATGGTCGGAATGGAATGATCGCTATCGCAGCGCCATGCGCCGCTACTGGAGCGGTGAAGGCAGCCTGATCGGCGACATCTCGAGCCGGATGACGGCATCGTCCGACCTGTTCAACCACGACGGACGGCGGCCGCGCGCCAGCATCAACCACATCACCGTGCACGACGGCTTCACCCTCGCCGACCTCTTCAGCTACAACGAGAAGCACAACGAGGCCAATGGCGAGGACAACCGCGACGGCTCCAACGACAACCACAGCAACAATTGCGGCGTCGAGGGGCCGACCGACGATCCTCAGATCCTCGGCCTGCGCCGCCAGCTTCGCAAGAACGTGCTGGCCTGCCTGATGCTGGCGCAGGGCGTTCCGCTGATCCTCGCCGGCGACGAGGTCGGCAACTCGCAATCGGGCAACAACAACGCCTATTGCCAGGACAACGAGATCGGCTGGGTCGGATGGGACAATCTCGGCAAGGAGGATGACGACATGGTCGATTTCGTCGCCCATCTCGCCGAGATCCGCCGCCGGTTCTCGCAGCTTCGCAGCCACCGCTGGCTCGACGGCCGCCCCGCGGACGGCGTATCCTACGGCGCGTTGTGGTTGACGCCTGCCGGCGACGAGATGACGGAGAGCGACTGGAAATTCCCGGAGGGAAGATTCCTTTCCTACGTCATGGGCCCGATGGAACCGGGCGGAGCCGCGATCTTTATCGTACTGAACGCTGCCCCCGAAGAGATCGCATTCAAATTGCCAAAAATGACCGAATACAAGAGCTGGCAGCAGATCCTGAACACGACCGATGCCAAGCTGAATACGATCGACTTCCCGCCCGGAAGCGACAGCAAGGCGCCGCCGCGCTCCGTGCTCGCCTTCGCGGGGGCGCTATGAGGCCATCCTTCGGGGCGAAGCCGACCAAGGACGGCGTGTCGTTCCGCCTCTGGGCGCCTGCCGCGCGACGCGTCGACCTCCTGCTCGATCGACGACACGCGATGCAGCGCCGCCAGGAGGGCTGGTACGTGGCCGACATTGCCGGCCTCACCGCCGGCGCCCCCTACAAGTTCAGGATCGACGACGCGATCGACGTGCCCGATCCTGCGTCGGCTTTCCAGCCCGAAGACGTGTTCGGCCCGAGCGAGGTGATCGACCACGACGCCTTTTCCTGGCGTGCGCGCGATTGGCGCGGCCGTCCCTGGGAAGAGACGGTGCTGATCGAAACCCATGTCGGCACCTTCACCTCCGAAGGCACCTACCGCGCCATGATCGACAAGCTCGACCATCTCGCCGCAACCGGCATCACCGCGCTGGAATTGATGCCGCTGGCGGATTTCGCCGGACGTCGCGGCTGGGGCTATGACGGCGTGCTGTGGTATGCGCCCGACAGCGCCTATGGTCGCCCCGAAGACCTGAAAACGCTGATCGACGAGGCGCATTTGCGCGGCCTGATGGTGTTCCTCGACGTCGTCTACAATCATTTCGGTCCCGAGGGGAATTACCTTGGCCGCTATGCGCCGGCCTTCTTCACCGATGCGCACACGCCGTGGGGCAGCGCGATCGATTATCGCGTGCCGCAGGTGCGCGCCTTCGCGGTCGAGAATGCGCTGTGCTGGCTCAGCGACTACCGTTTCGACGGGCTGAGGCTGGATGCCGCCAATCACATCATGGCGATGCCCGGCGAGCAGTCGATGCTGCAGGATCTCAGCGTCGCCGCCGGCGAGCTCGCCAAGGCGACGGGACGCCACATCCATCTGGTGCTGGAGAACGGCGATAATCGCGCCGGCCTGGTCGACGCCGCACAGGAGCCGCCGAACGGCAAATATCGCGCGCAGTGGAACGACGATTACCACCACGTCTGGCACGTGATGCTGACCGGCGAGCTCGCCGGCTATTACGCGGATTATCAAACGCCACGCCTCGATCTGGCGCGCGCGCTGGCGTCCGGCTTCGTCTACCAGGGCGAGGTCTCCGAGTTCTGGGGCAAGAAGCCGCGCGGCGAGCCGAGCGGTGAGCTGACGCCGGCGACGTTCGTCAACTTTCTGCAAAACCACGACCAGATCGGCAACCGCCCGCTCGGCGACCGGCTCGAAAGCCTGGCATCGCCGCAGCAGATCGAAGCCGCGCTCGCGGTGACCCTGCTGGCGCCGATGGTGCCGATGCTGTTTCAGGGCGAGGAATGGGGCTCGACGGTGCCCTTCCCGTTCTTCTGCGATTTCCAGGGCGGGCTTGCCGACGCCGTCCGCCAGGGGCGCAAACGGGAATATGCGTGGGCCTACGAAACGTTCGGCGACGAAGTGCCCGACCCGCTCGATCCGGCGACGCTGCAATCGGCTGTGCTCGACTGGAGCGGCCGCACGCCGCAGCAAGACGCGCGGCTGGCGCTGGTCCGCGAGCTGCTCGCCCTGCGCCGCAAGCAGATCATGCCGCGGCTGAAGGGGGCCAGCTTCGGGAATGCGGAGGCGGCCGACAACGGCCTGCTCACCGCGCATTGGCGCATGGGCGACGGCACGACGTTGCGGCTCCTCGCCAATCTCTCGGACAAGGATATCGCGCGTCCCGAAGCTGCCACGGGCACGCCGATCTGGGGAGAGGCAAGTGGCGACCAGCTGCCGCCCTGGTCGGTGACCTGGCATCTCGGAGGTTAGCATGCCTCCTGCCATCCCCCTTGCGACCTACCGGCTCCAGCTCACCGCGGATTTCGGCTTCGACAAGGCCGCCGCCATCGTACCTTACCTCAAGGCACTGGGGATCACGCATCTCTACGCCTCGCCGGTGATGAAGGCGCGCAAGGGCTCGACCCACGGCTACGACACTGTCGATCACGGCCAGTTCAATCCGGAGCTCGGCGGTGAGGCCGGATTCGTGCGACTGAGCGAGGCACTCAGGGCGCACGACCTCGGACTCATCATCGACTTCGTGCCCAACCATGTCGGCGTGCATTTCGCCGATAATCCGTGGTGGCTCGACGTGCTGGAATGGGGCCAAGCCTCGCCCCACGCGGTGTCCTTCGACATCGACTGGGACCTGCTACCCTACCGCGCCCGCGGCGGCGTGCTGCTGCCGATCCTCGGCAAGTCCTACGGCGAAGCGCTGGAGAGCGGCGAGATCGAGCTGCGCTACGATCCGGATCAGGGCGGCTTCTCCGCCTGGTATTTCGAGCATCGCTTGCCGATCGCGCCCGAGCGCTATGGCGAGATGCTCCGCATGATCGTGAAGGACGCGGATGCCGCAGAGACGGAGGCCGGCAAGCGCCTGCTCTCGCTCGCGGCGCGCTACACCGGGCTGCGCCGCCCCAACCGCAAGGAAGCCCCCGCGTTCAAGGCCGAGCTCAAGGAGATTGTGGGCGCCGCCGAGATCATTGCGCGCGGTCTTGCCGCTTATCGTGCCGCCAAGGATCGTCCCGCGCAGACGCTGGCGTTGCATCACCTGCTCGAGCGCCAGCACTACAAGCTCGGGCACTGGCGGCTCGCCTCCAGCGACATCAATTATCGCCGCTTCTTCGACGTCAACGGGCTCGCCGGTCTGCGCGTCGAGGACGCGAGCACATTTGCCGCCACGCACCGGCTGGTGAAGCAGCTGATCGCCGAGGGCAAGCTGCAGGGCATCCGGCTCGACCACATCGACGGCCTGCGCGACCCCGCGCAATATTGCCAGCGGCTGCGCCGCCTGGTGCGCGACGCGCAGGGCAACACCAAGCCGTTCTACACGGTGATCGAAAAAATCCTGTGCGAGCACGAACGCCTGCCGCACTTCGCCGGCGTTCAGGGCACCACCGGCTATGAATGGATGAACGTAATTTCCCAGGTCCTGGTCGACACCAAGGGCATGGCGGCGCTTGATGAGACCTGGCGGCAGATCAGCAACCGTTCACCACGGCTTGCGCCATATGTGAAGGACGCCAAGCGGCGCGTGCTGGAGACGCTGCTCACCAGTGAATTCACCGTGCTGACGCGCCTGCTTGCACGTATCGCCAACGGGCATTACTCCACCCGCGATTTCTCCGCCGACAGCCTGCGGCAGGCGCTGGAGCTCTATGTGCTGCATTTCCCGGTGTACCGCACCTATCTGACCAACAGCGGCCCGACCGCGCCCGACCGCAAGCTGATCGACGACACCATCGCCCGCGCCCGCGCGGAATGGTTCGCCGCGGACGAAGGCATCTTCGATTTCCTGCGCGACGCCCTGACCATGGACCTGCTCAAGCCCGGGCGCCCTCCGCACAGTGCCCCGCGCGTGCGCCGCTTCGCGCTGAAGGTGCAGCAATTCACCGGGCCGATGATGGCGAAATCGCTGGAGGACACCGCGTTCTATCAATTCCACCGGCTGCTCGCGCTCAACGAGGTCGGTGGCGATCCCGCCAGCAACGGTCTTGCGATTTCCGCCTTCCACCAGACCATGCAGGCCCGCGCCAGGGAATGGCCGCTGGGAATGACGGCCACCGCCACGCACGACACCAAGCGGGGCGAGGATGCCCGCACGCGGATCGCGGCGCTCAGCGAAATTCCGGGCGACTGGACCGGCGCGGTTTCGCGCTGGAAGGTGTTGAACGCGCCGCACCTCACGCTCCAGGGCAACTTCCGCGCGCCTTCGGCGACATTCGAATACATGCTCTACCAGACACTGCTCGGTGCCTGTCCGCTCGAAGAGACGATAGACGCCGGCTTCGTCGAGCGCATCCAGGCCTACGCGCTGAAGGCCGCGCGCGAGGGCAAGGAAGAGACCAGCTGGCTCAACCCGCATGAAGCCTATGAGAGCGGCATCAAGAGCTTCATCGACAAGATCCTCGACCCCGCATTGTCAGGCGAATTCCTGGAGGCGCTGCAAGCGCTGGCCCGCCGCGTCGCACTGCTCGGCATGTTGAATTCGCTGAGCCAGCTCACCCTCAAGGCGACGCTGCCCGGCGTGCCCGACTTCTATCAAGGCACCGAGTTCTGGGACCTGTCACTGGTCGACCCCGACAACCGCCGCCCGGTCGACTTTGGCGCCCGGCACGCGGCGCTGAACGCGCTGGACGAGCCGGATTGGAACGCCCTCATGGCGCGCTGGCCGGACGGCCTGATCAAGCTGGCCTGGACACGGCGTCTTCTCAAGCTGCGCAATGCGCTCGCCGACGTCTTTGCTCAAGGCGATTACCAGCCGCTGGCGGTGCACGGCACGCATGCGAACCACGTCGTCGCCTTCGCCCGTCGTCACGGCCGCAGCGCGGCGATCGTCGTGGTCGGGCGTCACTTCGCGCCGCTCACGCAAGCGGGCCGGGAATGGCCTGCGCCGGAGAGCTTTGACGCCACCATCGACCTGACCGGCTACATCGCGCCCGGCCTCGCCGGTGGTGGATTGCCGCTGGCGCAGGCCTTCCGGGACTTCCCCGCGTTCGTCGTCGAAGCCCGCACGGCAAGCGCCGTCAGGCCGGCGCGACCGCGCGGACGCGCCTGAAATTACTTTCCCCCATCCTTGGTCAGCAGCAACTGACCACGCTTCTTGATCGTGGCCTGCGCCATCTCGGTAAAGCGCTGCAACAGCCAGGGCAGCACCACCTCGACCCGGACTTGATCGTCGCCGACGTCGACCTGTCCCGTCGCAATCTGGCCGAGCGCGCGAATGCGGAACGCCATGCTGTCGCCGGTCCAGCGCTCCTCCTCGACCTGCATCACGGGAATGCTGGCTGCGGCGCGGCCGAGCCCGGTCTTGAGCCGGCGCACCGCCTCCTCGCGGCCGAGACGGTGCGGAATTGAAACGACAAGCGGTGCTGACATGGCCCTCCCCCGAATTGACTGAACTCACATAGTTATGCCGACGGCCTGCACAAAGGTTCCATGTAAGTTGATCCGCCCGCCGTGTTTCAATGCGGGAACTTTACAACCTGCGGCAAGTTGCCTTCGCACAACGGGACAGGTTGCAAAGGACCCTTCAAGGAAGGGCTGGAGGAAATTGGCATGTCTATCGGCACGATCATTCTGATCATTCTAATCATCGCCCTGCTCGGCGGCTTCAGCGGCATCGGCGGCGGCCCGTTCTACGGCACCGGCTATTACGGCGGCGGCGGCCTCGGGCTCGTCATCGTCATCTTGCTGATCCTGCTGTTGATGGGCCGGATCTAGCGGCACAGCGAGGATCTCGTTGGGTGGGCAAAGGCGCCGTTGCGCCATGCCCACCTCTTCGTCGTAACGAGAAAGATCGTGGGCACGCTTCGCTTTGCCCACCCTACTTCTTCCCCGCCAACTTCTTCATCGCGGCCTTGATCGACACGGCCGCATCCTCGTAGCCCTCCCACGCCTTCGACCGCGACAGCAGGCCCGGCACGGTGCGCAGCGTATAGCGCTTCGGATCGAGATCGCTCTTCACCTGCGCCCAGGTCAGCGGCATCGAGACCGTGGCACCAGCGCGCGCCCGCGGCGACAGCGGGGCCACCGCCGTCGACATGCGGTCGTTGCGGAGATAGTCGAGGAAGATCTTTCCCTCGCGCAGCTTCTTCGACATGTTGAGCAGATAGCGCTCGGGGTTGTCGTCGGCCATCCACTGGCAGACGCCCTGCGCAAAGGCCTTCGCTTCCTTCCAGCTCACCTTGTCGCGTGCGCCGTGAAGCAGCGGCACCACCACGTGCAGGCCCTTGCCGCCGGTGGTCTTGCAGAAGCTCTCCATGCCGATGTCGGAAAGGCGCTGCCGCATCTCCTTGGCCGCCTCGACCACGGCGGCGAATTCGACGTCCGATGCCGGATCGAGATCGAACACAAGCCGGCCCGGCGTGTCATAGGCATAGGGCGCGCAATTCCAGGGATGCAGCTCGACGCCGCCGATCTGCGCAACGGCCGCGAGTCCCTCGATGCGGTCGATCTGCAGATAAGGCTTGCGGTCGCCGGAGACGCGCGCGAGCTCCAGAAGGTTGGACGTGCCCTGCATGGCGTGGCGCTGGAAGAAGCATTCGCCCTTGATGCCGTCGGGGGCGCGGATCAGCGAGCATGGCCGGCCCTTCAGGTGCACGATCATCCACGCGCCGACCGCTTCGAGATAGCGCGCGAGATCGAGCTTGGTGACGGGAGCACCCTCGCCGTCGTCAGGCCAGAGCTCCTTGTCCGGCTTGGAGATGATGACGCCCATCACCTCCGCTGTGCCGGCATCCTTGGAGCGCTTGGCCGTCTTTGCGGCTCGCTTGCCGGGTGCAGGTTCGGCAAGCTTCGTGTCGACGGGCGTCTCGGCCTCCACCTCCTCGGCCGGCTTGTCTTGCCGCAGGCCCTTGAACGCGGCCTGGCGGATATTGCCGTCGGCGGTGAAGCCTGCGAACTCGATCTCGGCGACGAGCTCCGGCTTCAGCCAGTGCACCTCGCGCGTCTTCTTCGGGGCATTCTTGCCGCCGAAGGGGCTCTCCTTGGCCGCCATCGCCTTCAACGACGGCATGATGCGCTTGACCTTGTCGGCGCCGAAGCCGGTGCCGACCATGCCGACGAAGGCGAGATGATCGCCGCGCTGCACGCCTGCCATCAGCGAGCGGAATTTGCCGTTCGTGGTCTTGTAGCCGCCGATCACCACTTCGTGGCCGGCGCGACATTTCGACTTGACCCAGCTCTCGGTGCGCCCCGAACGATACGGCGCATCCAGCTTCTTCGACACCACGCCTTCGAGCTCGAGCTTGCAGGCCGATTGCAGCACCGCATCGCCGCCGCTCTCGAAATGCTCGACATAGCGGATCTGGTTCGACTTCCGCTTGCGGGCTTCCAGCAGCTGCTTCAGCCGCGCCTTGCGCTCGCCGAGCGGCAGCCGCCGGTAATCCTGCCCCTCGGCGAACAGCAGGTCGAAGGCAAAGAAGATCAGCTCTTCGGTCTTGCCATCCGACAGCGCAGCCTGGAGCGAGGAGAAATTCGGTGCGCCGTTGTGGTCGAGCGCGACGATCTCGCCGTCGATCATCACGTCCGGCAGCGCGGCCGCCTCCTTGGCGATGGCGCCGAACTTGCCGGTCCAGTCGAGGCCCTTGCGCGTCTTCAGCGTCGCCTCGCCGTCCTCGACCCGGAGCTGCACGCGATAGCCATCGAACTTGATCTCGTGGCACCAGCCGTCTCCGGCCGGCGGCCGCTCGACCAGCGTGCAGAGTTGCGGCGCCACGAAGTCCGGCATCTCGGCGACCTTCTTCGCGCTGCTCGCCGTGGTGGCTTTCTTCTTCGCCGTCCTGGTCTTGGGGGTCTTGCCGGCCTTCAACGCCGCGCGCGGCGCCGGCTTGACGGTGCGCCCCTTCGTATCCTCGGCACGGTTGGACTGCCAGACGGCGTCGGCCTTACCCTTGGCGCCCTTCGCAAGCATGAACGGCTTTGGCGCGCGCCCCTTGCCCGCGGCGATCTGCTCCATCGCGCGGCCGGAGGCGACCGACCTGTCCTCGTCGAGAATGTCGTTGTCCTTGCCCTCGCGAACATATTCGTCGCGATGCTTGATCAGAAGCCAGTTGGTGCGCTTTTCGCCACCGCGGTTGCGCATGCGCACCAGCACCCAGCTGCCGTGCAGCTTGTCGCCATGCAGGGTGAACTTCAGATCGCCCTTCTTGAATCCGGCGTCCGGATCCTCGGCCTCCCAAGTGCCGCGATCCCACAGCATCACCGTGCCGCCGCCATACTGGCCTTCCGGAATCGTGCCTTCGAAATCGCCGTAGTCGAGCGGATGATCCTCCACCTCCACCGCCAGCCGCTTGTCATGCGGATCGAGCGAGGGGCCCTTGGTCACCGCCCAGGACTTGAACACGCCGTCGAATTCGAGCCGGAGGTCGTAGTGCAGCCGGCTCGCATCGTGCTTCTGGATCACGAAGCGCCGCTGCTTCGATGGCGCGACCGCGGCCTTGCCCGACGGCTCGGGCGTCTTCTCGAAGTCACGCTTCTGTCGGTAAGTGGAGAGTTTTTGCAGCACGACCAGTCCCGCTTCTCTTTCGGCCTTGAGCCTATCACGGCCAAAGTCCCGCCCGGAACCAAAACCCTGTGGGAGGGTTGGGGTTCCAAAACGCCTTGAAAACGCTGGAGAATGGAATGGCCCCGCGCGCCTATTGGAAGGGAACGTTGAAGCTGTCGCTGGTCAGCTGCCCGGTCGTGCTCTATCCCGCGACCACGGCGGCGGAGAAGACGCGGTTTCACCTGATCAACCGCGAGACCGGCAACCGGCTCAAGCAGCAGATGATCGATTCCGAGACCGGCGACGTCGTCGAGAGCGACCAGAAGGGGCGAGGCTACGAGCTGCGCAAGGGCAAGTATGTCGAGATCGAGCCGGAGGAGCTCGACGCGGTCCGGATCGAGAGCAACCACACCATCGACATCGAGAGCTTCGTGCCGAGCGAGGAGATCGACCAGCGCTACCTCAACCATCCCTACTACATCGCGCCCGACGGCAAGGCCGCGGTCGACGCCTTCGCGGTGATCCGCGACGCCATGAAGGACCAGGACCGCGTGGCGCTCGCCAAGATCGTGCTCACCAACCGCGAGCACATCATCGCGATCGAGCCGCTCGGCAAGGGCCTGCTCGGCACCACGCTGCGCTTTCCCTACGAGCTGCGCGACGAGGACCAGTTCTTCGACGACATCAAGAGCCCGAAGATCACCAAGGACATGGTCGAGCTCGCCGGCCACATCCTGCACACCAAGGCCGCGCATTTCGATCCCGGCAAGTTCAAGGACGACTACGAGACCGCGTTGAAGGCGCTGGTGAAGCGAAAGGCCAGCGGCAAGAAGATTGAATTGCCCGAGCCCGAGGAGCGGCCGAGCAACGTCGTCAGCCTGATGGATGCGCTGAAGCAGAGCCTGAAGGGACGCGGCGGGAAGAAGACGGCAGCGAAACCTCATGCGCGCCGCGCGACCGGACGGCAACGCGCGGCGAGAAAGACGCACCGGTCGACGGCGCGGCACAGGAAGGCGGGCTGAGGAGACCGCTCGCCCAGGGCTCGATATCGTAGGGTGGGCAAAGCGAAGCGTGCCCACCACCTTTGTCGAAATCGAAAGATGGTGGGCACGGCGCTTTGCGCTTTTGCCCACCCTACGGCACTGCGAAAATCAATCCCCCGCCTTGAGCCGGTACCCGATCCCCGTCTCGGTCAACACGTATTGCGGCCGTTCCGGATCGGCTTCGATCTTCTGGCGGAGCTGGCGGACATAGACGCGCAGATATTGCGCATCGGTCAGTTCGTCCCAGAGCTCCTTCAGCAGGAACCTGTGCGTGAGCACCTTGCCGGCATGCTGCACCAGCACGCGGAACAGGTCATACTCCTTCGGCGACAGCTTCACCTCGCGCTCGCCGACCTTGACGATGCGGCGGACCAGATCGACGGAGAGATCGCCGGTGCGGAATACCGGGCGTTCGCCCTTGACCTGGAGCTGGTGGCGCAGCGCGGCGCGCAGGCGGGCCAACAGCTCGTCCATGCCGAACGGCTTGGTCAGATAGTCGTCGGCGCCGAGATCGAGCGCCTGCACCTTGCCGGCTTCGTCGCCCCGGCTCGACAGCACCACGATCGGCACGCCTTCGTTGCGGGCGCGGATGGTGCGCAGCAGTTCGTGTCCCTGAATGTCGGGCAGGCCGAGATCGAGGATGATCAGCGCCGGCGCTTCCTCGAGCTTCTCCAGCGCGATCTTGCCGTTCGACGCCTCCAGGATGTCGTAGCCTTGCGTCGTCAGCCCCATCCGCAGCAATTTACGGATCGGCGGCTCGTCGTCGATGACAAGGACCTTGATCGGCGCAGCGTTCATGCAGCGGTATCCAATGTGCGGCTCTCTGCCGGAACGGGAAGACGGACGGTGAGGACAGCGCCGCGCCGGTCGCTGCGGTTGGCGGCCGAGATCGTGCCGCGCATCGCCTCGACGAAGCCGCGTGAGATGGCGAGGCCGAGCCCGGTGCCGGGGCGGACATGATCGCCCTTCTGCACGCGGTAGAACTTGTCGAACACGCTCTCCAGCTCGTCGGGCGGAATCCCGGCCCCCTCGTCCACGATCTCGAGCACGACATGATCGCGGTCCCGCCGGCTGCGGATCGAAACCGTCGTGTCGGCCGGCGAATATTTGGCGGCATTGTCGAGCAGGTTGAACAGCACCTGCTCGAACAGCACGGCATCGAGCTGAAGCATCGGCAGATCAGCAGCCAGCACCAGCTCGACCTTGTGGCAGCCGAGAATCTTGGCTGCACGCCGCAGCGCGCTGCCCACGATCTCGCCGAGATCGTGCAGCGCGGAGTTGGGGACGATGGCACCGGATTCGAGCTTGGTCATGTCGAGCAGATTGGCGATGAACCGGTTGAGCCGCTCGGATTCGTCGATGACGGTGGCCAGCAGGTCGCGCTTCTCGGTGTCGGAGAGCGCGGCGGCGAGATCGCGCATGGTGGAGGCCGCTCCCAGGACGGAGGCGAGCGGCGTTTTCAGATCATGCGAGATCGAGGTCAACAGCGCCGAGCGCAGCCGCTCGGATTCGACCGTGCGCTTGACCCGGTCCATGTCCTCGACCAGCAGCACCCGCTCGATCGCGAGCGCGCCCTGGTCGACCAGCGCATCGAGCAGCCGGCGCTGGTCCGGCGTCAACAGCGGGCCGGTGCGGTCGTTGTCGATGCCGATGACGCCGATCGGACCGCGCCCGGTGCGCATCGGCAGGAACAGCCGCTTTGCACCCGGCAACGTATCGGACCCGCGCCCGGCGGGTCGGTCGTTGCTCCACGCCCAGTTGGCCGCGGCAAGATCGGCCTGATCGAGCTGGTCTTCCGGCGGATAGCCGGATTTCACCGTGAGCAGCCCGTCCTCCGGCAGCAGCAGCACGACGCGCACCTTCAGCATCAACGCGATCTGATAGGCGCTCGCCCACAAGACATCGTCGAGCGTGGCGGTGCCCGCGAGCTTGCGGCTGAAGGCATAGAGCTGCTCGGTCATCCTGATCCGGCCGATCGCGGCATCGGCCTGCGTGCGCACGCGACCCGCAACGTTCGACACCACGAACGCAATCAGCATGAAAAAGAAGAAGGCCGCGACGTTGGTCGGATCGGTGATGGTGAACGTGTAGACCGGCGGCAGGAAGAAGAAATTGTAGGCCAGCGACCCCGCGACACTCGCGAGCAGTGAGGGCCACAGCCCATAGCGCACGGCCACGGCCACCACCGCGGTGAGGAACATCAGGTCGACGTTCTCGACGCCGACGTACGGCTTGATGCCCATCGCGGCCGTAAGGCCAACCGCCGTGATCCCGAGCGCCTTGACATAGGGGAGCGGATCGAACGGCTCGGATCGCGCCGCGGTCTGCACCGCCGTCTTGGGCGCCGCCTCTCCGGAGAGCTCGTCGCCGGGGATGACGTGAACGCTGATATTGCCGGCACGCCGCACGAGGTCATGCACGACGGAACCGCGCGTCATCTCGAACCAGCGCGAACGCGTCGACTTACCGATCACGATCTGGGTGACGTTGTTGCCGTGCGCGAAGTTGATCACGTCGTCGGCGATGCGGCGACCGACGCCCGGGATGGTCAAAGCCTCCCCGCCGAACGATTCCGCGAGCCGCAGCGTATCGGCAAGCCGGTCGCGCTCCTCGTCGGAAAGCTGGAGCGAGCGCCGCGTCTCGATCGACAGCGCGGTAAACGGCGCATGCAGCCGGTCGGCCAAGCGCTTGGTGTAGCGCACGAGGCCGGTCGCGCGCGGATCCTCGCTGACGCAGACCAGGATGCGCTCCCCCGCGGCCCAGGGCCCGGGAATCGCATTCGCCTGCATATGGCTGAGGAGCTGCTCGTCGACCCGCTCGGCAGTGCGCCGCAATGCGAGCTCGCGCAGTGCGGTGAGATTGCCCGGCGAGAAATAATGCTCCAGCGCCCGCTCGGCCTGCTTGGGCACGTAGACCTTGCCCTCCTTCAGCCGCTGGATCAGATCGTCGGGCGTGAGGTCGATCAGCTCGATGGCATCGGCGCGGTCGAAGATCGAGTCCGGCACGGTTTCGCGGACCCGGACATGGGTGATCTGGGCGACGACGTCGTTGAGGCTCTCGATGTGCTGGATGTTGACGGCGGTGTAGACGTCGATGCCATGGGACAGCAATTCCTCGACGTCGAGATAGCGCTTGGGATGGCGGCAAAGGGGCGCGTTGGTATGGGCGAGTTCGTCGACCAGCGCAATCTGCGGCCGGCGCGCGATCACCGCATCGAGATCCATCTCCTCGACGATCTGGCCGCGATAGTCGAGCCGCTTGCGCGGGATCACCTCGAGCCCGCGCACCAGCGCCTCGGTTTCGGCGCGGCCGTGAGTCTCGACGAGGCCGACCACGACGTCGATGCCGGCCTTGCGCCTGGCGTGGGCGCTTTGCAGCATCTCGTAGGTCTTGCCGACGCCGGGCGCGGCGCCGACGAAGATCTTCAGCTTGCCGCCCGCACCCTCCTCCCGGCGCGCTGCTTCCAGCAGCGCTTCGGGAGAGGGACGTTGTTCGGGATCGCGGCGCTCTCGGACCATCAGGATGGTTACGGCTCGTTAGGTTGTTCGCCTGCCTCTTCGCCTCTCCCCGCGTGCGGGGAGAGGCCGGAATTCAAGCGCAGCTTGAATTTCGGGTGAGGGGGAGCCTCCACGAGTCCAATTGTCACCGTCGTCGTGGAGACTCCCCCTCACCCCAACCCTCTCCCCGCAAGCGGGGAGAGGGAGAAGCAGCTTCGTCCCAAATATAACCATCCGGGCGCCGCGAGCCTAGACGGCTACTTGGCGGCGATGCGATCGAGCACGAGATTCAGTGCCAGGACGTTAACTCTGGGTTCGCCGAGCAGGCCGAGCAGACGGCCTTCGGTGTTGGCAGCGACGAGCTGCCTGACCTGATCCTCAGGCAGATTCCGCGCCTTGGCCACGCGCGGCACCTGGAATTGCGCCGCTTCTGGCGAGATATCAGGGTCGAGGCCGCTGGCAGAGGTCGTCACCAGGTCGACCGGCACGGCCGCGTTCGGATTCTCGCCCCTGAGCTTGTCCACGTCCTCCCTCAACCGGTCGGCCAGCGCCTTGCTGGTCGGGCCAAGGTTGGAGCCGCCCGAATTGGCGGCGTTGTAGGGGGCCGACACCGTCTTGGTCGAATCATTGGGGTCCGGCCCAAGCGTCGCCGAGGGACGGCCATGGAAGTACTTGTCGTCCTTGAATTCCTGCCCGATCAGGGCGGAGCCGATCACCTTGCCGTCCTTCTCGATCAGGCTGCCCTGCGCCTGCACGGGAAACAACGTGCCGGCAATGGCGGTCATCGCCAGCGGATAGGCAAGGCCGGTGATGGCGGTGAGTGCCAGCAAGAGGACGATGGCGGGGCGGATTTCTCTGAGCATGTTGGGTCTCCGATGTTCTGTCACTACGAGCTGGGAAGCCAGACCCTCACCCTGAGGAGCCGCGCCTGCGCGGCGTCTCGAAGGGCGAGGCCACCAGCAGGGCCTTCATCCTTCGAGACGCGCGTTCCGCGCTCCTCAGGATGAGGGTCTGGCAGGATTGCCTCGTCGCTCGCGATGACATGTCAGGCCAGGTGCAAGGCGGTCACCACGAGATCGATTGCCTTGATGCCGACGAAAGGAATGACGATGCCGCCGAGGCCGTAGATCAGGAGGTTGCGCCGCAGCAGCGCACCGGCGCCGACCGCGCGATAGGCGACGCCTTTCAGCGCGAGCGGGATCAAGCCGATGATGATCAACGCGTTGAAGATGATCGCCGACAGGATGGCGCTCTGCGGGCTCGACAGGTTCATGACGTTGAGCACGCCAAGCTGCGGGTAGAACGCCAGGAACATCGCCGGGATGATCGCGAAGTACTTGGCGACGTCGTTGGCGATCGAGAACGTCGTCAGCGCGCCGCGCGTCATCAACAGCTGCTTGCCGATCTCGACCACCTCGATCAGCTTGGTCGGGTTGGAGTCGAGGTCGACCATGTTGCCGGCCTCGCGGGCGGCCTGGGTGCCGGTGTTCATGGCGACACCGACGTCGGCCTGGGCGAGCGCCGGCGCGTCGTTGGTGCCGTCGCCGCACATGGCGACCAGCTTGCCCTTGGCCTGCTCGTCGCGGATCAGCTTGAGCTTGTCCTCGGGAGTTGCCTGCGCCAGGAAGTCGTCGACGCCGGCTTCCGCCGCGATGGCCGCGGCGGTCATCGGATTATCGCCGGTGATCATGATGGTGCGGATACCCATGCGGCGCAGCTCGGCAAAGCGCTCACGGATGCCGCCCTTGACGATGTCCTTGAGCTGGACGATCCCGAGCAGCCTGCCATCCCTGGCGACGGCCAGCGGCGTGCCGCCGGACTTCGACACGTCATCGGCGATGGCCTGGATCTCGCGGCCGAGCTCGGAAAGCGCGGCAGGCTGCATCGCCCGCGCCATGTTGCCGGAAGCGACCGCGGTCGGAGCGCCGCCGCCGACATAGTTCAGCATGGCATCGACCGCACCCTTGCGCACCGACGAGCCGCCGGCATCGACGCCGCTCATGCGGGTCTGTGCCGTGAACGGGATGAAGGTGGCACCCAACTCGGCCATGTCGCGGCCGCGGATGCCGTACTTCTCCTTGGCCAGCACGACGATGGAGCGGCCTTCCGGCGTCTCGTCGGCCAGCGAGGCGAGCTGGGCGGCGTCGGCCAGCTCCTGCTCGGTGACACCGCGGACAGGGCGGAGGGCGGTCGCCTGGCGATTGCCGAGCGTGATGGTGCCGGTCTTGTCCAGCAGCAGCGTGTCGACGTCGCCGGCGGCCTCGACCGCGCGGCCCGACATCGCCAAGACGTTGAAGCGAACCAGGCGATCCATGCCGGCGATGCCGATCGCCGACAGCAGCGCGCCGATCGTGGTCGGAATCAGCGTCACGAACAGCGCGACCAGCACGATCACCGAGATCGAGCCGCCGGCGTAGGCGGCGTAGCTCGGGATCGTCACGGTTGCGAACACGAAGATGATGGTAAGGCCGGCGAGCAGGATGTTGAGCGCGATCTCGTTCGGCGTCTTCGCCCGCTCGGCGCCCTCGACCAGCTTGATCATGCGGTCGATGAAGGTCGAGCCCTGGGCTGCCGTGATGCGGACGCGAATCCAGTCCGACAGCACCTGCGTGCCGCCGGTCACCGCCGAACGGTCGCCGCCGGATTCGCGGATCACGGGTGCCGACTCGCCGGTGATGGCGGCCTCGTTGACGGAGGCGACGCCCTCGATCACCTCGCCGTCCGAGGGGATCGTGTCGCCCGCCTCGACCAGCACGAGATCGCCGACCTTCAGGCTCGTGCCTGATACGAGCTTGTAGTCGCGGCCCGCGCCGCTCAGGAGCTTGGCCTGGCTCTCGGTGCGGGTCTTGCGCAGCGTCTCGGCCTGCGCCTTGCCTCGGCCCTCGGCCACCGCTTCGGCGAGATTGGCGAACAGCACTGTGAACCACAGCCAGAGGATGATCTGGAAGGTGAATCCGAGATTGTCCCCCCCGGTCAGGAGATCGCGCAGGAAGATCACGGTGGTGAGTGCAGCAACGATCTCGACCACGAACATGACCGGGTTCTTGATCATGGCGCGCGGATCGAGCTTGGCGAAAGCCGCGCCGATCGCCGGCATCACGATCCTGGGATCCAGCATCGCCGACACCGGCATGCGCTTGTTGGGTTTATGGACGGGTTCCATGGAGGCCACTCCGAAAGAGCTGGATCAGAACAGGTTGCCGGCGTTCATCGCGAGATGCTCGACGATGGGGCCGAGGGCGAGCGCCGGGAAGAACGTCAGACCGCCCATGATCAGGATGACGCCGACGACGAGACCGACGAACAGGCCTCCCGTGGTCGGGAACGTGCCCATCGACGGCGGGATCGATTTCTTCGCCGCGAGCGATCCCGCGATCGCCATCGCCGGCACGATCATGAAGAAGCGGCCGACGAACATCGCGCTGGCAAGCGTGAGATTGTAGAAGAAGGTGTTGCCGGTGAGGCCGGCGAAGGCCGAGCCGTTGTTGGCCGCCCCCGAGGTGAAGGCGTACAGCACTTCCGTGAAGCCGTGCGGTCCAGCATTCGCCATGGAGGCGACGGCCGCCGGATAGACCACGCCGACGGCGGTCCAGCCAAGAATCATCAGCGGCAGGACGAGGATGGCGAGCATCGCCATCTTGACCTCGCGCGCCTCGATCTTCTTGCCGACATACTCGGGGGTGCGGCCGACCATCAGGCCAGCGACGAAGATCGCGAGGATGACGAACAGCAGCATGCCGTACATGCCGGCGCCGACGCCGCCGACGATGATCTCGCCGAGCTGCATGTTGATCAGCGGGATCATGCCGCCAAGCGCCGTGAAGCTGTCATGCATGGCGTTGACCGCACCGCAGGAGGCGGCGGTCGTGATCACGGCGAACAGCGCGGACGCGACGATGCCGAAGCGGACCTCCTTGCCCTCCATGTTGCCGCCGGTCAGGCCCAGCGCATGCAGGATCGAGGTGCCGTTGGCTTCGGCCCAATAGCAGACGCCGACGCCGGCGATGAACAGCAGGCCCATCACGGCGAGGATCGCCCAGCCCTGGCGCTGGTTGCCGACCATGCGTCCGAACACATTGGTGAGCGCGGCGCCGAGCGCGAAGATCGACAGCATCTGCACGAAATTTGACAGCGCGGTCGGGTTCTCGAAGGGGTGCGCGGCGTTGGCATTGAAGAAGCCGCCGCCATTGGTGCCCAACATCTTGATCGCGACCTGCGAGGCGACCGGGCCGACCGCGATGGTCTGCTTGGCGCCTTCGAGCGTGGTCGCCTCGACATAGGCCCCGAGCGTCTGCGGCATGCCCTGCCAGACCAGGAACAGCGTATAGACGACGCAGATCGGCAGCAGGATATAAAGCGTGCAACGTGTCACATCGACCCAGAAATTGCCGACGGTACGCATCGAGGCGCGGGCAAAGCCGCGGATCAGCGCGACCGCGAGCACGATGCCGGTCGCCGCCGACAGGAAGTTCTGGTGTGTCAAACCAAGCATCTGCACGAGATAGGACAGCGTGCTCTCGCCGCCGTAGTTCTGCCAATTGGTGTTGGTGATGAAGGAGATCGCCGTGTTGAAGGAGAGGTCCGGGGCGACCGCCCCCTGCCCGGCCGGATTGAATGGCAGCACCGCCTGCAAGCGCATCACGCCGTAGATGATCAGGAAGCCGCCGACATGAAACAGCAGCATGGCGACCGTGTAGGTCAGCCAGTGCTGCTCGCGCTTCTCGTCGACACCGGAAATCCAGTAGATGCCGGCCTCGATCGGGCGCAGCACCGGCGACAGGAACGTCCGCTCGCCGTTGAATACGCGCGTCATGTACCAGCCGAGCGGCTTGACGAGCGCGACGACGATGACGCAGAAAAGAATGATCTGGAGCCAACCGATCGCAGTCATGGCATTAAACCTTCAGGCTTTGGGTCCGGCGCAACAGTGGCAGGAGCAGCGCGAGCAGAGCCGCGACGAGCACAGCGTCGGCCAGCAGCAATTGAACGAGCAGCAGCACGATTCAGAACCGCTCGGGCCGCAGCAGCGCGTAGGTGAGATAGACCAGGAGGCCGAACGAGACGGCGCCGGCGAGCGCATAATCGAAGATCATGGTCCGCTCCCTCACAGCCGTTCGCAGGCATAGGTGTAGCCGATCGCGAGGGCGAAGAAGGCGATGGCAAGCGCCAGCATCAGAAGGTCCATCATGGCGATACTCCTCGTTGCGCCTCATGTGCGGCGCAACCGCTTTCCCGGGACTCCGGTGAGCGCAAGGAGGGGTGGGCTTCCACGACCGGCCCGCGCTCTTGACCGTGCTGAGGTGCCACCGCAGGCATAGGTTTTCGAGACGATCGCGACGGCAAAGTTATAGGAATCTCATAAAGGCCAGGTGGAGCGATCTGGCGCAATTTCACGGAACCGTGTAGAGCGTTTTCATGAGCACCAGCAACGTCAACGTCGTCGTCCACCCCCTGGTCCAGCACAAGCTCTCCCTGATGCGGGAGAAGGACCGCTCGACCAAGAGCTTTCGCGAGATTCTGAACGAGATCGGGATGCTGCTCGCTTACGAGGTGACGCGCGATTTGCCGCTGGAGCTGGTCGAGATCGAGACGCCGATCGCGCCGATGCGGGCGCCCAAGATCGCCGGCAAGAAGCTCACGCTGGCGCCGATCCTACGCGCCGGCGTCGGTTTCCTCGACGGCATGCTGGCGCTGATGCCCTCGGCGCGCATCGCTCATATCGGGCTCTACCGCGACCCCGAGACGTTGCAGGCCGTGGAATATTACTTCAAGGCGCCGCAGGACCTGTCCGACCGCACCGTGATCCTGATGGACCCGATGCTGGCGACCGGCAACTCGGCCTGCGCCGGCGCCTCCCTGCTCAAGGCCCGCGGCGCCCGCGATATCCGCTTCGTGTGCCTTCTGGCCGCGCCCGAGGGCATCGCGCAATTCCAGAGCGAGCATCCCGACGTGCCGATCTGGACCGCCGCGATCGACGAGCGGCTCAACGACCACGGCTACATCGTGCCGGGGCTCGGCGATGCCGGCGACCGGATGTTCGGCACCAAGTAGACAGCTCGGCATGATCGCGTTACTCCCGTTGCCATGAGTGCCAATACGCTGTCGCTGCAATCGCTGATCCGGGCCGAGGCCGCCGCCGATCCCGCCTTCGTATTCGACGGCACGCCGGTCTCGCGCGCGGATTTCGCAAGAAGAGTAGAGCAGACCGCCGCCTGGCTCGCAGCGCAGGGCATCGGCAAAGGGGACGTCGTCGCGGTCTGGCTGGTCAACCGGATCGAATGGATCGCCCTGCTGTTTGCCGCCGCCCGATGTGGTGCGATCGTCGCCGCCGTCAATACGCGCTACCGGAGTGCGGAAGTCGCGCATCTGCTTCGCTTGTCGGGCGCCAGGCTGATGGTGGTGGAGGCCGCATTCCGCTCGATCGATTTTGCCGCGATCCTTGCCGGGATTGCCGAACACGAAGTCCCCGCGCTGCAACGGCTCGCGGTGGTCGGCGCGGATGCGATCCCGGCGCACTGGCCCTGCGTGCGCTTCGACGCCTTCGACAGCCTCTATCCGCCCGCGCCGCCGGCCGAGGACGATATCGACCTGCCGGTGCTGCTCTACACCACATCGGGCACCACCAAGGGACCGAAGCTGGTAGCGCATTCGCAGCGGACGCTGGCGAGCCATGCCGTCTCCGTCGCCAAGGCGCTGCGGCTCGATCCACAGCGTCACGCGCTGCTGGCCATGCTGCCATTCTGCGGCACCTTCGGCATGACGAGCCTGCTCGGCTTCGTCGCGGCCGGTGCAACCGTTCATGTGCTCGACGCCTTCGAGGCGGCGCCGGCCTTCGAGATTCTGCGCGAGCACAGGATCACGCATTCCTTCGGCTCCGACGAAATGTTCCGGCGCATTCTCGCCCTCACCGATGCGCCGCGCCCGTTCCCGCACCTCGAGCTCTGCGGTTTCGCCGCGTTCCAGCCAGGTTGGCGCGAGCTTGCGGCAGAGGCTGAATCCCGCGGCCTGCCGCTGTTCGGCCTCTATGGCTCGAGCGAGGTCCAGGCCCTGTTCGCGATCGCGCAGCCTAGCGATGCCTTCGCCGATCGCATCGAGGGCGGCGGCTGGCCGATGTCACCCGACGCAAGCGTGCGCGTGCGCGACACCGAGACCGGCGAGCTTGCAGCCAGCGGCATTTCCGGTGAGATCGAGATCAGCGCGCCGTCACGCTTCCTTGGGTACTTCCACAACCCGGATGCGACACGCGAGGCGATCACCGCGGACGGCTTCTTCCGCACCGGCGACATCGGCCGGCTGCGCGGCGACGGCTCCTTCGTCTACGAGACCCGCGCCGGCGATGCCATGCGGCTGGGCGGCTTCCTGGTCGCCCCCGGCGAGATCGAGGATGAGCTCAAATCCTGTGCCGGCGTGAGTGATGCCCAGGTGGTTGCGGTCGATCTGAAGGGTCAGGCGCGCTGCGTCGCGTTCGTGATCCCGGCAAGGGAGCCGCCGCTGCAGGAGAAGTTGATCGCGCATCTGCGCGAGCGGCTCGCCGGCTACAAGGTCCCGGCGCGGATCTATCTCGTGGACGCCTTTCCGGTCACCGACAGCGCCAATGGCGTGAAGATCCAGCGCGCCAGGCTGCGCGCCATGGCGATGGAGCGGATCGCCGCCGAATAGGCCGCTTGCGCCAAGGCGCGTTCAATACGACTTGGCGAGCCCCAGCACCTTCTCGGCGATGAAGCTGAGCGCGAGCTGCGGGCTGACCGGCGCGATGCGCGGGATCAGGATTTCTCGCAAATATCGCTCGACGTGGAATTCCTTGGCATAGCCGAAGCCGCCATGGGTCATCACGGCCTGCTCGCAGGCCGAGAAACCCGCCTCGCCCGCGAGGTACTTTGCGGCGTTGGCCGCAGCGCCGCACGGCATGCCCTTGTCGTATTGCCACGCCGCCGACATCACCATCAGCCAGGCCGCCTCGAGCTCGACCCAGTTCACCGCGAGCGGATGTTGGATGCCCTGGTTCTTGCCGATCGGGCGGTTGAACACGATTCGCGTCTTGGCGTATTCGGTGGCGCGCGACAGCGCCAGCTTGCCGAGGCCAACCGCCTCCGCCGCGATCAGGATACGCTCCGGGTTCATCCCTTCGAGGATGTACTCGAAGCCTTTGCCTTCCTCGCCGATACGGTTTTCCATCGGGATCTCGAAATCCTCGAAGAACAGCTCGTTGGAATCGACGACCTTGCGGCCCATCTTCTCGATCTCGTGGACCTTGATCCTGCTGCGGTCGAAATCGGTATAGAACAGGCTGAGACCGTGGGTCGGCGAGCGCACCTCCTCCAGCGGCGTGGTACGCGCGAGTAGCAGGATCTTGTGTGCGACCTGCGCGGTCGAGATCCACACCTTCTGGCCATTGACGATGTAGCGGTCGTTCTTGGCGACCGCGCGGGTCTTGAGCTGCGTGGTGTTGAGGCCGGTGTTGGGCTCGGTGACGGCGAAGCAGGCCTTCTCGCGGCCCTCGACCATCGGGGGCAGCATGCGCTTGCGCTGCTCCTCGGTGCCGAACACCACGACGGGATTGAGCCCGAACACGTTGATGTGCACGGCGGATGCCCCGGACATGCCCGCGCCCGATTCCGCAATGGTGCGCATCATGATCGCAGCTTCGGTGATACCGAGCCCCGAGCCGCCGTAGGCTTCCGGCACGCAGATACCGAGCCAGCCGGCGTCCGCCAAGGCCTTGTGGAAGTCGTGCGGGAAGCCGCCGTCGTTGTCCTTCTTCAGCCAATAGGCGTCCGGAAAGCCTTCGCAGATCTTGGCGATGGCATCGCGAATGGCTTCCTGCTGATCGGTGAGCGCGAAATCCATGGGTGTCGGCCTCCTCCTTGGGAGCCGCGACCACGCCATCTCCCGTCTCTTCGCGTTCCCTGCGCAAAGGCCATCGCGACTTGCTGCGCCCCGACGTGCCCTCGCCTGCGTTGTTTAGCTCGAAATTCCGGGTGCAGATACGTGAATTTGTCTGTCAACTGTGTCTACCATGCATGGGCTCATGCGGCGTGACGCCAAGAGCGCGCCGTTATTTCGCATGGAGGAAACCGCGATGGCCGGACTTTACTTCGAAGACTTTTCCGTGGGCCAGGAGTTCAAGCATCCGCTGACGCGAACCGTCACGGAGATGGACAACACGATGTTCAGCCTGCTGACGCTCAACCCGCAACCGCTGCATATCGACGCGCATTTTGCCGAAAAGACCGAGTTCGGCCAGCGCATTTTCAACAGCCTTTACACCCTCGGCATCATGATCGGCATGACGGTCTATGATACGACCATGGGCACAACCGTCGCCAATCTCGGCATGACCGACGTCACGTTTCCAAAACCGGTCTTCCATGGCGACACCCTGCGGGCGACGACGAAGGTGCTTGCGTTGAGGGAATCCAAATCGCGCCCGAGAGCGGGCATCGTCGAGTTCGAGCACCATGCCTTGAACCAGAACGACGAGATCGTGGGCAAATGCCGCCGCATGGCGATGATGCACAAGAGGCCGGTCTGATGCGTTCGATGCTGTTCGTGCCGGGCGATTCCCCGCGCAAATTCGAGAAGGCGAGCGAAGGCAGGGCCGACGCGCTGATCATCGATCTCGAGGATTCCGTCGTCACCGATAAGAAGCCGGAGGCGCGCACCTTGACGCTTGCAATGCTGAAGCGCCGTCCCGGCCCGCACCAGCTCTATGTCCGCGTCAACGCGCTCGACACCGGCATGACGCTGACCGACCTCGCGGCGGTGCTGCCGGGCAGGCCCGACGGCATCGTGCTGCCGAAATCGCAAGGAGGCGACGACGTGCGCCAGGTCGCGACCTGGCTCGAAGCGCTGGAAGCTGCGGCCGGCACCGCGATCGGCACGACGCGGATCGTCTGCGTCGCGACGGAGACAGCAAGCTCGATCTTCGGCCTCGGCAGCTACAAGGGTTGCTCCCCCCGCCTCGCCGGCCTGATGTGGGGCGCGGAAGACCTCTCGGCGTCGCTCGGCGCCACCGAGAAAGCCGCAGGGGGCGTGTTCCACAGCCCCTATCGCCTCGCGCGGGATCTATGCCTGATGGCGGCGGCCGCGGCCGAGGTCGCGCCAATCGACACGGTCTATACCGACATCGACAACCTCGCCGGCCTCGAGCAGGAGACGCGCGCCGCGCGGCGCGACGGTTTTTCGGCGAAGGCGCTGATCCATCCCAAGCATGTCGACATCGTCAATGCGGCGTTCGCGCCGACGAACGAGGAGCGGACCTGGGCCGAGAAGGTGATCGCGGCGTTTGCCGGCAATCCCAATTCCGGCACGCTGCGGCTCGACGGCCAGATGATCGACAGGCCGCATCTTCGCGCCGCGAAGAAGATCCTCGGCCAGCCCTAGGTCGGGGTGCAAGCGGCTGCAACCGAAGGCATCGGCTTGAGGAGACGGTTTCAGTCGAAGCCCTGAACGGGCGGTGTCGAGCTCTGCGCTGGCGCGGCGGGCGCGGCTTGAACCGGCGGCGGAGCCGGATTGGCGGCAGCTCGCATCTGGCCATTGGCATTCATGGCCTGGCGCGTGGGCGGCGGGCTCCTGGTCGCGGCCGCGCGGCGCGGCGGCGGCCGATGTCCTGCCGATTGCGACCCTCTGATGCCCCAGGAGCGGGCGATCGACGGTCCCGCGGTGTAACCGATCAAAGCCCCGGCGACTGCCCCGACCGGTCCAAGCACGACCGCGCCGGATACCGCGCCGAGCGCCGCATCGCCGGCGCGCTCCTGCGCAACCGCGCTCACGGGCACACAGGCCAGCATTGCGACAGCACTGATCAGAGCTTTCATCATCGGAGCGCCTCCCTCACGGGAAACCACTCCTGCTCAAATATGGCCGCACGAGGTTCGCTTGCCGGCCAACAGAAGGCAATCGCACGGCGGATCCGGTCGCCGCAGAGCCACCGCCGCCAACCGAAGGTTGTGGCAGCGGCGTGCGAGCTTCGAACATCTTGACAGCGGTTTCGCGCTGAATATTTTTTCGGGCGAGAAAGCACTTTCTCACCCTCGAAAAATCAAAGGATCCAAGGCGACCGTCTGGAGAGACGACGATGCTCGATGAGAATCTGGCCCGCATACGTGCGCACCGCAATAATATTCACCGCTATCGGCGGCTGCTGAAGACGAGGCTGTCGCAGCTGGAGCGCGATTTCATCGAGAGACGCCTGGCAGAAGAGAGGTCGGCGCTCGATGCGCTGACCACGGCGACATTCCCTGTCGGCTTCCGAGCCGCCGGAGTGCCGGCCGAGGCGATGGGTGTGGCGCGCTGAATCGGCAGCGGGAGCTGCTCATTCGAGGCAGCGAGAGGGCGATCGGCCATTGCGAGCTTCTGCTTGCAGGCGCCAAGAGCGAGCATGAGCGCGAGCTCTATCGGCTGCGGCCGCAGGGTCGTTCACCTCCCCCGCAAGCGGGCGAGGGAGTGCACCTCCATCATGGCGGGCACGAGCCTCATCGCGTCATGCTTTAGCGAACGAGGCGATTGGGGCCTGCAAGCGCACTGCTCGGTTGGTTCGCCGGCGCCACGCGCACCGTGGCGGTCAGCGGCGCACCGTTGCGCAGCAGAGTGAGCCTCACCTCCTCCCCGACTCGCGCGAGGCCGATCGTGTTGCGGAGCTGGGCGGCGGTGCGGATCGGACGCTCGTCGGCTGCGGTGACGATATCGCCCTTGCGCAGGCCGGCCCTTTCCGCGGGCGAGTCCGCAGCGATCTCGGCGACGACGGCGCCTTGATTCAGTCCCTTGTTGATCGACGGATGCAGATCCTTCAGCGAGACGCCGATGCGGCCGCGCTCGACGCGGCCGCTCACGATGATCTGCTCCATCACCTTGCGCGCCATGTTGACCGGAATGGCGAAGCCGATGCCGACATTGCCGCCGGCCGGCGAGATGATCGCCGAGTTGATGCCGACCAGTTCGCCGCGCAGGCTCACCAGCGCCCCGCCGGAATTGCCTGGGTTGATCGCAGCATCGGTCTGGATGAAATCCTCATAGCCCTGCTTGCCGAGACCGGTGCGGCCCAGCGCGCTGACGAGGCCGGATGTCACGGTCTGGCCAAGGCCGAAAGGATTGCCGATCGCCAGCACGAAATCGCCGACATCGAGCGCATCGCTGTCGCCGAAGGGAAGCGCCTTGAGGCCCGCGGGGCTCTGGATCTGGAGCACGGCAACGTCGGTCGGCGGATCGCGCCCGACCACCTTGGCGGAAAACTGCCGGCCGTCCTTGGTCGTGATCTGGACGGCGGAGGTGCCCTCGACCACGTGATTGTTGGTCAGCACGTAGCCGCGCTCGGCATCGACGATCACGCCGGAGCCGGTCGCGTTGACCTCCTTCTCAATCTGCCTGGGAACGTCGAAAAACTCGCGGAACAGCGGGTCGCGATAGAGCGGGTTGTCCTCGCGGACGCGGCCGTGGACGGAAATATTGACCACGGCGGGTGTCACCCGGCGCACCAGCGGCGCCAGCGTCGGCACCGGGCCGCCGGTCTTCATGTCGGGAATCTGGCCGGCGGCAGGCTGTGACGCCGTGAGCGTCAGCACCAGCATCGCCAGCAAGAGCGGACGCACAGCGTTCATGTTCTTTCCTGCCGCTTTGTATGGAGATCGGAGAGTGAAGTGGCTTCACGCCTCGCGTGAGGCGACGATCCAGCCTTGCATGGCCAGGAACGGAGCGGCGAAGGCCGCCGAGGCCTGACCGAGCAACACGAGGCCCAGAACGGTCTGCGTGAGCATCATCGGCTTGCCCCCTCTGCGGCGGCCCAGGGCCGCCGCAGCCGCATCGGCACGCCGCCGCCGCGCGGCGGATCGTCATTGTCGTTGTCGCCGTCGAGCTTGCGCAGGGCGGCCAGGATGTCGGCGAGCCGGACCGTATGGCTCATCCCGGGAATCTCGCGCAAGGCGGGACAGGATTCGACCGCGTACATGTCGGACGCCCAGGACGACAGGATGATGCGTTTCTCCGGCGGAGAAAGCTCCGTCGCATTGAGAACGTCGGCAGGCGAATCGTAATGGGCCGCGGGGTGAAACAGCGGATTGAGAGTGCCGGTATTGGTATTGACGTTGGTCATTTCTGGACCTCCCCTCATGCTCCTTTCCAAGGGACGGGCTTGTTGACGATGATGGAGCGGCGGCAATTGCCGCCGCCCCGCCTTCACTTAACGCGTGTTGATCGCGATGCGCTTGACGCCTTCGCGCGCCTTCTCGGATTTCGGCAGCATCACGGTGAGGACGCCGTTCTTGAACGACGCCTCGGCCTTGTCCTCCTCGACGCCGTCGAGCGGGATCTGACGTTCGAAGCTGCCGTAATAGCGCTCGGTGAAGTACTTGCCTTCGCCGTTGCGCTCCGCCTTCTTCTCGCCGCGCAGCGTCAGCACGCCATTGGCGATCTCGACCTGGACGTCCTTCTCGGTGAGGCCGGGAAGCTCGGCCGAGACGGTCAGCGTCTTGTCGGTCTCGCTGAGCTCGACCTTCGGCCAGCCGAAGCGGCCCTCCATCAGCGGCGAAAGGCTGGTCCCGCCGAAGCCGCGGAAGACGTCGTCGAACAGACGGTTCATCTCGCGATGAAGCGTCAGGAAGGGATCGAAATTGTCGCGCCCAGGCGCAAGCTCCTGTTTGCCTGACCAGGGAATCAGATCACGAAAACCCATGGTTCTCTCCTCCATGCATCGGGGAAGCGCGGCCCACGCATCGCGCGCCGCGCTTCGCCGTCTCGCTTGCTCGAGAGCCTAAGCCGCTTTCTTCTGCTCGATCTGCGATGCCGCAGGCGCGGCGCCCGAGATCGGAATCCGCCGCGGCTTCATCGCTTCCGGAACCTCGCGGACGAGGTCGATGATCAACAGCCCGTCCTGGAACGAGGCCTGCTTCACCTGGACATAGTCGGCAAGGTTGAACACGCGCCGGAACGGCCGCGCGGCGATGCCCTGGTACAGGTATTCGCGCGCAGCGGTCTCGGGCTTCCTGCCCTCGATGGTGAGCGCGTTCTGTTCGGCCGTCACCGTAATGTCGCTGGCGCCGAAGCCTGCCACCGCAAGGCTGATCCGGTAATGGTCCTCGCCGGAGCGTTCGATGTTGTAGGGGGGATAATTGTCCTCGGTCGCCTGGCGCAGCGTGCTGTCGACGAGGTCGGCCAGGTGATCGAAGCCGATGGTGGAACGCCACAGGGGCGCGAAGTCGAAACTGGTCCTCATAACCAAGTCCTCCTGAGAGCAAGATGGATACGAAGGAGCGCAGGACAGCGTTTTCGGACGAGGTCCGAAGACCGGCCCGGCGCCCGTACCGGACCCGATCCGGCATCCGGCACACCGCTCTCGCGGCGAAAAACGACTTAGAAAATCGAACATTCGTTTCAAGGGGCCGATCAGAAAAAATTTCGGGCCCGGGGCTCTTCGCACCCCCGCTCATTTGCCGGAGGTTATTCGTTATTGACAAATCTATTCGCTTATATCTAATTTACCTCCAGAACGATCAGCCGCCATGCGGCCAACAAAAGAGAGGAAACAACAATGAGAGGGTATCTCGCCTGCGCCATGCTCGCGGCCATGACTTCGGCTGCCATGACCACGGCAGCGACCGCGCAAGTCTCCGATGACGTGGTGCGGATCGGCGTGCTGACGGATCTGTCGAGCTGGGGCCGCGACAACAGCGGGCCGGGTTCGGTCGAGGCCGCCAAGATGGCGGTGGAGGAATTCGGGCCGACCGTGCTTGGCAAGCCGATCGAGATCATCAGCGCCGACCACCAGATGAAGACGGACGTCGGCGTGCAGATCGCGCGCGGCTGGTTCGACAACGGCAAGGTCGATGCCGTGGTCGACATCCCCAATTCCGGCATTGCGATCGCCGTGCACAACATGGTGCGAGAGCGAGGGAAGGTCGCGCTGCTCTCCGGTCCCGGCGCCAGCTCACTGACCGACGAGCTGTGCAGCCCCAACACCGTGCACTTCACCTACGACACCTATGCGCTGTCAAAGGTGACGGCCTCGGCCGTGATCAAGGAAGGCGGCAAGTCCTGGTATTTCATCACCGCCGACTATGCCTTCGGCCAGCAACTCGAGAAGGATGCCACGCGCTTCATCAACGAGATGGGCGGCAAGGTGCTCGGCGGCGTCAAGCATCCGACCAACACCGCAGACTTCTCCTCCTTCGCGCTGCAGGCGCAGAGCTCCAAGTCCGACGTCGTCGCCTTCGCCAATGCCGGCCAGGACACCGACAACGCCATCAAGCAGTCCGGCGAGTTCGGCCTCGTTCAGGGCGGCCAAAAGCTGGTCGGCCTTTTGATGTTCGACACCGACGTGCACGCGATCGGCCTTAAGGCCGCGCAGGGCACCTATATGACCACGGCCTCCTACTGGGCCATGGACGAGGCCACGCGCGCCTGGTCGAAGAAGTTCTACGAGCGCACCAAGGTGATGCCGACCATGATCCAGACCGGCGTCTATGGCGCGGTTCTGCATTATCTGAAGTCCATCAAGGCCGCCGGCACCGACGAGTCCGCCAAGGTGATGGCGAAGATGCGCGAACTGCCGATCGAGGATATCTTCGTCCATGGCGGCAAGTTGCGCGAGGACGGCCGGGTCATCCGGGACATGTATCTCGCCAAGGTGAAGACGCCCGAGCAATCGAAGGAGCCGTGGGACTATCTGGACATCGTCAAGACCGTGAAGGGCGAAGACGCCTTCCGCCCGGTCTCGGAGTCCAAATGTCCGCTGCTGAAGAAGTGAGGTCCAGATGACCGGCAACGAGCATAGCGCAAGCGAAACCTACGAGTGCGATGTGCTCGTGGCCGGATCGGGCTGCTCCGGCATGTCGGCCGCGATCACCGCCCGGTCCCGCGGCCTCGACGTCCTGATCGTCGAGAAGGAGCCGCGCTTCGGCGGCACCACCGCCCGCTCCGGCGGCTGGCTCTGGATTCCCGGGACGTCGCTGGCGAAAGCCTACGGCATCGAGGAGACGCCGGAGCAGGCCCGCACCTATCTGCGACACGAAGCCGGCAACAACTTCGATGCGGCACGCGTCGATGCATTTCTGGCGGCCGGCCCCGAGGCGGTCGATTTTTTCACCACCAAGACCGCGTTGCGCTTCGACATGCCGCTGGTGTTTCCGGACTATCACGCGGAGGCGCCGGGCGGCGCGCAGGGCGGCCGCTCCATGGTGACGCGTCCGTTCGACGGCCGCGAGCTCGGCGACCTCATCAAGTCGCTGGGCATGCCGCTGCCCGAGCTGACCGTGTTCGGCATGATGCTTGGCTCCGGCAAGGAGATCATCCACTTCATGCGGGTGACGAAGTCGCTGACGTCGGCGGTCTATGTCGCCAAGCGCTTGTCGCGGCACCTGATGGACGTGCTGCGCTACGGCCGCGGCATGACCTTGACCAACGGCAATGCGCTCGCCGGGCGCCTCGCAAAATCCGCGCTCGACCTGAAGATTCCGATGTGGCTGTCCTCCCCGGTGCGCGAGCTGACGGTCGAGAACGGCACTGTGACCGGCGCCATCGTGTCGCGCGAGGGACGCGAGGTCCGCGTCCGCGCCCGCCAGGGCGTCGTTCTCGCCTGCGGCGGCTTCCCACACGATGTGGAGCGGCGCAGAAAAATGTTTCCGCACGCACCGACCGGCAATGAGCATTTTTCGCCGGGGCCCACCGGCAACACCGGCGACGGCTTGCGTCTTGCGGAGCGCGCAGGCGGGCATGTCGAGGACCGCCTGCCGAACGCAGCAGCCTGGGTGCCGGTGTCGCTGACCACGCGCAAGGACGGCTCGAAGGGGGTGATGCCGCATTTCATCGACCGCGCCAAACCCGGCGTGATCGCGGTGATGCGCGACGGCAGGCGTTTTGCCAACGAGGGCAATTCCTATCACGACTTCGTTCAGGCCATGGTCAAGGCCGCCAAGCCCGGCGAGGAGATCGCCGCCTTCCTCGTCTGCGATCACAAGACTCTGCGCAAATACGGCCTCGGCTGCGTGCCGCCCTTCCCGATGCCGCTGGGTCATCACCTCAAGACCGGCTACCTGATGCGCGGCGACACGCTGGAGGCGCTGGCGGCCAAGGCCGGCATCGACGCCACGTCCTTCGTCGAGACCGTCAGGCAGTTCAACGCCACCGCCCCGCTCGGTCACGATGCTGCCTTCGGCAAGGGCTCGAAAGCCTACAACCGCTACCAGGGCGATGCGCTGCACGGCCCGAATCCCTGCGTCGCGCCGATCGGGAACGGGCCGTTCTATGCCATCAAGATGGTGATCGGCGATCTCGGCACCTATGCGGGCATCGTCACCGACGAGAACGCGCGCGCGCTCGACGCCGAAGGCCGGGTCATCCCAGGGCTCTACGCTGCCGGCAACGACATGGCGAGCATCATGGGCGGCAATTATCCCGGGGCCGGCATCACGCTTGGGCCGGCGCTGACCTTCGGCTACATTGCCGGCCGTCATCTCGCCGACAGCGCCGAAAAGCGCGACGCGGCTTGAGCCACGCCAGGAAGCGCATGAGCAGGGAAAGCCGCGGCATCCAGTCCATCGAGGTCGGCGGAGAATTGCTCCGCGCGCTCGCAAGATGCGGCGAGCCGATGATGCTGCGCGATCTCGCGCGCGAGGCCGGCATGGCGCCGGCCAAGGCGCACCCCTATCTCGCCAGCTTCTCGCGCATCGGGCTGATCGAGCAGGACGAAACCACCGGCCGCTACGAGATCGGCGCGCTGGCGCTGGAGCTGGGGCTGATCAGCCTGCGCCGGCTCTCCGGCGTCCGCATCGCAAGGCCGAGGATCGCCGCGCTCGCCAGCCAGATCGGACATGCCGTGTCTCTCGCCGTGTGGGGCACGCACGGCCCGACCGTGGTCCAGCTCGAGGAGCCGGCCCAGCCGGTCCACATCGTGATGCGGGTCGGCTCGGTGATGGCGCTGCTGGAGACCGCGACCGGGCGGGCCTTCGCGGCGTTCCTGCCGGAGCAGACGATCACCGCCGCCCTCGAGAGCGGGCTCGACCGCCACGGCGTCGGCTACAATCCCAAGCGCGCCGTGAAGGGCGCCAAGCTAACCGAGATGCTCGCGGAGGTCCGCAAGCACGGCCTCGCCCGCGCCCTCGGCGATCCCCTGCCCGGCGTCAATGCCTTCTCGGCCCCGGTGTTCGACCATTCCGGCCACGTCGCGCTGGTCATCACCGCGATGGGCCCCGAAGGCACGTTCGATGCGCGCTGGGACAGTCCGATCGCGCATGCCTTGCGCGACTGCGCCGGCGGCATCTCGAAGCGGCTCGGTCACGGGATGACGGTGGCGGCTGAATAGGATTGGACGCCCCCGCCGTCATGGCCGGGCTTGTCCCGGCCATCCACGCAGCACCGCGATTGCTGACAGCCGTGGATGCCCGGGACAAGCCCGGGCATGACGACTGAGATGCAGCGAGGCCTACTTCTCCTTCACTGGCACCGTGTAGTTCAGGACCAGCCTTCCGCCGTCCGGATAGATCGTCTGTCCGGTGATGTAGGAGGCATCGTCGCTCGCCAGGAACGCCACCACCGAGGCCACCTCGCTCGGCTCACCGCCGCGGCCGGCCGGCGTGCGCGACATCACGGTCTTGCGGGCGTCATCTGACGTGTAGATCGACGACTTCACCATGTCGGTCAAAATCGTGCCTGGTCCGACCGCGACGACGCGGATGTTGTGCGGGGCAAGCGCAACAGCGGCAACCGACGTCAGCTGTTTCATGCCGCCCTTGGACATCGCGTAGGTCGCCAGCGCCGGGATCGCCAGCAGTGCATTCACCGAGGACATGTTGATGATGACGCCGCCACCGCCCTGCGCGATCATCTGCCTCGCCGCGGCCTGCACGCCGAAGAATGCGCCCTTCAAGTTGATGCCGATGATCTCGTCGAACTCCTCTTCGGTGATGTCGAGGATGTCCCGGTTGCGTGCGACGCCGGCATTGTTGACCATGATGTCGAGCCGGCCGAATTCCTTCGCGGCGGTGGCAACGAGCTGATCCACATCGGTGCGCTTGGCGACATTTCCGACCACGGTGCGCAGGGCATCCGGCCGGCCCAGCTCCGCGGCCGTCGCGGCGAGGCCTTCCGCATCGACGTCCGAGATGACGACCTTGACGCCGTCGTCCAAGAATCTCTTCGCGCAGGCCTTGCCGATGCCGCGCGCCGCGCCGGTGATGGCGGCGACCTTGCCGGATAGTTTCATGGGCTGCTCCAGGACTTGTGACGATCTCGCGGGACGCGGTCACGCAAAGACGCGCGGGCGCAGTCCGGCGTGAAACCAGGTGATCATGGAATAGATGTCGTAGACCGGCAATCCCACCTCGGCCTGAAGCGCCGCGGCGTAAGGCGGCATGTTGGTGCATTCGAGCACGATGGCGCCGACATCGGGATTCCCGGCGACGAGCTGCTTGCCGGCCTCGACCACGTCACGCTCGGCCTGCGCGATGTCCATGTCGTCCTTCTCGGCCTTGATCAGGACGCGAAAGAACTCCTTGCCGTTCTCGGTGCCGACCAACGGCGTGTCGAGCGGCACGCCTGCGCCTTCGAGATGGGCCGGCGTCAGGGTCGAGCCCGACACCGTGACGAGACCGACGCGCTTGCCCGGCGGCAGGGTCGCCTGCACCCACGGCACCTGCATCAGCGAGGAGGTTGCGACGGGAACGCCGACCGCGGCCGCGATCTCCTTCTGGAACAGCGAGAGGAAGCCGCAATTGGTGGTGATGGCCTCAGCCCCTAACCGCACCAGGTCCTTCGCCGCATCGATGAAGTCGGGCAGCAGGCCGGCCGCGCCCTTCAACACCACCTTCTCGGGCGAAGCCCCGCTCACCACGCGATAGAGCACGGGGAACGGCCAGGTGGTGCCGTTGCCCATGTCGCCGGGAATGCGGGGAAAGCGCGCTTCCAGCATCAAAATGCCGAGCGGCGCGCCGTAGATGGCCTTACCGCCACGGGCGATGCGGGAGGACGAATGAGCCGTGTTGGTCATGCTGCGACCTCAGAGGAAACGTTCGGGCGCGAAGGGAAGAAGCGGAATTTCCGGTTGCCTGCCGCTGAGGAGCTGCGCGACGAGGCGGCCGGTCCGGGCCGAGCCGACCAGGCCGACATGGCCATGACCGAAAGCGTAGACGATATCACGCGAGGCGCGCGCATAGCCGATGCAGGGTCGCCCATCCGGCATGCTTGGGCGATGGCCGAACCAGGTCTTGATGCGCGAGGCCGGAATATCCCTCGGCAGTTTCGGGAACATGCCGAGAAGATGATCGCGCAGGATCTCGGCGCGCTTCCAGTTCGGCGCGGCCTCGAGGCCGGCGATCTCGACCGTGCCGGCGGCGCGCAGGCCCTTGTTGGTCCAGTTCACCACCATCTTGGCGTCGGACGCCATCATCGAGCTGCGCGGACCCACTTCCGGATTCTCGATCATCACATGATAGCCGCGCTCCGTTTCCAGCGGCAGTGGATCGCCGATCGATGCCGTCAGCTGCTTCGAGCGGGCCCCGGCGGCGACGACGGCAGCATCGCAAGCGATCTCGCCGGTATCGGTCAGAACAGCCACCAGCTTGTCGCCATTCAGCCTCAAGCCGGTCGCCTTGGCCCGCGCGTGCTTCGCGCCAATGGCGATCGCATGATTGGCGAGCGCGGCGACATAGGCGCCGGGATCGCGGCAGCGTCCGGCCTCTTCCACCACCACGCCGAAGGTGTAGCGCGGATGCAGATCCGGCTCGCGCTGGCGCATCTCGTCGGCGGAAAGCTCCAGCCATTCGACGCCGACCTTCCTGCGCAGGCGCCAGCCGAGATCGTTGTCGAAATTGCCGCGCGACGGAAACACATGCATCACGCCGTTGCGCTCGATCAGCTCGGGGACGCCTGCCTCTTCGGCCAGTTTCCGGTGCAGCAGCGGTGCGTCCTTCAAGAGATCGCGCAGCGCGAACGCCGTCGTCTCGACCCGCGCCGCGGTCCAGCCCGAAAGCAGGTATTTGACCAGCCAGGGCAGCGCCTTCGGCAAATAGGACCAGCGGATCGCGAGCGGCCCGAGCGGGTCCATCAGATAGCCCGGCACCTTCCTCCAGATGCCAGGCTCCGCCGGCGGGATCACCGAATGCGACGACAGCCAGCCGGCATTGCCATAGCTCGCCGCCTGTTCGCCGCCGGGCTCGCCCGGATCGATCAGCGTGACGCGATGCCCCTCGCGCAGCGCCTCGATGGCGCTGACGACCCCGACCGCGCCGGCTCCGATGATCGCGACGTGGCGGCCGGCCGCCATCGCTTTAAGCCTTCACCGCGGGCGTGAAATCCTTGCCGACCGAGATCGCGCGGGGATCGATGATGCAATGGAGGATCGACGGCTTGCCCGAGGCCAGCGCACGCTCGAACGCCGGCGCGAATTCTTCCGTGCGCTCGACCCGTTCGCCATGGCCCCCGAACGCCTTCGCATACATCGCGAAGTCAGGGTTCTTGAGCTGGGTGCCGACGACGCGGCCGGGATAATCGCGCTCCTGGTGCATGCGGATGGTGCCGTATTGCGAATTGTCGACGACGACGACGATCAGGGCTGCGTCATATTGCACGGCGGTCGCGAATTCCTGGCCGTTCATCAGGAAGCAGCCGTCGCCGGCAAAGGCGACGACGATTCGATCCGGATATTGCCGCTTGGCGAGCACGCCCGCCGGCACGCCATAACCCATCGAACCCGAGGTCGGTGCCAGCTGCGCGGCAAAGCTGTGGAAGCGGTGATGGCGGTGGATCCAGCCAGCGTAGTTGCCGGCGCCGTTGCAGACGATGGCGTCCTTCGGCAGCCGGTCGCGCAGCCAGGTCATGACCTGGCCGTACTGGAACGTGCCCGGCAGCTCGCGCGCCTTGTCGGTCCAGGCGAGGTAATCGGCATGGGCCTTGGCGGCCTCGCCCTTCCAGGCCACTGCGCCCGAGGGCTTCAGCGTCTCGACGGCGGCCGCGAAGGCCGCAGGCGTTGCCTGGATCGCGAGCGCCGGCTGATAGACGCGGCCGAGCTCCTCCGAGCCCGGATGCACATGGACCAGCTTCTGCTTTGGCGAGGGAATGTCGAACAGCGTGTAGGACGAGGACGGCATTTCCGACATGCGGCCGCCGATCAGCAGAACGACGTCGGCGTCATCGATGCGCGCCTTCAGGCCCGGGCTCGGCCCGATGCCGAGATCGCCGGCATAATGCGAATGATCGGCATCGATCAGCGAGGCCCGGCGGAACGAGGTCGCGACCGGCAGGTCGAAGCGCTCGGCAAAGCGCGCGATGCTCTTGGTCGCCTCGTCGGTCCAGCGCGAGCCGCCGAGGATCACCAACGGTGCCTTGGCACCCGCGAGCATGGCGCCGAGCTTTTCGAGATCGGCCGGCGCGGGCCAGCTCACCGCCGGCTCAATGCGCAAGGCATCGGCGACGGCCGCGGTCTCGGTCAGCATGTTCTCCGGCAGCGCGATCACCACGGGACCGGGACGGCCCTGCATGGCGACGCGGAAGGCCCGCGCGACCAGCTCCGGAATGCGGTCGGGACGATCGATCTCGACCGCCCATTTCGCCATGGAGCCGAATACCGCCTTGTAGTCGAGCTCCTGAAACGCCTCGCGCTCGCGCATGCCGGTGTCGACCTGGCCGACGAACAGGATCATCGGCGTCGAATCCTGCATCGCGATGTGGACGCCGTGGCTGGCATTGGTGGCGCCGGGACCGCGGGTGACGAAGCAGATTCCGGGCCGGCCCGTGAGCTTGCCATAGGCTTCCGCCATCATGGCCGCGCCGCCCTCGGCGCGGCAGATCACGACGTCGATCGGGCTGTCATGCAGCGCATCGAGCGCGGCGAGATAGCTCTCGCCCGGCACGCAGGTGACGCGCTCGACGCCTTGCGCGACGAGCTGATCGATCAGGATCTGCCCGCCGGTGCGGGTGTTGCGGATGGTCATGACGGCTCCCTCAAGGCTCTGGCGATGCGCCATTATTCGGCAACTGCGTAAGACAGGCCGAGAGCGCGCGCAAGGTCGAAAGGCCCTGATCGCCTGCACGGGCGTCATGCCGGTCCGTGCCGTTTGCACGACGGCCTGTTCGCGACCTTCGACCGTAACAGGCCCTGCAATCAAGCAACGGCTACCGGGCTTCGAGGTCTTCGGTTACGATCCGGTTGAACCAAATTTGGAGCAACTGGAATGCAGACCATCGGCCTGATCGGCGGCATGAGCTGGGAGAGCACGGCGCTCTATTACAAGCTGATCAACGAGCGCGTCCGCGATCGCATGGGCAAGCTGCATTCCGCCCCGCTGCTGCTGTATTCCTACGATTTCGAAGAGATCAAGCAAATGCAGTATGCGGGCCGCTGGAGCGAGGCGGCAGCCAGCCTGGCCGAGGTCGCGCGGCGCCTCGAAAGTGCCGGCGCGCGGGCGATCGTGTTGTGCACCAACACGATGCACAAGCTGGCCCCCGAGATCGTCTCCAGCGTGACCATCCCGTTCATCCACCTTGGCGATGCGACGGCGCAGCGGATTCGGGCGAAAGGCTACCGGCGGGTCGGGCTGCTCGGCACCAGGTTCACGATGGAGGAGGACTTCTACATCGACCGGCTGCGCGCGCATGATCTCGACGTGCTGGTTCCGCCCCCCGAGGCGCGCGCCGACGTCAACCGCATCATCTACGACGAGCTGTGCCTCGGAATCGTCGCCGATGCTTCGCGTCGTCGTTACCAGGACGTGATGGCAGCGCTCGTCGCCGCAGGCGCGGAATGCATCATCCTCGGCTGCACCGAGATCACGATGCTGGTCGGCCCCGATGACACGTCGGTCGAGACGTTCGACACCACGGCCATTCACGCCGAGACGGCCGCGGATTTCGCGATCGGGTGATGCTGAACAAGGGCTCGCGACGCCTCGTGCAACGGCGTCCGGCGCGCCGGATTGCGCCAGGCAACGCCGCCCCTCACCCGTCCTTCTTCCGCGCGCTCGCCAGCAGCACCAGCATGAACGAGGCCGCCGTCATCAGCGTCGAGATCGCGGCGATGGTCGGGTCGATCTCGTCGCGCAACGCGGTGAACATGCGCTTGGTCAGCGGCTGATACTGGCCGCCCGAGATGAACAGCGCGACGATGGTTTCGTCCATCGCCGAGATGAAGGCGAAGATGCCGCCGGCGACCACGCTGGACTTGATCTGCGGCAACGTCACCGCAAAGAAGCTGCGGAGGCGGTTCATGCCGAGGCTGCGCGCCACCATCTCCTGCGCCGGATCGAAGCTCTGCAGGCCTGCCAGCACCGAGATGACGACGTAAGGCAATCCCAGCATCACATTCGCCAGAACGAGGCCGGGCATGGTCGCGACCAGGCCGACCTTGGCATAGACAAAGAAGATGCCGACCGCGGTGATGATGATTGGCACCACCAGCGGCAGCAGGAGCGCCATGTGGATCACGCGCATGATGCGCAGTTTTGACTGGCTGATGGCGTAGGCGGCGGCGACGCCAAACGGCGTCGCGACCAGGACGGTCAGGGCCGCGACCGTCAGCGTCACCTGCGTCGCCTGCATCCAGGCGGGGCTGGCGAAATATTGCTGGTACCAGCGCAGCGAGAACGACGGCGGCGGGAAGGTCAGGAAGCGCGCGCTGGAGAACGAGATCGGCACGATGATCAGGACCGGCAGGATCAGATAGACCAGCACCAGCGCGCTGAACACGTAGAGGACGATGCGTGCGGGCGAGAGACGGTTCATTTCTGCCCCAGCACGCGATCGAGCGAGATGAAGCGGCTGACGAGAACGAAGATCGCGAGCACGCCGAGGAGCAACACGACCGCCACGGCGCTGGCGGCGCCGAACTGGCTATAGAGCTCGACATTGCGGCTCACCAGCATCGACACCATCACGGTGCGGCCGCCGCCCAGCAATTCCGGCGTGATGTAGAAGCCGAGGCAGAGCACGAACACCATGGTGCAGCCCGCCAGCACGCCCGGCAGCGACAGCGGCAGGAACACGCGGGCAAACGTCAGCGACGGGCTTGCGCCCAGGCTGGCGCCGGCCTGCATCAGCTCGCTCGGGATCTTCTGCATGGTCGCATAGAGCGGCAGCACCATGAAGGGCAGCAGGATGTGCACCGTCGCGACGACCGTGCCGAAGGTGTTGTGGACCAGCGCGAGCGGCTCGGAGACCCATTCGAGATGGCGCAGGAACTGGTTGATCACGCCGCTGCGCTGCAGCAGCACCAGCCAGGCATAGGCGCGCACCAGCACGCTGGTCCAGAACGGCAGCACGACCAGCGACAGGATGAGGATGCTCCAGCCCTTCGGCAGCGCGTTGGCGAGATAAGCGACGGGATAGCCGAGCAGCAGTGCAATCAGCGTGACCGCGAGGCTGATCTCGAAGGTCAGCGCAAAGCTGCGCCAGTAGATGTCCTCGGTGAAGACGCGGCGATAATTCTCCAGCGTGAAGCCGTCATGGTAGATCGACTGCCAGGCGAGCCAGCCGACCGGCAGCACGATCAGAGCCAGGATCACGAGCAACGCCGGCGACACCAGCGCCAGCATCAGGCCGTGCTCGCGGCGCTGATGCTTCTGCGATGGATCTGAGACTGATGTCGTCAACGTTGCCTCGCCTCACTTCTGCATGAACGACGCCCAGCGCTTCTCCGCGGCCTCGCCGGCGGGCGAGGACCACCAGGCGTAGGACATCAGCGCCTGCTTGGCCGCATTGGCCGGCTCGCTCGGCAATTGCGCGGCGCGATCGGGCTTGATCACGTTCGTTTCGAATGCCTTGGGATTGCCCGGGCCGTAATCGATGTGGAGCGGCAGATTGGCCTGGTGCACGGGATCGACGGCTTCGTTGAGGAATTTCACCGCGGTGGCGAGATTGGGCGCGCCCTTGAGGATGCAGAGCGAGGTGCTCTGCAGGACGCCCTGGTTGTAGGTGAAGGCGACCTTGGCGCCTTCCTTGGCGACCGCGCTGACGCGGCCGTTCCAGGCCATCTCCATGTCGACCTCGCCGTCGTTGAGCAGCTGCGCCGACTGCGCGCCCGAGGTCCACCACACCGTGATGTGCGGCTTGATCTCCTCGAGCTTCTTGAAGGCCCGGTCGACATCGAGCGGATAGAGCTTGTCCGGCGCGACGCCGTCGGCCATCAATGCCGCCTCGAGCGTCGCGAACGGGTGGTTGCGCAGCGCGCGACGGCCGGGAAATTTCTTCACATCCCAGAAATCGGCCCAGCTGTTCGGCGCGTCCTTCGGAAATGTCTTCTGGCTGTAGGCCAGCACGCTCGAATAGAACTCGTAAGACACCGAATACGGACTGCGATAGGCCTCCGGCATCGCCGCGCCGTTCGGAATCTTCGAGAAGTCCAGTTTCTCGATCAGACCCTGCTCGCCGCCGCGCAGGCAGTTGCCGGTGGGGGTGTCGACCACGTCCCAGATCGGCTTGCCGCTGCCGACCTGCGTCTTGATCGCGGGCCAGGCGTCGGGAATCGAGTCCTGGTTGATGGTGATGCCGAGCTTCTTGGCGGAGGGATCGAGGATCGCCACCGTCTGCGCCTGCTGATAGGCCCCGCCCTGCGAGACGAAGGTGATCTGCTCGGCCGCATCGGCGGCCGTGCTCAATCCGATTGCGCTCAGCAGCGCGCAGCTCAGTCCAAAACTCTGCTTCATCGTCATCCTCGCCTCCTCCAAAGAGATCTCACCGACCGATCGCATCGAGAAACTGGTACCAGCCGGCGACCATGCGCACGGCGGGCTCGCGCAGCGGGTAGAGCGGAATCGTCTTCATCCGCCGGACGTCGAGCAGGCCGACATCGGGGCTTTCGCCGCGCACGAAAGCGGCGAGATAGCGACCCATCAGGCTCGACATCGCAACGCCGGCGCCGTTGTAGCCCAGCGAGACCAGCGTGCGGTCGTCGAGCCGGCCGATATGGGGCACCGAGTCCAACGTCATCGCGACCAGGCCCGACCATTTGTAGTCGAGCGGAACGTCGGCGAGTTCGGGGAAGATGCCGACCATCGCCTTGCGAAGTGCGTCGAACGCGGCTTGCGAATCCTGCTTGCCGAAGGCGCCGCGGCCGCCGAAGATCACGCGGTGATCGACCATGCGGAACCAGCGCATCATGCGCTTGGTCTCGGTATAGGTGCGCCCCGACGGCATCAGCTTTCCCGCAAGATTGCGCGGCAGCTGTGCGGTCGCGACCATGGCGCTGCGGAACGGGACCAGCGTGCGCTGCAGATGCGCGGTGGCGCCGGTGAGGTCGGAATAGCTGTTGGTGGCGATGATCGCCTGTCTTGCGCGCACGGCGCCCTGCGGCGTCTCGGCGACGATGCCGTCCTTCTCGCGCCGCAGCCTCACGACGGGCGACTCCTGGAACATCGAGACGCCGCGGCGCGCGACGCCGTCGGCGAGGCCGCGCAGGTAGTTCAGCGGATGGATACCGCCGGAGCCGGGATGGAGCACGCCGCCGACGAAGATGTCCGAGCCGGTCTCCTCGCGCACCCCGCTCTTGTCGAGGATGCGGACCTCGGCAGAGCCCATCTCGCGCGTCATCCAGTCGGCTTCGTCGATCGCGGCCCGGAGCGTCGTCTCGTTATGCGCGGCCTTGACCTGGCCGGTGCGCGTCAGGTTCGCGCTGGTGATGCCGAACTCCGACACCAGCTCCTCGACCATGTCGGTCGATTCATGCGCGATCTCGTACATGCGCTTCGCCATGGCGCGGCCATGCGCGGCGTCGATCTCGCGAAACGACAGCCGGAACTTTGCGGTGATGACCCCGCCATTGCGGCCGCTCGCGCCCCAGCCGGGGCGGTTCGCCTCAAGCACGATTGGCGCGAGGCCGCTCTTGGCGATGTGGTGCGCCGCCGAGAGCCCCGTGTAGCCGGCACCGATGATCACCACATCGGCCTGTTGCTCGCCCGACAGCACGGGAAAATCGCGCGCCGGCGCCGCCGTGGCTTCCCACAGCGAGTTGGCCGACGGCAGCGCGCTCCAGTCCCGTGTCATGCCCGCGCTCACGATGCTACGCCGCAGGCCCAACGGCGGCGTCGGCGAGCGCCTTCAACGTCGGGAAATGGAAGTCCGGCTTGGTCAGCGTCTCCACCGCCGGCGTGCCGCCGAAGCCGGCGATGCCCTGGCGACGCTCGATCCAGCACACCTTGTAGCCGAGCTTCCGCGCGATGCCGATGTCGTGGTACTGGCTCTGCGCGACATGCAGGATGTCGGACTGCTTGTAGCCGAACGCGGACTGGCGCCCCCTGTTGTAGGCGAAGAACTCTGGATTGGGTTTTGCCACCCCGGTGTCGTCGGCACACACCGTGTCGTCGAAGGGATCGCCGAGCGCGTGGGCATAGCAGGACAGCGCGACGCGGTCCGCGTTGGTCATCGCCACCAGCCGGAATTTCGTCCGCAGGCGCCTCAGCGCCTCGACCGAATCCGCGAACGGCCCCCAGCGCAGCACGGCAAGCTGGAACATGTCGCAGGCCGCATCATCGGCGGGCAGTCCGAGTTCGGTGGCGAGATGACGATAGACGTGGAACATCGCCTCGCTGGAGCGCCCGTAATGCTTGTCGCGGCCGCGCTTGTAGGGCTCGAAGATCTGGTCGTCGCTGAGCTCGGCCGGCGTCTTGCCCGAGATCCTGCGCACCGCGGAGAGCACGCCGGCCTCGAAATCGATCAAGGTGCCGACGACGTCGAAGGTGAGAACCTTGAAATTGCTGAACGCGGCTTGGGTCGACATGTCAGTTTCTTCTTTCGGTTGGACAAGGCTTGAGGTCAGTCCCCCCACTTCAGTCCACTCTCGGCACGACGATGGTGTCCTCGGGGTGAAGGGTGACGGTGAGGCTGCCGCCGAGCGGCGGAATGCGGCTATAGGCCTGGTGGTAGCTCGGCTGGCGCAGGCTGAGCGCAATGCCGTTTTCGAGCGCCAGAAAGATGCGCAGGCTTTCGCCCTGATAAACGATGTCGGTGACCGTGCCGGTCAGCCGGTTGCAGGCGGCATCCTGCGCGCCGTCGTCGATCAGGAGCTTTTCGCTGTGCACGGCGAGCATCAGCGCATCGCCATCGGGAATGACGCGGGCGCTGCGCAGCAGCGCATTGCCTAGCGCGACGCTGGAGGCATCGACGCGGCGAACGGGGAGCATCGTCGCTTCCCCGATGAAGCTCGCGACGAAGGAATCGGCGGGATGATCGTGCAGGCGCTCGGGCACGTCGATCTGGATCAGCCGGCCGTCCTTCATGACCGCGACGCGGTCGCTCATGGTCAAGGCTTCGCGCTGGTCATGGGTGACATAGATGATGGTGGCCTGGATGCGCCGGTGCAGCGCGCGCAGCTCGATCTGCATGGATTCGCGCAGCTGCTTGTCGAGCGCCGACAGCGGCTCGTCCATCAGGATCAGCCGCGGCTCGAAGATCATGGCGCGCGCCAGCGCCACGCGCTGGCGCTGGCCGCCGGAGAGCTGCGCGATGCCGCGCTCCTCGTAGCCGGCGAGCCCGACCATGCCGAGCGCCGCGCGCACCTTGTCGGGCCAGGACGTCTTCGGCAGGCGGCGGGCGCGCAAGGGGAAGGCGACGTTCTCGCCGACGCTCATATGCGGGAACAGCGCGTAGTTCTGGAACACGACGCCGATGTCGCGCTTGTGCGGCGGCATGTAGGTGACGTCGCGGCCGCCGAACAGGATCGTGCCCGCCGACGGCAGGATGAAGCCGCCCAGAATTCCAAGCAACGTGGTCTTGCCCGAACCGGAGGGACCGAGCAGCGACACGAACTCGCCGGCGCCGACATTGAGGGAGACGTCGTCGAGGGCGCGGACGGGGCCATAGGCCTTGCTCGCGGATCTGATCTCGACGCTTTCCGCTCGTTTGTCCAACGATCGACCTCGCCCGTCCCTGCAACGGCGTGCCTCACTGCGCGCCATAAGCCTGCTTTATAGACAGGGAATCCGAGCAATCGGGATCGAAGCGTGCGCCGCACCAAATCCTTGCTCGCCAGCCCCTGTCTTTAGGCTGTGATCGCGATGACAACAGACTTGGCAAAACTCGGCAATTGCCAAATTCTCACGCGGCTCATAACATGGCGTTATGCCTGAGCTTCGCCGCATGCTGCCGTCGAGCAACGCCCTGTTCGTCTTCGACGCCGCGGCGCGCAATGGCAGCTTCACGGCCGCGGCCGCCGAATTGAATGTCACGCAGCCGGCGGTGAGCCGGATGCTCGGTCAATTCGAGGAGCATCTCGGCGTGCGCCTGTTCGATCGCAAGGCGGGACGCGCGGTGCTCACCGAGGAGGGCGAACTGCTCTATCGCCGCGTGCTCGACGGCTTTCGCAGCATCGAGAGCGGGCTGGTCGAGATCGAGCGGCGCCGCAAGGGCACCGAGACGGTGACGCTGTCGGTCTCGTCGGCCTTCACGACGCATTGGCTGATGCCGCGCATCGACAAGCTGCAGAAGCAGTTTCCGCAAGTCGATCTGCGCTTCCAGCTCATCTCCGGCGCGTTGCGCGGGCCGGTGGAGAATGTCGATCTCGGCATGCGCTTCCGCGATCGCGACGAGCCGCCATCGGGCGGCACGCTTGTGATGAGGGAAGTCATGCTGCCGATGTGCAGCCCCTCCTATCTCGGCGAAACCGATCCCACCGAAGGCAACACCATCATCCGCCTTGCCGAGACGCCGGGCGACTGGGCCGCGGATTACGCATCGCTCCTCACCGGGCGCCGCGGCGCGGCCAAGGCGCTGAGCTTCACCGATTATGCCGTCGTGGTGCAGGCCGCCCTGCTCGGCCAGGGCATCGCGCTCGGCTGGCTGACGGTCGCCTCGCACTGGCTGCTCACCGGCGCGCTGGTGCCGGCCTCCGACCGGCTCACCACCACGCGCCGCGTCTGCGAATTCCTGCCGCCGCGCAACCGCCCGATGCGTCCGATCGCCGCCGAGATCCGCGACTGGATCATCGCGCAGATGGCAAGCGAGATCGCGGCGATCGACCGGCTCTATCCGAAGCTGGGGGCAATGGCGGCGTGCTATTAGTGCCCCTCTCGCCCCGCTTGCGGGGAGAGGGTCGGGGTGAGGAGGACTCTCCGCGGGGGTGGTGAGAGACGGACTCGCGGAGAGTCCCCCTCACCCGGATCGCATCTTCGATGCAATCCGGCCTCTCCCGCAAGCGGGGAGAGGCGAAGAAGCACCCGCAGCACCGCTCTACCGATGCTCGATCGCGCGGATCGCGCCGCGCAGCTCGGCGAGACCGCGGAGGCGGCCGATGGCGGTGTAGCCGGGGTTGGTGCGCTTGGTGGCGGCGAGGTCGTCGAGCATGCGGTGGCCGTGATCGGGGCGGAACACGATCCTCTTGTCGGGCGCGCGCCGCGCGTTCTCCTTGAGCAGCGCCTTCAGCACCGCGACCATGTCGACGTCGCCGTCGAGATGATCGGACTCATAGAACGACAGCCCGTCGGCCTCGCGCTTGGTCGCGCGCAGATGGGCAAAGGCGATGCGCGGGCCGAAGCGCTCGGCCATTTCAGGCAGGTTGTTTTCCGCGCGCACGCCGAGCGAGCCGGTGCACAGGCAGATGCCGTTCGCCCTGGACGGCACCGCGTCGAACAGCGCCTGATAATCCTCGGCGCTGGAGGCAATGCGCGGCAGGCCGAACAACGGCCGCGGCGGATCGTCCGGATGCAGCGTCAGCGACACCCCGAGTTGCTCGGCCACCGGCGTCACGCGCGCCAGGAACTCGGCGAGATGCTGCCGCAGGATCCTTGGCGTGATATCGCGATACGTCTCCAGCCGGTCGCGGAATTGCGGGATGGTCATCGGCTCGGTGGTCGAGCCTGGCAGCGCGCTGGCGATCACCATGACGAGGTAATCGATATCGACCTGGCTCATCTGCTCGAACAGCGCCTTCGCGCGCGCCTGCTGTTCGGGCGAGTACTCCTGCACGGCCGCGGGACGCTTGAGGATGTGCAGCTCGAAGGCGGCGAAACGATCCTGGTCGAAGCGCATGGCGCGGGCGCCGTTCGGCAGCTCCCATTCGAGATCGGTGCGGCACCAATCGACCACAGGCATGAAATTGTAGCAGATGATCTTGATGCCGGCCGCCGCGACGGCTTCAAGGCTGGCGATCCAGGCCTCGATGGACCTGGCCGCCCTGGCTCCCAGGCGCTTGACGTCGTCGGGAATCGGAATCGATTCCACCACCGACCAGGTCAGCTGCGATCGCCCCGGTTGACCGCTCTCGATAAAATTCTTGCGCTCCTCGACCGCCTTGCGCGTCCAGGCCTCCCCGATCGGGACCTGATGCAGCGCCGAGACGATGTCGGTCGCCCCGGCCTGCCTGACGTCGTCAAGCGACACGGGATCATCAGGCCCGTACCAGCGCCATCCCTCTAGCATCACGGGTCTCCTCCCAATCAGGTCGCGGTCAGCACGACCTTGACGCTCTGCGAGCGGTCGAGGGCCAGCCGCAGCGCATCCGGCGCGGTCGCCAGCGGACGCTCGGCGGTGACCAGCGACAGCACGTCGACGCTGCCGTTTGAGATCAGCTCCACTGCCGTCATGAACTCGAAGCCGAAGCGGAACGAGCCGCGCAGGTCGATCTCCTTCGCCATCACCGCGTTCGACGGCGTCGGAATCTGGCCGCCCGGCAGATTGCCGATCTGCACCACGATGCCGCCGCGCCTGACGATGCCGATGGCGCTGGCAAGGCCGGCGGCGGTGCCCGACACCTCGAAGGCGACGTCGTATGGGCGCGAGGCCGCCTGCGCCTTCAGGCCCTCTTCCCCGCCCGAGACATTCTCGACATGCGAAGCGCCAAGCCGGGTTGCAAACGCCAGCGGCGCCGGTGCGATGTCGGCCACCGTGATGTCGGCCATGCCGGCGCGGCGCGCGGCCAGCATGGTCAGAAGCCCGATCGGTCCGGCACCGAAGATGATGCCGCGCTTGCCCTCGATATTGCCGGCGCGCGCGACCGCATGCAGGCAGACCGCGAGCGGCTCGGCCAGCGCGGCCGCCTGGTATGACACGTGGTCCGGGATCTTCACGCACTGCGCGGGGATCGCGTCGAAATAATTGGCAAAGCCGCCCTGCATGTGCGGCGTCTTCGAGGCCGAGCCCATGAAGTAGATGTTCTCGCACAGGTTCGGCCGGCCCTCGCGGCAGGCGACGCAACGGCCGCACCAGCGCGACGGGTTGACGGCGACGCGGTCGCCGACCTTCAGATTGGCGGCAGTGCCTGCGATCTCCACGACCTCGCCCGAGATCTCGTGGCCGAGCACCAGCGGCGACTTCACCACGAAATCGCCGGTCCGGGCATGGCGGAAATAGTGCATGTCCGAGCCGCAGATGCCGCCGGCGCCGAAGCGGATGCGCACCATGCCGTCGGCGAGCCTGTCGAGCGGCTGCTCGATCATGCGCAGATCTTCGGGACCGAACAGGGTTGCGGCGAGAGCGGTCGAGGTCATTTGGAGAGTCCCATGTATTTTGGCAGCCAGAGGGTCAGTTCAGGAATGAAGGTGATCGCGATCAGTCCCAGCATCAGCGGCACCAGCCAGGGCAGGATCGCCACCGTCGTGCGCTCGACCGAGAGTTTTGCGACACGCGCGAGCACGAACAGCACCATCCCGAGCGGCGGATGCAGCAGGCCGATCATCAGGTTCAGCGTCATGATCAGGCCGAAGTGAATGGGATCGATGCCGAGCTTGAGCACGATCGGCAGCAGGATCGGCACCAGGATGGTGATCGCCGCCGTGGTGTCGATGAAGCAGCCGACGAACAGGATCAGCACGTTGGCGAGCGCCAGGAACACCCATTTGTTCTGGGTGATGCTGAGCATCCAGTCCGACAGCATCTGCGCCGCCTGCGACACCGTGAGCAGCCAGGCGAAGATCGAGGCGGCGGTGACGATGAACAGCACCGAGGCCGTGGTCTCGATCGTGTCGAACGTCGCCTTCGCCACCGTCTGCAGCGTCATGGTGCGGTAGCGGACGAGGCCAAGGAACAGCGACCAGATCACCGCGGCAACGGCAGCTTCCGTCGGCGTGAACCAGCCGAGCGTCATGCCGCCGATCAGGATCACCGGCGCCATCAGCGCCATCACCGCCGAGAAGTCGAAATACCAGTCGATCGCCAGCAGCGTGCCGAGACCGATGACGACCGCCACGTTGATCGAGAGGCCGGCCATCACCATCAGCCAGATCGCCATCGGGAACGACAGTACGATCAATATCTCGAGGCCGGCCGAGCCGAGCTGCGGCCAGGAGAACGGCGTGTCGCTGCCCCATTTGTTCTTGTGCGCGAAATACGTGACGGTGATCATCATGAACAAGGTCAGGACGACGCCCGGAATGACGCCGCCGAGAAACAGCGCGCCGATCGAGACGTTCGCCATCATGCCGTAGATCACGAACGGCAGCGACGGCGGGATGATGGGCCCGAGCGTCGCCGAGGCCGCGGTGACGCCGACCGAGAACTCGGTCGAATAGCCGTGGTCCTTCATCGCCTTGATCTCGATGGTGCCGAGACCGGCGGCGTCCGCGATCGCGGTGCCGGACATGCCGGAGAAGATCACCGAGCCGATGATGTTGACGTGGCCGAGGCCGCCGCGCATCCACCCCACCAGCGCGACGGCGAACTTGTAGATGCGCCCGGTGACGCCGGCGATGTTCATGAGGTTGCCGGCGAGGATGAAGAACGGCACGGCGAGCAGGGGAAAGCTCTCGACGCCGGCGATCATGCGCTGCGCCAGCGTGACGTCGGGCGTCACCCCGCTGACCAGGATGTAGAGCAGCGACGAGGCGGCCATGGCGATCGCCACGGGAACGCCGAGCAGCATCAGAAGGAGAAAGCCTCCGAGCAACAGCAGCATGACGTTATATCTCCGACCCGTCGTAGGCACCGGGGCGTTCGAGGACCGAGTAACCCTGCCGCCAATGTTGCAGCGCCGCCTGCACGGAACGCAGGAACATCAGCACGAAGCCGAGCAGCACGAAGTAATAGACGTAGTTCTTGGGGAAATTGATCGTGGTCATCTGCTCGTCGCCGATGATCTGGATGTAGACCCAGACCAGCTTGATGGCGTAGCCGAAGAAGGCGATCCGGATCAGGTCGATCATCGTCGACAGCGCGCGCCCCACGCGCGGCGGCAGATAGCGGTAGAGAAGGTCGACCTGAATGTGCCGGGACAGCCGCACGCACATCGAAGCGCCGATGAAGACCACGCCGATCAGGCAATAGGTCGCGATCTCCTCGGTCCAGGCGTAGCTGTCGTTGAGCACGTAGCGGGTGAAGAACTGCAGGAAGACGGCGAGCGCCATCACCCAGAAGACCGCAAGCGCCACCCAATCCTCGAACGCGTAGATGCCGAGATCGACCTTCGGCGTCGCCTCCTCCTCGAAAGTATGGGCGATCTCCTCCGCGGTGATCTGCCGGTGGATTTCGGCGGTGGACATCAGGCTACCTCTCTCCAATCGTCGTTCCGGGGCTCGCGAAGCGAGAACCCGGAACCTCGAGATTCCGGGTTCGGTGCTCGGACCGTGCTGTGCACGGTCCTGCGCGCCGCCCCGGAATGACGAGTCAATTCTATTCCATCACTTTGCTCCGCTCCTCATCCTGAGGAGCTTGCGAAGCAAGCGTCTCGAAGGATGGCCCCGGGCGACATCGGGGCCTTCATGGTTCGAGACGCGCTTCGCGCTCCTCACCATGAGGGTCTTATGACGCTGCGAGCCGCGTCATTTCACCGCCTGGATCTTTTCCCAGTCGGCCTTGCGATAGCCGAAGGTCTCGAACGCGACGTTCTTCAGCACGGTGTCGCGGAATTCGTTCTTGTCGACCTCGGTGACGGTCAGGCCCTTGTCCTTGAAGAAGGCGACCAGCTTGGCCTCGTTCTGCTTGATCTCGCCGGTGGCCTTGGCGGCGGCTTCCTGCGCGACGTCGGTGAAGATCTTCTTGTCTTCGTCGCTGAGCTTCTTCCACAGGGCGCCGGCGACCACGGTGTTGAGGTGATCGACGATGTGGCCGGTCAGCACGATGTGCTTCTGCACCTCGTAGAACTTCTTGGCCTCGATCGTGGTCAGGGGATTCTCCTGCGCCTCGACGGTGCCGTTCTGGAGCGCGAGATAGACTTCGGCAAACGCGATCGGCGCGGTGTTGGCGCCGCAGGCGCGCGGCATCGCGAGATAGGCGGGCACGTCGGGCACGCGTATCTTCAGGCCCTTCATGTCGGCGCAGGTCTTGATCGGCTTGTTCGACGAGGTCTGCCGCACGCCGTAATAGGTCACCGCGACGATGTGGTGGCCGCTCTTGTCCTCGTAGCCCTTGACCAGCTCCTTGAAAATATCGCTCTTGGTATAGGCGAGCAGATGATCGGCATCGCGGAACGTGTAGGGATAATAGGTCACGCCGATCGGCGCGAAGCTCTTGGCCGCGAAGCTCGAGCCGGAGATGATGAGGTCGACCGAGCCGAGCGAGAGGCCCTGGTTGATGTCGGTCTCCTTGCCGAGCTGGGAGGCCGGATAGACATCGATCTGGTAGCGCCCGTTGGTGCGCTTGCCGATCTCCTGCGCGGCCCAGACCGAAGCGGTGTGGAACGGCTCCGAGGTCTCATAGACATGGGCCCATTTGAGCTTGGTCTGCGCCACGCTGGCACTGGTCGCAGCCAGCAGCGTAGCGGCGGAAATCATTGCTGCAATCGTCATCTTCTTCAACATCGACTTTTCCTCCATCGTTCAAGTCTGCTTCTTGTTCGCCCGCCCCGGCATGGATGCGGGCCGCACAATCTCATCGCGGCCGCGCGCTGCCGCCCGTGGCGCGCTTCTTCGGCGCAGGTTTTGGCTTTGACGACTTCGCCGCGGCGCGCACGGTCCGGCTCGCTCCCGGCGACGGCGCGGCCGCGTTCTCGGCACCGAAATTCTGCGCGAAGCGCTCCTGCGATCTCGCCAGGTGGACCCGCATCGCCTCGCGCGCGGCTGGCGGATCATGCGCCGCGATCGCCTCGCGCACGGCGCGATGCTCGTCGAGCGCGGTGCGCCAGGTGCCCGGGTTCTCGAAATAATGCGCGAGCTGCGCGAAATAGGGATTGAGGCGCTGGTCGAACAGCTCGCCGACCACGCGCACCAGCACGGCATTGCCGAGGCTGCCGGCGATCGCGACGTGGAATGCGCGGTCGTGAACCATGGAGGCTTCGCCGGGATGCTCGACTTTCTCCATCGCGAGCAGCGAGGCGTCGATGCGGGCGATGTCGTCCTTCGTCGCCACGCGCGCGGCCTCTTCGGCAATCGCGCTTTCCAGGAATTCGCGGGCGCGCAGCAGCTCGAACGGCCCCTCGATGACGGACGCGGCTGCCGGCGCGGCGATTGCGGCAGGCTCGATCACATAGATGCCGGAGCCGACGCGAATGCGCAGCCGCCCCTCGACCTCGAGCGCGATCAGGGCTTCGCGCACCGTGGGCCTGGACACCTTGAGCTGCTCGGCGAGCTCACGTTCGGTCGGCAAGCGGCTGCCGACCGCGTACTCGCCGCTGTCGATCAGGCTTCGCAATTGATCGGCGACCTGGCGATAGAGCCGTCTCGCCTCCACAGCTTCCAGCGGCACGCTGGTCCTCCCGAAAGGGGTCACGCGGGACTTTCCGACCGCGGCCCGCCAATTTTGGAAAATTGGCCTTACCAATTGACCAGAGCATTGACCCGATCCGGGCGCCATGTCAAGCAGCGGCAAAGCTCAAGCAGCGGCAAAGCAAAGGGGAGACGTCCATGCGCCCAGGTTCAGCGCGTCTTGCCAGGGCCAATCTCGACCGGCTGCCACCGGCCGTCCGCCGCCCGGCCTACGACCTCTCGCGCGTCACGCCCGGCATCGTGCATCTGGGTCTCGGCGCGTTTCATCGCGCGCATCAGGCCGTCGTCATCGACGATTGCCTTGCCACGGGCAGCCCGTCCTGGGGCATTGTCGGGGCGAGCCTGCGCAGCCCGGGCACGCGCGACGCCCTCGCCCCGCAGGATCATCTCTACACAATTGCCGTACGCGCCGCGGAGGGCACCGAGCATCGCGTCATCGGCGCGCTGCTCGACAGTGTCGTCGCACGCGAGAAGCCGGCGGCCCTGGTCGAACGGATGGCCGATCCCGCCACGCGCATCGTCTCGCTCACCGTCACCGAGAAGGGCTATTGCCACACGCCGCAGACCGGCGATCTCGACGAGCGGCACCCTGACGTCGTGCATGACCTGAACAATTTGGACGCGCCGCGATCGGCGCCCGGCTTCATCGTCGCGGCGCTGGCGCGGCGGCGCGCGCTCGGAGCCAAGGCCTTCACCGTGCTGTGCTGCGACAATCTCGCCGCCAATGGCCACACCGCACAGCGGATCGTGACGCAGTTCGCCGCGCTGCGCTCCAAGGATCTCGGCAAGTGGATCGCGGACAATGCCGCCTTCCCCTCGACCATGGTCGACCGTATCGTTCCTGAAACCACGGATGCCGACCGGGACGCGGTGTCATCCGCGCTGGGCCTGCGCGACGCCTGGCCCGTCATGACCGAGCCCTTCACGCAATGGGTGGTCGAGGACCGCTTCACGGCGGGTCGGCCCGATCTTGCCGCGGCCGGCGTCGAGCTCGTCAGCGACGTCAAGCCGTTCGAGCTGATGAAGCTGCGGCTGCTCAACGCCAGCCATTCGGCGCTGGCCTATCTCGGCTATCTCGCAGGCTACGAGACCATCGCCGACACCATGCAGGATCCGCATTTCGCGCGCCTCGCCGCGCAGGTGATGGAGCAGGCCGCGGCGACGCTGACGATGCCATCAGGCACGGATCTCGCCGCCTATCGCGCCTCGCTGCTGAATCGCTTCTCCAATCCGGCGCTGCATCACCGCACCTGGCAGATCGCGATGGACGGCTCGCAAAAGCTGCCGCAGCGCCTGCTCGGCACGATGCGGGACCGTCTCGCCAAGAACCTGCCGATCGCTACGCATGCGCTCGCGGTGGCCGGCTGGATGCGCTACGTCAGCGCAACGGACGAGCAGGGCCGCGCCATCGACGTGCGCGATCCGCTTGCCGCCGAGTTCGCACAGCTGGCGCGCGAGGCAGGGCCCGTCGCGGAGCGGCTCGCGCCGGCGCTGCTCGCCGTGGAGAAGGTGTTCGGGCCGCTCGGCGCGGAGCCGCGCCTGCGTGAGGCTGTCACCGCGGCCCTCGGCCGTCTCTACCGGGACGGCGCGCGGCGGGCGGTGGAGTCGCTGGTCTCGGCTTGAGCACAAGCGCACAATGCTGCACTGCGGTCCAAATTGAACGCCACGTCGAACGGAAGTCGCGCTTGATTTTTGTCTGTCGTTGCCCCACCCGGGAGTGATGGCAAAAGACAGCAAGATCATCGCCGCCAACGCGGCCTTCTACGCCGCGTTTTCAGCAGGCGACTTCGCCGGCATGGAACGGATGTGGGCGGATGACGACGGCATTTCCTGCATCCATCCCGGCTGGCCCGCGATCGTCGGCCGTGCCACGGTGATCGGAAGCTGGCGCGACATCCTGCAAAATCCAGAGCGGCCGCAGATCGCCTGCGCCGAGCCGCAGGCGATCGTCGACGGCGACAGCGCCCGCGTGCTCTGCATCGAGATCGTCGACGGCACCGCCTTGGCCGCCGCGAACCATTTCCGCCGCGTCGGCGACGATTGGCGCCTGGTGCATCACCAGTCGAGCCCGATCGCGCAGATTGTCGAGCAGGCTGAGGACGATAGGACGAGCCACCGGGTCCACTGACGGCGCCGGACAAGCGGGCGCGTTCTACTGTGCATGGGGTTGTTTTTCGGTTTCTTGCTTGGCGGCGTCGAGTTCCGACAGATCATCCAGCACGAACCGTGCCGCGCTGAAATCCTCGTCGCGGAAAAACATGCTGCGGGTGATCAGGACCGGAATGCCGGCGCGTGAGGCCGCGATCAGCCCGTTGGCGGAATCCTCAACGGCGACGCAGCCGGCCGCGCCCAGCTGCAGCCGCGCCAGCGTTTCGAGATAGACGTCCGGCGCGGGTTTCTTGTGCCTGACGTCGTCGCCGGCGACGATGGCATCGAACTCCGCCGCCCAGCGCGCCCCCAGCGCCTGCGACAACAGCGCATCGATGTTGCCGTGCGAGGTCGTGGTCGCGATCGCGAGCCGCTGGCCGCGTGCCTTCGAAGCGGCGAGCAGCTCGATCACGCCGGGCCTCAAGCGACAGCAGCCGGTCTCGACCATTTCGGCATAACGCGCGGTCTTGACGCGGTGAAGCGCGGCGATGTCCGCATCCGACAGCGGCGGGGCGATCGGCAGCCGCGCATGGTAGGCGCGCATGCGCTCCTTGCCGCCGGTCACCCGCAGCAGTTCCTTGTAGACGGCGCGGTCCCATTGCCAGTCGAGACCGTGGCGGGCGAAGGCATGGTTGAAGGCCTGCCGATGCAGCTCCTCGGTCTCGGCCAGGGTGCCGTCGACGTCGAAGATCAGCGCTGCCGCGCGCCGGATCAGCTCGCTGGCATTCGCCGGCGCCAAGGCGAGCGCTTCTGCCTGCATGATCGTGCCTCCCTGTGACAGCCGAACATCGCCCGCGACAGGAGGCGAGACAAATCGCAATATCTTTTGCCGGACCCAAAATCTCTTATGAGCGAAAGGCGCGCGACGGCGCGGACGGGAACTTCGAGCTTTCAGGGAGACCCATGCGCCTCTTCATTCTTGGCCTCGGCTACAGCGCCTTGCATTTCGTCCGCAAGCACGGCGACAGCTTCCCGCATCGCGCCGGGACCGTGCGCGATCCGGCGCAGCGGAACGACCTCTCCGGCATCGAGGTCCACGCCTTTTCCGGCAGCCCTCCGTCGCGCGAGACGGTCGAGCAGGTGCGCGACGCCGACGTGGTTCTGGTGTCGATCCCGCCCGGCAGCAGCGGCGATCCCGCCATCGCCGCGTTCGGCGACGTGCTGGCGGCGGGCCGCCGCAAGATCGTCTATCTCTCCACCATCGGCGTCTATGGCGACCATGGCGGCGGATGGGTCGACGAGAGCACCCCGCCGCAGGCCACGCTCGACCGCGCGCGCCTGCGGATTGCCGCCGAGCAGGCCTGGATGGACGTTGCGCACGGCAATGCCGCAATCCTGCGGCTTGCCGGCATCTATGGTCCCGGCCGCAATGCGCTGGCGACGCTGCGCGCGGGAACGGCGCGGCGCATCATCAAGCCCGGCCAGGTCTTCAACCGCATCCATGTTGACGATATCGCCAGCGCGATCATGGCCGCCATCCGCCACGAAAGCGGCGGCATCTGGAACGTCTGCGACGACGAGCCTGCGCCGCCGCAGGACGTGATCGCCTATGCCGCGACGCTGATGGGCGTGGCACCACCACCGGAAGAGGCGTTCGCGACGGCCGAGATGTCGCCGATGGCCCGCAGCTTCTATGCCAGCAGCGCCCGTGTCTCCAACGCGAAATTGAAGCGCGAGCTCGGCGTCGCGCTGGTCCATCCGACCTATCGGCACGGCCTCGATGCGCTGTGGCGCGCGGGCGAAGCACGATAGGTTCCGGCGCTCCCGGCGCCCCAGTCATGCCCCGCGCGTGCTTGACTTCGCGTCGATGCGGACGTGATCTAGGCCTCGAGTGGGCCACCGCGTAACGAGCTCGCCTGGGAGGACGCAATGATCAAGACGATCGCCATGATCGCGACGGCGGCTGCCGTCATCGCATTCGGCACGGCCAGCGCCGCGCCACTGCCCGAAGCCAATCCCGACGACGTCGGCTTTTCCAAGCAAGGCCTGGCACGCCTCGACAATTTCTTCGCGCGCGAGATCGCCGCCAAGCGCGTGCCCGGCGCCGTCGTCGCCATCGCGCGGGACGGCAAGCTGGTGCACTACAAGGCCTACGGCCTGCTCGATCCGGACAAGGGCACGCCGATGCCGGTCGATGCGATCTTCGCGCTGGCCTCGATGACCAAGCCGATGGCGGCGGTCGCGGGCCTGACGCTGATGGAGCAGGGACGGCTGCCGCTCCAGGCCAAGCTGTCCAATTACTATCCCGGCTTTGCCGACATGAAGGTCGGCGTGACCGGAGCCGACGGTTCGCTCAAGCTCGAGCCCCAGGCCTCGCCGATCTTCATCCACGATCTCTACCGGCACACGTCGGGCTTGATGTATGGCGGCCGGCCGGACTCGTCGAGCCCGGTGGCGCGGCAATACCCTGACGGCATTGCTCCGGCGATCGAAGGCGACACCCAGGCCTTCATCGACCGCATCACCAAGCTGCCGCTGGCGCAACAGCCCTCGACCGCGTTCGAATACGGCTTTTCGATCGACGTGCTCGGCGCGGTCGTCGAGAAGGTGAGCGAGCAGAAGCTCGGCGACTATCTCGCCGCCAATGTCTGGCAGCCGCTCGGCATGAAGGACGCGACCTTCCACCCGACCGATGCGCAGCGCCCTCGCCTCGCCCGCCCCTTCGCCAACGATCCGCTGACCGGCAAGCCGCAAGCCATCAAGCTGCTGGACACGCCGACCAAGTTCGACTGCGGCGGCGCCTGCGCGTTCGCCACGATCGGGGACTACCTCCGCTTCGGCCAGATGCTGCTCAACGGCGGCGAGCTCGACGGCCAGCGCATCCTTTCCCCGAAGACCGTGCATCACATGACGGCTAACCATCTCGGTCCCGAGATCAAGAACAACGTGGCCAAGGTCGAGCCGCATCGCGCCGGCTTCGGCTTCGGCCTTTCGGTCGCGGTCCGGACCAGCGAGGGGCTGTCGTCGGTCCCCGGCAACCCCGGCGAGTTCACTTGGAATGGTGCCTACGGAACGCAGTTCTTCTGCGATCCCAAGGAGCGTCTCGTCGTTGTGGTCGGAACGGCGGCGCCGGGCGAGCTCCGCAAATATTATCGCGAGCAAGTGCAGGACACCGTCTATGGCGCGATGACGAAGTGAGAGCGAGAAAGCTGCTGCCGACGAAGCCGTAGAGCTCGAACATGTTGCCCCGCTGCCGCCAATGCCGCACGTGTGCCCAATCACGTGCGAGCTGCCGTCATTTGATTGAAATCTTCAAAGAATTTGAGCTGTGCGATTTACTCGAACTTTCTTTGTGACGTCCTAGTTCCACGGCCGGAAGTTCCAATGGCGAGATTCTTCCCCACGCGCGGTACGCATCCGGCAACGGACGAACGGCGAGGCGGGACTTCATCTCGTCCACTCAGATTGCGCTCCAAAAGGCTCACAAAAGGCTCAATTGAATAGAGCTTTATCCGGCTTGGAATTGAAATGAATTTGGCTCGCGAATCGATTGCACTGCTGGAGCAGGCCGCAAGCATCCTGTGTTTCGAAGGCACCAGGCACGGCCTGCGCGACCGCGAGTGGATGGCGCTGCGGTTCCTCACCCGCGCCAACCGCTTCTCGCGGACACCTTCGGCGCTCGCAACTTATGTCGGCACCACGCGCGGCACCGCATCCTTCATCATCGGAGAGCTCGAGCGGCTCGGCTACCTCGAGCGGAAGCGCTCCGCCACCGACAAACGCTCGGTGATGTTGAGCGTGACGCAGCAGGGCAAGAAATTCCTGGTGCGCGATCCCGTCAACGTTCTGGTCGAGGCGATTGCCGGGCTCGACGACGAGGTCAAGATCCGCTTCCGCGACACGTTCCGGCAGGTGCTGGACCAGTCTGACACGGCCGAGCAGCAGCACCACACCGACGTCTGCAGGCGATGCATCTTTCTTCGGGAGGAGCGCACCGCCTCGGACAGCAAGGCGACGGCCGGGTTCAGCTGCCGCCTGTTCCGCTCGCCGATCGCGGAGGCGGAGGTCGATCTGCTCTGCACCAGCTTCGGGCATCACCGCCAATAGAAGCCGGCCTCAGCCGGCCTTGTATGCATTATCCCAGTTGCCATCCCCGCGCACTTCGCTTTACATGCCGGCAAACGCCCGCGAATGACGGCCGGGGCTGAAAAATCGCACAGATTGTCAAAGGGACGGAGCATGGCGCGCAACATATTGATTCTCGGGGCTTCTTACGGCTCCCTGCTGGGCACGAAGCTGCTGATGGCCGGGCACAACGTGACCCTGGTGTGCCGCGCCAAGACCGCGGAGCTGATCAATCGCGAAGGTACCGAGGTGCGCATCAAGTTGCGTGACGAGGCAGTTCACCGGGCGATCTTCTCGCGCGACCTTCCGGGCAAGCTCGACGCGGTGACCCCGCAGAATGTCGATCTCTCCCGCTACGATCTGGTCGGCCTTGCGATGCAGGAGCCGCAATACACCAACCACACCGTGCGCGTTCTCATGGTCAAGATCGCCGCGGCCAAGCTGCCGTGCCTGTCGATCATGAACATGCCGCCGCTGCCCTATCTGAAGCGGATTCCGGCGCTCGCCGACATGGATCTGGAAGAGGCCTACACCAACGCGCAGGTGTGGGAGCGGTTCGAGCCGGGGCTGGTGACGCTGTGCTCGCCCGACCCGCAGGCATTCCGCCCGCCGGAAGAAGCCGCCAACGTGCTGCATGTCGGCCTGCCCACCAACTTCAAGGCGTCGGTCTTTGCCGACGAGAAGCACAACAAGCTGCTGCGCGAACTCGAAGCCGACATCGATGCGGTGACGCTCGACGGCCACGACGTTCCGGTGAAGCTGAAAGTTTTCGATTCCCTGTTCGTACCGCTGGCGAAATGGTCGATGCTGCTGACCGGCAATTACCGCTGCATCACGCCGAACGAGCCGCAGTCGATCCGCGATGCCGTGCACGGCGACCTTAAGCGCTCGCAGACGATCTACGAGCATGTCGACGCGATCGCGCGCCGCCTCGGCGCCGATCCGCAGGACCAGGTGCCGTTCGCAAAATATGCCAAGGCCGCCGAGAGCCTGCTCAAGCCGTCATCGGCCGCGCGGGCGGTCGCAAGCGGCGCGCCCTTCATCGAACGCGTCGACCTCCTGGTGAAGCTGATCTCGCATCAACTCGGCGTGCCCAACGCCGAGATCGACCGCACGGTCGACACGGTGGACCAGAAGCTGAACGAGAAGATCGTGCAGGGCGGCTCCGGCGCGCAGTAAGCGAGCGCTCACGAGCGGGGCGTGGCGCTTCAGGCCGTCAGGAAGGATTGAAGCCAGATCAGGCCGGTCACGGCAACCAGCGTGACCGCGCCGATGCGCGTGACAAGGTGGGGATGCCCGAGACGACGGGCGCCACGGCCGAGCGTCGCGCCGAGGGCGATCCACGCGGCGCCGGCCGTGACAATCTGCAGCGCGATCGCGCCGAACCAGGGCAGCAATTCGAGCGGCGCAGCCTCGAGCGGCAGGAGCAGGAAAGCGAACACGAGCGCTTTCGGGTTCAGCAGCGTCGCAAGCAGCACCTGGCCGAACGTCACCGGTGCGCCATCGCGCAGCTCGCGCGTGTTGACCCGCCAGAGCATGAAGGCGAGGCAGAGGATATAGCAAGTCACCGCGACGCGAAGCACGAGCGCCGCGATCGGGATGTCGCCGACGATGGGGCCGAGCGTGAGCCGCAACAGGGCAATCGCCAGCAAATAGCCGCACAGTTCCGCAACGAGCAGATGAAGCGAGCGCGCAATGCCGATTCCCGCGCCCGATGTCGCGAGCAGGGTGTTGGTCGGCCCCGGTACGGCGAGCAGGAAATAGGTCGCTGCGAGGAAAGTCAGGAAGCTCATGCGCCTGACTACCAGGCTTGCGGCCAGGCTGGTTTGATCTTCATCAGCGAATCCGGTCGTCAAAAGCCCGGAATCGGCCCCAAGCTACCGATATGCCCGCGAACCCCTATCGTCCCACACTCCTACGGCACATCGGATCGGACCGGAACGCCGCCGTGGGCAACGCGGATGATCAAGCCCGTGCCGCTCGACGCGCCGCGATGGGATTGATAAGCCGCTGTCCGCGAATGACGAGGACTTGAGTCGGGGACATGACGGTTGCGATCGAGATGGGGCAGACCACGGCGGGCGCCGTGGCCGCCATGGACCTCGAGGAACTCTTGGCGACCCGCCTCCTCGTGCAGGGCAATTCCGGTTCCGGCAAATCGCACTTGCTGCGGCGGCTGTTGGAACAGAGTGCGCCCTGGGTGCAGCAGGCCATCATCGACCCCGAAGGCGATTTCGTCACGCTGGCCGAGCGCTTCGGCCATCTGGTGATCGAGGCCGAGGATCACACCGAGCGCGGCCTTCAGGTTGCCGGCGAACGCGCGCGGCTGCATCGCGTCTCCACCGTGCTCAATCTCGAAGGTCTCGACGCCGAGAACCAGATGCGACGCGCCGCCGCGTTTCTCGGCGGCCTGTTCGACGTCGACCGCGACCATTGGTATCCGATGCTCGTGGTCGTGGACGAGGCGCAGCTGTTCGCGCCGGCGGTGGCGGGCGAAGTCTCGGACGAAGCGCGAAAGCTCTCGCTCGGCGCCATGACCAACCTGATGTGCCGCGGCCGCAAGCGTGGCCTCGCCGGCATCATCGCGACGCAACGCTTGGCGAAGCTCGCCAAGAACGTCGCGGCCGAAGCCTCCAATTTCCTGATGGGCCGGACCTTCCTCGACATCGACATGGCGCGCGCCGCCGACCTGCTCGGCATGGAGCGGCGGCAGGCCGAAGCGTTTCGCGATCTCGAGCGCGGGCAGTTCATGGCGCTCGGACCTGCGCTGTCGCGCCGTCCGCTGCGTCTCAACATCGGCCCGACCGACACCTCTCCGCGCAACTCGACGCCGCGCCTGATGCCGCTGCCGGAAGCGACGCTGGAGGATGCGCGCGCCGTGATCCTGGCCGCGCCGCCGCCCGATGCCAGCCGGCCGCAGCGCCGGCCGGCGCCGGATCTGCTGGAACAGCTTCGTGCCGCGAAGGCCGCCGCCCCGGTGATCCAGCCAGAAGTGGTCGAGGTGCCGGTCAGTGCCGAGGAGCTCGCCGAGCGGCGCGAGCGCGTGGATCGTACGCTGCGGGCCGTGCTCGCCGCGCCCGACGCGGGCTTCCGTGCCATCGGCGTGCTCTACCAGGAGTTCGTGGTCCGCTGCCGCATCGAGGGCCTCGGCTCGGCGGTGCCCGATCTCAACGAGTTTCGCCGCATGCTGACGCATGCGCGCGCCGGGCTCGGCACCGATCTCACCGAAGACGACGCCTGGCAGGACGTGTCGCTGCGCGCGTCCATTCTGCCTGAGGACATGCAGGGCGTGTTCATGATGATCGCACGCGCGGCCAAGGAAGGCTGGCCCTGCCCCGGCGACGCCGCGATCGCGCGGGCCTACGGCTCGCATTCGCTGCGCCGGGCGCAGCGGCTGCTCGGCTACATGGAGGAGCAGGGCCTGATCGTGGTCCAGCTCGACGGCGGCGGCCGCCGTATCGTGACGCTGGTGGAGCTGGCCTGGGCCACCGCGCCGGGCGACCCCAACGGCGATGATCTGCCGGCCGCGCCGGTCGCGCGAGCAGCGTCGGCCTGATACGAGATAATTTGGTGCAACGCGAGCACATCCATTCCGGCTAGACCGCCAGCGCCACTTCGCCCGCCGTCCGGGTCCAGCCCAGCGCCGGCGCGACCTTCTCGGCGACCAGCTCGATCGAGCGCAGGACGTAAGGGTGCGGCGCATCGACCGAATGCACCTGGAACACGAGATCGGTCACCCGCTCAAGCGTCGCATCGGCCCGCAGCGAGGCGATGACGTGATCGGCATTGCCGACATGGGTGTCGAACGCCGCGATCATCTCCTCCAGTGTCTCGCCCGGCTTGGCGTGACCGCCCTGCAGGAATTGCGGCAGCGCGCGGCGCAGACCAATGTCTGCGAGCCGCATTGCCTCTCGATGATCGTCGGCGACGAAGACGCTGCGTGAGGCCATGATGCGCGGCTCAGTCCCCTTGGGCAGCGCGTCCAGATAGGCATCGATCACCGGGTTCTGGATCTCGGCGAGGGTCGCGTTTGGCGCATCCTTGCTCCGCGGCTGGGTGCGCGAGAGCAACAGGCCATCGCCGGCCTTGCCGGCGCGCGCCCCGCCGGCCACCGAGAAGGTCGCCTGCCAGATCCGCTTGTCCAGTTGCGGCCGCTGAGGATAGATCGTGTCGCCGCCCGCGAGTGGCTTGCCGACCAACGCGGTGCGGACGACCTCGAGATTGCGGGCAAAGATCTCGTTGCGCTGGGCGCTGTCGAGGCCGAAGGCGGCGAACGCCGAGGGATTGCCGCCGGTGCCGACGCCGAGCTCGAAGCGCCCGTTGCAGAGGAGATCGAGCACCGCGGCGTCCTCCGCTACCCGCACCGCATTCTCCAGCGGCAGCGTGACGATGCCGGTGCCGAGGCGGATGCGCGAGGTCTGCGCCGCGACGTAGCCGAGGAAGGTGAATGGCGACGGCAGGCCGCCCTCACGCTCGTGGAAATGATGCTGCGCGATCCACGCGGCATCGAGGCCCGCCTTCTCAGCGTGCACGATCTGCTCGGCCGCGAAGCGGTAGCGGTCCGCCGGCGGAGCCTCGTCAAGCAGCCGCGTGAAGAATCCCAGGCGTTTCAGGTTTGCAAAGCGTTTCATGCGACCCCTGTCGGACGAGGATGGTCCAGCGCCCGATGATGTCGGTAGCCGCGGCTCGAGACAAGCGGACATTGCGCAGAACTCAAATGTAGGGCTCATCCGCGAGGCGCATATAGAAAGCCTGCCCGCCGGGACCGCCCTGCGCCGGGCTTTCGGCAGACCGCCTACCAGCTCGGCAGCACCGCGCCGGGAGTGACCGCGTTAGGGTTGCGGCGCGGCCTTAGAATTTCCCCAGGTTCACATGAGTTCGCACTGGATCGTCGCCTGGTTTCTCGGGCGCCGGTCCAGGTCCCGGCCCTCCACGTCGTCATTTCGTCGCAGGGCAGCCCTGCCGGCATTGCGCCTCGCGCCCGATGCAACATGATGGTTGCCAGCGACGATTTGTCTTCGAGGTGGAGGGGTCATCTGATGAACGAGAACGAAATCCGGGGTCTGGTCGGACAGGTAAAGCAAGGCACGCTGTCGCGACGATCGTTCATGCAAAAGGTGGCCGCGCTCGGAATCGCGGCGCCGATCGCGAGCCAGATCCTGGTCTGGCACGACGTCGCGATGGCGGATGCCACGCTGCCGTACAAGCCGACCAAGGCCGGCGGCGGCGGCCCGCTGAAGCTGCTGTTCTGGCAGGCTCCGACCCTGCTCAATCCGCATTTCGCGATCGGCACCAAGGACCAGATGGCCTCGCGCGTGTTCTTCGAGCCGCTCGCCGGCTGGGACAGGGAAGGCAATTTGGTCCCCTGCCTCGCCGCCGAAGTCCCGACCAAGCAGAACGGCGGCCTTGCCGCCGACGGCACGAGCGTGATCTGGAAGCTGAAGCAGGGCGTCAAATGGCATGACGGCAAGCCCTTCACCGCCGACGACGTCGTCTTCACCTGGGTTTACGCCGCCGATCTCGCGACGGCCGCCTACACCACCGGATCCTACAAGGACATCAAGGTCGACAAGATCGACGACCATACGGTCAAGGTGACCTTCAAGGCGCCGACGCCGTTCTGGGCCGACCCGTTCGTCGGCTCGGTCGGCCCGATCCTGCCAAAACATCATTTCGGCGATTATGCCGGCGCCAAGTCGCGCGAGGCGCCGGCCAATCTGAAACCGGTCGGCACCGGGCCCTACAAATTCGTCGAGTTCAAGCCCGGCGACCTGATCCGCGCCGAACGCAATCCCGACTATCACATCAAGAACCAGCCGCATTTCGACACGCTCGAAATCAAAGGCGGCGGCGATGCGGTGTCGGCGGCGCGCGCCGTGCTGCAGACCGGCGAATATGACTTCGCCTGGAACATGCAGGTGGAGGAGGAGGTCCTCAAGCGCATGGAGGCGAGCGGCAAGGGCAAGCTCGACATCACACCCTCCGGCAACGTCGAGTTCATCATCCTCAACACGACCGACCCGTGGACCGAGGTCGACGGTGAGCGTTCGAACGCCAAGACCAAGCATCCGACGCTGTCCGACCCGGCCGTGCGCCGGGCGATCAACCTGCTGATCGACCGCGATTCGATCCAGAAATACATCTACGGCCGCGGCGGCATCGCCACCGCGAGCTTCGTCAACGCACCCAAGCAGTTCAAGTCGCCCAAGCTGAAATACGAGTTCAGCATCGACAAGGCCAACAAGGTGCTCGACGAGGCCGGCTGGAAGAAAGGCGCGGACGGCATCCGTGAGAAGGACGGCAAGAGGCTCAAATACGTGTTCCAGACCTCGACCAACGCGCCGCGCCAGAAGACTCAGGCCATCATCAAGCAGGCCTGCGAGAAGGCCGGCATCGAGATCGAGATCAAGGCGGTCACCGCCTCGGTGTTCTTCTCCTCGGACGTCGGCAACCCCGACACCTACTCGAAATTCTATGCCGACATGGAGATGTACAACACCACGCAGCCGCAGCCCGATCCGGAGCGCTTCCTGAACCAGTGCGTCTCCTGGGAGATCGCCAGCAAGGAGAACAAATGGCTCGGCCGCAACATCTCGCGCTGGTCGGATCCCGAAGCCGACAAGGCCTACAAGGCCGCGCAGAACGAGCTCGATCCGGCCAAGCGCGCCGCGCTGCTGATCAAGGTCGACGAGATCTTCTGCGAGGCACATGTGTTCCTGCCGCTGCTCTCTCGCAACGTCGTCAACGCCCACGTCAACAACCTCATGGTCGACATGTCAGGGTGGGACGTCACGACGTGGAATCTGGCGGCGTGGTATCGGGTGTAGTCCGCTGTCCGGGACAAGCCGCAACGCGCATAGCGCATCGAAGACGCGCGTGAACGCGCTTATGGCGTTGCGGCGCCGAGCCCGGGACCCGGAAGCCGATACGGTACAATGCCGCGACATGGGCCCCGGCTCAGCAGCGCACCGTCGAAGTGACGCTGCGCTGCGTCCGGGGCACGAGAGCGGGATGTAGCGCTCGCCGCCTCCACATCGTCATTGCGAAGCAATCCATATTGCCGCCGCTGGCAGCCATCATACTTTTTCCATTGTGTGCTTCAGGTCACAGGCGAATCATGCGCCGTGGCCTACAAACATCGTGCATGGCCGCAAACAAGGTAACGGCGGTACGCGTGAGCTGCGGAGGCAATCAACAGCTACGGACTTTTCAAGGCCGCCAGGGTGAAGAGCCGGGCGGCCTTTTCTTCGTTGCAGCGCCGCACTGTTGCAACGCAGCACCGAAAATGCGGACACCAGTCAAGCCTGGGCCTGATGACTTCGCAAGAATCCGGTGATCGAGCCGGATCGGGCTCGCTGCTATCGCTTCGAGGACGCGTCGGAACCCTTCCGTTCCTCGCGCTCGTCCTCGATCTGCCGTTCCGCTTCGAGCCAGAACTCCAGCTCGCGACCGGCCGGCCGTCCAGCCTGCTCCCAGAGCTCGTAGGCGCGCGCGCGCACCTTGCCGCGCCGCATCATGCGCCGGAGCTTTCGCTTCAGCTCCTCGGCAAAGCTTCGGAAGCGCTGCCCGGTGGTTTCGTCCCTGACGAGCGCGGCCGCTCGCGTTGCGAATTCGATCTGGTGCTCTAGCTTCTTCTGCTCGTCCACCGCCGACACTGCCGTGGGAAATGAATATTCTTCGAGCCCGTGCTGTTCAGACACTGAATGCCTGTCCGGGATGGTCTGTTCCCCGAGACGCAGCTCGCATCGTGGGAAATGTGCCGACCCGGTTCAGTGCCACGTCGTGTCCGCTTCGACGATCACCACGCGTATCTCCGGATCTTCGGTCGTGTTGCAGGTGCAGGGCATGCCCTCGCCGCAGCGGCAGCCGCCGAGCTGTTCGCTCCAGGCCCGGAGCGGATGATTTTCGCAGACCCATCCCAGACCCCGGCAGAATGGGCAGGTCTTGGCGGTCACAACGTGTCCGGCGTCCGCAACGTGTTGGACTTGTCCTCGTTGCGCAGGTCCTGCTCGGCGGCCTGCCAAAACTCGTCGTCGCGGCCTTCAGGCTTGCCGGCCTGCTCCCACAGGCGGTGCGCGCGTTCTCTGATCTCTTGCTCGGTCGGGTCGGACATGGTGTCTCCTCTGGTGACGCACGGCCCACCCTGGGGGGCATGGGGGCTTTGGAGGCGGGCCGTGCAGGCCAGCAATCGACGGCGACTCTGGCCCGCTGATTCAAGCGCCGGGCGTGCCCGGGGTTCCTAGTCGCGCCTTGCGGCAAAGACTCCTCGGTTCGATTCTTCAACCGACCGACGGCGCAACATCGGCCTTGATCCAGATTAAACTGGCGCTGCCCTGCCGGGATATCCTGCCAAGCTAGTTGAAGGCAGATGAGCGCTCCAGGCTGGCCCATCCCCATCATTGCGGGACGATATTCTGACTCCAAGTGGATACAGACAAGGTCATGCCGGACATCGCCACCGTCACGATCAATCCCGCGGTCGATGTGTCGACTTCGGTCGAAAAGATCGTTCCCGTCGCGAAGCTGCGCGGCACCTCGCAGCGGCGCGACCCTGGCGGCGGCGGCATCAATGTCGCGCGCGTGATCAAGCGGCTCGGCGGCCGCGGCGTGCGCGCCATCTATCCGGTGGGCGGCGGGACGGGCGATCTGCTGCGCCGCCTGCTCGACGCGGAGAGCGTTGACAGCCAGACCTTCCCGATCGCGGGGGAGACGCGGGAGGATTTCTTTGTCCACGAGCAGTCAACTGCTTTGCAATACCGCTTCATCCTTCCGGGGCCGACACTCACTGACCGCGAATGGTCGGAGTTCCTGCAGCTGGTCGCCTCGCTCGATCCTTTTCCCCGAATAGTGGTCGCAAGCGGCAGCTTGCCGGGCGGAGTGCCCGACGATTTCTATGCGCGCCTGGCGGCGATCACCAAGCGGCGTGGATCCCAGATCATTCTCGACACGTCAGGCGCGGCGCTTGCCGCGGCAGTCGCCGAAGGCGTCGACCTGATCAAGCCAAACTTGCGCGAGATGCGTGAATTGACGGGAACGGAACCTCAGGACGCCGGTGAATGGGTGGCGGCCGCCCGACGCATCGTCGAGACGCGGCAAGCGTCGATCGTCGCGCTGACCATGGGACATCTCGGCGCGGCGCTGGTGACCCGGGACCGCACATGGCAAGCGAAGTCTCTGCCGATCAAGCCGCTGAGCGCCGTCGGGGCCGGTGACAGTTTTCTCGGCGCGCTGGTGCTGCGGCTCGCCGCCGGCACCGATCTTGGCGCCGCCTTCCGCTACGCCATGGCAGCGGGCGCCGCTGCCCTGCTCCATCCCGGCACCGAGCTGTGCCGGACCGCGGATGTCGAGCGGCTGGCCGAGCAGGTGGTGATCGAGGAAACCTAGCTAACGCCGCCATTGATCTTTCGCAACACCGTACACCTCGCCTCCCGCCACATTGCCGATCAGGATCGCGTCCCGACGGCACCCTCGACTGCAATGCGGAGCAAACAGATGAGCGGCAACCCCTACGTTCGCTGGTTCGAGGACCTCGGCCTGGACGATGTCGGCATGGTCGGCGGCAAGACCGCCTCGCTCGGCGAGCTCTATTCCATGCTGTCGCGGCGCGGCATCTCGGTGCCGAACGGCTTTGCGCTGACGGCTGCCGCCTATCGCGCCGCCCTCCTGCAGCAAGGCGCCTGGGAAGAGTTGCGCAAGCTGCTTGCGGGTCTCGACAAGCGGCATATCGCGGACCTCGCCCGGCGGGGTGCCGCGGCGCGTGACATCGTGTACGCCGCGACGGACCTCGCCGACCTCAGGCAGAAGGTTGCGGAGGCCTATCGGCAGCTCGAGCAGGAATACGGCTCGAACGTTGCGGTGGCAGTCCGCAGCTCGGCCACCGCCGAGGACCTGCCGAACGCGAGCTTCGCCGGACAGCACGACAGTTTTCTCAACGTCCGCGGTGCGCGCGCGCTGTTCGAGGCCTGCCGCCGCTGCTTTGCCTCGATCTTCACGGACCGCGCGATCTCCTATCGCATCGACAACGGCTTCGATCATTTCAAGGTCGCGCTTTCCGTCGCCGTGATGAAGATGGTCCGGTCGGACCTCGCGTCCAGCGGCGTCATCTTCACGCTGGATACGGAATCCGGGTTTCGCGACGTGGTGTTCGTGACCGGCGCCTACGGGTTGGGCGAGAACATCGTGCAGGGCGCCGTCGAGCCGGACGAGTTCTATGTCCATAAGCCGACCTTCAACGCGGGCTTCCGCGCGGTCTTGTCGCGCCGGATCGGCGCCAAGGACAAGAAGATGATCTACGCGCGGGGTCGCACCACCACGCGCAACGTGCCGACGTCGCGCCGCGAGCGCGAGAGCCTTTGCATTTCGGACGACGATGTCCTCAGCCTCGCCGAGAGCGCAATCGTCATCGAGAACCATTACTCGAACAAGGCGGGACATCCGCGGCCGATGGACGTCGAATGGGCCAAGGACGGCACCGACGGCAAGCTCTACATCATCCAGGCCCGGCCCGAGACGGTTGCATCCCGCCGCACACCCGAGGCGCTGGAGAACTATGTGCTGAAGCCGAATGCCGCGGCGGTGCTCGGCGAAGGCCGCGCCGTCGGCGAGAAGATCGCGGCCGGCAAGGTCCGGCTGATCAGAAAGAAGCAGGATCTGCGGGCCTTCAAGCCGGGCGAGGTCCTGGTCGCGCCGGCCACCAGCCCCGACTGGGAGCCGGTCATGAAGATCGCTGCCGCGATCGTCACCGAGCATGGCGGCCGGACCTGCCATGCCGCCATCGTTGCCCGCGAGCTCGGCGTTCCCGCCGTGGTCGGGATCGAAGGCATCACCAGGAAGGTGAAGACCGGAACCAACGTGACCGTATCCTGTGCCGAGGGCGACATCGGCCATGTCTATGCCGGCCGCCTGCCCTTCGACGTCGAGCGAGTCGCGACCGCGGCGCTGAACAAGCCGCGCACCAGGATCATGGTCAATCTCGGCAATCCAGAGCTCGCCTTCAAGACCGCCATGATGCCTAACGACGGCGTCGGCCTGGCGCGCATGGAATTCATCATCAACCAGCACATCGGCATTCACCCCATGGCGCTGGCAAAGCCGAAGCAGGTGAAATCCGCCAAGGACCGGCGATTGATCGAGCAGATCACCCGGCGCTACAAGAAGCCCTCGGACTTCTTCGTCGAGCGTCTGTCGGAAGGCGTGGGTACGATCGCGGCCGCGTTCTTCCCGCGTCCGGTCATCGTTCGCCTGTCCGATTTCAAGACCAACGAATATGCCAATCTCAGAGCCGGCGCCGATTTCGAGCCGCGGGAGGAGAACCCGATGCTCGGCTTCCGCGGCGCGGCCCGCTACGCCCACCCGGCCTATGCCGCGGGCTTTGCATTGGAATGCGCCGCATTGCGGCGGGTCCGCAACGACATGGGCCTGACCAACCTGAAGGTCATGATTCCGTTCTGCCGGCGCGTCGAGGAAGCCCGCAATGTCATCCAGACCATGGCCCAGCAGGGGCTGAAGCAGGGCGAGAACGGGCTCGAGATCTACGTGATGTGCGAGATTCCCAACAACGTCATCCTGATCGACCGGTTCGCGGAGCTGTTCGACGGCTTCTCGATCGGCTCGAACGATTTGACCCAGCTCACGCTGGGGGTCGACAGGGATTCCGACATCGTCGCCTTCGACTTCGACGAGCGCGATCCCGGCATGCTGGAAATGCTGAGACTCGCCGTCGACGGCGCCAAGCGCAACCACCGCCATATCGGCATCTGCGGCGAGGCACCGGCGAACTATCCGGAGATCGCACGGTTTCTGGCCGGGCTTGGGATCGACTCGATCAGCGTCAATCCGTCGAGCATCCTCCGGACCATCGGCGTCGTGTACGAAGCCGAGCAGAATGCCGGCAAAACTGGAGACATGAGCCGAAGCGGCCAAAGAGACGTGCTGGATCACGCGGCTCTCACACGCTGATCATGGCTGTGAGGGGACGTCAGGGATTGGGGCACGACTTCGCAGCCTCGCGACGATTTTCGCCCGAGCTTTGCTTGACCACTTCACCCTCTCGTTCAAGAGGCAAATGCACACGCAGAAGAACCGCACAGCCGTAGGGTGGGCAAAGGCGCCCTTGCGCCGTGCCCACGATCTGTCCGATGCGGTGATAGACGCGTGGGCACGCTGCGCTTTGCCCACCCTACGAGATCGCGTTTGTGGCACGCGCAGCTGAAATCGCAGACATGCCTTTCGCTCTCGCGGCTGAATTCGCCCGAGCTTTGCTTGCGTCTCCACCCTCAAAGCCAAGAGGGCGCAGGGAAGGCCGGGTGCTGACAACGCACCCGCGGTCTGCTGCGCAAGACGCACACGCAGAAGAACCGCACAGCAGCATACAGGTGGTGCCGATCACTCGGCCTTCCCTGCGCGATGGTCGGACGGCTTATGCCGTGCTCTCCCGGGAGCCGAACTTTCCTTCTGGCCTCCCTCGCCGTTCGAATTGGCGATGCCGTCCGCCCGGTTGGGCTCGCGCACATCTTCGATCCGGCTTGACCGTAGCAACGACGGCCAGGACCACACGGTTTTGCCGTACGCACGGCCCGCCATGTCGCCGCAGTTTTTCCAGCCCTGTCGACGAAGCCGGAAACTTACAGGCGAGACGAAACCTAACAGCGCCGCTCGTCCGCACGCGGCCACGGGCTCACAGGGACTACCCGCCCTGCCCGCACCTTTCATGCCGACGCTGCCGCGTCCACCGCAAGCCCGGCTCGCGATCAAGACGACCTCGAGATCGCCCCTCCTGGTTGAGCCGGGATGGACGACACATACGCCATTTCCGAATTTCGGTAAAGAGGAATGTTTTTTGCCCCGAGGGGTTGACGGGGTGGCGACACAGGGCATTTGGTGTTGCCCTTAGCACCAACGAAGCACACTCACCATGACAGCCTCGCTGGTACGAAATCTGAAATTTTCAGGTTTCGTGAAGCTGTCGCAATGATCGCTCCGCGTCAGAAAACGCGCGGGACACAGCTCGTGCTGTGCCCCGCGGCAAGGTCACAAGGACGCGTTACAGCAATCCGACCTTGTGCATGATCTGCCGGATCTGAGCTGGATCAGGATCCATCATCATGGGGGCGATTCCGTTGGCGACCTGTGCCGGACCGCGAGCGACGTGGCTCGAACTGTTCGGCATGGGACCAATGGACTGTGGCGTCATCGCGCCCGCCGGAATCATGCTCGGCGCTTCGACCGGCCGCAATCCAAGCAGGCGACGCAGCGCTGCCAGCGAGGGATCGGTTCCGGACGCAGCGGCGGCAACCGGAGCGATTCCGGTTTCCAGGCCGAGCGCCCGCATCGCGTTCGGCAGTCCCGCGCCGGCACGATTCGGGTCACCGAATTGCAGCGGCGTCGCGGTTTCCTTCAGGATCTGGAACAGCCGCTCGACCCGGCGTGCATCGCGATTCTGGAAGCTGCCTTTGGTGAAGTCCGGATGGTGCGCCAGCACAAGCGCGGCCAGGCCGGTGACATGCGGCGTCGCCATCGAGGTACCGTCCCATGCACCGAAACCATCGGCGGGAAGCGATGAGACGATCGCCACACCCGGTGCGCAGACGTCGATCTCCGGCCCGAAGCAAGAGAACTTGGCCGGAAAATATCCATCGCGGCTCTGGAAACCGTCGAGGGCTTGCTGCGAATGATAGCTGTCGTCGGGAAACTCGCCCCACTTGCCCAACGCGGCGACCGCCAGGCAATGCGGGGTCGAAGCCGGAAACTGCACCGGCCCCGAGGAATTCCCCGCAGCAATGATGCAGGCCATGCCCCTTTCCTTGGCGCGGACGATTCGTTCCTCGATGATCCGCGAGGGCTCGCCGCCACCGAGGCTCATATTGGCGACGTCGATGCCATGCTCCATGCAATAGTCGAGCGCAGAGACGAGATCGCTGAACCGGCCGCCCGGGAAGATGCGGCAGACATGGATTTCCGCCGCGGGAGCGAAGCCGCGGATTCCGCCGCCGGAGCCGATGGGTCCGCCGGCGATGATTCCGGCGCAATGCGAGCCATGGCCGATCGTGTCGACGGTCCAGGCCGCCTTGTCATTGCCGACGATGCTGGTGCCTTCCGTAATGCCGCGCAGGTTGCGATGGGTCGGCGCCAGGCCGGAATCGATGACCGCGATCTTGATACCGGCGCCATCAAAGGACGGCGGCACACGATCGAGGCCCATGGCGCGCTCACCCCAACCGGTCAATTGCTGGCCGGGGAAGCTCCGCAAGACTGCGCCGAGCGCCCTCACGACGATCCGGTTGACATTGTTGGGAACGAGCTGCGGACGATCGAGCCAGAAGGTCCAGTAGTCGATCTTCGGCTTGACCAGGATCGAGCGGATTGTCTCGGGAGTTTCGCCTTGGAGTGTCACCGTGGCGCGGCCCGTGGCGTCGGTGATGGCCTGTGCCGGCCACATGCTGCCGAACACGTAGACCTCGGCGCCGGGCAGCGGGCCGTCCTGGCCCAGGACTTCGATGGTCGCAGTGAAGCCGTCGGCCAGCGGCGTCAGCACCCCCGGATTGGGAAGCTGGGGCGTCGTCGGATCGAGCATGTAGGTCAGCCGCTCGTCACGCTCCACCGCGCAACGCTCTCCCGCCTGGGTCTGCAGCACCCTGGCCTTGTCGGGAGTCATCTTGGCGAGGACCAGCGGACTGAGCGGCACTTGCCCGAGATCCGCGCTCTGAAATCCGAACAGGCGCGGCGCAGGCACCGTCTTCACCACTTCGATGTCGGGGCTGCTGGTGAGCTGCTGGGTCAGAAAATCGATGCTGAAGGTCGCAAGCCCGGGTTGCTGCTGCGGCGCGATCATGAATTGCGCCGGGCGCGGTGCGATCGTTGCGGCCCCCTGCCCGCGTGCCGGTGACGGGCTGTCGCCATGCTCGGGAATCGCGCCGTTGCCGTTTGTCGCCGATTCGCTCGCACCGTGCTCGCCCTGCGCGGAAGGTCCTGATTTTCCTCTCGTGGCCATCTGCGGCCTCCTTGATGTTTTGCGTGTCCAATGTTTGCCCACCGAAATCAGTCGGCATCGAACGGCTTCAGCGCCGAATCCGGTTCAACCACGAGCGTGGCAAACCTCGATTTCAGGCGGTCGGCCTGTGTCTTCGTCATCGAAAGAATGACGACGTCGGGTGCGACCTGCGCGACTCGCTTCACGTCGGGTTCACGCTGCAAGTGGTCGTTGAGCTCACCGGATTGGACCGGGTCTCCCTGCACGATGAATTGCTGCGACGTGTTTGAATCCGCCATCTGGTTTCCCTGGTCATCTGTGCGTGGAGGGCGGGCGTTCGCCCGCCCCCCGCGCGTTCGGTCTAGTGCATCGTGCCACCGGGCTGGCCGGCGTTGAAGACGCCGAGCTGCCGACCGATGTCGAGGCCGGTCTGGGCACCCTGGCCGATCTTCTTCAGCACGCTCCAGAAGCTCTGCAGCTCGATGTCGGAGACCTGCGCCGCAGCCGGCTGCAGACCGGGCTGGCCGGCGTTGAACACGCCGAGCTGGCGACCGATGTCGAGGCCGGTCTGGGCGCCCTGACCGATCTTCTTCAGCACGCTCCAGAAGCTCTGCAGCTCCATGTCGGAGACCTGCTCCGGCGCGGGTTGAAATCCGGGCTGGCCGGCGTTGAACACGCCGAGCTGCTTGCCGACATCGAGGCCGGTCTGCACGCCCTTGCCGAGCTTCTTCAGCACGCTCCAGAAGCCCTGCAGCTCCATGTCGGAGACCTGCTCCGGCGCGGGTTGAAATCCGGGCTGGCCGGCGTTGAACACGCCGAGCTGCTTGCCGACATCGAGGCCGGTCTGCACGCCCCGCCCGAGCTTCTTCAGCACGCTCCAGAAGCTCTGCAGCTCCATGTCGGAGACCTGCTCCGTTGCGGGTTGAAATCCGGGCTGGCCGGCGTTGAACACGCCGAGCTGGCGACCGATGTCGAGGCCGGTCTGGGCGCCCTTGCCGATCTTCTTCAGCACGCTCCAGAAGCCCTGCAGCTCCATGTCGGAGACCTGCTCCGGCGCGGGTTGAAGGCCGGGCTGGCCGGCGTTGAACACGCCGAGCTGCTTGCCGACATCGAGGCCGGTCTGCACGCCCCGCCCGAGCTTCTTCAGCACGCTCCAGAAGCTCTGCAGCTCCATGTCGGAGACCTGCTCCGTCGCGGATTGAATGCCGGGCTGGCCGGCGTTGAACACGCCGAGCTGCTTGCCGACATCGAGGCCGGTCTGCACGCCCTGGCCGATCTTCTTCAGCACGCTCCAGAAGCTCTGCAGCTCCATGTCGGAGACCTGCACAGAACCTTGCGGCGTTTCCGGACCGGCGGAAAACGGCAGGAAACCTCCGCCGATGTTACCTATGGCGCCGCCGATATTCTTTCCCCTTTTGCCGCCGAGCAGGTTGCCGATAACGCGTCCGGCCGCACCACCGAGGATGGAGCCGAATATCCCCTGCGGGTCCAATTGGCCGTAGTCCTCATATCCTTGCTGTGTTCCAGTCATGATCAAAGTCTCCTGATGAACTGCCTGACCCGCGAGCGACACGCGTTCCCTGAAGGGAGTCGGGATCACTACGCACGATTGTGCGAGCGGCTAAGGCTACGACCAGGATCGTGATGCAGGCGTCACGCCGAGCGTGAAAGTTGCGTCAAAGTTTTTGGCCCGTTGCAATTTGACCGAGGCAGGTCTCAGGGGCGCAGCGTGGAACATGCGGCGGATGTCGCGCTGCAGCTGTTCGGTCTCCTGCTCCGGCACCGCGCGAACGTCCCGCCACAGCACGGAGCGGCAAAGATCGTACTGACGCAGCGCGTCGGTACGGCGACCTTGCTGCGCGTAGCAGCGCATCAAGATGCGATGGACCTGCTCCTGAAGCGGGTCGATCGCAACAATACGCAGCGCGAGCGCGATCGCTATATCCATGTGCTCGCGCCCGTCGGTGTCCAGCAGGCCCGCAAGCGCCTGCATCGCCTTTGTCCTCAGTCGCTGGCGCTCGGGACAGCCAGGCTTCGAATTGGCATGAGGTCGAACTGATGCCCTCGAGAAGGTCTCCCCGATACAGCATCGCCGCGCGAGCCAATCGTTCGGGATCTCCATCCGACAGGAGCCGCTCGAATTCCCCGACATCGGTGCTTATGGCGTTCGGGCAGATGCGGATGTCGTCGCGATCGGCCGCGATCACATCGGAATATTGCGGCAGTTCACGCCGCAATGTGAGCAGCGCCTGTCGAAGGCTGGCGCGGGCGCGATCGCCGAACTGACCGTCCCACAACAGGGTCGCGAGCTTGCCGCGAGAAATGGCCCGAGGGGAACTGAGCGCCACATAGCCAAGGAGAGTTGCAGCCTTGCGACTGGGGATCAACACCGACTCGCCGGAGGCACGCATGACTTCGACACCGCCGAAGAGATTGATCTGGAGCAGCGACATTGTCCTAATCCTTCGGTCATTGTCCTCTGTCCCTCATTCTACTCAGGGGCGAACACTCTTGTTGTGATCATGATCACCAAAGATGCGGACAGCGCCGATTGGCCGCACATCGTCGATCAGGCCGAATGCTCTTATGGCCACCTTACAATCTAAGTTAGACAAAGCAACGAAACTCGCTTGGCGCCGTGTCAGCAATTTGTGAGACTGCAAAGTTCGGATGTGTGAAGTAGCCCATAGGCAGAATGCGAATTGTAAAGCGGCACAATTGCTCGCATTTGATGTATTCGTCGAACGACGAAGACGAAACTGCGGAAGACGTCTGCACGATAGGGCACGCCGAACGTTGTGCAATTGTCGTCACCTCCCTGCGACGATTGCGTGTGAATGGCGCGCCATTCAGGGAAGGAGAATAGCTTTGCTCCTTGTATCGTGCGCTTCTGCAATTGGCTTGAAGGTCGACAAGATTGCGGCCGGCGACGCGAGCCGTTGGTCGGGGGCTACGAGGGAAGGGACAGCAGGGACGCCCGCGTTGGTGTCCTTCAGTCAGATTTGCTGCCAAATTTCGCAATCCTGCGGGCGTGTTCCCATAACTCGACATTGCTGAAGTTCGTGAGCTGCTCAGCAAGTCTCTTTGCAGCGTCATCGTCGACGCATTCAAGGTCGACGGCTCTGATGTGGTGGCCGTCTCGAGAAATGAGGTAGGCTTTATAGTTTGACATAGCCAACGCTCCTTGATTGGGCGGGAGCATGCAGCACTCTCTGTCACCGCTAACAGCCGACGACGGACGGTGATGGCGGTCAATGTGCTCTGGCTTTGTGTTCAGAACGCGTCCGAGCTCGATCATCGGGGTAGACGGCGTCGAACGCTCAGTTGTCGCTCGCTGTGAGCTTGTGGTTTCGGCCAAGGCAAGGCGAGACTGCTACTGAGACCCCGCTCAATAGCTGGGCGTCATGACTTGCGTCCGTCCGGGCTGACTTCAGTTATTCGCTTTCGATCCAGTTTCGCTTCTGAACATCCGGATTGTGCGCGCTGTTCGAGACACCAAGATGCTGGTGACGAATTTCGCCTCCCGCAATCTGAGCAGGTCGATGCGATCAGCCACCGGAAGCCCAACGGACAGGGCCGGTGGTGACGACAGAACGGCCACGAGGCCATTAGGTCGCAAATCATCGATGGATGGCTTGTGAGGCAGGGGCACTGCCTCGCATTTCCTTCCCTGGCCGACAATAAGGCTTGCGTTTCCTGCGCAAGAGGCGGCCATTGGTGATCTCGCGCGCCACGCTGCTAAGTCCCGTTGGAGGGCGCAATGAATGATTACATCAATCACGAAAATATCCGGCGCTATAAGAAGCTCATCGCCATCGGCGAAGGTGACCCGCATCGAGATGAGGCTCGCCACAAGACGTTGCTCCGGCTTCTAGCCGAAGAGGAAGCCAAGCATACGAAGCCGTATGACTGGCCCGACGCGTAGAGGCCGGCGTCCCCAAGTCGTTTCAGAGCCTTGGTGAACGCGTCCGGCAATCATCGGGGCCGGCTTATGTCTCAAGAATGATGCTCGGAAAAGGCCCTCCAAAGCGCGATCGGCGAGCCGCCGATTCTGCTCTCGTTTCGAAATGACGGGCCGAGCGCCACGGATACCCCACCCGCGCTCAATCACAACCGCGCTGCACGATCTTGCGCCGAACACTCCCACCCCGGTGGCAGCGTTCTCGTGGCGTAGAACTCAAGCCAGCCTATGAAATGCCGGCGGCAACGCCTCTCGCACGAGTTGACTCAAATTGAGAGCCTCGCCGCTTTCCGTGATGTCAGAGAATAGTATCTCGACGAAGGGATGTTGCCGGTTGTAGGCAGGGCCTCGCTGATATTTCGCGCTCGCGATCCGCTGAAGTGCGGCAAGGTTCAGTCTGCCAAGGGCGTTGTACTGATCGCGAAATAGACTTTGCCGCCCGCCGCGATGCTCGACAGACTCCGCCCAGACGTCCATCACCTTCCGGCCCATGAACGCCTCGATCTGTTCATTTCCCTCCTGAGCAAGAAGCCGCAACCCGTCCATGGTATGTGGTCCGTCATCGACCCGAAACTGTGCAAGTGACATGGAAACCTCCTGGTGTGGGCGTCCGGTTAGATCAGCAGCCCGTCGCGAACTGCGCCTCCCTCATTGTCCCACCGTGAGAGCGCCAAAGCGCACGATCTCGCATCGGCAGGCATGTCTTGTGCCGGAGGCAATTTGCCGCGACCGGCGTCATCCTTGTGGTTATGAAGAAATCGGGCGATTTGGCCGCGGAGCGCCGCCGTCTCCAGCAACTTGCCGATCGACCCGGCGGTGTCGAAGATCTCCCGCTGCAGCGTCGTCGGCAGGGCGTTCCATTGCATGATGATGGCTGCGCCAAGACACCGCAAAATAAACTCTTCTTCGGCCACGAGGGCTACGCCCTGCGATCGCTCCCGTTGCGCCACGTGCAGTGCATTGTCATACTCGTCCGCCAGTCCCTGCTCGTTATCGGCGAGCGAGGCAAATCGGTCCTGCAGCTCCTGAAATCCAACGATCTCGTCTGGGTCGGTCGAACCCTTGATCAGTTCGCCGTATTCGGCGGCCTTTGCGCGGTATTGCTGAGATTTGAACATGCTGGGCTCTTTCGCTCGAACTCTCGGCCCATAGCCGGCCACCCCCGACCGTCAGACTTAGATGGATGTGGGGATCAAAGGTTCGAATAACGAGCCCCGGCGTACGAATAAGACGGCACCAGAGTGAGCGATATTGACCAGCGCGCTGAGCGGCCGAGCCCGCATACTGCCGCGTCACCGCACGATCATCTGCAGCCGCATCGGCCGTGGGCTCCCTTCCCCGCTTGACTGGCCAACGTCGATAGGCCCGCGCGAGCATCGTGCGCTTGCCAGCGCTCGAGCTGAAACGGCAGACACGCGACCGCACACCAAGCCGCACGTCGGAGTCGCGCGCGCGTCGGGTCGCCGATTTCTGCCACACCGCGCGAACACCAACGCGGAGAGCTGATTAGCCACACACCGAGGCTGACCAGCCACGCGCGATCTTTCGATCGCGAATGACAGTGGGAGCTCGGACCATCAATGAGACGCCCCTCGCGCCGAAACTCAATCTGCGAAGTCCGGACATCAAAGGGTTGCGCTGGAATTGGTAGCGGGGGAGGGACTCGAACCCCCGACCCCAGGATTATGATTCCCGTGCTCTAACCAGCTGAGCTACCCCGCCACAGGGATCGCGGCGGCGAATGAGGCCGATCTCGCGAACGCGCGGCATATAAGGAAGGGGGCGGCGGGAAGTCAAGCAAAGCGGCCGGCTTTTTCAGCCCTCGGCAAGGCTATGACGGGGGAAGCCGCCTTGTGAATACGGCCTCTTTTCAATGAGTTCGTCATGCCCGGGCTTGCCCCGGCCATCCACGCCTTGCTTTGCGTCACCAAGAACGTGGATGCCCGGGACAAGCCCGGGCATGACGGTCGTTTGGGGATGGCAACGAGGCCTATTTCGGCCGCACGTTGGGATCGCCGCCCGGGCTGCCCGGAGGCGGGATGACCGGGGTGTTGGCCCCGGTGCTGGGCGCGGGGGCGTGCATGTCGGGGTCGACCCCAGAGGGCGGGCAGAGCACGCCGTCGGTCTTGGCGAGCTTGTCGCCGAGCGGTTCCCGGGACTGGCCGGTGGTGGTGCCGTCCGGGGTGGTGGCGAGCCGGTCGGATGGGGCACAGCCGGCGGCACGTTGCGGGGACGGCGGCGCGGTCGCTTGCGGCGGCGTCGCCGGGGCGGGCGGAGCCTGCGCGATCGCTGGTGCAGAGGCGGCGATCAGGAGGCTGGCCAGGATGATGTTTGATGTCGTGCGCATGGGGAGGGAACGCGCCGGCCTCGGCGCGTGTTCCCGCGGCATGATCACGATTTGCGGTAGCGGATCAGCGAAAAGTGCCCCATCGGCGGCATGGGGCGGCGCTCGGCCAGCGTGATGCCGCCGTGCCTCGCCGCCCAGCCCTCGAGCCGGGCCCACGGGAATTCCGGGCGCCAGCCGAGGCGGCGGGCGATCGGCGCGAAGGCGAGCTCGAACAGCTTGCGCGGACCGCTCTCGGCGCCGATGTGGTTGACCAGGATCAGCTCGCCGCCGGGCCTCAGCACCCGCACGAACTCGTCGAGCGTGCCCTCGGGATCGGGCACGGCGGTGATGACGTATTGCGCCACCACCGCGTCGAAGAAGTTTGATGGGAAGGCAAGGTTCTTCGCATCCATCACCGAGAGCACCTCGACGTTGGAGAGCCGAAGCGTGCGCACGCGCGCCTGCGCCTTGCGCAGCATCGGCTCGGAAATGTCGACGCCGCAGATCTTGGTGGTGCGCGAATAATCGGACAGCGACAGCCCGGTGCCGACGCCGACGTCGAGGACGCGGCCGCCGATGCGATCGGCCTCGGCGATGGTCGACTGCCGTCCGGCGTCGAACACCTTGCCGAACACGAGATCATAGACCGGCGCCCAGCGGCCATAGGCCTTCTCGACCCCGGCCCGCGAGATGTCTGCTGCCATGCCCCTGCCCTTACTTCACCTTCCCCCGACGGGGCGAGGTGAACCCGACCCGATCAGCTGCGCATAATGTCGTCATGCTCAGCCGCGCACCGCTTCCGCGAGCGGGCGCGATGTCGCGGTGCCCTGCTTCGCGGCGGCGCTCTGGATGAAGCCGCCGCCGAGCACGCGCGCCTGGCCGCTGGCTGCGTCGTAGAACACGCAGGCCTGGCCGGGCGAGACGCCCTCCTCGCCGGCGACGAGCTCGACCTCGTAATGGCCGCCTGCGCCGCGCAGCCAGGCCGGCTGGGGGCTGCGGGTCGAGCGCACGCGCACGAACAGTTCGAGGCCGCCGCCGATGGCGCGGTCGATGTCGCCCTCGCCGATCCAGTTGACGTCGCGAAGTGCGATGCGGTGCATCTTCAGCGCATCGCGCGGGCCGACGACGACGCGGCGGGTCGCGGCCTCCAGCCGCACCACGTACAGCGGTGCGGATGCGGCGATGCCGAGGCCGCGGCGCTGGCCGACGGTGAAATTGGCGATGCCGTTGTGGCGGCCGAGCACGTGTCCATCGAGATCGACGATCTCGCCGGGGTCCATCGCGTTCGGCCGCAGCCGCGTGATGATGTCGGTGTAGCGCCCGGTCGGCACGAAGCAGATGTCCTGGCTGTCGTGCTTGTCGGCGACGGACAGGCCGAAGCGGCGCGCGAGCTCGCGCGTCTCGGGCTTGGTCATGTCGCCGAGCGGAAAGCGCAGGAAGTCGAGCTGTGACTGCGTGGTCGCGAACAGGAAATAGCTCTGGTCGCGGTCGGGGTCGGCCGCGCAGACCAGCGCGCGCGAGCCGTCCTCGCGGCGGCGCGAGGCGACATAATGGCCGGTGGCGAGCGCCTGCGCCCCGAGCTCGCGCGCGGTCTTCAGGAGGTCGCGGAACTTGACGCTGCGGTTGCACTCGATGCACGGCACCGGCGTCTCGCCGAGCGCGTAGCTATCGGCGAAATTGTCGATGACGGATTCGCGGAAGCGGTCCTCGTAATCGAGCACGTAATGGGGAATGCCGAGCTTGGCGGCGACGTCGCGGGCGTCGTGGATGTCCTGGCCGGCGCAGCAGGCGCCCTTGCGGTGGGTTGCCGCGCCATGGTCGTAGAGCTGCAGCGTGATGCCGACGACGTCGTAGCCTTCCGCCTTCAGAAGCGCAGCCGTCGTCGAGGAATCGACGCCGCCCGACATGGCGACGACGACCCTGGTGTCCTCGGGACGGCCTTCGAGATCCAGACTGTTGAGCATGGGCCTTTAAGGGTTGTGACGGCAGCGCGCGGCGATCCGCGATTTCTTGCCTCTCGCGGGACATCGGCGATCCCCGGGAACTCGAGTTCCCGAAAGGCACGATTGCCCGGTCGAAAGCGGCTGAGAGTGACCTCTTTAATATAGGCGGCATTCCGGTGAAGCAATCACGCGGGCGGCCGGCTTAGGGCAATTCTTGCCGGGGAGGCAGAAATGGCGGGGCTGCGGCGGGTCCGGAAGCAGCGCCTGCAAATCATTAAAACATTGATTTCATTACATAAATATGCGCGCAGCGACACTGGCCCGCTCCTTGCTCCCCTGATGCCGCAGATGTTTCCAAGGGGTTGCCTGTGGTCGGTCGTACGTCAGATGTCGCGGCAAGCGTGCAAGTTTCGAGTGCGCAGCAAAAGCCTGCCCGGTCGCAGAGTGCCAAAGAGGCGTCCGCGAACGATTCCTTCGGCTCGCTGGTCGACAGCAACACCCAGGCGGTCAACGCCAACGCGGCCGCGCAGGCCGAGGACAGCGCGCCGCGGCGAAGCGAGTCGTCCTCCTCGGACAAGGGCCCGCGCGAGCCCTCATCGACGGATCATCCCTCGCAAGCCAAGGCGAGCGACGACACCGATGCGCCGGCGTCCACCAAGGCCGACGAGACGAGCGATACCACCACCGATTCCACCAAGGACGCCGGCAAGGCCAAGGACAAGTCCGAGACCTCCGACGCCAAATCGGCCGATGCCTCCGAGGAGACCAAGGGCGACAAGACCGAGGCCGCCGAGGGGCTCGCGGCCGCCGTCGATGCCGCGCCGGCCGACGCGGCGCAGGCGGCCCTGCCGGATCCGAACGCGATCGTGGTTGCCGCGCCGGTGGTCCCAACCGATCCGAACGCGGCGGCGAACCAGGCCGCCACCTCCTCGCCGCTGACGATCGCCGCCGCCGGCCTTGCCGCCAGCGCCTCGACCGCGGCGCAGATCGCGGGCACCACGACCGACACCGCAACGCCAGGCGACAAGAGCGCCAAGACCGCCGGCGCCAAGGTCGATGCCGATACCTCGGCGACGCTGGCCGATGCCGCGACCGGCGCCACCGGCGAGGTTACGGCCGAGGCCAAGCCGAATGGCGGACTGATCCCCGTCCATCAGGGCACGCCGAAGACCTCGTTCGAGGCCGTCGTCACCGCGCATGGACAGTCCGACGTCTCCAATATCGGCCAGGGCACCGGCAACGCCTCCCCGACGCAGGCAACGGGCCCGACGGCCGCCAACGCGGCGCATCCGCAGGACTCGAAGCCGCAGGCAGACGGCGCCGCGACCGAGGCCAAGCCCGGCGCCGCGGACCGGCCGGCCGACGCGATCCCGGCCGCGCCGGCCGCCCAGGCCCATGCCAATGCGCACGCCGCCTTCAACACCACTGACGCGAGCGCGCAAGCCGCCTCCGCCGTGCAGGCACCGCTGACCAACACGACCTCGACCGCGTCCGCATCGACCGCAACGCTGACCGCGACCGCGGCCAGCGCGACGGCGGTACCGATCAACGGCGTGCCGGTCGAGATCGCGGCCGCGATCCGCTCCGGCAAGTCCCGGTTCGACATCAGCCTCGATCCGGCCGAGCTCGGCCGCATCGACGTGCGCATCAATGTCGACCGCGCCGGCAACGTCACCTCGCATCTCACGGTAGAGAAGCCGGAGACGCTGCAGATGCTGCGCCAGGACGCGCCGCAATTGCAGCGCGCGCTCGACGATGCCGGCCTCAAGACCGGCAGCAACGGGCTGTCCTTCAGCCTGCGCGACCAGAATTCGTCGGGCCAGAATTCCGGCCAGAACAACGACAATGGCGGCAATGCCCGCCGGCTGATCATCAGCGAGGACGACGCCGTCGCCGCGCCCGTCGGCCGCAGCTATGGCCGCATGTATGGGCCGAGCAGCGGCGTCGATATCAGAGTGTAAGGAGTATTCGACATGACCACCACGACTGGCGCCACGGCCCCCAGCGTCGTCTCCGGGACGACCGAGCTGCCGAAATCCTCCTCGTCGAACACGCTGGGCTCGACCACGGGATCGACGCTCGCCGGCAACTTCCAGACCTTCCTGACGCTGCTGACGACGCAGCTGCAGAACCAGAACCCGCTCGATCCGCTCGACACCAACCAGTTCACCCAGCAGCTGGTGCAGTTCGCCGGCGTCGAGCAGCAGCTCAAGACCAACGACGCGCTGGCCCAGCTCGTCACGCTGCAGCAGACCACGCAGGCGACCCAGGCGCTGGGCTTCGTCGGCAAGACCGCCCTGGTCGACGGCTCGACCGCGAGCATGACCAACTCCACGGCTGTCTGGCATCTCAACGTGCCGACCGACTCCACGGTCGAGATCTCCATCGCCAATTCGAGCGGCCAGACCGTGTTCAACGGCAAGTACACCGCGGCCGCCGGCAACGACATCCCCTTCACCTGGAACGGCATGGGCAATGACGGCACCCAATGGCCCGACGGCAAGTACACCATCTCGGCCACCGGCAAGGACGTCGCGAACAACAATGTCGGCATCGCCGCGCAGGTGCAGGGCGTGGTGTCGTCGGTCGACCTGACCCAGTCGCCGCCGCTGCTCACCATCGACGGCGCCAGCTACACGCTCAGCCAGGTCAAGAGCATCATCGCGACTGGCAATTGAGGAAAGTCTGCCCGCCAAACATTCGGTGTCATCCCCACGAACGCGGGGATCCATAGCCCAGGACGTCGTTTTCGCGTGAAGTCGTAACCCCTGGTCGTCGTCAAACCACTTCCTGGGGTTATGTATACCCGGCTCGCGCTCCGCGCGCCCCGGGACGACAGCTGAGAGAGCCCCTTGAGGGTCTCGTTCGTTAGTAAAGTATTAACAAGACCCCCTCGACCGGCCCGGATGCCACCGTCCCGCCGGCCGACACGGCGTCGTTTCAGCATTTTCAACGAGAATTGTATTGAAGCCTTAGGCTTAGCGGATTTTTAAGCCGCCGGGCGTAGGGTTACGGATGTGAGTTCAGTGGTTGAGAGTTTGTGAGTACGCCATGACAGAACCCCATCGCCCGAGGGTAAAATACGTCATCGGGCCGGACGGCAGTCCGTTGACGATCGCGGATCTGCCTGCACCCGGCACCAAACGCTGGGTCATCCGCCGCAAGGCCGAAGTCGTCGCCGCGGTCCGTGGTGGACTTCTCTCGCTCGAGGAGGCCTGCAGCCGTTATACCCTGACGGTCGACGAATTCCTCTCCTGGCAGTTTTCCATCGACCAGCATGGTCTGGCGGGGCTTCGCACCACCCGCATCCAGCAATATCGCCAGTAGGCGATCCCGGAAATCTGCGGCTTTTGACGAAAATCGGCCTCGCAAAGCGAGGCCGATTTTTTTCATATCGCACTTTGGCGCGACTTTTGTCCGACCTCTTAACCTTCGTTAACCATATCGAAACCATCCCCTAGGCAATAATTGCCCAGTCGGCCCTTCCAGTGAAAGCGGCCGAATCTGTTGGGGCGGTTGCTTGCAAGGTCTTGCGGACTTTCTGAAGAGTATCGGCGCCGCCCGATTCGGGGCGATGATCGCGGTCACCGCCGCGCTCATCGGCTTCTTCGCGTTCGTCATCATGCGCGTCACCACGCCGCAGATGACGACGCTGTTCACCGACCTCAGCGTCGAGGATTCCTCCGGCATCATCAAGGACCTGGAACGCCAGGGCATCCAGTTCGAGATTCGCAACGAGGGCTCCATCATCATGGTGCCCAAGGACAAGGTCACGCGTCTCAGGATGAAGCTCGCCGAGGGCGGCCTGCCCAAGGGCGGCGGCGTCGGCTACGAGGTGTTCGACAAGTCCGACGCGCTCGGCACCACCTCTTTCGTCCAGAACATCAATCACCTTCGCGCGCTGGAAGGCGAGCTCGCCCGCACCATCCGCGCCATCGACCGCATCCAGGCCGCCCGCGTCCACCTGGTGCTGCCGGAGCGCCCGCTGTTCGCGCGCGAGGCGCCGGAGCCGTCGGCCTCGATCGTGGTGCGCGTCCGCGGCTCGCTGGAAGCCCAGCAGATCCGCGCCATCCGCCACCTCGTCGCCTCCGCCGTCAACGGCCTGAAGCCGCAGCGGGTCTCGATCGTCGACGAGGCCGGCCAGCTGCTTGCCGACGGCGCGGCGACCGATCCGGAGCAGGCGGTCGGCGACGAGCGCCGCATCTCCTTCGAGAAGCGGATGCGCAAGCAGGTCGAGGACATCGTCTCCTCCGTGGTCGGCTCGGGCCGCGCCCGCGTGCAACTCTCCGCCGATTTCGACTTCAACAAGGTCACCCAGACCTCGGACAAGTACGATCCCGAAGGCCGGGTGCTGCGCTCCAGCCAGACCCGCGAAGAGCAGAGCATGACCGCCGACAACAACGGCCAGGTCACCGTCAACAACGAGCTGCCCGGCAACCAGCAGAACAGCGGCCCTACGGCCAAGGACCAGAGCAAGAAGACCGAAGAAACCAACAATTACGAGATCTCCCGCACCACCAAGACCGAGGTGACCGAAGCCGGCCGGGTCAACCGCATCTCGGTCGCGGTGCTGGTCGACGGCATCTATTCCAAGAACGACAAGGGCGAGCTGGCCTATCAGGATCGCAGCAAGGAGCAGCTCGACCGCATCGCCGCGCTGGTGCGCTCGGCCATCGGCTTCGACCAGAAGCGCGGCGACCAGGTCGAGGTCGTCAATCTGCGCTTTGCCGATGCGCCCTCCACCGCTCCGATCGGCGAGCCCGGCGGCCTTCTCGGCATGCTGCAGTTCACCAAGGACGACGTCATGTACTTCGTCGAGCTCGGCGTGATGATGCTGCTCGGCCTGGTCGTGCTGTTCCTGGTGATCCGCCCGCTGGTCAAGCGCATCCTCGCCTCCGACGACGTCGCCGCCGCCATCTCCGGCGTCCTCAGCGGTCCGGCGGCGTCCGAGGAAGCCGCGCCGTCCGCCCAACCGCTGCTGCCGAGCGGCGCCGCCAGCGCGATCGACGTCGCCACCATCCAGGGCCAGGTCCACGCCCAGTCCGTTCACCGCGTCGGCGAGCTCGCCGAGCGCAACCCCAACGAAACCGTCGCCATCGTCCGCCAATGGCTGAGCGAATCCGCAAAATAGTACGAGAAGTGATCTGACATGGCCGCCACATTGCAGAACGCCAACAGCAACGACATCACCAGCGTGATCTCCACGCTCGGTCAGCGCGCCAACACCCGGGCAAAGGACGGCAAGCCGGCCGAAACATTGTCCGGGCCGAAGCGTGCCGCGATCCTGATGCTTGCGCTCGGCGAGCAATATGGCGGCAAGATCTGGGGCCTGCTCGACGACGACGAGGTGCGCCAGCTCTCGCTGGAAATGTCGACGCTCGGCACCGTCGAGGTCGACACCGTCGAGGACATGCTGCTCGAATTCGTCTCGCGCATGTCGGCCTCGGGCGCGCTGATGGGCAATTTCGACGCCACCGAGCGCCTGCTGCAGCAATACCTGCCGCCGGAACGCGTCAACGGCATCATGGACGAGATCCGCGGTCCCGCCGGACGCAACATGTGGGAGAAGCTCTCCAACGTGCAGGAAGAGGTTCTCGCCAACTACCTCAAGAACGAATATCCGCAGACCATCGCGGTGGTGCTGTCGAAGCTGAAGCCGGAGCACGCCGCGCGCGTGCTCGGCATCTTCCCCGAGGACCTCGCGCTCGACGTCGTCAACCGCATGCTGAAGATGGAGGCGGTTCAGAAGGAGGTGATCGAGAGCGTGGAGAAGACGCTGCGCACCGAATTCATGTCCAACCTGTCCCAGACCCGCCGCCGCGACGCCCACGAGGTGATGGCTGAAATCTTCAACAATTTCGACCGCCAGACCGAAACCCGCTTCATCACCTCGCTGGAGGAGGACAACCGGGAATCCGCCGAGCGCATCAAGGCGCTGATGTTCACCTTCGACGACCTCGTCAAGCTCGATTCCGGGTCGGCCCAGACCCTGATGCGCAACGTCGACAAGGACAAGCTCGGCGTCGCGCTCAAGAGCGCCAACGAGGACGTCCGCAACTTCTTCTTCGGCAACATGTCCTCGCGCGCGGCCAAGATGCTCCAGGACGACATGGCGGCGATGGGCCCGGTCCGCCTGCGCGACGTCGACGAGGCCCAGGCGCTGCTGGTCAACCTCGCCAAGGACCTCGCCGCCAAGGGCGAGATCATGCTGACCAAGAACCGCGCCGACGACGAACTGGTGTATTGATGGCCGCTCCGGCGAAATTCCTGTTCGACACCGACTTCGCGGCGCCCGAGCGCGCGACGCGCGAGAAGGCTGCGACCGCGGCCGAGATCGCCCAGAAGGTCGCGGAAGCCGAGGCGCGCGCCTATCAGGAAGGCTTCGCCGCCGGCCAGCGCGAAGCCAAGGCCGAGAGCGACCGCCGCGTCGCGCTCGCCATGGAAGAGATCAACATCGGCATCCGCGGCATCGCGGCCGGTATCGGCAACATCGAAACCAAGATGGAGACCGAGGCGGTCGATGTCGCGGTGGCGGTCGCGCGCAAGCTCTGCGCCGACCTCGTCGCCGCCGAGCCGCTCGGCGAGATCGTGGCGCTGGTCAAGGACTGCTTCTCGCATCTGGTCGCGACGCCGCATCTCGTCGTCCGCATCAACGATGCGCTCTACGACGCCGCCCGCGAGAAGATCGAGCGGCTCGCCAAGCAGAGCGGCTTCGAGGGCCGGCTGGTGATTCTGGCCGAGCCGGAGATTGCCACCGGCGACTGCCGGATCGAATGGGCCGATGGCGGCGTCGTGCTGGAGCGCGGCGCCATCGCGGCCAAGATCGACGAAATGGTTGGACGCTATGTCGCGTCCCGCAGGGGGAGTTAACCCATGAGCGACACCGACGGACAGGTCCCGCTGCCCGATCTCAACGGCCCGATGCCACCCACCGGCACGGACGTCGGCTACAACGAGGACGAATATGCAGCGCGCGCCGCCGCCGACCTCGAGGCCGTGTTCGACGTGCCGGTACAGGTTTCGGCCGTGCTCGGCCGCTCCAAGATGGACGTCAGCGAGCTGTTGAAGCTCGGGCCCGGCACCGTGCTCGAGCTCGACCGTCGCGTCGGCGAAGCCATCGACATCTACGTCAACAACAAGCTGGTCGCCCGCGGCGAAGTCGTCCTGGTCGAGGACAAGCTCGGCGTCACCATGACGGAAATCATCAAGGCCGAACGCGGCTGACACGACACGCAAGGACATGACGCGCGGCAGCGCGACCAGACGGACAGGAGACTGACATGCGGCTTCTCATCGTTGGCACATTGAAGGGCCAGCTCACCACCGCCACCAAGATCGCGATGGAGAACGGCGCCACCGTGACCCATGCCGAGGATCACGAGCAGGCGATGCGGGTGCTGCGCGGCGGCAAGGGCGCCGATCTGCTGTTGGTCGATGTCGCCCTCGACATCCGCGACCTCGTGCTGCGGCTCGAAGCCGAGCACATCCACGCTCCGATCGTCGCCTGCGGCATCACCAACGACGCCCGCGCCGCGGTCGCGGCGATCCATGCCGGCGCCAAGGAATACATCCCGCTGCCGCCCGACCCCGAGCTGATCGCCGCGGTGCTGGCCGCCGTCGCCAACGATTCCCGCGAGCTGGTCTATCGCGACGAGGCGATGGCGAAGGTGATCAAGCTGGCGCAGCAGATCGCTGGCTCCGACGCCTCGGTGATGATCACCGGCGAGTCCGGCACCGGCAAGGAAGTGCTGGCCCGCTACGTCCACACCCGCTCGGCCCGCGCCAAGCGTCCCTTCATCTCGATCAACTGCGCGGCTATCCCCGAGCATCTCCTGGAATCCGAGCTGTTCGGCCACGAGAAGGGCGCCTTCACCGGCGCGATCGCCCGCCGCATCGGCAAGTTCGAGGAGGCCACCGGCGGCACGCTGCTGCTCGACGAAATCTCCGAGATGGACGTCCGCTTGCAATCCAAGCTGCTGCGCGCCATCCAGGAGCGCGTGATCGACCGCGTCGGCGGCACCAAGCCTGTCGCCGTCGACATCCGCATCATCGCGACCTCGAACCGCAACCTTGCGGAAGCGGTGCGCGAAGGCACGTTCCGCGAGGACCTGCTGTTCCGCCTCAACGTCGTGAACCTGAAGATCCCTCCGCTGCGCGAGCGCCCCGCCGACATTCTGGAGCTCGCCCAGCATTTCGTGAAGAAATACGCCGAGGCCAACGGCGTGCCGCTGCGCCCGATCTCGGCGGAAGCGCGCCGCGTGCTCTCGGCCAACCGCTGGCAGGGCAACGTCCGCGAGCTCGAAAACACCATGCACCGCGCGGTGCTGATGGCGCAGGGCGACGAGATCGGTGCCGACGCCATCATCACGCCGGACGGCGACCGCCTCGACCTCGCCAAGACGCCGCCGGCCGTCGCCCACGCCACCATGGCCGCCGAGCAGGTGACGCGCGCGCTGGTGGGGCGCACCGTGGCCGATGTCGAGCGCGACCTGATCCTGGAGACGCTCAAGCACTGCCTCGGCAACCGGACTCATGCCGCCAACATCCTCGGCATCTCGATCCGCACGTTGCGCAACAAGCTCAACGAATATTCCGACGGCGGCATCCCGATCCCGCCGGCGGGCACCCCCGGCGAATATCCGCGGATGCCGGCGATGGGGGCGTAGGCGCTGCACGCCGGTTGAGAATGCAAATGCCCGGGCTGGTCCCGGGCATTTTTGTCGGTAGGACAAACACTCGCACCGCCCTCGGTGTTGTCCCCGCCCCCCGGGCGCAATTGCGCACTAAGCGGGGACGACAGCGGTGGACATGGCCGCATCGCATTCTCCGACTAGGTCGCGCCTGCGCCAGGCCCTATAACCGCGCGTCAGAACCACGCGAGGATAAACATGTCGGAAGCTCAAATCACGGACTGGCTGGCGTCGCAGAAGCAGGCGATGATCGATCTGCTCCGCGATGTCGTGAACATCGATTCCGGGTCCTATGACAAGGACGGCGTCGATGCGGTCGGTGCGCGGTTCGAGCGGCATTTTGCCGAGCACGGCATTCCGTGCCGCCGCGAGGCCAACGCCACCTTCGGCGATGCGATCCATGCCGAGGTGGCAAAGCCCGGCAGCAACGAGAAGCCGGTGCTGTTGATGGGCCATCGCGATACCGTGTTCGGCAAGGGCGAGGCCGGGCGCCGTCCCTTCACCATCAGGGATGGCCGCGCCTACGGACCCGGGGTCGCCGACATGAAATCCGGCCTCGTCATGAACGTGTTCGTCGCAACCGCCTTCCACAAGTTCGGCGGCAACCCGCATCCGATCAAGCTGCTGATCACCTCGGACGAGGAGATCGGCTCGCCCTCGTCGCGCCCCGTGATCGAGCGCGAAGGCCGCTCCGCCCGCGCCGTGTTCAATTCCGAGCCGGGCCGGCCCACCGGCAACGTCGTCACGGGACGCAAGGGCGGCATCTTCATGCATCTCGGCATCACCGGCAAGGCCGCGCATTCCGGCGCCAACTTCGCCGCGGGCATCAGCGCGATCGGCGAGCTCGCGCACAAGATCGTGCAGATCCACGCGCTGACCGATCTCGACAAGGGCATTACGCTGAATGTCGGCCTGGTCTCGGGCGGGCAGTCCGTCAACACCACAGCGCCCTACGCCGAGGGGCAGATCGACCTGCGCTATGTCGATCCGGCGGATCGTGCGCGGATCATGGCAGCGATCGAGCAGATCGTCGCGACCTCCTACGTGCCGGGCACCAGCGCAACGCTGACGATCAAGGGCGAGTTCGTGCCGGTGGTGCAGAGCGCGGAATCCAGGACGCTGTTCGAAAGCTATCAGGCGGCCGCACGGCAGGTCGGCCTCGCCACGCTGCAGGGCGAGTTCTCCGGCGGCTGCGCCGATTCCGGCTTCACCGCCGCTGTCGGCACGCCGACCATCTGCGGCCTCGGCCCGGTCGGCGGCCTCGCGCACACGCCGGAGGAATATCTCGAGGTCGACAGCATCGTGCCGCGCGCGCAGGCGCTCGCGCTGGCGATCTCAAGGGGATGAATGACGCTGCCGTCGGGTGGGCAAAGGCGCAAGTGCGCCTTTGCCCACCCTACGAGACCTCGCAGGTGTCACGAATAACTCGGTGCATCCGGCTTGCGGAAGATGTGGATGGGGTCGCCGGGGATGATCACCGGCTGGCCCGAGAACATCGCGTAGGCGTAGAGCGCGAGATAGACGATCGCGAGCGCGCCGACGGCGTAGAAGGCGAAGGTCGCGATGCGCTTCATCGATCCGCTCCATGGCCGGCCCGAAACGGGATGGCTTCTCGCCGCTTCTAGAGCGATGAGGCGGAAAAGGCCAGCCCGCGCGCCCGCTTCAGGCGGCGATCAAACGCCGCGCCGGCCGTGCGCGGGAAGGCTGACGTCGGCGAGCCCAGCGGCGTCTTCGTCCTGGTCGGCCGCCACTTGCCTGCCGCCCTAATGCAGCCACCTCACCGGCAAGTTCTGCAAGCCCCGGAATGCCCAGCCGCCGATGCGCACGGGCTCGTCGTCGGCGAGCTCGAGCTTCTTCGCCCGCGCAAACACGGTCGGCAGCGCGACGTCGGCGATCATGGCGCGGGAGGCGAAGGCGCCGGCGCAGAAATGCGGGCCGGCGCCGAACGCGACGCTCTTGGTCACGTCGCGGCGCACGTCGAACTCGTCGGCACGGTCGAAATGTTTCTCGTCGCGGTTGGCGGAGCCGAACATCAGGAACACGCGCTCGTCGGTTTCGAAGGCGACGTCGCGGATGCTCCAGGGCTTTGCGATGCGGCGCGGCGACATGCCGATCGGCGAGATCCAGCGGGCGTATTCCTCGAACGCCTGCAGCCAGGTCACCTCGCCCTTCAGAACCAGATCGAGCTGCTCGGGATGGGTCAGAAGCGCCCATATCGTGCCCGCGATCGCCTTGCGCGGTTCGTTCTGCCCGCCCGAGATCGCGAGCTTGACGTTGGCGCGCACGCTTTCCATCGGCATGCCCGAGGCAAGGAGAACCCCGAGGATGCTCTGGTCGGGATGCTTGCGCATCACCGGCAGGATGTCGTCGATCGCAGCGTCGATGCCCGACGTCGCGGCATGACAGCGCGCCTCGACCGCGGGATCGCCGGCATAATTGGCGATGCCCTCGATCATGCCTTGCGACCAGGCGTCCATATCCTCAAAGCCGATATTGGTGAGGCCGGTGATCGACTTCAGGCATTCGCCCGAGTACGGCAACGCGAAATCGCGCATGAAGTCGACCCGCCCCGGCCCGATCGAGGCGAGGATGCGGTCGGCATGGGCCTGGAACTGCGCGGTCCAGTGCGCCTTCACCGTCTTCGGCGACACCGTCGGGAACATCGCGCGGCGCTCGATCTGGTGCGCCTCGCCGTCCTTGCGCATCATGTTGTGGCCCATCAGCCGGTTCATCAGGCCGGCGGGCTGGTGCGAGGAGAACACGTCGATTTGCTTCTCGGAGATCGAGATGTCGTCACGGCTGGTGAGCAGCGTCGAGCCGAGCTGCGGCACGAAGGCGATCGGCGCCTCCTTGCGCATCCTTGCCAGCATCGGATAGGGATCGGCCCAGAAGGCGGCAGGATCGATGTCGATGCGTGGCGCCGTGCTCAAGCTTCGCTCCCTTGCTGCATCCCCGACGCTCTGCGCTCACGCGGCGCCTCGGGTCCGGATCAGCTCTTAGCGTGTTCAGGCCCCGCCGTCTGTCCCCAGCGATTGGGACAAGGCGGCCTGACCGGGCGCATCCGTTAGGCAGCCTGTCCGAATGCGACCTTGGCGATGGCATCGCTCAGCACATCGAAGCCGGCCCCCGGCCGCGTGCCCTGCTCGGCGAGATGGCGGCGGAAGGCCCGTGCGCCGGGCACGGCATGAAATGCGCCGACGAAATGCCGCGTGATCGCATGCAGCCGCGTGCCGCGCGCGAGCTGCCGCTCGATATAGGGCATCATCGCCTCGAGCGCGGCCTGCATGGACTGATGCGGGGCCGCTTCGCCGAAGATCTCCCGGTCGACGGAGAGCAGCCGCCACGGTTCCTGATAGGCGGCGCGGCCGAGCATCGCGCCATCGACGTGCTCGAGATGCGCTTTCGCTTCCTCGATTCCGGGGATGCCGCCGTTGATGATGACGGGCACGTCGGGCATCGCACGCTTGAGCCGATAGACGCGGTCATAATCGAGCGGCGGGATGTCGCGATTCTCCTTCGGCGACAGGCCGTTGAGCCAGGCCTTGCGGGCATGAACGATCAGCGCATCGCAGCCGGAGCCGACCACCGCGTGCGCAAGCGCATCGAGCGCCACTTCGGGATCCTGGTCGTCGATCCCGATGCGGCATTTCACCGTGACGGGAATCGCGACCGCACGCTTCATCGCCTCGACGCATCTCGCCACCAGCTCCGGCTCCGCCATCAGGCAGGCGCCGAAGCGGCCGTCTTTCACGCGGTCCGACGGGCAACCGACGTTGAGGTTGATCTCGTCGTAGCCGAACGCCTCGCCGATCCGCGCAGCCTGCGCCAGCTCGTGCGGATCCGACCCGCCAAGCTGAAGCGCGACCGGATGCTCGACCGCGTCGAACCCAAGCAGCCGCTCGCGGTCGCCATGAATGATGGCGCCGGTCGTCAGCATCTCGGTATAGAGCAGCGCCCGCCGCGTCAGCTGGCGGTGGAACACCCGGCAGTGCCGGTCGGTCCAATCCATCATGGGAGCGACGGAGAAACGATAGTCTTTATATTCCAATTACTTACCTGTCATTTCATTAGACTAGAACTGGAACAAGTGCACACGTGTGCACTCCAAACTAGCCAGAATTGCACACGTTTGTACCGCATTGATCTCCCGGTGCACACGTAGCTGAGTTCGCCAAAAGGGGTCCAGCAACGAGGGATTTCCATCAGCTCTTTGCTAGGGCGGATCATACGGCTTGACGTAACCACCTGGTCATCCTACTGGTCTGACCACAACAAGACCAAGGGCAGGATGATGGAGCTCAAGCGGCCCACGGAGGGCGAAAAAGGATTCGAAAAGGTGTTCGCCTTCCTGCGCGAACGCCTGCTCGCGGGCTCGCTCAAGCCGGGCGACCGCTTGATTTCCGAGCGCGAGCTGGCAACCCTGCTCGGCGTCAGCCGCCCGATCGTACGCGAGGCGCTACGCGCCCTCACCGTGCTCGGTATCGTCGAGATCCGGGACCGCATCGGCACCGTGGTGACACGGCCGGACGTGTCGGTGTTGAACGACTTCTTCACCTTCGCCCTCGCCCAGCAGGCAGACATGCTCGACGACGTCATGCAGGCGCGCGTTGCAATCGAATGTCAGGCAATCCGCCTCGCCTGCGAACGCGCCAACATCGCCGATTTCGAACGGCTGCAGCGCGCCCTCGCAAGGATCGGCGAGACCATCGACGAACCCGACGCCGGAGGCATGGCCGACTTCGAATTCCATCGCACCATCGTGGTCGCCTCGCATTCGGAGACGCTGACAGTCCTGCACGGTTCATTGGCAGGCCTTTTGACGCATTCGCATCGCAGTCGTCGCGAACTAGTGCAGGCCTTCCCGTCGATGAAGAATTATCTGATCGACGACCACCGCCGCATCTTCGAAGCCGTCATCGCGCGTGATCCCGAGCGCGCAGATGCGACGTTGCGCAAGCATTTCGCCATCGGCGACGAATACCGCAGGCGCGCCGTCGTCGGCGACATCGACAAGACCAGCGCCTCACGCTGATCGCTGACGAACAAGAGACTGACCAAGAAGCGGATCGACAACATGGGACGGGACGACAAGGGAAGCGTCGGCTTCATCGGCATCGGCACGATGGGCCGCGAGATGGTGCGCAACCTGCTGAAAGCCGGGCATACGGTGCGCGCCTTCGATCTCGACGAGGCTGCCCTGGCCGACAGCGTCAAGGAAGGCGCGAGGCGTGCCAGCAGCCCTGCGGATGCTGCTGAAGGTGCCGATCTTGTCATCACCATGCTGCCCGACACGCCCCATGTCGAGGCAACCATTTACGGCGAGGAGGGCCTGCTCAAGTCGCCACCACCCGGCAAGCTGGTCGTCGATATGAGCACGATCTCGCCGGTGGCGGTCCGCCGCATCCATGCCGACCTGCAGAAGATTGGCGTCGGCTTCGTCGACGCGCCGGTCTCGGGCGGGCCGGTCGGCGCCAAGAACGCCGCGCTCTCGATCATGGCTGGCGGCGATGCGGATGCGTTCGCCAAGGCCGAGCCGTTCTTCCGCGCGATGGGCACGACCATCACCCATGTCGGCGCATCCGGCGCCGGACAGACGGTCAAGCTCTGCAATCAGCTGATCTGCGGCATCAACATCCAGGCGATCTGCGAGGCGCTGGCGCTCGGCCGAGCCTCCGGGCTCGACCTCAACCTGCTGCGTCGTGTCCTGCTCGGCGGCTCCGCCGCCTCCTGGATGCTCGACAAGCTCGGCCCTGCGATGATCGCGGGCGATGTCTCCGCCGGTTTCAGGATCGATCTCCAGCTCAAGGACCTCCGCTTGGTGCAGGAGCAAGCCCAGGCGCTGAATGTGCCCCTGCCCGGCACCGCGCTCGTCACCAGCCAATATGTCGACGCGCGCGCCCACGGCGAAGGCAGCAACGGCAACCAGGCGCTGTTCCGCGTCTACGACCGCATGACCAACCAGACCACCGGCTGAAGACACGGCGATGAGCCTGCAACTCGACTTTCCCGCAGTGCTGGAGCGTTGGCCGAGCTTTCTCGCCGGCGCCGTCCTCACGCTGGAGCTTGCGGCGTTCGCGACGGTGCTGGGCGCCCTGCTCGGCACGCTCGCGGCGGTCGGTCGCGGCGCGCGTAACGCGCTGATTTCAGGCGCCTGCAAGGCCTATGTCGAGACCATTCGCAACACGCCGCTCCTGGTGCAGATCTTCCTGGTCTATTTCGGCCTCGCCAGCCTCGGGCTGAAATTCTCCGCCTTCGCGGTGGCCGTGGCCGCGCTGACGATCAATGTCGGCGCCTACACCGCCGAAATCATGCGCGCCGGCTTCGAGGCGATCCCGCGCGGCCAGATCGAAGCCGCCGAAGGGCTGGCGCTCTCGCGCCTGCAGATCTACTGGCACATCATCCTGCTGCCGGCGATCGAGAAGGTCTATCCGGCGCTGACCAGCCAGTTCGTGCTCTTGATGCTGGCGTCCTCGGTCTGCTCGCAGATCTCGGCCGAGGAGCTCACTGCGGTCGCCAACTACATCCAGTCGGACACCTATCGCGCCTTCGAGACCTACATCATCGTTGCCGTGCTCTACGTCATCCTCTCGTTGGTGATGCGCGCCGGCTTCTGGGGCCTCGGCCTCGTGCTGTTCCCGCGCCGGCGCCGGCTCGGCACGCCGCTGTGAGATGACCATGGGCGGACATCTCAACATCAATCATCTCATGTTCCTCGGCCAGGGCGCGCTGTGGACCATTGGCCTGTCGCTGATCGCGCTGGCCGGCGGCGGCATCGTCGGCTTCGTGATCGCGCTGGCGCGGATCTCGCCGCTCAGATCGGTCCGGCTCGCCAGCGCCGTCTATGTCCAGCTCATCCAGGGCACGCCGCTGCTCGTCATCCTGTTCCTCGGCTATTTCGGCCTCGCCGCCATCGGCCTCAAGGTCTCGCCGCTCGTCGCCGCCGGCGCCTCGCTCACGCTCTACGTGGCCGCCTATCTCGGCGAGATCTGGCGCGGCTGCATCGAGTCCGTGCCGAAGCCGCAATGGGAGGCCGCCGAAGGTCTGGCGCTGAGCCGGACCCAGCGCATGATCAAGGTGATCCTGCCGCAGGCGATCCGCATCGCGACGCCGCCGACCGTCGGCTTCACGGTACAGATCATCAAGAACACCTCGCTCGCTTCCGTTGTCGGCTTCGTCGAGCTGATGCGCTCGGGTCAGATCGTCAACAACTCGCTGTTCGAGCCGTTCGCCATCTACGCCATCATCGCCGTCACCTATTTCGCCATGTGCTATCCGCTGTCGCTGCTCAGCCAGAGGCTGGAGCGACGGATGGGGCGCGGCAGGTCCAACCTCGCACCGGCCTGACATGCAGCAGAATACCCCCTCCTCCGAACCGATCGTGTCGCTCCGCGACGTGCAGAAGAGCTTTGGCGCGCTGCGCGTGCTCGACGGCGTCTCCTTCGCCGTCGCGCGCGGCGAAGTGCTGGCGCTGATCGGCCGCTCCGGCTCCGGCAAGAGCACGGCGCTGCGCTGCATCGACCGCTTCGAGAAGGTCGACGGCGGCGAGATCGTCGTTTGCGGGCATCGCGTCGACCGCCCGGACGTGAACTTACGCGCATTGCGTCAGGACGTCGGCATCGTGTTCCAGAGCTACAACCTGTTTCCCCATCTCACGATCGAGCAGAACATCACGCTCGCGCCTTGCGCGGTGAAGGGCATGGCGACAGCCCAGGCCAGGGACCTCGCACGAAAGGTGCTGGCGCAAGTCGGGCTCGAGGAGAAGTTGCACGCCTATCCCGAGCAGCTCTCGGGCGGCCAACAGCAGCGCGCCGCGATCGCCCGCTCGCTCGCGATGCAGCCCAAGGTGATGCTGTTCGACGAGATCACCTCCGCGCTCGATCCCGAGCTCACCGGCGAGGTGCTGAAGGTGATCGAGCAGCTCGCGGCGGACGGCATGACCATGGTGATGGTCACCCACGAGATGGGTTTCGCCAAGGGCATCGCCGACCGGATCGTGTTCATGCATCGCGGCAAGGTCCATGAGACCGGACCTGCCTCGATCCTGACGTCGCCGACCACGCCCGAGCTCACTCAATTCGTGGGGACGGGAAACCTAAAATCATAACAGGAGAGGAGAACCAGGGATGACCAACAAGATAGTGCTGGGAACTGCCGCGGCGTTGTGCGGCCTCATCATGATGGCGGCAACGCCGGCATCGGCCGACCTGCTCGACGACATCATGAAGGCGAAGAAGATCCGCATCTCGACGGACCTCGCCATTCCGCCCTCGGGCATGATGGATTCCACCATGAAACCGACAGGCTCCGACGTCGAGGTGGCCCAGCTGCTCGCCAAGGACTGGGGGCTCGAGCTCGAATTCATCCAGACCACCGGTGCAACCCGCATTCCCAACGTCCTGACCGGCAAGGCCGACATCATCATCTCGACCCTGTCGGTGACGCCTGACCGCGCCAAGGTGATCGACTTCACCAAGCGCTATGCGACGCTGCAGTCCGATGTCGGCTGCCTGAAATCCTCGACCGTGAAGGACTGGCCCGACCTGAAGGACAAATCGATCGGCGTCTCACGCGGCACCACGCAGGACACCACCCTGTCCAACATGAAGGATAAGGACCTGAAGATCGCGCGCTATGACGACGACGCCACCATGGTGACGGCAGCGGTCTCGGGCCAAGTCGACTGCGTCGGCTCGTCCGCGACGATCATCAACCAGATCGGCGTGAAGAATCCTTCGCGCGTGTTCGAATCCAGGATTCCGCTGGCGACCTTCGATCTCGCCATCGGCCTAAAGAAGGGCGAGCAGCCCCTGATGGACAAGCTCAACGCCTGGATCACCGAGAACGTCAAGAACGGCAAGCTCAACGCGATCTACAAGAAATTCCACGGGGTCGATCTTCCGGCGGACATGCGTAGCTGAACCACAGGAAAGACATCGTGACAGCCGCACGCGGCTGTCACGATCAATGCAAGATCAAGAAGGACATTACATGCGTCTCGTCATCGGATCCGACCACGCCGGCTGGCCGCTCAAGCAGACGGTCATCGACCACATCCGCAAGCTCGGCCACGAGGTCATCGACGTCGGCTCCTATGACGACAAGCCGGTGGATTTTCCCGATATCGCGCGGGCCGTGGCGGCGAAGGTGACGTCGGGCGAAGCCACGCGCGGCATCATGGTGTGCGGCACCGGCGTCGGCGCCTCGATCGCCGCCAACAAGATGAAGGGCATCCGCGCCGCGGTCTGCCACGACGTCCATTCCGCCCATCAGAGCGTCGAGCATGACGACGTCAACGTCATGTGCATCGGCGCGCAGATCGTCGGCGCCTGGCTCGCCGTCGATCTCGTCTCCTCATACCTCTCCGCCGAATTCTCCACCGACGAGGATTTTCGCCGCCGGGTGGAGAAGCTGCGCGTCATGGACGAGCAAGGCTGACGGCTCGCGGGTGCACGAGGCGCACTCGCGGTCGCCGCCGATGGCGTCCGCCTGTATGCCCTCGCCCCGCGCATGAGGCTGGCACCGGGAAGCAATTCGGCCCCAGATGCTGTTCTTCGTCCTTAGCGCAAATGACGACACCCTCGACGGCAAGCCGAGCGGAATAGTCGGCAAAGCCGCCACCCCAGATCCCCCGGATCCTCCCGGTTTGACCGCCCCCTGAGGCGGGCCGAGGACATCCGGGGGTGCTGGACAGCCGAGTCGGTGCGAGCCTATTCTTGGCGGGGGAGGACCTCAAATGCAGATCGGCACGAGGAAGCAGCGCACTTTGTCCGGAGTCATAGGGCTGCTTTCGGCCACGCAGAAACTGGCCGCGAACTGAGAACGGTCATTGGACCGTTGCTGCTGGACCTGCTCGACGCCGATTTCTACGCATCATACGCATGGAACGCGCAAAAGCAGGCCTTCGAGTTGGGCGTCTCCGTCAATCTGGACGCAGCGTGTGTTCAGACGTACGAGCGCTATTTTCAGCACCGCCACGAGGAGCGGCTGCCGCACTGGCTGCTCCGGGGCGTCCATCCCGTCAGCGCGCTCATTTCACACCGCGAGCTGATGCGGACGGAAATCTACAATGAATTCCTTCGCCCCTTCGGGCACTATTACGGCATCAATCTGTTTGCGTTCGACGGTGCTGACAGCATCGGCGATGTCAGAATCTGGCGGCGAAAGCGGCGGCCCGACTTCGGTAATGCGGAGGTCGAACTTCTCAGGTTGATCGAACCCGGGTTCACCCAGGCCTTGAAACGCACCGCCCTCTCCGGGACGCCCGCAACACGGGCGAGAGAGCCGGCCAAATTGTCGCCGCGCGAGGCGGCCGTGGCCGAGCTGGCCGCGAAAGGCCTGGCCGACAAACAAATCGCCCAACGTCTCAATGTGAGTTTTGGCACGGTCAGGACCCATCTGGACAACGCCTTTGCAAAGCTGGGGGTTCGCAATCGCACCCAGCTCGCGTCTTTGCTCCACGCCGTGGAGGCATTGCGCCACCCTCGCACGACGCATTGAGGATCTCGCGGTTTCTCCATAGCGCTTTTCGATCTGCTCGACTTATCGAGGCCGTCGCCTCCCCAATCTTGGGGAGATGGTCGGACTGCCGCGCCCTGCTATCCTCTCGGCATCTCCGGGAAAAGCAGATGCAGAAACGTAGCGCCCTTTCTATTCTAGCCAGGACCTCTTTGGCGGCATTGGCCATTCAACTTGCGTTTGCAGGTATTGCAGCAGCGAAAATCCACCGGATGCGCTGCCGTGTCCTTGCGCCAAGCGCAATCGGCCGCACCGGCGTTGGCGCCGAACGCCGACATCTCCTGTCGCATCAGCGCGAGGAGCGTGGGCGGCTGGTCCGTTGCACCCTCACCGCTCGCCAAGCGCCCAACCCAAGTGTCCGCGTTGACGCCAGGGTACGACGGAACAGCGGCGTCTGCTCTATCACGCGTTGCGTCCGGCTTGTTCGTCGATGCCGGCTCTGCCATGGCATCCATCGCGCTCCGGAACTGTTCGTCGATCGAGAGCGCTGGATTCGCGGACAGGATCTCCAGCGCCGAGGCCAGAGTTGCGTCCGAAGTGACGGCGTCAGGGAAGTTGGCGGCGAGTGGTTGCGGCGCCGTCGCCCGCGTCAATGCGGCATCGACATAGTCCATCGTGCGCTCATCTCCGCACGCCGCCGCCACGGAGCACTACCATAGATTACGTCGGCAGTCCGGCGCGAACTCATATGCAACTATCGTCGCATCTGGATCGGAACAACCTGACAACGGATTGCACGATCGGTTGTACCTAACGTTGTCTGATGGGGCAAGCGCTCGCCTACGAAATTGGACGCAGCCGTTCACGAAGGGCGCCCGCATCAGACAACCGGAGTGGGCCGTTCTGGCTGCCGATGACGCCGAAGCGGCGACCCGAGTCCAAGCCACATCTTCGCCGCGGCGAGGGCCTGCACGACATGATCGCGAGGGCCGGCCCGTTCTCGACGGCAGCCTCAGTTCAGGCTGCGCGTGAGCAGCCGCAGCACGATCGCAAACAGCTCGCTCTGCGAGGAGATGCCGAGCCGCTGATAGGCGCGCTTGCGATAAGTCAGCGTCGAATGCAGGCTGATGCCGAGCGCCTGCGAGATCGCTTCCGAGCTGAAACCCGCGAGGATGCGCCGGCAGACCTCCTGCTCGCGCGGCGTGAGACCGGCGAGCGGCGCGCGGGTCGCAAACAGTTCGGCGAGAGACCGCTCGGGCGTCGCCTTCTCCTGAAAATGGCGGGCGATGCTCGCGCTGATCGCCGGTGCGATCGCCTGAAGCCGTTCGCGCTGCGCAGCGTTGAAGCGGCCCTGGGCGGCGATGCGATAGAAATTGACGTAGAAGCAGGTGTCGCCGGCCCAGATCGCAGTGGCGCATTTGTCGACGATGCCGGAATCGTGGAAGAAGATCTTGCGGTAGCGCGTACCGTACATGCGCGGCGCGAATGCGGGCAACATGATCGGCCCGCCGCCCTCGCCTTCGAACAGCGCATCGCGATTGGGGTCGGATTCGTGGAACTGGCCGGCATAGGCCGCGCCGAGATCGCCGCCGATCGGGATGTTGCCGGCATCGAGCAGGCAAGTCGCGGCGCCGGCCCGATTCAGCGCGAACACCATGCAATGGCCGACACCGGCGTGGCGGCGTAGCGTGTCGATCAGAATGTCCGGGAAATCCGGGCGACCGATGGCGAGCACCGCAGGCGTGACATCGCCAGTCGCTGGATTCACGGGCCTCCCGTTGGGCCGCATCGCTTCCTCCGTCAGACGCTGTTTTGCGGAAGGATAGCAGCAACGATGATGCGCCGAAAGCCGGCGGCGCTTCTGATGGGGTGGACGGCCCCCTACGGCATCAGTTGTGCCAGAATGAGGTTGTCAGACACCCATTCACAGGAGCCGTCCGTGAACCAGATTATCCGTATTGGGATGGATACGTCGAAGCATATTTTTCAACTGCATGGGGTTGATGCATCCGAGCAGGTGGTGCTGCGCAAGCGGCTGACCCGCAAGGCGATGCTGGAGTTTTTCACTAAGCTGCCGCCGACGGTGATTGCGATTGAGGCTTGCGGGGCTGCTCACCACTTGGCACGGGAGCTCGGCAGGCTGGGACACACGGTCAAGCTGATTGCGCCGCAACTGGTGAAGCCCTACGTGCCGCGCAACAAGAACGACGGACGCGATGCGGAGGGACTTTGCGAGGCGTCGAGCCGGCCGCGGATGCGGTATGTGCCTGTAAAGACGGCGGAGCAGCAGGCCGCACTGATGCTGCTTGGCGTCCGCGAGCAATTGGTCGGGCGTCGCACGCAACTCTCCAACACGATCCGCGGTCATGCGGCGGAGTTCGGTCTGACCGAGGCCAAGGGGCTGGACAAGCTCGCTGCGTTTCTGGCCGCGATCGAGCGGGACGAACGTGTGCCCGTGCTGGCCCGCGAGCTTTTTGTGATGCTTGCTCGGCAATACGACCAGGTGCAGACCGAGCTGAAGGCGATCGAGGCCAAGCTGCGGGCCTGGCACCGGGCCGATGCCACGAGCCGGCGATTGGCGCAGATCCCGGGGGTCGGCCCGGTGACGGCGGCCGCGCTGGTGATGAAGGCGCCTGATCCGCACGCCTTCCGTTCGGGACGATTGTTCGCAGCCTGGCTCGGCCTGACGCCCAAAGACCATTCCACCGCAGGAAAGACCAGGCTCGGCAAGATAACCCGAGCCGGCGACGAGAGATTACGTCAACTTCTTGTGGTCGGGGCGACCGCGGTCGTCAAGCAAGCGACCGGGAAGCGCCGTCGTGGATCGCGCTGGCTGCTCGACCTACTCCAGCGCAAGACGCCGAAGCAGGCAGCCGTGGCGCTGGCCAACAAGACTGCACGCATCGCCTGGAAGCTGATGGCGACGGGAGAGGATTATGACCGCGCGCGGTTCGATGCCAAAAGCGATGCCGAAGTGGCCGCCGCCGCGTAGTTGAGATTCGGCCGACCGGCGGGCTCGCCCACCGGCCGAACCGGAGCTGCAAGAGCAGAGGAGATGGTGCGATCGATCGTTCCGAGATGCGAGCAAATCCGTGGGACCCAGTGGTCGAACAAGACCGCCCTTCTGATTGGAACTCGCGTCGCGAAAACCATCTTGGCCCGCGGTTCAACACGCCGCATCAACAGGCCGGACATATGGATGCAAGCGATCCGATCAAACCTTACAAAGCTCTTGTGCCACGGGGGCCGTCCACATATGGGTCCCGCTCCGCGCAGCAGCGTTTCACGCTGCGGCGCGTCCGGGACATGAGAGCGGGTGTGTTGATCGGCCGTCTCGTGCCCCGGACGCAGCGCAGCACCCTGGTGATGCGCTGCCGAGCCGGGGCCCATGCCAGATGCGGAGCTCCCTACCCCACCGCCTTCACCGGGGCCACGTTGATGGCGAGCTTGCCGTAGCGGTCGGTGAAGGCTTGCGTGTCGATCTCTTCCAGCTCGATCTCGCCGCTCATCACGCCCCGTTTCCATTCGGCCTGCGCCGGATCGTTCTGAAACTCCGGCATCACCTCGCGGCCGAACAACTCGAGCGATTCGCAGATGTGCTCATGGCTGTTCTTGCCGGCCTGGTTGAGCAGAATGACCTGGTCGATGTGCGAGGACTGGAAGCGCCTCAGTTTCCTGCGGATCGTCTCCGGCGAGCCGATCAGGCCGCCGCGCAGCGCCGCCTCCTGCGCCTCGGGATTGTCGCGCTTCCACTTGTTGTACTCGTCCCACATGTTGACGGTGTAGGGCGCGGGCCGCTGGCGGTTCTGCGAGGCGCCGTAGAAGCGCAGCGCGAACTGGAAGAAGGTGGCGCCGTCGGCGCGCGCCCGCGCTTCCTCGTCGGTCTTGGCACACATGAAGAACGAGACCAGCGCCATGTTCGGGTTGATCTCGTAGTCGGCGAGCTTGTGCAGCCGCTTGGTCATGGCGTTGTAATAGGCGTGCACCCAGGCGTGCGCGGCGTCGGCGCTGACGAACTGGAAGCCGAGCGCACCGAAGCCGTGGCGGCCGGCGCGCTCGATGGTCGGCAGCTGCGAGCAGGCCATCCACAGCGGCGGGTGCGGCTTCTGCACCGGCTTGGGCACGACGTTGCGCAAGGGGATGTCGAAATACTTGCCGTGGTGCTCGCTGCCGGCGTCCTTGAACATCGGGAAGATCGCCGCGACCGCCTCCTCGAACACCTCCTTCTTGGTTTCCATGTCGCGGCCGAACGGCGTCAGCTCGGTGATGGACGCGCTCTCGCCCATGCCGAACTCGCAGCGGCCGTTCGAGAGCAGATCGAGCACGGCAACGCGCTCGGCGATGCGCGCCGGATGGTTGGTGGTGAGCTGGAGGATGCCGTGGCCGAGCCGGATGTTCCTGGTGCGCTGGCTCGCCGCGGCGAGAAAGGATTCCGGCGAGGGCGAGTGCGAATATTCCTCGAGGAAGTGATGCTCGACCACCCAGGCATGGTCGTAGCCGAGCCCGTCGGCGAGTTCCATCTGCGTCAGCGCGTTCTGATAGAGGGCGAGCTCGTCACCGGCCACCCAGGGCCGCGGCAATTGCAGCTCGTAGAAGATGCCGAACTTCATGGCGTCGCTCTCCCGCTACTGTCTTGTTGTTGCGGGCATTGTATTGAGCGAGGCGATCCTGTCCACCACGCCGTCAATTCCACGGCGTGGAAGAACAGGGATCGCGCGCCGGAGCGCGGCTTCAGATCAGGTGCAGATGCTCGGTGCCGACCCTGGGCTGGCCAAGCAGGGCCGCAAGCGCCGCGATCGCATCCTGGTGCGGCTCCGGCGTTGCCGCGACCGTCCTGAAGTATTCGCCGCAGAAATCGGTCCAGGCCTCGAGGTTGCTGCGGGGAACGCCGATCACAAGGCTCTTGCCGGACTCGATGCAATGGGCGATCAGATCGCGCAGGCCGCCGCCTTCCGCCTCGGCCTTGCCGAACTTATTGAGAAAGACGATCTCGGCATCGGCGAGCCGGGCTTCGACCAATTGCGCGGCTTCGAGCAGGCGTGGCGTGGAGAGACGGCAGGAGGTCGCGCCCGCGCCGAGATCCTCCGAGATCGAGATCGACCGCCCGGTGGCGAGCTCGTGCAGAACCATGTCGCAGCGTGTGCGACCCGGCTGGGGCACGTCCTCCTGGATCAGGCCGGCCAGGCTCTTGCCAGAGCGGCGAAGCTCGGCGACGAGACCTGTGAACCAACGGTTCACGGCGGGACCCGAGTCATAGACCAGGGCTACGCTGAGGGCGGCGGAAGGCCTTGCCGCGCTGTCCGCCGCATCGCGGGATTGCTGAACCATGTCCATCACCTCGCCGCCTTCGCCTTGGCGACGTCGGCATCCTGCAGGAAGTCGATCATCCGCTGCATGGGGCTGACCTCGTCGATATGGTCGAGCATGTCGCGATATCCCTCCTGCGCCTTGGGCGGCAGCTTATGCGCGATGCCCTGATGGCAATCGATGCAGGTCTTGCCTTGCGCGAACGCGGTCTGGTGCAGCTTGGAGGCGCGCGGCTCCTGTACCGCATATTCCATGTGGTCGAACTTGTGGCAGTTGCGGCACTCGCGCGAGTCGGTGGTCTTCATGGCGCGCCAGACGTTCTTGGCGAGGTCGATACGGTGCGCGTTGAACTTCTCGGGCGTGTCGATGGTGCCGAGGATCTTGTGCAGCACCTCGTTCGAGGCCTGGATCTTGCGGACCACCTTGTGTCCCCATTCCTTCGGCACGTGGCAATCCGGGCAGCTGGCACGGACGCCGGTGCGGTTGGAATAGTGCACGGTGTTACGGTATTCGAGATAGACGTTCTCCTTCATCTCGTGGCAGGAGATGCAGAACTGCTCGGTGTTAGTCATCTCCATCGCCCAATTGAAGCCGCCCCAGAACAGCACGCCGGCGCCGAATCCGACGACGACGATCAGTCCCCAGGCATAGCGCGCGGTCGGCGAGAAGAACCATCGCCATAGCCGCTTCAGGCGACCCGGCCGCTCGGCTGCCATGGCGGCAGAAGTGCTGGTGTCCTGCATGTCCCCCTCACTTCGCCTGTGTCGCGTTCTTGAAGATGTTGCCGACCAGCGGCTTCGCATCGGCCTGCGGCACGTGGCATTGCTGGCAGAAATAGCGCGTGCCGGCGACCTTATCGAGCCGCACGCCCTGGCGGTCGACGTAATGCGTCTCGGAGATCTTCGGCGCGTTCACGCGCGTGTTGCCCGGCCAGTCGTGGCAGCCCATGCACGCGTTGTTGTCCGTGGTGATCTGGTAGCCGTCGACCTTGTGAGGGATCAGCGGCGGTTGCTGGCGATAGGCGCGCTCGAAGCCGCTCGCCGGCACCGATTGCTTCGTCACCTCGGGCGGTGGCGACATCTCGGTCAACGGCGCCTCGCGCAGCGCCTTGTGCTGCTTGGCTTCCTGCGCGAGCGGCCCCGACGCCGCGAACGGAATGACAAGCGCGACGGCCACGGCTGCCGCCGCGATCAACGGAATCAGTCGAACAAACGTCATGGGAGGTCCCTTTCAAGGACGGCCGGCTGGGAAGAGACGACGCGCGCCATTGGCGATGGCGCGGTCATGGAGGGGTCAGGACGCACCGCATTGCGGCCGCGCAGACCGAGATGGAAGACCTGCTTGGAGCAGACGTCGATACAGGCACCGCAGACCGTGCAATCGCCCGCGGTGATGACAGGCGTGGCGCCGCTCCGCTCGCCCCTGAGCGCCGGGCTGATGACGTGCGGCTCCGGACATACCGCGAAGCAGTCCATGCAGTCGTTGCAGGCGGCGCGGTTGTCGGCGGTGACGCGCAGTAGCGCGACCCTGCCGATCTGGCCGTAGAACGCGCCGACCGGACAGAGATGGCCGCACCAGCCGTGTCTGGCGACCAGGAGGTCGAACACGAAGATCGCCGCGGTGCCGCCGGCGCCGAACCAGAGGCCGAACACCAGCGCGCGATGCAGCGCCGTCACCGGGTTGATCAGCTCCCAGGCGATCGAGCCCGACAGCACTGATGCCGCGAGCACCGCGCCGACGAAATAGAGCCTGAGCTCCGGGCGGATCTTGGCGGTGAAGGTGATGTTGAGCCGCCGCCTTAGCCAGGCGGCGAGATCGGTCGCCGGATTGATCGGGCAGACCCACGAGCAATAGGTCCGGCCGCCGAACAGAAGATAGGCGGCAAGCACGATGACCGCGCCGATCAGCGACAGACCCTCGGGCCAATGGCGCGCCGCGAGCGACTGCAGCAGGACGAAGGGATCGGTCAGCGGCAGCACGCCGAGCGTCATGGACGAAGCCAGCGTACCCTTGGCGATCCAGACGCCCAAAAGCGGCCCCGACAGGAACAGCGCCAGGAAGAGCAGCTGGCTGGTCCGGCGCAGCACGAGGAACCGCGAAGCAGCCCAAAGCCCCTTCTGCGCCCGCGCTTCGACATAGGGCCTTGTATTGGCCGTCATGGCGCGCCTCCCTCGGGTCTACGCACCGGCAGCTTGAGCGGCGCATCGACCAGGGCTCCGCCGGCCCTGCTCTTCTCTTCCCAGCCGCGCTTGTAATGCTCGTCCTGCTTCAGCGCGGCGACCTCGATCGGCAGCACCTTGATCGCGGATTCGGTCAGCACGCAGGACTTCTCGCACTTGCCGCAGCCGGTGCAGTGCTCGGCGTGGACGACGGGCTCGAAGATCGCGTGCTTGGTCGTGCGCGCATTGTGCGAGACTTCGAGCGTGATCGCCTTGTCGATCGCCGGACACACCCGATAGCAGACGTCGCAGCGCAGCCCCTGCAGATTGAGGCAGGTCTCGCGGCTGGTGATCACCGCAACGCCCATCTTGGCCTTGGCGATGTCCGTCAGCGCATGCTGGAGGGCGCCGGTCGGGCAGGCCTTGACGCAGGGAATGGTGTCGCACATTTCGCAGGGAATATTGCGCGCCTGGAAGAACGGCGTGCCCAGCGCGGGGCCGTCGGCCCAGTCCGCGAGCTTCAGGGTGTCGTAGGGACAGTCGCGGACGCAAAGGCCGCAACGGACGCAGGCCGCCAGGAAATCCTTCTCAGGCAACGCGCCCGGAGGCCGCAGCGCCTGCGCAGGCTTGGCCCGCGAGGACACCCCGAACGCCGTCAGCATCGTCGCGGCGACGGCTGCGCCGCCGCCGAAGCGCGTCATATCCTGCAGCGCCTTGCGGCGGCGCGGATCGCGCGGGATGCCTGAGCTGGAATCCGACATGGCTCGTCCATCGAGGGGTTAGGCCGACGTCACGCGGCAGGCGCACTTTTTGAAGTCGGTCTCCTTCGAGATCGGACAGGTCGCATCGAGCGTGAGCTGGTTGGCGAGCTGGCTTTCGTCGAAGAACGGGAAGTAGACGAGGCCGCGCGGCGGCTTGTTGCGGCCCTTGGTCTCGACCCGCGTCACCACCTCGCCGCGGCGCGTCTGGATCTTCACCGGCTGTCCGCGCAGCAGCTTGCGCTCGGCGGCGTCATCCGGATGCATGAACAATGTCGCGGCCGGCACGGCGCGGTGCAGCTCGGGCACGCGGCGCGTCATCGAGCCGGAATGCCAGTGCTCCAGCACGCGGCCGGTGCACAGCCACAGATCGAACTCCTTGTCGGGCGTTTCGGCCGCCGGCTCGAACGGACAGAAGATGATGCGCGCCTTCTTGTCCGGCTTGCCGTAGAACGACACGCCTTCGCCCGGCTTGACGTAGGGATCGTAGCCCTCGCGGAAGCGCCAGAGCGTCTCCTTGTTGTTGACGACGGGCCAGCGCAGGCCGCGCGCCTGGTGATATTGCTCGAAGTCCGCCAGATCGTGACCGTGGCCGCGGCCGAACTTCGCATATTCCTCGAACAGGCCCTTCTGCACGTAGAAGCCGAACGCCGCGCTCTCGGAATTGTCAAAGCCCTTCTGGCATTCGGTGATCGAAAACTTGTTCACCTCGCCGTTGGCATAGAGCACGTCGAACAAGGTCTTGCCGCGCAGCTCCGGCTTCTTGGCAATCAACTCCTCCGGCCAGACCTCCTCGATCTTGAAGTACTTGGAGAACTCCATCAGCTGCCAGAGGTCCGAGCGCGCCTCGCCGGGCGCCTTGACCTGCTGGCGCCAGAACTGGGTACGCCGCTCGGCATTGCCATAGGCGCCCTCCTTCTCCATCCACATCGCCGTCGGCAGGATGAGGTCCGCGGCCAGCGTCGTCACCGTCGGATAGGGATCGGAGACGACAACGAAGGCAGCCGGATTGCGATAACCGGGATAGCCCTCCTCGTTCATGTTCGGGGCCGTCTGCATGTTGTTGTTGCACTGGACCCAATAGGCGTTCAGCTTGCCGTCCTTCAGCATCCGGTTCTGCAGCACGGCATGGTAGCCGACGTTGCCGGGAATGGTACCTTCGGGCACCTGCCACAGCTTCTCGGTCGCTTCGCGATGCTTCGGGTTGGTGACGACCATGTCGGCCGGCAGGCGATGGGAAAACGTGCCGACCTCGCGGGCGGTACCGCAGGCAGAAGGCTGGCCGGTCAGCGAGAACGGGCCGTTGCCCGGCTCGGAGATCTTACCCGTCAACAGGTGCACGTTGTAGATCATGTTGTTGACCCACGTGCCGCGTGCGTGCTGGTTGAAGCCCATCGTCCAGTAGGAGATGATCTTCTTCCTGGGATCGGCGTAGAGCTTGGCGAGCCGCTCGAGATTCTCCTTCGGCACGCCGGATGCCTTGTGGGCGTATTCGAGCGTGTAGGGCTCGAGCAGCTTCTTGTATTCATCGAAGCCGATCTTGTCCTTGAAGCCGGCCGGATCGAGCGCACCGTCCTTGCCGGCCTTGTGCGAGGCGTTGACCGCCTTGACTTCGAGCGTATGCGTCGGCCGCAAGCCGTAGCCGATATCGGTCACGGTCGAGGCGAACTCGACGTGCTTCTCGACGAAGTCCTTGTTCATCGCGCCGGAATTGACGATGTAGTTCTGAATGTAGTTGAGGATCGCCATATCGCTCTGCGGCGTGAACACCAGCGGATTGTCGGCGAGCTCGAACGAGCGGTGCTCGAAGGTGGAGAGCACGTGGACTTCGCAGCCCTCATGCGTCAGGCGGCGGTCGGTCAGGCGCGACCACAGGATCGGGTGCATCTCCGCCATGTTCGAGCCCCAGAGCACGAACGCGTCGGTCTGCTCGATGTCGTCGTAGCAGCCCATCGGCTCGTCGATGCCGAAGGTGCGCATGAAGCCCGCGACCGCCGACGCCATGCAGTGACGCGCGTTCGGATCGAGGTTGTTGCTGCGGAAGCCGGCCTTGTAGAGCTTGGCGGCGGCGTAGCCTTCCCAGATGGTCCACTGGCCCGAGCCGAACATGCCGACGGTCGAGGGGCCACCGGCCTTCAACGCCGCCTTCCATTTCTCGGCCATGAGCTTGAAGGCATCGTCCCAGGAAATCGGCGTGAACTCGCCGTTCTTGTCGAACTTGCCGTTCTTCATGCGCAGCATCGGCTGGGTCAGCCGGTCCTCGCCGTACATGATCTTGGACAGGAAGTAGCCCTTGATGCAGTTGAGGCCGCGATTGACCGGCGCATCGGGGTCGCCCTGGGTCGCCACGACCTTGCCGCTCTTGGTGCCGACGATCACGCCGCAGCCGGTGCCGCAGAAGCGGCACACGCCCTTGTCCCAGCGGATGCCGTCGGTCTTGCCCGGCTGCGCGCTCGCCGCTTGCGGCAGCGTCACGCCGATGGTCGAGGCCGCAGCAACCGCGGCCGCCGCCTTCAGCGCATCGCGGCGCGTCGCACTAGCTTCGTTCCCGTTCGTCAATTTCGTAACCATCGTCGGTCTCTCCGGCTCAACGAATCTCAAATTGCGGAAGCGCGCGTATGCGCGCCAGAATTCTGGCAGGCGCCGCCGCAGCACGCGGCCGGCCCAGTCTCGACGGCGCTCTCGTCGTCGTGCGTGTCGAATGCGTGAAAGATCAGCGAGGCACTGACCACGCCGGGCAGGCGATGCATGGCGGCGATCTGGTCGATCGCCAGCGAGGCCGGCGTATCGATGACGGTCAGCGCGAGCCTGTTGGCGCCGGAGGCGGCCTCCAGCTCGACGCCGGGCAGCGCCAGGATCCGGTCGGTCAGATCGCGCTCCGCATCCGGTGCGAGAAAGACGGCAACGCCGCAGATGTTGGTGGCTTCAGCCATTGTGCACGACCAGGTTTGCAAGTTCGGATACGAGCGAGATGCGGTCCCGCGGCGCGAGTGCGATGGCTTCGACCGGGCAGACCGGGATGCAATCGCCGCAGCCGGTGCAGGCCGCAGCATCGATCACGGCGCCCAGCTTCTCGCGCCCGAGAATGCGGATGGCGGAATGCTCACAGGCCTCGACGCAACGGCGACAGACCACGCCATGCCGTTCGACGCAGGCGCTCGCGCTGGAGACGGTCGCCACCTGTTCGGGTCGCGTCTCGTCCAGGCGCGGCCCATGCGCGTCGCGGCCGGATGCGAAAGGCAGAACAGCAGAGAATAGTGAGCGTCGTGACATTGGTCTCGGCATATCCGAATCCCCACGGGCAGACCCGTGTTCAGGAATTGTCCAGGAGAATGCGCCCCATCGGGCACATCTCGGTCGACGCCGTTGTCACCGCTGCGGACCATAGGTTCCAGCGGTCCAGATCGCATTGCGCTAGATCAACCGGCCCAGCCGACCCGCGCAGGCAACGATTGACCGCGCCGCCACCGTGGCGTGAAATTGCGCCAATCGCTCAAGGCGTTTACCCGGCCTTCATGTTTGAGCCGACCAAGCCGGTTCATGCGGGTGAGACGTCAGCCGGCAGGCGGCCTTGGCGGCTTCGACCTCCGGTGCGCATCCGCCTTGAATGGACGGGTCGAATGGTTACTTTGGAGGGCGGCGAATCGCCGCGCGTCGCCCTTTCTCAAGACAGCAATGCCAACTTTCACCCCGCATCAGGATGCCGCGCTCAAAGCCGTCGGCGACTGGCTCAAAGCAAAACCCGGCCGTAGCGGCACGCCGCAGGTATTCCGCCTGTTCGGCTTCGCCGGGACCGGCAAGACGACGCTGGCCCGGCACATCGCCGACGGCGTCGACGGCGATGTGAAGTTCGCCGCGTTCACCGGCAAGGCCGCCCTCGTCATGCGCAACAAGGGCTGCGACGACGCCTCCACCATCCACTCGCTGATCTACCGCGCCCGCGAATCCGGCGAAGAGCAGCCGAGCTTCGAATTGTGGGACGACGCGCCCGCCTCGAAGGCGAAGCTGATCGTGATCGACGAATGCTCGATGGTCGACGCAGAATTGGGGCGCGACCTGATGTCGTTCGATTGCCCGCTGCTGGTGCTGGGCGATCCCGCGCAGCTGCCGCCGATCCAGGGCGGCGGCTTCTTCACCAACACCTCACCGGATGCGATGCTGACCGAGGTGCACCGCCAGGCCCAGGACGATCCGATCGTGCGGATGTCGATGGACGTCCGCGAAGGCCGCGAACTCGACATCGGCCGCTATGGCGAGAGCGAGGTGGTCTCGCGCAAGGAGCTCGATCCCGACAGGGTCATGGGCGCCGATCAGGTCCTGGTCGGCCGCAACAACACCCGCCGCGCGTACAACATGCGAGTGCGTCAGCGCCAGAACATCGAGGACGTCTTTCCGGTCGCCGGCGACAAGCTGGTGTGCCTGCGCAACAACCGCAAGAAGGGCCTGTTCAACGGCGGCCTGTGGCGGGTGAAGTCGCGCAACACCTCGCGCTCGAAGTCCCGCATTCTCAGCATGCGGTTGTCGCCGGACGAGGATTTCGGCCACAAGGTGACGAAGGTCTCGGTGCGCGCCGATTGCTTCGAGGGCGGCGTCGAGCAGATCGCCTGGGAGCAGCGCAAGCCCTATGACGAGTTCGACTACGGCTATGTGCTCACCGTGCACAAGTCGCAGGGCTCGCAATGGGACGACGTCGTGCTGTTCGACGAGAGCTTTGCGTTTCAGGAGAGCCGCGCCAGGTGGCTGTACACCGGAATCACGCGGGCGGCGAAAAGATTGAGTATCGTGGTGTAAGGCTGCCGTAGGGTGGGCAAAGGCGCAAAGCGCCGTGCCCACCGTCTCTCTCCGCAACAAGAGTTCGTGGGCACGCTTCGCTTTGCCCACCCTACGGCACCGAGCACCATGGTGTGATGCCGTTGTCCGGACCGCTCCGACGCATTCACCAAGCGCTAGGCATTGCGATGTATGACTGCCGTCGGCAGGAGGACTCGCATGGCTGAACGCAGACCCGATTACCTCGACACGCGTGATGATACCTCTAGCGCGAGTCGTCGCGGGTTTCTGAAGTCGGCAGGCATTGCGGCCGGCGCGCTCGCCGCATCGATCGCCGCGCCAGGACTTGCGCATTCCACTCCGCTGCGTGACGTGCCTACGCGGCCGGACAGGCCGGTGCGGGTCTCGAAGCAACGCCTCAACGCGCTGGCGGCGCAATTCTATGCCGTGTTCAACGAGCACGACGTCCTGCCCAAGGATTTCTCCGGGAAGCACGAAGCGCGCTACGACGTCGAGCTGCGGCGCATCACCACCATGACGCGCGTGCCCGAGACGGGAGAGCGCGTGAAGGTCTCTGCGCTCGTTGCGGTCCCCGTCGGCGCGCACGGGGCCTTGCCGGTATTGTCCTGGCAACACGGCACGATCCTGTCGTTCGATCAGGTTCCTTCGAACCTGCTGCGACTTGCCGACGAAGGCTACCAGCTTCGCGACAACGTCGATTCGCTGGAGACGCTGTTCAACATCCAGCGTTTCGCCGGAAACGGCTATGCCGTCATCGCCGCCGACTACGTCGGCAAGGGCCCTCTTCGCCACGGCCGCGGCGAGGCCTATGCGGTGAAAGGCGCCACGGTGCAATGCTGCCTCGACGTGCTCGATGCCGGTATCTTCGAGATGAAGAAGCTCGGCCTCCGCCAATCCGCGCTGTTTCTGAACGGCTGGTCGCAAGGCGCGCTGAACACGCAATGGCTCAAGCAGGAGATGCAACGCCGCGGCATGAAGGTGACGGCGAGTGCGACCCAGAGCCCGTTCAACAATCTCGCCGAGAGCTTCCACTACTGGGTCAACCCGACGTCCTATATTCCGTCCGCAGAGACGTCCTACCCGATGCCGCCGGCCTGGATCACGCCCTGCCTGGTGGTACTGCTCGGAAGCTATCGCCAGTATTATGGGCTGAGCGATCTGTTCAAGACCGCCATCAAGCCGCAACACCAGGCGTTCGCGGAGAAATACTGGGCCGACTACAGCCTGGAAGGCGACACCGCCAAGACCGTTCCGCCGGCTGCAGATTTCCTGGTGGACGGGTTTTTCGACCGTTTCACCCATGCCGCCAACAGCAGGTTGCTGCGCCAGCTCGGTCGCAACGGCGCGACGTTCTGGGACTACGATTCCCCGATCCGGTTCTATTACGGATTGGCCGACGAGGCGCTGCATCCGCGACTGGTCAAGCCGGCGATTGCCGCGGGTGGACGTTTCGCGGCCGGCGTACCGGTTGCCGGCGCAAGCCATCGCGTCACGTTTCTGGCAAGTCTCTATGGCGACGGCACCGTCCTGAACGGGCAATCGACCGCATTCGACTGGTTCAATTCGCTGATGTGAAAGCGGCGCCGCGACGCCGGCCCTCACTTCCCCGCTACGAAGTAAAAATCTTCCCGTCCCGGCGGCGAGCCGTAGGTGAACGGCTGCTGCCCGTGCTTGGTCGCGGTCCAGACATCGTCGCGGATGATATCGAACAGTTTTCTGATCTCGACGCGGGGCTGCTTGATCTCGCGGGCGAGAGCGGTCGCAAACGGGCTGTTGGCGCTGCCGTCGCCATCCATCGCGGTCTCGCCGTGCTTGGCGGCGTAAACCACCATGAAGCCGGCACCGGGTTCGATGTTGGAAAAGCCCTTGTCGACCAGCTTCAGCGACAATGTGCGCTGCATGGTCGGCGCGAACGGATTGTCGCGGCAAGCATCGAGCACCACGAGACGCATTTTCCGCGCGGCACCAACCGCGGCGATCACCTGCTCGAGGGCGACCGCCTGCGTCTCGGCGTCCTTGTCGGCGGCCAGCTTGGCGTCGACGGGAACGAGATAGTTCACCCCGCCGATCTCGAAGCCGTGGCCGGCGTAATAGACCACGGCCCAGTCGGCCTTTTCCGCCTCGTTGGCGAACGCCTGCAACGCCTCGAAGAACTTGTCGCGGGTGAGGTCGCTGACCGAGATCACGGTCTGGAAGCCGACCTCGCGCAGCACGCTCGCGATCAGCTTGGAATCGCGCGGCGGATTGGGCAAGGCATGGACGTTCTTGTAGGCGCCGTTGCCGATCACCAGCGCCACGCGGCGCCCGGTCGCCGCGGCCGGCGCCGGCAGCGTCAGCGCGGCGAGCCGCTCCTGCGCGATGGCGCGGGCGCGGGCGACGTCGGGCTCGTCGAACTTCGTCAGCGAATAGGCGGCGGCGCGGTAATCAGCGCGCGCCTGCGCGAGATCCTTCTTCCGCTCGTAGATCTGGCCGCGGCCGGAATGCGCGCGGATGTTGTTGGGGTTGATCTGGATTGCCATGTTGTAATCCTTTAGCGCGGCATCGAGATCGCCCTTCATCATGCTGACGTCGGCGCGGTTGTTGATCGCGTACACGTTTTTCGGCTGCCGCTCGATCAGGCCATTGCAGTCGGCGAAGGCCTGGTTGAACCTGCCCATCATGCCATAGGTGATGCAGCGGTTGCTTGCGATCTGCGGCGCGGACGGGTCGATCTTCTCGGCCTCCGCGAAATCGGCGAGCGCGCCCTCGAAATCCTTGAGCAGCGTGCGCGCGCGGGCGCGATTGGTCCAGGCCAGCAGAAATTTCGGCGTGTACTTGATCGACAGGGTGAAATCGTCGATCGCGCTTTGCAGCGCGCCGCGGCGGGCGTGAATGACGCCCCGGTTGTTGTAGGGCACGCCATAGGCCGGGCGCTTCTGGAGCGCGAGGTTGTAGTCCGCCATGGCGAGGTCGTCCTGGCCCTTGCGCTCATAGGCGAGGCCGCGCAGGTTGAGGGCAACGACGTAGTCGGGATCGAGATCGATCGCGATCGACAAGGTCTCGATCGCGTGGTCGTAATCGCGCTTGTTGATCAGCGTGTTGCCGCGCACGGAGAGCGCGATCGCCTTGTCCTTGCCGCCGAGCTGGTCGGCCTTCAGCAGATTGTCGCAGGCGCTCGCGCGGGCCTGGGCCTCGGCCTGGCGGTCACGGCAGATGGCGAGCTCGTCGGCTTGCGGATCGGCCGCCGCGTTCGACACGCCGGCGGCCAGAATGACGAGGGTCAGGGAAACGACGCGCCACATGTTGTCAGGCCTGCTCCAGCCGGCAAGGTCATCGTGCGTCGATGATCGATCGCCCGGGTTCATCTAAAGCGCGATGCGATTAGGTTGAATCATCATCGCGCTTGGGTTGTCGTTTAAGCATGATCTTTGCGGAAAACCGCTGCGCTCTTTTCGGGATCATGCTTTAGCGCGGAGTTCCCGGTCCCGCCAAGGCGGGCGCTCGCCCGGCCCTCCCGTGCGGCTCATTTCACGGACTCGTGTCCGTCCCGTCGTAACAATCGGCGGCGGTGTCCGTACCTGGGATGATGCGGAAAGGCCGCCGGACAATTGTTCGTTCGGCCCCCATCGTCCTAGACTGTCAGACCTTCCGAAAGAGGATCCGCCATGCGCCGACCTGCCCTCGCTTCCCTGCTCGCCGCAACTGCGGCCCTGACGCTGTCCTTTGCCATGCCGTCCCGGGCAGCAGAGGATGCGGTCGTGATCCCGGCGCCCGCCATGGATGCAGCGCCCGCGAGCGGGATCCAGACCGCCGTCGTCGCCGGCGGCTGCTTCTGGGGCGTCCAGGGCGTCTTCCAGCACACCGCCGGCGTCGTCAACGCGGTCTCCGGCTATGCCGGCGGCACCAAGGCGACCGCCGACTACCAGGCCGTCTCGAGCGGCCGGACCAGTCACGCCGAGTCCGTCGAGATCAAGTACGATCCGAAGAAGATCTCCTACGGCAAGATCCTCCAGATCTTCTTCTCGGTGGTGCACGACCCGACCCAGCTCAATCGCCAGGGCCCCGATGTCGGCCCGCAATATCGCTCGGCGATCTTCACCACCTCAGACGAGCAGAAGAAGGTGGTGGAGGCCTATATCGCCCAGCTCAACAGCGCCAAGGTGTTCAGGAAGCCGATCGTGACCAAGATCGGCGCGCTGGAGGCGTTCTACCCGGCGGAGGCCTACCATCAGGACTATCTGACCCTGCACCCCAACCAGCCCTATATCGCCTATAACGACCTGCCCAAGGTCGAGAACCTGAAAAAGCTGTTTGCGGATAACTACATTGAAAAGCCGACGCTGGTGAGTGCCAGCAAGGCCACCAACTGATCGCAACATCGTCTCAAGAACGGGAGAGCCATGCCCGACACCAGAACGAAGACCACCGACGACAAGGTTATCAAGAGCGAAGAGCAGTGGCGGCGCGAATTGTCGCCGATGCAGTATGCGGTGCTGCGCGAGAAGGCGACCGAGCGTCCCTTCTCGGGCGAATATGAGCACGACCACCGCGCCGGCACTTACGTCTGCGCCGGCTGCGGCAACGTGCTGTTCGAGTCGGACGCCAAGTTCGATTCTGGCTGCGGCTGGCCGAGCTTCACCCAGCCCGCGGTCGAGAGCCATATCGACGAGGAGCGGGACGTCAGCCACGGCATGATCCGCACCGAGGTGCTCTGCTCGAAATGCAGCGGCCATCTCGGCCACGTCTTCCCCGACGGCCCCGGGCCGACCGGCTTGCGCTATTGCATCAACTCGGCGGCGCTGAAGCTGGAGCCCAAATAATCGGCCTGCGCGCCCGGGTTCCTTCATGGAACCCGACCGCACGATGTGCTTTTCTTCTCTGGCGGTGCGGCCGATCATCGCATTTTGGCGGCCGCCAGGGAGGAAACCATGCTCGGGACCATTCTGATCATCCTGGTGATCATTTATTTGCTGGGGGGCCTGTCCGGTCGCCTGGGCGGTTACGGCTATGGCCTCGGCCATTCCGGCATGGGGATCGGCGGCGTCGTGCTGGTGGTGCTGATCGTCCTGCTGCTTCTCGGCAAGCTGTAAACCATCTAACACATTGGATTTATTAGTCTTATTCCGGCTGCGGACCTGCCATGCGCGGATTCATCATCTCCTATCGCAGGGGTCGCATTTTTGTCAGATCGGCTTATATTAGAGGAAGAAAATGGCATGTGCGGCGGGCTTGCTCGATTGCGGCCCCTGCCCTCCCAAACCCCACGCGCTTAAAGCCCCAGAGAAGATCACGAGGTCTTTGACCATGCGTCCATTGCGTCCGTTCAACTTCAACACCTCCGCCGAACTCTTCCCCGCCGCGATCCGCAAGAAGAAGCGTGCGGGCTTCACCTATCGCCGCTTCGGCACCGCGGCCGAAGCCGTGCAGTTCGCGATGGAGCAGTTACCGACGGATTCGCTGAACGGCGCCTATCTCCAGGTCGAGGAAGCGCGCTTCGACCAGAACGGCATCCGCTCGCTCTATGAGAGCGAGGCCTTCCCGCTGCCCCGCCGTCCCAAGCCGGCGCCGGCCGCCGAGACCGACGCCGACGCGGCGTAAGCTTTCGCTGAGCCTTACGATTTGCGCTAAAAGCGCGATGACCTGGAGGTCGTCGCGCTTTTTGCGTTTTGGGCCTCTGTCCCTCGCTGCCCCGTTTGCGGTGAGAGCAAAGGAAGAAGCTGGGCTCACATCCGCGGCTGCTTGTCGAGCCAGCGGCGGAGCAGACGCATATTGCGCATGTTGGCGCGGAACATGACGTCGAAAGCGTCGCCCGCGAACGGCACCAGGCCGACTACGCCGTCGAGCGCGACATTACCGAGCATGCGCGCGGTGACGTGCCAGGGCGCGCCCAACGCGCGGGCCTCGCGCACCAGCCACAGCGAGACCGCCGTGGTGATGATGTCGCCGACCACGGGGATCAGACCGATCAGCCCGTCGATGCCGTAGCGGATGTTGGTGCCGGGCAGGATGAAGGCGATGTCGAGCAGCTTTGCGATCGCCTCCAGCCGCGCGATCCGCTGCTCGCGCGTCAGATTGCCGAACGGGCTCCCCGAGAACGGATTATCCTTGCCAAACTCGACGCGGAACTCGCGAAACCCCTGCTCCAGCGTTTCGGGGCGGATCTCCCGGCCGTCCTGGTCGATGATCGGCCCGCGCCCCTCGGAGCCCGAAAAGGGCGCGCGCGGGCCGCTCCCCGAACGGGGCCTGCGCGGCGCGAGAATATCGTCGTCGGACATGGTCATGGTCTCGAAGGAACGCGCCGGCGCGGCGGAAGTTGCTGCGCCGCGCCCGAAGGTCGCGCACTCAGGTCGGCGCCGCCACAGCCTGCGGCTCCTTGACGTATCTATGCACGAGGAAGGACGAAATCGCCGCCGGCACGAAGCCGACGAGGCCGTACAGGATGAACTGCACCGCGCCGGAATCCGGCCCGCGCGAGCTGTAGGTGAGCGAGGCCAGCACGAAGGCGAACAGTCCGACCAGCAGCATCCGCAAGACCGGGCCGATCCGCCTGATGTGGACCAGGATGTCGTCCACCGCGCCGATCATCAGCGAGGGCAGCAGGCCGAACAGATAGCTGTATTGCAGGGTCTTGAAGAACACCGCGAACAGCTTGCCGACCTCGCCAAGACTGGTCTGGGTCCAATAGCCGGACTGATAGGTCGTCGTCAGCAGCAGCAGAAACCCGCCGACGAACGGGCCAACCAGCGCAAACACCAGATAGCGTTTCATCAAACACCCTCACACTTCCCCGGGCAATTATAGCAGCGCCGCGGGAACCTTGAACAGCGGGGCGCAGGCCTCATCGGGGGAACAAGTGGCAGGGCGACGAGTTCAGACAGGACCTGAATTCGACCCTGACAGATTGGAGTGCCGATGGCCCGCAAAGTTCTCCTGGCGACGATCGCGCTGGCAGCGTTGAGCCTGTTCGAGGGGCCCGCTTTCGCTCAAGGTCATATGGGTACGCCCCAGGAGCAGAAGGCCTGCTCGCGCGACGCCTCCCGCTTCTGCCGCAAGGATCTCGGCAACGACATGGCGGTCCAAGGCTGCCTGCAAGCCAACCGGGCCAAGCTGTCGAAGTCGTGCAGCAAGGTGTTTCAGAGCCACGGCATGTGAGGACGAACACCATCCCCAGCGAACGGAGAGTGAAGCCATGTTGCACGACGAAGAACTCTCAATCCTGCGGGACATCAGCCAGTCCGTTGCCTTCGCCGACGACCGGCAAGGCAAGATGGGGCAATTGATCGCCGACGGCTACGTGATGAAGGACGGTGACCTGTTCGAGCTCACCGCCAAAGGCGTCACCGCCGTCGAGGAACACGCCGCCGCGCTCGGCGCGAGCGATGTGGAACAAGCGAGCGCATCCTCCGATCGGCTGATCTGATCGCGCGCGACGTGACTCGCGTGCAACAATTGCGAATTCCTTTGCGCTGACCATTGCAGGCTGGTGGCAATGGCGCATACTTCGCTCGGGCGGCGCAGCACTTTTCGATTCGAGCAATCAAGAAATCGAGCGACCACATGCGGGAGCGAGCTCCCGGCGTGAAGGCTGTGACATGCGGCAGATCAAGTCGCGTGCGGCGCCCCAAAACCAAGTGGCTCAAGCCTAAGGATTCGGGGATCCATTCTGCATGACACGCACTCAAACCATCGCTTCGCTGTTTAAGACCACCGCTTCGCTGTTGGCCGTCGCAACCGCCGCCATCGCGCTCCAGACCTCGCCCAGCCTCGCCTTCTCGTCCGAAGCGCAGCAGCTGTGCACCGGCGATGCGATGCGGCTGTGCTCCAGTGAAATCCCGGACATCCCGCGGGTCAGGGCCTGCATGGTGCGGAACAAGGCGCAGGTCAGCTCCGGCTGCCGCGCCGTGATGGACCGCGAGGCGGTCGCCTCGCGCAAGCGGGAAGCGGCGGCGCAGTAGCTGCAGTCGTCATTCCGGGGCGACGCGTCAGCGTCGAGCCCGGAATCCATCGTGCTGCGCGGCATGCTGGGAAATGGATTCCGGGTTCGCGCTGCCGCGCCCCGGAATGACGGAAGAGGGATTGGCTCGACCTAATCGCCCCACTGCGCGAAGGCGTCGTTGAAGGCGCGCTCGCCCGGGGCGCCCTTCTCGATCGCGATGATGGCGCGGCGCTGGTTGGCATAGACCAGCGGCACGTCGAACCACGAACGCTCCTTCAGGAGCTGGACGTTGCGGGCGCGGTCGGCGTCGACGTTGGACAGGCCGACCAGGAAGAAGCCTTCGGTGACCTTGACCGCAAGCCCTGCGAGCGGCGTGCCGCGCGCCTGCTCATTCGACTTCATCAGGATGCCCGGCACGTTGGAGACGCTGCCGCCCGGAAAGTCCGGCGGCAGGATGAAGGTCAGCTCGGCCGTGTGGCTCGCCGGCAGCGAGGAGTCGGTGTTGCGGCGGAACGACATCGTCATCTTGAACTTGCGGTCGGGAATCTCGATGTCGGCGCGCACGGCGACATCGGCCTTCTGGTTGCCGGAGGCCTTGATCGGCTCCAGCCGCCAAACCACCGAGCCGACATATTGCTTGCCCTTCGGATCGGACGGATCCTCGTCATAGAGCACGACCTTCTGCGCCACCGGCGCGACCGGCTGGTCGCTCGCCGAGGGCTGGCCGACGCGATCGGGAATCTTCGGCTTGGTCTGCGGCTGCGAGGCAGTGCTCGGCGTCTCCACCACCTGGGTCGGCGAGGACTTGAACAGGTTGGTCGCGATCTGGAGCAGCGGCTTGCCCCAGAGGATGCCGGCACCGACCAGAATCAGCACGATGCCGACGGCGATCGCGCTCTTGAACGGGAAGGCGGAGCCGGTGCGGACGCGCTTCTTGGCGTCGCGCTCGGGCGCGATGCGCGGACGCGGCGAAGGCGGCTGCGGCGCGTAGCGCTCGGCCTCCTCGATCGACTCGTCGTAGGAATAGGGCGCGTCCTGCTCGCCGGCGCGGTTTTCCAGGCTCGGCTCGAGCCGGTCGAATTCCGGCGAGGGCGAGGGGACGTTGGCGTAGGTGCGGCGCGCGGCGCGGCTGGCCTGCGCGGCCGCACCGCCGAGATCATTGGCATCGGCCGTGATGTCGCGGAATCCACGCACGCCCGGGGCGGGCGGCGGCGAGGCCGGCGCTCCGAGATCGGGCGGACGGCGGGGACCGGCGCGATCGCGTCCAGCCGCCGGCGGCTCCGGCATCGCTGGCGGCGCGGCCGGTCCGGCTTGGCGCGAGGCGTCGAAACGCGGAGCGCGCGCCGGGCGCTGGGCATCGCCCTGGTCATCGACATTGGCGGACGGACGGTCGGCCCGCGGCGGCGGAGCCGGGCGCGTCCGCGGCGGAGCCGGCGAGCCCGCAGCCGCGTTGCCTTCAGCGGCTCTCGTGCTGGCGCGGCGAAAGGCGTCTCCGCTGCCGCCGCTGCGCCCGCCGCCACCGGGGCGCGAAGCCTCGCGGGCGCGCTGGGCCGCCTCCGATTCGACCTTGCGGACGGCTTCCTCCAGCGACAACCTTTCGCGGGTGATCTCGGATTCGGAGAGCGGCGGCTGCACGCTGCGCAGCTGCGCGATCAGCGCCGTACGCGCCCGCTCATAGAGCGCGCGACGGCTTTCGCCGGGAGCATTGGGGTCCAGGGCGGCAATAGCGCGGGCGATCAGCGGATAGTAATCAGCCATTTCTACTCAACTATACGCGCGTCCTGGTAAGAGATCGTTAAGCCTCAAACGGGTTTTGCACGAGAATAGTATCTTCGCGTTCGGGGCTGGTGGAAAGCAGTGCGACCGGGCACCCCACCAATTCCTCGATCCGCCGGACGTATTTGATGGCCTGGGCCGGCAGGTCGGCCCAGGACCGCGCACTCGCGGTCGGCTCCTTCCAGCCCTCGATGGTCTCGTAGATCGGCTCGACCCGGGCCTGGGCGCCCTCGCCGGCCGGAAAATGGTCGATCTCCTTGCCGTCGAGCCTGTAGCCAGTGCAGACCTCGATGGTGTCGAAGCCGTCGAGGATGTCGAGCTTGGTCAGCGCGAGGCCGTTGATGCCGCAGGTCCGGACCGCCTGCCGGACCAGCACGGCGTCGAACCAGCCGCAGCGGCGCGGACGGCCGGTATTGGTGCCGAACTCGCGGCCGCGCTCGCCGATCTTGCGGCCGATCTCGTTGTCCTGCTCGGTCGGGAACGGGCCCTGCCCGACGCGGGTCGTATAGGCCTTGCACAGGCCGAGCACGTAGCCGACAGCGCCCGGCCCAACGCCGGCACCGGTCGCGGCCTGCGCCGCCACCGTGTTGGACGAGGTGACGTAAGGGTAGGTGCCGTGGTCGACGTCGAGCAGCGCGCCTTGCGCGCCCTCGAACAGCATGCGCTTGCCTTCGCGGCGCCTGATGTCGAGCAGCCGCCACACCGTCTCGGCGTAGGGCAGCAATTGCGGCGCCAGCGCGCTCAATTCCTTCAGGATCTGCTTGCCGTCGAACTCCGGCAGATTGAGGCCGCGGCGGAGCGCATTGTGGTGGGCCAGCAGCCGGTCGATCTTGTGCGGGAGCGTGTCGAGGTCGGCGAGGTCCATCAGGCGAATGGCGCGACGGCCGACCTTGTCCTCATAAGCCGGGCCGATGCCGCGGCGGGTGGTGCCGATCGCGGTCGCAGCATTGGCGGATTCGCGGTGCGCGTCGAGCTCGCGGTGCAGCGGCAGGATCAGGGTGACGTTCTCGGCCACCCGCAGGTTGTCCGGAGAGACCGCGACGCCCTGCGAGCGCAGCTTGGTGACCTCGTCGAGAAAGGCAGAGGGGTCGAACACCACGCCATTGCCGATCACCGACAGCTTGCCCTCGCGCAGCACGCCCGAGGGCAGGAGCGCGAGCTTGTAGGTCTTGCCGTTGATGACCAGCGTGTGGCCGGCGTTATGGCCGCCCTGGAAGCGGACGACGATGTCCGCCTGCTCAGACAACCAGTCGACGATCTTGCCCTTCCCTTCGTCGCCCCACTGGGCGCCGACGACGACAACATTGGCCATTCGCGGGTAATCCCTGTTCAATCTGTCCTTAGGAGGCATGATCCTCGCGGAAAACCGGTGCCCACTCTTCCGGGATCATGCCTGCGCCCAGCCCTCTCGGCGGCCGCAGCCGCCCGCACGCAAGGCAGCCCACCGGATAAAGGAAGCAGCTCCTCTAGGCAAGCAAGAACGAGGCTTTTTCGCGGCCCAACGCCCGACCCAAGCCTTTGATATCCCCGAAAAATCCGCCCTGCCGGGACCTCAGGCCCGAATGCGGCCGTCGATCACTTCGATGATCCGGTCGCAGCGCCGCGCCAAGTCCATATTGTGGGTCACCAGAAGGAAGCTCGTACCGCTGTCGCGGTTGACCTGCCGCATCAGCCTGAACACGGCTTCGGCCGAGCTCGTGTCGAGATTTCCGGTCGGCTCGTCGGCCAGCACGAGATCGGGGTTCATGGCGAGCGCACGAGCCACCGCGACGCGCTGCTGCTGGCCGCCGGACATGTTGTTGGCGAGATTGCCGGCCAACTTCTCCAGCCCGACCTGAGCCAGCAGCCGGTTGGCTCGCGCCTCGACGTCCGCAGACGGGAAGCCGCGATCCACCAGCATCGGCATCATGACGTTTTCCCGCGCCGTGAACGCCGAGATCAGCAGATGATACTGAAAGACGAAGCCGATGGTCCGGCCGCGCAGGCGGGTGATCTCGGCATCGTCGAGAGCTGCGGTGTCTTGGCTCTTGATCAGCAGGCGGCCCGAGGTCGGCCGGTCGAGCAGCCCGACGATGTTGAGCAGCGTACTCTTGCCGGAGCCGGACGGACCTATGAGGGCGAGAAACTCGCCGTGATCGAGCTCGAGGTCGATGTCGTGCAGCACCTCGGTTTCGGTCAGCAGCCCGACGTTGTAGGTCTTGCACACGCTCTCGAGACGGAGGATCTGGTCAGCCACGGATCGCCACCACCGGATCGAGTTTAGCGGCCCGCACCGCCGGCGCCATCGCGGCGAGGAGACCGGTGGCGGTGGCCAGCAGCGTCGTATAAACGAACAGGCTGCGCTCCAGGACCAGGGGAAACAGCTCGCTACCGTCGGCCTGACGCGCGACCGAGTGCCAATAGACCAGCGCGAACGCGCCCATCGCCGCCCCGAGCAGCGAACCGACGAAGCCGAGCAGCCCGCCCTGAACCAGGAAGACCCGCAAGATCTGGCCGCGCGTCGTGCCCATCGCACGCAAGATGCCGATATCCTTCGAGCGTTGGATCACCGACACGATCAGCACGGCTGCGATGCCGAATGCGACGGAGAGACCGACGAAGAGGCGGATGAGCGTGTTGGAGTTCTGCTGGGCCTGCACGGCGGCGAAGAACTGCGCATTGGTCTTGATCCAGCTGTCGGCCTCGACCACGTTGGCTGCCTGGATGCGCTGAGCGATTTGCTCAGCCGCATAGATGTCATTGACCGTCAGATCGATGGTGGTGACACCGCCGATCATCCCCAGCAAGGATTGTGCGGTCCGCAGGGCGACGTAACATACCCGCTGGTTGACGCCCTTGTTGCCGAGATCGACGAGGCCGGAGATCGTCAGGACGCGGGTTGCTCCGGAGGCGGCGCGGATGTTGAGCTTGTCGCCAACGGTGGCGCCCAGCTCCTTTGCGAGCTCGATCCCGATGATGACGTCCTCGCTGGTGAGTCGGGGCTCGCCGGCGACGATATAGTCCGGCACCTTGACGATCCTGAAATAGGAGTCTGGTTCGACACCCGACAGGCTGACCGATCGGCTGGCATCGCCCCGGACCGCAAGCACCGAGCCGAGGATGGTCGGCGCGGCCGTGACGACCTCGGGCATTGCCTGCATCTGTGCTCTGATCTTCGGCCATTGATCGATCGAGAGCACCCGCTGGCTCGGACGCTGCACCACTGCGTCCTCGATCTCGCCTGCTCCGTTACGCAGAGGGCGCGCGATCTGATCGGGCGCGAGCAGCTGGATCTGGGGCTGGGAGGTCAGTACGCGCTTGATGAAATTCGCCTGAAGTCCGGCAAGCATCGCCGACATGAACACGATGACGCCGACGCCGATCGATATGCCGCCAACGATGAAGATGGTCTGGAGCCGGCCCTCGCGCAGGAACCGGACCGCCATGGTCCATTCGATCGGCAGCCAGTGGTTCATTGCAGGACGGGCCGGAGACGCTGGCCGGCCAGAACGCCGGAGCTCTGAGGAATCGCGACATCGCCGGCGGCGACACCTTCGGTAATCTCGACATGGCTGTTGCCGCGCAGCCCGAGCTTGACCGCCCGCTGACTGGCGCGACCGTCCTTGATTCCGAGCACCCAGGGCTTGCTGGACAGCGCGTCATGCACCGAGCGCAAGGGCAGGATCAGCGCATCGTCCCGGGCGGCAATCTCGATGTCGACCGAGACCGTCATGTCCTGGCGCAGATGGTCCGGAGGGTCGGCGACCGTCAGCTTCACCTCGACCGAGGCGCGCGAAATGTCGATGCCAGGATTGATATAGCTGATGGTGGAGGCAAACCTCCGGTCCGGATAGGCGTCGGCCGAGGCGAGCGCGTTCTGCCCGAGAGCGATCTTGCCGAGATTGCGCTCATCGATCTGCAGCACGAGCTGCACGTCTCCGTCCGGCGCCAGCACCAGCAGGGTCTTGCCGGGCTGCACCACCGTGCCGCGCTCGACATTGCGCGTGATCAGGACGCCGTCGCGCGGTGCGGTAATCGTTGCATAGCCGAGCCGGGACTCGGCCGTATCGAGATTGGCGCGCGCCTGGTTCGCCTGCGTCTGCGCCATCACGTAATCGCTGCCGCCCGGGCTCGCGGTATAGACCTGGAATTGCGCGGCACGCATTGCGGCGCGTGCAACGTCCAGCGTCTTCTGGGCATCATCGAGTGCGGCACGGGTCGCATAGCCGTTGCGTTCGAGCTGGGCGGTGCGGTCATAAGTCTGCTGGGCATTGAGCAGCGTGGCCCGCGCCTGGGCCAATGCCTCCTTGGCGGAGGGCAGTGTCAGTTCCTCGAGTTGTCTGATGCGCGCCTCGGCCTGCGCCACCGCGCCTTCCGACTGGACGACGGCCGCCTTCAATTCGCGTGCCTCCAGCGAGATCAACGGCTGGCCCTTGCTGACCCGTTCGCCTGCCCGCACCAGCACCTCCTGCACGGTGGCGGTGATCTGGCTGCCGATCTCGACCCGGTAAGGCGTTTCGACATGGCCGCTCGCCACCACCGTCTCAACCAGCCGGCCCTGCCTGACCTGATCGACAACGATCGTCGGCCCCAGGAGCATGCGGACGCTCTGCCAGACGCCAAGTCCAAGCAGCACGACCACGAGGAGGATGAACCATTTGTGAGCGAGGAATCCCGACCACAGCGCCGCGATGGAGGTCCGGCCCTTGGGCTGCCGCAGGAAGATTGTTTGCTCGACCATACCACTGCCATGCGGCTCGCGCGAAAGCCACGCGACCGACGTCTCGCTTCGATTGCTGGCCGTGAGGATCCGGCCGATACCGAGACGCTAGCGGGGCGCCCGGAAGTTGAGGTTGTTCTAAGTCAACAGGTTACGCCGAATTTAGGGGCGCGCGTGGCTTCGCCTCTCTGCCGGGCCGGAGGACCGGGTTCCCCGCAATGAAGTGCATGGGCGTGATGCACCAGCCCCATTGATATTCGGGGCATTTCCGTGTCTTTGAGACTGGCCGGGCGACGAAGCGGCCCGCCATCGGGCCGGGCCCCGGTGCATGACGCGGGGGCCATACCAATCACAATGTCCGCCACCGGTCAGACCACGAGCGCGGAAAAGTCCGGTCACAGCTGGATCGCCAACCAGCCTTACCTGCTGCTCAGCATCACCGCCTTGTGCTGGGCCGGCAATGCCATCGTCGGGCGGCTCGCCGCCGGCCACATCCCGCCGGTCACGCTGTCGTTCCTGCGCTGGTTCTTTGCCTTCCTGCTGGTGCTGCCGTTCGCCTGGAAGCATCTGGCCCAGGACTGGCCGGCCATCCGCGGCAAGCTCGGCCTGATGGTCACGCTCTCGATCACCGGCATCGGCGCCTTCAACACCCTGCAATATTGGGCGCTGGAGCACACCCAGGCTCTCAACACGCTGCTGCTGCAGTCGGCCGCGCCGCTGATCGTGGCGCTGTGGTCCCTCGCCATCCTCGGCATCCGCCTCACCGCGGCACAGGCGTTCGGCGTGCTGCTGTCGATGTGCGGCGTGCTCACGATCCTGCTGCACGGCGATTTCACCACGCTGTCGAACATCGATTTCAACGAGGGCGACCTCATCTTCATCGTCGCGCTCGTCATCTTCGCGCTGTATTCGGTGCTGACGCTGAAGCGGCCGCCGATGCACGGCCTGTCGTTCCTCGCCTTCACCTTCGGGGTCGGCGCCGCCTGCCTCGTTCCGCTGGAGATCTGGGAATTGTCCGCGCGGCCCGTGATGAAGCTCGACGGGCCGAACCTGCTGACGCTGTTCTACGTCGCGGTGTTCCCCTCGACGCTCGCCTATCTCTGCTTCAACCGCGGCGTGCGCCTGATCGGCGCCAACCGCGCCGCGCCGTTCTTCCACGTCGTGCCGGTGTTCGGCTCGATCATGGCGATGGCGTTCCTCGGCGAGCACCCGCAGGCATTCCATTTCATCGGCTTTGCGCTGGTGCTGTCGGGCGTGTTCGTGGCGTCGCGGAAGCAGGCGGGGTAGGCGTCGCACTATTTCATCTTGAACTTGCTGTAGGCTTCGCTGGTCGCGATGATGACGTGCTCGGCGCAGCCGTTGACGCGATGTGGATCGGCCTCGCGCTCGTAGGCCTCCGACGTCATCATGTCCAGGAAAGCCGCGACGGTCGGATAATGGACCAGTGCGACGAAATCCCAGCCGTTGCCGGCGTGCGGACCGAGTGCGACCGCCTTGGCCTCGCCCGTCCAGAGCAGCGTGCCGCCGCGCGCCTTGATCATCGGCACCGTGATGGCGCTGTAGCGCAAATAAGCGTCCCAGCCGGATCCGTCGCCGTCGCGCGAGCGCGCGTGGAAACGCATCAGGTTCAGCATCACCACCGGCGCCTGCGGATCGAGCCGCTCCAGGCCTTCGATGTTCAACATGTTGACCGCCAAGGGCACCTCCCCGACCATGCCTGCATTGTAGCATTGCGACCTCGTGACTTGTGCCACGACGCCGATCCGGCGCAAGCTCCTATGCAACGCCAATGACGATCGCTTCGCCCGCGCCAAAGGCCTCCAATCCGGCCGGTTGGCTCAACAACCAGCCTTATCTGCTGCTCAGCCTGAGCTCGCTGTTCTGGGCCGGCAACATCGTGCTCGCGCGTCATGTCGGCGCGCATGTGCCTCCGCTGACGGTGACCACGATCCGCTGGTTCGGCGTGTTCCTGATCCTGCTGCCGTTCGCCTGGCCGCATCTGAAGCGGGACTGGCCTGCCTTGCGCAGCAGCCTGCCCTTGATGCTGTTCCTGTCGCTGGTGGGCTTCGCCTACAACAACGCGATCTCGTACTGGGCGATGCAATATACGGAGGCGCTGAACGCCCTGCTGATCCAGTCGGCAGGTCCCCTGTTCGTGGCGCTGTGGTCGCTGGTGCTGTTCGGCGTGCGGCTGACGGGTGCGCAATTCGCCGGCATCGCGATTTCGCTCGTTGGCGTACTGATCATCATCCTGCGCGGCGATCTCGCTGCGCTGGCCGGCATCAGCTTCAACAGGGGCGACATCATGTTCGCCTCCTCGCTGGTGGCGTTCGGGATCTACTCTGCCTTCATCCCGCGGCGGCCGAAGATCCATCAGCTGTCCTTCCTGTCTTTCACCACCTGCTGCGGGGCGACGATGCTGCTGCCGACGGCGATCTGGGAGGCGGCAAGCGGCCGCGTCCTGCAACTCGACGGGATCACGCTGGCGACGCTGGGCTACATCCTGATCTTTCCCTCGACGCTGGCCTATCTGTTCTTCAACCGCGGCGTGGCGCTGATCGGGCCGAACCGGGCTGCGCCGTTCTTCCATCTGGTGCCGGTATTCGGCTCGGCGATGGCGATCCTGCTGCTCGGCGAAAAACTGCAGCCGTTCCACTTGATCGGCTACGCCCTGGTGCTCGCCGGCGTCGTGATCGCCTCGCGGCAAGGGTCGGCCGGCAAGTAATTCCGCACGGCGGACGCGGTTCAGCGGCGTATCACTGCGTGCTGTGCTGCGCCCCGGGGCACGAGAATACGTGCGCTGACGCATCTTCCACTTTGCCCTTCGAGCAGCTAGGTTCCCCACAACCAAAAAGAGGGAACGTCTCAAGATGATTTCAGGGCTGATTCGAAACTTGCGCGCCGTGGCTGCGGCCGCATTGTGCTTCGCCACCGCCTCCACGGCCCAGGCCGACAATTATCCGAGCCGCAACATCACGCTGGTGCTGCCGTTCGCGGCCGGCAGCGGCACCGACACCACGACACGACTGATCTCGCAGCATCTGTCGCAGGCGCTCGGCGTCGGCATCGTGATTGAGAACAAGGCGGGCGCCAACGGCATGCTCGCGGCGACATATGTCGCGAAGGCCGCCCCCGACGGCTACACGCTGTTGGTGACCACCAACACCACGCATTCGGCCAATCCCTATCTGCTCAAGAGCCTCACCTACGATCCCGTCAAGGACTTCACGCCGATCGCGCGCACCGGCGATCTGCCCTTCATGCTGGTGGTCAATCCGGAGGTGCCGGCCAAGACGGTCGCCGAGCTCGTCGCCTATGGCAAGGCCAATCCGGGCAAGCTGAGCTACGCCTCGGGATCGTCCTCGGCGATCGTCTCGGGCGCCACCTTTGCGCACAATGCCGGGCTCGACCTCCTGCATGTGCCCTACAAGAGCTCGCCGCCGGCGCTCAACGACGTCATGGGCGGACGCGTCTCGATGATGTTCGTCGACATCCTGACCGGTCTGCCGCATGTCAACGGCAACGCGCTGCGTGCGCTCGCCGTCACCACCAAGGACCGTTCGCCCCTGGTGCCGCATCTGCCCTCGATGCAGGAGGCCGGCGTGCCGGACTTCGACATCTCGTCCTGGCAGGGCTATTTCGGCCCGGCCGGCCTGCCCAAGGAGATCGTGACGCGGCTCAACGCGGAAATCAGGAAGATCATCGAGAATCCGGAGATCAAGGCCAAGCTCGCCACGCTCGGCATGGACGCCTTCTCCGGCACGCCGGAACAGCTCGAGGCGTTCGTAAAGGATCAGCTCGTGCTGTGGGACAAGCTGATCACGAACGCGAAGATCGAGAAGCAGTAGGCCGGTCTCGTAGGGAGGGCAAGGCGAAGCGTGCCCACCGAGAGTGCACCGAACTCAAAAAGAAAAGGTGGGCACGACGCTTCGCGTCTTTGCCCACCTTACGAACTCAGCGCAAGAATTTACGCCGCGCGCACCTTGGCGAGGAAGCCGTCCACCGCGCTTCGCAGCGCGCCGGACTGGGTGTCCAGCTCGCGGGCGTTGGTGAGCACATCGCCTGCCGCCGCGCCGGTCGCTTCCGCGGCCGAGGTGACGCTGCCGATATGGGCGTTGATCTCGCCCGATCCGGCCGCGACCGACTGGATGTTGCGGGCGATCTCGCGAGTGGCCTCGCCCTGCTGCTCGATCGAGGCGGAGATGCCCGCGGTGATCTCGCTCATTTCCGCGATCGTCTGCGTGATGCCGCCGATCGCGACCACCGCATCGCTGGTCGAGGTCTGCATCGCCGCAACCTGGGCCGAGATCTCCTCGGTGGCCTTGGCGGTCTGGTTGGCGAGCGCCTTGACCTCGGAGGCGACCACGGCGAAGCCGCGGCCGGACTCGCCGGCGCGTGCCGCCTCGATGGTGGCGTTGAGCGCGAGCAGGTTGGTCTGCGCCGCGATCGAGTGAATGAGCTTGACCACCTCGCCGATTTTCTCGGCGCCGGTGGAGAGCTCCTGCACCGTGGCGTTGGTGCGCTCGGCGTCGCTGACGGCGCGGCTCGCAACTTCGGTCGAGCGCGTCACCTGGCGCGAGATCTCCGCCACCGAGCTTGAGAGCTCCTCGGCGGCGGCGGCGACCGTGCCGACATTGCCGGAGGCCTTCTGCGAGGCAGCGCCGACCGTCGCCGCACGCGAGGAGGCGTCGCTGGCGGTCGCGGTCATCGACTGCGCCGTCGTCTGCATGCCGGCCGCGGCCGAGGAGACCGAGCGGACGATGCCGTTGACGCTGCGTTCGAAGTCGTCGGCCAGCTCTTCCATCGCATGGCGACGTTCCGCCGCGGCGCGCTGCTGCGCGGCCGCCTCGGTCTGCTCGAGCTCGCGAATCTTCTCCGCATTGGTCTTGAAGATCTGGACGGTCGCGGCCATTGCGCCGACCTCGTCGCCGCGGCCGACGCCGGGAATGTCGCCTTCGAGCTTGCCGTCGGCGAGGTCCTTCATGCGGGCGCCGAGGACGCTCAGCGGACGGCTGATGCTGCGACCGATCAGCCAGGCGACGCCACCAGCCACGACCATGATGCCGAGCAGGGAGAGGCCGAGCAGCCAGGCCACGGGCGCCAGCTTGGCATCGAGGTCGTCGAGATACACCCCGGTGCCGACGAACATATTCCAGCCTGGAATCGCCACAGCGTAGGACAGCTTGCGGGTGACTTGCTTCTCGCCGGGCCGGTAATATTCATAGCGCAGCGTGACGTCGCCCTTGGCGGCGATGCCGTCACGCAGCTCGCGCGTCAGCTTGCGGCCGTTGGTCTCGATATCGAGCCGGTTGGAGCCGAACTGCTTCGGGTCGGGCGTCAGGACGGCGACGCCATCCATCGTATAGGCAAATATGTAGCCCGATCCCTTGTCATAGGTCATCGAGGCGCCGCGGCGAACGAACTCCGCGACGGCGGCTTCCTTGGTCAGCTGCCCGGCATCGACCTGCTTCTGCAGACCCAGCGCCATGTTGCGCGACATTTCGACCATGGCCTTGGTCTGCTCGAAACGGGCCTCGAGCAGTTGCTGCTGCATCAAATAGCCTGCCAATGCCCCCGCGACGCACAGGCCGAGCATGGCGACGGCGACGAGGATGCCCAGCTTCGATGCGATCTTCAGATTGCTCAACTTCACCATAGGGCCCCTCGGATGGCGCGGACACACCGCAAATCTCTTTGATTTGAATCAACCTTTAGTAGGACACCCCTTAGCAAGTTACTTACACGGCTCCGTAGAAGCCCGGACGCGGCCACGAAATCCGGCAACTTATCTCCAAGCCAACAACCGGGGATTGTACGCACACGCTCCGATTTCGCGTAAAAGACGCAAAGGCCCGCCGCGGAGGCGGGTCACAACAAGAACCGACAAACCAAATCGGGAGCGAGAAGATGCCGAAATACAGGGTGGTGACGCCGAAGGGCGCCAGCTTCACGGTCGCGGGCAGCGATTATTCCTATGAGCGCGAGGCGCTCGATCCAATCGATGCCGAGATCGTCGAGGCGCCCGCCGACGAGGCCGGATTCATCGCCGCCGCGAAGAATGCCGACGCGATCTATGCCAAGGGCATTCCCATCACCAAGTCGATCATCGACGCTCTGGACACTTGCAAGGTCATCACCCTCGGCTCGGTCGGCGTCGACAGCGTCGACGTCAAGGCCGCCACCGCCCGCGGAATCCCGGTGACCAACATTCCCGACACCTTCATCGAGGAGGTCGCCGACCACGCCATGATGCTGCTGCTCGCCGGCTTCCGCCGCTTGGTCGAGCAGGACCGCATGGTGCGCGACGGCCGCTGGGCCGAAGGCCGGCCGGCGCTGCTCAAGGTCCCGCGCCTGATGGGCCAGACGCTCGGCTTCGTTTCGTTCGGGCGCGTCGCGCGTGCAGTCGCCAAGCGCGCAGCGCCGTTCGGCCTGCGCATGATGGCCTACGATCCCTTCATCCAGGAAACGCTGATGTACGACCATGGCGTGATCCCCGCGACGCTGAACGAGGTGCTGTCGCAATCCGACTTCGTCTCGATGCATGCTCCGGCAAGGCCCGAAGTGCATCACATGCTGACCGAGAAGCACTTCCGGCAGATGAAGAAGGGCTCGATCTTCATCAACACCGGGCGCGGCGCCACCGTGGACGAGGAGAGCCTGATCAAGGCGCTGCAGGAGGGCTGGATCGCGCACGCCGCGCTCGACGTGCTGGAGAAGGAACCGCCGTCGCACAACAATCCCCTGCTCGGCATGGAGAACGTGACCCTGACCGCCCACGTCGCCTCGGCCTCGGCACGGTTTGACGAGGCGCGCAAGCGCCGGGTGGGCTACGAATTGTCACTGGTGTTGCAGGGCATGTGGCCGGTAAGCTGCGTCAATCCGTCGGTGCTGCAGAACACCACGCTCCGTCGCTGGCAACCCGTCAGCATGGATCGCGGGCCGAACAGCTAGGCGGCCGGCGCAAAGGCGCCAAAGGACCGAAACGACCCTTCACCGGCGGTCAACGCCGGGAAGGGGAACATATAGGGAGGTACTGATGAGGAACGACATCACCCGTCGTGATGCCTTGGCGCTGGGCCTATCCGCTGCAACCTTCGCCGCTACCGGTGCTGCAGCGCAAACATCCAATATCAAGGCTGCCGACGTTGCGGCCCCCAAGCGCGAGATCGAGAAGGGTGCGTCCTTGCGCATGCTGCGCCCGGTGCGCTTCGTCCAGGCCGACGAGGACGTGTTCCGCGCCAATGCGGCGAAGTTCACCAAGGAGACCGGGGTCGAGGTCAAGGTCGACTTCGTCGGCTGGGAGGACATCAACCAGCAGACCGCGGTCACCTCGAACTCCGGCGCCGGCCCCGACATCATCATCGGCTTCTCCGACGCCCCCCACATCTACATCGACAAGCTGGTCGAGCTGACCGACGTCGCGGACTATCTCGGCAAGAGGTATGGCGGCTGGCTGCCGCTGGCGCAGCGCTACGGCAAGAAGAACAAGAGCGACGCCTGGATCGGGCTTCCGTTCGGCGCCACCGCGGGGCCCCTGATCTACCGCAAGTCGATCCTGCAATCGGTCGGCTTCGATAAGGTGCCGGAAGACCATGCCGGGATCCTCGACCTCTGCCAGAAGCTGCACAAGGCCGGCAAGCCGGCCGGCTTCGCGCTGGGCAATGCCAAGGGCGACGGCAACGGCTTTGCGAACTGGGCGCTGTGGTCACACAATGCCTCCCTGCTCGACGAGGAGGGCAACGTCATTATCAACAGCAAGGAGACGATCGCCGCCCTGAACTGGGTCAAGCAGATCTACCCGACCTTCATCGCCGGCACGACGTCGTGGAACGACGTCAGCAACAACCGCGCCTATTCCTCACAGGAAATTTCCCTGACCGCGAACGGCGTCTCGCTGTATTTCTCGCTGAAGAACGATCCGGCGACCAAGGCAATCGCCGACGACAGCGAGCACCAGCTGCTGCCGAAGGGCCTCGCCAAGGTCTCGCCGATGGCGGGCCTCACCCTGAACGCCATGCTGTTCAAGCACAGCCAGTACCCCAATGCGGCGAAGGCCTTCCTGCAATTCATGCTGGAGAAAGACCAATACGAGCCCTGGCTCAATGCCAATTCCGGCTATTGGTCGCAGCCACTGGCCGCCTATGCCGAGGCCGCCGTCTGGAAGGGCGATCCGAAGGTCTCGATCTTCAAGGATACGATGAACAGCACCTACTACGACGGCTATAAGGGGCCGATCTCCACGGCCACGGGCGCGGTGAGTGCCGACTACGTGCTGATTCAGATGTGCTCGGCCGTTGCGACCGGTGCGGCCACCCCGGAGGCCGCGGCCGCGGAAGCCGAGCAGCGCTGCAAGCGGTACTTCCGGCGGCAGAGGTAACGCGACGACCGAGCCCTCGTCATTGCGAGGAGAACTTGCGACGAAGCAATCCAGGCGATCACTCCGAGACAGACTGGATTGCTTCGCTCGCAATGACGATTGTAGCGACAGCATCGAACAGGACGCCGACACCGATGTCCGTGACGACACTTTCCTCCTCCGCCCTGGCGCATCGTCAGCCCTCCTGGCTGGTGCGGCTGTTCGACTACAAGCCGTTCCTGATCGTGATGTGCCTTGCTCCCGCGATCGGGCTGCTCACGGTGTTCCTGACCTATCCGCTCGGTCTTGGCATCTGGCTCGCCTTCACCGACACCACGATCGGCCGACGCGGCATCTATGTCGGCCTCGAGAATTTCCAGTATCTGCTCACCGATCCGCTGTGGTGGAATGCCGTATTCTACAGCGTGGTCTATACCGGGATCGCGACCTTCGGGAAGTTCGCGCTCGGCTTCTGGCTCGCGCTGCTGCTCAACAACCATTTTCCGTTCAAGAGCCTGTTGCGTGCGATCATCCTGCTGCCCTGGATCGTGCCGACCGTGCTGTCGGCGCTGGCGTTCTGGTGGATCTACGATCCGCAATTCTCGATCATCTCCTACCTGCTCGTCGATGTGCTGCACTGGCGGTCGAGCAATATCGACTTCCTCGGTTCGCCCTGGCCGGCGCGCTTCTCGCTGATCGCCGCCAACATCTGGCGCGGCATTCCCTTCGTCGCGATCTCGCTGCTGGCGGGGCTGCAGACCATCTCGCCCTCGCTCTACGAGGCTGCGATGCTCGACGGGGCCAGCGCCTGGCAGCGATTCCGCTACATCACCTTCCCGATGATGATGCCGATCCTCGCCATCGTCATGACCTTCTCCATCATCTTCACCTTCACCGACTTCCAGCTGGTCTACGCCATCACCCGCGGCGGGCCCGGCAACTCGACGCATCTGCTGGCGACGCTGGCCTTCCAGCGCGGCATCGCCGGCGGCGAGCTCGGCGAAGGTGCGGCGATCGCGGTGTCGATGATCCCGTTCCTGGTGTTCGCGACGCTGTTTTCCTATTTCGGCCTGGCGCGCCGCAAATGGCAGCAGGGAGAGGACAATGACTGATACCGTCGCGCAAAACGGCACCGCCGACGCCAAAGCCGCGCCCGACACCATGGCCTGGGATTCCGGCCTGCGGCGGCTGATGATGATTTATTTGCCGCTCGGCTGCTTCGTGCTGATCCTGCTGTTCCCGTTCTACTGGATGGCGATCACCTCGTTCAAGCCGAACGCGGAGCTGATGAACTACAAGGCGCACAATCCGTTCTGGATCTCCTCGCCGACGCTCGCCCACATCAAGCATCTTCTGTTCGACACAGCCTATCCGCACTGGCTGAAGACGACGATGCTGGTCGCGATCGGCTCGACCACGCTGTCCCTGGTCGCATCGACGCTCGCCGCTTATGCCATCGAGCGCCTGCGCTTCCGCGGCAGCCCCTATGTCGGGCTCGGGATCTACCTTGCCTATCTCGTGCCGCCGTCGATCCTGTTCATTCCGCTGGCCACCGTCGTGGTGCAATTCGGCCTGTTCGACAGCCCTCTTGCGTTGATCCTGGTCTATCCGACCTTCCTGGTGCCGTTCTGCACCTGGCTCCTGATCGGCTATTTCAAGTCGATCCCCTATGAGCTCGAGGAGTGCGCGCTGGTCGACGGCGCGACGCGGCTGCAGATCCTGCGCCGGATCACGCTGCCGCTGGCGGTGCCCGGGCTGATCTCGGCCGGCATCTTCTCCTTCACGCTGTCCTGGAACGAGTTCATCTATGCGCTCGCCTTCATCCAGAGCGGCGCCAACAAGACCGTGCCGGTTGCGATCCTCACCGAGCTCGTCACCGGCGACGTCTACCAGTGGGGCGCGCTGATGGCGGGCTCGCTGCTCGGCTCGCTGCCGGTTGCGATCTTCTACTCGTTGTTCGTGGATTACTACGTGTCGTCGCTGACCGGCGCGGTGAAGGAGTAGCCTCGATCTCTCGTCCCCTCTCCTCATTTTGATGGGGAGAGGCGAAGCAAGCTGCGGCGTTTGGCCCGGCTTCACAAAACTGCAACGTGCCGTCCGCATAAGGCGTGCGTCCGCCAACAGGAGACGCACATGCGCGCGACTTTTCTCAGCACCGTCGCAACGATCATTCTCACCGCGAGCTCCGCGCTCGCCCAGAGCGAAGGCGAATTCCCGGCCAAGCTCGCCGGCCACGTGGTGATGCCGGCCGAATCGTTCATCGACGCGCCGGCTGATGCACCCGCCGACCTCAAATCCGCAGGCAAATACACCACGGGCAAGCGCGTCGAGGCGCTCGGCACCATCATGGGCAAATCCTATGAGCGGGCGACCGGCGTGTCGCTGCCGTTCAAGGGCCAGCCGCTCCAGGGGCATTCGGGCATCAAGACCATGCCCGACGGCAGCTTCTGGGTCATCACCGACAACGGCATGGGCGCCCGCGCCAACTCGCCGGACTCGATGCTGTACCTCAACCGCTACAAGATGGATTGGGCCGGAGGCAAGATCGAGCGGCTGGAGACCATTTTCCTGCACGATGCCGACAAGAAGGTGCCCTTCCGCATCGTGCATGAGGATAGCCAGAAGCGCTATCTCACCGGCTCCGATTTCGACACCGAAGGCTTCCAGATCATCGGCGACACCTTCTGGATCGGCGACGAGTTCGGCCCCTACATTCTGAAGGCCGACAAGTCGGGCAAGGTCCTCGGTGTGTTCGACACATTTGCCGACGGCAAGCCGGTGCGCTCGCCGGACAATTGGGCCGCCGCGACGCCGGCCGCGCCGGGCGCGACCTACACCAACGTCAACCTCCGCCGCTCCAAGGGTTATGAGGGCTTTGCCGCATCGAAAGACGGCAAGTTCCTCTACGGCCTGCTCGAAGGACCGCTGTGGGATGCCGAGAAGAAGGACTGGGAGAAGGTCGACGGCAAGGAAGCCGCCCGCATTCTCGAATTCGACGTCGCCGCGGAGAAGTTCACCGGCCGCTATTGGCAATATGTGTTCGAGCAGAACGGCAATGCCATCGGCGACTTCAACATGATCGATCAGGCCTCGGGCCTAATCATCGAGCGCGACAACGGCGAAGGCACGGCCGACAAGGCCTGTCCGCAGGGCACCCGCGGCGAGAATTGCTTCCCGGATCTCGCCAAGTTCAAGCGCGTCTACAAGATCGACCTGACCGACGCCAATGTCGGCAAGCCCGTGCGCAAGATCGGCTATATCGACCTGATGAAAATCAGGGATCCCGACAAGAAGGCGCGCAAGCCACTCAACGACGGCGTCTACACCTTCCCGTTCTTCACCATCGAGAACGTCGATCGCGTCGACGACACCCACATCATCGTCGGCAACGACAACAACCTGCCGTTCTCGTCCAGCCGCGATCCCAACAAGGCCGACGACAACGAGTTCGTGCTGCTCGAAGTCGCGGATTTCCTGAAGGCGAAGTAGCGCATCGAGCCTTCTCAGCCGCCACAAACTCCGCCGTCGTCCCTGCGACAGCAGGGACCCATAACCACAGGGAGGAGTTGTGGCACGAGATGGTGGTGACGGTCTTCGTCAAACTTGACCCTGTGGCTATGGGTCCCGGATCAGCGCTCCGCTTCGCTGCGCTTGTCTGGGACGACGACTGAGTTCGTGGTGACGGCTCCCTACCTCACCGTAAACTGAACCGGGATCGTGAAGCTCATCGACCCGTTCTTGATCTCGTCGGGGATCGGCGGAAACGGCGAGGCCTGGCGGATCATCGACATGGCCTGGGCGTCGAAGGCAGCGACGCCGGACGAGCCGGCAAGGCGGCTGGACGTGACCTGCCCGCTGCGGCTGACGGTGAAGCTCAGCCGTGCCACGCCGCGCTGGCCGCCCCCGGCGGACGGGTATGAGTGGAAGCGCATCAAGTGGGCGCGGACCCGCTGATTGTAGAACGCAATGGCTGAGGCCACCGCGCCGGCGCTCTGCGCCGATGCCATCGGCGCCTCACGCTCGGCGCGCGGCGGAGCGCTGGTTCGCGGTGCAGGCATCGCCTCCGACGGCTTCTTCGCCTCGCGGCGGACCACTTTCGGCTTTTCAAGTGCTGGTTTTTCGACGGGCACGATCTTTGCCGGTTCAGGCTTTGCTGGGGTCGGCTCCAGCTTCTGCTCCGGAGGCGCGATCACCTCCGGCTTCTCCTGCGGCGGTGTCGGCGCGATGGTCTCCTCGACGGCCTGCTGCTGCACTGGCTCGGGCGGCGAGGCGTCGGCTTCCTGCATCACCGGCCCCGGCGCGACGTCATCCTGCGTCGATTGCGGCGCCGAGGTCAGCGGCGCCATATCGACCATGATCGCCGGCAGGCTGACGCCCTGCTCCGGTTGCGACCTCTGCCAAGTCATCGCAAGCAGCGCGGCAGCCACATGCAACGTCACAATTGCCGCCGCCGAGAGACCCCAGCGCGCCGCTTCACGCTCGTCGAGCGGCTGGTGCAGGGCAAAGGCGTTCGCGGCCATCAGCTGCGTCCGTCGAGGCCGACCAGCGCGACCTTGAGATAGCCGGCATTGCGCAAGGTGTTCATCACCTCCATCAGGTCGCCATAGGAGACGGCCTTGTCGGCACGCAGATAGATGCGCTCGTCCTTGCGGCCTTTGGTGGCGGCATCGAGCGAGGTGCTGAGCGCCTCGCGGGCGACGATATCCTCGCCGACCGCGACGGACAGGTCCGGCTTGACGGTGACGAAGACCGGCTTGTCCGGCCGCGGCGCCGGCTCGGCCGCGGTGGCAGGCAGATCGACGCCGATGTCGACGGTGGCGAGCGGTGCGGCCACCATGAAGATGATCAGCAGCACCAGCATCACGTCGATGAAGGGCGTGACGTTGATCTCATGGGTGACGTCGAGATCGTCACGGTCGCCGCGCCTGCGCGGCGATCCGGAGTGCGTACCGAGCTTGGCAGCCATGGCTCTATTCCGCCGCCCGCGCCAATCGGAATTCTCTGTGGTCGCGTTGGCGGCTGACCAGCAGTATGAGCTGCGCCGAGGCGTCGCCGAGCAGGGCGCGGTAATTGGCGATGCCGCGCACGAGATGATTGTAGATCACGACCGCCGGGATCGCCGCGACGAGACCGAGTGCGGTGGCGAGCAGTGCCTCGGCGATGCCGGGCGCGACCACGGCGAGGCTGGTGGTATGGCTCTCGGAAATGCCGATGAAGGAGTTCATGATGCCCCAGACCGTGCCGAACAGGCCGACGAACGGCGCGATGGCACCGATGGTCGCCAGCAGGCCGGTGCCGCGCGCGATCGGCCTGGACATAGCCGCCTCGACCCTTTCGAGTCGCAGCGCGACACGTTCCTGAAGGCCGTCGTCGAGCACGCCGCCGGAGAGTTCGGCCTCCCTGGCGCAGGACTGGATCAGCTGGGCGACGGCGTCGCTTGCGTCACCGGCCCGTGCGGATGCCTCGGCGAGAGTCATGTTGCCCTCGAGCGCGCGCGTCCGCCGCAGGGCAAGAGCGCTCTTGCGGCGGAGCTCAATGGTCTTGGCAAGCCACACCGTCCATGTCGCCAGCGAGGCGATAGCGAGCCCGACCATCACGATCTTCACGATGATGTCGGCGCCGACGAACATGCCCCACGGGGACAGATTGCGCGGCAACAGCGCTTGGTCGATCGCGAAGGCGGGTGCCGGCGCGATCGTCAGCGCGATTGTGAGGATCACGTGCCGAAGCCTGGAAGTGCCCTGCATCCTGATCTCCCGACAGATGGAAGTTACGCCGAAGGCTTCGCCGCGATACGGTCAGCAAGTCCCCGGAAGCGCGCCAGCTGATCCGCGCGCAACGCCCGGGTCTCGTCGCGGCCGACGAAGACCTTGAACATGATGCCGCCGTCGACGTTGACGAACGCGACGAAGGCCGAGGACTTGCCCATGAAGGGCCGTTCGACAAAGGCGATGCCTGCGCAGCGCTCGTGGCGGAGATGGCCGTGCAGGCCCTTCGGCTGCATCAGGTTGAAATAGCCACGGCCAATCTCGCCCCTCGGAACGGTCCCGGTGAACTCGAAGATCGCATCATCGGTGTGGACGATCAGGGTGACCTCGCCCCATTCCGCGATGTCCTGCATGGCGGCGGCAAAATGTTCGCCGCTCCCCATGCGAACCATCGACGGCGGCAGCGCCTCGATCACCGCGCGCGGCGTGACGCTGCGCTCGCGCGCAACGTCCTCGATCACCGCGCCGGGATTGTCCGCCATATGCGCCCTGAGATCAGCAAGATCTGTGCTTAGCATGTCCGGCCTCCTCAACCAGCCGCCTCAGGCCGCCGCGCTCGCCTTGCGCTCGGTCATGATGACCTCGAACCCTTCAAACTTGGGGTGGCCGAGATAGAGGCTTTCGCCGGTCTTGTTGTCGGCGCGCGCATGAGCACGGCGGAATTCCTCCGAGCGCGTCCAGGCCTCGAAAGCCGCCTTGTCGACCCACACGGTATGCGAGGAGTACAGCGTGTAGTCCTCGCCGACGGGTCCCTTGAGCAGATGGAATTCGACGAACCCCGCCATGCTGCCGAGATAGGACTCCCGGGTGCGCCAGACGGTCTCGAAAGCGGCCTCCGAGCCGGGCTTCACCTGAAAACGATTCATCGCAATGAACATTGGACTTCTCTCCTGTGCCTTTTGAATCGGCATTGCCGATCGGATATTTCAGAACGGACCGAAGCCACGCTGACGCATCAGCGTGGCTCCGGAGATGGCTAGGGCATCCCGGCAGAGCTCAGGTGCCGCCAAAGTGGTATTTGAGGCCTCCCTTGATCACGAGCCCGGCACCGGCGCTCGCCCACTTCACGTCGTTCTGCGTGTCACCCGTGCTCCCCACCGGAATGGCGTACGGCCGGTAGTAGCGGTTGAAGAGGTTCTCGACAGAGAAGTTGAGGGTGAGATCGGGCGTCGGGTGATACTGCGCGTAAAGATTGACGAGATCGTACGACGTCGCCGGCGTGTAGGTCCTGGGGATGTCGTAGTTGGCGAGTGCCGACGTCCACATCATCGAGAGGATGAGGGTGCGGTCGAGCAGACGCACGCCGGCCGTCGTCGTGATCTTCTGCGGCGGAATGCTGTAGAGCCCGAACCCGGTCTGGAGATTCTTTCCGGTCTGATAGGTCCCGGAGAGGCCGAAGAACCACAGGTTCGCGTCATACATCGCCTCGGCCTCGAAGCCTTGAATGCGCGCGGACGCCACGTTTTGGTACTGCAGGAACGGAAGCACCGTAATGGACGGTGCGGGCGGCGGCCCGGTCGGGACCACGAGCGGGTTTCCGTAGGCTACCTGATCGATGAAGTCGCTGATGTCGTTACGGAACACGTTGATCTTGCCGCGCAGCGTGTCGCCCGCCGTGAACAGATCATTCTTCTTGATGTTGAAGCCGATCTCCTTGTTCTTGCCGACCTCGGGGCGCAGGTTCGGGTTCGGTACGAAGCAGAAGGTCGAATCCGCCCCCGGTCCCGGCGTGCCCGACGGACAGCGGAAGAACGAGTCGTTGACCGTCGCGCCGGCATGCGGCCCGCTCACCAGCGTCTCCGTGATCGAGGGCGCTCGATAGCCTTCCGCGTAGCTGGCATAGGGGGTCACGACCGCGGTCGGAACGAGAGCAACGGTGATCTTCGGCGAGAGGCGATCCCCACCCGACGACGAGGACGCCGAGGAAAGCTGATAATTGTCGTAACGGAGCGCACCGATCACCTCGAGCATCGAGGTGTAGTTCGCCTTCCACTGCACGAAGCCGCCCGATACTGTGCGCTGACCGCCCGGCGTCGTGACCTCGGATGTACCGGTCCTGTCACGAGACGACACCTTGTCCTGGAACGCATCCAGGCCGTAAGTCACCGCGTGTCGCCAGCTTCCCGTTTCGAAGCGCGTCGTGTTGTGCACGTCGATACCGATTGTATCGAGCAGATATCCGCGGTTGCTGCCGATGCAGCCGGACACGGCATTGCCGGGCACGCCGCCACAATAGACCGATGGCGTCGCGCTGGTATGCCCGGTCTTGATCTGGTCGTTCTCGGTGCGATTCCAGTAGATCTTGGCATCCCAGTCGAACCACTGATCGTCGGGCTGGGAGTATTTCCATCCCAGCGTGGTTGTGTAGTTCTTCACGTTGGAAGCGTAGACCGACGTGCCGTTCAGGTTATTGGTGCCGTTCGCATTGGTCGAATTGGGATCGCCGGCACGCCGCGGCGGCTGGCCTACGCTGAAAATATCCTCCTGGAAGATGGTCCCGAGCTTGACTTCGTGGCCGTCGGCCGGACGAACCGTCAGCTTGGCGATGCCGCTGCTCAGACGATTGCCTGTGTTTGCGACTTCGTAGCCGGTGCCGTCCTTGTAGCTCTCCTGAGTCGAATAGGTGCCCCCTGCGAATACGTCGACATTGGGGTTGACATGAACACCGCCAAAGGCGGATCCGAGCGCACGTCCGTAATTGCTGCCAAGGATGGTCTTTACGTCGACGCCCCAGCGCTCTCCCGCGCGGACCACGTCCTCGATGTCCTTGGTGCGGAACGAGGCCACGCCGCCGATCGCGCCGGAGCCGTAGATGTTCGCGGTCGGGCCGCGCACGATATCGATGCCGCTGATCAGTTCCGGATTGAGGAAGAACGAACCATTGGCGAAATGGCCGGTGCGCTGGTAGTTCTGCCGCGCGCCGTCGACCACGACGGCAACACGGCCGAAATTCTGGAGACCCCGGATGTTGATCGAGGTGGCCGGATCATCGCCGCGATTCTGGACCCAGACGCCGGGCAAGTTGTAGATGAGATCTCCGACGGTACTGGCCTGGCGGGCTTCGATCTGCTCGGACGTGACGACACTGACGGGCGCCAATGCGTCGACGGCTCGCTCTTCCGTCTTGGTCGCCGCAGCCGTGATGGTGTCGAGCACCTGAACGGGTGCCGTGCCGGCGGCCTGGGCGCGGGCATTGAGGACGTCAGGCGTTGCCTCTGCAACCTGCGGCTTCCCCGGCTTGCGCTTCGACTGCTTCGCTCGTTCGGAGGACGCGTTTTCGGCCTGCGGCGATGCAGTCTGCGCGAGACCGCTCTCCGTCATCACTGCCGCGATTGAAACCACCGACGCGCCCAGAATCAGGGCGCGCGAATACCTAGCCCCGTCAGCCATATCAGCCCCAGCCTGCACTTCACTTCAAGAATTTTGAATCTTCTGGCTGGCTGGCGTGCGTTCGCAACGCGAACGGCTGGCTGGCTGACTTGCTCAAGTCGCGGGCAGGTTCCCCCGCCCGTCATAAATGGTTACGTGGCAAGACCCGGACGGTCAATGACATCAGGTTACAGTTTATATCGATTGTAAATCGCAGCCGTTGGAATGCGCTCGGTGCCGCCTGTACAAACAGGCAGCACTCCAAGGTTTCGAAGGCGCATCACACTTCATATGTCAGCAACGTCCGCAAGCAACAACGGCGACGCCGCGGGGACAGCAGAAGGCTCTTCTGCGACGACAAGAACCCTGACCATGCGTGGAAGCCAGATCGACAGCCGCGAGTTGTTCGCGGTCGCCCGCGAGATCATCATTGCGCATGGCGAAGACAGCTATCGGCTTCGTCTGACAGCGCAGAACAAGCTGATCCTGACGAAGTAATCCGCAATGGCATTTTGTCGCACCCTCGCCAATCTCCTGCTCTGCAGCGGAATCGCGCTCACGCCGGCCGCGCACGCCGCCGGCATCACCGTGCATGACGCGCGCAATCGCGAGATCGCCGTGACCGATTTCGCGCGCACGGTCTCGATCGGCGGCGCCATCACCGAGATCCTCTATGCGCTGGGGCTCGAGGACCGGCTGGTCGGCGTCGACACCACGAGCCTTTATCCGGCGGCGGCGCTGCACGACAAGCCCAATGTCGGCTACATGCGCCAGATCTCCGCCGAAGGCGTGCTGGGCCTCAATCCCACCCTGATCCTGGCGATCCAGGGCTCAGGTCCGCGCGAGACCATGGACGTCCTGGAAACCGCGAAAGTGCCGTTGGTGCTGGTACCCGACACCTTCACCGAGGCCGGCTTGATCGAGAAGATCAGGCTGGTCGGTCACGCCATGGGCGTCGACGCGCGCGCCGCGTGCCTGAGCGCGGCGGTCAGCGCCGATTTTGCGCAGCTCCGCGCCCTGCGTGCCAAGGTGATCAAACCGGTGCGCGTGATGTTCGTGATGTCGCTGCAGAACGGCAGAGCGCTGGTGGCGGGCCGCAAGACCGCGGCCGAGGAGATCATTAAGCTCGCCGGCGCCGCCAATGCCATCGACGATTTCGACGGCTACAAGATCATCGGCGACGAGGCGATCGCGGCGGCAAGGCCCGACGTCGCGCTGTCGATCGAACGCGGCAAGGACCAGGTCCAGGCCGAGGCGATCTATGCCCATCCCGGCTTTGCGCTGACGCCGGTCGCGGCCAACAAGAGCTTCATCGCCATGGACGGGCTCTATTTACTCGGCTTCGGCCCCCGGACGGCGGCGGCAGCGCGCGATCTTTCCGCAAGACTCTATCCGGCACTGGCCGAGCGGGGCGACGGATTCACGTCGGCGCTGTCTGCGGCGAACTGCCGGCAATGAGCGTTGCGATCGGGACCGGAGCGCGCATCCCGGAACGACGCGCCGGGGCCGGACGACGGTCTGCGTCCCTGGCGATCGTCGTCCTGATCGCGGTGCTCACGGTCACCGCGATCGTCGCGCTGACGCTGGGCGCCGCCGGCATCCCCCTCTCCCGCCTGCCCGCCGCACTCGGACTGTCGGGCGAAAGAACGGCCATGACCGCCCGCGACCAGCTCGTGCTGTGGTCGATCCGCGTCCCCAGGATCGCGGCGGCCGCGATGATCGGCGGCCTGCTCGCCGCGGCCGGCGCGATCATGCAAGGATTGTTTCGTAACCCGCTGGCCGATCCCGCCCTGGTCGGCGTCTCCAGTGGCGGCGCGCTCGCAGCCGCAAGCGCGATCGTCTTCACTGATTCTCGCTTCGGCGAGACGCTGCGCTTCCTCCAGACCGAGCTGCTTCCGCTCGCGGCATTCGCGGGATCGTTGGCCACGACCGCAATCCTCTACGGCATCTCGAGCCGTTCGGGGCGCACCTCGATTGCGATCTTCCTGCTTGCCGGCGTCGCCATCACCGCGATCGCCAATGCGGGCATCGGCCTTTTGGTGTTCATCGCCGACGACCGCCAGCTTCGCGACATCACGTTCTGGATGCTGGGCTCGATGAGCGGCGTGACCTGGGCCAAAGCTGCCGTGCTCGCACCGGTCCTCGTCGTCGGGCTCGGTGCCTGCACTTTCATCGCGCGCGGCCTAGATCTCCTGGTGCTCGGCGAGGCCGACGCCTTTCACGGTGGGGTCGATGTCGAGCGCCTCAAGCGGATCTCGATCGTCATGGTCTCCGCCATGACCGGCGTCGCCGTGTCGATCAGCGGCGTCATCGGCTTCGTCGGCATTGTCGTGCCGCATCTGCTGCGCCTCGTCATCGGGCCCGCGCATCGGCTGTTGCTGCCGGCATCGGTACTGCTTGGCGCGATCCTGATGGTCGGCGCCGATACGCTGGCGCGCACGATCGTCGCGCCGGCGGAGATGCCGATCGGCATCCTGACCGCGGCGGTCGGCGCGCCGGTCTTTCTCTTCATCCTGCTGCGGCAGCGCGGGCTCGCCTCGCTATGAGTGCCGTGATCGAGGCCCGCGCCTTGAGCAAGCGCGCCGGCCGCGCGCAGCTGCTCGATGGCGTCGGCCTGACGGTCAAGGCCGGCGAGATGGTCGCCGTGATCGGCCCGAACGGCGCAGGCAAATCGACGTTGCTGCGGCTGCTCTCCGGCGATCTCCGGCCAAGTGCAGGCGAGGTGCGCCTGAAGCAGCGCGACATCGGCAGCTTCACGCCGCGCGAGCTCGCTGCGCGCCGCGCAATGCTGTCCCAGCACATCAACGTCACCTTTCCCTTCACCGTCGAGGAGATCGTGCAGATGGGCGCGGGCGAGCGCAGCGGGCGTGACGCGCGCCCGCTCGTTGATGCCGCCCTCGAGGAGGTCGGGCTTGCGCATTTCCGCGAACGGCAATTGCCGACGCTCTCGGGCGGCGAGCAGCAGCGCGCTCATTTCGCCCGCGTGCTGGTCCAGCTCGCCTGCGGCGAGGCCGAGCATGGCCCGGGACTTCTGCTGCTGGACGAGCCGACCTCGAGCCTCGATCTGCGTCACCAGATCGACCTCGTCGAGGCGGCACGCCGCCGCGCCGGCACCGGCACGGCGGTGATTGCGATCCTGCACGACCTCAATCTCGCCATCCGCTTCGCCGACCGGCTGATCGTGCTGGCTGGCGGCAAGCTCGTCGCAGACGGCCCGCGCGCAGACATCGTCACGCGGGAGAGGATCCGGGATATCTTCGAGATCGACGCGGTCGTGCATCAGGCCGACGGCGTGCCGTATGTGTTGCCGCAGTCGATGCGGGCTGTTGCGACCGGAATTTAGCCAATCCTGTTTCTGCAAAGGAGGTGCGACCGAGCCTACCCCGCCGGCACGATCACCATGCTCTTGTCCTTCGGCCAGCGGATGCGCCAGGCGAAGTTGATGTCGCGGACTTCGCCGGGCTTGGCCTCGAACGACCATTCCAGCACGCCGCGCTTGTCGCGGATGTTGTTCGCGGTCGGCGGCGTGGTCGACGGCAGCATCTCGACGACGATGTCCTCGCTCTCGCTGACCGGCAACTGATCCTCGATCGCAATCTTGATCGGGAAGTCGTGGCCGTTGCGGATCATGGTCTTGAACGCACGTTCCTCCGTCTTGGACGTCGTGACCAGCAGGCCTGCCGAACCCTCATTGCGCTTGAGCACGGCGCGCTCGATCCTGACCTTGTCGTCGGCGCCGAAGCCGAGCCGAACGAAGTCGTCCTTGGCCGACGCCGAGATCTTGCCGCGACCGACAAAGACGCCGTCGCGATAGATCGCAACCTTGCCAGGCAGCAGGGTCGTGTCGTCGGTCTGCTTGAAGCTGGCTTCGAGGAAGGCGGTCGGGTCCAGCACGGGCGCGGCGCGGACGGCGAGTTCGGCAGGGACGGTCATCGCCGCGATGCGCATGCTCTTGGCTCCCTCCTGGGCGCCGAGGCTGACGCGGCCGGGAATCTTGAACGTGGCCTGGAAGCCGCCGATCTCGGCCACCGCCTGCTGCTCATCGGCGCGTTCGCGCGACTCGGACGCCTCCGCGATCTTGGCCATCGCCGGCGAATGTGCCTGGCGCGTCATGGGTGCAGGCCGCGCCAGGTCCGAGGCCGTGCCGAGCGCTAGCGGCTTGGGCGGCTGCGGATATTGCGCCACCAGCGAGCCGAGCTCCGGCGCGCTGCCGCCACGGCCGATACGCACCGTGGAGACACCGAGCGCGACATTCGACCAGTCTTCGCCGGTCGACTGCGTGATCTCGGCGCGACGAACGAGTTCGAGCTGCGGCTTGCGATCCTTGGCGCCGGTGTCGAGCCTGGCGTCGTAGAGCGGCACCCAGCGCGCGTTGCGCACGGCGTAGGTCACCCGCAGCGTCGCCTTGGTCGCAGCGGCGGAGGCGACATCGATCCGCACCTCCAGCTTGCTCGGCGGCTTGGCCGAGCGCTCGGCCTCGAGCTGTGCGATCTGGCGGTCGATCTCGCGCTGCTTTCGCGTGGCGTCACGGATCGTGGTATCGGCGGTCGCGGTCTCCTCGGCAACCGCGGCGAAGGCCGCGCGCCATTCGGTGATCGGCCGAGCCTCGCCCTTGTCGCCGAGGCCTGCGGGCGAGGCTTCGGCAAAGCGCTGGGCAAAGCTGCGCCTTGCGTTTGCCGAGTCGATCGCACCTTGCAGGTCGGCGCGCTGATCTCTCAGCGCTTCGATGCGCTTGTCGAGTTCGGACAGGTTGACGGGCGGCGCGGCCCGCGGCGGCCGGGCATCGATCGTGCCGATGGTGAGCTTGGCGCCCGCCTCGCCTTCGACGCGAAGCGAGGACGGATCGAGCGAGAGCGGAAAATCCCTGGCGACCAGCGTCGAATCGCCTGAGGCGAGGTCCAGCGCGATGATGCGGGTGACGGTGGCGCCATCGGGATAGACGGTCACGGCGTCGATCGCCGACTTGGCGTCCAGTTCGGCGGCCCATGACGGCACCGCGAGGGCCGCGGTCACCAGGACCAGGCTCGTCGTTGCCAGACATTTTGCGGTGATGCGCATGAAATTCCTCCCTGCCGATATCGACGCGTCGCCAGCCGGACGCGCGAAAGATGCCTTGCCAAGATGGTTGGACGCGGCAGGGAAGGAACCGGTTCGATTGGGGTTTACGTTGGGCACCGCTGCGGCGGCACCAAGGCTGCGGAACGGCTGGCGATCCCGCGGGTGCTAAGCCTGGGTCGGCGCGCTCTGGCCAAAGATGCGTCGAAGCAGATCGGTCACGTTTTTGGCCCCGGCCTTCTTCAAGATGCCGGCGCGGTAACCTTCAACCGTCCGCGCACTCAGATGCATGCGACGGGCGATCTCCTTGTTGGTCAGGCCGGCGGCAAGGTGCTCGAGCACGTCGGCTTCGCGCGCGGTCAGCGGCTCGCAGCCGGGCAGCCAGCCCTGTCGGCTCGTGCGGGGCTGTGCGAATTCATCGATGGCGGCATCGATCCGGCCGACGATGTCATGGGTGCGGAACGGCTTTTCGATGAAGTCCGCCGCGCCGCTCTTGATGGCGTCGACCGCCAAGGCGATGCTACCGTTCGCCGAGGTCACCAGCACCGGCGCCATGCAGTTTTCCTGGCGCAGCCGCCTGAGCATGTCGAGGCCGGAGCGATCGGGCGGCAACTCCATCAGCACGCAGGCCGGCATCCGCGCCTTTGCCTCGGACAACAGAGACGCACCGTCGGCGAAGCAGATCACGTCATAGGCGCTCTGTTGGAGCGCGGCTGAAAGTTGTTCGCGGGAGGCCGCATCGGTCTCGATGACGAATACCTCACCCTTGGAAAGCGTGTTTCCCGGCATATCCCGATCCAGCAATGTCTTGGTCAAATGGTCCGAGACGGAAGGCAGGCCCCATCGCCGCGCCGCGCCGTCATGAGCACGGCATTCACGCCAGTGCCTCGGTTTCCCCTATGTATGTCCCGCCCGGTTCCCGGATTTGACGGACCGAGACAGAAACTTTACATTTCGGGACATCTGCGGGAATGGCTGGCAGGAACGGTTCGCATGACCGACCTCGTTCGCAGCGCAGGCTTGAGCTATTACCCGGAAATCGCTCGGTCGGTGGGGCTCGATCCCAAACAGATGATGCGCAAGGCCAGGCTGCCGCTGGCCTGTCTCGACAAGCCCGACACTCCCATCGCCGTCGCCGGCCTGCGCCGTCTGCTCGAATTGTCGGCAGCGGCGTCCGGCGCCGAAGATTTCGGCTTGCGTCTCGCCGAGCGCGGCGGCCTGACCAATTTCGGCGCCGTCGGCCTGATCGTGCGCGAGCAGGCGACCGTGGGCGAGGCGATCGAGGCGTTCTCGCGCTTCATCCATATCCATCATGATGGCATGCGGCTGGATGTGACGCGCGGCAGGCAGAGCGTGACCGTCAGGCTGCATCTGCGCGGCCGGCAGCCGAGCGCGCCGCGGCAGTCGATCGACATGGCCCTCGGCAGCGTCCACCGCATCATCCAATCGCTGTTCGGCCATGACTGGCGGCCGCAGGAAGTGCATCTGCATTATCCGCCGCCGAAGGACCGCAAGCGCTATCGCGACTTCTTCGGCTGCCGCGTGACCTTCAACGCCGAGGACGACGCGATCCTGCTGTCGGCACACGACATGGAGCGCCGGATCCCGGGCGCGCACCCCCTGGTCGCGACTTATCTGCGCAAGCGCATCGAGGCAATCGAGACCCGGCCGGCAAGTTGGGAGGGGAAGGTCGACGAGGTCGTGCGGACCCTGCTCGCTACCGGCGACTGCACCGTCGAGCGCGTCGCCGAGCATCTTGCCTGCACCCGCCGCACCATCCACCGCCATCTCGCCGCAGCAGGCACCAGCTTCTCGGCCATCCTGGATGCGCAACGCGCCGATCTCGTCACTCAGCTGATCGACGACCCTGGGCGGCCGCTGGGTGACATCGCGCTGCAGCTTGGGTTCTCTGCGCAGAGCGCCATGGCGCGCTGGTTCCGCGGCCGCTTCGGCTGCACCATCACCGACTGGCGCAAGGGCGTGAGACCACCGGCGGCCGATGCGCCCTCGGCAAGCGCGGCCTGAGTTCAGCGCGCCGGGGCCGGCACGCCCATGATGGCGAGGGCCCGCCGCCGGCTGCCGGCGAGCAGCGGCCCGAACGCGACGGCAAATCCGAGGAACGCGACCAGCCAACCGCAGGCAGCAACGTGCAGCAACACATAGCTGTGCGCGGGAAAGACCACCGCAGCAATCCGGGCCAGAGCCGCGATGATGATCGCGGCATAGATTGCCTGGATCGCCGGCGAAGCCGTCAAGGCCTGTCCGGTATGGCCGAGGCTGGCGCGGGTCATCACCGCGAGCGTCATGGTCCCCGCCGCACCGGTCATCCAGGCGTGGATGCCGGCGCTCGGCGGCAGCGCTCCGAACACCGCAATGGCGTGCAGGATGAAGCCGAACGGCACGAACACGTAACCGACATGCAGGATCACGAGCAGCCGCTCGCGCAAGGTGCGATCACCGGCCCAGCGCGCAAGCCGCACCAGATGCAGCCCGCCGGCGAGCGCCATCAGCACACCGGTGACGGCATTCAGCGGCGCCACGACCCACGAGACGAGCGCGAGCGCGCTGCATCCGATCACTGCGCCGTCGAAACGTCCGAACGGCACCGGCAGCCGGCCGGGATTGAACTTGACCAGCCAGTTGCGGGTGAAGCTCGGAATGATGCGGCCGCCGATCAGCGCGATCAGCAGTATGACCACGCCGACGCCGACGCGGATGCTGACATCGGCCGCGCCCTGGTAATGCGCCTCGAGATGAAAAGCGACGTTGCCGGCGAGCAGAACGGACACCAGCCCCACCACTGGCAGGTTGCGCCAGTTGCCGCCTGCAATGACTTCACGCGCCGCGGCGGCGACGACCAGCGCCAGGAAGGCGGCGTCGACCGCCAACGCGAACGCCCAGCCGGTATCGGCCGACAGCGTCACCACGACCCGCCCAGCCAGCCAGACCATCACCAGGGCTCCGAGCGAGGTGCCCTGGATCGGCAGCCGGCCGGTCCAGTTCGGAATGGCCGTGAACAGGAACCCGGTAATCACCGCCGGCAGGAAGCCGTAGAGCATCTCGTGGACGTGCCAATCGCGCGCCGCGAATGCGGAACTCACCGACAATTCGCCATAGAACATCGGCAGCCAGGCCAGGATCGACAATCCGGCCTGGATCGCGGCCAGCAGGAAAAAAGGCCGAAAACTGTGCGCAAACAGCGGCCAGCCCTGATAATTGCGGGATCGGGCGCCAGCCATGGGGTCAACTCCAATGAATTTCAGTCCGTTGTCTGGAAAAATACTGCCAGCCGATTGTTCCGTTTTGCGCTATCGCAAACTATCGGACGATTGCAGGTGCCATCACACTCCTTGACGCCAAGGAGGCAGAATGGCCAAGGTCGACACATCGCTGGTTGCGCATTTGCCGCTGTTTGCCGGGGTCACGCCGGAAGCTCTGGACGAGATTCTGCGTGAGGCCCGTTCGGCGCGATATCCCAAGAACAGTGCCATCTTCGAGCAGGGTGCGGACGCACAGTCGTTTTTCCTGCTGCTGCACGGCCACGTCCGCGCGGCCAAGACCACTCCGACCGGCGAGCAGATCGTGGTGCGCTATGTCGCGCCCGGCGAAACGTTCGGGCTCGCCATGGCGATCGGCGCCTCGCGATACCCGGCGACCGCGACCGCAGTCGACGACAGCGTGGTGCTGATCTGGCCGACCTCGGCCTGGCCGCGGCTGATCGAGCGATTTCCCTCGCTTGCCGCCAACACGCTCCAGACCGTCGGCACCCGCCTCCAGGAGAGCCACACCCGCATCCTGGAAATGTCGACTCAGCAGGTCGAGCAGCGCGTCGCACATGCGCTGCTGCGCCTCGCCAAGCAGTCCGGCAAGAAGCTCGACCGCGGCATCGAGATCGACTTCCCGATCAGCCGTCAGGACATCGCGCAGATGACCGGCACCACGCTGCACACCGTCAGCCGCATACTGAGCGGCTGGGAAAGCCAGGGCCTCGTCGAAAGCGGCCGTCAGCGCATCATCCTGCGCGATCCGCACGGGATCGTCGTGCTGGCGGAGCGGAGCGCAGACAGCGGGGCGGCGTGACGGCCGCACCAAGGCGTCTGCGGCCAAGAGCGAGATAGGAGTGAGGGCGCCTCCGCTTACGGCGAAAGCCGCCCCTCACCCGAGAATCCGCGCGCGCCCGCACGAATTCCAGACCGTTTCACGCCGGCACGCAATCGACCAGTGCGGCAAGAAATTTTTCGCGGTCGATGCCATGCTCGCGGCAGGCATCATCCACCGTGTGGAAGGTTGCGATCGGGCAACCGACACAAGCCAATTTGAAGGCTAGAAACACGCGGATCGTGTGCGGCGCCGTACGCATGATGTCATCGACCAGATCGTCGGATGCAAAGGACATGGACAACTCCGTTCGGAGACGACGATAACGGAGGAGCGCGGAGTTTCTTTGTGGAAGCGCAAGCAGTTGCCGTTTCCCTCAGCTCGTCATGCCGGGGCGCGCCGTTTGGCGCGAACTTCGATGCGCAATTGCGCATCTGAGAATCCATCGGGCGGCGGATGACGTACAGAAATGGATTCCGGGCTCGCGCTGCGCGCGCCCCGGAATGACGAATTACACCGCCCGGCTGTGCAGCTGCTTTGCCGGGTTGAGATGCGCGTCGAACGCGGCGGCGACGCTGCGGACCAGGAAGCGCGAGTCTTGTGCGACTGCGAGGCGATTGCCCTCCAGCCTCACGACGCCGTCGGAGATCAACGGGCTCAGTCGCGCCGCCGAGCGCAGCATCGTCGCTGCCTCGGCGCCATGGCGCGCGCAGATGTCGCCGAGATCGGCACTGAACTCGCACATGATGCGTTCGATGATGTCGGCGCGCAGCCGGTCGTCTTCGGTGAGCCGATAGCCCTTCGCGGTCGCGGGACGGCCGGCGGCGATGCTCTGCGCGTAGGCGCCGATCTGCACCTCGTTCTGGACGTAACCCTGCGGCAAATGACCGATCGCGCTGGCGCCAAAGCCCAGCAGGACTTCACCCTTGTCGGTGGTGTAGCCCTGAAAATTGCGCCGCAGCGTCCCGTCCTCGAAGGCCACCGCCATGGCGTCGCCAGGCCGGGCGAAATGATCGAGCCCGATCTGCACATAGCCGGCCTCCTTCAGCGCATTGGCGATCGCGCAAGCTTGGTCGTGGCGCGCGAGGCCGTCAGGCAGCACGGCTTCGTTGATCATGCGCTGGTGCTTCTTGAACTGGGGCACATGGGCGTAGCCGAACACGGAGAGGCGGTCGGGCGCGAGGGTGAGGCTGCGCCGAACCGTATCCAGGCACGATGCGACGGTCTGGTGCGGCAACCCGTAGATCAGGTCGAAATTGATTCCCGCGATGCCGGCGCGCCTGAGCATGTCGACCACGGACGCCGTCTGCTCGAAGCTCTGCACGCGATTGATCGCCCGCTGCACCACGGGATCGAAGCTCTGCACGCCGAGGCTCGCGCGGTTGACGCCGGAGAGCCGCATCGCCTCGACCATGTCTGCGGTCAAGGTGCGGGGATCGATCTCGACCGCGATCTCGGCCGAGGGCAGCACGAAGAACTTCTGGCGCATCGTCGCCATCAGCTCGACGAAAGCCTCCGGCGCCATGATCGTTGGCGTGCCGCCGCCGAAATGGATGTGCTCCACCTTGATGCGGCGGCCGATGGTCTCGGCGATCTGCGCGATCTCGTTGCGCAGGGTCCGCTGATAGCCGGCGATGAGCTCGTCCCGGCGGGCGATCTGGGTGTGGCAGCCGCAATACCAGCACATCTCGCGGCAGAACGGCACGTGGAGATAGAGCGACGCGCTGGCACCCGCCGGCAGCTCCGCCAGCCACCGGGCATAGGTGTCCGGGCCGATCGCCGTCGAGAAATGGGGTGCGGTCGGGTAGCTCGTGTAGCGCGGCAATCGCTCTTCGCCGTAGCTTGCCGCAAGATCAGCTCTCATGTCTTACCCATTCGTAAATCTAGGCCGTGTGCAGACATCACGGCAAATCACGGAATGACTTCAATTAACCCGGATGTGCCGAGGCGACTTTGCGCTCGCGCAAAGCCCAGCGGCCGGTTCCCGGCAATGATAAGAACATTCGTGCGGCTATCCGGAGCGTTTGCCATGAGGCTTCTCGCACTCGAACTGATCCTTTCCCTGCTCGACGTCCGCGGCCATATCCCGCGCTTCGACGACTTCCGGCCGACCCCGGTCGCACCGGCTCCGGCCGGCGCCGCGCGCGCTCTGGCCGCCGCGATCGCGGTCTTCGCCGTATTGTCGCTGGCGATCTGGCTTGCCGTGCAGCTCATCTAGTTGCGATCCGACGATCGATCGCATGGGCCGCGCACCGCCAAGGTCGCGGGTCGTATCGGCCGCCCCTGCGAAAGGTGACGGCCACGTCACCGGTCGAATGGTTATCCCGCTTGAAGATGCGACCGAGTCGCCGCTGAGCACAGACGCGGTGCGGTCACGCTCGGCAATTCTGCGCATCGCACGACATCGACAGCTGCGACGCCTGACGCGTCGGCGACGCTCAGTCGCGTGTCAAGAATGTCGACACCGCTGTCCGGCGTCTGTTCGCTGAGCCTCGACGTCCGCCATGACGACGTCGGAATCGATCAATGCGGTATCGACGATACTACTTCACGAGGACGCCTAAGTACCATTGCGGAGGTGAATCACGGCGAAAGCTTGTTGCAGCGCAAATACGCTTGCCGCGATCGGCGCACACTGCATTCGTTATCAGATCTATTCACATGAAGGATGCTTCCGATGTTCACCCGCAGAGCCGCATTGATCAGCGCCGCCGCGACTGCCTTGATGCTGGCGGCCCCGGCCTTCGCCGCCAGCGATCTCAAGCTGCCGCGTCAGAAGGTGGAGCTGGTCGCTCCGCCCTTCGTGCACGCGCACGAGCAGGCCACGACGCAGGCTCCCAAGATCGTCGAGTTCAAGCTGACCGTCGAGGAGAAGAAGGTCGTCATCGACGACAAGGGCACCACTTTCCAGGCCATGACGTTCAACGGCTCGATGCCGGGACCGCTCATGGTCGTGCACGAGGGTGACTATGTCGAGCTGACGCTGGTCAATCCCGCCACCAACACCATGCCGCACAACATCGACTTCCACTCCGCGACCGGCGCGCTCGGTGGCGGCGAGCTCACGCTCGTCAATCCGGGCGAGCAGGTCGTGCTGCGCTGGAAGGCGACCAAGACCGGCGTGTTCGTCTATCACTGCGCACCGGGAGGCCCGATGATCCCCTGGCACGTCGTCTCCGGCATGAACGGCGCCGTGATGGTGCTGCCGCGCGACGGACTGAACGACGGCAAGGGCCACGCCCTGAAGTACGACAAGGTCTACTATATCGGCGAGCAGGACATGTACGTGCCGCGTGACGCGAAGGGCAATTTCAAGTCCTACGAATCGCCCGGCGAAGCCTTTACCGAGACCGAAGAGGTGATGAACAAGCTGATCCCCACCCATGTCGTCTTCAACGGCAAGGCCGGCGCGCTCACCGGCAAGAACGCGCTCACCGCCAAGGTCGGGGAGAACGTGCTGATCGTGCATTCGCAGGCCAATCGCGACAGCCGTCCGCATCTGATCGGCGGGCATGGCGATTATGTCTGGGAGACCGGAAAGTTCGGCAATGCACCGGAGGTCGGGCTCGAGACCTGGTTCATCCGCGGCGGCTCGGCGGGAGCTGCGCTGTACAAATTCCAACAGCCCGGCATTTACGCCTATGTCACGCACAATCTGATCGAGGCGGCCAATCTCGGCGCCACCGCGCACTTCAAGGTCGAAGGCAAGTGGAACGACGATCTGATGACCCAGGTGAAGGCACCTGCGGAGATTCCGCCGCAGACACAAGGCGCCCTGCAGACCGGCCGCAAGATCAACTGACCAAGCGAGAGGGGCCGGCGGACAGCCGGCCCCTCATTCGGGGGACCATCATGCTGATCGCATTCAAGCTGAAACTGGCTCTGGCCTGCGCGGCCGGACTTGCAGGACCGCTCGCCGTTGCGCCTCTGATGTCGGAAATGAAAACACATGCCGCGCAAGAAGAGCCGGCGATTGTCGAGATCGCCGCGGGCAGCTTCCTGTATCGCGAGGCCGGCGATTTCACGCGCGGCGGGCAGCAGGCCGAAGCGCCGCTGCGCACATTGCGGTTCGACCGGCCGCTGCATGTCATGCGCGAGCAGGTCTCCTCCGCCGACTTTCAGCTCTGCGTGCGGGATGGCGCATGCCGCGCGTTGGACCGCGACGTCGTCATCGCGCCGGATCGCCCTGCGGTCCAGGTGAGCTGGCACGACGCCGAGGCCTATGCGGGCTGGCTGTCGCGCAAGACCGGCCATCATTACCGGCTACCGAGCGATGAAGAATGGGCCTTTGCCGCCGGCTCCAGATTCAAGGACGACGGTCTCGCGGTCGATGCGAATGATCCTTCAAAGCGCTGGATCAGCCGCTATGAGCGCGAATCCGAACGCGACCTCTCCGACACCAAGGCCTATCCGTTCGGCAAGTTCGGCCCGAACGAGCACGGCATCGAAGATCTCGCCGGCAATGTCTGGGAGTGGACGTCGACCTGCTTCGTGCGCTCGCGCTTCGACGCTTCAGGCAATGCCGGCCGCCCGACCGTGAACTGCGGCGTGCGCGTCGCCGAGGGCGCGCACCGCGCCTATGTCACCGATTTCATCCGCGACGCCCGCGCCGGCGGCTGCGCCCAGGGCGTGCCGCCCGCCAATCTCGGCTTCCGCCTGGTGCGCGAGGAGACGTCGTGGGTCGCGAGCGTATCGGCGCGCTGGAGCAAGGTGTGGGCGGCAAGATCATGATCGTCGCGGCGCATATACGTTTTCCCCTCAACGTCTCCATTGATTAGAATCGATCTAAAGTAGGAAATATTGGAATCACTCTAAGTCACGTTCTTCGCGACATCGCGTCGCTGACTTTGCCGCATTGCCTGCGCTACTCAATCCGGCGTCAATCGCCCGCCTGGAGCAGCCCTTATGATTAACCTTCGCGTCCTCGCCGCCTCCGCGGCGGTGTTGAGCCTGACCCTATCCTTTGCCTCGAAAGCAGCCGCCAATGGCGAGGTCAACGTCTATACCTATCGCGAGACCAAGCTGATCCAGCCCCTGTTCGACGCCTTCAGCAAGGATACGGGCATCAAGGTCAATGTCGTCTCCGCAAGCTCAGGTCTGGAGCAGCGTATGAAGGCGGAAGGCGCCAACGGTCCGGCCGACGTGCTGCTGACAGTGGACATCGGCCGCATCGACGAGGCCGTGCAGGCCGGCGTCACCCAGCCAATCAAGTCGGAGGTGGTCGAGAAGGTCGTGCCGGCGCAGTATCGCGATCCGGACGGACACTGGGCCGGCATCTCCATGCGCGCGCGCGTGATCTATGCCTCGAAGGATCGCGTCAAGCAGGACAAGATTACCTATGAGGAGCTCGCCGATCCCAAGTGGAAGGGCAAGATCTGCATTCGCTCGGGCCAGCACATCTACAACAACGCCCTGTTCGCGGCCTACACGGCCAAGCACGGCGAGGCCAAGGCCGAGGAATGGCTGCGCGGCGTGAAGGCCAATCTCGCGCAGAAGCCGTCGGGCGGCGATCGCGAAGCAGCGCGTGACGTGGCCGCCGGCAAGTGCGACATTGGCATCGGCAACACCTATTACTGGGCGCTGATGATGAAAAACGATCCCGAGAAGAAGCCGTGGGCGGAGGCGACCCGCGTCATCCTGCCGACCTTCGAGGGCGGCGGCACCCACGTCAACCTCTCCGGCGTTCTGCTCGCCAAGCACGCGCCCAACAAGGCCAACGGCATCAAGCTGATCGAGTGGCTCGTCAGCGAGCAGGCGCAGCAGATGTATGCCGACCAGAACTACGAATATCCGGTTCGGAGCGGTGTCCCCATCAACTCTACCATCGCGGGCTACGGCAAGCTCGGCCCAGATCCGTTGCCGATCGCAAAGATCGCCGCCAACCGCAAGGCTGCGGCCTCGCTGGTGGACAAGGTCGGCTTTGACAACTGATCTCTGGCGGCCCTCGTCCCTCGAACTGGCAGAACCTTCGGGCGCACGGCCTCGCTTGAGAGGCCGCGCCCACGCCGGGCGCGCCGCGACCGCAATCGCGATCGCAACCGCGATCCTGGTCGCGGCCCCCGTGATCTCGATCGTTTCGCTGGCTTTGCAGCCCGCGACCGATGTGTGGCACGACCTGATCAACTACGTGCTGCCGGCCGCGCTCCTGGACACGGCCCTGCTGCTCGTCGGGGTCGGCGCGCTCACACTTCTGGTCGGCGCCGGCACCGCATGGGTGATATCGCGCCACCATTTTCCCGGCCGGGGCATGCTGCTGTGGCTGATGCCGCTGCCGCTGGCGATTCCGACCTATCTTGCGGCCTACGTCTATGCCGACCTGTTCGAACCGCTCGGCCTGGTGCATCGCACCCTGGCGATCTGGCTGCCGCTGCGCGATGCCCTCGGTTATCTGCCCAACCTGCGTTCGCTGCCGGGCGCCGTCTTCGTAATCGGGCTCGTGCTCTATCCTTACGTCTATCTGTCGGCGCGTGCGACGTTTCAGGTTCAGTCTGCCGAATTCGCCGAGGCGGCTACGACGCTGGGGGCCGGCCGATGGACTGTCTTCTGGCGCGTTTCACTGCCGATGGCGCGGCCGGCGCTTGCGGTCGGCGTGGCGCTGGTCGCGCTGGAAACGCTCAACGACATCGGCGCCAGCGAGTATCTCGGCATCCGCACGCTGACGGTCTCGATCTTCACCACCTGGCTCAACCGCGGCAGCCTTGCCGGTGCGGCGCAACTCGCATGCCTGATGCTTGCAATCGTCGCCGGCCTGATCGCGATGGAGCGTTACGGCCGTCGCAACGCCAACGCCGAGTTCTCGGCCGAAAGCCCGCATGTGAGGCAGCGAACCCCGCTTTCGGGCGCAAGGGCGTGGATCGCGTTCGCGGTCTGCGCGCTGCCGGTGCTGATCGGCTTCGTCGTGCCGCTGTTCTATCTGGCGCATCAGGCTCTCGGTCGCGGACTGCTTGCAAATTTCGACCCGCTGCTGTGGCGCCACACCTTCCATTCGTTTGCCTATGCAGCGCTCGCGACGCTGATGGCGCTGATGCTTGCGCTCGCCACGACGATCGCGCACCGCTTTCGGCCGGATCCCCTGCGATATCTGGCGATGAGCATCGCGCAGGCCGGTTACGCGCTGCCGGGTCTCGTGATTGCCCTCGGCCTGCTGACCCCCGTGCTGGCGGTCGACAGCGCCCTGAGCGCGGTCGCGACCTGGACGGGACGTTCGCTGCCCGGGCTGATCCTGGTCGGCTCGGGGACGGCCGTCGTCATCGCCTATACGATTCGTTTTCTGGCCGTGCCGGTCGGCATGATCAAGGCCGGGTTCGACAGCATTCCGCGCGACTATGACGAGAGCGCGCGCACGGTCGGCGCGGGCCAGGCGGTCATGTTGAGGCAGATCTATCTGCCGTTGCTCCGGCCCGCGATGCTTGGCGCCGTCATCATCATGTTCGTCGACTGCCTGAAGGAGCTGCCGGCAACGCTGCTGTTGCGGCCCCTCAACGTCGAGACGCTATCGACGTCGATCTACCAGTTCGCAAGCCGCGGCAATTTCGAGGACGGCGCGCTTGCGGCCCTCCTGATCATCGCCGCCAGCATCGGCCCGGTGGTCTGGCTGACCCGGTTCTCCGAAGTGCCAAGCGGCCCCGCTTGAAGGCATGGACACATCGTCTGCGCATTCAAGCCATCAGGGACAATCAAATCGCTCGCGCGAACATGCGAAAGCCGGGAGCGCCGATGATCGCCTCGAACGCGGGATCGCGCTTCTCCTCCACAAAGACAAAGCCAGCCTTGGCGTAGGCGCGCTCGGCGGGTTCGTTGCCGACCAGGAATGATATCGTCGCCCTGGCAAACCCAGCCGCCCGTCCCTTGTCCAGGGCCTGCGCAATCAACGCCTGCACGAGCCCACGACCGCGATGAACCGGATCGGTCGCGACATGCTCGATCATCCAGTCGCCCTCGCCGCCCTGAACCCAGCAGGCGCGCGTGTAGGTGCCGCGTTTGCGGATCGCTTCCAATTCCGGCGCGGCAAGCTCCGTCACGGCCGCGACTTGCTCGATGGCGCGCCAGGCCGCGGGTCCAGTGCCTGCCGCCGGCAATGCACAAAGCGCCGCCGCCGGCTTGCCGTCGATTTCGGCGATGAGAAATTGTGAGACGTGCCACATCGACACCGCATCTGCGGTCGCGATGCGCGCGATGAAGTCAACGCATGGCTGTTCGGGCCAGCCTAGCGCGATATCGAACCAGCCGGATGGCCGGTGGCCTCGCATCGAGGACAAGATAGTCCTTGCGATGAATTCGGCGTCTCCGAGACGCGCAGACCGTATCGTCATGCGCGCCCCATTCTCGAAGACCTCAGGTGTTCTTCAGCGCGACGCGGAATTCGGCTTCGGTCTTGGCCTTGACCTCGTCGAGTGAAACGCCGTCGGCGAGCTCGATCAGAGCCATGCCGCCATTGCCATGCTTGTCGATGGTGAAGACGGCGAGATCCGTGACGACCATGTCGACCACGCGCTCGCCCGTCAGCGGCAGATTGCACTTCTTCAGCAGCTTCGGGCCGTCCTTGGCCGAATGCTCCATGACCACGATGACGCGCTTGACGCCGGCGACGAGATCCATCGCGCCGCCCATGCCCTTGACCATCTTGCCGGGGATCATCCAGTTGGCGAGATCGCCGTTCTGGGCCACCTGCATGGCGCCAAGGATGGAGAGATCCATGTGGCCGCCGCGGATCATGCCGAAGGAATCGGCGCTCGAGAAATAGGAGGTCGAGGGCAGCTCGCTGACGGTCTGCTTGCCGGCGTTGATGAGATCGGGATCCTCTTCGCCCTCAAAGGGGAATGGACCCATGCCGAGCATGCCGTTCTCGCTCTGCAAGGAGACGTCCATGCCGTCGGGGATGTAGTTCGAGACCAGCGTCGGGATGCCGATGCCGAGATTGACGTAGTAACCGTCGCGCAATTCTTTCGCAGCGCGCGCGGCCATCTGTTCACGGGTCCAGGCCATATGAGTCTCCTGATACGCCTAGGCGGCGGTGCGCGGGCGAGTGTTGCGGAATTCGATACGCTTCTTGGCCGTGCCGACCTCGACGATGCGCTTCACGAAGATGCCGGGCGTGTGGATGTGGTCGGGATTGAGTTCACCGGCCGGAACCAGATGCTCGACCTCGGCCACCGTGATCTTGGCGGCGGTCGCCATCATCGGGTTAAAGTTGCGCGCGGTCTTGCGGTAGATGAGGTTGCCGGCGGTGTCGCCCTTCCAGGCATGCACGATGGCGAGGTCGGCGAACAGCCCGCGTTCCATCAGATACTTCTCGCCGTCGAATTCCTTCACTTCCTTGCCGTCGGCGATCAGCGTGCCGACGCCGGTCTTGGTGTAGAAGGCCGGAATGCCGGCGCCGCCGGCGCGGATGCGCTCAGCCAGCGTGCCTTGCGGATTGAATTCGAGTTCCAGCTCGCCGGCGAGGAATTGCTGGGCGAACAGCTTGTTCTCGCCGACATAGGACGAGATCATCTTCTTGATCTGCCGCGTTTCCAACAGGCGGCTGAGCCCGATGCCGTCGACGCCGGCATTGTTGGAGACCACCGTCAGGCCCTTGACGCCGGACTCCCGGATCGCATCCGACAGCTCCTCGGCGATGCCGCAGAGGCCGAAACCTCCCGACATGATCATCATGTTGTCTTTTAAGATGCCGTCGAGAGCCGACTTGGCGTCGGGATAGACCTTGTTCATACAAATACCTTCGACTGAACCTTCGGTTTGGAGGCGTCGCGCCGTATTGGCGGCGATTATTAGGCGAAATCCTCCAAAGCCGTCAATGATACGGGGTTCTCCGCACCGCGCCCGGGTGATAGAAGCTGCCCAACGCCGTGGGCAGAACCGTCCACGGCCTTGAAAGCGACAAGAAAACCCATCAAGTTGCGGGACTTAACATCATAGGCTTGGGCGTGGCCACGCAGGTTTCCCGACCCGCCCTTCCGGCTCCAACGACCAACCCGATCAGGACACGCCATTGACCATGGCCCAAGGAATGAAGCGCCTCGGGACGCCGATCGCGGCGCTGCTCGGCGTGGCGCTGATCGCCCTGATCGCGACCTCCTGGCTCATCAACCGCGACGCGCTGCGCAAGGCGGTCGAAGCGCAGATCCGCGACGTCACCGGGCTCGAGCTCAGCGTCGCAGGCAGCATCGACATCTCGGTGCTGCCGGCGAGCTACATCTCCTTCCACGACGTCGGCCTGAAGGGCGGCGGCACCACCGATTCCGCGCTCCATGTCGACGTGCTCACCGCCAATCTGCGGCTGCTGCCGCTCCTGCTGCAGCGGTTCGAGATCGCCGACCTGACGCTGCTGCGGCCGCGCATCCATGTCAGCCTGAAGCCGGACGGTGAGAGCAACTGGACGCCCTTCATCCAGACCATCGCCCGCACCATGAAGCCCGGGGCCGAGAATCAGGTCTCGTTCTCCGAAATCCGGATCCAGGATGGCGTGCTCGACTACGAGGACGCAGCCACCCACGCCACCGAGCGGCTCGGCGACATCGACCTGTCGCTGGCCTGGCCCTCGATCTCGCGCTCCTTCGCCGCGACGGGACAGTTCGACTGGCGCGGCGAGCGTGTCGACGGCTCGATCAGCTTTTCCGATTTCGTCGCCGCCCTCTCCGGCGATCGCTCGGGGTTGAAGGCGCGGATCGCCAGCGCGCCGCTCAAGCTCGCATTCGACGGCAGCGTCGCCAACCGCACCAGCCCGATGATGGAGGGCACGCTGACGATCGACAGCCCCTCCTTGCGCAACGCGCTGCGCTGGACCGGGCAGCCGCAGCCCGCCAGCGGCGGCTTCGGCCGTTTCGCGCTGAAGGCGCGCGCCAACGTCGTCGGCCCCTCGATCGCGCTCACCAATGTCAATGTCGAGCTCGACGGCAACGCCGCCGAGGGCGTCATGACCTACGCCAACAACGGCCGGCAGACGCTGCAGGCGACGCTTGCCGCCGACGCGCTCGACTTCACGCCCTATATCTCGACCTTCCGCCTGCTCGCGAGCGGGGCGCGCGACTGGAACAGGCAGCTGTTCGATCTCCAGGGATTGTCGACCACCGACCTCGACATGCGCCTGTCGGCGGCCAAGCTAACGGTCGGGCCGACCAAGCTCGGCCGCACCGCGATCGGTGCCAATCTGCGCAACGGCACGCTGGCGCTCTCGGTCGGCGAGGCCCAGGTCTATGGCGGCATCGCCAAGGGCTCGTTCGGCATCGCACGCTCCGACACCGTCGCCGACATCAAGGCGCAGTTCCAGTTCACCGACGTCGATCTCCAGGCCTGCGCCACCGAATTGTTCGGCCTCAACAAGCTGTCCGGGCGCGGCAACATCAACGTGTCCCTGTTCGCCTCGGGGTCGAGCCCGTTCGGCCTCGTGCAGTCGCTCGACGGCAGTGCCACCGTCACCGGGCATGACGGCGCGATCTCGGGCTTCAACGCCGAGCAGCTCCTGAAGCGGCTGGAGCGGCGGCCGCTCTCGGGCGGCGGCAATTTCCGCAACGGTTCGACGCCGTACAACAATCTCACCATCGCGGTGAAATTCTCCGACGGGATCGCCACCGCGGAGGACATCCGCATCGAAGGGCCGGCGGCGAAGATCACGCTGACCGGCACCGCCTCGGTGCCGACGCGCGAATACGACATGAAGGGCGTGGCGAGCCTCAATACGGCGTCCGGCTTTCAATTGCCCTTCATGGTGCAGGGCCCGTGGGACGATCCGCTGATTTTCCCCGACCCTGAAAGCCTGATCCGGCAGTCGCCCGCGGCCTCGCCCTTCCTCGATCTGTTGAAGCAGCGCATCACCGGGGGCGGCAAGCGCCCCGCACAGGACGGATCGCCGACGGCGGAGAATGCCAAGGAGAATGCGAAGTCCAACTGAGGATCGCGCGATTCTCTGCCGCTGCCCGGACTTCGCGAATTGATCGGGGCGAATTGATGCGGCGATTGGATCGATGCGCGCGTTAAGCATCGCCACAGAGCGACACTCGCGACCTAGGTCTGACAACATGCTGCGTTGATTGCGCTACCATCCTGCGCTAGTGTTTTTTCGACCGGTTAAAAACACCGGCCGTTTGAGGGAGAAAAACGTGAAATCCAAGGTTATTGGCGCAGTATCACTGGCGGTCGCTGCGGCCGGGCTGTTTGCAGCCGCTGCACCCGCATTTGCGCAGCAGAAGACGATCACGGTCTGGTGGGGCAAGGGCTTCTATCGCTCCGAAGACGACGCACTGATCGAGACGATCAAGAAGTTCGAAGCCAAGACCGGCATCAAGGTCGAGCTGTCGCAATACGCGATCCAGGACATGATTCCGAAGACGGTCGCCGCGCTCGACGCCGGCACCGTGCCCGATGTCGCCTATTCCGATTCCTATGACGTCCAGGCGCAGGGCAAATGGGCCTATGAGGGCAAGCTCGAGGATCTCTCCGACGTCATGGAGCCGATCAAGGGCCGGTTCGTGCAGAACACGCTGGATGCCTCGATCCTCTACAACGACGTCGCCAAGAAGAAGGCCTATTACGGCTTTCCGCTGAAGCAGCAGAGCATGCACGTCCAGATCTGGAACGACATGCTGGAGAAGGCCGGCTTCAAGCTGGCCGATATCCCGAACGACTGGACGGGGTATTGGACGTTCTGGTGCGACAAGGTGCAGCCGGCGATCCGCAAGGCCACCGGTCAGCGCCTCTATGCCGTCGGCCAGCCGATGGGCGTGGAATCCACCGATTCCTTCCAGTCGTTCTACACCTTCATGGACGCCTATCATGTCAAGCTGGTCGACGACGACGGCAAGCTCACGGTCGACGATCCCAAGGTTCGCGAGAACCTCATCAAGGCGATGAAGGATTACACCGACACCTACATCAAGGGCTGCACGCCGCCGTCATCCACGACCTGGAAGGATCCCGACAACAACGTCGCCTTCCATAACAAGACCATCGTGATGACCCACAACTTCACGATCTCGATCGCGGCGAAGTGGTTCGAGGACTCGCAGAACCAGGCGCTTACCCAGGAGCAGCGCGACGCCGGCAAGAAGGCCTACGAGCAGGACATCATCACGGCGTCCTTCCCCAAGGCGCCGGATGGTTCGACCATCAAGTACCGCTCCGACGTCAAGACCGGACTGGTGTTCACCGCGGCCAAGAACAAGGCCGAGGCCAAGCAGTTCATCAGCTTCCTGCTCCAGGAAGAGAACGTCCGCCCCTACATCGAGGGCGCGCTCGGCCGCTGGTTCCCGGTGACGAAGGAAAGCCAGGAAAGCCCGTTCTGGCAGGCCGACAAGCACCGCAAGGCCGTCTACACGCAGTTCAAGGGCGGCACCTCTCAGTTCGACTTCACCAAGAACTGGAGGTTCACGATTCTCAACAACGAGAACATCTGGGCCAAGGCGATGAATCGCGTCGTCAGCGAGAAGGTTCCGGTCGAGAAGGCCGTCGACGAGATGATCGCCCGCATCAAGCAGGTCGCGGGTTGATGTCATCCTCACCTCTCCTCGCGTTGCGGGAAGAGGTGTAAGAACAACACCGGCCGCGTTTCGCGGCCGGCTTCTCTTTGATGAGTCCTAAAGAATGGCGATCACCCTCTCTGGCGATCAGGCTATGCCCGGCCCGCCCCTATCGTCGCGGCTGACCCCGGCACAGGTCTGGGGCATCGTGCTGCTCGCGCCCTATCTGCTCGTTTTCCTCGCTTTCGTCGTCTATCCCGTCTGCTACGGGCTGTGGCTGGCCCGCGCGCCGGAAAACTACGTCGCGCTCTACAACGACCCGATCTTCGCGCGCGCCGCGATCAACACGCTGATCTTCCTGGTCATCGGCATCAACATCAAGATGCTGATCGCGCTGTTCCTGTCCGGCTTCTTCGTGCAGCAGCGCACCTGGATCAAATGGCTGTCGGTGATCTTCATCCTGCCGTGGGCGGTGCCGTCGATCCCGACCATCCTGTCGGTGCGCTTCATGCTCAATCCCGAATGGGGCATGATCAACCACTACATCTTCTCCCTCACCGGCGATGACGGCCCGAACTGGCTGAACGACCCGACCGTGGCGCTCAGCATGGCGATCGCCGTGCACATCTGGAAGTCGCTGCCGTTCTGGACGCTGATCCTGATCACCGGGCGCCTTGCGATCTCGCACGATCTGTTCGAGGCCGCCGAGGTCGACGGTGCGAGCTGGTGGCAGAAGTTCCGCTACATCACCTGGCCGTCGATGCAGACGCTCTACGTCACCTGCACGCTGCTCTCGATGATCTGGACGCTCGGCGACTTCAACAGCGTCTATCTGCTCACCGGCGGCGGCCCGGCAGACCTCACGCACGTGCTGGCGACGCTCGGCATCCGCTATCTCCGCCTCGACCAGCTCTCGCTGGCGATGGCATCCATCGTCTGCGCGATGCCGTTCGTCCTGCCGCTCGTGTACTTCATGATGAAACGGTTGTCGCGATGAAGCTCCCCTCTCTCCGTGATGTCGCGACCGAAGCGCGGCTGCTGCTGATCGGCATTCCCGTCTTCCTGTGGACGATGATCCCGATCTATCACATGTTCCTGTTCGCGATCTCCCCGAAGGAGGACGCGTTCTCGGGCAAGCTGTGGCCGGATCATCCGACGCTGCACAACTTTCAGATCGTGTTCAAGCAGCAGCATTACTTCCTGCGCGACTTCTACATCCAGTTCTGGAATTCGACCGTGATCGCCGTCTCCGTCGGCGTGCTGACGCTGTTCATCGCGACATCCGCAGCGTTCGCGATCTCGCGATTGAAGGTGCCGGGCGGGCGCACCGTGCTGAACCTTGCGCTGTTCACCTATTTCATTCCCGCGGCGTTCCTCGCCGTGCCGATGTACCGGACCATGGGCAATTACGGCCTGCTCAACAATCACTGGTCGCTGATCCTGGCGATGGTGACGATCGCCTCGCCCTACGCGATCTGGGTGCTGAAGCAGGCCTCCGACAAGCTGCCGGTCGAGCTGGACGAGGCCGCCGTGATGGACGGCGCGACGACGCTGCAGATCTTCCGCCTGGTCTATTTGCCGCTGATGATGCCCTCGCTGGTCGCGATCGGCACCTATGCGGTGCTGCTGGCCTGGAACGAATATCTCTACGCGTTCCTGCTGCTCTCCAACGATCGCGAGATCACTCTCCCCGTCGCGCTCGGCAATTTCCTCGCCGCCGACGATTCGCCATGGGAGCTGCTGATGACCACCGGCTTCATCTACGCGCTGCCGCCGGCCGCGGTCTACTACGCCTTCCGCCGCTACATGGTGGGCGGGCTGACGGCGGGTGCGGTGAAGTCGTAGACTTTTCCTTCGTCATTGCGAGCGCAGCGAAGCAATCCGGACTATTTCCGCAGAGACAGACTGGATTGCTTCGTCGCAAGAGCTCCTCGCAATGACAGCAGAGGCTACAGCGGCGCTGCGCTCTCGCCCTGCGAGCTCGACAGTTTCGAAGCGAGCGAGGCGATTACGATGACGACCGCGATCAGGGCGATCACCAGCGTGCAGATGGCGTTGATCTCCGGCTTCACACCCAGCCGCACTTCGGAATAGATCCGGATCGGCAGCGTCGCCGAGCCGGGACCGGTGGTGAAGCTCGCGATGACGAGATCGTCCAGCGACAGCGTGAAGGCGAGCATCCAGCCGGCGACGATCGCGGGCGCGATCAGCGGCAGCGTGACGGCCACGAACGCGCGGACCGGGTCGCAGCCGAGGTCCATCGCCGCCTCCTCCAGCGAACGATCGAGCGAGCCGAGGCGGGATTGCACCACCACGGCGACGAAGCACATCGTCAGCGTGGTATGGGCGATCGTCACGGTCCAGAAGCCGCGCTCGGCGTTGAGCGCCACGAACAGCAGCAGCAGCGACAATCCCGTGATCACCTCGGGCATCACCAGCGGCGCGTAGAGCATGCCGGAGAACAGCGTGCGGCCGCGAAACCGCTCGCCGCGCGACAGCGCGACCGCGGCGAGCGTGCCGAGCAGGGTGGCGATGGTGGCGGAGGAGACCGCGACCCGCAGGCTCATCCAGGCCGCCTCGATCATGGCGCGGTCGTTGAAGAACTCGTGATACCAGCGCAGCGACCAGCCGCCCCAGACGGTCACCAGGCGCGAGGCGTTGAAGGAATAGATGACGAGGATGAGGATCGGCAGATAAAGGAACGCCAGCCCCAGCGCGAGCGAGACGATGTTGAAGCGGGAGAGACGGGAGAGCTTGCGCATCGTCTCAGCGCCCTTGTTCCAGTTGCCGCTTCTGCAGCCGCTCATACAGCAACAGAGGCACCAGCAGCACGGCCAGCAGCACGATGGCCGCAGCAGAGGCGACCGGCCAATCCTTGTTGGTGAAGAATTCGAGCCAGAGGGTTTGGCCGATCATCAGCGAATTGGAGCCGGCCAGAAGGTCCGGGATGACGAACTCCCCGACGATGGGAATGAAGCACAAAAGCACACCGGCACCGACCCCGGGCAGCGACAACGGGAAGGTGACGAGCCAGAACACCTGCCATGGCGGCGCGCCGAGATCGCTGGCCGCCTCCTCCAGCGCCGGCTCCATCTTGGCGAGCGTGGCGTAGAGCGGCAGGATCATGAACGGCAAATAGGAATAGACGATGCCGATATACATCGCGCTGTCGGTGGAGAGCCAGACCACGGGCTGGCTGACCAGGTGCAGCGCCAGCAGGATCTGGTTGAGCAGGCCGTCATGCTGGAGGATGTTGATCCAGGCATAGATGCGGATCAGGAACGAGGTCCAGAACGGCACGATCACCAGCACCATCGCCACCGCCTGCCAGCGCTTCGGCAGCCGCGCCATGCCATACGCGATGGGATAGCCGATCAGGAGCAACAGTGCGGTCGCCGTCACCGCAACGGTGAGGCTGCGCACATAGGCGAACAGGTAGATGTCGTCGGAGGCGAGCAGCCTGAAATTGTCGATCGACAGCGCGGCGAACGCAGCCCTGAGCGCGTCCCAGCCGGCTGCCAGGTCGAACACCGGCTCGTAGGGCGGCTGCGCGATCGCCGTCTGCGACAGGCTGATCTTCAGCACAAAGGCGAACGGCACCAGGAAGAACAGCACCATCCAGACATAGGGAGCGATGGCGGCGAAACGCGCCGGCCTCGCGAAGATGCGGCGGGCGCTCATGATTGCAGCACCACGCAATCGTCGGGCGTGAACCAGGCGACGACATGCTGGTTCAGGCTGTAGGCATCGACGTCGGTGCGCGCACTGTTGGCGACGGACGCCTGCACCGTTCCGCCGGTGTCGAGCTTCACCTTGTAGGTGGTGGTGCCGCCGAGATAGCAGATGTCGGCGATCACGCCGTCGAGCCGGTTGATCGCCGTCTCACGTCCGGCCTCGCTTACCGGGCCATGCCGCGACAGCTTGACCTTCTCGGGGCGGACCGCCACCGCCAATTTGCCCGCGCCGACCGGCTCGCGCGGCTCGGCCACCACCAGCGCTCCCGCATCGCGCGTGCCGATGACCAGACGATGACCGTCGCGCAATTTGGACTCGCCGTCGAACAGATTGACGTCGCCGACGAACTCCGCGATCCAGCGCGAGCGCGGCGCCTCGTAGAGCTCGCGCGGGCTCGCGACCTGAGCGAGCTTTCCGGCGTTCATCACGCCGATTCTATCAGCCATCGTCATCGCCTCCTCCTGGTCGTGGGTGACGATGATGAAGGTCATGCCGAGCCGACGCTGCAGCTCCATCAGCTCGCCTTGCGTGCTCTCCCGCAGCTTCTTGTCGAGCGCCGCGAGCGGCTCGTCGAGCAGCAGCAATTGCGGGCGGCGTGCCAGCGCGCGCGCGAGCGCGACGCGCTGGCGCTGGCCGCCCGAGAGCTGGTCGGGCTTGCGCTTCTCGAGCCCTTCGAGCTTCACCAGTGCGACCATCTCGGCCACACGGGTGGCGATGTCCGCACGCGCCATGCCTGCGCGCTTCAGGCCGAACGCGATGTTGTCGCGCACCGACAGATGCGGAAACAGCGCGTAGTTCTGGAACATCATGTTGATCGGCCGCTCATGCGGCAACGCCTGCGCGATGTCCTGACCCCCGAGCAGGATGCGGCCCTCGTCCGGCGCCTCGAAGCCCGCGAGCATGCGCAGCAGCGTGGTCTTGCCGCAACCGCTTGGGCCCAGCAGCGCGAAGAACTCCCCGGCCTTGATATCGAGCGAGACGCCATCAACGGCGCGGAACGTCCCAAATGTCTTGGCGACGGCCTCGATGCGCAGCAACGGCTGTCCGGCTGCGGCCGCGTCTCCATCGGCAGCACCTGTCGCGGCGCGCGTTTTCGGCAATTCGTCCGTCATGTTTCCTGCAAACCCCGATTCCGCCGCACGCTAGCGGCCGATCGGCTTTTGCTCAACCGGGTCACGGTGGATCGTTCACACCCGCCATAAATGCAGCCAGCGCCTCAAGATCCGCGGCCGGCATGGTCAGGCCGAGCTTGGAGCGGCGCCACAGCACATCATCCGGAAAGCGCGCCCATTCGCGGGTCATGAGATGGCGCACCTCGGCCCCGGTCAGCTCGGGACCGAGGGCGGGCCCTAGCTCGCCGCGGGTCTTGGCCTCCCCCAGCACGGCGGCCAAGCGCGAGCCATAGGCGGCGACCAGGCGCTGCGCCTGCGCTTCGGAGAGAAAGCGCCAGCGCTCTCGCGCTAGATCGACTTCGGTGTCGAAACGATCCCAGCCGAAATTGCCGCCGGGCAGCGCCGCGCCTGCAGTCCAGGGCAGCGACATCGGATAGAACGGCGTCAGCTTCGTCACCGCCCGCTCGGCGCGCAGGCGCGAGGTGGTGACGTCGCCGCCGAACATCGTGATCAGCGGCGCTTTGCGCCGGCGCGCGTGGAACAAGGTCGTGCCGTCACCTCGCGGTGCGGACGCCGGCTTCAAATTGACGCCGGAGACCGTCCGGACCACGTCGGCCGGGGCGATGCGCTCGCGGAAATAGCGGCGGGCTGCCTCGCAGAGATAGCTGACATCGGCCCCTCGCATCGCGACGATGGCGGGATCGCCGGTGAACTCGTTCGTGACGGTGCCGATCAGCGTGAACTCCCGCTCGAAAGGAGAGGCGAAGATCAGGCGTCCGTCGCTGTTCTGGAAGACGTAGACGTTGTCGGAATCGAACAGCCGGGGCACGATGATCTGGCTCATCTGCATGGGCACTGCGGCGGGGGGCGGCTGGCGCAGCACGGTCTCGGCGACCATCGGCGACCACGCCCCGGTGGTGTTGGCCAGCGCCCGGGCCGTGATCGTGCGGCGATGGCCGCGATCGACCACCGCGAGCCGCCAGACATCGGTTCTATCGGCCCGCACGCAGCGCGCGCCGGTCCGGATCGCAGCGCCGCGTTCGGCCGCATCCAGCGCCGTGAGCACCACCAGGCGGGAATCGTCGACGACGCAGTCCGAATATTCGAAGGCCGTGCCGAACGGGCGCTTCAGCGCGTTGCCGATCGGATGATGCGTGATGTCGATGGTGGCTGAAGGCGGCAGGCCGCCGCGGTTCGTGAGCACGTCGTAAACATACAGGCCGGCCCGCAGCAACCATGGCGGGCGCTCGTCGGAATGCGCGGGGATCACGAAGCGCATCGGCCGGACCAGATGCGGCGCGATGGCGAGCCAGATCCGGCGCTCGGCCAGCGCCCGGCGCACCCGCCAGAACCCGCGCCGCTCCAGCACCGACAGATCGCCGTGGATCAGCCGCGGTGTCGCCGAGGACGCCGCGCCGCCGAGATCGCCCTGCTCGAACAGGACGACCCGCAGACCGCGGCCGGCCGCATCGCGCGCGAGGCTGACACCGTTCAGACCGCCGCCGATGATCGCAAGGTCGTAATCCGCCATGAGGACGTCGAGAAGGAGCGAAGCGCCCCATCATCTCTAGCCGGTCTTGAGCGCAAGCTCCATGACCTCGGCGCGGCCGACGAGGCCGGCATATTTGCCGATCGGCAACGGCTTGCCGAGCAGATAGCCTTGCACGCCGTCGCAGCCCTCTTTGGCGAGGAAGGCGAGCTGCTCGATCGTCTCGACGCCCTCGGCGATGATCGACATGTCGAGGCCGTGGCCGAGATCGATCACCGCACGGACGATCGCCGCCGATTGCGGATTGCGGCCGAGATTGACGATGAAGGCACGGTCGATCTTGATCTTGTCGAACGGGAACGCCTGGAGGTAGCTCAGCGAGGAATATCCGCTGCCGAAATCGTCCATGGAGATGCGGACGCCGAGCGCCTTGAGGCGTCGCAGCAGCGCGAGGCCCCGGTCGAAATCCTCGATGAGCACGCCCTCGGTGATCTCAAGCTCGAGCCGGCCGGGCGCAAGGCCGGTCTCGAGCAGGATCGAATGGACGAGGCCAACCACGTCGCCGTGCATGAACTGCGCCGGCGACAGATTGACCGCGACCTGGAGCGGTTTCGGCCAGGACGCCGCCTCGCGGCAGGTCTCGCGCAGGATCCATTCGCCCATTTCGACGATCAGGCCGCTTTCCTCCGCGATCGGGATGAATTCGGCCGGCGAGACCTGGCCGCGCACCGGATGCTGCCAGCGCGCCAGTGCCTCGAAGCCGATGATCTCGCTCTCGGCGACGCTGTCGCCCGCGGCCCCCTGCGGCTGGAAGGCAAGCGAGAGCTCGCCGTTCTTGATCGCCATCGACAGGTCCTGGTGCAGCACGCGCCGATCGCGGATCTGCTGGTCCATCTCCGGCTGGTAGAGGCTGATCGTGCCGCGGGACTTCTGCTTGGCGCGGAACAGCGCCGCACCGGCATTGGCGAGCAGCGAAGCGCCGTCGGTGCCATTGCGCGGGAAGACCGCCATGCCGGTGGTGGCGCCGGCACGAACCGCCCGGCCGTCGATCTGGAATTCCTTCGCGACGGCTTCGCCGAGGTGCTGCGCCAGCGCAAGGCCGGAATCCGGCTGCTTGCCGTCGATGATGAGGCCGAATTCGTCGCCGGACAGGCGCGCGACCACGCCGCCGCGGGCGGAGTCCTGAAGCCGCTGGGCCACCTCGATCAGGAGCTTATCGCCGAGTGCGTGGCCGAAGACGTCGTTGACCTCCTTGAGGCCGTCGAGGTCGACGCAGAGGACGGCGAACTCCTCGTCGGTGCCTTCGCAGGCCTCGATCATCTGGGTCAGCGCCTGAAGGAAGGCCGCACGGTTCGGCAGGTCGGTGAGGCCGTCGTGATAGGCCATGTGCGCCATCCGCGACTCGGTCTGCCGGCGGTCGGTGACGTCCTCGTGGGTCTTGATCAGATATTGCGGCTCGCCGGTGTCGCCGAGCACGGTGGCGCGGCGCGTCAGGAACAGCCGCAGGCCGTCCTTGGTGGAGATCGGATGCTCCTCGGTGATCATCCCGCGTTTCTTGATCGCGGCCTCGTCGCGCGCGATGATCAGCTTGGCTTCCTTGGGGTTGAAGATGTCGGACGCCGTCAGGCCCGTGGCTTCCTCGCGCCGGCGATTGAGGATCGTCTCCGCGCTGCGGTTGGCGAGCAGATAGCGGCCATCCTTGACCTGCTCGACGATCAGGGCCACCGGGATGTTGTCGACCACCAGTTCGAGGAACCTCTTGGTGCTCTCCAGCTCCTTGGACAGCGAGCGACGGTCGGTGATGTCCTCGAACATGAGCATCAGGAATTCGGGCTTGTTGCTCTCGTTGCGGACCACGATCCGGATCGAGGCGACCATGCGCCGCTCGCCGCCGCGGTCGACCTCGAATTCGTTGCGGAACTGGCCGTCCGGCGAATCCAGCGCGGCCCGGTCCGTCGCCTCGATGCTGTCAGCCGAAGCGGATTCGAACAGCTCGCGCGCGTTCTTGCCGACGACGTGGTCGCGCGAGAAGCCCCAGAACCGTTCATAGGCGCTGTTGGCGAAGATATAGCGGCCGTCCTCGATGTTCTTGGCGGCCACGCAGGCCGGAACGTTGTCCAGCACCGTTTCGAGGAACTGCTTGGTCGAGGCCAGTTGCCGCGACAGCTTGCGCTGCTCGCTGACGTCGAGATGCGTCGCCACCGAACCGCCGTTCGGCAGCACGAAATATTTCACCAGGATGGCCCGCCCGTCCGGAAGCTCGGTGATCAGGCCGTTGGTGCTGGCCGCCTTCTCATAGAACTCCTCGTTGGAGGCGACGCCGAGCACCCCGCGCTTGCGTCGCAGCTCGAGCAGCTCATAGCCGTTCATGTTGGCCCAGACATCCGAGCGCGTGAGGCCGTAGATCTCGAGATAGCGGTCGTTGCAGAAGATGATGCGGCGCTGCGAATCCGTCATCACCACGCCCTGATTGAGATTGTTCATGGCGGAGGAGACGAAGGCGTTGCGCCGCAGCTGCAAGCGTCTGGTCCGGCGCAGCGAGGAATGAATCCACAGCGAGATCGCGACGAGGAAGGCACAGACGACGACGCCCGCGATCAGGGCCTCCCAGACCACGTTGGGATCGAGCTGACCAAAATAGCCCGGCGCGGCGAGGCCGTCCGTCAGCGCGAAGGCGCGCGCGGGCGCAACCGTGCCGACGAGGCACACAACGGCCTGCACAGCAATCGGAAGCGTGCTGCCCTCGTGCCAGTTCTTCTCAGCCATCAGCCACCCGCGATTTCAACGTCGGATTGTCTGGCCTCACGGGTTTGGATCGGGTAAACGCCTGTACGCACAACAGAAAAATGTGACGTGAAATACGGCAATTGCCCTGACATGATAAATTCTTCCTTAACGGAAAACGCCCCCGCGCCGTCCTTTCCAGGTCTGATGCGACCGGCGCTCCCAACGGACATGCTGCACAACCATGGATAGGGTCGATTGCGTCGTCATCGGAGCCGGCGTGGTCGGGCTCGCGGTGGCCCGAAGGCTCGCGCAGGCCGGGCGCGAGGTCATCGTGCTCGAGGAGGCCGAGGCAATCGGCACCATCACCTCCTCGCGCAACAGTGAGGTGATCCATGCCGGCATCTACTACCGCGCCGGGAGCTGGATGGCGCGCATGTGCGTCGCCGGCAAGCACGCGCTCTACCGCTACTGCGCCGAGCGCGGCATCCCGCACAGGAATTGCGGCAAGCTGATCGTCGCGACCAGCCCGCAGGAGACCGCGAAGCTGCAATCGATCAAGGCGCATGCCGAGGCCAATGGCGTGCTCGACATGCAGCTGCTCGCGGGCGAGGCGGCACGCGCGCTGGAGCCGGCGCTGGCCTGCGACGCCGCGCTGCTGTCGCCCTCAACGGGCATCATCGACAGCCACGCCTACATGCTGTCGCTGCGCGGCGAAGCCGAGGACGCCGGCGCCGCCTTCGCGTTTCACACCCCGCTGATCCGCGCCAAGGCGGCTGGTGGCATCATCGAGATCGAGGCCGGCGGCGAGGCGCCGATGACGCTGCAATGCAGCCTGCTCGTCAATGCCGCGGGGCTGTCGGCGACGAATGTGGCGCGCAATATCGACGGCATGCCGCTGGACCGCATTCCTCCGGCCTATCTCGCCAAGGGAAACTACTTCAGCTGCAACGCCAAGGCGCCGTTCTCGCGCCTGATCTACCCGGTGCCCGAACCCGGCGGTTTGGGGGTGCACCTGACGCTGGACATGGCCGGCCAGGCGCGGTTCGGGCCTGACGTCGAATGGATCGAGACGATCGATTACGAGGTCGATCCGTCACGCGCCGAGCGCTTCTATCCGGCGATCCGCAGATATTGGCCGACGCTGCCCGACGGCGCGCTGATGCCGAGCTATTCAGGCATCCGGCCGAAGATCGTCCCGCCCGCGGTGGCCACGCAGGACTTCCTGATGCAGGGACCGCGCGACCACGGCGTCGCAGGCCTTGTGAATTTGTTCGGGATCGAGTCGCCTGGACTGACGTCATCGCTCGCGATCGCAGATCACGTCGCCAAGCTCGCAGAGGTCTAGAGCGCAGGCAGATCCAAGCAACTCCAAATCCAAGCAACTCTAAGCATCGCGCAAACGCCTTGCGCGATGATTACCCAGCAGCAGGGACGAGGGCAAAGACTCTCATCCCTGCATGATGAAGGGTGCGATCAACTCTACGCTGTTATGGGGGTTACTAGTGGAGCGTGTCGCCGTGCTTCAGACGCTCGATCTGGTCCTTGACCATCAACTTCCGGCGCTTCAACTCAACAATTTGCAGGTCGTCTGTTGAAAGGTGCACGAGAGCGTCGTGCAATTCGTTTTCGAGAAGTTTGTGCTTCCGTTCCAATTCAACGAGATGTGCCTGAATTGTCATTCGAAACCTCCTCGGTAGGGTTGAACCTCAGGATTCGATCCGGACAACGAAGTCTACATCACCGATTCGTTCTGTCGATGGGTATCCGTCGTCGCAGCTTCATTTTTGAAAATTCATATGTAACGAAGCGTGAGTAAAGGAACCGCGCCGGAAAAATCCGTGATATCAATGCGCTTGCACGGCCGCTACGCCCCCGCAGGAAATATGTTGCGGGAGATCGGCGAGCAGAGGGCGCAGATCGCTTGCGATCACGCCGCGCAAGGACGATAATTTCCACAGGGCATCCACAGCCCAGAGTCTCACGCCTATCGGTTTTCGGCCACCGCAGACATGACCAATGAAGACGAGCGTGAGCTCGAAGCCGAGCTCACCCGGTTGCAGCAGGAACACCGAGATCTCGATGCGGCGATCGATGCACTGCATCAATCGCCCGCCCCCGACCTGTTGCGGTTGCAGCGGCTGAAGAAACGCAAGCTGTTGTTGCGCGACCGCATCGCGTTCATCGAAGACCAGATCACGCCCGACATCATCGCCTGATCCACAGACTGCGCGACAAAGCTCACCTGAGATCGAATCCGCTTGACTCGAAAAGAACAAAATAAGAACATTCGAGGTGCAGCAACGCCCCCAGGAACACCCAAGGACATGCAGATGTCGACAGCAGCCCTTCTCGACAACAGCCACTATGAACAGGCCTGCGACCAGGCCATCGCGATGTGCGACGGCAATCTGCGCAGCACCATCAAGGCGCTGATCATGGCCAACGAATACCTGGAGGCCGAGCTGGAGGAATTGCAGGCGGCAATCTCCGCCGGCTGCATCCCCGAGACCTCACGCAGCAAGATGCGGAGCAAGAGCAGCGCCGCCTGAGTTCAACGTCGGAGCAACGCCATGTCGGACGTGACCTATTACGTTGCAATGCCCTTCTTGATCGATGCCGACGGCTCGCCTGTCGCAGGCGCAGCGGAAGAATGCCAGAGTTCGACGGCCGCGTTGCGGCGCGCCGAGGCCTTGTCGCGCGGCGCCGGCCACATCGGTGCGGTCGCGTTCAGCCGCAGCGGCGATCCCATGACCGGCGAATTCGGGGACGCCACGCTGCTGCGAAGATTCGGCAACGTGCCGGAAGATCTCGCCGCACTGTGAGGATCAGCTGCTGACCAGCCTGATCCGCGGCTCGTGCCGCCGATGCGCCTTGCGCACATACATGGCGGCATCCGCCTCCTCCAGGGCACGGCCTGCATCGGATTGCGCCCCCAGCAGCGCGACACCGGCGGAGGCCCCCGCGGTCACGTGCTGGCCGCGAAAGACGAAAGACAGTTCGTCGATCGCCTGTTCGAAGGCGGCGGCCTTCGCCTTGGCGTCGGTCTCGCTCAGGTTCCATAGCAGCAGCGCGAACTCGTCGCCTCCGAGCCGCCCGACCACGTCGGAGGCACGGACCTGCCGCGTCAGCGCGGCGACAATCGCCTTGAGCACCTCGTCGCCGGCGCCGTGGCCAAACGAATCGTTGATCGGTTTCAGCCGATCGACGTCGAGCACGATCAGCGCCCCGCTCGCGCGGTAGCGCTTCATGTAGGCGATGGCGCGCGCAAGCTCGCGCTCGAAGCCGCGCCGGTTGGGAATCCCGAGCAGGAAATCGGTATCGGCCGCAGCTTCCAGCTCGGCGACCCGGCGCTGCGCCTGCTTGAGCTTGGCCCGCAAGTCCCGGATCGTCGCCCTGACGGTTTCCGTGGCTCCATCGCCGCCCGACGCGGCGCGCCGCGGCGGCTTCGCCGGACGCTTGGTCGGCCGCTTCGGGGCGGCTCTGGAACGGCCGACGCTGGTCTTCCGGCCCGCCTTGGCCTTCGCAGCACTCGCCCTTTTCGGTTTCTTCATGGGCATCCTGCTCAATGAAGGCTTGCGGGGATTCACCAAGACAGGATAGTGGATTCCCTTCTCCTTGCCACCGCCTTGCGAGCCGCCGGCCGGAACCGTTAATCTGGCCTATCCTTCTGTTTTTCGGGCACAATCAACGCCATGACCGCGCCGATCGCCATCATCATGGGAAGCCAGTCGGACTGGGACACGATGCGGCATGCCGCCGACACGCTCGCCGCGCTCGGCGTTGCAGCCGACAGCCGCATCGTTTCGGCCCACCGCACCCCCGACCGGCTGTTTGCTTTCGCCAAGGGCGCCAAGGCGGCGGGGTACAAGGTCATCATCGCCGGCGCTGGAGGCGCTGCGCACCTGCCCGGCATGGCGGCGGCGCTGACCGAGCTGCCGGTATTCGGCGTTCCCGTCGAATCCAAGACGCTCAAGGGCCTCGATTCGCTCTATTCGATCGTCCAGATGCCCGCCGGCATCCCGGTCGGCACCCTCGCCATCGGCAAGGCCGGCGCGACCAACGCCGCGCTGCTGGCAGCATCCGTCCTGGCACTGTCCGACCCTGCCTTGTCCGATCGCCTCGCCGCCTGGCGCAAGGCTCAGACCGAGGCGGTCGCTGAGCGCCCGGAGGGCAAGGCGTGACTGACACCCGGCACGTGAAGCTGAAGCCCGGTGACACCATCGGAATCCTCGGCGGCGGACAATTGGGCCGGATGCTGGCGATGGCTGCGGCGCGGCTCGGCCTGCGCTGCCAGGTGTTCTCGCCCGATCCGGACTCGCCGGCTTTCGATGTCGTCTTGAACGCGACCTGCGCCGAATATGCCGATGTCGAAGCGCTCGAGCTGTTCGCGGGCGACGTCGACGTCATCACCTACGAATTCGAGAACGTCCCCTCGGCCGCTGCGATGGTGCTGGATGCGCGCCGCCCGGTGCTGCCCAATCGGAAGATCCTCGAGACCACCCAGGACCGGCTCGCCGAGAAGGATTTTGTCACCCGCCTCGGGATTGGCACCGCAGCTTACGCCGACGTCACGTCCGTCGCCTCGTTGCGCGAGGCGATCGCCAGGATCGGCCTTCCGGCCGTGCTCAAGACCCGCCGCTTCGGCTATGACGGCAAGGGTCAGGCCATCATCCGCGAGGGCGACGACATCGCCAAGGTGTGGACCAGCCTCGCCACCAAATCGGCGATCCTGGAAGCCTTCGTGCCGTTCGAGCGCGAGATCTCCGTGATCGCCGCACGCTCGGTCACAGGCGAGGTCGAATGTTTCGACGTCACCGAGAACGAGCACCGCGACCACATCCTGAAGATATCGCGCGCGCCGGCCCCGATCCCCGACGCGCTCGCCGAGGAAGCGCGCAGCATTGCCGGAAAGATCGCGAGCGCGCTCGACTATGTCGGCGTGCTCGCCGTCGAGATGTTCGTGCTGGCCAATGGCACCGGACCGAAGGTGCTGGTCAACGAGATCGCCCCGCGCGTGCATAATTCCGGGCACTGGACGCTCGACGGCGCCTCCGTCTCGCAGTTCGAGCAGCACATCCGCGCCATCGCCGGCTGGCCGCTCGGCAAGCCGGTGCGCCACGGCGAGGTCGTCACCATGACCAACCTGATCGGCGACGAGATCAACGACTACGAGAAGTGGCTGGCCGTGCCCGGTGCGACCGTCCACATCTATGGCAAGGGCGCGCCGCGCCCCGGCCGCAAGATGGGACACGTCACCGAAGTGCGCCCCACCACGGGCAAGTAACGGGATCGCGGCTCCGACCTGCGATCCCGCCAAGCGCTCAGGCCGTCTTCACGCCCGCGACGACGCCGGTGGGCTCCTCGCTGAGCCAGCGATAGATCACCCCGCCCAGCGCGCCGCCGATCAGCGGTGCGACCCAGAACAGCCAAAGCTGCGCTGTCGCCCAGCCGCCGACGAACAGCGCGGGGCCCGTGCTGCGCGCCGGGTTCACCGACGTGTTGGTGACGGGAATGCTGACGAGATGGATCATCACCAGCGCGAGCCCGATCGCGAGCGGTGCGAAGCCCGCGGGCGCGCGGCCATGGGTGGCGCCCATGATGATGAACAGGAACATCATGGTCATCACCACCTCGGTGAGGAAGCACACGATCATGCTGTACTGGCCGGGCGAATGCGCGCCATAGCCGTTGGATGCGAAGCCCTTGCCGACGTCGAATCCGGGAGCCCCGCTCGCGATGACGTAGAGAAGCCATGCAGCCACGATCGCGCCGGCCACCTGGGCGATCACATAGGGCAGGATCTGCCCGGCGGGAAAACGGCCGCCGGCAGCAAGACCGACGGTGACCGCCGGGTTGAGATGGCAACCCGAGATATGGCCGATCGCATAGGCCATGGTGACGACGCTGAGCCCGAACGCGAGGGAGACACCGACCAAGCCGATTCCCACCTGCGGAAAGCCGGCGGCGATCACCGCACTCCCGCAGCCTGCGAATGTAAGCCAAAAGGTCCCGATGGCTTCTGCAGCGCATTTTTTGATATCCATGTGTAGTCCCCTGCTTTCAAGATTCCGGAACAAAGCTCCGGAAACGGCCCCACCATTGGCGTCAAATCTCCCAAATCAGGGCCGCACGGAGATATTTTGCCTCATTTAATGGCTGAACTTGGCCCGAATCCCCGCTTGGCCGGTGGACATCCCGGGTTTTGTCTGATACATCCGCGCCCTCAAGGTTAAGGGCTTGCGCGTTTCGCCATCCCCTTCGTCTTACCAGAATTCAAATCCGATCCACTCAAGAGGATGCCGCGTGCAGGTTCTCGTTCGCGATAACAATGTCGATCAAGCCCTCAAGGCGCTGAAGAAGAAGATGCAGCGCGAGGGAATTTTCCGCGAGATGAAGCTCCGCGGTCACTACGAAAAGCCCTCCGAGAAGAAGGCCCGCGAAAAGGCCGAAGCCGTGCGCCGCGCGCGCAAGCTGGCCCGCAAGAAGCTGCAGCGCGAAGGCCTGCTGCCGATGAAGCCGAAGCCGGTGTTCGGCGCCGGTCCCGGCGGTGATCGCGGCGGTCGTGGCGGCCCCGGTGCAGGTCCGCGCGGACCGCGCTGATCTACTGGACCCCGCGAGACTTCAGTTTCCCAAGTCTTCAATTTTCCAAGACTTCAGTTTCCGATGACGCGGGCCCCTGGCCCGCGTTATTGTTTGTGAGCGGTGCCTTTCTGGGACGGGGCACTACCAGTGCGGCACGAGCGCGAGCGAACCGTAGATGGCTTCCCCTTGCCCCGAGCGCGGCTTGACGCGGCGACGCCTGATCTGGCGGCAGCCGTTCGCGCTGGCTTTGATGGGGATTACGCTGTGCGGCTGCTCCTTCGATCTGGGATCGTTGATGCCGGAGAAGGACAAGCCGCAGGAGGCGCCGAAGGCGGCCGCACCCGCTGAGAGCGCGGTGAGCCCCGGCAACGTCGCCGAAGCTCAGGCCCATACCGCAAAAGCCCAATCCCTGGCGAAGTCAGGCGAGACCGCGGCAGCGCTCGACGAGTTCAATCGCGCGGTCGGTCTCGATCCCTACAACGCGCAGGCGCTTTATGGCCGTGCCCTGATCTACCAGGCCAATCATCAGCACGACTTCGCGATCGCCGATTTCAGCGCCGCGAGCGGGCTCAACCCCCAGAAGGCCGAGCCGCTGCTCGGCCGCGCCGCCAGCTATCTCGCGCTCGGCAAGATCAAGGAGGCTGCAGCCGATCTGGATGAGGCCTCCGAGGCGGATCCGCATAACGCGCAGGTCTGGACCACGCGCGGACAGGCCTATGAACGGCTGGGCGACAAGGCCAAGGCGGCGGCCTCCTACACCAGGGCCGTCGCGCTTCGGCCACGCGACGACACCGCACGCAGCGGCCTTGCCCGCGTCGGCGGTTGACGGCTCGGGCGCAGCGCAGGCGCTGTCTCAGTCGGGGGTGGCGCTCTTCGGCAGAACGGAGTGGAACATCGACTTCATGCCCGACAGCATCTCGTCGGCCACATTCGTCTTCTTCGGCCGCGGCAGGGCGGCGCCGGCATCGGCGCGCAGATCGAGCGGCGGCGCGATCACCGGCACGGGAATGTCCGCCGGCGGCGTGATCCGATTCGGGTCGTCGTTGCCGACCGAGGCCGTATAGGACGGCGAGGAACCGCCATTGCCATAGCTCTCGGGCGAGGGCGTGGACACCGTGATCGGCGGTGGCAGCGGCCTGACCGCCGAGGGCTCCGTCGCGATGACGCGCGGGGCCTCGGGAACGCGGGTAGCTTCGCGCACCGCTGGCTCCGGAGTCCGCTCGACCGGCTTGGTCTCAGCAGACTTGATCTCGGCTGATTTGGCTTCGGCAGCTTTGCCCTCAGGCGACTTGCGCAGGCGCTCGATGGCGGCGCGCGCCAGGTCGTTGGCATCGGGAGTCGCAGCCTGGGACGCTCCGGCCGGCGCGGCATTGGCCTCCGCGACCGGGACAGCGGCTGGCGGGGTCGCCTTCGCGGCGGCTTTCTCGCGCGCGGGGGGACGGCCATGCGCAGGGGCGTCGGCAGGCGCGACGTCTGCAGCCTTGGCCTCATGCTTGTCGGCGGGCTTCTCGGCCGCAGCCTTGTCCGCCACAGCCTTGTCCGTCGCACCCTTGTCGGAAATGCTCTTCTCCGAGATGCCCCTGGCCTTGACGCCGGGCGCAGGAAGGTTGGCAGTGTCCGCCGGCTTGCCGTCGTTGCCGGCCTGGGAAGGGGCTACCACGGCCGCAGGGGCATCAGCCGCCGGCTTGGCGTTGATGTAGTGGTTAACGATGTACGCCCCGATGATCGTCGCGAGCACCGAGGGGAAAATATCCATCGAAATTTTAGCGAGGTATTTCAGCATTCCGGCCACTCCCCGCGCGATCTGATGCGGGAACTTTGGGGCATTGTAAGGGATCAACTGCGACGGATCGATGGCAAGTGTTAAGGCCGGACTTACGGCTTGAGCTCGATCTCAAGGAACACGATCTCAGTTGAGGTTTCGTTAAGTACGTCGTGTTGGACGCCCGCCTTGCGGAAATAGGATTTCCCGGCCGCAAGCTGCGCCTTGGACCGCTCGCCGTTGGGCGCCACGATGGTCATTTCGCCGGCGACCACGGGAACAATCACGTAATCCATGCCGTGGGTGTGATGCCCGGTGGCGCTGCCCGGATCGAGCCGCCATTCGGTCACCCGCACCTGTTCGTTATCGACCTGAACCTCGGATCTGGCGGCAAGCATCGGGACTCTCCTGGGACGCGGTCCGGCCCGTGAGGGCGGCGGATGCGCAAATGGGTTCAGGGCACGAAAACCATGAAGACGTAGACGGCAAATACCACCATATGGACCAGCCCGAACAGGACGTTTGTTCTGCCCGTGCCGAAGGTCAGCATGCTCAGGAAGAAGGTCAGGAGCAGGAGCACGCTACCCTGGGCACTGAGGCCGAGCTCGAGCTCCTTGTCGAGCGCGTAGGTGGCAATGCCGACGGCCGGGATCGTCAGCCCGATGGTGGCAAGCGAGGAGCCCAGTGCGAGGTTGATGCTCTTCTGGAGGTCGTTCTTGCGGGCCGCGGAGACGGCCGCAAGACCTTCCGGCATCAGAATCAGCAGCGCGACCAGAAGTCCGGTGAAGGCCGGCGGCGCGCCGATCCTGGCTGCGACGGCGTCGACGACCAGCGAGAATTTCTTTGCGAGCAGCACGACCGCCAGCAGCGCGACCAGCAGCAGCACGACGCTGAGCGCCAGCATCCTGCCCGACAGATGCGCCTCGCCGCTGCCGCCGTCTCCCCGATCATGGACGAAGTAGTCCTTGTGCAGCACCGTCTGGGTGTAGAGAAATACCCCGTACAGCGCGAGCGTGACGACGTCGACGAAACCGAGCTGAGCTGCCGAATAGACCGGCCCCGGCGTGCTGGTCGTGTAGTTGGGCAGGATCAGCGTGATGGTCGCGAGCGCGAACAGGACGCTGAGATAGACGTTGGCGCCGGAGAGCTGAAAACCCTGCTCGCGATAGCGCAGGCCGCCGATGAAGATGCAGAGCCCGACGAGGCCGTTGCAGACGATCATGACCACGGCGAACACGGTGTCGCGCGCCAGCGCCGGCGCGGGCTTGTCGCCGAGCATGATCGTGGTGATCAGCGCCACCTCGATGATGGTCACCGAAAGCGTCAGCACCAGCGTGCCATAGGGCTCGCCGACCCGTTCGGCGATCACTTCGGCATGATGAACCGCGGCGAACACCGTCCCGAACAGGATGATGAGCAGCACGGTCGCGAAGACGAGCCCGCCCAGCGACAGCGTGAACACGTAGTCCGTCGCGCTGACGGCTGCGAACAACAGCACGGCCAGCGCCGGAAAGATCCAGGCCGACCGGGGCATCGGGTTATGCGCGCTCATCCACCAATTCCATCTGCTCGGATGAGCAGTAGCAAATCAGGCACGAGATTCAATGCCAGTGCAGGATCGGCGAGACCGGCAGCAGCGTCAGCAGCACGAACAGCGGGATCAACACTGCGCCGGCGCGCAAGAAATAGCCGAAGAAGCTCGGCATCTTGATGCCGTTCTCGCTGGCGATGCTGCTCACCATGAAGTTCGGTGCATTGCCGATATAGGTGAGCGCACCCATGTAGACCGCGCCCATGGAGATCGAGGCGAGCGTGCCCGAGAGCTGATTCATCAGCACCTGCGGGTCGCCGCCGGCGAGCTGGAAGAACAACAGATAGGTCGGCGCATTGTCGAGGAACGCGGACATCAGGCCGGTGAACCAGAAATAAGCGACCTCGCGCGGCGCTCCATCCGGCCCCGTTACGGCCGACAACAGCCACGCGAAGGCGCCACGATGGCCGGCGTTGAGCATGGCGATGACCGGGATGATGGCGACGAAGATGCCCGCGAACAGCTTTGCGACCTCGCGGATCGGCTCCCAGGTGAAGCCGTTGGCCAGCCTGTGCTCGTCCGGCGTCAGCCACACCGACAGGGCCGCAATGGCGAGCAGCGCCGAATTGCGCGCGAGATCCTCCAGCTCGACCTTCGTTCCGAGAACGTCGAAGGCAATGCCGGGCTTCCACATCGCCGACATCAGCAGGCAGGCGACGATGGCAGCTATCAGGACGAGATTGACGAGGCCGCGGATGCGGACCGGCTCGGCGGAAACGGCCTCCTCGCGCAAAGGCTCGCTGCGGAACCACCAGACGTCGATGGCGACGAAAATCGCGAGCAGCAATCCGGCGACGAGCGCGGTCTGCAGCCAGATGGTCCGTGTGGTCCAGAAGAAGTCGACGCCGTGCAGGAAGCCGACGAACAGCGGCGGATCGCCGAGCGGGCTCAACGCGCCGCCGACATTGGCGACCAGGATGATGAAGAAGACGATGACGTGAGCGTTGTGGCGCCGCGGCCGGTTGGCTCGGATCAGCGGACGGATCAGGATCATCGCGGCGCCCGTGGTGCCGACGATGCTCGCCCCCAGCGTGCCGAGCGCGAGGATGCCGGCATTCATCGCCGGCGTGGCCTTGATGTCGCCGGTGATGAGAATGCCGCCGGCCACGACATAGAGCGAGAACAGCAGCACGATGAAGCCGAGATATTCGGTGAGCATGGCGTGCACGAGCGCCGCCAGCGTCGCCGTGCTGCCGGCAAAGATCACGAGCGAGACGAGCGCCAGGAGCGACCAGGCGGCGGTGATCTTGCCGTAATGATGATGCCAGACTTTCGGATACAGCAGCGGTCCGAGCGCGATCGACAGCAACAGACCGGCAAAGGGCAGCGCATAGGGCCAGCGCATCGCCGCACCATCGAGCCCGGTTGCGGCCCAGGCCGGCTGCGGCAACAAGGTGAGGATGGCGAGGAGGAATGCGCCCCTGAGCCGCGTGACGGATCGTTCAATATCCAATGAAGCGCCTTGCCGTTTCGAGCGCACCGAAACTGTCGAGATTGTCATGTCCGCCGCCCGCAAAGCGCACGAACCGCTTCGGTTCATGCGCGAGCGCGAACAGACGCTCCCCGAACAGGATCGAAATGGCAAGGTCATTGGTGCCATGCATCACCAACAGCGGCACCGTGACGCGCGCGATCCGTTCGTCGGAGCGAAACTGGTCGCGCATGAGCAGGCGCACCGGCACGTACCGGAAGGCCAATGCTGCAACGTCGGCCGTGGACGTATAGGGAGCCTCCAGGATCAACTTTCCGATGGCGTGTTCGGAGGCGAGCGCCACCGCCACGCCCGTCCCGAGCGAAAAGCCCCAGGCGACGATTCGTTCCGCCCCATAGCGCGCGCTGGTGAAAGCGTAGGCGGTGGCCGCGTCGCGCAGCAGGCCCTGCTCGCTCGGCGCGCCGCTCGAGCCGGCATAGCCGCGATAGGACAGCGCGACGAGACCGGTGCCGTCGGCAATCATGGCTTTGAAGCGATCGGTGCGGCCCGCGAGGAAATCGCCGTTGCCAGGGAAATACAGGATCACGGGCCGACCGGGCCTCGCCGGCACGTGCCAGACGATGATCTTCTCGCCATCCGGGGTGGTCAGGACATGCTCTTCTGCCTCGGGCAGACCTGCCGCACCGGGTGCAGCGCGACCGACCGGCGGGATCGGAAACAGCATCTCGCGCTGCCGGACATACAGCACGACGAGCCCGGCGAGATAGACGGTCACGAGCAGGATGACAGTCCACTTGGCGATGGCGATCATGGCGCGTCCGGCCCCGGTTTGAACTCAGGGCTTGCGACGGCTCCGCAGCGATTTCATGGCGTCGGGCCGAAGGCTTGCCGGTACGTCGCGACAGCCGCACGCCGCCTTGTGGGCGGCGTGCCACTTGACGCGCTGCTCGCGCGTGGCCTTGGGCGGCATGCGATGGGACCGGTGCCATTCCTTGTTGATGGCCACGGTCCGCTTCCTTCGCGCGGCTACATCGCCTTGACGATATTCTCGGTGACCTTCTTGGCGTCGCCGAGCAGCATCATGGTGTTGTCGCGGTAGAACAGCGGATTGTCGATGCCGGCGTAGCCGGAGGCCAGCGAGCGCTTGATGAACATCACGGTGCCGGCCTTCCAGACCTGCAGCACCGGCATGCCGTAGATCGGCGAGGTCTTGTCCTCTTCGGCCGCCGGGTTGGTGACGTCGTTGGCGCCGATCACGAAGGCGATGTCGGCCTGCGCGAATTCGGAGTTGATGTCCTCGAGCTCGAACACCTCGTCATAGGGCACGTTGGCTTCGGCGAGCAGCACGTTCATGTGGCCGGGCATACGGCCTGCCACCGGGTGAATGGCGTATTTCACCTCGACGCCTTCCTTCTTAAGGATGTCGCCCATCTCGCGCAGCGCGTGCTGGGCCTGCGCCACCGCCATGCCGTAGCCGGGCACGATGATGACCTTCTGCGCGTTCTTCATGATGAAGGCCGCATCGTCCGCCGAGCCGAGCTTGGCGGGCTTCTGCTCGCCCGTCCCGCCGCCGGCTGCGGCGGTCTCGCCGCCGAAGCCGCCGAGGATGACCGAGATGAAGGACCGGTTCATCGCGTGGCACATGATGTAGGACAGGATCGCGCCGGATGAGCCGACCAGCGCGCCGGTGATGATCAGCGCGGAATTGCCCAGCGTGAAGCCGATGCCGGCCGCAGCCCAGCCCGAGTAGGAGTTCAGCATCGAGATCACGACCGGCATGTCGGCGCCGCCGATCGGGATGATCATGAGCACGCCGAGCGCCAGCGCCAGGATCGTGATCATCCAGAAGTCGAACGCCCCGCCGGTGAGGACGAGACGGACGATGAAGAACACCAGTGCCACCGCGAGCGCGATGTTGATGATGTGGCGGCCGGGCAGGATGATCGGCGCACCGCTCATGCGCGCGGACAGCTTCAGGAACGCAATCACCGAGCCGGTGAAGGTCAGTGCGCCGATGGCGACGCCGAGCGACATCTCGACCAGGCTCGATGCATGAATGGCGCCGGGCTTGCCGATGTCGAACGCCTCGGGCGCATAGAACGCGCCGGCGGCAACCAGCACCGCGGCCATGCCGACCAGCGAGTGGAAGGCGGCAACCAGCTCCGGCATCGAGGTCATCGGTACGCGGCGGGCGATCACCGCACCAATGCCGCCACCAATGGCGATACCAAGGATCACCAGGATCCAGGCGACGCCGTCCGCCGGCGGATGACTGGCGAGCGTGGTCGCGACCGCGATGCCCATGCCGATCATGCCGAACAAATTGCCCTGGCGCGACGTCGCCGGGCTCGACAGCCCGCGCAGCGACAGGATGAACAGCACCCCCGCCACGAGATACAAGAATGCAGAGAGATTGGCGCTCATCTCAGGTCCCCATTGATCCCTTCAGCCCGAGGTGGCCGCTTACTTGGCTTTCTTCTTGTACATCGCCAGCATGCGCTGGGTGACAAGGAAGCCGCCAAAGATGTTGACGCAGGCGAAGATGAGCGCGACGAAGCCGAAGCCGCGCGCCCAACCCGAACCGCTCGAAACCATGCCGACGCCGACCGCGAGCAGCGCGCCGACCACGATCACCGAGGAGATCGCGTTGGTCACGCTCATCAGCGGGGTGTGCAGCGCCGGGGTCACCGACCACACCACGAAATAACCGACGAAGACGGCGAGGACGAAGATCGACAGCCGGAAGACGAAGGGGTCGACGACCTGTGCAACATGCTCCATGGCGATCTCTCCTTATGCCTTCGGCTGGAAGTTCGGGTGGATGACGGCGCCGTCTTTCGTGAGCGCGGTCGCCTTGACCAACTCGTCGTCCCAGTTGACGGCGAGCTTCTTCTCTTTCTTGTCGACCATGGTCTCGATGAAGGAGAACAAATTGCGCGCGTAGAGGCTGGAGGCCGAGGCCGCGACGCGGCCGGCGACGTTGGTGTAGCCGACGATCTTGATGCCATCGAGGTCGACGACCTCGCCCGGCTTCGCGCCCTCGACATTGCCGCCGCGCTCGACGGCGAGATCGACCAGCACCGAGCCCGGCTTCATCGACTTCACCATCTCGGCACTGACCAGCTTCGGCGCCGGCCGGCCCGGGATCAGCGCGGTGGTGATCACGATGTCCTGCTTCTTGATGTGCTCGGCGGTGAGCGCGGCCTGCTTGGCCTGATATTCCTTGGACATTTCCTTGGCGTAGCCGCCGGCGGTCTGCGCGTTCTTGAACTCCTCGTCCTCGACGGCGAGGAATTTTGCGCCGAGCGATTCGACCTGTTCCTTCGTGGCGGGACGCACGTCGGTCGCGGTCACGACGGCACCCAGGCGGCGCGCGGTCGCGATGGCCTGAAGGCCGGCGACGCCGACACCCATCACGAACACCTTGGCCGCGGGCACGGTGCCGGCCGCCGTCATCATCATCGGGAAGGCACGGCCGAAGGCCTCGGCGCCCTCGATCACGGCGCGATAACCGGCAAGGTTCGCCTGCGAGGACAACACGTCCATCACCTGTGCGCGGGTGATGCGCGGCATCAGCTCCATTGCGAAGGCGGAGACGCCGGCATCGGCAATCGTCTTCAGCGCGGCCTCGTTGCCGTAGGGATCCATGATGGCGATGACGAGCGCACCGCGCTTGTACTGCGACAGCTCCGAGGCCTCGGGGCGCTTCACCTTGATGATGATGTCGGCATCTTTCAGCGCGTCGGCGCTGACAATGGCACCTGCGGCGGTGAATTCGGAATCCGGCAGGCCCGATTTGAGGCCGGCGCCCGGCTCGACGGCGATCTCTGCGCCTAACGCCTTGAACTTCTTCACCGTATCAGGCGAAGCGGCGACACGCGGCTCCGATGGATCGATTTCCTTGGCAACGGCGATCTTCATAGGTCCTCCGGCGGCGCGGGACAGCGCGCGCACAAACTTGAGCGTTACTCCCGCGGCGTTCGATACCGGTTTTGGCACCGGCTTGAATGCAAATATTCTGGGCAGCTGCTGCCGCTGGCGTATGCAGCCGCCGATCGGTCAGGTCAGGAAGATCGCCATCAGGATCACGATGAGCGCGACCGAGGCCGTGCCGTACTTCACCAGCTTGATGAAGCCCTCGTAGGTCTGCTCGTGAGCAACGTAGTCGTTGCCGTCGGCGGTGCTGTACGCCACTTCGCTATGGTCAGCCATGGAATGTCCCCAGTCGAAAGTTCAATTCTCGGGCTGGGATACCTTAAAGAATTGGACAGGGCAACGGCACCGAGGCGGGGTTTTCCCGCAAATCGGGTCATTTGGAATTCCAATTGTCCCGAATCCAGCGCGTCAGACTCTCCTCACTGACTTCGCCGGCGGCGAGAGACAGGATGATGGCCGCCGCTTCCGCTTCAGGTACGACGAAGTCGACGCCATTCATGCCGAGAAACGTGTACAACGCCAGCAGGGAGGTGCGTTTATTGCCATCGACGAACGGATGATTACGCGCAATGCCGAAAGCGTATGCCGCCGCCAGTTCGGCAAGATCGGCGCTCTCATAGGCCCATTTGTTTCTAGGTCGATCTAGCGCGGACTCGAGCATGCTTTCGTCTCGAAGCCCGCTTGCGCCGCCATGGATCGCCAGCTGTTCATCGTGGACCGCAATGATGATCCGACGCGTCAGCCAGAACGGCTCATTCACTTGGCAAGCTCAGCGAGGGCATTGTGATAGCGCTTCATGCCTCGCCGCGCGACTTCCATCGCTTTCTCGAAATCGGGATCTCGCGGCGTTAGCAAGACTCCACCGTCAGATTGCTCGACCGGAAACAGCTTGTCGCCCTCTTTGAGATTCAGGCGGGCCGCGAGCTCCTTCGGCAAGATAACGCCGATCGAATTGCCTATCTTGCGCACCTGAAGCACGGTGGAGTCGGTCTTCAATTCCTTCGGGTCAGCGTTCTCGTTCATGGCCTCACCTCGTTATACGTTTGTATAACATGAAACGAGAATCCGTTCAACAAATGTTTTACGGTCGCCACCCCTGCCTCAGCCCATCGCCTCCAGCTCGTCGATCATCCCGGCGATGACCGAGAGGCCGCCATCCCAGAATTTGGGATCCTTGGCATCGAGCCCGAACGGTCGCAGCAGCTCGGAATAATGCTTGGTGCCGCCGGCGGCGAGCATGTCGAGGTAGCGCTCAGCAAAGCCCTCGGCCGCGTTCTCGTAGACGGCATAGAGCGAGTTCACGAGGCAATCGCCGAAGGCATATGCGTAGACGTAGAACGGCGAGTGGATGAAGTGCGGGATGTACATCCAGTAGTTCTCGTAGCCCGCCTTGATCTCGATCGCCGGCCCGAGGCTCTCGCCCTGCACCGACAGCCAGATTTCGCCGAGCCGCGTCGCGGTGAGCTCGCCGTTCTTGCGCTCGGTGTGGACCGCGCGCTCGAAGGAATAGAACGCGATCTGCCGCACCACGGTGTTGATCATGTCCTCGACCTTGCCGGCGAGCAGCGCCTGGCGCTGCTTGGCGCTCTTGGTCTGCGCCAGCAGCCGCCGGAAGGTCAGCATCTCGCCGAACACGCTTGCGGTCTCCGCCAGCGTCAGCGGCGTCGGCGCCATCAGCGCTCCGTTCTTCGCGGCCAGCACCTGATGCACGCCGTGGCCGAGTTCGTGGGCGAGCGTCATCACGTCGCGCGGCTTGCCCTGGTAGTTCATGAGCACGTAGGGGTGCGCGGACGGCGTGGTCGGATGCGAGAACGCACCCGGCGCCTTGCCCGGCCGCACCGGCGCGTCGATCCAGCGATCGGTGAAGAAGCGCTCGGCGATGTCAGCCATTTTTGGCGAGAAGCCGCGATAGGCCGTCAGCACCATGCTTCGCGCCTCCGGCCAGGCGATGACGTCGGTCGCGGCGAACGGCAGCGGCGCATTGCGGTCCCAATAGGCCAGCCGCTTCTTGCCGAACCACTTCGCCTTCAGCGCATAATAGCGATGCGACAGCTTCGGATAGGCCGCGCGCACCGAGGCGACCAGCGCGTCCACCACCTCGCGCTCGACCCGGTTGTTGAGGTGCCGGGAATCCGCGACGTCCTTGAAACCGCGCCAGCGATCGGAGATGTCCTTGTCCTTGGCGAGCGTGTTGGTGATCAGCGCAAAGGTGCGCTCATTGGCCTTGAACGTCTTCGCCAGCGCTTCCGCCGCGCCCTTGCGCTTTGCGCCATCGCGGTCCTGCAGCAGATTCAGCGTCGGCTCGATCGCGAGCTCCTTGGACCCGACCTTGAACCGCAGGCCGGAGATGGTCTGGTCGAACAGCCGGTTGAAGGCGGAATAGCCGGTCTGGGCTTTCTCCAGAAAAAGCTGCTCCAGCTTGTCGTCGAGCTGATACGGCTTCTCCTTGCGCAGATCCTCGATCCACGGACGGTAGTAAGCGAGCTCGGGAGCCTGCATGGCGCGGTTCAAAATATCGTCATCGACGCGATTGAGCTCGAGCGCAAAGAACAGAAGATGCGTCGATGCCGCCGTCAGCCGCTCGGAGACATCGCCGTAAAACTTTGAAATCTCAGGGTCCACGCTGTCGCCGGCATGGACGAGACCGGCATAGGAGCCGAGCCGGCCGGCGAGATCATCGATCGCCTCATAGCGTCGCACGGCCTCCGCGAGCCACTTTCCGCCATCTTCGTTTGCTGTCCCTGTCGCCAGCTTGCCCTTGTAGTCGGTCTCGAACGCGACGCAGTCGGCAGCCATCTTTTCGAGATCGCGCGTCACTTCCGGCGCATCGATCCCGGAATAGAGATCGGCCAGGTTCCACTCCGGAAGCTTGCCGGTCTTGCTCGCGGGCTTTGCGCGTGACGTCTTGGAGGGCTTTGCCTTGGCGACGGACTTCTTGGCGGATTTCTTGACGGCAGATGTCTTGGCGGCAGGCTTGCGGAGAGCAGACTTCTTGAGAGCAGAGTTGGAGCGCGAATTCATTGTGTGGGAAACCTGTGTTCAACAATCGCGGCGGCGGGCGGGGGCATCAAGGTTTAAGAGTGCGTTAATCGGCTTCGGCCAGAGTGCCCCGATTCGAGACAGATAGTAGTAGCGTGCGGGGAACACCATGGCTGCCAGTATTTTGATCGCCGACGACGACGCCGTAGCCCGCCGGCTGGTCGAGAACATGGTGCAGAAATGCGGCTATGAGACGGTCGTCGTGGATTCCGGCGATGCCGCGATCGCCGCCCTCACCGCTCCCGATGCTCCGGCCATCGACGGCGTCATCCTCGATCTCGTGATGCCCGGCCTCGACGGCATGGGCGTGCTGGCCAAGATGCGTGAAGCGGGCCTCAGCGTCCCCGTCATCGTGCAGACTGCGCATGGCGGCATCGACAACGTGATCTCGGCGATGCGCGCTGGTGCGGCCGACTTCGTGGTCAAGCCGGTCGGCCTGGAGCGACTTCAGGTTTCGCTGCGCAACGCTCTCAACGTCTCCGCGCTCAAGGGCGAATTGCAGCGCATCCGGCACAGCCGCGAGGGCCGGCTGACCTTCTCCGATATCATCACCCGCGCCGAGGCGATGGCCCCGGTCATGCGCGCCGCGCAGAAGGCGGCGAACTCCTCCATCCCCGTTCTGATCGAAGGCGAGTCCGGCGTCGGCAAGGAGATGTTCGCGCGCGCCATCCATGGCAGCGGCGAGCGCAAGGCAAAGCCGTTCGTCGCCGTCAATTGCGGCGCCATTCCCGACAACCTCGTCGAATCCATCCTGTTCGGCCATGAGAAGGGGGCCTTCACCGGCGCCACCGAGCGGCACATGGGCAAGTTCGTCGAGGCCCATGGCGGTACGCTGTTTCTGGACGAGGTCAGCGAGCTGCCGCTGACCGCTCAGGTCAAGCTCTTGCGCGCGCTCCAGGAGGGTGCCGTCGAGGCGGTCGGCGGCCGCAAGCCGGTCAAGGTCGACGTCCGCATCGTCTCGGCCACCAATCGCAAGCTGCTGGAGCGGGTGAAGCAGGGACACTTCCGGGAAGACCTGTTCTATCGTCTGCACGTGCTGCCGCTGACGATCCCCTCGCTCCGGGCCCGGCGCGAGGACATCCCGCATCTGCTCCGGCATTTCCTGGCGCGCTTCGCTGCCGAGGAGAATCGCCAGATCGCCGGCATCAGCGGCGAGGCGATGGCGCATCTGGCCCAGCTCGACTGGCCCGGCAACATCCGCCAGCTCGAGAACGCGGTCTACCGTGCCGTGGTGATGAGCGACGGCGACCAGCTCGGCCTCAGCGATTTCCCCCTGCTCGCTTCGCAGCCGCAGCCCATCACGGAGATTCCGACCGCCCCGCTGATGCTCGAGCCGGCGGCCACTCCTTCTGTCGTGTCGGGCAATGAAATACCAATCGCGCCGCTTCCGGCCGCCGGAACTCTCGCCATGCTGACCCCGACGGGCGAGGTCCGCCCGCTCGAGGACATGGAGAACGAGATCATCCGCTTCGCGATCTCGCATTATCGCGGCCAGATGTCCGAGGTGGCCCGCCGCCTCAAAATCGGTCGGTCCACCCTCTACCGCAAACTCGACGAAGCCGGGGTTCCCGGCCATGGCGGGAAAAGCGGCGAGGAGACGCACTGAGCTTCGCTGGGCAATGCGAGGGGCGGCTGTAAGCCGTTCCCACGACGACAGAATTCGACTGCTTGTTGAACCGTGACTTGGAAGTGACAGACACAGGGAAAAGCGCGTGGGGCCAGCGCACAATCCGTTGCCAAGAGGCTGCCTTGAAGTCAGTTTGGCGTGAATTGTCCCGGGTAGCGCTGGCTGCAAAACCGGGGCCTGTATATCGTCTGCGTGGGAATCGTTGCGTGCAGGCGTGCAACTTTCGAGAGGCCGGCGCGATTTAGCCGAAGCTCAATAGGCGATAACGAAGCTGTTCCATGAGGGACAGTTCACCCGAGGGGTGCGACACAATGCGGAACTGTTTGAACCACCGTGCGGGCTTTGACCGCGTCTTGATGACGGTCGCGGCCACCTTCCTCACGGTGTCGGCCAGCTCGGCCCTGGCGCAGGACCAGGCGCGCAGCACCGCGGCCGAGCTCGCGATCGAAGCCGCGATCCCGCGGCCCGAGCCGGCCAACGTCCCGCCCCCGACCGCAGCTGACATCAAGCTCGACACCACCGCCACCGTTCAGGATTCCGCCAAGGAGCCGAAGGAGCCGGTGAAGGCTGACGTCGCCCCCGCGCCGGACAAGGTCGAGACCAAGCCTTCCGAGCTCGCCAACTCGCCCGCCACCGCAACGCCGGCTGCTCCTGCGGCACCCGCTGCGGCTCCGGCCGCCGAACCGGTCAAGGCCGCGAGCAACGTTCCCGCCGCCGACCAGCCGGTCGCCGACAGGCTCAAGGATATCATCGGCGCCAAGACCTCGCGGCACTTTGACCGCAAGAACGAGCGCGCCGCGGTCGAGAAGTTCTACGGCGCACGCGATTTCGCGCCGGTCTGGACTCAAGGCGGCACTCTCACCGCTGCGGCCAAGGGCGTGATCGCGCGGCTCAAGGACGCCGCCTCCGACGGTCTCAATCCCGCCGATTATCCGGCGCCGGATTTTGCGGCCGCCACCACGCCCGATGCGCTGGCCGATGCCGAGCTCAAGCTCACCGCCAGCATGTTCGACTATGCGCGCCATGCCCAGAGCGGCCGCATGCACTGGTCGCAGGTCAGCGGCGACATTCTTTATCCCGAGCATCCGGTCGACCCCAACGAGGTGCTCGCCAAGGTCACGACCGCGGCGGACGCTTCCGCAGCGCTCGACAGCTACAACCCGCCGCACAAGCTCTACAAGGAGCTGAAGGCCAAGCTCGCCGAGCTTCGCGGTCAGGGCAACGGCCCGGCGATCGAGATCGCCGATGGTCCGGCGCTGAAGTATACGGCGGCCAGCAAGAAGCAGGCCGAGATTGTCGTGGAAGATCCGCGCGTGCCGCAGCTGCGCGCCAAGCTCGGCCTCGCCGAGAACGGCAGCGACACCCGCTATGACGCCGCCGTCGCCGACGCGGTGCGCAAATTCCAGAGCAGCGCCGAGTTGAAGCCGACCGGCATTCTCGACGACAAGACCGTCAACGCGCTCAACACCCCGAAGCGCGACAAGCAGATCGACGTGGTGCTGGTGAACATGGAGCGCTGGCGCTGGTTGCCGCGCGACCTCGGCGCACCCGCGCTGGGCGATGCCTATGTCATCCTCAACATTCCCGATTTCACGCTGAAGGTGATGCAGCGCGGCCAGCAAGTCTGGACCACGCGCGTCGTCACCGGCAAGCCGGGCAAGCATGCCACGCCGCTGCTGACCGAGACGATGAAGTACATCACGGTCAATCCGACCTGGAACGTGCCTCCGTCGATCGTCTACAACGAATACCTGCCGGCCTTGCAGCAGGACCCGACCGTGCTTCAGCGCATGGGCCTCAGGCTCGAGCAGAACCGCGACGGCTCGGTGCACATCTCGCAGCCGCCCGGTGAAGCCAATGCGCTCGGCCGTGTCCGCTTCAACTTCCCGAACAAGTTCCTGGTCTATCAGCACGACACGCCGGACAAGCATTTGTTCGCCAAGGAGGAGCGCGCCTTCAGCCATGGCTGCATGCGGGTGCAGAATCCGGATCAGTACGCCTCCGTGCTGCTCAACATCGTCATGCCGAACGAGAAGTACACGCCCGAGCGCATCCGCAGCATGTACGGCAAGAGCGAGATCGACCTGAAATTCCCGACCCCGATCCCGGTGAACATCACCTATCAGACCGCGTTCGTGGATGACGCCGGCAAGCTGCAATTCCGCAAGGACATCTATGGCCGCGACGCGGCCATGATCAACGTCCTGAAGAACAACCGCGGCAAGGACCTCGAGGCCGTCGTGGCCCATTCCCAGCCCAGCTATTCGCGCCCGGCGACGACGCTGCCCTCGGGCGTGGCGGTGGCCAACAATGGCGGGGGCTTCGGCTCGTCCGGGCCGAATTTCTTCGAGCGGCTGTTCGGGGCGCCGACCCAGGCCGTGCCGCCGGCGCCGGTCGGGCGCCGGCCCCAGCAGCAGCGGGTGTTCACCCGCTAAGCCCGTTTCGGCGGCCATTTTTCGAATCCTGCAACGATATCAACGGCCCCGTCCCAGCGACGGGGCCGTTTAACGTTAACCATTCTCCACCTGCATTCTGGCAGCGGGCGTTTTTTTGCCACAGTCAACCGGTTAGGATCGTATTCTGACTTGGTTTGGGGGCGGGAAGGTCAACCTCGAATTAACCTTCTCGCTTTAAGAAAGCGTTCATCCTCTTTCGCACTGCTAACGGGGTTGGCGGGAGAGTCCATTGAACGCTGGTCGACTGGGTGGGCTCATACGTGCTGACTGGTCTCGCACGCCAATTCGTTGTGCTGTCGTTGTCCCATGCGGGAGTGAAGGCCGGTTCGCGGATCGGCCTCACTGCCGCATTGCTGCTTGCGGGCGCAGGCTCGGTTCATGACGCCGCTGCGCTGAACGAGACCAAGACGCTCTCCTTCCACCACACCCATTCCGGCGAAGACCTCACCGTCACCTTCAAGCGTGACGGGCGCTACGACGAAGCCGCGCTGAAGCAGCTCAACCACTTCCTGCGCGACTGGCGCACGCAGGAGGCGACGGTCATGGACCGTCGCCTGTTCGACATCCTCTGGGAGGTCTATCGCGACGTCGACGGCAAGCAGCCGATCCAGATCATCTCCTCCTATCGCTCGCCCGCCACCAACGCCATGCTCCGCCGCCGCTCCTCCGGCGTGGCGCGCTCCAGCCAGCATATGCTGGGACATGCGATGGACTTCTACATCCCAGGCGTGCCGCTGGAGCAGATCCGCTTCGCCGGCCTGCGCCTGCAGCGCGGCGGCGTCGGCTTCTATCCGACCTCCGGCTCGCCCTTCGTGCATCTGGACACCGGCAGCGTCCGGCACTGGCCGCGCATGACGCATGACCAGCTCGCCCGCGTCTTCCCGGACGGCAAGACCGTGCATCTGCCGACCGACGGCGTGCCGCTGAAGGGTTATGAGGTCGCCAAGGCCGAGATCGAGCGCCGCGGCAGCGGCGACGATTCCGGCAGCAAGCCGAGCTTCTTCGCCGCGCTGTTCAAGGGCAAGTCGGCAGCTCCGGCCGCCAGCGACGAGGATGACGAGGGCGCACCCACCCCGGCCGCGAAGCCGGCGGCACCGACCGTCGTCGCAGCCGCAGCCAAGCCCGCCGAGCCGGTGCCGACGCCGCGCGCGAAGCCGCAAATGGCCATGATCCAGCTCGCCTCGGCCGATGCGCAGCTCGTTGCGCCCCCCAAGCCGAAGCCCGCGCCGGTGGCTGACAAGCCCGCTGCCGCCAAATCCGTCGACGGCAAGCCGGAGACCCCGGCCGACATCATCAATGCCCGCGGCTTCTGGGATGATATCCCGGCCACGCCGCAGCAGGCGACGCCGGCCCAGGTCGCCGCACTGAAGGCCCGCCAGGCTCTTGCCGCCGCCACCGATCCGCAACCAACCGCGAGCCTGCCCAACACAGCTCTTCAGGCACTGGCTTACGCGCCGGCCGCCTCCCCGGTCGACCGCGCCAATGTCGTCGCCGCCTCCGCGCCGATCCCGCGTTCGGCCCGCCCCGCATCGCGCAGCCTTGCTCAAGCGACGGAAATCAACACGGTGGTCGGCAAGAGCATCGACGGCATGGTCGCGACCGCGACGCGCCTCTCCGCCGCCAAGGGCGAGAGCGTCTGGCTCAAGGTCGTGATGCTGTCGCCGAGCGCCAGCCATGCGATGTCGGTGACGCTGATGGGCGAGCTCGATACCGCGGCGCTGCGCGCCTATTTCGTCAAGCCACGCGTCGTGATCGCGATGGGCTTTGCCGAGGATCCGATGCAGGGCCTGTCCTGCGATACGTTCTCCGGCAGCGCCACCGCGAAGCTCCAGACGACGTCATTCGTCGTGCGCACCGCCGCGCTGCGCTGATCGAGCCCACGGTTTCCAGAAGCTCAGTTTCGTAAGCTTGGATGAGCGAAGCGACATCCGGGAAATCGGCGCGCGCCAAGACATCCCCGGATATCGCTTCGCTCATCCGGGCCACGGCAGCAATGATTGGGGCGACACGCCTCAGATCATGCCGAGCGCCTGCATGTAGGTCTCGAGGATCGTCTCGGCCTCGGCGCGCTCGTTGGGGTCCTGCTTGCGCAGGCGCACGATGGTGCGCAACGCCTTGACGTCGTAGCCGTTGCCCTTGCTCTCGGCATAGACGTCGCGGATGTCGTCGGAGATCGCCTTCTTCTCTTCCTCCAGCCGCTCGATGCGCTCGATGATGGACTTGAGCTGGTCCTTGGCAAATTTCGTCGCGGGCTCGTCGTCGCGGACGGCGGCGGAGGTGGCCATCTAGGTACTCCCAATGGAACTGGCAAAACGAGGTGACGCCGGCATCCTCACCGCGCGTGCTGGCTAGAACCCTTAGGGTCGGTGCCGACTGCGTTCAAGGCAGCATCGCGCTCGTCCACAGCGCGCCCACACCTTCCTGCTGCGTGGCGCAGAAAGCTGTTGTGTGGTGCGACTCAGGTGTTTCGCGAACTCAGTGGCCGTGCGGATGGACCTTCTTCATCGTCTCGAGCTGCTGCGGCGTCGCCGTGCCCTGGTATTTCGCTTTCCAGGTCTCGTAGGGCATGCCGTAGACCGCCTCCCGGCTCTCGTCCTTGCTCAAGGCGACGCCCTGGGCGTCGGCGGCTTCCTTGAGCCAGTTGGACAGGCAGTTGCGGCAGAAGCCCGCCAGATTCATCAGGTCGATGTTCTGAACATCCGTCCGCGTCTTCAAGTGATCGACCAGGCGCCGGAAAGCGGCCGCCTCGAGCTCGGTCCTAGTTTTGTCGTCGATTGCCATGGCTGTATCCCCTTGGGCCTGCCCCGATCGGGTCACCCTTACGGGATCAGGTGGGCGCTGTCACAGATTTTGCCATATCCCGGCGCAAACCGGCCCGAAGCTGGCCTGCCGCTCTTTGGGGCCGTTCCCGGCCCTACGCCAAATCGTCAATGATCTGGTATAGCTACCGCGACAATGATTGCCGAATCTCCCCGCTCCCCGCTTCGCCTGCTCGCCCGGTTGGTCCCGGTGCTGATGGTCGCCTGGCTGTGCCTTTGCGCCAGCCCGGCCGCCGCCGATTTCCGCCTCTGCAACAACACGTCGAGCCGGGTCGGCATTGCGCTCGGCTACAAGGACGCCGAGGGCTGGACCACCGAGGGCTGGTGGAACATCTCCTCCCGCTCCTGCGAGACCCTGCTGCGCGGAACGCTGGTGGCCCGTTACTATTACATCTACGCGATCGACTATGATCGCGGCGGCGAGTGGTCGGGGCAGGCCTTCATGTGCTCGCGCGACAAGGAGTTCACCATCCGCGGCACCGAGGATTGCCTCGCGCGCGGTTACGACCGGACCGGCTATTTCGAGGTCGACACCGGAGAGCAGCGGGCCTGGACGGTGCAGCTGACCGACGCCAACGAACAGCCGGCGCAACAGCGCGTGCCCGGCCTGCCCGGCCCGGTCGGCCCGGGCGGGGTTCCCGGTTTGCCCAATGGCCCTCCCGGTGCTACGCCCCCCGGCTCGCCCGGCCTGCCACCCCCGTCTGGAAATAAGCCATGAGGCGTCTTCGCCGTATCAAGATTCTTGCGACCCTCGGACCGGCGTCGTCAGACCTCGCCATGATCCGCCGCCTGTTCGAGGCCGGCGCCGACCTGTTTCGCATCAACATGAGCCACACCCCGCATGACAAGATGCGCGAGCTGGTGGCGACGATCCGCAACGTCGAGTCGAGCTACGGCCGGCCGATCGGCATCCTGGTCGATCTCCAGGGCCCGAAGCTCAGACTGGGCGCCTTCGCCGAAGGCTCGGTCCAGCTCCAGAACGGCCAGACCTTCACGCTGGATTCCGACAAGACGCCAGGCGATGCCACGCGCGTCCACTTGCCCCATCCCGAGATCCTGGCCGCGCTCAGGCCCGGCCACGCGCTGCTGCTCGACGACGGCAAGGTGCGCCTGATCGCGGAGGAGACCTCGAAGGAGCATGCGGTGACGCGTGTCGTGGTCGGCGGCAAGATGAGCGACCGCAAGGGTGTCAGCCTGCCCGACACCGACCTGCCGGTCTCGGCGATGACGCCGAAGGACCGCGCCGACCTCGAGGCCGCCCTCGTCACCGGCGTCGACTGGATCGCGCTGTCCTTCGTGCAGCGCGCCGACGACGTGCTCGAAGCCAAGAAGATGATCCGCGGCCGCGCCGCCGTGATGGCCAAGATCGAGAAGCCGCAGGCGATCGACCGCCTCGCCGACATCATCGAGGCCTCCGATGCGCTGATGGTGGCGCGCGGCGACCTCGGCGTCGAGCTGCCGCTGGAGCGCGTGCCGAGCCTGCAGAAGCAGATGACGCGCATGGCGCGCCGCGCCGGCAAGCCGGTGGTGATCGCGACCCAGATGCTGGAATCGATGATCCAGTCGCCGGTCCCGACCCGCGCCGAAGTCTCCGACGTCGCCACCGCCGTCTATGAAGGCGCCGACGCCATCATGCTGTCGGCGGAATCGGCCGCCGGAAAATTCCCGGTCGAAGCGGTCTCGACCATGAACCGCATCGGCGAGGAGGTCGAGCGCGACCCGACCTACCGGTCGGTGATCATGGCCCAGCGCCCGGCGCCGGAAGCCACCGCGGGCGATGCCATCGCCGATGCCGCGCGGCAGATCGCCGAGACGCTCGACCTGCCCGCCTTGATCTGCTGGACCTCGTCGGGCTCGACCGCGGTTCGCGTGGCGCGCGAGCGGCCGAAGCCGCCGATCGTGGCGATCACCCCGAACATCACCGCCGGGCGCCGGCTCGCGGTGGTCTGGGGCGTGCACTGCGTGGTGGCCGAGGACGCGCGCGATCAGGACGACATGGTCGCCCGCGCCGGCCAGATCGCGTTCCGCGACGGCTTCGTCCGCGCCGGCCAGCGCGTGATCATCGTCGCCGGCGTGCCGCTCGGCATCCCCGGCACCACCAACATGGTGCGCATCGCCTCGGTCGGCCCCGAGGGCGACGCGAATATGTAGGCCCGCTTGGGCCCGCCAAGCAAAAAATCGAAAAACAACCCCATGCACAGTAGCCGGAGCGTTCGGCGCGCCTGCTGCGGTTTTGCGAAAAGGCTCGCCACGTCAGCGGCTTGAGCGGAATCAGGCGCCGCCTGCCTCACGCGGCGATTTTACGCGCCCACCAGCGCCTTCGTCGTCGGAAGCAGCGTCTGCTGCACCACCAGGCCGCGGGCGCGGGCGTCCATGACGCCGACCGCGCGCAGCGCCAGCAGCGTCACGGTCTGCACCGCATCGCGCATCTTGACGGGATCATCGAGATTGTCGGGCGCCAGCGGGCCGACCAGCGCCTCATGCAGCGCGCCGAGCAAAGCGGTGGCGGCGAGCGCGGTGTCCTGCGCCGGCAGGTGACCGGCCCGCACTGCGGCGTCGATCCGGGCGGCCATCTCGCCCGCGATCTCGCGCCGGCTCGCCAGGCGCGAGGCGCTGACATCGACATCGACGGGCTCGGCCAGGATGCCCCAGGCCAGCCGGCGCTGCGACAGGGTGTGGACCGCCACGGTCGTCACGGCCGCGGCCAGCGCCGAGGACGGGCCCGGGGCGGCGTCGGCCGCCCGCCGGATCGCCGCGAGCTCGTCGCGGGAGACCTCGGCAATGAGTTCAGAGATCAGCTCGGCCTTGGACGGGAAGTAGCGGTAGACCGTCCCGGCCGCGACATTGGCCCGGATCGCGACCGGCGCTATCTGCACCGCCGCCATCCCGCCTTCAGCCGCCGTCTCCCGCGCCGCCGCCAATATCGCACTGCGCCGCGCCGCGAGGCGCTTCACCACTTGATGCGTCCGCCGATAAACCATGGCGCGCTTCCTGTCCCACACGCCAGCCGCACGCCCCGCGGCCGAACGCGTCGTCACGTCAAAGATGCAAATCGTCCCGCAAGGACTGAACAACTATTCAGGGGAGATGACAAGATGGGAAATGCGTGGAGCGTCGGGGCGAGCGGACTGGAGCGCCAGCCCTGAAGGCGAAGGCTGATCAGGTCTTGCTCGCTCTACCTCGCTGCGAATCCTGCTTCCCGAAAGTAGCCAAGATGCAGCCCGCGGGCTCCCTGGGATTCGCAGGACGAGATGCCTGGCGCGACGGTCCGAAACAAACGCGTGGGACGCTCCCCAAGCGGCCGCCGCAAACACATAAAAGGCCTGTGCAGGGTTGTCAGATCGATAACTGCACTCGTTACCGAGCTCATGAAGCGGGCTCGCAACAGTGCGCAGGCCATGCAACTGGCAGGCCCGACGCACAGTCCCGCCAAAAAGGAAGGAGCCCCGTCAAGGACAGGGCTCTCCGAAATTCCGAGGTCGTCCGGCTTTACTTGAGGCCGGTCGAGATCGCGGTGAACTTGGTGTTCAGCGTGCTGCCGAGATTGTTGACGACGGTGATAATCGCCAGCGCGATGCCGGCGGCGATCAGGCCGTATTCAATGGCGGTGGCGCCGGATTCATCCTTCACGAAACGCGCAACGAGGTTCTTCATGGAGTGCTCCAAATGAGTACACGAGGCTTACAACTGATCTGGTCTTTCCGGCTTCCCAGCGCCGCCGACCATGAAACCGAACGTAGAGGCAAAGAATTGCGCCGCAGTTAATTCGACTGCGTAAACACCGGGCGGATTGCGTGTGTCGGCCGATGGTAAAATCAAATCTAAAACAATCTGTTAAATTGTCGGGACCTGAAACCGGCATGGCGCCGCGGATTTACCCGAAGTTATGACCGCCGTGATCCAATGCCACCCGCTCGAACTGAAGCGCGACGAGCCGAATCCTTCGTCGCGTTTCACCGTCGTTGCTCGGGCGTGATCTCTCGGAAAGCCGCACCACACTTTGCGCGAACGCGGCGCTGCGGGTCCGGATCATGCTCGACCGACAAGGACAACAGGACGACGAGGCGGCATGTCCCTTTCCTTTGCCGACGGCATCGCGGTGCAGAGCCGCGCGAGGGCTCTCGTGCCGCTGTGCGCCGGTGCCGGCGCCTATCTGCTCTTCCTCTATCTCGGCGACACGCGGCTGCAGGATTCCGACACGTTCTGGCAGATCAAGATCGGGCAATGGATCCTCGATCACCGCGCCATGCCCACCATCGACCTCTATTCCTTCACGCGGACGGGCGCGCCGTGGATCTCGACGTCGTGGCTGTCGCAGGTGCTGTTCGCCTCCTCCTATGCGCAATGGGACTGGGCAGGTCCCGTCATCCTCACGGCGCTGGGCGTCGCGCTCGCGGTAGCGATCTTCGTCCATCTGCTCGGCACGCAGATCGAGGCCCCACGCGCCGTGCTGTTCGCGATGCTGGCGCTGCTGCTGTCGGCCCACCACGTGCTGGCGCGTCCGCATATCCTGGCGCTGCCCGTCATGGTGGCGTGGATCGGCCTGCTGATGGCGGCCGCCGACCGCAGGAGCGCGCCGTCCTGGTACTGGCTGCCGCTGATGGCACTCTGGGCCAATCTGCACGGCGGTTTCGTGCTGGGCCTGGCGCTGATCGGCCCGATCTCGCTCGAGGCGGTCGAGCATGCCGAGAAGGGACGACGGCTTCGCCTGTTCATGCGCTGGGTGCTGTTCGGAATCGGCGCGCTGATCGCGAGCTGCTGCACGCCCTACGGCTGGCGGACGCTCCAGGGCGCGACCAGCATCCTCGGCCTCGGCGAGCTGCTGTCGCTGATCTTCGAATGGATGCCGGCGAACTTCGCCACCTTCACCCCGTTCGAAGGCGCCCTGCTCGGCCTGATCGCATTCGGCTATTATCGCGGTCTCGTGCTGTCGGCGCCCCGGATCTTCCTGATCCTGTTCCTGACCTGGAGCGCGCTGACCCATGTCAGGAGCATCGAGGCATTTGCGTTCCTAGTGCCGCTGGTGCTGGCAAAGCCGCTCGGCGAGATGTTCCCGCGCACGGCGGCTGACGGCGCGGGTGCCGATCGCTGGCCGGCCCGCTATGTCACCGCGGCAGGCGCGCTGATGATCGTGGCGGCCAGCTGGACCTCGACGTCGCTCTACATGGCGCACCACCGCTTCAGCTTCACGATGACGCACACCCCGGTTGCGGCGGTCGACCTGCTCGAGCAACGCAAGGTGCAGCGCATCTTCAATGCCTATCAGTTCGGCGGCTATCTGATCTCCCGCGATATTCCGGTCTTCGTCGACGGCCGCGCCGAGCTCTACGGCGAGAAATTCGTGGTGGACTTCTTCAAGGCGACGGAAGGCAAGAAGCCCGAATTGCTGCCGCGCCTGCTCGACGAGTACAAGATCGACGCCACGCTCCTGGTCGCCGGTGCGCCGGGCCCGCAGATCCTCGACCAGCTCAAGGGCTGGAAGCGCATCTATGCGGACGACATTGCCGTCATTCATGTCCGAGACCATGCCGAGGGCGCAACCGCTGCGCCTCCGAATCCGACAGGCCGGCCTTGACCATTCCGGCTGCTCCCGGCTCGGACCGATCGGTGGCGATTGCCGTGCTAGCCATGCTGGCGGCCGTCTCGTTTCTTCCAGTGCTGCTGACCCCCATTCCCGCGATGGTCGATTATCCCAATCACCTCGCCCGCATGTACATTCTGAGCCAGAGCGGCACCCCCGATGCCAATCCGCATTACGAGGTGGCCTGGGCATTCTATCCCAACCTCGGCATGGATCTGCTGGTCCCGCAGATGGCGCGGCTGATCGGCGTCGAGAACGCCACACGGCTGTTTCTGCTGCTGAGCCAGGTGCTGATCGTTTCCGGCGCGCTGCTGCTCGAATGGGTCCGGAAGGGACGGGTGCAGCTTGCCGGCTTCGCTGCGCTGGCTTTCCTCTACTGCCTGCCGTTCAGCTGGGGCTTCGTGAACTTCGAGTTCGGCCTCGGCCTCGCGCTCTGGGGCATCGCCGTCTATCTGCTGCTGGCGGAAGGCCCATGGCCGGCGCGTTTTGTCGCCAATTTGATCTTCGTCGCTGCGCTCTATGTGGCGCATTTCTTTTCGCTCGGCATCTACGGCGCGACGCTTGGCCTTTTCGAGCTGTCGCGCATGCGCCAGCGGCAGGTCGCTTATCCCGTCGCGGCCGCGCGGCTTGGCGCGTTGGCGCTCCCGGCGCTGGCGCTGCTTGCGATCATGCACCTCACTGCAGGTTCGGTCGGAAGCGAAGGCACGAGCTGGTTCCTGGCATTCAAGCCGGTCTGGCCGCTCCGCATCATGAACGGCTACAATTTGACGACGGCGGCAGCGACCGGGCTGGCGCTGGCGATCGGCGTGTTTGTCGCCGCAAGACGCGGCGTCCTCAGGCTCGAGCCATCAGGCATCTGGCTCGCGGTCGGCTTTGCGCTGCTTTATTTCGTCATTCCTTCGAAGCTGTTCGGAACATCGTTCGTCGATCTTCGCATGATTCCCGCCGCGGCTCTGATCCTGCCCGCCTTCTGCTCGCTGTTGCTGCCGAGCCGTGCCTGGCGGATGGCCGCGCTCGCCGGGATCAGCGGCATCATCCTGCTCAATCTCGCCGTCGTTCTTTCGGTGTGGCTGCCTTACCGCGCCGATTACGCGGCGATCATCGCCTCGTTCCAGAAGATCGATCGCGGCTCGCGCATCCTGGTCGGCAGCGCGGACGATCATGGAGACCCGCCCTTCGCCGACCTTACCTCGTATCCGATGTATTATGCGCCGACGCTGGCCGTGCACTACGCAGGCGCGTTCGTGCCCAACCTGTTCACCGAGGTCGGCAAGCAGCCCGTGCGGCCGCGTGAGGCCGTGCGCAATATATCCATTCCCTATGGAGGGCCGGTGCCGGCAGGCCTGCTGGCCGCGATCGCGACGGGCCAGCCACCTGCGGACGTTCCGCCATTTGTCCGCACCTGGTACCGGGATTTCGACTACCTCTATGTGCTGGGATCGCCGGCCGCCAATCCGCTGCCGGAGCGGCTGGAGCTGCTGGAGAGCTCGCAGCGATTTGCTCTCTACAGGATCCGCCGCAAATCCTAGAGCCGAGCCGGCGCCCCCCAAGCGTGGTTAACCGGCTTCCGGCTCTCGGTCCGTCCTCCGCCGATGTCCAGGGCGCTAGACCCTTAACATTTGCGGCAAGGCGACCTTAACCACCGGCTTATAGACTCCCGCCGCTGCAACCCAGTCGGAATCCCTCGCATGGCGGCCAATTCCAGATCGATCCGCTACAGCCTCGTCATCCCCGTGTTCAACGAGGAAGCCGTGCTGCCGGTCCTGCTGCGCCGGCTCGACCAGGTCATGTTCCGGCTCGACGGGCCGGCAGAAGCGATCTTCGTCGACGATGGCAGCAGCGATTCCAGCTCGATCGTGCTGCGGGCGCTCGCCGCGCGCGACTCGCGCTTTCGCTACATCGGCCTGTCCAGGAACTTCGGCCATCAGATCGCGATCACCGCCGGCATGGACGCCGCGCAAGGTGACGCGATCATCGTCATGGATGCCGATCTGCAGGATCCGCCCGAAGTGATCGAGCAATTGATCGCGAAGTGGAAGGAAGGCAACGACATCGTCCACGCCCGCCGCCTGTCGCGCGAGGGCGAAAGCCGCTTCAAGCGTGCGACCGCGCATCTGTTCTACCGGCTGCTCGGCAGGATGTCCTCGGTCGGCATCCCCGCCGATGTCGGCGACTTCCGCCTGATCGATCGCAAGGTGCTGGAGGCGCTTCGGCAGATGCCGGAGCAGGATCGCTTCGTGCGCGGTATGATCGCCTGGCTAGGTTTCCGCCAGGCCGAGGTGGCCTTCCATCGCCTCGAGCGCGCCGCCGGCGAAACCAAATACCCGCTGTTCAAGATGGTCCGGCTGGCGGTGAACGCCGCGCTCGGCTTTTCGGATCTGCCCTTGCGGCTTGCCATCTGGTGCGGATTGACGGTGTCCGGGCTCGCGCTGCTCTACGGCGGCTGGGTTGTGCTGTTGTGGCTGGGCAAGGACAGTCATCTCGTGACCGGCTGGTCCTCGACGATCGTCGTCGTCTCGCTGCTGTGCGGCATCAACATGCTGATGACGGGCATCGTGGGACTCTATGTCGGCCGCATCCATGCCGAGGTGAAACGCCGCCCGCTCTACGTGGTGCAGGCACGAATCGGCTTCGATCGCGACGAGACGGCAGCAACGCCGGCGATCCACGCCGTCAACGAGTAATCCAGCACATGACCGAGCTCTTCGACGGCTATCACGACAATTACCGTGACGTGGTCCAGTCCTCGATCGACTTCTCGGGTCTGCCGCATGATTTCTTCATGCGCGCAAAGGCCGACCTGCTGCGCGATCTGATCACAGGGCGGCTGGACGTCGAGAAGCCCGACATGCTGGACGTCGGCTGCGGCGTCGGCAGCCTTCACCCGCTGCTGCACGGCATGGTCGGCCGCCTCAGCGGCATCGACGTCTCCTCGGCCAGCCTGGCGCAGGCGCGCGCCCGCAATGGCGGGGTCGACTACCGCGAGTTTGACGGCCGCACTTTTCCGTTTGCCGATGCCAGCTTCGATCTGGTCACGACCGTCTGCGTGATGCACCACATCGTGCCGGCGCAATGGGCGCAGTTCATCGCCGAGATGCGCCGCGTGACACGTCCCGGGGGACTCGTCTGCGTGATCGAGCACAATCCGTACAACCCGCTGACGCGGCTTGCCGTCGCGCGCTGTGAGTTCGACCGGGACGCCGTCTTGCTCGGGGCCGGCACGACCCGGAAGCTGATGGCAGCCAGCGGCCTGCGCGAGATCGGCGCGCGGCACTTCCTGCTGCTGCCCTGGGACAGCAAGCCGGCACGGCGCCTCGAAGACGCGCTCAGCGGCGTCTGGCTCGGAGGCCAATACGCCGCCTTCGGGACTGCTTGAACCTAGCGCTGCGGCGTATCCCGCCGCTTGTGCACGACCGCCACATCGTCGCTGTAGACGCGCTGCCACTGCGGCAGCCGGTCGAGCAGCGCGACCGCTGGTGTACGCGGTGCGAGCAGCGTCGCGCCGATCTTGTACTCGTCGAGCAGCTTCAGAAGGTCGTTGAGGTCGATCAGCGCCAGGGCACGATTGTAGCGGTTGATGAACGGCCCGCCGTATAGCTCGCCGCGACCGTCGATGAAGGTGGGAATGCCGGCAAAGATCAGATAGCCGCCGAAGGAATAATCGTTGAGCACGTGTCCCGCCTCGGCGAGGTTGGCCTGGGCGACCGCGGCCTCGGGGGTGATGGCCGGAGCCGGCCGGACGTCGCGCGCCAAGGCCAATCCGCTGACCGCGATCAACACGCCGAGCCCAACCCAGTTCAGGCCGCGCGGCGCGACCGTTGCACCATCCTCGGCCGCTCCGCCGAACCTGCGCCCCAGCGGCGCCGCCAGATAGAGCGGCGCCAGCATGGCCAGCAGATCCGCATTGCGGATTTGCGCCAGCGCGAAATGCAGCAGGCCGATCACCACCAAGGTCCGCACGACCGGCAGCGTGACGCCGCGCGAGAGCGCAAAGATGCCGGCGAGCAGCAGCAGTTCGAAGCCACTGACGTGGCTGAAGTCCTGCGGCCGCCATTCTCCGATCCAGGCGAGCGCGGAGCCGAGGCCGAGCGTCGTCAGCGGCATCAGCAGCGGTTCCGGCCCATGCGGCGTCAGGCAGGACGCGGCGACGGCAAGGGCCACAAACGGCAGCCACCGCAGCAGCACGCGCGGCCATTGGGCGCGCTCTTCGCGCAGCAATGCCTCGAGCACCGCCGGTCCGATCAGGCCGAGCGCCAGCACCACGCTGCCGTGCAGATTGCTCCACAGCACCAGAAGCGGCAGGGCCCAATATGGCGGAGGGCCGCAGCGGTCCATGCAGCGGACCAGCGCAGCCGCCCAGGTCACCATCAACGGCAGCACGAGCACATGTGGCCGCGCCAGCATGTGCGGCGCCAGCAGGACGACGGCCGCGATCACCATGAGCAGCGTCAGGGCTGGCGAAAGCTCGCGCAGCAGGAAGAACGTGAGAAGGGCGAAGGCGAGCGCGATCGCCGCGGCCGCGATGGCGACGACGCCTGGCCAGCCGGACAGCGCGTATATCCCGGCATAGATGACCTCGGAAAGCCATTCGAACGTGATCCAGGGCGCGCCATGCCTGGAAAACGAAAACGGGTCGCTCGTCGGCAGGGTGCCGTGTGCGATGATCCACCGCCCGAGCTCAATGTGAGAATAGCTGTCGGGATCACCGAGCAGCCGCGGCCCGGCGACCAGCAACACAGCATAAACGGCGAGCCCCACGACCCAAGGGAGCGCCGCACGTGCCGAAAGCGGTTGAACCGCGCTGTGAACGACCTGGTCAGTCATGGCGGGCCAAAGTAGGCCGCAAGCGTTAAGTTCTTCTTTAGTGTTTCAGGCATTGCTCCAGCGCGCGGTCAGGAGCGCCGCGTCTACCCCCCGCTTCAGTCGCCGCGTACTTCGTTCGCCGAACCCAAGCGCGCACTATGCGAGGAGATCGATCAGGAGCAATGCGCCGCTTGTGAACAGTCCTGCAATCGGCACCCAGATGGGCACGAGGAACACGCCGGAGGGAGGCTTGGATTCTCTCGTCTTGATGCGCAGGAGCGCCAGGTTGACCAGGACGAAAGCCCCGAGGGTCAGACGTGAGGTCCATTCGGCCAATCCGGTCAGGGGAATGCCGAGGGCGAGGATCAGGATGGCGCCCACGCCGAACAGGGTTGCAACCACCGGGGAGCCGCTTCTGGCGTTCACCCTGGCGAGAAAGGCGGGAAGGCTGCCTTGGTCCGCAAGCCCGTACAGCACGCGTCCGATCATCAGCATGTGAACGATGATTCCGTTGACCGTCGCAACGATCGCAATGACGCTCAACACCGAGAGCGGAAGACCGGTCAACCGCTGAAAGACCAGTGCAAGCGGAGCCGAGGAGTGCGCGAGCTCGGCCGGAGGCACCGCGACCACCGCAACCCAGGCGACGGTCATGTAGAGGAACGCCGTCACGCCCAAGGTAATGAAGAGCGCCCAAGGCAGCGTCCGGGACGGATTCTTCATTTCCTCGGAGATGTTCACGAGGTGCTCGAACCCGATGAATGCAAACACGGCGAGCAGCGACGTCTGTGCGATCCCGGACCACGCCGCTTTATCGCTCAGGGGAGCCAACAGTTCGGGCAGCCGGGAGACCAGGGCGTCGCCCTGAAACAGCCCGGCGCCGACAATGAGCACCAATCCTCCGATCTCCACGACCGTCATCAAGCCGGCGAAGCTGATGGACTGAACCGCGGACAGGCAGGCGACCGCTCCCATCGCAAGCACGACGCCGGCGATGATCCAGCTGGCGGGCAGCGGCACGAACACGCTGATGTAGCCGGCGCTGCCAACGGTGATGGTCGCGCCGGAGATCGTCGCTGCCGCCACCACGAGCAGCCCCGTGGCACCGCTGAGCCATTTTCGGTGAAACGCGGCCTGGACATAGGCGGCCTCGCTCGCCGCAACCGGCAGTCGCGTGCCGAGTTCGGCAAAGCTCCCGGCCGTCACGCCCATCACGACCGCCGCAGCAAGGAACGCCAGAGGTGCATGCATTCCGCTCCGGGCGGCGGCCGCTCCCACCAGGACGTAGATTCCGGCACCGATCGTCACGCCGAGCCCGTACAGCACCGCGTGCGTCAGCGTCAGCGATCTGATCAGTCTTGTAGACCCGGGCGGCGCCACCTCCTGCATGTCCAATCGTCAATGCGAGAACAGAATCGGGATCGGCGGCTTGGACAGCAGGCCCCTGGTCGCGCCGCCGAGCACGAATTCCCGCCATCTCGGCGTTCCGTACGCGCCCATCACGAGGACGTCGATGCCGTGGGATAGCACGTAAGACGTCAGGACCTCGTCGATCGGCTTGCCCTCGGCATCGATCTCGTCGCACACGACCTCGATGCCGTGACGAGCGAGGTTCTTCGCCAGCTCTTCGCCCGAATGTTTGGAATCCAGGGCCTTTTCGTTCGTGACGGTCACGACGCGCACACGTCCTGCGTTCTCGAGCAAAGGAAGCGCATCGGAAACCGCTCGCGCAGCGGTGCGGCTGAAGTCCCAGGCCACGCAAACGGCATCGAGCTGGAATGGACGCGATCGGGGAGCGGCGGGCAGGATCAGCGTCGGCCTTCCGGATTCGAAGATCACCTCTTCTGCGTACCATCGATCATGGGAGTCCGGCACCGCCATGATCGTGAGATCGCGGAGCCTTGCATAATCTGCCAGCAGTGCGGCCTCGCCGGCGGATGCACATTGCTCGAAGATGGTCTCGTGCCGAACGCCGGACTTCGCCGCCGAGGCTTCGAATGCCGCGAGCAGCGCTTGCGCATTCTCGCGGCTCTTGGTTGCCTCGCGCGCAACAAGCGCGGGTATGTCCAGGATGACATCCCCGAGCAGGCTTGCGCGCACTTCCGCATGGACTTCGCAGGAAATGGCTGCGAGGTGCGCATCCAGGACGGCGGCCACCGAAACGGCATCGTCGATCACCGAAACCGGCGTCGGTTCCGGATAGCTCGCCAGGGTCAGCAGAATATCCTTGAAAGCCATGTGTCCCTCCTTTGACGAGTCGGAGCCTAACGCCCAGGCGGGGCTCGTTATTGATCGACCGCAGCGATTCGGCCGGGATGGCTGTGGCAAAACGGCCTAGGCGCGGACGGCGCCGACCGGAACAGAGCGCCCTGGTTCGGCGGTGCTCGCTTTGCCGGAAGCAGCCAGGATGCCGGCTCGCGATCGCGCGCTTGGAGGACAGAAAAAACGCGGCGTTTCCGCCGCGTTCTTCAATTCGGTGTGCCGCTGCTCGATTACGCCTGCGGCTGCGGCTCCAGGCCGGGATCCGCATCGGGCCGCGGGCGCGGCGACTTGCCGGCCGGAGGCACCGCGGAGGCGCGCGGCGTGGTCGGCTCGAGCACAGATTCGCGGTTCGGCTTCTTGCCCTTGAGCAGATCGACGATCTCGTCGCCGCTCAGCGTCTCGAACTCGAGCAGACCCTTGGCCAGCGCCTCGAGGTCGGCATGCTTCTCGGTGAGGATGCGGGTCGCTTCCTTGTAGCCTTCCTCGACCAGACGGCGGATCTCGGAGTCGATCTTCTGCACCGTCGCCTCGGAGGCGTTCTGGGTCCGCGACACCGACATGCCCAGAAACACTTCGTCCTGGTTCTCGCCGTAGGAGACCGTGCCGAGCTCTTCCGACAGGCCCCAGCGCGTCACCATCATGCGAGCCAGCCGCGTGGCCTGCTCGATGTCGGAGGCGGCGCCCGAGGTCACCTTCTCGCGGCCGAAGATCAGCTCTTCGGCGACGCGGCCGCCCATCATGATGGCGAGGCGCGAGGTCATCTGCTCCAGAGACATCGACAGCTTGTCGCGCTCGGGCAACTGCATGACCATGCCGAGCGCGCGGCCGCGCGGGATGATGGTCGCCTTGTGGATCGGATCGGTCGCGGGCACGTTGAGGCCGACGATGGCGTGGCCGCCCTCGTGATAGGCCGTCAAGAGCTTCTCTTCCTCGGTCATGACGAGCGACTTGCGCTCGGCGCCCATCATCACCTTGTCCTTGGCCTCCTCGAACTCGGCCTGCGTCACCATCCGCTTGTTGCGGCGGGCGGCGGTGAGCGCAGCCTCGTTGACGAGGTTCATCAGGTCGGCGCCGGAGAAGCCCGGGGTGCCGCGCGCGATGGTCTTGAGGTTGATATCCGGCGCCAAGGGCACCTTGCGGACGTGAACCTTGAGGATCTGCTCGCGGCCGACGACGTCAGGATTGGGCACCACGACCTGACGGTCGAAGCGGCCCGGACGCAGCAGCGCGGGATCGAGCACGTCGGGGCGGTTGGTCGCTGCGATCAGGATCACGCCCTCATTGGCCTCGAAGCCGTCCATCTCGACCAGCAGCTGGTTCAGCGTCTGCTCGCGCTCGTCATTGCCGCCGCCGAGGCCGGCACCGCGGTGACGGCCGACGGCGTCGATTTCGTCGATGAAGATGATGCAGGGCGCGTTCTTCTTGGCCTGCTCGAACATGTCGCGCACACGAGAGGCGCCGACGCCGACGAACATCTCGACGAAGTCCGAACCGGAGATGGTGAAGAACGGCACGTTGGCTTCGCCCGCGACCGCACGCGCGATCAAGGTCTTACCGGTGCCGGGAGGGCCGACCAGCAGCACGCCGCGCGGAATGCGGCCGCCGAGGCGCTGGAATTTGCCGGGATCGCGCAGGAATTCGACGATCTCCTGCAGGTCCTGCTTGGCCTCGTCGACGCCGGCGACGTCCTCGAAGGTGACGCGGCCATGCGCTTCAGTCAGCATCTTGGCGCGCGACTTGCCGAAGCCCATCGCCTTGCCGGCGCCGCCCTGCATCTGCCGCGACAGGAAGATCCACACGCCGATCAGCGCGATGAAGGGCAGCCAGGAGACCAGCAGCGAGACGAACCACGGCACGTTGTCGCCCGGCGGCTTCGCGGTGATCTGCACCTTGCTGTCGTACAGGCGCTTCACCAGCGTCGGGTCGTTCGGCGCATAGGTCTGGAAGCTGGAGCCGTTGGTGAAGGTGCCATGAATGTCCGGGCCCTGGATCACGACGTCGCGCACATTGCCGCGGTCAACCTCGCTCAGGAGTTGCGAGAACGCGATGTCCTGCGAGGAGGCTCGCTGCCCCGGATTCTGGAAGAGCGTGAACAACGCCAACAGCAGCAAAACAATGATGACCCAGAGGGCGAAATTGCGCAGATTGGCGTTCATCGATCTTCCTTCGTGGTCGCGCGGATCGCGGCCTGGTCCTTCAGGAGTTACTTGGGCGAGCTAGAGAAAATCCCCAAGGAATCCTCTCGGTTACGCATACAATCTAGGTGCCGCCCGGGTCGCTGCCAAGGGAATGAGATGGGACTATTTAGCCCATCTTAGAGCGATTCCCGCTGAAAAAATGGCGCCCGGAGCGGGGTTCTTCGTGCCTGGTTAAGGTGTCCTGACGGTGCGGGGCCGAAATGGCTGGTGTCATGATCCGCCCTCGCCCACGCCTATCCGCCCTTGCGGCGCCGGGCCGGCGCCGGTGCGATGTGGATACGCCCGCCGGCAAGGCTGATCAAGGCTCCCGCAAGGGTCTGCTTCAGGACCGGCTGGCGACCGGCGCGGGCGCGGAGACTTGCCGCAATAGCCTGATCCAGCACGGACATCAGGGTTTCGACCTTGCCGAGTTCCGCAGGCCCTTCATGCCCCAGCGCGTTGATGGCCCGCAGCAAGAGCCGCAGCCGGACCTCATCCGGCAGGGCGGCAAAGGCCGCAGCCTCGAAGCTTCGCGCTCCCGACTGCGGCGCTTCGCCGCGATCCCGCAAACGGAGGAAGCGCTCGGCGCCGTCGGCCAGCACCTCGACCGCCGCATTGGCCCGCGCCAGCCTGGCCGCAAGCCGCGCCAGATTCCTGCTGTCGCCGCCCTCGGCCGCGAGAAGCGGCAGCAGCGCGCGCAGCCGCGGCCGGGTGAAGGCGGTGTCGCGGTTGGTGGGGTCGTCGGCAAAGCCGATCTTGGCCCGCTTCAAGGTCGCGACCAGCTGCGACTTCGGGACGTCGAGCAGCGGCCGCGCCAGCACGATGCCGTCGCGCTCGCTGAGAGGGGCCATGGCCGACAGTCCCGCAAGTCCACTGCCGCGCAACAGGCGCATCAACAACGTCTCGGCCTGGTCGTCGCGGGTATGGGCGGTCAGCACGTGGCTCGCGCCGACGGCACGGGCGGCGTCTGCGAGCAGACGGTAGCGCGCCTCGCGCGCGGCCGCCGGCAGCCCCGTCTTCGGCTTGGCGCCACGCCAGCGCAGGGTCCGGTGCGGCAGTCCGAGCTCGGCGGCGAGCCGCTTGACCTCGCGCGCCTCGCGCCCCGCCTCTTGCCGCAGGCCGTGATCGACCGTGACGACGGTGAGCAGCGGCGCGCGCGGAAGGCTGCGCTGCCAGCGCGCCGCAAGCCACATCAGCGCGACCGAATCGGGGCCGCCGGAGACGGCGAGCACCAGCGCCGGCGCGCTCTTCAGGCCGGCGAAGAGGCGGCTCGCCTCGCGGGTGGAGATCGGAGAATTGTCATCGTCTGACATGGCGCTGCCCGGCAATCGCCAGCGAATGGCGGGCGCAATCTAGCGCAGCGCCATCCGCTTTGTCAGCGATCCGCGCGGTGGATCAGCACTTCACCCGCTTCTGCTCGCGGTCCACCGCCGCTTTGACGCCGGCGGAGGCGCGCGGATATTTGCGGCCGACCTCGCCGAAGGCGGCGCAGGCGGCCTCCTTCTCCTTTAGGGCGCCGAGCGACTGGCCGAGCCGGAGCAGCGCATCCGGGGCCTTGGCCGATTTTTCGTACTTGGTGGTGACGGCGAGGAAGGCTTCCGCGGAATCGCGGTATTGCTGGCGCTGGAAGTAGCTCTCGCCGAGCCAATATTGCGCGTCTCCGAGCAGCGGATCGCTCGGATATTTCTGCGCAAAATTCTTCATGGTCTGCTCGGCGAGGGCATAGTCCTTGCGCTGCATGTAGCCGATGCCGAGGTCGAACTCGTCGCGCGGCGTGGCCGAGGGCGGCAGCGTGGTCAAACCGGGGGCGCCTGCAGGCGCCGGATAACCGGGCTGGGCCGCCGGGGGTGCTCCCGGCGACTGATAGCGAGGGCTGGTGTTGGCGAGATCAAGCGGCTCGCCGGCGCCGCGACCGCCGGGCGAGCCGATCTGGCCGCCGGGCGAGCCAATCTGGCCGCCGGGCGAGCCGACCTGACTGCCTGCCGACATCGGTTGCTGCCCGCCGCCGAGCGCGCGCGGCGCGCCGGGGGCATTCGGGTTCTGGTTGGGATCGAAGGCATCGCCGCGGCGGCGTGTGCCGGGGGCGCCGGGCGCCGGCTGCTCCTGAACGATCGGCGCGGGAGATGCGATCTGCGGCTGCTCGTAATGCGGCTGTACGGCCTGCTGCTGCGGCTGGCGATAGCCCGGCGCGACCTGACTTGGTGCGATCTGGGCGGGCGGCATCGCCGCGGCACTGGGCGCCTGTCCGGGCGCGGCCTGCGCGCCGCCCTCGAGCGCCCGCAGCCGCTCCTCGAGCTGGCGGTTGCGGTATTGCAGCTCTTCGTTCTGGCCGGTGAGCTGGCGCAGCTGGTTCTCCAGCCGCTCGATCCGCATCTCGGGATCGGCATCATCCGATTGCGCGAAGATCGATTGCGCGAGTGCGGGCGAGCACAAAGAGAGCAGCGCGGCGGTCGCCACGGTGCCGGTAATTGCCTTGAATTTCGATGACATCTTGCCCTGACGACGAAAGCGACGTGGCGCGCGGCGGACCATTCGCCGCGCCACACAATGAGAAAGGGAGTACGCCAAAACTGTGACTGCCACCAAGAGGTTTTAGGTCACGGATTGCTGATACGAAACCGGCGCCCGAGAGGGCGCCGGCATAATCGGTTTCTGAAGATGAACGGCGCCTGACCGAACGTCAGGATCTCGGCGTCAGGAGCTCGCGTTCAGCACGGTGACGGCGCGACGGTTCTGCGACCAGCACGAGATGTCGTTACAGACGGCGACCGGCCGCTCCTTGCCGTAGGAGATCGTGCGCATGCGGTTCGGATCGATGCCGCGCGAGGCGAGGAACGAACGCACCGACTGGGCACGGCGGGCGCCGAGCGCGATGTTGTATTCGCGGGTGCCACGCTCGTCGGCATGACCTTCGACGGTGAAGCTGTAGCGCGGATAGGTCTGGAGCCACTGCGCCTGCTTTTCCAGGGTCACGATCGCCTGCGGGGTCAGATCGGTCTGGTCGCTTTCGAAGAACACGCGGTCGCCGACGTTAACGACGAAATCCTGCTGGCTGCCGGGCGTCGCCGCATTGGCCATCGCATCCGTCGCGGCATTCTTGTTGGCGCAGGCGCCCATCGACAGCGCGACGGCGAGCACCGCGACCAGCTTCAATCCCTGGAGGATACGCATAGGATGTTTCATTCCGGAGCCTCCACGCTCACGTTAGTCCACTGCTGTCCGGTCTACAGGGGGTTGGTTAAGCGAACGTTCCGTCAACCTTGACGGAACCTTGCCTCAGCCGATCAAATGCCCCCAACCGGCGAAAAGCACCCGTCATGGTTAATGGGTTGTAAATGTGGCGCGAGGGTGAAGGCAAGAGTCCGAACCGGCGAAACCGGCCAAAAATAAGCCCGGTCCCGGCCTGGCGCTGGACTGCAGCTCGGTTCGAGGGCAGGCCCCGACGGCTCTCAGGAATAGACGACCAGCTTCGGACGTTCGGAGGCCAGTTTCGGCGAGACGCCGCTCAGCGATGACGCACTGCTGGGCCCAAACAGCATGCGTCGCTCGAAGGCACTCGAGCGCATGATCGGAAAACGCGTTAACACCCTTTCCCGCACGGCGCGGAAGTCGGACGCCATCAACGCGACCTTTGCCAAGGCATTCGGGAACAAGCGCGGTTCTGCGATGGTCTCGTTGAGAAAGACCCGGCGATAGAACGCCTCGTGCGCGGGACGGACGAGCGCGAGCCCGGTATCGGCATTAAAATGTTCGCAGGCCAGGAAGACGAGCCGCACCGTCACATAAGGCAGCTCCGGAAAACACTTGGCTTTTTCCGGGCTTGCGACGAAGCGGGCCGGATCGATGAAGACTTCGCCGCGATCGAGGCGGGGGTGAAGAACGTCGCCGAACAAGTCGGTGGTGCAGGACGCCCGCTGTTCTGACGTCAGCACGTGAAGACGGATAGAGCTGCAGAGCTCTCCGTCGACATACACTCCGAAGATCCGGGCATTGGGTGCATCGTCGTAGCTATCGCTGTAGCGCTCGGACTCCGACGGCGGAATCAATCCGCCACGCGTATAGGCCCGATAGCGCATCTGATAGAGCTGATCTTTCTCCTCAGGAGTCTCGATGGATCGGTAGTCGACGCGGTCGAACAGCGCTCCCCCCCGCACAGAGAGCGAAGCGCGCGGTTCGGCTTCGGGCTTCATCCAACTTTCCTCAACTGACAAACAACCCTCGCGGGTGGAATAGGATTAACACCTTCTTAACGCCGGCGCAATTGAAGCGCCGGGTTAGGGTTAACCCTGCCAGTTGCAGAGAACCAGGGATTTCCCGCAGTTTTACGGAGGTGTCAGGCGATCGATCGCGAGGCGACGGTCAGCTGATCGTCGGGCAAGCGGCGGCCGTGCGAGGCATTCAGCAATTGCCGAACCCGGATGGCGGGCACCGGCCGGCTGAAAAGATAGCCCTGTCCTTCGGTGATGGTCCCGTCGGCGCTGATCAGCTCGAGCTGCTCGTTGGTCTCGATGCCCTCGACCACCACCGACATGCCGAGATCGGCAGCCAGCCGCGCCACCCCGCGCAACAGAGTCAGCGGCCGATCGGTATCGATGCCTTCGAGGAAGGAGCGGTCGATCTTGACCTTCTGCATCGGGAAATTGTGCAGATAGCTCAGGCTGGAATAGCCGGTGCCAAAATCGTCGAGCGAGATGCGCACGCCAAGCGCATGAAGCTGCGAGAGGATGTCGTGCGTGAGCTGGGTGTTGCGCAGCAGCGAGGACTCGGTGATCTCGATCTCCAGCCGATGCGTCGGCAGGCCCGAAACTTCGAGCGCGTAGCGGATCTCGCTCAGCACATCGCGCTGGTGGAATTGCTGGGGCGAGAAGTTGACCGCGACGCTGACGCCGTCCGGCCACTTCATGCATTCCATGCAGGCCCGCCGCAGGATCCAGCGGCCGAGATCGACGATCAGGCCCATGTCCTCGGCAACCGGGATGATGTCGACCGGCGAGACCGTGCCGCGCACCGGATGGTTCCAGCGCAGCAGCGCCTCGCAGGTGGTGATCTTGCCGGTCTTGAGGTTGACCAGCGGCTGATAGAACAGCTCGAATTCCTCGTTGGCGAGCGCCTTGCGCAAGTCCAGCTCCAGGATGCGGCGGGCCTCGACGGTCGCCGCCATCTCGTCGCGGAAGAAGCAGAAGGTACCGCGGCCGTCGGCCTTGGCCCGGTACAGCGCCATGTCGGCGTTCTTGAGCAGCGTGTCGGCGCTGGCGCTGCCATCCGGCGAGGTCAGCGCAATGCCGACGCTCGCGCCGATCTCGACGAGGTGGTTGTCGATGCGATAGCGCTCGCTGAGGCGCTCGACGATGCGGCGGGCGAGGCTGGCGGCGTCCTCCGGCGAAGAGATGTTCTGCTGGAACACGACGAATTCGTCGCCGCCGAAGCGGGCGACGAAATCGTCGGGCCGCAGCATCTCGCGCAAGCGATTGGCAACCGCGCACAGCAGCTGGTCGCCGCAGGGATGGCCAAGCGTGTCGTTGACCTGCTTGAACTGGTCGAGGTCGACGAACAGAAGTGCGGAGAGGCGCTCGGCATGATGCGAATTCGCCAGCAGCCGCTCGATCTCGTCGTGGAAGCTGACCCGGTTGGGCAATGCCGTGAGCTCGTCGTAGCGGGCAAGATGGGTGATCCTCGCCTCGGCGTTCTTGCGCTCGGTGATGTCCTCGATCAGCATGACCGTGCCGCCATCGGCCATTGGCTGGAAGGTCCAGGACAGCGCGCGCCCGCGCGCGATATCCGGATCCGAGGTCAGGAGCTCGCGGACCCGTCCGTCCTCGATCTCCCGGAGGATCAGGTTGCCGTTCTCGGCCGAGATGGAGCCGCCGCTGACGCACGCCGCGATGATTTCGGATGCATTGGGGCCGCGCTGGACGAGATCGTCGGGCAGATTCATCATTTCGCTGAAACGATGATTCATCACCGCAAGCTGACCGTCGACACGGAACATGCACAGCCCATGGGGCATGTTGTTCAGCGCGCTGTCGAACTGGCCCGCCAGGGCCGCTTCGCGTTCGCGCGCGACGAGCGCCCGCATGAATATCCTGTGCAGATTGGCCGAGATTTGTATGACGGCCACCAGAAACGCGGCGCACAGGACTGACATGACGATGTAATAGGGCGTGCCACGCCACGCCAGCGCGACCACCGTCGAGCCGAAGCAAAGCGTAGCCTGCAGCTGGTATATCCATTGCCGTCCGTAGGCCCGGCCTGCACCACCCGCCACGAAGCCCGTGGTCGTGGAGAGAGAGATCATATGGGCGACGGCATCGTCGCTGACCAACAGCGTGGTCGTGCTCCAGATGCCGACGGCGGCGGCCTGGATCATCGCCCCGATCTGATGCCGGTTCTTCCATCGCGCCGCTTCGTCGGTGGTCAGCGTCGATTTGCGCATCTGATACCGCCGCAAGTCGAACGCCCGGATAGCGCCGGCGAGGATCAGGAGCGCCACACACGCCCAGATCAAAGGTTCTCCCGTCTTCAGCGCGGTCGCGGCCGCCGCGACGACGCCGAAGACAAGCCCCGTCAGCAAGGGAGCTGGAGTTTCGAACAGCGAATCGATCAGCGCGGCCGAAACCCTCGGCGACGCCGGCTCAGGTTCTCCACTCTGGCTTGCGAACTGCATTGGTGTTTGTACGCGCGTCCTGTTTGGCGCGTAGTTTTACCCGGCTCAGGTGAAGTCTTTCTGAGGGAACATCGTTAAAGTCGAGTTGTTTTTCGGCAATGCCGAACCAATTCCAGCTTAAAAATCAAGCAGTTAGGCAAGCCTTGCCGGGCGCAAGGTGAAGAAAGGCTTACCCGCCTCGTCGAAAGTGAGAAAATCGGCGCGATTTTCGAAAAGATCGCGCGTTCCGAATCTGCGTTCTATTGACCCGCCGTCGAGGACAGCAACGGCGACCAGGCCGGGTCGGAGGCGAAGCCCGGCGTCGGCACCTTGAGCTCGTTGCGACCGGAGATGTCGACGCTGTACAGCGAGGGCCCGCCATTGCCGCCGGGGTCGCGGAAGAACATCAGCACGCGGCCGTTCGGGGAGAAGGTCGGACCTTCATTGTGGAAGCCGGAAGTCAGCAGCCGCTCGCCGGAGCCGTCGGGCTTCATGACGCCGATCGCGAACTGCCCGCCGCCTTGCCTCGTGAAGGCGATGTAGTCGCCCTTCGGCGACCACACCGGGGTCGAATAGCTGGCATTGGTGTCGTCCTTGGAGAAGGAGATGCGCTGCGCCTGCCCGCCGCCCGCCGCCATCACGTAGATCTGCGACCGGCCGCCGCGATCGGACTCGAAGCAGATGCGGGTGCCGTCCGGTGAATAGGACGGCGAGGTGTCGATCGCCGGCGTGTCGGTGAGGCGGGTGGTCGAGCGCGAGCGCAGATCCATCACGAACAGGTTGGAATTGCCGCCCTGCTGCAGGCTCATGATGACGCGCTGGCCGTCCGGCGAGAAGCGCGGCGCAAAGGTCATGCCGGGGAAGTTGCCGACGATCTCGCGCTGGCCGGTCTCGATGTTGAAGAGATAGACCTTCGGATCGCCCTGGCCGAACTCCATGTAGGTGATCTCTTGCGAGTTCGGCGAAAAACGCGGCGTCAGCACGAGGTCGGAGCCGCGGGTCAGATAGCGCACATTGGCGCCGTCCTGGTCCATCATCGCAAGCCGCTTGACGCGGCGCTCCTTCGGGCCGCTCTCGTCCACGAACACCACGCGGCTGTCGAAATAGCCTTTCTCGCCGGTCATCCGCTCGTAGATCTGGTCGGAGATGATGTGGGCGATGCGGCGCCAATATTCCGGCGAGGTGAAATATTGCTGGCCGGCAAGCTGCTGGCCGGAGATCACGTCCCACAGGCGGAATTCGGCCTTGAGCCTGCCATCGGGCTGGCGCGTCATGCGGCCGGTGACGAGGGCCTGCGCGTTCAGCGTCTTCCAGTTCTGGAATTGCGGCGCGACGTCCATGTTGCTGATGCGCTCGATGAAGGCGGCCTGGTCGATCGGCGCGAACAGGCCCGAGCGCTTCAGATTGTTGGTGATGACCTGCGTGACGCCGTTGCCGACGTCGCCATCGGAGGGCGAGCCGGGCAGGAAGTTGGTGATCGCGATCGGAATCGGCTGGAATGCATTTGGGTCGATGCGGATGCGACCGTCCTGGCCTTGAGCGAAGGCTCGCCCGCTTCCGAGCATGGCAAGCGTCGATCCGGTCAGCGTCATGAAGCGGCGGCGGTTCATCGATCGGACGTCATTCATTGCAAAATTCTTTTGTTCGGATGTCACAACATGTCTTTCAGGCCGAAAGTCATCGGAATGAGCTTCCAGCTCTCGTACTGCTGCTTCGGCATGAACGAATAGACCTGACACTGCACGATGGCGCGCTTGGCGCTCTCGGCAATGGCCTGAGCAATCGAGCGTGACGGTCCTCGCACAGCGACGACGATCGGCTCCGAAGCCAGCGATCCGTCGATCTTCATGGGAATGTCGATGTCGGCTTCGTACTGATCGGCATCCTGGCCATTATAGGTGGGCGTGAAGCAGCGCTTGACCGCGCCCTGGAACGCACCGCGCCACGTCGCGACGTTGTTGGCGGCAGTCCCTGTCGCCGCTCCCAACGCGGCCGACGCATTCAGAGCGGAGCCAGTCAGCTCGTGCCGGGTCGCGGCGCGCTTGTCGAGATCGCGCTGGATCTGCGCGGGATCGAAGGTGCGCTCCTTCGGCTTCGGCTGCTGCTGCGGCTGCACCGCCGCGACCTTCTGCTCCACGGGCTTCGGCGGCGGCTTCTTGATGTCCAGCTTCTTCTGCAGCTCGGCGATCGGATCTTCCTTGGCCGGATCAGGCTTCTTTTCCTGCGGCTTCGGCTCTTCCTTCGGCTTCGCCTCGGCGACGGGCTTCGGCGGCTCGGGCTTCTTCTCGACCGGCTTTTCGACGGGCTTTGGCGGCGGCTCGGGCTGCGAATTGGTCTTGATCAGCTCTTTCTTCTCGGTGACCTTGCCGACGGCGTCTTCCTCGGGCTTGGGTTCGGCGATCTTCTCGACCTTGGGCTTCGGCTCTTCCTTCTTGCCGGTCTTCTGCCCGGCCATCATCTTGGCGAGCTGATCGGTGGAGATGATGTCGACCGGCAGCGACTCCTCAGGCGCGATGTAGGCCTTGCTGCTGAAGGTGACGAGCCCCCATCCCAGCACGAGGACGTGGAGGGCAATCGACGCAACGAGTGTCTTGTCGACGTTCACCTTCACCGCTTACCCCTGATCCGCTTCCGTGACGAGGGCGAGCTTCTTGAATCCGGCGCCGGACAACAGGCCCATCACCTTGGCCACCGTGCCGTAATCCGCCTTCTTGTCGGCGCGCAGATAGATGCGTTCCTCGAGCCCGCCGCGCGCGTCCGTGATCGCCTTCAGCTTGGGGACCAGCTCGTTGATGGCGATCTCGGAATCGTTGATGAACACCTTGCCCTTGATGTCGACCGACATCTGGATCGGCTTCTGGTCGTTGTTCTCGAGGCTCTTGGCCTGGGTCTGCGGCAGGTCGAGCGGCACGCCGACCGTGAGCATCGGCGCCGACACCATGAAGATGATGAGCAGCACCAGCATCACGTCGACCATCGGCGTGACGTTGATCTCGGCCACGACGGGCTTGCGCCGGCCTCGGCGGCCGCCGCCGCCGGACGAACTCGCAACGTTCATCGCCATGATCGCGTGCCCAAATTGCCCTTCACACTATACATGCCGCCGGTCAGCCCCGCTCGTCGATCTGACGCGACAGAATGGCGGAAAATTCATCGGCGAAGCCTTCCAGCCGCTGGGCCTGCCGGTTCACCTCGGAGGTGAACTTATTGTAGAAGATAGTGGCGGGAATGGCGGCGATAAGGCCGACGGCGGTCGCAAACAGCGCCTCCGCGATGCCCGGCGCCACCACCGCCAGAGAGGTATTTTTCGACGCCGCGATCGACTGGAAGCTCGACATGATGCCCCAGACCGTGCCGAACAGGCCGACGAAGGGGCCGGCGGAGCCGACGGTGGCGAGCACCAGCAGGCGGCGTTCCAGCCGCTCGACCTCGCGGGCGATCGAGACGTTCATGACCTTGTCGATGCGCATCTGCAGGCCCGCGACCGAGCGGGCATGGCTCTCGAACGACCGTTTCCACTCGCGCATCGCCGCGACGAAGCACGCCGCCATCGAATGCGTCGGCTTGGCCGATAGCGTGCGATAGAGCTCCTCGATCGATTCGCCGGACCAGAACGCCTGCTCGAAGCGGTCCATCGAGCGGCGGGTGCGGGCAAACAGGAAGATCTTGTCGATGGCGATGGCCCAGACCCAGACCGAGCAGGCCAGAAGCCCCAGCATCACCGCTTTCACGATCCAGTGAGCCTGCCAGAACAGCGCGATCAGCGACACGTCCGCGGAAGCGGCAACCGGAAGGGCTGACTGAGCCACGTCGGCCGGATTCATAAGCAGTATCCTCTCAAGGCGATCGTTACCCGATGTGCCGGCCAGCAAATGGCTGCCGGTTCCCCAATGACCGCGCTACAACCGGCGCGGCCGGCAAGCCCGCTCAAAGCCTTGTCTTTCGGGGGTGCAGGGGCTCGTCCAAAGCCGGCCGCCTGCATTCCCTGCCAAGATGTCAAAACTATGGGCCTTTGGCCCCGGGCCTTGACGGGCCTCGGCTTCGGGCTTTGGGCGCGACTGCCCGCCCTTACCAGAGCCCGGCGTTGGTTAATGCGAGGTTACCACGGGTGAATTGGGCGGCGGGAAAGACAGGCCGCGCAGGCGGTTGGCGTCCGGACGAGCCCCGTCCGCCTCCCGGACGCACGGCAACGCCCCTGAATTGCGGTGCTGAACCCGGACCCAGGGGGAGATGGTCTACCGGCATCGCGTCGCGGTGCTGGATGCGCCGGGCCAGACCAGCTCGGAGCCGGTCACGCCGCAGCACGGCGGCGAGAGCCGCCGCCAAGCGGCCTGAATCAAAGGCAGGCTGCCGGGGCAGATCTCGGCGACCATGCCTTGGCTCTGGTCGGGCCGCCCGCCACGCCGCTTGATGTGTTCGCGCCTCAAGCCGCCGGCGCGGGCTCGGGGCAGTTGGTCAATCGCGCGGGATTTCCGACCGCGGTGCAGCCAAAGGGAACGTCGGAGGTCACGACCGTGTCGGCGCCGATCCTGGCGCAATCGCCAATCCGGACATCGCCCAAAATGGTCGCGCCCGCACCGATGAACACGCCGCGGCCGATGCGCGGCGAGCGTGGCGGCAGCTCATTGCTGCGGCCGATGCTGACATTCTGGAGGATGGTGACCTCGTCGCCGATCACGACGTTGGCGCCGATCACGACGCCGGTGGCATGATCGAGATAGACGGACGCGCCGATGCTGGCCGCCGGATGAATGCTGACCTGCAGGACGTTCGACGCCTCGTTCTGAAACAGCAGCGCCGCATCGCGCTGGTCACGATGCCAGAGCCAGTTCGAGACGCGCCAGGCTTGCAGCGCGACATAGCCCTTGAAATGCAGCAGCGGCGCCAACAGGCCGGCGATGGCGGGATCGTTGCGCACGATGGCCTGCAAGTCGCGGCCGGCCGCTTCGGTCAGCTCCGGCGAAAAGTGAAAAGCGTCGCGGGAAAAGGCAGCGAAGCGCGCCTGCCCTGCGGGATTGCCGCCGAGCCTGCGCCCGATGAGATCGGCCAGAGCCGCCGCAAGACCGTCATGCGCGAGGACGGTCTCGGCGAGCGATCTGCCGAGGACCGGATCGGATGCAGCCGCACGCTGCGCCTCACCACGTATCTGCTGCCACAGGCGATCGTTCGTCGCGGTCACAGCTGCCGTCATCGCCGCCTCCGGTGTGGGGCTTCCTTCAGGTCTCAAACATAGTCCGTGCGCCCCCTCCGCACCATGCCGCTGCAACCTGAGCAGCATGCCGCAGCTCCCCGTGAGGCTACGAGCTTGCATGCCAGGCATTCGCAACCATATAGTCAGTTGAATCGTCGGCCGAAGCTGCCTTGGCGGCGATGTCCATGCAAAGCAGCTCGTTCGAGCCCCGTGGTGGTCCGCCATCCGCGGGTTTTTCGTACCCGGCGGCCCTCGCTGCCGACACGAATCCCGCACCCCCAATACCTGAGGTCACGCCAAGACATGTCGCCCAACGCGCCCGCCGACGACCACCACGACGACATCATGTATCCCTCCGCCGTGCCGTTCCTGCTGGTCCATCTCGGCTGCGTTGCGGCGATCTGGTCGGGCGTCACATGGCAGGCCGTCGCAATCTGCGTCTCGTTGTACATCGCGCGGATGTTCGGCGTCTGCGCCGGCTACCATCGCTATTTCTCGCATCGGGCGTACGCGACCAGCCGGACGTTTCAGTTCATGCTGGCGTGCCTGGCGCAAAGCAGCGCGCAAAAGAGCGTGTTGTGGTGGGCGGCCAAGCACCGGCACCATCATCTGCATTCCGACACCGAGATCGACGTGCATTCGCCGCGTCATCGCGGCTTCGTGTACAGCCATCTCGGCTGGATCTTCTACCGCCGGCACGATGCGACCGACCTCGTCAAGGTCGGCGATCTCGCGGCCTATCCCGAGCTGATGTGGCTGCATCGGCTCGAGCTGTTGCCGGCGATCGTGCTTGCGGCGCTCTGCTTCCTGGTCGCGGGATGGTCGGGTCTGGTGGTCGGCTTCCTGTGGAGCACGGTGCTGCTCTATCACGCCACCTTCTGCATCAATTCGCTCGCCCATGTGCATGGACGCAAGCGCTACGTGACCGGCGATGATTCCCGCAACAACTGGCTGCTGGCGCTGTTCACCCTGGGTGAAGGCTGGCACAACAATCACCACGCCTACCAGAGCAGCGTGCGTCAGGGCTTCCGCTGGTGGGAGATCGACATCACCTATTACGTCCTCAAAGTGCTGTCCTGGCTCGGAATCGTCTGGAACATGAAGGCGCCGCCCGAACAGGTGCTGCGCAACGAGCAGCCGCTCGGCGCCCGGGTCATCAAGCGGGCGGCCATCGAGCTCGCCGAACGGTTCGATGCACAAAAGCTGGCGCATGCGATCTCCTCGGCGCGGCGTCGGGCCGATCTCGCCCAGCTGCAACTGCCGACGCTGCACGACATCCTCAATCGCGCGCATGACGGCGTGGACGCACTGACACACCTGCATCTGCCGAAGATACCAACCCGCGATGAGTTTCTCACTGAAGCCAGGGCGATCTTCGCGCGAACACGATCGCTCAACGAGATCGTGGATCACGCCTACGCGCATTTCCTGGCTTCGGTGCAGGCCCAGCTCGTGACAGTGCGCTGAACGCTCGGGGTCATGCGCCTTCGATCAAACGGATCGGGGCCGTGCCCACGTTCCCAAAGCCAAACCGCCCGCCTGCGGGTTGCGCAGACGGGCGGCTCGGGGCCATCAGGACTTTGGGGGCATGCGCCTGAGGGCTTTGAGAGGTGTCAGGCCTTGAAGGTCAGCCCTGCTGCTGGTCGGTCGGCGGCGGGGTCGGACGGGTCTTGTGCTGCGCCATGAACTGGTCGAACTCTTCCTTGTCCTTGGCGTGACGCAGACGGTCGAGGAAGTTCCTGAACTCGACCTGCTCTTCCTCGAGCCGGCGCAGCGTTTCAGAGCGATACTCGTCGAAGGCGCGGTTGCCGGAGGACGGCGGGCCGAAGCCAAAGCCGAAGCCGCTGCGCTCCATGCGGCCGCGCACGCGGTCCATCTTGTACTGCATCCGCTCCATCTTGTTCTGCCAGCGATCCTGGTTGCTCCAGCACGACATTCTTCTGCTCCCGAGTGTGAAAAAGAGAAGGGCAAGCCCGATCGGCCACCAGATGATGAAGCCGAGGATGGTCACGGCGATCCAGCCGGGATGCCAGGGCGTATCGAGCATGCGGGGACGCTCGTACCGTTGGTATTGGTCCGAAGGGCCGCGCCAGCGATTGACGTCAGCGGTGTAGGCCATTTCCCATCTCCATCACGGCACCAGCGCCGTTGTGAATGTAAATAACATTTACATAGCTAGACCATCCACCGATTTTGTCAAGCTGGGCGCCAGACACGCCCGCGTGATTATTGCGTCAGTCTATTTCGGCTTGCCCCAGGGCCCCCCGGGCGGCACTCCGGAACCGGAGGATGCCTCCGGTGGCACCGGCGGCGGCTCGGCGCCTTTCGCCGGCGGGCGGCGATCGGTCGGGAAGCCGAGACCGCGCAGATAGATCAGAACCTCGGCCTCGAGCAGCTCGTCCGGAGACATCGGCAGTTTTCGCCGCGCCGCGTCGCCGCGGGAGAACAGCGAAGCCACGCCATGCGCCATGGTCCAGATGTGCAGCGCCATCATCATCGCCGGCGGCCGCGGCATGCCGGGAGGCGCAAGCGCTGCAAGCCGCTCGGCCGCGGCGCGAATGATGTTGAACGCCCGCTCGCTCGCGGCCTGCAGCGCCGGATTGGCGTCGACCGGCAGACCGGACTCGAACATCGCGTTGTAGAAGGCCGGCTCATCGCGGGCGAAGGCGAGATAGGCCTTGCCGACGCGCTCGAACGCGGTGACCGTATCGGGACGGCCGTCGTCCCAGGCCGCGGTCAGGCGCGCCTCGAATTGCTCGAAGCCGCGCTGGGCGATCGAGGACAGCAGCTCGTCACGGTCGCGGAAATGCCGGTAGGGCGCCGCCGCGCTGACGCCGGCCATGCGTGCGGCATCGGCGAAGGTGAAGCCGGCCGCGCCCTTCTCGGCGATCAGCCCGAGAGCGGCCTGCAACAGGGCCTCCTTCAGATTGCCGTGGTGATAGCCGCGCTCGGCGCGGCGCTGTTCCTTGCGCCAGCTCATGTGAACGAGCTTTACATGAGGCGGGCGCGAAGGTCACTAGCGGCGGCCGAGTTTGATTAACCGTATCCTCCGCAGTCATTCCGGGGCAATGCGCCAGCATCGAACCCGGTGCGCGCTTGCGCACCTGAGAATCTCGTCATTCCGGGTTCGGTCCTGCGGACCGCCCCGGAATGACGATCCACTCGAACCTACATCTGCGGAATCGGCAAGACAGGCATGACCTCGATCGCCTCGCCCGGGAAGATCGCAAAGTGCGGATGGTTCTCGAACAGCTTGGCAGCCTCCTCTTGCGAGGCAGCGCGCACCACCGTGAAGCCGGTCAGTGCGTTGCTGATCTCGGTGATGCCGCTTCCGTCGATCCTGCGGGTCTTGCCGAGCGGGCCGCCCAGCTCGACGATGACGTCCTTGTGCTTCTCGACCCAGCCATGCCAGGCGGCCATGCCCTCGCGCTCTCTGGCCTTACGTTCGGCCTCGGGCATCGCGTGCCAGGCCTTCATCTTTTCGCCGCTCATGCTGCCGAGATAGACGGCGAGGAATTTGTGTTCGGTGCTCATCGGTCTCTCCTTTGGTGATTTGTTGATGACGGCCGCGATCTGATCGCGACCACCGCCGCTATGTCTTCAGGTCGCCGAAAGCGGCCGCCGCGGCCTGCACGTCGGGCGGAAAGTCGGCCAGCTCCTGCACCTGCCGGATCTCGATGATTTCGTTCGGCGAGGCCGGGCACTGCTTTGCCCAGGCAATCGCCTCGGCCCGCGAGGCAACCTCGATCATCCAATATCCGCCCAGGACTTCCTTGGCCTCGGCGAATGGGCCGTCGGTGACGATGGGCTCGCCGGTCGCAAACGAAACCCGTGCGCCCATCGACGGCGGATGCAGGCCGTCGAGCGTGATCAGCACGCCTGCGTTCTTCAGCGCCTCGTTGTAGCGCATCATCGCCGCGACCCGCTCGGGATCAAGCTGGACGTCCGGCGGCGCGGTTTCGTAACCGAGCGGGATCATCAGCATCATGAATCGCATGGAATGTCCTTACGCTTCTTCGTCATTTCCGGAGGCGCCGAAAGGGGCCGCGCTCCCCTGCAAGACGAACGGTCCCTGTCGGAACCGACACCGGGGCGGGAATAATTTTCGTCGGCCAGGTTCCTCATCGAGGCCAAAGCGAAGTAAAAGGAGCCCGCGCTCGCGAGCATTTTTCGACAAAGGACCGATCAGCCGATGCCCCCTGCCCCGCAAAAAGTCGCCCTCGTCACCGGAGCCGCGCGCGGCATCGGGCTCGCGACCGCGAAGAAGTTTCTGGCCGAGGGTTGGCGCGTGGCGCTGCTCGACATCGAGGGCGAGCTGCTCGGCCGGGCGGTCGCCGAGATCGACCAGAGCGAGGCGACGCTGGCGCTGACCTGCGACGTCTCGGACGCGGCCGCAGTGAGCGATGCGATGGCGGAGCTCGAGCGCCGGTTCGGCCGGCTCGATGCGCTCGTCAACAATGCCGGCATCGCGGTGTTCGCGCCGCTGATGGAAACATCCGAGACCGATTGGCGCCGCGTCTTCGAGGTCAACCTCACCGGCCCCTTCGTCTGCACCAAGGCGGCCGTGCCCTTGATGCGCGAGGGCCATGGCGGGGCCATCGTCAACATCACCTCGATCTCGGCGGTACGCGCCTCGACGCTGCGCTCGGCCTACGGCACCAGCAAGGCCGGGCTCGCGCACCTGACCAAGCAGCTCGCGGTCGAGCTTGCCTCGCTCAACATCCGCGTCAACGCGGTCGCGCCGGGGCCGGTCGACACGGCGATGGCCAAGCAGGTGCACACCAGGGAGATCCGCGCCGACTATCACGACGCCATTCCGCTCAACCGCTACGGCCTGGAGGAGGAGCTTGCGGAAGCGATCTACTTCCTGTGCTCGGCAAGTGCGAGCTACATCACCGGCCAAATTTTGGCCGTTGATGGCGGCTTCGATGCAGCCGGCATCGGCCTGCCGACGCTGCGCGGTCAGAGGCGGAACGGGTAGGTACAGATGTTGTAGTTGTAGGGTGGGCAAAGGCGCGCGAGCGCCGTGCCCACCACATCACTGCGGTGGGCACGCTGCGCTTTGCCCACCCTACGAAACTACGAAACCGAGCTGTTGGAGTGCTCCATGCGACGCGCTTTCGTCAAAGCCCTGATGCTCGCATCGGCACTCCTTGCCATCACGCCCGCCGCCGCGGAAATCCGCATCATCCAGTCGCCGGGCGGACAAGTGGGGCCGTTCCTCGATTTGTTCGAGAAGGTGCGCGACAGCGGCGAGCGCGTGGTGATCGACGGCCCTTGCCTGTCTGCCTGCACACTGGTTCTGAGCGTCGTGCCGGAAGAGCGCATCTGCGTCACCAAGCGCGCCGTGCTCGGCTTCCATGCGGCGCGTTCGGTCGACCGGCGTGGGCGCCTTTATGCCGAACCGGAAGCATCGGTCGCGGTGCTTGCCGCCTATCCCGGCCCGGTCCGCGACTGGATCAGCCGCCGCGGCGGGCTCAGCTCGCGATTGCTTCTGCTCAAGGGCCGTGATCTCGCCGCGATCTATCCGCGCTGCCGCTGACGAATTCGCCAGCCGCACCCAGGCGACATGAACAAGTTCTTATGTGAACCGCGTCACATCAAAGGCATTTGGCGTGGCCGGCCCGAGGCCATACGGTGGGTTCCCTGTGCTCGCACCCAAAGTGCGCACCGGGTCTCTACGCCATCACGCTTGGGCTGCCGTCAATAAAGCGTCTGAATCACCGGCCCCAGCTTCATGCTGACGCAGATAAGCATTCCCCACAGGGCAAAATTGATCTGTAGCGCCGCCGCCATCGGTCGCTCCCCTTCAAGTGACGTCCACCCCAGCTTTTTAGATTTTATGAATCACCAATAGCGATTCTGACGTGCAGATTACAGCCCAATATTGCGTCAATTGTTGTGCGATGCAGTTCGTCTGGTTTCACGAAGCGGCCTCACTGCTCGCGCAAAGTAATGCGAATCGTGAGTTCATTGCTCGGCCATGCCGGCCAACTCGTTTGCCTTAAGTTCCAATTGACCGACGCTGTGCGAGTCTCCTGCGCGGGGCTTGCGCATTGCGCGACGAAATCTGGGTCCGGCATTGATGCGAAACGGCTTCATCTTGCTCACTTTCTGCACAGCGCTGCTGGGATGTGCAGTCGCGCCGGCGCAGGAGCGTCGTCCGATCGCATGGGATGGCCTCGGCCCAGATCCGAACAAGAGCGCCAGACGCCCTCATATCGCGAAGCCGCGCGCCACCAATCCCGCGCCCGCGGCAAGCGATCCCAATCAGGAGCGGCAACGTGTGCTCGACACCTTGCGGCCATACTCCGAGGCGTGGTGGGCGGTTCACGACGAGATCGAAGCGGAAAACGACAGGAAGCTCGGCACCAAGCTCGTGATCTGCCCCCGCTGTGTTCAGCCGCGGCAGGACGACGACGTAACCGGATCGACCCGCTGAGCGAGTTCACGACGGGTTCGATCATGACGAGCCCGTGCGTCCCCTCTCCCGCAGAGATGGAGAGAGGGGATCGCGGCTCAACCGATCATGCATGAAGTCGCGGGCGTCACATTTCTTCCGGACAATTCACCATCCAGGGAATGCCGAACTTGTCGACGCACATGCCGAAGCCCTTGGCCCAGAAGGTCTTGCTGAACGGCATGGTGACGGAGCCACCCTCGGCGAGCGCGTTGAACTTGCGTTCGCCATCGGCGGGATCCTTGACCGTGAACGAGATCGAAAAGCCTTGCGGCTTGCTGAAATGCTCCGGCGGCACGTCGGACGCCATCAGCACGCTGCCGTCGGGCAGCGACATCCGCGCATGCATGATCATGTTCTCGCGGCCGGGCGCCGCGGGCATGTCCGGCGGCGCGTCCGACGAGCGCATCATGGCGTCGATCTTGCCGCCGAGAACCTTGGCGTAATGATTGAACGCCGCTTCGCAAGTGTCCTGATAGAACAGATACGGATTGAGCATCGTTTCTCTCCTCTTCGTTTGCGGTGAGGCCTAGTGCTTCTCGGTCAGCTGCTTCAGGCTGGCGAGACCGGCCTCGAAATCCTTGCCGATCATGCTGTCCATGTTGATGAAGACCTGCATGATCTTGGATATGAACGGGGCCGGACCGTACATCGCCCATGTGACCAGAGTGGCATCGCCTTGCGGCACAAAGGTGAACTCGGCGGTATTGTGCCCCTCGAACGGCCGTTCGAAATCGAGCTTGATGCGAAGCTTGGACGGCCCGTTCGCCTCGAGGATCTCCATGCGGCCGGCGCCGACATTGTTGTTGCCGTCCCAGGCATAGGTCGCGCCCTTGCCTTCCGGAGCTCCACCGAAGCTGCGCTTCATGGCGGGGTCGCGGTTCTCATAGGGGGACCAGCCGGTCCAGCGGCGGAAATCGGCGACCTCCAGATAGATCGCACCGGCCGGCGCCTTCACGGCGAGGCTACGCTCGACGCGGAAGGTGTCGGGCTTCGTCAGCGCGAAGACGAGGACGCCCGCAAGTCCGGCGACGAGCAGGATGGCGATGATGGCAATGGCTTTCAGCATGAGGGGCTCCGTGGATACGGGCCTAGGACGAACGGGGATGGCAAGGGCCGACAATTCGGAAACGGATTTTTTGGCAAAGTCCTCACCCCACGTCATGGCCGGGCTTGTCCCGGCCATCCACGTCTTAGCCAAGAGGCCCGGAGAACGTGGATGCCCGGGACAAGCCCGGCCATGACGATGTGGAGGCAGATGCGCCTATGTCGCCTTCGCACCCTGCCTCGTGCCGCCGTTGGGTTGCTTCGGCTGGCTGTCCCGGATCAGGCGATCGAGATGCATGCGGATATGGGCGGCTTCCGCCGACGTGTTGGCCAGCGCAATGGCGCGGTCGAAGGCAATGCGGGCTTCGTCGTTGCGGCCGAGCTGCATCAGGAAGGCGCCGCGCACGCCGTAGAAATGGAAGTAATTGGCAAGCTTCGGAGCCAGCGGCTCGATCAGATCGAGCGCGGCTTGCGGCCCTCGCACCTTGGAGACCGCGACCGCGCGGTTGAGGGTGACCACGGGAGAGGGCTGCACGACTTCGAGCGCGCCATAGAGCAGGTCGATCTGCGCCCAGTCGGTCTGCTCCGGTGCCGACGCGCGGGCATGCAGCGCGGCGATCGCGGCTTGGATCTGGTAGGGCCCGCTGCGGCGATGGCGCATCGCCTTGTCGATCAAGGCAAGCCCCTCCGCGATCATGGTGCCGTTCCACAATGAACGGTCCTGATCGTCCAGCAGGATCAGCGTGCCATCCCCGGCGAAGCGCGCGGCGCTGCGTGCATGTTGCAACAGGATGAGCGCGGTCAGCCCCATGATCTCCGGCTCGCTCGGAAACAACCGCAGCAGCAGCCGCGCCAGCCGGATCGCCTCCTCGCAGAGCGGCTTTCTGATCTCGGCGGTGTCGCCGCTCGCCGAATAGCCCTCGTTGAAGATCAAATAGATCATCGCCGCGACGCCGGCGAGGCGCTCGGAGCGCTCGACCGCGCCGGGCGCCTCGAACGGCGTCCCCGCCTCGGCGACCTTCGCCTTGGCACGGGTGATGCGCTGCTCCATCGCCGCCTCCGAGACCAGGAAGGCGCGCGCGATCTGCTTCACGGTAAGGCCCGAGACGATACGAAGCGCCAACGCGATCTGCTGCGTCGCCGGCAATTGCGGATGGCAGCAGATGAACATCAGCCGCAGGATGTCGTCGCGGTAGTGGGAGCCGTCGAGCCGCTCGGCCAGCGCACCCTCGGCGTCGTCGAGATCGGAGATCGCCTGGTCGTCCTCCGGCAGCGGCTGCTGCCTGCGCGTGCGTCGCACCTCGTCGATGGCGACGTTGCGGCCGACCATGATCAGCCAAGCCGCAGGATCGCGCGGCGGACCATTCTGCGGCCAGGTCTTCAGCGCGCGCAGACACGCGTTCTGGAAGGCCTCCTCGGCCGTGTCGAGGTCGCGGAAATAGCGCAGCAGCGCGCCGACCGCCTGGGGTCGCGCCGAGGTCAGCGCAGTCTCGATCCAGGCGGTGTCGGCCTCGCTCACGTCAGGTTTCCTCCGGGCCGGAATACGCCGACGGGGCGCACCTCATAGGCACCGCCGGGATTGGCGGCGCCGAGATCGCGCGCGACGTCGAGGGCCTCGTCGAGATTCTTGCAATCGACGATGTAGAAGCCGAGCAGCTGCTCCTTGGTCTCGGCATAGGGGCCGTCGAGCACCAAGGGCGGGTCCTCCTTGCGCAAGGTCGCCGCCGCCGTGGTCGGCAGTAGCCGCGCCACGGGCCCGAGCCGGCCTTGGCTCGTGAGCTTCTCCTGCACCACCGCGAGCTTCTTCATCACGGCCTCGTCCTGCTCCTTGCTCCAGGAGCCGACAAAGTCCTCATCGTGATAGCAAAGGATGGCATAGAGCATTGGGCGGCACTTTCCTCGTCTGTTCTAAAGACGCGCCAATATGCCCCGCTCCGACAGCACTGCGGAAAAAATTTGCAAGAAAAATCCGGCAGATCGTGGCAAGGAGGGCCTTCTTCAGCGGAACCTTGACGAGGCACTTCGAATGACCATGGGCACACTGGCCGTCCTGATCAACAGCACGCAGCAGAACTGGCTGCCGGAGCGCTGGAAGGCCCGGTTCGACACGGTCTGCGGCGGCCGCCGCGTGGTGCTGCTGCCGGATGCCGGGCTCGATCCGGCCGAGGTGCACTATGCCGCGGTATGGAAGCCGGTGCCCGGCGATCTGGCCGCCTTCACCAATCTGCGCGCGATCTTCAATCTCGGCGCCGGCGTCGACGCGCTGATGGCGGACAAGAGCTTGCCTGACGTGCCACTGGTCCGCGTCGCGGTGCCCGATCTCACCAACCGCATGACCGAATATGTCGTGCTGCATGTGCTGATGCACCACCGCCAGGAGCTTTATCTCAGGCAATCACAGCGCGAGAAGCGCTGGGAGCCGAAATATCAGTGGCCGGCGAGCGCGGTGACCGTCGGTGTCATGGGGCTGGGAACGCTGGGTGCCGATGCCGCCGGCGTGCTGCGGCGGCTCGGCTTCCGTGTCGCCGGCTGGAGCCGCAGCCCGCGCACGATCGACGGTGTCGAATGCTTCCATGGTACTGCGGGCATGGATGCCTTCCTGCGCAAGACCGACATCCTGGTCTGCCTGCTGCCGCTGACGCCGGAGACGCACGGCATCCTCAAACGTGACGCTTTCGCAAAACTCAACCGCAACAGCCCGCTCGGCGCGCCCGTGCTGATCAATGCCGGCCGCGGCGGCCTGCAGAACGAAGCCGACATCCTGGCCTGCCTCGACGACGGCACGCTGGGCGCCGCCTCGCTCGACGTCTTCGTGCAGGAGCCGCTCGCAGCGGACAGTCGGTTCTGGACCCACCCCAAGGTGGTGCTGACGCCGCACAACGCAGCCGACACCGATGCGGACGCGATCTCGGCCTATGTCGCCGAGCAGATCGCGCGGTTCGAGGCGGGCGGTGCGCTGGAGAACGTGGTGGACCGGGCGCGGGGGTACTAGACACTCGGGATTTTGCCAACGCTGGCGCGGCAAATTCTGTGTCATCCCCGCGCACGCGGGGATCCATAGTCACAGGCCGAAGTTTTGCGGAAATTCGCAGTTCGGTACTACGAGTGTCCTCACTTGATAGATCCGCGGTATGGGTCCCCACGTGCGCGTGGACGACAGCGTTTGTGGGGCAGGCAGACTGGCGCTCTGACCTCCCTCCCCCACAACCTCCGCGCTCCGCCGGTATCCCGTTCACCCTCTCTTAGCGAGACGTTGATATGAGTCGTTAACCAACGCTCAAACAGCGAGCAGGACATGCGCACGCGCCTCGGCCTCAGGATGCGGATCACGGTTGCCCTCGCGGTGACGGCGGCGGCAACTGCCTTGTTTGCCGTGCTCGGGGCGATGTGGATCATCGCCGGGATCATCGACCGCGCCGATCAACGCGAGCTGCGCAGCCATTATGATGCCCTTCAGTCGCGCATTGCCGAGGAATCCCGCCGCGCCGCCGCCATGAGCGCCGTCGTGGCCGCGATGCCGGCGACGCAGGACGCGATGGCCAAACAGGACCGCAACGCCCTGGTCGGCCTGTTCGGGCCGGTGTTTGCCGCCACCAAATCCGAGTACGGCGTCGATCAGTTCCAGTTCCATGTGGCGCCGGCGACATCGTTCCTGCGCGTGCATCAGCCGGCCAAATTCGGCGACGACCTCTCCGGCTTCCGCAAGACCGTTCTGCTCGCCAATCAGGAGCATAAGGTCGTGGTCGGGCTCGAAGGCGGCGTCGCCGGGCTTGGCATCCGCGGCGTGGTGCCGATCGCGCAAGGGGCCAAGCATCTCGGCACGGTCGAATTCGGCCTGACCTTCGGCCAGTCCTTCCTCGATGATTTCAAGGCGAACCGCCGCGTCGACGTCGCCTTCCATCTTGCCGACGGCTCCGGCTTCAAATTGTTCGGCGGCACCCTGAAGGGCAAGAGCTTCTTCGACGCGGCCGATTATGGCCGCGCCGCCGCTGGCGACTTCACCGTGAGGCAAGCCAAGCTCGACAACACGCCGGTCGCGGCGCTGCTGGGGCCGATCAAGGACTTCTCCGGAAAGCCGCTCGGCGCAGTCGAGCTGGTGATGGACAATTCCGATTACGAAGCTTCGGCCGACCGCGCCTGGCTGCTCGCCATCGGCATCGCCGCGCTCGGCCTCGTGCTGGCCGCGATCGTCGGCTATCTCATCGCCCGCGGCATCTCGCGTCCGATCATCTCCATCACGTCCGTCATGCGCGAGCTGGCCGATGGACACCTCGACGTCGCCATTCCGGCCAGCAAGGCCAATGACGAGGTCGGCGCGATGGTGAAGGCGGTGGCGGTGTTCCGCGACAATGCACTGCGCTTCAACGAGCTTCAGGCCGAGCAGCTGAAGGCCAAGGAGCAATCCGAAGCGGAGAAGCGGCGGACCTTCGCCGCGCTTGCCGACAATTTCGAGGCCAGCATCCGCGACGTCGTCACCACGGTGTCCTCGGCCGCGGTCGAGATGGAGCATACGGCGCGTTCGATGTCGGCCATCGTCGAGCAGTCCCGGCAGCAGACGCGCGCGGTGTCGTCGGCCTCGGCGCTGGCCTCGGAGAATGTGCAGACCGTCGCGGCCGCAGCGGAGGAGCTGTCCTCGTCCATGACCGAGATCAGCCGCCGCCTCGCCCATGCGACCGAGGTGGTCGGCAAGGCCGCCAGCGACGGTCGGCAGTCGAATGCACGCGTGCAGAGCCTGGCGGAAGCCGCACAGAAGATCGGCGACGTCGTCTCCTTCATCAACGGCATCGCCGGCCAGACCAATCTGCTGGCGCTGAACGCGACGATCGAAGCGGCGCGCGCGGGCGAAGCCGGCCGCGGCTTTGCCGTGGTCGCTTCCGAGGTCAAGGCGCTGGCGACGCAGACGGCAAAGGCGACCGAGGAGATCGGCGCTCAGGTCACCGCTGTGCAGGGCGAAACATCAGGCGCGGTGGATGGCATCCAGTCGATCTGCGCGACGATACAGCAGGTCGACGAGATCTCCGCCGCGATTGCGGCTGCCGTCGGCCAGCAGGGCACGGCGACGCAGGAGATCGCTCAGAACGTCCAGCAGGCGGCCGCCCGCACCGGCGAGGTCTCGCAGAACATCGCGGGCGTCACCGACGGCATCGCAGCCACCGGCACGGCGGCGGAGGAAGTGCTGGGTTCGGCGATCGAGCTGTCGAACCAATCGCAGCGGCTGCGGGACGAGGTGGATCGCTTCCTGGCACAAATCCGCGCGGCGTAGTCGACACGGGATCGCGCCACGTCCTCGCTGTCGTCCCTGCGAACTCAAGGGACCCATACCGCGTGATTTATCGATGGCGTACGGTACGCATACCCAAGGCCATTAACGCCCAGTCTTTAACCCCGAGTCCTCGCCAAACTCCTGCTGCGGCGTATCGGTCCCGGATCTGCGCTTACGATTGTCCGGGACGACAGCTCAGGGCTTGGCGCCCAGCATCAGATCGATCGCGCCTTTGACGATGGCCTCCAGCTCCTTGCGCGGGACGCGGGCGCGGGAGCGGATGGCGATGCTGTGGACGGTGGCTGATGCGATCTGTGCCAGCACGAGCGGATCGGCATTCTCCGGCAGCTCGCCCTTCTCCTTGGCGCGGCGGAAGCAGCTCGCAAAGGCCTTGTCGAGCTCGCTGAGCCCGTCGAGCACCATGGCGCGGATCTCGGGATCGCCGACGGCTTCCGATGCCGCCGTCACCACCGTGAAGCAGCCGCGCGGGCCGGTCTCGCCGGACAGATAGATGTTCAGCGCCGAGGCGAAGATGCGCTCCAGCCGCTGGCGCACCGGCATTTCCTCGCGAAAGATCGCGGCCATGGATGTCCGCGCTTCCTCGCGGTAGCGCTGATAGCTCTTGATATAGAGCTCCCGCTTGTCACCGAAGGCGCCATAGAGGCTCGGGCGGTTCATGCCGGTCGCTTCGCTCAAATCGTCGAGCGAGGTCGCGGCAAAACCTTGCTTGCGGAACAGGTCCAGCGCCTTGCCGAGCGCGACATCGGGCTCGTAGGCCCGGGGACGGCCGCGGCGCTTCGGCTTGTTGGTCGCAATCGGCGGCTCTGATTTTTGTACCATCTCGCAAAATAATCCTTGACCGGTCACATATTATGCAAGACAGTACAAAAATCAATCTGGCCAGGTTGAGCGAAACCTCAAGAATTGCCCAAGGAGGCTACAGATGGATCTCTATTTCTCGCCGCTCGCCTGCTCGATGGCGACGCGTGTCGCGCTGTACGAAGCCGGCGCCGAGGCGAACTATCTCGAGGTCGACCCGCCGACCAAGACCGTGCTGAGCGACGGCTCCGACTTCCGCACCGTCAATCCGATCGGCCTGGTGCCGACGCTGCGCACCGACGAGGGTCTGGTTCTGACCGAGAATGCGGCGATCCTGCAATACGTCGCCGACCGCTTCCCGCAATCCGGCCTCGGCGCGAGCGCCGGCATCGAGCGCACGCGGCTGCATCAATGGCTGTGCTTCGTCGGCACCGAGCTGCACAAGGGTCTCTTCGTCACCCTGCTCGACCGCAAGGCGCCGCAGGACGCCAAGGCCTATGCCCTGGAAAAGAGCCTGTCGCGGCTCGACTATCTCGACAATTACCTGAAGGGGCGCGACTTCCTGCTCGATCATTTCAGTGTGGCTGACGCCTATCTCGTCACCGTCATCAACTGGACCATGGCGACGCCGCCGATCGAGCTGGCGAAATGGCCGAACGTGAAGGCCTATTACGAGCGCCTGCGCCAGCGGCCCTCGGTTGCTAAGGCGATCGCCGAGGAGTTCGAGCTGTACAAGGCCGAACTCGCACGGAAGAAGGCGGCCGCGTAGGTCGGATTGAACGCGGCATGGCCATGCCGATCTGATCGTTGTCCCCACGAGGCGGGGACAACGACTGTTTTGATTTTGCCGCTTTTTCCCAGCGACCAGGAAGAGCTGCATTCGTTCAAGCGGCCCGAACGCTGTCGAGAAAGCGGCCGACCTCCGTTCGCAACCGATTGCTGTCGGTTGAAAGCGCTTGCGCCGCGCTGAGCACCTGCGTGGAGGCCGAGCCGGTTTCGGTCGCTCCACGCTGGACGTCGGCGATGTTCGACGAGACCTGGTGCGTGCCTTGTGCAGCCTGCTGGACGTTGCGCGCGATCTCCTGGGTCGCGGCGCCCTGCTCCTCGACCGCCGCAGCGATGGTCGACGAGATCTCCGACAAGGACTTGATCGTACTCCCGATCGTCTTGATGGCGTTGACCGAGTCCTGGGTCGCGCCCTGAATGCCGGAAATCTGCTGGGAGATCTCGCCGGTGGCCTTGGCGGTCTGCTCGGCCAGGGCCTTGACCTCGGAAGCGACGACGGCAAAGCCGCGGCCGGCCTCGCCGGCCCGCGCGGCCTCGATCGTTGCGTTCAATGCGAGCAGATTGGTCTGGCCTGCGATCGTCGTGATGAGCTCGACGACGTCGCCGATCCTCGCCGCAGCCTTGGAGAGCTCACCGATCTTTTGATCGGTGAGACGTGCCTGCTCGACCGCCTCATTGGCCATCCGCGCGGATTCCTGGACCTGTCGGCCGATCTCGTTGATGGAGGATGACAGCTCCTCCGTCGCGCTCGCGACGGATTGAACGTTGGTGGAAGCTTCCTCGGAAGCCGCCGCGACCATCGTTGCGAGCTTCTCTCCGTGCTCCGCGGTCGAGGTCAGCGTGTTCGCGGAGGCCTCCAGCTCCGTCGAGGCCGACGAGACGGTCTCGATGATCTCGCCCACCGCGCTTTCGAAGCTGCCGGCGAGCTTGTTCATCTCTATCTTGCGCTGGGTAGCCGCCCGCTTCTCGGTCGCCTTCAGCTCGTCGCGATCAAATCGAACGATGGCCTGCAACGTCTGCAGATTCCGCAGAGCCACGCCGAGCTCGTCGTCTCGCTCGACGACGATGCGGTTGTCGAGCTTGCCCTGGTTGATGCTGAGCATGGCATCGTTCAGGCGCTGAAGCGGGCGGACGATGGCACGGATAGTTTGCCGGCTGACGAGCCCGCCGATGGCGATGCTCGCCACCAACAGCGCAAGCGCAGCGCCGACGAGCCAGCCATATTCGTACTCGGCCACATCGTATTCCGCCCGGGCTTCCTTGACCTGGATCGCCACAAGCCTGTCGAGGTCGGCCTTCGCCGCCTGGTACAGTTCGCGCGCCCGCCCGGCCAGCAGAATAGCGAGCTCATCATACTTGCGCTCGGCGGAGAGCGACAGCGCCAGCTTCAGTCCCTGCTCGACATAATTCATGCGCCTGGGCGTGAAGCTGTCGGCAACGCTCTTTTCTTCCGGCGTCAGATAGGTCGCCATGTATTCAGCCCAGGACTTTCCGACCTTCTCCAGATTGGCATTGACCTTGGCTGCAATCTCTTCGACCGGCTTTCCGGCCCGCCCGTTGGCGGCCGCCTCGAACAGCAGCACGGTGTTGTCTCTCATCCGGTCATTGATCTCAAAGAGCTGTGCCAGCGGCACCGCACGGTCTTCGTAGATCGATTTCAGCCGCGAATTGCTCTGCCGCGTGCCCTGCAGGCCCATGACGCCGATCGCCAGCAGAAACAGGGAGAGGATGGTGACGAGCGTAACCAGGCGCGCGTTGAGCGTGCCGGTGAAGATGGCCAATCGATCGAGAAAGGAACGCCGGCGAAGCATGCCGGCATCCAGCCTGTAATCGTGCGGCTTGTTCTCGCGGATCATCGCATACACCTGCTCTGCCTCGGCGCGCTGGTCGGCGGGCAGCTTGGTACGGATGGAGCTGTATCCGACGATCTGTCCGTTCTGCCGAATCGGAGAGGCGGTCGCCAACACCCAGTAGAAGTCGCCGTTCTTGCGCCGGTTCTTCACGGCGCCCGACCAGGGCTTGCCCTGCTGGAGCGTGGCCCACAGATTTTCGAAGGCCGCCGGCGGCATATCCGGATGGCGGATGATGTTGTGAGGCTGCCCCATCAACTCGGCTTCAGAAAATCCGGAGGCTTCGACGAACTGATCGTTGAAGTAGGTCAGCTTCCCTTTCGTATCGGTGTGAGAAACGATGAGGGTATCGTCGGTAACTGGATATTCGATGGCCGTGACCGGGAGATTGGTCCGCATGGGAGCCTCCAAAATGGCATTCGCAAAAATCGAACCTGTAAACTTCAAGTAGGCTCCGAAGATTTAATTTGCCTAAATTTCCCGAACCAACCGCACGGTGAAATGGATGCTGCACCAGATTATTTTCGGCAAAAGCGCATCCAATACGGGAGACCGCAGAACGGCAGCAACCGCTGGATGGTCAAGGTCCGTCTCGCAAAGTCACGCGCGTTCGCAGTCGCGCGCCGGCAGCCTTTGATCGCATCGCGCGGCGGCGCTTCTGATTCGCAACTCGCAGTTGGCGCCGGCGGTAAGATCGTGGCGATGCCGGGCACAGCGTCAGCAGCAGCAGACGATGTGGCCATATCACACTGCTCTCGTGTCCCGGACGCGCTGCAGCGTTCTGACGCTGCTGCGCAGAGCCAGACCCAGAAGGCTGCGTATTCCGCTGAGGCATGGGCCCCGGCTCTGCAGCGCACCGCACCGGACGATGCTTCGCATCGCCGGGCGCGCTGCGCTGCGTCCGGGGCACGCGACCGCTGCTTGGCGTTGGTCACAGCTTCGCATCCTCGCGGCATGTTTCGCCCGAGCTTTGCTGTCTTCATCCGCCCTCGTCGAAAGCAAGGGCGCAGGGAAGGCCGGGCGCCGGCTGGCACCCGAAGTCCCGCGTGTGCTAAAGAAAGCGCACGGGGTGGACGACAGGTGATGCCGGTCGCCCGGCCTTCCCTGCGCGATGGTTTTCACGGTGTCCTTCGTGCTCTCCCCGGGGAGCGTTGCACTATTGCCCCCGTCGTCTTGCGGCTGGTCGATGCGCGCGCCGGTCGGCCGCCACATCACCGCAAAGGCTTGACGCCAGAACCCCGGGCGTCGGGACCACACGACTTCTCCGTCCGCGCGCATCCTCGCTGGGTTCTCGACCGCTGGCGTGCGCTCACTGTCGAGACCATGAGAAGACGCTGTCAGCGCCGTGTCGTATCGCGCCGGTCGCTGCTCACGGGATTCCCCCGCCCTGCAGTTCGCATGCGCGCCGACGCCGTCGCGGCCACCGCATCCCGGCCCGCGCTTCGTGACGATCGCGAAACGCCCCTCGTGGCGGGCGGGATGTCCAGGCTTGTACGGCAAAACCGAATTTCTGTAAGTACGAATATTTTAGCGCGCGGCTATCGACCCAGCGCTGGGGTGTTTTGCCCGTCGGGCAACACAACGGATGGTGGGCGGGGTCCTCGAGCGCTGACGCCCGCAGCGTCGGCTTTCCACCTCTCCCGAAGGGAGAGGTCGGATTGCATCGTCAGATGCAATCCGGGTGAGGGGTTAAGCTCTACCGACTTGCCGCGCCCCCTCACCCGGCGCTACGCGCCGACCTCTCCCCGATGGGGAGAGGTGAAGTTACCCGTACAGCACCCGCGGCAGGATCGTGACGATGCCGGGCCACAGCGTCAGCAGCAGCACGAAGCCGATCATGATCATCAGGTACGGCATCGTGACGCGCGCGATGTAGCCGAGGCCGTCGTCGGTCAGGCCCTGGATCACGAACAGGTTGAAGCCGACCGGCGGCGTGATCTGCGCCATCTCGACGGCGAGCACCAGGAATACTCCGAACCAGACCTCGTCGAAGCCTGCCCCCTTCACGATCGGCAGCACGATCGGCAGCGTCATCACGATCATCGAGAAGCCGTCGAGGAAGCAGCCGAGAACGAGATAGAAGACGACCAGCGCGACGATCAGCATGAACGGCGACAGGCCGAGCCCCTTGACGAAGGCGGCCACCGCCTGCGGGATGCCGAGGAAGGCTGCGGCATTGCCGAGGATCGAAGCGCCGAGCACAATCAGCGCGATCATGGAGCAGGTCACGACCGAGCCGATCAGCACGTCGCGCATCACCTGCTGCGACATCGCACCCTGCGCCCAGGCCACCAGCGCCGCGCCGAGCACGCCGACGGCAGCGGCTTCCGACGGCGTGGCGAGCCCGCCATACATCGAGCCGAGCACGCAGGCGATCAGGAACAGCGCCGGCGCGAGATCCTTCAACGCCGCGAAGCGCTCGCTCCACGGCACCTGCGAAAGCTTGGCTTCGGTCTCCGGCACTATCGTGCGATCGAGACTTGTGTGCAGCATCACCCAGGCCATGAAGGTGGCGGCGAGCAGGAATCCCGGCAGCACACCGGCGGTGAACAGCTTCAGGATCGAGACGTCGCCGAGCACGCCGTAGATGATCATGATGTTGGAGGGCGGAATCAGGAAGCCGAGCGTGCCGGCGCCGGCGAGCGAGCCGATCGCGATGTCGCGCGAATAGCCGCGGCGCAGCAGCTCGTTGAGCGACATGCGGCCGATCACCTGCGTGGTCGCAGCCGAGGAACCGGAGATCGCCGCAAAGATGGTGCAGCCGATCACGTTGACATGCAGCAGGCGGCCGGGCAGGAGACCGGCCCATGGCGCCAGCCCCTGGAACAGCGAGCGCGACAGGCGGGTGCGAAACAGCAATTCGCCCATCAGGATGAAGAGCGGCAGCGCCAGCAGCTCCTGGGTGGTCAGGATGTTCCAGGCGTATTGCGGCAGCAGCTTGTCGAGCGGGATCGAACGGAACATCGCGAGCAGCAGCGTCGCGGTGAGTGCCAGCGTCAGGCCGATCCAGACGCCGCACGCCAGCAGCGCAAACAGCATCGCGAACAGGGCAACGACTTCGATGGTCATGCGATCTTGAATCCGGCTGCGGGCAAGGCGGTCATTCGACGGGCGAGGCCTTCATGCGGTGATCCTCCAGCGGCAGGCCGAGCGCGGCCTGGATCGCGCGCGCCAGGAACTGGAGCGTGAGCAGCAGCATGCCGAAGGTGACGACGGCTTCCGGAAACCACAGCGGCGTGTCGCTGGAGGTCGACACCTGGCCGCGCGTGTAGGCGGCAAAGGCGAACTTCGCCATGGCCGAGGTCAGGAACGCCATGAAGGCGAAGCCGGCCGCCGCGGAGAGAATCTCGAGCGCGCGTTGCACCGGAACCGGTGCGTTCTTCAGCAGCAGCACGACGCGGATATGGCCGCCGACGCGCAAGGTCATGGCCGCGCCGAAGGTGAACGACGCCGCCATCAGATAGGACGAATATTCCCACGCGATCGAGATGCTCGGCGGAAAGAACGGCAGGAAGTTCGACAGGAAACGGGTCGCGACCTCGCACAGCATCAGCAGGGTCAGCATCAACAGGCAGAAGCCGCCGATCCAGCCGTCGAGCCGGCCGAGGCGGTCGATGCCGTCGAGCAGGATGCGCAGCGGCGCTGGTGCCGCTGCGTTGAGGCTCTGCGGTGCTTCGGACGAAACGCTCACCACGCCTCCGCCCTCAGCCGCGCTTCATGTCGGCGAGATAGGCCCGCACCGGCTTGTCGGCCGCCGGCACGCGCTTGAGGAAGGCATCCAGCTGCGGCGCGGTCTTGGCCCGGATGTCCGTCATCATCGCGTTCGAGACCGGCACCACCTCCATGCCGCCCTCCTTGAGACGGTTGAGGCTGTCGACGTCGGCCTTGAGCGAGTTGGCCCAGAAGCCCGGCTCCATCTTTGCGGCGATATCGGCGACGAGCTTCTGCTGATCGGCGGGAAGCGCCTTCCAGGATTCGAGATTGACGGTGAGCATCTGCGACGACCAGACGTGGTTGGTCGGGTAGACGTATTTGAGGAATTCCCAGAACTTGCCGTCGACGCCCGACACCGACGAGGTGGAGACGCCGGCGACCGCGCCGGAGGCCAGCGCGGGAATGGTTTCGCCCCAGGGGATCATCACCGCCGCCATGCCGATTGCATTCAGCATGTCGACCGCATTCTTGTCGGGCACGCGGATCTTGATGTTCTTCAGGCCCTCGACGTCGGAGACCTTGGCCTTGAGGTGCAGATATTGCGTCGGCCACGGCACGATGTAGAGGATCTTCTGGTTGTTGCGCGCGGCGATCTTCTCATATTCGGGCCGCACGTATTTGTGCAGCACCTTGAGCTCATCCACCGAGCCGCACAGGAACGGGATGCTCTCGACGCCCATGAAGGGCTCGTCGCCGACCTGCTGGATGTTGAGAACGTCGGCGAGCGGCACCAGGCCGTCGCGCACGGCGCGCAAATGCTCGGGCCCCTTGAAGCCGAGCTGGCCGCCGGCTTTCACGGTGATCGCGACCGCGCCGCCCGTCTGCTTCTTCACCTCCTCCGCGAAGGCCATCGCGTTCTGGGTATGGAAATTGCCGTCGGGCCAGACCGTCGACATGTCCCAGCTCGTCGTCGCCGCCCGCGCACGGGTCGAGATATGACCTGCTGCGAGCAGCGTCGCTGCGCCCGCGGTGAAGTTCCGTCGCGTGATCATTGCACCCCTCCGTTGATCCAAGCGCGCTGACACGTCAGCGCGCGTACCCATAAACTGCAGCCGCATTCGCGGCGGACACGAGCCCGCTTTCGATATCGTCCTTGACCGCCGCTCGCTCGCGCGTCGCGGGATCGCCGATGCCGGCGCCGCCGGGCGTCAGCACCACCAGCCGGTCGTCCGGCGGCACCTGCTGGAAGCCCTTGCCGCGCAGCTTCTTGCCGGACTTGAGACCGACATAGCCGGCCTCGCCGTTGCGGCCGCCGTCGCGTCCGCGCGGCGGATGATCGATGCGGTCGAATGCCGCCAGGATGTCGAACGGCGCGTCGACGCCGCTGCCGACCTCGATGATCTGGCCGAGACCACCGCGGGTGCGCCCTGCCCCGCCGGAATCCGGGCGCAGCTCCTTGCGCCAGAAGATCAGCGGCGTCTGCGTCTCGGCGATCTCGACCGGCGTGCCGCGCACGCCGCTGGGATAAGCGGTGGCCGACAATCCGTCCTTCGCAAAGCGCGCACCGGTGCCGCCATTGGAGGTCACCGCCATCGAGAACCCGTAATTGCCGCCGACGCCGCTGCGCGTCTGGCCGCGAACGTTGAGATTCCACAGGCACGAGGTGCCTTCCGCCGGCACGCGCTCCGGAATGATCTGGCGCAGGCAGCCGAACACCACGTCGGGCAGCATCTGGCCGATGATGTGGCGCGAGGCGACCGGCGCGGGCTTCGGCGCATTGAGGATCGCACCCGCCGGCGCCGACACCGTGAGCGGCGAAAGCGAGCCGGCATTGTTCGGAATCTGCGAGGCGACCACGCAGCCGAGGCCGAATACGGTGTAGGCGGTCGTGTAGGACAACGGCACGTTGATGCCGAACTTCGAGGCCGCGGACGTGCCGTCGAAATCGACGTGGATCCCCGCATCCGAGATCGTCAGCGTGGCCGCCAGCGTCACCGGGGCATCATAGCCGTCGACCACCATGGTGTTGCGCCAGCTGCCCTTCGGCAGCTTCGCGATCTCGGCCAGCACGGCCTCACGCGAGCGATCGCAGATATAGTCGCCGAGCTCGTCGAGCGTGTCGATGCCGAACTCGGTCATCATCTCGACAAGGCGCTCGCAGCCGACGTCGTTGCAGCCGGCGAGCGAATAGGTGTCGCCCTCGGTGTCGATCGGCAGCCGCGTGTTGGTGCGGATCATCGCCATCAACGTCTCGTTGACGACGCCCTGGTCGATCAGCTTCAGCATGGGGATGTAGAGCCCTTCCATGAACACGTCGGTGGCGTCGGGGCCGAAGCCGATGCCGCCGATGTCCATGAGATGGCTGGTGCAGGAGAACAGCGCCACCGGCTTGCCGTCCTTGAAGCAGGGCGTGGTGACGACGAAGTCGTTGAGATGGCCGGTCCCCATCCAGGGATCGTTGGTGATATAGGCATCGCCCTCCTTCATCGTCTCGATCGGAAAGTGGGCGATGAAGTGCTTGACCGATTCCGCCATCGAGTTGACGTGGCCGGGCGTGCCGGTCACCGCCTGCGCCAGCATACGGCCCTTGAGATCGAACACCCCGGCCGAGAGGTCGCCGCATTCGCGCACGATCGGGCTGAAGGCGGTGCGGAGCAGCACCTGGGCCTGCTCCTCGACCACGGCGATCAGCCGGTGCCACATGATCTGAAGGTCGATCAGGCTCGCGCCATTTGCCTTGCTCATGATCAGGCCGCCTTTCGTTCCATGACGATGCTGCCGGCACCGTCGATATGGGCGTCAAAATTGGTGGAGACGAAGGTGGAGGTCTCGTCCTCCGCGATCACGGCCGGGCCCGCAATGGTCGCGCCCGGCGCCATGTCCTCGCGGCGATAGAGCGGAATCTCGATCACCTCGCCTGCCCGGCCGTCGAAGAACTTCCGGCTGCCGACGGCCTTGCCCGCCGGCTTGCGCGCGACGGCTGCGACTGCGGGCGGATTGCGCGCCTCCGTGGTCGCGAGCACCGACCAGCTCAGCACCTCGATCGCGGCGCCCGGAATCGACCGCTCGAACATCGCCGCATAATCGGCCTCGAACTTCCGGCGCAGGCCGGCGAGATCGGCCACCGTCAGCCGCCGGTTCGGCAGCTCGACGGAGATCTCATGGCCCTGACCGACATAGCGCATGAAGGCGGCCCGACGTTCGCGCACCGGCGCACCCGCCGCGCCAGGCTCGACCAGCGCGCGCGCTTCGGTCACCATCTCCTGCAACAGCTCGGAGACCGCCTCGGTGTCGAAATCGTCGAGCCGGACATGGCGGCTGCGCACCAGCTCATAGGCGATCGGCGCGGCCAGGAAGCCGACGGCCGAGCCGACGCCGGCATTCGACGGCACGATCACCCGGGAGACGCCGATCTTCTCGGCGACACGCGCCGCATGCAGCGGCGCAGCACCGCCGAAGGCGATCAACGTGTGCTGGCCGACGATCTCGCCGCGCTCGACCGCATGGACGCGCGCCGCACCGGCCATGTTCTCGCAGACGACCTCGTGCACCGCATAGGCCGCGGTTTCCGCCGACAGGCCAAGCGGTTCGCCGACATCGCGCAGCAGCGCCTGCTTCGAAAGCTCGGGGTCGAGCTTGATGGTGCCGGCCGCGAACGCGTCGGGATCGATCATGCCCAGCGCAACATCCGCATCCGTCACCGCCGGACGCTGGCCGCCGCGGCCGTAACAGGCAGGGCCAGGCTCCGACGAGGCGCTCTCCGGGCCGACAGTGACGCGCTTCATGGCATCGACATGGGCGATCGAACCGCCGCCGGCGCCGATCTCGACCATCTCGATCACGGGAATGCGCACCGGCAGGCCGGAGCCCTTGAGAAAGCGCGCGGCGCGATCGACCTCGAACACGCGCGAAGTCTCGGGCTGGTACTTCTCGATCAAACAGATCTTTGCGGTGGTGCCGCCCATGTCGAAGGACAGAACCTTGCTCTCGCCAAGCCTTGCCGCGATCTGCGCCGCGAAGATCGCGCCGCCGGCGGGGCCGGATTCGACGAGGCGCACCGGAAAGCGCCGCGCCGTGTCGATCGAGGTGACGCCGCCGCCCGATGTGACGAGATAGATGGCGCCGCGAAACTGCTCGACCTGCAAGGCGTCGGCCATGCGGGCGAGATAGCCGTCGATCAGGGGTTGCACATAGGCATTCGCGACCGCGGTCGATGTGCGCTCATACTCGCGGATCTCGGGACAGACGGCGGAGGACACGGTCACGGAGACGCCGGGCATCTCCTCGGCGAGGATCGCGGCGGCACGCCGCTCGTGCTCGGGATTGGCGTAGGAGTGCAGGAAGGCGATGGCGACGCTCTCGACGCCGAGCTCGCGCAGTTTCGGCGCGAGTGCGCGCACAGCCGCTTCGTCGAGCGGGAGGCGGACGGCGCCGTGGGCGTCGACCCGCTCGGGCACGGTGAAACGCAGGCTGCGCGGCGCCAGGGGCCTCGGCTTGTCGATGCTGAGGTCGTACTGGTCGTAGCGGCTCTCGGTGCCGATATCGAGCACGTCGCGAAAGCCTTCGGTCGCAATCAGGGCGGTCTTGGCACCGCGGCGCTCGATGATCGCGTTGGTCGCCAGCGTGGTGCCGTGAATGAAGACATCGATGTCGCTGATATGTGCACGCGCATCGGCGAGAATGAGACGCATGCCGTCGAGCACCGCCTGCTCGGGCCGCTGCGGCGTGGTCAGCAGCTTGCGCGTCTTGCGGTCGTGACCCACGTCCAGCACGATATCCGTGAACGTCCCACCGATATCGACGGCAAGCCGCACCTCGGCTCCCTCAAGCATTCCAAATTCTCCGTGCTGGTCGTCAAAGAGTTGCGAGCGAAAACGCAGCAATTCCCGTGCCATGAGGCATGCAGGAACGCGCGCCCGGCTATTTTGCGCGGCACCTATGCAATAGGCAAGGCGTGTTCGCCGCGCGCGAGATCAGAGCAGGAATGCAAGCGCCGTCTCGCAGCGCTCCTCGACCTTGAGCGTCAGCAGATCATCGGCGCGGGTGCGGCCGAGATTGATGGCCGCGATCGGAATGTTGCGCTGCGCTGCCGCCTGCACGAAGCGGAAGCCGGAATAGACCATCAGCGACGAGCCGACGATCAGCATGGCGTCGGCCTGCGCCAGATGATCCTGCGCGGTGGCGACGACGTCGCGCGGCACGTTCTCGCCGAAAAACACGACGTCGGGTTTGAGGATGCCGCCGCAGGCTTCGCAGGCAGGCACCTGGAAGGACGAGAAATCCTCGTGCTCCAGATCGGCGTCGCCATCGGGAGCATCGGCCGCATCGAGCGTCAGCCATTGCGCATTGGCGCGGCCGAGCGCATCCTGGAATTCGCTCCGCGACGTCTTGCGGCCGCAGCCCATGCAGCGAACCAGATCGAGCCGACCGTGCAGGTCGATCACCTGCCGGTGGCCGGCGGATTGATGCAGCCGGTCGACGTTCTGGGTCAGCAGCATCCCGCACCGCCCGTTCGCCTCGAGCCGGGCCAGCGCGTGATGCGCGTCGTTCGGCTTGGCCTGGCCGAACCGCCGCCAGCCGATCAGGCTGCGTGCCCAATAGCGCCGCCGTGTTTGCTCGTCCGACATGAAAGACTGGAAGTTGACCGGCTGGGTCCGCTTCCAATTGCCATGGCTGTCGCGATAGTCAGGAATGCCCGAATTGGTGCTGCAGCCGGCGCCGGTCAGCACGAACAGCCGTTCGTGCCGGTCGATGAAGTGCTGGAGCGACGGATTTGCCATGTCCCCTATGTAGTCTGCGCGATGCGGTGTTGCCAGATCAATGCCGCCGATCGTGGCGGCCTGCGATAGCGGATGGGCGGGATATCTCCGGGTCTGCCCTGCGCGCGGCCTGCTGCAGCGTCAGCCTGAATTCGTCCCGCTTCTCGTGCACCGAGGCGATCGCATGCCCGACCGCAACGCCGAGGCCGACCAGCGCGGCTTCGGAAAGCTGCAGGCTCGCCTCGATGGTTTCGGGCACCACATCGGTTGCGCCGATCGCGTAGAGATGGCGGGCATGCTCGGCGTCCCGCGCACGTGAGACGATCAGCACGTCCGGGCGCACCGCGCGGATCCGCTCGACGACGGCATCGATCGCCGGCCGCGACTGGATGGTGATGATCACGCCGGTCGTCTGCATCAGGCCGCAAGCTTCGAGGAAGCCCGGCTCCGTCGCATCGCCAAAATAGACCTTGTGACCGTCGCGGCGGTCGCGTGCCACGGCGACTGCCTCGTGATCGACGGCGATGTAGTTCAGGCCGTGGCCTGTCAGCAGCGAACAGACCACCTTGCCAACGCGGCCATAGCCGATCACGATCGCCTGCGCCCGGTCGCCGGGCGGGCGAACCGCCAGTTCAGGATCTGGCGTGCGCTCGCTGCTCAGCCTCGCGGCCAATCGTCGGCCAAGCATGCCCAGAAGCGGTGTCAACGCCATCGTCACGGCGGTGACGGCCACGGCGAAGCTCGATACGCGGGGCTCGATCATGCCTCCGGCCGCGGCCATGCCGATGCTGACGAAGGCGAATTCGCCGACTGGACTGAGCAGGAATCCGATCTCGATCGCTGCCGGCCATGACAGCCTGAAGAGGCGGCCGAGGGCGATGAGCACGATCGCCTTGCCGACGAGAATACCGACAACGGCGGCCAGCAGCCAGCCGGGCTCGCGCAGGAACACGCGAAAGTCGATGGCCATGCCGACGGTGAAGAAGAAGATGCCGAGCAGCAGGCCCTTGAACGGCTCAACGGTGGCCTCGATGGCTTTGCCATACTCCGTCTCCGCCAGCATCAGTCCTGCAACGAAGGCTCCGAGCGCCATCGACAGGCCGGCCTGGTGCGCGGCCAGTCCTGCGCCGACGATGACGAACAAGGTTGCGGCGACAAACAACTCGGTCGAATGGGTGCCCGCAACCATCTGGAACAGCGGACGCATCAGCAGCCGTCCGAGCAGGATGAGGACAGTGACCGCCAGCGCGGCCTTCAGGATCGCGCTGGAGATGTGCGCCAGGACGGAGCCGCCGCTGTCTGCGCCGAGCACCGAGACGAAAACCAGAATGGGAACCACCGCGAGATCCTGGGCAATCAGGATCGCGAAGCTGGCGCGCCCGGTCGTGGTCGCAAGCCGCTTCTCACCGGACAGAAGCTCGAGCACGATCGCGGTAGAGGACAGCGCAAGGCTGGCGCCGAGGACGACGGCCATATCGGAGCTCTGTCCGGAGAGAAGCGCCACGCCGGAAATCATCGCGGACGTCACCAGTACCTGCAGGCCTCCGAGCCCGAACACCAGACGCCGCATCGTGACGAGCCGCCGGAAAGACAGCTCGAGGCCGATCAGGAAGAGCAGGAAGACGATGCCGAGATTGGCGATACCCTCGACGTTCTGCGCATCCGTCACCGTAAACCAGTACAGGAACGGGATTTCTCGAACCAGCGAGCCGAGCCCGAGCGGACCGAGAATGGCGCCGGCGCCGAGGTAGCCCAGCACGGGATTGATGCCCCAATGGCGGACAATTGGCACCACGACGCCGGCGGTCCCGAGGACCACCAGTGCGTCACTGTAGGCGTTGATGTTGATGGTTGCGGTCACGAGCCCTTCATGTGTCGGCACTCGCAATAGCGGTGGCGTCACCGACGGTCGATAGCACATGGCGCCGCAGACCTCTATCCGGTCGCGATCGCAATCCCGGAGGTTCGAAGCCGACGTTCAGCTTGCCCAGTTTTCCCGGAATTCGGGGAATAGTGTCAGGCCTCCGCACGCATAAAGCGTCTGCCCGGTGATGTAGCTCGCATCGTCCGAGGCGAGGAAGGCAAAAACGGCGGCGATCTCCTCCGGCGTGCCGACGCGGCCCATCGGAATGTGGCTGGTGACGACGCCGCGCTTTTCGGGGTCGCCGGTCCAGGCCGCATTGATCGGCGTATCGATCGCGCCGGGGCCGACGGCATTGACGCGAATGCCGCGGCCGGCAAACTCGAGCGCCAGCGTGCGCGTCAAATTGGCCATGCCGCCCTTGCTGATCGAATAAGCGAGATAGAAGGGCTTCGGAATGATCTGGTGCACGCTGGAGCAGTTGATGATGCTGCCGCCGCCGCCGCGCTTGACGAAATGCGCAAGTGCCTGCTGCGCGCACAGCACGGCGCCGTTCAGGTTGACGTCGATGATGCGGCGATAGGTTTCGACGTCGAGCGCCTCGCTCGGAGATTCCTGCTGAAAGCCGGCGTTGTTGACGAGACAATCGAGACCCTTCCAGCGCGAAAAGATCGCCTCGAACATCGCAGCAATGTCCCGCTCGTCGCCGACATTGGCCTTGACGATGCAATGATCGGGCTCGCCGTGGCCGCGGTCGCTCGACGCTGCCCGCGCGAGCGCGAGCGTCTGCTCCGCCCGCTCGTCGTTCTCGAAATAGTTGATGGCGACGGTCGCACCTTCCTGCGCGAACCTGACGGCAACGGCGCGGCCGATGCCCTGTGAGGCGCCGGTCACCAGCGCATATTGGCCGACAAGGCGCGAGGGAAACGAAGTCGGGCGATCGGGTTGCGGCATGGGTTCTCTCCGGAATGCCTCATCATCGACGGGAGGCGCTTTTTGTTCCATCGCTACCGCGCATTTCATTCCGCACGGCGCGCGAGTGGCGAAGTCAGGATCTGGTAGAGAATGATGGCACCGAAGGTTGCCGTGCCGATCCCACCGATCGTGAACGCGCCGAACTTGAGCGTGAGATCGCCCGCGCCCGCGATCAATGCCACGGCGACGGTGATCAGGTTTGCAGGATGTGCAAAGTCGACCTTGTTCTCGACCCAGATCCGGCCCGCCATCGCCGCGATCAGTCCGAACAGCACGATCGAGAGGCCGCCGATGACGGGACCCGGGATCGACAGGATCAGCGCGCCGAATTTCGGCGAGAAGCCGAGCAGGATAGACACGAGGGCCGCGAAGGCGAACAGCAGGGTCGAATAGACTTTCGTCGCCGCCATGACGCCGATATTCTCCGCATAGGTTGTGACGCCGGTGCCGCCGCCGGAGGCGGCGACGATCGTCGCGAGGCTGTCGGCGAACAGGGCGCGGCCGAGATAGGCATCGAGACTGCGGCCAGTCATGGCGCCGACGGCCTTGATGTGGCCGAGGTTCTCGGCGACGAGGATGATCGCGACTGGCGCGATCAAGAAGATGGCATCGGCCTGGAACGTCGGCGCGGTGAAGTTCGGCAGGCCGAGCCAGGGCGCGGCCGAAAGCTGGGTGAAGTCGATCGGCTTGCCGAAGCCGAGCCCGTTCGCAAACAGCAGATACAAGACATATCCGCCGATCGCGCCGAGGATGATCGGCAGCCTTCGCCAAAGGCCTGGAGCTGCAACGGCCACCACGCCGATGATCAGAACGGTCGCGAGCCCGATTGCCGTGTCGAAGGCGCTGGCGCTCACCGACTTGACCGCAACGGGCGCGAGGTTGAGGCCGATGGCGGCGACCACCGCGCCGGTGACGGCCGGCGGCATCAAGCGCTCGATCCAGCCGACGCCCGACCACATCACGATCAGCGCGATCACCCCGTACAGCACGCCGGCGCCGATGATGCCGCCGAGCGCGACCGAAATATTGGGATTCGGTCCCTGCCCGGCATAGCCGGTGGCGGCGATGACGACGGCGATGAACGCGAAGCTCGAGCCGAGATAGCTCGGCACGCGACCGGCGACGATGACGAAGAAGATCAGCGTGCCGATGCCCGAGAACAGCACCGCGACGTTGGGATCGAATCCCATCAGCAGCGGGGCGATGATCGTCGCGCCGGACATCGCGACGCAATGCTGGAGACCGGAGACAATGGTCTGCCCCCAGGCCAGCCGCTCCTCCGGCATGATCACGCCCGAGGTCTTGAGTTTCCACCGCGGAAAATAGCCTTGCGCTTGCCGGTCGGAGTCGGTTGCAGTCGCCATGTTCCCCCCAATTGCGGTGCAGCGATCGATCATCGTGCAAACAGGCAAGAATGTGATTGTCACTTCTGCGGCGGCCATCAGATCGTGCAGGTCATGCAAGATCCAGATCCTGCAAGAACGCGTCCCGAGGCCACTCTATGACACAAGTCGCGATCCAGCCAGCCAGCGGCCGCCGGCACCAGCCCCGGTACCGGATTCTCTACGCGCCAGGTGCTGATCGCGATCGCCGGCGACGCTGCTCTGGCGAACACGACCGGTTCCCACGCGGTAGTTTCCCGGAGTAGAAAATCGGTGCGGCACGCGTCACAACAATCGAATTGAGATCACGGATTGATACTCATTTTTTCCACCCGACGCGCTGGGGGCAGGGCGTCGGGTTTTTGAAAATCACTGACAAATCCAGACCGCCGAGCGGGATCAGACGATCCCGCCGTCGATGCGGAGCGCCCTGGCGGCGACATCGATCCGTCGTGTAATCGCGATCGCCTGCAAGAACGCTTCGTCATGACTGACGACGAGCAGCGCGCCATCATAGGCCTGCAAGCCCGCCTCCACGGCTTCGATGGATTCGAGGTCGAGATGATTGGTCGGCTCGTCCAGGATCAGCAGCGACGGCGGCCTCGGCCCGCCGAGCACGCAGGCCAGGCCCGCACGAAACATCTGCCCGCCACTCAAGCTTCCCACGACCTGCAAGGCGGCATCGGCGCGGAACATGAACCGGGCCAGTGCGGCATGGCACTCGTTCGCACCCGCCTTCGGGTTGAGACGGCGAAAATTATCCAGAATGGAGAGTCCCGGGTCGAGCAGACTGACTTTCTGATCGAACAACGCGAAATCCGGCCTGACCCGCACGATCCCCGAGAGCGGACGCAGCTCGCCCGCGATGAGTTTCAGCAGCGTCGTCTTGCCGGAGCCGTTGGGCCCGACCAGCGCGACACGCTCCGGTCCGACGACGGCGAACGAGAGACCGCGCAGGACCGGCTGCTCAGGTCGGTAGCCGGCGCTGACGCCCTCGAGCCAAAGCACCTCCCTGCCCGCCGGCAGGCCGGTCGCGGGCAACTTGACGGAGAGCGGCTGAAGAATCTCGATGCGCCGGCGCGCCGCGTCGGCGGCCTCGAGCGCTTCCGCGCGCTGCCGCTCGGCGATTTGGGCGGTCTTCCCGCCGCTATCCTCGCTGCGATCCTTCCGCGCGCCGGCCAGGATGCGTGGCATGTCGCCCTTGGCGCGCTTCTTTCGGCCGCCGCTGTCCCTGCGCGCTTTCCTCTCCGCCGCCTGCTGCGCCTTCCCGTCGATCTCGGACAGGCGCTTCGCGGCGTGCGCGAGAGCGTGCCTGACAGCAGCAAGCTCGACGGCTTTCTGTTCGCGAAACCTGCTCCAGTTGCCGCCGTAGCGCGTAGCCCCAAGCGACGTCAGCTCGACGATCGCATCCATGGTCTCGAGCAGGCTCCGATCATGGCTGACCACGATCGCACCGCCGCGCCACGCTGCCAGGAGACCGGTCAGGGCCTCGCGTCCGGCCCGATCGAGATTATTGGTGGGCTCGTCCAGCAGCAGGAAGTCCGGTTCGGCGAAGATCAGGGCCGCGAGCCGGACCCTCGTGATCTGACCGCCGGATAGACGCGACAGCTCCGTATCGGGAGACAGATCGAAGCCGAGGCGCGCCAGCGCGGCCGCCAGCCGAGCTTCGAGCGTCCAGTCGATCGCGGCGAGATCGTCGATCGACGCGCCGCCCCGCTCGGCACGGCGCAGCAGCCCGAGCGCCGGCCCGACGCCGAACAGATCGGCCACGCTCGCCCCTGCGGGCAATTGCGCATCCTGGCGCAGCAAGCCAATGCTGCCATTGATCAGAACGCGTCCGGAATGAGGAAGATGCTCCCCTGAGATCGACGCAAGCAGCGTCGTTTTCCCGACGCCGTTGCGGCCGACGAGACCGGTCCGCTCGGCCGCGAAGGTCAGATCGAGGTTGGAGACAAGAGAACGGCCGTCAGGCGTGGCCAGCGACAGGCTCGACAGGATGATGGAGGCAGGCATGGAAATCCCCGTGGGCAAGGCGGATGGGCTTTGCGGTCGGGGTCGAATCCATGGCTGCGAATTTCCTGATTGAGAGCCCTCCAATTATTCCCTTCGAAGGGCGATATCAAGGCGCAGCGCGAGGAGGCGACAGCGTGAGAGGCGCTGTCGTCCCTTGCAGCAAGCGCGATCAGCCCTTCAGCGCGGTGACCACGACCTCGATCAGCGCGCCGCCGCCGAGATCGGCGACGCCGACGGTCGCCCGGGTCGGCAGATTGTCGCCGAAGAACTCGGTCCAGGCCGCATCCATCTCCTTCTTCTTGGAAAGATCGGTGACGAAGATCGAGGCGCTGACGACGCGAGACTTGTCGGTGCCCGCCTCCTTCAGATAGCCGGCGATCTTGCCGAGGATGTTGCGGGTCTGCTCGCCCATCGAGACCGAGGTGTCGTCGGCGATGGTGCCGCCGAGGAAGACGAAGCCATTGGCCTCGACGGCGCGGTGCATGATGGGCGTGCGAATGCTGCGGGTGATGCTCATGATGTCCTCATTGCTAGAGCGTGGAAGGATGGAAGCGGTCGATGCCGAGATCGCTGATCCGGGTCTGGGTGCCGCCGCTGACGATCAACTCGGCCATCACGGCGCCGGCGCCGGGGCCGAGCTGGAAGCCATGCAGCGAGAAGCCGAACTGGTGATAGAGGCCCTTGTGACGGCTGCTCGGACCGAACACCGGAATATCGTCCTTCATCTTGGCCTCGATGCCGGCCCAGGCGCGGACGATCGAGGCGCTGCGCATCACCGGAAACAGCTCGAACACGGTCTGCGCGCTTGTCGCGAGGCTCTTCCAGTCGAGCACCGTCTCGTTGCGGTCCTGATAGGGCCTCGCCAGATGGCCGCCGCCGATCAGCACGGTGCCGTTCTTGAATTGCTTGAACGAAAGCTTGCGCCCGCGCAGGATCACGACGGGATCGATGAAGTGCGGCACGCGCGAGGTGATCATCAGCATCGGCGCGACGGTCTCGACCGGAACGGGCTCGCCGAGATCGGCGGCGATCTTGCCCGCCCAGGCGCCGGCGGCATTGACCAGCACCGGCGCGGCGAAGGTTTCAGGACCGACATCGACATGCCAGAGTCCGTCACGGTGCCGAATGTTGCCGGCCGCGACACCCTCGCGCACGGTCGCGCCCAGCCGCTCGGCCTTGCGCCTGAACGCCGTCGTCGTCTGCGCCGGATTGGCCGCGCCGTCACGGCGCGACACGATTCCACCGGGACAGGTCTCGGCAACCGCAGGCACCAGACGACGTAATTCAGCAGCGCCGATCAGTTCCTCGTGGGTGAAGCCCAGCGCGTTGAGCTCGGCGACGCGGGCGCGGCAGGCCGCCAGCTCCTCCTCGTTTTCCGCGACCAGCACCTGGCCGTAGCTTTCGAAGCTGCAATCGTCGTCGACGAGATCTGCGATCTTCTCCCAGATTCCCATCGAACGGATCGAGAGCGGAATCTCGGGGATGTGCCGTGCCAGCTGGCGCACGCCGCCGGCATTGACGCCCGAAGCGTGGCGGCCGGCATAGTCCTTCTCGATCAGCACCGGCTTCAGGCCGGCGAGGCACAGATGCAGCGCAGTCGAGCATCCGTGGATGCCGCCGCCGACGACGATCGCATCCACGTTTTGGGTCATCCGCGAACCACGGCCTTGACGTCCGCCTCGCTCTTCGGAACGGCGGCAAGCTCGGCGAGCGTGATCGGCTTCACCGGCGCGCGCAGCCGGTAATAGCCGATCTCCTGCGGCGTCTTTCCGCGCGCCTGCGCCATCAGCTCGGTGACGGTGAGGCCGCAGAGCCGGCCCTGGCACGGGCCCATGCCGGTGCGGCGATAGGCCTTGAGCTGGTTCGGCCCGGTCGCGCCGATCGCGACGGAATCGAGAACGTCCTTTGCGGTGACCTCTTCGCAGCGGCAGACGATGGTGTCGCCCGAAGGAATCCGGAACTGCGGCGCCGGGCGGAACAGGGTGTCGAGGAAGACGCGGCCGCGCTCGGCCTTGGCGAGATCGGCGCGGAGCGTTGCCATCGCTGGGAGCTTCGCCGCAACTGCAGGCGACAAGGCCTCCACGGCCGCGCGCGCCGCGATCCGGCCGCGCACCACGGCGGCGCTCGCACCGCCGATGCCGGCACCGTCGCCGGCAATCGCGATGCCGGCGACCGACGAGCCGCCGCTCGCATCGAGCACCGGCGACCAGCACAGCTGCAGGTCGTCCCAGCGATGCTCGACGCCAGCGGCCATCGCCAGATTGACGTTTGGCACGACGCCTTGATGCAGCAGGAGCAGGTCGGCGGGAATGGTCTCGCGCTTGCTGCCCGCGACATAGCTGACGCTGGCAAGCTGGCCCTCACCGGCTGCCGAGAGTTCGGTGACGCCGGAGACGACCTGCATCTTCGCCTTGACCTCGCGCATCATTGCGAGGCCCTTGGCGAAATAGGGCGAGGTCAGGAAGGCAAAGGCATGCGGCAGCGCCGCGAAATAATTGCCGCGCTCGGTGGTATCGAGGATGCGGTCGATGCGGCCTCCGAGCCGCAGGATTTGTGCAGCGAGCAGCCAGAGCAGCGGGCCCTGGCCGGCGATCACCGTGCGGCCGTCGGGCACCAGCGCCGAGGATTTCAGCATGGTCTGCGCCGCACCCGCGGTCATCACGCCCGGCAGCGTCCAGCCGGGAATCGGAAACGGCCGCTCCAGCGCGCCGGTCGCCAGGATCACGCGCTTCGCCTTGACGAAGGCGGATGCGCCGCCGATCGAGACGGCGATGTCGAGGTTGCGGTCAAGGCTCCAGACGGTGGCTCGATGAATCACCTCGGCGCTGCTCGCGCGCAGCGCCTGCACGAGATCGGTACCGACCCAATAATCGGCGCCGAGCTGGCTGCGGTCGGTCACGGGCGTGGATGCAATGGCGCGGAACACCTGGCCGCCGGGACCCATGTTCTCGTCGAGCAGCAGCGTCGAGAGGCCGGCTTCGGCCGAGGTCGCAGCGGCAGCAAGGCCGGCGGGCCCGGCGCCGATCACCACGACGTCATAGTCTTCACGCCTGGGAGCCACACTCATCTTCCGATCTCCCGCTTGCCCTTCTGGATCTCGATTTGCATGCCTTCGGCCACGGGCACCAGGCAGCCCTGCCGGTTGCCGACGCCGTCGATGGTGACGAGGCAATCGAAGCACACGCCCATCATGCAATAGGGCAACCGCGGCGCGCCGCTCACCGCGGTGGAGCGGCGTGCGTCGACGCCGGAGGCCAGCAGCGCGGCGGACACCGTGTCGCCCTGGCGCGCCGCGACGGCAACGCCGTCGACGAAGATCTGCACCGGTGGACGCTTGTCCTGTTCGGATCTCTTGAACATGGGGATGCCTCTTGGCTCCTTCCTCGGTATCTCTAATAGCCGCTGTTGTTCGCCGCGCCCGCGCCGAAGCGGCTGGCCGAGAACGCGCCGACCAGCTCGGGCTCGAGCGCGCCCTGCACCACCATGCGCGCGATCTCGAAAGCGTGGTTGGAGGCGAGCGTCACGCCGGAATGGCAGCAGGCGACGAAGGCGCCGGGATGCGTCTTTGACTGGTCGTAGATCGGAAAGCCGTCCTGCGGCATCACGCGGATGCCGGCCCAGCTTCTGACCACGTTGAGCCGCGACAGATGCGGGAACATGCGCTGGGCACGGTCGGTCATCACCGCGCTGATCGAATGCTTCAGCGCGCGGTCGTCAAGCTCGTCCTCCTTGCTGTCGCCGATCATCACCGTGCCTTCGTCGGTCTGGCGGATCGTCGTCAGCGGGTGCGGCAGGAACGGCATGGTGCGCTCGGTCACCACGATCTGGCCGCGGGTCGGACCCATCGGGGCATGGAGGCCGACCATCGGCGCCAGCGTCTGGTTGGCGTTGCCGGCGGCCAGCACCACCTTGGCGGCGCGCAGCTCGCCCTTCGGCGTGGTCAGGCGGAATTCGCCGCCGCTCTTGCCGATCGCGGAGACCGGCCGCTCCGGCAGATAGTCGATGCCGAACGCCTTGAAGCCGGTGTGGAACGCGCGAAACGTGCGCAGCGAATTGACGTGGCCGTCGAGCGGGCAATAGCTGCCGCCGGAGACCTCGGGGCCGATCAGCGGCAGCGACTTCTTCACCTCGGATGCCGAGAGCATCTCCATCTTGTAGTCGGCCGCGCCCGTCTGGTTGTGCATGCGCGCGACCAGCTCGGTGCGCTGGCCGAATTCGTCCTCGCCGAGGGTGAGGTGAAAGCCGCCATTCTGCTGGAGGCAGACGTCGAGCCCGGTCTGCTGCTTCAGTTCGGACGCCAGCCGGCCCCAGGCCTGCGACGCCTGCACGGTCCACACCGTATAGGCGGGCATGCCGAGCCCCTTGCTCTGCACCCAGACCAGCGCGAAGTTCGCGCGCGAGGCGCGCTTGGTGATGTCGCCTTCGTCGAGCACGGCGACCGTCTTGCCGAGCCGGCCGAGGCCCCAGGCAATGGCGGAGCCGAGCAGTCCGCCGCCGACGACGGCGACGTCGTAGTCCGTTCGCATAGGTTCTCCTATCGCCCCGTATCGCCCTTGCCGGCGAGCACGCGGTCGAGCCCGTAGAAGCGGTCGAGCAGAATGAGGGCGGTCATGGTGATCGCGATCACGCAGGCCGAGACCGACGTTACCAGCGGATCGATGTTGTCCTGGATGTAAAGGAACATGCGCACCGGCAATGTCTCGGTGCCGGGCGCGGCGAGGAAGACGGTCATGGTGAGATCGTCGAAGGACTGGATGAAGGCCAGCGCCCAACCACTGATGACACCGGGCAGGATCAGCGGCAACGTCACGCGGCGAAACAGGGTCCAACCGCCGGCGCCGAGCGAGACCGCGGCCATCTCGACCGTGCGGTCCATGCCGGTCGCCGCCGCCAGCGTCAGCCGCAGCGCGAACGGAAACACGATGATGACATGGGCGATGATCAGCGCGGCAAAGCTGCCGCCGAGGCCGGCCGAGGTGAAGAAGCGCAGGAACGCGATGCCGAGCACGACATGCGGGATCATCAGCGGCGACAGGAACAGCGCCGCCAGCGCATCGCGTCCGCGGAAGCGATAACGCGCGATCGCGAGCGCCGCCGGCACCGCGAACAGCAGCGCCACCAAGGAGGACAGCGCCCCTAACCCGAGACTGACCCAGAAGGCGTGGATGAATTCGGGATAGTTCGCGATGGTCCTGAACCAGCGCAACGAGAAGCCGTTGGTCGGCAGCGACAAATATCCCTCGGGCGTGAAGGCGACGAGGCAGACCACAAGGATCGGCGCCACCATGATGACGACGAAGATGGTGTGGAAGATCAGCGCGAGGGGGCCGTTCCGTCTCATCGGAACACCTCCGCATAGCGCCGCTCGATCAGCGCGTTGCTGCCGACGACGATCAGCACCAGCGCGGCCAGCAGGAGCGTCGCGACCGCGGCTCCGAGCGGCCAGTTCAGGGTGTTGAGGAATTCGTCATAGGCCAGCGTCGCGGCGACCTTGAGCCGGCGGCCGCCGATGATCGCGGGCGTCGCAAAGGCGCTGGCCGAGAGCGAGAACACGATGATGGCCCCCGACAGCACGCCCGGCATGATCTGCGGCAGGATGATGCGGCGGATGGTGGTGACGGGACCGGCGCCGAGCGACATCGCGGCGTTCTCGATCTGCGGATCGAGCCGCTGCAGCGCCGCCCACACCGACAGCACCATGAACGGCATCATGACATGCGCCAGCGCGATCACCATGCCGGTTTCGGTGAACATGAAGGGAATGGGGGAGCGCATCACCCCGAGCGACATCAAGAGCTTGTTGACGAGGCCGTTGTTGCCGCCGAACAGCAGTGCCCAGCCGAGCGTACGCGCCACCACGGAGATCAAGAGCGGCCCGAGAATGACCAGCAGGAAGAAGCTTTTCCACCGGCCGCTCATGCGGTTGAGGATATAGGCTTCGGGCGCGCCCAACACGGCAGTGAGGAGTGTCGTCAGGATCGCAACGCGAAACGTCCGCCAGAACATTTCCGCGTAATAGGGGTCGGTCGCGATCTCGTGCCAGTTCTTGAGGATGAAGACCGGCTCGATGCCCTTGTACTGGCCCCAATCGTGGAACGATAGCATCACGGTCATCGCCAGCGGGATCAAGAGCACGCCGACGAACAGCATCAAGGCCGGCGCCGTCAGCGCCCATGGCGCGCGCGTGCTGCGCTCCTCGGCGGCCATGCTCATGCGGCAGTCCTCGCGCGCACGCTCATGTCCTCGGGCCGCCAGGTGAGGCGAACGGCCTCGCCTTCGGCCGGTTGCGCCTTGCCGTCGTTCTGGCGGATCACGATCGCCGGGCCGCACTCGCTCTCGCACTGGAATAGCCAGTGATTGCCCTGGAAAATCCGCGTGATGATCTTTGCACCAAGACCGGCATCGCCAAAGCCGATCCTCTCGGGGCGAATGCTGACCGTCACGGGGCCGCTCAAGCCCACGGGCGCCGGTGCGCTCCAGGAGCCCGCCACCAGCTGCGCGGGCGCCGCGGTGCGGTCGACCGTCCCGGCAAAGTCGTTGGTCTTGCCGAGGAACTGCGAGACGAAGGCGGAGGCCGGCTTCTCATAGGTCTCCTGCGGAGTGCCGATCTGCTCGATCTTGCCCTGGCTCATCACCACGATGCGGTCGGACAGCGACATCGCCTCGTTCTGGTCATGCGTGACCAGGATCGTCGTGGTGCCGACGGTGCGCTGGATCTGGCGCAGCTCGATCTGCATTTCCTCGCGCAGCTTGGCGTCGAGGTTCGACAGCGGCTCGTCGAGCAGCAGCACGCTCGGCTTGATCACCAGCGCGCGCGCCAGCGCCACGCGCTGCTGCTGACCGCCGGACATGCGGCGGGGATGACGGTCCTCAAAGCCGGCAAGGCCGACCATTGCGAGCGCGGAGCGAACGCGCTCGGCCCGCTCGCCGCGCGGCACGTTACGCATCTCGAGGCCGAAGGCGACGTTCTCCGCCGCGGTCATGTGCGGAAACAGCGCGTAGCTCTGGAACACGATGCCGAGGCCACGCTTGGCCGGATGGATCGCGGTCAGGTCCTTGCCTTCGAGGCGAATGGTGCCGCGCGTGGGATCAAGGAAGCCCGCGATCATCTGCAGCGTCGTGGTCTTGCCGCAGCCGGAGGGGCCGAGGAAGGAGATGAACTCTCCCTTCCCCACCGACAGGCTGAAGTCGTCGACCACGCTCTGCGCGCCGAACTGCTTTGCGACCCGATCGAGCTCGAGATAGGCCATGACGCTGTCTCCGCCGCGACCGATCAGCGCTCGACCTCGCGATTCCAGCGCTTGGTCCACTCCTCGCGCTTCTCGTTGATGACGGTCCAGTCCGGATTATAGAGCTTGGCCGCACGCTCGCCGATCGGCGCCATCTTGCCGAGCTCGGGCGGGATCACCAGCGATTTCAGCACCGGGCCGTAACCGTAGTCCTTCAGCAGCACGAGCTGGATTTTCGGGTCGAGCAGCATCTTGACGAAGCTCGCTGCGAGCGGCGAGGCGTTCGGCTTGTTGATCGGACACGCCGTGGTCAGCAGCGTCGCCGCGCCTTCCTTCGGGTAGACGAAGTCGACGGGGAAGCCGGTATTGGCAAAGCTCTGCACGCGGCCGGTGCCCCACACCGCGATCACGGCCTGGCCGGACTGGAACAGCTCGGTCATCTTGCCCGGCGACGGCTCGTAGGCGAGCACGTTCGGATTGATCTGTTCCTTGAAGATCTTGAAGCCGGACTCGACGTTGGTCTCGCCGCCGCCGTTCATCTTCGACAGCATCACCAGCGCCTCGAGGCCGTAGGTGTTGTTGATCGGCGGGATCACGAGCTGCTTGGCGTATTTCGGGTCCTTCAGATCATTCCACGAGGTCGGCGGCGCCCAGCCCTTCTCCTTGAACACCTTGGTGTTGTACATCAGGCCGGTCGCGACGATGCCGATCGCGACCGCACGGTCGTCCTTGAAGCGGGCGGTATCGTAGAGATCGGCCGGCAGTCCCTCGAGCTTGCTGCAGAAGCCGAGCTGGATCGCCTGGTACATCGGGCCGTCGTCGACGATGGCGACGTCGATCTGCTGGTTGCCCTTCTGCGCCTGGAGCTTGGCCAGCGTGTCGGTGGAGTTGCCGGCGACGTACTCGACCTTGACGCCGTTCTCCTTCTCGAAAGCCGGAATTACCTCGTCACGGATGGTCTTCTCGAACGAGCCGCCGTAGCCGGCGATATAGAGTGTCTTTTGCTGGGCCGAGGCGGCTGACGGGGCGGCAATGAGCGCTGCGATGCTGACCGCGGTCAGAAGGCGAAAAGTCTTCATGTGGACCGATCTCCATACCGGAATGAGGTGACGTGCCGACAAATCTGCGGCTGGAGCGCCTTCCGCATTTCCTTCCGCGCAAATCCCCTCAGATCAGGGCTCCGGCCCCTGTTCGGCGGGTTTTGGCGCGATTTGGAGGTTTGAACGCCTCCAATCTGCCGAAAAAGCGAGCTGGCTCCAGCTCTGATGAAAAAGATCGCAAACCTATACTTCCATCGTCCAATGAATAATGGCACCCTCTGCATGCCGAAATGTTATGATTGGACGACGGGATGGCGCGGATCAATTCGCGGCAGGTGGAGGCCTTCCGCGCGATGATGCTGACCGGCAGCGTCACGGAGGCTGCCAAGCTGATGGTGGTGACGCAGCCAGCGGTCAGCCGGTTGCTGCGCGACTTCCAGGCGCTGTTGAAGATGGAGCTGTTCGAGCGGCGCGGCACCGGCCTGGTGCCGACCGCGGCGGCGATGGCGCTCTATACCGAGGTCGAGCGCTCATTCGTCGGCCTCGAGCGCATCACGGCGGCAGCCGAGGAAATCCGCGGCCGCCGCACCGGCTCGCTGCGCATCGCCGCGCTGCCGGCGCTTGCGAACGGTTTTTTGCCGCGGCTGGCCGGGCACTTCCTGCAGGAGCGGCCGAACCTCAACCTCGCCTTCTTCGGCGTGATTTCGCCGATCGTGGTCGACTGGGTTCTGAACAATCAATGCGACATCGGCTTTGCCGAGGTGCCGATCGCCCATTCCGGCCTGCCGAGCCTGCGGCTGCCGGCGCCGGCGCGCGTCGCGGTGCTGCCGAGCGGTCATCGCCTCGCGGAGAAGGAAGTCCTGGAGCCGCGCGATTTCGAAGGCGAGACCTTCATCTCGCTGTCGGCGGGATCGTCGAGCCGGCATCTCGTCGACCAGGTCTTCAATCGTCACGAGGTCCGCCGCGTGCTCAGGGTCGAGACCACGTTGTCGGAGATCATGTGCGGCATGGTGTCGTCAGGGCTCGGCGTCGCGATCTGCGACCCCTTCACCGCGCGGGAATTTTCCACCCGCGGCGTGGTCGCGCGTCGCTTCCTGCCGCGCATCGACTTCGAATTCTCCGCCGTCTTTCCGGCACAGCGCAGCCCGTCGCCGGTGGCGCTGGATCTGGTCGAGACCATGCGCAAGGCGCTGGCGGAGTTCGAGGACGAGGCCGCGCAGGATGTTGCGAGCGGGTGATTTTGCCGGCGGCTGATTTGGACGCCGCGCAGCGCCTGCTGTATTCTCCCTGTCTTCGCGAGGGCACATGGCACGCATCACCATCATCGAGACCGGAGCGGTCCCGCAAGAGCACCGCGAGCGCCACGGTTCATTTCCCGAGATGTTCGAGCGCATGGTCCGCGCCGAGGATCCGGCTGCCACGGTCGAGGTCATCAGCATCCCGAATGGCGATGCGCTTCCCGATCCGCGCGAGCTCGAGGCGGTCCTGATCACCGGCGCGGCCGCTGGCGTCTATGACGGGCTCGACTGGATCGCGCCGCTGGAAGATTTCGTGCGCACGGCCCACGTCAACAAGACGCCGATGGTCGGCGTCTGCTTCGGCCATCAGCTGATCGCCCAGGCGCTCGGCGGCACCGTGCGCAAGTCGGAGAACGGCTGGGGCATCGGCCGGCACGTCTATCGGGTGCTGCCGGAGAACGGAATCATCGAAGGCGAAGCGGTCGCGATCGCCGCCTCGCATCAGGACCAGGTGATCGAGCCCCCGAGCGATGCGCTGACGATCCTGTCGTCGGAGTTCACCCCGCACGCCGGCCTGCTCTACGCCAACGGCACGACGCTGACCGTGCAGCCGCACCCCGAGTTCGACGTCGCGTTCGCGCAAGTGTGCTGCGATCTGCGCGACGGCAAGGCGCCGGACGATGTCGTCGCGACGGCAAGGGCATCGCTGGCGGAGCCGATGGACAACGCGAAGCTCGGTGGGGCGATTACGAGGTTTCTGGCGCGCAAACCTATCCCCTCATCCTGATGAGAAGCCCGCCAAAGGGCGGGCGTATCGAAGGATAGAGGCCCCGCTGCAAGCAGCAAGGCCTGCATGGTTCGAGACGCCGCTTCGCGGCTCCTCACCATGAGGGTTGAGACCTCAGAACGGGCTCTCGCCCAATCCCGGCACATCAGCCGGCCGCGGTCCCGGCGCTGCCCAGTGAAACCGGCGGTCCTTTTCGGCGATCATGATGTCGTTGATCGAGGCCTCGCGCCGCTTCATCAGGCCGTGCTCGTCGAACTCCCACTGCTCGTTGCCGTAGGAGCGATACCACTGGCCGCTCGCATCGTGCCACTCGTACTGGAAGCGCACCGCGATGCGGTTGCCGTCGAAGGCCCAGAGGTCCTTGATCAGGCGATAATCCTGCTCCTTCTCCCATTTGCGGGTCAGGAAGGCGACGATCGCTTCGCGGCCCTGAAACACCTCGGAGCGATTGCGCCAGCGGCTGTCCTCGGTGTAGGCGAGCGACACGCGCACCGGATCGCGTGAATTCCAGGCATCCTCGGCCATGCGCGCTTTCTGCGCGGCGGTCTCACGGGTGAAGGGCGGAAGCGGCGGGCGCGACATGGTGGCCTCATCGGTTGATCGGAGCCGCAATCTATCGCCGCATTGGACAGAGTCGATAGGCCACAACCTATCGGGCGATCACGAAATCAAATCGGCCTTCATCAGCGTGCGGATCGATTTCGGGATCGGCTGGGCGCGACCGCCGCTGATGAAGGCGACGCGGACCTCGGCCTTCACCAGCACATCGTCACCGCGCCGCACCTCCTGCGCCAGCATGATCGAGGCGCCCTTCACCGCGACAGGCCAGGTCACGACGTCGAGCACGTCGTCCATCCGCGCGGGCTTGAGAAAGTCCAGATGCATCGAGCGCACCACGAAGGCGTAGCCTGTGCCTTCCGTCTCGGCCTTATCGAACAGCGCCTGCTGCTCGGCGCCCATCAAACGCAGATGATTGGTGCGTCCACGCTCCATGTAGCGCAGATAATTGGCGTGATAGACGATGCCGGAAAAATCCGTGTCCTCGTAATAGACGCGGACCTGCATGTGATGGCGGCCGTCGCGGATCTCGCCGTCGAGATGAGCTTTCACGTCGCGAGCCTCTTCGCTTGTCGCTAACCGGCCCGTTTTTGCGCAAAAACAGCCGGCGGCGCAAGCGGAGCTAGGACACAATCGGCCCTGTCCTTCCCAGCGTCACCTCGACGATCTCAGGCGGCACGCCGACGCGGACCGGCATGATGCTGCAACCGAGGCCGCCTGAAACGATGAGATCGCATTTCAGCCTGATGTGGCCATAGGCGAGCCGGATGCCCTGCTGCTTTGCGACGGCGGGCGACCAGCCGAGCAGGCGAACCTGGCCGCCATGGGTATGGCCGGACAGTTGCAGCGCGACGCGCGCGGGAACGCGCGGCGCGATGTTGGGCTCGTGCGCGAGCAGGATGATGGGCGCATCGTCGGTGACCTTGGCGAGCGTGGCGTTGAGATCGTCGGCGCCGAAGTGCGTCATGCTGCGCAAGCGCCGCGCCGGCAGGAAGGCCAGCTGATCGCCCAAGCCGGCGAGCCAGAATGGGCGGCCGTCCTTGGTGAGGCGCACCGCGTCGTTCTCGTAGACAGCAATGCCGGCGGCCTCGAGCGCACGATGCGCCGTCGTCGGCCCGCGCCCCGTGCGCTGCACGGTCCTGTCGTCCCAATAATCGTGATTGCCCATGACGGCATGGACGCCGAGCGGCGCCTTGAGGCCGGCGAGCACCCTCGCCCATTCCCTCGACGGAATGATGCGCGTGACATGGTGCAGACCGGCGACATAGTCGCCGAGCAGCACGACGATATCAGGCTTCAGCGCATTGGTGCGCTCGACGATGCCCTCGATCCGCTCCAGCGACATCCAGGGATCGCAGGCATGGATGTCGGCGATGGCGGCGATCTTCAGCGAAAGATCCGCCGGCCATTGCCGCGGCCTCGGATGATAGCGGGTGACGCGGAGCCGCAGCACCGGCTCGACGCCGACGCCATAGGCCGCGGTGGAGACGCCGAGGGCGGACAGGGCGCCGATGGAACGGATGAAATGACGTCGCGTGATCATGAAAGCCCGATCGGGATGCGCTCTCTTGATGCGGTCCGATTGGAGCGGAATTGGGGTGTTCTCGTGCAGATCGCCTGCACAAGATGACCAGAAATTCATGACCGAAGGAGCGCGCCGCGTTTGCGCAGATCAGTCGTCGCTCTCGTCCGTCCCGAACAGACCGAACTGCGCCGCCGCATCGCGCGAGGGCTCGGCGATGCCGAGATGGCGGAAGGCATGCGAGGTGAGCAAGCGGCCACGCGGGGTGCGCTGGAGATAGCCGCACTGGATGAGATAGGGCTCGATGATGTCCTCGATCGCGTCGCGCGGCTCGGACAGTGCCGCGGCCATGGTCTCGACGCCGACCGGGCCGCCGCCATAGTTGAGCGCGATGGTCGTGAGATAGCGGCGGTCCATTGCATCGAGACCTGCGGCATCGACCTCGAGCGCGCTCAGGGCGTGGTCCGCAATCTTGCGGTCGATCTTGTCTGCATCCGCCGCCGAGGCGAAATCGCGGACGCGCCGCAGCAGGCGGCCGGCGATGCGCGGCGTGCCGCGGGCGCGGCGCGCGATCTCGTTGGCGCCGTCAGCGCTCATGCCGACATTGAGCACGCGCGCGCCGCGGCTGACGATGCTCTCCAATTCCTCGATCGTGTAGAAGTTGAGCCGGACCGGAATGCCGAAGCGATCGCGCAGCGGATTGGTGAGCAGGCCGGCGCGCGTGGTGGCGCCGACGAGCGTGAATTTCGACAGCTCGATCTTCACCGAGCGCGCCGCCGGTCCCTCGCCGATGATGAGATCGAGCTGAAAGTCCTCCATCGCGGGATAAAGCACCTCTTCCACCGCCGGGCTGAGGCGATGGATCTCGTCGATGAAGAGCACGTCGCGCTCTTCGAGATTGGTGAGGAGGGCGGCGAGATCGCCGGCCTTGGCGATGACCGGCCCCGAGGTGGCGCGAAAGCCGACGCCGAGCTCCTTGGCGACGATCTGCGCTAGCGTGGTCTTGCCGAGCCCAGGCGGGCCGACGAACAGCACGTGATCCAGCGCCTCGCCGCGCTTGCGCGCCGCCTCGATGAAGATCGAGAGGTTCTTGCGCGCCTGCTGCTGGCCGACGAAATCAGACAGCGATTGCGGACGCAGCGCGGTGTCACCGACATCGTCGCTGCGGCGCTCGGGCGAGACCATGCGGCTGGCCTTGGGGTCGCTCACTTCGCAAACTCCTCGTAGGGTGGGCAGAACGAAGCGTGCCCGCGTCTTTCGAGCGATCGGACGTCTGGGGGGCACGGCGCGAAGGGCGCCTTTGCCCGCCCTACGGGACTGACCATTGCCGCACTCACTTCGCCAGCTCCTTCAGGCCGAGGCGGATGAGTTGCGCCGTCTCGGCACCTTCACCCGCGCTGCGCGAGGCCGATGCGATCGCCGCCGCCGCTTGCGGCTGGCCGTAGCCGAGATTGACCAGTGCGGAGATCGCATCCGCCACGGGCCGCGGCGCGCGCTGGTCGTCGACGGCACCGGCGAGATGTACCACGGCCGGATCGACATTGGCGAAGGCCGGCGCCTTGTCCTTCAACTCGGTGACGATGCGCTCGGCGACCTTGGGGCCGACGCCGGGCGTGCGCGCCACCGCAGCCTTGTCGCGCAGCGCAATCGCATTGGCGAGATCGGCCGGCGACAGCGTGCCGAGCACGGCCAGTGCGACCTTGGCGCCGACGCCCTGCACGGTCTGGAGCAGGCGAAACCACTCGCGCTCCTGGTCGGTGCGGAAACCGAACAGTTTGATCTGGTCCTCGCGGACATAGGTCTCGATCGACAGCACGGCGGCCTCGCCCGGCGAGGGCAGATGCTGCAGCGTGCGCGAGGAGCAGTGCACCTGGTAGCCGACGCCGCCGACGTCGAGGATGACGAAATCCTCGCCGTAGGAATCGATCAGGCCCTTGAGCTTGCCGATCATGTGGATTGCTCGAATGCGGCAGGTACTTCTCTCTCGTCATGGCCGGGCTCGTCCCGGCCATCCACGGCCTTGGCCTCAGCGAGAAAGATCGTGGATGCCCGGGACAAGCCCGGGCATGACGGCGGCGATATATAGCGAGCGATCATATCCCGACGACCTTCAGCCGCAGCGCCGCGCTCTGGCGGTGATGGGCGTGGGTGATGGCGATGGCGAGCGCGTCGGCGGCGTCGGCTGAGGGCGGCGCGGCCTTCGGCAACAGGATCTTCAGCATCATCGCGATCTGGGCCTTCTCGGCATGACCGGCGCCGACCACGGTCTTCTTGACCTGGTTCGGCGCATATTCGGCGACCGGGATGCCGAACATTGCGGGCGCCAGCATGGCGACGCCGCGGGCCTGGCCGAGCTTCAGCGTGGCAACGCCGTCCTTGTTGACGAAGGTCTGCTCGACCGCGGCTTCCACCGGCTTATGGTTCGAGAGCACGGAAGCGAGGCCTTCATGGATCGCGAGCAGCCGGTTCGACAAGGGCAGATCGCTCGCCGGTTCCACCGAGCCGCAGGCGACGTAAATCAGGCGATTGCCCTCGGCCTCGATCACGCCCCAGCCGGTGCGGCGCAGGCCGGGGTCGATGCCGATGATGCGGACGGGGCCACGAATCGGGAGCGCAGTCATGGGCCAGTGATAGCGGCTGGCCGCCGGAAGCGAAACAGAAACAGAACAGAAGTAACAGGGGAGTGGGTGCTGTTCTTCGCCTCTCCCCGCTTGCGGGGAGAGGCCGGAATGCGCGCGAAGCGCGGATTCCGGGTGAGGGGGACTCTCCGCGAGTCCGTCTGTCACCGTCGACGCGGAAGCAGCCCCTCACCCCAACCCTCTCCCCGCAAGAGCGGGGCGAGGGAGCGCACCGTTCGTGCTACCCTACCCGCCCATCTTCGCCATCAGCGCGTCCGACACCTCGAAATTGGCGTAGACGTTCTGAACGTCGTCGTGCTCGTTGAGCAGATCCATCAGCTTGAGCAGCTTCTCGCCGGTCTCGTCGTCGACCGCGACAGTGTTCTGCGGCTTCCAGATCAACGCGGCCTTGCGCGGCTCGCCGAACTTGGCTTCCAGCGCCTTGGCGACGTCGCGATAGCCTTCGGTCGAGGCGTAGATCTCATGACCGCCCTCACCCGAGACGACGTCGTCGGCGCCGGCCTCGATCGCAGCATCCAGCACCGCGTCGTCGGAGGCGACGCTGCGGTCGTATTCGATGATTCCGGTGCGATCGAACATGAAGGAGACCGAGCCGGTTTCGCCGAGATTGCCGCCGGATTTGGTGAAGAAGGAGCGGATGTCGGAGGCGGCGCGGTTGCGGTTGTCGGTGAGCGCCTCGACGATGACGGCGACGCCGCCGGGGCCGTAACCCTCGTAGCGGATCTCGTCATAATTCTCGCCGTCGCTGCCGAGGGCCTTCTTGATGGCGCGCTCGATATTGTCCTTCGGCATGTTCTCCTGGCGCGCCGCGATCACGGCGGCGCGCAGACGGGGGTTCATGGCGGGGTCAGGCGTGCCGAGCTTGGCGGCGACCGTGATTTCCCGCGCCAGCTTGCCGAACAGCTTCGACTTCTGGGCATCCTGCCGCCCCTTGCGGTGCATGATGTTCTTGAATTGGGAATGTCCGGCCATGCGTGGTCTCTTGGGAAATCGTCAGCCAAAGGTGGAGCGTGGGAAGCGCGGCCTTATAGGCCGCCAACCCGCCGGAATCAAAGGGATCTCCTACTCCTAAGGTAGCACCCTAAAGGTAGCCCTGGGTACGCCCGGGTGCCTAGAGATCGGGCATTGTTAACCCTGATTTCATTCCGGACTGCGAAAATAGCGTCCGACCATTCCCCGACAAGAGAGAGCCGATGGCGTTCGGACTATTTCGGAAGCGTCTACCGGACCAGGCTGCGCCTGCGGCCGCCCCGGCGCCGCCGCCGCAGCCGGCGGCCCATTCCGAGCCCGCTGCCGCGGCCGAGACTGATTCGGCACGGGAAATCCTGGAGCTGCTGGAACTCGAGCTCGGCGCCATGATCCGGCAGCTGGAACGCGCCGCCAATTCGGTGGCCGGCGGCGCCGAGGCGACCGCGGCGACGCTTGCCGCCATCCGCGACCGCACCGATGCCCTGACCGGCCGGACCAACGCCGCGCAATCGACCGCATCCACCTTTGCCCATGCCGCCGACAAGTTCACCCAGTCTGCGCTCGGAATCGGGGCGCAGGTTCGCGAGGCCGGCAAGCTCGCCGACGCGGCCAGTGCCGCGGCGCAGGAAGCCCGCGCCAATGTCGACCGCTTGCGGGAATCCTCCGCCGCCATCGGCAACGTCGTCAATCTGATCGCGCAGATCGCGCGCCAGACCACGCTGCTCGCACTCAATTCGACGATCGAGGCCGCACGCGCGGGCGCAGCGGGAAAGGGCTTTGCGGTCGTCGCAACCGAGGTCAAGGCGCTCGCGGTGCAGACGCAAGGCGCGACCGAAGAGATCACGAAGAAGATCGACGCGCTGCAGCGCGACGCCGCCGGCTCTGCGGATGCCGTGCACCGCATTTCGCAGGCGATCGAGGCGATCCGCCCGGTGTTCGAGACCGTCAACGGGGCGGTCGCCGAACAGAACGCGACCACCAGCGAAGTCTCCGGCAATGCCGCGAGCGCCTCGGAGTTCATCGTCTCAGTCGGCGAGAGCGCGGCCGAGATCGACGCCGCGACCAAGGCGGCCGAAAGCCACGGCGAGAACGTCGCCAGCGCCGGCAAAGCCGTCACCACCTTCGCACAGAAGCTGAAGTCGCGTTGCGCCGTGCTGCTGCGCCAGAGCGAGCACGACGATCGCCGCAAGACCGAACGGCTGCCCTGCCATCTCAACTTCGAGAGCGCGCGCGGCGCGATGCCGGTCTATGAAATCTCGATGGACGGCGTGCTGATCGGCGGCACGGACGCCAGCCGGCTCGCGCCGCAAACGATGATCGAGGGCACCCTCGAAGACGTCGGCGCCTGTCGCTTGCGCGTGGTCGAGCAATCCAAGGCCGGCGCCCGCGCGCAGTTCGCCAGCCCCAATGCCGAGCTCCGCGAAAAGATCGAGGACAAGCTCTGGTCGATCCACGAGGAGAACACCGAGTTCGTCACCCGCGCGATGGAAGCGGGCAACGCGCTGACCAAGATCTTCGAGCAGGCGGTGGCGCGCGGGGAGGTCAAGATCGACGACCTCTTCGACACCGATTATGCCGAGATCGCCGGAACCAATCCGCAGCAATACCGCACGAAATATCTCGATTGGGCCGACCGCGCCCTGCCGCCGTTCCAGGAAGCCTTTCTGGCAAAAGACAAGCGCATGGCGTTCTGCGCCATGGTCGACCGCAACGGCTTCCTGCCGGTGCACAACAAGATCTATTCGCATCCGCAGCGGCCGGGCGATGTTGCCTGGAATACGGCCAACAGCCGCAACCGGCGGATGTTCAACGATCCGGCGGGGCTCGCCGCCGCGCGCAACCTGCGATCGTATCTGGTCCAAACCTATGCGCGCGACATGGGCAACGGAAACACGGTGATGATGCGCGAGATCGACGTCCCGATCCGCGTGCAAGGCCGGCACTGGGGCGGATTCCGCACCGCCTACAAGCTCTAGTGCACGCTCAGGCAAGACGCCGGCGGCGAATCATCCTCTAAGTCGCCGCTGGAATGGGAATGCCGCGGAGGGCCGGCGAACGGCCCTGATTGGAGGAAGCCCAGGACATGTCCGCCGCACAACTTGCCGTCATGGACACCGCATCCAACCGCACGCTCGCCGAACGGCTGATCGATCAGCTCGCCGACCGCATCGGCGGCCTCGGCGTGGAACTCGCTGACATCGCCGGCAACGTCCAGGAAGTCGCAAACCGCGTCGCCAACCAGTCGGAACGGTTCCATCATCTGCAGAAGACGGCCGAGACGATGGTCTCGGCCAACCACGACATCGCCAATGCATCGCAAGCGGTGCAAACCACGACGTCGGCTGCGGTCGGCGAGATCGCGCAGTCGCGCAGCGCCGTCGACACCGCGGTCAGCCACATCTCCGAGCTCGTCGCAGCGGTGGAGCGGATCGAGGCGCGCCTCAGCGCGGTCGGCTCGGCGCTGGCGCAGGTCGCGAAAGTGTCCGGCTCGATCGAGGCGATCGCCAAGCAGACCAATCTGCTGGCGCTGAACGCGACCATCGAGGCCGCCCGCGCCGGCAATGCCGGCCGCGGCTTCGCGGTGGTCGCAAGCGAAGTGAAGAACCTCGCGGAAGCCACCCGCCAGGCCACGCACGAGATCTCCGACACCGTGCGCGATCTCGACGGCCAGATCGAAGGCCTGATCGGCGAGAGCAGCGATGCCTCCCAGCGCGCCAAGACGGCTGGCGAAGGCGCGCAAGCGATCTCCGGCATCATCTCGCGCGTACAGCAGGGATTCGCATCCGTGGAAGCGGAGATCGGCAGCGTCACGCGCGCGGCGACCTCCAATCTCGGGCATTGCGACACCGTCATCAGCGAGCTCAGCGAGCTTGCCAAGGGCGTCGACCTGTCCTCGCACGACCTCAAGAATGCCGACGAGCGGGTGGCCAAGCTGCTCGACACATCCGAAGGCCTGATCGCGCTGATCGCCGACAGCGGCGTGGAGACGTCGGACACGCCGCTGATCCGGATCGTGGTCGATACCGCGAAGCGAATCTCGGCCGAGTTCGAAGCCGCGATCGATCGCGGCGACATCACGCTCGACCAGCTGCTAGACGAGACCTATCGGGAAATTCCCGGCACCGATCCGAAGCAGTATCTCACCAACTACGTCGAGTTCACCGACCGCGTGCTGCCCGCGATCCAGGACCCGATCCAGAAATCGGATCCGCGCATCGTCTATTGCGTCGCCTGGGCGCGGAGCGGCTACCTGCCGACCCACAATCCGAACTACCGCCTGCCGCAGGGCAAGGACCCCGTCTGGAATAACGCCAATTGCCGCAACCGCCGCCTGTTCAACGACCGCACCGTCAAGAAGGTCGCAGGCAGCACCAAGCCGTTCCTGCTCCAGACCTACCGCCGCGACATGGGCGGCGGACAGTTCGTGCTGATGAAGGACCTGTCCTCGCCGATCATGATCCGCGGCAAGCACTGGGGCGCCTTCCGGATGGGATTCCGCCAGGGCTGACGGCGGCGCGCGGGGCAGCTCCTACTAAAAAGCGCGAAAACAACCCCATGCACAGTAGCCGGGGTCAATGGAATCAACGGCTTGCAATGGGGCAGAACGGCTTTGCGATGGGACGTCGGCGAGGCGATTTGGCTTGTCGGGCAAAACGGGGTAGACTGCTAATATTCCGAACTGTGAGAGGCGTTGCCGTCTTCCCGGCTTTGGAGCTTTGAGCCGCCAACACTGGTGCCCCTGTCGTCGTTGCCATAGAAGGGCCGCCGCACATTCGGGGCGCGGTCCCGAACACAACAAGCTGGTTCTTGATGTCCCGTCCACCCGCCCAAATCGGCGCGCCGTTTGCCGAGATCGACACGCCGGCGCTGGTCATCGACCTCGACGCCTTCGAGCGTAATCTCGATACGATGGCGGCGGCTGTGAGCAAGCTCGGCGTTCGCCTGCGTCCGCACGCGAAGACCCACAAATCGCCGATCATTGCCGCCAAGCAGATCGCGCGCGGCGCAATCGGCCTATGCTGCCAGAAGGTCGCCGAGGCCGAGATCCTGGTGGCGGGCGGGGTCAGCGACGTGCTGGTCAGCAACGAGGTGGTGGGCCTGCGGAAGCTGGAACGGCTCGCCGCGCTGGCGCGCCATGCGCGCATCAGCGTGTGCGTCGACGATGCCCTGGGCGTCGAGCAACTGGCGCAGGCCACGGAGCGGGCCGGCTCGCACATCGAAGTCCTGGTCGAGATCGACGTCGGCGCGGGTCGCTGCGGCGTCAGGCCGGGGCCGGCGGCGGCCACCTTGGCGCGGCAGGTCGCGGGGTCACGCTTCCTGTCGTTCGGCGGCTTGCAGGCCTATCACGGCTCTGCCCAGCATTTGCGCACGCCGGAGGAGCGGCGCGCGGCCATCGCCGGCGCCGCGAACGCGACCGTGGAGACACTGCGTGTCCTCAAGGACGCCGGCTTTGAATGCCGGACGATTGGCGGCGCGGGCACCGGCACGTTCGAGCTCGAAGGCGCGAGCGGCATCTGGAACGAATTGCAGGCGGGCTCCTATATCTTCATGGACGCCGACTACGCCAGGAACCTCGCCGACGGAGCGCGCAACGCCAATCCGTTCGAGCATGCGCTGTTCGTGATCGCGACCGTGATGAGCACCGGCGCCGGCGAGCGCGCGGTCATCGATGCCGGCCACAAGGCGCTGTCGAACGACAGCGGATTTCCGGTCGTGCTCGGCCGGCCCGATTTGCGCTATCACCGGCCCTCCGACGAGCACGGCCTGCTCGATTTCGACGGCGCGTCGTCGCGACTTGCGATCGGCGACAAGGTGACGCTGATCCCCGGCCATTGCGACCCGACCGTCAATCTTTACGACTGGTATGTCGGCGTGCGCGGCTTCAACACGCCGGATGCCCGCGTGGAGGCACTTTGGCCAGTCGCGGCGCGAGGCGCGGTCACCTGATATTGGCGCTTTGCGCGTCAATCTTCCCTGTCGTCCCGGACAGGCGAAGCGCAGCTTCGGGAGCCTGACGCCGCAGCAGACCTTTGGCGATGTCTCGGAGTGACCAGCTTCGCGAACAACGTTCTTGGGATTATGAGTCCCGCCGCCCGTGCGCAATTGCGCGCGCCGGGGCGTGTCCTCACAATTCGGGATCGTCCGCTTCCAAGGGATGAGCAGACGGGGCCTGACCCGACTGGGACGTCTGCAAATGACCCAATGCGGACTTCGCAACACAGTGGTGCTATGAAGGTCCATGACCCGAGAAGCCACTCTGCGACGACGCCTTGCCCTTGGTCTCTCTGACCTCACAGCAGAGGTCTACCTCTATCCAACTGATGCAGGAGGGAGGAAGTCACCTATCGGGCTCGGGTGGGGGTGTCCCTGCAGCAGCACGAACAATGCTCCAGTTGACGGTTGGGACGGCTATCTGCTGCTTAAAAGCGAAATGATGCCGGGCGAACGGCGAACGCTCGGCTTCGTCTTTCTATCAGGCGCAGAGGCGACTTCGGCACTCACGGCGAACGACAAGTTTTATCTTTGGGAGGCTGGCGTTATCGGAGAAGCCAACATCATTCGATAGGGTGGTTCAAGTCGCCGATTGGCCCATTGCGACAATCTCGACCCAGCGCTTGTTGTCGGCAATGACACAACTTTCAAACCGAAAAGGAGTCCAGTTGTTTCCTGATTCCACTATCAAATGGCGGCCCTACCCTTCGATAATCGATGGCATCGAACGCCCACCTTTTGTTTTCGATCAAGGCCTTTGGCGCGGCGTTCTCCATCTCATCGTGGTGGCACCGAACCCCTTCCTTCGCGCTTACGGCATCGAAATGTCCTGCGAGGTCTATTCGGGCATCGAAGAAATGATCTATTCGGTCGCCGATCACGGAGACAAAACAACTGGCCGCTATGATGGCGGAGTCTACATTAAAGAAGCTGAGAGCTCGGCATTGCTGAGAGCCTACGCTGCGACCGATCCGGTCGGTCGGAAGCCGCGGCACTTCTCCTTTGTTGGAAGCGACTACTGCTACGAGGTGCTTGGTTTCTCCGAACCGATCATACGAGCGTTTAGCAGTCCCGAAGAGGCATATGCTTGGGGACCTTCTAGGTCCGATGAGAAACTAAACTAGGTCAGTAGCAACCAGAGCCGGCACTTCCGCTCCTGGACCTCGGCAGGCCTCCCTTGGTTGTCCGCCAATGTCCGCTGTTGAGAGCAAAGCTGATGTAGCCGTCCGGGGGCGCCAATCGGTGAGCACGCGCTCCAGGCCGGACGACATTGAAGGTGTAGCGGCATATTCCAGAATCGCAGGGTCGGCAAAGCGAAGCGTACCCACGTAAGCCCTTCGCACATGGAGAGAAATCGTGGGCACAGCGCAAGTGCGCCTTTGCCCACCCTACGGCTTCTGAGGGTGAAGCTTCGCTTTCAACTCAACCAGAACTTCGGCGTCGCCGGCTCGAGCCGGCCACCCATGCGTACGGGTGCAATCTTCAGCGCAAGCCCCGTCGCGTCGTCCGTCTGCACCGCGACGCCGCTGAGCGTCGCCGCGCCCGCGGCCGGCTCGAAGCGGCCTGACGGGATGCCCGAGGTGAACCGGCGCAGCGGCTCTTCCTTCTGCATGCCGATGATGGAATCGTAGTCGCCGGTCATGCCGGCGTCGGTCATGTAGGCGGTGCCGCCGGTGAGGATCTGGTGGTCGGCGGTTGGCACGTGGGTGTGGGTGCCGACGACGAGGCTGGCGCGGCCGTCGCAGAAGAAGCCGATGCCCTGTTTCTCGCTCGAGGCCTCGCAATGGAAATCGACGACGATGGCGTCGGCGGCAACGCCGAGCGGGCAGGCGCCGAGTTCGCGCTCCAGCGCGGCGAAGGGATCGTCGAACGGGGTCATGAAGACGCGGCCGAGCGCGTTGACGACGAGCGCATGCTTGCCGTTCTTGGTCTCGACCAGCGCAGCGCCGCGGCCCGGCGTGCCGCGCGGATAGTTCGCCGGGCGCACCAGGCGGTCGGCGCGCTCGATGAACACCAGCGCCTCGCGCTGGTCCCAGGAATGATTGCCGAGCGTCACCGCGTCGGCGCCGGCCTCGAGAAACTCCTGGTAGATCGCTTCCGTGATGCCGAAGCCGCCGGCGGAATTCTCGCCGTTGACGACGACGAGATCGAGCGACCAGTCCTTGACCATGCCGGGCAGATATTCGGCGACGGCCTCGCGCCCGCTGCGGCCGACCACATCACCCACGAACAGAATGCGCAACTTCAGAACTCCGGAAATCGAACACGTCCGATTCCGTTAGCACATAATCCAGCGCCACGTCGTGCGATAGTGCCGGAACCGCCTTGATCTCCTGCGCTGCGAAAGCAAGCCCGATGGCGACGATCTGCTTCGCTTTTCGCAAATGCGCGAAGGTGAAATCGTAATGCCCGGCACCGTAGCCGATGCGATGGCCGAGACGATCGAACGCGGCCAGCGGCGTCAGCATGACGTCCGGAATGACTTCGGCGGCCGCCGGCGACGGCTCGGGAATGCCGAGCGGGCCGAGCATCAGGCGATCGTTCGGATGGAAGATGCGGAAGATCAGCGCCTGGCCGCGTGCGGTGACGCAAGGCAGCGCCAGCTTTGCGCCCTGCTCCGCAAGCGCCTTCATCAGCGGCATCGGATCGATCTCGCTGCGGATCGGCGAATAGCCCGAGACGATGCTGCCGGGCAGCAGCTCGAACGGCAGCCCGCGCTTGGCGAGCTTGGCGGCGGCGGCGCTGCGCTTCTTCTCGCTCAGCGCGTCGCGCGCCGCCAGGGCTTTGGCGCGGAGTTCGGCTTTCGATGCGGGCATGTTGGTCCCCACGTCATCACCCGCGAATGCGGGTGATCCAGTATTCCAGAGCCGGTGGTGATTCACACAAAGGCCGCGGCGTACTGGATGCCCCGCCCCGTGCGCAATTGCGCACTCGGGGGGCATGACACCTACTGAACTGCCGCAGTCTTTTCGACAGACACGGACCGAAAAGCAAACAGTGCGAAGCCGCGTACGCCGTTGAAGCACTCGATCCCGGAGTTCCCTACGAAAGTAGGTGGGCACCATATGTCCGGGCCCACGGGCCCGGCCAGGGACAGTTCCCTAAAGGATCGATAAGGCCCCGGGGATATATGGCTCCTGACGCGCGTCGCAGCCTCGCCTGGGCAATGTAACAACGATACTGACGAATCGCCAGTGCGACGAGAAGGCTAGGCTTTCGGTGCGCGCTTTCTTACCCTCCCCTGGAGGGCGAGGGTCGGCTCACATGGAGCGCAGCGGAATGTGAGACGGGGTGGGGTGACGGTCTCTCCACGTCTAGCGGTGCCCGAGCGGAGAGATCACCCCACCCCGCTCGCGCTGCGCGCGATCGACCCTCCCCCTTCAGGGGAGGGTGAACGCTACCCGATCGCGATGCCGTTGCCGACGGTCCGGTTCAGGACCTGGGTCGACTTCTCGATGCGCTCGGCGGCGGCGTTGAGCGCATTCACCACGGCGGTCTGGGTCAGCCGGGCGCGCTCGACGGCGGCGTTGCGGAAATCCCTGAGCTCGGTCAGCTCCTGCTCCATGGTGCGAACACGATTGCCGGCGTCGACCAGCTCGTCGCACACCGTCAGCGCCGCCATCACGGTGAGGCGCGCATCGCCGATCTCGCCGAACTTTCCGCGCAGCGACTGGATGCGTGTCTCCAGGCTCTCGGCGAGCTTGAGCAGCCGCACCTCCTGCCCCTCCTCGCAGGCCATGCGGTATTGCCGGCCATTGATGGTGACGTTGATGTGGCTCATCCATCCTCTCCGGTATCGAGCACCGAGCGTATCGTGACGATGGCCGAATCCAGCCGGTCGGAGATTTCGCGGTTGGTGCGCTCGAGCTTGCGCGCTTTCACCAGCGCGCCATCGAGCTCGTCGGCGAGCCGCGAACGGTCCGCACCCAGCGCCTGAATGCGCGCCGCGAGCTCGTTCTCGTCGCGATCGGCATCGCGCCGCCGCTCCACCGCGCTTTCGAGCGCGTCGAGCGCCGCCGTCAGCCTGCGGGTCGCGATCTCGATCTCGACCGCGGAGGATTCCGTCATGGCGGCACTGTTGGACACGCGATCGTTCATGTAGTCAGCGGCGGAACCTGCGGCCTTTGCCCAGTGGCCTTTTCCTGGGGCTTGCCGCCCGGCAAAAGACTCGGTTCGGCAAGCGGTTAGAAGCAGAAATTTACGTGGCAAGCTAGCCAAGCGCAACGCCGCCGCGAAACTATGCACCGATCAATCGGGGACGGACCTCATCCCGATCCGTGAGTTCCGCCGCGAACGCATCCAGCGGAAAACCGATCTCCACAGAGGCAACTTTTGCGGCCAAATCGGCGTTTGACTGCCTTGGACTCCCGGAACCGAGGTGCTATCCCAGCCCCGACCTTCAGTGGCCGCCAGGCTCCTCCCGCGCGGGCGTACATCGCCTCCAAGCGCCTCATTTCAGACGGATTTCAGACATGACGCAGGTCGATCACACCCGTATGGCCAACGCGATCCGCGGCCTTTCGATGGACGCTGTCGAGAAGGCGAAATCGGGTCATCCCGGCCTGCCGATGGGTGCCGCCGACATCGCCACGGTGCTGTTCACGCAATTCCTGAAATTCGACGCCACGGCGCCCGCCTGGCCGGACCGCGACCGCTTCGTGCTGTCGGCCGGCCACGGCTCGATGCTGCTCTATTCGCTGCTGTATCTGACCGGCAATGCCGAGATGACGCTGGACCAGATCAAGCAGTTCCGCCAGGTCGACTCGCTCACCCCCGGGCACCCGGAGAATTTCCGCACCAAGGGCATCGAGACCACGACCGGTCCGCTGGGCCAGGGCATCTCGACCGCGGTCGGCATGGCGCTGGCCGAGAAGATGCTCGCCGCCGAGTTCGGCAAGAAGATCGTCGACCACCACACCTATGTGCTCGCCTCCGACGGCGACCTGATGGAAGGCGTGTCGCAGGAAGCGATCGCGATGGCGGGGCACTGGAAGCTCAACAAGCTGATCGTGCTCTACGACGACAACGGCATCTCGATCGACGGTCCGACCTCGATCGCCGATTCCGTCGACCAGGTGAAGCGCTTCAAGTCGGCGGGCTGGGCCGCGGAGAAGATCGACGGCCATGACCAGGCGGCGATTGCCGACGCGATCACGCGCGCGAAGAAGTCCAACAAGCCGACGCTGATCGCCTGCCGCACCACCATCGGCTTCGGCGCGCCGAACAAGGCCGGCACCTCGAAGGTGCACGGCGAGGCGCTGGGCGCCGACGAGCTCAAGGCCGCCAAGGAGAAGCTCGGCCTCTCGCTCGAGCCGTTCGCAATCGCCGAGGACGTGCTGAAGGCGTGGCGCGCGGCGGGCAGCCGCGGCGCCGCGGCACGGCAGGAATGGGAAGCGCGGCTCGGCGAGCTCGGCAGCCGCAAGCGCGCCGAGTTCGAGCGCCGTCTGCGCCATGAGCGTCCGGCCTCACTGGGCAAGGCGCTGCGCGCGTACAAGAAGGAGCTGCTGGAAAAGCCGATGACGGCGGCGACCCGGAAATCCTCGGAAGCCGTCATCGAAGTGATTGCCGGCGCGATGCCGATGGAATTCCTGGCAGGCTCGGCCGACCTCACCGGCTCGAACAACAACAAGGCGAAGTCGGCGACCGCGTTCTCGGCCAAGACGCCGAAGGGCCGCTTCATCCACTACGGCATCCGCGAGCACGGCATGGCCGCCGCGATGAACGGCATTTTCCTGCATGGCGGCTTCGCGCCGAACGGGGCGACCTTCCTGGTGTTCACCGATTACGCCCGTCCCGCGATGCGCCTCGCCGCGCTGATGGGCTCCGGGGTGGTCTATGTGATGACGCACGATTCCATCGGCCTCGGCGAAGACGGTCCGACCCATCAGCCGGTCGAGCACCTCGCCGCGCTGCGCGCCATTCCCAACATGCGCGTATTCCGTCCCTGCGATGCCATGGAGGTCGCCGAGTGCTGGGAGCTCGCGCTCAACCGCGTGGACGGTCCGACCGTGCTGGCGCTGACGCGGCAGAACCTGCCGCAGCTGCGCACCACCGCACCGAACGACAATCCCTGTGCGGCCGGCGCCTACGAGCTGGTCGCTGCCCAAGGCGAAGCCAAGGCGACGCTGTTCGCCTCCGGCTCCGAAGTCGAGATCGCGGTCGCTGCCCAGAAGCAGCTCGCGGAACGCGGCATCGCGTCGCGCGTTGTCTCCGTTCCGTCACTGGAGCTGTTGTTAGCGCAACCAGAGGCAAAGCGCGCCGCCATCATCGGCAATGCGCCGGTGAAGGTGGCGATCGAGGCTGCCGTGCGCTGGGGCTGGGATGCCGTGATCGGCCAGGATGGTGAATTCATCGGCATGCATTCCTTCGGCGAAAGCGGCCCTGCAAAGGAGCTTTACAAGCACTTCGGTATTACCGCCGAGGCTGCGGTTAACGCTGTGCTGAAGCGCGTTACCTGAGAGTTGAGCTTGCCGCAAAAAAGGACTACGTAATCCCTCATATGATCAAGCACCGCCCGGCCGAACCGGGCGCCCGCCCCTAAAAAACCCTCGCAGGCGCGCACAGCGCGTTGTGCGGGATGACAACGGTCATTGAAGGAGACGAAACATGGCAGTCCGCGTCGGAATTAACGGCTTTGGCCGCATCGGCCGCAACATCCTGCGGGCTATCGCCGAGTCTGGCCGCAAGGACATCGAGGTCGTCGGCATCAACGACCTCGGTCCGGTCGAGACCAACGCCCATCTGCTCCGTTTCGACAGCGTCCATGGCCGCTTCCCCGGCACCGTCACCGTCGACGGCGACTCGATCAACCTCGGAGGCGGCAAGATCAAGGTGACCGCCGAGCGCGATCCCTCGAAGCTGCCCTGGAAGGATCTCGGCGTCGACATCGCGATGGAATGCACCGGCATCTTCACCTCGAAGGACAAGGCATCGGCGCATCTGACCGCCGGCGCCAAGCGCGTGCTGGTCTCCGCGCCCGCCGACGGCGCCGACGCCACCATCGTCTACGGCGTCAACCACGAGACGCTGACCCGGGATCACCTCGTCGTCTCCAACGGGAGCTGCACCACCAATTGCCTGGCGCCGGTTGCCAAGGTGCTGAACGACCTCGTCGGCATCGAGACCGGCTTCATGACCACGATCCACGCCTATACCGGCGACCAGCCGACGCTCGACACGATGCACAAGGATCTCTACCGCGGCCGCGCGGCCGCGATGTCGATGATCCCGACCTCGACCGGTGCGGCGAAGGCGATCGGCCTCGTGCTGCCCGAGCTGAAGGGCAAGCTCGACGGCGTCGCGATCCGCGTGCCGACCCCGAACGTCTCGGTGGTCGACCTCAAGATCGTCGCCAAGCGCGCCACCGACGCCAAGGAGATCAACGCGGCGATGAAGCGCGCCAGCGAGCAGCAGCTCAAGGGCATCCTCGGCTACACCAATGCGCCGAACGTCTCGATCGACTTCAACCACGACCCGCACTCCTCGACCTTCCACGAGGACCAGACCAAGGTGCAGAACGGCACGCTGGTGCGCGTGATGTCCTGGTACGACAACGAGTGGGGCTTCTCGAACCGCATGGCGGACACCGCCGCCGCGATGGCGAAGGTGATCTGAGCCAAGTCTCGTGTCCCGGACGCGGTGCAGCGCGCTTGCGCTGCTCCGCAGAGCCGGGACCCGTTCAACCGCGGGACTCGCTGTCATGTGGGTCCCGGTTCTGCAGCGCACCGCTCCGCGCTGCGCAGCGCCCGGGACAAGAGAGAGCGTCCGATGACCAATACATTCCGCACCCTCGACGACGTCGACGTGAAGGGCAAGCGCGTGCTGCTGCGCGTCGATCTCAACGTGCCCATGGACAATGGCCGCGTCAGCGACGCGACCCGGCTCGAGCGCGTCGCGCCGACCATCGCCGAAATCTCGGACAAGGGCGGCAAGGTCATCCTGCTCGCGCATTTCGGCCGGCCGAAGGGGCGCGACGCCAAGGACTCGCTCAAGCCCGTCGCCGAAGCGCTGTCGAAGGTGGTGAAGAAGCCGGTCGCCTTCGCCGACGATTGCATCGGCGAGCCCGCGGCCAAGGCCGTCGCCGCTCTGAAGGACGGCGACATTCTCTGTCTCGAGAACACCCGCTTCCACAAGGAAGAGGAAAAGAACGATCCGGCCTTCGTCGCGGAGCTGGCCAAGCTCGGCGACATCTGGGTCAACGACGCGTTCTCGGCGGCGCACCGCGCCCACGCCTCGACCGAAGGCCTCGGCCACAAGCTGCCGGCCTATGCCGGCCGCACCATGCAGGCCGAGCTCAACGCGCTGGAGAAGGCGCTGGGCTCGCCGACCAAGCCCGTCATCGCCATCATCGGCGGCGCCAAGGTCTCGACCAAGATCGACCTGCTCGAAAACCTCGTGACCAAGGTCGACGCGCTGGTGATCGGCGGCGGCATGGCCAACACCTTCCTGCACGCCCAGGGCGTCGCCGTCGGCAAGTCGCTGGCCGAGAAGGATCTGGCCGCCACCGCGCTGCGCATCATGGAGAAGGCGGAGGCCGCCAATTGCGCCATCATCCTCCCGGTCGACGCCACCGTTGCCTATCACTTCGCCGCCAACGCGCCCTCGCACGCCTACGGGCTCGACGCGATCCCGGCCGACGGCATGATCCTCGACGTCGGCCCGCAATCGATCGCGCGCGTCCACGCCGCGATCGACGACGCGGCGACGCTGGTCTGGAACGGCCCCCTGGGCGCGTTCGAGATGCAGCCTTTCGACCGCGGCACGGTCGCGGCCGCCAAGCACGCTGCCGAGCGCACCAAGGCCAAGAAGCTGATCTCGATCGCGGGCGGCGGCGACACCGTCGCGGCGCTCAACCAGGCCCATGTGGCCGGTGACTTTACCTATGTCTCGACCGCCGGTGGCGCGTTCCTCGAGTGGATGGAAGGCAAGCCCCTGCCCGGCGTCGAGGTGCTGCGCGTCAAGTAACTCAAGTCGGCAAACATCGCGGCCTTGAAAGGCCCCAACGGGAGAAAAAGACAGATGGCTCGGATCACGTTACGTCAACTGCTCGACCACGCGGCGGAGAACGATTACGGCGTACCGGCCTTCAACATCAACAATATGGAACAGGCGCTGGCGATCATGGACGCGGCCAACCAGGTCGACGCGCCCGTCATCATCCAGGCTTCGCGCGGCGCGCGCTCCTACGCCAACGACGTCATGCTCAAGCACATGATGGACGCGGTGACCGAGATCTATCCGCACATTCCGGTCTGCGTGCATCTCGACCACGGCAACGAGCCGGCGACCTGCATGACCGCGATCCAGGCCGGCTTCACCTCCGTCATGATGGACGGCTCGCTCAAGGCCGACGGCAAGACGCCCGGCGACTGGGCCTACAATGTCGGCGTCACCAAGACCGTGACCGACATGGCCCATCTCGGCGGCATCTCGGTCGAGGGCGAGCTCGGGGTGCTCGGCTCGCTCGAGACCGGCATGGGCGACAAGGAAGACGGCCACGGCGCCGAAGGCAAGCTCAGCCACGACCAGCTCCTGACCAATCCGGACGAGGCCGTGAAGTTCGTCAAGGAGACCAAGGTCGACGCGCTCGCGATCGCGATGGGGACGTCTCACGGTGCTTACAAGTTCACCCGCAAGCCCGACGGCGACATCCTCGCCATGAACGTGATCGAGGAGATCCACCGCAAGCTGCCGAACACGCATCTCGTCATGCACGGCTCCTCCTCGGTGCCGCAGGAGCTGCAGGACATCATCAACGCCTATGGCGGCAAGATGAAGCCGACCTGGGGCGTGCCCGTGAGCGAGATCCAGCGCGGCATCAAGAACGGCGTGCGCAAGATCAACATCGACACCGACAACCGCATGGCGATGACCGGCCAGATCCGCAAGGTGCTGAAGGACAGCCCGGAAGAGTTCGATCCGCGCAAGTACCTGAAGCCGGCGATGGAAGCCATGACCAAGCTGTGCAAGCAGCGCCTGCAGGAGTTCAACACCGCAGGGCAGGCCGCCAAGATCAAGCGCGTCCTGACCACCGCCGAGATGGCCAAGCGCTACGCCAAGGGCGAGCTCGACCCCAAGGTCGCTTAAGCGCTCGCGAAGACGGCGTAAGGGGGCCGCGCAAACGCTCTTTCGTCCCCCTCGCCCCGCTCTTGCGGGGAGAGGGCGGGGTGAGGGGCTGTTTCCGCAAAATTGGTGACAGACGGACTCGCGGAGAGTCCCCCTCACCCGCCGCGCTGACGCGCGTCGGCCTCTCCCCGCAAGCGGGGAGAGGCGAAGTCCCGCCTCCCCCCTAGCCCTGCGACGAACGTTAACTCGGCAATTGCCCGAGAACGGTCTATTTTCACGGGCAAGGGCAGAATCGTTTTGGGAGGACCTCTCGATGAATCTGACTGAGCTCAACAGGATCGCGACCGCCATGGTGGCCCCCGGCAAGGGTATCCTCGCCGCCGACGAATCCTCCGGCACCATCAAGAAACGCTTCGACGCGATCGGCGTGGCCTCGACCGAAGAGAACCGCCGCGACTATCGCGAGATGCTGTTCCGCTCCAAGGACGCCATGAGCCAGTACATCTCCGGCGTGATCCTCTATGACGAGACGATCTGGCAGAATGCTGCGGACGGCACGCCGCTGATCAAGCTGATCGAGAGCAGCGGCGCCATTCCCGGCATCAAGGTCGACGAGGGCACGCAGGCCCTGCCGATGTGTCCGGGCGAACTCGTCACCGTCGGGCTCGACAAGCTCGCCGAGCGGCTGAAGAAATATTACGAGCGCGGCGCGCGCTTCGCCAAATGGCGCGCGGTGATCGACATCGGCAGCGGCATCCCCTCCATGACCGCGATCAGCGTCAACGCCCACGCGCTGGCGCGCTATGCCGCGCTGTGCCAGGCCGCGCAGATCGTGCCGATCGTGGAGCCGGAGGTGCTGATGGACGGCGACCACGACATCGACCGCTGCTATGAAGTGACGGGGCGGGTGCTCAACAAGACGTTCCAGGAATTACGCGTCCAGCGCGTCGCGCTCGAAGGCATGGTGCTGAAGCCCAACATGGCGATCTCAGGCAAGAAATGCGCGAAGCAGGCCTCCGTCGAGGAAGTCGCGGAGAAGACGATCCGGCTGCTGAAGGCCTGCGTGCCGGCGGCCGTGCCCGGCATCGCCTTCCTCTCCGGCGGCCAGTCGGACGAGGAGGCAACCGCGCATCTCAACGCCATGCACAAGCTCGGTCCGCTGCCCTGGGGCCTGACCTTCTCCTATGGCCGCGCGCTGCAGGCCGCGCCGCAAAAGGCCTGGTCCGGCAAGGCCGAGAATGTCGCGGCCGGCCAGCGCGCCTTCAGCCATCGCGCGCGAATGAACGGCCTTGCCTCCAAGGGTGAGTGGCAAAGCGGCCTGGAACAGAAGGCAGCCTAGATCTTGTCGAGCAAACCGCCTCCGCCGCGCCCGGCGCCGCGCCTTTATCTCGCGACGCCTGTGGTCGATGATCCCGCTGCGCTTGTCGCCGAGCTGCCGGGGCTGCTCGCTGTCGCCGACGTCGCGGCCGTGCTGCTGCGGCTGAAGGAGACCGACCACCGCACCATGATCTCGCGCATCAAGGCGCTGGCGCCGCCGGTGCAGAAGGCGGGCGCGGCGCTGCTGGTCGAAGGCCATGCCGAGCTGGTCGCGCGCGGCGGCGCGGATGGCGCGCACCTGCCCGGCATCGCCGCGCTGAAGGAGGCGCTGCCATCGCTCAAGCCCGATCGCATCGCCGGCGTCGGCGGGCTGACGACGCGGCACCATTCCATGGATGCGGGCGAGATGGGCGCCGATTACGTGCTGTTCGGCGAGCCCGATGCGAATGGCCAGCGTCCCCAAGCGCAGGCGATCGCCGAGCGGCTGGACTGGTGGGCCGAGCTGTTCGAGCCGCCCTGCGTCGGCTTTGCCACCTCGCTCGAGGAAGCCCACGACTTCGCCCTCAGCGGCGCCGATTTCGTGCTGGTCGGGGACTTCATCTGGTCCGATCCGCGCGGGCCCAAGGCCGCGCTGGTCGAGGCGGATGCCGCGATCAAGAAGGCGCACGCGACGGCGATGGCGAGCCAGAATGCTGGCGGCGACGAGCACGGCTAGCGCCCGACATGAAGCTCCCCTACATCACCATGCTGGCTGCGCTGCTGCTCACGGCACCGGCGGCCGCGCAGCTTCAGATCACCCCGCCGGCCACCATACCGAGCACGACGCCTGAGAAGCAGAAGCCCAAGCCCCCCGCGCCGGCCAAGAAGGAGGCTGCGCCGAAGCCTTTGGCATCGCCCAAGCCGGCCCCCTCCGCCAAGCCGACGCCGGCCCCGACCGTGATCCCGGCGCCGCCGACCGACAATTCCAACGCCGATCTGGTGTACGGCGCCTATCAGCGCGGCCAGTACAAGACGGCGTTCGAACTCGCCACCGCCCGCGCGCAAGCCGGCGATCCCAAGGCGATGACCATGCTCGGCGAGCTCTATTCCAACGCCATGGGCATTCGCCGCGACTATGCCAAGGCGGCCGAATGGTATAAGCGCGCTGCGGACGCCGGCGACCGCGAGGCGATGTTCGCGCTCGCCATGCTGCGCATTTCCGGCCGCGGCGGCCCGGTCGACAAGGGCGAGGCCGTCAAGCTGATGGCATCCGCCGCCAAGCTCGGCGAGCCCAGGGCGGCCTATAACCTCGCTCTGCTCTATCTCGATGGGCAGACCCTGCCGCAGGACGTCAAGCGCTCGGCCGAGCTGCTGCGCCAGGCTGCCGATGCCGGCCTGCCCGAGGCGCAATACGCGCTTGCGACCTTCTACAAGGAAGGCACTGGCGTTCCGAAGGATCCGGAACGCGCGGTGCGGCTGCTGCAGGCCGCCTCGCTCGCCGACAATGTCGACGCCGAGGTCGAATATGCCATCGCCATGTTCAACGGCACCGGCACGCCGAAGAACCAGCCGGCCGCCGTCGCCCTGCTCCGCAAGGCCTCCCGCCAGGGCAGCGCGATCGCCCAGAACCGGCTGGCGTGGGTGCTGATCAACGGCGTTGGCACGACCATGGACAAGGTCGAGGGCTTCAAATGGCACCTGGTCGCCAAGACCGCCGGCAAGGGCGACCCGGAGCTCGACAAGCAATTGTCCGACCTGCCGGCCGAGGAGCGGACCAAGGCGGAGGCCGCCGCCAAGAAGTGGCTTGGCAACAAATGACTTGACCCCAAATGACCTGACCCCAAATGACCTGATCCAATGACTTGACGCCAGCGCCCCTGCAGGGCACCCAAGGCGTCAAACAGGCGCGATGTCCCGCCCTTCTCCCCCGATCAAGACCGAAAGCTCATGCTGTATTCCGCCACTATCAACGTCATGGTCAAGGCTGCGCGCCGTGCCGGCCGCAGCCTCAAGCGCGATCTCGGCGAGATCGAGCATCTCCAGGTCTCGCTGAAGGGGCCGGCGAATTTCGTTTCGCTTGCCGACAAGCGCGCCGAGGAGATGCTATACCAGGACCTCGCCAAGGCCCGCCCCGGCTACGGCTTCATCGGCGAGGAAGGCGGCACGCGCGAAGGCAGCGACAAGAGCCATACCTGGATCGTCGATCCGCTCGACGGCACCACCAACTTCCTGCACGGCATCCCGCAATTTGCGATCTCGATCGGGCTGTCGCGCGAGGGCACGATCATCGCGGGCGTGATCTACAACCCCGCCAACGACGAGCTCTACATCGCCGAGCGCGGCAAGGGCGCCTTCCTCAACGACCAGCGCCTGCGGGTGGCCGGGCGCCGCCAGTTGAACGAATGCGTGGTGGCCTGCGGCCTGCCCCATATCGGCCGCGGCGATCACGAGGAATTCCGCCGCGAGATGACGGCGATCCAGGACCGCGTCGCAGGCCTGCGCCGCTTCGGCGCCGCCTCGCTCGACCTCGCCTTCGTCGCCGCCGGCCGCCTCGACGGCTATTGGGAGCGCAATCTGCAATCCTGGGACATCGCGGCCGGAATGCTGATGGTGCGCGAAGCCGGCGGGACGGTGAGCGACATCGCAACGCCCGGCGATGCGCTGGTGACGGGCAACGTCGTGTGCGGGAATGAATACGTGCACGGGGAGCTGGTGAAGATCTTGCGGAAGCCGACGTAAGGCGGAAGCCCGCGCTTCACATTCAGCTGTCATTCCGGGGCGCGCCGCTTGGCGCGGGCCCGGAATCCATTCATCGACTGTGATTGCGGCCCGATAAATTCTCAGATGCGCGATTGCGCATCATAGTTCGCGCTACGCGCGCCCCGGAATGACGAAAAGAACTGTCAGTGCCCGGTATGAGCCCGCGCCGGCGAACCGTGAGGCTCGCGTTCCTTCGCTGCCGCCGGCTCCCGGTCCCCGCCCAGCACGCGCTGCACCGAGACGAAGAACACCGGCACCATCAACAGCGCCAGGATCACCACCGCGATCATGCCGCCCATCACGACTGAGCCGAGCGCCTGCTGGCTGGCGCCGCCGGCGCCGTGGGCGATCGCCATCGGCAGCACGCCGCAGATGAAGGCAAGGCCGGTCATCAGGATCGGGCGGAAGCGCAGGCGGCAGGCTTCGATGGTGGCCTCCACCAGCGGCTTGCCCTCTTTGCGCAGATCCTTGGCGAACTCGATGATCAGGATCGCGTCCTTGGCGGCAAGGCCGATGATGGTGATCAGGCCGACGGTGAAATAGACGTCGTTGGGCAGGCCGCGCAGCATCGCCGCGGTCACGGCGCCGACGATGCCGAGCGGCACGGTCAGCAGCACCGCGAGCGGAATGGTCCAGCTCTCGTAGAGCGCGGCGAGACACAGGAACACCACGAACACCGACAGTGCCAGCAGGAACGGCGCCTGCGAGCCGGACAGCTTCTCCTGCAGCGACTGCCCGGTCCATTCATAGCCGAAGCCGCGCGGCAATCTGTCGGCAAGCTGCTCCATCTCGGCGATGGCGTCGCCCGAGGTGAAGCCGGGCTTGGCTTCGCCGGAGATGCGCACCGCCGGATAATAGTTGAAGCCGGCGATCTGCGTCGGCCCGCGCGCCCATTCGACCGTGGCGAAGGACGAGAACGGCACCAGCTGGCCGCGGCTGTTCTTGACGTTGTAGTTGAGGATGTCCTCGGTCCGCATGCGGTCGCGGGCGTCCGCCTGCACCACGACGCGCTGCATGCGGCCGCGGTTCGGGAAGTCGTTGATGTAGTTCGAGCCGAGATTGGTCGAGATCGTGTTGTTGATGTCCTCGAAGGTGACGCCGAACGCGCCGGCCTTCTCGCGGTCGATCATGAGATTGACCACCCCTGCCTCGGGCAGGCCTTCGATATAGACCTTCTGGAGCACCGGGCTCGCATTGGCCGCTGCGATCAGCTGGTCGGCCGCGCGCATCAAGGCCGGATAGCCCTTCTGGCCGCGGTCCTGGAGACGGAACGAGAAACCGGAGGAGTTGCCGAGATTGTCGATCGGCGGCGGCTGCAGCGCCGAGATCTTCGCATCGCGGATCGACGAGCCGAGGTCGCGATTGACGTCGTTGACGATCGCGGCGGCGGAATCCTTCGGCCCGCGTTCCGACCAGTCCTTCAAGGTGATGAAGGCCTGCGCGGTGTTCATGCCCTGGCCGGAGAAGCTGAAGCCGGTGAGGAAGGTGACGTTGTCGACACCCGGTCGCGCGGCCAGATATTTCTCCACCTTCTCGATCACGGCCTCGGTGCGGGCATAGGACGAATCCGAAGGCGTCTGCACGTCGGTGGTGATGAAGCCCTGGTCGTCGACCGGCAGGAAGCCGCCGGGCAGATTGACGAAGGCCCAGGACAGACCAACCAACAGCGCGGCATAGACCAGCATCAGCCGGCCGGTGCGCTTCAGCGAAAAGCCGACGGTGCGCCCGTAGCGGAATCTGGCCGCCTCCAGCATGTGATTGAACCGACTGAACACGAAGTTGGTCGAATGACCGTGCCCCTTGGCTATCGGCTTGAGCAGCGTCGCGCAAAGCGCCGGCGTCAGCGACAGCGCCAGGAAGGCGGAGAAGCCGATCGCCGCGACCATGGTGACCGAGAATTGGCGGTAGATGATGCCGACCGAGCCCGGGAAGAACGCCATCGGCACGAACACCGCCATCAGCACCAGGGTGATGCCGATGATGGCGCCGGTGATCTGCGACATGGCCTTGCGCGTCGCTTCCTTCGGCGGCAGGCCTTCCTCGGCCATGATGCGCTCGACGTTCTCGACAACGACGATGGCGTCGTCGACGAGGATGCCGACCGCGAGCACCATGGCGAACATCGAGAGCATGTTGATGGAATAGCCGGCGAGCAGCAGCGCGGAACAGGCGCCGAGCAGCGCCACCGGCACCACGATGGTCGGAATGATGGTGTAGCGGATGTTCTGGAGGAACAGGAACATCACGACGAACACCAGCACCACGGCCTCGACCAGCGTCGTCAAAACCTTCTTGATCGAGGCCTCGACCACGGGCGTGATGTTGTAGGGGATCTCGTAGGTGATATTGGCCGGGAAGAAGCGCGACAGCTCCTTCATCTTGGCTTCGACCGCGCTCGCGGTCGCCAGCGCATTGCCGGTCGGCGACATCAGCACGGACAGGCCGGCGGTCGGCTTGCCGTCGAGGCGGGTGTTGAACTGATAGCTGAGACCACCGACCTCGATTCGCGCGACGTCGCGCAGGCGCACGGTCGAGCCGTCGGCATTGGCGCGCAGGATGATGGTGCCGAACTCGTCCGGCGAGGAGAGCTGGCCCTTGACCAGCACCAGCGCGGAGGTGCGCTGGTTCGAGGTCGAGGGCTCGGCGCCGATGCTGCCCGAGGCGACCTGCGCGTTCTGCGCGGCAATGGCCTTGTTGATGTCGTCGGCGGTGAGCCCGTAGCCGACCAGCTTGGCCGGATCGACCCAGACGCGAAGGGAACGCTCGGTCGAATACAGCGTGGCGCGGCCGACGCCGGGAATGCGGCGGATTTCACCGAGCACGTTGCGGATCATGAAGTCGCCGAGCCCGACCTCGTCGAGGCTGCCGTCGGTCGAATTCAGCGTGATGATCTGGAGCACGGCGCTGGAGGCTTCCTCGATCAGGATGCCCTGCTGCATCACCGCGCGCGGCAGGCGCGCCTCGACGCGCTTGATGCGGTTCTGCACCTCGACCGAGGCGGCGCTGGTATCGGTGCCCGGCTGGAAGTTGGCGATGATTTCGACCTGGCCGAGCGAATCGCTGGTCGATTCGAAATTGAGGATGTTGGCGGCGCCGTTGAGCTCCTCCTCGATCAGCCGCGTGACGCTGTTGTAGAGGTTCTCAGGCGAGGCGCCGGGATAGCTGGTCGAGACGGAGATCGAGGGCGGCGCGATGATCGGATATTGGGCGATCGGCAGCAGCGGCACGGCGATCGCACCGATCAAGCAGATGAATAGCGCGACCACCCAGGCGAAGATGGGCCTGTCGATGAAAAAACTCGCCATGACGCGCTACCGCGTGAGCTGCTGGGCGTGCCGATTGTCCGCGGTCGCGTCCGCCTCCGACCAGGATTGCGGCTTGACCTTGTCGCCGGCCGCGAACTTCTGGAACCCTTCCACCACGACCTTGTCGCCGGCCTTCAGGCCTTCGGTGACAAACCAGAGTCCGTCCTGCACCGATCCGGTGCGCACCGCCTGCACCGCGATGTGGTTGTCGTCCTTGACGACGAACACCTCGCTGCCACCGCCGCCATTGCGCTGGACCGCCTGCTGCGGCACCGCGATCGCATCGGAATCGAGACCCTGGTCGATGCGGACCCGGACGTACATGCCCGGCAGCAATTCGCGCTTGGGATTGCGGAACTCGCCGCGCAACGTCACCTGCCCGGTGTGGGCGTCGACCTTGGCGTCGGAGAACAGCAGCTTGCCCTCGAGTGAATAGATGGTGTTGTCGTCGAGCACGAGGCGGACCTTGGCAGTGTCGGACGCAATACGCTCCAGGTCGCCGGTTTCGAAGGCGCGGCGGAGCTGGTTGAGTTCGTTCACCGACTGGGTGAAGTCGGCATAGATCGGGTCGAGCTGCTGGATGGTGGCGAGGTTGGTCTCGTTCTGCACCGCGAGGGCGCCTTCGCTGACAAGGGCCGCACCGACCACGCCGTCGATCGGCGCGCGCACGGTCGCGTAGTCGAGATTGAGTTTGGCCCGTGCGAGGTCGGCCTTGCGGCCTTCGACCTCGGCATGGGCCTGCCGTTCAGCCGCAATCGCCTTCTCGTTCTCGGCTTCCGGCGCGGCGCGATCCTTGGTGAGGGTGGCGATACGGTGCGCCTGCTGCTTCGCCTGCATCAACGCGGCCTCGGCCTTGGCGAGCGCAGCTTCGTTGGCCATCACCTCGACCTCGAACGGGCGCGGATCGATGCGGTAGAGCGCGTCGCCCGCCTTGACCTCGCTGCCCTGGCGAAACAGGCGCTCGACCACGATGCCGGACACGCGCGGCCGCACGTCGGAGACACGCGTCGGCGCGATGCGGCCCGGCAGCTCGCGCACCACGGCGCGCGGCTGCGGCTTGACGATGACGACGCTGACATCAGGGTGGGCCGACGGAGCGGTAGAGACGGCCGAGCTGGATTCCTCGCAAGCACCCAACAGCGGCGCTAAGGCCGCGAGCATCATTGCAACGCATGCCGATCGCGCACGAAGTCCTGACATGAAGTGGGGTGCCCCGATATTGTTGAAACTGGTCACTTCCGCGCGGAGCCCGTTCTGGACCGTTTCGCGCGCGGGTGATGTCGACAAAATAGAAGGCCCCTGCTGCGATGCAACGCACAGAACGGGCGGCTCATTGTCACACAGCGCAAGATATTGATTTCACAAGGACTTTTACGTGTCACCTGATTGTGAATCGTAGCCCATCAGCGCGTGCTGCGACGGAACGGCGCAATTACCCGGCGGCTTTCATCCGGTATTGGCTGACGCCCCACTCGGTTCCATCGGCGTAGCCGAACAGGCCCGATGTCGCGAGCAGGAACCAGCGCCAGCGCCGCAGCCAGAGTGCGGTCTCCTCGCCATAGACCTTGCGCAACGACGCCTCGATCGCGTCGCGATGCGTGTCGAAATTGACGAGCCAGTCGTTCGCGGTGCGCTGATAATGCGTGCCGCTCCAGCACCATTCCTTCTCCACCGTGAAGATGTCGTCGAACTGCCTGACGAGGTGATGGCTTGGCATCAGCCCGCCCGTGAAGACATGCTGCGCAATCCAGTCGTCACGATCGAGCCGGTCGAACAGCTGCGAGCCGGAGCGATGGGTGACGATTTGCATGAAGAACCGCCCCTCGGGGGCGAGCCATGACCGCAGACGGGTCATCAGCTTGCGCCAATTCATCATCTGCTCGAACATCTCGACCGAGACGATGCGGTCGAACTGGCCGTCGGGCGCGAACACGTTCATGTCCGCGGTGACCACGCGCAAGTTCAGCAGGCCGCGCTGCTGTGCCTGCTCCTCGACATGGGCGCGCTCCGCCTGCGAGGTCGACACCGCCGTCACCTTGGCGTGCGGAAATTGCCGCGCCATCCACAGCGACAGCGAACCCCAGCCGCAGCCGAGCTCGAGGATGGTCTGGCCATCGGCAAGGCCGGCATGCTCGACGGTCTGGCGCAGCGCCTCCTCCTCCGCCTCCTGCAAGGTGGTCGCGTCGGTCTTGTAGAAACAGCAGGAATATTTGCGACTGGGGCCGAGCACGTCCGCGAAGAACGCCGCGGGCACCTCGTCACGCCCGGCCGCGGCACCCTCGGCGATCGGCCGCAGCATCATCCGACCGGCGAAGGCGGCGTCAGTGGCCGCATCATGGCCGGCGAGGCGCGTTGCGGTGCGGGAGCACAGGCGCTGGATCGCAGCCCGGACCACGACGTCCGGCAGCGGTACGCGATCGGCAGTCCCGATGATCGCGGAAACGACGCTCATGCGCCCCCCCGAATAGCGAACTTCTGCAGATACCTTGCTATCAAAGCGCCGCTTCCGGCGCGGGTTCCCCGAGCCGTCCCCGAAATCGGCGTATCCGGCGCTTTTTTTGGGCCGGCGCTGTGCCATAGTGCGCACGCAAGCAAGCTACGTAATGGATGATAATGGCCATGCCGTCAGGCACTTCGTCCCGCTCCACCATGGATATCGAGTACACCAAACTGTCCTCGCCCAGCGTCTTCCTGGTGCGGATGCTGGTCTTCCTGGTGCTGTGCACGCTGGTGGGCGTGGTGCTCTACAAGCAGATCATCCAGGCCTTCTTCGCCAATCCGGGGCTCAATGCCCTGATCGGAGGGGTGCTGTTCATCGGCATCATCCTGGCGTTCCGCCAGGTCATCCGGCTCTACCCCGAGGTCTCCTGGGTCAACAATTTCCGCATCGCCGACCCCGGCCTGGCGCCGGCCCGGCACCCGAAGCTGCTGGCGCCGATGGCGGCGATCCTCGGCGGCGAGCGCTCCGGGCGGATGTCGATCACCCAGACCACCATGCGGCACCTGCTCGATTCGATCGCGACCCGCCTGGATGAGGCCCGCGACATCTCGCGCTACATGACCGGCCTCCTGGTCTTCCTCGGCCTGCTCGGCACTTTCTGGGGCCTGATCGAGACGGTCGGTTCGGTTGGCAAGGTGATCGACGGGCTCAAGGTCGGGAGCGATTCGGGGGCGCTGTTCGACACGCTGAAGGAAGGCCTCGCCGCCCCCCTCGGCGGCATGGGCATCTCGTTCTCGAGCTCCCTGTTCGGCCTCGCCGGCTCGCTGGTCCTCGGCTTCCTCGATTTGCAATCGAGCCAGGCCCAGAACCGCTTCTACACCGACCTCGAGGACTGGCTGGCCACCACCGTGCGCGAATATGGCAGCGGCGAGGTTGCGGTCGCCTCCGGCGGCGGCGGGGTCGCCAGCGGCGAGCTGCAGGCCGCGGTCGAGCGCTTGCGCTCCGTGCTCGAGGAAGGCAGTGGCAGCCGCGGCACCACGGCGGCGATGGCGAGCCTTGCCGAAGCGATCCAGGCGCTGGTCTCGCACATGCGCACCGAGCAGCAGATGATCCGCGAATGGGCCGACGGCCAGGGCGAGCAGAACCGCGAGATCCGGCGCCTGCTGGAGCGCCTCGCGCGCCAGCCGGAGAAGAGTTGAGGACAGGACGAAAGGTTCGTGCCCCGGACGCGACGCAGCACGAAGTGATGCGTTGCTGAGCCGGGGCCCAGCACCTTCTGCGTTACAGAATGGGTCCCGGCTCTGCGCCGCAACGCTGACGCGTTGCAGCTTGTCCGGGACACGGAAGTGGAGACGTAAATGGCTCTTGCCCGCGCCCGCCGCAGCGAAGGCGGCCTCAACTACTGGCCCGGCTTCGTCGACGCGCTGTCGACGCTGGTGCTGTCGATCGTGTTCCTGCTGTCGGTATTCCTGGTGGTGCAGTTCTTCCTGTCGCAGGAGGTCACCGGCAAGGACAAGGCGCTGGAGCAGCTCAACGCCAAGATCGCCCAGCTCAACGAGCTGCTGTCGCTGGAGAAGCTCGGCAAGCTCACGCTCGACGACCAGGTCTCGCAACTCAAGGCCGGCCTCGCCTCGGCCGAGAGCGAGCGCGACCGCATCAAGGGTCTCTATGACGGCCTGGCGGCCGCCGGCAACGACGCGCAAGGCAAGACCTCCGAGCTCGGCAAGGCGCTGGATTCGGAGAAGGCGGTCTCGGCGCGGGCGCTGGCGCAGATCGAGGTGCTGAACCAGCAGATCAGCGCGCTCCGGCGGCAATTGGCGGCGCTGGAAGAGGCGCTCGACGCCAGCGAGAAGCGCGACAAGGAATCGCAGAACCGCATTGCGGACCTGGGGTCGCGCCTGAACGTCGCCCTGGCGCAGCGGGTGCAGGAATTGTCGCGCTACCGCTCCGAATTCTTCGGCCGCCTGCGCGCCATCCTCGGCAACCGGCCCGACATCCGCATCGTCGGCGACCGCTTCGTGTTCCAGTCCGAAGTGTTCTTCGACACCGGACAGGCGATGCTGCTGCCCGAGGGCCGCGCCGAGCTCGACACGCTCGCGACCGCGCTGATCGAGCTCGACAAGAAGATCCCGGGCGAGATTCCCTGGGTGCTGCGCGTCGACGGCCACACCGACGTGCGCCCGGTCAACGGCCCGAACTTCAAATCGAACTGGGACCTGTCGGCGGCACGCTCGATCTCGGTGGTGCAATATCTGGTCTCGCTCGGCGTGCCCGCCCAGCGCCTCGTCGCGGCCGGCTTCGGCGAATTCCAGCCGCTCGATCCCGGCAACACCGAGGAAGCCTACAAGCGCAACCGCCGCATCGAGCTGAAGCTGACGGAGCGGTAGTGAGCGCGCTTCACCTTCGCCCCTACCGCCCCGAAGACGAAGCCGCCGCGATCGGGCTCTGGCATCGCACCTGGCAAGCGGCCTATCCGCAGATCGACTTTTCGGCCCGGCTGGAATGGTGGCGCGAGCGCTGGTGCAAGGATCTGGTGCCCAAGGCCTCGATCGTGGTGGCGGAACAGGACGGCGCGCTGACCGGATTCGTCACCATCGACGGCGAGGGCTATCTCGACCAGCTCGTGGTCGACCCCGCGCATTGGGGCTCGGATGCCGCGCGGCTGCTCGTCGATGAAGCCAAGCGCTTGTCACCCTCGGGCGTGACGCTGCTCGTCAACAAGGACAATGCCCGCGCCATCCGCTTCTACGAGCGCAACGGCTTTGCCCATGCCGGCGACGACGTGAACCCGACCTCGGGGCGGCCGGTGCTGAAGATGGTGTGGCGGGCGTGATCGCGTGAAATTCCGCTGTCATTCCCCGCGAAGGCGGGGAATCCAGTACGCCGTGGCTGATCGGTCAATCACGATCGTCTCGGAGTACTGGATCACCCGCTTGCGCGGGTGATGACATTGTGCGTGTGACAGCGAGCGAAGCCCCTCACGCCCCCTCGAACTGCAGCCGCGCCAGCCGGGCGTAAAGCCCGTTCGCGGCGACGAGCTCGGCATGGGTGCCCTGCTCGACGATCCTGCCCTGGTCCATCACCAGGATGCGGTCGCAGGACAGCACGGTGGCGAGGCGGTGCGCGATCACCAGCGTGGTGCGGTGGCGCATCAGTTCTTCCAGCGCAGTCTGCACCAGCGTCTCGCTTTCGGCGTCGAGCGCGGAGGTGGCCTCGTCGAGCAGCAGCAGCGGCGCATCGCGCAGGATGGCGCGCGCGATCGCGATGCGCTGGCGCTGGCCGCCTGACAGCGTCACGCCGCGCTCGCCGAGCGGGGTCTGGAAACCTTCGGGCAGGCGGCGGATGAATTCGGCGGCATGGGCAAGCTCGGCGGCGCGCTCGACCTCGGCATCGGTGGCATCGGGCCGGCCGAAGCGGATGTTCTCGCGGGCGCTCGCGGCGAACACCACGGATTCCTGCGGCACCAGTGCGATGCGCGCGCGGAAATCCCTGGGGTCGGCGGACTTGACCGGCACGCCGTCGAGCGAGATCGAGCCGCTGCGCGGGTCGTAGAAGCGCAGCAAGAGGTGAAAGATCGTACTCTTGCCGGCGCCGGATGGGCCGACGATCGCAACCTTCTCGCCGGGGCGCACGGTGAATGACACGGCATCGAGCACATTGGTGTCGCGCCGCGCCGGATAGGCAAAACTGACCTGATCGAACCCGACCTCGCCGCGTGCCGGCACCGGCAACGCGCGCACTGAGGCGGGCGCGGTGATGTCGGGCTTCACGTGCAGGATCTCGAACAGGCGCTCGGCCGCGCCGGATGCCGCGGAGACTTCGCCCCAGACCTCGCTGAGCTGGCCGAGGCCCGCCGCGGCGAACACCGCATACAGCACGAACTGACCGAGCCGGCCCGGCGAAATCGCGCCGGTGAGGACGTCATGCGAGCCGATCCAGAGGATCGCGACCACGCTGGCGAACACGATGAAGATGATGATGGCTGTGAGCACGGCGCGCGCCTGGGTCGAGGTGCGCGCGGCCTCATAGGCGTGCTCGACCTCGCCGCCGAAACGCTTCTCCGCGAACCCTTCGCTGGTATAGGCCTGCACGGTGCGGATCGCGCCGACCAGCTCGCCCGCATATGCCGAGGCCTCGGCGAGCGTATCCTGCGCGTTGCGCGACAGCCGCCGCACCCAGCGCCCGAAGGCAACCAGCGGCAGCACGATCAAGGGGATGGCGAGCAGCACGAAGCCCGACAGCTTCGGGCTCGTGATCACCATCATCGCCGTGGCGCCCAGGAACATCATCAGATTGCGCAGCGCGATCGACACGGAGGCGCCGACGGCCGATTTGAGCTGGGTGGTGTCGGCGGTGAGCCGCGAGATCAATTCGCCGCTGCGCGCGGAATCGAAGAAGGCGGGGGAGAGCGAGAGCAGATGAGCGAAGACGTCGCGCCTGAGGTCGGCGACGATGCGCTCGCCGATCGTCATCACGAGGTAGTAGCGCGCGGCGCTGGCGAGCGCGAGCACGCCGACCACCGCGAGCATCACCGAGAAGTAGCTGTTGATCAGCTCGATGCCCTCGGGCGTCAGGCCGAAATCGATCATCCGGCGGACGGCGATGGGCACCAATAGCGTGGTCAGGGCCGCGACCGTGAGCGCGACGAAGGCCAGCGCCGCCCGGCCGCGATAGCGGCCGACATAGGGCGCCAGCGCGAGCAGCGGCCGCAGCTTGGCGCGGCCCTTGGCCGGCGCTTCGATCAGCTCGGCTTCGATCGAGGTTGTGTCCGCGGCGTTCATTCCGGGCTGATCGACATATTGGTCATCAAGCCGTTCCACTGCGCTCATGAGATCTGGCCCATTGCATTCGTTTGCTCCCAATAGGCCGGTGCAAGGGTAGTGGCAAATCCGGGATGTCCCTTAGGGGCAAACCCGGTTCAGCCGCGCAAGCCCGCTTGTTTTGACTGATATCGTGAGGTATAGAGCCGGCCAAATCCGTCATTTGCGAGCCACCGAACAGGCGCCGGGCGCCGAGGAATTTGCCATGAAAGCCGAAATTCATCCGGATTATCATACGATTAAGGTCGTGATGACCGACGGAACCGAGTACCTGACCCGCTCCACTTGGGGCAAGGAAGGCGACACGCTGAACCTCGACATCGACCCGAAGTCGCACCCGGCCTGGACCGGCGGCAACGCCCAGATCATGGACCGCGGCGGCCGCGTCTCGCGCTTCCAGAAGAAGTTTTCGGGCTTCCTGAAAAAGGATTGATCTGGCCCGCAGGGCTGGAGACGAAAAACGCCCCCGGGAAACCGGGGGCGTTTTTGTTTGCCGTCATTCAGGGGCGCCCGAAGGGCGAGCTACGATGCGCAATTGCGCATCTGAGAATCCATAACCACGATCGGGAGTATGGATTCCGGGCTCGCGCCAAGTGGCGCGTCCCGGAATGACGACCGAGGTTGTTGACAATATTACCGCTCGAACGCGGCCTTCAGCGCGTTGAGGTGCGGCACCAGCGGATTGCCGATTGCGACGTGCTCGGCCGGCGGCGTGTGAATCGTGGTGTCGAGGCGGCGCACGCGGGTCTGCAGGCTCATCGAGCGATGGATCAGGTCCTGGAGCTGCGCGGGCAGCTTCTCGATGGTGTCGGCGGGGCCGGGATCGGCGGCGCTGAGCTTGACCTTGGTCTTCTCGCGATTGGCCTGAACAAGCGTCATCTCGCCTTCCTTCACCGCGGTGCAGCAGCAGCCACGAGGCGAGCTGCATCAGGCGGGTGGTGAGACGCATGCTCTCGGTCGCGTAGGTGAGGCTGACGGCACGGTCGAGCGCCTTGGCCTCGGTGCGGCCGGCGCCGTCGAGATAGGCGGCAGTCTCTTCTACCAGATCCATGCCCTCGCGGAACAGAACGCCGAACGCCGCGGAATTAGTGAACCGCTCGCTCAGTTGAACGAGCGCGCCGTCGGCCTGCAAACGTTCCATGGTTAACGCCTCTTACGCAACTGTTTGACTGTCCGGCTTTGGCGCCGGCTTTATGATGAACAAATCATTGCGCGGGCGAGACGCGGAGTCCAGTGACAAGCGCGGATATGGTTTCCGCGGGTCATTCCGAGGAATTCAACCGGGAATAGACACAAAAAAAGAGCCGCCGGAGACCGGCGGCTTTGAAAGTTGATAACAGGGAGGCGTCAAACAGAGTGGACAGGAGCCACTCGGTGTCCAAACGAGGACAGTTCCAGTCATAAACCCGAAAGCTTAATCTGGAGTAAACGAGCGATTTTTTTGACGGTTCGTTAGCCATGTCGGCCAGTGGCCGAGTGCGGTGCGATGGCGTCTCTCTCGCCGCCGTCATTCCGGGGCACGACGAAGTCGTGAGCCCGGAATGACGGCGGGACTGATCGAGGTGGGTCCTGGCTCTGCGGAGCAGCGCTACGCGCTCCACCGCGTCCGGGACACGACAAGAGAGGCCCGCGACTACTTCTTGAAGAAATGATCCGCCGCATCGCGCGAGGCGCGCTTCTTGGTGGCGGCTTCCTCCAGTCTTGCGATCTCGGTCTTGAGCAAGTTCACGCGCTCGGTCAGTTCTTCGACCGACAACAGTGAGAGATCCTGTCCGATCTCGTGGCTGATCTTTTTGCGGGGGCGGTCGTTGTCTTCCGTCGCCATTCTCGCTCCTCCTCTCGTCCGCGGACCGGACCCCACGTCTGAGGCGGTTGCCAGTCCGGACTGCGGTGGCTAATCAAAGGCCTGGTTCATCCCGCACCTTTGCTCAAGGACACATCATGGACAAGCTGCCCGCGCAAATGACCGTGGTCGCCATCTCCAAGCCCGGCGGACCGGAGGTGCTGATCCCGGAACAGCGCAGCCTGCCGCAGCCCGGCCCGGACGAGATCCTGGTCAAGGTGATGGCCGCCGGCGTCAACCGGCCCGATGTCGCACAGCGCTCCGGCGCCTATCCGCCGCCGCCCGGCGCCAGCGACCTGCCCGGCCTCGAGATCGCCGGTGAGGTGGTCGCGGTCGGCAGCAACGCCAAGCGGCACAAGGTCGGCGACAAGGTGATGTCGCTGGTCGCCGGCGGCGGCTATGCGCAGTACTGCATCGCCCAGGACGCCCAGGCCATGAGCGTGCCGCCGGCGCTGTCAATCAAGGAAGCCGGCGCGCTGCCGGAGACCCTGATGACGGTCTGGCACAACGTGTTCGAGCGCGGCGGCCTCAAGGCCGGCGAGACGCTACTGATCCATGGCGGTTCCTCCGGCATCGGCACCATGGCGATCCAGCTGGCGAAGGCGTTCGGCGCCAAGGTGTTCGTCACCGTGGGATCGCAGGACAAGTGTGATGCCTGCCTCAAATTGGGCGCCGACCGCGCCATCAACTACAAGACCGAGGACTTCGTCGCCGTGGTCAAGGAAGAGACCAACAAGGAAGGCGTCAACCTGATCCTCGACATGGTCGCCGGCGACTATGTCGACCGCAACTACGACGCCGCCGCGGTCGATGGCCGGATCGTGCAGATCGCGACCCTCAACGGACCCAAGGTCAGCGTCAACATCGCCAAGCTGATGGTCAAGCGCCTCACCCATACCGGCTCGACCCTGCGCCCCCGTACGAATGCGGATAAGGCGGCGATGGTGGCCGCAATCGAGCAGAAAGTGATGCCGCTCTTGCGCGAAGGCCGCGTCAAACCGCTGATGGACAGCACTTTCCCGCTGGAAAAGGCCGCCGACGCGCATCGGCGCATGGAAACCAGCGCACATATTGGCAAAATTGTGTTGGAGGTCTAGGCCGCTGACCCACAGGGCGGGCCGGAAACCCTTTGATTTTCCTCGCTTTCGTGGCATCTATCGCGACGCACCGGACCACTTCGGTCCGGTCTGAAATCAGCTCTTACTCAGAGTTTGCGTCGAACGCGGAGAACTGACCTTGCGTCTGATCAGGTGCCTCGCGCCCATCGCGCTGGGCCTCATGATTCTCGTCGCCGCGTATCCCGCGCGCGCGCTCGACGCCGTCAGCGTCCGCAGTGACGCGCCCGCGATCGACCTCACCGGCGTGCTCGAGCATCAGCGCAGCGATGCCGACCGCATCCAGGTCTCCACCGCGCCCGGCACCGACGGCATCGTCCGCCGCATCGAGGTGCGCGCCCGCGAAGGCGGCCAGAACTGGGTGGTGTTCGCGCTCGCCAACAACACCGACGACCAGCTCGACCGTCTGATCGTCGCCCCGCATTACCGCATCGTCTCCTCAGGGCTGTTGTGGCCGGATCTCGGCCTGTCGCGCATCGCCACCATCACGCCCTCGACCGGCGACCGGCCGGAGCGGCAGGAAAGCCCGACCGCAGACGTGTTCCGCATCACGCTCGACCCCGGCGCCGTCATCACCTTCGTCGCGGAGCTGCGCACCGACAAGCTGCCGCAGCTCTATCTGTGGGAGCCGGAAGCCTACAAGGACAAGGTCAACTCGTTCACGCTGTACCAGGGCATCGTGATCGGCATCTCCGGCTTGCTCGCACTGGTGCTGACCATTCTGTTCGTGGTCAAGGGCAGCATCATGTTCCCGGCCGCCGCGGCGCTGGCCTGGGCCGTGCTGGTCTATATCGGCGTTGATTTCGGCTTCTGGGGCAAGGTGCTCGACATGTCGAACAACGCCGAGCGCATCTGGCGCGCGGCGGGCGAGGCGATCCTGGCGGCGACGCTCCTGGTGTTCCTGTTCGCCTACCTCAATCTCAGCCGCTGGCATGTGCGCTATTCCCACATCACGATCGGCTGGCTCGCCTTCCTGGGATCGCTGGTGGCGCTCGCGCTGTTCGATCCGGCGGTGGCCTCGGGCATCGCGCGCATTTCGCTGGTGCTGATCGCTTTCGCGGGCTTTGCGCTGATCGTCTATCTCTCCACCCACGGCTTCGACCGCGCCGTGCTGCTGATCCCGACCTGGTTCCTGCTCGTCGTATGGGTGGTCGCGGCCGGCATGACCGTCGCGGGCTCCGTGACCAACGACATCGTCGGCCCGGCCCTGCTCGGCGGCCTCGTGCTGATCGTGATGCTGATCGGCTTCACGGTGATGCAGCACGCCTTCGCAGGCGGCGGCGCCACCACCGGCGTCGTCTCCGACATCGAGCGGCGCGCGCTGGCGCTGGCCGGCTCGGGCGATCTGATCTGGGACTGGGATGTCTCCGCCGACAAGGTCTTCACCAGCCCCGAGACCGAAGCCCTGCTCGGCCTCAAGCGCGGCACGCTGGAAGGGCCCGCGGCCTCCTGGTTAGAGGTGCTGCATCCGCTCGACCAGGACCGCTTCCGCGCCGCGCTCGACAGCGTGCTCGACCAGCGCCGCGGCCGCCTGGTGCAGGATTTCCGCCTGCGTACCCCGGACGGCCATTTCATGTGGTTCGCGCTGAAGGCCCGCCCGGTGGTCGGCTCGGACGGCGAAGTCTCGCGCGTGGTCGGCACGCTCACCGACGTCACCGAGCTGCGCAACGCCGAGGAGCGCCTGCTGCACGATTCCGTTCACGACAACCTCACCGGCCTGCCCAACCGCAAGCTGTTCATGGACCGGCTGGGTGCGGTCGCCAACTTCGCCAAGACCATGCCGACGCTGCGGCCGACCTTGATGGTGATCGACCTCGACCGCTTCAAGCAGGTCAACGATTCCGTCGGCATCGCGGTCGGCGATTCCATCCTGCTCACCCTCGCCCGCCGCCTCACCCGCATCCTGAAGCCGCAGGACACGCTGGCCCGCATGGCCGGCGACCAGTTCGGCCTGATCCTGCTGTCGGAGCAGGACCCCGCCCGCATCACCGCCTTCGCCGAGACCATCCGCAAGACCATCCGCGCGCCGATCGCCTTCAACGACCGCGAGATCTTCCTCACGGCGTCGATCGGCCTCGCGCTGTCCGATCCGCAAACCCAGCTGACCGACGAGATCATCAAGGACGCCGAGCTGGCGATGTATCATTCCAAGCGCATCGGCGGCGATCGCATCGACGTCTACAAGCCGGCGATGCGGGCGCGGAAGACCGATCGCCTGACCCTGGAGAGCGAGCTGCGCCGTGCCATCGAGCGCCAGGAGCTCACGATCCTGTACCAGCCAATCGTGCGGCTGGAGGATCGCTCGGTCGCCGGCTTCGAAGCGCTGGTGCGCTGGGACCACCCCAAGCTCGGGCGCATGGCGCCGTCGGAATTCATCAGCATCGCGGAAGAGACCGGCCTGATCGTCGACCTCGGCATGTTCGTGCTCGACCAGACCGCCAAGCAGCTCTCGGTGTGGCAGCGCGCGATGCGCTCGCGCGAGCCGATCTTCGCCTCCGTCAACGTCTCGTCGCGGCAATTGCTGCGCCACGACCTGATCCACGACATCCGCACCGTGCTGTCGCGCTCCTCGGTGGCGCGCGGCACGCTCAAGCTCGAATTGACGGAATCGCTGGTGATGGAGAACCCGGAGCACGCCGCGCAGATGCTGACGCGGATCCGCGAGCTCGGCACCGGGCTCTCGCTCGACGATTTCGGCACCGGCCATTCCTCGCTGGCCTATCTGCAGCGCTTCCCGTTCGACACCATCAAGATCGACCAGTCCTTCGTGCGCACCACCAACCGCGGCACCCGACCGGTGATCCTGAAGTCGATCATCGCGCTCGCGCACGACCTCGGCATGGACGTGGTGGCCGAGGGCGCCGAGACCGATTCCGACGCGGTCGAGCTCTACCAGATGGGCTGCGAATACGCCCAAGGCTTCGCTTTCGGCGAGCCGATGGACGCCGACGCCGCGATGCGGCTGCTGACGGAAGTGCGGCTGGAAGCGGCGAGCTGATCGCTCTCTTACCCTCCCCTGGAGGGGGAGGGTCGGCTCACATTGAGCGCAGCGAAATGTGAGACGGGGTGGGGTGACAGTCTCTCCACGTCCAGCGGTGCCCGAGTGGAGAGATCACCCCACCCCGCTCGCGCTTCGCGCGATCGACCCTCCCCCTCCAGGGGAGGGTGGACGGCGTGCCCTACGATACTATCGCCGCCGCTCCTTCTGCTTCCTGAACCGCACGCTGGCACCGTCCGGCATCCGTGTCGCGACGAAGCCCGCGGCGAGGCAGGCTTCCCGCTGCGGCATCTGGATGTCGGGACTGCGCAGGCTGTCCCACCACGAGGCACGATTGGCCGCGCGCGGCAGGGCCGCGCCGATGATCTCCTCGATCTGCTCGAAGCTCAGCACTAGTTCGTCCTGCTTCTGCCGCATCAGATAGTCGCGCAACGCGTCGTAGTCGTTCACAATCGTCCTCTCGTCCGAAAGCGGGCCTGCTCACGCCGGGTCTGCCCAAAACCGTGGCCTGCGTAAACCGATTCTTAACTCAGTACGGCAGCGCCGTCCCGCCTTAAACATCGCGCAAGCTTTCGGGCGCATCCACTTATGTCGGGAGCAAACGATGCTGTCTGGATGGCGCGACGCCATGGCCCGCCGGCCGTGGCGGATTTCGGCGAAACTGCTGATCATCTCGTCCATCGTGACGGTGATCGGCTTTTCCGCCGTTTGCGTCAACGTGATGCTCGACATGCGCCGCGGCGAGGAGGCGCTCGCCCGCCAGACGCTGGAGAACCTCGCGACCACGATCCAGTCCGACGTCAGCCGCAATTTCGAGATCTACGATTTGTCGCTGAAGGCGGTCGCCAGCAACATGCTGCTGCCCGAACTCGCGACGGTGTCGAAGCCGATCCGTCACCTGATCCTGTTCGACCACGCGACGACGGCCAGGCATTTCGGCGCCATCCAGGTGTTCGATGCCGAGGGCCGGCTGACCATCGACGCCTCCACGCTCGATCCCCTCCCCGAGAACCGGAGCGAGGAGGATTACTTCAGGGTCCATCGCGACAATCCCGGCATCGGGCTGTTCATCAGCCGTCCCATACTGTTTCGCGGCGCTTATGCGATCGTGCTGAGCCGGCGCATCAGCGACACCGACGGCGGGTTCCTGGGCGTCGTCGCCGGCTCGATCCGCTTCAGCTATTTCCACGAATTGTTCGAGCAGCTGAAGCTCGATCCCGAAGACACCATCACCGTCCTCAAGCGCGACCGCACCATCATGATGCGGCGGCCATTCGATCTCGACATCATCGGCACCAACCTGAACGATCGCCGCAGCTGGAGGGCCGACAATCTCCGGATCGGGGCCGCCTATTCGGGACAGGGTCCGGTCGACCCGACGCCGCGGCTCTATGTCCGCGGCGGCGACAGCGGACCGCTGTTCGTGGTGGCGGGCAAACCCCTGACCGCCGTCTTCGCGCTCTGGGAGAAGGAGGCGTTCCGCATCGGCGCCGTGGTGCTGGCGCTCGCGCTGTTCGTGCTGGGGTCGACGCTCGTGCTGGCGCGCGAGATCGGCCGGCGCGCCGAGGCCGAGCGCAAGCTGGAGGAGATGGCGACGACCGACGCGCTCACCGGCCTGAAGAACCGCCGCAAGTTCGATTCCGTCATCGACGTCGAATGGCGGCGCGCCATGCGCCAGAAGGCGCCGATCGCGCTGGTGATGATCGATGCCGATCACTTCAAGGCCTACAACGACAGCTTCGGTCATCAGGCAGGGGACCAGGTGCTGGTCGGCATCGCCATTTGCATTTCCGATTCGGTGAGCCGGGCCGGCGATTGTGCCGCGCGCTATGGCGGCGAGGAATTCGCCGTGCTGCTGCCGAATACGTCGCCCACCGACGCCTTCAAGGTCGCCGAGGCGATCCGGACCAAGGTGCAAGGCTGGTCCGATGAGCAGGTGATTTCGACGGTGTCCTGCGGCGTCGCCAGCCTGGTTCCCACCGCCGGCATGGACTGGTCGATCCTGGTCGCCGCCGCCGACAAGGCGCTCTACGCCGCGAAGGCTGGCGGCCGCAACCAGTCGGTGGTCGCGAGCCTGCCGAAGCTGTCGCTAGTGGCGTGACGAGCTCTCTCCTCGTCATTGCGAGGAGCTCTTGCGACGAAGCAATCCAGGCATTCTCCGTGGAAAAATTCTGGATTGCTTCGCTTCGCTCGCAATGACGGCGCGCTACTGCCCCAGATACTTCTTCATCTCCGCGATCAAGCCGTCGCGCAGCTCGGGGCGCTTCAGGCCGTAGGCGATGTTGGCGCGCAGGAAGCCGGGCTTGGAGCCGCAATCGTGGCGCTCGCCCTCGAACTCGACGCCGTAGAACTTCTGCGATCTGGCAAGGCCGATCATGGCGTCGGTGAGCTGGATCTCGCCGCCGGCACCGCGCTCCTGCGTTTCCAGGATCTTGAAGATCTCGGGCTGCAGGATGTAGCGGCCGGTGATCGAGAGGTTCGAGGGCGCGGTGCCCTTGGCCGGCTTCTCGACCATTCCGTCGACCTCGAACATCTTGCCGCTGCGCTTGCCGACGCCGCAGATGCCGTATTGATGGGTGAGATGGTCGGGCACCGCCTCGACCGCGACCAGATTGGATTTCTCGCCGAGCGATGATGCCATCTCGATCATCTGCTTGAGGCAGCCGGGCGTGTTGAGCACGAGCTCGTCGGGCAGCACGACGGCGAACGGCTCGTTGCCGACGATGTCGCGCGCGCACCAGACCGCGTGACCGAGGCCGAGCGGCGCCTGCTGACGCGTGAAGCTGACGGCGCCCGCGTCGGGCTGGTTCTGCGCCAGGATGTCCTGCTCGGCCTTCTTGCCGCGCGCCGCCAGCGTCGCGTCGAGCTCGTACATCCGGTCGAAATGATCTTCGATGACGTTCTTGTTGCGGCCGGTGACGAAGACGAAGTGCTCGATGCCGGCCTCCCTCGCCTCGTCATAGACGTACTGGATCAGCGGCTTGTCGACGATGGTCAGCATTTCCTTCGGCATCGCCTTGGTGGCGGGCAGGACACGGGTGCCGAGGCCGGCGACGGGGAATACGGCTTTGCGAATTTTCATGTGATTGATCGAATACCTGAGAGCCGATGGGAACGGAGCTGGGAACGGAGCAATGGCATTTGCTAACCTGTTTGCAGCCGCCAACAAAGGCGGATGTGGGGCCTCACCCGCGCAGAGTTAAGAAAAAGGCCGCCACCAAAATTTCACCTTTGTTAAGCTATTGGCAACCGTAACCAGGCCTCCTGATGGCGGATTTTTGAAAAGCCCGATGGGTGGGACATGATGCGATCGGTGGCAGGACAGGCAAGACGGACGGTATCCGCGACCGGCGCGATGATGGTTGCGGCCGCTATGCTGCTGCCCGCCGGCGCGCACGCTCAGGCGCAGAACGGCCTGTCCAACCTGTTCGGCGGCATCTTCTCCGGCTCCAACGCGGCGCCCTCTCAGCCTGCGCCGGGACCCGGCGGCGGTCAAACGGGAGCATTGCCCTGGACCGGCGAGGACGGCGCCTCCGGCCATCCCTTGATGACGGCGGCAGCGATCCGCGAGGCCGCCGGCAATTTCAACAATTGCGTCGCCGGGATGTGGCCCGATGCCGCACGGCGCGGCGTCACCCAGGAAAACTTCCAGCGCTTCACGGCCGGCCTCAGCCCCGATCTGCGCATCATGGACCTCATGGATTCGCAGCCCGAATTCACCAAATCGATCTGGGCCTATCTCGACATCCTCGTGAACGACAACCGCCTCGCCAAGGGCCGCGAGATTCTCGCCACATACAAGGCGCAGTTCGACGCCACCGAGAAGGCCACCGGCGTCGATCGCTACATCATCGCCTCGATCTGGGGCATCGAGTCCAACTACTCGACGCAGATGGGCGACCGCAGCGTGCTGCAATCGACCGCGACTCTCGCCTGCATCGGGCGCCGCCAGGCCTATTTCAAGGACGAGTTCCTGTCGGCGCTGGAGATCCTCAACCGCGGCGACCTCAGGCCGGAGCAGATGCGCGGCTCCTGGGCCGGCGCCTTCGGCCCGACCCAGTTCATGCCGACCGCGTTCAAGCGCTTTGCCGTCGATGGCGACGGTGACGGACGGCGCGACGTCGTCGACAATCCCACCGATCTGATCGCATCGACCGCCAACAATCTGAAGAAGGATGGCTGGCAGGCCGGCCAGACCTGGGGCTACGAGGTCGTGGTGCCCCAAGGCTTCAACTACGTGCTGGCCGACCGCGCCAAGGCGATGCCGATCACGCAATGGGAGAAGCTCGGGCTGAAGCGGGCGACTGGGCAGGCGTTCCCGCATCCGGCGGAGAAGGCCTACCTGCTGGCGCCGGCAGGCGCGCAAGGACCCGGCTTCCTGATGCTGCAGAACTACCGCGTCATCATGAAGTACAACCCGGCCGAGGCCTATGCGCTGGCGATCGGCCATTTCGCCGACCGCCTGCGTGGCGGGCAGCCCTTCGTGCAGCCCTGGCCGCGCCAGGAGCGCGAGCTGTCGCGCACGGAGCGGCTGGAGCTGCAGCAGCTGCTGGCCCAGCGCGGCTTCTACAAGGGCACCCCGGACGGCCAGTTCGGTGGCCAGACGCGGGAGGCGCTGCGCAACTTCCAGGCCTCGATCGGGGTGCCGGCCGACGGCTTTGCCTCCTCCGACGCGCTGGATCGGCTGCGCGGACGGTAGAATCGCCCCGAAAGTGACCCTGAACAGGGATTTCGCCCGCCGCGCTTGACGCAGGCGGCTGTTCCCCGGTGTATGGGGCAAGAATCTGCAACGGAATTTGCCCGTTTCGCGCCCGATTCCGTTACTATATTGAGCCACTTCCGATCCCCGTTTGCGCGTGCCCGAGATCGCATGTCGAAGAAGTCCCTGTTCAAGGCACTGACCGAGACCGGCCCGTTGATCGCGCTGGGGACGGCGCTTGCGATCCTGGTGGTGGTCGCAGGACCTGCCTCGGCGCAGTTCTTCAACTTCCCCGGCTTCGGCGGCCCGCCGCAGCGCTCGGCGCCGCCGCCCCCCCGAGGTGGTGGAGGCGGCGGCTGGTTCGGCGGCGACTTCTTCGCACCGTTCCAGCAGCAACAGCAGCAGGCGCCGCGGCAGGATTTTTCGCGCGCCCCGGCGCCGGCCAAGCGCGACACCATCCCCGAGAAGAACGTGCTGGTGCTCGGCGATGCCATGGCCGACTGGCTCGCCTACGGCCTGGAGGATGCCTACGCCGAGCAGCCCGACATGGGCGTGATCCGCAAGCACAAGACCGTTTCCGGCCTGATCAGGTACCAGCCCAAGGGCGAGCCCTCGGACTGGGCGGCGGCGGCAAGGGGCATCCTCGAGACCGAAAAGCCCGACGTCATCGTCGTCATGCTCGGCCTCAACGACCGCGCCGCGATCCGCGAGCCTGCGGCCGAGAAGACGGACAAGCCCGCTGCGGACAAGGACAAGAAAAACGACAAGGGCGCGCGCGGCAAGCCGCCGGCAAAGCCGGGCGAGACGAAGCCCGGCACCGACAGCGCTGCCAAACCCGAGGACAAGCCGGCCGATGCCGACCTGCCGCAGGACGACGCCGACAACGCCGACACGCCTGCGGCCGCGCCGGAAAAGACCGCGCGCAATCCGAACGGCCTCTACGAATTCCGCGACGAGCGCTGGATCGAGCTCTACAGCAAGAAGATCGAGGAGCTCGCGGCCGTCCTCAAATCCAAGGGCGTGCCGGTGCTGTGGGTCGGCCTGCCGGCGGTTCGCGGACCCAAGGGCACCGCGGATACGCTGTTCCTGGATTCGCTCTATCGCGAAGGCGCGGCCAAGGCCGGCATCACTTATGTCGACGTCTGGGACGGTTTCGTCGACGAAGCCGGCCGCTTCCTGCAGAAGGGCCCAGACTTCGAAGGCCAGATTCGCCAGCTGCGCAGCTCTGACGGCGTCTATTTCACCAAGGCCGGCGCACGCAAGCTCGCGCATTATGTCGAGCGCGAGATCACGCGCCTGCTGGCCGGACGCTCCGGCCCGATCGCGCTGCCGAGCGAGCCCGCGACCCCCGACACCAGTGCCGAGCCCGGCAAGCCCGCGCCGCGGCCGCTGGCCGGGCCGATCGTGCCGCTGGTCGCGGCCTCGATCTCGACCGATCAATTGCTGGGCGGCCCGGGCTCGCGTCCCGCCGCCGTCGATGCGCTCGCTGCCAGGACGATGGTGAAGGGTGAGCCGCTGGCAGCGCCGGCCGGCCGCGCCGACGATTATGCCTGGCCGCGCCGCGAAGTCGGCCGCGAGCAGGCCAAGGGCGATACGCCGATGGCCGCGACGACGCCTGAGGGCAACGCCGCCAATCCGACCGCGGCTGGCGCCGCCGGCGCGATCGGGCCGCCGAAACTGGCGCCGAAGAAGCCGCCGGTGCCGCCGCAGCAGCCGGCGCAGGCGCCGCCCTCGTTCCGCGATTTCTTCGGCTTCGGCTCGCCGCAGCCAGGACCGCCGCGTCAACTGGCGCCGGCGCCCGGCCCGCGCAATCCGGCTCCCAATCCGGGGATCCCGCGTCCGCCGGGCAACGTCGGCCGCTCCGCCGAGATGTTCCGGTAAGCGAAGGTCTCGTGTCCCGGACGCGACGCAGCACCTCTTGGTGATGCGGCGCAGAGCCGGGACCCAGCTCCTCTCACGACATTCAACAAAAGAATGGGCCCCGGCTCAGCAGCGCACCACTGCGTGATGCGCTGCGTCCGGGGCACGAGAAACGTGAGCTCTTGGCCCAGCCGTTAATAGCGCCAGCGCGGCGGCGGACGGCGGGCGGGGCGAGACATCAGCAGCGCGAGCGCAAAACCGATGCCGCCGGCCACCATCAGGGCGCCGAGCGGATTGTCCTGCACCTTCTTCGACAGCGCCTGCGTGCCATCGCGGAAGGTGTCGCCGCTGTTCTCATAGGCGTCCTTGGCGTAGCTCGTCGCGGTGTCCGCGGCATCGCGCACGGCATCCTTGGCCTGGCCGTAGAGATTCTGCACCGTGCCCGCAGCCTCCCGCGCCTTGCCCGATGCCTGCGTCTTGGCATCGCCTGCCAGGTCTCCGATCGCGCCTTCCGCGCGCCCGGCATATTCCTTGGCCGATCCAACAATCCGATCCGTGTCCATGATGCTCCTCCTCGGGGGTCAGCCCAAGTAACCGATCAGGAGCAGCGCAGTTCCAAGCGATGACGAAAGTGTTGCCCGGACGGCTACAAAATCAGCCCGCCATCGACGACCAGAGTCTGGCCGATGATGTAGGACGACAGCGGCGAGGCCAGGAACAGCGCCGCGCCCGCCATGTCGGCCGGCGTGCCCAATCGCCGCAGCGGGATGCGCGCGAGCGCGCCTTCGAGGCGCTTGGGATTGTCGGTCGTCACCTTCGTCATCTTGGTGTCGACGAGGCCGGGTGCGATGCCGTTGACGCGGATGCCGTCCTCGGCCCAGGCCTCGCCGAGGGTTCGCGTCAATCCGACTGCGCCGGTCTTCGACGCGTTATAGGCGGGATTGCCCATGGTGGAATGATAGGCCGCGGTCGATGACACCATGATCAGCGCGCCCTTGGCATCCCGCAACATGGAATGAAACCGCGTCGCACAGGCCATCAGGCTCATCAGGTTGACCTCGACCACCTGGCGGAAGCCGGCCATCTCGAACTCGCCGCGGCGATAAAGCACCGCGCCTTGCGCCAGCACGAGCACGTCGAGCCTGTCGAAGGACGGCTTGAACGTCTCGATCGCACCGGGATTGCTGACGTCGAGCTGCGCGTAGGAAAGGCCCGTGAGATCGGAGCCTTCTTCCGCAGAATATTCCGCTGCGCGAGCCCGCGTGCCGCACACCGCGACCTGCGCGCCCCGCGTGCGAAAAGCCTGCGCGATGCCGTTGCCGATCCCGCTCGAGCCGCCGACGACCAGCACCTGCTTGCCTGAGAAATCGAGCTCGTTCGCCATGGCGGCCTCCCTTTTGTCTTGCTTTGTTTGACCTGTCTGCGGATCGATGCCAGCCTTGTCAATCATAACAAGAAAAGCAGCGTTCCGAGGAAACAACATGTCCGAATTCAAGGAGCTCAGCCGGTCCGTCAAGAGCCTGACCGTTCTCGTCACCGGCGCGGCCAGCGGCATGGGGCGTGCCACCGCGCGCGTGTTCGCCGCCGAGGGCGCCAACGTCGCCGTCACCGATTACGACGCGCAGGGCGCGCAGGCGGTGGCTGCGGAGATCGCCGCGAGCGGTGGTGCAGGAAAAGCGTGGAAGCTCGACGTTGCCGACGGCGGCGAGATCAAGCGCGTGGTGAATGACGTCGCCGCGCATTTCGGCGGGCTCGACATCATCGTCAACAACGCCGGCATCTCCGTCCGCGTCGCGATCGACGACGAAAGCTATGAGGACGCCTGGGCCAGGGGCATTGCGGTGATGCTGACGGCGCATCCGCGCATCATCCGCGCCGCGCTGCCGCATCTGCGCAAGTCGAGATGCCCGCGCATCGTCAACATCGCCTCGACCGAGGCGCTCGGCGCCACCGCGTTGCACAGCCCCTATTCGGCGGCGAAGGGCGGCGTTGCCAGCCTGACCCGCTCGCTCGCCGTGGAGTTCGGCCGCGAGGGCATCACCGTCAACTGCATCTGCCCCGGCCCGATCCGCACTGGGATCACCGACCGCATCTCCGAGGAGCACAAGACCATCTACGCCAAGCGCCGCACCGCACTCGGCCGTTACGGCGATCCCGAGGAGGTCGCGCATGTGACCTTGAGCCTGTGCCTGCCGGCGGCGTCCTTCCTCACCGGCGCGGTGATCCCGGTCGACGGCGGGCTGATGGCACGGAACGCGTGAGAGGCATGCGCGCCGCGCGTTGACAAGTACGAGCGCCGGAGTAGCTTTTTCGTCGACAGAGCGGGACCAACCGCTCGCGACACGCGGGAGAGAACGTCATGACGATCGCCATCCGGCAGCTGCAAAAACACTTCGTCGGCGAGGTGTCCGGCCTCGATCTGCGCAAGCCTCTCACCGAGGCCGAAGCACGCGAGGTCGAGGCCGCCATGGACAAATACGCGGTGCTGGTGTTCCACGACCAGGACATCACCGACGAGCAGCAGATGGCCTTCGCCCTGAACTTCGGTCAGCGCGAGGACGCCCGCGGCGGCAACATCACCAAGGCCGATGAATACCGCCTCACCTCGGGCCTCAACGACGTCTCCAACCTCGGCAAGGACGGCAAGCCGCTGCCGAAGGACAGCCGCGCCAATCTGTTCAATCTCGGCAATTGCCTGTGGCACTCCGACAGCTCGTTCCGCCCGATCCCGGCAAAGTTCTCGCTGCTGTCGGCGCGGGTGGTGAACCCGAAGGGCGGCAACACCGAGTTCGCCGACATGCGCGCCGCCTATGACGCGCTCGACGACGAGACCAAGGCGGAGATCGAAGACCTCGTCTGCGAGCACTCGCTGATGTACTCGCGCGGATCGCTCGGCTTCACCGAATACACCGACGAGGAGAAGGAGATGTTCAAGCCGGTGCTGCAGCGGCTGGTGCGGACCCATCCCGTGCACCGTCGCAAGTCGCTGTATCTGTCGTCGCATGCGGGCAAGATCGTCGGCATGAGCGTGCCTGAAGGCCGCCTGCTGCTGCGCGATCTCAACGAGCACGCGACGCAAGCAGAATTCGTCTACGTCCACAAATGGAAGCTGCATGACCTCGTGATGTGGGACAACCGACAGACCATGCATCGCGTCCGCCGCTACGACCAGTCGCAGCCCCGCGACATGCGCCGCGCGACGGTCGCGGGGACGGAGCCGACGGTACAGCAGCAGGCGGCGGAGTAGGCGCGGCATACGCTGCTGTCGTCCCGGACGAGCGCAGCGCAGATCCGGGACCCATAGCCACAGGGAGGAGTTTGACGAAGACTCGGAGTGACCGGTCTGCCTCAAACTTCAGCTCGGGAGTATGGGTCCCGGATCTGCGCGCGCTTGAGGCGCGCTTGTCCGGGACGACACCGAGAGTGGGGCGCTAGCGTCTGAACAAATTACGCGTGGCCCGCCTCGTTCGAGAGCATGCCGGGATCAATGCCGATCTTCTGCAAAGCGCGGGTGTATTTGTCGTCGACGTCGTCGCCGAAGATCAAATCCGCATCCGCATCGCAATGCAGCCAGCCGTTGCTCTGGATCTCGGTCTCGAGCTGGCCCGGCGCCCAGCCGGCATAGCCGAGCGCGAGAATGGCGTGCTTGGGGCCGGAGCCGCTGGCGATGGCGCGCAGGATGTCGACGGTCGCCGTAAGGCAGACGCCGTCGTCGATCCGCAGCGTCGCGTTCTCGATGTAGAAGTCGCTGGAATGAAGCACGAAGCCGCGGCCGGTATCGACCGGGCCGCCGCGCAGCACCTTCATGCTTTCGGCATTCTCCGGCAGCTTGATGTGCTCGCCCTTCTTGATGATGCCGAGTTGCTGCAACAGCTCGGGGAAGTCGATGCTGCCGGCCGGGTGGTTCACGATGATGCCCATCGCCCCTTCCGCCGAATGGGCGCAGAGATAGATCACCGAGCGCTCGAAACGGGAATCGCCCATCACGGGCATCGCGATCAGCAGCCGGCCGTCGAGATAACCGGCCGAATTGGGAAGCGCCGGACCCGCGCGGCGGGTGCTTTCGCCCGTTCTCTTTCCTGTGGGAGCCATCGGTGAAGCACTCCGGTTTCAATTCCTATCCTGATGTCGGCCCGGGCCGCTGTCAAATCAAGGCTTGCAGGGACGCGATTCGGCTGCATCCATCACAAGCAATTCAATGGTTTGCCCCGGGGCGACCCTGTAAAGACGTGCCATGCTGACGAGAGTTCCCCTGCGTGCGGCGATTGGCGTCGCGACAACCCTGCTTGCGTCGTCGCTGGCCATCGCAGCCCGCGCCGAAGACGCTTCGCCGTGGCAGCGCGACGGACATTCCGCGGTGCGGCTATTGGCGGGATCGCGCAGCGGCGCCGTCCTGCTTGGCGGTATCGCCTTCCAACTCCAGCCTGGATGGAAGACCTACTGGCGTACCCCCGGCGATTCCGGCGTTCCGCCGCGGTTCGACTTCTCGAAGTCGGACAATGTCGAAGCGGTGACGGTGATGTGGCCGGCGCCGCAAAAATTTGCCGACGGCGCGGGCGGCCATTCGATCGGCTATCGTGACCAGATCGTGCTGCCCTTGCGCATCGTCGCCAAGGCGGCCGACAAGCCCGTGACCTTGCGCGCCGAAATCAATTACGCCGTGTGCGAGAAGCTCTGCATTCCGGTCGAGGCCAAGGCCGAGCTCGGCTTCAACAGCGTCGCCTCGACCGAGGACGCCAATTTGCGCGCCGCGCTCGACACCGTGCCCAAGCCCGCCAATATCGGCGATCCCAATCCGCTCACCATCCGCGACGTCAAGCGCGACGGACCCAAGAACGTTGTCGTCGACGTGATCACGCCCGACAGCCGCAACGTCAATCTGTTCGTGGAAGGCCCGACGCCCGATTGGGCGCTCCCGATTCCGGCGCCGGTGCAGCACGGCCCGCCCGGCGTGATGCGGTTTTCCTTCGAGCTCGACGGTCTGCCGCCAGGCGCCAAGCCGGATGGTGCGGCGCTGAAATTCACGCTGGTCGGGCCGGAGAAGGCCTACGAGTTCAATACGAACTTGGAATGAGTGGCGCGCTGTCCGGGACGACACCGAGGATGGAACGCCACCCAACCCAATCTTAACGAATGGTTGCTAATCCCTCACCTGCCGCAGCATGCCGGGCGATCTGAGGGACCTTCGAATTGGCCGTGATGGATGCAGAACCCGCAACGACCGGACCGGCCGGGCTGATCGCGCGGCTGCGGGCCAGGCTGACGGGCGGGCCCAGCGAGGCCTCGCTGACGCGACGGCTCGCCGGCACCATCTTCATCATCCGCGTCATCAGCGCCGGGCTCGCTTATGTCTCGCAGGTGCTGCTGGCGCGCTGGATGGGCACGTCCGATTACGGCGTCTATGTCTATGTCTGGACCTGGGTGCTGCTGCTCGGCAGCATGATGGATTTCGGCATCTCGGCGTCGGCACAGAAGATCATTCCGGAATATCGCGCCAGCAACGACCAGGCGCTGCTGCGCGGCTTTCTGTCCGGCAGTCGCTGGCTGACTTTTGCCGTGTCGACACTGGTGTCGCTCGGCCTCGCCGGCATCGTCAGGCTGCTGTCGCCCTGGATCGATCCGGCCGAGCAGCTGCCGCTCTATATCGGCTGCATGACCCTGCCCGCCTTCGTGGTCGCCAACACGCAGGACGGCATCGCGCGCTCGCATGACTGGATGCAGCTCGGGCTGATGCCGCAATTCATCATCCGCCAGGGGCTGATCATCGCCATCACGGGCGCGGCCTTCCTGCTCGGCTACCATCTCGGCGCCGTCGCCGCGATGGTGGCGAGCGCCGGCGCGGTGTGGATCGCGATGACCGGGCAGATGCTGGTGCTGAACCGCAAGCTCGCCGATCACATGGAGCCCGGACCCAAGACTTACGACATAAGCGGCTGGCTCGCCGTCTCGCTGCCGATCCTCCTGGTCGAGAGCTTCTACTTGCTGCTGTCCTATACCGACGTGCTGGTGCTGCAGCAGTTCCGTCCCTCCGACGAGGTCGGCGTCTACTTTGCGGTGGTGAAGACGCTGGCGCTGGTCTCCTTCATCCACTACGCGATGTCGGCGACGACGGCGCATCGCTTTGCCGAATACAACGCAAGCGGCGACAAGGCGCGGCTGTCGGCCTATGTGGCGCATGCGATCAACTGGACGTTCTGGCCGTCGCTGGCGGCGACCATCGTGCTGCTCGCGCTCGGCAAGCCGCTGCTCTGGTTGTTCGGGCCGCAATTCGTGGTCGGCTACGACATCATGTTCGTCGCCGCGATCGGGCTCGTGGTGCGCGCCGCGATCGGGCCGGTCGAGCGGCTGCTCAACATGCTCGGTCAGCAGAAGATCTGCGCGCTCGCTTACGCGCTGGCCTTCGTGATGAACCTCGTGCTCTGCATCGCGCTGGTCCCGCGCTATGGCGGCCACGGCGCTGCTGCTGCGACATCAATCTCCCTCAGCTTCGAGACGGTGCTGTTGTTCTGGATCGTGCGGCAGCGCCTTGGCCTGCACGTGCTGGCGTTCGGGAAATAGGCGCTGCACGCCTCGATGCCTGCTGATTTGTCGGGGAACGGCACTGTCAGCGCACGCACGCGAACGAGGCAAAACGCCTCCGCTTTTTCAACGCGAGGCAATATTTTTCTTATTCTGCCGAGGTGGTTGCGCATCAGGGGAACCTTATCCTACGTCGTATTGCCTAACCGACCAGATCAACCTAAGATTATCCTGATATGCTTGATCCACTCTACGTCGCCTCTGGCTTCGGCGTCGGCCTCCTTGTCGGGATGACCGGCGTGGGCGGCGGCTCGTTGATGACGCCGCTCCTGATCCTGCTGTTCGGTGTTCATCCCTCCACGGCGGTCGGAACCGACCTGCTCTATGCCGCCGCGACCAAGGCCGGCGGCAGCGTGGTGCATGGCTGGTCGCGCAGCGTGCACTGGCCGGCGGTGCTGCGGCTCGCCTGCGGCAGCATTCCCGCGAGCGCGCTAACGCTGCTGGTGCTGTGGAAGCTCGACCTCAAGAACGATTCCGAGCGCAGCCTGGTCAATCTGGTGCTGTGCTTCGCGCTGCTGCTGACCGCGACCTCGCTGATCTTCCGCAAGTCGATCATGGAGCGCTATCGCAGCCGGCTGGAGCGCGTCGACGATCGCACCACCGCGATCGCGACCGTCTTGACCGGCATCGTGCTCGGCGTGCTGGTCTCGATCTCGTCGGTCGGCGCCGGTGCGGTCGGCGTCACCGTGCTGCTGCTGCTCTATCCGCGGCTGCCGATGGTGACCATCGTCGGCTCCGACATCGCCCACGCGGTGCCGCTGACGCTGGTCGCCGGCATGGGGCACTGGGCGCTCGGCGACGTGGATTGGGCCTTGATGGGCGTGCTGCTGATGGGCTCGCTGCCCGGCATCGTCGTCGGCAGCTACAGCGCGACGCGCGTGCCCGAGACGGTGTTGCGCCTGACGCTTGCCAGCGTATTGTTCGTCGTCTCCGGCAAGATCATGTTTGCCGAGTTGAACCTGTCCTCGGCGTTCGTCACCGCCCTGGCCTGGACGCATTGAGCGGGAAGCTGCCGCCTCGCTCTCAATTTCGTAGGGTGGGCAAAGCGAAGCGTGCCCACGTTCTTTCTCAATTGCAGAGTGACGGTGGGCACGGCGCTGACGCGCCTTTGCCCACCCTACAATACTGAGCGCACTACGCCGCGGTCCAGCCGCCGTCGATCGAGAGATTAGTGCCGGTGATCTGGGCGGCGTCGTCGCTGCACAGGAACAGTGCCAGCGCTGCGACCTGCTCGGAGGTGACGAATTCCTTGGTCGGCTGCGCCGCGAGCAGCACGTCGTTGATGACCTGCTCGCGCGTCAAATTGCGTGCCTTCATCGTGTCGGGGATCTGCTTCTCCACCAGCGGCGTCCAGACATAACCCGGGCTGATGCAGTTGCAGGTGATCTTGTGGGTCGCGACCTCCAGCGCCACGGTCTTGGTGAGACCGGCGATGCCGTGCTTGGCCGAGACATAGGCCGACTTGAAGGGCGAGGCCACCAGCGAGTGCGCGGACGCCGTGTTGATGATGCGGCCCCAGCCCTTCTTCTTCATGCCGGGCACCGCGGCGCGGATGCCGTGGAAGGCGGAGGACAGGTTGATCGCGATGATCTGGTCCCACTTCTCGATCGGAAACTCCTCGACCGGCGAGACGAACTGGATGCCGGCATTATTGACGAGGATGTCGACCGAGCCGAAGGTTGTCTCGCCGAGCGCGATCATCCCGGCGATCTCGGCGGGCTTGGTCATGTCGGCGGGCGAATAGATCGCCTTCACCTTGAACTCCTGTTCGATCCTGGCGCGTTCCTTCTCGATGTCCTCCGGCGTGCCGAAGCCGTTGATGACGACGTTGGCGCCGGCGCCGGCGAACGCACGCGCATAAGCGAGCCCGATGCCGCTGGTGGATCCGGTCACGACGGCGTTCTTGCCTGACAGACTACCCATTTGATTCGCTCCTTTTTGCCGGGGGCGCGGAGACGTCCCCCGTGAGATCGTAAGTCACCATGGTCTCGCCGGACTGCGGCCGCTCGAGCCAGTCCTTGTGGCGCATCGACAGGTGCACGTCGTTCACGCCGGCCTCCCAATGCTCGACCATGGCGACGTGAGAGAAATCGTAATCCTTCGACGAGGATTCGTAGTTCTTGCTGCGGTAGATCAGATGCACCACGGTGACGGTGCTTTCGCGCGACACTTTCGCGAGGAATTCGACGGACGGGTCGTTCTTCAGGTAGTCCGGCAATTTGCCGATCAGGTCGCGCACGGCCTTTCGGGCGTTGTGCAGCTGCTTGTTCTTGTCGGTGTTCATCCGCGTGCGGCTGGAGTAGCGGATGTCCTTCTCGCGCTCGGCGGCCTCCAGCAGCGAGGTCGGCAGATCGCCGCGCGCCGAAAACAGATCGACCTGGAAGATCAGCATGTCGCGATCGAGCTCGGCATCGAGCACGTAGTCGAGCGGGGTATTGGAGGCGATGCCGCCGTCCCAATAATGCTCGCCGTCGATGATCACCGAGGGAAAGCCGGGCGGCAGAGCGCCGGAGGCCATGATGTGCTCCGGGCCGATTTTCTTGCCGAGCTTCTTGAGTTCGTAATTGTCGAAATACTTGAAGTTGCCGGAGGTGACGCCGACCGCGCCGACCGACAGGCGGGTCTTCAGGTCGTTGATGCGGTCGAAATCGACCAGGCGCTCCAGCGTCTTCTTCAAGGGCGCCGTGTCGTAATAGCTCTGGGCTTCGGCATGCCCCGGCGGCCACAGCGGTGCCGGCGGGACGCGCGGGACGAAGAAGCCGGGCACGCCGAAGGTGGCGATCAGCGCGGCACTGGTCGAGTTGAACAGCTCGCGGCTGTGATCGCTCTTGCCGATCGGCTTCCACGGCACCGGCGCGGAGACCATCTCCCAGAATTCCTTGAGCCGCTTGACGCGGGCCGGCCCCTCGTTGCCGGCGATGATGGCGGCGTTGACCGCGCCGATCGAGATGCCGGCGACCCATTCCGGCTCGAAGCCGGCGCCGCACAGCGCCTGATAGGCACCCGCCTGGTACGAGCCGAGCGCGCCGCCGCCCTGCAGGACCAGGACGCGTTGCGCATGCGCGGGGATGCTGGCGGATTCCGGGCTACGATCTGTCATCGGGGAACATTAACAATGGCGCACCACCGTGGCGACACTCCGCGACGGCGTCAATGCATGCCGGGATCAAGTCTGGCTCATCGCTCCGTCGAGGCCAGGATCATGGTCCAGAACACCTTGTACTTGGTGCCGGGGGCATAGCTCGCCGCGATGCCCAATTTTGTGACACCGTTCTTGAGCATGTTGGCGCGATGCGGAGGCGAGTCGCGCCAGCCGGAAAAGGCTTCCGCCAGCGTATGATAGCCGGCCGAAATGTTCTCGACCGCGACGGTCGCGGGATAGCCGCCGGCGGCGAGGCGCTTGGCCAGGGGCGCGCGGACGTCATGGTCCATTTTGTTGGCGGCGGCCATGGCCTGGGACTGGGATTCCGCAAGCCGCATCAGATCGGGGTCGACCACGACCGTGCCGAGCATGTTGTTCTGGCGGTATTGCGAGATCATGATCGCGGCCGCCTGCGCGTCGAGCTTGGAGCCCGGCACCGCCATGTCCGTGTACATCGACGGCTGCTGGACCGGTGCCTCGTTGCCGGCACAGCCGGCGAGCAGCAAAGTGATGAGAATTGCGGCCGCAGCGCGCATGAAGGTGCCCCCGAATGAGCGGCCGTTGTTGCATATCAACAATGGCTGAAAGGTGAATTTTGAGGAAAATTTGAGCCGTCATTCCGGGGCAGTGCGAAGCATCGAATCTCGAAATTCCGGGTCTGGTCCTTCGGACCATCCCGGAATGACGGGGGACCTAGCCCGCAAATATCCGGTAACGGCGCGGTTCGAGGCCGATCATGTCGCCGGCGCGCAGTTCCTTGTCGCGGGGGGCATCGATCTCGATGGTCTTGCCGCCTGACAATGCGACCTCGGCCCGCTGCACCGGGCCGAAATTGCGGACATGCTGCACGGCGCCCTCGAAAGCGCCGCTGCCGGGCGGGCCGACCACCATGTCATGTCGGCGCACGAACAGTCTTGACGCGCCGGGCGCGAGCCCGTCCGCCGCAAGGGCGAGCGGCCGGTCGCCGAGCCTGACGACGCCGCCCTCGACCTGCACCGGCAACTCGATGGATTCGCCGATGAAGCCGTGGACGAAGGCGCTTGCCGGGCTGTCGTAGACGTCGTCGGGCGAGCCAATCTGCTCGATCCTGCCCTTGTCCATGACCACGACACGGTTGGCGACTTCCAGCGCCTCCTCCTGGTCGTGGGTGACGAAGATCGAGGTGACGTTGATCTCGTGGTGGAGCGAGCGCAGCCACCTGCGCAGCTCCTTTCGCACCTTGGCGTCGAGCGCGCCGAACGGCTCGTCGAGCAGCAGGATGCGCGGCTCGATCGCGAGCGCGCGGGCGAGCGCGATGCGCTGGCGCTGGCCGCCGGAGAGCTGGCTCGGATAGCGGCCGGAAAGCCAGTCGAGCTGCACGAGGTCCAGCAGCTCCTTGACGCGCGCGCGGATGGTCGCTTCGTCCTTGCGGACCGCGCGCGGCTGCACGCGCAGGCCGAAGGCGACGTTCTCGAACACCGTCATGTGGCGGAACAGCGCGTAATGCTGGAACACGAAGCCGACATGCCGCTCGCGCGCGCCCTGCGCCAGCGCGTCCTCGCCGTTGATGAGGACTTCACCGGCGTCGGGCCAATCGAGGCCGGCGACGATCCTGAGCAGCGTGGTCTTTCCCGATCCCGACGGTCCGAGCAGCGCCACCAGTTCGCCGCCGTCGACCTTGAGGTCGACGCCGTCGAGGGCTTTGAAGCTGCCGAACGTCTTGACGAGATTTCTGACTTCAATGGTCACTTGCCTGTCCCTGGTCCAGATGGCGTTCCAGTACCGTCTTGGCGATCAGCGTAATCAGCGCCAGCATCGCGAGCAAGGAGGCAATCGCGAAGGCGGCGACGAACTGGTATTCGTTGTAGAGGATTTCGACCAGTAGCGGCATCGTGTTGGTCTCGCCGCGGATATGGCCGGAGACGACCGAGACCGCGCCGAACTCGCCCATCGCCCGCGCGTTGCAGAGCAGGACGCCGTAGAGCACGCCCCATTTGATGTTGGGCAGCGTGACGCGGAAGAAGGTCTGCAGGCCCGAGGCACCGAGGGAAATCGCGGCCTCCTCCTCCTGCGTGCCCTGCTCCTGCATCAAGGGAATCAGGGCACGCGCCACGAACGGGAAGGTCACGAAGGTAGTGGCGAGCGCGATGCCGGGCACCGCGAACAGGATCTGGATGTCGTGATCCCTCAGCCAGCTGCCGAGATAGCCCTGCGCGCCAAACAGCAGCACGAAGACGAGCCCGGAGATCACCGGGCTCACCGAGAACGGCAGGTCGATCAGCGTGATCAGGAACGTCTTACCCGGGAAGTCAAATTTGGCGATGGCCCAGGCGGCGACGAGGCCGAACACCAGATTGAGGCCCACCGAGATCGCTGCGACCAGCAACGTCAGCCTGATTGCGGCCAGCGCCTCCGGATCGGCCAGCGCGGCAAAATAGGCGGCGATTCCCTTCGAGAACGCATGCGCGAACACCACCACCAGCGGCAGCACGACGAAAATGCCGAGAAACGCGACCGCGACAACGATGATGACAGTGCGCACTGCCTTCGGCTCGGTGCGAAGATTGTCCCGCGCGAGGGCTTCACGTGCACGGGCCTTCTCGTCGGACGAGGTGACGGGACCTGAATGGGCGATCTGCATCGTCATGGTCCGCCTCAGCGCGCCGGGATCCGGCTCTGCGCCCAGCGCTGGAGCCGGTTGACGGCCAGGATGACGACAAAGGAGACGACGAGCATGACCACCGCGATGGCGGTCGCGTCGGCATAGCGGAACTCGGACAGGCGGATCACGATCAGGAGCGGCGCGATCTCGGACACGTTGGGCAGATTGCCGGCAATGAAGATCACCGAGCCGTATTCGCCGACCGCGCGGGCGAAGGCGAGCGCGAGCCCGGTGAGCAGCGCCGGCGCCAGCGAGGGCAGGATCACGCGCGTGATGGTCTGCCAGCGGTTGGCCCCCAGGCTGCCCGCGGCTTCCTCGATCTCGGGATCGAGGTCCTGCAGCACCGGCTGAACCGTGCGCACCACGAAGGGAATACCGATGAAGATCATGGCGACGAAGATGCCGACCGGCGTGAACGCCACCTTGATGCCGAGCGCCGCAAGCGGCGCCCCCAGCCAGCCCTGCTCGGCGAACAGCGCGGTCAGCGCGACGCCCGCCACCGCCGTCGGCAGCGCGAAGGGCACGTCGACGATGGCGTCGAACAGCCGGCGGCCGGGAAAGCGGTAGCGCACCAGCGCCCAGACGATGATGCTGCCCATGACGAGATTGACGCAGGCCGCTGCGAAGGCGAGGCCGAAGGAGACGCGCAGGGCATTCAGGGTGCGGCGGCTGGAGAGGATATTCCAGAATTGTTCGGGACTGAGCTCGAGCGATTTCAGGAACAGCCCGGCGAGCGGAATGAGGATGATGACGGACAGCCAGGACAGCGTCAGCCCCATCGTGAGACCGAAGCCCGGCAACGTCCGGCGTCGTGCTGCGATTGCGCTCACCAGGCCCCCTGCAAAAAGCCTCCTAAGACAGCAGCCGATCAGTTCTTGTAAATCTGGTCAAAGATGCCGCCGTCGGCGAAATGTTCCTTCTGCGCCTTGGTCCAACCACCGAAAACGTCGTCGATCGTAAATAGTTCGAGCTTGGCGAAGGCGTTTTCATATTTCTTTGCGATCTCGGCATCGCGCGGGCGGTAGAAGTTGCGCGCGGCGATCTCCTGACCCTCCCTCGTGTACCAATATTGCAGGTACGCGTCGGCGGCGTTGCGCGTGCCCTTCCTGTCGGCCACCTTGTCGACGATCGCGACCGGCGGCTCGGCCAGGATCGACTGCGGCGGCGCCACGATCTCGAACTTGCTCGCGCCGAACTCCTTCAGCGCGAGGAACGCCTCGTTCTCCCAGGCGAGCAGCACGTCGCCGACGCCGCGCTCGACGAAGGTCACCGTGGCGCCGCGCGCGCCGGTATCCAGCACCGGCACCTGCTGGTAGAGCTTTCCGATGAAATCCCTGGCCTTGTCGGCTGACCCGTATTTCTTCTGCGCAAAACCCCAGGCCGCAAGATAATTCCAGCGCGCACCGCCCGATGTCTTCGGGTTCGGCGTGATCACCGCGACGCCCGGCTTGACCAGATCGTCCCAGTCCTTGACGGCCTTTGGATTGCCCTTGCGCACCAGGAATACGATGGTCGAGGTGTACGGCGATGAATTCTGCGGCAGCCGCTTCTGCCAGTCGGCCGCGGTAAGGCGCTTGGCCGCGATTGCGTCGATGTCGTAGGCGAGCGCGAGCGTCACCACGTCGGCCTGCAAGCCGTCGATCACGGCGCGGGCCTGCGAGCCGCTGCCGCCATGCGACTGCTTGATCTCGACACTCTTGCCGGTCTCCTTTTGATAGGCATTCGCAAATGCCTTGTTGAACTCCGCATAGAGCTCGCGGGTCGGATCGTACGACACGTTCAACAGGTTGATGTCAGCGGCGAGAGCCGCGCTTGCCAAGAAGCCCGTCAAGACGAGACCTGCAGCGAGCGGAACGATACGGCGCATCATGTCCATCTCCATTCACTTCACTGACATCGGTGTCGGCGAAGGCAGGCGAAACTCGCGGCGAAACGCGCTCAAGTCAACGAAACCGGATTTTCTTGTTCGCGGCGTGGCAATGTTGCTGTGCTACGAAGTCTTCATCGTGTGGATGCCGCATTCTGTCTTGGCTCGGCCGCGCCAGCGACCGGCGCGTTCATCCTCGCCTTCGGCCGTTCTGCTCGTGCAAGGCATACACCCGACCGACCGGAAACCGGAGGCGACCAGGGGATGACGCGGCAATTTGGCGCGGACGAAGATCGCCTCGAGTTCCTCGCGTGAGACGTTGGCGAACGGATTGAACTTCAATCGCACACCGTCGTCCTCGACGACCGGAATGTCGGTACGGGCATTGCCCTGGAAACGCTTGCGGCCGTTGAGCCAGGCATCAAAGGGCTTCAGCGCGCGCGCCAGCGGCTCCACCTTGCGGATGCGGCAGCAGGCGTCCGGATCGGAGAACCAGAGATCGCGGTCGGGATCCTCGCGCGACAGGGTCTCCTCGGCCGGCTTGATCGAGCGGACATCCTTCAGACCCAGCGTCGCGATCAGCGTGTCGCGATAGGCCAGCGTCTCCTCGAACAGCCAGCCGGTGTCGAGGAAGATCACGGGGATCGCCGGGTCGACATCCGCAATGACCTTCAGCAGCGTCGCCGATTCGGTGCCGAAGGACGACACCAGCGCCAGCTTCTCGCGCCCGACCGTCTTCAGCGCCGCGGCAACGATCTCCGCGGGCGAGGCATCGCGCAAGGCGCGATCGAGCTCCTGCGCGGACGGCAGCGCAGAAACGGAGAGCTGGGCGAGCTGAGAGGGAACGACGTTCACGTGCCGACACCCTCGGAATGACGCAGCTGCATGCGCCGGTGCAGCGCGGTGATACGGCCGTCGCCGGTCGGCTGGTAGAACACCGAATAGCGCTTGGCGGTCTCCATGAAGGCTTCCGCGTCGGCCTGCTTTTTGACCTCGAAGGCGTCGAAGCCGGCGCGCAGCATGAACACGAACTGGTCGCGCAAGACCTGGCCGGTTGCACGCAGCTCGCCGCGATAATCGTAGCGCTCGCGCAGCAGGCGGGCCTGGCTGTAGGCGCGGCCGTCGCGGAAGGTCGGGAACACCAGCGCGACGGCGGCGACCTTGCCGAGATAGGGCACGAGCTCGCTGATGTCGCGGCTGTTGGGCCAGATCACGCCGACCTTGCCCGAACGGTTGAGGAGCGTGTCGGCCTCGCCCAGGAAGCGCTCGGCCGGCACCAGGATGTCGCCGCCCTCGGGCAGCGGCGTGTCGACGGCGAGCTTGGCGAAGCTGTCGCCCGTGATCTTTCCGCCTTTAACGAGTGGCATAGACGCGCTCCTTGAAAGGTTCGACTCCGAGGCGCTTCACAGTGTCCATGAACAGCTCTTCGGGCCGCTCGCGCAGCGCCAGATAGGCTTCCACGATGTCCTCGACGACGTCGGCGACCTCGTCGAACTTGACGCCCGGCCCGATCAAGGTGCCGAGCGCGGCGCTCTCGTCGGCACGGCCGCCGATGGTGATCTGGTAGACTTCCTCGCCGTTCTTCTCGACGCCGAGAATGCCGATATGGCCGACATGGTGATGGCCGCAGGCATTGATGCAGCCGGAGATGTTGATGTGGAGCCGGCCGATCAAATTGGCGAGCTCGTGATTGGCGAAGCGCCGCGTCAATTCCTGCGCGATCGGGATCGAGCGCGCATTCGCCAGCGAGCAATAGTCGAGGCCCGGGCAGGCGATGATGTCGGTGATCAGGTTGACGTTGGGCGTCGCGAGCCCGAGCTTGTCGAGTGCCTTCCACAGCGCCGGCAGGTCGCGCTTGGCGACATGCGGCAGCGCCAGGTTCTGCTCATGGCCGACGCGGATCTCGCCGAAGGAATATTTGTCGGCGAGATCGGCCAGCGCATCCATCTGCTCGGCAGTGGCATCGCCCGGAGGCCCGCCGGTCGGCTTCAGCGAGATCGTGACGATCGAATAGCCCTGCACCTTGTGCGGGGCCACCGAGTTCTTGCGCCAGGCCTCGAAATCAGGATCGGCCGCGGCCTGGCGCAGCTCGTCCGGCATGTGCGGCAGCTTCTCGTAAGCCGGATAGGTGAAACGCGAGCGGATGTCCTCGATCACCTCGTCGTCGATCTGGAGCGAGGAGTTGCGGATGTGCTGCCACTCGTCCTCGACCTCGCGGGAGAACTTCTCGATGCCGAGCTCGTGCACCAGGATCTTGATGCGCGCCTTGTAGATGTTGTCGCGGCGGCCGTATTGGTTGTAGACGCGCAGGATCGCCTCGATATAGCTGAGAATGTCGCGGCCGTGCACGAAGTGCTTGATGGTCTTGGCGATGAACGGCGTGCGGCCGAGACCGCCGCCGACCAGCACCTCGAAGCCGGTCTCGCCCTTTTCGTTCTTGATCAGGCGCAGGCCGATGTCGTGGATCTTGATCGCGGCGCGGTCATGGTCCGACGCGGTGATCGCGATCTTGAACTTGCGCGGCAGGAAAGAGAATTCCGGATGCAGCGTGGTGTGCTGGCGGATCAGCTCCGACCAGATGCGCGGGTCCTCGATCTCGCCGGGCGCGACGCCGGCCCATTGGTCCGAGGTGACGTTGCGCATGTTGTTGCCGGAGGTCTGCATCGCATGGATGCCGACCTTGGCGAGATCTTCCAGGGCGTCCGGCAATTCGGCGAGCTTGATCCAGTTGAACTGGATGTTCTGCCGTGTCGTGAAATGGCCGTAGCCGCGGTCGTACTTCCGCGCGACATGCGCGAGCGCCCGCAGCTGGTTGGTCGCCAGCGTGCCGTAGGGGATCGCCACGCGGAACATGTAGGCGTGCAGTTGCAGATAGACGCCGTTCTGCAGGCGCAGGATCTTGAACTCGTCCTCGGTGAGCTCTCCGGACAGGCGCCGCTTCACCTGGTCGCGGAACTCCGAGACGCGCTCGTTGACGAGCGTGCGGTCGATTTCGTCGTAAGCATACATAAGAAGATGCCTTAAGCCTGGGCCGACTGTCCGATGGTCACACCGGTGCGACGAATCTGTTCGCGCAGATTACCGGGTTCGATCTTGCCGTCCGCGCCGACCTGCACCGGGGCGATATAGGGGCCGATCGCGCCGACGTCATCGGCGATGGACTCCGCAAGCAACGCCTTGGCCTCGTCGGAGTTGCGCACGATCGCGGCTTCCGAGAGGTCCGCGGACCAGCTCTTGGCGGTGGTGCGGTACACCACGATGCCGTCCCAGGTGCGGTTGGCGGTCACGATCGAGGGGCCGGCGATCTTGATCTTCTTCTGTTCGAGCGGAGAGGTCATTCGGCTGCATCCAATAGGTCAGAGATGATTTGGGTGGGTGTCTGGCGGCGAAGCGAACCGGCATGCCGGACCACCTCGCCGATGATGAGAATGGCCGGACCGCCATTGGCCCGCCGTGCGAGCTCGGGAAGTTCGCGAAGCGTGCCGATCGCGCCTTGCGCGTCGGGGCGCGTGACGCGGGCGAACACGCCGACCGGCGTCTCCGGCGAACGGCCCGCAGCGAGCAGGCCCGCGCGCACGGTAGCTGCCGCGGACACGCCCATGTAGACGACGACGGTCATCCTGGTGTCGGTCAGCGCCGACCAGTCCACCGCTTCCGCATCGCGCGCCTCGTGCGCCGTGAGGAAGGTGATGCGGGTTGCTTCATGACGGTAGGTAAGCGGCACCTCGAAATCGGCGGCGCCGCCGAGGCCTGCGGTGATGCCGGGAACGATCGAATAGGGAACGCCTGCGGCGCGCAGCGCTTCGATCTCTTCGCCGCCGCGCCCGAACACGAAGGGATCGCCGCCCTTCAGCCGCACCACGCGCTGGCCGGCTTGCGCGGCCTCGATCATGCGCTTGTTGATGGCGTCCTGGCCGATGCCGGGCTTGCCGACGCGGCGGCCGACCGCAACGCGCGTGGTGTCGCGGCGGATGCGGTCGAGGATTTCGCCCGAGACCAGCTCGTCATGGAAGACGATGTCGGCGTCCTGCAACGCGCGCAGCGCCTTGATGGTGAGAAGATCGGGATCGCCGGGACCGGCGCCGACCAGCGCGACCGAGCCTTGCGGCTTGTCCGCGCGCGCGAAGTCGGTGGGATCTGAAATGGCCTTGAGCGCGGCGTCTGCGTCCGCCTTGCGGCCGGCGAGCACGGCGGCACCGATCGGACCGTCGATCACCCGCTCCCAGAAGCGGCGGCGCAGCGGAAACTCGGCGATGCGTTCATTGATGGATTTGCGGAAGCTGCCGATGAACTCGGCGAGTTCGCCGATACGCGCCGGCAGCAGCGCTTCGATCTTCTCGCGCACGCGCCGTGCCACGACCGGGGATGTGCCGCCGGTGCCGACCGCGACCACGACGTCGCCGCGATCGACGATCGCCGGAAAGATGAAGCTGGAATGCTCGAGATCGTCCATGACGTTGACGGGGAGCCCAAGCGCCTTGGCGCGAATTGACATCGCCACCCCGACATCGCCGGCGCCTGCGCAGACGACGGCGATGACGCCCGCGAGATCGGCGGTGAGCGGATCGCCCGTCCGGACTTCGATACGCGCCGCGTCCTCAGCGCCGAGACCGAGATCCTGATTGTCGTCGATCGCGTGCACACGGATGCGCGCGCCGGCCGCAGCAAGCACGCGCAGCTTGGCGCGCAAAAGCTCGCCCGCGCCGATGAGAACCACCGGACCGGCCTTGAGATCGAGGAATACCGGCAAGAACCGCATACGATACTCGCTTCCCCCACTTCCGGGGTTGACTGGAATTATTTTCTATATATGTGTCGTTTCGAGCGCGCAAAGAGAAAATTTTTTCTTCTCTTCTGCATCGCAACTATAGAATTTTCGCCTCCAAACGCAAAGTGGCAGAGATGCATCTTCTCAAGGACGATTCCGCTTCGGTCGGAGTGAGCAGCAGAGCCCCCCTCGCACGCCCGGGCTCGCAAGAATTTTCTGCCGATGTTGCGCCGAGCATGGACCATCTCGACCAACTCGAGGCGCAGAGCATCTACATCTTCCGCGAGGCCTTCGCCCGGCTGAAGAAGATCGCGCTGCTGTGGTCGCTCGGCAAAGATTCCAACGTCATGATCTGGCTGGCGCGCAAAGCGTTCTTCGGCAAGATGCCGTTCCCGGCCCTTCATGTCGACACCGGCAAGAAGTTTCCCGAGATGTACCGCTTCCGCGATCATTACGGCAAAGAGTGGGACCTCGATCTGCGCGTCGAGCCCTGCCCGCCCATCGATGCCGTCGATCCGACATTGCCGCCGGCCGCCCGCTCCGCCGCGCGCAAGACCGAAGGCCTCAAGATGGCGCTCGCCAAGTATGGCTTCGACGGTCTGATCGCCGGCATCCGCCGCGACGAGGAAGCGACCCGCGCCAAGGAACGCGTGTTCTCGCCGCGCGGCCTTGAAGGCAATTGGGACGTGCGCGACCAGCCGCCCGAGTTCTGGGATCATTTCAATGCCTCGCCGCCGCAAGGCGCGCATTTGCGCATCCATCCGATCCTGCATTGGACCGAGGCCGATATCTGGGCCTACACCAAGCGGGAGAACATCCCGATCATCCCGCTCTATCTGGCGAAAGACGGCAAGCGCTACCGCTCGCTGGGCGATCAGGACATCACCAACCCCGTGAATTCGACGGCGTCGACCATCGACGAGATCTTGATCGAGCTCGAGCAGACCAAGGTCCCGGAGCGCTCGGGGCGCGCGCTCGACCACGAGACCGAGGACGCCTTCGAGCGCCTTCGTGTCGCCGGCTATCTCTGACCCCAAGGACGCATCGCGGTCATGAACATGCTCGTCACCCCCGCTTCGCCTGCGACCCCGAACGGCACCACCCGTCCGCAAGTGCGCATCGTCATCGTCGGCCATGTCGACCACGGCAAGTCGACGCTGGTCGGCCGCCTCCTGCACGAGACCGGCAGCCTCCCCGACGGCAAGCTGGACATGCTGAAAGCCGTCAGCGCGCGGCGCGGCATGCCGTTCGAATGGTCGTTCCTGCTCGATGCGCTGCAGACCGAGCGCGACCAGGGCATCACCATCGACACCACGCAGATCCGCTTCCGCACCAATTCGCGCGACATCGTGCTGATCGACGCGCCGGGCCACGCCGAATTCCTGCGCAACATGATCACCGGCGCCTCGCAGGCCGACGGCGCGGTGCTGATCATCGACGCGCTCGAAGGCGTGCGCGATCAGACACGGCGGCACGGTTACCTGCTGCATCTGCTCGGCGTGAAGCAGGTCGCGATCGTCGTCAACAAGATGGACCGCGTCGATTTCTCCGCCGATCGCTTCAAGGAGATCAGCGACGAGATTTCCGCGCATCTGAGCGGCCTCGGCGTGACGCCCACGGCCGTGATTCCGATTTCCGCCCGCGACGGCGACGGTGTCGCCGAGCGGACCGGCCGGATCGGCTGGTACAAGGGTCCAACCGTGGTCGAGGCACTTGACAGGCTCGAGCCGGCGCGGGCGCTGGAAGCGCTGGCGCTGCGGCTGCCGGTGCAGGCGATCTACAAGTTCGACGATCGCCGCATCGTGGCGGGCCGCATCGAGTCCGGCAGCCTCAAGGCCGGCGACGAGATCGTGATCATGCCCGCCGGCAAGATCGCCCGGATCAGGACGGTCGAGAGCTGGCCGGCGACGCCGGTCGCGGGGCGGCAAGGTGCCGGCCGTTCGGTCGGCATCACGCTCGACCGCGAATTGTTCCTCGAGCGCGGCGACATCGTCGCGCATGCCGGCAGCGCTCCGCGCGAGACGCGGCGCTTGCGTGCACGCATCTTCTGGCTGCATGACAAGCCGCTCGCCAAGGGCGACCAGCTGCTGGTTCGTTGCGGACCGAAGGAAAGCCGCGCCACCGTGGTGGCGATCGAGAAGGCGGTCGATCCGGGCGAGCTCAAAAGCAGCGAGAACAAGGCGATCGGCCGCAACCATGTCGGCGAGATCGATATCTCTCTTTCGAATCCGATTGCCACCGATCCCTACACCGAGAATCCGCGCACCGGCCGGCTCGTGATCGAGGTGTCCGGACGCATCGCCGGCGGCGGCCTGGTACTGTCGGTCGATGCCGGCCAGCGCGCCGTGCCCGTCGACATCGTACCGGTGGAATCGGCCCTGCGTCCCGACGAGCGCTCCGCGCGCTATCGGCACAACGGTGCCGTGGTCTGGCTCACCGGCCTGCCCGCTTCCGGCAAATCGACGCTCGCCAAGGCATTGGAGCGGCGGCTGTTCAGCAACGGCGGCTCGCCGATCCTCCTCGACGGCGACACGCTGCGCGCCGGCCTCAACAGCGATCTCGGCTTCTCCGCCGCTGACCGCAGCGAGAACATCCGCCGCCTCGCCGAAGTCGCGACGCATCTCGCCCGCAACGGCCATATCGCCATCGTCGCCGCCGTCTCGCCGGCCCGCGAGGACCGCGCGAGTGCGCGCCGCATCGCCGACACCGTCTTCCGCGAGATCCACGTCGCGACGCCTGCCGAAATATGCGAGGAGCGCGATCCCAAGGGCCACTACAAGAAGGCGCGCGCCGGCGCGCTGGCCTCGTTCACCGGCATCGGCAACGACTACGAAGCGCCGCAGGCGGCCGAGCTCGTGATCGACACCTCGACACGGACGGTCGCCGAGGCCGCCGACGAGATCGAGCGCATGCTGAAGACATCAGGCGTGCTTTTCGACGAGGCCGTGGACCTCGCGGCGAATATTTGAAGGCGCAGCCGGCGCCGCACCAATGGTGTCGTCCCGGCGAACGCCGGGACCCATACCGCGTGATCCATCCATAGAGCTCGATCGCCGTCTCGAACGACGAATCTTCGCCAAACTCCTCCTTGGGGTTATGGGTCCCCGTGCGCGGGGACGACAGCTGCGCCTGCCTCTCCCCACCTCTGCTTGACATTTTGACAACTTATGGAGGTCTTCTCACCGCCCTGGTTTTGGGGCTAATAGGGCCCCGAAAGCCGCCCCTAGTGGGCGCATTTTGCTGCTGTCGGGTCAAAAGCAGCCAAAAACAGCCATTTCCAACAAGAAAGCCCATCATGAAACGCGTCGACGCCCACGGATTGAAGATCGCCCCAGTCCTGTTTGATTTCATCGCCAAGGAAGCGACCCCGAAAACGGGGATCGCACCGGATGTGTTCTGGGCCGGGGTTGCGGCCATCGTCAGGGACCTGGGGCCGAAGAACCGTGCGCTGCTGGCTTTCCGCGACACGCTGCAGGCCAAGATCGACGACTGGCACCGTGCCAACAAGGGCAAGGCGTTCGACCTCAACGCCTATACCGCCTTCCTGAAGGAGATCGGCTATCTCGTCCCGGAGCCGGCGACCCAGAAGGTCGAGACCGCCAATGTCGACGAGGAGATCGGCAAGATCTGCGGCCCGCAGCTCGTCGTGCCGCTGACCAATGCGCGCTACGCGCTGAACGCGGCAAACGCGCGCTGGGGCTCGCTCTATGACGCCTTCTACGGCACCGACGCGATCCCGCACGATCCGTCCGAAAGCGGCAAGGGCTACAACAAGGCGCGCGGCGACAAGGTGATCGCCAAGGCCAAGGCGTTCCTCGATGCCGCCGTGCCGCTCGCAACCGGCAGCCACACCGACGTCACCGCCTACAGTGTCGTCGCGGGCCAGCTCGCGGTGAAGCTGAAGAGCGGCAACGCCACCGCGCTGAAGAACGCCGCGCAGTTCGCCGGCTTCCAGGGCGATGCGGCTTCCCCGAGCGCGGTGCTGCTCGTCAACAACGGCCTGCATGTCGAGGTCAAGATCGACCGCAGCAGCGCGATCGGCAAGGACGATCCGGCCGGCGTCGCCGACATGATCATGGAGGCCGCCGTCTCAACCATCCTCGACATGGAGGACTCGGTTGCCGCGGTCGATGCCGAGGACAAGGTGCTGGTCTACCGCAACACGCTGGGCCTGATGAACGGCACGCTGTCGGCCGACTTCGAGAAGGGCGGCAAGACGCTGACGCGCTCGCTCAACGCCGACCGCCTCTACAAGACACCCGACGGCAAGGGTGAGCTCAAGCTGCACGGCCGCAGCCTGCTGTTGATGCGCAATTGCGGTCACCACATGTTCACCGACGCGGTGCTGGACGAGAAGGGCGAGGAGATTCCCGAAGGGCTGCTCGATGCCGCCGTCTCCGGCCTGCTCGCCATCCACGACCTCAAGGGCAATTCCAAGGTCAAGAACAGCCGCACCGGCTCGGCCTATATCGTCAAGCCGAAGATGCACGGCCCGGACGAGGTGTCGCTGACCTGCGAGATCTTCGACCGCGTCGAGAAGATGCTGGGCCTGCCCGAGAACACGCTCAAGGTCGGCATCATGGACGAGGAGCGGCGCACCACGGTCAACCTCAAGGCCTGCATCCAGCGCGCCTCCAAGCGCATCATGTTCATCAACACCGGCTTCCTCGACCGCACTGGCGATGAGATCCACACCTCGATGGAAGCGGGCCCGATGATCCGCAAGAACGAGATGAAGGCGCAGGCCTGGATCAAGTCCTATGAGGACTGGAACGTCGACATGGGCCTGACCTGCGGCCTGCCCGGCCACGCCCAGATCGGCAAGGGCATGTGGGCCGCGCCCGACAAGATGGCGGACATGCTGGCGCAGAAGCTTGGCCATCCGCAGGCCGGCGCCACCACCGCCTGGGTGCCCTCGCCGACCGCGGCGACGCTGCACGCGCTGCACTACCACCAGGTCAACGTGACCGCGCGGCAAGAGGAGCTCGCCAAGGGCGGGCCACGCGCCAAGCTCTCGGACATCCTCACCATTCCGGTGTCGAAGTCGAACTGGGCGCCCGACGACGTCAAGCAGGAGATCGACAACAACTGCCAGGGCATTCTCGGTTACGTCGTGCGCTGGATCGACCAGGGCGTCGGCTGCTCCAAGGTCCCCGACATCCACGACGTCGGCCTGATGGAGGACCGCGCCACCTTGCGCATCTCCAGCCAGCATCTCGCCAACTGGCTGCACCAGGGCGTCATCACCGAGGCGCAGGTGATGGAATCGCTGAAGCGCATGGCAGTCGTCGTCGACAAGCAGAACGCAGGCGATCCGATCTACAGGCCGATGGCGCCCGCCTTCGACGGCGTCGCCTTCAAGGCCGCATGCGATCTCATCTTCAAGGGGCGCGAGCAGCCGAACGGCTACACCGAATACATCCTCACCGCGCGCCGCCGCGAAGCGAAGGCGGCGGGCTGAGCTCCGCCAGAGAGCTTCAAAGGCCCCGGCTTACGCCGGGGCTTTTTTGTGGGCGAAACGCCGCGGCGGGCCGCGGAACGGCTGCACCGTGGACCGCGTTGTCAGGCCATCAACCAACGGGAGATGGTCATGGACTGGAATCGGATCGAAGGAAACTGGAAGCAATTCAAGGGCTCGGCCAAGGAGAAATGGGCCAAGCTCACCGACGACGACCTCCAATTGATCGAGGGTCGGCGCGAGCAGCTCGAGGGCCGGCTCCAGGAGCGCTACGGCAAGGCCAAGGACCAGGTTCGGCAGGACGTCGACGACTGGCTCAAAGGGCTGCATTGAAGCGGACGCAAAAAAGCCCCGGCTCACGCCGGGGCTTTTGTTTTGATGTGTAGCCCGTACCCTGGCTAGAACACTGCGAGATATTTCAACAAGGACACGATGCCGATGATGATGACGATCACGCGCGCGATCTGCTTGGCGCGACCATCCATCGGCAGCATGTTGATGAGATAAAGGACGAGAATGACGACGAGAAAAGTGACGAGCACGCCCACCAGCATCGCGGGACCCCCTTCATGCAAATTGCGACCGCTATCCTAACGCCTGACGGTTGCGCTGGTTCCAGTACTGCAACCCATTGCCATTTCTAGCAAATATGTGCTCCGCCTACTCCTTCGCCACAACCGGCACCTGGCGGAATCTGGCGCGCACCGAATCCGGCAGCGGCGAGAAGTTCATCGCGACGCCGCCGCGGCGGTCGTTGGCATTGCGGCTGGCAACCACAAGACCATCGGCGCCGGCGACGATGTCGCCCTTGCGCAGCGTCGGATCGTCCTCGACCTTGACCTGCGCCAGCCCGACGGAATCCTTGCCGTTGCAGGTACAGCCGGAGACGATCTCGTTGCGATAGCGGTAGGCATTGGGCAATTCGGAATAGGATTTTCCCTTGTCGGTGGTGGCGTCGTCGATGTTGCCGCCATAGACCAGCGAGGTCTCGGACGCCGGGCAGAAGCTCTTGCAGGATTGCGCCTTGCTCTCGGCATCATTGCCTTGCGCCGGGAAGTAGCGGCCATCGCAACCGCGCACGCAATAGGCCGTGCCGCCACCATAGGCGGCGCGCTGGCGCGGCGCTTCATACCGTGGCATGTCGTCGTTGGGGAAGGGCATTCGGATCTCGGGCGGCGGCCGCCGGAAGCCGCCGAACAGGGCCGAGAAGAAATCCTCGGCATGCGCCGACGGTGTCTGCGCCACGCCGCCGACAGCAACCACCAGGATTGCCAGACCGGCAGCCAGCTTGCCGTTCATACCTCTGCTCATGTCACCTCACTCAAACCCTAGTTCACGGCCGAGGACGCCGAGATATTCAGCGCGTGCCTGCCCGAAGGCAGCGTCGTCACGGCCGGACGCTTGCGCACGGGGTCGCCGTCCCTGGCCATCAGCGGCGCATTCTTCGGCAGCACCACGACCTTGGCGCCGACATTGACGCGCCCGAACAGGTCGACGACGTCCTCGTTGGTCATGCGGATGCAGCCGGAGGAGACGAACTTGCCGATCGTGGAGGGATCGTTGGTGCCGTGGATGCGGTATTGGCTGGAGCCGAGATACATCGCCCGCGCGCCAAGCGGGTTGCCGGGGCCGCCGGCGACGAAGCGCGGCAGATAGGGCTGACGCGCGATCATCTCGGCCGGCGGGTGCCAGTCCGGCCACTCCGCCTTGCGGCTGACGCTCTGCACGCCGGACCAGGTAAAGCCTTCGCGGCCGACGCCGACGCCGTAGCGAATGGCGCGGCCGTTGCCGAGCACGTAGTAGAGATAGGTGTTGTTGGTGTCGATCACGATGGTGCCGGCGGGCTCGCTACGGTCGAAGCCGACGATCTGCCTGCGCAGGCGATCGGGCAGCTGGGCATCTTCGTCGTCAGCCGCCTGCGGCGCCTCGTTGACGTAGCCCTGCGAGTAACCTTGATCCTGCGGGTAGGATTGCGGCTGCATCGGGCTGTAGCCGACCGTCTGCGCGCTCGCGCCGCCGAACGGCACCCCGAGCAGGAGCGTTGCGAAGGCGAATGCGGTAACGACGCGCGGCGACGAGCTGCGACGGACTGCAGAGAACTTTGTCATGTGCTGCCCCGTGGGATGTGTGCATCAGGGTGATGCGCTGTCCCATGAACTCCGCGGGGGCGATTCAAGTTCCGACACGGCGCGCGGCATCCCTGTCACAGTCAAGCGAGCAGCACTTCACGAAGCCGCGATGGAACCGCGGTCCGGCTCGCGCATTATCCGTCACCAATGGGCGCGCGGTGCGAGGCTTCCGTGCGGGAGAGAGATTGTGCGCGTCCTTCCGAGCGAGAGTTTGATTCCCGGCAACAGCGCAGGCGACCCGCTTCCCGACAGCCGTGCCGAGCTGCCGCCGGTGATCCGCCGCACGGAGTTCGTCGCCTTTGCGCTCGCCGGCCTATTGCTGATTGCCGTCGTCACCGTGCTCTACGTCGGAAGGGCTTTCTTCCTGCCTGTGGTGATGGCCTTTGTCACCGGCACCATGCTGTCGCCGGCGGCGGGCTTCCTGGAGCGGTACAAGGTCCCGCGTGCGGTCGGTGCCGTTCTGATCGTGGCTGCCGGGACCGCCGTGGTCGCCTTCGTCGTAGCGCTGATCGCCTCGCCGGCAATCGAGTGGAGCACGCGCCTGCCGGAGCTCGGCGCGCGACTGAAGGACAAGCTGCACGTGTTCGACCGGCCGCTTTCGCTGTGGCGGGAGACGCAAGCCATGCTCGGCGGCTCCGAAGGATTGCCGAGCATCCACATGCCGAAGGTCGAGTGGGTGCAGCCGACGCTGGAATTCCTGTCACCGACCTTCACCGAATTCCTGCTGTTCTTCGTCACCCTGATCCTGTTCATCGCCAGCTGGCGCGACCTGCGGCGCGCCATGATCATGAACTTCGGCGATCACGACGCACGGCTTCGTACGCTGCGGATTCTCAACGAGATCGAGGAGCATCTCGGCAATTATCTGCTGACGGTGACGCTCATCAACGTCGGCGTCGGCGTCGCCACCGGTCTCATCTGCGCGCTCACCGGCATGCCCAATCCGGCCGGGCTGGGTGCGCTCGCAGCAACGCTCAACTTCATCCCGATCATCGGGCCGGTGGCCATGTTCGTCGTGCTGGTCGTGGTCGGGTTGGTTGCCTTTCCGACCATCGGCGGCGGCCTGATGGCGGCCCTGGCCTTCGGCGGTCTCACCTTTCTGGAAGGGCACTTCATCACCCCGACCATCATCGGCAGGCGGCTCGCGCTGAATGCCCTTGCAGTCCTGCTTGCGCTGGCATTCTGGACCTGGATGTGGGGTCCGATGGGCGCGTTCCTGTCGTCGCCGCTCCTGATCGTGGCGCTGATCCTCAAGGAGCACCTGTTGCCGGCGGATTCGCCGCAGCTGCCGCGAGACTGACCGGTTTCCATGAACGGAACTTCCCCGGTGACGAAACGTTTTCCGGCTATCGCAGCCGTCAACAGTTCGGAGCTCCCGATGTCCACGACCAGTGCCGAAGCCGGGATGAAAGACTGGACCGACAAAGCCACCAGAGAACGCCTCGAAAAGGATGTAGCAGCCGTGAAAAGCGATATCGCCGCCCTGACCGACCAGATCACCGACGCGCTCAATACCTTTGCCAATTCCACCAGCAAGCAGGCCCGCCGCGGCTACCGCCAGGCGCGCGAGAATGTCGACACCGCGATGGACGACATGTCGGAGCGCGGCAGTGCGATGATGGGCGCGGCCCAGGAGGCCTATGGATCGATCGAGGAGACGCTCGAAGACGCGATCACGCAGCGGCCGCTTGCGACCGTCGGACTCGCGCTCGGGATCGGCTTCCTGATCGGGGCCGCCTGGCGCCGGTAACACGCGAGCTGGCATGGAACGGCGGCGTTACCGCGCCGCCGATGCCGGCTTGTGGACGGACAGGCTGTGGGGGATTTGAGGAGCAAGGCCATGTTTCAGCGCATCATCGACGGGATCAGCGCATCCACCGGCACGACCGTGCGGCTGACCTCCCTGGCCGCGGGCGCGGCGTTCGCGCTGTTCATCACCACGTGCTTCCTGTGCGCGGCGGCATTCATCTCCGTGCTCAACAGTTACGGTCCGGTGCAAGCCTGCCTCGCGGGGGCCGGCGTTTTCTTCCTCCTGACCTTGGCCGCAGCAGTGAGCTACTGGGCCTACAAGCGCGAGCTGCGCAAGCAAGCCCAGATCGCGGCCGAGCGCGCCGCGAAGGCGGCGGCCTCGAGCATGCTCGCGGACCCCATGCTGCTCGCCACCGGGCTGCAGATCGTTCGCGCCATCGGTGTCAAGCGGCTGTTGCCGATCCTGGCGATCGGCGGCGTCGCCCTCGGCATCCTCGCGAGCCGCGCCGGCATGTCCGACGAGGTATCGGCCGAACCGGCCGAGTAAGGACGGGACCACGTCAAGAAAATTTCGCGACAGGCGAGCCCGCGGCGGCATTTATTCGCCTAGTCTTGCGTCGTTTTGAGCCGCCCGACCATCACTCACGCAAACGCTACTCGGACGGGCCGCCGGTTGCCGCTAAAAGCGTCACCCTGATTCTCAAAGCTAATTTACTCAATGAAACCGTCCGTCCAGGCAAACCTTGCCGCATTCCGTCATGACGCCAGGTTGTATTTGACGCTCGGCATCGCCAATTGGTCGGTTTTCGTCGACCACATCCCGAACAACGTCGTCAACCTGCTGACGCTGCGCAACTTCGGTTTCAGCGGCGCCGCCGACCTGTTCGTCTTCGTGGTCGGTTATGGCGTCGCGGTCATCTACGGCCGGATCGCGCTGGAGCGCGGCAATCTCGTCGCTGCAACGCGCATCTTCCGTCGCGTCTGGCGGCTCTATGCGGCCTATGTCGTGCTGTTCGTGATCTACATCGCTACCATCGCCTACGTCGCCTCGCAGTCGATGGCGCCGGAAATCATCCACCAATACAACATCTCGGGAATCCTCGAGCACCCGCTGCGCATCCTGGTCCGCGGCCTCGTGCTCCAGGAGGAGCCGCTGAACCTCGATCTCCTGCAATTGATGATCCCGCTGATGGCCTTCTTTCCCTTGGCCCTGTGGGGGCTGTTGCGGAGGCCGAACGTGACGCTGGCGGCATCGGTCGCGCTGTATCTTGCCGCGCGCTGGTTCGACTGGAATTTCCGGGTCTATCCGGATCAGGAATGGACCTTCAACCCGCTGTGCTGGCAGATGCTGATGGTGCTCGGAGGCTGGTTCGCCGTGACTGGCGCATCGGGGCGCGCGCTACGCGACATGCCCTGGCTACGGATACTCGCCTGGACCTATCTGGTCTTAGCGATGGCCGTCACCTTGCTGCGCCATTCGCCGCAATTGTCCCATTACTTGCCGGATCTTCTCCTCGCCGGCATCGCGCCGACCGACAAAGAAAATCTCGCGCCCTATCGCGTGGTTCACTTCCTCGCACTCGCTTTCCTCGCGACCCATCTCATTCCGGCCGATCACCCCGGCCTGAGTTTGAAGCCGCTCCAGGCGGTCATCAGATGCGGCGAGGAATGGCTTGCCGTGTTCTGCGTCGGAGTGTTCCTGTCCTTTGCCGGGCATCTCATCCTGATCACCAGCGCCAATCTGGTCGCGATGCAGATCGTGGTGAGCCTCGCCGGATTCGCCGCAATGACCGCGGTGGCCTATTACGTTGCCTGGTCGAAGTGGCAGGATCTGCCCGAGGCGTTGCGGCAGGGGGGCCTAGACTATGATCCGCAAAGGCGCGCAGCCTGATCGCATCGCGCTTTAGCGCAATTTCCCTAGGCCGGCCGCCGCGGCTGCGCTATCCCGGAGCAAGAGCGGGTGCGCGAGGAGACCGGGCGTGGTGACGGCGAATGGCGGGGGTGACGGGGCCGACAGCGCCCCCCGGCGCGGCCGGCCGCGATCGATCGAGACCAGCAACGCCATTCTCGAAAGCGCCTATGCGCTGATGGCGTCCACCGGCCTTGCGGCCACCACCATCGACGCCGTCGCCCGCCATTCCGGCGTCTCCAAGATGACGATCTACAAATGGTGGCCATCGCGCGAGGCGCTCCTGATCGACGCCTTTCTTCGACATGCGGCGCAGATGCTGCCGCTGCCCCCGGCGAGCTCCGGCAGCCCCGCCGCCCGCGCGCGCCGCCACGCCGCGGCCTATGCCGAGGCGCTCCAGGGCGAGTTCGGCAAGGTGCAGCTCGCCGTCATCTCCGAATGCATTTCCAAGACCGGCTCCGCCGAACTGTTCTACGCCCGCTATCTGCAATTCCGTCGCGACGCGCTGGTGGAGATGATCGCTTTGGGCCAGCACGACGGCAGCATCCTGGCCGAAGGCCCGGCTGAGGACCTCTACGACGCGATCTACGGCAGCCTGTTCTACCGCTACGTCTTCGGCATCGCGCCGATCACGCCCAGCTACGCGCGCAATCTGGTCGATCTGATCTTGCGGCCGAAAGCTTAGCCGCGCGCAGGCCGCACCGGGGCCGAGATCTTGTCCGTGCGGTCGCGTTCGGTCATGTCGACCACCGTCTCCATCGGGGCGGTGAGCTCATAGACGTAGGAGACGTCGGTGAAATAGCGCTTGGCGGTGCCGCCGAGCGCCTCGGGGGCGACACGGTCGAGCAAGATCAAGCCGAAATCGGAATCGGGGCGGCGGGTCGCTTCGCTGGTGTTGAACTCCTCCCAGCGAAAATTGAAGATCTCCTCGCTCCCCTCGCCCGTCACCGTCCAATTCGCGGTGATGTGCGGATGCTTTCCAACCAGCGACAGGCCTTCGTCGGAATGCGAGGCGAGCTCGAAGAACAGCAGCGACAGGCTCTGCGCCGCGCGCGCGCTGACCGCGATATCGGGACCGGTGACGGCGATGCGGTCGGCATGCGGGATCGCACGAGCCTCGAACAAGCCTTTGAGCTTCACGCCCTGCCACTGGCTTTCGCTGAGCAGCGAGACCACATTGGACATGGCGTGGATGCGCCCGATCAGGAGCTCGCGGGCGACGTCGATGTCCGCGCCATGGCGCAAGGTGCGCGTCACGATCGACTGGATCACCGCCAGGATGTTCTTGACCCGGTGGTTGAGCTCGTCGATCACCGCGGTCAACCGGCGCTCGAAGCCGATCCTGACCTGGATTTCCCGACTGAGCCGCAGATTGTTGTAGGCAACATAGCCGAACAGGCCGCACACCATCGCAGTGATCGCAAAGCCGATGGCCGCCACGATGATCGCGGTCTGCTCGGCACGGCGGATCGAGTTGGTCTTGGCGTAATAGCCGAGCTGCCAATCGCGGCCACCGAAGCTCACCGTGCGCATCGCCGACGGTGCCGGTCCGTCCGCCACGCTGCGCGTCGAGACCACGCCTTGGTCGTTGGCGATCAGCTCGCCGCCTTCCTTGCGCGGATCCCTGAGCGCGACCGAGAACAACGACATGTCGTCGTTGGTCAACATCAGCGTGGCCAGCTCGTAGGAGAACGTGATGAAACCGGCCGGCTCGGTCGCCCCTTCGGGAATGACGGGCGCAGCCACAATGACGCCCACGGGCCCGTTCGCGTGCAACAGCGGAACCGGGTCCGAAGCCACAGACTTCTTCTCGGTCCTGGCGCGCGTCAGCATGGCGCTGCGAACCGGGTCCTGGTCGTAACTGCGGCCCGGCAGGGCCTTGGTCTCGTCACTGCGCGGCTCGAGATCCAGCAGCACGTCGATCGGCGAGGTGATCTCGGCCGGATTGATCGGCTTGTCGTCAAAGCTGCGGATTTTCGGATTCGGGAAGCCGGCGCCCGCAATGGCATCCTGCGCCGCGGTCAGCTCGTCCGGCTTCAGCCGGGCGATCCAGCCGGCCACGACGAAATCCGTCTTGAAGGCGTAGATGGCCGAGCGCAGCGGCTCCAGCATGTTCGGATTGATAACGGACGGCCTGCGGAACAGGCCTGAGGCAACGCGCGCGAGCAACTCGCGCTCGGTGAGCCGGTCCTGGACCAGGCTGGCATGAACGTCGATCGCGCGCGCGAGCGCGATCCGGTCCAGCGCCAATTCCTGGTCATGGACGCGATAGGCTGCAAGCCCGGAGAGCAGGGCTCCAAGCAGCGCGATGAAACCGATGATGAAACCCAGCCGGACCACGCGACTACTCAGGCCAATGCAGGAGGTCGGCAACAAACAGGGAGCATATGAACGCCGATCGAACGGCCATGTGCCGAAACAGGATGGACTCCAGTGGCGGAGATAATGAAGGAGGAGACATCGGTACGCAACGTAGGTCGCCTGAAAAGCTTAATCCGTCCGGTCCGGCCATGACGGACTGCCCGGGGCGCCGGAGGTAATCAATCGCCGTGTCCGAAATTTGTTCCGTCGTTGCGGCTCGACGGCGAGGTTAACGGCGAAATAAGCGTACGCCAAGTGGTCGCGCCGTCAGCCTGCCCGTTTCAAGCCGCCCTTGGCCTCGATAAAGCCGACGATGCGCTCGAGCCCCTGGCTCTTCTTCAGGTTAGTCATGACGAAAGGACGCTCGCCGCGCATGCGCCTGGCGTCCACGTCCATCTTCTCCAGGGAGGCGCCGACATGGGGGGCGAGGTCGATCTTGTTGATGACCAGAAGATCGGACCGGGTGATGCCGGGGCCGCCCTTGGAGGGGATCTTGTCCCCGGCGGCGACGTCGATCACGTAAATGGTGAGGTCGGCCAGCTCCGGGGAAAAGGTGGCAGCGAGATTGTCGCCGCCGGACTCGATCAGCACGAGATCGAGCCCGGGAAATTTGGCGCGCATGTCCGCGACAGCAGCCAGATTCATCGAGGCATCCTCGCGGATCGCGGTGTGCGGGCAGCCGCCGGTCTCGACGCCGGCGATGCGGTCCGGCGTCAGCGAGCCCGAGCGCACCAGGAATTCCGCATCCCATTTGGTGTAAATGTCGTTGGTGATGGCGGCGATGTCATAGCGCTCGCGCATGGCCTTGCAGAGCAGGTCCATCAGCTGGGTCTTGCCCGATCCGACCGGACCGCCGACGCCGACACGCAAGGGGCCGTGGGATTTCGACATGCAACTCGCTCTCTCTCGAAGGGTTAAAGGCGCGGCGCGCTCACGACCGGAACAGCCGCGTATATTGTGTCTCGTGCCTGAGGCTGGCGAGGTCGGCGCGGAAGGTCGCGCTGCCGAGGTCGTCAAAGGTCGCGTTCAGCGCGCGATTCGCAGTCGCAGCCACGGCGGCTTCCAGTCGCACCAGCACGCGCTGGCTGTCGGTCTGGCCGAGCGGGACGAGACGGCTGGCCGCGGAAATCCAGTTCGAGACCAGCGCATGCAGGAACGCGTGCAGCGTCGGCGCCAGCGGAACGCCGTGCTGAGCCGCGACGACGCCGACGGCGACAGGATAGACCATCGGCGTGCGGCATGCCGCAACCATGGCATCCAGCCCGTCGGCATCCCACGCGGCGCGGGCGATGTCGATGAATGCACGGCCTTGCGAGCTCGTCTCCAACTGCCGTTCACGCGAGGGCACGAAGGCCGCGGCCAGTTCGGCGATGTCGTTCAAAGCGGCCTTCTCATCCGCCTCCGCGGCGCGATAGGCGTGGACCAGGAACGTCGCGTCGCAAAAGCCGGAGCCATCACCGAGCATCGCGTCGAGCCAGTCGGCCAGCGTTGCCGTGTCGACGATGTCGCCCGCCTCGACCGCCCATTCGATGCCGCTGGAATAGGAGAAGCCGCCGACCGGGAATGCCGGCGACAGCCAGGTCATCAGCCGATACAGCGCCGCCGCCTCGCCCTCGTCGAGGCCCCCGGCGCTGATCGGTTCATTTGTGGTCATGAGCATGCTTGTGGCCGTGGTGTTCAGGGTGGTCGCAATGCTCGTCGTGGTGATGGTGGTGGTCGTGACCGTGGTCATGTGAGGCATGACCATGGTGGTCGTGGTGATCATGGCCGTGGTGATCATGGTGATCGTGGCCATGATCATGATGATGGCCGTGATCGTGATGCGCGTGGTCGTCGTGACCATGCGCGTGACCGGCATCTGCATAGGCACCGCCTTCGGGATCGAACGGCGCTTCGATCTCGATCACGCGCGCGCCGAGGCCCTTCACCATGGCCTCGATGACGTGATCGCGGCGAATGCGCAAGGCCTTCGCCATGATCTGGGTCGGCAGATGGCGGTTGCCGAGATGCCAGCCGACACGAATGAGGTGATGCGGATCGCGGCCGCGGATTTCCAGCAGCGGCTCGGGCGCTGCGACCACCTCGACCAGGCGGCCGTCCTCGAGCACCAGCGCATCGCCGCCGCGGAGCGCTGTGGCGTGCTCGAGGTCGAGCAGGAATTCGAGCCCCCGCGTGCCCGTCATCGCCATGCGGCGACGGTTCCGATCGTCGAAATCGAGCACGACCGTGTCCGCCGGCGCTTCCGTGAAGCGGTGCTGTCCCCTGACCTGCGTCGCCCGGATCATGCTCTACCTCTTTACCGTGTCTCGACCTTCTCGGGCGTGATCACCTCGATCTTCGGCGGCGCCGTGAAGCACTTCACCGCGACGCGGCCGAACGTCTTCATATGCTCCATGCCACGATGCGGCACCAGCGCCTCGGCGTTCTCCCACTGCTCGACGAACACCATCTTGGCAGGATCGGTGACGCTCTCGTGCAGATCGTAGGCGATATTGCCGGGCTCCTTCCGCGTCTCCTTGATGCAGGCAGTGGCCGCTGCAATGAATTCGGCGCGCGTTTCGGGCTTGATGGTCAAGGTGGCGACGACATAGATCACGAGAAATCCTCCCGGCTTTTCTTCTAGGGTTCAATACCGGGCGGACATTAGACCAGGCGGGACCGAACGCAAAACCGCAAAAAGGCGTCCCCGGACACCCGCCGGGGACATGCGTCGAGGCGCTATTTCAGTACATGAAATAACGCTGTGCCATGGGCAGCACCTCGGCGGGTGCACAGGTGAGCAGCTCGCCGTCGGCGCGCACCTCATAGGTCTCCGGATCGACCTCGATGTCGGGCGTGGCGTCGTTGTGGATCATGCTCTTCTTGGAGATCCTGCCGCGGGTGTTCTGGACGGCATAGAGCTTCTTCTCGATGCCGAGCTTTCGCGCCAGACCGCCCGTGACCGCCGCCTTCGAGGTGAAGACCACGGACGAGGCCGTGCGCGCCTTGCCGAAGGCGCCGAACATCGGCTGGTAGTGCACCGGCTGCGGCGTCGGGATCGAGGCGTTGGGATCGCCCATGGGCGCCGCGACGATGCTGCCGCCCTTGACGATGCAGTCCGGCTTGACGCCGAAGAAGGCCGGCGACCACAGCACGAGATCGGCGAGCTTGCCCTTCTCCACCGAGCCGATCAGCTTCGACACGCCGTGCGCGATCGCCGGATTGATCGTGTATTTGGCGATGTAGCGCTTGACGCGGAAATTATCGTTGTCCTTGCCCTTGTCCTGCGGCAGGGACCCGCGCTGCTTCTTCATTTTGTCGGCGGTCTGCCAGGTCCGGATGATGACCTCGCCAAGGCGGCCCATCGCCTGCGAGTCCGAGGACATCATCGAGAGCGCGCCGAGATCGTGCAGGATGTCCTCGGCTGCGATGGTCTCTTTCCGGATGCGGCTTTCGGCGAAGGCCAGGTCTTCCGCGATCGACGGATCGAGATGGTGGCACACCATCAGCATGTCGAGATGCTCGTCGATGGTGTTGCGGGTGAAGGGGCGCGTCGGGTTGGTCGAGGACGGCAGCACGTTCTTGAGCCCCGCGACCTTGATGATGTCGGGGGCGTGACCACCGCCGGCGCCTTCGGTGTGGAAGGCGTGGATGGTGCGGCCCTTGAAGGCCTTGATGGTATCCTCGACGAACCCGGATTCGTTCAGCGTGTCGGTGTGGATCATCACCTGGATGTCGTGAGCGTCGGCAACCGACAGGCAATTGTCGATCGCAGCCGGCGTCGTGCCCCAGTCCTCGTGCAGCTTGAGCGCGCAGGCGCCGGCCTTGATCATCTCGACCAGGGCTGCGGGCCGCGAGGCGTTGCCCTTGCCGGAGATGCCGAGATTGACCGGGAAAGCGTCGAACGACTGGATCATCCGCGCGATATGCCACGGTCCCGGCGTGCAGGTGGTGGCGAAGGTGCCGTGCGAGGGACCGGTGCCGCCGCCCAGCATCGAGGTGACGCCCGACATCAGCGCGTGTTCGATCTGCTGCGGGCAGATGAAATGGATGTGACTGTCGAAGCCGCCGGCGGTGAGGATCTTTCCTTCGCCCGCGATCACGTCGGTGCCCGGGCCGATGATGATGGTGACGCCGGGCTGGATGTCGGGATTTCCGGCCTTGCCGATGCCTGCGATCAGGCCGTCCTTGATGGCGACGTCGGCCTTGACGATGCCCCAATGGTCGACGATCAGCGCATTGGTGATGACGGTGTCGGCCGCGCCCTGTTTGTTGGTGACCTGTGACTGCCCCATGCCGTCGCGGATCACCTTGCCGCCGCCGAATTTCACCTCCTCGCCATAGGTGGTGAAATCCTTCTCGACCTCGATGATGAGGTCGGTATCGGCGAGCCGCACCCTGTCGCCGGTGGTTGGGCCGAACATGTCGGCATAGACGGAACGCTTCATCTTGACGGACATCACGAGCCCCGCTTGCTTTTGAATGTTTGGGTGGTCACAGCAACGCCCTCGCTGCTTTGACGGCATCATCGAATCTTTCGTCGAGCCACGCATTGCCGCCGCGGCACCCCGCCACGACTTGCGTCGCCCATTCGACGTAGTCGGCGAGATCCGCGCGCTCCGCGGCACTCGGGTCGGTTTGAATGCGCGCGCCCGTATTGCTGATCTTATCGGCAATCTTGATCAGCTTGGCGCCGGGGGATTTCTTCGGTGCCTCGATCACCTGAAGCCGCCGCCGCTCGGCCTTGGGTAGGTTCATGTCATCGGTGCATTCGGCGACGAGCGATGCGACACGCTCTGAGAATCGCTGCGCAAGCTCCTTGCGCGTGGTGTCGGTGTCTTCGATCGTATCATGCAGCCAGCCGGCCGCGACCAGCTCGGCGTCGGCGCCGTCGGTCGCGGTCGCCAACAGGTTCGCGACCTCCGCGAGATGATTGATGTAAGGCTCGTTGCCGCGCCTCTTGCGCGCCATGCCGTTGTGGCGCTGCGCGGCCAGCTCGGCAGCTTCGCAGATGAGGCGGATTGGGGACATGCTCATGCCACCGTCGAGTCATCAGAGGCACCGCTCTCTCCGTTCCCTCCCCCCTTGCGGGGGAGGGTCAGGGAGGGGGGTGCTCCGGGCTCCGCTGCCTGAAGGATGGCAAGAGCCACGCCCTCCAGGTTCTTCATGACGTCGTCATTGGTGAAGCGAAGCACCCGATAGCCGCGGGATTCGAACCACGCGTCGCGCCGTTCGTCATGCTGGATACGCTCTTCGAAGTCGTGGCTTTCACCGTCGATTTCAACGATGAGCTTGCAGGAATGTGCGACGAAATCGGCGATGTAGTTGCCCATGGGAGCTTGCCGGCGAAAGCCGAGGCGAGCCAAGCGATGGGCTTTGAGATGACGCCAGAGCAGCGTCTCTGCACGCGTCATCGCGCGCCGCAATTCGCGAGCGCGGGTTCTTTGCAATTGAGAGACCTCGTCGTGTGGCATACCCCCCTCCCCGGCCCTCCCCCGCAAGGGGGGAGGGAGCGAGACAGCTGTGCCCACCTCACTGCAGATCACGGCACTCATCTCAGCTTACGATCACAGCTTCCCCATCACATCGCCGCGGAAGCCGTAGATGGTCTTCTTTCCCGCCAAGGCGACGAGTTGCACGTCGCGGGTCTGGCCGGGCTCGAAGCGGACGGCGGTGCCGGCGGCGATGTCGAGGCGCATGCCGCGCGCCTTCTTGCGGTCGAACTTCAACGCGGGGTTGGTCTCGAAGAAATGGTAGTGCGAGCCGACCTGGATCGGGCGGTCGCCGGTGTTGGCCACCGTCAGCGTCACCGTCTTGCGGCCGGCATTGAGCTCGATCTCGCCGTCCTGGATGAAGCGTTCGCCGGGAATCATGTGCTACCTCGTCTTGCTCTGCTGCTTCATGGCAGGGCTTGTCCCGGCCATCCACGTGGAGCCACCTGGTTCGAAGGTCGTGGATGCCCCGGCCGAGCCCGGGCATGACGGTGTTGTTATAGCGTCGTGTCTCAACGGATCGGCTCGTGCACGGTGACCAGCTTCGTCCCGTCAGGAAAGGTCGCCTCGACCTGGATGTCGTGGATCATCTCGGGGATTCCGGGCATCACCTGATCGCGGGTAAGCACCTGCGCGCCGGATTGCATCAGCTCGGCGACGGTGCGGCCGTCGCGCGCCCCTTCCAGGATGAAATCGGAGATGATCGCGATCGCCTCGGGATGGTTGAGCTTGACGCCGCGGTCCAGCCTGCGGCGCGCCACGATCGCCGCCATAGAGATCAGAAGCTTGTCCTTTTCGCGGGGAGACAGGTTCATTCAGAATCTCTTCCGTTCAACTCGTCAGTTCAGCATTCAATTCAGCCAGAGCCGCGGCAGGGCCGCGCCGGTGCGCGCCAGCACAGCCATCATGTCGGCGCGCAAACGCGCCGCATCTTGGGCACAGAACCGCGCCATTGCAAAGCCATTCCAGGCCGAAATTCCGACCTCGCCGGCGAAAGATTCGGACGCTTCTCGGATGCGCTCGACCAGGGCCTCGTCGCCGGGCACGATCAGGGCCGTACCGATCGCGGCGCCGCCTTTGGCAATGGCCGATCGCGCGAGCTTGGCGCCGATGTTACCGTCGAGCCGGACCGTCTCGGCGAATACCAGCTTGCCGCCATGCCTCAGCCGCCAGCGATCGACGAACTCGCCCTGCTCCATCCGCTCGCCCATGGCGGTGCGGCCGAACACGACGATCTCGCACAGCAGGAGCGAGGCGGCCTCGTCGAGCGCGATGTCGAAACGGCGCTGCACCCGGGCGCGGTCGAACAGGATGGTCTCCTGCGGCAGCCACGACAGATGCGCCCCTGCGCCGACCTGCAAAGCGATGTTGAGCTGCGCTGCCGGCCCCGGTGCGCGATAGACCTTTTCGGCGGCCGCCGTCGTCAAGGTCAGACGCGAGCCTTGGCCTGCCGTGACGTCGATATCGAAACTGTCGCCGCCGGCAACGCCGCCGGCCGTGTTGACGAACACGCCGGACAGGCCCCGATCCTCCGGCGAGGGAAAGCGGACACGGAGGGAGCCGGATTCATGCAAGGCGCCGCGCCGCGTCACCCCCTCGCGGGCGTGCACGTCGAAGCGCACGGCACCGCGGGCGCGGTTGGCCTCGAACACAGAAGATGTCGCCAAAGTGTCGCTGCGCATCCGTCTCCCCAGCCGGTCGCGGCAGAATGGTCTACAGCGCCATCTGGCGGCTGATCTCGCTCGCGTCGAGGTTTGCGCGGTCGCAGGTGAACTTCACCGCGCCGCGATCCATCACCGCGAAACTGTCGCCGAGTTCGCAGGCAAAGTCGAGATATTGTTCGACCAGCACGATGGCGATGTTGCCGAGGTTGCGCAGATACGAGATGGCGCGGCCGATGTCCTTGATGATCGAGGGCTGGATGCCTTCGGTCGGCTCGTCCAGCAGCAGCAGCTTCGGCCGCATCACCAGCGCTCGGCCGATCGCGAGCTGCTGCTGCTGGCCGCCGGAGAGGTCGCCGCCGCGCCGGCCCAGCATCGATTGCAGCACCGGGAACAGCGAGAACACGTCGTCCGGAATGTGCCTGTCCTCGCGCTTGAGCGGGCCGAAGCCGGTCTTGAGGTTCTCCTCGACCGTCAGCAGCGGGAAAATCTCTCGGCCCTGCGGCACGAAGCCGATGCCCTTGCGGGCGCGCTCATAGGGCTTCAGGCCGGTGATGTCACTGCCGTCGAGCATGATCGCGCCCGAGGCGATCGGATATTGTCCGACCATCGCGCGCAGCAGCGAAGTCTTGCCGACGCCGTTGCGGCCGAGCACACAGGTGACCTTGCCGGGCTCGGCCGAGATCGAGACGCCGCGCAGCGCCTGGGCTGCGCCGTAGAACAGGTTGATGTTCTTGACCTCAAGCATCGCTCAGCGCCCCAGATAAACTTCGATGACCCGCTCGTTGGACGAGACCTGGTCGATGGTCCCTTCCGCCAGCACTGTGCCCTCGTGCAGGCAGGTGACCTTGACGCCCAGCTCGCGCACGAAGGTCATGTCGTGCTCGACCACCATCACGGTGTGGGTCTTGTTGATCTCCTTCAGCAGCTCGGCGGTCAGATGCGTCTCGACGTCGGTCATCCCCGCGACGGGCTCATCGACGAGCAGCAGCTTGGGATCCTGCGCCAGCAGCATGCCGATCTCCAGCCACTGCTTCTGGCCGTGGCTGAGGCTGCCGGCAAGGCGGTTGCGGGCGTCGGTGAGGCGGATCGTCTCCAGAACCTTGTCGATCCGCTCGGACTCGGCCTTGCTGCCGCGCCAGAACAGCGTGCCCTTGACGCTGTGGTCGACGTTAAGCGCGAGCAGCAGATTGTCCTGCACGGTCTGGCTCTCGAACACGGTCGGTTTCTGGAATTTGCGGCCGATGCCGAGCTCGGCGATGCGGGTCTCGTCGAGCCGTGTCAGATCGGTGACGCCGTCGAACAGAACCGTCCCCTCGTCAGGCTTGGTCTTGCCGGTGATGATGTCCATCATCGTGGTCTTGCCGGCGCCGTTCGGGCCGATGATGGCGCGCATCTCGCCGGGCTCGAGCGTCAGCGACAGATTGTTGATGGCGTGGAAGCCGTCGAACGAGACGTGCACGCCGTCGAGATAGAGCATTGCGGATGTGGTGCGGCTGTCCATGACGTTCATGTGCGCCTACTCCGCCATCTTGGGTTCGGTGACACCGTCCTCGGCCGCGGCACTCGCCATGGTCGCGGCGTTGCGCTTTTCCTTGGACTGGTCCCACCAGGCGTTGAAAGTGCCGACGATGCCCTTGGGCAGCAGCAGCGTCACCAGGATGAACAACGCGCCCAGCATGAACAGCCAGTACGGCGCGAGCACGCCCGAGGTGAAGAAGGTTTTGGCATAGTTGACGACGACGGCGCCGAGCGCGGCGCCGACCAATGTGCCGCGGCCGCCGACCGCGACCCAGATCACCGCCTCGATCGAATTGCCCGGCGCGAACTCGGACGGATTGATGATGCCGACCTGCGGCACGTACAGCGCTCCGGCGACGCCGGCCATGCAGGCCGACACCGTGAACACGAACAGCTTGTAGGATTCGACCCGGTAGCCGAGGAAGCGCGTGCGCGATTCCGCATCGCGCACCGCAATCAGCACCTTGCCGAGCTTCGACGAGACGATGGCACGGCAGATCAGGAAGCCGGCGATCAACGCCAGGCAGCTCAACGCAAACAAGGCAGCGCGCGTCCCTTCTGCCTGGACGTTGAAGCCGAGGATGTCCTTGAAGTCGGTCAGGCCGTTGTTGCCGCCGAAGCCGAAATCGTTGCGGAAGAAGGCGAGCAGCAGCGCATAGGTCATCGCCTGCGTGATGATCGACAGGTACACGCCGGTGACGCGGGAGCGGAAGGCGAGCCAGCCGAAGCAGAAGGCGAGCAGCCCCGGCACGACCAGCACCATCAGGGCGGCGAACCAGAACATGTCGAAGCCGTACCAGTACCAGGGCAGCTTCGAATAGTTCAGGAACACCATGAAATCGGGCAGGATCGGGTTGCCGTAGACGCCGCGGGTGCCGATCTGCCGCATCAGGTACATGCCCATCGCATAGCCGCCGAGCGCAAAGAACGCGCCGTGACCGAGCGATAGGATGCCGCAATAGCCCCAGATCAGGTCGATCGACAGCGCCAGGATCGCGTAGCAGACATACTTGCCCCAGAGCGCGACCAGATAGGTCGGCACCTGCAGGAACGAGCCCGCGGGCAGCAGCAGGTTGGAGAGCGGGATGAGGATGCCGCAGGCCGCGACGACGGCAAGGAAGATCGTCGCGCTGCGGTCCAGCGATCGCGTCAGCATGTGAGGGGTCATGCTTCCACCGCACGGCCCTTGAGCGCGAACAGACCGCGCGGCCGCTTTTGAATGAACAGGATGATGAGGACCAGGATTGCGATCTTGCCGAGCACGGCGCCGGCGACCGGCTCCAGGAACTTGTTGGCGATGCCGAGCGTGAAGGCGCCGACCAGCGTGCCCCAGAGATTGCCGACCCCGCCGAACACCACGACCATGAAACTGTCGATGATGTAGCTCTGGCCGAGATTGGGGCTGACATTGTCGATCTGCGACAGCGCCACGCCGGCGATGCCGGCAATGCCCGAACCGAGACCGAAGGTCAGCGCGTCCACACGCGAGGTCGCGATGCCCATCGAGGCCGCCATGCGTCGGTTCTGTGTCACCGCGCGCATCTCGAGGCCGAGCGCGGTGTAGCGCAGCATCGCGAGCAGGATCGCGAACACGGCAAGCGTGAAGAGCAGGATCCAGAGCCGGTTATAGGTGATGGTGATCTGGCCGAGCTCGAACGCGCCGCTCATCCAGGAGGGATTGCCGACCTCGCGGTTGGTCGGGCCGAACATGGTGCGCACCGCCTGCTGCAGCACCAGCGAGAGACCCCAGGTCGCCAGCAGCGTCTCCAGCGGACGGCCGTAGAGGAAGCGGATGATGCTGCGCTCGATCAAGACGCCGATCGCGCCGGCGACGAGGAAGGCGAGCGGCACGGCGATCAGCAGCGAATAGTCGAACAGGCCGGGATAGCGGGTGCGGATCACCTCCTGCACCACGAAGGTGGTGTAGGCCCCGAGCATCACCATCTCGCCATGCGCCATGTTGATCACGCCCATCACGCCGAAGGTGATGGCGAGCCCGATCGCGGCGAGCAGCAACACCGAGCCGAGCGAGAGGCCGTACCAGGCGTTCTGCACCATGGACCAGACCGCGAGCGAACTCTGGATCGAGCCGATCGCGCTCGCGGCCGCCTTGGTCACCGAGGCCGGCTGGTCGCCCATGCCGGTGAGCAGCGCCAGCGCGTCCTGGTCGCCGCGCGCCTTGAGCGTGGCCACGGCCTCGAGCTTCTCGACCTCGGTCGCATCGGACTTGAACAGCAGGATGGCGGCGCGGGCCTCGCCGAGGGCCGTCTTGACCGCTCTGTTGCCTTCCTTGGCGAGCGCGGCATCTACCGCATCGAGCGCCGTCTCCTCATGCGACTTGAAGACCGATTGCGCGGCCTGCAGGCGCGTTCCGACATCCGGCGATTGCAGCGTCAGGCTGCCGATCGCGGCATCGACGCTGCGGCGCAGACGGTTGTTGAGGCGCACCGCGCTCGCACTATCGGGAACGCTGGCCACCGCCTCGCCGGTCGCGGCGTCGATCGACCTGCCGTCGGTACCGGTGACGTAAACCTTCTTGCTGTCCGGATCGGCCATCAACCGGCCGTCCTGGAGCGCGCTGATGATGGGGAAGGCCAGCTTGTTGCCGCTGCCCGCGACCGCGCCGATCGCCTCTTCCGTGTCGGAGAAATCGTCATTGGCGAACTTGGCGACTCCGTCCTCGAACGGGCCGGCGAAGGCCGGCAGCGCAAACGCGATCAGCAATAGCGAGAGCGCAAGCGAGCAGAGGCGCGCGGACAAATAGGCTGGCACTGTGAATGACCCCGGCGGGAATGGGTGGAGAAGGCGGCGGGATCGCCGCCTTCTCCGGTCGCGCAATGGCGTGTCAGATCCGGATCAGGAGCCGGAACCGAGGCACTTGTTGGTCTTGGTGTTGAAGTTGCCGCACTTCTTGCCGACCCAGTCGCCGATCAGGTCCTTGGAGCCATCGAGCTCCTTCGACCAGGCATCGCCCGCGACGAGGCTCGGGGTCTTCCAGACCACGTCGAACTGGCCATTGCCCTTGATCTCGCCGATGAACACTGGCTTGGTGATGTGGTGGTTCGGGAGCATCTTGGAGGTGCCGCCGGTCAGGTTCTTGGCTTCGATGCCCGGGAGAGCGTCGATGACCTTGTCGGGATCGGTTGACTTCACCTTCTCGACCGCCTTGACCCACATGTCGAAGCCGATCACGTGCGCTTCCATCGGATCGTTGGTCACGCGCTTCGGATTCTTGGTGTAGGCCTGCCACGCCTTGATGAACTTCTCGTTCTCCGGCGACTTGATCGACTGGAAGTAGTTCCAGGCGGCGAGATGGCCGACCAGCGGCTTGGTGTCGATGCCGGCGAGCTCTTCCTCACCGACCGAGAACGCGACCACCGGGATGTCCTTCGCCTTGATGCCCTGGTTGCCGAGCTCCTTGTAGAAGGGAACGTTGGCGTCGCCGTTGATGGTCGAGACCACCGCGGTCTTCTTGCCGGCCGAGCCGAACTTCTTGATGTCGGCCACGATCGTCTGCCAGTCGGAGTGACCGAACGGCGTGTAGTTGATCATGATGTCGTCCTGGGCGACACCCTTGGACTTGAGATAGGCTTCCAGGATCTTGTTGGTGGTGCGCGGATAGACGTAGTCGGTGCCCGCGAGCACCCAGCGCTTCACCTTCTCTTCCTTCATCAGGTAGTCGACGGCGGGGATCGCCTGCTGGTTCGGCGCCGCACCCGTATAGAACACGTTGCGCTCGCTCTCCTCGCCCTCGTACTGCACGGGGTAGAACAGGATGCTGTTGAGCTCCTTGAACACCGGAAGCACCGACTTGCGCGACACCGAGGTCCAGCAGCCGAACACGACCGAGACCTTGTCCTTGGTGATCAGCTCGCGCGCCTTCTCGGCGAACAGCGGCCAGTTCGACGCGGGGTCGACGACGACGGCTTCGAGCTTCTTGCCGAGAACGCCGCCCTTCTTGTTCTGCTCGTCGATCAGGAAGAGGATGGTGTCCTTCAGCGTGGTTTCGCTGATCGCCATGGTGCCGGACAGAGAGTGCAGCACGCCGACCTTGATGGTGTCGTCCGCGGCCTTCGCGCCAGTCAATGAAGCCAGACCGAGCATCAGTCCGGCGGTCGCGGCGAGCACGCCGCGGCGGCTAAATGATGCCGCTATATCGTGAGTAGATTTGCTAAGCATGAGTGTCTCATCTCCCTGACGCAGACGTGAAAAACGCTGCGAAACGGCCCCACGGCCGCCTGCGATTAACGGATTCGCAAGAACCGTGCCATGGGCTTAACACCATTCAACTTATTGATTTTACTGTAAAAATTTTGGGAAAACGGAGTCTTGGGGCGAAGCGACCGCTCAAATCTTGAGCAACGAGAATGTATGCCAAAGCGGCAGGCTGGTCATTTTTTGAGCAAATTCTTTGCTCTGGCTAAATTTCCGGCATAACTATTTCTGCACTGCAATCGCCATTTCGCGCCAGCCTGCCTTGAAAGCGCCCCTTGGATGTTCCATATGAGCAGCCGAGACCTCTTGCGAATCAAGAGGTCGTTGCGAGCCGCGTGTTCTTAAGCCCCTTAACGGGCCTCTGGCTTGCCCCATATCTCCCAAGCCATCCGACACCCTAAACACGCAGGTGTCTTCTCGACACCCTTTTGCGCGCGCCGCGCCGATTGCGCCGGGCGTCCGCTTTTGACATGGAAAGAACCCATCTTTTGACTTCGTTTCAGGATTTCGGCCTCGCCGAACCGATCGCGCGTGCTCTCGCGGAAGAGAACTACGTCACTCCCACCCCCATCCAGGCCCAGACCATCCCGATCGCGCTGACCGGGCGCGACGTCGTCGGCATCGCCCAGACCGGCACCGGCAAGACCGCCTCGTTCGCGCTGCCGATCCTGCACCGCCTGCTCGAGCATCGCATCAAGCCGCAGCCCAAGACCTGCCGGGTGCTGGTGCTGTCGCCCACCCGCGAGCTGTCCGGCCAGATCCTCGACAGCTTCAACGCCTATGGCCGCCACCTGCGCCTCGCCTCGACGCTGGCCATCGGCGGCGTGCCGATGGGCCGCCAGGTCCGCGCCCTGATGCAGGGCGTCGATGTGCTGGTCGCCACCCCCGGCCGCCTGCTCGACCTCGTGCAGAGCAACGGGTTGAAGCTCTCGAGCGTCGAGTTCCTCGTGCTCGACGAGGCCGACCGCATGCTCGACATGGGCTTCATCAACGATATCCGCAAAATCGTCGCCAAGCTGCCAATCAAGCGGCAGACGCTGTTCTTCTCGGCCACCATGCCGAAGGACATCGCCGAGCTCGCCGACGCCATGCTGCGCGACCCCGCGCGCGTCGCGGTGACCCCGGTGTCCTCGACCGCCGAGCGGATCAACCAGCGCATCGTCCAGGTCGACTTCTCCGCCAAGCCGGCGTTCCTGACCAAGCTTCTGAAGGATGAGCCGGTCAACCGCGCCCTGGTCTTCACCCGCACCAAGCACGGCGCCGACAAGGTGGTGAAGTCGCTCGAGAAGGCCGGCATCCCTGCCAGCGCCATCCACGGCAACAAGTCGCAGAACCATCGCGAGCGCACGCTGGCCCAGTTCCGCTCGGGCGAGATCCGCACCCTGGTCGCCACCGACATCGCCGCCCGCGGCATCGACGTCGACGGCATCAGCCACGTCATCAATTTCGACCTGCCCAACGTGCCGGAAACCTACGTCCACCGCATCGGCCGAACCGCGCGCGCCGGCGCCGACGGCACCGCGATCTCGCTGGTGGCCGGCGGCGAGGAGCTCAGCTATCTCCGCGACATCGAGCGGCTGATCCGCGTGGCGCTGCCGCGCGAAGACCACCGCACCGATGCGGGCCGCCGCGACGCCGGCCCTCCCCCGCCGCAGCAACGGCAGGGCCGGCCGGGCGGCCGCCCGGGCCAGCGTCCTCAGGGCGCCCGGCACGGCGACGGACGGCGTGGCGACGAACGGCATGCTGACGGACGTCATCACAGCGCCGGCAGGCCGGCCGACGGACGGCCCGGCGAAGGACGTCATGGCGAGGGCAGACCTGTTGATGGCAGGCCGGGAGAAGGCCACAAGGCCTCCAAGGGGTCTCGCCGCCGCCGTGGTCCTGGTGGTAAGATGAATTCCTCACCCGCCGATCGGTCGGAACAGCGTCCCGCGCATAGCGCCGGCAAGCCTGATGGAATACAAGGCGTTGCCTTTTTGCGTCGCGAGAGCCGCCCCACCGGCCGACCGAACCGCAATCCTCATTCGAACTAGCAGTCTACGACTGGAGACACCCACATGGCTAAGGAAGAGCTGATCCAGTTCGAAGGACTGGTCACCGAAATCCTCCCCGACGCCCGCTACCGCGTGCAGCTCGACGCCGGACACGAGATCGTCGCCTATACCGCCGGCAAGATGAAGAAGAACCGCATCAAGACCCTGGCGGGCGACCGCGTGACGGTGGAGATGTCGCCCTATGACCTCGAAAAGGGCCGGCTGATTTTCCGCCACAAGGACGAACGCCCCAGCGGCGTGGGCGGACCGCCTCGTCCCGGACAGCGCGGCGGCCAGTTCCGTCGTCGCTAGTCGAGCGGCGGCGCGGCAGTAAAATTCCGAGTCTTCCATTGGTCCGCCGTGAACACCACGGCGGATCAAAAAATCGTGCGCGGCTGGATTGTTTTGACGCTGGAATTCCGATAAAAGGAATTTATCGATTTTCGGCCGGACGACATTAGCATCCACCGGTACAGCCGGTTCAGACACGCTGACGACCCTTCCAAAAATTCGATCTAACTGGCCTGCGCGAGCAGGCTGTCACATTGTGTTATCTGAGAAGGGACTACCCCCGTGAGCATGGGAACCGTGAAGTGGTTTAACGCGACCAAAGGCTTCGGCTTCATTCAGCCCGACGACGGCGGCCAGGACGTGTTCGTCCACATCAGCGCTGTGGAACGTGCGGGCCTCGGCACGCTGCGCGAAGGTCAGAAGATCTCCTACGAGATCGTGGCCGACCGCCGTTCCGGCAAGTCGGCTGCGGACAACCTCCGCGCCGCAGGCTGAACCCACCGGGCCTCGCCCGATCGGCTCGCAAGAAGCAAGAAGGCCGTGCGCAACGCACGGCCTTTTTCATTTTCAGGCCCCCCTCGGGAGCGTCAGCACGAGGACGGCACGTTGTTGTATTGAACGCAAGTGGCCTGCCGCGGCCGCGTGTAGGACAGATCTTTCAGCGGTATGTTCGACTTCAACACGTAGCCCACCGACGGCGTGTAAGTGTAGCTCGCCTCGCTGAGGATGAGATAGGTCGACGGAATCAGCAGCGTCGGCGGAATCTCGTTGGTCACCTTGTCGCCGGCCTTCCGGCCCGACGTCGCCAGCGTCGCTTGCGTCGCGCCGCTCGCGATGGTTCCGGCCTTGCTCCACTGCACCGTAGCAATGCTGTCCGCATCGATATAGATCTGGGAGATCGAGCCTTTCACGAGAGTAGCGTCGTAAGGCATCACGATCGAGATGCTCGCCGTGAACGTGTTCTGCATGTCGGCATCGGCAAGCGTCGTCGATTGCGACGTCAGATCGGACAGCGTCCGTGCGATCAACGTGACCTTGCGATCGATCGCCACTGCCGACGAGAATTCGACGGTCCCGAAGAACATCACCAGCATCAGCGGGACGATGACGGCGAATTCGGTCGCCGCGAGCGCGCGCGTGTCGGCGACGAAGTCACGCGCCGAGCAGCGGGCATTCCCCAGGAAGTTCGCAATCGCCTGCATTGGCCCGCCCAGATCCATCTGCCTCAGAAGGGTTCGTTCTTGAAGGCTGCGGTCGCCACCAGCAGCCGCTTGTTGCTGCAGCCGATGTTGTAGCCGAGGCCGGTGACGAAGAGCGGCCATTGATAGAACAGCCGCACCACGACGACCTGGCTGGAGCTGCCGGGATTGTATTGCACGCCGGCCGGATTGAAGGTGCAGGAATCGCCGTAATTGGTGAGGCTCAGCGCCGTGAAGGAGCTGGTGCTGACCACGTCGACGTAAAGCTTGCTGCAATCGAACAGCGCCGGGATCTGGGTGCAGACATAGGCCTTGAACGTGGTCTGATTGCATGCCGAGACCGCGTTGGGCACCGTCTGACAGGCCGCCACCGAGCCGCCCTGTGCTTGCGCCTGACCGGTCAGGATCGCACGCGCCGAATTCTGGGTGATGGTCTCGAGCACCTGCCCCGCGAAGAACACCAACGCGGTCTCGATGATGGCGAACAGCAGTCCGAAGAAGACCGGAGCTACCAGCGCGAACTCGACCGCGGCGGAGCCGCGGCGGCTGCCTCGAAACCGGCATAGCGCTTTCCGGAGCGTGAATCTCGTAGGCGCAGGCATCGCGTCAAATTCCCCAGCAGCGGCGATCATCTGCTTCGTTCAATAGCTAAAACTGATTGTTTAAGTGTTGCAGGCGATTCACGCTGCACGAAGCGGTCGGTTAAGGATGCGTTAACCCCGCGCGCCGGCGGCGGCCAAGGATGACGCGCAGAGGGACGTCGCTGGCATGCAGAAGCGGCGCCGCAGAATCAGGCGATCCACCCCGGCGCGAACCCGCCAATCGCTCCGGCTAGTTGGACTTGGTGGCCGCACCGGCGTTGCCGCTGGCACTGCTGCTCAGCGAACCGGCCTGGTTCATGGTGTTGTTGAAGTAGGTGTCGCTGTCCCCAAGCGTCACCCGACGCTGGCAGAGCGGCATGCAGCTGTAGGACTCGCGCTCGATCCCGCGATAGACGGTGACGAGCCGGTCGCTCGGGCCTTCGACCTGAATCTGACGGTCGACCAGAATCTCGCCGCCCCGGTCGAGCGCAATGAAATTGGTGGCACCGTAGCCCTTGCCGGTCACGACGATCATGCCGCCGGGCTGGAGCGTGACGTCGGCGATCAGGGGATTTCCGACCACGATGGTCGCCACCTTGCCGGGCAGCCGCACCAGCTTGGCCTGGTCGACGTTGACGGCGATGGTGTCGGCGGTCGGTTCGGCGAGCCCGGCAGCCGGCGATGCCAGCACTGCGGCAGCAACCAGAAGACAGACCCGCGCATGACGGCGCAGCAATTCCTTACGCATACTCATACTCCCGGGACGTCACAAACCGGCAGAAGCGAACAGCTAACAGCGGAGCCGGTGCCCGACCCGGCTAACCTGCCCTTAATTTGTGAACGTTCCGCAAACTCGCCGACGATTGTTTGAACGTAGTCGAGATTTGCCGCCGATTTTCCCACCCTACTGGCGGAACGGATAGGCCAATTGGCCCCCGATCTCCTTCGGTATGGCCGCTTCGTCCTTGCCGTAATCCTGCGGCAGCCGCCCCTCCGGCATGCGGAACGTGCCGAACAGCACGTCCCAGACCGGGAACGTCCCGGCGAAATTCGTGTTGCCGCCTTCCGTGAGCGACGTGTGGTGCCAGCGGTGGAACACCGGCGTTGCCAGCAGATATTTGAACGGTCCGAAGGTCCAGTTCAGGTTGGCGTGCACGAACGCCGAATGGAAGGTGGTGAATGGGCCAACCCAGAGCATGATGTTCGGGGAAATGCCGGCCATCAGCAACACGACGTCGACGCTGATCGTGCCGAGCAGGAGATTGATGGGATGGAAGCGGGCCGCCGAAATCCACCCGATTTCCTCGGACGAATGGTGGATGGCGTGGTACTTCCAGAAACCGCCGTCATGGAAGAAGCGGTGGATCCAGTACAGCATGAAATCGGACAGCACCAGGAACAGCAGGGCCTGCACCCACAGAGGCAGCTGCGCCAGCGGCCCATGGCCGTTGTCGTAGAAGGCGATGAGCTCGTCGGCGTCGTGGATGTTGAAGACGACGGCGGCGCCGACGATCAGAAGTCCGATCCGCATGGTGCGGGCGAACACCGGAACGAAAAACCAATAGCAGATGTCGGTGATGATCTCCCGCTTGCGCCACCACGGGGCGCCGGGGTTGCAGGCCCAGAAATGCTCGAGCACGGTGAAGACCGCCGCGAGCACGAAGGTGACGGGGAGCAACTTCGCGATGGTCTCGCCGAGCATCAGGGCGACTTGCATGGGCAGGCTCGACATCATCGCCTCTCTCCGCGAATTCCGGTCCTCGCTTACGCCTACTCCGTGAGATTTAAGGGAGGGTGAAGCGACCGCCGTGCCGGCGACGCATCTGGAACCGAAATTGAGGCCGCGGCTTTAAGGCGAAATTCACTCTGGACAAAAGCATCGCGCCGGACGCGGGTTTACGCGATCGGATTAACTCTACCGAAAGAGCTCGGCTCACATGGTCATCGGGTCAAAGACAGCGCCGAACGAGGCGATCCCACCCGAATGGAGTTTTGTTCATGAAGAGCTTGATTGCGCGTTTCGCAAAGGATGAATCCGGCGCAACCGCCATCGAATACGGTCTGATCGCCGCCGGTATCGCGCTGGCCATCATCACCGTCGTCAACAGCCTCGGCAGCACGCTCAACACCAAGTTCACCTCGATCAGCACCGGGCTGAAGTAAGCAACAGACGAACGACGGCAAAAGCCCCGGACCTCCGGGGCCTTTGTTTTTCCAAGGACGGCGAGTTCCAGTGGCGTTGCGTGAGTCCAGAACCGGTGCCGCGGTCGCGGCAGACGAGGCAGCTGCGGCCGAGGTCGGCTCGCCGGTCTATTGGGTCTGCCTTGCGCTGCTGCTTGCGACAGTCGCGCTCGCCGTGCGCATTGCCAGCCTCTGGTAGGCATGCGTTCCGCAGCTTCGGCCTTGCGTGACCCTCGCGGCCGTTGTCGGTTTGTTTAGCACTGCCGGCTAGAATGCGGCGACGCCAGTTTCCGCGGCAAACTCAGGCCTCAAGACGCAGCCCATGATCCTCGACCTTGCGCGCCTTCTGCTCTTCCCTGCCCTGATGGCGTTCGCCGCCGCGAGCGATCTGTTCACGATGACGATCTCCAATCGCGTGTCGCTGGCGCTGGTCGCAGGCTTCTTCGCGCTTGCCCTTGCCGGTGGCATGGCACCTTACGAGATGCTGAGCCATGTCGGCGCCGGCGCGCTCCTGCTCGTCATAGCCTTCGCCTGCTTTGCGATGGGCTGGGTCGGCGGCGGCGATGCCAAGGTCGCGGCCTCCGTCGCGCTTTGGTTCGGGTTCGCGCAGCTGATGAACTTCCTGCTCTACGCCTCGCTGTTCGGCGGTGCGCTGACGCTGCTCCTGCTCCAGTTCCGGCAATGGCCGCTGCCCTACGGGCTGGCGGGTCAGGCCTGGCTCGCGCGGCTGCACGCCAAGGAGAGCGGCATCCCCTACGGCATCGCGCTCGCGCTGAGCGCGCTGATGGTCTACCCCGAGACCGAATGGGTGAAGGCGATCGACCTCGCTCACCTCGCACTGCGCTGAACGCACCGGGTAAACCCGGCGTTAAGGCGATTTAGATACGCCTCATTAACCATGCTTTGACGAATAGCTGGTCAACTGCCGATTACGGCGGCGGCAGCGTCGCGGCGTCTTGTTGGAAAGTGAAGCGTATGAATAGGGCACGCATTGTCGTCCTGGCGGTCGCCATCAGCGCCGGCGGCGTCGCCGCGTACCTGGCGAGCGGCTCGGACCAATCTGCGCCGCCTCCGGCTCCGGTCGCCCAGCTTCCGACCGTCGACGTCCTCGTGGCCAAGAACGACATCGGCCTCGGCCAGACCGTGAAGCCGGAAGACGTGCAATGGCAGACTTGGCCGGCCGCGACCGCCAGCGCCACCTTCATCCGCCGCAACGAGCGTCCCGAGGGCGCGACCCAGGTCACCGGTTCGATCGCGCGCGCCCCGTTCATTCAAGGTGAGCCGATCCGCGACCAGAAGCTGGTCAAGGCCGAAGGCTCCGGTTTCATGGCTGCAATCCTGCCCACCGGCATGCGGGCGATCTCGACCGAGATCTCGCCGGAGACCGGCGCAGGCGGCTTCATCCTGCCCAACGATCGAGTCGACGTCCTCTTGACCCGCCGGCTGAAGAACCCGGACCAGAACAACGGCGCCCCCGACATCGTCACCTCCGAGATCATCCTGGCCAATATCCGAGTCCTCGCCATCGACCAGGCGCCAAAGGAAAAGGACGGCCAGAACGCGGTGGTTGGCAAGACCGTCACCCTCGAGCTCAATCCGGCGCAGACCGCAACACTCTCCGCAGCCCGCCAGAGCGGCACGCTGACGCTGGCGCTGCGCAGCATCGTCGACGTCAAGATGAGCGAAATCACGCTCGATGATTCCGCGCAGAAGCGGGACGGTGTTTCGATCATTCGCTACGGCATTCCAAGTCAGACGGCGAAAGCACGATGAAGACAGTCGATATGAAACGCAGGGTGGATTTGGCGACGATGCGAACCTCGGCGGTTCGCGCCCTGTCGTTTTCGGCCGCGTTGGCGCTGGCGCTCAACCCGTTGCTGACCCCCGCGGTCGCCGCCGATTACCGTCCCGGGGCCCTGGCCGCGGCGGATGGCCAGATGAACGCGCGCTTCCTCTCGCTCGGCGTCGGCAAATCCGTCGTGATCGACCTGCCGCGCGACATCAAGGACGTGCTGGTCGCCGATCCCAAGATCGCCAACGCGGTGGTCCGCTCGGCGCAGCGCGCCTATATCATCGGTGCCACGGTCGGCCAGACCAATATCGTGTTCTTCGATTCCGCCGGCCAGCAGATCGCGGCCTATGACATCGCGGTCAAGCGCGACCTCAACGGCGTGCGGGCCGCGCTGAAGCAGATACTGCCGAATTCGGACATTCAGATCGACGGGCTCGGCGACGGCATCGTCCTGACCGGCACGGCGGCGAATCCGATGGAAGCGCAGCAGGCCAACGAGCTCGCCGCGCGCCTGGCCGGCGGCGTCGACAAGGTGGTGAACTCGATCGTGGTGCGCGGCCGCGACCAGGTCATGCTCAAGGTGACGGTGGCCGAGGTCCAGCGCACCATCGTCAAGCAGCTCGGCATCGACCTGAGCGCCAGCCTCAATTACGGCACGTCGGTGGTGAGCTTCACCAACTCCAATCCGTTCACGGCGCTCGGCAAGAATCTCGTAGACGGCAACAATTTGACGGCGAGCTTCGGCGGTTCGTCGTCGGTGCAGGCCACCCTGCGCGCGATGGAAACCGCGGGCGTGATCCGCACGCTGGCCGAACCGAACCTGACCGCAATCTCCGGTGAATCGGCCACGTTCATCGCCGGCGGCGAATTCCCGGTCCCGGCAGGCTATGCGTGCGACCCCACCACCCATGTCTGTACCACCCAGATCAGCTTCAAGAAGTTCGGTATCTCGCTCAACTTCACCCCCGTGGTGCTGAGCGAAGGCAAGATCAGCCTGCGCGTGATGACGGAGGTCTCGGAGCTCTCGAACGAAAACGCGATCACGCTGTCGCAGGCCGTGACCTCGACCTCGGTGAACTCGCTGACGGTGCCCTCGATCAGGACCCGCCGCGCGGAGACCTCGCTGGAAATTCCCTCCGGCGGCGCGATGGCGATGGCCGGCCTGATCCAGCAGCAGACCAAGCAGGCCATCAGCGGATTGCCGGGGCTGATGCAGCTCCCGATCCTCGGCACGCTGTTCCGCAGCCGCGACTTCGTCAACAACGCCACCGAGCTGGTCGTGATCGTGACGCCCTATGTCGTTCGCGCGGTGGCGCCAAAGGACTTGTCGCGGCCGGATGACGGCTTCGCGCCGCCTGCGGATCCACAGGCCCAGCTGCTCGGCAACATCAACCGCATCTACGGCGTGCCGGGCCGGACCGAACCGGCCAAGAACTACCGCGGCACCTACGGCTTCATTACCGACTGAGGCGGAACGGGGACTTCACGATGATCACAAGACCACCCCAGCTTCGCAAGCGCGCCATCCGTCTCGGTGGCGCGCTGGTCGCAATGGCGCTCGCGCTCAGTGGCTGCCAGCACGACGAGGTCGTCACCGCCTCGATTCCGACCGACTACAAGCAGCGCCACCCGATCGCGATCGAAGAGCAGAATCGCTCGATCGTCGTCTTCGTCGGCCATGCCCGCGGCGGACTGACCGCTGCCCAGCGCGCCGACGTGATGGGCGTCGCCTCGGCATGGCTGCGCGAAGGCACCGGCGCCATCCGCATCGACGTGCCGTCCGGCACGCCCAATGCGCGACCGGTGGCGGACACGATGCGCGAAATCCAGGCGATGCTGGCCGCGGCGGGCGTTCCGCCGCGGGGTGTCAACGTTCGCCCCTACCAGCCCGAGGACAGGCGCTTCCTGCCGCCGATCCGTCTCACCTATTCCAAGATCGCAGCGATCGCAGGCCCCTGCGGCCTGTGGCCGGACGACATCGGCCCTTCGATGAAGAACAAGGGCTGGTTCGAGAACAAAGAGTACTACAATTACGGCTGCGCCTATCAGCGCAACCTCGCGGCGATGGTCGACAATCCGTCGGACCTCGAGCAGCCGCGGCCTGAAACGCCGTCTTACACCCCCCGGCGCATCACCGGTCTCGAGAAGTATCGCAAGGGACTGACGAGCGCGACCACCTATCCCGAAGCCGACAAGGCCAAACTCAGCGACACCGGCAAATGATCAGCTACGCTCGCCAGACACACGAAGAGCAGCCGGAAGCCCCGCCTCCGCCGGTCGAGGAGCATATCGCGCCCTCGCCGCGCGTCTCGGTCCAGGCCTTCTGTGAGACGGTCGAGACCGCGGCCGCGGTGCAGTCGGCCGGCGAGGATCGCCGCCTCGGCAAGGCCCATCTGAAGATCCAGATGGGCGGCATGGCAGCCGCGATCGAAGCCTACCGCTCGGCTCCCACGCCGAACGTGATCGTGCTCGAGAGCGACGGCCGCAACGACCTCCTGGGCGGGCTCGACCAGCTCGCCACCGTCTGCGATGCCGGCACCCGCGTGGTCGTGATCGGCCGCATCAACGACGTCACGCTCTACCGCGAGCTGGTGCGCCGCGGCGTCAGCGACTATGTGCTCGCGCCGGTCGGCGCGATCGACGTCGTACGCTCGATCTGCAACCTATTCTCGGCGCCGGAAGCCAAGGCGGTCGGCCGCATCATCGCCGTGGTCGGCGCCAAGGGGGGCGTCGGGGCTTCCACCATCTCGCACAACGTCGCCTGGGCGATCGCGCGCGACCTTGCAATGGATGCCGTCGTCGCCGATCTCGACCTGGCCTTCGGGACCGCCGGGCTCGACTACAACCAGGATCCGCCGCAGGGCATTGCCGACGCCGTGTTCTCGCCCGATCGCGTCGACACCGCCTTTATCGACCGCCTGCTGTCGAAATGCACCGACCATCTCAGCCTGCTGGCGGCGCCGGCGACGCTGGACCGGGTCTATGATTTCGGCACCGACGCTTTCGACTCCGTGTTCGACACGCTGCGCTCCACCATGCCGTGCATCGTGCTCGACATTCCGCACCAATGGTCGGGCTGGACCAAGCGCGCCTTGATCGGGGCGGACGACATTCTGATCGTGGCCGCCCCCGACCTTGCCAATCTGCGCAATACCAAGAACCTGTTCGACCTGCTGAAGGCCGCGCGCCCCAACGACCGGCCGCCGCTCTACTGCCTGAATCAGGTCGGCGTGCCGAAAAGGCCCGAAATCGCCGCCGCGGAGTTCGCCAAGGCGATCGAGAGCCAGCCGATCGTCTCGATCCCGTTCGAGCCGCAGATCTTCGGCTCGGCGGCCAACAACGGCCAGATGATCGCGGAGATCTCCGCCAACCACAAGTCGATCGAGATGTTCCTTCAGATCGCCCAGCGCCTGACCGGCCGCAGCGAAACCAAGAAGCAAAAGTCGTCCCTGTTTTCACCCCTGATTGACAAGTTGCGGGGAAAATAGCCGCCGCATGGAGTTGTTAAGTGTTCGGTAAGCGTAGCGGAACAGACACCGACCTTCGGGCGCCCAAGCCCGGCGCCGTGTCGCTCGAGCCTGCCCAGGCTCCGGCGCCGACGGTCTCGCGCGCCCCCCCGCCGCCGGCCGTCGCCTCGCCGCCGCTTGCTCCCGCCAAGGCTCCGCCGCCCCCGGCCATGGAGAGCCGGCGTTCCGACAATTATTACGAGGTCAAGGCGACCATCTTCGGCGCGCTGATCGAGGCGATCGACCTCGCCCAGCTGGCCAAGCTGGATTCGGAATCCGCCCGCGAGGAAATCCGCGACATCGTCAACGAGATCATCGCGATCAAGAACATCGTGATGTCGATCGCCGAGCAGGAGGAACTGCTCGACGACATCTGCAACGACGTTCTCGGCTACGGCCCGCTCGAGCCGCTGCTGTCGCGCGACGATATCGCCGACATCATGGTCAACGGCGCCAACACAGTCTACATCGAGGTCGCCGGCAAGATCCAGCGCACCGGCATCCGCTTTCGCGACAACCAGCAGCTCCTCAACATCTGCCAGCGCATCGTCAGCCAGGTCGGCCGGCGCGTCGACGAATCCTCGCCGATCTGCGACGCGCGCCTCGCCGACGGCTCCCGCGTCAACGCCATCGTGCCGCCGCTGTCGATCGACGGCCCGACGCTCACCATCCGCAAGTTCAAGAAGGACAAGCTGACGCTGGATCAGCTCGTCAAGTTCGGCGCGATTTCGCCCGAGGGCGCCGAGATCCTCCAGATCATCGGCCGCGTCCGCTGCAACGTGCTGATCTCCGGCGGTACGGGCTCGGGCAAGACGACGCTTCTCAACTGCCTGACCAACTACATCGAGCACGACGAGCGCGTCATCACCTGCGAGGACGCCGCCGAGCTTCAGCTCCAGCAGCCCCATGTGGTGCGGCTGGAGACCCGTCCGCCCAACATCGAGGGCGAGGGCCAGGTCACCATGCGCGAATTGGTGCGCAACTGCCTGCGTATGCGGCCCGAACGCATCATCGTCGGCGAAGTCCGCGGACCCGAGGCGTTCGACCTGCTCCAGGCCATGAACACCGGCCATGACGGGTCGATGGGCACGCTGCATGCCAACAATCCGCGCGAAGCGCTGTCGCGCTGCGAATCCATGATCACGATGGGCGGCTTTTCACTGCCCTCGCGAACGATCCGCGAGATGATCTGCGCCTCGATCGACGTCATCGTCCAGGCCGCGCGCCTGCGCGACGGCTCGCGCCGCATCACCCACATCACCGAGGTGATGGGCATGGAAGGCGACACCATCATCACCCAGGACATCTTCCTCTACGACATGATCGGCGAGGACGCCAACGGCAAGATCATCGGCCGCCACCGCTCGACCGGAATCGGCCGTCCGAAGTTCTGGGAACGCGCCCGCTATTACGGCGAGGAGAAGCGCCTTGCCGCGGCCCTCGACGCCGCGGAAGTGGCGCCGACGACGTGAGCAGGTCAGCGACGCCATGAACATACAGGTCCTCGCCCTCGCATTTCTGGCCACCGCCGCGGTCGGCGGCATCGCCTGGGTCTTCCTCTATCCGCTGCTCTCCGGGGAGCGGAAGGCGGAAAGCCGGCGCGCCTCGATCTCGCGTGCCGACGCGCCGATGGCCAAGCAGAGCGAAAAGAGCCAGCGATCGCGCCGCGAGCAGGTCGAAACGTCGCTGAAGGATCTCGAGGCACGGCGTCAGCAGGAGAAGAGCGTTCCGCTCAATATCCGCCTCTCCCAGGCCGGACTGGACTGGACGCCGCAGAAATTCTGGATCGTGTCCGCCGTCGTGGCGGGCGTCTTGTTCGCGGCGGCCCTGTTCGTCGGCGGCGGCCTGCTCGGCGCCGCCGGTCTCGCCTTTGCCGGAGGTTTTGGCCTGCCGCGCTGGGCCCTCGGCTTCCTGAAGAAGCGCCGGGAGGACAAGTTCCTGAAGGCACTGCCCGACGCGGTCGACGTCATCGTCCGCGGCATCAAGGCCGGCCTGCCGCTGTTCGAATCGATCAAGGTCGTCGCGGCCGATTCGCCAGAGCCGCTGCGCAGCGAATTCCTCGCCATCATCGAGACGCAGGCGATCGGCATGCCGCTGGGCGAGGCTTGCTCCCGGCTCTATGAGCGCATGCCGCTGCCCGAAGCCAACTTCTTCGGCATCGTCATCTCGATCCAGCAGAAATCGGGCGGCAACCTCTCCGAGGCGCTGGGCAACCTCTCCAAGGTGCTGCGCGACCGCAAGAAGATGAAAGAGAAGATCCAGGCGATGTCGATGGAAGCCAAGGCCTCCGCCGGCATCATCGGCTCGTTGCCGCCGATCGTGATGTTCCTCGTCTATCTCACGACGCCGCACTACATCTCGCTGCTTTGGACTCATCCCACCGGCCAGCTGATGCTGGTCGGCTGCGTCATCTGGATGTCGATCGGCATCATGGTGATGAAGAAGATGATCAATTTCGACTTCTGACGGTGATGCATGGTCGAGTTCCTCGTTTCGAAACTGCATGACGTCCGCTTCATGACGATGCTGCTGGCGGCCATCGCCGCCAGCGCCACCGTCTATACGCTGGTGATGCCGCTGTTCGCCGGCGAGGGACTCTCCAAGCGCATGAAGGCGGTCGCGAGCGAGCGTGAGCGCATCCGGCAGCGCGAGCGTGAGCGCCTTAACAAGAACGAAAAGGTCTCGCTGCGCCAAACGCCGAAGCAGCTCGTCTCCAAGGTCGTGGAGGACTTCAACCTCACGAAATGGCTGGCGCAAGAGGCGGCGCGGGACAAGCTGATCATGGCCGGTTACCGCGGCCAGGCGCCCTATATCACCTTCCTGTTTGCCCGCCTGGTCACGCCGATCGTGCTCTTCGTCGGCTCGCTTCTCTACGTCTTCGTGATCGCGCACATGGACAAGCCGGTGCCGATCAAGATCGGCATCTGCATCGGCGCGGCCTATCTCGGTCTCCAGGCGCCGATGCTGTTCCTGAAGAATGCGATCTCCAAGCGCCAGCTCTCGATCAAGCGCGCCTTTCCCGATGCGCTCGACCTGCTCCTGATCTGTATCGAATCCGGCATGTCGGTCGAAATGGCGTTCCGGAAGGTCGCCACCGAAATCGTGGGACAGTCGATCGCGCTGTCGGAGGAGTTCACGCTGACCACGGCCGAGTTGTCCTACCTGCAGGACCGCAAGGTCGCCTATGAGAATTTGGCGCGACGCACCGGGCTCGAGGGCGTCAAGTCGGTCTGTCTCGCGCTTCAGCAGGCGGAACGCTACGGCACCCCGCTCGGTCAGTCCTTGCGCGTCATGGCCCAGGAAAACCGCGACATGCGGATGACCGAGGCCGAGAAGAAGGCCGCCGCGTTGCCGCCGAAGCTGACGGTGCCGATGATCCTGTTCTTCCTGCCAGTGCTGTTCGTCGTCATTCTCGGACCGACCGGCATCAAGATCACCGAGATGCAGTGACACGAGCCGTCGTCCGCGCGGTCCGCGGGACGGCTGCGAATGCTGAAGATCAGAGCTTGATCAGTCGGGCTGGTTGAGCGCGGCGACCGGGGTCCGCTTCGGCCCGCCGCGATGATGGTCGCTGCGGCTCAGCATGTCCTTGAGATAGGCGACATTGGCCGCGGCCTGATCCGGCGGCAGATCCGCCTTCACGATGGTCTCGGCCTCGGCGAAACGGCCCTGGAGACCGACGACGAGGCCGAGATTCTGCCGCACCCGGCTGCTGGCGCGCGGCGAGGCGTAGGCTTGCCGCAACGCCTCTTCGGCCTTGGGCAGATCCTTCGACAGCATGTAGGACAGGCCGAGATTGGAAAGCACGCCGGGATCACCCGGCGCGATCTTGAGCGCGCTCGCATAATAGGAGCGCGCCTCGCCGTGACGGCCCATCTGGTCTAGCGCGGTGCCCTGCACCGAGAGCAGGCGCCAGTCCGGATTATCAGGCGAATGCGCTTTCGACAGGACGTCGTAGGCCTGCTGGAAATTGCCGTTGTCGGCGAGCGCGCGGCCATACTGCGCGAGCAGCGCCTTGTTGCCGGGATTGGCGATGGTCGCCTGCTCAAGCACCGCGGCGGCCTGGGCGCGTTGGCCGTTGGCGCGCAAGGCCTGGCCATAGGCGAGCGCCGCCTCGGCGTCCCTGGGATTGGCACGGTAGCGCTCGCCATAGACCTCGACGGCGCGCGCGGGATCGGTGGGCGCCGCCTCTGCCCGTGGTCCGCCGAGCGAGCCTGTCACATCGGAGAGTTTCGACATGCCCGTGCAGCCGCCGAGGCCCATGGCCACCGCCGCGACCAGCGAGGTGGACGCAAGAAGCCGGGCGAAACTGAACCGTTGACGCATGACGCCTTGACTCTCGAGCCGATTGATCGAGCCGAACGCGTCAGCAATAGGCTGTTAACCCTAACGGCGGGTTAACGCCGCTTCGCAGGGCCATCTCACCCCCGCCTGCCGTGGCACCTCTGCCAAGGTCGGGATCGAGGCCGAGCGCCTGCCGGTCCGGATCCCGCAGCCATTGCCGCCGCTCAATAGTCGATCGCAAGCCGCTTGCGGATTTCGTCGACGCGCTTGTCGAGTGCATCGAACCGCGCGTGGACCGAGCGGTCGTGGAGATAGAACACGTAACCGCCGGCAAGGAGCGCGAAGATCCAATGGTGGTGCTCGACATAGCCAAAGATCGCCTCGACGGCATGGCCGATGAACGTGACCACGCTCCACACGAATTCCATTGCATGTCCTCCCGGCGCGTTTGTCGTCGCCCGATCTCCAGCGCTGGCGACCCTTGCCGGAACCTAGCATGGGCCCCTTGCCGCGAGTAGCGCCTCGCCGAAACGGTGTCAGCAAAGCCGATTGCAGCCGCGGCGAAACTCTGCGAAGTCTCGTCCGTTCGCATCACCCGTTTGATCCGACGATCCGGACCCGCCAATGCCTTCTGTCTTCGAGACGTCATCCACCGCCATCCCGATCACCTTCGTTACGAAATCGAGCTGGGATCGGGTCGCCGAGGCGCTGCCGCCGCCGCAACGCCAGTTCGCCACCTCATGCGCCTTTGCTGCCAAGCCCGGCGGTTATCTCGCCCTGCCCGCGCCCGATGGCGCGATTGCACAGGTGCTGTTCGGGCTTGAGGATGAGGGTGCAAGATCGCGCGACCTGTTCCGGCCCGGCGCGCTGCCCGGCCTCTTGCCGCCGGGCATTTATCGCTTTGCCAATGCCCCGCACGATACACGGCTGGCGGCACTCGCCTTCGCGCTCGGCACCTACCGCTTCGCGCGCTACCGCAAGGCTGACAGGCCCGAGGTCCGGCTGGTGCCGCCTGACGGCGTCGACCCGGCCGAGATCGAGCGGATTGCTAATGCCGCAATTCTCGCGCGCGACCTCATCAACACGCCGTCCAACGACATGGGGCCGGATGAGCTCGCCGCCGCCGCGCAAGCCCTCGCCGCCGAGTTCGGCGCAAGCTTCGCCTGCACCATCGGCGAGGAGTTGGAGAAGCACTTCCCGCTGATCCACGCCGTCGGCATGGCTTCCAGCCGCGCGCCGCGGCTGATCGACATCGGTTGGGGCGATCCCGATCATCCCAAGGTGACGCTGGTCGGCAAGGGCGTGTGTTTCGACACCGGCGGGCTTGACCTGAAGCCGTCGAGCGGCATGCTGATCATGAAGAAGGACATGGGCGGCGCCGCCAACGTGCTGGCGCTGGCGCGCATGGTGATGGATGCGAAGCTGAAGGTGCGCCTGCGCGTGCTGATTCCGGCGGTGGAGAACGCGGTCGCCGGCAACGCCTTCCGCCCGCTCGATATCTTCACCTCGCGCAAGGGCATCACGGTCGAGATCGGCAACACCGACGCCGAGGGACGCCTGGTGCTCGCCGACGCGCTGGCGCTGGCCGACGAGGAGAAGCCCGACCTGCTGATCGACCTGGGCACGCTGACCGGCGCGGCGCGGGTCGCGCTCGGGCCGGATCTGCCGCCCTTCTATACCAATGACGAGACCCTCGCCGCCGACCTTGCGCGCTGCGCGGTGAAGGAGAACGATCCGTTGTGGCGCATGCCGCTGTGGCCGCCTTACGATCAGTGGCTGGACTCCAAGACGGCCACGATCACCAACGCGCCATCGGGCGGCTTTGCCGGCTCGATCACCTGCGCGCTGTTCCTGCAACGCTTCGTCGAGCACGCCGGGAGCTGGCTGCACGTCGACATCTACGGCTGGACGCCGTCGGCCAAGCCGGCACGCCCCGAAGGCGGCGAGTGCCAGGCCGCGCGCGCCATCTACACCTTGCTGAGCGAGCGCTATGCATGATCCGCGAATAACACCGGCGCGGCGCGACCTCGCCGCGAAATATCTTGAAGGCAAGGTGCAGGCGGATCGCTTCGTCGCAGGCGAGGACTTCGAGGTGATTGAGCCGGTCGCGCCGGTGCGCGAGCAGCCGTCCTCGAGCGCGATGCTGATGACGGAGGCCCTGCGCGGCGAGCGCGTCACGGTCTACGACCGCAACGGCGAGGGTTGGGCGTGGGGCCAGCTCAATGGCGATGGCTATGTCGGCTGGCTGCCGGATGCGGCGCTCGTGAAGCCTTCGGCCGCCCCGACCCACGTGGTCAGCGCGTTGCGGACGTTCGCATTCCCCGGCCCGTCAATCAAGCTGCCGCCGGCCGAGACGCTCGTGATGGGATCCAGGCTCGCCGTGGCGCGCGAGGACGGCAGCTTTGCCGTGACGCACGACGGCAGATATCTGCCGAAAACGCATCTCGCCGAGCTCGATCATCGCGAGCCGGACTTCGTCGCAATCGCCGAGCGCTTCGTCGGCACGCCCTATCTCTGGGGCGGCAAGAGCAGTCTCGGCATCGACTGCTCCGGCCTCGTCCAGGTCTCGCTGACGGCAGCAGGGATCGGCTGCCCGCGCGACAGCGACATGCAGCTCGCCGGTCTCGGCCGCACACTGGAGCCGCATGAGCGAAGCCGCTTGCAGCGCGGCGATCTGATCTTCTGGAAGGGTCACGTCGCGATCGCCCGCGACGGCAGCACCATGGTTCACGCCAACGCGTATCACATGGCGACCGTGATCGAGCCGATCGAGCCGGCCATTGCGCGAATCAGGCAGGCCGGCAGCGAGGTCGTTGCAATCAAGCGGCTCTGACGGGGCTTACGTCGCCACCGAGCCGTTCCCCGCCGTCTCCAGCCGGAACGCGGCGGCGAACAGCGCGCGCGTGTAATCCGTCTTCGGGTTCTTGAACAGCTCGGCAGCCTGTCCCTCTTCGACGACCTTGCCGCCGCGCATCACGATGAGATGGCTGGCGAGAGAGGCGACGACGCGCAGATCGTGCGAGATGAACATGTAGGTGAGCTCGCGCTTGCGCTGCAGCTCCCGCAACAGGTCGACCATCTGCGCCTGGAACAGCATGTCGAGCGCGCTGGTCGGCTCGTCCAGCACGACGAAATCCGGCTCCAGCACCACCGCGCGTGCGATGCTGATGCGCTGGCGCTGGCCGCCGGAGAATTCGTGGGGATAGCGGAAGCGGGTATCGGGCTTCAGCCCGACGTCTTCCAGCGCCTTGACGACGCGCGCCTCACGCTCCTCACGCGACAGCTTCGGCTGATGCACGGAGAGGCCTTCGGCGATGATGTCGGCGATCGACATGCGCGGCGAGAGCGAGCCGAACGGGTCCTGAAACACGATCTGCATGTCGCGCCGGAACGGGCGCATCTCCTTGAAACGCAGGCCCTGGATATCCTTGCCCAGGAACACGATGCGTCCGTTCGAGGAGATCAGCCGCAGCAGCGCCAGCCCCAGCGTGGTCTTGCCCGAGCCGGATTCGCCGACGACACCGAGCGTCTCACCCTTGCGCACCGCGACGCTGACACCGTCGACCGCCTTGATGTGGCCGACCGTTTTGCGCATCAGGCCGCGCTTGATCGGAAACCACACTTTCAGATCGTTGACCGACATCACCACCGGTGCGTCCGGCTGCGGCGGCGCCGGATCCGGCTTCGGCTCTGCCGCGAGCAGGTCGCGCGTATAGGGATGCTTCGGCGTCTTGAACACCTGCTCGACCGGGCCCTGCTCGACGATCTCGCCGTTCTTCATGACACAGACCGTGTCGGCGATGCGGCGCACGATGCCGAGATCGTGGGTGATGAACAGCAGGCTCATGCCGAGCCGCGAGCGGATGTCGGCGAGCAGCGCCAGGATCTGCGCCTGCACGGTGACGTCGAGCGCCGTGGTCGGCTCGTCCGCGATCAATAGATCCGGTTCGTTGGCGAGCGCCATCGCGATCATCACGCGCTGGCGCTGGCCGCCGGAAAGCTGATGCGGATAGCTGTTCAGCCGCGTCTCGGGCTCGGGAATGCCGACCTGCGTCAGCAGCTCCAGCGTCCGCCTGCGGGCCTCCGCGTTGCTGGTCGGATTGTGCAGCTGGATGATCTCGCCGATCTGCGCCTCGATCGTGTGCAGCGGATTGAGCGAGGTCATCGGCTCCTGGAAGATGATGGAGATGTCGCTGCCTCTGATCTCCCGCATCTCCTGCTCGGAGCGATCGATCAGCTCCTGCCCCTTGAAGCGGATGCTGCCCGAGGGATGCGAGGCGTTCGGATAGGGCAGCAGCTTCAGGATCGAGAGCGCGCTGACCGACTTGCCGGAGCCGGATTCGCCGACCAGCGCCAGGCATTCGCCGCGCTTGATCTGGAACGAGACCTTGTCGACCGCGAGCGTGGTGGCGCCGCCCTGATGGAAAGCCACCGAGAGATCGCGAACGGCAAGCAGGGGCTGGTTGATCGCATCCATGACCTTACCTGAACGTCTTGCGCGGATCGAAGGCGTCGCGCACCGCTTCGCCGATGAAGATCAGGAGCGACAGCATGATCGCGACCGAGAAGAAGCCGGAGAAGCCGAGCCAGGGCGCCTGCACGTTGGACTTGGCCTGCGACAGCAATTCGCCGAGCGAAGGCGATCCCGGCGGCAGGCCGAAGCCCAGGAAATCGAGCGCCGTCAGCGTCATCACCGAGCTGGACACGATGAAGGGCAGGAACGTCATGGTCGCAACCATCGCATTCGGCAGCAGGTGGCGGAACATGATGACCGGGTTGGACACGCCGAGCGCCCGCGCCGCCTGGATGTATTCGAAGTTGCGCCCGCGCAGGAACTCGGCGCGCACGAGACCGACCAGCGAGACCCAGGAGAACAGCAGGAGGATGCCGAGCAGCACGAAGAAGCCGGGCACGAGCACCGAGGACAGGATCAGGAGAAGATAAAGCGAGGGAATCGCCGTCCAGATCTCGATGAAGCGCTGGAAGATCAGATCGACCCGGCCACCGAAATACCCCTGCACCGCGCCCGCGGCGATGCCGATGACGGACGAGATGATGGTGAGGCAAAGGCCGAACAGCACCGAGATGCGGAAGCCATAGATCAGCCGCGCGACGACGTCGCGGCCCTGATCGTCCGTGCCGAGCCAGTTGTATTCGAGGTCGCGGCAGCTCTTCAGCCCCTTCTTCTCCACCACCGGCTGGCACTGCTTCTCGGTCAGCATCCAGGTCGGCGGCGACGGCGCCGGCGTCGGCAGGTCGAGATTGTGGGTGTCGTAGGAATAGCGGATCAGCGGCCAGACGATGCTGCCGTTCTTGTCCTTGATCAGCTTCTGCAAGTACGGATCGCGATAGTCGGCCGCCGTCTCGAAGTCACCGCCGAAGGTGGTTTCCGAATAGGTCACGAAAGCGGGCCAATAGAGCCGGCCGTCGAACTTGATCAGGAAGGGGCGGTCGTTGGCGATCAGCTCGGCGAACAGCGAGACCACGAACAGGGCGATGAAGATCCAGAACGACCAGTAGCCGCGCCGGTTGGCCTTGAAGTTCTGCCAGCGCCGCCGGTTGAGCGGCGAAGGCGCAAACGGCTTGCGCGTGATTGGAACGGCGTCGCCAAGGGGCGACTTCGCTGTGGTTTCGATCGGCGTCGGCGCGGTCAGCGTCATCAGACCTCCCGCGCCTCGAAGTCGATCCGGGGGTCGATCCACATATAGGTGAGGTCGGAGACCAAATTGATCACGAGGCCGACCAGCGAAAAGATGTAGAGCGTGCCGAACACCACGGGATAGTCGCGGTTGAGCACGCTCTCGAAGCTGAGCAGCCCGAGCCCGTCCAGCGAGAAGATGGTCTCGATCAGCAGCGAGCCCGAAAAGAAGGCGTGGATGAAGGTGCCGGGGAAGCCCGCGATCACGATCAGCATCGCGTTGCGGAAGACATGGCCGTAAAGCACCCGGCCCTCGCTGCAACCCTTGGCGCGCGCAGTCATGACGTATTGCTTGCGGATCTCGTCCAGGAACGAGTTCTTGGTCAGGAACGTCATGGTGGTGAACGCGCCCAGTCCCATCGCGATCAGCGGCAGCGTCAGATGCCAGAAATAATCGATGATCTTCCAGTACCAGGGAAACTGCGACCAGCCGTCCGAGGTCAGTCCGCGCAGCGGGAACCAGTTGAAGAAGGAGCCGCCGGCAAACAGGATGATGAGCAGGATCGCGAACAGAAAGCCGGGAATCGCATAGCCCAGCACGAGAATGGTCGACGTCCAGGTGTCGAAGCGCGTGCCGTCCTTGACCGCCTTGCGGATGCCGAGCGGGATCGAGATCAGGTAGGTGATCAACGTCAGCCAGATCCCGAGCGAGATCGAGACCGGCAGCTTTTCCTTGATGAGCTGGAGCACGCTGACGTCCCGGAAATAGCTCTTGCCGAAATCGAAGCGGGCGAAATTCCACACCATCAGCGCGAAGCGTTCCGGGGCCGGCTTGTCGAAGCCGAACTGTGCCTCGAGCTTCTTGATGAAATCGGGATCGAGGCCCTGCGCGCCGCGGTATTTCGAGTTGATGGCATCGCCGCCGGCACCGACTTGCCCCGGCGCGCGCTGTGCAAAGTCACTGCCGCCCGAAATGCGCGAGGTGCCGCCGGTATCGGCCCCCGAAAGTTGCGCGATCACGCGCTCGACCGGGCCGCCCGGCGCGAACTGCACGACGACGAAGGAGACGAAGAGGATGCCGAGCAGGGTCGGAATCATCAGGAGGAGACGGCGGGCAATATAGGCGCTCATGATTATTTCGCCTGCTCCAGCTTGGCGGCCTTGGCCGGTTCATGCCACCAGATATCGGGCGCGCCCACGCCGTTGGCGTAACGCGGCAGCTTCGGCGGATGACCGAACTGGTCCCAGTAAGCCAGCCGATGCGTCTTGTTGTACCATTGCGGCACCCAATAGCGGCCGGCGCGGAACAGACGATCGAACGCGCGGCAAGCGACGGTCAGCTCCTCACGGCTGTCGGCCGCCATGATCTTCTCGATCATGGCGTCGATGGCCGGGCTGGCGACGCCCGCAAGATTGTACGAGCCCTTGGTATTCGCGACCTGCGAGGAGAAGAACGCGCGCATGGCATCGCCAGGCGTCGCCGACATGCTGAAGCGCTGGATCGTCATGTCGAAGTCGAAATCCTCCACGCGCGCGCGATATTGCACGGCATCGACGAGGCGGAGGCTTGCTTCGATGCCGAGCGTTGCCAAATTCTTGATATACGGCGCGTGATGCGGCTGAAGCGACGGCTCCTCCGCCAGGAATTCAATCTTGAATACCTCTCCGCTCGGCAGCATTCGCTTGCCATCCTTGATCGGATAGCCGGCTTCGTTGAGCAGCTGCTGCGACTTGCGCAAGAGAGCGCGGTCCTGCCCCGAGCCGTCGGAAACCGGCGGCGCGAATGGCGCAGCGAACACTTCATCGGGAACCTGACCGCGGAACGGCTCCAGCAGCTTCAGCTCTTCCGGCGACGGCGGCCCGTTGCTCGCCATGAGATCGGAATTCTGGAACGGCGACACCGTACGGGCATAGGCGCCGTACATGATGGTCTTGTTGGTCCATTCGAAGTCGAACGCATCGATCAGTGCCTCGCGCACGCGCGGGTCCTTGAACTTGTCGCGCCTTGTATTGATGAACCAGCCCTGCGCGCCGGACGGCGTGTCGTCGGGCACGACCTCGAGCTTGACGCGGCCCTCCTTGACGGCGGCGAAATCATAGCGCGTCGCCCAGATGCGCGAGGTGAATTCCTCGCGGTAGAGATAGTTCTTGCCGGTGAATCCCTCGAAGGCGACATCGCGGTCGCGATAGAACTCATAGCGCACGACATCGAAATTATAGGTGCCGCGGCAGGGCGGCAGATCGGCGGCCCACCAGTCCTTCACCCGCTCATACTCGATGTAGCGATTGACCTCGAACTTGCTCACCTTGTACGGACCCGATCCCAGCGGAATCTCCAGAGACGATTCATCGAACGGGCGAGAGGCGTAATAGGCTTTCGAGAAGATCGGCAGGCTCGCGGCATAGAGCGGCACGTCGCGCGCCCGCCCCTTGGCAAAGGTGACGACGAGCGTTGCATCGTCGACCGCTTCCGCGCCGATCATGTCGCGGAGCTGCACGAGGATCAGGGGATGCCCCTTGGTCTTCAGCGCCATCAGCGAAAACGCCGCATCGTGCGCGGTAAGCTTGGTGCCGTCGTGGAATTTCGCCTCCGGCCGGATCGTGAAGCGGTAGACCAGCCTGTCCGGCGAGATCTGCACGGATCTGGCGGCGAGCCCATACATCGCATCAGGCTCGTCGCTCGCGCGCACCATCAGCGGTGCGAATGTCATGTCCATGCCTTGCGCGCCATCGCCCTTCAGGATGAAGGCGTTGAGCGAGTTGAAGGTCTGGTAGGACTGGTTATAGGCCCGCACCGACGGAATCAGCGAGAACGTGCCGCCCTTCGGCGCATCGACGTTGACGTAGTCGAAATGGTGGAAATCGGCGGGATATTTGAGATCGCCGAACGCCGAGATGCCGTGCGCCTCGGTCCCGGCTTCCGTTGCACCCGCACGGCGCAACGGCGCCCCCATGGACGCCCCGAGGGCGCCGCCAACACCCAAGGCCAGCACGTGGCGGCGTGACATCTGCGTCATGCGGGGGATATCCTTCACGACTTCTTTGCGATCCGCGCCGCCTTGTCTGCGTCGTACCACCAGATGAACGGGAAGCCGGACTGACCGTATCTCGGCAATTCCGCCGGCCGGCCGAAGCGGTCCCAGCGCGCCGTGCGGATCTTGTTGTAGGTCCACTGCGGCACGACGTAGTGATTCCACAGCAGCACGCGGTCGAGAGCCTTGGTGGCTGCGACGAGATCATCGCGATCGGTGGCGTAGATCAAGCGCTCGATCAGCTTGTCGATGGCCGGATTCTTGATGCCCGCGATATTGCGCGACCCCGCGATGTCGGCCGACTTGGACGACCAGAACTCGCGCTGCTCGTTACCCGGCGACTGCGACTCGCCCCACGAGTTGGTGACGATGTCGAAATCCCACTCGCGCGTCCTGTTCTCGTACTGGGTCGGATCGACCGTCCGCACGCTGACGGCAATGCCGAGCCGCTCCAATGACGGCTTGTAGAACAGCGTGATCCGCTCGAAGCTCGGATCCGAGTTCAGCAGTTCGAGGGTGAACTGGGCGCCGGTCTTGACGTCGACCAGCTTGCGGTCGCGCACCTCGTAGCCGGCTTCCTTGAACAGGCGCAGGGCCTCGCGCAGATTCTCGCGCACAGCCTCCGGACTGCCCCCCACGGGATTGCTGTAGGCCGTCGTGAAGACTTCGGGTGGGACCTGGGCGCGCACGGTCTCGAGGATCTCGAGCTCCTTGCCCTGCGGCAAGCCAGTCGCCATGAGCTCCTCGATGCCGTCGAAATAGCTGCTGACGCGCTTGTACTGGCCGTAGAAGATCTGCTTGTTCATCTCCTCGAAGTCGAACGCAAAGTTGAGCGCACGGCGCACGCGGGGATCGCTGAACTTGCCGCGGCGCAGGTTCGGCACGAAGGCCTGCATCACGCCTGAGCTGCGATTGACGAACTCCTCGAGGATCACACGCTTGTCGGTCACGGCCGGGAAGTCGTAGGCGGTCGCCCAATTCTTCGCGCTGTTCTCGGTGCGCCAATCGACCTGGTCGGCCTTGAAGGCCTCGATCGCCACGGTGGCGTCGCGGAAATATTCGTAGCGCAGCTCGTCGAAATTGTTGCGGCCGACATTGGCAGGCAGGTCGCGGCCCCAATAATCCTTGACCCGTTCAAGTGCGATCGACCGTCCTGCAACGAAGTCCTTAACCCGGTAGGGACCGGAGCCGAGCGGCACTTCGAGCGTCGTCGCCGAAACGTCCCGCTTGCGGCCCTGCGCGTCGGTCCCCTCCCACCAATGCTTCGGCAGGACCGTGAGCTGGCCGACGATCTGCGGCAGCTCGCGGTTGCCCGGCGCGTCGAACACGAATTTCACCTCGCGCTCGCCCACCTTCTCCGCCCGGACCACATGGCTGTAATAGGCCGAGTACATCGGGTGGTGCTTCTTGAACGAATCGAGCGAGAAGATCACGTCGTCCGCAGTCACCGGCTTGCCGTCGTGCCATTTGGCCTGCGGCCGCAAGCGGTAGGTGACGAAGGAGAAATCGTCGGGATGGCTGACGGCCTCGGCCAGCGCGCCGTACTCGGTCGAGACCTCGTCGAGCGAGGCCGTCATCAGGGATTCGTAGATGAATGCGACGGCACCTGCGACCTGCCCCTTCACGCCCGACACGACGATGTTGAAATTGTCGAAGGTGCCGACGGCGATCTGGCGGGCAACGCCGCCCTTGGGCGCTTCCGGATTGACGTAGTCGAAGCGCTTGAAGTCAGCGGGGTACTTGACCTTCCCGAACAGCGACAGGGCATGACGCCAAGGCAGCTCAGTTGCTGATTGCGCCTGCGCTGAGCCGATGGCGGGAACGCCGGCCGCGGAACCGAGGACGGGAAGCGCTGCGGCCGCAGTGCCTGTGAGCAGGAGATCGCGTCGGGTAATGGCCAAATCAACATCCCTGTCTTGAAGGAGGCTACTCCTTTAAGTTCCCAATATAGGCGAGGTTTCGACCGAATATGTTGCTTTTTCCTCATCTTGAAGGGCCGGATGGCCCGCCAGATGCGGCCAAACGCCCCGATAAATTCACCGGGAGGCCCGGGTACGAAAACGGCCAGGCTTCTCAGCCTGGCCGCCTCTTCCAAGACAGATTGTTGAGGCCTTACTTCGAGGCCGTCGGCAGCGGCTGCGGATGCTCTGACAGCGAATTCAGATAGGCGATGACGTCGGCGCGCTCGGAATCCTTGGCAATACCGGCGAAGCCCATCGCGGTGCCCGGGATAAAGCCCTTCGGATTGGCGATGAACTTGTTGAGATCGTCGAACGTCCAGTTGCCGCCCTTGGCCTTGATGGCGGCCGAGAAGTTGAAGCCGCCACGACCCTGGCCCTTCGGCTCGCCGACGACGCCATAGAGGTTCGGCCCGACGCGATTCGGGCCGCCCTTCTCGAAGGTGTGGCAGGCGCCGCACTTCTTGGCGGCGGCGGCGCCCTTCTCGATGGAGGCGGTCTGGAGCAGCTTTTCGATCGGCTCGGACGGTGCGGCCGCAGCGCCGCCTTCCTTGCCGTGGCCGGCATCTTCCTTCACCGCGATCTCGAAGCCCGGCTTTTCCGGCATCTTGGGCGAGAACAGCGCATTCGCGGTGAAGCTCGTCACCAGCAAGAAGAGACAGGTGCCGAGCACGGCACCGAGAATTTTATTGAGTTCGAAAGAGTCCATTTCCGGCCAGGCCCCACACCGCAAGAAGGATCGAGCGGCCGGGCGGCCGCCAGGACGAGCCTCGGGAGAATCAACCGTTCGCTATCGTTTCCCCGAGTTTTGCCATTGAGATATCGGTTTGCCCGGGGTCTGGCAACCCGTATAAGCGAGCCGCCTTCAGGCTCGTCCCCACCCCCTTGCTCGGCGTGAAAAACGCCCCGTTTCCAGACCCTTGACCCCAAGACCTTGCCGCCAAGAACTTGACCCCATGATCGACCCTCGCATCCTGGTGCTGATCCCGGCCCGCATGGCCGCCACCCGCCTGCCCGGCAAGCCGCTCGCCGATATCGCGGGCCTGCCGATGATCGTCCATGTGCTGCGCCGCGCCGAGGCCGCTGCCATCGGCCGGGTCGCGGTCGCAACCGACACGCCGGAGATCGCCTCGGTGGTGGCCGCCCATGGCGGCGAGGCGGTGATGACCCGCCCCGATCACCCATCCGGCTCCGACCGCATCCATGAAGCCATGCAGAAGCTCGATCCGGAAGGAAGGGCCGAGATCGTGGTCAATCTCCAGGGGGATTTCCCAACCATCACGATCGACAACATCCGCGAGGTGCTGCCTCCCCTGCAAGACCCGGCCGTGGACATCGCGACCCTGGCCTCGCAGATTCATACCGAGGAAGAGGACCTGGCGCCGAGCGTGGTGAAGGCGATCGGAACCTCGCTTGGCGGCAGGCGGATGCGCGCACTTTACTTTACCCGCGCGACGGCCCCTTACGGCGACGGACCGCGTTACCACCATATCGGGCTCTATGCCTACCGCCGCGCCGCGCTGGAGCGCTACGTCTCGCTTCCGCCGTCTCCGCTGGAATTGCAGGAAAAGCTCGAGCAGCTCCGCGCGCTGGAGGCCGGCATGCGCATCGACTTCACCATCGTGGATACAGTGCCCCGCGGAGTTGATACGCCGGCGGACCTGGAAACCGCCCGCAGCATCCTTTCCAAATCCTGAGCCGCTGTTACAAGGCCGATCATGAGCAAGATGAAGATCGCATTCCAGGGCGAACCCGGAGCCAATTCGCACATCGCCATCGTCGAGGCCTATCCGGACGCCGAGCCGATGCCCTGCGCCACCTTCGAGGACGCGCTGTCGGCGATCTCGTCCGGCGAGGCCGATCTCGGCATGATCCCGATCGAGAATTCGGTGGCGGGCCGCGTCGCCGACATCCATCATCTCCTGCCGGCCTCCGGTCTCTTCATCATCGGCGAGTGGTTTCTCCCCGTTCGGCATCAGCTGATGGCGGTGAAGGGGACCAGGCTCGAGGACATCAAGAGCGTCGAGAGCCATGTGCATGCGCTCGGCCAGTGCCGCCGCATCATCCGCAAGCTCGGCATCAAGCCGATCGTTCACGCCGATACGGCCGGCAGCGCCCGCGACATTTCCGAGCGCAAGGACAAGACGGTGGCCGCGATCGCCTCGCGCCTCGCCGCAAAGATCTATCGCCTCGACATCCTCGCCGAGGACATCGAGGACGAGGCCCACAACACCACGCGCTTCGTGGTGCTGGCGCGCGAGCCGAAATGGGCCGCGCAGGGCTCCGGCCCGCTGGTCACAACGTTCGTTTTCCGGGTGCGCAATTTGCCGGCCGCGCTCTACAAGGCGCTCGGCGGCTTTGCCACCAACGGCGTCAACATGACCAAGCTCGAGAGCTACATGGTCGATGGCAATTTCTTCGCCACGCAGTTCTACGCCGACGTCGACGGCCACCCCGAGGACAAGAGCCTCGCCTTCGCCATCGAGGAGCTAAAATTCTTCTCGCGCGAATTCCGCATCGTCGGCGTCTATCCCGGCCATCCGTTCCGCGCGACGTTCAGCGAATCGCAGCAGAGTTGATGACGTCGTTCCGGGGCACGCGAAAGCGTGAACCCGGAACCTCGAGATTCCGGGTTCGATGCTTCGCATCGCCCCGGAATGACAATCAAGCCGCCGGTTTCGCCAGCCCGAACGCCTCCGCCAGCAGCGAATACGACCTTTTCCGCGCCTCGTGATCATAAACGGCGGTGATGACCATCAATTCGTCCGGCTTGCTCGCCTCGATCAGCGGCTGCAGCTTCCTCTGCACGGTCGCGGGGCTGCCGACGAACAGGCGGGAACGGTTGCGCAGGATAGAGGTGCGCTCGGCGTCGGAATAGGGATAGGCCTGCGCCTCCTCGACGCTCGGCAGCGGCAAATACTGACCGCGGTCGCGGCGCAGCCTGTTGAGGTCGAACGAAGAGGCGAGCCGTTCAGCCTCCACGTCGGTATCGGCCGCGATGGCGGCGACCGCGAGGATCGCGTGCGGGCTCGCGCGCCAGGCCGAGGGCTGGAAGCGATTGCGGTAATGCACCATCGCATCGACCGCATCGTGGGAGGCGAAGTGATGGGCGAAGGCGAAGCCCATGCCGATCTGCGCTGATAGCTCCGAGGAATAATCGCTGGAGCCGAGCAGCCAGATCGGCGGCAGGGCCGTATCGTCGGGCATGGCGACGACGTTGTTGTAGGGGTGCCCGGCGGGGAATTCGCGCGTCTGCCACAGAATCAGTTCGTGCAGCCGCTCCAGAAAATCATCACCCTCGCGGCGATCGAGCCGGCTGCGCAGCGCGTAAGCCGTCGCACCGTCGGTGCCGGGCGCGCGGCCGAGGCCAAGGTCGATGCGGCCGGGAAACAGCGCCTCCAGCATCTTGAAGCGCTCGGCTACCACCAACGGGGCGTGGTTGGGCAGCATCACCCCGCCGGAGCCGACGCGGATATGCTTCGTCACCGCTGCGATCTGGCCGATCATGAGGTCGGGCGCAGGGCTCGCGACGGAGGCGAGGTTGTGATGCTCGGCGAGCCAATAGCGGACATAGCCGAGGCCGTCGACATGGCGCGCCAGATCGATGCTGTTGCGCAGCGCCGCCGCAGGCTTGGTGCCGGTGGTGACGACGGAGAGGTCGAGAACGGAGAGCGGGATCATGGCGGCCTAACGTAGTGGACGGCCGCGCGGCGACAATGGGGCGGCTGCGCAGGTCTGGCGTGTGCCGGCCGCGAGCAGATGCGGCAGCCCGGGGCGACGAGATGGGCCAATTAACATCTAGATAACGATCGCATCGTTCTGCCCACCAGCTGAAACTAACCACATCTCGGCTCCTCGCTTACATAATATATTGATGTTTAATAAGTTTTATGGAAGACAGATCATCCCACTAGGATCCATACGCGACTGATAATTCCAGAAGAATTGACAGAAGTGGGCCACTTCCCATTCCCGATGGGCTGTCGATCAAGTCGCCTTTGGCTTATCTTGGGCGCCATGTGAGCTGACCGTCGGCCGCCGAATCCGGCGCCGAGACTTTGGCGGCGGCAAAGCTGGAGTGAGTGGGGCCATGACCGATCTGACGATTCCTGCCCGGGCCGACCGGCAAGACGGGCACCTGAAGCGGCCTGCGATCTCCTTCGAGTTCTTTCCACCCAAGACCGAGGAGATGGAGCGCAATCTCTGGGAGACCATCAACCGGCTCGCCCTGCTCGAGCCGAAATTCGTCTCGGTGACCTACGGCGCCGGCGGCTCCACCCGCGAGCGCACCCATGCGACCATCGCCCGGATCCTGAAGGAAACCGCGCTGCTGCCGGCGGCGCACCTGACCTGCGTCGGCGCCTCGCGCGGCGAGATCGACGAGATCGTCGACCGCTATCACGAGGTCGGCGTCCGCCACATCGTCGGCCTGCGCGGCGATCCCGCCGGCGGCATCGGCACGCCCTATGCCAGCCATCCCGACGGCTACCAGAGCTCGGCCGAGCTCGTCGCCGGGATCAAGAAGCGGCACGCCGATATCGAAGTGTCGGTCTCGGCCTATCCCGAGAAGCATCCCGAGGCGCGCGACTTCGACGCCGACATCGACACGCTGAAGGCCAAGGTGGATGCCGGCGCGACCCGCGCGATCACCCAGGTGTTCTTCGACAACGACCTCTACTTCCGCTATCTCGACCGCGTCCGCGCCCGCGGCATCGACATTCCGATCGTCCCGGGCATCATGCCCATGCACAATTTCAAGCAGGCGCGCAATTTCGTCACCCGCGCCGGCACCACGGTGCCGGACTGGTTCGCCGCGAAATTCGAGGGCCTCGACGACGATGCCGAGACCCGCAAGCTGGTGGCCGCGACGGTGGCCGCCGGCCAGGTGCAGAAGCTCGCCAAGCACGGCGTCGACACCTTCCATTTCTACACCATGAACCGCGCCGATCTCGTGTTCGCGATCTGCCATTTGCTCGGCATCCGCGCCAAGAGCGTCCAGAAGGCTGCGTGAAAGAAAATGACCGTCCCCGTTTCCGCCAAGCGAACTGCCCTGCTCAACGCCGCCCGCGAGCGCATCCTGGTGCTCGACGGCGCCATGGGCACGATGATCCAGAATCTGCAGCTCGACGAGCAAGCGTTCCGCGGCGAGCGCTTCAAGAACTTCCATCGCGACCTGCGCGGCAACAACGATCTCTTGATCCTGACGCAGCCGCAGGCGATCGAGGACATCCACGCCGCCTATTTGCGCGCCGGCGCCGACATCGTCGCGACCAACACGTTCTCCACCACGTCAATCGCGCAGGCCGACTACGACCTCGCCGACATCGTCTACGAGATGGCGCGTGAAGGCGCCCGCCTTGCCGGCAACGCCGCACGGCGCGTCGAGGCCGAGGACGGCAAGCCGCGCTTCGTCGCGGGCGCCATCGGCCCGACCAACCGCACCGCCTCGATCTCGCCTGATGTCTCCAATCCCGGCTACCGCGCCGTCACCTTCGACGACTTGCGCAAATCCTATGGCGAGCAGATCCGCGGCATGCTCGACGGCGGCGTCGACCTCCTGCTGGTCGAGACCATCTTCGACACGCTGAACGCCAAGGCGGCGCTCTATGCGGTCGCCGAGATCACCGAAGAGCGCGGCATCGACATGCCCGTGATGGTGTCGGGCACCATCACCGACAAGTCCGGCCGCCTGCTCTCGGGCCAGATGCCGGAGGCGTTCTGGAATTCGGTGCGGCACGCCAGGCCCATCACCATCGGCTTCAACTGCGCGCTCGGCGCCGAGGATCTGCGCGCGCATATCGCAGACATCGGCCGCGTCGCCGATACGCTGGTCTGTGCCTATCCCAATGCCGGCCTGCCCAACGAGTTCGGCCAGTACGACGAGAGCCCGGAGTACATGGCGCGGCTGATCGGCGAGTTCGCCCGCGACGGCCTCGTCAACATCGTCGGCGGCTGCTGCGGCACCACGCCGGATCATATCGCGGCGATCGCAGCGGCCGTCGCTCCGCACAAGCCGCGCATCGTGCCCGCGATCGAACCGCGCCTGCGGCTGTCCGGGCTGGAGCCGTTCGTGCTGACGGACGCGATTCCGTTCGTGAACGTCGGCGAGCGCACCAACGTCACGGGGTCCGCCCGCTTCCGCAAGCTGATCACCGCCGGCGACTACACCGCCGCGCTCCAGGTCGCGCGCGACCAGGTCGAGAACGGCGCGCAGATCATCGACGTCAACATGGACGAGGGGCTGCTCGATTCCGAAGCGGCGATGGTGACCTTCCTCAACCTCGTCGCCGCCGAGCCCGACATCGCCCGGGTCCCCGTGATGGTCGATTCCTCGAAATTCTCGGTGATCGAGGCCGGCCTGAAATGCGTGCAGGGCAAGCCGGTGGTCAACTCGATCTCGATGAAGGAGGGCGAGGAGAAGTTCATTCACGAGGCCAAGATCGCCCGTCGCCATGGCGCGGCCGTGGTGGTGATGGCGTTCGACGAGGTCGGCCAGGCCGACACGTTCGCGCGCAAGACCGAGATCTGCAAGCGCGCCTACGACATCCTGGTGAGCAAGGTCGGCTTCCCGCCTGAGGACATCATCTTCGATCCGAACGTGTTCGCGATCGCGACGGGCATCGAGGAGCACAACAATTACGGCGTCGACTTCATCGAGGCGACGCGCTGGATCCGGCAGAACCTGCCGGGCGCGCATGTCTCCGGCGGCGTCTCCAACCTCTCCTTCTCGTTCCGCGGCAACGAGCCGGTGCGCGAGGCCATGCACTCGGTGTTCCTGTATCACGCCATCAAGGCCGGCATGGACATGGGCATCGTCAATGCCGGGCAGATGATCGTCTATGACGACATCGACCCCGAGTTGCGCCAGACCTGCGAGGACGTCGTCCTCAACCGCGATCCGGGTGCGAGCGAGCGGCTCCTGGCGCTGGCGGAGAAATTCCGCGGCAAGAAGACGGAAAGCAGGGAAGCCGATCTCGCCTGGCGCGAATGGCCGGTGGAGAAGCGGCTGTCGCATTCGCTGGTGCACGGCATCACCGAATTCATCGAGCAGGACACCGAGGAAGCCCGCAAGACGTCTTCGCGCCCGCTCGACGTGATCGAGGGGCCGCTGATGGCCGGCATGAACGTGGTCGGCGATCTCTTCGGCGACGGCAAGATGTTCCTTCCGCAGGTGGTGAAATCCGCCCGCGTGATGAAGCAGGCCGTGGCCTGGCTGATGCCGTTCATGGAGGAGGAGAAGGCGCGCAACCTCGCCAACGGCATCGGCACCGAGGGTTCCTCGTCGGCCGGCAAGATCGTGCTCGCGACCGTCAAGGGCGACGTCCACGACATCGGCAAGAACATCGTCGGCATCGTGCTCCAGTGCAACAATTTCGAGGTCATCGACCTCGGCGTGATGGTGCCCGCGGCCAAGATCGTCGAGACCGTGAAGGCGGAGAAGGCCGACATCGTCGGCCTCTCGGGCCTGATCACGCCCTCGCTCGACGAGATGGCGTTCTTCGCCGGCGAATTGCAGCGCGAAGGCCTGAAGCTGCCGCTGTTGATCGGCGGCGCCACCACCAGCCGCGTGCATACGGCGGTCAAGATCGACCCGAGCTATCGCGCCGGCCCCGTCGTGCATGTCAACGACGCCAGCCGCGCCGTCGGCGTCGCCTCCTCGCTGCTCTCGCCCGAGAAGCGCGAGACCTATGCCGCCGAGGTGCGCGCCGAATACGCCAAGATCTCGGAAGCGCATCTGCGCGCGCAGGCCGACAAGAAACGGCTGAAGCTGGCTGACGCCCGCGCCAACCGCGTGCCGGTCGATTTCACCGCCAACAAGCCGGTGAAGCCGACCTTCCTCGGCATCCGCAGCTTCGACGACTACGACCTCGCCGAACTGATCGACTACATCGACTGGACGCCGTTCTTCCAGACCTGGGAGCTCGCGGGACGCTTCCCCGCCATTCTCGACGATGCCAAGGTCGGCGAGGTCGCGCGCTCGCTCTATGACGATGCACGCAAGATGCTCGACACCATCGTCAAGGAGAAATGGTTCCGGGCCCGCGCGGCGATCGGCTTCTGGCCGGCCAACGCGCAAGGCGACGACATCGTGCTCTATGCCGACGAGAGCCGGACCAAGAGCATCGCCACGCTGCACACGCTGCGCCAGCAGTTGGAGAAGCGGGAAGGCCGCTTCAATGCCGCGCTCGCCGACTTCGTCGCGCCCGCGGGTGTTCCCGATTATATCGGCGGCTTCGTCGTCACCGCCGGCATCGGCGAGGATGCGGTCGCCGACCGCTTCAAGATGGCCAACGACGATTACTCCTCGATCCTGTGCAAGGCGCTGGCCGACCGCCTCGCCGAGGCCTTTGCCGAGCGCATGCATGCCCGGGTGCGCCGCGAGTTCTGGGCCTATGCGCCGGACGAGACGCTCTCCGCCGACGATCTGATCCTGGAGAAGTACCAAGGCATCCGCCCGGCGCCCGGCTATCCCGCCCAGCCCGACCACACCGAAAAGGCGACGCTGTTCGAGCTGCTCGATGCGGAGACGACCTGCGGCGTGAAGCTGACCGAGAGCTTTGCGATGTGGCCGGGCTCCTCGGTCTCGGGCCTCTACTTCGCAAACCCCGCGAGCTATTATTTCGGCGTCGGCAAGATCGAGCGCGACCAGGTCGAGGACTACGCCGCGCGCAAGGGCATGAGCGTCGCGGAGACCGAGCGCTGGCTCGCGCCGGTGCTGAACTACATCCCGCCGCAACAGACCGACAAGACCTTTGCGGCCAAACCGGCCAACGACGAGACCCCAGAGGATCTCGCCTCGCATCCGCCGGGCTGCACCTGCGCGGTGCATCTGGTCTGGCAGAAGAAGCGCGCGGGGGCGGGATAGACCCGCCTGCCAGACAAAAAATGCGAAAACAACCCCATGCACAGTAGAATGGGGTTGAAAAGGTTGAATAATTTCGGTCCACCCGAAGACGCTTTGCGGCGTCGGGCAAAACAGCGGTACTATTGCATCATCGGGCTGTCCCGCGCGGTGCCGCAACGGCGGCGGATGTATCCTGTAACCCTCCCACATGCACGGTGCCCATCCTCCCCTGGAGGGGGAGGATCGGTTCGCATGCAGCGAAGCGGAATGCGAACCGAGGCGGGGTGACAGTCTGTCCGCGGAAGCGCTGCCCGTGTGGAGAGATCACCCCACCCCGCTCGCGCTTCGCGCGATCGACCCTCCCCCTCCAGGGGAGGGTGAGATCTCACCCCTTCGGCGGGGCCAGCGGCTGCACGATCTCCTTGAACGGTGCCAATGCCTCGCAACGCTCCGCATGTGCGGTTAGCGCCGGATAGCGCGAGGCGTCGAACAGCTGGGGATGGGCCTCGCGGGTGAAGCGGACGACACAGGCGACCGCGACGTCGGCGTGGCCGATGCGATCGCCCAGCCAGTACGGCGTCGTCACCTTGGCCCGCTCGGCTTCCAGCACCTTGAGCACGTCGCCGATCTGCGCCTGGCAGCGCTCGACCCAGAGCGCGAGCTGCTCCTTTCGCAGCACGCGCTCGTAGAGCAGGCTCACCGCCTTGTCGCCGAGGCCGGAGGCCAGCGCGCAGATACGCAGATGCCTGCGCCGCTCAACGCCGGCGCGCGGCAGCATCGCCTTGGCCTCGCCGACGAAGTCGTCGAGATAATCGAGAATGATCGTGCTCTCGATCAGCACCTCGCCGTCGTCGAGCACCAGGGTCGGCACGCGGCGCAGCGGATTGTACGGCGCGATCTTGTCGGCATCGCCGAAGGTCGACCACGGCCGGTGCTCGAAGGGAAGCCCGTAAAGCTTCAGCGCGATCGCGACGCGGCGGACGAAGGGGGAATCATATTGGCCGATCAGGAACATGGTTCTCGCTCTTCTCAATCATTGGACACGGCAGGGCCGATCAGTCTCCACGACCGGCTCGGTGCGGCGCAACAATTATCTCGGAAACGGAGCATTGCGCCGGCTGCAACGACGCCCGCAATGCCTCACGTGCTACCCGTCAAAGACCGTCCTGGATCGAGCGCTTGATCGCAGCGATGGCCGTCTCGTTGCGCTTGTACATCGTCCACTGCTTGATCCGCTTGGCGCGCACCAGCTTGGCTGATGTCAGCACCCGCATGTGCTCGCTCAATGTCGGGGCGCTGACGCCGAGCTTTTCGGCGATCAGCAAGCCGCAGACGCCGTCCTCGACCAGGTCGCCATCGGCCTGCTCGCGAAAATGCTTCCGCGGATCGCGCAGCCATTCCAAGATCTGCAGGCGACGTTCGTTGGCGAGCGCACGCAGGGCGAGGGCAAATTTCATTTAGTTATTTTGCTAATTACCTAATTGATGTCAACTCGTCGATGCGCTATTCTGCGTGGCATCATGACAGCGACAATGGACATCACGCGGGAGCGGATCGCGGCGACCGAGCCGGTCATACGCCCGCATATCAGGCGCACGCCGCTTGTTCAGGCCGATCTCGCCGATTTCGGTCTGCCGACCGCGCCCGTCACGTTCAAGCTCGAGATGCTGCAGCATTCCGGATCGTTCAAGGCGCGCGGCGCCTTCGCCAATCTGTTGCTGCGGCAGGTGCCGCGGGCCGGTGTCGTCGCCGCATCCGGCGGCAATCACGGCGCGGCGGTCGCCTATGCGGCGCAGCGGCTCGGCCTTCCCGCCACGATCTTCGTGCCCGACATCACCTCGCCGGCCAAGGCCGAGCGGATCAGGAATTATGGCGCGAAGCTCGTGATCGCGGGCAGCCGCTACGCCGATGCGCTCGCCGCGAGCGAGGCGCATGTCGCGCAGACCGGCGCGCTGGCGGTTCATGCCTACGATCAGGCCGAGACCCTGCTCGGCCAGGGCAGCGTCGGACTGGAGCTGGAGCAGGATGCGCCCGGCATCGACACGCTGCTGGTGGCGGTCGGCGGCGGCGGACTGATCGGCGGCATTGCGGCCTGGTACGGCGGCCGGACGCGCATCGTCGCGGTCGAGCCCGAGCAATCGCCAACCCTGCACAGCGCGTTCGAGGCGGGCGCCCCGGTCGATGCGCCGGCCGGCGGCATTGCCGCCGACAGCCTTGCGCCGCGACGCGTCGGCGAATTGATGTTTCCGGTCGCGCGCGCCCATGTCGAGCGCGTCGTCCTGGTCAGCGACGATGCGATCCGGCAGGCCCAGGCCGCCCTGTGGTCGCACCTGCGCCTCGTCGCCGAGCCCGGCGGTGCAGCCGCCTTTGCCGCGGTTCTCTCCGGCCGCTATCGTCCCTCGCCAGCCGAGCGCATCGCGGTTCTGGTCTGCGGCGCCAACACCAATGCGGTGAATTTCGACAGCTGATCGGGAATGACATGACGGGACCGCGCGGACTGATCCTGATATCGATCCTGCTGCCGATGATCGCTGCCGCCCAGGCCCAGGACCGCCCGATCGGCTTCCTGACGCCCTCGAAGAACATCGCCTGCCAGTTCTTCACCGATAACGGACAGGGCGTGCTCCGCTGCGACATCATGAACATGGAGAGCCGGCCGGGGCGGCCGGCCGATTGCGACCTCGATTGGGGCCACGCCTTCGAGATGAGCGCGAAGGGCGCCGCGGGCCGCATCTGCGCCGGCGACACCGTGATGGACCCATCACTGCCGGTGCTGGCCTATGGCGAGGTGTGGCAGCGCGCGGGATTCACGTGCAGGTCGGAGCAGACCGGGCTGACGTGCTTCAACGCGATGCAGCGGGGGTTTTCGCTGGCGCGGGGGAAGCAGGAGGTGTTTTGAGAAGTAGCCCGCACGAAGCGGAGCGACATGCAGGGATCTTTTTGAGCGCTTTCCCGGATGTCGCTTCGCTGATCCGGGCTACGGCCGTGCTAATCGATAATCGGCACATGCTTCGCGGCCGTTCGCGGCGCCGTGCCGTCGAGGCGCGGATCGTCGGCAATCTCGATCTGGCGGCGGAACGCGCGGAAGCCGGAGCGCTGGTAGAAGGCGACGGCGGAGGGATGGTCGAGGGTACAGGTGTGGACCCAGACGCGGCGGACGTCGCGTGACCATGCGCGCTCCAGCGCGCGGTTCATCAGGAAGCGGGCGGCGCCGGTGCCGATCAAGGGTGCGGTGACGCCGAAATAGGCCAGCTCGCACTGGCCGGGGTCGCGGAAGTCGAGTTCGAGCAGGCCTTCGTCGCGGCCGCCTGCGACCAGCGCGTAGATTTCAACATCAGGCGCTTGGATGATTGCGGCGAGCTCAGTGTCGGTCATGCGGGAGCGCGAGAACCACAGCCAGTCCTCGCCGACGCGGCGGAAGATGTCGCGGTACCAATGAAGCGCGGGGGAATCGACCTTGCGCAGCGACCAATTGCCGGGCGGATCGTCGCGGCGCGCGGGAGGTGCGGTCATCTCCAGATGGGTGACGACGGCGGCGATCTTGCCGTTGGGGACGTCGGAATAGCCGTCGGGGATCATTTGTCCTTACCTTCGTTCGCTGGAGAGCAGCCCGTGCCGGTGGCTCCATGCTCCGTCATTGCGAGCGAAGCGAAGCAATCCAGACCGTCTCCGCAGGGGCAGCCTGGATTGCTTCGTCGCAAGAGCTCCTCGCAATGACGGTGTGGCGGCCGCTGACCACGCCTCGCTCCATGCGGGTACGCGAGACCCGCCTACCCCTCCCCCTCGTCACTCGCCAGCACGCCCTTCACCGCCCTCGCCCAGCCCGCCAACTTCCGCTCGCGCGTCGCCTGGCTCATGTTCGGCTTGAAGCGATGCTCGAGGCGCCAATTGTCGGCGAACTTGGTCGGCTCGGGATAGACGCCGGCGTTGAGGCCGGCGAGGTAGGCGGCGCCGAGGGCCGTGGTCTCCTGGATCACGGGGCGGTCGACCGGGGCGTCGAGGAGATCGGCGAGGCGCTGCATGGTCCAGTCGGACGCGGTCATGCCGCCGTCGACGCGGAGCACGACGCTGGCGGTCTCGGAGCTCGGCCAGTCCGCGCGCATCGCGGCCCAGAGGTCGAAGGTCTGGTAGCAGACGCTCTCCAGCGCGGCATGGGCGAGCTCGGCGGGGCCGGTGTTGCGGGTGAGGCCGAACAGCGCGCCGCGCACCCTAGGATTCCAATAGGGCGCGCCCATGCCGACGAAGGCGGGGACGAGATAGACGCTCTGCATGGAGTCGGACTGGTCGGCCAGCTGTCCGGTCTCGGCGGCGTGCTTGATGATGCCGAGGCCGTCGCGCAGCCATTGCACCGCCGAGCCGGCGACAAAGATCGAGCCTTCAAGCGCGTAGGTGCGTTTGCCGTCGAGCTGGTAGGCGACCGTGGTGAGCAGCTTGTTCCTGGAGACGACCGGCGTGGTGCCGGTGTTGAGCAGCGCGAAGCAGCCGGTGCCGTAGGTGGACTTCATCATTCCCGGGCGGAAGCAGGCCTGGCCGATGGTGGCGGCCTGCTGGTCGCCGGCGATGCCGGAGATGGCGATCGCGCCGCCGAACAGATCGGGCGTGCTCTCGCCGAAGCGGGCGGAGGAGTCCTTCACCTCGGGCAGCATCGAACGCGGCACGCCGATGATCTCCAAGAGCTCGTCGTCCCACTGCCCGGTGTGGATGTTGAACAGCAGCGTGCGCGAGGCGTTGGTGGCGTCGGTGGCGTGCACCTTGCCGCCGGTGAGGCGCCACAGCAGGTAGCAATCAACGGTGCCGAACATCAATTCGCCGCGCGCGGCGCGGGCGCGGGCGCCGGGGACGTGATCGAGGATCCAGGCGACCTTGGTGCCGGAGAAATAGGGATCGATGATCAGGCCGGTCTTCTGCGAGATCACCGGCTCGCGGCCGTCTGCTTTCAGTTTCGCGCAGATGTCGGCGGTGCGGCGGTCCTGCCAGACGATGGCGCGGTGCACGGCCTGCCCCGTGGCGCGGTCCCACACCACGGTGGTCTCGCGCTGGTTGGTGATGCCGATCGCGGCGATGTCCTTTGCGCTGAGGCCGGCCTGCGCGATCGCTTCGCGGCACACCATCACAGTCGAGGTCCAGATGTCCTCCGGCTCGTGCTCGACCCAGCCGGAGGCCGGGAAATGCTGCGGGAATTCCTGCTGCGCTTTGGCGGCGATGGAAATATCGCCGCGAAACACGATCGCGCGCGAGGAGGTGGTGCCCTGGTCGATGGCGAGGACGAAAGACATGGCGGCGCATCCTGGCGTTGCCCCCGGGGGGTACGTTGATTGAGGCAGAGAAGACGGGATTGCCGGCCAGAGGTCAAGGCGTGCGCGGCAGGCGCCTTCTTACCCTCCCCTGGAGGGGGAGGGTCGGATCACATGCAGCAAAGCGGAATGTGATCCGGGGTGGGGTGACGGTCTCTCCGCAGCGAACAGTGCCCGTGGGGAGAGATCACCCCACCCCGCTCGCGCTACGCGCGATCGACCCTCCCCCTCCAGGGGAGGGTAAGAGAGGGCGCTTCTCGATTAGGTTGGCGTTTTTCGCTTGCGCCGGTGAGCGAGGTGCATAGTTTGCGTCCCGCGCGAGCCATAGAGTCAACATAGACCCGCTCCATCACCGCGGTCAGATCGTTTGAGAGCTCCGAATTCCAGAAGCGGATGACGCGGTAACCTTCGTTCTCAAGCCAGCGTTGGCGTTCGAGATCGCGTGCGGCCACATCGTCTTCATTATGGTGTCCACCATCTAACTCGACGATCAGCCGTTTGGCCGGACAGAAAAAGTCGACGATGTAAGGACCAATTGGCGCCTGGCGGCGGAAGTGCGAGCCGTCCATCGGAAGTTCTTTGAGCGCACGCCATAACATCCGTTCGTGGGGCGTGGTATTCGCTCGCAGCCTCTTTGCGGCGGCGCGTCGGATTGATGTTGAGACCATTGTTGTGGCTTCACCCCACCCCGCTGCGCATTGCATGCGCAGCGACCCACGGGCGAGCTAGCTCGTCCCGGACCCCTCCAGGGGAGGGTAAGGGAAGCGCGGCATCAACGCAATTGCAAGTGGTGTGACGCTACACCGCGGCCGTGGTCACGCCGCCGTCGATGACGATGGTCTGGCCGGTCATGAAGCTCGACGCATCGGAGGCGAGGTAGGCGACGGCGCCGGCGATCTCGTCGGGCTCGCCGATGCGGCGGAGCGGCGTGGTAGCGGTGCGGCGCTTCAGCATGGCTTCGTCTTCCCACAGCGCGCGAGCGAAATCGGTCTTGACCAGGCCGGGCGCAATGCAATTGACCCGCACGCCTTTCGGGCCCCATTCGCCGGCGAGCGAGCGGCACAGCGCGAAGTCGGCGGCCTTGGAGATGCCGTAGGCGCCGATCACGGTGGAGCCGCGCAGGCCGCCGATCGAGGAGATGATGATCACCGAGCCGTTGCCGCGCTCGGCCATCTCAGGGATCGTGAGCGCGGAGAGCCAGATGTTGCTCTTGACGTTCGAGCCCATGATCTTGTCGAAGGCCTCGTCCGTGATGTCGAGCAGCGGGCCGTAATACGGATTCACCGCGGCGTTGCAGACCAGGACGTCGATCTTGCCGTAATGCTTCGTGGCGCCGGCGATCAGCGCCTCGACCTCGGCCTTGCGCGCGATGTTGCAGGGAATGACGATGGCGTCGCCGCCGGCTGCAATGATGCCGTCGGCAACCTCCTTGCAGGCCTCGGCCTTGCGCGAGGAGACCACCACCTTGGCACCGAGCCTGGCGAGGAGCTCGGCGGAGGAGCGGCCGATGCCGCGGCTGGAGCCGGTGACGACCGCGACCTTGCCGGTGAGATCGAACGGGGTGTTTTTCATTGTTGTTTGAACTCCCTGTTTCCGTCATGGCCGGGCATAGCCGTCTGAAGGACGGCGTCGCTTCCGCTCGCCTATGCCCGGCCATCCACGTTCTTCCTAGTCGGCAAGACGTGGATGCCCGGGACAAGCCCGGGCATGACGATCTTTGTGCAGATGCCGCCTCGCAATGCGACGGCTAGACCAACCCGCCCGCGTCGGCGACGCGGCGCTGGTGGTAGTCGGTGTCGCCGAAGGTGTTCTCGATCATGGTGAGGCGCTTGAAGTAGTGGCCGATCTTCGCCTCCATGGTCATGCCGATGCCGCCGTGAAGCTGGATCGATTGCTGGCCGACGAATTTGGCCGACTTGCCGATCTGCACCTTCGCCGCCGCGATCGCGTTGCTGCGCTCCTTGGCGTTCTCGAAATCGTTCGCCATGGTGGCGAACATCGACATCGAGCGCGCCTGCTCGGCCGCGACGAACATGTCGGAGGCGCGGTGCTGCAGCGACTGGAACGAGCCGATCGCAACGCCGAACTGCTTGCGCGTCTTGATGTACTCGACGGTGGTCTTGAGCGATTCGTCCATCAGCCCGACCGCCTCGGCGCAGAGCGCGACGCGGGCCTCGTCCACCACGCGTTCGATCAGCGCGAGCGAATCCTCGGGATTGCCGAGCACGGCGTCCGCGCCGACCTCGACGCCGGTGAAGGTGATGTCGGCGGCGTGCAGGCCGTCCTGGGTCGGATAGCCCTTCCTGGCGACGCCCTTGGCATTCGCCGGCACCAGGAACACGCCGATGCCGGACTTGTCGCGGCGCTCGCCCTTGGTGCGCGCGGTGACTAGAAGCGTATCGGCATTCTCGCCGTTGAGCACGACGAACTTCTCGCCGTCGATCACCCAGCCGTCGCCCTTCTTCTTCGCGGTCGTGGTGACGTCGAACAGATCGTAGCGCGAATTCTTCTCGAGCTGGGCGAAGGCGAGCGTCTTGCTGCCGTCGATGATCGAAGGGACGTGCGCGGCCTTCTGCGCATCGGTGCCGGCATGGCGCAGGAAGCCGCCGCCGATCACCACGGTCGCCAGATAGGGCTCCAGCACCAACGCCTTGCCGAGCGCCTCCATCACGATCATGGTCTCGACACCGCCGCCGCCGAAGCCGCCTTCGGCCTCGCTGAAGGGCAGACCGAGCAGGCCCTGCTCGGCGAGCTTGAGCCACACCGTCTTGCTCCAGCCGCCCTTCTCCGCCATGTATTTCTTGCGCTGCTCGAAATCGTAGGAATCGGTCAGCAGGCCGTCGATGCTTTCCTTGAGAAGCCGCTGCTCCTCGTTCAGATCAAAATCCATTGTTTTCTGCTCTCCCGGTATTGAGGTCGTCATGCCCGGCCTTGTGCCGGGCATCCACGTTCTTGGTGCCGCTAGGCGTGGATGGCCGGGTCAAGCCCGGCCATGACGGCGAGTGTGTGGTTATGGATTCCGGGCTCGCGACTTGGTCGCGCCCCGGAACGACGCCTAGAGCCCCAGCACCGCCTTGGCGATGATGTTGCGCTGGATCTCGTTGGAGCCGCCGTAGATCGAGACCTTGCGGTTGTTGAAGTAGCTCGGCGCGATCTGGGCGGTCCAGTCCATGGCTTCGTTCGAGCCGTCGTCGCCGTGCACGTCGTAGGGCGCGGCGAACGGGCCGATCACTTCCATGAGCAGCTCGGTGGTGGTCTGCTGGATCTCGGAGCCCTTGATCTTCAGCACCGAGGACGCCGGATTGGGCTTGCCCTTGCCTTGCTTACCCTCGTCGGCGACGACGCGCAGCTGGGTCAGCTCGAGCGCCTTCAGCTCGATCTCGCAGGCCGCCAGCTTCTCGCGGAACGCGGCATCCTGGATGATCGGCTTGCCGCCGGATTCGACCTTGCCGGCGAGATCGCGGATGCGGCGCAGCCGCTCCTTGGAGACGCCGACACGGGCGATGCCGGTGCGCTCGTTGCCGAGCAGGAATTTGGCGTAATCCCAGCCCTTGTTCTCTTCGCCGATCAAATTCTCGACGGGCACCTCGACGTCGTCAAAGAAGACTTCGTTGACCTCATGGCCGCCGTCGATGGTCTGGATCGGGCGCACGGCGACGCCCTTGGACTTCATCGAGAACACGATGAAGGAGATGCCCATCTGCTTCTTGGCATTGTTGTCGGTGCGGCAGAGGCAGAAGATCATGTCGGCGTGCTGGGCCAGCGTGGTCCAGGTCTTCTGTCCGTTGATGATCCACTTGTCGCCACGGCGCTCGGCCTTGGTCTTGAGCGAGGCGAGGTCCGAGCCGGAGCCGGGCTCGGAGAAGCCCTGGCACCACCAATCGTCGACATTGGCGATGCGCGGCAGGTACTTTTTCTTCTGCTCCTCGTTGCCGAAGGTGTAGATGACCGGGCCGACCATGCTGACGCCGAAGGCGAGCGGCTGCGGCGCCGGATGGGCCTGAAGCTCCTCGTTGAAGATGTAATGCTGCACGGCGGTCCAGCCGGTGCCGCCATATTGCTTGGGCCAGTGGCTGACGCCCCAGCCCTTCTTGTTGAGGATGCGCCACCAAGTTACCATCTCGTCCTTGGAGAGATGACGGCCCTCGACCATCTTGCGCCGCGTATCCGGCGGGACGTTGTCGCGGAAGAACTGCCGTACTTCCTCGCGAAACGCCTGCTCTTCTTTCGTGAATGCGAGATCCATCGGATCCTCCTGTGAGCGACTTTTTTCCTACTCAACCCGCCGTCATTCCAGGATGCGCCGTAAGGCGCAGGCCCGGAATCCATATCCCCGACTGGTGGTTATGGATTCCGGGCTCGCCGCTTCGCGGCGCCCCGGAATGACAGAAACATTTACTGCAGCACCTCGAACAGACCCGCCGCGCCCATGCCGCCGCCGACGCACATGGTGACGACCGCGTATTTGGCCTTGCGGCGACGGCCTTCGATCAGGGCGTGGCCGGTCAGGCGCGCGCCCGACATGCCGTAGGGATGGCCGACCGCGATCGCGCCGCCGTCGACGTTGATCTTGTCGGGGTCGATGCCGAGCTTGTCGCGGCAATACAGCACCTGCACGGCGAAGGCCTCGTTGAGCTCCCACAGGCCGATGTCGTCGACGGTGAGGCCGTGGCGCTTGAGCAGGCGTGGCACGGCGAAGACCGGGCCGATGCCCATCTCGTCCGGCTCGCAGCCGGCCGAGACGAAGCCGCGGAAGATGCCGAGCGGCTTGAGGCCGCGCTTGGATGCTTCCTTGTCGCTCATGATCACCGAGGCGCTGGCGCCGTCGGAGAGCTGGCTGGCATTGCCGGCGGTGATCGAGAAACCTTCGCCGCGCACCGGCTTGAGGCCGGCAAGGCCTTCGATCGTGGTCTCGGGACGCGGGCCTTCGTCCTGCGACAGCGTGATCTCCTTCATCGTGACAGCGCCGGTGGCCTTGTCGGTGACCGCCATCTGCGTCGTGATCGGCGCGATCTCCTCCTTGAACTTGCCGCCCTGCTGGGCCGCCGCGGTGCGGCGCTGGCTCTCCAGCGAATACTCGTCCTGCTTCTCGCGCGAGATGCCGTAGCGCTTGGCGACCACCTCCGCCGTGTCGATCATGGGCATGTAGACCTCGCCCTTGATCTTGAGCAGCGCCGGATCCTGGGCGTGGAAGCCGTTCATCTTGTCGTTCTGCACCAGGCTGATCGATTCGCCGCCGCCGCCGACCGCGATCTCGACGCCGTCGAAGATCACCGAGCGCGCAGCGAGCGCGATCGCCTGCAGGCCCGAGGCGCATTGCCGGTCGATGGTGGTGCCGGCGACGGTGACGGGAAGGCCGGCGCGCAGCAGCGCCTTGCGCGCGATGTTGCCGCCGGTCGCGCCCTGCTGCAGCGCGGCGCCCATCACGACGTCCTCGATCTCCTTGGGATCGACCTTGGCGCGCGCGACGGCTTCGCCAATGGCGTGGCCGAGCAGCGTGGCGCCCTCGGTGGCGTTGAGCGCGCCGCGATAGGCCTTGCCGATCGGGGTGCGGGCGGTGGAAACGACGACGGCGTCGGTCAAGAACGACCTCCTGATGCTTGTTGAACGGATTGTGACGGTTTCTGCTGCTGGCGCAATTCGTGACGCGACAATTTCCCGACCGGCGTGCGCGGCAGATCGTCAACGAACTCGACCGCGGCCGGGACTTCGTGCTTGCCGAGCTTGCCGTTGAGCTGCGCGCGCAGCTCGTCGAGCGAGAACGGCTTTGCGCCCGGCTTCAGCTTGATGAAGGCCTTGGCGGCTTCGCCCCGATAGGGGTCGGGAATGCCGAGCACGATCACCTCGTGCACGCCCGGAATCGTATAGATCGCCTGCTCGATCATCTGCGGATAGACGTTGAAGCCGCCGGAGATGATCATGTCCTTCTTGCGGTCGACCAGGAAGAAATAGCCGTCGGCATCGACGTAGCCGATGTCGCCGGTGAGGAAACGGCCGTCGACGAAGGCGTCCGCCGAGCCGTCCGGCTTGTTCCAATAGCCCCTGGTGACGTTCGGGCCCTTGATGCGGATCTCGCCGACCTCGCCGGGCGGAAGCACGCGCCTGGGATCGTCCAGCGCGACGACGTCGAGCTCGATGCCGGGCAGCATCAGGCCGATCGAGCCGGGCTTCTCCGGCCCGGTGGGCGGGTGGCCGGTGCCGGGCGAGCAGGTCTCGGTCATGCCCCAGCCGCTCTTCAGCTTCTTGCCGACCTTGCGCTCGAAGAAGCTCGCGATCTCCACCGGCAGCGGCGCGCCGCCGGAGCCGATGGTGACGAGCGAGGAGAAGTCGCGCTTGTCGAGGTCGGGAAGCGCCGCGATCGCGATCCACATCGTCGGCACGCCCGGAAAGTAGGTCGCGCGCTTGACCTCGATGTCGCGCATCACGGCTTCGACGTCGAAGCGCTGATGCAGCGAGATCAGGTTGCCGCGGCTGAGCGAGGACAACAGCACCACGGTGAGCGCGTAGATGTGGAACAGCGGCAGCACGCAGATCACGCGCTCGATCACGTCGCCGCGCGTGGCGCGCCCCGGCTTGCCCCAGACGTCGTAGATCGACACCGCGGAGGTGAGATTGCCGTGCGTGAGCATCGCGCCCTTGGGCAGGCCGGTGGTGCCGCCGGTATATTGCAGCAGCGCGACGTCATCGGCCGTCACGACCGGCCATTGCGCCGGCGCAGTGGCGCCCGCGACGAAGGCCTTGAAGGTAACGATGCGGGGATCGTCGGGGATCGCCGCCTGCGGCGTGCCGACCTTGCCCCAGGTGTCGTCCTCGCAGACGACGAGGCGGTCGATCAGTCCCTTGTCCAGGAATTTGAGCGCGGTCGGCAACAAGGCCTGGAGGTTCGAGGTGACGAGCAGACGCGCGGCGGAATCCGACACCTTGTGCGTCAGCGCGATCTCGCCGTCGAGCGGCGAGAGGTGCGCGACACGGGCGCCCGCCTTCAGCGCGCCGAAGAAATTGACGGGATGGTCCGGCGAATTGCCGAGGAACAGCGCGATCGACGTGCCCTTGCCGCAGCCGGCACGGAGAAAAGCCGCGGCGGCGCGCTCGGCCAACGCCGCGAGCTCGGTATAGGTGATGGCGCGATCGCGGAATTCCAGCGCGGTGCGCGGACCGTAATCGGCGGCAGCCTTCGACAGCAGGTCGGGCAACGTGCCCTGGACGATCGGATCGTCCCAATGCACGCCCTCGGGGTAAAACTGTTCGCCGGGATGGGTCATTTTAGGATTGCTTGAGCGAGCAACTAACACAGACCGTCATTCCGGGGCGCGACGAAGTCGCGAGCCCGGAATGACGAGGGTTGGGACAAAGCCCCCATCACGCCGCCTTCGACGCCGCCGCGAGCGAGGCGAAGGTCTTGCCTTCCGCCGCGAGCTTCTTCAACAGCGGCGCGGGCTCGAGGCTCGGATCGTTGGTCTCCTTGGCGTAGTAGGAGAGCCGGTCCGCGATGTGCTTGAGACCGACGCTGTCGGCCCAGAACATCGGGCCGCCGCGGTAGATCGGCCAGCCATAGCCGTAGAGCCAGACCACGTCGATGTCGGAGGGACGTGCCGCAATGCCCTCTTCCAGGATCTTCGCGCCCTCGTTGATCATCGGATACATCATGCGCTCGAGGATCTCCTCGTCGCTGACGACGCGCTTCTTGCGGCCGAGGCGGGCAAGCGTCTCGTCGATCAGCTTCTCGACCTCGGGATCTGGCAGCGGCGCGCGGGAGCCGGCTTCGTACTTGTAGTAGCCCTTGCCGGTCTTCTGGCCGAAGCGGCCGGCTTCGCACAGCGCGTCCGCGATCTCCGACTTGATGCCGCGGTCCTTGCGCGAGCGCCAGCCGATGTCGAGGCCGGCCAGATCGCCCATCGCGAACGGTCCCATCGGCATGCCGAATTTGGTCACGACGGCATCGACCTGCTGCGGCAAGGCGCCCTCGAACAAGAGCTTCTCCGACTGCTTGCCGCGCTGGGCCAGCATGCGGTTGCCGACGAAGCCGTCGCAGACGCCGACCACGGCCGGCACCTTTGCGATCTTGCGCGCGATATTGACGGCCGTCACGAGGGCGTCCGGCGCGGTCTTGTCGGCGCGCACGATCTCGCACAGCTTCATGACGTTGGCCGGCGAGAAGAAGTGCATGCCGAGCACGTCCTGCGGACGCTTGGTCGACTTCGCGATCTCGTCGATGTTGAGGTAGGACGTGTTGGAGGCGAGCACGGCGCCCTGCTTGGCGTACTGGTCGAGCTTGCCGAACACTTCCTTCTTCACCGCCATGGTCTCGAACACGGCTTCGATGACGAGGTCGGCATCGCCGACATTCTCGATGCCGACGACGCCGTTGATCAGCGCCATGCGCTTGGCGGGCGCATCGGCCGGAATGCCGCCGCGCGCTGCGGTCGCTTCCCAGTTCTTCTGCATGATGCCCATGCCGCGCTTGAGCTGCTCCTCGCCGGTCTCGATCAGGGTGACGGGGATGCCGGCATTGGCAAAGGACATCGCGATGCCGCCGCCCATGGTGCCGGCGCCGAGGATGGCGACACGGTTCACCGGACGCGCCTTGGTGCCTTCGGGGACGCCGGCGATCTTGGCGGCTTCGCGCTCGGCGAAGAAGGCGTAGCGCTGCGCCTTGGACTGGTCGCTGGCGACGAGCTTGAGGAAGCCCTCGCGCTCTTTCTTCAGACCCTCGTCGAAGGGCAGGTCGATGGCGTAGCCGACGGCGTCGGCGGCGGCGAACGGCGCCTCCAGGCCGCGCGACTTCTTGGTCATGGCGGCGACCGCATTGGTGAAGATCGAGCGGTCGGCCTTGGCGGCCGCAATCTTGGAATCGTCGTCGCGCAGACGCCGCAGCGGACGCTTCTCCGCGATGAGCTTGCGCACGAAGGCTTCGCCGCCCGATGCCGGTCCCTCGACGATCTCCTCGATCAGGCCGTTCTTGAGCGCTTCCGCCGCACCGATGGGATCGCCGCCGACGATCATCTTGACCGCGAGTTCGGGACCGACCGCGCGCGGCAGGCGTTGGGTGCCGCCGGCGCCCGGCAGCAGGCCGAGCTTCACCTCGGGCAGGCCGAGCTTGGCCTCTTTCACCGCGACGCGGAAATGACAGGCGAGCGCGACCTCGAGGCCGCCACCGAGCGCCGTGCCGTGGATCGCGGCGACCACCGGCTTCGGCGAGTTCTCGATCTCGGACAGCACGTCGTTGAGGGCGGGCGGCTTCGGCGGCTTGCCGAACTCGGTGATGTCGGCGCCCGCGATGAACGTGCGACCGGCGCAGGTCAGCACGATGCCCTTGATGGCGGGATCGGCGATTGCGGCTTTGATGCACTCCAGGATGCCACCACGCACTGCGGCACTCAACGCGTTGACCGGAGGGCTGTTGACCGTGACGATCCCGACCTCGTCATGACGCTCAAGCTTGACCACTTCGCTCACGGTGTTCCCTCCTTGGTGGGGATTAACTTTTGTTCGATTTCGCGGTGCGGAATTTAATTCCGCATCTTGACGGCAGGGTTATTTTGAAGCACGTGGCTTGTCAACGACTCCGCGCAAGAAGCAGATCAGGGATGAAGCGTACAGGAAAGAAGACAGCGACCGATCGGAATTTCGTCGTCGCGCTTTCCCGCGGACTGGACGTATTGCGAGCATTCCACCCCAATGACGGCCTTCTGGGCAATCAGGAGATTGCGGCGCGCACCAATCTGCCGAAGCCGACGGTGTCGCGGCTGACTTACACGCTGACCAAGCTGGGTTATCTCGCGCCGGTTCCCCGCTTCGAGAAGTACCAGCTCACCCCTGCCGCGATGTCGCTCGGCTACGCCGCGCTTGCCAATCTCGGCGTTCGGCATTTGTCCGAGCCGTTCCGCGAGGAGGTGATGCGCGCGACCGGCGGCGCCGTCGCGGTAGGCGGCCGCGACCGTCACAGCATGATCTATTTCGGGCAAAGCCGCGGCAGCGAGACGGTCGGCGTTCAACTTGACGTCGGCTCCCGCGTGCCGATCGCAACCAGTGCGATGGGCCGTGCCTATTTCTGGGCGCTCGACGACGCGGATCGCGCGGAGTTGTCGCGCCTGTTGCGCGAGCATTACGGCAGCCGCTGGCCGAAGATGCGCGACGGGTTGGAACGTTCCGGCGAAACCGTCGCGAAATACGGTTTTGCGATTTCGGTCGGCGACTGGCACGACGACATCGGCGCCGCCGGCGTCGCGCTCAAGCTCAACGACGGAACCGGACCTTACGCATTCAATTGCGGCGCGCCCGCATTCCGCTTCACGGAAGAGCGTTTGATCAACGACATTGGACCGCGTCTCTTGGCGATGGTAAGGAACATCGAAGCGGCACTCGGGGGTCTGATGCCGCATTCAAAAAAAGACGTCAGCAAAAAGCTGAAATCAGGAGGGAAAGTTGCTCGTTTGGCCGAGGGGATCAGATAGCCTTTGTCATCGTCGGGAGCGGTTCGCATCGCCCCTGCGCTCACTGAACGACGTGAGCGAGACGAGATGACGCAGGCACAGCTCGCGCAGGGGACATCGCCCCTGCTCGCGGTTCGCGACGTCAGCGTCGTGTTCGGCGGCATCGTCGCGCTCAACGGCGTGTCATTCGACATGCACAAGGGCCAGATCCTCGGCTTGATCGGCCCCAACGGCGCCGGCAAGACCACGCTGTTCAACTGCCTGTCCCGGCTGTATCAGCCCTCGTCCGGCGACATCCTGATGGAAGGCGCAAGCATCCTGACGCGCCCGCCGCACCGGATCGCCGAGATCGGCATCGGCCGTACCTTCCAGAACGTGGCGCTGTTTCCGAACCTCTCGGTGATGGACAACGTTCGCGTCGGCGCCCATGCGAAGACCTCCAGCGACATCATCAGCGACTCCTTGAGGCTTGCCTGGGTCCGGCGCAGCGAGGCCAGCATCAACAGGAAGGTGCAGGAGATCCTCGCGTACCTCGGCCTCGAGGATGTCGCCCATACCGTCGTGTCCGGCCTGCCGTTCGGCACGCAGAAGCGCGTCGAACTGGCGCGCGCGCTGGCGGCGGATCCGAAGATCCTGCTGCTCGACGAGCCGGCCGGCGGCCTCAACCACGAGGAAGTCTACGTGCTCGGGGACCTCATCCGCAAAATCCGCGACGAGCGCCACATGACCGTGCTGCTGGTCGAGCACCACATGGGCCTCGTGATGTCGATCGCCGACCACGTCGTCGCGCTGAATTTCGGCAAGAAGCTCGCGGAAGGCACCCCCGCCCAGGTGCAGGCCGACCCCGACGTCATCAAGGCCTATCTCGGGAGCAAGGACCAATGACGCCACTGCTCAACGTCAAGGACCTGCGCGCTTATTACGGCCAGGTCCAGGCGCTCCACGGCCTGTCCTTCTCGCTCAACGAGGGCTCGCTGACGACGCTGCTGGGCGCCAACGGCGCCGGCAAGACCACCACGCTGCGCGCGATCTGCAACATGGTGCGCTCCACCGGCGGAGTCGAGTTTGAGGGCAAGCCGCTCAACAACCGCTCCACCGAGAGCATCGTGCGGTTCGGCATCGCCCACGTGCCGCAGGGCCGCGGCACCTTCACCAACATGACCGTGGAAGAGAACCTCCAGCTCGGGGCCATCACCCGCAAGGACAGCGCCGGCATCGTCTCCGACATCGAGCGCATGTATGCGCATTTCCCGGTGTTGAAGCAGCGCCACACCCAGCAGGCCGGCACGCTGTCCGGCGGCGAGCAGCAGATGCTCGCGGTCGCCCGCGCCCTGATGCTGCGGCCGCGGCTGATGCTGCTCGACGAGCCCTCCTTCGGGCTCGCCCCGCTGGTGGTGCGCGACCTGTTCGGCATCCTCAGCAAGATCAACCGCGAGGACAAGGTGTCGATCCTGGTGGTCGAGCAGAACGCCCAGCTCGCGCTCGAGCTCGCCGATCAGGCCTATGTGATCGAGACCGGCCGCATCGTGATGTCCGGCAAGGCCAAGGACATCGCGAACAACGAAGAAATCCGCAAATCCTATCTGGGTTACTGAGGGAGCCGGGACAATGGAACTGTTTACCAACCAGGTCCTGGCCGGCATCGCCACCGGCGCGATCTATGCCTGCATGGCGCTCGCCGTGGTGATGATCTACCAGGCCATCGACCATCTCAACTTCGCGCAAGGCGAGATGGCGATGTTCTCGACCTTCATCTCCTGGCAGCTGATGCAATGGGGCGTGTCCTACTGGGCCGCCTTCCTGATCACGCTGGCATTTTCCTTCGTCGCCGGCATCGCGATCGAGCGCATCCTGTTCAAGCCGCTCGCCAAAGCGCCGGTGCTGACCAACGTCGCCGGCTTCATCGCGCTGTTCGCCATCATCAACTCCTCGGCCGGCCTGATCTGGGACTTCACCATCAAGCAATATCCGACCCCGTTCGGCTCCTCGCCGTTCCTCGGCAGCCAGCTGATCTCGACCCACCAGGCCGGCATGATCGGCGTCACGATAGCGCTGCTGCTCGCGCTGTATTTCTTCTTCCAGTACACGCGGATCGGTCTTGCGATGCGCGCCGCGGCATCGGTGCCCGAATCGGCCCGCCTCGTCGGCATCAACACGAGCTGGATGATCGCGCTCGGCTGGGGCATGGCGACCGCGATCGGCTCGATCGCCGGCATGCTGATCGCACCGGTGGTGTTCCTGGAGCCCAACATGATGGGCGGCGTCTTGATCTACGGCTTCGCCGCCGCGGTGCTCGGCGGACTGTCGAGCCCGTTCGGCGCCGTGGTTGGCGGCTTCCTGGTCGGAGTGTTCGAGAATCTCGCCGGCACCTACATCCCCGGCGTCGGCAATGAGCTGAAGCTCCCGATCGCGCTCGCGCTGATCATCTCAGTCCTGGTCGTCAAACCCGCCGGCCTGTTCGGCCGGCACATCGTCAAGCGAGTTTGATCATGAGCGCAGCAGAAGAAGTCGTCGCCGAAGGCCACGAGGCGGTCGAGGCGGTTCCGAAGCGGGCCATGACGCTGGGCACCGGCACCTCGCTGGTGGTGCTGGCGGCGCTGTTGCTCGTGCCGATGCTTGTCAAGAACTTCATCATCTTCCAGATGACGATGCTCCTGATCTACGGGCTCGCGGTGCTGGCGCTGAACATCCTGACCGGCGGCTCCGGCCAGTTCTCGCTCGGCCAGAGCGCTTTCTACGCCGTCGGCGCCTATACGTCGGCGGTGCTGATGGAGTACTTCAACGTCAACTACGCGCTGACAATTCCGGTTTCCGCCGCGATCTGCTTCGGATTCGGTTACCTGTTCGGCAAGCCGGCGCTGCGGCTGTCGGGCATCTACCTGGCACTCGCGACTTTTGCGCTCGCGACCGCGATGCCGCAACTGCTCAAGCTGAACTTCCTCGAGCACTGGACCGGCGGCGTGCAGGGCCTCGTCGTCACCAAGCCGGACGCGCCGTTCGGGCTGCCGATGTCGCAGGACATGTGGCTGTACTACTTCACGCTCGCCGTGACGGTCGCGATCTACATCTTCTCGGTCAACCTGCTGCGCTCCCGCTCCGGGCGCGCCTTCATGGCGATCCGCGACAACGAGATCGCGGCCTCCTCGATGGGTGTCAACGTCGCCTTGTACAAGACGCTGGCCTTCGGCGTGTCCGCCGGCATCACCGGCGTCGCCGGCTCGCTCGGCGCCATCGCGGTGCAGTTCGTGGCGCCCGACAGCTACACCATCACGCTGGCGATCTCGCTGTTCCTCGGCATGGTGGTCGGCGGCGTCGGCTGGCTGCCCGGCTCGTTCGTCGGTGCGGCCTTCATCATCTTCGTGCCGAACATGGCGGAAAGCATCTCCAAGGGCCTTTCCGGCGCGGTGTTCGGCGTGCTGCTGTTCCTGGTCATCTACCTCGTGCCCCATGGCTCAAGGCAGATCGCGATCCTGGGCCAGCAACTCGTCGGCAAGCTCAGAAGAAACTGAAACACTCGAAGACTGTTGTTTAAACGAAGGAGACCGAATTGCGATTTGGAAGAACACTGCGAGCCGCCGCGCTGGTCACGGCAACGGCGGCCATTGCCCTCACCTCCGGCGCTGCACTCGCCCAAAAGAAATACGACACCGGCGCGTCCGATACCGAGATCAAGATCGGCAACATCATGCCGTACAGCGGTCCGGCATCGGCCTACGGCATCATCGGCAAGACCGAGGAAGCCTATTTCCGGATGATCAACGACAAGGGCGGCATCAACGGCCGCAAGATCAACTTTGTCACCTATGACGACGCCTATTCGCCGCCGAAGGCGGTCGAGCAGGTGCGCAAGCTCGTCGAGAGCGACGAGGTGCTGGCCGTGTTCAACCCGCTCGGCACGCCCTCGAACAGCGCGATCCAGAAATATCTCAACGCCAAGAAGATTCCGCAGCTGTTCGTCGCCACCGGCGCCACCAAGTGGAACGATCCGAAGAACTTCCCCTGGACCATCGGCTGGCAGCCCTCCTACCAGAGCGAAGCCCAGATCTATGCCAAATGGCTGATGAAGGAAAAGCCCGACGCCAAGATCGCGATCCTCTATCAGAACGACGATTTCGGCAAAGACTACCTCAAGGGCACCAAGGACGGCCTCGGCGCCAAGGCCTCGTCCATGATCATCATGGAGGAGAGCTACGAGATCTCCGAGCCGTCGATCGACGGCCACATCGTCAAGATCAAGGCCGCCAATCCCGACGTGCTCCTGATCTACACCACGCCGAAGTTCGCGGCCCAGACCATCAAGAAGACCGCCGAGCTCAACTGGAAGCCGCTCCAGATCCTCACCAACGTGTCGATCTCGGTCGGCAGCGTGATGAAGCCGGCCGGTTTCGAAGCCGCGCAGGGCGTGCTGTCGGCGGCCTATGCCAAGGACTCCACCGACCCGCAATGGACCAACGATCCCGGCATGAAGAAGTGGAACGAGTTCGTCGACAAGTACATGCCCGGCGCCGACAAGACCGACACCGCCATGGTCTACGGCTACGGTGCGGCCTCAACCCTGGCCAAGGTCCTGGAAATGTGCGGCGACGATCTGACCCGCGCCAACCTGATGAAGCAGGCGGCTTCGTTGAAGGATTTTGCGCCGGACACGCTGCTGCCCGGCGTCAAGATCAACACCGGCCCCACCGACTTCGCCCCGATTTCGCAGCTCCAGATGCAGCGGTTCAAGGGTGAGAAGTGGGAACTGTTCGGTGAGATCATCAGCGGCGACGTCGCCTCCGAGTGACACGCTGACGCAATCGTCCGAGCCCAAGAAGCCCCCACGAGCGATCGTGGGGGCTTTTTGTTGACGTCACGCGTCAATCTTGTTCAATGCGGCGCCGATCCAACTCGGGGTGGGAGAATGATAACTGCCGTTCGATGTCAGGTTGTGGCGCTGGCCGCAGTCGTGTTGTGCACTGCAATGGGCAACCCGGCACTGGCGCAGACCAAATACGACACCGGCGCATCCGATACCGAGATCAAGATCGGCAACATCATGCCGTATAGCGGCCCGGCTTCGGCTTATGCCGCGATCGGCAAGGTCGAGGAAGCCTATTTCAACAAGATCAACGCCGAGGGCGGCATCAACGGCCGCAAGATCAAGTTCATCTCCTACGACGACGCCTATTCGCCGCCGAAGACGGTGGAACAGGCGCGCAAGTTGGTCGAGAGCGACGGGGTGCTCTTGATCTTCGGCTCGCTCGGCACCTCCACCAACAACGCCATCCGCAAATACATGAACGAGAAGAAGGTGCCGCAATTGTTCGTCGCGAGCGGAGCCTCGAAGTGGAACGACCCGAAGCAATATCCCTGGACCATGGGCTGGCAGCCGAGCTACGCCAGCGAGGCGCGCATCTACGCCAAGTACATCATGAAGGAGAAGCCGGACGGAAAGATCGGCGTGCTCTACCAGAACGACGATTTCGGCAAGGACTATCTGAAGGGGTTGAAGGACGGCCTCGGCGCCAAGGCCTCGATGATCGTGCTGCAGGAGTCCTACGACACCTCCGAGCCCGCGATCGACGAGCACGTCGTGAAGCTGAAGGCCTCGGGCGCAGACGTCTTCATCAGCATCACCACTCCGAAATTCGCCGCGCAAGCGATCAAGAAGGCGGCGGAGATCAACTGGCATCCGGTCCACATCATCTCCAACGTCTCGGCCTCCGTCGGCGGTGTGATCGAACCGGCCGGCATCGAGATATCCCAGGGCATCCTGTCGGCGACCTACACCAAGGACAGCTCCGATCCGCAGTGGAGTGCCGACGACGGCATGAAGAGGTTCTATGACTTCCTCGCGAAGTACGATCCCAAGGCCAACAAGCTCGAAGCCGGCGTCGTGTACGGCTATGCCGCCGCGCAGACGATGGTGAAGGTGCTGCAGATGTGCGGCGACGATCTCACCCGCGAGAACGTCATGAAGCAGGCGGCTTCCCTGAAGGATTTCGAGCCCGACACGCTGCTGCCCGGCATCAAGATCAACACCGCGCCGGACAATTTCGCCCCAATCGAGCAGCTGCAAATGATGCGCTTCAAGGGCCGGAAATGGGAGCTGTTCGGCGACGTCATCTCCAGCGAGGTGGGGCATTGAAGCCGCACCAGGGCGCAATTGAAAATAGCTTTGATCTCACAAAACAACCTCTGCGCAGCTGAGTGACGGCCCGCTTCATCTCGCGCGCCGGAATATTCCGCATCCCCTCGAAAAAGAAGCACCTCGCCGCGATGGCGCCGGCGGGCGTTCTCCTTGCTGGGCGCCCGAGAAGGGTATTCAATGCGTATCGGAGCGGCGCGCAATGATCGCTCTCGACAAGAACAATCGACACATTCAAACCGAGCTAGGGAGAGCAAGATGCCTGCAATGCATGTGCGATTGGGGGCCTTCTCGGCCGCCCTCGTACTGGCTGCCACCCTGTCCACGACAGCGTTCGCGCAGAAGAAATACGACACCGGCGCATCCGACACCGAAATCAAGATCGGCAACATCATGCCCTACAGCGGACCGGCCTCCGCCTACGGGGTGATCGGCAAGACCGAGGAGGCGTATTTCCGCAAGATCAACGCGGAAGGCGGCATCAACGGCCGCAAGATCAACTTCGTCTCCTATGACGACGCCTATTCCCCGCCGAAGACGGTGGAGCAGGCTCGCAAGCTGGTCGAGAGCGACGAGGTGCTGGTGATCTTCAATCCGCTCGGCACGCCACCGAACTCGGCGATTCAGAAATACCTGAATCAGAAGAAGGTGCCTCAGCTGTTCGTCGCCACCGGCGCCACCAAGTGGAACGACCCGCAGAACTTTCCGTGGACGATGGGCTGGCAGCCGAACTACCAGAGCGAGACGACCATCTACGCGAAGTATATCCTGAAGAACAAACCCGACGCCAAGATCGCGGTGCTCTATCAGAACGACGACTACGGCAAAGACTATCTGAAGGGCTTCAAGGACGGACTCGGAGCCAAGGCAGCCTCGATGATCGTCATCGAGGACAGCTATGAGGTCTCCGAGCCGACCATCGACTCGCACATCGTGAGACTGAAGGCCACGGGCGCCGACGTCTTCGTCAACATCACCACGCCGAAATTCGCGGCGCAGGCGATCAAGAAGAATGCCGAGCTCGGCTGGAAGCCGCTGCATTTCCTCAACAACGTCTCGGCCTCGATCGGCAGCGTGATCAAGCCCGCCGGCTTCGAGAACGCGCAGGACATCATCTCGTCGCAATATTTCAAGGACCCGACGGATGCCCAATGGAAGACCGACGCGGCAATGATCGCCTGGAACCAATTCCTGGATAAGTACTATCCGGAAGCGAACCGCGCCGACGCCTCGGTGATGTACGCCTACATCGTGAGCCAGGGTCTCGTTCACGTGCTGAAGGCCTGCGGCGACAATCTGACCCGCGAGAACGTCATGAAACAGGCCGCCAGCATCAAGGACTACGAGCCGGCCGGCCTGCTGCCTGGCATCAAGGTCAACACCTCGGCCACGGACTTCGCGCCGCTCTCGCAGCTGCAACTGATCCGCTTCAAGGGCGAGCATTGGGAGCGATTTGGCGAGATCCTGAGCGGGGACGTCGGCGGTTGATCTTAACCAGCCGCTAAAGATGTCGTCTCAATCGACTAAAGACGCAGCCCCTGCGGCTTTGCCGCAGGGGCTTTTCCTTGAAGCTTTCGAGCAAATCGTATTGAATTGCGGCCGCGTCACCAAGAACCATCAAGCCAAGAACAAGGACGCGCACATCAAGAAAAATAGGGAGATTGGAATGCCTGCTGTTACTGGCAAGATTGCCGCTGCGTCACTGGCGCTTGCGCTCTTTGCGGCTACGACATCCACCGCATCGGCCCAGAAGAAATACGATACCGGCGCGACCGACACCGAGATCAAGATCGGCAACATCATGCCCTACAGCGGACCGGCATCCGCCTACGGCGTCATCGGGCGGACCGAAGCCGCCTATTTCAAGAAGATCAACGACGAGGGCGGCATCAACGGCCGCAAGATCAATTTCGTCTCCTACGACGACGCCTACTCGCCGCCCAAGACGGTGGAGCAGGCGCGCAAGCTGGTCGAGAGCGACGAGGTGCTGCTCATCTTCAACTCTCTCGGCACGCCGCCGAACTCGGCGATCCAGAAATACATGAACTCGAAGAAGGTGCCGCAGCTGTTCGTCGCGACCGGCGCCACCAAGTGGAACGATGCGCAGAATTTCCCCTGGACGATGGGCTGGCAACCCAACTACCAGAGCGAGACGCAGATCTACGCGAAATACATCATGAAGACGATGCCGAACGCCAAGATCGGCGTGCTCTTCCAGAACGACGATTACGGCAAGGACTACCTGAAGGGCTTGAAGGACGGCCTCGGCGCCAAGGCCGCCAGCATGATCGTGCTCGAGGAAAGCTACGAGACGTCGGAGCCGACGATCGACAATCACATCGTCAAGCTGAAAGCGTCCGGCGCCGACGTCTTCGTCAACATCACCACGCCAAAGTTCGCGGCGCAGGCGATCAAGAAGATCTCCGAGATCGGCTGGAAGCCGACCCACTTCCTCAACAACGTCTCGGCCTCGGTCGGCAGCGTGATCAAGCCCGCCGGCTTCGAGAATTCGCAAGACATCATCTCGGCCGCCTATCTGAAGGACGTGTCCGACCCGCAGTGGAAGGACGACGCCGGCATGAAGGCCTTCCTGGAGTTCATGGCGAAGTACTTCCCTGAAGGCGACAAGCTCGACGGCGGCACCGTCGTCGGCTACGGCGTGGCCCAGACCCTGGTGGAGGTGTTGAAGAAGTGCGGCGACGACCTCACGCGCGCGAACGTCATGAAGCAGGCGGCGAGCCTGAAGGACTTCCGCACCGAGGTGCTGCTGCCCGGCATCAAGATCAACACCGGCCCGACCGACTTCGCACCGATCAGCTCGCTTCAGCTCATGAAGTTCAAGGGCGAGAAGTGGGACCTGTTCGGCGAGGTGATCAGCGCCGACGCCGGCGGCTAGCCCCGCGCCACTTGCAAATGCCACGCCCCCTGCGCCGACCGCGCAGGGGGTTTTTGCTTGCGCGCCGATCATGATGACGCGATTGCACAATCGAATAATGGCAGCGGCCGCTTACGCTTTTGCGCCCGATGCGATAGGCATGTGAGCGGCGCGTGACCCGCCAGCTTGTTCCGTCTGCTCAAGGCCTTTCGTGATGACCGATCGACGCCCCCTGCTCCGCGCACTCTATGATGCCGCCGTCGCCGCGGCCCATCCCAATGTGGTGCTGGCGCCGCACTTGCCGCCCGCGCCGAAAGGACGCGTGATCTGCCTCGCCGCCGGCAAGGGCGCCGGCGCCATGGCCGCAGCGGCCGAGCGGCATTATCTCGACACGCTCCGGCTCGCACCGGAACGCCTCGTCGGCATCGCCACCACGCGCCATGGCTACGGCGTGCCGACGCGCCGGATCCGCGTGGTCGAAGCCGGTCATCCCGTGCCGGACGAGGCCGGCCTGAAGGGCGCCGCCGACACGCTCGCGCTCGCAGGCGAGGCCGGGCCGGACGATCTGCTCCTGGTGCTGCTCACCGGCGGCGGCTCGGCCAACTGGATCGCGCCGAGCGAGGGCATCAGCTTCGCGCAGAAGCAGGCGGTCAACAAGGCGCTGCTGCGCTCGGGCGCACCGATCGGCGAGATGAACGTCGTGCGCAAGCATCTCTCGCGGATCAAGGGCGGCCGGCTGGCGCGCGCCGGCAAGGATGCCGCCGAGATCGTGACGCTCGCGATCTCGGACGTGCCGCATGACGATCCTTCCGCAATCGCCTCCGGCCCGACCGTGCCCGATCCGACCACGCTGGCGGACGCACGCGCCATCGTCGCGAAATACAAGCTCGACATCGACGACGCCGTCCGCCGCGCGCTCGACGATCCCCGCAACGAGAGCTGCAAGCCCGACGATGCCGCCTTCGCGCGCGCGCGTTTCGAATTGATCGCGCGGCCCAAGCAGTCGCTCGATGCCGCGGTGAAGCTCGCGCGCGAATCCGGCTACGAGACCATTGACCTCGGCGCCGACCTCGAAGGCGAAGCGCGCGAGGTTGCCGCCGCGCACGCCAGGCTGGCGCTGGACGCGCGCGCGCAAGGCAAGCGCCTTGCGATCCTCTCCGGCGGCGAGCTCACGGTGACCGTGCGCGGCCAGGGGCGCGGCGGACCGAACCAGGAATACGCGCTGGCGCTCGCCAACCTGCTCAAGGACACACCGGACGTATCCGCGCTGGCAGGCGATACCGACGGCGCCGACGGCGGTGGCGGCCACCCCACCGACCCCGCCGGAGCGCTGATCGACGCGGCGACGTTCGCCAGCATAAAGGCGCAGGGGCTGCAGCCGCAGCAATATCTCGACAACAACGACGCCACCGCGTTCTTCGAAGCCACCGGCGACCTGCTGCTGCCCGGCCCGACGCTGACGAACGTCAACGACATCAGGGTCATCCTGGTGGATTAGGGCTCGCCCTGCTCGACGCGATCGTGGCTTGATCCCAGCCGTGATCGCTTCCACGAGGCCGCTGCTGTTCCGTGCGGAAGCAGCGGGTGCAGGACATTCGCAACAAGGGAGCGTGAGCGGCCTAGCCTTTGCCGCCGACATGCTCCAGCAGCGCGAGCAGGCCCTTCAACAAGTCCGTCGGTGACGGCGGGCAGCCCCTGATGTGCAGATCCACCGGGATCGTCTCGGATACGCCGCCGACGCAGGCGTAGCTGCCTCTGAACATGCCGCCATCGACCGCACAAGCGCCGACCGCGACGACCCATTTCGGATCCGGCGTCGCGTTGTAGGTCCGCTCCAGCGCTTCCCGCATGTTCTTCGTCACGGGACCCGTGACCAGCAGCACGTCGGCATGGCGCGGCGAGGCGACGAAGCGCAGGCCGAAACGTTCGACGTCGTAGAAGGCGTTGGAAAGCGCGTGGATCTCCAGCTCGCAGCCGTTGCAGGATCCGGCATCGACCTCGCGAATGGCGAGAGAACGCCCCAGCCGGGCCTGGGCAGCGCGGTCGACTTTCGCTGCAAGCTCGGCCAGCGCCGAACCATCCGGCGCCGGAGCGGGCTCCGTCAGCGAACGATGGGTGAGGCTTTCGAACAGGGTGTTGCGCATGGCTTAGAGGTCCACGGCCGAATAGGAACAGTTGAACGACTTGTTGCACAGCGGGAAGTCGGCGATGATGTTGCCTTCGATCGCGGTTTCCAGCAGCGGCCACTGGAACCACGAGGCGTCGCGAAGGTGGCAGCGGTCGATACGCAACTCGCCATCGAGCCGCACCCACACCAGAACGTCGCCGCGGAAGGCCTCGGTGAGCGCCATGCCTTCACAGGCACCCCCGCCGCTGCGGGCCGGCAGCGCGGTCTCGAGCCCGCCCGGCCCAAGCCGGTCGAGAATCTGCTCGATCAACGCGACGCTCTGCTCGACCTCGCGAATTCGGATCCAGACCCGCGCATTCACGTCACCGGTCTCCAGGACCGGCACCTCGAACGACAGCGCGTCGTAGGGCCCGTAGGCCAGCGCCCGCCGCGCATCAAAATCGCGGCCCGAGGCGCGGCCGACATAGCCGCCGGCGCCAAACTGGCGCGCATATTCCGCCTTCACGATGCCTGTGGTGACGGTGCGGTCCTGGAGGGACGCCGTATTGTCGTAGAGCTCGATCAAGCGCGGAAACACCTTGCGCAGCTCGGCGACCAGCGCGCGTAGCGCGGACACGCCGTCCGGCGCAATGTCACGCGTCACGCCTCCGGGCACGATGACGTCCATCATCAGGCGATGGCCGAACGCGAGGCTCGCAGCGCGCAGGCAGCGCTCACGCAAGACGCCGGTCTGGGCATGCATCAGCGCGAACGAAGCGTCGTTGCAGATGGCCCCGATGTCGCCCAGATGATTGGCGAGCCGCTCCAGCTCCGCCATCAGCGCTCGCAAGAGGTTTGCTCGCCTGGGCGCCTCGATCTGTAGTGCCGCCTCCACGGCACATGCGAAAGCAAAGGCGTAGGCGACGGTGCTGTCGCCTGAGGCGCGGCCTGCGAGCTTTGCCGCGGCCTCGAGGCTCGCCCCCTGCATCAGCGCCTCGGTGCCCTTGTGGGTGTAGCCGAGCCGCTGTTCCAACCGCACCACATGCTCGCCATTGGCGGTGAAGCGGAAATGACCGGGCTCGATGATCCCGGCATGGACCGGGCCGACCGCCACCTGGTGCAACGCCTCGCCCTCGGCCGGCAGGAACTGGTACGGCCGCACGTCGCGCGATGCGTTGCGGCCGGAGAGCGGGTAGGATTGGCCCCAGGCACCGTGATCGAGCCATGGCCTCAAATCGTCGGCAGCGGTCGGAACAAGCCCGAACAGGTCATGGATGGTCCGCTCCAGCCGAAGCGCCGGCGGGTGACGGTTGGCGACGCTCGGAAATGTGCCGTCCGTACACTCGTAGCTGACGACCACGATCGCGGCCGAGCCTGCATCGCGCATCGCCATATGCACGGCGGTCGGCTCGCCCCAGAAGCCGAGCAGTGTGAGCTCCCCGTCGGCGAGCCGATCGATCGCCGCCCGCCAGCCCGCCTCCGTCACGATGGCGCGCGGCCAGGGCCGGTGCGACGGCACCGCTTTGACATGGGGGATGCTGTCGAGGATGCCCATCGCCTATCCCAGCAGCTTCGCGACGTTCTGGAAGCCGGTGACCAGCACCGGCGGCAGATAGATGCCGGCCATCAGCACCAGTCCGAGGTGCGTGAACATCGGCACGTAGGAGGCCTCAGCGGGCGCGGTCTTGCCCTTGGGCTCGCCGAACATCACCACGCCGACCCGCAGGAAAAGCCCGCCCAGCGCGATGATGATGCCGAGCACCAGGATCACCGTCAGCCAGGGCGCGCGGGCGAATGTCGAGCTCACCACCAGAAACTCGCTCATGAAGATGCCGAACGGCGGCAGCCCGACGATGGCGACCACGCCGAGCATCAGGCCCCAGCCGAGCACGGGGTTGGTCGTCGTGAGGCCGCCGATATCGGCGATCTTCTGTGTGCCCTTGACCTGCGCGATATGGCCGACGGCGAAGAAGATCGCCGACTTGGTCAGCGAATGCATGGCCATGTGCAACAGGGCCGCGAAATTGGCGAGCGGACCGCCCATGCCGAAGGCGAAGACGATGATGCCCATATGCTCGATCGAGGAATAGGCGAACATCCGCTTGATGTCGCGTCGACGGTAAAGCATCAGCGCGGCGAAGATCACCGAGGTCAGGCCCATGGTCACCATCAGCGGACCCGGCTTGATCGCCTCGGAGTTGACCGCGAGCATCATCTTGAATCGCAGCAGCGCATAGAGCGCGACATTGAGCAACAGACCTGACAGCACCGCCGAGATCGGTGTCGGGCCCTCCGCATGCGCATCCGGCAGCCAGGCGTGCAACGGCGCAAGCCCGACCTTGGTGCCGTAGCCCAGCAGGAGGAAGACGAAGGCGACGTTGAGCAACGCCGGATCGAACTGTGCGGCGTGCTTCACCAGCACCGTCCACACCATGCCGTCGAGCCCCTCGCCCACCGCGGGGCGCGCCGCCATATAGACCAGGATGGTGCCGAACAGCGCCAGCGCGATGCCGACGCTGCCGAGGATGAAATATTTCCATGCGGCTTCCAGCGCCTCGTGGGTGCGGTAGATACCGACCATCAGCACGGTCGTCAGCGTCGCCACCTCGACCGCGACCCACATCAGGCCGATATTGTTGGCGACCAGCGCGAGGTTCATCGCGAACATCAGCATCTGATACATCGCGTGATAGAAGCGCAGGAAGGCCGGCGTCAGCCGCCCGATCTCGATCTCGTGGTGGATGTAGCTCGCGCTGAAGACCGAGGTCGTGAAGCCGATGAAGGTCGTCAGAACTATGAAGACCTTGTTGAGGTCGTCGAGCAGTAGATATTGTCCGGACGTCGGCTCGATCACGAACAGGGACACCGAAGTGAGGAAGGTCGCGAGCGCCGCGACGATGTTGAGCTTCGCCGCCAGCATGTAGCCGGGCAGGATCGCGAGCAGAGCGGCGGAGACGGACGGGATCAGCAGGATCGCACCGAGCGCATCGATCGTCATCGCCGCTCTCCCCGGAAGCGATCGAGCGCCTGTACGTCCACGCTGTCGAAGCGCTCGCGGATGCGGAACAGGAATATCCCGATCACGATGAAGGCGATCAGCACTGAGAAGGCGACGCTGATCTCGACCACCAGCGGCATGCCCTTGGCGCCGGTTGCCGCCAGCACCAGCCCGTTCTCCAGCGACATGAAGCCGACGACCTGGCTCACGGCGTTGCGTCGCGTAACCATGATCAGGAGTCCCAGCAGCACCACCGACAGCGCGAAGGCGAGGTCCTCGCGCGCGAGCGCGTCGGCGCCCGGCGTCACCCGCAACATCACCACCATCGACAGCGCGACGAGGCCGATCCCGGCCATCATCGTCAGTCCGATGCCGATCACGTTCTCGATCTCGCGGTGGATACCGAGCCGCTTGATGATGCGGTGCAACGCCACGGGGATGATGATGGCCTTGAAGACCAGCGCGATCAGCGCCGTGATATAGAGATGCGGCGCTTGCTGCACATAAGCCTGCCAGCCCACCGACAGCGCCAGCACGCCGGCATGCAGCGCATAGACGTTGAGCAGCGCATAGAGCCGATCCTGGTAGAGCATCATGAAGCTCGCCAGCACGAGGGAGCCGGCGAGCAGATGGGCGATGTCGAATTGCAGGCTGCTCATCTCAGAGGCTCCCCGACACGAAGCGCAACAGCGTGGCAAGCAATGCCAGCATCAGCGCCGCACCCAGGAACTCCGGAATCCGGAACACGCGCATCTTGGCGATCGCGGTCTCGAACAGCGCAAGCAGGAAGCCGAGGACCATCAGCTTGCCGAGATAGACCAGCGCGCCAGATGCGAGCCTTGCAAGGCTCGCATCCGCGGTCGCCGTGCCCCATGGCAGGAACACGCAGGCGATCAGCGAGACATAGAGCAGAAGCTTGAGCTGCGAGGACAAGTCGATCAGCGCGAGATGCCGCCCTGAATATTCCAGCACCATGGCCTCGTGCACCATGGTGAGCTCGAGATGGGTGGCGGGGTTATCGACCGGGATGCGGGCATTCTCCGCCAGCGCCACGATGGTCAGCGCCACGAACGCCATCCCCAACGACACACGCAGGCCGACCGCGTCCGAGCCCATGAACTCGGCCACCGTGGAAAGCTGCGTCGAGCCGGCGATCATTGCGACCGAGAACGCGGTGATCAGCATCGCGGGCTCGGCGAGGGAGGCGATCATCACCTCACGGCTGGAGCCGATGCCGCCGAAGGCGGTTCCGACATCCATGCCGGCGAGCGCCTGGAAGAAGCGGGCGCTGCCGAGCAGCGCAGTGATGGCGATGAGATCGGCGGTCCAGGAGAACAACAGACCATTGCCGAAGGTCGGCACCAGCGACGCGGCGACCCAGGTGCCCGCGAACATCAGGTAGGGAATGACGCGGAACAGCCAGGATGCGTTGTCCGCGAGCACGACGTCCTTGCGCATCAGGCGGATGAGGTCGCGATAAGGTTGGAGCAGCGGCGGCCCGCGCCGGCGTAGCAGCCGTGCCTTCACCTTCCGCACGAATCCCGTCAGCAGCGGCGCGAGTCCCAGCACCAGCGACATCTGCGCGCCCTGGGAGAGGATGTCGCGTAGCCCGCTCATAGGGCCACCACCAGCAACAGCACGATCAGCGCCACGAACACCAGCGTCAGGTAGCGGCGGATGCTGAAGAACTGCAGGATATTGATGCGGTCCGTCGCAAAGCCGATGGCCTTCGCGACCGGCGCGTACAGCCCATCCCAGATCAGATCGTGCAGTTCGACCGTGAGCCGCGCGGGAAGCGGCGAGGACGGCGGCGGCATCTCGCCGATCTCGCGTGCACCAAAGATGACGCTGCCGAACACCCGGCGGATCGGCTGCGAGAAGCTGGAGGCCGAGTACTGGATCGCCGGGTCCGCGTCGGGATAGCCGCAATCCCAGGCCGGCGCGCGGCGTACGCGGTCGGAGGCGAGACGGTGAATGGCTGACGCCGCCGTCGTGCCGCACAGTGCCACGAACAGGAACACCAGAAGGCCGTTATAGGAACTGCGGCTTTCCGCGATCGGCACGATGGTGAGCCATTGCAACCCGACCTGATGCGGCATCACGTTGCCGACCATATCCTTGCTCACCGGCGCCAGTACGTCGATGAACAGTCCCGGCAGGATTCCGGCAATGAGGCAGAAGGCGGCAAGCCCGAACATCGCGGTCAGCGAGAAGCGGTCGGTCTCGTGCGCCGCCGCCGCGACATCCGAACGCGGCCGACCGAGGAAGCTGATGCCATAGAGCTTGACGAAGCAGGCCGCGGCAAAGGCGGCCGCGAGCGCCAGCAGACCTCCGACCGCCGGGATGACGAGCTTGAGGCCCCAGGAGGGCAGTTGCGGCGAAAGCAGGATCGCCTGAAAGGTCAGCCATTCCGAAACGAAGCCGTTGAACGGCGGCAATGCCGAGATCGCGACGCAGCCGACCAGCATTGCGAACGCCGTCTTCGGCATGCGATGGATCAGGCCGCCGAGCTTCTCCATGTCACGCTCGCCGGTCGCTCCCAGCACCGCGCCGGCGCCGAAGAACAACAGGCTCTTGAACAGCGCATGATTGAAGACGTGCAGCATCGCCGCGGTGAAGGCGAGCGCCGCCACCCAGTCGAGCCCTTCCGCCTTGAAAGCCAGCGCCAGCCCGAGGCCGGTGAAGATGATGCCGATGTTCTCGATCGTTGAATAGGCGAGCACGCGCTTGATATCGCGCTGCATCAGCGCATAGAGCACGCCGAGCGTCGCCGTCGGAGCGCCGATCAGCAGCACCACCATGCTCCACCACCACACCGGTTCGGGCACGAGATCAAAAACGACGCGCACGAAGCCGTAGACGGCGACCTTGGTCATGACGCCGCTCATGAGCGCGGAGACGTGGCTGGGCGCGGCGGGATGGGCGAGCGGCAGCCAGGCGTGCAGCGGCACCAGGCCGGCCTTGGAACCGGCGCCCAGCAGCACGAGGATGATGACCGTGCCGGTCAGCGTAGCGGAAGGATGCGAGGCCCGGATCGCATCGAAATCGTAACCGGCGTCGCTCGCGAGCAGGCCGAAGGCGAGCAGCAGCGCCAGCGTGCCGAAACTTGCCATCAGGATATAGACGAAGCCGGCGCGGACATTCTCCGGGTCCCGGTGATGCGACACGACCATCGCCCAGGAGGTCAGCGACATGAATTCCCAGGCGACCAGGAAGCTGAAGGCATCGTTTGCCAGCACGACGACGTTCATCGCTGCGAGGTAGGCGGGATAGAACGGCAGCACGCGGCCGGGGGAGTCCTCGTGCCGGCCGTAACCGAGCGCGAACAGGCTCGCAGCGACGCCGCCGAGATTGACGACGACGAGGAAGAAGGCGGACAGCGCATCGAGGCGGAAATGAGCACCGAGCCAGGGCAGGCCGATCGGCAGTACCGCGCTCGGCGCCGGCTGAGGGGAATGGAGCAGACCGGACAGCGCCGTGACGCAGAGCGTCGCTGTCGCGATCAGGCAGCCGCCGTAAAGGATGATCGAGCCGCGCCGGTGCGTCGACAGCAGGATTCCCGCAGGCGCCAGCGCCAGCAGAGCCGCCACCGACCATAGCGCGACGGCGATCATGGCGGGGCCTCGATCATGGCTTGTCGTCCGCGCCCGGTGGTGGAGATCTCAACCGCACTCCGCGCCCTCCGCCGCTTGACACCGCTCCCTCGGCGATCAGCTCGATGCCGGCAACCGACAGCGCCTCAACCAGCTTCACCAGGGAATCGACATTGCCGCGGATCACCCCTTCGGAGGCCTCCATGCGCTGGATCGTCGGCAGCGACAGCGAACAGCGCTGCGCGAGTTCGCGCTGATCGATCCTGAGCAAGGCACGGGCGGCTCGAAGCTGCGCGGCGGTGATCACGGGGCAGGATGTCCGTGGCGGCTACAATGATTGATTTGCCAAGCTTATGGCGCATGAAATGATGTTTCAAGCATCATTTTATATATGCAGCGCGTCATATGCGGTCGAGCGGGTCGCGGACGCCCGCAACGGAAGCCAATCAAGCCGGGACATGGCAATCGCGCGAAATGCGACGACGATGAGATTCCAGAGGCGCGCCAACGCACTCAGGGCGTGACGCCCGCTTCAAAACTCGTTGGCGATCTTCGAGAGCATCGCGATCAGGGCTTCGCGGTTGCTTTGCCCGAGCAGATCGTTCAGCCGCGCCTCGTGCTTGGTGGCGACCAGCTTCTTGGCGCGGGCCAGCACGGCCTTGCCCTTGTCGGTCAGCACCAGGATGTGCGAGCGGCGGTCGTTGGTGGAGCGGATCCGCGCGCAGAGGTCGCGGCTCTCGAGGTTGTCGAGCATCGCCACGAAGTTCGGCCTGAGGATGCCGAGGGTGGATGCGATCTCGGTCTGGTTACGGCCGGGATTTTTCTCGACCAGCAGCAGCACGGAGAACTGCGCCGGCGTGAGCTGGAGCGAGGCCATGCAGCGCAGGAAATTCTCGAACACCTTGAGCTGCGCCCGCTTCAAGACATAGCCGAGCTGCTCGGAAAGCCCGCCGAGCTGGAGCGCCTCGGCGCCCCCCTGCCCCTGCGATTCGGCCGTGTCCTTGCGGCCCTTGGCCGGATCGGCCGGCTTTTCGGAGGTCTTTTCAGCGGCTTTGGAAACGGTCATCGCCTCGTGCTCGTAATCCCGTTAAATTCGGGACGGGTCGTTCCCCACCCTTGATGTTATATTTGATAATTGTTATGGACCATATCAAATATCGCATGCGTGTTTCAACGGCTGTGAGCGGACCGTCCACCGCAATCGAGCGGACCGGTTCGTAATATGAGGGGGAGCGTCCGGTCTTGAATACCACAATCATGCTGTTCCTGGTGCAGGACGGCATCACCAATGGCGCGATCTATGCGCTGCTCGGCCTGGCGCTGGTGCTGGTATTCGCCGTCACCCGCGTCATCCTCATCCCCCAGGGCGAATTCGTCACCTACGGCGCGCTGACCTATGCCTCGCTGGCCGCGGGTCAGATGCCGGGGACGGCCAAGCTCGCGCTGGCGCTCGGCATCGGCGCCTTCGCTTTCGACCTGTTCGTGGCGCGCAAGGCGCTGCACGGGCGGCTGGTCGTGCGCAGCCTCATCACGAACATCGTGCTGCCTTCCATCGTGCTGGCGCTGACCGTGTACTTCGCCGCCCAAAAGCCGCCGGTCGCGATCTGCATCGCGCTGTCGCTGGTGATCGTCGCGATGATCGGCCTTTATCTCTATCGCATCGCGTTCCAGCCGCTGGCGCACACGTCGGTGCTGGTGCTGCTGATCGCCTCCGTGGGCGTCCACCTCGCGCTGCAGGGCCTCGGCCTTCTGTTCTTCGGCGCCGAAGGCCAGCGCGGACCGGCCGTGCTGTCCGGTGCCTTCACCGCCGGCGCGCTGCGCTTCACCGGCCAGAGCATCACCGTCTACGCCATCACCGTCGCCTTCATCGTCGGGCTCTGGCTGTTCTTCGGCCTGACGCTCTACGGCAAGGCGCTGCGCGCGACCGCCGTGAACCGTCTCGGGGCGCGGCTCGCCGGCATCCGCACCACCTTGTCGGGGCAGATCGCTTTCCTGCTGGCCTCCGTCATTGGTGCGCTGTCGGGCATCATGATCGTGCCGATCACGACGCTCTATTACGACTCCGGCTTCCTGATCGGCCTGAAGGGCTTCGTCGCCGCGATCATCGGTGGCCTCGTCAGCTACCCCTTGACCGCCGTCGCGGCGCTGGTGGTCGGCATCGTCGAGGCGTTCTCGTCCTTCTATGCCTCCAACTACAAGGAAGTGATCGTTTTCATGCTCTTGATCCCCGTGCTGCTGCTGCGCTCGCTCGCCGCGCCGGCGGTCGAGGAAGAGAAGGACTGAGGCCAAGATGCAGAGCCGGCTTCCTATCATTGTCTTCGCGCTCGTGATGGCGGCGATCCCGTTCGTCCCGGGAATGCCCCCATTCTGGATCGTGCTGCTCGACAATATCGGCCTCGCCGCCCTGGTCGCGATGGGCCTCGTGCTGCTGACCGGGGTCGGCGGTCTCACCTCGTTCGGCCAAGCCGCCTTCGTCGGCTTCGGGGCCTACACCACCGCGGTGCTGTCGACGGCCTACGGCGTGTCGCCATGGCTGACGCTGCCGCTCTCGCTCCTCGTCAGCGGCCTGTTCGCGGTGCTGCTGGGTCTGATCACCGTCCGCCTCTCCGGCCATTATCTGCCGCTCGGCACGATCGCCTGGGGGCTCGGCCTGTTCTATCTGTTCAGCAAGCTGGAATTCCTGGGACGGAATGACGGCATCTCGGCGATCCCGCCGCTGTCGATCGGCACGTTCAAGATGCTCTCGCCCGGCTCGATCTATTACGCGATCTGGATCGCCGTGATCATTTCGGCACTGCTGACGATGAACCTGCTGGACTCTCGCACCGGCCGTGCCATCCGCGCGCTCAGGCGCGGCCATGTCGCGGCGGAAGCCTTCGGCGTGCACACGCCGCGCGCCAAGCTGCTGGTGTTCATCCATGCCGCGGTGCTCGCCGGCCTCTCGGGATGGCTCTACGCGCATCTCCAGCGCGCGGTGAACCCGACCCCGTTCGGCGCGCATATGGGCATCGAGTATCTCTTCATCGCCGTGGTCGGCGGCGCCGGCTATGTCTGGGGCGGTGTCCTGGGCGCCGCGATCGTCGTGGTCCTGAAGGAGGTGCTGCAAAGCTATCTGCCGCTGATCCTGCCGGGCTCCGGCCAGGTCGAGACCATCGTGTTCGGCATCATGCTGGTGGCGCTGCTGCAGCTTGCGCCCGGCGGTCTCTGGCCCTGGCTGATGTCGTTCCTGCCGGAGCGCACGAGCGGCAGGAAGCCCGACACGTCGCAGAAGCTGGAACATCGCGCCCGTGCGGCCGGCGAGTCCGGCGTCCTGCTCCAGGTCGACAAGGCGCGGAAACAGTTCGGCGGCGTGGTCGCGGTCAACAACGTCTCGTTCGACGTGCAGGCCCGCGAGATCGTCGCGCTGATCGGCCCGAACGGCGCCGGCAAGAGCACGACGTTCAACCTGATCACCGGCGTGCTGTCGGCGACATCAGGCTCGATCTCGGTGCTCGGCAAGAAGGTCGACAACGCGCCGCCGCAGGAGATCGTCAAGCTCGGCATCAGCAGGACCTTCCAGCACGTGAAGCTCGTCCCCGACATGACCGTGCTGGAGAACGTCGCGATCGGCGCGCATCTGCGCGGCCATTCCGGGCCGATCTCCTCGATGCTGCGGCTCGATCGCGCCGACGAGGCAAAGCTGCTTGCGGAGGCCGCCCGCCAGATCGAGCGCGTCGGCCTCACCGAGCAGATGCACCAGCTCGCAGGCTCGCTGTCGCTGGGACAGCAGCGCATCGTCGAGATCGCGCGGGCGCTCTGCGTCGATCCGATGCTGCTGCTGCTCGATGAGCCCGCCGCAGGCCTGCGCCACATGGAGAAGCAGCGGCTCGCGACGCTGCTGCGTGACTTGCGTGACGGCGGCATGAGCGTGCTCCTGGTCGAGCACGACATGGGCTTCGTCATGAACCTCGCCGACCGCATCGTGGTGCTCGATTTCGGCACCAAGATCGCCGAGGGCACCCCCGCCACGATCAAGACCAATCCCGAAGTGATCAAGGCCTATCTCGGAGTGGCGGCATGAGCGCGCTGTTGTCCGTCACCGACGCCCATGTCGCCTACGGCAAGGTCGAGGCAGTGCGCTCGGTCTCGCTCGAGGTCGGGGCCAACCAGATCGTCACCATCGTCGGCGCCAACGGTGCCGGCAAGACCACGTTGCTGTCCGCCATCATGGGCATCCTGCCGCTGAAAGGCCGCGTCGTCTTTGCGGGGGAGGATCTCGCCCGGCTCGACATCGAGGACCGCGTCGCGATGGGGCTCGGCCTCGTTCCCGAGCACCGCGAATTGTTCGTGACCATGAATGTCGAGGACAATCTCGAGCTTGGCGCCTTCCGTATCGAAAGGTCCAAGGCGAGGGCCTCGATGGAGCGGGTCTATACGCTGTTTCCGCGGCTCAAGGAGCGGCGCAAGCAACTCGCCGGCACGCTCTCGGGCGGCGAGCAGCAGATGCTCGCGATGGGCCGCGCCCTGATGGGCGAGCCGAAGCTGCTGATGCTGGACGAGCCGAGCCTCGGCCTCGCCCCGATCATCGTCGCCGACATCTTCCGTATCGTCGCCGAGCTCCGCGCCGCCGGCGTCTCCGTGCTGCTGGTCGAGCAGAACGCGCAGGCGGCGCTGAAGATCGCGGACCAGGCTTACGTGATGGAGCTCGGCGAGTTCGTGCTCAGCGGCAAGGCCAGCGACATCGCCGCAAACGAGCGGGTGGCGGCGAGCTATCTCGGCTTCCAGCACGAAGGCGCGAGTGTGTTGTGACTCTCACCCTCCCCTGGAGGGGGAGGGTCGCTTCGCATGCAGCGAAGCGAAATGCGGAGCGGGGTGGGGTGACGGTCTCTCCCCATCCAACACTGCCCGATCGGAGAGATCACCCCACCCCGCTCGCGCTTCGCGCGATCGACCCTCCCTAAGTGAGCGCCGCGTTACCGAGCTCCTGTCACCTTCTCCTCCTTCAACGCCGCAACCTCCGCCTCTAGCTCCGCGATCCTCGCATCCCGCGCCGCCAGTGCCGCCGCGACATCGGGCGCGTCGAACTTCTGCGGGATGTGCTGCGGGCAGTTGGTGTCCCAGGCCGCGATCTTGAACAGGATCACCTGCTCCGGCCGGGCGCGGTAACCCTTCGGCATCAGCGAGGCCGTCAGCGCCTCGTCGTCCTCGACGACGTGCGCCTCGCCCCAGATCTTCACGCGGCGGCGATGGGCGTAGTCCATCACGAAGATGTAGGCCTTGGGATTCTCCGAGAGGTTTCCCTGCGTGATGTATTGCCGGTTGCCGGCGTAGTCGGTGAAGGCCAGCGTCTGCTTGTCCAAGACCTTCAGGAATCCCTTCGGGCCGCCGCGGTGCTGGATATAGGGCTGGCCGTCGGCCGATGCGGTGGCGAAATACAAGCTGCTGGCGTCAGCGAGGAATGCGGCGAGGTTTTCATCGACCTCGGTGCGCCATCCTCGCTGCTCGGCATGGGCATAGCCCTCGCGCGATCCCTTTCGGGTCTGGATCGATTTCACCGCCGGCGAAAAGGCGACGTCGCTGGCATAGGTGTGGGTTGCCGTCATCGGGATAACTCCTGGAATTCCGGCGCATTGGTGCGTCTGTCACGGGCTAAAGTGGACCTTCCAGAGGTTAAAACAATCGATCAGCTTGACACTTCATCATTGCGATATATGCAATAATGCGATGGACCGCCTCGAAGCCATGCACGTCTTCGTCACCGTCGCCGATCTGCGCGGCTTTGCGCCGGCGGCGCGAAAGCTGCGGCTGTCGCCCTCGGCGGTGACGCGGCTGATCGCGGCCCTGGAGGAGCATCTCGGCGCGCGGCTGCTGCAACGAACCACGCGGCAGGTGACGTTGACCGACGTCGGGAGACGCTATCTGGAGCGGGCGCGGCGGATCCTCGCCGATGTCGAGGAGGCCGACGGCTCCGCACGCGAGGAGCGCAACCGGCCGAGCGGGCGCCTGGTGGTCTCGGCCCCGGTCGGCTTCGGCCGGCTGCATGTCGGGCCGGTCATGACCGCCTATCTCAAGCGCTATCCCGAGGTCGCCTGCGAATTGCGGCTCTCCGACCATCTCGTCAACCTGGTCGAGGACGCCGTCGACGCCGCGGTGCGCATCGGCCACCTCGCCGATTCCTCGCTGGTGGCGCGCCAGGTCGGCGAGATGCGGCGGATCGTGGTGGCCGCGTCCGCCTATCTCAAGCGCCATGGCGAGCCGAGGACGCCGGAGGCGCTGCGCGGGCATCAGACCATCCAGTTCGGCCCGTCCGCGAGCTGGCATTTCATGCAGGACGGCCGCGACATCGAGGTGACGGTCGCGCCGCGCTTCACCAGCAACAGCGCCGACGCCGCCCTGCAATATGCCGAGGCCGGCGGCGGCGTGACACGGGTGCTGGCCTATCAGGCCGCCGAAGGGCTGAAGCGCGGGCGGCTGAAGATCGTGCTGGCGAAATACGAGCAGCCGGCGTTGCCGATTCACATCGTCTACCCGACCTCGCGCCTGCTCTCAGCCAAGGTGCGCGCGTTCATCGATCTCGTGGTGGAGACGGCGGAATGGAGGTTTGGGTAGGTCTCGTGTCCCGGACGCGGTGCGGCGCGAAGTGCCGGTCCGCAGAGCCGGGACTCAAAATGCAGTACGGTCCATGCGAGTATGGGTCCCGGCTCTGCGCAGCATCGTTGCACGCTGCAGCGCGTCCGGGACACGAAGAGCATCACCCCTTCTTCGGCACCACGCGGAACGTCCCGCTCGCCCGCGCGATCACGGCATCGTCGGCTTTCGCCAGACATTGCGCGAAACAGATCGTGGTTCCGGTCTTGATCGCCTCGCCCTCGACCGCGAGCCATTGGCCGATCTCGGCGGCCCCGGCATAGTCGACCGACAGCGAGATGGTGACCAGCGAGGTCGACCAGCCCGTCGCCTGGGCACAGCTATAGCCCATGGCGGCATCGGCCAGCGCGGCAATCAACCCGCCATGGATCAGCCCGCGCGCGTTGGTATGCGGCATCGCCAGCCGCAATCCCACGGTGACGCCTTTCCCGGTCTTCTTGGAGTAAAGCGGCTCCCAGGGATCGGTGAGCGGCGCCTTGCGGAAATGCGGCTCGAAGCCGGCGGGGATGTCGGTGAGGGTCATCGCTGTCTCGCGCTATCGTGTCACCGGCATTGAACACGACGGATGCGGCGGGCGCATCAATTACAAAGTTTCAAACGGGATTTGCGCGCGTGTTTGAAACGCGCGAGGGCAGCAAGCACAGATCCCGTAGGGCGGGCAAAGGCGCGTAGCGCCGTGCCCACGATCTCTGCACAATTGAGAAAATTGGTGGGCACGCTTACGCTTTGCCCACCCTACGGCACCGTCCTTAAAACGGCAGCCCTACGTAATTCTCCGAGAGCGACGTCATCGCCGCCTGCGACTGCGTGACGTAGTCGAGCTCGGCGAGCTGGATGCGCGCGCCGATGCTGCCGGTGTCGGGGAATTTGTGCAGCATCGAGGTCATCCACCAGGAGAAGCGCACCGCTTTCCAGACCCGGGCCAGCGCCTTGCCGGAATAGGCGTCGATGCCCGCGCTGGACTTCTCGTCGTAGAATTCGCGCAGCGCGCCCGCCAGATAATGCGCGTCGCTGGCGGCGAGGTTGAGGCCCTTGGCGCCGGTCGGCGGCACGATGTGGGCGGCATCGCCGCACAGGAACATCCTGCCGAAGCGCATCGGCTCGGCGACGAAGCTGCGCAACGGCGCGATGCTCTTCTCAATCGAGGGGCCCGTCACGAGGCTGTCGGCCGCCTCCTGATCGAGCCGGCGCTTCAATTCGTCCCAGAAGCGGTCGTCCGGCCATTGGTCGACATGGTCGTCGAGCGAACATTGCACGTAATAGCGGCTGCGCCTGGTCGAGCGCATCGTGCAGAGCGCAAAGCCGCGGGCGTGATTGGAATAGATCAGCTCGTGACTGACCGGCGGCGTGTCCGAGAGAATACCGAGCCAGCCGAACGGATAGACCCGCTCGAACTCTTCAATGGCCGAGGCGGGAACGCTGGCGCGGCTGACGCCGTGGAAACCGTCGCAGCCGGCGATGAAGTCGCAATCGAGCGTGTGGGTGACGCCGTCCTTGACGTAAGTTACGCGCGGGTGACTGCCGTCGAAATCGTGCACCTGGACGTCCTTGGCCTCATAGACCGAGACGAGACCGGTGGTCTTGCGCGCATTCATCAGATCGAGCGTGACCTCGGTCTGCCCGTAGATCATGACCGTCTTGCCGGTCGCACCCTTCATGTCGATACGATGACGGCGCCCGGAAAATGCGAGCTCGATGCCTTCGTGCACCAGACCCTCGGCATGCGCCCGGGTGCCCGCGCCGACCTGGTCGAGCAGCGCGACGGTTCCCTCCTCCAGCAGCCCGGCGCGGATACGGCCGAGCACGTAGTCCGGGCTCTGCCGCTCCAGAATGACATTATCGATGCCGTAAGCGTGCAGCAGTTGCCCAAGCAACAATCCGGCCGGCCCGGCCCCGATGATTGCGACCTTTGTCCGCAATACTTGCTCCTCCCGATCCTGTAGGCTTTCGTGGCGGCCTGCTTGTCGCTTCAAGACGCTCAGGATAATTATACCATATAATCGTTGGGCAAAAGGGGAGCGCGGCCGCCGCGAAGGGCGACAAATCCATGCAACAGGGCTGACGGTGGATGCGCGCCAATTCCGGCTTGAACCCGTCCGCCATCTAGATAACATGTTAATTAATCAGACCGGGCCGTCGAAGCCCGCCGTCGACAACAGGGAGAGACGCGTGATGAGAAGAGCCTGTCTGGCATTGCTGCTGGCCGCGAGCGTGACGCCTGCCTTGGCGCAGGACAAGACCTTCGATCTGAAGATCTCGCACTGGGTACCAGCTTCGCATCCGCTACAGAAGTCGCTGGAAGACTGGGCCGCGGCGGTCGAGAAGGATTCCGGCGGCACCATCAAGGGCAAGGTGTTTCCGGCCCAGCAGCTCGGCAAGGCGTTCGACCATTACGACATGGCGCGCGACGGCATCGCCGACGTCACCTACGTCAATCCCGGGTATCAGCCCGGCCGCTTCCCGATCATCGGCGCCGGCGAGCTGCCGTTCCTGATCTCTGACGCCAAGGGCGGCTCGATGGGCCTGGACGCATGGTATCGCAAACATGCCGAGAAGGAGATGAAGGACGTCAAATACTGCCTCGCCTTCGTCCACTCGCCCTCGTCCTTCCATTCCAAGACCAAGAAGATCGTGATGCCCGAAGACGTGAAGGGCATGAAGATCCGCCCGGCGCACGCCACCATGGCGAACTTCGTCACTTCGCTCGGCGGCACCAACGTGCAATCCTCGGCGCCGGAAGTGCGCGACATCATCGAGCGCGGCGTCGCCGATGGCGTCACCTTCCCCTGGGGCTCGCTGGTGCTGTTCGGCATCGACAAGGTGACCAAGTACGACATGGAGGCGCCGCTCTACACCACGACCTTCGTGTTCGTGATCAACAAGGACAAGTACAATGCGATGTCCGACAAGCAGAAGGCCGCGATCGACAAGAACTGCTCGGTCGAGATGGCGGGCGTGGTCGGCGAGCACTGGGGCAAGTTCGAGGATGCCGGCATCGCCAAGGTGAAGGCGGAATCCAGCCACGAGGTCTACAAGCTGACGGCCGAGCAGACCGCCGCCTGGAAGAAGGCCGCCGAGCCCTTGGTGAAGACCTGGAGCGACGGCGCCAAGAAGGCCGGCGCCGATCCGGATGCCGCGCTCGCGGACCTCAAGGCCTCGCTGAAGAAGTACAACGCGCTGGCGGAGTAGCCTTCGTCGAAGGAAACGCGGCGGCGAGGGGCACTCGCCGCCGTTGCCCTGCAAGGTACCGTTAGCAGCGCACGACGCTTCGTCCCCCTCTCCCCGCTTGCGGGGAGAGGGTCGGGGTGAGGGGGAGTCTCCACGGGGACGGAGACAGCGGGACTCGCGGAGAGTCCCCCTCACCCGCCACGCTTCGCGTGTCGGCCTCTCCCCGCAAGCGGGGAGAGGCGAAGGGCTGCAGCCGGGTCGAGCACAAGAATGACATCACACAGGACACACCCATGAAGCGCTCCTGGATGGATCGCGTGATCGACTCGATCGAATGGATCGCGGCCGGCTTCGTCGGCATCGTCGCGCTCGACATCTTCCTGTCGGTGCTGCTGCGCAACACGCTGAACTATTCGATTCCCGACAGTTTCGACATCGGCCGCATGCTGCTCGGCATCCTCATCTTCTGGGGCATCGCCGCGACCTCCTATCGCGGCACCCATATCACCGTGGACCTGATCTGGGCCAATGTCGGGCCGCGCTACCAGCGCATGATCGACGTGTTCGCGACGCTGGTATTGCTGTTCGTCGTGACGGTGCAGACCTGGACGCTGTTCGACAAGGTCCGGCTGACCTACAACGACAATGTCCAGACCTTCGACCTGCACATGCCGACCTGGCCATTCTTCCTCGTCGCCTGGATCGGCGACGTCTGCGCCGTGCTGCTGATCGCGATCCGCACGTACCGGCTGATCTTTCACCCCGAAGACATGCAAGAACCGAAGATCAAGGTGACGGAGTGACCATGAGTACCGACGCCGTCGCCGTCATCGGCTTCGTATCCCTGTTCGCCCTGATGCTGCTGCGCGTGCCTGTCGGCATGGCGATGGGCCTCGTCGGCGTGACCGGCTTCAGCTACCTCGTCGGTTCGACGCCGGCCCTGAAGATGGTGGGCCAGGTCACCATGCGGACGGTGACCGATTACACCTTCGGCGTGATCCCGATGTTCCTGCTGATGGGCTCATTCGTCAGCAATTCCGGCATGAGCCGCGAGCTGTTCCGGGCCGCCAACGGCTTTGTCGGCCATTTGCGCGGCGGGCTCGGCATCGCCACCGTCGGCGCCTGCGGCGGCTTTGCCGCGATCTGCGGCTCCTCGGTCGCGACCGCCGCGACCTTCTCCGCCGTCGCCTATCCCGAGATGCGCCGGTTCGGCTATCCGCAATCCTTCGCCACCGGCGTGATCGCGGCCGGCGGCACGCTGGGCGCAATGCTGCCGCCCTCAACCGTGCTCGCGGTCTACGGCATCATCACCGAGCAGGACATCGGAAAGCTGTTCATCGCCGGCATCATTCCCGGCCTTCTGGCGATGAGCATGTACATGATCACGATCTTCCTGATCGGCTATTTCCGTCCCGATTTCCTGCCCAAGGGCAAGGCGACGTCGTGGCGCGAACGCTTCGCCGGGCTGAAGGACATCTGGGCGCCGGTGCTGCTGTTCATATTCGTGATCGGCGGCCTCTACGGCCTGCCCTTCCTGCCGCGCTTCACCCCGACGGAAGCCGGCGGCGTCGGCGCCACCGGCGCCTTCATCATCGGCGTGCTGACCGGCCGTCTCGATCGCGAGAAGGTGCTGGCCTCACTGCTGCAGGCCACCCGCACCGCGGCCGCGGTGTTCACCGTGCTGATCGGTGCCCTGATCTTCGGCTATTTCCTGACGATGACGCAGACGCCGCAGAAGGTCACGGAATTCCTCACCGGCCTCGGCCTCGGCCCCTACGGCGTACTGGCGCTGATCATGGTGATGTATCTCGTGCTCGGCTGCCTGATGGACGCCATGGCGATGATCATCCTGACCGTGCCGATCATTTTCCCCGTCATCATGCATCTCGGCTTCGACCCGATCTGGTTCGGCGTCATCATCGTGATGACCGTCGAACTCGGCCTGATCCATCCACCGGTCGGTATGAACGTCTTTGTCATAAAAAGCGTGGTGAAGGACGTCTCCTTCACCACCATCTTCAGGGGCGTGATCCCGTTCGTGGCAACCGACCTCATCCGCCTCGTGATCCTGATCGCCTTCCCGCTGCTGGCGACCTGGCTGCCGACGCGGATGATGGCGAATTGAGAGGTGACGCGATGACCACACCCACCCTCGAGACCAAATACGCCTTCACCATCACCGCGCGCATCGGCGACGTCGTCACCGCCGGCGAGACCGGGATCGGCGTTCGTCGCATTATCCCGATCATCGGCGGCGAGGTGACGGGCGCGATCACGGGCAAGGTGCTCCCGTTCGGCGCCGATTTTCAGACCATCCGCCCCAACGAGCTGATCGATCTCGAAGCGAAATACGCCTTCGAGACCGACGACGGCGCCGTGGTCTATGTCGAGAACAAGGGCATGCGCTTTGGCCCGGTCGAGCTGCTGCAGAAGCTCAAGCGCGGCGAGCCGGTCGATCCCAAGCTGATCTATTTTCGCACCGTGCCGAAGTTCGAGACCGGGCATGAGAAATATCGCTGGCTGATGGAGCACATTTTCGTCGGCTCCGCGGCGCGGCACGCGGACCGCGTCGTGATCGACGTGCATCAGGTGATGTGAGGACAACTACCTCGTCATTGCGAGCGCAGCGAAGCAATCCAGCATCCCTCCGTGGAAAAATTCTGGATTGCTTCGCTGCGCTCGCAATGACGGAGAGTGTGGCAACAGCAGCGCGTCAAAATGCCCCCGAGCCTCTGGCCGCGACGTCAGACCCCGGCAACCGATCCCTGCCCCCGGGGTTAATATCGTCCCGCCTCCTTGACCTTGACTCCCCCAGAATTCGTTATACAACATAACTATTCTGACAAGGACGCAAATGACACAGGGAAACGCCGAGACCGCTGCCGCGGGTGGCTCCGGGCTACTCCGGATCGAGAGGGTGGACCGGGTTCTGACCGTGGGTCTGAACCGGCCGGCCAAGCGCAATGCGCTCAACGACGGCATCATCCTGGAAATCGGCGAGTGCTTTGCGTCCCTGCCCGAGGACATCGGCGCCGTCGTCATCCACGGCATCGGCGACCATTTCTCCTCCGGCCTCGACCTCTCCGAGCTGACCGAGCATGACGCGACCGGCGGCCTGCTGCATTCCCAGATGTGGCACCGGGTATTCGACCGCATCCAGTACAGCCGCGTGCCCGTGATCGCGGCCCTGAAGGGCGCCGTGATCGGCGGCGGGCTGGAACTCGCCTGCTCGGCGCATATCCGCGTCGCCGAGCCCTCGACCTATTTCGCGCTGCCGGAAGGACAACGCGGCATCTTCGTCGGCGGCGGCGGCTCGGTGCGGCTGCCGCGGCTGATCGGCGTCGCCCGGATGATGGACATGATGCTGACCGGCCGCGTCTATAGCGCGACCGAAGGCGCGTCCTACGGCTTCGCGCAATATGTGACGGAGGCCGGCAATGCGCTCGGCAAGGCCATGGAGCTTGCGACCAAGGTCGCCTCCAACGCGCCGCTGACCAATTTCGCCGTGCTCCAGGCGCTGCCGATGATCGCGGAGGCCAATCCGCAGACCGGTCTTTTGATGGAATCGCTGATGGCGACCGTGGCGCAGAGCGACAAAGAGGCAAAACGCCGGATCCGTGAATTCCTCGAGCACAAGACCGCAAAGGTAAAGCCGAAGCCATGAGCGCGCAGCCGTCCTCTTCCAGCATGGAGCGCGGCGCGAGCAGTTTCCCGCTGCGGCCCATCTCGTTCGGCGATCCCGCCGTCAACATCGAACGGCGCGACGACGGCACGATCTATCTCAGGCCGAAGCAGCCGCTCGGCGACTATCCGGTCCGCATCACCGACCGCCTGCATCATTGGGCGGCGACCACGCCGGATCGCGTCTTCATGGCGGAGCGCGAAGGCAGCCGCGGCTGGCGCAAGATCACTTACGCCGAGCTGCTCGTCGCGAGCCGTCACATCGCTTCAAGCCTGATTGCGCGCGGCCTGTCGGCAGAGCGGCCGGTCGTCATCCTCTCCGGCAACTCGATCGACCACGCCCTGGTCGCGTTCGGCGCATTCTACGCCGGCATTCCGTTCTGCCCGGTATCGCCGGCCTATTCACTGGTGTCGAAGGACTACGGCAAGCTGTCCTATCTGATGAAGCTGCTGACGCCCGGCCTGGTCTTCGCCGAAGATGCGGACAAGTTCGCCGATGCGCTCGCCGCCAATGTCTCGCTCGGCACCGAGATCGCGGCCTCCTATGGCCGCGTGCCGGGCCGCGACGTCACGCTGCTCGCCGACCTCATGGCGACGCCGACCCGCAGCGATCTCGACGACGTCCATGGCAGGATCGGTCCCGACACCATCGCGAAATTCCTGCTGACCTCGGGCTCGACCGGCAATCCGAAGGCCGTCATCAACACCCAGCGCATGATCTGCGCCAACCAGGTGATGCTGCGCGAGACGCTCGCTTTCCTGAAGGACGAGCCGCCGGTCATCGTCGACTGGCTGCCCTGGAATCACACTTTCGGCGGCAACCACAATATCGGACTGACGCTCTACAATGGCGGCTCGATGTATCTGGACGCAGGCAAGCCGATGCCCGGCGGCATCGAGGAGACCGTGCGCAATCTCCAGGAGATCTCGCCGACGGTCTATTTCAACGTGCCCAAAGGCTATGAATCGCTGCTGCCCTATTTGCGCGAGGACCAGGGCCTTCGTGCAAAATTCTTCGACCGCCTGCACGCGATGTTCTTCTCGGGCGCGGCACTCTCGCCGTTCATCTGGGACAGCCTCGACGAGCTTGCGGTGAAGGAAAAAGGTTATCGCGTCCCGATGCTGACCGGGCTGGGCGCGACCGAGACCGCGCCGTTCTTCATGTCGGTCAATCCGCGTACCAGCCGCTCCGGCCATGTCGGCCTGCCCGTTTCGGGCAACGACGCCAAGCTGGTGCCGAACAACGGCAAGCTGGAGGTGCGGGCGAAGGGGCCGAACGTCATGCCCGGCTACTGGCGCCAGCCCGACATCAGCGCGAAGTCCTTCGACGAGGAAGAATTTTACAAGATGGGCGATGCGCTCAAGCCCGCCGATCCCGACGATCTCAACGCCGGCTTCGATTTCGACGGCCGCGTCGGCGAAGACTTCAAGCTTGCCAGCGGCACCTGGGTCAGCGTCGGCCCCTTACGCGCGCGCCTCACCGCGGCCTGCGCACCGCTGGTGCGCGACGTCGTCATCGCCGGCATCAACCGCGACGAGATTTCCGCGCTGGTGGTGCTCGACCTCGACGGTTGCCGGCTGATCAATCCGACGCTGCCGGCCGACGATCTCGTCGTCGCGACGCGCGACCGTCTGGTGCGCGAAGCCTTCCGCGAGCGCCTGACCGGTTTCCTCAGCCAGGCAACGGGATCCTCGACACGCATCACGCGCGCGATCCTGATGGACACGCCGCTGTCGATCGACAAGGGCGAGGTCACCGACAAGGGCTCGATCAACCAGCGCGCCGTGCTGGAGCACCGCACCGAATTGATCGAGGAGCTCTACGCTGCCAATCCATCCAACCGTGTGATATCGGTCGGATAAGAAATCAACGCTACAGGAGAACGCCATGTTGTTGAAGGATCAGGCAGCCATCGTCACCGGCGGCGCATCGGGACTGGGCGCGGCCACCGCGCGAAAGCTGGCGGCCCAGGGGGCCAAGGTCGCGGTGTGCGATCTCAATACCAAGCTTGCCGAGACGGTTGCGGCCGAGATCAAGGGCGTGGCCGTGACCTGCGACGTCTCCGATGCCGCCTCGGCCGAAGCCGCGGTGGCGCAGGCTGCGAAGGCCCACGGTCCGGCGCGCCTGCTGGTCAATTGCGCCGGCATCGGCGTTGCCAAGCGCGTGGTCGGCCGCGACGGCCCGATGGCGCTCGCCGATTTCGACAAGGTGATCAAGGTCAATCTGATCGGCACCTTCAACATGCTGCGCCTTGCCGCCACAGAGATGTCCAAGCTGGAGCCGCAGGCGACCGGCGAGCGCGGCGTCATCATCAACACCGCGTCCGTTGCCGCCTATGACGGCCAGATCGGGCAATCCGCCTATTCGGCGTCCAAGGGCGGCATCGTCGGCATGACGCTGCCGATCGCGCGCGAGCTGGCGCAGTTCGGCATCCGCGTGCTCACCATCGCCCCCGGCCTGTTCCTGACGCCACTGCTCGCGAACCTGCCGCAGGAAGCCCAGGACTCGCTCGCCGCCGCGATCCCGTTTCCGCGCCGGCTCGGCCAAGCCGACGAGTTCGCCGCGCTCGCGCTGCACATGGTCGAGAACGCGTACCTGAACGGCGAGGTGGTGCGCCTCGACGGCTCACTGCGCATGGCGCCGAAGTAAATTGATGAGCGGCATTGCAACAGCGACCTCGACCTTACCTCTCCCATTGGGAGAGGTCGGCGCGCAGCGCCGCGTGAGGGGCCCTGCCCCATCGAGAGAGCGTACTCCCTCACCCGAATTGCTGCGCAATTCGACCTCTCCCTGCGGGAGAGGTGAGAACCGGCACCAGTGAGTACAAACCGCATGTTCGTGAATCGGCGCGAGGTCCAGATCCAGTGGGGCGATTGCGACCCCGCCAACATCGTCTACTACCCGCGCTACTTCGCGATGTTCGACGATTCGACCTCGACCCTGTTCGAGGTCGCCGGCTTCTCCAAGCAGGATCTGGTCCGCAAATACGGCCTGGTGGGCATCCCCATGGTCGACACGCGGGCCACGTTCTACATCCCCTCGACCTATGGCGACTGGATCACCATTGAAACGAGAATCGAGAGCATCAAGCGCTCGAGCTTCGAGGTGAAGCACAACGTCTACAAAGGCGAGGCGCTGGCGCTCGAAGGGTTCGAAACCCGCGTGCTGGTCGGCCGCGATCCCGTTAACCCCGACAAGCTGAAATCGGCACCATTCCCGGCGGAAATGGTAGCCAAGTTCACGGGGAGTTAGAGCCTGGAGCTAAATCGCCGCATCACCAAAAGAGGGGGCTGAAATACCCCCCGATTTCTGCTTTCAAAGAAACACGTAAAGGGAGGAAATAGAATGAAACGCTTTTACCTGACTGCCGCGATCGTCGCGGCGACGCTGGCCCTGCCGGCGCTGCCCGCGCTGGCCCAGTCCAGCGAGATCACCATCGGCATCACCACCACCACGACCGGGCCGGGCGCGGCCCTCGGCATTCCCGAGCGCAACGCGCTGGAGTTCGTGCCGAAGGAGATCGGCGGCGTGCCGCTGAAGGTGATCGTGCTCGACGACGGCGGCGATCCTACCACCGCGACCACGAACGCCCGCCGCTTCGTGACCGAATCCAAGGCCGACGTCATCATGGGCTCGGCGCTGACGCCGCCGACGATCGCCGTATCCAACGTCGCCAACGAAGCCGGCATTCCGCATTTCGGCCTGGCGCCGTTCCCGATCACGCCGGAGCGCATGAAGTGGTCGGTCGCAATGCCGCAGCCGATTCCGATCGTCGGCAAGGTGCTGTACGACCACATGAAGGCCAAGGGCGTGAAGACGCTCGGCTATATCGGCTATTCCGACTCCTATGGCGATCTCTGGTTCAACGACCTGAAGGCGCAGGCCGTGCCGATGGGCATGACCATCGTCGACGAGGAGCGTTTCGCCCGCCCCGACACCTCGGTGACCGGACAGGTGCTGAAACTGGTCGCCGCCAATCCCGACGCCATCCTGGTCGGCGCATCTGGCACCGCGGCCGCGCTGCCGCAGACCGAGCTGCGTGAACGCGGCTACAGGGGCCTGATCTACCAGACCCACGGTGCCGCCAGCATGGACTTCATCCGCATCGCCGGCAAAGCGGCGGAAGGCGTGCTGATGGCCTCTGGCCCCGTCATGGCCCCCGAGGAACAGCCGGACAGCGCGCTGACCAAGAAGCCGGGCCTCGCGCTCAACGCGGCCTATGAGGCCAAGTACGGCCCGAACAGCCGAAGCCAGTTCGCCGGCCATTCCTACGATGCGTTCGAGATCCTGAAGCGCGTCGTCCCGGTGGCGCTGAAGACGGCCAAGCCCGGCACGCCGGAATTCCGCGAAGCCATCCGTCAGGCGCTGCTGTCGGAGAAGGACCTCGCGGCAAGCCAGGGTGTCTACAACTTCACCGAAAAGGACCGTTACGGCGTCGACGAACGCGCCCGCATCCTGCTCACGGTGAAGGACGGCAAGTACGCGCTGGTGAAGTAGGCGCGACGAACACTCCAAGACGACGAGAGCCGGCCGAAGGGCCGGCTCTTTTGTTTTGTCCGTGTGAGCGAGCTGACGCTCCGGTAGCGCTGCGCCCCCCTCTCCCGCTTGCGGGAGAGGGTTGGGGAGAGGGTGTTACCGCGCTGGGATTGTGGCTTACGGAGCAGCGCCCCAGAGGAGAGAGCCGTCACCCGGCGCACGGGACGAAGCTTCGCTTCGCCCGGACGCGCCGACCTCCCCCGCAAGCGGGAGAGGTTGCACCGAACCCGTGGATACGCTGCGTTCCTACGCCGCCTGCCGCAGCGGGGCCCAGGCGAATTCAGGGTAATACGTCTCCATCATGCGGTCGACGAAGGCGGTGAGGTTCGGAAAGGCCTCCGCGCGCTCGCGCAAGGCCGATTCGAAGAACGGCGTCAGGACGCCGGCGAGCATACCGAAGGCGGTGGCGTCGACGCCGCAGGGCTTGCTGCCCATCAGGTACGCCTTGTCGCCGAGCTGCACCGAGAGCGCAAACAACGAGCGCACGGCGAGGTCGACATCGTCATCGGGGGCGTGGCGGCCGAGGCCGGAGAGCAGATAGTTCTCGGCGACGCGGAACTGCGCATCCTCGCGCAGCTTCTCGCGGTTGTGCTCCGGTGCGCCGTCGAAGAAGTGCGCAGGTCCCTTGGCGAAATTCACCGGATCGACCCAGCGCGCCCCGACCAGCCCCCAGTAAACATGGTGCTCCACCATCCGTTCGAACGCCCAGGCCTGCGCACGCTCGGCCAGCGACAGGCCGGCATCGAAATCGAAGCCGTAGCGACGCTCGATATGGGCGCGGATGAAGGTGGAATCAGCCACCGCCTCACCGCCGTCGTCGATGAACGGCAATTGCCCCTTGGGAGAGGCCGGCGGCATCGCCCGCTCCTTCCGGTAGGGTAGTCCCGCCATCTTGAGCTGCACCTCCGTCTTGGTGACGAAGGGGCTGATTTCCGGCAGGCCGAAGCCGGTGCCGAAGCCGTAAAGCGTGATCATGCGAGCTCTCCTGAACGTCTCGAAAGTCGACGGAACCTAGCGACCGGCTGCTGCCACCATGGTGGCAGCAGCCGTGATATGTTCTGCGAAGCGGGCTCCCCGCCAGGCGCGGCCCATCACGTGGCGGACCAGCGCGTCCGCGGCCTGGGTCAGCGAGCGTGCCACCACGCTTGCGAGAGCAAACCGGAGATCGACGGCCATGAGATCGAGCGAAACGAGGCGGCCGAATGCCGATACGGACCACGCCTGTGCCCGCAGCATCGGAATCGCCGGGCCGAAATGGGTTGGAATGATCATGGACAAATCCCCTTCAGTCGATGTGTTGTCCCGGTATAGAACCCCCCTGCTGCCAACATCCTGTCAGCAGCCGCGCGCCGCTTGCTGAAAAACCACCGATAAGAGAATTGTCATGAGACGCGCCGACCGGCTGTTTCAGATCATCCAGGTGCTGAGGCGCACGCGTAAGCCGCTGACGGCGGACGCCATCGCGGCCGAGCTCGAGACCTCGAAACGCACGATCTATCGCGACATCGCAACGCTGATCGGCCAGCGCGTGCCGATCCGCGGCGAAGCCGGCATGGGCTACATCCTGGAGAAGGGATTCGACTTGCCGCCCTTGATGCTGACGCCCGACGAGATCGAGGCGGCCGTGCTGGGCGCGCAATGGGTCGCCGGCCATGCCGATTCGGCGCTGGCGCGCGCGGCCGAAGATCTGATGGCCAAGATCGCAGACACCGTGCCCGAACGCTTGCGCCCCTTCGTGCTGGAGCCGGCGAGCCGCGCGCGCCCAAGCTGGAACAGGGAGCCGGACCGCCTGGACATGGCGCGCACCCGCACCCAGATCCACGAAGGCAAGAAGATCATGCTGCGCTATCGCGACGAGCAGGGCCGCGCCAGCGAGCGCATGATCTGGCCGATCTCGGTCGGCTATCTCGAAGCGGTGCGGCTGCTTGCCGCCTGGTGCGAGCTGCGCGGCGACTTCCGCAGCTTCCGCACCGACCGCGTCGTGGAGGCGAACTATCTCGACGAGAAATATCCGGAACGACGCGACGTGCTGCGCGCAAGATGGCGGCAGAGCCTGGTCTGGGGCCCGCCAAAGGACACGTGACGAGGATGCAGGAGAGTTCCCCCATCGATCCGTCGAGCTGCTGCCAGAGTTGCGGCGCGTGCTGCGGCTATTCGGCCAACTGGCCGCGCTTCTCGATCGAGAGCGACGAGGAGCTCGCTGCGATTCCGGAGACGCTGGTCAACGAACGCCAGTCCGGCATGCGCTGCGAGGGCGATCGCTGCTCGGCCCTGCAGGGGGACATCGGGAAAGCCACCGCGTGCGGCATCTATGCGACGCGGCCGGAGGTGTGCCGCACCTGCATGCCGGGCGATGCCGAATGCGCGATGGCGCGGCGGAAGTTCGGATTGCCGGTGATCGCAATCGTTTAGGCAGGAACGGCTTCGCCGATCTCGTCGTCGAGCTCGTCATCGAGCGGGGCGAGCACCGACAGCGGCTTGGTCGACAGCGTGATCGGCTTGCGGCCGCCCGACAGCGACGGCGAGGCTTTGGTCGCGCCTTCGCGAGACAGCGCATAGAGCGTGGAGCCGACACGGCCGCCGTTCTCGATCAGATCGCGCTCGCTGCAGCTCGCTGCGATCACGACCGCCAGCGAATGCAGATGGTTGCGGCGATAGCAGAACAGCGCCAGCCTGGCGCGCGCGTCAGGGGAAACACTCTCAACCAACCTCGGCAGGCCACTCTCGCTGGCGCGGTACATCTCGCCAAGGAGTTCGTCGCGAACCGGGCAGAAATCGCTTTCAAAGGCGTCGCGGCTTGAAAACATTGCAGTTCTCCCTCGTGTGAGGAAGATGCAGCGCAATTCTCTAATGAAAGGTTAACCACGCCGGCCGGTAGTCACCCGGGGTGCTTGCGCGCGGGCTGCGAATCGGAAGCGCTCCTGGGTACAAATGCCTCTGCGCGGCGTCATGGCCGGGCTTGTCCCGGCCATGACGGAGAACCACACGGCACGAGGAACGTGAATGCCCGGCACAAGCCCGGGCATGACGACCTTTCGTGATGCAAGCGATTGCTTCCAGCCAAAGGCCGCAGGGGCCGGTTTCAGTTCGTCGCCATGAAGATGGAAAGGCCGAAGCCGGTCAGATGATGCAGCGCCTGGTCGACGCCGATCAGGGTCCAGAACCAGGGATGCGCCAGGTCGACCCCGAAATTCGCCGAGACGAACCCCTTGGCACGGTCGATCGTGATGTGGATCACGAAGTCGATGAAGGCCACGAACCAGAATTTCGGCGCCACGATCAGGATCAGCGGCAGTGCAACCGCAAGGTGAACGAGGCAGTGCACCAGAAGCGGCAGGGCCCAGCCGTGCTTCTGGTCCTTGCCGTGCGCCATCCAGGCGGTCTGGAGGACGAAGTCGGCGATGATGTGCTTGAACGTGAGCAGCAACATCCAGCCAATGAGCGCTTCGACCGGAACCGCCGATGACATGGGTGGAAACGACAAGGCTGACGCCCTCATTGACGTGACAAGGAAATTTGGAGCGTTCAGCGCAACTTATTCTTGGACCAGGTCTGGACCGGTCAAATCGCCGGAAGGCGCGATTTATGACATCTCCCGCGGCGGAATGCAGCCGGGGGAACCGGAAATTCGCCAAGTGTGGCTAACCGGGCATAGGGGCGAGCCATGGCCGCGGAAGCCTCGCGTAAGGTTACCTTCGGCTCGAAATTTGCTTTCCGCGGCCTTCGCGCTATCATTCCAGATAGAGAATACCGTTCTTTTTTCAGACGTTTACGAATTTTAGGGCGCGCCCCGCGATCGCATCCGCGAGCTGCCCACCACCGAGACAATAAGGCCAGAGTGCTGCCATGAGTACTGAAGGCCCGATTTCGTCACTTGCCGAACCGCCGCCACGGCGCCCCAAGGTGATCAAGACCAATCAGCAGCAGGTCTTCCTCTACGTCGTGCTGACCCTGCTGTTGTCGCTGGCCACCGTCTGGGGCGGCCGCGCGATGCTGCACAATTCGGAAACGCTGACCTTTGCCGTCGGCGCCCCCAACAGCGACGAGGCGCTGTTCGCGGCCAAGCTCGCCACGGTGCTAACGTCCAACGCCTCGCGCTTGCGGATCAAGATCGTCAACAACGCCGACAGCGCCAAGGCGCTCGCACAGTTCGACCGCAAGCAGGCCGACCTCGCCGTCCTGCGCACCGACGCCAAGGTCCCGCTGCGGGCGCGCACGCTCGCGATCCTCGAGCACGATCTCGTGCTCCTGCTCGGTCCGGGCAACAGGAAGATCAAATCGATCGCCGAGCTGAAGAAGAAGAAGGTCGCCGTTCTCGCCGAGAGCGAATCCTCCCTCGCCTTCGTGCGCAGCATTCTCGACATCCCCGACGGTCCGGACGCGGCGAAGATCCAGATGGCGCCGCAGGGCGCAACGCTCGACAAGCTGTTCGCACCGGCAAACGGCTTTGGCGCGGTCGTCGCCATTGTCCATGCCTCCAGGGCGGTACGGGACAAGGCCTATGAGCAGGTCGCCCGGCGCGGCGGCTTCACGCTCAACGCGATCGACGAGGCCAAGGCGCTGGCGCGCAGGCTTCCTGGCATTTCCAGCGAGACGCTCACGGCAGGCACGCTGTCGACATCCCCGCAAATTCCCGATGACGACCTCGACACGATCGGGCTGGAATGGCTGCTGGTGGCGCAATCCAGGATGTCCCCGAGCACGGCAGGCGAGCTCGCCCGCATCGTCTACGAGAACAAATCCGCGCTCGGGCTCGACAACGGCTTTGCCACCAGGATCGAGCCGGCCTCTGTCGAGAAGGACGCCTTCGTGATGGCGCACCAGGGCGCGGCCGATTACATCAACGACGACACCAAGTCGTTCATGGATAAGTACAGCGACTTGATGTATGTGGGCGCCGCCGCGCTCAGCGTCATCGGCTCGATCTTCGCCGCGATCTACGCCAAGATCACCCGCATCGCGCCGGAGAAGGCCAGCGAACTCTCCACCGCCATCCTCGACATCGGCGAGCGGATCGAGCACGCCCACTCGCTGGATCAGCTCGAATGTCTTCAGGACGAGCTCGAGGGCATCCTGCGCGGCGCCGTCATCGGACTGCGAGACGGCACGATCAGTACCGACGGGCTCGACACCTTCAAGCTGGGCTACGAGTTCGTCCGCGACGAGATCGGCATGCGCCGCGAGCATCTGAAACGTCATGCCAGCGAGACCGAGAAGTCGGCGCCGGGCGCCGGCCCCGCCCCGCACGACGACAGCAATGTCGTGGTCGTCAAGACCGCCCAGAGCGCCTGAGCAGCCGGGTCGTTCGGGGCCGCCGCTGCAGCGCATCACGACGTGCTGCATTGCGTCTGGGCACGCGGCTGGGGCTGTGACCTCCGCCCTGTCGGTAGTCTGGAACCAGCGTGATCTGCAACCGTTGGTTCTGTTGCAACCGGAAACCGCCGCATGCGTGCACTCCTCATCATCCTCCTCCTGGGAATGCTGGCGGCGGCCGGCTACTTCGCCTATTCCGCAATGGCGGTCGATGGTGAGCCGATTCCGACGGAAGGCTACGTGGCGCTGGCGCTGGGCGCGGGGTTTTCCATCATCGTCGGCGTTGGGCTGATGGTGCTGTTGTTCTTCAGCAGCCGCCGCGGTTACGACGAGCCCCCGCATTTCAGGTAGACCCCATGACCAAGGCGGCCTGCGCCGCGGGCACCATCGGCGTGCTCAGCAGGTCTTGCTGTCGGACCGGCGGCGTGCTCTGGGTGCTCGAACTGGTGCCGGGCATTCCGGGCCTGCGACAGCTTCGAGATGGCACGGCATCCCGATCTCGCTTAGACCGGCGGCGACGCCGAGGCGAAACGCCGCGCCCTCCAAAACAGGTACGATGGAGACAAGAATGTCGGACGTCACCGACGCAGCGACCAGCCCCCTGCTCCAATGCGACGGCGCACGCGCCACCATCCGCCTCAACCGGCCGAAGCATCTCAACCGGCTCCAGGCGGAAGACCTCGACGAGCTCGTCAGGCTGTTCGACCTGATCGAGGCCGATCCAGCCATCCGCGTGCTGGTGCTGACCGGCACCGGCCGCGCCTTCTCCGCCGGGTATGACCTCAACTCGGTCGCCGAGCGCGCCGTCAGCGCAAACGAGCAGCAGAGCGCGGGCTCTGCCTTCGAACTCGTCGTCAACCGGCTGGAGGATCTCGGCGTGCCGACGATCTGCCGGCTCAACGGCGGCGTCTATGGCGGCTCGACCGATCTCGCGCTCGCCTGCGATTTCCGCATCGGCGTCGACACCGCCGAGATGTTCATGCCAGCGGCGCGGCTCGGGCTGCATTATTACCGGAGCGGTATCAAGCGCTACGTCACCCGGCTCGGCGCCGACAACGCGAAGCGATTGTTCCTGACCGCGCAAAAGATCGGCGCCCCGGAGATGCTGCGGATCGGCTATCTCACCGCCATGGTGCCGGTGGAGTACCTGGACGAGGAGGTCGACCAGCTCGCGACGGTTCTCGCCGGCAACGCGCCGCAGGCGATGGCCGGCATGAAGCGCGCCATCAACGAATTCGCCCGCGGCGAGCTCGATGATCGCGCCGCCGACCAACGCCACCGCGACAGCATGCGCGGCGAGGAGATCAAGGAAGGCATCAAGGCGTTCGCAGAGAAGAGAGCGCCGCGGTTTTAAGGGACGGGTCGGGCAGTACGAGGAGACGCTTCATACTCCATTGTCGTCCCGGACAAGCGCGCCTCAAGCGCGCTCAGATCCGGGACCAGAACCACAAGGAGTGCTTATGGCGGGAAGCTGATAACTCCGAGTCTCCGGAAAACACCTTCCCGTAGTTATGGGTCCCGGGTCTGCGCTTACGCTTGCCCGGGACGACAGCGGAGATTGAGGCGCGTTTCCCGCCATCAGAACGAAAGCCTTTACGCTCCTGCCGCCTCGGCATGCTGCGCGGCCATCTCCTCATCCGCCGCGTTGATGCGCTGGAATGTCGGTCGCGAGGTCATGCGCTCGGCGTAGCGGACGAAGACGTCCTTCTTCGGCACGATGCCGAACATCATGGTCCAGCTGAACGCCACGCCCCACAACACATCGGCAGCCGTCATGCGCTCGCCGAGCAGATACGGCCCCCTCGACAGCTGCGCTTCGAGCGCGCCGAGCATGGTGTCGTAGTCGGCATAGGGCGACTGCGTGATGGGCGCCGGCTCGCGCTGCATGAACTTGTCGATCAGCGCCGGCTCGAAGGATGAGCCGTAATAGGCGATCCAGCGTAGATATGGGCCGCGCAGAGGATCGTTCAGCGCAGGCGTCAGACCCGCCTGCGGGAAGAGATCAGCGAGATAGATGGTGATCGCGACCTGCTCGGTCACCAGGGCCTCGCGGTGGCGGATCGCCGGGACCTTGCCGAGCGGATTGATGGCGAGATAGGCCGGCTTCCGCTGCTCGCCGGCCTTCATGTTGAGGACGTGGAGATCATAGGGCGCCCCCAGCTCCTCCAGCAGCACCCGCGTGCCGGTGGCGCGGCTTTGCGGCGAGTAATACAGCGTGATGCGGTTCGGATCGGTCATGGCAGGCTCTCCTGGGGCGCTCTCTGGCAAGGCGCATCTTGTAGAGACCCATACCTGACATCCCCTGTCAGGTATGGTTTAAGGAAATCATGCGCGCGAGCCGGATGCTGTCGATCCTCACCACCCTCCAAGCCAGGGGGCAGGTCACTGCGCCCGAGCTTGCGGAGTCCTGCGAGGTCTCGGTGCGCACGATCTATCGCGACATCGACGCGCTCGCGGCGTCGGGCGTGCCCGTCTACGCCGACCGCGGCGCGGAGGGCGGTTATCGCCTGCTCGACGGCTACCGCGTGCGACTGAACGGCCTGTCGCAGAGCGAGGCCGGCGCGCTGTTCCTGACCGGATTGCCCGGTCCTGCGGCGGCCCTCGGCCTCGATGCGGCGATGATCGCCGCGCAGAACAAGCTGATGGCGGCGCTGCCCGCCCATCTGCGCGAGGACGCCAGTCGTATGCAGGAGCGCTTTCATCTGGATGCGCCGGGCTGGTTTGGCGAGGCGGAAGAACCAAGACATCTACGCACGATTGCCGGCGCGGTGCTGCGCGGGACATTGATAAAAATCCGCTATCAGAGCTGGCGTTCCGAGAAGCAGCGCCGCCTCGCGCCGCTCGGCCTCGTGCTGAAGGGCGGGAACTGGTACCTCGCGGGCCAGGTCGACGCCAGCGTGCGCACCTATCGTGTCGCGCGCGTGCTCGACTGCGCGGCGCTCGACGAAAACTTCGAGCGCCCCACCGATTTCGATCTTGCCGCCTATTGGCAGGCCGCGACACTTCGCCTCGAGGCCGAGATGCATCCCAATGTCGCGGTGGTGCGGCTGTCGCCGTTCGGCGTCAAGCTGCTCGACGCATTGAGCCAGCCTTACGTCAAGGCGCGTACGCAGCTCGCAGAGACCGGCGATGCCGACGGCTGGCGCATTGCGCGCGTGCCTGTCGGCAAGACATCCTGGCACGCCGCGGCCGAATTGTTGCGGCTCGGCCCCGAGGCCGAAGTGCTGGAGCCCGCCGATCTCCGCGACAAGATGACGGAACTGACGCAGGCGATGGCCGCGCGCTACCGCGCGGCGCGGAAAACATCACACCGGCACATTACGCCGCAGGCCACGAAACAATCCTGAAACACGATTCTCCTGATCCCGCGTGAACGCGATCGCATCTCGGCCCGACCGAGATGCAGGGACACAACAACGGCCCTAGTGCCAAATGGAGAATGAAGATGTTTCGTAAGCTTGCTCTCGGTCTGATCGCCGCCGGTTCGCTCGGCGTTGCCGCTCTGGCCCCGACCGCCGCTTCGGCCGGCGGCTTCCATCACCATCACGGTCATCACCACTGGGGTCCCGGCTGGGGCTTCGGCGGAATTTACCTCAACACCGGCGTCAGCAATTGCTACCAGGAACGCCTGGTCCGGACCCGTCACGGCCTGCGCGTGCGCGTCGTCAATGTCTGCGCCTACGGGATCTACTGAGCCGCCTGCATCTGTTGACGAATCCCGGTCGCCCGGCGACCGGGGTTCGCCATCTCAGCCTGCGAGAGCTACCGGCGTCGCCGATGCCCCGTGCCCGTCGGCGAGTGCATTGCGCTCGGAGATCCACCGTTCGGCGCGCGATCGCCGCAGCGAGGGCGCAAAGAAGAAGCCCTGGGCGACATCGCAGCCGATGCGGCGGATGATCTCGAGCGCTTCGGAGCTCTCGACGCCCTCGGCCACGACCTTCATGTTGAACGCCTTCGCCAGCGCCACCGAGGCATCGACGATCTTCATCATGTCATCGTCGGATTCGCAGCCCTTGATGAAGGACTGATCGATCTTCAGCTCGCTGAACGGCAGCCGCGCCAGGGCCGCGAGCGACGAATAGCCGGTGCCGAAATCGTCGATGGCCGTCCCGATCTTCTTGAGCCGCAGCCGCACCAGGATGTCGTTGGCACGCTCGACGTCGGCCATGGCCGAAGTCTCGGTGATCTCCACCGTCAGCGAGGTCGGCGAGATGTTCTCGCGGCGCAGGATCTCCTCGATCCGGTCGGGCAAGGCCAGATCGGACATCAGCGAGCCCGAAATGTTGACGGCAATGGTGAAGCCGGGATTGCGCTCGATCAGCTTGCGGCCCTGCGACATCGCCGATGACAGGATGCAATCGGTCACCTCGCGCATGAGGCCGGCCTCCTCGGCGATCGGAATGAAGACCATGGGCGAGACCATCCCGAATTCGGCGGTGCGCCAGCGTGCGAGCGCCTCGGCGCCGACGACCCTTCCGGTCTCAAGCGAGATTTTCGGCTGAAACTCGACGAAAAATTCGCGGTCGGCGAGGCCACGCATGATTCTCGCCGGCGTGATCGGGAGCTGCGGCGAGGTCGATGCCGCGGCCAGCGGCGCACGCCGCGGAGATTCGAGTGCGCTGCGCAAGCGGTTCAGATCGAGCGGCTTTGTCAGGCATCCGCCGACCGACAGCTTCAACCCGTTCGCGACCCGTCGCGTGGCCTTCATGATACGATCGTCGCAGCCGCTGATGATGACGATCGACATCTCGCGGAGGCCTCGCTCGGCGACGAAGTGCAACAGCTCCACCCCGTCCCGCTCTCCGAGCGACAGGTCGAGCGCCATGATCTCGAAGGCCTCGCGGCCCAGCAGCTCGGTTGCGGCCTCATAGGAGGACGCAACGACCGTCTCGTAGCCGAGTTTCGCCCCGATCTTGCCGATCAGGACTCGCTGCACCAGGTCGTCGTCGACCACAAGAAGACGGCCTCTCGTCGCGCTCATCACCAAACTCTCCAGACGTCGGCGGCGTTGATGACCCAATGCTTACAGCAGCGGTCTCGCCTGGTCATGAATACAACACGGCTAAAACTTTCCCGATCCGGAGGAATTCGTTAGGCATCTTTGTCGAGGCGCCAAGCGATTGATTTTGATCAGGTTTATGCCGAGCGCGACGGCACGGTATGGGAGTGCTCCGGGCCATCAAGCAAGTGCATGAACACGTCGTAAAGCTCGCTATCGGAAGCCGGCAAACCCACGACAAACTACGGGAATCTCGATCGGCGCTCGTCCGCCTAGCCCGCCTGCCGCTGCCGGCGAAACCAGGTCCAGGTCTCGCGCGTCGTTCGGATGTAGCCGTGGCCGCGATGTACGATCTCGTCGTCGACGATTGCGTTCAGCTTCGGCAGCGCGTGAAACGGGATCGAGGGATAGGCGTGGTGCTCGACATGGTAAGGCATGTTCCACGCAAACCATTTGACGAACGCGGCGGTGTAGGTGGTGCGCGTGTTCTCAAAAGCGCTGCGGGTGCGCTCGCAGCCGGTGTGCTCGGCATAGAGATAGGGCCGCAGGAAGAACTGCCCGATGATGAGCGGGACGATCCAGACCCAGAGCAGTAGCGCTGACGTGAACCACAGCGAGAGCGCGAGCAGCAGAGCATAGAGCGCGACATAGACCCGCGCCTCTCTGACGATGACGGCGCGCTTGCTCTCGGGGATCCAGGGCACGGTGACGTTGCCGGTGACCGCGTGACCGAGCATCAGCCGGAGACGGCCGGCGACCTGGAGCAGGCCGCTATAGGCGATCGCGAGCTGCGTGTCGGATGTCGGTTTCACCCCGACGATCAGCTCGGGATCCTTGTCAGGATCCTGGGTGTAGCGGTGATGGTCCCAGTGAAACAGGCAATAATATTCGTAAGGCAATCCGATGATGAAGGCCGAGACGTGGCCCACGGCCAGATTGAGGCCGCGACTCCTGAACGCGGTCTTGTGCGCGGTCTCGTGCACCGCCATGAACAGGAAGGCGACGACATAACCCTGCACCGCCATCAACGGCAACGCCCAGAGCACGCCCCATCTCGACGAAACCACAAAGATCGCCGCGCCCACCAGCACGATCGCGCCATAATGGCCAGCGGTCTGCATAGCGCCCTTGAGATCGGAGCGGACCGACAGATCGCGCAGCATCGTCGGCGTCAGCGGCTTCAGGCGGTGGCCGGGCTCTGAAACGGTCGTGTCGGTCATGATCGAAATGCCTGTCCTACTTGCCGAGAAGCGCCGCGACCTCGGCCGTGAGGAAAGCCAGGTCGCGCGGATTGTTGACTGGGTTGCCGGCGCGATGGCCGTGCAGCGACGGAATCGGATGCAGCACGGCCGATTTCGCGTTCACCAGCCGGCCGAGCTCGTCCTCGTTGTCGCGGGCGTCGAAATAGCGATCGGTCGCGCCCGGCATCAGCAGCATGTGGGCCTTGACGGCCGCCAGCGCGCGATCGATATCGCCTGCGAACCTCGCGCAGCGGCTGATATCGCCGTTCTGCCAGATGCCGATCTGCGCCAGAAGATCGTTGGCGTCGCGCCGGGCAAATGTCGCGTCCCAGGTGCGGACGAGATAATCCTCCAGCGAGGTGAAGCCCGCCTCGCGCCAGAGTTCGTCGCGATAAAAGCCGTGCGACATCGCCCAGCCGGCATAGACGCGCCCCATGGCGCGATAACCGGCGACCGGCTTCTCGGCGAAGCGGCCGTCGCGGAAAGCGGGATCGGCGGCGAGCGCGGCCTTCACGCTTTCGAGGAAGACGTAATTGTAGGGTGCGCAACGCGCACTGCCGCAGACCACGGCCGCGCGCGCGACCATGTCGGGATGCAGCGCCGCCCAGTGATAGGCCTGCATGCCGCCCATCGACCAGCCATAGACGAGGGCCAGCTTCGAAATGCCAAGGCGCTCGGTGAGAAGCCGGTGCTGGACCGCGACGGCATCGTGATAGCTCACCTCGGGAAACGGCGCGGGGGTATTCGACGGCGAGGATGACAGGCCGTTGCCCAAGAGGTTCGGGATGACGATGAAGTAGCGCGTGGGGTCCAGCACACCGTCGGGCCCGATCAGCCATTCGGTGTCGATGTGCTGCGCGCTGAACGAGGTCGGATAGAGGATGACGTTGTCCCTGGCCGGGGTCAGCTTGCCATAGGTCTTGTAGGCGAGCTTCAGCGAGGGGAAGACGGCTCCGGATTGCAGCGAGACGTCGCCGGCGTCGAAAATCTCGTAATCCTGCGGCCCCGTCATGCGTCCATCTCCCGCTCACGCGGCCACAGAGTGCCGCGACTTGCACGATGCATCGATCATGCCGGACCGCATCTGCATCATTGCAGTGTATACTGTACTTATAGTACAGTTATTCAAGACAAGCAAGATAGATCCGGCTCAGGCGATGGCCGCCAGATAGCGCGCGACCGACGCCGCGAAGGCGGCCTTGGCGCCGCCGGCGATGTTGCGCCCCCACCACGCGCCATAGATGCGATCGAAGGCGAGCGGCTCGACGGCTGCCGCGATCCGCCGCACCGCGGCTGCATTGAGCGGCATGTAGTTGGGATAGGAGTACATGAAGCTGACGAAGCGGCGGTCCATCGTCACCTGGGCGATGTCGCCGGTGAGCAGCGCACCCCTGCCGTCCGCACTGCGCGCCGAGTGCAGCATGGTGGCGCCGGCGAAATGACCGCCGGTTCGCAGCAACAGCACATCGTCGGAGATCCGATGGCTTTCGCCGGTCCAGTGCACGATGGAAGAATGCGGTCGCGTGACGAAAGCGCGATCGTCCGCATGCAGATAGACCGGCACGCCGCCAAAGGTGTCGCTCCAGTCGGCGACCGCGCCGTAATAGTGCGGGTGCGAGATCGCGATTGCCTTCAGCCCGCCGAGCGCTGCGACGTATTGGATGGCTTCATCGGTTGCGAGCGGAATACAATCCCACATCACGCAGCCGTCGCCTTGAGGCACCAGCAGCGCGCGCTGCCCGATGGCGAAGCTCGGTTCCAGGCCGATCCCGGTGAGGCCAAGATCGTCGCGGCCCACCACGCGATGTCCCCGCGCGAGCTGCTCGCGCGTGAGAAAGGTCTGTCCGTTCCAGTTCACGAACTGCCGCTCGTCCTCGCAGATCACGCAGGAGGCGGGCGGATTTCCGCCGCTCGGGAATTGCGCGCCGCAGGTTTCGCAGGTCCAGAGAGGCATGGCTCGAGCTCCGTAGGAGACCGCAGGATGACATTGCGAACGAGCTTTCGGCAAGGTCGATGAGCATCAGCAGTGACGGGAACCAACGCGGCGAGCGACCGTTACGTTCGGATCAACGCCAGATCGATTGGCCAAGAGGATCACGACAGACGAACAGCATGCTTGGGTATCGATGACATCGCGGCCTCCCTCCTCTTCCCGTATCTGGCCTCTGTTCGCGCTCAACTTCTTCATGGCCGACATGCAGTCGGGCATCGGGCCGTTCGTCGGCGTCTTCCTTCAGGAGCGCGGCTGGGCGACCGGGCTGATCGGCACCGCGATGACGATCGGCAACGTCGCCGGCATGCTGGTCACGACGCCGATCGGCGGCTTCATCGATGCCAGCCGCAACAAGCGGATGTGGGTCGTGATTCCCGGCATCTGCGTGGTCTCCGCCTCTGCGATCATCCTGATCTCGCAGAATTTCTGGGCGGTGACGTTTTCGCAAGTGGCGCAATCGCTGGCGAGCGCCGCGATCGTGCCGGCCGTCACGGGCATCACGCTCGGCATAGCCAAGCAGAAGGGCTTCAACGCGCTCAACGGCCGCAACCAGGCCTACAATCACGCCGGCAACATGGTTGGCGCTGCGCTCTCGGGCTATCTCGGCTACAAGTACGGCTATTTTGCCGTGTTCGCGCTGGCCGCCGTGTTCGGCGCCATCGCTATCGCCTGCGTGATGATGATCCCGGCGAAGGCGATCGACGATCGCGCCGCGCGCGGCTGCAAGGAGGACGATCCGGACAGCGCGCCGGACGCGTTCACGATGCTGCTCAAGCACCGCGCTCTGCTGGTGCTGGCGCTGGCGCTCGCGACGTTTCATCTCGGCAACGCCGCGATCGTCCCGCTCTACGGACTGGCGGCGGTCGCCGAGGGACAGGCCAACGGCCCAAGCTTCGTCGCGACCACCGTAGTCATTGCGCAGGGCGTCATGGTCGTGACCTCGCTGATCGCAATGAAGGCGGCGAGCAAGCGCAATTACTGGCCGATCATCCTGATCTCCTTCATGTTCCTGCCCATCCGCGGCGTGCTGGCGTTCTTCGTCACGGGATGGTGGGGCGTGGTGCCGATGCAGGTGCTCGACGGCATCGGCACAGGACTGCAAACGGTCGCCGTTCCCGGCATGGTCGCGCGCGCACTCAACGGCACCGGTCGCATCAATCTCGGCCAGGGCGCCGTGATCACGGTGCAGGGCGTCGGCGCCAGCCTCAGTCCCGCGCTCGGCGGCTGGATCGCACAATGGATCGGCTACGGGCCGACCTTCCTGCTGCTCGGCGGCTTTGGGCTCGCGTCGATGCTGCTGTGGTTCGCGCTCGGGGCGGCGGTGAAGAAGTACTGAGCTTCGCCATCGCGCGAACACCGCCGAACTGCTCGTACGATCCGGCGCACCGAACTGCGGCACCGCGTCGCGGTCTTCGCGCGTCATCGCGAGTGGCTTATCACGCAATCCCGCGCTTTTGCCGTTGCGGTGTACCGGCCTGACGGTACAACCTTGCTCCAAATCACCGACGAACTTGCACCTTCCGATCGATGACACAGCCACAGCTCTCATTCAGCGGCGATCCGACGGGGCCGGCCTATGAGGGGTGGCGCGAGCAGTTCTGCCGGAAGGTGATGGGGACCGATTTCGTTCCGATCGGGGACGGCCCAGTGCACCGGACGATCACGCCGGCCATCCTTCCGCGCCTGAGGCTGTCCGCCTCCTACGGGACGCCGATGAGCTTCGTGTCCATGGGCACCAACGACGAATTGGTCGTCGTCATGTCACCGAATTCGGATCTGAGCGGCACCATGGGCAGGCGCCCGCTGAACGTCGCGGCCGGCGACCTCACGATCGGAGATCCGTCGATCAGGGGGGCCAGAGTCAGTCAAATGGCCTACGGCAACTTTCAGACCGCATTATTGCCCCGCAAGGCGCTGCTGCGCGCGTGCCCGAATGCCGAGGACCTGATCGCGCAGCCGATTCCCGGCACCAGGCCGATCACATCGATGTTCCTGCGGTATTATGACCTCGCGCATACGCATTCGGACAAGCTCACCCCGGCCGAGCTCGACGCGGTCTCGCAGCACCTGTTCGACCTGGCCGTGCTGATGATCGGAGCCCGCGGCGATGCCGCCGAGGAGGCGCGCATGCGCGGCCTTGCAGCGGCGCGTTTCGAAACGCTCAAGTCCGACATCCTGGCGCGGCTGGACAGCCCCGGGCTATCGCTGACCGGTCTTTCGGCCGCGCATCGCATCAGCCCGCGGACGATCCAGCTGCTGTTCGAGCAGGCCGGCATCACCTATAGCGGCTTCGTGCTGGAGCAACGCTTGCTGCGCGCCGAGCGGCTGCTTCGAAATCCCGCCATGCGCACCCGTAAGATCATCGAGATCGCGCAGCTCGCGGGCTTCCACGACGTCTCCTATTTCCATCGGGCGTTTCGCCGCCGCTTCGGACAGACCCCGGACGACGTCCGGAAGCTTTCCGGCGAGGCCGGTTAAGCGAACTCGACCACGATCTTGCCGAAATGGCCGCCCTGCTGTATCGGCGCAGCGCGTGCGGAAGCGCTCCCGCTCAGGTGCCAAAGCTCTTCTGCACCGCCTTGTCGAGCGTCTCGCCGCCGACGAAGCGCTGGCGCAGCTCGCGCTTGAGCAGCTTGCCGCTCGGATTCTTCGGCAGGGCATCGACGAAGATGACGCGCTTGGGCACCTTGAAATGGGCCATCTGGCCGGCGCAATGCTTGATGACGGTCTCTTCGTCGAGCTTCTCGCCGCTCTTGACCACGACGATGGCCGTGACCGCCTCGATCCAGCGCGGATCGGGCAGGCCGACCACGGCGACCTCCGACACGGCGGGGATGCGATAGACCATCTCCTCGACCTCGCGGCTCGCGACATTCTCGCCGCCGGTCTTGATCATGTCCTTGACGCGGTCGACCACGGTGATGTGGCCCTCGTCATCGACGGTGGCGAGATCGCCGGAGTGGAACCAGCCGCCCGAGAACGCCGCCGCGGTCTTCACGGGATCGTTGTAATAGCCGGAGAGCAGATGCGGCGAGCGGTGCACGATCTCGCCGACCTCGCCGACCTTGACGTCCTCCATCGCATTGTTGACCACGCGCGTCTCGACGTTGAGCACGGGCTTGCCGGCCGAGCCCGCCTTGCGCAGCTGGTCCTCCGGCCGCAGCACGGTCGCGAGCGGCGCGATCTCGGTCTGGCCGTAGAAGTTCCAGAATTTGACGGCGGGCAGTCGACGCTGGAGCTCGAGCAGGACTTCCACCGGCATGATCGAGGCGCCGTAATAGCCCTTCTGCAGGGTCGACAGATCGGTCTTATCGAAGTTCGGCGAGCGCAGCATCGCGATCCAGATCGTCGGCGGCGCGAAGAACGAGGTGATCTTGTGCGCCTGGATCAGCGCCAGGATATTGTCGGCGGTCGGCTTGCCCGTGATCACGCCGGAGGCACCGAGATAGACTTGCGGCCCCAGGAACACGTCAAGCTGGGCGCAATGATAGAGCGGCAACGCGTGCAGGAACTTGTCATCCACGCTCATGCCGCCGTCGATGATACAGCTGACATACTGCCACATCACGGCTTCATGGGTCAGCATGGCGCCCTTGGGCAGCGATTCCGTGCCCGAGGTGTAGACGATCTGGGCGAGATCGCGGCTGTCGACCGACGCTTCCAGGAACGAGCCGTCGGCGTCAAGCAGATCGTCGAAGGTGGTGAGACCCGCGGGCGCGGTCGCGGGATCCTCGCCCGGCAGCCAGATCATGTTCTCGACCGCGCAATCCTTGGCGCTGGCCGCGCGGGCGGACTCGACGAAGTCGGGCCCGGCCGCGAGCAATTTTGCCCCGGAACTCTTCAGGATGAAATTGATCTCGTCGGGATTGAGCATGAAATTGACCGGCACCAGCACTGCGCCGATCCGCGCCACCGCAAAGCGCAGCGCGGCAAAGGCATGCGAATTGCGCGACAGCACCGCGATGCGATCGCCCTTGCTGACGCCGAGGCCGAGCAGGCCGCGGCCGAGCCGGTTGCAGATCGCATCCATCTCGGCAAAGCTCCAACTCACCTCGCCGCAGCTCACCGCGAGCTTGTTCGGCTCGCGCCCCGCCGAGCGGCGCAGCAGATCGCCGATGGAATGCTCGCGCGCTTTCGAAATGGTGGCTGCAATGTCTCCGGTCATTTCCGTCCCCTGAATTGGCAATCTGCCGGAGATCCGCGGAGCATGGGGCGACGCCGTTGCATTCGCGGGATTCCGATGTTTGCGCAAAACGTAGACGGCGCGATGGGCCGCGTCAATTCGGCTCGCATGCGCGGCGTCGTTACGCAAGAATTGCCGCTTCGCCGAGGCAATCTGAACCGGCGCACCAACTATAAAGTTCAAGAGGAAATACCATGTGTCGGATTATTCTGCGTGCCGCCTTCGCGGCCGGGCTCGCATCGTTCGCAATCAGTCCATCCTTCGCCCAGCAGGCGCCGCTCAAGATCGGAGTGCTCTCCGACTTCTCCTCGGTCTATTCCGACATCGGCGGCATGGGCAATGTCGAGGCGACCAAGATGGCGATCGAGGATTTCGGCGGCCAGATGTTCGGCAAGCCGATCGACATGGTCTCGGCCGACGTGCTCAACAAGCCCGACGTCGCCTCCACCATCGCCCGCAAATGGTGGGAGACCGAGGGCGTCGACATGATCATCGACCTGCCGACCTCGGCGACCGCGCTCGCGGTGATGGAGCTGTCGAAGCAATACGAGAAGATCATGATCGTGACGGATGCGGCGAGCTCCGACATCACCGGAAAATCCTGCTCGCCCTATACCGCGCACTGGACCTACGACACCTACGCCAACGCGCACACCGTCGGCAGCGCCATCGTCAAGAACGGCGGCGACACCTGGTTCTTCCTCACCGCCGACTACGTGTTCGGCCATTCGGTCGAGCGCGATACCGGCGATGTCGTGAAGGCCGCGGGCGGCAAGGTGCTGGGCAGCGTCAAGCATCCCCTCAACACGGCGGATTTCTCCTCGTTCCTGCTCCAGGCCCAGGCGTCCAAGGCCAAGATCATCGGCCTCGCCAATGGCGGCGGCGACACCATCAACGCGATCAAGCAGGCCGGCGAATTCGGCATCGTCGCCGGCGGCCAGAACCTGGCCGCGATCGTGATGTTCATCTCCGACGTGCACAGCCTGGGCCTGAAGCTGGCGCAAGGCCTGATCGTCACCGAGGCCTATTACTGGGATCTCAACGACAAGACCCGCGCCTTCGGCAAGCGCTTCCTGGAACGCGTCAAGCGCATGCCGACGATGAACCAGGCGGCGACCTACAGCGCCACGCTGCATTACCTCAAAGCCGTGCAGGCGGCCGGCACCAGGGACACCAAGACGGTGATGGCCAAGATGCGCGAGCTGCCGGTGAAGGATGCCTTCACCGACAATGGCGTGCTGCGCGAGGACGGCCGCATGGTGCACAGCATGTACCTGTTCCAGGTGAAGAAGCCGGAGGAATCGAAGGGGCCATGGGATTATTACAAGCTGCTTGCCGAGGTTCCTGCCGACCAGGCGTTCCGCCCGCTCAAGGATGGCGGCTGCCCGCTGGTGAAGTGAGGCGGCGAGGTTCGGGCGGATCGTAATCCGTTCAACAATCCGCTCGTCCGCCTGACCCATTTGGGCGGACGAGCGGCGACGACGTCGCGCAGCCCAAAATAGAGGCAAGGATGGCTCGCGCCGCGGTCTGATCTGCATCAAGTTGCGACGCAAAATTCGCTGCATGTTGGGGCCGCCCCTCCCGCGCGATCAGCGGCCGGGCGCACGTCTCTCAACAATGGGCGCCACCTCGCGGCGTTTTGAACAGATGAACTTCACTTCGGGTCGCGTCATCGCCGCGATCGCCGTCCTCGTTGCAGGTGGCGGCTACTATTATTGGCAGCACCGCGATACCAACACGCTGCCGGCAGGCTTTGCCCGCGGCAACGGCCGCATCGAAGCGGTCGAGATCGACATCGCGACCAAGACACCGGGCCGGATCCGCGACATCCTGGTTGGCGAAGGCGACTTCGTCCGCGCAGGCCAGGTGCTGGCGCGCATGGACACCGAGCAATTGCAGGCGCAGCGCCGCCAGGCCGAGGCCCAGCTGCAGCGCGCCGCGATCAATGTCGAGACCGCGAAGAGCCTGGTGAACCAGCGCGAGGCCGAACGCAGGGCTGCGGAGGCCGTGGTCGACCAACGCGTCGCGCAGCTCGACACCACGAGCCGCAAGCTCGATCGCTCCGAACAATTGATCAAGACCAGCGCGGTGGCGCAGCAGGTCCTGGACGACGACCGCTCCGCCAACGCCACGGCAAAGGCGGCGCTCGCCGCCTCCCACGCCCAGGTCGCGGCATCCGAGGCTGCGATCAGCTCCGCCCGCGCCATGGTGATCGACGCCGGCGCCGCCGTCGACGCGGCAAAGGCCGCGATCGAAAGCATCAATGCCGACCTCAACGACAGTGTGCTGAAGGCGCCGCGCGACGGCCGGGTGCAGTACCGCGTGTCGCAGCCCGGCGAGGTGCTCGCCGCCGGCGGTCGCGTCCTCAACATGGTCGATCTCGGCGACGTCTACATGACGTTCTTCCTGCCGACTGCCGCTGCCGGCCGGGTCGCGATCGGTGCCGAGGTGCGTCTGGTGCTCGACGCCATTCCGCAATACGTCATCCCCGCCAAAGCCACTTTCGTCGCCGACGTCGCCCAATTCACGCCGAAGACCGTCGAGACCGAGGAGGAGCGCCAGAAGCTGATGTTCCGCATCAAGGCGCATATCGCGCCCGAGCTGCTGCGCCAGCACATCGAGCAGGTGAAGACCGGCCTGCCCGGCATGGCCTATGTGCAGCTCGATCCGGCCGCGCAATGGCCAGGCGATCTCAACGTCAAGCTGACGAGATGAGTACGAGTGCCGCAGCCGAGCTGCCTGCCGCGCCCGGCAGCGTGGTGCATCTCGACGACGTGGGCCTGAGCTACGGCAAGACCCGCGCACTGGAAGCGATCACGCTCGACTTCCCGTCCGGCTGCATGGTGGGGCTGATCGGCCCCGACGGCGTCGGCAAATCCAGCCTGCTCTCACTGATCGCCGGAGCCCGCGCCATCCAGCAGGGACATGTCCACGTGCTCGGCGGCGACATGGCGAGCGCGCGCCACCGCCGCAACGTATGTCCCGACATCGCCTACATGCCGCAGGGGCTCGGCAAGAACCTGTATCCGACGCTGTCGGTGTTCGAGAACATCGACTTTTTCGGCCGGCTGTTCGGGCACGACAAGGCCGAGCGCAACAGACGGATCGCCGGTCTGCTGCGCGACACCGGCCTCGCGCCCTTCGCCGACCGGCCGGCGGCTAAGCTGTCCGGCGGCATGAAGCAGAAGGTCGGCCTGTGCTGCGCCCTGATCCACGATCCCGAGCTCTTGATCCTGGACGAGCCGACCACCGGCGTCGATCCGCTGTCGCGCCGCCAGTTCTGGGAATTGATCGCCTCGATCCGCGCTGGCCGGCCCGGCATGAGCGTGATCGTCTCGACCGCCTATATGGAAGAGGCCGCTCAGTTCGATTTTCTGATCGCGATGAATGCCGGCCGCGTGCTGGCGACCGGAACGCCGGCCGCGCTCAAGCAGCAGACCGGTGCCGACACGCTCGATGAAGCCTTCATCCGCCTCTTGCCCGAAGCCGATCGCGGCAATCATACCGATGTCGTCATCCCGCCGCGCGGCGAGGACCATGAGGAGATCGCGATCGAGGCCGACCACCTGACCCGGCGCTTCAACGGCTTCGTCGCCGTCGACGACGTCAGCTTCCGCATCAGGAAGGGCGAGATCTTCGGCTTCCTCGGCTCGAACGGGTGCGGCAAGACCACGACCATGAAGATGCTCACCGGCCTGCTGCCGGTCAGCGAAGGCACCGCGCGGCTGTTCGGCAAGACCATCGATGCCGGCGACATGTCGGTGCGGCGGCGCATCGGCTACATGTCGCAGGGATTCTCGCTCTATTCCGAGCTCACGGTCGCGCAGAATCTCGACCTGCATGCGGGGCTGTTCCAGCTGCCGGCGGACACCATCGCCCCGCGCATCGAGGAGATGATCGCCCGGTTCGATCTCGCCGAGGTCGCCGATTCTCTGCCCGATGCGTTGCCGCTCGGACTGCGGCAGCGCTTGTCGCTGGCGGTCGCCATGATCCACGCACCCGACATCCTCATCCTCGACGAGCCCACCTCGGGCGTCGATCCGGTCGCCCGCGACCGCTTCTGGCAGATCCTCGCCGAACTCTCCCGCAAGGACAACGTCACCATCTTCGTCTCCACCCATTTCATGAACGAGGCGGAGCGTTGCGACCGGATTTCGCTGATGCATGCCGGCAAGGTGCTGACGTCGGACACGCCCGCGGCGATCGTGGCTGCGCACGGCACCGCGACGCTGGAGCAGGCTTTCATCGCCTGCCTGGAACAGGCGATCGCGGACGCGACCGAGCCGGCCGGCCAGCCGGCGGCCGCCTTGCCAGCGCCCGCACCGGCAACCGCCGCGCCACCGGCCCGGCGCAACGCCGCATTCAGTTTGACGCGCATGCTCGCCTATTCCCGGCGGGAGACGCTCGAGCTGCGGCGCGACCCGATCCGGGCCACGCTCGCGATTCTCGGCAGCGTGCTGCTGCTGTTCGTGCTCGGCTACGGCATCAGCATGGATGTCGAGAACCTGACCTTCGCCGTGCTCGACCGCGACGACACCGCGATCAGCCGCGACTACAGCCTCCAGATCGCGGGCTCGCGCTACTTCACCGAGAAACCTCCGATCACCGACTACGCCGATCTCGACCGCCGCATGCGTGCCGGCGAGATCGGCCTCGCCATCGAGCTGCCGCCGGGCTTTGGCCGCGACGTCAGCCGCGGCCGCCATGTGGAGATCGGCGCCTGGGTCGACGGCGCCAATCCGACGCGGGCCGAGACGCTGCGCTCCTACGCCCAGGCGATCCACGCCAACTGGCTCGCGCAGAAAGGCCGCGAGCTCTATGGCGAGGCGGCGATCGCCGGCGCCTACCAGCTCCAGCTGCGCTATCGCTACAATCCCGACGTCATCAGCGTCGTCGCGATGGCGCCAGGGATCATTCCGCTGCTGCTGGTCCTGATTCCGGCGGTGCTCGCTGCGCTCGCCGTCGTGCGCGAGAAGGAGCTCGGCTCGATCGTCAATTTCTACGTCACCCCGGTGACGCGGCTGGAATTCCTGCTCGGCACGCAACTGCCCTATGTCGTGCTCGCCTTCGCCAATTTCCTCCTCCTGGTCGGCTTCGCGCTCACCGTCTTCGGCGTTCCCTTCACCGGAAGCTTTGCAACCTATGCCCTTGCCGCCCTGTTGTACGTCACGGCAACGACCAGCATGGGACTGGTGATCTCCGCCTTCATGAAAAGCCAGATCGCCGCGCTGTTCGGCACCGTCCTGATCACGTTGATCCCGGCCATCCAATATTCCGGCCTGATCGATCCGGTCTCCTCGCTCCAGGGACTGGGGGCTGCAATCGGGCAGCTCTATCCCACCACCTATTTCGTTACGATCTCGCGCGGCACCTTCTCCAAGGGCCTCGGCTTCGACACTCTCCACAACGACCTGCTGGCGCTCGCCGTCATGATACCGGTTCTGATGACCGCCGGCGCAATGCTGCTGAAGAAACAGGCCCGGTGATCATGCGCCTCGACCACGTATTTCAGCTTGGGGTCAAGGAACTGCGCGGCCTGGTGCGCGACCCCATGCTGCTCGTGCTCATCGTCTATTCCTTCACGCTTGCAATTTATGCCGGGGCCAAGGCGCTGCCGGAGACACTGAACCGCGCCGCGATCGCCATCGTCGACGAGGACCGTTCGCCAGTCTCGAACCGCATCGACCTGGCATTCACGGCGCCGTACTTCTCCGAGCCGCGCCTGATCTCGCAGTATGAAATGGACCGGCGGATGGACGCCGGGCTCGACACGTTTGCGCTGAACATCCCGCCGGAATTCCAGCGCGACCTGCTGGCACGGAAGTCGCCGGCCATTCAGCTCAACATCGACGCAACGCGGATTTCGCAGGCGTTCAACGGCGGCGGCTATGTCGAGCAGATCGTCAACGCGGAGATCGCGGAGTTCCTGGCGCGGACGCGCAATGCGCAGAGCGTGCCGATCGAGCTGACCCTGCGGGCACGCTTCAACCCCGAGCTGAAGAAATCCTGGTTCGGCGCCGTCGACGAGCTCATCACCTCGATCACCATGCTCTCGATCATCCTGACCGGCGCGGCGCTGATCCGCGAGCGCGAGCACGGCACGATCGAGCATTTGCTGGTGATGCCGGTCACGCCGCTGGAGATCATGGTCAGCAAGGTGTGGTCGATGGGGCTGGCGGTGCTCGCGGCCTCCGCGCTGTCGATCGTCTTCGTGATCAAGGGCTGGCTGGCAATCACGATCGACGGCTCGGTCGCACTCTTTCTGCTGGGGGCGGCGCTGCAGCTGTTTGCCACCACCAGCATGGGCATCTTTCTCGCCACCGTCACCGGATCGATGCCGCAGTTCGGATTGCTGCTGATGATGACCCTTCTGCCGCTGCAGACTCTGTCCGGCAGCATGACGCCGCGGGAGAGCATGCCGCAATTCGTCCAGGACATCATGCTGGCGGCACCCAACACGCATTTCGTGATGCTGGCCCAGGCCATCCTGTTCCGCGGCGCGGGCCTGGAATCGGTGTGGCCGCAGCTTCTCGCGCTCGCCGTGATCGGCGGCGTCTTCTTCGCGATCGCGCTGCGCCGGTTCCGCGCGTTCCTGGCGTGAGACACGGGCCGCGCTGCAAAAAGCGCGAAAACAACCCCATGCACAGTAGCCAAGCCCTTGCTTAGCCTACAGAATCTATTTGGCTTGTCGGGCAGTCAAGGCGCGTTGCGCGGAGCTGACCGGGGCGGGAAGCCGGGAAGCGGAGTCAGCTCAGCTCATTGCCCGGGGCCAGCATCCCCGTCAGCATCGCCTCCGCCTTGCGTTGCAGCGGCCGCGCGCCGCTTTCGGACGCGATCGCGATGGCCCCGCGCAAGGACGCGAGGACAGCCGCCTTGCCGTTCTCGCTGGCGACGGGCGTCACCACGGCCTCGCCGAACAGGGCCTCGGCCTCGAGGCCGGAAAACCCCTGCTGTCGGGCGGTGTTGCGCGCCTCGCGCAGCATGTTCTGCGCCGCCTGAACATCGCCGAGACGCCAGGTCGCGAGCGCCAGGTAGATCGAGCTGCGCAGCACGGCCGAGGTATAGCCGACCGCCTTCGCCTCCTCGCGAGCCTCGATCAGCATGCCACGCGCCCGGTCGAGCAGCCCCTGTTCCAGATAGGCCATGCCGAGGTGGCAGGCGAGCACCGGCACGAACAGCCGGATGCCGTGCTTCTGCGCCAGCACAAAACCATCTTCGAGAATGGCGGCCGCCGCGGCGGGATCGCCCCGGCCGAGCATGAGCCAGCCGCCGCTATAGGCGGCAGCGACGCGGTCGTAGGGACGGCCGGTCTCCTCGGCGATCGCGGCGGCCTGTTGCTGGAGCTGCTCGGCGGCGGCGAACTCACCCATGACGGTATGGGTGAAGCTCTTCATCATGCAGCAGAGGAGGAGGAGGGAGCGCGGCGTCGTGCCGGTCGGGGCGATGGCTTGCGGCCCCTCCAACTGCGCGTGAGCCTCGGTCAATGTCAGCGCTGCCTCGCGAAAGCGCCCGGCGAGGAAATACGCCTGTCCGAGACTGTATCGAGCGAGATTGAGCCAACCCGCATTGCCCCATTGTTCTGCGAGACGAGCCACCTCTTCCGAAACGGCGACGGCTTCGACCGGCGCTCCGAAGAAGTTCTGCGCGCCCGCTCTGACCGTCATGGCGGCGACCTTGCGTCCGATGTCGTCGATCGCCCCCGCCCGGCGCTCGGCGTCCTTTCCGAGATCTAGCCACTCGGTCACCTGACCGGACGCAATGAACGCCGCTCGCGCTTCCGTCCGCAAATCGATGGCGTCCATCTCCCGCAAAGGCGTCATGGGCGTCTTGTCCAGCGAGCCCATCGCAATCTCGAAATAGCTGGCCGCGTCTAAAAATGCCGAGCGGCTCAAGCATTTTCGGCCCGCGCTTCTGCCGTGGCTGAACGCCTTGGCCCAATCGCGCGCGCGCACTGCGTGATAGCACAGCGCGTCGGGCTCATCCGCGCCCGCCCCGTCGCTCTCCAGCCTCGCAAGAATGCGCGCATGAATGCCTTCGCGCACCTTTTCGACCATGGAATCATAGGTCACCTGACGGACCATCTCGTGCCGAAACTCGAGCACGTCGCCCAACTCGCTGTCGATCCTGACCAGCAGTTCAGCGCGATCGAGCGACGCGAGGCAATCCTGCAGGCTGTCCTCAGGCAGCTCGAGCAGCGTGCGAAGCGTGGCGACGCTCGATCGCGGGCCAAGCGCAGCCGCGACCTGTAGGATGGAGCGTTCCTGCCGCGACACCCGATCGAGCCGCGCGGCAATGACACCCTGAATACTCGAGGGGATGCCGAGCTCCTCGATCGGCCGCATCAGCGCCAGATCGCCCCATTGGCCGTGGAGCGTTCCGCTGTCTCGAAGCCCGCGGCAGACCTCCTCGATGAACAGAGGGACATTGGCCGTGTGCGAGATGATCCGGTTCTTCAGATCGTCGTTCGCCGTGGAGGGACCGAGCATGTCGGCCAGCATGGCCAACCCCGAGTCATCGTCGAGAGCCTGCATCGCGACGATTTCGGCGCGGCAGCGGGCAATCCAGACCGGCATGCCGTTTGGCCTGGACGTGAGGAGGACGAGCAGACCCGGCACCTGAAGCGAAGCCATCGTCGCCACGATCGTATCGCTGGCCCGGTCGATCCAGTGCAGATCCTCGAGCAGCAGGACCGTCGGCTGGCGACGGGCGAGGCGCTCGACGATGGCACAGCTGACCTCGGAGATTGCGCGTCCCCGGGCGTGAGGCTCGAGCTGATTCCACTGCGGATTGGTAATCGGCAGATCGAGCACGGCGTCGAGGGCGCAACGCTCAATCTCGCCCAGATCGTTGCGGGGATCCGAGGGGCTGCCGGGGTCCTTGGCGGCCGCCTCCAGAGCCGAGAGCAGCAGACGCTTGAGCGTGCTGAATGGCGCTCCCTGGAGGTTCGGGCTGCACTCGGCGTCGATCAGGCGCCAGCCGTGGGGCCTGAGCTCCTGGACAAATTCGTGCGCGAGCCGCGATTTGCCGATGCCGGCATCGCCCAGCAGCAGAACCGTCTGCCGGCCCGTTCCGGTGCCCTCGACCGCACGAGCCAGCAATGCCCGCTCGGTCGTCCGATCGACGAATCGCGAGACGCTGCGCGCACGCCGCACCCGCCAACTCGACAGATCGCTGGCCCCAACGATCCGATAGACCGGCACGGACTGATTGAAGCCGCGCAGCGGCTTGCCACCCAGAAACTCGAATCGGACGTGCCCTTCGGCAAGCTCCTGGCAGGCCTGCGACACATAGATCTGATTCGCCTCGGCCGCCGCCTCCAGCCGGGCGGCCAGGTGCTGGGCCGCTCCGCCAATCTCGTAAACCTTGGAAAACTCGCTGGCGACCATATAGGCAACGACATGGCCAGAGTGGAGACCCACGCGAACCTTAAGGCCGGGGTCACCGAGACCGGCAACACGCCGGACCAACTCGATCGCCGCATGGCAGGCCAGCGGCGCATGATTGTCGTCCGCGATCGGAGCACCGAACACCGCAGAGAGCCCGTCGCCCAATTCCTTGCTGACGATGCCTCCGAACTGACGAACCGCGCCTCTCATCGCAGCCAACGCCGGCTCCAGGCGCGAGACAGCCTCCTCCGGATCGAGATCTGCAACGAGCCCGGTCGAGTCCACGACGTCGGCACGGAGAATCGTCACGAACCGGCGTTCGCTCTCCGGTTCGGAGCGCCGCACGGCCACCCCGCATTTGGAGCACCAGCTATCGCCTGGGTCGATCGCCGACTGACACGCGGCACAATGCATTTCCGTGCCTTCAAAAGTCGCAGCACCGTCCTTCGGTCGGCGCTCGCGAGGAGACTGACGCAAGATTACCTATCGGAAGATTCATGGCAATCGAACTTGCACGCAAGCATGGCCGCATCACCAGCAGGCCTCTCTCTGGACGAAACACAATTTCAGGTGATAGCGTTTACGCGCGCGAACGTGGGGCCGCGCGTTCTGGGGGCGCCGAGGGCTTTCGCTTGGCCAACGAGCTTTTCTGGGCTGCAGGTCACCCCGATTGATTGGATCATATCGAGGACAAGGCGATGGGCGGCAAGACATATAGCGGCAAGGCATTTCGAGATTTGATGAACAGCAATTACTATCCCTTGGCAAACATGAAGAAGAGCGTGGCCAAGCTCAAGGCGTCGGACGACATCGACCTGCCAACTTTGGAATACGGCCAGTACCACTTGATCTTGACCCCTCCATCGAGGTGGCCGCAGGGAAGCGCCAAGTACTGGCACAAGGAGAAGGGCCGGGCTCGTCTCGACCTCAGCACCCAGCCGAACACCGTCCCGCTATCCAGGGATGAACCCGGCGTCATCCCGCTGACGCGATGCGACCTGCTCGATGCCTGCGTGCGGAAGTGCTTCAACTCCGAGCCCCCGATCCCGATGAAGACCAACATCATCGTCCACGCGCCGAACGACGCCTATGCCCACCGGCACGAGATCCGGCTGGAGTGGGAGTACAAGAAGGGCTCGGACAAGCCGACGCTGCTGAATCTGACCATGGTCTGCCCGTACAGGTCTTGAGCACTATCCCAGCCTCCGGCATTACTGTGACGTGCACTCAACTCGATAGAGAGGGATCGCGCTGGCGACATTCCCATTCAGACCGGCAGCGTCGGTAATTCCGAATCACGCTATTGACTTGCATGTCCGCGACGGACAGCCCGCAACTCTCCAATTAGCGATCAGCTGCAAAAACAAAAATGGCCCGCATCAAGCGGGCCATTTTCGTATCGGATCCGGTTAAATCCGAATTTGGTTGCGGGGATAGGATTTGAACCTATGACCTTCAGGTTATGAGCCTGACGAGCTACCGGGCTGCTCCACCCCGCGTTAAACACTTGCATGCCTTCGGTTAAATGCCGGGGACGGTCGGTTGAGGCCGGCGCTGCTCGCGTGGCTTTTCCAGTCCGTCCCAAAGGCTTCCTTGGAAGGCAACCCCGGGGCAGTGCCCATCGGGTGCGGGGCGTATGTATCAAGGCGAACCGGCTTTGGAAAGGGCTGCGGGGACGTTTTTTTCGACTTTATGACAGGGGAATCGACCGATTTCCGCTGCTTTCCCTGAGGTCTTGCCAGAAGTTCCACAAAGGGACAGCTTGCGGCAACAAGATTCAGCTGAAACGCAGCTGAAGGGAGGAACGCCGTGGACAAATCCCTGACAAGCGCCCCGCTGCGGGCTCTGGAAGAGGCCTTCCACGCCATGGTCGCGCGGTCGCGGGACGAGCCCGCGGCTGGCCTTGCCGAGCGGCTCGACCGGCTGGCGCGGCTGCGCGCCGTCGTCGCCGACAACGAGGAGCGCTTTCGGCAGGCGATCTCGGCCGATTTCGGCCACCGCTCGGCGGTCGAGACGACCATCGCCGAGACCATGCTGCTGTTCTCCGAGATCCGGCACGCCACCAAGCACCTGAAGGCCTGGATGGCGCCGCAGCGGGTCGCGACCGCGCTGCAATTCCTCCCTGCCCGCAACCGGCTGATGCCGCAGCCGCTCGGCGTCGTCGGCATCATCGCGCCCTGGAATTATCCGCTCCAGCTCACGCTGGCGCCCGCGATCGGCGCGCTCGCCGCCGGCAACCGGGTGCTGATCAAGCCGAGCGAGCTGACGCCGCATTTCGCAGCCCTGCTGAAGCAGACGATCGCCGCGAGGTTCGATGCGACCGAGTTGCTCGTCACCGGCATCGAGGGCGAGATCGCGCAAAGCTTTGCGCGCCTGCCGTTCGATCACCTCGTCTTCACCGGTTCGACCAGGGTCGGGCGGCTGGTCGCGGAGGCCGCGGGGCGCAACCTGACGCCTGTCACGCTCGAGCTCGGCGGCAAGTCGCCGGCGATCATCGACGCCTCGGCCGACCTCGATGAAGCGGCCGAGCGCATCGCCTACGGCAAGCTGCTCAATGCGGGACAGACCTGCATCGCGCCGGACTACGTGCTGGTGCCGGAGCCATCGCTGCAGGCCTTCGCCGAGAAGGTACGGGCCCAGATGCGGCGGATGTTCGGCACCGATCCTTCCAACAAGGACTACACCTCGATCATCTCGGACCGGCATTATGCGCGGCTCGAAAGCCTGGTCGCCGATGCGGCGGAGCGCGGCGCAAAAATCCTGCAGCCGGCGATGGCGGACGATCCGAACTGGAAGGCGCACCGCAAATTCCCGCCGACGCTGATCGTCGGCGCGACCGCAGCGATGGCGGTGATGCAGGAGGAGATTTTCGGGCCGGTGCTGCCGCTGCTTGGCACCCGCGATCCGGCCGATGCCATCGCCTTCATCAACCATCGCGACCGGCCGCTGGCGCTGTACTGGTTCGGCAAGGACGGCGCCGCGCGCGACGAGGTGCTGGCGCGCACCGTCTCCGGCGGCGTCACCATCAACGACTGCCTGTTCCACTTCACGCAGATCAACCAGCCGATGGGCGGCGTCGGCGCATCCGGCACCGGGGCCTATCACGGCGAATGGGGCTTTCGTACCTTCAGCAAGCTGAAGCCGGTGTTCTATCGCTCCAAGTTCAACCGCCTCGCCGACCTCTATCCGCCCTATGGCGGCAAGATCGCGCGGCTGGAGAAGCTGATGCGGTTCATGTCGTAGGGGTTCGTCATTCCGGGGCGCGAGGCGAACTATGGTGCGCAATTGCGCACCTGAGAATCCATTTCGCAGCACGTCATGCGGATCAATGGATTCCGGGCTCGCGCTCCGCGCGCCCCGGAATGACGAGAGACAGGGGGAAACAAGTGACTGACACATTCGATTTCATCGTCGTGGGCGCGGGCTCGGGCGGCTGCACCGTCGCGGGGCGGCTGTCGGAGGACGCGGGGACATCCGTCGCACTGCTCGATGCCGGCGGACGGAACGACAATTGGCGGATCACCACGCCGTTCGGGCTCGCCTTGCCATACAGCCCAGCCAACTGGGCCTTCGATACCGTGCCGCAGAAGGGATTGAACGGCCGTATCGGTTATCAGCCGCGCGGCAAGGGCCTCGGCGGCTCCTCGGCGATCAACGCCATGATCTACATCCGCGGCCACAGACGGGACTACGACCATTGGGCTTCGCTCGGCAATGCCGGCTGGTCGTATGCCGACGTGCTGCCCTATTTCAAGCGTTCGGAGAACAATTCCGATTTCGACGGCGAATATCACGGCAAGGGCGGCCCGCTGCATGTCAACAGGCTGCGCTCGGACAATCCGATCCACGACGTCTTCCATCAGGCCGCGCGCGAGGCGCAGTTTCGCATCCGCGAGGACTTCAATGGCGAGGACCATGAAGGCCTCGGCAGCTACCAGGCGACGCAGCACAACGGCGAGCGCTGGAGCGCGGCGCGCGCCTATGTGCAGCCCCACATGGGCAAGCGCGCCAATCTGCGCGTCGAGACCGGCGCGCACGCCACGAAGATCCTGTTCGAAGGCCGCCGCGCGGTCGGCATCGAATATATGCAGGGCAGGCAGAAAAAGCAGCTGCGCGCCCGCCGCGAGGTGATCATCGCCTCCGGCGCCTTCCAGTCCCCGCAATTGCTGATGCTGTCGGGTGTCGGCGACGGCGATGCGCTCCGTGCGCACGGCATCGGCGTCGTGCATCATCTGCCGGGCGTCGGACGCAATCTGCAGGACCATCCGGATTTCGTGTTCGTCTACGCCTCCGACTATCCGCACTTCGTTCACGCTTCGCTCGGCCGGCTGCCGTCCCTGCTCCGCGCCGTCCGGCAATACCGCCGCGAACGCCGCGGCCTGATCACCACCAATTTCGCCGAGTGCGGCGGCTTCCTGAAGACCCGGCCCGACCTCGACGTGCCGGACATCCAGCTGCACTTCGTCATCGCGATGCTCGACGACCATGGCCGCAAGAAGCACAAGCAGGCGGGTTTCTCATGCCATGTCTGCCTGCTCAGGCCGAAGAGCCGCGGCAGCGTCTGGCTGAAAAGCGCCGACCCGCTCGCGGCGCCGATGATCGATCCGAACTTTCTCGGCGAGGAAGACGATCTGGAGACCCTGGTCGCGGGCTTCAAGACCACGCGGCGGCTGATGGAGACGCCGGCGCTGCGCGCGCTGCAGAAGCACGACATGTTCACGGCGAACGTGAAGACCGACGACGACATCCGCGCCATCCTGCGCGAGCGCGTCGACACCGTCTACCACCCCGTCGGCACCTGCAAGATGGGGACGGATGCGATGGCCGTGGTCGATCCGGCGCTGAAGGTGCACGGCGTCGAGGGATTGCGCGTGGTCGACGCCTCGATCATGCCGACCCTGATCGGCGGCAACACCAATGCGCCGACCATCATGATCGGGGAGAAGGCGGCGGACATGATCCGGGCGGAGATGCGGACGAGTTGAGAGACGATGTCGCCGCGTCATCTTCCGCTGTCGTCCCCGCGAACGCGGGGACCCATAACCACAGGGAGAAGTGTGGGACGCGATGGCAACTCCGAGTCTTCGCCAAATCACGTCCTGTGGTTATGGGTCCCGGATCTGCGCGCGCCTGAGGGCGCGCTTGTCCGGGACGACAGTTGGGCTCAATTCAGCAGGAAGCCACCGCCGACGGTGACGACGCTTTTCCGACATTCGAATATGCCCGGACTTTTGAAGCCAAGATTACAGACGATTTTAACGATCTGAAACCGGATTGATCGGACTTGCGTTCACTTGCTCCGTCAAGGCAGGGTTGCGCGCATGAACAGTTTCGATCTCGCCGTCTACGCCGCGCTCGCCGTCGCGGTCGGCTTCGGTTTCAGGACCGGCCTGCTGCGCAGCGCCATGACCATCCTCGCCTATCTCCTCGCCGCGCCGATCGCGGTCTCGCTGATGCCGTTGATCGCGCCGCAGATCGCAGGCAATCCGAATTCGCCGCTGCTGCAGAACTGGATCTGGTTCTTCGGCATCTTCGTCGTGGTCGGCATGCTGTTCGGGCATATCGGCCGCATCGCGTTGAACGACACCATCGGCGAGGCCGGCCTCGGCGACCGGCTCGGGGGCGCCGCGCTCGGCGCCGTCAGGGTCGGCCTCGTCGCCACCACTTTGGTCCTGGTGTTCGACCAGCTCGTGCCGACCAACCGCCAGCCGCCGTTTCTCGCCGGCTCGCATCTGCGGCCGCTATTCTCGATGGCGGGGCAGATGGGCTTCAAATCGCTGCCGCCGGAAGCGGCCTCCGCGATCGACCGCCTCAAGCAGGAGCGGCGGATCTAGAGCGCATTTGCATCGCTGGCGCGGGGTGCATGCATTTTGGTGCGAGCCCATGCCTTATCAGCGGCGCCACGATTGGTTAAAGTGTCCGCTATCCAAAACCTGCCTGACATTTACGGGAGTGAAACAGTGGATCTTGGGATCAAAGGTCGCCGCGCCATCGTCTGCGCATCCAGCAAAGGCCTCGGCCGTGCCTGCGCCATCTCGCTGGCGGACGCCGGCGTTCACGTCACGCTGACCGCGCGCGGCGCCGAGGCGCTGACGAAGACGGCCGACGAGATCCGCAAGGCCTATCCCGACGTCACGGTGACCGAGATCGTCGGCGACATCACGACGCCGGCTGGCCGCGAGGCCGTGCTGAAGGCCTGCCCGGAGCCCGACATCCTGATCAACAACGCCGGTGGCCCGCCGCCCGGCGATTTCCGCAACTGGACCCGCGACGACTGGATCAAGGCGATCGACGCCAACATGCTGACCCCGATCGAGCTGATCAAGGCGACCGTGGACGGCATGATGGCGCGCAAGTTCGGCCGCATCGTCAACATCACCTCGGCCGCGGTGAAGGCGCCGATCGACATCCTCGGCCTCTCCAACGGCGCGCGCGCCGGCCTCACCGGCTTCATCGCCGGCCTGTCGCGCAAGACCGTGATCAACAACGTCACCATCAACGGCCTGTTGCCGGGCCCGTTCGAGACCGACCGCCTGACCAGCACTGCGAAGGGCGAAGCCGACAAGCGTGGCGTCACGCCGCAGCAGATCCTGGCCGAGCGCGCCAAGCTCAATCCCGCCGGCCGCTTCGGCCAGCCCGACGAGTTCGGCTATGCCTGCGCCTTCCTGTGCGGGGCCAAGGCCGGCTTCATCACCGGCCAGAACATCCTGCTGGACGGCGGCGCGTTCCCGGGGACGCTGTAGTTGCCGTTGTAGGACGCCGAAGCATCCACGTCGTCATGGCCGGGCTTGTCCCGGCCATCCACGACTTGCCGCAGAGCACGTAGAACGTGGATGCCCGGGACAAGCCCGGGCATGACGGTCCTGCGCAGACCGTCGTTGGCTCTTTCCGTGCGAGCCTAGAAACTCACCTCTGTTTAGTCGGCTCGTCCTCGTCCTGCTGGCTGGGGCCGGACGAATCGGCCGTGGTGCGCTCGTCGCTCCAGTCGATGCCGAATGCATCGAGCCCGTCGGCGAGCAGGTCGCCGAGCATGGGCTCGCCGAGCAGATAATGCACGGTTTCGCGGCGCGGGCTGCGATATTCGGTGCGGGCCTCCGCCGCGCGGGCGCGCAGATCGTCCCAATCATCGATCGTGCCGTCGCCGCGACCGAGCCAGGTCAACGCGACGAGATCGAGCTGCTCGTCCTCGTTCAAGGCGATCATGAAGCTGCCGAGTTCCTGGACGACGGGATCGGAGCCGTCGTCCTCGAGGACGTCGAGCGCATCGTCATCGCTCGGGTTCGAGCCGGAATCCGGATCGGAATCGCCCTCCTTGACGTCGAATTCGCGCGCCTTCTCGATGATGAAGGCGACTTTGTCAGCGGAAATCGCAAGCTCTGGCATGGCTCCTCCTCCGGTTCCGGCGATAACGCCGCATCGCGTCAGATGATCCATTGCGCATCATGGCGGAAACGGCGCATGTTTCCTCCGTCTTTCTCCGTCATTCCGCGCCGCGACGAAGTCGCGAGCCCGGAATCTCGAGATTCCGGATTCGATGCTTGCGCATCGCCCCGGAATGACGGGAAGTGAAGCAAAAAAGAAATGGGGAGGTGCCGGATGCAATGGAAGGTCGGTCGGGTCAAGATCACCAAGGTGGTGGAATTGGAGACGGTCGGCTCGACCCGCTTCATCCTGCCGCTCGCGACCAACGAGGAGATCCAGAAGCTGCCCTGGCTGATCCCGCATTTCGCCACCGACGAAGGCCGGCTGAAGATGTCGATCCATTCGCTGGTGGTGGAGACGCCTTCGCGCCGCATCGTGGTCGATACCGGGCTCGGCAACGACAAGCAGGGCCGCAACGTTCCGACCTGGAACAACCGCAGCACGCCCTTCCTGGAGACGATGAGCGCGGCCGGCTTTGCGCCTGACAGCATCGATACCGTGCTGTGCACGCATCTTCACGTCGACCATGTCGGCTGGAATACGAAGCTGGTGGACGGCAAATGGGTGCCGGCCTTTCCCGAAGCGCGTTACGTCTTCGGCAAGACCGAATACGAGCACTGGCGCGACCACTCCACCGAGCCGGACAAGGCGGCGGTGTTCAACGATTCCGTGCAGCCGATCGTCGATGCCAGCCGGGCCGATCTGATCGCGAGCGACCACCGGCTCTGCGAGGAGATCAGCATGATCCCGACCCCGGGCCACAGTCCCGGCCATATGAGCATTCTCATCCGGTCGGACGGCGAACAGGGCCTGCTCACCGGCGACGTCGCCCATCACCCTTGCCAGATGGCGCACCTCGACTGGTCCTCGACCGCCGATTCCGACCCGGGCCAATCGGCCAGGACACGACGGGAATTGTTCGGCCGCTTTGCCGACACGCCGACGCTGGTGATCGGCGGACATTTCGCGGCCGGGCACATCGAGCGGGAGGGGGACGCGTTCAGGTTCGTGGCGCTGGGGTGATGGCCGTGTCCCGGACGCGGTGCAGCGTGCAACGCTGCTCCGCCGAGCCGGAACCCAGTTCGCTGCAACCTGGGTCCCGCCTCTGCGTCGCGTCATTTCATGCCGCGCCGCGTCCGGGACACGAGGCCAAGACCGCCCACGAATTTCGAGGGCTGCAATGCGCCGCCTTTCGGCGGTTGAATTTCCAGCCGCCCTGTTCCATGAAGCTATTAACCGATCGGTCCAATCCCAAGGGAGAAACGAGAATGAAGCTTGTTCGTTACGGCGAGAAGGGTGCGGAAAAGCCCGGCCTGATCGACAAATCCGGCCAGTTGCGCGACCTCTCCGCGCATGTGAAGGACCTCACGGGTGAGGCCTATTCGCCGGAGAGCCTGAAGAAGCTGGCAGGCCTCGATCCCGCCTCGCTGCCCGCCGTCTCCGGCAAGCCGCGGTTCGGCGCTCCGGTCACCGGCATCTCGAAATTCGTCGCGATCGGCCTCAACTATTCCGACCATGCCAAGGAGACCGGCGCCGACATTCCGAGCGAGCCGATCATCTTCATGAAGGCCAACACCTCGCTGTCCGGCCCGAACGATCCGGTCGAGAAGCCGCGCGGCTCGACCAAGCTCGACTGGGAGGTCGAGATCGCCGCCATCATCGGCACCCGCGCCAAGTACGTCTCGGAAGCCGACGCGCTGAACCATGTCGCCGGCTATTGCGTCTGCAACGACGTCTCCGAGCGCGCCTTCCAGATCGAGCGCCTGGGCCAGTGGACCAAGGGTAAGTCGCACGACACGTTCGGCCCGCTCGGACCGTGGCTCGCGACCAAGGACGAGATCAAGGACGTGCAGAACCTGTCGATGTGGCTCGACGTCAACGGCCAGCGCCGCCAGACCGGCTCGACCAAGACCATGATTTTCTCCATGGCCAAGTGCATCTCCTACGTCTCGCAGTTCATGACGCTGCTGCCCGGCGACGTCATCACGACCGGCACCCCGCCCGGCGTCGGCCTCGGCATGAAGCCGCCGACCTTCCTCAATGTCGGCGACGTCGTCACGCTCGGCATCGAGGGCCTCGGCGAGCAGAGGCAGGAGATCGTGGCGGCGTAAGGCGCACGCACATCATACGTCGTCATGCCCGGGCTTGACCCGGGCATCCATGTCTCACAGTCTGACCACGACGCGACGCGTGGATGGCCGGGTCAAGCCCGGCCATGACGGAGGAAACACCGTTCGCATACGATTGATTGCAGGGAATAGTCCCCATGAAGCTCACCTTCTCCCCCGCCTCGCCCTTCGCCCGCAAGGTCCGCATCGCCGCGATCGAGCTCGGGCTGATCGACAAGATCGAGTTCACGCCCGCCAGCGTCGCGCCGGGCACGGCCAACGAAGATTATTCGAAGATCACGCCGCTGAAGAAGCTGCCGGTGCTGATCACCAATGACGGCGACGTCATCTTGGACTCCTATGTCATTGTCGAATATCTCAACGAGATGGCCGGCGGCAGCCTGATTCCGGATTACGGCCCGCGGCGCTGGAAGGCCAAGACCAATCACTCCCTGATCAACGGCATGCTCGATTCCATGCTGCTGTGCCGCTACGAGAAGATGATGCGGCCGCAGGGCCTGCAATGGCAGGCCTGGTCGGACGATCATTGGAACAGGGCCTGGACCGGCATGGCGCGCTTCGAGAACATGCCGGAGGTGCTGAACGGCCCGTTCGATATCTCGCAGATCGGCCTCGTTTGCGTGCTCGGCTATGCCGATTTCCGCTTCGCCGATTGCGGCTGGCGCAAGGCCTATCCGAAGCTCGACGCCTTCCATCAGAAGATGCTCGAGCGTCCTTCCGTGAAGATCTCGGTGCCGCCGGCCGCGTAACAGCTGGAGTTGTCATGAGCCTGAAATTCTCGGTCGGCGATCTCACCATCCATCGCATCATCGAGCAGGAGACCTCGTTCGTCCCGGCGCTGGAGATGCTGCCGGGATTGACGGCGGAGGTGCTGGCCGAGAACCGGGCGTGGATGCGCGAAGCCAAGGCGCTGGACGAGCAGGATGTTCTGCTGCTGTGCTTCCAGTCCTACGTGGTGAAGACGCCGCACCACACCATCCTGATCGACAGCTGCATCGGCAACGACAAACCGCGGCCGCAGCGGCCGAAATGGAACATGAAGACCGACGACACCTATTTGCGCGCGCTGGGTGCCGCCGGGTTCTCGCCTGACGACATCGACTTCGTGATGTGCACACATCTGCATGTCGACCATGTCGGCTGGAATACGCGGCTGGAGAACGGCCGCTGGGTGCCGACCTTCCCGAAGGCACGCTACCTCTTCGCCAAGCAGGAATTCGACCATTGGTCCGCGCAGAACGCGAAGGCGGAAGTCCCACCCTTCGCCGACAGCGTGCTGCCGGTGGTCGCGGCCAACAGGCACGAGCTCGTCGGCAACGACCACGAGATCGGCGACCACGTCCGCATCCTGCCGACGCCGGGCCACACGCCCGGCCATATCGCGATCACGATGGGGCGCGGCAAGGACGATGCGGTGTTCTCCGGCGATCTCATGCACTCGCCGCTGCAGACGCTCTATCCGGAGCTGTCGATCAAGTTCGACGTCGATCCGGCCAAGGCGGCAACGACGCGCCGCAGTTTTCTCGAGCGCTATTGCGACACCGACACGCTGTGCTGCACCGCGCATTTTCCCTCGCCCTCGGTGGGCAAGATCCGGCGCAAGGGCAATGCGTTCGTGTGTGCGGCGGTTTAGCGAGATGCCGTAGGGTGGGCAAAGCTTCCGCCGTAGCTCGAAGAGCGAAGGCGGATGCGTGCCCACGATTCCGTGCATTGTGAGAAATGGTGGGCACGGCGCTTTGCGCCTTTGCCCACCCTACGATACTGCCCGTGTGGAGAACATCATGACTGCACTCCCCGACGTTCCCCTGCCCGCCGGCATCCGCTCGCGCTATGTCGAAGGCGTCAACGGCTTGCGCATGCATGTGCTGGAGGCGGGCTTCGAGACCAAGGGGCGGCGCTGCATTCTCCTGCTGCACGGTTTTCCTGAACTGGCGTTCTCCTGGCGCAAGGTGATGCCGGCGCTCGCCGCGGCCGGCTATCACGTCATCGCGCCGGACCAGCGCGGCTATGGCCGCACCACGGGCTGGAGCGCGGATTACGACGGCGATCTTGCGCCGTTCTCTCTGCTCAACCTGGTGCGTGACGCGCTCGCCCTGGTGTCGGCGTTCGGCTACAGGCAGGTCGACGTGGTCGGACATGATTTCGGCAGCCCGGTCGCGGCCTGGTGCGCGCTGATCAGGCCCGACGTGTTTCGTTCGGTGACGCTGATGAGCGCGCCGTTCGGCGGAGCGCCGTCGCTGCCCTTCAACACCGCAGACGCGCCAGCCAGGCCTGCAGCCGAAGATCCCGTTCATCGCGAACTGGCCGCGCTGCCGCGTCCGCGCAAGCATTATCAATGGTACTACTCGACGCGCGAGGCCAACGCCGACATGCTCCGCGCGCCACAGGGCGTGCACGATTTCCTGCGCGCCTACTACCATCACAAGAGCGCGGACTGGATCGGCAACAAGCCCTACCCGCTCGGGTCATGGTCGGCAGGTGAGCTTGCGAAGCTGCCGACCTATTACGTGATGGACCTGAACGAGACCATGGCGGAGACGGTTGCGAAAGAAATGCCGTCGCCGGCGGCGATCGCCGCCAACCAATGGCTGCCGGACAGCGAGCTCGCCTATTACAGCGCCGAATATGGCCGCACCGGATTCCAGGGCGGGCTGCAATGGTATCGCTACGGCACCTCAGGCATGCTGAACAGCGAGATGCAATTGTTCTCCGGCCGCAGCATCGACGTGCCCTCGTGCTTCATCTCGGGCAGGCAGGATTGGGGCACTTACCAGCGCCCCGGCGTGTTCGAGGCGATGCAGGCGCGCGCTTGCACGAAAATGCTCGGCTGCCATCTCGTCGACGGCGCCGGCCATTGGGTGCAGCAGGAGCAACCGGCCGAGGTTAACCGCCTGCTACTCGACTTCCTCGCAAGAGCGCGCACGGCCTGATTTGACCTGGGAACAGCGGCCTCCTATATAGTTTAGAATAATTCTAAACTGAGATGACAGGGCCGCCGTGAAGAATTTTGCCGATCTGACCGAGCGCGAGGTGCTGGCGGTCGCGATCTCCTCCGAGGAGGAGGATAGCCGCATCTACATGACTTTCGCCGAGGACTTGAAGGAGCGCTATCCGGACTCGGCGAAATTGTTCGAGCAGATGGCCGAGGAGGAGCGCGGCCACCGGCACATGTTGCTAGAATTGTACGAGCAACGCTTCGGCCCGCATCTGCCGCCAATCCGCCGCGAGGACGTCAAGGGGTTCCTGCGTCGCCGTCCGGTCTGGCTCACCAAGAACCTGTCGCTCGATGCCATCCGCAGGGAAGTCGAGACCATGGAGATGCAGGCGGAGCGCTTCTACGTGAAGGCCGCCGAACAGGCCCAGGACGTTGGCGTGCGCCGCCTGCTCGGCGACCTCGCCGAAGCCGAGAAAGGTCACGAGGAGACCGCCGCCAAGCTGACGGGCCAGATCCTGAATTCCGATGCCCGCGCCGAGGAGGATCGCACCAACCGCCGCATGTTCGTGCTGCAATACGTGCAGCCCGGACTTGCCGGCCTGATGGACGGCTCGGTCTCGACGCTGGCGCCGCTGTTCGCGGCCGCCTTCGCCACCCACCAGAACTGGCAGACGTTTCTCGTCGGCCTTGCCGCCTCGATCGGTGCCGGCATCAGCATGGGCTTTGCGGAAGCGCTGTCCGACGACGGCTCGCTGACCGGGCGCGGCTCGCCCTGGCTGCGCGGCGTCACCTGCGGCGCGATGACCACGCTCGGCGGGCTCGGCCACACCGCGCCCTATCTGGTGCCCGACACCTGGGCCAACGCGTTCTGGATCGCAACGGCGGTCGCCTGCGTCGTGGTGTTCTTCGAATTGTGGGCGATCGCCTTCATCCGCTCGCGCTACATGGATACGCCGTTCCTCCAGGCCGTGTTCCAGATCGTGCTCGGCGGCGCCATCGTGCTCGCGGTCGGGATATTGATCGGGGCCGCGTAGACGTTTCCGCACCCACTGTCATGCCCCGGCTTGTCCGGGGCATCCCTACGCCGCGACCTATCGGTTCAACCACAGCCTTCTCTGGAATACTGGATCGCCCGGTCAATGCCGGGCGATGACACCGACTTTGTTGTTGGCCGTGCCGCTACGGCTCGCAGCATATCAATCTCCATCAAACAGCCGTTGCGAGATCCGGCCAAACTGCGCACCATCCTTCAACAACCGGAACAGGAGACGCGCCGTGGCCAAATCGGAATGGAGTTTCAAGAGCGCGGTCGGGCTGTCGGCCGCATTGAGCGCGAAGAAGGTCTCCGCGGTCGAGCTCACCCAGGACGCGATCGCCCGTATCGAGCGTCACGACGGCAAGATCAACGCGATCTGCGTCCGGGATTTCGATCGCGCCCTCGGTGCCGCGCGCGAGGCGGACGCCGCCTTGGCTCGCGGCGAGCGCAAGCCGCTGCTCGGCCTGCCCGTGACGGTGAAGGAATCCTTCAACATCGCCGGCCTGCCGACGACCTGGGGATTCCCGCCGCAGAGGAATTTCAAGCCTGCCGAAGACGCGTTGCCGGTGGCACGCATCAAACAGGCTGGCGGCGTGATCCTCGGCAAGACCAACGTGCCGGTAGGCCTCGGCGACTGGCAGAGCTACAACGACATCTACGGCACCACGAACAACCCCTATGATCTCGGCCGCACGCCGGGCGGATCGTCCGGAGGATCGTCGGCGGCCCTCGCCGCAGGTTATTGCGCGTTCGCCACCGGCTCCGACATCGGCGGCTCGCTGCGGGTGCCGGCCTTTCATTGCGGCATCTTCGCGCATAAGCCGACTCTCAATCTCTGTCCGGCGCGCGGCGAGACCCCGCCGCCGTTTCCGGCAATTCCGCGCGAGGACGACCTCGCCGTCATCGGGCCGATGGCGCGCACGGCAGCCGATCTCACCTTGCTACTCGACGTCCTGGCCGGTCCGGAACCGCTGGACGCCGGTGTCGCCTACAAGCTCGAGCTGCCCGCTGCACGGCATCATTCGTTGCGGGACTTTCGCGTCCTGGTGATCGACAGCCACCCGCTGTTGCCGACCGATGGAGACGTCCGCGGCGCGATCGACAGGCTCGCAACTGATCTGTCGAAGGCCGGCACGCGGATCGCGCGCGAGAGCGGTCAGCTCCCGGAGTTCGCGGAGACGTCGCGGCTCTACATGCGCATGCTCCTGAGCTTCCTCGGCGCCTTCTTCCTGCCCGATGAGCTTGCGGATGCGCAGGCACGGGCGAGCCAGCTTTCGCCCGAGGATCGCAGCCTCGGTGCGGAGCGACTGCGCGGCATCACCGCAAGCCACCGCGCCTGGGTACTCGACGCCGGCGCCCGCGCCGGCCTGCGTGCACAATGGCGCGCGCTGTTCAAGAGCTTCGACGCGGTGATCTGCCCGATCATGCCGACGCCGGCCTTTCCGCATGACCATTCGCCGGATCAGAACCTGCGGCGTATTAGCATCGACGGCAAGGACTACCCCTATTCCGATCAGCTGGCTTGGCCGGGGATTGCGACGTTACCCGGCCTGCCTTCGACGGCCGTTCCGTTGGGCCTGTCGAAGGGCGGCCTGCCTGTCGGCGTGCAGATCGTCGGCCCATGGCTGGAGGATCGCACGCCGCTCAAGCTTGCCGAACTGATCGAGCGCGAGTTCGGCGGGTTCGTGCCGCCGAAGATGTTCGATGATTAGCCGCCCGTCTTGGCGAGAAGCTCTTGCAAGGCAATCAGGAAATCCGGCCGCGCTGCTCGATTGGATGGCTTCGGTTCCGCCTTTGCTCCTCGATCTACGGCGGAGACGTCGCTCGCGATGATCGAGAAGACAATATCGAGATTCCGGCTCGCGCTCCGCACGCCCGGGAATGACAGGGCGGGATTCGATGGCCGTCCGTAAAGCAATCGCTAACCAAACAATCTTTTCCCAAGCATCGGGCAAACTGCACATCTGAGATTTATACAACTGGCAATTGTTCGTCCGTCAAGACTGTAAGCCGCGAAATACCGTCAGGAGTCTTCAACCGCGAGGGCGTCGCGACAATGCGCTGCGAAGCTCGAAGTGCTCGTGAACCTGGCGGAGGGTACCGCTCGAATCCTGGAATGATTGCGTGACGAACGACACGATCGAGATAGGCGCGCTCCGCAATCCCTATCATCGCGTCAATGCAGGCCGATCGCTCCCCGAGAGATGGCGCATTCCGACCGTCCTCATGCTGGCGTGTGGATTTGCGGGCCTTGGATTCCGCTACCTCGCCCGGGAGCACACCAACAGCGACGCCGTTCAGTTCCTGATCCCGTGGTACACTTTTGCTCGGGATCACGGTGTTGGCGCGCTGGCCGAGCCCTTCACCAACTACACCCCATTCTACAGCTACCTCCTGCTGATCGCCGCCTCCTTTGATTGGCTCGGCCAGCCGCTTTCGCTCGTGAAGACTATCTCGGCGATATTCGAGCTCGGTTGCGCGATCGTCGTTGCGCAGATGGTGTGGCGAGCAACAAGAGTGCCATTGCGCGCGTCCATGGCCTTCTGCTCGGTTTGGCTTGCACCGACGGTGCTCTTCAATGGAGCGATGTGGGGACAGGCCGATTCGATCTGGACCTTCTTCGCGCTGCTGTCCGTGGCGTTGTTCATGCGCAACCGAAATGGCGTTCTGCCTTTCGCAATAGGCTGCTCGGTGAAAGCGCAGGGCGTATTCCTGGGACCGTTCGTGCTCGGCATGATCTTGCGCCGCAAGATTCACCTGGCGTGGCTTGCAGCCATTCCGGGAGCCTATGCGATCCTCGCCATCCCCGTTCTCGTTGCAGGCCGATCTCTGGTCTCCGTGCTCGGCGTCTATCTCGGCCAAGCCAGCACATTTCATCACCTGACCATGAATGCAGCGAACGTCTGGGTGTTCGCAGGAGGAACGCCCTACACAGTCGGAGTCGCCATTGGTCTGGTGCTCGCGGCAGCGAGCGGGCTTGCCCTATCGATCTTCATCGCACAGTCCAAGCGGACCGGGCCGGAGTTCATTCTGCTCGTCGCATGCGCATCGCTCATTCTGATGCCGTACCTGCTTCCGAAGATGCATGAGCGCTACTTCTACGCGTTCGAGCTTGCGAGCATCGCCCTGGCCTGCATCAACCTGCGCTATCTGCCGTTTGCGGTGATTGCCCAGGTCGACGGCGTGCTGTCCTATCTTGCATTCGAGAGCGAGATCGTCATGGGCCTGTTGCCGGCGGCGCTCTGCAACACCTTCTTGGTGTTCTACCTCGTGCTCGATCTCCGCCAGGGCGAACGTGGATTTCGCCTTCCCAAACTGGCCTGGCTTGGCTTCATTGCGTCGACGGCAGGATTGTTCTCCTATTTGCTGTTCGCAGGTGCCGGCCTGAACATATCCCCTGCCTATATGCTCGCCGCCGGCCTTGCCGCGCTCATGACGCTGCTGCTCATAAAGGAGTCGCGCGCCTGATCGGGCGCGGCATCAGCCGTGCTAGCTGTCGAACATGATCACGCTGCGCAGCGTCTTGCCGGCCTTCATGTTGGCAAAGCCTTCGTTGATCTCGTTCAGCTTCAATTTCGCCGAGATCCAGTCCTCCAGGTGCAGCCGGCCGCGCAGGTAGAAGTCCACCAGGCGGGGCATGTCGACGCGAAAATGGTTCGAGCCCATCGACGAGCCCTGGATCCTGCGCTCGCGCAGGAAGTCGAAGCCGTGCAGCTCGATCTTCTGGCCGAACGGGATCATGCCGACGATGGTGGCGGTGCCGCCGGAAGCGAGCATGCCGAACGCCTGCTCGGCGGTCTCCTTGCGGCCGAGCACCTCGAACGAATGATGCACGCCGCCATTGGTGAGGTCGCGCACCTGCTTCACGACGTCCCCGTCGGCGGGATTGATGATGTCGGTGGCGCCCAGCTTGGTCGCGAGCTGGAGCTTGGCCGGATTGGTGTCGATGGCGATGATGCGGCCGGCGCCGGCGATCTGCGCGCCGTTGATCGCGGCCATGCCGACGCCGCCGCAGCCGATCACAGCGACCGTCTCGCCCGCCGTCACCTTCGCCGTGTTCACCACCGCGCCGTAGCCGGTGATGACGCCGCAGCCGATCAGCGCGGCGAGATCGAGCGGCATCTCTTTGCGGATTTTGACGATGGCGTTCTCGTGCACCAGCATCTGCTCGGCAAACGACGACAGGTTGAGGAACTGGTGCAGCTTCTCGGGCTTCGACCATTGCATCCGGTTCGAGACGCCCGGCAGCATCTTCACCGTGGTATCGGTGCAGAGCACGGTGCGGCCGGTGGTGCAATTGTCGCAGGTGCCGCAAAACACTGACAGGCAGGTGACGACGTGGTCGCCCGGCTTGACGTAGGTCACATCGGAGCCGACCTGCTCGACGACCCCTGCGGATTCGTGCCCGAGCACTGCGGGCAGCGGATGCGGATAGAGTCCTTCCATGAAGTGCAGGTCGGAATGGCAGAGACCGGCGACCGCCGTGCGGATCAGGACCTCGCGTGGACCCGGCTTCGGCAGGCTGACATCCTCGATGACGAGCGGCTGGTTGACTTCATGGAGGACGGCGGCCTTCATCGGTGTTTCCTCGTCATCTTTGTTTCATTCGTCGTCGACTCTACACCTCTCCCTACGGCAGAGGTGTACTGCGCTCGCTGCAACTCTTAGCCTACGCCGCCAGAACCAGTTCGCCAACCTCGCTCATGCCGGCGTCGCGATCCCCAAGCAGCAGCTCAGCAATCCTCGCCTGCGCGGTATTTTCCGTCAGCCGGAACGGGTCGTTCGGCGACACCCTGTGGTCGATGACGAGCCGCGAGAGCAGCAGGCGGCGCGCATCGCCGCGCATGTCGTGGATGCGGTGCGCTTCCCAGGCGAGCGCAACCGCGCTGGCGACATGATAGAGCAGGCTGGTGGCGCGGCGGGCATCCGCCTCGTTCTCGGACTTGCTCGCGACCTCGCGCGCGAAGCTGACGGCGCGATCGGTGAGGTCGCGCAAACGGTCGCGCCAGGCCTGCGGCACCGACGCACTGTCATCGAGCCGGGCCTGCAGATCGGCCGCGAGCGCGGACTCCGCGCCGTGCCGGCCGACCGCGCGCCGGAGCGCATCGATGGCCACTATGTTGCCGGTGCCTTCCCAGACCGAGCCGAGATGCGCATCGCGCAGCAGCCGCGCGGTGGCGAACTCCTCGATATAGCCGATGCCGCCGCGCATCTCGAGCGCATCGCCGCAGACCTTGCGCGCATCGCGGGTGGCGCGGAATTTCAGCGTCGGCGTGAGGATGCGCAGCAGCGCCGCCGCATCCTGGCTGCCGGCTTCGGCGCGGTCGAGCGCGTCCGCGGTGAGGAAGCTCATCGACAGCGCCTGCTCGACCGGCAGCATGATCTTCAGCATCTGGCGGCGGCCGAGCGGCAGGTCGATGATGCGGCTGCCGAACACCACGCGGTTCTTCGCGACTGTCATGGCATCGTGATAGGCGCGGCGCATCAGCGCGGTGGACTTGACGCCGTTGGAGAGCCGCGAGGAGTTCACCATCTCGGCCATCTGCACGAAGCCGCGGTCGAGCTTGCCGACCGCGTAGGCGATCGCGCCTTCCAGCTTGATCTCGCCCGAGGCCATCGAACGGGTGCCGAGCTTGTCCTTGAGACGCACGATCCGGTAATGGTTCTGCGCGCCGTCGTCGAGGAAGCGCGGCATCAGGAACAGGCCGACGCCGCGCGTGCCGGGGCCGGCGCCTTCAGGACGCGCCAGCAGCATCACGACCTTGGCGTCCGCATTCGAGCAGAACCATTTTTCACCATAGAGGCGCCAATGGTCGCCCTCCTGCACCGCGCGTGTGGAGAGCGTGCCGACGTCGGAGCCGCCCTCCTTCTCGGTCATGAACTGGCCGCCCTGCGTCAGCTTGCTCATGTCGGTCGAGGTCAGGCCGTCCAGATATTTCGCCTTGAGCGCCTCGCTGCCGAAATTCGCCAGCAGCTTGGCGCAGCCGTCGGTGACGTTGATCGGGCAGCCCATGCCAAATTCGGTCTGGTTGAACAGGAAGGTGAAGGCATGCTTGGCCACCACGGGATACTTGTCCGGCCAGCCCATGATGCCCTTGCGGATGGAGAGCGCGTGAATGCCGAACTCGCCGAAGGCGGCGTTCTCCAGCTCGCGATAGGCCGGGTGATATTCGATCGACTGCACGTCGCGGCCGAACTTGTCGCGCTGGTGCAGAATGGGCGTGTGCCGGTCGGCAAGCCGCGCGCATTCGTCGAGCCTGCCGCCAGCGAGCTCGCCGAGCCGGTCGAGATGCGGCTCGATGTGGCGAAACAGCGGCTCCGGCAGATGGATACGCAAGAGATCCGTCAGCGCGGGATCGGCGCGGTAGAAATTCATGCCTGTGGTATCTGGCGCCAGCAGGCCGGATGGCTCGGCCGCGACGTTGTTCGGCTGTGCTGGGGCCGGCTTGTGCATTGTGGTCCTCTATCGTTTCCGCCGTGCGGACATTTTGCGCTGATTTGGCGCTTGCCGCTTGGGATGATGTCGATCATGCTCCAGCCGCGGAGAGCGATAAAGCCGCAAATTGTCAGGGAGGCATGATCGCCGTGAAGGAGCAATTCGCTCTGCGGAATTGTGATCGCGCCGGCTGGTTGTTCGCGTCGGCGTACATAGATCTACGGCTCCCATCCCAAGAGATCACGCCATGGAACATCCGAAATACAAGATCGCCCTCATCGTCGGCGCCGGCGAAGGCCTGAGCGCGTCGCTGGCGCGGCTGCTCTCCGCGCAGAATATTCGCCTGGCGCTGGCCGCGCGCAAGATCGAGAAGCTTGGCGCGCTCTGCAGCGAGACCGGCGCAAAGGCCTATGCCTGCAACGCGGCGGATCCGGAGGAGGTCGAGCGGCTGTTCGGCCTGGTCGAGCGCGAGATCGGCACGCCCGACCTCGTGGTCTACAATGCCAGCGGCCGCACGCGCGGGCCGTTCGTCGACCTCGTGCCGGCCGACGTCGCCAACGCGATCGCGGTCAGCGCCTATGGCGGTTTCCTGGTGGCGCAACAGGCCGCAAAACGCATGCTGCCGAACAGGCACGGTGCGATCCTGTTCACCGGCGCTTCGGCCAGCGTCAAGGGCTATGCGCAGTCGGCCTCGTTCGCGATGGGCAAGTTCGCGCTACGCGGACTGGCACAGAGCCTGGCGCGCGAGCTGTCGCCGCAGGGCATTCATGTCGCGCATTTCGTGATCGACGGCGGCATCAGGAGCGCGGCGCGGACGGAGGCCGCGGACAGACCGGATTCGATGCTCGACCCCGGTGCGATCGCGCAGAGCTATTGGAACGTCTTGCAGCAGCCGCGCAGCGCCTGGAGCTGGGAGCTGGAGCTGCGGCCCTGGGTGGAGAATTTTTGAGGCGAGCTGCCGTAGGGTGGGCAAAGGCGCAAAGCGCCGTGCCCACGATCTCGGCGAAATTGCGCAAAAGACGTGGGCACGCTCCGCTTTGCCCACCCTACGAGAGAAGGGAGAGAGCGAACATGACCACGGAAACCAGCATCGACACCGGCACCAACGAGCTCCTCTGCGTCATCCGCGACCGCGTCGCCGTCATCACGCTGAACCGGCCGGAGGCGCGCAATTCGCTGTCGGACGCGCTGACGCCGGCGCTGCGCACGATGATCCGGACCTGCGGCGAGGATCGCGAGGTCGGCGCGCTGCTGCTCACGGGCGCGGGCGAGGCCTTCTGCGCCGGCGGCAACGTCAAGGGCATGGGCGCGCATCGCGATCCCAAGAAGCTCGAAATGTCCTTCGACGACAAGGTCGCCGATCTGCAGGAGCGGCAGCGGCTGCTGACCGGCGCGCTGGTGTCGGTGCGCAAGCCGACCATCGCCGCCCTGCCCGGCCCCGCGGTTGGCGCCGGCCTTGCCATCGCGATGGCCTGCGACATCCGCATCGCCGCACAATCGGCCTTCGTCGCCACCGGCTATGCCCGCATCGCGCTGTCGGGCGATTACGGCATCGCCTGGCTGCTGACGCGGCTGGTCGGCACCGCGCGGGCGCGCGAACTGATGTTCACCGGCGACCGCGTCGATGCCGCACGGGCCGAAGCGATCGGGCTCGTCAACCGTGTCGTGCCCGACGACAAATTGCATACCGAGGCGTTCGCGCTGGCCAAATCGCTCGCTGAAGGTCCGCGCCTCGCGCTGCGCTACATGAAGGACAATCTCGACGAGGCCGTGCTGTTCGACTTCGAAACCGCGCGCGACCACGAAGCCGAGCGGCTGGTGCGCCTGACCACGACCGCCGATCACAAGGAGGCGGTGCAGGCGTTCATCGAGAAGCGGAAAGCCGTGTTTACGGGGAAGTAGCCAGTCATCCGAATCCCGGATTGCGCTTCGCTCCATCCGGGCTACGAAAAAACGCCCGGCGCTGGTTTCACCAGGCCGGGCTTCTCAGTTGTGTCAGGCCGAGGCTGAGGGGCGTTCGGCCTGACGGGAAAGGGCGGCGAGGCGCCAGCTCGCGCAGGGGATGTCTTTCGGCGCGACCGAGATATCCTTGCCGAAGCGCACCAACTTCCAATCGTCGGGATGATTGACGAATGCGAAGCCGGATTTGCGCGCGAGCGACACCATGGTCTCGTTGGAGCGCAGCGTCTCGCCGAACATCTGCTCGGCACCAAGCGCGGCGGCGCGGCATTCGAGGTTATTCATCAGCGCGGTGGCAATGCCGTGGCCCTGCCAGCGGTCATGGACCGACAGGCCGAATTCGAGCGTCGCGGTTTCGGCATGCAGCGCATAGCGCGCCTCGGCGACGATGGTCTCGAAGCCGTCGACCAGCATGGTTGCGACGATCGTAAAGCGCTCGCGATCGCCGATCTGGAGGAAGTCGCGCAGCAACCCTTCCGGCAATTCACTGACGGCGCCGAAGAAACGGTTGTAGCGCGAGCGGGTCGAGAGCGAGCGGAAATAGTGCTGGAGCTCCTCGGTATCGCGCGGCTCGACGAAGCGGACGTTGAGCGCCTCGCGGTGCCGGGTGCGCAGCGTGTCCGAATATTGCTTCAGGTCTTCGAGACGAAGGGTGCCCATGACACATGCCCATATGGGAAAGGGAGCGCCGGCGCCCCTGTGGTCAGGCGGCGCCGGCCTGGCGGCCAATCAGGCCCGCCAGAAGGGTTTCTCGGCCTCGAAGGCGATATCGGACCAGGACAGTCCGACGTCCTGGAGATCGCGTGCGGTCCATTGCGTGAGCTCGCGCCGGGTCCGGTAGCGCTCATGCCAGACGTGAAGCGTCTCGCCGATCTGCTCGATCAAGCCAGGCGCATGATGATTTGTCATCGAGTTGTGAGTCAAAGTAGACATTTCGAGCTCCTAGAGCTAACCTGACCGCTAATATCTGCTTCCTGGTGCACTGCGACAAACGACAATTTGTACCTTTTCGCATGAAATAACGTCATGTATCCTGCCGCCAAATGACTGCCAGATTGCCGTCCCTGAACGGATTGCGGGCGTTCGAGGCTGCCGCGCGCCATCTCAGCTTCACGCTGGCAGCCAGCGAGCTGAACGTGACGCAGACCGCGATCAGCCATCAGATCCGCAGGCTCGAGGAGGAGCTCGGCATCCGCCTGTTCATCCGGCAGAACCGCGCGCTGGCCCTGACGCCGGAAGCGCGCGACTACCTGCCGGGCGTTCGTGCCGCCTTCAACGACCTGCGGCTTGCGACCGACCGGCTGCTGCGCAAGGACGACGACAAGGTGCTGACGGTCTCGACGCTGGCTTCACTTGCCGCGAAATGGCTGCTGCCGCGGCTGAGCGATTTCCAGGAGCAGCATCCCGGCCTTGATGTGCGCATCACCACCTCGACCAGCCTCGTCGACTTCCAGCGCGACAATGTCGATGCCGCGATCCGCTACGGCCGCGGCCAGTGGCCGGGCCTGCGCGCCGATTGGCTGATGGCGGACGAGCTGTTTCCGGTGTGCAGCCCTTCGCTGCTGCACGGCGACAAGCCGCTGCGCCGTCCGGAGGATCTGCGCAACCACGCGCTGCTGCACACTTCGAGCACCAACAGCGACGACTGGCGGCTATGGCTGACCGCGGCGGGCCTGCCGGCCGACATCGCCAGGCATCCCGGCATCACCTTCGACATGATCTTCATGACCATCCAGGCCGCGATCGACGGCATCGGCGTGGCGATGGGGCGGACCTCCTATGTGCAAGACGACATCGCCAAGGGCCGGCTCGTGGTGCCCTTCAAGATCGCACTGCCGGCCGATGCCGGTTTCTACCTGGTCGCCCCGGAGGGCCGCCGCGAGGCGCCGAAGCTGACCGCGTTCAGGCAGTGGCTGATTGCTGCCACGCAGAACAAGGCGTGAAGAAAAACAGCGGCTTCGGCCCGCCCGGATATCATTCCGGGGCGCGCGTAGCGCGAACCCGGAATCCATTTTTGCCGCCGTTCCGCTGTACGATGGATTCCGGGTTCAGCCCTGCGGGCTGCCCCGGAATGACGGCGAGAGTTACAGCTCCACCACCACGTAATCGCTCTCGACGCTCACCGGGATCGTCTCGGCGACATAAGGCCCCTTCACCACCTTCGCACCCGGCTCGACATGGGCCGGATAAGCCTTCACGCGGAAGCGGCGGGGGTCGCAATAGGACTGGCCGGTGCGGATGTCGAACTCCCAGCCGTGCCAGGGGCAGCGGATGATCTCGCCGAGCTTGGTGTACTCGATCTCGCCGGGATTGCTGGACTGCGCGAGGCCGATCAGCGGACCCTCGCACAGCGCCGCGCCCTGATGCGGACAGCGGTTCATCAGGCCGAAATATTCGCCCTTGATGTTGAAGACCGCGATCGGCCGTCCGTCGATCTCAAGGAATTTTCGCGTGCCCGGCGGAAGCTCGTCGACCGGCGCGATGACGTGTCTCGCCATCAGGAAATGCCGTACAGCTTCTTGGCATTGCCGAGATAGAATGCCTCGCGGTTGGCCTCGCTGACGCCCGCCGGCAAGACGCGCGAGGGCTCGTCATAGTCCCAATGCGGATAGTCGGTCGCGAACAAGAGCCGGTCCCAGCCGATCCAGTTGATGACGTCGAACAGATCCTCGCGCCGCTCCGGATCCTCCATCGGCTGCGTGGTCCACCACACCTGCTCGCGGATATATTCCGAGGGTGGCCGCTTCACGTGCGGCACCTCGCTGCGCAGGCGCTGCCAGGCCTTGTCGAGCCGCCACGCCAGCGATGGCGCCCAGCCGAAGCCGGCCTCGATCATCACCATCTTCAGCTTCGGGAAGCGCGCGAACACCCCTTCGAGCACGAGACTCGCCAGCGCCGATTGCTGGCACTGCGAATGCCCGACCATCTCCTCGATGTAATAGGAAGGCCAGCCCGACGGCGTGATCGGATTGCCGCCGAAGCCAAAGGCATGCACGCCGACGGGCAGGCCGGCTTCTTCCGCGGCCTGATAGATCGGCCAATAGCGGCGCTGGCCGAGTGGCTCGACATTGCGGCTGAGCAGCAGCACCTGCACGAAATTCTTGTCGCCGGCGCGCTCGCGGATCTCGGCGGCCGCCGACAGCCCATCCTCATTGCCGACGACGATGGACGCCTTCAGCCGCTTGTCCTTGCTGGTCCATTTGTCGATCTGCCAGTCGTTGATTGCCGAGCACAAGGCGGCCGACAGCTCGTGATTGCGGATGCCCTGCCCGGTGTTGAGCGGATTGAGCACGCCCAGCTGCACGTTGTTGGGATCGAGCAGCTGCTTCTGCATGAAGGACAGCGAGGATCCCTGCGGCCCGCCCTCGGGCGGATAGGCGTCGCGGCGCGAGGCGTTGGGCTGCGCCTTGGGGTAAGGCGGGCCTTCCATCATGCCCTGATAGGCATGGACGCCATAGACCTCGAGATGATGCTGCCAGCGTTTGGCGAGATAGGGATAGAGCTCGGTGCGGGTGGCGCGGGCCGGATGGATGTCGCAGTCCGCGATCGCGGTCTTGGCGGTCAGGGGGGACGCGGCTTCTTGGTTCTCGCGGAACTGGATATTCATCGCCTTGCCTCCTCTGGCAGCGGGCTCATTTCAGGCGGGGATAGGTTGCATGCGGATTGTCGATCATGATCTTGCGCACGAGATCGGGGGACAGACCTTCGGGCAGCGCGTCCTGGCCGTCGAATTGCCAGTGCGGATAGTCCGTGGAGAATAGGACCAATTCGTCGGACTGCATATGCTCAAACAGGCGATTTAATGTCGCCTCATCCGGCGGTGCATCAAATGGCTGTAACGAGAAGCGGATGTTGCTGCGCACAATGTCCAGCGGCGCGCGATCGACCCACGGCGTCTCCATCCGCACGCCGCGCCAGAACTTGTGCAGCCGCCAGAGATAGGGCGAGATCCAGGAGACGCCCGATTCCAGCATCACCATTTTCAGGCGCGGATATTTGGCGAACACGCCCTCGACGATCAGGCTGGTGAGCTGGGTCTGGAACGCCTGAGCCTGACCGACATAATCCTCGATGTGATAGGAACCCCATCCCACCGCGGTCGGTGGATTGTGATAGGCGGAACCGGCGTGGATGCCGACGGGTAGTTCCAGCCGCTCCGCGGCCTCGTAGATCGGCCACAGCGCGCGCTTGCCGAGCGGCGTGTCGCCCATGACAAGCATCAGCACCTGCACGAAGCGCTTGTCCGGCGCACAGCGCTCGATCTCGGCCACGGCTTTCTCGACGCTTTGGGTGGGAATCACAATCGAGCCGCGCAGCCGCGGATCGCGATCGAGCCACTCCGTCACGAGCCAGTCGTTCAACGCACGGCAGAAGGCCGCCTGCATGTCCTCGGAGAACACCATCTGCACGCCGTAGAGCGGATTGCAGATGGCATGCTTGAGCTGGAAGGGATCGAGCACGTGACGCTGCATGTCCTCCAGGCTCTCGCCGGGCTTGCCGCTCTCGGGACGCCAGTCGGGCCGCGCCGTGATCGGCGACCTCTCGGGATAGGATTGCGAGATGAGGTCGACCATGCCGCGCGTCGTCACCTGATCGCGCCAATAATCGTTCAGGTAGGGCAGCAGGCTGGTCAGATGCGGCACGGCCGGATGCACATCGCAATCCACCCCGCCGGCGATCAGGGACGCCATGACGTCTCCCTTCTCACGTTTCCTCGCTTGTCTTTTCTGTCCCCGCCATTCAATCAGGCCTGCCGGTCGCCCGCAACTCGGCCAAGGCTTCCGGCATATGCTAGGAAGGCGCAGCTCGGTTGCGGGAAACGAGAGGTTCAGGGAATGAAAGAGCTCGTCGGCATTGCGGAACAGATCGCCGCCAAACTGATCGCGCGCAAACAGACCATTGCCGTCGCCGAATCCTCCACCGGCGGCCTGATCGCCGCGAGCCTGCTCGCGGTACCCGGCGCGTCCGCCTATTTCCTCGGCGGCGCGGTGGTCTACACCCGAGACGCCAGGCGCGTGCTGATGGATATTTCGGACGAAGGAATGAGGGGTTTCCGCTCCTCGTCTGAGCCCTACGCACAGCTGCTGGCCGGACAGATGCGAACGCGCTTCGGCAGCGACTGGGGCCTGTCCGAGACCGGCGCAGCCGGCCCCACCGGCAACCGTTACGGCGACGCGGCCGGCCATAGCTGCATGGCGGTTGCAGGGCCTGTGTCGGAGGTGATGACGCTGGAGACCGGCAGCAATGACCGGTACGGCAACATGCAAATGTTCGCTGCGGCGACGCTGAAGCTGCTGTTGCGGAAATTGGAGGGCTAAGCTGCTACTCGCCTTGAATGAGCCGGGGCGGCCTCGCCACCAACACCACTGTCATCGCCCGGCCTCGACCGGGCGATCCCGTACTCGAGACGGCGCGGCTGGAATCGAGAAGCCGCGGAGTACTGGATGCCCGCCTGCGCAGGCATGACGGCGGAGAAAGCGCTACGGCTACCGTCCCAAATGCCGCATGAAGATCCGCACCACATATCCCTGCACCCGTGGCGCTTCATCGTAGACATCCGACGCGATCCGCTCGATGGTCTCGCGCAGCGACAGGAATTGCGCCTGACGCGCGCTGCTTTCGGTGCCTTGCATGCCCGCGAGCTCGTCCATCGCGGCGTCGCTGATCTGGCAATGCACGACCTCGCCGTCGTTCAGCATGGTGAAGCGAAAGGCCAGCCGTTCACGGTCGTGGCCGATGATCCTGTCGCGCGTCAGTGGCATCAAGTCGTCCCGGTCGAGCACCCCCGCGACGGACAATGCTGAAAATCGCTCCGGTTGTCAGCAGCAAAGAGCAACTTCGCCCTACTGGAACGCCACCTCGGCAAAGCTGCGAAGCTTTCGCGAATGCAGCCGCTCCGTTTCCTGCTGCTTGAGCCGCTCCAGCGCCTTCAGGCCGATCTCGAGATGTTGGCCGACGCGGCGGCGGTAGAATTCGCTGGCCATGCCGGCGAGCTTGATCTCGCCGTGCAGCGGCTTGTCGGAGACGCACAGCAACGTGCCGTAAGGCACGCGGAAGCGGTAGCCGTTGGCGGCGATCGCGGCCGATTCCATGTCGAGCGCAACGGCGCGCGATTGCGACAGGCGGCGGATCACCTCAGGCCCGGAGATCTCCCAATTGCGGTTGTCGACGCTCGCCACCGTCCCCGTCCGCATCAGGCGCTTGAGCTCGAAACCTTCGAGGCCGGTGACGTCCTCGACCGCCTCTTCGAGCGCGACCTGCATCTCGGCCAGCGCCGGAATCGGCACCCACGGCGGCAGCTCGCGGTCGAGGACGTGATCCTCGCGCACATAGCCGTGCGCGAGCACGTAATCGCCGAGCCGCTGCGTGTTGCGCAGGCCCGCGCAATGGCCGAGCATCAGCCAGGCGTGCGGGCGCAGCACGGCGACGTGGTCGGTGACGTTGCGCGCGTTCGACGGACCGGTGCCGATATTGATCAGGGTGATGCCGCGATAGCCCGATACGACCAGATGGAACGCCGGCATCTGCGGCATGCGCGCGGGCGCGATGCCGCTGATCGCGCCGCCGCTCTGCGTGATGACGTTGCCCGGCGTGACAAAGGCATCGAGGCCGGCCTCTCCCGACTGAAGGCGCTGCTGACAGAGCTGCGCGAAAGCGTCGACGTAGAACTGGTAATTGGTGAAGATCACGAAGTTCTGGAAATATTCGGGATCGGTGCCGGTGTAATGATAGAGCCGACGCAGCGAGTAATCGACGCGGGCGGCGCGGAACAGCGACAGCGGCTCGGCCGCACCGGGCCGGAGCTCAAAGGTGCCGTCGGCGATGGAATCGTCGATGGCGGCGAGATCCGGCACGTCGAACGCATCGCGCAGCGATCGCGCGACGGTCGAATTCTCGCTGGTGGTGATGGCGGCCTCGATATTGATGTCGCGGCGATAGGCGAAATGGATCGGGATCGGCTCGGCCGATTCGCCGATCTCGACGGGCACGCCGTGATTCTGGATCAGCAATCCGATCTGCTCGACGAGATAGCTGCGGAACAGATCCGGCCGCGTCACGCTGGTTTCATGCACGCCGGGCCCGGCGACGAAGCCGTAGGCAAGGCGCGAATCCAGCCGTGCATGCGTCGCGGTGGTGATGCGCACGAAGGGATAATAGGCCCGCACCCGCGTGGTAACGGCCTCGCCGCCGACATAGGCCTCGAACCGCTCGCGCAGGAATCTTGTGTTGCGCTCGTAGATCTCTTCGAGACGGGCGACGGCGAGGCCGGCGTCGGAGAAGGATTCAGTGGCGATGGAGGGAGGAGATTGCATTGTTCGACCGCCGGGTTATTTGAGCTTGAGTCGAACTATAGCAAAGAAGGCGGTGCCGTAGGGTGGGCAAAGCGAAGCGTGCCCACCGATATGCTCATCGTGGGAAAGATCGTGGGCACGGCGCTTTGCGCCTTTGTCCACCCTACGAGACTGGATTGCTTCGATACGCTCGAAATGACGGGTGAAAATGACGCGCTTTCGCGCGTCATTTCTCCCTGAACGCGCGCATCAGCTGGTCGTGCAGCGGCTTCATCAGGTAGGACAGCATGGTGCGGTCGCCGGTCTGGACGAAGGCTTCCACGGGCATGCCGGGAATCATCTTGACGTCGCCGAGGCGGGCGATCTCTTCCGCCGGCATCGAGACGCGGATGGTGTAGTAGCTCTGGCCGGTGCGCTGGTCGGTGGTGACGTCGGGCGAGACGCGGCTGACGAGGCCGTTGAGCTCGGGCGTGGTGCGCTGGTTGAATGCGGACAGGCGCAGCAGCGTCTTCTGGCCGATCTGGAGCTTGTCGATGTCGACCGGATTGACCTTGGCCTCGACCTGGAGGTCGTCGGTCTGCGGCACGATCAGCATGAGAGCGTCGCCGGCGGTGACGACGCCGCCGACCGTGTGCACGTTGGATTGCAGCACCATGCCGTCCTGCGGCGCGCGGATGTCGATGCGGCGAAGCTGGTCTTCGGCGGCGACCTTGCGCTCGATCAGCTCGCCGATCTTGTCGTTGGTCTCGCGCAGATCCTTGGAGACTTCGCTCACCACGTCCTTGTCGACCTGGATGATCTGCAGCTCGGTCTCGGTGATCTTGCCCTTGGCCTGGGCGCGCGCGGCGATGTACTGCGCGCGCTCGCCGTTGAGACGCGCCGAGTCGCGTTCGAGCTGGGTCAGGCGCGAGAGCTGCACCAGACGCTTGTCGTAGAGATCGCGCACGCCGGTGAGCTCGTTCTGCACCAGCGCGATCTCCTGATCCTTGGCCTTCTCCTGGGCGCTGAGACCGGCGATCTCCTCGTTGAGCTGGGTGATGCGCTCGCGCAGCTGCGCCTTCTGTCCGGCACGGCCGTTGACGCGGACGTCGAACAGCTTGGTTTCGGCGGAGAGCAGCAGCTTGACGTCGGGATCGCCAGCGCGGTCGAGCAGGGTTTGCGGAAATTCGATCCTGTCGACACCGCGCTGCTCGGCCTGCAACCGGGCCGCGCGCGCCTGCGCGGCATCGAGATTCTTGGTGACGATGGCAAGGTTCGCTCTGGTGACGGTGTCGTCGAGCCGCACCACGATGTCGCCGGCCTTGACCAGGTCGCCGTCGCGGGCGCGCACCTCGCCGACCACGCCGCCGGTCGGATGCTGCACCTTCTTGACGTTGGATTCGACCACGATCTGGCCCGGCGCGATCAGCGCGCCCGAGATCAGCACGGTCGACGCCCAGCCGCCAAGACCGACGACCAGCACCAGCACGATGCCGAGTCCGAGCAGCAGGTGAAACTTGATCGAGTCCCGGACGGTGTTTTTCGCGGCAGGCTTCGGGCCGCCGATGGCCATCGTGCTCATGGCTTGGTGCTCATGGTTTGGCCACTCCGCCTTCACTGACGATCTTGATCGGCGCCGGCGGCGTCGCCCGCGGCTGCAGCACCTGGGCCAGCACCTGTTCCTTCGGGCCGAACGCCTGCATGCGACCGTCGCGCAGCACCAGGATCTGGTCGACCGCCTCGACGCCGATCGGGCGGTGCGCCACCACGACGACAATGGCGCCGCGCTCGCGGGCGGCGCGGACGGCGCGGGTCAGCGCCTCATCGCCTTCGGTGTCGAGATTGGAGTTCGGCTCGTCCAGCACGATCAGGAACGGATTGCCGTAGAGCGCGCGCGCCAATGCCACGCGCTGCGCCTGGCCTGCCGAGAGCGCGGTGCCCTGCTCGCCGACCTGCGTGTTGTAGCCCTCGCGCATCTTGATGATCATCTCGTGCACGCCGGCTTCTTTCGCCGCCGCGATGATGGCGTCGGACGTCGCCTCGGGATCGAACCGGCTGATGTTCTGGGCGATGGTGCCGCCGAACAATTCGACGTCCTGCGGCAGATAGCCGATGTGCCGGCCGAGCATGTCGGACGACCATTGGTCGAGCGCTGCGCCGTCGAGCCGCACCTTGCCGCGCACCGGCTGCCAGACCCCGACCAGCGCACGGATCAGCGACGACTTGCCGGAGCCGCTCGGGCCGATCACGCCGAGACCGTTGCCCGCTGTGAGCGTGAAGTTGATGTCCTGCACGATGAGGCGCTGGTCGCCAGGCGGCACCATGGCGACGCCTTCGACCGAGAGCCGGCTGGTGGGTGGCTGCAACTGCGTCGGCGTTGCCTGTGCCGGCATCTGCTCCAGCAGGCGGGTGAGGCGATGCCAGCTCTGGCGCGCGGCGACGAAGGATTTCCAGTGCGCAATGGCGAGGTCGACGGGTGCCAGCGCGCGGGCGGAGAGGATCGAACCCGCGATGATGATGCCGGCGGTCGCCTCCTGGTGGATGACGAGATAGGCGCCGACCGCGAGCACGGCCGATTGCAGCATCATGCGCAGCACCTTGGCGATCGCGCCGAGCCCGCCGGCGACGTCGCTGGCGCGCTGGTTGCCGGCGAGATATTTTTCGTTGGCCTCGCTCCAGCGCTGGTTCATCCGGCCGGCCATGCCCATCGACACCATGACTTCGGCGTTGCGGCGGCTGGCCTGGGCGAGATCGTTGCGCTGGGCGGCAAGGCCCATCGCCTCCTTCGCCGGCTGGCGGGACATGAATTCGGTGACCAGCGTCAGGCCGACCAGGATAATGGCTCCGATCAGCGCGGTGACGCCGATCATGACGTGGAAGGCGAAGCAGATGGCGAGGTAGAGCGGCAGCCAGGGCAGATCGAAGAATGCGCTCGGGCCCATGCCGCCGAGGAAGGAGCGGACATTGTCGAGATCACGCAGCGGCTGCAGACCTTCGTTGCGGCTGCCGACCAGCAGCGGCAGGCGCACGATGGTGTCGAACACGCGCTTGTTGAGCGCCTCGTCCAGCGCGGTGCCGATCCGTCCAAGGATCCGGTTGCGGATCATGTCGAGCACGCCCTGCGCCATATAGAGGAAGCCGGCGAGGATGATCAGGCCGACCAGGGTCGGAATGCTGCGGCTCGGCAGCACCCGGTCGTAGACCTCCAGCATGAAGATCGACCCGGTCAGATAGAGCAGGTTGATCATGCAGCTCATCAGGCCGACGCCGACGAACGCCGTGCGACAGGCGCGCAAGGCGTCACCGAGCTCTGAACGGCGGACGCCGGAGGCTGCCATCAGTCTGGTCTCTTTCTGGTGGGGCCAAAGCCCCTGATTTCACGGGCAATTCAGGCTACGCGTCCCGAATTAACATCATGTTGGCGCTGCGTCCAACGCGGGCCGGCTCATTCAGAACCCCGATAGGCCACATCTACTCCCGACGGCCGGGCACGCAAGCCCGGTATTTCACAGTCTTTGCGGCTTTTTGGTGCAGATGTGGCCGCCCCTCCCCAGGTCTGGAAGAGGCGGCAGTTCCGATCGATCGACCCGGGCTGCTGCTAGAGCCGGCCGCCGCCCCGCACCAGCCGCACCACCAGCAGCAGGATGACCGCACCGATGGCGGAATAGACGATCTCGGAGACCAGGCCCGTGCCGAGGCGGATGCCGAGCCTGGGAAACAGAAGGCTCGCCACCAGCGCACCGCAGATGCCGATCACGATGTCACCGATCAGGCCGAACCCGGCGCCCCGCACGATCTTGCCGGCCAGCCAGCCGGCGACCAGGCCGACGAACAGGATGACGAGCAGGCCCTCATTGGAAATGTGCATCGGTGAAGTCCCTCTCCTTCAACGCCCGGCATGGAACGGGAACCGGGATGAATGGAGTCTGAATGGCACGAGGCTCGCGCGGCCGCGAGCCTGGTTGATCTCGTCCAAAGCTATGACACCGCTGTGAAGGGCTCCGCCAGCACACATCGTGCCGCCCGCCCCGGGCCGACCTCCACATTCGCAGGCAGCCGCTCCAGGCAACGCGGCTCGGCGAGCTTGCAGCGCGGGGCGAAGGAGCAATTGTGGGGCATTTCGGCCAGCGAGGGCGGCGTGCCGGGGATGGTCTCCAACCGCTGGCCGCGCCTGGCGCCGTGGATGGTGGAGGCAAGCAGGCCTTTGGCGTAGGGATGCATGGGGCTGCGGACGATGTCGCGCAAGCTGCCCTGCTCGACGATCTGGCCGGCATACATCACCGCGACACGGTCGCAGATCTCGATGGCGACGCCGATGTCGTGGGTGACGAAGATCACCGACATGCCGAACTCGCGCTGCAGCTCGCGCAGCAAGAGCAGGATCTGGATTTGCACGGTGGCATCGAGCGCCGTGGTCGGCTCGTCCGCCAGCAGGATTTTTGGCCTACAGGCCAGCGCCAGCGCGATCATCGCGCGCTGGCGCATGCCGCCCGACATCTCATGCGGATAGGCATCCAGCCGCCGCTTCGCCGAGGGGATGCGCACGACCTCGAGCATCTCGAGTGCACGAGCCCTGCCCTCCGCATAGGTCTTGCCCTCGTGGCGCACGACGCTTTCGGCGATCTGCGCGCCGATGGTGTAGACCGGATCGAGCGCGAGCGCAGGCTCCTGGAAGATCATAGAGACGGTCTGGCCGCGGAACGACGACAATTGCTCGTCGTTCATGGCGAGCACGTCCTGCCCCATGACGTTGACCTTGCCGGAGATCTGCGTGCGCTTCTTCGGCAACAGCCGCATCAGCGCGCGCAGCGTCACGCTCTTGCCCGAGCCGGACTCGCCGAGCAGGCCGAGCACCTCGCCATCACCCAGCGACAGGCTGAGGTCGTTCACGGCATAGACCGTGCGCTCGCCGGTGAAGCGGATGTTGAGGCCGGAGATCTCGACGAGCTTGGTCATGACGGCAGTTTCGGCAATCGATCGTGATAATCGGTGACGCGCTGGAAGGCGGCGCCGATGGTGAGCAGGGTCGCCTCGTCGAAGGAGCGGCCGATCAGCTGCATGCCGACCGGCAGGCCGCTCCTGGTGAAGCCGGAGGGCACCGTGAGCGAAGGCAGGCCGAGGAAATTCACCGGGCGGGTGAACAGCGTCAGCCGCTGCAACAGCGCCGGCGCGTTCGGGCCGCCGCCGACATCGCTCTCCTCGATCGTCGGCGCCGGCACCGGCGAAGCCGGCGCGATCACCGCATCGACGCCTGCGGTAGCGGCGTTGTGTGCAGCCAGCGCGGGGCCGCGCCAGCGCATGGCCTCCAGATAGGTGATGGCGGGAACGGCGAGACCGTTCTGAAGCCGCATCAGCACCTGCGGGCCATAATCCTGCGGGCGCTCGATCATCCAGCGCTTGTGGAAGGCGGCAGCTTCCGCGGCGAGCACGAGCTGGCTCGCCGAGGACAATTGCCGCTGATCCGGCAGCTCGACCTTGACGATGTCGGCGCCCTCGCGCTTGAGCAGCGCGATGGTCTCGTCCAGCACGCGCGCGACCTCGGCGTCGAGATCGTCGACGTAGAACGAGGCGGGCACGCCGATCCTGAGGCCTTTTAGCGAGCCCTTGGTGGCGGCGACGTAGTCCGACAACGGCTCTTGGCTGCATGTCGAGTCGGCGGGATCGGGGCCGGCCATCAGTGCCAGCAACAGCGCGCAATCTTCGGCGGTGCGGGCCAGCGGACCGACCGTGTCGAGCGATTGCGACAGCGGCATCGCGCCGGCGCGGCTGACGCGGCCGACCGTGGTCTTCAGCCCCGTCACGCCACAGAAATGCGCGGGCATGCGGATCGAGCCGCCGGTGTCGGAACCGAGCGCCGCATAGGTCAGCCGCGCCGCGACCGCCGAGCCGGAGCCCGACGACGAGCCGCCGGTGATGTGGGCGACGTTCCAGGGATTGCGCACCGGACCGTAATGGGCGTTGTGGCCGGTCGGGCCATAGGCGAATTCGGCCAGGTGCAGCGTGCCGAGGCGGACCTGGCCGGCATCCTTGAGCCGTTGCAAGGCGGTGGAGGTCACTGTCGGCACGAAGTCGCGGCGGATCAGCGAGCCACAGGTCGCGACATGGCCGGCGTCATAGTACATGTCCTTGTGCGCGAGCGGCACGCCGTGCAGCGGACCGCGGACCTTGCCCGCAGCGAGCTCGGCATCGGCGGCATCGGCCGCCTTCAGCGCGGATTCTGCCTCAATCGACATGAAGGCGTTGAGATGCGGCTGCCATTGCGCGATGCGGTTGAGCAGCGCGCGCGTCGCCTCATGCGAGGACAGCTGCTTCATCGCGATCGCACGCGCGACCTCGGTGAGCGTCATCAGTGCGGGTTCAAGGCTCATTTCGACACCTTCTGCGTCTGCACGATCGGGTAGAGCGCGGGCTCGAGATCGAACGGCAGCGTACCCGCGATGGTCGCAAAGCCTTCGAAGGCAGGTCCGATGGAGTTGGAGATGCGGGTCGCGATCTCGTCATCCACGGGCACGCCGGCGATTTGCGCGATGGGCTTGATCTCTTTCGGTGTCGGTCTCGTCATGCGGTGATCTCCCTGGGCGCGCGGCTATGGCCAGAACCCGGAATTGCCATGTAACACGCGGCCTCGTGGCCCATCTTATCCAGCGCGGTCAGCTTTGGTGTCGCATTTGCGCAGAGCGGCTCCGCAAACGGACAACGGGTGTGGAAGCGGCAGCCCGGGGGCGGATCGATCGGGTTCGGCGGATCACCCGTGATCGGCGGCGTCTCGGTGCGCCTGTCGGGGTCTGAGGACGGCATCGCGGCCAGCAGTGCGCGCGTGTAGGGATGCGCCGGACGATCCCAGACCTGGTCGACCGGGCCGAGCTCGACCACCTCGCCGAGATACATCACCAGGACGCGGTCCGAGATGTAACGGACGACGTTGAGGTCGTGGCTGATGAAGAGATAGGTCAGGCCGAATTCGCGCTTGAGGTCGACAAGCAGATTGAGCACCTGCGCCTCGACGGATTTGTCGAGCGCGGAGACGGCTTCATCCAGGATCACCAGCCGCGGCGACAGCGCCAGGGCACGCGCGATGTTGACCCGCTGGCGCTGGCCGCCGGAAATCTCGTGCGGGTAGCGATTGGCGAAGGTCTCGGAGCGCAGTCCGACCTTGCCGAGCAGCTCGCGCGCGAGGGTGCGCGCCGCGCCATCGGCCATGCCGTGCACCTTGGGGCCGAAGGCGATCGACTCCTCGATCGTGAGTCGCGGGTTGAGCGAGGCGTAGGAATCCTGGAACACCATCTGCATGCCGCGGCGCAGCTCGCGCAGGCTCAGCGATTGTCCCACGGTCATGCCGTCATAGACGATGTCGCCGGTATCGCGCGGCATCAGATGCATCAAAAGGCGCGCGGTGGTGGACTTGCCGCAGCCGGATTCGCCGACGATGCCGACGGTCTCCCCCTTGGCAACGGCAAAGGAGACGTTGTCGACGGCACGCACGGTGCGCCTGGCAGCGAACAGCCCGCCCCGCACCGGGAAGTGCTTGGTCAGGCCGTTGACCTGCAGCAGCGGCTGCGCGACGCCGCCGACGTCTTCGACCGGCTCGAGCATGGCAATGTTGGTCTCGCTCATGGCTAGTTCCTAATGTCCATGGCGCTGCGCAGGCCGTCCGAGAGCAGATTGAAGCAGATCGAGACCGCGAAGATCATCGCGCCGGGCAGGGCTGCGACCCAGGGATTGACGTAGATCGCGGTGCGCAGGGTGTTCAGCATCAGGCCCCATTCCGGCTCCGGCGGCTTGGTGCCGAGGCCGAGGAAGGAGAGACCGGCGGCCAGGATCATCGAAACCGAGATGAGACTGGTGGCATAGACGAAGATCGCGCCGAGCACGTTGCCGAGGATATGTACGCGCATGATGGTGAAGGGCCCCGCGCCGGAGGCGCGCGCGGCCTCGACGAAATCCATGTTGCGCACGCCCGTGGTGACGCTCTCGGCGACGCGGGTGATCTGCGGCACGAACACGACGGTGAGCGACACGATCGAGTTGAGGATGCCGGCGCCCAGTGCGCCGGAGATCGCGATCGCCAGCAGCACGGAGGGGAATGCATAGAATACGTCGACCGTGCGCATGATCGCGGTGTTGAGCTTGCCGCCGACATAACCGGCAATGAGGCCGAGCGAGGTGCCAATGCCGAAGGCGAGGATCACCGGCAGGATACCGATCACCAGCGACAGTCGGCCGCCATAGACCAGCCGCGCCAGCATGTCGCGGCCGAGCTCGTCGGTGCCGAGCGGATAACCAGGCGTGCCGATGTGACGGAGGCGGCGGATCATCGAGCCCTTGTAGGGATCCTCGAGGCCGAGCCAGGGCGCGAGGATCGCCGAGAGGAAGATCAGCAGCAGCACCAGCGCGCAGGCCATGCTGACCTTGTCGCGCCGGATGCGGCGGCCGACGGTCGCCCAATAGCCGCGTGCCTTGGTCGCGGGCGCAGCCTGCAACGCGGCGTCGGCGGTGGCGGACAGGGGAAGCTCGCTCATCGGCTGGCTCCCTGTGCGTATGGGTGTGGTCGGTGCGAACCGCGGGCTCCCTTAACCTCTCCCGCTTGCGGGAGAGGTCGTCGCGAAGCGACGGGTGAGGGTTCTCTCCTCTTGGAGGTTCTTGCGAGCGGCGACACCCTCTCCCCAACCCTCCCCCGCTCGCGGGGGAGGGAGCGCACCGGCTTCGCGGCTATAGCTCGGCTCAAATGCATCCCGCTAGCCCCGCTTGATGCGCGGGTCGATCGCGGCTTGGGCGATATCGACCAGGAGATTGAGGAAGACGAAGAACAGCGCCAGGATCAGGATCGTGCCCTGCAGCAGCGGCAGGTCGCGCTGGAAGATCGCCGAGTTGAGCAGGAAGCCCGAGCCCGGCCAAGAAAACACGGTCTCGATCAGGATCGAGCCGCCGAGCATGTAGCCGAGCTGAAGCCCCATGACGGCCAGCGCGGTCGGCGCGGCGTTCTTGATGACGTGGCGGAACACGCCGGTTTCGCGCAAGCCCTTTGCACGCAGGGCCTCGACGAAATCCTGACTCAGGATGTCGCCGGTGAGCGCGCGCACGGTGCGGGTGACGATGCCCATGGGAATCACCGACGTCGTGATCGCCGGCAGCACTAGATATTTCAGATGCGCCCAGTCCCAGGCCCAGGAATTGGAGCCGCTCGGGCCGGCGCCGACCGCGGGCAGCCAATTCAGCTGCACCGAGAAGATGATGACGAGCAGCATGCCGAGCCAGTAATGCGGCACCGACACACCAGCGATGGCGAAGGAGGTCGCGACCTTGTCGATCCAGGTCTCGCGGAAATAGCCGGCGATCAAGCCGAGCAGGATGCCCATGGTGAAGCCGATGATGGCGGCCGCGATCGCCAGCGTGACGGTGTTGCCGACCGCGCGCATGACCTCGGCGAGCACGGGGCGTCCCGTCGCGATGGAATTGCCGAGATCGCCATGCAGGGCACGAAGCAGCCAAAGCCCGAACTGCACCGGCAACGGCCGGTCAAAGCCATAGGCGGTGCGCAGCTGCGCGGCGAGCTCCTGCGAGGCATCGGCCGGCAGCACGGCAACGAGCGGATCGCCCGGCGTGATGTGCACGAGCAGGAAGCACACCAGCGCAACGCTGATGACGATCGGGACGACATAGACGATGCGTCTGGCGATATAGGCGAGCACGGGTCTTCTTTCTTCCTTCTCCCCTTGTGGGAGAAGGTGGCGCGAAGCGCCGGATGAGGGGTTCTATCCGCGGATACAGCATTGTCGAATGAGGAAGGGTCACTCGCGGAGAGAGACCCCTCACCCGGCTTCGCTTCGCGAAGCCACCCTCTCCCGCAAGGGGAGAGGGTACACTGAGCAAGTCGAGACTATTGCTTGATCGACACCGGCGAGAAGTCGATGAACCAGCTCTTCGGCTGCACGACGCCTGTCACCTTCGGGCTCATGGCGCGCGGACCGACGTCGTGGGCGACGTAGAGGAAGGCGGCATCGTCGACGGAGGCCGCGTGCAGCTCGGCGAGCGCGGCGTCGCGCGCGGCTGGGTCGAAGGTCTGACGCGCCTTCTTCACCAGCTCGTCGAACTTGGGGTTGTTGATGAAGCCCCAATTGTTCGAGACCGGCGGCGCCATGCCCGATTGCAGGAAGCGCACCAGCGCGAAGAACGGATCCATCGCCGCATAGGTGACGTTGGTCGCGTTCGAGCCGTTGGCGCTGGGATCCTTTGCGCCGCGGCGCCAGTTGGTGAACAGCGTATTCCACTCGATGACGTCAAGCTTCACGTCGAAATAGCATTCGGCCAGCGCCTGCTGGAGATATTCGTTCATCGCCAGCGGCTGCATCTGTCCCGAGCCCGACGCGGAAGTCTGCGTCTTGACCGTCAGCTTTTTGTTCGGGCCAAAGCCCGCTTCCTGCATCAGCTTCTGGGCGGCGGCCTTGTCATATTTGATCTCGAAGGTCGGCTTGCCGCGCCAGGGATGGCCGGGCTCGAAGGTGCCGGTCGCGGGCACCATCAGGCCGGCGAGCAGGCCGTCCTTGAGGCCTTCGCGGTCGATGCAGAGGTTCGCGGCCTTGCGCACGCGGATGTCGTTCCAGGGCGAGCCTTCGACGCGCGAGAACTGCCAGGGCCAGACATGCGGCTGCTCGTTGGCGTAGAGCTTGAAGCCCCGCTGCTTCAATTCGGGAATCGCGTCCGGCGCCGGTGCCTCGACCCAATCGACCTGCCCGGAGAGCAGCGCCGCGGTGCGCGCGTTCGCTTCCGGCATCGGCAGCAGCACCATCTTGTCGACCTTGGGCACGCGTGCCTTGTCCCAATAGCTCGCGTTCTTCACCAGCTCGAGCCGCTCGCGCGGCGTGAAGCTCGCCATCTTCCACGGACCGGTGCCTGCGGCGTCCCTGGCAAACGCCGTCCATGCGGCTTGCGACTTCGCCTTGGCGTCGGCGCCTTCGGCCTTGTCGTAGAAGTGCTGCCACTTCGCCGGGCTCGCCATGAACAGATTGGTGAGGTTGATCGGCAGGAAGCTGTCGGGCTCCTTGGTGGTGAGCTCGACCGTCATGTCGTCAATCTTCTTCGCCGACGCCAGCGTCGGCATGCGCGAGGCCGTGACGCCGACCTGGCTGGCGTCAAATTGCGGCGCATCCTGCTTCAGCACCTTCTCGACGTTCCATACCACGGCGTCCGCGTTGAACGGCGAGCCGTCGTGGAAGGTCACGCCGGGGCGCAGCTTGAAGATCCACTTGGTCTTGTCGGCATCGTCGACCTTCCACTCGGTGGCAAGGCCGGGGATCACCACGCTTGCCTTGTCGGCAGAAGACAGATCCCAACCTGTGAGCGCGTCGTACATGGTGAGGCCGGTGAAGCGATTGCCTTCAAAACCCTGATCAGGCTGGCCCAGCGTGCGCGGAATATCGGCAGCGGTCATGCCGATGCGCAGCACGGTCTCCGCGCTGGCCACGCGCGGCCAGGCCGCCGCCGTCGTTAGAGCGAGCACCGCGATCAATGCCGCGCGTGTGTTCTTCTGAGTAAGCATCGCCTCAATCCTTTTCCGGCTTCGATGACTATTTTTGATGCAATCGTATGCAATGGCTATGCCAAAGAGAAACTTATTCTGCAATTTGGCCCTGCGACGACAAGTCCTCGTAGGCATTACGCAGGTGCACGCGTCGCCCTGCCTATTCTGGCATCAAGATTGCAGGTTTGGTCTCGAAATCCCCTGGGAGCTCTGGACCATGCGTCTTCGTCTGTCGATTTGTCTCGCCGTGCTTGCGCTGGCGTCGTCCGCAATCTCGGCGCGCGCCGAAACCGTGCTGCGCTACGGCATCTCGATGGCGGACATCCCGCTGACCACGGGTCAACCCGATCGCGGCGCCGGCGCCTATCAGTTCACGGCCTACACGATCTATGACCCGCTGGTGGCCTGGGAGATGGACGTCGCCGATCGTCCCGGCAAGCTGGTGCCGGGACTGGCGACCGAGTGGAAGGTGGATGACGCCGACAAGACCAAATGGCGCTTCACGCTTCGCAAGGGCGTCAAGTTTCACGACGGCAGCGAGTTCAATGCCGATGCGGTGATCTGGAATCTGGACAAGGTGCTCAACGACAAGGCGCCGCAATTCGACAAGCGGCAGAGCGCGCAGGTGAAGACCCGCCTGCCCTCGGTCGCGAGCTATGCCAGGATCGACGACTTCACGGTGGAGATCACGACCAAGACGGTCGATTCCTTCTTTCCCTATCAGATGCTGTGGTTTCTGGTGTCGAGCCCCGCGCAGTACGACAAGCTCGGCAAGGATTGGGACAAGTTCGCCAGCCAGCCTTCCGGCACCGGCCCGTTTAAATTGACCAAGCTGGTGCCGCGCGAGCTCGCAGAACTCAGCAAGAACCCCGACTACTGGAACAAGAAGCGCATCCCGAAGGCCGACAAGATCGTGCTGGTGCCGATGCCGGAGGCGCTGACGCGCACCAATGCGCTGCTGGCGGGCCAGGTCGATCTGATCGAGACGCCGGCCCCGGATGCGGTGCCGCAACTCAAGGCCGCCGGCATGAAGCTCGTCGACAACGTCACGCCGCATGTCTGGAATTATCATCTGTCGGTGCTGCCGGGCTCGCCCTGGACCGACATCCGCCTGCGCAAGGCGCTGAACCTCGCGATCGATCGCGATGGGGTGGTCGGGCTGATGAACGGCCTCGCAAAACCCGCCAAAGGCCAGGTCGATCCGTCCAGCCCGTGGTTCGGCAAGCCGGCCTTCGAGCTGAAATACGATCTCGCCGCAGCGAAGAAGCTGGTCGAGGAAGCCGGCTACTCCAAGGCCAAGCCGCTGAAGGCCACCTTCATCATCGCGCAAGGCGGCACCGGCCAGATGCTGTCGCTGCCGATGAACGAATTCCTGCAGCAGAGCTTCAAGGAGATCGGCATCGAGATCGACTTCAAGGTGGTCGAACTCGAGACGCTCTACACGCATTGGCGCAAGGGCGCGGCCGACGAGATGAATGCCGGCATCACCGCCAACAACATCGCCTACGTCACCTCGGACCCGCTCTACGCCATCGTCCGCTTCTTTCATTCGGGCCAGATCGCGCCCGTGGGCGTCAACTGGGGCGGCTACAAGAATCCGAAGGTGGATGCGCTGATCGACGAGGCCAAGCAGACGTTCGATTCCACCAAGCAGGACGAGCTGCTGGCGCAGGCGCACGCCCTGATCGTCGACGACGCCACGCTGGTCTGGGTCGTCCACGACACCAACCCGCACGCGCTGTCGCCGAAGGTGAAGCAGTTCGTGCAGGCCCAGCACTGGTTTCAGGATCTGACGACGATCGGGATGGAGTGAGGGCGGCAAACGCAGCTGCCGTAGGGTGGGCAAGCGCAGCGTGCCCACCATTTCAACATTGCAGAGTAAGACCGTGGGCACGGCGCTGACGCGCCTTGGCCCACCCTACGGCAGCGCCGATGCGGCGACTACTTCGTCAGCAGCGCATATGCTCCGGTCCAGTTCTCCGGCGGCGGATTGAGCTGGAAATCCTTGATGCGCGCCTCGTAGAGCCTGAACAGCTTTTCCAGCGTGTCGGCGTCCTCGCTCTTGCGGCCGCGTTCGATCGCATCGAGCGCGCCCTGCCAGTCGCGGCTGCGATAGCAGCTGAGCATCTCGATGGTGACGTTGCGCAGGCGCTGGAAAGTGGCGGAATGCATCACATCCTCGCGGCCGGCGATGGCGTAGATCACCTCCGGCTCGGTCTTGCCCTTGACCATGATGAAGTCGAGCTCGAGGATCGCGAACTTGTCCTTGGCGGCGAGCGCGGTGCGGGAGCCGACGATGATGGGAAAGCCGTATTCCTTCGACTGGCCCTCCAGGCGCGAGGCGAGGTTCACGCTGTCGCCGAGCACCGAATAGTTCTTCTTCAGGTCGGAGCCCATGTTGCCGACCACGCCGATGCCGGTGTTGAGGCCGATGCCGACATTGAGCGGAATGTAGACGTGGCCGCCCTCGGTGGCTTCCTTTTCGCGCTCCTTGTTGACCGCGTCGATCTGCTCCAGCATCTGGATCGCCGCCTCGCAGGCGTTGACCTCGTGCTCGGCATCGTCGAGCGGCGCGTTCCAGAACGCCATGATGGCGTCGCCCATGTATTTGTCGATATAGCCCTTCCGCTCGATGATGACGTCGGTCAGCGGCGTCAGGAAGCGGTTCATCAGCGCGATCAGGCCTTGCGGGTCGTGCTTGTAGCTCTCCGAGATCGTGGTGAAGCCGCGCACGTCCGAGAACATGATCGTCATCTCGCGCTCCTCGCCGCCGAGCACGAGCTTTTCCGGCGACTGCGCCAGCTGCTCGACCAGGACCGGCGACATGTATTGCGCGAACTGCCCGCGGATCTGCACGCGCTGGCGCTGCTCGCGCACGAAGCTCGCGAAGATCAGCGTCAGATAAACCGCCGTGGTCGAGAGCAGCGGATAGGTGAAGTCGATGAGGTAGCGGTACTGCGCGTAGAAGAACCAGGACGTGCCGACCAGGATCGCCGCGAACGTCGCACCGGCGAGCACGAGGCGCACGGGACCGAGATTCGGCGTGAAGATAATGACGAGCAGGCCGATGATCAGCGCGGCGAGCAATTCAACCCCGAGCGCGTAGTTCGGCTGGGAAATCACCGCGCCGCTCAACACGCTCTCCAGCACCTGGGCATGGATCTCGACCCCCGGCATGGTCGCAGAGACCGGCGTGGTCTTGATGTCGTTAAGCCCGGCCGCAGAGGTTCCGACCAGCACCAGCTTGCCGGCGAACCTGCTCGGCGATGCGCTGTTGTCGAGCACGTCGGCGGCGGAGACGTAGATCGAGGGGTCCCGACGCGCGTAGTGCACCCAGAACTGGCCGTTCTTGTCGGTGGGGATCTCGACACCCTTGATGCGGATCGACCTGATACCGGTCTTGTCGGTCCGGACCAACAGCGTCGGCGTGCCCGTGACGACGCGCAGAATCTCGAGGCTGAGCGAGGGCATGATGTTGCCCTGTGCGCGCATGATCATCGGCACGCGGCGGATGAATCCGTCCCGCTCTTTCCTGATTGAAAACAGCCCGCGGCCGGCCGCGACCATCTCGATGACCGGCACGTTGCGCAGCAAGCCTGGAAATTCGAACAGGAAGCGTTCGGCCCCCTCCTCCCCGACCGTCGCCACTCCCGTGAACGGAAGCGATTTGTCCAGCTCGGACAGGACGGCCGGAAGCCCGGTCTCGCCCAGCACCACACGCGAGCGCTTGATCGCATCGGCGAGAATCTGGTCGTTGGTTGGCAGCTCACGCAGCTTGGCGCGCGTGGCGTCGTCGAGATGGCGCATCTGGCCCGCGACCAGATCCGGGTTGAGCCGGTCGGGCTCCGAAAACACCACGTCGAAGCCGATCGCGACCGCACCGCTGCTGGTGAGATTCTGGATCAGGTCGGCAATTCGCGTGCGCGGCCACGGCCATTGGCCCAGCTTAGCGAGGCTCTTGTCGTCGATGTCGACGATCACGACCGGCCGCGCCGCCTTGTGGCGCGGATCGATCAATTGAAACATGTCGAAGGTGCGCAGCCGCAATTCCTGGATCGGCGGCGGATCCCACAGCCGCGCGCCGGCGAACAGCACCAGCAGCGCAAGGCACATCAGCCGCGCGAAGCCCAGCTTCCGCGCAAACCACCGCCGCAGGATCTTGAGACGTTTCATTTCGATCGGACTTCCTGCAACCGCCTGGGGTCCAATCTTGGATCGCCAGGACGCAAATGGCCATCGCTTCGGCAGCAAAGGACAGGGATTTTTTACCGCGGTCGAGGCGCAAAGAAGAGCCGCGTCCCCGCAGAGGCGTCGCTCTAACTCACATGAAGGATGAAATCACTGGCGTGGAGATTGCCGGCAACAACATTCTTCAGGAGGATCTTGTCATTGGCATCGAGCGTGAGCAGGGTATCGTCGCCCTGCTGCTCCGTGAGCGCGGAGACTTGCGTCCACGACGTGATGTTGGTGAACTGCCGCAGGTCGATCTTGTCGAGCCCGGTCTCGAAATCGCTCACCGCGTGCTGGATCGGGTCCTGCGACGACGTCGGCGCGAACACGAACTGGTCTTTCGCGCCGCCACCGATCAAGGTGTCGCTCGACTCGGTCGCGAAAATGACGTCCTTGCCGCTGGTGCCCTGGAGGGTGATGCCCTGGCTGTCGGCACCCTCGACGAAGATGAAGTTGACGGTGTCGTAATGACCCGCCGAGTCGGCCACGGTCAGTGTGATCTGGTCGGTCGCGGGCGGCACGGGGAACTCATCGGCGCTGGCGCCGACGGGATCGTAGGCGATGCCAGCGCCGCTCGCGAGCCCCGTGTTGATCTGAGCGAGTGAGCCGGACACCGGATAGACATCGACGCTGCTGACATCCGGGTGCGCGGTCGAGAGCGTGACGGTGAACGTATCCGCCGCCGCGCCCGAATCGGTGTCGATGACGACGAGGTCGGTGATGATGTCGTTGCTGTTCTCGATGATGTGCTCGACCTGGAAGCCGGAGGTATCGATGACAGGCCCGCCGCCGGCTTTAACGACCACATCCTCGGTTATCGTATAGGTGTCCGTCAGCGGCCCGCCAAGGCCGTTAGCGGAGTCGATGACGGTGACGCCGACGTGCAGGTTGAACTCGCCGTGGTACCCGGCCGGGGCAGTCATCGTCAGTCCCGAGGCCGCCAGCGATGCGATTTCTGCCGCCCCGATCAGCCACTGGCCGGCATCAGCGCCGGTTCCAGCATGACCGACCGAGAAGGTCGCGCCAGCCGGATAGCCCGAGAGCTTGATCAGGAGCGTTTCGGACCCGTCGCTATCGACCGCCGCCGCAGTGATGGCCGGCAGCTTGATCGGACTGTTGGAGCCAAATCCAGGCACCGCGAACACGCGCGCTTCGACGTCGTTGCCACCGTCGCCCGGGGAGAACCAGGTCGAGACGATCTTGCCGTCCGAAGTCACGGCGGTCGGATTGGAGCGATCGGCCAGGAACAGCTGGTCGCCGTTCGTGGTCTCGTTGATGACGAACGACGAGCCGACCGAGTGCAACGATGCATCAAAGCGCTGCCCCAGAAGTCCGAGGCTCCCGGGAGCGTCATGGCCCTGATAGGTAACGAGGAAGCCGCCGTCCGGCAGGGCTTGCAAGGTAGCAGTGGTCGCATCCGAGATGCTCACCTCGTTGCCGATTGGCGCACCGGTCGAACTGAAATGCCTCAGCACGAGCGTGTTCGCGTCAGTGTACGATACGACGATCGATCCGTCCTTCAGGACGGCGAGTTCGCCGCCATATTGATCGCCTACGGTGTTGGTGTTGACCTGCACCTCTCCGCCGAGCTTGTTACCTTGCGCATCGAACCGCTGGAAGTAGACGCCCCAGCTGCCCGATCCCTCGTCCTGACCATAGGAATGCCAAGACGCCACGAAGCCGCCATCGGCGGTCCCGGCGACGGAATCACCCTGCTGCTGGCTGACTGTCTCAGTATTGATCAAGAAAGGTCCGGACGTCGGGACCCCGCTGGAATCGTAGACGATCCCGTAAGTGCCTGACGCGCTGGCGTCGGACGTGACGTAGGTGATGACGAAGCCGCCGTTCGACAGCGCGGCAAGCGTCGCGTTCTCGCCATATCCGGCGAGGGAGACCTCGCCGCCTGCCGGCGAACCCGAGGAATCAAAGCGCTGCAGGTGGATGGTTGCCCCGTTGTCGCTGCCGGAGGTCCAGCTCACGACGAACCCTCCGCCCTCCAGCCCGACGACATACGGGCTCGACTGATTGCCCGCCGTCGCCGTGTTGACACGGAACTCGCCCCCGATCTTTGCGCCGGAGCTGGCATAGTGCTGAGCGTAGATGCCGGCGCCGTCGCCGTCCTGCCCCTGCGACACCCAAGCGATAACGTAGCCGCCGTCCGAGAGCGCGCCGATCGCGCTGTAAGTCTGGTCGTTCGCGGTCGTGGTGTTGACCAGGAACTCTCCCACATCCGCGATCGGCGTATGGTCGATGTTGAACGCCGGCGCATCGGCCACGGGGGTCACTTCCGTGCTCAGCGTCGCCGCCGCTGAGACGCTGGAGCCGATCGAGGGCGACGTGATATCGATCAGGACGGGCGTCGTGACATTGCCGCCATAGGTATCATCCAGGGCATGCACGTCGAGGCTACCCGGCGCGCCACTGAAATTTGCGGCCGGCACGAAGCGGATCAGCGTGTCGGTGGCAAGCAGGAGCGCGCTGCTGTCGCTGACACCCGCGATATCTGTCCATTGATTGCTACCGGCAACCTGGTACTGCCAGACGCCTTCCGCGGCGGTTGCATGGGAGGCCGTGACGGCGACGGCCTTGAAGCTCGCGCCCGCATCGGCATCGTGGAATCCGGCGGCAAAGAGCGCCCCGACGCTGGACCCGGCGGGAGCAGTGGCATCTTCGCTGATCGCGCCGAGCGTCGAGTTATTCAGCGTCGGCGCGTCGTTGCTGCCCACGATGGTGACGGTGACATCGCCATTGCCGGTGCCGGTCGCGGCGTGCCCGTCGCTCGGAACGATCGTGTATTGCAGCGACAGCGTCTGCCCGGCGGCGAGGAAATCGAAGGTCTGGCTGCCCGAATTGAACTGCCACGTGAACGGGGCGCCGGAAGCCGTGCCGTTCATGATATCGCCGGGAACGGAGAGATAACCCAACAACGTCTCGTGCGACAGCCCGCCGACGGTGCCGGGTTGGTTCACACCTTCGAAGATGACCTGCACTTCGCTAACCGACACCGTGACGTGATCGGTCGAGTCGACGTCGGAGAGTGTCAGCACGCCATGCGTTTGCAGCCCGGCGTTGGTTTCCATGAGATCGGCAAGGTCGATGCCGAGGCTTTGGCCGGCATTGACCTTATTGGCGACCGTGGTCCCGCTGCTGCCGCCGAACTGGTAATACGCAGCCAGATTGGCCTCGTTGCCGGTGAGCGCGGTGAAGTCGATCGACTGGATCTGCTGCTGCGTGAGCGCGGTGGTCCAGACGCTGACATCGGCGATCGAGCCCGTGAAACCTTGCTCCCCGAAGCCTGGGGCGTACCTGTCGCTCGCCGCCCCGATCATCATGTAGGACGGATCCTGACCGCTACCGACCGCGTTCGCGCTTCCACTGTGGGAATAGACGGCGTTGCCATCGACATAGAGCGTGTAGGTGCCTTGGTGGCGCGTCAAGGCGAGGTTATGCCATTCCCCCGCGGGAAGCGCGAAGCCGGTATCCAGGATATCGACGCCCCCTTCGAGGATCTCGATCTCCAGATGGCCGCTGACGACCGTTCCGATCAGACCGAAACCGGCCGTCGAGGTATTGCCGTTGTAGAACAAGACCTGGCCGCCGGGCGCAGCGCCTCCGTTCCAGTTCAGCCGGCCATCCAGCGTCACGCCATCGGACGCAACCGTCGGCACCTCGCCGACGGCGATGGTCCGGCCGTCGAAGTCCATGTGGTCCGACGTGGCATAGGAGATGGCCGGCGCGTCGTTCGTGCCGGTGATGGTGACGGTGACCTCGGCGGTGTCGGTCCCGCCCTTGTGGTCATCGAGGGTGATGGTCGACACCACGGTCGCGGTCTGACCTTCGCCGAGGAAGTCCAGGGCACTGTCGGCGATGGAATAGCTCCAGGCGATCGCGCCGTTGTTCTTGTTGCCCGCCTGCTGAATCGTCAGAGCCTGCTCGAGGGCGCTTTCCTGTCCCGCCGTCAGCGTCAGCTGCGTGGTGTGATCAGCATCGAGCCATGTCGTGGCCTGGCCGGAGATCGTCGCCGTCGGCCGGTCGGTCAGGTCGATATCGGTGAAGTGGATCGTACCTGTCCCGCCCGAGACCGGGTCGAGCGCCGCGGAGCCGGTGGTATCCGCGAGCTCGGAGAAGCTCACGGTCGGTGACGCCTCGGCCGCGGCGAAGTTCGGCGCATCATCGTTCGCGTTGAACGTGATCAGGGTGCCGCCATGGCCGTCGCTGCTGCCGGCGAAATGCCCGTTGCTGTAGTCAGCCCCGGTCAGGTTGAGGCTGATGTGGTTGCCGTCGGCATCGGTGACCGTCAGCACGCCGCCGGTCGAGGGATCGGCGTTGGCGACATAGACCGCGCTGGTGCCGACGCCGTACTTGATGGTGGACAGGTCGATCGTGTCGTCGGCGGACAGTTGCGCAATCGATCCGCCAAAGGTCGCCGTGTCGATCCGAAGCGCAGCGCCGTCGCCGGCGAGCGTGATCGTTTGCGTGACCGTGCCCTCAAGCTTCAAGAGCGCGCCGTCGTGTACGGTAACCGATCCCGTGCCGGACAGCGAGCCGAACAGCGTGAGGGTGCCGTCGTTGACTTCGATGGTACCGGTGTTGGTGATCGCGCCGGAAATCTTCGCCGTTCCCCAGCTGTCGATCTCATGTGAATTGACGATGCTCAGGCCGCTGCCGGTAATCCAGGCCCCATTGAGCAGGTCGATGTCACCCGCATTGACGATCGAGGACGCATTGCCGAAGACGCTGGTGCCGGAGACGGTCCAGATGCCCCCCGCCTGATTGTTGAAGGTGGCGGTGGCAACCGAAATGTTGCCGTTGATGTCGCCGGAATTGTTGATCGTGACGGAGCCGCCGGTCTCGACGATCGCATACGTCGTCGAGGTCACCGCGCCTGCATCGTCGGGCCCGATCGTGCCGGAATTGTCGATCGTCACCGTGCCGGTCGCATTCCCCTGAATGTAGATCGCCGCGTGACCGGTCGCGGCCGCAATCGAGCCGGAATTGGTGATGTGTGTCGATCCGGTCGCGTCCACCGCGTTCTGGGTGACGCTGATGCCGGCCAGGCTGGTGCTGGTGATATCGCCGTGATTGACGATGGTGACATCGCCGCCGCCAGTCGCAAGAGCCGCTACGCCGACCGATCCAGTGGCGGAGCCATTGTTGGTGACGCTGACGTCACCCCCGCCGTGATCGAACGCGCCGATCGCGATGCCTGCGGCGTCAATATCCGAATTCTCGCCGGTCGTGACCGTGACGTTACCGGCGCCCCAGGTGAACGCCTCGATGCCGTAACCTGCGTCGGCTGTGATCGTCGCATCGCTGGTGACGATGACATCGCCGTTGACTGCGCTCGAGAAAGCGCCGGTGCCGCCAGGCTTGTAGCCGGCGATGATCCCGCCCGGCGTGGTGCCGTCGTTGTTCAGGGTCGAGCCGGAATGGATAGCGCCGTGCGCCTCGACCGAAATCGTGCTGCCCACGGCGGCCGCGATCGCGACGGCGTAATTGACGGCGACGATGCCCGAGCTGCTCGAGGTAATATTGTCGCCATCCGCCAGGGTGACCGTGATATCGCCGGCATCGAGGCTAAAGGCCCTGATGCCGTAGCTCGTCGCACCCGAGATCGTGACGTCCTCGCCGAGCGTGACCGTCACGTCGCCCGCGCCGCCGCTCAAGGCCGCGGCGTTGATTCCGATGCTCTGGGCGCCCGAAACCGAAATCGCCGTCCCGGCGAAGCTGTTCACCGTGACGCCGCCGTTTCCGTAGTTATAGGCGTTGATGCCAAGGCCGGCCGCGGCGGTGATGTCGGCGTAATTGTTGACGATCACGGTGGCATTGACCAGCGTGTTCGCACTGGTGCCGTTCGTGGCACCGGTATAGCCGGCCTCGATGCCGGCCGGCGCATTGCCGGCCAGGTTCGGGCTGCTGCCGGAATTGATCGTGCCGTGGGCGTTGACCGTAATGGTGCTGCCGGCCGCGGCGTCGAGCAAGGCCGCACGATTGACGGCGACGATACCGGAGCTGCCCGAGGTGATGAGGCTGCCCGCCTCCGTCGTGACAGTCTGGTTGCCGCTGCCATAGCTGCGCGACCGGATGCCGTAGACCGAGCTGCCCGTGATCGCGCCGCCGGCGTCGATGGTGATGTCGCCGTCGCCCTGCGTGACCGCGTCGATACCGTATGCGCCGCCACCGGCGCCGCCGAGCTGGGTAACCGAGATGTCACCGTCGTTGGCGGCGTTCGAATTCTCGACCAGCACGCCGACCGAATTCGCGCCATTGCCGGTCGCCTTGCCGGTGACATTGTTGACCGTGATGTCGCCGGAGCCGGTCGTCCCGTCGCTCAGCCAGATGCCGTGGCCGGCGAGGCCGGTGATGTCGCCCGTCGCGGTCAGCGTGATGTCGCCGAAGCCGTTCTGGGTGACGACGAGGCCATTTGCCGCGCCGGTCAGCGCACCGGTCGGGTTCAGAACGATATTGGCGCGATTGCCGCTGGTCCCACCCGATGCGGTGACATCGAGCGCATCGCCTTGCAACGAGTTGATATCGGCATCACCCGTGACCGTGAGGGTGCCGCCGGTCGAGGCCTCAACTGTGATGGTGCCGGTGAAGTCATGGCTCGTGGCATCGAGCTGGAGCGTATTAAGGCCGCCGGCGAAGGTGACGGTCTGCGCATCCGCGCCGCCCAGCGCGAGCGTCGCGCCGTCGTCCACGATTAGCGTGCCGACGCCGGTGACACCGCCGGACAGATTCAGCGTGCCGGCCTGGACTTCGATCGTGCCGGTGTTGGTCACGGCGCCTGTGATCGTGTTGCTGCCCGAGACGCTGTAGAGATTGCCGGCATTGCTCAGGCTGCCGCCATTGATCGAGACACCGGCCAGATAGAGTGTTGAGGCGTCATCGACCGAGATCGTCCCGCCGGTATTGCCGATGATGGCAGCCGTCAGCTTCAGCGTGCCGCCGGTCACCGCCTCGATCAAGCCATGATTGGTGACGGCATGGATCGTAGCCGGATCGATCGTCAGCGTGCCGCTGGTGACGGACAGCATGCCGGTGCTGGCGATCGTGATATCGGCATCATCGATGGCGCTGATGCCGGTCGATTCCAGCGTGCCGAGAATGACAAGCGTGCCGCCATCGACCGTCGCACCGTCGACGATCAGCGTCGCACCGGCATCGGTCTGGATGGTGCCGCCAGCATTGGCGACATCGCTCTTCAGCACCAGCGTGCCGCCGGTCAAATCGATCAGGCCGGAATTGGCGACGGCGGTCAGCGTGTCGATCGTACCGCCTGCTTGCAGCGTCAGCGTGCCCGCATTCGTGATCGTGCTGGTGTTGGTGACGACCACGCCGGATGTCCGGGTGATTGTCTCGACGTCGATCGCGCCGCCGACGGTGACGTGGCCTCCGAGCGAGTTGGTGAACTTCGCGTCGGCATTCAGGGTGAGCTTGCCGCCGATGGTCAGCGTGCTGTTGTTGATCACCTCGGGCACCTTGTGGCCCGGCGTGGTGTCGTAGTCGTCGAGCGTCAACGACTTGGCGAAGGCCGCCACGTCGATCGTCACCGGATAGGACGGGGTCAGGCCGTGGAGCTGATCGGTGATGACGATGACGTCGTCCTGGTCGGTCGGGACCGTGCCGGTGGCCCAGTTGCCCGCGTCCTGCCAGAGGCCGCCGGAGGGAGCGCCGGGTTCCTCGGTCGCGATCCACACCACGGCAGGCGCATCGGTGCCGGTGATCGTGACGGTGATGGTTTGCTGCGAGGACCCGCCTTGCGAGTCCGTGAGCGTCACGGTGTAGACCAGCGTCAGCACCGCGCCCTGGGGGATAAAATCGGCGAGATAGACCGGCAGATCGGCCAGCGACCAGTTGATGGTGCCGGTGCCGTCCCCGGTGCTGTCGGCGCCGGCCGCGATCGCGACGGACATCGCGCTCTGGAACGCTGCAAGCGGCCCCGGCGGCACGCTGCCATCAGGCAGCGTCGCACTGGTCAGCGCCACCGACACGGTATGCTTGTCGGTGAGGTCGACGTCGTTGAAATTCAGCGTGCCCGACGTCGGAACCTCGCTGGTGAGCGGGCCACCCGGCACGCTGGTGCCGCCCTCGAAGGTGATGATCGGGACATCGGTGGTGATCACCGGCTTGTCGTTGGTCCCCGTGATCGTGATGGTGATGGGGATGAACGCCGATTCGGGGCTCACTGCGAAATTGGTGTCGACGCGGACCATGTAGGTCAGGGTCACGGTTTCGCCGGCGGCAAGGAAATCGAAGACCTTGTCGGGGATCGTGTAGGTCCAGACCGCCGAGCCGTTGTTATTGTTACCGGGATCGGAGACGACGCTGATCTGGATCTGCGTTGCCGCGATGCTCTGCTTCTGGAGCGCGGAGAGCGAGCCGGTGACGTCGTGCTGGCCGGCGTCCTTGTAGACATAGTTCGGCGCTTCGGCGAGGCTGATGCTCACCGTCGGCCGGTCGCCAAGGTTTTGGTCGACGAATCGGATCAGGCCGGAGATCGTGTCGGCATCCGTCGCGCCGGTGGCGCCGGCACGCTCGGTCAACGCGAACGCCGTCTTCACAATGCCGCTGGCGTCGAAGCTCTGCGCGATCGGCTGGCCGGGGATACGCACGATGGGCGGCGTGGGGGTGCTGGGCCCCTCCTGCCCTTGCGGATTGAGGTTGACGAAGGTCGCGATCGCGATCGGGCCGGAACTCGACTTGAACACCACGTCCAGGCTCATCGGCGTGAGCGTGTCGGTGAAGTTCGTGGTCAGCTTGGTGTTGGTGTTGTTGTCGGAGAACTTCAGCGTGAACACGTCGGTGATCAGCTTCTGCACGTCCGGCGACATCAGCGCATTTGTGATCGAGACGTTGCCGCCGCTGATCTGGATCATCTGTCCGGCCTGGTTGACCGTCGCGATCGGCAGCAGCGTGACCTTGTCGAACAGGATGTAGGAGCCGGTCGTGCCGTTCGGCTCGACCAGCACCTGGAAGCTCGCTTGCGGCTGCGGATCGCCGCCGCCGGCGGGAACGACGAAATTGATCTGGGTGAGCACCGCGGTGCCGCGGATGCCCATGGTGGCGACCGGGGTGTCGATCTTCATGTCGCCGTGCTTGGCGGTCTCGCCGGCGACGAAGGTGATGGTGCCGGCGACGAGGCTCAGCAACGAGGAATTGCTCGACCCATTGGGGTCGTAGACCATTTCGTTCAGCACCATCCGCGCATTCGAGGACAGGCCGAACACGGTGCCGTCGATGAAGGTGATGCCGAGGGTCGAATCGGCGCCGGTCGAAACCACGTCGCCCTTCTCGACGTTGTCGCCGTTGTTCAGGATGACCGAGACGCCGTTGCGGATCGCGGTCGCGCTGCCCACGAGCTTGGTGACGTGGCCGATGACCTGGCCCGCGCCAGCGCCGGGCGCGGCTTGCGCAACCTGGACATGGCCGGTGAGCGCGCTGACGATTTCGCCAGTGAGGTGGGCGCCATCGGGCGAGGCGAGCGCGGCACGCTTGTCGCCCCGGAAATAATCGTGAACGACGAACTCGTGCCCCTCATGGGACAGGACGAGATCGAGGCCTGTGCGCTTGAACTCGCCGTTGAAGATCAGGTTGGGGTCGGGAACGACGAACGCGCCCTCGGGCACATGACCCTGCGCTTTCGCCGTAAAGGAATCCACATGGGCATCGCCGGGCGAGCGGAAACCCTTGCCGTCCAAGGAAATCGCGCCGTCAAACTGGCCAGCGTAATTCAACCGGGCACCGTCAAAAGGGTTAAAATTTAAGTAAGTATCAACTGCCTAAGCTTGCATAGCATTAGCAAGTCCTTAGCGATACCACCTATTGCTTGTGTGATTCCGCATCACTTGGCTTCAGGAGCCCCCACGGATACGGCTTTCGTAAGAGGAGAGGAAGTAATACGTCAAATATTCTGAAGTCGAATCCGGCCGTTTTGCGCGCATTTCCAGTCATCCAAAGTAATCTGCTGTATAGTTTCGGGAGCAGATACTTATGTCATCTTCCCGTCGCGAAGTCCCGCCACATCCTGCGGCAAATACGGAGTTAAATCTGTGACCTAACTAACAGAACCCCATGAAATTGGGGGGTGTTAGCCATCGCGCGCAGATTCGGCCCTCCCACAACCTGTGTCTGCATTTGCCTCCGTTTGGCGGCAGCCGGACACCTCCTAGCCGGCGAATCGTAAAATTTTACGCAATCTGGACTGGTCCATTTCATCCTGTCTCCCGGTTTTGCCACCCCAGCCGGGCGCGTTAAGCAGAACAAAACGGCCCGTCTCGCACTATCTCCCCGAAAGCAACAAAGCCCGGCACGTCGAGGTCGAGGGGGATCCGGCGAAGCCAGGGAAGGGGATGTCAGATGGAGACCGCTGCTCGCTCGCGCGCCTGGCGCGCAATCCTTGTGCTATGCGGACTGATTCTTTTCGGATCGGCCGCCGAGCTTCGCGCCGGCTCGCTGCTGTCGCCGGGAGCCGGCGTTCTCGTGCGCAAGTCCGCCGAGCCGTTCGGCGTGTTCGCCTTCGCCATTTCGTCCGGAAGCCTGCGGCAGAAATGGCTTGCGCTGAAGGACCGGCTCGACGACGACATGGTGCAGCTGGCGCTGTGCGACGGCGACCGGGACAATTGCGCATCGCCTGCGGCCCTCAAGCTGCTCGCCATCGTCGACCAGGCCCGTGCTCGCGACGGCCGCGCCCGCCTCGGCGAGACCAACCGCGCCATCAACCTGGCCATCCGGGCCGCCAATGACGGCATCGACGACGTCTGGAGCTCGCCGCTTGCGACCTTCGCGAACGGCACCGGCGATTGCGAGGACTACGCCATCGCCAAGCTGGCCGCGCTGCGGCTGGCCGGAATTGCCGCCGAAGACCTTCGCATCGTCGTGGTGCGCGACCTCAGGGCCGGTGAAGATCATGCGGTCGCCGCGGCAAAGCTTTACGGCCACTGGCTGATGCTCGACAACCGCCGCATGGCGATGCTCGAGGACGACGCTGCGCGCAGCTACCAGCCGCTGTTCGCACTCGACCGGTCGGGCGTGCTGAAATATGTCGACGAGCCTGTGCGATTCTCCATGGTCGCTGCCGAGGTCCGTTGACCGGTCCGGCGGACTCATAGCCCGGACATCGCCTCAGAGGTCCCCCACAAGGCCATTCCACCGCGCCATCCGTGACGCTAGCATGGCCGGGGCCGTGCCGGGGGACGAAGAGAATGCGCATCACCGTGCTGTCTGTGCTTGCGCTCCTGGCATTGCCGGCCGCACCGGCCTTGGCGCAATCCGCGCCGTCCGACCGCTCCATCGCCGATCAGCTTCCGCTCTTCACCAAGAACAACTGCCAGCAGATTCGCGACCCCGGCAATCAATTGTTCTGCGGTGATGTCGCGCTCGCGGCCGCCGCCGAGAAGCTGAGCACGGCGATCGAGGCGCGGCTCGCCCGCCTGCCCGATCGCCTGCCTGCGATCGAGGAGAACGCGATCTGGATCCGCCAGCGCAATCTCAGCTGCGGCATCGTCGGGCAGAGTCCCGTCCGCGCCGATGATTTCGATCGGGTGAAGGCGTGCCTGCTCAAGGTGACCGAGGAGCGAGCCGCGATCGTGCGCGATCCCGACTTCGACTGCCTGGCAGCCAACACCGCGGCGGGCGCACTGATCTGTGCGGACCCGTCGCTGGCGCTGGCGGAGACGGAGCTCAATGGCCAGGTGCTCGGCCTGATCGGCAAGCTGGACCCGACCGCGGCGCGCTTTGCCTTCGCCGAATATGGTAGGTGGACCCGCGAGCGCGATCGCAAATGCAATCTGGTCGGCAAGGAGAACGTGCCGCTGCAGGAGCTCGAAACCGCGGAGGACTGTCTCGCCGATCATCTGAGGCGCAAGACCGAGGAAATCCGCGCGGCCAAGGGAGACCCAAGGAAGGCGTTCGGCCGGCAAATCGCGGCCCGCCTCCCCGACACCGACGCGATCGACTTCTGCGCGGCGCGGATCCATGCGGCCAATTCCTGCGGCAATTTCCTGCGCATCAACCGCGTCTACGCGCTCGACAGCCAGGTGACCGAGCAGGAGGCGCAGGTCACGGGCGAAATCGAGATGGCCGTGCTGGCGCCCTTCACCATGTGCAGCAAGGTCGCGACCACCTGCACCGGCACCTGCTGGGACGCAAGGACGGGCCGTCCGCAGGCAGGCGCGGCCAACAACGGGCGCTCGGCGGAATCGTTCAACGTGACCCGCCGCCTGCGCATCCAGCGGACCTTTGCTTTCGTGAAAGCCGCCGACGGCTGGCGCTGCCGGGAGGACGAGCTGGCCCCGGTGAATGCGGGGACAGCGGGCGGGGGATCGTAGCGTGTCTCTTCTCCCTCTCCCCGCTCTTCGCGGGGAGAGGCCAGAAGCATCAGAACATCAGATTGTCCTTCACCAGCACCCAGCGGCCGCCCTTGACCTGCTGCACCTGGGTGATCGTGTTGGCGAGGTGGTCGGTCTTGGAGAACTTGGTCGGCGGCGAGTTGAAGATGTCGAGGAACTTCTCGCCCGATTCCAGCGCATCGAGCATCTTCTGGCCCGTGAGGTCCTTGCCCGCCTTCTGCGCATAGAAGGCGAAGGTCATCATCGCATTGTAGCCGATAATGGCCTGCGTGTTGGCGTCGGCGCCGAACATCTTCTTGTAGTTGACGAGCCAGTCCTTCACCTTGCCCTTGGCGGTGTCCTCATAGGGAATCTCGAAGCCGCTGGCGGCGTAGAGACCCTCGACGGCTTCCTTGCCCAACGCAGGAACCTCCATCACGTTGGTGGGGGTGGCACCGAGGAAGGTGACGTCCCAGCCGAGCTTCTTGGCTTCGGACATCGCCCCGATGGTCTCGCGGAGCACGGTGCCGAGCACGACGAGGTCGCAGCCATCGGACTTCATCTTGGCGACCTGCGCGCTGAAATCGGACGCGCCGCGCTTGTAGCTCGTGATCGAAGCCGGCTGCGCCTTCATGGCGGTGAGCTGCTGATTGAAGCCGTCGAGCACGTTCTTCCCGTACTCGTCGTCCTGATGCATGATGCAGGGCTTCTTGAAGCCCTTCCATTCCATCATGTATTTCAGCGCGGCCCGGGTGCTCTCGACGTAGGGCAGCAGATTGTTGAACTTCAGCCGCTCCTGCGGCTTGGCCGGGTCGAACTTGAAGGTGAACTCGGCCGCCGTCAGCGGGAACAGCTGCAGCACGCCGGCATCGAACAGGATGTCCTGCGCGGCGAGCACGGTCGGCGATCCCATCGGTCCCACCATCGCGAAGATCTTGTCGCGCTCGATCAGCTTCTGCGAAGCCAGCACGGCCTTCTTCGGATCGTAGCCGCTGTCCTCGACGACCAGTCGGATCTTGCGGCCGTTGACGCCGCCGGCCGCGTTGATCTCCTCGGCCGCCATCTTCATGCCGTTGGAGACCGGAACGCCCCATCCCTTGATCGGACCCGACAAGTCCTGGTGGGTGCCGACGACGATCTCTGTCGCCGAGATGCCCTCGTTGGTGACCTTGGTCTGCGCCGCGGCCGGCAGACAGGTGAGCACCATTGCACTCACAGCAAGGCCGAACGCGCTGAACGATTTCGACATTGACGTCTCCTCTCCTAAAGGCCCGTGTTACGCGAAGGGCGGGGGCCGTCGCTCCTTCGCTTTCTCAGATGCGACTTTTCTTCTTTGCGCATGCCCCTTCTCGGAAAACCGGTTTCCACTCTTCCGGAGCATTCGCATGCGTCATGCCACGGCGCGCTGGCGATACATCGCTTCGATCTCGGCGGCATAGCGCTTGTTCACGAAGCCGCGCTTCAGCTTCATGGTCGGCGTCAGCTCCTCGTCTTCCGGCGTGAGTTGGCGCTCGATCAGGTAGAACTTCTTGATGGTTTCGACGCGGGCAAAATTGCCGTTGACCTGCTCGATCTCGCGCCAGATCAAGTCCTGAATCTCCACTGCCCGGCACAGGCTGGCATAATTGGTAAAGGGAATGTCGTGGTCCTGGGCGAATTTCTCGACATTCTCCTGGTCGATCATCACGAGGCAGGTCAGATATGGCCGCTTGTCGCCGATCACGACGGCATCGGAGATGTAGGGCGAGAACTTGAGCTGATTCTCGATCTCGGACGGCGTGATGTTCTTGCCGCCGGAAGTGATGATGATGTCCTTCATCCGGTCGGTGATGCGGACGAAGCCTTCATTGTCGATGGTGCCGACGTCGCCAGTGTGCAGCCAGCCGCGTGAATCGATGGTCTCGGCGGTCTTCTCCGGCTGGTTCAAATAACCCATGAACAGGAAGTCGCCCTTGATCAGGATCTCGCCCTCCGGCGACAGCGCGACCTCGCCCCAGGGCACCGCGGTGCCGACCGAGCCGAGCTTGATCCGCTCCGCCGGCATCATGGTGGCGACGCCGCAATTCTCGGTCTGGCCGTAGACCTCGTGCACGTCGATGCCGAGCGCGAGATACCAGCGGATCAGCTCCGGCGCGATCGGCGCTGCGCCTGTGAAGGCGATGCGGCAGCGGTCGAGCCCGATCATGCGGCGGATGTTGCGGAAGGCGATGCGATAGGCCAGTCCGTTGGCGATGCGCAGCGATAGCGGCGGCGGCTTGCCCTCGAGCCTGTACTCGACCATGCGGTAGCCGATGCCGATGGCGCGGCGATAGACCCATTGCTGCAGCGGCGTCGCGTCCTTCAGCGCGATGGTGATCGCTGAGTAGAACTTCTCCCAGATGCGCGGCACCGCGAGGAAGACGGTCGGCTGCACCTCGCGCAGATTGTCGGGTACTGTCTCCGGGCTCTCGGCGAAATTCATCACCGAGCCGAGCGCGACCGAGATGTAATAGCCGCCGATGCGCTCGGCGACGTGGCAGAGCGGCAGGAAGATCAGCCTGTCCTCGTCCTCACGGGCGGGGATGAAGTCGTTGGCGTGCCGCATCTGGTGCGTGACGCTGCGGTTGGCGTGCATCGCGCCCTTGGGCGGGCCGGTCGTGCCGGACGTGTAGACGAGGATGGCGAGATCGCCGGCGCCGCGGCTGTCGATCATCTCCTGCCACAGCGCCTCGCGCCCGACCATGTGATTGCGGCCGAGCGCGCAAAATTCGTCGAGGGACATCACCATGTCGTCGGAGAAGCCGCTGAGACCCTCCATGTCGAACACGATGATCTTCTGCAAGGACGGACAGCGCGCGCGGCAGGCGAGAATCTTGTCGAGCTGCTCCTCGTCCTCGGCGAAGATGACTTTCGTCCCGGAATCGTTGACGAGGTATTCGACCTGGGACGAGGAATCGGTCGGGTAGATGCCCGAGGAGACGCCGCCGGCGCACAGGATGCCCATGTCGGCATGGACCCATTCCGGGACGGCGTTGGCGATGATGGAGGCGACCTCGCCGGGCCTGAAGCCGGTCGCGTGGAGCGCGTAGGCGATCTCCTTCGAGATTTCCAGCCATTGCCGCCAGCTGGTCGGCTGCCAGATGCCGAACTTCTTCTCGCGGATAGCCGGCCGATCGCCCCGCGTCTCCGCAGCGCGCAAAAAGCTCTTTGCGATCGTATCAGCGACCGTCAGCACCGCCGGTCCGGCCATGCGCGTCTCCTCCTTGTCGCTCTGCCCTCCGCTGCCTGCCTTGCCGGCGGTCTTTGCTTGCGGGCAATCCCATCTTACTGCCGGCGCTTTCTCACCGCCACGTCTTCTTCTTCTTCCAGCGCCGCTCGCCGCGCGCGCCGGCTTCCTTGGCGCCAAGGTAGAACTCCTGGATGTCCTGGGAATGCATCAAGCGGTCGCAGCTGTCGTTCATCACGATGCGGCCGATCTCCAGCACGTAGCCGTAATGCGCCGTCTCCAGCGCCACCTTGGCATTCTGCTCGACCAGCAGGATCGACATGCCCTGCTCCTCGTTGACCCGGCGGATGATGGTGAAGATCTCCTTCACCAGCAGCGGCGACAGGCCGAGCGAGGGCTCGTCGAGCAAGAGCAGCGTCGGCCGGTTCATCAGGGCGCGCCCGATCGCGAGCATCTGCTGCTCGCCGCCGGAGAGCTGGCCGGCCGGCTGGTTGATGCGCTCCTTCAAGCGCGGGAAATAGCCGTAGACGCGCTCCAGGTCCTCCGCCACGCCGTCACGGTCCTTGCGCGGATAGGCGCCCATCATCAGGTTCTCACGTACCGACAGGAACGGGAACACCTCCCTCCCCTCCGGCACATGGCTGAGGCCGAGCCGGACGATCCGGTCCGCCTCCATGCGCTGGATCGGCTTGCCCAGGAATTCGATCGAGCCCTTCTGGGGGTCGAGAATGCCGGAGATCGTCTTCAGCACGGTGGTCTTGCCGGCGCCGTTCGCCCCCAGCAGCGTGACGATGCGGCCGCGCGGCACCTCCAGCGAGATGCCGCGGATCGCCATGATCGGTCCGTAATAGCTCTCGATGTTGGAGAGCTTGAGGATGATATCGGGTGTCGCCGCAGCATCCATGCGTCAGGCTCCCAGATACGCGGCGACGACGTCGGGGTGCTGCTGCACTTCGGCGGGCGAGCCCATCGCCAGCACCCTGCCGTAGTTCAGCGCAATGACCCGGTCGGAGACGCGATTGACCAGCGACATGTCGTGCTCGACCATCAGCACAGTGATGCCGAGCTCGCTCTTCATGTCGCGGATCCAGAACGACATGTCGTCGGTTTCCTCGACATTGAGGCCGGAGGACGGTTCGTCCAGCAGGATCAGCTTCGGCTCCGAGCACAGCGCGCGTGCCAGCTCGATCACCTTGCGCACACCGTAAGGCAGGCCCGAGATCAGCTTGTCGCGATAAGGCTCGAGATCGAGGAACTCGATGACCTGCTCAACCCTGCGGCGGTGCACCTTTTCGTTGGCCCGCACGCTCGGCAGGAACAGCAGCTCCTGCCAGAGCTGCGTGGTCGAGTGCCGATGGCGGCCGACCAGAAGGTTGGAGAGCACGGTCGCATTCTCGAACAGCTCGATGTTCTGGAAGGTCCGGGCGATGCCGAGCTTGGCGATGTCGTAAGGCGCCTCTTCCGTGATGTCCTGGTCCTCGAAGAAGATCCGGCCCGACGTCGGCCGGTAGATTCGCGAGATCAGGTTGAAGATCGAGCTCTTGCCCGCGCCGTTCGGCCCGATGATCGACAGGATCTCGCCCTTCTCGAGCGCGAAGGACACCGCATCGACGGCCTTGAGGCCGCCGAAATGCAGCGACAGGTTCTCGGCGCGAAAATAGCTCATCGGTTGCGCTCCGACTTCACGTAGATCTTCTGCCGCTTGAAGGTGGCGCGCTTGTAGAGCGGGAACAGCTGGAAGAAGAGCTTGATCTTCAGCCAGCGGCCGTAGAGGCCGAGCGGCTCGAACAGCACGAACAGCACGATGATGATGCCGTAGATCGCGCCCTTCAGGCCGTTGAGCGAGGCGAACGCCGCGACCTTCGACTGGATATCTCCCGCTATGGCCGGGCCGGCGCCGAAGGCCGCCGCGATCCCGGCGATCACGCCGGGCATGTCGTCCTTGAGGTAGGTCAGGAACGGATCGATCATCACGATGAAGATCGCGCCCAGCACCGCGCCGTGCAGGCTGAAGGCGCCCCCGATCAGGATCACGATGATGAACTCGATCGAGAGCTGCAGCGTGAACATTTCCGGCGAGATGAAGGAGAGCTTGTGGGCGAACAGCACGCCGGCAAAGCCCGTGATCGCCGCCGAGATCGCAAAGGACTTCACCTTGTAGAGTGCGACATTGACGCCCATGCTGCGCGCCGCGGTCTCGCTGTCGCGGATCGCCACGAAGGCGCGTCCGGTCGGCGAGCGCAGCAGGTTGAGCGCGCCGACGATGGTCAGCACGAGGACGGCAAGACAGAGATAATAGAAGGTCGGGCTGTCGCGCGGCACCGTGATGCCGAGCAGCGACAGCGTCTTGACCCGCATGCCCTCGTTGCCGTGGGTGACGCTCTCCCAGCGCGCCAGGATCTCCTCCACGATCAGGGCAAAGGAGATGGTGGCTATGACGAGGTAGATGCCGGTGAGGCGCAGGGCGGGAAAGCCGACCATCGCACCGATGATGCCGGTCAGGCCGCCGGCGACCAGGAAGTAGACCGGGAACGGCACGTTGTATTTCTGCAAATATGCGGCGGTGTAGGCCCCGATGGCGAGGAACGCAGCGTGGCCGAGCGAGGCCTGGCCGGTGAAGCCGGTCAGGATCAGAAGCGCGACGCCGACGATCGCATAGATGCAGACGAAGACCAGCTGGCTCATCAGATAGCTGGAGAGCACATAGGGCGCGATCAGCAGCAGCGCGAGCAGGATGCCGTACGAGACCCAATAGCCCGAATGCGGGAACAGCTTGATGTCGTCCTCGTAATCGGTCTTGAACAGGAAGCGCATGGCGTTCAGACCTTCTTGCGGACGTGGTGGCCGAACAGGCCTTCGGGCTTCAGGAGCAGCACGGCGAGCAGCACGAGATAGGGCGCGACATCCTTCCAGCCTTCGGGCAGGTAGAAGCCGGCCATGCTCTCGATCACGCCGATCAGGACGCCGCCGACCACCGCGCCCGGGATCGAGCCGAAGCCGCCGAGCACCGCGGCCGGAAAAGCCTTAAGGCCGAGCACGAGGCCGACATTGGAATGGATGAAGGTGATCGGCGCCAGCAGCACGCCGGCGCAGGTCGCCACCGCCGCGCTGATCGCCCAGACGATCGACACCACGCGCTTGACCGGAATGCCCATGTAGTAGGCCGCCAGCATGTTCTCGGAGCTGGCCCGCATCGCGGTGCCGAGCGTGGTCTTGTTGAAGAACAGCCACAACAGCGTGCACAGGATCATCGTCGCCGCGATCACCGACAGCTTATCGTAGGCGAGCACCAGCGAGCCGATCCGCAGCACGCCCTGGCTGAACGGGGTCTCGATCTTCAGATCGTCGGTGCCCCAGATCATGCCAGCGATCGAGCGCAGGAAAAAGCCGAGGCCGATGGTCGCCATGATGATGGAGAACTGTGGATAGCCGAGGATCGGCCGCACCACCACGCGCTCCGCCAGCATGCCGAACAGCGCCATCGCGGCCACCGCACCGGCAAAGCCGATCCAGTAGTTTAGGCCCATCATGCCGATGAAGGTGAAGGCGAAAAAGCCGCCGAGCATCATCAGATCGCCCTGGGCGAAATTGACGACCTCGGTGGCCTTGTAGACGAGCACGAAGCCGAGCGCGATCAGCCCGTAGACGCAGCCGAGCGCAACACCGCTGACCAGCTGCTGAACGAAATCCAGCATTGACGCGCGTCCTCCCGATGCAACCGGCGGTTCTTCCCGACCGCCGTGCCGCATCTTGTGTCCAGTCGCTACGCAGTCGTTTCGCTGCGTTAGCGCCATTTGTCCGGAACCAATTCAGCCTGAACCGCTCAGCGCTGTCAACAAACGGTGACTTGTCGGGGTGACTTGCCTTTAGTCCAATCCGGATGACGGAATTTGCTGCAGCGCGATTCACCGTGCCGAAACATCTTCGGATCATGGTCGGAAGCGATGCAAACCGGATGGTGTGGCCGTCATGAAGCCGGACAGCTCGGCGCTCGAAGTCCTGGGGTTAACGAAGCGTTTTGACCGTCTGGCGGTCGATAGCCTCGATCTGACCGTCCATGCCGGCGAATTCTATGCGCTGGTCGGCCCCAACGGCGCCGGCAAGACCACGACTTTGCGCATGGTTGCAGGCCTGCTGCGCCCCGATGCCGGCCGCGTCTCGATCTTCGGCATCGATGCGCTCCAGGACCCCGTGGCCGCCAAGCAGGTGATGGCGTGGGTCTCCGACGAGCCGATGATCTACGACAAGCTGACCCCGCTCGAATATCTCGAATTCGTCGCCGGCCTCTGGGGCATCGCGCCGCCGGTCTCCGAACCGGTCGCGCAGGGCCTGCTCTCCTCGCTCGGGCTCGCGCCGCACCGGCACGAGCGCTGCGAGGGGTTCTCCAAGGGCATGCGTCAGAAGGTGGCGCTGGCCGGCGCGCTGGTGCACGATCCCCGCCTCATCATCCTCGACGAGCCGCTGACCGGGCTCGATGCGGTCTCGGCCCGGCATGTGAAAGGCCTGCTCAGCGAGCGTGTCCGGGCCGGCTGCACCGTCATCATGACCACGCATATTCTCGAGGTGGCCGAGCGCATGGCCGACCGGATCGGTGTGATCGCTTCGGGCCGCCTCGTCGCCGAAGGCACGCTGACCGAATTGCGCCAGCAGAACGGCGATGCCGACACCAGTTTGGAGGATCTCTTCATCGCGCTGGTGACGCTGCCGGAAGCCGCATGAGCTCGGCGACCGCGCTCTCCTGGTTCGCCCGCCACGAGCTCCGGCTCGCCTGGCGCGAATGGTTCGCCATGATGACCGGCGGACGGCGCAAGCGGACGCGCGCCGCTATCATCGGCCTGGTCTGCTTCGCCGCGCTGCTGCACCTGCCGGCCTGGGCGGTGATCGGCCGTTTCGCCGATCTGCAGCTGCCGCTCGACAAATCGTCGCTGATCGTGATCTCGGCGACGATCTTTCTCGCCTGGACCTTGATGCTGTCGCAGGCGATCGAATCGGTGACGCGGGTGTTTTACGCCCGTGCCGATCTCGACCTGATCATGTCCTCGCCGGCGCGGCTCGCCAATCTGTTCTCGGTCCGCATCGCCGCGATCGCGCTGACCGTCACCGCGATGGCGCTGCTGTTCTCGACGCCCTTCATCGACGTGCTCGTGATCGGCGGCGGCGCGCGCTGGCTGGCGGCGTTCGGGGGCGTCGTCGCCATGGGCCTGTCGGCCGCGGCGATCGCGATCGCCGTCACCATCCTGTTGTTTCGCCTGATCGGCCCGGCGCGGACGCGCCTGATTGCCCAGATTCTCGCCGCGATCATCGGCGCCGGCTTCGTGATCGCGCTCCAGGTCGCCGCGATCATGTCCTACGGCACGCTGTCGCGCTTCACCATTTTGACCTCCGGCACCTTGGCCGCCTACGCCCCCGACGTCGACAGCATCTGGTGGTGGCCGGCGCGGGCCGTGATGGGTGACAACGAGGCCCTGCTGCTGCTCCTGGCGCTCGCTCTGGTGCTGCTCGGAAGCGTCATGGCGATCTTCTCGCACCGCTTCGCGGACACGGCGATCGACGCCGCGGCCTATGGCGCGTCCGGCGGCAGGCGTGCGAAGGAGCGGCCGTTCCGTAGCGGCTCGCGGCAACAGGCGCTGCGGCGCAAGGAATTCTCGCTGCTCTGGCGCGATCCCTGGCTGATCTCGCAGACCCTGATGCAGCTGCTCTATCTGGTGCCGCCGGCCCTGCTGCTCTGGCGCAATTTTGGCGACAGCTCGGCGGCGCTGACGCTGATCACGCCCGTCATCGTGATGGCGGCCGGGCAGCTCGCCGGCGGACTTGCCTGGCTGGCGATCTCGGGCGAGGACGCGCCCGACCTGGTCGCGACGGCGCCGTTGACGCCATCCAGCCTCATCCGCGCCAAGATCGAGGTGGTGCTGATCGCGATTGCCGTCATCTTCTGCCCGCTGGTCGCAACACTCGCTTTCGCCTCGCCCTATCAGGCCGCGATCAGTGCCGGCGCGGTCATCGTCAGCGCGGCCTCCGCGACGGCGATCCAGCTCTGGTTCCGGGTGCAGGCCCGGCGCAGCCAATTCCGGCGCCGCCAGACATCGTCGCGGCTGGCGACCATTGCCGAAGCTTTCTCCTCGATCGGCTGGGCCGCGACGGCAGCGCTGCTGCTCGCGCTCCCCGTCGCGGGCCTCATCAGCGGCCTGATCACCGCGAGCCTCGTTGCGGTCACCTGGAAGTTCAGCCCAAGGCGGGACTAGGATGAGGGGGCGACAGGTGCGACACTGACGCGCTGTTGATCGCCGGCTGTTGGCGCGTCTCGGCATTGCACGCTACACTTTGTCTTGGGCGTCATCGGGGACGGATTCATGTGGCGACTTGTTTCGGCGGCTTTGGCGCTGTTCGGCGCAGCTCTCTCACCTGCCCTCGCCCAGCAGCCCCAGCGCAGCGAGTGCCTGGCGATGGCGAACGCGGCGCCCCGTGCGATGTCGGTCGCATTCCGGCAGGCGGCGGCCGCGGCCGAGGTCGAGATCAGCTATGCCGGCCATTCCACCTATTACATCGACACGCCCGGCGGCTTGCGCATCGCGACCGATTACAGCGGCGCCTATCAGGTGGGACGGCTGCCCGACGTCGCCACCATGAACCGCGCCCATAGCACCCACTACACTCTTTTCCCCGACAGGCGCATTCCGCACGTGCTCCACGGCTGGAGCGACGACGGCAAGCCGGCGATCGTGTCGGAACGCATCGGCGATGCCTTCATCCGGAATGTCACGACCGACATCCGCCGCTATTTCGGCGACGATGCCGGCTCCGACATGATCCGCGACGGCAATTCGATCTTCATCTTCGAGGTCGCGGGCCTCTGCATCGGCCATCTCGGCCACCTCCATCACAAGCTCGACGACAGCCATTTCGCCCAGATCGGGCGGCTCGATATCGTGATGGTGCCGATCGACGGCACCTACACCATGTCGCTGGACGGCATCTCCGAGATCACCAAGCGGTTGCGGGCCTCGGTGGTGCTGCCGATGCACCGCTTCGCGACCCCGCTCGACGACTTCATGCGCCGGATCGGCCAGCATTTCGAGATCGACCGGCACTACGGGCGGTCCTTCCGGATGTCGCGGGATGCGCTGCCGTCGAAGCCGACGGTGATCATCCTCGACGGGGTCTGAGACGCAATTTTCTCCAAGCCGGCCGCCGGCCGGTCGTGTTGATCTGCCTGCAACAGGAGAGCGACATGACCGACTTTGCCAGACTGTTGCACGCGGACGGACCGAACCCCGAGCATGCGGCGGCGCTTCAGCTCTATGGCCGCTTCGTCGGCGACTGGGATGCCGAGATCACCGCCCATGGATCCGATGGCACGGAACACACCGCCCCCGGCGAGATTCATTTCGGCTGGGTGCTGGAGGGCCGTGCCGTCCAGGACATCTGGATGATACCCCGGCCGACGGGCGCGCCGGCCTTCCCGATCGCCGGCAATTGGTACGGCACGACGCTGCGCGTTTACGATCCAACCATCGATGCGTGGCGGATTTCCTGGTTCGATCCCGCCCGCAGCGTCTTCCGCCACCAGATCGGCCGTCCGCGCGGAGAGGACATCGTGCAGGAAGGCACGACCGAAGCCGGCGAACTGACGCGGTGGAGCTTCACGGAGATCAGCCAGGACTCCTTCCATTGGCTCGGCGAAACCAAGCCCGCACCGGCGCAGGATTGGCGGCTGACGGTGGAAGTCAAAGCACGACGGCGCTGGCCCTAGGCATCGGCCGGCCGTGATATCGAAACGAGAAGAGGGGCCGGGATGTCGATCCCGGCCCCTCTTCGTCGTGGCCGCTGGGAAGCGTCCTTGAAACCTTTTTGTCCTTAGCCGGCACCCATCAGCGAGGCCGGACGGGGCGCGCCGGTGGAGACGAACATCTTCTTCAGCTTGTTGACGACGCGGATCAGGAAGCCGATCATTACGGGATTGGTCTTGCGGCAGAAGGCGATCTTCTTGACGTGGCCTTCGACATGCCATTTGGCATGCGCGCCGTCGCGGAAGAAGATGACGTCGCCGGGGCCGTAGCGCTTCGGCGGCATGCCGTCGCTCTCGAGCACGATCGATCCTTCCATGATCATGATCGTCTCGTCGATGTCGTAGTACCAGTTGAACCGTCCTTCAGTGCAGTGCCAGACGATGGTCTGGGCGGTGCGGTCTTCGCTGGTGGACAGGACGCGCGAGCGCGCGACCGGATTGCCCTCGATGATCCAGGACGGCTCGATCGGGCTCGGCTCGAGGTCCACATTGAAACTGCCGACTTCAATCAATGCCATTTGCTTCCTCGGAAATGATATTTTGCGGCCGGCTCCGGCCGGGAGTGTTCGAAAGATGCACGGACGCTAGTCGCCCGTTTCTAATTCTTTCTTACATCGATTCCGAGAATCAGCCGGAAGCAACACGTGCAGACGGTTAACGTCGCAATTCCCTTGCAAATCCGCGGACATGACCAGGTCCATCCCGGGTGCGACAAAGTGCGCAGGCACCGGAACGGAGCCCAACAATGCCGTTGCGGCCGCGCTCCGCCGCTCGTCAGCGATCAAACAGGGCGATCCAGACTACTTCGCCCACTCGCCCTTGCGGAACACCGGCACCTTGCTGCCGTCGGGCAGGATGCCGTCGATATCGGTCTCGGCGGAGCCGATCATCCAGTCGATATGGATGAGGCTCTGGTTGCCGCCTTGCGCCGCGATCTGCTGCGGGGTGAGCTGCGCGCCATTGACGAAGCATTTCGAATAGCATTGGCCGAGCGCGATGTGAGATGCCGCGTTCTCGTCGAACAGCGTGTTGTAGAACAACAGCCCGCTCTGCGAGATCGGCGAGGAATGCGGCACCAGCGCCACTTCGCCGAGGCGGCGGGCGCCCTCGTCGGTGTCGAGCACCTTGTTCAGCACCTCCGCGCCGCGCGAGGCCTTTGCGTCGACGATCTTGCCGTCCTCGAAGCGCACCGCGATGTTGTCGATCAGCGTGCCCTGATAGGACAGCGGCTTCGAGCTGACGACATGGCCGTAGACGCGGCGGCAATGCGGCGTGGTGAAGACCTCTTCGGTCGGGATGTTGGCGTTGCAGCTGATGCCGTTCTTGGAGAGCGAGGCACCGCCCTCCCATTCGTGGCCGTCGGCCAGGCCAATGGTGAGGTCGGTGCCCGGTCCTGAATATTGCAGGGCGCGAAAGCGCTGGCCGTTGAGCCAGTTGGTCCGCTCGCGCAGCACCGCATTGTGGCTGGCCCAATTGGCCATCGCATCCTCGCGATCGACGCGGGACGCCGCGAAAATTGCATCCGCGAGCTTGCCGACCGCGACCTCCTCGGGATCGTTGGGGAAGACCTGCTTGGCCCAGGACGGGCTCGGATAGGCGATGATGTTCCAGTTGGTGTCGAAATTGACGATCTTCTCCAGCGCGGGCTGATACGCCATCGAATTCGCCTTGCTCGCGCGCGCCACCTTGGACGGATCCTCGCCCGACAGCAGCATCGGGTTGTCGCCGACGATGGCGAGCCGCGCGGTGTTCTCCGAGAACGCCTTGGCCATGCCCTCATAGAGCCAGCCGGCGGCACGATCGAAACTGCTGTCATGGCCGTGGCGGTAGCGCGCCAGCGTCATCTCCTCGTCCGACAGGATCGGCGTCACGATACCGGCGCCGGCCTTGTATGCATGCACGGCGATCCGCCTGACCAGCGGCAGCGCGATCGCGGGCGCCGTGAGCAGCAGATCCTGTCCCGGCCGCAAGCCCAGGCCCACCTTCACCGCCACCTCGGCCAGCCGGTCGAGCTTCGCGGGATCGATGGGAGCGTTGGAATTGCGGTGATCAGTCATGCCGGGCCCTCTGCCGAAAGTCTCTGGTTCAATCTAAGCCTAGCACCGCAAGGCGCAAGTGCGCGAGCACCTTGCGATACGGAGAAGATACGCAGTTTCACGCATATTGGTTTTCAACGCGTTGCCGATTTCAGCACCCGGTCAACCATGGCAGGCGCGAGTCCGAGGTAATTTTTCGGTGAGGTGAGCGCCTCGATTGTGACACGGTCGATGCGGCTCGAGACGCGGGAGTCGGAGGACAGCGCATCCGCCAGGCTCAAGCCCTTGTCATTGGCGAGCCGGCAAGCGTCGTAAACCACGTCATGGGCCTCCTGCCGGCCAAGCTGCGGCGCGAGCCCCATCATGACTGCTTCGGCCACGATCAGGCCGCGGCTGATCGCGAGGTTGTCGTTCATCTTCGCCTCGTCCACGATGAGGCCCGCAAGTGCAAACTTCGCCTGATGCAGCGCGCCGGCCGTCAGCACGAAGCTTTCGGGGATGGCCATCCATTCGGCGTGCCAGGGACCCGTGGCGCGCTCGAAATCCTGCACCATGGCGTCGAGCATCAGGCCGGCGTGCTGGCGCACCGCCTTGGACGCCGCCAGCATCAATTCCGACGAGATCGGATTGCGCTTCTGCGGCATGGTCGAGGAGGCGCCGCGACCCTTGACGAAGGGTTCGTAGACTTCGCCGAACTCGGTCGAGGCCATGATCATGATGTCGAGCGCGATCTTGCCGAGCGAGCCGGTGACGAGCGCAAGGAAGTTTACCGCCTCGGCAAAGCCGTCGCGCGCGACGTGCCAGGTCGAAACGGGAACGCCAAGCTTCAGCTCGGCGCAGAGCGCCTCCTGCACCTCGAATCCCTTGTCGCCGAGCGAGGCCAGCGTACCGGCGGCGCCGGCGAACTGACCGACCAGCACGCGCGGCTTCAACTGCGCCAGCCGCTCGGCGTGGCGATCGAGCATGGCGAGCCAGATCGCGGTCTTGTAGCCGAAGGTCACCGGCAGCGCCTGCTGGAGATGGGTACGGCCGGCCATCGGCGTGTCGCGGTGGCGCCTCGAGAGGTTCGCCAGGATGCCGCGGAGCTCGTCGATGTCCCGCGCCACGATATCGAGCGCAGCGCGGAGCTGCAGCACCACGGCGGTATCCATGATGTCCTGCGTGGTCGCGCCCCAATGCACGTAGCGGCCGGCCTCGCCGCACTGCTTCACCATCTGATGCACCAAGGGGAGGATCGGATATCCGACGATGTCGGTCTCCTGCCTGAGCAGATCGAAATCGAGCGCGGCGACGTCGGTCCGCGCCGAGATCGCCTCGGCCGCCTGCTGCGGGATCACGCCACATCTGGCCTCCGCCTTCGCCAGCGCCACCTCGACCTCGGCATAGCGCGCGACCAGCGCGACGTCGGAGAACACCTCGCGCATCTCAGGCGTGCCGAAGGCATCGCGGAACAGCATGGAATCGAGCACGGTGGTGGAAGCGCTGAAGGCGGGCATGGGCGTTTCTTCGTGGTTGGTGTTTTGGTGGGGATAGCTTACGCAGTCGGCGCAGCTCGGCAAAGGGCATTCACCGTTCGTCACATCCACCGCACGGCGGCGTCATGACGGCACGTCGCTTTCACCCCGTCATCCTGAGATGCGAGACATGGAACGCAACGCGTCCCATGGGGAGCCTCGAAAGATGAGCGGCCGCGATGCAGCCGGGCCGTCCATCCTTCGAGGCCTCCGCTATGCTCCGGCGCCTCAGGATGACGGTGCTGGTGGCGAGCGGTAACCACCTGGTCGCGGTTGTATTCCCTCCGAAAACCGCATGACTGCCATCACGCGATCTCGATGAACCAGGCGGCCCTCTCGGCAGACACATGGTTTTCGACCCAAATTTCTTTTCATTTAGTCCATCCGATTTCGCAATGAGGCCTGAGTTTTCGACGTGCAGTTTCTGTTCCAGGACCACCTTCTCGATACCGACCGGCGCGAGCTGAGCCGCGAGCAGGTTCCAATTGCCGTGGAGCCGCAGGTCTTCGATCTCGTCGTCCACCTCATGCAGAACCGCGACCGGGTGGTCAGCAAGGACGAGTTGATCGACAAGATCTGGCACGGGCGCAGCGTCTCCGAATCCACCCTGACCAGCCGGATCAACGCGGCACGCAAGGCGATCGGCGACAGCGGCGCGAGCCAGGCGCTGATCCGCACCATCGCCCGCAAGGGTTTTCGCTTCGTCGGCGATGTCGAGGCCAAGGTCGGCGCGAGCGCGCCGGAGCATGGCCGCGCCGCCGGGGGGCCACGCGCTGCGCTGGCGCTTCCCGAGCGGCCCGCGATCGCCGTGCTGCCCTTCACCAATATGAGCGGCGAGGCCGGACAGGATTATTTCTCCGACGGCATCAGCGAGGACATCATCACCGCGCTGTCGAAGCTGCGCTGGTTCTTCGTCATCGCGCGCAACTCATCCTTCGTCTACAAGGGCCGCGCCGTGAATATCCGCGAGGTCGCGCGCGAGCTCGGGGTGCGCTACGTGGTCGAAGGCAGCGTCCGGCGGAGCGGCGAGCGGGTGCGCATCTCGGCCCAGCTCAACGACGTCTCGACCGGCAGTCATCTCTGGGCCGAGCGCTACGATCGCGAGCTCGCCGACATCTTCGCCGTGCAGGACGAGATCACCGAGGCGATCGTCGCCGCGATCGAGCCGCAGCTCTACGCCGCCGAAAGTTTTCGCGCCGAGCAGAAGCCGCCCGGCAGTCTCGACGCCTGGGATCTTGTCATGCGGGCATTGTCGCACCATTGGCGTATTACCCGCGAGGACAACGCCGCCGCGCAAGCGCTGCTCGAACAGGCCGTCGCGATCGATCCCGCCTATGGCAAGGCGCTGGGCCTGCTCGCGACCAGTCACATCTTCGGCGCGCATATGGGCTGGGCCGACATGGAAGTTACGCTTCCCATCGCCGAGCGCTCGGCGCTCGCGGCGGTGGAAGCCGACCGCGAGGACGCCTGGGCCCATCACGGCCTCGCCTACACTTATCTGTTCCGCCGCCGCTTCGACGACGCGCTGGCCGAGTTCGAGCTGGCGCTGCAGCTCAACCCGAATTTCGCGATGGCGCATGCCTTTTACGGCGTGACGCTGTGCTATGCTGGCCGATGGCAGGACGGCGACGCCGCCGCGCGCCGGGCGCTGCGGCTCAGTCCGCGCGACCCGCTCGCGGCGATCTATTGCGGGGTTGCGGCCTATGCCCGGTTCGTCGGCCGCGACTACGAGGGTGCCGTGCAGATGGCGCGGGAATCGCTGCGGCAACGCGGCGATTTCGTCGGTGCGCACCGCGTGCTGACGGCTGCCGCCGGGATGTCAGGAGATCCGGCGCTCGCGGCGTCGGCCCTGGACGGTCTACGCCGCGCTCAACCGGGGGTCTCGCTCGCCTGGATCACACGCGAGCTGCCGATGCTGCGGGACGAGGATCGGGCGCATTACCTGGAAGGATTGCGGCGCGCGGGGCTGACGTGACAGCGGCTCGACAAACGATGCCCTAATCGTCGTCAGGCCCGAACAGCCTGATCTGCGGAAGACCGCCGCGCGGCCGGCCGGCATAATCGCGCGCATCGGAATCTTCGCGGATGTTGCGCGCAACGTCGTCCCAATCGGTGCGGTCGCGCATGCCGCGCTGCTCGCGGCCCTCATGGTATTGGCGGCGCTCGGCCCAGCGGTCGCGCCGCTCGATTCGGCGCCGCTCGGACGCAGCGCGCCTCACGTCGGAATCCCTCGCCTTGGCATAGGCGTTGTCAGGTGAAGAGGCCGGATCGATCGACGCTTGCTGCTCGCCGGGCTTTGCGGCTCTCGGTGACGATGCGACCGCTGGCTTGGACTGTTCCTTGGACTGTTCCTTGGGCGGCTCAACTGCAGCTGCCTGCGAAGGCGGGGGTGCCGGCGGTTCGGCATTCACCTGAGCGGGCTGCGCGTCAGGCCTCGCGACTTCGGGCTTTGCGGCTTCAGACTTGGCTTCGGCCTGCGCCGGTGCGGCGATCATGGCGCCGAAGGCTTGCGAGCCGGTGAGATAATTGACCCGTTCCGAGGGCGCGTTTGTCGCCACCGGCGCGCCGGCGGATTCGGCGCGCTGCGCCATCTTGCTGGTGTCCGGGCCCTGTTTGGACGCGACCGGATTCATGATGTTGCCGGCCACGATCCCGCCGCCCAAACCAATGGCGATGGCTGCAACGATGGTTCCGGCACCGACGAAATAGGCTGTCGAGGCGCGCATTGATCCACTCCCTCTTTGGAGCGAGCAACGCGCGTCGATTGCCGGATGTTCCTGGTACGAAAGCAGTTCCCAAAGGAACTTAAGCGTCAGATCTGCTGCGCGACCTTCTCGAGCCCGATGAGGCGAGCGAGCTTGCGCACTTCCTCTTTCTGGTCGTCACGCAGCTGGAACAGCAACGGCATGGCCGCCGACTTCAGCTGCTGGACCTCATCGCAATTCGGGTCGATCTGAGCGCTGGGTGGCGCGTTCGGATTGGAGAGCTTGTTGGCCGAGATCTTGCGGACAACGTTGCGCAGCGCGCTCTCGACCGAGGGCCAGTAATATTCCTGCGACGAGGACAGTTTCAGGCGGTCCCTGATCCCCGCAATCTGTGCGTCGGACAGCAGCGTATAATTCTTCTGCGGCTGCGGCTTGGCCACCACCTTCGGCTTGGCGGGGACTTCGACGGCGGGAACTTCCGCCGCGGCAGGCGCCTCGGACAGCGCCGGCTTGGGCATGGGGAAATCGGACGGCGTTGCAGCGGCGAAGGCCTGGCGCAGCGGCTCGGTCAGCAAGGGCGCTTGCGAGAGCCTGTCGGCGGGCACCTGGACCGGCTCGAATGCGGCCGATGCCAGGGCGAGGGTCGGGACCAGACGGTCGGCCTTGGCGGCGCGGTTGGTTGCGAGCGGCTTGGGCGGAGGCGTCTGGGCGATCATGTCTTCGCTGACGCTGGGGACGCTGTCGCGGCCGAGAATGGCGGTGGTGGCGGCGCCGAGGACGAGGAAGCAGGTCAGCACAACGATGGTGATGGCTTTGGACAAACGTCTCTCCGGGAACGGACGCTTCACGAGTTTGTTAACGATGCCCGGGAAAAGGGCGCGAATTATGGCTTGAGTGTGCCTTGGTTGCGACAATCAGCATGTCTGCCGCGACATCTTGCGTAAAAGGCAAGGGAAATCAGGCAGCTGCAGCCAGCTCGTAGGCGTCCTGGATGTCCGCGACGATCTCGGATGCCTCCCAGACCGCGCGCGGCTCGACCGATTGCAGCGCCACCGTCCAATTGCCGCCCCGGCGGGTGCGGGGGACGCTGACGATGTCGAAGCGGACGTTGCGGCACAGCGGGTGGCGGGCCAGGGCATGAGCGACGCGGACGCGGATTTCGTCCAGCGAAGCCGCCGTCTTGGTGTTGAGATAATCGAAGTCCATCGCCTGTCCCTCTCGGTCCTGATTGGCGGCCGTGAGAGGATTCTTGGCGGGCGATGGTTAATCTGCCGTTAAGTGAGCGAGACGGAAGAGCGCGGGATTAACCGTGATCGAGGACGAGCGGAGCCGCAATTCTACGGGGAGCGGCGCGCCCTCGCCTCACGATATTCGGCCACCGTCCGCGCAACGAGATCGTCGACCGCGAGCACGTCGGTGACGCCCGAGCTGGAATGCCCGCCGCTCCAGATGTCGCGCCAGCGCTTCGGACGGCTCTCGCGCGCGGCAACGTCGATATCCGCAGCGATGTCGATCGCCCCGTGCGCCGGCAGATCGTCGGGATCAAGCCCGGCGGCCACGATCGACGGCCTCAGCATGCTGGTCTGCAGGCCCGTGAACGCGGTCGTCAGCAGGATGTCGTCGGCGCTGCTCTCGACCAGCATACGCTTGTGGCGATCGTCCGCCATGCTCTCGCGCGTCGCAATGAACTTGGTGCCCATGTAAGCGAGATCGCAGCCGAGCACTTCGGCCGCATACAGCGCGCGGCCGTCGCTGATGCCGCCCGCGAGCACGATGACGCCGTCATAGAACGCGCGCACCGCGCGGACGAAGGCGAACGGGTTGAGCCAGCCGGTCTGCCCGCCGGCGCCCGCGGTGAGCAGCACCAGCCCGTCGGCACCTGCTTCCGCCGCACGTTCGGCATGGCGGATGGAAGCAACGTCCGCCAGCACCAGCGCACCGGCATCGTGCAGCGGCTTCACCATTGCTGCGGGCGAGCCAACCGAGGTGATCACGATCTCCGGCCTGTGCCGCAGCAGCACGGCGAGATCCTGCTCCAGCCGCGCATTGGAGCGGTGCACGATCAGGTTCGGGCAGAGCGGCGCTGCCTTGCGGCCGGTCTGGTCTTCGTGCTGGCGCAGCCGTGTCTCGATGGTGGTCAGCCATTCATCGAGTTGGTCCGTGCTGCGGCAATTCGCGGTGGGGAAGCTGCCGATCACCCCGCTCCGGCACGCAGCGACCATGAGCTCGACGCCGGACACCAGGAACATCGGCGCTGCGATCAGCGGCAGAGCGAGACGATCGCCGAAGCGTTGCAGCCGATCTGACGTCACGCAAATCTCCTTTTCACGCATGCCTCCCTCGCGCGGGCTTTGTCGTTTTCTCCCGCAGTCTGTGTGCTAGCGTCGCCGGCAACATTGGCACGTCAGAAGCCGGTGACAAAGCAACGAGGAAACATATGACCGATCCGCTTCACGCATCGTCCCCGACTTGTGCGCAGACGCTACGGGCGCTGTCGCGCTATCCCGGCCGCGTTGCCTTCGCCTGGCCGGGCGGATCGTTGAGCTATCGGGGTGCCACCGATCTCATCGGACGCATCCAGGGCGTGTTCATGCGTCTCGGCCTGCCGGCAGGCGCGCGCGTCGCCTTCCTCACCGCAAACCGCGCCGACACCTGGTGCGCCGGCGTCGCCGCGCAATTGTCGCGGCTCTGCATCACCTGGCTGCATCCGTTGGGATCGCTGGAGGATCAGCTGTTCCAGCTCGAGGATTCCGAGGCCGAGATGCTGGTGGTCGATGCCGCCGCCTTCCGCGACCGCGGCGGCGAACTTGCGGCAAGAGCGCCCCGGCTGAAGGCGGTCTTCACCATGGGGCCGGCCGGCTACGGTGCCGATCTGTTGGCCGCCATCGAGAGCTCCGGACACGCCAGCGCGCGGTCCCTCGCCGACCTCGACGATCTCTCCACGCTGAACTACACCGGCGGCACCACCGGCAAATCGAAGGGCGCGCTGCGCTATCACCGCGAGAATGCCGGAGCCGCCGCCGCGATCCTCGCCGATTTCGAGATCCCCGACGCGGCACGCTACCTCACGGTCGCCCCGATCAGCCATGTCGCCGGCACCAAAGTGCTGCCGACCTTGATGCGCGGCGGCACCGTGCACATGCTGAGGGGATTCGATCCCGAGGCGGTGCTGACGACGATCGCACGCGAGCGCATCAATTTCACGCTGTTCGTGCCGACCATGATCTACGTGCTGCTCGATCATCCCGCGCTTGAAAAGACCGATCTCACCTCGCTCGAGCTGGTGCTCTATGGCGCGTCGGCGATGTCGCCGAGCCGGCTGATCGAGGGCATCGAGCGGATCGGACCGGTGTTCTCGCAGCTCTACGGCCAGACCGAGTGCTATCCGGTCTCGGTGCTGCGCAAGGCGGATCACGATCCCAAGACGCCGGAGCTGTTCCTGTCCTGCGGCTTCCCGATTGCGGCCTGCGAGGTCAGGATTCTCGATGACAACGACGACGAGGTAAAGACAGGCGAGGCCGGCGAGATCTGCGTGCGCGCCCCGCATGCGATGGCGGAGTACTGGAGGCGGCCCGACATCACCGCCGAGACGCTGAAGAACGGTTGGGTCCACACCGGCGACATCGCGCGCCAGGACGAGCGCGGCTATATGTTCATTCTCGACCGCAAGAAGGACATGATCGTGTCCGGCGGCTTCAACATCTTCCCGCGCGAGGTCGAGGACGTGCTGTCGCAACATGCCGATGTCGCCATGGTCGCGGTCGTCGGCATTCCCGACGAAAAATGGGGCGAGGCCGTCACCGCCATCGTCGTGCCGCGCGAGGGCGCAACGCCGGACCCGGACGAGCTGATCCACCTGGTCAAGACACGAAAGGGCTCGGCACATGCGCCCAAGCAGATCCGGTTCGTCAAGCAATTGCCGATGACCGGCGTCGGCAAGGTCGACAAGAAGGTGCTGCGCGCAGGCTTCTGGAGCGGCCGGGACCGGATGGTGGGATAAATATCCGGGATTCTACGGGGCCGCTGTGTCCCCGACACCACAACGCGGAACGGAGTGGTTGGCGGCGCGGCTCACGCAATTGCCGGCGAATCGGGGAATCACCTAGACCGCTGCTGGGGCTGGGAAGCGGAGAGTGAGATGAGAGTCGCTTCCCTGGAAAGTGTGGTCGCCGCGGTCACGTTGATCACGGCTATCATCGTGGTGCTGTGGGAGATCAAGATCTTCTACGGAATGTGAACTGGCAGGATGCCCGGGTCGAACCCGGCCTCGCATCCCTTCCGCGGCGGCGGAAGCCTGCCGTTCAGTTGCGCAATGCGCGACATAGCTTTTTCACGATCGGTGTCATCGTCCGGCTTGACCGGACGATCCAGTATTCCAGAGACAGTCGTTGTTGAATCGAGAGGCCGCGGCGTACTGGATGCCCCGTCCAGCCGGGGCATGACAGTGACGTTGACGCGCGAGCATCGCTCGCTCGTCATGCCGTCGCCTCAGCGCTTCTCGATCACCAGGCTCTGCACCGCGCGGCCGAAATAGCCGCGGCGGTCGGCGAGGCGCGACATGGCAAGCCCGCTGCCGTCGGCGCCGATCCAGGACTCACCGTCGAGCAGGATCCATTCGCCGACCGGCTGACGCGCGAAGCTCACGCTGAGGTCGGCATTGATGTAGGTCCAGGCGCGGAAGTCGAGCGTCGAGGCGGTGCCGTTGGAGAAATCGGCGGCGACCACGGCGCGCATGGCCTGCGAGATCGCTTCCCCCTCGATCAGCGGATGGTCGACGCGAAACCAGATCGCGCCGGCGCCAGCCTGGCCGAAGCGGCCGCGCGCGGCACGCATCGAGACCGAACGCACGAACGGGCTGGTGGCGGCGTGACCGTCCTCGGACAGCGAGTCCTCCGGCGAGGGCAGCGTGACCGGCAGCTCCTCGACGTCGTCGGGCAGCGCCAGCGCCTGGCGCCGGATCTTGAGCACGGTGGCGCCGACCACCTGGACGCCGTCGGCAAGCAGCTTGATGTTGCAGAGCTGGATCTTGCGGCCCTCGCGCAGGACCTCGGTCGCGATCGTGAGCGGCGCCACCGGGACGGGGCGCATCAGGTCGATGGTGACGCGCGCGATGTCCATCGGAGCAGGCGTCGGGATGCGCTCGGCCGCCCACGTCACCAGCGAGGCCGGCGCCGAGCCGTGCTGCATGCGCCGATCCCAGGGACCGGCGGCATCCGGGCTGGTGACGACGCTGTCGCCGTCGACGCGGTAGATCGCGGTCATCACTCAAATCTCTGTTGGCTTTGAATGTCGAAGCTTAGCAAAAAGTGTCGTCCCTGCGAACGCAGGGACCCATAACCCCAGCGAGAAGTTGTTGCGCGAGAGTCGCAACCACGAATCTTCGTCAAATTCCTCCCTGTGGTTATGGGTCCCGGATCTGCGCGCGCTTAAGGCGGGCTTGTCCGGGACGACAGTTTCCTACAACGGCGGATCGATCGCTTCGTCATATTCCTTCTTGAAGCGCGCGATCAGCTCGGCTGCGGGCACCACCTTGTCGATGCTGCCGATGCCCTGGCCGCTCCCCCAGATCTCCTTCCAGGCCTTCGGCTTGGCGCGTTCGCCGGAGGCGTCGGTGCCGAAATTCATCTTGGAGGGATCGGAGGTCGGAAGATTGTCCGGATCCATGCCGGCAGCTAGGATCGAGGGCTTCAGATAATTGCCGTGCACGCCGGTGAAGAGGTTGGAATAGACGATGTCGTCGGCGCTCGAGCCCGCGATCATCTCCTTGTAGCGCTCGACCGCGTTGGCTTCCTTGGTGGCGATGAAGGCCGAGCCGATATAGGCGAAGTCAGCGCCGAGGATGCGTGCGGCGCGGATCGCCTTGCCGTTGCCGATCGCACCCGACAGCGCGATCGGGCCGTCGAACCATTTTCGCGTCTCGGCGACGAAGGCGAGCGGCGAGATGGTGCCGGCGTGGCCGCCGGCCCCCGCCGCGACCAGGATCAGGCCGTCGGCACCCTTCTCGATCGCCTTGTGCGCGAACTTCTGGTTGATCACGTCGTGGAAGACGATGCCGCCCCAGCCGTGCACGGCCTGGTTCAGCTCCTCGCGGGCACCGAGCGAGGAGATGATCATCGGCACCTTGTACTTGGCGCAGAGCTGCATGTCGTGGTCGAGCCGGTTGTTCGACTTGTGCACGATCTGGTTGACGGCAAACGGCGCCGACGGCCGTTCCGGATGGGCGCGGTCATAGGCCGCGAGCTCCTCGGTGATCCGTGCCAGCCATTCGTCGAGCAGCTCCGGCGGCCGCGCGTTCAGCGCCGGAAACGAGCCGACCACCCCCGCCTTGCACTGCGCGATCACGAGATCGGGCACCGAGATGATGAAGAGCGGCGAGCCGATCACGGGGATCGACAGGCGCCCCTTGAACAAGGCAGGCATGGACATTGCGAGACGATCCTCTGTTGGCCGGTCATGGAAGGTTGGGCGCCATACCAACAAGGCAATCTTTCCACTGTCAAGTATTGCGTTTTGACGCCGTGGCGGAGGCGCCAGCGATACTATTCCAAGGCGTGGAATTTTCTCGGCGTCATTCCGGGGCGCGCCGAAAGGCGCGAGCCCGGAATCCATCGGGCGTCAGTACGCGCGGTGAAATGGATTCCGGGTTCGCGCTTCGCGCGCCCCGGAATGACGAGAGGACAGACCAGCTCCTACCCGATCAAATCCGGATTGATCAGTCGCTCGAACGAGAACATCTCGTCCCACTTCTCCTGCGTCAACAGCTGGCGTTCGACCACCACGATCTGGTGCAGCGACTTGCCGCTCTTGTAGCCCTCGCGCGCGATCTCGGCGCATTGCTTGTAGCCGAGCAGCGGCTTCAGCACCGTGACGATGCCGAGCGAGTTCAGCACCATGTTGCGGGTGTGCTCCTCGTTGGCTGTGATGCCGACCACGCAATTTTCCCGCAGGCTGTTGACCGCGCGCTCCATGGTGCGGATCGAGAAGAACAGCGCGAACGAGATCACCGGCTCCATCACATTGAGCTGGAGCTGTCCCGCCGAGGCCGCCAGCGTCACCGTCGTGTCGAGCCCGATGACGAGGAAGCTGGTCTGGTTGACCACTTCGGGGATCACGGGATTGACCTTGCCGGGCATGATCGAAGAGCCCGGCTGCAGCTGCGGCAGGTTGATTTCGTTGAAGCCGGCGCGCGGGCCGGAGGCGAGCAGGCGGATGTCGTTGCAGATTTTCGTCAGCTTGCTCGCCGTGCGCTTCAGCACGCCCGAGAGTTGCACATAGGCGCCGGTGTCGGAGGTCGCCTCGACGAGATCGCCGGCGAGGATGAAGTCGACGCCGGTCAGCGCGCTCAGATGCCGGACCGCGAGCTTGGGATAACCGACCGCGGCCGTGACGGAGGTGCCGATCGCGGTGGCGCCGAGATTGATCTCGCGCAGCAGCGCACGCGCTTCCGAGATGCGCTCGACCTCCTCGCCAATCGTGGTGCCCCAGCCCCGGAATTCCGCCCCGAGCGACATCGGCACGGCATCCTGCAGATGCGTGCGGCCCATCTTCAGAACCCGGTCGAACTCGCGCCCCTTGGCGAAGAAAGCTTCCTGGAGCTGGCGCAGCGCGGTCATGTAGCTCTCGAGCCGCAGGATCAGCGCGAGGCGGAAGGCGGTCGGATAGGTGTCGTTGGTCGACTGGCCGTAATTGACATGGTCGTTGGGACTGACGTGCTGATAGTCGCCCTTGCCGAAGCCGAGCGATTCCAGCGCGAGATTCGCGATCACCTCGTTGGCGTTCATGTTGGTGGAGGTGCCGGCACCGCCCTGGATGAAATCGGTGACGAACTGATCCATCATCTCGCCGGCGATGACGCGGTCGCAGCCGAGGATGATCGCGTCCGCGACCCTGGCGTCGAGCACGCCGAGATCGCGATTGGCCATGGCGGCGGCCTTCTTGACGTAACCGAGCGCCTTCACGAAGTAAGGCTCCTGGTTCATCGGAATGCCGGTGATGTGGAAGTTCTCCTTTCCCCGGATGGTCTGGACGCCGTAGTAGATGTCGTCGGCGATCTCACGCTGTCCGAGGAAGTCCTGCTCCGTCCGGCTCATGGGCGATCCTTGTTGCTTGCGCGCGGACCATCACGTCAGTTCTGGCACAGCGCGCTGGTCACGAAAGTATCGGTGCGGCAGTCGTCCGGTTTGCGTTGCCGGCCGGGGATCAAGACCTTGGCCGAGCATTTTTCCGCGGAATCGGCATTCAGGCTCTTGCCTTCCTTGTAGCCCTTGCCTTGGCAGAGCTGGTCGGCGGCCTGCTTGCAGTCTGGCGCGCCGTTCGACGAGACCGGGCAGGCCACGCGCCCCGACACCATGGTCGAGGGCTTGGCCAGCCGTGACAGGTCATTCATGGTTTCACTGGGGCTTTTGATCGGCGGCAGGATCGAGGGCAGCTTGTCGAACAGCTTGCCCATTTCATTGATCAGCCCGGGATTTTCCTCTTGCGCCGGCGGCGCCGATGGAGCGGGTGTCGACGGTGGCGGCGCGGCCTGCGCGCCCGGCGCCTGCAAGCCGAGCGATGGCGGGGCGGATTGCGGCCATCCGGTCCCGCCGCCACCGAGCAGGAGCGCAAGCATCGCGAGAATCAGCGTGCCCGGTCGCATGACCTGTTTGCCGGATCGATCCGTCATGACCACAACCGTAGCCGAACCAGAGGTGACGGCAAAGCGCGGAGGTTTAGATCAGCTTGATCGCCACTACGAAGCCGAGCACCAGCACGATGGCGCCGAGGGCGACCCAGAGTCCGAGATGCCGCTCGATCCTGACCCGGATCCAGTCGCCGTAGCGGTTGAGCAGGATCGCGACGACAAAGAAGCGTCCGCCGCGCGCGACGATCGAGCACAGGATGAACAGGAGGATGTTGTAGCCGGCAAAGCCCGAGGTGATGGTGACGAGCTTGTAGGGAATCGGCGTCAGCCCCTTGAGCAGGATGATGACGGCACCCCATTCCGCATAGGAGGCCCGGAAGGCGTCGACCTTGTCGGCGAGGCCGTAGACCTGGATCAGCCATTGGCCGAGCGAGTCGAACAGCAGCGCACCGATGGCATACCCGACCACGCCGCCAAGCACCGAGGTCACGGTGCAGATTGCGGCGTAGAGCCAGGCGCGCTGCGGGCGCGCCAGCGACATCGGAATCAGCATCACGTCCGGCGGGACCGGAAAGAAGGAGCTCTCGGCGAAGGATACGGCCCCCATGATCCAGAGCGCGTATGGCTTGTGGGCGGCGTCGATGCACCAGTCGTAAATACGTTTCAGCATGGCGCCGCGATGAAGCACCATGGGACGGATTTGTCCATGCCGAGATTGGGGCGAATTGTGAGGTTTCTAGTGGCGCTTGCGCGCGGCGCGACCCTCGAGCGCGACAATTGGCCGCCTGGCGGCCACGCGCGGTGACGCGACCTTGGGCAGCTTCATCGAGGATTTCGGCAGCTTCTCGGCGATGCCGAGCATGTCTTCTCGCCGCGTCATCTCGCGCCAGACGTCCTCGGGGCGCACGCCGGCAGAGGCCCAGAGCACGGTGAGATTGTACAAGAGGTCGGCGCTTTCCCGGATCACGGCCTCGGAGTCGCCATTGACGGCATCGATCACGACCTCGATGGCCTCTTCGGCGAGCTTCTTTGCCATTTTCGAGGGCCCGCGCTGAAACAGCCGGGCGGTCCGCGATGTTGCCGGATCAAGATCCCTGGCCGCGAGCACAGCCAGATATAGCCGCTCAAGCGAATCACTCATGGTACTCAAAACTACTCTAAACAAATGGCGGGCGTGTTAACGCTCGGCAATAAAAGCAGAAAACAGGCCGGCGCGGCAAGCGCGACGGCCTGTTCTCCGATGACGCAGGGCCGATCAGTTAATAGCAGCTGTAGCCCGAATAGCCGTGGGCGCAGGGGTTTTTGTAGCCGCCATAGGTGTAGCGGTTGCTCGAGTCGTAATAATACGAACCATAGCCGGGGCTGCTGTAGTAGACCGGGCCGCTGTCGTAGTAGTAGCCCGGACCCGGATCATAGGCGTAGGCATCGCGGCTGGCTGCGATCGCCAGGCCGGTCGCGGCCAGGCCGAACATCGCTGCAGCGGCGGCGCCGCCACCACCGCCATGCCAATGACGACCGCCCGCGTAAGAGGCGGTGGGTGCAGCGGCGGTCAGAGCCACCACGGCGGCGGTAGCAAGAATGGCCTTGCGGCCCGCAATCTTGGAGAATCGGTCGAACATGTCTTGGGCCCTCCTTTGGGACCTGGGAATGGACGCCTGCGGACAGGCTCATGCATTCAAACCCGCATGACCTAAGTTGGGTTCCCCAACCCCAACACAAGCTGAACGGGGTTGCGTAATCGTGACGCAACCGTCGCTCATCCGCCGTTCATGTTGGCGCGCGCACGGTGTCGCCGGCCGGCGCTGCGAGCGTCACGAAACCATAACAATGCGGGACCGGCGCAACTGATGTCGGAATTCAAGACGATCGCGCTTCGTTGCCTGCTGGCCCTCACGATCTCGCTTGCGACACTGATTCCACGCGGTGTCAGCGCGGCCGAGACGCCTGCGCCGTCCTCAATTGCCATTCACTTCACCTTCGACCGCCCGCCCGACGCAAGCATGGCGCCGTTCTTCCTTGCGGCAAAGGACGGCAGGTTCGGCGCCGAGCGTCTGAACGTGTCCTTCAGCAGCGCGGCCGGATCGCCGGAGGCACTCGCCCGCGTCGCCAAGGGCGCCAGCGAGCTTGCGCTCGTCGACATCAACGAGTTGATCCGGTTTCGCGACAAGGAGGATGCGGCGCCGATCAAGGCGGTGTTCGTGCTGTTCAACCGCGCGCCGTACGCGATCATGGCGCGCAGGAGCCGCGGCATCCATCTGTTGCCCGATCTCGACGGCAAGACCGTCGGCGTTGCCGAGGCCGACCTGTCGATGCGGCTGTGGCCGGCGCTGGCGCAGCAGAACGGCATCAAGGCATCGCGCGTCAAATTCCACAAGATCAGCGCGGCGGTGCGCGAGCCGATCCTGTCCGCAGGACAGGTCGATGCCGTCGCGGGCTTCAGCCATCTCTCGGCGGTGAACCTGCGCGACCGCGGCGTGCCCGGCGCGGATCTCGTGGTGCTGCGCTATGCCGATTACGGCTGCGAGGCCTATGGCTTCGCCGTGGCGGTCAATGCCGCCTTCGCCGCAGCAAAGCCGGACGCCGTGAAAGGCTTCGTCCGCGCCTTGATCGCCGGCATCGCCGCCACCGTCAAGGAGCCGGCGCGTGCGGCGGACGACGCCGCGAGCCGCATCGACGGCGGCGACCGCGACCTGGAGCTGGAACGCCTGCGCACCGTTCTTGCCGACAACGTCCTGACCGACGAGGTCAAGCGCAACGGTCTCGGCGGCATCGAGCCACGGCGCCTGGAGCGCTCGATCGACCAGATCGCGCAGGACTTCAAATTCCGCAAGCGGCCCACCCCGGGCGACGTCTTCGACGACCAATTCCTGCCGCCGGTCGCCGAACGGCTTATCAATTGAGAAAAACCGGCGGCTTCCGCTATATCTCGCGCGCGATCCCTGCTTAGAATGCGGGCTCCGTCGTCCGCTCGAGTTTCGTCACCCGCATGTCCATCCTCCGTCTCTATACCCGCGTTCTTGAGTTGCTCGGCAACGAGGCGCGGCTGGGCTGGCTGCTCGCGGTCGCCAATCTGCTGCTGGCGGGCTCGCAATTCGCCGAACCCGTGCTGTTCGGCCGGATCGTCGACGTGCTCTCCGGCAAGACCGTGGCCGGCTCGAACTCGGCCTGGCCGTTCCTGGCTGCCTGGGTCGCGTTCGGGCTCTTCACCATCCTGTGCAGCGCGGTCGTGGCCTTACAAGCCGACCGGCTCTCGCACCGCCAGCGCCAGGCGGTGCTGACCGACTATTTCGAGCACATCCTGCAACTGCCGCTGACCTTCCACTCCGGCACCCATTCGGGCCGGCTGATGAAGGTGATGCTCAACGGCACCGACGCCTTGTGGCGGCTGTGGCTCGGCTTCTTCCGCGAGCATTTTGCCGCCATCCTCTCGGTCGTGGTGCTGCTGCCGCTGTCGCTCTACCTGAACTGGCGGCTCGCCATCCTGCTATTCGTGCTCTGCATCGTCTTCACCGCACTGACGACCTTCGTGGTGCGCAAGACCTTCGGCATGCAGATGGAGGTCGAGGAGCAATATAGCGAGCTCTCGGCGCGCGCTTCCGACGCGCTCGGCAACGTCGCGCTGGTGCAGAGCTTCGTCCGCGTCGAGGCCGAGGTGAAGGGGCTGCGCTCCGTCGCCGATCAATTGCTCGAAGCCCAGATGCCGGTGCTGTCGTGGTGGGCGCTGGTCACCGTCATCACGCGCGCCTCCACCACCATCACGGTGCTGGCGATCTTCACGTTCGGCATCGCGCTGCACGACCAGGGACTGACCTCGGTCGGCGAGATCGTGATGTTCGTGAGCTTCGCGACGATGCTGATCCAGAAGCTCGAACAGGTCGTGAGCTTCATCAACAACGTGTTCATGGAAGCCCCGCGCCTGCGCGAGTTCTTCAATGTGCTCGACGCCGTGCCCGCCGTGCGCGACCGCTCCGACGCGATCGACGCCGGCAGGCTGTCCGGCCTCGTCGAGTTCAACGACGTCACCTTCTCCTATGACGGCAAGCGGCCGGCGATCGAGGATCTCACCTTCACCGCGCTGCCCGGCCAGACCATCGCGCTGGTCGGCCCGACCGGCGCCGGCAAATCGACCGCGATCGCGCTCTTGCACCGCGCCTTCGACCCGCAATCCGGCGTCATCAAGATCGACGGCATGGACCTGCGCGGCGTGACGCTGACCTCGCTGCGGCGGAACATCGGCGTCGTGTTCCAGGAAGCGCTGCTGTTCAACCGGTCGATCGCGGAGAATTTGCGCGTCGGCAAGCCGGATGCGACCGAGGCCGAGATGCGCCAGGCGGCCGCGCGCGCACAGGCGCTCGAGTTCATCGAACGCAGCGGCGGCTTCGAGACAAATGCCGGCGAGCGCGGGCGCATGCTGTCCGGCGGCGAGCGGCAACGCCTGTCGATCGCCCGCGCGCTGCTGAAGGACCCGCCGATCCTGATCCTGGACGAAGCCACCTCGGCGCTCGACGCCGTCACCGAGGCCAAGGTGAATGCCGCTCTCGACGAAGTGATGAAGGGCCGGACCACCTTCGTCATCGCCCATCGCCTCTCCACCATCCGCAACGCCACGCGGATCCTGGTGTTCGAGAACGGCCGCGTGACCGAAAGCGGAACTTTCGATGAACTCGTGGCCAAAGGCGGCCATTTTGCCGAGCTCGCCAGGGCTCAGTTCATGGTGCAGGAAAGCGCACGGGCCAGCGTGACGGCCTCTGAGGTTGCCGCGACGGCCGCCAAATCCCCGTAGCAAGTCCCCACAGCGCCGTCGAAATTCGGCCTATTTCATTGCGGAATACCGCACCCGGCCCCCTATTCTCGACGCATCAGCCGGTATAGGTTCGCTGCGCCGCAAGCGGCGGCGCTGGATTTCAGAACCGACAATCAGATCACGAGAGCCGCCGGGAACCGGCGGGCCTCCAAGGACCGGAATCGGATAGTGCACGCCCTACGCCCGCTGCTTCGCAAATCCTTGTTCAGCCTGTTCGCTGCGAGTCTCGCATGTGCCGCGCTGCTGGCGCCGCGCGGGGCGAGCGCCGAAGCGCTGCTGCTGATCGAGGCCGACAGCGGCAAGGTGCTGCAGGCGGACAACGCGACCATTCCCTGGTATCCGGCCTCCGTTACCAAAATCATGACCGCCTATGTGACGCTGAAGGCGGTCAAGGAAGGCAGACTGACGCTCGACACGCTGCTCACGGTTTCGCCGGTTGCAGCCTCGCAATCGCCCTCGAAGATGGGGTTCCGTCCGGGAACGCAGCTCACCGTCGACAACGCGCTGAAGATGGTGATGGTCAAGTCGGCGAATGACATGGCCGTGGTGCTTGCCGAAGGTGTCGGCGGCTCGGTCGACGGCTTCTCCGCGATCATGAACGACACCGCGAGGAAGCTCGGCATGACGCAGACCAGCTACGTCAATCCGAACGGCCTGCCCGCCGAAGGTCAGATCACGTCGGCGCGCGACCTCGGCATTCTCGCGCGCGCGTTCCTGCGCGACCTGCCGGAATACGAATATTTCGTGCACATCCCGGCGATCCGCTTCGGCAAGCGCGTTACCGGTAATTTCAACAAGCTGATCGGCCGCTATCCCGGCGCCGACGGTTTCAAGACCGGCTTCATCTGCGCCTCCGGCTACAATCTCGTCGCCTCGGCCACGCGCAACGGCCGCCGGCTGATCGCGGTGGTGCTGGGCGCGAGCTCCGGCACCGCGCGCGCGGTGAAGGCCGCGCAGCTGCTGGAGCGCGGCTTCAGCCAGGACACTCTGACATGGCTTCGCCCCTCGCTCGGCACGGTCGATAACCTCGTGCCGGTCGACGCCTCGCCGCCGAACCTGCGCGACGAGATGTGCGGGCCCCACCGCAAGCGGCCGGCCAGCGACGACGACGATGCGCTGATTGCCGCCAATGGCGGCGCCACCGGGTTGGCGTCCGCGACCGGCGGCGAAGCCCAGGTGACGTTCTTCACCGCCGGCCTGCAGCCGCCCCTGATGAAGGCCTCCGAGCTGATGGCCTCGGCGCCGGCGCCGACCGAGCCCGTGCTGGTCTACACCGGCCCGACCCGCACCGGCACCGCCCTGATCGCGGCGGTCGCGGCCGACGCCGACCAGCAGGCGGCGTCCTCCAAGCCGCGTGGCAAGAAGTCGCGCGTAGCCAAGAAGCCGGATGCGGCCGACAAGCCGAAAGACGCGGCCAAGGACGCCAGCAAGGACACCAAGACCGCGGCGGTGAAGCCGGATGCCAAGCCGGCGGGGGTCAAGAGCAACGGCGGGAACAACGGCAAGAGCGACGGCAAGAACGACGCAAAGAGTGATCCCAAGACTGCGGCGAAGCCGGCAGCGCCCAAGCATGCTGCCACCAAGCCTGATGCGGCGGCTAAACCCGCCGAGAAGCCTGCGGCCGGCGGCGATCCGAAGCCCGCCAAGCCCAAGGCCGCGACCAAGCCCGCGGCCAAGCCGGCCAACAACAGTTAACGGCGCACCCCCGGGCCGATCCGGCCCGGCTTCGCACCTGCGACAGCCGTTCGCGATGATTCCAGTAGCCACTTCCCGACCTTTGCCCTAAGCGTCGACGGCTTGCCACCGGTTCCGGCAGGCTCGATACTGGCGGCAATGCGGCAAGCCCGAGACACAACGGGCTCTGGTCAATGAGGGGAGTTTTCCATGGAGCGCATCTGGCTCAAGCAATATCCGCCCGGCGTGCCCGCCGATATCGAGCCGACCCAATACGCATCGCTGGTCGACCTGCTGGAGGAGAGCTTCACCAAGTTCGCCGACCGCAAGGCGTTCATCTGCATGGACAAGTCGATCAGCTACCGCGACCTCGACCAGATGTCGGTCGCGCTCGCGGCCTATCTTCAGGGCCGCGGACTGCAGCGTGGCGCCCGCGTCGCCCTCATGATGCCGAACGTGCTGCAATATCCGGTCGCAACCGCTGCGGTGCTGCGGGCCGGCTTCGCTGTCGTCAACGTCAACCCGCTCTACACCCCGCGTGAGCTCGAGCACCAGCTCAAGGATTCCGGCGCCGAAGCCATCATCGTGCTGGAGAATTTCGCCCACACCGTCGAGCAGGTGATCGCCAGGACGGCGGTGAAGCATGTCATCGTCGCCAGCATGGGCGACCTGCTCGGCTTCAAGGGCGTGATCGTCAACCTGGTCGTTCGCCGCGTCAAGAAGATGGTGCCGGCGTGGTCGCTGCCGGGCTCGGTCTCCTTCAACGACGCGCTGTCCGCCGGCCGCGGCATGACCTTCAGCAAGCCCAAGCTCTCGCCGGGCGACGTCGCCTTCCTGCAATATACCGGCGGCACCACCGGCCTCTCCAAGGGCGCCACCCTGCTCCATCGCAACATCGTCGCCAACGTGCTGCAGAACGATGCCTGGCTGCAGCCGGCGCTGGCCGCGCCGCCGCATGTCGATCAGCTCATGATCGTCTGCGCGCTGCCGCTCTATCACATCTTCGCGCTGACGGCCTGCTACCTGCTCGCGGTGCGCGCCGGCGGCTGCAATCTGCTGATCCCCAACCCGCGCGACATCCCCGGCTTCATCAAGGAGCTGGCGAAATATCAGGTCAACAGCTTCCCGGCCGTCAACACGCTGTACAACGGCCTGATGCACCATCCCGACTTCAAGAAGCTCGACTTCTCCAAGCTGAAGATCTCCAACGGCGGCGGCATGGCGGTGCAGCGTCCCGTGGCCGATCAATGGAAGGCGGTCACCGGCTGCTTCATCGCCGAGGGATACGGCCTGTCGGAGACGTCCCCGACGCTGACCTGCAATCCGGCAACGGCAACCGAATTCACGGGATCGATCGGCATCCCGGTGCCGTCGACCTGGATCTCGATCCGCGATGACGACGGCAACGAGGTCCCGCTCGGTCAGGCCGGCGAGATCTGCGCCAAGGGTCCGCAGGTGATGTCTGGCTACTGGAACAGGCCGGAGGAGACCGCCAAGGTGATGACCGCGGACGGCTATTTCCGCACCGGCGACATCGGCATCATGGACGAGAAGGGCTACACCAAGATCGTCGACCGCAAGAAGGACATGATCCTGGTCTCCGGCTTCAACGTCTATCCGAACGAGGTCGAGGAAGTGATCGCGGGCCATCCGGGCGTGCTCGAATGCGCCGTGATCGGCATCCCCGATTCCAAGTCGGGCGAAGCGGTGAAGGCTTTCGTGGTGAAGAAGGATCCCAACCTCACCGCCGAGGCGTTGATCAAGTTCTGTCAAGAGCAGCTCACCGGCTACAAGGTGCCCAAGCAGATCGAATTCCGCACCGACCTGCCCAAGACCAATGTCGGCAAGATCCTGCGCCGGCAGCTGCGCGACGAGAAGAAGGCCGAGGCGGCGTAAGCTGCTCCGCTGATGACGGACGTCGGTGACATCGCGCCATCGGGCATTCTTGCCTTCTGGCGCGAAGCCGGCCGCGAGCGCTGGTACACACGCGACGACGCTTTCGACGCGGAGATCCGGCGCCGCTTTCTTGCGCTGTGGCAGAAGGCGGCCGCCGGCGAACTGGCATCATGGGAAGACAATGACGCAGGCGCCCTCGCGCTCGTCATCGTGCTCGACCAGTTTCCCCGCAACATGTTTCGCGGCACGCCCGAGGCCTTTGCCAGCGACGCGCTGGCGCGCGAGGTCGCCCGCCGCGCCATCGACCGGGGTGTCGATGCCAGGGTCGATCCGATCCTGCGCGAATTCCTCTATCTGCCCTTCATGCATTCGGAGCACCTGCCCGACCAGCTGCATTGCGTCGCGCTGTTTCAAGACGCCGACAGTGCCAACAAGGCCGACAATGCCGAGAACCTGAAATACGCCCGGGAGCATGCCGACATCATCCGCCGCTTCGGTCGTTTCCCTCACCGCAACCGCGTCCTCGGACGTACGTCCACGGAGGAAGAGCAGGCCTTCCTCGACAGTGGCGGTTTTGCCGGCTGATGACATCGAGGTGAAGGGCCGCCTGCGCCGCTTTCACTGCCGGCAATATTGTGCAGCCTCCCCGCACGGTCTAAAAAGCGGGACCGATTTTCAGGGAGACTGACCATGGCGATCCAGATTGGCGACAAGCTGCCCGAGGCGAAGTTCCGCGTGATGACCGCGGAAGGCCCGCAGGTGAAGACCACCGACGATATCTTCAAGGGCAAGAAGGTGGCGCTGTTCGCCGTGCCCGGCGCCTACACCGGCACCTGCCACAAGATGCATCTGCCGAGCATCTTCCTCAACGCCTATGCCATGAAGGACAAGGGCGTCGACAGCATCGCGATCGTCTCCGTCAACGACGCCTTCGTCATGAACGCCTGGAAGCGTGACACCGACCAGCGCGACGAGGCCATCTTCCTCGCCGACGGCAACGCCGACTTCACCAAGGCAATCGGCATGGAGCTCGACGCTTCCGCCAACGGCCTCGGCATCCGCTCCAAGCGCTATTCGATGCTGGTCGAGGACGGCGTGGTCAAGAGGCTGAACCTCGAGGCGATGCCCGGCAAGGTCGAGGTCTCCGGCGGCGATACGCTGCTCGGGCAGCTGTAAGCTTTAGACCCAGCCCGTTTTCAGGGATGACGTCATGCCCGGGCTTGTCCCGGGCATCCACGTTCTTGGCTCGGCGCGGCAAGGCGTGGATGGCCGGGTCAAGCCCGGCCATGACGAATGGAGAGAGCCAGCCCCCTCGCTACTCGCTGATCCGGGTCTGCAACCGCGCCTTCACGATGCCGTCTCGCGCGAGCTGATCGGCGCGCTCGTTTTCGGGGTGGCCGGCGTGGCCCTTGACCCAGTGCCAACGGATCTCGTGCTGCTTCAGCGCGGCGTCGAGGCGCTGCCATAGCTCGACATTCTTCACCGGCTTCTTGTCGGCGGTGCGCCAGCCGTTGCGCTTCCAGCCGAAGATCCAGCCGGTGATGCCCTGCCGGACGTACTGGCTGTCGGTGTAGAGATCGACGATGCACGGCTTCTTCAGCGCTTCGAGCGCCGAGATCGCCGCCATCAGCTCCATCTGGTTGTTGGTGGTGTGCGGCTGGCCGCCGTTCAGCTCTTTTTCCTTGTCGCCGAACCTCAGGATCGCGCCCCAGCCGCCCGGCCCGGGATTTCCCGAGCAGGCGCCGTCGGTATAGATCGTGACATTCGGACGCTCGCTCACGCCACCAGCCCCGAGGGCATCAGCCCATAGTCGCGCACGCTGCCGACGCCCTGGTGAAAGCGCAGCTTGCGGACATATTCCAGCGGATCCTTCGGCTTTACCAGCGCACCGGGCGGCACGTTGAGCCAGTCGACCAGCCGCGTCAGCAGGAAGCGGATCGCCGCTCCGCGGGCCAGCAGCGGCAGCGCGGCCTCTTCCGCCTCCGAGAGCTTTCGCACCCGGCCATAGGCGTTGAGGAAGGCCCTCGCCTTGGTGACGTTGAAGGAATGATCCGGCTCGAAGCACCAGGCGTTGAGGCAGATCGCGACGTCGTAGGCCAGCATGTCGTTGCAGGCGAAGGTGAAGTCGATGATCCCGGACAGCTTGTCGCCGAGGAAGAAGACGTTGTCGTTGAAGAGATCGGCGTGGATCACGCCTTCCGGCAGATCGGTCGGCCAGATTCCGCTCGAGAGATGATCGAGCTCGGCCGCGAGGAAGGCCCGCAGGCCCGGCTGAACCTCGTCGGCGCGGTGTGAGGCCGCATCGAACAGCGGCCGCCAGCCGGAGACCGACAGCGCGTTGGCGCGCCTGATCCCGAAGTTCGCCCCGGCCAGATGCATCTTCGCCAGCCCCTCGCCCACCCCGGCGCAATGCGCCACGTTCGGCTTGCGCGGCCACATGCCTTCGAGAAAGGTGATGATGGCCGCAGGCCGTCCCGACAGCTCGCGCAGCGCCTCGCCGTCGCGTCCCTTCACCGGCAGCGGGCAATTGACGCCGTGCTCGGCCAGATGCGTCATCAGCGCGAGGAAGAACGGCAGATCGTTCTTCGCCACGCGCTTCTCGTAGAGCGTGAGGATGAACGACGCCTGCTTGCCCCCTTGGCTGGTATGCAGCAGGAAGTTGGTGTTCTCGACGCCCTCGGCGATGCCCTTGTAGGAGAGCAATTCGCCGAGCTCATATTGCTTCAGGAAATCCGCAAGCTCGTCGGCGGCGACGTCGGTATAGACCGCCATCAAGGTCTACTCGGCGGCAGCTTCGGGACGTACCTGACGCGGCAGCGGGAAGAACTCGTTCTCTTCCGCGGCCGAGACCGTCTCCACATGCAGCGTGTAGCGCTCGGCGAAGGCGTCCATGATCTCCTCGACGATCACCTCAGGCGCGGAGGCGCCCGCGGTGATTCCGAGGCTCGTGAGATTGCCGAACTTGTCCCAGTCGATGTCCGCGGCACGCTGCGCCAGCACCGCGATCTTGCAGCCCTCGCGCTCGGCGACCTCGCGCAGGCGCTGCGAGTTCGACGAATTGGGGGCACCGACGACGATGAGCGCGTCCACCACCGGCGCCACCTTCTTCACCGCGAGCTGGCGGTTGGTGGTGGCGTAGCAGATGTCTTCCTTGTGCGGGCCGTTGATGTTGGGGAAGCGCTCCTTCAAGAGCGCCACGATCTCCGCGGTGTCGTCGATCGACAGCGTGGTCTGGGTCACGAAGGCGAGGTTGTTGGGATCCTTCGGGGCGATGGTCTTGGCGTCCTCGGCGGTCTCGATCAGGGTCACGGCGCCGGCCGGAAGCTGGCCGAGCGTGCCGACCACCTCGGGGTGGTGGGAATGGCCGATCAGGAAGATCTCGCGGCCGCGCTTGAAATGGATCGCGGCCTCGCGATGGACCTTGGTCACCAGCGGGCAGGTCGCATCCAGCGAGAACAGATTGCGGGATTGGGCGTCGGCCGGAACCGATTTCGGCACGCCATGGGCCGAGAACACCACCGGCGCGGACGTATTCTCCGGGATTTCGGCGAGCTCCTCGACGAAGATGGCGCCCTTCTTCTTCAACCCGTCGACGACGTATTTGTTGTGCACAATCTCGTGGCGAACATAGACGGGGGCGCCATATTTATCGAGCGCCCGTTCCACGGTGTCGATCGCCCGGACCACCCCGGCACAGAAGCCGCGGGGAGAACAAAGCACGATCTTGAGGTCTGGTTTGGCTGACATTGAGCGATCTCGGGACCGAATCACCCGTTTCGCCTTCTGGCGGGGGCGGTCGATGGATGGAATAGGGCTTAAAACGGTCGGGTTGAACTATACCGCGATTTCCAAGGGAATTGGGCCCCCTTTCGGGCGCTGTCAAGGCACTATCTATAGCAGAACCATTGCGTGGCCAGCCCCTCCCGGCTTATATAGCGCGAATTCCCTGTCATCGCTGATGACCACCGGTTTCGCCTCCAAAGGGGTGGGCGAAGCACAAAGGAGATTTGCCATGAGCAACGCACCTCTGATGCCCAAGGCGACCGCCGTCTGGCTGCTCGACAACACCGCGCTGACGTTCGACCAGGTCGCCGATTTCACCAAAATGCATCCCCTCGAGGTGCGCGCGATCGCCGACGGCGATGCGGCCCAGGGCATCAAGGGCATGGATCCCCTCTCCAACGGCCAGCTCACCCGCGAGGAGATCGAGAAGGGCGAGAAGAACCCGGATTACCGGCTCCGCCTCCAGGAGAGCAAAGTGGTGCTGCCGCCGCAGCCCAAGCGCAAGGGCCCGCGTTACACCCCGGTGTCGCGCCGCCATGAGCGTCCGAGCGCCATCCTCTGGCTGCTGCGCAGCCATCCCGAGCTCAAGGACGCCCAGATCATGCGCCTGGTCGGCACCACCAAGAGCACCATTGCCAGCGTCCGTGACCGCACCCACTGGAACACGTCGCAGCTCACCCCGATCGATCCTGTCACCCTCGGCCTCTGCTCGCAGATCGAGCTCGATTTCGAGGTGCAGCGCGCCGCGAAGGAAAAGCCGATCGATGCGGCCTATGGCGGCGCCACGCTGCTGCCGGCCTCCGAGACCACCCGCAAGGACGAATACGAATCCGCGGAGAAGTCCAGCGACGACCTCAACGTCGACGCCGTGTTCGCCAAGCTGAAGACGCTCGGCGGCAAGAAGCAGGACGACGAGGAGGAGTAGGTCCTCTCTTTTCGCTCGCTGCAAACGCAAAAAGCGCGGCAGGAAAACCTGCCGCGCTTTTTTGTTTTGTGTGCCTCTCCCTCGGTGGTCGTCCCCGCCTAGTGCGCAATTGCGCACGGGGGCGGGGACCCATATCCCCAGGGAGAAGTTTGGCGAAGACTTCAGAACTTATACGTCACGCCGGCGCCGACCAGCCACGGATCGATATGCGCGGTGCCGGTGACCGGCAGGCCGGAGACGGTCGCGCTGAAATCCGGGCGCAGCCAGAGCTTCTTGACGTCGACGTTGAGACCCCAGTGCCGGTCGATCATGTAGTCGAAGCCGAATTGGACGGCGCCGCCCCAGGCGTTGCTGACGTGCAGGTTGGTGGTGGTGGCGACGATCGCGGGCGGACCGGCGATGGCGGCGGGCGCATTGGCCGCCGAATTGTTGAAGAACACGGTGTAGTTCACGCCGGCGCCGACATACGGCTTGAACGCGCCGAACTGGTCGAAGTGATATTGCAGCGTCAGCGTCGGCGGCAGCAGCGTGGTCTTGCCGATCGGCAGGCTCGCGAGCGAGCCGGTGCCGGTGATCGAGTGCCGGGTCACGCCCAGGATCAATTCGGCCGCGATGTTCTTGGTGAAGAAATAGCTGATGTCGAGCTCGGGGACGACCTGGTCGCTAATCGAGAGCCCGGAGTTCGGCGAGGACAGCGAGGGCACGCCCGCCACATTGACGGTCGAGCCGCCGGCATCCGGCAACACGCCGAGCACACGCAGGCGAATCATCCACGGATTGAATGCCTCCACCGGCGGCGGCGCCTTCCTGTAAACCGGCAAATCGGCGGCCTGCACCGATGCAAACGTGCCCACGAGCATCGCGCCAAAAGTCGCAAGCCGCGCCAGGTTTCTTGTCGTTCTCTGCATTTCAATCCCCTTCAGCCATTTCCCGCGCATCGTTGCGCGACATGAGCGTCAGAGCAGAAAGGGGCCGCTAGGGGATTTGATCCCGATCAATTCAGGCGAAGGCCGCCACGATTTGGCCACGGCGTTGCAGATGTGTCACGAAATGCACGAAGGCGAGACGTGCCGGGCGGCAACATGGTGCCGCAGTCCCACGTCAGGGCCGCTCGGGATGGTTCAGCATGTATTCGCCGAGGTCGCGCTGGCGGCGGTCGGCGCGCGCGGTGGCGGCGTTGCGCTGGACGTCGCGGTCCTTGCGGCAGGCCACGTATTCCGGCGAACCCTGCGCATAGCCGCGGCCCTGGCACACCGCGTCGTCATCGTCGCCGCCCACCGCCACCGCATTCTGGTAGCGCGCGGAGCAGGCGGAGAGAACGACGGCGAGAGCCAAGACGGTCAGCAGGCGTGGCGCGGCGGCGAGTGGCATCGAGGGTCCCTTGTTGACCGACCCTGTTTAGCCGGGAATGAGGAGAATGTAAGTCCCCGGACGCCGTCGCACGCACGCTGTCATTCCCCGCGCAGGCGGGGAATCCAGTACGCCGCGGCGGTCATTTGGTCACACTGCTGCCGCGGCGTACTGGATCACCCGCTTTCGCGGGTGATGACGGCGGAGTTGGGGTAGGGCCTCGCGCCTCACTGGCACGACTGTCAGAGCAAACCTCACACCCGCCCCTTCAGCGCCTCCCCGATCTCGTCGAGCGCCTTGGGATCCTCGATCGTCGCCGGCATGGTCCAGGACTCGCCGTCGGCGATCTTCTTGATGGTGCCGCGCAGGATCTTGCCGGAGCGCGTCTTGGGCAGGCGGCCGACGGTGATGGCGAGCTTGAAGGCGGCGACCGGGCCGAGCTTGTCGCGCACCAGCGCAATGATCTCCTTCTCGATCTCGGCCGGCGCGCGTTTCACGCCGGCCTTGAGCACCAGGAAGCCGCAGGGCACCTCGCCCTTGATCGCGTCCTTGACGCCGAGCACGGCGCATTCGGCGACATCGGGATGCGAGGCCAGGATCTCCTCCATGCCGCCGGTGGAGAGCCGATGGCCGGCGACGTTGATGATGTCGTCGGTGCGGCCCATGACGAAGACGTAGCCGTCCTCGTCCTTGTAGCCGGCATCCGAGGTTTTGTAATAGCCGGGGAATTCGCTCAAATACGCTTCCTTGAAGCGCGCATCCTGATTCCACAGCGTCGGCAGGCAGCCCGGCGGCATAGGCAGCTTGATGACGATCGAGCCCATCGTGTTGGGCCCCACGGGCTTGGCCGCCTCATCGACCACGTCGACCTGATAGCCCGGCATCGGTACCGTCGGCGAGCCGTGCTTCACCGGCAGCATGCCGAGCCCGACCGGGTTGCCGGCGATGCACCAGCCGGTCTCGGTCTGCCACCAATGGTCGATCACCGGCACCTTCAGCTGCGCTTCCGCCCATTCGACCGTCGGCGGATCGGCGCGCTCACCGGCCAAAAAGAGCGTGCGGAATTTCGAGAGGTCGTATTGCCGGATGAACTTTCCTTCCGGATCATCCTTCCGGATCGCGCGGAACGCAGTCGGCGCGGTGAAGAACGCAACCGCCTTGTGCTCCGAGATCACGCGCCAGAACGCGCCGGCGTCGGGCGTGCCGACCGGCTTGCCCTCGTACATGATCGTGGTGGCGCCGTGCAGCAGCGGGCCATAGACGATGTAGCTGTGGCCGACCACCCAGCCGATGTCGGAGCCGCACCACCACACCTCGCCCGGCTTGACGCCATAGAGGTTGAACATCGACCATTTCACCGCGACGAGATGGCCGCCATTGTCGCGCACGACGCCCTTCGGGATGCCCGTGGTGCCCGAGGTGTAGAGGATGTAGAGCGGATCGGTCGCCGCAACGGGCACGCAAGGCGCCTTCTTGCCGTCGTTCAGCGCCTTGCGGCGCAGGCTCGCCCAATCGTAATCCCGGCCCGGCGTCAGATCGCAGGTGAGTTGCGGACGTTGCAGCACGATGCAGGCTTTCGGCTTGCTGCCGGCAAGCTTGATCGCCTCGTCGAGCAGCGGCTTGTACTGCACGATGCGACCGGGCTCGATGCCGCAGCTTGCGGAGAGAATGAGTTTCGGCTGCGCGTCGTCGATGCGGGTGGCGAGCTCCTTCGCGGCGAAGCCGCCGAACACCACGGAATGCACCGCCCCGATCCGCGCGCAGGCGAGCATCGCGACCACGGCCTCCGGCACCATCGGCATGTAGAGGATGACACGATCGCCCTTGGTGACGCCGAAATCCTGCATGATCGCGGCGAGCGCCTGCACCTCGCTCAGCAGCTCGGCATAGGTCAATTTGGTGACGCTGCCGGTCAGCGGCGAATCGTGGATCAGCGCGACCTGGTCGGCGCGGCCACCTGCGACATGGCGGTCGAGCGCATTGTAGCAGGTATTGACGACACCGCCGGTGAACCAGCGGCCGTAGGTTCCCTGCCCGGGGTCGAAGATCTTCCTGGGCGGCTCGATCCAGTCGATGTCTTTCGCCGCCTCGGCCCAGAAGCCATCGGGGTCGGCGAGCGAGCGCGCATGGACCTCGTGATAGCGACTTTTACCGTTCATTGCGCGCTCCCGTTCCCTTTGTTCGCCTGGCCCCGAACCTCGTGGCAGGACAGACGCCCCGCCATGACCAGGATCAATGCCGGCCTTGATTGAGGGCTATTTTCCCGGGAACGGGCCGCGGTTCAAGCTGAAAAGAGACTGGTCTTTCCCCGTTCTCCCCGCTTGCGGCAGGGTCGTCGCATGTGGCTTCTTTGAAGGACCTGAGCGCGCGCCTCGTCCTTCGAGACGACCGCTTCCGCGGTCCCTCAGGATAAGGCTTAACGGGCCTCGGCGCCCGCTAAAACAGCTGCCACACACTCCGCCCTCATCCTGAGGGCCCGCCGGAGGCGGGCGTCTCGAAGGATGCGCCGCAGCGGAGCGACACCATATGCGATAGCCCTGCCGCACGCGGAGAGAGAGGCGAAGGGGCGCCTCAGCTCTCCATCGCGTTCAGCCGCAGCAAGCGATCCTGCATGACCTTCTTCAGGTCATAGCCGGGGCGACGGAAGCTCGCATCGCGCGTGACGAGGAAATCGCGCTGGGACTTGCGCAGGCCATCCGCCCCGCGTTTGCCTGCGGATTTCAGCACGCGCGCGTAGGCCTCGGCGATCTGGCGGTCGAGCACGCCAAGCTGCGGATCGGCGCAGATCACTTGCTCGACCTCGCGCTTTGCGGTGGCGCAATCGAATGACGGACCGCGGTCATCGGGCGAGCGCGCATGCATGGGGCCCGGGGACGCCGCGCCGAATTTCGCGATCTCGGCGATCATGGCCCGGCGGCCGTTGGCTGCGTTCTCGTTGCCGGGATCGAGCTTCAGCGCCATCTCGTAATCCGCCAGCGCCTTCTTACGCTCGCCCATCTTCTTGTAGAGCACGGCGCGGTTGTTGTAGGTCTTTGCGAAATTCGGATCGAGCTTCAGTGCGGCCTCGTAGTCGCTCAGCGCGGCCCCGAGCTCGCCCTTGAATTGATAGGAATCGCCGCGGTTGGTCAGGAAGTTGGCGCGCGGCTCACGCCGGATCGCGAGGTCGTAATCGGCAATGGCCTAGTCGTACTCGCCCATCGCAGCATAGGTCAGGCCGCGGTTGTCGTAATACTCCGGCACCTTGGGATCGCGCCTGATCGCCTCGCCGTCATCGGCGACCGCCTTGTCGAGCTGGCCGAGCTTCTTATAGGCCGCCCCACGATTGGTATAGGTGCGGGGCCGGTCGGGGTCGAGCCGCAGGGCCTCGTCGAAGTTCTTGATCGCCTTCTCGTTGTCGCCGCCGAGATAATAGGCCACGCCGCGGTCGGACCAGGCCTGCGCAAAGTCCGGCTTCAGCTTGATCGCCTGGTCGTAGTCGGCGAGCGCGCGGTCGAGCCGGCGCTGATTGGTGTAGACGACACCGCGCAGCTCGTAGGCCTCCGCGTCTGCGGGGTCGAGCTCGATCGCCTTGCCGAGGTCGGCCGCGGCGCGATTGAGGTCGCCGCCGGCCTCGCGCAGGAGGTCGCCGCGCAGGCGCCAGGCCTTTGCATTCCTGCCGTCGAGCGCAATGGCGCGATCGATGTCCCGGAGAGCTTGGGTGAGGCCGCCCGAAGTCCGGGCATGGGCATCGGCGCGGACCAGCAGGGCCCCGGCGCGATCGGAGGCGGGATTGGCGGCTTGGTCGATGATGGTCGCGCAAGCGGCCATCAGCTCCGCTGGAGCCGCCTTGCTGCCCATCACGCAGTCGGTCCCGGCCGAGGCCGGCGCAGCGAGGACGAGGCCCATGGCAGCGCTGAGCAAGAAGGCGCGAAACGAACTCTTGGCAAGCCAAAGCGCTTGCGCGGAATGATGCGTGCCGCACATGGCAGTTTGCTCCGTGACGTCAGGTTTTCACCATTGTCGCAGCGGGCACGGGATGGGTTCAATTCGCGTCTGTCCACGCCTTACTCTCGGCACGAAGAACGTGGATGCCCTGGGCCTTCACCGCGTCGAAGCGGCTTCGGCCGCGCCGGCGGGACAAGGCGGGCATGACCTCAATACCCGTCCGCCCCATTGATCTGTTGCAGCCGCTCCTGCATTGCCTTCTTCAGATCGTAGCCCGGCCGGCCGTACGCCGCGTTGCGGCGGGCGATGAACTCGTCCTGCTCCCGCTGGAGCTTCCTGGCATCCGCCGGGTTGCGCGCCTCCCGGATCGCGCGCGCGTTGGACCCGAAAATCTCGCGGTCGAGATCGGCCAGCTCGCGATTTCGACAGATCGCCTTCTCCACGGCCCGGACCGCATTCCGGCAATTGAAGCTGGGCTTGCCGGCGACGGCCATCTGCGCGCCGATGCGCTCGAGCTCGCGCGCCATCGCCTTGTGATTGGCCTTGGCCTTCTCGTGGTTCGGATCGATCTTCAGGGCCGCAGCGAAATCCTGCACCGCCTTGGGCCTGTCGCCCTTCCTGAGCCAGAGTTCGCCGCGCGCATTGAAGATGTCGGCAAGCGTGGGATCGAGCAGGAGAACGCGGCTGTCGTCGGCGATGGCGCGGTCGACCTGATCGTGCCGCGCATAGAGCGCCGCGCGCGCGACCAGCACCTTGATCAGATCCTCCTTGGCAGTCTTCTCATTGTCGATCACGGCAGCGCAGGCTGTGGCGGCCCTGTCCATCTCGTCGGCCGCGGCCGCCGCGAGGCATGATTCGACATCAATCTTGATCACCGCAGCCGGCTCACCGCCGGTCGCAGCCTGGGCGGCGCCGAGCGAGAGCGCGTAGAGCAACACGGCACCTGACGATTGGATCAGTTTTTGAACACGCATGCTCGTCGCAGTCGGAAATCTTGCTTTCGGTCTTGCTTCGGTCTTGCATTACGCCTTGACTCGGGACCGCACAATCCATGACGGCCGGATTGGTGCTAGCTTGTGGCACCGCGCACATCGGTTTCGGGGATCATCGTGTCGACATTCGAACGGATCATCGCGTTCTGCTCGGCAGCCATTGGCCTTATCGGCGCTGACGCGGCGGATCAAGTCGCCTATCCGGCGTTTCGCGCCGTCGGCGGCGCGCTGATCGCCTTCGTGCCGTCCAGTCCGTCCTGAACGCTGGAGCCCGACCTCGCACTGGCCCTTTTTGTCGCACCGGTCCTGCTCGACGCCCGATTCGACACCTCGCTGCGATCGCGCAGAATTGAGCGCTCACGCTTGTGCGGGACGACAGCGGAGGATGAACGGCCACGTTGAACCAAACCCCACCTTCCCAGACTCACTCGTGATGACGACCCTGACCGACGACCGTCGTGTGCGCGCGCGTGATGCGTCGCCCGCACGATACTTTTATCTGCATATGTCCCTGGCCTGCGCGGCCACCGCGTTTCTCGGTTTCGCGCCGACCTATTGGGTGCCGCTCGCGCACCGGACGTTGTCCGCAAGCCCCGTGATTCATTTTCACGGATTCTTGTTCTTCACCTGGTCTCTCTATTTCGTGCTGCAGAGTTGGCTCGCGGCCTCGGGTCGTGTGGTCAATCACCGCTCGCTCGGCATCGCCGGCGTGTCGCTCGCCACCGCGATGACGATCTTCGGCTTCCTCGCCTCCGTGCACGTGATGCAGCATTCCGCCGCGCTCGGGCAGCGCGAGGCCGGCATCGGCTTCTCGATCGTGCCGATGAGCGGGATCGCGTTCTTCGCGATCGTGTTCGTGCTCGCGATCGTGAACACGCGCAGGCCCGAGATTCACAAGCGGCTGATGCTGCTTGCTGCGGTCTCGATCCTCGACGCCGCCATCGCGCGCTGGTTCCTGACCTTCCTGGCGCCTCCCGGACCTCCCGGCCCGCCGCCGGTGCCGGTCACGATCCCGCCGGCCGTCGTCGCCTCGCTCCTGCTCGTCGTCGCCATGGTGCGCGACTGGCGCGCCGAAGGCCGCGTGCATCCGGTCTATATCTACGGCACGGTGGCGCTGCTGGCGGTGAAGGTGCTGAACTGGCCGGTCAGCGAGAGCGCGGCGTGGCATTCGTTCGCCGGCGGCATCCTGGCGCTGGCGCAGTAGCTCTCGGTATCGTCCCGGACAAGCGAAGCGCAGATCCGGGACCCATAACCACAGGCCGTGGTTTGGCGAGGAATCGGAGTAACCACCTGGCAAGACAACCGCTCCCTGTTATGGGTCCCGGGTTCGCGCTTTGCGCGCCCCGGGACGACAGCGGAGTTTGAGGCTACGCCCCCGCCTTGCAGGTAATCCCGCCGTCGACCACGAGCTCGATCCCAGTCACATATTTCGACTCGTCCGAGGCCAGGAACAGCGCGGCGTTGGCAACGTCGAAGGCATCGCCCATGTGCCCCATCGGCACCTGCGCATCGCGGGCGCGCCACATCGCCTCGACGTCGCCCTTGGCGTAGCTGGCGGCGAGGCCTGCGGAATGCTCGACCATCGGCGTCTTCATCAGGCCGGGCAGGATCGCATTGACGCGCACATGGTGGCGCGCGAACTCGATCGCGGTGGTGCGCGTCATCTGGTTCATCGCCGCCTTCGAAGAGCCGTAGGTGACGTAGGAGATGCCCATGTGGCGGATCGAGGCGATCGAGGAGATGTTGATGATCGAGCCGCCGCCCTGCTTCACCATCACGGGGATGACGTGCTTCATGGCGAGATAGGCGCTCTTGAGATTGACGCTGAAGACGCGGTCCCAGCTTTCCTCGGTGACCTCGACCACGCTGCCCATCTCGGCGATGCCAACATTGTTGTCGAGCACGTCGATGCGGCCAGAGGCCTTCAGGCACGCCGCCACCATGGCCTCGATCTCGCTCGCCCGCGACACGTCGGCCGTGAACGCCGTCGCCTTGCCGCCCTCGCCGGTGATGATCTCTGCGGTCTCCTCGGCCGCAGCGCCGTTGCGATCGACGCAGAACACCTGGGCGCCCTCGCGCGCAAACGTCACCGCGGTCGCCTTGCCGTTGCCCCAGCCGGGCCCGATCGAGCCGGCCCCCACCACCATCGCAACCTTGCCCTTGAGCCGATCCATCGCATGTCTCCCGTTTGTTGTTCTTGTAGCCCGGATGAACGCAGCGACATCAGGGGACAATTGTCCGCATGTCGTTCCGCTCATGCGGGCTACGGGTTGTCGCAGACCTTCATCGTGGTCACGTTAGCACCAATGGGATGCCCGACAATCTCCGACAATGTCCGGCACTGTCCGTCATGGCACAGCCGCCATTCGCCGGCCGCGCCGGAATTGCCGAGCACGACCTGTTGCATGGCGGGGCGCTTCGGCTGCCATTGAAACCAGCCGTCGACCAACCGTGCCTCCGGCGGCGGCTCCATGCCGGGGCCGGTGCCCTTGACGCGGGCCTGCACCAGTTCGAGGCCGGCGGCGGTGACGCGCCAATCCTCCTGCCAGTCGACCTTCGCGATCGAATGCGTCCAGACCAGCGTAAAGGCGGACAGCGCCAGCGCCTTCACGCCCAACGCCGTGGCGAAGCAGAGGCTCACACCGCCTCGACCGGCGCCGGCGGACGCTGCCGCCATTGCCACAGCGCGAGCGCCGCGGCGAGCACGAAGCCGGCGGTGTCGCTGAACGGGAATTCGCCGAGCAGGCAGAACGCCGCACCGAGCGCGACCAGTCGCTCGATGAGCGTCAACCGCGTGAACAGGAAGCCGATCGCGGCCATGCCGAACAGGCCGATCGCCACCAGTGCCTTCAAGGCCGCCAGTGCCACCGCCCCGTAGAAGCCGAGCTGGGCTGCCATGGGATCGCCGCCTTGCAGCATCAACGCGGGAGAATAGACGAAGATGAAGGGGATGACGTAGCCGGCGAGCGCGATGCGCATCGCCTCCCAGCCGATCTTGTCCGGGTTCTCCTTCGCGATCGGCGCTGCCGCGAGCGCAGCCAGCGCCACCGGCGGCGAGAGGTCGGCCATGATGCCGTAATAGAACGCGAACATGTGGCTGGCGATCAGCGGCACTCCCAGCTTTGCAAGGGCCGGCGCGGCGAGCGCGGCGGTGATGATGTAGGTCGGGATGGTCGGGATGCCGGTGCCGAGCAGGATCGATAGCAGCATGGTCATGACCAGCGCCAGGAACAGGCTCTTCTCGCCGAGCCCGATCACCCAGCCGCCGAAGATGGTGCCGACGCCCGTCTGCGACATCATGCCGATGATGACGCCGACGATGGCGCAGGCCATGCCGACGGTGATGGCGGATTTGGCGCTCTCGGCCAGCGCGTCGCGGCAGGAACGCAGCGCGGCGAAGCCGCCGCGGACGAAGGCGGTGATCACGATCAAGCCGACGACGACGCTCGCGACCGGCGCGATCTGAAGGCCGTCACGCGACAGCGCGGCGACGACGAGCGCGAGCCCGATCCAGAAGATGTAGCGGATGATTGTTGCCGAGACGCCGGCGGTGATGCTGGTGCCAAGGATCAGCGCCACGGTCAGCGCGAGACCCATGCTGCCGGCATAGAGCGGCGTAAAGCCCTCGAACAGCATGTAGATGAGGGCTGCGAGCGGCAGCACGAGATACCAGCGCGTCACCAGCGCCTTCCAGGCGCTCGGGATTTCCGAGCGCTTCATGCCGACGAGGCCGTGCTTGCCGGCTTCCAGATGCACCATCCAGAACGCGGACGCGAAATAGAGCATCGCCGGGATCGCGGCCGCCTTGACGATCTCCGAATATTGCACGCCGAGCGTTTCGGCCATGATGAAGGCGACCGCGCCCATCACCGGCGGCATGATCTGCCCGCCCATCGAGGCCGTGGCCTCGACGCCGGCGGCGAAGGCACGGCGGTATCCGAACCTGATCATCAGCGGGATGGTGAACTGGCCGACGGTGACGACGTTGGCGACGCCCGAGCCGGAGATCGTGCCCATCATGCCCGAGGCGAACACCGCGACCTTGGCCGGGCCGCCGCGGGTGCGGCCGAACAGGCCGAGCGAGACGTCGGTGAACAACTGGATCATGCCGGCGCGCTCCAGGAACGAGCCAAACAGGATGAACAGGAAGATGTAGGTGGCCGAGACGTAGATCGGCACGCCGTAGAAGCCTTCGGTGCCGAACGACAGGTGCGTGACGATCTGGTCGAAGCCGTAGCCGCGATGGTTGAGCGGCGACGGCAGATATTGGCCGAAGAACCAGTAGACCAGGCAGGCGCCGCACATCAGCGGCAGCGCCGCACCCATCAGGCGCCGCGTGCCCTCGAAGATCAGCACCGCCAGCAGCGTGCCGACCACCAGATCGAGCCGCGTCGGGTCGCCGTCGCGCGCGATCAGGTCGGCGTAGAATATCCATTGGTAGAGCCCGCAGAGGAAGCCGGCACCGCCGATCGCCCAGCCGAACGCGCGGCCGGCATTGCTCCTCGCCGTGAAGTTGGCGATCAGGCCGAACGTGAGCAGAACGAGGAAGCCGACATGGACGCCGCGCACCACCTGGCTCGGCAGATAGTTGAAGGCGGCGACATAGAGCTGGAAGATCGCGAAGGCGATGCCGATCCAATAGGCGAGCGCGCCCCAGCCGCGCGGGCCGAAGCCTTCCGGAAAGCCATGCTCGAAATTGTCGAACTCGACCTTGACCTTGTCGGGCGCCGTCGCCGTGCCCTCTGCCTTTTCCAGCATCTCGCTCGTCCTTTGCCGTCCAGCGCTCTTAAGCTTGGCACGGTCCACCCGCGCCGTCATGCCCGGGGCTCGTCCCGGCCATCCACGATCTCTCTCACTTGCCCCTAGAACGTGGATGGCCGGGACAAGCCCGGCCATGACGTCCGACGAAAGGGAGCCGACCTTATTTGATCAGCCCTTTTTCCTTGTAATAGCGGATCGCGCCGGGGTGCAGCGGAACCGGGCTGCCGCTGGCCGCGGTCTCGAGCTTGATCTCCTTGCCGGCCGCGTGCGCGTTCACGAGCTCCGGCAGCGATTCGTAGACCAGCTTGGTCATCTGATAAGCGAGATCGTCCGACACGGCGGAGCTGGTGACGAGATAGTTGATCACCGCCGCCGTCGGCACGTCCTTGTCCTGGCCGGTATAGGTGTTGGCCGGAATGATCGCGGAGACGAAAGGCGGGCCGATCTTGTCGACCGTCTCCTTCGGCACCGACACCACCGTGATCGGGCTCGAGGTCGACAGGTCCTTCAGCGAGGCGACGCCAAGCCCGGCCGATTGCAGCGTCGCGTTGAGCTGCCGGTTCTTCATCAGATCGACGGATTCGGCGAACGGCAGATACTCGACCTTGCCGAGATCCTTGTAGCTCATGCCGGCCGCCGCCAGGATCGCGCGCGAATTCAGCTCGGTGCCCGACTTCGGCGCACCGACAGAGAGGCTCTTGCCCTTGAGGTCGGCCAGCGTCTTGATGCCGCTGTCGGCGGTCGCGACGATCTGGATGTAGTTCGGATAGATCGCGCCGATGGTGCGGAGCTTGTCGAGCTTGGTCTTGAAGCCGGCTTCCTCCTCGCCGTTCCAGGCGGCTTTCAGCGAATCGCCCAGCGTGAACGCCAGCTCGCCGCGACCCTGCTGCAGCAGGATCAGGTTCTCGACCGACGCCTTGGTGGCCTGCACCTGCGTCTTCACGTTCGGGATCTTGTCGCCGTAGATCTTTCCGATGGCGACCCCAAGCGGATAATACACGCCCGAGGTGCCCCCGGTCAGCACGTTGATGAAGGATTGCGCCTGCGCGCAAGGCGCCGACGCCGCCAGAGCAAAAGCCGCGGCAACGCCGAAAATGGTCCGTTTCATGGTTGTTGTTCTCCCCAAACCAGTGGCGAAATTGGCTGGATGAGGCCTGCGGGTCAACCCATCCAAAAGGCAAAACAGAACTGCGGTAAATGGCCGATCCGGCTCGATTTTTTCGGGAACTTGGGCTGCGGCGAGGCGGTGCAGCATAGACGGTCGCATAGGTGGACCAGCGCCACACCACGGACACCACAGCGTCATGGCCGGGCTCGTCCCGGCCAGCCAAGCCGTTCCGCTGACCACGGAGAACTTGGATGCCCGGGACAAGCCCGGGCATGACGACCTCTGCTGGATGTTCAAATGCGCTTGCCCTGCCCGCAGGCGGGCAGACGCTCCCTCACTGGAACGTCATATCCAGGCACTTCGAGATGTCGGAGCCGAGGCCGGAGGAGATGATGATGCAGCCACGCACCTTCTGCGCGCCGACGTCGGCGGCCCAGACCGAATAGCCGCCGGGACCGAAGAACGAGTTGGTGTTCGGCGGCTCGGTCTCGGTCGCATCGAAATCATACTTCCCGTCGGTCTCGAAGATGCGCGGCTTCTTGATGCAGCCGCCGTCGGTCTGGACGTTGATGACCTCCTTGTTGTCGCGGGTCAGCGCCAGCGAAACCTGGCAACGGAAATATTCCGAGGTCTTGGTGTTGAAGAGATAGGTGTAGGACTTGCAGGTCGCCGTGTTCAGCTTGCCCGGGGCAAGGCCGCGGCTGCACGAAATGCGCTGGTTGTGGCTGAGCTGGTAATCATCGGCCCGGGCGGCCGGCGCCAGCGCCGTCAACGACAATGCAGCAGCCCAGCAAAGTTTGATCACGTGGCGCATCCGAATCATCCCTATCGAAAATTTTGTCGAGTTGCGTTCTAGACGGAAAGCGGAACATAGTCGCGAGGGGACGGAGGGAAAATCACAAACTGCGGGACAAGACGTGATGCGCTGCGGCGCTTTCGCAAATTGACGCGGATACATCGTTCGTGATTTGTTCGAGACCGATGCCCACGACTGGGAGGATGGGACATGGCGATTTCAACGAAGACATTTGCACTTGTTTCGGGGGCCTTGGTAGCGCTGCTCGGCGCGTTCGCCGCGCCCGCGTGCGCGCAATCGACGGCAACGCCCTGGGAGCTCAAGTCCGACATGGGCTATGCGTATGACAGGGACGGCAAGACCTATTCCTACAAGATGGGCACCAGCAATGCCGGCGAGCTGCTGAAGGGCGCCAAGAAGGTGCCGAAGGGCACCCTGTTCTTCATCGGCCAGAACGGCCAGCTCTACATGCGCAGCGGCCCCTACCTGGAAGGCGACGGCAAGTTCAAGTTCGGGCCGGATCAGTAGGAGCGGTGGCCACGGTGCGCTCCCTCGCCCCGTTCTTACGGGGAGAGGGTTGGGGTGAGGGGCCTCTCTCCACGCATGAGATTGTCGACGGTCCTGTACCCCCTCACCCGGATTGCATCTTCGATGCAATCCGACCTCTCCCCGCGGGGAGAGGTGAAAGCAACGATTTCCTAAAACGCCGCCGCCAATTCCCTGGCGCCGGGCTTGCCGCTGTTCACGTCCATCCGATCGTCCGTCACCGCCAGCAGCTTGGCCACCGTGTTGTGGCGAATCGCGACCGGGTTGCGCTCATAGCCGCCGCGCTGGAAAAAGTTCGAGGTCGGCACCTGCTCGCGCATGGCCTGCGGCATCGTCACCATGTCGAGGCCGGTGCCGTCGCCGGTGAGGTTCATCATCTCGAGCTCGGCCGCGGAGAGCGGGCGCGAATGTCCCTTGGCCCGGGCGAAATGCACTGAAGTCAGCAGCTTGTGGGTCTGCAGCATCGGCCCGATATCGATGTCGAGCACCATCGCATGCATGGCCCAGCCTTGGGGAGTGCTGCCCATCTTCTCGTGCTCCGACCAGGTGTCGGGCACCGATTTGGCGTGCGTCACCATTTTCTTCAGGACAGCGAGCTTGTGCTCGAGCGCGTGCCGCGCCGGCCCTGACGTCCGCGCCACCTTCTCGGACAGCGCGCGAATGATTTCGTGTCCCTGCTCCGCCAGCAGCTCGACGCTGTTGGTGGTCAGCAGCTGGTTGTAACCCATCGCGGTCGAGATCGCGCGCTTGCCGCCATGCTCGATTCCCGCCTGCACGTCGTGGCTGCCGGTGCCGCCGGTCTCGAAGGCGTAAACCCGCACGGCCTGCTCGCGCGTCAGCCCGGAGGCGAGCGCGTAGCGCGCATAGGCGCGCTTGAACTCGACCTCGCTGGACGGGCGCTGCGGCGTGAACTGGTAGAGCTCCTGCGCCGCGCGCAGGAAATCGGCGACGACGGGAATGGGCTTGCGGGGCGGCCGCTCCGGCGTTTCCTCCGGCTCCGGATTCACAGGCTTCTTCGGACCATTGTAGAGCGGCGGATGCTGCAGCACGTAATCGTCGAGCGTCACCTGCTGCCCGCTGCGCCGCTTGGCATTGCGCCCTTTTCGCTTCTCCGAGATCTGGCTCCAATAGGCGCTTGCCTCGGCGTCGAACGCCGCGCGCGCGGCCTGATATTCGGCGAGCTTGCGGCGATATTCGAGCACGGCCGGCGAAGCCCCGGCGCCTTGCGCAAAGAATTGCGACAGCAGCTGGGCGTTGGCGCCGCGGACGGACGGTGCGATCAGGACAAGCGCAAGTGGAACCAGCGCCAATGTGTTTCGAATCGATCGATGCATGCCGCCCTCTTAGCAGGCATCCGGTAACCGTCACGTTAACGCGCCGTTTACCATGTCACTTCCAGGCGAACACCGGCTGTTCCAGATCGGTGACGCGGGTGTGCCGTCCCGCCAGCACCTCGCGGAACTGGTAGATCAGCGCCGCGGTCGGCGCGTGGATCAGGCTCATCTGGTGATGGAACCGGATCACGCGGCGCGTGCTTTCGGGAATCGCCGTGAAATCGAAGGCCTCGTCGCGTTCGATCGTGTCGAGCGCGATGCGATGGACGGAGGCGACCTCGTCCGGATTCGGAATGATCGCGGCACTGTCGACTGCCCAAACCACGACCGGCGTGATCAGATAGCCGGAGCGGGTCGGATAATCGTCGAGCAGGCCGAGCACCGCCTCGGCCGGAAGCTTGAGCGCGAGCTCCTCGTCGAGCTCGCGCAGCGCCGCCTCGACCGGCGTCTCGCCGGCATCGCAGCGTCCGCCGGGCAGCGCCCATTGGCCACGATGCGCGCGCAGGTGTGAGGCACGCTTGGTGAGCAGAAAGGCGGTGTCGCCACCGTCGCTGGATTCGGTCAGCGCCAGCACCACCGCGGCGCGCTTCAGCGCCGACGGCACGGCCTCATCGGGCAGCCGCGCGAAGGACGCGCAGGCCTCTGCGATATTCCGCCGGGTGGCATCGCCGAAAGGTCTCATGGTGCTTGACTACACCAGGATCGCATCTGATGAAACGAGGCGAGACAGCGTTGCAGGGATGGACGGAGCGATGACGAGCAGGGCCGCGGCAAGGCTAAAATCAGAGGGCTGGAGCATCCTCGAGACCACCGGCTTCATGCATCTGGTCGGCCCGTTGTGGGAGCGCAAGGTCGACGGCCATTACGAGTTCGCGCTCGCGACCGAGGACAAGCACCACAACCGCCGCGGCATGGTCCAGGGCGGCGTGATGATGACTTTCGCCGACCGCACCTGCGGCATGACCGCCCGCTACGTCTCCGGCAAGGAGTTCATGGCGACGGTGCAGCTCGACACCCATTTCGTCGAGGCCGGCCAGATCGGCGACATCCTGATCTCGCGCCCGCGCGTGGTGCGCTCGACCCGCAGCCTGATCTTCATGAGCACCGAGGTGACGGTCGACGACCGCTGCATCGTGATGGCGAACGGCGTGTTCAAGATTCTGAAGGGACCGGGGTAAAGGGGAGGCGCGCGAAGCAGGCAACTCCGAGTCTTCGCCAAACAACTCCCTGTGGCTATGGATCCCGGATCTGCGCTTCGCTTATCCGGGACGACGAGAGGGGATTGGGCTGCCTTCCTCTCCGCGTCATTGCGAGGCGCTCTTGCGACGAAGCAATCCAGCATCTCTCTGCGGATGCATCTCTGGATTGCTGCCCTGCGCTCGCAATGACGGGCGTTGCTGGCTATGCTGCGCTCCAACGAAAGCATCGAGGACCGTCCATGCACTTCCGCCAGCTCGGCCGCTCCGGCCTGAAAGTGTCGCCGATCTGCCTGGGCACCATGATGTTCGGCGGACCGACGGATGAAACTGCGTCGAAGCGCATCATCGACAAGGCACGCGGGGCCGGCATCAACTTCATCGATACGGCCGACGCCTATTCGAAAGGCGCATCCGAACAGGTCGTCGGCCGCGCCATTGCCGGCGACAGGCACGCCTGGGTGCTCGCGACGAAGCTCGCCAACCCGATGGGCGATGATCCCAACCGTGTCGGCCTGTCGCGGCGCTGGGTGCTGCAGGCCGCTGACGAGAGCCTGAAACGGCTCGGCACCGACCACATTGACATCTACTATCTGCACAAGGAAGACCATTCGACGCCGCTGGAGGAGACGGTGCGCGCGATGGGCGACCTGATCCGATCAGGCAAGGTTCGCTATTTCGGCGTCTCCAACTACCGCGCCTGGCGCGTCGCCGAGATCTGCAACATCTGCGACCGGCTCGGCATCGACCGTCCCGCGGTGAGCCAGCCCTATTACAACGCCATGAACCGCATGCCCGAGGTCGAGCACTTCCCGGCCTGCTCTTATTACGGCCTCGGCATCGTCCCCTATAGTCCTTTGGCGCGCGGCGTGCTCACCGGCAAGTACAAGCCGGACGCCACCCCCGACAAGGAGACCCGCGCGGGGCGCAACGACACCCGCATGATGCAGACCGAATGGCGGCCGGAATCGCTTCAGCTCGCGCAGGAGATCAAGGCGCATGCCGAGAGCAAGGGCATCACAGCCGGCCAGTTCGCGGTTGCCTGGGTGCTCAACTCCGCCTTCGTCTCCTCGATCGTCGCGGGTCCCCGCACCGAGGAGCAATGGGACGGCTACATCAGCGCGCTCGACTATCGCTTCACCGCGGAGGACGAGGCCCTGATCGACCGGCTGGTCACCCCGGGCCATCCCTCGACGCCGGGCTACAACGATCCCGCCTACCCGATCGAAGGCCGCCGCGCCCGGACGGCGTGACCTCTCGGAGACGACGATGGCGCATCAGGATCGCTACGGCCTACCGCTCTCCACCGCATCCGATGCGGCTGCCGGCGCCTATCGCGACGGCGTCGACCTCATGCTCTCGGGGTGGACCGGCATGGCGGAGACGCTGGAGCGCGCGATCGCGGCCGATCCTGACTTCGCGCTGCCTCTGATCGCCCGTGCCCGCGTGCACGCCTTCTACCAGCAGGGCGATCAAGCGCGGAGCAAGGCGGCGCTCGCACGCGAGCTGGTGGCCAGGCGCGGCACCGAGCGCGAGCGCTCGCATGTTGAGACGCTGGCGCTGTCGATCGAGGGCCGGCTGCAAGAGGCGATCGCATCAACGCTGAGGCACATCGAGAGCTGGCCGCGCGATGCCTTGGTGCTTTCGCTGCCGCTCGGGGCGTTCGGCCTGTTCGCCTTCTCCGGCATGGCCGATCACGACCGCGCGCGGCATGAGCTGTGCGAGCGCGTCGCGCAGCATTATGGCGAGGACTGGTGGTTCCTGACCATGGCCGGCTGGGCAATGACCGAGAATGGCGACGTCGCCCGCGGCCGCGCCGTCACCGAGCGTGGCTTCAATTTGCGCCGGGCGAACGCCCATGCCGCGCATGCGGTGCTGCACGCGATGTTCGAGGACGGCTCGATCGAGGCGGCCGATCGCCTCGTCGACGACTGGATTCCGACTTACGACCGCGCCGGCCTCTTGCACGGCCATATCCGCTGGCACCAGGCGCTCGGCGCGCTCGAGCAGGACGATTCGGCACGCGCGCTCGCGATCTATGCCGACGTGCTTCAGCCGGCAGTCACGCAAGCGCCGCCGCTCAACGTCATCACCGACGCCGCCTCGCTGCTCTGGCGCCTGTCGGCGTACGGCCACACCGTGCCGGACACGCTGTGGCAGGACGCCGACGCCGCCGCGCAGAAGATGTTTCCGAAGTCGAGCCTGTCCTTCGCCGACGTCCACATGGCGCTGTTCGCGGCGGCGACGCAGAACCACGCGGCGCTGGCCGCGCGCCTTGCGACGATCGAGCAGCGGCTCGCCGAGGGCAAGCTGCCGGCCGGCCCCGTCGTGCCGGCGATCATCCGCGCGCTGGCGGCCTTTGCCGACGGGGATTACGGCGCATGCGTGCAGACGCTCGCGCCTGTTCTCACCGAGGTCGTTAGGATCGGCGGCAGCCACGCCCAGCGCGAGCTGATCGAGGACACCTTCATCGTCGCGCTGATGCGCAGCGGCGAGCTGCCCCGCGCCCGCGCCCTACTGGACGCCCGCCTGCACCGCCGGCCATCCCTTCGGGATCGGCGCTGGCAGATGGCGATGGCTAGTTCTGCCACGAAAAAAACACCGGCCTGACGGCAAGTGCCGAGCGGACGGGTTGGCGATGTCAAGCGAATCGCCGTCGGGGTGGCGCGGTGGTATTCCAGGCGGGTCTTGCAGAACAAACGGGATCGCAACCAATTTGCGGTCCGATGGTTATGCTGCGGAACTTTTCCGCCGCCACGGCCCTCCGGCACACGAGCCCGACGATGCGCCTTCGCCGACCGGTCCTCGCCGCCGCCTTGACCATGGGCTTGGTCCTGGGCTGGGTCGTGGGCTTGGCAAGTCCTTGTTTTGCCGAGACTTCCAACCCGATCCCGGTCAACAATCCGCCGGCGCAGCAGAATGCCTTCATCGACCTGCTGGCGCTGATGTCCGGCCACTGCAAGACATTCAAGGTCGCCGGCCGCACCTTTGCCTGCAAGACGGTGGCCTATGCCCATGGCGACAAAGGCCGGGTCAATTTCGCGGTCGCGGTCGACGATCCCGCCGACGACAGCCACGTCGTGTCGTTCTCCGGCGAGAACGGCAAGCGTGCCGACGACAATTCCTATGAGCTGCGGATCGACCGCATGCTGCTCAACTCCAAGCACCGTCCCAAGGTCGACGGCCTGCCGGTGCCGGCCGAGCAGACCTCCACCGGCCTCTGCCGCCAGACCGGCAACTTCGCCGCCAGGAAGGTGAACGACGTCACCTGCTCCGCCACCGACAGCGAGGGCCGGCGCTACGAATTGCTGTTCGTCTCCGACGGCACGCCGGTCAGCGTGCGCCGTATCCGCCAGTCGGCACCGTCGATCCAGGACCCGTTCAAGTAGCTCGTCTCACCCCTCTTTCCGTATGAACGGGGCGAGGGAGAAACAGCTTCACGCGAACGCCTTTTCCAGCGTCGCAAAGATCACCGATAGCGACTTGTCGTGCCGCGTCACCGGCGGCACCGGGCGATCGACCTTCATGAGCTGATAGATTGCCATCTGCGCCGCCCGCACCGAATATTCGACGGTGAACACGACGTCGTCGGGGATCTCGACGAACTGGCTGACAAAGGCGAGATTGACGGAATTCTTCGGCACCGGCAGCGGCCGGTCGGCCAGATGGCGCGGCATGAACATGCTGGTGATGTAGGGCATGCGGCAGGGGATGCAGATCGCATCCTCCAGCACGACGGGATCGAAGTTCAGGTGGCCGCAGAGCTCCTTCAGGATCTCGGCGCCGCCGCACTCGGACATCGGCTTGGCGACGAAATTGCCGACGCGGTCGGGATGCAGCGCATAGCCCCAGAACACCTGCACGTTGCTCGGCTGCCCCGTGAAGTGCGGCTGGTGATAGAGCACGACCGACATCAGCCAGTTCGAGTCCTTGAACGTGACGAGACCGCCGGTGCCGGCCCGGTTGCCCGAGAACGCTTCCATCCGGTCGAAGAACCGTGGATCGCGGCAGGTGACGGTGAAGGACAGCCAATAGGATTCGGGGATCGAACTGTTGAACGCGGACGGATTGCCGAAATCGGGACGTCCTTGCGCGATCGTCTCCCACAGCGCCCAGCCCTGGCTGTCCTTCTTGGTCAGGCGCGGCGGCGGCTCGGTCATCGAGCCGAGGCTCGAGGCGTCCGTCATCGAGCCGTTCTGGAAGAACACGACGTCGTCGTCCTCGAGTCGGACATTGGCCGTGCGGCTGTCGCGGTCGAGCGTGAGCTGGCGCACGCGCAAGCGCGGGCCCTCGGCCTCGAACGCCATGTCGGTGACGCGCGTGCCGCGCACGAACTGCACGCCCTGGCGCTTGAGCCAGTCGGCGAGCGGCCGCACGATCGCGTCGTATTGATTGTAGACCGTGCGCTTGACGCCGGCGAGCGTCTCGATGCGCGGAAATTCGTTCATGAAGCGATGCAGATAACGCTTCAGCTCGACCGCGCTGTGCCAGGGCTGGAAGGCGAAGGTGGTCTGCCACATGTACCAGAAATTGGACTCGAAGAATCCAGGCGACAGCCAGTCGGTGATGCGGCTGTTGCCGAGCGCCTCTTCCGAGGCCTCGGTGAGCCGCAGCAGCTCCAGCCGGTCGCGCGCGGAAAAGCCCATATGCGAAACGTCGATCTTGAAGCGGTTGCGGTCGACCAGACGTGCCCTGGAGTGCGCCGGATTCTCCACGTTGAAGGCGATGGTCTCGTCGCGCACGCTGAGGCCGGGATGCTCCAGCGAGGGAATGCTCGAGAGCAGGTCCCAGGTGCATTCGTAATGGTCGGTGGTGAGCATGCGCCCGCCGCGCAGCGAATAGGCGCCGTTCGCAAGCTGCGCGCCGTCGAGGCTGCCGCCGATCAGCGGCTGCGCCTCGTAGATCACGATGTCGCGCCCCGGCAGCTGCGCATCGCGAACGAGGAACGCCGCGCCTGCGAGCGATCCAATGCCACCGCCGATGAAATACGCCTTCATGACTTGCCTCGATTGCAGTTCGAATGTCGCGGCAAGATTGCATGGTGTGGCGGTAGCCAAACTTGCGCTGGATCAAGGGGGAGGCGAAGCGCAATCACGTCGACGTTATCGGGCTCGGCTTCTTCGCGTAGATGTGCTCGATCTCGTCCGCGAAGCGGCGCTCGAGCGCGGGCCGCTTGTTCTTCAGCGTCGGCGTGAGCAGGCCCGCCGCAATGGTCCACGGATCCAGCGTCCACCACACCGCGCGCGGCGTCGCGTAGGACGGATAGGCCTTCACGGCCGCGGCGATCCTGGCCAGCAGCGCCGCCCGCTCCGCCGCGCCGCCCTGCTGGCCGCGGGCCGCCAGCCGTTCCTTCTCCTCGACCCAGGCTTTGGCATTCAGCACGACCAGAGCGGCGAGGAACGGCCGCTGCTCGCCGACCACCAGCGCCTGCTCGAACAAGGGATCGGCAAGGATCGCGGTCTCCAGATCCACCGGCGCGATCTTCTCGCCGGTGGAGGTGACCAGGATGTCCTTGATGCGACCGGTGATGGTGATGCGCCCATGCTCGATGCGGGCCTGGTCGCCGGTGTGCAGCCAGCCGTCGGCGTCCTTGGCGCGGCGCGTTTCCTCCAGCTTGCGCCAGTAGCCCACCATCACGCTGGGGCCGCGCACCAGCAATTCGTCGTTCTCACCCAGCCTGACCTCGATGCCGTCGAGGACGTGGCCGACCGAACGTGGATCATTGTCGTCGGGGGTATTGACGGAGACCACCGGCGAGGTCTCCGTCATGCCGTAGCCCTGGAGCACGTCGAGCCCGAGCGCGAGAAACAGGCCGATGACGGGCTCCGCGATCGGTGCGCCGCCGGAGACCGCGACGCGCAGGCGGCCGCCGAGCTGCGCCAGCACCTTGTCGGCGACGAGGCGCTTGAGCAGCGGCCAGGCCAGCCGGTCCAACAGCGACGGTACGTCATGCCGCTGCCGCGCGTCGAAGCGCCGCCCGCCGACGGCGATGGTGAGGTCGAGCAGCGTGCGTTCGATCCAGCCCGCCGATGCGCGATGCTGCAGGATCAGCGCGTAGATCCGTTCGTAGATCCGCGGCACCGAGACCAGCACCGTCGGCCGTACATGCTGCAGATCCTCCGAGAGCTGCGGCACCGAGCGCGCATAGGCGACACAGGCGCCGATCGCGATCGGGTAGTAATAGCCGCCGGTGCGCTCGAACGTGTGCGAGAGCGGCAGGAAGGACAGGAAGACGTCGTGCGGCTCGGCTTTGACGCGGCGCGCGATCGCCTTCACGTTGGCGACCACGTTGCCATGCGACAGCATCACGCCCTTCGGCCGCCCCGTGGTCCCCGAAGTGTAGACGATCGCAGCGAGATCGTCCGGGTCGATCGCGACATCGGGCAGCGGCGCGGTCGCGCCAGGTGCTTGCGCCAGCCAGTGGTCGAGCCCGACGATGCGCGCATCCGGCGTGATGAGCCCGCCTGCATCCGCGCAGACGACGCGCTTGAGATGGTCGAGCGGCTGGCCGGTCGCCACGATCGCCTGCCAGCGCTCCAGCGTATCGATGAACAGGATCAGCGCGCCGGAATCGGCGAGGACGTAGGCGATGCTGTCGGGATTGTCGACGGCGTGCATCGGCACCGGCACCAGGCCACGCGACAGCGCCGCCTGGTCCATGGCGATATGCGCGACACCGTTCGGCATCAGGATGGCGATACGCTCGCCCGGCGCGAGCGCCTCCGCGGCGAGCGCCCGCCGCCACAGCTCGAATTCCGCGTCGATCTCGCGCCAGGACTGGCTGACCCAGCGCTGGGCGGACGCGTCGAAATGGCGATAGGCCTCCGCCGCCGGCGTCGCCTTGACGCGCCAGCGCAGCAGCTGCGGCAACGTCCTGATCTCGGCAAGGCCGTCCGGTTGACCCGCCGGCCCCGGCATGGCGCTCTCTTGCATCGCATCGATTCCCGACATGTGGTGCTTCGAGACTAGACCGGCCAATCCTTGCCGCTTTGATCCTCAGCAAGGCGGCCATGCTTTGGAGCGGCTCATGACACGCGACCGACTGCGTCTGCAGCGCTCGGATGTCGAGGATGAGATGAACGCATCGAATCGTCGCGGCGTAAGATCTGGGGCAATACTAAGGCAGAGCGGGCGCGACAATCGAGCGCGCAACGATGTCTCGTTCACGAACGTTAACGTACGTTCATCGGAACCAGTATCTGCGTCGTTTCGACGCCGGAACGCGGCGTGCGCACGCCCGTTGTGTCACGACATTCAACTGGAGTGATGACATGAAGTATCTCATTGTCGCGATGGCGGTCGGAGCTGCGGCGCTTGCCGGTGGATCGGCGGCGAACGCGGCCGGCAGTTCGAGCGCCAAGCAGGGCGCGCATGAAAGTCAGACCACCGACATCAGCGCGCACCGCAGGCACCATCGCTGGCATGGCCACCATCATCATTGGCGGCACAGCCACTACCGGCCGTACTACCAAAGCTACGGCTATTACCCGCGCCATCACGGCTATTACGGCGGCGGGCCGTACGGATATTATCGCGGCGGCCCCGGCGTGACGTTCAGCTTCGGCGGCGGACGCTGGTGAGACAGGAGGCCCGCAGCAATGCGGGCCTCTCTCTTTTTATGCCCGGATGATCCCGGCTTTATTCTCGCAGAATGATACCGGCCGTCTCCAGGCCGCTCGCTAGCGCCGCTTCCACCGTGCCCATGTCGGGCCCGCGATAGAGCGCTTCACCGGAGAACAGCACCCTCCCATCGGCGCGCGCCAGAATCGCCTGCGCCGCGCGCGTCCGCGGTGTCGCCCAGGAATAGGCGCCGCGGGCAAAGCGATCGTGCGCCCAGTTGGTGGCCGCCGCCGCCACGAGCTCGCCCGCGACGTCCTCGCGCGGCAGCCTGAAGATGGCGGCGAGCGAATCGAGTCCGGCCTCGATCAGTCCTTGCGAATCGAGGCTGTCCAGTTCTGCGGCGCGCGGGCCGCCGAACCAGCCGGTGAGCATCGCATGCCGGCTCGAATATTGCGTCCACCACACCGGGATCCTCTCGTCTGACAGCAGGAAGGTCATGCCTGCGAGATCCCGCTGCCGCTCGCGCCACCATGGCCGCGCGAAGCGCAGCAGGATCTTGATGACATTGCCGAAGCCGATGTCATCAGTGGCGGCAAGCTTCGCACGCGCGCTCGCCGGCAGGGCGATCTCGCGCAGCAAGGGCAGCGGCACGGTGAGGATCACCCGGTCGCAGCCGTGGCCCTGGCCGCCGGCGCAGCGAACGACAGCCCCGCGGCCGTCCTCCTCGATCGCCGTCGCCACGCATCCGAGATGGATGGCGACGCCATGCCTGCGGCAGTCAGCCGCCAGGAAGTCGACCAGCCCGCCATAGCCGCCGTCGATGCGCGCCTGCGGAGCATGCCCGCCATCCATCCATTCCTCGCGCAGCGCCAGCGTCGAGGCGTGCTCGGGGTCGGCCGCGTCGTAGCCCTCGACCATCCGCTCGATCGAATGGCGCATCGGCGCATAATCGTCCCCGGCAAAATGCCGGCGCAGGAATTCGGCAACGGGGAGATCGTCATGCAAATCCCTCAGCACGGCTTGCAGCTCGGCCTCGTGGGGATCGTCCTGCCGTTCGCGCGAGAGCGTCGTCCCGTCGAAGCTCCACTGCTCGCCTTCGATCTCCTGAAGCGACAGCCCGGCCTCGCGCAGCAGTCGACGCGTGAGCGGTGCCTCGCCATGGACGAATTCGGCGCCGCCCTCGGCGGCATAGCCGAACTCCAAGGCCGGCAGCGGATGGATGCGGCCGCCGCAGCGCGTGCGCGCTTCCAGCACCGTCACCTTGCGGCCAGCACGCGCCAGCTCGCGCGCCGCTATCAGGCCCGCAGCACCGGCGCCGACGATGACGATGTGCTCCGACGCCTCGGACATGGCCGGCATCACCGGCCTGCGGCCGGCGGATCGTTCCTGATCAGGTAGCGCAGCAGCAGGACGCCGCCGCCGAGTTCGCGCATGCTCTCCAGCGTCATCGCCGCGATCGGCGCGCGCTTGTCGCCGTCCGCCTCCGTCGAGGAGAACACGAAGGGCGCGCCGGTAGCGCCGTCGATCGCGGGACTGAGGATCAGGTTGAATTCGTCGATCAGGCCGGCACGCAGGAACGCCCCATTGGCAACGCCGCCGCCCTCGACCAGGAGACGCTTCACGCCGAGCTCGCGGTTGAGGATGTCCAGCACCAGCGCCAGGTCGATTTCCGACTTGCCGGCGAAGATATAGGACACGCCCTCGCCGCGCAGCCCTGCGAGATGCGAATCCGGCACGCTCTCGGTCAGCACGACGACGATCGGGTCGCCGCCGATGTCCGAGCGGCCCCAGCCGATCTTGCCCTGCGCATCGAGCACGACGCCGTAGGTTTTCGCGTCGCGCCGCGCGAACCAGTTTTGGCGCGGAAATGTCTCGTGCGTCTCGGTCGGGTACGGCTTGCCCTTGGCGAACTCCGACCCGGTGACGCGGCCGATGACCCAGGCATCGCCGCCGAGCTCCTCATGGATCGTCTCGAACCAGTCGGTGCCCGCGCCCTTCGGACGCCAGCGGCTGGGATGCGTGCGGCCGTCCAGGCTGGAGTGCATCAGACAGATCACGTAGGGCTTCATGCAACTCTCCGGAAATGCGCTTTACAGCGTCGGCCGATCCCTCTTGTCATCGCCCTTGTCTTCGCCTTTGGCGCGATCGCTAACGATCGTTGCGAGCGGATTGGGCTCTGGCGGCGCGACCAGCTGCAGCGTGTTGGTGTCGCGATGATTGAACGGCGCGCCGCGCACGAACAACTCGGTCTGGATCAGATAGGTCCAGCTGCCGTCGTCGTTGAAGGTGATGTCGCAGCGATAGGAATCGGTGCGGAACGCCTGTTCCAGGAAATCGGTCGAGCAGATCCCGTAGGCGGTGTCGCCGCGCCTGGCGGTGACCGAGATGGTCTTGTCGCCGGCTGCGGCCTTGCCCGAGGCCAGCAGCACCTGCCCGCGCGGAATCGCCAGCGTCTGCATGATCAGCCCGGTCGCGGGCTCCCACAGCCAATAGCCGACCTGATCGTGGAAGGTGATGTCTTCCTCGGGCGTGTTGATGTGGATGTGATAGCGCAGCCCGTAGAGCAGCTGCGGGCCATTGGCCTGCGGATCGATCGGATCCATGCGGATGCGCTCGATGAAGGTCCGCCGTTCCGGCCCGTCCGCCTTCGGATTGATGTCGATGCCCTTGTCCGCCTGCCAACGGCCGGCGAGGCGGCGCAGCGGACCGAGATTGGCAAGGCCGTCCGGCGAGACGTCCTCGGGCTCGGTGAAGATGTCGGCGGGAATGGGAAGCATGGGAGTCCTCGCGAGAAGCTGCGGGCACAGCCATAGCATGGCGGCGCGAAGCTGGCGTGTGCTCACGCCTCACAATCGCGAATGGACGTCGGCGTTGCGCGCGGGGCGATCGTCGGGCTTTTGAGGAAGACCGTGCATTGCCTGTCGCGGTAGCGTTCTCGGACAATGCGCCGGATGGCCTGCGTCAGGCGGAACGGTGCCGAACCTGTTCGTTCAACTGGTCACGCGCTGACGGTCGATGCGTCAATCTCGCCAGGTGCGTGAGATCGCTGCCGCTTTCCGATGTCGGCGAAGACCGCTCTCAAGCCGCTTCCGACAGCGATTTCGCGCGCTGCTCGAGCATGGCGATCGTGGCGACCAGATTGTCCCGCCGCGCGCGAAGGTTAAGCGCGAGCAGCGGATAGGTCGGCTGCTGCGCGTCGAACACTCCGGCTTTGGCCTCCACTTCGAGAATATCCGTATTCAAGAGCCGAACGCGCCACCACAGATCGGCGATCAACGCATCGAGCCGGAACTCGCCGGCAGTACCAGTACGGGACACTTCTTGCATCGCTTGCCTCAACCTGAAACGGGCCTCTCCGCCGAGGCCCGGCTTTGGTCAGGACTGAGCAAGCGGAGTGCCAGAGCCGACGGCCACGCCGGCGGGCCTTCCGGAACTCGCAAGAATCCCCGTTCGGCAGTGATCCGGCGGCCGGCCCCGGTCGTTTTCAGCCCAAGAGTTCGCTTGTCGAGGCGCTATGATCGCTGCTATCCGGGCTTTGAATGTGCCAATCCGGGCTGAGGCTGGTTTTCCCCGGAGGGTGGCGGCGCGGCTGTCGATTGGTGCGAGCAAAGGGCCGAAGACAAAGGTGGATTGGGCTGATTTGATCGGACGCGTCGCCTCTGACGGCGACCGGGAGGCTTTCAAGCGGCTGTTCGAGCATTTCGCGCCCCGCATCAAGGGGCTGATGCTCAAAGCCGGCTGCAGCCCCGACGAGGCGGAAGAGATCGCCCAGAACACCATGATCGCCGTATGGCGGAAGGCGCACCAGTTCGATCCTGCGACCGCGGGCGCGCCGGCCTGGATATTCACGATCGCGCGCAATCTGCGGATCGATTTGTTCCGCCGCCGGGCCCGGGTCGACCGTCTGGAAGCCGGATCTGAGCTGCCTGATGCAGCAGATCAAGCCGAACCGGCCGATATCCTGATTTCGCGCGGGCAGGAGGCCGCACGGATCTCATCGGCCATCAAGCAACTCTCGGCGGAGCAATCCACGGTGGTGAAGCTATCGTTCATCGAGGAAAGACCGCATCCGGAAATCGCGAGCGTGCTCGGGATTCCGCTCGGGACGGTCAAGTCACGGATCAGGCTGGCGATGAACCGGTTACGCGACATTTTGGACGAAGAAGCATGACGATCAGCCATCATCCGCCGGAAGATCTTCTGGCCGATTTCGCGGCCGGCAGGCTGGAAGAGGCCCATCACCTGGTCGTCGGGGTGCACGTGGCAGGCTGCGCGCGCTGTGCCCGCTTCGTGCAGGCCATCGAGCAACTCGCGGGCGCCGCGCTGGAGGATGTCGAGCCGGTGCCGACCGCACCGGATGCGTTCGATCGCGTGATGTCGCGAATTCACGACGCTCCGGCACATACAGCCGCGGCTCCCCTTACGTTCGACACGGATGATGATATTCCGCCGGCACTGCGAAAATATCGCATCGGCAAGCGCCGGCGTGTCGCGCCGGGTCTCAGCCTGCGGCCGATCGAGCTGTCCGGCTCGGGCACGGCCCGTGCCTTCCTGCTTCGGTCAGCGCCAGGCTCGCGTATGCTCGAACACACCCACACCGGCACCGAATTGACGCTCGTGCTCGAGGGCAGCTTCAGCCATGAGGGCGGACGCTTTGGCCCTGGGGATTTTGACTACGGCGACGACGAGATCGATCATCGTCCCATCGTCGGCACCGAAGGCCCCTGCCTTTGCCTGGTCGCGATGACCGGCGACCTGCGCATGAACGGCTTGCTCGGCCGACTGATCGGGCCCTTCGTGCGTCTATAACCTGCTTCGCCCTTCTCCCGCCAGGTGATCCGCGCCTGCGCCCGGAGCGTTTCGTAGGAAACGCAAGGGAGACAGGACATGGCCTGTTCGAGTCCGGCAAGTCAGGTGCAGAGCGAGAGGTTGCACGAAGTGCTGGCCCGCGTCTCCGCAGGCGAGACACGCGCCTTCGCAGAGCTCCATACGCTGACGCGCGGCAGACTGCGCAGGATCGCGCTGGCCGTTGGAGCCTCGCCGCACGATGTCGATGACATCCTCCAGGAAAGCTTCTTGAAGATCTGGCGCAACGCCGCTCGGTTCGATTCCGGTCGGGCATCGGCCATGACCTGGATGTCCGCAATCGTCCGAAACACCGCGATCGATCATCTGCGGACCAGAAGACAGCCAAGTCTCGAACTGGACAAGGCGCTCATGGTCCCGACGGCAGCCGGGCCATCGCCGACCGAGGATTTCGATTACGCCGGCGCCGAACCCATTGCCTTGGGAGCATTGGCTCGCCTGCCGGCAGATCGCCGCAGGCTGGTCGCTCTGGCTTATCTCGAAGGTGAGAGCCGCGCGAGCCTGTCTCAGCGCTTCGGCGTGCCGGTCGGCACCATCAAGACCTGGCTGCACCGGACCATGTTGACGGTGCGCAAGGATTGCCTTGCCGCATTGGCCGCGGCCTGAACCCGGCGAGAGCCCGTGCATGGATGCCGAGATCATTGAATTTCCCGAGCGTGGACGCGAGAACCGACTTGTCGCCGCGACGGCAAGGCTCGAAGCGATTGTGCGAGAAGTCGAAAGTATCGCACCCGACGTGCCTGCAGCCGACGCCGATCGGCTGCTCGCAATGATGGAGCGCATGGGCGATCGACTGGTCGATCTCGCAGGCCTTTTGCTCGACCAGGAGTCGAAGCTGCAGGCTCAGAGGGCGTTTAAATCCCTGTCCGACAAGATCGCGGAAACCCGGGAAGCGTTCGGGCAGCTCGGAGACCGGAAGCAGACCTGACGCGAGGTCAACCCAGCTCTCGCGCCAAGCCTTCCAGCTCTCGGGCCAAGCCTTGGTTGCGCGGGATCAGTGCGCCAGCTTTTGCGCGACAACGAATCCGATCCAGGCACTGATGCCGGCGAGAAAAGATCCCCAGCAAACGTCCGCAAGGGTCAGGCCGGTCGACCAGTTGCGCAGCGTCGCCTGGTTGGTCAGATCGTATGTCGCGTAGGTGAAACAGCCGAGCAGCAGGCCGGAGGTGAACGCGCGCAGCGCGCCGCCATCCTGCTGCGCGGGCAGCACGGCAAACCAGATCAGGCCGACGGGATACAACAAGTAAAACGCGGCCGCGGCCGCCAGGTTGGGCTGAGCCCGCAACATATCGCCCAGCACCGGCCGATACAGCCTCTCGACCATGAGCGTGAGCCAGACCATGTCGATCGCAACGAAGGCCACGGCCACCGCAAGATAGATCAAGAAAAGATTCATGCCCGTGTTCCCAATCCGGCTGCATCTGACCGGCTCATCGCGCCGATCGTCAGGTTAACGGCCCGCAAGCCGTGACGGATCACATCGGCAAGTCGCTTGCCTTTGCGCCCAGTCAGCAGTCCGCAATCGCCAGTCCATGATCACACAACCTGTCGCACCGGCCATGGGAAGAATGCGCTGGTGCGCGCCTGATACTGACGATATCGCTCGCCGCGCGATTTCAGCATCTGCTCCTCGAGCGGCGGTATTCCCGTCACATGGACCAGGATCCAGTACATGATCACTGGCGCCGCCAGGCTGGCCCAACCCCATGCATATCCGGGCGACAGCGCGATGACCGGGTATGCCAGCCACCCCAGCCATTCGAAGAAATAGTTCGGATGGCGCGACCAGCGCCATAGACCGACATCGCAGACAAGCCCGGCATTGGATGGGCTGAGCTTGAAGCGCCGCAGCTGCCGGTCCGCCAATGCCTCCCCGGCGACGGCAATCAGGATGATGACGATCCCGGCATAGTCCTGCAGGCGCAGTTCAGGCGCCGGCGCGTGCGCCGCGAGGAAGACGGCGAACGGCAGCGGCACCGAGACAAGCGCCTGCGACTGCAGGAACAGGTACATCCGGCGAGGCGCCGCGGCTCCCCATTGCCGCGCATAGTTCGCGTAGCGTGGATCGTCGATCCCCGCTGCGGAGCGGCGCGCAATGTGCGTCCCAAGCCTCACCGACCAAAGCAGCACCAGCCCTCCGACCAGGAACCGGCGAGCCGGGGAACCGCCGTCGAGCGGCCACAAAGCTGCACCCGCACCAACGAGACCGGTCGCGTAGGACCAGATCGCGTCGACCCAGCCGGAATTGCCGGTGCGCTGCTGAACGACCCAGGCCAGCGCCATCAAAAGGCAGAGGGCCAAGGCAATGCCGCCGATCGCCTGAATGTGCAGAAGAATCATACCCCTCACCGCAATCGACCTCTCTGGATACGGCCGCTGGGGGCGCCGGTTTCGATGTGCGGAGGGGCGCCGGACGGCCAGCAAAGTGATCTGCGCCATCTCGCCAAGCGTTCCCTGACGGTTGTTTCGAGGACCGTCGCTGACGGTACCGCAGTGGGGGCGACAGAGAATGCGTTTGGCCGTGATCGGGACGGGAATTGCCGGCAACGCCGCCGCGTGGCTCCTGTCGAAACGTTACGCCGTCACTGTTTACGAGCGTGAGCTACAGCCGGGGGGACATAGTCATACCGTTCGTATCGACTATGACGGTGAGCCGATCGATGTGGACGTCGGCTTCATCGTGTTCAACGAGGCGAACTACCCGCAATTGACCTCGCTGTTTACGCATCTGGGCGTGAAGACCATCGAGACTTGCATGAGCTTCGCCATGTCCGTCGATCATGGCCGATTCGAATGGCGTGGCGGCGGCGAGACCGCGTTGCAAACGGCCTGCGGCCTGTTTGCGCAACCGCGCAACCTCGCATCGCCGTCCTACTTTCGCATGCTGGCCGAGGTCATGCGGTTCAACCGGCAGAGCGTCGCCGATCTGCACGCCGGCCGGCTGCACGACCTGACGCTCTGCGAGTATTTGCGCAAGGAATCATTCGGTTCGCGCCTGTTCTCCGACTATCTCGGCCCGATGGGGGCGGCCATCTGGTCGTCCTCATCGGATGACATTCAGTCCTTTCCGGCGGAGAACTTCGTCGCCTTCTTCAACAATCACCGGCTCTTGCAGCTCGATCGACCGCGCTGGCGGACCGTGGAGGGCGGCAGCCGGCGCTATGTCGACAAGCTGACCGCTTTGTTCAAGCACAACATTCGGCTAGGCTGTGCGGTGACATCGATCAACCGAGCTGGGTCTGGCGTGACCGTCCGCGACAGTCATGGCGGTGTGGAAAGTTACGATGCCGTTGTGATGGCCTGTCACAGCGATCAGGCCTTGGCGGCCCTGTCGGATGCCGACGCCCAGGAGCATTCTATTCTCGGGGCGATCAGATATGCCCCGAACACCGTCTATCTGCACCGTGATCCCCGCCTCATGCCCCGGCGGCGTCAGGCGTGGGCATCCTGGAACTTCCTGCGGTGGCCGCGGCAAACCCCCGCCCAGAACGATGTCGCGGTGACCTATTGGATGAACCGGCTCCAGGGCATCGACGAGCGCAAGCCGTTGTTCGTCAGCCTCAACCCTCCCTTCGAGCCGGCGGCCCATCTGACGTTTGGAAAATTCAGCTTCGCCCATCCGCAATATGACCTGGCCGCATTCGCGGCGCAGCGGCGACTCCCCACGATTCAAGGGCGTCGGCGAACCTGGTTCTGCGGCGCCTGGACCGGCTACGGCTTTCACGAGGATGGCTTGCAGGCCGGCATCTCCGTTGCCGAGGCGCTCGGCAGCGAGGCTCCATGGCGTCAACCGGCCCCATTGCTGGCCGAGGCTGCCGAGTAGCACGATGGCCCGAACGACACCGACCAGAGCGGAGGATACGACAGCGCCCGCCGCACTCTATTGGGGAAAGGTGATGCACGCGCGGTGGCGCCCCGTGCAGCACAGGTTCACCTACCGCGTGATGAACTTGCTGATCGATCTTGACCGGCTGAAGGAAGCGGAGCGCCAGTCGTGGCTGTTCGGCATCAATCGCGCGGCCCCCTTCAGCTTTCACGAGCAGGATCACGGTGACGGCAACAACGCGGGCCTCAGCCAATACGTCCGACGCATCGCAGCGGAACGCGACATCGACCTCACCGGAGGCCGCGTTCTGCTGCTCTGTTATCCCAGGGTCCTGGGCTACGTGTTCAACCCGCTTTCGATCTATTTTTGCCATGACGCTGCCGGCAATCTCGCGCTGTTGATCTACGAAGTCCGCAACACGTTCGGAGAGATGCATTCCTACGTCCTTCCGGTGCAGGAGGCGGAGCCGGGCTGCGCCATACGCCAAAGCCAGATGAAGGAGTTCTACGTTTCACCTTTCATGGAGATGGAAACGCATTACCGCTTCAGCGTTTCTCCTCCGCAACAGGATGTGAAGGTCAGAATCGTGCAGAGCAGCGAACAGGGCGCGATGTTTGCGGCGGCATTCTGCGGACGACGTCGTGCTCTGACCAGCCACTCCCTGTTGGCGGCGTTGTTCGCCTTGCCCTTCCTGACCATCAAGGTCATCGCAGCGATCCACTGGGAAGCGATGCGGCTCTGGCTGAAGGGTGTTCCTTACGTGCCTCGTTTGAAACAACGCGAGATCTGAACCATGGACCTGGCAGCCGCCCATCAAGACCTTCACTTTGATGGCGTCCCGTTCTTTGCCCGCCTGGCTCTGCGCCTTGCATCGCAACTTCGGTGCGGCACCATTCATGTGCGCCTTCCCGACCAGAGAATGGCCACGATGCGTGGCCAGCTTCCGGGTCCGTCGGCCACGATCGAGCTCAACAATTATAGGTTCGCTCGCAGCCTCGTCATCGGCGGCGATATCGGCATGGCCGAGGCCTATATTCGAGGCGACTGGTCCACGCCCGATCTTGCCCAGCTTCTCTACGTGTTCTGTCTCAACGAAGACCTGGTCGACAGCGCCTTTGCCGGAAACATGCTGGTTCGCCTGTGCCGGCGGGCGCTTCATCGCCTGCGCCGGAATACCAAGGAGGGATCGAGGCATAACATCCACAAGCATTATGATCTCGGAAACGAGTTCTTCGCCGCGTGGCTCGATTCCAGCATGACCTACTCATCGGCGCTGTTCCCGGCCGACACCGCCGACCTTCCCGCTGCCCAACAGCACAAATACGAACAGCTGGCGCAGGCCATCGAATTGCAGCCCGGCCAGAGCGTGCTCGAGATCGGATGCGGCTGGGGCGGCTTCGCCGAATTCGCCGCCAAGACTTACGGCGCCAGCGTATTGGCCCTCACCATCAGCAAGGAGCAGCATGAATTTGCCCGTCGCCGGATCTACGAGGCCGGGCTCGCCGAAAAGGTCGAGGTTCGATTGCAGGATTATCGCGACCAGGACGGTCGCTTCGACCGCATTGCTTCCATCGAGATGATCGAGGCCGTTGGCGAGCAATTCTGGCCTGCCTATTTCAACCAGCTGAAGCAGCGGCTCAAGCCCGGCGGTCTCGCCGGCATCCAGGCCATCACGGTTCGCGACGAGCTCTTTGGCAGCTATCGGCAGCGTGTGGACTTCATCCAGAGATACATATTTCCGGGCGGCATGCTGCCGTCGACGAACATCCTGCGCGCGCTCGGCGAACGCTTCGAGCTGCCCGTGATTCGCGAGCGCCTGTTCGGACAGGACTATGCAAGGACGCTGTCACTCTGGCGCGACAATTTCAGCCAAGCCTGGACCGACCTGACCTCGCTCGGGTTCGACGAGCCCTTCCGCCGGCTGTGGGAATATTATCTGTGCTACTGCGAGGCCGGGTTCAGGGCCGGAAAGATCGACGTCGGGCAACTGGTGTTTGCGCGGCGGGGGTGAGCGGGGGTTCGGGGCGCAGCAGCCCTCCGCGCTCGGCCAAGCCATGCCAGGCTGTAGATGTGTCCGCGAGGAATGGTGCCCAGGGGCGGAATCGAACCACCGACACTGCGATTTTCAGTCGCATGCTCTACCAACTGAGCTACCTGGGCGTGCTCCAAGAGAGGGGCCAAAGCCCATCGAGCGGGCGGGTTATAGTGGGCCGGAAGCGGCCTGTCCACCCGGCTTCGCCAAGAGGCTTCGCCGGGCGCGGCCCGGCTGTGCACAAGCTGCCGCGGCTGGCGCGCGGCGGGGCTGACGATCAATTAACTGATTGATATTCCATCTTATTCCACGTCATCGACGTCGTCGTCGCGGCCGGGGATGACGTAGCTGCCTTTCAGCCAGCGGTTCAGGTCGACGTCGCGGCAGCGCGAGGAGCAGAACGGGCGGGTGGCTTCCGATTGCGGCTTGCCGCAGATCGGGCAGGTCTTGAGTGTGCTGGCGGGCTTTTTGACCTGGTCGTCCATGATGTCGGCAGCTTGCGCGGATTAAAGGGTTCAAGAGCCTGTCGGCAAACGGGTTCCTGGCGCGGCGGCGCATGCGCCCGGTCGGGCCATTCTACTGTGCATGGGGTTGTTTTCGCGACTCTCTCAGGCCGCGGCTGGCTGGCTCACACGGCGGTGGAATTGAGCCAGCCGAAGCGGATCGGAAAACCCTCGCCGCCGAGCAGCGTGGTGGTCTCGTAGAGCGGCAGACCGACGACGTTGGTGTAGGACCCGACCATCTTCACCACGAAGGAGCCGGCGATGCCCTGCACGGCGTAGCCGCCGGCTTTGCCGCGCCATTCGCCGGAGCCGATATAGGCCTGGATGTCGTCCTCCGAGAGGCGCTTGAAGCGGACCCGGGTCTCGACCAGGCGCTGGCGGAAGGCTTCGCGCGGCGTGACCAGGCAGATCGCGGTGTAGACGCGGTGGTTGCGGCCCGACAGCAGGCGCAGGCACTGCGCCGCTTCGTCGACCAGATTCGCCTTGGGCAGGATGCGGCGGCCGACCGCGACCACCGTGTCGGCGGCGAGGATGAAGGCGCCGCGCAGCTCGTCGTCGAGCTGCACCGACTTCAGCGCCGCGTCGGCCTTGGCCCGCGCCAGCCGGTTGGCGCAGGCGCGCGGCAGCTCGCCCCGCCGCGGCGTCTCGTCAACGTCGGCCGGCCGGAGCGCATCCGGCTCGATGCCGGCCTGGTTGAGCAGCGACAGGCGCCGCGGCGAACCGGAGGCAAGTACGAATTTGGGGCGGCCAAGCATCAGGTGATTTGGGGATGAAGCGGGGGGTGAAGTGCGCGCGGAACCTATCGGAAGGGGGCTGATTTCACAACCCGGGAACCCGGGTTTGGTAAGTCGAGGTTAGTCAGGATGCGTGTGCCCTCGCTCTGTGACGCCGGTGTTACGGGGAGCCTCGTGTCCCGGACGCGGCGCGGCATGAAATGCTGCGACGCTGAGCCGGGACCCATGAGCTTGCGCCTGGAGCTGAGATGGGCCCCGGCTCTGCAGCGAACCGCGAAGGGGGCACTGCGCTGCGTCCGGGGTACGATCAGCCTGACGCCGCGCCCACCTTGGCGAAGCGCCGGCGGATGCGCATCAACAGCTGGTCGCAGACGTCGCGATAGGCAGCCAATTTCTGGTCGCGGCTGCCCTCGATGGTGGTGGGATCCTGCGTCGGCCAGTATTCGACCTCGGCCGCGAGCGTCCGCGTCAGCTCCAGCGCCTTGTGGTGCGCCTCGGGCGAGAGCGTGATGATGAGGTCGAAATTCAGGCCCTCCCAGTCCTCCAGCTCCTCGAAGGTCTGCGGCTTGTGGGCGGAGATGTCCTGGCCGAGCTCGGCCATCACGGCCACGGCGAACGGATCGAGCTCGCCTTTTCTGGTGCCCGCGGACTTCACATAGAGCCCCTGCGGAAACATGTGCTGCAGCAGGCTTTCGGCCATCGGCGAGCGCACGCTGTTCATCGCGCAGGCGAACAGCACGGACTGCGGATTGCTTGCGCGTGGGGGCGCAGCCATCCGTGTTTAACCTTTCCAGTGAAGGACGGTAATGAGCGTGAACAGCCGGCGCGAGGTCTCGAAATCGACCCGCACCTTGCCCTTCAGCCGCTCCTGCAGCGTGCGCGATCCCTCGTCATGGATGCCGCGACGACCCATGTCGATGGCCTCGATCTTGTCCGGCGTCGCGGTGCGGATCGCCTGGTAATAGCTGTCGCAGATCATGAAATAGTCCTTCACGATCCGCCGGAACGGCGTCAGCGACAGCAGATGCGCGACCACGGGCGTGCCGTCCTCGCGGCGGATGTCGAACATCAGGCGGTTGCCGGTGATGCCGATATGCAGCGTGAACGGACCCTTCCCTTCCGCGCCCTCGGGCGCGAACAGGTTCTGCTCGATCAGGTCGTAGATCGCGATCGCACGCTCGTGCTCGATGTCAGGCCCGGAACGGCCGATCGATTCCTCGTCGAGCGTGACGCCGACGATGCGATTGTTGGAGTCGTCCTGTTCGGGCGGCTTTGTCATGACAGATTGAGGCGCAATCCAATCGAGCGCGAATGAGCGTCCAGCCCCTCCGCCTTGCCGAGTGTCATCGCGGCAGGTCCCAGCGCGCGGAGCTGGTCCGGGCCGCATTTCAGGATCGAGGTACGCTTCATGAAGTCGTGCACCGACAGGCCTGAGGAGAATCGCGCGGAGCGCGCGGTCGGCAGCACGTGGTTGGAGCCGCCGACGTAATCGCCGATCGCCTCGGGCGTATGCGGCCCGAGGAACACGGCGCCGGCGTTGCGGATCTCCGCCGCAAGCGCATCGGGATCGACGGTCATGATCTCGAGATGCTCGGCGGCGATCGCATTGGCGAGCGGAATGCTGTCGGCAAGATTCTTCACCATGATGACGGCGCCGAAATCAGCCCAGGACGCGCCGGCGATCGCGGCGCGCGGCAGCGTCTTCAATTGCGCCTCGACCGATTTCTCGACGTCGGCGGCAAGGCGCGCCGAGTCGGTGATCAGGATCGATTGCGCGCTGGCATCATGCTCGGCCTGCGCCAGCAGGTCGGCGGCGATCCAGTCGGCATTGCCGGTGTCGTCGGCGATCACCAGCACTTCGGACGGGCCGGCGATCATGTCGATGCCGACCTTGCCGAACACCAGCCGCTTGGCAGCGGCGACGTAGGCATTGCCGGGGCCGACGATCTTCGCGACCGGTGCTATGGTCGCGGTGCCGTGCGCCAGCGCGGCCACGGCCTGCGCCCCGCCGACGCGGTAGATCTCCGTGACGCCGCCGAGATGCGCGGCCGCCAGCACCAGCGGATTGAGCTTGCCGTCGGGCGAGGGCACCACCATCACGAGGCGCGAGACGCCGGCAACCTTGGCAGGCACCGCGTTCATCAGCACCGAGGACGGATAGGCCGCGGTGCCGCCGGGCACGTAGAGGCCGGCCGATTCGATCGCGGTGTAGCGCCAGCCGAGCTCGACGCCGAGCGCATCGGTGAAGCGCTCGTCCTGCGGCAATTGCCGCCGGTGGTAGGTCTCGATGCGGTCGCGCGCGAGCTTGAGCGCATCCAGCGTCACGGCATCGCAGGCCTTCGTGGCGGCCTCGATCTCCGCGGCGGTGACGCGCAGGCCGGAGGCATCCAGCTCGAGGCGGTCGAACTTTGCGGTGGCCTCGAGCAGGGCGGCGTCGCCGCGCTTGGCGACGTCGTCGACGATGGCGCGCGCGGCGGCCTCGACGTCGGCCGAGGCCTCGCGCTTGGCAGCGAGGAAGGCCGCGAATCGCTGGTCAAAATCGGCGCTGCTGCGGTCGAGGCGAACGGGCATGTCTGGCTTGATATCTGGCTTGGCTTCTGGCTGGTCCCGGGGCGGATGGGCGCACCAGCTCCCATGCTCAATGGCGCGGCGGGGAAGCGGCGTCAACCCTCGTAGGGTGCCGGTCTCCCCTCAGGGCCTCGGGCGGTGGGGCTGGTATACGGGCCGCCTCAGGTCTCACCCTCGATCTCCATCCCCGTTCCCAGTGCGTCCGCCCCGAGATCGGTCAGCTCGCATTCCAGGCATTCGACATCGAGCCGGATGGCGCCGCCTTGGGCGAACAAAAGCAGCGCACTGCCGGCAGGCTCCTCGTCGCGCCCGCCGCTCGGGTGAAACTCGATGCCGACGAGGTCCAGCACCTTGTCCGGAGCAGCCAGGTCGATGTTGCGCGACTTGCAGGCGAGCACGCGGTCGAAGCGCAGCGCGGCGACCAGCCGGCGCGGCTCGGCCTCGCCCTCCAGCGTCTGCTCCCAATCCAGCCGGCTCATCCCGACCACAAGCCGCTTCTCGCTTTGTCGCCAGATGATGTCGGAGGCCTGGACACGGGCGTCCTGGACATGGGTCGAGATCACGGCGAGATCGTCGGCGTCGAGTGCGATCAGTTTGAGCTGGGGCGACATCGCCGGCGCTTCTCCTTCGGAACGGACCGGCCTCAACGCGCACGGGCCGCGAAATTTCCGCACAAACTAACGGACCGGCCGGCTAGAGGCTATTGATATCCTCCATCTCCAGCACCTTCCGCGGATACCCCTCCCGGGCGAGGCCAGGGCAATCGCATATGGGGCTGATCTCGCCTGTGGCCATCCTTCGAGACGCCCGCCGTTGGCGGGCCCTCAGGATGAGGACCGGGTGCGTGGCGCGAGTTTCAACTGGCACCATGCTGCTTAGCCTCATCCTGAGGAGCTTGCGTAGCAAGCGTCTCGAAGGACGAGGCGCGCGCTCAGGTCCCGCAATGCGCCATATGCGATAGCCCTGCGGGCGAGGCGGATCATGGCGCGGCGCGAAGCGCCGGATGAGGGGTCTCTGTCCGCATGCTCACTGCCGGAGGCTCTAGCGGAGAGAGACCCCTCACCCATCCGCTACGCGGCGAGCCACCCTCTCCCACGAGAGCAGAAGGCAAGAGGCGCGTTCCCCTCACTCCTTGAAGAACGCCAGCAGATCCGCGTTGATGGTGTCGGCGTGCGTGGTCGGCATGCCGTGCGGAAAACCCTTGTAGGTCTTCAGGGTGCCCTTCTTCAGCAGCTTGGCCGAGAGCGGCGCGGAATCGGCGTAAGGCACGATCTGGTCGTCGTCGCCGTGCATCACCAGCACGGGCACGTTGATCTTCTTGAGGTCCTCGGTGAAGTCGGTCTGCGAGAACGCGACGATACCGTCGTAATGCGCTTTCGCCCCGCCCATCATGCCCTGGCGCCACCAGTTCTCGATCACCGCTTCCGACGGTTTTGCACCGGGGCGGTTGTAGCCGTAGAACGGGCCGGCGGGGAGGTCGCGATAGAATTGCGTGCGGCTGGCGGCGAGCTGCTTCTGGAGATCGTCGAACACGCTCTTCGGCAGGCCGCCGGGATTGGCGGGGGTCTGCACCATCAGCGGCGGCACCGCCGAGAGGATCGCCGCCTTTGCCACCCGGCTCTCGCCATGGCGCGCGATGTAGTGCACGACCTCGCCGCCGCCGGTGGAATGGCCGACATGGATGGCGTTCTTGAGGTCGAGATGCGCGGTGACGGCCGCAAGGTCGTCGGCATAATGATCCATGTCGTGACCGTCGGCGACCTGCGCCGAGCGGCCGTGGCCGCGGCGGTCATGGGCGACGACGCGGTAGCCGCGCGTGACGAAGTACAACATCTGCGCGTCCCAGTCGTCCGACGACAGCGGCCAGCCGTGGCTGAACACGATCGGCTGGCCACTGCCCCAATCCTTGTAGAAGATCTCGACGCCGTCCTTGGTGGTGATGGTGGGCATTGCGGGGCTCCTGTGACCTTTAAGTCGTTCCGGACCACGCGAAGCGCGAATCCGGAATCCAGATATTGTGGGCGAGAGATTCCGGGTTCATCGCTGCGCGATGCCCTGGAACGACGAGATGTCAGTGATCAGACAAACGCCATCGGCTTGAAGCGGCGCCAGGCGCCGATGGTGAGCAACACGAAGAACACCAGCACGATGCCCTGCACCACCGCGAACACCGGACCCGACGGCGGCGCCGGCGGCACGGACGGCGCTAGCGCGGCCAGCGCCGGCACCTTGAGGAACGACTGGATCACCAGCACGAAGCAGTTGAAATAGAGCGAGATCATCGCGGTCACGACATAGACCGGACGCCAGGCGCCGGCGAGCTTCATGCCGTAGAGCGCGACGCAGGCGACCGCGAGCAACAGCAGCGAGATGATGCCGATGACGTGCGAGGGCAGCAGCTTCTCGAACGGAAACAGGAAGCCGGTGGCGCTGGTGAGGATGGTGAAAGCCAGGAAGATCGCGGTGAGGCCCGGCATCGATTTCGAGCCGAGCAGGCCGAACATCACGACAAGGCCGGCGGCGATGGCGATCAGGCTGATGACGACATGGACCATCGTGAAGGCGGACAGGCTCAAGCCAAGGACCATGACATCTCCTCCTACGCTCCATTGAGGTTCAGGAGAATAATATTACGGTCCTCATCGGATTACCACCTGCGTTGTCGTCGCACGGATATGCGAAGCCATGCGTCATCGTGCGAATCGACAAACGCATGGCTGAATTTTTTGCACCGCTGTCACAAACGTGAGCAGCCCTCAACGAAAGTCGAGTCGAAGTCTCACACGTCCTTGGTGTCGAAGATCAGGAGGTCGGCGCCGCCGCTGGCGAATTTCGGCACGTCTGCGCCGGTCGCCTTGCCTTCCGGACTGCCGAATGCGGCCTGGATATCGGCCACGCTGTCGAAAGTGAGAATGGCGACGAGATGGATACCGGAAGGCCCGGTCGGGGATGCGACCGGCCCCTTGCTGACGGCGTACTTCTTCAGGCCGGGAAGTTTCTTGGCGAGCGGAATGTGCGTCTCGGCGTAGTACTTGTCGAAGGCGGCAGCATCCTTGGGCGTCTTATAGAGCACGACAACTTCAGCCATTTAGTCCTCCCGTCAATCAGCGTTTTGTTTATCGATCTTAAATCCTCGTGGTGAGGAGATAGTCTGTAGTTGCTGGCACAATGGCAAGCCTCATTCGACTTGCCATCTGCTTGTCTTCTGCTTGCCTAAAGCGCCGGTTTTGCGGCATCGCCGAGATAGCCGTGCAGAGAGGCCACGACCTGGGCGCCCTCGCCGATGGCGCCACCGACGCGCTTGACCGAGCCGGAGCGGACGTCGCCGACGGCATAGACGCCGGGCACCGAGGTCTCCAGCGGCGCCACGAGGCGGCCCTGGTTCTGCTCGGACTGCGCGCCGGTCACGACGAAGCCGCCGCGATCGAGCGTCACGCCGCAGCCGTCGAGCCAGGCGGTGGCGGGATCGGCGCCGACGAACAGAAACAGGTTGCGGATGTCGGCGGAATCCACGTCGTCGGACAGCCGGCTCTTCCAGTGGATACGCCGCAGCAGCGAAGCCTCGTCGCCCTCGAGCGCCGTGATCTCGGTGTTGAACATCAATTCGATGTTCGGCGTCGCTTCGATGCGCTCGATGAGATAGCGCGACATGCTGGCGCCGAGACCGCCGCCGCGGATGATCATCAGGACGCGCCTGGCGTGACCCGACAGGAACACGGCGGCCTGGCCCGCCGAATTGCCGGCACCGACCAGCGCGACCTCCTCGCCGGCGCAGAGTCGCGCCTCGATCGGCGAGGCCCAATACCAGACGCCGCGCCCCTCGAACTTGTCGAGGTTTGCGATCTCAGGCCGGCGATAGCGCGCGCCGCTCGCAACCACGACCGAGCGCGAGCGCAAGGGATCGCAGCCGTCGAGCGCCACCGCGAACGCGCCGTCCTTGCGCGTGCAATCGAGCGACTTCACCGTCACCGGAATCATGATATCGGCGCCGAATTTCTGCGCCTGGGTGAAGGCGCGCGCAGTCAGGGCCTGGCCGGAAATGCCGGTGGGAAAGCCCAGGTAATTCTCGATGCGCGCGCTGGCGCCGGCCTGGCCGCCGAAGGCGCGGATGTCGAGCACGGCGACCGACAGCCCTTCCGACGCAGCATACACGGCGGTGGCGAGCCCGGCCGGCCCGCAGCCGACGACGGCGACGTCGTAGATGCGGTCGTCCTTGGCGCCGCCGATCATGCCGATGGCGCGCGCAAGCTCGGTCTCGCTGGGATTGCGCAGCACCGCGCCATCGGCCGCGACGACCAGTGGCCAGTCCTCGGGCTTGGGCGAATAACGCGCGATCACCTCGGCGGCGTCGCGATCGCGTTCGGGATCGAGCAGATGATGCGGCTGGCCGTTGCGGGTGAGGAAGCCCTGCAACCGCACCACGCCGGCCGAATGCGGCGGCCCGATCAGCACCGGGCCGCCGATGCCGCCCTGGATCAGATTGACCCGGCGCAGGATCAGCGCGCGCATGATGCGCTCGCCGAGTTCGGCTTCGGCGACCAGCAGCGCGCGCAGCCGGTCCGGCGGCAGCAGCAAGGTCTCGACATCGCCCTCGGCGCGGCCGTCGACCAGCGCCGGCTGGCCCGAGAGCTGGCTGAGCTCGGCCAAAAATTGCCCCGGCCCCTGGTCGATGACCGGCGTGACGTGACCAAGCCCGTCGCGCTGGGTGATGGCGACATGGCCTTTCAGCACCACGAACATGCCGGGCCCGGGCTTACCGGTCTCGAACAGGAACTCGCCGTCCTCGTAGCTACGGACCTCGCCGAAATGCCTGATCCGCTCGATCTCGGCCGGCGTCAGCGTTGGAAAGGTCTGTTCGGGGCGAGTGAACCGCGACATCAGCGCGTCACCGTTGGTTCGTTGCTGTCCGTCCTGCCCCATCGTCATTCTCGCCATTCCAATGTCTCAAGTGCCGGTCTTCCCGGCGGTGCCCTTATCGAGGGAACCATCGTCGTTTGGAGCGGGCTCAGCGCCAGCAGCGCGTTCGCGCGCCTGCAGCTTTCGCCGCTTCAGGTTTTCGCGCAGCGCCGATTTCAGCCGGTCATCCCGGGACGTTTTCGCCTGGCGCGCGCTCTTCTCGTTCTCGTCAATCATTGGGGATCCGATACCGGCCATCGGCGATAGCATGCCCGGAGATTGCGGCAGCTCAAGAGGCTGCTTGCGATCCGACCGTGCGAAACTCGAAATGGACCGAATCCGATCGCTTGGCCACCTGGCCAGTTGGTGGGGATGAGCGGACCTCGAATCGGCGGAAAGCCGGTAGTTTCGAGCCAAAACGAGCATTTTGGCCCCGATATCGGCCCGATTTTCTCGATTTGACCGGCCCAGCAAGCTTGCGCGGGAGGGGGGCTTGTGGCAGATATCGGCCCGCTTGGCAGGGCCCTTCGGGCGCCCGATTCTTCACCAGCACATGCTGCCGTAGCTCAGTGGTAGAGCACTCCATTGGTAATGGAGAGGTCGACAGTTCAATCCTGTCTGGCAGCACCATTCCTCCTGCTGTGAACGTTGATTTTATCGAGCGTTCGGGCCTGCGCCAGGACTATGGCTGCGGACCACCGCAGCGTGCTCACGCCATGGCGGGGCGGCGGACAGCCTCACCGCGCAGCGGCAGCAACGAGGCACGGATCAGCCGCTGCGCCGGTTCTTCGAAATAGCGATAGGTGACATGCGAGGCCAGCAGCGTGATGCCGATGAAGGTTGCGAAGAACGCGTCGTTGTAGATCGGGATCGGGACCTGCATCAGGGAAAAGCCCAGCACCATCGCCAGCTGGATCGGAAAATGCAGCAGATAACTTGAATAGGTCACGTTGCCGGCCGCCTCGACGATTCGTTGAAGCCGGGCCGGCAGAACGATGTCGCGCGAGAGACTATAGAGCAGCAGCGGCGTACAGATCAGAAGCAGCAGCAAGCCGATCGATCGCAGCTGGCCGCCCATCAGCCAATATCCGCAGACCACGGCCACGACAGCGAGCCAGGCGGCGCCTTCGGCCGCCCGCGCATGAGCGGGCGAGGACTGCAGGGATTGGCGCGCCATCGCCGCGAGCCCGCCGACGTAGAAGTAGGTAAAGCAGTCCGCGACCTCTCCGGGAATCGTCAGGCAGACGGCGATCAGCGCCACATTGAGCCACCAGGAGCGGGTCGCCAGCAACAGCATGAAGAAGACGAAATAGACCAGCACCTCGACCGACACCGACCAGATCGGCCCGTTGAAGCTCAGCGCATCCTGCGACGTCGCGGTGCCGGCCATCACGAGCTGCAGCACGAAATGCGTGAGATCGTTGTTCTGATACACGAACGACGATCCATGCAGCCCGGCGTAAAGGGGCTGCAGCAGGGCCACGAGCAGGAGCGTGGCGAGGTGCAACGGGTAGAGCCGCGAGAAACGCAGGACGAAGAATTTCCAGCCGTCGAGCACCCGGTCGGCGATCACGTCGCGATACTTCCAGAAAAAGATGAAGCCGCTGATGCACCAGAAGACGCGGACCGCATAGGGCCCGCTCCCATAGAGCGGGGCGAGCAGCCAATGGAGCGGCAGTTGATCCTGGAGAAGCCCCACTTCCCTGTCGCCAACGAAGGCGAATTGGCGATAGTGAAACACCAGAATCGCGAACGCCGTCAGGAACCGCAACAGCTCCAATCCGAGCAGCTTGTTCGCTCGCGCAGGAGCAATCATCGGCGTCAGCTCGCCTTGCATGCGACGGATGCTCCCTGCAGGACGGCTTGATTCCACAGCTGATACCCGGCAGCGTTCAGATGCACCCCGTCGATCGTGTGCGGCACCGGCATGGGCGGCAACGCGGCAAAGGTCGCGCCGCCACGGCTGGCGAGCTCGGGCAAGGCGGAATTGTAGCTTTCGATCAGGCGCATCGCTTTCGCCTGCGCTTCGGCGGCCAGACTCGGTGAAACCTCGAGTGGGGGCACCGCCAGCACGACAATGCGGGCTCTCGTCTCCGAAAGCTTCGCCAGGAGCGCGCTGTAGTTCGCCTTGAACTCCGGCAAATCACGCGCAGCTCCGAGCCCGTCGTTGATGCCCAGAGCCACCACGATCGCAGCGGCAGGCCTGCCGTCGAGCACATCCATCAACCAATTGCCGAGGTCGCTGGTGGTGGAGGCGCCGCCCAGGCCGGCATTGACGATGGCATGACCGCAGTGCTCGCGCGGCAGCGTTGCGGCTTCGACCAGGCTGTCACCGAGAACGATGATGGGATCGTCGACCCGGGCCAGCGTATAATGAAGAATGATCTGGCGGTTGCGCCGATGCGATTCGAAGAACGCCTGCTTCTTGGCGACGGAAGTTCCCGCCGCAACGGCACCGATCAGCACGACGGCCAAGCCGATAAGTATCCTGTTCATGTACCGGCTCGAAACGTGCCCAAGCGTTGTGTACCCAAGTGTTACGCATCCAAGTGTTTAGCTTCGAAGTGCCGGGTTGCATCGATCGAGGCATCGCCTGCTCTTCGACGTCAACGGCACCACGCAGGAGTGCCACACAAGATCACATCGCCGGCCCAATAAAATGCGATCAAATTGATGCAAATTGGAATGAATGCGTGCATCTGTCCGGCAGCATCATTCGCCTCGCGCCGACCGCGCACGGATCGGCATTCTCGCGGCCTGAAACGCCCGAGTTTTGCTCTTCGCTTTCGCCCTCTCCAGTGAAGAGGGCACAGGGAAGGCCGGGTGCCGACAGGCACCCGCGGTCCGCTGCGCGAAATGCACACGCAGAAAGAACCGCACAGCAGCATACAGGTGGTGCCGATCACTCGGCCTTCCCTGCGCGATGGTCGGACGGCTTATGCCGTGCTCTCCCGGGAGCCGAACTTTCCTTCTGGCCTCCCTCGCCCCGCGAATTGATGCAGTCCGCCCGGTTGGGCTCGCTCGCATCTCCGCTGGACTTGACCGTAGCAACGACGGCCAGGACCACACGGTTTTGCCGTACGCACGACCCGCCATGTCGCCGCAGTATTCCCGGGCCCCGTCGACGAAGCCGGAAACTTACAGGCGAGACGAAGCCTAGCAGCGCCGTTCGTCTGCACGCGGTTACGGACTCACTGGGACTACCCGCCCTGCCCGCACCTCTCGTGCCGACGCTGCCGCGTCCATCGCAAGCCCGGCTCGCGATCAAGACGACCTCGAGATCGCCCCTCCTGGTTGAGCCGGGATGAGCGAGACATACGCTAAAACCGAATTTCGGCAAAGTGGAATATTTTCGCGGCGGGGGCTTGACGGGGTGTTGGGTGTTTTGCCCGACGGGTCGCTGGCCCCTCGCAAATGCAGTGCGATCGCGTATGGCGTGCAGGATGCAGCCGCATCGGCAGTGGGCTCCCTCCCCCGCTTGCGGGGGAGGGCTGGGGAGAGGGTGTCTCCGCGCAGGGACCGAGAACTGAGGACGTCCCTGCGCGGCGAGAGCCCTCACCCGCCGCGCCTGCGAGCGCGTCGGCCTCTCCCGCAAGCGGGAGAGGCGGAGCAAGCCGCAGACAGTCCCGTGTCATTCACATGCGATGGCCCTGCCAGCGGATGGAAGGCTCGTCATGCGTCGGACGTGTCGAGCGACTAAGCGAAACCAAAAATCCGTCTTGCTGCAGCACCCCCCGCCATCAACCGTCGCTCACCAGCCGCGCGGCGAACCGCTCGTCCGACCGGCGCAGGCGCCGGCACAGCTCGCGGTTGATGTTCTGCAGGACGATCACATAGGCGTGGATGTCGGCCTTGTAGCAGGCATAGAGATCTTGAGCGGTCAGCTCGTACAGCACCGTCGGCACCTCCGCGACCACCGTTGCCGAGCGATTCTGCATTTCGATCAGCGTCATCTCGCCGAAGAAGTCGCCGCGCTCGAGAACGGAGATCGGGATGACGCGGCCCGAGCTCGCCCGCTTGCTCACCGCGAGCCGGCCGGATTTGACGATGAACATCGAGCGTCCCGGCTCGCCTTCCGCGACGATTGTCGCGCCGGGCTCGAAGCGGCGCTCGGTCAGCATCGACACCAGGAGGTCGAGGCCTGGGTCCGACAGGCCGCCGAAGAACGGCGTCGCGAGCAGGAACGCTTTCAGATCTGGGGCCGTGGCGTTCATGGCGCGAGGTTACGCCCCGTCGTCGGCCGCGACAAGCAGAGCGGCAGGGCTGGACGCGCTGGTCCCGGATGGGATTCCGCATCCGGGCTAGGAGCTTTCCCCGCGCAGCGTCCTCCGCTTTCGCCACACCTTGAGGTCCATCATGGCTTTCGCTGCCGCCGCGAGAACAGCTGCGCACAGCACGGCCTTCGAGAACGTCTCCATCGTTCCCTCGATCAGGAGGCAATGGACCACGCTGCCCACGACGATGACGATCGCCAGCGGCATGTGAATGAAGCGCCAGGTGCGCGGCCGCAGCTCGAGCCGCCGGCGCAGCAGGGCGAGGAGCGCGACAATGAAGATCGCCCACATCGCGGTCACGCCGAACGGCGAGAACGGCGTCGGCGACGAATAGGTCAGCGCATCGATCATGTCAGGCGGGCTGGTGATCCAGAGGCCGGCGACGTGGATCATGACGGCCAGCACCAGCGTGCCGCCGATCCAATGATGGGCCCGCCGTCCGCGATAGGCCGACAGCGGCGCCAGATATCCGCCGATCAGCAGCGGCTGAACCAGCACGAGGCCGAGCGCGATGATCCCGGCGAAGCCGGCGAGGATGTAGACCGGATCGCGCCAGGCGAGCTGCTCGCTGGTCGCAGCCAGCGCAGTCGGCACGCCGATGGCCAAAGCCAGGGCGACCCAGATCAGGATCGCCCGTGCCGATTTCCATCCCGCCATCCGCGCGCCCGATCAGGCCGGCTGCAGCACGAAATGCGCCTCGAGGCTGGTGTCCTTGGCGCTCCGCATCACCGGCCGCAGGAACACGGTTCTGAACTCGCCGCTGTCATAGGCGAGGTGGCCATGCGGCTGGCCGAAGATCGGAATGATCTGCGGCATTTCGAGCCGGAACTTGCCGTCCTTGTCGGTGAGCGTGGCGCCGTGGCTGTGCGGCTCGTGCTCCCGGCCCTCGACCGTGTGCGCCCAGATCTGGATACGCTGGCCGGCCAGCGGCGCGCCGTCGCCGGCGCGGCGCACGGTGCCGCTCATCCAGAAGCCGCCCTTGCCGATGCGATCGACGATCGCCGCGCCCTTGCGGTAATTGTTCGCCCCGCCCGACATCGATTCAGTGGGCGCGAGGCCGTTCGCATGGGCGGGTAACAGCAATCCTGAAACGCCGGTCGCGAAAAACCCGCTCGCCAGGACGGAGCCGCCGGCGACGAGGAGATTGCGGCGGTTGAATGCGACGGTGGACATGTCGGTTCCTCTTGGCGAGCGCGAGGTTGCTCCACGAAGGCTACAGCAACAGCCGGGAAACGCCCAGTTGGAACGGACGGCGCCGTAGGTCGCAATAACAGTGTTGTGAACGGTGGGGCGACGGATGCGTCGGATAGAGCAAGCGCAGCGAATCGCGTCGAGGCCGCGATCAGCGGCGGAGCATGATCGGTTTCGCAAGTGCCCTACCGATCCGGCGCACCGACACTACATGTGATGGCGCAGCCCTCCACCCGGTACCCCCCCGCATGATCCCCTTCTCCGTGCTCGACCTCGCGCCGATTTGCCAGGGCGGCGATGCCGCGCAGGCGTTCCGCAATTCGCTCGACCTCGCCCGGCATGCGGAAGGCTGGGGCTACAAGCGGTTCTGGCTGGCCGAGCATCACAACATGACGGGGATCGCGAGCGCAGCGACATCCGTGGTGATCGCTCACATTGCCGGCGGCACCAGGACGATCCGCGTCGGCTCCGGCGGCATCATGCTGCCGAACCATTCGCCGCTGGTGATCGCCGAGCAGTTCGGCACGCTGGAATCGCTCTATCCCGGGCGGATCGATCTCGGGCTCGGGCGGGCGCCCGGCACCGACCAGTTCACCGCGCGGGCGCTGCGACGGGACCTTGCGACCACGTCCGAGAATTTTCCGCAGGACGTTCTGGAGCTGCAGGCGCTGCTCGGCGATGTGCAGCCGAACCAGGCGATCCGCGCCGTGCCCGGCATGGGCACCAAGGTGCCGCTGTGGATTTTGGGATCGAGCACCTTCGGCGCGCAGCTGGCGGCGATGCTGGGCCTGCCGTTCGCCTTCGCCTCGCATTTCGCGCCGCAGATGATGATGCCGGCGCTGCGCGAATATCGCGCGCGGTTCGAGCCGTCGGCGCAGCTCGAAAAACCCTATGCGATGATCGGCGTCAACGTGTTCGCTGCCGATAGCGACGCGGAGGCGCAGCGCATGTTCTCCTCGCTGCAGCAGGCGTTCATCAACCTGCGCCGCGGCACGCCGGGCCCGCTGCCGCCGCCGGTCGACGACATGGACGCGCTGTGGTCGCCGGCGGAGAAGGCCATGGTCGGCCAGTCGCTGTCCTGCACCGCGGTCGGCTCGCCCGATGTGGTCGAAGCCAAGCTGAAGGCGCTGATCGCCGAGACCGGGGCGGACGAATTGATCACCACCGGGCAGATCTACGACCATGCCGCACGGCTGCGCTCGTTCGAGATCGCGGCCGCGGTGCGGGACCGGATCGCGAAACAACCGGTCGCGTAAGCCCGACCCACCTCGCCTCGCGGCCGCCTAAGGCGCGGCGCAGGTGAAGTTCTCGGACTGCTCGATGCTGCCGTGGCCGAGATAGCGCGCCTGGCGCGGATAGGGACACAGCGGCCGGCTACGGTCTGGCCAAGGCGTTTTCGCACCCGCGCGGGCCTCGATGCGCTCGGGCGCGCGTCCCTGCTCGACCCACGCGACCAGCGGTGTCAGCACGTCGAAACTGTCGGTGGCGGGGCCTCCAGAGCAATGGTTCATGCCCGGCACGAGGAAGAGCCGGGCAAAGTCGGCCGTCTCCCTCTCTCCGCCCACCGCGTTCGTGAGGCGCCTGTACCAGTCCACGGTATCAAGCGCGGAGAAAGTGGGATCGCTGACGCCGTGATAAAGCAACAGCTTGCCACGCCGCGCACGGAAGCCGGAAAGATCGACCGAATTGGCGGAGATCGTCTGCACCGAGCTCTCGGGCATCACCGCGCTGGTGCCGAAGATTCTTGCATGGGCCTCCGTGACGTCGACGGAGCGATAGAAGTCGTAAACGGCCTCCGCTTCGTTGGCCAAGGGCGCTTGCGGTGGCGTCATATAGAGGTAGGCCAAGGTTGCGCCAAAGGACACGTTGAAGGCGTTGACGCGGCTGTCAGGCGCCGTGCCGAGAATCCAGCGCCGCCATCCCTCCGTGGCAATGCCGGCATCATAGGGATAGGACGCATAAATCCGGCGGCCTTGTGCCGTGGTCGGTCCCTCGAAATAGGTTTCGAGCGCTGCGACCTGCGCCGAGGACAGACAGCTCGCGGCCTTTTCGGCGGAACATTGCAGCGTGCGCGGGGAGAAACGGCACGCGGCCACGTTGTCGATGATGCCGTCGGCAAGTCCGTCGGTTGCATCGCAGGATTGAACGATCGCCCTGGAGAGCAGATCCATGTCGGCCTGCGACAAGGCCTGCGCCATGATCGGACGGCCGTCCGACGCCTTGGGTGAGATCGCAGCGAAGGCTTGCGTCGCTGCAGCGCCTGCAAGCCCTTTCTCGGGCATTCGAAAAGCGGGCGCGCCCGCCGCGACCCCGTCGAAATGATCCGGAAAGCGTTGCGTCGCCACCATGCCGTGCCGCCCGCCATTGGAACAGCCGAGGAAGTAGGAATAGCGCGGCAAGCGACCGTAATAAGTCTGGATAAATTGCTTCGCGCGCCGGGTCACGACGTCGTCGGCCCGATAGCCGAAATCGATGCGCGCCTGCGGATCGAGGCCAAAGCTGGCGCCTCCGAGCGGACCGGGCGCATTGCTGTGACCGGCATCCGTCGTGACCGTGGCGTAGCCCTGGTTGAGCGCGCTCGGCTGTCCGCCGCCGGGCTGTGCGTCTCCGTTGCCGAGGACGCCGTCAGTGCCGCCCTGCCCTTGAAACACGAAGCGGCCGTTCCATGCCTCCGGCAATCTGAGATGCAGGCCGATCGCAAACTTCTGGCCGTCGGCGCCGGTTCGCTCGTCCAGATGAGCGATCACCTCGCAATGCGCGGGCAAGCCGCCCGCCGCCGGCCGCTGTTGCGCCTCGCTGACACGCATCGCCGCGCCGGCTTCCGCCTTGAGCCGGTCGCATGCCGTCACGGGCGAGATCGTGTCGCCGCCGGCCGCCGGAGACGCGATGGCGACAACGCCCGCGATGCAGCCAAGCGCAGCCTGCCAGACCTGACGATGCAGCCTTTTCCGTACCGAAACGATCATCCGACAACCTCCGATCGCAGACGCTCCGGTTAATCCGCGAACCCGAACAGCTTCGCCGGATTGTGCACGAGAATCTTCTCCAGCTCGGCCTGATCAGGCGCGTAGCGGTACATCAGCTCGAGCAGGTCGGCATCGTTCGGCGGCTGCTTGACCGAGACCGGATGCGGCCAGTCGCTGGCCCAGACGCAGCGGTCGATTGCGGCTTCGATATAGGCGCGCGCGATCGGGATCACGTCGTCGTAAGGCGCGCCGGTCTTCGAGGTCTTCTCGCCGAGCGACAGCATGACCCAGAAATTGCCCTTGCCGAGCAACTCGAGCATCTTGCGCAGGTTGGGATCGTTCCTGCCGGCCTCCGGGTCAGGCCGCGCCATGTGGTCGATCAGCACGGGAACGTCGAGGTTCTCGTACTTGGCGACGCTCGACATGATGCCGTCCTTCTCGGGCTGGATCTTGGCGTACCAGCCGAGCTCGCGGATGCGCGCGATGGCACGGGCGAAATCGGCGTCCGACAGCACGGCGCCGAGCTCCTGGCGGAAGCTGAAGCGCGCGCCGCGCACGCCGGCATCATGCAGCTTGGCGAGGTACGCATCGTTCGCCTCGGCAAACACCAGCGCGTTGGCGCAGCCGCGATAGTTCGGGCCCATCGCTTTGAGCCCGTCGAGCACGACGGCATGATCCGCGCCATAGGTCGTGGTCTGCACGATGATGCCGCGTTCGATGCCGAGCGTCTTGTGCATGCGCAGCGCCGCTTCCCAGGTCGCTGTTGGCATCCGGTAGGCGGCGCCGGGGCGTTCCGGATATTTGTCGATCGGACCCAGCACGTGGAACTGGCTGTCGACGGTCTTCGGCGGCGGCGCCTTCACGGGGCGGCGGGGATTGGGATCGAACGGCAGATAGGTCGGCATGCAGGCGCTCCTTCAGTCGATCACGGCGGTGAAGTCGCACTGCACCAGCGCGCCGCCATCCATGTTGTCCATCGGCAGCGCGTGGCGCGCCGGGCGCGAATGCTCGTCCGGAAACATCTTGAGCCATTCGACGTTGATGGGCCCGCGGTTGCCGCGGTCCTTCAGCCAGACCGTCATCTTGATGATGTCGTCCGTGCTGCCGCCGGCGGCCTCCACCGTCGCCTTCATATGCGCGAACATGTTGGCGCATTGCGCCTCGAGGCTTTCGGGCATCGCATTGGTCGCGGGGTCGCGGCCGAGGATGACGCCCGACATCACGAGATTGCCGATGCGGCAGGCGTTCGGAATCGGATTGACGTGCTTGAAGCCGCCGATGTGGATGCTCTTGCGCCGCTTCTGACTTGTCATGGGTGCGCTCCCTTTTATTGTTGGTTCAGACGAACTGGCACGACACCGAGCCGAACGGGCCGTAGTCGGCATGAAAGGTGTCGCCGCGGCGGATATCGACCGGCCGCGTGAACGATCCCGCCAACACCACTTCGCCCGCCTTGAGATGCTCGTCATGCGGCGCGAGGCGGTTGGCGAGCCAGGCGATGCCGTTGGCGGGATGATTGAGCACGCCGGCGGCAAGCCCGGTCTCCTCGACCTCGCCGTTGCGGAACAAGAGCGCGCCGATCCAGCGCAGATCCGCATCCATCGGGCGGATCGGCCGGCCGCCCAGCACCAGCGCGGCATTGGCCGCGTTGTCGGAGATGGTGTCCATGACCTTGCGGGTCTTGCCGGTCTCGGGATCGACGCGGTGCATGCGCGTCTCCAGGATCTCCAGCGCAGGCGTCACGTAGTCGGTGGCGTTAAGCACGTCGAAGATGGTGCAATCGGGCCCGCGCAGCGGCGCCTTCAGCACGAAGGCGAGCTCGACCTCGATGCGCGGCGCGTGGAAGCGAGCGAACGGGATCGGCGTCGCGTCGGCATAGAACATGTCGGAGAACAGCACGCCGTAATCGGGCTCGGAGATGCCGACCGCGTTCTGCATCGCCTTCGAGGTCAGGCCGATCTTGTGACCTTTGATGATCCGGCCGCGGCCGAGCTGGAGCTTGGTCCAGGCGCGCTGAACCGCGTAGGCATCCTCGATGCTGAAATCCGGATACTCCTTCGAGAACATCGGGATCAGCGATTTCGTGCGCTCGGCCTCATCCAAGCGCGCGGCAAGACGTTCGATCGTCGCAGTGTCCAGCATGATCTAGCTCTCCGCGGCGACTTTGTTGCGCAGCACGCCGATGCGGCGCGACTCGACCTCGACGACGTCGCCGACCTTCAGCCAGCGCGGCGGATCGAAGCGCGCGCCCGCCCCGGTCGGCGTGCCCGTCACGATCATGTCGCCGGGCTTGAGCGTCGCAAAGGTGGAGAGATAGGAGATCAGGAAGTCGAACGGGAACATCAGCCGCTCGGTCGTGTCCTGCTGCCGCACCTCGCCGTTGACGCGCGTTGTGATGTCGTGCGGTCCGCGCGGGTCGAGCTCATCCGACGTGACGATCCACGGACCGATGCTGCCGGAGCGGTCGAAATTCTTGCCCTGCGTGACGTTGAACTTGCCGTGCCGCAGCCAGTCGCGGATCGTGCCCTCGTTGCACAGCGTCATGCCGAAGATGTGCGACCACGCCTGGTCGCGCGGAATGTGACGACCACCCTGCCCGATCACGATGACGAGCTCGCCCTCGTAGTCGAGCTGGTCGGAGACCTCAGGCTTCTCCAGCGGCTGGCCGGAGCCGGTCATCGACGACATGCTGCGCACGAACAGGCTGGGATATTTGGGCAGGTCGGAACTGTCCTTGTATTCGGCGTTGCGCTCGGCATAGTTGACGCCGATGCACCAGAGCTTCTCCGGCGCCAGCACCGGCGGCAGCAGGACGAGCCCGTCCAGCGCGTAATCAGGCTTCTGTCCGGCAACGGCTTCCTGCGCGTCGGCTAGCGCGTTGGCCGCGATCAGCGCCTTGACGTCAGAATAGTCGCGGCCGATCCGCCTGGTGAGATCGACGACGCCGCCTTCGACGGCCGCGCCGTAACGCGTCTCTCCGTCCAAGAGATAGCTCAGCAGTCGCATGGTCATTTCTCCGATGATGTCGAGGCGGCCGGGCCGGCGACCGGCCCGCGCGCTCAGTCTTTCGATTTGGGCGTCTGGAACACCGTGTTCAGCGTCACGATCTCGCCGAGGCGGGCGTAGCGGGGACCGCCGATGCGCGCGATCGGATCGAGCGCCCTGGTTTCGACCTTGCCGTCGTTCACGAGGCCGTCGCGCAAATGGAACATGACGACTTCGCCGACGATGAGCCGGCTCTTGGCATCGCCGAATTCGAGGCATTGCCGGAAACGGCACTCCATCGCCACGGGCGCGGCGGCGAGCCGGCGCACCTTGATGCGATCGCAGGGCAGCGTCTCCAGGCCGAGATGCTCGACCTCGCTGATTTCAGGCGGATGCTCGACCGAGCTGTCGTGCACCGCATTCATCAGCGGGGTATCGGCGATGTGGATGACATACTCCTCGGTGTCGAGGATGTTGTGCGCGGTGTCCTTGTAGTCGGCGCCCTTGCGGCCGACGCTGATGGCGAGCATCGGCGGCTTCTGCGAGACGAAGGTGAAGGCGCTGAACGGGGCGAGGTTGAGCACGCCCTTAGCTGACAGGCTCGTGACCCACGCGATCGGGCGCGGCACCACGATGCCGGTCATCAGCCGGTAGATGCGCTCCGCGCCGAGCTCGGTGGGATCGATCCGCATCGATCAATCCGCCCTGATGTTGGCCTTGCGCACGACCGGAATCCACTTGGCATCCTCGCGCTCGAGATACGCCTTGAATTCGGCCGGCGTCATCGGCGTGGCCTCGCCGCCGAGCTTCTCGAACTTGTCGACCACGGCGGGGTCCTTCAGGATCGCGACCAGCGTCTCGTGCAGCTTGTCGATGACGGGCGCCGGCGTGCCTGCGGGCGCGAACAGGCCGGTGAAGGTCTGACCGTCGAAATCCTTGTAGCCTAGCTCGGCGAAGGTCGGCACGTCGGGCAGCGACTTCAGCCGGTGCGGGCTGGTGACGGCCAGCGCGCGGAACAGGCCGGCCTTGATGTGCTGCAGGCTGACCGTGAGCTGGTCGAACGCGAACTGCACCTGGCCGCCCAGGAGATCGTTGATCGCGGGCGCATTGCCGCGATAATGCGCGGTGACCCATTGCACGCCGAGGTTCGACTGCATCAGCTCGCTGAGCAGGTGGTTGGTGGTACCGGGGCCGGGCGAGGCCATGGTCAGCTTGCCGGGCTCGCGCTTGGCGAGATCGAGGAATTCCTTGAGCGTCGTCGCCTGCACCGACGGATGCACCTCGAGCACCAGCGGCGTCATCGAGATGGTCGAGATCGGCAGGAAATCCTTCTTCCAATTATAGGCGTCGCGCTTGTTGATCTCGGTCGCGAACAGCACCGGACCGTTGGCGCCGACGAACAGCGTGTAGCCGTCAGGCGCGGATTTGGCGAAGGCTTCGCCCGCGATCATGCCGCCCGCGCCGGCCTTGTTCTCGATGACGAAGGGCTGGCCGAGCTTTTCCTGCAGCTTGTCGGCGACGATGCGCGCGGCGCTGTCGACGTTGCCGCCGGCGGGATAAGGCACGATCAGCTTGACGTTGCGCGCCGGCCATTGCTGGCCCGACGCGGGCCCCGTCAGCATCGCGGCAGCGGCAGCTATGGCAATCCAGATTAATCTCATGTTAACCTCCCGGGCAGCGCTTTAATTCCATGCCGAGTGCCCTGCCGTTCTGCAAGGCAGCTCGATTCGGCCGCAATCTCCAGATGCGCGCTTTACCTGTCGAGTGAATTGTGGCGTTGTTGTCCATATTATGGACAGAACCAAGATCGCCCACGACGCGACATCACCGCGGCAGGGCGCGCAGGCGATCCGGCGCGCGCTCGCGGTTCTGCGCATCCTTGCCGCAGGCCGCGAGGCCGGTGTGCCATTGGCCGAGGTCGTGCAGGCGACCGGCCTCACCCGCCCGACCGTGCATCGCATCGTCCACGTGCTGATCGAGGAAGGCATCGTCGAGCGGAACGCGCGCAGCGGCCGCTACGCGATCGGCAACCAGGTGCCGGAGCTGGCGCTGGCGCGGCCGCGCCCCTCGCGGCTACTGATTACTGCCAATCCGTCGCTGCGGCGCGCCTCCGCCGAGATCGGCGACACGCTGTTCCTGACCGTGCGCACCGGCAACGACACGCTGTGCGTCGATCGCAGGATCGGAATCTATCCGATCCAGGTGCTGTCGATCGAGGTCGGCGCGCGGCGGCCGCTCGGCGTCTCCAGCGCGGGCGTCGCCATCCTCGCCGCGATGCCGGCGCAGGAGGCGCGAAAGATCGTCGCGGCCAACGAGACGCGGTTCGAGGCTTACCGGACCGATACGGCGACGGTGCTCGGCGAGATCACCGCCGCGCGGCGGCTGGGATACGGCATGAGAGAGATCGGCCTCGTGCAGGGCACGAAATCGATCTCGACCTGGATCAAGACCCCGGACGGCCGCCCCGCCGCCGCCATGACCGTCTCCGCGGTGCGAACGCGGCTCGGCCCAAGGCGCGAGCAGGAGGTCGTGGAGATCTTGTTGCGGGAGGCGCGGGTCATCGAGCAGGCGATCGGAGGTTAGTCTCGCAGAGCACGCAGGCGGCGCGGCTTCGCCTCTCCCCGCCTGCGGGGAGAGGCCGGAATTTGCAAAGCAAATTCCGGGTGAGGGGGGAGTCTCCGCAAGCTCGCTGCCACCGTCCTCGCGGAGACTCCCCCTCACCCCAACCCTCTCCCCGCAAGCGGGGCGAGGGAGCACACTGTCTTTGCGGCGCTGTCAATGGGCTGACGTGGCACACCGTTTTGTGGCACAACGCCCCCACCGCCGACCGACCAACGAGGCCATGCATGCCCGCGCCAAAACCGCCTGCCTTCGAGACCCTGAGCCTGCATGCGGGCCAGCATCCGGATCCCGTGACCGGCGCCCGGGCGGTGCCGATCTACCAGACCACGTCCTACGTGTTCCAGGATTCCGATCACGCCGCTGCGCTGTTCAACCTGGAGCGCGCCGGCCACATCTATACGCGCATCTCCAATCCGACCACCGGCGTGCTGGAAGAACGGCTCGCCGCGCTCGAAGGCGGCGTCGGCGCGATCTGCACCGCGAGCGGCATGGCCGCGCTGCACCTGGCGATCGCGACGCTGCTCAATGCCGGCGATCACATCGTGGCGTCGAGCTCGCTCTATGGCGGCACCATCAATCTCTTGGCGCACACGCTGCCGCGCTTCGGCATCACCACCACGTTCGTCAAGCCGCGCGATCTCGACGCGTTCCGCAGCGCCATCAAGCCGAACACCAAGCTCGTGATCGGCGAGACCATCGGCAATCCCGGGCTGGAAGTGCTGGACATCCCCAAGGTCGCCCAGATCGCGCATGACGCGAAGATTCCGCTGCTGATCGACAACACCTTTGCCACGCCCTATCTCAGCCGGCCGATCGAGCTTGGCGCCGACATCGTCATGCATTCGGCGACCAAATGGATCGGCGGCCACGGCATCGCGATCGGCGGTGCGATCATCGACGGCGGCCGCTTCGACTGGCGCTCTTCCGGCAAGTTCGGCGTGCTGACCGAGCCCTATGGCGGCTATCATGGCATCGTCTTCGACGAGCAGTTCGGCACGGCGGCCTTCATCATGCGCGCCCGGACCGAAGGCCTGCGCGATTTCGGCGCCTGCCTGTCGCCGACCAACGCATTCCAGCTGCTGCAGGGCGTCGAGACGCTGGGCGTGCGCATGGACCGCCACATGCAGAACACCCACCTGGTGCTGGAAGCCCTGAAGTCCAACAAGGCGGTCGACTGGGTGCTGCATCCCTCGCTCGAGACGCATACGGATTATCAGCTCGCCAAGCAGCTCCTGCCGCGCGGCGCCGGCTCGATCATCTCCTTCGGCATCAAGGGCGGACGGCCCGCCGGGCGCAAATTCATCGAGAGCCTGCGCATGATCAGTCATCTTGCCAATGTCGGGGACGCCAAGACGCTGGTGATCCACCCGGCCTCGACCACGCACCAGCAGATGGACGCCGAACAGCTCAAGGCGGCCGGCATCGGCGAGGAGCTGGTGCGGCTCTCGGTCGGCATCGAGACCGCGAGCGACATCATCGACGATCTCGCGCAGGCGCTGCGCATCTCGCAGAAGGTCTGACACCATGAAGCTCTCCGTCAACGGCGCTGATGTGTTCGTCGCAACCGGCGGCCGCGACTTCGACAAGTCCCTGCCTGCGGTCGTGTTCATCCACGGCGCCGGCTTTGACCATTCGACCTGGGCGCTGCATACGCGCTGGTTCGCCCATCACGGCTTTGCCGTGCTGGCGCCCGATTTGCCCGGTCACGGCCGCTCGGCCGGACCTTCGCTCGGCAGCATCGCCGAGATGGCCGACTGGACCGCGGCGCTGCTCGATGCGGCAGGCAGCTCGAAGGCGCATCTGATCGGCCATTCCATGGGCTCGCTGATCTCGCTGGAGACGGCGGCACGCCATCCCGACAAGGTCTCCGCGCTGAGCCTGATCGGCACTGCCGCGACCATGACGGTCGGCCCGGATCTGCTCAAGGCCGCCGAGGCCAACTCGCAGGATGCCAACGACATGGTCTCGATCTGGGGCCTCGGCTTCAACGCCGAGCTCGGCGGCAGCCTCGCGCCGGGCCTGTGGATGCATGGCGGCGCACAGGCGGTGCTGAAGACGTGCGAGCCTGGCATCCTGTTCAAGGATCTGTCGGCCTGCAATTCCTATACGAATGCGCTTCAAGCCGCGGCGAGCGTCAAGGTGCCGACAACGCTGATCCTCGGCGAGCGGGACATGATGACGCCGGCGAAGGCGGGCAAGGCGCTCGCCGCGGCAATCCCGCATGCAAAGACCGTCGTGGTGCGGGGCGCGGGGCACATGATCATGGCGGAACGACCGGACGAATTGCTGGCGGCGTTGACCGGTCGATAGGACCGAGCGGCGCCAGACGCCACGCTGAAGCTCTATCGGCTCAGACGCCGGATCGCCGCAGCAGCTCTTGTAGGATGGGCAAAGCGACTTGTCCGCCGTAGCTCGAAGAGCGAAGGCGGAAGCGTGCCCACGACCTCTCGCGGTGTTGGACAGATCGTGGGCACGGCGCAAGGGCGCCTTTGCCCACCCTACGATTCCTACGATTCTGGGAATCGTGGAGAGAGACAGCTCACCACATGGTCGCGGCCGCACGCGCCGGCCAGGCGCTATCGTATTCGGCGCCGCCGACCTTGTTGTCGCTCATCTCGGCGAGGATCTGGCCCGGCGTCGGCAGCGTCTTCGGGTCGATGCGCTTGTCGGGATTCCAGAGGTCGGAGCGCACGATGGCGCGGGCGCACTGGAAGTAGATCTCGTGGACATGCATGACCATGACGCTGCGCGGCGCCTTGCCTTCGACCTTGAACGAGGCCAGGAGCTCGGGATCGATCGAGAGATGCGCGCGGCCATTGGCGCGGACCGCATTGCCCGAGCCGGGGATCAGGAACATCAGCGACACCCTGGGATCGCGCACGATGTTGCGCAGCGAATCGACCCGGTTGTTGCCGCGGCGGTCCGGCAGCATCAGCGTCTTGGGATCGTGGACTCGGACGAAGCCGGGCAGGTCGCCGCGCGGCGAGCAGTCGATGCCTTCCGGCCCGATGGTGGCGAGCGCGGCGAATGGTGCCTTCTCGACGAAGACGCGATAGAGCGGCGTGACATGGTCGGCGACTTTCACGGTCGAAGCGTCATTGGTGACGCCGTAGATAGCCTCTAGCTGCTCGACCGTTTCGATCACCGACATTCCGTTCTCTCCGTGGTGGGCCGGCTATTCCCGCCGGCCGTCGCTCCTGATGACGCGCACGAGCTCGCGGCTGTGATCCTCTGCGCTGCCGGCGTTGAGGATGGTGATATCGGCCTGCGCCGTCGTGTCGTCGATGCTGCGGGTGAGACGTTCGGCGAGATCGCCATCGCTCTGCCGCGCCCGTGCGGCGAGCCGTTGCGCCAGCACCTCGGGCGGTGCCGTGATCGCGACCACCACGACATTGACATAGGTCTGGCGCAACCCGCCGATCACCGTGCGCGAGACGTTGGCGACGACCGTGCGTCCGGCGCTGATATGGTCGTCGATGTCGCGCGGCAGCGCGTAGGAATGACCGTGCGCGTCCCAGTGCACGGCAAAGTCGCCGTGCTCGCGGGCACGGCGGAATTCATCCGACGTCAGCGCGACGTTGTCCTCGTCGGCGGAGGATTCGCGCGTCACGGCCCGGCGCGGAAACACGACGCCGGGATCGCTGGCGCAGGCCGCCTGCGCCAGCCGCAAGAGCGTGTCCTTGCCGGCGCCGCTGGGGCCGACCACGAGCACGAGCCGGCCGGGGCCGATCGCGCCCGCCTCGCCCTCGGCCGTGGTCGCGGTCTCGCTCATGCGACCCGGTGTCCCTCGCGCCAGACGCTGCGGACCACGGGAACGTTTCCTGCAACATGCACGCGGATCAGATCGGCGCGCTTGCCGGTCGCGATCTCGCCGCGATCGGTGAGCCCGACCGCCTCGGCGGGCGCCTTCGTCACCGTGCGGATCGCATCGGGAAGGCTGATTGCCGGGACATGGTCGGGCAATTGCAGCGCGCCCATCAGGAGGCTCGAGGGGATGTAGTCCGACGACAGGATATCGAGCAGGCCCTCGCGGGCGAGATCGACCGCGGCGATGTTGCCGGAGTGCGAGCCGCCGCGCACGACGTTCGGCGCGCCCATCAGGATGTCGATGCCGGCCTGGTGCAAGGCACGCGCGGCTTCCAGCGTGGTCGGGAATTCCGCGACCGAGACGCGGTCGCGCACGGCATCCGCGACGTTCTCCTCGGTGGTATCGTCGTGGCTGGCGAGCGGGATGTCGTACCGATGCGCCAGCGCTACGATCTCGCGCATATTTGTTGCGGCGTATAATTTCTGATACTCGAACCGCTTGGCGAACAGCTCGTCGAGCTCGGCGTCGGTCTTGCCGCCGCCCTTGCCACGATAATAATCGCGCAGCTTGACCTCGTCGCGGAACTGGCGCTGGCCGGGGGTGTGATCCATCAGCGACATCAGCTTGACGTCGGGACGGTCGATCAGCTCCCTGGCCTCCTCGACCACGCTCGGCATCGGGATCTCGCAGCGCAGATGCAGGAAGTGATCGGCGCGCAGCAGGCTGGCCTCGCGCGCGGTGGTGATGGCGGCGGCAAGCACGCCGGCGCGGCCGTCGACCTCCTCGGCGCCATCCTCGCGCCAGACCCGGAGCGAATCGAACACGGTGGTGATCCCCGACGTGGCGAGCTGGCCGTCATAGGAGACCACCGCCGCGACCGGATTCCAGAACACCTTCGGCCGCGGCACGTAGTGGGCTTCGAGATGGTCGGTGTGAAGCTCGATCAGGCCGGGCATGACGAGATCGCCGCCGGCATCCTCGGCACCTGCGGGCGCCCGGCCCTCGCCGATCTCGGCAATGCGGCCATTGGCAAGAGCCAGCCAACCCCGCTCGATCACCCGGTCGGCCAGCACGATCCTGGCGTTGGCGATCACAATGTCCTTCGGCTTGGCGTTCATTTCCCTGTCCCTCAGGCCGCGGCGGCAAAGCTGGTGACGTCGACGATGCGGTCGGCAATCAGATGCCGGATTTCGTCGTCATGGACAATGGCGACCATGGCGACGCCCCGGCGCTTCTTCTCGGCAATCAGCTCGACCACGACAGCGCGGTTGGCGGCATCGAGCGAGGCGGTCGGCTCGTCGAGCAGCAGGATCGGCAGGTCCGAAATGAAGCCGCGCGCGATGTTGACGCGCTGCTGCTCGCCGCCGGAGAAGGTCGCGGGCGGCAGCCGCCACAGCCGGTCGGGGATGTTGAGACGATGCAGCAGCTCGCCGGCACGGGCCTGTGCGTCGGCGCGGGCCGCGCCGTTCACGATCAGCGGCTCGGCGACGACGTCGATGGTGGCGACGCGCGGCACCGCCCGCAGGAACTGGCTGACATAGCCGATGGTGGCGCGGCGGACGTTGAGCACCTGGCGCGGCTCGGCGCTGGCAAGATCGATCAACCCTCCGCGATGGCGGATGCCGATCCGGCCGGAATCGCAGCGGTAATTGCCGAAGATCATCTTCAGGATCGACGACTTGCCGGCGCCCGACGGACCGGACAGCACCACGCATTCACCTGGATTGACCTGGAAGGTCACGCCGCGCACCACCGGCAGCTCGATGCCGCCCTGCAGGTGCATCGTGAAGGTCTTGTTGGCATCGGCGACGTCGATCATGGCGGTCATTGCAAAACCCATATCGAGAGACTCATGGCGGCAGAATCGAGGAGACGAGAAGTTGCGTATAGGGCTCGCGCGGATCGTCGAGAACCTGGTCGGTGAGACCGGTTTCGATGACCCTGCCGCCCTTCATCACCATCACCCGGTGAGACAGCAACCGCGCCACCGCGAGATCGTGGGTGACGATGATGACGGCAAGATGCAGCTCGGCGACGAGGCTGCGCAGGAGATCGAGCAGGCGGGCCTGCACGGAGACGTCGAGGCCGCCGGTCGGCTCGTCCATGAACACCAGCCGCGGCTCGGTGACGAGGTTGCGCGCGATCTGGAGGCGCTGGCGCATGCCGCCGGAATAGGTGCGCGGCGCATCGTCGATGCGCGCGACGTCGATCTCGACGCGGGCGAGCCAGTCCGACGCGGTGTCGCGGATGCGGCCGTAATGGTTCCAGCCCACCGCCATCAGCCGCTCGCCGACATTGGCGCCGGCCGATACCGCCATGCGCAGGCCCTGCGCGGGATCCTGGTGCACGAAGCCCCAGTCGGTGCGGAACAGGAAGCGCCGCTCGGCCTCGCCGAGCGTGGCGAGATCGCGGGTGACGCCGTCGCGCATGCGGTAGGAGACGTGGCCGCCGCTGGCCGCAAGCTGGCCCGACAGCAGCTGGAGCAGCGTCGACTTGCCGGAGCCGGATTCGCCGACGATCGCCAGCACCTCGCCGGGATAGAGCGCGAACGAGACGTCACGGCACGCGGCGATGCGGCCGAACGACTTGCTGAGCGACGTCGCGACCAGCAGCGGTTCGTCGTTCTCGCGCATCTCTGGATCAGCCATTCGCGCCTCCTTGCGCCTTCTCCTTGTACGGCGCGGCGCTGAGGCTGCCGTGATGGCCCGCGGCCTGGCGGCCCTCGCAGTAATCGGTGTCGGAGCAGACGAACATGCGGCTACCCTTGTCGTCGGTGACGATCTCGTCGAGATAGGAATTTTCTGCGCCGCACAGCGCGCAGGGCGCGTTGAAGCGATAGGGCTCGAACGGGTGATCCTCGAAATCGAGCGACACCACCTGCGTGTAGGGCGGGATCGCGTAGATGCGCTTCTCGCGGCCGGCGCCGAACAGCTGCAGCGCCGGGCAATTGTCCATCTTGGGATTGTCGAATTTCGGCGTCGGCGAGGGATCCATCACGTAGCGCGCGTTCACTTTCACCGGATAGGCGTAGGCGGTGGCGATGTGGCCGAAGCGGGCGATGTCCTCATAGAGCTTCACATGCATCAGGCCGTATTCGGCCAGCGCGTGCATGCGCCGCGTCTCGGTCTCGCGCGGCTCGAGGAAGCGCAGCGGCTCCGGGATTGGCACCTGATAGACCAGGACCTGGTTCTCGCTCAGCGCCGCCTCGGGAATGCGGTGGCGGGTCTGGATCACAGTCGCCTCCTCCGTCGCCGTGGTGGTGGCGACGCCCGCGGTCTTGGCGAAGAATTTCCGGATCGAGATCGCGTTGGTGGTGTCGTCGGAGCCCTGGTCAATCACCTTGAGCACGTCGGAAGGACCGAGGATCGCGGCGGTCACCTGCACGCCGCCGGTGCCCCAGCCATAGGGCATCGGCATTTCGCGGCTGGCGAACGGCACCTGATAACCGGGGATTGCGATCGCCTTGAGGATGGCGCGGCGGATCATCCGCTTGGTCTGCTCGTCGAGATAGGCGAAATTATAGGCCGGCGCGTTCATTCCGCGGCCTCCTTCATGGCTTCGGGCGTTTGTACCTCCGCGAACTCCTTCCGCAGCTTGCGCAGCAGGCCGAGCTCGGACTGGAAGTCGACATAATGCGGCAGCTTGAGATGCTCGACGAAGCCGGTCGCCTGGACGTTGTCCGAATGCGACATCACGAATTCCTCGTCCTGCGCGGGGGCACGCACCTCCTCGCCGAGCTCGCGGGCGCGCAGCGCCCGATCGACCAGCGCCATCGACATGGTCTTGCGCTCGCTCTGCCCGAAGGCGAGGCCATAGCCGCGGGTGAAGCACGGCGCCTCGGTCGCCGAGCCCTTGAACTGGTTGACCATCTGGCATTCGGTCAGCTCGATCGCACCGAGCGGCACGGCGAAGCCCGCGTCCTCCGCGAAGAACTCGACCTCGACCTCGCCGAATCGGATCTCGCCGGCAAAGGGATGGTTGCGGCCGTAGCCGCGCTGCGTGGAATAGCCCATCGCCAGCAAGAACCCTTCGTCACCGCGCGCCAGATTCTGCAGCCGCAGGTCGCGGTCCGCCGGAAAATTCAGCGGCTCGCGGGTGAGATCGCCGACGCCGACGCCCTCCTCGGCCTGCGGCGAGGATTCGATCAAGCCGTCGCGGCCGAGAATATCCGTCACGCGCGGCGTCGGCGCCGTGGATGCGTCGGCCGTGGCCGGTGTCTCCGGCGCAAAGCCTTGCGCGAGCGAGGGATCGAGCAGGCGGTGCGTGTAGTCGAAGGTGGGGCCGAGGATCTGGCCGCCGGGAATGTCCTTGAAGGTCGAGGACACCCGCCGCTGCACCCGCATCGCGCCGGTGTCGACCGGCTCGCTGGCGCCGAAACGCGGCAGCGTGGCGCGGAAGGCGCGCACCAGGAAGATCGCCTCGATCAGGTCGCCGCGCGCCTGCTTGATCGCCAGCGCCGCGAGCTCGCGATCGTAGAGCGAACCTTCGCTCATGACGCGATCGACGGCGAGGCCGAGCTGCTCCGAGATCTGGTCGAGCCTGACCTCCGGAACGCTTTGGTCGCCGCGCCGCTTGTGGGCGAGCAGGCGATGGGCGTTGTCGATGGCGCGTTCGCCGCCTTTGACTGCGACATACATGCTTCAGCTTCCCTTGCTCACGACGCGCGTGGTGCGGGGGATCGCGACCAACGCGTCATCGGCGACCAGCACGACATCGATGCCGCGCGGAAACAGCGCCTCGTTGACCTGCAGGCGCTCGAACAGATCGAACGGCTTGATTGACGCCTCGAGCCTCGCGGCGCCGTCGATGCCGGGACCGCGCAGCTCGAAGCTGCGGCCCGCGTCGAGGCTCTCCACCTGGAGGATGATCGTGGTGGAGCGATCCGGATATTCGCTGGTGCCGAGCGCGAAACGTTCGAGCGGCGGAAGCGCGGCGCCGTCGCTGATCAGCGCGAAGCTCGCCACCGAGCTATCCTGCACCAAGGGCGCGCCGGTGTGGAATTTGAGCCATTTCGCCGCGTCCGGGCTCGCCGCCATCCGCGCGTCGAGCCAGAGCGGCGTGTCGTGGTCGAACAGCGTCAGCGCGATCGCGGCGGTGCCGCGCATCATTGTATCAGGCGCCCCCGCCATCGGCACGATGCGCTGGACCGAGCCAGGCCGCGCCATCGCGTCCATCACCGAGCGAAAGGTCGATTGCGCCGACAGCACCTTGTCGGCGAATCCCGGCGGCAATTCTGCAATCGTGGTCATGATCTCAGCCCTCACCGCGCACCATGGTGTAGAAATCAACCTTCGTCGCGGCGGTCTCGGCCGCGGCCTGCTTGCGGCGAATCATAAGCTGCTCACGCAACGGCGCGATTACATCCCGTTCCATCGCGCCGCCGAAGTCGCGGGACTGCACCAGCGCATCGCACAATGCGATCAGCCGCGCCTTCTCGCCGTCGCGCCCGAGCGTGTAGCCGAAACCGACCTCCCCGCTCGCGAGCTTCACGGCTGCGCGCGACACGGTGGCTTCGCCGAGATTGAACGGCGCGCCGTCGCCGCCGACCCGGCCGCGCAGCATGACAAGGCCGTTTTCCGGCGCCCGCAGGTCCTGATGGTCAGGGATGCTTAAGTCGCGGAGGCGGGCGGCGATCTCGCCCGCCTCCGCGTGCGCCAGCACGGCCATCGCGGCCTTGCGCTGGGCTTGCTGGTTGTTGTGCTGGGTCACCTGGTCCACCGAACTTGCCGCATCGAAGTTGTCTATGATAATAGACAACTTCATACGGACGCGCCATGACTGTTTCGTGACAAGTGCGTGATTTCTGGGCTAGGCTGACCGGCGATATGAGCATGCAAGACACTGCATCGTCCGGCGTCGCGCTGTGGCGCCTCGTTGCCGACGGCATCGAGCGCGGCATCGCCGACGGCCGCTTCGCGGCCGGCGACAAATTGCCGGGCGAGATGGAGATCGCCGAAACCTATCGCGTCAACCGCCACACCGTGCGGCGCGCGCTGGCAGCCCTCGCCGAGCGCGGCCTGGTGCGCGCCGAACGCGGCAGCGGCACTTATGTCGAGGCGCAAAAGCTCGCTTATCCCCTGCGCTCGCGCACGCGGTTCTCCGAGATCGTCGGTGCGGGCGGCCGCGAGCCGCGCGGCCAGCTGATCGAGGCCTCCGACGACGTCGCCACCCGCGAGTTGGCGCGCGAGCTGAGCCTGAAAGCCGGCGCGCCCCTGGTGCGGATCGAGGCGATCCGCCTCGCCGACCGCACCCCGATCTGCGTCTCCACCACCTGGCTGTCGGCCGAGCTGTTCCCGAATGCGGGGGCCGTGTTCGCGGCGACGCGCTCGATGACGAAACTGCTCGCGCATTACGGCGTGCGCGACTATCGCCGCGGCGCGACCCGGATCACCGCCGGCATCGTGGACGCCACCGACGCGGCCCGGCTGGATCTCGCACTGGGACGCCCGATCCTGGTGGTCGACGCCACCGACCACGATCTCCAGGGCAAGCCGCTGATGACCAAGCATTCGCGTTTCGCGGCGGAGCGGGTGGAGTTTTTGGTGGAGTCGTAGCTCCTCTGCCAATTGAAGTGAGAGGCGCCGTAGGGTGGGCAAAGCGGAGCGTGCCCACGACCTTGATCATGTCGGAGAAAATTCGTGGGCACGGCGCAAGTGCGCCTTTGCCCACCCTACGGCACCTGTGCTCACGCCACCGCCGGTCGCCCAATAATCGCAAAGCGCAGCTTGCCCGAGATGAAATCGATCGCGGCGACCGCGACCAGGATCATCAGGATCAGGAATGACACTTTCTGCCATTCCAGCACGCGGATCTGCTCGGCGAGTTGCAGGCCAATGCCGCCGGCGCCGACGATGCCGATGATGGTCGCCGAGCGGGTGTTGGATTCGATGTAGTAGAGCACCTGGCCGGCGATGACGGGCAGCACCTGCGGCATCAGGCCGAAGCGGATCTCGTGCAGAGCACTGCCGCCGGAGGCGCGGATGCCCTCGACCTGCTTCTGGTCGGCACCCTCGATCGCCTCCGAGAACAACTTGCCGAACGCACCGAAATCCGACACGGCGATCGCCAGCACCCCGGCAAACGGCCCGAGGCCCACGACATTGATCCACACCAGCGCCCAGATCAGGGTGTCGACGCCGCGGATCGAATCCAGCACGCGGCGAACCGGAAAGCGGAGAATGCTCGACGGCACCACGTTGCGTGCTGCAAGCAGGCTGACGGGGAGCGCGAACACGGCGGCCAGCGTGGTGCCGAGCAGCGCAATCGACAGCGTCTCGCCGAGCGCCTTGAGATAGACCGGCAGCGAGGAGCCGGGATCCGGCGGGATCATCATCAAAGTGATCCAGCCGAGCTGGCTGAGGCCGGCGAAGAACCGCGACGGCGAGAAGTCGAGATCGACCAGGCCGTAGATCAGGATCGCGAACGCCGCGACGATCATGGCCGGCATCGCGAGCCGCGCCGAAGCGGGACGGTCGAACACGTCGGGGTAGCGGGCGCGAAGCTCTCGCGGATCGACCTCGTGCGGCGTCACGTCCGCGCCTCCTTGCCGAACAGGCGGCCGCGCAGCCACCCGGTGCTGATGTCGATGAGGAAGACGGTGACGATGATGGTGAGCAGGATGGCGCTGACGTCGGAGTAGTAGAACTTGCGAATGGCGACGACGAGCTCCTGACCGATGCCGCCGGCGCCGACGAACCCCATGACGGAAGCCTCGCGGACGTTGATCTCGAAACGCAGCAGCGCGTAGCTGGCATAGCCCGCGGTCACCTGCGGCACCACGGCGAAGCGCATGCAGGACAGCCAGCTCGCGCCGGTCGAGCGGATGCCCTCGACCGGCTTCATGTCGGCGTTCTCGACGATCTCCGAGAACAGCTTGCCGAGCGCACCGGTGGAGTGGATCGCGATCGCGAGCACGCCGGCCATCGGCCCGAGTCCGAAGGCGATCACGAACACCAGCGCGAACACGATGCCTGGAACGGTGCGCGCGAATTCCAGCAGGCGCCGGACGACGAAGCGAAGCCAGGGTGCGGGCGAGGTGTTATCGGCGGCGAGGAAGTTCAGGCCGAATGCGAGGGTCGCGCCAATCAGCGTGCCGACGTAGGAGATCAGCAGGGTCTCGCCCAGCATCTTCAGCCATTTGCGCCAGCCCCACAGCCATTCGCCGACATCGGTCCAGACCCGCTGGCCGCTGTCGAGCGTGAAAATGCGGTCGAAATAGCTGACGAAGTTGCCGAAATAGCTGAACAGCGTGCGCAGATTCACTTCGGCGCCGACCGCGGCGAGCACCAGCGCCGCGGCGAAGATCGCGGCCCCGAACAGGAGGCGGAGCCGCCTGCGTGCCACCGCCTCGCGATAGGCGGCGTTGAGCACGGCGAGCTGCTGCTCGGGAAGGATCGAAACCGCTGTTGTCATGGGCTTGAGATGACGTCCCGTCAAAGAAAGAGCCGGGTCGATGGACCCGGCTCCAGTGGCATCGTCCCGATACTCAGGACGCCTTCTTCTTACGCAGGGCGTCGACGAACTTGATCAGCTCGATCGTGCCATCCCAATCCTTGGTGGTGGCGGGATGGAAGCCTTTCTTCTGGCCGTCGGAAAGGCGATCGAACGCGGCCTTGTCCTTGGTCGGCGCGTCGAAGAACGCCTTCGCAATGGCGGCCTTGGCGTCTTCCGGCAGCTCGGAATTGTAGGCATAGGGGCCGTTGATGATCGGCGCCGACTTATGGACGATGCGGAAGTCGCCCTTCTTCATCGCCGAGCCGTCGGCATTCTTCAGCATGCCCTTGGTCAGCATTTGCGCCAGCGTAGAATCGTCATCGCTGGTCCACTGGTTGGCGGCAACCTCGACCGTGCCTTGCGCCAGCGCCAGCATCGCGTTCTCGTGGCTGCCGGTGAAGACGACCTTGCCGAAATAGCTGTCGGCGTCATGGATACCCAACTTGTCGAGCTCGAAGCGGGGCACGTTGTTGCCGGAGGTCGAGTTCGGGTCGACCAGGCCGAGATTCTTGCCCTTGAGCTGATCGAGGGTCTTGTAGGCGCTGTTCGCCTTGACGAAGAACACCGAATAATAGCCGGTCGAGCCGTCGGCGTTGACGTCATTGGCGAAGGCGTCGGTCTTGACGCCGGTCAGGCGGGCGCGGGCGAACGAAGCCGAGCCGTAGCTCGCGATGTGGATGTTGCCTGCGCGCTGGCCTTCGATCACGGCGGCGTAGTCGTTGGCGATGCGCAGCGTGACCTTCACGCCCAGCTCCTTGGAGAGATAGCTCACGAACGGCGCCCAGCGCTCGGTGACGCCGGAGGCGTTCTCGGCCGGGACGACCGCGAAGGTCAGCTCGGGATATTTGGCCTTCCAGTCGGCGGCGAGGGCCGAAGTCGTGAATGCGAGCGCGGCGGCGCCGGCAAGGACCAGTCTGCGAGTGATCATGATACCCTCTTCATCGGTTGGGGTCGGTTGACGCAAAAACTTGCAAGGAAGACTTGCAACGAAACAGATCTGCTCAGGCGGCGGCCGCCGTTCCGAGTGCGGGGACGCCCGCGGGCGCCGGCGCAGGCATGGCGCCCATGACATCGGCGGCTTCGAGATCGTAGAGCTCGCGTGCGACGTGATCGGTCAGCGCGGCCGGCGCGCCGTCAAACACCACGCGGCCCTGCGCCATGCCGATCAAGCGATCGCAATAGCTGCGGGCGAGATCGAGCGAATGCAGGTTGCAGAGCACGGTGATGCCGAAATGCTTGTTGATGCGCAGAAGCGCATCCATCACGATCTTGGTGTTGCGCGGGTCGAGCGAAGCGATCGGCTCGTCGGCGAGGATGATGTCGGGCTGCTGCACCAGGGCGCGCGCGATCGCGACGCGCTGCTGCTGACCGCCGGAGAGCTGGTCGGCGCGCTGGGCGGCGAGCGAGGCGATGTCGAACTGCTCGAGCGCGGACATCGCCAGCGCCTTGTCCTGCTCCGGCCACATTTGCGACAGCGAGCGCCAGGCCGGCATCGTCGCAAGCCGTCCCATCAGCACGTTGGTGAGGACATCGAGCCGGCCGACCAGGTTGAACTGCTGGAAGATCATGGCCGAGCGCGCCCGCCATTGCCGCAGTTCCTTGCCGCGCAGCGCGGTGACGTCGACCCCGTCGAACAGGATGCGTCCCTCGGTTGGGTTCACCAGGCGGTTGATACTCCGCAGCAGGGTGGATTTGCCGGCGCCGGACCGTCCGATCACACCGACGAAGCCGCCGGGAGAAATTTGAAACGAGGCACCGTCCACCGCGGCTTTCGCGCCGAAGCGACACGTCAGACCATCCACCACCAGCATGCAGGGCTCCAGATTAGCTGGGGCCAATCGCTAACGCCAGCGCTTGACACTTGTGTGACAGCGACGTTGCGGTGCGGCGATCCTGCACAGCTCATTCCCTGTCATCGCCGTGTCATGACATCGTCATCAAGCCGTTTGAAGAGGTACGCCCGCCTTCGCACTCCGGATTCGACATGGCCGCCAAAGCTCTTTCAGTTCAGCCGACCATCGATCCCTCGGCCAAGCTGCACGAGGCCCGGCTCGGCGCCTATACCGAGGTCGGCGCCCGCACCATCCTGCACGAAGTGGCGATGGGCGATTACTCCTATGTCGTGAACGATTCGCAGATCACCTACAGCACGATCGGAAAGTTTTGCTCGATCGCGGCGATGACGCGCATCAACCCCGGCAACCATCCGATGCATCGCGCGACGCAGGCGCATTTCACCTATCGTTCGAGCGCCTATTTCGACGGCGAGAGCGACGATGCCGATTTCTTCGACTGGCGGCGCCAGCATCACGTCCAGATCGGCCACGACGTCTGGATCGGCCACGGCGCGATCGTGCTGCCGGGCCGCAACATCGGCACCGGCGCGGTGATCGCGGCCGGCGCCATCGTCACCAAGGACGTGCCGGACTACACCATCGTCGCCGGCAATCCGGCCCGAATCGTGCGGCGACGGTTCTCCGAGGAGATCGCCGGGCGTCTCGCGCGGCTTGCCTGGTGGGACTGGGATCACGACAAATTGCGCGAGGCCCTGCCCGATTTCCGCAAGCTCGGGATTGAAGATTTTCTGGCGGCATACGAAGCACGGGCAACTCTCCTGCCAGCAAACGAAGCGCGGTCGCGTGACAGACATCTTGCTTGAAGGCGGCCGGACCCTGATCGGCGCCGAACTCGTCGAAACGTCATTGGCGGTGTCCGGGCAGGACATCACTGCGATAGACGCCTCCCGCGGCCGGGGGCGGCTGGCGATCGACGCACGGGGCCTGCTGGTTCTGCCCGGCATCGTCGATCTTCACGGCGATGCCTTCGAGCGGCAGATGATGCCGCGCGCCGGTGTCGACTTCCCGATCGACGTCGCGCTCGCCGACAGCGACCGCCAGGCCATCAGCAACGGCATCACCACGGTGTTCCACGCCACCACCTGCTCCTGGGAGCCGGGCCTGCGCAGCGCGGACAATGCGCGCGGACTGATGGAGGCGATCGAGCGGCAGCGTCCGCAGTTCGCCGCCGACACGCGCTTCCATCTGCGGCATGAAACCTACAATCTCGACGCCGAGGCCGAGATCGCGCAGTGGCTCATGGAAGGCCGCGTCGACCTGTTCGCTTTCAACGACCACATGGACGGCACGGTCGCCGACATGGCCAAGCCGCGCAAGCGCAACCGCATGGTGGAGCGCACCGGCTTGTCGGGCGAGGAATTCGACCGCCTGGTCGAGCGTGTGGTCTCGCGCGCCGACGAGGTACCGGCTTCCGTTGCGCGTCTGGCCGCCGCGGCCCGAGCGGCCGAGGTGCGAATGCTCTCGCACGATGACGCGACGCCGGCGATGCGCCGCGAGTTTCGCGAGCTCGGCGCTTTGATCGCCGAGTTTCCGATCAACGAGGAGACCGCGCAGGCGGCGGCAAGCCACGGCGATGCCATCGTCTACGGTGCGCCGAACGTCGTGCGCGGCGGCAGCCACACCGGCTGGACCAAGGCCTCCGACATGATCGCCAAGGGGCTCTGCTCGGTGCTGGCGTCGGATTACTATTATCCCGCCCAGCTGCTCGCCGCGTTCCGCCTCGCCGCCGACGGCGTGCTGCCGCTGACGGAGGCCTGGAATCTGGTCTCTGCCGGCCCTGCGCGCGCGACCGGCCTGACCGATCGCGGCGTGCTCGCGGAAGGCCGCCGCGCCGACATTCTGCTGGTCGACGACGACGTGCCGCTGCGGCCGCGGCTGATCGCGGTGATATCGGGCGGCAAGCTGGTCCATCTCACCGACGCGACGCGGCTCCTGAGTACGGCGGCGATGCCGCGCGAAGCTGTCGCCGCGGCCTAAACCGGCTATGCTCGTGCGATGACAGGCTTTCCCCGCTACGCGATCTATTTTGCCGCAGGCAACGACAGCCCCCTCTCCCGCTTCGGCGCCGAGCTGCTCGGCTACGATGCCTATACCAGCAGCGAACCGCCGTTTCCGCGCGAGGCGCTGGAGGTCGCGCCCGATTGGCACGACATCAGCGCCGATCCGCGCAAATACGGCTTTCATGCCACGCTGAAAGCGCCGCTGGCGCTGGCATCTGGCAGGACCGAAGCCGGGCTGATGACCGCCTGCGCGACCTTCGCCGGCAAGACGCGGCCGCGTCCCGTGATCCGGCCAGTCGTCGATGCCATCAGCGGCTTCATCGCCGTCATTCCAGCCGAGCCGGTGGAGGCGCTACAGCAGCTCGCCGCCGATTGCGTCCGCGAATTCGACGCTTTCCGTGCGGCGCTGACCGCGGAGGATCGCGCGCGGCGCAAGCCGGAGAAGCTGAGCGAACGGCAGCGCGACTATCTCGACCGCTGGGGCTATCCCTACGTGATGGAGGAATTCCGCTTCCACATGACGCTGACCGGACGGCTCGATGCGGAGCGGCGCGGGCCGATCCTGGAGATGCTGCGCGCGCGGTTTGCGACGCTGAGGATCGAAACGCTCGAGATCGACCGCATCGCGCTGTTCAGGCAGGATGACGCAAGGGCCCGGTTTCGCATCATCGGCGAGTGGGGATTGGCGCCGGCGAACCTCAGCGCCAGCTCACGAGATTGAAGGCGAGCGCCACCGCGCCAACCAGGACGAGGCTGGTCGCCCAGACTGCGTCAAGATTGAACCAGCTTCGCGAGACGAACTTCAACCCCAGATAACGGTAGACCAGCCACGCCAGACACCCGCCGGCGCTGACCATGGCGGCAACGTGCACCACGGACACCAGCACCGCCATCCCGAGACTTGCCTTCATCAACTCGCCCGCCGCCTCGTGGCCGGCATCGAGCTCGAAGGCCCGGCAGAGCCCGAGATAGATCGGCACGAGCATCAGGGCGGCGCCGTGGGCAATGGCGACGGCAAATGACCAGAGCGCCAATTGCGTCGGCGGAATTCGTGCCAGCGCGCGCGGATGGCGCCGGTCGATCAGCCGATAGACCCCGAAGCCGATGACGAGAAGGCTCGCACCGATCTGGATCGGACGCTGCCACTCGGCCAGCACGAGCAGGAACGCGAATGGCAGCAGCACGAGAAATGTTGCCAGGAGATGCCCGGCCGCCAAGGCCCACAATGCGCGGAAGAGCGCGCGCGGGCTCTTGTCCATGAGCCCGGCAGACACGGCGAGCGGCCATCCCATTCCCGGATTGATCCCATGGTAGAGTCCGCTCGCCGCAAGCGCGAGCCACAGCCAGCCGAGCGCCGGGTTCGCATGGGTCCCATCTAGACCGACGGGTAGCAAAAGGAGTCGGTCGAACAGTCGCCGCCCTCGAGCCTGATCTGGTGCGCACGATATCCGTCGGGGAAGCTCACGAAGTAATCCTTGTCGAGCTCGAGGCCGCCGTTGCGACCGACATTGGCCATGACTTCCACGCCCGGAACCCCATCGGGATAGAACTGGTCGTCCCAGGTGGAATAGAGCGAATTGGTCCAATAGACGCGCCTGCCGTCACGGCTGATCTCGACCATTTGGGGGCCCGCCGCAAAGGCCTTGCCATTCGGATGGGGGGTGCGGCGCGCGATACCGCCGATATGGACGGAGCCCGCAAGCTTCGGTTTGCGCGGATCACTGACGTCGTACTGGCGCATTTCGCCCGTACCCCAGCACGAGACATAGAGAAACCGGTCGTCCATCGACAGATCGATGTCGGTCACCAGCGGCGGCACGGCGCCAAACCCCTGAAGCAACGGCGGGAGCTGCTCCTTTGGCGCGGGCTCGGGTGGGATCGTCGCCGTCTTCTCCGCATGGAATTGCCCGCCTTCTCGCCACCAGGTCCAGATCGATGCTTCGAGATTCGTGGTGTCGACCACGACGCCGACGAAGCCGTATTCGCGAACCGGATCGTGCGCCGGCCGCACCTCCAGGGCCATCTGATGATTGGCACCGAGGTCGATGGTCTGGACGTTGCGACGGGCGCGAAGATCCCAGAAGTGCAGACGATGGCCATATTTGTTCGCAAGCAGATCTTCCGGGACGATCCCGTTCTCGAACTGCGGCGGCAAGGCCCATTCGCTCGTCACCATGTAGTCGCGCGGCAGATTCCACCAGAAATCATAGTGCAGCGTCTGCGGACCGCGGTCGATCTCCCATCGTCCGAGGACCTCGAAGGTCTCGCAATCCATGATGAAGACACCGGGAGGACCGTTGGTGCCGTCCTTGCCGCCGCCGCCCAGCGTGCTGACGTAAATGCCGTCCGGTCCGCAATGGATCGTGTGTGGCCGCGAGTAGCCGGTCTTCTTGAAGACTTCCTCTGGCTCGATGATCTTGTGGATCTTGGCTTGGGTCGGATCTGGCTTGGTATCGATGATGTAGATGCGCGACGAGCGTAGCCCGGGAATGATGAGATAGCGCCGCTCGATGAAGGCGTGTCCGGCGAGCGGCGACAGAGCGGAGGAGCACGCATTCCAGCCGAAATGATGAAACTCATCGCCCTTGTTGGGCATCGTCACGGTGTGGACGATCCGGCTATAGGTCGGCGATCCCGGCTTGACGTCGATGACCGCGAGAGCATCCGGTTTCGAGAAGTCCGGACTGAGCAGCAACGTGTAGGCAAAGTTCTCCGCAGGTGCTTCCATCGCAAGCTTGGGCGATGCGTGAAAGGTGGGATCGGGCCTCATCGTCATGGCACTGCCTCCCTGTTCTGTCGGTTTGCGCCAACCTGACTCGGGATAACGGCATAATGAAGAGGTGTTACGCTATGTCTTGAGATGCTCCAGGCCGGTTGGCGAACGTACAATATGTCATCGCCGTGCCGGGGGAAACTGGTCGAACCGCGCTAATTCGACGCCCTCGGCCGAAATGCGGATCAGCGCTCCGCTTCGCGGAGCTTGTCCGGGACGACGGTTGAGCATATCCGCGCAACTTCCCCCACCCGCGGTGGGCACGCTTCGCTTTGCCCACCTACGGCAGTGGAGCCTTGGGCGCTACTTCCCCCACCGCAGCGCCAACGCATCGCGCTCTTTTGCCAGCTCCAGCAGCCCCGCCCGGGTCGCCGGATGCAGCGGCTGTAGCGGATGGCGCACCGCGCCCGACTTGATGACGCCGCCGGCCTGCATCATCACCTTGCAGGCGATCAGGCCGCATTGGCGGTTCTCGTAATTGATCAGCGGCAGCCAGCGTTCGTAAGCGGCCTTTGCCTTCTCGCGGTCGCCGGCGAAATAGGGATCGATGATCTGGCGGATGCCGTCGGGATAGCCGCCGCCGGTCATCGCGCCGGTGGCACCGGCGTCGAGATCGGCGAGCAGCGTGATCGCCTCCTCGCCGTCCCACGGGCCTTCGATGTCCTTGCCGCCCGCCTCGATCAGCCCGCGCAGCTTTGAGGCCGCGCCCGCCACCTCGATCTTGAAATAGCGGATGTTGGAGAAATCACGCGCCAGCCGTGCGAGCAACTCGACCGAGAGCGGCGTGCCGGCCACCGGCGCATCCTGGATCATGATCGGAATGTCGATCGCGCCCGAGAGCACCCTGAAGAATTCGACGATGCCCTTCTCGGGAACCCGGAAGGTCGCGCCGTGATAGGGCGGCATCACCATCACCATGGCCGCGCCGGCAGCTTCCGCCTGCTTGCTGCGCGCCGCGCACACGGCCGAGCTGAAATGGGTGGTGGTGACGATCACGGGAACCCGTCCCGCGACATGCTCCAGCACCGCATGCATCACGCTCTCGCGCTCGGCATCGGTGAGCACGAACTGCTCGGAGAAATTGGCGAGGATACAGATGCCGTGCGAGCCGGCATCGATCATGAAATCGATGCAGCGGCGCTGGCCCTCGAGGTCGAGCTCACCGCGCTCGTCGAAAATGGTGGGCGCGACCGGGAACACGCCGCGATAGGGGCGCTGGGCCTTGTGGGGGGTGACCGGCATCGAACTCTCCATCCCTGATGCGTCTTGCGTCCGGCGCTGCGCTCTGGGCGCGAGGCGGCACAGATGTAGCCGCCGCGCGGACCGGCGGCAATGCCGAACGCACGATCTCAGAATGGAAGAATGAGGCGAAACTAGGCGGTCTTCACCGCGCCCAGGAAGCCCTCGACCGCGACGCGGAGACGATCGGCGTCGGCCGACATCTTCTTGACGGATTCCGACAGAACCGTGCCGGCATTGCCGGTCTCCTGGTTGAGCCTGGCGACGCTGCCGATGGTGTCGGTGACCTCGCGAGTGCCTTGCGCGGCCTGCTGGAAGTTGCGCGAGATCTCGGTGGTGGCGGCGCGCTGCTGCTCGACGGCGGCGGCAATCGCCGTCATCTTCTCGTCGATGCCGCTGATGGCGCCGCCGATCGAACGGATGGCGGCAACCGCCTGGCCGGTCGCGGCCTGGATCTCCTCGACCTGGCGCGAGATCTCTTCCGTCGCGGTCGCGGTCTGGGAGGCGAGACTCTTGACCTCGCCGGCGACCACGGCGAAACCGCGGCCGGCCTCGCCCGCACGCGCGGCTTCGATGGTGGCGTTCAAGGCCAGAAGGTTGGTCTGGCCGGCGATAGCGTTGATCATCTTGACGACTTCGCCGATGCGGCTGGCGGTCTGGTCGAGGATCTCGACCGTCGCATTGGTCTGCTCGGCCTGCGCAACGGCCTCGCGGGCCTCGCGGGCGCTGGACTGCACCTGCGCCGAGATCTCGCCGACGGATGCAGAGAGCTCCTCGGTCGCGGCGGCGATGGTCTCGAGATTGTTGGTGGCCTGCTCGGCGGCGGAGGAGACCGCCGCGGTCTGGCTGCTCGACTGCGACACCAGCGAGCGCACGCCGGTGGCGGTGGCATCGAGCTCCCGCGTCGAGGCCGCAACGCTCTGGATGACCGCCTGCACCGTGTCGTCGAAGCTACGGCAGGCGGAATCGACGGTGCCGGAGCGCGCGAGCTGCAGCGCCTGCTGCGATTCACGTTCCCGGCCCAGCCGTTCCGCGGTGGCCGCGCTCTCGCGCAGGCTTTCGAGCGCGGCGGCCATGGTGCCGAACTCGTCGGGATGCCGGGATTGCGGCACCGGCGTCGCATAATCGCGCGCACTGATGCGGGCGATGGCATCGAGGATGGCGCGCACCGGCCGCATCAGGCGATTGCGCACCACGAACACGCCGGCCAGAGTCACGGCCAGCGCGAGCAGGAACGCGAACGACTGCACGATGAGATTGGTGAGGGCTTTGGCCTGGACGGCTTCCGCACGCGCGATCGACTGGTCGAGCGCCGTGTTGGCGACCGCGACGATCGGCGCGAAGGGCGACTGGCACAGCGCGTTCCATTCCGAGGCCGGCATTGCCGGCTTGCCGCTGCCGTCGAGATTTTTGGTGAGATCGCCGATCTGCTTGAGCACGCCGTCGGTCTTGGCCCTGGCCTGCTTCGCGGTATTGACGAGGTCTGACGTCACGTCGGGCGCGGCCAGCAATTCCTCCAGGCCGGTCCAGCCGGCGGTGACGATGCCGTTCCAGCCGGCCACGGTCTGCTTCTGGGTCTCGTCGAGCGGCTTCGAGGTGTTGACGTTGGGACGCAGGGTCGAGCACTGGATGCCGTAACGGTCGCGCACCTGCCAGGCCAGGCGTCGGGCCTGGATCATGCGGGCGATGAAGGGATCGTTGGTCCAGGCGCGGTTCGACACCGCGGTGGACGCCAGATTCGCGGTCTCGATCACCTTGGTGATGCCATCATACCACGGCGCGGTGCGCTCGACCTTGCGCTCGGCACGCGGCAGCTTGGCCTCGTCGTAGAAAAGCTGGAACTTCGGCGCGGCCTCGCTCCAGCGCTGCTTCAGCGTGCTGGCGAGCTCGTCGCGGCGGGCGAACTCGACGGTGGAGAGCGCCGCGACGATGGCATCATAGCCGGCCAGTTCGGCCTTCTCGGCGGCGCCGAGCTTGGCACGCGGATCGTCCTCGCCGAGCAGCGCGCTCTGCGCATCGCCGCGATTGTTGCGCAATGCAAGCACGCCCTGGAAGATCGCCTTGTCGGCAGCCGCAAGCCGCTCGGTCTCCAGGCTGTCGCTGTAGCGGCCGAACGCCCCGAGCATCTGGAACGCAGTGCTGGCCAGCGCGCCGGCGGCCAAAAGCGCCATCAGGACAAGAAGTAGCTTGCTTACCGATTTCTTAGAAAATGACATGGCGAAAGGGACCTGCTCTCCACGAGCGGGGCACCTTGCACCGTGACATGCCAAGGTTTGGTTAAGACTTTAATCAAAGGCCTTCAGTTGTACCCCGCCGTCCCTCCCGGCAGGCTGTGTCGGCTCACGCGACCTTGGTGAAATCAGGCGGGCGGCGCTCGGCAAAAGCCGTGAATGCTTCGCGCGCCTCGGCGGTGCGCAGGCGCTGGGCGAACTGCTCGCCTTCGGCCTGCATCTGCGCGACCAGCGCCTCGCCGTTGCGCATCAGGCGCTTGGTGGCGGTGAGGGCGCCGGCCGGTTGCCGAGCAAGGCGCTGCGCGAGTGCGAGCGCCTCGGCATCCAGCTTGTCGAGCGGCACCACGCGGTTGGCGATGCCCCATTGCAGCGCCGTCTGCGCCGGCACCGCCTCACCCAGCGCGAACATCTCGTAGGCGCGGGCATGGCCGATGCGCGCCGGCATCAGCAGGCTGGAGGCCGCTTCAGGCACCAGCGCGAGGCTGACGAAAGGCGTCGACAATTGCGCGTTGTCGGCGAGCACCACGAGGTCGCAATGCAGCAGCATCGTGGTGCCGACGCCGACGGCGCGGCCCTGCACCGCCGCGACCAGCGGCCGGGTGCAGCGCGCCAGCGACTGGATGAAGCGGATGACGTTGCGGCTGCCTTCGGACTTGCCGGTTGCGACCGCGGCGAATTCGCCGACGTCGTTGCCGGCGGTGAACATGTCGCCCTCGCCGCGGATCAGGATCACGCGAGCCGAGGCATCGCGCTCGGCGGCTTCGATCGCGTCGGCGAGCTTGCCGTACATCGCATCGGTCAACGCGTTCTTCTTGTCGGGACGCGCCAGCGTGAGAGTGAGAATGCCGCCATTGGTCTCGATGCGGACGTGCTCGGTCATGGGTTCGCTCCTTCTATTCGTCTGAAGGCCTTGTCGTCCGAAGGCCTTGGAAACTTGTCCTGAATGCTGGTCAGCCAGCGCGCGACGATGTCGATCTCGGCGGCCGTGAACCCGTCCGTCAGTGCCGCGTTGATCTCGGCCGCGCCAGCTTTCGCCTGCGCCAGCGCGCTGCGTCCCTTCGGCGTCAGAAAGATGCGCCAGGCGCGTCCGTCCTCGCGGTCGGCCCGCCGCTCGATCAACCTCGCAGCCTCGGTGCGGTCGACGAGGCCGGAAATTCCGGCCGGCCCCATGTCGAGCGCCGCGCCCGCCTCGCCCATCAGGACGCCGTCCTGCTTGCCGAGGATGAACAACAATCCCGCCTGCGCCGGCGTCACCTCGCTCGAAGGCCGCGCCGCCATCCAGCGCTGCAAGCGGCGCTGCGCGACGCTGAGCAGGTAGATCAGCCGATGATGCCGCGCGTCGGCGCCATTACTTCGCATGCGAAATATCTAGCGGAGCGCGCGGTCGTTGTCAAACGAGCCGTTTGGCTACGGCGCGCAGGCGAAGCTCGCCGCTTCCGTCACCGGTCCCGATTTGTAGTGCGGCCAGGCGGGCCAGCGGCACAGCGGCAGCGCACGCAGCGTCGGGAACGAGGGCGCCTCGACCTTCTGCTCGGCCACTTCGAGATCGCCCGGCGCCTTGCCCTTCTCGACCCAGTCGACCAGCACGCTGAGCATGTCGACATTGGCCGGTGCGCCGGAGCCGACATGGTCGACGCCGGGTGCGGTGTAGAGCCGCGCGAACTCGGCCGTTTCGGCCTTGCCGAGCTTGCGCTCGACGCTCTCGAAATAGCGGATGCCGGCATAGGGGCTCTGGGCGTAGTCGGCCATGTGCTCGAGCATGATCAGACGGCCGCCGCGCGCGCGGAAACGGCTGAGATCGGGATCGGTCGAATCCATCAGCTTCGACACTTCGAGCAGCCGCGCCTTGTGCTCATCCACCTTGTAGGTGGTGACGTCGAGCTTGGGATCGCGCGCGAACACATATTGGATGCCGCCGGCGCCGTAGATCCAGGCGATGCCGTTGTTGGGCGCGGGCGGTTGCGCCGGCGGCGCGGTGCCGAGCCACCACGCGGTCCAGCCGCCGGTCGGGCCGATCGCCGGAATATCCTCGCCCGAGACACCCCAGCCCGGATAATCGTCGAGGCCGTTTTCGAGCGGGAACGGGAATTTGTAGGTCGCATGCAGCGTCTCGACCGCCTTGATCTGCGCATCGGTGAGACACTGATCGCCGCTTTGCCCGGTCGCGCAGCGCAGCGTCTCGACCTTGAAGGCGGCCTTGCAGGCAACGGGGTTCTGCACCAGCGCATCGTCGGAACCATCGGCCTTGTCGCAGGCCGCCCGCACCGCCTCGCCGACGAGCTTCACCTGCGCCGGATTGATCCAACCCGGCCCCATGGTGACGAGACCCGACCGCGTGCCGGCGTGCTGCAGGCCGACCCAGTTGATGACGGGAACGCGGGCGAAGATGCCATCGAAGTCATCGGGATAGCGCTGCGCCATGGTGAGGCCTTCGCGGCCGCCCTCGGACGAGCCCATGAAGTACATCTTGTCGGGCTTCCTGCCGTAGGCGCGCTCCATCAGCGCCACCGCAACGTCGCGCACTCTCTTGTAGGCGCGGTGGGCGAAATTCTCGAAGGCCTCATCGTTCAGCGCAAAGACCTGCGGCGGCTCGCCTGGCTTGGTCTCGTGGCCGGAGTCAGTGCCGTAGGTGACGAAGCCGCGTGCCAGCGGCGACGGCTTGTCGAAGGGATGGGCCGGCGGCAGCGCAAGCCCGGTGATCAGCACGCCGTTGAACCCGCCGCCGCCATATTGCAGCGAGCGTCCGTTCCATTCGACGGGAAGGTTGACCTGGAATCTGATCGGTGGCGCCTTGGGATCCGTGGGGTCGATATGGCCGAGCACCTTGCAGAAGGCCGGGTTGGCCGGCGTGATACGCGCCGACGGCGTCGGCCCGCGTTCGGCGACAATGAGCTGTGAGGGCGCCTGCAGCGTTGCGGAATCGATCTTCACGGCATCGGCGCCGCCAACGAGGCCCTTGCAGACCGTCTCTGCATCCGCTGTCAGGGTCGCGGCCGATGCGACGTTCGCGCTCAGGGCCGCCGCCGTACCCACCAGCCATGCGCACAGCTTCGCTCTTGTCAGCGTCATCGTTTCCACCCGGTTTGTAGTTGTTATTCAATCCACCAGAGGCCGCATTCAATGCGACCTCCGGCTCACCGTCAATGACGCTTTAGTGCTCGAACACCAGCCGCGCGCCGATCGTGCCGTCGAGGCTGCGGATCTGCTGCAGCAGCGCCGCGGAATCCTGCCCCGCGAGATCGGCGTCGAGCACGACGTAGCCGAGATCGCCCGATGTCTCCAGATATTGCGCGGCGATGTTGATGTCGCGCTGCAGGAAGACCTCGTTGAGCCGCCGCAGCATGCCGGGCACGTTGCGATGGACATGGCTGAAGCGCGCCCCGGAAGGACGCAAATGCAGCTGCACTTCCGGAAAATTCACCGCGCCCATGGTCGAGCCCGTGATGAAATAGTCGACCAGCTTGCGCGCGACCTCGCCGCCGATGCGCTCCTGCGCCTCCTCGGTGGAGCCGCCGATATGCGGGGTGAGGATGACGTTCTCGAGGCCCTGCACCGGGCTCTCGAAGCGGTCCGCGTTCGACGACGGCTCCACCGGAAACACGTCGATGGCGGCGCCGGCGAGGTGGCCGTCGCGCAAAGAGCGCGCGAGCGCATCGAGATCGACCACGGTGCCGCGGCTGTTGTTGATCAGGAACGAGCCCGGCTTCATCGCCCGCAGCTCTTTCTCGCCGATCATGCCCGCAGTCTCCGGCGTCTCCGGCACGTGGAGGCTGACGACGTCGCTCTGCGCCAGCAGCTCGTCCAGCCGCTCGACCGGCTCGGTGTTGCCGTGGCGCAGCTTGTCGGTGCGGTCGAAATAGATCACGCGCATGCCCATGGCTTCGGCGAGCGTCGAGAGCTGCGAGCCGATATTGCCGTAGCCGACGATGCCGAGCGTGCGGCCGCGCACCTCGCGGCTGCCGGTCGCCGACTTGTCCCAGCCGCCGGCATGGGCCGACACCGAGCGCGGGAAGATCCGCCGCAGCAGCATCACGATCTCGCCGATCACGAGCTCGGCGACGCTGCGCGTGTTGGAGAACGGCGCGTTGAACACGGGAATGCCGCGCTTGCGCGCCGCCGCGAGATCGACCTGGTTGGTGCCGACGCTGAAGCAGCCGACCGCGAGCAGCTGGTCGGCGGCGGCGAGCACCTCATCGGTGATCTGCGTGCGCGAACGGATCCCGAGCAACGACACGCCGTCGAGCGCCCGGCGCAGATCCGCGCCGTCGAGCGCCTTGGTCAGCCGCTCCACATTGGTGAAGCCCGCGCTCGTGAAAAGGTCGACAGCGCTATCATTGACGCCTTCGAGCAGCAGCGCCTTGGCGTTCCGCTCGGGGCCTTGGCCTGGGGCTGACATGGTGTCTCCGTAGATGATGAGCTTTGCCTGAGCACATAGACCGCTGAGGATGCGCAGCACAATAGGGCGCGGATACGGGAGAAGATGGCGGTGCTTGAGATACCTGGCATCCCACCAACTCCGTCATCTGCACGCGACGGCAGCAGAATCAAATCACGTAGAACCCGTGCGTGCCGTCGCGGCGGAGCTGCTCTACGAGGCCATATTCCCAATCGAGATAGGCCTGCATCGCGGCTTGCGCGACATCGGTGCCTTCATAGGGACGGCGGTAGCGATGGGCCGGATCGGGCCTGGGTAGCACCCGCGGCGGGCCGATCTCGAGCGCACCGTCATAGCCGCCTTCCAGCACATAGACCTCCCAGCCCATCTGCGCCAGCCACGACGCCGTCATGTCGGCGCGGACGCTCCTGTCGTCGGTGAGCAGAATGCGCGCCCCGCGCACCGGAGCAGCCATGTCGGTTTCCTGCACGAGCTGGCCGCCCGGATAATGCCGGAAGCCCGGGAGATGGCCGTCCGCGTATTCCTCGGCCTCGCGTACGTCGAAACGATAGAGCGTGCGATCCGTCTGCGCGACCAGCGCCGCCATCTCGCGCGCCCCGATGTGGCGAACGCCGGCACGATAGGCGACATCGCGCGCATTGGCAGGGCCGCCCGCGAACGGCCCGATCTCGCCGCGCCTGTCGGCACCGTGGTCGAGCCTGTGCCGCGCCAGCGTCCAGCCGATGGTGCCGTTGCGCAGCGCGCGCACCTTGTTGGGCACGCCGGCATTGATCAGCGACTGAGTGCCGATGATGGAGCGCGTTCGGCCGGCACAATTGACGATGATGGTGGTGTCAGGATCCGGCGCGGCCTGCCCTGCCCGCAGCACCAGCTCGGCACCGGGCACGCTGACCGAGCCCGGAATGTTCATGGTCGCATATTCGTCGAAGCGGCGAACGTCGAGGATGGCGATGTTGGCCTCGTCGGCGATCAGCTTGGCGACCTCGTCGGCGCTAAGCGAGGGCGTGTGCCTGCGCGATTCGACCAGCTCGCCGAACGCTTTCGAATAGGAATTGACGTCCGCAAAGACCTCGTAGCCCGCCGCGCGCCACGCCTTCAGCCCGCCGTCGAGCGCGCTGATATGGGTATAGCCGAGCGCGGCAAGACGCTCGGCCCCGCTCGCGACCAGCCCCTCTCCGTCATCATAGAGCACGATCGGCACGTCCTTGCGCGGCAGCCTGGTCTCGGCCTCGATCGCGATCCGGTCGACGGCCATGTTGGCCGCGAACAGCGGATGCCCGGTCGCGAAGCCTGCCTCGTATCTGAGATCGAGCAGCGCGATCTCCTCGCGCAGCAGCAGCGCGCGGCGGATGTCGGCGGGAGTGACGGTCGGGAGCTTCATGGCACGGACCCTAGCGAAGACAGGCCATGGGCTTTTGACCGATTGCAAGCGCGTTGGCTAGCCTTGTCGGCTCACTCGCCGGGAACGAGCCGCCCGAGCGGTGGCGGCGCCGAACGGCGCAGCCTGCGGCGCGACAGGTAGAGCAGGATTCCGGTGACCGAGAACAACGGCATCAGGATCGCGGCGATCATGAACGCGAGCTTGCCCGGCCAGCCCAGGATTTCGCCGCGATGGATGTCGTAGATGGCCGCGATGATCTTCTCGCCGAACGTCTTGTCGGTAAAGCGCTCCGCGGAGACCAGCTGGCCGGTGACGGCGTCGATGCGGAATTCGTCGCGCGTGGTCTCGAGCAACGAGGCCTTCCCCCAAGAGCGGATGCGTATCGTGGTGCCCGCCCCCGCCGGCAGCGTCAGCAAGGCCCGGGAGAACCGGGGCCCCTCTTCGCGCTGGAATGTCGTCCAGGCCCGATCAAATCCGATCGCGACAGGCCCGGCGCGACCGTCCGGCCGCGGCGGCTTTGTCGCCATCTTCGCCGCGGCGGCGTGCGGACGCGCCAGCAGCCAGGTCACGCCGTCCTTGTACCATTCGAAGGAGAAGTACAGCCCGGTGAGCGCCATCGTCAGATAAACCGGCAGGACCCAGGTCCCGATCACGGTGTGCAGCGAGCGATGCAATCCGCGGCCGCTGAGTCCAAGGTTCGGCTTCAACCACATCTTCACGCTGCCTGCCCGGCGCGGCCAGCGTAGCACCAGGCCCGACACCAGCATGACGATCAGGCCGAGCGCGATGGTGCCGGTGATCGGCCGCCCCCAGCCCTTGCCGTCGCCGGGGATGAGGAGCCAGCGATGCAGCCGGCGCACCGTCGCGAAGAACGCCTCGCCGCGGGGTGAGCCCAGCACGCGCGCGTCATAGGGATCGACATAGAGCGAGGTCGGCCGGTCGCCCCGTTCGTCACGCGCAAAGCGGACATGGAGCGCCGTCGACGGATCGCTCGACAGCGTGACCGCCGAGACCTTGCCGAGATCCTGTCCTGCCGTCAGCCGCGCCACCAGCTCGTCCGGCATCAGCGCCGGACGCGGCGCGACCTGCATGATGCCGGAATTGAGATGATCGACGATCTCGTCCTCGAAGCTCATGATCGCGCCGGTCAGCGCAATCACGGACAGCAGCAACGCGAGGATCAGGCCCGCAATGGAATGGACCTGGAACAGGACCGCCTTGATGCTGTGTCCAGTCCGTGCCGCCATGGCTAGAACTTCACCGTCGCCACAGCGACACGCGCCGCGCGTCGCCGATGGCGACGTTCAAGGCATTTCCGGTGCTGGACGTATAGTAGAGCTTGTCGAACAGGTTCTTGACGTTGAACTGATAGGTCACGGGCAGATTATCGATCTTCGTGTCGTACGTCGCAAAAATGTCCGCCACGGTATAGGCCGGCATGAAGAAGGTGTTGGCCGAGTCGCCCGCCCGATCGCCGACATAATGCGCACCGCCGCCCAGCCGCAGGCGCCCGGGGAGCCTGTCGCCGAAATCGTAGACGAGATAGAGCGAGGCCGTGTTCGTCGGAACATTGAACAGCCTGGCATTGCCGACAACGGGATCATCGATCAGCCGTGCGTCGGTATAGCCGTAGCTTCCGATCATGCTCCATTCGTCGGTCAGTCTGCCCGTCACGTCCAGCTCCACGCCGCGCGACCTGGCCGCACCGGTTGTGCGCGCCGCAGACTTGCCGCCGCCGATATCGTCCAGCACCAGCACGTTCTTCTTCTGGATGTCGTAGACCGCCAGAGTGCCCGACAGCCGCTTGTTGACATCGAATTTCAGGCCGGTCTCCCACTGCGTTCCTTCTTCAGGCGCGATGGTGGAATCGACAACGAAGCCGGCCGTGAACGGCGGAATGACCGATGTCGGCTTCAGCGACTGCGTATAGCTCACGTAATAGGAGAGCTGGTCGTTCAGCTTGAAGATGACGCCGCCGAGCGGCAGAACCTTGTCGCCAGAAAGATCGGTAGCGGTGACGAAACGGGGTCGCCCTTTTCCCGCGAGTTGCTCATATTCCATCCAGCGCACACCGCCGATCACGGACAGCCAATTCGTCAGGTGAAACGTGTCCTGGGCAAAGAAGCTGCGGGTACCGAGTTTGTCGGTCTGCTCGCTGTCGGTCGCCGAGACGGTCGTGCCCGGCACGACCAGTCCATAAACCGGGTTGTAGAAATTGAAGCTCGGTGTCGCCTGGCGGATCAAATCGTGGCGATCGATCGTGCGGTACAGCGCCTCGCCGCCGAACAGGATCTCGTGGCGGAAACCGCCGAGCCAGACGTCGCCTTGCAGATAGGAGGTGCCGTAGCTGGCGTTGCTCAGCGAGTTGCGCGTCCCGTCGTTGCTGCGGGTTTCAACACCGGTCGTGGCGTTGACGCCGGTGATGCGAAGCTGGTTCGCGCTGAAAGTCTCGGTGTTGTAGCTGTAGGCCGCCGTGACCTTCCAATTGTCGTCGAGCTTCTGCTCGACGGAAGCCTGCACTAGGTCGGACCTGCCCCACATGTTGTTGAAGGGTTCGTCGAGCCGGCGCGTCTTCGGGATCGCCAGTGGAGCGCCCTTGACGAAGGCCGTGCCGCGGTCGAACGGAGTGATGAACTCGCGGTGCTCATAGGTGAGCTGCACCGTCGTGGTCTCGCCGTACCAGGCCAGCGACGGGTTCACCAGCATTTCGCGGTGGCGGCCGAAATTGCGCCAATAGTCCTCGCTGACGCCATAGCCGATGAAGCGATAGGCAAGACCGCCGTCGCCGATAGGACCGGTGATGTCGAGCGTGCCGTCGGCGCCGCTGCGGTTGTTCGCATAGGTCGAACCGAGCAGCGTGACCGAACCGTGCTGATAGAGCTCCGGACGCTTGCTGATCGTGTTGACGATGCCGCCGGGATCCATGATGCCGTAGAGCAGCGAGGCCGGCCCTTTCAGCACCTCGACGCTTTCGACCGCGGCATTGAGGCTGCGGCCCTGCACCAGCGGCATGCCGTTGCGCATGATCGAGCCGTCGCGATTGTCGCCGAAGCCGCGGCGGATCACCGCGTCCTGCGTGCCTGCAAGCGTGTTGGTCTGCGTGATCCCGCTGATGTTGACCAGCGCATCGTCGATGTTGCGCGGCAGCTGGTCCTTCAGCACCTGCGCGGGCACGACGTTGACGGTCTGCGAGGTATCGAGCGGCGATGCGCCGCTGCGCAGCGTCGTCGCGCTCGGCATTGCGCGGTAACCGAGCTTGGCAGCCTGCTGTGCGACGGCGTCCGCTGCGGCGCGCTCGGATAGCGTCGGCGCGGCGGGTGCCGGGCTGCGATCGCGCCGGCGGGCGGCGCTCTGGGTGCGGCGTGAGGATTGCTCTGCGGCGCGCGCCGGTTTCGACCGCGGTGTCGGAGCCTCCACCGTCACGGGCGGCAGGGCCGATTGCGCCTGTGCGGTCGTCGTGCTGGAGTGGCATTCGGCGAGCAGCACGGCTGCTCCAATGAGAAGACCTGCACGGCGCTTGCCGGCACGGTAACGATGGCTGCTGACGCGTTGGCCATCCGGATGAGCACGCACGTTCGATTCACTTCCAGGTCAGACACGGCATTGAAGCTCGCGCGTCTAACAGCCACCGTGCGCGAAGAGAACCGCAGGCGGAATTGAATCGCTCTAGTATTGAATCGTTCTAAGAAACGAGCGCCAGTGAACGGCAATCTCCAATTGGCGTCGGGCGGCCCGCGACACGTCGCACGCGAACTCGCGGCGACGTATCAGGATTTCGTGCGGTCTCACGCGATAGCAGGCGCCATCAGCTCGTCGAGCTTGCGCTTCAACGCAGCGCCGTCGGATGATGCGCGCAGCGGCGGCCGCACCCGCAGCCAGGCTGCATCGCCGGTCTGTGCCGCAAGGATTGCTTTCAGCGCGGCGGTGGACGACGGCGTCTTCAGCACGACATCGATCGCGGCCTGCATGCGCGCTTCGACGTCCTTGCCGTCGACCATGGCCTTGACCAGCTCGGGCACGACATTGGCCATGCCGCAGATGGTGCCGGCCCCGCCGGCGGCGATCGCGCGGGCGATATCGGCCTCGTTGCCGACGGTGATGGCGAGCTCAGGGGCTGCGGCACGGAAGGCCTGGAATTGCTTGAAGTCGCCGCTGGAATCTTTCAGGCCGGCGATCACCTTGCCGTAGCGCATGCGCAAGCTGGCAGCGACGCCGGTCGGAATCGCGACGCCCGACACCTGCGGAATGTGGTAGAGATAGGCGCGCAGCCTTTCGTCGGCGACGCCGTCGATGATCGCGGCGAAGGCATCCTCGATGCCGTCAGGCGTGACGTTGCGATCGAAGTAAGGCGGCAGCACCAGCACATGACGCAGGCCAAGCTTGAGCGCCGCGCGTGAGAGAGCGATGCTGTCCGAGAAGGCGGGAAAGCCGCCGCCGATCCCGATACGGTCGGCGGCAACGCCGGCCTTGAGCATCGCCTCCACGGTCGCGATGCGCTCGGCGACGCTGAAGGTGGTGCCCTCTCCGGTGGTGCCGAACAACACGACGCCATCGACGCCTTTGCTGAAGAGCTGTTTGGCGTGAGCTGCAAGCTTTGCCGAATCCACGCTGCCGTCGGCCGCCAGCGGCGTCGCCGATGCCACCCAGAATCCGCGAATTGCCTCGGTCATCACACTGCCCTTTGCTTCGATCCCGACTAAGCCGCTGATCTTCAACGATCTTCCGAGGCTTTATCGGGCCTTGTTTTTACTTTACTTTTCGTCTTGTACCTTACATACAAGACATACGCAAACCCTTTCACCGCGAAGGCGCGCCTGTGGCGCGGCCGACTTCCGAGGAGGTCTCGCATGAACATGGTGAGTCCCGTCGGGCGACCTGAGCAGTTGCTCGGCGCGCTGCGCGACAAGCTCGGCGCGGCTGCGGTGTTGACCGGCACCGACGTGCCGGCGCGCAATTGCAACGACTGGAGCGCGAGCCTGCCGCAGACGCCGCTCGCGGTGATCCGCCCCGTCGATGCGCAAGGCGTGGCCGACGCGATTGCCACCTGCCGTCAGGCCCATCTGCCGTTCGTGCCGCAGGGCGGACTGACCGGACTGTGCCGGGGCGCCTCGCCCGAAGCCGGCTGGGTTGCGATCTCGCTGGAGCGCATGACCGGCATCGAGGAGATCGATGCGGCCTCCGCGACGATGACGGTGAAAGCGGGCACGCCGCTGGAGACGATCCAGAAGGCCGCGGATGAAGCCGGCTTCTTCTTTCCGCTCGACCTCGGCTCGCGCGGCTCCTGCGCGATCGGCGGCAATCTCTCCACCAACGCCGGCGGCAACCGCGTGATCCGCTACGGCATGACGCGCGAGCTGGTGCTCGGGCTCGAGGTCGTGCTGCCCGACGGCACCATCATCACCGGTCTCAACAAGCTGATGAAGAACAACGCCGGCTACGACCTCAAGCACCTCTTCGTCGGCTCCGAAGGCACGCTCGGCATCATCACCCGCGTGGTGCTAAGACTGTTCCCGAAGCCGCGCTCGACCATGGCGGCGCTCTGCGCGCTGAAGGACTATGCCGCGGTGGTCGCGCTGCTCGGCGCGGCGCGCAGCGGGCTCGGCCCGCTGCTGTCGGCCTTCGAGGTGATGTGGCCGGACTATTGGGACGTGATCACGAATCGCGCCGGCGTGAAGCCGCCGGTCGCCGCCGGCCACGGCCTCTACGTGCTGGTCGAGGCGCAGGGCACCGACGAGAGCGTCGACGCGCCGCGCTTCCAGGCCTGGCTCGAGGAGCTGATGGAGCGCGGGCTGCTGGCCGATGCCGCCGTGGCGCAATCGCTGGCGCAGACGCAGGCGTTCTGGCGCGTGCGCGACATCTGCGCCGAGTTCGGCCAGGTGCTGGGGCCGCACATCTCCTACGATATCGGCCTTGCGGTGGCGCGGATGGACGAGTTCGTCACGCGCTGCAAGGCGGCGCTCGCTGATGGCATCACGGGCTGCGAGAGCGTCTATTACGGCCATATCGGCGATGGCAATCTGCATCTGTCTCGTGGGTTACCGGCCTGTCGGTCGCGCAGCAGCCGAAGGACGAGATGGACGCGATCATCTATGGCCTCGTCCGCGAGATGGGCGGCAGCGTCTCCGCCGAGCACGGCATCGGCACGCTGAAGAAGCAATGGTTGGGCCATGCCCGGAGCGAGGCCGAGATCGCGCTGATGCGGACGCTGAAAGCGGCACTCGATCCCGATCAGCTGCTCAATCCCGGCAAGGTGGTCTGAACAGATGCGCTCGCTCAAGCTCGATGCGCCGAAATCGCTGTCGCAGCGGGTGATGCAGCGGCTGCGCCAGGCGATCATCGACGGCGAGTTCGCGTTGGGCGCCGCCATCTCCGAGGAGATGGTGGCCAATTCCTTCGGCGTCAGCCGCACGCCGGTGCGTGAGGCGATGGGCCAGCTGCAGGCGCAAGGCCTCGTCATGATCCGGCCGCAGGTCGGCAGTTTCGTGTTCACCCCGAGCGCGGACGACATCAACGCGCTCTGCACCTTCCGTATCGCGCTCGAGCCCAAGGCCGCCGAGCTGGCCTATCGTCACGACCGCGACGGTGCAATCGCGGCGATGAGCCAGGCGATCGCGGCGATGGAGCCGGCGGTCGCGGCGAAGGACAACATCGCCTATGGGCGCGCGGATACCGCCTTTCACGAGGCGCTGTTCGCCCATTGCGGCAACCGCTATCTCGCCGAATCCTATCAGCTGGTCTCCGGCCGCGTCGCCGCGCTCCGCACCAACCTGACCTCGCCGATCGACGTGCGGACCCGCACCTCGTTCGACGAGCATCGCAAGCTGCTCGATCTGTTCGCGCGCGGCGAGCTCGCCGCCTTCGAGGACTTGATGACGACGCACATCACCAATTCGGGCGTGGTCTATGCCAGGGCCTTGAAGGTGGAGACGCCGAAAGCGGATTGATCGCGATTATTTCGCGTCCCTCGAGCCCGACCTGTCCAGGAAATCCAGCGCGGTGTTGATCTGCTCGAGCTGGTGCTCGATCTTGTCGCGATCCTCGACCGACGGCGCCTTTTCGAGCTGTTCCACGAGCTTCTGCTTCCGCAACAGCAAGTTCTCTATGACCGTGCTCACAGCTCCCCCATCGCCACAGGCGGACCTTCGCGGGCGCGCGCGAGCCGGGCTGCCGCAACCCTCCATCAGAATGTCCATCAGGACCGATGGTTCCTGGCGACCCCGGAACCTGCGATCTTTCGCGCGTCCGTCGGTTGTATTCGGGAGCCCGGGGTCCTATGCGTATCCGCCATGGACACCCAGATCGCCACCGCCGCAAAGCCGCTGATGGCCCAGGCCCAGCCGCGCAAGCCGGCGCCGTTCCTCCCTATGAGCCGCGCCGAGATGGATGCGCTCGGCTGGGACGCCTGCGACATCGTGCTGGTGACGGGGGACGCCTATGTCGACCATCCGAGCTTCGGCATGGCGATCATCGGCCGCCTGCTGGAGGCGCAAGGCTTTCGCGTCGGCATCATCTCGCAGCCCGACTGGCACTCGGCCGAGCCGTTCAAGGTGCTGGGCAAGCCAAAGGTGTTCTTCGGCGTCACCGGCGGCAACATGGATTCCATGGTCAACCGCTACACCGCCGACCGCCGCATCCGTAGCGACGACGCCTATACGGCGGGCGGTGAGGGCGGCAAGCGGCCGGACCGCTGCACCGTTGTCTACGCCCAGCGCTGCCGCGAGGCGTTCAAGGACGTCCCGATCGTGCTCGGCGGCATCGAGGCCTCGCTGCGCCGGATCGCGCATTACGATTATTGGTCCGACAAGGTGCGCCGTTCGGTGCTGGCCGACGCCAAGGCAGATCTGCTGCTCTACGGCAATGCCGAGCGCGCCGTCGTCGAGGTGGCGCATCGGCTCGCCGCCGGCGAAGCGCCGCGTTCGCTCGACGACATCAGGGGTGTCGCGCTGTTCCGAAAAGTCCCGGAGGACTACACCGAGCTGCACGCTGACGATCTCGATTCCGCCGACGAAGGCGCGACGCGCCAGAAGGGCGCGACCGTCATTCGGCTGCCGGCGCTGGAGCAGGTCGAGCAGGACAAGGAAGCCTATGCGCGTGCCTCGCGCGTGCTGCACCGGGAGAGTAACCCCGGCAATGCGCGACCGCTGGTGCAGCGTCATGGCGACCGCGACCTCTGGCTCAACCCGCCGCCGATCCCGCTCACCAGCGAGGAGATGGACGCGGTGTACGACCTGCCCTACGCGCGCGCGCCGCATCCGTCCTATGGCGAGGCCAGGATCCCGGCCTGGGACATGATCAAGTTCTCGGTCACGATCATGCGCGGCTGCTTCGGCGGCTGCACTTTCTGCTCGATCACCGAGCACGAGGGCCGCATCATCCAGAACCGCTCCGAAGGTTCTATTCTCCGCGAGATCGAGAAGATCCGCGACAAGACGCCGGGCTTCACCGGCGTGATCTCCGACATCGGCGGCCCCACCGCCAACATGTACCGGATGGCGTGCAAGGACCCCAAGGTCGAGGCGGCGTGCCGGCGGCCGTCCTGCGTCTTCCCGGAGATCTGCCCGAACCTCAACACCTCGCATGACGACCTCATCCGCCTCTATCGCAAGGTGCGCGAGACCCGTGGCATCAAGAAGGTGATGGTTGCCTCCGGCGTGCGCTACGACCTCGCCGTCGAAAGCCCCGAATACATCAAGGAGCTCGTCACCCATCACGTCGGCGGCTATCTCAAGATCGCACCTGAGCACACCGAGCGCGGTCCGCTCGACAAGATGATGAAGCCGGGCATCGGCGCCTACGACAAGTTCAAGCGCATGTTCGACGAAGCGGCCGAGCGCGCCGGCAAGAAATATTACCTGATTCCCTATTTCATCGCGGCGCATCCGGGCACGACCGACGAGGACATGATGAACCTCGCGCTCTGGCTGAAGAAGAACCGCTACCGCGCCGACCAGGTGCAGACCTTCCTGCCCTCGCCGATGGCGACGGCGACCGCGATGTACCACACCGGCGTCAATCCCCTGCGCGGCGTGCGCCACGGCGGCAGCGACAAGGTCGAGGCCATCAAGGGCCTGCGCCAGCGCCGCCTGCACAAGGCCTTCCTGCGCTACCACGATCCCGACAATTGGCCGGTGCTGCGCGAGGCCCTGATCGAGATGGGCCGCCGCGACCTGATCGGCTCACAGCCGCACCAGCTCGTGCCGGCACACCAACCGCCCGGCACCGGCAAGGCCGCGGGCACGCGGCGACCGGTGCGCCCCGGCGGCAGGACGCAGAAGTTCACGACCAAGGGCCTGCGGGTGATGAAGTAGCGGCTGGCTCGCGTACTAAAGCGCGATGCGATGAGGATGAATCGTCATCGCGCTTTAGGTTGTGTAAGCATGATCTTCTCGGAAAACCGCTGCGCACCTTTCCGGATCATGCTTTATAGAGCCAGCACGACCTCGCCCGACACGGCGTCGGTCACGCCGCGTCCGTTGCCCTGGTCTTCGAGCACCGACCTGAAGCTGTCGAGGGTCTTGATCATCGCAGGACGCGCCGCGGCCATCGCATCCTGGCTGGCCCAGGTGCCGATCAGACAGAAGGTCTGCTCGCCGGTCTTGACGATGACGCCTTGCTCGAGGCCGGGCCATTTGGCCTTGCCGTTGCGATGCGCGTCGAGGAAGGCGGCCTCCTCGCCCTGCTTCACCTTGAACTTCACCACGTTGTAAACCTGCATGACGCGCCTCCGAAAAATGGATGGATGAAAACGGGCGCCGTGTGAGGGACAGGACGAAAAGTCCATGACGTCGCCCCGATCGAATGTTGCCTCTCGCGCATGGGGGCCGTCACCGTGACAAATCAGCATGCCGGGCCGCCTGCGATGGTTCAGGCCAGCCAAGACAAAAAATGTCGAAAACAACCCCATGCACAGTAGGCCGGGCCAGCAGGATCAATGGCTTACGGCTCGTCCAAACGCGGCCGATGTGCCGAGCAAGATCCTGTTGCGTCGTCGGGCAAAACAGGGGGCGCCGCGCCCACCTCCGCATCTGGTTGACTTCCTCCCCGTCATGTAACATATAAAGTTACATGAAGCGAGACAGCCGATTATCCGGCGTGCTGCACGTCCTCTTGCACATGGCCCAGCAGCCGGGGCCGTTCACGTCCGAGACGCTGGCGAAAGCCATGGACACCAACCCCGTGGTGATCCGACGCATCATGGCGGGCCTGCGGGAGATTGGTTACGTGCGCTCGGAGAAAGGGCACGGCGGCGGCTGGACGCTCGCCTGCGATCTGTCGAAGGTCACGCTGCGCGATATCTATGCCGCGCTCGGCAGTCCCTCGCTGCTGGCGATGGGCAACCGCACCGAAGCACCCGGCTGCCTGGTCGAGCAGGCCGTCAATGCCGCGCTCGATCAGGCCTTTGGTGATGCGGAGGCGCTGCTGCTGGCGCGCCTCGGCGAGGTGACGCTGGCGATGCTGAGCGAGGACCTGCGCAAGCGGCTCGGCTCTCGAAAGATTCACGACATCGGCGCGCATCGCGCGTGAACGGCTCCAATCACGGGACCACATCATGACCGACATTCAAGCCGCATTCTCGGATCCGCAATTCGTGGCCCGATACACCGAAGGGCCGCGGCGGTTCGTGCCGGGCTATGACGCCATGCAGTCCATGGCGTCCATTCTGCTGGCCGAGAGCGTCCCCAACGACGGGCAGGTGCTGGTCCTCGGCGCCGGCGGCGGCCTGGAACTCAAGGCCTTTGCACAGGCGCATCCCGGTTGGCGCTTCGACGGCGTCGACCCGTCGGGACCGATGCTCGCGCTGGCCGGGCAGACTCTGGGAGAGCTCGCATCACGCGCGCGCTTTCACCAGGGCTATATCGATGATGCCCCGGAGGGACCGTTCGACGGCGCCACCTGCCTGCTCACTCTGCACTTCGTCGATATCGCGGAGCGGCGCCGCATTGCTTCGGAGGTCCGCCGCAGGCTCAAACCACGCGCGCCCTTCGTGGTTGCGCATCTGAGCGCGCCCGACGGCTTCGAGGAACGCCCGCGATGGCTGTCGCGATACTCCGCGTTCCTGGCCTTCTCCGGCGTCGAGCCCGACAAGGCGGCAGCCGCGCGAGACGCCGTCACCAACCATCTGGAGATCCTCACGCCGGCCCAGGACGAGGCGATCCTGCGCGAGGCCGGCTTCTCCGATCCGGCCCTGTTCTATACCGGCTTCGCCTTCCGCGGCTGGGTGGCCTACGCGTGAGGCGGCACGGCTTCGCCAACCGGGCCGGGCATCCTGCAATGCCGGGTAACAGGCCCGCATCACGATTCATTCGCCGGCGCCACGGGCCGCGTCCGTTCCGCGTTCCGAACCGAACACCGCTTCAACGGCAGGGCCAGTAGCAGCCCTTGGCCGATTGCACGTTGCGGCAAATCCTCCCATATTCCCCCAAAGCGGAGGCGCCAGATGTCTGGTTGCGGCGGTTGCTGCGGCAGTGAAGCAAGGTTCGAGGGTCTTTCCGCAGATTACCGGCGACGGCGCTGGCTGGTCATCGGAATCAATGCTGGGATGTTCATCGTTGAAACCGGCGGTGGCCATCTGGCCGGCTCGAAGGCGCTGCAAGCGGACGCGCTGGATTTCCTGGGCGACGCGCTGACCTACGGCATCACCCTTGCCGCTATCGGCACCTCGGCGACAACCCGTGCCAAGGCAGCCTTGTTCAAGGGGCTATCCCTGTTCCTGATGGGCTTGTGGGTGTTTGGATCGACGGCCTATCACGTGCTGATCCTTGGCATTCCGCAAGCGGAGATCATGGGCGCCGTCGGCTTCCTGGCCTTGGCGGCAAACGTCACGAGTGTCCTCCTGCTCATGAAGTACAAGGATGGTGACGCCAACGTCAGGTCGGTCTGGCTGTGCTCGCGGAACGATGCCATCGGCAACGTCGCCGTTATGATCGCGGCGGGAGCCGTTTGGCTCACGGCCTCGAAATGGCCCGACCTGATTGTCGCGGCCCTGATGGCGGGCCTGTTCCTTTCCTCTGCGATGCAGATTCTCCGTCAGTCGCTGGAAGAGATGCGCCGACCGTCGGCTGCGCCCGCCGAGTAGCCTCCTGCCGGAGGTGCGTAAGCCAGCCATGGGCCTTCACATCTGGCGACTTCATCTGACGAGACTTCTGGGGAAGCTGCTGAGATCAACCCCGCAGCTTCCCCTTCTTCAATCATAAGGCGACGATCTTGTTACCGCCGGGTCGGATCGTTGGACCCGCCGGGACGGGTGGTCTGGGGGCCGCCCATGCCGGCGTTACCCGCGCCATTTCCGCCGGTCGCAGCGCTGGATCCGCCGCCCCCGGCACCAATACCGCCCGGCCCTGGTCCGGCTGCACCGGTCGTTCCGCTCGCCGAGCCGGCGCCGGTTCCTCCAGCTCCCGCGCTGGCACCAGCGCCGCCCGCTCCACCAGCGCCCCCACCCGCGCCGCCTCCACCGCCTGCCTGCGCATGGGCGAAACCGATCGAAGCGCCGGCAAGCAACGCACACATGGCGACTGAGAAGATTGTCTTTCGCATTGTTCAAACTCCGGTTGACAATGACATGCCAATCAAGGCCGCATGCAAACGTTCCTATGAGATTCGTCGCAGGATTCCGCGGTCGTAGAAGCGATCATGCGCTGCGTCGAACATGATCCAATTCCTGCGGTCACGACGTCCCCTTGCCGCCACTCCCGCGGCAAGCGCAGCCAGGCCTGAGCACCTTTCTCGCGGAGTAACCAGGCCGGGGAAGAACACGTAGGCCATGAAATGCAAATCAGAATGCATTGCTCGATCTGATGCAGCTGGTGAAGTGACGCGGCGAGAGCTCAGGTCGGGCATGAACCGATTGCGCGCCTGCTGCGGCGGGAGGCAGCCGGGCGTGGCGAACAGATTCATTCCGCGGAAGAGTTTCTTCCTGCACTCCTGGAACCATCGTTCCCCGAGTCTATTGGCTCACTGACACAAACTTCTTTCGGGAGATACTTCATGAGAATTCTCACAGTCTTAGCAGCCGCGGCCAGTACACTTATCGTGACCGCCGCTTCGGCAGCCCCGCTTTCCCTCGGCGCATCGCCGACGCCGGAGAGCAACCTTCAAAACGTTCGCATGGTCTGCAACGAGGATGGACGGTGCTGGCGCCAACGTAGCGAAAAGCGCGTCATCATCCGCGAAGGGCGCGATGCCTACGGATATGCACCACGTGAGCGCTACATCGAGCGGCGCGGCTATGGCTATGAAGACCGCGGCGGCGTCGGCATCCGCGCTCCCGGCGTGAGCGTCGGGATCGGCACCTACTGAGCGACAAGCGAGCCAATGCAAGAGGTCGCGGAGCAATCCGCGGCCTTTTTTGTGTCTCTCAGGCGACCGCGCAGCGTGTGGCTACGCGGAGGAAAGCTGATGCGCAAACAAGCATCGATCACCTAAATTGTCACGCTGCTCTGGCTATTCCGGGCGTGGAACGCCATATCACTGATATCACCGCACGCCCCTCGGCTATCATCGGTGACTGAGAGCATCACGCTCCCGCCGCGACCAAGAGGCGGTCACATGTCACGAATCTCCCCGTCCATCATTTGCGAGTGGCTTGTTCCGCCCGTGCTGCTACCGATCTTTTTCGTGCTGCCGATCGCTTTTGCGATGCTGCTTCAATGGTAGATCACTTCACGGGACCCGCACCATCTGCTCAGGCCTGCATACGGCTCCGCCAGGCGGCGCCGGCGCAGCCATCCCTCGTTTGCAAGCTGGACGTCAAGGCATCGGACGCTCGCGACAGAGCCCGGAATATGCCGCTGGGCGAGGAGCGCGCAGCGGCGATGCAAGAGGCTATGATCCTCCAGAACGCCGTTGAAATGCTCAGACATTTCGGCACGCGCGCCAGCTGACGCCCGTCCACGGCCGGCAAGACCCGGCAGACCGCGTCTTGCACCGCTGGCACGATTTGCCGTCCATCCCGGGCTACCGGGACGTCGATCTCTCACGGCTTAAGCAAAACCGGCTCAAGCGACCGCGGCGACCGAGCCGAGTGGCACGTCCAGTGCGTAAACGAATCCGCCCCGTTCATATGCAAGGCTCACCTGCCCGGTCAATTGCTGGCCCAGAGATCCCATCATCCGGGTGCCGAAACTCCGCCGCGTTGGCGGCTCGACCGGCGGCCCGCCCCTTTCGGTCCAGACCAGGCGAAGCCGCTGCTTCACCTCGTCGATCGCCCAGGAAATCTCAACGCGGCCTGTCGGGACGGACAGGGCGCCGAACTTGGTCGTGTTGGTGCACAGCTCGTTGAACGTCATCGCAAGCGCAATGACGGCGACGGAGCTAATCCTGATATCCGGTCCATTGAAGTGGAAACGTCTGTCGCCCTGACTGTCGTAGGGCTCCGTTGCGCTGCTCAGCGTGTGGGTAAGGCTCGCATCGGCCCAACTCACCTGCATCAGCAGATCATGGGCACGCCCCAATGCAAGCAGCCTGCCCTCCATCGCCTTCTGTCCGTGCTCGATGCTCGGCGCTCCGCGGAAGCTCTGGGACGCGATCGCACTCACCATGGCAAGCGTATTCTTGACGCGATGATGAAGCTCGCCGAGGATCAGCTTCTGCAATTTGTCGGCGGCACTTCGCTGCTCGGCGTCGATGCCGGCCTGAATGATCAGCGCCCGCGCGTCGATCTCGGCCTGTTCCAGCAGCAAGCGAAGACTGTCGTTCTCGGCGGACAGGGAAGCCTCCTGCTCCGACCGGGAGGGGGAGGCGCGCGCGTCGTCAAATGCGCCACCGAGCGTCCAGTCGCCTGCCGTCGGAACGATCTGCAAAGCACCGGCGCCCACCATCGCCTTGAGCTCGGTGATCATTTGCTCGACACCGAGCGGTTTACCGAAAAACCTGCTGTTCGCCGGCCGTTCCGCCTCGGACGGCTTGACCTGGCCGGACACCAGAATGATCTTGATCGAGGGCCAGCGCTCGTGCACCGCATGGGCGAGCTTGAGGCCATCGATACTTCCCGGCATTTGAATGTCGGTCAGCAGCAGCGAGATGTCCGATCGGGACTCCAGAACCGAGATTGCCTCGTCGGCATTGATCGCCTCGATGGGACAGAACCCGGCATCCTCCACAATGTCGACCGCACGCATCCGCAGGATCATCTCGTCCTCCACGATGAGAACGTTCGGCACCTGAACTGGATCTGTCGACATGGTGATCTCGCTCTCTCTCGGCGGGCCGAGGTAGTCTCGGCGCCCGCGAATGCTCGTAAGCCGATGGCGTGGACCGAGTCCGCGCCCATTGCTGCGCTTTTCGAGAGGAGAAGGCCAGCCAATTCGCCGCGCCCGGCTGTCTCGTCTCAGCGCGCCGGTCTGATCGGCTGGTTCAGACAGGAAGAACTGGAGCCTGATCCCTCAGGAGAACTGCTCGAACGAGGACCGAACTATCGGCGGGCAGTCACGAGGCGAGCTTCCTGGATCTTCGTTCCAGAGCCGGCATGCCGCAAACAGGACGTGGTAAAGTCCGGCCAGATCTGTGCCGAGCAATCTGGGAAGGCGGCCCGGATTTCGAGCCGGTCGCCTTTGGCCAGCGCCACGAGCTCATCCGCCTGCACTTTTGGAGCAAAAGGCGGCAAAGCGATCACTGCCGCTCCGAGGAGCATGAAAATCGCGAGGGACGACAGGGATTTCACCATTTAGTTCTGCTGACTTCTGGTCTTCGATCCCGCCACGTTCGAGGATCCGTCAGGACAACAACCATCACGAGCTATCGTTCCCCCTCCTCAACTCGCTTGCTTGGCTGGTTCGTTCCGATGCCAGATGGCCTTGTGCAGTCGAGCGGAGCGCCGCGCCTTGGCACGATGGATCTGAACCATTGGCCCTGCCAATCGTCTTCCTCACTGGAGAAAAACAAATGATGGAAGACCAACTCGCCCGCCAAGAGCAGGTCGCTTTTCGTTTAGAGCAATCCAAGCGCCTGCTGCGAGGCGCGAAAGATCCCAAGACCACGCAGCGCATCGGGAAGCTGATCGGCGACCTGGAGCGAGAGCAAGCGGAAGCAAGCGAAAAGTAAGTCGCCGCTGGCGCGATCGCGCCCCCAGGTCGCGCCAGCGGCGGCATGGAGCGGGCACCGCGCCGATGGCAGCGACAGGTCGTAGCCGCCATTCGACGACGTGAAAGAGGCCCGCCGCCTGACATCAGATCGCCAGCGTTAACCCTGTCGGCAAATGATTCGCCGCAGGTCGGCCCGCCGCCGGCAAAGTTGCCTTATTGGCGCGGAGAATTCTCAGCTGCACTAACCGAGGTTAGAGGCGCGTATGCTGAGAATGGCGTTGTTGGGCCTCCTAATCCTGCTGAGCGTGGGAATGCTGTCAGCAATGGAGCTCAGGGCTCCATCGCGGCGCGCGATCGTTCCGCCGCCTGCCGAGCAGAGCGCCGGCATCTCTGCGTCGCAAGAAACGTTGGCAAAGGCCGATCGCCTCGAAACTGCCGCCGCGGGAAGCGTGACGCCGGCAGAGGCAGCGTCAGGCGAAAACCCCGTTGCTCCCCGGGACGTCCATGTCGGCGCGTCCGCGCCGGCACCGACTGTCCGGCCTCGGCACGATGCGAAAACGAGGGCGACCGCCGAACGTCCCAAGGCCAAGCCAAAGGTGACCGTCGTCAAGCGAGCTGCCAATGCTCAACGTGCAAAATCCGCCGGCGAGACCGAGCCCTGCCGGCTCAAGGCGTTCGGCGGCTTGCTCAAGGCGTTGAATTTGACCGGTTGCGAGATCTGAGGACACCACAAGCAGTCCAAGCCTGTGCCTGCTTTCACGAGGCGACTAGCATGATCCGGAGAAGTGCGCAGCGGTTCTCCGAAAAGATCATGCTCAAACAATAACCTGGAGCATGCACCTGATCGCCGATCTTTCCCTCAACCGGCGTCTCGCAAATTCTGCCGATCATCCCTAGATTGCCCGCATGAAAAAGATCGGATTCCTCTCCTTCGGGCACTGGACGCCCTCGCCGCAATCGCAGACGCGCTCCGCCGGCGACACGCTGCTGCAATCGATCGAGCTGGCGGTCGCGGCCGAGCAGTTGGGCGCCGACGGCGCCTATTTCCGCGTGCACCACTTTGCGCGGCAGCTCGCCTCGCCCTTCCCGCTGCTCGCCGCCGTCGGCGCCAAGACGAGCCGCATCGAGATCGGCACGGCTGTCATCGACATGCGCTACGAGAACCCGCTCTACATGGTGGAGGACGCCGGAAGCGCCGACCTCATCGCCGGCGGCCGGCTGCAGCTCGGCATCAGCCGCGGCTCGCCCGAGCAGGTGATCGACGGCTGGCGTTATTTCGGCTATCGCCCGGCCGAAGGCCAGAGCGATGCCGACATGGGACGGCGCCATGCCGAGGTCTTCCTCGACCTCTTGCGCGGCGAAGGATTTGCCGAGCCCAATCCGCACCCGATGTTTCCGAACCCGCCGGGCCTGTTGCGCCTGGAGCCGCATGCGCAGGGCCTGCGCGAGCGGATCTGGTGGGGTGCCGGCTCGAACGCCACCGCGGTGTGGGCGGCCAAGCTCGGCATGAACCTGCAGAGCTCGACGCTGAAGAACGACGAGACCGGCGAAGCCTTCCACGTGCAGCAGGCGGCGCAAATCCGCAGCTTCCGCGCGGCTTGGAAGGAAGCCGGCCATGCCCGCGAGCCGCGCGTGTCCGTCAGCCGCAGCATCTTCGCGCTGATGAACGATCGCGACCGCGCCTATTTCGGCGGAGAGCGCGGCGGCGAGGACCAGATCGGCTTCATCGATCCGCAGACCCGCGCGATCTTCGGCCGGAGCTATGCGGCGGAGCCGGACGCGCTGGTCGAGCAGCTCAAGCAGGACGAGGCGATCGCCGAGGCGGACACCTTGCTGCTGACGATTCCGAACCAGCTCGGCGTCGATTATTGCGCGCACGCGATCGAGGCGATCCTGAAGCACGTCGCGCCGGCGTTGGGGTGGCGCTGACATGAGCTGGCGCGGCACGACCAGAAGTCGCGATTGACTTCGCGCACCACCCCCGCCAATGATCCCCCCGGGGACTGTTGGACTGAATCAGGGGGTTGGAATGGGCTTGCGTCCGGGGATCTTCGTTGCGGCTTTCTTGCTTGCGGGGTGTGCGTCAGGGCCGATGGGCAGCACGGCTCTGACAGATAACGTGAAGGCAAATACTGCAAGGCTGGTGGTCTATCGCTCATCCGCCCTGGGTTTCGCGATCCAGCCAAGCTATTCGGTCGACGGACGCTCCGTTGGAGGCAGTCAGGCTGCGGGTTTCCTGGCCTGCGACCTGCCTCCGGGCCGGCACGAGGTTGCCGTCAATAATCTTCCGCTGAGCAGCAATCTGTTCGGGCAGGGAAGCGAGAAGGTGAGCGTCGATCTGCGCGCCGGCAGCACCACCTATCTCTCCGCCCAGCCGCAGATGGGAATCATCACGCCCGGTGCAATCACGTTGATTCAGGTCACGGAAAGCCAGGGCCGCGCAGACGTCGCCAGCTTGCATCAGAGCAACAGCTCATGTGGCAAGGCATGATCTGAGGCGCTCCGCTGCCGACACGCGGATGAAACGCCTCGTCCTGCAAATCATCCTGCGCCTTGGGCGCTATGCGGTCCTTCCCGTCGTCGCGCTGGCCTGCACGATCCTCGCCAGCTGGCTGATGATCATGGACCGGTACACGATTGCGGCGCTGGCCACGGCACCGATCGTGTTCACAACCTTCATGGCCGCGATGGCTCTCGCCATCGGGCTCCTGTTCCTGCCTTCGCGCAAGCATCGCAGCTTCGAGGCCGACGAGGAGACTGCCCCGGGGCTCTGGGCCGTATGGAAGGAGCTCGATCGCAGCTTCGTCCGATCGAACCGCACTCTGTTGATCGACACCGATTTCAACGCTTCGATCTCGGAAGCGAGCCGGTATGCCGGATTGTTCGGGCAGTACGTCACGATGACCGTTGGTCTGCCATTGTTGATGATCCTGGACCAGCGGGCGGTTCGTGCCGTTATCGCTCATGAAGTGGCGCACGCCCGGCTTCGGCACACCTCGGGCGGGACCAACCTTGCGGATTTCATGGCAGCCGCGGAGAACGTTTTCTTCTACGCCGATCCCGACCACACCGTTACCGGACATATTGTCCACATCCTCCTCCGTTCCCTGCTCGAAAGGCTCGAGAAGGAATACCGCGCATTGTCACGGGAGAACGAGCTTGCCGCCGATCTCGAAGCAGCCGAGCAGGTTGGACGGGAGGAGATGGCACGCGCGCTGGTGATGATGGAGGTTTGTGGAGCACGTCTGACCGATCTCGTATTCGCTCCGCTGCAGAAGGAGGTGCTCGGCGCAATCAAGGCGCCATCACCGCCGTTCGCGCGTATCTTAGATCAGATCGCAGCCATAAGAGCGCCCGGACCGATGACCGCCGCCAGTCTGAGCCGCGAGCACGATCCCGATTCGACACATCCGCCTTTTGGCCAGCGGCTGGCGAGCCTCGGGTACACCGACATACCTGACGTCGGCGAGGTCCAAGCGTCCGCAGTTGACCAGCTTCTCTCACCGGATGCAGCCAAAGAACTTACCTTACGATTCGATGATGAATGGCGAAAGAAGATCCAGGAGTGGGTCAGCGTCGGCAGATGAACGTGCGGGCCGCGGATGAGCGGCCCGTCGTGCATTTCCAGTTGCTTCTGGGATGGCGTCGCGGCACTGCTGTGCGCGTCCAACCCGTTCGCGCGAGCCGCAACCCAACTCACGCTTGGCGCCTCTTGCCATCTCAAAATTGAGATAACGTCAGGCCGTGCCCTGACAAGTCACGATCCTCAACGAAACCGTGGTCGCGGAGATCGCTGCGCTTCCGGCCGACATGCAGGCGCGCTTTCTGCGGCTTGCCGAGCGCATTGCCTCGGTTGGCCTGGAAAGCCTCGGCGAGCCTCACGTCAAGCACCTCGAAGGGAAGCTTTGGGAGTTGCGGTTGACGGGACGTGACGGAATTGCCCGCGCCCTCTACGTCACCGCGATCGGTCGAAGAGTCGTCGTCGTGCGGGCATTCATAAAGAAGACGCAAAAGACCTCACGTACCGAGATTGAACTGGCGTTACGGAGAGCCAATGAGATCACATGAAAATCTCGCTCGAATAGAAGGTTAGTTTTGTCATAGGCAATCGTGCCAAATGGAAAGAAGGTCACATGACAATCCCGTTCGACAAGCTCAAGGCTCGCCTTCTGGCCAACCCAAAGGTCAAGGCCGAGTATGACGCGCTCGCTCCGGAATTCGAGATTGCCGCTGAACTGCTCCGGGCTCGCCTGCGAGCTGGCTTCTCACAGGCCGAATTAGCCACCCGCATGGGCACCAGCCAGTCGACGATTGCCCGACTTGAGAGCGGGCAAACGCTGCCGAGCACGAAGACACTCTTGCGGATGCCGAGGCTACCGGCAGCAAGTTCCGGGTACGTCTATCAGCAGCCTGATCTGCCACCCGGCCACTCACCTCGGCGCCTTCGCGTTCACTGCATGGTGCTTATGAGATAGATGCCGCCGCCGACGACCAGGATGGCGGGCACGGCCCAGAGAATCAGTACGGGCATTTTCCCCTCTCTTCCGATCAGCTGCTCTCGAGGAGGAAACGGGAAAAAATGGCAAACGTTCCGCCGCGAACGGAACAGGCAGGTGGATGGCGAGTTCATCGCAGCGCCGCATGCAGCGGCGAGGGAGAATGCGATGAAGAGATTCATGCTGATATCGGCCGCCGCCCTGCTCGTGTCGACCAGCGCGATGGCGCAGACCACCGTGACGACGACGACCGGCGCCGGGCACGGCGCAACCGTGCAGATCGAGCCGGAATATCGCACCAAGATCCGGTCCTACGTCACCGAGCGCAAGATCCGCCCGGTCGAAACGCGCGAGAAGATCGTGGTCGGCTCGCCCGTGCCGCGCGACGTCGAGCTCGCGACCGTTCCGAGCGACTGGGGCCCGTCGCTCACCAAATATCGCTACGTCTATTCGGGCAGCCACGTGATGCTGGTCGATCCCGAGACGCGCATGGTCGTCCAGCAGGTCGACTAACGCCACCGCGGCGGGTCGTGGAGGAGCGGCCCGCCGCGCATTTTCCATTTTATCATTGCCCGGTGGCGCCTGATGCCGATCGTCCGATATTTCTTGTTTGCAAGCTGCTTCAGCCTCGCGTTGCTGTTCGCACTCGATCGCTCCCTGCCACCGCTCGCCGAGCTTTCTGCAGGGCCGGAGGTCGAACGAACCAATATTCGTATCAGGTCCGCGCGGCCCTGGCCTGAGAAGATCATCTTCGACACGTCCACTCAGATCGCCACCACGGCCTCCTCGCCTCTGCTTGCGGCGGAGCCGCCGGCCCATGCTGCCGGCAACGCGCTGGCGATGGTCGAACCGCGAACGCCGGCGACAAACACCAACCCGACGGCTCGGAACAGCGGGGCGCAAGCAGCCGCTTTCGATGCAGATCCTGCGGGCCGCGCGACCTCCCCGCATCTTCTGTCCATCGTCAGGTGACGATCGGAAAAGTCCAAGCTGCAGGAACCCACGATGGCGCTGCGCGCCAGGTGCGGATGAACGATGGATGAATGAGAGCGATGGCTTGCGCATCGCCGAGTCCGCCAATCAGCATCAACGCGTCAAGGTGTCCGACAGAAGGAACGTTTGCCCGATTGCCAGTTTATCCCGAGCCTGATTTGGCGATTTGTTTTTGAAAACCCTGGAGGAGACTGACATGAGAATCCTGAAGCTTTCCGCGGCCGCGGCCGCGCTGCTCGCCGGCACGGCGCTCGCCGTGGCACAATCGAGCTCGACGGTCGGCACCGGCGGTTCGTCGGCGGGCGGCGGCACCAGCAGCTCGACGGTCGGTACCGGCGGCTCTTCCGCCGGCGGCAGCGGGTCGGGCTCTGCCTCGACGCTCGGCACCGGCGGCTCGTCGGCCGGCGGCGGCACCAGCAGCTCGACCGTGGGCACGGGCGGTTCGGCCGCGGGTAGCGGCACGGGCAGCGGCTCGGCCTCGACGCTCGGCACCGGAGGCTCATCGGCCGGCGGCGGCAAGAGCTCGTCCAGCGTCGGCACCGGCGGCTCGGCCGCAGGCAGTGGCTCGACCGTTGGTCAGTCGGGCGCGTCGAAGTCGCCCGGCATGGGCGACGGCAAGTCCGGCAGCCATGCCAGCGACATGGGCATGGAAAAGGGCAAGGGCCACAACAAGGACGAGTGGAAGAAGGACAAGAACTAGTCCGATCCCGGGAGCGGCCACGTGCCGCTCCCTTTGTCCATGTTGAGGAGGAGCCGCAATGAACAAGTCAATCGTTGCGATCATGGCGCTGGCCCTGATGGGTAGCGCTGCATCGGCGGAAACTATGGAAAAAACCGGCAAGACGGCATCGGGCGAGACCTGCAAGGTCACGGTGGTGAAGCACGCAGACGGCAGCATCAGCGCGGCCGGCTCGTCGGGTTCGAGCACCACGGGATCAACGGCGTCGAGCAGCTCGCTGTCGAGCTCGAGCTCGGCCGGCGGATCGTCCGTGAATGTGCAGGCGGGCGGTGGCCATGTCTCGAGCTCCTCGTCGACGTCGGGCGGTCCTGGCACCACCAGCGCCAGCACCATCACCGTCAACGGCTGCACGATCTCGACCTCGTCACCTTGAGATTCATCGAAAGGATTGAAACATGAGGACTTTGCTTACGACCTCGGCGGTTGCACTGCTGCTCGCCGCCGCTTCACCGGCGCTCGCCCAGAAAAGCATCACCGGCGGAAGCGCCGGATCGGCCGCCGCGGGCGGCACCTCGGCCTCGACGGTCGGCACCGGTGGTACGTCCACCTCGGCAACGGGCAGCACCGGCTCGTCGATCGCGGCCGGTGGCAGCGCTGCGGCGGTGAACGGCAAGTCGCAGACCGGCGTCAGCATGAACAAGGGCAACGGCCCGGTGATGAATTCCAACGCCCGCGCGCAAGCCCATGAGGGCGGCACGTTCAGCCGCTCGCATACGCGGACCAAGGTCAAGGCCGGACAGGAGGTGGGCTCGACCACAAAGACCATGTCGCACGTGCCGGGCTCGAAGCCGACCATGTCGACGACGTCGACGACCTCGCGCTAAACCTCACCACCTGCCGCCCGAGCCTGCTCGGGCGGCTGTTTGCTGGATCCTGTTCAGTTGGCGCTCAGGCTGTGGCTGATCCGCGTGACGATGCGGTCCCATTGCCGCTTCTCGGCCGCGGGATAATTGATCAGCACGCAGTGCACGTAGCCGCGCGAGAAATTGCAGCGGTTGTACCAGATCTTGTCGCGCTTGATACTGGAGACCACGAAGAATCTCGGCGTGATCCGTTGATAGATGATGCCGGACGGCGGATCCTTGCTGGCCAGGAACTTTGTCGGCGAAAGGCCCTGCCGGTTGGAAACGGCCTGGATAGTGAGATCGGCTCTGCCGTCTGAGCTGCGAAATTGCTGGCCGTAACCATCGGGCTTGCCGGCCAATTCCGTGAAGACCGAGACGGGAACGTCGACCGAGGTCCCCGACTCGGCAATCCGGTAGCTTGTCCAGCTCTCTGCTTTCGCGCCGGAGAGCGTGACAGATAGCGCCATGGCGGCAGCAAGCATCGTCTTCATGTCGGCCTCATCATTTGCGCGGCGCCAGTTGCAGCTCCAGCAGAGCGATGCGCTGCAAATTCCCGACGTTGCGCTCGCCCGCCCCCGCCGTGCGCAGGATGGATTCCGCGAGCGCGTTGACGTGCGAGGCGTGCACGGGCTCCGGCAATGTGGCAACCGCGGCTTCCAGGGCGGCCGTCATCACCTCGATCATCTCCGGAGAAAATTCGGCGTTGGAAAAGTTCTTCATCGCGCATCGGCCCTTGGTGCGGGCCTCGGTCAACGCCGGGAAAAAACGGAAGTTCCTGAGATCTGCGCGCGCCCGAGAAGGCAGGTCCGGCCGGCGTGCCGCCGCCGCTACGTCGCGGGCTGGTAGCGCGTGAGGCGCTCGAATTCCACGTCTTCGCGCGCGACGTTCTGCATTCTCACATGGCTGCCGATGACGAGCCCGGCGAGCGAGAGCATGAGTCCGAGCGCGAGCGGCGCGAACAAGGCCTCTTCCTGGAACAATCCGTTGATCAGCACGACCATGACGCCGAAGCCGGCGAGACCCTGCGTCAGATAGCCCGACGAGGCGTAGAGCCGCCAGGCCTTGAGCGCCACCGCGACATAGAAGCCTAGCGGCACGAAGGCGGCGATACCCATCTGGTACAGCAGCACGCCGATCGCGCTTTCGACCGCGCCGTCGATCGTTCCGGCCGCCTGCGCGGCACTCCAGTCGATGGAGAAATAGCTGTCCGACAAATTGCCGCCGATGCCGAGACCGCGGCCGAAGGGTCTCTGCACGAATCCATCCAATCCACCCATCAGCCCGATGACGTGATAATCGCCGATCTGCAGGCCGACGCGGATCGCCAGAACCGCAAAGGCGATCAGGCCAAGGAAGCCGAGCAGCAACGTCACCACGGCGCCGAGCAGCCGGGTCGCGATCCACGCCGCGACCACGAAGATCACCACGATGAGCGCGCCCTTCACGCTGCAAAAGACCAGCAGCGGCAACGCCGCGAGCGCCAGCAATGGACGCCCGACCGAGAACAGGAACAGGGCGCAAAAGCCGACTCCATAGGCGAAGCTGATCGGGTGCATGTTCGGACCGTTGATGCGCAGCATCTTCGACAGGCCGAACCCTTCGAGCAGGGGCGTGTTCAGGAAGTCGAAACTGAAGCGATCCTGGAGAGTGACCGGCACGTTTCCGGTCTGGCGCATCTGGGCTTCCCAGACGCCCGAATGGGTCGCCTTGAGCTCGTCGAAACCCCAGAACGTGTAACCGTTGGTGATGGCCAGCCAGACATCGCGGAAGACGAGCTCGACATAGCCGCACAACATGAGGATGACCGCGAGCGTCACCAGGAACGGCGTGATGCGCACCTCATAGGTCGCCGCCGTCAGCAGCGACAGCTGGAACAGGAACAGCGGCAGCACGATGTTGCGCAGATAGACCGCCGCCGGCTGTCCGTCCTGGATGAAGCCGATCGCGAAATACAGTGACACCACGGCGAGGGTGACGACACCCCAGCGCATGATCCGGTTCACCTCGGCCGATTGATCCCTCTGGCCCAACACGTAGAGGCCGAACGTCGCCAGCCACATCACGGAGCAGATGAGGAAATTGTAGCCCTTGATGAAGTCGAGATCGGACGGTAGCGGCACCAGCGGCGACAGGATCGAGACGAACAGGTTCTGGAAGAACAGGACGAAGATCGCGATGGCCGGCGCATAGCTCGGGACCACCACGACGATGGCGATGCCGACGAGCACCTCGACGGCAATGGCGAGGATCGGATTGGCGAGGTGCAGGATCGGCGCGGAGCCGATCGTTGCCGCGGCCAGGCCGAAGATCAGGGCCAGCTCGCGCCAGGCCGGCGGCGATGGGCCGGCCTGCGCCGTCTCGACCTGCGGTGAATCCCCGGCGCTCATCGATCGTTCCTTGGCATCGCGCGGCCGGCACGATAGCGGGGCGATGTGTAAGGATGCGTTAACGATAGCGGAGCCGCGCCGTCAGCGGCGGCCGGCCCGGGTCGCGCCGAGCAAGGCCCGCATCACGTCGGGATCGGGCCTGCCGGTGTTGCGATCGACGAGGCCGAAGCCCTGCGCCAGCTCCCAATGCGCCCAGCCCCAGCAATGATCGCGGGCGTAGGCGGTGACCTCCGCCAGCCAGCGCAACCGGCTCTCTCTGGGCGCGCCGGCCTTCAGCACGCCGAATTCGTTGACGATGATCGGCCGTGCGAATTGCCGCTGCCATTGCAGCGCGGGCGCAAGCCAGCGATGGGCCGTCGGCTTGTCCCTGGCGGCGGCGATCGCGACGTCGAGCATGCCCAGCGCCTTGGTCGCGCCCCTCAGCTCAAGATCCTTGCGCAGGGCCTGAACCTTGGGATCGCCGGGATTGATCGGATAAGGCAGATCGATGATGTCGTGCAGCGGATCCTGTGCGTCCCAATGGGCCTGATGGGTGAACACCATCGGATCATAGAAGTGGATGGCATAGACGACATCAGGGTCGGGCAGCGGGCGGAATCGCGGCAGCGAGTCCGCGCGCTGCCAGTTGACCGGACCGACGACGAGGGTATTGGCTGGAAGCAATTTGCGCACGAAGGCGGCGAGCGCCTCGACCTCGGTCTGCCATCTGTCGGCGTCGATATCGGGCTCGTTGAGCAGCTCGGCGAAGACGCGATCGGCCGGATAGGATCGGATGACCCCGGCAAGGCCGCTCCAGGCTTGCTGCATTTGCTGCAACGCCGCGTCCGGATCTTCCTTGTGCAGGCGGTTGAAGCGCTCGCCGGGGTGAAGATCGACGGAGATGGCGTAGCCGAGCGCGGTGAGCTGCTTCAGCGCCTTGTCGAGCACGCGCAGCGTCGCCTCGCGCTCGTCCTTCGCGGCGAAACGAGGCATCACGCGCTCTGCCGGCACCGGCAGCCGGACATGGCTCATTCCCGCCCTGCGCAGCTGCTGCAGCAATTCAGCGCTCGGGGCTGCACCGTTGATCCAGCCGTCGGCATTGAAGCCGCGAGACAATGCGGCGAGCCTGCCAGGTGCGACTGTCTGCGGCACGGGCACGCAATCGCCGGCGAAGACCGGCGGGCCTGACGAGATCGACAGCAGCAGCAGCATCGCTCTGGCCAGCAGGCGACCACGCCAGCCTGCCATCGTCACACCGCAAGTCCCAATGCGCCGCCCTCGGGGTGCGGCGCCTGCGAGCCGGCAGGCGCATGATTGACGACGAGCCCCGTCGGCACGGCCTCGTACCGCGACAGCGCCGCGGTCACGCGGCGCATCGCCGCCGAACCGAGCTCGCCGGCGCGCGCCACCAGGATGATCAGGTCCGCATGCGCCGCCAGCGCGATGGCATCGGGCTGCAAGGCGAGATTGCCGGCATGGACGATGATCAGATCGAACTCCGAACGAATATCGTCCTCAGGCCGTGCATCGGCCTTGCGGCCGGCGCTCAGGAGTTCGTCGATCGACTGCAGTCCCGCCGTGGTCGACCCATCATTCCATTCCGTCACCGGAGGCTGGTGACCTGCGAATTCCCCCTGCAACCGGATCAGGACACTCATCATGCCGCGTGTCACGGCGGCGCGATTCAGCGAGCGCGCAACGGTGTTGCCGCCGGCGCTCTTGCCGACCGACAACACCAGGGCGACTTTGCAGCCGCGCACCGGCACGCGATCGATTCGCTCGAGCAGCGGCCGCAGATGGGCACCGAGATCGAGCTCGCCGGGGGAAGCAATCGGCTTTTGCCAGACGGTACTGGTCGCGGTCGTGGACGACAGATCGGGGATGCGGGCCCAGACGGGAAGCCGCGGCATCGCGTCCGGCCGGGCCGCAGCCGCAGGCTGGGCTTGCGGCTGGAGCTGCGGCTGAATCTGCCGCGCCTGCGTCTCCGCGACGGCCGCCTGCATGGGAGCCTCGGTCGGCGCAGACTGATCGGACATGCTCGTCGTCACCGCGACGGCAGCGGTCGACGTCAGCAGCGAGCCGATCGCCAGCGCCGCCAGCAGCAGCGCGAGCGGCGGGCGCGTCGAGCGCAGCGGCGGAATGGCCGCCGAGGCGATCTTGGTCTGCGAGGCCTGCAGCTGACGCTGCTCGTCGGTGGTCTTGAACCGCGACAGGAACTGCTCGTAGATGTTCCGGTTGGCATCGGCGTCGCGCTGCAGCTCCTGCAGCTTCACCAGCGCCTGCCCGTCGACCAGCATCTTGGTCTCGACCTCTTTCAGCTGTTTTTCCAGCGCCTTCTGCTGCTCCAGCTGCGCTTCATATTCGGACTTCGCCGTCTCGATGTTCTTCTTCCGCTCAACCTCGATCTGCCGGTTGATATCGGCGAGCTGGCTGTAGGAGATCGCGAGATCGGGATGGCGGTCGCCAAACACCGCCTTTTTCTGCGCGATCTGGTCATTCAGGGCCGAGCGCTGCGCCCGCAGCATGCTCAGCAGGTCCTGTTTCACCGGCCCTTCGACATTGGCCTTGAGATCGCGTTGCACCTGATCGTAGCGCGCCTTGGCTTCCTCGGTGCGCAGACGCGCGGCGGAGACCTGCTGATTGAGATCGGTCACCCGCAGTTGCTGCGTGGTGGAATCCTTGCCGGCATTGAGGATCTTGTGCTCGAGCCGGAAGGCGGCGACGGCGTCTTCCGACGCGCGCAGGCGCTCGTTCAGCGTCTTCAGCCGGTCCTTGAGCCAGTCGGCGGCCTCGTCCGTGGCCGCGGTGCGGACGCGGCCCTGGCCGGCGACGAACGCCTCGGCGATGGCGTTGGCGTAGGAGGCAGCGCGTTCCGGGCGGTTCGAGGTGAAGGAAATCGCAATGACGTAGGTGAGCCCGCGGCGCGTGATCTCGAGGCGGCTGCGGAATTTTTCGAGCAGGCGCGTCATGTCGGTATGGCCGCCCGCGATGTCATCGTCGTCGGCGATCTTGAGCTGCTCGATCAGGGGACGGAGAAAGCCGTCCGATTTGGCGATCTCGATCTGGCTCTGAAGCGCCGCGGCGTCCTGGCCGATGCCCGGCAGGACGTCCTGCTCCGTGGTGATGCGCAGCTCCCGGGGATCGAGCACGACCAGGGCCGTCGCGGCATAGCGGACCGGCAGGATCATGAGAACGATGACGCCGAGGGCGAACAGTGCCAACGCCAGCGTCAGAATGCGCCGGCCGTTCTCGCGCAGGAAAGAGAGTGCTCCGGAGACGGTCAGCGATCCCTTGATCAGCGCCGGCGCGGCGCCGTCAGTCCTCGTCCGCGCAGCCTGCGGCGCTTCCCACGAAGCCGCTGGCTCCGTCGGGGCGATGCTTCGCGGAGATGGGCGGCTACCGAACGCCATGGGGTTGGACTCGAAATCAACTGACTGTCATAGCTCAGAGGCTTGCGACACCGTAAATATCCATGGTTAACCGCCGGTTACGGCCGGCGGCGAGAAGCCGTCAGGAGGCGCGGCTCGGCCATGCCGGCGGCGACGGCGCCGGAACCCCCGGCGGTGCAGGTCCGATTTTGGCGCGCCCCGCGCCGAGGCGGCCCTGAAGAATCACCAACGATGGATCAAATCCAGCGCAGGCTACGGAGCAGCATGTAGACAGCGACTGCGAATATGAGCGCCGCAAATACGGTGTTCAACGCACCCTTGCGGCCAGCAAGGGAGGTTGCGGAGCGGGCGCCGAGAAGCCCTCCAACAACGCCGCCGACGATGAACAGCCCCGCGAGAGACCAATCCACAAGGCCGGACAGGGCGTAATTCGCCGCAGTTGTCAGCCCGAACGCGGTGACCGCCAGGAGCGAGGAGCCAACCGCGTACAAGATCGGCATGCCGGTGGCGGCGATCAGCGCGGGCACGATCAGGAAGCCACCGCCGATCCCGAAGAAGCCGGACAAGGCGCCTGTGGCGAGGCCCAGGCCCACGAGCTTCGGAAGATTTTCTCGATTGAGTCTCACCGACGGCTCCCCCTCGCCGGAACGGCCCCTCAACATCAGCGCGGCGACGATCATCATGACGATGGCGAACAAGGCGAGAAGATTCTGACCATCGATGATCTTGCCGAGAGTGGAGCCAAGAAAGGCACCGGCTATACCAGCGAGCGCGAACACCGAGGCGCAGCGCCACTTCACGTTGCCGGCGCGGACGTGGCTCGCCAGACTGGCGGCGGCGTTCGCCGCCACCGCGATGGCGCTGGTCCCGATCGCGACATGAGGATCCGCCACCCCGACCAGATAGATCAGGAGGGGGACGGCCAAAACCGAGCCGCCGCCTCCGACCAGCCCGAGCGAGAAGCCGACCAGCGAGCCGGAGGCGACGCCAAGCGCGCCTTGGGTCAGGGATAGCATCGTGCGTTCCTCAATTGCCATCAGGCAGCGATGGCACGTGGTAGTCCGGCAATGCCGGGGCGCTCACAGCAAGACGGCCATGCAGCGGGGAGGCGACCGCCGCGACGATCGGTCCGGCACCGGCCTGCATTTGGCGTTGAGCCCGCGGCTCAACGGCGCCCGCCTTCAACCGGGAGCCCCGCCTTGCGCCATGCGTCGAGCCCGCCTGCCACGATGAAAGCTTCGCAGCTTCGGTCCAGCTTCGACGCGAGCCGCGACGCGTTGATCTGTGTACGGGCGCCGCTCTTGCAGTGGAAAATGACCTGCTTGCCCTGATGCGCCGCAAGGTCGGCCTGATCGAGCTTCGACAGAGGCAAGTTTCGAGCGCCCACGATCCGTTCGCGGGCATGTTCATCGGCTTCACGGATGTCAATGAGGATCGCGCCTTTCTCGACGAGATTGCGCGCTTGTGCGGGATTGATCGAGGGTAGCGACATTCCTGGCTCCTTTTGTTGATTTATCGGCGTTTCGCTCTGACAGGCGCGCAAAACAGCCTGTAGAACGTGGCGAAGAGTTGCTCGATGCGCGGATCGGCAATGCGATACCAGAGCGTTTGGCTCTCCCTTCGGAACGCGACGAGCCCCTCCTCGCGCATTTTCGCAAGGTGCTGGGACAGGGCCGATTGCGACAGGCCGACGGCTTCAGCGAGGGAACTGACGTTGTCCTCGCCGAATTCAACCAGTCTGCACAGAATCATCAACCGGCGCTCATTGGCGAGCGCCCGCAAGATGCCGGCAACCTCGACGGCCTGTTTCTCGAAAGTTTCCGGATCAAACGTTGGGGACGCCATCGGACCTTCTCTCTTGCTTTAGATATTGCTTATTTAGGATCTGCTAATATATCCGTCAAGACCAACCGGCCGCCGACATCAGGAGGTTCCAGACATGCCACGACCCATCATCCAATCATTCTTCGACGAACCGACCAACACGGTGAGCTACCTGGTCGCCGATCCCGCAACAAAGAAGGCCGCCATCATCGACCCGGTGCTCGACTATGACCACAGTTCGGGCGAGGCGGATACGCGATCCGTCGAGGCGATGCTGAAGGCCGCCGAAAATGCCGGCAACACCATCGAATGGGTGCTGGAGACGCACGCGCACGCCGACCATCTCTCAGGCGCGCCGTTCATCAAGGCGAAGACCGGCGCGAAGATCGGCATCGGGGAGCACATCAAGGACGTCCAACGCATCTTCCGGCCGATCTTCAACGCCACCGACCTAAAGACCGACGGCAGCGACTTCGATCATCTGTTCCGCGACGGCGAGCGCTTCAGGATCGGCGAACTCGAGGTCGAGGTTCTCTATACGCCGGGGCACACCCCGGCGGACATCTCCTACAAGATCGAGGACGCCGTTTTCGTCGGCGACACTCTGTTCATGCCGGACTACGGCACCGCGCGCGCCGACTTCCCCGGCGGCGACGCTCACAAGCTTTACCGTTCGATCAAGCGGCTGCTGGCGCTGTCGCCGGAAACACGGCTGTTCATGTGTCACGATTACAAGGCCCCCGGCCGTGATGCGTTCGCGTGGGAGACCACGGTACGCGAGCAGCGCGAGAACAACGTCCACGTCAAAGACGGTGTATCCGAAGACGAATTCGTAGCGATGCGGCAGGCGCGCGACACCAAACTGTCGGCACCGAAGCTGCTGCTGCCTTCCATTCAGGTCAACATCCGCGCCGGCAAATTCCCGCCTGCCGAAGCCAATGGGGTGCGCTATCTCACGATCCCCGTGAAGCTGAAGGGCGGCGCGCAGACCTGCGTGTAGGTCCAACGCGATCGCACATGACGCCGCCTCTCGACAAGCGAGAGGCGAAGGCCGGACGCGCAACAATTCGGACGCCTACGTGAAAGCGTGCGTCCCCGCGGCCGCGCTCAGCTGATGTTCAGCAGGATTCGCCCCGACGTGCCGCTGCGCATCAGGTCCAGCGCGTCGTTGACGTCGTCGAGCGCGAACTGGTGGGTCACGATGCCGCGGTAGTTCACCTTGCCGGCGTCGCTGAGGCGGACGAGGCGCGGGATATCGCGCGCCGGCTGGCATTGCCCGCCTTCCGAGCCCTTCAGCACTTTCTCGAAGTGGAGCGGCAGCGTGTAGATCTCGGCCTTCTCGCGCGGCACGCCGACCAGGATGCAGCGGCCCTTCTTCGCGGTGATCTCGTAGGCGAGTTCGATCAGATTCTTGACGCCTGTGGTCTCGACCACCTTGTCGGGTCCCTCAGTGCCGGTGATCGACCGGATTTCGGCGGCGACATCCTTGACCGCCTCGGAGTTGATGGTGTGGGTGGCGCCGAACTGCTTCGCCATTTCGAGCTTGTTGTCGAGGCGGTCGATCGCGATGACGGGATAGGCGCCGACCATCGCGGCAAACTGCACGATGTTCAATCCGACCCCGCCGACGCCGAACACCACCACGGCTTCGCCGATGGCGATCTGCGCATCGTTGTTGACGACGCCGAGCGCGGTCGTCACGGCGCAGCCGAGCAGCGGCGCGCTGGTGCGGTCGATCGTATCAGGAACCGGCGTGACGCGATTCTCCGACACCACGGCATATTCGTTGAAGGTGGTGACCCAGCCGGCGTTGAGGCGCTTGCCGCGCCAGGAATAGACCGGCGTGTTGGACTGGACGCCCTTGCCCGGCCGCCAATGCATGACGACGGTGTCGCCCTGCTTGCAGGAAACCACGCCCGGTCCGGTCTCGACGATCGTCGCCAGCGCCTCGTGTCCCAACAAGTGCGGCAGGAACTTGTCGACGCCCTTGACCGCGTCGATCTCGTTGATCTGCGCGCCGCAGATGCTCGACGTATGCACGTGCGCGAGCACCTGGCCGTGTTCGAGCCTGTCCGGCAAGCTGAACTCGTCGACGATCAGCGGCTTGCCCGACTCGACGAGGATGGCCGCCTTGGCGGTCTTGATGTCCATGAGGAGCGCCCGATCACTCGAAATAGATGAATTCGTAGTCGCCGGTGTAACCGAGCTTGCCGTACAGCCAGATCCATTCCGAGGTGTGCAGAATGGACTCCGCCGTCAGCGCCCAGCATTCGAGGTTGTGCAGTTCGGCGACGGTCCGATAGCCCTCGACCATGACGTACTTGTTCTTGCCGACCCGCTCGATCTCCTTGAGCGCCGCCTCGAGCTCGTACAGCCGCAGATTGTGCAGGGTACCGAGCGAGATGACGAGGTCGAAACTGTCGTCGCCGTACGGATAGATGTCCTGGGCGCGATAGTTGAAAAGGTAGGGCTTCACCTGCTCATGCGCATTGGCAAGACCGTGCTTGGAGATATCGAAGCCGACGACCTTCAAGCCCGGCAGGATCTTCTGCATCTCGTAGAGCAGGAAGCCCTTGCCGCAGCCGACGTCGAGCACGCTGGATCCGTCCTTCAGACCATAGGTCTCGATCAGCGCCTTGGCGACCGGCGCCCAGCGCCCCTCGATGAAGCGGTATCCGCCGTAGCCGAAGCGGCGGTCGCCGTCCCAATAATCGGCCTCGTATTCCCGCGCCTTCAGCGAGCAGCCGATCTTGTCGTCGTTCATGCGGGCCATGTAGTCGCGCTTGGTCGCCGTATGCAGTGGCGTCACGATATTCAGGAGTCGTCCCATTGAGTCCTCTGATTCCAGGCGCGTTGCGATTGTCGCGATTGGCCGGAAAGGCTCGGATCGCAACTTGCGAATCGCTGTAGCATCTAGGGACGCGATCATCATTGCTTCAGATCAATGACGTGGACTCCGGCGCCCGCGGCGCCGGCAGCCGGCCGCGGTTTCTGCCGCTGCGGCGATACGAAGGCGGATGGAACAGAATGCGGGGCGCGGCGTTCGCCGCAAGGGAGCCTGTCATGCCGACCAAACCGACCATCGCCCGCATCTGGCGCGGCCGTACCCGCCGCGAGCTCGCCGACGCCTACCAGGCCTATCTTCAGGCCGAGGGCATTCCGCCGCTTCGCAAGACCGCGCTCGGCGTGCAGCAATTGCGCGAGGACCGCGACGAGGAGACGTGGTTCACGACCATTTCCTATTGGGCGGACATCGCAGCCATGACGGCTTTCACCAAGGGCGAGCCCACCAAGGTCCATCATCTCGCGCGCGATGCGGAGTTCCTGATCGAGCTGCCGCAGCGCATCGAGATCCACCGCATTCTGATCGACGAACAGGGCCTACGATAAGGACTGAGCCAGGGAAGCCGAAGCGCGCACCGCCGCCAAAATTGCAGCTGGTCGCAAAAAGCCAATCGCTCGCGGCTGTTTGTTGCAGGACAACAAGTTCCCTTTCAGGGCCGGCTAGCGTGTCCCGGCAGGGGAGCTCACAACGACAGCCTGGAGATCGGTGCCGTTACGGGAACGCCTCGTCGCCCGCCGCAATTGACCCTCGTCAGGCACGACAAGGAAACAGCCATGAAGAACATCAGTGCCGGTCAGATCGCCCTGCTGGTTGCCCTCGGAGCCATGTTGATCCTCACGGGCGTCTGGGGATTTTCGGTCTGGGAATCCAGCAGCGGCGTCGAGATGGGAAAGCACGGCTGGATCGCGCTTGGCCTCGGAGCCTTCTTCTCACTGCTGATCGGATGCGGGCTGATGGCGCTGATGTTCTTCAGCAGCCGCAGCGGTCACGATGATGTCGCCGATCCCTTCCGCCGGCGGAACGGCGAGGACAGCTAGCCGCATCGCATGCATTCTTACCAACAGTTCATTTTCCGCGACGCTCTGACGCTCGCCCGGCATGAGAGGAACGGAGCAGGCATGCGGCCGTTGCTCCGGCATCCTCGACAACATGGAGTCCGACATGACAATGCGTAAGACTTTCGTCGTCCTTGCGGCCGCTGGAGCGATGCTCTCGACGGCGGCATCACCGGGGCTCGCGGCGCCTTTGCCGATCGCAAATCCCGGCGCTGATTCAGGCGTGCAGCAGGTGCAGTACCGGCATTGGCACGGACATGGGCATCGGCATGGCTATCACGGGCATCATCACGGTGGGAACGGCGCGGCCGTGCTTGGCGGCCTCGCGGCCGGTGCAATCATCGGCGGCGCAATCGCCAGCAGCCAGGCTCAAGCCAACGCCACGTCCTACTGTGCGCAGCGCTATCGCTCCTACGATCCCGGCTCAGGGACCTATCTGGGCCGTGACGGCCTGCGTCACCCCTGCCCGTGACGCGGGCATGAGTTTTCGGCAGCCTCCTCGCTCTGAGAGAGGCTGCCGACATTCGGCAAGGGCTTGCAATTCATTACAAGGCGAAACAAGCGCAGCCCGCACGTCTATTGCACCTCGATGTTCGCGTCCTTGATCAGCCTGCGCCAGCGTTCCTCCTCCTGGGCGACATAGCGATCGAGCTGTTCCGGGGCGCTGCCGACCATGATGAGGCCTTCGTTCGCCTCCAGCTTCTTGAAGGCACCGGACTGAACTGCCTTTGCGATGGCTTGATTGAGACGCGCTATCACCGGAGCGGGCGTCCTGGCCGGAGCATACAATCCGTACCAGGATTCGGCGGCGTAGCCGGGCACCCCGGCCTCGGCGACGGTGGGCAATTGCGGAAACGCCGCTGAACGCTCGGCGGATGTGACGGCCAGCGCCCGGAGCTGACCTGCAGCCACCAGCGAGGCCGCGCTTGCCACCGTGGTGAACATCACGTCGATCTGCCCGCCCAGGAGATCGCTGATCGCCGGCGCCGCGCCCTTGTAGGGCACCGCCGTCATCTTGACCTTCGCCATCGCATTGAACAGCTCGCCGGCGAGATGCGCCGAGGTGCCGGTGCCGAAGGTTCCGAAATTGAGCTTGCCGGGATTGGCCTTGGCCTCCGCGATCAAATCCGAGATCGAGTTGATCTTCGATGCCGGGTTGACCACGACGATGTTGAAGGAGCGCGCGATCAGCGAGATCGCCGCGAAATCCTTGTGCGGATCGAACGGCAGCTTGTTGTAGAGGCTCGGATTGACCGCGTGGGCGAAAGTCGCCATCAGCAGCGAATAGCCGTCAGGCTCGCTGCTCGCCACCGTCTGGGTTCCGATAATGGTCCCGGCGCCCGGCTTGTTCTCGATGATGACAGACTTGCCGAGATCCGCCTGGATCTCCTGCGCAGTGGTTCGCGCCATGATGTCGGTGCCGCCGCCGGCTGCGAAGGGCACCACGATCTTGACGATCTTGTCGGGATATTCCGCGCGCGCCGGCGTCAGTCCGAGCCCTGCGAGGAACGCACAGGCAAGAATGGCGAGACCTCGCCAGTGCCGCACGGCGGGAGCCTTCCCGCCAGCTTCGTCGTGCTTGATGATATCGCCAATGGCCATCTGGAGATCCCTCCGGTTTTGCTCAGACATTGAGAACAACCAATCCGTCCGCGGCCTTCACGCCCTGGCCCGCCGGCAGCACGAACACCGGATTGATCTCCGCTTCGGAAAGCCGATCACCGAGCTGCGCAACCATGCGCGAGAACGCAACGACCGCTGCCGCGAGCGCTTCGACATCGCATGCCGGCCGGCCGCGGAAGCCGTCCAGCAAGGGCCATGTGACGAGATCGCGCGCCATCGCCCGCGCCTCGGACAGATCGAGGCCTCCGTTCGGCGGAAGCAGACGCATCGTGGTGTCCTTGAACAATTCGGCAGCGACGCCGCCCATGCCGAGCAGGATCGCGGTTCCCAGCGAATCGCGATGCATTCCGAGAATGATTTCGACGCCACCTGAAATCATCTCCTGAACCAGGAATTGATCGGCCCGCTTCCCGGTCCTGGCCTCGACCTCATCGGCCATCGCCGCCAGGCGGCCGCCGATCGCGTCAGTGGTCAGATTGACCGCGACGCCGCCGACATCGCTCTTGTGCGCGATCTCGCGCGAGAGGATCTTGAGCACGACCCGGTCGCCGAGGCAGCGCGCCGCCTGTTCCGCTTCGCGCGCGGTTGCGACCACTTTCTCCGCTACGACGGGAATCCCAAAGCGGGCGAACAGCGCCTTGGCCTGTGCTTCATCCAGCGATCCAGCCGGGAAATCGCCGACATCAACCGTCGTCAGGGACGAGGCGGGTGTCTGGACCTGCTCCGGCCTTGCGGCCCGCAACAGCCCATCGAGCGCGGCGGTGCAACTCTCCGCGGAGGTATAGGCTGGGACACCGCGCCGCGTGAGGACGGATACGACCTCGGGCGCATAGGGACTGACATAGGCAATGACCGGCTTGTTGCTGAGCGGCAGGCAGTCGTGGATGGCGTCGGCCAGCAGGGCCGGCGATCCCACGGCCGACGAGCCGGCAATGACCACCAGCGCGTCATAGGATGGACTTGCGAGCAGGATGCGGATGGCGCCGCGCAGCAGCTCCGGCTGCAGGCCGGCCAGGGTCACGTCGATCGGGTTGCGATCGAGATTGGCGTGCGAGCCCGACTGCAAGGCTCGCAATTGCGCCGCCGTCTCCGCATCGGGTGCGGGTGTCGTAAAGCCGGCGACGCCGAGACTGTCGGACACGATCGTGCCGGCACCGCCGGTCGAGGTGAGGATCGCAACGCGCCGGCCGGAAAGCTTGCGTCCCGCGCCAAGGGCTGCGGGAATGTCGAGCAGGTCTTCGAACGTCCTGACGCGGATCACGCCGAGTTGCCGGAACAAGGCGTCGTACATGCGGTCGGAGCCGGCCAGCGCGCCGGTGTGCGAGACGGCCGCCTGTGCGCCGGCCTCCGACCGACCGATCTTGAAGGCGACAACGGGCTTGCCGGCGCGGCGCGCCCTGAGGACCGCTTCCCGAAAGCGAAGCGGATTGCGGATCGCCTCGATGTAAAGCGCAATGACTCTGGTCGCATCGTCTTCAGCGAGGACGTCGATGAAGTCGGCAAGTTCGAGATCGGCCTCGTTGCTGGTCGACACCAGCTTGGACAACCCAATTCCGCGTGCGGCGGCGCGCGACAACACCGCACCGAGAATCCCCCCGCTTTGCGAGATCAGCCCGATGGCCCCCGCCGGGAAGTGATCCATCGCCAGCGCGCCCGACGCCGACAGCACGATATTGTCGGTGAGATTGACGAGGCCGATCGTGTTCGGCCCGAGGATCCGCATGGACCCCGCGGCCTGCATGAGCTGCTGCTGGCGCGCGGCCCCTTCCGGTCCGGTCTCGGTAAAGCCGCTGGCAAGAACGATTGCCGCGGCAGCCCCCCGCTCGGACAATTCGCGCACCGCGATATGCGCGCGCTCGGCGCCGAGCAGGACAAGGCCGACGTCAGGCACATCAGGCAGCGAGGCGACGTCCGCATAGCATTTGAGGCCGCCGATCTCTCCAACCTTCGGATTGACGGGATAGATCTCACCCGAAAAGCCGTGCTTCTGGAGATAGGACACCGGTCGGCCCGACGTCTTCGTCGGATCCGCGGATGCACCGATGATTGCGATGCTGCGCGGCCGGATCAGGCGTTCGATTGCGCTCATCGCTCACTCCTTCGCGGAGGATTGCGCGAGGAACGCTATCACGGCGTCGCGGTGTTCCGCGCTGCTGTAGCAGATGGCCTGCGCCTGACTGCCGAGATTGAAGATATCGTGCGCGGAATGCTCGAAGGTCTCGTTCAAGATCTTCTTGCTCAGCGCCAGCGCGGTGGGAGACCCCTGAGCCAGCTCGGTCGCCCAGGCCTGCGCGGCCGGCAGCAGCTCGGCCGAGGCCACCTTGCGATCGACGATGCCGAGCGCGAGCGCCTCGTCGGCCTCGACGATTCGGCCGGTGAAGATCAACTCCTTGGCCTTCGCGAGCCCGACCCGGCGCGGCAGGAAATACAGCCCGCCGCCATCGGGGATCAAACCGCGCTTGATGTAGGACCAGGTGAATTTCGAGCGTTCCGTGGCCATGACGAAGTCGCAGGCCAGCGCGGTATCCGCACCTAAGCCCGCAGCGGCGCCGTTGACGGCGGCAATGGTCGGCTTCGGCAGGCCGAGCAGCAACGACTGCACGTGGTGCACGCCCTGCTGGCGGCTCCAGCCGTTGAAGGCGACCTCGCCCTGCGGCGCCTCGAGCCGGCGTTTCATGCCGCTGATGTCGCCGCCGGCACAGAAGGCGTTGCCGCGTCCGGTCAGCACCAGAGCTTTGACCGACCTGTCGCGCGCCACGGTGTCGAGCGCGCTGAGAAACTCGGCGCGCATCTCGTCGCTCATGGCGTTGCGCCGTTCCGGGCGGTTGAAGGCGATGGTCGCGACGGCGGCTTCGACGGAAAATTCGATGAGCTGATAGGACATGGCGTTTCCTCGTCAAGCCCGCGCGGCCGGGCATTCTTCTTCCCCCAGCTGATAGCGGCTTGCCCCCGCCGGAGCATCCGCTTAATTCCACTGAGTGGAAATGTTGGCGGAGCTGGGCATGATGCAGGCGCGCAGATATGCGGGCGGGGTTGACGGCAACCGGTCGCTCGAACGAGGGATCGAGATCCTCCGGGCGTTCCGGCCGGGGGTCGACACGCTGGGCAACGGCGAGATTGCGGAGCGATGCGGCTTGCCGCGATCGACGGTCAGCCGGCTGACACGAACGCTCGTCAATTCCGGCATGCTCGACGAAGTCCGTAGCGAGCGGGCCTACCGCCTGGCCGCGTCGGTCGTCAGCATCGGCCACGCGATGCGGACGGGATCACCGGTGCTCAACGCGATCGGACCGATGATGCGGGCCGAATCGGCGAGGCGCCGGCTCAACGTCGGGCTAGCGACCGCGGATCGCATCATGATGGTCTATCTGGAATCGATCCGCTACAGCCCGCGCGCGGCGCTGCGCAACGTGGTCGCCGGCCAGCAGGTCCCGATGGAGCTGACGTCGCTGGGCCGCGCTTACCTCGCCGGCATTGCAGAGGCCGAGCGCGAGCGGTTGCTGAAGCAGTTCAGGCGGCGCAGCACGGCCGCCACGAGGGCGCTGCTCGCGGACGTCAGGAAATCAATCGGCTCCGTCGAACGCGACGGCTATTGCGCCGTGTCCTGGCAGCCCGCCGTGCTCGCCGTCGCAACGCCCATCGTGCTGCCGGGGCTTCCGGTCTACGCCCTCAACATGAGTCTGCAGAATGTCGACCGGTCCGATGCGCTGGCGAGCGAACTCGGCGCGTACCTCAACGCCTTTGCAGCGAAGTGCAAGGAGGTGCTGGCGGACTGAAGCGACGCCCCCTACAGCTTTCCATAGACTCGCGCCGCGACCGCCTTGAGGCGCTCGACCGAGCCGGACTCCGGATGCGGCTTGACCGGCGCGAACAGGATCGAAGCCTGCCTGCCGTTCTTCCAGACGTAGATATTGACGGCGTTGCCGTTGCCCTTGGTGCAGGAATGCTCGCCGAACGCTTCAGCGCCGAGCTCGGGTATCGCCACGTGCTTGCAGGGACCCGCGCGCTTCATCATGCCGATGGCGGTGTCGCGCGAGGTCGCGATCACCGCGACGGTCATGGTGTTGGCCTCGCGATCGAACATCATGCAGCTGCCCACGCCGGTGCGCTGCACCGTCAGCGTGCTCGCGTCGAGAAAGCCGTCGGCATCGGCGGCCTTGAGCCACTCGCAATTGCCGAAGCGCTCGCTGCTCCTGCTCACGCTGCCGACGGCAATGCGCGCGGCTTCGCTGAGCGGTCCGAGCAGCGCATCGTCGGCACGCCGGCCGATCGGATGGACGGTCAGCTGGAGAATGTAGTCGCCGGACAAGGCGACGACCGAAGCCTCCTGGCGCTCCGCGCCGGCGGCGCTCGTTCCGCGCTGGCCTTCATCGCCGATCCCCGTCACTGCGCTCAGCTTCATGCGCTCGGCCAGCGTCTTGACGAAGGTGGCGTACAATTCCCTGGCGCGGTCCTTGTCGGGATTGCGGAACACGGAGAGCATCATCGTGTCGCCGCGCCCGGCCTGGTAGATGCAACCGCGGCCATCCTGATTGGAGATCAGCGACCATTTGAGCGCCGGCATCGCGCGCGCGAGCTCCTGGGCGCTGATGAACGGGCAGGTTTCCGCCGCGCGCGCGGGGAGCAGCGAGGCGGCTGCGATTCCAAGGAACAAGACGAGGCGGGAGAATAGATGATGGATAGTGCGCATCGGACGAACTTACTATCGAAACGGCGCGCCCGACGAGATGAAACTGAGAAGCTACACAAAATCCTATTACGCAGCCCCCGGTGCCTTCGCCACCGTCAGGTCCATTAGGAACTGCTCCATGAGCGGCTTGTTGCCAAAACGGCGATAAGAACGCTCTGTCTCCAACGAGAATGTCGGTTGGGCCGCTACCAGGTTTGCCATCGTCAGCTGCGCCGCTTCGATGTCGCCGCGCCGCCCTAGTAGCGCAGCCTGGATTAGCAGGCAGTTGGCATCGCGCGGCGCCCTTACAAGGCATTCGGAGATCACGGCGGCCGACTCGTCGCGACGATCAGCGGCGTAAAGGGCCTGGCCATGCACATAGGCGTAATATTCAGGCGCCATGGGATGAAGGCGACGTGCCCGCTCGGCATTGGCAACGGCGTCCGCGTAGTCCCCGAAACGGACTTGCGCTTTTGCCAATGCCATCATGCTATCCGGGTCATTGGGATTCAGTTCGACGGCGCGCTTGGCGGCCTGCAAGCCGCCCGCATAGTCGCCCTGCACCGCCAGCCCGAAGCTGATCACCTGATAGCCGAGCGAGAGATTGGGATCGAGGCGCACAGCCTGGCGCGCTTCGCTGAGACCTAGTTCCAGCTCATGCGCTGTCGCCCGGCCGTTCGACCTCCTGGCCACATCCGCGATGTAAGTGAGAGCCAAGCCCGCACGGGCGGTGGCATAGGCCGGGTCCATTTCCAGCGCACGCTGATACATGCCGCGTGCCTCCATAAGTGCTTCCGCATCCTGGACGCCATGCCGGTATCGATGACGCGCCCGCAGGAGAAGATCGTAAGCCTGAAGGTTGTCGGTCGGACGTTGCGCGGCAGCAATGGCTTCACTTCGGCCGATATACGGCGCGAGCTGGGCGACGATTTCCGTGGTCAGCTCGCTTTGTACCGTGAAGACGTCGGCAACCTGCCTGTCGAAGCTGCGCGACCAAAGGTGCGCGCCCGATTTCACGTCGATCAGCTGCGCCGAGACGCGAAGCCGGTCCCCCTCGCGGCGCGCGCTGCCTTCTACCACGTAGGAAACGCCCAGCTTTGCTCCGAGCTTGCGCATATCGCTTTCTTGCCCGCGCACGGCATATGTGGAGTCGCGCGCGATGATCTGAAGCTCGGAATTCCTTGCAAGCGCCGTGGTCACATCCTCGGTCAGCCCGTCTGCAAAGTACGACTGGTCGCCGCCCATGGCCGCAAAGGGCATGACCGCAACTGACGGCCGCGGGTCGGCGCGGGTCTGGTCGAACAACAGCGCGGCCGGGAGCCGGCTGACCATCGCAGCCAGGGAAAGCGGTTGGATTTGGGTGCCGATGAGGACAAGGGCTATTGCGGCGACGCCATACGACCAGCGCGCAGCGGTACCATGTAGAACGCGCGGGATTTTTCGCCAGCGAGACCACGAGGATTGCGCGCGCCGTACCCGGTAGACATTAAGACGCTCGGGAATGTTTTTGGCGCGCCTGCGGCCCACACGCGCGAACACCTCGCCGCGATTGCGGTCTGCGGCCATGACGACAGCGCCGCTGACAAAGATGCTACCGGGATCGGCCATTGCCTCAAGCCGTGTGGCGACATTAACGCCGTCGCCGTACATATCGCCATTATCCTCGATGACATCACCGAGGTTGATGCCTATGCGCAGCTCAAACGGGGCGTTGTCGAACCCTTGCTGGATAGCAGTGCCCGCATCAACGGCTTCGTTGACGCTGGGAAACATCGCCAGAAAGCCGTCCCCGGTCATCTTGAAGATGCGTCCGCCATGCTGCGCGACCGTGGGCTCGATCAGATTGTCGAAGACGGTGCGCAGCTCTTTATAGGTGGAGGCCTCGTTTTCGGCCATCATCAGGCTGTAGCTGACGATGTCGGCGGCCATGATCGCGGCGAGCTTGCGTTCCATCAACGGTTTCCCTGTGCAGGGCCAAGCACGAACTGGCATTGCGGACATTCGACGCCAGCTTGAAACTAAACCGTCCGACCCGCATGCGGGTATCAACACAGCTCATATGTGCGTGAGTGACGAGCCCCCTCCCGACGGCGTGCAGGCAGCGGCACTCCGCGCATACGGCTGATCCTGAGTTTCCCTGCGGGTTCCCAGGGAGGAGAAACGGCGGCTGCTAACTTCGCAGCTCCATACCGACGCGGCGCGCAGGGAACGCTTCGAACGTCCCCCGCCGATTCGCAGGCTGATGCTCCATCCACACGATGAGCGGCTGCACCTCAAGGTGGTGAGGCCGGCGCCGGGTCAGCGCCGGGCCGACGTCACCGCCCCTGATATTCGGCCCAGCAATCCGCCGTTTCATAGACGCGGACCGCCGAAAGCTGCGAGTGGCTCGGCTGCAACCGGTCCCAGATCCAGATCGCGATATTCTCGGCGGTCGGGTTCTCCAGCCCTTTGACCTCGTTCAGGCAGTGGTGGTCCAGCGCGTCCAGGATGCCGGCGAAGCTTTTTTCGATATCGAAGAAATCGGCGACGAAGCCGGTGTGCGGGTCGACCGGCCCGTCCAGCTGGACCTCGACCCGGTAGGAATGTCCATGCAGCCGGCGGCATCGGTGAGTCTCGGGCACGTTCGGCAGCCGATGCGCCGCCTCGAACTTGAACGCCTGCGATATCTTCATTCCGCTCCTCACACGGCGAAGCCATCCGGTCTCGGCCCGTCTGGCGACCAGATGCTGCTTTGTCCTGACCTTCGTCGAAGAATGGCGCGCCCGGAACGATTCGAACGTCCGACCCTCAGATTCGTAGTCTGATGCTCTATCCAGCTGAGCTACGGGCGCGTGTTTCGCAAACAGCGCGGGCATAGCCCGCGACGCAGCCCCCGGCGGAGCCGGAGGGGGTGCGAAAGAGCGCTCTGACTAACCGCTCTTGTCCCGATTGGCAAGGTCCGGGATGGGGAGATTTTTGCAGATCTTCACTCATCTCTCCGTCATTCCGGGGCGACGCGAAGCGGCGAGCCCGGAATCCATAACCACCAGCCGGGGTTATGGATTCCGGGCCTGGCCCTTCGGGCCATCCCGGAATGACGGAAGCAGTGAAATTGCCGCCCACTCGGCCGCTGGCCGACTAGGCCCTCTGCCGCTCGTTGCGGATGGAGAGCAGCTCCACGGGGCGGTCGGGGATGACGATGCGGAAGGTGGCGCCGATGGTGCCTTCGACCAGGTGGATCTCGCCGCCATGGGCGCGAACCAGCTCGGCGGCGATGGCAAGGCCAAGGCCGCTGCCGCCGGGACGGCCCGAGGTCTGGAAGGCCTCGAACAGGCGCTCCCGCGTCTTCGGGGGCACGCCGGGACCGGTGTCGGAGACCTCGAGAATCGCCACCGCGCCTTCGCGCTTTCCGGTGATCCGGATCTGCTGCGGACCGCCGTCGCCGGAGGAATGACTCTCCAGCGCCTGGGCGGCGTTGCGGACGAGGTTGAGCAGCACCCGGAACAGCTGGTCGGGATCGGCATCGACCGCCAGCCCGCGCTCGATTGCGGCAACCCAGGCGATCGAGGCGTCGGAGGCAAGGCCTGCGGTCTCGCGCACCTCCAGCACGACCGGCTCGATCAGGATCATGCGGCGGTCAGGCGCGGCCTCCTGGGCACGGCCGTAGGACAGCGTGGACTGGCAGAAGGCGATGGCACGCTCGAGCGAGCGCACCAGCTTGGGCGCAAAGCGCTGCACCCGCGGATCCGGCACGCTGGCGAGCTGGTCCGACAGCAGTTGGGCCGAAGCCAGCAGATTGCGCAGATCGTGGTTGATCTTGGACACGGCAAGACCGAGGGCGGCGAGCCGGCTCTTCTGATGCAGCATCGACATCAGATCGCGCTGCATGTCCGACAATTCACGCTCGGCGACCCCGATCTCGTCGCTGCGTTGGCTCGGCACGATGATTCCCGCCGAGCTTTCGGGATTCTCGTGGAAGCCGACCAGGCTCGCGGTCAGCCGCCGCATCGGACGCACGAAGAGATAATGAAGCGCGAGGTAGACGAGGCCGGCGGTCAGCGCCGCGATGATCAGCGCGACCACCACGAGGTTGCGGGAGAAACGGTACATCTGCTGCCGCAGCGGCAGCTCGTCGGTGACGACCTCCATGAACTGGGCCGTGCCGACGCCGGGACCGACGATCCGGATGGCCTGGTTGCCGGTCTCCAGCATCATCCGGAACGAGCCGGTGATCGCCTCCCATGCCGTCATGTCGCGCAGGTCGATGTCATGCTCGATGGTGGCGGGAAGGTTGTCGCTGGCGAGCAGCCGGCGCTGCTGGCCCATCTTGATGGCAACCGCGCGGGCATTGATGCTCTTGAGGATCTGGCGCGACAGCGAATCGGGAACCATGCCGAGCGGCGCGGCATCCAGCACCAGCGCCGCCGTGTTCGCCGCCGCGACGCGGTCGTTCAGCCGGTTGACCCAGAAATTGGCAATGGCGGGCACATAGAGCAGGACCGCCGCGATCATCACCAGGGGAACGGTCAGCAGCAGCAGCTTGCCCGACAGCCCGAGGCCGCCGCGGGAGCGCATCACCGGCTGCTCCGGCTGATCCTGATCCTGGATCGGCTGGCGGTCTGTCGCTGCCACGAAATTCGCCCTCGCTGCCTGGCGGGTGAAGGATTGGCGGTAGAAGGATGCGACCCGGGCCCGGTTCGGTCAAATTACAGATCGCTAATCTGCCTAGGTGGGATGTAGGCGCTGATATCGCTACTCGCCACCTCAAGGGTTAAAAACCCCGCACAAACAGCGATATTCACGAAAATCGCGCGCTTGTGCGGCGTTGACGAAAACAAGGCGCTCGCTTATAAGCCGCGCAAATTGTCCGCGATGACCCGGTGCGACGCCGGGAGCGGCTCTCTTGGGGCCGGAAAAGGGCCCGTTTTGGGCCGCATCTTCCGGACTTTACCATCAATTCTACAGGCAAATTGCCCGGTCAGCGGAGAAAAACCCGTGAAGCGGACTTATCAACCCAGCAAACTGGTGCGCAAGCGCCGTCACGGTTTCCGTGCCCGTCTCGCCACTGCCGGCGGCCGCAAGGTTCTCGCCGCCCGCCGCGCGCGCGGTCGCAAGCGTCTGAGCGCCTGAGCCAGACCCCCCTTTTGGGATTTCATCATGGATCGGCTGAGGCAGCGGGCGGATTTCCTCGCCGTTGCCAATGGCGCGCGGGTGAACAGTCCTGCGTTCGTCCTGCAAAGCCTTGACCGTCGAAGTCTTGCCCGCGATGACGACGGCCCGGTCCGGATCGGCTTCACCGTCACCAAAAAGAACGGCAACGCCCCCGAGCGCAATCGCATCCGGCGCCGGCTTCGCGAATTGGTGAAGCGGCTCGATCCGGTGTCGATGCAACCCCATCATGATTATGTGCTGGTCGGCCGAAGGGACGCGCTCTCGCGCCCCTTCGCCACCATGCTCGACGATCTGCGCATAGCGTTCACGAAGCCCGCGCGGCATACGGCCAAAGCGCGCGGCCACAGGCCGGGTCCCGCCGCAGCGACCAGCCGCAAACCAGATTGATGACGAGACAATCGAGATGACCGACAATCGTAACACCATCCTCGCCGTCATTCTGTCCGGCCTGGTGCTGATCGCGTGGCAGTATTTCTACAACGTGCCGCAGATGGAGAAGCAGCGCGCCCAGCAGCAGACGCAGGCGGAGCTGCAGAAGGGCAGCACGCCCCAGCCGAGCGCGTCCGCGACGCCAGGCGGCGCGCCGGCGACGCCCGGCAGCGCGCCGCAGCCCGGCGCGGCCCAGCCGTCGACGCCGGCGGTGAACCAGGTCCAGCCGGTCGTCGCCCGCGAGACCGCCATTGCAGCCAGCCCGCGCGTGAAGATCGAGACGCCGCGGATCGTCGGCAGCATCTCGCTGAAGGGCGGCCGCATCGACGACATCGCGCTGGTGCAATATCGCGAGACGGTCGATCCGAAATCGCCGCCGATCGTCCTCTATTCGCCCTCGGGCACGGCGGAGCCCTATTACGCCGAATTCGGCTGGGTTGCGGCGACGGGCGTGACGGCAAAGATGCCGGATGCGCAGACCGTCTGGCAGCAGGAGGGCAGCGGCAGCCTGACGCCGTCGACGCCCGTGGTGCTGAAATGGGACAATGGCGACGGCCTGACCTTCCGCCGCACCATCGCCGTCGACGACCATTATCTTTTCACGGTCAAGGACGAGGTGAACAACGTCGGCAATGCGCCTGTCACGCTCTATCCGTTCGCGCTGATCTCGCGCCACGGCGCGCCGCAAGTTTCCGGCTATTACATCCTGCATGAAGGCCTGATCGGCTATCTCGGCGACGAGAAGCTGAAGGAATATGCCTACAAGCAGGTCGACGAAGCCAAGCAGGTGAATTTCAACAACGTCACCAATGGCTGGCTCGGCATCACCGACAAGTACTGGGCCTCGGCGCTGCTGCCCGACACCAATGCGCGGCTGCAGGCGCGGTTCTCGTCGAACCCCGTCGGCAAGGTTCACACCTATCAGACCGACTATCTGCTCGACCCCGTCACGGTCGCGATCGGCGGCACCGCGACGGCGAACGCGCGGCTGTTCGCCGGCGCCAAGGAAGCCGGCGTGGTCGGCATCAACTTCCCGCTCGCCGGCCATGGCGGCTACAACAAGGAGCTCGGCCTCAACCATTTCGATCTGCTGATCGACTGGGGCTGGTTTCACTTCCTGACCAAGCCGATGTTCCTCGGTCTCGACTTCTTCTTCCGCTTCTTCGGCAATTTCGGCATCTCGATCCTGCTCGTCACCGTGATCGTGAAGCTGTTGTTCTTCCCGCTGGCGAACAAGTCCTACGCCTCGATGGCGAAGATGAAGTCGGTCCAGCCGCAGCTGCTGGCGCTGAAGGAGCGCTACCCCGACGACAAGGTGAAGCAGCAGCAGGAGATGATGGAGATCTACCGCAAGGAGAAGATCAATCCGGTCGCCGGCTGTCTGCCCGTGCTGATCCAGATCCCGGTGTTCTTCGCGCTCTACAAGGTGCTGTTCGTCACCATCGAGATGCGGCACGCGCCGTTCTACGGCTGGATCAAGGACCTCTCGGCGCCGGATCCGACCAACCTGTTCAACCTGTTCGGACTGATCCCGTTCGATCCGACCACGATTCCGGTGTTCGGCCATTACCTCGCGCTCGGCATCTGGCCGATCATCATGGGCATCACGATGTGGTTCCAGATGAAGCTGAACCCGACGCCGCCGGATCCGACGCAGCAGATCATCTTCAACTGGATGCCGCTGATCTTCACCTTCATGCTGGCGGGCTTCCCCGCGGGCCTCGTGATCTACTGGGCCTGGAACAATCTGCTCTCGGTGGTCCAGCAGAGCTACATCATGCGCCGCAACGGCGTGAAGGTGGAGCTGTTCGACAATCTCAAGGCGACGTTCGCGCGGAAGGCGACGTAGGTCTCCGTCAGCAGGTGTCCGCTCACGTCATGCGGGCACCATGCCTCCACATCGTCATGCCCGGGCTCGTCCCGGGCATCCACGTTTTGGAAGCGCGCCCAGTCACAAGACGTGGATGGCCGGGACGAGCCCGGCCATGACGAAAGGATAGAGTCTTCGCATGACCGATGACAAAGATGCGAAGCTGATCGAGGCCGGGCGCAAGCTGTTCGCGCGCGACTGGCAGTTCATCTGGGCCTCGCCCTCGATCCAGACGCTGCCGCCGATGGCGGGGCTGGAGGTCGCCTTTGCCGGCCGCTCCAATGTCGGCAAGTCGAGCCTGATCAACGCGCTCACGGGGCGCAACGCGCTGGCGCGCACCTCGCACACGCCGGGCCGCACCCAGGAGCTGATCTTCTTCGAGGTCCCCGGCAAGACCGACCTGCGTCTCGTCGACATGCCCGGCTACGGCTATGCCAAGGCGCCGAAGAGCCAGGTCGCGTCCTGGACCGAGCTGATCCACAAATTCCTGCTCGGACGCGCCAGCCTCGCCCGCGTTTACGTGCTGATCGACGCGCGCCATGGACTGAAGGACGTCGATCTCGAAGTGCTGGACACGCTCGATCGCTCCGCCGTCAGCTACCAGATCGTTCTGACCAAGGCCGATCAGGTGAAGGCGTCCGAGCTGCAGGCGCGCATCGCCGAGACCGAGGCCGCGCTGGCCAAGCATCCGGCCGCGTTCCCGAACGTGCTCGCGACATCGTCGCGCAGCTCGACCGGCATGGAGAGCCTGCGCGCCGCGATGGCGAAGCTCTTGGAAGAGCGGAGCAAGTAATGCCGGCCCATCGCCTCCTGATCGGGCTTGCCGGATTGATGGGCGGCGCCGGCGTCGCGCTGGCCGCGGCCTCCTCGCACGGCGCGGATGCGAGCCGGCTTGCCACGGCGAGCGCCATGCTGCTGTTTCACGCAACGGCCATCCTTGCGACCACAGCCCTGCTCGCGCGCGGCCTTCTGCATGACGGAATTGGCCTCGTCGCCGCGTTCGGCCTCGCGAGCGGCGCCGCGTTGTTCGCCGGCGACCTCACCTTGCGGCAATATGCCGGACACGCGCTGTTTCCCTATGCGGCGCCGACCGGCGGAACGGTGATGATCGCGGGCTGGCTGGCGCTGACGCTGGCGGCGGTGGCGACGAGGAAGTAGCGCTCGTGCCCCGGACGCAGCGCAGCGCGTGAGCGGTGCGCTGCTGAGCCGGGGCTCATGCGGCTTTTTGGGTCCCGGCTCTGCGGCGCGTCACTGCGTGCCGCACCGCGTCCGGGACACGCGATCGCATGCCAGCCACACTTTGCGCCGCGCCCGCCAATCGGATAGAACGCGCACCGACCGTCCCGCCAGCGAGACCGCGACATGACCGACATCTCCCCGCTCGACCAGGCCCGCATCCTGTCCGAAGCGCTGCCGCACATGCAGCAATATGACGAGGAAACCATCGTCATCAAATATGGCGGCCATGCCATGGGCGACGAGGAGACCGCGAAGAACTTCGCCCGCGACATCGTGCTGCTGGAGCAGACCGCGATCAATCCCGTCGTGGTGCATGGCGGCGGACCGCAGATCGCGACCATGCTGAAGCGCCTCGGCATTCAGTCGGAATTCGCGGCCGGCCTGCGCATCACCGATGCCGCGACCATCGAGATCGTCGAGATGGTGCTCGCCGGCTCCGTCAACAAGCAGATCGTCGGCTACATCAACGAGGCCGGCGGCAAGGCCGTCGGGCTGTCGGGCAAGGACGGCAACATGGTGAAGGCGTCGAAGACGACGCGCACCATCGTCGACCCGGGCTCGAACATCGAGAAGGCGATCGACCTCGGCTTCGTCGGCGACCCCGAGAAGGTCGATCTCACGCTGCTCAACCAGCTGATCGGCTACGAGCTGATCCCGGTGCTGGCACCGCTCGCGACCTCCAAGGACGGCCAGACGCTGAACGTCAACGCCGACACCTTTGCCGGTGCGGTCGCCGGCGCGCTGAAGGCCAAGCGCCTGTTGCTGCTCACCGACGTGCCGGGCGTGCTCGACAAGTCGAAGAAGCTGATCCCGCAATTGTCCGTCAAGGATGCGCGCAAGCTGATCGCCGACGGCACCATTTCCGGCGGCATGATCCCGAAGGTGGAGACCTGCATCTACGCGCTGGAGCAGGGCGTCGAAGGCGTCGTCATCATCGACGGCAAGATGCAGCACGCGGTGCTGCTCGAGCTGTTCACCAACCAGGGCACGGGAACGCTGATCCACAAGTGATGCGGGAGACGCCACGCACGAGCGCCGTCATGCCCGGGCTTGTCCCGGGCATCCACGACCTTTCTTCTCGTGGCAAAGACGTGGATGGCCGGGTCAAGCCCGGCCATGACGACGCGAGAGAGCGTCATCCACATCGCTCCCGCCTCACCCGCTTCCTGATGACGCTGCCGGCCGCGGCCGTCTCGTTCTTCTTCTCCTCCGCCCCCGCCTTCGCCGATCTCAAGATCTGCAACCGCATGTCCTATGTGGTCGAGGCCGCGATCGGCATCGACGACAAGGCGGCGACCGCGACGCGCGGCTGGTTCAGGATCGATCCCGCTACCTGCCGCGTCGTTGTGCAGGGCACGCTGACCGCCGACCGCATCCTGCTCAACGCCCGCGCGCTCGGCGTCTATGGCGCCTCCCCGATCCCGCAGAGCGGCCGCGACATGCTCTGCGTCGCCCAGGACAATTTCGTCATCGCGGCGGCCCGGCAATGCCGCACCGGCCAGGCCCAGGCCGCGTTCACGCAAGTGACGCCGACGCAAGGCGCGGACGGCCACCTCGTCGCCTACCTCGCCGAGGATTCCGAATATGACGACGAGCAGGCGCGGCTTGCCGGCATCCAACGGCTGCTGGTGATCGCAGGCTATGACGCCGCGCCGATCGACGGCGTCGACGGGCCGAAGACCCAAGCGGCGCTGGCCGCGTTCCTGAAGAGCCGCGGCCTGTCGTCGGACATCGTGGGCTCGCCGAGCTTCTTCAAGACCATGGTCGATGCGGTGCAGACGCCGTCTGCGGCCGGCCTCACTTGGTGCAACGACACGCCGCACAAGGTGATGGCGGCGATCGCGACCGACGACGGCAAGTCCGTGACCAGCCGCGGCTGGTATCGCATCGATCCCAAGACCTGCCTGCACCCCGACGTATCAGGCCAGCCGAAACAGATCTTCAGCTTCGCGGAAGCCGTCGACGCCGACAACCGCACCGTCAAGCTGAAGGACAGGCCGCTGAACTGGGGCGGCGACCGGCAGCTGTGCACGCGCGAGACCAAGTTCGAGACCAATGAGCAGACCGATTGCGGCGCGCGCGGATTTTCGGCAACGGGCTTTGGTGCGGTCGACATGTCCAGCGGCGGCAAGACGCTGCGCTTCGCGGTGCCGTGATGGTGATGATGATGAGGGTAGCGCGACAAACTCCGCTGTCGTCCCCGCGAACGCGGGGACCCATAACCACATGGAGAAGTCGTGGCCCGAAGTGGCAACTCCGGGTCTTCGCCAAACCACTCCCTGGGGTTATGGGTCCCGGATCTGCGCTTCGCTTGTCCGGGGTGACAGCGGAGAGCGGGACAGCGCGCGCGTCAACGGATACAGACCTGCAATGACCTCCCCCCGCACCTTCGACCACGTCGACACCTGGGTGTTCGACCTCGACAACACGCTCTATCCGCATCACGTCAATCTGTGGCAGCAGGTCGATGCGCGGATCGGGGAGTTCGTGTGCAACTGGCTGAATGTCGGCCCGGAGGAAGCACGCAACATCCAGAAAGACTATTACCGGCGCTTCGGCACCACCATGCGCGGCATGATGACCCTGCATGGCGTTTCCGCCGACGACTATCTCGCCTACGTCCACAAGATCGACCACTCGCCGCTGGAGCCGAACCCCGCGCTCGGCGAAGCCATCGCAAGATTGTCCGGGCGCAAGCTGATCCTGACCAACGGCTCGGTCGACCATGTCGATGCGGTGCTGGCGCGACTCGGCTTCGCCGGCCATTTCGACGGCGTGTTCGACATCATCGCCGCCGAGTTCGAGCCGAAGCCGGCGGCGCAGACATATCGGAAATTCCTCTCCGACCATTCGGTCGATCCGACCCGCGCCGCCATGTTCGAGGACCTCGCCCGCAACCTCACCGTCCCGCACGCACTCGGCATGACCACGGTGCTGGTGGTGCCGGACGGCACGAAAGAGGTGGTGCGCGAGGACTGGGAACTGGAGGGGCGGGACGCCGTCCATGTCGACTACGTCACGGATGATCTGGCGGAGTTCTTGGGCGGACTGTCCCACCCCAAGTAGCCGTCATACCCCGCGAAGGCGGGGTATCCAGTAGTCACCGCCATCTCGATTCATCACGACGGCCACGGCGTACTGGATCACCCGCTTTCGCGGGTGATGACACCGAACCAAGCTTGACTCCGCCCCGCCAAATCCCGAAAAAGCGCCTCAATCCATCAAAATTCCCGTTTCCCAGAGGAAATCCCGATGTCCCTGTCCGCCCTCGAATCCACCATCAACAGCGCCTTCGACGCGCGTGACGGCATTTCGACCTCGACCAAGGGCGAGGTGCGCGAGGCCGTGGATCAGGCGCTGGAGACCTTGGACAAGGGTGAGGCGCGCGTTGCCGAGCGCGGCGCCGACGGCAAGTGGAAGGTCAATCAATGGCTGAAGAAGGCGGTGCTGCTCTCGTTCCGCCTCAACGACATGGGCGTCATCAATGGCGGCCCGGGCAAGGCGACCTGGTGGGACAAGGTGCCCTCGAAGTTCGAGGGCTGGGGCGAGAACCGTTTTCGCGATGCCGGCTTCCGCGCGGTGCCGGGCGCCGTGGTGCGCCGCTCGGCCTTCATCGCCAAGAACGTCGTCCTGATGCCGTCCTTCGTCAATCTCGGCGCCTATGTCGATGAGAGCACCATGGTCGACACTTGGGCCACCGTCGGCTCCTGCGCGCAGATCGGCAAGCGCGTGCACATCTCCGGCGGCGCCGGCATCGGCGGCGTGCTCGAGCCGCTGCAGGCCGAGCCCGTGATCATCGAGGACGATTGCTTCATCGGCGCGCGTAGCGAGGTCGCCGAGGGCGTGATCGTGCGCAAGGGCGCGGTGCTGTCGATGGGCGTGTTCCTGGGCGCCTCGACCAAGATCGTCGACCGCGAGACCGGCGAGGTCTTCATGGGCGAAGTCCCCGAATATTCGGTGGTGGTGCCCGGCGCCCTGCCCGGCAAGCCGATGAAGAACGGCCAGATCGGCCCCAGCACCGCCTGCGCCGTGATCGTCAAGCGCGTCGACGAGCGCACGCGCTCCAAGACCAGCATCAACGAGCTGCTGCGGGATTGATCCGACGCGCATGACCGATGCTCTCTCCATCGCCCGCGATCTCATCCGCTGCCCCTCGGTAACGCCGGCCGACGCCGGTGCACTCGGAGTGCTCGAAAGAGCCCTCGGCGCCGCCGGCTTCACCTGCCATCGGGTGACCTTCAGCGAGGAAGGCACCGCCGACGTCGACAATCTCTATGCACGGATCGGCACCGAAGCTCCGCACATCACCTTTGCCGGCCACACCGACGTGGTGCCGCCGGGCGACGAGAGCGCCTGGAGTGTCGGTGCGTTCTCCGGCGAGGTGAAGGACGGCGTCCTGCACGGCCGCGGTGCGGTCGACATGAAGGGCGGCATCGCCTGCTCGGTCGCGGCGGTGCTGGAGCATCTCGCCGCCAACGGCGGCAAGCCGCGTGCCGACGGCAAGGGCTCGATCTCGTTCCTGATCACCGGCGACGAGGAAGACGTCTCCATCAACGGCACCATCAAGCTGCTCAAATGGGCCGCCGAACGCGGCGAGACGTTCGACCATTGCGTGCTCGGCGAGCCCTCCAATGTCGAGACGCTCGGCGACACCATCAAGGTCGGCCGCCGCGGCTCGCAATCCGGCACGCTCGTCGTCGACGGCGTGCAGGGCCACGTCGCCTACCCGCATCGCGCCTCCAATCCGGTGCCGGACATTTCGCGGCTGATCGTGGCGATCTCCGACGAGCCGCTCGACCATGGCAGTGCACAGTTCCAGGCCTCCAATCTCGAATTCGTCTCGGTCGACGTCGGCAACAAGGCCTTCAACGTCATCCCCGGCGAGGCCCGCGCCAGGTTCAACATCCGCTATAACGACAACCACACCCAGGCGAGCTTGCGCGAGCTGGTGGAGACGCGCCTCGCCAAGGCCTGCGGCAACCGCATCAAGGCCCGCATCGTCTGGGAGCCCTCGAACTCCAACGTGTTCGTGACCAAGCCAGGGCCGTTCACCGATCTCGCCGTCGCCGCGATCGCGGAGGTGACCGGGCGCAAGCCGGAGCTGTCGACGTCGGGCGGCACGTCGGACGCGCGCTTCATCTCGAGCTATTGCCCGGTGATCGAGTTCGGGCTGGTGGGGCAGACCATGCACCAGATCGACGAGCGCGTGCCGGTTGCCGATCTGGAGAAGCTGACGAAGGTGTATCGCGGAATCCTGACAAGGTATTTTGGGTAGGGCTCTTCTCCCTCGCCCCGTTCTTACGGGGAGAGGGTTGGGGTGAGGGGCCGCCTCCGCAAGGACGGTGATAGTTGGACTCGCGGAGAGTCCCCCTCACCCGGAATTTGCTTCGCAAATTCCGGCCTCTCCCCGCAGGCGGGGAGAGGCGAAGAAGAGATCAATAATCCACCTTCATCAAATACAGCCCCTCCGGCGGCGCGACGATGCCGCAGGCGGCGCGGTTGCGGGCGGCGAGGGCGGCAGACAGATCGTCCGCGCTCCAGCGGCCCTCGCCGACCCAGACCAAAGACCCCACCATCGAGCGGACCTGGCTGTGCAGGAACGAGCGCGCCGAGGTGACGATGGTGATCTCGCGGCCACAGCGCGTGACGTCGAGCTGGTCGAGTGTCTTCTCCGGCGATTTGGCCTGGCACTCGGTATCGCGGAAGGTGGTGAAATCGTGCTTGCCGAGCAGGCGCTGGGCTGCCGCGTGCATCGCCTCGGCATCGAGCTTGCGCGGCACGCGCCAGGCGTGGCCGGCGTCGAGCGCGAGATTGGCGCGGGTGTTGATGACGCGATAGCGGTAGTGCCGCTTCACCGCCGAGAAGCGCGCCTCGAAGCTGTCGGGCACGATCTCGGCCTCCAACACCGCAATCGGATGCGGGCGCAGATGCGCGTTGAGCCCGTCGCGAAAACGGCCCGGCGGAAACTGCTTGTCGACGTCGACATGCGCGACCTGGCCGCGCGCGTGCACGCCGGCATCGGTGCGGCCGGCGCCATGCACCCGCAGATCCGACCCCGTCATCGCCTTCACGGCCGCTTCCAGCGCACCCTGCACCGAGGGCAGCGTGTCCTGCACCTGCCAGCCGAAGAACGGCGCGCCGTCATATTCGATGGTGAGCTTGTAGCGGGGCATCTTATCCAGTTTCACTGTCATTGCCCGCGAAGGCAGGCAATCCAGTACTCCGCAGCCTATCCGTTCAGCCGAGAAGCCTCGGCGTACTGGATACCCCGCCTTAGCGGGGTATGACAGTGTCAGGTGAATTTGGCTCCCGCCTTCAACGGCGCGCCGCGCAGGAAGTCCGCGGCCTGCATCCGGCCCTTGCCCTCGCGCTGGAGCTCGACGATGCGGATCGCGCCCTCGCCGCAGGCGATGGTGAGTTGATCGTCGAGCACCGCGCCCGGCTCGCCCGCGCCTTGCGCCAGCTGACAGCGCAGGATCTTGATCCGTGCGTTCTCCAGCTCGGCCCAGGCGCCGGGAAACGGCGACAGGCCGTGAATGTGGCGCAGCACCTCGCGCGCCGGCTTGCGCCAGTCGATCCGCGCCTCGGCCTTGTCGATCTTGGCGGCATAGGTGACGCCGTCCTCGCTCTGCTTCCTGAGCTGGAGCCCGCCGCGATCGAGCGCGGCCATCGCCCGCACCATCAGATCGGCACCGAGACGCGAGAGCCGATCGTGCAGCTCCGCCGCCGTCATGTTGTCCGTGATCGCGAGCCGCTCGGCCATGGCGACGTCGCCGGTATCGAGACCGACATCCATCTTCATCACCATCACGCCGCTCTCGGCATCGCCGGCCATGATCGCGCGGTTGATCGGCGCCGCGCCGCGCCAGCGCGGCAGCAGCGAGGCATGCAGATTGTAGCAGCCGAGCTTCGGCGCATCGAGGATCGCCTGCGGCAGGATCATGCCGTAGGCGACAACGACGGCGGCATCCGCCTCGAACGCACTGAACTCATCGAGCGCCTCCTGGGTCTTCAGCGTCTTCGGCGTCAGCACGGGCACGCCGAGCTTTCGCGCGGCCTCCTCGACCGGGGTCGGCTGCAATTGCAGCCCGCGCCGCCCGCCCGGCTTCGGCGCACGGGTGTAGACCGCCACGATCTCGTGGCCATGCGCGACCAGCTCGAGCAGCGTCGGCACGGAGAAATCGGGCGTGCCCATGAAGATCAGGCGGAGGGGCATGTGACGAGACAATCCTCGAACAACGAGCAAGGTACTCGTCATGGCCGGGCTTGTCCCGGCCATCCACGTTCTTCCTGCTCGGAGCGGCAAAGAACGTGGATGCCCGGCACAAAGCCGGGCATGACGGCGGAGGACGTGGCCTACTCGCCGGCCCGCTTGGCGGCCTTCTCGAACTTCTTCATGACGCGGTCGCGCTTGAGCTTGGAGAGATAATCGACGAACAGCACGCCGTTGAGATGGTCGATCTCGTGCTGGATGCAGGTGGCGTAGAGGCCCTCGGCGTCCTCCTCGTGCACCTTGCCGTCGAGATCGGTGAAGCGCACGCGCACCTTCGCCGGGCGCTCGACCTCCTCGTAATATTCGGGGATCGAGAGGCAGCCTTCCTCGTAAGTCGACAGCTCCTCGGAGGCGGCGATGATCTCGGGGTTGATGAAGACGCGGGGCAGCGGCTTGGTCTCGCCGTTCTCGTCGCGCTTGGCGAGGTCCATGGTGATCAGCCGGAGCGGCTGCGCGACCTGGATCGCGGCGAGGCCGATGCCGGGCGCGTCGTACATGGTCTCGAACATGTCGTCGGCAAGCTTGCGGATCTCGGCCGTGACCTTTTCGATCGGCTTGGAGACCAGGCGCAGCTGCTTGTCGGGCAGGATGATGATTTCTCTGAGGGCCATGGCCGCGATTTAAGCCCCATGCCCGATGCGGTCAATGCAGCCAGGAACCGTGTTAACCCCTCGCTAACCATAAAACTTCAGGTTTCGTTAACCATAAAAATTAACGGAGCATTCACCATAGATGTTCGCTATTCGTTCGTATGCCCGGGCGAATCGGCTAGAAGGGTCGGCATGAACGACATCATTTTCATGCTCGGCGACTGGCCGGTGCGCGTCGTGGACGCGCTGATCGGCTTCGGCGCCCTGGTTCTCATCCTGCTGGTGGTGATTGCGGTCGTGATCGCGCGGTCCGGGCGGCGCGGCGCGGAACTCGCCATGGCGCACGCGATCCGGGCCGACGAGCTCGAGGAGCGTCTGAGCGAGGTGCTGCGGGCCCAGAGCGAATCCTCCGGCCGGGTCGACGCCATGACCCAGGCGCTGGCCGGCCGCCAGGCCGAGATGGCACGCGCGGTCAACGAGCGGCTGGATTCGGTGACGCATCGTGTCGGCCAGTCCATGGAACATTCGACCCGCAACACCATGGAGAGCCTGCGCGCGCTGCACGAGCGGCTCGGCATCATCGACAGCGCGCACAAGAATCTCACCGACCTCACCACCCAAGTGACCACCTTGCGCGACGTGCTCTCCAACAAGCAGTCGCGCGGCGCCTTCGGTCAGGCGCGGATGGAGGCGATCGTCCAGGACGGTCTCCCCAAAGGCTCCTACGAGTTCCAGTTCACGCTCTCGACCGGCAAGAGGCCGGACTGCGTCGTGTTCCTGCCCGACCAGCGCCCGCTCTGCATCGACGCCAAATTTCCGCTGGAGGCGATGACGGCACTGCACGATGCCCGCACCGACGAGGAGAAGCGCCTCGCCACGCAGCGGCTGCGCGGCGACGTGATGAAGCATGTCAGCGACATCGCCGAAAAATATCTCGTCGCCGGCGAGACCCAGGAGATGGCGCTGATGTTCGTGCCGTCGGAATCGGTCTACGCCGAAATCCATGACGGTTTCGACGACGTGATTCAGAAGGCCTATCGCGCCCGCGTCGTGCTGGTCTCGCCCTCGCTTCTGATGCTTGCGATCCAGGTGATGCAGCAGATCATGAAGGATGCGCGCATGCGCGATGCCGCCGACCAGATCCGCACCGAGGTGATCAAGCTCGGCGACGATCTCGGCCGGCTGCGCGACCGCGTGCTGAAGCTGCAGAAGCATTTCGCCGACGTGAACGAGGACGTCCGCCAGGTGCTGATCTCCGCCGACAAGATCGAGAAGCGCGCGGGACGCATCGAGGAGCTCGATTTCAGCAAGAGCGACGCCCCGGAGGGACCGCGGCTGGTGGCGACGGCCGCAGGCGAGCTGTTTCCGCGCAAGCTCCAGGCGGGGGAGTGAGATTATGTCGTCATGGCCGGGTTTGTCCCGGCCATCCACGGCTTTCCGGCGACACTAGAACGTGGATGCCCGGGACAAGCCCGGGCATGACGAGCTTTGTGGCAGAGGCAGCGCCCCCAGAATCTGCTAACACCACCCCATGACTGCACCCGACGCGACTTCGCCCGCTGCCGCTCCTGCAACCTCCTGGCGCGACAGCCTTGCCGTTTACCTGCAGCCGCGGGTGCTGATCGTGCTGTTTCTCGGCTTCTCCTCAGGGCTGCCGCTGGCGCTGTCGGGCTCGACGCTGCTGGTGTGGATGGCCGAGGCGGGGGTCGATCTCGGAACGATCGGGCTGTTTGCACTGGTTGGAACGCCGTACACGCTCAAGTTCCTCTGGGCGCCTCTGGTCGATGCCCTGCATGTCCCGTTCTTCACGCGCAGCTTCGGCCGCCGGCGTGGATGGCTGGTGTTCTCGCAATTGCTGCTGATCGGCGCGATCCTGCTGCTGGCACTGACCGATCCGGCGCGCTCGCCGCTGTTCGTCGCGCTTGGTGCGCTCTTGGTTGCGACGATGTCCGCGACGCAGGACATCGTGGTCGACGCCTTCCGCGTCGAGAGCCTGCCCGAAAGCGAGCAGGCCGCCGGCATGGCGGCCTATGTCGCCGCCTATCGCATCGGCATGCTGATATCGACCGCGGGCGCCTTGTTCATCGTCACCGGCTTCGAAGCGATCGTCCCCCGTGGCGCCGCCTGGATGTGGGGCTATGTGGTGATGGCGGCGCTGGTGCTGATCGGCACGGCGACGGCCCTGGCCGCCACCGAGCCCGCACAATCCGGACGCGCCGAAGCCGCCACGCGGGACGAGGACGCGCTCACGCGGGTGTTCCATGCGGCGCTGGGCGCGTTCTCGGAATTCCTGCGACGCAAGGAAGCATGGGTCGTGCTCGCCTTCGTCGTGCTGTTCAAGTTCACCGACGCGTTTTCCGGCAACATGACCGTGCCGTTCGTGATCGACATCGGCTTCACGCGGAACGACTATGCCGTGATCGTCAAGGGCGTCGGCATCGTGGCGACCTTGGCCGGCGGCTTTGCCGGCGGCTTCGTGGCCCGGCGCTATTCGCTGGCCACGAGCCTGTGGATCGGCGGCATCGTCCAGGCGATGTCCAACCTGTCATTCTCATGGCTGGCGCTGGTCGGCGTCAATGAATGGGCGCTGACCCTCGCCATCACCTCGGATAATTTCTGCAACGCCATCGGCACCGTGATCTTCGTCGCCTATCTGTCGGCGCTGTGCCAGAACCCGCTGCATACCGCGACCCAGTATGCGCTGCTGACGGCGCTCGCCGCCGTGGGACGCACCTATTTATCGTCGGGTGCGGGCTATCTGGCGAAGGCGACGGGCTGGCCGATGTTCTTCGCGATCTCCGTCCTCGTCGCCATTCCGAGCCTGATGCTGCTGGCGTGGCTGCAGAAGCGTGGGCATTTCGAAACGTTGGAGCAGGTGCGGGTGTAACCCTCACGTCTCTCTTTCGTCATTGCGAGCGAAGCGAAGCAATCCAGACTGTCACCGCAGAGGCAGTCTGGATTGCTTCGTCACAAGAGTTCCTCGCAATGACGGCAGAGAGAGCGCGGTGCGCATCGCCGCCCTACTGCTTCTTGATGATGCTCCACTTCGTGATCACGGCTTCGCTCATCTGGCCGGCATCGCTGGCGCAGGCGATCTCGTCGACCTTGACCGAGATTTCCTTGCCGACGAACGATTTCAGCTGCGTGGCCTGCGCGTCGCTGGAGGTGACGAGCTGGAAGGTCTCGGGGCCGGTCTCGAGATTGCACAGCCCGTTCGGCGCCGGCAGGCGACGCGGCTCGGAGGTGATCTGATACATCGGGACCCGCTTGCCGTTCTTGCCGTCGCGCACCTTCATGGCGTTCAGCTCGCCCGACAGCACGTCGCCATTGTTGATCGGCTTGCCGGGCTTCGACGGCGGCGGGGCCTCGTCACCCGGCTGCGCGGAGATGGCCGGGGTCACCAGCATCGCCATCGTCGCAACCAAAGCCAATCGTGTGGCGAAAAGTTTCGTCATGTCGTCCGTTCCGTGATCTGTGAATGACTAGAACAGGGTGCGCTGCCGCATCGCTGCCGATAGCGTACCTTCGTCGAGATAATCAAGCTCGCCGCCGACGGGAACTCCATGGGCGAGCCGCGTCACCTTCACATTGGCGTCCTGAAGCAGGTCGGTGATGTAGTGCGCCGTGGTCTGACCGTCGACCGTCGCATTCAGCGCCAGGATGATCTCGTGCACCTGCGAATCATGGGCGCGCGCGACCAGCGCGTCGATGGTCAGATCCTGCGGGCCGACGCCGTCGAGCGGCGACAATGTCGCGCCCAGCACATGATAGCGCCCTTGAGTCGCATTGGCCCGCTCCAGCGCCCAGAGATCGGCGACGTCGGCGACGACGACGATGATGGCGGGATCGCGCTTCGGATCGGTGCAGACGGTGCAGGGATTTTGCGTGTCGATGTTGCCGCAGGTCTTGCAGACCTGGACCTTGTCCAGCGCCACCTGCATGGCCGAGGCCAGCGGCATCATCAACGCTTCGCGCTTCTTGATCAGATGCAGCGCCGCGCGCCGCGCCGAGCGCGGACCGAGGCCCGGCAGCCGTGCGAGCAGCTGGACCAGCCGCTCGATCTCGGGACCTGCAACAGCGCCCATATTACTGGCCGAACAACCCCGGCGGCAGGCCGAGCCCGCCGGTGAGAGCCTGCATCTTCTCCTGCATGGCGGCCTCCGCCTTGCGGCGCGCATCGCCCATGGCGGTGACGAGCAGGTCTTCCAGCACTTCGCGCTCTTCCGGCTTCATCAGCGAGGGATCGATCCTGACGCCCTTCACGTCCATCTTCGCGGTCATGCGCACGGCGACGAGACCGCCGCCGGAGATGCCCTCGACTTCCACGTTGGCGAGCTGCTCCTGCATCTCCTGCATCTTGGATTGCAGCTGCGCCGCCTGCTTCATCATGCCGAGAAAATCAGCCATCGGTGTCTGTCCTTGAAAAGCTCGGCTCAGAGATCGTCGCCGTCGGAACCGTCGGGCGGATCGTCACTGCCGTAGTCGGTGTTTATATCGGATTCCGGCGTCTCGGGGGCAAGTCTGCGGACCTCGACGACCTTGGCGCCGGGGAAACGCGACAGCACCTCCTGCACGCGCGGATCGGCCTCGGCGGTCCGCGCATGCTGCTGCTTGGCGGCCTGGTTCACCGAGCGCAGCGTCGGCTGGCCGGGCTCGTTGGAGACGACGATGGTCCAGCGCCGGCCGGTCCACAGCTCGAATTTCTTCGCAAGCTCCGAGATCATGGTCTTGGAGGCGTTCGGCTCGAGCGCGACTTCGAGCCGGCCCTCCTCGAAACGGACGAGGCGCATATCGCCTTCGAGCGCGCCCTTGGTGATGAGATCGCGCTTCTGCCCGGCCAGCGCAACGAGCTGGGTAAAGCTCGTGATGCGCAGTTGCGGTGCCGCCGCTTGCGGATCCGGTGCCGGCGCCGCCATCTGCGGCCGCGCTCCACCGCCCCCGAACGAAGGCGGCGACGAGGTCGGCATGCGAACCGGCGCCGCGGACGCCACCGGCGCGGCCGGCGCGCTGCTGCGCGCAGCACTGCCACCGCTCACGACCGGCGAGCCGCCGCCGTTCTGCTCCAGCATCCTGATGGCTTCATCGGGCGTCGGCAGGTCGGCGACATAGGCGATACGCACCAGCACCATCTCCGCGGCCGCCGCCGGCCGGGTCGCGGCCTGCACCTCGGTGATGCCCTTGAGCAGCATCTGCCACATCCGCGACAGCACGCGCATCGAGATCTTGGAGGCGAAATCCTTGGCGCGCACGCGCTCGGTCTCGCCGTAAGCGACGTTGTCGGCGGTCGCCGGCACGATCTTCACGCGGGTGACGAAATTGACGAATTCGGCGAGATCCGACAACACGACGATCGGATCGGCGCCGACGTCGTACTGGTCGCGGAACTCCTTGAAGGCAGCCGCGATGTCGCCGCGCGCCAGCGACTCGAACAGGTCGATGACGCGGGTGCGGTCGGCGAGCCCCAGCATTTGCCTGACCGCATCGGCCTTCACGGTGCCCGCCGCATGCGCGATCGCCTGGTCGAGCAGAGACAGCGAATCGCGCACGGAGCCCTCGGCAGCGCGGGCGATGATGCCGAGCGCCTCCGGCTCGATCTCGACGTTTTCCTTCGCGGCGATGTTGGCGAGGTGCTTCATCAGCACGTCGGCGTCGACGCGGCGCAGGTCGAAGCGCTGGCAGCGCGACAGCACGGTGACCGGAACCTTGCGGATCTCCGTCGTCGCAAACACGAATTTGGCGTGCTCCGGCGGCTCTTCCAGCGTCTTCAGGAAGGCGTTGAACGCCGCCGTCGACAGCATGTGGACTTCGTCGATGATGTAGACCTTGTAGCGGGCGCTGGCCGGGGCGTAGCGCACGCTGTCGTTGATCTGGCGGACGTCGTCGACGCCGGTGTGCGAGGCCGCGTCCATCTCCAGCACGTCCATGTGCCGGCTTTCCATGATCGCCTGGCAATGCACGCCCAGCGTCGGCATGTGGATGGTCGGGCCCTTCACCGAGCCATCCGGCATCTCGTAGTTGAGTGCGCGGGCCAAGATGCGCGCGGTGGTGGTCTTGCCGACACCGCGGACGCCGGTGAGGATCCAGGCCTGCGGAATCCGTCCGGTCTCGAACGCGTTGGAGACGGTGCGGACTACCGCCTCCTGGCCGATCAGATCGTCGAATGAGGACGGACGGTATTTGCGCGCCAGCACCCGGTAAGGCGCGTTGCCGGCCGGTCCGGCGCTATCGGGATTGGAAGGGGCGCCAGCGTCGGTCATCGGTCGATCCGCAATGATATGTCTCTTGGCCGGCTTTTGCGGAAAGGAGCGCGCTGGCGGCTGCTGCCGCCGGCGCTGGTTCGCTCGGAAAAACAGGTAGGAGACTGACGAGCGACCCGATCCGGACCTCGTTAGGGCTGCTTCCTTCCGGACCTGACCCGGTTGGCGAGTGGCTCGTCCACCGCCAATCTCCCGATCCCTATTTGGGGCCAAAGGGAGCGGAAAGCAAGCGGGGTCTACGGATGTTCCGGCGACCGTTCGGGGACTTTCAGGCCCGAACCGCGCCGTTCCGCCCTCGAACGACCCGCCCCTCCCGGTCCGGCGCATAAGGACCACGGCGCATACGCATGTTGTCTGGGGACCTGGTCTCTGCGACGGTAAGAATCAATCCCGAGAAGCCTTCATGCCCGAACCCGCCTGGTCGCTGCACTCCCGCCTGAAAGAAGACACCATCGACATCGGCGATTTGCCCCTGTCGAAAGTGCTGGTCATCAAGGACGCGCATTATCCCTGGCTGCTGCTGGTGCCGCGGCGGCCCGATGCGGTCGAGATCATCGATCTCGACGAGGTGCAGCAGGCGCAGTTGATGACGGAGATCTCCCGCGTCTCGCGCGCGCTGAAGGAGGTCACCAAATGCGACAAGCTCAATGTCGCGGCGCTCGGCAATCTGGTGCCGCAGCTTCATGTCCACATCATCGCGCGTCGCACCAGTGACGCGGCCTGGCCGCGGCCGGTCTGGGGCGTGATGCCGCCCTTGGCGCACGACGCCGCGGAGGTTCAGAATTTCATCAGTGTGCTTCGCCGCAAGATCTGGTTGGGTTGAAAGATCGATAATGTCAGCATTCGACGCATTTCCGCTGGGGCAGCCGGCCTTCGTCACCAACATCCTCGACCGCGCCGCGCATCTGCGCCGCGACGAGGAGAAGCTGTTCGCGATGGAGCAGAAGCCGAGCTCGCGCGCCTATATCGTCTACCGCGACTCGCTGCTGGTGAGGCGCGAGGGCGACAAGGTCCGCGCGCTGCTTACGATCGACGAGGCGCTGAAATGCGGCGCCAATCCCGGCACGATCTTCCTTGGGCTTCGCGACGGCGCCGCGATGTTCGGCATGGGCCTGTCGCAGGCCGCCGCCGAGAAGCTGGTGGGACGCGAGGACTACACGTTGACCGAGCTGCGCGGCATGGCGATGCAGGGCGCGATCCCGCCCGGCGAGCTCTCGGCGATCGCGATGGCGAAGTCGATGGTAAGCTGGCACCAGCGACACGGCTATTGCGCCAATTGCGGCGCGCGCAGCGCGATGAAGGAAGGCGGCTGGAAGCGCGACTGTCCGGCTTGCAAGGCCGAGCATTTTCCGCGCACCGACCCGGTCGTGATCATGCTGGTGGCGTCCGGCGACAAGTGCCTGCTCGGCCGCCAGAAGCAGTTTCCGCCCGGCATGTATTCATGCCTCGCCGGCTTCGTCGAGGCCGCCGAGACCATCGAAGATGCGGTGCGCCGCGAGATCCTGGAGGAATCCGGCATTCGCTGCACCGACGTGCAATATTACATGACCCAGCCCTGGCCCTATCCGTCGTCGCTGATGATCGGCTGCAGCGCGCGGGCCGTGAGCGAGGATATCGTGGTCGATCGCATGGAGCTGGAGGACGCGCGCTGGTTCACGCGCGAGGAGGCCGCCCTGATGCTGACGCGGACGCATCCGGACGGGCTCGCCGGCCCGCATCCCTTCGCCATCGCCCACCACCTGCTCGGCCGCTGGGTCCACGACAAGAGCTGACCGCCGATGGCGCAACTTAAGGCCGCGCCGCGCATCCTCTGCATCGGCATTCCCGTGCGCGACCTCACCTTTCGGGTCGAGGCCGTGCCCGCGCGCGGCAGCAAGGCCAATGCCACGCATCTCGCCGAGATCTGCGGCGGCAATGCGCTCAACGCCGCCATCGCGATCACGCGACTTGGCGGCCGCGTCGCATTCGCAGGACCGATGGGTGACGTTCGCGAGACGTCGAGCGGCTTCATCCTCGCGCAGATGGCGCAGGAGGGCATCGACACCACGCACGTCGTACGCATGCCCGATGTGACCACGCCTGTCTCCGCGATCATGATCGAGCCTTCGGGCGAGCGGACGCTCACGATCTATCGGGATCCCCGTCTATGGACCGTGAAGCTGCCCGACGCCGAGAAATTGCTCGCCGATTGCCGGGCCCTGCTGGTCGAAAGCCGCTGCGCCGCGTTCGCGATCTCCCTCTGCACCGAGGCACGCCGGCGCGGCATTCCCGTCATCGTCGGCGTCGACCGCGCGATATCGTTGCAGGACGGCCTGCTCACGGCGGCCTCGCATCTGCTGTTCGCCAGCGAGCAGGTGCAGGAGACCGCCGGCATCGCCGACGACGGCGGGGCCTTGAGGCTCCTGGCCGGGCTGACGCCCGCTTTCCTCGCCGCGACCCGCGGTCCGGATGGCACGATCTGGCTGAACGAGACAGGCGCGCTCGAGGAGACGCCGGCCTTCGCGGTCCAGGCGGTCGATACGCTTGGCGCCGGCGACGTCTTCCATGGCGCCTTCACGCTCCGCTTGGCCGAGGGTGAGGGCGTGCGGGAGGCGCTGCGATTCGCCGCGGCCGCCGCAGCGCTGAAATGCACCCGCCACGGCGGCGGCCTGGCTGCCCCGCAACGTATTGAAGTTGAAGAGCTTTTGCACCGCGCCCGAATGCTGGGGGCCGATGGGGCGTCGCGATAATGGGCTTGCTCTAGAATTATTTTCTCTGTATCAGGGAAATGTACCCCTGAAATGGAACAAAGTTCTTCAAATGACCGATGTTGCCGTCCATATCCCCGAGACCAGCCGCCGCCTCGACGCCATCGACCGCAAGATCCTGATGGTCCTCCAGGAGGATGCCTCGCTGTCCGTCGCCGAGATCGGCGACCGCGTCGGCCTGTCCTCGACCCCCTGCTGGAAGCGCATCCAGCGGCTGGAGGCCGACGGCGTGATCATCAAGCGCGTCGCCCTCGTCGACCAGAACAAGATCGGCCTCGGCATCTCCGTGTTCGTGTCGGTCGAAAGCTCCGACCATTCCGACGCCTGGCTGAAAAAATTCGCCGAAGCCGTCAGCGCCATGCCCGAGGTGATGGAGTTCTATCGCATGGCCGGCGACGTCGATTACATGCTGCGCGTCGTGGTCGCGGACATGCAGGCCTATGACGTGTTTTACAAGAAGCTGATCAGCGCCGTGCCGCTGAAGAACGTCACCTCGCGCTTCGCGATGGAAAAGATCAAGTCCGTCACCGCATTGCCGATTCCCGCGGTGGTGGCGGCCTGACGCCGATTCTCATTCTGACGCGTTTTCTTCCCGCGAACCGGTATCCACTTCGCTCGAAAACGCTTCAAGCCGGCTGAAATACCGGCAGGGTGACGCTGACGCGCGTGCCTCCGCCCGGCGACGCGCCGATCTCGATCGTTCCGCCATGGGCCTCGACCAAATTGCGGACGACCGCGAGGCCGAGGCCGGCACCGCCGGTCGCGCGATTGCGCGACTTCTCCATCCGGTGGAACGGCTCCAGCACGGTCTGGCGTTGATCGGCGGGAATGCCCGGCCCCTCGTCGTCGATCGAGACGACGACGGCACCGTCCTTCAGGGCCGCGCGCACATGCGCGGCATGGCCGTAGGCGAGGGCGTTGTCGATGATGTTGGCGAAGACCCGCCGCAAGGCGAGCCGGTCGCCGAGCACGACGACGTTGCGCGCACGCTCGTCCGCGACCAGATCGACGACTGCGCCCTGGACGCGGCGGTCGTGAACGTCGCCCGCCACCAGCGCGGCGAGCTCGATCATTTCCTGCGACAATCCGCCGGCGCCCGCCCGCGTCGACAGCAGCGCGTCGTCGAGCAGCCGGATCATGTCGTCGATATCAGCCACCGCCCGCTGCCGCTCGGCATCATCAGGGATATTCTCGACGCGCAGCCGCAGCCGTGTCGCAAACGTCCTGACGTCGTGGGCGATGCCGCCAACCAGCGTCATGCGTGCACGCAGCATCTCGGCGAGCCGGCCCTGCAGGCGGTTGAATGCGGCGATGACGGCGCGGATCTCCGGCGCGCTGCGTCGCGCATCCGGCAATGGCGGCGGATCGGCCGACAGGTTGACGCGATCGACCGCGGCGGCGAGTTGCGCCAGCGGCCGCGTCTCGCGTTGCATGACGAGCAGGGCCAGCAGCGCCACGACCGACCCGAACAGGCCTGCCCCGAAGCCGACGGGCAGGCCGAACGGGGTGACCGGCAGGCGGGTATAGGCATCGATGATCAGCAACTCGCCGCTGCGCAGACCAATGCGGAATTCGACCGCATTTGCCATCAACCGTGCGAGGCGGGGAAACCATCGACTGCCGCGATGGTTCGGCGGCGACACGATCTCGACCGGACGGCCCGCAAGGCCGGCCGCATAGGTGTCGCGCAGTTCCTGCTGCTGCGGCGGGGTCTCGCCGCCGACCGGCGCACCCGACGGTACGATGCGCACCGTGAACTGCGGCGAAGTCACCGCATCGAGCACCTCCTGCCGTGAGCCGGCCGCCGTCCGCTCCAGGAGCGTGGCCAGTGCGTCGAGACGCGCCGGCGAGGGCCGCGTCAGCTCGTTCTCGCGCAGGGTGGTCCGGTAGAAGATCGCGACGACCACGGTACTCACCAGGATGAATCCCACCAGCCCGATCAGGGCGAGCCGCGCCGCGAGTGTCACGCGCAGCATCACGACACCTGCTTGACGGACGCGGTGAACAGATAGCCGCCATTGCGCACCGTCGTGATCAGGTTGGAGCCGGGGCTGGCGCCATCGAGCTTGCGGCGCAGCCGCGAGATCAGCATGTCGACGGTGCGATCAAACGGCTCGGCCGAACGTCCCCGCGTCCAGTCGAGGATCTGGTCGCGCGTGAGCACCCGGCGCGGCCGCTGCACGAAGCAACCGAGCAGGTCGAACTCGGCGCTGGTCAATTGCAGCTCCGGCGATTCGGCCTCGACCGTCTCGACACTGCGCGCATCGAGATCGATCACGAAGCGGTCGAAGGCAAAACGCCTGACCAGCGGCTTTGCCGGAGCCCCGTTGGCACGGCGCAGGATGGCGCGAACCCGCGCCAGCAGCTCGCGCGGGCCGAACGGCTTGGTGAGATAGTCGTCCGCGCCCATTTCGAGGCCGACCACGCGATCGATCTCGTCGCTCTTGGCGGTGAGCATCAGGATCGGGAGGGAATCGTCGGCGCGCAAGCGGCGGCAGATCGAAAGCCCGTCCTCGCCCGGCAGCATCAAGTCGAGGATGACGAGGTCGGGCCGCAGGCGCTGGAGCATCTGGTCCATCGCCTTGCCGTCGGCGACGCAGGCGACCTCGAACCCCTCGCGCCGCATGAAGTCGGCGACGAGGCGACTGATCTCGGGATCGTCCTCCACCATGAGGATCGTGGCCGAATGCGCGTTCATCAGCCGCATTTTGGACGATCACGCGTTCCGCGCAAGGGCAGCGGCGCCGTTGTTACATAGTGTTACACGGTGTCGACAAAGCCCTAACAATCGTTTCGTCCGAGCAATGCGGCGCAGACGCCGCGGCTCCAGTCTCCGCTCTACGGCTCCCGTTCACGGCAGCCCCCAGAAGGAGACGACGACATGACCAAGCTTTTCCTCACCTCCCTCGTCATCGGCACCCTGTCGGTCGCCGCGGCGGCCGACGCCAACGCCTGGACGAGGTCGGCGACAGCAACCGGACCGCGCGGCACCTCCCACGTCACCGCGACGGGAAGCTGCGCCTACGGCAGCTGCACGCGCAGCGTGACGCGCACCGGTCCTGCCGGCAACACCTACACCCGCACCGGCACGATCTCGCGCTGACGCAGCGCCGCCGTCGCCGCGCCAGCCCCGCGCGGCGACGGCGAGCCTTGTCCCGATCAGAAAGGACCATCACCGTGTCATCGATCTTCCATCCCATCGCACTGTCGCGACTTGCAGTCATCGTTGCCCTCGGCGTCGCGACCGCGACCGCGACCTTCGCGCTTGCCCAGACCCAGCTGCAAACCCAGATGACCCCGCAGATGCGCAGCGAAGCGAGGAGCCTGATGCAGGCCTGCCGCACCGACTTCGACAAGCTTTGCAGCAACGTCACGCCGGGCGGCGGACGCGTCCTCGCCTGCCTGCAATCCCATGCCGGCCAGCTCTCCTCGTCCTGCGCCCAAACGTTGCCCCGTGCCCAGGCGCTGCGCAACAGTGCCGGCGCGGCGCCGAAGTAGGAGGGATGCCGTGGGCTACGCTTCACTCCTGCTCGATCCGGGGCTCAGGCGCATGATCCTCGCAACCGCGCTCGGTCTGATGCTGCTCGAGTACGGCATCGGCCGCCTCGCGCATCGCGATACCCACGACTGGCGCGAGAGTGTCGCCTCGTTCGGCGTGGCCCTCGGACAGAATCTGCTGCGCGCGGTCGAGGCAGGCATTCTCGCGATGCCGTTCGCGTTCCTGTACGAGCACCGCCTGTTCGACTTCGCGCAGTCCGCTCCGCTTGCACTCGCAGGGTTATTCCTGGGCAGCGAGTTCCTGTATTATTGGCAGCATCGCGCCTCGCATCGCATTCGCTGGATGTGGGCGACGCATTCGGTGCATCATTCGACGACGCGGCTGAATTTGACCGCGGCGATCCGGCTCGGCTGGACCGGAAACGTCTCGGGCAATTTCCTGTTCTTCCTGCCACTGGCGCTGATCGGATTTCATCCGCTCGCGATCGTGGCCATGCTCGGCATCAACCTGCTGTATCAATTCTTCATCCACAGCCAGTTCGGACCGAAGCTCGGGGTCCTGGAATGGGTGCTCAACACGCCGAGCCACCATCGCGTGCATCATGCCTGCAACGAGCCGTGCCTCGACAAGAATTATGGCGGCATCCTGATCGTGTTCGACCGCCTGTTCGGGACCTTTGCCGAACGGCCCTCCGACCAGCCGCTCCGCTTCGGTCTCGTCGGCGGCATACCATCCTTCAACCCGATCCGGATCGCGCTCGGCGAATGGATTGCAATGCTGGGCGACGCCCGGAAGGCGCAGGGCGCGGCCGCGAAGCTCCGCACCCTGTTCGGCCCGCCCGGAGGCTGAGCGCGCGCAGGCGCTCAAATCTTCTGATTGTACTCGCCGACTTCGGGATGCGTGCGCAGCACGCTGTTCACCATCTCGAACATGTCGTGCATGCGCTGCTCGGAGACCGGGCTTTCGACCACCACGACGAGCTCGGGCTTGTTGGAGGAGGCGCGCACCAGGCCCCAGCTGCCGTCCTCCACCGTGACGCGCACGCCGTTGACGGTGACGAGATCGCGGATCGCCTGGCCGCCGATCTTCGCGCCCTTGGCCTGCAGGCCTTCGAAATGCTTCACGACCTTGTCGATCACGCCGTATTTGGTCTCGTCGGCGCAGTGCGGCGACATGGTCGGCGACGACCAGGTCTTCGGCAGCGCGTCCTTCAGATCCGCCATCGACTTACCCGGCGCGCGGTCGAGCATGTCGCAGATCGCGATCGCCGAGACCAGGCCATCGTCATAGCCGCGGCCGAACGGCTTGTTGAAGAAGAAGTGGCCCGACTTCTCGAAGCCCGCGAGCGCTCCCATCTCGTTGGTGCGGCGCTTCATGTAGGAATGGCCGGTCTTCCAATAGGCGACCTTTGCGCCCTGCTTCTGCAGCACCGGATCGGTGACGAACAGGCCGGTCGACTTCACGTCGACGACGAACTGCGCGTCCTTGTGGATCGCCGACATGTCGCGCGCCAGCATCACGCCGACCTTGTCGGCGAAGATCTCCTCGCCGGTATTGTCGACGACGCCGCAGCGGTCGCCGTCGCCATCAAAGCCGAGGCCGACATCGGCCTTGTGGTGCAGCACCGCATCGCGGATCGCGTGCAGCATCTCCATGTCTTCCGGATTCGGATTGTATTTCGGGAAGGTGTGATCGAGCTCGGTATCGAGCGGGATCACCTCGCAGCCGATTGCCTCCAGCACCTGCGGCGCGAAGGCACCGGCGGTGCCGTTGCCGCAGGCCGCGACCACCTTCAGCTTGCGCGTCAGCTTCGGACGAGAGGTGAGATCGGCGATGTAGCGCGCCGGGTAATTCTCGTGGAATTGGTAGGAGCCGCCCGCCTTGTTCTTGAATTCGGCATTGAGCACGATCTCCTTCAGCCGCGTCATCTCGTCGGGACCGAAAGTGAGCGGGCGGTCGGCGCCCATCTTCACGCCGGTCCAGCCATTGTCGTTGTGCGAGGCCGTGACCATGGCGACAGCGGGCACGTCGAGATCGAATTGCGCGAAATAGGCCATCGGCGTCACCGCAAGACCGATGTCGTGCACCTTGCAGCCCGCGGCCATCAGGCCGGAGATCAGCGCATATTTGATCGAGGCCGAATAGCCGCGGAAATCATGACCGGTCACGATCTCCTGCTTGACGCCGAGCTCGGCGATCAGCGCGCCCAACCCCATGCCGAGCGCCTGCACACCCATCAGGTTGATTTCCTTCTGAAACAACCAGCGCGCATCGTATTCGCGAAACCCCGTCGGCTTCACCATCGGCTCGGATTCGAAGGCGTAGGTGTTGGGCAACAATACGGATTTCGGCTTCGGGAACATTGAGACGGTCTCGTGAATGGGCAGGGAATGAGGCAGCCTTAGCGAATGCCAGGCCACAGCGGAAGGCGGGAATGCAGGCTTATGGCCGATAATTGCGGCAGTTTGGTAACGAAGAAACGTTACCGCCGGGGCGATGCCGATTGTATGACCGGAATGGCCTAACCCTGCAGCCGTGCAATCTCCTCTTTGACGACTGCCTTGAGGGCTGGCAGAGCCTGCTGAACAGTCTCCCACACAAGACGTGCGGCAACATCTTCATAGTTGTGGCGATAGACATTGCCCGCCGCCGCCATCTGCCTCCAAGCGATCGCCGGGTGCCTGGCCTTCATATCTTCCGGCAGGCGACGGGAGGCCTCTGAAATGATCTCCAGGCAGCGCGTTACAGCATAGACTGCCCGCAGGTCCGCCGCGAACGCCTCGCGATCCAGAGCTCCCGCGAACTCAGTCGCCAAATCGATGTGATGCAAGATGTCTTGCAGTGTCCCATCGATGCGATCAGAAGGCATAGACAGCATCGGCCGTCGCGGCTGGAGCGACGTATGATTTCAAACCGTCGCGATTGACGACGTCGACCGGACTGTCAAAAAGGTTGGAAATGTATTCCTTGAGCTCGACGTAGTCGAAGACTGTGATCCGCGCGTCCGGATCGATCTCGATCATGATGTCGATATCGCTGCCGGAATGTTGGTCGCCCCGTGCGACCGAACCGAACAACGCGGCATGCAAAACGCCCCGTTCGCGAAGAGCGCGCTCGGACTGTCGGAGAATGGCTATCGCATCGGGGCGGTCCATGCGTGGAGATATAGCACCCAAACTGGCCTCAAGGGAGGCCCCACCGAGCCAATTCGAACGCCTATTGCTCCAGCACCATCTGGCCGTTGGCATATTCGAACCGCTTCAGGCGGGACAGGAAGGAGAGGCCGAGCAGGTTCTCCGACAGCGCCGCGTCGGGCAGCACCATGGCGTCGACGTCGCGCACGATGAGACCCCCGACGTCGAGCATGGCGATACGGGCGCGGGCGGCCTTGATGGTGCCGTTGGCGGTGGAGACGGTGGCGTTGTACTCGCTGCGCGAGGGACGCAGGCCAAAGCGAGCCGCCGAGGTCTCATTGAGCGCGACCACGGAGGCGCCGGTATCGATCATGAAGCCGATGCGCTGGCCGTCGATCCGGCCCTCGGTCTGGAAATGACCACGGCCGTCGCGGGAAATGGCGAGGCTGCGGCCGCCGGTCGGCGCGGTCGACGCAACCGCCACCGTCGTGCGCGGCGCTGAGGTGGCGGAAGCCGAGCTCATCTTGTCCGCCATCTGCGCCATGAAGGTGCCGAGGCCGATCATGACGGCCGCGATGATCATAATATTACGCATCACACCACTTCCGAGCCGAAAGCCCGATTTCACCACGCGGCACGCCCGACCGCGAGCGAAGCCGCCGTTGGAGCGCCGCAATTTTGACGAAAAGGATGAGCGGACGGTTAATGCGATGGTGTCACAGCGACCCCAGGTCCTCATCCTGAGGAGCCGCGAAGCGGCGTCTCGAAGGATGGCCGCACGCGAGATCCGGGCCTGCATGGTTCGAGACGCGCGTTCCGCGCTCCTCACCATGAGGGTCTACCTCTGTCACGTCCCGCGCGGCTTCGCCCGCCGGGTCGGCAGTGCATTGGCCGGATCGTCGGGCCAGGGGTGGCGCGGGTAGCGGCCGCGCAGGTCGGAGCGCACCGCGCTATAGCTGCCGCGCCAGAAGCCTGGGAGATCACGCGTCACCTGCACCGGGCGCTGTGCCGGCGACAGCAGCTCCAGCACCAGCGGCACCTTGCCGGCCGCGATCGAGGGATGGGTGTTGAGGCCGAACAATTCCTGCAGCCGCACCGCGATGGTCGGCCCCTGCTCGGCTTCGTAGTCGATCGCGAGCACGCTCCCCGTAGGCGCCTCGAAATGCGTCGGCGCCTCGCGGTCGAGCCGCGCGCGCATCTCCCAGGGCAGCAGCGCCATCAGCGCGTCCGAGAGGTCGCCCGGCGAAATGTCCTTGAGCGCGATCTTGTCGTAGAGCGCCGGCACCAGCCAATCGTCGCGCCGCGCGATCAGCCCGTCATCGGACAAATCCGGCCAGCTGTCGCCCTCGGCCTTGCGCAGGAACATGACACGGTCGCGCCACTGCTTGGCGGCCTTCGACCACGGCAGCCGGTCGAGACCGGCGGCGATCAACCCATCTGCAAGAATGCGCGCGGTGTCCTCGGATGGCGACACGGCAAGGGTCGCTTCCGACAGCGTGATCGCATGCAGCAGGCGCCTGCGCCGCGCCCGCAGCGCCATTGCGCCGCGGTCGAACGAGATCTCGTCGGCGGTCTCGATATGCTCGGCGAAATGCCGTTCGATCTCGCCCTCGGTGATTTGCGCGGCCAGCAGGATCCGCCCGCTCGCCGCCGTGCCCGTCATCTCGCCGATCGCGATATAGGGCGCGCGGGCGAGCGAGGAGGTCTGCTCGACAGACGCGCCGCGGCCATTCGCCAGCACGAAGCTGCCATTGCCCCGGTTGCGCGCGACGCGGTCGGGAAAGGCATAAGCCAGCATCAGGCCGGTCGAGAGTTCCTCCGGCGGCCCGGCCTTCTCGGACGCCGCCACCTGCGAGGCCCAGCGCCGCGCGAGGTCGCGCGCGCTGGCGGCACGCGGCGAGCGGTCGCGGCGGAACTGGTCGCGCCGCTGCTCCAGATCGACGCTGTCACCGCCAAGGCCACGCTCGGTGATGATGGCCGCGATCTCGGCGGCGGCCTCGCCTTCGCCCGCACGGTGCGAATCCACGATCATCCGCGCCAGCCGCGGCGGCAGCGCCAGCGCGCGCAGGCTTTTTCCCTCCGCAGTGATGCGGCCGTCGGCATCGAGCGCGTTGAGCTCGGTTAGCAGGCTCTTCGCCTCTTTCCACGCCGGCCCCGGCGGCGGATCGAGGAACGACAACGCGGCAGGGTCGCTGACGCCCCATTGCGCGAGATCGAGCACCAGCGAGGATAGATCCGCGCTGAGGATTTCCGGCTGGGTGTAGGGCGCTAGCGAAGCCGTCTGCGGCTCGTCCCAGAGCCGGTAGCAGACACCGGGCTCGGTACGGCCGGCGCGACCGCGGCGCTGGTCTACCGCCGCGCGCGAGGCGCGCACGGTCTCGAGCCGGGTCAGGCCGATATCGGGCTCGTAGCGTGGCACGCGGGCCAGGCCGGAATCGACCACGATGCGCACGCCCTCAATGGTGAGCGAGGTCTCCGCGATCGAGGTGGCCAACACTACCTTGCGCGTGCCCCTGGGCGCGGGGGAGATCGCGCGGTCCTGCACGGCGGCATCGAGCGCGCCGAACAGCGGCACGATCTCGATCGAGGCGTCCTGCACCCGCTCGCCGAGGAAATTCTGGGTGCGGCGGATTTCGGCGGCGCCCGGCAGGAAAGCCAGCACCGAGCCGCTGTCAGCGCGCAGCGCGGATGCGATCGCATCCGCCATCTGCCGCTCAATCGGCGCATCCGCCTTGCGGCCGAGATAGCGCGTCTCGACGGGGAAGGCGCGACCCTCGCTTTCGACGACGGGCGCATCGCCGAGCAGCTTGGCCACACGCGCACCGTCGAGCGTTGCCGACATCACGAGGATGCGCAGATCCTCGCGCAGACCGGTTTGCGCATCGCGCGCCAGCGCGAGGCCCATGTCGGCATCGAGCGAGCGCTCGTGGAATTCATCGAACAGGATGGCGGCGACGCCGGACAATTCAGGGTCGTCGAGGATCTGGCGGGTGAAGATGCCTTCGGTCACCACCTCGATGCGCGTGGCGCGCGAGATCTTCGAGCCGAAGCGGACGCGGTAGCCGACCGTCTCCCCGGTGCGTTCGCCGAGCGACTTGGCCATGCGGTCGGCGCTGGCGCGCGCCGCGATACGGCGCGGCTCCAGCACGATGATCTTCTTGCCCCTGGCCCAGGGCGCATCGAGCAAGGCGAGCGGCACACGCGTGGTCTTGCCGGCCCCGGGCGGCGCCACCAGCACGGCGGCATTGTTAGCCTCCAGCGTGCGCGAGAGCTCGTCGAGCACGGCATCGATCGGCAGGGGCGTGTCGAAACTGCGGGGCAAGGCATCATCCCGTCGTCATGCCCGGGCAAAAGCGCGAAGCGCGTCTTCGCACAAAAGTGCCGGGCATCCACGTTCTTTCATCTGGCAGTGAACAAGACGTGGATGGCCGGGACAAGCCCGGCCATGACGCCTTCGTTCAAGGAGAATGTATTGTGATCAGCCCTGCACCGGCGGGCGGCCGACGCTCTCATAGACGAAGCCCGCGGCTTCCATGTCCTCGGGGCGGTAGATGTTGCGCAGGTCGACGACGACGGGCTGCGCCATGACGCTCTTCAGCCGGTCGAGATCGAGCGCGCGGAACTGGACCCATTCGGTGACGATGACAAGGGCATCGGCCCCTTGCGCGCAGGAATAGGCGTCCTCGCAATAGGTGATGTCGGGCAGCTCGCCCTTGGCCTGCTCCATGCCGACCGGATCGAACGCCTTGACCTTCGCGCCCATGTCGATCAGGCCCGTGACCAGCGGGATCGACGGCGCATCGCGCATGTCGTCGGTGTCGGGCTTGAAGGTGAGGCCGAGCACGGCGACGGTCTTGCCGCGCAGATTGCCGCCGAGCGCCTGGCTCACCTTGCGTGCCATCGCGCGCTTGCGGTTCTCGTTGACCGCCAGCACGGATTCGACGATGCGCAAGGACACGTCGTAATCCTGCGCGATCTTGATCAGCGCCTTGGTGTCCTTGGGGAAGCAGGAACCGCCGAAGCCGGGACCGGCATGCAGGAACTTGGTGCCGATGCGGTTGTCGAGACCGATGCCGCGCGCGACCTCCTGCACGTTGGCGCCGGCCTTTTCGGAGAGATCGGCGATCTCGTTGATGAAGGTGATCTTGGTCGCCAGGAACGCGTTGGCGGCGTACTTGATCATCTCGGCGGTGCGCCGCGCGGTGAACATCAGCGGCGCCTGGTTCAGCGACAGCGGGCGGTAGATATCGCCCATCACCTTGCGGCCGCGCTCGTCGGCGGTGCCGACCACGATGCGATCAGGAAACTTGAAGTCGCGGATCGCGGCGCCCTCGCGCAGGAACTCGGGGTTGGAGGCGACCACGACGTCGGCGCTGGGATTGGTCTCGCGAATGATGCGCTCGACCTCGTCGCCGGTGCCGACCGGAACGGTCGACTTCGTCACCACGACGGTGAAGCCGGAAAGCGACTGCGCGATCTCTTTCGCGGCGGCGTAGACGTAGGAAAGATCGGCGTGGCCGTCGCCACGGCGCGAGGGCGTGCCGACCGCGATGAACACCGCATCGGCGTCCGCGACCGGTTGCTTCAGATCGGTAGTGAAGTCGAGCCGCTTGGCCTTGACGTTGGTCGCGACCAGCTCGTCGAGGCCGGGCTCGTAGATCGGGATCTCGCCGCGGTGGAGCGCCGCGATCTTCTTCTCGTCCTTGTCGACGCAGGTGACGTCGTGACCGAAATCGGCAAAGCAGGCGCCGGACACCAGTCCCACATAGCCCGTGCCGATCATCGCGATACGCATGGAAATCCCTGTTTTTAGATTGGTTAACGAAAATGAAACCCCGGCGCGGGGCGGTTTAGCATTTTCTCGCAGGGAAGGAACAGTCCGCAGCGAAAAAAGCGGCACGGGAAGTGAATCGGTAAAGAAGTGGGAAACCGTAGCGGCCCCACACTGACCCACCTCCGAACAGGACGGGGCGGAAAACGCCTCGAAAAGAGACACCATGGCACCATCAGGCACAATCGCAGGCAGTGGAGGCGTTGCGGCCACGGCTGCCGCACGTGTCGACTGGGTCGACTACGCCAAGGGCATCTGCATCATCATGGTCGTGATGATGCATTCGGTGCTGGGGGTCGAGCTCGCCGCCGGCGAGACCGGCTTCATGCACGTGCTCGTAGCGTTCGCAAAGCCGTTCCGGATGCCGGATTTCTTCCTGATCTCGGGCCTGTTCCTGGCGCTCGTGATCGACCGGGACTGGCGGACCTATCTCGACCGCAAGGTGGTGCATTTCGCCTATTTCTATGTCGTCTGGGTGACGATCCAGTTCGGCTTCAAGGCGCCCGGTTTCGCGGCGGAGTCGGGCTGGCACCACGTTGGCCTCTTGTATCTTGAATCCTTCGTCGAGCCGTTCGGCACGCTGTGGTTCATCTATCTGCTGCCGATCTTCTTCGTCGTCACAAAACTGACACGCAAGCTCCCGCCGCTCGCGATCTGGCTCGTCGCCGCCGCGCTCGAGACGGCCCGCATCACGACAGGCTGGACCGTCATCGACGAGTTCTGCGCCCGCTTCGTCTATTTCTATTCGGGTTATCTGTTCGCACCTTACGTGTTCGCGCTCTCGGATCGCGCGCGGAAGCATCCGGCGCTCGCGCTCCTGGCGCTCGCGACCTGGGCGCTTGCCAATGCCGGCCTCGTCGTGTCGGGGGCCAGCGAATGGAAGCTGGTCTCGCTGGTGCTCGGCTTTGCCGGCGCCTGCGCCATCATCACGACGGGCACGCTGCTCGCACGCGCCCAATGGATGAATTTCCTGCGCTTCTGCGGCGAGCATTCGATCGTGATCTATCTCGCCTTCTTCCTGCCGATGGCGGCGACCCGGACGCTGCTGCTGCGCACCGGGATCATCCCCGACATCGGCACGGTGTCGCTGATCGTCACCGTCGCCGGCGTGCTCGGTGCGCTCGCGATCTGGCAGGTTGCGCTGCGCTTCAATGCGCGCTTCCTGTTCGAGCGGCCGGACGCGTTCTGGATCGCGCCGAAGAAATCGTCGCCGGTGTTGCAGGCGGCGGAGTAGCACCATTCTCGGTGTCGTCCCCGCGAACGCGGGGGACCCATACCGCGTGATCTATCGATGGACTCCGGTCGTCGTACCACGGCCAAATCACCACCGATCTTCGCCAAATTTCTCCCTATGGTTATGGGTCCCTGCGTCGCAGGGACGACGAGACGTGTGGGAATCGCCTCAAAAATCCCTCATCCAAGGCTGTCAAAGTCCGCAAAAATTCATACATTGCGGCATGCCCAAAACATCGCCGAAGACCACCGCCAAAGCCGACACCAAGGCCGCCTCCAAGGTCACCTCCAAGGCCGCCGCCGAGACCAAGCCCGCTGCGCCAGCTGCTGCCAAGCCGGTTGCGGCCAAGGCCGCGGGCAAGCGCGACCACGTGTTCCTGGTCGACGGTTCCTCCTACATCTTCCGCGCCTACCACGCGCTGCCACCGCTGAACCGCAAGTCCGACGGGCTGCAGGTCAACGCCGTGCTCGGCTTCTGCAACATGCTGTGGAAGCTGCTCCGCGAGATGCCCGAGGACAACCGGCCGACGCATCTGGCGATCATCTTCGACAAGTCGGAGATCACGTTCCGCAACAAGATCTATCCCGAATACAAGGCGCACCGGCCGCCGGCGCCCGACGACCTGATCCCGCAATTCGCGCTGATCCGCGAGGCGGTGCGCGCCTTCGACCTGCCCTGCCTGGAACAGACCGGCTTCGAGGCCGATGATCTCATCGCGACCTATGTGCGGCAGGCCTGCGAGCGCGGCGCCAGCGCGACCATCGTGTCCTCCGACAAGGACCTGATGCAGCTGGTGACCGATTGCGTCACCATGTACGACACCATGAAGGATCGCCGTATCGGCATCCCCGAGGTGATCGAGAAATTCGGCGTGCCCCCGAACAAGGTGGTGGAGGTGCAGGCGCTGGCCGGCGATTCCACCGACAACGTGCCCGGCGTGCCCGGCATCGGCGTCAAGACCGCGGCGCAGCTGATCACCGAATATGGCGACCTCGACCAATTGCTGTTCCGTGCCGGCGAGATCAAGCAGCCCAAGCGCCGCGAGGCGCTGCTCGAGAATGCGGAGAAGGCCCGCATCTCGCGGCAGCTCGTGCTGCTCGACGACAAGGTCGAGCTCGAGGTGCCGCTCGACGATCTCGCCGTCCACGAGCCGGACGCGCGCAAGCTGATCGCCTTCCTCAAGGCGATGGAATTCACCACGCTGACGCGGCGCGTCGCCGAATATGCGCAGATCGATCCTGCCAATGTCGATGCCGACCCCGGCTATTCGAGCGGCGCCAGCGTGTTCACGCCGCTGCCGTCCTCGGACGTCGTGCCCGCACCGGGGACCGGCACACCGGCGCAAGCCGCTCCGAGCCGTCCCAACAAGTCGGCAAGCAAGGAGGACAAGGCTGCGAGCCCGAAGGGTGCGCCGATCTCGCTCGCCGCGGCGCGCGAGGAGGCGCTGCGCAAGCTTCCGGTCGATCGCAGCAAATACCAGGTGATCAAGACGTTCAAAGAGCTGGACGCCTTCATCGCCCGCGTCCACGATGCCGGTCATGTCGCGATCGAGATCAAGGCCAATTCCATCGATCCGATGCAGGCCGATCTCTGCGGCATCGCGCTGGCGCTGGCGCCGAACGATGCCTGCTACGTGCCGCTGGCGCACAAGCAGTCCGGCGGCGGCGCCGGCCTGTTCGACGCGGGCCTCGCGCCCGACCAGGTCAAGCATGCGGATGCGATCGAGGCGCTGCGGCCGGTGCTGGAATCGGCAGGCATCCTCAAGATCGGCTTCGACGTCAAATTCAGTGCCGTGATGCTGGCGCAGCACGGCATCACCCTGCGCAACATCGACGATGCGCTCCTGATCTCCTACGTGCTCGATGCCGGCCGCGGCTCGCAAGCGCTGGAATCGCTGTCCGAGCGCTGGTTCGGTCATGCCATGATGAAGGAGAGCGAGCTGCTCGGCAGCGGCAAGGGCAAGATCACCTTCGACCAGGTGCCGATCGACAAGGCCGCCGCGCTGTCGGCCGAAGGCGCCGACGTCGCCTTGCGGCTCTGGCGCGTGCTGAAGCCGCGCCTCGTCGCCGAGCACATGACCACCGTCTACGAGACGCTGGAGCGGCCGCTGGTGTCGGTGCTGGCGCGCATGGAGCGGCGCGGCATCTCGATCGATCGCCAGGTGCTGTCGCGGCTGTCCGGCGACTTTGCCCAGACCGCCGCGCGCGTCGAGGCCGAGATCCAGGAGATCGCAGGCGAGCCGGTCAATGTCGGCAGCCCCAAGCAGATCGGTGACATCCTGTTCGGCAAGATGGGACTATCCGGCGGTACCAAGACCAAGACCGGCGCGTGGTCGACCACCGCGCAGGTGCTGGACGAGCTCGCCGAGCAGGGCCACGACTTCCCGAAGAAGATTCTGGAATGGCGCCAGGTCTCGAAACTGAAATCGACCTATACCGACGCGCTGCCGACCTATGTCAATCCGCAGACGCATCGCGTGCACACGACCTACGCGCTGGCGGCGACCACGACGGGCCGGCTGTCCTCGAACGAGCCGAACCTGCAGAACATCCCTGTTCGTACCGAGGACGGCCGCAAGATCCGCCGCGCCTTCATCGCGACGCCCGGACACAAGCTGGTGTCCGCCGACTATTCGCAGATCGAGCTGCGACTGCTCGCCGAGATCGCCGACATTCCCGTGCTGAAACAGGCGTTCCGCGACGGGCTCGACATCCACGCCATGACCGCCTCGGAGATGTTCGGCGTGCCGATCAAGGGCATGCCGAGCGAGATCCGCCGCCGCGCCAAGGCGATCAATTTCGGCATCATCTACGGCATCTCGGCGTTCGGCCTCGCCAACCAGCTCGGCATCGCGCGCGAGGAAGCCTCGGCCTATATCAAGAAGTATTTCGAGCGCTTCCCCGGCATCCGCGCCTACATGGACGAGACGCGGGACTTCTGCCGCAGCCACGGCTACGTCACCACGCTGTTCGGCCGCAAATGCCACTACCCCGACATCAAGGCCTCCAACGCCTCGGTGCGCGCCTTCAACGAGCGCGCCGCGATCAACGCGCGGCTCCAGGGCACCGCCGCCGACATCATCCGCCGCGCCATGACGCGGGTCGAGGACGCACTTGCCGCGAAGAAGCTGTCGGCGCAGATGCTCTTGCAGGTGCATGACGAGTTGATCTTCGAGGTGCCGGACGCCGAGGTCGAGGCGACGCTGCCGGTCGTGCAGCACGTGATGCAGGACGCGCCGTTCCCGGCGGTGCTGCTCTCGGTGCCGCTGCACGTGGATGCGCGCGCGGCGAGCAATTGGGACGAGGCGCATTGAGGCTGCGCTGCTCTTTACCTCGTAACATGCGCTGGCTGCCGCCACACACTCGGTGTCGTCCCCGCCTAGTGCGCAATTGCGCACGGGCGCGGGGACGACGCTGGGGTGACATGCGGGCATCGAATTGTCCTCCGTGCAATTGCGCGATGGCCGGGCACGCCCTCGCATATTAGAACCAGTGCGTCTCCCGCACCGGTCCCGCCATGCCCCACACCTCCGCCCTGCTCGGCTTCGCCCTCGTCTCTCTCGGTCTCGTGCTGACGCCCGGGCCGAACATGATCTACCTGATCTCGCGCTCGATCACGCAGGGGCCCGCGGCCGGCATCGTCTCGCTCGGCGGCGTGGCACTCGGCTTCGTGTTCTACATGCTGTGCGCGGCGTTCGGCATCACCGCGCTGCTGCTCGCCATTCCCTTTGCCTATGACGCGCTACGCTTTGCCGGCGCGGGCTATCTGCTCTGGCTCGCCTGGCAGGCGGTGAGACCGGGCGGGCGATCGCCGTTCCAGGTCAGGAAGCTCGCGATCGACAGCCCGCGCAGATTGTTCGCGATGGGCTTCGTCACCAACCTGCTCAATCCGAAGATCGCGATGCTGTATCTGGCGCTGCTGCCGCAATTCATCGATCCCGCCGCCGGCAGCGTGCTGACGCAGTCAATGGCGTTGGGGACGATCCAGATCGCGATCAGCGTCAGCGTCAATGCGATGATCGCGCTTGCCGCCGGCTCGATCGCGCTGTTCCTGGCGAACCGGCCGAGCTGGGTGCTGGTGCAGCGCTGGCTGATGGGCACCGTGCTGGCCGGGCTCGCGGTGCGGATGGCGGTGGAAGCGAAGAAGGTGTGAGCTTTTCCTACCCTCCCCTGGAGGGGGAGGGTCGGCTCACATGGAGCGGTAGCGAAATGTGCGACGGGGTGGGGTGACAGTCTCTCCGCCTCGAACAGTGTCCGTGTGGAGAGATCACCCCACCCCGCTCGCGCTGCGCGCGATCGACCCTCCCCCTCCAGGGGAGGGTGAGAGCGAGGCTCAATCCAGCTTCGTCTCCATGCCCCGCTTCACCGCCGGGCGGGCCATCAGGGCCTCGTACCAGCGCTTGACGTTGGGGAAGTCGGCCAAATCAACCTTGTGGCGAGGGTGGCGCCAGGCCCAGCCCAGGATGGCAAAATCGGCAATCGAGAGCTCATCGGCGACGAAGTCGCGCCCCTCCAGGCGGCGGTCGAGCACGCCGTAGAGCCGGCGCGTCTCCGCCATGAAGCGCTTCAGGCCGTAGGCGCGGTCCTGCTCGTTCTCGAGCGCGATGAAATGGTGCACCTGGCCCGGCATCGGACCGAAGCCGCCCATCTGCCACATCAGCCATTCGTAGACGGGGATCCGCTGCCCGAGCGATTTCGGCAGGAATTTGCCGGTCTTTTCACCGAGATAGAGCAGGATCGCGCCGGATTCGAAGATGCTGACCGGCTTGCCGTCGGGGCCCTCGGGATCGACGATCGCGGGGATCTTGTTGTTCGGGGACAGCTTGAGGAATTCCGGCGCCATCTGCTCGCCCTTGGTGATGTTCACCGGGATCACCTTGTAGGGCAGCCCCATCTCCTCCAGCGCGACCGAGATCTTGCGGCCGTTCGGCGTGTTCCAGGTGTGCAGCTCGATGGTCATTCCCGTTTCCTTACCCAAGAGGCGTCGCGCCCGATCCGGGCTCTCAACTACTCCAGAAGGTCGCAGCCCCACAACCGGCGGCCGGGGATGGCCGATCCCTGTTGACGAGGGACGCCCCCTCTGGAATGTCGCTCCCGTCGCGGATAAATTGCGCCTCCTCCAAAAAGCTGTTCGAGGGACCGCCGTGTCGAAATCTGCCTCTCGCGCCCGCCTGTTCGAAATCATCCGCCGGCGCTCGTTCGGCCGCGGCGAGGTGACGCTCGCGTCGGGCCGCAAGAGCGATTTCTACTTCAACCTCAAGCCGACCATGCTCGACCCGGAGGGGGCGACCCTGCTCGCTGAGCTGACCTACGAGGCGCTGAAGGACGACAATCTCGACTTCATCGGCGGCCTCGAGATGGGCGCGGTGCCGCTCGCCGGTGCGCTGGCGCAGATCTCCTGGATCAAGGGCCATCCGATCGCGGCGTTCTTCGTGCGCAAGAAGCCGAAGGAGCACGGCGCCAAGCTCGCGATCGAGGGCCTGCCGAAGGGCGAGACGCTTGCCGGCAAGCGCGTCGTGATCGTCGAGGACGTCACCACGACCGGCGGCTCGGCGATGAAGGCGGTGGAATCCGTGCGCGAGACCGGCGCCAATGTGGTGCTGGTGCTGACCATGGTCGACCGCGAGGAAGGCGCCACCGACACCTTCGCCGCGGCCGGCCTGCCGTTCCGCTCGCTGTACAAGGCGTCGGAGTTCTTGAAGGCGTAAGAGAGGACCATTGATTCCCCGTCGGCATGCCCGAGCGTGCCCCGGGAGCAACGCCGTCCGTGAAGCCGCGCGCGGCCATAAAGAGATCACCGCCTCGTCTTGAAACCGCCTCCACGCAACCGCTCATTTACCATCGCGCATTACGGTGAATCGTGTGCTGAAGACCTCGAACGGTCCTGACCGGTTCCGTAGCGTCGGGTGGAGTGAGCTGTGCGTACAGAGTTGTCCCATACGCGGCGTCGCGCGATGCTCGCAGCCGTCATGGTTGCGGTTCCCATGCTTGCGGCCCCGGCCCCGGTTTCGGCCGAAGGCCTGTTCGACTTCCTGTTCGGCGGAATGCAGCGGCCGCAACTACAGCAGCCGAACTCCTACTCCGATCCCTTCACAGGCCAGCAGAATCCGCAATATGTGCCGCCGACCCGCGCGGCAGCCGCCGGCGGCTCCGGCCCGGCCTTCTGCGTGCGCAGTTGCGACGGCAAATATTTCCCGCTGATGCGAGGCATGGTCTCACCAGCGCAGATGTGTCAGGCCTTCTGCCCCGCCACCGCCACAAAGGTCTATTTTGGATCCAGCATCGACGGTGCCTATTCGCAGACCGGCGAGCGCTACGCCGACAGCGAGAACGCGTTCGCCTACCGCAAGGCGCTGCGCGCCGACTGCACCTGCAACGGCCGCGAGCCGGTCGGCCTCGCCCCGGTCGATCTGGCGCTGGATTCCTCGCTGAAGGCCGGCGACGTGATCGCCACCACCGACGGCCTCGTCGCCTATACCGGCATCCGCGTCGGCAACGACCAGGCGGCGGACTTCACCCCGGTTGCGTCCTATCCCGGCCTCACCGCCCAGGTCCGCGCCCGCCTCGGCGAAATGAAGGTGGCCCCGGTGCGGGCAGAAACGGTGTCGGCAGATGCCCCTGCCGCAGAGATCGTGCGTGAGGCGCTGCCCGATGTGACCGTGCCGAAGACGACGGCGCAGAAGCCGGCGAAGCGGGCGGGGCTGGATTGATCCAAGCTCTCACCACGCCGTCATTGCGAGCGCAGCGAAGCAATCCAGAATCCCTCGGCGGAGGCATTCTGGATTGCTTCGTCGCAAGCGCTCCTCGCAATGACGGAGGTTGCGGCACTATCTCCCGATGATCACCCCGATCACGTTCGGCGCCGCCAGATATTTCTCCTCGATCGCCGCGCGCGCGGCGGCGCGGTTGTCCGGCGTGAGCAGGCCGCGCTTCTCGGCCAGGATCATCCAGCAGAAACCCCACCAATCCGTCAGCATGCCCTGATCGCCGACGAGGTCATAGCCCTGCTCGGCCGCGAAGATGCGCGCCTGCGCTTCGTCCAGCGTGTCCAGAAACAGATGATCCTCGGCCGAGAACAGGTCGTCGCTGACGTCGTCGATGGTGTAGCCCCAGATCGACTGGCACACCGCGTTGAACTCGCGGTCGAACTGGTCGTCGTCGATGCGCTGGCGCCGCGCCGCCTGATGCAGCCGCGACAGCGAGCGCGCGAAATCGGCGATCCGGGTGAGGGCGAATTGATCGAAGGCGATGGTGGACATCTAGTCCTCGCAAAGTCTGACAGACGCTAGATATTGTGCCGGCGATGCGCCGAATCACAATGATATATCAAAGACTTGCTAAAGTGTTCTTAATTTGTTCCGGGATTGCGCGAAAGTCTCAGGAACAGCGCGGCGCCGCAATGGCATGGACGCGGCGGTCGCCGAGCAGATGGGCGACGAAGCCATTGGCGGGGAAAATCTTCGCAAATGCGGCGTCGCGGATGCTGAGACCCCCGGCATAGGCGCCGAACGCCGGCATCACCGCGCGCATCCCGTCGGAGGCGAAGCAGCGCCGCTCCATGGAGCGGCCGCGCGCGGAGACGCGCGCCTTGGGATGAAGATGGCCGGCGATCTCGCCATGCGCGCCGGTCGGCTCGTGGCGGAAGGTGATCGGGCCGACCGCGACCTCCTCGGCGACGGTGCCGCCGAGATCAGGCGGCAGCATCGGATCGTGGTTGCCGGAGATCCAGATCCAGTCGCGGCCGGTCTGCAGCGCGGCGACGGCGTCGCGATCGTCCGGCGACAACCGTTCATGCGCCGTGCGGTCGTGAAAGCTGTCGCCGAGCGCGATCACCGTTCGAGGATCATGGCGGGCGATGACGGCAGCGAGGCGGCTCAGCGTCGCCAGCGTATCATAGGGCGGCAGCAGCACGCCGCGGGTGGCGAAGCTGGAGCCCTTTTCCAGATGCAGGTCGGAGACGACGAGCAGGCGCTGCTCTTCCCAGAACAGCGCGCCGGAGAGATCGGCGGCGAAGGTCACATCGCTGATCGTGACTGTGGACACGCGCATGTCGTCGACATCTCCTGAAACCTGCGCGCCTATCGTCACGACAAACCTGCTGTTATCCCATCGCCTCTTTGACGAGCTCATCGGCGGCTTCGGCCAGGAGCTCGTCTGCAGCTTCGCCATAAACTGACTCGCGGCCGATTTCCAGCATCACGGGAACGGCGAGCGGCGAGACATGGTCGAGTTCCCGGAGCGTGATGCGCCCCTGGATGCGCATCAGCATGTCGCTGAGGCGGCGCAGATCGAGCAGGCCGGTGGCCGCATCGGCGCGCGCGGCGCGCAGCAGGACGTGATCGGCCTGGTGCTTGCGCAGCACGTCATAGACGAGATCGGTCGAGAACAGCACCTGGCGGCGGCTCTTCTCCTCGCCGGTGTGCCGCCGCGCGATCAGGCCGGAGATGATCGCGCAATTGCGGAAGGTGCGCTTCATCAAGGCTGACTCGGCGAGCCAGGCTTCGAGATCGTCGCCGAGCATATCGGGGTCGAACAGCGCATCGAGGTCGATGCGGCCATCGCGAATCATGAAGGACATGTCGCCGAGCGCCCAGACCGCGATGGCGTATTCATTGGCGACGAAGCCGAGCGGCCGCGCGCGGGCGCGCTCCAGCCGCCGCGTCAGCAGCATGCCGAGGGTCTGGTGCGCGAGCCGGCCTTCGAAGGGGTAGCAGACCAGATAATGCTTGTTGGCGCGCGGAAAGCATTCGACCAGCAGCTCGCGCACCCCGGGCACTTTGCTGGCGTCCTTCTGCAGCGACAGCCAGTCGCGCACCTGCTCCGGCAAGCCGGCCCACGCGCGGCTGTCATCGAGCAGGCGGCGCACGCGTTCGGCGAGATAGGTCGAGAGCGGAAACTTGCCGCCCATATAGGACGGCACCTTCGGGTCCTTGTCGTGCGCGCGCGAGACGTAGACCTGGTCCTCGACCAGGGTCTCATAGCGCACCACCTCGCCCGAGAACACGAAGGTGTCGCCGGGGCTGAGGCCCTCGATGAAGGCCTCCTCGATCTCGCCGAGCAGCCGGCCGCCGCGGGCGATCACGCCGGTCGATCCGCTCCCGCCGCCGCGCGAGCGCACCAGCCGCACCTTCAGCATGTCGTCCTCGACGATGGTGCCGACATTCATGCGGTAGCTCTGCCGCACCTTGGGATTGGCGACGCGCCAGCGCCCCTCCTTGTCCTGCTTGATGCGGGCGAAGCGTTCGTAGGTCTTGAGCGCGTAGCCGCCGGAGGCGACGAAATCGACGACGTCGTCGAAATCCTGCCGCGACAGCTCGGCGTAGGGCGCGGCGGTGCGAACCTCGGCATAAAGCTCGTCGGAGAGGAACGGCTCGCCGCAGGCACAGCCGAGCACGTGCTGCGCCAGCACGTCCAGCGCGCCGGTGCGCAGGGGCGGCGTGTCCTGCGCGTTCTCGGCAATGGCATCGATCGCGACGCGGCATTCCAGCACTTCGAACCGGTTGGCCGGCACCAGCACCGCGCGCGAGGCTTCGTCGAGGCGATGGTTGGCGCGGCCGATCCGCTGCATCAGGCGCGAGGAGCCCTTGGGCGCACCGATATTGACGACGAGGTCGACGTCGCCCCAGTCGACGCCGAGGTCGAGCGAGGAGGTGCAGACCACGCCGCGCAGCTTTCCTGCCGACATCGCGTCCTCGACCTTGCGGCGCTGGGCGACGTCGAGCGAGCCGTGATGCAGCGCGATCGCAAGGCCGTCGTCGTTCATGCTCCAGAGATTCTGGAACAGCATCTCGGCCTGGCTGCGGGTGTTGACGAAGACCAGCGTGGTCTTGTTCGCCTTGATCAGCTCGTAGATCTCAGGGAGCGCATGGCGCGCGCTGTGGCCGGCCCAGGGCAAGCGCTCGCGCGTGTCGAGCATCTCCACCTCGGGCGGCGCGGCACCGCCGGCGACGACGATGTCGGCGGCTCGCTCCTCGCCGCCCGGCTGCGGCACCAGGAAGCGCGCGAGCTGCTCCGGCTCGGCCACGGTCGCCGACAGGCCGATCGCACGCAGCTGCGGGGCCAGCCGCCACAGCCGCGCGAGGCCGAGCGAGAGCAGATCGCCGCGCTTGGACGTCACCAGCGCATGCAATTCGTCGAGCACGATGCGCTTCAGGGACGAGAACAGGAACGGCGCGTCGTCGGAGGACAGCAGCAGCGCAAGCTGCTCCGGCGTCGTCAGCAGCACATCAGGCGGATAGCGCCGCTGCCGCTGCCGCCGCGACACCGGCGTGTCGCCGGTGCGGGTCTCGACCTTGATCGGCAGCGCCATCTCGGCGATCGGCCGCTCCAAATTGCGCGCGATGTCGACGGCGAGTGCTTTCAGCGGCGAGATGTAGAGCGTGTGCAGGCCGCCGGAACGTTGCACGCTGCGGCCGGTGGATACGAGGCTTTTCTTCGGACTTGCCTCGCGATCGATGGGCTGAATCGACAGTTCCACCAGCGTCGGCAAGAATCCCGCCAGCGTCTTGCCCGCGCCGGTCGGCGCGATCAGCAGGGCCGAGCGGTCCTCGCGCGCCTTCTCTAGCAGCGCCAATTGATGCGCACGCGGCGACCAGCCGCGGCCTGCGAACCATTGCTGGAAGCGGCTTGGCAGCAGCGCGGCGGGCTCGGCCGATGCTTGGAGGATACGGGGCGGCACGGCATGACAGGTAAGCCGTAGGGATGGCTTCGTCGAGGGGTGCCGCTCCCGCCTGCGGCAGCGCTATCGCATTCGCGCTGCCCATTCGAGGCGCGCTGGTCGCCACATCGTCATGGCCGGGCTTGTCCCGGCCATCCACGCCTTGCATGCGGCACGAAGAACGTGGATGCCCGGGACAAGCCCGGGCATGACGATCAGCTAGCGCTCTCACGCCCCGGCCGGCACCTGGTCGAGAAACCCGGTCACGCTTTTGATGCGGCCGTCTTGCAGCACGGCGAAATCAGTGCCCTTGATCGGGCTGTCGGCGCCGTCGGGACCGAGGCCCCAGGAAAAACGAATGTGGTCGCCAAAGCCGTTGGGCTCGCCGATCAGCTGGAATTTGAAATCGGGAAAGCGCTGCTGCACGCCGGCGATCAGGGCCTCGATGCCGTCGCGGCCGTCGCCCTTCATCAAGGGATCGACGTAGCTCGCATCATTCGTCCAGTGTTCGCCGAGCAGGTCGCGGCGCCGGCCGGCCGTGCGCTCGTTCCAGAGCTCGATGTAGCGGCGGGCGATGGTGGTGGGATCGGTCATGGTGCTCTCCTTCGATGAAGCCGTGTTCGGCTGACCGTCATCATCGAAGATTCACGCGCGCTGATCGATTACCTCGGAAGTCATCAACGCGCGTGAAGTTTTCGCGAGAATTACTTCGCGGCCGTCACCATGATCTCGACGGTGTATTGCGGCGCCGCCAGCTTGGCTTCGACCGTGGCGCGGGCGGGGGTGTTGCCGGGCGATACCCAGGCGTCCCACACCGCATTCATCTCGCCGAAGGTCTTCATGTCAGTGATGTAGATCGTGGCCGACAGCAGCTTCGACTTGTCGGTGCCGGCCTTGGCAAGATGACCGTCGATGGTCGCCAGGATGTCCTGGGTCTGCTTCGTCACGCTTTCGCCGGCGGCCTTGTTGGCGACGACGCCGGCGAGATAGACGGTGTTGCCGTGCACGACGACCTGGCTCATGCGTGGGCCGGTTTCGAAACGCTGGATGCTCATTGGGGATCTCCTCACTGGAATGGCGGCCCTGTCTAGCCCAGCACCCCGCGCTCTGCCACCCCCGGCACGCATGCGTTGCCCGGCACGCATGCGTGGCCGAACGCTCATGCATGTCCGGACAGATTTGCATCCGAACCGGACGATGCGTGGCGCAACGCAAGGGGCGGTTCAGCCCACCGCCTTTGCTGCCGACCGGCCCGCATTGCGGCCCGAGAACAGGCAGCCGCCGAGGAAGGTGCCTTCGAGCGAGCGATAGCCGTGCACGCCGCCGCCGCCGAAGCCGGCGGCTTCGCCGACCGCATAGAGGCCGGGAATGACGCTGCCCTCGCCGCCGAACACGCGGGACTCGAGGTCGGTCTCGAAGCCGCCCAGCGTCTTGCGGGTGAGGATGTTGAGCTTGACCGCGATCAGCGGTCCCTGCGCGGGATCCAGGATCCGGTGCGGGGAGGCGGTGCGGATCAGCCTGTCGCCGAGATAGCGGCGCGCATTGTGGATATTCATCACCTGCGCATCCTTGACGTAGGGATTGGCGATCTCGCGGTCGCGCGCCTCGATCTGCGTCCTGATATGGTCGAGCTTGAGGAGGTCGCTGCCGGCGAGCTTGTTCATCTCCGCTACGAGATCCTCGAGCGTGTCGCGCACGATGAAGTCGACACCATGGCGCTTGAACGCCTCCACCGGCGCCGGCGCGCCCTTGTTGGTGGCGCGCTTGATCGTCATGCGCCAGCTCTTGCCGGTCAGATCCGGGTTCTGCTCCGAGCCCGACAGCGCAAACTCCTTCTTGATGATGCTCTGGGTCAGGATGAACCAGGAATATTCATAGCCAGTCGACATGATGTATTTGAGCTGGCCGAGCGTGTCGGAGCCGGGGAAGAGCGGCGCCGGCAGCCGCGTGCCGGTGGCGTCGAACCACATCGAGGAGGGGCCGGGCAGGATGCGGATGCCGTGGCGCGGCCAGATCGGCGACCAGTTCTGGATGCCCTCGACATAATGCCACATGCGGTCGCGGTTGATCAGCCGCGCGCCGGTCTTTTCTGTGATGCCGATCATACGGCCGTCGACATGTTCGGGCACGCCGGAGATCATGAATTTCGGGGGATCGCCGAGGCGCTTCGGCCAGTTCTGCCGGACCAGCTCGTGATTGCCGCCGATGCCGCCGGAGGCCACGATCACGGCCTGCGCCTTCAGCGCGAACTCGCCGACCACGTTGCGCGATGAGCTCTTGCCGCGCTCGACAGCGTCGGGAGCGAGGACGGCGCCGCTGACGCCGTCCACCGTGCCGTTGCTGATCGAGAGCGCATCGACGCGGTGGCGGAACCTGAAGCTCAGCCGGCCGCTCTTCATCGCCTCGCGCGCGCGGCGCTCGAACGGCTCGACGATGCCGGGCCCGGTGCCCCAGGTGACGTGAAAGCGCGGTACCGAATTGCCGTGCCCCATCGCGTCGTAACCGCCGCGCTCGGCCCAGCCGACCACGGGAAAGAAGCGGTGGCCCATCGCCCGCAGCCAGGCGCGCTTCTCGCCGGCCGCGAAGCCGACATAGGCCTCGGCCCATTGCCGCGGCCAGAAATCGTCGTCGCGGTCGAAGCCGGCGGCGCCGATCCAGTCCTGCATGGCGAGGTCGAAGCTATCCTTGATGCCGAGCCGGCGCTGCTCCGGCGAATCGACCAGGAACAGGCCGCCGAACGACCAGAACGCCTGGCCGCCGATCGACTGCTCACCTTCCTGGTCGATCACGATGACGCGCTTGCCCGCGTCGGCAATCTCGGTGGCGGCCACGAGGCCCGACAGTCCCGCCCCGACGACGATGACGTCCGTTTCCTCAGCCATGCATGTCCCCCTCCATAGTTCCCCCCTGTAATTGCCCGGATTGAAGCCGGCGGTTGTACCTGAGATCAAGGGTGCGGCGCGTAAGACCTCGTTAACTTGTTCCACTTTGGGATAGAGAGCTTCCGAGTGCAGCGCGGACGCAACACTGGATTTGAATTTGTTTTGAGTCAGCCGGCCTGCCTAGACAAAACCTCGGTTACGACGGACGCTAGCCGTGCATCACCACCTGACACGCAGATTCGAATTCGACTGGGGCGGGGGCCAATGAAGTTTCTGACGGGGTTGCTTGCGGCGGTTCTGCTGATCGCTGGCATGGGGGCTTCTTACGCGGTGGTTCGGATCGCGGATGACCGCGGTGGCCGGATTGGAACCTACGTCGACAAGTACCAGGATCTGCGTCAATCAGGCGAGACCGTCATCATCGATGGCCTTTGCGCATCCGCCTGTACCATCGTCCTTGGGGCCATCCCGCATGACCGGATCTGCGTGACCTCGAGCGCGACGCTCGGCTTCCACGCCGCCTGGGATTTTGGCCGCAACGGGCGCGCCGTCACCAATCCCGAGGCGACCCAGATGCTCTATGCGATGTACCCCTCGCAGGTGAAGCGCTGGATCAGCCAGCGCGGCGGCCTCACCCCGCAGATGCTGTTCCTGAGGGGCAAGCAGCTCCAGGCCATGTACAAGCCCTGCTACATGGACGCGCAGGCCTCGACCATCAAGCCGTCGCGCCGGTCCCTTCCGCAAGCGGACCAGATCGAATCCGCCCGGGGCCAGCTGCGCTGACGTTCTCGACCTGACCGGATCGTTCTGGCCCGCCGGCGGCGCCTTGCCCGCGGGCGGGCCAAAGCCTATCTGAAGGCCTGGAAACCGGGCCTTCGCCCTCGATCATTGTCATGGCTCAACCCCTGCACCCGACGCATCCGTTACAGGACAATTCGTCCACTGCCGGCCGGACGCCGTCCGTGCTGCTGTGGGCGGGCGCGGCGACCTCTGGATTGCTCGTGCTCGGCGCGCTGGCGCTGTGGTTCCACTACGGCACGCAGATGTTCTTCGAAATGATCAGGACCGGCTTCGCCGCCTGCTTCTGATCCGCGACAGGAAGTTTCCCGCTCATGAGCTCCGCCACCCGTCCGCTGGTGATCGCGACCGCCTTCGCCGCAAGCCTCATTGTCGGGCTCCTGATCATGTTCTGGGCCATGGGCGGCATCAGCAAGGTGGCGCAGCCGGCTGCGATCGGCGGCCCGTTCCAGCTCACCGACCAGAACGGCAAGGCCGTCACCGACAAGAGCCTCAAGGGCAAGCCGACCCTGATCTTCTTCGGCTACACCCATTGCCCCGACGTCTGCCCGACCTCGCTGTTCGATATCTCGGAAGTGCTGCGCGTGATGGGCAAGGATGCCGACAAGCTCAATGCCGTCTTCATCTCGGTCGATCCCGAGCGCGATACGCAGGCGACGATGAAGGACTATCTGTCGAGCTTCGATCCGCATCTGCAGGGCCTGTCCGGCGATCCCGCCGAGACCGCGAAGGTCATCACCTCCTACCGGGTCTACGCCAAGAAGATCCCGACCAAGGACGGCGACTACACCATGGACCATACCGCGCTGATCTACCTGATGGACCGCGACGGCCGCTTCGTCTCGCCGTTCAATCTGAAGCGGACGCCGGAAGAGGCGGCGGCGGAGTTGAAGAAGTATCTTTGAAGGCTGCGTTCGCGCCCAACTGCTTCCACATCGTCTTGGCCGGGCTTATCCCGGCCATCCACGTTCTTCGGCCGGCGGGAAAGGTCGTGGATGCCCGGGACAAGCCCGGGCATGACGGCGGAGCGCACCTTCACCCAGCCCGCATTCCGCGCTCGCGTTCCCGGCGGGATGGTCTATAACGCCCTCCGATCTCAACGAAATTCGTTCATTTCCGGCCGATGGCTCCATCGCAACAGGCGAAATCGACCAAATCTGCCCGTCGCTTGCTAACCGGGCTGGCCGCTGTCGCGTGCCTGCTCGCGAGCCTGCCCGCCGCCGAGGCCCAGGCTCCGGCCAAGCAGCCTCCGGCGGCACCCCAGGCTACGCCGCAGGTCGCGCCCCAGGCCGCCCCGCAGGCCGTGCCCGGGTTCTGGGACCCGCGGCGGCGACCGGAACGGCCGGACCTGTCGCGCCTGACCGTGATCCGCTTCCTGACCGAGACCGATTATCCGCCGTTCAACTACACCGGCGCCGACGGCAACCCGGCCGGCTTCAACGTCGATCTCGCCCGCAGCCTGTGCGAGGAGATCAAGGTCACCTGCACGGTGCAGATGCGCCGCTTCGAGACGCTGGTCGACGCGCTCACCTCCAACCGCGGCGATGCCATCATCGCCTCGATGGCGGTGAGCCCGCAGCTGCGCGCCCGGGTCGACTTCACCGATCCCTATTACCGCGTGCCGGCGCGCTTCGTCTCCCGCAAGGACGCGGTGATGCCGGAAATCCGGCCCGAATATCTCGAGGGCAAGAAGGTCGGCGTCATCGCCGGCTCCGCGCACGAGGCCTATCTCAAGGCCATGTTCACCGACGCGGAGCTGCACGCTTTTCCCAGCGACGAGGCGATGCGCGCCGCTTTGCGCAAGGGCGAGGTCGATTTCATATTCGGCGACGCCATCTCGCTGGCGTTCTGGATCAACGGCACTGATTCCGGCGATTGCTGCGCCTTCTCCGGCGGCCCCTTCGTCGAGAGCCGTTTCTTCGGCGAAGGCATCGGCATTGCCGTGCGCAAGGGCAACGACGTGCTGCGCCAGGCCCTGAACTGGGCGCTGTTCCGGGTCTGGGAAAAGGGCCGCTACACCGATCTGTGGCTGCGCTATTTCTCGGTGAGCCCGTTTTAGCGTCGCAGCTCTTGCGGCGAGCGAGCTGTCGTAGGATGGGCAAGGGCGCGCAAGCGCCGTGCCCACGTCTTATGAACGGTGGGCACGCTTCGCTTTGTCCACCCTACGATTCTCGCAATGACGGCGGAGGTGGCTGTTCGCCCCGCAACTTTTGCATTCTGGCGGGAAATCGCTATTTTCCGCGGCCCGGAGGCCCTTCTTGATGTCCGTTATCGATCCCAGCATGAGCCCGAGCGATCTGCGTGCGCTCGCCGAACAATCCAACGCCTGGCCGTTCGAGCAGGCCAAGGCCATCGTCGCGCGGCTGAAGAAGAGCCCGAAGGACGAGGTGCTGTTCGAGACCGGCTACGGGCCGTCCGGCCTGCCGCATATCGGCACGTTCGGCGAGGTCGCGCGCACCTCGATGGTGCGGCACGCCTTCCGCGTGCTGACCGAGGACAAGGTCAAGACGCGCCTGCTCGCCTTTTCCGACGACATGGACGGCTTCCGCAAGGTGCCCGACAACGTCCCCAACAAGGAGATGCTGGCCGCGCATCTCGGCAAGCCGCTGACGCGGGTGCCGGATCCGTTCTCCAACGAGTACCCCTCGTTCGGGCACCACAACAACGCGCGGCTGCGCGCCTTCCTCGATCATTTCGGCTTCGACTACGAGTTCGCGAGCTCGACCGATTATTACACGTCTGGCCGCTTCGACGTGACGCTGCTCAAGATGCTCGCCGCCTACGACAAGGTGATGGAGATCATCCTGCCGACGCTGGGCCCCGACCGCCGCGCCACCTATTCGCCGTTCCTCCCCATCAGCAAGACCACCGGCATCGTGCTGCAGGTGCCGATGATCCGCCGCGACGTCGCGGCCGGCACCGTGACCTATCTCGACCCCGATACCAACCAGGAGGTCGAGACGCCGGTCACCGGCGGCAACGTCAAGTGCCAGTGGAAGGCCGACTGGGCGATGCGCTGGGTCGCGCTCGGCGTCGACTACGAGATGGCCGGCAAGGACCTGATCGATTCCGTGAAGCTCTCAGGCGCGATCGCCAGAGCGCTCGGCGCCACGCCGCCCGAAGGCTTCAACTACGAGCTCTTCCTCGACGAGAAGGGCCAGAAGATCTCAAAGTCGAAGGGCAATGGCCTGACCATCGACGAATGGCTGCGCTACGCCTCGCCGGAATCGCTGTCGCTGTTCATGTATCGCGAGCCGAAGGCGGCCAAGCGGCTGTATTTCGACGTCATTCCGCGCAACGTCGACGACTATCAGCAGTTCATCGACGGCTTTGCCAGGCAGGACGGCAAGCAGCAGCTCGGCAATCCGGTCTGGCACATCCACAACGGCAAGCCGCCGAAGGGCGACATGCCCGTGACCTTCCAGCTGCTGCTGACGCTGGTGTCGTCGTCGAACGCGGAGAATGCCGAGACGCTGTGGGGCTTCATCGGCCGCTATCGTCCCGGCGTGAGCCCGCAGACGCATCCCAAGCTGGACGCGATGGTCGGCTACGCCATCAACTATTACCGCGACTTCGTCGCGCCGACGAAGCAGTTCCGCGTGCCGACCGACACCGAGCGTGCGGCGCTGCAGGACCTGCGCGATGCGCTGTCGCAGCTTCCGGCGGACGCCTCGGCCGAGGACATCCAGAACGTCGTCTATGAGATCGGCCGCCGCGAGCCGTTCCTCGACCAGGTCAAGAAGGGCAAGGACGGCCGTCCCGGCGTCACGCTGGACTGGTTCAACATGCTCTACCAGGTGCTGCTCGGCCAGGAGAAGGGCCCACGCTTCGGCTCCTTCGTCGCGGTCTACGGCGTGCAGAACGCGGTCAACATGATCGACGGGGCGCTGGCGCGAAGCGCGTGAGGCCACTCCACTGTCATCGCCCGCCTTGTGCGCAATTGCGCACTGGGGCAGGCGATCCAGTATTCCAGCGGCCGCGGTAATGGAGCTGAACGGCCGCAACGTACTGGATTCCCCGCCTTCGCGGGGCGATGACGATGAACCTGACAGCGCAGCTGCGGAGTGAGGCTCCCGCTCAAATCGACTTCAACACGTAGCGCGGTTATCCTTCTGCACCGGGCGCGCATTCATCGGATTTGCGAACCTCGATCTCGATCGGCGATTGCTGCAGGCCGACCGCGCAAGCCTTGTTGGCCGCGTCGAGATCGCCCCATTGGGCCATCGAGGGCGATCGCGGGATCGAGGGGGTTCACGCCTTGTGGCGAAAGGTCTCCAGCACCGCCGCGACGATCGTCTGTCCGTCTCTGCGCAGCTTTCTGGAATCGTCCGCGTAGGGGAGCAGCAGCCCGATCTTGCAGATCATCGCGTCGATCATCCGGCTGAGCAGATCGACATCGTCCGCGTTCAATTCGCCATCGCGCTTCAGCGCCCGCAGCGTCGCGATCAGGAGCGCGGTCGGGTAAGTCTCCTCGATCTCGCGATAGCGCGGCTCGCCGAGCACGGCCTGCGCTTCCTGGATGACGATGCGCGCATAGGCCGGCTCTTCGCAGGCGTCGAGATAGGCGTCGATGCCGGCACTGAGACGATCCCAGATCTTGCGCTCGTTCCGCGCCGCGGCCTCGATCCGGGCGGCCGCCTCGCGCTGCATGGCAACCACCACGGCGTCGAACAGCGCCTTCTTGTCCTCGAAGTGATGGTAGAACGCGCCGCGCGTGACCCGCGCCGCCCGCGATATCGCCTCCATGCCCGCCGCCTGAAATCCATTGGCGGCAAACGCTTCGCGTCCGGCATCGATCAGCGCCTGCCTGGTGGCTTCGCTGTACTCTTCCCGACGACTTCTCGGAGGATCCTTCGCCCGCATCGCGCGCAACTTAAAGCTTGACGCGTTTGTATCAAACCGCATATAACATACACAATGTATGTATTATTCATGTAGAATGTTATGAGGCGCACCATGGATGGCAAGCGGATGTTCGAGCTGGCGGAAAGGCTGGCAATCGCGAAGAGCCGGCAGGATGTCCCTGCGGCGCTGGAAGTCCTGCATCCGGACATGGTGCTGGAGACGCCGGCCTTCGGCACCAGGGCGCAGGGTCTCGCCGAAAACGAGCGCGTCCTGACGCGCTTCTTCAAGTCCTTCCCGGACTATCACGTCACGCTGGACGGCCACGCCAATTCCGCCGACACGCTGATCTGCTGGGGCACCGCCCGGATGACGATAACGGGTGATCGCTTCGGGGGCGAGCCCAATGGGCGCCGTGCCGAATTGCCCGTGTTCATCGCCTTCACCTTCCGCGACGACAAGATCGCGCATGAACGCTTCGTCTTCGATCTCTCCGAGCTGTGCGCCCAATCCGGCCTCTCGACCGATGCGGTGAGGCGCAAGCTGTTTGGCGATGCGACACAGGCGGCTTAGCCGCCGGCAAATTCCATCCAGGCATCAAGGAGTGCCAGACCATGACCGATTCCCGCGTCAAATCCGTCGGCGATCTTGTGACCCGACATCTCTTCGACATCGTCGTCGATCTCGATCCGCGCCTCAATTTCGGTGCCGGGCCGGTCGGGCAGCGCGTGCTGTTCGGCGCCGCCAAGGGCTCGTTCGAAGGCCCACGCCTGCGCGGCGAGGTGCTGCGGGGCGGCGGCGACTGGGCGTTGTTTCGCGCCGATGGCGCCATGACGCTCGATGTCCGCCTGTCGCTGCGGACGCATGATGGCGAGCTGATCTATATGACCTATGGCGGCCGCTGGGTGACGCCGCAGGCTCTGCGCGCCGAGATGGCGGACCCGGCGCGACGCACCAGGGTCGATCCCGCCGGATATTACTTCCGCACCAATCCGCTGTTCGAAACCGGCTCGCAGACCTATGCCTGGCTCAATGACATCGTCTGTGTCGGCAAGGGTTATCTCGTCGAGGGCGCCGTCGCCTACAAGATCTTCGAAGTGCTGTGAGGCTCGCCGTGGATGCGTTGAGCGAGTTGCGTCGGGCCGGCGATCGCACTGACAGGCCCTCGCTCGCGCGCTCCCTGGTGGCCGAGGGACTTGGCACCGCCTACCTGCTGATCGCGATCGTGGGCTCCGGTATTCTCGGCGAGAGGCTGGCAGCAGGCAATGTCGCTCTGGCGTTGCTCGCCAACGCGCTCTCGACGGGTGCCGCACTCTACGCCCTGATCGTCTGGCTCGCGCCATTGTCGGGCGCCCATTTCAATCCGCTCGTCTCGCTGGTGCTGGCATTTCGCGGCGACATCGCGCCGCGCATTGCCGGATTCTACGTGCCAGCGCAATTGGTCGGCGCCATCGCCGGCGTTGCCATCGCCGACGCGATGTTCGACATGCCGCCCTACGCGCTGTCATCCCATCTTCGCAGCGGCCCCTCGCAATGGCTGAGCGAATTCCTGGTCACGTTCGGCCTGATCGGAATGGTCTGGACCTGCTCGCGCATGCGGCCGGTCGCTCTTGCGGGCGCGGTCGCCGCCTACATTGGAGCCGGCTTCTGGTTCACCGCCACGGATTTTGCCAATCCCGCGGTCGCCCTGGCGCGCGCATTCACCGATACGTTCTCCGGAATTCGTCCGATCGACGTACCCGGCTTCCTCGTCGCGGAAATGCTGGGCGCTGTGGCCGCCGTGGCGTTGTTTCGCTGGCTCGTACCGGACTTGCGCTGACCAAGAGCGGGGTCACTGGCTCGTCCACACGATCCGCGCGATCCACGCCACCTCGCCCGCCGCCATCGTGCGCACGGCTTGCGATGCGTTGAGCAATTGCAGCTCCAGGGCCTTCGCGGTACGGCGCCTCAGCATTGCGATCGTCACCTCGCCCGTCCTGCTTCGCACCACCACGCGATCGCCCTTGCGGATCGGCGCGCCCGGCGAGACCAGGACGATGTCGCCGTGGCGGTAAACGGGGGCAAACTCATCGCCGGAGATCTCCAGCGCAAAGCCGTGGCTGTCCTCGGTGGCCGGAAGCGCGGTTTCGGTCCAGCCCTTGCCAGCGGGAAGGCCGGACTCGTCGAAGGCGCCGCTCGTGCCGGCCAGCGCGAAACGAAGCAGCGGTACCGAGCGGCCGTCGCCCGCGTCATCGTCGACCAGCCGCGCAAAGCTGTCGAACGAGGCATCTGCCGCCGCCAGCGCCTTGGCGATCGATTCGGTCGAGGGCCAGCGCTCGCGGCCGTCCGAAGTGACGCGCTTGGACCTGTTGAAGGTGGTGGGATCGAGCCCGGCGCGCTTGGCGAGGCCGGACGGCGACAGACCGGCGCGCGCCGCCAGCCGATCCAGCGCGATCCAGATCTGGTCGTGAGTGAGTATCCTCTGCGCTTTGGCCTGCCTGACCATGCAAGGTCCAGCCCGTCGCAACTCAGGAAAACTGTCCTCAAATCAACCGGTTTTCCGCTTTTCGCGCAAGTGGCGGCGATTTCACCGGACCGGAAAGGCTTGAGGTCTTGAGTTCGGCAGGGGCGGCCTTTACGGTCGCGCCGGGGTTCTTGCAGACCCGCGCGAGACGAAAAAACCCAAAAGACTCAAAGAGCAAACAGGACTGCGCAAGCGGTGGTCAAGATCTACAAAATCTGTCTGGCCTCGGCCTGGCGTGAGGCGGAACGGCAGGGTGTCTACCGGGGCAGCGCCGACGATGCGCGCGACGGATTCATCCATTTCTCGACCGCCGATCAGGTTCCCGAGACCCTGCGCAAGCACTATTTCGGGCAGCGCGCGCTGTTCCTGGTGGAGGTCGACGGCGACGCGCTCGGCGGCGAGCTGCGCTGGGAGCGCTCGCGCAATGACGAGCTGTTTCCGCATCTCTATGGCGAGCTCGATCTCGGCGCCGTGATCACGGTGATGAACCTCAACATCCGCTCCGACGGCGGCCACGACGTTCCGGAGCTTGCCCCGTGATCCGCGCTTTCGACGCCTTTTCCCTGCCGGTGCTGCGCTGGCTCGATCCGGAAGACGCGCATCGCCTGGCGATCCAGGGGCTGCGCTTCCTGCCGCCGGTCAAGCCGCGCGCCGACGATCCCAAGCTCGCGATGCGCGCCTTCGGGCTCAACTTTCCCAACCCGATCGGCATGGCCGCGGGCTTCGACAAGAGCGCGGAGGTGCCGGACGCGCTGCTGCGGCTCGGCTTCGGCTTTGTCGAGATCGGCTCGGTGACGCCGAAGCCGCAAGCCGGCAACCCGCGGCCGCGGCTGTTCCGCCTCGAGCGCGACGAGGCCATCATCAACCGCATGGGCTTCAACAATGACGGCGCGGGCGTCGCCTTGCGCCGGCTCGCCGCGCGGGCGCAGCACGGCGGCATCGTCGGCGTCAATGTCGGCGCCAACAAGGATTCAGTCGATCGCGTCGCCGATTACGTCAAGCTGATCGAGACCTTTGCGCCGGTCGCAAGCTACTTCACCGTCAACGTCTCCTCGCCGAACACGCCGGGCCTGCGCAATCTGCAGGAAGGCGCGCTGCTCGACGATCTCCTTGCCCGCGTGATCGACGCGCGCGAGCGCGTCCGGCAGAAGGCCGGCGACACGCCGGTGCTGCTCAAGATCGCGCCGGACCTCAGCCTCGCCCAGCTCGACGACGTCGTGCAGGTCGCGCGCTCGCGCCGGGTCGACGGCATGGTCGTGTCGAACACGACGATCTCCCGGCCGAGCACGCTGCGGGAGCAGACGCGGGCCAAGGAGCAAGGCGGCCTGTCGGGCCGGCCGCTGTTCCGCCTGTCGACGCGGATGGTTGCGGAGACCTATGTGCGCGTCGAGGGCGCGTTCCCCCTGATCGGCGTCGGCGGCGTGGATTCCGGCGGCGCCGCCTTGACCAAGATCCGCGCCGGCGCCAGCCTGATCCAGCTCTATTCGTCGCTGGTCTACAAGGGCCTCGGCCTCGTCGACGAGATCAAGCGCGACCTCACCTCGACGCTGCTCCGCACCGGGCGGGATTCCTTGTCCGAGATCGTCGGAGCGGATGCCGCGACGCTCACGGCGGAAGACTGGCCGGGGATGTAAGGCGATGTTCTCGCCTCTTCCCGCTTGCGGGGAGAGGCCGGAATTTGCGAGAGCAAATCCGGGTGAGGGGGACTCTCCACGAGTCCAACTCTTACTTCCCTTGCCGAGACTCCCCCTCACCCCGACCCTCTCCCCGCAAGGTGGGCGAGGGAGAAGAGAACGTCGCCCTGAACTGCGCCGGATAGCGCGCCGCCTGCAAGCCGCCGCGCGAGAGGTAGGAGGCCAGGAGCGCCCACCACAATCCGGCATTGCCGAACGATTGCAGCGCCCACCAGGTGCCGAGGAAGATCGCGAGCGAAGCCAGCATCAGGTTGCGCATCTCCCGCGCCCAGGTGGCGCCGATATAGATGCCGTCGAACCCGAAGGCAAACACGCCGGGAATCGGCGCGAACGCGACGAAGGGCAGGAATTCGCGCGCGGCGCGGCGAACCTCCTCGCTTGCCGTCATGAAATCGATCAAAGCCGGCCCGAACAGCGCGAACAGCGATGCGACGACGATGGCGAAGCCGAGCCCCCAGAGCAGCACCAGCCGGGTCGAGGCGGCAAAGCCTTTTGCGTCGCGTGCGCCGAGGGTGCGGCCGCACAGCTGCTGGGCGGCGTTGGCGAGACCGTCGAGGAAAAAGGCGCTGATGAACAGGAAGTTGTTGAGCACGGAATTGGCCGCCAGCGTGACGTCGCCGGCCTGCGCGCCTTTCGCGGTGAAGAACAGAAACACCGTGATCAGCGCCGCGGTGCGGATCATGATGTCGGAATTCACCGCCAGCATCCGCACCAGCTTGTCGCGGTCGAGCAGCGTCCTGTACGGCACCGCGAAGCCGCCCTCGGCATAATGGCGGCAGACGATCACGCCGAGGCCGAACCCGACCGCTTCCGAGACCAGCGCGGCGATCGCGGCACCGGCGATGCCGGCGTCGTGGACCAGCACCAGCAGGATCGTCGCCGCCATGTTGACGAGGTTGATGACGACCTGAAGCAGCAAGGCTGAATTGGCGCGGGCCTGGCCGATCAGCCAGCCGAGGATGACGTAATTGGCGAGCGTGAACGGCGACGACCAGATCCGGATCCCGAAATAGGTCTGCGCTGCCCGCGTCACACCCTCGCTGCCGCCGATGAGGTCGAACAGCACCGCGGCCAGCGGCACTTGCAGCACGATCAGAGCGGCGCCGATCAGGCCGGCGACGATGAAGCCGCGCGCCAGGATCGCGGTCGGCTCACGCACCTCGCCCGCGCCCAGCGATTGCGCGGTGAAGGCGAGCGTGCTCATGCGCAGGAAGCCGAACAGCCAGAACAGGCAGTCGAAGACGATCGACGCGATCGCGACGCCGCCGAGCAGCGCGGCATCGTCGAGGCGGCCGATCGCCGTGGTCGAGACAACGCCGATCAGCGGCGTGGTCAGGTTGGCAACCATCGCTGGACCTGCGATGGCGAACACGTCTCGTGTGCCGACCCTGGGATGGACGGGGGCGTGCATGGTCAGAATACGACGACCATGCCGTCCTCGGCCGCCATGTGGGGCAACGCGTCGAGGCGCGACAGCATGTCGTCGCTCATATGGGTGAGCACGAGCCGTTTGGCGCCGATCGCGGGCAGATGTTGTTCCAAGGTCTTCAGGCTGAGATGGTTCTTGACCACCTTCTCGTACATGTAGGCCTCGGCAATGAAAAGATCGGCGCCATGCGCCAGCGGAATGAGCGTCTCCGTCCATTCGGTGTCGGCGCTGTAGGCGAGCGTGCGGCCTTCGGCCTCGACACGGTAGGCGAGGAAAGGACCACCGGATTCGCCGTGCACGACAGGATAGGGCGTCACCGTCACGGCGCCGAACGTCCGGCTTTGCCCGGCCGCAAGCTCGACGACATCGAGCTCGAAGCGCTGTTTCGTCTTCGAGGAGTGCTCGAACAGCGCCTCCATCACCTCACGCAGCCGCCTCTCGATGCCTTGCGGGCCCGCGATCGTCAGCGGCCGCGCCCGCCGCGAGAACTGCGCGTCGAGCAGCAGGAACGGCAGTCCGGCAAAATGGTCGCCATGGAAGTGCGTGATCAGGATCAGATCGATCTCGTCGCACGCGATCTCGAGCCGCTTCAGCGCCGGCAAGGCCGACGCGCCGCAATCGATCAGGAAGTTGGCTTCGCGCCCCGAGACGTGGAAGCAGGTGCTGAGCCTGCCGCCGGAGCCGAAGGCGTCGCCGCAGCCGACGAAACGCAGTTGCATCGGCTGCGGACTCCCAGCTTACCGGCCGCGCGGCGCGCCGAACACGCGCGACAGCAGCCAGATCGGGATCACGATCACCGCGCCGAGCAGGAAATAGCGCCACAGCCAGTTGATGGTATCGAAGCCGAGATCCCACAGACGCTGGAACAGGAGGCGGATGCTGTAGATGATGTTCCAGGGATCGAATCCGATCGCAGCCAGCACGACGCCGACCAGGATCGAGAGCAGGACCAGTCGGAACGCGACCGCCAGCGGCGAGCCGCCGAGAAAGCGGTTCAGCCCATCGCTGCGGCCGGCCGGCAAATCTCTGACGTCTTGGACCATCGCAAACTCCTCGAGAAGGATTCGACCCCATTATAGGGCACGGCGAGGCACATGGGGAACCCGGATCGGCGCGTCAATCGGGTTACCGGAGTTTAATTCGGGCGGCCGGTTCGCCTCTTCCGCGACCCGATGAGAGTGTCCCGGCCGCCATCCTTCGAGACGCCCGCTTTAGGCGGGCTCCTCAGGATGAGGACGAAGTACGCAGCAGCAGTTTCAACGTGCACCGATGCGGATTAGCCTCATCCTGAGGAGACCGCGAAGCGGTCGTCTCGAAGGACGAGGCGTGCGCTCAGGCGCCGGCAGAGTCCAGCCCATCACGCGCCTCACACCTCAATCTCCGCCGCCTCCGCCTTCAGCATCCGCTCCAATGTCTCCAGCCGGTCGGCCTCGCGCGGCGGCTTGTCCCAGCGCAGGCGACTGATGCGGGGAAAGCGCATGGCGACGCCGGATTTGTGCCGCGGCGAGCGCTGCAAGCCCTCGAACGCCACCTCCAGCACCAGCCCCTTGTCGCCCTCGTGCACGACATGGCGCACGGGACCGAATTTTTCCGTGGTGTTGCGGCGGACGAAGCGGTCGATCTGCAAGAGCTCCTCGTCGGTGAAGCCGAAATAGGCTTTGCCGACCGGCACCAGCTCGTCGCCGCCCTCGCCCGCGGTCCAGACGCCGAAGGTGTAGTCGGAATAATAGGACGAGCGCTTGCCGTGACCGCGCTGCGCATACATCAGCACGGCGTCGATGATGTGCGGATCGCGCTTCCACTTCCACCATTGGCCCTTCGGCCGTCCCGGCAGATAGGGCGCATCGCGCCGCTTCAGCATCACGCCTTCGACGGCATCCGCATCCTCGCTTGCGCCGGCGCTCGCGGGATCGGCGCGCGCGGCGGTCAATGCGTCCCAACTTGCGAAAGGCACGGTGGGCGACAGGTCGATGCGGGGATCGCCGAGCTTCGTGATGAAGCTCTCCAGCCGTTCGCGCCGCTCCGCGAACGGCAGCTCGCGCAGATCGTTCTCGTCGTCGCCGAGCAGGTCGTAGGCGCGAAGGTGGATCGGAAACTCCTTGATCAGCTTGGGCGAGACGACCTTGCGGTTGAGGCGCTGCTGCAGGACGTTGAAGCTCTGCACGCGCCCCTGGCGCAGGATCAGCAGCTCGCCGTCGATCGCGCCCGGCAAATGCAGCGATGGCACGAGGTCCGGAAAGCTGCCCGTGATGTCCTCGCCGGTGCGCGAATAGAGCCGCGCCGTGATGTGGCCACGCTCGTCGCGGCCGGCGACGGCCTGAACGCGGATGCCGTCCCATTTCCATTCGGCGATGTAGTCGTCGGGATCGAGCCCGGCGAAATCGCTGTCCTCGATCGCATGCGCCAGCATCACGGGCCGGAACGGCGCGGGATCACGGTTGACCGGCTTGTCGCCGCGGCCTTCCAGCCAGGCGAACAGGTCGAGATAAGGCGGTGCGAGGCCCGGCCAGATCAGCTCGACCTCATGCGGATCCTTGTCGCCGAGCGCGGCCACCGCAGTCTTGGCAAGGCGCGCCGAGATGCCGATCCGCAAGCTGCCGGTGACGAGCTTCAACAGCGCCCAGCGTCCGGTCTCGTCCAGCTCGTCGAGCCAACGCTCGAGCTGCTTGGGCAGCTCGGTCTTGCCGAGCGTGCGCAGCGTGGTGACCACTTCGGTGAGGCTCGGTGGCGGCGGGTTGTTGTGGGCGGCGAGCGCGGCCTTCGGCCACATCAGTGCCACCGTCTCGGAGAGATCGCCAACATAGTCGTAGCTCAGCCCGAACAGCACCTCATCGGTGCGCGAGGCAATCAGATTCCGGATCAGCGCGGGCTTGGCGTGCTTGAAACTGAGCGCGCCGGTGAGCGCGGCCAGCGCGTAGCCGCGGTCGGGATCGCCGACCTCGCGGAAATAGCCGGTGATCAGCCGCAGCTTGTTGTTGCGGCCAGGCTCGTAGGCGAGACGGTCCAGGAGCTCGGCGAAGCGGTTCATGCCTCAGCCTCATCCGTGATCGGCGTCTCGCTTTCCTCCTCGTCGCCATAGCCGACGAGATCGAGCGGCTGCGCTTTCAGGCCCTTGCTTCGGCACCAATGCACCAGCGCATCTTCCTGGCCGTGGGTGACCCAGATCTCGCCGGCACCGGTGGCGCCGATCGTGGCGGTGAGGCCGTCCCAGTCGGCGTGGTCGGAGATCACCAGCGGCAGCTCGACGCCGCGCTGCCGCGCCCGGGCGCGTACGCGCATCCAGCCCGAGGCGAATGCGGTGACCGGATCGGGAAAGCGCCGCGTCCACAGGTCTGACGTCGCCGAGGGCGGAGCCAGCGTGATGGTGCCGGCCAGCGCTGCCTTCTTGACGCCTTTCACCGGCCGGAGCTCGCCGAGCTCGATGCCGCGGCTCTGGTAGTAATGCGTGATCGTCTCCATGGCGCCATGCAGGTAGATCGGGGCATCGTAGCCGGCCTGCCGCAGCAGCTTGATCACGCGCTGCGCCTTGCCGAGCGAATAGGCGCCGACGAGATGCGCGCGCTCGGGAAACAGCGCGACGGAAGCCAGCAGCTTCTTCACCTCGTCGCCCGCATCGCCATGCCGGAACACCGGGAGCCCGAACGTCGCCTCGGTGATGAAGACATCGCAGGGCACCAGCTCGAACGGCGTGCAGGTCGGGTCGGGCGCGTCCTTGTAGTCGCCGGATGCCACGATGCAGGTGTCCTTGCACGTCACCGCGATCTGCGCGGAGCCCAGCACGTGGCCGGCCGGGTGGAATTTCACGCGGACATCGCCGAGCCGGATCTCCTCGCCATAGCGGATCGCCTGCGTCGATCCGGCGAAGTTCTCGCCATAGCGCAGCCGCATCATGTCGAGCGTTTCCTGGGTCGCCAGCACCGCGCCATGGCCGGCGCGGGCATGATCGGAATGGCCGTGGGTGATCACGGCCCGCTCGACCGGGCGGACGGGGTCGATATGGAAACCGCCGGGCTTGCAGCACAGGCCGGCAACAGCTGGCAACAGGATGTCTTGAGGTCGCATGCCTGATATATAGGCCGCGTTACCGTCGCTTCGAGTCATTCCGCCCTACACTTCCTGGTTCCCATGCCCCTCCGCCTGTTCCTGACCTCCGGCGATCTCATGGCCGACCGCCGCTTCGAGTTCGCGCGCGACCTCCAGCTCAAGGGCGATCTGCCCGCGGCCGCCGACCTGCTGGAGCAGGCGATCGAGCTGGCGCCCGACTTCACATCGGCCTGGTTCACGCTGGGCGAAATCCGGCAGCAGCTCGGCGAGCGCGACAAGGCGATCGCGGCGTTTCGAGAAGCGCGGAGGTGCGACCCCGGCGACCAGCACGGCGCCGGTCTGCATCTGATGCGGCTCGGCGTCGCCGAGATGGCGGAGATGCCTAAGGCCTATGTGCAGGCGCTGTTCGACCAGTACGCCCCGCGCTTCGAGCACGCGCTGATCAACGATCTCGGCTACCGCGCGCCGAGCCTGATCTTCAAGGCGGTGCTGGCCGCGCGCGTTGCCGCGAAGAAGCCGGCCTACTTCAAGCGCACCATCGATCTCGGCTGCGGCACCGGCCTTGCGGCCGCCGCCTTCGCCAAGCAGGTCGATCATTTCATCGGCATCGATCTGTCGCCCGGCATGATCAAGCAGGCCCGCGCTACCAACCTCTACGCCGAGCTCGAAGTCGCCGACATGATCGAGGGCCTGCGCACGAAGCATGACGCGAGCGCGAACCTCATCGTCGCGGCGGATGCGTTCGTCTATCTCGCCGATCTCGCGCCGGTGCTCGACGAAGCGAGCCGCGTGCTCGCATCAGGCGGCGTGCTCGCCTTCACGCTGGAGACGCATGACGGCAGCGGCATCGTTCTCGGCGAGGGTCTGCGTTATGCCCATCCAGCGGAATATGTCCGCGGCGCCATTGCCAAGGCGGGCCTGAAGCTGCTGACGCTGGAGCCGGCCTCGCCGCGCAACGAGAACAACGAGCCGGTGCGTGGCCTCGTCGTCGTCGCCGAGAAAACTTGAGTCTAGGCGCTGGGCGCCGCGCGATTTAAGCGTCATTGCGTCGCAAAGAAGCGACTTCCCACTTGCGAGCCGTGCTGCGTTGCCAGCACAATGCGCGCACCAGGGAGAAACAAGCAATGAAGAAGAATCCATCGCGGCGCGAATTCAACGCCGCCGCGCTTGCCACCATCGCCGCATCCACCTTGCCCGCGCCCTACGTCTGGGCCGCGGAGAAGAAATACGATGCGGGCGCCAGCGACACCGAGATCAAGATCGGACAGACCGTGCCGCATTCCGGCCCCGGCTCGCTCTACGGCGTGCTCGGACGAATCGGCGAAGCCTATTTCCAGATGCTGAACGAGAAGGGCGGCATCAACGGGCGCAAGATCAAGTTTCTTACCATGGACGATGCCTACAGCGCGCCGAAATGCGTCGAGGCGACGCGGCGCCTGGTCGAGCAGGAGGAAGTTCTCGCGCTCTACGGCTCGCTCGGGACCGCGCCGCAGACCGCCGTGCACAAATACCTGAACTCCAAGGGCGTGCCGCAGCTGCTGCTCAACACCGGCGCGTCGAAGTGGAACAATCCGAAAGAGTTCAAATGGACGATGGCGGGCCTGCCGCTGTATCCGACCGAGGCGCGCATCCTGGCCCGCCACGTCGTCAGCGTGAAGCCGAACGCGAAGATCGGCATCCTCTACCAGAATGACGATTTCGGCCGCGACTTCCTCGGTCCCTTCAAGAAGGTGCTGGCGGATGCCGGCGGCACCGCGCAGGTGATCATGGAGCAGACCTACGATCTCACCGAGCCGACCGTCGATTCGCAGCTCATCAACCTGTCGAAGTCGGGCGCCGACGTCTTCTACAACATCTCCACCGGCAAGGCCTCGTCGCAGTCGATCCGCAAGGTCGCCGAGCTCGGCTGGAAGCCGCTGCAGCTGTTGTCGGCCGGCTCGACCGGCCGCTCGATCCTCAGCGCGGCGGGCCTCGAGAACGCCACCGGCATCGTCGCCATCCGCTACAACAAGGAGGTCGGCCTGCCGAAATGGGAGAAGGATCCCGACGTGATGGCGTTCGAGGAATTGCGCAAGAAATACACGCCGGCGATCGACCCCGACAACACCATCGCCTTCGCCGGCTACGGCCAGGCCGTGACCATGGGCGAGATCCTGCGCCGCTGCGGCGACGAGCTCACCCGCGCCAACGTGCTGAAGCAGGCCTCGAACCTCAAGGGCTTCCACTCGCCCTACTTCCTCGACGGCGTCACCTACAGCTACACGCCGGAGGATTACACGCCGATGAAGACGCTGTTCATCTCCACCTTCACCGGCAAGGACTGGGACATCTCCGACAAGCCGATGTCGGAGTAGGCGAGGGCGCGGATCTACTGCTCCTCCCGTCCGCTCGCTGCAGGGCGATCGCATTTGAGCCAGGTTACCCTGCGGCCATCCTTCGAGACGCCCGCTTTAGGCGGGCTCCTCAAGATGAGGAACGGAGTGCGCGTCGGTCGCTTCAACAGGCGGCAATGCCGCTTAGCCTCATCCTGAGGAGCGCGCCCGAGTGCGCGTCTCGAAGGACGAGGCGCGCACTCGGGCGCTAAGCTGCGATCCTCAGTCGGTATGCCCGCGCCGCATTGACACCAAAAGCCTTGTCCCGCACCTGCGGGCCAAGCTTCGCCAGGCAGGCTTCCAGCGCGTTCTTGATCTCGCCGTAGCTTCCCGCAAGCAGGCACACCGGCCAGTCGGAGCCGAAGATCAGCCTGTCCTCGCCGAAACAGCTTGCGGCGTGTGCGACGAACGGAAACAGGCGCTCCGCATCCCAGTCGTTCCAAACTGCCTCGGTCGCAAGGCCCGAGATCTTGCACCAGACATTGCCGCAGGTCCCGAGCGCCTCGATGTGGCCCGACCATTCGGCGCTGCCGCCGTCCGCTATCGGCGGCTTGGCCGCGTGGTCGAGCACGAAGCGCGCTTGCGGAAAGGCCTGCGCGGTTGCGGTCGCGGCGGGCAGCTCGCGGGTGCGGACGAGGAAATCATAGGTGAGATCATGCGCGAACACAGCCGTGAGCCCGCGCTGGACGTCCTCGCGCAGCAGCCAATCGGGATCGGCTTCATCGTGCACCTGGTGGCGGATGCCGACCAGCTTGTCTCCGCCCGGCAAGCCGCGCAGCCGGGCGAGCGTATCGCTGAGCGCCCCGTCGGTCAGGTCGGCCCAGCCGACGACGCCGATCACCGACGGCGTCGCATGCGCGATCGCTAAGAATTCCTTGGTCTCCTCGATCGAGGAGCGGCATTGCACCACGATGCTGGCATCGATGCCGTTCGCCTTCAGCAATGGCGCCAGATCAGCCGGGCCGAACGCGCGGCGGATCGGCGCGAGCTCGTCCGCCGCCATCCAGGGATAGTCGGCGCGCGCCGGATCCCAGAAATGCTGGTGGGCATCGATGATCATGCCTTACGCTCCCGTCGGCAGCGGCACGCGCGCATCGACGAGGTTTCGCGCACGCAGCTCCTGCCAGAACGCGGCGGGCACCGTCTTCTCCGACATCGCGATGTTGTCGGCAACTTCCGCGGCATTGCGCGCCCCCATCACCGCGACCGTCACGGCCGGATGCGCCATGCAGAACTGGAGCGCGGCGGCCTTCAGCTCGGTGCCGTGCTTGCGGCAGAGCGCCTCGAGCTCCAGCGCCCGCGCCACCAGTGAGGCATCGGCATCCTGATAGTTGAACTTCGCGCCCGTGTGCGGATCGGCCAGAATGCCGCTGTTGTAGATGCCGCCGAGCAGGATGCCGATGTTCTGGGCCGTGCAGACCGGAAACAGCGCATCCAGCGCGCCCTGGTCGAGCAGCGTGTAGCGCCCGGCGAGCAGGAAGCAATCGACCGGCGCGGCTTCCGCGAATCGAACCAACATCTCCGACTGGTTCATGCCGGCGCCGATCGCCTTGACCGTGCCGTCCTCGCGCAGCCGCTGCAGCGCGCGGAAGGCACCTGTGACGGCCTCGTCAAAATGATCGTCGGGATCGTGCACCAGCATAACGTCGACGCGGTCGAGCCCGAGCCGGCGAAGGCTTTCCTCGACCGAGCGCATCACGCCGTCATAGCTGAAGTCGAACACCGGCCGCTCGCGCGACGTGCCCTTGTAGTGCTCGTCCTCAGTGGCCGCGCCTTCGGGCACGCGCAGCAGGCGGCCGACCTTGGTCGAGATGGCGTAGGACTCGCGCGGCTGTTGCCGCAGGAAGGCCCCGAGCCGCCGCTCGGCGAGGCCAAAGCCGTAGAGCGGCGCGGTATCGAAGAATCGCACCCCGAGCGACCAGGCGCGCGCGATCGTCGCCTCCGCATCGGCATCGCTCACAGGACTGAACAGACCGCCGAGCGGCGCGGAGCCGAGGCCGATTGAGGTGACGTCGAGCGAGCCGAGCCGCGATCGTTTCATTCCCATGGCCTTGTCTTCATTCCAACAGTCCAAATCATCTCTCCCGCTTGCGGAAACCGCAAGCGGGAGAGGCATGCAGGAACGCGGGGCTGGCGGGCGCTCCTACTTCAACATCTGCGCGACGTTGTCCTTGGTGACGAGATCGAGGCCGGTGTAGACGATCTCCGGCACCTTCTCGCCCTTCTTGATGGCGAGCAGCGTATCCATCGCTTTCTCGCCCATCTCGAACGGACGCTGGCCGACCAGCGCATTGGCATAGCCGTCGCGCAGCAGCTCGAGCTGCATCTTCAGCGTATCGGCGACGACCAGGGTGAACTTGCCGGAATCGATGTCCTTCTTGTTCCTGGACGCGAAGGCCTTGAAGCCTTCGGGAGCGAACATCGGCCAGCCGCCGATGGGCACGATCGCGGCGAGATCGGGCGTCGCGGTGCGCATATCAGTCATCTGCTGCACCGCCAGCGCGGGATCGTCGTTGCAGAACGTCGGGGAGCCCGCGACCTCGGCCCATTTCGAGCCCTTCAGCGCCTCGCGCACGCCATCGACGCGCTCGGCGAGGTTCTTGGCACCTGGTCCGCCGGAGACCATGGCGTATTTGCCGCCGTCGGGCCGCATCTTCAAGAGTTGCTTGCCGAGCGCGACGCCGAACTCCTTGTTGTTGGTGCCGATATAGGCGAGACGCTTGGAGCCGGGTGCGTCGGCATCGAAGGTGATGACGGGGATGCCGGCGGCGGTCGCCGCCTCGATCGACTTGGTCATGGCCGCGACGTCGGCGACCGAGATGGCGAGACCGTCGACCTTCTGGGTGACGAAGTCCTGGATGATCTGCGCCTGCGTCGCCGGCTCGTGCTCGACCGGTCCCTTGTAGATGCACTCGATGTTGCCGAGCTCCTTGGCACGCTTCAGGCAGCCGTCGCGCGCGAAGTCGAAGAACGGATTGTTCATCGCCTTCGGCACGATGACGAAGCGGTAGTTCGCGGCGAATGCCGGCGTCGCCATCATCGCAACCGCGATGCCGGCCAGAAGAAGTTTCCTCATTGTCTCCTCCACTCTTGTTTGGTGCCCGTCCTTTTCAAGATCGTCCGGGAAGCGGACGGGCGGCGTTTTCGTTGCCTTCCCGAGAACCACGTCAATTCAAGTCATCCGCGAGCGGATGCGGTCGACCAGCACGGCCAGGATGATGATCACCCCGACCAGCGTCTGCTGCCAGTAGGAGGAGACCTGCGCCAGCACGAGGCCGTTGCGGATCACCTCCAGCAGCACGCAGCCGACGATGGCGCCGAGCGGACCACCGATGCCGCCGGCAAGGTTGGCGCCGCCGATGACGGCGGCCGCGATCACGTTGAGCTCGTAGGAGGTCGCCATGTTGGCCGGCGCCGATCCGAGCCAGCCCGAGATGATGATGCCTTGCAGGCCGGCGGCGAGCGCGCAGATCACGTAGACCTCGATCTTCACCCGCACCACCGGAATGCCGGTCAGCTCGGCCGCCTTCTCGTTGCCGCCGAGCGCGAAGACGTGGCGGCCGAACGCGGTGTGGTGCAGCACCACGGCCATCGTGAGCGCGAGGACAACCAGATAGATGAACGGCACGGGCACGCCGAGCACGTCACCCGAGGTCGCGGCGTAGAAATAATCGGCGTCGGGCCCGCCCGGAAAGCTGCCGCGGCCGTTGGAGACGACATAGCCGAGCCCGCGCACGATCGAGAGCATGCCGAGCGTGGTGACGAAGGGCGATAGGCCGAGCACGGCGATGCAGAAGCCGTTGACGAGCCCGGCGATCAGCGCCACGCCGAGCCCGGCCAGGACCGAGACCAGCAGGATCAGCCCGGGCACGTTGGCCAGCACGGTCTTGCCGTCAGCCGCCATGTGCACGAACAAGGCGCCGGCGGGCGAGCCGGGCGACGACAGCTCGGTCATGACCATCGAGGTGATCATGGCGGAGAAGCACATCATCGAGCCGACCGAGAGGTCGATACCGCCGGTGATGATCACGAAGGTGACGCCGAGCGTGGCGATGGCGATGAAGGAGAAGTTCTTCGCCACGTTCTGCATGTTGCCTTCGGTGAAGAAATACGGGCTGGCGAAATGCATGATCACCAGCAGCACCGCCAGCGCGAGCAGCACGTAGCCGGTCTGCGAGGCGAAGATGCCGCGCTGCCACCATTTGATCCGGCCCACATTGGTGAAGCTGATCGGAGATTCCATGGGCATGGCCATTATGCCGCCTCCTTCGCGCCGGTGATGAGGGCGGTGACTTCCTCCGGCGAGGTCTGGTGGATCGGCTTGTCGGCGCGTTTCTCGCCACGGCGCATGACGATGACGCGGTCGCATACCGCGAACACGTCGGGCATGCGGTGCGAGATCAGCATCACGGCAACCCCCTGCTCCTTCAGCCGGTGAATCAGGCCGAGCACCTGCTCGACCTGACGCACCGAGATCGCGGCGGTCGGCTCGTCCATCATCACCAGCCGCGCGTTGGAGAGCCGCGTGCGCGCGATCGCAACCGCCTGGCGCTGGCCGCCGGACATCTGCTTGACGAGATCGTCGGGGCGCGTTTCCGAGCGCAGCTCGCCGAACAGCTCCAGCGCCCGCGCCGCCATTGCCTTGTGGTCGAGCAACGCGACCGGTCCGAACTTGCGCTTCAGCTCGCGGCCGAGGAACACGTTGGCCGCCGCCGTCAGATTGTCGGCCAGCGCGAGGTCCTGATACACGACCTCGATGCCGACCGCGCGGGCATCGACGGGCCGGCTGAAATGGACCGCGCTGCCGGCGAAACGGATCTCGCCATGGCTGGGACGGAAATTGCCGGCGATGATCTTGACCAGCGTCGACTTGCCCGCGCCGTTGTCGCCCATCAGGCCGACCACCTCCCCCGGCATGACCTGCAGGTCGACCTCGTGCAGCGCGCGGATGGCGCCGAATTCCTTGCCGATGCCGGTGAGCTCGAGCACCGGTGTGGTGTCAGTCTTCGTCATCAGCGGCGTTTCCTCAGACATAGCGGTTGACCAGGGATTCCAGATATTCCTGACGGCCCGAGCGCGGCTGCGGATCGAAGTCGGGAGACATGGCACGGTCGGCGAGATCGGCCAGCGAACGCTGACCGCCGAGAATGGCGCGGCCCTCTGGGCCCGCCCACCCCTCGTAGCGCTTTGCAAGCGGCGCACTCAGCGTGCCGGCGTCGACCATATCGGCGGCGGCGAGGAAGGCCCGCGCACAAGCATCCATCGAGCCGACATGGGCATGGATCAGATCGTCGGGATCAATCGACTGGCGGCGGATCTTGGCATCGAAATTGAGCCCGCCCGTGGTGAAGCCGCCGCGGTTCAGGATCTCGTGAAACACCAGCGCCAGCTCCGGCACGTTCATCGCGAACTGGTCGGTATCCCAGCCGAGCAGATCGTCGCCACGGTTGATGTCGAGCGAGCCGAACACGCCGAGCGCCTCGGCCAGCGCGACCTCGTGGTGGAAGGAATGGCCGGCGAGGATGGCGTGGTTCTGCTCGATGTTGAGCTTGACGTCTTTCAGCAGATCGTAACGTTCGAGGAAGCCGTAGCAGGTGGCGACGTCGAAATCATACTGGTGCTTGGTCGGCTCCTTCGGCTTCGGCTCGATCAGGACCGGACCCTTGAAGCCGATCTTGTGCTTGTGCTCGACGACGAGCGAGACGAAGCGGCCGAGCTGATCAAGCTCGCGCTTGAGATCGGTGTTGAGCAGCGTCTCATAGCCCTCGCGCCCGCCCCACAGCACATAGTTCTGGCCGCCGAGCCGGTGCGTCACCTCCAGCGCGGCGCGGACCTGGCCGGCCGCGTAGGTGAATATCTCGGGGTCGGGATTGGTCGCCGCACCCGCCATGTAGCGGCGATGCGTGAACAGGTTCGCAGTGCCCCAGAGCAGACGGACCTTAGCTGATGCCATCTTCGCTTCGAACAGGTCGGCGATCGCGTTGAGATTGGCGACGGACTCGGCGAGCGAAGCGCCCTCCGGCGCCGCGTCGACGTCGTGGAAGGTGAAGTAGGGCACGTCGAGGAGGCGGAACAGCTCGAAGGCGACATCGGCCTTGGCCCGCGCCTGCGCCATCGCATCGCTGCCGTGATGCCAGGGCCGCAGGAACGTCTCGCCGCCGAAGGGATCGCCGCCGGGCCAGCAGAACGAATGCCAATAGCAGACCGCAAAGCGCAAGTGATCCTCGAGCCTGCGGCCGTGGACCATGCGGTCCTTGTCGTACCAGCGGAACGCGGGCGCCGGTCCCGCGTCCTGGCCGGCAAAGGCGACAGGTGCGCTCGCATCGAAGAATTTGGCTGACGCGTTCACTTCAGAGGCTCCTTCAATGCGGGATAAAGCTCGCGCCATCGCCGATAGGCTTCGTCATAGGCGGCAGCGAGGGAAGCGCGGGGCGTGAAGCTCGCGAGCCGCCGCGGCCGGGTGCAGACCGTCTCGGGGCTCTCGCCGGTGGCCGCGAGCCGGCCGAGCCGCGCGGCGCCGAGGGCCGCTCCCACCTCGCCCTCCTCGACGCGGTGAACGGGAATGCCGAGCACGTCGGCACAGATCTGTGCCCATAGCGGCGAGCGCGAGCCGCCGCCGACGAGATCGACCTCGGCAATGGGCCCGCTCGCCGCGCTCAGCGCCGCCAGATTGTCGCGCGCGGCAAAGGCGACGCCTTCGAGCACGGCCTGGACGATCTGGCTGCGGCCGGTGGCACCGCGCAGGCCGACAAAGGCGCCGCTCGCGGCGGCATCGTTGTGCGGCGTGCGTTCGCCGTCGAGATAGGGCAGAAATCTGATCGGGCTCGGCGCATCGACGCGCTCGCCGAGCGGCGCCAGCAGCGTTGCAGCCGGCACCTCCATCACGCCGGAGAGCCAGGCCAGCGAAGCCGCAGCCGACAGCATCACGCCCATCTGATGCCAGAGGCCGGGCAGTGCGTGGCAGAAGGCGTGCACGGCCGCGGCCGGTGCCGGTGCGAAGCGATCGGTGACGCGGAACAGAACGCCTGATGTTCCCAGCGACAGGAAGGCATCGCCGGGCGCGATTGCGCCGAGCCCGATCGCGCTCGCGGCATTGTCGCCGGCGCCGCCCGCGACCACGACGTCCTTCCTCATGTCCCAGCGCTGCGCATAATCCGGCGCGAGCAGCGCGCTCGCCGCGCTGCCCTCGACGAGGCGCGGCATGTGATGGAGGTCGAGCCCGGTGGCGTGCAGCAGCAGGGCCGACCAACGCCGCTCGCCGACATCAAGCCACAGCGTGCCGGCGGCATCGGACATGTCCTCGACCATCTCGCCGGTGAGGCGATAACGCACATAGGCCTTGGGCAGCAGCACCTTTGCGACGCGCTCGAAAATTTTCGGCTCGTGCCGCGCGATCCACAGCAGCTTCGGCGCCGTGAAGCCGGGCATGGCCAGGTTGCCGGCGATCGCGTGCAGCGATGGACAGCGCCGCTCCAGCACCGCGCATTCGGCCTGCGAGCGGCCGTCATTCCAGAGGATCGCCGGGCGCAGCGGCTTGCCGTCCTCATCGAGCAGCGTCGCGCCATGCATCTGGCCGGACAGGCCGATGCCGCGAACTCTCGCTACTTCGCGCGGATGGCGGCTTGCGAGATCGTCGACCGCGCCGATCGCCGCATCGACCCAGGCATCGGGGTCCTGCTCGGACCACAGCGGCGCCGGATGCGACAGCGCGAGCTCGCGCGCGACGGTCGCGACGATCGCGCCGGCTTCGCTCACGAGCACCGCTTTCACGCCGGACGTGCCGATGTCCAGTCCGAGATACAAATCGTCCTCCTCTTTCCTCATTGCGCTGCACGATCTTGATGTCGCGCTTTTCGCTACGGCCCATTCGATAGCTAGGGCAGATTGTCCCGCATCACGATGTCGATCCTGATCTTCTCCTGTTCGCGCAAGATCGGCTCGCCGCGGGCGAGCGCGAGCAGCACGCGCACGGCGGCGCGCGCTTCATGCCCGGGGTTCTGCGAGATCGCGGCATCCATCACGCCCTGCAGCAGCAGGCGGCGCGTCAGCACGGTGACGTCGTGACCGACGAACACCACCTTGTCGCGGCCGGCATCGCTCAACGCCTTGTCGTTCAGCGCCTTGGCGACACCTTGGGTGCCGGCGCCGACATTATAGAGGCCGACGATGTCGGCATGCTTGGCGAGCAGCCGCGCCAGCACCTGCTCGGAGCGATCGTCCTGGTCGCGCCCTTCCAGCACCGGCAGCACGCTGAGACCGGGGAATTCCGAGGTCATCACCTGGTTGAAGCCGAAGATGCGTTCGGCATGGTCGCGCAGGCCCTGCGAGCCCGCGACGATCGCGACCTTGCCGGACTTCTGGCCGACCAGTCGTCCGACCAGCGCGCCGGCGGTGCGGCCCGCCGCGATGTTGTCGATGCCGACATAATGGTGGCGGCGCGACGACGGCACGTCCGACACCAGCGTCACCACCTGGGTGCCGGCATCGACGAGGTCGTTGATCGCGGCACGAACGCTGGGGTGATCCAGCGCCACCACGGCGACGCCGTCGCAATCGCCGGAGAGCGCCTCGAGCGAGGCCGCAAGCACGGAGGGATCGAACACGTCGGTTGCGACCATCTCGACGCTGAGGCGGCGGGCCGAGAGCCAGCCCGACATCTCGCCGAGATAGGCCTCGATCTGCTGCATGAACGGGTTCGGCCCCGACGGCATCACGAAGGCAAAGCGGCGGGCGCGGCCGCGGGCAAGCTCGGCGGCGGCGACATGGGGCTGGAACGAATTGCGCTCGATCGCCGCCTTGACGCGTCGCACCGTTTCGGGCCGCACGCCCGGCCGGTTGTGCAGGACGCGGTCCACCGTCGCGAGACTGACGCCCGCCTCGCGGGCGATGTCCTTCAGCGTCAGCGCACTCGCGGTCAGGGTCTCGGCCATGGCTGAAGGCTAGCAGAGGTGTTTTGAGGTACGCAACTCATTTTGTCGGACGGGAATGCGCTGCCGCGCGCAAACTGGCCGAAGCCCCGGCCGGCAGTCAGCCTTGGGTCAGATCGAGCGTCAGGAAAAAGCTATTGGGATCATCGCGATAACCCTCGAACGGGCCGCAGAGGACGAAGCCGTGGGCTTGGTAGAGCGCATGCGCCGGCTTGAAATAATCCCATGAACCGGTCTCGAGGCTGAGTCGCCTCAAGCCGCGCGCGCGGGCCTCCGCGATGATGTGGCGGAGCATCTGGCCGCCGAAGCCGCGCCGCCGCGTGGTCTGAAGCGTGTGCATCGACTTCACCTCGCCATGGACGGCCGAAAGCGTCTTCAACGCCCCGGTGGCGACGAGCAGCTCGCCGTCCCACCCGGTCCAGAACGCGACATCGTCGGCGCGAAGGCCCGCGAGGTCGAGCGCATGCGCGCTGCCCGGCGCGGTCTGCGCCCGCGCCGACGTGACGTGATGATCGAGCAGCGCGACGACGCGCGGATCGAAGGTGTCGCCGGTGCGGATCTGCATCGTCAGGGTCTCCACTCCATGATCTCACATCTTCCCGTAGGAGGAGCCGCGCCGTGTGATGATGACGTAGCGCGCGTCCTGCCTGGTTTCGTTCTCGAAGGTCACCGCACGCATCACGTCGAAATCCAGGCAGTCGCCCTCGCGCAGGCGCACCGTCTTGGCGTCGATATGCACGCAGACCGCGCCCTCCAGCATCAAGAGCTGCTGGGTGAAGGCGTTGCGACCCCAGGGGCTGTACGACACGCGCGCGCCGGCCGGCAGGTCGACGACGATGATCTCGATGCCGCTCGCCGCATCCGGCGGCGAGGCGTGCCGCCGGCGGTAGCCACTGTCGGGGTCGCGCCAATGCGGCTGGTCGGCGAGCCGCACCAGCCGCTCCGGCGGCTTCTCGGCGAGCGCGACGACGTCGCTGAGCGTGACATCGAGCGCTGCACAGAGCTTGTTGAGCAGCGAAGCCGTCGCACTGCTCTGCGCCCGTTCGACTCGCCCGATCATGGCCCGGCTGACCCCGGAGCGGCCGGCGAGCTCGTTCAACGTCATGCCCGCCTGCGTCCGCAGCGTCTTCAAGCGGCGACCGATCGCGCGGTCGAGTTTCTGCTGGTCCATCGCCTCTCATCCAGACATCACCCGGCGCAGGGACCGCATCCGCCGGGCGAGAGAAGCTTAAGGCGGGCGAGGCGGGCGTGCCGGGAGCGGCAGGCTAACATATTAGAATCTTTGCGAAGCCTGCAGCGCGGATTAGGATCCGCCGACCGCGATGACCGGGAGGCGATGACATGGGCGAGCCGACGCAGCGGACGATTAAAGCCAATGGCATCAGCCTCAACGTCGCCGAGCAGGGCAAGGGGCCAATGGTGCTACTCTGCCACGGCTTTCCGGAAGGCTGGTACTCCTGGCGGCACCAGCTCGAGGCGCTGGCAGCGGCCGGCTATCACGCGGTCGCGCCCGACATGCGCGGCTATGGCAAGAGCGATCGGCCTGAAGCGATCGATCAGTATACGATCCTCCACATGGTCGGCGATCTCGTCGGCGTGCTCGACGCCTTCGAGGCGAAGGATGCCGTCATCGTCGGGCACGACTGGGGCGCGACGATCGCCTGGCACACGGCGCGCCTGCGGCCTGATCGCTTTCGCGCCGCCGCCATCCTCAGCGTACCCTATCGGCCACGAAGCCCAGTGCGGCCGACGAGCGTCATGCCGCAGACGGCGGATACGCAGTTCTATCAGCTTTACTTCCAGGAGCCGGGCGTCGCCGAAGCGGAATTCGAGCGCGATCCGCGCGCAACGCTCGGCGCCATGCTCTATGGCGGCTCCGGCGAGGGAGCGGCGGCGATCCGCGCCAATGCCGAGCGTCAGGGCCGGACCGTCGGCGTCGGCATGGTCTCTCGCAAGGACGGGATGCTGCCGAAGGTGCAGGTGCCGCTTCCGTCGTGGCTGAGCGCCGCCGACCTCGACTATTACGGCGCCGAATTCGCCCGCAGCGGATTTCGCGGGCCGCTCAACTACTACCGCAACATCGATCGCAACTGGGAGCTGATGGGTGCCTTCGAGGGCGTGAAGGTGACCGTGCCTTCGCTCTTCATCGCCGGCGATCATGACATGGTCGTCGCCTTCCCCGGCGCGGCCGAGCAGCTCGCCAACATGAAGCAATGGGTGCCGCAGCTGCGCGAGGTCAAGATGCTGCCCGGCTGCGGACACTGGACGCAGCAGGAGCGGCCGGCGGAGGTGAACGCGGCGATTGTGGAGTTTCTGCGAAGTCTGAAGTAAGCGTTGGAGCGGGCGAAGGGAATCGAACCCTCGTATGCAGCTTGGGAAGCTGCCGTTCTACCATTGAACTACGCCCGCGGATGCGCGAAGCCGCGCGCCTCCTGATTAGCCGAGACGGCGCCTGCCGCCAAGCGGTTTGGCGTGCCCGGCAGAACGCTTCTTAACGGTTTGGCAAGATTCCTGGTGCGCCGGATTGTGGCGGTGTTATGATCGGATGTCTGGGGAGAAACGTGCACTGAGTGGGGCGTGTGCATGGTGGGGCGCGGCTATTCGATATTCGACACGGCCATAGGCCGCTGCGGCATCATCTGGAGCGGCACCGGCGTCGTCGCGGTGCAATTGCCGGAAGCGCGGGAGATCGACACCCGCCGCCGGATCTTCCAGGTCCATCCCGAGGCGCGCGAGCAGCGGCCGTGCGAAAATGCCGAGCTTGCGATCGAGGGCATCACGGCCCTGCTGCAGGGCCGCGATCCCGATTTTTCCGAGGTCAGCCTGGATGCCGGCGGCGTGCCCGGCTTCAACCGGCGCGTCTATGAGTTCGCCTGCTCGATTCCGCGCGGCGAGACGCGCACCTATCACGAGGTCGCCAAGGCGCTGGGTGCCTCAGGCGCGGCGCATTCGGTGGCGCAGGCGATCGCCAAAAATCCCTACATGTTGATCGTGCCCTGCCACCGGGTGCTGGAGGCCGGCAATTACACCGACCGGCTCTCGCCCTATGGCGGGGTGATCTCCAAGCGGCGGCTGCTGGCGCTGGAGGGCGCCCACCCCGTCGCCAGCAAGACGCTGTTCGAGGTGCTGCTGCCCGTTGCTCCGCCGAGGCCGTCCACCTAGATAAGGCGGCATGGACGCGACCACATTGCTGACGTCACAATCGATCACGGTCTGCGAGTTTCGCTGCGATGCGGGACCGGACGATACACCGTTTGCCGAATGCCGCACCGGGCATTCCATTGCCTATGTCCGCTCGGGCAGCTTCGGCTGCAATTGCCGCGCCGGGTTCTTCGAGCTGGTGGCGGGCTCGATGCTGGTCGGCGCGCCCGGCGAGGAATACACCTGCACCCATGAGCATGTCAGCGGCGACGTCTGCCTGTCGTTCTTCCTCAGCGACGACATGGTCGATGGCCTCAATGGGCGGCGCGAGGTCTGGCAGATCGGCGCCACGCCGCCGCTGCCCGAATTGATGGTGCTGGGCGAGCTTGCCCAGACGGCGGCAGACGGCAACAGCGACATCGGCCTCGACGAGGTCGGCCAGATCCTGGCCGGCCGGTTCGTCGAAATCGTCTCGGGCAGGCCGCGCAAGCCGGCCACGCCCAATGCGCGCGACCGCCGCCGCGCAGTGGAGGCCGCGCTGTGGATCGACGACAATTCGCATCAAGAGGTCGATCTCGAACAGGCCGCCAGGCAGGCGGGCCTCAGCCCGTTCCACTTCCTGCGGCTGTTCTCCAGCGTGCTCGGCGTCACCCCGCATCAATATCTGGTGCGCTCGCGGCTGCGGCACGCGGCACGGCTGCTCGCCGACGACGACATCGCGGTCACTGACGTCGCCTATGACGTCGGTTTCGGCGATCTCTCCAACTTCGTCCGCACCTTCCACCGCGCGGCGGGCGTATCGCCGACCAGGTTTCGCCAGGCCTCGAAGGGGATGCGCAAGATTCTCCAAGAGCAGCTTGCCCTCCATTGACTAGCTTCGTCTCCGGCGCGCGCCACTTTCGGCGCGCTTTGCACATGGAGACGAACATGTACGATCACATCGGACTTCGCGTTGCCGACCTCGACGCCGCGACGCGCTTCTACACCGCGGTGCTGGCGCCGCTCGGCTACGTGCTGTGCTCCAGCGGCGACGGCTATGCCGGCTTCGGGCCGAAGGACGCGCCGGCGCTGTGGCTGCACCTCAACAAGGGCCGCAAGGCCGATGGCGCGCACATCGCGTTTCGCGCCGGCAGCCATGACGCGGTCAAGGCGTTCCACAGCGAAGGGCTGAAGAGCGGCGGCCGCGACAATGGCGGCGCCGGACCGCGCAAGGATTACAGCCCGACCTATTACGCGGCCTTCCTGATCGATCCTGATGGAAACAATGTCGAGGCGGTTTGTAGCTAAGCGCTCCAACCGCCGGCTCCGTCATTGCGAGGAGCTCTTGCGACGAAGCAATCCAGACTGTCTCCGCGGAAACATCGCTGGATTGCTTCGCTGCGCTCGCAATGACGGCGTGTGTGGCAACCTCCTGACAACATCAAGGGCAGCTTCATGGCCTCCATCCACAACGACATCCCCCTACCCGCCGCGGCGAACGACGTCTGGGACGCGGTTCGCGATTTCGGCGCGCTGCATGAACGGCTGGTGCCCGGCTTCGTCACCGCCTGCACGCGCGACGGCGATGCGCGCATCGTCACCTTCGCCAACGGTTCGGTGGCACGCGAGGTGCTGGTCGATTGCGACGACGCGCGCCGGCGTCTCGTCTACGCCATCAGCAACGAACGGCTGAAGCACTACAGCGCCGCGGTGCAGGTGATCGCCGACGGCGAGCGGAGATGCCGCCTGGTCTGGACCATCGACATGCTGCCGAACGAGCTTGCAGCTTACGTCCAGGAACAGACCAAGGACGCTGTCACTGCCCTGCACGAGGCGTTTCCGGCTGCCGCGGCCTGACCGCACTCTGTGAGTTTTCGCACAGAGCTCCGCCCTCGCCGGCCGCAATGATGGTCGCGTGCGTCCGGTTGGCCCCGCTGTCCCGGCGGGGCTGCGCACGCGAGGAGCATGCCATGAGAGGTGCGGACAAGGTGATCTGCCAGGCGGCCGCCGTGCTGCTGCTGTTTTCCGCCGCAAGCACGCCGGCGAAGGCGCAGTTCGCCGGATTCGGCGGAGGCGGCGAGGACATGATGACCCAGATGGCGCCGATGCTGGAGATGATGAAGGCGAAGATGGGCAAGCGCCGCTTCGCCATGATGATGCAGACCATGGGCCCGATGATGAGCCGCATGATGGAGAACGGCGGCGGCGGACTTGGTGGCATGATGGGCGGCGGCTTCGGCGCGCCGAATTACGGCGGCTACGCGCCGATGGGCGGAAGCGGCTATATGCCGACCGGGCTCGGCGGCATGGGCGGCGGCGACATCATGGGCATGCTCGGCGGCGCCGGTGGCGGCGACATGATGGCGATGATCCCGCAATTGATGCGGCTCGCCAATACCGGCGGCGGCAGCAGCCATCGCCGCCATAAGCATCGCTAGTCGGAGGCACCCGACAGCGCTGGCCTGATCGCAGGCGTGCTCGCGCGCGGTCCCCAGCGCGTCAGCACGACGCTGGAGGATGAGAGCAGGCCGAGCACGACCATCGAGCTCGCGGCCAGCCAGAAAAAGCTCTGCGCGGTGGCCTCGTGGGTCGACAGCCACCAGCCGACGGCCGAGATGTAGACCAGCCGCGCCGTCTGCGCCAGCACCGGCCCGATCACCTTGGCCGCACCTTGCGAGGAGAAGTACATCACCGTGGCGATGCCGAAAAAGGCGTAGAACGGTCCGACCGTCGAGAGATATTGATGGCTCGCCGCGCGCACTTCCGCGCTGTCGGTGAAGATGTCGATCCAGAGGTCGGGGAACATCGCAACGAGGCAGGCCGGTGCGCCGACGGCGACGAAGGCAGCCGCACTGGCGATCCAGGCGATGCGCCGGGCGCGTGCGATGTTGCCGGCGCCGATCGCCATCCCGACCATCGGCACGCAGGCGATGCCGAACGAGAACGCGATCGAGGTCAGCAGGAATTCGAGCCGCGCACCGATGCCGTAGCCGGCGAGGATCGTGGTGCCGAACTGCGCCAGCATGTGGGTGAAGATCGAGATCGTCAGCACCGATTGCAGCGGCGAGAAGCAGGCGATGGCGCCGACCTTGAGGATGTCGAAAAACATCGCCCATTGGATGCGCAGGCCGCGCAGCTTCGGTGTGACACGCGCGCGCCCGGAGAACAGGTACCAGCCCATGATGCAGATGTTCATGGAATAGGCGATCAGCGCACCGGCCGCGACGCCGTGCATGCCGAACTGCGGCACCGGCCCGAGCCCGAGGCCGAGCGTGCCGCCGAGCACGATCTGCCAGGCCGCGGAGTTGATGATCAGGAACGAGGGCAGCTTCATGTTGCCGGTGCCGCGCAGCACGCCGGCCATGGTGTTGAGCAGCCAGGGCAGCACGGCGCCGCCGAAAAACACCTGCGTGTAGGCAACCGCATGGGTCAGCACATCGCCGCGGCCGCCGAGCATCTCCAACACCTTGGGCCCGAAGATCAGCATGCTCAGCATGAAGACGAGGCCGAAGCTGATGCCGATCAGCATCGCGTGCGCGGCGAGCGTGCCGGCGCGCTCGCGATCGCCGGCACCGAGCGCGCGTGCAATGGCGGACGCCACCGCGCCGCCCATGGCGCCGCCCGACATCGTCATGGTCAGGATGATGGTCGGGAACACCAGCGCCATCGCCGCCAGCGCCTCGACACCGAGCCGGCCGATATAGGAGGTTTCCGCGATCACCGTGCAGGTGCCGGCCGACAGCGCGATCGCGTTGGGCCAGGCAAGGCCGAGCAGCGTGCGCAGGATCGGCCCGTCTACAAGCGCGCTTCGCACCGGCGGCGGCGGCAGCGGACGCTCTTGCTCATCGACCGGGATTTCGGCGATGTCGGACATGTCCTCTCCGGGGCACGGGCGCCCCTTGCGGCGCGGCAATGCTTGGGTGTGCCAATCAATTCATTCGCGCGAGGGCGCCGGGAGGCTTGTTAGCACGGCCATGGCCGATTCCTCCTGCGCCCGATGCAGGCGTGCCCTGCGGCAGCGCATTTCGATGGATCGTTTGCTCCCTCTCCCCGCAAGCGGGGCGAGGTGCCCCCCGGCGGCAGCGTGGCCTACCCGATCGTCCAGACCAGCGGCGGACGGCCGCCGGCTGCCGCGCGCAGATTCACGACGATATGCCGCCCGCATCCCGCAGCCAGGCCTTCGAACAATCCCTCCAGCACTCTGGCGCAAGCGGGATGATAGTCGGCAATGTCGTCCATCAACTTCCAGCTCTGCTGGCGGATTTCGGAGCTGCCTTCAGACGTCGTACTCTCAGCCGCATCATCCTGCGCGGCAAGCAGCGCGTTCAGGAACGCGGCGAATTCGCTTGCCCCGCCGCGGCTCATCGCCAGCGCGGCTGCGACGTCGTCGAAATATTGCATCCCGATCAGCTTGCCGGTGAGGTGCAGCAGGTAGCCGGCGTCTTCAGGACCGAACAGCTGCACCATGACCGGCGCCGCCGTGCGCACATATTCCATCGCGTAATTGCGATAGGCTTTTTCCAGACGCGGTTTCGGCCAGCTCGCCACGGGAAGCGCCGGCGCGGTCTTCGCATCGAACAGCGGCGCTTCGAGGTGGCGCGCGAACACCAGCCGCTGGTCCGGCTCGAGCGGATGATCGTATTGGTGATAGTAGCCCTCCAGCCCGTCCTGGCCGTCGACGCTCTGCTTGGTGCAGACGAAGCCGAGCCTGAGATCGCCGAGGGCTGCGCCATTATTGGCGTGCCAGCCGCGCAGCATCGCGCGCGAGACCTCGCCCGGCACGCCGCAGATCGCGGTGCCCTTCCAGATCCAGCGCGGCGGCGGATAGCGGATCCAGGCCTTGGCGTCGCTCTCGTACATGTACTCGACATGCACGCCGCCGATCCAGTTGGAGAGATAGTGATATTGCGCGGCCGCCACCGCCGGCGGCAGATGATCGATCCCGAGCTTCGCAAGCCCCGGCAGAAAGCGCTCCTGCTGCTGGCGGCGAAACACGCGGAAAACGAACTCGGCGGCGTCAGCGGTGCCACGCCGCGTCACGACGGTGAGGATGAGCCCGGTGAAATATGCGTGATAGAGGTCGGCGACCGCGCGCCAGCGCTTCCATTGGGCTTCCTGCGCGGCGTCTACAGCGGCGGCCATGTTCGCTCCCGATCGTTGTTTCGATCGAGTGTGTCACTGCACCCCGCGGCAGGCAACATCACGCCCATGCAGAGCGCCCTGCGCGATTGCCCGTCAATTCCGCATCACGAAGTTTGCGGCGGCGCCTTGGCCGCGCGCTCACGCTCGACCCGCTCGGTGACATCGCGCGCCATCGCCACGGATCCGAGGACGTTGCCCGCGGAATCCCGCACCAGGGCGAACGTCATCTCGATGTAGAGCTTGCGTCCGCTCTTGTGCAGCGCGCGGGTCAGCGTCGGCTTGCCCGCAAGCTTCATGCTGCCGCTCGCGAGCGCGGCCTCGAAGCCCTTCCAGTGCGCGGCGCGCAGATGCTCGGGAATGATCAGGTCCAGGTTCTGGCCGAGCGCTTCCGCAGCGGAGAAGCCGAACAGGGCCGCCGCGGCACCGTTCCAGCGCATGATCGTGCCCGAGCGATCCGAATAGATCAGCGCATCCGCGACGCCTTCGGCGATCCTTGCATCGAGTTCGGATGGATTGGTCATGTGGTCACCTCGTAGCCCGGATGAAGCGCAGCGTAGTCCGGGATCGTGCCACAAGTGCAACCGCCCCGGATTTCGCTTCCGCTCCATCCGGGCTACAGGATCGGGCTACACCCGAAAATGCTTCGATAGTTTGAGGCCCTGGGCCTGGTAGTTGGAACCGATACGCTGGCCGTACATCGCATCAGGACGGGCCAGCATCTTCTCGTAGACGAGACGGCCGACGATCTGGCCGTGCTCGAGGATGAACGGCACTTCGCGCGAGCGCACCTCCAGCACGGCGCGCGCGCCCTGTCCGCCGGCGCCGGCATAGCCGAAGCCGGGATCGAAGAATCCGGCGTAATGCACCCGGAACTCGCCGACCAGGGGATCGAACGGCACCATCTCCGCGGCGTAGTCGGGCGGCACCTGCACGGCTTCCTTGGAGGCGAGGATGTAGAACTCGCCGGGATCGAGGATCAGGCTGCCGTCGGGACGGGCCGACATCGGCTCCCAGAAATCCTCCACCGCATAGCCGGAGCGGCGATCGACGTCGACGACGCCGGTGTGGCGCTTGGCGCGATAACCGACGAAGCCGCCCGCTTTCTCGCCGGACAGGTCGACGGAGACGGCAACGCCGCCGGAGAGATCGGCATCGTCGACATCGACCAGACGCTCGGCGGCGTGCAAGCCGTCGAGCTCGTCGGCGTTGAGGATGGCATCACCGGTGCGGAAGCGCACCTGGGACAGGCGCGAGCCCTCGCGCACCAGCACCGGGAACGTCTTCGGGCTGATCTCGGCATAGAGCGGACCGTGATAGCCGGCGCCGATCATGTCGAAGCGGCGGGTGCCGTCGGCGATCACGCGGGTGAAGACGTCGAGCCGGCCGGTGGAGCTCTTGGGGTTCGCGGCTGCGACGATCTCCGGCGGCAGCGCGAGGCTTTCCAGCAGCGGCACGATGTAGACGCAGTTGGTCTCCAGCACCGCGCCGTCGGCGAGGCTGAACTCGTGCAGCTTCAATTCGTCGATGCGCTCGGCGACGGTGGCGCCGGGGCCGGGCAGGAAGCTGGCGCGGACGCGATAGGCGATGTCGCCGAGACGCAGATCGAGGCTGGCCGGCTGGATCTGGCTCTCGACGAAGTCGTAGGCGGGCCGGATGAGCCCTGCCTCCGCCATCGCCGCGATCATGCGGTCGGGCAGGATACCATTGGCGTCGGGCGCGACCGTGAACGTCAACCGGGGTCCTCATCAGGGGTCAGATGCATCCGGACATGCCGGAAATACAGGTCTTTTACGGCTATCCGATGGACGCCTTGACGGAAAGGGCATTGCCGAATATGAGCATCACTTATCCCGTGGTGATTTGAGCCGGCCGGCTTGCAGCCACGTTAAATAAGTCGCTAAACAGGCCGGGGACCTCTGTGATCCCGGCCCGTGGAGATATCCAGGCCGGTTTTTTTGTGACCGCTTTCGACGAGGCGGTCATGTCGGAGGTACCCTATGTCGAAGTCGACCGCCAACTACCGCCCCGAAACCCGCCTGGTTCATTCCGGCACCCTGCGCTCGCAATATGGCGAGACCTCGGAGGCGCTATTCCTGACCCAGGGCTATGTCTACGACAGCGCCGAGCAATGCGAGGCGCGGTTCAAGGGCGAGGACCCCGGCTTCATCTATTCGCGCTACTCCAATCCCACCATCGCGATGTTCGAGCGCCGCATGATCGAGCTCGAAGGCGCCGAGGCCGCCCGCTCGGCGGCAACAGGCATGGCCGCGGTGACGACCGCGATCCTGGCACCGCTCAAGGCCGGCGATCACGTCGTAGCCTCGCGCGCGCTGTTCGGCTCGTGCCTCTACGTCGTGCAGGACCTGTTGCCACGCTACGGCATCGAGACCACGCTGGTCGATGGGCTCGATCTCGACCAATGGCAGCGGGCGCTGCGGCCCAACACCAAGACGTTCTTCCTGGAGAGCCCGACCAACCCGACGCTCGACGTGCTCGACATTCCCGCCATCGCCGAGATCGCGCACAAGGGCGGGGCGCGGCTCGTCGTCGACAACGTGTTCGCAACCCCGATCTGGCAGAGCCCGCTCGCGCTCGGGGCCGACGTCGTGGTCTATTCCGCGACCAAGCACATCGACGGCCAGGGCCGCTGCCTCGGCGGCATCATCCTGTCCTCGGAAGCCTTCATCGCCGAGCACATCCACAATTTCATGCGCCAGACCGGACCGTCGATCTCGCCGTTCAACGCCTGGGTCCTGCTCAAGGGCCTGGAGACGCTGGGCGTGCGGGTGCGCGCGCAGACCGAGACCGCTTCGCGTATCGCCGAGGTGCTGGCGAGCCACCCGAAGATTTCGCGGCTGGTCTATCCCGGCCGCGCCGATCATCCGCAGGCGGCATTGGTGAAAAAGCAGATGCGCGGCGGCTCGACCCTGGTCGGCTTCGAGGTCAAGGGCGGCAAGGCAGCCGCGTTCCGCGTGCTCAACGCGCTGAAGCTTGCGAGGATCTCGAACAATCTCGGCGATGCCAAGAGCCTCGTCACGCATCCGGCGACCACGACGCATCAGCGCCTGAAGCCGGAAGACCGCGCCGCGCTCGGCATCGGCGAAGGCTTCATTCGCTTCTCGGCGGGGCTCGAGCATGCCGACGATCTGATCGAGGACCTGACCGCGGCGCTGGAGCAGGCGTGATCTTGCTGACCCTCCCCTGGAGGGGGAGGGTCGATCGCGCGAAGCGCGAGCGGGGTGGGGTGATCTCTCCACTCGGGCACTGTTGGATGTGGATGGACCGTCACCCCACCCCGCTACGCATTCCGCTTCGCTGCATGCGTAGCGACCCTCCCCCTCCAGGGGAGGGTTAAAGCAAGCTACATCGGCCGGTACGTCCGCACGTCCGCGGGCACGTTGACGCCGAGCTTGATCTGGCCGACCGAGCGGATGATGTCGTCGCCGAGCAGCTGGGCGAAGCAGGCATAGCCCCAATCGTTCATGTGCAGGCCGTCGGCGATCACGAAGCCCTCGACCGGAATGGCCTGCTTCTCGTGCCAGTCACGCATCACCTCGAAGCGCGGGAAGATTCCGACGTGACGGAGCTCGGCGACCTTGCTGAGCAGCTTCACCATCTTGCCGGCGCTCTCGGCGCGCTGGTTGACCGCCGGCGAATATTGCGGATCGACCAGCACGATGTCGGCGCCGCCCGCGGCCTGGATGCGGCTGATGCCGTCCTCCACCATCTTGGCGGTTTCGCCGGGATCGAGATTGCGCAGCACGGCGTTGGTGCCGACCTGCCAGATCACGAGATCTGGATGCATGTCGATCACCTGCGTCTGAAGGCGCTTCATCATCTCGGGCGCGTCCTCGCCGCCGACACCGGCATTGATGACGCTGATGTCGGCGGTCGGATAGTGCCGGCGCAGCTGCGCGGCGAGACGATTGGGGTAATTGAACTCCGGCGAGCTCGCGCCGAACCCTTGAGTCGAGGACGAGCCGAACGCGACGATGACGACGGGCAGCCCGGCGACGAGCTTGCCCGCGACGTGCGGCAGCGAGCCCATCGCCTTCGAACCGCCCTTCGGCGGCTGGCAGGGCACGCGGTTGAAGATGTCGCTGGCGGACTTGGCGGCCTGCTTCACCTTGTCGATGGCACGCGCCGTGATGCCGCGCTGCTCGGGCGAGGTCGCAGCGACGGCGGTCTGGGAGGGCGAGGCGGGCGCGGGTTCAGCCGACTGCGCGGGGGCGGGTGTCGCCTGGACGGCCGGCGTCTGGGCATGCGATTGCGCGGCCGGCAGCAGCGACAGCAGCACTGCGGCTGCAGGCGCGGCCAGCCATGCCGTCAGGCAAAAAGGGCGGAGAGAACTCATTAACGCTAGACCTCAATTTTGCTGCTGGGCCGGCTCCCCACGGGCTGCGTCGATCACGAACTGTGCCAACGCCCGGCCAAGGCAATCATGGACCTGTTTCGCCAGCTCGGGCCCGCGGGACGGGCTGAACAGGTCGAACTGACCCTGGTCATTCCACTGCCGCATGATCGCGAAGCGATCGAACAGCGGAATGTCGTGCTCCTGCGCCACCACCCGCATGTTGTCGAGGTAAGGCGGCGCCGAGATCATGGTCTCCGTACGCGGGCTGTATTGCAAGTTCATCAAGACGACGTCAGCCCCTGCATTTTGCAGCGCAACAACCCCCTCGGTCACCGCGCTACGAAATTCGTCGGGATCGATGGATCGGATAGCATCCACGGTCCCGGTCTGCCAGATCACCAAAGTAGGCGCTTTTGCTTCCATCAGCTTAACGAAGGTGGACGCGGTCTCCTCTGCCGTCTTCTTGCTCTGTATTTCTACGGAGACGTGCACCACCTCGGACGCCGGCAGCTTCTCCTTGAGGATCGCCTCCATTCGCGCCGGATAGGAGCTGCTCTCCGAGGATGGAATCGTGGTCGAGCGGCTGCCGATGACCAGGATGTCGAGCGGCTTGCCGGCCTTGAGCGCATCGGCGACCTTTGTCAGTCGGCTTTCGCTGGTGAGCAGATAGGACGGCAGCTCACAGGCTGCGGGCGCATTATTGGTGGCGGCAGGCGCAGCATCGCCCGCACGCGCCAGGGACGCGGCGAGGCTACCGCATAGCAGGATCAGGCTCAGGAGAACCTTCGCCTTCATCAGCCCCCTCCCGCCAGATCGGCGTTGCCGACGGCGTTCTTGGTCTTCGTACCGCTTTTGTCAGCCACGCGCTTGTACCACGAAATCACCCAGGCTACGCCCCACATGATCAGCACCCCGGAGAGACTAATTAGCGCATGCATGGCCGCGCCGCCGGAGACTTCGGCGAGGATGAAATGGCCGGCAAAGGCCAGGAAGACGCCGAGGCAGAAGATCTCGAGGGAATGCTGCCCGCATAGAATCAATGGTCGCAGCCAGCGCGATTTCAAGCCCGGCCAGTCCCGGGGCAGGAAGCGCACGGTGAGCGCCGCCAGCGCTAGGAAATGCGTGAAGCGCAGCACGTCCAGATCGGTCTTGTTGATCGGATACATCCATTGCTCGACCAGCTTCGGCATGAACTGGGAGAGCTGCGGCACGTACCAGGTCAGCGTCACGTAGAACGACGCGATGAGATAGGCGATCGCCAGCCACATCGTGACCCGTGACGACAGAATGCGCGACATACGGCGCGCACCTCCGAGCGCGCACCATGCACCGAACACGAACAGCAATTGCCAGGCGAAGGGGTTGAAGGCCCAGAAGCCGTTCGGATACGCCGACAGGTAGAGATCATACTCCCAGGTCACCGCGTAGAGCACGACCGAGAGGGCGAGCGTGACGTCGGGCCGCCATTTCATCGACCACAGGATCAAGGGCAGCGCCAGCATCAGCACGATATAGAGCGGCAGCACGTCCATGTTGACGGGGCGGAAGCGGAGCAGCAGCGCCTGCACGATCGTGACGTCGGGCTGCTTGAGGAAATCCATGATGCCCATCTCTTCGGTGTAGAGCGGGTTCTCGAAGCTGGTCGCGACGTAGGAGATCTCGGCGAGGAAGATCGTGAACAGGAAGACGTGGGCGACGTAGATCTGCCAGACCCGGCGCAGGATGCGCGCGGTGGCGATGACGACGCCGCTCTCCAGCATCGCCCGGCCGTAGACGAAGGCGGCGGTATAGCCGGAGATGAAGATGAAGATCTCGGTGGCGTCGCTGAAGCCGTAATTGCGGATCGTGAACCAGGTCAGCACACTGGGCGGCAGATGATCGATGAAGATCAGCCACAGCGCGAGCCCGCGGAACAGGTCGAGCCGGAGCTCGCGCTCGCCGATGGCGGGCAGCGTGATGGCCGGCGCCCTCGCGCGCGGCTTCGCCCCCTCGGATGCGGCAGTTCCCGTGATCGTCGATCCCGTCACTTGGTCGGCAATGGTCATCGGGGCGCAAAAACCTTCCGCAAATCGCGGCGTGTCAAGGAGTGTACCGGTCCGGTCGTTACCCCGCAAAGCGGCCGGGTGCCATGGGGGTTTGCCGGTGCCTTCCCTGGGGTGTCATTCCCTTCGAATTCTGGCGGGACGATGTCGCCAAAGCCGTCCGCGGCGTTTGGTTCCGGAGCCGGATTTCGCTATGGTAGCAGCCATGTACCGCGCCGTGACCCGCCACATCGAAGTGACCGTCGAGCCGAACTTTGTTCCGGAGCAGTCGTCGGCCGATCGCTCCCGCTACTTCTGGTCCTACACCATCGTCATCACCAATTCGGGTGAGGAGACCGTGCAGCTCAAGACGCGGCACTGGATCATCACCGATGCCTCCGGCCGCCAGCAGGAGGTGAAGGGCGAGGGCGTGGTCGGCGAGCAGCCGATCCTGGCCCCCGGCGAGCGCTTCGAATACACCTCCGGCGTCCCGCTCTCGACCGCCTCCGGCTTCATGACCGGCCGCTACCAGATGGTCAGCGAAAGCGGCGAGCGCTTCGAGATCGACGTGCCGGCGTTCTCGCTGGACAGCCCGGACAGCAAGCGCGTGTTGAATTAGGGGCCTCGCTGCCGTGTCCCGGCTCTGCAGCGCACCGTGCCGGACGATGCTTCGCTTCGCCGGGGACGCTGCGCTGCGTCCGGGGCACAAGAGCGGAATATTAGACGCTCTCTCCACGTCATTGCGAGGAGCTCTTGCGACGAAGCAATCCAGAATCCCTCCGCGGATGGATTTCTGGATTGCTCCGCTGCGCTCGCAATGACGGAGGATGACGTAGCCGCATCGCTCTTCCCGCACCATCGCTTGCAGACACGCCTTCTTGTTCTCGCGGCCGATTTCGCCCGAGCTTTGCTTGCGTCTCCGCCCTCAAATCCAGGAGGGCGCAGGGAAGGCCGGGTGCCGACAGGCACCCGCGGTCCGCTGCGCAAAATGCACACGCAGAAGAACCGCACAGCAGCATATAGGTGGTGCCGATCACTCGGCCTTCCCTGCGCGGTGGTCGGACGGCTTATGCCGCGCTCTCCCGGGAGCCGAACTTTCCTTCTGGCCTCCCTCGCCGGTCGAATTGGCGATGCCGTCCGCCCGGTTGGGCTCGCGCGCATCTTCGATCCGGCTTGACCGTAGCAACGACGGCCAGGACCACACGGTTTTGCCGTACGCACGGCCCGTCCTTTCGCCGCAGTCTTTCCAGCCCTGTCGACGGAGCCGGAAACTTACGAGCGAGACGAAGCCTAGCAGCGCCGTTCGTCCGCACGCGGTTACGGACTCACAGGGACTACCCGCCCTGCCCGCACCTCTCGTGCCGACGCTGCCGCGTCCACCGCAAGCCCGGCTCGCGATCAAGCCGACCTCGAGATCGCCCCTCCTGGATGAGCCGGGATGGGCGACACATACGCCATTTCCGAATTTCGGTAAAGTGGAATATTTTCGCGCAGGTGGATTGACAGCGGGGGACACACCAGGTGCCGTAGCGCCGGAGGGTGGGCAAAGGCGCGCTCTTGCGCGACGTGCCCACGAATTCTCACCAGCCACACGCAGATCGTGGGCACGGCGCAAGTGCGCCTTTGCCCACCCTACGAGAGCTCGCTCACGCGTCTTCCACGCCGGCCTCGTGCGGGGTGAACTGGTAGACCGACGAGCAGAACTCGCAGGTCACGACCACCTTGTCGTCCTTGACCATCGCGGCGCGGTCGTCGGGCGAGAAGCTCTTGAGCATCGCGGCGACCGCATCGCGCGAGCAGGAGCACTGCGCCTTAAGAACCAGCGGATTGAACACCCGCACGCCGCGCTCATGGAACAGGCGGAACAGCAGCCGCTCGCCGGAGAGCTCGGGATCGATCAGCTCGACATCCTCGACCGTCTCGATCAGCGAACGCGCCTCGACCCAGGCATCGTCCTCGGTGACGGCATGCACCTCGACGCCGTCAGGCGCATCGCCCGGATGCAAGTCCGCCTGCCGCGCGCGCTCCGGCGCCTTCGGCAGAAACTGCATGAGCATGCCGCCGGCGCGCCAGCGATGCTTGCCGCCGTCGCTGGAGCGCCATTCCTCGCCGACCGCGAGACGCACCTTGGTCGGGATCTGCTCGGAGCGCAGGAAATATTCGTGGGCGGCGTCTTCCAGGCTGCCGCCATCGAGCGCGACCAGGCCCTGGTAGCGGCTCATGTCGGGGCCCTGGTCGATGGTCATGGCGAGATGACCGCGGCCGAGCAGCGCGCCGGAACGCATGCCGGATTCTTGGGCCTCGCCGAGACGCGCGGCATCGAAGCGGGCATAGGCGCGCAGGCGATCCGGCGCCTGGTAGTCCACCACCAGGAACGACACTGGACCGTCGGTCTGGGCCTGGAGAATGAAGCGCCCCTCGAATTTCAGCGCCGAGCCGAGCAGCGTCGTCAGCACGATGGCCTCGCCGAGCAGCTTGCCGACGGGCGCGGGATAATCGTGCTTGGTCAGGATGTCGTCGAGCGCCGGGCCAAGCCGCACCAGACGCCCGCGCACGTCGAGCGCATCGACCTCGTAGGGCAGCACGGCGTCATCGATCGGAATTGCGGATGGTGCGCGAACCGGGCCTTCGGACCCGGTCTTCATGTCAGGAGATTGGGAAACCATGGCGCTCTATCTGGGGTCGGAGGTGGGAAATGGAAGGGGCGCGGAGGTGGTGTGTTCCAGGTGCGGATTAAGCGGTGGCAAGCCGCTCAAATTCGATGTCGTCCCGGGGCGCGCGAAGCGCGAGCCCGGGATCCATAACCACAGGCTGCGATTTGGCGAAGACTGTTGGCGTCGCTCAGCCTGCCACAAGAGAGATTCCGCGGTATGGGTCCCGGATCGGCGCGCGCTTGTGGCGCGCTTGTCCGGGACGACAATTGTGTATGAGGCGGCAGCAGGGCCGCCAGCGCGGCTACTTCACCGCGTCGAAGCACCAGGCCAAGATGCCCTTCTGCGCGTGCAGGCGGTTTTCGGCCTCGTCGAACACGACCGATTGCGGGCCGTCGATCACTTCATCAGTGACCTCCTCGCCGCGGTGGGCGGGCAGGCAATGCATGAACAGGGCATCGGGCTTGGCGAGCGACATCAGCTTGCCGTTGACCTGGTAGGGCTTGAGCACGTTGTGGCGATGCTCGCCTTCCTTGTCGCCCATCGACACCCAGGTGTCGGTGACGACGCAATCGGCGCCGCGCACCGCGGCTTCCGGATCGGTGCCGAGCACGATCGGCGCGCCGGTCGCCTTGATCCAGTCGCGCATCGCCTTTTTCGGCGCGAGCTCCGGAGGGGTGGCGACGTTGAGCTGGAATTTGAAGCGCTCGGCGGCGTGGGCCCAGGACGCCAGCACGTTGTTGTCGTCACCGGTCCAGGCCACTATCTTGCCCTCGATCGGGCCGCGATGCTCCTCGTAGGTCATGAGGTCGGCCATCACCTGGCAGGGATGCGAGCGCCGCGTCAGGCCGTTGATGACGGGCACGGTGGCGTTGGCCGCAAGCTCGAGCAGCGCATCGTGATTGAGGATGCGGATCATGATGGCGTCGACATAGCGCGACAGCACGCGGGCGGTGTCGGCGATGGTCTCGCCGCGGCCGAGCTGCATCTCGGCGCCGGTGAGCATGATCGCCTCGCCGCCGAGCTGGCGCATGCCGACGTCGAACGACACCCGGGTCCGCGTCGAGGGACGCTCGAAGATCATCGCCAGCGTCTTGCCTTCGAGCGGCCGCACCGGCTGATGCGCCTTCTGCTTCGCCTTCATCGCGCTCGACGCGGCGAGCATGCGCTTGAGCTCCGACAAGGGCAGCTCGTTGATGTCGAGGAAGTGCTTCGGCGTCTTGGTCGGGGACTTGCTCATCAGCTTGCCGCCCGCTTGCTCTGGCCGGCCGACAATGCGGTGCAGGCCCGCTCCAGCCGCCCGACGCTGTCCTCGATCTCGGCTTCGGTGACGATCAAGGGCGGCAGGAAGCGCACGACATTGTCGCCGGCCCCGACGGTCAGGAGCTTTTCGTCGCGCAAGGCGGCGACCAGGTCGCCCGAGGGCACGACGGCCTTGATGCCGATCAGGAGGCCCTCGCCGCGCACCTCGCTGACGATGTCGGGGTGACGGTCGATCACCGAGGCGAGCTTCTGCTTGAGCAGCAGCGACATCTTCTGCACGTGGTCGAAGAAGCCGGGCTTAAGCATGACGTCGAGCACGGCGTTGGCCGCCGAGATCGCCAGCGGATTGCCGCCGAAGGTCGAGCCGTGCGAGCCGGGCCCCATGCCGGCCGCCGCGTCCGCGGTCGCCAGCACGGCGCCGATCGGGAAGCCGCCGCCGAGCGCCTTCGCCAGCGACATCACGTCAGGCGTGACGCCGGTGCGCCGATACGCGAACAGATCGCCGGCACGGCCCATGCCGGTCTGCACCTCGTCGAAGGCGAGCAGCAGGCCCTTCTCGTCGCAAAGCTGGCGGAGCGCCTTGAGGAACGCCGGCGGTGCCGAACGCACGCCGCCCTCGCCCTGGATCGGCTCGATCAGGATACCGGCGGTGTCGGGCCCGATCGCCTTCTTGACGGCTTCGAGGTCGCCATGCGGCACCTGGTCGAAGCCGTCCATCGGCGGACCGAACCCTTCGAGATATTTTGCCGATCCGGTCGCAGCGAGCGTCGCCAGCGTGCGGCCGTGGAAGGCGCCCTCGAAGGTGATGATGCGGTAACGCTCCGGATGCCCCTTGGAGAAGTGATGATGGCGCACCAGCTTGATCACGCCCTCCAGCGCCTCGGCGCCGGAATTGCAGAAGAACACCAGGTCGGCAAAACTCTCGTGGCACAGGCGCGCGGCGAGCTTCTCGCCGTCCGGGCTCTGGAACAGGTTCGACATGTGCCACAGCTTCGTCGCCTGCTCCTGCAACGCCTTGATCAGATGCGGGTGGCAATGGCCGAGCGCATTGACGGCGACGCCCGAGGTGAAATCGAGATAGCGATCGCCATTGGTTGCGATCAGCCAGCAGCCTTCGCCGCGTTCAAAACCGAGGTTGGCCCTGGCGAAAACGGGGAGCAAATGCGGGGCTGCGCTGTTAGTCATGACGGCCACTTGATGTTGCGGACGGTGTGAGGCGTGCATTGCGCAACGCACCATCCACCGGCCCGGAAAACGAAACGTGCCGCCTTTTAAGGGCGGCACGCACGACTATCTTAGGCCTGGTGAAACGGGTGTCAATGCCGCCCGAAAGCCCCAGAAAACGGTGGTGAAACGGTGATTCCGTAGTCTTGCGGTCGCGATTTTGCGGGTTTTTCACCACGGAACATGTGGAAGCGAGTCGGCGGACTCTTGCGCGTGAGTCACGCCATATTGTAGCGTTTGGATTGTCAGATACGACATCTCGTGCGGCAGTTCTGATCCCAAGAGTCCTCATGTACCGGCGTAAACGTTCGGGCGTCAGTTGCGCGCCCGGCGAGCCCTAAGGGATTCGAGCGGCACGGGTTTTTCGAGGCTTAGGCATTCGCCGCACGGACCGCCAGGATGGCAGCCGCGCGGCGAGGGAAAGGGTGCAATGACGGTTTTGACCTGGTCCGACGATCGCGTCGAGCAGCTGAAAAAGCTCTGGGAGGCCGGATTGTCGGCCAGCCAGATCGCAGCAGAGCTCGGCAATGTGACCCGCAATGCCGTGATCGGCAAAGTGCACAGGCTCGGCCTGTCCGGCCGCGCCAAGAGCCCTTCGTCGGCCGCGCCCCGGCCGCGCAAGGCGCGTCCCGCCCAGCACATGATGCGGGTGACGCGCCCCATCGCGCGCGGCAACACCGCGCTGGCGCAGGCCTTCGAGGTCGAGGTCGAGGCCGAACCCGTCACCTACGACAACGTGGTGCCGATGAGCCAGCGGCTGTCGCTGCTCGAATTGAACGAGGCGACCTGCCACTGGCCGGTGGGCGATCCCTCGAGCCCGGATTTCTTCTTCTGCGGCGGCAAGGCCCTGTCCGGCCTGCCCTATTGCGCCCAGCACTCGCGCGTGGCGTATCAGCCGGCGGCGGATCGGCGCCGCGCGGCACCGAAGCCCACGCGCTGAGCGAGATTTAGCTGATCGCAAACGCGGCAGTCGTCACACGACGGCGCCTCAAGACATCCGATGTCGTCCCGGACAAGCGCGCCACAAGCGCGCGCAGATCCGGGACCCATAGCCACCGCAGGATGTGGTTAGGGGGACTCGGAGTTACCTATTTCGTGTAACAATCACTTGCTGTGGTTATGGATCCCGGATCTGCGCTGACGCTTGTCCGGGACGACACCGATACTGTGGCGGCAACTCGCTAGACCACCTCACCCGCCCTTACGTCTGCTCCGCCTTCGCGAAGCGATCGTCCAGTGCGTAGCCGGCGCCGCGGACGGTGCGGATCGGGTCCTGCTCGCGGCCGAGATTGAGCAGCTTGCGCAGGCGGCCGATATGGACGTCAACGGTGCGCTCGTCGATGTAGATGTCGCGGCCCCAGACGCTGTCGAGCAGCTGCTCGCGCGAGAACACGCGGCCGGGATGCTCCAGGAAGAACTCCAGCAGGCGATATTCGGTCGGGCCGAGATCGATCGGGCGGCCGGAGCGCGCGACGCGGCGCTTGTCGCGATCGAGCTCGATGTCGCCATAGGCCAGCACGGTCGCGAGCCGCTCGGGGCTGGCGCGCCTGAGCAGGCCCTTCACGCGCGCCAGCAGCTCCGGCACCGAGAACGGCTTGACGATGTAGTCGTCGGCGCCGGTCGCAAGGCCGCGCACCCGCTCGCTCTCCTCGCCGCGCGCGGTGAGCATGATGATCGGCAGCTGCTTGGTCTCGGGCCGGGTGCGCAGGCGCCGGCACAGCTCGATGCCGGAGAGGCCCGGCAGCATCCAGTCGAGCACGATCAGATCGGGAATGTGTTCCTTGAGGCGGGTGTCGGCGTCGTCGCCGCGCATCACCGTCTCGACGTCATAGCCGTCGCCTTCGAGGTTGTAACGCAGAAGCTCGGTGAGAGCTTCCTCGTCCTCAACCACCATAATGCGTGCGCCCATGTTGTCGTCGCTCCTTGAGGTCTTCAGGTATTCGGGATCGTCGTGGCGAACGTGGTCATGTCGCCCTTCGGCCGCTTGTCGGTGATCGCCTGGCCCTCGATCATGTAGAACACGGTCTCGGCGATGTTGGTGGCGTGGTCGCCGATGCGCTCGATGTTCTTGGCGCAGAACATCAGATGGATGCAGAACGAGATGTTGCGCGGATCCTCCATCATGTAGGTGAGGAGCTCGCGGAACAGCGAGGTGCAGATCGCGTCGACCTCCTCGTCGCCCTTCCACACCGCCATCGCCGCCGGCAGATCGTGCGCGGCATAGGCGTCGAGCACGCTCTTGACCTGCTGCTGCACCAGGTCGGTCATGTGCTCCAGGCCGCGGAACAGCTTGAGCGGATGGAAGTCGGTCTCCAGCGCGGCGACGCGCTTGCCCATGTTCTTGGCGAGGTCGCCGATGCGCTCGAGGTCGGTCGCAACGCGCATGGCGCCGACGATCTCGCGCAGGTCCACCGCCATCGGCTGGCGGCGGGCGATGGTGAGCACGGCGCGCTCCTCGATGCGCTTCTGCAGCGCGTCGAGATCGGCGTCGATGGCGACGACGCGCTGGCCGAGCGCGACGTCGCGGCGGATCAGCGCATCGACGGAATCGACGATCATGCGCTCGGCGATGCCGCCCATCTCGGCGACCAGGCGCGTGAGCTCCTGGAGGTCGGTGTCGAAGGCCTTTGCGGTATGTTCGGTACCCATGTTGCGTCTCCTCAGCCGAACCGGCCGGTGATGTAGTCCTGCGTCCGCCGGTCGGTCGGCGACGTGAAGATCTTGCTGGTGTCGTCGAACTCGATCAGCTCGCCGAGATACATGAAGGCGGTCTTGTCGGAGACGCGCGCCGCCTGCTGCATGTTGTGGGTGACGATCGCGATCGTGTAGTTCTCGGACAATTCCTGGATCAGCTCCTCGACCTTGGCGGTCGAGATCGGGTCGAGCGCCGAGCAGGGCTCGTCGAACAGGATCACCTCGGGCCGCACCGCGACGGTGCGGGCGATGCAGAGGCGCTGCTGCTGGCCGCCGGAGAGCGACAGACCGGAGGCGTTGAGCTTGTCCTTGACCTCGTTCCACAGCGCGCCGCCGCGCAGCGCCTTCTCGACGCGGTCGTCCATCTCGGACTTGGAGATCTTCTCGTAGAGGCGGATGCCGAAGGCGATGTTCTCGTAGATCGTCATCGGGAACGGGGTCGGCTTCTGGAACACCATGCCGACCCGGGCGCGCATCAGGTTGAGGTCGAGCTTGGGGTCGAGGATGTTGGTGTGGTCAAGCAGCAGCTGGCCGGTGGCGCGCTGGCCCGGATAGAGGTCGTACATCCGGTTGAAGATGCGCAGCAGGGTCGACTTGCCGCAGCCGGACGGGCCGATGAAGGCGGTGACGCGGTTGGTGCCGAGCGCCAGGTTGATGTTCTTCAGCGCATGGTGCTCACCGTAGTAGAAGTTGAGGTTGCGCGCGGTGACCTTGGCCGGCGCCTCGGGCAGCGGCTGCGAGCCGGGGTGAACGGTCGGCGCGCTGACGGAAACAGACATTTCACTCATTTTGCAGTCCTCTCGGCACCAAGGATGCGGGCGCCAATGTTCAGGGCAAGCACGGTCAGGGTGATCAGCAGCGCGCCGCTCCAGGCGAGCTGCTTCCAATAGGCGTAGGGGCTCTGCACGAAGTTGTTGATGGTAACCGGCAGGTTCGCCATCGTCTTGTCCAGGCCGAGGCTGAAGAACTGGTTGGACAGCGCGGTGAACAGCAGCGGCGCGGTCTCGCCGGCGACGCGCGCCGTGGCGAGCAGCACGCCGGTGATGAGGCCGGAGCGCGCGGCGCGGTAAGCGATGCGCTTGATCACCAGCGAGCGCGGCAGGCCCAGCGCGCTGGCGGCTTCGCGCAGCGGGTTCGGCACCAGCAGCAGCATGTCCTCCGTGGTGCGCACCACGACCGGGATCACGATCACGGCGAGCGCCAGCGCGCCGGCGATCGCCGAGAAGCCCCGCATCGGCACCACCACCGCGCCGTAGATGAACAGGCCGATGATGATCGAGGGCGCCGAGAGCAGGATGTCGTTGATGAAGCGGATCACCGAGGTCAGCCTGTCGTTGCGGCCGTACTCGGCGAGATAGGTGCCGGCGAACAGGCCGAGCGGGGCGCCGATGCCGACGCCGATCACGGTCATGATGATCGAGCCGACGATGGCGTTGCGCAGGCCACCATCGGTCGAGCCCGGAGGCGGCGTGTCCGCGGTGAAGATCTGCACGTTGAGGCCGCTGACGCCGTTGTAGAGCAGCGTGACCAGGATGAGCGCGAGCCAGGTGACGCCGAACGCTGCGGCGGCGATGCAGAGGCCGCGGATGACGACGTCCCAGCGGCGGCGGCGTGCATAGATCGGGTTCATGGCTTCACTTTCCGGCCTTGGTTTCCAGCCGCATCAGCATCAGCCGCGCGGCCGCGAGCACGAAGAACGTCAGCACGAACAGCAGCAGGCCGAGCAGGATCAGGCCGGACTGGTGCAGGCCGTCGCTCTCGGCGAACTCGGATGCGATCGCCGCCGAGATCGTCGTGCCCGGGGCGAAGATCGAGGAGGAGATGCGGAACGAATTGCCGATGATGAAGGTCACCGCCATGGTCTCGCCGAGCGCGCGGCCCAGCGCCAGCATGACGCCGCCGATGATGCCGACGCGGGTGTAGGGGATCACCACGCTGCGGACGACCTCCCAGGTGGTGCAGCCGACGCCGTAGGCGGCTTCCTTCAGCACCGGCGGCACCGTCTTGAACACGTCGACCGAGATCGAGGTGATGAAGGGCAGCACCATGATGGCGAGGATCAGGGCGGCGTTGAACAGGCTGAGATAGGACGGGGGACCTGCGAAGATCGCGCCCAGCACCGGGACGCCGTCGAACACCCTGATCATGAACGGCTGGAAGGTGTTGGCCAGGAACGGGCCCAGCACGAAGAAGCCCCACATGCCGTAGATGATCGACGGGATTCCGGCGAGCAGCTCGATCGCCATGCCGATCGGGCGGCGCAACCATTGCGGACAGAGCTCGGTGAGGAAGATCGCAATACCGAGACCGACCGGAATGGCGATCAGCATCGCGATGAAGGAGGTGACGAGCGTGCCGTACATCGGCCCGAGCGCGCCGAGCACGGGCGGATCGGCCGACGGCGCCCAGCGCTGCGTCCACAGGAAGGAGAGGCCGTATTCCTTGATCGCCGGGAACGCGCCGACGACCAGCGACATGATGATGCCGCCGAGAATGAGCAGCACCGAGATCGCGGAGAGCCGCGTGATCCAGTAGAAGGTGACGTCGCCGAGCTTGAACGCGCCCAAGGCCTTGGCACGGTCATACGGTCCGGCGTCGTCGATTACATCGCTCTGAACGGCCATCTCTGCCACGCCGATCCCCTGTACCCGTTTTATACACTTGTTTTTGGTGCCGTGCCCCGGATGCGGTGCAGCGCGAAGCGGTGCGCCGCTGATCCGGGGCCTGGCGTTTTTTAGGGTCCCGGCTCTGCGGAGCGGCACACTGGACGATGCTTCGCATCGCCAGGGCCGCACCGCGTCCGGGACAGGAGCTGAGGGCCTCAGCTCTTGATCTCGGCAGCCCAGGTCTTCTCGATCTGCTTGACGACGGTGTCGGGCATCGGGATGTAGTCGAGCTCCTCCGCCATCTTGTCGCCCTTCTCGAACGCCCACTTGAAGAACTTGATGGCTTCCTGGGACGCCGCCTTGTCGGTCGCATCCTTGTGCATCAGGATGAAGGTCGCGCCGGTAATCGGCCAAGATGCTTCACCGGGCTGGTCGGTCAGGATCACATAATAGTTCTTGGAGCCGGCCCAGTCGGCGTTGGCGGCAGCAGCCTGGAAGGCCGCAACGGTCGGCTGCACGGCCTTGCCGGCCTTGTTGATCAGGGCGCCGTAGGTCAGCTTGTTCTGCTTGGCGTAGGCATACTCGACATAGCCGATCGAGTTCTTGGTCTGGCTGACATTGCCCGCGACGCCTTCATTGCCCTTGGCGCCAACACCCGTCGGCCACTCGACCGCGGTACCGGCACCGACCTTGCTCTTCCACTCGGCATTGGTCTTCGTCAGGAAATCGGTCCAGATGAACGTGGTGCCGGAGCCGTCCGACCGACGCACGACGGTGATGGCGTCCGAGGGCAGCTTCACGTTGGGATTGAGCTTGGCGATCGCCGGGTCGTTCCAGGTCTTGACCTTGCCGAGATAGATGTCGCCCAGCAACTCGCCGGAAAACACCAGCTCGCCCGACTTGATCCCTTCGAGATTGACGACCGGCACCAAGGCACCCATCGCCTGCGGCCACTGGATCATTCCGTCCTTTTCGAGCTGCTCAGCCTTGAGGGGCATGTCGCTCGCGCCGAAGGTGACGGTCTTGGCCTGGATCTGCTTGATGCCGCCGCCCGAACCGATCGACTGGTAGTTCAGACCGTTGCCGGTCTCCTTCTTGTAGGCGTCGGCCCACTTGGAATAGAGCGGGAACGGGAACGTCGCGCCGGCGCCGGTGATGTCGGCCGCAAAGGCTGCGGTCGCCGATGCGGCGACCAAGCCGGCAGCGACCATCGTCTTGAGGAAATTCATGCTGGTCTCCATTGGGGGGAGCGAAGCGCCATCCGCGCCCGATCGCGCTCCCCACGCCGCCCATGTAGGAGCGGTCCGCTGTGCTTTTACGAAGGTTTCGTGACAGCTGGATGACACCGACAAGCGATTGATATTGCTTGTATTCAGGCGGCGGCGGGAGTCTTGATCTGGGGAAAACAGGCGGTGAAAGTGGCGCCCTGCCTGGGCACGCTTTCGATCAGGAGCCGGCCGCGATGGCGGTTAAGAATATGTTTCACCAGCGATAATCCGAGGCCGGTGCCGCCCTGCGAACGGCTGTCGCCGACGTCCACGCGGTAGAACCGCTCGGTCAGCCGCGGCAGGTGCTCGGGCGCGATGCCGGGGCCGAAATCGCGGACCATGATCCGGATTTCCTGAGTTCCGTCAGTGGCCGCGCCCGAGGTCAGCGACACGATGACACGTCCGCCGGAGGCGCCGTATTTGAGGGCGTTCTCGATCAGATTCTCGAACAGGCGGAGCAGCTCCTCGCGGTCGCCGGCGATCATCACCGGGCTATCCGGCAAATGGATCTCGACCTCGACCTGGCGCTCGCGCGCCAGCGGCTCGAGCCCGTCGGCGACCTGGCGGATGATCGGCAGGAGATCGACCAGGGTGTCGGGCCGGACATGGGCCGACAGCTCGACCCGCGACAGCGACAGCAGATCGTCGATCAGGCGCGCCATGCGGGTGGCCTGGTTGTGCATGATGCCGAGGAAGCGCTCGCGCGCCTTGGGATCGTCCTTGGCCTGCCCCTGCAGCGTGTCGATGAAGCCCGAGAGCGCGGCCAGCGGCGTGCGCAGCTCGTGGCTGGCATTGGCGACGAAATCGGCTCGCATCTCCTCGACCCGGCGCAGCGGCGTCTGGTCGTGGAAGGTCATCAGCATGCATTTGTCGGCGCCACCGAAGCTGGTCGGCACCGGCACCGGCGTGATCATGAGCTCCATCCAGCGATCGACCGGGACATGATCGAGATAGGTCGCGCGCCGCGGCTCGGTGGTCGCGATCGCCTCGCGCAGCGCCGTGATGATCTCGGGCGAGCGCAACGCGAACTGGGCGAGCTCGTTCCTGCGCAGCGCCGGCGCGAGCTGGGCGGCGGCGGCATTGAGGTGGATGACGCGGCCGGCGCGGTCGAGCAGCACCGCCGGATCCGGCATGCCGGAGACCACCGCGGCCACCGCCGCGCTCTCGACCGGGTTGATGCGCCCGACGTCGTCGCGCGAAGCGGCGGGATCATGCAGGCGCCACGGGATCAGCGCCGCGGCGGCGATGCAGAGGAACACCGCAATGGCGTGCAGCGCCGACAATTCGCCGAGCGAGACCACGACGGACAGCGCCAGCGCCGCAGCGATCAGGATGATCGTCGAGTGCCGCAGCCGGTCGGACCAGGGCTGAGCGGAGGGAGAAGATGGGGCGTCGATCGCCATCGGGGCGGACTTCTCCTGCGGGCTTGTCTCAAGGCCTGGCGCCGTCAGGCGCCGCTGTCGCTACGCTCTCTCACATAAGCGGCTTCGCGCGCCGGGCCGGGGTCAAGCTTGAGCGCGGCCTGCTGCAGGCGCTTCGATCGTGCGCCGATGATAACTTCACGAAACGTCAGCAAGATTACAGAGATGACGAACGGGGACAGATAATAGAGCACCCGGAACAGCAGCATGCCGCCGAGCAGCTCTTCGCGGTCCATCTGCCAGAGGCCGACCAGCATGGCGGCGTCGAACACACCGAGCCCGCCGGGCGAATGGCTGGCGAAGCCGAGCAGCGTCGCCGACACGAAAATCACCGCGACCACCACGAAGCCGACATTGGGCTCGTCAGGGACCAGCACGTACATCGCCAGCGCACAGAAGCCGAGATCGATGATGCCGATCGCGATCTGGAGCAGCGTCAGCGGGCCGCCCGGCAGCACCACGGTCCAGGGCCCGCGGCCGACCACGCGCGGCTGGGTCCAGACCCAGACCACGTAACCGACCAGGCCTGCGATGAGCATCAGCGCCAGCGTCCGGTTCAGCCACGGCGGCAGCTGGTCGATCGAGGCGGCGGCCTCGGGGTGATAGGCGATGCCCAGGCCAAGCACGGCGGCATTGCCCAGCCAGAAGGTCAGGCCGGCGAGAAAGCAGATCTTGGCGACGTCGATCGCATTCAGCCCATAGGCCGAATAGATGCGATAGCGCACCGCGCCGCCGGTGAAGACGGAGGCGCCGACATTGTGGCCGATCGAATAGGAGGTGAAGGCGGCGAGCGCGTTGATGCGGTAGGGCACATGGTCGCGGCCGATCGCGCGCACGGCGAACAGGTCGTAGAAAGTCAGGGTGAAATAGCCCGCGGCGACGAACAGAGCCGCCATCGCAATCTGGGTCGGCTCGGTGCTCTTGATCGCCTCGAGGACCTCGTTGAAGTCGATGCCGCGCAGCATGTGGTAGAGCACATAGCAAGCGATGCCGATGACCGCGACGCTGATCACAACGCCAAGCTTATGCAGGACTTGCTTCTCGCGCAGAAACGACGTCGCCCTGCGTATGGCTTCCAGCATCTAGACCTCGAACAACGCTTCAGCGGCCAGAACGGCCGGCGGACAGGCGGACGGCACACAGGCACGCGACGACCCCTCGCCGCCGGCTCCGGCATCGCGCATGCCCCCTGCCCCTCCACTAGCGCGTTTTGGGGCGGAGTGGAATTCGCCAATTCGAACAAAAACACGTGCCTTCAATATTTTAGGCAGGGTCCTGGCTCCTGATGCGGGGTTTGGCGCCTCTAGCGGCAAGGCTTGACGCGAATCTCCCTGGCGATCCTGCGCAGAGGCCATGAAGTTTTGATGATTTCGGCCGCACAATGTTCCGTCACGCCTTAGGCTGACGTCAATCTATGGACGGCGCGCGGCTGTTGAAAGAGGGCGGCTCCGGACCGCATTGAGGACTCCCGATGCGCCGGAAGGTCGCGGCACCGAAAGGCAGGCCGGGGAGCGGCCGGATCGCCGCGCCGACAGGCGCCCGGTCCGATCCTCGCGGGCCGCAGGCTCAGGCCGCAGGCTGGCTGCGCGCGACCACGCGGTCGCGCAGCCAGGCGCCGATGGTGCAGCCGACGAGGTAGCAGGCGAACATGATCAGGCCGAGGTCGAGCCAGTAGCCGAAGCGGCCGGGGACCACATGGGCGAACGAGGCCGCGACCAAGGCGGCGACGAGCGCGGCGAGCCAGCGCGCGGTCACCTTCGAGGTGCCGTTGCCGCGCTGGACCACCGAGATCCAGCCCATGCAGAAGCCCAGCAGCACCGAGCCGATCAGCCAACCCAGATGGAACGAGACGAGATAGGGCATCGTCACCTCACCAGAAATTCGATGCGGCGGTTCTGCGCCTTGCCGTCGTCGGTGTCGTTGCCGGCGACCGGCTGCGTGCTGCCATGGCCGACCGCGGTGAAGCGGCTGGCGTTAAGGCCGGCCTTGACCAGATAGTCGATCACCGCCTGCGCGCGCTTCTCGGAGAGGGCCCGGTTGAAGCCGTCCTCGCCGTCGGCATCGGTATGCCCGGCAACCTCGATATTGACGGCCGGGCAACGCAGCGCCGTCTCGATCAGGTGATCGAGGATGGCGACGGAATCCGGATCGATGTCGGCACGCTTGGGCGTGAAGCGGATCTTGCCCTTGGCCAGCAGGTCGGTGAACAATTGCTGGCACACGGTGCCGTCGACCGGCCCTGCCGCGGGCTTCACGGTGATCTCCGGCTTGTACTGCCAGTGCTTGGGGAAGTCCTTGCCAAGGCCTGCGCGGATGTCGTTGGCGGCCCCCTCGTAGAGCGCGTCGCCCGACAGCTTCACCTCGCGGTCCGACACGACGAGCGTGCCGGTCGACAGCCGCGACAGGGCGCCGAGCGCGGCGACCACGGCCGTGTTGAAGGAGCCGGGGGCGCCGATGCTGGCCTTGAGATTGTCGACCACCTTCTCGGTGAAGAACTTTCGCGCGGCGCTGGTGGCGATCGCCGCATGCACGTTGTTGTCGGGGACGTAGCCGGTCAGCGTCACGGTCGCCGCGACCGGATCCTTGTAGGCCTGGAAGATGTAGGGCGGCGCCTTGACGTCGTTGGCGGCGACGGAGAAGCCCTCGGGCAGGTTCTTCAGCGCAGCCGCGATCGCCTCGCGGCCGCCGAGCTCGCGCGCCATGCCCGACAGATTGACCTTGGTATCCGTGATCGTGATCTTGCCGTCCTTCAGCTTGCCGATCTGGTCGAGCAGCAGCATCGCGGCGGCTTCGAACCGGGGCGGCGCACCGCGCGCCAGCCCCATCTGGTCGGCCACCTCAGCGCCGCCGACCTCCTTGCGGGCCGCCTCGGTCAGCCGGCCCTTGATCGACGGCAGCGGCGCGGAGCCCGACAGCGTCACCCGCACCACGTCGCGCTCGGCGTTCCAGACGAACGGCTGGGCCTCCGGAACGAGCCGGGTCCGGTCGTCGACCAGACGCACGCCCGGGACGGTCTCGACCGCCGTCACGGCGTCGCGGCGCCCCTCCTCGGAGAAGGCGTCCGCGACCAGGCTGACGTCGCGGCCGTCGACCGCGATCCGGGTCTTGTCCAGAACGGTCCCCTTCAGCGCGGCCGAGCTGCGGGCCGACAGGTCGGCCTCCACCGGTAAGGTGTTATTCCAGGCCGCAAATCCCCACATGACGGCCAGGGGAATCAGCCCCAGCCACCATTTGCTGGCCCACCTGAAAAGCTTCTGCATTCGACGACCCGAACTCTGGAACCGGAGACAAAACAAACCCTTGGCAGGCTGTCAAACCGGAAATGGCGCCCTTCCGAAGGCACGGATCAGACAATCGGAATAACTTTTTCTTCAAGGGTTCTTCCGTAAGTTGAGGACGGAATGCCAGAGTCCGCCGACGGGTCATGAAACAACTGCGTAACAACGTCATCCGCGCCGGGCTGGGAGCACTTTATTTCAGCGGGGCGCACCATCTCCTGCGCCCGCTTTTGTCGGGCGTCGGCGCCATTTTCATGCTGCACCACGTGCGGCCGGCCCGCGAGGCCGCGTTCCAGCCGAACCGGCATCTCGAGGTCACCCCCGAATTCCTGCGCGCCACGCTGTGCCATTTGCGCTCGATCGACGTCGACATCGTCACCATGGACGAGCTGCATGAGCGGCTGGTGCAGGGCCGTTTCGAGCGCCGCTTCGCCGCCTTCACCTTCGACGACGGCTATCGCGACAATCTGGACCACGCACTGCCGGTGCTGCGCGAATTTGACGCGCCGCTGACGGTCTATGTCGCGAGCGATTTTGCCGAAGGCACGGGACGGCTGTGGTGGACGGCGCTGGAGGCCGTGATCGCCAAGGCCGAGCAGATCGACATCAAGATCGGCCATTCCGCGCTGCGGCTCGATGCGACGACGCCCGCGGCCAAGCAGGCCGCGTTCGACCGCCTGCACGACTGGCTGCGCGCACTGCCGGGCGAGCATGATCTGGCGCGGGAGATCGAGGCGCTCTGCGCGGCGTACGACGTCGACATGGCCGCGCTGTGCCGCAGCCTCTGCCTGTCCTGGCCCGAGCTGAAGAGATTTGCCGCCGATCCGCTGGTCACGATCGGCGCGCATAGCGTCAGCCATTGCAACCTCGCCAAGCTGGCTGAAGACATCGCCGCGCAGGAGCTGGCCGTGAGCCGCGCGCGGATCGAGCAGGCGCTGGAGCGTCCCGTGCTGCATCTCGCCTATCCCTATGGCGACCGCGGGGCCGCAGGCGTGCGCGAGTTCGGCATGGCGGCGACGGCCGGCTTCAAGACCGCGGTGACGACGCGGCCCGGCATGCTGTTTGCCGAAAATGCCGGCCAGATGACGGCGCTGCCGCGCGTCTCGCTTAACGGCAATTACCAGGACGCGCGGATCCTGCCGGTGCTGACCTCGGGCGCCGCGACCGCGATGTGGAACGGTTTCCGCCGGATCGCCGCGGCGTAAGCGCCATTCCAATCTCCGCTGTCGTCCCGGACAAGCGCGCCACAAGCGCGCGCAGATCCGGGACCCATACCCACAGGCAGTGGTTCTGGCGCGAGATGGTCACCGCGAATCTTCGTCAAATTCCGCCCTGTGGTTATGGGTCCCGGTTCTGCGCTGGCGCTTGTCCGGGACGACACCGAGTAACTGGGACTGGCGTCGCGTCACACTCGCATCCAGCCTTCCTTGACTCCCCTTGCCGCCCCGCCCAAAACAGCGCCAACCAAGGGAGGCACCATGTTCAACGACCTGTTCTCGCTCAAAGGCCGCGTCGCGCTGGTGACCGGCGGCTCGCGCGGCATCGGCAAGATGATCGCAGCGGGATTTCTCGACGCCGGCGCCGCCAAGGTCTACATCACCGCGCGCAAGGCCGGACCGTGCGAGGCGACCGCCAAGGAACTCACCGCGCAATATGACGGCGAGTGCATCGCGCTGCCGATCGACATCTCCACCGTCGAAGGCTGCGACCGGCTGGCCTCCGAGATCATCAAGCTGGAGCCGAAGCTCGACATCCTCGTCAACAATGCCGGCGCGGCCTGGGGCGCAGAGTTCGACGAATTTCCCGAAAGCGGCTGGGACAAGGTGATGGACCTCAACGTCAAGTCGCTGTTCTTCCTGACCAAGGCGCTGGCGAAACCGTTGCGCGCGGCCGCAAGCGCGGAACGTCCGGCCAAGGTGATCAACATCGCCTCGGTCGACGGCATCTTCGTCAATCCGGGCGAGACCTATTCCTATGCCGCCAGCAAGGCCGCGGTGATCCACCTGACGCGGCGCATGGCGACCAAGCTGATCAAGGACAACATCAACGTCACCGCGATCGCGCCGGGCGCCTTCAAGTCCGACATGAACCGGGCCGCGCGCGACCACGGCGACGAGGTCGCCCAGCGCATTCCGGCGCGGCGGATCGGAAGCGACGAGGACATGGCGGGGGTGGCGATCTATCTCGCCTCGCGCGCGGGCGATTACGTCGTCGGCAACACCATCGCGGTCGACGGCGGCGTGGTGTACGCGAATGCGGGGCTGGAGATCGCGGGGTAGAGGGCGCGCTGCTGCAAGGTCGCGCGATTTGCGACGCGTGAGGTCTGCTCCCTCGCCCCGCTCTTGCGGGGAGAGGGTTGGGGTGAGGGGCCTCTCTCCCCACGGGAGATAGTCGCCGCACCTGTACCCCCTCACCCGGATCACATCTGCGATGTGATCCGACCTCTCCCCGCAAGCGGGGAGAGGTAAGAAAGCTACGACTCGATCTTCACGTATTCGAAATCGCCGGGCTTGTTGTCGATGCCGACCTTCGGCGGCGAGATCCAGGAGGCGTACTTGCCGGTCTCGGTGACGGGCTGCATCAGCGAGGTGATGAAGTCGCCGTCGCTCGCCGATGGCAACCACTCGTCCTTGCGCCGGGCCCAGGTGGCATCGTCGATCAGGATGCCGTCGGGCGTGGCGTGCACGTCCTTGAACTCGCCGATGTGGCGGTGGAAGGCGACGTTGGGAAGCGTCAGCTTGAAGTCGTAGCCGGCGGTCGAGATCACCTTGTTCCAGCGCAGCATGCCCTTGACGCAGTCCTGGCTGTAATCGTCGCGCAGGCGCATGTTGAGCGCGGTCAGCGCCGGCTCGTCGACCAGCTTGATCTCGCCGTTGATCAGCTTGAGCACCGGATAGGTGGAGTTCTTGAGCTGGTGGTCGTCTTCGATCTGGGTCTCGTGATAGCGGCCCTTGATGCCGGCGTTGAAGGCGTTGGCCGCGTTGGTCGAGACCTCCGAGCCGAACAGGTCGAGCGACAGCGTGTAGTGCAGGTTCAGCTTCTTCTGGATGGTCGGAAGATCAATGACGCCGAGCGCGCGCACCTTGGCGATGTCGGTGGGATCGGTGATGCCAGCCTCGCGCATCGCATCGCAGGTGCGCTGCACGACGCGGGTGATGCCGGTCTCGCCGACGAACATGTGGTGCGCTTCCTCGGTCAGCATGAAGCGGCAGGTGCGCGACAGCGGATCGAAGCCGGATTGCGCGAGGCTGTGCAGCTGCATCTTGCCGTCGCGATCGGTGAAATAGGTGAACATGAAGAAGGACAGCCAGTCCGGCGTCGCTTCGTTGAAGGCACCCAGCATGCGCGGCGCATCGGCATCGCCGGAGCGGCGGCGCAAGAGGTCGTCGGCCTCCTCGCGGCCGTCGCGGCCGAAATATTTCTGCAGCAGGTAGACCATCGCCCAGAGATGGCGGCCCTCCTCGACATTGACCTGGAACAGGTTGCGCATGTCGTAGAGCGAGGGCGCGGTCTTGCCGAGATGGCGCTGCTGCTCGACCGAGGCCGGCTCGGTGTCGCCCTGGATCACGATCAGGCGACGCAGCATGGCGCGGTGCTCGCCGGGGACTTCCTGCCAGGCCGGCTCGCCATAGTGCTCACCGAACGGCACGACGCGGTTCTCTTCCTGCGGCGCGAGCAGGATGCCCCAGCGATATTCGGGCATGCGGACGTAATCGAACTTGGCCCAGCCGCGCGGATCAACGGAGTACGCGGTGCGCAAATACACCAGCGATTCCTGGAAACCTTCCGGCCCCATGTCGCTCCACCAGTCCATGTAGCCGGGATGCCAGCCTTCCAGGGCTTTGAGCACCTGGCGGTCTTCGGCAAGATTGACGTTGTTCGGAATCTTGGTCGAGTAGTCGACGTTCATGATGTTCATGTTCATGGCCGTGCTCCTTGAGATCTCGCTCCGTCATGCCCGGCCTTGTGCCGGGCATCCACGTTCTTGCTTCCTTGAGCGAAGGACGTGGATGGCCGGGACATTTGTGCGAAGACGCGCTTCGCGCTTCTGCCCGGCCATGACGCGGTGAATGTCAGACTCGCGTCATATCGAACTTCGGCTTCTGGCCGCTGCCGTAGCGGCGCAGCGCGCCTTCCTCGCCGACGGCGTTGGGGCGCTGGAAGATCCAGTTCTGCCACGCCGTGAGGCGCGAGAAGATCTTCGATTCCATGGTCTCGGGGCCGACGAAGCGCAGGCTCGCCTCCATGCCGGTGAGGCTGTCGGGCGAGAAGCTGGCGCGCTCCTCGAGGAACACGCGAACCTCGTCGTCCCAGTCGATATCGTCGAGCGCGAAGGTGACGAGGCCAAGCTCTTCCGCCTGTTCGGCGTCGAGCGCGGTGCCGAGCGTCGCTTCCGCGCGCTCCACATCGGACGGATCGGCCTGGAAGCGCGATTGCAGCCGGGTCAGGCCATGGCTCATCGGATACGGCCCGAAATTCATGGCGGACAGCTCGATCGACGGCGGCGGGCGGTTGTCGCCCTGGCGCGTGCCGATCAGCATGTAGGAGCGGTCGGCGGCGAACACGAGCTCGGCCAGCGTGCCGGCAAAGCAGGAGCCGGGCTCGACCAGCGTCACCAGCGTGCGCGAGGTGACGTCGATGCGCTTGAGCACGCGCTTCCAGTAATGCCTGATCTCGTTGACCAGCCAGTGCGCCTTGTTGGCTTCGAGGAAGGCGTCGTGGGCGAGCACATGGGCGCGGTCGCCATGGCTCTTGAACACCAGCATGGCGATCTCGAGCTCGTTGATGCGCAAATGCAGGATGGCGTCGTCGAGCTCGCGCGCGACTTGCAACGGCCAGAACGCGGCGCCTAGCGCCATCATGCCGTCGATGTCGGCGGGCGGCGAGGCCTCCGGCGCCTTGATCGAGATGGTGGCGATGCGCGCCGCACGGTCGATGTCGACGGTGACGAAGCCGTAGCGGATGCTGTTTTGGTCGATCACGCGCTGGAGCGGCGTCAGCGCGATGCCCTTGCCGCTGCCCTGCCGCTTCGAGCTTGCTGCGAATTCCCTGGCACGCTCGGCGATCTTGGCTTCCAGCTTGGAGTTCGGCGCGATTTCGTCGACGAGGCGCCATTGCACGGCGCGCTTGCCCTTGACGCCTTCCTCGATGGTGCAGAAGAAGTCGGCGTGGTCGCGGCGCACCTTGCGCTTGTCGACGACGCGGGTGAGGCCGCCAGTGCCCGGCAGCACCGCGAGCAGCGGCACTTCGGGCAGCGCCACGGCGGAGGAGCCGTCGTCGGCCAGGATGATGTGATCGGTGGCAAGCGCGAGCTCATAGCCGCCGCCGGCGGCCGAGCCGTTCACCACGGTGATGAAGCGCTGGCCGGAATTCTCCGAGGAATCTTCCATGCCGTTGCGGGTCTCGTTGGTGAACTTGCAGAAATTGACTTTGTGAGCGTGGGTCGAGCCCGCCAGCATGCGGATGTTGGCGCCGGCGCAGAACACGCGGTTCTTGGCCGAGCGCATCACCACCACCTTGACTTCGGGATGCTCGAAGCGCAGCCGCTGGAGCGCGTCGGCAAGCTCGATATCGACGCCAAGGTCATAGGAATTGAGCTTGAGCAGGTAGCCCTCGAACAGGCCGCCGTTCTCGTCGACGTCCATGGTCAGCGTCGCGACGTCGCCCTCGACCGCGAGCTTCCAGTGCTTGTAGCGGGACGGTTCGGTCTGGAAATCGATGAATGTCGCGCCGCCTGCGAGGCGCCGATCTTCCCCGGCCATGGGTCATCCCTGAGCTTGATTATGCATTTTCGCCGCAGCGTTAGATGCACAATAGTGCATATTCTTGAACGCGTCTAGCCCTTAACGGGGCTTACATGCATTTTGTTTCATGCGCAGTCGTTCTTTGCTGCCGTCACGCGGCGCGCCCTTGCAGGCCCTGGTCATCGCGCAGCGCCGCTCGCGCGAATTGCTCGACCGCTTCGAGCGTCGCCGCCGGGGCTTCGCGATGCGGGGAATGTCCTGCGTTTGGGATGACGTTCAGATCGACCGGGCAGTAGCACTCTTCCCGTGCGATCTCGGCCTGACGCAGGGTGCCATATTGGTCGGCCGCGCCCTGCACGACCATGATGGGGACGCGGATATAGGCCAGGTATTCCGAGATGTCCCAGTCGCGGAACTTCGGATCGAGCCAGGCGCCGTTCCAGCCGTAGAAGGCGTTGTCGACGTCCTTGTGCCAGCGCGCCAGTTTCGCCTTGAGGTCCGTGGTCTCGAACGTCGTCTTGATCGCCGCGATGGATTCGATCGAGATGTCCTCGACGATGAAATGCGGCGCGATCAGCACGAGACCGTTCAGGCGATGATCCTGATGCGCCCCGGCATAGATCGTCGCGATCGAGGCGCCGTCGGAATGGCCGAGCAAGAGGCCACGCTTGAAGCCGATCGCATCGAGCAGCTTCGGCAGCACGTCCAGCGCCTCGCGCTGCATGTAGTCGAGCGGCCGCGGCAACGCGACCGGGCTCGACTGGCCGTAGCCCGCACGCGAATAGGCGAAGATGCCGGCGCCGGTGGCCTGCTGCAGCTTTTCCGGGAAGTCGCCCCAGAGCCCGACCGAGCCAAGGCCTTCATGCAGCATGACGATGGTCGGCGCAGCGGCGGCCTTAGGCGCGAGCCATTTGTATTCGAGGCTGGCGCTGCCGATGTCGAGGAAGCCGGTGGGGGGGAGGTTGGTCATGGTCGAATTCCCATTCCTGGCCAAAATGCCGAGATGCCCACCCTCCCCTGGAGGGGGAGGGTGGGCAAGCGAGCCCGCCGCCTGCACCATCAATTCGCTCCCTCCCGCAGCTTGAAGCGCTGGATCTTTCCGGTCGCGGTCTTCGGCAGCGAGTCCACCACGTCGATCCAACGCGGATATTTCCACGGGCCGATCTTGTGCTTGACGTGCTCCTTGAGCGTCTCCTGCAAATCCGTGGTCTTGGCGCCCGGCCGCAGCACGACGAACGCCTTCGGCTTCAGCAGACCCTCCGGATCGGCTTCCGGTATCACGGCGGCCTCCAGCACGGCGGGGTGCGTGATCAGCGCGCTCTCGACCTCGAACGGCGAGACCCAGATGCCGGAGACCTTGAACATGTCGTCGGCGCGGCCGCAGAAGGTGTAGCGGCCATCCGAGTCGCGGACGTATTTGTCGCCGGTGCGGGTCCACGGGCCCTCGAAGGTGCGGCGGCTCTTGTGGCGCTGATTCCAGTAGCCCTCGCCGGCCGAGGGCGCATCGACCAGGAGTTCGCCGACCTCGCCGTCGGCGACGTCCTGCCCGGCTTCGTTGACGAGCCGCACCGCATAGCCCGGCACCGGCTTGCCCGAGGAGCCGTATTTGATGTCGCCGGGCGCGTTCGACAGGAAGATGTGCAACAGCTCGGTCGAGCCGACGCCGTCGAGGATGTCGACGCCGAACCGCGCCTTCCAGTTGTTGCCGACCGATTCCGGCAGCGCCTCGCCGGCCGAGGTGCAGATGCGCAGGGCCTTGCCGCCGCGCTCGGCCTTCATGGTCTCGTCGTTGAGCATGGCCGCGAACAAGGTCGGCACGCCGTAGAAGATCGAGGGGTTGTAGCGGTTCATCAGGTCGAACATGCGCGCCGGCGTCGGCCGCTCGCTGTTGAGGATGACGCTGGCGCCGACCGACATCGGGAAGGTCAGCGCATTGCCGAGGCCATAGGCGAAGAACAGCTTCGCGGCGGACAGGCACACGTCGCTCTCGCGGATGCCGAGCACCTGCCGGGCGTAGGTGTCGGCGGTGGCCTGCAAATTGGAATGAATATGGCGCACGCCCTTGGGCATGCCGGTCGAGCCAGACGAGTAGAGCCAGAACGCCGGCTCGTCCGGATGCGTCGCGGCGGTGGTAAACTGGTCGCTCTCGCCGGCGATTTCTTCCGCGAGTTGCTTGTGGCCGTTCTGCTTGGCGCCGGAGACCACGACATGCTCGAGATCCGGCATGCGGCCGACGACGTCCCTGATGACGGGATAGAGCGCCTCGGACACGAACAGCACGCGCGCGCGGCAGTCGGCGAGGATGTAGGCGTATTGGTCGGCGGTCAGCAGCGTGTTGAGCGGCACCGGCACGATGCCGGCGCGGATCGCGCCCAGGAACACGACCGGAAAATCGACCGTATCCAACATGATCATCGCGACGCGCTCCTCACGGCGGACGCCGAGCCGGCGCAGCATGTTGGCGGCACGCCGGGTCTGTTGCTGGAGCTCGCCGTAGGTGAGCCGCGAGACGGTGTCGTCGAAGGCCAGCTTGTTGCCGCGGCCTTCGGCGACGTTACGGTCGAGCAGCCAGGTCACCGCGTTATAGGATCCCTCGCTCACGGACATCTCCCCCGAATTTAGAATTATAATTCATAGAAAGACACCGCGTCGGCTTGCTGTCAATGCCAGCAGGCACTATGTTTCATTAAAACGCGCCGCAGGACCCCTGTAAAGAAGGCTCATGAGCGACAGTCCCGACGCCGAATCCCGCTTCCTCGAACAGCTCGGCCAGCGCGTGCGCACCATGCGCGCGCTGCGCGGCATGTCGCGCAAGGTGCTCGCCAAGGTATCAGGGATCTCGGAGCGCTACATCGCGCAGCTCGAAAGCGGCAAGGGCAACGTCTCGATCGTGCTGCTGCGCCGCGTCTCCGACGCGATGGGCGCGCATCTCGAGGACCTGCTTCCCTCGGCCGAGCCGACACCGGACTGGCAGATGTTTCGCGATCTCCTGCGCAAGGCAACGCCGGCGCAGATTGCGCAAGCCAAGGATCTGCTCGCCGGGGGCAGTGCAACCGCGCCGCGCCGCGCGCCGTTCTGCGGCATCGCGCTGATCGGCCTGCGCGGTGCCGGCAAGTCGACGCTCGGGCGGATGCTGGCGAAGAAGATCGGCTGGAGCTTCGTCGAGCTCAACAAGGAGGTCGAGCAGCAGAACGGGCTCTCGGTCGCCGAGATCATCGCGCTGTACGGCCAGGAGGGCTTTCGCCGCATGGAGCAGGCGGCGCTGCAGCAGCTGCTGGCGCGCAACGAGCTGATGGTGCTGGCGACCGGCGGCGGCATCGTCTCGGAGCCCCTGACCTTCGACCAGATCCTGACCTCGTTCTACACGATCTGGCTCAAGGCCGAGCCCGAGGAGCACATGGCCCGCGTCCGCCGCCAGGGCGATCTGCGCCCGATGGCCGACGACCGCTCCGCCATGGCGGAGCTGCGCAACATCCTGCTCAGCCGCGAGCCGCTGTATTCGCGCGCGACCGCGGTGGTCGATACCGCCGGCCTGTCGGTCGATGCCGCCGCGGCACGGCTGATCGATGCGGTGCGCCCGGTGCTGCAAAACGAAGCCCGCAGCTTCGGCCTGCGCAGCGTCGCGCTGTAGGGCGATTGGATCTCGCTAGAGCTACACTCTCCGCTGTCGTCCCGGACAAGCGCGCGCCGATCCGGGATCGATACTCCCAGGGGGGAGTCGTTGCGCGAGGTGGCAACCACGAGTCTTCGCCAAACATCTGCCTATGGCTATGGGTCCCGGATCGGTGCTCCGCTCTCGACAACGCTTTGCGTTGTCCAGAGCTGCGCTTGTCCGGGACGACGGTCGGATTTTGCGCGATCTGCAGCAACACGATATCAACGACCATCAATGAGCTCTTGGGATCACTCATGACCTCCACCGACGTCACCACTTCCATGTTCGAGCGGATCGGCGGCAGCGCTGCGATCGAGGCCCTGGTCGACCGCTTCTACGATCGCATGGACACGCTGCCGGAGGCGAAGGTGATCCGCGCCATGCATGCCGACGACCTCGGCCTGATCAGGGACGTCTTGAAGCGCTATCTCACCGAATGGACCGGCGGACCGCGCCTCTATACCCCCGAGAAGGGCCATCCGCGGCTGCGCCAGCGCCATTTCGGCTTCGCCATTGGAGACGCCGAGCGCGACGCCTGGATGCTCTGCATGCGCGGCGCGATGGAGGAGACGATCACCGATGCCGCCGCGCGGCAGGATCTCGACAAGGCGCTGTCTGGTCTTGCCGACTGGATGCGCAACCGGCAGTGAAGGGGCGGCAGCGCCTCGGCGCAAGTCGAACGCGCACCATGCACCCGTATCGTGTGAATTGAGTTCCGCGGCGATCGCCTGCTAAGCTCCAGGCATGACCGACATCCTCCCTGATACGATCCGCCGCCTCTACACCGATCCCGGCGAGTACATCGACAGCGATCATCCCACCGTGCGGCAATTCGCGACCGACGCCGTGCGCGCCGATGCCGATACCCGCGAGAAGGCGAGCGTGCTCTACAAGGCGGTGCGCGACGGCATCCGCTACAATCCCTATGTCAGCATGCGCGTCGCCGAGACCTTTCGCGCATCGAGCGTGCTCGCCGCGGGGCAAGGCTATTGCGTCGGCAAGGCCGCGCTCTATGCCGCCGCCTGCCGCGTCCACGGCATCCCCGCACGGGTCGGCTTTGCCGACGTGAAGAACCATCTCACCACCGAGAAGCTGCGCGCGAGCATGGGCACGGATATCTTCACCTGGCACGGCTTCACCGAGGTGCATGTCGACGGCGCCTGGCGCAAGGCGACGCCGACCTTCAACGACACGCTCTGCGCCAAGGTCGGCGTGGCGCCGCTCGATTTCGACGGCCACACCGACGCGCTGCTGCATCCGTTCGACGGCGAGGGCCGCGCCTACATGCAATACGTCAACGACCGCGGCAGCTATCACGACGTGCCGGCGAAATTCCTGATGCGCGAGATGGCGCGGGATTACGCCAACATGCAGGGCGAGGACCTCAGGGGCCGCGACATGGAGCGCGAGGCAGAGGGGCGATAACGTGTGATGGAAGCACCTCCGGATGTCATCCGTCGAGCTGCCTCGCCACGCCTCGCGCGACTGGTCTCCAGCATCTCATTCTACCGCGAACACGGCCTCGGCCTGGCCGCCTTCCGCCATGCCGCGCCGCTTGCGCTGCCTCTGCTGGTGAATTTGGGAACGCCCTTCCGTATTGCGCTCGGTCACCAGCCGGAGACTGCCGACGCGCGACCGAGTTTCGCGGCGGGACTCTTTCCCGGGCCGGTCCTGATCGAATCCGACGGCCATGCCGAATGCGTCCAGGTCGATTTCACGCCGCTCGGGGCGTATCGCTTCTTCGGCGGAGCCGTGCCCGATCTGACCGCGCGCATGGTCGGCCTGGACGACATATTGGGACGGGATGCCGAGCACCTCCGAGAAAGAGTGGCCGAGGCGGCCGGCTGGCAGCGGCGGTTCGAGATCGTGGAGCACTTCGTGCTTCGCCGGGCCGTGCACGAGCCCTCGCCGGCGGTGGCCTTCGCGCTGGAGACGCTCTGGCAGCGCGCAGGGGCGGTCAGGATCGCCGACATCGCTTCCGACATCGGCTGGAGCCGCAAGCATCTCACGCGCCGCTTCCACAACGAGATCGGCGTTCCGCCAAAGACGCTGGCCCAGATGCTGCGCTTTCATCGGGCCTGCGCGCTGGCCCGGATGGACGGCACAGGCGGCTGGGCCGCAATTGCGGCGGACGCAGGCTATGCGGACCAGGCGCATCTTGCCCGGGATTTCCGGATCTTCAGCGGCGAGACGCCGACAGCATGGGCCACGCGGCTCGATGTCGTCGATCCGCGCCTGATGCGGGACGGCGGGGGATAGCACCTCGACAGCGCCGGACACGGGCAGGTCCCATTTATTCAAGCCGGCCGCTTTGATCCGGACTAGCGTCGGCGTCGCAACACGCTTGCCGGAACCTGCACGAACTTGGAGAATGTCATGAACCAGCCGAACGGCCACGAAGCACCGCGCCTCTACCACACCATGCGCTGCAAGGATGCGGAGGCGATGATCGCCTGGCTGAAGAACGTTCTCGGCTTCACTGAACGCGTGGTGTACCGCAAGGAGGGCACGGTCGTTCACGCCGAGCTGGCGTTCGGATCGTCGATCCTCATGCTGGGCGCGCATCGCGACGACGCCTACGCCAAGCAGGTCGGTGACATCGGCGGCCGGCGGACGGACGCCATCTACCTGGCCGTTGATGATCCCGACGCGCTCTATGAGAAGGTGAAGGCCGCAGGCGCGCCAATCGAGATGGAGCCCTGCACGACCGATTATGGCAGCCGCGATTTCGCCGCGCGCGATCCGGAGGGCGGGCTCTGGAGCTTTGGCACCTATTGGCCCAAGGTCGGTGAACAGCCGCTACCGGGATAGCCTGACGCTCGACCGCAGCCGCATGCGCCGAGACACAGCTACAAGAGTTGCGAGCGGACGGAGTCCGCCCCCTCCCGCAACAGCGGCAAGAATCTTTCGATCAATTCCTGTGCCGGCACGCGGTCGACGTGAGCGCCCATGTTGATGGCGGCGACGATGACGCCGTCGTAACGGCGGACGGGGACGGAGATCGAGCGGAAATGCGGCTCGGCCTCGCGATCGACCAGGGAATAACCTTGGGCGCGGTCGGCGGCGATGCGCGCAAGCAACGCCTTGGGATCTGTCACCGTCTGCGGCGTCAGCGCCTCGCGCGCCATCGCCTTCAGGCGCTCAGCGAGATGCGCGTCGTCGAGCTGGCCCAGCATGGCGCGGCCGACCGAGGTGCAAAAGGAAGGCAGACGATAGCCGATCTCCAATCCGCCCGAGAACACCCGCGCCGGGCTGCCCCTCGCAATGAACACGACCTCGTCGCCGTCGAGCACCGCGAGCGAGGAGATCTCGTTGGCCGCGGTCGCGACACGATCGAGCACGGGCTGCAGCACGGCGACGAGCTGGTTGGAGCGCAGGTAGGACGCCGCCAGCGTCAGCACATGCGGGGTCAGCGAGAACAGCTTGCCATCGCCCGAGACATAGCCGCCGCGCTGGAGCGTGAACAGCATGCGCCGTGCAGTGGCGCGCGGCAGATCAGCGGCCCGGGCGAGATCGCTCAGCGTCATCGGACCTGCATTCGTGCCGAAACATTGCAGCAGGCGCAGGCCGCGATCGAGCGCCTCGACGAAATCCGTCGCGCGCTCCTCGCTCTCGCTCCGCTTCAGCTTGGGCATGGTGATGGGACAATCCTGCAAAATAGTGCTTGCTGCCTTTGCAAGGCATGTCATAATTCGCCCATTCGTTCAATAGGCGAACAATCGCCACTCCACTGAGGACGCGACTGCCATGATGAGCCAGGAGCAGAACGACCTGATCACCCGCACCGGGCCGAAGGATCCCTGCGGCAGACTGATGCGGAGCTATTGGCAGCCGGCGGCGCTGGTGGACGAGCTCGAGGGGCCGCGCCCGATCCGCCCGGTCAAGCTGCTCGGCGAGAACCTGGTGCTGTTCCGTGACGAGACCGGACGCTACGGCCTGATGGATCGGCACTGCGCCCATCGCGGCGCCGATCTCGCCTTCGGTCGGCTCGAGCATGGCGGCCTGCGCTGCGCCTTCCACGGCTGGCTGTTCGACGCCACCGGCCAGTGCATCGAGACCCCGGCAGAGCCGAAGGATTCGAAGCTCTGCCAGAACATCCGGCAGCGCTCCTATCCCGTGGTGGAGAGGAGCGGCATTCTCTGGGCGTATCTCGGCGAAGGTGAGCCGCCGGCATTTCCGGAGATCGACTGCTTCGTTGCGCCCGGCAGCCATACTTTCGCGTTCAAGGGCCACATGGCCTGCAACTGGCTGCAGGCGCTGGAGGTCGGCATCGATCCCGCGCACGCCTCCTATCTGCACCGCTTCTTCGAGGACGAGGACACCTCCACCGCCTACGGCAAGCAATTCCGCGGCGCCTCCGCCGGGTCCGACCTGCCGATGACGAAGATCCTGCGCGAGTACGACCGCCCGATCATCAATGTCGAGCATACCGAATATGGCCTGCGCCTGATCGCGCTGCGCGAGATCGACGAGGAGCGCACCCATGTGCGCGTCACCAACCAGCTGTTCCCGCACGGCTTCGTCATCCCCATGAGCACGGAGATGACGATCACGCAGTGGCATGTGCCGGTCGACGACGAGAATTGCTACTGGTACGCGATCTTCACCAGCTATTCGAGCCCGGTCGACAAGCAGAAGATGCGCGACCAGCGGCTCGAGCTCTATGAATTGCCGGATTACAAATCGCGCAAGAACCGCAGCAACGATTACGGCTTCGATCCGCACGAGCAGCAGACCGCGACCTACACCGGCATGGGCACCGACATCAACGTCCACGACCAATGGGCGGTGGAATCGATGGGCGCGATCCAGGACCGCACCAAGGAGCATCTCGGTTCGAGCGACAAGGCGATCGTGCAGTACCGCCGCCTGCTGCGGCAGGAGATCGAGAAGGTCCAGGGCGGCGAGAAGCCGATGCTGTTTCTGGACGAGGCCAATGCGCGCAGCATCCAGGGACCGGCGACCATGGACGGCATCGGCCCGACCCGGGGCTGGGAGACCTATTGGATGGAAGTCGACGTCAAGCGCCGCCGCGGCGCGCCCTGGACCGCGCCGGTGCCGAAGGAGATTGCGGATAACGTGCACAAGCTGACGGCGGCGGAGTGACGTTCGTGTCCCGCTGCCGTAGGGTGGGTAAAGGCGCAAAGCGCCGTGCCCACCATTTCTCCGTTAATGATACAGATCGTGGGCATGCTTCGCTTTGCCCACCCTACGCAGTTGAGGGGGTGGTGAAGTGACTTTCGTCGCGCGTCATGCGTTGTGGTCGGATGAGCAGAGGGACGCCGCGGCGCGCATGCGCCGCATCGTCGAGGAGAGGAATCTCGAGGTCATCCGCCTCGCCTTCCCCGACCAGCACGGCATCCTGCGCGGCAAGACCATCATTGCCTCGGAGGCGATCGCCTCGCTGGAGAGCGGCTGCTCCATCACCACCACCATGCTCGCCAAGGACACGTCGCACCGCACAGTGTTTCCGGTGTTCACCGCGGGCGGCGGCTTCGGCATGAAGGAGATGGAGGGCGCGGCCGACGTGCTGATGGTCGCCGATCCCACGACGTTCCGCGTCTTGCCGTGGGCGCCGGCGACCGGCTGGGTGCTGTGCGACCTCCACTTCAATGACGGCCGCCCGGTGCCGTTCGCGACGCGCGGGCTCTACAGGCGCGTGCTCGATGAACTCGGCACGCGGGGCCACGATTTCGTCGCCGGCCTCGAGGTCGAATTCCACATCTTCAGGCTCGACGATGCGCATATGCGGCCCGAGGATGCCGGCCAGCCCGGCACGCCGCCCTCGGTGAGCCTGCTCAGCCACGGTTACCAATACCTGACCGAGCAGCGCTTCGATCAGATGGAGCCGGTGCTGGAGATTCTCCGGCGCGACATCGTGGCGCTCGGGCTGCCCTTGCGCTCGGTCGAGGTCGAGTTCGGACCGAGCCAGTGCGAATTCACCTTCGCGCCGCGCAAGGGCCTGGAGCCTGCCGACAACATGGTGCTGTTCCGCAGCGCCGTGAAGCAGATCGCGCGCCGCCACGGCTACCACGCCACCTTCATGTGCCGGCCGAAGCTGCCAAACGTGTTCGCCAGCGGCTGGCACCTGCACCAGTCGATCGTCTCGCGCGCGAGCGGCGACAACCTGTTCATGACGAAAGACGGCAGCGAGCCGCTCAGCGCGTTTGGCAAGGCCTACCTCGCCGGCCTGCTCGATCATGCCCGCGCCTCGACATTGTTCACCACGCCGACCATCAACGGTTACAAGCGCTACCGCTCCTATTCGCTGGCACCCGACCGCGCGATCTGGGGCCGCGACAATCGCGGCGTGATGATCCGCGTGCTCGGCGGCGCCGGCGATGCCGCAACGCGCCTGGAGAACCGCATCGGCGAGCCGGCAGCGAACCCCTATCTCTACATGGCCTCGCAGATTCTCTCCGGCCTCGACGGCGTCGACCGCAAGCTCGATCCCGGCCCGTCCGCCGACACGCCCTACGAGACCAAGGCGCCGCTGCTGCCGAAGAGCTTGCGCGATGCGGTCTCGGCGCTGAAGGACGATCCGTTCTTCCGCGAGAAGCTCGGGGCGGAGTTCGTCGACTATTACACCCACATCAAGAACGCCGAGATCGACCGCTTCCTGTCCGAGGTGACGGATTGGGAGCACCGCGAATATTTCGAGGTGTTCTGAGGGCGCACTCTCTCCGCCGTCATTGCGAGCGCAGCGAAGCACTCCAGAATCCCTCCGCGGCAAGACTCTGGATTGCTTCGCTGCGCTCGCAATGACGGGGAGAGAGCGCGGGCCTCAAATCCCCAAATACTTATGCTGCAGGTCCGGCGCGGCCAGCAACTCGTCGGAGGTGCCGCTCCATACAGTCTTGCCGCGCTCGATGATGTAATGGCGGTCGCAGATGCGGGCGAGATGGTCGACGTTCTTGTCGACGACCAGGATCGACTGCCCCCGGCTCTTGAGCAGCGACAGGCAGTGCCAGATCTCTTCGCGGATCAGGGGTGCGAGGCCCTCGGTCGCTTCGTCCAGGATGAGAAGCTTCGGATTGGTCATCAGCGCACGACCGATCGCGAGCATCTGCTGCTCGCCGCCGGAAAGCTGATTGCCCATGTTGCCCGCACGTTCGGCGAGGCGGGGGAACAGCACGTAGATCGCCGCCAGCGTCCAGGGATTGGGGCTATCGAAGCGATCGGCCGCAGCCGCCACCAGGTTCTCGCGCACGGTGAGGTTCGGAAAGATCTGGCGGCCCTCGGGCACGAGCCCGACGCCGAGTTTCGCGATCCGGTACGACGGCAGCAGCCTGACCTCGGCGCCCGCAAAACGAATGCTGCCGGCACGCGCCGGCGTCAGGCCCATGATGGAGCGGATGGTGGTGGTCTTGCCCATGCCGTTGCGGCCCATCAGCGAGACCATCTCGCCCGGCCTGATCGACAGCGACAGGCCGAACAGCACCTGCGACAGGCCGTAGCAGGTCTCGATGCCGTCGACGTCGAGCAGCGTGTCAGCCATGATGCGTCACCACATGCTGATCGCCGAGATAGGCGCGCTTGACGTCTTCGTTGGCCCGGATCGCGGCCGGATCGCCGGAGGCGATGACGCGGCCATAGACCAGCACCGAGATGCGGTCGGCGAGCGCGAACACCGCCGGCATGTCGTGCTCGACCAGCACGATCGAGACTTCCTTGCGCAGCTCCTGGAGCAGCTTCACCATGTTCTGGGATTCGGTGGCGCCGAGACCGGCCATCGGCTCGTCGAGCAGCAGCAATTTCGGCTTGCTGGCGAGCGCGACCGCAAGCTCGATCTGGCGTCGCTCGCCATGGCTGAGCTTCGAGACCAGAACATCGGCGCGATGGACGAGGCCGACGCGATCGAGCGCGGCATGTGCGGCATCGCGCAGGCCTTTCTCCTTGCGCGCATCGGCGAAGAAGCGGAACGAGGTGCCGGCATGCGCCTGCGCCGCCAGCGCGACGTTGTCCGCGGCGGTGAAATCGAGCAGCAGCGAGGTGATCTGGAACGAACGCGCCAGGCCCAGCGCACAGCGCCGATAGGCCGGCAAGTATGTGATGTCGCGCCCCGCCAGCGAGACGCTGCCGGAATGCGGCGCGAGATGTCCGGTGAGCTGGCTGATCAGCGTGGTCTTGCCGGCGCCGTTCGGGCCGATGATGGCGTGCAGCTCGCCGCTGGCGACGTCGAGCGAGACGTTGTCCGTCGCGATGATGCCGCCGAAGCGGCGCACCAGCTTTTCGACGCGAAGCAGGGGCTCAGCCACGGCCAGCCCTCCCGAGCGCGCCCATGATGCCGCCGCGGCCGAACAGCACGATCAGCAGCAGCAGCGGGCCCATGATCAGCGCCCAATATTCGGTGATCTGCGACAGCAGCTCCTCGAGCAGCAGAAACACCACCGCGCCCATGACCGGGCCGAACAGCGTGCCCATGCCGCCGAGAATCACCATCACCATGAGGTCGCCGGAGCGGGTCCAGTACATCACGGCCGGGCTGACGAAGTCGGTGTTGTTGGCGAGCAGCGCGCCGGCAAGGCCGCACATGGTGCCCGAGATGACGAAGCAGACGAGCTGGTAGCGCTTGGCGGGAAAGCCGATCGCCTGCATGCGCTGCTCGTTGGAGCGCAGGCCCTGCACGACGAGGCCGAAGCGCGAATTGACGATGCGCCAGATCAGGAAGACGACGCCGAGCAGGCAGGCGAGGCAGAGATAATAGAACTGCGTGCGGTTGCTCAGGTTGATCAGCCCGGAGAAGTCGCTGCGGTTGTAGACGGTGAGGCCGTCATCGCCGCCGTAGCGCGCAAGGCCCGAGGCGACGTAATAGGCCATCTGCGCGAAGGCGAGCGTGATCATGATGAAATAGACGCCGCGGGTGCGCAAGCTGAGCGCGCCGATCACCAGCGCATAGATCGCGGAAGCCACCAGCGCGACCGGGAACTGGATGAAGCCGGACCCGACGCCTTCCTGCGCCAGCATGCCCACCGCATAGCCGCCGATGCCGAGATAGGCGGCATGACCAAAACTCATCATGCCGCCGAAGCCCATGATGAGGTTGAGGCTCGCAGCCGCCAGCGCCAGGATGATGATGCGGGTGAACAGCGTCAGGATGAAGATGTTGCCGGACAGATGCGAGTAGAGCGGCAGCAGCACGAGGCCCGCCAGCATCAGGGCCGTGACGGCCTTGCTCACAGTCAAACCCTTCATCGACGCAAGCTCTTCATCGGCGATTGGCCGGAAACAGCCCCTCCGGCCGCACCACCAGCACGATCGCCATCAACAGGTAGATCAGCATGGAGGACAGCGCGGGCGCGGCGGTGGAGGCGGCGGCGCCGCTCAGCACCTGCCGGAGCAGGTTTGGCAGGAAGGCGCGGCCGAGCGTGTCGATCATGCCGACGAAGATCGCGGCGAGGAACGCGCCGCGGATCGAGCCGATGCCGCCGATCACGATGATGACGAAGGCCAGGATCAGGATGTTCTCGCCCATGCCGATCTGCACGGTGAGGATCGGTGCCTGCATCAGCCCGGCGAGGCCCGCGAGCGCGGCCCCGAGCCCGAACACCAGCGTGTAGAGCAGCTTGATGTTGATGCCGAGCGCGCCGATCATCTCGCGGTTTGAGGCGCCGGCACGGATCAGCATGCCGATGCGGGTCCGCATCACGCCGAGATAGAGCAGGAGCGCCACCAGCAGCGCCACGATGATGATGGCGAGGCGATAGGCGGGATAATGGATGCCGGGCAGGATCGGCACCGGCACGGTGAGCCAAGCCGGCAGCGGCAGCGCGAGGCCCGCCGGGCCCCAGATCAGCCGCACCGCTTCGTTGAAGAACAGGATCAGGCCGAAGGTCGCGAGCACGTGGTCGAGATGGTCGCGGCCATAGAGATGCCGCAGCGCGCTCACCTCCAGCACGATGCCGAGCACCAGCGTGGCGCCCAGCGCCATCAGCGCGCCGAGCAGGAAGCTGCCGGTCCAGGCGGCGAAGGTCGCGGCGAAATAGGCCCCCATCATGTAGAGCGAGCCGTGCGCGAGGTTGACGAGATCCATGATCCCGAACACCAGCGTCAGGCCGGCGGCGAGCAGGAACAGCAGCAGGCCGAACTGCAATCCGTTCAAGAACTGTTCGACGACGAGCAGCATCAAGTCTCTTTCAGGCGCACGCAGCTTCGCGCCGATGTTCGAACAATGTCGCCATCAGTGAAAGAGCTCCCCCTGCCTCTTCAAGGCCGAAAAATGGGTAATGGCAGTATCGTTCCGAGGCAAGAGCGATTCGACACCTGACATGCACTTTGTTGCATGCGGCTGCATGCGGGCAAATTGACCTTGCAAGAAGGCTGCCGCGCCAGGCTGGGGCAACCTGCCGCACCCAGACGATCAACCCCCGCCATAGCGCGTTGCCGCTGGGCAATTGCCTGCGGCAAGGATCTCGCTCTTGGCCATCCTTCAAGACGCCCGCCGTTGGCGGGCCCTCAGGATGAGGACCGGGGTGCGCGGCGCTGATTTCAACGAGCACCGTTGCTGCCTAGCCTCATCCTGAGGAGACCGCGAAGCGGTCGTCTCGAAGGACGAGGCGCGCGCTCAGGTCGCGCAAGAGACCAAATGCGATCACCCTCCCCCGTCGCCGGAGGAAGGTGTTGCAATCTTTCGGATCCCTGGATGCGTCTAGTGCGACGTCATCTGCTGGGGCAGGTCGTCCGGTTCGGCGAGCACGCTGTTGGCCGTGGAGGCCTCCAACGCCGCCATCCGGAACAGATAGGCGAGCGTCGCCAATCCGGTGTCTTCCGCCATTTGCGCCAGCTCGAGCGCCATGTCGGACATGTAGCCGAGAGTCTCGTCTCTGCTCAGCGCCATGATCTGGCTGTCCCGCATCATGTTCGACATCTCAGGCGCTCTTTCGTTGCGCGGCAGCGGCGCCGCAGAAGTTGGCTGTGGCGATACAGTCGATCCGCGGACCGTCCTGCCGGACCACGCTCGTCATCCCGATGCGGTCACGCACGACGTCGAGCGACTCCTGACGAATCTCGATCGTTGCCGCCATGGTCCAGGAATTCTCCACCAGGGCCGGCAACCCCAGCGGCGTGACGACGAAACCGATGTCGTGGAACCGCGGCAGCCACCAGGTTTCCATGACCAGGCAAAGCCGCTCGATGCCCTGCTCGAGACAGAACTCCTGCGCCGCCGCCATCAATTGCAGATTGAACGCGCCGTCGCGGCGCTCGCGCGAGACGAAGAAGCGCGACCATTCCCAGACCAACGGGTCCGACGGACAACCGCGGACCGAGGCGAGATGCGGGAACACCTCGCTCATCATCGTCGGCCTGGTGGTCGGATACAGCCGGGAGCCGCCGAGCACCCGGCGATGTTCCAGTGCCAGCAGGTAGATCGCGTCGTCATTGTCGTAGCTGTCGATCTCGCGGCCGTCAGGCTTGCGCAGCGCCTCCCATTTCCGCTCCTCGACGAATATCTCGTGGCGGACCCGGAAATGCTGTTCGAGGACGTCTTCGTAGAGGTGCCGATTGACGGCAGAAATCACATGAATCATGAACTCCCCCATGGCTCGCAATACGGGGAGCCTCAGCGAAAACCGCGGAGCCGACTATTGGGAAATTTCCCAGTAGGCGAATGTTTCAGAGATTGATGATTCTGTGACGGATCGCGATCGCGACCGCATGCGTCCGGTTGACGGCACCGAGCTTGCGCGCGGCAGTTGCAAGATGCTCTTCGGCGGTGCGCTGCGTGATGTGCAGGATCTCGCCGATCTCCCAGGCGGACTTGCCTTGCGAAGCCCAGGCGAGCACCTCGCGCTCGCGCGGCGTGAGGCGCATCGACGGATGCGGCGTCGGATCGAGCAGACGGCGGATGTGGTCGAAGCCGTACATCCCGATCAAGTGCAGCGCCGGCTTGCTGCGCGCATTGAGATCGAGGTGGACGCCGGCGAGCGAGACGCCGGCCTCGTAGCCGGTCAGGCCGTGGATCGGCACGACGAAGCCGCGCGACATGCGGAAGTCGGCGGCGCGCCGCATCACCTCCACCGCGCCGGGCTCCAGCTCCGGATCGTACGGCGCTTCGGACCACTCGAACGGGTTCACGGTCTGCCGGCACTTGCGGATCACGGGATCGACGCGGTCGTAGCTCTTTTGGGTATAGAGGCTGAACCACTCCGCCGGCCATTTCTTGGCGAGCACCATCTGGGAAAAGCGCTGCTCGGGATTCGGCAGGCCCGTCACGATGATATGTTCGAAACCGTAGCGGCCGAACGCGGCTGCAAGCGCGTCCATGGCGTCGGGAACCTTGGTACAGGTTCCGAGCCCTTCGATGAAGTCGAGCGCCTCGCGGCCATAATCAACGCCATCAACGGCGGACATCGGTGCGTTTCCTGACCTTCGCCCTCGCCTATAGCACGTATTCGGGGGGCGCCTCAAATTCGCTGCGACCGTAGTTTCCCGGTCCTCATCCAACCTGAAGATTTAAACTACTTGTGGCAGAATAGACGACATCATACACCTCAACGTATCCGAAGCGGGAAAGCCACGATGGAAGACGAGGACATCGCCCTCAACAGCGTGCTCGGCCTGGAGTTGAATCGGGTGTTTTTCGCCGTCCGCGACACGGCAAACAAGCAGAAGATCATCGAGTTCGCGCGCGCAGTGCTGGAGAGCGAGCGCGCGGAGCCGGTCGACAGCGTCTCGCCCGAGGGCCCGGCAAGCTGAAGCGCAAATGCAGCAGGCGCCGCCGATGCAGCGGATCGCGCGACGATGCCCTTCCATTCGAACGAACTGATTTTAATCGAAACATTCTGACAATTGCCGTCCCTCTTCTTCCCGACCACGCTCTCGTGTCCCGGACGCAGCGCGGCGTCTCTTCGACGGTGCGCTGCAGAGCCGGGGCCCATATGACCAAGAACGGCCGCTGTGACAGGGGTCCCGGCTCTGCGCAGCAGCGTTGCACGCTGCAGCGCGTCCGGGACACGAGGGCGGTTTGCCGCCTCCGTCCAAATCCTCAGACACTTACCGCTGGATGACGGCGAGGCTCTCGTGAGATGATCGCCGCCCCGATCCTCCTTCGGACGCCAAGAGCATGATGACACTGCGCCAGGTCGAAGTGATCCGCGCCGTGATGGTGACGGGCACCATCGGCGGCGCGGCGAAGCTGCTCAACGTCTCGGCGCCGGGGATCAGCCGCCTCGTCAAATACACCGAGCGCTCGCTCGGCATCCGCTTCTTCCAGCGCCAGAACGGGCGCTACTTCCCGACGCCGGAAGCCGAGAACATCTTCGAGCAGATCAACGGCGTCTACAAGAAGGTCGACGATCTCTCCGAGATCATCTCCAAGATCGGTCGCGGCGGGTTGTCCGAGCTGCGGATCGGCTCGGTGCCCAGCATCTCCCAGGTGATGGTGCCCCGCGCGATCGAGCGCGTCCGGCGCCGCTATCCCGATCTCGGCATCGACATCAACATCCTCAAGCTCGAGGAGGCCATCGACTATCTGATGCTGGGCCGCGGCGAGTGCGTCGCGATGAGCTACCGGCTGGAGCATTCCGCGCTCGACTTCATGCCGCTCGCCTCGGGCGAATTGTATTGCATCGTGCCGCCCGGTCACGAGCTCGCCGGCCGCAAGCAGGTCTCAGCCGCCGAGATCACCCGCTATCCGCTGATCGGCATCGACCCCAACGATCCCTACGGCCGGATCATGGCCGAGATCTTCGCGCGCAACCGGCTCGACTACAACATCACCATCCGCGCGCGCTTCGGCACCACGGTCTGCGCGCTGGTGAAGGCGGGGCTCGGTATCGCCATCATCGACCAATTCACCGTGGCTCATGGCGGCTATCCCGGGATCGAGCTCTTGAAGATCGCCGAGCCGACGCGGTTCGACACCTATATCGCGGTCAAGCGCGGCGCGCCGCTGTCGCTCCATGCCGAGGCCTTCATCGCGGCGCTGCGCGCCGAGATGCGGGCGGTCGAGCCGTCCCGCGGCAGCAACAAGGCCGCTTCGGCGCGGGCGCGGAAGAAATAACATGATGTTAGGTTTGCCGGATAAAAGGGTAATTGTGTTAGCCTAAGGACAGGCTATCGTCGGCGACCGGGAAGCCCCTTGGAATTGCGCGGGTTTCCCCGCTAATGACCGGGACCGAACCTTCCTTTGAGACGATAGCGAACACATGTCCACGCGCGGATACGCCAGCAAGAAGCTCCTCACCGGCCTGATCGGCGCGCCGATCGCGCATTCCGCGTCCCCTGCCATGCATGAACGTGCCGCCGAGGCGCTCGGCCTGCGCGGCCATTATCAGCTCATCGAGATTGCCGGCGCCGATGCGGCCGGCCTTGTGACCTTGCTGGAGGGCGTGCGGCGGCTCGGCTTTGCCGGCGTCAACGTCACCTACCCCTACAAGGAAGCGGTGGTCCCGTTGCTCGACGCGCTGGCGCCCGGCGCGGCCGCGATGGGCGCGGTCAACACGGTGGTGGTCGGAAACGGCCGCCTGACCGGCCACAACACCGACACCACGGGCTTTGCGCGCGCGGTGGCGCCGCTGCTGGCGCCGGCGGGGAACGCCGTCGCGGTGATCGGCGCCGGCGGCGTCGGCAAGGCGATCGCATTTGCGCTGGCGGGCCTGAACGTTCCCGACATCCGCATCTTCGACAGCGAGCCGGCGCGCGCCGCGACGCTCGTCTCCCTGCTCGCCCGGCAAGGCGGCGCAAGGGGCGCTGCAAGGGTCGCGGCAAGGGTCGCTGCAAGCGTCGAGGATGCGCTTGATGGCGCAACCGGTCTCGTCAACGGCACCCCGGTCGGCATGCTGCCGAACCGGGCCATGCCGGTTCCGGCCGCGCTGCTGCACGAAAAGCTGTGGGTGGCGGATGCGGTCTACTCGCCGCTGATCACGCCGCTGCTGGTGGCGGCCGAAGCCAAGGGCGCGAAGATCATGACCGGGCGGGAGCTCGCGATCTATCAGGCGGCCGACGCTTTCGAACTGTTCACGGGCCTTGCCCCATCGACCGAGGTCATGGGAAAGGCATTCGACGAGGTGATGGCGGCACGAAGCTCAGCCTATCACGCAGCGTAACCGAAGCGGCCGGACACAAGGCCGCGGACCCAATCTGACGAAACGGGAGGAGACATCATGAAATCGACCCTGCTGGCAGGCGCCCTGCTTGCCTTCGCGACCGCAACCGGTGCCCACGCCCAGGCGATCAAGCTCGCCGACGTCGCCGAGCTCTCCGGCGGCGGCGCCACCGTCGGCACCAACTGGAAGAACGGCATCGACCTCGCGATCGAGGAGATCAACGCCAAGGGCGGCGTGCTCGGCCGCAAGCTGGAGGTGACCCACGCCGACTCGCAGTCCAACCCGGGCGTGGCGCGCGCCCAGGTCCAGAAGGCGCTCGATGCCGAGCCCTATGTGCTGCTCGGGCCCGGCTATTCCGGCTCGGTGAAGGTCACGGCCCCCCTCGCCGCCGAAGCCGGCATCGCGCAGATCATGGGCGGCGAGGCCGCCGAGCTGACGCAGGGAGGCAACAAATTCCTGTTCCGCACCTCGTTCGGCCAGCAATCCTCGATGCCGAAGGTGGCCAAATACATCCACGACGAGATGAAGGCGAAGACGGTCGCGGTGGTCTGGGTCAACAACGATTTCGGCCGCGGCGGACGCGACGTCGTGATCAAGGAGCTCGACCGGCTCGGCTCCAAGGTCGTTGCCGACCTCTCGACCGAGGCGGGCCAGGCCGATTTCGCCGCCGACGTCGGCAAGATCAAGGCTGCCAATCCCGATGCCGTGTTCGTCTACCTCAACGAGGAAGAGAGCGCGCGCATCCTGAAGGAGCTGAAGCGCCAGGGCGTCACCGCGCCGCTGATGGGCGAGACCACCCTGATCGGCCAGAAGGTGATCGAGCTCGCCGGCGATGCCGCCAACGGCGCCCGCGGCCATGTCGGCCTCACCACGGATGCGCCGGTCGACCTGGTCAAGCAATTCCGCGAGAAGTTCTCCAAGAAGTACAATTATGTCCCCGACCACAACGGCCTGAAGGGCTATCTCGCCGTCTACATGGTGAAAGCCACCACCGAGAAGATGGGCAAGGTCGACCCCAAGAAGTTCGCCGACACGCTGCACGGCCTCACCATCAAGGCCGCGGACGAGCCGGGCATACTGATGGACGTCACCTTCAGCGACACCGGCGACATCGACCGCCAGAGCTTTCTGGTCGAGGTCGTGGAAGGCAAGCAGGTCGTGAAGCAGGTGCTGCCGAAGGTGAAGTGATCTTCACCTCTCCCCGCTCGTGTATCGCCGAAGCTTTAGCGGAGGCGGATGCGGAGAGAGACCTCTCCCTCCCTCTCCCCGCAAGTGCGGGGGAGGGAGACGAGAGAGCGGCGCGAGGGACACGAGAGAGAACCCATGTCCAACCTATTCGATCTTCTGGTCGCGGGGCTCGCCACCGGCGCGATCTACGCGCTGGTCGCGGTCGGCTTTACGCTGCTTTGGCAGACCTCGCAGACCATCAATTTCGCACAAGGCGAGTTCGTGATGCTGCCGGCGTTCCTGATGCTGGCGGCGATGCATGCCGGCGCGCCGTTCTGGCTCGCGATCATGCTCGGCATCCTGCTGTCGATGATCCTGCTCGGGCTCGGTTTCAAGCTGCTGCTGGTCGACCCGATGATGCGCCATGGCGTCTTGCCGCTGGCGATTGCGACCATGGCGCTCGCGATCGGCATCAAGGAAGCCGTGAAGCAATTCTACAGCGCCGAGGCCTCGCCGCTCCCCTCGGTCGTGCCGACCGGTGACATCTCCATCCTCGGACACGCGGTGTCGCTGCAAAGCATCGGCGTGCTCGTCGTCGCCATCCTCGCGGTGGTCGGCCTGACCACGCTGCTCAACCGCACCTCGCTCGGTCACCAGATGCAGGCGGCGGCGCAGAATCCGACGGTGGCGCGCATCATCGGCGTGCCCGTCGAGCGGATGATCCTGCTGACCTTCCTGATCAACGCCTTCCTGGTCGCGCTGGCTTCGCTCCTGATCACGCCGATCTACCTCGCAAAATTCTCCTCCGGCGAGGTGCTGGGCCAGGCCGCCTTCATCGCCGCGATCGTCGGCGGCTTCAACCAGGTGCGCGGCGCCATCGCCGGCGGCCTCCTGATCGGCGTGCTCGACAATCTCGCCGCCGCTTATGTCTCGACGCAATATCGCGCCGCCGTGCCGATGCTCTTCCTGATCGCGGTCATCCTGTTCCGGCCGCAAGGATTGCTCGGCCGCGCCGAGGAGCGCACGGTATGAGCAGCTTCGGCAAACCCCTGAAGATCGCGCTCGGCCTCGCCGTCATCGCCGGCCTGATCGTCATCCCCATGAACTTCAACCGCTACGGCCTGTTCATCCTCAGCCAATGGGCGGTGATGAGCATCGCCGCGATGGGCCTCAACCTCACCCTCGGTTATGCCGGCCAGGTCTCGCTGGCGCAGGGCGCGTTCGTCGGCATCGGGGCCTATGCGTCGGCGATCATGACGACGCATGGCTGGCCGCTGCCGGCGGCGATCCTGGTCGCGATCCTGCTCAGCTTCGCGGTCGGCTGGGTGCTCGGCTATCCCGCGCTGCGCGTGCAGCACCATTATCTCGCCTTCGTCACGCTGGCCTTCTCCACCCTCGCCTTCCTGGTGTTCCGCAACGAGAGCTGGCTCACCGGCGGCATCTACGGCATCTCCAACATCCCGCGGCCGCATATTTTCGGCATCGCGACCAACAAGCCCCTCCCCTTCTACTACGTCTGTCTCGGCTCGCTCGCGATCGTGTCGCTCGCGGTGTGGTGGCTGATCCGCTCCCCCTGGGGCCGCGCCTTCATGGCGCTACGCGAGAATCCCTTGCGCGCGCAATCGCTCGGCATCGACACGCGGCGCTACACGCTGATGGCATTCGCGATCGGCTCGGCGCTCGGCGGCGTCGCCGGGGCGCTCTATGCGCCGCTGACGCAATATATCGATCCCGTGCCGTTCAACCTGTCGCTCTCGCTCGACCTCCTGATGATGGTGATCGTCGGCGGTGCCGGGTTCTATTTCGGCCCCTTCCTGGGCGCGATGATCGCGGTGCTGCTGCCGGAATGGCTGCGCTTCACCGAGGGCTATTACCTGATGCTGTACGCCGTCGCGGTGATGCTGCTGCTGATCTGGTCGCCGACCGGCATCCTTGGCATCCTCGATCGATATCTCGCCCAACGCCGCACCAAGGCGGCGTCCGCACTGCGCGCCGTCGCAAAGTCCCGCCTGGAGACGGCGCAATGAGCGCGGTATTGGAAGTCTCGGAGATCAAGAAGAATTTCGGCGGCATCAGCGCGGTCGACGGCGTCAGCTTCGACGTGCGCGAGGGCGAGATCCTCGGCCTGATCGGCCCGAACGGCTGCGGCAAGTCGACCCTGTTCAACTGCATTCTCGGCCAGCTCACGCCCTCGGGCGGCGAGGTCAAGCTCGACGGCAAGGTCGTCACCGGTCTGCGCCCCGCCGAGCTCAACAAGCTTGGCGTCAGCCGCACCTTTCAGCTGCTGCAGGTCTTCCCGAAGCTCTCTGTGCGCGAGAACCTGATCCTCGCCGGACAGGAGCACCAGGGCAGCATGGCCTCGCGCCTGGTCGGCCGCTCCGATGCCGGGCTGACCGAGACCGCCAACCAGATGATCGGCTTCTTCAAGCTCGATCATCTCGCCGACGAGCCCGCCGGCGGCCTCTCCTACGGCCAGCAGAAGCTGCTCGACGCCGCCATGGCCTTCATGGGTGGCCCGCGCCTCGTGCTGCTCGACGAGCCCGCCGGCGGCGTCAACCCGTCGATGCTGGCGGATCTCAAGGAGCGCCTGATCGCGATCAACCGCGAGAAGAACGCCACCTTCGTCGTGATCGAGCACAACATGGAGTTCGTGATGTCGCTGTGCTCGCGCGTGATGGTGATGGCGGAAGGCAAGGTGCTGGCGATGGGACGTCCCGACGAGGTCCGCAAGAACCCCGCCGTGATCGAAGCCTATCTCGGACATTAGGGAGCGCGAGCCATGAGCGACCCGATCCTCTCGGTTCACAATCTCGTCGGCGGCTACGGCAAGATGACGATCTTGAACGGCACCACGTTTTCGGTGCCGCCGGCGACCATCACCACCATCATCGGCCCCAATGGCGCCGGCAAATCCACCGTGTTCAAGGCGATCTTCGGCCTGCTCAAGCTGCGCGAGGGCAAGATCAGCTTTACCGGCCGCGACGTCACCAATTTGAGCCAGCGCGCGCTGCTCAATGCCGGCATCTGCTACGTGCCGCAGGGCCGCAACATCTTTCCCGAGCTGTCGGTGCGCCACAATATCGAGCTCGGCGGCGTCGCGGCCGGGAAGGGTCTCGACCTGCCGAAGCGGATCGAGGCGGCGCTCGACCTGTTTCCGGCACTGCGGCGGAAGTCGGCGCAGCAGGCCTCGACCCTGTCCGGGGGCGAGCAGAAGCAGCTCGAGATCGCCCGCTCGCTGCTGCTCGAACCCAGGCTGATGCTGATCGACGAGCCCTCGATCGGCCTTTCGCCGCTGATGGTGCAGCAGACCTTCGACATCCTCAAGTCCTTGCGCTCCCGCGGCGTCACCATCCTGATGATCGAGCAGAACGCGCGGTCGGCCCTGGAAATCTCGGACATCGGCATCGTGCTCGAGCTGGGCCAGACCCGCATGGTCGACGACGCCAAGCGCATCCTGAACGATCCGCGCATCGGCCAGCTCTTCCTCGGCGGCGCGATGGAGGAGAGCGCGGCATGAGCGCGGCAATGCGCATCGCCGTGGCCGGCGCCGGCCTGATCGGCCGCCGCCATATCGAGCTGATCGCGGCATTGGAGGACTGCGAGCTCGCCGGCATCGCCGATCCCTCGGCCGCCGCGAAGGATTATGCACTGGCGCACAACGTGCCCAGCTATCCTGATCATCGCGCGCTGCTGGCACAGGAGAAGCCGGACGGTCTCGTCATCGCCTCACCCAACACGCTGCATTTGCCGATGGCCCTTGATTGCGCAGCGGCGGGTGTTCCGGCCCTGATCGAGAAGCCGGTGACCGAGACGGTTGCCACCGCGCAGCGCCTGTGCGCCGCGGTGAAGCGCACCGGCGTGCCGATGCTGGTCGGTCACCACCGGCGGCACAATCCGATCATCAAGTCGGCCCGCGAGACGGTGGCAAGCGGCAAGCTCGGCCAGCTCGCCGCAGTGGCCGGACTGTGGCTGCTGAAGAAGCCGGACGATTACTTCGATGTCGCCTGGCGGCGTGAGGCGGGCGGCGGTCCGCTGCTGATCAACTTGATTCATGACATCGACAATCTCCGCTTCATCTGCGGCGAGATCGTCGAGGTGCAGGCGCTGACCTCGAACAAGGTGCGCGGCTTCGCCGTCGAGGACACCGCGGCGCTCCTGCTGCGTTTCGTCAACGGCGCCCTTGGCACGGTGACCGTGTCCGATGCGACGCCGGCACCATGGAGCTGGGAACTCACATCGGGCGAGAACGCTGTCTATCCCAGACAGGACCAGCCCTGTTACGTCTTCGCCGGAACCAAAGGCTCGCTCTCGGTGCCCACCATGGAGCTGTGGTCGTATCGACAAGATCCCGGCTGGCACGCGCACCTCCTCCGCGAACCGGTCGCATTCTCGGCTTACGATCCGCTCGCCGAGCAGCTTCGGCACTTCCTGGCCGTGATCGCCGGCCGCGTGCAGCCTCTGATCTCGGTCGAGGATGCAATGGGCACGCTCGCCGTCGTCGAGGCCGTCAGCGAAGCGGCGCGCACGGGACAAAAGATCTCGCCGGGGCAGATCATGGAGCAGGCCGCATGAACAAGCGCTCGATCGCCACCGTCTCGCTCTCGGGCAGCCTGGACGAAAAGCTCCGCGCCATCGCGGCCGCCGGCTTCGACGCGGTCGAGATCTTCGAGAACGATCTGTTGTCGTTCGGCGCAAGCCCGCGCGACATCGCAAAGCTCTGCCGCGATCTCAACCTGAACATCTGCGCGTTCCAGCCGTTCCGCGATTTCGAGGGCATGCCCGAACCGCAGCGCTCGCGCAATTTCGCCCGCGCCGAGCGGAAGTTCGATTTGATGCAGGAGCTCGGCACCGATCTCCTGCTGATCTGCTCCAACGTCTCGCCCGCCTCGCTCGGCGGCATCGACCGCGCCGCGGACGATCTTCGCGAACTCGGCGAGCGTGCAGCCAAGCGGGGCTTGCGCGTCGGCTACGAGGCGCTGGCCTGGGGCCGCCATGTCAGCGACTATCGCGACGCCTGGGAGATCGTGCGGCGCGCCGACCATGCGGCGATCGGCCTCGTCCTCGACAGTTTTCACGCGCTGGCACCGGGATTTCCCACCCGCGCGATCGCCTCGATCCCCGGCGACAAGATCTTCATGGTGCAGCTCGCGGACGCACCGAAGCTCGAGCTCGACATCCTGTCCTGGAGCCGGCACTTCCGCTCCTTCCCCGGCCAGGGCGATCTGCCGGTCGTTGAATTCATGACCGCGGTCGCCGCGACCGGCTATGCCGGGCCGCTGTCGCTGGAGATTTTCAACGACCAGTTCCGCGCCGGCTCGGCCGCGCAGACCGCGCTCGACGGCCTTCGCTCGCTGATCCTGCTGGAAGACCAGCTGGCGCCGGATTGGCCGAAATTCGCCGCCGAGCCGCTGGCGCCGAAGGCGAAGAGCCGCGGCACCGGGTTCATCGAATTTGCCGTCAACGAGACCAAGGCCGGCGATCTCGCCCGCCTGTTTTCGCAGCTCGGCTTCCGCAAGACAGGCCAGCATCGCAGCAAGGCGGTGGAGCGCTGGTCGCAGGGCACGGTCGAGCTCGTCATCAACAGCGAGACCGACGGCTTTGCGCATTCGCACTACGTCACGCACGGCCCCGGCGTCTGCGCCATCGCGCTCGACGTCGACAACGCCGGCCTCGCGATGCAGCGTGCCGAGATGCTGAAGGCGCGCACCTTCTATCAGCCGGTCGGGCCGGGTGAGCTGGAGATTCCGGCGATCCACGGCGTCGGCGGCAGCCTGCTCTATTTCCTGGATCAGGCCGGCAAGAACTGGGACACCGACTTCGAGGCGATCGCGGGCAACGCAGACCAGGACGCGCTGCTCGCCGTCGATCACATCGCGCAGACGATGCCCTACGACGAGATGCTGTCCTGGCTGTTGTTCTACACCGGCATCCTCGACCTGAAGCGGTTGCCGCAGATGGAGATCGCCGATCCCAGGGGCCTCGTGCAAAGCCAGGCCATCGTCAACGCCGACCAGAGCCTGCGCGTCGTGCTCAACGGCTCCTCCGCCAACCGCACGCTGCCGGCGCGATTCATCTCGGAATTCTTCGGCTCAGGCGTGCAGCACGTCGCATTCTCTTGCAGCGACATCTTCACGACGGTCGCGGAGATGCGCAGGCGCGGCGCGGATTTTCTCGATATCCCTGATAATTACTACGACGACATCGAAGCCAAATACGACCTCGCGCCCGAGCTGATGGCGCAGCTGCGCGCCAACCACATCCTTTACGACCGTGAGGGCGACGGCGAGTTCTTCCAGGTCTACACCCACATCTTCGACGAGCGCTTCTTCTTCGAGATCGTCGAGCGGCGGAGCTATCAGGGCTTTGGCGCGGCCAATGCTGGCATCAGGCTGGCGGCGCAGGGGCGCGAGGTGCGGCCGATGAGCATGCCGCGGGCGTGACGGTTTTTCCCGCTCCCCCTGTTGTGTTTCTCTCCGCGAGATCGGAATCGTAGGGTGGGCAAGGCGCGCTTGCGCCGTGCCCACCACCTCTCAATGGTTGATAAGAATGGTGGGCACGCTTCGCTTTGCCCACCCTACGATACTTACAATTGAGGGGGCAGAAGAGCCCCCTCATCCGGTAGCTACACCGCCCTCACTTCATCTTGCACTTGTCGTGGAAGCGATCCTGGTCGTTCTCCACGATGGTCGCGACCGTCTTCAGCGCGAGCTGGCCTTCGGAATCCTTGACCACGTCCTGCAGGTAGAAGTTCTGGATCGGGATGTGATTGTTGCCGAACTTGAACGCGCCGCGCACCGACTTGAAGTTGGCCTTCTCCATCTCGGCCTTCATCTCGTCCTTCTTCGAGGTGTCACCTTTCACGGTGTCGACAGCGCTGTTGATCAGGTTCGCGGCGTCATAGGACTGCGCACCGTAGAAGGTCGGGCGCAGGCCGGGATACTTCTTGCGGTAGTCGGCGACGAAGCGCTTGTTCTGCTCGTTGGGGAGGTCGTTGACCCATTGCTGCGCGCCGGGCACCCCGAGCGCGTTCTCTTTCTGGAGCGGCAGCGACAGCTCGTCGATGGTGAAGGCGGTGTAGAGCGGCATCGTGCTCTTCAGTCCGGCCTGCGCATATTGATTGAGGAACTGCACGCCGGCGGCACCGGGGTAGAACACGAAGATCGACTCGGCGCCAGAGGCGCGCGCCTTGGAGAGCTCGGCGGAGAAGTCGAGCTGGCTCGGCCACACCGTGTATTCCTCACCCACGACCTGGCCCTTGAAGGTGCTCTTGACGCCGGCCAGCATGTCCTTGCCGGCGGCGTAGTTCGGGCCGATCAGGAACACCGACTTGACGCCCTTCTGGTTCATGTAGGTGCCGACCGCCTGCGGGGTCTGGTCGTTCTGCCAGGAGGTCGAAAACACGTAAGGCGAGCACAGCTCGCCCGCGAGCTGCGACGGTCCGGCATTGGCCGAGATCAGGAAGGTCTTCGAATCGACCGCGGTCTTGAGCGAGGCGAGCAGCACGTTCGACCAGATATAGCCGACGATGAAGTCGACCTTGTCCGACTGCACCAGTTTCTCGGTCTTCTGCTTGCCGACGTCGGGCTTCTGGCCGTCGTCCTCGTAGATCACCTCCACCGGCTTGCCGCCCATCTTGCGGCCGAGGTGATCGAGCGCGAGCTCGAAGGAATTACGCATGTCGTTGCCGATCACGGCGGTCGGGCCGCTGAAGGTCGAGACGAAGCCGATCTTGATGGTGTCTCCAGCGAATGCCTGATTTGCCAGCACGAGCGCCGCTGCGCCCGCCAGCCAAAATGCCGTCCTCATAACCACTCCCTCCTTATTATCGGTCCCGGAAACGGGGTGATCGCCGCCCCGGGCCTGTCTCTATTGAACGCAAAATCTGTCGAGCCGCCAATGGCTCAGCGCCTGCCCCTGCACCATATTTCGCCCGGATTGGCGATGGCAAGAATTATAATTCTACTCGGTTGGGCCAAGGCTGGTCGGGGCTGCGGCGCTTTTTCGCGCCGGAACGATACATGCGGCCTATGCGGCGATTGATGACGGCTATTGGACGGCACCGCGCAATCGGCACTTAAATGAGGCAGAGCAGCAGCAAGATTCGAGGATCCACATGGCCGCACATCCCCATCGCGTCGTCATCGTCGGCGCCGGCTTCGGCGGGCTGGAGGCGACCTACCGGCTCGCGGGCGCGGGCGTCGAGATCACGCTGATCGATCGCCGCAACCATCATCTGTTTCAGCCACTGCTCTACCAGGTCGCGACCGCCTCGCTCGCGACCAGCGAGATCGCCTGGCCGATCCGCCATCTCATGCGCGACCGGCCCGAAGTGACGACGCTGTTCGCGACCGTGAGCGGCGTCGATGCGGCACGACGTTGCGTACTGATCGACGACGGCAGCGAGGTGCCCTACGACACGCTGGTGCTGGCGACCGGCGCGCGTCACGCCTATTTCGGCCACGACGAATGGGAGCAATGGGCGCCCGGGCTGAAGACGCTGGAGGATGCGACCACCTTGCGCCGTCACATCCTGGTGGCGTTCGAGCGCGCCGAGCGCGAGACCGATCCGGCGAAGCGCGCGGCGCGGCTGACCTTCGTCATCGTCGGCGCCGGCCCGACCGGCGTCGAGCTCGCCGGCACCATCGCCGAAATGGCGCGCCATACGCTGCCCCGCGATTTCCGCAACATCGACACGACGACAGCGCGGGTGGTGCTGATCGAGGCGGGGCCGCGTGTGCTCGCCGGCTTCGCCGACGACCTCTCGGCCTATGCGCAGGCGTCGCTGGAGAGGATCGGCGTCGAGGTCGTGCTGGGACAGGCCGTCACCGAGATCAACCGCGAGGGCGTCGTGTTTGGCGGCAAGCTGCTCGAAGCCAAGACCAGGATCTGGGCCGCCGGCGTGCGCGCCTCGCCTGCCGCCGAATGGCTGGGGGCACCGCACGATCGCGCCGGACGCGTGCTGGTCGAGGCCGACCTCACCATATCAGGCCATCCCGAGATCTTCGCGATCGGCGACACCGTCAGCGTCAACGCCTGGGACGGCAAGCCGGTGCCGGGCATCGCGCCGGCGGCCAAGCAGCAGGGCCGTCACGTCGCCGAGACCATCAAGGCCCGCCTGCGCGGCGCTGCGACCGGCCCGTTCCGCTACAAGCACGCCGGCAGCCTGGCTCAGATCGGCAAGCGGGTCGCCGTCATCGATTTCGGCCGCTTCAAGCTGCGCGGCGCGATCGCGTGGTGGATCTGGGGCATCGCCCACATCTACTTCCTGATCGGCCTCCGCCACCGGCTCAGCGTCGCCTTGAGCTGGCTCTGGATCTACGCGCGAGACCAGCGCGCGGCGCGGCTGATCACGCAGGGATCAAGCAAGGTGGTGTAGGGGGACGCTGACGCAGCGGCTACCTCTTACCCTCCCCTGGAGGGGGAGGGTCGGCTCACATGGAGCTCAGCTTAATGTGAGGCGGGGTGGGGTGACGGTCTCTCCACCTCCAACAGTGCCCAAGTGGATAGAATCACCCCACCCCGCTCGCGCTGTGCGCGATCGACCCTCCCCCTCCAGGGGAGGGTGAAGAAAGTTCGAGCTCACCGCTGCATTCACTTCACCAGCTCGCACCCGCCCTCCGCCAGCGGGCGGAAGGCCTGGTCGGCGGGAATTGTCGAGACCAGCTTGTAATAATCGTAGGGGTATTTCGACTCCTCCGGCTTCTTCACCTCGAACAAATACATCGGATGCACGACGCGGCCGTCCTGACGGATCGTGGTGTCGCCGAACAGTCTGTCCTTGCCCTTGAATTTCTTCATCTCGGGCACGGCATCCTTGGCGTTGTCGCTGCCGGTCGCCGCGACGGCATTGAGATAGGCGAGCGTCGAGGCATAGACGCCCGCCTGATTGCCGCTCGGCATCTTGCCGTTCATGCCGGGCCGCGCGGCGAAGCGCTTGGCGAAGGCGCGGGTGTCGTCGTTCATGTCCCAATAGAAGGCTTCCATGAGCTGCAAGCCCTGAGCGACCTTGATGCCCATGCCGTGAATGTCGTTGATGAAGAGCAGGAAGGCGACGAGCTTCTGTCCGTTCTGCTGGATGCCGAACTCGGCGGCCTGCTTCACGGCGTTGATGGTGTCGCCGCCGGCATTGGCAAGGCCGATCACCCGGGCCTTCGAACTCTGCGCCTGTAACAGGAAGGAGGCAAAGTCGGAGGTGCCGAGCGGATGCTTGGAGGAGCCCAGCACCTTGCCCCCATGGCCCTCGATGTATTTCTGCGCCTCGGCCTCGATGCCCTTGCCGAGGGCGTAGTCGACCGTGAGGAAGTACCAGTCCTTGCCGCCGCGCGACATCATCGCGGCCGCCGTGGTGTTGCCGGTGGCCCAGGTGTCGTTGACCCATTGGATGGTGTTGGGCGAGCAGGCCTTGCCGGTGAGATCGGAGCTTGCGGTCGACGACGCCAGGAACGTCATGCGGCTGTCGCGCAGCAGCGTGTTGATGGAAAGACCGACCGCCGAATTCGGCACGTCGACGATGGCATCGACGCCTTCGACATCGAGCCATTTGCGGGCGATGGCGTTGCCGACGTCGGCCTTGTTCTGGTGGTCGGCATAGACGATTTCGACCTTGATGTTCTTAGCCCCGCCGTTGAAATCCTCCGCCGCCATGCGTGCGGCTTCCACCGAGCCCATGCCGTTGGTGTCCTGGAAGATGCCGGAGATGTCGTTGAGCACGCCGATCCGGACGACATTGTCCGAGATCTCGGCGCTTGCCGCGCCGGCGACCAGGCTCGCGGCCAGCGCGAACGTCCACTTCAGATGTTTCATGGTTCCCTTCCCTGTTGATGCGTTGCCGCGCCGGTCGTTGCCGGGAGCGGTCGAAAGATCAGTTGGCTTTGCAGGTCAGACCTGCCGTTCCGGCAGCCTCACGATGAGCCCGTCGAGCTCCGGCGTGATCGTGATCTGGCAGGACAGCCGGCTGTTCGGCCGCCGCTCGCTCGCGGTGCCGTCGAGCAGCGCGTCCTCGTCGTCGGCCATATCGGGCAGGCGCGCGAGCCAGCTTTCCTCGACATAGACGTGACAGGTCGCGCACATGGCGTTGCCGCCGCATTCGGCCAGAATGCCGTCGAGGCCGTGACGGGTCGCCGCCTGCATGGCGCTCTCCTCACCGGAGGTCTCGACGCGCTCGGACTTGCCGTCGGCATGGATGAAAGTGATGGCGGGCATGAAGCTCCTCGTCAGGCCGGGGTGATGGTCACGGGCAGGCTATCGAGCCCGCGCAGCGTGTTGTTGAAGCGGCGTTTCGGCTCGCCCGTGATCTCGATTTTCGCGACGCGGCGCGCCAGCGCAGTCAGCATCACCTCGCCTTCGAGGCGGGCGACGAGCTGGCCGACGCACATGTGGATGCCCGAGCCGAAGCCGACATGGCCGGAGGTGCGGCGGGTGATGTCGTAGCTGTCGGGCCGGTCCCAGCGCCTGGGATCGCGATTGGCGGCGGCGAGGAACATTAGTACCTTCTCGCCCTCGCCGATCGTGGCGCCCGAGAGCTCGACCTCGCGCGTCGTGGTGCGGAAGAAGGTCTGCACCGGGCTTTCGAACCGCACCGCCTCCTCGAAGGCGTTGCGCGCCAGCGTCGGATCATCGCGCAGGCGCTGCCACTGGTCGGGAAAGCGCGCGAGGCAATAGACGGCGGCCCCGATGCCGTTGACCGTGGTGTCGAGGCCGGCCGACAGCAGCGAGCGTACCAGCAGCGGCGCCTCGGTGGCCGTGATCTCGCCATGGTCGACGCGGGCATGAATGCAGGCCCCGAAGCCGCCGGGCGCAAGGTTGTCGCGCTGGCATTGCTCGGCGACATAGGCCTGGTGCGGCGCCGAGCGCGCGATCGCCTGCTGGCGCAGCTCATTCGGCGGCCCGAACGCGTTGAACACGACGCTGGCGTAGGGAATCAGATGCTCGCGTCCCTCCGGCTTCAGGCCCAGCGCATCCGGAAAGATCGAGAGCGGATAGGCCTCGGCGAGATCGGCGATCGCGTCGAAGCTGCGCTTCTCCAGCAGCGCGTCCACCCGCTGCTCCGCCGCGGCGGCGAAGCGGTCGCGCACCTGCTTCATCGCGGTCGGCGACAGCACTTTCGACAGCACGGCCCGGGTGCGGGTGTGCGCGGGCGGGTCGGCCTCGAGGATCAGGCTCGGCGGCCGCCACGGCGTCTCCTTCTTGAAGTCGGACAGGCCGACACCGCGGCTGGAGCAGAAGGTCGCGGGATCGTTCAGCACCGCATGGACCTCGGCATAGCGCGCCACGCCATAGACGTTCCATTTGTCGAGATAGACCACCGGCCCCGCCTCCCGCAGCCGCTGATGTGCGGGATAAGGGTCGGCGAAGAACGTCATGTCGAACGGATCGACATCGAGGTGCGGGACGGAAGCAGGGCCCGTCGAGACCGGGGTGCCGGATGCGGTCATGGAAGACCTCCCTCATTTTGATCTTGTGAAAGGGCGGCGCATGCCATTAGGTCTTTGGGCCCACCGCGAGTCAGAACCCCGACATGCCCGCGCCTTCGACCAGATCCCGGCAAAAGCCTGCGCCCAATGATGCTGGGCCAACGCTCGATCTCGACCGCTACGTCCCCGCGTTCGTCACCTTCATCGCCAACAAGCTCTCCAACAGCGCGACCGCGTTCTATCAGCGCGAGTTCGGCGTCAACGTCACGGAATGGCGGATCATGTCGCTGCTGGCGATCGAGCCCGGCATTCCGGCCTCGCGCATCTGCCACGTCATCGGCTTCGACAAGGGGCCGGTGAGCCGGACGCTGGCCGGCCTCGAGAAGCGCGGCCTGGTCTCGATCCGCACCGACCCGAATGACGGCCGCACCCATTCGATCGCGCTGACGGCAAAGGGCCGCACCACGCATGACAAGGTGATCGTGGCGGCGCTCGAGCGCGAACGGCGGCTGTTGTCGTGCCTCAACAAGGACGAGCGCGAGGTGCTGATCAATCTGCTCCGCCGGCTGCACGACAATCTCGGTGCGGTCACCGGCGGCATCGAGCCCTGACGGGTCGCGCTTCAGGCGCCACCTTCCGTCACGTCCAGGCATGCGCCGGCGCTTGCCGACGGCACCGTTCGGGCCGAGCATTGTTTCCTCCAGGATCAGACGCGGCAGTTTCCCTGCCGTCATCGCTCCCCGGAATGGTTCGCACGAATTAGTTGCCTAGGCAACAAAATAATCAGAAATATATTGCGGCAGCGGCTGGCGTAGTTGCGAGCCCGGATCTCGTGTCCCGGACGCGCCGCAGCGTGAAACGCTGCGGCGCGTCCGGGACCCAGCCGCCGCAGTGCATTGGGATCGATGGGCCCCGGCTCAGCAGCGCATCACACCGGACGATGCTTCGCATCGCCGGGAGTGCTGCGCTGCGTCCGGGGCACGAGAGGAGTATGCGTCGCAACAGCGTGTCAGCCGGCGCAGCCGACCCACGCGTCCGACGCATCATCATTCAACCGCGCCACCGCATCCGCACGCCGCGCCAGCACGGCGCGCTGGTTGATGTAGCCCTTGTCGGTGATCTCGCCGCCGTCGACCGACGGTGGCTCGGCGAGCAGCAGCGCACGCGTGGCGTGACCAGAGGAGTTGGGGCCCTGCTGCTTCAGTCTTGCGAGGCCCTGCGCGATGGCGCTCCTGACCTTGTCATGGGCGAGCACCTCGCTCACATCGGCGGTCTCGCCCAGGCCGGCATGGGCGCGGCAGGCCACGATGTTGGGGAACACCAGGAAGCGAACTTCGTCGCCACCATGGCCTGCAACCACGATGTCCTGCGCCAGCGGTGCCAGGGCAGCGATGCCGGCGACGCGCAGCGTGCCGACATTGACCCAGGTGCCGGAGTTGAGCTTGAAATCCTCGGCGACGCGGCCGTCGAAGAACAGGCCGCGTTCCGGCCGCGCATCGTCGGCAAGCTTGACGGCATCGCCGATCAGGTAAAAGCCCTCGTCGTCGAAGGCCTGCCGGGTCAGCTCCGGCGCCTTCCAATAGCCCGGCGTGACGTTGGGGCCGCGCACGCGCACCTCCAGCTTGTCGCCGGAGGTGACGAGCTTCAATTCGGTGCCGGGAATGGGCACGCCGATGTTGCCGGAGCGCTCGGCGAGGAAATGGCAGTCGGTCGCGAGCGGCGACGTTTCCGTCGAGCCCCAGGCCGAAACCATCGGCAGCGCGCGGCCGACGGTCTTGATCGAAAGTTCCTCGAGCGCGTCCCAGAGATTCTGCGGCAGGGCAGCGCCGGCATAGAAGGCGAATTTCACCTCGCCGAAGAAGCGGCGGCGCAGCTCCTCGTCGCCGCGCAGCGCCGCGATCAGCATGTCGAAGCCGCGCGGCACGTTGAAATAGACCGTCGGCAGCACGCTTTTCAGATTGGCCAACGAGGTCGCGAACAGCCCAGGCGCGGGCTTGCCGCCGTCGATATAGAGTGAGCCGCCATTGCGCAGCACGAGATTGAAATTGTGGTTGGCGCCGAAGGTGTGGCTCCAGGGCAGCCAGTCCAGGATGACGAGATCGCCGCGCGTCTGCTCGAGAAACGTCCAGGTCTGGGCCTTGGCCTGCTGGCTCGAGGTCAGCATGCGCTGGGTGTTGATGACGGCTTTCGGCGTGCCGGTCGAGCCTGACGTGAACAGGAACTTTGCGATCGTGTCCGGCGTCACCGCGGCGAATGCCGTTGCGACGTCGGGGCTCTCCGGCGTTGCCGCGACGGCGCGGAAAGCGAGCGCGCCGGCGTCATCCTCATTGCCGCTGATGATCTGCGCATCGTGCAGCGGCGCGATGGCGGCCAGCGCGGCCGCGAAGGGCCTGGTCGCAGAGACGTAGATCGCGCCCGGCTCGAGCAGCACGATCATGCTCTTGAGCTTCTCGAAATCCCGGGACATCAGCGAATAGGCCGGCGAGATCGCGGCCGAGGGCACGCCGACATGCTGGGCGGCGAGCGCGAGCAGCGCGTGATCGATGCTGTTGTCGGAGAGGATCGCGAGCGGGCGTTCCGCGCTGAGGCCCTGCGCCAGGATCCAGGACGCGGCCGCGCGCACCTGGCGCAGCGCCTGCGCATAGGTGACGGTGGTCCACGGCGCTTCGACATTGCCGCGCTCGGCGAGGAAGATCGCATCCGGCGTCTGCCGCGACCATTGCTCCAGCCAGTCGCCGACGCAACGCGCGGCATCCCGCAACGGATCGGGCGATCGCAGCACGATGCTGCCGTCGGCGCGATGCTCTGCGACGGTGCGCGGGCTTGCGAACAGGCCCGCAACGTCACCACGTGGGGCGACTGTCATATGTGTCTCCTCCCTCCGTCCGGATACGACCGGCTGCGACCTCGTTCGGGCTGCTTGGCCATAATGTTGGGCATGACAATTGTTGTCGTCAACAACAATCTTTTACTTGCGGCCCTGCCGCGCTAAGGTTGGCGGGCGGGAGACATGATGTGACAGCCAGCGCCCCCCAGACTGCCCCACGCAAGCGCGCCGGCAATGGCGCGGCGCCTCGCGATGCCGCCGACGACATCGGGCTCGATGCGCTGGTCGGGCACGCCGGCTACGCGGTGCGGCGCTTCCAGATCTGGATTTTCCAGGACTTCATCAAGACGCTCGGCGACGTCGACATCAGGCCGACGCAATATTCGGTGCTGACGCTGATCGGCGCCAATCCGGGCCTGTCGCAGATGGCGGTGGCCAAGCGCCTCGGCATCGAGCGCGCCCGGCTGGTGCACCTGCTCGACAGCCTCGAGCAGCGCAAGTACCTCAAGCGGATCAAGTCGAAGGCGGACCGCCGATCCCACGCGCTGCACCTCACCGCGCAGGGCGAGACGGCGCTGGCGAAATTCAAGCGGCTCGCGGCCGAGCACGAGCGGCACGTCGAAGAGAAAATCGGCAGGGAAAACCGGGCGCAGCTGCTTCGGATCCTCGCTGGCTTTACCTAGACTCGACTGCCTATGATTTGGGCAGATGCCTGTCGGAGGGCGATGACGCCGGCGCCGATGAGCTTGCCGAAACACCTCATAAGCATCTGATAAATCGATTATTTTCCACGTCGATGGTGCTGTCCTGGCATTGTACACAATGGCACATCGCTTGCTTCCCTCGCGATGAGGACAGATTGCCGGAGTTTTGTCGCCATGAGGGCTGAGCAGCCTGAAACGATCGCCGCGATTGTGGCCGCGCATCGCGCCGGCACGCTGACGCCGACAGAGACGGTCGCGCGGACCTATCAGCGCATCCGCGATAACGGCGATCCCGCCATCTTCATCAGCCTGCGTGACGAGAAGGATGCGGTCGCGGAGGCCGAGAGGCTCGCCGCGCGTGCGGATGCCGCCAGCCTGCCGCTGTACGGCGTGCCGGTCGCGGTGAAGGACAATATCGACGCGCTGGGCTTTGCGACCACCGCCGCCTGCCCCGCCTTTTCCACCGCGCCGGCCCATGATGCGACCGCGGTGGCGAGGCTGCGCGCCGCCGGTGCCATCATCATCGGCAAGACCAATCTCGACCAGTTCGCGACCGGCCTCGTCGGAGTACGCTCGCCCTACGGCATTCCCAGGAATTCAGTTCGCGACGATCTCATTCCCGGCGGTTCGAGCTCCGGCTCCGCCGTGGCGGTCGGCGCCGGCCTCGTGCCGCTGGCGCTCGGCACCGATACTGCCGGCTCGGGGCGGGTGCCGGCGATGCTCAACAACATCGTCGGGCTGAAGCCGAGCCTCGGCATGATCTCGAATGCCGGCCTGGTGCCGGCCTGCCGTACCCTCGACTGCATCTCGGTGTTCGCGCTGACGGTCGACGACGCGGCGCTGGCGCTGTCCGTGATGGCGGGACCGGACCCGGCCGATCCGTTCTCACGCGACCGGCCGCTTGGCGCGATGACGCCGCTCCCGGCAGATCTGCGCCTTGGCGTGCCGCGCAGCGGACAGCTGATCTTCTTCGGCGACAAGGATGCCGAGACTGCCTACGCCGAGGCGCTGAAGCGCTGGACCGCGCTCGGCGCAACGCTGGTGGAGTTCGACCTCGAGCCGTTCTACGAGACGGCGCGGCTGCTCTATGAGGGGCCGTGGGTCGCCGAGCGCTATCTCGTGATCAAGGATCTGCTTGCCTCCGCCCCCGATGCGATCCATCCCGTGACGCGCGAGATCACCGCGGCCGGCGCGCGGCTGACGGCGGCCGAAACGTTCTCCGCGCTGTACCGCCTGCAAGGCCTGCGCAGGATCGCCGAGCGCACCTTTGCCAATATCGACGCGCTGGTGCTGCCGACGGCGCCGACGGCCTATACGACCGCGCAGGTGCTCGCCAATCCGATCGAGCTCAACAGCCGGCTCGGCACCTACACCAATTTCGTCAATCTGCTCGACCTCTGCGGCCTCGCGCTGCCGGCGTCGATGCGCAGCGACGGCATTCCGTTCGGCATCACGCTGCTCGCCCCCGCGGGGCATGACGCGCTGCTCGCGAGCATCGGCCGCGTCTTCCATGCGGATACCAAGCTCGGTCTCGGCGCCAAGGGTGCGGCGCAGGCACCGCTCGCGCCGCTGCCCGCAGGCCGCAGCGACGACATCCCGATCGCCGTGGTCGGCGCGCATCTGTCCGGCATGGTGCTGAATGGCGAGTTGAAGGCGCTGGACGGACGCCTGATCGAGGCAACCAGGACTGCGTCCGATTACAAGCTCTACGCGCTCAAGACCACGCCGCCAAAGCCCGGCATGCTGCGCGTCGCCGCCGGCATGGGCGCGGCGATCGAGCTGGAGATCTGGTCGCTGTCGCCAGCCGCCTTCGGCCAATTCGTCAACGCGATTCCGTCGCCGATGGCGATCGGCACGGTGCGGCTTGCCGATGGCCGCAGCGTGAAGGGGTTTCTGGTCGAGCCGGAGGTGCTGGGCGACGCGCGTGATATCACGGCTTATGGGGGATGGCGCGCGTATATGAAGGAAGCTGCCACAAAGTCAATTTCGTAGGGTGGGCAAAGCGTAGCGTGCCCACGTTCTCTGAATTATAAGAAGACCGTGGGCACGGCGCTTCGCGCCTTTGCCCACCCTACGGCACCGCGCCCGCGGCCTACACCGACACCGCGTAGATCTCGTACTCCCCGCGCACCAGCTCGATATGCGCGCGCATCGCGGCGGCCGCGCCCTGCTTGTCGCCGCGCATGATGGCGACGACGACGCGGTCGTGCTCGGCATGCGATTTTGCCAATCGGCCGAGATTGCGAAACTGGGCGCGACGGAACGGTTGCACGCGGACGCGGGTGGCGAGCGTAATCTCGGCGATGTAGCCGTTCTGTGAACCGGCATAGATCGCGTTGTGGAAGCGTTCGTTGACCTCGTGAAAGCGATCAGGGTTGCCGGTGTAGCTCAGCACGCGCAGCTCTTCGTGGATGGCCTCCAGGCCATGGCGCTCGCTAGCTGCCATGCGCTCGGCCGCAAGGCCGGCGCACAGCGCCTCGAGCTCCGCCATCGCCTCGAACATGCTCGTCAGCCGCTCGATCGAGGGCTGCGCCACCACCGCGCCGCGATGGGCGCGCGCCTCGACGAGGCCGCTTGCCACGAGCTGACGCAGCGCCTCGCGCACCGGCGTCCGCGAGACGTTGAAGCGGCGCGCGACGTCGGTCTCGTCCAGCGGCGCACCGGGCGCGAGGGCGCCGCGCACGATCTCGTCGGCGAGCTGCAGCCGCAGCTCCTCGGCGCGCGTGACCTTGTGCACGCTGGGCCGCGCCCGGTCGACGCGAGGCACCACCGGCTCGGCCGGCGCTGCCCCCTGCGGAAGATCGTCGAGCGTCATGCGGTCTCTTTCGGCTCGTCGATGACGCTGACATGGGCGGCGACGACACGCCATCCCTCGGGAAAGCGAATCCAGGTCTGCATCTGCCGGCCGACCTTGCCGGGCGCGGTGTCGCGATAGAACAGGGTGGAGGCGACCGCGGTGTCGCGGCCATAGCTGGTAATGACCGTCCTGGCCGTGCGGCGATTCAAGCCGACGGGCGAGCGTGCGGCACGGAAGCCGCTGATCGCCGCATGGCCATAGAGGTTCTCGCCGATGCCGTAGCGCAAGGTGCGGGGATCGTTGCGGAAGAGCTCGCCGAGCACGGCGACGTCGTTGCTGACGAGGGCCTGCTCATAGCGATCGAACGCGGCTTTGACTTCCGCGATGACCTCGGGGAGATCGATCTCCATCTCAGATTCCTCTCGGCGACGGCGCGGCGACCACGCCCATCTTTTCCAGGGCGTAGGCGACGCGGAGCGCAATGTCCTCACGCCAGGGCGCGGCGATGATCTGCACACCGATCGGCAACGGCTCAAGCGGCACCGGGACCGCCACCACCGGGAGGCCGATGAACGAGATCGGCTGGGTGTGGATGCCGATATTGGCGCGCACCGGCAGCTCGACGCCGTCGAGATTGAAGTTCACCTGGCCGAGCTTCGGGGCCGTGCAGGGCGTCGCCGGCGCCAGCAGCACGTCGACCGACTTAAAGATGTCTGCGAGCTGCGCGCGATACCAGCGGCGGAATTTCTGGGCGCGGTCGACCAGCGGCGCCGGCACCATGGCGCCCGCGATCAGCCGGTCGCGCACCGCCGGATCGAAATCGTTCGGTCGCTTGCGCAGGCGATCGAGATGCAGCGATGCGCCTTCGGTCGTGGTGATGACATAGGCCGCCGCGCGGGCACGGGCGGCCTCGGGCACGTCCACGACCTCAGTTGCGCCGAGCGCCTTGGCGACGCGGCTGACCGCTTCGACGGCTTCCGGGAACACGTTCTTCTGGAAGTAGCCGCCGGCAATCGCGATGCGCAGATCCGACACCGGATTGGCGATCAGCGGCAGCGTCGGCTCGAGGCCGCGCGTGGTGCAGGCGCTGTCCTCCGGGTCCGGCCCCTGCATGACGTCATAGGCGAGCGCGAGATCGGTGACGGAGCGTGCGAACGGGCCGAGATGGTCGAGACTCGCGACGAACGGGAACGAGCGCGCCCGCGACAGCCGGCCATAGGTCGGCTTCAGGCCGAAGATGCCGCAGAACGACGACGGCACCCGAATCGAGCCGTTGGTGTCCGATCCGAGCGCGATCGGCACCAGCGCGCCGCCGACGGCGCTGCCCGAGCCGCCGGAGGAGCCGCCGGTCATCCGCGTCGTGTCGTGCGGATTGCGCGAAGGGCCGTCATGGACGTTCTCGCCGGTGAAGTCGTAGGCGTATTCGCCCATGTTGAGCGCGCCGACGAGAACGGCGCCGGCGGCTTCCATGCGCTCGATCAGCGTGGCGTCGCGGCTGGCGGGTGCGAGATCGCGGTTGATCTTGGAGCCGGCGCGCGTCGGCAGACCCGCCACGTCGAACAGATTCTTCACGGCGAAGGGAACGCCGGCGAGCGGGCCGGCTTCCTTGCCTGCGGCGATGTCGGCATCGATCGCGCGTGCCTTGGCGCGGGCGCGATCGGCGGTGATATCGGTGAAGGAATTGAGGATGCCGTCATGCTGCTTGATGCGCGCGAGCGCGGCTTCGACGGCATCGAGTGCGGACATTTTGCGGGCCGCAACCGCGCCCGCGATCTGCGCGGCCGTCATCTCTGGCTTGCCGGTCATGGCAGCATCACGCGGTGAAGATCGGCGCCGGCTCGGTCTCGTCCGGCAGCGCGAATTCGTCGACCATGCGGCCGAGCCGCAGCGAGACTTCGAGGTTGGCGCGCACAGCGGGCCTCCAGGCTTCCTCGACCGGCAGCGCCAGCGCTTTCGATAATGCGTCGATATAATCGTCCAGCGGCTCGGCCATCACGCTCCCAAACAATCTCTCAATGCAACGGCGGATGCGGGATCGCCGTCAGCAGTTCCTTGGTGTAGTCGTCCTGCGGATCGCTCAAGACCTGCTCGGAAGAGCCCTCTTCGACGATCCGCCCCGTCCGCATCACAATGACACGATCGCACAACAGGCGCACCACATTCAAATCATGCGAGACGAACAGGTAGCTCATACCTAACCGCTGCTTCAGGTCCTGAAGCAGGTTCAGCACGACGGCCTGAACCGAAACGTCCAGCGCCGCGGTCGGCTCGTCCAGGATGACGAGCTTTGGATGCAGCGCGATGGCGCGGGCGATGCCGACGCGGGCCTTCTGGCCGCCGGACAATTGGTGCGGGAAGCGGTCGAGCAGATTGTGCGGCAGGCCGACCATGGTCGCCAGTTCCTCGCAGCGGACGCGCAGCGCGTCGCGTCCCCTGACGTCGCCGAGCTGCATGATCGGGTCGGCGATGGCGCGGGCGGCGGTGAAGCGCGGGTTGAGGCTGTCGGTGGGGTCCTGGAACACCATCTGGATGCGGCTGCGCTGCGGCAGGCGGGCGAAGGCGGATGGCGCGATGCCGGAAATGTCCTCGCCGTCGAACCGGATCAGGCCGGAGGTCTGGTCCAGGAGCCGCATCACCATCATCGACGTGGTCGATTTGCCGCAGCCGGATTCGCCGACCAGCCCGACGCTCTCGCCATGGCCGATCGCAAAGCTGATGCCGTCGACGGCACGGAACACGTCGGGTTCGATCGGAGGCTTGCGGCTGAACAGTCTTCCGAGCACGGCGGTGGCGCCCTGGCGGGGATATTCCTTGACGAGCTTGTCGACGAGAAGGAGGGGCGTCTGCTCCCTCGCCCCGCTTGCGGGGAGAGGGTCGGGGTGAGGGGGACTCTCCGCGAGCACGGTGCTGGGAGAGCCCCCCTCACCCGCCACGCTGCGCGTGTCGGCCTCTCCCCGCGCGCGGGGAGAGGCGAAGGACGCCGCTGCGCTCGTATCCTCCTCCGGCAACAGATCCCGCAAGCTCACCCCCAGCCGCGGCGTCGCGCGCATCAGCTTCTTGGTGTAGGGGTGCTGCGGGTTGGCGAAGATGTCGGCGGCCTTGGCGGTCTCGACCACGCGGCCCTTCTCCATGACGACGACGCGGTCGCAATAGGCAGCGGCGAGGCCGAGATCGTGAGTGATCAGGATGGTCGACATCGCGCGGCGCCTGGTCAGCTCGACGATCAGATCCATCACCGCCTTCTGCGTGGTGACGTCGAGGCCGGTGGTCGGCTCGTCCGCGATCAGGAGCTGCGGATTGCAGGCGAGCGCGAGCGCGATGACGACGCGCTGGCACATGCCGCCGGACAGCTCGAACGGATAGGCGTGATAGCGCTCGCGCGGGCGGGCGATCTTGACCTGCTCCAGCGCCTCGATCGCCTTCTCGCCGCGATCGCTAACCTGGGCCTGCTGCACATGGGTGCGCAGCACGTCCTCGATCTGGTCGCCCACTTTCCGGATCGGATTGAGCGCGGCGCGCGGATTCTGGAAGATCATCGAGACTTCGCGGCCGCGCAGGTCGCGCATCTGGTCTTCGCTCGCCGCCTTGACGTCGATGCCGGAGAACATCACCGAGCCCTCGGCGATCCGCCCGGCGCGGTCGAGGATGCGCATCACGGCATAGGAGGTCACTGACTTGCCGGAGCCGGACTCGCCGACGATGGCGAGCGTCTCGCCCTTGGCGACGGAAATGTTCACGTGCTGCACGGCTTTGACGATGCCGCGGCGGGTGGTGAATTCGACCGTGAGGTCCTGGACGTCGAGCAGCGGCTGGGCGGTCATGCAGGCCTGCCGTCACTCAAAAAGTGCGAAAACAACCCCATGCACAGTAGAACAGCGTTGGAATCGTTGGAGAATTTCTGGCGGAAATTTGCCATCATGTCCTCCGCTGGGGATCGACGATGTCGCGGAGGCCGTCGCCGAGGAGGTTGAAGCAGAACACGGCGATCATCAAAGCGAGGCCGGGGAACAGCGCGATCCACCATTCCCCTGACACCATGAAGCCGGCGCCCTCGGCGACCATGATGCCCCATTCGGCGGTCGGCGGGCGCACGCCGAGGCCGATGAAGGACAGGCCGGCGGCGTTGAGAATGGCGTAGCCCATGGTCAGCGACATCTGCACGATCATGATCGGCATGATGTTCGGCAGAATGTGCACCAGCAGGATGCGGAATTCGCCGTTGCCGGAGAGGCGCGCGGCCTGCACGAAGCCGGCGTTGCGGCGGACATTGGCCTCGGCGCGGGCGACGCGGGCATAGAGCGGGAAGTTGACGATGGCCGTGGCCAGGATGATGTTCTGCACGGTGTTGCCGAGCGCGGCGACGATGCCCATCGCCAGCACGAACAGCGGAAAGGCCATGATGGTGTCGGCGATGCGGCCGACGATGCGGTCGGTCCAGCCGCCGAAGTAACCGGCCGCGATGCCGGCGAGGCCGCCCATCAGGAACACCAGCGCGACCGAGGCGACCGCGATGAAGGTATCGAGCCGCGTCGCCACGATGACGCGGCTGAAGATGTCGCGCCCGAGCTGGTCGGTGCCGAACCAATGCGCCGCCGACGGCGGCTTCAGCGCCGCCGCGGTGTCCGAGGCGAGGGGATCGTACGGCACCACGTAGGGGCCGAAGATCGCGGCAAGGAGGATCAGGATCAGCAGCGCGAAGGCAAAGCCGGTGACCTTGTTCTCGCCGAGAACGTAGCGGGTCTGGTCGAGGATCGCCGACAGCCCGGACGTGCGGGCGGGACCGACGGGTTCGACAGCAGGCGCAACCGAGCTCATCACCTAGCCCTCCAACCTGACGCGCGGATCAATCACGCCGTACAAAATGTCGATCACGAGATTGAGCAGCACGTACATCACCGCCATGGTCAGCACGAAGCCCTGGACCGGCGCGAAGTCCGATGCGATCAGGGCTTCCACGGCGTAAGAGCCGATGCCGGGCCAGGCGAACACTTTTTCCACCAGCACGTTGGCGCCGAGCAGGAACGAGAACACCATGCTGAGCGTGGTGATGACGGGCAGCATCGCGTTGCGGAAGGCGTAGGTGACGATCACGGTCGCGGGCGACAGGCCGCTGGCGCGCGCGGTGCGGACGAATTCGGATGCCAGCACCGCCAGCATCGAGGCGCGCGTCATGCGCGCGATCGGGGCCAGCGAGAAGATCGCAAGCGTCGTCGCCGGCAGGATGAGCTGGCTCAGTGCCGAGCGGAAGGCCTCGAGGTCGCGCGCGATCAGCGTATCGATCAGGTAGAAGCCGGTCACCGTCGGCGGCGCGCTGTAGAACACGTCGAGACGCCCGAGCGGCGCCGGCGACCAGCCCAGGCGGAAATAGAAGACATAGACCAGCACGAGGCCGGTGAAGAACACCGGCAGCGAGACGCCTGCCGTCGTCGTGACCCGGCAGAGATGGTCGATCCACGACCCCGGGCGCGTCGCTGCCAACACGCCGAGCGGAATCGCGATCACGACCGAGACGATCAGGCCGAGCAGCGTCAGCTCGGCGGAGGCCGGCAGACGGTTGCGGATCTCGGCCGCGACCGGCTGTCCCGTGGTGAGCGAGCTGCCGAAGTCGCCATGGGCGAGATCATTGGTGTAGCGGAAGAACTGCTCGATCAGCGGCCTGTCGAGACCGAGCTTCTTGCGGATCTGCTCGACGGCCTCCTTGGTTGCGGCGGGGCCGGCGAAGTAGGCGGCGGGATCGCCAGGCAACGCGCGCGTCAGCAGGAAGGTGACGATGACGACCCCGATCAGCGAGGGAATCGCGAACATCAGGCGCTTGCCGATCATGGTCAGCATGGGGTGCTCCTGCGCGTGTTGCGCACGCCGCCGGCCGCACACGCCGCTGCGTTCCCTCCCCCCTTGCGGGGGAGGGCTAGGGAGAGGGGTGGCCCCGGGAGAGGTCTGAGTTCGTGGCTACCCCTCTCCCCAACCCTCCCCCGCAAGGGGGGAGGGAGCCTGAAGAGCGTGCCCGCGCTACTCGGGAGGACAGCCAGCACTGTTGGCCCCATGCCGCCTCACCCCTTCGCCATCGCGCGATAATCGAGCCTGCGGTGGAACCAGTATTGGTAGCCGCTGATGTTCTTCTGCATCGCGACGTTGACGAAGGGCTGATAGAGCGGAATGCGCGGGATGTCGGCGAAGGCGAGATCGACGAAGCCCTTCACGTCCTTGTCGTAGGCCGTCTTGTCTCCGGCCGCGGCCGCCGTGCGCGCGCCGTCGATCAGCTTGTCCATCTCCGCCGACTTGTAGCTCATGGTGTTGAAGACGGAATTGTTGCCGTGATAGCACCAGTAGAAGAAGTATTCGGGGTAATCGAGCCAGCCTGAGAACACGTTGGTGAAGAGCGGCATCTCCTTCTTGTTCAATTCGGTGCGCCAGTTGGCGCCGGGCACCTTGTTGATGGTGGTCTTGATGCCGATCTGGGCGAGGCTCTCCTGCACCAGCACGCAGAGCGGCTCGTTGACGCCGGCGAAGTTGAGATCGAACGAGATCGTGGTCTCGAACCCGTTGGCGTAGCCGGCCTCCGTCAGCAGCGCCTTCGCCTTCTCCATGTCGGTGTTGAACTTGTGCGGCTGCGGCCAGGCCACCTCGGTCGGCTTGTCCTTGGGCGCCCCGAACATCGGATTGGCGAGGCCGAACATCACCGCGTCCATGATCTTCTGATAGGGCAGCGCGTAGGCCACGGCCTGGCGCACCCTCGGATTGTCGAAGGGCGGCTTGGTGACGTTCATGCCGATATACTGGATGCCGTTGGAGAACGGCAGCGACACCACGTTGAGCTTGCCGTTGGCCTTCATCTCCTGAAAGTCCTTGTTGGGCAGCTCGTAGGAGATATCGGCATCGCCGCGCTCCAGCAGCGCGCGGCGGTTGCCGGCCTGCGGCACCATGCGCCAGATCACGCGCTTGATCTTCGGCAGCGGACCGCAGACCCAATCGTCGTTGCGCTCCATGATGACTTCGGTGCCGGCGGTCCACTTCGTCACCTTGTAGGCGCCGGAGCCCGCGGTCTGCTGCTTGGTGAATTCCAGACCCCACGGGTCCTTCTCGCTGGCATGCTTCTTCACCAGCTCGGAATTGACGATGCAGGGCACGATCACGGCGAGGTCGGGGATCGTCAGCTTGTCCTTCTTCAGGAAGTCGACCCGCACCGTGTGGTCGTCGATCACGACGAACTGCTCCGGCTTGGTCAGCGAGCCCGCGCTCATCTGGAAGGTCGGGAAGCCGCCGACGCTGACGGCGCGGTCGAGCGACCACTTCACGTCCTTGGCGGTGACGGGCGTGCCGTCGTGGAATTTGGCGTTCTTGCGCAGCTTGAAGGTGACCGACATGTCGTCGATCTTGAAGTCTTCGGCGAGCTCGCCCTTGAACTTGTCGCGGTCGTAATAGGGCACCCCGCCGGGGCCGCTCTTCATCTCGTGGCTGATCAGGCGGTCGTAGCAATTCCAGGACACCTCATAGCCGGGCACGTTGGTGCCGACGCCGTGGATGTCGAGATTGTTGGGGCCGCCTTCCGAGACGATCAGCAGCGTCTCCGAGCGGGCGTCGGCATAGGCGGTGGAGATCACCGACGGCATGGCCGGAAGCGCCGCCCCGGCGGCCAATCCGGAAACGGACTTGAGGAAATCGCGGCGCTTCATGAAATGCTCCAACACAAAGGTTTTGGTTGGAACCGGATTCGCAAGGTTCGTGCCAAGGCTTAACGAGACGTTACAAACCTGTAAGGCGCTGATATCGTTATATCTCTCCAATATTGCTGAAAGCCGCGAGGCTCGGCGGCGTAGTGAATTGCATACAAAGAACGTCATTTGCATATAAATTATGCAAGGAAACATCGCCGCTCGTTCGCGAGGCGGCAGAGGATGACCCTTTAGAGAACGTCCCGCTGCAGCTTCACCATCGCCGTCATTCCGGGGCGATGCGCAGCACCGAGCCCGGAATCCATCGGGCGGCAGCACGCGCCTGACAATGGATTCTCAGGTGCGCAATTGCGCACCATAGCTCGCGCTTCGCGGCGCCCCGGAATGACAGGGGAGGTTGGCGCTCAGCCCGGCCAGATCAGCTCCTGCAGCCCGACCAGATCGTCCGCTTGCTGCTGCCAGCCCTCGATGCAGATGTGGCTGTTGAGATCGCTGGCCCGGTGCAGCAGCATCAAGGCCATCAGCCGGCGCTTGAGCGCGAAATCGGGTTTTTGAATAGCCAAAGCCTTCGAGCAGGCTCCTCACCCGGCCCGGCCGGCCCGCCGCCATGAACGCGCTGGGACCGAGCAGGTCGTAGTCGCGCCACCCCGCCAGCACGTCGCCGAAGTCGAACAGGCCGGCAAGCGACCACTGGTCGTCATCGCAGGCGAGCGGGAAATTTTCCGGGATGTATTCGCCGATCAGGATCACCGGCGGCGCGTTCATCGGAATCAGCTCTGCTGCATCGCGCAGGAGATCGTCGAGCCCGGCGAGAAATTTTGGCGCAAGGCCGAGACGGGTGTGCCTGGCACGGCAGCCCTGCATCTGCCTCCGCATGAAGTCGTCCCAGCGCGGCTCAATCTGTGCGAGCGGTCCGAGCGGGACGCGCTGCACGGCCGCGATGGTCTCGCCGATCTGGCGCAGCACGCGCTCCTTCTGGACTTCCGCCAGCTGCGGCCAGACCTCCGAACCGAGCGTGCCTGATAGCCGCGTGATGATCAGGTAGGGCCAGCCGTCGCGCATCCCCTCCGCGACGATCTCGGGAATCGGCAGCGGGAGGCGGCCGGCGAGTTGCAACAGCGAGCCGCGCTCCGAGACGAACTGGGCACGAAGCAGCGGCGGGAAGATTTTCAGGATCAGCGTCTGGCCGAGACCGACGACGAGGTTGGTGCCGGTCGCGAACACATGCGGCGCGCTGGTATCGAGGCCGTGGCTGCGGGCGATGTCGAGCGTGATCGGCAACCAGCGCGATGCATCGGAGCGGAAGGCGCGGAAGCTTGCGGCGTCGGTGAGATATGGCAGCGTCATCGGGATCGCGCAGTGATGGGGGGGGCCCGTCATGCCCGGGCTTGCCCCGGGCATCCACGTTCTGCGGCTGCGGCAAGGCGTGGATGGCCGGGACAAGCCCGGCCATGACGCCGTGGAAGGATCATGCGCAAAGACGCTACCGCTCCGGACTGGCGCGCTCGAACTGGCGGAGCAGCTTGTTGCCGCGCTCGACGGCGGAATCCAGCGCTCCTTGCGCGCTCTTGTGGCCGGCAAAGGCCTGCTCCAGCTCGTCCTCGATCGCGCCGCGGATCAGGACGAAGGAGCCGAGCCGGATGCCCTTCGAATTCTCCGTCGGCGGATGCAGCGTGATCTCCTCGAACGAGATCGCCGAGCCCGGATTGCGCTCGTAGAAGCCTTGCGACCGCGTCAGCTCGAACGCGGCGCGGGTGATCGGCAGGTAGCCGGTGTTCTGGTGCCAGGCGGCCTGCACGCCGGGCTGCGCCAGATAGGCGAAGAAGCGCGCCACGCCCTTGTATTCCTCGCGCGGCCGGTCGCGCAGCACCCACAGCGTGGCACCGCCGATGATCGAGTTCTGCGGCGCGTCCTTCACGTCGGGCCAATACGGCATCATGCCGTAGCCGATCTCGAACTTGGAATTCGCCTTGATGTCGGCGCGCGTCGCCGAGGAGCCGATGAAGATGCCGCATTCGCCGCTCTGGAAGCGCGGCTCGGCCGCTTGTCCGCGGCCGCCATAGTCGAACACCTTGGTCTTCTGCCATTCGGCGAGCTGGGCGATGTGACGCACGAGGGTGGGATTGTTGATGGTCAATTCCGCATCCAGCCCGGCAAAGCCGTTGGCCCGGCTCGCCACCGGCAGATTGTGGAAGGCGGAGAAGTTCTCGACATGGATCCAGGACGGCCAGGACGTGGTGAAGCCGCATGCAGCGCCTTTGTCGCGCAGGCGCTTTGCAGCCAGCCCCAATGCCGGCCAGGTCTTCGGCGGCGCCTCGGGATCGAGGCCGGCGTCGCGGAACATGGTCTTGTTGTAGTAGAGGATCGGCGTCGAGGAATTGAACGGGAACGACAACAAATTGCCGGCCGCATCGGTGTAATAGCCGGAGACCGCGGGCAGGTAATCGGCGAGCGAGAAAGGCTCGCCTTGGTCCCGCATCAGGCTGAACACCGGGTAGATCGCGCCCTTGGCCGCGGTCATGGTGGCGGTGGCGACCTCGTTGACCTGGACGATCGCCGGCTGGCTGCGCGAGCGGAAGGCGAAGATCGCGGCTGTCACCGTCTCGGTGTAATTGCCCTTGTAGACGGGCACGATGCGGTAATCGGACTGCGAGGCGTTAAAGTCCGTGGCGAGCTTTTCGAGCTGCCGGCCAAGCTCGCCGGACATGGCGTGCCACCAGGCGATGTCGGTGGCGGCGCGCACGGGGGCGGCCAATGAAAGCGCCGCAACGACGGCAGCGAGCTGCAAGAGGCGTAAGGCTGACATCAGGATGGCTCTTCCCGGCCCGCGGTCAAGAAACGCGGCGGTCCTGCTTAAGGCGCGGCATCTCCGGTTTCAACCGGGAATGAACGGCGGCCGCGCCGCACAATCGGTCTGCAGGCTCACGCGGGATGGCCTTCCCTTGACCATCTGCTAGATTGCATTGAACCTTTTCCATCCGCCATAGACTCCACCACTGAGGGGTTGAGTGTGCCTGTGTTGAGCCGTGCCGAACTCTCGCGGACCGGGGTGATCTTCGTCGCGCTTCTGCTTACCGTCTGGACGACGGGCGCCGTTGCGCGCGAATTTCGCGCCGCCGACACCCAGACCGAGGATTACCCGACCGTCCAGGCGCTGCGTTACATGGGCGCCCTGATCGCCGAGCGCACCCAGGGCCGCCACGAGATCAAGGTGTTCCACTCCCGCCAGCTCGGCGAGGAAAAGGAGACCATCGAGCAGACCCGGGTCGGTGCGATCGACCTCAACCGGACCAACGTGGCGCTGATCGGCAACTTCGTTCCGGCGATGAACGTGCTCGCCATGCCGTTCCTGTTCCGGTCCATCGAGCACATGCAGAAGGTGCTGGACGGGCCCGTCGGCAGCGAGATCCTCGACAGTTTCGAGCCGTACGGCTTCGTCGGGCTCGCCTTCTACGATTCCGGCGCGCGGTCGATCTATAACGGAGTTCGCCCGGTTAAGACTCTTGCGGACCTCAGGGGATTGCGGATCCGGGTGCAGCAGTCGGAGTTGATGAGCCAGATGGTCCGCGCGCTCGGCGCCGAGCCGGTCGAGCTGCCCTATGGGCAGGTGCTGACCGGGCTCGCCAACCATCTGATCGACGGTGCGGAAAACAACTGGCCATCCTTCGTGACGACGGACCATTACAAGCATGCCGGCCACTACACCCTTACCGAGCACACGATGAGCCCCGAGGTCCTCGTGATCTCGCTGAAGGCTTGGCAGAGCCTGTCGCCGGACGACCGGAAAATCTTCCGGGAGGCCGCCCAGCGCTCCAGCCGGTTCATGCGCGAAAAATGGCGCGATCTCGAGGAGCAGTCGCAGCGCAAGGCGCAGCAAGCCGGCGTCACCATCATCAGGGATATCGACCGCAAGCCGTTCGAGGACGCGATGGCCCCGATTTACGCCAAGGCCGGCCGCGATGCCGCCGCGGCCGCGCTGATCGAACGCATTCGCAAGGTGGAGTGAGCCGCGTTGGCTGCGCTTGGACATCACGAGCACGCGGAACGGTCGCCCGGCCCGATCGGGCGGATGCGCGCGCGTCTGGTCGGGGTGCTGCGGGCAGTGCCGATCCGCTGGCGCATCCTGTCGATCGCCGCGCTGAACTCCGCCGTGGTGGTGGTGCTGGTCGCCATGATCTGGAACGGCGCGCAGGTGCTGGGCTCGGCCTGGGACGATGTCCGCCAGGTGCGCGAATCCGACCGCATCCTGGCGCTGCTCGAAAGCGAGACCGGACGGCTGCACAATCTGATCCACCGCTACATCAACCAGCCGAGCCCGGACCTGTTCGCCGAGATCCTGTTGCTGCGCGAGGCGGTGCTGGGCACGTTGTCCAACCGCGCCGCCAAGGACCCGATGCTGTCAGGCTCGGTCGAGGAGCTGGAGCGCACCACCGACCGCTTCCTCAACGGCTTCGGCGAGCTGCGCGGCCTGCAGGCCACCATCGCGAAGACCTATGAGGAGCAGGTGCAGGGCCCGGCCCGGGACATGGCGGGCCTCTACTCCATCATCGAAGGCGCCACCGGCCACCGCGATGCGCTGATCTGGCCCTCGCTCGGAAAATCCCGCGAGGCCTTCACCGCGATGCTGGTCGCCGCCAATTCCTATTACCTGTCGCTGTCGACGGGCGCGGCCGACGACGCGCGCCGCAACACCGAAACGATCGAGAAGACCATCCCCGTGATGATCGATCTCGCCGACAACGACCTCCAGCGCATGGCGCTGCAGCGGCTCGGGGCCCGCACCGCCGCGCTGCGCGAGGGTTTCGCCAAGCTGTCCGAGCAGCTTGCGAACCGCACCGAGCTCCTGCGCAACAGCATCGACGCCAGCCAGGCCGAGGCGATCGGCGCCATCGACGACCTCTCCACCAAGATGCGCCAGCGCGAGCAGAAGGCGCAGGCGACCTTTGACCGCACGCTGGCTGATATTTCGCGGCGAGTGTTGTCGATCGCGGTGATCTTCCTCGGCATCATCCTCACCGCCGGCGTGATGATCGCGCTGTCGATCCGGCTGCCGCTGCAGCAGATCATGACCGCGATGCGCGCGATCACGCTTGGCGACCTCGACCGCGAGGTGCAGGGCACCAAGGCGCGCGACGAGGTCGGGGCGATGGCGCGCGCGGTGGAGGTGTTCCGCGAGAACGCCATCGCCAAGCGCCGGACCGAGGACGAGCTCCGCGCCTCCAAGGAAAAGGCCGAAAGCGCGCTGCTCGAGCTCAACACCGCGCAGCAGAACCTGATCGACGCCGAACGGCTGGCGGCGCTCGGCGGCCTCGTCGCCGGCGTCGCGCACGAGGTCAACAACCCGATCGGCATCAGCCTGACGGTTGCCTCGAGCTTTGCCCGGCGCACCGAGATCTTCGAGGCCCAGCTCAGGGGTGAGGGCGGCCTGCGCCGTTCGCAGCTGGAAGAATTCGTGCAGTCCTCGCGCGACGCCTCACAGCAGCTGGTCGCCAATCTCCAGCGCGCCGGCGAGCTGATCCAGTCGTTCAAGCAGGTTGCGGTCGACCGCTCCCATGCCGAGCGGCGGCAATTCTCGCTCAGCGAGGCCACCGACCAGATCATCGCCAGCCTGCGCCCGGTCTTGAAGCGCTCGCCGATCACGCTCGAGGTCGACGTGCCCGAGGGGCTGCTGCTCGACGGCTACCCGGGCTCCTATGGCCAGATCCTGACCAATTTGTTCCTCAACGCCGCCAACCACGCCTTCGCCGACGGGCGCGCCGGCACCATCACGATCTCGGCGCGGCCACGCGGGGCCGAGGATATCGAGATCATCTTCACCGATGACGGGGCCGGCATGACCCCGGACGTGCAGCGCCAGGCCTTTGACCCTTTCTTTACCACCCGGCGCAATGAAGGCGGCACGGGACTCGGCCTGCATATCGTCTATAACCTCGTCACCCAGCAGCTCGGCGGCCGCATGATGCTGGAATCCAAGCTGGGACAAGGCACTACTTTTCGCATTATCATGCCCCGCATCGCCAAGGGCGGCGCGCAAAGCACAGAAATTGACGGGACTTCTCAATGGCCGAACAGGACGATGTCCTCCACCTGATCGACGACACCGGTACCGCATCGGAGGATGCCAACGCCCGGAAATGGAAGATCGCCGTCATCGACGACGATCCGGCCGTGCATGACGGCACCCGTTTTGCTCTGTCCGATTACAGCCTGAACGGCCAGAGCCTGGAGATCCTGTCGGCCTATTCCGCGGCGGAAGGCCGCAAGCTGATGGCCGAGCACAGCGACATCGCCGCCGTGCTGCTCGACGTCATCATGGAGACCGACGTCGCCGGCCTCGAGCTGGTCGAGTTCATCCGCAACGAGATCAAGAACGAGACCGTCCGCATCATCCTGCGCACCGGCCAGCCCGGCCAGGCGCCGGAGCGGCGCGTGATCGTGCAGTACGACATCAACGACTACAAGGCCAAGACCGAGCTCACCGCCGACAAGCTGTTCACCTCGCTGACCGCGGCGCTGCGCTCCTATCAGCAGCTCGAGCGCATGGTGCAGACAAGGCGCGGGCTCGAGATCATCATCGATGCCGCCTCGACGCTGTACGACTTCAAGTCGATGCAGCGGCTCGCCGAAGGCGTGCTGACCCAGCTCGCCTCGCTCCTCAACGTCGACTGCGCCGGCATCTTGGTGCTGCGCGACAATGGGGGCCTCGACCCCGAGCTCTCGGTGCTCGCCGGCAGCGGCTGCTATAGCCGCTTCATCGGCACCACCACGTCGAAAGCGCTCGATCCCGATCTGCGGGCGATGGTGGAGGCCGCGTTCCAGCGCCGCAAGAACGAGTTTGCCGACCATCGCAGCGTGATCTATCTGCGCACGGGCTCGGGCCGCGAGGTGGTGGTGCTGCTGCAGGCCGAGCGCGAGCTGTCCGAGACCGACCGCTCGCTGGTCGAGATCTTCTCAAGTCGGCTCTCGATCGCCTTCGACAACGTGATCCTGTATCAGCAGCTGCAGGACGCCAACACGCAGCTGGAGGACCGCGTCGCCCAGCGCACGCGCGCCTTGATGCAGGCCAACCGCCGCCTCTCGGCGCAATGGCTGCGGCTGCAGCGCGCCAACGGCTTCAAGAACGAGATCCTGGGCACCGTCGCCCACGACCTGAAGAACCCGCTCGGCGTCATCCTCGGACGCACCGAGATGCTGAAGGAACTGATCTCGACCGGCGCCTCGCAAAGCGGCGTGGTCGCCCAGGTCGACCACATCCGCGACGCCACCAAGCGCCTGACCACGATGGTCGACCATCTCATTTCGGACGCGATGGCCGACGCCTTCGACATCACCATCCGCCGCGAGCCGGTCGACGTCGCCGCCCTGGTCAAGGAGGTCGCCGAAGCCAACCAGCCGCTCGCCGTCAACAAGCAGCAGGCGATCAGCGTCACCGCGCCGGCCAACATCGTCACCATGTGCGACACCGACCGCATCCGCGAGGCGATCGACAATCTCATCAGCAACGCCATCAAATACTCGCCGATCGGCGGCAGGATCGACGTCGCCGTCAGCCATGAGGGCGGCGACACCATCGTGCGCGTCAGCGACGAGGGCGCCGGCCTGTCGCCGGAGGATCTCGGCCGCCTGTTCGGCCGTTTCCAGCGGCTGTCGGCCAAGCCGACCGCCGGCGAGAGCTCGACCGGGCTCGGCCTCTCCATCGTCAAGCGCATCATCGACATGCATGGCGGCGAGGTGACCGCCAACAGCGGCGGGCCCGGCCAGGGCTCGACCTTCACCATCACCCTCCCCGCGACCGAAATGCCGTGATCAAGCCGCCATGACCCAAAGCCAGCACATCATGATCGTCGACGATGAAGCCCCGGCCCGGGAGATGGTCGGCGATTATCTCAAGATGCACGGCTTCACCGTGACGCTGTGCGACGGCGGCAAGTCGCTGCGCACCGCGATCCAGGGCAGCATGCCCGATCTCGTCGTGCTCGACCTCAACATGCCCGAGGAAGACGGGCTCTCGATCATTCGCGACCTCAAGAGCCGCATCAACGTGCCGGTCATCATGCTGACGGCGACGGCGAGCCCGATCGACCGCGTCGTCGGGCTCGAGCTCGGCGCCGACGATTACGTCGCCAAACCCTGCGAGCTGCGCGAGCTGATGGCGCGCATCCGCTCGGTGCTGCGCCGGAGCGTGCCGGCCAAGGCGGCCGCTCCGGAGGCGGCGGCGAAATCGGACAAGGAGCAGCTGGTGCGCTTCGGCACCAAATGGCTCGATCTCGAAGCCCAGGCCTTGCGCGACGACGAGGGCAACGAGCATCCGCTGACCGCATCCGAGTTCGGGCTGTTGAAAGTGTTCGCGGCCAATCCGAAGCGCGTGCTGTCGCGCGAACGCCTGCTGGAATTGGCCAATGCGCGCGACGCCGAAGCCTTCGACCGCGCCGTCGACCTGCGCATCATGCGCATCCGCCGCAAGATCGAGCCCGACCCGGCCAAGCCGGCCGTGATCCGCACCATCCGCGGCGGCGGCTACCTGTTCTCGCCGCAGGGCGAGAAGGCGTAAGGGCGGCACACCCACCGGTGCCGTAGGGCGGGCAAAGCGGAGCGTGCCTACCACCTCTGTAGGCACGTGAGAGAAACGTAGGCACAGCGCTTTGCGCTTTTACCCACCCTACGAGACCGCCCATCCTGGCTGCAGGCGCCCGCAACGGCGCAATGTGCTTTCGCGGCCGAACGCAAATCGCCGGGATTCGTTCCGTGACGTCCCTGTCCGCCCGCGAATCCCCGCCCCCGTATTTTCCGTACATTGAAATTCCACGCTTTTTTGCTCCGAATGTTTCGTCGTGCCCCTTCCGACGAAACAATTTGGCGGCGCACGAAACCATTTTCCGCTTTTCGTGCAGACGTCCCGAAACGTTGGCTGATTAACACTTTGGTCCAAGGAAACGCCGCTCGGTTGCGGCGCTACGGGGAGCCAAGTCCATGCCGAACGTCATCGCCATCAACGCCCAAGCCAGCCAGAGCATCATCGCCGCTCAGGCGACCTCGGACGACATGCTCCTCGAGAGCATTGCCGACGGCAACCGGACGGCCATGCACATCCTTTATTGCCGGCACAATGTGCGGGTGTACCGCTTCATCCTGCGCATCGTGCGCGACGCCACCGCGGCAGAAGACCTCGTCAGCCAGGTGTTCCTGGACGTGTGGCGGACCGCCGGCCAGTTCCAGGGCCGCTCGCAGGTCTCGACCTGGCTGCTCTCGATCGCCCGCTTCAAGGCCCTGACCGCGATGCGCCAGCGCCGCTTCGAGGACATCGACCAGGAGGACGTGCGCCAGATTCCCGACGGCAACGATACGCCCGAGACCTCGCTCGACCGCAGTGACACCAGCGCCATCCTGCGCGCCTGCGTGCAGAAGCTGTCGCCCGCCCATCGCGAGATCATCAACCTCATCTACTACCACGAGAAGTCGGTGGAGGAGGTCGGGCAGATCATCGGCATTCCCCAGAGCACGGTGAAGACGCGGATGTTCTACGCCCGCAAGCAATTGGCCGAATTGCTTAAAGGCTGCGGCGTCGAGCGCTTTGCCGCCTGAAGCTCAGGTATTTCAATGGGATAGGACCTCAAATTGGTCCTTTCCAGGACACGGAAGTGTTACCGCCCGCGAAACAATTGAAACAAAGCACAACATCAGGCGGAAAAACTTCCCCCCTATAAAGCTCACATACGGTTTTGCTTAAACCTCCCAAGGACCTCCAACGACCCGGACGGGATGCCCCCCTCCGGGTCGTTTTGTGTTTGGGGCTTGTCGGCGTCCCCGGGTGAGGCGGTCATTACGCTCTTATTCCCTCCCCCTCGCGGGGAGGAAGCGCAAATGCCGCCGCGGCTGACAGGCTGCCTTTCAAAGCCCCTGCTCCCACGCCAAAGAGCCGGCCGTCACGAAGCTGTGACGCTCCGTAACGACCGCCTTCTCCATCCCGAACTGCCCTCGTGACCTCCCCCCGCGAGTGCGCCATGCTCGAGCTAGTCTTCGCTTTCCTTGCCGGCATTCTCACCATCGCCGCGCCGTGCACGCTGCCGATGCTGCCGATCCTGTTCGGCGCCTCGATCGGGCGCGCGGGGCATTGGCGCCCCGCGATGATCGCGCTCGGCTTCGTCGTCTCTTTCTCGGCCGTCGCGCTGCTGCTCGGCGCGCTGACGCGGCTGTTCGATTTCGATCCGAGCGTGCTGCGCGAGGCCGCCTCGATCCTGCTGCTCGGCTTCGGCCTGTTGATGCTGTGGCCGGCGCCGTTCGAATGGCTGTCGAGCCGGCTCAATGGCTGGCTCGATCTCGGCAGCGCAGGCGGCGCGCAGCGCGAGGGCGCGCTCGGCGGGCTGATCCTCGGCACCACGCTCGGTCTGGTCTGGACACCCTGCGCAGGGCCGGTGCTCGGCTCGATCCTGACACTGGTTGCGACGTCGAAGAATCTCGGCTGGGCCGGCACGCTGCTGATCGTCTACGCCATTGGCGCGGCGATCCCGATGCTGGCGATCGCTTATGGCGGACAGGCCGCGACCGCGCGCGTGCGCAGCCTCGCGCGGATCACGCCGCGCCTTCAGCAGGGCTTTGGCATCGTCGTGATCGGCTTCGCGGTCGCCGCCTATTTCCAATACGACACGCTGATCGTGGCGTGGCTCACCGGCTTCTACCCGACCGGCCAGATCGGCCTGTGACCATCCAAGATTTCACCTGGAGGACGCTTCCATGACTTTCAAACTGCTCGCTGTGACCGCCGCCATCATCGGCATGGCCGTAACAGGCGCCGTCATCCCCGGCCTCTGCGGCGAGGCTGCGCGCGCAACGCCGATCACCGTCGCCGCAGCAAGCCAGCAGGCCGCGCCGGACTTCACCGGCATCAACACTTGGTTCAACTCCAAGCCGCTCAGCCTCGCCGAGCTCCGCGGCAAGGTCGTGCTGGTCGACTTCTGGACCTATGGCTGCGTCAACTGCGTCAACACGCTGCCGCACGTCACCGAGCTCTACGCCAAATACCGGGACAAGGGGCTCGTCGTGGTCGGCGTGCACACGCCGGAATTCCCGTTCGAGCGCTCGGCTTCCAATGTGCAAGCCGCGCTGAAGCGTCACGGCATCACCTATCCGGTGGCGCAGGACAACGATTCCAGGACCTGGAACGCCTACCGCAACCAATATTGGCCGGCACAGTACATCATCGACCAGAGCGGCAAGATCGTGTTCCAGCACGCCGGCGAAGGGGCTTACGACCAGATCGACCGGACCGTGGCAAAGCTGCTCAACGCCGGCAGCTGATGCAGCGCGGGCCTCGCGCGGCGGGTTTCAGTTGCCGGCCTTGTTGCTTGACTCCGTGGACCCGTCCGTGGAGTTTCGCGAGCGACGGAATCAGCCGCCCGCAATGGACGCGAACACCAGCACCGATATTCGCCTTCGTGAAGGCTCTTCGATCGCGCAGCGGCTGGTGATGTCCGCCTTTGCGGCGGCCGTTGCGCTGTGCTTCACGCCCGGCCTGTTCACGCACGACACGCTGGAGATCATCATCTCCGTGGTTGCGCTGCTCGTCGGCGCGGGATTCGTCGTCGGCATCATGATGGCGCCGGCCGTGGTGTGGATCATCACGGCGAACGAGATCCTGATCGGGCGGCAAAGTCCGTTCGGCAAGCTCCGCACGCGGGTCGTCGGAAAAGACGACATCACGGCGTTGCAGGTTCCCGGCAGCAAGCGGATCAAGGCGCGCTTCCAACTCGTGTTCACGCTGGCTTCGGGCGAGCGCCTGACATCTCCACCGATCTCGGACGTCACCCATGTTCGCGACACCGTGGCGCGGATCGCGGCGCAGTTCGAGGTTCCTAATGTCGAGGAGCCCGTCAATCCGCTCGACGCCAGCAATCCCGAGATGCATCTCGGCGAGCCGCTCGAGGCGTTTTCCGCGCGGGACATCAGGATCGTGGCGCTGATCGCCGTCGCCTTGTTCGCCCTGCCCTACGCCTACAAGCTGTGGCGCGGATGGCCGCCCAGCCATGTCGACATCCTGCTACTGCCGCTCGGTGCGCTCGCGGCGTTCGCGGTCTACAGATATGCCAACCTCCTGACCGGTGCGTTTTGGGTCATTGGGCAAGGCGATATACGCGTCGAGCGGTTGTGGGGCGACGGCACCCCGCGCGCCGATCATATCGAGGGACCAGACGTGAAGACGATCACCGTCGAGCGCCGCGGCCGCTCCGAGGACGAACATTGCATCGTCACCATCCGGTTGCGCTCGGGGCGGAGGTTTCGCAGCCCCCGCATCGGATCGCGGGCCGAAGCGCGCGCGGTGGCGACCGAGATCGTGCGGCGGCTGGGAATCGCGCCGGAGAGCAACAAGATCTGACGCTACGGCCTGGGAGCGATCTCGCCTGTGGCCATCCTTCGAGACGCCCGCCGTTGGCGGGCCCTCAGGATGGGGACCAGGTGCGCGGCACCAGTTTCAACGAGCACCAATGCTGCTGAGCCTCATCCTGAGAAGACCGCGAAAGCGGTCGTCTCGAAGGACGAGGCGCGCCCAGGTCTCGCAAAGCGCCATATGCGATAACCCTGACCTTGCCGGGGAGGGAGCGCACTACCGCTGCGGCGACGATCTATGCTTTTCGCGCCATCCCCTGATTGTGGCATTGCCGGGCACGGTCAAGAAACCGTAGGTATTCTCGTGACATATCGAGGCGGCACGCCATCAACTTGCCATGAACTTGCCCCTCAGGTTTGATGGCTTTGAATGATTTGCGCTGTGGCAGCGGGGAGAGATTGAAATGGCGGATTTTCGTCACCTGACCGGAATATGCGTGGCCGCGATCGGCCTGCTCCTGTCCGCACCGCAAGGCTTCGCCCAGCAGCCCGACCGCGGCGACGAGCCGGGCCTGATCGCCGATGACGGTTACCAGCTCGAGCCGGAATGGCAGAAGCAGGTGGTCTACTTCCGCACCACCGAGCCGCCGGGCACGATCATCGTCTCGACCGCCGAACGTCACCTCTATCTGGTGCAGCCCGGCGGGCGCGCGATCCGCTACGGCATCGGCGTCGGCCGCGACGGCTTCCAGTGGCAGGGGCTGGTGACCATCACCAACAAGAAGGAGTGGCCGGACTGGACGCCGCCGCCGGAGATGATCCAGCGCCAGCCCTATCTGCCGCGCTTCATGGCCGGCGGCCCCGGCAATCCCTTGGGGGCCCGCGCCATGTATCTCGGCACCACCGTCTACCGCATCCACGGCACCAACCGCCCCGACACGATCGGCACCAAGGTGTCCTCGGGCTGCTTCCGCCTCGTCAACAACGACGTCGCCGATCTCTACGACCGCGTCCCTGTCGGCACCAAAGTGGTCATCCGGCAGAAGCCTGAGCTCTGAGAGATACGATACGAGCATGATCTCTTCGGACGCCCGCGTCGCGCCTTGCCGGCGCGGCCTGTCCGGATCAGGATCACGCTCTCCCGCCCTCGCCTGATTCCTTCCCGATTTTTCGAGAGAACAACATGATGCGCACTTTTCGTGGCGGCCTGCTGATCGGGCTCGCGGTCGCCGTGCTGGTCGCCGTCCTCGCCATCATCTATGAATTCTACGACACCCGCACGCTGAAGCGCACCGTGCGCCGCGGCGAGGTGCTGTGCGGCGTCAACAAGGGCCTGCCGGGTTTCTCGATCCCCGACGACAAGGGCAACTGGACCGGTTTCGACGTCGATTTCTGCCGCGCGGTCGCCGCCGCGATCTTCAACGATCCGGGCAAGGCGAAGTTCGTTCCGCTCGACGCCAACGAGCGCTTCAAGGAGCTGCAGAGCCGCAAGGTGGACATCCTCTCGCGCAACACGACCTGGAGCATGGCGCGCGAGCTCGACTACGACCTGTATTTTCCGGCAGTGGCCTATTACGACGGCGTCGGCTTCATGGTGCCGCGCGCGCGCAACAAGGAGACTTCGCTGGAGCTGGCCGACAGCAAGATCTGCGTGCAGAACGGAACCACGACGACGCTCAACGTCGCCGATTACTTCCGCGTCAACAACATGAAGTATGAAGAGGTGAAGTTCGACAAGCTCGACGACGTCGTGAAAGCCTACGACACCGGCAAATGCGACACCTTCTCCGCCGACGTCTCCCAGCTTTATGCGCTGCGGCTGAACCTCTCGAAACCCGGCGACCACATGATCCTGCCGGACATGATCTCCAAGGAGCCGCTCGCCCCCGTCGTGCGCCAGCGCGACGACGATTGGATGATGATCGTGAAGTGGACATTGTATGCCATGATCAACGCCGAGGAACTGGGCGTGACCTCGGAGAACATCGACGAGGCCTTGAAGTCGAAGAAGCCGGAAGTGATGCGCCTCGTCGGCACCGAAGGCCGTTACGGTGAGCAGCTCGGCCTCACCAAGGACTGGGCCGCCCGCATCATCCGCCACGTCGGCAATTACGGCGAGATGTACGACCGCAACATCGGCGAGAAGTCGAAGCTGAAGATCCCGCGTGGCATGAACCAGCTGTGGAATGCCGGCGGCGTGCAGTACGCGCCGCCGATGCGGTAGGAAGGCTCTCTCTGGTGTCGTCCCGGCGAACGCCGGGATCCATACCGCGTGATCTATCGCTAGGCGCAGGGACAGTACCGGAGAGACTCTCTAACTTCGAGCCTTCGTCAAACTACTCCCTGGGGTTATGGGTCCCGGCGTTCGCCGGGACGACAGCCGGGTTGAGGCACCATCCTGCTGCCCCTTGAGGCCGTGCTCAATACCCCCGCGCGCGGGCCAGCTGCTCGGTATGGTAATTGGCGTCGCCGAACAATTCCTCGCACACCCTTGCGCGCTTCATGAAGAAGCCGATGTCGAACTGGTCGGTCATGCCCATGCCGCCGTGCATCTGCACGCCTTCCTGCACCGCGCGCGTGGCGGTGGTGCCGGCGCGGGCCTTCGCCACTGCGACGCTCGATGCGGCCTTGGCGACGTCGGCGTCCAGCGCCTGCAGCGCCTTCATGGTGGCGGCGCGGGTGATTTCGATGTCGACATAGAGCTCGGCGGCGCGGTGCTGCAGCGCCTGGAATTCGCCGATCAGCTTGCCGAACTGCTTCCTGTTCTTGAGGTACTCGACGGTGCGGCCAAAGACTTCGTCGCTGAGGCCGACCATCTCGGCGGCGACCGCGCCGCGGCCGATGTCGAGCACGCCGTCGAGCAGAGCGGCGCCCTGGTCGACCTCGCCGAGCACGCCGTCGGCATTGACTTCGACATTGGCAAGCTCGATCCGCGCAGCATTGTGGGCGTCGACCATGATGGTGCGCTCGATCGCAACGCCCTTGGCCTTGGGGTTGACCAGGAACAGCGTCAGGCCGTCACGCTCGCCGGCCGAGCCCGCGGTGCGCGCGGCGACGATGAAGAGATCGGCGACGTGACCGTCGACCACCAGCGCCTTGGCACCGGAAAGCTTGAAGCCGTTGCCGGCGCGCACGGCCTGCAGGCTGGTCTGCAGTGGACGATGCTTGGCGCCCTCGTCGATCGCGAGCGTTGCAAGCAGCGAGCCGCTCGCGATCTTCGGCAGGTAGTCCGATTTCTGCGCGGCATTGCCGCCACGGTTCAGCGCCGAGGCCGCCACCACTGAGGTGGCGAGGAAGGGCGACGGCATCAGGGTTCGGCCGATCTCCTCCATCACGATTCCAGCTTCCATGAAGCCAAGCCCGCTGCCGCCGAATTCCTCCGGCACCAGGAGGCCGGCAAAACCCATTTCGGCGAAGGAATGCCAAAGCTCCTTGGAGAAGCCGGTGGGGTCCTTGCTGTCGCGCAGATGCCGCAGGTGCGACACCGGCGCCTTGTCGCTGATCAGCCCGCGCGCGGAGTCGCGGAGCATCGATTGTTCTTCGGTGAGGACGAGAGCCATGTGCGTGTTTCCGATTCGAAATCTGTTTGTTGTCGTCATTCCGGGATGACCCGAGGAGTCAGACCCGGAATCCATCAGGCCGCATGTATGCCGTGAGATGGATTCCGGGCTCGCGCTTCGCGCGCCGCGGAATGACGGGTGGTGAGAGCGTGTTCACGCCCCCGGCAAATCCAGGATGCGCTTGGCGACGATGCCGAGCATAACCTCGGAGGTGCCACCTTCGATCGAGTTGGCCTTGGTGCGCAGCCAGGCGCGCGGACGGGCGCCCTGCCTGGAGCGCTCGCTCTCCCATTCCAGCGCGTCGACGCCGCCCGCCGACATCAGGATCTCGTGGCGGCGCTTGTTGAGCTCGGTGCCGTAATATTTCATCGCCGACGAGAACGCCGGATGCGCCTGCCCGGCCTTGGCGAGATCGACGGCGCGCTCGGCGCAGGCCGCGAGGGCGGCTTCATCGACGTCGAACGTCGCGATCCTGCCGCGCAGCATGGCATCGTCGAGCCGCCCCAGCGCATCGGTGCCGACGGTATCGGCCGCGATCTGACCGAGCGGACGGCCGACGCCGCGCTCGCCCATGCCTGAGATCATCGCGCGCTCGTGCTGCAGCAGATATTTCGCGACGTCCCAGCCGCGGTTGATCTGTCCCACCACGTGCGATTTCGGCACGCGGACGCCGTCGAAGAAGGTTTCGCAGAACGGCGAATAGCCGGAGATCAAGAGGATCGGCTTGGTCGAGACGCCCTTGGACGTCATGTCGAACAGGATGAAGCTGATGCCGTCGTGCTTCTTGGCCGCGGGATCGGTGCGGACCAGGCAGAAGATCCAGTCGGCGTAATTGGCGTAGGAGGTCCAGATCTTCTGGCCGGTGATGATGAAATCGTCGCCATCGCTCTCGGCGCGGGTCTGGAGCGAAGCGAGATCGGAGCCGGCGTTCGGCTCGGAATAGCCCTGGCACCAGCGGATCTCGCCGGCCGCGATCTTCGGCAGATGCTCCTTCTTCTGGGCCTCGTTGCCGTACTTCAAGAGCGCCGGCCCGAGCATCCAGATGCCGAAGCTCGACAGCGGCGGCCGCGCGCCGATCCGCGCCATCTCTGCGCGCAGCACCTTGTGCTCGGCCGCGCTGAGGCCGCCGCCGCCATATTCCTTGGGCCAGTCCGGCACGGTCCAGCCCTTGTCGCGCATGCGCTCGAACCAGATGCGTTGCGGCTCGGACGAGAACTTCGCGTTGCGGCCGCCCCAGAACACGTCGGCGTCCGACGTCGCGGGCTTGCGCATCTCCGGGGGACAATTGGCTTCCAGCCAGGCGCGCGTCTCGGCGCGGAATGTTTCGAGCTCGGCGGATTCAGTGTCGCTCATGGTCGTTTCCATCAATCGCAATCGACTTGTTGGCGAGGACTCTGGGCCAAGCTCCCGCGGAATTCAACCACTTCCGCGCCCCGCATTCCGCTATAGTCCGCGGCGAGGACGGTGCTTGAAAACAAAGAGGAAACGACGATGCGCCTGAAACTTCTTTCGCCTGGCGAAATGAACGAGAGCCAGCGGCAGACCTACGACGAGTCGATTGCCGGCAAGCGCGGCAAGCCGCCGGCGCCGATGATGGCCTGGCTCAACAGCCCGGAGATGGCGCGCCACGCCACGCGGCTCGGCGAGGTGCTGCGCTTCGACACGATCTTCCCGGCAAAACTCTCGGAGATCGCGATCCTGGTGACGGCGCGGCACTGGACCGCGCATTACGAATGGTACGCACATAAGCGGCTCGCGCTCGCCGGCGGCATGGACCCTGGCGTCATCGACGCCATCCGCGACCGCCGCACGCCCGACTTCGACGATCCCAAGGCCAAGATGATCTACGATCTCGCGAAATCGCTGCACGAGGGCCACGGCGTCGAGAAGGGCCTCTACGACGAGGCAATCAAGCTGCTCGGCGAGCGCGGCGTGATCGAGGTGATCGGCCTGTGCGGCTATTACACGATGGTGTCGATGACGCTGAACACGTTCGAGTTCGAGCTGCCCGAGGGCGAGGTGAAGGAGCTGAGCTAGAGCGAGTGACGTCGCGGCATTGCTGAAGCAGCGGGAGGGATGATCTCCGATCTCTCCCCGTCATTGCGAGCGTAGCAAAGCAATCCAGAGCCTTCGTACAGGTGCCGTAGGGTGGGCAAAGCGGAGCGTGCCCACGGACTTTTGCTGACTCGTCCGAAGATCGTGGGCACGGCGCATTGCGCCTTTGCCCACCCTACGCAATCTTCGCTTTTGGCTTTCCCCGCACCATGATCAGCGCCGCGGCAACAACCTCCAGCGCGACGCAGAGATAGAACGGCAGCGAATAACCGCCGGACCAGTCGCGCAAGGCCCCGACGACGCCCGGGCCGAAAGCGTAGGTGACCTGGTTGATCGCGGTGTTGAGGCTGATCAGCACGCCGAACGCGGCACTGTCGAACTCCCGCTGCACGATCAGCGACGGCAGCGTGATGAGGTTGCCGACGGAGAAGCCGAACAAGGCGCAGGCCGCAATCAGCACATAGTCGTCGTGCAGGTTGATGACGACGAGGAGCGCCGCGGCCTGGCTGAGGAACGACAGCGCGGACGCCAGGCGCTGGTTGAGGCGGTCGATCACCAGCGAGAACAGCACGCGGCCGACCACCGCCATCGCGGTCAATACCGCGACCGCGACGGCGGCACGCTCGCGGCCGATCACGGGATCGAGGAACGAGATCAGGTGCACGATGAAGCCGACCTGCGCGAACAGCACCAGGGCGAAGGCGATGGTCACCGTCAGGAAGCCGACGTCACGCAGCGCCCAGGCGCGGATCTGCGTCGATGATTGCGGCCTGGTATTCGCCGCCGCGTGCCGGCGGTGGTGATCGGGCGGCCGGCCGACGAGAACCAGGATCACCGGCAGCAGCAGCACCAGCATGGCCCCGGCGGCGATGTACATCGCGCTGGCGAAACCGACATGACCGATCAACATGACCAGCAGCGGCACGCCGGCAATGCCGCCGAAGCTGGCGCCGTTGAGCGCGAGGCTGATCGCCATGCCGCGCTTGTGGTCGAACCACAGGCTGATCGTGTTGGTGATCATGGCCAGGCTGGTGCCGGCCCAGCCGAAGGCGAGCACGGCATTGGCGAGATAGAGCTGCCAGGGCTCTCGCACCGCGCCGATCGCGACGCTGGCTGCCGCCATCGCCAGCGTGCCGGCGATGAGGCTGAGGCGCGGACCGTATGTCCGCACGGCTTCGCCGACGAACACGACGAGCAGCGCGCCGAACAGATAGAAGAACGTCGTGCCGGAGGAGATCAGCGTGGTCGGCCAGCCCCGCGCGCGCTGCAGCTCGGCGACATAGACGCTCTGGCCGTAGAAGCCGAGGCCCCAGCCGAAGGTCGCGAGCAGGAAGCAGACCGCGACGATGCGCCAGCCTTCGTAACGGAGCGAGGATTCGTCGATGGCGGCGGGCCTTGATGTGTCCACTCGTTCTTCTCGTTATCGTCTCTTCCGTCATTCCGGGTTCGATGCTGCGCATCGCCCCGGAATGACGGCAAGAACTGAAACACGCTCCGGCCGGGGACAAACCCGGCCAAGCCGACATCTAGACGACCCTCACCCGAAAATCACTTCGACCGCGATCGAAGCATCAACGCTGCTGACAGCCTCCTGCCAACCTAGACCGCGTCCGGAAACTCGCCCATCGCCGCGTCCAGCCGCGCCTTGCGACGGCGGGCCCAGGAGACCAGCGAGAGCACGATGAGGCCCAGCACGACCGGCGGAAACACCACGAGGTTCACCGCAGACCAGCCGTAATTGGCGAGCAGCTGCCCCGAGGCGAACGAGCCGAGCGCCATCATGCCGAATACCAGGAAGTCGTTGAAGGCCTGCACCTTGTTGCGCTCCTGCGGACGGTGCGTCTCCAGCACCAGTGCCGAGGCGCCGATGAAGGAGAAATTCCAGCCCACGCCGAGCACGACGAGCGTGGCCCAGAAATGCATGGCCGTGAGGCCCGAAAGGCCGATACCGGCGGCGCCCGCTTCCAGCAGCAGGCCGACGGCCACGATCTTCGGGGCGCCGAAGCGGGCGATCAGCGCGCCCGTGAAAAAGCTCGGCCCGTACATGGCGACAATGTGCCATTGAATGCCGAAATTGGAATCGGACACGGACAGGCCGCACATCTGCATGGCGAGCGGCGCCGAGGTCATCACCAGGTTCATCATGGGATAGGAGATGACGCCGCACAGCGCCGCCGCGATGAAGCGCGGCTGAGTCACGATCGTGAGCAGGGGCCGGCCGCCGTGCAGGTCGGCCGGCCCGGGCTTCGGAATGTCGACGCCGGCGACGATGCCCATTGCGATCAGCGCGACGGCCGCCTGCACCAGGAAGCTGAAGGCGAACAGATAGGGCTGCCAGACGTCCATGGTCCATTGCACGAGCTGCGGACCGAGCACGCCGGCGAACACGCCGCCCGCCATCACCCAGGACAGCGCCTTGGGCCGGTAGGCCGCGCTGGCGCCGTCGGCCGCGGCGAAGCGATAGGATTGTGCGACGGAGCCGTAGAGGCCGCCGAGGAAGGTCGCGACGCAGAACAGCGCGAACGAGCCGTGCAGAATCGCGAACGAGCCGAGCAGGCCGGTCAGCGTGCCCAAGCCCGTGCCGATGACGAAGGCGACGCGGCGGCCGAAACGGCGCGAGATCGCGCCGGTCGGCAGCGTGCCGGCGGCGAGCCCGAGCACGTACATCGACAGCGGCACGGTCGCGAGCGACATGTCGGGTGCGAGGGTGGCGCCGACGATCGAGCCGGTGGCGAAGATCACGGCCGAGTTGGCACCGGTCAGCGCCTGGGCTGCGGCGAGGCGCACCACATTGGCGCGCGCGCGGGCGTCGTCGGCGATCTCGTGGGCTGCAGTCACGTCAAGCATCGGCTTTTCCGCCCCAATGGGCTCTCAGGGCTCTGTTGATTCCCGGCACTATGGAGGGACGCAGGAGGGCGGGCAACCGGCGCAAACGGGCGCAGGCCATGCCTCTGACGCAATCGGTGCAATGATAGCGGCTCGCGCCCTTGACGGCTTGCGCTCGATCAAATCTGATCCGCCGCAATTCTCCCGGGAGTTTCCTTCATGTCCGTCGACGACCGGCCCACGCTTCAAGCTCCCGACGACGATCCCTTCCTGTGGCTGGAGGAGATCGAAGGCAAGCAGGCGCTCGATTTCGTCGAGCGGCAGAATCAGCTGACGCTGCAGGCGTTCGGCGGCAAGGCCTACGAGCACGACCGCGACGTCCTGGCTGCGATCTACGACCGGCCCGACAACATTCCCTATGTCACCCGGCGCGGCTCCGACCTGCACAATCTTTGGAAGGATGCCGCCAACCCGCGCGGCCTGTGGCGGCGGACGACGCTTGCGGAGTTTCGCAAAACCACCCCTGCGTGGGAGACCATGCTGGATATCGACAAGCTCGCCGCGAGCGAAGGCGAGGACTGGCTGCTCAGCGGGATCGCCACCATGCCGGGAAGCTCGCGCGCGGTCCTGAGCCTGTCGCGCGGCGGCAGCGACGCCGTGACGCTGCGGGAATTCGACATGGCGACGAAGAGCTTCGTGGCGGACGGCTTTACGCTGCCGGAGGCGAAGGGCGGTCTCGACTGGCTCGATGCCGATACGCTGCTGCTGTCGAGCGCGCATGGCGAGGGCATGGCGACGAGCTCGGGCTATGCTCGAACGGTCCGGCTGTGGCGGCGCGGCCAGCCCGTCGATCAAGCTGAGGTGATCATCGAGACCGTTGCCGATCACATGATGATTCATGGCATGGTCGACGACACCGGCCCTGAGCCGAGGGCCTGGATCGTCGACCAGATCGATTTCTTCAATCACGCGATCTGGCTGCGCGACGCAGCCGGCAGCATGACGAAGCTCGATCTGCCGACCGGCATCTGGCTGCAGGCCCATGGCGACTGGTTCGCGATGAAGCTGCGCAAGGACTGGACGGCCGGAGGCCGGACCTACGCCACCGACACCGTGCTCGGCATCTCGCTCTCGGCATTCCTCGCCGGCAGCCGCGATTTTGCGGTGCTGTTCGAGCCGGCGCCGCGGCGCGCGTTGCAGGGCCTGTTCTGGGCGGCGGGCAGGCTCGTGCTGTCGATCCTCGACGAGCTGCGGCCGCGCTTCGAGATCCGCACGCCGTCCGCGACCGGCTGGAGCCGCGAAACGCTTGCCGGCCTGCCTGAGATCGGCGTCGTCGACGTCTGGCCGCTCGATCGTCACCCCTCCGAGAGCAACGGCGATCTGCTCGCCAACGTGCAGGATCCGCTCACGCCGCCGTCGCTGCTGTTGCTCGAACGCGGGGTCGCCAGCCCGATCGTGCTGAAGCAGGCGCCGAAGACCTTCACCGCCGACGGACTCGTGGTGACGCAGCACGAGGCGGTCTCGATCGACGGCGAGCGCATTCCCTATGTGCAGACCGGCCCCGCCAAGGAGACCGGCGATGCACCGGTCTATATGAGCGCCTATGGCGGCTTCGCGCTTGCGGTGAAGCCTTACTACAATTCCTCGCTCGGCAAGCTGTGGCTGGAGCGCGGCGGCACGACGGTGCAGGCGAATTTGCGCGGCGGCGGCGAGTTCGGCACGCGCTGGCACGATGCCGGGCGGCTCGCGGGCAAGAAGCTGTCGCACGACGATTTCGCGGCGGTCGCGGCCGATCTCGTGCGCCGCGGCGTGACGCAGCCGAAGCGCATCGCCGCGCAGGGCGGCTCGAACGGCGGCATCCTCATCACCAACATGCTGGTGCGCTATCCCGAGCGCTTCGGCGCGCTGTTCTGCACCATCCCGCTGATCGACATGCGCCGCTACACCAGGCTGCTCGCGGGCGCGAGCTGGATGGCGGAATATGGCGATCCCGACAAGCTCGAGGAATGGGACTGGCTGAAGACCTACTCGGCCTACCATAATGTGAGGGCCGGTCAGTCCTATCCGCCGATCCTGATCGCCACCACGCGACGCGACGACCGCGTCCATCCCGGCCACGCGCGCAAGATGGCGGCGAAGCTGCAGGCGATGGGCTATGAAGCCTGGTTCTACGAGCCGGCCGCCGGCGGCCACGGCTACGGCAAGGACAACAAGGAGCGCGCCGGCTTCGAGGTGCTGGGCTATCGGTTCCTGAAGGAGAAGATCGGGTGGCGGGACGGCGAGGCGTGATCACTCCTGGGGTTGCCTGCCCCGTTGTGAAGACACCATCTCCCCAGCCCTCCCCGCAGGCCCAGGCTTTAGCATGTGAGCTCTTGCACTTGGGGCGTGATAGTCTCCATATCGTCATGGCCGGGCTTGTCCCGGCCATCCACGCCTTGCCATGCCGCGCGGAGAACGTGGATGCCCGGGACAAGCCCGGGCATGACGACCTCTTGTGACGCGCGATATGCGATAGCCCTCCCCCGCAGGCGGGGGAGGGAGCGCACTGGCTGCGTAGCTACCGCGCAAACACCAGCGTGAGATTGTTCGCGGGCATGTCGATGGAATCGACGAGGCGAAGGCCCACGGCGGTCGCGAGGGTCTCGACATCGCCGATATCGCGCACGCCCCATTCGGGATTGCCTTCGCGCAAGGAGGTGTCGAACACCGCATTGCTGAGCGCGGTGTGCTTGCCGTCGCGCTTGAAGGGGCCGTAGAGGAACAGCTTGCCGTCGGCGCGCAGATAGCGGCCGGCGCCGGCGAACAGGCCCTCTGCCACGGCCCAGGGCGCGATGTGGATGACATTGGCGCAGAACACGGCGGCAAGGCTCGTCGGCGCCTGCCCGCTCTTCATCTCGGGACACCAGTCTGGATCGGTGAGATCGATCCGCAGCGGTGAGCGGACGTTTGGCAGGCCGGCATAGACGCGCCAGGCCTCGATGCTCCTGAGATGGCGCTGATTGAGGTCGCTCGGCCACCAGACCAGGCCGGGCGTGTGGCGGGCGAAATGGACCACGTGCTGCCCTGTTCCGCTGCCGAGCTCGACCACGTTGCCGGTCAGGCCAGCGAGTTGCTGTTCCAGCGCCGCCCAGATCGGCACGTGATTGCGATGGAACGCCGGCGCGTCGAGCCGCCCATCCGGCTCGACCCGTCCACCATCCCTGCCAAACTCGACGACATATTCAGCCAAGCGAGATCCCCAAAATATGCGAACAGAAAAGGAAAGGCCCGAGGGCCAAACGCCCTAGAATAATTTGCTAGTGCCGCCCTATTGGATGAACGAACTATCTCATGGGTTGCAATGCGGAGGATATTAACTCCATTTTGCCGCGTGCATAGTCTTGATTGTCAGGCGATGCCCTTTGTGCTTTGGAACGCGCTATATATTTCCACAAATGAGATCATCGACATAACGCTCGGGACGATGCCTTGACCGCTTTTCCTTGCAAGCCTGCCATCCTGGTGGCGCTGGTCCTCTGCGCCGGCACGGCTGCGGCATGGGCGCAATCCAGTGTGGCCGACGGCCAAAAGCTCGCGTTCGACCGCGGCAAGGGCAATTGCCTGACCTGCCACGTCATCAAAGGCGGCGACCTGCCGGGAACGATCGGTCCGGAGCTGAAGGACCTCAAGGCCAAGTATCCCGACCGCAACGAGCTGACCGCGATCATCTTCGACGAGACCAAGCGCAATCCGCAGACCATGATGCCGCCGTTCGGCCGCAACCGGATTTTGACCGAGCAGGAGATCAGCGCGATCGTTGATTTCCTGCAGACCCTGTAACGGCCGGCTGCCAGGAGACCAGAGATGACCATGACCACCGGCCCCCTTGCGACACGGCGCCTGATCCTTCAGGGCGCGGCCTCCGTCGCACTGCTCGGCCTTGGCAATCTGCCGTTCGCCGCCGCTCCCGCGCGCGCCGCGGCCAACGACAAATATCCGGAAGAGGCCTTCAAGCAGAAGCACGAGGCCGACGCGATCAAGGCGCTCTACGGCAAGACCGCCGAGCCCTCGGACAAGGTCAAGCTGGATGCGCCCGAGATCGCCGAGAACGGCGGCGTCGTGCCGGTGTCGGTGACGACGACGCTCGACAAGGTGAGCTCGATCTCGTTCCTCGTGGCCGAGAACCCGTACGCGCTCGCGGCGTCCTACAAGATCGCCGAGGGCACGCTTCCGGCCGTCGCCAACCGGCTGAAGATGGCCAAGACCACCAAACTGGTCGCCATCGTCGAAGCCGACGGCAAGCTCTACAGCGCGACCAAGGAAGTGAAGGTCACCGTCGGCGGCTGCGGCGGCTAGGAGGATCGGTCCGATGGCATCAAGCATTCGCGTGCGCGCAACATCCAACGGCGACATCACCGAGGTGCAGGCGCTGATCCAGCATCCCATGGATACCGGCCTGGTCAAGAATCCCAAGGGCGAGCTGATTCCCGCGCACTTCATCCAGCAGCTGAAATTCGAATGGAACGGCAAGGACGTCTTCGTCGCCGATTGGGGCACCGCGGTCTCCAAGGATCCCTATGTGAAGTTCAGCTTCAAGGGCGCCAAGAAGGGCGACGAGCTCAAGATCTCCTGGACCGATAACAAGGGTGGCTCGGACACGACCACCGCGAAGATCGCGTGATGAAGACCCGGTCTGCCCTGCGGCTTGGCTCGCTCAGCGCCGCGCTCGTTGCGTTCGCCCTCACCGCTCCGCGCGTCGTCGCGGCCGACAAGGTCGATCCCGTGGCCGACGCCAAGGCGTTCCAGAACTTCTTCTTCCAGAAGTTTCCTGACGTGAAGCACGAGGACTTCGTCAACGGCCCATACTCCATGAACGCCGACTTGAAGCGGCAGTGGCAGGAGAAGGAGGAATTCCCGCCCTACGAGTTCGCGCTCGAGGCCGGCAAGGAGATGTTTGCGACGCCGTTCAAGAACGGCAAGACCTATGCCGACTGCTTCCCGAACGGCGGTATCGGCGTCCGCCAGAACTATCCCTATTTCGACACGAAGGAAGGCAAGGTCATCACGCTGGAGCTCGCGCTCAACCGCTGCCGCGAGGCCAATGGGGAGGCGCCCTATTCCTACGTCAAGGACGAGATGGCCTCGCTGACCGCCTACATGGCCTACACCTCGCGCGGCAAGCCGATGGACATCAAGATCCCCGACGATCCGCGCGCGCTCGCAGCCTTCGAGAACGGCAAGCGCTATTTCTACACTCGCCGCGGCCAGATGAACTTCTCCTGCGCAAGCTGCCATGTGCAGAGCCCGGGCGAGCGCATCCGCGCCGAGATCCTGGCGCCGGCGCTCGGCATCGTGAACGCGATGCCGATCTACCGCTCTGAATGGAGCGGCATGGGCACGACCAGCCGCCGCTTCGTCACCTGCAACAGCCAGACCCGCGCGGTTCCGCTGGAGCCGCAGGCGGACGAATACCGCGACGTCGAATATTTCCTGTCCTACGTCGCCAACGGTCTGCCGATATCGGGCCCGGGAGCGCGGCCATGAAGCGGACACTTGCTCTCGCCATGCTGCTCGCGCTCAGCCTCGCCGCCACGGCGCGCGCGGCGACCGAAGCGGACTACAAGGCGGCGTACAGCGCCGCCGAAGCCGCATCGAAGGAGGCTGCCGGCTTGCGCAACCAGTGGACCGTGACCGTCTCGATGCTGGCCGCGGCCAGGAAGGCGGCGGATGGCGGCGATTTCGACCGCGCCACCGCCGCAGCCAAGGAGGCCGAGGCGCTGGCAAAGGCGTCGATCTTCCAGGCGACGTCTGAAAAAGAAGCCTGGAAGGCGATGGAAATCCGCTAGACTGGCCTCAACTGGACCAGTCTTGCGACCATTGAGGGCGCGGAGAATTTTTGGATGGCGATCCGCCGCCGCGATTTCCTGAAGTCTGCAGGCCTTGCCGCCGCATCGCTTGGTCTGCCGCGGCTCGCACGAGGCGCCGAGACCGGGAGCATCTACGATCTCGAGCGGTTCGGCAATGCGCGCATCCTGCACATCACCGACACGCATGCGCAGCTGAACCCGGTTTATTTCCGCGAGCCCAGCGTCAATATCGGCATCGGCGAGATGGCCGGACGGCCGCCGCATCTGGTCGGCCGCGCCTTCCTGGAGCGGTTCGGCATCCGCTCCGACAGCGCCGATGCCTATGCCTTCACCTGTGTCGAGTTCGAGAAGTCGGCAGGCCGCTTCGGCAAGCTCGGCGGCTTTGCCCATCTGAAGACGCTGGTCGACCGCTTGCGCGGCGACGTCGGCGAGCAACGTTCGCTGCTCGTCGACGGCGGCGATCTCTGGCAAGGCACCGGGCTTGCCAATGTCATGCAGGGCCGCGACATGGTCGAGGTCGCCAACCTGCTCGGCATCGAAGCGATGACCGGACATTGGGAGTTCACCTATGGCGAGCAGGCGCTGCGCGACAATCTCGAGCGCTTCAAGGGCGAGTTCCTGGCGCAGAACGTCTTCCTGACCGAGGAAGCCGCATTCAACGACGCCCTCGCCTTCGACAAGGCCACAGGACGCGTGTTCAAGCCGTCGATGATCAAGGAGATCGGCGGCCATCGGGTCGCGATCGTCGGCCAGGCCTTCCCTTACGTGCCGATCGCGCATCCGAAGCGGTTCACGCCGGATTGGACCTTCGGCATCCGCGAGGAGGAATTGCAGAAGCTCGTCGACGCCTTGCGCGGCACCGACAAGGTCGATGCCGTCATCCTGCTGTCGCACAACGGCATGGATGTCGACCTTAAGCTCGCAAGTCGCGTCACCGGCATCGATGTCATTCTCGGCGGCCACACCCATGATGCCGTGCCGCAGCCGATTGCGGTGAAGAACGCCGGCGGCATCACGCTCGTCACCAATGCAGGCTCCAACGGAAAATTCCTCGGCGTGCTCGATCTCGCCATCGACAAAGGCAAGGTCGGCGGCGTTCGTTATCATTTGCTGCCGGTCTATTCCGAGCTGCTGAAGCCCGATCCGGCCATGGCCGAGCTGATCGGCCGGCTGCGCGCGCCGCACGTGACCGACTGGTCGGAGAAGATCGCAACGCCCGACCGCCTGCTCTATCGCCGCGGCAATTTCTCCGGACCGGTCGACGAGCTGATCTGCACCGCGCTCCGTACCGAGCTCGACACCGAGATCGCGCTGTCGCCGGGCTTCCGCTGGGGCGTCACCGCGCTGTCCGGCCAGGCGCTGACCATGGAGGATCTGCTCGCGGAGACCGCGATCACCTATCCCGAGACCTATGTGCAGGAGATGACGGGCGCCCAGATCAAGGACGTGCTGGAGGACATCTGCGACAATCTCTTCAACGCCGATCCCTACTACCAGCAGGGCGGCGACATGGTGCGCGCCGGCGGGCTCAGCTACACCTGCACTCCGACTGCCGCGATCGGCAGCCGCATCTCGGATTTGAGGATCCATAATGGCAAGGCGATCAGCGCCGGCCATCGCTACAAGGTCGCAGGCTGGGCTTCGGTCAACGGCCAGCAGGGCGCGCCGGTGTGGGACGTCGTCGGCAAATATCTGCGCTCGGGCCGGATGTTTCAGGAGCGGCTCAGCTCCGGCGTCACGCTCAAGGGGGTCGACGACAATCCAGGCATCGCGGGGCAGGGATGAAGCGCGCGCAGATCCTGTCCACACTGATACTGGCGCTGCTCGCCTTCGCCGTCCCGCCGGCCTCGGCGCAACAGGTGCCGCTCCTGGACAAGCCATTCGCCGAGCACAGAATCGTGCTGCAGCTCTCCGATGGCGATGCCAAGAAGCAAGCACTGGTGCTTAGCGTCGCCAACAACCTGCTGAAGGCCTACACTCCCGACAAGATCGCGCTCGAAGTGGTGGCGTTCGGCCCCGGCATCGACCTCCTGCTGTCGGGCAGCGAGCGCCGCAAGCAGGTGGAAAGCCTGATCGCGCAGGGCGTGCGGTTCGACATCTGCCTCAACACGGTGGACACGATCGAACGCGAAACCGGCAAGCGACCGGAGTTCATCCCCGCGGCAACACCGGTGCAGGTCGGCGTCGGGCAGATCCTGTTTCTGGCGGAGAACGGGTACACGGTAGTGAGGCCCTGATTTCGTTGGGCACAGCGTCGCCACAGAGGCGGTGTCATTCCCCGCGAAAGCGGGGGATCCAGTACGCCGCGGCCCCCCGTATCCCACGACGGCCTCTGGAATACTGGATCGCCCGCCTTCGCGGGCGATGACAGTTGTGGATGGGGCGACGGCATGGCCGACCACTCCCACACTTGCACCGCAAAAAGAATCTTCCAAATTTTCCTACGCGGACAGTGAATTACTTCTCTTTCCGGCCCGGATCGTAGTAGAATCCTCGAAAACCAGTTCCACTGCCGGACTTCCTGCCATGATCTTCCGCCAGCTCTTCGACAGCGTTTCGGGCACCTACAGCTATCTCCTTGCCAGCCGCTCCGGCGGCGAGGCACTGATCCTGGATCCCGTGCTGGAGAAGGTCGACCGCTATTGCCAATTGCTGCGCGAGCTCGACCTCAGGCTGGTCAAGGCGGTCGATACCCATCTGCATGCCGACCACGTCACCGGCCTCGGCGAGCTGCGCGACCGCACCCATTGCATGACCGTGATGGGCGACCAGACCAAGGCCGACGTGGTGGCGATGCGGGTCGCCGACGGCGACAAGGTGACGATCGAGGGCCTGTCGCTCGACGTGATGTACACGCCCGGCCACACCGACGATTCCTATTCCTATCTGATGGGCGATCGCGTCTTCACCGGCGACACGCTCCTGATCCGCGGCACCGGCCGCACCGACTTCCAGAACGGCTCCTCGCGCGCGCAGTACGATTCGATCTTCAACCGGCTGCTGAAGCTGCCGGACGAGACGATGGTGTTCCCGGCGCACGACTACAAGGGCGACACCGTCTCCACCATCGGCGAGGAGAAGCGCTACAATCCCAGGCTCCAGGTGCGCTCGGTCGACGAATATATCGAGCTGATGGCCAATCTGAAGCTGCCCAATCCGAAGATGATGGACGTGGCGGTGCCCGCCAACATGCATGTCGGCCTGCATCAGGAGGAGCTGGAGAAGGAGGGCCGCGCGCTCAACGCGACTGAAGCGATCCGCAGTCTCGGCCGGCCGGATATCCTGCTGGTCGATCTGCGCGAGGGCAACGAGCGCGCCAAGCACGGCATGCTCGAAGGCGCACTGCACGCGCCGTATCAATCGGTGGAGGAGAGCCTCAAGCCCGGCGGCATGCTGCGCGAGGTCGCAGCCGCCACCGGCCGCCGCATCGTGTTCTTCTGCGCCTTCGGCGAACGCTCGGCGATGGCGGTGGCGGCGGCGAAGGAGGCCGGCCTTGCCAACACAGCGCACATCGCCGGCGGCCTGGATGCCTGGAAGAAGGCCGGCGGGCCGCTCGTGCACTGACGGGCCCACGTAGCTTCTTGAGATAAGTCAGCAGCCGCCCACATATTCGGACTAGGATCGGATGCAGCATCACCATCCGGGACCAAGCCATGAGCAAGACTGCCAAGCCGAGCGCGCCGCCCAAGCCTGCCGACGAGAAGCCGGCGGACAGCAAGGCGAAGAAGCCGCTGCCACGCGACATCGACGACGACGATTACGAAGACGGCGACATCGCAACACCGAAGCGTGACCGCTACGGGCCGGATGACGACCCGTTGTGAGGTCTTAGTCCCGTACTCCGCCGTCGTCCCCGCGTAGTGCGCAATTGCGCACTCGGCAGGGACGACAGCGTGGAGGCACCTCGGCGTCGTCACTCCCCCGCCCGCCCTACCTGCCATGCGCTTGCGTTCATGGACAAATAACCGCCCTTCGATAGTTTCCGCATCCCGAAGGAAGTAAAACGGAACTGCAATGGTCGACGTTCTCGCCGCACCGCAGCAAGGCAAGGCGGACAGCGCGCTGCGCACGCTGACGGGAATCTCGATCGCGCATTGGGTCAGCCACTTTCATCTGCTGGTCCTGCCGATGCTGTTCCCGTTTCTCAAAGCGCAGCTCGGCGTCGGCTATATCGAGCTCGGCTTCGCGCTCACCGTGTTCGCGGTGGTGTCCGGGCTGACGCAGGCGCCGACCGGCTATCTCGTCGATCATTTTGGCGCGCGCAGGATCCTGCTGATCGGCCTCACGCTGGGCGGTTTCGCGCTGATCCTGCTCGGCCTGCATCTCAGCTATGTCTCGCTGATTGCCTGCGCCGTGCTGCTGGGCCTCGCCAACAGCGTCTATCATCCCGCGGACTATGCGATCCTGGCCGCGCACATGGACGAGGCGCGGATGGGCCGCGCCTTCTCGATCCACACCTTTGCCGGCTTTCTCGGCGGCGCGGTGGCGCCGGCGATCGTGGCGGCGCTCGTCGCCCTGTCCGGCGGCGTCGGCGCGCTGATCGCATCGGGCGCGATCGGCATTCTGGTGGCGCTGCTGCTGCTCGTCATGAACATTCCCGACGCCGGCGCCAGCAAGGCAAAGCCGGGCGCGGAGAACACGCCGAAGCAGGCGGTCATCACCCCGGCGCTGATCACGCTGACGGCGCTGTTCATGCTGCTCAGCCTGTCCGTGGCCGGCATCAACAATTTCGGCGTCGTCGCGCTGATGAGCGGCTACGGCACGTCCTATTCGGCAGCCAACGTCATGCTGACGGCGTTCCTCGGCGCCAGCGCCGCCGGCGTGCTCGCCGGCGGCTTCCTCGCCGACCACACCGAACGCCACGGCTATGTCGCAGCGGCCTGCTTTGCCGTGAACGCGGCCATCGTGCTGCTGATCGCGCTGGTGACGCTGCCCGGCTGGGCCTTGACCGCGGCGATGACGGTCGCGGGCTTCCTCTCCGGCGTGATCGCCCCGTCGCGCGACATGCTGGTGCGTAACGCCGCGCCGGCGGGCGCCGCGGGGCGCGCCTTCGGCATCGTCTCCACCGGCTTCAATCTCGGCGGCATCGTCTCGCCGCTGCTGTTCGGCTGGATCATGGACCAGAACGCGCCGCACTGGGTGTTCGGCGCGTCCGTGATCTTCATGGTGGCGACGGTGGTGCTGTCGCCGTTCACGGAACGGAAGCGGGAAGGTTCTGCGAATTGAGCGGTCGATGTAGCTACAAATTCAACTGTCGTCCCCGCGAAGGCGGTGACCCATAATCACAGGGAGAAGTTGCGGCGCGAAGCTGGTCACTCCGAGTCATCGCCAAACTTATCCCTGTGGTTATGGGTCCCGGATCTGCGCGCGCTTGGGCGCGCTTGTCCGGGACGACAGTTGTGATTGGAGCGGGCGGTTCGCAGCCCTACGTCGGCGACACCGCGCCCTTCAGCGCGCTGGCCTGTGCCGCGGCACCACGGGTCAACCTCGCCCTCTCCGTGTTCGGCCACAGCAGCAGCAGGCCGAGCAGACCGGAGCCGACCATGATCACGGCGTTGATGGTGAAGCCGGTCATGTAGCCGTCGAGCGTGCTGCCGGCACGCTGGATCGTCGCGCCCATCACGGCCGGCGCGATGATGCCGGCCAGCGTGTACAGCGCACCGTAGATCGCGAGGATGGCGCCGCGCTGCGAGGTCGGCGTGAACTCGCCGAGCATCGGCGGGCAGACGACATAGATCGCGCCGCACAGGCCCGAGCCGACCACCAGCAGCGCGATCTGCAGGCCCGCACCCTGAACATGCGGCATCATCGCCAGGATCAGCCCACCGATCACCAGCGGCACCGAGCCGAGCACGCCGCGTGCCACGCGGGTGTTGTAGCCGCGCGCCATCATCACCTGCGAGATCCATCCGGTGAGAATGACGATGGTGGCGCCGAACACCCAGGGCAGGATCGAGACGAAGCCCGCCTGGCTCTGCGAGAAGCCGAGGCCCTTGACGATGAACGGCGTGAACCAGGTCAGGCCGAGCGACAGCGCCCAATAGGCACCGAAGGTCGCGGCGACGCAGCCGATGAAGGTGCGCGAGGTGAGAAGCTGCAAGTAGGGAATTTTCTGCTCGGTCTCGGCAAGGACCTGCGTGTCCTCCAGCGGCCCTTCCTTGCCGAGCACGAGCCAGGCCGCAACCCAGATCAGGCCGACGATTCCGAGCGCGCCGAAGGCATAGTGCCAGGAATGATTGACGATGACCCAGTTCAGCGCCGGCACCGCCAGGATGACGCCGAAGGCCGAGCCCTGCGACAGGATCGCGGTCGGCAGCGTGCGCTTCTCGTCGGGGAACCATTTGTAGATCGCGTGCGCGGCGACCGAGAAGGCCGGGCCTTCGCCGGCGCCCAGCACGATGCGGCAGATCAGGAGCGTGGTGAAGGAGACGGTGCCGACCATCGGAAACTGCGCCAGCGCCCAGATCACCGCGAGCGTCAGCAGCACCCAGCGCGTCGGCACCTTGTTGACGATGAAGCCGACCACGATGGCGGCGATCGAGAACAGGAAGAAGAACGAGGAGCCGAGCAGGCCGAACTGCTCCGGCGAAAGCTTCAGATCGGTCATGATCGGCACGCCGGCGAGCCCGACGACGATCTTGTCCGCAAAGTTCACGACCATGAAGAGAAAGAGGAGAAAGGTGACGGTCCAGGCGCCCTTCGGCGTTGGCTTCGCCGAATCCCTGGACTGCCCTGCCGTCCTGCCCGCCGCATCGGGCGTTCCCTGAGCGCTCATCGTTCTCCCCGCATGTCTTTTTGGCACCTTTTTGATTTGGCCGTTTTGGAAGCTAACAACGGGTTCGAGACCAACGCAACCCGGCATTTCCACAGCAAGTGTGCTACGCAACAAGTCCTCATTCCGTCCGGCGCCATTCATCGTGCTGAGCATCCGAAATCTTTCCAAGACCTTCTCCTCGGCCGGCGAACCGGTCCATGTGCTGCGCGGCGTCGATCTCGACCTCGGCAAGGGCGAGCGCATCGCGCTGACCGGCGAGTCCGGCAGCGGCAAGAGCACGCTGCTGCACCTGATCGCGGGATTGGACGCCGCCGATGGCGGCACGATCCGGCTGGAGGACGTCGAGGTCACCAAGCTCTCCGATGCCGGTCGCGCCAGCTTGCGCCGCGACCGGATCGGCCTGGTTTTTCAGCAGTTCAACCTGATCCCGAGTCTTTCGGTCGCGGATAATCTGGTGTTTCAGGCGCGGATCGCCGGCCGTCACGATGCAGCCTGGACCAACGAGTTGACCGAACGGCTCGGGCTTGGATCACTCCTGAAGCGCTATCCCGAGCAATTGTCCGGCGGTCAGCAGCAACGGGTCGCGATTGGCCGGGCCTTGGCGACAAAGCCCTCGCTGCTGCTGGCGGACGAGCCGACCGGCAATCTCGACGAAGACACCGCCGAGGACGTGCTTGCGCTGGCGCGCGACCTTGTCGCGCGCACTGGCTGCGGCTTCCTGATGGTGACGCACAGCCTGCATCTGGCCGCAACACTCGACCGCCACCTCACCCTGCATGCGGGGCGGATCGCATGAGACGCGCGCTCTGGATCCTTGCGGTGCTGCTCAGCCATTGGCGACGTCACAAGATGCAGTTCGCGACGCTTCTGATCGGGCTGATCGCGGCGACCGCGCTGTGGAGCGGCGTGCAGGCCATCAACCAGCAGGCCCGCACCGCCTATGACCGCGCCGCAGCGACATTCGGCGGCACCCGCACCGCGATGCTGGTGGCACCGCATGCGGCAACTTTCCCGCAGGATCTCTTCGTAGAGCTCCGCCGCGCCGGCTGGCCGGTGTCACCGACACTGGAAGGCCGGGTCCAGATCAACGGCCGCTCGGTGCGGCTGCTCGGGATCGAGCCGGTGACGCTGCCAGCCGAAATCGGCAATGCGCCGCGCCTCGGTGCCGCGGATTTGAGCAGCTTCGTGGCGCCGCCGGGCCAGACATTGGCGGCACGCGAGACGCTGAGCGACTTGCAGGCAGCGGAAGGCGCGGCACCTGCGATCAGCAACGGCGCAACACTGCCGCCGCTACGCGTGCTGCCGCAGCTCGCGCCCGGCGTGCTGGTGGTCGATATCGGCGTGGCGCAGCGCCTGCTGAACAAGCCGAACCAGCTGTCGCGGCTGCTGATCGGCAAGCCCAAGAGCAGGCCCGCGCCGCTGGCCAGCGTCGTCGGCGACCAATTGCAGCTGGTCGAGCCGAATGCGGAGACCGAGCTGGAGCGCCTCACCGACAGCTTCCATCTCAACCTCACGGCGTTCGGCCTGTTGTCGTTCTTCGTCGGGCTCTTCATCGTCAACTCCGCCGTCGGCCTCGCCTTCGAGCAGCGGCTGCCGATGCTGCGGACGCTGCGCGCCTGCGGTGCCTCGGCGCGGCTCGTCAACACCGTGCTGGTGGTCGAGCTCGTCGCGTTGGCACTGGTCGCAGGGTTGATCGGGCTCGTGTGCGGCTATTTCATTGCCGCGGTGCTGCTGCCTGACGTCGCGGCTTCGCTGCGCGGGCTCTATGGCGCGCAGATCCCGGGGCAGCTCAGCTTGCGGCCCGAATGGTGGCTCGCCGGCATCGGCATCAGCATTGCGGGCGCGCTGGTCGCGGCGGCCACCAGCCTGATCAAGGCGATCACGATGCCTGTGCTGGCGACGGCGCAGCCGCGCGCCTGGCAGCAGCGGCAGCGCCGCTGGCTGGTCCTGCAAAGCTGTGCGGCCGGCGCCGTGTTCGTGGGCGCGCTGCTGCTGCTGCGCTACGGCGAATCGCTGATCGCGGGCTTTGGCTTGCTGGCGGCCTTGATGCTCGGCGCGGCCCTGATCCTGCCGGCCTTCCTCGAGCTCCTCCTGCTCGCAGGCCAACGTGCCGCGCGAAGACCGCTGGCGCTGTGGTTCTGGGCGGACAGCCGGCAGCAGCTCTCCGGCCTGTCGCTGGCGCTGATGGCGCTGCTGCTGGCGCTTGCCGTCAATGTCGGGGTATCCACCATGGTGGAGACGTTCAGCCGCACCTTCCTCGGCTGGCTGAACGGACGGCTCGCCGCCGACGTCTACATCAGCGCCTCCGACAACGCGCAAGGTGTCGCGATCCGCAACTGGCTGAAGGAACGCAGCGACGTGCAGGCGATCCTGTCGGGCGGGCGCGCCGAAGCGCAGCTTCAGGGCCAACCGGTGGAGCTGCTCGGCCTGCCCGATCACGCGCTGTATCGCGAGCGCTGGCCGCTGCTGGACGCCGCGCCCCAGGCCTGGACCCGGCTGGTCCCCGGCAACGCCGCCTTCATCAGCGAGCAGCTCAGCCGCCGCCTGAATGTCCGCATCGGCGACGTCGTCGCGGTGCCGGCACCTGGCGGAACCTGGGAGCTCGACATCGTCGGCATCTATGCCGATTACGGCAATCCCAGGGGACAGCTGACCGTGAACGTCGCGGCGCTGATCCGGCAATTTCCGCAGACGCCGCAGACGCGGATCGGCCTGATCGTCGCGAAGGAGAACATATCGGGCCTGATCTCGGCGTTGCAGAAGCAGTTCGCGCTCGACGACCGCAGCGTCGCCGACCAGTCGACGGTGAAGGCGGAATCGATCCGCATCTTCAACCGCACCTTTGCGGTGACCTCGGCGCTGAACGCCTTCACGCTCGGTGTCGCCGGGATCGCGCTCTTCACGAGCCTGCTCACGCTGGCGAATTCCCGCCTGCCGCAGCTCGCGCCGCTATGGGCGATCGGCATCACGCGGCCGCGCCTTGCCGCGATCGAGCTGGCCAAGACGCTCTCGGTGGCGCTGTTCACGGCGCTGCTGGCCGTGCCGCTCGGCCTCGTGGTGGCGTGGTGCCTGGTCGCGATCGTGAACGTGAAGGCGTTCGGCTGGCGGCTGCCGTTCCACGTGTTTCCGGAGCAATTGGTCGGGCTGGTCGCGGTGGCGCTGCTGGCCTCGCTGCTGGCGGCCCTCCTGCCGGTGGTGCGGCTGGCGCGGATGCAGCCGGCGAGCCTCGTCAAGGTGTTTGCCAATGAGCGCTGATCGCATCTCGCGCCGCGCCTTCGCCGGCGGCATTGCCGCGCTGGCGCTCGCGCACCGCGCCGCTGCGCAAGGCTATGCCGGGCTCGGCGAAACCGCGGACGGCTTTGCGAAGGTGACGCCGGGACGACCGTTTGCCTTTCCGGCCGATCACGGGCCGCATCCGGAGTTTCGCATCGAGTGGTGGTATCTCACGGCCAACCTCGTCGACGGCCGCGGTGCGGCTTGCGGCCTGCAATGGACGCTGTTCCGCCAGGCGGCGCAGCCGGGCCCGCAAGGCGAAGGCTGGACCAATCAGCAGGTGTGGATGGCCCACGCCGCAGTGACGCGCGCCGACACTCATCGCTTCAACGAAACATTTTCGCGCGGCGGCGTCGGGCAGGCCGGGGTCACGGAAAAGCCGTTCGATGCCTGGATCGACGATTGGCAAATGAAGGGCCTCGAGCCCGCCGACGATCGCAATCTGGCGCCGCTGACGCTGAAGGCATCCAGCACCGACTTCAGCTACGCGGTGACGCTCGAGACTGATCGTCCGGTCGTGCTGCAGGGTGATCGCGGCTACAGCCGCAAATCGGAGCGCGGCCAGGCGTCCTATTATTACAGCCAGCCGTTCTACCGCGCCCGCGGCACGCTCACCATCGACGACAAGCCGGTCAGTGTCTCGGGCCAGGCCTGGTTGGACAGGGAATGGAGCAGCCAGCCGCTCGACACGGATCAGACCGGCTGGGACTGGCTGTCGCTGCATCTGTCGTCGGGCGACAAGCTGATGCTGTACCGGCTGCGGCAGAAGGACGGCAGGAATCATCCGTTCGGCAATTGGATCGACGCGGCAGGCAACACGCAGATGATCGCGGGGGATGACATCCAGATGATCCCGATGGCGACGGCGGAGGTCGCAGGACGCAAGGTGCCGGTGGAATGGCAGATCGCGATCCCGTCGCGATCGTTCTCGATCCAGTGCAAGCCGCTCAATCCGAAAGCCTGGATGGGGACCGGCTTCGCCTATTGGGAAGGGCCGATCAGCTTTGCCGGAAGCCATGACGGTGTTGGTTATCTCGAGATGACCGGCTATTGAAGCCGCGACCTCTCCAAAGGAATTCCGCGATGTATCACCTCACCGCCCTCGTCACCCTGCTGGCGATTGCATTTTACTTCTTCACCATCATCAACGTCTCGCGCGCACGCACCAAGACCGGCGTCAAGGTGCCTGCGATGTCGGGCCATCCCGATTTCGACCGTGCCTTCCGCATCCAGATGAACACGCTGGAATGGCTGCCGATTGTCCTGCCGGCGCTGTGGCTGTTCGCGATCTATATCGGCGACGCCATCGCCGCGGGGCTCGGCGCAGTCTGGATCATCGGCCGCATCGTCTATTTCATCGGCTATTCGAAGGCGGCGGCCAAGCGCGGCCCAGGGTTTGCGATCCAGATACTCGCGGCGTTTGCGCTGTGGGTGGGAGCGCTGGGGGCGGTGGTGTTGCGGCTGGTGTGAGGCCATCCGGGGCTGCACATTCCGCTGTCGTCCCGGACGAGCGCAGCGAAGATTCGGGACCCATATCCACAGGGAGATGTCGTGACGCGAGTTGGCAACTCCGAGTCCCGGTAACCACGTCTGCCTGTGGTTATGGGTCCCGGATCGGCGCGCGCTTGAGGCGCGCTTGTCCGGGACGACACCGAGTGTGTGGGGCGCGCTGTGGCCTGTTCCCTCACTTCGTCAGCGGGCAGCCGCTTTCCTTCGCGGTGAAGAAGGCCTTGTCGCCGGGGACGGTGGCGAGCAGCTTGTAATAGTCCCAGGGCTTCTTCGACTCCGCGGGCTTCTTGACCTCGAACAGATACATGTCGTGGACCATGCGGCCGTTCTCGAGCACCTTGCCGCCTTGCGTGAAGTCGTCGTCGACCGGAAGCTCCTTCAGCTTCTTGGCGACGGCATCCGGATCCTTGGTGCCCGCGGCCTTGACCGCCTTCAGATAGCTCAGCGTCGCCGAGTAGGTGCCGGCCTGGATCATGTTCGGCATCCGCCCGGTGCGCTTGAGGAAGCGCTCGCCGAGATTGCGGCTCTTGTCGTTGACGTCCCAGTAGAAGCCTTCCGTCAGCACCAGGCCCTGCGCGGCCTGCAGGCCGAGGCCGTGCACTTCGGCAAGCGTCATCAGGAGGCCGGCGAGCTTCTGACCACTGGCGACGATGCCGAACTCGGACGCCTGCTTGATCGAGTTGGTGGTGTCGAGGCCGGCATTGGCGAGGCCGACGATCTTGGCCTTGGAGCTCTGCGCCTGCAGCAGGAAGGAGGAGAAGTCGGAGGAGTTGAGCGGCACGCGCACCGAGCCGACCACCTTGCCGCCGTTGGCCGTGACGATCTCGCTGGTGTCCTTCTCCAGCGCATAGCCGAAGGCGTAATCCGCGGTGAGGAAGAACCAGGTGTCGCCACCGGCCTTGGTCAACGCGCCGCCGGTGCCGACGCCGAGCGCGCGGGTGTCGTAAGCCCAGTGGAAGCCATAGGGCTGGCAGGCATCGCCTGTCAGCCGCGAGGTCGCGGCGCCGACGACGATGTCGATCTTCTTCTTTTCCTTGGAGAGCTCATGGATCGCGAGCGCGACCGAAGAGGTCGTCAGCTCCGTGATCATGTCGACGTTCTCGACGTCGTACCAGCGCCGCGCGATCGAGGCTGCAAGATCCGGCTTGTTCTGGTGGTCGGCGGTGACGAGCTCGATCTTCTGGCCGAGCACCTCGCCGCCGAAATCCTCGATCGCCATCCTGGCCGCCTCGACCGACCATTTGCCGCCGTAATCGGCATAGACGCCGGACTGGTCGTTGAGGATGCCGATCTTGACGCCTTGGGCGGAGGCCGGCGCGGCAAGCACCAGGGCGGAGGTTGCGACGGCGGCCAAAAGTGCTGATTTCATCTATTGTCTCCCAGCAGTTTCTGTTTTGAAATCGCGCGGATATTAGGGAAGAACCCCGCGCCTGCCCATCCGTTGCATGTTGGTCGTTAGTATGAAGGGCTCGCCGCACAACAACTGGTGTCGTCCCGGACGAGCGAAGCGAAGATCCGGGATCCATAGCCACAGGAAGTAGTTTGACGAAGACTCGGAGTGACCGTGTCGCACCAAACTACTCCCTGGGGTTATGGAGCCCCGCGTTCGCGGGGATGACACCGTGAATGAGGGGACGCGAGTGGCCGCTACCGACACTTACGAGGCCGCCAGCTCCGGCTTCCTGCCTTCGTTCCGTCCCTCCGCCAGGTTCCGCACCACCACATAGAAGATCGGCGTGAACAGCAGGCCGAACAGGGTGACGCCGATCATGCCGAAGAACACGGCGACGCCGACCGCCTGCCGCATCTCGGAACCGGAGCCGGTCGAGATCACCAAAGGCAGCACGCCGAGGATGAAGGCGAAGGAGGTCATCAGGATCGGCCGCAGGCGCAGACGGCAGGCCTCGATCACGGCCTCCAGCCGCGGCCTGCCTTCGTTCTCGATGTCGCGGGCGAACTCGACGATCAGAATCGCGTTCTTCGCCGCCAATCCCACCAGCACGACGAAGCCGATCTGGGTGAGGATGTTGACGTCCTGGCCCATGAGGCGCACGCCGATGGTGGCAGCCAGCAGGCACATCGGCACGATCAGGATCACCGCGAACGGCAGGGTCCAGCTGCCATATTGCGCGGCCAGCACGAGGTAGACGAACAGCACGCAGATCGGAAACACGTAGAGGCCGGCATTGCCGCCGGTGACCTGCTGATAGGACAGATCCGTCCACTCGAAGGTGAAGCCGCTCGGCAAGGTGTCGTTCGCCAGCTGCTTGATGGCGTTGAGCGCGGTGGTCGAGCTGGTGCCTGGCGCGGGCTCGCCCTGGAGCTCGGACGCCGCATAGAGATTGTAGCGCGCGACGCGGTCGGGGCCCGAGACGTCCTTGAACTCGACCACGCTGCCGAGCATCACCATGTCGCCGGAGGCATTGCGCGTGCGCAGGCGTGCGAGATCGCTGGGCTCCTTGCGGAACGGGAAGTCGGCCTGCGCGGTGACGTGATAGGTGCGCCCGAACAGGTTGAAGTCGTTGACGTAGGTCGAACCGAAATAGCTCTGAATCGTGTCGTTGATGTTCGAGATGGGAACGCCGAGCTTCTGCGCCTTGGTGCGGTCGATATCGACGAAGAGCTGCGGCGTGTTGGCCGTGAACGGCGAGAACACGGAGGGGCCGAGCAGGAGGGGCGATTTGCGCGCTGCGGCGACGAGTTCGTCGGTCGCCGCGGCGAGCATTTCGGGTCCGCGGCCCTGGCGGTCCTGGATGCGGATGGTGAAGCCGCCGCCGGTGCCGATGCCGGGCACGGCCGGCGGCGGAATCACGATGATGAAGGCGCCCTGGATCGCGGACAGGCGCTTGCGCAGCTCGACCGTAATGGCGGTTGCGGACAGGCCCTTCTTAATCCGCGCCTCGGGCTCGTCGAACACCGGGAACAGCGCCGCCGCATTGCCGGCCTGCGTGCGGGTGGCGCCGGAGAAGCCGGCAAAGGCCGCGACGCGGACGATGCCCGGCGTATCGAGCGCGATCCGCTCGATCTCGCGCACGACCTCGGTGGTGCGCGCCAGCGAGGCCGCGCCCGGCAATTGCACGGACACGATGACGTAGCCGCGGTCCTGCGCCGGGATGAAGCCCTGCGGCGTGGTCACGATCAGCCAGCCGGCGCTGCCGATCAGCACGAGGTAGATCAGGAGCATCAGCACCGAATGCCGGATCACGAAATTGGCGAGGCCGGCATAACCGTGCGCGAGGCGGTCGAACACGCGGTTGAACACGCCGGTGAAGGCACCCCACGCCCGCGCGACGACATTCCAGCTCGACGGCGGGCGCTTCTCCTCGTGCGGGGTGAGGATCAGCGATGCCAATGCCGGCGACAGCGTCAGCGAGCAGAAGCACGAGATCGCGGTCGCAACTGCGATGGTGACCGCAAACTGCTGGAAGAACTGCCCGGAGATGCCGCCCAAGAATGCCGTCGGCACGAACACCGCACACAGCACCAGCGCGATCGAGACCAGCGCGCTGCCGACTTCCTCCATCGTCTTCAGCGCGGCGTCGCGCCGACTCATGCCGTGCTCGAGGTGACGCTCGACATTCTCGACCACCACGATCGCGTCGTCGACGACGATGCCGACGGCGAGGACGAGGCCGAACAGCGTGAGATTGTTGATGGAGAAGCCCAGCGCCGCCATCACCGCGAAGGTGCCGACCAGCGACACCGGGATCGCGATGATCGGAATGATCGCGGGCCTCCATCCCTGCAGGAACACCAGCACCACGATCACCACGAGCAGCATGGCCTCGTAGATGGTCTTGATCAGCTCGTGCACGGATTGCGCGATGAACTCGGTCGGGTTGTAGCCGATGTTGTAGTCGAGGCCCTTCGGGAAGCTCTCCTTCAGCCTCGTCATGGTGTCGTTGATGTTCTTTGCCGTGGCGAGAGCGTTCGATCCCGGCCGCTGCGTCACCAGCATGGCGACCGCGGATTTGCGCAGCAGGAAGCTGTTGGTGGAGTAAGCCAGCGCCCCGAGCTCGACGCGAGCGACGTCGCGTAACCGCACGACGCGGCCGTCGGACCCGGCCTTGATCAGGATGGCCTCGAACTGCTTCTGGTCCTTCAGCCGGCCGGTGAAGGTGAGATTCGGCTGGAAGGCGCGGTCGGCGATCGGCGGCTCAGCGATCTGGCCGCCGGCGATCTGCACGTTCTGGGCCCGGATCGCGGCCAGCACCTCGGCCGAGGTCAGGCCGAGATTGGCGATCCGGTCGGGGTCGAGCCACAGCCGCATGGAATAGTCGCGCGCGCCGAAGATCTGGATGTCGCCGACGCCGTCGAGACGCAGCAGCTGGTCGCGGACCTGGAGCAGTGCGTAATTGGAGATGTAGAGCTGGTCGAACGTGTCGTCCGGCGACAGCATGAACACGACCATCAGGATGTCGGGCGAGTTCTTGCGCGTGGTGACGCCGTTGCGCTGGACTTCCTCGGGCAGCCGCGGCTGCGCGATGGCGACGCGGTTCTGCACCAGCACCTGGGCCTTGTCGAGGTCGGTGCCGAGCTTGAAGGTGACGGTGATGGTGAGCTGGCCGTTCGAGGTGGCCTGGCTGTAGAGATACAGCATGTCCTCGACGCCGTTGATCTCCTGCTCGATCGGCGCTGCGACCGTGTCGGACACGGTCTGCGCGGAGGCGCCGGGATATTGCGTCGTGACCACCACGGTCGGCGGCACCACTTGGGGATATTCGGAGACCGGCAGCGTGGTGTAGGCGAGCGCGCCGACGATCAGGAGCACGATCGACAGCACCATCGCCAGGATGGGCTGATTGATGGAGAGACGGCCGAGATTCATGACTTGTTACCGGCTGGGGCTGGCGCGGTCTGCGGAGCGACCTTGGCGCCGACCCGGGCGCGCTGGATGCCGTTGACGATGACGCGGTCCTCCGCCTTCAATCCTTCGCGGATCACGCGCAGGCCGTCATCCAGCGGGCCGAGCACCACGGGACGGGCCTCGACGGTGTCATCGGGCTTCACCACGAAAACGATCTTGCGGGACTGGTCGGTCGCGACGGCGGCATCGGGAATCAGCAGAGCCTCGTAGGGCGCGCTGCCGATCAGCCTGACGCGGCCGAACTGTCCGGGCAGGATCGAAAGATCGGTGTTCTTGACGACCGCGCGGCTCCGCAGCGTGCCGGTCGAGACGTCGAGGCGGTTGTCGAGAAAGTTGATGGTGCCTTCATGCGACGGCTTGGTCTCGCCGGCGAGCGTCACCTGCACCGGGTTCGCCGTGTCGCGCGAGCTTGGGCGCCGCCCTTCGAACCACAGCTTGCTGTATTTGATGAAGGTCGCCTCGTCCATGTCGAAATAGATGTAGATCGGATCAAGCGTGACGATGGACGTCAGCAATGTCGACGTGCCGCTGTCGCTGCCCTGCACAAGATTGCCGGGACTGACGAGATGGCGGCTGACGCGTCCCGTCAGCGGCGCCGTCACATGCGTGAACTCGATGTTGAGCTTGGCGGCCTTCAGCGCGCCTTCGGCCTGCATCTCGGCGGCATGCGCGGCCTGCAGAGCTTGGCGGCGCTGATCGACGACTTGCTCGGAGACCGCGCTGGTCTGCACCAGGCTGAGGCCGCGGTCGAGCTCGCGCTTGGCAAGCTCCACCTTGGCGCGTGCATCGGACAGCTGGCCTTCCGCTTGTATCGCCACCGCCTCGAATGGGCGCGGGTCGATCACGTAGAGCAGATCGCCCTGTCGCACGATCGCGCCGTCCTGGAAGTCCACCGAATTGACGAAGCCGCCGACGCGCGGGCGCACCTGCACCTCCTCGACCGCCTCGAAGCGTCCGGTGAACTCGTCCCAATCGGTGACGGTGCGCTTGACCGGCTGGGCCACCGTCACCGCCGCCGGCGGCGGAGCAGCGGCTTGCGAGGTCGGTTGTCCGCAACCGGTGAGCGCGACAGCCGCGACGAGCAGCGCGGCGATTGCAATCGGTCGGGTCAGAACGAAATCGTGCTTTTTGACAAACCGCTCGCTTCCATCCGGTCCGCTCATCCCAGGTCCTCGCACAAAAGCCGCAGAAAGCCACATGGTACGCTTCTACCTGCGGGCGCCACAAGATGGGTGGCCAAGACGAACTCTTCAAGACTGCGATGCGCGCAATGCTCGGACGAGCGCCCTGGCCGGAAGACGGGTTGACAGTTCGAGAGCCGGCTTCGGCGCCCTCAGCGCCTTCACACATGACGGGACCTGGCGGCTCGGCTAGATTAACCTGCACAAAAACAAGGCGAATTGTCCGGGAGGACAGGCGTGCACCAGGGACGTGTCGTTTTCGGCGCGATCGAGGAGGTCGTATTCGGCCATCCCGCGGCGGGCGCCATCGTCGCGCAGATGGATCGGCTGGGAACGCGCCGCGCCTTCCTGATGGTCTCCGGCACGCTCAACCGGCAAACCGACGAAATCGAGACGATCAAGCAGGCGCTGGGCCCGCGCTGCGCCGGCCTGTTCGATGCCATGCCGGCGCATACGCCGCGCGAGGCGGTGATCGCGGCCACACATGCGGCGCGCGCGGCGGAGGCCGATCTGATCGTCACCGTGGGCGGCGGCTCGATCACCGATGGTGCCAAGGCGGTGCAGCTTTGCCTCGCCAATGGCATCACCGATGTCGAGGGAATCGAGCGCATCCGCGTCCGCAAGGGCATCGCGCCCGAGATGAATGCACCGACGGTGCGGCAGGTCAGCGTGCCGACCACGATCGCAGGGGGCGAGTTCAGCGCGATCGCCGGCGTCACCGACCGCAGCACGAACGTGAAGCAGATGCTGCGGCATCCGCTGACGGTGCCGCGCGCGACCATCCTCGATCCGGCCATCACCGTGCACACGCCGGAATGGCTGTTCCTGTCGACCGGCATCCGCGCCATCGACCATTGCGTCGAAGCGATCTGCTCGCGCGAGGCGCATCCCTATGCCGACGCGCAGGCGGTGAAGGGCCTCGCCATGCTCGCCGACGCGCTGCCGCGGGTGAAGGCCAATCCCGCCGATCTCGACGCGCGAATGGACGCGCAGATCGGCACCTGGCTGTCGATGGGCGCGCTCGCTGCCGGCGTGCCGATGGGCGCCAGCCACGGCATCGGCTACGTGCTGGGCGCGGCCTTCGACGTGCCGCACGGCTACACCTCCTGCGTCATGCTGCCGGCGGTGATTCGCTGGAATGGGCGCGACAATGCCGAGCGGCAGATGATCGTCGCCGCCGCCATGGGCTATCCCGGCCACAATGCCGCCGACGTGCTCGATGCCTTCATCCGCTCGCTCGGCATGCCGCGCAGCCTCGCCGAGGTGCATGTGTCGCCCGAGCATTTCGAGTCGATCGCCGAACAGGCGATGCGCACGCCCTGGGTGCCGCGCAACCCGCGCAAGATCGAAGGCCCGGCAGAGGTGCGCGAAATCCTGCTTCTCGCCGCATGATTCAAGCCGGAGGATAGATGTACACTGGTCACCACGCCCGCCTGCGCCCGCTGCAACCCGCCTTCATCATGGCGGCCACAGGCGAGGCCGTCACCTATCGCGAGCTCGAGGCGCGCAGCAACCGGCTGGCGCATCTGTTCCGCAAGCACGGCTTGAGGCGGCTCGACCATTACTCGATCTTCATGGAGAACAATTCGCGCTACCTGGAAGCCTGCGGCGCGGGCGAACGCTCCGGGCTGTACTACACCTGCATCAACTCCTTCCTGACGCCGGGCGAGCTCGCTTATCTGCTCATCAACAGCCAGTCCAAGATCCTGATCACGTCGGTGGCGAAGCTCGACATCGCGCGCGAGGCGATCAAGTCCTGCCCCGATATCAAGCTCTGCATCGTCGCCGATGGCCCGGGCGAAAGCGAGCGTATCGTCGGGCTTGCGGACGTGATCGCGGACATGCCGGCGACACCGATCGCGGACGAATGGCTGGGCACGGCCATGCTGTACTCGTCCGGCACGACGGGACGGCCGAAAGGCATCCTGCGGCCGCTGCCGGAGGAGCCGCCGAAGCACAATCTGCCGCTGTTCGATTTCCTGACCAAGCTCTGGCACTATCGTGAGGGCATGGTCTATCTCTCGCCGGCCCCGCTCTATCATTCCGCACCGCAAGCCGCCGTGAACCTCACGATCCGCATGGGCGGCACCGTGATCATCATGGAGAGCTTCGATCCCGAAAGGTACCTCGAGCTGGTCCAGCGCTGGGGCATCACGCACACCCAGCTGGTGCCGACGATGTTCTCGCGCATGCTGAAGCTGCCGGAGGAGGTCCGCAAGCGCTACGACCTGTCGTCGCTCGAGATCGCGATCCATGCCGCCGCGCCCTGCCCGGCTCTGGTCAAGGACGACATGATCAGATGGTGGGGACCCATCATCCACGAATATTACGGCGCGACCGAGGGCCTCGGCTTCACCGCCTGCAACAGCGAGGAATGGCTTAGCCATCGCGGCACCGTCGGCAAGGTGCTGCTCGGCGACCTCCACATCCTCGACGAGAACATGCGGGAATGTCCGGCCGGGACGCCCGGCCAGGTCTGGTTCAAGACGGCGACGCCGTTCGAATATTTCAACGATCCCGAGAAGACCAAGGAGGCGCGCTCGGCCGACGGCAGCATGAGCACGGTCGGCGATGTCGGCTATGTCGACCAGGACCGCTTCCTGTACCTGACCGACCGTGCGACCTTCATGATCATCTCCGGAGGAGTGAACATCTATCCGCAGGAATGCGAAAACCTCCTGATCACCCATCCGAAGGTCGCCGATGCCGCGGTGTTCGGTGTGCCCAATGCCGATCTCGGCGAGGAGGTGAAGGCGGTGGTGCAGCCGATGCCGGGCGTGGTGCCGGACGCGGCGCTGGCCGAGGAGCTGATCGCGTTCTGCGCGAAATCGCTGTCGCGGCAGAAGGTGCCGCGCTCGGTCGATTTCGAGAAGGAATTGCCGCGGCTGCCGACCGGGAAGCTGTACAAGCGCCTGCTGCGGGACCGGTATTGGGGAAACAAGGCGTCAAGGATCGTGTGAGCTACGAACGCCGCGCTCGTCCCGGACAAGCGGAGCGCAGATCCGGGACGACAGTGGAGCTTGTTGGTGCAGTCGCGCACGACAGCTGTGTCGGGAACCATCTTTTCGCACCTGCACTCTCACATCGTGAGACGTGAGACCCTGCGGCCTTCCGTCATCCGAAATGCCGAGGCGGCGCGATCGGGGTTGCCACGCGCGGGTTGCGTGCTATCGTCGCGACAAACAGGCCGCAAAAGGCCGATGTCCAGGGAGGATGAGCATGCGGAGCGTGTGGGCGCTCGCCGTGACGGCGGTGCTATCTGTGCTGACGGCCTCAACTGCCACGCTTGCCGGCGAGCCCAAGCAGGGCGGCATCCTGCGGATGTATCACCGCGACAGTCCGGCCAACGCGTCGATCCTCGAAGGCGCAACCTATTCGGTCAACGTGCCGTTCATGGGGGTCTTCAACAATCTCGTCATCTACGATCAGCACATCGCGCAGAACACTCCCGATACGCTCAGGCCCGAGCTCGCCGAAAGCTGGTCCTGGAGCAGCGACAACAAGAAGCTGACGTTCAAGCTGCGTCAGGGCGTCAAATGGCACGACGGCAAGCCGTTCACGTCGGCCGACGTCAAATGCAGCTTCGATCTCCTGATGGGCAAATCGCAGCAGAAGCTGCGGCAGAATCCACGCAAGGCCTGGTACAACGAAGTCAACGAGATCACGACGAGCGGCGATTTCGAGGTCTCATTCGCCCTGAAGCGGCCGCAACCCTCGCTGCTGGCGATGCTCGCATCCGGCTATACGCCGGTCTATCCCTGCCACGTCTCTCCGGCGGACATGCGCACCCATCCGATCGGGACCGGACCGTTCAAGTTCGTCGAGTTCAAGGCCAATGAATCGATCAAGCTGACGCGAAATCCGGACTATTGGAAGAAGGGCCTGCCCTATCTCGACGGCATCGAGTACACGATCATCACGAACCGCTCGACCGCGATCCTCGCTTTCGTCGCCGGCAAGTTCGACATGACCTTCCCGACGCACATCACGATCCCGCTGCTGAAGGACATCAAGTCGCAGGCGCCGAACGCGACCTGCGTCGTCGAGCCGACCAACGTTTCGACCAACATCATCGTCAATTCGACCTCGGCGCCGTTCGACAACATCGATGTTCGCAGAGCCATGTCGCTCGCGCTCGACCGCAAGGCCTTCGTCGACATCCTGTTCGAGGGCCAGGCCGATATCGGCGGCACCATGCTGCCGCCGCCTCAGGGCATCTGGGGCATGCCCAAGGACAAGCTCGAGACCATTCCGGGCTACGGCCCGAACGTCAACGCGAACCGCGAGGAGGCGAAAAAGCTGATGCAGAAGGCGGGCTACGGTCCCGACAAGCATCTTGCGGTGAAGGTCTCGACACGCAACATCGCGGAATATCGCGACCCCGCGGTGATCCTGATCGACCAGCTCAAGAGCATCTATATCGACGGCGAGCTCGACGTCGTCGAGACGGCCAACTGGTTTCCGAAGGTCGCGCGCAAGGACTACATGCTCGGCCTCAACCTGACCGGCAGCGCAGTCGACGATCCCGACCAGTCCTTCTACGAGAACTATTCCTGCGGCTCGGAACGCAACTACACCAATTACTGCAACAAGGAGATCGAGAAGCTGTTCGACGTGCAATCGCAGGAGACCGACGTCAACAAGCGCAAGCCGCTGGTGTGGGACATCGACAGGAAGCTGCAGGAGGACGTCGCCCGCCCGATCATCTTCCATGCACGCGCCGGCACTTGCTGGCAGCCTTACGTCAAGGGCGTCACGATCATGTCGAACAGCTCCTATAACGGCTTTCGCTACGAGGACGTGTGGCTCGACAAGTAGCACGGCAGGCTGAAGGCTAGCGGCTCGCGGAGGGCGAAGGATGTTTGCCTATCTGGTGCGACGCCTGTTCCTGATGCTCGTGACCCTGCTTGGGATCTCGGTCGTCATCTTCGTCCTGCTGCGCGTCGTGCCCGGCAATATCGTCGACATCCTGTTCGCTGCCGCCGGCTATGTCGATCCCGCCGACAAGGCCAATCTGGAGAAGGAGCTCGGCATCGACCAGCCGCTGATCGTGCAATATTGGCACTGGATCAGCGGCTTTGTGCGCGGCGACTTTGGTTTTTCCTACGTTTCCGAGAAGCCGGCGCTGCAGGAGATATTGCCGCGAATTCCGATCACGGCAAAGCTGGCCGGTCTCGCGCTGCTGTTCTCGGCCTCGATCGGGATTCCCTTGGGCGTCATCAGCGCCGTGAGGCAAGGCACGCGGCTTGATTACGCCTTGCGCGTGGTCAGCCTCAGCGGCCTGTCGCTGCCCTCGTTCTGGCTCGGTCTTTTGATCCTCACCGCTTCGGTGGCGATGTTCGGCCAGATGCCGATCTTCAACCCGAATCCGCAGACCTGGCTCGAGGCGTTCGCGACCTACGCCGTGCCGGCCGCCGCGGTCGGCTTCCGCAGCGCGGCGCTGACCATGCGCATCACGCGGTCCTCGATGCTGGAGGTGCTGCGGCAGGATTACATCCGCACCGCGCGCGCCAAGGGTGCCTCCGAAGCCGCCGTGAACTACCGCCACGCGCTGAAGAACGCGATTCTGCCCGTGATCACCGTGATCGGCATCGAGGCGGCCTTCCTGATCGGCGGCCTGATCGTCACCGAGACCGTGTTCAACATCCCCGGTGTCGCCCGCTTCCTGGTCGAGGCGATCCGCTGGCGCGACTATCCGATCGTGCAGAACCTCGTGATGTTCATCGCTGTGGTCGTCGTGGTCACGAATTTCACCGTCGACATGCTCTACGCGGTGTTCGACCCGCGGATCAGGTACACGGATTAGGCGAATGTTTATTACTCACGTAGCGCCTGCGCTTTCCTTCACTTCTCCCCGCTTGCGGGAGGTCGGATTGCGCAGCAATCCGGGTGAGGGGGACTGTCCGCGAGTCCAACTCTCACCTCCCCTGTGGAAAGGCCCCCTCACCCCGACCCTCTCCCCGCAAGCGGGGAGAGGGGGAGGATAAAGCTGACATGGCCGCGATCGACTTCGACGTTGAACTGAGGCGGGCCGGCGCGCATGCCACCGGCGGCTGGCGACGAGTGCTGTTCCTGGCGCAGCGCCACGTGCTCGGCGCGGCCGGGCTCGTCATCATGACGGTGTTCGTGCTCACCGCGGTCTTTGCCGACTTCATCGCGCGCTATGACCCGCTGACGGTCGATTCCGCGCGCGCGCTGGCGCGCCCGAGCTGGGCGCACTGGATGGGGACCGATTCCTTCGGCCGCGACGTGTTCAGCCGCATCATCCACGGCGCGCGCATCTCGCTCGCCGTCGGCATCGGCTCGACCGCGCTCGGCGGCACGATCGGCGTCATCGTCGGGCTCACCTCCGGCTATCTGTCCGGCTGGGTCGATCTCGTCTTCCAGCGCGTTTCCGACGTTCTTCAGGCGCTGCCGCTGCTGGTCCTCGCCCTGATCATGACGGCGGCGCTCGGCCCGTCCCTGCCGAACGTCATCATCGCCATCGCGATCCCGCTGATCCCGACCGTGTCGCGCGTCACCCGCGCCAACACGCTGGCGCTGCGCGAGCAGCCCTTCGTCGAAGCCGCCAAGTCGATCGGCATGAGCGAGGTGCGGATCGCGCTGCGTCACGTGCTGCCGAACACGCTGGCGCCACTGATCGTGCTCGCGACCGCCCAGCTCGGCTCGACCATCCTGACCGAGGCTTCCCTCTCCTTCCTCGGCCTCGGCATTCCCGAGCCTTATCCATCCTGGGGCCGCATGCTGTCGGAATCCGCCGCCGAATATGTCCGCACGGCGCCCTGGCTCGTGATCTTTCCGGGCATCGCCATCAGCCTCGCCGTGTTCGGCGCCAACCTGTTCGGCGACGCCCTGCGTGACATTCTCGATCCCCGGCAGCGCGGCTGATGACGAAACAATCCGATCTCGTGCTCGAGGTGAAGAACCTGAAGACGGTGTTCTTCACCAATTCCGGCCTGTTCAAGGCCGTGGACGACCTCTCCTTCAGCGTGAGGCGCGGCGAAACCCTGGCGATCGTCGGCGAATCCGGCTGCGGCAAGAGCGTCACCGCGCTGTCGCTGATGCGGCTCGTGCCCGACCCGCCCGGCCGCATCGTCGGCGGCTCCGTCTCGCTCGAAGGCACCGATCTGCTGGCGCTGGACGAAGCCGAGATGCGTGCCGTCAGAGGCAACCGCATCTCCATGATCTTCCAGGAGCCGATGACATCGCTCAATCCCGTGATGCGGATCGGCGACCAGATCGTCGAAGCCGTGCGGCTGCACCGGAACATCCCGGCCAGGGAGGCCCAGGACATCGCCGTCGAGATGCTCCGCCTGGTGCGCATTCCCGAACCGGCGCGACGCGCGAGGGAATATCCGCATCAGCTGTCCGGCGGCATGCGCCAGCGCGCGATGATCGCGATGGCGCTGGCCTGCCGGCCGGCGCTGCTGCTCGCGGACGAGCCGACCACGGCGCTCGACGTCACTATCCAGGCGCAGATCCTGGCGCTGATCCTCGACCTTCAGAAGGAGCTCGGCACCGGGCTCGTGCTGATCACCCATGATCTCGGGGTCGTCGCCCAGACCGCGCAGCGCGTGATCGTGATGTATGCGGGGCGGAAGGTCGAGGAGGCCAGCGTCGAGGCACTGTTCGCCTCGCCAAAGCATCCTTACACGCGTGGGCTGATGGCCTCGATCCCGGCCGTCCCCGCCCCCGGCATCGTCGCGCCGGAGCGGCTGAACGAGATTCCCGGCACGGTGCCGTCGCTGGTGCGCTTGCCGAAGGGTTGCGCCTTCGCGCCGCGCTGCAAGCTCGCCATCAAACGTTGCGAGGCCGAATATCCGCCGCTGGCGGATTGGGGCGGCGGCCATCTCGCCGCCTGCTGGCGCGCGGAAGAAGTCGCGGAGGTGGCATGACCGAGGCGCTGCTCGAGGTCACCGACCTCAAGAAACATTATCCGGTGCGCGCCGGCGTGCTGCGGCGGCAGGTCGGCACCGTGCATTCGGTCGACGGCGTCTCGTTTTCCCTTCAGGCCGGCGAGACGCTCGGGCTCGTCGGCGAGTCCGGCTGCGGCAAGTCGACGGTGGCGCGCAGCGTGCTGCGGCTGGTCGAGCCGACCTCCGGCCAGATCCGCCTCGACGGGGAGGACATCACGTACCTCTCCAAGGCGGCGCTGCGCCCGCACCGACGCTCGATGCAGATCGTGTTCCAGGATCCGTTCGCCTCGCTCAATCCGCGCATGACCGCCGGCGACATCGTCGGCGAGCCGCTGATCGTGCATGGTCTCGCGACCGGCAAGGCGCTGGAGGCGCGGGTTGCAGAGCTGTTCGAGCAGGTGGGCTTGCGCCCCGACCAGATGCGCAACTTCCCGCATCAATTCTCCGGCGGCCAGCGCCAGCGCATCTGCATCGCGCGGGCGCTGGCGCTGGGGCCCCGTTTGATCGTCTGCGACGAGCCGGTCTCCGCGCTCGACGTCTCGATCCAGGCGCAGGTGATCAACCTTCTGATCGACCTGCAGCGGCAGCACGGCTTCTCCTATCTCTTCATCGCCCACGACCTCGCCGTGGTCGCCCATATCAGCCACCGCGTCGCCGTGATGTATCTCGGCCGCATCGTCGAGATCGCAGGCAAGGACGAGCTGTTCCGCAATCCCAGGCATCCCTACACGCAGGCTCTGCTCGCCTCGGTGCCGATCGCCAACCCGCTGGCGAAGAAGCTCGCGCCGCTGGTCGACGGCGACGTGCCGAGCCCGGTCAATCCGCCGCCGGGCTGCGCGTTTCACACCCGTTGCCGGTTTGCGATGGAGCGGTGCAAGATCGAGCGGCCGGCGCTGCTGGACGCCGGCGACGGCCACCAGGTGGCGTGTCTGCTCAATGAGGGAACGGGACGAAGCAACACGACTGTGTAAGGTGGGCACGGCGCTACGCGCTTTTGCCCACTCTACGATTGCGGTTCATGCCGCAATGAGCTGATGACCGGCCAGGCCGCCAGCGCGGCAGCCAGATGCTTGAGCGTGTGGCCCGAGACGATATGGCCCGTCGCGTCGAACACGATCGCATCGCCAAGCTCGAACAGCTTGGCCAATGCATAGAAGAAGATCACACCGCCGAGCGGCACGCCAAGCGCACCGGGCCGGGGCCGCGTCAACGCCAGTGCCACGGCGAGCGCGATGCCGCCGTACTGCACGACGACCCATGGCATGAGATTCTCGCGCGCCACCCAGGCCGCCAGCAGGCCCGCGATCATCATCAGCACCAACACCGCCTCGCCCGCGCGCACGCTGATGCGCTCGCTGGCTGCGATGCCCAGAAATCCCGCAAACGCCACGGCCATGCCGAGACGATCGGCGACCAGCCGTTGCGGCACGTCGGGGTCGAGATGATAGAAGCCTGAGCCCAGGCAGGTGAGGATCAGTCCCACGAAAAACCAGCTTGCACCGACCGGCACATCGAGACCGCCGCGCAGCCGCTCAGTGCCCCAGACACCCATGGCGAGAAAGGCGAGATTGCTCAGCACGTCGGCGGCGTTGGGCACGCCGAGCCAGGCTCGGCCGTCGACGAAATGCGGGATGTGCCAGGCGGCGGCAGGCAGCGCGGGCGCGAAGAGCGTCGCCAGTGCCAGCACGAGCAGCGCCGCGGCCAGATATTTTTCGCGGGCTTGCGGGACGCCGAACGAGAGGCGGCGGGACACTGAGGGGAGGATGGCAGCCGCCTGAATGGGATCGTTTGCGCGCGACATGCGGGACTCCCGAATTGAACGTTGTTCATTATTAGTAGCAATAGAAGAACAATGTTCAATAAAAATCATTCATGGCCGCGAAATATCATCTATCTCATTGATATCATGATATTTTTCAGATTAGGTAGGCCCACGGTCTCGTGCGGACCACCCCAGCCACGCTCGGGCCCTCGGCGACATGGGTCCCGGCTCGCGCTTCGCGCGTCCGGGACACGTTAGGCGGCGATCTCCGCCACGATCATGCCCGTGGTGACCTGCTCGCCCTCGGCGACGTCGATCGCGGCGACGACGCCGTCGATGCCGGCCTTGTGGACGTGCTCCATCTTCATCGCTTCCAACGTCATCACCGGCTGGCCGGCTGCGACGCGGTCGCCCGGCTTGACCAGGACGGCGACGACGCGGCCATTCAGGGCCGCGCGGACCTTGCCGTCGCCGCCATTGCTGGCTGCCGCCTTCGGCGCAGCGAGGGTCAGGTCACTCACTGTGAGCGGGATACCGCGATGCTGGAGGTGGAGCCGGTCGCCGTCGCGCAGGAATTTGGCGCTCTCCATCACGCCGTCATGGCGGAAGCGGATCACGTCGGAATCGAACTGCTCGATCTCGAACCGGTCCTGCCGGCCATCGCTCGCCACGGTGTAGCTGCCGTCGCGCTCGCGCGTGATGTCGAACTCGTGCGCCTGGCCGGCGATCTCGATCATCGCAGGAAGCGGGAACGTAGCCGACAGGCTCCGGCCACTTTGCCAGGACGGCGCGCGCGGATTGGTGACGTAGAGCAGCAGGCCTGCGAGCGCCGTATCGAATGCCGCCTCTCGCCGCGGCGCCAGCAATTCGTCGCGGTGCGCCCCGATGAAAGCCGTGGTCGCCTCGCCCCTGGCAAAGCCGGGATGGCGCAGGCAGGACAGCAGGAACGCCTGATTGGTCGTGACGCCGAACGCGGTGAGCTGCTCCAGGCCGACGATCAGCCGTCCCCTCGCCTCCTCGCGCGTGGTGCCATGGCTGATCACCTTGGCGATCATGGAATCGTAGAACGGGGGAATTTCTGAACCTGATTGCAGCGCGTGCTCGACACGGATGCTCTCAGGCACCTGCCAGCGCGCCATGCGGCCCGACTGCGGCATGAAGTCGAGCGCGGCATCTTCCGAGCACAGCCGCACCTCGATGGCATGACCGGAGAACTTGATGTCCTGCTGCCTCACCGGCAACGCCTCGCCACGCGCGACGCGCAGCTGCAGCTCGACGAGATCGAGCCCGGTGATCGCCTCGGTGACGGGATGCTCGACCTGGAGCCGCGTGTTCATCTCCATGAAGTAGAATTCGCCGCTGGCATCGAGCAGGAATTCCAGCGTGCCCGCACCCTCATAGCGCAGCGCCTTCACCGCAGCGACCGCAACCTCACCCATCCTGGCGCGCAGCTCCGGCGTGACCGCGGGCGACGGCGCCTCCTCGATCAGCTTCTGGTGCCGCCGCTGCACCGAGCAGTCGCGCTCGCCGAGATGAATGGCGTTGCCGTGGCTGTCGCCGAACACCTGGATCTCGATGTGCCGGGGATCCTGGATCGCACGTTCGAGGATGATTGTGGGGTCGCCAAACGCGGCCTTGGCTTCCGACCGCGCACTGCGCAGCGCATCCGGGAACGCGGCTGCTTCGGTGACGAGCCTCATGCCGCGCCCGCCGCCGCCGGCGACGGCCTTGATCATGACGGGGAAGCCGATCTTCCTCGCCTCCGCAAGCATGATTTCGTCGCCCTGCTCCGCACCCTGATAGCCCGGCACGACGGGAACGCCGGCCTGCTTCATGATATCCTTGGCGCCGGCCTTGTTGCCCATCGCCTCGATCGCCTGCGGCGACGGGCCGATGAAGACCAAGCCCGCATCCTTGCAGGCTTGCGCAAACTCCTCATTCTCGGCGAGGAAGCCGTAGCCGGGATGGACGGCATCGGCGCCGCTCGCCTTGGCCGCTGCGATGATCCCGGGGATGTTGAGATAGGACTGCGCCGGCAAAGCTTCGCCGATGCGGACGGCCTGATCCGCCTGCCGCACATGGAGCGCATCGCGATCCGCATCCGAATAGACCGCGACGACGCCGAGGCCGAGCCGCCGCGCGCTGCGCATCACGCGCAGAGCGATCTCGCCGCGATTGGCCACCAAGACCTTATGGAACGGCCGGTGCTGCACTGATCCGTTCCTCATGGGCGGGCCACCGAAAACTGCATGCGCTGGGGTGTGCGCGCATCGCCCTCGCGGCAGATCGCGAGCACTTCCGACAACACGGCGCGGGTGTCGCGCGGATCGATCACGCCGTCGTCGAGCACGCGGGCGCTGGTCGAGAACACGTCCATCTGGCCGTCGAACACGCCGATGATCTGCGCCTTCATCGCGTCCAGCTTGTCCTTCTCGATCGGCTTGCCGCGGCGGGCAGCAGCGGCCTCGGTGACGATGGCCATGGTCTCGGCGGCCTGCTCACCGCCCATCACGGCGGTCTTGGCGTTGGGCCAGGAGAAGCAGAAACGCGGATGGAAGCCGCGGCCACACATGCCGTAATTGCCGGCGCCGAAGGAAGCGCCGCAATAGATGGTGATTTGCGGCACCGTCGCCGAAGTGACCGCCTGGATCATCTTCGAGCCGTGCTTGATCATGCCGGCTTCCTCATAGGCCTTGCCGACCATGTAGCCGGTGGTGTTGTTGAGATAGAGCAGCGGCGTACGCGTCTGGCAGCAGGCCTGGATGAAATGCGTCGCCTTGTTGGCGCCGGCAGGGTCGAGCGGGCCGTTGTTGGTGATGATGCCGATCGCCTGTCCCTCGATCCGGGCATGACCGCAGACGGTGGCCGGGCCGTAATTCGGCGCCATCTCGGTGAAATCGGAATCATCGACGATGCGCGCGATCACTTGGCGCATGTCGACCGGACGTTTGTGGTCCATCGGCATGATGCCGAGCAGTTCGTCCTGGTCGTAGCGCGGCGGCTTGAACTCCGGAGCCGGCCGGCCCGGCCGCTCCCATTGCAGCGCCGCCATGATCTCGCGCGCGATACGCAGCGCATCGCGGTCGTCCTCGGCGAGATAGTCACCGAGGCCTGAGACCTGCGTGTGCATCTCGGCGCCGCCAAGCTCTTCCTCGGTTGCGATCTCGCCGGTCGCGGCCTTCAGCAGCGGCGGCCCCGCGAGAAAGGCGCGGGTGCGGCCGCGCACCATCACGATGTAATCGGACAGGCCGGTCTGATAGGCGCCGCCGGCGGTCGAAGAGCCGTGCGTGACGGTGACGACAGGCAAGCCTGCCGCCGACAGCCGCGCCAGATTGCGGAAGATGTTGCCGCCGCGAACAAAATCCTCGACGCGGTAGCGCAACAGATTGGCGCCGGCGCTTTCGACGAGCTGCACGTAGGGCAGCTTGTTCTCCAGCGCGAGCTCCTGCACCCGCAGCGTCTTGTCGAGGCCGAAAGGCTGCAGCGCGCCGGCATCGATGCCGGAATCGCTGGCGCTGACCATGCAGCGGACGCCCGAGACGAAGCCGATGCCGGAGATGACGCCGCCGCCGGGCACGCTCTTGGCCGCGTCCGGCACGTCGAACATGTAGCCGGCCAGCGTGGACAGCTCGATGAAGGGCGCGCCGGGATCGAGCACCAGCGCGACACGCTCGCGCGGCAGCAACTGGCCGCGCTTGTGGAAACGGTCCTTCGCCGCGGCAGATGCGGCACGCGTGCGCTCTTCCAGCGCGCGCATGCGGTCGATGAGACCGAGCATGCCGTCGCGGTTGGCTTGATAGGTGACGCTGCCGGGGGAGATGGTGTTTTCGATAGTAGACATTAGTGCTCCTGCCCGTCATGCCGGGGCGCGCGGAGCGCGAGCCCGGAATCCATACTCCCGATCATGGTGATGGATTCCGGGCCTGGCCCTTCGGGCCATCCCGGAATGACAGAGTGTGGCTACCTGTTCGTCCCAAAGACCTTCCGCGCTTCGGCCGGGCTCGCGATCTCGCGGCCCGCACGCCTTGCGCAGGCGGCGATGGCCTCGATCAACTGCCCGTTCGACGTCACCTTTTTGCCGTCGGCGAGATAGAACGTATCCTCGAGCCCCGTGCGCAAGTGTCCCCCGAGCTCAGCGCAGCGCTGGTGCAGCGGCCAGATCTCCTCGCGGCCGATGGCGGTGACCTGGAAATGCGCCTCGGGACGCTTCAGCTTGATCAGGATCGGCAGCAGCTCGGGATCGGCGGGCATGCCGGAGGCGACGCCCATCACGAAGTTATATTCGAGTGGTCCCCTGTACATGCCGACCTGGTGGTACATGCCGACGCAGCGGACGATGCCGACGTCGAAGCATTCGAACTCCGGGATGGTGCCCACCGCGTTCATGACGTCGAGATAGTCCTTCACCTTCTCGACCGCGTTGTCGAACATCATCGGCGGCCAGGCCCAGGTGTTGTCGGCCTTCACCTTCAAGTAATTGAGCGAGCCGGCGTTGCAGGCCGCGATCTCGGGCTTGGTCTCGCGGATGCAGTCGAGCGCGCCGGAGTAGTTCGGCCCAGATACGCCCGAGGTGTGGTTGATGATCACGCCGGGGCACGCTTCGCGGATCGCCTGCTGAATCTCCCTGCTGACGCTCACCTCCCAGGACGGCAGGTGCCCCTTGCCCGGCGCCTGCTGGCGCAGATGGATGTGCATGACCGACGCGCCGGCCTCGAACGCGGCCTTGGCTTCGCGCGCCATCTGCTCGGGCGTCACGGGTACGTTGTGCTGCTTGGGGTCGGTGAGCACGCCGTTCAGCGCGCAGGTGATGACGGCCTTGTCGCTCATGCCAACAATATCTCGCACGTTGAGAATTCAACGTTTGCGATCATGTGATGGGTGGCATGCGGCTTCTTGCGCGGAGAAGCTGGAAAAGGGCGAGCTTTCGTAGGGTGGGCAAAGGCGCTCTTGCGCTGTGCCCACCGCGTCTCGATGGTGGGCACGCTTCGCTTTGCCCACCCTACGAGGGCGGAGTTAACTCGCCTCCGCCAGCCGCACCGTCTCGGTGCTGCGGTAGATCGCAAGGTCGCGCGAGCCGACGAAGATCGCGCGCGGCTTCAACCCGTAGAAGCGGCGGATCGAGTGGCTGAAATGGGTCGAGTCGGGATAGCCGATGTCCTGCGCGAGATGGGCGAGGTTGAGATCCTGGTTGGCGAAGTGCAGCAGATGCCGCGCGCGCTTCCAGGCGCGGAAGGAGCGGAAGGAGATGCCGGTCTCTTCCTTGAACAGGTGCAGGAAGCGCGAGGCGGACAGTCCGGCTTCGGCGGCGCAAGTATCGGCTGTCACCGGCTCGCCGGAGAAGCGCTCGATGCGGGCAACGGCCCGGGTGATGCGCGGATCGAGCACGCGGCGCGGCAGCGCCTCGCCAAAGCACATCTCATCGAACTCGGCGGTGGTGATGTCGCCGTAGCGGCGCTGGCGCAGCAACGCGTAAGCGGCGAGGATCTTGCGGGCATAGGCGGCTTTGTCCGGCCCGCGCAGCCGTGTGGCGAGGGCCTCGATCACGCCGTCCGGCATGCTTTCCGGCTCCAGCGTCACGCTGATGACGGTGCGATAGTCGCTGGCGATGGTGTGCCGCTGGTTCGGCAGGGTCACGAGCAATTCGTCCGAGGTGTGGACGTCGTCGATCGTCAGATGCAGGCTGCCCTTCACCGCGACGTAGACATGGCAGCAGCCGGGGGTCCGCTTGCGCGGGCGCCCGAGCAGACCGGCATAGAAGACCCGCTCCGGCGTGATCAGCATCAGATGGTCGGATTCGCGACCTTTATCTTCCATTGGGTTCCTCCTCGCGCGGCTCTCTGGCCGCTGCGGACGGAGGTCACCTTAGCGGAAATTTGGCCGCTGTCACGATGGGATAGCGCTGTCATGAAAACAGGCATCGTCGTTCCGGGGCGATCCGCAGGACCGAGCCCGGAACCTCGAGATTCCGGGCTCGATGCTTCGCATCGCCCCGGAATAACAGCCTGTCTTACGGCCTCGCCCTCGGCGCAACATTCTGCTCGACGCCAGCCTTCTGCTCCGCGGCAACAGCGCGCTTGAAACCGTCGCGCTGCTGCAAGCGTGCCCAATAGGCTGCGACATTTGGCCCAAAATCCTTAGCGAGGCCGATAGTGTCGGCGAGGCGAAGCGCGTATCCGATGACAATGTCAGCGGCGGTGAAGCGGCCGGCGCACAATGTTTCAGCATTGGCGGTGGCTGCCTCGACGGCGCGCAGTCGGCCCAAGAACCATTTGGCATAGTCGCCGGCGACCTGCGGGTTGCGACGCTCCTCCGGCTCGAGCTGGGTGTATCGGAGCACCAGCGTCTGCGGAAAGGTTAACGTGGCATCGCTGAAATACATCCAGTTCAGGAAGGCGCCATAGGCGGGATCCTCCGGTCCGACCATCAGCGGCGTCGGGCCGTGTTTGATGCCGAGATAATGGCAGATGCCGGAGGACTCGGTCATCTTGGTCTCGCCGTCGACCATGAAGGGAATCGTGCCGAGCGGATTGAGCGCAAGATATTCCTTGGCGAAGACGCGCGGCGGGAACGGCAACATCTTCAGTTCATAAGCCAGCCCCATCTCCTCCAGCATCCAGAGCGGACGGAACGAGCGCGCGGCGTCGCAGTGATAGAGCGTGATCATCAGGCGTTTCCCTTGCTCCCAGGCAACGTGCCCATCATCTTGCACAGGACCATCAGCATGACCTCGTCGGCACCGCCGCCGATCGAGGTCAGGCGGCTGTCGCGATAGGCGCGGCTGACCGGCGTCTCGTTGGTAAAGCCCATTCCGCCCCAATATTGCAAGCAGGCGTCGGTGAGCTCGCGGCCGAGCCGGCCGGCCTTCAGCTTGGCCATGGTCGCGAGCCGCGTCACGTCTTCGCCGGCGACCAGCTGCTCGGCGGCACGATAGATCAGCGCGCGCAGCAGCTCGACCTCGGTCTGCATCTCCGCGAGCTTGAAGTGCACGACCTGGTTGTCGAGGATGCTCTGGCCAAAGGCCTTGCGGTTGCGCGTGTATTCGATGGTCTGGTCGATGATGTATTCGTGCGACTTGAGGCAGGCCGCCGCGCCCCACAGCCGCTCCTCCTGGAACTGGATCATCTGGTAGGTGAAACCCTTGCCCTCCTCGCCGATCCGGTTGCGCTTGGGCACGCGGACATTGTCGAAGAAGATCTGCGCGGTGTCGGAGGAGCGCATCCCCATCTTGTCCAGCTTGCGCGCGACGGTGACGCCCTTGCTCTTCATGGGCACGCAGATCAGCGACTTGTTGCGGTGAACGGGCCCGTCGCCGGTATTGGCAAGCAGGCAGATCCAGTCGGCCTGCGTGCCGTTGGTGATCCACATCTTGCCGCCATTGATGACGTAATCGTCGCCGTCGGAGCGCGCCTGCGTCTTGATCGAGGCGACGTCTGACCCCGCGCCGGGTTCGGAGACACCGATGCAGGCGACGAAATCGCCGGAGATCGAGGGCGCCAGAAACTCGCGCCGCACCTCATCCGAGCCGAACCGCGCCAGCGCCGGCGTCGCCATGTCGGTCTGCACCCCGATCGCCATCGGCACGCCGCCGCAGGTGATGGCGCCGAGCTCCTCCGCCATCATCAGCGCATAGGAATAATCGAGACCGGAGCCGCCGAACTCGACCGGCTTGTTCAGGCCGAGGAAGCCGAGATCGCCCATCTTCTTGAACAGCTCGTGGGCCGGGAAGATGTCGGCCTTCTCCCATTCATCGACATGGGGATTGATCTCGTTCGCGATGAATTTTTGTAACGAACGGCGGATGTCGTCGTGGTCGGCGGTGAATAGCATTCTGCCCTCTTCGTCATTCCGGGGGCGCGCGAAGCGCGAACCCGGAATCCATTTCTCTACAGTGCATGCGGCCCGATGGATTCTCAGGTGCGCAATTGCGCACCATAGTTCGACGCTTCGCGTCGCCCCGGACTGACGGCGTCCGTCACAACCCCATCTGCCGCGACGCCAGATCCTTCATGATCTCCTCGGTGCCGCCGCCGATGGCGTTGACCTTGACCTCGCGATAGATGCGCTCGGCCTTGATGCCGCGCATGAATCCGGCGCCGCCGAAGATCTGCACGGCTTCGGAGGCACAGAACGCCATGGTCTGCGTCGCCTGGTTCTTCATCATGCAGATTTCCGCAACCGGGCTCTCGCCCTGTTCGAGCCGCCAGGCCAGCATCTCCAGCATTGCTTGCGAGGCTGCCACCTTCTGCGCCATGTCGACGATCTTGTGCCTGATGACCTGGTGTTGGGCGAGCGGCTTGCCGAAGGTCTTGCGCTCCTTGGCGTAGGCAATGGCCTCGTCGAGGCAGACGCGGGCGAAGGCGGTGCAGCCTGCCGCCATGCCCATGCGCTCGCTGTTGAAGTTCTGCATGATGATCTTGAAGCCCTGGCCCTCCTCGCCGATCAGGTTTTCGGCCGGCACGCGGCATTCGTCGAAATGCAGCGTCGCAGTGTCGGAGGCCCACCAGCCCATCTTCTTCAGCTTCGTCCGGGACAGGCCGGGCGTGTCTCCTTCGATCAGGAGCAGGCTGACGCCGCCCGCGCCCTCACCGCCGGTACGCACGGCCACGGTCAGATAATCGGCGCGCATGCCGGAGGTGATGAAGGTCTTCTCGCCGCTCACGACGTAGTGATCGCCGTCGCGCCGTGCCCTGGTGCGGAGGCCCGCGACATCGGAGCCACCGCCCGGCTCGGTGATCGCGAGCGCGGAGATCTTCTCGCCCGACAGCACCTGCGGCAGCACGCGCGCCTTCACCTCGGGCCGCGCCGCTCGCGCGATCGGCGGCGAGCCGATGGTGTGGCTCATCAGGCTGGCACTGACGCCGCCCGAACCGGCGCGCGCCAGCTCCTGGCTGGCCACGATCTTCATGAACTGATCGGCGGCGATCCCGCCATATTCCTCGGGAAATCCGAGTCCCAACAGGCCGATCTCCGCCGCTTTGCGATAGAGCTCACGGGGAAATTCGCCGGCCTCGTCCCATTCATGAGCGAACGGGGTGATCTCCTTGTCGACGAAGCGGCGCATCACGTCGCGGAAGGCGTCGTGCTCGGCGGTATAGAACGGGCTCTTCATTGGTCTCGCCCTGTTGGCGGATTCGCTGGTCCACCATGGCTGGAACATTTGCCATTCACTTGCGCAGAGTGGCTGACCGCAAGGAGCCGCTCCACCGCGGCCTACGGCCTAGCAACTCAACGCAAGACGATTTTCGTCGCGCACAGGCCAACTCTGGCGCAAAAAACGTTGCTGCACAGACTCCGGCTGGTCCCAGGGCCACGCCGGCATAGTGCGCAGGGGAGGTATTTTTGGCCGTTCGTTACTACGACTGGATCGTTCATCATGGCCGCCGCACTCCGAACAAGGTCGCGGTGATCGACCTCGCGAGCGAGCGCCGCTTCACCTATTCCCAGTTGGACGCCCGCGTCTCGCGCCTCGCTTCGTTGCTGCGCCATACGCTGAACGTCTCGCGCGGCGACCGCGTCGCGGTGCTGGCGCTGAATACGACCGATACGCTGGAGGTACAGTTTGCCTGCGGCCGCCTCGGCGCCATCTTCGTGCCGCTGAACACCCGCCTCACCGTTCCCGAGCTTCAATTCATCACCGGCGATTGCGCGCCGAAGGTGATGATCCACGACGTCGAGCTCGCCGAGACGGCGCTTGCCGTCGCCAAGCTCTGCGGCGTCGCGACCACCCTGCTGCTCGGCCCGGGCGGGTCCTACGAGGCCGGTATCGCGGCCGCAAAGCCGCTCGACCGCGCCGAGGAGGTCACGCTCGATGACGTCTCGACCATCATGTACACATCGGGCACGACGGGCCATCCGAAGGGCGCGACCATCACCCATGGCATGACCTTCTGGAATTGCGTCAATCTCGGCGGCCCTGCCTGCATAGGGCCATCCTCGGTGCTGCTCACCGTGCTGCCGTTATTCCACACCGGCGGTCTCAACTGCTACACCAATCCGGTGCTGCATGCCGGCGGCACCGTGATGATCATGCGCGCCTTCGATCCCGGCACCGCACTCGGCCTGATCAACGATCCCGCGCAAGGCATCAACGTGTTCTTCGGCGTGCCGGCGATCTACCAGTTCATGGCGCAGCATCCCGCGTTTGCGACGACCGACCTCAGCCGGCTGATCGTCGGCGGTGTCGGCGGCGCACCGATGCCGGTACCGCTGCTGAAAGTGTGGGAAGCGCGCGGCGTCGCCCTGCAACAGGGTTACGGCATGACCGAGACCTCGCCGGCCGTCCTGGTGCTCGATCGCGAGGATGCGGCGCGCAAGGCCGGCTCCGCCGGCAAGCCCGTGCTGCATACCGAAGTGCGCATCGTGCGCCCCGACGGCAGCGATGCCGATGTCGGCGAGCTTGGCGAGCTCTGGGTTAGGGGTCCCAACATCACGCCGGGCTATTGGAACAGGCCGGAGGCGAACAAGACCTCCTTCACCGACGGCTGGCTGCACACCGGCGATGCGACGCGCATCGACGAGGAAGGCTTCTACTACATCGTCGACCGCTGGAAGGACATGTACATCTCCGGCGGCGAGAACGTCTATCCGGCCGAGGTCGAGAACGTCCTGCATCAGCTCAGTGCCATCGCCGAAGCCGCCGTGATCGGCATTCCCGATCCGCAATGGGGCGAGGTCGGCCTCGCCATCGTCGCGGTCAAGCCCGGCCAGAAGCTCACCGAGGCCGACGTCTTGGCGCATTGCGCGGCCAATCTGGCGCGCTTCAAGTGCCCGCGCCAGATCCGCTTCGTCGACGCGCTGCCGCGCAACGCCACCGGCAAGATCCACAAACCGACCTTGCGCAAGGAATTCTCGGTGGCCTCGGAGGTCGACAAGAAGGTCGCCAACGCCTGACGACAGCGTCCATAGCGGGCGCTTTATTTTCCGGCGTGCCGGCCCGTCGGTCGCGGATTATTGCGTCAAGAACAGCGCAAAAGGCTCTTCCACCGTGCGGCGCAGATGCTTTCGATACAGGGCGTGATTGGCATCGCCAGGCGCAACCCGCCCCAGGGATGGCTGCGGGACGTTCCTGAGAGGCACGTAGGCGATCGGTGCTGCGATCGGCGTGAGCTGCGAACCAGGCCCTGCACGGAGCGTCGAGATGATGCCGTACATCTCGCCGGCAACGGTCGGCCGCGACACCGTGATCACGCGGTGCTGCCCGTGCTTGATGATGACGAGGTAGATGAAGCCGGACTGATGGGGAACGGCGACCTCGCCGGTATGCTCGTAGGCAGCATCGGTTCGATCGCCCTCGCGGAAGACCAGCGAAGAGACCTTCGGCTCCCAGACGATCTCCGTGCGGTAGGCGAAGATCGCGTCCTTGTCGCCAAAGGACGGTCGCAACGTGATGTAGACGTCTTCGAGCCAGGTCACGGCGCGATGCGCATAGGAGCCGAGGCTGTCGGGAGCGACATCGTTGGCGGCCTGAGGCGCCGGCACGACGGGACCTTTGCGCAAGGAAACGCCCAGTGCCTGCTCCAGCCGGACCGTCGTCGCCAGCGTGAATGGGCGTCGTCCGCCGAGCACCTTCTCCAGCGTCGAGAGGCTGAGCTTGGCCTGCTCGGCCAGCGCCTGCCGGGACATCCGGCGCCGGGCGAGCTCCTCGCGAATGGTCTCGGCGATCTCGCGGCTCTGTTCATCCGAAAGCTGCTTGTCGGAAACCTTGTCCTGCATCTGCATCGTTAGCCCTGCTCCAGCGCGGCCACTCTAGCAGGCCGGACAAACCAGCACAAAACCGCACATGGCCGCCCCGGCCACGGCACACCCGGCCGGCCGTGGCGGAACATTGCCGATCATTCTGCTCGCGAAAGCGGCCGCTCCCGGCGAATGCTCGGAGCCAGCAAACGCTTTCTCGGGAGCAGGCCAAATGGACACCTACGACACAGCCGACAACGACGAGCACCCCCTGTTGAAGGGGCTGATCAAGTTCGGATTGTTGCTCCTCGCTCAGGGTATCGCGGTGATGCTGATGGCCTTCGTGGCCCTGCTCGTCAGCTTCGGGACGAGTTGGTCGGCAACGACCGAGCAGGCCAGCCTGCTCCAGCCCGGCGATGCCAGATCCGGAAGCCTGCTCCTGAAGGACGGCGACGCCATCACGGAAGCGATCCGCCTCGGCATCGACGTCGACATCACGGTTTCCGGCCCGACCTTGCGTGCCCGGATCACTCAGGTGTTCCGCAACCCGAGCAAGGATTGGGTCGAGGCGACCTATGTCTATCCGCTCGCGGCCGGCGGGGCCGTCGATACGCTGAAAATGGTGGTCGGCGACCGCATCATCGTGGGAGACATCAAGGAGCGGCAGCAGGCGCGCGTGATCTACGAAGAGGCGCGCCGCGCCGGCCAGAGGGCCGCGCTCACCGAGCAGGAACGGCCAAACATCTTCACCAATTCGGTTGCCAATATTGGCCCCGGCGAAGCCGTGCTGGTGCAGATCGAGTACCAGGAGCCGGTGCATCAATCCGGCAACGAATATTCGCTCCGCCTGCCGCTGGTGGTCGGGCCGCGCTACAATCCGGCGCCGATCGTCCAGAGCGTCGACTTCCGCAAGGACGGATCCGGCTGGGGCGCGACGACGTCGGATCCGGTAGCGGATCGTGACCGCATCTCGCCGCCCGTGCTGGATCCCGCCAAGAACGCATCGGTCAATCCGACCAGCATCACGGTACGCCTGAACGCCGGCTTCGCGCTTGGCGAGGTCAAGAGCCACCACCATAACGTCAAGATCGACAGCCCGGACAGCGCGACACGGATCGTCACGCTCTCCGACGGCGTCGTCCCCGCCGACCGCGACTTCGAGCTGACCTGGAAGCCCGCCGCCGAGAAGGCGCCATCGGTCGGCCTGTTCCGCGAACGCGTCGGCAACGCCGACTATCTGCTCGCCTTCGTCACCTCGCCCGGCACCGAGCAGGCGACAAAAAAGCCGCTGCCACGCGAGGTCGTGTTCGTGATCGACAATTCTGGGTCGATGGGCGGCACGTCGATCGTCCAGGCCAAGGCGAGCCTCACTTATGCGCTCTCCCGGCTTCAGCCGACCGATCGCTTCAACGTCATTCGCTTCGACGACACCATGGACGTGCTGTTTCCCGCTTCCGTGCCGGCAGATGCCGCGCATGTCGGCGAGGCCACCTCGTTCGTGAGCGCTTTGCAGGCGCGCGGCGGCACCGAGATGGTGCCGGCGATGCGCGCAGCGCTGGCCGACAAGCTCGGCGACACCGGCATGGTTCGCCAGGTGGTTTTCCTGACCGACGGCGCAATCGGCAACGAGCAGCAATTGTTCGAAGCGATCACGGCGATGCGCGGTCGCTCGCGTGTCTTCATGGTCGGCATCGGGTCGGCGCCCAACACCTATCTGATGACGCGCGCCGCCGAGCTCGGCCGCGGGGCTTTCACCCATATCGGCTCGGTCGAGCAGGTGGAGGAGCGCATGCGCGGCCTGTTTGCCAAGCTCGAAAACCCGGCCGTGACCGGCCTCACCGCGAAATTCTCCGAGGCCAACGCCGACGTCACACCGGCGATCATCCCGGACGTCTATCGCGACGAGCCGCTGGTGCTGGCGGCAAAGCTCGACAAGCTCGCAGGCGCGCTCGAGATCAGGGGACGGGTCGGCGACCGTCCATGGTCGGTGACGCTGCCGCTGCAACAAGCTGCCGAAGGCAAGGGCCTGTCGAAACTCTGGGCCAGGCGCAAGATCGGCGACGCCGAAGTGGCGCGCGCCATGCGGGAGCTCGCCCCCGAGGAGGCGGACAAGGCGATCCTGGCGCTGGCGCTCGACCATCAGATCGTCACGCGCCTGACCAGCCTGGTCGCCTTCGACAAGACGCCGAGCCGCCCCGAAGGCGCGCCGCTCAAGCTCAGCGAATTGCCGATCAACCTGCCGGCCGGCTGGGATTTCGAGAAGGTGTTTGGCGAACGGCCGCAGATCCCGGCGCAGTTGCGCGAGCGCCATGCCGATGCAGCCGCCTCACCGGCCGCGCGGCGCCCGACGCCCGCAGCGCCCGATGCGATCCGCCTGCCCAAGACGGCGACCTCGGCCGAACTGAAAATGATCGCAGGCCTGATTCTGATCGTGCTCGCCCTTTTCCTGTTCGTGTTCAACCGGCGTCGGCCCTTGCTCACCAACGCCGCTTGAGAGAGGAGCTCCCCGACTCCTCTGTTAGCGCGCGCGGCTGCCTGTCCCGTCACCAACGGCCGCGCGCGCCCTTTTTTGCGGATGTCATTCCGGAGCGATGCGAAGCATCGAGTCCGGAATCTCGAGATTCCGGGTTTGGCTCTGCGAGCCGCCCCGGAATGACCAACAAAGAGATACAGATGCCCCGCCTCATCTCTCCTCTGGTTCTGGCCCTGATCGGCCTCTTCCTGTTCGGTGACGGCGCCTACATCCACGCCAAGGCGTGGCTCGCGCAGGTGCTGCTGGCGCGGGCGTTCGACCGAAGCGTCGCGACAGGACAGGCGGTGAAGCCATGGTCGTGGGCGGACACCTGGCCGATCGCCCGGATCGAGGTCAGGCGAATCGGCGCCAGCGCCATCGTGCTGGAAGGCGCGAGCGGACAGGCGCTGGCTTTTGGCCCCGGTCATGTCCAGCACACGGCCGATGCGGGCGAGCGTGGGACCGCCGTCTATGCCGCCCATCGCGACACTCATTTCCGCTTCCTGCGCAACGTCGTCATTGGCGACATCATCGATGTCACGCGTCGCGACGGTCGACATTTCCGCTATCGCGCGGATTCCGCGGATGTGGTCCGTTTTGATGCATCGGGCATCGAGGCCACGACACAGGGCTTCGAGCTTGTTCTCGCGACCTGCTGGCCATTCGACGCGGTCACCTCCGGCCCCGAGCGCTACATCCTCCATGCAACATTGATCGGAGCCGACACATCGCCTACCGCGCCGACGACACGCGGCAGCATCGCTCATTCCACCACACGGCATACCCCCGTGGTTGCCACTCCACCGGACTCGCCATAGAACGGAGTGGCACTCGACCAAGAAGAACAACAGGTGAGGTCACGGCATGGAAGCCCAGGTGTCCGCTGCGTCCGCGTTCCATCCATGGTCTCCGCCGTCCGATGCCAGCGACATCGTCAAGGGCATCCACGCGATGCTGCACCCGCGCAACATCGTGCTGGTGGGCGCGACCGACAAGCCTGGCAATTATGCCGAACGCATCTGGAACAATCTGGTCAAGTACGGCTACGAGGGCGGCCTCTATCCGGTCAACGCCAAGCGCGACACCATCTGGGGCGTTCCCTGCTACAAGGACTTTGCGAGCCTCCCGGAGAAGCCCGATCACGTTCTGGTGCTGGTGCCGGCGCGTTTTGCGGTCCAGGTGATCCGCGACGCCGCGGCGGCCGGCGCGCGCTCGGCCACGATCGTCACCTCCGGCTTCAGCGAGCTGCAGGATGAGGAAAGCCAGAAGCTCGCCGCCGAATTGCAGGCGGCCGTGCGCGAGACGGGGCTTGCGGTCACGGGCCCGAACTGCCTCGGCAATCTGAGTGCGGGCGAAAAGCTCTTCACCAACATCGACGACCGTGTCGTGACCATGGAGCAGGGCGCGGTGGCGATCGCCGGGCAATCGGGCGCGATCGTCATGGCGATCCGCCAGGCGCTGGAGGATCGCGGCGTCGGGGTCGGCTACATGGTGACGACAGGCAACGAGGCCGGGCTCGAGACGCCCGACCTGATGCGCTATTTCGCAGAGGATCCGAGCGTCAAGGTGATCGTCGTCTACCTCGAAGGCGTACGCAACACCAGGGCGTTCCGCGATGCCTGCAAGGCGGCGCGCGCCGCAAGCAAGCCCGTCATCGCGCTCAAGCTCGGCGCCTCCGAAGGCGGCCGCGCCGCGGCGATGGCGCACACCGGCGCGCTCGCGGGCTCGATCGAGACGTTCGACGCCGTTGCAACGCGCGAAGGCGTGATCCGGGTCGGCGGGCTCGACGAGCTGATCGAGACCACCGAATGCTTCGTCCACGCGGCCGTGCCCAAGGGCGACCGGCTCGCCGCCGTCACGCTGTCGGGCGGCAAGCGCGGCATGCTGATCGACGCCTTCGACGCAGAAGGCCTGAAGTTCGCGCCGCTGAGCCCGCATGTCAGCTCGGAGCTGTCGAAGATGCTCGGGCCGGGCTCGATCGTCGGCAATCCGCTCGATGCCGGCTTTGCCGCGGTCGTCGATCCCTCCGTCTATATGAAGTCGATCAAGCTGATGATCGACGATCCCGATATCGACATCGTCATCATCGATGCCGAGCTGCCGAAGGCGCCGCACGAGCTGCGCGAGCGCAATCTGCGCATCGTCGACGAGATGGCGAGCAAGGGCGGCAAGCCCGTGATCTATATCAGCGCGATGTCGATCGGCTTCACCGAGTACACCAAATCCCTGCGCAAGTCGCTGCCGCATCTCGCGGTGATGCAGGGCATGGACCGGGCGGTGACCGCGATCAAGTCGCTGCTCGCCTACGCCAAGCTGCGCAAGGAGGTGCCCGACATCGTCCCGAGCTCGGAGCCCGCCGCCCGCGCCGTGCTGGAGAAGGCGCTGAAATCGGCAAGCGGCGCCGCGCTCGATGAGGTCGCCTCGAAGAAGCTCCTGAAAGCGTATGGCATTCCGGTCTCGAAGGAGGCGATCGCACAGACGGCGACGGAAGCCGCAGAGATCGCCAAGCAGATCGGCTTTCCGGTCGTGGCCAAGGTCGTCAGCGCTGAGATCCTGCACAAGTCCGACATCGGCGGCGTGGTGTTGAACCTGAACAGCGCGGCCGAGGTGAAGAAGGCGTTCGCCGATATCACGGCCCGGGTGAGCAAGTTGAAAGGCAAGCCGAGGCTCGACGGCGTCCTGATCGCGCAGCAGGTCAAGGCCGAGCTCGAGCTCGTGGTAGGCGCCTCCCTCGATGCCGAGATGGGGCCTGTCGTGCTGTTCGGCACCGGTGGCGTCGACATCGAGCTGATGAAGGACGTCGCGCTCGCCGGCGCGCCGCTGGACGAGGCCGAGGCGCGGCTCCTGATCGGCCGTACCAAGGCCGGCATCAAGATGCGGGGCTATCGCGGCAAGCCGGCCCTGCACGAGGCCTCCGCGGTGAAGGCGCTGGTCGGCCTGTCCAATTTGATCGCGGATGCCGGCGACCGGATCGCCTCGATCGACGTCAACCCGTTCCTGATCAACACCAGGACCGGCGTGGCCGTCGATGCCCTGATCGTGCTCAACAACGCCGCGGCAAGGCGCGCGGCTGGCCATTGAGGCGCCGTAGCACGTAGGCAGAATCCGCCACTCCCTGCGACAGGCGAGAAAGGCGGCGGGTTACGCTTCGCTAACCCGCCCCCACTTACATTGCGGCCTGCTTCCAACTTCCCTGCTTTGGCCTTAGACTCAGCCTCATGGCACGTGCGAGCAATCTGGTGATCGGAACGGCGACGCTGGCGGTGATCGCCGTGGCGCTCGGCGGCGTGCTCGGCGTGCAGAAATGGCGCACCATCCAGAGCCGCAGCCAGCTGCGTGTGGTGTTCGAAGGCGGCTCCGCCAGCGGCCTGCGCCGCGGCGGGCCGGTCAATTTCGACGGTGTGCCGGCCGGCCAGATCCGCTCGATCAAGCTGGAGAGTCCGCGCCGGATCGTGGCACTGGTGATGCTCGATAATACCGCGCCGATCCGCAAGGACACTGTGGCGGGCATCGAGTTCCAGGGCCTGACCGGCGTCGCTGCGATCTCACTAATCGGAGGCGCGCCCTCCGCGCCACCGGTGCCGCTGGATTCGGACGGCGTCCCCGTCCTGACCGCCGATCTCAGCGACGCCGAAACCATCGTCGAAACCCTGCACAGCGTCGACCGCGCGATCGTCAGCAATGCCCCCGCAATCAAGGAGGGCCTAAGCACGTTCGAAAATTATACCGCCGATCTTCGCAGCAAGGGCACAGAGATCGATTCCGTCATGGCCAAGGTCGACAGCGCCTTCGCGGGCTTCGACAAGGCGGTCACGAAGATCGAGGGCGTGGTGCCCGGCTTCGTCGACGGCAAGGCCGACGAGCTGTTCGAGAAGATCAAGGGGCTGCACGAGCTTGCCGACACCATGAAGAAGAAGTCGGCGGGTTATCTCGAGGACATCCGTCGCTCGCTGCTCGATGTCAGCGAGGCCGCCAACAAGATGAGCGGGATACCAGCGCCGCCGCGCCCCCCGCGCCGGCCCACGGAGCAGAAGCGGTAATTCCTCTTTCTTACCCTCCCCTGGAGGGGGAGGGTCGGCTCACATGGAGCGTAGCGAAATGTGAGACGGGGTGGGGTGACGGTCTCTTCCCATCCAACAGTGCCCGAGAGGAGAGATCACCCCACCCCGCTCGCGCTACGCGCGATCGACCCTCCCCCTCCAGGGGAGGGTGGCAGTCCCCGCTTAGCGACGTTCGAGGGACTCACACTCCAAGATCACCGACGCGGAATCCGCCAACAGCTCAGTAGTTGCTGGCCGCCGCGCCGTTCGGAATGCCGTCGATCGGACATTCGTCAGTCCCCGGCGTCGCGCGGGTCATCGCCTCGACCATGTCCCGCGTGCCTTCGGGATCCCTGATCCAGTTCTTGTAGAAATCATACGGACACGCCGCGACGCCGCGCGGACTGTCGCCGGAATTGATCATGCCGGTGTAGCCGCGGTGGACCAGCTTGTAGAGATGGTTCTGCGACTGGCCGTTGCGGCGCGCGTCGCGGATCAGGTGTTTCGAGAGCTGGGCGTACTGGATGCCGTAATCCTCCTCGCCGCACTCGCCGAGGGTGCGACCGTCGAAGCCGATGATCGCGGAATGGCCGAAATAGGAATAGACGCCGTCGAAGCCGGCGGCATTGGCAACCGCGACATAGACGTTGTTAGCCCAGGCCATCGCCTTGGAGATCATGACCTGCTGCTCCTTGGCCGGATACATGTAGCCCTGGCAACGCACGATCAGCTCGGCGCCCTTCATGGCGCAGTCGCGCCAGATCTCCGGATAATTGCCGTCGTCGCAGATGATCAGGCTGACCTTGAGCCCTTTCGGCCCCTCGGACACATAGGTGCAATTGCCGGGATACCAACCCTCGATCGGCACCCAGGGCATGATCTTGCGGTACTTCTGCACGATCTCGCCCTTGTCGTTCATCAGGATCAAGGTGTTGTAGGGCGCCTTGTGCGGATGCTCCTCGTGGCGCTCGCCGGTCAGCGAGAACACGCCCCACACCTTTGCCTTGCGGCAGGCTTCGGCGAAGATCGCGGTCTCCTCGCCGGGCACCATGGACGCCGTCTCGTACATCTCCTTGGAATCGTACATGATGCCTTGCGTGGAATATTCCGGGAAGATCACGAGGTCCATGCCGGGCAGGCCGAGCTTCATGCCGACGATCATGTCGGCGATCTTGCGGGCGTTGTCGAGCACCTCGGCCTTGGTGTGCAGGCGGGGCATCTTGTAATTGACGACTGCGACGCCGACCGTGTCGTTGCTGCTGGAGATGTCACCGTGAAGCATGTTGAGCGCTCCTGTACCTTGTCTGTTTGATGCTGGCGTGTCGCGTTAGTGGCTGATCATCCAGGGCCGCGCCGTCGGAAAGCCCTTGGCGCCGCCTCCGGACCTGGTCATCAGCCGTGCCGGCTTCTTCTTGTCCGACGGGCCCTTGTCCTTCACCGTCTTGCCCGACGAGCAGCAGCCGCAGCCGGGGCCGTGCGAGGCCTTGTATTGCGCCAGCGTCTGCGGCGCGTGCGAACTGCGCTCGTTGACGGCATGCGCCTTGCGCTCGTCGGCCGGCATGCAGAAGAAATTTGGCGCGGTCAGAATCACCCGCGGCGCTGGGGTCTCGCAGTGCGGACAGCTCTGCGGATCGTCGCATTCCGCCATCGGGCGCAGGTCCTTGAAGGGACCGCAATCATCACAGAGATATTCATAGACCGGCATCGTATCACCTACGCTGTTGCCTGTTCACACAACTCGCTGCCACCGCGCGTGTGGAGACAGCCCCTCACCCCAACCCTCTCCCCGTAAGAGCGGGGAGAGGGAGCGCAAGCGTCACTTGTCTGGCGAGATCGGCATCTGGATGTCGCCGGTGATGTGCTTGATGGGCCCTGCCGCCGACGGGCTCACGTCGAAGTCGAAGATCTCCGTCGGCAGCCACAGCGTGGCGCAGGCGTTGGGCACGTCGACCACGCCGGAGATGTGGCCCTGGCACGGCGCGGTGCCGAGGATCGAATAGGCCTGGGCGCCGGAATAGCCGAATTTCTTCAGATACTCGATCGCATTGAGACAGGCCTGGCGATAGGCGATGTGGACGTCGAGATAGTGCTGCTTGCCGGCTTCATCCACCGAGATGCCTTCGAAGATCAGGTAGTCCTTGTAGTTCGGCGTGATCGGCGACGGCTTGAAGATCGGGTTCTTGATGCCGTATTTCGACATGCCGTCCTTGATCACCTCGACCTTCAGATGCAGCCAGCCGGCCATCTCGATGGCGCCGCAGAAGGTGATCTCGCCGTCGCCCTGGCTGAAGTGCAGATCGCCCATGGAGAGACCCGCGCCCGGCACATAGACCGGGAAGTAGATCTTCGAGCCGCGCGAGAGATCCTTGATGTCGCAATTGCCGCCATGCTCGCGCGGCGGCACCGTGCGCGCGCCTTCGGCGCCGATCTTGGCCTTGACGTCGCCCTTGGCACGACCGCCATGGGCCGTGGGTGCGAAGGGCGGATTGGCAAGGCCGGGCACGCGGGTCGGGTTGGTCGAGATCAGCTCGGCCTCGCGCTTGTTCCAGGTCTCCAGCATCTTGGGATCGGGCAGGCAGCCGATCAGGCCGGGATGGATCAGGCCGGCGAAGTTGACGCCGGGCACGTGGCGCGACGAGGTGTAGAGGCCCTTGATGTCCCAGATCGACTTCTGCGCCAGCGGGAAATGGTCGGTGAGGAAGCCGCCGCCGTTCTGCTTGGAGAAGAAGCCGTTGAAGCCCCACAGGCTTTCCTTGAGCGGACCGACGTCGAGCAGGTCGACGACGAGGAGGTCGCCCGGCTCGGCGCCCTTGACGCCGATCGGTCCGGACAGGAAGTGCACGATCGACAGGTCGATGTCGCGCACGTCGTCGGCGGAATCGTTGTTCTTGATGAAGCCGCCGGTCCAGTCATAGGTCTCGATGATGAAATCGTCGCCGGGATTGACCCAGGCCACGATCGGGATGTCGGGGTGCCAGCGGTTGTGCACCATGTCATTTTCATAGGCCGACTTGGTGAGATCGACCTTGATCAGTGTCTCTGGCATCGAGAGGCTCCCCTTTTGCACGGTTGGTTAGACGGACAGATATTTCGAGACCTGCGCGGCATCGACGGCATCGCGCGGATCGTCCCGCACGATCTCGCCGTTCTCGATCACCAGCACGCGGTCGGCGATATCGAGCGCGAAGCTCAGGACCTGCTCGGACACGACGATGGAGAGCCCCTTCTCGTCGCGGATACGCTTCAGCGTGCGCGCCATCTCCTTGATGATCGAGGGCTGGATGCCTTCGGTCGGCTCGTCCAGCAGCAGGACCTTCGGCTTGGTCGCGAGCGCACGCGCGATCGCGAGCTGCTGTTGCTGGCCGCCCGAGAGATTGCCGCCGCGCCGGCCTTTCATCTCCAGCAGCACCGGGAACAATTCGTAGATGTCGCCGGGCACCTCGGAGCCGCCGGAGACGACGAGCCCGGTTTCGATGTTCTCCTTCACCGTCATGGTCGAGAAGATCATGCGGCCCTGCGGCACATAGGCGAGGCCCTTGGCAACGCGCTCAAAGCTCTTGAGGTTGCCGAGCTCGGCGCCGTCCATGGTCACCGAGCCGCTTTTGGCGGGCAAAATGCCCATCAGCGACTTCATCAGCGTGGTCTTGCCCATGCCGTTGCGGCCCATGATCGCCACGATCTCGTTGGGCGCGACCTTGACGTTGAGCCCGTGCAGCACCTCGCTCTGGCCATAGGCGACGTGGAGATCGGAAATTGCCAGCATCAGCGTGTTCCTTAATGGCCGAGATAGACTTCAACGACCTTGGGGTCGTTCTTCACCTTCTCCATGGTCCCCTCGGAGAGGATCTGGCCCTGGTGCAGCACGGTAACCTTGTGCGCGATGTCCTCGACGAACTTCATGTCGTGCTCGATCACGAGCACCGAGCGATTCTTGATGATGCGGTTGAGCAATTCGGCGGTCTTGGCACGCTCGGACACGCTCATGCCGGCGACGGGCTCGTCCAGCATCAGAAGGTCGGGGTCCTGGATCAGCAGCATGCCGATCTCGAGCCATTGCTTCTGGCCATGGCTGAGCTCGTCGGCATAGGTGTTGAGCTTGTCCTTGAGGAAGATCATCTCGGCGACCTCCTCGACCCGGTCCTTCACGAGCTGGTCGCGCTGGAAGGTCAGCGAGCCGAACACGGTGCGACCGCGCGGGAACGAGATCTCGAGGTTCTCGAACACGGTGAGGTCCTCGAACACCGAAGGCGTCTGGAATTTGCGGCCGACGCCGGTCTGCACGATCTCGTTCTCCTTCATCTTCGTGAGCTCCTTGCCACGAAACTGGATCGAGCCCGAGGTCGCCTTGGTCTTGCCGCAGATCAGGTCGAGCACCGTGGTCTTGCCGGCGCCGTTGGGACCGATGATGACCCGGATCTCGTTCTCCTCGACATAGAAGGAGAGATCGTTGACCGCCTTGAACCCGTCGAACGAGACGGTCAGTCCGGAGACGGCGAGCAGGAAGTCCTTGGGCTGATGTCCGATGAGCATGATCCCCTCCTCACTCTGCCGGTGCGCCGTCGGCGACCGAATTGTCGGTCCAGCCCGCCTTCGGCTTGCGTGAGCCGAACAGCCGGTCGATGCGCGGCTGTACGTAGTCGGCCCAGAGCCCGGACAGGCCGTTCGGGAAGGCGAGCACGACGGCGATGAACAGCGCGCCGAGGCCGAACAGCCAGAGTTGCGGAAAGGATTCCGACAGGCTGGTCTTGGCGAAATTCACCAGGATAGCGCCCCAGATCGCGCCGAAGATCGACATGCGCCCGCCGACCGCGGTGTAGATCACCATCTCGATCGACGGCACGATGCCGACGAAGGACGGCGACATGAACCCGACATTGAGCGCGAACATGGCGCCGCCGATCGCGGCGAAGACCGCCGCCATGCAGAAGGCGAAGATCTTGAAATTGGCGACGCTGTAGCCGGAGAAGCGGACGCGGTCCTCTTGCTCGCGCATTGCGACCAGGATGCGGCCGAGCTTGGTCAGGCGGATGAACTGCGCGATGCCGATGCAGGCGAACAGCAGCACCACCTCGACGAAGTACAGGATGATCTTGGCGTGGTCGGGCCGGATGTCCCAGCCCTTGAGCGTGCGCAGATCGGTCATGCCGTTGATGCCGCCGGTATAGCCCTGTTGCCCGACGATCAGGATGGTGAGGATGGCGGCGACGGCCTGGGTGATGATCGCGAAGTAGGTGCCGCCGACACGACGCTTGAACATCGCGGTGCCGATGATCAGGGCGAACAGGCCGGGGACCAGGATGATGGCGAGGATGGTGAAGGTGAGGCTGTGGAATGGCTGCCAGAACAGCGGCAGTGACGTGATCTGATTCCAGTCCATGAAATCGGGGATACCGGGTGTCGACTGGATCTTGGTGTTCTCGACGCTCGAGGCTTCGAGCTTGAGGAACATTGCCATGCAATAGCCGCCGAGGCCGAAGAACACGCCCTGCCCGAGGCTCAAGATGCCGCCATAGCCCCAGCACAGTACGAGGCCGAGCGCGACAAAGGCGTAGGTGAGGTATTTCGCGACCAGATTGAGGCGGAATACATCCAGCGTCAGCGGCAGGATCACGAACAGCACGGCGGCCAGCGCGATGAAGCCCATCAGTTCGGATCGGTTGAAGAAGCGTGAGTTGATGATCATGACTTGCCTGCTTCTCGTTATTTGCGGACTTTGAGGGCGAAGAGGCCCTGGGGCCGCAGCATCAGGATGCCGACGACCGCGAGCAGCGTGAGCACCTTGGCCATCGAGCCCGACATGAAGAATTCGAGCGTCGATTGCGTCTGCGAGATCGAGAAGGCGGAGGCGATGGTGCCGAGCAGGCTGGCGGCGCCGCCGAACACGACGACCAGGAACGTATCGACGATGTAGAGCTGCCCCGACGTCGGCCCGGTCGAGCCGATCATGGTGAAGGCGCTGCCGGCAATTCCGGCGATGCCGCAGCCGAGGCCGAAGGTGTAGCGGTCGACCTTCTCGGTGTTGATGCCGACCGCGCCCGCCATGATGCGGTTCTGCACCACGGCGCGCACCTGGCGCCCCCAGCGCGACATGTAGAGCACGTAGGCGACACAGACAGTGATCAGCACGGTGAGGCACATCACGAAAATGCCGTTGATCGGCACCTCGATGCTGTCGGTGACCTGGAGCGAACCAAGCATCCATTGCGGCAACTCGACGCCGACCTCACGTGCGCCGAACACGGAGCGATAGGCTTGCTGCAGCATCAGGCTGAGGCCCCAGGTGGCGAGCAGCGTATCGAGCGGACGCTTGTAGAGGTGCCGTATCAGCGCCCATTCCACCAGCATGCCCAGCGCGCCGGATGCGACAAAGGCCAGGATCATCGCCAGGAAGAAGTAGCCGGCGAACAGGCCCGGCAAGTAGGCCTGGAAGAGATTGGAGGTCATCCAGGTGACGTAGGCCCCGAGGATCATGAACTCGCCATGGGCCATGTTGATGACGCCCATCTGGCCGAAGATGATGGCAAGCCCGAGCGCCATCAGGACGTAGACCGAGAACAGGATCAGCCCGGCAAAGCCCTGCATGACGAAGATGGAGCCGAGATCACCAAGCGAATAGTCGCCGAACATCGATGTCCTCCGTCGGGGATAAGGGTCCCGCGTCGCGATGCAGACTCGCGACGCGGGGTCTTGCGGCATGGACTTGCAATCCACGCCAGGGAGCGGCTTGGCCTGTGGGAGAAGCGCGACGGATGTCGTCGCTTATTGATAGCCCTTCGGGAACGGATCCGGCTCGACGAGATCGGCGGTCTCGTAGATCAGCTCGAACTGGCCATCGAGCTTGGCGCGCCCCACCCGGGTCTTCGACCACAAATGATGGTTCTCGTGGATGCGCACATAGCCTTCCGGCGCGCCCTTGAACTCGACGCCCGGGGAGGCCGCCGCGATCTTGTCGACGTCGAAGGAGCCGGCCTTCTCGACCGTCAGCTTCCACAGCCACGGGCCGAGATAGGCAGCCTGGGTGACGTCGCCGATCACGGTCTTCTCGCCCCACATCTTCTTGAACGCCGAGACGAAAGCCTTGTTGTTCGCATTGTCGAGCGACTGGAAGTACTTCATGCAGGCATAGGCGCCCGCGATGTTCTCGCCGCCGATGCCGTCGATCTCGTCTTCGGTCACCGAGATCGTCAGCAGCGCCTGCTTAGAGAGATCGATGCCGGCCGCCTTGAGCTGCTTGTAGAACGCGACGTTGGAGCCGCCGACGACGTCGGTGAAGATCACGTCCGGCTTGGTCAGCTTGATCTTGTTGATGACCGAGTTGAACTGGGTCGAGCCCAGCGCGTAATATTCCTCGCCGACGACCTTGCCCTTCAGCACGTTCTCGACGTGCTTGCGCGCGATCTTGTTCGAGGTGCGCGGCCAGATGTAGTCCGAGCCGATGAAGAAGAAGGACTTGGCGCCCTTCTCCTTGGCGATCCAGTTGAGGCCCGCCAGAATCTGCTGCGTCGCTTCCTGGCCGGTGTAGATCACGTTCTTGGACTGCTCGAGGCCTTCGTAGAAAGTCGGGTAGTAGAGCATGCCGTTGTATTGTTCGACGACCGGCAGCACGGCCTTGCGGGAGGCCGAGGTCCAGCAACCCATGATCGCCGCAACCTTGTCGTTGACGAGGAGCTTCTTCGCCTTCTCGGCGAAGGTCGGCCAGTCCGACGCACCGTCCTCCTGGATGAACTTGATCTTGCGGCCGAGCACGCCGCCCGCCGCGTTGATCTGCTCGATCGCGAGCTTTTCGGCCTGGATCGAGCCGGTCTCGGAGATGGCCATGGTGCCGGTCGCCGAGTGCAGGATGCCGACCGTCACCTCGGTGTCGGTGACGGCAAGACCCGTGGTGTTGACCGCCGAGGTCGCCGGCGCCTGGGCGAATGATCCCCGCGGCAGCATCGTCATGGCCGGCACGGCGGCCATTCCCATCAATAATTTGCGCCGAAACGGCGATAACAGGCCATTGTTTCGTTCGTCCGACATGAGCACCCCACTTTTTGTTCGAGACCACGCGATTGGTGCGGTGAGGATGGCGCGGATTGGGGCAGCGGGCGCATACGCAAGATCGCGTATACTGCACCGCAAAATGCCGACGTAGGCTCTTGGTACGGAATTTGCGAGGGGCTCCGGGTCCGTATCGGCAGTGGGGTAGAGCGTGGCAGGGCGGCAGCGAATAGACCGCGTCAGGCGCCAGTACAACCAATGGGTCGCCAACCAGACGCTGGAAGACTACGCGCTGCGCTTCACGGCCAAGAGCGCACGCCGCTGGTCCGCCGCCCGGGTCGCCAACACTGCGCTGGGCGCGATCTCGTTCCTGGCGATGGAGGCGATCGGCGGCACCATCACGCTGAACTACGGCGTCACCAACGCCACTGTCGCCATTCTCGTGGTTTCCCTCATCATCTTCTGCTGCGGCGTTCCGATCGCCTATTATGCCGCCAAATGCGGCATCGACATCGACCTGCTGACGCGCGGCGCCGGGTTCGGCTACATCGGCTCGACCGTCACCTCGCTGATCTACGCGTCCTTCACCTTCATCTTCTTCGCGATTGAAGCGGTGATCCTCGCGTCCGCGCTCGAGATGTGCTTCGGGATTCCGCGGCCGATCGGCTATCTCATCAGCGCCGTCGTCATCATCCCGCTGGTGGCTTACGGCATCACGCTGATCAGCCGCTTTCAATTGTGGACGCAGCCGCTGTGGATCGTGCTGCACATCATCCCATTCGCGGCGATCGCCTGGCACAACCCGCATTCCTTTACGGAATGGCGCAAGTTTTCCGGCGAGCACGGCGACCTCAACGGGCAATTTGATCTGCTGCTGTTCGGTGTCGCGGCCTCGGTCGTGTTCTCGCTGGTGGCGCAGATCGGCGAGCAGGTCGACTTCCTGCGCTTCCTGCCGCGCGACCGCCGCGCGTCCAAGGCCTCCTGGTGGATGGCGCTGATGAGCGCAGGCCCCGGCTGGATCGTGCTGGGCGCGCTGAAGCTGCTGGCGGGCTCGTTCCTCGCCTTCTTCGCGCTCAGCCACGGGGTGCCGCCCGAGGAGGCCGCCGAGCCGGCGCACATGTATCTCGAAGCGTTCCGCTACGTGCTGTCGCAGCCCGATCTTGCGCTGGCCCTAACCGGAACGTTCGTGATCCTCTCGCAGGTCAAGATCAACGTCACCAACGCCTATGCCGGTTCGATCGCGTGGTCGAACTTCTTTTCGCGCCTGACCCACAGCCATCCCGGCCGCGTGGTGTGGCTGGTCTTCAACGTCATCGTGGCCCTGTTGCTGATGGAGATCGGGGTCTACAAGGCGCTGGAGCAGACGCTGGCGCTTTATTCCAACGTCGCGATCGCTTGGGTCGGCGCGCTGGTCGCCGATCTCGTCATCAACAAGCCGCTGGGCTTGCGGCCGCAGCAGATCGAATTCAAGCGCGCGCATCTCTACGACATCAACCCGGTCGGCGTCGGTGCGATGACGATCGCGACCATCGTCTCCATCAGCGCCTTTTACGGTCTGTTCGGGCCTACCGCGAAGGCGCTGTCGGCCTTCATCGCGCTCGCCGTCGCCTTCATCGCCGCCCCGTTGATTGCCTGGGCCACCGGCGGCAAATACTACATCGCACGCAAGCCCAAGCGCAGCTGGCAGAACATCGAATCGATCCAGTGCTGTATCTGCGAGCACGCGTTCGAGCCGGAGGACATGGCCTCCTGCCCCGCTTACGCCGGGCCGATCTGTTCCCTGTGCTGTTCGCTGGACGCCCGCTGCCACGATCTCTGCAAGCCGCATGCGCGGATCCAGGCGCAGGTGTCGGAGACGCTGGGCAAGCTGATGCCGCAGCCGATCTACGCCCGGATCAACTCGCAGCTCGGCCACTATATCGGCGTGTTCGTGGTCTCGGCGGGTCTCGTCGCGCTGGTGCTCGGGCTGATCTATCTGCAGACATCGGCGAGCGTACATGGCGAAAATGCACTCGTCTCCGACGTGCTGTGGAAGGTGTTCTTCTCGCTCAGCATCATCATCGGTGTGGTCGCCTGGCTGTTCGTGTTGGCGCAGCAGAGCCGCCGCGCGGCCGAAGCCGAGACGCGGCGGCAGACGACACTGCTGATCCAGGAGATCGACGCCCACAAGCGCACCGACGCCGAGCTCCAGCGCGCCAAGGAAGTCGCCGAATCCGCCAACCTCGCCAAGAGCCGCTACGTGGTAGGCCTGAGCCACGAGCTGCGCTCGCCGCTGAACGCGATCAGCGGCTATGCCCAGCTGCTGGAGCAGGATGCGACGCTGAGCGCCAAGCCGCGCGACCAGGTCCGCGTCGTCCGTCGCAGCGCCGACCACCTCTCCGGCCTGATCGACGGCATTCTGGACATCTCCAAGATCGAGGCAGGGCGGCTGTACCTGTCGCGCGACGAGGTGCGCCTCGGCGAATTCCTCGACCAGCTCGTCGGCATGTTCCGTTTGCAGGCCGCGGCCAAGGGCATCGACTTCGTGTTCCGGCGGCCTCCACACCTGCCGCTGGTGGTCTATGCCGACGAGAAGCGGCTGCGCCAGGTGTTGATCAATTTGCTCTCCAACGCCATCAAGTTCACCCAGAGCGGCAGTGTGCAGTTCGTCGTGCACTATCGCAGCCCCGTGGCCGAGTTCGAGGTGATCGACACCGGCCCGGGCATCCGGGCCGACGACCTCGAGCGCATCTTCGCGCCCTTCGAACGCGGCGCGCTCGGCGTCTCGCAGCCGCAGACCGGCACCGGGCTCGGCCTGACCATCAGCCGCCTGCTGGCCGGGGTGATGGGCGGCGATATCAAGGTCACGAGCACGGTCGGGACCGGTTCGACCTTCAAGGTCAAGCTTCTGCTCTCGGAGGTCACCAATCCGCAGCGCATCGCGCCGGTGGAGGCGCCGGTCTCCGGCTATCACGGCGCGCGCAAGACCATCCTCGTCACCGACGACGATCCCGTGCATCGCGACCTGCTGCGCGAGGTGCTGACGCCGCTCGGTTTCATCCTGCTCAGCGCCCCCGATGGGCCCGGCTGCCTCGCACTGGCGCAGCATTGCCGGCCCGATCTGTTCCTGCTCGACATTTCGATGCCGGCCATGGACGGCTGGGCCGTAGCGGAGGCCTTGCGCGCGAGCGGCCATCACCAGGCGCGGATACTGATGGTGTCGGCAAGCGCACTAGAGGCCCACGGCGCGCCGCTGGCACAGCCCTTCCACGACGGCTATCTGATGAAGCCGATCGACATCCCTCGGCTCTTGGAGACGATCCGCCAACTCCTCAAGATCGAGTGGCAGTACGGTTCGAACGAGATCGCAGTGCCGTTCTGGCGTCCCGAGACTGGTTCAAGGCCGCCGGCGCGGCACATCGAGGCGCTGATCGGGCTCGGCCAGATCGGCTACGTCAAGGGCATCCAATTGAAGCTGGACGAGATCGGCAGCGAGCATCCGGAGCATGCCGACTTCGTCGCGCAGATGCGCTCGCTGGTCGACCGCTTCGATCTCGATCAGTACATGGACACATTGAAGACATTGCATGCGCATGAGCATTGAACCGAAGAAGCGCGACGTCGCGCTCGTTGTCGATGACTCTCCGGAGACGCTGCGGCTGCTGACCGACGCGCTCGACGGTGCCGGCATGACGGTGATGGTGGCGCTCGACGGCGCAGCCGCGATGCGCATCGTCGACCAGATCACGCCCGACATCGTGCTGCTCGATGCCGTGATGCCCGGAATCGACGGCTTCGAGACCTGCCGCCGGCTCAAGCGCGACGCCGACCTTGCCAATGTCCCTGTCATCTTCATGACGGGCCTCGCTGAAACCGAGCACATCGTGCGCGGGCTCGAGGCCGGCGGCGTCGACTACGTGACCAAGCCGATCGTGATCGAGGAGATGCTGGCGCGGATCCGCGTTCATCTCGGCAATGCCCGGCTGACGCAGAGCGCGCGCGCCGCGCTCGACGTCTCCGGCCGCTTCCTGTTCGCGGTCAACCGCCAGGGCAACGTGCTGTGGGCGACGCCGCAGGCGCAGAAATTGATGTCCGACCATCAGGGCACACAGGCCGACGACTTCGTGCTGCCGCCATCACTGCTGCAATGGCTCGAGCAGGCCAAGGCCAAGGGCAGCTCGAAGTCGCAGGCGACCTCGTTACCCGACAATCCGCAACTCCGGCTCTATTACATGGGCGAAACGGCGCCGAACGAGTTTCTGCTGCGGCTCTCCCGGGAGTCCGGCACCGCGCTGCCTCCCGAGTTCACCAGCGAGCTCGGCCTCACCACCCGCGAGGGCGAGGTGCTCGCCTGGCTCAGCAAGGGCAAGACCAACCGCGACATCGCGCAGATCCTGGGCCTCAGCCCGCGCACCGTCGACAAGCATCTGGAGCAGATCTACGCCAAGCTCGGCGTGGAGAACCGGACGGCGGCGGCGGCGATTGCGGCGAATGCGACGCGGCGGAATTCTTAGGCGTGGCGTGAATGAGTTGAGATGCTGCGCACCCGATCCACGGTGTCGTCCCGGACAAGCGCAGCGAAGCGGAGCGCCGATCCGGGAGCCATAACCCCCGGGAGGTGTTTTGCGAAGACTCGGAGTGATCAGCGTGCCCAGTAACCACTCCCTGTGGTTATGGGTCCCGGGCTCGCTTCGCACCCCGGGACGACAGCGGAGTGTGTGGCGATCGATAGCCGCCCCTTACATCGGCATCTTCAACTGTACACAAACGCGTTGTCGTCCAGATCCGTCTTCGGAATCTCGTCCTTTTCGGTCCAGTAATCCTGGCTGTGCTGCCATTCCGGCTTGTCGCCGCGCTTGGGCAACAGGTCCATGTTGCGCATCATGTAGCCGGGATTGAAGTTTTCCGGATCAATCCAGGGCAGGATCGGCATGTTGTGGTCTTCGGGGCGCAGTTTCACCTCGACCTTCCTGGCGCCCTTGGCCTTCATGTGACCGAGCAGCCGGCAGACGAAATCGGCGACGAGGTCGACGCGCAGCGTCCAGCTGGCGCGGAAATAGCCGAACACCCAGACCATGTTGGGCACGCCCGTGAACATCATGCCGCGATAGGTGACGGTGTCGCCGAAGGCGAGCGGCTTGCCGTCGATCTCGAAGGCGATGTCGCCGAGCGCCGCGAGATTGAAGCCCGTCGCGGTGACGATGACGTCGGCTTCGAGCAGCTTGCCCGATTTCAGCTGGATGCCGTTCTCGACGAAGCACTCGATCTCGTCGGTGACGACGGAGGCCTTGCCGCTGGCGATGCCCTTGAACAGGTCGGCATCCGGGACGAAGGCGATGCGCTGGCGCCAGGGCCGGTAGGTCGGCGTGAAGTGCGTCTCGACATCGTAATCGGGGCCGAGCACAGCGCTGATCTGGCCGATCAGCTCCTTCTTCACCTGCTCGGGCTTGGATACGCAGAGCTTGGTGAAGGCATCCTGCTCGAACAGGATCTTGCGCCGCACGATCTCGTGGATCCACGCCTCGTCGACCTGAAGCCGGCGCAGCTCTTCGGCGATCTCGATGGCGTTGCGGCCGAGCCGGAAATAGGTCGGCGAGCGCTGCAGCATGGTGACATGCGCGCATTTGTCCGCGATGTTCGGCACCAGCGTCGCCGCAGTGGCGCCCGAGCCGATCACGACGACCCTCTTGTTCGTGAGGTCGATGTCGTCAGGCCAGGTCTGGGGATGGACGATGCGACCCTTGAAGCGGTCCATGCCCTTCCATTCCGGTGTATAGCCTTCCGAATGGCGGTAATAGCCCTGGCACATCCAGAGAAAGTTCGCGGTGAACGTCCTTGCTTCGCCGGTGTCGGTCGTCACCGCCTCGATGGTCCAGAGATTCTGCTCGCTCGACCAGCTCGCGGAATTGATCTTGTGCTTGTAGCGGATGTGCTTGGCGATATCGTTCTCGTCGATCACCTCTTTCATATAGGAAAGTATCTCATCGGCCGTCGCAATCGGCGGGCCGACCCACGGCTTGAAGCTGTAGCCGAAGGTATGGAGATCGCTGTCGGAGCGAATGCCGGGGTAGCGATGTGTGCTCCATGTGCCGCCGAACGTCTCCTGCGTCTCCAGGATGACGTAGCTCGTGCCCGGAAGCTGCTTCTGGATGTGATAGGCGCTGCCGATGCCGGAGATGCCGGCACCGACGATCAGCACGTCGAAATGTTCCGAAGCTTGCTTGGTTGTGGCGTGACTGCGAACAGCGACATTCATTGGTGCTTCTATGCCTTGCTTGTTTTTGTGGCCGCCCTTGACGGGCAACGCGTTTCCTCCGCGACCGGCATGATCACCCGGCGCGCTTCCGCTTCAAAATGACATAGATCAAGTCGCGGTCAAATCACAGCGCCGCGCCCCAGCCCCGCGCGGTCTGCAAGATCCAGTCGCGGTACAGCGTGAGCGGCGTGACGCCGGTCATTCCGCCGCAACCGGCCGCACCGTTCGGCCCCGTGGACCAGCTGACGAGCCCGACGAGGAAGGCGCCATTCGGCTTGTCCTCGAACACAGGACCGCCGGAATCGCCGGTGCAAGCGCCGATTCCCTCGCGAACACCGTTGGTTACGGGATCGACCAGCCTAATCTGGAGCGTGCCGGGCTGGCCCGTGGCAACGAGCCCGGCCACACGCGTGATGCCGCCACTCTTGCCGTCACCGTGGACCGTGACGCCAATGCCGGCGATGACGAATCGGCTGCCGACCCGGATTGGGATCGTCGGCGTGCCGACCGTCACTGTGGATTTTCCCTTGAGTGGAATTTCCAGTTGCAGCAACGCCACGTCGGCGGTGGCGCGGTGCGATTGCATCGCCTGCATGCTGAAGTTCGGATGGATCGCGACCGTGCGCACGTTCAGCAATTGCGGCGTACCGTCGGCGCCGCGATCGACCACCTTGTAGTCCGCGCCAGGCTGCACGCAGTGCGCGACCGTCAAGACCACGCGCGGTGCAATCAGGCTGCCGGTGCAGAAATTGCCGCGCGAGCCGACGATGGTGACGATGGCGCGCGCGACACCATCGGCCTGCGGCGTGCCGCCGCCGACGATGGCATGAGCTGACCCGACGGTCAGCAGCGCAGCGATGACGAGAGTTGCAAGCTTCTTCATGGGAACACGCTTCGGCGTCGTTGACGGCGGCAGATGGCTTCGGACTGGCCCTTGCCGATAGCGCATGCTAGCCGTCTTGGAAAGGAATTGACGAGGGCAGGACATTGGCGATCGAGGCGGTGATCTTTGATTTTGGCGGCGTGCTGACGAGCTCGCCCTTCGAGGCGTTCGCGCGGTTCGAGACGGCGCGCGGCCTGCCCGTCGACATCATCCGGCGCACCAACGCCGCCAACCACCTGGAAAACGCCTGGGCCAGGTTCGAGCGGGCCGAGGTCGACATCGAGACGTTCGATCGATTGTTCGCCGAGGAATCTCGCGCGCTTGGCGCCGAGGTGCGCGGCCGCGAGGTGCTGCCGCTGCTGCAGGGCGAGCTGCGCCCGGAGATGGTCGAGGCCCTGAAGCGCATCAAGGCGCAATTCAAGACCGGCTGCATTACCAACAACCTTCCGGCCAATGCGATCGGCAGCCTGACCGGGCGCTCGCTCTACATTGCCGAGGTGATGGTGCTGTTCGACCATGTGATCGAATCCGCCAAGATCGGCCTGCGCAAGCCCGACCCGCGCATCTACGCGCAGATGGTAGACACATTGAAGGTCGATCCAAAGAACTGCGTCTATCTCGACGATCTCGGCGTCAACCTCAAGCCCGCGCGCGAGATGGGCATGACCACGATCAAGGTGACGAGCGGCGCACAGGCGATTGCCGAGCTGGAGAAGGCGACGGGGCTGACGCTGGGGTAGACAGCGCGCCAGTGACGCTGCCGTAGGGTGGGCAAAGCGCAGCGTGCCCACCACTGGCAAATCGTGGGCACGGCGCTTCCGCGCCTTTGCCCACCCTACGAGAGCTATTCCGCCGCGGCAGCGATCCGCTCCGGGAATGCCGCAGCGAGCGAGGCTCGATCCGGCTTCAGCACGCCGCGCTCGGTGATGAGACCTGTCACAAGGCGCGCCGGGGTCACGTCGAAGGCGTAGTTCGCGACCGGCGAGCCCTCCGGCACGATCCGCACCGTCTCCAGCCTTCCATCGGCGGTGCGGCCGGTCATGTCGGTGACCTCGACGCCGCTGCGCTGCTCGATCGGGATATCGCGGATGCCGTCATGGACGGCGAAATCGATCGTGGGCGACGGCAGCGCGACGTAGAACGGCACGTTGTTGTCGTGGGCGGCGAGCGCCTTCAGATAGGTGCCGATCTTGTTGCAGACGTCGCCATTGGCGGCGACGCGGTCGGTGCCGACGATGGCGAGATCGACCATGCCGTGCTGCATTAGATGGCCGCCGGTATTGTCGGGGATCACGGTATGCGGCACGCCGTGATGGCCGAGTTCCCATGCGGTGAGCGAGGCGCCCTGGTTGCGCGGACGCGTCTCGTCGACCCAGACATGGATCTTGATGCCGCGCTCATGCGCAAGATAGATCGGCGCCGTCGCGGTGCCCCAGTCGACGGTGGCAAGCCAGCCGGCGTTGCAATGGGTCAGCACGTTGACCGCCTCGCCCGGCTTCTTCGATGCGATCGCCTCGATCAGCTTCAGACCGTTGCCGGCGATGCCGCGATTGATCTCGACATCCTGCTCGACGATCTCATCGGCGCGCGCATAAGCGGCCTCCGCCCGTTCATCGGGATCGATCGGCGCCAGCGTCGCACGCATCTCGTCCAGCGCCCATTTCAGATTGATCGCCGTCGGCCGCGCCACGACAAGCGTGTCATAGGCCCGTTTCAGCCCGGCGTCGGAGGCATCCTCGCGCATAGCGAGCGCCATGCCATAAGCCGCCGTCGCGCCGATCAACGGCGCGCCGCGCACCAGCATGTCGCGGATCGCGACGGCCGCGTCTTCGCACGAGATCAGCTTCGCGACGACGAACTCATGCGGCAGCCGGCGCTGATCGATCGCGCCGACCGACCAGCCGTCACGCTCACGCCAGATGCTGCGGAAGTGCTTGCCGTCGACCTTCATGGCATTCTGCCTTTCGTATCACGCCCGCAGCACGCGTCCCGCCACCGCGTCGAGCTTCTTGAGCAGCTCCGGATCGCGCGCCTCGGGCGCCGTGATCAGCGCGGTGTCGAGCGCGCGGTCCGAGCCGATCGGGCACGGCTCGTGCTCGCGCGGGAAATCCCTTGCCAGCCGCGCCACCAGCGCCTTCGCCTTGTCGGCGTTGGAGCTCAGCACGCGGATGATGTCCTGCACAGTGACGGCATCGTGGTCGGGATGCCAGCAATCGAAATCCGTCACCATCGCGACCGTGGCGTAGCAGATCTCCGCCTCGCGTGCGAGCTTTGCCTCGGGCATGTTGGTCATGCCGATCACGGAATAGCCCAGCGTCTTGTAGGTCATGCTCTCGGCATAGGTGGAGAATTGCGGACCTTCCATGCAGACATAGGTTCCCCCGCGCGCAATCGCGATATTCTCGGCTTCGGCCGCTGCCGCAAGGTGGATGCGCAACCGCGGCGAGACCGGATGCGCCATCGACACATGCGCGACGCAGCCCCGCCCGAAGAACGAGCTCTCGCGCTTGTGGGTACGGTCCACGAACTGGTCGACGAGGACGAAGGTGCCGGGCGGAAGTTCCTCCTTGAACGAACCGCAGGCCGACAGCGAGATCAGGTCGGTGACCCCGGCGCGCTTGAGCACGTCGATATTGGCGCGATAGTTGATATCGGAGGGCGACAGCCGATGGCCCTTGTCGTGCCGCGGCAGGAACACGATCGGCAGGCCGGCGATAGCGCCGCGCCGCAAGGGAGCCGACGGCTCGCCCCAGGGACTTCCGATCACCTCTTCGCGCGCATCCTCGAGGCCCGGCAGATCATAGATGCCTGAACCGCCGATGATGCCCAATACCGCCTGCGCCATGCCTGCTCCACCCTGTTCGCCACGTGCGACATGGTTAAGCTATGCCAGTTTTGCGGCGGCTTTGGAACGGGGATGGTGCAGTGATGCCGGTGCCGTGAGGAGGGCGATTGCGCACTAGGCAGGGACGACACACCTGGAAGAGAGCAGCGCCCTGACTTAAGCCGCGTTCGCCAGCTGCAGCTGCGCCGCCACCATCCGCTCCAGGGTCTCGACGGACTGGAAATTCTCCGGCGTGATCTCCGACTGCGGGATCGTGAAGTCGAACTCGGCTTCGACCCCGAGCATCAGATTGACCATATCCATCGAGGTCAGGCCGGCGTCGACCAGCTTGGCGGATGGCGTGAGGTCGGCGCTGAGCGAATTCTGCTCGAGGATGCCCTTCACCAGCTTGATGATGCGGTTGCGCAATTCGGTATCAAAGGCCTGCATCGGCAAATTCCCGTCTGTCGTCGGAGGTGGACCAGCTCCGGCTACGATGGGCGCGGCCCGCCGGTCCTGCAATGGGAGGCACCAATACTTCGCGTTTGTTAGTAAACGATGACTCAGATTGTCTGGAATTCGAGCTTCTTCCAGATTCCTAACGCGATGCTCGAAAAGCGGGAGGCACAAACAACCCGACCTTAACTGTTCGTTCGGAATTTGGCTTTGTTTACCCTGTATTTGATCGACGAATTTGAATTAAATCCGTAGCCTCGTCTCACAAGCAAAGATGACCGGAGGATCGCTTTCAGCGGCGTCGCAATGACGCCGGCGATCTCGAACGGCAACCGGAGGCGGACGAGTATGAACGTGCGTGAAGCAATCCTCACTGTCGACGAAGCACAGACGAGCTTCCTCGAGCAGGGTCCCTCCCTGATCGAGCGCACCGCCCGAACCGCCGCTGCTGCGGCGGCCGACGCCGACGAGGTCGATCGCGACGCCCGTTTCCCGCACAAGGCTTTCGAGGCCGCCCGCGAGCAGAAGCTGCTCGGCGTCATGATCCCGGTCGAATTCGGCGGCTTCGGCGCTTCCATCTACGACGTCACCGACATCTGCTACACGCTCGGCCGCGCCTGCGCCTCGACCGCGATGATCTACGCGATGCACCAGACCAAGGTCGCCTGCGTGATCAGGCACGGCCACGGCATTCCCTGGATGGAGACCATGATGCGCCGGGTCGCCCGCGACCAGTGGCTGCTCGCCTCCTCGACCACCGAGGGCCAGAACGGCGGCAACATCCGCGCCAGCGCCGCCGCCGTCGACCACGCCGGCGACACCATCTCGCTGGTGCGCGACGCCACCGTGATTTCCTACGGCGCCGAGGCCGACGGCCTCGTCACCATCGCCCGTCGCGCCACCGATGCCGCGGCCTCCGACCAGGTGCTGCTGGCACTCGCTAAGGACGATTATTCGCTGAAGCGGACCCTTGGCTGGGAAACGCTGGGCATGCGCGGCACCTGCTCGACCGGGTTCGAGCTGAAGGTCGACTGCCCCGCCGACCGCGTCTTCCCGGAATCCTATGACAAGATCCACGCCCAGACCATGACGCCGTTCGCACATCTGTGCTGGTCGTCGGCCTGGGCCGGGATCGCCGCCGCAGCCGTCACCCGCGCACAGGCCTTCATCCGCAAGGCAGCCCGCAGCTCCGGCGGCCAGATGCCGCCCGCCGCGGCACATTTCACCGCCGCCAAGATGTCGCTGGCAAGACTGCGCGCGCTGCTGTCGGCCAATATCGACGCCTTTGCCCGCGCCGAGCACGACGAGCGCGCCCTCGGCTCGCTCGACTTCCAGTCCTCGATCACGCTTCTGAAGGTGCAGGCCTCCGAGCTGGCGGTCGAGACCGTGATGCATGCGATGCGCACGGCGGGCCTCTCCGGCTACCGCAACGACGGCGAATTCACCATGGGCCGGCACCTGCGCGACGTGCTGTCGGCTCCGATCATGATCAACAACGACCGCATTCTCGCCAATGCCGCGACATCGACGCTGATGAGCGGCGTGCCGACAAGCCTTCGTGACTAAGTCCTCGGCGACCGAACCAACAAGAACAATTTTGAGATAGCAGGATACCGGACCATGAACATTGCCATCCTCCCCGATTCGCCGACGACCGCGCCGCAGGCGATCGATCCGCTCGATCATCTCGCCGACAAACTGTTCCATCGCATGGGTGCCGACGGAGTCTACGCCCGCACCGCGCTCTATGAAGGCGTCGTCGAGAAGCTTGCCGCGCTGATCACGGGCCATCGCGAATCCGGCACCGAAGTGATGCGCTTCCCGCCGGTGATGAGCCGGGCTCAGCTGGAGAAATCCGGCTATCTCAAGAGCTTTCCGAACCTGCTCGGCTGCGTCTGCGGCCTGCACGGGACCGAGCGCGAGATCAACGCCGCGGTGAGCCGCTTCGATGCCGGCGGCGACTGGACCACCTCGCTGTCGCCCGCCGACCTCGTGCTGTCGCCAGCAGCCTGCTATCCGGTCTATCCGATCGCGGCGAGCCGCGGGCCCCTGCCGAAGGGCGGCCTGCGCTTCGACGTCGCCGCGGATTGCTTCCGCCGCGAGCCATCGAAGCATCTCGACCGGCTGCAATCGTTCCGGATGCGCGAATATGTCTGCATCGGCAGCCCCGACGACGTCGCCGACTTCCGTGAGCGCTGGATGGTGCGCGCGCAGAACATCGCGACCGACCTCGGCCTCACCTTCCGCGTCGACTATGCCAGCGACCCCTTCTTCGGCCGCGTCGGCCAGATGAAGGCGGTGAGCCAGAAGCAGCAGCAGCTCAAGTTCGAGCTTCTCATTCCGCTGCGCTCGGAAGAGCAGCCGACGGCCTGCATGAGCTTCAATTATCACCGCGAGCATTTCGGCACGACCTGGGGAATCCAGGATGCCAACGGCGAGCCGGCCCACACCGGCTGCGTTGCCTTCGGCATGGACCGGCTTGCGGTCGCCATGTTCCACACTCACGGCACCGACCTTGCGGCCTGGCCCGCCAAGGTTCGGGACGTGCTGGGCCTGCAGCCGCTGGCACCGGCCGATGCCCATGTCGCGGCCCATGTCGAGGGCTGGCGCTAACCGAACGAGGCCTGTCATTTCCACGGGTAAGACGAGCGTGATCCACACCAAGGTCCGATGCCGCGAGATCACCGAGTCCGACGCAGACGCGATCGCTGACTTGCTGACGCGCGGCTTCGTGGGCCGCTCGCGCAACTACTGGATCCAGGGCCTGCGCCGACAGGCCTTCCGGCCCGTACCGGAGGGCTATCCGCGCTTCGGCTACATGCTCGACAATGACGGCACGCCGGTCGGCGTGCTGCTGCTGATCTATACGGCACGCAGGAATGGCGAAGAGACTGCCATTCAGTGCAACCTGTCCAGCTGGTATGTCGATCCGGCCTATCGCAATTACGCTCCGCTGCTGACCAAGATCGCCCAGCGGCACAAGGACGTGACTTACTTCAACATCAGCCCGGCGCCGTGGACCTGGCCGATCATCGAGACCCAGGGCTTTCGCGCCTATTGCCGCGGAATATTCTTCTCGGTGCCGGCACTGGCGCGTGTCCCTCGCGCGAGCGAGATCGAGGTCATCTCGCCTCACGCCAAGACGATCGAGGGGCTTTCCGAATCCGAAGCCGAGCTGCTGATCCAGCATGCGCGGTACAATTGCCTCAGCCTGGTCTGCCGAACGCCACAGGGAACGTTTCCTTTCATTCTGCAACCCGTCCGCATCCGCCGCGGCTTCATCGCGCCCCCTGCGATGAAGCTGATCTATTGCCGTAACGCCGCGGAATACGCCGCCTGTGCCGGCCGTATCGGCCGGCTGCTGCTTCGGCTCGGCAAGATCGCGGTGGCGGTCGATGCCAACGGGCCGATTCCCGGTCTTGTCGGTATTTATACCGAACGGCGCGGTCGCAAGTACTTCAAGGGCCCGCACCGGCCGCAGCTCGGCGATCTCACGGACACGGAGCTCGTGTTGTACGGGCCTTAGGGCAGTGCTCGGCCGAGAACACACCGTTGTCCCTGCGAACGCAGGGACCCATTACCGCGTGATCCATCTCTAAGTCCCGGCAGTCGTACCCGGGCCCCCTTCACTTCCAGTTTTTCGCCAAACATCTTCCTGTGGCTATGAGTCCCTGCGCCCCGTGCGCAATTGCGCACTAGGCAGGGACGACACTGATGTGTTGTGTATCTCTCGGCCAAGTCTCGCTTGCGCCTCTTCATTTACGACACTCTCTCCATCGCCGGTCACCCTCCGTAAACTACTGCGCTTAAGGGAATTTTCCGGCCTCTTCGCTACGCTCAGTGGTTGAATTAGGTTGCGTTAATTGCTCGCCGAGATCCCGCCGATCCCATGACGTCGACCTGCGACAACGAGCTTGATGCACGCCGCGAGCTGGGCCCGGAGGCCCTGGTCGCGCTGAGCCAGCTTGCGCTCGACCACATGGAGCAGGGCGTCTGCGTTTACGACGCGGAAAACCGCGTCGTGCTGGTCAACCAGCGTTACCTTTCCCTGTTCGATATGTCGGCCGACGTCGTGCGGGTAGGCACGAGCTACCGCGAGGTGCTCGCACACAGCGCCGGGCGCGGCAACTTCCCGCCAAGCGAGCTCGACGCGCTCTACTCGGCGCGGATCGCACGGATCGCAGCGGGAAAGCCGTTCCGGACCGAGCAGCGGCTCGCGACCGGCTTCGTCATGTCGCTCGAGTTGAAGCCGCTTCCCGGCGGCGGCTGGATGACGATCTGCGACGATGTCACCCGCCTAGCCCGGCTCGAAGCGGAATTGCGCGTGCAGACCGAGCGCAGCCAGCACGCGCTCGCCAACATGTCGCACGGCCTCATCATGTACGACGCCGACAGCCGCGTCGTCGTCTGCAACGAGCGTTTCCTGAACCTCTACAACCTCGATCCCGGGGTCGTGAAGCCGGGGGTCTCCCATCGTACGGTGCTCGACCATTGGGTGGCGCGGGGCAATTTGTCGGGCATGCCGGCCGACGAATTCCACGATTCCAGATTGGAGGACGTGCGTCTCAGACGGACGAAATCGCTGCTCGTGATGCGTTACGACGGCCGCATGGTGCAGACGATCTCCCGCTTCCTGCCCGACGGCGGCTGGGTGACCGTGCACGAGGACGTCACGGAGCGGCTGCAATACGAGGAAACGCTGCGGCAACAGAACGTCATGCTCGATGCGGCGCTGGAGAACATGGCGCACGGGCTTGCTTTCTACGACAGCGACATGCGGCTTCGGATCTGCAACACCACCTACCGCAAGCTCTACCGATTATCGCCGGAGGAAACCAGGCCCGGCACGCATCTGGCCGAGCTGATCGAGCGTTCGATGGCGAACGGCGCGTTCTCGTCCGAGTACAGCCCCCAGCAGATCCTGGAAGACGCCCGCACGCGGATCGCGAGCCGCGATTCCTCGCCGATGCGTCGGCGCATGTCGAACGACACCGTGGTCTCGGTACGCTATTGCGCCCTGACCGACGGCGGCTTCGTCGCCACCTATGAGGATATCACCGAGCGGGAACATGCGATCGGGGAGCTGAGCGAGCAGTACCGCCGCTTCGACGCGGCGCTCAACAACATGAGCCAGGGCCTGTGCATGCTCGATGCGAACCTGCGCGTGATCGTCTGCAATCGCCGCTATATCGAGATGTTCGGCCTGTCGCCTGACGTCGTGAAGCCGGGCGTCTCGATGCGCGAGATCATGGAGCACAGCTGCGAGCTGGGCCTCCATCCTGACATGACGGGAGCCAGGCTTTATGCCGATTACGTCGAACGGCTGCGCGAAGGCGAGCACACGCTGCACCGGCATTTGAACGACGGCCGCATCATCAAGCTCAACCACAAGCGCATGGAGCAAGGCGGCTGGGTCGTCACCTACGAGGACGTCACCGAGCGTCACAAGGCCCAGGCCCGCGTGGCGCACATGGCGCGGCACGATTCGCTCACCGACCTGCCCAATCGCCTGCTGTTCCGCGAGAAGATGAGCGAGGGGCTGAACCAGGTCGCGATCGCCGGCGGCGCGATGGCGGTGCTGTGCTTCGACCTCGACAATTTCAAGACCGTCAACGACCGCCTCGGCCACGCCGCGGGCGACCGCCTGCTGCGCTGGGTCGCGGCGCGCCTCAAGGAGAATGTCGGCGAGCACGACACCGTCGCACGTCTCGGCGGCGACGAATTCGCCGTCCTGCAGCGCGGACCGCAGCCGCAATCGGCGGAGAAGCTCGCCAGACGCCTGGTCGAGGTCATCGGCCGCCCGCCGCCGCTGGAGAACCAGTCGATCCATGTCGGCGCCTCCGTCGGCATCGCGATCGCGCCCGACCACGGGCTCGATGCGGACGAGCTGATGAAGTGCGCCGACCTCGCACTCTACCAGGCCAAGGCCAAGGGGCGCGGCGCCTATCAGCTGTTCGAGCCCGAGATGGAAGAGGAGGCACGCAGCCGTCACGCGCTGGAGCAGGATTTGCGCGGTGCGCTGGAGGCGCGCGAATTCCACCTGGTGTTCCAGCCGCAGATGCGGCTCGATTCGTCGGAGCTCACCGGTTTCGAGGCACTGCTGCGCTGGAAACATCCCTCGCGCGGTCTGGTCTCGCCGGCCGAATTCATTCCGATCGCGGAAGAGAACGGGCTGATCGTTCCGATCGGCGAATGGGTGCTGCGCAGCGCCTGTGCGACTGCCGCGTCCTGGCCCGACGTCAGCGTCGCGGTGAACCTGTCGCCGGTGCAGTTTCGCTCGCGCGGATTGGTGGCAATGGTCACGAGCGCGCTCGCTGAAGCCGGCCTGCCGCCGCAGCGGCTCGAGCTCGAAGTCACCGAAACGGCCCTGCTCGACGACAGCGAAGCGACGATCGAGATCCTGCACCAGCTTCGGGCGCTGGGAGTGCGCGTCAGCCTCGACGATTTCGGCGTCGGCTATTCCTCGCTGAGCTACTTACGCAAGTTTCCGTTCGACCGCATCAAGATCGACCGCTCCTTCGTCGGCACGCTCGGCGAGAGCCCGGAGAGTGTTGCCATCGTCCGCACCATCGCAAGCCTCGGCTCCGTGCTCGGCGTCGAGACGACGGCCGAGGGTGTGGAGACCGAGGAGCAGCTCGATTTCGTCCGCGAATGCGGCTGCACCGCGGTGCAGGGCTATTATTTCGGCAAGCCGTGCCTCGCATCGGAGGTCGGCCGCACGATCGAGACGCTGAACACGGTCCGAAAGGTCGCCTGAGCCGCGCGCCGTCCGCCGACGGCGCAAATTCCGTGTCTCGGCAAGCGCCAGAACGACGGATTGTCGCACGCCCCGTTTCCGGCATGATTGGCTCCCCGACTGTGCACCGCGACCGCGCAATGCGCTTTTCTTCTCCCGTGAATTCGAGGACAATCCCGTCGCAACAATGAGAAACTGCGGCCCGAACGGGCCGCCGCGAGGGAGGTGTTCCGATGTCGGGGTATGGGCTGAGGGCGGCTGCATTTGCCGCTATGCATGTCGTCATGGGCGCGTTGGCCGCAACCAGCGCTGGCGCGCAAGATTATCCGACCAAGCCGATCACGCTGATCGTGCCGTGGCCGGCCGGCGGATCGACCGATATCTCGATGCGCGCAATCGCCGACAGCGCCTCGAAGGTGCTGGGGCAGCCGATCGTGATCGACAACAAGGCCGGCGGCGGCGGCACGGTCGGTCCCGCGACCATGGCAGCGGCGGCGAAGCCGGACGGCTACACCATCTCGCAGATCCCGATCACGGTCTTCCGCCTGCCCTTGATGCAGGAGGTGTCGTGGGATCCGGCCAAGGACTTCAGCTACATCGTCCATCTCACCGGCTACACCTTCGGTGTGACCACCAGCGCAGAGTCGCAGTTCAAGAGCTGGAAGGACGTGGTGGAGTTCGCGAAGGCGAATCCGGGCAAGGTCACCTATGCCACGCCGGGCGCCGGCACCTCGCTGCATATCGGCATGGAGCAGATCGCCGGAATGTCCGGCATCAAGCTGACGCAAGTCCCGTTCAAGGGCGGTGCGGAGACCAACGCCGCGGTGCTGGGACAGCACACCATGCTCCAGGCGGATTCCACGGGATGGCGGCCGCTGGTCGACGCCGGCAAGCTGCGCCTGTTGATGGTGTGGACGGGCGCGCGGTCGCCGAACTACCCCGATGTGCCGACGCTGAAAGAGCTCGGTTATCCCATGGTCTACGACTCTCCGTTCGGCATCGCCGGCCCGAAGGGAATGGATCCCAAGATCGTCGCCAAGCTGCACGATGCTTTCAAGAAGGCGGTCGAGGACCCCGCCGTCGTGGCGACGCTCGCCAAGTACGACATGGTGCCGAACTACAAGAACACCGAGGATTACAAGAAGTTCGTCGTCGAGGTCACCGAGTCCGAGCGCAAGGTGATCGACAAGCTCGGGCTTGCGAAGAAGTAGGGCCACACTGCTTCGTGTCCCGGACGCAGTGCAGCGCTTCTTCAGCGATGCACTGCAGAGCCGGGACCCACCTTGCCACGAACCGCTGGACCCCGGATCTGCAGCGCACCACTCCGTGCTGCGCAGCGTCCGGGGAATGGTCGAGAGAGAATCGATGCACGATCCAACCAACGTCAAGCTCCGCCTCAACAATTCCGAGCTCTGGGGCGGGCTGATCGGGCTCGCGCTCGGCGGCTTCGTGATCTGGTCGGGCACGAAGCTCAAGCTCGGCACCATCAACGATCCCGGCTCCGGCTACGTGCTGTTCTACACCGGCATCCTGATGTGCGTGTTCGCTGGCGCCATCATCCTCTCCGCGGTCACCGAGGGCGGCCCGACGCTGGCCTCGCGCTGGGAGAACGTGCGCTGGAGCAAGCCGCTCCTGCTGATCGGCTGCCTGGTGGCATTCTCGGTCGCACTGGAGCCGCTCGGCTTCCTGCTGTCGTCGATCCCCTTGATGCTGCTGTTGTTGCGGCTGATCGATCCCGTGCGCTGGACGCTTGCGATTCCGATCGCCGTGCTGGCGCCCATGGGCATGTGGTGGGTGCTGAAGCGGGTGCTGCTGATCCAGCTGCCCTCGGGCCTGTTTGGGATCGGTTGACCGCATGGATACGCTCATCAATGTCGCGCACGGGTTCGGCGTCGCGCTGCTGCCGATCAACCTGCTCTACTGCTTCATCGGCGTCTTCATCGGCACGCTGGTCGGCGTGCTGCCGGGCATCGGGCCGATCTCGGCGATGTCGCTGCTGCTGCCCGTGACGCTGTCGGGCACGCCGGAATCCGGCATCATCATGATGGCTGGCATCTATTACGGCTCGATGTATGGCGGCTCGACCACCTCGATCCTGGTCAACATCCCCGGCGAAGCCGCTTCCGTCGTCACCTGCATCGACGGCCACCAGATGGCGAAGCAGGGCCGCGCTGGCCCCGCGCTCGGCATCGCAGCCTTCGGCTCCTTCATTGCCGGCACGTTTGCACTGATCGCCTTGATGCTGGTCGCGCCGAAGCTTGCCAGCATCGCCATCGCGTTCGGCCCGGCAGAGTATTTCAGCCTGATGGTGCTCGGCCTCGTGGTGCTCACCTTCCTGACGCAGGGCTCGATGCCGAAGGCGCTGCTGATGGCGTGCATTGGCGTCGTGCTCGGTCTGATCGGGCTCGACAGCATCACGGCGCAGCCGCGCCTGACCTTCGGCCGCATGGAGCTGATCGACGGCATCGGGCTCGTGCCCGTCGTGATGGGCCTGTTCGGGGTTGCGGAGGTGCTGCTCAACACCGAGCAGGCGATCAAGCGCGACGTCATCAACACCAGGATCACTCATCTGCTGCCCACCGGGGAGGACTGGAGGGCGAGCGCAGGTCCGGTCGGCCGCGGCACCATGCTCGGCTTCTTCCTCGGCATCCTGCCCGGCGGCGGGGCCGTGGTGGCGTCGTTCGCCTCCTACGCGCTGGAGAAGCGGCTGTCGAAGACGCCCGGGCGTTTCGGCCAAGGAGCGATCGAAGGCGTCGCGGGGCCGGAAGCGGCGAACAACGCCGCGGCGGGCGGAGCCTTCATTCCGCTGATGACGCTCGGCATCCCGCCGAACGTGGTGATGGCGCTGCTGTTAGGCGCCTTCGTCATTCACGGCCTGCAGCCGGGACCGCTGCTGATCACGCAAAACCCCGGCCTGTTCTGGGGCATCGTCGCCAGCATGTATATCGGCAACGTCATGCTGCTGATCCTGAACCTGCCGATGATCGGCATGTGGGTGCAGCTGCTCAAGCTGCCCTACAACATCCTGTTTCCGCTGATCATCCTGTTCACAATCCTCGGCGTCTACTGCTCCAGCAACAATGTGTTCGACGTCTATGTGATGATCGCGTTCGGGATCATCGGCTATTTCATGCGCAAGCTCGGCTACGAGCCGGCACCGCTGGTGCTGGCCTTCGTGCTCGGACCGATGATGGAGAACAATCTGCGTAAGTCGCTGATCCTGTCGCAGGGCGACCTGTGGACCTTCGTGCAGCGGCCGATCTCGGGCGTCTGCCTTGCGTTCGCGATGGTGCTGCTGGTCGCGCCGCTCCTGCCGTCGTTGCGCAAGAAGCGCGAGCTGGTGGCGCTGGACGAGGGGGCGTGATTTCGTAGGGTGGGCAAAGCGAAGCGTGCCCACGCGTCTGTTGCCGTATCGAAAAAGCGTGGGCACGGCGCAAGTGCGCCTTTGCCCACCCTACGACATCTCAGCTCGCCGCAGGCAGCGCGCTCTCCGTTGAAACGCCCCACGGCCGCTCGGCCGAGGCGAGTCCGATCAGCCGGCCCTGGATGTAGTCGCAGCCCCAGTCGCGCAGCATGCCTGCGGCTTCCTCGTCCTGCACCCATTCGGCCACGGTCTTGATGTCGAGGCGGCGGGCGAGGTCGATCAGGGTCTGCACGAAGGCGCGGTCGTCGGCGGAATGGGTGATGTTCTGCACGAAGGCGCCGTCGATCTTCACGATATCGACGCCGAGCTTGCGCAGGTTTCGAAACGAGGTGTAGCCGGCGCCGAAATCGTCGATGGCGATGCGGCTGCCGAAATTCTTCAGCCGCGTGACGAAGCCGCGGACGTCGTCGATGTCCTGGATCGCGACCGTCTCGGTGATCTCGACGATCAGCCGCTCGGCGACGCCGGGATGGGACAGCATCAGCGACTCGATCCCCGCCCACCAGTCCGGGTCCATCGTCGTATCCGGCGAGATGTTGAGGCTGAGGCTGACATCGGGGGCGGCGGCGAGCTCGGCGACCACGAGCTCAAGCACGCGATGATCGACCAGGCGGATCAGGCCGAGCCGTTCGGCGACCGGCACGATGTCGGGCGCGAGCAGCACATGGCCATCGCCCTGGTCCATCCGCACCAGGCATTCGTGGAACGCGCGCTCGCGCGAGGCGGCGGACACCACCGGCTCATAGGCGAGCCTGATGCGGCGCTCGTTCAGCGCGGTGACGATCTCGTCGGTCACGCGGATATTGACGCGGCGCTGCGCGTCGCGCGCGGCGTCCGGACGCCACGCGGCGAACGAGCCGGCGCGGCGGCGCTTGGCGGCGTCCAGCGTCTCGTGGGCGCGGTTGACGGCCTCGTCGGTGTTGCGGGCATAGCGCGGCAGGCTGACCGCGCCGATCGAGGCGGTGACCGAGACCGGGCCGGATTTTGTCGGCACCACCTCGTCGCGGATGCCGGCGAGGAAGCGTTCGGCGGCGACGTTCATGTCGTCGACGGTGCAGTTCTTCAGGATCAGGCCGAACTTGTTGCCGGAGAAACGGCCGAGCACGTCGCCGCCGCGCAGCCGCGAGCGGATGCGCCTGGCGACGTCGAGGATCACGGCGTCGGCAACGTCGAAACCGAAAGCGTCGTTGACGCGGGCGAGGTGATCGATGCCGACCAGCATGAACGCGGCGGTGGAGCGGAAGCGGGTCGTCTCCTCGATCGCCTCGGCCAGCGCCGCGATCATATGCGCGCGGTTGAGTTCGCCGGTCAGCGGATCGAGCCGGGCCAGCTTCGTCAGCTCCTCGTCGCGGGCATGACGCTCGTTGTTGATGCGGACCGAGCCGATCGCGCGCGTGGGGCGGCCGTCGGGACCGGCGAACCAGCGGCCGGTTTCCTCGATCCAGATCACGGGATCGGCGGCGCTCATGCGGACGCCGTACTCGATGCGGTAGGGCGTGCCGTCCGCGCCATGCACGGCGGACGTCTGCGCCAGCGCGGCGGTCCGCAGCGCCGGCCCGGGCTCGATCAGCTTGGCGAATTCGGCGCCGGTCGCCAGCCGCTCGGCAGGAATGCCGGGAAAAACGCTGGCGACCTGGTCACCCCAGACCATGGCATCGCTGGCGATGTCCCAGGCGAACACGGCCTGACCGAGCGCGGCCAGAATGTCGGAGGCTTGCGGCAATGCAGGGGTCAAAATCGCCTCGTTTCGGGACAGCGGGAAGTCCTGAGTCGGCACAGGATAAAGCCAGATTCGCTGCCGACCCTAGGCAAAGTTCATAAACAATTTGGAAACCACGTTCCCAAAGCACCCAGGAACCAATTAAGCTCGACCGGCATAGGCCTTGCGAGACCATCACATGCCCCGGCGCCAATGTCCCAAAACGCGCCAGTTCGAGCAGATGAGCGGTGTTGCGATGGTGAACGCAGACGGATTGGAAGAGACGGAGCGGCAAGCCGGCACGGCCCTCGTGCCGCTGATGCCGACCTTGCGCTGGGTCCGCAAGGCGCCGCTGCCACGTCCCGATCCGAGCTTCGTCGCCCAGCTCATCGCCAATGCCGAGCAGCTGCCCCAAACGAGCCGGTTCCGCCGCGCCTCTTCTGAAGACGCGCAGATGGCCTATGGCAGCAAACGCCCGCTGCAAAGCGTCAGCGCACGGACACGTCAGGTGGCCTGAGGCTGGTCAGCGCGGCGGCGTGTCGGAGGACGGCGGCGTGCCGTTGCCCGGCTGAAGCTGCGGCGAGGCAATTTCCGGCGAAGACGCGCCCTGCACGGGCTTGGGCGCAGGATGGTCCATCAGCACGGATTCGGCGACGGATTGCGCCGAGGCTGCAGGAGGCTCGACCGGTGCCGGCTGCGATGCAATCACCGGCTCGAACTTGCGCTCGGACGCCACATCCTCCGCCGGCGCGTCGGCTTGGCGCTTGGCCTTGCGCGGCGCCGGCACCGTGGTCTCGGCGACATAGGTGACACGGCGGCGCGTGCGCTGGGCAATGCCAGCGAAGAAGTCCGCCATCGCCAGCAGCACCAGCAGGAAAAAGGTGGAGTTGCCGAATTTGGGCCACATCACGAATTCGGCTGCCGCCGCGCCGAAGACGATCAGCGACAGCAGATGGTCCATCAGGAATTTCGATCCGGGCCGCGCACCCTTGACCACTTCCAGCAGCAGCAGAACCACGCCGAGCGCGAGCAGGAGATCGGCAAGCGTGACCGGCCAGGTCTCGCCCGTGACCATCGGCACCCTGAACAGCACGTCCGTGAAGGACACGGTCGGCATCAGGAAGGCGATGATGTTGTAGACCGCGAGCGGAATCAGAAGCAGCGGGAAACCGACCATCGGCAAAATGCCTCTCGATCATGATATCCGGACAGAATAATGCAGCGGCGAAGCATTCGCTCCGCCGCCGTCACCGTCTATCTCGTGGATGGGCCGAAACCAGGCAAGCCAGATCATCCTGCCCGAAGAAGGATCCTGACCTCAGGACTCTTTCTTCTTCAGGACCTGCCGGCCCTTGTACATACCGGTCTTGAGGTCGAGGTGGTGCGGACGACGGAGTTCGCCGGAGTCCTTGTCTTCCACATAGGTCGGCTTCTTGATGGCGTCTGCCGAGCGGCGCATGCCACGGCGCGACGGCGAGGTTTTTCTTCTCGGAACGGCCATTTCAATATCCTCTAGGGATTGGTGTCATCAGGGCATCGTCCGGAGGGGACGGCTCAGCACCCGCAATACGAGGCGAGCTGAATGCCGATCAAGGCCGGGCTTATAGAGGAAGGCTGGCCGTAAAGCTAGGCTCTTGGGCCGGAAAATACGCCCGGAACGGGCTCAAAATCAGCGATTTTCGCGCCAGCAGGTCGCGAGCGAACTCGCCTGCCCCCGCGCCATATAGGTGGCCGCAAGCCGCCGGACGCCAGGGCCCGGGGTTTTGGCGCTGCGTTTCACTGGATTCGGTAGGATCGAGGCCAGGAGCGCCGCCTCCCGGGGTGAAAGGTCCTCCGCCGACTTGCCAAAGGCATGGGCGCTGCCAGCCTCGACGCCAAACTGGCCCTGCGGACCGAGCTCGGCGATGTTGAGGTAAATTTCCAGGATCCGCGGCTTGGGCAGGACGAGGTCGATCCAAAGGGCCAGCGGGAATTCCAGTGCCTTGCGGACGAAATCCCGCCCCTGCCAGAGGAACAGGTTTTTTGCGACCTGCTGGGTGATGGTGGAGGCGCCCCGGAACGGCGTACCGTCCTCCTGCGCATCATCGATCGCCTCGCGCAACGCGCCCCAATCGATCCCGTGATGCTTGCAGAAATGCGCGTCCTCGGCTGCCACCACTGCGCGCGGCAGATAGGGCGACATCGCGGCCAGATCGATCCACTCCCGCTGCATCGGCGCGCCGCGAAGCGAGCGCCAGGCCATCAGCGTCGAGACGGGATGGCCGGTGCGGTAGAATGGCGCGATCACATAGGGCGCGAGCAGCGCAACCGCGAACACCAGAAGAAGGATTTTGACGACGCGCAAATCGACCTTTCCGGCGCAAGCTGAACCACGGCCACGGGCTGGAGCATTAAGTCTGTGATAATTCGGGCCTTTTCCAGCACTTTTTAGGCCTTCCAAACGATTGACTGAGGCGGGCGCATAAAGGATTGTCCCGCCGAATTTTAGTTCTGGAGCCCTCCTTGATGACCGGCACGTCCCCGTCCGATTTCGCCAAACGTCTGGACAAGACCGCTGATGATACCGAGGCCCTGCTCGGGCGCCTGCTGTCGGACGATATCCTGCACGATGAGATCGCCCGGCCCAAGCGACTGATGGACGCAATGCGCTATTCGAGCCTGAACGGCGGCAAGCGTTTGCGGCCGTTCCTGGTGGTCGAGAGCGCAGCAATATTCGGCGTTCCGCGCGAAGCGGCGCTGCTCGTGGGCGCGGCGCTCGAATGCATCCACTGCTATTCGCTGATCCATGACGACCTGCCGGCCATGGACAATTCGGACCTGCGCCGCGGCCGCCCCACGCTGCACAAGAAGACCGATGACGCCACCGCGATCCTCGCCGGCGATGGTCTCCTGACGCTCGCCTTCGACATCGTCACCCGCGACGAGATCCATCGCGACGCCAACGTGCGCCTTCTGCTGACGCGCGCGCTGGCGCGCTGCGCCGGCATCGGCGGCATGGTCGGCGGCCAGATCCTCGATCTCGCCGGCGAGGGCCGCTTCGGCGGCAACGAGCCGATCGATGTCGCCCGTATCCAGCAAATGAAGACCGGCGCCCTGCTGCGCTACGGCTGCATCGCGGGCGCGATCCTCGGCCAGGCCTCGCAGAAGGAATATCAGGCGCTCGACGATTACGGCCGCGCGCTCGGCGAAGCCTTCCAGATCGCGGACGATCTTCTCGACATCGAGGGCGATGCGGCAGCGCTCGGCAAGCCGGCCGGCGCCGATGCCGCGCTCGGCAAGACCACGTTCGTCACCCAGCTCGGCATCGAAGGCGCCAAGCAGCGCGTGCGCGACCTGCTCGCGCGGGCCGACAGTGCCGTCTCGATCTTCGGCGACCGCGCCGCCGTGCTGCAGGCGGCGGCACGCTTCGTCGCCGAGCGGAAGAACTAATAGCTCCGGGCTCCTTCACCTCTCCCGCTTTGCGGGAAAGGTCGACACGCTCGCAGAGCGTGGCGGGTGAGGGCACTCTTCTTTTGGGGGTCCTCGATTGTGGAGACACCCTCTCCGCACCCCTCCCCCGCGAGCGGGGGCGGGAGCGCACCTACGATGCGGCCACAACGAGAGTTGAGTGAGAGAGCCGTCCCGTCATGGCTACAAACAAGGAAGATCCCGCCCTCGCCCGCTTCCGCAAGATGTCGCGGCCGGTGCGGCTGATCTATGCGCGGCCGCGGACCTTCATCGCGGTCGGGGCCGGCATCCTGGTCGGCCTGCTGCTGCCGGGCTCGTACCGGCTGGTGACGCGGCTCCTGTTCGGCTGGGACGCGCTGATCGCGGTCTATCTCGTGCTGGTCTATGCGATGATGCTGTGCAACGACCACCACCACATCCGCCGCGCCGCCGCGATGCAGGACGACGGCCGCTTCGTGATCCTGCTGGTGACGGCGATCGGCGCCTTCGCCAGCATCGCGGCAATCGTCTCCGAACTCGGTACGCCCCATCGCGGCGTGCTGGAGTTGAGTATCGCCATCACCACCATCGCTTTGTCGTGGGCCGCCGTGCACACGACCTTCGCGCTGCATTACGCGCATGATTATTACCGCAGCACCACGCCGGGCGGCCTGCAATTCCCAAGCGGCGACAAGGAAGACCACGCCGATTATTGGGACTTCGTCTATTTCTCGTTCGTGATCGGCATGACCGCGCAGGTCTCCGACGTCGGCATCACCGACAAGACGATCCGCCGCACGGCCACCGCGCACGGGATCGTGTCGTTCATCTATAACACGGCCTTGCTGGCCCTGACGGTGAACATCGCAGCGAGCGCGATCTCGGCCTGACGTCGTCCGAGCCCTGCCGGACGACGCTCTCGACCACGCATGCCCCTCAGCGACACACCTCGACATTGGCGTCGACGTGGGGGCCGCCGCCGCCGCGATATTCGAGATGGCAGCCGCGGTTGACGGGACGGCAACCGAGGCTGTTGCAGAATATCTGCCCGCCGCCGGACGGACGGCCGGCACCAGCCGCCGCAGTCATGCCGGCCGCGGCACCATAGCCGCCCGCCGTGCCAGCGGCAGCACCGCCGGCCTGACGACGCTGCCGTGCGGGACGCTCGTCACCGACGTCGCGCTTCGCCGTCGCCGGCTTGGCCGGCTTTGCGGCGCGCTGCTTCTCGCACTCATTGTCGTCGTTGACCGCATAGCCCTCGCGGCAGACGATCTTCGTGCATTTGTCGCCGTCGGCCTTGAAGCCGTGCTCGCAAACCAGCGGACAGACCCGCGCCGGCTTGGCCTTGACCGCATCGAGCGCGTCGGTGCTCGCGACCTTGACGTCGAGCTTGGTGCCGGCATAGCGATTGAACTGCGACAGCGAGCGCTGCGAGGACGTATTCCAGTTGCCGTCGGCCGAGCCCGAGAAGCAGCCGACGCGGCCGAGCTCGGTCTGCACCGACCGGTTGAGATCGGCCGGCGCGGTCGGCGGCGTCAGCGAGGCGACATTGGTGCCGGCCGGGCCTGCCGTGCTGGCCGGCGCGGCGCTCGGGGCCGCGGCGGCAAGGTTGACGCGCTGCTGCTCGGCCGCGGCCGCCTGCTGCTGCGCCTGCTCCTTCGCCTTCTGCGCGGCAAGCTGGGCCTGCTCGGCGGCTTTGGCGTCGGCCGCGGCTCTGGCCTGCGCGTCCTTCTGGGCGCCGAGGGCCGCGAGGCGCTCGCGCTCGGCCTCGGCCTGCTTCGCCTTCGCGATGGCCGCTGCGTGGGCCTGCTCGGCACCGAGCTTTTCGACCTGGAGCTTGGCGAGATTTGCATAGAAGCCATCGGGGTGCTGGGCGAGGAAGGCGTCCCATGCCGCCTTGTTGCCAACCTGCAGCGCGAGCTCATAGTCGCGGCGGATATCGGCCTGCGGGTTCGCCACCGGCGCGACGGGCGCAGCGGCCACCACCTTGACCGGAACCAGCGGCACGTCCTCGCCGCCGAGCGAGCCGTAGACGAACGGCTCCTGCTTGTTGGCGGTCGACTTGAGCACCTCGTCGCGCACGAAACCGAACGCGCGGCGGACATCGAGGCCCGGCGTCGTCAGATATTTCGACAGCGCCACCGTAAAGGGGCTATTGGCGCCGTCGCCATCCTGGGCGGTGAAGCCGGCCTTCGCCGAATAGGCGATCAGCGTGTTGGGGCTGGTCGGCTCGACTTGTGCGAGGCCTCGACCCATGGCGCGCGAGGCAATCGTGCGCTTCATCCTCTTGGCGAACGGATTGTCACGGCAGGCGTCCAGGATCACCAGGCGGAGCTGCTTGGCGGGCTCGACGGCGACGAGAACGCGGTCGAGCGAGAGCGCCTCGTCATAGACGTCGGTGTCGCGCTCGAGCTTGGCGTCGACCGGGATCAGATAGTTCGAGCCCTCGACCTCGATGCCGTGGCCGGCATAGTAAACCACGGCGATGTCGGCCGTGCGGGTCGCGTCGGCAAAATCGCGCAGCACGCGCCGGGTGTCCTGCGCGGACAAATCGTGCCGGGAATCGACGATATCGAAACCGGCCTCCTTCAGCGTCTTGGCTATCACCGCACCGTCATTGACGGGGTTGGTGAGCGACGGCGCGTGCTGATACGCCGAATTGGCGAGCACCAGCGCGACGCGCTTTCCGGCGAACGCGGGATCCGCGCCGAATAGCAGCGCGGCGGCGAGGAGAAGCGGGCAGAGTCTGAGCAGATTGCACATGACACGACTTCCGAAGTTCGGGGCGTCTCGAGCCCCCTTTGGGACCGCTTTAGCAGGATGTGGTGGCGATGCTTGTGATGGAGGTCACGAAGACCGCACCGACCAACTGCCCGAAAGCCCCCCTATGTTTGTCGCGCCAGACCGGCCGGGGTTCGCTGCCAGGCCGGCGTTCCGGCCGAGTTCCCTCAGCCGTCGCCGATATGCCCCCGATATTGCGGCAGATTGTCCGTAATTTCGTGCCAGGGCGCCTTCGAGCCTACGAAAATATGGGCGCTAGGCTGGATCGAAGGGGCATCGACCAGGGCTCCCATGGCGACATGGACCCATTGTCCGTCGCGCACCCGGGAGTAAAGCAGCGAGCCGCATCGCCGACAATGGGCGTCATGGGCGGTGGCGTCGCCGAAAATGAGGCGCTGGTCGTCACCCCTGACGATGCGGAGCTCGTCCTGCGGGATGCCGGCGAACGGCTTGAAGGCCGAGCCGGTGGTGCGGCGGCAATTGGAACAGTGGCAGTTCATCGCATAGGAGAACGCGTCGGCCACCTCGAAGCGGACGGTGCGGCAGTAGCATTCGCCGATCAAGATACGCGCGTTCGAATTTTCTGATCCGGTCATGGCAAGCCTTGGCGCAAATGGCTGACACACCCATAGCGCATTTTGATGTCTACGACTAAGTTCGCCGCAAGCCATCATGCAAAAGGGTGATCCATGAGCCAGAACCGTTCGAGCGTCGAAGCCGTCGTGCAATCCTATTTTGACGGCCTTTACGAGGGCGACGCCGAAAAGCTCGGCGCCATCTTCCATCCCTCGGCTGACTTGCGCTGGGTCGAGAAGGGCGAGCTGCAGGTGCTGACTGTGCCCGACTGGCTCGATCGTGTGCGCAAGCGCCCCTCCGCCAAGGCCGAGGGCAAGCCGCGCGAGGATTTCATCGTCACCATCGACCGTTCGGACGAGAAGACTGCCTTCATCAAGGTCCGGTGCCAATTGCCGCCGCGCTACTTCACCGATTATTTGGTGGCGATGAAGCTCGCCGACGGCTGGCAGATCGTGTCGAAATCGTATCGGTACGACCTGAGGGAGTGACGGAGTCTTCCCCCGTCTAACTTGCGAGGCACCCGCCTCCCCTGTTCATGAATGCGAGCCAAACTCTCGCCACACGTCATTGCGAGGAGCTCTTGCGACGAAGCAATCCAGAATCCCTCCGTGGATCGATTCTGGGTTGCTTCGCTGCGCTCGCAATGACGGCGCGGATGAAGCGTGCGTAATCGTCCCTCTCCGCTGACCCGAAAGTCTCCCATGCCGCTCGATCGCCGTTCTCTGCTCGCCTCGCTCTGCTGGATGGCTGCGTCTCCCGTGCTTGCCGCGGAGGCGCCGCCCGAGTTCGGAGCCTACGAGCGCGAGAGCGGCGGGCGGGTCGGGCTCCATGCGGAGAACCTTGCGACCGGCGCAAAGCTCAGCTGGCGCGCCGATGAGCGCTTCGTCATGTGCTCGACCTTCAAGGCCTCGCTCGCCGCCTGCGTGCTGGCGCGGGTCGATCGCGGCGAGGAGCAACTCGCGGCCATGATCCCTTACGGCAAGGCCGACCTGCTGGACTATGCGCCGGTCGCCAAGCAGAATCTCGCGGCCGGCACGATGTCGGTCGCCGACATGTGCAAGGCAATCGTCGAGCTCAGCGACAATACCTGCGCCAATCTGCTGCTGGCACGGATCGGCGGGCCGGCTGCCCTTACCGCATTCTGGCGGTCGATTGGCGATACCACCTCGCGGCTCGATCATAACGAGCCAGAGCTCAACCGCTCGCTTCCCGGCAATCCCCAGGATACCACGACGCCGGCGGCGATGGCGGGCAATTTGCGCCGCCTGGTGGTCGGCGACGCCTTGTCGCCGGCCTCGCGTGCCCTGCTCACGGAGTGGATGGTGAACTGCAAGACCGGCGCGAACCGGCTGCGCGGCGGCCTGCCCGCAAGCTGGACCATCGGCGACAAGACCGGCAACAACGGCAAGGATGCTGCGGGCGACATCGCGGTGGTCTGGCCAAAACCCGACACGCCGATCCTGATCACGGCCTACGTCCAGGGCGGCGCGCCGAATGCGGCGCAGATCGAGGCCGTGTTCGCGCGGATCGGTCGGATGGTGGCTGAGCGGCTGGCGTAAGCCGCGCATTGACGCAGCGATCGCTTCCGGGTCAAGACAGATCGTCATGGAAGCGAAGTTTCAGACGTTCCTCATCCTGCTTGCCGTATTGGCAGGCGTGGCGTTGGCCGCACGCCGCTTCAATATCGCGCCCGCCATCCTGCTGATGCTGGCAGGCGTCGGCCTCGCCTTTGTGCCTGGCATGCCCCAGGTGGAATTGCCGCCGGAACTGGTGCTGCTGATGGTGCTGCCGCCGCTGATCTACTCGGCGAGCGTCGCCATGAGCTGGCGCGAGTTCAGGAAGAATCTGCGCCCCATCGTGCTGCTCGCGGTCGGCGCCGTGGTCTTCACGGCGGCGATGGTGGCCGCCGCGACGCATTACATAATTGGCCTGCCCTGGACCATCGGCTTCCTGCTCGGCGCCATCGTCGCGCCGCCCGACGTGGTGGCGCCGCTCGCGATCGCGCGCCGGCTCAACATGCCGCGGCGGCTCCTGGTCATCCTCGAGGGGGAAGGACTCGCCAACGACGCCACCGCGCTGATCCTCTACCGCTTTGCGCTGGCCGCAATCATGGTCGGGCATTTCTCGCTGCCGCTTGCCGCCGGCGAATTCCTCCTCATCGTCGCCAGCGAGATCGCCTTCGGCATCGGCGTCGGCTGGCTCGCCCTTCGCTTCCGCAAATGGTCCGGAGATCCGCAGGTCGAGCTGACGCTGTCGCTGATCACGCCCTACGTGTCCTACTGGCTGCCCGAGCATGTCGGCGGCTCCGGCGTGATCGCAACCGTCGCCTGCGGGCTCTATGTGAGCTGGAACGGCCCGCTGCTGATCTCGTCCGCGACGCGGCTGCAAGGCATCTTCTTCTGGGACCTCGTGATCTACCTGATCGAAGGCGTGCTGTTCCTGCTCACCGGCTTCCAGATGCGCGCGCTCTACGAGAAATCGAAGTCATTTCCGCTCGACGACATCCTGATCGCAACCGCATTGGTCCTGATGATCGTCGTGATCGCGCGCTTCGCCTGGCTCTATCCGGCAACCTATCTGCCGCGGATGCTCAGCAAGTCGCTGCGCCAGCGCGATCCGGCGCCGCCATGGCAATGGCCGTTCGTGCTCGCCTTCACCGGCGTGCGCGGCGCGGTCTCGCTGGCGGCCGCGCTGGCGCTGCCGTTCGCGTTGCCGAACGGCGAGGCCTTTCCGTATCGCGACCTGATCCTGTTCGTCGCCTTCGGCGTCATCTCCGTCACGCTGATCGGCATCGGCCTTACGCTGCCGCCGGTGGTGCGCTGGCTTGGTGTCGCGCAGGCCGGCCGCAACGAGCATGTCGCCGAGCACGCGGCCGAGATCGCCGCCCGCCGCCAGGCCCTCGATGTCGCATTGAAATCGCTCGAGGCCATGACAGCGGGGCAGGAAGTCTCCGACGAGGTGATGCGGCTGCTGCGTGCACGTCACGAGATCCGCGTCAACCAGCTGCCGGATTCACTCGACCCCGGCCACCAGGACGTGTCCGCCGCCGGCACCGCGTTGACCCGCGACTTGATCGCCGCCGAACGCAGATTCATTCACAACCTGCTGCGCGACGGCCAGATCACCGACGAAACGCGGCGGCGGATCGAGCGCGACCTGGATCTGGAGGAGGCAAGCCTGGCGAACCGGGAATATCGGGGCGGGCCGCTGTAACTTTTCGTCATTGCGAGCGCAGCGGCGCAGCGGAGCAATCTACCGCCTCTCGCAGAACTGCCTCATCGCGGCCGCGACGGCTCCCGCGACGGCCTCGTGCCGCTCCGGCGAGTTCATCTCCATTTCCTCGTCGCGGTTGATGATCGAGCCCGCCTCCAGCAGCACCGCGGCGCTTCGCGTCCGCGACAGCACGACGAGCCCGTCATAGCGGTAGACACCGACATCCTTGTCGAGCAACTGGCGGCGGTAGCGGCCCATCACCGGCAATGTGTACTGGCTGGCATAGTGCAGGCCCTGCTCCTTCAGCTGCCCGCCGATCATCCGGGCCAGCATCAGGCTGGTCGCAAAGTGCGGATTCTGCCGCGACACGAACAGCGAGTGGCCCGAAAAGCGGTCGCTGAAATAGCTCTTTGCGCCGTCGAACTCCCAGGTCTCGAGCAGCTTGTCCGGCACCGAGTCGTGATGGACCGACAGGAACAGATCGGCCCGGCCGTCATTCGCGGCACTGACCCGCTTGAACAGGCTCGGCCGCGCCTTGCCGTCCGTGACGAGCAGGCGGGTTGCCGCGAAGCCTTCAGACTGGAGCTTCGCTGTGATCAACCTGGCGAGGCGGAAGTTGAAGCCGAACTCCGGATCATTGCGCGCGCTGAGCGCGCCGTAAGAGTCCGGCGTGTGCCCGACATCCACGACGATCCTGAATCTCGGCATCTCGCATCTGGCCGGTTGCGACGGCCTCGGCTTGGTTCTGGCTATCTTTCGCGCGGCAGCAGCCTCGCTGGCGTCGACAAGGGCGAGCGGCGACAGCAGGATCGACGCGACCAACCCGGCGATGATCCTGCGCGATTGCCCCAAGCCCTGCTCCGCCCTGCGATCCGCGGGCGGCCGACGAAGCCCGCGATTTGGCTTCGGGAAGATTGGCGCGGGAATCGGGGTGGGTCAACGCAAGATAGCGCGCGTGTCACGAAGAGCGATCAAACCGGCCGCTCGCCCTTCACTGTCACGCGCGTGCCCGAGCGGGTGTGCGGCCAGTAGTCCCACATCGCGCGGTGCTGGGTGCAGCGGTTGTCCCAGAACGCGATCGCGTTCTCGGTCCAGCGGAAGCGGCACTGGAACAGCGGGTTTTCGGCATGCTGGTACAGATAGGCAAGCATCGCGTCGCTCTCGTCGCGGGGAATGCCGTTGATGTGCCGGGTGAAGCCGCGGTTGACGTAAAGCGCCTTCTTGCCGGTGACCGGATGCGTGCGCACCACGGGATGCTCGGCATGCGGATAACTCGGCCGGTCGGCAACGCCGTAATTCGCATAGAGCCCGCGATAGATCGGCTCGCCGTCGTGGAGCGCGGTGAGGCCGTCGAGATACGCCTTCATGCGGTCCGACAAAGCCTCGTAGGCCGCGTACATGTTGGCGAACAGCGTATCGCCGCCGCGCGGCGGGCATTGCTTGATGTAGAGGATCGAGCCCATCGGCGGCTCGAGATCGCAGGACACGTCGGAGTGCCAGCCCTCGCCGTTGGCCCGCGGCGAATTCCTGTCGGCGTAGATCTTCATCAGGGCCGGGTCTTCGTCCTCATGCGGCGCGGCGGGATGAAAATGCAGCTCGCCGAACTTGCGGCCGAAGGCGAGATGCTGCTGCGGGGTAATGTGTTGGTCGCGGAAGAAGATGACGAGATTTTCGGCCAGCGCGCGGTGGATCTCGTCCATCTGCCGGTTGGAGCGTGCGTCGCCCTCGACGAGCTTCCCGATGTCCACGCCCGAGACTTCCGCGCCGATGATGGGCGTGAGCTTTTCGACCGCGATGGTCTCGTAAGGCGCGCCATCCTCGGCCGTGTGGCGATAGCGCGGACCCTGCTTGCCGGCGAGTGAGCTCATGGCGTGTCTCCCGATCATTATTGATTGGGAGCTATCGTAGCGTGCGCGTGCCGATGTGCAATCTGCACCGCAAACACAGCCGTCGTCCCGGGGCGCGCAAAGCGCGAGCCCGGGACCCATAACCACAGGATTGCGTTTGACGAAGATTCGGAGTGACAGCTCACCATAACCACGACGGCCTGTGGTTATGGGCCCCCGCCTTCGCGGAGGCGACGAGCAGAGCGCGGGCGACAGCGGAGTAAAATTACTCCGCCGCGGTCACCGGCAGCTTGGCGCCCTGGCCGTAACGCTGCTCGATATAGTCGATCACCAGCGCCTTGAAGTCGGCGGAGATGGTGGGGCCGCGCAGCGTGCGGAACTTCTTGCCGTCGACGAAGACGGGCGCGGCCGGCGCTTCGCCGGTGCCGGGCAGCGAGATGCCGATATTGGCGTGCTTGGATTCGCCGGGGCCGTTGACGATGCAGCCCATCACCGCGACGTTGAGCTCCTCGACCCCCGGATATTTCGTCTTCCAATTGGGCATCTCGTCGCGGATGAAATCCTGGATCGAGCGCGCCAGCTCCTGGAACGTGGTCGAGGTGGTGCGGCCGCAGCCGGGGCACGCCGCGACCAGCGGCACGAAGGTGCGGAAGCCCATGGTCTGCAGCAGCTCCTGGCCGACCTGCACCTCGCGGGTGCGGTCGCCGCCGGGCTCAGGCGTCAGCGAGATGCGGATGGTGTCGCCGATGCCCTGCTGCAACAGGATGCCGAGCGCGGCCGAGGACGCCACGATGCCCTTCGAGCCCATGCCGGCCTCGGTCAGGCCGAGATGGATGGCGTAATCGGAACGGCTGGCGAGGTCCTGGTAGACCGCGATCAGATCCTGCACCGCCGAGACTTTTGCGGACAGGATGATGCGGTTCTTGGGCATGCCGAGCTCTTCGGCGCGCGCGGCCGAGAGCAGCGCGGACTGCACCATGGCCTCGCGCGTCACGGCGCGCACGTCGCGCGGATTGGCGGAGGCTGCGTTCTCGTCCATCAGCCTGGTCAGGAGCTCCTGGTCGAGCGAGCCCCAATTGGCGCCGATGCGGACCGGCTTGTTGTTCTTGTTGGCGATCTCGATGATGTCGGCGAACTGGGTGTCGCGCTTGTCCTTGAAGCCGACATTGCCGGGATTGATGCGGTACTTGGCCAGCGCCTCGGCGCAGGCCGGATAGGCCGCGAGCAGCTTGTGGCCGATATAGTGGAAGTCGCCGATCAGCGGCGTATTGATGCCGCGCTTGGCGAGGCCGTCGCGAATGTGCGGAACGGCGGCCGCGGCTTCCTCGCGGTCCACGGTGATGCGGACCATCTCGGAGCCGGCGCGCGCGAGCGCTGCGACCTGGGCGATGGTACCGTCGATGTCGGCGGTGTCGGTGTTGGTCATCGACTGCACGACGATCGGCGCACCGCCGCCGACGGCGACGTCGCCGACCTTGACCTGGGTGGTACGATGGCGCGGCGCAGGCCCCGCGATGTCGGAATCGATGCTGGTTTCGGGCTTGTTCATGGGGTCCAAATATCAGGTTTTGGTGACGTTCAGCAATGCATCAGCTGGCGCCGCAGCCGATGGGCTCGGACGGTTAACCAGAAAAAGCCCAGCAATTACAAGGAGGGCGGCCGCCCCGAATGCCAGGCTTAGGGTGTCGTGCATGATGAAATAGCTACCCACCACGCCAAACAAAGGGGTGATGAAGGTAAAAGCCGACAATTTGCTGGCCGAATAGGCCTTCACCAGCGCGAACCAAAGCGTGAACGTGGTTCCAACCACCCAGATCGCCTGGAACGCCATCAGGCCGAGCGACAGCGGCGACGGCATGTGCGTGATGCTCTCATCGAACAGCCAAGCCGCGAGCCCCAGGATCGGGATCGAGATGGCGACCTGATAGCCCAGCGCCTTCTCTGGCGCGGCAAACCGCAGCCGCGTGCCCTTGGCCACCAGCGTGGTTGCCGCCCACAGCGCCGCGCCGCCGACGATCATGAGGTCGCCGAGCAGGACATGCGAATCGACATTGGCCTGCGGCACGCCGATCGCGAGCGCAACGCCGGCAAAGCTGATGGCGAGGCCCAGCCATTGCGAGGCACCGAGCCGCTCGCCGAGCACCTGATAGGAGCCGAGCGCAACGAAGAACGGCGCGGTGTACAGGAACACCACCGCGCGCGAGGCCGAGGTGAGGCGCAGCCCCTGGAAGATCAGCACGAATTCAATACCGAACATCAGGCCGGCGATCAGGCCCGGCTTCCAGGTGTGATCGTTCTCGAAGAATTTGACGCCGCGAAACGTGCCGATGATGAAAAGCACCGGCAGCGCGCCCGCCGAGCGGATCGTAGCCTGGAGCATCGGCGGGATGTCCGGCAGCACCAGCTTCACCGCGATCTGGTTGAACCCCCAGGTCAGGCACAGCATGAGCATCAGGGCGATGGCGCCGGCACTGAGGGGACGTGCGGCGGAGTAATTGGCTTGTGATGAGGACATGTCTTCCCGAAAAACCGGCTTTGCGCCGTTGTTGCTATGCAGCTTTCTGGCAATGGGTGCAGACGCCCGTGATCTCCACCACGGACAGCTTCGGAGCAAAGCCCGAGCTGCGTGCCGCGGCATTGAGATCCCCGGCGAATGAGGCCGACGGGATCTCGCCGACCAGGCCGCAGCGCTCGCAGATCAGGAACGCGACCGCCGAGGTCGCGTCGTGGTCGTGGGCGGCACAGGCGAGGTAGGCGTTGCGGCTTTCGATACGGTGCACGAGACCGTTGGCCATCAGGAAATCAAGCGCGCGATAGACCGTGATCGGCGCCGGCCGCGACATCGACTTGGCGAGCTCGTCGATCACCTCATAGGCGCCGAGGGGGCGGTGGCTGGAGAGCAGCGCTCCCAGAACCTGGCGGCGGATCGGCGTGAATTTCTGCGCGCGCTGCTCGCAAACTTCCTCGGCATGCGCCAGCGCATCCGCGGTGCAGCGGCCGTGATCGTGATCGGGCGCGGGAAATGCCGGCTTGGCGAGGGTCATGCACCAATAATCTTAGCATCCGGGCTCGGGAACCCAAAGCGCGACCATGCAAACGGCTGTCAGCCATGCTGGCGCTGCGGGGCAGCCCCTCTGAACTCGCCATGGGAATAATAATAAGCTTGCTTATTATATTCCGAGCTTATTGGAGACCAAGCTCATGAGCCGCGGGTCCGTCGACCAGAACTTCCTGTTCACGCTGGGCGAGCTTTACCGCCTGTTGCGAGTCTATGCCGACAAGGAGGCAAGGCGGTTCGGCATTACCCGCGCGCAATGGGCGGTGCTGGCCAAGGTCGAGCGCAGCGAGGGCATGAAGCAGTCGGAACTGGCCGAGCTGCTAGAGATGCAGCCGATCACGCTGACCCGCATGATCGACAAGCTCTGCGATAATGACTGGATCGAGCGCCGCAGCGACGCTTCGGACCGCCGCGTCAAGCGCCTCTATCTCAAGAAGGCCGGCCGGCAATTGCTGGGTCGGCTGAGCGGGTTGAGGTCGGAGCTGACCGCCAATGCGCTCGACGGCATCACACCGGCGGACGCCCACCGCCTCCTGACCCAGCTCGAGACCATCAAGGAAAACGTGCGCACTGCGATCCAGGCATCCGGCGCTGAGCAAGCGCGCAAGGAGCAGCGCTATGGCTGACCAGGTCCTCAAGTTCCAGCCCGAGCAGAAGACTGACGGCGGCAAGCCCACCAAGAAAGCCGGCACCGACCCGCGCCGCCGCCTGGTGGCAGGCTTGCGCCGCTATCGCCGCTTCCTGCTCCTGGTCGTGCTGCCGGTTGTCGTCGCCATCGGCGGCCTCACCTTCTACCTGCATGGCGGCCGCTATGTCGGGACCGACGACGCCTATGTCGGCGCCCAGAAGGTGCTGGTGACGCCCGACATCTCCGGCAAGATTTTGAAGGTGATCGTGAAGGAGGGCCAGTCGGTCAAGCGCGGCGACGAGCTGTTCGAGATCGACCCCGTTCCGTTCCGCCTCGCGGTGGACGAGGCCAAGGCGCAGCTCGCGCAGGCCCGCACGACCTATGACAACCTCGTCGCCAACATCAAGATCTATGGCGACATGCTCGATCTGGCCCAGCAGGGCATCGATCTGAAGAAGCGCGATGTCGAGCGCAAGCAGGCGCTGGTGAAGAACAATTTTGGCTCGCAGCTCGACCTCGACAATGCCTCGACTGCACTGGTCACCGCCGGCGGGCAGGCGCAATACATCAAGCAGCAACTCTCCAACGCCAAGACGCAGCTGCTCGGCGACCCCGAATTGCCGCTGGAGCGATTTCCGCCCTACGCGCAGGCGAAGGCCAAGCTGGACGACGCCCAGCGCAACCTCGACCACACCGTGCTGCGCGCGCCGATGGAAGGCGTGGCGACGCAGGTCGAGCAGATCCAGCTCGGACGCTACGTCGCGGCCGGCACGCCGGTGTTCTCCATCATCGACGTCGCCCATCCCTGGGTCGACGCCAATCCGAAGGAGAGCGACCTCACCCATGTCACCGAGGGGCAGCCGGTCACGCTCGAGGTCGACGCGTTCCCGAACCATGTCTTCAAGGGCAAGATCGGCTCGCTCTCGCCCGGCACCGGCGCGCAATTTGCGATCCTGCCGCCGCAGAACGCCACCGGCAATTTCGTCAAGGTGGTGCAGCGCGTGCCGATCCGCATCTATTTCGACGAGACCGACAAATACGTGCGGAAACTGAAGGCCGGGATGAGCGTCTATGCCACCATCGACACCGGCCATCGGCGCTCGCTCGCCGGCCTCTTCGGCCTGCCGGCGACCGCGAGCCAAGATCAAGATAAGGACTGACAAGGACTGATCGGATGTCCGGTCCCAACGCCAATCTGATGGTCCCCGGCCTGCGCCGGAACATGGTGACGATCTGCGCCATGACCGCGACCATCATGCAGGCGCTGGACACCACCATCGCCAACGTCGCTCTGCCCTACATGCAGGGCACGCTGTCGGCCTCGCAGGACCAGATCAACTGGGTGCTGACCTCCTACATCGTCGCCGCCGCGATCATGACGGCGCCCGTCGGCTGGATCGCCAACCGGTTCGGCCGCAAGCGCATCTTCATCATCTGCTCGGCCGGCTTCACCATGGCGTCGGTGCTGTGCGGCCTCGCGCAAGACATCAACCAGATGGTGCTATTCCGGCTGCTGCAGGGTGTGTTCGGCGCCGCCCTGGTGCCGCTGTCGCAATCGGTGATGCTCGACTATTACACGCTGCAGGAACGCGCCAAGGCGATGTCGATCTGGGGCATGGGCGTGATGATGGGCCCGATCATGGGACCCTCGCTCGGCGCATGGCTGACCGAGACCTATTCCTGGCACTGGGTGTTCTTCGTGAACCTGCCGTTCGGTGCCATCACGGTGCTCGGGCTGATCGTCTTCATGGACGAGACCGAGACGAACATCAGCCTCAAATTCGACTGGTTCGGTTTCGCCGCCTTGGCGGTCGCGATCGGCGCGCTGCAGCTCGCCCTCGACCGCGGCGAGCAATTGGGCTGGCTGGAATCGAACGAGATCCTCGCCGAGTTCATCGTGTCGGCCGTCGCGTTCTACTTCTTCCTTGCGCATTCCTTCACGACTTCGACCCCGTTCATCCGCTTCGCACTGTTCCGGGACCGCAACTTCGTCACCGGCTGCATGTTCATGATCGTGATGGGGCTCGTGCTGTTCTCGACCATGGCGCTGGCCTCGCCCTACATGCAGAACGTGATCGGTTATCCCATCATCACCGCCGGCCTGCTGTTGGCGACCCGCGGCATCGGCACCTTCTTCGCCATGATGCTGGTCGGCCGCATGATGCGTTATTTCGAGGCGCGCACGCTGATCATCGCCGGGCTGGCGCTGACGGCCGCCTCGCTGTTCCAGATGACCGGCTGGACCGAACTGACCCAGGTGCCGGAGATCGTGACCGTCAGCGTCATCCAGGGGTTTGGCTTCGGCCTCGTCTTCGTTCCGCTCTCGACCGTGGCGTTCCTGACATTGTCGAACGAGCTGCGCACCGACGGCACTGCGATGCTGACCCTGATGCGAAACGTCGCCAGTTCGGTCGGCATTTCCATCGTGATCGCGCAATTGACGCAGGGCACGCGATGGACCTACGCGATCCTCTCCGAGCACATCAATCCCTTCAATCACGCGCTGCAGATGCCCGGCGTCAGCGGCCTGATCAATCTGTCGACCGACGCCGGCCGCGCCATGGCCGACCGAATGGTCAGCGTGCAGGCACAGATCATCGCCTTTTCCCATGATTACCAGCTGGTGATGATCTTCGTGCTCTGCACCATCCCGCTCGCGCTCCTGATCGGCTCGACCAAGGCCACGCTGCGCAAGCAGGCGGCCGGGCCGGAACATGCGGTGATGGAGTAATTGGCAGATCTCCTGCCCCGGACGCAGCGCAGCACACCAGTGATGCGCTGCTGAGCCGGGGCCATGCCACGCGGCATGCTGGGTCCCGGTTCTGCGGCGCACCGCTACGCGCTGCACCGCGCCCGGGACACGAGAGCCTTACAACAATTCCTCGCAGCCCAAATCGTCCACCGCCGCCATCACCCGCTCCAGATTGTTCCACCAGATCACCGGCGGGATGTCGATGCTCCACTGCCAGACCGGCCGCGTGATCTGCCAGAGCACCGCCCAGCGATAGTCGCGATCGAGCGCGCCGCGCGTATAGCCGGTGATACCGCCCTCGATCAGCGTGTCATGGTAGAGATTGAGCAGCGGGCGTTCGAGCGCCTGCCGGCGTTCCGGATACCAATGCATCGCCATCATGTAGGCGAGGTCGTGGGTTGGAACGTTGATGCTCCACAGATCGAAATCGAAGATCCGCACGGTATCGTCGACGCCCGCGCGCGGCAGCAGGAAATTCCAGACATGGGCATCGCCATGGGTGATGCTGAGGTGGCGGCGTGAATGGTAGCGCTGGGACAGCCGATCCGATTGATCGATCAGGCGCCGATAGAGCGTGCGCCGCTCCTCGCTGAGGCGGTCACCGAGATAATCGGCAAAGCGGTCGTAATGTCCGGCGAACGTTTCCATGCGCTCGGCGCTGTCCTCGGGGCTGGCGAAGGTGCCGACGGCATCGCCGAGGCCTGGATGGTCCCACCACGCCGCGTGCCAGCGTGCGAGCGTCGTCACGATCGCGATCGCCTGATCGCGCGATGGCGGCAGCGGCCAGGCCGCCGCGATGGCGTGGCTGTCGGTGAGGTCCTCGAGCAGAAGATGCCAGGCGAGGCTGTCCTCGTCGAAATGTCCGTCGAAGCAGCGGGGCACGAGTCCTGGCGGCATGCTCGGCGTCAGCTGCGTGTAGTATTCCACCTCGCGCCGGCCGCCATTGGCAAGTCTCTCGGCGAACGCGGAATTTGCGGTCTTCAGGATCAGCGATTGCGGGGCGCCGGCGGATTCGCCGACATAGCGCAGGCCAAGCCGGATGATGTGCGACACCAGGGTGTCGCGCTGGTGCAGCACCTTGACCTCGCGCACCGCGCCGGCGTCCAGCACGCCGCCGCGGCGCAGCGCGGCTGTCAGTCGGGCGGGCTCAACGACCGCCGGCAATTGTGGAGATGTCATGAACCACGATGCCCCTGTCCCGCGCCATCCTGCACGATTCGCACTCCCGGGCACCAGCAGCCGAAATGCCGCCGGGCTCAGGCTGCCGCGGTCGAGTCGCGCACGGTCCGTACCACGACCGAGCGCAGCTGTTCGAGATTGGCCGCCATGCCGGCGATCGCCTGCCTGACCTCGGCTGCGCGCTCGTTCACGGAGGCGGCGTCGCGGCTGACATTGCCGATCTTGGCCGAGACCTCCTTCGCTGCAGACGCCGATTCGGAAATCGACCGCGTGATCTCCCGCGTCGCGGCGTCCTGCTCTTCCATCGCAGCGGCAACAGAGGTCGCCACGCCGTCGATCTCGACGATGTGGCCTCCCATCGTCTCGACGGCATCGACCGCCGCCTGCGTCGAGGCCTGGATCTCGGCAATCAGCCGCGCGATCTCCTCGGTGGATTTGGCGGTCTGGTCCGACAGGGATTTCACCTCGGCGGCGACCACGGCGAAGCCGCGGCCGCCCTCGCCGGCGCGCGCCGCCTCGATCGTGGCGTTGAGCGCCAGCAGGTTGGTCTGGCCGGCAATGCCGCCGATGAGGTCGGAGACCTCGGCGATCTTCTTCACTGATCCGGCCAGCGCCTGGATGGTCGAACGCGCCTGCTCGCGGCCGGCGACCGCCGATTTCGTGACTGTGCTGGTCCGCGCGACCTGGCTCGCGATCTCGCGGATCGAGACGCTCAGTTCCTCGGCCGCGGCCGAGACGGTCTGCGAACTTCCGAGGGCCTGGGTGGAGGCTGCGGCGACGGCCTGCGACTGCGCCGAGAGCGAACTTGCAATCTCGGACAGGCTGGTGGCAGCCCGCTCCACGCCTTGGCTCGCCGCGCTGGCGGTGTCGACCGAGCGGCCGGTCTCACGCTCGACGGTCTCCGCCATCTGTTGCAGCGCACCACGTTTGGCCAGCGCCGCCTCCTGCTCCTGCCGCAACTGTTCCTCGCGCAGGCGGGAATTCTCGACCGCCGCCTGCTTGAACACCACGAGCGCACCCGCCATCGAGCCGACCTCGTCCTGGCGGTGGGCGAACGGAATGTCGGCGGCGAGATCGCCGGTCGAAAGCTTCTGCATCGTGTCCGTCATGCGCACGATCGGGCGCACCACGCCGACGGCAACGCCGAGCAGGCCGGCGGCAACAAAGGCCAGGACGGCGGCGGCGACGCCGAGGAGGATCCAAAGCATCGAGCTGTCGCGGTCCGCGGCCAGCTTCTCCATGGCGGCATTCTGCTTGTTGGCGCTCTCGACGATGCTGTCGATCACGGCGCGATGCGCGGTATAGGCCTCCTTGACCTGGGCATAGGCGCGCTCGGAGGCAGCCGTGTCCCTGGCCTTGAGGGCCGGCAGGAGCTGGTCGGACGCCTTCCAGAATTTCTGCACTTCGGCATCGGATTTCGACACCAGCGCCGTCTTCAGGTCGGCCGCAAGGCTGGAGGAGACCCAGAAGGCCTTGCGCTCGTCGTAGTCCTTGCGGAGCTGAACCAGGCGCTCGCCGTGGGCCGCCAGCTGATCCGGCTCGCGCATGGCCAGGGTCGCCTCGAGATAGGCCTCGATGACATATTCCGGCGGCGGCAGGATGTCCGCGATGAGATCGTTGCCCAGCTTGATGTCGGAATAGAGCGGACCCCCGACCTTGAGCTCACGGAGCGTATAGAGGCTGGTGGAGACCACCGCCGCAAAGCCAATCGCGAGAACGATTCCGAATGCGATGATCGCGGAGGACAGCGACAAACGAATTTTCATGAAATAATCCAGGGCGCGCGCCGAAACCGCGTGCAGCCTAGATCAATGTGGTAAATACGGGCTTGCACCCCGGGGCGGTGCTGAAAGAAAGGCTCCGCAAGACTACGGCAATTGGTCGCCGGTCAGTCGGTTTTAGGTCAACGGGACTGACGCACCGGCAACCAGAGAGACGCATGCGGCCGGAGACCAAGGCCGCTTGCGCTGGATGAGAAATGCGGTGCCGGCGATCTGGCGTCAGCGGCACCGTTTGTCTCACACGTCGAAGAACACCGTCTCGTTGTCGCCCTGAAGCCGGAGGTCGAGCCGGTAGACCGGCTTGCCACCCTCCCGCACGGCAATCAGCGTGGCGCGCCGATCGGCGGGCACCAGCGCCAGCACGGGATCGGCGGCATTACCGGACTCGTCGCTGAAATAGATGCGGGTGTAGAGATGCCGCAGCATGCCGCGGCCGAACACCGCGAGCAGGATGTGCGGCGCCTGCGGCTTGCCGTCGGGATCCGGCACCGCGCCCGGCTTGATGGTCTCGAAAGCGTAATTGCCGTCCTTGTCGGTGCCACAACGGGCGAAGCCGCGGAAGCTCGCATTCGGCAGCGCACGCTTGTCCTGGGGGTCGGCGAAGCGGCCTTGCGCGTCCGCCTGCCAGATCTCCAGCATGCAATCCGGCACGGCGACGCCATCGCCGTCGAACACGCGGCCTTCGATCCGGGCGCGATCGCCCGTGACGTCTGGGGTCAGCGTCGAGTTGGTGAACGCATCGTTCCAGGCATACTCGCCGGCCGGCGTCAGGCCGTATTTGAAGAACGGACCGACCGTTTGCGATGGCGTGATCCCATTGGGTTTCACAGAGTCTTGCACTTAGTGGTTCTCCATGGGGGTGGCGTTCTTGCCGCGCAGCACGATGTCGAAGCGGTAGCACAGCGCCCATTCGGGCTGGGTGTTCTCGAGATCGAACGAGGAGACCATGCGCGCCCGCGCCTTCTCGTCCGGCACCGAGTTGAAGATCGGGTCGAACGGAAACAGCGGATCGTTCGGGAAGTACATCTGCGTCACAAGGCGCGTGACGAAGGAATAGCCGAACACCGACAGATGGATATGCGCCGGCCGCCATGCATTGTGGTGATTGCCCCAGGGATAGGCGCCGGGCTTGATCGTGACAAAACGATAATAACCGGAGGCATCGCTCACGGTGCGGCCTGCGCCGGTGAAATTCGGATCGAGTGGCGCCGGATGCTGGTCGCGGACATGGACGTAACGCCCGCAGGAATTGGCCTGCCAGATCTCGACCAGCGAGTTCGGTACGCCGCGGCCGTCCTCGTCGCGCACGTGGCCGTGGACGATGATGCGCTCGCCGAGCGGCTCGCCGCTGTGCTGGCGGGTGAGATCGTTGTCGCCCTCGCGCACGGTCTCGTGGCCGTAGACCGGACCGGTGAGCTCCGACAAGGTATGACGCATCGGGATCAAGGGCCTGTTCGGCGCACGCTTGACCGAGCTCTTGTAATCGGGCGACAGCGGCAGCGGATGCGCCTTGTTGCTGTCGGTGGGATAGATGAACGTCATTGGCGAACTCCTCCCCGGCCATGTTGCTCCGGCCGGTCGGTCAATGAATACCGCCGATCATTATAGGATATAACTAATTTGGGGAAGCCGGTTTCGCGGGCTTTCCGAAGCTGTCATTCCGGGGCAGCCCGCAGGGGCTGAACCCGGAATCTCGAGATCCCGGGTTCAGCCCTGACGGGCTGCCCCGGGATGACCGGACGTTGCGCGTCCGGTCAGTTCAGCTTCTCGATCGCCACCGCGACACCCTGGCCGACGCCGACGCACATGGTGGCGAGTGCGAGCTTGCCGCCACGCTTTTCCATGCCGTGGACGGCGGTGAGCGCGAGGCGCGCGCCGCTCATGCCGAGGGGATGACCGAGCGCGATGGCCCCGCCATGCGGATTGACGAAATCGGCATCATCGGCGACGCCGAGCTGGCGCATGCAGGCGATGCCCTGGGAGGCGAAGGCCTCGTTGAGCTCGATCAGGTCGAAATCGCTGATCTTCTTGCCGAGGCGTTCCATCAGCTTGCGGGTCGCGGGCACCGGGCCAATGCCCATGATACGCGGCGGCACGCCGGCCGAGGCCAAGCCCAGGATGCGGGCGCGGGGCGTCAGGCCATGCTTCTTCACAGCTGCCTCCGAGGCCAGGATCATCGCGGCAGCGCCGTCATTGACGCCGGAGGCGTTGCCGGCGGTGACGGTGCCCGGATTGCGCACGATCGGCTTCAGCTTGGCGAGGCCCTCCAGCGTGGTCTCGGGGCGCGGATGCTCGTCCTTGTCGACGGTGATGGGGCCGGCCTTGCCGCCTGGAATGGTGATCGGGGTGATCTCTTCCGCAAAATAGCCGGAGGCGATCGCCTTGCCCGCGCGCTGCTGCGAGCGGATCGCGAAGGCGTCCTGGTCGGCGCGCGAGACCTGGAATTCCTCGGCGACGTTCTCGCCGGTCTCGGGCATGGCGTCGACGCCGTACTGTGCCTTGAGCAGCGGATTGATGAAGCGCCAGCCGATCGTGGTGTCGAAGATTTCGGCCGAACGCGAGAAGGCCTCCTGCGCCTTGCCCATCACGAACGGCGCGCGGGTCATCGACTCGACGCCGCCGGCAATGGCGAGCTCGATCTCGCCGGAGCGGATGGCGCGGCCCGCGGCGCCGACCGCATCGAGACCGGAGGCACACAGCCGGTTCAGGGTCTGGCCGGGAACCGAATCCGGCAGACCTGCGAGCAGGAGCGCCATGCGCGCGACGTTGCGGTTGTCCTCGCCGGCCTGATTGGCGCAGCCGAAGAAGACCTCGTCCACCTGCGCCCAGTCGAGATTGGGGTGCTTGGCCATCAGCGCCTTGATCGGGGCGGCGGCGAGATCGTCGGCGCGCACCTTGGCGAGCGAGCCGCCGAAGCGGCCGATCGGGGTCCGCACGGCATCGCAGATAAAGACGTCACGCATCGTTGTTCTCCCTGAATGCCGCGGTTCGGCCCAAATTCTTCAATGACGGCGGAGTTTTAGGAGGGCGCCCGCGGCAGGTCAATTGACGGATTCGCAGGTGGCGTATTCGGAACTCCCTGTCATTCCGGGGCGCGCCATTTGGCGCGAACCCGGAATCCATTTGTCCGCGCGACCTGCGGCCCGATGGATTCCGGGCCAGCGCCTGGCGGCGCATCCCGGAATGACGACCGAGAATGTGGCAACCGCGTGCATACACGGACAACGTGGAAAACCTTCTCTCTCCGGCCAAAGCGATAGGAGCAGGTGCCGAAATTTTGTAGGTTGCGCCGCCCATGACGATGCAGCAGCCGATACAAGCACCGCCCCCCGACGAAGCGCCCGCACCGCCGGCGGAAGCCGCCGCGCGCGTCACGCCGATGATGGAACAATATCTGGAGATCAAGGCGGCGCATCAGGGCCTGCTGCTGTTCTACCGGATGGGCGACTTCTACGAATTGTTCTTCGAGGATGCCGAGATCGCCTCCAAGACGCTCGGCATCGTCCTGACCAAGCGCGGCAAGCATCAGGGCGCCGACATCCCGATGTGCGGCGTGCCGGTCGAGCGCTCCGAGGATTATCTGCACCGCCTGATCTCGGCCGGTCACCGCGTCGCGGTCTGCGAGCAGACCGAGGATCCTGCCGCCGCGAAAGCGCGCGGCAACAAGAGCGTAGTCCGCCGCGGCGTGGTGCGGCTGGTCACGCCGGGCACGCTGACCGAGGACACGCTGCTCGACGCCCGCGCCAACAATTACCTGCTGGCGATCGCGCGCGCCCGCGCCTCCGGCGGCGGCGATCGCTTCGGCCTTGCCTGGATCGACATCTCGACCGCCGAGTTCATGGTCACCGAATGCGCGAGCGGCGAGCTCGCCGCGACGCTGGCGCGCATCAACCCGAACGAGGCGATCGTCACCGACGCGCTCTATAACGACAGCGAGCTCGGACAGACCCTGCGCGAGCTGCCGGCGGTGACGCCGCTGACCCGCGACGTGTTCGACGGCGCCACCGCCGAGAAGCGGCTGTGCGACTATTTCGCGGTCGCGACCATGGACGGGCTGGCGCAGCTCACGCGGCTCGAGGCGACCGCCGCGGCCGCCGCAATCACCTATGTCGACCGCACCCAGGTCGGGAAGCATCCGCCGCTGTCGCCGCCCGCGCGCGAGGCCTCGGGCGCGACCATGGCGATCGATCCGGCCACACGCGCCAATCTCGAGTTGACGCGGACGCTCGCCGGCGAACGCCGGGGATCGCTGCTCGATGCGATCGACTGCACCGTGACCTCGGCGGGCTCGCGCCTGCTGGCGCAGCGGCTGGCGGCGCCGCTGACGGATGCGCCCGCCATTGCGCGCCGGCTCGATGCGGTCAGCACCTTCGTCACCGATTCGGCCGCGCGCGAGGACATCCGCAGCATCCTGCGCGGCGCGCCCGACATGTCGCGGGCGCTGGCCCGTCTCTCGGTCGGTCGCGGCGGGCCGCGCGATCTCGCCGGCATCCGCGACGGCATTATCGCCGCGGACCAGGTGCTGACACGGCTCTCCGAACTGGATGAGCCGCCGCAGGAGATCGCGGCGGTGATGGCAGCGCTGCAGAGGCCGTCGCGCGAGCTGGCGACGGAATTCGCCGGCGCGCTCGACGAGCAGCTGCCGCTGATCAAGCGCGACGGCGGCTTCGTCCGACAGGGCTACGAGCCGGCACTGGATGAAGCGCGAAACCTGCGCGACGCCTCGCGCCTGGTGGTGGCCTCGATGCAGGCCCGCTACGCCGACGCGACCGCCGTCAAAGGCCTCAAGATTCGCCACAACAACGTGCTCGGCTATTTCGTCGAGGTCACGGCGCAGCACGGCGACAAGCTGATGTCGGCGCCGCTGAACGCGACCTTCATCCATCGCCAGACGCTGGCGGGCCAGGTGCGCTTCACCACCTCCGAGCTCGGCGAGATCGAGGCCAAGATCGCCAATGCCGGCGATCGTGCGCTCGGACTGGAGCTCGAGATCTTCGAGCGGCTGTCAGCGAAGGCGATGGCGATCAGCGACGATCTGCGCGCCGCGGCGCACGCCTTTGCCCTGCTCGACGTCGCGACATCGCTCGCAAAGCTCGCGGTCGACGATCATTACGTGCGGCCGGACGTGGACGATTCCCTCGGCTTTGCGATCGAGGCCGGCCGCCATCCCGTGGTCGAGCAGGCCCTGAAGCGCAATGGCGAGCCGTTCATCGCCAATGCCTGCGATCTTTCGCCGGCGCCTGGCCAAAAGTCCGGTCAGCTCTGGCTGCTGACCGGCCCGAACATGGCCGGCAAATCGACTTTCCTGCGCCAGAACGCGCTGATCGCGCTGCTCGCCCAGATCGGCAGCTTCGTGCCGGCCACCCGTGCGCGGATCGGCATCGTCGACCGCCTGTTCTCGCGCGTTGGCGCCGCCGACGATCTCGCCCGCGGCCGTTCCACCTTCATGGTGGAGATGGTCGAGACTGCGGCGATCCTCAATCAAGCCGGCGAGCGCTCGCTGGTCATCCTCGACGAGATCGGCCGCGGCACCGCGACGTTCGACGGCCTCTCGATCGCCTGGGCCGCGATCGAGCATCTGCACGAGAGCAACCGTTGCCGCACCCTGTTCGCTACGCATTATCACGAGCTGACCGCGCTCTCGGCCAAGCTGCCGCGGATGTTCAATGCCACCGTGCGGGTGAAGGAATGGCAGGGCAATGTCGTGTTCCTGCACGAGGTGCTGCCGGGCTCGGCCGACCGCTCCTACGGCATCCAGGTGGCCAAACTCGCCGGGCTGCCGCCGGCGGTGATCACGCGCGCGAAGTCGGTTCTCTCCAAGCTAGAGGCACAGGACCGCGGCCAGACCGCGCGCGCGCTGGTGGACGACCTGCCGCTGTTCGCCGTGCCCTCGCGCGCCGCAGCGGAAGCCGCCCCGCCGAGCGAGGCCGAGCTGCTGATGGACGCGGTGAAGGCGCTGCACCCCGACGAGATGTCGCCACGCGAGGCGCTCGATGCGCTCTATGCGTTGAAGGCCAAGCTGCCGAAGCAGTGACGGTGCCGCAGGGTGGGCAAAGCGAAGCGTGCCCACGCGCATCTGCTGGATCGCGAAGAGATGGTGGGCACGGCGCGCGAGAGCGCGCCCTTGCCCACCCTATTGTCTATCCTATGCCCGGTTGGCCATCGCCGCGGCTTCCGCCGCAGCGCGCTGCATGCTGGTCGACATCTCGTTCGTGACGGTGCTCTGCTCCTCGATCGCCGCGGCCGTCGACGTCACGTATTCGCTGACATTGTTGATGGCCTGCTTGATCGAGCCGAGCGCGCTGACGACGTCGCCGGAGATGCCGTTGAGGCTGCCGATCTCCGCGCCGATCTTGTCGGTGGCCTGCTTGGCCTGGTTGGCGAGGCTCTTGACCTCCGAGGCGACCACCGCGAAGCCGCGGCCGGCTTCGCCCGCGCGTGCCGATTCGATCGTGGCGTTGAGCGCGAGCAGGTTGATCTGTCCGGTGATGTTGTTGATCAGCTCGACGATACCGCTCATCGCCTGCGCGGCTTCCGTGAGGCGCTGCGCCTGCGCGTCCGCGGTGGCGACCTGATCCACCGCGCTCATCGCGGTCTCGCGCGATTTGGTCATCGCCTCGGAGATCTCCCGCACCGAGGCGTTGAGCTCCTCGGAACCCGCCGCGACCGATTCCATCATGCCGCGCACGCGCTCGTTGCCCATGCGGACCAGCACCTGCCTGGTGACGTCGGTGGCATATTTGACGACCTTGAACGGCTTGCCGTTGAGATCCATGATCGGATTGTAGGAGGCTTGGATGTAGACCTCCTTGCCGCCCTTGCCGATGCGCTTGTATTCGGCGGCCTGGTATTCGCCGCGGTTGAGCGCCGCCCAGAACTCGCGATAGGCGCTGCTGTCGCGCTCGCTGGGCTCGACGAACATGCTGTGATGGTGGCCCTTGATCTCGGCCAGCGAATAGCCGAGCGCGCCGAGGAAGTTGGCGTTCGCGGTGATGATCGTGCCGTCCATGTTGAACTCGATCACGGCCTGGGCCTTGTCGATCGCTGCGATCTGGCCGGCGAGATCGGCGTTCTTCAGCTTCTCCGCGGTCACGTCGGTCGCGAACTTGACGACGCCGTAGGGCTTGCCGTTCTCGTCGAGCAGCGGGTTGTAGGAGGCGAGGATCCAGACCTCGCGGCCGCCTTTGCCGATGCGCTTGAACTCCCCGGCCTGGTAGTCGCCGCGGTTGAGCTTGGCCCAGAACTCGCGATAGGCGGCGCCGTTGCGCTCGGCCTCGGCGACGAACAGGCTGTGGTGCTTGCCCTCGATCTCGGACAACGAATAGCCGAGCGCCTTGCAGAAATTCTCGTTGGCAGTGACGATGGTGCCGTCGAGCCTGAACTCGATCACGGCCTGGGCGCGGCCGATGGCGGCGATCTTCGAGGCATCCGTCATGCTGCGGATCTTCTTCGCGGTGATGTCGGTCGCAATCTTGGCGACCATCACCGTCTTGCCGTTGCCGTCGAGCACCGGATTGTAGGATGCCTCGATCCAGACCTCGTGGCCATCCTTCGCGATCCGCTTGAACTCCCGCGCCTGATACTCGCCACGGTTCAATGCCGCCCAGAACGCCTTGTACTCGGCGCTATCGCGCTGGTCGGCCGGCACGAACATGGAATGATGCTTGCCCTGGATCTCGTCGAGCCGATAGCCGAGGGCGTCGAGGAAGTTCTTGTTGGCCGTGATGATCGTGCCATCAAGGTTGAACTCGATCATGGCCTGCGAGCGGCCGATCGCATCAAGCCGGGCTTGGGCATCAATCTGGGACTTGCGACCGAACATCAAGAAATCTCCATCTCGAAATTGCGTGGACAGCTCGTCGGGGAAGTGACCGTTGCGGCGAAACAGCCGTACTCAAATCTACAATTCCCGCGAGTCCCCTGCACTCGGATGCAGCTCGGACGAGTTCGCGCCGATGACGGCGGAAGCGGGTACGCAGGATGTTCGTAAGGCAAAAGCTCGAACAAAGTTCTAATAGACGTATCGGAAATCGGCGGGTGCCGAAATGACCACTGCTCGCGTCGCGATCAGCGCGACCGGCGGCACGGTTTTGAAATGACGCATCTCATTCAACGGCTTACGAAGATGCCGCGCTGCATGCCGGACACGGACTTTTCGCCACCGCCGTCGCGCTCTGATCCGTAGTCTTACGGCTGCGACGTCTTGTGCATCGCTCGCCGACCGATGCCCCACAGCGTCAGATTCCAAGCAACGCAGGTGCCGAGCGCGAGGCACAGACCGACGCTTGATCCGAACGACACCACTGCCACGTGCAGGACGGCGATTGCCGTGCCGAATCCGAGCAGGCCCCACGCGGAGTTGGCGAGCACGGCGGCTGTCGGCGGGCCGCCGATGCGCGGATGCAGGATCACCATGATGCTGGAGAACACGACGGGATACAGCGCGATGATACCGCTGATGCGAGGCCCGACCCAGCCCGAGGTCGAGACCACGATGGCGACGAGCGTCGCCACCAGCGCAGCCCGCATCGGAACGTCATACCAGCGGCGCGTCACCAGCGGCATCTTCACGTGGCGGTAGCCGGCCAGCAGCGGAATGCAGATACCGAAGGCGATCAGGTTCGCGGCCAGTCCGGCGGTGAGCGACCATTCGAACTGACGGACGATCGACGCAAGCACGATCCAGACCGCGACCGCGCTGCCACAACTCACCAAAAGGTCGTACCGCTGCGCCAGCACGACATAGGTGAGGCACATGAAGATGGTCGCCGCATTGATCGGAAGACTCGCCAACGCGCCCTGCGCGATGAAGGCGGCGTCGTGGTCGAGCGCGAGGAAGACGTAGGACGGGCCGGCTGAGATCGGCAGGGTCGCGACCAGCGCGCCGATCACCGGTCCTGCGCGTTCGGTGATGATCGACGCCGTCACGACGAACGTCGCCGCGATCGCCATGCGCAGGAGCAGCAGGAGGATGAAATGGAGGTCGGGGGACATTCTGTCTGTCATTCCGGGGCGCGCAAAGCGCGAGCTCTGGTGCGAAATTGCGCACCTGAGAATCCATAACCACAGCCGGAGTGGTTTATGAGCTGAAGCTACGGCCGTCTGAAATCACGACGGCCTGGGGTTATGGTTCCCGGGCTCGCGCCAAGCGGCGCGCCCCGGGACGACACCGATGTTGTGCTGCGTCTCGCGCCTCACATCCGCTGCATCGACACCGAGACCTTCGGGCCGTTCTTGATGGTCTGGTAGACCACGCAATAGCGCTCGGTCAGCTTGAGCAGGAGATCGAGCTTGTCCTGCGGCGCGTCGGTGTCGACCTCGAAGCGCAGACGGATCTCGGCGAAGCCGACCGGGGTCTCCTTGTCGATGCCGAGCGTGCCGCGGAAATCGAGATCGCCCTCGGCATAGACGTTGCCGGTCTTCATGGGCACCTCGATCGCGGTCGCAACCGATTTCAGCGTGACGCCGGCACAGGCGACCAGGGCTTCGAGCAGCATGTCGCCGGAGCAGAGTTCGAGACCGGAGCCGCCGGTGGCCGGATGCAGGCCTGCCATCGCGATGGCGCGGCCGGTCTCGACCTTGCACGCGATGCCTTCGCTGTCGGTGGAGCCCTTGGCTTTCAGTGTGATCAGCGCGGTCTTGGGATCGGTTTTGTAGCGCTCCTTGATCGGAGCCTGCATCTGGCGCAGTTGGACGGCGTCCATCTTGTTCTCTCCCGGAAAGATTACCTTCGATGTACCGGCTCGAAGCGAAATTGTCACCACCACATGGCCTGACCGGGACCCTGGGTTGCGTCACGGTCGGGCACGCTCCGGTCCAGCGAGCGGTCGAGTGACGTCAGCACGCTCCGCTTGAAATTCTCGAACAGCGGCGAATTGCGGTCGCGCGGCCGGCCCAGATTGATCTCGATCTGGTCAAACAGCCGCCCGGGACGTGGCCGCATCACCAGGACGCGGTCGGCCAGCACCACGGCTTCGTCGACGTCGTGTGTGACGAGAATGAGCGTCGGCCGCGTGTCGGCCCATAGATCGAGCAGATGATCCTGGAGATCCCTGCGGGTAAAGGCATCGAGCGCGGAGAACGGCTCGTCGAGCAAGAGCACCTCGGGCTGCGGAACCAGCGCGCGTGCGATCGCGACGCGCTGCGCCTGCCCGCCCGAGAGCTCGCGCGGCCAGGCCTGCGCCTTGTCGGCGAGTCCCACGCGTTCGAGCGCGCGCATCACCTTCTCGCGCCGCTTCGCCGCCGGCAGATCGGCAAGTCCAAAGCCGATATTGTCGGCGACGCTGAGCCAGGGCAAAAGCCGCGGCTCCTGGAAGATGATGCCGATCTTGGCATGCGGCGAATTGATCGCCTCATTGTCGAGCGCGACCGTGCCCGAGCTGGCGCGATCAAGGCCGGCGATGGCGCGCAGCAATGTCGACTTGCCGCAGCCGGAGCCGCCGATGATGGCGATGATCTCGCCTTGCCTGATCTCGGCGGAGAAGCGCGCCAGCGCCTCGACGCCGTTGGGATAGGTCTTGCTGACCCGATCGAGCGCCAGCATCGCGTCACGCTCCCTTGGTGCGGCCGAACGCGTCCTGCCAGCGCAGGAAGGGCGCGGCCGCGACCTCGATCAGCCAGTCGGTGAGCTTGCCGAGGATGGCGAAGATCACGATGGCGGCGAGGATCTGCGCGGGCTTGCCGAGCTGCTGGCCGTCGAGCAGGAGATAGCCGAGGCCCTCGGAGGCGCCGATCAGCTCGGCCGCAACCACGAACATCCAGCCGAGACCAAGCCCGACGCGCAAGGATACGACATAGGCCGGCAGCACGGCGGGCAACAGGATGCGGCGGATCATCGCGAAGCCGGAAAGGCGGAAGGTGCGTCCGACCTCGACGATCTTGCGATCGACCGAGAGGATCGCTCCCATCACGCCGAGATAGACCGGGAAGAACACGCCGACCGCAATCAGCGCGACCTTCGAGGTCTCGAAGATGCCGAGCCAGAGGATGAACAGCGGCACCCAGGCCAGCGACGGGATGGCGCGCAGCGCCTGCACGGTCGGATCGAGCAGCCGCCGCGCCAGCGACCAATAGCCGGAGATGGCGCCGAGCAGCGTGCCTGCGACCACGCCGAACGCGAAGCCGAGCGAGACCCGCCACAGCGTCGCTGCGATGTGGCGGACCAGCTCGCCGGAGCGGGCAAGCTCAGCGATGGTGGCAAAGACGCGCGAGGGCGGCGGCACCAACCGCCCGTTGGACCAGCCGAGCCAGACCGCGAGCTCCCAGCCGAGCGCGAGCGTCAGCGGCAGCAATATCCCAAGCAGCGGCCGCGCATAGCGCGACATGCGCGAGGGCGCGGCAGCGCTTTCGGCTTGTTTTGAGGTTTGTTGCAACACTTGCGCGTCGGAGATCATGGTCATTAGCAAGCGCGTCTGGTCGGGGAATGCAAGGGCGTGCGGCTATCTCCGCCGTCGTCCCGGACAAGTGAAGCGCCGAACCGGGAGCCATCACCACGGGCCGCTGTCATTACGGGATTTGGGATAACCATCTTCGCGTCCAACCCCTCCCTGGGGCTGTGCCGTCCCGGGTTCGCTTCGCGCCCCGGGACGACAGCGGAGTTTGTTGCGCGCGGCTTGCCCTTTCCCTGCGAACTAATTCGTCGGCAGCGGGACCTGGTCGTCGATCAGGGCATCCAGCGTCGCCTTCACGTCGACCTTGGCGTCGACGACGCCGGCCTGCTGCAGCGCGAGGCCGGCGGCAAGGATCGACTCGCGCTGCGGCGCGCCGATACGGCTGTGGGTGAGCTCGGTGCGTTCCTTCAGCTGCTTGTCGACGACGGCCTCGGGAAGCCTGGTCACGGCGATGAAGGTCTTCTTCAGCTCGTCGTAGTTCGCCAGCGAATACTTTCGCGCTTCCTCGTACACAGCGAGCACGCGGCGGACGGCATCAGGATGGTCCTTCAAGAATTGCTCGCGCACATTGAGGATGCCCCAGGTGTTGGCGTCGGCCTTGCGGTAGAACAGCTTTGCGCCTTCCCCGACCTCGGCCTGCGCCATCATCGGATCGAGGCCGGCCCAGGCGTCGACGTCACCGCGGATCAGCGCGGTCTTGCCATCGGCGTGCTGCAGCAGCACCGGCGTGATGTCCTTCTCGGTGAGACCGGCACCAAGTAGCGCACGCACCAGGAAGATGTGCGGATCGGTGCCGCGCGTCACCGCGACGCGCTTGCCTTTGAGGTCGGCGACGCCAGCAATCTTGGAATCCTTCGACGTCACCAGCGCCGTCCATTCAGGGCGCGAATAGACATAGATCGACTTGATCGGGTTGCCGTTGATCTTGGCCACGAGCGCCGCCGAGCCCGCGGTCGAGCCGAAATCGATCGAGCCGGCATTGAGGAATTCGAGCGCCTTGTTGGAGCCGGCCGACTGCACCCAGGTGACCGTGATCCCGTCCTTGGCGAACTCCTTCTCGAGCAGTCCCTTCTGCTTCAAGACCATCGACACCGGATTGTAGGTCGCCCAGTCGATGCGGATTTCCTTGAGCGGATCCGCCGCCTTGGCCGCAGGCGTCACGGCGAGCGCAAACGCGCCCGCCAGCAGAATGCGTCGTGTCATCCAGATCATGCCCAGCCTCCTCCAAAACTTGATTGTTTTTCAAGGAGTTATATCTGGAAATCAACGAGAAAATCCGTCCCCTGAAGGCCCGCCGGCCGAGAACAGACTTGCCCGAAGCCGCGGCTTTCCAGCATGGAACGACTATTGCCAGAGAATGGCGGGTGACAGCGCCCGTCACCTCTTATATCCGGTGAGATATGGACAGCATCGCGACTGAGCAGAAGACCGGGGTGGACGATCGATTCGACACCGCGCGGATCACCGCCGCGGTCGATGCGCTTGCCGAAAAGCATCAGGGACGCGAAGACGCGTTCCGCACCGCCATGGCGCAATTGCTCAAGGCCGAGCTGATCGCGGCGCGCGCCGCGGCACAGGAAATCCTTTTGAAGGACCGCCACGGCCGCCGCTGCGCCGAGCGGCTGTGTCACGTCCAGGACGAGATCATCCGCATCCTGTATTCTGCGGCGACCCGTCATCTCTACCGCTCGCCGATCCCGAGCGGCGCCGAGCGCATGGCGGTGGTCGCGACCGGCGGCTACGGCCGCGGCCTGATGGCGCCCGAATCCGACATCGATCTGCTGTTCATCCTGCCCTACAAGCAGACCGCCTGGGGCGAGCAGGTGGCGGAGGCCATCCTCTATTGTCTCTGGGACATGGGGCTGAAGGTCGGCCACGCCACGCGCTCGGTCGACGAATCGATCCGGCAGGCGCGCGGCGACATGACCATCCGCACCGCGATCCTGGAGACGCGCTTCCTCACCGGCGACAGGCCGCTTTATGACGAGCTGGTCGCGCGCTTCGACAAGGAGGTGGTGCAGGGCACCGCCTCGGAGTTCGTCACCGCAAAGCTCGCCGAGCGCGAGGAGCGGCATCGCCGCGGCGGCCAGTCGCGCTACCTGGTCGAACCCAACGTCAAGGACGGCAAGGGCGCCCTGCGCGACCTGCACACGCTGTTCTGGATCGCCAAATACGTCTACCGCGTCCGCGACACCAGCGAGCTGGTCGAGCGCGGCGTGTTCGACGCGCAGGAATATCGCAGCTTCCGCCGCTGCGCCGATTTCCTCTGGTCGGTGCGCTGCAATCTGCATTTCTACTGCAACCGCGCCGAAGAGCGCCTCTCCTTCGACCTCCAGCGCGAGATCGCGGTGCGGCTCGGCTACACCTCGCATCCCGGCATGCAGGACGTCGAGCGCTTCATGAAGCACTACTTCCTGGTCGCCAAGGAAGTCGGCAACCTCACCGCCATCCTCTGCGCCAAGCTCGAGGATCAGCAGGCCAAGCCTGCGCCGGTGCTGAGCCGGATGATGGCGCGGCTGCGGCCGAGCACGGTGAAGCGGCGCGTCCCCGACAGCGACGATTTCATCGTCGACAACAACCGCATCAACGTCGCCGCGCCCGACGTCTTCAAGCACGATCCGGTCAACCTGATCCGCATCTTCCGTCTCGCGCAGAAGAACAATCTCGCCTTCCATCCGGATGCGATGCGCGGCGTGACGCGCTCGCTGGGCCTGATCAACGCAGGCTTGCGCGAAAATCCCGAAGCCAACCGGCTGTTCATGGAGATCCTGACCTCCGACAACGCCGAGATCGTGCTGCGGCGGATGAACGAGACCGGCGTGCTCGGCCATTTCATCCGCGCCTTCGGCAAGATCGTGTCGATGATGCAGTTCAACATGTATCATCACTACACCGTCGACGAGCACCTGATCCGCTGCATCGGCTTCCTCCAGGACATCGAGCGCGGCGGCGTCGAGGAATTCGCGCTCGCCAGCGATCTCATGCGGAAGACGAGGCCCGAGCACCGCGCGGTGATCTATATCGCCACGTTGCTGCACGACGTCGCCAAGGGCCGGCCGGAGGATCACTCGATCGCCGGCGCCAAGGTGGCGCGCCGGCTCTGCCCGCGGCTCGGCTTCAGTCCGGCCGACACCGAGCTGATCGCCTGGCTGATCGAGGAACATCTGACCATGTCCACCGTCGCGCAGTCGCGCGACCTGTCCGATCGCAAGACCATCGAGAATTTCGCCGCGGTGGTGCAGTCGGTCGAGCAGATGAAGCTCCTGACCATCCTGACCACGGCCGACATCCGCGGCGTCGGTCCCGGCGTGTGGAACGGCTGGAAGGCGCAGCTCTTGCGCTCGCTGTATTACGAGACCGAGCCGGTGCTCACCGGCGGCTTCTCGGAGGTCGATCGCGGCAAGCGCCTCGCGGCCGCTTATGCCGAGTTCCGCATGGCCTTTGCCGAATGGCCGGCGGACGAGCTCGATGCCTATATCGGCCGCCACTATCCGGCCTATTGGCTCAAGGTCGAGCTGCCGCGCAAGATCCGTCACGCCCGCTTCGTCCGCTCCAGCGAGCAGGCCGGCCACAAGCTCGCGATCAATGTCGGCTTCGACGAGGTGCGGGGCGTCACCGAGCTGACGATCTTCGCGGCCGACCATCCCTGGCTGCTCTCGATCATCGCCGGCGCCTGCGCCTCGGCCGGCGCCAACATCGTCGACGCCCAGATCTACACCACGACCGACGGCCGCGCGCTCGACACCATCTCGATCTCCCGGGAATACGACCGCGACGAGGACGAGGGACGGCGCGCCACCCGCATCGGCGAGATGATCGAGGACGTGCTGGAAGGCAAGCTGCGGCTGCCGGAGGTGGTGGCGCGGCGCACCGTGCGCAGCAAGGCGCGGCCCTTCGTGATCGAGCCGGAAGTGACCATCAACAACCAATGGTCCGACCGCTACACGGTGATCGAGGTCTCCGGCCTCGATCGCCCCGGCCTGCTCTACGAGCTGACCACCGCGATCTCGAAACTGAATCTCAACATCGCCTCAGCCCATGTCGCGACCTTCGGCGAGCGCGCGCGCGACGTGTTCTATGTCACCGACCTCCTGGGCGCCCAGATCAACGCGCCGACCCGCCAGGCCGCGATCAAGAGCGCGCTGACCCACGTGATGGCCGGCGACAAGGCGGTTCAACCGGCGGCGTGAGGCCTACCGTTCGAGCGCGTCTCTTTCCACTTGTCATTCCGAGGCGATGCGGAGCATCGAGCCCGGAATCCATCGAGCCACTCATCGCGCGGATAAATGGATTCCGGGTTCGCGGCTCGCGCGCCCCGGAATGACTTGGAGAGAGACCTAAACCTGCACCCCCTCGTGCCTTAGCAGCCACCTCTTCCGCTGCAGTCCGCCGCCATACTTCACCAGCGAACCATTCGCGCCGATCAGCCGGTGGCACGGCAGCACCACGCTGATGGGATTGGAGCCATTGGCATGGCCGACGGCGCGAATGGCTTTTGGCGTGTCGATCCTTGCGGCGAGCGCGCCGTAGCTCATCGTGGTGCCGGCAGGGATTTGCGCCAGCGCGGTCCAGACCTTTTGCTGGAACGCGGTGCCGGCGATGCGCCATGCGATGCCCGAGAGCTGACCGAGATCGCCGTCGAAATAGCCCGACAGCGCGATCCGCATGGCCGCAGGCGCGGGCTGGTCGCTCAGATCCACCACACCGTAATGCAGGCGCAGAAGCTCGCGCATGCGGTGCTCGTAGTCCTCCCAGTCGAGGGCGCGTAGGGCGCCTTCAGCATCGGTGACGAGCAGGGCGATCCCGATCGGCGTCGTCAGGCGATCGAGGCCGAAGCTAACGGAAGGTTTGGTTGATCGACTGGCCATTGCGTCACCATTGCATCGAAACGCGCCCATCGCACTTGCCATGCCGGCCGTGCTAACGTCCACCCGAAAGCTGACGCTTTTGGGGGAGCTCATCTTGATCCTGATCGCCAATGTCCTGGTGGCGCTGGTCGCCGCGCTGCACGTCTTCTTCCTGATCCTGGAGATGTTTCTCTGGGACAAGCCGCAGGGCCTGAAGGTATTTCGCAACACGCCGGAGAAGGCCGAGATCACGAAGGTGCTGGCCGCCAATCAGGGCCTCTATAATGGCTTCCTCGCCGCGGGCCTGATCTGGGGCCTCGTCCACGGCAATCCCACCTTCGCATTCCAGATCAAGGCGTTCTTCCTGCTTTGCGTGATGGTGGCCGGCGCCTATGGCGCTGCGACCGTCAGTTCACGCATCCTGATGGTGCAGGCGCTGCCGGCGGTGATCGCGCTGGCTGCGTTGCTCCTGGCTTAGTCTGTCGCTTGAGACGCTGCGGCGCGGCGTCGCGATCCTTGCGCGGCGCTGCGCCTTCCTCCACAATCTTCGGCAGCGATGGCGACCGTTGCAATCAACGGACAAAGACCATCGGCCGAAAATTCCGTCAGGAGGAACAACCAAAAATGAACAATCGCAGGGCCTTCCTAGCTGCCACGGCAGCGCTCGCGTTCGCGTTCTCCGCAAGCCAAGCTCTCGCCCAGAAGAAATACGACACCGGAGCGAGCGACACCGAGATCAAGATCGGCCAGACCGTGCCGTTCTCGGGCCCCTACTCCGTCTATGCCAATATCGGCAAGACCCAGGCCGCCTATTTCAAGATGATCAACGATCAGGGCGGCATCAACGGCCGCAAGATCAACCTGATCCAGTATGACGACGCCTACTCGCCGCCGAAGACGGTGGAACAGGTGCGCAAGCTCGTCGAGGGCGACGAGGTGCTGTTCACCTTCCAGCTGATCGGCACCGCCGCCAATGCCGCCGTGCAAAAATACCTCAACGGCAAGAAGGTGCCGCAACTGCTGGCCTCGACCGGCGCGGCGCGCTTCAACGATCCCAAGAACTATCCCTGGACCATCGCCTACAATCCCAACTACGTGTCCGAGGGACGGATCTACGCCAAGTACATTCTCAAGGAGCATCCGAACGCCAAGATCGGCGTGCTCTACCAGAACGACGACATGGGCCGCGACTATCTCGCGGGGCTCAAGAGCGGCCTCGGCGACAAGGCCGCCAGCATGGTCGTCGGCGAGGTCTCATACGAGGTCACCGACCCGACCGTCGACTCCCAGGTGGTCAAGCTGAAGTCGATGGGGATTGATCTGTTGTTCGACGCCTCGACGCCAAAATTCGCGGCGCAGGCGATCAAGAAGCTTGCCGATCTCGGCTGGACCCCCGTGCACATCCTCGACATCAATGCGAGCCCGGTGTCGGCGACACTCAAGCCCGCCGGCCTCGACATCTCCAAGGGCATCATCTCGACCAATTACGGCAAGGATCCGGGCGATCCCCAGTGGAAGGACGATCCGGGCGTGAAGGCCTTCTTCGCCTTCATGGAGAAGTATTTCCCGGAAGGCGACAAGCTCAACACCGTCAACACCTACGCCTATTCGGTGGCGGAGTTGCTGGTGCAGGTCCTGAAGCAATGCGGCGACGACCTCACGCGCGAGAACGTCATGAAGCAGGTCGCCAACATCAAGGGCTACACGCCGAGCCTGGCGCTGCCCGGAATCAAGATCAACACCGGGCCGAACGACTTCCGCGTCAACAAGCAGATGCAGATGATGAAGTTCAACGGCGAACGCTGGGAGCTGTTCGGACCGATCATCGAGGACACGGGGCCGTCGGGCTAGCAGCGGTTTCGTAGGGTGGGCAAAGACGCGCAAGCGTCGTGCCCACCATCTCTCCAAGAGAGAATCGGTGGGCACGCCCCGGGATGCGCATTCGCGCATTCCGGGGCTTTGCCCACCCTACGAGCTAGGAAGGTATCTCCCCGAAATTCTTTCCGACCGGCAGCACGGCGTGCCGAATCAATCGCGAATCCTCCACGGCTGCCTGCCGATGCTTCACCGCCTCGCGATAGACGGGGTCGCGGATCATCTCGACGAAGGCGGCGACGCTTGGATATTCGGCGATGAAGCAATGGTCCCAGCGCTCCTCCGCTGGGCCGATCAGCATCAGCTCGAACTTGCCCTGCCAGACGATGCGGCCGCCGAGGCGTTCGAACACCGGGCCGCTCTCGCGGCCATAGGCCGCGTAGGCTTCCGCGCCGCTCGCCTTGCGTCCGTCCGGATAGGCCGCCTCCTTGCGCAACCGCACCAGGTTAAGCATGTGGATCGGGCCGGGACGGTCGTTGTCCCGGAACTGCGCGAAGATCTCCTTGGTCGGATCGATATGGCCCATGCATGCTCCCTCTTCTTTGTGGCGACGATCCTAGCTGCGGCGCCAAGAGAGCGGAACTGCGGGGTGCGAATGCCCCACCTCCTAATCGCGCGTTAACGCCGGGGTAACCGGGCCTTAAACAGCGACCGCTAGCGTCTCGGCGGGGCAGGCTGACCGGGCGTTTTGCGTATGGCGTGGGGAAAGAAAAAGGGTGGGCGGAAGGAGCCGCTGTTCGGCTTGCCCGCAGCGCTCGCCGATCTGCGCCTGACCCCGGCGGACCGCGTCCCCGGCGGCGACGATAAGCCGAAGAAATCAGCGAAATCATCGACCAAGCGCAAGAGCGAAGATTCCGGCGACGAGCCGCCGCGCGAGCGCAAGGCGCCTGGCGGCCGCAGCGGCGCCAAGCGCCGCGCGAAGTCACGCGGCAGGTTCGGCCTCGGCCGCCTCGTCTATTGGGGCGCGGTGCTGAGCCTGTGGGGCGCCATCGCGGTGGTCGGCGTCGTGATCTATGTCGGCGCCCATCTGCCGCCGATCCAATCGCTGGAGATTCCGAAACGCCCGCCGACGATCCAAATCGTCGGCATCGACGGCAGCATGCTGGCGCAGCGCGGCGAGATGGCCGGCGCCAATGTCGCGCTGAAGGACCTGCCGCCGTATCTGCCGAAGGCGTTCATCGCCATCGAGGACCGCCGCTTCTATTCGCATTTCGGCATCGACCCGGTCGGCATCGCGCGCGCCCTCGTCACCAATTTGCTCCATCGAGGCGTCTCGCAGGGCGGCTCGACGCTGACCCAGCAGCTCGCGAAAAACCTGTTCCTGACCCAGGAGCGCACCATCCAGCGCAAGCTGCAGGAGGCGGAGCTCGCGATCTGGCTGGAGCGCAAGCATTCCAAAGACGAGATCCTGGAGCTGTACCTCAACCGCGTCTATTTCGGCTCGGGCGCCTACGGCGTCGAAGCCGCGGCGCAGAAATATTTCGGCAAGTCGGCCAAGAACGTCACGGTCGCCGAAGCGGCAATGCTCGCCGGCCTCGTCAAATCGCCCTCGCGCCTCGCACCGAACCGCAATCCCGAAGGCGCGGAAGCGCGCGCGCAGATCGTGCTCGCGGCGATGGCCGATGCAAAGTTCATCACCGACGCGCAGGCCAAGGCCTCGATCGGCCATCCCTCCTACAACGTGAAACCGGCCGGCGCCGGCACCGTCAACTACGTCGCTGACTGGATCGGCGAAGTGCTGGACGACCTGGTCGGCCAGATCGACGAGAGCATCAAGGTCGAGACCACGATCGATCCGAAGCTGCAAAGCGTGGCGGAAGCCGCCATCATCGACGAGCTCGCGGCCAAGAGCGTGAAGTTCAACGTCAGCCAGGGCGCGCTGGTGGCAATGACGCCCGATGGCGCCGTGCGCGCCATGGTCGGCGGGCGGAACTATTCCGACAGCCAGTACAATCGCGCGGTGACCGCCAAGCGCCAGCCGGGCTCCGCGTTCAAGCCGTTCGTGTACCTGACGGCGCTGGAGCAGGGCCTGACGCCCGACACGATGCGCCAGGACGCGCCGATCGAAGTCAAGGGCTGGAAGCCTGAGAACTACACCCATGAATATTTCGGCGCAGTGACGCTGACGCAGGCGCTGGCGATGTCGCTCAACACCGTCGCGATTCGTCTCGGCCTCGAGGTCGGGCCGAAGAACGTGGTGCGCACCGCGCACCGGCTCGGCATCTCGTCAAAGCTCGAGCCGAACGCCTCGATCGCGCTCGGCACGTCCGAAGTCTCGATGGTCGAGCTGGTCGGCGCCTACGCGCCGTTCGCCAATGGCGGCTTCGCGGTGGCGCCGCATGTCGTGACGCGGATCAGGACGCAGAGCGGCAAGCTGCTCTACATGCGCCAGCCGGACGAGCGCAATCCGGTGATCGATCCCCGCTATGTCGGCATGATGAACGCGATGATGCGGGAGACGCTTGTTTCGGGCACCGCCAAGAAGGCGGAGATTCCGGGCTGGCCGGCGGCCGGCAAGACCGGCACCAGCCAGGATTATCGCGACGCCTGGTTCATCGGCTACACCGCGAGCCTCGTCACCGGCGTCTGGCTCGGCAACGACGACAACTCGCCGACCAAGAAAGCCACCGGCGGCGGCCTGCCGGTGGAAGTCTGGTCGCGCTTCATGAAGACCGCGCACGAGGGTGTGGCGGTGGCAAACTTGCCGAGCTCGCCGGGCGGCTGGGGCCTGTCGAACCTTGCGCAGGCGGCTTCGCAAGTGTCACCGCCGACAGCGATCGCGCCCGCACCGGCGCCGGCCAACAATGGCGGCTATCGCCCGCCGCCGACTCGCGCCAATGCACGGCCGGAGGCCGCGGCGGGACTCGATGGCTGGCTGATGGACCGGTTGTTCGGCGGAAACCGATAGGCGCGGCCTGAGGGCATTGGCGACGTCAACACAAAAACCGCGAAAACAACCCCATGCACAGTAGCCGGCGCTAACGAAATCAACGGCTTGCGGGGGAAGCACTGACGTTCAAAGCGCGGGCTTGGACGTCGGCTGCAACCCTTCGGGATTGACGTTCTACACCCGGCGGATCGCGCCCCCATCAACCGGGATCGCAGCGCCATTGATGTAGCGGGCGAGTGGAGAGGCGAGAAACGCGACGAGGTGCCCGATATCCTCAGGCTCCCCGAAATAGCCGGCAGGGATGTTCTGCTTGATGAAGTCCGCCTTCGATTGCTCCGTTGGATGCAATTTCTGAACTTGAGCGGTGTTGATGCGGCCCGGTGCGATCGTGTTGACGGTGACACCATAGGGGCCGAGTTCGGACGATAGCGTTCGGGACCAGCTGACGAGAGCGGCCTTGGCCGGCGCCGCTCCATTGAGTTTGGGCGCAACAAGCGCACCCGAGATGTTGACGATCCGCCCCCAGTTTCGAGCCTTCATTCCCGGCGAGATGAGATCGGTCAAGCGACGTGCCGCAAGGAAGTTGAGCGTCATCGCCTCGTCCCAGAAGGCATCGTCGGCCTCGCTTGTCACGGGTCTCGCCCCACCCGCGTTGTTGACGAGGATATCGACGTGCCCGCCGAGCGCGGCCGACGCTTCGGCTGCAATTTGCGCCGGGCCGCCTTGCGCGCACACGTCTCCCACCACGATCACTGGGCGACCGCCGGCGCGCGAAGCGAGGGCTCCGGCTACCTTCTCCAGCGCGGCCGCCGTCCGCCCACTGATTGCGACCCGCACCCCGGCTTCTGCCAGTGAGCCGGCGATGCCGCTGCCAATTCCACCACTGGCCGCCGTTATGAGGGCGGTCTTGCCTTCCAGTCCGAGGTTCATCCGTTGATCTCCTCACAAATCAGGGGGATGCCCGTGGATTGATGATCAATGAAGAGGCTGTCGACTTGCGCGAAGGGGCTGATCGGACACCGAGGCCGGTGAGAACAAGTCCCATCAATCCATCAGCGCGCGCGGCTGTAAGCCCTCGCGCACAAGGCGGGCGATGACAGCGTCAGATGAGGCAAAAGCGAGCCCTAATCCTCGACGCCGTAGCGATGCAGATCGTTGCCGTAGGTGTCGAGCCACTTCTTGGCGCGCTCCATCGACGGGCAGACCTTGCCGCAGACGCGCCAGAACCGCGCCGAATGGTTCATCTCGACGAGATGGGCGACCTCGTGGGCGGCGAGATAGTCCAGCACGAAGGGAGGTGCGAGGATCAGGCGCCAGGAGAACGACAGCGAGCCGGCCGAGGTGCAGGAGCCCCAGCGGCTGGACTGATCGCGGATCGAGAGGCGCCTGACCCTGACACCGAGCTCGGCGGCATAGGCTTCCGACGAGCGTTGCAGATCGCGGCGCGCCTCGCGCTTGAGGAAGTCGCTGATGCGGCGATCGACATGCTCGAGCCCACCGGCGACGCAGAGGATGCGTTCACCGCTATCGCGAGTCTCGGTCCACACCGTGCCGCGCGTGCCGGCGCGATGAACGATGCGATGCGGCGTGCCGCGGAGCGGTATCACCGTGCCCGGCTGGAACGGCGCCGCCTTCGGCAAGCGACCGAGACGCGCGGCGATCCACGCACCATGGCGCTGCGCGAAGTCTTTGGCTTCGGCCAGCGTGCCGCGCGGCGGCATCGTAAGGATGGCTTCGCGATCGCTCGGATGAATTCTGAGTGTGTAACGGCGCGCGCGGCGGTGCCGGCGCAATCGGATGGCAAAAAATTGCGATCCGTGGGTGATCAGGACGGTCTTTGGTTCGTGGGGCCGACGATAAAGGAGTGCGCGGGTGGCCATGTCTGTCAGTCCGGGGGGCAGGAGGGCGCCCGGATTCTGCCATAACCGCCGCCATGGGAAGCGCTCGGCGCAAAAACAAATCATTTGCCCAATATACAGCGGTCAGGCGTCCGGGAGACCCTACAGACTGGGGTTGGAACCGGCTTTTTTCGCCCTCGCTGGATGCATGCGACACCCCCAAGAGGTGAGCGCTGACTCACTCCTATAAAGCTACCTAAATACCGCGAATCTGGCGGGAACTCAGGCTCGCCGGAGCCGTCAGCCAGGCCTGGATTCGCGACGGGAAAGCCGAAAACGCGACTTATTCGGCGGCGCGCGCCTGCAATGAGGACGGATTTGCCGCCGAGACCATGAAATCATGAATCCGCGGCACGATTTCCGACTTGAAGCGTGAGCCGTTGAACACGCCGTAATGTCCGACGCCCTTCTGGACGTAATGAACGCGGCGATGATCGGGGATGGAGCTGCACAAAGTGTGCGTCGCTTCGGTCTGACCGAGGCCGGAGATGTCGTCGTTCTCGCCTTCCACCGTCATCAACGCAACGCGCGTGACCTTGGAGGGATCGACGCGTGTTCCGCGATGGGTCATCTCGCCCTTGGGCAGTGAGTGCTTCACGAACACGGTGTCGACCGTCTGCAGGTAATATTCGGCGGAGAGGTCCATCACCGCGAGGTACTCGTCGTAGAACTCTCGGTGTTTGTCGACGAGGTCGCCGTCACCCTTCACCAGATTGGCGAACAGCTGCTTGTGGGCGTCCATGTGCCGGTCGAGATTCATGCTGATGAAGCCGTTGAGCTGCAGGAATCCCGGATAGACGTCGCGCATCATGCCCGGATGCGGGAACGGCACCTTGGTGATGACGTGGTTGCGGAACCAGTCGATGCCGCGCTCCTGGGCAAGGTTGTTCACCGCGGTCGGATTGCGACGGGTGTCGATCGGGCCGCCCATCAGCGTCATCGAGGTCGGCACGAACGGATCGCGCCGCGCTTCCATGATCGAAACCGCGGCGACCACGGGCACCGAGGGCTGGCACACCGCCATGACGTGGGTGTTGCCGCCGAGCACGTGCAGCATCTCGATGACGTAATCGATGTAATCGTCGAGATCGAAGCGGCCGTCGCTGAGCGGAACCATGCGGGCATCGGCCCAGTCGGTGATGTAGACTTCATGCGCCGGCAGGAAGGCCTCGACCGTTCCGCGCAGCAGCGTCGCGTAGTGACCGGACATCGGCGCCACGATCAGCACGCGCGGCTGCGGGCTGCGCAAGGGCCGTGCGAACTTGCGATCGAAGTACAGCAGCCGGCAGAACGGCTTTTCCCAGACCGAGCGGATCTCGACCGGGACGCGGATGCCGTTGACCTCGGTGTCGTTGAGGCCCCATTCCGGCTTGCCGTAGCGGCGCGTGGTGCGCTCGAACAATTCGCAGGCCGCGGCGACCGACTTGCCGACCTCGGTGCGCGCCCAGGGATTGAGCGGATTCTGAAACAGCAGCTTGGTCGCGTCGGTGACGGCGCGCGCCGGATTGAGAGAGGCATGCGCCATCTCGTACATCCAGTACATCGGCGTCGTCAGGACCGGACTGCCTTCAGCCGCCAGGGGCGGCGCGCCGCCAAACTCACCAATGGGCATCGCTATATTCCTCTTCGCATCGCAGCATACTGCCGAATGCGTAATATTGCGTCAATGCATGGTTCCGTACATCTACGTAGCCCAAAGCCGCAAACCACCCTGAATCCACGAGAAAGTGACGCTATTCGCCGCCCGACAGCAACGAGCCGTGCTTTTTTGCGCTGCGCAGAAGGGCAAGGAATGCCCCAAAAGATGCAATCAGAAGCACGGCATTGATGACCAGTGCGTCCAACATCAGGTCGGCGCGAAAGGTGTTCTCGATCAGCAGCGCGCGCATTCCCTCGAACACGTAGGTCGGCGGCAGCGTCCAGGCGACGTATTGCAGCCAGACCGGCAGCACGCTGACCGGATAATAGATGCAGGCGAGCGGCATGATCGCGAACATCAGGGTCCAGACGATGCTCTCGGCACCAAGGCCGTTTCGCAGCACCAGGCCCGAGACGAAGATGCCGACCGACCAACTCGTGAAGATCAGGTTGCAGAAGAACGCGATCAGCGGCAGGCCGAGCGCATAGACATTGAAGTGAAACAGGAACAGCGCCAGCAGCGTCATCGGGATCACCCCGATCGCGAGCCGGATCAGGCTCATGACCATCAGCGACAGCAGAAATTCGATCGGCTTGAGCGGGCTCATCATGAGGTTGCCGAGATTGCGCGCCCACATCTCTTCCAGAAACGAGATGGAGAAGCCGAGCTGGCCGCGGAACAGGATGTCCCAGAGGATGACGGCGCCGATCAGCGTGCCGCCGGCGCGCGCGAAGAAATTGGCGTTCTCGGCGATGTAGAGCTGGAGGAAACCCCAGGTGATGACCTGCAGCGCCGGCCAGTACAACAGCTCGAGCAGCCGCGGCCAGGACGACAGCAGCAGGTACCAATAGCGCAGGATCATTGCGCCGATGCGATGGATGGAGATGCCGGTGTGGAGGGAGAGCTCGGTCATTGGGCAAACCCGTAGCCCGGATGGAGCTTCGTCATTCCGGTGCGCGCGGAGCGCGAGCCATGATGCGCAATTGCGCATCTGAGAATCCATAACCACAGACGGCGGCTGTGGGACGAGACCGGTAACCCCGCGCCTTCGCCAAATTCAATCCTTTGGCTATGGATCCCGGGCTCGCGACGTCGCGCCCCGGGATAACAGGTTCTATCCGGGATACAATTACAACTTCCCCTCACCGCGCCGCCTCCTTCGCCCCGTTCACGCGGCCGCGCGCGACGTCGAGGAACACCTCCTCCAGCGTGGTGCGGTTGTAGCGGGCCATGATCGCCTCGGGCGTGTCGTCGTCCTCGATTCGGCCGCGCTTCATGATGATGACGCGGTCGCAGAGCCGCTCGACCTCGAACATGTTGTGCGACGCCAAGAGGATGGTGGCGTTGTTGTCCTTGCGATAGCGCTCCAGATGCGCCCGCACCCAGTCGGCGGTATCGGGATCGAGCGAGGCCGTCGGCTCGTCCAGCAGCAGGAGTTCGGGCTGGTTGATCAGCGCCTTGGCAAGCGCGACGCGGGTCTTCTGCCCGGCGGACAGCTTGCCGTTGGCGCGATCGATGAAGTCGGTGAGATCGAGATCGTCGGCGAGCTCCCTGATGCGGCCGGCGAGGTTCTTCACCGCATAAAGCTTGCCGAACACGGTTAGGTTCTGCCGCACCGTGAGCCGCATCGGCATGTCGACGTAGGGGCTTTCGAAGTTCATCCGCCCCAGCACCGCGGCGCTCTCCTCGGGCATCCGATGGCCCAGCACCCGGACGCGGCCGGAGGTCGGCAGCACCAGGCCCATGATCATCGCGATGGTTGTGGTCTTGCCGGCGCCGTTGCCGCCCAGGAGCCCGGTGATGCTGCCGCGCGGCAGCGAAAAGGAGATGTCGTCGACGGCACGGGTCTGCTTGTAGACCTTGACGAGATGATCGACCGCGATCGCCGCGGACGGGCTGCGATCCGCGACAGTCGGCCGGCTTGAAGCCTCGTCATTCTCGGTCATGCTGACCGTTCTTCTGCTATTGCGGCAGGGAGCGCAAGGCTTGTAATCCGGTGGTTCCGCGAGCCCCGCGTTTGTGACTTTGGAAGGCGCCGCCACATTGGCCGACATGACCGAAATTGCCGCTTCGAACTTCCGCCACCCGCAGCGGCATATCCGCCTGGACACGATCCTGCGGCTGCGCTGGCTCGCGGTGCTGGGCCAGCTCGCTGCGATCTTCATCGTGGCGCAGGGGCTGGAATTCGACGTCGAGATCGTCCCCTGCGTCAGCATCATCGCCTTGTCGGCGGCGGTGAACCTGGGGCTCCAGACCGCGGTCAACCCGATGCAGCGGCTGGAGCCGGTGCAGGCGGCCGGCCTGCTCGCGCTGAACATCGTGGAACTTGCCGGCTTGTTGTACTTCACGGGCGGCTTGCAGAACCCGTTCTCGTTCCTGTTCCTCGCGCCGGTGCTGATCTCGGCCACGGCGCTGCCGGCGCGCTTCACCTTCGGCCTCGGCCTGCTCGCGGTCGCCTGCGCCTCGGTGCTGTTCTTCTTCCACCTGCCGCTGCCATGGGATTCAGACGATCCGCTGGTGCTGCCGCCGATCTATCTGGTCGGCGTCTGGCTCTCCATCGCGCTCGCGATCGGCGTCACCAGCCTCTACTCCTTCCAGGTGACCGAGGAGGCGCGCAAGCTCGCGGACGCGCTGGCTGCGACCGAGCTGGTGCTGTCGCGCGAGCAGCATCTGACCCAGCTCGACGGCCTTGCCGCTGCCGCCGCACACGAACTCGGCACGCCGCTCGCCACGATCTTCCTGATCTCGCGCGAGCTGGAAAAGACGGTGAAGGACGCCAGCATCGCCGCCGACCTGAAGACGCTGCGCGAGCAAACCCAGCGCTGCCGCGACATCCTGAGCAAGATCACCCAGCTCTCCTCCATCGGCGCGCCGTTCGACCGCATGAAGCTGTCGGAGTTGATCGAGGAGGTGGTGGCCCCGCACCGCGATTTCGGCGTCGAGATCAAGGTGCGGATCGCGGTCGCCGTCGTGGCCGAGCCGGTCGGCTCCCGCAACCCGGCGATCCTCTACGGCGTCGGCAACATCGTCGAGAACGCGGTCGATTTCGCTCGCACCACCGTCGAGGTCAACGCGTGGTGGAACAAGGACATCATCGACCTCGTGATTTCCGACGACGGTCCCGGCATTCCCCCTGACATCCTGAACCGCATCGGCGAGCCCTATCTGTCGCGGCGGCGAACCGTGGACGAGGGCGGCGGTGAACGACGCGGCCTCGGATTGGGCGTGTTCATCGCGCGCACATTGCTCGAACGCACCGGCGCCAAGGTCTCGTTTACCAACCGGACCTTTCCGGAACACGGTGCCGTGGTCCAGATCAGTTGGCCGCGACAACGATTTGAGGCTATTGAGGCTATCGAGACCCTCGAAGAAACAATAGGGTAGGGTATGATCCGGAAGCGCCTTCAGCACGTTTCCGACACGATCATGCTGAAAGCGGGAATCGCTGGCGCGATGAGCATCCACCGCGCTTGTGTCCGCGACCTTGCGTCGCACAACGGGGCCGATCGACTATCGGCGGCCTTGGCACCGCCCGATAGCAAGGCCATATGTCAACGCGTTGGAGAGAGGACAAAACCTTGAACGCCATCGCCGAACTGAACGAACAGGCCGACCGCTCGCTGCTTATCGTGGAGGACGACAAGCCATTCCTGGAGCGCCTGTCGCGCGCCATGGAAACGCGCGGCTTCACGGTGACCTCCTGCGATACCGTCTCGGACGGTCTTGCGCAGATCGGCAGGGCTGCGCCCGCATTCGCCGTGGTGGATCTGCGGCTGGGCGACGGCAACGGCCTCGACGTGGTCTCGGCGCTGAAGAAGAAGCGTCCGGATGCGCGCGCGATCGTGCTGACCGGCTACGGCAACATCGCCACCGCCGTTACCGCGGTGAAGATGGGCGCAGTCGATTACCTCTCCAAGCCCGCGGATGCCGACGACGTGGTCGCGGCGCTGCTGTCGACCAACGCGGAGAAATCCGAGCTGCCGGCCAACCCGATGTCGGCCGACCGCGTGCGCTGGGAGCACATCCAGCGCATCTACGAGATGTGCAACCGCAACGTCTCGGAAACGGCGCGCCGGCTCAACATGCACCGGCGTACGCTGCAGCGGATTTTGGCCAAGCGCGCGCCGAGGTAATTCCGGCGCTCACTCCGGAAGCGCATGCCTGAAGTCGGTCGACGGCTGAACCTGCCCGGCCTGACGTCGTCTGCCCGATACCGACAAAGCCGGATGCTGGCGTCGTGCGCCCCTGAACCCGACGTTAACCTCAGGCGGCGGATCATCGCGCCGACCTGACGCGTCGAACATTCTCGAGAGAACGATGGTTCAGCCCACGCCGCTGCCTGCATTGCTTTGCATCTGGACGTTACGCACCATTGCCGTCGCTGTCGTCGCCGGAGCGGTAGCCGCACCAAGGCCGGGGCGTGCGCAGCAAATCTCCCCGCCAGTCTGGACGGTACCGGAAGTCGGCGCGCTGCCCGATGACGCTCATGGCCGGCTCGTGCGGCGCGGGCGCGACCTCATCACGGCGACCTACGCCCATATCGGGCCGGAGGTGCCGGACCCTGCCAAGCGTTATGCCGGCAACAATCTCGCCTGCAGCAACTGCCATCTCGAAGCCGGTACGAAAAAATTCGGCCTGCCGATCTTTGGATTGTTCGAGCTCTTCCCGCAATACAGTGCCCGCCTCGGCGCCGAGATCACGATCGAGAATCGTGTGAACTCGTGCATGGCGCGCAGCATGAATGGTCGCGCGCTGCCGCTCGACAGCCCCGAAATGCAAGCCATCGTGGCTTACATCAAATTCCTCTCGTCCGGCGTGCCGGCCGGAAAGGAATTGTCAGGACTCGGCACCGGAGCGATGCCTGAGCTCGATCGCGCGGCCGACCCCGTTCGCGGCAAGGCGATCTATGCGAACGCTTGTCTCTCCTGCCACAACGAGGACGGCTCCGGAATACGCCGCAGCCTGCCGAGCGTCGATCTCGGCTACATGGTGCCGCCGCTCTGGGGCGCCGATAGTTTCAATGACGGTGCCGGCATGGCGCGGCTGATTACGGCGGCGAACTTCCTGCACTTCAACATGCCGCACGGAACGGACTACACGAATCCGCAGCTCACGGTCGAGCAGGCATGGGACGTGGCTGCCTATATGATCTCTCAGCCGCGTCCGAGGAAAGCCGGTCTCGACAAGGACTATCCAGATCTTTCGAAGAAGCCGGTCGATACGCCTTACGGACCGTATGCCGACGGATTCGATCAGCAGCAGCACATGTACGGGCCTTTCGGCCCGATCCGGGCGGCGCAAGCCAAAAAATAGCTGTGATCGGCGACCTCTCGCATCACAAGGACTCCGGCCGCGCTTCGTTCAGCACGCGGCTATTCCCAGAAATCCGCGTGGCCTTGCGGATCGACCAGCCGGTTGATCCGCAGCGCTGCCGCCATTGCAAACCGCACGGTCATCTGCTTGCGCGTGGCGGCGGCGAGCTTGTGCTCGGGCGCCTCGCAATGCAGGTGCGCCCCATAGGCGTCGGCGACGATCAGGCCAGTGTCCTGCGGAAAGATCTCGCACGGCAGGTCCTGCGTGAAGGCGAAGAACAGCCGATCGCAATGGGCGCGGTATTCGTGCCATTTCTGGTCGGCACGCAGATCCTCCACCGACGATTTGATTTCGACGATCCAGATCTCGCCGCGCTCGTTCAGCGCGACCAGATCGGCACGCCGGCCAGAAGGCAGCGGCAATTCGCTGATGCAGGAAAAGCCGAGCGAGCGCAAAAGCCGCGATGTGCCGCGCGCGATCGCGAGCGCCGTCTCGGATTGGCGGCGGTCGGGCGGTGGAACGAGGGAGAGGTTGCGGGCGGCGCTGTCCATGGCGGGGGAGATTAGCCGATTCCCTTCACCCCGTCATTCCGGGGCGCGCGCAGCGCGAGCCCGGAATCCGTAGCCACAGGCAGTGGTGTGAGGCGACGCGGCAACTCCAAGCGTCGCAAACCTCCTTCCTGTGGTTATGGATCCCGGACTCGCGCCAAGTGGCGCGCCCCGGGACGACAGCGAGCGGGAACCTCCCCCTCCCCGCGCGCTTATCAGGCAGCCGCCGCACCTCGGCGGAACCCCGAGGCGGCGCGTGCATGATCGACGATCTCTGGTACAAGAACGGCGTGATCTACTGCTTGTCGGTCGGCTCCTATATGGATGCCAACGGCGACGGCATCGGCGATTTCAAGGGCCTGCTCCGCCGGCTCGACTATCTTCACGGGCTCGGCATCACCACGATCTGGCTGATGCCGTTCCAGAGCTCGCCGGGCCGCGACGACGGTTACGACATCGCCGATTATTACAGCGTCGATCCCCGCTACGGCACGCTCGGCGATTTCGTCGAGTTCACCCATGGCTGCAAGCAGCGCGGCATCCGCATCATCATCGACCTCGTTGTCAACCACACCTCGGACCAGCATCACTGGTTCAAGGAGGCGCGGCGCGACAAGGCCTCGCCCTACCGCGACTGGTATGTGTGGTCCGATACGAAGCCGGCCGGCGCCAACAAGGGCATGGTGTTTCCCGGCGTGCAGAAATCGACCTGGACGCGCGACAAGGAAGCCGGAGCGTACTACTTCCACCGCTTCTACGATTTCCAGCCCGATCTCAATACCTCCAATCCGCATGTGCAGGCCGAGATCCTCAAGATCATGGGCTTCTGGATCCAGCTCGGCGTCTCCGGCTTCCGCATGGACGCGGTGCCCTTCGTGATCGCGACCAAGGGCGCCAAGGTGAAGAAGCCGGTTGAGCAATACGACATGCTGCGCGCGTTCCGCGAATTTCTGCAATGGCGGCAGGGCGACGCCATCATCCTCGCCGAGGCCAACGTGCTGCCGAAGACGGACATGGAATATTTCGGCCACGACGCCGACCGCATGCACATGATGTTCAACTTCCACGTCAACCAGCACCTGTTCTATGCGCTGGCCTCGGCCGATTCGCGGCCGCTGGCGAAAGCGCTGAAGGCGACCAAGCCGCGGCCGGCCACCGCGCAATGGGGCCTTTTCCTGCGCAATCACGACGAGCTTGATCTGGGACGCCTGACCAAGTCGCAGCGCGACACGGTGTTCAAGGCATTCGGTCCCGACAAGGACATGCAGCTCTATGACCGCGGCATCCGCCGCCGTCTCGCGCCGATGCTGGGCGGGGACCGCCGGCGGCTCGAGCTCGCCTACAGTCTGATGTGCACGCTGCCGGGAACGCCCGTGATCCGCTATGGCGACGAGATCGCGATGGGCGACGATCTCTCGTTGCCCGAGCGCAATTGCGCGCGCACGCCGATGCAATGGTCGACCGAGCCGCATGGCGGCTTCACCAAGAGCGACAGGCCGGCCTGCCCTGTCATCGACAAGGGGCCGTACGGCTATCCGCATGTCAACGTCGCCAAGCAGCGGCGCGACCCCAATTCCATGCTGAACTGGACCGAGCGCATCGTCCGCATGCGGAAGGAGGTGCCGGAGGTCGGCTGGGGCGATTTCGCCATCATCCCGACGCGCGATCCCGCCGTGTTCATCATGCGCTACGACTGGCGCAACAATTCGGTGCTGTTCGTGCATAATCTGGACGAGAAACCGCGCGAGATCGCGTTCTCGGCCGGACTGCCGCGCGAGGCCGGCGCGCACCTGATCAATCTGCTCGCCGAGGACCACAGCCACGCCGACAAGCATGGCCAGCACCGCGTCGTGCTGGAGCCCTATGGCTATCGCTGGTACCGCGTCGGCGGGCTGGATTATCTGTTGAAACGGAGTGATATCGACGGCGATAAGGCGCGGGGCAAGAAGCATCCGGGATAGGCCGGGAATGCCGTCGCCTGCTCCGCCGCGCTTATCCGGGGCGATAGCTACGGCGGCGCCACCACCACGCCCTCATTGCCGCGCAGATCCAGCACGCCTTCGATCTGCTCACCCTCGCGATCCAGGAAGGTCGACAGCAGGATCCTGCTGCCGAAGCGGACTGCGCTGGTCGTCACGGTGACCGGGTCCGCACCGAGATTGAGCGCCACGATCACCGCCTTGCCCTCGGCCTGCCGGCGGTAGATCAGGAGATCGCCTTGCGCGGCGATCGGATCAAAATCGCCCGCGACCAGCGGCGGGCAGCTCTGCCGCAAGCCGATCAGGCGCTTGTAGAGGTTGAGGATCGAGTGCGCATCGGCTTCGAGAGTGGCGACATTGTCACGCACATGGTGCTCGGGCAGCGGCAGCCATGGCCGCACGGCGGAGAAGCCGGCGAATTCGGACGCGTCCCATTGCATCGGCGTGCGGCAGCCGTCGCGGCCGACGCCGATGCCGGGCACGTTCTTCTCGAAGGGATCGCGGACATCCTCCGGCGCGATGGCCACCTGGTGCATGCCGATCTCGTCGCCGTAATAGAGCGTCGGTGTACCGCGCAGCGTCAGCAGCAACATCGCGGCGACACGCGCCTGCTCCGTGCCGACGCGGCTCGCAACCCGCGGACGATCGTGATTGCCGAGCACCCAGTTCGGCCAGGCGCCGCGCGGCAGCGCCTTCTCGTAATCCTCGATGATCTTCTCGATCGAGCGCGCGCTCCAGAAGGTCGAGAGCAGCGCGAAGTTGAACGGCATCTGCGCGCCGGTGAGGTCGTTGCCGTAATAGGCCATCAGACGGTGCAGCGGCAGATAGATCTCGCCGATCAGGACGCGTGCGCGATACGCATCAGTGACGCGGCGCATTTCGGCAATGACATCGTGCACCTCCGGCTGGTCGGTCGAATATTGCGTCAGGATCTTCTCGTTGGGCGGCCGGCCTTCGACGTAGCGCGGGTTCGGCGGATTGTCGCGAAACTCTGCGTCCTTGACGAGGTGCCAGATCACGTCGACGCGAAAGCCGTCGACGCCCTTCTCCAGCCAGAACCGCATCACGTCGTAGATCGCGTTGCGGACGTCCGGATTGCGCCAGTTCAGGTCCGGCTGCTGGGCGAGGAAGGCGTGGTAGTAATATTGGCCCGTGGTCTCGTCGAACTGCCACGCGCTGCCGCCGAACTCGGACAGCCAATTGTTCGGCACGCCGCCGTCATGCGCGGGATCGCGCCAGATGTACCAGTCGCGCTTGGGGTTGTCGCGCGAGGCGCGGCTCTCGACGAACCAGGGATGCTGGTCCGAGGTATGGTTCGGCACGAGATCGAGGATCAGCTTCAGTCCGTTGTCGTGGACTGCCGCGATCAGCGCATCGAAATCGGCCATCGTGCCGAACAGCGGCTCGATGCCGGTATAGTCCGAGATGTCGTAGCCGAAATCGGCCATGGGCGACGGAAAGATCGGCGACAGCCAGATCGCGTCGACACCGAGCGATTTGACATAAGGCAGCCGCCGCAAGATGCCGGCGAGATCGCCGACCCCGTCACCGTTCGAATCCTGAAACGAGCGCGGGTAGATCTGATAGAAGATGCCGTCGCGCCACCAGTTCTCGTTGTCGTGAGCCATGCCGGAAGACCACCCAAAATCTGCCTCTCGCGCGGGAGAACGCGACAACGCCGCCCCGGTTCAAATTGGCAGGCCAATTGGGACGGTGGTGTGACTATTGTTCCGCGGTCCGGCACGAATCTTTTGCTTGGCGGCCTGGCAAAAATCGGCATTGTGGCGCCATGACCGAGCAAAACGACACGACAGCCAAGGCCGGCGCGATCATCGTCCCCGTGACGCTGTTCGAGCAGAACTGCACCATCATCTGGGACGAGCCGTCCAAGAAGGCCGTGGTGATCGATCCCGGCGGGGACGTGCCGAAGATCCTGGACGCGATCAAGCAGACCGGCGTCACCGTGGAGAAGATCTGGCTGACCCACGGCCATATCGACCATGTCGGCGGCGCGGCCGATTTGCGCGATGCGCTGAAGGTGCCGATCGAAGGCCCGCATGAGGCGGACAAATTCCTGCTCGACAACGTGGTCGAAAGCGGCGCGCGCTTCGGCATGACCGGCGTGCGCAATTTCGCGCCGGACCGCTGGCTCGACGAGGGCGACACTGTGTCGATCGGCGATCTCAACTTCGACATCTTCCACTGCCCCGGCCACTCGCCGGGCAGCGTGGTGTTCTTCAACAAGGAATTGCGGTTCGCCCATGTCGGCGACGTCCTGTTCGCGGGCTCGGTCGGGCGCACCGATTTGCCCGGCGGCAGTCACGCGACCCTGATCAATTCGATCATGACAAAGCTGCTGCCGCTCGGCGACGACGTCGGTTTCATCTGCGGCCATGGCGCCGGCTCCAGCATCGGCCAGGAGCGGATGACCAATCCGTTCATCACCGGGGAGATGTGAGCGTCGCTAAACTCCGCTGTCGTCCCGGACAAGCGCAAGCGCAGATCCGGGATCCATAACCACAGGGAGATGTGGTTACGGGGACTCGGAGTTACCTCTTCGTGCCCAACTTTGTCCTGTGGCAATGGGTCCCGGATCTTCGCGCGCTTGAGGCGCGCTTGTCCGGGACGACGGCTGAATGTGTGTCGACCAGCTACTTCATCAACCCCGCGGCGGTCAGCGCGCGCGTGATGATCTGGCTGAGGTCGAAGCCGCGCGCCCGCTCGCGCTTCGGCTCGGCCGGCTGCTCGGCGACCGCAGCGCGGATCGTGCGGGCGAGATGCGGCGCGGGCGAGAGCGCGGGCTTGGCTAAAGGCTTGGCGTCCGCAGGCTTGACGTCCGCACGCTTGGCGTCCGCCTTGGCGGCGTCCGCGATCCAGGCGGTGAGGCCGAAGAACTTGGCGATATGGTAGGACGAGGAAATGCCGGCCTCGATCAGGAACGCGCCTTCAATTCCATAGCGCTGGTCGTTGTCGGCGAGCCCCAGCGGCGTGCCATGGGCCATGTCGGCGATGGCGTAACACTCGACCAGCGTCTCGCCGTCCTTGCCCCACCAGACCTGCCGCGGATGACCGTCGACGATGGTCTCCGCCATCGGCGCGTCCGGCAGATCGTGCAGATCGAGCCATTGCTTGACAATCTCGTTGGCATTGCCGGGATTGACGGTGCGGTCGGCACTGCCGTGCCACACCGAGATCTTCGGCCAGGGGCCGCGATGATCGGAAGCGTTGCGCACGAGATCGCCGAGCTCGCGCGCCGGACGCACCGGGGAATGAAACATGCCCTCGAGCGCCTCGCGCAGGTTCGAGGCGATGCCATAGGGCAGTCCCGCAATGACCGCGCCGGCCGCGAAGACCTCCGGATAGGTCGCGAGCATCACCGACGTCATGCCGCCGCCGGCGGACAGGCCGGTGATGAAAACGCGCGCGGGATCGATGCGATGTGCCCCGACCATGTGCGCGATCATCTCGCGGATCGAATGCGCCTCGCCGCTGCCTCGCGCCGTGTCTTCCGGGTTGAACCAGTTGAAGCAGGTATTGCCGTTGTTGATGCGCTGCTGCTCGGGCATCAGAAGCGCGAAGCCATAGTGCTGGGCCAGCGTCGACCAGCCGGCGCCGAGATCGTAAGCCGCCGCGGTCTGCCCGCAGCCATGCAGCACGACGACCAGCGCGCGCGGCTTCTGCAATCGCGCCGGCACGAAGGCGAACATGTGCAAGGCGCCGGGATTGTCGCCGAAGCCGGTGACCTCCTGCAATGGACTTGACGCATCCGGGCCGCGACCGAACTCGGCAAAGCGCAGACCGTCCAGCCTCGGCAGACGTCTCAACAGATCGATATTCTTGGCGAGCGACACGGCAACTTCCTGGTGGGCGACGTTCAACGTCCAGCCAAACCAGATAGTTGCTGCATTGCAAAATAAAAAGACCGTGCGCTGTCAATTCACCGGGAATCACCCGGAAATGCTGCGGAAATCGGCACGCATTAACCGCATTGCCGCAACTTCATGCCGATGCGCGGCGCAGCCATGCCAGAAATGCGCGCAAATCATGATTAATGTCACAAACAGTGCGAGCGAAGCAGCATCAGCGACGCGTCGACGGCGATCGTGGGAATGGCTCCGTTCACGATCAAGGCAGCGACGCCGAACATGAACCGGGCGGCCACGACGCTTCGCCAATCCAGGTACGGTTCGTGCGCTCGTCACCCTCTCCCCGCAAGCGGTGAGAGCGAGACGAAGCATCTCGCTTCGCTCAACCGCATGCCTGCATTCCGCAGCACGGGACATGGCGCGATTGCGTTTGCCCCCTCCGGCACGTAGCCTTGCCGCATCAACAAACAGAAAATCAAAGCCGGAGAAACGCCATGGCGCGCCTCAAGTTCGGAGCCTTTCTTGCCCCGCATCACCCGATCGGGGAGCATCCGATGCTCCAGTTCCGGCGCGACCTCGACCTCGTCGAGCAGCTCGATGCGCTCGGCTATGACGAGTTCTGGTGCGGCGAGCACCATTCATCCGGCTGGGAGATGATCGCCTCGCCCGAGATGTTCCTGGCCGCGGCCGGCGAGCGCACCAAGCGGATCAAGCTCGGCACCGGCGTGGTGTCGCTGCCCTATCATCATCCCTACAACGTCGCCCAGCGCATGGTGCAGCTCGACCACATGACCGGCGGCCGCGCCATCTTCGGCTCCGGCCCGGGCGCGCTCGCCTCCGACGCCCACACGCTCGGCATCGACCCGATGACGCAGCGCGACCGCCAGGACGAGGCCATCGGCATCATCCGCCGGCTCTTCAACGGCGAGCGCGTCACCGCCAAGAGCGACTGGTTCACCATGAACGACGCCGCGCTGCAGATCCTGCCGTTGCAGGAGGAGATGCCGTTCGTCGTGGCCTCGCAGATCTCGCCGTCGGGCATGACGCTGGCCGGCAAGTACGGCATCGGCATCATCTCCCTGGGATCGATGACGACGCAGGGGCTGATGTCGCTGCAGCAGCAATGGCAGTTCGCCGAGGATGCCGCCAAGAAGCACGGCACGAAGGTGAACCGTGCCGATTGGCGCGTGCTGCTGACCTTCCACATCGCCGAGACCCGCGAGCAGGCGCGCAAGGAGGCCGGCGCCGGGCTGATGCGTTGGCACAACGAATATAATGTCGGCACGCTGCAGCGGCCGGGCCTCACCGCGTTCTCCTCGCCCGACGAGGCCGTGGACAAGACCGCCTTCGTCGAGGGCGCGGCCTCCACCATCGGCACGCCCGACGATCTCGTCAAGACCATCAAGAACGTGATGCAAGTGTCCGGCGGCGTCGGCGCCATCATCGGTTTCGTGCACGACTGGGCCAATCCGGAAGCGACGCGCCGGAGCTGGGACATGGTGGCGCGCTACGTCGTGCCGGAGATCAACGGCTATATCGACGGCCTGCGCAGGTCGCAGAAATTCGTGATCGAGAACCGCGCCATCTTCGAGCGCGCGGGCCAGGCGGTGATGGCCAAGATCATGGAGAACGAGAAGGCTGCCGAGGCGCTCAAGGTGACCGGCCCGGGCCGTGTCGCCATCCCCGCGGTCAACGCCCCGGATCTGCAGAAGGAGGCGGCGAAGCGGTAGTGACGATCTCGTGCGCTAGACGACCGCAGCCTATCACGGCCGGATCGTGCTATGTTCGCGGAGCTTGGCTTAACCGGAGCAATCGTCATGTCGATGCAGAATGTGGCCGCAGCTGCGCCCGACTACACCGCGCCCAAGCGCAACGCCCTGACGCACATTCCCGGCGATGAAGGCTGGCCGATCATCGGCAAGACCCTCCAGGTGCTGGCCGATCCCAAGGGCCATGTCGAGGCGAATGGCGTCAAATACGGCCCGGTCTACCGCACCCATGTTTTCGGCGAGACCAATGTCGTGCTGCTCGGGCCTGAGGCCAACGAGCTCGTGATGTTCGACCAGCAGAAGCTGTTCTCCTCGACCCACGGCTGGAACAAGGTGCTCGGCCTGCTGTTTCCGCGCGGATTGATGCTGCTCGATTTCGACGAGCATCGGCTGCACCGCAAGACGCTGTCGGTCGCCTTCAAGTCCGGCCCGATGAAATCCTACCTCGCCGATCTCGACCGCGGCATCGCCGCGCGGGTCGCGCAGTGGAAGGCCAAGCCCGGCGAGATGCAGCTCTATCCGGCGATGAAGCAGCTCACGCTCGATCTCGCCGCAGCCTCGTTCCTCGGCGCCGACATCGGACCGGAGGTCGACGAGATCAACCGCGCCTTCGTCGACATGGTCGCGGCTGCCGTCGCCCCGATCCGCCGCCCCCTGCCCGGCACGCAGATGGCGCGTGGCGTCAAGGGGCGCAAGCGCATCGTCGCGTATTTCCGCGAGCAGATTCCGCTGCGACGCGGCAATCACGGCGGCGACGATCTGTTCTCGCAGCTCTGCCGCGCCACCCACGAGGACGGCGCGCTGCTGACGGAGCAGGACATCATCGACCATATGAGCTTCCTGATGATGGCGGCACACGACACGCTGACCTCGTCGCTGACCTCCTTCGTCGGCGAGCTCGCCGCCAACCCGGATTGGCAGGACAGGCTGCGCGCGGAAGTTCTCGCGCTCGGACTGGCGCCAGGCGCGCCCAGCAGTTTCGACGACCTTGAGAAGATGCCGCTGTCGGAGATGGCGTTCAAGGAAGCACTGCGGATCAAGCCGCCGGTGCCCTCGATGCCGCGCCGCGCGATGCGCGATTTCACCTTCAAGGGTTTTACGATCCCCGCCGGCACTGCGGTCGGCGTCAACCCGCTCTATACCCACCACATGAAGGAGATCTGGCCGGAGCCGGACCGCTTCGATCCCATGCGCTTCACCGAGCAGGCCCAGCGCGGCCGCCATCGCTTCGCATGGGTCCCGTTCGGCGGTGGCGCGCATATGTGCCTCGGCCTGCACTTCGCCTACATGCAGGCGAAATGCTTCGCGCGGCACTTTTTGCAGAACATCGAGGTGTCGCTGGAAGAGGGCTACAAGCCGGACTGGCAGATGTGGCCGATCCCGAAGCCGCGGGACGGCTTGCGCGTGCGGGTGAAGGCGATCTAGCGGCCACTCTCGTGTCCCGGACGCGCGCAGCGCGAGCCGGGCCCCAGAATCGAGCGGCACATTCCAGCTTGGAGAGATGGGCCCCGGCTCTGCAGCGCATCGCTGAAGAAGCGCTGCGCTGCGTCCGGGGCACGAGGTCTCGTAGGGTGGGCAAAGGCGCGGAGCGCCGTGCCCACGTTTCGTCGCGATAAGAATGCGTGGGCGCGCTTCGCTTTGCCCACCCTACGGCACCACCGGTGGAGCGGCCGCTACGCCCCCTGATCGAACGCCTTGCGCAAGGCCACATAGCCCTGCTGCTGCTGGCTCCAGTTGCGGCCGCCGGTCATGGCGCCGTCGACGACGAGATCGTGGCCGTTGATGAAGCTGGATTCGTCGCTGGCCAGGAATACCGCCGCATGGGCGATGTCGTCAGGGAGGCCGGCGCGCGGGATCGGTTGCGCGGTCTTATAGACCTCGCGCATCACCGCCGGGGTCTTCTCTGCGGCATCGGTCGAGAGCCCCAGCGCCTTGCCGAAGATGCCGGTCGCGATCGCGCCGGGCGAGATCGAGTTGACGCGCACATTGGACTCGCCAAGCTCCATCGCCACGCATTTGGTGAGATGGATCACCGCGGCCTTGGCCGCGCTATAGACCATCGACGACGAGAAGCCGGCGAGGCGGCCGGCGATGCTGCCATTGTTGATGATGCTGCCTGCCCCCTGCTTCTTCATGACCGGCGCGGCGTGCTTCATGCCGAGCATGACGCTGCGTACCAGCGTCGCCATGGCCGCGTCGAACCGCTCGGCCTCGAGGCCCTCGATGCCGCCGGTCTGCGCCGGCCCGCCGGCATTGTTGAACAGGCAGTCGATCCGACCGAATTTGTCCACCGCGAGCGCGATCAGGGCCTGCATCTGCGCTTCGACCGTGACGTCGGTCTGGCGGAAGATGCAGTTGGCCCCGAGCTGCTTTGCCAGCGCCTCGCCTTCCGGTACACGCCGGCCCGCGATCACAATTTTGGCACCTTCGGCAACGAAGACTTCCGCAGTGCGCAATCCGATCCCGCTCGTCGCTCCCGTGATCACCGCAACCTTGCCGTCCAGCCTGCCCATGGAATGTTCCTGTTTTCAAACGATTTGACGCCAAATGGCGAAGCCTGGCGGCTGCCATGGCCGGAGCCGCCACTATTCCTGCCCGCTTCCGCCGAGGCAAGCTATGCTTGCGCGCGCGGCATGCGTAACATTCTGGTGCGCCGCGCGCCTTTCGAATGCCTATCGCAACTGGGCCGCGCATGGGGAAGCTGATCGACGAGTTCCGCAAAGGCTGGCAGGGGACGGCGCCGCCCTCGCTCGGTCTCAGCATCTCCTTTGCCGTCCTCTGCCTGTTGGCCGCGACCCTGGTGCGCTGGGGACTCGCCCATGTGCGCCCCGACATCTACTTCACGCCGTACTTCCCGGCCGTATTCTTTGCCGCCGCACTCGGAGGTTTCCGGATCGGGATCGTGACCGCGCTGGTCGGCGGCGTGCTGGGCGTGGTCGTGAATTTCGGCGATGCCTTTGCCGATCGCGCACGGTTTGCCCTGCTCGCACTCTATTGGGCGGTCTGCGCGCTCACCATCTGGGGCGTCGAGCACTATCGCACCATGCTGGCGGAGCAGCGCCGGATCTCCAAGCGCCTGATCGAGGAAGAAGAGTATCGCAAGCTGCTGGTCGACGAGCTCCAGCACCGTTTGAAGAACAAGCTGTCGACGGTTCACGCCGTGCTGCACCAGGTGCTGCATGACCAGCCGCAGGTCTGGGCCCGGGTCGATCCGCGGCTGCGCTCGCTGGCTGCGACCGACGATCTGATCTCGCGGATCGACAAGTCCGGCTGCGACATCCGCGATCTCCTCATCTCGGAGCTCGGGCCTTACGGCCATGTCCGCTTCACCCTCAATGGCGAGCGACTGTTCCTGCCGCCGAGGCTCGCGGTCACGCTGTCATTGATGTTTCACGAGCTCGCCACCAATGCCGGCAAATATGGTGCGTTCTCCGCACCGCGCGGCCTGTTGCAGGTGTCGTGGACCGTCAGCGACGACCGCCTGACCATCACCTGGGACGAGACCGAGGGGCCGAGCGTGGACAAGGTCTCCGAGCCCGGCTTCGGCACCAAGCTGCTGAAATCGGCCCTGTCGGCGTTCGACGGCAGGACCGAGATCTCCTACCTGAAGACCGGGCTGCATTGCATCATGCAGTGCCGAATTCCGCGAAGCGAATAGCAGCGCGCGCCAAGCGAAAGTGCATCCGCCCTTCGCCGGCTTTTCGCAGGCACCGTTGACGCTCTGTTAATGACGATCGTCAGCGCACCCCGCAACGCCGCAAGTTTCCGCCAAAACAGACCCGTATTTCTCCGGACCCCTTAACCAAACTTAAGAGGGAACCGCGCAAGATCGCGGCCATTGCAAAGCGCGCTGAAACAACAAGATTCATGACATCTATGAACGACAACGAATATTCCGGCGCGACTGAAGCCGAGCTCGGTTTTCTCAAGGAAATCGTTAGAATGCTGCCGGCCGGCCTGACCGTGCAGGATGCGGATGGCGAGCTGCTGCTGGTCAACGACGCCGCGGCCGCACAGCTCGGCATCGACGGCAGCCGTCCTTCACCTGACCTGGCACCGCGCCGCGAGGCCTGTCGCCGCGCCCTGAGCGCCGGCCAGGCCGTCGTCATGGAGGAAGCGCTGCACGGGGGCGCCGCGCGCCAGGTACTACTCACGACCCATCGTCCCGTTCGCCTCGCCGGACGCGAGCTCCTGATCTCGGCGTCCTCCGACATCACCGAGCAGAAGAATTTCGAGGACCAGCTGTTCCGCTCGGCCTATTTCGACGAGCTGACCGGATTGCCCTCGCGGCGCGTGATCGAGCATCGCGCCAACAGCCTGCTTGCTGAGAACGGCGGCGGGCGTTTCGCGCTGGCCTTCCTCGACGTCGACAATTTCAAGCATATCAACGACTATTACGGCCACGCCGTCGGCGACGCGCTGCTGGTCGAATTGTCGAAGCGGCTCGGGCGGGACTTGCGCGATTCCGACATGCTGTCGCGCATCTCGGGCGACGAATTCCTGCTGCTGCTGTCGCCGATCCAGAGCGTGGAGGAGGTGGCCGAATTCATACAATCGACGCTGGAGCGGCTGACGGCGCCGTTCTTCATCGACAATTCGGAGGTGTTCGCCTCCACCTCCGTCGGCATCAGCCTCTATCCCGATCACGGAAGCAGCTTCGAGGCACTGCGCCAGAACGCCGACATCGCGATGTACCGCGTCAAGAACGACGGCAAGGGATCGGCGGCCTTCTTCGACTCCAGCATGGAGCGCGAGGCATTGGCACGGATGAAGATCGAGCAATCGCTGCGACTGGCCATCCTCGAGAAGCGCTTCTGCTGCGCTTTCCAGTCCAAGGTCGACATCCGCACCCAGGCCGTGAAGGGCATCGAGGCCCTGGTACGCCTGCGCGACGACGAGGGGGTGATCCAGGCGCCCGGCTCGTTCATCAATCTCGCCGGCGAGCTCGGCCTGATCGACGAGCTGACCCACCTCGTGCTCGCCGAGATCGTCAAGTCGATCGACGCGATCAACGCGACGTTCGGCGCCGACGCGACCATCAGCATCAACGTCGCCGCAAAGCAGGCCGGCAACCCCGAGTTCATGCGCAGCTTTGCGCGGGCGCTGGAAGAGACCGGCTTTCCGCAGCGCTTCATGATCGAAGTGACGGAAGACGCCTTCGTCGCCAAGAATCATTTCCAGTCCGAGATCCTGCCGATGTTCCGCAAGCTCGGCGTCGGCATCTCGATCGACGATTTCGGCACCGGCTATTCCTCGCTCTCGGCGCTCGCCGACATCACCGCGGACGAGATCAAGATCGACCGCTCCTTCATCACCGACATTCACAAGCGTCCGCGCAGCCAGGGCATCCTGCGCGCGATCGAATCCTTGAGCGAAGCGCTCGGCATGACCGTGATCGCCGAGGGCCTCGAATCCTACGAGGAGCTCGCCTATCTCCAGGCCGCGACCAAGATCCGTTACGCGCAGGGCTATTATTTCTCGCGGCCGATCTTCCTGGAGGAGCTGAAGCTCGCAACGCCGCTCTCCAGCGAGGCGCGGGCCAACGTCGCGAGCCGCCCGCACCAGCAGAACCGCCAGGGCTATTCGCGGGCGAGCGGATATCGGCGGTAGGACGAAGGCGACGCCACATACCCCGCTGTCGTCCCGGGTTCGCTTCGCGCCCCGGGACGACGGCAGTTGCTAAGCTGGCTTCAGCGTCCGCCATTTTCCCCTTTGAAATCACTGGCCTTTTGCTAATACACGGACGGACTTCCCCTAGGATATGTCATGTCCGCTTCGTCCTCGATCAGCAATCCTGCCTATCTCCGTGCGCGCGCGATGGAGACGCTGTTCGAACGGCTGGAAAAGCTTTGCGAGGGCGCCATCGCGATCGACCGCGGCGGGCGGGTCGTCTACGTCAACGAAAAATATCTCGCAGCACTCGGCCTCGATCGCACCAGCGAGGCCATCGGCCGGCCGATCGAGGAAGTCATCCCCAACAGCCTGATGCGGAAGGTGGCCGAGACCGGGGAGCCGATCCTGCTCGACATCATGGAGCTCGGCGGCGAGCAGCTGGTGGTCACGCGGATGCCGATCGAGGACGAGAACGGGACGGTGATCGGCGCGATCGGCTTCGTGCTCTATGACCACCTCGAAAGCCTGAAGCCGCTGCTCGCCCGCGTCGCCCAGCTCGAAAGCGATCTGCGCCTGGCGCGCCGGCAATTGTCGAATGCGCGCGCGGCGCGCTTCACCTTTGCCGACTTCGTCGGCACCACGGCCGGCATCGCACAGGCCAAGGCGCTGGCAGGGCGCGCCGCGCGGCAGAGCGTCACGGTGCTTCTCACCGGCGAGACCGGGACGGGCAAGGAGATGCTGGCGCAGGCGATCCACAACGCGTCCTCGCGCGCAGACAAGCCGTTCGTCAGCGTCAATGTCGCCGCGATTCCGGAGACGCTGATCGAATCAGAATTCTTCGGCACCGCGCCGGGCGCCTATACCGGCGCCGATCGCAGAGGACGCGAGGGCAAGTTCCGCATCGCCGACGGCGGCACGCTGTTCCTCGACGAGATCGGCGAGATGCCGCTGCAATTGCAGGCCAAGCTGCTGCGCGTGCTGCAGGAGCGCGAGATCGAGCCGCTCGGCTCGGACAAGATCTCCAAGGTCGACGTGCGCGTGGTCGCGGCGACCAATGTGGACCTGCACAAGCGCGTCAGCGACGGCGCGTTCCGGCCCGATCTGTATTATAGGCTCAACGTGCTCTCGATCGACCTGCCGCCGCTGCGCCAATGCCTCGACGATCTCCCTGATATCTGCGCCCGGCTGCTCGAGGACATCAGCGCCTCCGGCGACTACGTCAAGGCGAAGATCACGCCGAGCGCGCTCGCCGCACTCGCACGCTACGACTGGCCGGGCAACGTCCGCGAGCTCCGCAACATCCTGGAGCGCGCACTGATCCTCAGCGATTCCGGCCGGCTGACCGGTGAGGACGTCGCGCGCATTCTTCCCATCGGCACCGAGGTCAGGCCCGTGCCATCCGAGCGACCGGCCGGCCTCGTCGTGCCCTATGCCGAAGCCGAGGCGGAGTTCGAGAAGCACACGCTCGAACAGGCGCTCGCCGCCAGCAACGGCCAAATCTCCGAGGCCGCCAGGATGCTGCGGATCTCGCGCGCGACCTTCTACAAGAAGCTCGCCAAGTTCGGCCTCGCCTCAGGGCAGGCCTCCGTCTGAGTTTCGAGACACGGACCTGTCCGGAGTCTCGGATTCCTGACACGGTGCCCGGCTACTCTTTCGGCTCCAACCATGCCGCAATTGCCTGGATCCGACAGCCTTTCGTGGGCCAAAGGTATCTGGCGCAAACCTTGCTCGTTGCTGCCCGCTCTCGCGGGAGCACGCTGTTCCAGGGCCGGTCCCTGCGATAGAATCAACGCAAAACAATATCGGCATGCGGTCGAAGGATCGGGAGGACCACCGTGAGCCATCATCCAGCTCTGCCCTATTTGCGCAATTCCGAGAAAGGCAAGGTCGTCACGGCGGCCGAAGCGGTCATGCTGATCCGCGACGGCGACACGGTGGCGACCGGCGGCTTCGTCGGCATCGGCTTTGCCGAGGAGATCGCGATCGCGCTGGAGGAGCTCTATCTCTCCAATGAGGGCGATGCGCCCTATACGCAGGGCAAACCGCGCAATCTGACACTGGTCTATGCGGCGGGCCAGGGCGACGGCAAGCTGCGCGGCCTCAACCATTTCGCGCATGACGGCCTGGTCCGGCGCGTGATCGGGGGACATTGGGGGCTGGCGCCGAAACTGCAGCAGCTAGCGGTCACCGGCCAGATCGAGGCCTACAACCTGCCGCAGGGCGTCATCACGCATCTGTTCCGCGACATCGCCGCGCACCGGCCCGGCCACATCACCCGCGTCGGCATGGGCACGTTCGTCGACCCCCGGCAGGGCGGCGGCAAGCTGAACGCGCGCACCACCGAGGATCTGGTGGAGCTGATCACGCTGCGCGGCGAGGAATGCCTGCTCTACAAGACCTTTCCGATCAACGTCGGCATCATCCGCGCCACCACGGGCGATCCCGACGGCAACCTCACGATGGAGAAGGAGGCGCTGACGCTGGAGGCGCTCGCCATTGCCATGGCCGCGCATAATTCCGGCGGCATCGTCATTGCCCAGGTCGAACGGGTGGCGGAGGCCGGCAGCCTCAATCCGCGCCAGGTCAAGATCCCCGGAATCCTGGTCGACTGCGTCGTGGTGGCAAGGCCGGAGAATCACTGGCAGACCTTCGGCACCCAGTACAATCCGGCGTTCTCGAGCGAGATCCGCGTCCGTGCCGCCTCGCTGCCGGTGATGCCGGTCAGCGAGCGCAAGATCATCGCGCGGCGCGCGGCGCTCGAACTCAAGGCCAACAGCGTCGTCAATCTCGGCATCGGCATGCCCGAGGGCATCGCCTCGATCGCCAACGAGGAGCGGATCATCGACCTCATCACGCTGACGGCGGAGCCCGGCGTGATCGGCGGCATCCCGGCGAGCGGCATCGATTTCGGCGCGGCGATCAACACGCAGGCCGTGATCGACCAGCCCTATCAGTTCGACTTCTACGACGGCGGCGGGCTCGATGCCGCCTTCCTCGGGCTCGCCCAGGTCGATCGCGCCGGCAACCTCAACGTCAGCAAATTCGGGCCGAAGCTCGCGGGCGCCGGCGGCTTCATCAACATCAGCCAGAACGCCAAGGAGGTCATCTTCGTCGGCACTTTCGGCGCGGGCAAGCAACGTATTGCGGTGGAGGGCGGGAAGCTCGTCATCGTCGACGAGGCCAAGTCGCGCAAATTCGTAGGCAATGTCGAGCATGTCACCTTCAGCGGCCCGTTCGCCGCCGCCCGCAAGCAGCGCACGCTGTATGTCACCGAGCGCTGCGTGTTCGAGCTCAGGCCCGACGGCCTCGAGCTCACCGAGGTCGCGCCCGGCATCGACGTCGAGCGCGACATTCTGCGCCTGATGGATTTCAAGCCGCTGATCCCGCGCGACCCCGCGTTGATGGACGAGCGCATCTTCCGCGAGGGCATGATGGACCTGCGCGAGCGCCTGCTCACCATTCCGCTCGACCAGCGCTTCACGCTGGACGAGCAGCAAAACCTGTTCTTCGTCAATCTGGAGCGCTATCCGCTGCGCAGCAGAGCCGAGATCGACACCATCGCTGCGATCGTCGAGGCGAGGCTCGCACCGCTCGGCCGCCGGGTCTACGCCATCGTCAATTATGACAATTTTTCCATCCTGCCGGAGCTGATGGACGAGTATTCGGCCATGGTCCGCCGGCTCGTTGACCGCTTCTATTCCGGCGTGTCGCGCTACACCACGTCCGGCTTCCTGCGCATCAAGCTCGGCGAAGCCCTGGAGAAGCGCGGCGTCGCGCCGCATATTTTCGAAAGCGCGGAAGAAGCGCAGTCCGACTGGCGCCACGTCGAAGGCGCCGGCACCGCGCGCGGCATGCAGCAGGCCCAGACATGATGCATGCTCGCGCGGCTGATCCGCGTCGCCGGAAGGTTCGATTGCAATGTTCGTAGCGTTGTGCAAATCGCTGTTGCCAGAAGCTTTACATCAGGAGGGACCATCGTGCGTCGATCATTCATCTTAACAACAACCATTCTCGCGCTCGCCGCGGGCACCGCCGCACGGGCCGACGATCTCAAGATCGGACTGATCTACGGCAAGACCGGCCCGCTCGAGGCCTATGCCAAGCAGACCGAGACCGGCCTGAAGATGGGTTTCGAATACGCCACCAAGGGCAGCATGACGCTCGACGGCCGCAAGATCGTCATCATCACCAAGGACGACCAGGGCAAGCCGGACCTTGCGAAGGCCGCGCTCGCCGAAGCCTATCAGGACGACAAGGTCGATATCGCTATCGGCACGACTTCGTCCGCCGCCGCGCTCGCGATTCTGCCCGTCGCCGAAGAGAACAAGAAGATCCTGATCGTCGAGCCCGCGGTCGCGGACCAGATTACCGGTGAGAAGTGGAATCGCTACATCTTCCGCACCGGGCGCAACTCTTCGCAGGACGCGATCTCCAACGCGGTCGCGATCGGCAAGCAGGGCGTCACCGTCGCAACCTTGGCGCAGGACTACGCGTTCGGCCGTGACGGCGTCGCCGCCTTCAAGGACGCGCTTGCCAAGACCGGCGCGACGCTTGCCGCAGAAGAATATGCCCCGACCTCGACCACCGACTTCACCGCGGTCGGCCAGCGCCTGTTCGACGCGCTGAAGGACAAGCCGGGCCGCAAGGTGATCTGGGTGATCTGGGCCGGCGCCGGCAATCCGCTGGCCAAGCTCCAGGATATGGACCCGAAGCGCTACGGCATCGAGCTCTCCACCGGCGGCAACATCCTGCCGGCGCTCGCCGCTTATAAGGGCCTGCCCGGCATGGAAGGCGCGACCTATTATTTCTACGACATCCCGAAGAATCCGGTGAACGACTGGTTGGTCGCCGAGCACCAGAAGCGCTTCAACGCGCCGCCGGACTTCTTCACCGCCGGCGGATTCGCCGCCGCGATGTCCGTCGTCGCCGCCGTCACCAAAGCGAAGTCGACCGATACCGAGAAGCTGATCACGGCGATGGAGGGCCTGGAGTTCGACACGCCGAAGGGCAAGATGGTGTTCCGGAAGGAAGACCATCAGGCGCTGCAGAGCATGTATCACTTCAAGGTCAAGGTCGATCCGAACGTCGCCTGGGCGGTGCTCGAGCCGGTGCGCGAGCTGAAGATCGAGGACATGCAAGTTCCGGTCAAGAACAAGCGCTGAGGTCTTCTTGCTTCACCTCTCCCGCTCTTGTCCGCCGCCGCCTTGGCGAAGGCGGATGGGAGAGGCCGGGAGAGGGCTTCCTCCTCTTGGGGCTCTCGCCTGTGGAGACCGCCCTCTCCCCCGCACGCGGGGGAGGGAGCGCAGCGTGACCTGCGGATATATCCCGGTTCATCATTTGTAAGATTCTCGATGCCGCTCACCCTCGAAACCCGCGATCTCACCATCCGCTTCGGCGGTCATGTTGCGGTCAACAGCGTCTCCTGCACGTTCCGTCCGGGCGAGCTGACCGCGATCGTCGGGCCGAACGGCGCCGGCAAGACCACTTATTTCAACCTGATCTCGGGCCAACTGCGAGCTTCGCACGGCAGCATCCTGTTCGACGGTGCCGACATCACCCAGCTTTCCGCGCCGCTGCGCACCCGCGCCGGACTCGGACGGGCTTTCCAGCTCACCAATCTGTTTCCGAACCTCACCGTGGAAGAGAACGTCCGCCTGGCGGTGCAGGCGGCAAACGGCACCCATTACGACATGCTGCGGCCCTGGATGGTGCGCCGCGACCTGATCGCACGCGCAGACGGCATCCTCGACCAGGTCGCGCTCGGCAGCCGCCGCGGCGTCGCCGCGACTGCGCTGTCACATGGCGACCAGCGCAAGCTCGAGGTCGCGCTGATGATCGCGCTCGAGCCGAAGGTTTTCATGTTCGACGAGCCGACCGCCGGCATGAGCATCGACGAGGTGCCTGTCGTCCTCAACCTGATCGCGCAGCTCAAGCAGGACAAGAGCAAGATCATCCTCCTGGTCGAGCACAAGATGGACGTGGTGCGCTCGCTCGCCGACCGCATCATCGTGCTGCATAACGGCCAGCTGGTCGCCGACGGCCCACCGGCCGAGGTGATCGCCTCGCCGATCGTGCAGGAAGCCTATCTCGGCGTCGCGCCCAAGAGCGCAGCAGAGAGTGCCGCATGACCGATTTGCTCAAACTTTCCGGCGTCCACACCCATATCGGCCGATACCACATCCTCCAGGGCATCGATCTCACCGTTCCGCAAGGACAGGTCACGATGCTGCTCGGCCGCAACGGTGCCGGCAAGACCACGACGCTGCGCACCATCATGGGGCTGTGGCAGGCCTCGAGCGGCGAGATCAGCCTCGGTGGCGAGCGCATCGAGGGCCGCGCCACGCCCGATATCGCGCGGCTCGGCGTCGGCTACGTGCCGGAGAGCATGGCGGTGTTCTCCGATCTCACGGTGAAGGAGAACCTCGTGCTGGCGGCGCGCGACGGCCCGCTCGACGACAGCCAGCTCGACTGGATCTTCGGCTTCTTTCCGGCGCTGCGCCGGTTCTGGCTGTCGCGCGCGGGAAGTCTCTCGGGCGGTCAGAAGCAGATGTTGTCGATCGCCCGCGCCATCATCGAGCCGCGCAAGCTGCTCCTGATCGACGAGCCGACCAAGGGCCTGGCGCCCGCGATCGTGATGGCGCTGATCGAGTGCCTGAAGGAAATCAAGCGCAAGGGCGCGACCATCCTGCTGGTCGAACAGAACTTCTTCGCCGCCCGCGAGCTCGGCGACAACGTGCTGGTGATGGACAACGGCACCATCGTCCATCGTGGCGAGATGGCGGCGCTCGCCGCCGACGTGCCGCTGCAGGAGCGGCTGCTCGGCCTGAGCCTGGAGACACATCAGTGACCGAACTTGCCGCAAATGATCCCCTGCCGAAGCCGAAGCGCGATCTCGCGCCGATCCTGCTGCCGGTCGCGCTCGCGCTGCTCATGATCCCGCTGATCGGCTCGACCTCGTCCTGGCTGACGCTGACGGCGGCGAGCCTTGCGATGGGCATGATGATCTTCATCATGGCCTCCGGGCTGACGCTGGTGTTCGGCCTGATGGACGTGCTGAATTTCGGCCACGGCGCCTTCATCGCCGTCGGCGCCTATGTTGCGACCCTGGTGCTGGCGCCGTTCGCGGCTTCGATTCAGGCCGATTCGCTGTGGATGAACCTCGCGGTGCTGGCCCCGGCCGCGCTGCTCTCGATGGCGGTGTCGGGCGCCCTCGGCCTCGTCGTCGAGCGCGTGCTGATCCTCCCCGTCTATGGTCAGCACCTGAAGCAGATCCTGATGACGACGGGCGGCCTCATCGTGGCCGAGCAGACGCTCTATGCGCTGTGGGGACCGCAGATCATCCCGATGCCGCTGCCGGCCTCGCTGCGCGGCTCCTTCATCATCGGCGATGTCGCGATTGCAAAATACCGCGTGCTGGCGATGCTGATCGGCCTCGGCATCTTCATCGCGATCCAGCTCGTGCTCAATCGCAGCAAGCTCGGCCTTCTGATCCGCGCCGGCGTCGAGAACCGCGAGATGGTGGAGGCGCTCGGCTATCGCATCCGCCGCCTGTTCCTCGGCGTCTTCATGACCGGATCGGCGCTCGCCGGCCTCGGCGGCGTGATGTGGGCGCTCTATCGCGAGCAGGTCCACGCCTCGATGAGCGACGACCTCACCGTGCTGATCTTCATCGTCGTCATCATCGGCGGCCTGGGATCGATCGGCGGCTGCTTCATCGGTGCGATCCTGGTGGCCATGGTCGCCAATTACGGCGGCTTCCTGGTGCCGAAACTCGCCCTCGTCTCCAACATCCTGCTGATGGTCGCCATTCTGATGTGGCGGCCGCGCGGCCTCTATGCGGTGACCAGCCGATGATGATCCTCTCCGGCGATCCGCCACGCAGCCGCGTCCTCACGCTCGTTCTCGTCGTCATCATCCTGGCGCTGGCGGCGACGCCGTTCCTGTTTCCGGGCGCCAAGGCGCTGAACGTCGCGGCCAAGATCTGCGTCTTCGCCGCGCTGGTCGCCTCCTACGACCTCCTGCTCGGCTATACCGGCTCGGTGTCGTTCGCCCACACCATGTTTTACGGCATCGGCAGCTACGCCATTGCCATCGCGCTGTATGGGATGGGTCCGAATTGGGCCGCGGTCGCAACCGGCATCGTCACCGGCCTGCCGCTCGCAGCCCTGCTCGCGCTTGCCATCGGGCTGTTCTCGCTGCGGGTTGCGGCGATCTTCTTTGCCATGATCACGCTCGCGGTCGCCTCCGCCTTCCAGGTGCTGGCCTCGCAGCTGTCCTGGCTGACCGGCGGCGAGGACGGGCGCAGCTTCCGGCTGCCGGAACTGCTCCGGCCGGGCACGGTGCTGATCCCCAAGGACATGTTCGGCCTCGAAATCAACGGCCGCATCCTGACCTATTACCTCGTGTTCGCCGGCTCCGCGTTGATGATCCTCGCTTTGCTCCGTGTCGTGAACTCGCCGTTCGGGCGGGTGCTGCAGGCCATCCGCGAGAACCGCTTTCGCGCCGAGGCGCTCGGCTTCCGCACGGTGTTTCACCTGACCTACGCCAATTGCCTCGCCGCCCTCGTCGCCGCCGGCGCCGGCATCCTGAACGCGCTGTGGCTGCGTTATGCCGGTCCCGATACCTCACTCAGTTTCTCGATCATGCTGGACATCCTGCTGATGGTCGTGATCGGCGGCATGGGCACGATCTACGGCGCGATCATCGGCGCCAGCATCTTCATCCTCGCCCAGAACTATTTGCAGTCGCTGATGGGCGTCGCCTCCAACGCGGCCTCGGAGGCCGGCCTGCCGCTTCTGCCCGGGCTGCTGCATCCCGACCGCTGGCTGCTGTGGCTCGGACTATTGTTCATCGCCAGCGTCTACTTCTTCCCGACCGGCGTGGTCGGACGGCTGCGCAACCCTGCGGGCGGCAAGAGCGCCGGCAGTTCGCATTAACGCACGATTCATGATGCAGCGCGGCGATTGCCGTGCGCGCAGCACAACCGCGAGGCGATTCCCGCTCGGCTAGGTATGACTGCGGTCGCACAACTCGATTAATGCTTAGGTAACTGGCTTTCCTAAGGTTTAGGCCATTTGTGCGGTGTATTCGTGTTCCTCCAGGGAGGGGGAATGCGCCAGGTCTTTTCCACGGTGGCCGCCGGAACGTCTCTAGCCGCAAGGAACGGCTGGGAGGCCTTGATGCGCCGTGGTCCCGTCCTGTGGTTGACCCTGTGCGGCGTGTTGCTGGTCGCGGGCATCTTCGGCGTGACGGCCATGGCCGTCGGCGAGTTTCGCGAGCGCACGCTGTCCAATCGCGAGCGCGAGCTCGAAAACACGGTGCAGCTGATCGCGCGGCACTTCGACCAGCAGTTCGAGGATTCCGACGTCGTCGCCGCCGATCTGATCGCGCAAATGAACCTGGCGGAGATCAACTCCCCGGAGACGTTCCGCGAGCGCATGTCCGGGCCTGCGGCGCACCAGATGCTGCGCGGCAAGATCAGCCCGGTGTCCTATCTCGGCGATATCGCGATCTACGATGCCGACGGCGAGCTGATCAACTGGTCGCGGGCCCAGCCGCTGCCCAAGGTCAACGTTTCATCCCGGGCCTACTTTCAGACATTCAAGACGAACCCGCGGTCCGAACCGGTGTTGCTGGAATCCGTCCGCAGCTTCATCATCAACAAATGGACCACGATCGTCGCCCGCCGCTTGAACGGCGCGGACGGCACTTTCCTCGGCGCGATGGTCCGCCGGATCGACCCGGACAGCTACCGGCACTATTTCGCATCCGTCGCGCTTGCCGAGGGCACGGCCATCTCGCTGTTCGATCGCGAGGGCAAGATGCTGGCGCGCTATCCGCATGCAGAGGAGCTGATCGGGCGGAACTTCAAGGACGCGCCGCTGATGCAGAAGGTGCTGGCCGAGGGCGGTCTGCAGACGCTGCGAGGCAACAGCCCGATCGACGGCGAGGCGCGACTCGGCTCGGCCGCGTCGCTGACGCATTTCCCACTCGTTATCCTCGCCACCAACACCACGGCGGCGGCCCTGACAGATTGGCGGCAGCAGACCAGTTTCATGGTGACCACCGCCGCAATTTCGGCCACCATCATCGCGCTGATCCTCTACCTGATCATTCGCCAGATCAATCGGCAGAACCGCGAAGCGCAGGAACGGCTGGAAGCGGAGCGGCTGCGACTCGACACCGCCCTGAACAACATGACGCAGGGGCTGATCCTGTATGACGCGGGCGGCACCATCGTCACCTGCAACCGCCGTTATGCCGACATGTTCGGTCTCTCTCACGACGTCATCAAGCCCGGCTGCCACATCCGCGAGGCGATGTATCATCGCAAGGAGCGGGGCGCGTTTGACGGCGACGTCGAGGCGTTTTGCGCCGACGTCATGCGGGTGGTCGCCGAAGGCACCGTTTCCACGAGAATTCATCAGCTGGCCAACGGCCGCGCCTTCCAGGTCATCAACACCCCGCTGGCGCAGGGCGGATGGGTCGCCACGATCGAAGAGATCACAGAGCGCCGCCACCTGGAACAGGAGCGCGATCGCAACCACACCTTCCTGCGGGAGATCATCGACCATATCCCGTCCCGGATCACCGTGAAGGACGCCCGGACGCGACGCTATCTCCTGGCCAACCAGGTGGCCGAGGACCAGCTCGACGAAACCGCGGAGACGATCGTCGGCAAGAGCGCATTCGACCTTTACCCGACGGAAGCCGCCGAAATCATCACCCGGGACGACGACAGGGTGTTGCAGTCGCCGAACGGGTTGTTTCTGGACGAGCACGTCTGGCACACGCCGGCTGTCGGACCGCGCTATATCACCTCGACCCGGATCGGCATCCGCGACAAGTCCGGCGAGCCGCGCTACATCATCAATGTCGTCGATGACGTCACCGAGCGGCGCCGGGCCGACGAGAAGATCGCGCATATGGCGCATTACGATGCGCTGACCGACCTGCCGAACCGCACGTTGTTCCGCGAGCAGATCGAACGTGAGCTGGCGAAGGTCGCGGGCGGGGATCAGTTCGCACTGCTCTATATCGACGTCGACGAGTTCAAGGGCATCAACGATTCGCTCGGTCATCACGTCGGCGACGAGCTATTGAAGGCGATCGCAGGCCGTCTCCGCCGCTGTCTCAAGGAGGGCGATCTGATCGCACGACTGGGCGGCGACGAGTTTGCGGTGATCCAGACCGGGATCCAATCCTCCACCGAGGTGCTGGCCTTCGTGACCCATATCTACCAGGCGATCCGGCAGCCCTATCATTGTCTCGGCCATCAGCTCTCCACCGACGCGAGCATCGGAATCGCGCTGGCGCCGCAGGACGGCACCGATCTCGACCAGCTCGTCAAGAACGCCGACCTCGCGATGTACGGTGCCAAGGCCGAAGGGCGCCGCACCCATCGCTTCTTCGAGCCGGCAATGGATGCCTGCGCCAGGGCGCGCCTGAGCATGGAGCAGGATTTGCGGCAGGCGCTGGTGGACGGCGGCTTCGAGATTCACTATCAGCCGCTGGTCGATCTGCGCTCAGGCGAGGTCACGGGCTGCGAGGCGCTGCTGCGCTGGCGCCATCCCGAGCGCGGCATGGTGTCGCCGGCCGAATTCATTCCGGTCGCCGAGGACACCGGCCTGATCACCGAGCTCGGCGACTGGGTGCTGCGCATGGCCTGCAACGAGGCCGCGACCTGGCCGACGCATATCCGCGTCGCGGTCAACGTCTCGCCGGTGCAGCTCAAATGCGACACGCTGGCGCTCCGGATCGCAGGCGCACTCGCCGCCTCCGGCCTCGACCCGCGCCGGCTCGAGATCGAGATCACCGAGGCCGTGCTGATCCGCGACGACGAGGCTGCGCTTTCGATCCTGCACCAGCTCCGCTCGATCGGCGTACGCATCGCACTGGACGATTTCGGCACCGGTTATTCCTCGCTGAGCTATCTCAAGCGCTTCCCGTTCGACAAGATCAAGATCGACCGCTGCTTCGTCGCCGACATCGCCGAGACCAGCGGTTCGCCCGTGATCGTGCAGGCGGTGGTGAACATCGCCGCCGCCAGCAGCATGACCACGGTCGCCGAGGGCGTCGAGACCGAGGCGCAGCGTGAGATGCTGCGTGCGCTCGGCTGCACGCAGATGCAGGGCTATCTGTTCAGCGCGCCGAAGCCGGCCGCCGAAGTGCGCAAGCTGTTCGGTCCGGGCGACGGCTTGCCTGGAGCCGTGCCGGTGGCGGCGGTGGCCTGAGCGCAAAGCCGTCGAAGTCGCCGAGCAGGATCCCAGGAAGAACTTCGGGCAAGACGTCGGCCAAGTCCTCGACCCGAACGGGTGGCGCGCCGACCTCGCCAGCCTCGGCCGGCAGGCCGCAGCGGTTCCGGGCGCTTTCCGGCGCGAGACGGCTTAAGGCCCATTGCGGCGAGAAGCGGTTGCTCCCCCCTCGGCAATCGGCTAAATGAACCTCGACTAGCACCCGTAGCTCAGCTGGATAGAGCGTTGCCCTCCGAAGGCAAAGGTCACACGTTCGAATCGTGTCGGGTGCGCCAGATAACCGGTTGTATAAACTGGTGTTTCGCTCGACGCTCTTCGCCTCTGATATCGCGCGAAAATCAATCCGTCACAGCCCTGTCACGGCTGGACGAAATCATCCCAACCATCCGAAAGAGAAGCGAGACTCGGCAAGCTGAGGTGGGCCGAGTGGTTTATCCCGCGCTGTCCAAGTCGATCGTGACGCGAGGAGATGCGGCCACGTGCGCGAGGGAGAAGGAGCGATCGACAGACCGCGCTGCGCACCGACATCAAAGAGCCTGAAGCGTCTAACGATTGCCGACCTGCTGAGACGTTGCGAGCAGGACATCACGCCAAGAAAGCGGGGGCGCGGTGTTCGAACGTTCGCGCATTGGGCAGCGGCTCGTCATCGAATGCCGGGCCTGTTGCCCTCCCCTTCCTGCGCGAGGGTCGCCGTCTTTGACCCAAATCAACAGGGTGCCAGCCTGAGTGCGGCAGTCTTCATGAGCGTCACGGAGGTGCATTATGTCCATCACCCAGCCGGATATGACCCAATTTCCCAGCCCCAACAGCGCCCGTCAAATCGATTCCGCCGCGTGGGCAGTGTTCTTCATCTGGGTGGGCGTTGTCATGCTCGCCGGTGTTCCTTGGGCTTGGTTTCTCGTTGTCAGCAGCTTTGTGGTGCTTGGCGCACAGGTGCTGCGGTGGATGTCCGACTTAAAGATAGAAGCGTTTGGCATCTCAGTTGGGCTGATCCTTTTGGCAGCGGGCGTATGGGAGCTTCTTTCGCTGCAATGGCCGCTTATGCCAATCGTGATGATCTTGTTAGGTGTATACTTGTTGTGGAAAGCACTTTCGCGAAGGTCGGCGTGAGCGCGAGCGCCGCAGCCAAATCGGAGGTCTGCCACGGGTCAACGCGACTCACCAATATAGCGGCTGGTGCAGTTCTCAATTCAAGCGCCAGATCGCCGCGTTGAGCACGCCGGCAAAACCGACCCAGGCCGCATAAGGCACGAACAACGCCGCCGCCAGTCTGTCACGTGACAGCTCGAGGCCGATATAGGTGACGATCGCAACGAACAGGCAAATCAGGATGGCGAGCGCGGCGCCGATCTGGTGCATCGTGAACATCACCGGCGACCAGGCGAAATTGAGCGCCAGTTGCGTCGCCCAGGCCAGCATCGCTTTGCCGGAGGGGTCACGCCGAAAGGTCCGCCAGCCCGCGATGGCGATCATGACGTAGAGAATGGTCCAGGCCACCGGGAACGCCCAGTTCGGCGGCACGAAGCCCGGCTTGGCGAGGCCGGCATACCAGTCGCCCGGCGGATTGGTCACGCCGATCAGCCAGCCCATGCCGACCACGCCCACCACGAAGACCAACAACTGCAGCATCCCTCGCCTCGCGCTTCTCATGGTGCAATTGTATCATCTTTCCATGAGCGAATCCGACAAGGTGACTGGCGAGGCCTCGCCGGTGCGCAAGATCATCCATATCGACATGGATGCTTTCTACGCGTCGGTGGAACAACGCGACAATCCGGAGCTGCGCGGAAAGCCGGTTGCGGTCGGAGGCTCGGCGGAACGCGGCGTGGTCGCGGCCGCCAGCTACGAGGCGCGCAAGTTCGGCGTTCGCTCCGCCATGCCATCGGTGACGGCGAAGCGGCAATGTCCCGACCTGATCTTCGTCAGGCCGCGCTTCGAGGTCTACAAGGCGATCTCCAGGCAGATCCGCGACATCTTCGCCGAGCACACGCCGATCATCGAACCGTTGTCGCTCGACGAGGCCTATCTCGACGTGACGGAAAATCTGCAAGGTATCCCGCTGGCGCGGGACATCGCGCTGCGGATCCGCGAGAAGATCAAGGCCGAAACCGGCCTCAACGCGTCGGCCGGCATCTCCTACAACAAGTTTCTGGCCAAGCTCGCCTCCGATCATCGCAAGCCCAACGGGCAGTTCGTGATCGCGCCGGAGATGGGACCGGCTTTCGTCGAGACGCTGCCGGTCGGCAAGTTTCACGGCATCGGGCCGGCGACTGCCGCCAAGATGAATTCGCTCGGCCTGTTCACCGGCCTCGACATCCGCAACCAGACACTGGAATTCATGAATGCGAATTTCGGCAAGTCGGGCGCCTATTATTACTGGATCTCGCGCGGCGTCGACGAACGGCCGGTTCGGGCCAACCGGATTCGCAAGTCCATCGGCGCGGAGAACACGTTCTCGACCGATCTGGCCGAATATGACGCGCTGGCCGCCGAGCTCAGACCTCTCGTCGACAAGGTCTGGCGCCATTGCGAGGCGACCGGCAATCGCGGCCGCACCGTCACCCTGAAGATCAAGTTCGCCGACTTTGAGATCATCACGCGCAGCAGGTCCGTCCTGGCCGCAGTCAGGGGACGGGACGATCTGGAGCGGCTGGCCTGCGGCCTGCTCGAGGCAGAGATGCCGCTCGGAAAGCGCGTCAGGCTGCTGGGGGTTTCGTTGTCCGCCCTCCAGGCCGGCGACGACGCGGAGCCGCAGCTGACGCTGCCGCTGGCTGGAAGCGCAAGGTGATCGAGAACAACTGAGGACGTCCCTGCGTGGCGAGAGCCCTCACCCGCCGCGCTCTGCGAGCGCGCCGGCCTCTCCCGCAAGCGGGAGAGGCCGAGCAAGCCTAGGCAGCACCCGTGTCACATTCAATGCCGCATATGCTCGAACACCACGATCACGCCGGTCGGCTCGGGCTCGTGCGCCATCAGGCGGGTCAGGTCGGAATCGCCCCAATCGGCGAGGCTGACGACTTCACCGCTCTGGCGATCGGCGCCGGGCGACGCAGTGGGCTCGAGCACCTTGAGGCCCATTTCGTCGACGAAGAAGGTATGCTCGCCGAACATGCTGTTGAGCTGCGGCATGGCGGGATGTTCGTCAGGCAGCACCTGGGCGCCAAGCTGGTTGACGGTCTGCTTCACCTGTTCGGATGTGAGCTTCATGAGCTGCTCCGTTCTGTGTCCGGTTTCGTTGGCCTGAGCGGGAGCGCGCGTTCCCTGCGCCTTTGTCCGCCTGGCTCAAGCCCGAACAGGTGCTGCAGACAAATGTTCCGGCGAAATGCATTTTGTGATCGCGCGTTCGCATCTGCCGCGCTCACGGCACGAGATCGCCACAGGATGCACACGATCTGTCGGTGAGCTATGCACAGACTATTCGCTGCGGTTCTCGCCCACCGAGAGCGCGCAGATGCGCGATAGATAAGTGTAGGGCAGGCCGGTTTCCTCGGCCCAGGTGTTGAATTGCGCCTGCACCTTGGCGAGATCGCCCTTCGACTTGACCTCTTCTGCAATGTCGAGACCGGCATCGCGCAGGCAAACGACGACGTCCTTGGACGTCACAAAGCCGTCCCAGCCGACGAAGCGCAGCAACATCTGGCCGGTGTTGCCGCCGAGACGGCTGCCGCGCCGGGTCAGGAGATCGAGCAGGCCGATCTGGTTGGACGGCGGCCATTTCGCCAGAAACTTGCCGAAGCTGCCATGCTCCTTCGCGATCTCCTGGACGAACGCGGCGTTGTCGCGCACCGACATGATCTTGGCCCCGTTGCGCACGATGCGCACGTCGCGCAACAGGCCTTCCCAATAATCTTCCGGCTGGAAGCTGAGCGTGGCCGGCTGGAAATGCAGGAAGGCCTCTTCAAAGCCATCCCATTTCGAATCGATTACGCTCCAGGCGAAACCGGCGCAGAACACCCGCTTGGTCATCTCGGCCAGGATGCGATCGTCGCCGAGCTTGGCCAGACGCTTCAGGTCGGGCTTTTCCGGCATCAGCTTTTCCAGGGCCTTGGGCCCGCCCTTGCGTTTCTCGGCACGGGCGCGAATGGTCTTGAAGGAGGGCATGCGGACACGAGCGGTTGAGGGCCCGTCACGACATCAGAATTCGCGCCACAGGTCCAGCACCGCGGAGGTGAAGTCCGTGATGATGATGCGCCCAGGGCGCAGATTGTCGGGTGTGCGTCCCAGGGGCGCACCCTCCGAGAGCCCGCGCACGGCCGAAACGGTTGATTTCGCCTCAAAGTTGCTATTGGATGTTGCGGTAGTAAATAGGCATCAGTCGCCGCTTTCCCCGGACTGTGATCGATTGCGCGATCCCGGTTGCACCTCCGCCCGTATCGTTTTCCGACGGAGCGGAACGACGAGCGGTGTCGCAGCCCAATAATGTGACTTATTCCTGCAATGTCCTTTGTCACCGTCGCGTTCCTCTGTCTCGTCGCCGCGACCTTCCTGCTATACCACGCGACTTCCAGGCTCCCGGTCCAGAATCTGATCATATTGACGGCAAGCTACGTATTTTACGGCTGGTGGGACTGGCGCTTCCTGCCCTTGCTGATCGGAATTTCCATCGTCAATTACGCTGCGGCGATCCTGATCGCCGCGACCCCTCACGAACACACCCGAAAGCTTCTGGTTCTTGCCGCGGTCGCGGCGGCGATGCTCGTTCTCGCGATATTCAAATGTTTCAACTTCTTCGTCGATTCGTTCGCGACGCTTGCGCAGCGCGCGGGGCTCCGTCCGAACCTGCCGACATTGCACATCGTCTTGCCGCTCGGCATCTCCTTCATCACTTTCCAGGGCATCGCCTATGTGGTGGACGTCTATCGCGGCAGACATGTCGCGGAGAGAAGCCTCGTCAAGTTTCTCGCCTTCAAGGCGTTCTTCCCGCAACTCGTGGCGGGACCGATCGAAAGAGCCAGCAATCTCCTTGATCAATTTTCCAAGCCGCGCCAATTCACGGCCGACCACGCCGAGCGCGCGCTCTGGCTCCTGATCTACGGCTATGCCATGAAGATCGTGGTGGCGGATAGCCTGGCGGTGATCGTCGACACGCTCTTCATTCCGGATCAGCCCTTTGGCTGGTCGGTCGTGCTCGCTACGATCGCATTCGGCATCCAGATCTATGCCGATTTCAACGGATACAGCCTGATCGCAAAAGGCGTCGCACTGCTGTTCGGCTTCGAGCTGATTTGGAATTTCCGTTACCCTTATTGGTCGGTTTCGATCAGCGAGTTCTGGCGACGCTGGCACATCAGCCTCAGCACATGGCTGCGGGACTATTTGTATATCCCGCTCGGGGGCAACCGCCACGGCGCGGCGATCACGAACCGGAATCTGATGCTGACCATGGCATTGGGAGGCCTCTGGCACGGCGCATCCTGGACTTTCGTGCTTTGGGGGCTGCTTCATGGCGCAGCTCTCGCGCTATGGCGCATGGTGCCGGGCGGAGACGCGCCGTCGTCAAAGGCGGCTCGCGCCGCTGGCTGGGTCGTGACGATGCTGGTCGTGTTTGTCGGCTGGTTCCTCTTTCGAGCCGCCAATTGGACCTTGCTGGTCGGCATGCTGAGCGCTCTCGCGAACTGGGAATGGGCGCCGGTGCACAGCGCCATCGTGCTGGCAATTCTGTCGTTGGCCGGCCCGTTGATGCTCCTGGAATGGCAGCTACAGTTGCGCGGTGACTACTTCCTGCTTCACCGACCTGCGTGGATGAGATATCCGCTGTTTGCGGCTCTGGCGGCCGTGACCATCGCGGCGTCCGGGCATGTCAACGCCACCTTCATCTACTTTCAGTTCTAGCCATGCTGAAGCGCACGATCCAGGCGATCGAAAAATGGCCGCTGAGCCATGCGGTCCAGACCGTGGCGCGCAAATTTGTTCCAGTCGCGGTTTTGACCGCACTCATCCTCGCTAGCGCGCATTACATCTACCAGCAGAGCAAGCATCAATGGTCGCGCGGGATCGAGACCTATATCGTGCTCGAGCAGATCAGGCGTTCGGAGCGGCTGCCGACCTCCGATCTCGCCTTTCTCGGCGACAGCTCGTGCCTTTTCGGGGTTCACGTCCCGACCCTCTTGCAGGCGTTTCCGGGATCGAAGGTCGAATCGTTCTGCACCATCGGGTTCGTCGGCCCGGATGGCTACGCTGCGATGCTCGACAAGATGATCGCTCGCGGACGCCAGCCTCGGAAGCTCGTTCTGGTGTTCAATCCCGTCCAATTCGAGCGCGATCCAAGATGGAACGAGTGGCCGGCGTTCATCAGGACGGACCATTTCGAAGCTCCTTCCGTCCTGACGTTTCCGGCCGGCGGGCTCGAATTTATCCGGCTGCTGATGGAGCGGGCGGTGTACAACCCGCTCCCGGGCGCTTATGCGGTCTACTACGGCGGCAAGGACCAGTTCATTTCGACCATTTGGCGCGAGCATGGCAGCGCAATTGAGCCCAACCGGATGCTCAATGAACCTTCGCTGAAAGCTTTCAGAGCCACGCTGGCCGGTCACACTCTTCTCAGGCCGCTACCCGACTCAAAACCGTTCGTGATGAACGCGGAATTCGAAAAGGCACTCGACTCTCTGTCCGCAACGCTTTCGAAGCTCGATCGCTCAAAGGTCTATCTTGTGATCGCGCCGGTCAATTCGGTCAATGCTCAGGGCGGCCCGCAGAGCTTCCACACCGACGCCGGCAGGAAAATTGCGGCTCGCCTTGGCCTTGATCCATCGCAGTTTCTGGATACCCCGGCCGTCATGCTGGATATCCTCTTTGCGCATTATCCGTCGCATTTTCACCGGTGGGGACGGATCATCTACACCGAGCAGCTTGCCAGGACACTGGCCGATCGAGGAATCCTGGAATCCGCCGGCAACTGACCGTCTGCGCCACTGAAAGCGCGTCACACACGGGAGAGTGACGGCACCTCCTCCGGCAGGATCGCCTGGAGGCCGCCAAAGCGGCGCTCGCGGCCGTGGAAGGAGGCCAGCGCCGCGGCAAGATCGCCGGCATCGAACTCGGGCCACATCCGCTCGGTGAAGTGCAGCTCGGCATAGGCCCCTTCCCAGAGCAGGAAGTCCGAGAGCCGCTTCTCGCCCGAGGTGCGGATGATGAGATCGACGTCGCGCAGGCCGGCTTCGCCGGTGACGAGCTGCGAGAAGGCTTCGCGGGTGAGGCTGGTCAGCGCCGCCGCCTTCGCCGCGGCATTGAGGATGGCATCACGCGCGGAATAATCGACCGCGATACGCAAATGCAGCGTGGCGCCGCCGGCGGTGGCCTGTTCGGCCTGCGCGATCGCGCTGGCGATGCCTTCAGGCAGGCGATCGCGGCGGCCGATCACGGTGAGCCGCACGCCGTTCTTGACCAGGCTCTGCACCTCGTTGGCGAGATAGAAGCGCAGCAAGGTCATCAATGCGGCTACCTCGGCCTTTGGCCTCCGCCAATTGTCGGTGGAGAAGGCGTAGAGCGTCAGCGTGCCGATGCCCTGCTTGGGCGCGGCCTCGACGATGCGACGGATGGTCTCGACGCCGGCCTCGTGGCCGCGCACGCGCGACAGGCCGCGCCGTGTCGCCCATCTCCCGTTGCCGTCCATGATGATACCGACATGAAGCTTCTCGCTATGGGACGCATCACTTTGCATTGCAAAGTCTCCGGTCAAAAAAAGGGAAGGATCAGGTCGAGACGATGCCGAGGCGGCCGAGCGGCGGCGCCTCGCGGCCGGCGGCCCTGGCGGCGTCGCGCACCAGGCGTTCCAGCACGGCAAGATAATCGAGGAAACGGCGGCGTCCGGACTTGGTGAGGCGGCAGGTGGTGTGCGGACGGTTGCCCTCGTAGCCCTTGGTCACGTCGACGAGGCCGGCCTCCTGGAGCACGGCAAGGTGCCGGCTGAGATTGCCGTCGGTGAGGCCGCACAGCTGCTTGAGGTCGGCAAAGGCCAGCCCCTTGGGATGCGCCATCAGCGAGGTCAGAAGCCCGAGCCTCGCCTTCTCGTGGATCACGCGGTCGAGCCCTTCGTAGGAGAAGGGTGCGCTGTCAGTCTTCGACATCATGGTCTCCGGATGCGACATGCAGAATGGCCGCCATTAGCGACTGCCCGATCAGGAATGGCAGGCCCATGGTCCATGGCGACAGCGTGTGGGTCTGGCTCGCGATCACCACCACCGAAAAGCCGGACACGAAATACCAGGCGCCGGCGAGCGCCACGGGGCGCGGCAGCGAGCGGACGGAGGCGAAAATGCCGATCGACACCAGGATCTGCCACAGGCCCGGCAGGAGCCACAACGTCTCGGCCGCGAACTTCCACATCACCACCGCGAGCAGCACGCCGGCAACGCCCGCGGGCAGGAACTGCTCAACCGCCTGATGAATCATGGCGTCGGCCAGACCCGAATGATGGCGGCGCGAACGCGCGCGCATCTCGATTCCGATCATCAGGACGGACAGCGCGGCGGCGACGAACCAGCCGACGAAGAAGCCGAGCGGCTCAGCCGTGGGATCGCCGAGCAGCCAGAATTGCAGCACCGCCGTGATGAGCGCGACGGCACCGGTCGCGGCCATCGTCGCCGGGCCGTATCCGCGGAACGCCGTGCCGGCCGCGATCTGGCTGCGGATCGCCACGATGTCGGCCAGGGCCTTGTCGAGATCGCGCATTGGCAACGCCGAAGCCTCGTTCCGCTCACGCCTCACAGGACCGCAGCCCCGTTACTTTGTATTGCAAAGTATATAGCGACGCAAAGTAAACGCAAGTCCGAAAACCGCTGCGGGGACGCGCGGCCCGAACGGACAACTGCCGGTTGCGCGCCCCCCGTCTGCCCCGGATAAGATGTAGCCAAGAAATTCCCGGGGGTCGAGTATGTGGCCTAGGTCATTCATCGTTGCGCTAGTTTCCCAGGCGATGCTCGCCGGTCTCGCTCATGCGGCGGGGCCTTTCGGCACCATCCACGTCGGCAATTGGAACGGCGGCGCCTACACCAATGATTCCACCGGCGCATTCTCCCACTGCGCCGCGAGCACGCCCTACGCCAACGGCATAACGCTGCTGGTCGGCCAGGATTCGAACAACGCGTGGCTGCTCGGCTTCGCCAATCCGGCGTTTCGCTTCAAGAAGGGCGAGAACCTGACGATCGACGTGACTTTCGACGGTCAGGCCGAGGTCAGGCTGTTCGCGACCGCATTGTCCGAGGTGATGGTCTCGGCCGTTCTGCCCACGAGCGTCGCGCGTGCTTTCCAGAAGGCGAGCCTGATGGTGGCGGTGGCGAGAGGCACGCCGTTTCAGTTCAGTCTGACGTCAACTGCGCCCTTGATCGCCGCGGTCACCAATTGCGTGACGCGAGTCAAGGCCGACGGACTGGACAAGGCCGGCGACTTTGCAAAGGTTGCCGCCCGGCCGCAGGCCGCGCCGGACAAGCAGACGCCGCCTCCTGCTGCCGGCAAGTCCGCCAAATCGCAGGCCGGCACCGGCTTCGTCGTGAGCGCGAGCGGGCACATCGTCACCAACAATCACGTGATCAGTGGCTGCGTCGGCGACATCAAGGGCCACCTCACCGGCGAGGCCGCGATGGTGCTGCGCGTCGTTTCGGCCGACGCCAACAATGATCTCGCCTTGCTTCAGGCGCCGCCGACGGCGACGTTCAAGGATTTCGCCCGCATTCGCGACCGCTCGTTCCGCGCCGGCGATTCCGTCGTCGCGATCGGCTTTCCCTACCACGGGTTGCTCAGCTCGGACTTGAGAGTGACGACCGGGATCGTGAGCTCGCTCAGCGGCATGCGCAACGACACGCGTTTCCTGCAGATCAGCGCTCCCGTGCAGCCGGGCAACAGCGGCGGCCCGCTGTTCGACACCACCGGCCAGATCGTGGGCGTGGTCACCGGCAAGATCCCGGGATTGCGGATCGCGGCCATGACCGGCGACATTCCCGAGAACATCAACTTCGCCATCAAGACCGGCGTGCTGCGCGACTTCCTCGACAATTCCGTGGTGCCCTACCAGACCGCGGAGCCCAAGGGCGAGCTGAAGACCACCGACATCGCCGGCAACGCCCGCGCCTACACGCTGCTGCTCTCGTGCAACGTCACGGAGCAGGCCGACGCGAAGCGGTAAATCGCGGCTCCATTGCGGCGCGACGGGCCGCGCGCGCCGCGGCGGCGGCTGCACGAAACAAAGCGCGCAAGAAAAAAGCCCTGCCGAACGGCAGGGCTTCATTCCCGGTCGTCACGGGATCGCTACTCGACCTTGAGGCCGGCGAACTCGACCACCTTCCGCCACTTCTCGGTCTCGGCCTTGATCTCCTCGCCGAACGCTTCCGGAGTCTGCGGCCGCGGCTCGCCGCCGAGCTCGACCAGGCGCTTGGCCATGTCGGGCTCCTTGAGCACCGCGTTGACCTCGGCGTTGAGCTTGGCAATGATGTCCTTCGGCGTGTTCTTCGGTGCACCCATGCCGAACAGCGCGCTGGCCTCGTAGCCCTTCACGGTCTCGGCGACCGTCTGCACGTCGGGCAATTGCGGCGAGCGCTCCGCCGTGGTGACGCCAATCGCACGAAGCGAGCCAGAGCGGATGTGCTGGATGATCGAGGGCATGTTGTCGAAGATCACCTGCACCTGACCGGCGAGCATGTCGGTGATCGCCGGCGCCGCACCGCGATAGGGCACGTGCTGCATCTTGCAGCCGGTCATGGCCATGAACATCTCGCCGGAGAGGTGCACCGAGGTGCCGTTGCCGGACGAGGCCATGTTCACCTTGCCGGGATTGGCCTTCACATATTCGATGAACTCGGCGACGTTCTTGGCCGGCACGTCCTTGCTGACGGTCATCACGTTCGGCACGCGCTGGAACGAAGCGACCGGCGCCATGTCGTTCACGAAGTTGAATTTGAGATTCTTGTAGAGCGAGGCGTTGATGTAATTGGCCGGGTTGACCAGCTGCAGCGTATAGCCGTCGGGCTCGGCATTGATGACCGATTCGGTGGCGATGTTGTTGCCGGCACCCGGCTTGTTCTCGACCACGAATTGCTGGCCGAGCTTTTCCGAAAGCCGCTGGCCGATCAGCCGCGCCAGGATGTCGGTGGCGCCGCCCGGCGGATAGCCCACCACCCATTTCACGGGCCGGGCCGGATAATCGGCGGCAAGAGCCTTCGACAGCGGAGTGGCTGCAAGCGGACTGGCGGCGAGCAGGCCCAGCGCGGTACGGCGAGTGATCATCTCAAGGGTTCTCCCAGTGTTGTTCTTGAAAGTCGAATAGCTTGTAGGTCGAGCCGATCGGGTTGTAACAAAGGTCGTCGCGGGCGGAAAGTGCGCGGGACGCATCATGACGAAAGGATGAGACATGACGGTCAAGGTTCATGCCCTGGATCATCTCGTGATCAATGTCAGCGACGTCGCGGCGACAGCGGAGTGGTACCGCAAGATTCTCGGCATGGAAGTCAAGGTATTCGATCCCGGCGGCGGCAAAGCGCCGCGGACTTTCCTTCAATTCGGTAACCAGAGGATCAACGTGCGCCAGCGCGATGCCGACAGGGTGGAGTGGTTCACCGCCGCACACCCGACCGCGGGCAGCGAGGACCTCTGCTTCCTCACCTCGGCCACACCGGACGAGGTGGTGGCGCATCTGGGTGCACACGGCGTCGCGATCGAGGCCGGTCCAGGCCCGCGGCAAGGCGCCCGCGGCACGCTGCGCTCGGTCTATTGCCGGGATCCCGACGGCAGCCTGATCGAGATTTCGTCGTACGCGGATTAGAAACGTCATTCCGGGGCGGTGCGCAGCACCGACCCGGAATCTCGAGATTCCCCGGTGCGCAATTGCGCACCTGAGGCCTGGTCCTTTCGGACCATCCCGGAATGACAACGGAGCGAGCGCGGGCGTCCCAGCACCGTACGTCGCGCCTCCCGATTTGCACCCCGCGTCATCCGATGGCAGGAAGACGCAATAATCGCATGACAGCCGCCATCAAGATGCAGGCTGCACGGGGAGGAGCCATGCCACTTCAACAAACCACCGCGGGAATCGTAGGCCCGTTCGACGGGCTCGACGTGCCCTGGTTGCTCAAGATGCGCGCCGAGGTCCGGCGCGATCATCCGTTCCTGATTTGGGCGCCGTTCGATGCGCCGGCGCGGCGCTGGAGCTATGGCGAGTTTCACGAGCGTGTCGGCGCGCTGGCGGCGGGGCTGGTACGGCGCGGCGTGAAGCCGGGCGAGTATGTGCTCATTCATCTCGACAATTGCATCGAGGCGATGCTGGCCTGGTTTGCCTGTGTCGAGCTCGGGGCCATCGCGGTCACCACCAACACGCGCTCGGCACCGGCCGAGATCGCGTATTTCGCAGATCATTGCGGCGCGGTTGCCGCGATCACCCAGCCGGCCTATGCGGAACTCGTCGCGCAGAACTGCCGCAACATTCGCTGGATGGCGGTGACCTCACATGATGCCGGCGCGGCGCCTGCGGAGGCGGTCTCACGCGGTGACAGGTTTGAATCGCTGTTCGCCGACAGCGCCGACCGCCCCAGGCGCCCGACCGATCCGCTGGCGCCATGCAGCGTGCAATACACCTCGGGCACGACATCGCGACCCAAAGCGGTGCTGTGGACCCACGCCAACGCGCTGTGGGGCGCCAAGATCAACGCCGCGCACGAGGACCTGCACGCGAGCGACGTGCACCAGACCTACCTGCCGCTGTTCCACACCAACGCGCTGGCCTATTCCATGCTGGCCACGCTGTGGGTCGGCGCCACCTGCGTGATCCAGCCGCGCTTCTCGGCGAGCCGGTTCTGGGGCGTCGCGCGTGAGCACGGCGCGACCTGGACCTCGACGATCCCGTTCTGCATGAAGGCGCTGCTGGAGCAGGAGGTCCCGAAAGACCACAAATTCCGCCTGTGGGGCACCGCGATCAACGAGCCGCCGGCCTTCGCCGCCTTCGGCATCAAGATGATCGGCTGGTGGGGCATGACCGAGACCATCACCCATGGCATCGTCGGCGAGGTCGACCAGCCCAACGTCCCGATGTCGATCGGCCGGGCCGCGCCCGAATACCAGATCCGCATCACCGACGACGACGGGCGGCCGACCGAGGTCGGCGGCACCGGCAATCTGTCGATCAAGGGCATTCCCGGCCTGTCGCTGTTCGCCGAATATCTCCACAATGAGAAAGCCACGCGCGAGAGCTTCGACGAGCACGGCTTCTTCCTCACCGGCGACCGCGTCGAGCGGCTCCAGAACGGCTACATCAAGTTCGGCGACCGTGCCAAGGACATGCTGAAGGTCGGCGGCGAGAACGTCGCGGCCTCCGAGATCGAGCAGGTGATCGCGCTGGTAGCGGGCGTGCGCGAGGCCGCCGTGGTGGCGAAGCCGCACCCGATGCTGGACGAGGTGCCGGTGGTCTTCATCATCCCCTTGGGCGGTGTCGCCGGCGCCGCGCCCGACCTGCATGATCGGGTGATGGAAGCCTGCCGCAAAGGCCTTGCCGATTTCAAGGTGCCGCGCGAGATCAGGCTGGTCGACGACATGCCGCGCTCGACGCTGGAGAAGGTCGCGAAGGCGGAGCTACGGAAGATGGTGGGGTAGCGGCGTCGCCGAACGGCACACTGCCGTAGGGTGGGCAAAGCGAAGCGTGCCCACCAGCTTTCTCAAATCCGGATGCATATGGTGGGCACGGCGCTACGCGCCTTTGCCCACCCTACGGCAGCCGAGAATGCCGAACTAAAACGACCCCAGCGCCACCGGGCGGAACGCCTGCAGCAGCTGCTGGTCCAGCTTGCCGCTCATGCCTTCCATCATGGCGAACGCACGCGAATGCGTAAACGGCATGCGGTAGGCGCGTTTCTCGACCAGCGCGGCGTAGATGTCGACGATCGTCGTGAGACGCACGATGTCGCTGATCTGGTTCGACGACAGCCCGTTCGGATAGCCGCTGCCGTCGAGAAACTCGTGGTGATGCAGGATCACGTCGAGCATCTCCGGCGGGAAGCCGCCCTGGGCGGCAAGCGCGTCATAGCCGCGGCGCGGATGCTGGCGCACCTCGGCCATCTCCTCGTCGGTGAGCTTGCCGGGTTTGTCGAGCAGCGCGGAGGGAACGAAGGCCTTGCCGACGTCGTGAAGCAGCGCGGCGCGGACGAGGCGGCGCTGATCGTCCTCGCGCATGCCGAGATGCTGCGCGAAGGCGACCGCGAAGCCGGTGACGAACAGGCAGTGGCGATAGCTGCCGACATGATGGCAGCCGACCGTGGTGAGCCATTCGCGCAGCGAGGAATGCTTGATCGCCTTCAGGATCTTGCTTTCCGCCGCGATGACGTCGTCGAAGGTCAGGGGCACGCCGAGCGGCAGCTTCTCGAACATCTTCGCCAGCACCGCATGCGCCGCCTCGACGCCGCGGTTGAGCGTCTTGCCGCGATCGGTCGCGTCATAGGCCGCGGTGTCCGGGAAGGCGGCGCGAATGCGCTGCAGGATGGCCTCGGCCTGGAGCGGGCGTGAGATGGTGTCGGTAGCTCCTAACGCCCAGGCCTGCATGGTGCCGTGATGGAGGGCGTCCGCGAGTACGAACAGCCGCGGCATCGAGCGATAGGCATCGCCGCGCAGCTTGTTGCGCACCCGCTGCACGCTTTCGGGCGAGCGCAGGTTGATATCGACCACGAGGCCGGAGAGATCGCGCGAGGGCTTTTCGGGGATGTCCTGCGTCGTCACCGTCGAGACGTCGCCGACCGCCTTCAGGATGCTGGCGAGCTCGGAACTCTCGTCGCTCCGGTCGGAGGCGAGCAGAAGCCGGCGTTTGGCGGCGGATTTGGCTGGCGCGTTCATGGCTTCCCCAAAGCATGGGATCGGGATTTGGCATCAGCCTAAGCGGATCAGGTTCTCCGGCCCTTAAGAGGCGTGCTCAATGGAACCTTGGGGAATTCGGTGCAATTTTACGGGTTCTGGTTGCGATGGCGGGACCTGAAATCCGCAAAACAACCCCATGCACAGTAGAATGGCATTGATAACAAAGGGCAATTTTTCGCGTTTCACGCCACCCTCCGCTGTCATTCGCCGCTAGAGTGAGCAAGAGACAAGAGGGACGGAAACCATGCCTGGGATCAATCGGGACGGCGTCAATATCTACTACGAGGTTCACGGCGAGGGACCGCCGCTGCTGCTCACCCATGGCTATTCCTCGACGTCGGCGATGTGGCATGGTCAGGTCGATGCGCTCGCCAGGGAGCACAAGCTGATCCTGTGGGACATGCGCGGCCACGGCCGGTCCGACTATCCCGACGATCCCCGCGCGTACAGCGAGGCCCTCACGGTCGGTGACATCGCGGCGATCCTCGATGCGGTCGGTGCGGAGCGCGCGATCATCGGCGGATTGTCGCTCGGCGGCTACATGTCGCTCGCGTTCTATCGCGCCCATCCGGAGCGGACCCGCGCGCTGCTGATCATCGACACCGGGCCGGGTTTCAAGAAGGACGACGCGCGCGAGGCCTGGAATGCGCGGGCGCTCGCCACCGCCGACCGGCTCGATCGCGAGGGCCTCGAGGTCCTGAAATCGGCAACGCCCGAGCGCGCCGCCGCCAGTCATCGCAATGCGAAGGGACTGGCCCTCGCCGCACGCGGCATGCTGACCCAGCGCGATGCCCGCGTGATCGAACTGCTGCCCGACATCAAGGTGCCCTCGCTGATCGTGGTCGGTGCCGACGACACTCCGTTCCTGGCCGCGTCCGACTACATGGCCGCAAAAATCCCCGGGGCACAAAAGGTCGTGATCCCCGCGGCCGGTCACGCCGTCAACATCGATCAACCCAAGGCTTTTGTTGACGCGGTCGCGGCTTTCCTGAAGAACTTGCCGACATAGGCTAGGCAATCCGGGACGCAAGACATGATGCGAGCGATCTTCGCGGCCGTCGCAACGGCTGCGCTGCTGTCGTCGGCGGCGCAGGCCGAGCCATACGGTGCGCTGCCGTCGCGCCGGCCCTTCGTCGCGACTTTGTCCAACAACGTTCCCCTCGCCTTCGGCATGGATGCCGAAGAGACCGCGCGCGCCCTCGGACAGCCGCTGCAATATGTGCGGGGTCGCCCCGGCAACGAGATCTATCTCGCACTTCGCAACATCGGCGGCAGCGGCCTGATCCCCTATCGCCACCGCCTGTTCCTGCAATTCCGCCAGGGGCGTCTGGCGGGATGGAAGGAGGATTACGGCGAGAACTGGATGTGGGAGTGAGAGCGTCGCGCGCCGACACGTCCGGATCGTCGTGGCCGGGACAAGCCCGGGCATGACGAGTTTGTGGAACGAGCGAACTCCCTATCGACGACCAACCAAGAAGGACAACCCGCGTGGGACAGGACATCAAGCTGACGGCCTCCGACAATTTCCAGCTCGGCGCTTATCGCGCTGACCCCTCGGGCGCACCGAAGGGCGCGGTGGTGGTGATCCAGGAGATCTTTGGCGTCAATCACCACATCCGCGCGGTCTGCGACCGCCTCGCCCGGGAAGGCTATGTCGCGATCGCGCCGTCGATCTTCGACCGCACGACACCGAACTTCCAGTCGGGCTATTCGCCCGATGAGGTCGCCGAAGCGCGCAAGTTCGTTGCCAATCCGGACTGGGCCGCGATGCTGCGCGACACGCAGGCGGCGATCGATGCGGTGAAGGGCATCGGCCCGGTCGGCATCATCGGCTTTTGCCTGGGCGGCAGCATCGCCTTCGTCGCGGCGACGCGATTGACCGGCCTGAAGGCCGCGATCGGCTATTACGGCGGCGCCGTCGTTCGCTTTGCCGAGGAGACGCCGAAGGTGCCGACCCAATTGCATTTCGGCGAGAAGGATGCGGGCATCCCCTTGACCGACGTCGAGACCATCAAGTCGAAACGGCCCGAGGTCGAGGTCTTCGTCTATCCGGACGCGCAGCACGGCTTCCATTGCGACGAGCGCGCCAGCTACGACAAGGCCAGCGCCGACATCGCTTGGCCGCGCAGCATGGAATTCTTTGCGAAGCATTTGAGATAGGACTTGCGTTTCTCTTCTGTCATTCCGGAATGCGCCGCGAAGCGGTGCAGGCCCGGAATCCATACTCCCGATCGTGGTTATGGAGTCCGGGCTCGCGCTGCGCGCACCCCGGAATGACGAGAAGAGAGAGTTCGGCTGAAACCTAGAACCAGCGCTCGCCGACGAACACGGTGTCGCCGGGGTTCAAGGGTGTGCCGAGCGGCACCACGGCGCGCATGGATCCGCCGCGCTCGGTGTGGGTGACGGTGACTACGTCGCGCTTGGCGCGGGGCGAGAAGCCGCCGGCGATCGCGACCGCGCTCTCGACTGTCATGTTCGGCACGTAAGGATATTGGCCGGGCGCGGTGACTTCGCCGAGGATGAAGAACGGACGATAGGCCTCGATCTCCACCGCGACCGAAGGCTCGCGAATGTAGCCGTTGCGCAGGCGCGCGGCGATCTCGCCGGCAAGTCCGGCGGTGGTGCGGCCGCGGGCCGGCACCGCGCCGATCAGCGGCATGGTAATGGAGCCGCCGGCATCGATGGCGTAGCTGTTGGTGAGACCTTCCTGGCCGTAGACCACGACGCGGAGCTTGTCGCCGGCGTCGAGATGGTAGGAGGCATCATAGCGCACCGGCGCCGCCATCGGCACAGCGTAGCCGACGGGCATGGGGGCGGGCGACGAGGCAAAGGAGTTGCGCAGCGCGCCGATGGCGCCGCCGCCGTCGGCGACGACAACCGGCTGCGGCGCATTGTAGGGCTGGCCATAGGCCATGGAATCGAGGTCGGCGCGCGGTGGCATGACCGCGACGGGGCCGGCGGTCTGCATGCAGCCGCCAAGGGTCAGCGCGGCGGACGCTGTCAGGACCACTGCCGAGATCGACGATCGAAACGCGCGTGCAACTGGCACCGGACCTATCCCTCGAAACGAGACAGCTCCAGTGATGCACCGGTTATGGTTAATAAAGCGTTTGCGGGGAGCGCTGTGACGCGACGCGGCTCGATGCAGACACGGTACGCCCTCTCTCCCGCTTGCAAACGGAAGAGGTGCACCGAGCTTGCGCTTGCCTTAAGCGCCCACGCCGACTTCGATCGGGCGGGACACGCCGGTGCCGCCAAAGATCAATCCCGGGAATAGCCGATCAGCGGCTTCCGCGGCCGGAACAGGATCATCAGCAGGATGCCGAGAATGCCGAGGACGGCAAAGACCGGCTGATCCAGCAGCAGGCGGATCACCGAGGTCCAGAGCCAGGGTGCCTTGGCCTCGACCCAGGTGCGGAAGGCCGACTGGCTGGCCTGATTGATGTCGTTCCAGAACTGGCCGAACCGGGTGAACCTGAGGGTCTGATCGGCCACCCAGCGGGCGCCGTCATAGACCATGAAGATGAACCCGCCGGCGAGCAGCAACAGCCCAATCAGTCGGAAAAAGCCGCGGATCATGCCTCACCTTATTTGGTCGTCCGATCGGAGGACCTGGACAAGACGCCGCCAGCCAATAGCCGGGCGACGGCAGAAATTCAACCTCTTCAGGGCGTTACAGTGCCTCCTGGGGCGCCTTGGGGCCGCTTTTCCAGCCCGGAAAGCGTTGACGGTGCCGAAGAGCCTCTCTATAAGGGCGCCAACTGGCGGTGGGCGCAATCCTGCCGCCGCTGTTCTTTGAGCAGTTGCAGGCCACTTGAGCTTAGGGCTCCTTGAGGCCTCATGTTCCCGGGACAGCCAGCAACCGAACACCCTAAATCCGAGCGTCGATTCCGCGGTCAAGCAAGCCGGCGCTACCCGACCAAGACGCGACCGGTACCCGCAAAGGATATTGAGACCATGGCCAATACCACTTCCGCCAAGAAAGCGACGCGCAAGATCGCCCGCCGCACCGCCGTCAACAAGTCGCGCCGTACCCAGATGCGCGGTGCCGTGCGGACCGTCGAGGAAGCCATCGCGACCGGCGACCGCGCCGCGGCCGTGAAGGCGCTGGCGAATGCCGAGCCGGCCTTGATGCGTGCCGCGCAGCGCAACATCATTCACAAGAACAACGCCAGCCGCAAAGTCTCGCGCCTCACCGCGCAGATCGCGAAGCTCGCCAAGTAAGCTCGTCAGGTCAGCCTGCAAGTCACGGCTGGCCGACCGGTCGACGGATCGATCGCACATCGCACGCGTCAAACAGCCCGGCATCGCGCCGGGCTTTTTTGTTGCCTGTCATGATACACGGAAAGCGGACACGCACGATCGACGCTCGATCGGCGGGCTCGCAGCGCCTGCACCATTCTTCGTTCCGTAGTTTTACCTGCCGATGTCCTGCAACAGCAGTCTTGCAACGGCGCAGACCTTCACCGCGTTGCGAAAACTCCTGTGCCGCGGGCTCGAATTGAATCCGCAAGCGACGAAAGTTCTACACACCGTAGATTCACCGGAACACACACAGCGTGGGAGTTACCCTGCGAAACGAGACTCAAAAAACGATGTCTCGCTAATCACTTATCGACATAGTGACCGCAAGCATTTGGAAAATTCGTCCGCGCGTCGGGCGCATGAAGATTTTGTTAAAAAATTTTGGCGGTGGCGGAGAATTGTCACATGAGGTGCGGCGTTCTCGATTCTGCGCACGAATCCAAAAACTTGCTCCGAAGCCTGTGCACAAGTCGCGCGCGACGTTAACCGACGTCAAGTTTTTTTGGTGGCTCAAGTGTGAATCAATTCGTTGCGAGTCTTTCCGCTTAGTGTATTCCTTAGGTCGTCAGCGGCGCCCACGATCTTCAGACCAGCGCGGTTTAGGAAACGGGGCGAGCGTGCAAATCGGCGGCGGTGTGCACGTAGGCGACGCTTCAAAAAGCGATGTCGGTTCACAACCCATAGCAATATGGGAATGGTAGCTGTTTGTCTGAATGTCTCCAAGCGGGATCTTCCCGCCTCGTGCCAGGTGCATATGAGGGACATCGCAAAGCTATCCCGGCACGCTAAGGTGGCGAAGTCGAGCGGACATTCGAACGGGCAGGCATCCGCGACATCGTACGCCGCGGCTGTCTTTTGGACACGCAGGACCTTGTCGTGAGCAATCACGGCAGGACGGGGAGGTATCATGTCTTACGGACTCAACGCGGTATTGAAACACGTCTTCTCTTCGAACGATGCCGGTTTAGATCAGTCCGACCTCCAGCCTCCCGCGTGTGACGGAGCGCCGAGTACGCGCTGACCTCGCGAACCCTCCATCTCTGACATCGCTGACCGGACGCGGCGTTCTCGCCGAACGGCGGAGCCATGTCTGACGATGGACTCGCTCTGAGGTCGCCCCATGACAGAACCCCTGACGGCAGGAACTCTGCATGGCGCTCACCACGCAACTAAATCTCTCAAGAGAAGTTTTCTGACGATGACAATGGAACAGGATCGCTGGTCACGCGTGAAGGGTCGGCTGCGCTCGAGCGTTGGCGAAGACGTCTACACGAGCTGGTTTGCACGCATGGATCTGGAAGGCGTGCAGGACGAGAGCGTGCGGCTCTCGGTGCCGACGCGCTTCCTGAAGAGCTGGATCCAGGCCCATTACGCCGAGCGCGTGCTGTCGTGCTGGCAGGCCGAGATGCCGGAAGTTCATCGCATCGACCTCACGGTGCGTTCGGCCGTGCGCCCGGTGACGCAGCCGAAGGACGCGCCGGCGCCGGTCGAGACGCGGCGCGTGCCCGCGCCGGAGCTGCGCTCGACCGCAACCGCGCCGGTCTCGGCCAATCACGACGCGCTCGGCGGCTCGCCGCTCGATCCACGCCTGACCTTCGCGAGCTTCGTCGTCGGCCGCTCCAACACGCTGGCGCATGCGGCTGCCCGTCAGGTCGCGGAAGGGCGCCGCGGCGACCCCGTGATGTTCAACCCGCTCTACATCCATGCCGGCGTCGGCCTCGGCAAGACGCATCTGCTGCAGGCCGTGACCTGGGCCGGCAATTCCGGCAACGAGCGCAAGGTGCTGTACCTGACTGCGGAAAAATTCATGTACGGCTTCGTCGCCGCGCTGAAGACGCAGACGGCGCTGGCCTTCAAGGAGGCGCTGCGCGGCATCGACGTGCTCGTGATCGACGATCTCCAGTTCCTGCAGGGCAAGTCGACCCAGGCCGAGTTCTGTCACACGCTGAACGCGCTGATCGACGCCGGCCGCCAGGTCGTGATCGCGGCCGATCGTCCGCCGTCCGATCTCGAAAGCCTCGACGATCGCGTGCGCTCGCGGCTCGCCGGCGGCCTCGTGGTCGAGATGGGCTCGCTCGGCGAGGAGCTGCGCCACGGCATCCTCAAGTCGCGCGTCGCAGCCGCCCGCACCCATCATGCGACGTTCGAGGTGCCCGAGGAGGTGCTGCATTATCTGGCGCGCACCATCACCCATAACGGCCGCGACCTCGAAGGCGCGATCAACCGCCTGCTCGCGCACTCGAAGCTCAACAACCGGCCGGTGACGCTGGAGATGGCGGAGCACGAGGTGCGTGACCTGGTGCGGCCGCAGGAGCCGAAGCGGATCAAGATCGAGGACATCCAGCGCGTGGTGGCGCGGCAATACAATGTCAGCCGCTCCGACCTGCTCTCTTCGCGCCGCACCGCCAACGTGGTGCGTCCGCGCCAGGTCGCGATGTATCTCGCCAAGACGCTGACCTTGCGCTCGCTCCCCGAGATCGGCCGCCGCTTCGGCGGGCGCGACCACACCACGGTGCTGCACGCCGTGCGCAAGATCGAGGCGCTGGTCTCCAAGGACACTGCGCTGTCGGAGGAAGTGGAGTCGCTGAAGCGCCAGCTCCAGGAATAAACGCCTAGGGCGATCCTGCCATCCTGCCGCCGCCCCGGCCTCGCCCGGGCGGCGGTTTTCGTTTGAGCGGTAAATCGTGGGAATCGTGCGGAACTGGCCCCCAATCCCTTGAATCGGATGGCTTTCCGCGCCACCTTGCGCGACCCTGACAGCTTTGGTCATATCGGCTGGATGATCCGGCTTTTCGGGGTCTTCGGTGCCGTGGCGCGCGTCCCGCCGCCCGGCGTTTCCTAACGTTGTTTCCTTGGGGATCGGGCGAGTAGTGCAATGAAGGTTACGGTCGAACGCGCGCAACTGCTGAAGTCGCTGGGCCATGTCCACCGCGTCGTCGAGCGCCGCAACACGATTCCGATCCTCGGCAACGTGCTGGTCAGGGCCGAGAACGCCAAGCTGTCGCTGAAGGCGACCGACCTCGACCTCGAGGTGACGGAGACGCTGCCTGCGGAAACCGCCACCGCGGGCTCCACCACCGTGCCGGCGCACATGTTCTACGACATCGTGCGTAAGCTGCCGGATGGTTCGCAGATCGTGCTGGAGGCCGACGGCGACCGCGCCGTGCTGGCGATCCGCGCCGGCCGCTCGCGCTTCACGCTGCAAACGCTGCCGGAGAACGACTTCCCGGATCTGGCCGCCGGCGACATGTCGCATTCCTTCTCGCTCGCCGCCAAGGACATCAAGCGGCTGATCGATCGCACCCAGTTTGCGATCTCCACCGAGGAGACGCGCTATTACCTCAACGGCATCTATCTGCACGCCGCCGGCACGGCGAAGGCCGCCACCCTGCGCGGCGTCGCCACCGATGGCCACCGCCTCGCTCAGCTCGACCTGGTGCAGCCCAAGGGTGCCGAGGGCATGCCCGGCGTGATCGTGCCGCGCAAGACCGTCGGCGAGGTGCAGCGCCTGATCGAGGATACCGACGCCGAGATGACGGTCGAGCTGTCGCAGGCCAAGATCCGCTTCACCATCGGCAACGTCGTGCTGACCTCGAAGCTGATCGACGGCACCTTCCCCGATTACGGCCGCGTCATCCCGCAAGGCAACGACAAGGAGCTCGTCGTCGACAAGAAGGATTTCGAGAACGCGGTCGACCGCGTCTCCACCATCTCCAGCGAACGCGGGCGCGCCGTCAAGCTGTCGCTGTCGCCGGGCAAGCTGGTGCTGTCGGTGACCAATCCGGATTCCGGCAGCGCGACCGAAGAGCTCGAGGTCGAATACGCCTCCGACGCCCTCGATATCGGCTTCAACTCCCGCTACCTGCTCGACATCGCCGCCCAGATCGAAGGCGACGTCGCAACGCTCCGCCTCGCCGACCCCGGCTCGCCGACCCTGGTGCAGGACCGCGACGACAAGAGCGCGCTGTACGTGCTGATGCCGATGCGGGTGTGAGACCTACCGTCTTCCATACCTGTCACTACATCGTCATGGCCGGGCTCGTCCCGGCCATCTACGTCTTCAGAGTCAAGAACGTGGATGCCCGGCACAAGGCCGGGCATGACGGAAATCGGATCTCATGACCCCCTCCCGCATTCATCGCCTGACGCTGACGCATTTTCGCAATTATCGGGCGGCGGGGCTCGAGACGGCGGCTGACTTGGTGGCGCTGGTCGGGCCGAACGGGGCGGGCAAGACCAATTGCATCGAGGCGATCTCGTTCCTGTCGCCGGGACGCGGGCTGCGGCGCGCCACGCTGGAAGACGTCGCCGACAACCAGGGCGACGGCTCCTGGGCGGTGTCCGCGCAGGTCGAGGGCGCGCTGGGGCTGGCCACGCTCGGCACCGGCATCGATGCACCGCGGCCCGACAGCGCGGTGAGCCGGCGCTGCCGCATCGACCGCGAGCCGGTGGGTTCGGCGGCAGCCTTCGGCGACCACATCCGCATGGTGTGGCTGACGCCGGCGATGGACGGGCTGTTCATGGGCGCGGCGTCCGAGCGGCGGCGCTTCTTCGACCGCCTGGTGCTCGCCATCGACAGCGAGCATTCCAGCCGCATCAACGCGCTGGAGCGCTCCTTGCGCTCGCGCAACCGCCTGCTCGAGACCCGCAATTACGACGACCATTGGTGTGACGCGATCGAGCGCGAGACCGCGGAGCTTGCGGTCGCGGTCGCGGCCACGCGCGGCCAGACTGCTGCGCGTCTGACCGGCATGCTCAACGCGCGCGCGCAGGCCTCCGCCTTCCCCTCGGCGCAGATCGCGCTCGACGGCTGGATGGAGAATGCGCTGCTTCAGGAGACCGCGACCTCGGTCGAGGACCGCTATCGCCAGATCCTGCGCGACAACCGCCCGCGCGATGCCATCGCCGGCCGCACCACCGACGGCCCGCATCTCACCGACCTGCAGGTGATCTATGCGCCGAAGAGCATGCCGGCGCGCGACGCCTCGACCGGCGAGCAGAAGGCGCTGCTGATCGGCCTCGTTCTGGCGCATGCGAGCCTGGTCGCCGAGATGACCGGCATCGTGCCGCTGCTGCTGCTCGACGAGGTCGTGGCGCATCTCGACCCCAGCAGGCGTGCCGCGCTGTTCGACGAGCTGAAGAAGCTCGGCGCGCAGGTGTGGCTGACCGGCGCGGACCCCGCGGCCTTCGCCGAGATCGGCGCCGGAGGCGAAGTGTTTGACGTCGAGAGCGGACGAGTCTCGGCCAGAGGCTAGGCTGCCGCGTTGAACCCGCCCGTTTCCGTCAGCGACTAGCTGCTTGAGGCTGCAACACGCGGCCATCGCGCGAATATCGGACACGCGCGATATCCTTGGAGCACGGGCATGACGACGGTGAGGCATGGGGCGCAAGCTCCGGCACGATGGCAGCTGTTTGCGTGCGGCCTTGCGCTCCTCGCGAGCTGCCTGCTCGCGGCAAGCGCCGGCGCCTTCGTGTCGAATCTGCCGCCGCTGTTCTCGGCCGCGCTCACGCCGGATCCCGATGCCAGGCTGCCCGCGCCGACCCGCTATCTCTATCGCGGCATCCACACCACCATGATGCCGGGCCTCGAGGCTCCGCTCCGGATCAGGTTAGAGGCACGTGTGCCCGCAACGCTCGGCGATGTTCTCGCCTTCTATCGTACCGAGCTTCAAAAGCTCGGCTGGCAGGAACAGCAGCATGATTCTGCGATCGAGGCCGATCACGCGCGCCTCGCCTTCGTCTCGCCGGTCGGGCCTGCGGCGCTGGCGCTCGCCCGCAACGGCGACAGCACCTCGGTCCAGCTCGTGCAGAAGAATCTGGATGTCGCGACACGCGCAAACGTCCTGCCCGAGCCTGGTCAGTCGAAGCTGGTCTTCAGCAACATCAGCGGCAGCGAGGCCGTCCTCACGATCAACGAGCGGAGCATTGCGCGCCCCGCCACCGCCAGCGCCGTCGCGCTGGATCTGATGCCCGGCAAATATTCCTACGGATTGAGCATGCCCGGTCGTCGGGCCACCACGAACATGCTCACCGTCGCAGCCGGCGATACCTGGGAGCTCACGGTCGGGCCGGACGGAGAGGCGTGGCCGCCGCTTCAGCTGTACTGAGCGCCGCTTCACGTCCCGGCTCGGCACCCTGTTGAACCTCTCGGGTTCCCGCCGCGACTTCTGGTCTGAGGTCGCGCGCCGACGACGCCGCAGCCTGCTGCGCAGGGCATGGCGACCCACGCGACATCCAGGAGTTTGGACGATGCCGATGATCCCGCTTGGGGCGCAAGTCCCGGCCAGATGGCTGCTGCTGACCTGCGGCATTCTCGCGATGGCGGGCATTGCGCGTCCTGCGGGCGCGACCGACGAGGGCATCGTCGACGTCCATACGCTACCGCGGCTCGATGGCGCGATGGAGGACACCTCGCGCCCCGACGCCCATCGCGTGGTCTATGCGGTGCCGAGCGCCGTTAGCGCGGCGTCGGACGCCGCCAGGAAGCTGCTCAGCGCCGACGGCTGGGTGCCCTATGTCTATCCGCTGGATGAGAGGAGCGCCGCGCTGACCTTCAAGAAGGGACGGCAGGGGCTGCGCGTCTCCTTCACCCAGGCGCGCGGGCGCCCCGATCAATCCGCGGTGTCCTACACGCCGAACCGGATCTATGCGAACGTCCCCTTTCCGGAAGGCGCGACGAACCTCGTGTTCGACGAGACCCGGCCCTATCTCGGCTGCATCGCGCCCGGCGCGCTCGATGCGACGTCGGAATTCTTCACCAAGGAAATGGCGGCGATCGGCTGGCGCAAGCTCACGCCCGAGACGGCGGCGCGCTGGCCGAATGCCGATCTCGGCGAGACGGTGCCGAACGGCCTGCGCGTCTTCTTCGATCATGCCGGCGGCAACACCGCGCAGTTCTACAAGCAGAAGCCGGTCATGCTGACCTTGACGCGCCGCGACGACGGCCGCACCAACGTCGAGATCAGGGTGGCGCCGTTCGCGCTGCCGCAAGAGCTCGAGGCCGACGATGACATGGCCGGGTTGCCGCGGCCCAAGCCGACCAAATCGGCAAGGAGCCTCGGCAGCGCCAGCTCCAACACGCGCGAGATGTCGGCCGCCGCGATGGCCGAGCTGCCCGCCGTGCTCGCCTTCTATCATCGCGAGCTCGCCGCGCGCGGCTGGCGGGAGGATGGCAACGCGCCGCTCGCCGCCGGCGACGACGTCGCGATCAGGATCTCCAACGCCGAGGAAACCGGCGTGCTGCGGCTTGGCCGCAAGTATGATTTCACCATGGTCAGCCTGACCGCGCAGGTGAAGGAATCCGCGCTCGCCGCCCGCGCCAAGGCGAAGAAGGAGGCAGACGCGCGATTCCTCGGCGATGCCTTGGGTGCGGCCCAGCAGCTCATCGCCGCCGATGATATCAGGCGCAAGGCCCAGGCCGCCTCCCTCTCGGACACACCGCTCAGGGCGCTTGCCGACGCCACGACGCCGGTGCCGCTGCCCGAAAACGCCGAAGGCGTGAAATTCGAAGGCGGCGACGGCCGGCTGGAATTCTCCTCGGCGTCGAGCGTGAAGGCGCTCACCGCGTTCTATCGCGCATCGCTCAAGCCCGCCGGCTGGAGAGAGCAGCCCTCCGTGATCAACCAGCCCAACATGGCGGTGATGGAATTCGCCAGGGGTGGCAAGTCGATCTCGATGACCGTGATGCAGATAGGCCCGAAGGTGAACGTGAGCGCCAGCGGATCGGGCCTGGTGATGGCCACGGCGAAGCCGGCAGCGATCCCGGAGGTGCAGGCCCCATCCTCCGAGCCGCTGAAGCTCGACACCGAATCCCAGCTGCCCGTGCCGACGCAGCGTTCGTCGAAATCACTTGCCACCACCAAGATCCCCGGCGGCGAGGCCCCGCTCCGCCGCGAGCTGACAGCCAGCATCCCCGCTCCGCTCCAGGACGTCCTCGCCTTCTACCGCGCGGAGCTGTCCAAGCTCGGCTGGCAGGAAAAGACCGACGGCGCGGCGGTGTCCGCAGACCGCGCGCAGATCGATTTCACCTGGCCGCAAGGCCCGGCCGTGCTCAAGCTCGGCCGGACCAAGGGCGAGACCACGGTCAGTCTGGAGCAGAAGAACGCGGATGTCGCCGTGAAGGCCGACATCATGCCGAAGGCGGGGCAGGCCCGGGTGATGCTCGGCAACATGGGCCCGAAGGAGGCCTCGCTCACGATCAACAAGCAGGCGGTGAAGATCGCGGCCGGTGCCGGCGGCCCGCAAGCGCCGAAAGGCCCGATGCTCGATCTGCCACCAGGCAAGTACCAATACGCGGTGCGCACGCAGGGGCAGCCCACCCGCACCGACACGCTCACCGTGGCCGCCGGCGACATCTGGGGCCTCATGGTGGGCCCGAGCGGCGACGTGCTGCCGCTGCAGATGTATTGAGCGCCACAAAGGCGGCGCGCAGTCGCGCCATGAACTTTGCCAAAAAAAGATGCTCTGACCGGCGCCTGGGACGCCGTCACGCCCCGCAAAATCCACGCCTTTCAGGGCCCCAAAACGACCCCTCGAATCGCTTTTTTGCAGGACCCCAAATCGGCCTTCTGAAGGCTTGAAAACCGACCGAAAAACCCTATCTACTCAAAGGGTTGCGGCAGCATACTTTGCGCTAGGCGCTAGCCCGCTTTCATGGCACAAATAGCCCCGCAAATCAGCGCCTTCTGCGCCGCTGATTCGGGCGACATTCGAAGGCCTCTCATGACAGAACCAGCTCGGCAGCCCGCTGCCGAAAACGAGCCCTCCAATCCGAGCGAATACGGTGCGGAATCGATCCGCGTGCTCAAGGGTCTCGATGCCGTCCGCAAGCGCCCGGGCATGTATATCGGCGACACCGACGACGGCTCGGGTCTGCACCACATGGTCTACGAGGTCGTCGACAACGCGATCGACGAAGCGCTGGCAGGCCACGCCACGCGGGTCGACGTGATCCTCAATGCCGACAATTCCGTCACCGTGCGCGACGACGGCCGCGGCATTCCCGTCGACATCCACAAGGGCGAAGGCATCTCGGCGGCCGAGGTCATCATGACCCAGCTCCATGCCGGCGGTAAGTTCGACCAGAACTCCTACAAGGTTTCCGGCGGCCTGCACGGCGTCGGCGTCTCCGTCGTCAACGCGCTGTCGAGCAAGCTGGAGCTTCGCATCTGGCGCGACGACAAGGAGCACTACATCGAGTTCGCCCATGGCGACGCCGTGGCGCCGCTCAAGGTCGTCGGCGACGCACCGGGCAAGCGCGGCACCGAGGTGACGTTCCACGCCTCGACCGACACGTTCAAGAACGTCGAATATGATTTCGCGACGCTGGAGCATCGCCTGCGCGAGCTCGCCTTCCTCAATTCGGGCGTCAACATCGCCCTCTCCGACATGCGCCATGCGGTCGAGAAGCGCGAGGAGATGCACTATTCCGGCGGCGTCGAGGAATTCGTCAAATATCTCGACCGCAACAAGAGCCCGATCGTGCCGGCGCCGATCATGGTGCGCGCGGAAGCCAACGGTATCGGCGTCGAGGCCGCCTTGTGGTGGAACGACAGCTACCACGAGAACGTGCTGTGCTTCACCAACAACATCCCGCAGCGCGACGGCGGCACCCATCTCGCCGGCTTCCGCGGCGCGCTGACGCGCCAGGTCAACGGCTATGCCGAGGCCAACGCCAAGAAAGAGAAGATCGCGCTGACCGGCGACGATTGCCGCGAGGGCCTCACCGCCGTCTTGTCGGTGAAGGTACCCGATCCGAAGTTCTCGTCGCAGACCAAGGACAAGCTGGTGTCCTCGGAGGTGCGTCCCGTGGTTGAGAACGTGCTCAACGAGGCGCTCCAGGCCTGGTTCGAGGAGCACCCCTCCGAGGCCAAGATGATCGTCGGCAAGGTGATCCAGGCCGCGGCCGCCCGCGAAGCCGCGCGAAAGGCGCGCGAGCTGACCCGCAAGAGTCCGCTCTCGGTCTCCTCGCTGCCCGGCAAGCTCGCCGACTGCCAGGAAAAGGATCCGGCCAAGTCCGAGCTCTTCATCGTCGAGGGCGACTCGGCAGGCGGCAGCGCCAAGCAGGGCCGCAACCGCGAATTCCAGGCGGTGCTGCCGCTGCGCGGCAAGATCCTCAACGTCGAACGGGTCCGTCCCGACAAGATGCTGTCGAGCGAGCAGATCGGCACGCTGATCACCGCGCTCGGCACCGGCATCAGCGACGAGTTCTCGATCGAGAAGCTGCGCTATCACAAGATCATCGTGATGACGGACGCAGACGTCGACGGCGCCCACATCCGCACGCTGCTGCTGACCTTCTTCTACCGGCAGATGCGGGACATCATCGACGGCGGCTATCTCTATATCGCCCAGCCGCCGCTCTATAAGGTCTCACGCGGCAAGTCCGAGCAGTACCTGAAGGACGAACGGGCGCTGGAAGACTATCTGATCGACGCCGGGCTGGACGACTGCGCCTTCATTCCCGGCAGCGGCGGCGACCGCACCGGCCGCGACCTGCGCTCGCTGGTCGACGACGCCCGCGTGGTCCGCAGCATCCTGCGCAATCTGCACAGCCGCTATAACCGCAAGGTCATCGAGCAGGCCGCCATCACCGGCGTGCTGAACAAGGCGATCTACGGCGATCCCGAGAAAGCCGCGGCCGCGGCACAATACATCGCGGGCCGGCTGGACAACCAGGCCGAGGAGGTCGAGCGCGGCTGGATCGGGCAATACGTGGAAGGCCAGGGCTTCCAGTTCGAGCGCACCGTGCGCGGCGTCAAGGAAGCCGCTGTCATCGACGACGCCTTCCTGGGATCCGCCGAGGCCCGCAAGCTCGACGAGTACACGGTGAAGCTTCAAGATGTTTATGCCCGCCCCGGCAAGCTGCGGCGCAGGGACGTCGAGCACATGGTCTACGGCCCGGCCGACCTGTTCGAGGCGGTCACCGACGCCGGCCGCAAGGGCATCACGCTGCAGCGCTATAAAGGCCTCGGCGAGATGAACCCGGAGCAGCTCTGGGAGACGACGCTCAACACCGACGTGCGCTCGCTGCTGCAGGTGAAGGTCAAGGAGGTCGACGAGGCCGACGACATCTTCACCAAGCTGATGGGCGACGTGGTCGAGCCGCGCCGCGACTTCATCCAGGAACACTCGCTCAGCGCGACGATAGATATTTGAGGGCTCGCCGATTCCGCGGCGTCATGGCCGGGCTTGTCCCGGCCATCCACGTCTTGCCCCGCGGAACAGAGAACGTGGATGCCCGGGACAAGCCCGGGCATAACGACGTAGGGGCACACGGGCTGAACCTCACCACGCGCCGTCGCGACGAAGTGGCATGAACCCGTTGGCCAATTCCGGCCGGGACGCCTCACGTCATGATCGCCTCTGCAACGCCCAGTTCCGCTGCACCCTCACGCCGCCTCGGTATTATCGGCAGCATTGTCGGCGTGCTGGCGCTGATGGCGGCGGTGCTGCCGCATTGGGTGGTGCCGATCGTGTTTCCGCCGCCGCCGGCAGACAAGGTGATCGTCGACACCAGCCATCGCATCAAGGACCGCATCGTCGCGAAGGTGAAGGGCGTGGAATATCAGGCTCCGAAGGTCGAAAAGTCGGCTGGACGAAGCTGGAGTGAAACCGCCTCGGTCGCCGCAATCTCGCTCGGCCTGCTCGCCATCCTGTTGTCGGTTCTCTCGCTGATCTTCCGGGAGGAGCGGCTCCTTGCCGCCGTCGCCGCCACACTCGGCACCGGCGCCATCGCGATCGAGATCTCCTTCTTCATGATGGGAGCGCTGATCCTGATCGCAATCCTGTATGTGATCGGGAATATCATCGGGCTGTTTTAGCAGCCGTTTGTCGCAAGCTCCGACCTCATCCCGAGGGGCCCGCGCCAACGGGCGTCTCGTGGGGATGGCCGCGGCGACATACGGGCCTTCATGGTTCGAGACGCGCGTTCCGCGCTCCTCACCATGAGGTCTTGCAGTTGCATCCGAATGCCTCCGAACCACGCCCAGCACAATTGCTCCCGCGCTCAATTCTCTGTAGTTTCCGCCGAAACAGCCCCGCCCACCAACAGGACAGCGAGAACCACGTGGCGCCCATCCAATACATCGTCGAGGGCGGTCACCGGCTCTCGGGTTCGATCGAGCCGTCCGGCAACAAGAATTCGGCGCTGCCGATCATCGCCGCGGCCCTGCTCACCGAGCATCCGGTGACGCTGGAGAACGTGCCGCGCATCCGCGACACCGAGACGCTGGTCGAGCTGATCCGCTCGGTCGGTGCGTCCGCGGAATGGACGGCCCGCAATACGCTCCATATCCACGCCAAGAGCATCCGCGCCGCCGATCTCGACCCCGAGCTGTGCGTGCGAATCCGCGCCTCGATCCTGCTCGCCGGCCCCCTGCTCGCCCGCTGCGGCGAAGTGATGCTGCCGCCGCCGGGAGGCGATGTGATCGGCCGCCGCCGGCTCGACACCCATGTGCTGGCGCTGGAGCAACTGGGAGCAAGGGTCACCGCGACCGACCGGCTCGAGTTCCGCGCGCCCAAGCTTGCCGGTGCCGACGTGTTCCTGGACGAACCGAGCGTCACCGCGACCGAGAACGCGCTGGTGGCCGCGGTCGCCGCCGACGGCGTCACGCATTTGCGCAATGCGGCCTCGGAGCCGCACGTGCAGGATCTCGCCAACTTCCTGGTCGCACTCGGCGCCAGGATCGAGGGCATCGGCACCAACACCATGATCGTGCACGGGCCGGCGACACTGGGCGAAGCGACCTACCGGATCCAACCCGACCATATCGAGGTCGGCTCGCTGATCGGGCTTGCCGCGGTGACGCGCTCTCCGTTACGCATCACACGCGCCGGCGTCGAGCATCTGCGCTCGATCCGCATGGGCTTCGAGCGGCTCGGCATCGTCTGCCGCGTCGAGGGCGACGATCTCATCGTGCCGTCCAATCAGACATTGAAGATCCAGGACGATTTCGGCGGCCATGTGCCGAAGCTCGAGGACCAGCCCTGGCCGGCCTTCCCGGCCGACCTGATGTCGATCGCGATCGTCACCGCCACGCAATGCGAGGGCGTCATCCTGATGTTCGAGAAGATGTTCGAATCCAGGATGTTCTTCGTCGACAAGCTGATCGCGATGGGCGCGCGCATCGTGCTGTGCGACCCGCACCGCGCGATCATCGCCGGCCCCAGCCGCCTGCACGGCGCGACCATGACCTCGCCCGACATTCGCGCCGGCATGGCGATGCTGCTGGCGGCCGTATGCGCCCAGGGCACCTCCACCATCAACAACGCCGACCAAATCGAGCGCGGCTACGAGCGCATCGAGGAACGGCTGAACGCGCTCGGCGCCAAGATCAAGCGCGTGCCGGACAGGAAGGGCTGAGGCCTTTTCTTCTCCCCGTGTGGGAGAAGGTGGCGCGAAGCGCACAGTATGTAGGGTGGGCAAAGCGAAGCGTGCCCACGCGTCTGTTGCAATATTGGATAGGTGGTGGGCACGGCGCAAATGCGCCTTTGCCCACCCTACGGCACCGAGCTGTTGGCTGGGGCCATGTTTTCGTCGCGCGGCCGTGCTATTGAGCGGTCATGCTCGACACCGTGCAACATCAAGCGCAGCCGCAAGCCGGCGTGCCGCCAAACCATCTCGCTCAGGAATTCGTCGAGACGCTGCGGCTGGCCGTGCCCCTGATGCTGACGCAGCTCGGGCAGATCGCGATGATCACGACCGATCTCGCGCTGATCGGGCGGCTCGGCGAGGATGCGGTGGCGGCGGCGGCGCTGGCGCACACGGTCTATTTCGTCAGCTTCACCTTCGGGCTCGGCCTGATGTCGGCGGTGTCGCCGCTTGCGGCGCAGGCCTTCGGCGCCGGCGACGTCAGGCTGATCCGGCGCTCCTTGCGCGTCGGATTGTGGGTCGCGTTCCTGATCTCGCTGCCGATGATGGCCTCGCCGCTCTACGGCGAGCAGATCCTGCTCGCGCTCGGTCAAGTGCCGCAATCGGCCGCGCTGGCGCAGCGCTATCTCAACGGCCTCGCCTGGGGCATCGCACCGGCGCTCGGCTTCATCGCGCTTCGCAGCATGATGAGCGCGGTGAACCGGCCGCAGCCGCCGCTGTGGATCACGGTCGCGGCAATCCCGGTCAATGCCGTGCTGGTCTACGCCCTGATCCACGGCCTGTTCGGCCTGCCCGAGCTCGGTCTGTTCGGGGCGGGACTTGCGACCACGATCGTCAACCTCGGCACCTTCGCCGCCGTGCTCGCGATTGCCGCGTGGCGGAAGCCATTCGCGGACTATCATCCGCTCGCCCATCTGTGGCGGATCGACTGGCCGTTGATGCGCCAGCTGATTGCGATCGGCGCGCCGATCTCGTTCTCACTGCTCATGGAGTACGGCCTGTTCTCCTCCGCGGCGCTGCTGATGGGACTGATCTCGACCACCGCGATTGCCGCGCACCAGATCGCGCTCCAGGTCACGGCCGTGCTGTTCATGGTGCCGCTCGGCATCGGCATGGCGGCGACGGTGCGGGTCGGACATGCCTTCGGCCGCAATGATCCGGCCGCGGTGAGGCGCGCAGGGCTCGCCGCGGGCGTGCTTGGAGCAGCTCTCGTCTCGGCCCTGACCGTCGCGATCATCCTCGGTCGCTACGAACTAGGCCGCCTGTTTTTCGGCAGCAGCGGGGCGAGCGCAGCGACCGTCGAGCTGACAGCGACGCTGCTGGTGGTCGGCGCGACCTTCTTCATCGCCGACGGCCTCCAGACCATCGTGGGCGGTGCGCTGCGCGGCATCAACGACACCAGGATGACGCTGGTGTTCGCGGTGATCGGCTATTGGTGCGTCGCCTTTCCCGTCGGCTGGACTCTTGCCTTCCACACCGGCCTGGGCGCCGTTGGCGTCTGGGTCGGGTTCTCGGTGGGGACCTTCGTTTATGCCGGGCTGCTGATCTTGCGCTTCCGGATGCTGACACGCAGATTGGCGGGATGATGGCAACAGTCCGCGAAGTGCCTCCCGAAGTCGACGCCAATACGCTGCTGGCCGGCGCGCAGTTCATCGACGCATTTCGCGTGCAGATCGGCGCGAGCGCGATCGATGCCCGCGAGGCCTGCACGCGGATGGTGCTGCACGGGCCGAGCTGGATCGACACGCTGCTGCGCCTGCGCAACATCCTGGTGACGCCGTTCGGGCTGAAGACATCGGGCGAAGGCGCCCCGGCGCCGCACGGCCTGATCGGGCTGTTTCCGGTGGTCGACGAGACGCCCGAGCGTCTGGTCGCGGGCTTCGACGACTATCATCTCGACTTCCGCATCGTGGTCGACGTTTCAGGCGATGCCGCGGACCGCGAGGTAACCTCGACCACGCTGGTGCGGACCAACAACCTCCTCGGACGGACCTACCTCAGGCTCATCACGCCCTTCCACAAGCTCGTCGTCCGCGGCATGATGGGACGGCTCGTGGAGCGGGCCGATGACCCTGTCAGTTGATCTTTTCTTCTCCTTTCGCAGTCCGTTCAGCTATCTGGCGCTTCCGAAGACGCTCAAGCTCGTGGAGGACTACGATCTCGCGGTGAACCTGCGGCCGGTCTACCCGCTCGCGGTGCGCGTGCCCGGCTTCTTCAAGAAGGCCAGCCCGAATTTCATTCGATATGTCGTGCTCGACAGCACGCGCGTGGCGCAGCACGAGGGCATTCCGTTCCGCTTTCCCCGGCCCGATCCGATCGTGCAGGACAAGACGACGTTCGATGTCGCGGCCGAGCAGCCCTACATCCACCGCCTGACCCGGCTGGGCGCCATGGCGCAGCTCGAGGGACGCGGGCTCACATTCACCGATGCGATCGCGCGCGTGCTGTGGGACGGTTCGGTCGCCGGATGGAACGAGGGCGATCATCTCGCGCGCGCGGCCGAGACGGCCGGCTTCGACCTCGCCGCGATGGATGCCGCGATCACCGCGGATCCGGATCGGTACGAGCAGGTGATCGCAGCGAACGAGAAGGACCACGCAGCGTCAGGCCATTGGGGCGTGCCGACCTTCGTGTTCGAGAACGAGCCGTTCTTCGGCCAGGACCGCATCGATCTCCTCGTCTGGCGCATGCAGAGCAAGGGTCTGGCGAAACGCTAGGGCAAATTCCGCGCGATCTCGGAAGCCGTCGCTTGAGACGCCGGAGATGCATACCGTCCGCGGCGTGCGTCTGACACAAGTCAACATGCCGCGGCTATCGGTGCGCCCCACGTTGACACCGATCAAATGACCCATCCCACAGGCTGCATAGCGTCTCGTATCCGGAAGGAACCGCGAGCATGCTGCCGTTCACGATCGAGCAATTCCTCGGCGTCTTTGCGAGCTACAACCGGGCCATCTGGCCGGCGCAGGTTCTCGCATATCTGATGGGCGGGTTGGCCTTCTCACTGGTGTTTCGCAAGGGCCGATGGTCAAATCAGATCATCGCGGGCATTCTCGCGTCGATGTGGGCGTGGACCGGGGTCGTCTATCACCTGATCTTCTTCACATCGATCAACAAGCTGGCCTATGTCTTCGGCGCGCTGTTTGTCGTTCAGGCTGCGGCCTTGATCTATTTTGCCGTGTCTCAGAGACACTTGGATTTCCGCTATATGGAGAGACCGGCGGGATTCATCGGGGTCGCGTTGGTCCTCTACGCAGCGGCGATCTACCCGCTGTTCGGCCTCGCGACGGGTCAGCCCGCCGACCAACTACCGATGTTTGGGGTCACGCCGTGTCCCCTCACCATCTTCAGTTTGGGGATGCTGCTGCTGACGAGACAGCCGGTCTCGCGCTGGCTGCTTGTGGTCCCATTCCTGTGGTCGCTTGTCGGAGGCACCGCCGCGATATTTCTTCGCGTGCCACAAGACTGGGCGTTGCTGGTGGCTGGAGTTGTCTCCCTGGCACTGCTGATCTGGCGTGACCGGCGAATGGCACCGGCGGGATAGTTCCAGCACCAGCTCACTCCGCGAGCTTCGCTGGCCCACCTGCCGCCGCCTCCGCCCATTCGCCGACGACGCGGTCGAGATCGCGGAGATTCTGGTGCATCTGCTCCAGCGAGAAGCCGAGCGCGAAGAAACGCTCGGCAGTGTCGCTGGACTGGCCACGGATCAATCCGTCCTGACGGACGGATGCGACCGCCTCGGCATAGTGCTGGAGCGCGACGTGGACGGGATGGATCGGCGGCGCGCCGGCGCCTTCGCGCAAGGCGTTCGCTGCCGAACGCAGGAAACGGGCAATCGCGGTCGACACCTCCGTCAGCGGAGCAGCAAGGCGCATCTGCACCTCGACCGGCAGCGGCACCACGGTGGCGCGGCCGATCATCACGACGTCATGGCGCAGGCGCAGGACGGTGCGCAACAGCGGGCCGGTGTCGGGCCCGCTCGACAGAAGTGCGGCGCGCTCGCGCTCGGCTTCGGCGCCGATCGCATTCATGCCGACCATCGCAGTGCCGATGCCGTCCTGGATCCGGTGCAGCGCGTCATTGTCGCGGCCGCGGGTGAGACCCGCGAGCAGCTCCGTGAACGCATCCGCGATCAGCTCGAGCAATTGCGCCGCCGCGGCGCGAATCTGGCGCACCGCACGCGAGGGCAGCACCAGGAACGACACCAGCAATCCCGTAACCGCGCCGACACCGACCTCGCTGACGCGGTCGATCGCCGAGGTCATGGGATCGGCATGATGCATGGTCGGAACCAGCAGCACGATCACGGCCGTCACCGTGGCCGCGCTGAGGCTCGGATTGATCGCGGCGATGAAGGCGAGCGGGGCGACCGACAGCACCAGGAGGCCCAATAGCCCCGCTTCGCTGGAATAGGGGATCAGGATCGCGAGGGCGCCGCCATAAATCGCGCCGCCGATGGTGCCGAGCATGTAATCGCGCGTCGCCTTCAGCGAGCGGCCGACGCTCATCTGGGTCACGATCAGCGCGGTCAGGACCGCCCAGAGCGGCAGCATCAGATGCAGCGCGGTGGCGAGCGCATAGGCCGCGGTCGCCGCGACCGTGACCCGGATCGCGAGCCCCAGTTGCGTTCGCCGCGACCCGATCCGGTCGAGCAGCTCCTTTGCGAATGTCATCGTCTGAAGTCCCGATCCGCTCGAGGCCAGGCAAAAGCATGGCTGATGCCCGCGGCCGCAAGGCCGCTTGAAAGGCCAAATCAGCCCGCCTAACTTGCGCGCCAAAACGAGGAAACACGATGGCTCACGAAACCGCAACGCTCGCCGCCTATGTCTTCAATCTGAAATACCAGGATATTCCGGCGGAGGTGCTGGAGCGCGCCAAGGTGCTGACGCTGGACTTCCTCGGCAGCGCGATCCGGGCGCGGCGCGAGGCCGAATCGACCCCGTCGATGCTGAAGATGCTGGAAGCGCTGGCGCTCGACACCAAGGGCGAATCCACCGTGTTTGGCGATGCCAAGACCTGGACGCCGGCGGTCGCGGCGCTGCTCAACGGCGCGCTCGGCCATTCCCTCGATTTCGATGACACCCACGCCGATTCCTCGCTGCATCCGAGCGCGCCGGTGGTCCCGGCCGCCTTCGCCGTCGGCGAGATGGTCGGCGCCTCGGGCCGCGACGTGCTGACCGCGATCGTGGCGGGCTATGAGGTCTGCTGCCGGCTCGGCAACGCGCTCGACCCGACCTCGCATTACGCGCGCGGCTTCCATCCGACCGCGACCGCCGGCACCTACGGCGCCGCCGCGGCCGCCGGCAAGCTGTTCGGCCTGTCCGAGCAGCAGCTCATTTCAGCCTTCGGCGTCTCCGGCAGCCAGGCCGCGGGCTCGCTGCAATTCCTGGTCAACGGCGCCTGGAACAAGCGCTACCAGGTCGGCGCCGCCGCGATGAACGGCGTGATCGCCGCGACGCTGGCGCGCAACGATTTTGTCGGATCGACGGAATCGGTCGAAGGCAAGCACGGCCTGCTCGCCGGCTACACCGACGACGCGCATCCCGACAAGGCGGTCGCCGAGCTTGGCAAGAGCTATGAGACCATGAAGATCGGCGTGAAGCCGTATCCGAGCTGCCGCTACACCCATGCGGCGATCGACGCGCTGATCGCGATGCGGCGCGAGCACAATCTGACGCCGGACCAGGTCAAGCGCGTCGAGATCGGCCTGCATCGCAACGGCATCACGCTGACCGGTGACGCCGCGACCAAGCGGCATCCGCGCTCGATCGTCGGCGGCCAGTTCTCGATGTTCTTCACCGGCGCGCTCGCGCTCGACCAGGGCTCGTTCGGCTGGGACGACTACAATCGCCTGGGCGATGCCGCGATCGACGCGCTCGCGGACAAGTTCGACGTGGTGCAGGACGACCGCCTCGAGATCGGCCGCACCCATCCGTTCGGCGCCCGCGTCAGCATCACCACCGATGACGGCGTGCACGAGCGGCTCTATGCCGATCCCTCGGGCGAGCCGACCTCGTTCCCGGATGCGGCGGCGATGCAGCAGAAGTTCCTGACGCTGGCCCGCCCAGTGCTGAACGCGCGCGCGGAAAAATTCGCGGACGCGATCATGACGCTGGAGCGGTTCGACCGCGTCGCGCAGGCGACGGAGCTGGGGAGGTAAGGATTTTGAGCTAGAGCTGCGGCACTCCGCTTACCCTCCCCTGGAGGGGGAGGGTCGCTAGCATGTAGCGAAGCGGAATGCGTAGCGGGGTGGGGTGACGGTCTCTCCGCAACCAACGGTGCCCGCATGGAGAGATCACCCCACCCCGCTCGCGCTGCGCGCGATCAACCCTCCCCCTCCAGGGGAGGGTAAGAGAAAGATCAATCCGCCCCCGCAAATTTCCCTTTGTCGCCCGCTGCCGCCACCACGTCGCGCACGAGATCGAATACGCCGTCCGCTTCCGGCGGCCCATTCGGCGAGCGGCCGAGCCGCACGATCACCAGCTGCGCCGACGGGATCACGATGGTGTATTGCCCGATCGTGCCCTTGGCGAAGAAGGCATCCCGCGGCCAGCCATGGGTGATGCGGAAGTTCGCGCCAAAGCTGTCGCCCTGGTTGGTCCAGAAGCCGGCGCCGATGCCGACCCAGGCATTTGGCGTCGCCGTCGCCGAATAGTTCACCCAGCCCTCCGGCAGGATGCGTTTGCCGCCGGCGAGGCCGTCATTGAGATAGAGCTGGCCGAAGCGCGCCCAGTCGCGCGCGGATGCGAGCATCTCGCTCGACCCTTCGATCGTCCCCGAGCCATCGAGCTGCAGAGTGACATGTCGCATGCCGAGCGGGGCGAACAATTCGCGGCGCGCAAAGCGGAGCGCGCCTTCCGCCGTGCCGCCGGCCGCATCGCGGATCAGATGCGAGAGGACCAGCATGTTGCCGTCGTGATAATTCCACGCCGCACCGGGCGCGGTAGCAAGCGGGATGCTCTCGGCATAGGCCGCCATGTCCGATTCCATGAACTTCATCCGGTTGACCGGCTCGAAGGCCGAGCCGAGCGAGGCCTGCAGCGAGCTGCCGAGCGCAAGGCCGGCGGTGTGACGCAGCAGCTGATCGACGGTGATGGCATGGCGCGGATCATCAGGATCCTTCCAGGCCGCGACCGGCGCGGGTCCGTCGAGCTTCAGCTTGCCCTGGCGCACCAGCACGCCGATCAGGGCTGAGACCACCGATTTCGTCATGGAGAAGCCGAGCAGCGGCGTCTCCGGTCCAATGCCGTCGGCATAACGCTCCGCGACGATGCGGCCCGACTTCATCACGACCACCGCACGGGTGCGCCGATAGGGCGGCTGCGCCGGCTCGGCGAAAGCGCGGTCGAGCGCAGCGGCAAGCGAGGGGCTTTGCGGCGGCACGATCGCGGGGCCGGCGATCTCGGGCAGCAGTGCGGGCTGCCTGTCGGTCGCGGGCGGATCGACGGGGGCTATCCCCGCCCCATGGTCGAGCGTGCAGCCCAGCCCTTCTCGATAGACAGCACGGCTGCGGCCGATGCCGAACAACGTCACCGTGACATCCTTGCGAACGCGGTCGACCCGGGTGTCCATCGCCCATGTGATCAGCCCGGTCCCGGGCATCGCGTCATTGGTCTCGGCAAAGTTGCGCCGCGGATCGAGGCCGGAGACGAACGTCTCCGCGCACAGGACGTCGGCGACGAAGCCGGTGGCGATCTTCGGGACGTCACGGGCCCGCGCGGCTCCGAGCGCGAGGCCGGCGCAGGCGATGGTGGCGGCGAGGAGGACGATGTTGCGGCGGCGGGTCACTTGCTCTCTCCGGCTTAGGATGCGTGCCGGGAGGAAGCAGGAACAGGCGGCGAAGGGCTCGCCGGATTTGGAAAGCGGCCTGGTTGGAATTGGACGAGAGCTGGCCGATTCCAAAATAGCGTTGTTATTTCAAGTTGCTACGGGAATGCCCGGTGCAACGCCGGCCTTCAGGCGCCGATACTCCGTCGGTGTCACCCCCGTGACCGCCTTGAAGGCGCGGTTGAACGGGCCGAGCGACTGGAAGCCGGCGTCCATGGCGATGGTGATGACGGGGACCTCGGCCTGGGCGGGATCGGCGAGCGCGGCCTTGGCCTCCTCGATGCGGTGATTGTTCAGGAACACATTGAAGTTGCGGTAGCCGAGGCGCTGATTGATCAGCCGGCGCAGCCGGTATTCCGGGATCTTCAGCCGCCCTGCCAGCACGCCGATGGTGATGTTCTCCTGACGATAGATCCGCTCGTCCGCCATCAGCCGCATCAGGGCATCGATCAGCTTCTGGTCCGCGGATTCATCGACCGGTGCGGGCCGGGGGGCCAGAATCGCCGGCGCGGCCACCGACGCCGGAAACAGATCGGCGCCATCGACGCGCATCATCGTAGCGGCAATGGCCGCGATGACGCCGGCAAGCACGCCCGTACTGATCGCATCGGCGACAGAACCGACGTCGCTGCCGGCGACGGCAATCTGGAGAACCGCGTTCAACCCGCCATAGAGCGCGGCTGCGCAGACGATGAAGACACGAACGCGCCGGCGGCGCTCGACCAAATCAGCCGGCCACGAGGCAATCGTCTGCCCGATCGCAAGCGCTATGAAGCCGAGCACGATCAGATTGACGATCGTCACGGAAAACCGCGCGTGGCCGCCCGGCGCGATCCAGACGCAGCCCGCGAAGCTGAAGGCCGTCACCAGCGCCCACACCAATCCGTGCCACCTCCGCAGGCGAAATTCATCGTCGAACAGCGCGCGCGTGAACAACCAGAACACCACGATGTTGCCGGTCGACAGCGCGATCAGCGGCGCGTGCCAGGCGGGAATCAGCGACGTGACGCCGACCGAATAGCTCGCCGCATGCGCGGCCGAGCCGAGCGCGAAGGCCGCGCCGAGCCGGGCTGCCAGCACGTGGCGGAAGCCGGAGAGCAACGACGCCGCCAGCACCAGCAGCAGCGCGACGCTGGCGGCGCGAAAGGCAAGCTCGGTTGCAGCAAGGGTCATCGGGTCGTGCGATCAGTCGCAGTTGAAGGCCGCCAAACATCGTTGGTTGCGCCAGGTTTTTCAAGAACCATCCGCATGCCATGCCTAGAGCTACCTCCACCGCTGTCATTGTCCGACTCGACCGGGCGATCCAGCAATCCGAGACAGCCGTGATGAATCGAGCGGCTGCGGCGTACTGGATCGCCCGCCCTTCGCGGGCAATGACGGCGGAGTATGAGGCCTCATTGCGACGCGACGTCTTGTCCGGGCTTGGTCGCGACGACGCTGCAGATTCCTGCTAGGCTCGCGTCAACAAGGTCAAAAAGGAGTTCCTCATGAGCTGGCAGCCCTCGAACGACCCCGTGCTCGGCGATCCCATGTCCTGCGATGCGCTCGATCTCGTCATCGTGCCGCGCACGCGCGATCTCGGCGACGGCTTCGCGGTCCGGCGCGCGCTGCCGCACGGCAAGCGGCAGATGGTGGGGCCCTTCATCTTCTTCGATCATTTCGGGCCGGTGCAGTTCGTCTCCGGCAAGGGCATGGACGTGCGGCCGCATCCGCATATCGGGCTTGCTACCGTCACTTACTTGTTCGACGGCGCGATCATGCATCGCGACAGCGAGGGCAATGTCCAGGAGATCGCGCCCGGCGCGATGAACCTGATGACGGCCGGACGCGGCATCGCACATTCCGAGCGCACGCCGGATGCGCAGCGCGCCTCGGGCCAGCAGATGCTGGGCCTGCAGAGCTGGATCGCGCTGCCGGCCGGGTCGGAGGAGATCGCGCCCTCGTTCCAGCATTACGGCGCGGGCGATCTGCCGATGATCTCCGAGCGCGATTTCACCGCACGCGTAATCGCGGGCTCCTCCTTCGGCATCGCCTCGCCGGTCACGATGGTGTCGCCCTGGTTCTACACCGAGGTCACGGCAGTCGCGGGCGCGACCGTGCCGCTCGATCCTGATCATGAGGAGCGCGCGATTTACGTGGTGGAGGGCGAGGTCGAGATCGCGAACGAACGTTACGAGGGGCCGCGCCTCCTGATCTTCCGGCCCGGCGACCGCATCACCGTGAAGGCGCTGAAGGCGACCCGGATGATGTTTCTCGGCGGCGATGCACTGGAAGGCCCGCGCCATATCTGGTGGAATTTCGTCTCCTCCAGCAAGGAGCGGATCGAGCAGGCCAAGCAGGACTGGAAAACCGGCCGTTTCGCCGCAGTTCCGCAGGAACATGAGTTCATTCCGCTGCCGGAATAGGCTAATCCGGTTTCCGGCCGCGCCATCAGGTGCGGCCGGATGTTCTGCCTGAAGGCCTTGTCCGCGAAAGCTTTACCGATGACCGCCATGCTCTCCAGCGACCTGCCCCTGCCCACGATCGGACGCGGCAAGGTGCGCGATATCTATGCCGTCGACGATGATCGTCTGCTGCTCGTCACCACCGACCGCATCAGCGCCTTCGACGTGGTGATGGGCGAGACCATCCCGATGAAGGGCGCGGTGCTGACGCAGATCAGCGCGTTCTGGTTCAACGAGCTCGAAGGCGTGGTGCCGCATCACATGATCAGCGCGGACACCGATGAGATCGTCGCCGCCGTGCCGGCGTTGAAATCGCACCGCGCCGAGATCCTCGGCCGCGCCATGCTGTGCAAGCGCACCACCGTATTCCCGATCGAATGCGTGATCCGCGGTTATCTCTCGGGCTCGGCCTGGAAGGAGTACGCGGCCTCAGGCACGCTCGCCGGCGAGAAGCTCAAGGCCGGCCTGGTCGAGAGCGAGGAGCTGGAGCCGGCGATCTTCAGCCCGGCGACCAAGGCCGAGACCGGCCATGACGAAAACATCACCATCGCAAAGATGCGCGCGGTCGTCGGCGACGAGGTCGCCTACACGCTGGAGAGCATGACGCGCGCGATCTACACGCTCGGCGAGGAGCTGGCACGCGAGCAGGGCATCATCATCGCTGACACCAAATTCGAGTTCGGCCGCGACAAGGACGGCCGCATCATCCTGATCGACGAAGTCATGACGCCGGATTCGTCGCGCTTCTGGGCGGTCGATTCCTACAAGCCCGGCCAGCCGCAGGCGAGCTTCGACAAGCAGCCCTTGCGCGACTATCTCGACGTCGAGCGCCGCGCCGGCCGCTGGAACGGCGACGCCCCCCCGCCGCCGCTGCCGGCGAGCGTGGTGGAAGCGACCAGCAGGCGATATCTGGAAGCGTATCGGCGCGTGACCGGAACGGAGCTGAAGATTTAGCTTCCACTTAGCCGTCGCGGCGCAACGCGCGTGGTCTCAAGCGTCCGACGACACGGTGTGTTGGGCAAGGATCGATCGATGACCGGCTTCAGCGCTGGGGGGCGCGATCGGCATCCAGAGCCAGCAGCAGCTCGGCAACCCGGTTGGCGGACGCCGTCCATTCCGCGAGCTTGGCATAATTGTCCGTGAACCAGTTGAAGGCGGTCTGGACAACGACGAATGCTGCCGACGCCTGAACCACTTCGCCGAGCGTCATGGTGTCGTCGAGGTACTTGGGCAGGCAAAGCAGCAGGCCGACCACCGGCGTCACCAGCAGACCCGAATAAGTGACCAACGTCATCCGCATCAATTGCCAGCAGTAGATCCGCCAGATCGCAATCACGGCTTTCAAGGCGGCGCCGACGGCGTGGCGGCTATTCATGCCGGCCTCCGGCACCACCTTGCCTTCGCGGGTCTCGCGCACATGGGTTCCGATCGCCCGCAACTCGGCTTCCATGCGCTTGTTCTCCTCGATGACCCGGGTCAGCCGCCCGGCTGTCAGCCAGATGCCGATCGCCAGCAGCGCGGAATACGCGATCACCGCGAGGACGAGGTAACCGGGAATCGCAAAGGCGATGCCGTCGAACGCGATCTCGAGGCTACCACCGACCGACCATAGCAACCCGACGAAGGTTGCGATCGTAAGCACCGATTGAAGCAGGCCGGTGACCAGATCGATCGGGAGGTCGGTCGCAACCCTGGCGTCTTCGGCAATGCGATATTCCGGCGCCTCGTGATGTCCCTCGATGGCGCTGCGCCTCGGACGACGATCGTCCGTCAGCCAGTCGCTGTAGAGGCAATTGCTCAGCCACTCCCGCCACGAACGCTGCAGGGTCATCCGCGCCCACACCGAGAACACGGTCAAAGCGATGCTCGCCGCGGCCAGCGGCACAAACCGAACTGCCTGGTACAGCAGCTCAGCCTGATCCTTCCGGCCGATGGCGTTGAAGAAATCCCGGTTCCAAAAGTTCAGCCCGTACTGCGTCAGGAGTTGCAGGACGACGTTGACGATCAACGCGACCACTAAAAGCCACGCTGTCCAGGCGGTTGGTCCGCGCCAGTATCCTGAGGCGCTCTGCCAGAAGCGGCCGAGAAGTTGCTTTTCACCCAGGGCTAAAGAGGTCCTCATCAGCATGAGCTGAGCCGCAAATCCTGCGCGCGCGCGCCACCCCTATGGTGCCGCACGCGCCAAATTAGGCGGTCTTGCCCGAAGCCGCTTGACCTGCGTCAAGCGATGCTGGCGGCTACACCCCCGCCATCATCACGTATTTGATCTCGACATATTCTTCCATGCCGTGACGCGAGCCTTCACGGCCGAGGCCGCTTTCCTTGACGCCGCCGAACGGCGCGACCTCGGTGGTGATCAGGCCGGTGTTGACGCCGACCATGCCCGATTCCAGCGCTTCGGCGACGCGCCAGACGCGGCCGATATCGCGGGAGTAGAAATACGAGGCCAGGCCGAACGGCGAGGCGTTGCACATCGCGATGACGTCGGCCTCGTCCTTGAAGCGGATCACCGGCGCGAGCGGACCGAAGGTCTCCTCCTGCGACACCAGCGAATCCGGCTTGACGTCGGCCAGCACGGTCGGCTCGAAGAACGAGCGGCCGAGCTCGCTGCGCTTGCCGCCGGTCACGACCTTGGCACCGCGCTTGACGGCGTCGGCGATGTGACGCTCGACCTTGTCGATCGCCTTCATGTTGATCAGCGGGCCTTGCGTGACGCCGCTCTCGGTGCCGTCGCCGATCTTCATCGCCGCGACCTTTGCCGACAGCTTCTTCACGAACTCGTCGTAGATCTTGTCCTGGGCGTAGATGCGGTTGGCGCAGACGCAGGTCTGGCCCATGTTGCGATATTTCGAGACGATGGCGCCCTCGACCGCGGCGTCGATGTCGGCGTCGTCGAACACCACGAAGGGCGCGTTGCCGCCGAGCTCGAGGCCAAGCCGCTTCACGCCGACTGAGGCCTGCTGGTAGAGGATCTTGCCGACCGCGGTCGAGCCGGTGAAGCCGACGAAGCGCACCGCCGGATGCTCGCACAGCACCTTGCCGATCGGCGGCGCGTCACCCGTGACGATGTTGAGCACGCCCTTGGGGATGCCGGCCTTCTCGGCCAGCACCGCGAGCGCCAGCGCCGACAGCGGCGTCTCGTTGGCGGGCTTGAGCACCACGGTGCAACCGGCCGCGAGCGCCGGGGACACCTTGCGCGTGATCATCGAGTTCGGGAAATTCCACGGCGTGATGGCGCCGCAGACGCCGATCGGCTGCTTGATCGCGAGCAGCCGCGCATCGGGCCGCTGGCTCGGAATGGTCTCGCCATAGACGCGCCTCGCTTCCTCGGCGAAGAATTCGATATAGGCAGCGCCGATATCGACCTCACCGAGCGCCTCCGAGAGCGGCTTGCCCTGCTCCGAGGTGAGGATCAGCGCGAGGTCCTCGCGGTTGGCGATGATCAGCTCGAACCATTTGCGCAGGATGTTGGAGCGCTGCTTGGCGGTATGCTTGGCCCAGGCCGGAAACGCGCGCTGAGCGGCTTCGACCGCCCTGGTGGTCTCGTCCGCGCCCAGCTGCGGGACCTTTGCCAGCTCGACACCGGTCGCGGGATTATTGACGGCGAACACCGGCGTGCCGACCCAGGCCCCGTCGATGTAGCAGGCCTCCTTCAGGAGCGAGGGGTCCTTCAGCCGGTCGCGCAGGGTGGCGGTGGCTTGCGGGGCGCGTGCGGCGGCGGTCGGTGTCATGGCGTACTCCCTTAGGCAATCGGACTTGGGGCGATCGGATCGGCCCGGAATATAGGGCCAAGCGGTGCCGAATGCACCGCCCGTAACGCACATCTGCTGATAGCCAAGTCGGGAGCGGCTGGTTCTTCACCTCTCCCCAGCGGGGAGAGGTGGCCACCGCGAACGCGGAAGCAGATACTGTCAGTGGTTACGCCGCGCCGCTCATATAAGTCTCACGGCGGCCGATCATGCGCTCGGCGGCCGCCTTGGCGTCGGCCTTCGTGGACGTCGCGCAGGTCCGGTATTCGAGATCCGGGACGTGAGACGTGTCGCGGCGGCCGAACCATGACTTCGAGCCGACCGGCAGCAGCGCCAGCGCCTGCGCCAGATTGTCCACCGCGCCGAAGGAGTAGAGTGCGCCGGTGCCGGCGACGCGGACCTCGTAGATCCCAGGCGAAATCGGCGCCTCCAGGTTCTCACCCCGTCCGGGACGGGGATAGCGCTTCCATTCGCTCCAGGTCGAAATCATCTGAGGTCCCCCTCGCCGCCCATCCACGGCCGACAACATTTGCATCAAGTCTTATCGGCTCGTCGATCGGGCCGAGTGCTGAACGCGGCAGCTCACGAAATGTTTCAAGGGCTCGAGAACCGCGAAGCCATCGCGTGAAACCCATCCAAGGTGAAGCGAGGCACGTCGATCCACCGCAGATTGCAAAAGAGCGTAGGCGCTCAGCCGCGTTGTCGTCCTGCGCTAGATCAAGATCGTCAAGTCACGACATCGCGACCGGCGCAGGTCCACAGATGCGCTTGCCGCGCCGGACATCCGGGAGGACAATTGATCGCTTCCAACAATAATCAAACCCGAGGAAACGCCATGCAAAGCAAAGCTGAGATCGACGAGATCCTGCGTCAGAAAAGCGAGGCCAAGGAGATCCCTGGCGTCGTCGCCATCGCCGCCAGCGGTAACGACGTGCTGTATCAGGGCGCGTTCGGAAAGCGCGATCTGTCCAAGCCCGATCCGATGACCGCCGACAGCGTGTTCTGGATCGCCTCGATGACGAAGGCGGTGACGACAGCGGGCGCGATGCAGCTGGTCGAGCAGGGCAAGCTGTCCCTGGATGCGCCAATCGGTGAGGTATTGCCCGATCTCGCCAATCCGCAGGTGCTTGAAGGCTTCGATGCCAGGGGCGAGGCCAAGCTGCGGCCGGCCAAGCGGCCGATCACGCTGCGCCAGCTCATGACCCACACCGCCGGCTTCTGCTACAATATGTGGAACGGCGATCTCGCGGTCTATCTCGACAAGCACGGCATTCCCGCCATCACCACCTGCCAGAACGCGGCGCTGAAGACCCCTGTCATGACCGACCCCGGCACGCGCTGGGAGTACGGCACCAACATCGATTTCGTCGGCAAGGCGCTGGAAGCCGTCAGCGGCAAGCGGCTGGACGCCTATTTGCGCGACAATCTGTTCAACCCGCTCGGCATGAGCGACACGGCGTTCAAGATCACCGAGAGCATGCGCAAGCGCCTCGTCGGCATGCATGCGCGCGGCGAGGACGGCCAACTCGCATCGATTCCGTTCGAGCTCGAGCAGGAGCCTGAATTCCACATGGGTGGCGGCGGCCTGTACTCGACCGCGGCGGACTACATCAAGTTCACCCAGATGATTCTCAACAAGGGCCGCGGCAACGGCAACCAGGTGCTGAAGGCCGAGACCGTCGCGACGATGGGGCAGAACCACATCGGCGATCTCGCCATGACCAAGATGACCACGGCGGCGCCGATGTACACCAACGACGTCGATCTCTATCCGGAGCAGGTGAAGAAGTGGGGCCTCAGCTTCATGATCAACACCGCCAAGACCGCCGAAGGCCGCAGCGCCGGCAGCCTCGCCTGGGCGGGCCTTGCCAACACCTATTACTGGATCGATCCTGCCCGCGACGTCACCGGCGTGATCCTGATGCAGCTGCTCCCGTTCGCCGATGCGAAATGCCTGGAGGCGTTCGCGGGATTCGAGCGTGGGGTCTATGCCGGGCTCGATGCTGCCGGAAGCGGGCAGAAGGCGGCGTGAGTGTAGGGCTCTCACCACCCGTCATGGCCGGGCTTGTCCCGGCCATCCACGTGCCGCCGCAGGCACAAAGACGTGGATGCCGGGGCCTTCGCCGCGTCGAAGCGGCTTTGGCCGCGCAGGCGGGTCAAGCCCGGGCATGACGACTGAGAGACTATGCCGGCTATTTTTGACGAGGGGGTTTAGACTCGATGGACGACTTGGCTGATAAAGACGACTTGGCTGATAAAGCGGATAGCTACGTTTGCGGCGTCTCGGACACGCCGCTGCTCGGCGACACCATCGGTCGCAGCCTCGACCGTGCGGTCCGGCGCTGGGGCAATCGCGAGGCGCTGGTCTCGCCCAGCCACGGCGTCAGATGGACCTGGAGAGAATTCGCCGAGCGGGTCGACGCGCTCGCCGCGGGCTTTCTCGCGCTGGGGCTCGAACGCGGCGAGCGGATCGGCATCTGGTCGCTGAACCGGCCGGAATGGACGCTGACCCAGTTCGCCGCTGCCAAGGCCGGCCTGATCCTGGTGACGATCAATCCGGCCTACCGCCTCAGCGAGCTGGAATTCGCGCTGAAGAAGGTCGGCTGCGCGGCGATCGTCACCGCCACCGCGTTCAAGACCAGCAATTACATGGAGATGCTCAACACGCTGCTGCCGGAGCTGGCGGGGGCCACGCCCGGACACTTGCAAGCGGCGCGATTGCCGGCCTTGCGGATGGTGATCCAGATCGGCGGCCCGGCGGCATCGGGCACGATCCCGTTCGAAGAGGTCGCGGGGATGGGCCGGGCCGCGCATCGCGAACGGCTTGCCCAGCTCGGCGCTGTCCTGCAATTCGACGACCCCGTCAACATCCAGTTCACCAGCGGCACCACGGGATCGCCGAAGGGTGTCACGCTGACCCACCACAACATCCTCAACAACGGCTATTTCACTGGACGCGCCATGCGCCTGACCGAACAGGACCGCATCTGCATTCCGGTGCCACTCTATCATTGCTTCGGCATGGTGATGGGCAACCTCGCCTCGGTCACGCTCGGCGCAACCATGGTCTACCCAGGCGAGGGCTTCGATCCGCTCGCGACGCTGCGCGCGGTCGAACAGGAGAAATGCACGGCGCTGTACGGCGTGCCGACCATGTTCATCGCCGAGCTCGATCACCCCGAGTTCAAGACGTTCAATTTGAAATCATTGCGCACCGGCATCATGGCCGGCGCGCCCTGCCCGATCGAGGTGATGAAGCGCGTCAACACCGAGATGAACATGCGCGAGGTCACCATTGCCTATGGCATGACCGAGACCAGCCCGGTCAGCTTCCAGAGCGCAACCGACGATCCGCTGGAGCGGCGCGTCTCCACCGTCGGCCGCATTCACCCGCATGTCGAGGTCAAGGTCGTCGATCTCGAAGGCAAGATCGTCAAGCGCGGCGAACGCGGCGAGCTCTGCACCCGCGGCTACAGCGTCATGCTGGGCTATTGGGAGGAAAAGGAGAAGACCGCCGACGTGCTCGACGCCAATGGCTGGATGCACACCGGCGATCTCGCCACCATCGACGTATCAGGCTATTGCAACATCGTGGGCCGAATCAAGGATCTGGTGATCCGCGGCGGCGAGAACCTCTATCCGCGCGAGATCGAGGAGTTCTTGTACCGTCACCCCAAGATCCAGGACGTACAGATCTTCGGCGTCGCCGACACCCGCTACGGCGAGGAGCTCTGCGCCTGGATCCGCGTCAGGCCGGGCGAGACGCTGACGGCCCAGGAGGTGCGCGCCTTCTGCGACGGCCAGATCGCCCACAACAAGATCCCGCGCTACGTCGAGTTCGTCGACGAATTCCCGATGACGGTGACGGGCAAGATCCAGAAATTCGTGATGCGCGATGCGGTGGAGCAGCGGCTGGGGCTGAAGGCGGCGAAGACGGCGTGAGGCTCGCTGTCATTGCGAGGAGCTCTTGCGACGAAGCAATCCAGAATCTCGCCGCGGAGACAGATTGGATTGCTTTGCTACGCTCGCAATGACGGAGGAAAGTGTCGCGCGCCCTACCTCGTCAGCCCGCGCTGCTGCGCCAGCTCCTTCAGCGACACCAGCGGACGGGCGCCGATGTGCTGGATCACTTCGGCGGCGGCGAGCGCACCGAGCTCGCCGCACTGCTTGTAGGCCAGATTGCGCGCCAGGCCATACAGGAAGCCCGCGGCGAAGAGATCGCCGGCGCCGGTGGTATCGACCACCTTGTCGACCGGGAAGGCCGGCGCAGCGACGGCATCTTCAGACGAGACCACCATGCAGCCCTTCTCGCTGCGGGTGACCACGCCGAGATTGACGTCGTTGCGCAGCTGCTTCAGCGCGGTGTCGAAGTCCGAGGTCATGTAGAGCGAATGCAGCTCGGACTCGTTGGCAAAGACGATGTCGACGGTGCCGTTGCGCATCAGAGAGAGAAACTCGTCGCGATAGCGGTCGACGCAGAACGAATCCGACAACGTCAGCGCCACCTTGCGCTTGGCGTCATGAGCGATCTTGGCCGCCTTGACGAAGGCGTCCTTGGCGTTCTTGGGGTCCCAGAGATAGCCCTCGAGATAGACGATCCCGGCGCCGGCGATCTCGGCCGGGTCGATGTCGGCGGGCGACAGGTCCTGCGCCGCGCCGAGATAGGTGTTCATGGTGCGCTCGCCGTCATCCGTGACGAGGATGTAGGAGCAGCCGGTGGCGGGACCGTCCTTGGCGGCGGGCGTATTGAAGGCGACGCCGGCGGCGCGGATGTCGTGGACATAGAGCTTGCCGATCTGGTCGTCCTTGACCTTGCCGACATAGGCGGCGCGCGCCCCCAGGCTGCCGATGCCGACGATGGTGTTGGCCGCCGAGCCGCCCGAGACCTCCGTGGCCGGCCCCATGTCCTTGTAGATGGCCGCCGCCCGCGCCTCATCGATCAGGGACATGCTGCCTTTGGCCATGCCGTGCTTGACCAGAAAAGCCTCGTCGGTCCTGACCAGCACGTCGAACAGCGCGTTGCCGATGCCGAGAACGTCATATTTCACGTCAGCCATTCACCTTGATCCTGTTTGGCGGATTGCGAACCCTGCGAAAATCCGCTTCCTGTCAGCCTGAAATCCGGCTTGCGGCCTATCACGCCCGGCCGTGCGCGAGCAAGCAACGGGATGAACTAAAGAGCAATGATCCGCTCCTTCCTGACCGTCTCGACGGGAACACTGGCCTCGCGGCTGCTGGGTTTTGCGCGCGATTCCATGATTGCCGCCCTGTTGGGCACCGGCGCCGTGGCGGACGCGTTCCTGGCGGCCTTCCAGCTCGTCAACGTGGTGCGCCGGCTGCTCAGCGAGGGGGCGCTGAACGCGGCGCTGATCCCGGCCTGGCTGCGGGTGCGCGAGCGCGATGGCGAGAAGGCCGCCGCTGCATTCGCAGGACGCATGCTTGGCACGGTCAGCGCGGCCCTGGTCGCGATCTCGATCGTGATCGCGCTGGTGATGCCACTGATCATCACGATGATCGCGCCCGGCTTTCTCGGCAGCGCGACGCTCGATCTGGCCGTCGCCAACGCGCGGCTGATGCTGCCCTATCTCGCTTTTGCCGGACCCGTCACGGTGCTGATGGGCCTGCTGAACGCGCAGGGGCGATTTGCCCTCACCGCCTTCTCGCCGCTGCTGTTCAACATCGCGCTGATCGCGGCGATCGCGATGCTGCTCGTCTGGCATGCCGACGCGGGTGTCGCCGCCTGGCTGCTGGCGGCCACCGTCGGCGTCGCCGGACTGCTGCAACTCGCGATGCTGCTCTCGCAGCGAAGCGCGCGCCTCGCAACGCCGCTGCGCGTCAGCTTCGACGAGGAGATGCGCGCTTTCTTCGCCAAGGCCGTTCCCGGCATGATCGCAAGCTCCGGCCCGCAATGGCTGATGGTGGCTGGCGCCATCATCGCATCCGCGACCCCGTCCGCGGTATCCTGGCTCTATTTCGCCAACCGGCTGATCGAACTGCCGCTCGGCATCGTCGGCGTCGCCATGGGCACCGTGCTGGTGCCGGAGCTGACGCGCGCCGTCGCCAGCTCCGACAGGGACGCAGTGGTGCATGCCGAATCGCGCGCGCTCGAGCTGGCGGCCGGGCTGGCGCTGCCGGCGACGCTCGGCCTGATCGTATTGGCCGAGCCGATCGTACGGCTGCTGTTCGAGCACGGCGCTTTCAGCACCGAGGACAGCATGGCGACCGCGCGTGCGCTGATATGGCTGGCGCTGGGCCTGCCGGCTCACGTGCTGATCAAGGCCCTGTCGCCGGCCTTCTATGCCCGCAGCGACACGATGACGCCGCTGCTCGCCACCGCCAAGGGTTTTGCGGTCGCCGTCGTGCTGGCCGTGCTGCTCGGCCATTTCTTCGGCGCAAGCGGGATCGCGGCGAGCATCGCGGCCGGGGCCTGGAGCAGCGCGCTCTCCCTGCTGCGGAAAGGTGCGGCCGAGTTCGGCTTCTCGGTGGATGCGGCCGCCCGCAGCCGGCTGCCGCGGATCGTGCTCGCGGCGGCTGCGATGGGCGCCCTGCTCTGGCTGACCACGGGTCTCGTGCACTCGGAGGCGCACGGCCTCGTCCGCTTCGTCGTGCTGGGCCTGCAGATCGGGGCCGGCATCGCCGTCTACGGCCTGATGCTGCAGATCGTGGGGGCGGCCTCGTGGCGCGAGGCGGTCAACGCCTTGAAGCGTCCCGCTCATTAGAATGCGCGCTGAGGGCTCTTCACCTCTCCCATCGGGAGAGGTCGATTTGCCCTTGACGGGGCAGCGCCGCTGTTGGAAACGACGGCCGAATACCTATGGGAAGGCTGACCATGCCATTCGTTGAACGGGTCTTTTCGGGCGTCCAGCCGACGGGCAATCTGCACCTCGGCAACTATCTCGGCGCGATCGTCAACTTCGTGAAGATGCAGGAAACCCACAACTGCATCTATTGCGTCGTCGACATGCACGCGATCACGCAGGGCGTCGACGTCTGGGGCGGACCGGCCGAGCTCACGCGCAACACCCGCGAGGTCACCGCGGCGTTCATCGCAGCCGGCATCGATCCCAAGAAGCACATCGTGTTCAACCAGAGCCAGGTCTCGGGCCATGCCGAGCTTGCCTGGATCTTCAATTGCGTCGCGCGCATGGGCTGGCTCGGCCGCATGACCCAGTTCAAGGAGAAGGCCGGCAAGGACCGCGAGAACGCCTCGGTCGGGCTGTTCGACTATCCCGTGCTGATGGCCGCCGACATCCTTTTGTACCGGGCCACACACGTGCCGGTCGGCGAGGACCAGAAGCAGCATCTCGAGCTCTCGCGCGACATCGCGCAGAAGTTCAACAACGATTTCGGCGATTCCATCCGCGCCCAGGGCACCAATGACGGGCTGTTCTTCCCGCTGCCGGAACCTCTGATCACGGGCCCGGCAACGCGCGTGATGAGCTTGCGCGACGGCACCAAGAAGATGTCGAAGTCGGATGCATCGGACAATTCGCGCATCAATCTGACAGACGACGCCGATACCATCGCGCAGAAGATCCGCAAGGCGAAGACCGACCCGGAGCCGCTGCCGACCGAGGAGAAGGGTCTCGAGGCGCGGCCCGAAGCCGACAATCTCGTCGGCATCTTCGCCGCGCTCTCCGGACGCTCCAAGGCCGACGTGCTCCGGGATTTCGGCGGCGGTCAGTTCTCCAGCTTCAAGAACGCACTGGCGGAGCTGTGCGTCACCAAGCTGGCGCCGATCGCGGGCGAAATGAAGCGCCTCGTCGCCGACCCCGGCCATATCGACGCGATCCTCATCGACGGCTCCGACCGGGCCCGCGCCATCGCCGACGAGACGATGAAGCTGTCCAAGGACATCGTCGGCTTCATCCGCCGGCGCTGAAGACGGTCGGCGCTTGAGCGCCGACCCGCATCTCCCCTCCCCAAGCTTGCGGGAGTGTGGCAGCATGCGCGCCATGCACTCGCCGGGACATGCATGACCAGCAAGCGACTTTGCTTCGAGCCGGGTCACAAGCCCAAATGCCTCGTCGTCGTCGACGACACCGCCGAATGGGATCGCGCGGTCTACTATGCCAGCCGCTGGGCGATTCGCGCCGGCGGCGGCGTGGTGATGCTGCGCATCGTCGAGCCGGAGCAGCAGAGCCAGGAATGGCTGGGGGTCGCCGACATTATGCGCGCCGAAGCCCAGGAAGCCGCCGAAGCCGCGCTCGACCGCGCCGCGGGCCGCGCCAACGGCATTGCCGCGATCACCCCGGAGCGGGTGATCCGCGAGGGCGCGCCGATGGAACAATTGCTCGCCGTGATCGACGAGGACCCCGACATCGCCATGCTGGTGCTCGCCGCCAATCCCGGCGCCGAAGGTCCGGGGCCGCTGGTCTCATTGCTCGCGCATGCCGTGGGGACGTTCCCAATCCCCGTGACCATCATTTCAGGCGCATTGAGCGACGAAAGCGTGGATTCGCTGTCGTAGGGACGGCGCTCTTACCCTCCCCTGGAGGGGGAGGGTCGGCTCATGTCGAGCGCAGCGAGACATGAGACGAGGTGGGGTGACGGTCTCTCCACCACGAACGCTGCCCGTGTAGAGAGATCACCCCACCCGCTCGCGCGTTGCGCGATCGACCCTCTCCTTCCAGGGGAGGGTAAGCAAGAACATCCTTAACCCGCTGATATAACAGCGAAACGCCATTCCCTCCCCTTGATCGTGCGTTCCCCGTCGCCATCTGCTAGGGAAGAGGCAACGCGCCGGCCTTGAACCGGCGACGTCTGGAGAAAACCATGTTCATTCAAACCGAAGCCACCCCCAATCCCGCCACGCTGAAATTCATTCCCGGCCGCGTCGTCGTCGACGGCAGCCCGGTGGAGTTTTCGAGCCGCGAGGCCGCGACGCGCTCGCCGCTGGCCGAGAAGCTGTTCGAGGTGCCCGGCGTCACCGGCGTGTTCTACGGATCGGATTTCATCACCGTGACCAAGGCGAACGGTGAATGGCAGCAGCTCAAGCCCGCGATCCTCGGTGCCATCATGGAGCACTACATGTCCGGCGCGCCGCTGCTGGCCGACGGCGCGGCGCAAGGCGATGCCGATCTCGACGACGAGGACGAGTTCTTCGACGAGGCCGATGCCGAAACGGTCGACATGATCAAGGACCTGATCGAGACCCGTGTGCGGCCGGCGGTCGCCAATGACGGCGGCGACATCACCTTCCGCGGCTTCAAGGACGGCATCGTCTATCTCAACATGAAGGGCGCCTGCTCCGGCTGCCCGTCATCGACCGCGACGCTGCAGCACGGCATCCAGAACCTGCTCAAGCACTTCGTGCCCGACGTGGTCGAAGTCCGGCCGATGTGAACCGCGCTATCTGCCCACCACTTCCTTCGTCATGCCCGGGCTTGTCCCGGGCATCCACGTTCTAGGGGCCGCAAAGGCGTGGATGGCCGGGACAAGCCCGGCCATGACGGCAAGAACATTGGGCATCGTGCGATTGGCAATGCTATGATCGCGTTATGCTGATCCTCGCCATCGATACTGCGCTCGACGCCTGCTCCGTCGCGGTGCTCGACACCGAAGCGGCCGAGCTGCTTGCGCAGGAGCAGCTTCTGATGAAGCGCGGCCACGCCGAGGCCTTGATGCCGATGATCGCGCGCGTCATGCAATCGGCCAATGTCACCTTCACCGCGCTCGACCGCATCGCGGTCACCGTCGGCCCCGGAAGCTTCACCGGCCTGCGCGTCGGCATTTCGGCGGCGCGCGGCCTTGCGCTCGCGGCCGCGCGGCCGGCGATCGGCCTTACCACCTTGTCGGCGTACGCTGCCGCCGTCGTCGGCCAGAGCAAATCCGCGCCGGTGATCTCCGCGATCGATGCGCGGCACGACCACGTCTATTTCCAGATCGTCGCCGGCGACGGCAGCCAGCTGGTGCGGCCGCGCATCGCTGCCATCGACGAGGCGATCGCGGCCTCGCAGTTCGGCGCGCCTCACCTGGTCGGCAATGCCGCAAACATCCTCGCCGAGCGCTGGCCGAAAGATGGTGAGCAACCGGTCGCGGTCGACACGCAGGCAGCGCCGGATATCGGCTGGGTCTCCTGGCTCGGCGCGGCAGCCGATCCCGCGACAAATCCGGCGCGGCCATTCTACCTGAAGGCACCCGACGCAAAGCCCGCCGCAGCTCCGCCGTTCGCAGCACACGCTGCAACCTCATGATGAGATGGCTGTCGCAATGGTGGCGCGGCGGCACCGCCGCCGTCGAGCCCGCATCCATGCGCGACGCCGCGCGGCTGGCGCAGCTGCACGGCGCCTCCTTCGCGCACGGCTGGGGCGAAGGCGAATTCGAGGCCATGCTCAATGAGCGCAACACGCTGGTGCATCGCCTGCGCCTGGGACGCCGGACCATCGGCTTCGCGATATCCCGGATCGGGGCGGACGAAGCGGAAATCCTCTCGATCGCGGTGGACGAGGCCTATCGCGGCCGCGGCCTCTCCCGCACGCTGCTGATGACCCATCTCGGCCACCTCGCCGGGCGCGGCGTCCGCACAATATTTCTCGAGGTCGAGGAAAACAACCAGCCGGCGCGGCGGCTCTACGCCGGGTGCGGATTCGTGGTGGTCGGGCGCCGCGAACGCTACTATAAGCAGCCGAACGGGGAACAATTGAACGCCCTTCTGATGCGGCGTGACTTGTCGTAACATCGGTGGCAGAAAGCGCCCCTGCCAGGCAGACAAACAATGACCGCACTGAAACCTTCTTCCGCATCCAAGGCGTCCGGCATCGAGGCGCGCTGTGCCGCCACCGGCATGCGCATGACCGAGCAGCGCCGTGTCATCGCCCGCGTGCTCGCGGAATCAGTCGATCATCCCGATGTCGAGGAATTGTACCGGCGCTGCGTCGCCGTCGACGACAAGATCTCGATCTCGACCGTGTATCGCACCGTCAAGCTGTTCGAGGATGCCGGCATCATCGAGCGCCATGACTTCCGCGAGGGCCGCGCGCGCTACGAAACCATGCGCGACAGCCATCACGACCACCTCATCAATCTGCGCGACGGCAAGGTGATCGAGTTCACCTCCGAGGAGATCGAGAAGCTCCAGGCGGAGATTGCCCGCAAGCTCGGCTACAAGCTGGTCGACCACCGGCTCGAGCTCTATTGCGTCCCGCTCGACGACGACAAGCCGACGAATTGAGCTTAGTGTCCATCGATCTCATCATCTTCGATTGCGACGGCGTGCTGGTGGACAGCGAGGTGATCTCCTGCCGCGCCCATGCCGACGTGCTGACGCGGCACGGCTATCCGATCACCTCGGAGCAGGTGTTCGACCGCTTCCTCGGCCGTTCGACGAAGCAGGCCAATCTTGAGATCGAGACCGAGCTTGGCCGCAAGCTGCCCGAGGCCTATCACGGCGATCTCCAGGAGGAGCTGTTCCGCGCGTTCGAGGCCGACCTCGAAGCGATCCGAGGTATCCATGACGTGCTCGATGTCGTCACGCAACACGTCTGCGTCGCATCGAGCGGCTCGCACCAACGCATGCGCGTGAGCCTCGGGAGCACCGGCCTCTATGAGCGCCTCGCGCCGAACATTTTCTCCGCCTCGCAGGTGAAGAACGGCAAGCCTGCGCCGGACCTGTTCCTGTTCGCGGCCAGGGAAATGGGCGTGCCGCCCCAGCGCTGCGTCGTGATCGAGGACAGCCTGGCCGGGATAGCCGGTGCCCGGGCGGCCGGCATGACGGTGTTCGGCTTTTACGGGGGCAGCCATTGCCGCGACGGCTATGCCGAAACGCTGCGCGAGGCCGGCGCCGACCTGCTCTTCGCCGACATGCATCAGCTGCCCGAGTTGGTCCGGCGGGTCGAGGCCGACGCTTTGGCGGGCTGATTCTTGCAGTCGTTCCGGGGCGATGCACAGTATCGAACCCGGAATCTTGCGCGAAATCCCTCGGGATTCCGGGTTCGCGACTGCGTCGCGCCCCGGAATGACGGTTTGGAGGGCTCCATTCGCTGGATTTTCGCCGCCCCAGCCTATATCTGAAGGCCGCCCTCCACCGCCATTTTCGGGTTCCATGACGCCGCCGCGCAAGCTGCACATCAAATCATATGGCTGCCAGATGAACGTCTACGATGCCCAGCGCATGGTGGACACGCTGGCGCCGGAGGGATTCGTGGAGACCGCGAGCGCCGAGGAGGCCGATCTCGTCATCCTCAACACCTGCCATATCCGCGAAAAGGCGTCCGAGAAGGTCTATTCGGAGCTCGGGCGCCTGCGCGTCGCCAAGGACGAGGCCGCGCGCGGCGGCCGCGCGATGCAGATCGCGGTCGCCGGCTGCGTGGCGCAGGCCGAGGGCGAGGAGATCGTGCGCCGCGCGCCGGTCGTGGACGTCGTGGTGGGGCCGCAGAGCTATCATCATCTGCCGGAGCTCTTGAAGCGCGCCGGCAACGAAGGCCGCGCGATCGAGACCGAATTTCCGGCCGCCGACAAGTTCGGCTTCCTGGCCCAGCCGAAGCCCGACGCGATCCGGGCGCGCGGCATTTCGGCCTTCGTCACCGTGCAGGAAGGCTGCGACAAGTTCTGCACCTTCTGCGTCGTCCCCTATACCCGCGGTGCCGAAGTCTCTCGCCCCGTCGCCAAGATCGTCGACGACGTGAAGCGGCTCGCCGATAACGGCGTGCGCGAGCTCACCCTGATCGGGCAGAACGTCAACGCCTATCACGGCGAGGGGCCCGACGGAAAAACCTGGCCGCTCGGCCGGCTGCTCGAGCATCTGGCCAAGATCCCCGGCATCGCGCGGCTGCGCTATTCGACCAGCCATCCGCGCGACGTCGACGACAGCCTGATTGCGGCCCATCGCGATCTCGGTGCCCTGATGCCGTTCGTGCACCTGCCGGTGCAGTCGGGCTCGGACCGGATTCTGGCGGCCATGAACCGCAAGCATACCGCCGCTGATTACCTCGGGGTCATCGACCGTTTCCGCGCCGCGCGCCAAGACATTGCTTTTTCATCAGATTTTATCGTCGGCTTCCCCGGCGAGAGCGAGCAAGATTTTCTCGCCACCCTCGCGCTTGTCACGCAAATCGGCTACGCTGCGGCTTATTCGTTCAAATATTCCGCCCGGCCGGGAACGCCGGCCGCGGACATGCAGGAGACGGTGTCCCCCGCCGAGATGGACCAGCGATTGGAGCGGCTCCAGGAACTGATCGACAGCCAGCAATCGGCCTTCAACAAGGCCGCGATTGGCTCAACGGTCGACGTGCTGTTCGAACGTCCGGCGCGCAAGGACGGCCAGATCGTCGGCCGCACCGCCTTCCTCCAGCCCGCTCACGTGATGGCCTCGCCCGATATCATCGGACAGATCCTGCCTGTTCGGATCGACAGCCTCGAGCGCTACAGCTTTCTCGGCGAGCTCGCCATTCCGCCCAGCGCGGGCGAGCCCGCTTTATCGCAAGCCAGTGGAGCCTGAACCCTTGCCAAAAAGCGCATCGGATTCGTCTTCGTTCGCTCCCAGCCGCAAATTTGACCGCGACATGCAAGTTCCGCCCGAGACCCAGGTCGTCATCGACTTCGACGACAACCGCGCCGCTTCCGCGCTGGTCGGCCCTTACGGCCAGCATCTGGCGCAGCTCGAGCGGCGGCTCGGCGTCGTCGTCGATTCCAAGGGCAACCACATCACGATCGGCGGCAGCCGCGACGGCTGCGACGCTGCCCGCCGCGTGCTGGAGATGCTCTACGCGCAAGCCGTGAAGGGACAGGATCTCGACCAGGGCGAGGTCGAAGGCGCGATCCGCGCCGTGATCGCCCAGGGCTCGCTGTTCGAGTTCGACGCCAAATCGGCCAAATCGGCCTTCGACAGCATCAACTTGCGCAAGCGCCCGGTGCGGGCGCGCACCGCCGCGCAGGACTCCTACATTCGCGCGCTGAAGCGCCACGAGCTGGTGTTCGGCATTGGCCCGGCCGGCACCGGCAAGACCTGGCTCGCGGTGGCGCATGCCGCGCAGCTGTTCGAGCGCAAGGAGGTCGACAAGATCATCCTGTCGCGTCCGGCGGTGGAAGCCGGCGAGCGGCTCGGCTTCCTGCCCGGCGATCTCCGCGAGAAGGTCGATCCTTATCTTCGCCCGATCTACGATGCGCTCTACGACCTCATGGATGCGCGCATCGTCGAGCGCGCGCTGCAGACCGGCGAGATCGAGATCGCGCCGCTCGCCTTCATGCGCGGCCGCACCCTCACCAACGCCGCCATCATCCTGGACGAGGCGCAGAACACCACGTCGATGCAGATGAAGATGTTCCTGACCCGTCTCGGCGAGAACAGCCGCATGATCGTCACCGGCGACCCTTCGCAGATCGACCTGCCGAACGGCCAGACCTCGGGCCTCGCCGAAGCGACCCGGCTGTTGAACGGCGTCGAGGGCATTGCCCAAGTTCATTTCAAGGCCGAGGACGTGATCCGCCACGAACTCGTGGCGCGGATCGTTGCCGCCTACGAAGGTTCGCCGCAGCGGCCGGCCACCGGCCAATCCTGACGAGGCAACAGCTGGACCCCGGAGGGCGCGGACATTGCGCCTTTTCGTCCCAGACAACATGATGTCCCATCCCAACCTTCCCATGACCGAAGTCCTCGTTGTCGCCGATTGCTGGCAGCACGAGCCCGATTCCGAAGCCGTGATCCAGCGCGCGGTCGCGGCCGCCGCCGAAAGCGTCGACGAAGACGTTGCCGACGCCGAAGTGGCGGTGATGCTGACCGATGACGCCGGCATCCGCACCCTCAACAGCAACTGGCGGGGCATCGACAAGCCGACCAACGTGCTGTCGTTTCCCGCACTTCAGCCGGAGGGCGAATGGAAGCCGGGCGATGCGCCGCGCATGCTCGGCGACATCGCGATCGCCTACGAGACCATGCGGCGCGAGGCGGACGAGGAACAAAAGCCGTTCGACCACCATTTGAGCCATCTCGCCGTGCATGGTTTCCTGCACCTGATCGGCTACGATCACGAGAACGACGGCGACGCCGAGGAGATGGAAGCGCTGGAGACCCAGATCCTGGCGCAGCTTGGAATTCCCGATCCCTATGCAGACCGCGCGGGGACACACTGAGATGCCCGATTCCGACCCGGTCCAGGACAACCCGCGCAACACGGCCAATCTGCCGGCGGTGGTGACGCCGGGCGAGGTGATGCGCCCGGCCGCCGATGGCTGGCTGCTGCGCGCCATCCGCACGCTGTTCGGCTGGAAGGCGGGATCGGTGCGCGACGACCTCCAGGTCGTGCTCGATGCGACGACGCCCGGCGATTCCGGCTTCTCCGCGGTCGAGCGCACCATGCTGCGCAACATCCTCGGCCTGCACGAGCGCCGCATCGCCGATGTCATGGTGCACCGCGCCGACGTCGTCGCGGTGAAGCGGGACATCCCGCTCGGCGAGTTGATGGACCGCTTCGAGAGCGCCGGCCATTCGCGCCTCGTGGTCTACAACGAGACGCTCGACGATCCCGTCGGCATCGTCCACATCCGCGACCTGCTCGCCTTCATGACCGCGCGTGCCCGTGTGTCGGAAACCACCAAGACCAAGCGCAAGAAGCCGCTGCCGGCCGGGCTCGACCTGCGCGCCGTCGATCTCGCGATGCCGCTCGAGGAAGCCCACATCATCCGCAAGCTGCTCTACGTGCCGCCGTCGATGCGGGCGATCGACCTGCTGGCGCAGATGCAGGCCACGCGCATCCACCTCGCGCTGGTGGTCGACGAATATGGCGGCAGCGACGGGCTGGTGTCGCTCGAGGACATCGTCGAGCAGATCGTCGGCGAGATCGACGACGAGCACGATAGCGACGAGCCGCCTTCAATCGTGCGCCTGCCCGACAACGCCTTCATCGCCGACGCCCGCGCCAGCCTCGACGACGTCCGCTCGGTGATCGGCGAGGATTTCGTCACCGGCGAAGCCGGCGAGGAAGTGGAAACGCTGGGCGGCTATCTCGTCAGCTTCGTCGGGCGCCTGCCAGTGCGCGGCGAGGTGATCTCGGGCCCCGGCACCTACGAGGTCGAGGTGCTCGATGCCGATCCGCGCCGCGTCAAGCGGCTGCGCATCTCGACGCGAAAGGAGCGTCCCGCGCCGCGGAGCCAGCGCGAGAGAAGCCGCCGCGAGGCCGCGCCGGACAGCAGCCAGCCGCCGGCCGGCGACACGCCCAGCCCGCCGCCGAGCGACGGGACCAGCCAGCAGTGAGTCCGTTCCAACGACTTCGGCAAATCGCGCTTGCCATCATTCTCGCCTGGGGATGGAAGCGCGCGGTCATCGCGATGGGGTGCGGAGCGCTGTCGGTGCTGGCACTGGCGCCGTTCAACCTCTTCCCCGTGCTGTTCATCACCTTCCCGGTGCTGGTCTGGCTGATCGACGGCGCCGGCGCCGGCCGATATGGCGGCGTCCCCGCCGCCGCGTTGACCGGCTATTGGTTCGGGCTCGGCTATTTCGTGCCCGGGCTCTACTGGATCGGCTACGCCTTCTTCGTCGACGCCGATATATTCGCCTGGCTGACGCCGTTCGCCGTGCTCGGCCTGCCGGCCTATCTGTCCATCTTCACGGCGATCGGCTTTGCGCTGGCGCGCCTGCTCTGGACCAAGAACGCCACGCGCGTGCTTGCGCTCGCAGCAAGCCTCACCGTCAGCGAGTGGCTGCGCGGCCACGCGCTGACCGGCTTCCCCTGGAACGCGTTCGGCTATGCATTGTCCGAGCCGCTGCCGCTGGCGCAGACGGCGTCGCTGATCGGCCTGTGGGGCATGACGTTCCTGGCGGTTGCGATCTTCGCGAGCCCGGCGACGCTGATCGACCGCACACCCGATCGCCGCCTGCCATGGCGCGTGTCGGCGGCGGCCATTGGGCTCCTGCTTGTGATGAGCATTTTCGGCGCGATCCGCCTGTCGCTGCATCCGACCACGATGGTCGCGGGCGCCAAGCTGCGCCTGATGCAGCCGAACCTGCAGCAGGACGCGAAGTTCAACTACGCCGCCAAGACGGAGGTGATGAAGAAATATCTGGCGTTGTCGGACCGCGCCTCGGGCCCGCAATCGACCGGCGTGCGCGATGCCACCATCCTGATCTGGCCGGAATCCGCCTTTCCGTTCTTCCTGACCCGCGAAGCCGACGCGATGGCGCAGATCGCCGACCTTCTTCCGAAAGGCACCGTGCTGATCACGGGCTCGGTCCGCGCGCCCGACCTGCCGCCCGGCAAGCCGATCACGCGTGCCTACAATTCGATCTATGTCATCGACCACGACGGCAGCGTGCTGGCCGTGTACGACAAGTTGCATCTGGTGCCGTTCGGCGAATTTCTGCCCTACCAGTCGTTGATGGAGAAGCTCGGATTCGAGCAACTGACGCGTGTGCGCGGCGGCTTCATTCCCGGCACGGTACGGCATGCGCTGCAGGTCCCCGGCGCACCGCCCGCGCTGCCGCTGATCTGCTACGAAGCGATCTTTCCCGGCGAAGTGGCCGGTCGCAGCGAACGTCCCGGCTGGATCGTGAACCTCACCAATGACGGCTGGTTCGGCATCTCGACCGGCCCCTATCAGCATCTGGAGCAGTCGCGCATGCGCGCGATCGAACTCGGATTGCCGCTGGTCCGCTCCGCCAATACCGGCATCTCCGCAGTGATCGATCCGGTGGGCCGCACCGTTTCCAGCCTCGGACTCGGAATCGAGGGCATTTTGGATGCAAATCTGCCCGCCGCGATCCCGCCGACCGTCTACGCGCGGGTGGGCGATGCGCCCGCAGCCATGCTCGTCGCGCTGGCCGTGTTTCTGGCCCTCCGCCGACGCGTCAGCAAGCGCCAGAGCTGATTGCGCCGTCGCTGCGGAGGTAGCCGGAAACTTTTGACAACCGTAGTCCCACGGTTGACAGACTGCATGCGGGCTCCCCATTCTGCCCCGGCTGCAAAAAGACAGCGGTGCGTTGCTAAATTTCTCCGCAATGTTTCCCAATAACAGGGTTTGATTTGACGTTGCTTGCACCTGAGGCACTGCGATTGATTGCGCTGAAGGTGGTGTTTGGAGGGCTGAGGAAATGTCGAAAGCGCCCAACCCTGTTGACAAATATGTCGGCAGTCGCGTGCGTATGCGCCGCATCATGTTGGGCATGAGCCAGGAAAAGCTCGGTGACGCTTTGGGCCTGACTTTCCAGCAGATCCAGAAATACGAGAAGGGCACCAACCGGGTCGGTGCGAGCCGCATCCAGCAGATCGCCGAAATCCTGCAGGTGCCGGTGTCGTTTCTGTTCGAGGGCGGTCCGAGCGGCGTGCCGGGGCCGGATGGCTTCAGCGAAGGCGCCTCGCCCTCTTACGTCTCGGATTTTCTCGCGACCTCCGAAGGCCTGGCCTTGACCAAGGCGTTCACGCGAATCACCGATTCGAAGATGCGCCGCTCGATCGTCGATCTCGTCGAGCAGATCGCGGCCCGGGAAGGTCCCGACAAGCGCTGACGCGCCGTCTCGATGGCGATTTGAGACCGCGTGAAATCTGGCCTATGTCGTCATTTGTGGCCGCGCTTTGTCGTGCGTCCGCTTCGATGATGCGATTCAAGGGCACAGATGCAGTCATGGCCAGCACCAATTGGTTCGATTCCCAAACTATCCTCGACGGCATCCGCCGCTGGGTCGAGATCGAGACACCGACGGAAGCTCCTGAGCAGATCAACAAGCTGGTCTCCGTCGTCGCGGAGCAATATCGCGACTTGCCCGTCAGGCTCGAGCGCGTCGCCGGTGTCGGCGGCTGCGGAGACCATCTCCTGGCGCGTTCGACCTGGGGCCAGGACCAGCCGGGCATTCTGGTGCTGAGCCACCTCGATACGGTCCATCCCATGGGATTCATCGAGCGCCTGCCGTTCAAGGTCGAAGGCGACGTCGCCTTCGGCCCCGGCATCTACGACATGAAGGGTGGCGCCTACATCGCCCATCACGCGTTTGGCGCGCTGTGTGCGACGGCCGATCGCTCGCCGCTCGGCATCACGCACCTGTTCACCTCGGACGAGGAGATCGGCAGCCCGACCTCGCGTGCGCTGATCGAGCAGGAAGGACGCAAGGCCAGATACGTGCTGGTGACGGAGCCGGCGCGCGACGGCGGCAAGATCGTCACCGGACGCAAGGGCGTCGGACGCTTCCGCGTGTTCGTCAAGGGCGTGCCGGCGCATGCCGGCTCGCGGCCCGAAGACGGCCGCAGCGCCGTCCGCGAGCTCGCCAACGTCATCCTAGCGCTGGAAGGGATGAACGACCTCGCCCGTGGCGTCTCCGTCAATGTCGGCGTGGTGCGCGGCGGCACGCGCCCCAACGTCACGCCGGAAGAGGCCTATGCCGAAGTCGACCTGCGCGTGCTGAGCCTCGCGGACGCCGACGAGTTCGTCGGCAGAATCCTCGCCCTGACCTCGAAAACCGACGGCGTCACCGTCACCGTCACCGGCGAGCTCAACCGTCCGCCCTACGAGAAGAGCAATGCGGGCGCCGCGCTGTTCGAGCACGCGAAGACGCTCGCCGGCGAGATCGGCTTCGAGCTGATCGATACGCACACCGGCGGCGGCTCGGACGGCAATTTCACCGCCCCGCATACCGCAACGCTGGACGGGCTTGGCGTCGACGGCAAGGGCGCGCATACCCATTATGAGCAGCTCTACGTCTCCTCGCTTGCGCCGCGCGCGCGGCTGCTCCATCGCCTGTATCAGACGCTGCGATGAGCGAGCGCAAATCAGATCCCGATCGCGACGACAGCGAGCGCGCCTTCTTCGGGCGCCGCAAGGGCCACAAGCTCAGGCAGCACCAGGCCGAGCTGGTCGATCATCTGCTGCCGCATCTTGCGCTCGACATCCACACTGAGACGCCGGCGGACGCCCGCGAGATCTTTGGCCCCGGGACCGACGATGTGCGGCTCGAGATCGGCTTCGGCGGCGGCGAGCATCTTGCGGCCGAGGCGCAGAAATTCGCCGCGACCGGCTTCATCGGCTGCGAGCCCTATGTCAACGGCATGGCGAAGATCCTCACGCAGATCGAGGCCGCCAATATCGGCAACATCCGCCTGTTCGCCGGCGACGCCGCCGAGCTGCTGGCCTGGTTGCCCCAGGCATCGCTGTCGCGGATCGACCTGATCCATCCCGATCCCTGGCCGAAGCGGCGGCACTGGAAGCGGCGCTTCGTCCAGGACCGCACCATCGCGGCGATGGCGCGCGTGCTGAAGCGAGGCGGCGAATTCCGCTTCGTCTGCGATATCGACGATTATTGCGCCTGGACGCTGTCGCATCTTGCGCGCTCGCAGGACTTCGTCTGGCTTGCCGAACGCGCCGACGACTTCAGGCAGCCATGGGCCGGCTACACCATGACGCGCTACGGCCGCAAGGCCGCGCGCGAGGGACGCAAGGCGGCCTATCTGCGGTTCAAGCGGAAATGACCGTCGTTCCGGGGCGCGCGAAGCGTGAACCCGGAACCTGGAGATTCCGGGTTCGATGCTTCGCATCGCCCCGGAATGACCAACAAGGACATCTCAAATCGTCTGCCGGTTGCGCCAGAAATTCACGACGCGCTCGGCGGTCGTCGGCATCAGGCGCGTGAAGTTCGCGCGCGCGGCCTCGATGTCGGCATCGGCCGGAATACAATGCGGACCGTACCAGAGCAGGATGAGCGCGCGCACCGTGGGCCAGCCCAGATTCAGCACGCGGCCGACGATGAGAATCGGATCGTAGCGGTCGCCCGAGATCAGGCGGTCGAGAACCGCGAGGCGGACGCCGGACATCGCCGCGAGCGTTGCGATCGATTCCTCGTATTTGTTCGCCTTGGCGAAGCCGAGCAGCGCGCTTTCGCCGAGATGGCCCTCGCGATGCAGGGAAAGCACCGTGCGCTGGGCCGCCGAGAAATCCCGCCGGGGTCCGGGCGGCAGCGCGGCTTCCTCGATCGCCGCCATTGCGCGCTTGATCTCGGCCTGGCGTGCGGGATTGACCACGGTGGAAAGGCGCCGGCGGATGACGTCGAGCGTCCCGCCGAGAAGCTCTTTCAGGTTCTCGCCCGAAAGGTCGGTGCGCTGGCCGATCTTGAGCGTCAGCACGCCGTCCCGCGCCGCGCGCTTGATCATCTCGGAATAGCTGCCGGGCGAGAATGCCGCGCCGGCATTGCCGGCGGCGCGACGCACCACGTCGCGATCTCCGCGCTCGACCAGCACATCGGTGATTGCAGGCGACAATGTCGGGCGTTCCGTCATCGCCAGCAGATGCCCCTGGCCCTTCAGGCGCGCGATCTCGACCAGGGCGGTGTCATCGAGCACGGGCGAGCGGCGCAGCACGGGGCCCGCCACCATGATCTCATTTTCGCGCGCGAGTTGGTTGATCAGATGCGGCGGCGCGTTGTTCAAATGCGAGAAGCGCTCGGCGAGGTCGGCGCGCGAGGCAAGCTCCGCATGCGGGACGAGATCGATCAGGAGGTTGTCGAAGAGATCGATGAGCTCGGGACGAAGATTGGCGGAATCCTGGAAGAACAATTCGGAGATGGCGCGCGCAATCTCGCCTCGCCGCCGCGGATCGCCGCGTTTGACGATATCGTCCAGTCCGGGAATGAGCGACGTGGCAACGGTCATGAAAACGCAACTCGATCAGGGCACGCCGCGGGTGCGCCCTTGGTCCAAGCCGCCCCACAATCGGGGAATTTAGCCGCCCCGGGTGAAGGAAGCGTTGCCGCAGGGCGGTCGCGGAACGGCGCAAAAAGGCCCCGTTCCCCCGCAATGGGCCTTGTCCGGGCGGGGGGAAAGCGCTATATCAGCGCCAATTCATCTTCTCATACGATCCGCGTAGTGAGAGTGGGCCCGAAAGGACCCGCTCTTTTTTGTTACCTGAACGCGGCGTGGCGGAAGATGCGGCCCGACCCGTGTCGGGGAAATTCCGAAGCGGGCTTTGGCATCTTAACCAAGCCTTAACCATCGAGCGCCTGACCCTGGACATGACCGAACCGAACCCTGGTTCCACGGACGCCGAATTGCTGGCCGAGCCGAGACTCGTGGTCGAACCGGGCGTGGCGGCACGGGTGTCCGCGGTCGCAGCGCCGGTGCTGGAAGGCATGGGATATCGCCTGGTGCGGATCCGCATTTCCGGCGAGGCCGGCTGCACCGTGCAGATCATGGCCGAGCGGCCGGACGGCTCGATGCAGCTCGAAGATTGCGAGGCGATCTCGCGGGCGCTCTCCCCCGTGCTCGATGTCGCCGACCCCATCGATCGCGCCTACCGGCTGGAAATTTCCTCGCCGGGGATCGACCGTCCGCTGGTCCGCCGCTCCGATTTCGAACGCTATGGCGGCCATCTGGTGAAGATCGAGATGGCGGTCGCCCACGAAGGACGCAAGCGGTTCCGCGGCACGCTCGGCGCCGTCGAAGGCGACCGCGTGCATCTGCGTCGCGACGACGTCAAGCCGGGCGACAATCCCGACGTGCTCCTGACCATGGAGGATATCGGCGAGGCCCGGCTGGTGCTGACCGACGAGCTGATCGCCGAATCCATGCGCCGCGGCAAGGCCGAGGAGCGCAAGATGCGCAGGGATCTCGGCCTGGAGCCGCCGGCTCCTCCGCATGCCGAGATCAGCGCGAAGATCACCAAGAACACCAAGCCGAAAAAGAAACCGGCTCCGACCAACACGAAGAAACATCGCCTTGCCGCCGAACGCGCGCGGCGCGGCGAGACCGATCCTGACCAAGGAGACTAGCCATGGCAGTCAGCGCCAATCGACTTGAATTGCTCCAGATCGCCGACGCCGTTGCGCGCGAGAAATCGATCGACCGCGGTATCGTCATCGCGGCGATGGAGGACGCCATCGCCAAGGCGGCGCGCGCCCGTTACGGCAGCGAGACCGACGTTCACGCCGAGATCGACCCGAAGAAGGGCGAGCTGCGACTGTCGCGCCACATGCTGGTGGTCGACAAGGTCGAAAATCATTCCAACCAGATCTCGCTGGTCGACGCGCAGCGCGCCAATCCCGGCGCCCAGGTCGGCGACACCATCGCCGACACCCTGCCGCCGCTGGAATATGGCCGCATCGCCGCGCAATCGGCCAAGCAGGTGATCGTGCAGAAGGTGCGCGAGGCCGAGCGCGACCGGCAATACCAGGAGTTCAAGGACCGCATCGGCGACATCGTCAACGGCGTCGTCAAGCGCGTCGAATATGGCAGCGTGATCGTCGATCTCGGCCGCGGCGAAGCCATCATCCGCCGCGACGAGATGCTGCCGCGCGAAGTGTTCCGCAACGGCGACCGGGTCCGCGCCTACATCTTCGACGTCCGCCGTGAAACCCGCGGCCCGCAGATCTTCCTCTCCCGCACCCATCCGCAGTTCATGGCGAAGCTGTTCGCGCAGGAAGTGCCGGAGATTTATGACGGCATCGTCGAGATCAAGGCGGTCGCCCGCGATCCGGGCTCGCGCGCGAAAATCGGCGTGATTTCCCGCGATTCCTCGGTCGACCCGGTCGGCGCCTGCGTCGGCATGCGCGGCTCGCGCGTGCAGGCCGTGGTGAACGAATTGCAGGGCGAGAAGATCGACATCATCCCGTGGTCGCCGGACATCGCGACCTTCGTGGTCAACGCGCTGGCGCCGGCCGAAGTGTCCAAGGTCGTCATCGACGAAGACCGCGAGCGTATCGAGGTCGTCGTGCCCGACACCAACAACCAGCTTTCGCTGGCGATCGGCCGCCGCGGCCAGAACGTGCGTCTGGCCTCGCAGCTCACCGGCTGGGACATCGACATCCTGACCGAGCAGGAGGAATCGGAGCGCCGCCAGGCCGACTTCGAGAACTCCACCCGCGTCTTCATGGAATCGCTCAACGTCGACGAAGTGGTCGGCCAGCTGCTGGCGTCCGAGGGCTTCACCTCGGTCGAGGAACTCGCCATGGTGGACCTCAAGGAGCTCGCCAGCATCGAGGGCTTCGACGAGGAGACCGCGCAGGAGCTCCAGAGCCGTGCCCGCGAATATCTCGAGCAGCAGGAAGCCGAGATCGAGGCGAGGCGCAAGGAGCTCGGTGTCGAGGACGCCGTCAAGGACGTGCCCGGCGTCACCTCCAAGATGCTGGTGAAGTTCGGCGAGAACGACATCAAGACGGTCGAGGACCTCGCCGGCTGCGCCACCGACGATCTGGTCGGCTGGACCGAGCGCAAGGAAGGCGGCGAGCCCACCAAGCATCCGGGCGCACTCGACGGCATCGATATCTCCCGCGACGATGCCGAAGCCATGATCATGCAGGCCCGCGTCAAGGCCGGCTGGATCACCGAGGCCGATCTCGCCAAGCCCACCGAGGAGGCTGAGGCGACCGAAGATCAGCCGGCTTGAGGCGTGTTTCAGCGAAAGCGGAGGCCGGTCTTGCCTAGAGAACACACGATCTAGAAGGCGAAGGAGGATGTCGCCCGGATGCTCGCCAATATTGACAGCGAACTCGACCATGGGCCGCGGACCGAAAGGTCCGCGACCATGCGGATGTGCGCTGTCAGTCGGCAAGTCCGGCCGATCGACGAGCTGATCCGTTTCGTCGTTTCGCCGCAGGGCGACGTAGTTCCGGATCTCAAGCGCAAGCTGCCCGGACGCGGCATGTGGCTCACGGCCTCCCGCGGGGTGGTTGCGGAAGCGGTACGGCGTCACCAATTTAGCAAGGCCTTCAAGCGCGAGCTGCGGCCCCCTCAGACGCTTCCTGCCGACATCGAGACGCTTCTGGTTCGGAGCGTGACGGAAGCCCTTGGGATCGCCGCCAAGGCCGGCCAGATCGTGACTGGGTTCGGCAAGGTCGAGAGCGCCCTGAGGGAAGGCACGGTCGAGGTCCTGATCCACGCCAGCGACGGGGCCGCGGACGGAATCCGCAAATTGGACATGCTGGCACGTCAAAATGCCGGGAATCGCGGCGCCAAGCCGCAGATTCCCGTCGTCACCGCGCTGAAATCGGTAGAATTGGATTTGGCACTGACCCGGTCAAATGTGATACATGCTGCCGTGCTCGCGGGCCCGGCGAGCAAGTCATTCCTGTCACGTAGCCAGATGCTGGTCCGATACCGGATGGCGGACGATGACAAGACTGCCGAAGAGCACGGCCAGGATTTCTGAGAGACAACGACGACCCAATTGGACGGTGCGGCAACGCACAACACTGATAAATCAGGATTAGGACTGCTGAATGGTTGATACCAAGACCCCTGGCGACAAGAAGCTGAGCGTTCCGAGCAAGACGCTATCGCTCAAGCCGCGCGTCGAAACGGGCACTGTGCGCCAGAGCTTCAGCCATGGCCGCAGCAAGCAGGTCGTGGTCGAGAAGCGCGGCAAGCGCCGCATCGACGGCACCCCCGAGCCGCAGGCTGCCGAGGTGGCGAAGCCCGCGCCGGCGGCGCCCACGCCTGCCCCGTCGCGCCCCGCGCCGCCGCGCAACGCCGGCTCCGGCGTGGTGCTGCGCACGCTCACCGAGGACGAGCGCTCCGCCCGCGCCAGCGCGCTGGCCGATGCCAAGGTGCGCGAAGTCGAAGAGCGTCGCCAGGCCGAGGAAGAGGCCCAGCGCCGCGCGGTCCGCGAAGCCGCCGAACGCGCCGAGCGCGAGGCCGCCGAATCCCGCCGCAAGGCCGAGGAGGAGCGCCACCGCCACGAGGACGAGGCCAAGCGCAAGGCCGAGACCGAGGCCAAGAAGCGTTTCGGCGAAGGCGAGCAGCCGCAATCTGCCCCGCGCGCCGCCGCGGCGGCCCCGGCCGCTGCAACGTCGCGGCCCGGAGCGCCCGCAGCGCGAACCGGAACCGCGACAGCACGCCCGGGAACGACGACCGCGCGCCCCGGAACCAGCACGCAGCGACCGGCCGGCGGACCGCTCGGTCGCGCACCTGCGGTCGCGGCCGGACCCGACGAGGACGATGGTCCGCGCCAGATCCGTCGCGGTCCCGGCGGCGCCGCGCGTCCTGCGGCGGCTCCCAAGACCACCCACAAGCCCGGCCCGCAGAAAGAGCGCGGCCGCCTGACGGTCGTCACCGCGCTCAACGCCGACGAAGTCCGCGAGCGCTCGATCGCCTCGTTCCGCCGCCGCACCCAGCGCCTGAAGGGCCACGCCTCGAACGAGCCCAAGGAAAAGCTGATCCGCGAGGTGGTCATCCCGGAAGCTATCACGATCCAGGAACTCGCCAACCGCATGGCCGAACGCGCGGTCGACGTCATCCGCATGCTGATGAAGCAGGGCGCGATGCACAAGATCACCGACGTGATCGACGCCGACACTGCGCAGCTGATCGCGGAAGAGCTGGGGCACACCGTCAAGCGCGTTGCCGCCTCCGACGTCGAAGAAGGCCTGTTCGACCAGGTCGACGATTCCACCGACACCGAGACGCGCTCGCCGGTGGTGACCGTGATGGGTCACGTCGACCACGGCAAGACCTCGCTGCTCGACGCGCTCCGTCACGCCAACGTGGTCTCCGGCGAAGCCGGCGGCATCACCCAGCATATCGGCGCCTATCAGGTGGTATCGCCCGAGAGCGGCAAGAAGATCACCTTCATCGACACGCCCGGCCACGCCGCGTTCACCGCGATGCGCGCCCGCGGCGCCAAGGTCACCGACATCGTCGTGCTGGTGGTCGCGGCCGATGACGGCGTGATGCCGCAGACGGTCGAAGCCATCAATCACGCCAAGGCCGCGCGCGTGCCGATCATCGTTGCCATCAACAAGATCGACAAGCCCGACGCCAAGCCCGAGCGCGTGCGCACCGAGCTGCTCCAGCACGAGGTGCAGGTCGAATCGTTCGGCGGCGACGTCGTCGACGTCGAAGTGTCCGCCAAGAACAAGACCAATCTCGACAAGCTGCTCGAGATGATCGCGCTCCAGGCCGACATCCTCGACCTCAAGACCAATTCGGAGCGTCCGGCCGAGGGCACCGTGATCGAGGCCAAGCTCGACCGCGGCCGCGGCCCGGTCGCGACCGTGCTGGTCCAGCGCGGCACGCTGCGCGTCGGCGACATCATCGTCGCGGGCGCCGAGATGGGCCGCGTCCGCGCGCTGATCTCCGATCAGGGCGAGACCGTGCAGGAAGCAGGTCCGTCGGTGCCGGTCGAAGTGCTCGGCTTCAACGGTCCGCCGGAAGCCGGCGATCGTCTCGCCGTGGTCGAGAACGAAGCCCGCGCCCGCCAGGTCACCAGCTACCGCGCGCACCAGAAGCGCGAGAACGCGGCGGCCTCGATCTCCGGCATGCGCGGCTCGCTCGAGCAGATGATGTCGCAATTGAAGACCGCGGGCCGCAAGGAATTCCCGCTGATCATCAAGGCTGACGTGCAGGGCTCGCTGGAGGCGATCCTCGGTTCGCTGGAGAAGCTCGGCACCGACGAAGTCGCAGCCCGCATCCTGCATGCCGGCGTCGGCGGCATCTCGGAATCCGACGTGACGCTGGCCGAAGGCTTCAACGCCGCGATCATCGGCTTCTCGGTTCGAGCCAACAAGGAAGCCGCTGCGGCTGCCAAGCGCAACGGCATCGAGATCCGCTACTACAACATCATCTACGATCTCGTGGACGACGTGAAGAAGGCGATGAGCGGCCTGCTCGCGCCGACCTTGCGCGAAACCATGCTCGGCAATGCCGCGATCCTGGAGATCTTCAACATCTCCAAGGTCGGCAAGGTCGCCGGCTGCCGCGTCACCGACGGTACCGTGGAACGCGGCGCCAATGTGCGCCTGATCCGCGACAACGTCGTCGTGCACGAGGGCAAGCTGTCGACGCTGAAGCGCTTCAAGGACGAAGTGAAGGAAGTCCAGTCCGGTCAGGAATGCGGCATGGCCTTCGAGAACTACCACGACATGCGTGCCGGTGACGTGATCGAGTGTTACCGCGTGGAGACGATCCAGCGCTCCCTGTAAGTCCAAATCTTACCGAAGCGCCCGGATCTTTTTGAACTGAAATTGCGGGAGTGCGATGGCCGGATTTTTCCGGCCATCCACCCCTCTTCGTTTCAACAGGATAAATGACGATGCCCGTGTCCCAGGCACGGGCATGACGAGGTGATTTCGAGAATGCCACGCCATCATCAGAAAAAGAGTTCCGCACCCGGCGGCGGCTCGCAACGCCAGTTGCGCGTCGGCGAGCAGGTTCGCCACGCGATGGCCGATATTCTGGCGCAAGGCAACGTGCATGATGCGGATCTCGAAGGTCACATCATCACCGTGCCGGAGGTGCGGATGTCGCCCGACCTGAAGCTCGCGACGGTCTACGTGATGCCGCTCGGTGGCCGCGACACCGAGATCGTCCTCGCTGCGCTCGCACGCAACAAGAAGTTCCTGCGCGGCGAAGTCGCGCGGCGCGTTAACCTGAAATTTGCACCCGACATTCGCTTCCGCGTCGACGAACGATTCGACGAAGCGGAACGGATCGAGAAGCTTTTGCGAACACCTGCGGTGCAGAAGGATCTGGAACAGGATCCGGAGACGGATCGGGAAGAAGAACGATGACGATGGACCCGGCTCACGACACGATCAGCGGCGAACAGGCCGATCAGCGCGACGTGCAGAAAAATAATCTTGCGGACGATAATTTCGCAGGCTTGGGCGGCAATTCGGAGCCGCATCACGAGCCGCGCCGCGTCAACAACGATCCGCGCGCCAAGCAGCAGAAGGGCAACCAGGTCCGCCGCGACCGGCGCGACGTCCATGGCTGGGTCGTACTCGACAAGCCGATCGGCATGACCTCGACGCAGGCGGTTGCGGTGCTCAAGCGCCTGTTCAACGCCAAGCGCGCCGGCCACGCCGGCACGCTCGATCCGCTCGCCTCGGGGGGCCTGCCGATCGCGCTCGGGGAGGCCACCAAGACCGTTCCCTTCGTCATGGACGGGCGCAAGCGCTACCAGTTCACGGTGTGCTGGGGCGAGGAGCGCGATACCGACGACATCGAGGGCCGGGTGACCGCGACCTCCGACCAGCGCCCGACCCGGGAGGCCATCCTGGCCCTGCTGCCCCGCTTCACCGGGGTGATCGAGCAGATCCCGCCGCGCTATTCCGCGATCAAGGTCCAGGGCGAGCGCGCCTACGATCTCGCCCGCGACGGCGAGGTCGTGGAACTGGCCCCCCGTCCGGTCGAGATTCACCATTTAACCCTTGTGGATCAACCGGATAACGACCACGCCGTGTTCGAGGCCGAATGCGGCAAGGGCACCTATGTCCGCGCGCTGGCCCGCGATATGGGCCGGATTCTCGGCACTTTTGGCCATATCTGCGCGCTCAGGCGGACCCTGGTCGGCCCATTTGGCGAAAACGACATGATTCCGCTGGATCAGCTGGAGGCTTTGTGCGATAGAGCCGCGTCCGGCGAGGGCAGCCTCGCCGACGCGCTTTTGCCCGTTGAGACCGCGCTGGACGACATCCCGGCACTGGCCGTCACTCGGGCTGATGCGGCAAGGCTCCATCGGGGCCAGGCCGTTTTGTTGCGCGGACGGGATGCGCCCACTTGTAGCGGCACAGTCTATGTCACGGTGGCAGGCCGGCTTCTCGCGCTTGCTGAAGTCGGCAATGGCGAAATCATCCCCAAGCGTGTGTTCAACCTGACCGGCCTGACTGCCAGCCCCGGTCGCAACGAGAGAAATTGACGATGTCGATTGCCGCAGAACGCAAAGCGGAAGTCATCAAGACGAATGCCACCAAGGCCGGCGACACCGGCTCGCCCGAGGTTCAGGTCGCGATCCTGTCGGAACGCATCAACAACCTCACCAGCCATTTCAAGACCCACGTGAAGGACAATCATTCGCGTCGCGGCCTCTTGAAGCTGGTCTCGACCCGCCGCTCGCTCCTCGACTACCTCAAGAAGAAGGACGAGGCGCGGTACAAGGCGCTGCTCGAGAAGCACAATATTCGTCGTTAAGAGTTCCTGCGCGCGCCCTTGGCGCGCGTTTTCGCACGCGGTTTCGAACGAAGGCGCTTATTTTGAGCTTTTTTTTGATCGAGGCTGCGCGCGCGTCGAATGCGGGCCCAAAGCGCGATAAGAATCGCACTTTGGTTGGTTGTTTGAGCATGATCTTTACGGAAAACCGCTTCACACTTTTCCGGATCATACTCGAGTGACGGCCGGCATCCGGGGCATGAGGGCGAAGACCGAAGGTTCGGTGTTCGCATTCGTGCCGACTGACAGTCCAGCAGCAATCCGGCGGCTGGGCACAACGGGCAAGGCGCCCGTATGACCCGAAAGGATGGACGCCATCCGACATCCAAAAACCATGGCAGGATCGCAGGACGCTGATCATCCGCTCCGATCAGCGTCCCGCAATCTTGCGCATGGTTTTTGTTTTTCGAGAGCCGTCCCCTCTTTCGAGAACCCATGAAAGAAGACCTCTATGTTCAATAAGCATTCAGTCGAGATCGACTGGGGCGGACGCCCTCTCAAGCTGGAAACCGGCAAGATCGCCCGCCAGGCCGACGGCGCCGTCGTCGCCACCTATGGCGAGACCGTGGTGCTTGCCACCGTCGTCGCGGCGAAGGCCCCGCGCGAAGGCGTCGACTTCCTGCCCCTGACCGTCGACTACCAGGAAAAGACCTACGCCGCGGGCCGCATTCCCGGCGGCTATTTCAAGCGCGAGGGCCGTCCGACCGAGAAGGAGACGCTGGTCTCCCGCCTGATCGACCGTCCGATCCGCCCGCTGTTCGTCGACGGCTGGCGCAACGAGACCCAGGTGATCGCCACCGTGCTGTCGCACGATATGGAGAACGATCCTGATATCGTCGCGCTGGTGGCTTCGTCCGCTGCGCTGACCCTGTCCGGCGCGCCGTTCAAGGGCCCGATCGGTGCCGCCCGCGTCGGCTTCGTCAATGACGAATATGTGCTCAACCCGACGCTCGACGAGATGGTCGACACCCAGCTCGACCTCGTCGTCGCCGGCACCGCCGACGCCGTCCTGATGGTGGAATCGGAAGCCAAGGAGCTGAACGAAGACATCATGCTCGGCGCGGTGATGTTCGGTCACCGTCACTTCCAGCCGGTGATCAACGCCATCATCGAGCTGGCCGAGAAGGCCGCCAAGGAGCCGCGCGAAGTCACCGTCATCGACAATGCCGCGCTCGAGAAGGAAATGCTCGGCCTCGTCGAGCAGGAGCTGCGCGCCGCCTACGCCATTCCGGTCAAGCAGGATCGCTACGCCGCGGTCGGCAAGGTCAAGGAAAAGGTGATCGCTCACTACTTCCCCGAGGGGCAGGAGCCGAAATACGACAAGCTGCGCATCGGCGCCGTGTTCAAGGAGCTCGAGGCCAAGATCGTTCGCTGGAACATCCTCGACACCGGCAAGCGCATCGACGGTCGCGACAGCAAGACCGTGCGCAACATCGTCGCCGAAGTCGGCGTGCTGCCGCGCGCCCACGGCTCGGCGCTGTTCACCCGCGGCGAGACCCAGGGCCTGGTCGTCACCACGCTCGGCACCGGCGAGGACGAGCAGTACATCGACGCGCTGTCGGGAACGTACAAGGAGACGTTCCTGCTGCACTACAACTTCCCTCCCTACTCGGTCGGCGAGACCGGTCGCCTCGGCGGCACCAAGCGCCGCGAGATCGGCCACGGCAAGCTGGCCTGGCGCGCGATCCACCCGGTGCTGCCGCCGCATCACGAGTTCCCCTACACGATCCGCGTGGTCTCGGAGATCACCGAATCCAACGGCTCCTCGTCGATGGCTTCGGTCTGCGGCGCCTCGCTCGCGCTGATGGACGCCGGCGTGCCGTTGAAGCGGCCGACCGCGGGCATCGCGATGGGCCTGATCCTCGAAGACAAGCGCTTCGCGGTGCTCTCCGACATCCTCGGCGACGAAGACCATCTCGGCGACATGGACTTCAAGGTGGCCGGCACCGAAGCGGGCATCACCTCGCTGCAGATGGACATCAAGATCGAGGGCATCACCGAAGAGATCATGAAGGTGGCGCTCGGCCAGGCCAAGGAAGGTCGTATCCACATCCTCGGCGAGATGGCGAAGGCGCTCACCAACGCGCGCGCCGAGCTCGGCGAATACGCGCCGCGCATCGAGACCTTCAAGATCGCCACCGACAAGATCCGTGAAGTGATCGGCACCGGCGGCAAGGTGATCCGCGAGATCGTCGAGAAGACCGGCGCCAAGGTCAACATCGAGGACGACGGCACCGTGAAGGTCGCCTCCAGCGACGGCGAGGCGATGAAGGCCGCGATCAAGTGGATCAAGTCGATCGCCTCCGATCCGGAAGTCGGCCAGATCTACGACGGCACCGTGGTCAAGGTGATGGAGTTCGGCGCCTTCGTGAACTTCTTCGGCTCCAAGGACGGCCTCGTTCACATCAGCCAGCTCGCGGCCAACCGCGTGCAGAAGACCTCCGACGTCGTCAAGGAAGGCGACAAGGTCAAGGTCAAGCTGCTCGGCTTCGACGACCGCGGCAAGACCCGCCTGTCGATGAAGGTGGTCGACCAGACCACCGGCGAAGACCTCGAAGGCAAGGGCGGCGAGGGCGAGAAGGCCCCGCGCGAAGCCGCCGGCGAGTAAGCCTCGCTACTTATCAATCAGAAGCACGAAGGGCGGCCGAGAGGCCGCCCTTTTTTTGCTGGTTCCGCCGGCGTCATCGGACGGGCGATGTGCGATTCCGTCGCAGCATCGACGTGACTGCGATCGAACCCGGGACGATTGCCGCTGCGTACCTGATTTGACCGCCGTGCGCTTCATCAGCGGATCGTCCCAGACAGGAGAACCACATGTCATCCATATCCCGGCGTCGTCTCATGCTCGCAACGACCGGCCTCGTCGTGGCTGCCGCCGCCCCACGCATGGCCTTTGCCCAGGCCGCGGCGGCGCCCGCAGGCCCATTCAAGCTCGATCCGCTGGCCTATCCGGCGAACGCGCTGGAACCGCACATCGATGCCAAGACGATGGAGATCCATCACGGCCGCCACCACCAGGCGTTCATCACGAACCTGAACAATTTCGCAAAGGACAATCCGCAGATCGCGGACAAATCCGTCGGCGACGTGCTGGGCAATCTCGGCGCCGTGCCGGAGGCGATCCGCACCGGCGTGCGCAACAGCATGGGCGGCCACGCCAACCACACGATGTTCTGGCAGATCATGGGGCCGAATGGCGGCAAGCCGGAAGGTGCCCTGCTTGCCGCGATCGACGGCGATCTCGGCGGCATGGAGAAGCTGCAGGCGGACTTCAACGCCGCCGGCGGGCGCGTGTTCGGCTCGGGCTGGGTATTCGTGACCGTCAGCAAGGATGGCAAGCTCGCGATCGAAACGCGACCCAACCAGGACAATCCGATGATGGACGGCAAGCGGGCGCTGCTCGGTAACGACGTCTGGGAGCATGCCTATTACCTGAATTACCAGAACCGCCGCGCCGATTATCTCAAGGCCTGGTGGAGCACGGTGAACTGGAGAGTCGTCGGCGAGCGCTATGCCGCCGCGAAGGCCGGCAAGCTCGAGGTCTGATCACAGACCGCAATCAAAAAAGAAGGACGACCTCGCGGCCGCCCTTCCTGCTTATACGCGTCGTTACCGAGCGCCGCTCACTTCTCCCGCGCGCGGGAACGGCACTCTCGCTTCACTTGCGCACGATGTCGTAGCGATCGAGGTTCATCACTTTCGTCCACGCCTTGGCGAAGTCCCTGACGAACTGCTCCTTGGAGTCCGAGGTGGCATAGACCTCGGCATAGGCGCGGAGCTGCGAGTGTGCGCCGAAGATCAGATCGACGCGCGTTCCCGTCCACTTCACCGCATTGGTCTTGCGGTCGCGGGCCTCGTAGCTGCCGTCGGCGACCGGCGTCCACTGCGCGCTCATGTCGAGCAGGTTGACGAAGAAGTCGTTGCTGAGCGTACCCACCTTCGAGGTGAAGACGCCATGCTTCGAACCGTTCGCATTGGCGCCGAGCACGCGCAGGCCGCCGACCAGCACGGTCATCTCCGGACCGGTCAGCCTCAGGAGCTGCGCACGGTCGACCAGCGCCTCTTCCTGCTGCATGAACTGATGCCGCTTGCCGATGTAATTGCGGAAGCCATCGGCCCGCGGCTCGAGCGGTGCGAAAGATTCCACATCGGTCTGCTCCTGCGAAGCATCCATGCGGCCCGGCGTGAAGCCGACCTTGACGTCGATGCCGGCATCCTTCGCCGCCTTCTCGACCGCAGCGGTGCCGCCGAGGACGATGAGGTCCGCCAGCGAAACCTTCTTCGCGCCCGCCGAGGCGTTGAAGTCCTTCTGGATCGCCTCGAGCTTGCCGAGCACCTTCGAGAGCTGCGCCGGTTCGTTCACCTCCCAGTCCTTCTGCGGAGAGAGGCGAATGCGCGCGCCGTTGGCGCCGCCGCGCTTGTCCGAGCCGCGGAACGTCGAGGCCGACGCCCAGGCGGTCGAGACCAGCTCGGACACCGACAGGCCCGACGCCAGGATCTTGCTCTTCAGCGCAGCGATGTCCTGCTCGCTGACGAGCTCGTGGTTCACGGCCGGAATCGGATCCTGCCAGATCAGCGTCTCCTTCGGCACCAGCGGGCCGAGATAGCGCTGGATCGGACCCATGTCGCGATGGGTAAGCTTGAACCAGGCGCGGGCAAAGGCGTCCGCGAACTGATCCGGGTGCTCGAGGAAGCGGCGCGAGATCTTCTCATACACGGGGTCGAAGCGCAGCGAGAGGTCGGTCGTCAGCATGGTCGGTCGATGCTTCTTCGACTTGTCGAAGGCATCGGGAATGATCGCGTCGGCGCCCTTGGCCGTCCACTGGTTCGCGCCGCCCGGGCTCTTGGTCAACTCCCATTCGAAATTGAACAGGTTCTCGAAGAAGTTGTTGCTCCACCTCGTCGGCGTCGTCGTCCATGTCACTTCGAGGCCGCTGGTGATGGCATCGCCGGAGTGACCCGACGCGTGCTTGCTCTTCCAGCCGAGGCCCTGATCCTCCAGCGCGCCCGCTTCCGGCTCCGGTCCGACCAGCGAGGGATCGCCCGCGCCGTGGGTCTTGCCGAAGCTGTGGCCGCCGGCGATCAGCGCGACGGTCTCCTCGTCGTTCATCGCCATGCGGGCGAAGGTCTCGCGGATATCCTTGGCCGCGGCGACCGGATCCGGCTTGCCGTTGGGGCCTTCCGGATTGACGTAGATCAGGCCCATCTGCACCGCGCCGAGCGGCTCGGCGAGCTGGCGTTCGCCGCTGTAGCGCTCATCGCCGAGCCAGGTGCCCTCGGGACCCCAATACAGCTCTTCCGGCTCCCAGACGTCGACGCGGCCGCCGGCGAAACCGAAGGTCTTGAAGCCCATCGATTCCAGCGCGACGTTGCCGGCGAGCACCATCAGATCGGCCCAGGACAGCTTGCGGCCGTATTTCTGCTTGATCGGCCACAGCAGGCGGCGCGCCTTGTCGAGATTGGCGTTGTCGGGCCAGCTGTTGAGCGGTGCAAAACGCTGCTGACCGGCGCCGGCGCCACCGCGGCCGTCGGTGATGCGATAGGTGCCCGCACTGTGCCAGGCCATGCGGATCATGAGGCCGCCGTAATGACCGAAATCGGCCGGCCACCATTCCTGGGAATCCGTCATCAGCGCGGTCAGGTCCTTGATCACCGCGTTAAGATCGAGCGACTTGAACTCCTTGGCGTAGTCGAAGTCCTTCCCCATCGGATCGGACTTGTCGGAATTCTTGTGCAGCACCTCGATATCGAGCTGCGTCGGCCACCAGTCGCGATTCCCGCGCGTGGGTTTTCCGCCCGAAAACGGGCACTTCGAAGTGTCGTCCATGAATACCTCCTCTGGTGGCGTCGAACTCGCGCCTTTGACCAGGTAGAACCACTCTAAGCGTCGCGTTCGATCAGGGGAAGTTGACTTTAGTGATCGCTGCAATAAGATTTGCTGATGCTGAACGTGACGCTCCGCCAGCTCCGGTATTTCGATGCGCTGGCGCGTCATGGCCATTTCGGCCGCGCGGCCGAGGCCTGCTCCATCTCGCAGCCGGCCTTGTCGATGCAGATCAAGGAGTTGGAGGAGGCGCTGGGCGGGCTGCTGCTGGAGCGCAGCGCGCGCCAGGTGGCGCTGACCCGGTTCGGCGAGGAGCTCTCCCAGCGAGTCCGCGACATCCTGCGCTCGGTCGATGAGCTCGGCGATTTCGCCCGCGCCTCGCAAGACCGGTTTGCCGGCCGCTTGCGCATCGGCATGATCCCGACCATCGCGCCTTACCTGCTGCCCACGATCACCAAGAATCTCACGCGCCTGCATCCGGAGCTCGATATCCGCGTGCGCGAGACCATGACGCCGCGGCTGATCCAGGAGCTGGTGGAGGGGCGGCTCGACACGGCCATCGTCGCGTTGCCGGTGTCGGAGCCCTCGCTCACCGAGGTCGCCCTGTTCGAGGAAAAATTCCTGCTGGTCCGGCCGGGCTCCGATGAGGGGACGCCGGCCCCCTCGCGCGAGATGATGCGCGAGATGCGGCTGTTGCTGCTCGAAGAGGGGCACTGCTTCCGCGATCAGGCGCTGTCGTTCTGCAACATGCAGTCGGCGCCGCCGCGCGAGATGCTCGATGCCAATTCGCTGTCGACGCTGGTGCAGATGGTCAGCGCCGGCATCGGCGTGACGCTGATCCCGGAGATGGCAGTGCCGGTGGAGACGCGATCTGCCTCGGTCTCGCTCGCGCGCTTCCGTGATCCGCAGCCATCCCGCACCATCGGCATGGTCTGGCGCAAGACCAGCCCGTTGGCCCGGCAGCTGCTGCAGATCTCCGAAGTGGTGTGCCTGTCGGCCGGCAAGGTGCGCGCGCGGCAATCCGTGCGCAGTCTAAGAGCCTGACGTCCGATGCCGCCTCCGGTCATCCGTCTCGCCGATGCAGACGAATATGATGAGGTCGGCCGCGTCTGGATGGAAAGCTGGGTCTCGACCGGGCTCGGCGAGGCCAGCGACTTCCTGCTCGCAAACCTGCGCGCGCGCATCCGGCGCGAGATCGAGGACGGCTGGAGCCTGTTCGTCGCCGACGATCGTGGCGCCATCGCCGCCATGCTGGCGCTGCATGTGCCGAGGCGCTATCTCGACATGCTTTTCGTCGCGCCCGCCTATCAGGGCCGATCGCTCGGCCGGCAATTGCTCGCCTTCACCCGCACGCAAATGCCGGATGAGATGTACCTGCGTTGCGTCCGCGAGAACGAAAAAGCCTGGCGCTGGTACGAGCGCGAAGGCTTTGTGTTCGAGAAGGAAGAGATCGAGCCGTCGAACGGATTCATGATGAAATGTTATCGGTGGAAGCGGACGACATAGGTTGTGCTTGCGAACGCGTTCTACTCGCCCTAGTTTGCAAGTCACGTCTCAGCAACTTGAATTTCCCGAGTCATGTTACGCACCTTCGCCGTCGCTGCCATCTTCGTGTCGTCTTGCGCCACGACCGGATGGTCCCAGTCCGCCTCCGCTCCACCCACTGCCGCAACTCCGGCGACGACCAAGCCGGCTGGGAAGAAGGTGGGGCCGAAAGCCAAGCAACCGGCAGCGAACAAGCCGCAAGCGGTGGAAATCGGCCCCTGCAAGCTCGGCGTGATCTCGGTGATCGGCGCACGCTACTCCGTCCAGAAGTTCGGGCTGACCATCTTCGAGAACGAGGAGACCGATGTTGCCATCGACTGGGGTCTTGACGATCTCGTGTTTGCACGGGTGAAAGCCGCAACGGGTAACGATCCCGGTGTTCGCAGGATCAGCTATCCCAAGGGAGCCTTCGAACCCTTCTACAATCCGAAATCGCGATTCATTCCCGATCCCAGCGAACGCCTGCCGGCGATCGTGCGCGGCATCACGCCGAACGCGAGCTGCGATCGATATCTGGTTGCGACCACGTACAAGGGCGAGTTGCCGGGCAGCCGACTGATGCTGAATGGTATCGGCACGTTCAATCAAGGCCTCGGGAATCTGATCCGGCATTCGCATTTGTTCGCCAACATCTCGATCAACCTGATCGACGGTAGAAGCTATGAGCAGATCAACCGTCCGTTCGTGAATTTCGGCGTCAACCTCGCAGCGAGCATGCGGTTGACGGAGGATCCACTCACCAAGCTCGACAACGATCATTTCCCCAATCCGCCCGCGACGGCTTCGAGCAGCGCGGTTCTGCGCGAGAGAACACGTGCGCTCGTGACCGACAGGCTCGATCGGGGCCTTCCCGGCTATCTGAAGCAGGATTGACACCCACTCATTCGGGTTGACCAAGATATTGCGCGCCGAACACGGCCTCCTCCCCATGCGTAGTGAGTTGCGGATTCCAGGCAGACACGCGATGAATTGGACTTGCGTCTCTCGCACATTGGAAGGTCCGCGCCATGATCAAGCTCTATTGGTCGCCCCGCTCGCGCTCGTTCACGACGCTCTGGCTGATGGAGGAGAGCGGCCTGCCCTACGAGCGGGTGCTGACCGACATCTCGACCGGCGCACAGAAGGTGCCGGATTATTTGAAGATCAATCCGATGGGCAAGGTGCCGGCGCTGACCGACGGCGATGCCGCACTCGGCGAAGCCGCGGCGATCTGTGCCTACATTGCCGACCGCTATCCGGAGACGAAGCTCGCGCCGGGGGTGACCGATCCACGCCGCGCGCGCTATCTGCAATGGCTGTTCTTCTCGCCGGGCTGCATCGAGCCCGCCATCATCCAGATCTTCACCAAGATCGAGATTCCGACCTCGACCGCGGCCTGGGGCAGCGCCACGCAGGTGTTCGACGTGCTGGAAGCCGCGCTCGCCAAGGGACCGTGGATTCTCGGCGAGGACTTTTCCGCGGCCGACATCGTGGTCGGCTCGGGTCTGAACTTCGCGGTGCGCCTGTTCAAGATGGTGCCGACGCGCCCCGCCTTCGATGCCTATCTGGCGCGCTGCACCGCGCGGCCGGCGTTCCAGCGCGCGGAGAAGATCGCGGCAGGGTGAGACGGCGCGCTTACAATTTGATCTTGAGGACGGCGAGCCCGGACTGCTGAAGCAGTCCGGAGGATGTCGCCGCAAGGCCGTAGCGGATGCCGAGGTCAAAACCCTTGCCGTCGGCCGCGACGAGACCCAGCGCGGTCGAGTAGATCCAGGGTGACAACGCAAGGCCATTAGTGACGAAACTGTCGCCGCCGCCGGCGAACGCCGATTTGATCTGCAGTCCCTGGTTCAACGTGTTGTAGCCGACCCCGACATCGCCAGTGAGATAGACCTGCTTCGTGACCTGGTACGCGCTCTTCAGCCCTGCCGTCAGCGTCAGCTCGCGATAGGTTTGCGCCTCCACGTTGAGGCTGAAGCCGCCCGCGCCGCCCTCCTGATAGGCGGATGAGCGGACATGGCCATAGTCCAGCCGCAGCGACGGCGCGATGGTAAGCCCCGGCTCGACCGGGATCAGCTTGCGGATGCCGGCGCCCGCGTGGCCGCTGTAGGAGCGATAGCCGGCGCCGGCCATGCCGTTGATGAAGGTAAGCGAACGGCTCTCGCCATTGTCATTCAGCGCGCCGTCGATCTGGCTATCGACCTGAAGGCCGTGGCCGAGCGCATAGGCCCCGTAGAGACCCGCCTGATAGGAATCGATGGCGAGCCGGTGCGGAACGGCAGCCTCGCTGCCGGTGACGGCTTGATGCGAATAGGCGAACACGCCGCCGAGCATCGCGCGCGGCGAGATCGCCCCGTCCGCGCCGACGGCAATGCCGCCGCCCGACGCGTTATAGCCGGGGACGCCGTCGACGCCGCCCTGCCGGATGCTGCCGCCAAGCGGCTTCATCCAGACATTCCGCTCAGGCGTGACGCCTGTGTTCAGCCCGAGCACATCGTCCAGTCGCCCCGTCATCGCCTGCTGAAACATTCGCTGCGTGGCGTAGGCCGCCTGCGATGCGGCGCCGGTGAGGACGGGCAAGGTCTGGTTGACCGCGTCGACGAGACCGGAGCCGCTGAGATTGTCGAGCGCGGCGAAGCCGGTCGCCATGCTCCCGCTCCAGCCAAGCGATGTCGCCGACAGGCGATAGAGCATGTCGGCCGCGCCTAAGCCCGCGCGGCTGTTCTGCGCCTGAAGCGTCTCGGCATAGGGGCGCACCAAGGAGATATAGGCGACGCCGCCGGTCGGGTTGCCTGAGAGGTCGTAAGTGCTGACGAGCATCTGTGCGCCCGAGGCGTCGCCGCTCGCGCTGCCATAGAGACTGGCGAGCGTGCCGCGCGAGAGCGTGTTGAACAGGACATTGCCCTCCGGAGTCACGGATCCCAGCAGCGTGAAGTTGGCGGCGGAGCTGCCTGCGGGCGCGACGCCCGCGCCCCAGAAATATCCGTTCTGGTAATTCGTGATGACGAAGCGGCCGGGCGCGGAGGTGCCGAACAACGAATTGCTGGTGATCCGCCACGGCGTGCCTGGCATCCACGCCCATTGCGGGACGGAGTTGGCGGGAACGGGCTGCGAGGCCGGCGGCGTGAAGGTTGCGGGATCGTAGGGCAACATGTAGGCCCAATGAGTCACGAGCACGCTGTCGCCCGTGATCATCTGCATCTCCATCGAGGTCACGCCGCCAATGGTTCTCATGTGGCCGAGACCAACGGTCACCGCGCCGCCGGACGTCGGCGTGAACTGCATCGTGATCTGGCCCGCCGTCGTGACAAACCCCTGGATGGTCGAGTTATCGGTGAGAAGCGCGGGACCTATCTTGAGCTGCGCCACGCTTGTTCCCGTGAACGAGCCGTTGGTCGCGGTCGCGAGCGACCACAGGGTCTGGTCGCCGATCGGGATCGGATTGGAGAAGCCGGTCCTCGGCGCGGCATAGGCCAGCAGCTGCGCCGTCGGCACGTACCAGTTGGTGTTGGAGAGGGTCGTGTCCCAGATCGCCGACTGTGCCAGGGCATCCGAACCGCCGCAGAGCAGCATCGCGCCCGCAACGGACGCCAGCGCGCTCGCGCGACCTATCGCATGCAGCCTCGGCACGATCACTCCTCCCGGACCGCAGGGAGATACGACCCTGCGGCGCCACCGCGGCAGCATGCATAATTTGGTGATCGAGTCAGCCCCATGATCGTGGGGCGGGGGGGAGACCCGTAGGGTGGGCAAAGCGAAGCGTGCCCACGTTTTCCCTGGATGCGGAGAAGACCGGTGGGCACGTCGCTGGCGCGCCTTTGCCCACCCTACGGCGTCCTTGCTTCGAAGCTAATCCGGAGCCTTCAGATCGTCGGGCCGCGGCATCAGCACGATGTTGTAGCCGGAATCGACATAGTGGATCTCGCCGGTGACGCCGCCGGACAGATCCGACAGCAGGTACAGCGCCGAGCCGCCGAGCTCGTCGAGCGTGACGCCGCGGCGGAGCGGCGAATGCTTCTGCATGAAGGCGAACATCGCGCGCGCCTCGCCGATGCCCGAGCCCGCGAGCGTGCGGATCGGACCTGCGGAGATCGCGTTGACGCGGATGCCGCGCGGTCCGAAATCCGAGGCGAGATAGCGCACCGAGGCTTCCAGCGCCGCCTTGGCGACGCCCATCACGTTGTAGTTCGGCATCGCGCGCTCGGAAGCGCCGAAGGTCAGCGTGATCATGCTGCCGCCCTCGGTCATCAGTTCGGCGGCGCGCTTTGCGACCTCCGTGAACGAGAAGCAGGAGATCACCATCGTGCGCGAAAAGTTCTCGCGGCTGGTGTCGGCGTAGCGGCCCTTCAATTCGTTCTTGTCGGCGAAGCCGATCGCGTGAATGACGAAATCGAGCTTGCCCCATTTGTCGCGCAGCGCGGCGAAGGTGGCGTCGACGCTGGCGATGTCCTCGACGTCGCAAGGCAGCACCAGATCGACACCGAGCTGCTCCGCCAGCGGCTTGACGCGCTTGCCCAGGGCGTCGCCCTGGAAGGTGAAGGCGAGCTCGGCGCCGTGGGCATGCAGCGTCTTCGCCATGCCCCAGGCGATCGAATGATCATTGGCGATGCCCATGATCAGACCGCGCTTGCCTTTCATCAAACCTTCCATCTCGCGACTACTCTCCGCTCTCCGTCATGCCCGGGCTCGTCCCGGGCATCCACGTTCTTCCACAGTCGGTAGCAAAGACGTGGATGGCCGGGACAAGCCCGGCCATGACGAAAAAACTACCAGTGCGTCCGCAAGGCCTCACACATCCATCCGGCTGAACACCAGCGTGGCGTTGGTGCCGCCGAAGCCGAAGGAGTTCGACAGCACGGTGCCGATCTTGACGTTGTCGATGCGCTTGCGCACGATCGGCATGTCGGCAAACACCGGATCGAGCTCCTGGATGTGGGCACTCTCGCAGATGAAGCCGTTGTTCATCATCAGCAGCGAATAGATCGCCTCCTGCACGCCGGTGGCGCCCAGCGAGTGGCCGGTCAGCGCCTTGGTCGCCGAGATCGGCGGGCACTTCTCGCCGCTACCAAACACCCGACGAAGCGCGTCGATCTCCGGAGGATCGCCGGCCGGCGTCGAGGTCGCATGCGGATTGATGTAGTCGACCTTGGTCTTCACCGTCGACATCGCCATGCGCATGCAACGCTCGGCACCTTCGCCCGACGGCGCGACCATGTCGTAACCGTCCGAGGTCGCGCCGTAGCCGACGATCTCGCCGTAGATGCGGGCGCCGCGCGCCTTGGCATGCTCGAGCTCTTCCAGCACCAGCACGCCGGCACCGCCGGCGATGACGAAGCCGTCGCGGTTGACGTCGTAGGGACGCGAGGCCGTGGCGGGCGTGTCGTTGTACTTCGAGGACATCGCGCCCATGGCGTCGAACAGCACCGACAGCGACCAGTCCAGCTCCTCGCAGCCGCCGGCGAAGATGATGTCCTGCTTGCCGATCTGGATCGTCTCATAGGCATTGCCGACGCAATGATTCGAGGTCGCGCAGGCCGAGGAGATCGAGTAGTTCACGCCCTTGATCTTGAACCAGGTCGCGAGCGTCGCGGACGCCGTTGACGACATCGCCTTCGGCACTGCAAACGGTCCGACGCGCTTCGGTCCCTTGGTGCGGGTGATGTCCGCGGCCTCGACGATGGTGCGGGCGGACGGGCCGCCGGAACCCATGATGATGCCGGTGCGAATGTTGGAGACTTCGTCCGGCGACAGACCGGAATCCTGGATCGCCTGCTCCATCGCGATGTGATTCCACGCCGCGCCCTGACCGAGGAAACGCATGGCGCGGCGGTCGACCACCGTCGCGGGATCGAGCGTCGGTGCACCCTGCACCTGCGAACGGAAGCCGAGCTCGGCATATTTCTCAGCCCGGGAAATGCCCGACTTCGCCTCGTGAAGGCTCGCAAGCACTTCCTGGGTGTTGTTTCCGATCGACGAGACGATGCCCATCCCGGTGACCACAACCCGCCTCATGACAGCCTCGCCCTGCTCGTTGTCTTCTCGTTCTCTTCGTGGTGATGCGCGTTAGCCCAGGCTCGTGCCCTGCTTGAACAGGCCGACCTTCAGGTCCTTGGCGCGATAAATAATCTGATCATCGACCGAAAGCCACCCGTCGGCGATACCGAGCACCAGCTTTGCGCGCATCACGCGCTTGATGTCGACCTGGTACACGACCTTGCGCGCCTCCGGCAGCACCTGGCCGCTGAACTTGAGTTCGTTCAGGCCGAGCGCGCGACCGCGGCCTTCGCCCCCGATCCAGCCCAGATAGAAGCCGACCATTTGCCAGAGCGCGTCGAGGCCGAGGCAGCCGGGCATCACCGGATCGTTCTTGAAATGGCAGCCGAAGAACCAGAGATCGGGCTTCACGTCCAATTCGGCGCGCACCAGACCCTTGCCGAACTCGCCGCCGTTGTCGTTGATCTCGGTGATGCGGTCGAACATCAGCATCGGCGGCAACGGCAGCTGGGCATTGCCCGGGCCGAACATCTCGCCGCGGGCACAGGCCAGCAGATCTTCGTATTCGTAACCGTTGCGCCTGTTCAGCATGCACGAGCCTCTGTTTGAATTCCGATAGCGGCGTTTTGGCGAAATGGGCCCCGTTGGTCAGAGAGCAACGCCAATTGCCACCGTCAGGCGCGGCTCCCGCATGCCCCGGATGGATTGTCGGCCGAGCTTCCACGCCCGGCCGCGCCAAAATCGGCTAAGCGGAACCGCGCGCTCTCTAACACAGGCCCATCGGGTGGCAAAGTGCATCCATGAAGGTAAAATGACGCGATCCCGGACCGGTTCCAAGACTGATGAGACCTTCAAGTCTGATTAGAACCTCTCTAGTTGCGAGAAACTTGCATCTGCATCTTTCTGTTCTTATATTGCAGAGAGATATTGTTCACGCGTGCCCGAAATCTGGAAATGACCGAGAACACCTCGTCCCATCACGACGACGACGTCCACGCCGCGGCCCTCTTGTCCGGCCGTCAGCCGGCTTTGACCGGCTGTCCCTGGCACGACGTCAATGAAATGCTCCAGTCCGCCGGGCTCCGTCCGACGCGCCAGCGCATGGCGCTGGGCTGGCTGCTGTTCGGCAAGGGCGCGCGCCACCTGACGGCCGAAATGCTTTACGAGGAAGCGACGCTGGCCAAGGTTCCGGTGTCGTTGGCAACCGTCTACAACACGCTGAACCAGCTCACCGACGCCGGCCTGCTCCGCCAGGTTAGCGTCGACGGCACCAAGACCTATTTCGACACCAACGTCACCACCCACCACCATTACTACCTCGAGAACAGCCATGAGCTGGTCGACATCGAGGATCCGCATCTGGCGCTGTCCAAGATGCCAGAGGTGCCGGAGGGTTACGAGATCGCCCGCATCGACATGGTCGTGCGCCTGCGCAAGAAGCGCTGAACTAACCCGACATTGCTGATGTGATCGTCGTGGCCGGACATGTTCCGGCCATTTCCATTTCGCGGTCATTCCGGGATGGTCCGAAGGACCAGACCTCAGGTGCGCAATTGCGCACCGGGGAATCTCGAGATCCCGGGTTCGATGCTCCGCATCGCCCCGGGATGACGCCTTCGGCGTCAGTTGAGCTGCTCGTCCGAATAGACGCCCCAGAGGCGCTCTTGCTGGATCCAGCCGTCGAAGCCGTTGCCGGTGACGCGGCACCAGTTTGCAGCGCACTTCTTCACCTGCGTGACGACGCCCGCCTGGAGCCTTGCTGCAACCGCACTGTCGGGATCGGCCCGATCGTAGATCGGGGCGAGTTCGTCCTTGTGCTTCATGGTGACCACCGCGGTACGGCGGCCCGAGAGCAGCGAGTGGTAGACCCAGCCTTCGGCGCCCTCGGAATCGCGCACCCGGCGCCAATTCTCGAACTCGGCGGTAATTTCGACCGGCAGGCCAGCGCGGGTATAGACCCAGGCCACGTCATTGTCCTTGGTCGGGCCGGCGCGAACATTGACGTGATCCGACTTGAGGCTGACGTAACGCGGCACCGGCAGGCCGCTGGAGGTCTGCGGGGTATCCTTGGCCGAATGCGAGGGACCGACCGAGGCGCTCCACCAGGTGCAGACAAGCGCCATCACCGAACAAAAACGCCCCAACGCCATCAACCCGTCTCCTGTCGAGGACCCGGCCTTGCCGGACCCTCACCCCGAAATTCCAAATCCTGCCGCATCGATCCCGACCCGCCCCACGCGGGTGTTCCCCAGGCCTGGCCCGTGGTTCTTGTCTTGGCCCGGCCTTCTGCTAGAGAGGACGGGCACTTGAACAACCAGTTTGCCCCGATTTTCCGGCCGGAAATCTCGGGAGAGCTTGAAGGAAACGCCGGGGACGGACACGGCAAGGGCAGTGTCGGACAACCGGGTTAATGAGACCTCAACGGCCTGCCTTTGGCGACAGAGGCGGCCGGCGACGCCTCATGAGAGCAGGACATGTCGGTGAAGAAGAAGCCCCTCGTCGTGGTGACGCGCAAGCTGCCGGATTCGATCGAGACGCGGATGCGTGAATTGTTCGACGCGCGGATCAATCTCGAGGACACACCGATGTCCACCGAGCAGCTTGCCGAAGCCGCGCGCACCGCCGACGTGCTGGTTCCCACGGTCACCGATCATGTCAGCGCCGACATCGTCAACCAGCCCGACTGTAAGCTGCGGCTGATCGCCAATTTCGGCAACGGCGTCGACAATATCGACGTCGCGGCCGCGCACGCCCGCGGCATCACCGTCACCAACACGCCGAAGGTCCTGACCGAGGACACCGCCGACATGACCATGGCGCTGATCCTCGCCGTGCCCCGGCGGATGATCGAGGGCGCCTCGATCCTGACCGAAGGCAAACCCTGGGCGGGCTGGTCGCCGACCTGGATGCTCGGCCACCGCATCGGCGGAAAACGCCTCGGCATCATCGGCATGGGCCGCATCGGCCAGGCGGTCGCGCGCCGCGCCCGCGCCTTCGGCCTGCAGATCCACTACCACAACCGCCGTCCCGTCGCGCCCGTCATCGCCGAGGAGCTTGGCGCGACTTATTGGGAAAGCCTCGACCAGATGCTGGCGCGGATGGACATCATCTCGGTGAACTGCCCGCACACGCCGGCGACCTATCATCTGCTCTCGGCGCGGCGGCTGAAGCTGATCCGGAAGGACGCCTATATCGTCAACACCGCGCGCGGCGAGGTCACCGACGAGGACACGCTGATCAAGCTGATCGAAGGCGGCGAGATCGCCGGCGCCGGCCTCGACGTCTACGAGCACGAGCCCGCGGTCAACCCCAAGCTGGTGCGGCTCGCCAAAGCCGGCAAGGTGACCTTGCTGCCGCATATGGGCTCGGCCACGATCGAAGGCCGCGTCGAGATGGGCGAGAAGGTGATCATCAACATCCGCACCTTCCTCGACGCCCACAAGCCGCCGGATCGCGTGCTGCCGAGCATGCTCTGAAGTCGATCAGATGCGGTGGGCGCTGAGGTCGGCGACGACAGGCCCGTCGCCGTTGAGCGGATTGGCCGGATCGCGCGCATAGCGCAGCGTCTCGAAGCGCATTGCGCGCGCATCGATCATCAGGAGGCGGCCGACGAGGCCTTCGCCGAAACCGACGATCTCGCGGATCGCCTCCAGCGCCATCATCGAGCCGAGCACACCGGCCAGCGCGCCCATGACGCCGGCTTCGGCGCAGGCCGGAACGGTGCCGGGCGGCGGCGCCTCCGGAAACAGGCAGCGATAGGTCGGGTTGAATTCGCCCTGCCCGTTCCGCTCATGCGCGCGAATGGTGGTGAGCGAGCCGTCGAAAGTGCCGAGCGCCGCCGTGATCAGCGGCCGCTTGGCAAAGAAGCAGGCGTCCGAGACCAGATATCGCGTGGCGAAATTATCGGAGCCGTCGAGCACGAGATCGTAGTCGCCGATCAGGCCGAGCGCATTGTCGGCATTGAGCCAGGTGGCGTGGCCGACGAAGCGGACATGGGGATTGAGCGCCGCGATCCGCTCGGCGGCGCTCTCGACCTTGTGCCGGCCGATATCGGGCGTGGTGTGAATCACCTGGCGCTGCAGGTTCGACAGCGACACCACGTCGTCGTCGACCACGCCGAGCGTGCCCACGCCGGCAGCGGCCAGATACATCAGGGCCGGCGCGCCGAGGCCGCCGGCGCCGATCACCAGCACGGAGGACCGCTTCAGCGCGGCCTGGCCCGGTCCGCCGACATCGCGCAGCACGATATGGCGGGCGTAGCGTTCGAGTTCGTCCGGGCCCAGCATCGTCTTTCGTCTCTCCTACCGAGCCATCGCTCTCTCCCCTCATGGTGAGGAGCGCGGAACGCGCGTCTCGAACCATGCAGGCCGGGATCTCGCCTGCGGCCATCCTTCGAGACGCGGCCTTCGGCCGCTCCTCAGGATGAGGGTCTGAGTTCGCTGCCTCTACGGCACCTGAACCAGCCCAACATTGTTCGCGACCAACGAGATGTGCTTCAATGGCACTGCGTTCAATGGGCTGGCTGGATTTGTCATGAGATCGATGCTTGCGGCAACCTTGATGTTTGCGGCTGCCACGGGCGCGCAGGCCCAGATGACGACTTCGCAGGTCCCCGGCGCCAAGCCGAAGACGGTCCAGACCGTGCCGATCCAGCCTCCGGCGATGCAGACGCCGTCGGCGACGGCGGATGCCATGGCAAAAGCCGAGCGGCTGGCGCTGCAATCCGACCTCGCCTGGGTCGGCCAATACAACGGCGCCATCACCGGCGACGTCAGTGAGCGCATGGTCAACGCCATCAAGGAATACCAGAAGGCCAAGGGCGGCAAGCCGACCGGCGTGCTCAATCCGCAGGAGCGCGCCGCGCTCGCCGAGACGGCACGAAAGAAGCAGGACAGCGTCGGCTGGAACATCGTGACGGAGCCGACCAGCGGCGCCCGGCTCGGCATCCCCTCGAAGCTGGTGCCGCAGCAGGCCAGCGACGCCAACGGCTCGAAATGGACCTCGCCGACCGGAACGGTGCAGGTGCTGCTCAGCCGTCGCAAGGAGGCGAACCCGACCGCGGCGAAACTCGCGGAGCTGGAGAAGGAGCCGTCAGGGCGCAAGGTCGACTATACCGTGGTGAAGCCCGACTTCTTCGTGCTGTCGGGCTTGCAGGGCCTGAAGAAGTTTTACGTTCGCGGCAGCTTCAAAGGCGACGAGGTCCGCACCATGACGATCCTCTACGATCAGGCCACCGAGAACATTGTCGAGCCGGTCGTGATCGCGATGTCGAGTGCGTTCAATGCGTTCCCGTCAGGACCGCAGGCGGGGCCGCCGCCGCGCAAGACCGTCGAGTACGGCACCGGAATCGTCGTCAGCGACGACGGCGCGATCGTTGCCGACCGCCTCGTCACCGACGGCTGCCTCGCGATCACCATCGCCGGCCATGGCAATGCCGACCGACTCGCCGAGGACAAGGAGCGCGGTCTCGCGCTCTTGCACATCTATGGCGCACGCGGCCTGAAGCCGCTCAGCCTGGCTGCCGGCGCGGCAGCGAAGACGAATGTCGATGTCGTCGGCATCGCCGATCCGCAGAGTCAGGGCGGCGCGGCCGGCGTGTCGAGCCTCAAGGCTGCGCTGGCACCGGTGTCGAGCAGCAATTCCGCGCTGTCGCCACCGCCGGCGGTCGGCTTCTCCGGTGCTGCGGCGATCGATGGCGACGGCAAGTTCGCCGGCATCGCGCTGCTGAAGCCGGCCCTGATGGCGGGACCTGCGACATCGGTGCCGGCCTCGCAGGCCGTGATGGTGTCCGCGGATGCGGTGCGCGATTTCTTGAAGGCGAACAATGTCGCAGCCAACGGCACCTCGACGGACGCAAAGGCCGCCGTCGTGCGCGTGATCTGCGTCAGGAAATAGAGCGAGAGATCATCATGCTCTCTCGTATCCGATGCGGTGCGGCACCGGATGCGTTCCGCTTGACCACGCATGCAGAGTCTCACGTGGTATTTTGCGAAGTCCCGAGATTCTTGAGGGGCGCCGTCAGACGACATTTGAGCCCGGCCGAGCCGTAGGAAACATCGACGGAACCGCTAAAATCGTCTTTCAGCACGCGCGAAATAAGCCTGGAGCCGAAACCTGCGCCGACGGGCTCCGACACAAGCGGGCCGTCAATCTCCTCCCAGACAAAAATGAATTTTGACTCACCATCCTCAGTCTGGACCGTCCATGTGATGGATACACAGCCTGCCGCCACGGTCAGAGCGCCGTACTTCAAAGCGTTGGTCGCAAGCTCATGGAGCGCCAAGGACAGAGCAAGCGCTTGGCGAGACTTCACGACGAGTGGAGGACCCGACACCGTGAAGCGGCCCTCACCTGTCCGGTAGGGTGCTAGAGCCGTGCGGATCACATCGTGAAGCGGCGCGGCCGCCCAGTTTGACGCGGTCAGCAGGTCCTGCGCGCGTCCAAAGGCGCCCAGCCGCGCCTGATACTTTTCGAGGCTCACTTTGCTCGTGGGATCGCGAAAGGTCTGCGCAGCGACCGCGCTCAACACTGCAAGCGTATTTTTGACGCGGTGCTTCAGCTCCTCGTTGATGAGGTTGAGCGCTTCCCTTGCCATATGCTCGGACGTGACATCCCTGCAGACGACAAGCACGCCGCCAACCTCGCCTTCAAGGTCGATGGGGCCAAAGCTATACGTCCACCAAACGTCCTCGCGACGCCCGTGACGCGTGACCGGCACCAATTGGTCCTCATTCCAGGTCGCCCCCTTGCCGGACATAACGTACTCGATCTGAGGACCAATGATGTCCCAGATCTCAGCCCAGCACTCGCGACCGCGGCTTCCCAAAGCACTTGGGTGCCTTTCCGGCCCCATCGTCTCCCGGTATGCATCGTTGTAGAACTGGATGAGCTCCGGCCCCCACCAGATGAACATGGGGTGCCGCGAGGTCAGAACGAGCCGCACCGTAACCCTAAGACTTTGGGGCCAGCTTTCTGGAGCGCCCAGGGACGTGCTCGACCAGTCAAACGCTCGCGTCAAAGCGCCCAACTCGCCTCCGCCAGCCAAGAAGTCGCCGCCGATATCCCTGCCCATACGCACAGCCTTACTGAGACGTTGACAGACGCGCCTGCCGCCAGCCAGCCCCAGCATATACTGCCAGGCTCATGCCGTCATCCGCAGGGGATCGGGTCCGAGGTGACGTCGATGTGCACCGGCAAAGGCCATTGTTCGAATAATGCCGCGGCAGTCCGAGAACTGCCAAACGCTGAACGAAGGCGATGGCGTCCGGAGGCGATTGGACAACCTCAGTGGCCTCGACGGGCAAGCGAACGGGTCTTGTAATTTCCCGGTTAGCCCAACCTGAATCTGATGCCACTCCGCGCGAGACCACCCGATATCCCGACTGGCGTGCCGTCAGCACGCCAGCAGGCGGCCCCGGTCATGGTGCCGTCGTCGTCGAAAGCGATGCCGTTCATGCCGCCTGCGACCGTCGCAACGGGCTGCACCGCGTGTCCAAGGCTTTCGAGCTTGGTGCGCACGCTCTGCGGCACCGTCTGCTCGACCTCGAGCGCGTTGCCCTCGGTCCAGACCCTGGGCGCCTCGACGGCCTCCTGCAGGCTCATGCCGTGGTCGATCAGATTGACCAGGGCCTGCATCGCACTCGGAAAGATGCGCTTGCCGCCGGGCAATCCGAGCGCATAGCGCAGCCTGCCACCCTTCAACGCCATCATCGGCGACATCGAGGTGGTGACACGCTTGCCCGGTGCCAGCGAGAGCGCGTGGCCCGGTCGCGGATCGAACAGGTTCATGTAGTTGTTGGCAATGGCCCCTAAGCCCGGGATCATGATCTTGGCGCCGAACAGATTGTTGATGGTCTGCGTCGTCGCGACCACGTTTCCGAAAGCGTCCGCCGCCGTCATGTGCGTGGTGTGGGCACCTTCGAGCTGCGACACGCCGGCGCCCCAATTCTGCGCCCGCACGGAGTCGATGGCGCGCCGGCGCTCTTCGGCATAGGCTTTGGAAGTCAGTTTCTCCACGGGGACGCCGACATAATCAGGATCGCCGCTGGCCGCAGCGCGGTCGGCAAAAGCGATCTTCATCACCTCGGCGAGATAGTGGATCGTCTCTGACGTGCCGAAGCCGAGGGCGCCGATGTCATAGCCCTCCAGGATGTTGAGCATCTGCGCAATGTGCACGCCGGACGCGGCGGGCGGCGGAGGACCAAGGATGGTCCAGCCGCGATAATCGGCGCGGATCGGCTGCCGCTCGACGGTCTTGTAAGCCGTGAGGTCATTGCGGCGGATGAAGCCGCCGGCCTTCTCCATGTAGTCGACGAGGATATCGCCGAGCGGCCCTTCGTAGAGAGCTTTTTCGCCATGATCGGCGATATAGCGCAAGGTCTCGGCATATTCGGCCTGCACCACGCGCTCGCCGACCTTCAGCGGCTCGCCATCGGGCAGATAGATCGCCGCGATCGGCTTGTCCTTGCGCATCTCGACGGAGCTCTCGCTGATGCATTCATGCAAGTAGGGCGTCGCCGCGTAGCCGCGGGCCGCATGCTTGATCGCGGGCTGCATCACGTCGGCGAGGCTCATGGTGCCGAACCGATGCAGGGTCTCGCACCAGGCCTTGAGCGAGCCCGGCACCGCGACGGCCTTCGGCCCGTTGAGGTTCTCGTTGCCGACGGTGTCGAACACGTCGTGGGCCGAGCCCGGCTTGGACGTATAGGTCGTGTCGCGAACGGCCGACGGGACGGTGCTCTGGCCATCGATGAAGCGGTGGCTACCGTCGGCCAGCCGGATATGTGCCATGCCGCCGCCGATGATGCCCACCATCATCGGCTCGACCACGGTCAGCGTGAACAGGGTCGCGATCGCGGCATCGATGGCGTTGCCGCCGGCGGCCAGCATCTCGGCGCCGGCGCTGGAGGCCAGGGGATGGTTGCTGACCACCATGCCGCGGCTCGAGACCGCCGGCATCTTCTGGCAGTCAAAGGTGGTTGTCGTCCGGTCGCGCCAGTTACCGCTCATCGCCTGCCCTTTCCATCACGGCAGCGAGCACATCACACGTACGAGTACTGGTCCAGTAATGGTACGGATTAGCTGGCATTCCCTATTCCGCCATCATCATGACTGCTGATTCGGACCTCCGCGATCCCCCTTTTGGATCGGGCCGGCACGTCCTGAGCGAGAAGAGCTCAGCATCGAGATCGATGCACGTTCGCGTGGCGTATTCCTGACCCAAGCACTCCAAAGGATTGATCTCACATGCACACGATCGTACTGGCTACCCAAAAGGGTGGCAGCGGCAAGAGTACGCTTGCCATCGGCCTCGCGCTCGCAGCCAAGCAGGCCGGCTTCACCGTCCGCCTGATCGAGACCGACCCGCAGGGCACCCTGTCCAACTGGCAGCGCCGCCGCAGCGCCGATGATCTCGTCGTCGAGCCGATCTACCATGCCGCCGACATCGAGCCGCGCCTGAAGATGCTGGCTGACAGCGGCCTGCAGCTCGCGATCGTCGACACCGCCGCCGGCCTGTCCGCCGCCACCACCGCTGCGATCCGCCATTCCAATCTCTGCCTGATCCCGGCCCGCCCGAGCGTCGCCGACATCGAGGCGACGGCCTCGACCCTCAGCGTCGCGCGCGCCTGGAAGCGGCCCTACAGCTTCGTGCTGAACCAGACGCCGATCCGCGGCCAGCGCATCGACAACGCCGCGGGCGCGCTCGCCGAGGAAGCGTCGCTCGATCTCGCTGAGGTGCTCGCGCGCCCGCTGATTGCGATGCGCAATGACCACCAGGACGCGCTCGCCAGCGGCCTTGCCGTGAGCGAGTTCGCGCCGAGCGGCAAGTCTGCGGACGAGATCCGCGGCCTCTGGCGCTGGATCGCGGCCCGGCTCGAGCTCGAAGCCACGACCAATGCCCTGATCGACCAGGTGATGTCGGCCGCGGACGACATGCTGCATGTCGCCGCCGATCTTGCGGCGGACGAGACCACGACACTGGCGTCCTGAGCGGGGCAATCGCTCGGACGGCAGCCGGCCCTCCACCATCCGGAAGGGCCCTAGCGACGAAGCAATCCGGTCACCAGCCCGGCCGGATTGCTTCGCTTCGCGTTTTTGGGAAGACGTCTTCGTACCCGATCATCACTTCTGACATTTCGGACACCAGAAGGTCGACCGGCCGTTCTGGGTGAAGCGCTTGATGGTGCCGCCGCAGCCCGGCGTCGTGCATGTCTCGCCCTCGCGGTCGTAAACCCTGAACGAATGCTGGAAATAGCCGAGCTCGCCGGAGGTCTGGCGATGATCGCGCAGTGAGGATCCGCCGGCCTTGATGGCGTCGTTCAGCACGGTGTGGATCGCGCCGACCAGCCGCTTCGCATGATCGGTGGGCTCGCCTCCGCCGATGCCCTTGCGGCCCTTGGTCGCCAGCGTCGCGGCGATCCGGCGCGGCGACAGATGCGAGCGATGCAGTGCCTCGCAGACATAGATGTTGCCGAGCCCGGCGACCACGCGCTGGTCGAGCAACGCCGCCTTCAGGCTGGCGGTCTTGCCGGCGCAGGCACGCGCCAGCATCGCGGCGTCGAATTCGTTGCCGAGCGGCTCGGGACCGAGCCCACGCAGCAACGGCTCGTCTTCGAGCGCGTTGCGCGCGATCACTTTCATGTAGCCGAAGCGGCGCGGATCGTTGAACACGATGTCGGCGCCGGAGGACATACGGAACAGCACATGGTCGTGCGCGGAGTCCTTGCCCCGCGGATAGTGAAATTCGCCAGGCACGGCGGCGTTGTCCGGCTTGATGACACGGAACGAGCCCGACATGCCCAGATGCATCAGGAGCACATCGCCCGAGGCAAGGTCCGCCATGAGATATTTTGCCCGACGGCCGAGCCCCGTGACGACCTGCCCCTGCAGCCGGGCCACGAAATCCGGCTGGAACGGAAAGCGCAGGTCCGGCCGGCGAGCCTCCGCCTTGAGGATCTTCGCGCCCTCCATGACGGGCTGAAGGCCGCGGCGGACGGTCTCGACTTCGGGCAATTCAGGCATGGTCAGGCATTCACCTTATGAGGGCGGTGTGATAGCGCCATTGCGGCGGGCGCGCTATGGTCCGCCCAGTGGAGTAGAGTAATGGATCGGCCGGGCGAAACCACGCATTTTGGCTTCAAGGACGTCCCGCTCGGGGACAAGCAGACGCTGGTGAACGACGTGTTTCACAGCGTGGCGTCGCGCTATGATCTGATGAACGACCTGATGTCCGGCGGCCTGCACCGGGTCTGGAAGGACATCATGATCACCGCGCTCGACCCGCCGAGGAGCGACCGGCCGTTCGCATTGCTGGACGTTGCCGGCGGCACCGGGGACATCGCGTTCCGCGCCGCCAAGGCGGCCGGCCCCGGCTTCCATGCCACGGTCTGCGACATCAACGCGGACATGCTGGCGGTGGGCCGCGAGCGCGCCGTCAAGCGACATCTCGACACCCGGGTGGACTTCGTCGAGGGCAATGCCGAGGCGCTTGGCTTCGCCGACCGCAGCTTCGACGCCTATACGATCGCTTTCGGCATTCGCAACGTGCCGCGGATCGACCTGGCGCTGCGCGAGGCCTATCGCGTGCTCAAGCCCGGCAGCCGCTTCCTCTGCCTGGAATTCTCCACCGTCGAGATGCCCGGTCTCGATCGTCTTTATGACCTGTTCTCGTTCAAGGTCATCCCGCCGCTCGGGCGCATGGTCACGGGCGATGCCGAATCCTACCAATATCTCGTCGAATCGATCCGCAAGTTTCCCAAGCCTGCCGCCTTCGCCGACATGATCCGCGACGCCGGCTTTGCCCGCGTCAGCTGGCAGACACTCTCCGGCGGCATCGTCGCACTGCATTCGGGCTGGCGTTTGTGATCTCTGCCTTCACCCACATTTCGCGCCTGATCCGCGCCGCGTTCGTGTTTGCCCGCGAGGGCGTGTTCGGATCGGTCGATCCGAGCCTGGTGCCGCCGCCGGGACAACTCGCGCTGAAGCTGGCCCGCCTCGTCGAACGGCGCGGCGCCAAGCACGGCCCGCGAATCTCGCGCGCGCTGACGCGGATGGGCCCGGCCTATCTCAAGCTCGGGCAATTCCTGGCCACGCGCCCCGACGTCGTCGGCGTCATCATGGCCCGCGACCTCGAAAGCCTCCAGGATCGCCTGCCGCCGTTTCCACAGGACGAAGCCGAGGCCGCCATCGCGACGTCGCTGGAGCGGCCCCTGAAGGACATCTTCACGACATTCGGCCCGCCGGTTGCGGCGGCCTCGATCGCGCAGGTGCATCGCGGCGAAGTCCTGCATGACGGAATCCGCAAGTCGGTCGCGGTCAAGGTGCTTCGGCCGAACGTCGCCGCGCGCTTCCGCCGCGATCTCTCCGACTTCTTCTTCGTCGCACACAAGGCCGAGACCTACTCGGCGGAAGCGCGGCGGCTGCGCCTCATCGAGGTCATCAACACCATGTCGCGCTCGGTCGCCATGGAGATGGACCTGCGGCTGGAGGCGGCCGCGCTGTCGGAGATGGCGGAGAACACGCGCGACGATCCCGACTTCCGCGTGCCGACCGTCGACTGGGACCGCACCACGCACAACGTGCTGACGATGGAGTGGATCGACGGCATCGCGCTGAACGATCACAAGCGTCTGGAAGAGGCGCGGGTCGACCTGCCCGATCTCGGCCGCAAGGTGATCCAGAGCTTCCTGCGCCACGCGCTGCGCGACGGTTTCTTCCACGCCGACATGCATCCGGGCAATCTGTTCCTCGATGACGCCGGCCGTCTCGTCGCGGTCGATTTCGGCATCATGGGCCGGCTCGGCATGAAGGAGCGGCGCTTCCTCGCCGAGATCCTGCTCGGCTTCATCACCCGCGATTATCGCCGCGTCGCCGAGGTGCACTTCGAGGCGGGCTACGTGCCCGCGCATCACTCGGTCGAGAATTTCGCGCAGGCCATCCGTGCCATCGGCGAGCCGATCCACAACCGCACGGCGGAAGAGATTTCGATGGCGCGGCTGCTGACGCTGCTGCTCGAGGTCACCGGCCTGTTCGACATGAGGACACGGCCCGAGCTGATCCTGCTCCAGAAGACCATGGTCGTGGTCGAAGGCGTGGCGCGCGGCTTCGATCCCAGGCTCGACATCTGGAAGGTCGCCGATCCCGTCGTGCGCGAATGGATCGAGCGCAATCTCGGACCCGTCGGCCGGGTGCAGGGTGCGCTTGCCGGGACCGGAGACCTGGCGCGCGTGCTGATGCGCCTGCCGGAGATCGCCGAGCGGTCGGTGAAGGTGCTCGAGCAGCTCGAAGCCATGACGCGGGACGGCATCAGGCTGTCGCCGGAGAGCATTGCCGCGATGGGCCGTAGCGAGGGCCGCAAGAACCGCTGGCGCACCGTAGCGCTCTGGATCATCGCCGCGACCTTCATTGGAATCCTGATCGCCGTCCGGAATCTGTGATTGCATTGCAATCACTCGAATGATAGCATCGCTATCATTTCGTGCTGGAGGGCGCCGTGGCAAGCCTGACCATCCGTAAGCTCGACGACACCGTCAAAACCTATTTGCGGCTGCGCTCGGCCAAGAACCGCAGATCGGTCGAGGAAGAGGTCCGGGTCATTCTGCGGGAGCTGATCGAGGGCCGCGAGGAGCCGCTGACGCCGTTTTCGGCGCCGCCGGCCGCATCCACCGCCCCGACGCCGCAGCGCACCGGCGCCGTTCCCGAGGCCAGCGTCACCCTGATCATCGGCGGCGGCATCGCCGCCTATAAATCACTGGACCTGATCCGCCGACTGAAGGAGCGCCGCATCGAGGTGCGCTGCGTGCTGACCAAGGCCGCACAGCAGTTCGTTACGCCGCTGGCGGTGAGCGCGCTGTCGCATGAGCGTGTCTATACCGACCTGTTCGACCCCCAGAGCGAGTTCGACGCCGGGCACATTCGCCTCGCGCGCGACTGCGACCTGATCGTGGTGGCACCGGCCACCGCCGACCTGATGGCGAAGATGGCCAATGGCCATGCCGACGATCTCGCCAGCGCCATCCTGCTGGCGACCAACCGCAAGGTGCTGCTGGCACCGGCGATGAATCCGCTGATGTGGAGCAATGCGGCCACGCGCCGCAATGTCACGCAGCTTCAGCGCGATGGTGTGGTGCTGTGTGGGCCCAATTCCGGCGAGATGGCGGAGGCGGGCGAGGCCGGCATCGGCCGGATGTCCGAGGCGATCGAGATCGCCAATGCCGCCGAACGGCTGCTGCGGCCGCCAGTGCCAAAGCCGCTCGCCGGCAAGCGCGTGCTGATCACCGCAGGCCCCACGCACGAGCCGATCGATCCGGTGCGCTACATCGCCAACCGCTCCTCGGGAAAACAGGGCTTTGCCATTGCCGCGGCCGCGCAGGCGGCCGGCGCCGAGGTGATCCTGGTGAGCGGCCCGGTCGATCTCGACGATCCCGCAGGCGTCACCGTCAAGCATGTCGAATCGGCGCGGCAGATGCTGGAGCAGGTGCAGGCCGCGTTGCCCGCCGACATCGCGATCTTCGCCGCCGCGGTCGCCGATTGGCGTGTCGCCAACGAGGGCGAGCAGAAGCTGAAGAAGACTTCCGCCGGCATGCCGCCGCTGCAGCTGGTCGAGAACCCCGACATCCTCGCCACGATCTCCAAGCTGACCGACAAGCGCCCGCCGCTGGTGATCGGATTTGCCGCCGAGACCGAGCACCTCATCGACAACGCCAAAGCCAAATTCGCGCGCAAGGGCTGCGACTGGATCGTCGCCAACGACGTCTCCCCCACGACCGGCGTAATGGGCGGCGATCGCAACACGGTCCACCTGCTCAGCCGCAAGAACGGTGCGAAGGACGGCGAGATTGCGGTTGATTCCTGGCCGGTGATGACCAAGGAACAGGTCGCCATCGAGTTGGTCGCGCATATCGCGAAAAGCGTGACCGACAAATCCCGGGAGCCGGCATCTTGAGCACTGAGATCATCGTCGAACTGCAGCAGCTGGCCCATGCCGAAGGCCTGCCGCTGCCGGCCTATCAGACCGCGGAAGCCGCCGGGCTCGATTTGATGGCGGCGGTGGCGGACGGCGCGCCGCTGACGCTCGCACCGGGCCAATACGCGCTGGTGCCGACCGGGCTTGCGATCGCCTTGCCGCCCGGGCACGAGGCGCAGGTGCGGCCGCGCTCGGGATTGGCCGCCAAGCACGGCGTCACCGTGCTGAACTCGCCGGGCACGATCGACGCGGATTATCGCGGCGAGATCAAGGTGATCCTGATCAATCACGGCACAGAGCCATTCGTGATCAAGCGCGGCGAGCGCATCGCCCAGCTGGTGATCGCGCCCGTGGTGCAGGCCGCGCTGGTTCCCGTCGCCACCTTGTCAGCCACCGATCGCGGCGCCGGCGGCTTCGGCTCGACTGGCCGCTAAGGCGCGGCGATCTCAGCCGAATCATCCCGAAGACTGACGTGCGCTGGAACAGCACAGCCGGCATTTTTTAAGGACCGCTTTTACGTTCACGATCTGGACTCTTACCGGCGGAGTCACGGTGAGGGTATTGTCTTTTGATTCGCGCGCGACGGGGGTCGCCGCGCGCAAATTCGTGCGGTCTTGAACTCCGCGGTCTTGGGGCAACTATGTCAGGCGTGATCGGGTCGATGCGTCGGACGCTGCTGTCGTGCACATCGCTTGCGCGCAACGGCCTGTTGGGCGGCGCTCTCGCAGCGCTGCTGCCGGCTGCGCCGGCCGAGGCCGCCGACCTCATCGAGACCCTCTCCATCATGCTGGATTTCAACAGGCAGGAACTCGCGGTGCTCGCCACCGCGCTGGCGCTGCTCGGCTTCTCGGTGATGGCCGCGATCCTGCTGATGCGTACGCGGGTGCGCACGGCGAAGAACGAGGCGCGGCTGCGCGCCCGGATCGGGGAACTTCAGCTCCAGGCCGACCGCTTCGGCGCGCTGCTGTTCGCCGAGCCGCAGATTCTGATCTCCTGGCCGGCCGGCGACAATCGCGCCCAGATCTCCGGCGACATCTCCTTGGTGCTGCCGCGCGATTCCTCGCCGCAACGGGTGCTCGCATTCGGAACCTGGCTGCCGCCGGAACCGGCGCTGCAGATGGACCACGCCGTCGATGCCCTGCGGGACCGCGGCGACGGGTTCCAGCTGACGCTGAGCACCGCGCACGGCCATACGCTGGAAGCGATCGGCCGCGCCATCGGCGGCCAGGCCATCGTCCGGATTCGCGAACTCTCGGGACTGCGGCGTGAGCTGGCCGAGACCAATCTGCGCTACAACGCGCTCTCCGACGAGACCGAGATGCTGCGCGGCTTTGCCGCCGCCGCACCCTGGCCGATCTGGGCCAAGGGCGAGAACGGCGCGCTGACCTACGCCAATCCGGCCTATGTCCGTGCGACCGAGGCGAACAGCGTCGCCGACGCGCAGGAGCGCAAGCTCGAGCTGCTCGACAGCGCCGACCGCAGCGCGATGGAGCGGGGTCTGAAGGAGGCGACCAATTTCAACGCGCGGCTGCCGATCGTGATCGGCGGCGAGCGCCGCATTTTCGACGTGCGCGCCGTCAATGTCGGCAGCGGCAGCGTCGGCGTCGCCATCGATGCCAGCGAGGCGGATGGGCTCAGCGCGGCGCTGGTGCGGATGGCGGAGGCGCATCGGCGCACGCTCGACCAGCTCTCCTCCGGCGTTGCCGTGTTCGACGGCCAGCGCCGCCTTGCCTTCTACAACGATTCCTATCGCCGGCTGTGGGACCTCGACCGCAGCTTCCTCGACGCCAACCCTGACGATTCCAGCGTGCTCGACCAGCTCCGCGCCGCGCGCAAGCTGCCGGAGCAGCCGGACTTCCGGGCCTGGAAGGCCAAGCTGCACGAAGCCTATCGCGCGGTCGAGACCGCGAAGGAGACCTGGTATCTGCCCGACGGCCGCGCGCTCTCGGTCGTCACCACGCCGAACCCGGAAGGCGGCGTCACCTATCTGTTCGACGACGTCACCGAGAGCCTCGACCTCGCCCGCCGCTTCGACGGCCTGATCCGCGTCCAGCGCGAGACGCTGGACAGCCTCGCCGAGGGCGTCGCCGTGTTCGGCAGCAACGGCAAGGCGCAGCTGTTCAACCCGGCCTTCGTCCGGATGTGGAAGCTGTCCAGCGATGCCATGCGCGACGAGCCGCACGTCCAGACTGTGGAAGCCTGGTGCCATCAGCTGTTCGACGACCCCGCGGTCTGGCGCCAGATTCGCGAGGCCATCACCTCGATCGAGAACCGCGCCGACGTGCCGCTGAAGCTGGAGCGCAAGGACGGCAGCGTGCTCGACGGCATGATCCGGCCGCTGCCCGACGGCGCCACCATGCTGACGTTCCAGGACATCACCGACACCGAAAACGTCGAGCGCGCGCTACGCGAGCGCAACGAGGCGCTGGAGGCCGCCGACCAGATGAAGGTGGATTTCGTCCACCACGTCTCCTACGAGCTGCGCGCGCCGCTCACCACCATCATCGGCTTCGCGCATTTCCTCAGCGATCCCTCGACCGGGCCGCTGACGCCGAAGCAGGCCGAATATCTCGACTACGTCACCAAATCGACCAATGCGCTGCTCGCGCTCACCAACAACATCCTCGATCTCGCCACCATCGACGCCGGCGCGATGAAGCTGGAACTCGGGCAAGTCGACGTCAGCAAGGCCATCGAGCTCGCTGCCGAGGGCATCCAGGACCGGCTCGCCACCGACCGCATCCGCCTCAAGGTCGAGATCGCGCCCGATGTCGGCAGCTTCGTCGGCGACGAGAAGCGCGTGGTGCAGGTGCTCTATAACCTCCTCGCCAACGCCGTCGGGTTTTCTCCACAGGATTCCACCGTCGGCATCAGCGCGCGGCGCACCGAGCGCAGCGTGGTCTTCACCGTGACAGATTCCGGCCCTGGAATACCTGCCGACATGAAGGACAAGGTGTTCAACTGGTTCGAAAGCCGCTCGCAGGGCTCGCGTCACCGCGGCGCCGGGCTCGGCCTGTCGCTGGTGCGCTCCTTCGTCGAGCTGCATGGCGGCAAGGTGCGGGTGGATTCGATCGTCGGCCGCGGCACGGTCGTGATCTGCGATTTCCCGACCGACCAGGCGGCGCATCGCGACGCCGCCGAATGACAGAACCCACCAAGCTCTCCGTCGCGCTCCACAACGAGACGGCCACCGCGCAATTGATGGCCGACCTTGCGCTGCTGGTCGGCCCCGGCGACGTCATCACGCTCACCGGCGATCTCGGCGCCGGCAAGACTGCGGCGGCGCGCAGCCTGATCCGCTACCTCGCCGGCGACGAGGAGCTGGAGGTGCCGAGCCCGACCTTCACGCTGGTGCAGGGCTACGAGCTGCCGCCCTTCCCGGTGCTGCATGCCGATCTCTACCGGGTCGAGGACGAGAGCGAGCTCGAGGAGATCGGGCTGTCGCCACTGCCCGATGCCACGCTGGTCCTGATCGAATGGCCGGAGCGCGCGCCGTCGGCGATGCCGCAGGACCGCATCGACATCGCGCTGACGCACCGGCCGGCGCTGGGATCGAACGCACGCGCCGCCGACATCACCGGCTCCGGCAAAGGTGCGGCCGTCGTCGCGCGGCTGAAGGCGTTGCGCGAATTCCTCGACACGTCCGGCTACATGGATGCGACGCGCAGGCGCATGGCCGGCGATGCCTCGACCCGCTCCTACGCGCGGCTGCTGCGCGACGACGAGAGCGTCATCCTCATGAACTCCCCGCAGCGCCCCGATGGCGCTGCGCTCTACAACGGAAAATCCTACAGCGCCGCCGTGCATCTCGCCGAGAACGTCACGCCCTTCGTCGCCGTCGACGAAGGCCTGCGTGCGCAGGGGCTCTCGGCGCCCGCGATCCACCATTTCGACCTCGATCATGGCTTCCTGATCTCGGAGGATTTCGGCAGCGAAGGCGTGATCGAAGGCGATCCGCCGCGCCCGATCGTCGAGCGCTACGAGGTCGCGGCCGACGTGCTGGCGGCGCTGCACGGCAGAACGCTGCCGGAGACGCTGCCGCTCGACGGGCAGACCTATGCCATTCCCGTGTTCGACATCGAGGCGATGCTGATCGAGATCGGGTTGATGCCGGAATGGTATCTGCCCGACCGGAACGCAGCGCTGAGCGAGGCGGCGCGCGCGGAGTTCTTCGCGATGTGGCGCGAGCTCTTGAAGAAGCCACTGGCGGCACCGCGGACCTGGATCATCCGCGATTATCATTCGCCCAATCTGATCTGGCTCGGGAATCGCACCGGCATCGAGCGCGTCGGCGTGATCGATTTCCAGGATGCCGTGCTCGGGCCGCAATCCTACGACGTGGTGTCGCTGCTCCAGGACGCCCGCATCGACGTCCCCGAAAACATCGAGCTGACGCTGCTGTCGCGTTACATCAAGGCGCGCCGTGCAGCCGATTCCGGTTTTGATGCGGCCGGCTTCGCCGAGCTCTACGCTATCATGTCGGCGCAGCGCAACACGCGCCTGCTCGGCACCTTCGCCCGCCTCAACCGCCGCGACGGCAAGCCGCATTATTTGCGCCACCAGCCGCGGATCTGGACCTATCTCCAGCGCTCGCTGGCCCATCCCGCGCTGGGCGCCTTGCGCGACTGGTATCTCGCCAACGTCCCGCCGCCCCAAAGTCCGCCACAGGTCTAATTCGTGGCCCGATTTACCGGCCGTTAGCCAAGATGTCGCTATTCTGGCGCCGAGGGAGCCGGAAACTACGGGCTGGAGCAAGGCAGATGGCGGCGAAAGCGGATCAGCGCGGAAATAGCCGGGTGATTTTCGAGCGCGGGATTCCGGCCCAGATGATGGGGATCGACGGGACTTGGCGGCGCGATTGCACCATGGAGGACGTCTCCGACACCGGCGCCAAGCTGACCATCGACGGCTCGGTCGAGGGTCTGCATCTGAAAGAGTTCTTTCTGCTGCTATCGTCGACCGGCCTGGCCTACCGGCGCTGCGAGCTTGCCTGGCTCAATGGCGACCAGATCGGCGTCAATTTCCTCAAAGTGGGTGAGAAGAAGAAAAAGGTCCGTTCCACAGCCGTCGGGGCATGACGGCAACACCCGTCGTACAACCGTCACGACCGGTGGCTAAGGCGGTCGAGATGCGATGCGGCCGATCGAACCTCGTGTTAGGATTGCTGCGAACGCGAAAGGTCTGAGAAAGCGAAGGATGTCCGTCAAACCGACCAAAGCCATGGTGCTCGCCGCGGGATTCGGCCTGCGCATGCGTCCGTTGACGGACAAGATGCCGAAGCCGATGGTGCCGGTGGCCGGCCAGCCGCTGCTCGACCACGTGCTCGACAAGCTCGGCCAGGCCGGCGTGACCGAGGCCGTGGTCAACGTGCATTATCTGCCGGACCAGATCATCGATCACGTCGCATCGCGCCAGCATCCGCGCGTGACCATCTCGGACGAGCGCGACCAGGTGCTCGGCACCGGCGGCGGGGTGGTCAAGGCGCTGCCGCTGTTGGGCGATGCCCCTTTCTTCCACGTCAATTCCGACACGCTCTGGATCGACGGCGTGCGCTCGAACCTAACGCGGCTCGCCGAAAACTTCGATCCCGCGCGCATGGACATCCTGCTGCTGATGGCGCCGACCGCGACCAGCATCGGCTATAGCGGCCGCGGCGATTACGGCATGCTGCCCGACGGCGCCCTGCGCAAGCGCAAGGAAAAAGAGATCGTTCCGTTCGTCTATGCTGGCGCGGCGATCCTGTCGCCATCGATCTTCGAAGGCGCGCCGAAGGGCGAGTTCTCGCTGACCAAGATGTTCGACCGCGCCAACGAGCAAGAGCGGCTGTTCGGCCTCCGCCTCGACGGCGTCTGGATGCATGTCGGCACGCCCGATGCCGTGCATGCCGCGGAAGAGGCGTTTCTGGAGAGCGTGGCCTAGAGCCACAAATGGTGCCGTAGGGTGGGCAAAGGCGCCCTTGCGCCGTGCCCACCATCTCTCTCGATCGCCAAAAACGTGGGCACGCTTCGCTTTGCCCACGCTACGAGATCTGTGCTCGTCTCGCGAACAGCGGGGACTATCTCCTCTCCACCCATGACCATTTGATCCCACCTCCCTATATTGCCTGATCTTCCGAATCAGGCAGCCCATGCGCGTCTTCAGCGTTCCCATCTCAGTTCCGTTCCTGCGCACGGTCGTCGCGGCCCTGCTCGAGGGTCGCCTGGTCGAGGGGTTCGAGGCGCGCAAGGAACCGGCGCGGCTTGCCGATGCCACGCTGTACCTGCCGACCCGGCGCGCCATGCGCGTGGTCCGCGAGATCTTCCTCGACGAGATGAAGGCCGACGCGGTGGTGCTGCCGCGCATCGTCGCGCTCGGCGACATCGACGAGGACGAGCTCGCGTTTGCCGGTGAAGGCGAGCAGTTCTCCGGCGCGACGCCGCTCGACATTCCGCCGCGGCTCGGCGAGCTCGAACGGCGACTGACATTGGCGCAGCTCGTCGCCGCCTGGGCCAAGGGCCCGGTGCTGGCGCCGCTGGTGGTTGGCGGGCCCGCCTCGACGCTGGCGCTCGCCGGCGACCTCGCGCGCCTGATCGACGACATGGTCACGCGCGGCGTCGACTGGAACGCGCTCGACGGCCTCGTGCCTGATAACCTCGACCGCTACTGGCAGCACTCGCTCGAGTTCCTGCGCATCGCACGCATCGCCTGGCCCGGTCATCTCGCTGAAATCAACCGGATCGAGCCGGCGGCGCGGCGCGATCTCCTGATCGCGGCGGAAGCCAAACGGCTGACAGCGCATCCGAACGGGCCTGTCATCGCGGCGGGCTCGACCGGCTCGATGCCGGCCACCGCGAAATTCCTGCACGCGGTTGCCTCGCTGCCGCATGGCGCCGTGGTGCTGCCCGGCCTCGACACCGATCTCGACGAGGATTCCTGGCGAACGATCGGCGGCGTGCGCGATGCGCTTGGCAAATTTGCGGAGCACCCCGCTTCGAACCATCCGCAATATGCCATGAATGCGCTGCTGCAGCGCTTCGGCATCAAGCGCAGCGACGTCGAGATCCTTCAGCCGCCGGCCGAAGGCGGCCGCGACCTGCTCGCCTCCGAATCGATGCGGCCATCCGCCAAGACGGAAGTCTGGCACGATCGGCTGAAACAGCCGGATGTCACCGCAAAGATCGCCGGCGGCATGACGAGGCTCGCGGTCGTCGAAGCTCCCAATTCCGAAATGGAAGCTCTCGCCATCGCGATTGCGATGCGCGAAGCGCGGCATCTCGACAAGACGGCGGCGCTGGTGACGCCCGACCGCGCGCTGGCGCGACGGGTGATGGCCGCGCTCAGCCGATGGGGCCTGAGTTTCGACGATTCCGGCGGCGACGTCCTGATGGAAACCTCCGCCGGAATCTTCGCACGCCTTGCGGCAGAGGCGGCGACGAAGGGATTGGAGCCGCCGACGCTGCTGGCGCTGCTGAAGCATCCGCTCTGCCGGCTCGGCCGCGCGCCCGGCACGTGGAAGGCGGCGATCGAAGGCCTCGAGCTGGCGGTCTTGCGCGGCACGCGGCCGCCCGCCGGCACGGCCGGCCTTCTGCGCGAATTCAATCGCTTCCGCGAGGAGCTCGCAAAGTTGTGGCGGAGCGAGGCCTCCGCGCTGCACCGCGCCGAGCCGCGCGCACGGCTCAAGGCCGAGGATCTCGATCGCATCCAGGGCCTGATCGATGCCCTGCAAAAAGCGTTGGCGCCGATCGAGAGCATGGCGTCATCGAAGCCATACGACTTCGTCGAGCTCGCGCACCGGCATCGCGAGATCATGATCGAGCTGGCGCGCGACGAGCAGGGCATCCCGCTCGCCTTCGAGGACCGCGAGGGCCTCGCGCTCGCCAGCGCGTTCGACGATCTCCTGCGCGGCGGCACGACCAGCGGATTGATGGTGCAGCTAGCGGACTATCCGGACGTATTCCAGACCGCGTTCAGCGACCGCGCGGTGCGGCGGCCGGACAGACCGGGCGCACGGCTGCAGATCTACGGCCCGCTGGAATCACGCCTGATGCAGGCCGACCGCATCATCATCGGCGGCCTGATCGAAGGCGTCTGGCCGCCGGCGCCGCGCATCGATCCCTGGCTGAGCCGACCGATGCGGCATGAGCTTGGGCTCGACCTGCCGGAGCGCCGCATCGGCCTCTCCGCGCACGACTTCGCGCAACTGCTCGGCGGCGACGAGGTGATCCTCACCCATTCCGCCAAGGCCGGCGGCGCGCCGGCGGTGGCTTCGCGTTTCCTGCACCGGCTGGAGGCGGTCGCGGGAGATGATCTCTGGACCACGGCGATCCAGGCCGGCGAAAAATACGTGCAGTTCGCGGGCGCACTGGACCAGCCTGCCGAGGTCAAGCCGATCAAGCAGCCCGAGCCCCGCCCGCCGCGCGCGACGCGGCCGCTCAAGATGTCGGTGACCGCGATCGAGGACTGGCTGCGCGATCCCTACACGATCTACGCAAAGCACATTCTGCGGCTGGATGCGCTCGATCCGGTCGACATGCCGCTCTCGGCGGCCGACCGCGGCTCGGCGATCCATGAGGCCATCGGCGAGTTCACGGAACACTACGCGACGCGCCTGCCTGATGATCCCGCCCGCGTGCTGCGGGCGATCGGCGAGAAGCATTTCGCACCGTTGATGGAACGGCCCGAGGCGCGGGCGTTGTGGTGGCCGCGGTTCCAGCGCATCGCACGTTGGTTCGGCGAATGGGAGACGGCGCGGCGGGATGCGATCGACGCGATCCTGGCCGAGACTCGCGGCGAGATCTCGATCCGGCTCGACAATGCGCGCACCTTCTATCTGTCCGCGCGCGCCGATCGCATCGAGCGGCGCCAGGGCGGCGGCTACGCCATCCTCGACTACAAGACCGGACAGCCGCCGACCGGCAAGCAGGTCCGCATGGGCCTGTCGCCGCAGCTGACGCTGGAGGCGGCGATCCTGCGCGAAGGCGGTTTTCCCGAGATTGACGCGGGCTCGTCGGTGGGCCAGCTCGTCTATGTCCGCCTCAGTGGCAACAACCCGCCGGGCGAGGAGCGCATCCTCGAGCTCAAATACAAGCAGGGCGACGAACCGCAGCCGCCGGATACGGCCGCCGCGGAAGCGCGCGCAAAGCTGGAGGCGCTGGTCCGTGCTTTCGAGGACGAGAACCAGCCCTACACATCGCTGAACCTGCCGATGTGGGCGAACCGCTACGGCACCTATGACGATCTCGCCCGGATCAAGGAATGGTCAGCGGCCGGCGGATTGGGGATCGAGGAATGGTGAAGGCGCCCCGCCCCATCCCGGATGAAGTGCGCGCGCGGCAGGCGCGCGCCTCGGATCCGGCCGCCTCGGCTTTCGTGTCGGCCAATGCCGGCTCGGGCAAGACGCATGTGCTGGTGCAGCGCGTGATCCGTCTGCTGCTCTCAGGCGTGCCGCCGGAAAAGATCCTCTGCATCACCTTCACCAAGGCCGCCGCCGCCAACATGGCCGAGCGCGTGTTCACCACGCTCGGGCATTGGGTGACCCTGGATGACATCGCGCTCGACGCGGCGATCCGCGCCGTCGGCATCCCGCATCCCAATGCAAAGCTGCGCCGCGACGCGCGAAAACTGTTCGCCTGCGCGCTGGAGACGCCGGGCGGCTTGAAGGTGCAGACCATCCACGCGCTGTGCACGCGCCTGCTGCAGCAATTTCCGTTCGAGGCCAACGTTCCCGCGCGCTTCGCCGTGATCGACGAGCGCGACCAGACTGACATGATGGAGCGCGCCAATCTGAAGGTCCTGCTGGAGGCCGCGCGCGATCCTGACAGCGTCACCGGACGCGCCCTGTTGACCGCGATGGCGAGCGCCGCGGACGTCACCTTCAAGGAAGTCGTGCGCGAGGCCTGTCTCAGCCGCGATCATTTCATGGCCTGGACCGACGAGGCCGGCAACGCGGAAGCGGCCGCTGCGCAGATGGCGGCTGTGTTGGGCGTTGGTGCGAGCGACCGCATCGAGGATGTCGAGACAGAGATTCTCGATGGGCCCTATTTGCCGCGCTCGCGCTGGGACGACATCGCGCTTGCGCTGGAGGACGGCAGCAAGTCCGACAACGACCAAGCCGGCCGGCTGCGCGAGGCCAAGGTGTTTTCCGGCAGCGCGCAGGTCGATGCCTATCTCTGCGTCTTCCTCACGGATGACAAGCTGCCGCGCAAGGCGGTGCTGACCAAGAAGTTTTGCGATCACAATCCGTCCGTCGCCCGCCTGTTCGAGAACGAGGCGCAGCGCGTCGGCGGATTGGTCGAGAAGCGCCGCGCGGTGACCATGCGCGACCGCACCGCGGCCCTGTTGTATATCGCAACCGCCGCTGCCGCGAATTACCGCCGCGAGAAGCAGGAGCGTGGGCTGCTCGACTACGACGATCTCATCGACAAGACGCTGGCGATGCTCGACCGCGTCGCTTCGGGCTGGGTGCACTACAAGCTCGACCGCGGCGTCGACCACGTCCTGATCGACGAAGCCCAGGACACCAGCCCGCGGCAATGGGACATCGTCGCGCACATCATCTCGGAGTTCACCGCCGGCGAAGGCGCGCGCGAGGGGCTGAACCGCACCATCTTCGCGGTCGGCGACGAGAAGCAGTCGATTTTCTCGTTCCAGGGCGCGGCACCGCACGAATTCGACGCGCGCAGGCGCGAGCTGCACCGCAAGTTCACCGCCGCCGGTCTTAAATTCGATCCCGTCGCCTTCACCTATTCGTTCCGCTCGGGCGCCACCATCCTGCACTCGGTCGACCATGTCTTCCGCGAGCCCACGATCTACAAGAGCATCCATTCGGTCGAGATCGGCCATCCCCTGCATCACGCGCTCGCCGATGCCGGTCCCAGCGTGATCGAGCTGTGGGACCTCGCCGAAGCCGACGACCGCCAGGACATCGAGGGCTGGCGCGCCCCGTTCGACGGCGTCGCAGTCACCAGCCCCGAGGTCAAGCTCGCGCGCCGCATCCAGGCCGAGATCAAGCGGCTGGTCGAAAGCGGCACGCTGACGGGACACGAAGGCGAGCGCCGGCCCTTGCGTTACGGCGACATGCTGATCCTGGTGCGCCGGCGCGGCAACGCGTTCGACGCCGTGATCCAGGCGCTGAAGCATGCCGGCGTCCCGGTCGCCGGCGCCGACCGGCTCAAGCTCACCGAACATATTGGCATCATCGACCTGATGAACTTGGCCGATGCGCTGCTGCTGCCGCAGGATGATCTCGCGCTGGCGGTGGCCCTGAAGAGCCCGCTGTTCGGGCTCGACGACGACGATTTGTTCCAGCTGGCCCATGGCCGCAAGGGATCGCTGCGCCGCGCGCTCGGCGATCACGCGGCCGAAAATGAGAAGTTCGCGACCGTGTTGCGCCGCCTCGAAGCCTGCGAGATGCGCGCGCGCGATGAGACGCCGTTCGCGTTCTACGCCTGGCTGCTCGGGGGTGACGGCGGCCGCGCTCGCATCCTGCGCCGGCTCGGTCACGAGGCCAACGACGCGCTCGACGAATTCCTGGAGCTGGCGCTGAACTACGAGCGCAAGGCGCCGGCCTCACTGCAAGGCTTCATGGCTTGGCTGCGCTCGGCTGACACCGAGGTGAAGCGCGACATGGAGATCTCGCGCGACGAGGTGCGGGTGATGACGGTGCACGGCGCCAAGGGCCTCGAAGCCTCCGTCGTGTTCATGGTGGACACCACGTCGTCGCCCGCGGACTCCCAGCGTCTGCGCCTGATTCAGGTGCCCCGCGGCAATGGCGGCGAGGTGGTGGTCTGGGCCGGACGCAAGGCTGATGATCCCAAGCCGGTCGCCGAGGCGCGCAAGGCGATGATCGAGGAGACCGAGGACGAATATCGCCGCCTGCTCTACGTCGCGATGACGCGCGCGGCCGACCGCCTGATCGTCGGCGGCTGCATGCCCGGCAACATGAAAACGGTCCGCAAGCTGAGCTGGTATGACCTGGTCGACACCGGGCTCGCGGGCGCGGGCCTGGACAAGCAGGTGATCGAGACGCCGCTCGGCAAGGTCACCCGTTTCGCCCGCCCGGAGGATGTCGCGGCCTTGGGCATGCCGGCGGCGTCCGTGCAGCAGACGATCGCGCTGCCCGACTGGCTGCGGACGCCGGCACCCCGCGAGACCGTCGACGATGACCTGGTCCGCCCGTCCGGTCAGCCGGCCGAGGACGGCCGCAGCGTACGCTCCGGCGAATCGGTGCAGTCCCGCGCGCTGGCGCTGCAACGCGGCACGCTGGTGCACCGTCTCCTGCAATCGCTGCCTGATATCGCCACCGAGCGCCGGCGCGAGGCGGCACTCGGCTTCATGGCGCGCAATGCCTCGGACTGGACCGAGGCCGACCGCGCCGCGCTGACCGACAAGGTGCTCGCCTTGATCACCGAGCCGCGCTTTGCGCCGGTCTTTGCCCTTGGCAGCCGGGCGGAGGTCGCCATCGCCGGCAGGCTGGAGCGGCCGGGCCGCCCGCCGGCCCTGGTGTCAGGGCAGATCGACCGGCTGGTCGTTGGCCCGGATGAGGTCTTGATCGTCGATTTCAAGACCAACCAGGCCGCGCCCAGGAGCGCCAGCGAGGCGCCCGCGGCCTATGTCCGGCAGCTGGCGCTGTACCGGGCGGTGCTCTCGCGGCTTTATCCCCAGACCCCGATCCGGGCCGTCCTGCTTTGGACCGAGGCCCTTGAATATATGGAGATTTCTGCCCCCGCGCTGGACGCGGCGCTGGCATCCCTTCATCTCGGCGTGAGCGTCCTTGACCCGGCAAGAGGCCGTTCATAGGTTGACGCCATGATCCCCGGCGCGATTCCAGGTCGCGCCGATTCTCTTTCAACCGAACGAGGTATTCCCATGGCCGTTGGCAAGGTTTCCGACACTGATTTCGAAGCCGAAGTGCTCAAGGCGAACGGCCCTGTCGTCGTCGATTTCTGGGCCGAGTGGTGCGGCCCGTGCCGCATGATCGCGCCCGCCCTCGACGAGATCGCCGGCGCGATGGGCGACAAGGTCAAGATCGTCAAGCTCAACGTCGACGAGAGCCCGAAGACCGCCTCGAAGTACGGCGTGATGTCGATTCCCACGCTGATGATCTTCAAGGGCGGCGAGATGGCCTCCCGCCAGGTCGGCGCAGCGCCGAAGGCGAAGCTGCAGCAGTGGATCACCTCGGCGGTCTGATCCACCTGCGATTAAGAATATTTTCGACAACGGCCGGCGAAATGCCGGCCGTTCTGCGTTGATGGGACGTGTTCAGCGTATGACGAGTCCCGCCCTTGCCTGCTCCTCCCGCAAAGCGCGCCCGACGATCGACCTCTCTTGTCGCGATGGAGGCGCGGTCGGTCGACGAAATCCCGCGCGGCAAGGAGTGGCAGTACGAGCCGAAATGGGATGGCTTTCGCTGCCTGCTCTCGCGCAACGGCGGTGATGTCGATCTGCGCTCGAAATCCGGCGAGGACCTCGCGCGCTATTTTCCGGAAGTCGTTTCCGCTGCGCTGCAGCTGAAAGCGGATCGTTTCACGCTCGACGGTGAGCTCGTCGTGCCGCACGGCAAGGGCTTTTCCTTCGACGCGCTGCTGCAACGGATTCATCCCGCGGCAAGCCGCGTGAAAAAACTCTCGCAGGAAACGCCGGCCCTGTACCTCGCGTTCGATCTGCTTGCGACGGCTCGGGAGAAAGGCTTGTCGGAGAAGACGCTGAACAAGCGCCGGCCGGCGCTGGAGGCCTTTGCGAAAGCCAATCTCAAGGGCAGCCCCTTCCGTCTTTCGCCGGCGACGACGAGTTACGCCACGGCCAAGAAATGGCTGGCGCAATCCGGCGGTGGCTCGGACGGCGTCATCGCCAAGCGCATCGACCTGTCCTACCAGGCCGGAAATCGTGACGGCATGCAGAAGATCAAGAAATTCCGCAGCGCCGATTGCGTGGTCGGCGGCTTCCGCTATGCCACCAACAACATCGCGGGCCGCAAGGTGGTGGGATCGCTGCTGCTCGGGCTGTACGACGCTAAGGGCCTGCTGCACCATGTCGGCTTCACCTCGGCGATCAAGGCGGAGGCAAAGCCTGATCTGACCGACCGGCTGGAGGCGCTGATCGGCGAGCCTGGCTTCACCGGCAATGCGCCGGGCGGGCCGAGCCGCTGGTCGACCGAGCGCTCGGCGAAATGGTGTCCGCTGAAGCCGAAGCTCGTGATCGAAATCTGCTACGACCATTTCAGCGGCGAGCGCTTCCGCCACGGCACCTCGATTCTGCGCTGGCGTCCCGACAAGGCGCCGCGACAATGCACATTCGAGCAGCTGAAGCAGAAAGCGGCGGATCCGATGAAGCTGCTGAAGTGAATTGGTCTCGTGTGCGGGACACGAGGAGCTAGCCGATCCACCCCGTCGCGAGCGCATTGGCGAGTTCTGGCTGCCCATTGCGGCGCGCCAGCGCCGCCATCGTCTCGTGATCATACGCGACATGGCGGAACGTCACCTGCCAGGCACCATCCACCAGCTCGAGGATGGCATAACGCGCGTGCGGCGTGCCGGCTTCGACGACATGTGGATACGGATGCTTGTCGCGAAAGCCGGGACAGCCGACGCTGCCGGGATTGACGATCAGCCGGCCGTCGCGCAGGCGCACGGCGCGGGCGAGATGGGTGTGGGCGCAGAGGATCAGCGATTGCGTGAGTCCCAGCGCGAATGGCTCGATCCGGTCCAGCGGCGACAGCGCCACTGCGCCATCGGGATGCACAATGTCGAGCCAGTACACCTCGTCATTGCCGGGGGTCGCGTGACAGAGAAACACCTGGTCGCGGAACACATGCGTCGTCGGCTGCGCGCGCAGCCAGTCGAGCTGCGCGGCGTCGAGCGCTTCAAAGGCGGGACGATCCCACGAGCCCATCTTCTCCGGCGGACGATCGAGCAGATAGCGGTCGTGGTTGCCGAGCACATGCACGGCATCGAGATTCATCAGGATCTCGATGGTGCGGCGCGCATCGAGCGGGCCGCTCAGCATGTCGCCGAGATTGACGATGGCGGTGATGTCAAGCGCGCGGATGTCGGCGAGCACGGCCTCCAGCGCGAGGGAGTTTCCGTGAACGTCGGCGATGGCGGCAAAACGCATTTTTGTTATCCCTGCTCTCGTGCCCCGGACGCAGCGCAGCGCGTCTTCCGCGATGCGCTGCAGAGCCGGGGCCCATGTCGCGGCATTCTAGGTCCCGGCTCGCGCTTCGCGCGCCCGGGACACGACACCTATGCAGGCGGCGTGCCGTTGATGGCGAGCACATGGCCGGCCAGATATAGCGAGCCGGTGATCAGGATACGCGGCGGCACCTCGTAGGCGAGCTTCGCCAATGCACGCAGCGCCGCCTCGATTCCGGGCGCGATCTCGACGCGCATGCCCAGGCTGCGCGCGGCATCCGCGAGGCGGTCCACCGGCATCGCGTTCTCGGTGTCGGGGATCGGCACCGCGATGATGTGACGGGTGAGGCCGGCGAAATTGGTTAAAAACCCTTGCGCGTCCTTGTTCGCCATCATGCCGACGATCACGACTAGCGGCCGCGACACCCGCTCTTCGAGATCGCCGAGCGCGGCGGCCGCGACACGGCCGCCTTCGGCGTTGTGGCCGCCGTCGAGCCAGATTTCCGAGCCCTGCGGACCCCAGGACAGCAGCTCGCCCGAGGTGATGCGCTGCATCCGCGCCGGCCATTCGGCGCCGACAATGCCGGCCTCGAACGCGGCGTGGCTCACCTTAAGATCAGGGATCGCCCGCAGCGTCGCGATGGCGAGGCCGGCATTGGCGAATTGGTGGCGGCCGAACAGACGCGGCGCCGGGAGATCCATCAGGCCGCGGTCGTCGGAATAGACCAGACGGCCGCGCTCAACATTGACGTGCCAGCTCTCGCTGGCGGCAAACAGCGGCGCACGCATGCGCTTGGCTTGCGCCTCGATCACGGCCATCGCGTCCGGCGCCTGCTCCGCAGAGATCACCGGCACGCCGCGCTTGATGATCGCCGCCTTCTCGCCGGCGATCGAGGTCAACGTATCGCCGAGAAAGTCCATGTGATCCATGCTGACGGGCGTGATCACGCAGGCGGCCGGAGCGTCGATGACGTTGGTCGAGTCGAGCCGGCCGCCAAGGCCGACTTCGAGCAGCACCACGTCGGCCGGGTTCTGCGCGAACAAACGAAAGGCGGCTGCCGTCTTCAGCTCGAACAAGGTCGCGGCTTCGCCGGCATTGACGCGTTCGACCTCTTCCAGCGCCGCGCGCAACTCGTCGTCGCCGACCAGAACGCCGCCACCGAGGCGGCCGAGCCGAAAACACTCGTTGATGCGGACGAGATAGGGCGAGGTATAGGCGTGGACGCGCAAGCCCGCGGCCTCCAGCGTCGCGCGCAGATAGGCCAGCGTCGAGCCCTTGCCATTGGTGCCGGCGATGTGGATCACCGGCGCAAGCTTGCGTTCGGGATGCCCGAGCCGTTCGAGCAGCCGGTGCATCCGCTCAAGGCCCAGATCAATGCGTTTCTGATGCAGGACCGACAGCCGCCCGATCAACTCGCCGAGCGGCGTCTTCGTGCTGTCCGGAGACGCGTTCACGCGTGGGGCGCAGCCGGCGCCGGCTCAGCGGCCGATACGATCTGTGCCGGGCCGGTAGCGGCCTGCGCTGGCTTCGATGCGCCATCCTGCGCCGGCGCCTTGGTCAGCAGGCGGCAGAGCCGCGCCAGGGTCGGGCGCAGCTCATGGCGATGCACGACCATGTCGACCATGCCGTGCTCCTTGAGGTATTCAGCGCGTTGGAAGCCCTCGGGCAGCTTTTCACGAATGGTCTGCTCGATCACGCGCGCGCCGGCAAAGCCGATCAGCGCGCCGGGCTCGGCGATCTGCACGTCGCCCAGCATCGCGTAGGACGCGGTGACGCCGCCGGTGGTCGGATTGGTCAGCACGACGATGTAGGGCAGCTTGGCCTCACGCAGCATCTGCACCGCGACAGTCGTACGCGGCATCTGCATCAGCGACAGGATGCCCTCCTGCATGCGCGCACCGCCGGATGCGGCGAACACGATGAAGGGCGAGTTCTTCTCGACCGCAAGCTCCATCCCGCGCACGATGGCCTCGCCGGCTGCCATGCCGAGCGAGCCGCCCATGAAGTCGAAATCCTGCACGGCGACGACGACGGCCGAGCCTTCGAGCTTGCCGTAGCCGACCTTGATCGCGTCGTTGAGATTGGTCCGGGCCCGCGCATCCTTGATGCGGTCGACATATTTCTTCTCGTCGCGGAACTTGAGCGGGTCGGGCGTCACCTCGGGCAACGCGACGTCGAACCAGGTCTCGTTGTCGAAGATCGACTTCAAGCGCGCCACCGCGCCCATGCGCATGTGGTAGTTCGAGCCGGGGATGACGAACTGGTTGGCCTCGACGTCCTTGTAGAACACGAGCTGTCCGGAATCCGGGCACTTGATCCACAGATTCTCCGGCGTCTCCCGCCGCAGCATGTTGCGGATCTTCGGCCGGACCACATTGGTAAGCCAGTTCATGGTTTGCTCCGATGTGCGACCCCGCGGAGGGCCGCCTGAAAGGATATATGGCGGCCGGACCTCCGCCCGGCAAGCCGCCGTGTCGCCCGCGTTAGAGCACGATCCGGAAAAGTGTGAAGCGGTTTTCCGACAAGATCATGCTCAAACTAAAGGGCTAAAGCGGAATTATGGCCTATTCCGCCGCCTGTTGCGCGCCCTTGACGCCCTGGGCCAGGGCCGCCGTCAACTCGGCGACGGCGTTAACGGTTTTGGCGGTCGCCCGTCCCTCGGCATCGAGGCTGTTCTTGAGCGCATCGACCAGCGCGGTGCCGACCACGGCGCCGTTGGCATGGGAAGCAATGGCACGCGCGGTCTCGGGCGTGCGGATGCCGAAGCCGACGCAGACCGGCAGCTTGGTGTGCCGCTTGATGCGGGCAACGGCCTCGCTGACTGCCGAAGAGTCCGCGGCCGCAGCACCGGTGATGCCGGTGATGGAGACGTAGTAGACGAAGCCGGACGTGTTGGCGAGCACCGCCGGCAGGCGCTTGTCGTCGGTGGTCGGCGTCGCCAGGCGGATGAAGTTGAGACCCGCCTTCATCGCGGGCAGGCAGAGTTCCTCGTCTTCCTCCGGCGGCAGATCGACGATGATGAGGCCGTCGACGCCGGCGGCCTTGGCATCGACGAGAAATTTGTCGACGCCGTAAATGTAGATCGGGTTGTAATAGCCCATCAGCACGATCGGCGTCGCATTGTCGTCCTTGCGGAAGCCGCGCACCAGCTCCAGCGTCTTCTTCAGCGTCATGCCGGCCTTCAGCGCACGCAGGCCTGCGGCCTGGATCGACGGACCGTCGGCCATCGGATCGGTGAAGGGCATGCCGATCTCGATCACGTCGGCGCCTGATTTCGGCAACGCCTTGATGACCTCGAGCGAGGTCGCGGGATCGGGATCGCCGGCCATCAGGAAGGTCACGAAGGCCGCGCGGCCCTGCTTTTTCAGCTCGGCAAAGCGAGTGTCGATACGCGTGGTCACTTCTTGCCCCTCAGGATGTCGCCGACTTGCGGGACGTCCTTGTCGCCGCGGCCGGAGAGGTTGACGACCATCAGGTGGTCTTGCGGTCGCTTCGGCGCGAGCTCCATCACCTTGGCGATGGCATGCGCGGGTTCGAGCGCGGGGATGATGCCTTCGAGCTTCGAGAGCAGCTGGAACGCGGCGAGCGCCTCGTCGTCGGTCGCGGACAGGTAATTCACGCGCCCGACCTCGTGCAGCCAGGAATGCTCGGGCCCGATGCCGGGATAATCGAGGCCAGCCGAGATCGAATGCGCGTCCTGGATCTGGCCGTCGGCGTCCATCAAGAGATAAGTGCGGTTGCCGTGCAGCACGCCGGGACGGCCGCCCGCGATCGACGCGGCATGCAGCTGCGTCAGCCCATGACCGGCGGCCTCGACGCCGAAAATTTCGACCGAGGGATCGTCGAGGAACGGATGGAACAGGCCCATCGCGTTGGAGCCGCCGCCGATGCAGGCGACCAGCGAGTCCGGCAGGCGGCCCTCGACCTCCTGCATCTGCGCCTTGGTCTCGTTGCCGATGATCGACTGGAAATCGCGCACCAAGGTCGGATAGGGATGCGGGCCCGCCACCGTGCCGATGCAGTAGAACGTGTTGTGCACGTTGGTGACCCAGTCGCGCAGCGCCTCGTTCATGGCGTCCTTCAGCGTGCGCGTGCCCGACTGCACCGGCATCACCTTGGCGCCCAGCATCTCCATGCGGATGACGTTGGGCTGCTGCCGCTCGACGTCGACGGCGCCCATATAGACCACGCATTCCAGGCCGAAGCGCGCGCACAGCGTCGCGGTGGCGACGCCATGCTGGCCCGCGCCGGTCTCGGCGATGATGCGCTTCTTGCCCATGCGCCGCGCCAGCATGATCTGGCCGAGCACGTTGTTCACCTTGTGCGAGCCGGTGTGGTTGAGCTCTTCGCGCTTGAGGTAGATCTTGGCGCCGCCGAGATGCTCCGTCAGGCGCTCGGCGAAATAGAGCGGCGAGGGCCGGCCGACATAGTTCTTGAGATAGCCGTTCATCTCGGCCTGGAACGCCGGATCGGCCTTGGCCTCGGTATAGGCCTTCTCCAGATCGAGGATCAGCGGCATCAGCGTTTCGGCGACGAAGCGTCCGCCGAAAATGCCGAAATGGCCGCGCTCGTCTGGGCCGCTGCGGTAGGAATTTGGCTTGGCGATGTTCATCGGACGCTCAACTCTTTGACGTTCAGCTCTTGAATGGCGCGCGCGGCGCGGATGAAGGCTTTGATCATCTCCGGATCCTTCACACCGGGAGCGCTCTCCACCCCGGAGGACACATCGACGCCGCCGGCGCCGGTCAGGCGCACGGCCTCGGCGATGTTCCCGGCATGCAGGCCGCCTGAAACCATATACGGCAGCGCGAGCTCGAGGTTTTGCAGCAGGTGCCAATCGAACGGCGCGCCGAGCCCGCCCGGCCGCGTCGCGTCCTTCGGAGGCCTCGCATCGAACAGGATGCGGTCGGAAACAGCGGCATAGCCCGGCAACACGGCGAGATCGGCCGCCGTCTCGACCGGCAGCGCCTTCATCACCGGGCGGCCGTACTTCTGCTTGATGTCGCGCAGCCGCGCGACGCTTTCCTTGCCGTGGAGCTGGAAAATGTCCGGCGACAGCGCGTCCATGATGTTGTCGAGCGTGGCATCATCGGCATCGACGGTGAGCGCCACCTTGAGCGCGCGCCCCTCGACCTGGCGGCCGAGCTCGCGGCCGAGCTCAAGGGACAGGTGCCGCGGCGACGGCGGGAAGAACACGAAGCCCACCATATCCGCACCCGCGGCGAGCGCCGTTTGAAGCGTCTCGCGCGTGGACAGGCCGCAGATCTTGACGAGCAGGGACATGATCTCAAGGCAAATGGAGACCGCGGGCTCGCGGCCGGAAAAAAGGGGTTTTGCGTTGCGGCCGCTTCTACAACGTCGCGCGCTGCTTGTCTCGCCCGATGGGCCCGTAGAGCCCCACCCCGATCGGGGCGGGAAGGCGCTGGGATTCGGGCCTCGCCGCGGCCGCCTGGGCCCGCAGATCGGCCAGTTCGCCCCTGGCGGCCCGGGCCTCAGCCTCGTGCCGGCGCGCGGAGCGCCGCCAGTGCCGTTGGCCGAACCAAACGGCACAGCCGCCCGCGAAGACCCCGATGGCCGCCACCAGGATCAGCAGCAGGAACAGCGGCAAGGTGATCGACGATGACGGATCGTCCGCAATGAAGGGATCGAACGAGACCGTGACGAAATGCCGGTTGGCAACGGCAAACGCCACCAGGATCAGGCCCAGCGGAATGACGATCAGCGCGGTCAGGAACTTTCGCATCTCGCTTCGCTCGCCTTGAATCAAGCTCGGGGCCGCGTCATGCGCGACCGCAGACAAACCCCGGCCGGCTCAGTCCGCCGCGCCGGGATCCGGATGGTCGCGGTTCAGCCGCTCGCGCATTTCCTTGCCGGTCTTGAAGAACGGAACGCTCTTCTGATCGACGGGCACATGGGCGCCGGTACGCGGATTACGCCCGGCGCGTGCGGGGCGATGCTTGACCGAGAAGGCACCGAAGCCGCGCAGCTCGACGCGATCGCCGCGCGCGAGGGCCGCTACGATCTCCTCGAGAATCGCATTCACAATGTTCTCGACATCCCGCTGGTACAGATGCGGGTTGTGCTCGGCGATACGCTGAACAAGTTCGGATTTGATCATCGAGAGATAGGACCCGGGAGCGTGCGGATGACCATTTCCGTGAAAATACCTTGATCTGTCAAGACGCTAAATCAAGGTTGAGCGTCGTGAAAATGCGTGACAAATGCCGAAAAAGCGGGCTGTCCCGATGCCCGTCAGACGGGAAAACCTTGGGAAGCTCGCCTAGACACCTCAGTTCGAGGTGGCCGGTTGCCACAGGGCCAGCATTCCGTCCATTCCGAACCGATCGACCGCCTGCGCCACGCCGGTTTGCCCGATTTGATGCGCAATCGAGCTCAAACCAAGCGCTTCCAGCGTAACGGCAGCCGCCGTCTTGAGGAACGTCAGATCGCCAAAACGCGGCTGGAGCTTGTAGTCGCGTACCGGCAGACCCTTCTTGACGCTCTTGTGCTCGACGAGCCAGGACACCGCCGTCTTCTCGTCGCCGATCTGGTCGATCAGCTTGAGGGCGATCGCCTGGCGTCCGGTGAAGACGCGGCCGTCGGCCACTTTCTCGAGCTGCGTGTCATCCATGCCACGCCGATCCTTCACCAATCCCCTGAACCAGGCGTAGGAATCCTTCACCAGCGCATCGAGGGCGGCCCGCGCTTCGGGGCTGGTCGGCTCGTAACCGTTCGGCGCGGCCTTCAGCGGCGACGACTTCACCTCCTCGACCTTGACGCCGATCGTCTTCAGCAGCTCGCTGACGTTGGGATATTGGAACAGCACGCCGATCGATCCGACCAGCGAGCTCTGCTGGGCGATGATGTGATCGCTTGCAATAGCCGTGATGTAGCCGCCGGAGGCAGCCAGGCCCTCGACCACCACGACGAGCGGCTTCTTCGCCTTCAGCCGGACCAGCGAATCGTAGAGCTGCTCGGAGCCGGCGGTGGTGCCGCCCGGCGAGTTGATGTGAACGATGACGGCGGCGGCCTGCGAATTCTCCAGCCGTTCCAGCGCCTGCGTGCGATCGGAATCGCTGCGGATCAGGCCCTCGATGTGAACCCGCGCGATCGAGCCGGCGGATGCGAAGCTACCCCGCGCGCCGGGTGTCGCGATCAGCGCGGCGCTTGCGATCGCCGCGATCGCGATCAGCGCGGCCACGACGCGCCAGAACGTCAGCTTGCGACGGATCCGGCGGCGATCGACGATGATGTCCGAATCGAGCGACATCGGAATATCTCCAAATGAAAGACTGGACGCGTTGTGCCGTCACGGCGTGACCAACGGCTTATCTGGATACATCAATTGCGGCGCAATTTGAAGAAAACAAGGCCTCGTGAGGCCGAGCAAGTCGCCACAAACTCAGCCGTCATCCCGCGAAGGCGGGGATCCATAACCACAGGGAGACGTGTGACACGGGACGCCCATTCCGAAGTCTTCGCCAAACCACTTCCTGTGGGTATGGGTCCCTGATCTGCGCTCTGCTCCCAACGCGACGCGTTGACGGGAGCTGCGCTTGTCATGGACGACAGCGGAGAATGTCGCTCCAACAGAAAAAGCCCCGGCTCGCGCCGGGGCTTCGATGTCAGCGAAAAGAACGTTCCGCTTACTTGCTGTCGCGGTTCTTGAGCGCGGTGCCCAGGATGTCGCCGAGCGTCGCACCCGAATCGGAGGAGCCGTATTGCGCGATGGCTTCCTTCTCTTCGGCAACTTCGAGCGCCTTGATCGACACCTGGACCTTGCGGGCCTTCTTGTCGAACTGGATCACGCGGGCGTCGACCTTCTCGCCGACGGCGAAGCGTTCGGCGCGCTGGTCGTTGCGGTCACGGGCAAGCTCGGAGCGCTTGATGAAGGTCGAGAAGTCGGTACCGGCGATCTTCACCTCGATACCGCTTTCCTTCACTTCGAGCACTTCGCAGGTCACGACCGCGCCCTTCTTGACATCGCCCGGCTCGGCGAAGGGGTCGCCTTCGAGCTGCTTGATGCCGAGCGAGATGCGCTCCTTCTCGACGTCCACATCGAGCACCACGGCCTTCACCATGTCGCCCTTCTTGTAGTTGTCGATCACCTGCTCGCCCGGAAGCTTCCAGTCGAGGTCGGAGAGATGGACCATGCCGTCGACGTCGCCCTCGAGGCCAAGGAACAGACCGAACTCGGTCTTGTTCTTGACCTCGCCCTCGACCACCGAACCGGTCGGGTGACCTTCGACGAAGACCTCCCAGGGGTTGCGCATGGTCTGCTTGAGGCCGAGCGAGATGCGGCGCTTGACGGAATCAACTTCCAGCACCTGCACTTCGACTTCCTGCGAGGTCGAAACGATCTTGCCGGGGTGCATGTTCTTCTTGGTCCACGACATTTCGGAGACGTGGATCAGGCCTTCGATGCCCGGCTCGAGCTCGACGAACGCACCGTAGTCGGTGATGTTGGTGACGCGGCCGGTGAAGCGGGCACCCAGCGGGTACTTGGCTTCGATGCCCTGCCACGGATCGTCCAGCAGCTGCTTCATGCCCAACGAGATGCGGTGCGTCTCGTGGTTGATCTTGATGATCTTGACCTTCACGGTCTGGCCGATCGAGAGCACCTCGGTCGGATGGTTGACGCGGCGCCACGCGATGTCGGTGACGTGCAGCAGGCCGTCGATGCCGCCGAGATCGACGAACGCACCGTAATCGGTGATGTTCTTGACCACGCCGTCGATGACCTGACCCTCTTCGAGGTTCTGCACCAGCTCCTGGCGCTGCTCGGCGCGGGTCTCTTCGAGAACCGTGCGGCGCGACACCACGATGTTGCCGCGGCGGCGATCCATCTTGAGGATCTGGAACGGCTGCGAGTTGTTCATCAGCGGTGCAACGTCGCGGATCGGACGGATGTCGACCTGCGAGCGCGGCAGGAAGGCCACGGCACCGTCGAGGTCGACGGTGAAGCCGCCCTTGACCTGGTTGAAGATGACGCCGTTGACCTTCTCGTTGTTCTGGAACGCCTTCTCGAGCTTGCCCCAGCTCTCTTCGCGGCGCGCCTTGTCGCGCGACAGCACGGCTTCGCCGAGGGCGTTCTCGATGCGATCGAGGAACACTTCCACCTCGTCGCCGACCTTCAGTTCACTGTCACGGCCGGGGCCGGAAAATTCGCGCAGGGCGACGCGGCCCTCGGTCTTCAGGCCGACGTCGATGACGGCCATGTCCTTTTCAATTGCAACCACCTTGCCCTTGATGACGGAGCTTTCCTGCAGGTTGCCGCCTGCAAAGGACTCGTCGAGCATCGCAGCGAAATCGTCGCGCGACGGGCTATAGGTATCAGCAGAAGTCGAAGCCATTTGTTCTCCAATTGCGGAAGCATGCCGGCCGTTGGGTTCATGGGCATATCGCACGCGCAGTGTCGGAAGGTCCGCAGAACCTTCGAGCGACCGCTCGCTGCCCCGGCTCGACGCCGAAACAGCGGAAGCGGGCCGGCTGAGGCCCGCGCGTTCGATACGTGGAAATCTTGTGTCCGGAGCCTGGATCGTGCCGGTCCCGAAACGAGGGGCCTGACGTATCGACCTCAAAGAGCGGGAGCGGGCGCTTCCTCCAATGACGGCTGCGGCTTAACCCCGCGACCGGCCCGCTCGGACGGCCTCGATAATGTCGATGGCGGCCCGGACGCCGCCTTCTATATCCAGTTGGGAGTTATCTAGCAAGTAAGCATCCGGGGCTGGTTTCAAGGGTGCGATCGGCCGGTTCTTGTCGCGTTCGTCGCGCTGGATGATGTCGGCGAGCACGGCGGCCTCGTCGGCCTCCTCGCCCCTCGCCCTGGCCTCCATGGTGCGGCGACGGGCGCGGACCCGGGGGTCGGCGACGACGAAGATCTTCACGTCGGCGTCCGGGCAGATCACGGTTCCAATGTCGCGGCCGTCCAGGACGGCGCCGGGCGGATCGGCGGCGAATTGCCGCTGGAAATTGACCAGGACCTCGCGAACCCTGGGGATCGCCGAGACGATGGAGGCCCCCTCGCCGGCCTTCTGGGTCTTCAGCGCGGGATTGCCGAACTTTTCGGGATCGAGCTCCAGCGCGGCCTGCACCGCGGCCGCCTCGTCACGGAGATCATGACCGGATTGCATCAGGGCGTAGGCCACCGCACGGTAGATTACGCCGGTATCGAGATGACGATAGCCGTAATGATGGGCGAGGCGCTTGCCGAGCGTCCCCTTCCCCGAGGCGGCGGGCCCGTCGATGGCGATGATCATGAAAACTCGGCCCCTAGCGAACGCATCATCGGAATGAAATCCGGAAAGCTGGTGGCGATGAAGGCGGTGTCGTCGACCGTCACGGGCTGGTCGGCGGCACAGCCCATCACCAGCGCGGACATCGCGATGCGATGGTCCATATGGGTGGCGACCATGCCGCCGCCAGGAACGTGACCGCGGCCTTCGACGATCAGATCGTCGCCGGAGATCTCGACCTTCACGCCGTTGACGCGCAGCATGGCGGCGGTGGCCTCCAGCCGATCGGATTCCTTGACGCGCAGCTCGTGCAGGCCGCGCATGATGGTGGTGCCTTCGGCGAAGGAGGCCGCCACCGCCAGCACCAGATATTCGTCGATCATCGAGGGCGCACGCTCGGGCGGCACCTCGACCCCGCGCAGTTTCGAGGCCCGCACCCGCAGTTTCGCCATCGGCTCGCCGGCATCGCCGCGTGTCTCGCTTTCCTCGATGGAGGCGCCCATCTCGCGCAGCGTGGTGAACAGGCCGGTGCGCAGCGGATTGGTCATGACGTCGGACAGGACGATATCGGAGCCCTCGACGATCAGCGCCGCGACCATCGGGAAGGCCGCCGAGGAGGGATCGGCAGGCACCACCACCGTGGCGCCGTGCAGCTCGGGCTGGCCCTTGAGCGTGATCCGGCGGCCATGCACGCCCTCCGGCGCCGAGGCGATGTCGGCGCCGAAATGCTTCAGCATCAGCTCGGTGTGGTCGCGGCTGGCTTCAGTCTCGATGACAGTGGTGGTGCCGGGGGCGGCAAGGCCCGCCAGCAGCACCGCCGACTTGATCTGGGCCGAGGCGACCGGCGTCGTGTAGGTGATCGGCAGCGGATCGCGCGCGCCCTGCAGGGTCATGGGCAGACGACCGCCCTCACCCCCGGAGATGACCTTCGCGCCCATCTTTTCCAGCGGATCGAGGATCCGGCGCATCGGGCGGCTGCGCAGCGAGGCGTCGCCGTCGAAGATCGCCGAGATCGGGCAGCCGGCGACGGCGCCCATCACCAGCCGGCAGCCGGTGCCGGAATTGCCGAAATCCAGAGCCGCCTTGGGCGCGGCGAAGCCCGCGACGCCTACCCCGTTCACCTTCCAGGCGAAATCGCCGGTGCGCTCGACCCTGGCGCCCAGCGCCTGCATGGATTTGGCGGTGTTGAGGACGTCCTCGCCCTCCAGCAGGCCTGAAATCCTGGTCTCGCCGACCGCCAGCGCGCCCAGGATCAGCGCACGGTGAGAGATCGACTTGTCGCCGGGCACCCGTACTTTCCCGGTCAGGGGTCCGCTAGCGCGAGACTGGAGCGGCCTCGGATGGTCGGAATGAGTCAAGATTGTGTCCTTGGATGAGCCCTGAGGGGACTGCGGCGCAGGTACCACATGGTCCGCGCGCCGTCACGGGCATGTCGTTCTCCTGTAATGCGCTATTGACAGCGGGCCGCCAACTAGCCAAGTGAAACACCGCTTTTCAGACATTCCCAGGATTCCTGCCGTGGCCAAGTCCGAACTCGGAACCAAACGTATTTGCCCGACTACGGGCAAAAAGTTCTATGACCTCAACAAGAATCCGGTGGTCTCGCCCTATACCGGCGAAGTTGTGCCGATCGCCCCGGTGGCGCCGGCGCGCATGCCCCGCGGCGCGGAAGCTCGGCACGCGGCGACAGCGGATGCTGCGCCCGAGCCGGCAGAGGTCGAAGAGGTTTCGCTCGAGGAAGCCGACGCCGAGGAGAACACCGGCAAGGTCAAGGCCGTGGTGCCCGAGTCGGAGGACGATATCGAGGTCGACGAGACCCTCGATGACGACGATGACGATGATTCGACCTTCATTGCCGACGAGGAAGAGGGCGATGAGGACGTGACCGACATCATTGGTGATGTCGGAGGTGATGAAGAGACTTGAGATCAGTCCTGATCTGTGAAAAAGGGTGCACCGCGCGAGTCGCCAGGACTCGCCGGTTGGGGTGATCCACCAGATTCACCCCGTCAAGGACTAAGGGGCCATAGCTCAGCTGGGAGAGCGCTTGCATGGCATGCAAGAGGTCGGCGGTTCGATCCCGCCTGGCTCCACCACGCTTCGCCCTTCGGGCTCCGCGTGGCGCAGCCACGTCGGAGCCAGAAGGGCGAAGCGTGGTGTCCGGCGTAGCCCGAAGGGCGAAGACGGACTGGTGACAATTCCGATCAATTCTATCGACGATCCATGTGGAAGCCGCCAATATAGGGCAACCCTCTGTCGGCGCTACGCGTGGCGCAGCCACGTCGGAGCCAGAAGGGCGAAGCGTGGTGTCCGGCGTAGCCCGAAGGGCGAAGACGGACTGGTGACAATTCCGATCAATTCTATCGACGATCCATGTGGAAGCCGCCAATATAGGGCAACCCTCTGTCGGCGCTACGCGTGGCGCAGCCACGTCGGAGCCAGAAGGGCGAAGCGTGGTGTCCGGCGTAGCCCGAAGGGCGAAGACGGACTGGTGAGGCCCCACCGAACGACTACCCGGGCGATAGCCGTCAATGTGGTACGTCTACATCCTTCGCAGCATCGAATTTCCTGAGCAGGAATACGTCGGCGCCACAGAGGATTTGAAGCGGCGGATTCCGGAGCACAATGCCGGCAAGTCCAGTCACACCGCCAAATTCAGGCCATGGAAGCTGATCTGGTACTGCGCCTTCCCTGATAAGCATAAGGCGCTCGCGTTCGAGGCTTACTTGAAGTCTCACTCTGGCCGGGCCTTCACGAAGAAGCGGCTTTCCTAGAACCCCCTACTCCCCGATCACCGCATTGAGCCGATCCCGCAACGCCACGATCTCGTCCTTCATCGCGACCAGTTCCGGCACCGAGCAGTGCGAGGCCGCCAGGATCGACTGTGGCACGCTGCGGGCTTTGTCCTTCAAGCCATGGCCCTGCGGCGTCAGGGCGATCAACACTTGGCGCTCGTCCTCGCTGGAGCGGGTGCGCTTGACGAGATGCGCCGCTTCCAGCCGCTTCAGCAGCGGCGTCAGCGTGCCCGAATCCAGGAACAGGCGCTCGCCGATGTCCTTGACCGGCACGTCGTCGCGCTCCCACAACACCAGCATCACCAGATATTGCGGATAGGTCAGGCCGAGCCGGTCCAGCAGCGGCTTGTAGATGCGGTTAAAGGCATGCGCGGCCGAATAGATCGCGAAGCAGATCTGGTTGTCGAGCCGCAGCGGCGCGTCCGCTGCCGATGATTTTCGGGGCATGGAGAATCTCCCGGGGTTTGCGGCATTGTGGCGCTCGGCGGCGGCACGTTCAATTGCGAACAATTAAATGTGAGGCTCTGCAATTTCAATTGCGCACAATACAATTGCCTGCAATATACATTGTACCCATCGAAATCCAGGGAGACGACAATGTCCGTGAACGTGCTCTACAAGACCAGCGCCAAGGCCACCGGCGGCCGCGACGGCCATGCTGCAACCCTCGACGGCGCGCTCGACGTCAAGCTGGCCACGCCGAAGGAGCTCGGCGGTGGCGGCGGCGCCGGCAACAATCCCGAGCAGCTGTTCGCGGCCGGCTATGCCGCCTGCTTCATCGGCGCGATGAAGTTCGTGGCCTCGCAGGGCGGCCCGAAGGTTCCGAATGACGCCTCCGTCACCTCGACCGTCGGCATCGGCCCGCGCTCCGCAGGCGGCTTCGGCCTCGATATCGACCTCGCGGTCTCGCTGCCGGGCCTTGCCCGCGCCGAGGCCGAGGCGCTGGTCGCAAAGGCCCACCAGGTGTGCCCCTATTCCAACGCCACCCGCGGCAATGTCGACGTTCGCCTGACGGTCGTCTGATCGAACGGCGGATTGGCTGGCCCGGGATCCCCCTCGGGCTGGCCGCTTCCGCCAGAATCCGCATTTGCCACGCCGCGGGATTGCCGCAACGGCGGCCGCATGCGGCCCTACGCCGGGAGCCATTGCTGCTCCCTGCAAACCTCGCTAGGCCTGTGATCAAACGTCGACACAGGGGAAGCGAAGGCATGAGTTCTGAAGCCGCCACAGGTGCCATGAGCGGACTGCGCGTCATCGATCTCACGCGCGTGCTCGGCGGCCCGTATTGCACCCAGATCCTCGCCGACCATGGCGCCGACGTGATCAAGGTCGAGCCGCCCGCCGGCGACGAGGTGCGTGAGTGGGGTCCCCCCTTCCATGAGGAGGACGCGGCCTATTTCGTCGGCATCAACCGCAACAAGCGCTCGATCGGCCTCGACCTCGCCTCGGAGGGCGGTCGCGTCGTGCTGCTGAAGATGCTGGAGACCGCCGACGTCCTGATCGAGAATTTCAAGCCGGGCACGCTGGAGAAATGGGGCATCGGCAACGACGTCCTCAGCAGGAAATTCCCGCGCCTCGTGCATTGCCGGATCTGCGGCTTCGGCGCCGACGGCCCGCGCGGCGGCAATCCCGGCTACGACGCCATCATCCAGGCCATGACCGGCATGATCGCCGCGACCGGCTCGCCCGAGAGCGGCCCGATGCGGATCGGCGTGCCCCTGGTCGACATCGGCACCGGGCTCTATGCCGCGATCGGCATCCTGATGGCGCTGTCGGAGCGGCAGCGCTCGGGCAAAGGCCAATTCCTGGAGACGACGCTGTACGAGACCGGCCTTGCCATCATGCATCCGCACACCGCGAACTATTTCATGCATGGCAAGCCGCCGTCGCTCACCGGCAACGAGCATCCGAACCTCGTGCCTTACGCGATCTTCCCGACCAAAACCGACAACATCTTCATCGGCGTCGGCAATGACGGTACCTTCCGCAAGCTCTGTAAGGAGATCGGCAAGCCGGAGCTCGGCACCGACCCGCGTTTCGCCCGCAACAAGGACCGCATCGCCAACCGCGGGGCGCTGCGCGCCGAGCTCGCCGCGGTGTTCAGCCAGCACGAGGCCGAGCCGCTCTGCAACCGCCTGCTCGCTGCGGGCCTGCCGGCAGGGCCGGTGCAGAAGATCGACCAGGCGCTGACCAACCCGCACACGATCGCGCGCGGCGATATCATCGAGAAGGACTGGTACAAGGGCGTGGCCTCGCCGATCCGGCTCGACCGCAGCAAGCCGAGCCTGCGCCTTCTGCCGCCGAAATTCAGCCAGCACGCAGCCGAGGTGCTGGGCGAGTTCGGCTACTCCAAGGCCGAGATCGACGCGATGGTCGAAAACGGCACGGTCTGCGGCCCTGAGCGCAAGCGCTGAGGTAGGCCAAACGTCGCTCGTCAAGGTGGTGCGCACCCTCTCCCGCTTGCGGGAGAGGTTTTCGAACTCGCGGCCCATCGTCCCGCAACTGCCCAATACCGCACTGCGGCGCGATCCACGCGGGTGCACCGCGAACGGAGGAGGCTGTCCGCATCGCCTTCGCCTATTTTCCGGCTTCCCTTTTCCAGCGCTTGCCGCTTTCGTTTCGGCCGCTTACACAGTCATGTGAACGTCATACGGCGCTGGTAGCGCAAGCGCTTCTTTAGTGACGGGCAAGGGAGGTTTTCTTGATGGCTCTTCGACATTTTGGTGCGGCGGCGGCTGTTGCACTCACGGTTGGTCTCGGCGCCTCGCCGGCGCTGGCCGTGACCGAAATCCAGTGGTGGCACGCGATGACGGGCGCCAACAACGACGTCATCGTCAAGCTCGCGAGCGACTTCAACGGTGCCCAGAGCGACTACAAGGTGATTCCGACCTACAAGGGCAACTACGCCGATACGATGAACGCCGGCATCGCCGCGTTCCGCGCCGGCAACGCGCCGCACATCATGCAGGTGTTCGAGGTCGGCACCGCCACCATGATGGCGGCGACCGGCGCCGTGAAGCCGGTCTACAAGCTGATGGCCGAGACCGGCGAGAAGTTCGATCCCAAGGCCTATCTGCCCGCGATCACCGGCTACTACTCGACCTCGAAGGGCGAGATGCTGTCCTTCCCCTTCAACTCGTCGTCGACGGTGATGTGGGTCAATCTCGACGCGCTGAAGAAGGCCAATGTCGAGATCCCGAAGACCTGGCCCGAGGTGTTCGACGCCGCCAAGAAGCTGAAGGCGGCCGGCCACGCCACCTGCGGCTTCTCCAACTCCTGGGTCACCTGGGTCAATCTGGAGCAGCTGTCGGCCTGGCACAACGTGCCCCTGTCGACCAAAGCCAACGGTCTCGACGGCTTCGACACCGTGCTGTCGTTCAACGGCCCGCTCCAGGTCAAGCACCTCGAAAACCTGGTCGAGCTCCAGAAGGACAAGACCTACGACTATGCCGGCCGCACCAACACCGGCGAAGGCCGCTTCACGTCGGGCGAATGCCCGCTCTACCTGACCTCGTCGGCGTTCTTCGGCAACGTCAAGGCGCAGGCCAAGTTCGCCTTCACCGCGGTGCCGATGCCTTATTATCCGGACGTCAAGGGCGCGCCGCAAAACTCGATCATTGGCGGCGCCTCGCTCTGGATCATGGGCGGCAAGTCGGCCGACGAGTACAAGGGCGTGGCGAAGTTCCTGACGTTCCTCTCCGATACGGATCGGCAGGTCTACATCCACAAATCGTCGGGCTATCTGCCGATCACCAAGGCGGCCTATGACAAGGCCAAGGCAGAGGGCTTCTACAAGGACCAGCCCTATCTCGAGACCCCGCTGCTCGAGCTGACCAACAAGGAGCCGACCGAGAATTCGCGCGGCCTGCGCCTCGGCAACATGGTGCAGCTCCGCGACGTCTGGGCGGAAGAAATCGAGCAGGCGCTGGCCGGCAAGAAGACTGCCAAGCAGGCGCTGGACGCGGCCGTCGAGCGCGGCAACACCATGCTGCGGCAGTTCGAAAAGACCGCCGTGAAGTAAGGCGACAAGCGGCAGGCCGGTCGCCCGGCCTGCCGCGCTGGGGCATCATGCAGAAGCAAGCCATTTTCCAGTCGAAGCTGTTGCCCTATGCGCTGGTTGCGCCGCAGCTCGCGATCGTCCTGATATTCTTCTATTGGCCCGCCTTGCAGGCGATGATCCAGTCGTTCCTGCTGCAGGACGCCTTCGGCCTGTCGACCACGTTCGTCTGGTTCGAGAACTATATCGACCTATTCAAGGACCCCGCCTATTTCGAGGCGATCCTGCGCACCTTCTTCTTTTCGTTCGCGATCGCGGTGTCGTCGCTGTCGTTTGCGCTGCTGCTTGCCGTGATGGCGGACAAGCCGCTGCGCGGCTCGATGCTCTACCGCACGCTGCTGATCTGGCCCTATGCGGTGGCGCCGCCGGTCGTCGGCGTGCTCTGGATCTTCATGCTGCATCCCTCGCTCGGCGTGCTCTCGCGCTACCTGCGCGCCCTCGGCGTCGACTGGAATCCGCTGCTCGACGGCAACCAGGCCGCGACCCTGATCATCCTCGCCGCCGCCTGGAAGCAGATCTCCTACAATTTCCTGTTCTTCCTCGCCGGCCTGCAGAGCATCCCTAAGAGCGTGATCGAGGCCGCCGCGATCGACGGCGCCCGCCCGATGCGGCGGTTCTGGACCGTGATTTTCCCGCTGCTGTCGCCGACCATCTTCTTCCTCCTGGTCGTCAACATCGTCTACGCCTTCTTCGACACGTTCGGCATCATCGACACCATGACCCGCGGCGGTCCGGGCAAGTCGACGGAGACGCTGGTCTACAAGGTCTATACCGACGGCCTGCTCGGGGGGAACCTCGGCAGCTCCGCGGCGCAATCGGTGATCCTGATGATCATGGTGATCGTGCTGACGGGCATCCAGTTCCGCTTCGTCGAACGCAAGGTGACCTACTGATATGGTCGAGGAAGAAGGCTTTCGGCGCTACATCGCCCACATCATCCTCTGGATCGGGATCGCGATCGTCGCCTTCCCGGTCTACCTCGCCTTCGTCGCGTCGACGCAGGATAACGCGGTGATCGCCAACGGCCAGATGTCGCTGCTGCCCGGCGGCCATTTCCTCCAGACTTATTACCAGACATCTTCGTCGGCACGAGCGGCTCGACCCGCGAGCCGGTCGGCAACATGATGCTGAACTCGCTGGTGATGGCGCTCCTGATCGCGGTCGGCAAGATCGCGATCTCGATCATCTCGGCCTATGCGATCGTGTATTTCCGCTTTCCGTTCCGGATGGCGCTGTTCTGGCTGATCTTCATCACGCTGATGTTGCCGGTCGAGGTGCGCATCTATCCGACCTACAAGATCGTCGCCGACCTGCACATGCTCGACAGCTATGCGGGCTTGTCGCTGCCATTGATCGCCTCGGCCACCGCGACGCTGCTGTTCCGCCAGTTCTTCATGACCGTGCCGGACGAACTGCTGGAAGCCTCCCGCATCGACGGCGCCGGCCCCTTCCGTTTCTTCTGGGATACGCTGCTGCCGCTGTCGCGCACCAACATGGCGGCGCTGTTCGTGATCCTGTTCATCCTCGGCTGGAATCAATATCTCTGGCCGCTCTTGATCACGACGCGCGACGATATGCAGACCATCCAGATCGGCATCCGCAAGATGATCACCACCACCGACGCGCTGACCGAATGGCCGATCGTGATGGCAACCGCCGTACTGGCCATGCTGCCGCCGGTGCTCGTCGTCGTCGTCATGCAGAAGCTGTTCGTGCGTGGACTGGTCGAGACGGAAAAGTAACAAGTGAGTTTTTGATGGCTAACGTCACCCTGCGCAACGTCCGCAAGACCTATCCCGGCGGCTTCGAAGCCATCAAGGGCGTCGACGTCGATGTCGGCGACGGACAGTTCTGCGTGCTGGTCGGGCCGAGCGGCTGCGGCAAGTCCACGCTGCTGCGCATGGTCGCGGGCCTCGAGACTGTCACCGGCGGCGAGATCGACATCGGCGGCCGCATCGTCAACGGGATCGAGCCCGCCGATCGCGACATCGCCATGGTGTTCCAGAACTACGCGCTCTATCCGCATATGAGCGTGTACAACAACATGGCCTACGGCCTGCGCAACCGCGGCATGGCGGAGGCCGAGATCAGGACCCGCGTCGAGCAAGCCGCGCGCGTGCTCGAGCTCACATCGATGCTGGAGCGCAAGCCGCGCCAGCTCTCCGGCGGCCAGCGCCAGCGCGTCGCCATGGGCCGCGCCATCGTGCGCCAGCCGAAGGTGTTTTTGTTCGACGAGCCGCTCTCCAACCTCGATGCCAAGCTGCGCATCGCCATGCGCGTCGAGATCCGCAAGTTGCAGCGCCGGCTCAACACGACGTCGATCTACGTCACCCACGACCAGCTCGAGGCGATGACGCTCGCCGACATTCTCGTCGTGATGAACGGCGGCCAGGTCGAGCAGGTCGGCAATCCCCTGGCGATCTACGAGAAGCCGGCGACCACCTTCGTCGCCTCCTTCATCGGCGCACCGCCGATGAACCTGATGTCGACGCGGCCCGAGGAGATCCGCTCGCAGCTCGCCGGCAGCGCGGCGGCCGACGCCGGCATTCTCGGCATCCGCCCGGAAGATTTCGTCATCACCGACCAGACCCCGGCCGGCGGCGTCGCCTTGCCGCTGACCGTGGAAGCGATCGAGCATGTCGGCGCCGAAACCTTCGTCTACGGCCGCCGCGAGCAGGAAGAGCAGCACGTCGCCGCCACCCCCGGCGAGCTGCCGCCCGGCGAGATCATCGTCCGCATCCCCGGAACCGACGCCCCCGCCATCGGCGCGAAAATCCGGGTCGCGGCGGTGCGCAACAAGCTGCACCTGTTCAGTGGCGACGGGCGCAAGCGGCTCGAAGCCTGAGGGGTTCCGAGGCCCTCCAAACCAAAAACTACGAAAACAACCCCATGCACAGTAGAAGGGGCCTTGTTTTCGTTCGAGAAATTCATTCGAAAATTCGTCATGCCCGGGCTTGTCCCGCCTGCGCGGCCGAAGCCGCTTCGGCGCGGCGAAGGCCCGCATCCACGTTCTTGGCGCAACGAGCAAGGTCGTGAATGGCCGGGACAAGCCCGGCCATGACGATCCGGAAGCACTTCACTGATATCGGCCGGAGCCACGGGCTGAATCGCTCATCCACAGCGTCCCGGCTACCTGCTTGAACCCACACGGGAACATGCCCATATTGCTGATCAAGGGGTGCCACTTGCGGGCCCCGACACACCAAAGTCGCTTCTGCGAGGACTTTGTAAACTATGTCTCGTGTTCCCACGTTATCCAGTCCGTTCCTTCTGGGCTTCGACGAGATCGAGCGCGTGCTCGACCGCGTCGTCAAAGGCGCCGACGGCTACCCTCCCTACAATATCGAGAGGTGCGACCGATCGGACGGCCAGCCCGAGCGCTTGCGCATCACGCTGGCGGTCGCCGGATTTACGCGCGACCAACTCGATGTAACCATTGAGGAAAACCAGCTCGTGATCCGCGGGCGTCAGCAGGACGACAAGTCCCGGCAATACATCCATCGCGGCATCGCCGCGCGCCACTTCCAGCGCACCTTCGTGCTGGCGGAGGGGATGCTGGTGCTGGGTGCGGATCTGAAGAACGGGCTGTTGTCGATCGATCTGGCCCGGCCTGAACCGGAGAGGATCGTTAAGACAATCGCTATCAATGAGCACGAATAATGGAACGAGTAGCGGACTCGACCGCTTAGTGTTCCAGAGGAGTCGAGACCATGAGTGAAGGTCACGTTGCGTTCGAATACGAAGCCAAGAACGTCTCGCCGGAGACGCTGGCAACCCTCGGCGAAGGCCATATCGCCTATGTGAAGCAGATCCGCTCGGAAGACGTGCCGGGCCTGTTTCCCGAAGCGCCGAAAATCGCGCCGGGCCTCAAGCTCTTCGCGCTCCACGCCGCCGACGGCACGCCGATCATGCTGACCGACAGCCGCGAAGCCGCGGTCGCCAACGCCTGGAGCAACGAACTGCAAGCGGTGAGCGTGCACTAAAGCGCGCGCACGTCGCACGATTAGGGTTTCAAGCGGGCATGCCTTCGCAAGAAGGCATGCCCGTTTTCGTTTGAGACGTGATGTTTTCGCGTCGCCACCGCCAGCCAACGGGAATTCGGCGATGTCCCGCCCGCGTGCGGAGCTATCGCATATGACTTGTGGCGGCGGTCTGCGCGCACGCCTCGTCCTTCGAGACGGCGCTGACGCGCCTCCTCAGGATGAGGCTAATCAGCATCAGTGCCCGTCGAGACTGCTGCCGCACACTCCGACCTCATCCTGAGGAGCCCGCCTCAAGCGGGCGTCTCGAAGGATGGACGCGGGAAAAAGCTCTCAAATGCGATTCCTCTGCGCGTCGGGCGGCTCTTGGCTCATGCGCGCAGGAGACCCTCATCAATCCGTGATTTGACAGTTCATTCGAACTTGTCAAATCTGACAAAATGCAGGCCAAGGCCCCTCCCCAGGACCGGATCCTCGACGCCGCCTTGCGCGTGTTCCGGCGCCACGGCTTCCGCCGCTCTTCGATCGAGCTGGCGGCGGAGGAAGCCGGACTGACGCGGCAGGCGCTCTATCATCACTTCGCCTCCAAGGAGGCGCTGTTTCGCGCCGTGCTCGAGCGGATCTACGCGCAGGGGCTCGCCGCCGAAATCGCGGCGGCGAAGGCGGCGGAAGAAGCGGGCCTCGATCTTGCCGACATCCTGGTCGCCGAGATCGGCGCGCGAATGCAGTCGCTGCTCGCTTCGCTCAAGGACTCGCCCCACACCGAGGAGCTGTTTTCCGAGCACCTCGCGCAGGCGCGCGACCTCTACCAGAGCTATTCCAACCGTTTCGCCGACGAGATCGCAACCACGATCGCGCGGGTGTGCCGCAAGCGAAAGCTCAAGCTTGAAAGCGGCGTCAGCGTGCGCGAGCTCGCGCGCTGCGTCGAGATGGCGATCCACGGCACCAAATCCGCTTTCCCTTCCATGCAGCCGGTCGACGCGTTCCTGAAGCAGCTCGAGACCATGTTGCGCATGCTGATCGCCGGCGCGATGGCGCCGTCCGCAAAGAAGTCCCTTCGCAAAACGGGAGTTCGAACATGACCACCACGACCATCAATGGACGGCCTCTGGCGCTGCCCGACGATCCGGATGCGCTCTTGATCGACGTGATCCGCGATGGCGGCCTTACCGGCACCAAATTCGTCTGCGGCTCCGGCGTCTGCGGCGCCTGCACCGTGCTGCTCGACGGCACGCCGGTCGTGAGCTGCCTGTTGCCGGCGCAGGCGGCTGCCGACAAATCGCTGACGACCATCGAGGGCGTCGGAGCGGCCGGATTGCATCCGGTGCAGAAGGCGTTCATGGCGCACGATGCCCTGCAATGCGGTTTCTGCACGCCCGGCTTCGTCGTCGAAGCCACCGCCTTCCATGACAGCTGGCGCGCGACCAAGGGCGCGGCGACTCCCTCGCGCGAGGAGATCGCCGCCGCGCTATCGGGACATCTCTGCCGCTGCGGCGCCTATGAAGGCATCTATCGCGCCGTCGCCGAAGCATGCGTGGGCCGCTTCGACGGCAACGAGCCCATCGCGCCGCGGCTGGAAGCCCGCGACAAGGTGACGGGACTGGCCCGCTACACGGTCGACATCCACCATGACGGCCAGCTCGAAGGCGTCATCCTGCGCGCGCACGTCGCGCATGCGAGGATCACCGGGCTCGATCTGGCACCGGCGCGCGCCATTGCCGGTGTTGCCGCGGTCGTTCCGCTGCTCGGCGATGACAACATGGTCCGCTTCGTCGGCGCGCCGATTGCAGCCGTCGCGGCCAAGGATCGCCGCACCGCACTGAAGGCAATCGCCGCGATCAGCTTCAAGCCCGAGCCTTTGCCCGCGGTGATCGGGCTCGATGCAGCGCGACGCGACGATGCGCCCGTCGTGTTCGAAAAGAAGGACCGCAAGCGTGCCGGCAACGTGTCGGAGGGCGCCGGCGGCGCTCCGGTGTCGTGGAAGGGCAATGTGCGCGGGCCTTCGGCGCCGTTCTCGCAAAAGGCCAAGCAGGCCAAGAGCTGGCTCGACGAGGCGCGGGCGCAACGCAATCCGCTGCTGGTCGAGGAGACCTTCCGCGTCTCGACGCAACAGCACGCCAGCCTCGAACCACATGCCGCCGTGGCCAGGTTCGATGGCGATCAGCTCATTGTGCACATCTCGACCCAGGCCATTCACGAGAGCATGGAGAAGATCGCCAAGCGTTACGGCCTTTCGCACGACAAGGTACGTGTGATCGCTGATCATGTCGGCGGCGGGTTCGGCTCCAAGGGCAGCGTTGGGCTGGAGACCATCGCCGCGATCGAGCTTGCGCGCGCCGCGAAGGCGCCGGTGCGCGTCGCGTTCGATCGTGAAGAGGAGCTTTCCGTCACAGGCTATCGTCCGGCCGCCGAGCTGAAGCTGTCCTTGCTGCCTTCGGCGGAAGGCCGTCTCAAGGCGCTGTCGCTCACTGCCCATGCCGACACCGGCGCGGCCGTGAACTCGCTGATCGCGGGCCTGGCGCGGCTGATCTATCCAGCCGAAGCCAAGGAGCTCGTCGATTTCGACGTGCTCAGCAATCTGCCGCCCGGCGCGCCATTCCGCGGCCCCGGCGGTCCGCCGATGTCGTTTGCGCTGGAGCAGGCGGTCGACGAAGCGGCGCTGCGCATGAAGATCGATCCGATTGACCTGCGCAAGCTCTGGGACCCCGATCCCAACCGCCAGCGATTGTACGACTGGGCGGCCGGCCTCGAGGTCTGGAAGAACCGCAAGCCGGCCGCCGCGCAGACCGGCCGCTACCGGCGCGGCGTCGGCGTCGCCACCGGCTACTGGCTCTATCTCTGGCAGACCGGCTCCTCGGTCGAACTCGCGATCAAGGGCGGCCGCATCGTCGCAAGCTGCGCGGTGCAGGATATCGGCACGGGCACCCGCAGCGTGATCGCCAACACCGTCGCGAAGGCGTTCGATCTCGAGCCGCAGGATGTGGACGTTCGCATCGGCCGCTCCAACCTGCCCCCCGGGCCGGGCTCCGGCGGCAGCCGCGTCACCGCCTCGGTGGTGCCGCCAACCTTGCTCGCCATCGACAAGCTGAAAGCGGAAATCAAGCGCTCCGCGTCTCGCACACCTGCTCCCGGCTCGAACGCGCCGTGGCGCGAGATGATCGCGGCTTCCCCTGATATCACCGTGTCGGCGAAACGCCAGGAGGACGGCAAACCGCCGCCCGGGGTCAGGCCCGCGCTGCACGAGGCGGGCATCATGGGCCGGGTGTTCGGTTGGGTGCTGCGCCTGATGAACCACATGGTGGTCGGCGCCGGCGTGCCGAGCTCGGTGCAGGTGATGGAGGTCGAGGTCGATACCTGGCTCGGCCATGTGCGCGTGCTCAAGGCCTATACGGGCCTCGCGATCGGCAAGCTCGCCGCGCCGATGCTGGCGCGAAGCCAGGCCGCGGGCGCGGTGATCCAGGGCATCGGCTACGCACTCTATGAGTCGCGGGAGACCGATCCCTTGAGCGGCCACATCCTGAGCGGCAGCATGGAGGACTACCGCATTCCGGGAATTGCCGACATGCCGAAACTGGACGTGCATTTCGACGAGGCCGGTTTCGAGCATGTGCCGGGCGGCAGCGTCGGCATCGGCGAAGTCGCCACCGTGCCGACCTCGCCCGCGATCGCCAACGCCATCCGCGATGCGATCGGCGTCAGACTGACCGAAATTCCATTCCGGCCCGATCGGCTGGTGGCCGCGCTGAAAGGGAGGGATGCAGCATGAGTGTCGCCGTCATGACCGCCAACCCTACTGCAAAGCCCGCGCCTGAATTCCGCGCCGGAGGTACCGACTTCAGCGAACGCCGCCGCAGCGGGGTGTCGCAGGGAATGCCGATCGATATCACGGCCACCGGCGACAAGACGATCACCTGGGACGCCAACGGAGCCGCCCGGATCGGCGCGCTGACCACCATCGCCATGGTCGCGACGGATGCGCGCATCGCCGCTGCCTATCCCGGTGTTGTGGCGAGCGCGCAAGGCCTTGCCACGCCACAGGTGCGCCACGTTGCAACGCTCGGCGGCAATCTCGCGCAGCGTTCACGCTGCTGGTATTTCCGCCGGGCCGACATCGATTGCCTGAAGAAAGGCGGCAGCACCTGCCCTGCCCGGTCCGGCAATCATCTCTATGGTGTTGCCTTCGATCTCGGCGACTGCGTCGCGCCGCATCCCTCCACCATGGCGGCGGCTCTGCTCGCCTATGATGCGACCATCACCACGGACCGGCGTAGCGGATTGACGATTGCCGGCCTGCTCGGCGACGGCTCGGTCGCGCACGCCGATCATACACTCGCAGCCGGCGAGATGATCAAGAGCGTTGCGCTTCCTGCTCCGCTCGAGGGCGAGCGCGCGTCCTACAGGCGGGCGATCAGCCGGACCTATGCGGAATGGCCGCTGGTGGAGCTCTGCGCCCGCGTCGTGATCGCAGGCGGCAGGTTCCAGCTCGTGCGTCTCGCTGCTGGCGGCGTCGCACCCGTGCCGCTTCGCCTCACCGCGGTGGAAGCCCAGCTCAGCGGCAGGATAGTCGATGCGGCATCGATTGCAGAAGCGGCGAAAGCGGCGAGCGCGGGTGCCAAACCATTGCCGATGACGGCCTACAAGCTCGATCTTCTGCAAGGGCTGGTGCGCGACTTGCTGGAGCGGCTTTCGGATTAGCCGGTCGCGCACGCCGCGAAGCCGCTGCAGCCAAGGCCTGTAGCAATGAGCGATAAGCGTGCGCTGAGCACGCGCTTCGCAGGAAGCAATTCGATCGGGCATGACTTCGCAGGAAGGCGTGCCCGTTTTCGTTGTGAGCGGCTTCGAAAAGTTCGTCGTCATGCCCGGGCTTGCCCGTGCATGACGACGCTGAGAGTTCAACGCCTCAACAGAGAGTCTCGATCGTCACGGTGTGAGGCGGTGGAGTCGACTTTACGCCGCGGTCGCCGGCGGCAACGCCAGCACCGAATAGATCGCCTGGGCATCGCGCGAGGCGCGGAGCTTCTTGGCGATGTCCTGGTCGCGGAGCAGGCGGGCGATGCGCGCGAGCGCCTTGAGGTGATCGGCGCCGGCGCCTTCGGGCGCGAGCAGCAGGAAGACCAGATCGACCGGCTGGCCGTCCATGGCCTCGAAATCGATCGGGCGGTCGAGCCGCGCGAACAGGCCAAAGATCTTTTCGAGCTTGGGCAGCTTGCCGTGCGGGATGGCGACGCCATAGCCGACCGCGGTGGTGCCGAGCTTCTCACGCTGCAGCAGCACCTCGAACACCGAGCGCTCGTTCTGCCCGGTCAGCTCGGCGGCCTTGGCCGCGAGCTCCTGCAAGGCCTGCTTCTTGCTGTTGACCTTCAATGCCGGGAGAATCGCCTCGGGTGCGACCAGATCGGTAATCGGCATGGAGGCTTTCCGAGGTGAATTAAACCGTCAGGTTCCGATTTGGCCCCGCTTGATAGACCAAGCCGGGCCGGCGTCAATAACATGAAGCAGGAGGCGGACTTAGCCCGATCCAGATGTGGGGGGCTTCTACTCCAACGCAATCCCGGTGCCAACTCCCGCGTGCGGCTTTGCCGCGGTCATTGTTAAGGCCCGGAATCGTACGGACGTCCGCCCTGGCCTAACCGCCCGGCTTGCCGTCGACCTTGCCGTCCACCTTGGCCCCCGGTGGATCAATCCAGCCGACATTGCCGTCCGCCCGGCGGTAAATGATGTTCACCCGGCCCGAGGAGCCATGCTGGAATACCAGGCAAGGTGCGCCGCTGAGGTCGAGTTCCATGACCGCCTCGCTGACCGAGAGCTGCTTCAACGACGTGGTTTGCTCCGCAATGATCACGGGGCTGTAGCCGGTGACTTCTTCTTCGTCCTCTCCGGGCGCCTCGAGCACGTAAGCCGTCGCGTCGAGCGCAGCCATGGCCTCGGAGGCGACATGGGCCTTGCGGGCGGAGCGGTCCTTGAGCCGGTTCTTGTAGCGGCGCAGCCGCTTCTCGATCATCAGCAGCGCCTGGTCGGCGCTGGCATAGGCATCCGGCGCGTTCGAATCGGCCTCCAGTGTGATCCCGGAATCGAGATGCAGGGCGCAATCGGTGCGGAAGCCGAAGCCGTCCTTGCTGAGCGTGATGTGGCCGGAATAATTACCGTCAAAATATTTGCGCAGCACCTCGTCGGTGCGATCGGCAACGCGGCCGCGCAGGGCCTCCCCGACGCTGATGCTCTTGCCCGAAATCCGAAGGGTCATGGATGCCTCGCTTGGTTTGCTCCTCGGCTGCGACGACGTCATCGCAGCCGAAGTCGTTCCCTGCGCATGATCTCCCCACGAACACTTTCCGCGTTGGTCGGGAGAGGAAGCCGCCGTGCACTTTTCCGGATCATGCGCGTGCCTGGATCGGTTGCAAAGGGGAGCCGAGAGTAGCGCGATTTCGCGCCGGCGCAATCAGGCCGGTTCGGGGTTGCGCGAGCGATCGGACAAGGCGGTGGAGAGGACGTTACCAAGGGCGCTCTGCTTGTCGCGGCGGCGTTGCACCGAGGAAGGAATGCGCATGGCTTCGCGGTACTTCGCGACCGTGCGGCGGGCAATATCAATGCCCGAGGCGCGCAAGCGTTCCACGATGGTGTCGTCGGACAGGATCGCGCTGGGCTCTTCCGAATCAATCAGCTGCTTGATGTGATGGCGCACCGCTTCGGCGGAATGCGCCTCGCCGCCGTCGGCCGAGGCGATCGAGGCCGTGAAGAAATACTTCAGCTCGAACGTGCCGCGATTGGTCGCCATGTACTTGTTGGCGGTAACGCGCGACACCGTGGATTCATGCATCTGGATGGCGTCGGCGACGGCCTTCAGATTGAGCGGGCGCAGATGCGCCACGCCGTGGGTGAAGAAGCCGTCCTGCTGGCGCACGATCTCGGTTGCAACCTTCAGGATGGTGCGGGCGCGCTGGTCGAGCGCGCGCACCAGCCAGGTCGCGTTCTGCAGCGCGTCGGTGAAATAGGACTTGTCGCCGTCCTTGCCGATCTTCTTCGACAGCTCGGAATAATAGGTCTGGTTGACCAGCACGCGCGGCAAGGTGTCGCTGTTGAGCTCGACATGCCAGCCGCCGTCGGGACCCGGGCGGACATAGACGTCGGGCACCATGGTCTGCATGCGCGCCGAGCCGAACTTCATGCCGGGCTTGGGATTGAGGCGGCGGATCTCGCCGATCATGTCGGCGATGTCCTCGTCGTCGACGCCGCAGATCTTGCGCAAGGCCACGATGTCGCGCTTGGCGAGCAGATCGAGATGCTCGACGAGAGCCTGCATCGCGGGGTCGTAGCGGTCGAGCTCGCGGAGCTGGATCGCGAGGCATTCGCTTAAGCTCCGCGCGCAGATGCCGGGCGGATCGAATTTCTGCAGCACGGCGAGGACGGCCTCGACGTCGGCTTGCGATGCGCCAAGACGCTCGGCGGCCTGGCCGAGATCGGGCGGCAGATATCCGGCCTCATCGACGAGGTCGATCAGGTACTGGCCGATCATGCGCTGCGCCGGCGCGGTGAAGGCCACCGAGAGCTGCTCGGCGAGATGGTCCGAGAGCGTCATCTCCGCGGCCACGAAGGCTTCGAGATTGTAATCCTCGTCGCCGGAGGCGCCGCCGCCCCATTCCGTATAGGTGGTCGGCGCGGCGTCCTGGGCGTTGCGCGCCGCAGCCTCGGCGGGCTCCTCGGAGAAAACGTTGTCCAGGCCCGTATCCAGGGTCTGCTCGATCTCGGCGCGGGTGCCGAGATCCTTGCTCATCCATTCTTCCTGGCCCGCCTCGAAACCGTCCGCGCTGCCGCCAAAGCCGTCGTCAGCAAGACCGTCGCCGTGGCCTTCTCCCTGGCCGCCGGCCTCCTCGCCCGCGCCGTACTGGCTGGCCTCGCCGGGGGTCTCGCCCGCGGGGGCCTCGTCATTGGCCCGTTCCAGCAGCGGGTTCCGCTCCAGCTCCTCTTCCACGAAGGTGGTGAGATCGAGATTGGACAATTGCAGCAGCTTGATCGCCTGCATCAGCTGCGGCGTCATCACCAGTGACTGCGATTGCCGGAACTCTAATCTCTGCGTGAGGGCCATGAAGCAAGAACCGTTCCCAAAAATTGGTCCGATTTTTGCTTATCTTAGTCCAGGCCCGATGTACATGTCTTGACGAAACGCAAAAACGGGCTAGAGGCGGAATTCCTCGCCAAGGTAAAGGCGGCGCACGTCCGGATCGGCGACGATCTCATCCGGGCTCCCCTCCGTCAGGATTTCCCCGGCATAGACGATATAGGCGCGATCGGTGAGGCCGAGCGTCTCGCGCACATTGTGGTCGGTGATGAGCACGCCGATGCCGCGATTGGTGAGATGGCGGACGAGGTCCTGGATGTCGCCGACCGCGATCGGGTCGATGCCGGCGAAGGGCTCGTCGAGCAGCATGTAGTTCGGCCGCGTCGCCAGCGCCCGCGCGATCTCGACGCGGCGGCGCTCGCCGCCCGACAGCGCGATCGACGGCGATTTGCGCAGCCGCGTGATGTTGAATTCGTCGAGCAGGGAATCCAGCTGCTGCTCGCGCTTCTTGCGCGAGGGCTCGACCACTTCGAGCACGGCGCGGATGTTCTGCTCGACGGTGAGGCCGCGGAAGATCGAGGCTTCCTGCGGCAGATAGCCGATGCCGAGCCGCGCACGCTGATACATCGGCAGTTTCGTGACGTCGTGGCCGTCGAGCTCGATCGCGCCGCGATCGGCCTTGATCAGGCCGGTGATCATGTAGAACACGGTGGTCTTGCCGGCGCCGTTCGGGCCGAGCAGGCCGACCGCTTCGCCGCGGCGCACATAGATGCTGACGCCGCGCACCACCTGGCGGCTGCCGAAGGCCTTTTCCACGCTATGCACCGCCAGGAAACCCGGCCGCTTCAGCAGCTGCGGCGCGCCGGCGCCATTGGACCTGCCGGCAGCCCTGACGGGGTGGACAGGCTGCGGACGCGGCTCGGGTTGATAGTCGGCTTCGTAGCCGCCCTGATAGTCAGCCTGGAACTGATCGGGCGCACGCGTCTGGCCGCGGGCGAGCGGCGGCGCGTCGCGGATCGGGCTGGTCACGAGCCCGCCGACACTGTCGCCGAGCGCGGTGATGTCCTGCCGCGCAAATCCTGGCCGGCCGCGCTTGGCGGGGCGCCGACGGAACATGCTGAAGAGATCGACCATCCCCGCCTTCCAGCCTTTCGCGACGATCCTGCGCGGAACTCGCGCGATCTGCCGCAGCGGCCTTCGATTCGCCGATGCAGCATGAGTGAAGGGATGTCTCATGCCCAGTGAAACACGCCCGAAAAGCGGTGGACCCCGCCTCGAAGCCTTGTGCGCTAGATACAGTCTCAGCGGCCAAGCTTCAACCTCGGTTCGGCCGCCCCCGAACCAAGCCGTTGAATTATTTCGGTTTACTTGCACCGGGCAATTGCAGAGGCGGCGCCCCGCCGGGCTTGCTCCCCTGGCCGCAATCGCTGCGCCGCCCTGCGGCAGCAGGGCCTGAACCCGGCCATTGTCGGATTCCACCCGCGACACGCCTGTCGTCATGTCGACCATCAAGCGGTCGCCGCGCAGCACATTCTTGCACTGCGTCAGGACTACCTGACCGGAGCCGCCGAGCATGGTGATGAGATTGGTCCTGGTGTCGAACACGGCGGTATCGCCTGTCACCACCTGGTCCTTCTGGGTGACCACGACATTGCCGCGCGCCTCCAGCCGCTTGATCGAGGAGCTGCCGCCCGGACCCGGCTGCGCCGACTGCATCGGCGCGGACTTGGCGCCTTTTGCGGGTGCGGGCTGCGGCGTGGCGGGCTTGTCGCCGCCGGATTCGTAGAACACCACCAGCGTCTTCGAGGTCATGGTGGTGTCGCCCTGGACGACCTTGACGTTGCCGGCGAAGGTTGCCTCCTTCTTCTTGTCGCGCATCTCGAGCGAGGCGGCCTCGATCTGGATCGGCTGGTCGCGGTTCTGCGTAAAGCCCTGCATCGCATTGGGCACGCCCTGCATCGTGCTCTGCGCGATGGCGGCGCTGCCCGCGACCAGCGCGATCCCGGCTGCAAGTGCAGCCGCGCCGATGATGGCGCACCGCTTGTGGTCGCTGCGCGAGAAGATCCTGGTCATGAAAATCATCTTGAGTTGGCAGACTTGTTCTGAGGCGTACGTGTCTTTGCCGACGGCGCAGGCTCGACCGGCGCAGGCTGTGCGGCGGCAGGCTCGTCCAGCTTGTCCAGATGCATCACCACATTGCCTTCGAAACGGATGACGTCGCCGCCTTCCGTAATTCGCAAGCGATCGGCGCTCAGCGTGCCGTTGGTCAGCTTGACGTCGACACGCTCGTCCGAGGAGACCGTGCCCTTGTTCATGTCGACGAAGGCCGAGTTCAGCCGCGCCTCATAGCCGGTGGAGGTGCGCAGGAAGATATCCTTGTGCAGGTCGAGCTGCTGCTGCTTGTTATCGAAGCGGCCGGTGCGGGCATCGAGCAACAGGGTGGATTGATCTTCCATCAGCACTTTCGCGCGCAGGTCGTTGAGATCGACATGGTCGGGATCGGTGATGTCCTGCGTCGCGGTCTTGGCCCAGAGCTCGTAGGGCCGCCGATCCGGCGTGAAGCCGGACAGATGCGGCGATTCCATCGTGATCTTGGTGCCCGACACCACCATGTTTTCGACCGTGAGCGGCAGCTCCGGAATCCTGAACTTGTTGAAGAACGCGATGTAGATGATCACGGCCATGGCCACGACCACCGTCGCGGGGACCCCAACCCGCAGAATCCGCACCAGACGGCTGTGGCGCGCCGCGCTGGCAAACTTCGCCGCGAGCGCGGCGTCGTAGGTGGGATTGTGGGCCGAATTCACCTGAACTCCTGAGGTGTCGCACGCCAAGCCGGGTCGAGGGCGCCCCCATTGTACCCGTCGCCGCCGCAAGATGCAGCCGCGGACGTAAACCTTGGACGTAAGCCTTGGCACATAAGCCTTGACGTATCAGGCTTGGACAGGCCGCAGGAAAGTGTCCGAAACGGGGCGCAGACCGGAGTCTACCCGGCGTTCGAGGGCTCAGGAATGCGCGAAAATGTCCTCTTCCGCCCAGCCCTGGAGGTCGAGCAGGGCCCGGGTCGGCAGGAAGTCGAAACAGGACCTGGCGAGCTGAGCGCGGCCTTCCCGGACCAGCATGGCATCCAGCCGCTCGCGCAAAGCGTGCAGGTGCAGCACGTCGGAGGCGGCGTAGGCGAGCTGCGGCTCGGTCAGGCTGTCAAAACCCCAGTCGCTGGATTGCTGCTGTTTGGACAGATCGACATTGAGCACCTCGCGGACGAGGTCTTTCAGGCCGTGGCGGTCAGTGTAGGTCCGGGTCAGGCGCGAGGCAATCTTGGTGCAATAAATCGGCCCGGTCATGACGCCGAAGGTCTGGTACAGCACCGCGACGTCGAACCGCGCGAAGTGGAAGATTTTTGTGATGGCGGGATTGGCCAGAAGGGCCTTCAGATTCGGCGCGTCGGTATGGCCCTTGGGGATCTGCACCACGTCGGCGCTGCCGTCGCCGGGCGAGAGCTGCACCACGCAGAGCCGGTCACGGTGCGGATTCAGCCCCATGGTCTCGGTGTCGATCGCCACCGCATTGGTGTAGCGCGTGAGGTCGGGCAGGTCGCCGCGGTGCAGGCGTACGGTCATGGCGTTTCAGAACCTCGGGTCGAATCGGTTGTGTCGGCACAATAGCTAATTCGGATTGCCGGCGGTGTAGCCATTGCCGGCGGGCCGCGCAAGCAAGCTTGCGCGGGGATGGGCCGCGCCTTGGCCGGCGGGCTGTTGCCTGAATCCCACAACCCGGCCTGAGCTTCATATTCCCATGCAATCTAGGCCATGCGCACGTAGACATCGTCCCGGCCGACCCCATCTGCCAGTTTTGCGCTCCCTCCCCATCAATCAGGTGAACATGACCGAACAGACGCTCGCTGCGCCTATCGACACCCCATCGGAACGCCCGCGCGGCTTCTCGCGCTATCAGGCGCTTCTCATCGCGCTGCTCGCGTTCACGCAGTTCACCATCATCCTCGACTTCATCATCATGTCGCCGCTCGGCGCCATCCTGATGCCCGCGCTCGACATCACCGCCGCCCAGTTCGGCGTCGCGGTGTCGGCCTACGCGTTCAGTGCCGGCATCTCCGGCGTGCTGGCCGCCGGTTTTGCCGATCGCTTTGATCGCAAGCGCCTGCTGTTGTTCTTCTATGTCGGCTTCACGCTCGGCACCGCGCTCTGCGCGGCTGCGCCGAACTTCCATGTGCTGCTGCTCGGCCGGATCGTGACCGGATTGTTCGGCGGCGTGATCGGCGCGGTCGTGCTCGCCATCATCACCGATCTGTTCCCGCTGCATATCCGCGGCCGCGCGATGGGAATCATCCAGACCGCGTTTGCGGCGAGCCAGGTGCTCGGCATTCCCGCCGGGCTGTTTCTCGCCAATCGCTGGAGCTGGCATGTCTGCTTCATCGCGATCGTCGTGGTGTCGATTGCGGCCATCGCCGTCATCGCCTTCGCCATGAGGCCGGTCGATGCGCATCTGAAGCTGAAGCAGGACAGAAGCCCCTTCCACCATCTGGTCGCGACACTCGCGCAGCCGCGCTATTCGCTGGCGTTCGCGGTCACGACGCTGCTGGCGACCGGCGGATACATGCTGATGCCGTTCTCCAGCGCCTTCACCGTGAACAATCTCGGCATCGACATCACGCATCTGCCCACGATCTATCTCGTCTCCGGCCTGTTCAGCATCGTCACGGGGCCGCTGGTCGGCCGCGCCAGCGACACGTTCGGCAAGTATCCGACCTTCGTGTTCGGCAGCGCGGTGTCGGTGATCATGGTGCTGATCTACACCCATCTCGGCCACGTCACGCTCGCGACCGCGATCCTCGTCAACGTGCTGATGTTCGTCGGCATCTTCTCGCGCATGATCCCGTCGCAGGCGCTGATGTCGGCGATCCCCGATCCCGACCAGCGCGGCTCGTTCAGCGCCATCAGCGCCTCGCTGCAGCAGCTCTCCGGCGGCCTCGGCTCGGTGCTCGCCGGCGCGATCATCGCGCAGGCGCCCGACGGCGCGCTGCTCCATTTCGACCGGATCGGCTACGTCGTCGTCGCCACGACGCTCATCGCGCTGGTGGCGATGTATTTCGTCCAGAAAGCGGTGGCGGAAAGGGTGGGGAAGACGGTGGTGTGAGGGGACGGTCCACTGATACCTGTCCCGCGCGCAGCGTGAGCTGCCACCTCTCTCGATCTAAGGCAGATCTCATCCTATGCCACACCCAGGTGAACCAACGCTGGGCCTTCGATGACCAAAGCTTCGATGCGCCGAACGGAGATCTCCAATGAAGCTCAAACTTGCCGCCGCGATGCTCGCCGCAAGCCTCCCGCTCGCATCGATGGCTTTGGCCCAAGGCACCGCGCCGGCCGACCTTGCAGTGATCGATGCCTGCCTGAAGACCGCGGAGAAAACCGGCGGTTTTGGCGGCGCATGCGTCGGGCTCGTCGCCGACCCCTGCATCAAGGCGGCAGATGGCGCAAATGACGACGTCGCCAAATGGAAAGCCTGCGCGGCGCGCGAACTCGCGGTTTGGACGCAGAAAACCAGTGAGGCGCTCAAGAAAGTGAAGGCCGGCGGGTTCACCGATGTGATCAAGGCCGCCGAGGAATCTCAGAAAACTTTCGCCGCCTCGCGTGATCGCTTCTGCGCGGCCTTCGACAAAGTCGATCCCGGCATGTACAAGGGCGGCGCGAGCTACTGCCGCCTGCGCGAGACCGCGAACCACGCGCTGAGCCTGATCAAGCTCGGCGCTGCGGTGAGCGAGCACTGAGACCTCTTAGCCGCTGGTCGTCATCAGCTTTGCCGGCCTTTTGCCCCATCGCGACGAGGGCTTCGGCCGCGAGCGCGGTGGACGTCGTTCATGGATGACCGGGCAACGGCTGTCGGCGCGTTGCCGAGCGATCGGCCAAGCCAGCCGCCCCAGCTCGCCTGCGATCTGAGTCGGGCCGACGAGCGGTGGAGGCCATTCGGTACACATCAGCGCTGTGTCCCGGTTTTGGGACCGATCAGCGGCTCAAATCCCATGCAAATGAGCGATTTCAAGCGCTTGAACAGGATGTGGTGCCCAGGAAAGGACTCGAACCTTCACGGCCGTTAAGCCACTGGCACCTGAAGCCAGCGCGTCTACCAATTCCACCACCTGGGCATGCCGTTTGGGGCACGGAGGCGGTTACTACGGTTCGGTGACGCCGTTGTCAATTCATGCTTGAAGCCCGGTTCGGGATGCCGATTGCGCATCGCAAACCGGCCCGATACAAGCCTGACAAGACGCACTCTTTTCCGCAGGAATGGCTCCCATGGCATCGAATCTGGACACGCTGGTCACGGTTTTCGGCGGTTCGGGATTTTTGGGCCGGAATGTCGTCCGTGCCCTGTGCAAGCGCGATTATCGGGTCCGGGTCGCGGTGCGGCGACCGGAACTGGCCGGATACCTCCAGCCCTCCGGCCGGGTGGGGCAGGTCCACACCGTGCAGGCGAATCTGCGCTATCCGGCCTCGGTCGAGGCGGCGCTGCGGGATTCGCACGTCGTGATCAATCTGGTCGGCATCCTCGCCGAGGGCGGCGAGCAGACCTTCGAGGCGGTCCAGGCCAGGGGCGCCGAAACGGTCGCCAAGGCGGCGGCCGCGGCCGGCGCCGGCCTGGTCCATGTCTCCGCCATCGGAGCCGATGCCGAATCCCCCTCGCACTATGCCAGGGCCAAGGCGGCCGGCGAGGCGGCGGTCCTGGCCGCGGTGCCCTCGGCGACGATCTTCCGCCCCTCCGTGATGTTCGGCCCCGAGGACCAGTTCACCAACCGCTTCGCGGCGCTGGCCCGGATGTCGCCGGTGCTGCCGCTGATCGGCGGCGAGACCAGGATGCAGCCGGTCTATGTCGGCGACGTCGCCACCGCGGTCGCCGACGCCGTCGACGGCAAGGCCAAGGCCGGCGCGACTTACGAGCTCGGCGGGCCCGAGGTGCTGACCATGCGCCAGATCATCGAAATCATCCTCGAGATCACCGACCGCGAGCGGATGCTGGTGCCGCTGCCGTTCGGCCTTGCCCGCTTCCAGGCAGCCTTCCTGCAATTCGCGCCGGGCGCGTTCAAGCTGACACCGGACCAGGTCACGCTGCTCGAGCGCGACAACGTCGTGTCGGAGGCGGCAAAGGCCGCCGGCCTGACGCTGGAAGGGCTCGGCATCGCCGCCGATTCGCTGGAAGCGATCGCCCCGCAATATCTCTGGCGGTTCCGCGCAGCCGGGCAATTCCAGCGCAAGAGCGCGTGAGGGGTCGTCTCTCCGTCGTCATGGCGGGGCCTGACGAGCTTCAGCGTTGAGACTGCTGTAACCTGAACTTCGAGGCTACTGCCCGAGCGCCAGCGCGATCAGGCCGAGCGTGCCGACGATGACACGCCACCAGGCGAACAGCACGAAGCCGTGGCGGGTGACGTAGGTCAAGAACGTCTTCACCACGATGATGGCGGTGATGAAGGACACCACGAAGCCGATCGCGACGATGCCCATATGGTCCGTCGTCATCTCGGCGCGGCTCTTGTAGAAGTCGTAGGCGAACGCGCCGATCATGGTGGGGATGGCTAGGAAGAACGAGAACTCCGCCGCCGCGCGCTTGTCGGCCCCGAGCAGCATCGCAGCAACGATGCTGGCGCCGGAGCGCGATACGCCGGGAATCATCGCCACGCACTGCGCGATGCCGATATAGAGATACATCAGAAGCGGAAACCTGGTGGCGTCATGCTCGCGCGGCTTCAGCTCGAGCTTGTCGATCCAGAGCAGGATGGCACCGCCGACGATCAGCGTGAAGCAGATGACCCAGGGATTGAACAGCAAGGCCTTGATGTACTTGCCGGCGACAAGGCCGACGATCACGGCCGGCAGGAACGCCACCAGCACGCCGATCACGAAGCGGCGCGCATCGGCATCGCCCGTGAACATGCCGATCACGACGTCCCAGAGCTTCCTGAAGTAGAGCCCGACGATGGCGAGGATCGCGCCGAGCTGGATCAGAACCGTGAACGAATCCCAGAACGCGCCTTCGCCGAGATGGAAGAAGCGCTCAGCGAGCAGCAAATGGCCGGTCGAGGATACGGGAAGGAACTCGGTCACACCCTCGATGATGCCGAGGATCACTGCCCGTAGTGCGTCTGACATATTTACGGTCCATTTCGGCTTGAAAAGCGGGGCTCTTCTCGCCTATTCGCCCCCATGCCGCAATCGCAAAATGCGAAATCACGCCCTTGCCTCGCGGTTATGAAGGACTAGTGTGGCGGCGCACAAACATTGATGGATTCTTAAGCACCATCAAATAGTCAAAGGCTTCATGTTTACGCTGTTTCATCATCCGTTCTGTCCGCATTCGCGCTTCATCCGCCTGATCGCGGGCGAATACGGGCTTGACCTCAAGCTGGTCGAAGAACGCAGCTGGGAACGGCGCGAGGCATTTCTGCTGCTCAACGCCGCCGGCACGACGCCCGTCATGGTGGACGACGACCAGCCGCCCGTGCCGGGCGCGGCGATCATCGCCGAATATGTCGACGAGGCCTACGGCGCCGAGATGGGCGTGAAGCGCCTGATGCCGGAGGCGCTTGCCGAGCGCGTCGAGGTGCGCCGGCTGATGGCCTGGTTCAACGAAAAATTCTTCGAAGAGGTCTCGCATCCCCTCGTCACCGAGCGCATCTACAAGCGCTTCATGAGCGAGGAGAACGGCGGCGGGCCGCCGTCTGCCGACGTGATGCGCGCCGCCAAGGCCAATGTGCGCTATCATCTGGCCTATATCGGCTGGCTGGCGCAGACCCGCAATTTCCTCGCCGGCGACCGGCTCACTTACGCGGATCTCGCCGCCGCGGCGCATCTCTCGGCGATCGACTATCTGGGCGACGTGCCATGGAGCGAGGACGACGCAGCAAAGGCGTGGTACGCGCGGGTGAAATCCCGCCCCTCGTTCCGTCCGCTGCTGAGCGAATGGCTGGCCGGCGTGCCGGCATCGCGGACCTACGTGGACCTGGATTTCTGAACTCCGATCCGACTGAACTGAAGACGGCGCTCAAGCGCGAAGCCCTCGCGCTCGGCTTCGACTGCATCGGCATCACCGCACCGGGCACGATCGAAGCGGCCGGAAAATACTTTCTCGAATTCATCGCCTCCGGCGGCCATGGCGACATGGACTGGCTCGCGGCGCAGCCGGAGCGCCGCGTCGATCCGCGCGGACTGTGGAACGACGTGCGCAGCGTCATCATGCTCGGCGTCAATTACGGTCCCGATTCCAATCCGCTCGCGATCCTGAAGCAGCGCACGCGCGCGGCGATCTCGATCTATGCGCAGGGCGACGATTATCACGACCTCATCAAGAAGCGGCTGAAGGCGCTGGCGCGCTGGTTGGTCGCGACCGCGCCGTCGGACGTGAAGGTGTTCGTCGACACCGCGGCGGTGATGGAGAAGCCGTTGGCGCAGGCCGCGCATCTCGGCTGGCAAGGCAAGCACACCAATCTCGTCTCGCGTGAATTCGGCTCCTGGCTGTTCCTCGGCGCGATCTACACCACGCTGGAGCTGCCGCGCGACGCCGCCGAGATCGATCATTGCGGCTCGTGCCGGGCATGCCTCGAGATCTGCCCGACCGCGGCCTTCCCGGCGCCGTACAAGCTCGATGCGCGACGCTGCATCTCCTATCTCACGATCGAGAACAAGGGACAGATCCCGCGCGAATTCCGCAAAGCCATCGGCAATCGCATCTACGGCTGCGACGATTGTCTCGCCGCCTGCCCCTGGAACAAGTTCGCGCAGGAGGGACGCGAAGCCAAGCTCGCCGCGCGCGACGAATTGCGCGCGCCGTCGCTTGCCGAACTGGCACGGCTCGACGATGCCACCTTTCGTGCGCTGTTCACGAAGTCACCGGTGAAGCGCATCGGTCGCGACCGCTTCTTGCGCAACGTGCTGATCGCGATCGGCAACTCCGGCGAAGCCGCGCTGGCGGCCGAGGCGCGGCGATTGCTGGACGATGAGAGTCCGCTGGTGCGTGGGGCGGCGGTGTGGGCGCTGGGGCAGTTGCTGGAGCGAGAAGAGTTTGAGGCGACGAAGTCCGCTGCTGCGAGCAGCGAGCACGACGAGAGCGTGCGTGAGGAGTGGCAGGCAGCTATTGACCCCTCATCCTGAGGAGCGCGCCCGAAGCGCGCGTCTCGAAGGATAGAGGCCGAGATGCACCGGCGGGGCCTGCATCCTTCGAGACGGCGCTTCGCGCCTCCTCAGGATGAGGATCGTGGACCTTGATTTCCCTCTCCATTCCCGCAATCTCGCGCGCATGACAAACATGCCTTTCTTCACCCGCGACGGCGATACATTCCATCCGACGGAAGTGGCCAATGGTCCCTGGGATCCGAAATCGCTGCACGGTCGCGTCATCGTCGGCCTGCTCGGCTTTGCCATCGAGGAGCGCCATTCCGGTCCCGACTTGGTGCCGGCGCGGCTCACCGTCGACATGTTTCGGCTGCCGACCATCGACAAGCCGATCGATGTGACGACGCGCCTCGTGCGCGACGGTCTGCGCATCCGCGTGGTCGAAGCGGAATTCGTCTCCGGCGGGGTCAGCATGGCGCGCGCCTCCTGCCAGCTGCTGCGCAAGACGCAAAATCCCGAAGGCAACGTCTGGTCGCCGCCGAACTGGGAGGTGCCGAAGCCGGACGAGATTCCGAAGCCGACCGATCCGAGGCTCGGCATGAACGGCAAATGGACGACGCGTCCGATCGTCGGGCACATGGGCTCGCTCGGGCCGCGCCGGCTCTGGATGAGCGAGGTGCGCGAACTCGTTGCCGGCGTGGCGATGACGCCGTTCGTCCATGTCGCCGTTGGCGCCGATTTCGCCAGCCCGTTCGCCAATGCCGGCGACAAGGGCCTCGGCTACATCAACAGCGACGTCACGATCTATCTGCACCGACTTCCGGTGACGAAGTGGATCGGCTTCGAGGTGGTGAACCATCACGCCACCGATGGCGTCGCGATCGGCGAATGCTGGCTCTATGACGAGCAGGGCCCGATCGGCACCGCGACAGTCGCCGCGCTGGCGCAGCGCAAGCCGATGGCAAATCCGTCGAAGCGGTAGGAGCGCGCGCCGCCCTCTGTCCGTCATTCCGGGGCGTGCGAAGCACGAGCCCGGAATCCATTCCTCCTCCTAGTCTGACGCCCGATGGATTCCGGGTTCGCGCTACGCGCGCCCCGGAATGACGAGAAGAGAGAACGGCGCCCGAAGAGGCTACGTCAGATGCCGCTGCATCTCCGGTCGCGCCTTGAGCTCGGCGCCCTGCTTGGCGACGATCTTGGCGATGCGTTCCGGCGCGAAGTTCAGATCGACGAACGCCGGCGCGGTGTTGGCGACCTCGTGATAGCTCGCGATCTTTCCTGCCTTCAGCGTCATGATCGCGACGCCTTCGAACATCGCCCGCGCGCCGTTCGCTTCCGGCAGCGTCGAGCGATAGCTGAAGGTGTAGCGCGCATAGAGCGTGGTGCCGTCCGAGACGGGATCATGCATGTCCCAGCGGAAATCGGTCGCGGTGCGGTAGAACCAGTCGTCGATCATCGCGGCGATTTTCGCGCGGCCTGCGAAGGCGCCGTAGAAGACGTCGTGATAGACGCCGTCCTCCGTAAACAACTCGGCGAAGGCGCGGCCGTTGCGCTGCTCGACGGCGGCGCAGAACGCGCGCAGCATGGCGGTGGTGTCTGTCATTGGCGCTTCTCCCTCACCGATCCCGGTCATGCCCCGGCTTGCCGCCTTCGCTAAAGCTTCGGCGGCCGAGCACCCCTGCTGACCCCGGCGTAGCCTTGGCGGAGACGGGACCGGGGCATCCAGTACGCCGCGGCTTCTCAGTTCATCACAATGGCCGCGGCGTACTGGATCGTCCGCCTTCGCGGACGATGACACCGCCTGTTTGGAGATATTTCACCCGATCTCCGCGACCGCTGCAAGAATGCGGGCGATGTCCTGCGGGCGGGAGAGGCGGTGGTCGCCGTCCTGGATCATGGTCAGCACGACATCGTCGGCCGGCAGACGGTGCGTCAGCGCGAAGGCGTGCTGCCAGGGCACGTCGGGATCTTTCGCACCTTGCAGGATGCGGACCGGGCAGCCGAGATCGATGGCGCTGCCGAGCACGAGATGGTTGCGGCCTTCCACGATCAGGTTCCGCGTGATCGGATAGGGCGAGCCGTCGCCATAGTCCGACGGCCTCATCCAGACGCCCTTGGTCTCGATCTCCTGCTTCACCGCCGGCGAAAAATTCTTCCACATCAGTTCTTCGGTGAAATCAGGTGCCGGCGCGATCAGCACGAGCCCGGCAAGCGAGGCCTTGGCTTGTTGCTTCTCCTCCTGTTGCTGTTGCCGCTTCTTGATCTCGCGCGCGAGCAGCAGCGCCATCCAGCCGCCCATGGACGAGCCGATCAGAACCTGCGGGCCCTCGCAGAAGCGTTCGAATACCGCAACGCTGTCCTCGAGCCAGCGGCCGATGGTTCCATCGGCGAAATCGCCGCCGGATTCGCCGTGACCGGAATAGTCGAACCGGACCATGGCGCGGCCATGATCCCGGGCCCAGCCGTCCAGCGCCACGGCCTTGCCGCCCTGCATGTCCGACTTGAATCCGCCCAGCCAGACCAGGCCAGGGCCGCTGCCTGCACGGTGGCGGACCGCGATCCTGCGTGCGGACGGCCCCTCGCCCACATCGATGAAGTCGGGCACGGCATCGGGAATTGGATCGGTCATGGAACGTTTACTCTGACTGTGCGGTTTGAGCTGTCGGGGGCGCCTTCTGCGGCGCAATCGGATGCGGCATTGGCCCTTTGGGACGCTTGCGGAACAGAAGCAAGGTGTCTATGTCGATCAGCGTGCCCGGGCGTGGCCAAAATGCCTCGCATTTGAGGGTTTTTCGCTTCCCGCACGAGCGACTTGCTTGCCGGCAACCGCATCTTCCTTCAAGATAGCCGCTTCTTTCACAACTTTGGAGAACCACCCATTCGCCGTCCTAATAAAGCTCCGCCCGCTGCCAGCAAAGACGGGCCGCGCATCAATGATGATATCCGCAATGCGCAGATCCAGCTGATCGACGCGGCCGGTGACAACAAAGGCACCGTCGAGACAGTTATGGCAATCCGCATGGCTCAGGAAGCCGGCATGGATCTGGTCGAGATCTCGCCGAATGTCAGCCCTCCCGTCTGCAAAATTATGGACTACGGGAAGTACAAGTATTCGGCACAGAAGAAAGCCGCCGAAGCCCGCAAGCGGCAGAAGACCGTCGAAATCAAGGAGATCAAGCTCCGCCCGATGATCGACGATCACGATTACGATGTGAAGATGCGCGCGATGCAGCGGTTCTTCGAAGAAGGCGACAAGGTCAAGATTACGCTGCGCTATCGCGGCCGCGAAATGGCGCACCAGGAGATCGGCACCAAGCTTCTGGACAAGATCAAGACCGACGTGGCCGAGCTCGCCAAGGTCGAGCAGGACGCGCGCTTCGAAGGCCGCCAGGTCGTCATGGTGCTGGCGCCGCGCTGATCGCGACTGGTTGGGACCATAGCAAGTTTGACGGCCCGTCCGGATCTCCGGCGGGCCGTTTTGTTGTGGTCGAGGTGCAGGCCACGAGCGCTGCTACACCCTCGCCCGCTTGCGGGAGTGGGAGCGCACCGGGGCTGTGGCGATCGATCGGACCTTCAGGTCCGCGTCGCCTGCCAGGTGCCGCTGCAGGGGTCGCCGGAAATAACGCCCTTCCACGAGCCGGCGCCGTTCACGCCGGCGAGCCGGCCGCCGCCGCTGGCATGGGACGCGCCGACCGAGACCTGGACCGCGACGGCGCCGCCGCGCTTGACCGTGCCGGAGACCCGGCCCCCGCCGGCGGACGAGACCCGGCGGCCGATGACGGTGAAGGGCACGCTGTAGCCGGAGCTGCAATTGCCCCGGGTGGTGGCGAAGGTGACATTCCAGATGCCGTCATAGCTGCCGACGCGGGCGTCGGCAGTCGAGGGCAGCACGGCCGTGGCGAGCACGGCGAACAGCGCCAGACGGCGCGGGCGGGCGAAACCGGTCAAAAGCGAAAGCGATCGGGAATGACGAGCCATTTTGGTCCTGCTCCGGGCGACACGGCTGGGACATGGGGGTGGCAACATCGGATAGTCGCCGACCAAGTTCCGTCGGTTCATCGTTGCCAATTGGCTTGTCCTCTGCCATAAGCCCAGCCTTCATCGCCCGGCTGATTAAGGGCTGCCGTGGCGGTGTCCGTGCGGGTTTCGCGCTAGTTCGTAAAACCTGAGCACAATCAACGCTCTAACGAGCATTTTTGACGGCCAGCCGCCTTCGCGGGCGGATCTCTGTGGCCATTAGGAGAGCCAAATGCCCAAGCTGAAGACCAAATCGGGCGCTAAAAAGCGCTTCAAGGTGACTGCCACCGGCAAAGTGATGCACGCCCAGCGCGGCAAGCGTCACGGCATGATCAAGCGGACGAAGAAGCAGATCCGTCAGCTCCGCGGCACCCGCGTGCTGTTCAAGACCGACGGCGACAACGTCAAGAAGTACTTCTTGCCGAACGCCTGATCGCGTCCACGATCACTGCCGAACGTGCCGCGCCTTTGCGCGGCAATCCGATAACCAAAGTCATCTCTGAAGGATTTCGTCATGTCTCGCGTCAAACGCGGTGTGACCGCCCACGCCAAGCACAAGAAAGTCTACAAGGCCGCCAAGGGCTTCTACGGTCGCCGCAAGAACACCATCCGCGCAGCCAAGCCGGCGGTCGAGAAGGCGATGCAGTACGCCTTCCGCGACCGTAAGCGTAAGAAGCGGACGTTCCGCGCGCTCTGGATCCAGCGCATCAACGCTGCCGTCCGTCCGTTCGGCCTGACCTACAGCCGATTTATCGACGGCATGGCCAAGTCCGGGATCACCGTGGACCGCAAGGTGCTGTCGGATCTCGCGATCAACGAGCCCGCCGCGTTCCAGGCCATCGCCGAGAAGGCCAAGGCTGCGCTGGCGGCGTAAGGCTTGCGCTAGCGGGCCTTCCGGCCCGCAGCCTGCAGCGCGCGTTGCGAGTAACGCTGGGCGACCTCCGCCCGGCAGAATGCCGTAAACGACTGATAGATGGTGCCGGACTTGTTCCGGTACTTGACGTCGCATGCGTGCATCTCGCGCTTGTAGGCCTGCGCCTGCGCGGCACTGAGGCCGGGCTTGAAGTCCGCCTCGCACTTCTGCTCGACGGCGGCGCCGAGCTCGACATCGCCGCTCGCGGTCAGCTGGCAATCCCTGAAGACCTTCATCGCGCTTGCGCAGCTCTTTTGGCTGCTGATGGCGGCCGCGACCTCGTCCAGCGTCATGGATTGGTCCATGCAGACCATGGCGCGCGCCGGGGTACCGGCGATGGAGAGAACAGCGGCCAGCACGGCCCAACGGCATTTCGAAAGCATCGCGAAGGTCTCCTCGTATCCTCCCTTGGTGGCCCGCCCCCGCGCGAGGTTCAACCCAGCCGGGCGGGAGCCCGAAAACGCCGGCTTTTCGCTTGACGTTACGCCCTTCCGGCGGCGACAACCCTGCCGAATTTGGAGCCAAGGATTTGACTGTGTCCGACCTCGCAACGCTCGAAACATCCATCCTCGACCAGATCGCCGCCGCCGGCGATGAAGCCGCGCTCGAAGCGGTGCGCGTCGCAGCCCTCGGCAAGAAGGGCTCGATCTCGGCGCTGCTCGCCACGCTCGGCAAGATGTCGCCCGACGAGCGCAAGACGCAAGGCGCGGCGATCAACCAGGCCAAGGACAAGGTCGGCGAGGCGCTCGCCGCACGACGCGATGTACTGAAGTCCGCGGCACTCGATGCGCGACTGGCGTCCGAGACCGTCGACGTCACGCTGCCGCTGCGCGAGGCTCAGGCCGAGGCCGGCCGCATCCATCCGCTGAGCCAGGTCTGGGACGAGCTGACCACGATCTTCGCCGACATGGGCTTCTCGGTCGCCGAAGGCCCCGACATCGAGACCGACGACTACAATTTCACCAAGCTGAACTTCCCGGAAGGCCATCCCGCGCGCGAGATGCACGACACGTTCTTCTTCAACCCGAAGGAGGACGGCTCGCGCATGCTGCTGCGAACCCACACCTCGCCGGTGCAGGTGCGCACCATGCTGAGCCAGAAGCCGCCGATCCGCGTGATCTGCCCGGGCCGTACCTACCGCATCGATTCGGACGCGACGCACACGCCGCAATTCCACCAGGTCGAAGGCCTCGTCATCGACAAGACCTCGCATCTCGGCCATCTCAAATGGATCCTGCACGAGTTCTGCAAGGCGTTCTTCGAGGTCGACCACATCAACATGCGCTTCCGTCCCTCGTTCTTCCCGTTCACCGAGCCGTCGCTGGAAGTCGACATCCAGTGCCGCCGCGACAAGGGCGAGATCCGCTTCGGCGAAGGCGAGGACTGGCTCGAGATTCTCGGCTGCGGCATGGTGCATCCGAACGTGCTGCGCGCCTGCGGCATCGATCCCGACGAGTACCAGGGCTTCGCCTGGGGCATGGGCATCGACCGCATCGCCATGCTGAAATACGGCATCGCCGACCTGCGCCAGCTGTTCGACAGCGACGTGCGCTGGCTGAGCCACTATGGCTTCAAGCCGCTGGAAGTGCCGACGCTGGCGGGAGGGCTGAGCTCGTGAAATTCACCCTCTCCTGGCTGAAGGATCATCTCGACACCGACGAGCCGCTCGAAAAGCTCGCCGACAAGCTCACCATGATCGGGCTCGAGGTCGAGAACATCGAAGACAAGGCGAAGGCGCTCAAGCCTTTCACCATCGCGAAGGTGATCTCGGCCGAACAGCATCCGAATGCGGACCGCCTGCGCGTCTGCATGGTCGACACCGGTGACGGTGGCGCGCCGGTGCAGGTGGTGTGCGGCGCGCCGAATGCGCGTGCGGGCCTCGTCAGCGTGTTCTCGCCGCCCGGCACCTACATTCCCGGCAAGGACATCACGCTCGGTGTCGGCACCATCCGCGGCGTCGAGAGCCGCGGCATGTTGTGCTCGGCGGCCGAGCTGCAGATCTCCAACGACCATGACGGCATCATGGAATTGCCGGCGGATGCACCGATCGGTGCCGGATACGCCGAATGGGCCGCACTCGGCGATCCCGTGATCGAGATCAATCTGACCCCGAACCGGCAGGACTGCACCGGCGTGCACGGCATCGCGCGCGACCTCGCCGCAGCTGACATGGGCAAGTTCAAAGACCCGACCATCAAGCCCATCAAGGGCGAATTCCCCTGCCCGGTAAAGGTCACGGTGGAGGACCCCGCGCTGTGCCCGGGCTTCGCGCTTCGTCTCGTGCGCGGCGTCAAGAACGGGCCGTCGCCGGAATGGCTGCAGAAGCGGCTGACCGCGATCGGCCTGCGTCCGATCAACGCGCTGGTCGACATCACCAACTTCATGACCTACGACCGCGCGCGGCCGCTGCACGTGTTCGACGCCAAGAAGGTAAAGGGCAATCTCGTCGTTCGCCGTGCCCGCGACGGCGAGAGCCTGCTCGCGCTCGACGGCCGCACCTACAATCTCGATCCCGCGATCTGCGTGATCGCGGACGAGCACGGCGTCGAATCGCTGGCCGGCATCATGGGCGGCGAAGCCTCGGGCTGCGACGAGACTACCACCGACGTGCTGATCGAATCGGCGTTGTGGAACGAGATCAACATCGCCCAGACCGGCCGCAAGCTCGGCATCAATTCCGACGCGCGCTACCGCTTCGAGCGCGGCGTCGATCCCGCCTTCATGGTGCCCGGGCTGGAGCTCGCGACCAAGCTGGTGATGGAAATGTGCGGCGGCACGCCGTCCGAGAGCGTCGTGGTCGGCAAGGCCTTTGGCGACGATCGCCTGATCGAGTTCCCGATCACCGAGGTCAAGCGCCTGTCGGGCATCGAGGTGCCCCAAGCCGAGATGAAGCGCATCCTGACCCATCTCGGTTTCATGATGGCGGGCCCGGGCCCGGTGGTGAAGGTCGCGGTGCCCTCGTGGCGCTCGGATGTCCACGGCAAGGCCGACATCGTCGAGGAGATCGTCCGCATCTTCGGCGTCGACAAGGTGCCGATGACGCCGTTCGAGCGCGGCGAGGACGCCCGCAAACCGGTGCTGACGCCGCTTCAGCTGCGCACCCGTCGCGCCAGGCGGGCGCTGGCAAGCCGCGGCATCATCGAAGCCGTGACCTGGTCGTTCATCACGAAGGCCGCGGCAGAATTGTTCGGCGGCGGCCAGCGCGAGCTCGAAGTCGCCAACCCGATCGCGTCGGACCTCTCCGACATGCGCCCGACGCTGCTCGCGGGCCTGATCGCGGCGGCACAAGCGAACGCCAATCGCGGCATGAGCGATGTCGCGCTGTTCGAGGTCGGCCAGATCTTCAGGGGCGATCGCCCGCAGGACCAGTCCATGGCCGCAAGCGGCGTGCGCCGCGGCTTTGCCTCGTCCGAAGGTCTGGGGCGGCACTGGTCGGGCTCGGCGCAGGCCGACGTGTTTGACGTCAAGGCCGACGCGCTGGCGGTTCTGGCCGCGGCCGGTGCGCCGATGCAGGCGCTGCAGATCGTCGCGGGTGGACCGTCGTGGCTGCATCCGGGCCGCTCCGGAACGATCCAGATCGGGCCGCAGAACGTGCTTGGATATTTCGGCGAGGTGCATCCCCGCGCGCTGGAGGCGCTCGGCGCCGACGGCCCGCTTGTCGTGTTCGAGGTGATCCTCGACCGCATTCCCGAGGCGAAGAAGAAGCCGACCCGCGCCAAGCCCTTGATCGAGCTGTCGGCGTTCCAGCCGGTATCGCGCGACTTCGCCTTCATCGTCGATCGCACCGTGAGGACGGCCGACATCGTGCGCGCCGCGCAAGGCGTCGACAAGAAGCTGATCACCGGCGTCAACGTCTTCGACGTCTATGAGGGCAAGGGCATCGACGACGGCAAGAAGTCGATCGCGATCGCGGTCACGCTCCAACCGCGCGAGAAGACGTTGACCGATCAGGAGATCGACGCCGTCGCCGCCAAGATCGTGGCCGAGGTGACGAAGAAGACGGGCGGCACTCTGCGAGCATGATGCCGAAAGGCGTGAAGCGGTTTTCGGACGACATCATGCTCCGGAATGGACAACATGACCCTTGCTGACTTTCTCCCGAAGGACGTCAGCCTCAGCATCGCGATGGCGCTTTGCGCCGTCGCTTTCGTTTCGGGCACCGCGCGCGGCTTCTCCGGCTTCGGCGCGGCGCTGATCTTCATGCCGCTGGCGAGCAGCATTGCCGCGCCGCGGCTGGTCGCGGCACTCCTGCTCGTCATCGATTTCGTCTCGGCCGCGCCGCTCCTGCCCGACGCATGGCGCCGGGCCGACCGCAAGGCCACCGCGGTGATCGTGCTGGGCGCGCTGGTCGGCGTACCCGCCGGCACCTATTTCCTCAGCGTGCTCGAGCCCGTCACCACGCGCTGGATCATCTCCTGCTTCGTCGCTGCGCTGCTGCTTCTGCTGCTGTCGGGCTGGCGCTATCGCGGCAAGGACCACGCCTGGCTCTCGGTTGGCATCGGCGGGCTCTCCGGCTTCTGTAGCGGTCTCGCTCAGACCGGCGGCCCGCCGATCGTCGGCTACTGGCTCGGCCGTCCGATCGCACCGATGGTCGCGCGCGCCAACATCGTGCTGTTCTTCGGCGCCTCCGATTTGTTCTCGATGATCAGCTACGCGACCACCGGCCTGATCAGCCGCGAATCGCTGGCGCTGGCGCTGATCGTCGGCCCGGTCTATGCGGCCGGCGTCGCGTTCGGAGCCTCGCTGTTCGGACGCGCCAGCGAAAAAGTGTTTCGCGGCATCTGCTACGCGCTGATTGCGATGGCGGTGATCGCGGGGCTGCCGGTGCTGGACGGGGTTTTGCGGTAAACCACCGTGTCGTCCCCGCGCACGCGGGACCCACAATCCCGGTGAGCGTCTATTGCGCGAAGCTGACAACTCCGAGTCTTCGTAAAACCACTTCCTGGGTTATGGATCCCGGATCTGCGCGCGCCTTGGAGCGCGCTTGTCCGGGACGACAGCGGAATGTGTTGCCGCCTTAATTGTCCTACTGCCTCGGCACGCGCCGCTTCTTCGTCGACTGCGTCGGCACGTCGGCAGGGTCGTCCTTGAGCGCGCCGATCTTGCGCAAGGCCGCGTCCGCGGCGCGCTCGCCGCTTTCCCAGGCGCCGTCGACAGTGCCCCACAGCGTGTCATGGGTGGCTTCGCCGGCAAGGAACACATTGCCGATCGGCTCCGCCAAAACCTTTCGCGAGAGCTGACCGCCGGGAGCGGCCGCCGACATTGCGCCCATCACGTAAGGCGAGGCGTTCCAGCGCGTGGCGCTGGTCTTCTGCACCGCGGCAGCAGCTTCGCTGCCGAACAGCTTTGTGATCCATTCCCTGGCAAAGGCCGCCATCGCCTTCTCGCCCTGCTCGGAAAGCTCGCGGCCGAACGCGCCGCCGACATCGATGGAGCAGAGCGAGGAGCCGCCGATATTGGCGAACATCAGCCCCGTGCGCGTCGAGTTGCTTTGCTCGATCAGGATATCGTCGCGCAACAAGCCGAGCGGGTTGCCCGGCAATTGCAGCATGATGCGATCGTAGCTGCCGAGGCCGAGCTTTGCCGCCGCGTCCAGCGTGCGCTTGGGAATGTCGGGGGTGAACTTGATCGCGCCCGATGTCAGCACGTTGGTCGAGACCGTGACGATGACGGCGCGCGCGGCGATCTTGCCGGCTTGCGTTTCCACGCTGACGTCACGGTTGCTCCAGGCAATTCGGCTCGCCGGCGTCGACAGCGCCACCGGCGCCTGCTCGCCGAGCTTGGCGATCAGCGTGCCGAGGCCCTGACGGCAGGCGATGGCCGCATTGCGGTCCTGCGCACGCCCCTTGTCGATCGCCGACAGCTCCTTGAGGTCTTTGCCGGCGAAGCCCGCACCCAACAAGAACTCGGCCGCGCCCGCCCAGTCGCCGAGATCCTTCGGCAGTACGGACGCGCAGGAAGTATCCAGCTTGCCGCGCGCCGCCTCGTCGATGGCACGGTTGGCGCGCACCAGCGCCGCCAGGAATTGCTCGGTCTCGCCCGCTCGCGCGTTGCGGCGGCCGATGCGCATCTTCTGGCCGGACGGCGCCGGCAGCACATCGAGCCCGGCATTGCGCGCCAGCCGGATCATCGGATTGGTATCTGGATTGTACATCCAGCGTGCACCGCGGTCGAAGGGCATGTCGAAAGTAGTGGTATCGGTGAGACAGCGGCCGCCGATCCGGGACGCCGCTTCGAGCACGACCACCTTGCGGCCCGTCGCCATGATGCGCCGCGCCGCAGCGATTCCCGCAGCCCCGGCCCCGACCACGACGATGTCGGCCTCGCGCGGCAGGCTGGCCGCGTTGGCGCGCAGGGCCGGCACCGTGGCAACAGCCGCCGACGCGACAAGGAAACCGCGGCGCGTGATGGTCATGTCATGGTTTCCGAGGACTTGCGGCGGACGGGAACAGTCAGCGAACCTTGCCGCATCTGATGTTGCACGGCAACCACCATGGTGAATCAATCGTGCTTGACCTCACGGAGTGATGAACCGAATTGCAAGACGTTTCGACCATGATAGAGAAGGGAAAAAGACGGCCGGGAAAGGCCGTGGGGGGAGTTCGACATGGGGACGGTCCTGGATTCAGTCGGCAAGCTGATTGCCGCGTACCTCTCCAAGGAGGTGCCGGGCTACGAGCCGTTCACGCCGAGCGACCCGGAGCACCTGCGCGGCGTCATCGAGCCCGGCGACGTGCTGCTGGTCGAGGGCAACAACCGCATCTCCGGCATCATCAAATATCTGACGCAGTCGACCTGGTCGCATGCCGCGCTCTATGTCGGTCCGGTCGGAGGCGCCGCGGAGCCCGACGGCGAGCCGCATGTGCTGATCGAGGCCAATATCGGCGAAGGCGTCACCTCTGCGCCGCTGTCGAAATATTTCCCGTATCACACCCGCCTCTGCCGACCGGTCGGGCTGTCCTATGAGGATCGCACCACGGTCTGCCGCTATGCGATCAACCGTATCGGCTTCGGCTACGACACCAAGAACATTGTCGACTTGATGCGTTATCTGTTTCCGATGCCGATACCGCAGCGCTGGCGGCGTCGCATGATCGCGATCGGCTCGGGCGATCCGACCAAGATCATCTGCTCGGCGCTGATCGCGCAGGCGTTCGATGCCGTGCGCTACCCGATCCTGCCGAAGATCACCAAGGCCGGCAGCCGCGCCGCGCGCCGCGAGATCCTGCACATCCGCGATTCGTCGCTCTACATGCCCCGCGACTTCGACATCTCGCCCTATTTCGAAGTCGTCAAACCCACCATCGTGCACGGATTCGACTACACCGCGCTGCACTGGGCCGACAAGCAGAAGCCGCTCGAGGAGGTAGCGGGCACATTCAGTGTGTTTCCAGAAACGATCAGTGCGCCGCCGCTCGTTCCTGAAGCGATTGACCAGGAGGCGCCGGACGAGATTCCGGCTGAGGAAGTGAGCACGCGCCTTGCGGAGATGGGCTCCAATTTCTCAGAGCATTTCGTGCAACTGAGCGACCTCGCAACGTATCGCGAGCGGGCGCGGGCGATGGCCGCATAGGTCTGCTGCCGTCCCGGCGAAGGGCATGACGACGTAGAGAAATCTCGCCCGATCTCGTAGGGTGGGCAAAGGCGCAAAGCGCCGTGCCCACGTTCTTCCGCGATCCCTGACGGATGATGGGCACGCTCCGCTTTGCCCACCGTACGAGACCGCGGTTCTTTCGCCCGCTTCGCCCGAAACGCTACGAGCGTGCGCTACCGCTCCGCCCGTCCGATCACCGCCATCAGCTCCGCGATCTTCGCGCGTTGATCGGCCTTGTCGCCGCTCGCGATGGCGTGCTCGACGCAATGGGCGACGTGATCCTTCAGGATCTCCTCCTCGACCCGGCGCAGCGCGGCCCGCACCGCCGAAATCTGCGTCACGATGTCGATGCAGTAGCGGTCCTCCTCTACCATTTTCGAGAGGCCGCGAACCTGGCCCTCGATCCGGCCGAGGCGTTTTCCGACAGATGCCTTGATGTCTTTGCGCATGCGGTCTATATACCCCTACCGGGTATGGGTTGCAAGACCCGGGTACAGGCGCCGGAGCAGGGTTATGAACGAACACGGGCATCATCACGACGCGGGCGGACATTCCGGATGCGGGTGTTCTGCCAAGACGGAAGCGGCCAAGCCGGCGGCGTCCTCCTGCTGCGGCGGGCACGGCGGCCACGTGCATCATCACGCGCATGACGCTGGCGAGGGCGCCCCGAAGGTCAAAGATCCCGTCTGCGGGATGAGCGTCGATCCCGCGACCTCCAAGCACCACCTCACCCATCACGGCGAGACCTTCCATTTCTGCTCGGCCGGCTGCCGCACCAAGTTCGCGGCCGATCCCGCCAAATATCTCGCCAAGGAAAAGGCACCCGAACCCGAGATGCCCGCGGGCACGATCTACACCTGCCCGATGCACCCCGAGATCCGCCAAGTCGGTCCCGGCAGCTGCCCGATCTGCGGCATGGCGCTGGAGCCGGAGGTCGCAAGCCTGGAGACCGGGCCGAATCCCGAGCTCGCCGACATGACACGGCGGTTCTGGATCGGCGGCGTGCTGTCGCTGCCGGCTGTGGTGCTGGAGATGGGCGGCCATCTCGCCGGTCCGCACAATTGGATCGACCCGACGCTCTCGAACTGGATCCAGCTCGCCTTCGCCACGCCGGTTGTGCTGTGGGCCGGCTGGCCGTTCTTCGTCCGCGGCTGGCAATCGCTGCTGACGCGCAACCTCAACATGTTCACGCTGATCGCGATGGGCACGGGCGTTGCCTATGTCTACAGCGTCCTCGGCACCGTCACGCCGCAGATCTTCCCCGCCACGTTCCGCGCCCATGGAGGTGCGGTCGCAGTCTATTTCGAAGCCGCCGCCGTCATCACCGTGCTGGTGCTGCTCGGCCAGGTGCTGGAGCTGCGCGCGCGTGACGCCACCTCGGGCGCGATCAAGGCGCTGCTGCAGCTGGCGCCGAAGACCGCACGCCGCGTCGACGCCGATGGCAGCGAGCACGAGGTCGAGATCGATACGCTTCATGCCGGCGACCGCTTGCGCGTTCGGCCCGGCGAGAAGGTGCCGGTCGACGGCATCATCCTCGAGGGACGCTCCTCGCTCGACGAATCCCTGGTGACAGGCGAATCCATGCCCGTCACCAAGGAAGCCGGTGCAAAGGTCATTGCCGGCACGCTGAACCAGTCGGGCAGCTTCGTGATGCGCGCCGACAAGGTCGGCCGCGAGACGCTGCTGTCGCAAATCGTGCAGATGGTCGCGGACGCGCAGCGCTCGCGTGCGCCGATCCAGCGCCTGGCCGATCAGGTCGCCGGCTGGTTCGTGCCCGCCGTGATCGTCGTCGCGCTGGCGGCCTTCGCCGCCTGGGCCTGGTTCGGGCCGGAGCCGCGGCTCGCCTTCGGTCTCGTCGCCGCCGTCAGCGTGCTGATCATCGCCTGCCCCTGTGCGCTGGGCCTGGCGACGCCGATGTCGATCATGGTCGGCGTCGGCCGCGGTGCGCAGGGCGGCGTGCTGATCAAGAACGCCGAGGCGCTGGAGCGGATGGAGAAGATCGACACGCTGGTGGTCGACAAGACCGGCACGCTGACCGAGGGCAAGCCCAAGGTGGTCGCGATCGTGCCGGCAGCCGGCTTTGCGGAAAACGACATCCTGCGGCTTGCGGCCAGCGTCGAGCGCGCCAGCGAGCATCCCTTGGCTGACGCCATCATGCGTGCAGCGAAGGAGAAGCAGCTTGCGCTCGGCCAGGTCGAGCACTTCGACTCGCCGACCGGCAAGGGCGCCACCGGCAAGGTCGAGGATAAGACCATCGTGCTCGGCAACGCCAGATATCTCGTCTCGATCGGAATCGACACCAATGCGCTCGACGCCGAGGCCGAGCGGCTGCGCCAGGACGGGGCCACCGTGATCAACATGGCCGTCGACGGCCGGCTTGCCGGCCTGTTCGCGATCGCCGATCCGGTCAAGGCATCGACCCCGGAGGCATTGAAAGCGCTGGCTGCCGAAGGCATCAAGGTGATCATGCTGACCGGCGACAATCGCACTACGGCCGAGGCGGTGGCGCGCCGGCTCGGCATCGCCGAGGTCGAGGCCGAGGTGCTGCCGGATCAGAAGAGCGCGGTGGTGAGCAAGCTGCAAAAGGCCGGCCGCATCGTCGCGATGGCCGGCGATGGCGTCAACGACGCGCCGGCGCTGGCCGCCGCCGAAGTCGGCATCGCCATGGGCACCGGCACGGATGTCGCGATGGAGAGCGCGGGCGTGACCCTGCTCAAGGGCGATCTCGTCGGCATCGTCCGCGCCCGAAAGCTGTCGCAGGCGACCATGAGCAACATCCGCCAGAACCTGTTCTTCGCCTTCATCTACAATGCCGCCGGCATTCCGATCGCGGCCGGTATCCTTTACCCGGCCTTCGGCCTGCTGCTCTCGCCGATCATCGCCGCGGCGGCGATGGCGCTGTCCTCGGTGAGCGTGGTCGGCAATGCGCTGCGCTTGCGCGCAACGCAGCTGTGACGCAAGCTCGCCAGATCGTCCCGGATGGAGCTACGTTCCGTCCGGGCTATGCAGGAGCGGTTTGAGCGAGACGCGCGAGAGGGCCCGATGCAGCGGATAACGATCACGATCGAGGACGATTTGTTGGCGGAGATCGACGCGGCGGCGGCAGCGCGCGGTTATCAGAATCGCTCCGAGATCATCCGCGACCTCGCGCGCGCCGGCCTGCAGCAGAGCACCGAGGACACCGCGCAGACCGGCCAATGCGTCGCCGGTCTCGTCTATGTCTACGATCACGCCGCCCGCGATCTGTCGAAACGACTGGTGCAGGAATTCCACGGCCATCACGATCTCGCGCTGGCGACGCTCCATGTCCATCTCGACGACAACAATTGCATGGAGATGACGGCGCTGAAGGGGTCGGCGGATGAGGTCAAGCATTTCGCCGACCACATCATCGCCGAACGCGGCGTCCGCTACGGCCGCGTGGTGATGATCCCGACCGGCGATGGGAAGCCGGCGAAAGCGCGCAAGCACGGGCACCGGCACGGATAGGCCTGAGGCTTGCGTGCCCCGGACGCAGCGCAGCACTTCCCTGGCGATGCGAAGCATCGTCCAGCGAGGGGTGCGCTGCAGAGCCGGGGGTCCATCTCGCGGCAAGCCAATGGGTCCCGGCTCTGCGGAGCAGCGTTGCACGCTTCACCGCGTCCGGGGCACGGCCGTGCCTTGAACAATCCCCTCCCTTGCCGAAACCGCGTTGGGTGTCTACCTCTCGCAGGTCGTTTCGTGAAAGGGTGCCCCATGCTAGATGCCGCCATCAAGGCGCTGTCGCAAATGATCTCGCCGCCGATGCGCTCGATCCTGTGGCGATCGATCGGGCTGGCGCTGGTGCTGATCATCGTTCTGGCGATTGGCCTGCAGCGGCTGCTCAGCTGGTTCGCAACCTCCGGGGCGGTCTGGCTGGAGGAATTGCTCGGACCCGGCTGGCATTCGTCCATCGAAATCCTCTCCTGGATCGTCTCGATCGCGGCGGGCCTCGGCGTCGTGTTCGGCGGCATCTTCCTGATGCCCGCGATCACCTCGCTGGTGGCGAGCCTGTTCGTCGACGACGTCGCCGACATCGTCGAGCGCGAGCATTACCCCGCCGAGCAACCGGGCGTCGCGCTGCCTGTCAGCCAGGCCATGCTCGAGGGCGTCAAGACCGCGCTGCTGACGATTTTGATCTATCTCGCCGCGCTGCCGCTGGTGCTGTTCGCCGGTGCCGGCTTTCTGATCTTCTTCCTCGCCACGGCCTGGCTCCTGGGCCGCGAATATTTCGAGCTCGCGGCAATGCGCTTCCGCCCGCCGGAGGAAGCCAAGGCGATGCGGCGCGACAATGCCGCGACCATCTTCACCGCCGGCCTGTTCATCGCCGCCTTCGTCTCGATCCCGATCGTCAATCTGGCGACGCCGATCTTCGCCATGGCTTTCATGGTCCACATGCACAAGCGGCTGTCGGGCCCGCGGCCGGAGCTGATCGCGCCGGCGCGGCAGATGCGGTGACGGCGCCGTCGCTCAGACCGTCTTCTCCGGCCAGCGGCAGAGGTCGTTGATCAGGCAGACCTCGCAGCGCGGCTTGCGCGCGAGGCAGGTATATCGGCCGTGCAGGATCAGCCAATGATGGGCATGCAGCATGAACGCGGCCGGGATCACCTTTTCCAGACCAAGCTCGACCTCCAGCGGCGTCTTGCCGGGCGCCAGCCCCGTGCGGTTGCCGACACGGAAGACATGCGTGTCGACCGCCATGGTGTGCTCGCCGAAGGCCATGTTGAGCACGACGTTGGCGGTCTTGCGGCCGGCGCCGGGCAGCGACTCGATCCCGGCGCGCGTGCGCGGCACCTCGCCGCCGAACTCGCTGAGCAGCTTTGCCGACAACGCGATCACGTTCCTCGCCTTGGTGCGGTAGAGACCGATGGTCTTGATGTAGTCGCGCAAGCGCTCCTCGCCGAGGTCGAGCATCTTCTGCGGGGTGTCGGCGACCTCGAACAGCGCGCGCGTGGCTTTGTTGACGCCTGCATCGGTCGCCTGCGCGGACAACACCACGGCGACCAGCAGCGTGAATGGATTGACGTGCTCGAGCTCCCCTTTCGGCTCCGGGTTGGCTTTGCGGAAGCGGCTGAAGGCGTCGTAGACCTCGGCCGGCGTCCAGGGCCTTGAGGAATTGGCGGCCTTAAGCGGCTTTTTCGCCGGAGCCGATGTCTTGACGGGCTTGGTCTTGACGGGCTTGGGCTTCGCTACGACGGCCTTTGCCTTGTTCGGCACGGGCGCTTTGCGCGGCGCCGGCTTGCGGGTGATTTTCGCCATGATCGGGATATACTGATGGACCATGAGCGCAGGCAACGAAATTGAGCACAGCGATCCCGATCCGCGCGAGGTGCAGATCTTCTCTGCGCTGCTGACGCCGCACCGCTCGCTGAACCGCACCGGCTTCCTCGCCGTGATGCTGTTCCTGAGCGTGGTCAGCTTTGCCACGGGCCTCGCCTTCCTGATGAAGGGTGCCTGGCCGGTGCTCGGCTTCTTCGGCCTCGACGTGCTCGTGGTATGGTGGGCCTTCAAGGCCAATTTCCGCACCGCCCGCGCCCGCGAGGAGATCACGGTCACCACCTCCGAACTGCGCGTGAAGCGCATCAGCCATCGCGGCCAGGTCGCCGAATGGACGTTCAATCCGCTCTGGGTCCGGATCGATCTGGAGGTCGACGAGGACTTCGGCATCGAGCATCTCTATCTGATCTCGCGCGGCCGCCAGATCCAGATCGCGAGGTTTCTGGGACCAGAGGAAAAAGCAAGTTTTTACAAAGGCTTGATTGAAGCGCTCAATGCCGCCAAGCGCGGGCCGACCTACAATCCGATCCGCTGATGCCGCATCGGAAATCGGGTGGTTTCCCACCCGCCCCTCTCCTACATTTCCGGCCATGATGACACTCGCCATACATGACCAGCGCTTGACCAAGCCGGGGCCCCAGCACGCCGCGTTGCGCGACTACGATTCGGTGCGCCGGGCGATCGCCTTCATATCGGAAAACTGGCGCGCCCAGCCGACCATCGAGGCGATGGCCGATGCGGCCGGCGTCACGCCGGATGAGTTGCACCATCTGTTCCGCCGCTGGGCCTCAATCACGCCAAAGGCCTTCATGCAGGCGCTGACGCTCGACCACGCCAAGGGCCTGCTGCGCGACTCCGCCAGCATTCTCGACGCCGCGCTGGATTCCGGCCTGTCGGGCCCGGGCCGGCTGCACGATCTCTTCGTCACGCACGAAGCGATGTCGCCGGGCGAATGGAAGAACGGCGGCGCCGGCCTCACCTTGCGCTACGGCTTTCATCCCTCCCCGTTCGGCACCGCGATCGTGATTGCGACCGATCGCGGCTTGTCGGGGCTTGCCTTTGCCGACCACGGCGAGGAAAAGATCGCGCTCGCCGACATGACGCGGCGCTGGCCGAACGCTACCTATGTCGAAGACCACGAGGGCACGGCGCCGCTGGCTGCGCGCATCTTCGACACCAGGCTGTGGCGGCCGGATCAGCCGCTGCGCGTGGTGATGATCGGCACCGACTTCGAGGTGCGGGTGTGGGAGACGCTGCTGAAAATCCCGATGGGCCGCGCGGTGTCCTATTCCGACATCGCCTGCAACATCAACAGCCCGAAGGCCTCGCGCGCCGTCGGTGCGGCGGTCGGCAAGAACCCGGTCTCATTCGTCGTGCCCTGCCACCGCGCGCTCGGCAAGAGCGGCACCCTCACCGGCTATCATTGGGGCATCACCCGCAAGCAGGCGATGCTGGGCTGGGAAGCCGGGCAGCTGGGGCTGCAGTGAAGTTCTTCTCCCTCGCCCCGCTTGCGGGGAGAGGGTCGGGGTGAGGGGGAGTCTCCGCAGGGACGGTGACAGTTGGATTCGCGGAGAGTCCCCCTCTCACCCGGATTGCATCTCCGATGCAATCCGGCCTCTCCCCGCGAGCGGGGAGAGGCAAAGAAACCTCAACCCGCCAGGTCCAGCTTCGAGGCCACGGTCGAATCCGCGTTGAGGCGGTAGATGATCGGCACGCCGGTGGCGAGCTCGCGCTTCAAAATGCCTTCGGGCGAGAGCTTCTCCAACACCATGATCAGCGCGCGCAGCGAATTGCCATGGGCGGCGACCAGCGTGCGCTTGCCGTTGAGGACGCCGGGCAGGATCTCCTGCACGTAATAGGGCAGCGCGCGCGCCAGCGTGTCCTTCAGGCTTTCGCCGCCGGGCGGCGGCACGTCGTAGGAGCGGCGCCAGATCAGCACCTGCTCCTCGCCCCATTTCTTGCGGGCGTCGTCCTTGTTGAGGCCGGAGAGATCGCCGTAATCGCGCTCGTTCAGCGCGAGGTTCTTCGAGGTCGGCAAGCCGGTCTGGCCGAGCTCACTAAGGATGATGTCGAGCGTGTGTTGCGCGCGCGTGAGCACCGAGGTGAAGGCCACGTCGAACACGAGGCCCTGTGCCTTCAGCTTGCGGCCGGCTTCCGTGGCTTCCTTCACGCCGAGCTCGGTGAGATCGGGATCCTTCCAGCCCGTGAACAGGTTCTTCAGATTCCATTCGCTCTGGCCGTGGCGCACGAGCACGAGAAGACGTTCGCTCATTGACTGCTTTTCCGTGTTGTTCAGATGTCGGACAGGCCGAGCACGTCGGCCATGGAGTAGTGCCCCGGCGCCTTGCCATGCGCCCATAGCGCCGCCTTGAGCGCGCCGTGGGCGAACAGCATGCGGTCCTCGGCCTGATGCGACAGCGTCAGGCGCTCGAACGGGCCGAGGAAAGTCACGCTGTGGTCGCCGGCGACGGTGCCGCCGCGCAACGAGGCAAAGCCGATATTGCCCGGCCTGCGCGCGCCGGTGATGCCGTCGCGGCCACGCTCGGAATGGTCGTCGAGGGTGACGCCGCGTCCGGCCGCCGCAGCCTGGCCCAGCATCAGCGCGGTGCCCGAGGGTGCATCGACCTTCATGCGGTGATGGGTCTCGACGATCTCGATGTCAAAATTCTGGTCGAGCGCCTTGGCGACGCGCTTGACCACGGCGGCAAGCAGGTTGACGCCGAGGCTCATATTGCCCGACTGCACCACGACGGCGCGGTTGGTGACGCTCTTGATCACGGCGTTGTCGGACATCGAGAGCCCGGTGGTGCCGACAACATGGACGATTCCCCGTTCGGCGGCGATCGCGACATTGGCGATGGTCGCGGCCGGCACGGTAAAATCGAGGATCCCGTCGGCCTCCTTCGACATCGCCCAGAGATCGGCCGAGAGCTTGATGTCGTTGGCCGGCAGGCCGGTGAGCACGCCGGAATCCTTGCCGAGCAGCTCCGAGCCGGGGGCCTCCAGCGCGCCGGCCAGCACCGCGCCTTTGCTTTCGGCAATCGCCCGCACCAGCGCGCGGCCCATCCGGCCGCCGGCCCCAGCAACAATCAAGCGCATGTCCGACATGGTGTGATCCTTTCAATGGCCCTATTACCGGTCGCGGGCCGTTTGGGCAACCGACGGAACCAGGGGGATGCGCGTACGAGGGGTTTTAGCCATGGCCGGCAATTGCGGGCTCTCGCAGAGCAAAGGAAACATCGGATCAATGCGATTGAACCGGAAGTTCCCAGAGCTCTCTCAGCACGACCTGGCCGGCGTGCTCGACAGTATATTCGGCTTTGTAGGTGCCCGGATCCCAGCCATTGGCGGGGCGCTTCCGGCCGGTGGATAGAAAAGCTTGCGCTTTATTGTTCTCGACGGGCGCGTTGTTCGCGGCAATCACCTTGCCGGAGGGCCCGCTCAAGACAAGTCGCTGAACGTCGCCCGATTTCAGACCGATGATACGCACAAAGGCGACGATTGCCGCCGACGCCGCCGAAGGCAATTCCGCGTCCGTTCTTCCGTCCTCGATGAATTCCATCGTCACCGGGGTCGTCGCAAAACCCGTGTTCAGAACGGCCCGTTCCTGATAGCGAAGCCGCGCCTGCAGTGCGGGATCCCAGAGCATCTCCCCGCCGCCGCAGGACTCCGGGCTCGCGCCGTGGGCGAAAGGATCCGTGATCGAGCCGTTGTGCCGGACGGTGAAGTGGAGGTGAGGATATTCGGTCAGACCCGATAGACCTACCCGGCCCAGCGGCTGCCCTCGCGTGACGGTGTCGCCGGTCTTCACCCGAAGACTGCCCGTTGCCAGATGACAATATTGCGTTTCCCAATGATCGTCGTGTTGGACGAGAACGCCATTGCCGCATTCGACGTTGCGAACAGCCTCGCGCGCGCCTTTGTGGAACGCTCCGTCCGGCAGATTTTCCCGGGTTCGAAGGACGCGTCCGCTTGCGGACGCGAGAACGTCAACGCCAACCCGTTGCGCCTGCAGCGAGGGAAGCCGAAAGTCAGTTCCGTTGTGCCCGTCGTATGTCAGCGTGCCACATTTGAAGTCCCTTGCTGCCGGTGACGGGTCCCGATCCGTATAGTTTTGAATGTAGCAAGTCTTCCCGGGCTCGCAGGCGATCGGCATTCCCAGCTGAATGCGCTCGGCAAGGCCATTCCCAGGGATTGCGAGCACAAGGACCACAATCAGGGTCGAAAGAAGGAAGGAGGTCGTTGCGGGCGGACGGGTTGGTGTCATCATGAACTTTTCAAACATCGATCTTTGAAGTCGCCGATCAGGCCCTCTCCAAATAGTGCAGCTATCCGCGCAACCGTGAGACGGACGCAAACTGGCGGACTGATTTCTCGCGCAGGCCCGAGCCGAACGGCGATTGCGTGAGATGATGAAGCACAAAGAACTCGGATTGCCGGTTGATTCCCAATTTGAGCATGATGCGCTTTGTGTAGGTTCTCACCGTTGCTTCGGTCAGCCGCAGTTCAGCACCGATCTTTCGCGGACACTTACCTTGAAGGATCCGGGTGACAATCCGCTCTTCCGCGAAATTCAAGCCGAAAGCCGCGGCAATGCGATGCGCTCCCGACACCTCATCGAGCTGCGGCACGATGACGAGCGCTTTTCCGGTATCGCAAGGCGGCGGCGCAGCCCCGATCCTGGCAAAGGCAAATCGCTCGCGCTCGGTTGAAAGAGGTACGGTTGTATCCAGCCACTCCCGATCGGCGCGCGAACTCAAGGATTCGCGAATCGCCTCCTTCAAGGCGGCCGTCACCGAACTGTCGTGCCCGGCCAACCTGTCTCCATTCGCCCTGAGGAGTTCGCCCTTGGCGATCAGCGCTTGCGCGCTGCCGTTGATTTCGTGAACGCGAAGATCCTCGTCGACGATGAGCGCAGGAAAGGCCAGGACTCCAAGCCAGGTCGCCGCATCTTCCTGGCGCTGCTGCAACCGCACCAGATCGTGGGCGGTCTCCCAGATCGCACGCACCGCGCGCACCAGGCATGGAACCTCAGCCCGCGTAAGTCCCGATTGACGCCATCCCGCGACAAAGACGACGGTTACGCCCTCGCAAGCAGCGAACCTTCCGATCACGGAATGACCTTTCATATCCGGCTCAAGCCCGATCAGCTTTCGCACGAAAGTGGTGCGCATATGGACCGGTTCGAGCAACGTACAGCCTGTGCTGGCGCCCTTGCGAGCAATTCGCGCCACCACGGCCGTGCACGAGGGGTCGATGGTCGCCTGCCCGATCCCCGCCTGAAGCAATCGCTGGCCGGAAGCGCGACGCATCGCCGCCGCAATATAGCAGCTGCGGCATTCAAGCAGCTCGGCAATCCCCCTCCCGAAATGCTCCATCGCCATCTGGCCGACGCTCTCGTCGGCAGGGCTCGCAAATTGTTCTACCAGGCCCTCGGCATCGATCGTCGAGCGTACGCTCTCCGTGGGATAGAACCCGATTCCGTTCTGCCAATGGGGCAGTACCTTGCCATTCTCGTGCAAGCGCTCCTCCCGCAATATCGATGCCGCCGGCATTGCGCCGGCAGCCTAACTCTCCCTGAAAGCGCGGTGGATCCGCAGCACCATGGGCTGCAGCAAATACTCCGCAAAGGTTCTTTCTCCCGTCTCGACGAACACCTCGACGGGCATTCCGGGCAATAATGACGATAGGTAATATGCTGTCTGCGTGGCGGTACCTAGCTCGAGTTCCGCCATGTAGGAGGCAACGCCCGTCTTCGAGTCGTTCAGCGCGTCCGCGGCGACTGCAACGACCTTCGCATCCAGCATCGGTATTCGCCGGATGTTCAATGCGAGGACGCGCACGCGCGCCGTCTGTCCGACATAAACCTCCTGCCTGTCCGTCGGCTTCAGCGTCGCCTCGATGACGAGCCGATCTTGAAGAGGGACGATTTCCAGAAGAGTTTCCCTGGGCGCAAGCACGGCACTGAGATCCCTGCTGTTGAGGCCGACGACCTTCCCACTTTCAGGTGCACGCAGTTCGGACCGAACAAGCTGATCACGCAACGCGGCAATTCGATGTCGAAGATCGCCGATTTCCTGGCTGGTGGCGTGCAGCTGCTTCGCGATGTCCCGCTTCTGGTTCAACTCCAACTGTCGACGCCTGTCGTCCAGTTCGGCGATCTTTGTTCGTGCCTGCGAGATCGATGCTGCATTGCGGGCGATCTGGCCTTCCGTTTCAGCCTGGCTCCGTTGCAGCGCCAGTAAACGCGGCTTCCGCGCGAGCCCCTTGGCGAGCAGGGAACTCATATCCCCGATTTCTTCCTTCAAGAGCGCGAGTTGCTGTTCTGCCCCCCTTGTGTCGCCCTCGAGGCCGCGAATGGTGTCCTCCAATTGCAGCATCTGCTGATCGATCTGCTTTCGCTCACCATCGATCGCCGTCAACCGCGCCGCAAACTCGGCCCGCTGGGTGAGTGCAGCAACGCCCGCGGCCGCAGCGGAACTTCTTCGCAACTCATCCGGAAACCGTATTTCCGTTTCGCCGGCCTGTTCGGCAGCCAATCGCGCTTCCATCGCAAGGTCCGCAAACAGTTTCGTCTCAAGCGAACCGAGCATTGCCTCGATCTGCGTTGTATCGAGCCGCGCAATCACCTGGCCGGCCTGGACACGATCATTCTCCCTGACCAGGATCGACTTGATGATGCCTCCCTCGAGGTGCTGCACGGCCTTGCGCTTCGAATGCACCTTGATGAAGCCTGACGCCACGACAGCGCTGCGCAGCGGAACGGTGGTCGCCCAGACGCCGATGCAGCAGAACTGCAGGACGAGCAACACACACCCCCACACTACGATGCGCCGCATGTCGGAGCGTGGTTCGCCGGATGCCGACCGCCGATCGCCGCTCATCACTTGGCGGGGAATGACGATGTTGCGACCGTGGCCTTGCGAGGTCATCGACTCGCTCCTCCGGTCCTGAGCACGCGGGACCCTTGTTCGCGCTGGCCGTCGGCCGCCTTCGATATCGGTGTGACCTCGGAGAGACGGAGGGGCAGAACCTTGCTCGGCGGGCCAAAGGCGAGTTGCATGCCATCTCTCAGCAGCAACACGGCATCCGCGATCGTCAGCAGGCGAGGCCTGTGCGTCACGATGACCAGCGTTGCGCCGCGAGCCTTGACCTGCAAGGCCGCAGCGCAGAGCGCTTCCTCGCCGTCCGGATCAAGATTGGCATTCGGTTCGTCCAGCAGCATCAACTTGCGGTCGCCGAAGAACGCTCGGGCGAGGCCAATTCGCTGGCGCTGACCACCCGAGAGCTTGCTGCCATCGCGACCGATCTCCGTCTGATAGCCGGATGGCAGGGAAAGGATCATGTCATGCGCCTGCGCGAGCATCGCTGCCGCGGTGATGTCCTCGTCGCGCGCGCTTTCGTCGAATCCGGCGATCGCCTCTGCGACCGTGCCACCCACGAGCTGCACGTCCTGGGGAAGATATCCGACGTACTTGCCAAGCTGATCGGCATCCCAATTATGGAGAGCGGCATGATCCAGCCGGATCGTGCCGCTGCTCGGCAGCTCGAGGGCCGCCATCAGCCGCAGCAGGGTCGATTTCCCGGCGCCCGTCGGACCTATGACGACGACGATTTGCGAGGGACGGCACTCGAAGGTTATACCCGCGAGAATCGGGCGTTTGGCCCCAGCGGGCCGGTAAACCACGCGATCGACGACCAGCCTGCCGGACGGCGTCGGAAGCAATGTCTTTCTCCTTCGCGCCAACACCGGTGCAGCGGCGGCCTGGACCTGCGTCCAGGCCTCCTGTGCGGATGTGAGCGCGCGCCAGGCTGAGATCAGGCTTTCCATGGGCTGGAGCGTGCGCGCGACCAGCAGTGAGCTCGCAATCAGGCTGCCCGAGAGCACCTCATTTTGAAGAACCAGCCAAGCGCCCGCTCCGATCGCGGCAATCTGCAGGATCGTCCTGACCATGCGCGCGGCGGCGCCAATCGCATAGACACGTTCACTGGCTCGAACGACGGGCGACATCGCCTGATCGTTGAGCCGCATGAACTCGCGAACCGCGCCGAGGGTCCACCCCATCGCGCGCACGAGGCTGGCATGGCGGACGATCCCGTCCAGGGCAGCCTGCGTCCGCAATGCGGCTCCCGTCGCGTCGGCCGTTTCGGTCCGCGCGATCCGCCGGCTGATGATGCCCATCACCAGCAGGATCGCCGTGCCGACCAGAGCGATGGCGCCGTACCAGGCGTGGAGGAAGAACAGGATGAGAATGAAGGCAGGAAGGAACGGCGCATCGATGAGCGTCGTAACGGTGCCGCTCGCCAAGAAGGTTCTCAGCTCGCGGACCTTGACGAGATCGTGCGTCCCTCCATCGCCGCGACTTGCCGCGTCCACGATGGTGCCTTCGAGGACGATCGGAGCGACGCACCGCTCGAAGCCAACCGCGAACCGGCTGAGGAGGCGGCTACGCAAGATATCGAAAGCGGCGCTGAAGACGAGAGCCGCTGCGGCGATCATCGTGAGACCGACAAGCGTTTCAACGCTGCCGCTGCTGATCACCCGGTCGAACACCTCGATCGAATAGAGGGGAACGACCAGAAGCAGCAGGTTCACCGAGATGCTGAAGGCCACGACCCACACGACTGCGGACCGCCCCGGAATCAATCCGAGCAGCGATCTCTTACCAGGCGCTGGGCCCTCAGGCGGACGCAAATACATGACCGGCAGGCAATGTCACCGACTGACTCATACAGACTTCAGAAATGCAATGGCGGGGCGGATCGGTAGCCGCCCCGCCGAACGGGCCTCACACGACTTCAATGACCGTGGACCCCGCGGTCACATTGATGTCATCGATCGTCGTGAATGGCGTTGCGCCTCCGGTCACGCCGTCGAGTTGAATCGTTCCGAAGCCGAAATCGAGCACAGTGTTGGTGCCATCATCGCTGACGACGACCGTAGTCGGGTCGAAGCCCGGTGCAGCATCGACCTGGATCAGATCACCATCGGTGAGACTGAAATCCGTTATCTGGTCGTCGCCGAAGTTGGTGGCCGTGTCGTCACCGAAATGATAGGTGTCGGCTCCCGCGCCACCCGTCAGCACCTCGTCTCCCGTGCCTCCGTCGAGGACGTCGTTGCCGTTACCGCCATCCAGCTCGTCATCGCCTGCGCCGCCGGCGAGCGTATCGTTGCCATTTCCGCCCGCGAGCGTATCGGCACCGTCTCCGCCGTTCAGCGTGTCGTTGTTGTCGCCGCCGGCAAGGGTATCATCGCCCGCGTCGCCGTTCACCGTGTCATTGCCGGTGCCCCCACTGAGCTCGTCGGCGCCGTCTCCGCCGTTCATGACGTCATCTCCGGCGCCGCCCGACATGGTGTCGTCTCCGGCGTCGCCGAACATTGTGTCGGTACCGGCGCCGCCATCCATGAGGTCGGCTCCGGCGTTTCCATTCATGGTATCGTTGCCGGCATCGCCGTTGAGCGTGTCATTGCCGGCGCCGCCGTTCAAGACGTCGTCGTCGGCACCGCCGTTCAACGTGTCGTTCCCGAGACCGCCGTTCAGCGTGTCATTGCCCTCGTCGCCGTTGATGACATCGTCGCCGAGGCCTCCGTTCGCCGTGTCGTTTCCGAGGCCGCCATGCAGCGTGTCATTGCCGGCATCGCCATTCAGCGTATCATTGCCTGCGTCGCCCCAAAGGGTGTCCGCGCCGGCACCGCCATGCACGGCGTCGTCGTCATCTCCGCCGTGTATGGAATCGGCGCCTGCGTCACCAAAGAGTTGATCGTTTCCTAGGCCGCCGTCGATCGCGTCATTGCCTGCGTTGCCGTGGATCGTGTCGAGGCCCGCATTGCCCGAAAGATTGTCGTCTCCGGCACCGCCGCTGATGGTGTCGTCACCGTCGCCACCGGCGATCGTATCGACACCGGCATTGCCATTCAGCGTATCGTTGCCAGCGCCGCCATCGATGTTGTCGTCGCCCGCGCCTCCGTTCACGAGGTCGGCGCCGTCCAACCCGGTGATCGTATCGTTGCCTGCCAACCCGTTGATCTGGTCGTCAGCTGCCGTTCCAGGAATGATGTCGTCGCCTGCCGTTCCGTTGATGAGTGCCATGACTTCCGCTCCTTGATTCAAGGTTTTCGTGATGCGGGTAGGCTTGCCTCCGATCAGGGACGTATGCCTTGCTTGGGCTGACGTCTCATCGTCCCTGTTGTACAGTTCGAGCAAAGCAACCTTGAATGAAAATTGGGCAGCGTCGCAATCCCCATTTGGGGACAAAAGAATCCTTGTTACGAAGCTGAGTGAGGTAGCGCGGCGGAAGCAGGTGGAGCGGCGACTCTTCCTGCAGGAGAAGTGCTGGAACCGGCCCCACTGCATTCGGCTTGTATGTACCTGGCCGCCGATCTCGCCACAATTTGGCGTGCCGGCGGTCAGGCGAAGCGCGTTCGCTGATCAGCGCCCGTCATTCGCGTGAAGAATGACGGCGCACGCCGCCGTCTAGGACGGCTGCGGGCCGTCATAGCCTTCGATGATGATGAGATCGGCGACCGAGTGCGGCTGGCGTACCTTGATGTTGGCCTGGTATTCCGGCGAGTTGTAGCAGGCGAGCGCGGTCTCGTAGTCCGGGAATTCGATCACGACGTTGCGGGTGCGGCTGGCGCCTTCGACGGTGGTGAACTTGCCGGCGCGGACGACGAAGCGACCGCCCCATTTCTTGAAGATCGGACCGTTGGCGACGGCGTAGGGCTTGTAGCCCTCGTCGCTGCTCACATCGACGCGCCCGATCCAGTAGCCCTTTGCCATTGGTTCTTCTCCCTGTGTTGTTGGGGTCATTTCTATTTCAGCATGGTCTGATCGGAAAACCGCTTCACACTTTGCGCTAACGCGGCCCTTCGGGTCCGGATCATGCTCCGAGCGCCTGGGCAATCTCGGCCTGGATGGCGTCCGCGACGGCCCTGGGATCAGCGGCTTCCACGATCGGCCGTCCGACGACGAGGTAATCGGCGCCGGCGGCGATCGCGCGGCCCGGCGTCATGATGCGCTTCTGGTCGCCGCTCGCCGAACCTGCCGGCCGGATGCCCGGCGTGACGAGGTGCATCTGGTGGCCGACGATCTTGCGCAATGCACCAGCCTCCTCCGGCGAGGACACCAGGCCGTCGATGCCGAGTACTTGCGCCTGCTGCGCGCGCGCCTCGACCAGCTCCGAGACGCCGAGCCGATAGCCGGCCGCATGCAGGTCGTCCTCGTTGTAGGAGGTCAGCACCGTGACCGCGAGAATCTTCAGGCTCGAATTGCCGCGGCCTTCGACCGCGCCCTTCATGGTCTGCGGGTAGGCGTGCACGGTCAGGAAGGTGGCGCCAAGCCTGCTGATGCTCTCGACCCCCTGTTTCACAGTGTTGCCGATGTCGTGCAGCTTGAGATCGAGAAAGACCTTCTTGCCTTTGTCGGCGAGCTTGCCGACCAGCGGCAATCCGCCGGCATAAGCGAGTCGATAGCCGATCTTGTAGAAGGTGACGCTGTCGCCGAGACGGTCGATGATGGCCTGCGCGGCATCGACGCTGGGCAGGTCGAGCGCGACGATCAGGCGGTCCTTCGGGGCGATCTCGGCTGGCGTCATGTCACCTCACATCATGCGTTGGGAAATGTCGATCAATTGCGCGACCAGCTCCTTCAACGCGGCGATATCGCCCTCGTTCTTGAGCCTGTCCATATCGTCATAGGCCTGATCGGCAAAGGCGAGCGTGAGCTGGCTGGCGATCACATTGGCATGGCAGGAGGTCAGAATCAGCCTGAGCGCCTGCAATGCGCGCGCCGCACCGAGCCGGCTCTGCGAAGCGCCGGCGAGCGCGAAGGCGCGGTTGCGGAACACCTCACCCCGCGCCTCGTGCAGCTCGTGCACGCGGCTGACCCAGTCGATCGCGTTCTTGAGCAGCGGCGGCACCGAGGCGTTGTATTCGGGCGTGACGAACAGCACGCCGTGATGCGCGCCGATCATGCGCTTGAGGTTGATCGCGTGCTTGGGCACGCCGGATTTGGCCTGGAGATCGCCGTCGTAGATCGGCAGCGGAAAATCGGCGAGCGAGATGCGGGTGACGTCGACACCGGCCCGGGCGAATTCATAGGCGATGACCGCCGCCAGCTTCGCATTGTGCGAGCCGGTGCGCAGCGAGCCGGGAATGATCAGGATCCTGGGTGCGGACATCCGCTTCCATACGTTCGGCGAAACCAGCCCGCCGCGCAGAGAAGGAAGCCGGCGGAATTAGTCCTTGCGATACACCCAGACGCGGGCCGGCGGAAGGTTCATCCAGATCCGTTCCGAAGCCTCTGTGGACACGCCGGGAAGCGATTTCGGGATCGGCGGGACCACCGCATAGGTGAACTGGATGAACGGCGCGCCGGGCGCCAGCGCGGTGAAGGCATCGCGGATCAGCCGCAGCCGCGTCAGCATCGGTTTTGTCACGAGCGGCAGGCCGGAGACGACGGCGGAGGCGGGGGCGCTCAGCACGTTCCAGAGCGTGTCACGCAGGCGGTAGGCATCGCCCTGCACCACCTTGGCCTGCGGATAGCGGTCGCGCAGCAGTGCGCAGAAGCCGGGATTGTATTCGACCAGGACGAGACGCTTCTGGTCGATACCGCGCTCGATCAGGGCGGAGGTAATGGCACCGGTGCCGGGCCCGAGCTCGACCACGGGCGCGTCCGAATCGACATCGACGTAATGGGCCATGGTCCGGGCCAGCAGCTTGCCCGACGGCATGACTGCGCCCATGTGCAGCGGCTTTTCGATCCATGATCTGAGAAAGCGCACCTCGTCATCGAGACGAGGCTTCTTCAACGCACGCGCGGACGATGGCAATGGCATGTCTGGACCGGACGGGACCGCGGGACCGCGGCGTGTCAGAAAATGGTCATAAAGACGTATAGGCCGAAGGCGATACGGTCAAGCCAAGTCAACCCGCCCGACTGCCGAAGAAATCCTTGACCTTGGCGAAGAAACCCTCGGATTCCGGCTGGGTGTTGTCGGACGACAGCTTTTCGAACTCGGCCAGCAATTCCTGCTGCTTCTTGGTGAGGTTCTGCGGCGTCTCGACCACGACCTGAACGTACATGTCGCCCATCTGGCGCGAGCGCAGCACCGGCATGCCTTTTGATGCAATGCGGAATCGGCGATTGGACTGGGTGCCCGCCGGCACCTTCACCTTGGCCTTGGCCTTGTCGATGGTCGGCACCTCGAATTCGCCGCCGAGGGCGGCCGTCACCATCGAGATCGGCACACGGCAATGCAGATCGGCACCGTCGCGCTGGAAGAACTGGTGCTGGGCCAGCGACAGGAAGATGTAGAGGTCGCCGGGCGGGCCGCCGCGGACCCCGGCCTCGCCTTCGCCGGCAAGCCTGATCCTGGTGCCATCCTCGACGCCCTGGGGGATGTTGACCGACAAGGTGCGTTCGCGGGTGACGCGACCCTGGCCCGAGCAGGACGGGCAGGCATCCTCGATCATCTGGCCGCGGCCCTGGCAACCCGGACAGGTCCGCTCCAGCGTGAAGAAGCCCTGCGACTGCCGCACGCGGCCGGCGCCGCCACAGGTCGAGCAGGTCTTCGGCTTGGTGCCGGCCTTGGCGCCGATGCCGGAGCAGGCCTCGCAGGTGACCGAGACCGGAATCTCGATCTGCGCGGTCTTGCCGCCAAAGGCTTCCTCGAGCGTGATTTCCATGTTGTAGCGCAGGTCGGCGCCGCGCTCGCGGCCGCCGCGGCCGCGCTGCCCGGCCATGCCGAACAGGTCTTCGAAAATATCGGAGAAGGAGGAGGCGAAGCCCGCGCCGAACCCGGCGCCGCCGCCGCCCTGCTCGAAAGCGGCATGGCCGTAGCGGTCATAGGCGGCGCGCTTGTCCTTGTCCTTCAGGACCTCGTAGGCCTCGTTGATTTCCTTGAACTTGATCTCGCTGGTGTCGTCCCCGGGATTGCGATCGGGGTGAAACTTCATCGCCAGCTTGCGGAACGACGATTTCAGCTTGGATTCGTCGGCGTCACGTTCGACTTCGAGAGTCTCGTAATAGCAGCGCTTGGTGGACGTGGACATGATGAGCTCGGTCTATCCAATCGCGAATCAAGTCGGAGCGAAACGATGCCGCTGCGCGACGACATAAGCGCCCTTCCGCCTCGCGGCGGAAGCCGGCACGGCGGCGTTCAGCATAACGGCTGGGAATTGATCGATCGTTGCGGGTCTCGGTCCCGCAGAGCCCGACACCGTGGCCTCCCCCGCGAGGGAGGAGGCCGTTGGTGCGCGTGGGGTCCAAGTCGCCCGCATCATCACCCTCTCGGGGCTTAAGCGGACTTCTTGCTGTTCTTGTCGTCGTCGACCTCGGTGAATTCCGCGTCGACGACGTCGTCCTTGGCCGCGTCCTTCTTGGCGTCGGCCTCGGCCTGCTGCTTGTACATGGCCTCACCGAGCTTCATCGAAGCCTGGGCCAGCGTGTTGGTCTTGGCCTTGATCGCCTCGGCGTCGTCGCCCTTCAGCGCTTCCTTGAGGTCGCTGACGGCGTCCTCGATGGCGCGGCGCTCGCTCTCGGCCACCTTCGAGCCGTGCTCGGCCAGGGCCTTCTCGGTCGAATGCACCAGGCCATCCGCCTCGTTCTTGGCGGTGACGGCCTCGCGGCGCTTCTTGTCTGCCTCGGCATTGGCCTCGGCGTCCTTGACCATCTTCTCGATGTCGGCTTCCGACAGACCGCCCGAGGCCTGGATGCGGATCTGCTGCTCCTTGCCCGTGGCCTTGTCCTTGGCCGACACGTTGACGATGCCGTTGGCGTCGATGTCGAAGGTCACCTCGATCTGCGGCATGCCGCGCGGAGCCGGCGGAATGCCCATCAGGTCGAACTGACCGAGCATCTTGTTGTCGGCCGCCATTTCGCGCTCGCCCTGGAAGACGCGGATGGTGACCGCGTTCTGGTTGTCCTCGGCGGTCGAGAACACCTGGCTCTTCTTGGTCGGGATCGTGGTGTTGCGGTCGATGATGCGGGTGAACACGCCGCCCAGCGTCTCGATGCCCAGCGACAGTGGGGTCACGTCGAGCAGCAGCACGTCCTTGACGTCGCCCTGGAGCACGCCGGCCTGGATCGCAGCGCCGATCGCCACGACTTCGTCCGGGTTGACACCCTTGTGCGGCTCCTTGCCGAACAGCTGCTTGACGACTTCCTGGACCTTCGGCATGCGCGACATGCCGCCGACCAGCACGACTTCGCCGATCTCACCGGCGGTCACGCCGGCATCCTTCAGCGCCTTGCGGCAGGGCTCGACGGTCTTCTGCACGAGGTCGTCGACCAGCGCCTCGAACTTGGCGCGCGTGAGCTTCATCGTCAGATGCTTCGGACCGGTCTGGTCCGCGGTGATGAACGGCAGGTTGATCTCGGTCTGCGTCGTCGAGGACAGCTCGATCTTGGCCTTCTCGGCGGCTTCCTTCAGGCGCTGCAACGCGAGCTTGTCGTTGCGCAGGTTGATGCCCTGCTCCTTCTGGAATTCGTCGGCGAGATAACCCACGAGGCGCATGTCGAAATCTTCGCCGCCGAGGAAGGTGTCGCCGTTGGTCGACTTCACCTCGAACACGCCGTCGCCGATTTCGAGAATGGAGATATCGAACGTGCCGCCGCCGAGGTCGTAGACGGCGATCGTGCCGGCCTTGGTCTTGTCGAGGCCGTAGGCGAGCGCGGCCGCGGTCGGCTCGTTGATGATGCGCAGCACTTCGAGGCCCGCGATCTTGCCGGCGTCCTTGGTCGCCTGGCGCTGGGCGTCGTTGAAGTAGGCGGGAACGGTGATGACGGCCTGATCGACCTTCTGGCCGAGATGGGCTTCCGCGGTCTCCTTCATCTTCTGCAGGATGAACGCCGAGACCTGCGAGGGCGAGTAGGTCTGGCCGTCGGCCTCGACCCAGGCATCGCCGTTGGAAGCCTTCACGATCTTATAGGGGACGAGCTTCTTGTCCTTCTCGACCATCGGGTCGTCGTAGCGGCGGCCGATGAGGCGCTTCACTGCGAAGAAGGTGCGCTCGGGATTGGTGACGGCCTGGCGCTTGGCCGGCTGGCCGACGAGACGCTCACCGTCGTCCGTGACGGCGACGATCGAGGGCGTCGTGCGCATGCCTTCGGAATTCTCGATGACTTTGGCGTTCTTGCCGTCCATCACGGCGACGCACGAATTCGTGGTGCCGAGGTCGATCCCAATGACCTTTCCCATGGTCCTGATATCCTTCTTTTTGCGGCAGGTTGGCTGGGCCCAGAAGGCACCCAAACCGAAACCCCCTAAGATCAAACATCCGCGATATTGCGATGATTGAGGCTCATATAGGAGGGGGGGAGGGGCCCGCAAGGACCGAAGCTACGTTTCTGCGGCTAAAACATCGGGTTTTGGAAGATCATATCCGGGCTTCACCGCACTTGCGGGTGAGGAATTATTAACAGGTTCGGGCTTCGGCAAGCCCCCGCTACCGCGGGCCCGTCCGCCCTGTCGCCGCAAGCCCAAACCCGCTAAAAGGCGGACCGGCCAGGCAGCCGCCAATGCCGCCCCGCGCGACAAAGCGGCCCGGCGGCCGACCATCGAACGGCCTCAATGTGAACCAATCAGAGTGCCCATGAAGCTGATCCGCCCCCTCGCCGCGCTCGCCCTTCTCGCCGCCTCCGCGCTTCCGGCCCTCGCCGCCGACGCCGTGTTTCCGCCCGGCTTGCGTCTTGGCATGGTGCCGCTGGTCGGCCTCAACACGGCCAAGACCTTTCCGGGCTTCGAAAGCGAGGACGGCAGCGTCAAGGTGCTGGTCACCGAGTTGCCGCCGGCCGCCTATGGCGAGGTCGTGAGCGCCTTCAATTCCAATCCGGCCGGAGCGAACGGCGTCAAGCAGGACAAGGTCGAGACCCCCGCCGGCCTTGCCTATTTCACCACCGAGACCGGCAAGGCCGGCGACACCCCGGTGAAGCGCTACTCGATGATCGTGCCGGGCGCCGGCTTCTCGGGCTATGTCGCGGTCCAGGTCCCGGAGAATGCGACCAAGATCTACACCGACGAGGCGGTGCGGCAGATGTTCGCGACCGCCACCACCCGCAGGCAAGTCTCGGCCGAGGAACAGATCGCGCTGATGCCGTTCAAGATCACCGATCTCGCCGACTTCAAGGACATCCGCACGCTGGCGCCGGGCGCCAGCATTATCCTCGCCGACGGCAATGAGAGCGCAGGCTATGAATCGAAGCCGTTCATGATCCTCGGCCTGATCGCCGCCACTCCGCAAGCCGCCGAGGACCGCGCCCGCTTCGCCCAGGAGGCCGCGCTGCAGATCCCCGGCGTGCGCGAATCCCGCGTCACCATGTCGGAGCCGATCCGCATCAACGGCCAGCAAGGCTTCGAGACCCGAATCGACGGCGTCAGCGGCAAGGACAAGACGCCGGTGACCGTGGTGCAGTGGATCCGCTTCTCGAGCGGCGGCGCTTCGCTGCGCATCATCGCCAGCGCCCCGCGCGACCAGTGGCAGGCCGCCTTCACCCGCTTCCGCGCCGTGCGCGACGGGATTCAGCCGAAGGGTTGAGGCGGTCCCACAGATTCACTGTCGTCCCTGCGAACGTAAGGGACCCGTACCGCGTGATCTCGCGGTTTGGTTGGTGGCAATACCGGCAAGAGCTTTCGCCAGACACCTCCCTGTGGTTATAGGTCTCCGCGTTCGCGGGGACGACAGCGATGTTGGGGCTGCACGCCCAACCCCTCACCAGTCCCGGCCGCATTTTCGGGCTTCTGTTCGTATACGAACGGAACTAGGCTTCGCTCCCGTTGGATCACCTTTATGGGAGGCGAACGATGCTGGATCGGCGACAAGTCTTGGCAATGCTTGGAACGACGGCCCTGGCGACGCTGGCGCCGAGTGCACTCTTTGCAGCGGCACCGATCAAACCTGACGAGACCTCCGCGCTGCTCGTGATCGACGTGCAGAACTGCTTCCTGCCGGGCGGCAGCCTCGCCGTGAAGGACGGCGAGCAGGTGGTGCCCGTCATCAACAAGATATCGAAGGCGTTTGCGAACGTGGTGATGACGCAGGACTGGCACACGCCGGGCCACGTTTCGTTTGCCTCGGTCCACTCCGGCAAGAAGCCGTTCGAGACCGTCGACCTTCCCTACGGCAAGCAGGTGCTGTGGCCCGACCATTGCGTGCAGGGCACCGACGGCGCGGCGCTGTCCAAGGACCTCGCGATTCCTCACGCCGAGCTCATCATCCGCAAGGGTTTTCACAAGAACGTCGACAGCTATTCGGCCTTCCTCGAGGCCGACGGCAAGACCTCGACAGGCCTTGCCGGATATCTGAAGGGACGCAAGATCAGGCGCGTCTTCGTCGCAGGGCTCGCGACGGATTTCTGTGTCGCCTGGACCGCGCTCGATGCGCGCAAGGCGGGCTTCGAGGTCTATGTGGTGGAAGACGCCTGCCGCGGCATCGACACCCAGGGCTCGCTCGCCAAGGCGTGGGCCGATATGGCCAAGGCCCGCGTGAAGCGGATCCAGTCGAGCGATATTGCGGTGAGCGCGTAAGCGACACACAACACTGCAAGACCCTCGTCCTGAGGAGCGCGCTGCTTCGCGCGCGTCTCGAAGGACGAAGGCTCCCGCTGCGGCACCTTGGCCTTCATGGTGGAGACGCCGCGCAAGTGCGCGGCTCCTCACCATGAGGGTTGAAACTCAGTTCGGCGCGCTGCTCGATTCGTTGTTGTTCGCCGCGGCCGCTGGCTTTGCGCCGCCCTTGGCGACGCCGACCAGAGCCGGGCGCAGCACGCGCTCGCCGATGGTGTAGCCGGCCTGCATGATCTGCACCACGGTGCCCGACGGCACCGACGGATCGGGCACTTCGTACATCGCCTGGTGGAAGTTCGGGTCGAACTTCTGGCCCTGCGGATCGAGCTTCTTCACGCCGTGCTTTTCCAACGCGCTATGCAGCGCGCGCTCGGTGAGCTCGACGCCCTCGATCAACGAGGTCAGGCCGGGATCGGCGGTGGCACGCGCCTCGGCCGGAACGGCGTCGAGCGCGCGTTGAAGATTGTCGGCGATATCGAGCACGTCGCGGGCAAAGCCGGTGATGCCGTAGAGGCGGGCGTCGGCGACTTCCTTGGTGGTGCGCTTGCGCAGATTCTCCATCTCGGCCAGCGTCCGCAGCATGCGATCGCGCGCCTCGGCGACCTCCTTCTGCAGGGTCTCGACCGAGCCGGGCTCGGGATCGTCGGGCATGATGTAGGGCTTTGACGCCACGGGCTCGCCAGTCGGCGCGGCCGCGTCTTCGGGTTGCCGGTCTCGATCGGTCATCGGCTAATCTCGAACTCGTTTCCAGGGATTGTTGGCCCGCATATCGTGCTTTGAGCCGCGAAAATCAAGCGCCCGTGATCGGCGGAAAGGCCGGTCAGCCCCCCAAAAGGCGGCTGACGATGCGGGCGGCATAGTCCACCGTCGGGATCACGCGGGCATAATTCAGCCGCGTCGGGCCGATCACCCCGAGGACGCCGACGATGTGACCGGCGGCATCCCGATAGGGCGCAATAATGGTGGAGGACCCCGACAGCGAGAACAGCTTGTTCTCGCTGCCGATGAAGATGCGCACGCCCTCGGCCGTCTCGGCCCGGCCGAGCAGATCGATCACGCCGCGCTTGGTCTCGAGATCGTCGAACAACAGGCGCACCCGCTCCAGATCCTCCAACGCGTGCAGATCTTCGAGCAGATTGGCATGGCCGCGCACGATGAGCTGGCGGTCCTCGTTCTCGCCGCCGGACCAGCTGGCGATTCCGGCGGAAATCACCTTCTGTGCGAGCTGGTCGAGCTCGGCGCGGGCCTCGGCCAGCGCCGTCTCGAGCTCGAGCCGCGCCTCGGCCAGGGTGCGGCCGCGGATTCGCGCATTGAGGAAATTGCCGGCTTCGGTGATCGCCGAGGAGGGAACTCCAGGGGGCAGCGTCAGCACACGGTTCTCGACCTGACCGTCCTCGCCGACGAGGATGACCAAGGCTTTCTCCGGTTCCAGGCGGACAAATTCGATGTGCTTGAGCCGTGCATTGGACTTTGGCGTTAGCACTACCGCCGCGGCTCGCGTCAGTCCGGACAGCCGCGTCAGCGCCTGGTCCAGCGCCGCCTCGACCGAGTGGGCCTGGCCTACGGACGTGAGCTGGCTCTGGATCGACTGGCGTTCGGCCTCGTTGAGGTCGCCGACCTGCATCAAGGCATCGACGAAGAAGCGCAGGCCGAGTTCCGTCGGCAGCCGGCCGGCGGAGGTGTGCGGCGCATAGATCAGGCCGAGCTGTTCCAGATCGGCCATGACGTTGCGGACCGAGGCCGGCGACAGCGGCATCGCGATCAGGCGCGAGATATTGCGCGAGCCCACGGGCTCACCGGTCGCGAGGTAACTTTCGACAATTTGACGAAAGATATCGCGGGAACGCTCGTTGAGCTGGGCGAGGCCTGCGCGCGGCGCGATCAGATGGATCGGATCGTGATGGGCCACAGCGGTAACTCCTCTCAGATCCTCATAATTTGTCCATCCCGGGCGCTTCTGACAAGCGTGGCGTTTGCCGGCCCGGAATCAGGGGCCGAATAAGGCCTTGCCGCCCACCTTCGCCCCACCTACAAGCACCGCCAACAGCCTTTCCCGTGAGTTTTGGAGGATTTCCCATGCGGCCAAGCCGCCGTGCGCCCGACGAATTGCGCCCCGTGACGCTGGAGCGCGGCGTGGTCAAATATGCGGAAGGCTCCTGCCTGGTGAAATTCGGCGACACCCATGTGCTGGTCACCGCCACGCTGGAGGACCGCCTGCCGCCGTGGCTGAAGGGCCAGGGCCGCGGCTGGGTCACCGCCGAATACGGCATGCTGCCGCGCGCGACCTCCGAACGCACCCGCCGCGAGGCCGCCGCCGGCAAGCAGAGCGGCCGCACCGTCGAGATCCAGCGCCTGATCGGCCGCTCGCTGCGCACCATCGTCGACCTCGAGGCGCTCGGCGAGCGCCAGATCACGGTCGATTGCGACGTGCTGCAGGCCGACGGCGGCACGCGCACGGCCTCGATTACCGGCGCCTGGGTCGCGCTCGCCGACTGCGTCAACTGGATGAAGGCGCGCAACATGATCAAGGCCAACGTCATGCGCGACAACGTCGCCGCGATCTCCTGCGGCATCTACAACGGCACGCCGGTGCTCGACCTCGACTACGCCGAGGATTCGGAAGCCCAGACCGACGCCAATTTCGTCATGACCGGCGACGGCCGCATCATCGAGGTGCAGGGCACGGCGGAACGCGAACCGTTCACGGAAGCCGAGTTCCTGGCGCTGATGGCGTTGGCGCGCAAGGGCGTCGCGCGCCTCGTGGACTTGCAGAAACTGGCTGTCGCGTAGTCAATAGGCCCATGCACCGCCGAATCACCGGAAAGCTCGTCATCGCCACCCACAATCCCGGCAAGCTGGCCGAGATGCGGGAGCTGCTCGCGCCCCACGGCGTCGAGGCGGTGTCGGCCGGCGAGCTCGGCCTCGCCGAGCCGGAGGAGACCGGCAACGATTTCCGCAGCAACGCCGCGATCAAGGCGATCGCGGCGGCGCAGGCGACCAGGCTGCCCGCCTTCGCCGACGATTCCGGCATCGTGGTCGACGCGCTCGACGGCGCGCCCGGCATCTACAGCGCGCGCTGGGCCGGTCCGGCCAAGGACTTCAACGCGGCGATGGCGCAGATCGAGCGCCTGTTGCAGGAGCGCGGCGCCAACACGGCGGACCGCCGCAGAGCGCATTTCGTCTCCGCGCTCTGCGTGGCCTGGCCCGACCATCACCTCGAACAGGTCGAGGCGCGCGTTGACGGCACCCTGGTCTGGCCGCCGCGCGGCAATGCCGGCTTCGGCTACGATCCGATGTTCCTGCCCGATGGCCACGACCGCACCTTCGGCGAGATGGAGAGCATCGAGAAGCACGGCCTGCCGCCGCTCGGTCTCGGCCTGTCGCACCGCGCCCGCGCCTTCGTGAAACTGGCGGAGATCTGCCTTGAGCCGCGCTAAGGAAGCCGCCTTCGGCGTCTACGTGCACTGGCCGTTCTGCCTGTCGAAGTGCCCCTATTGCGACTTCAACAGCCATGTCCGCCACGCCGCGATCGACGAAGCGCGCTTTGCCTCCGCGTTCGCGCGCGAAATCGCAACAACCGCGGCGCGTGCGCCCGGGCGCGAGGTCACCTCGATCTTCCTTGGCGGCGGCACGCCGTCCCTGATGCAGCCCGCAACGGTCGGCGCGGTGCTCGATGCGATCGGCAAGCACTGGACCGTCGCGAGCGACGTCGAAGTCACGCTCGAAGCCAACCCGACCAGCGTCGAGGCCACGCGCTTTGCCGGCTATCGCAGCGCCGGCGTCAACCGCGTCTCGCTCGGCGTGCAGGCGCTCGATGACGCCTCGCTGAAGGCGCTGGGACGCCTGCACAGCGCGCGCGAGGCGCTCGATGCCGTCGCCATCGCGCGCCGCTCGTTCGACCGTTATTCGTTCGACCTGATCTATGCCCGCCCCGACCAGACGCCGGCGATGTGGGCCGATGAGCTGCGCCTCGCCATCAATGAAGCGGCCGAGCATCTGTCGCTCTATCAACTGACGATCGAGGAAGGCACGCCGTTCTTCGGCCTGCACCAGGCCGGCAAGTTGAAGACGCCGGATGAAGCGGTCGCGCGCGCGCTCTATGACGTCACGCAGGAGACCTGCGACAAGCTTGGGCTGCCCGCTTACGAGATCTCCAACCACGCGCGGCGCGGCGCCGAGTGCCGGCACAATCTGGTGTATTGGCGCGGCGAGGAATATGCCGGCGTCGGCCCCGGCGCGCATGGCCGCCTCGACATCGACGGTGTCAGACACGCGACCGCCACCGAGAAGCGTCCCGAAGCCTGGCTGATGCGGGTCGAGACCAATGGCCATGGCATCGTCACCGACGATCTCCTCAACAGCGAGGAACGCGCCGACGAATTTCTGCTGATGGGGTTGCGGCTCGCCGAAGGCATCGACCCCGAGCGCTACAAGGCGCTGTCCGGCCGTCCGCTCGACCCCAAGCGCATCGCGCTGCTGCGTGAAGAAGGCGCGATCATTGTGGATGCGACGGGCCGCTTGCGCGTGACCAGCAGCGGATTCCCGGTGCTCGATGCGGTGGTCGCGGATCTGGCGGCATAACGGAATCTTGCAGGGTGGGTAAAGGCGCACTTGCGCCGTGCCCACCATCTCACTCGATCGCAAAAAATGCGTGGGCACGCTTCGCTTTGCCCACCCTACGGCACCGTCGTCGGGAGCTACGCTCCAAAGCTCTTCGGCGAGCCTGCAACGGCAACGCCGCCGCCTTGCGTCACCTTCATCACCGCAAGACCGCGTTCGTTGGTGCCGTCGGCGCGGAAGCGGAACAGGCCGTCGATGCCGGCGAAGCCTGAGGGATTGGTGAGCACGTCGGGCGAGAACCGTGTAGTGCCTTGCGTGCGCGCGAGCGCGGCGACGAGAGCGACGGCGTCGTAGGCGAGCGTCGCGGTGCGGATCGGCTCGGCGCCGTATTTGGTGCGGTAGCGGCCGGAGAAAGCGCGGAAGCCGGCCGGGTCGGGCGCAGCGTAAAGGCCCCCCTGGAGCGCGGCGCTGGCATAGACGCGCGGATTGTCCCACAGGCCGGTGCCGAGCAGCTGAATGTTGCGCAGGTTCGCGCCCGCGGCCGTCATGGCATCCGCGACTGACACGACGGCATCGCCGTCATCGGCAATGAACAGCGCGTCCGCGCTGCCGAGCTGCTGTGCCACGGTGCGCGCCGGCGTGGCGCGGTCGGCGCCGTATCGCTCGAAAGCGACGATGCGTCCGCCACGGCGCGGCGCCGCCGCCTTCACCGCGGCCTCGACGACATTGCCATAGGCGTTGTCGGGCACCATCACCGCGAAGGAGCGCTTTCCGATGCTGGCGGAATATTCGACGATGCGATTGACGTCGGACTCCGGCAGGAACGAGAGCAGATAGACGCCGCGGCCGGCGATGCTGGAATCGGTCGAGAAGGCGATGACGGAAATGCCGCGCGTGCGCGCGACCTGCGCCACCGCCGGCACCGATTGCGCGAACAGCGGCCCGAGGATGATCTCGGCGCCTTCGTCGACCGCCTGCTGCGCGCCGGCCTGGGCGCCTTGCGGGCTGCCGTTGTCGTCCTTGATCAGAAGCTGGATGTTCGGGTTCTGGAACTCGGCCAGCGCCATTTCGGCGGCGTTGCGCATGGATTGCGCGGCAAGGCCGGCATTGCCGGCCGCGGAGAGCGGCAGAATCACGGCGACCTTGACCCCGCCGGTTCCGGCGGTCGTCGCCTGCTGCGGCGGACCGGCCGGCTGGGCCGGCGGTGCCGAACTCGAGAACGGGTTTGAGAACTGGCTGAGGCTCTGCTGCACGCCGGCACAGGCCGACAGCAGGGGCGCGCCGAGCAACAGGCCGAGCGCGCTCCGGCGGGTCGCCCCCGACATCAGGGACCCCGGAATGGGAGACTTGGGAAAACGCGGGCCCACCATGGCAGCTTCTCTTCTGACCCGCCATCGCCGGCCGGTCATGATCTTCCTTCCACGGCGCAGGCCGCGGATTCAGGCATATTGTCGGCAAATAGTTAACCAAAACAAAAGGATAATAACCGCTTAACGCGGCCGCCTTCGTGTCCCGGCAGCTGTTCGCCGTCGCTCACCCAGCATCAAGGCGGAGTTTCCGTCGCGAATATGGCGCGAGGCCCCTCACTCCCTCCCGACGTGATCCCGACCGATCACATTCCCGTCCGTTCCCAGCCCCTCATCTCGGCACGATCTTTTTCGGCGAGCCGGTTCCCAGCCTTAGCGATCGTGCCTAAGTTGACTTCATTATGCGCGCAAAGCCGGCCCCGATAAATACGTCTGAAGCTCAAGAGGCCGCCTCGCGCGGTTTCTCCATCGATGCCCATCGGCTCACGGCGCCGAAGGCGGCACCGGGCCTGCATCTGGTCGCAACCCCGATCGGCAATCTCGGTGACATCACGCTGCGGGCGCTGCAGACCCTCGCCGGCGTCGATGTCATCGCCTGCGAGGACACAAGAATCACCCGGCGCCTGACCGAGCGCTACGCCATCGCGGCGCAGCTCAAGCAATATCACGAGCACAATGCGGAAGCCGCCCGTCCAAAAATCCTGGAGGCGCTCGCGGCCGGCGGCTCGGTCGCGCTGGTCTCGGATGCCGGCACGCCTCTGATCTCCGATCCCGGCTTCAAGCTGGTGCGCGAGGTCTGCGCCGCCGGCCACTCCGTGCACGCGCTGCCGGGCCCGTCCTCCGTCCTCGCCGCGCTGTCGGTGGCGGCGCTGCCGACCGACCGCTTCTTCTTCGAGGGGTTCCTGCCGGCGAAGTCCGCCGCGCGCCGCGCCCGCCTGGCCGAGCTCGCGCGCATCGACGCGACGCTGGTGATGTTCGAGTCCGGAAACCGGATGCAGGCGACCTTGACCGATCTCGCCGAGATCATGGGTGAGCGGGACGCCGCAGTCTGCCGCGAGCTGACCAAGCTGCACGAGGAGGTCAGACGCGCCCCCCTCGCCGAGCTGGCGCGGCAGGCGGACGCGCCGGAGACGCGCGGCGAGTTCGTCCTGGTGATCGGCCCGCCGCCCGCGGATGCCGAGGTCCTGACGATGGATGCGCTCGATGGTCTCCTGCGCGAGCAGCTGGCCGCGCACAGCGTCAAGGATGCCGTGGCGCATGCCGTCGCGCTCTCGGGCCGGCCGCGCCGCGAGGTCTATGCCCGCGCGCTCGAGCTCGCCAAGACTCTGCACAAGCATTCGCGGGGCGGCGATGGCGAAGACTGAGATCCCCAGGGAACCAAAGGTCGCCTCGCCCGAACGCGTCGCCGCGTTCCACACCGGCATCTCCGCGGAAAGCCGCGCTGCCGCCTTTCTCATGGCCAAGGGCTATCGCATCCTGGCCAAGCGCTACCGCACGGCGCATGGCGAGATCGACATCGTGGCGCGCCGCCGCAACCTGATCGCGTTCGTCGAGGTCAAGGCGCGCGCGACGCTGGACGATGCCGCCTTTGCCGTGACGCCGCGCCAGCAGCAGCGCATCATCGATGCCGCGCAAGGCTGGCTCGTCGCGCATCCCGAGCATGCCGAATTCGAATTGCGATTCGACGCCATGCTGATTGCGCCGCGCTCACTTCCGCGCCATGTGTTGGCGGCATTCGACGCCTCGACCTGAAAGGCAGACCATGAAACTGAACGTCGCCGTCCAGATGGACCCCATCGCCCGAATCAACATCAAGGGCGATTCCACCTTCGCGCTGCTGCTGGAGGCGCAGAAGCGCGGCCATGGGCTGTCCTATTACACGCCCGACAAGCTCTCGATGGTCGGCGAGGAGATCGTGGCCCCCGTTCACCTCCTGACCGTGCGCGACGAGCCCGGCAACCACTTCACGCTCGGGGAGCCCAGGCGCGAGGCGCTGAACGGCTTCGACGTGGTGCTGCTGCGCCAGGATCCGCCGTTCGACCTCGCCTACATCACCTCGACGCATCTTCTCGAGCGCATCCATCCGAAGACCCTGGTGGTCAACGATCCCGCCTCGGTCCGCAACGCACCGGAAAAGCTGTTCGTGATGAACTTTCCGCAGCTGATGCCGCCGACGCTGATCTCGCGCGACGTCGATGAGATCAACGCGTTTCGCGACAAGCATGGTGCCGTCGTGATGAAGCCGCTGCACGGCCATGGCGGCGCGGCGGTGTTCCGTGTGATGCCGCAGGACATGAATTTCGGGTCGCTGTTCGACATGTTCTCCGTGACGTTCAGGGAGCCGTGGGTGATCCAGCAGTTCATCCCGGAGGTGAGGCACGGCGACAAGCGCATCATCCTGGTCAACGGCGAGTTCGCCGGCGCGGTGAACCGCGTGCCGGCCGCCGACGACCTCCGCTCCAACATGGTGCGCGGCGGCGCGGCGCAGGAGACCGAGCTCACTCCGCGCGAGCGCGAGATCTGCGCCACCCTCGGCCCGGCCTTGCGCGAGCGCGGGCTGTTGTTCGTCGGCATCGACGTCATCAACGGCAACCTCACCGAGATCAACGTGACCTCGCCCACCGGCATCCGCGCCATCGCGCGGCTCGGCGGTCCTGATGTGGCCGCGAAGATCTGGGACGTGATCGAAGAGAAGCGGAAGAAGTAGAGCTCTCGCGAAGCGCACGTTTATCCATCGCCGTCACCCTGAGGCGGCCGCTTCTTCAGCGGCCCTCGAAGGGCGACGGCCCGGCTGCATGGGGCCGTACATCCTTCGAGGCTCCCGGCGCGATGCGCTGCATCGCGCCACTCGCACCTCAGGATGACGGAGCAGCAGTTCGGAGCGGGGCGAGACCGCTCATCACTAACCACCCATTCACCATGACGCCCTCCGCATCGGGCCAACGCACGAGCGCGCTCTGCGTGAAACTACGGGGCCGCTGGCCGACCCAATAACGCCGCGTTCACCATCTGCCGAAAACCAGCATCGCTGCCGGTCAGCGCGCTCGGCCTCGCAACACCCCTTATACTTTTACTCCCTACTCATCGACACGGGGGAACCCGCCAGGTGCGGTTCGAGTGCCCCGCGTATGAGTAAAGCGTATGAACACCGCACGCATTGTCGTTCTCGTCATCGCGCTGGCCGCCGGCGGCGTCGCTGCGTATCTGGCGAGCGGCTATCAGAATGTCCCCGCGCCCGTTGAGGCCGTCGTCGAGAAGCTGCCGACGGTCGAAGTCCTCATCGCCAAGAACGACATCCAGCTCGGCCAGGCGCTCAAGCCCGAGGATCTGCAATGGCAGACCTGGCCGGCGGCGACCGCGAGCAGCGCCTTCATCCGCCGTGACAGCAGGCCCGAGGCGCAGAGCCAGATCGCCGGCTCGATCGCGCGCGTCCCCCTGATGCAGGGCGAGCCGATCCGCGAGCAGAAGCTGGTCAGGGCCGAAGGCTCCGGCTTCATGGCCGCGATCCTGCCGTCCGGCATGCGCGCCGTTTCGACCGAGATCTCCGCCGAGACCGGCGCCGGCGGCTTCATCCTGCCGAACGACCGCGTCGACATCGTCCTGACCCGTCGCCTGAAGAATCCCGATACCAACGGCCCGACCGCCGGCAACGACCTCATCGTGTCCGAAGTCATCCTGACCAACATCCGCGTGCTCGCGATCGATCAGGCGCCGAAGGAAAAGGACGGTCAGACCGCCGTTGTCGGCAAGACCGTCACGCTCGAGCTCAAGCCCGACCAGGTCGCCACGCTTTCGGCCGCGCGCCAGGGCGGCACGCTCCAGCTTGCGCTGCGAAGCATCGTCGATGCCAACGCGACGGAAGTCACCGTCGAGGACCAGGGGGCAAAGCGCTCCGCAGGCATCGACGTCATCCGCTACGGCGTGCAGACGCGGCAACTGACGTCACAGAAGTGATGGGGACATGATGAATTACGGGGATGATCGGATGGGCCTGCGCATTCGGGGGAAGCGCGCGCGCTCGTTCTTTGCGGGGACGATGCTGATGCTGGGGCTGCTCGCAGCGCCCGGTTGCGTCGACGCCGCCGACGCGCCGGTCGGCGACCAGGCGCCGATCCAGGCGCCGGATCTCGGTGTGTCGCCGGTCGCGACGGTCGCGCCGGCGCGGACGCGCTTTCTCTCGCTCGGCATCGGCAAATCCGTCGTCATCGACCTGCCCCGCGAGGTCAAGGACGTGCTGGTGGCCGATCCCAAGATCGCCAATGCGGTGATTCGCTCGGCCCAGCGTGCCTATATCATCGGTGGTCAGGTCGGCCAGACCAACGTCGTCTTCTTCGCCGCCGACGGCCAGCAGGTCGCCTCCTATGACATCGCGGTCAAGCGCGATCTCAACGGCATGCGCACGGCCCTGCGCCAGTCGCTGCCGGGCGTGCAGATCGAAGGCGTTGGCGACAGCGTGATGTTGACCGGATCGGTGTCGAGCCCGGTCGAGGCGCAGCAGGCCGGCGACGTCGCCGCAAAACTGGTCGGCGGATCGGACAAGGTCGTCAACAACATCGTCGTGCGCGGCCGCGACCAGGTGATGCTCAAGGTCGTCGTTGGCGAAGTGCGCCGCGACATCGTCAAGCAGCTCGGCGTCGATCTCAGCGCCAGCCTGAATGCCGGCACGGCCGTGGTGAATTTCAACAATTCCAACCCGTTCTCGGTCTCGGGCGGACCGATCGTCGGTAGCAACGGGCTCGGCGTCGCCGGTCTCGCCAAGGGCGTCGCCACGGTCAGCGCCACCATGCGCGCGATGGAAAGCGCCGGTGTGATGCGGACGCTCGCCGAACCGAGCCTGACCGCGATCTCGGGCGAATCCGCCACCTTCATCGCCGGCGGCGAATTCCCGATCCCCGCAGGCTATTCCTGCGACCCGGTCACCCACGTCTGTACCACCCAGGTCACCTACAAGAAGTTCGGCATCTCCCTGAACTTCACACCGGTCGTGCTCAGCGAAGGCCGCATCAGCCTGCGCGTGATGACCGAGGTGTCGGAGCTGTCCAACACCAACTCGATCACGTTGACGCAGGCGGTGTCCTCGACCTCGAGCAACTCGATCACCATTCCCTCGATCCAGACCCGCCGCGCCGAGACCACGCTCGAGATTCCCTCGGGCGGCTCGATGGCGATGGCCGGCCTTATCCAGCAGCAGACCAAGCAGGCGATCAACGGCCTGCCCGGCGTCGACCAGGTGCCGATCATCGGCGCGCTGTTCCGCAGCCAGGACTTCGTCAACAACGAGACCGAGCTGATGGTGATCGTGACGCCCTATGTGGTGCGCGCGGTCGCGCAGAAGGAATTGTCGCGGCCTGACGACGGCTTCGCGCCGGCCTCCGATGCGCAGACGGCGCTGCTCGGCCGCATGAACCGGCTCTATGGCACCACGCGGCGCGTCGATCCGATCAACGGCGCACCCGGCGATTTCGGCTTCATCATCGACTGAGGCGAACGGTTTGGGGACCGCGGCAAGGAATGGGGCAAGGAACGGTGCAAGAGGGGACCGGGCGATGACGACAACATCTGCCGATCGACGTCGCAGCTTTGGGATCGCGCTGGCATTGACCGGGCTGTCCGTCATGCTCGGCGCCTGCAACACCAGCGGCGACATCACTCAGACGGTACCGACCGACTACCGCCAGCGTCATCCGATCGCGGTGCAGGAGGGCAGGAAGTCGATCGTGATCTTCGTCGGCACGGCGCGCGGCGGCCTGTCGGCCGCGCAGCATTCGGATGTCGCCGGCATTGCGCGGGACTGGATGCGCGAAGGCACCGGCTCCGTCGTCGTCGACGTCCCCGTTGACAGCGCAAATTCACGCGCGGCGGCCGCGACCTATCGTGAGATCCGCTCGGTGCTCACATCCGGCGGCGTGCCGGCGCGCGCCATCGTGCAGCATCCTTATCGCCCTGAAGACCCCGGGCTGCTGCCCACCATCCGCCTCAGCTACTCGAAGATCACCGCGGTCGCGGGTCCCTGCGGTCTGTGGCCGGAAGACATCGGTCCCTCCATCCTCGATCCCGGCTACAACGAGAACCGGCCCTATTTCAATCTAGGCTGCGCCAGCCAGCGCAACCTCGCGGCGATGATCGACAATCCCGCCGACCTCGAGCAGCCGCGATCCGAGACGCCGGCCTACACCGCGCGGCGCGACATCGCCTTCGAGCGCTATCGCAAGGGCACCGCGGTTTCGACACCCAATCCCGACGCCGACAAGGCCAAGCTCAGCGATACCGGCAAATGACACGGCTCCACGACGAAGATTCGGACGACCTAGGGCACCCCGAGGAACACATTGCGCCGGTTCCTCGCATCTCCGTGCAGGCCTTTTGCGAGACCGAGCAGACGCTCCAAGCGGTGACCGCGGCGGGGCAGGACCGCCGGCTCGCCAAGGCGCACCTCACCGCCAAGGACGGCGGCCTTGCCGCGGCGATCGAAGTCTATGAATCGATGCCGACGCCGAACGTGATCGTGATCGAATCCGACGGCACGCGCGACATCCTCGAGGGATTGGACGACCTCGCCGGCGTCTGCGACCCAGGCACCCGCGTGGTCGTGATCGGCAATCCCAACGACACGGCGCCCTATCGCGAGTTGGTACGCCGCGGCGTCAACGATTATGTAATCGGACCGGTCGAGACCCTCGACGTCGTCCGCTCGATCTGCAGCCTGTTCTCGGCCTCCGAGGCTATCATCACCGGCCGCGTCATCGCAGTGGTCGGCGCCAAGGGCGGCGTCGGCGCCTCCACCGTCGCGCACAACGTGGCCTGGACCATCGCCCGCGACCTTTCGCTCGATTCGGTCGTGATCGACCTCGACCTCGCCTTCGGCACTGCGAGCCTCGACTACAACCAGGATCCGGTCCAGGGCATCGCCAACGCGGTGCTGTCGCAGGACCGCCCGGACACGGCGCTGATGGAGCGCCTGCTCGCCAAATGCACCGAGCGCCTCAGCCTGCTCGCTGCGCCTGCCTCTCTCGACCGCGTCTACGATTTCGGCGCCGAAGCATTCGATGCCGTGTTCGACACGCTGCGCATGACCACGCCCTGCATCGTGCTCGACGTTCCCCATCAATGGTCCGGCTGGACGCGTCGCGCGCTGGTGAACGCCGACGACATCGTGATCGTCGCCGAGCCCGATCTCGCCAATTTGCGCAACACCAAGAACATGCTGACCGTGCTGAAGGCGGCACGACCGAACGACCGGCCGCCGCTGTACTGCATCAACCAGGTCGGCATGCACAAGCGCGCGGAGATCGACGTCAAGGCCTTCGCCAAGACCATGGAGAGCCAGCCGATCGCCGTGATCCCGTTCGATTCGAAGCTGTTCTCGACCGCGGCCAATAACGGCCAGATGATCGCGGAAGTCGCCAAGAACCACCGCACCGCTGCGCTGTTTCAGACCATGGCGAACCGCCTCGCCGGTCGCGGCGAGGTGAAGAAGCCGAAGCGCTCGCTGCTGGAGCCGCTGCTGAAGAAGCTGAAGGGCCGGTCGGGTCGCCCATCGGCTCCGCACCGCAAGGCGTCGTGATCGAGATAGCGTTTTCGCCTCGCGAGGACGCGACGAGCAGGAATGCAGTCGGCTGGCGGGTTACTTCTCGGCCTGCTGCTGCTTCTTCGCCAGCATTTGCCGCAGCGCCGTGACTTTGGCCGCCGCCTGGTCCGGCGGCAGATCTGCCTTGACCAGGATTTCAGCCTCGGCCTGGCGGCCCTGCAATCCCAGCACGAGCGCGAGGTTGGCACGAATCCGCGAATCGTTCTGATTGCGCTGATGGGCGCGGCCGAGCACCTGTTCGGCCCGCGGCAGATTGTTCTGGAGCATGTAGGACAGGCCGAGATTGGACAGCACCTGCGGCTCGTCGGGCACGATCTTCAGGGCGCTCGCGTAATATTGCTGCGCCTCCTCGTGGCGGCCGAGCTGATCGAGCGCCGCGCCTTGCGCCGACAGGATGCGCCAGTCGGGATCCTCGGGCGAATGCGCGCGGCTGAGGACGTCGAAGGCCTGCTGGAAATTGCCGCTGTCGGCGAGCGCGCGGCCATAGCCGGCGAGCAGCGCCTTGTTGCTGGGATGGGCGAGCACCGCCTGCTCCAGCACCGCGACCGCCTGGGCGCGCTGGCCGGTCTCGCGCAGTGCCTTGCCGTATTCGATCGCCATTGCGGGATCGCCGGGCTTGGCGCGGTAACGCGCGCGCAAGGCGTCCATGTCCGGCTTGGGATCGGCCTTGGCGGCCGTTTCCGACCTGATGCCGAGCGCGCCGGTGACATCCTCGACGCCGGCGGTCTGGCAGCCGCCGAGGACGAGCACCAGCAGTGCGGGAGACAGCAATCTCGCCGGCGGAAAGGCGAGAGACGAACGCTTGGACATACTCTGATCACTCGGCAACCGATCAGAGATGCTTACCGATTAACGCTAAAGTCCCGTTAAGGACGCGGGCCCCCGCCTCTCAGTCGACGAATTCAGCGCCGAATTCGCAGCCGATGCGCCAGCGCAGACGGCATTGCCGGGAATAATCCGGCGCAAAGATGATGGTGAATTGCGGCGGCACTTCCAGAAACTCCGCCACCACTTTCACGCCACCATCCGAAATATCGGTGATCGTGCAGTCCCGCGGCAGCGAGCCCGCGCCAAAATGGATCTTGGCGAGGCGGCTGCACACCCGACGTTCGCTTCTGCGGCGATTTGCAAGCATTTGAATTGTTCACCCGTTAGACCACGGCCCATCCCGCAGCCCCAGGAGTAGCGGACATTCGTTGGAATGTGCTGAGGGCAGAAGCTCGCATTCGAAGCGTAGTCTCGAACTGGCGTTTACGATCGATTAGGGCTTGTCCGCGCCCGCGGGATGTTCCTGTATTGTTCTTGCGTAAAGAGCGGCGCTCTGCTACCCCTAATTGCACGAAAGGGGCAGGCTGGTTTGAGCATGGTGCAGCGGGTTTCCACCGTCGCCTTTGAGGGGATCGAGGCCCGCGCGGTCGACGTGCAGGTCCAGGTCGCCCCCGGCCTGCCGGCCTTCGCCATCGTCGGCCTGCCGGACAAGGCGGTGTCGGAGGCGCGCGAGCGGGTGCGCTCGGCGCTGATCGCCTCGGGGCTGGCGCTGCCGGCGCGGCGGATCATCGTCAATCTGGCGCCGGCCGACCTGCCCAAGGAGGGCAGCCATTACGACCTGCCGATCGCGCTCGGCCTGATGGCGGCGATCGGGGCGATCCCGCCGGATGCGCTGACCGGCTTCACCGTTCTCGGCGAGCTTGGCCTTGACGGCTCGATCGCGCCGGTGGCCGGCGTCCTTCCCGCCGCGATCGGCGCCAATGCACGCGAGGAGGGGCTGATCTGCCCGGCGGCATGCGGCTCCGAAGCGGCCTGGGCGAGCCCGGACATCCAGATCATCGCAGCCAGCTCGCTGATCCAGATCGCCAACCATTTCAAGGGCACGCAGGTGCTGTCGCGGCCCTCGCCGAAGGTGCACGAAGCCGCGGCGTCCACGCTCGACCTGCGCGACATCAAGGGTCAGGAAAGCGCCAAGCGGGCGCTGGAGATCGCGGCCGCCGGCGGACATCATCTGCTCATGATCGGCGCGCCCGGCGCCGGCAAGTCGATGCTGGCCGCACGGCTGCCCTCGATCCTGCCGCCGCTGTCCCCGGGCGAGCTGCTCGAGGTCTCGATGATCGCCTCCGTTGCCGGCGAGATCGAAGGCGGCGCGCTGACGGCGCGGCGGCCGTTCCGCTCGCCGCATCATTCCGCCAGCATGGCCGCGCTCACCGGCGGCGGCATGCGCGCCAAGCCCGGCGAGATCTCGCTGGCGCATCAGGGCGTGCTGTTCCTCGACGAGCTGCCCGAATTCGATCCGCGCGTGCTGGATTCGCTGCGCCAGCCGCTGGAGAACGGCGAGGTCGCGGTGTCGCGCGCCAATCATCGCGTCACCTACCCTGCCCGCTTCATGCTGGTCGCGGCGATGAATCCATGTCGGTGCGGCAATGCGTTCGAGCCCGGCTATGCCTGCAAGCGCGGCCGCATCGACCGCTGCACTGGCGATTACCAGGCGCGCATCTCAGGCCCGCTGATGGACCGCATCGATCTGCGCATCGAGGTCCCGGCGGTGACCGCGGCGGACCTGATCCTGCCGCCGCCGGCGGAGGGCTCCGCCGAGGTCGCCGCGCGCGTGGCAGCGGCGCGCGACATCCAGCTGGCGCGCTATGCCGATGCAGGGCTGCCCCATGTTCGCACCAACGCCGAGGCGCCCCCCTCGGTGCTGGAGGAGATCGCCAAGCCGGATGCGCAAGGCGCCAAACTGTTGCGCGACGCCGCCGAGACCATGCGGCTGTCGGCGCGCGGCTATCACCGCGTGCTGCGGGTGGCGCGCACGCTGGCCGACCTCGACCATGCCGACAAGATCGGCCGGCTGCATCTTGCCGAAGCACTGTCCTATCGCGCACTCGCGGAGGATGTGCGGCAGATGGCTTGATGATACCGCGTGTCAACCCGGCGGTAACGAGTTTCCTTTACGCTCTGCAAACCATAGGGCCCGCTGATTTCGGCTGCGAGTTCCCCCGAGGGCCCGGCGAGTAGAGTGTCATGTTGCGTTTCAAGATCCTGGCCTCCGTTATTCCCCTGCTGGCGGCGGCGGTGTTTGCCCGGGCCGAGATCGGATCGGTCTCGCATCCCTGCATCGCCGTGGGCGAGACCTCGGTCGAGCTGACCTCGCTGTTCTGGACCGCCGGCGTGCATGTCGCCTTCACCGAAGATCCCACGCGCGCCACAGTCCGGGTTCAGGTCACCGAGGATTCCGACGCCGCGGACTTCGCACTGGTCGACGACGGCCTCGGGTCCGAGCCGGAGACCTGTCAGGCCAATCCCTCGACGCGCCTCGTCTCGATCGCCGCTCAGCCCGTCGATGGCGGCGAGGTGATCTATCTCTCAAGCGAAGGGCCGGCGGACTACCGCATCTATGTGCGCTCGAAGTCGGTGTCGCTGCGCGAGGCGGCGGCGCTGATCGTCGGCGCCCGCGGCAGCCATCGCCATCTCCAGGCCGCCTCGCTCTGAAGCGTTAACACTTCGTCAACCCTGTTCGGAGGCGGAGCCGAAGCCTCAAACTGTTCGCAAGGTGGACGCGACATCGTCGCATGCGGCGGCGGGTTTCAGACAAGGGTCGGTGGCGATGGGTCGGACGTTCCGGATCAAGGTGCGCATGCGCCGTTTCAGGCGGCAGCACCCCCGCATCGCCTTCGCGATCCGCTCCTTCATGATCTTCTCGGCGACCTTCGGCGGCGCCTATGGATTCGTGTCCGGCAGCCGGTCCGACACCTCCGGCTACGATCCCCACACCTTTGCGATCGGCGCGAGCTTCCTGTTCGCGCTCGCCTGCCTCGGGCTTGCGACGCTGAGCATGCGCCTGCGCTTCGTGGGCAAGCGGCTGCGGACGCTTGCCGCCCACAACGAAGCCCTGATCGACCGCAATTGGGAGCTGAAGGAAGCGGAAGAACGCGCCCGCAGCCTGTTCGAGCAGCAGGGCGACCTCATCGTGCTGCGCGACACCGATGGCCGCATCACTTTCGCCAACGAGGCCTATTGCGCGCTCGCGGGACAGACGCGCGCCGCGCTGGTCGGCACGCGTTTCGATTTCGACGTGCTGGAGCAGGGCGACAGCGCGCGGGAGAGCAACGGTACGCGGATCCACGATCAGAAGATCGCAACCCCGATCGGCGCGCGCTGGATTGCCTGGCGCGAGGGTTACGTTCGCCTCGATGCCGGCCAGCCCGCCGAATTGCAGAGCGTGGGGCGCGACGTCACCGATCGCACCGAAACCGAACGCGCCTTGTCCGAGGCGCGCGACCAGGCCGACGCCGCCAACCGGGCCAAATCGCGTTTCCTGGCGATGGCCTCGCACGAGATCCGCACGCCGCTCAACGGCATCATCGGCATGGGCGGCCTCCTGCTCGACACCCATCTGACGCCGGAGCAGGCGACCTATGCCAAGGCGGTCAAGACCTCCGGCGAAGCCTTGATGGCGCTGATCGAGGAATTGCTCGACTATTCCAAGATCGAGGCCGGCAAGCTCGATCTCGAGCAGCGTCCCTTCGCGCTCTCGGTCCTGATCGAGGAGATCACCGAACTGCTGGCTCCGCGCGCGCAGGCGAAGTCGCTCGAGATCGCCGCCTATGTCGACGAGCGCCTGCCGCTGGAGGTGGTCGGCGACGCCGCGCGGCTGCGCCAGGTGCTGCTCAACCTCGCGGGCAACGCCATCAAGTTCACCGCTCAAGGCGGCGTCGCGCTGATCGTCGAGCCCGGCATCTGGCCGAACGAGATCAGCTTCCTGGTCCGCGACACCGGAATCGGCATCGCGCCGGAGGCACGGCAGCGGATCTTCCGCGAATTCGAGCAGGCCGACGAGCGCGTCGCCCGCACCTATGGCGGCACTGGGCTCGGCCTTGCCATCAGCGAGCGCATCGTCAAGCGCATGGGCGGCCGCATCACGCTCGAAAGCGCGCCGGGCAAGGGCTCGACCTTCGAGATCGCAGTGCCGCTTCCGGCCCCGCAAGCCAGCGCGGGACAGACGGCCTTTCCGAGCCCCGACCTTGCCGGCAGATCGATCCTCCTCGTCGCCGACGGCATCGAAGCCGCGCTGATCGCGCGGCGCCTGGAGCGCTGGGGCGGCCAGACCTGTCTGGTTGCGGACGCGGCGGTTGCCGAAGCGCTGCTGCCGGAACGCTCATGGCACGCGGTGCTGATCGATCGCGCGATCGGTCCTGCGATGGCCGACCATCTGGGTGAAATGGCCCGCGCACATGCGCTGCAGCGCCTCGTGCTGCTGACGTCGAGCTCGCGCCACGAAGAGCTGTCGCCGGCCTTCACCGGATTCCTGGTGAAGCCGCTGCGGGCGGCCTCGCTCGCCGCGCGTCTTACGCTGACGCCGGAGATCGCATCGCCCGAGCTCGCGCCGGAACCGGCGGCTGAAGCTGCCGGCGCCACACAAGCGAAGGGCCTCTCGATTCTCGTCGCCGAGGACAACGAGATCAACGCGCTGCTGATGCGCTCGCTGCTGACGAAACTCGGCCACCGCGTCGTCATCGCCGTCCACGGCGAGGCCGCGCTGGAATCGTGGCTCGCCGCTTCGTCGGCCGGCACGCCCTACGATCTCGTGCTGATGGATATCCAGATGCCGCAGCTCGACGGCATCGAGGCGACGAAGCGTATCCGCGCGCATGAGGCCGCCGCGGGCAGCCATCACACCCCGATCCTCGCGCTCACCGCCAATACGCTGGTGGAGGACCGCTATGCCTGCTTCGAGGCGGGCATGACCGGATTTCTGATCAAGCCGCTCGATCGCGACAAGCTCGACGAAGCGCTGGCAGGCCTCGCGGCATCACAACGGCTGCCGGTCTGATCGGGAACCCGGCGGGAACCCGGGTCGGGCCGGCAATCGACAATTGAAATCGACCGCGTTGCGCGTCACCATCCTCGGGGGCTATTTTTGCAATAGAGGATTTTGCGCATGAACGTGCTTTGCCGCCTCGCATTGATTGTTGTTCTCGCCGGTTTCTCCCGACACGCCGCGGCCGATACGCCGGAGCTCGTCGCCTCGCTCAAGCAAGGCGGCTTCGTGCTGATCTTTCGGCACACCGCCACCGACGACAGCCAAAAGGATATCTATCCGTTCAAGTTCGACGATATGAGCGCCCAGCGTCAGCTCAGCGACAAGGGCAGGGACATGGCGCGCCAGATCGGGGCGGCGGTCAAGGAACTCGCGGTCCCCGTCGGCGATGTCTACACCAGCCGGCTGAACCGCGCGATCGAGGCCGGCAAGCTGATCTCCGGCCGCGAGGTCAAGCCGGTCGATGCGTTGACGGACAGCAGCAATGCCAGCGCGTCGGGAATGGCAAACCCGACCGGCGCCAATGCAAAGGCCGGCCAAGCCGTGCGTCAGCTCGTGGATGCGCCGCCGAAGGCGGGCACCAACACGTTTCTGGTCACTCACAAGACCAACATCGCCGATGCCTTTGGCAAGGAGGCCGGCAACGTCGAGGAAGGCGAGGCCTTCGTCTACAAGACCAACGGCTCCGGGCCTGCCGCCTTCGCGGGGCGCATCAAGATCGCGGATTGGACTGCGAAGAGCGGTAAGTGACGGACTGACACACAATCCGCCGCCGGCGCGACGGCGGCGGGACGGGACTTGCCGCTCCGTCACGATCCTGTGCTACCAACGTGCCGTAGGTGCGACTGGAGGCCGGCGACACGTGAGAACATCGGAAGACCGCTCATTCCTCGTCTGGCTCGGCGTCATCACCCTCGCGTTCGGATGGCTGCTCTGGCCGTTCTCCGGCGCCTTGCTGTGGGCCACGCTGCTGGCGATCATCTTCGCACCGGTCTATCGCCGCTTCCTGGAAGGGCTTCCGGAATGGCGCAACCTTGCCGCGCTTTCCACCGTCATCGTGGTGGTCGTCCTGGTCCTGATCCCGGTCGGGATCGTGATCGCTTCGCTCGTCGACCAGGGCGGCGAGCTATATCAGCGCGTTCAGGACGGCGAGATCAATCTGGCTCATCCCCTGCAGCAACTGAAAGCCGCGCTGCCGGGCTGGGCCGCGTCCATCTCGGATCGACTGGCCGGCATTGATTTCTCGGCGCTGAAAGAACGCCTGTCCGGCCTGGTGGTCCCGGCCGGCCAGCAGCTGGCCGGGCATGCGATCAACATCGGCCAGCTGACGCTGGAGTTCGTCGCGAGCCTGCTGGTGATGCTGTATCTGCTGTTCTTTTTCCTGCGCGACGGCGAGGAGCTGAACCTGCGCATCCGCGGCGCACTGCCGCTGCGCGCGGGCCAAACCGCCGAGATTCTGGACGCGTTCATCCTGGCGGTTCGCGGGACCATCAAGGGGATCATATTGGTTGCGCTGATCCAGGGCGCGCTTGGCGGGCTGATCTTCTGGCTGCTCGGCCTGACTGCGCCGCTGCTGGCCGGCGCCATCATGGCGCTGCTGTCGCTTCTGCCCGTGCTCGGCTCCGCGCTGGTCTGGGTTCCGGCCGGCCTCTATTTGCTGGTGTCAGGCGCCGTGACCAAGGGAATCATCCTGCTCGCTTTCGGGACCTTCGTCATCGGCCTCGCCGATAATTTTCTGCGCCCTGTCCTGGTCGGCCAGTCGATCCGAATGCCGAGCTATGTCGTGCTGCTGGCGACGCTGGGCGGTCTTGCGACCTTCGGAGCCAACGGTTTCGTCATCGGCCCGCTCGTCGCCGCCATGTTCCTGACGGCGTGGAGTATCTACGGCGGCTCGAAAGAACGATTGAAGTTCCGGGAATGAACTGTCACGCGGCGTAAGCAACGAACCGCGGCGCGGAGAGCTTGTCCGGCTTCACCTGGCTTGCCTTGAAGACCGTATCGGCCTGGGCAGCGCGCTTGCAATGCGGGCACACGAAGAGATGCGCGATGATCGGAACCGGCTCGTCCGCGAGCAGTTCTGAGCGGAACCATTTCATCTCGATATGGCAGTCCGGGCAGCTCGGCGCTTCGAGCAGCTCGGCAGCACTTCTGAGACGATCGACCATGGCGCCCTCGCGTTTCGTACGGTCATAGTCGAATACCTTTTGCCGGTCTGCAACAAAAGACACTTTGCCCGAACGATCCAGGATCTCGTCGACCGGCGCGATTACAGCCGGCGCAACGCCACGCTCTCCACGGTGTGGTCGGCGCCCTTCTTGAGGATCAGCGTCGCGCGGGGGCGGGTCGGCAGGATGTTGTCCTCGAGATTGGCGAGGTTGGTGCGCTCCCAGATCGCGATGGCGGTGGCGGTGGCTTCCTCGTCCGACAGCAGCGCGTAGCGGTTGAAGTAGGATTTCGGGTTGGTGAAGGCGGTGTCGCGCAGCGCCAGGAAGCGCTTGATGTACCATTGCCGCAGCGCCGCCTCGTCGGCGTCGATATAGACCGAGAAGTCGAAGAAGTCGGAGACCACAGGCACCGCCTTGCCGTCGCGCGGCAGCTTGCCGGTCTGCAGCACGTTGACGCCCTCGACGATCAGGATGTCGGGCTGATCGACCTCTGCCCACTGGTTCGGCACGATGTCGTAGGTCAGATGCGAATAAACCGGCGCGCGCACATGGCGGCGGCCGGCCTTGATGTCGGAGAGGAAGCTGAGCAGCAACGGCAGGTCGTAGCTTTCCGGAAAACCCTTCTTCTGCATGATGCCGTGCCGCTCGAGCACCGCGTTGGGGTAGAGAAACCCGTCAGTGGTGATCAGCTCGACCTTGGGGCGCGGCGACCAGCGCGCCAGCAGAGCTTGGAGCACGCGGGCCGTGGTGGACTTCCCGACGGCGACCGATCCGGCGACGCCGATGATGTAGGGCACCTTGCGGTCGCGGATGTTGAGGAACTGGCGCTCGGCGTAATACAGGCGCTGCATCGCATCGACATAGATCGAGAGCAGGCGCGACAGCGGCAGGTAAATGTCCTCGACCTCCTGCAAGTCGAGGCGATCGTGCAGCGAGCGCAGCCGGTCGAACTCGCCCGGCTCCAGCGTCATCGGCGTGTCGTCGCGCAGGCGTGCCCATTCTTCGCGCGTATAGACCCGGTAGGGATTATACTGCTGCTCGGGTGCGCGGATATCCATGACGCCGCCTTTCCGTTGCTTCGATCAATCGCTCTTGCGCGAAGCCTTTTCTTCCAACCCTGACATCGAAGTGCGCTTAGCGAGCACCGCCTCGACCTCTTCCAGCTTTATGCCGCGTGCCTTCAGCAGCACAAGGAAATGATAGAGCAGGTCGGCACTTTCAGCGACCAGATGCGCGCGATCGTTTTCGACTGCTGCGATTACGGTTTCGACTGCCTCTTCGCCGAACTTCTTGGCGCAATGCTCGGCGCCCTTGTCGAGCAGCTTGCGGGTATAGGACGCCTCGCCGCCGTTCGCCGCGCGGATGTCGATGGTCTCGGCCAGATCGTGGATCGTGAAACGCGGCATCGGATTACTCAAAAACACATGGGGCCAAGGAGACCGTCGCCCTCTGGCTTGTGTAGCATTTTTGCAGGCGGGAGTCGTCAGGCATCGAGGCGCATCGGCAGCCCGCGGCGGGCCATGTGCTCCTTGGCTTCGCGGATGGTGAATTCCCCGAAATGGAAGATCGAGGCCGCCAGCACAGCCGTGGCGTGTCCGTCGCGGATACCATCGACGAGATGGTCGAGATTGCCGACGCCGCCCGAGGCGATCACCGGAACGGGCACGCTGTCGGCGATCGCCCGGGTCAGGGGGATATCGAATCCCTGCCTGGTGCCGTCGCGGTCCATCGAGGTGAGCAGGATTTCACCAGCGCCGAGCGCGACCACTTCCTGGGCATATTCAATCGCGTCGATGCCGGTCGAGTTGCGGCCGCCATGGGTAAAAATCTCCCAGCGGTCGCCGCCCGGACGCTTCACCCGCTTGGCATCGATCGCCACCACGACGCATTGTTCGCCGAATTTCTCGGCCGCTTCCTTGACGAACTCGCGTCGCGATACCGCGGCACTGTTGATCGAGACCTTGTCGGCACCGGCGCGCAGCAGCGTCTTGATGTCGTTGACCTCGCGCACGCCGCCGCCGACGGTGACGGGCATGAAGCAGGCTTCCGCGGTGCGCCGGACCACGTCCAGCATGATGCCGCGGTTCTCGTGGGTCGCGGTGATGTCGAGGAAGGTGAGCTCGTCGGCGCCGGCCGCGTCATAGGCGATCGCGGCCTCGACGGGGTCGCCGGCATCCCTGAGATCGACGAAGTTGACGCCCTTGACGACGCGGCCGTCCTTGACGTCGAGGCAGGGGATCACACGCACCTTGAACATGTGTCAGCTCCTGCGCGCGTCGCGGATCAAAGTGAGGGCGGCGGCGGGATCGAGCCGGCCGTCATAGAGCGCGCGTCCGGCGATCGCGCCGGCCAGCTTTTTCGCGCGCGGCGTCAGCATCGCCCTGACGTCCTCGATCGAGGCGAGGCCACCCGAGGCGATCACGGGAATCGAGATGGCGTCGGCGAGCGCAATGGTCGCGTCCAGGTTCAGGCCCTTGAGCAGGCCGTCACGCGCGATGTCGGTGAAAATGATGGCGGCAACGCCGGCGTCCTCGAACCGCTGTGCGATCTCCAGCACCGTAACCTGCGAGGTCTCGGCCCAGCCTTCGACCGCGACCTTGCCGTCGCGGGCATCGAGCCCGACCGCGACCCGGCCGGGGAATTTCTTCGCGGCGGATTTCACCAGCTCGGGATCACGCACCGCCGCCGTGCCGATGATGACGCGGGTGATGCCCTTCTCCAGCCAGGCTTCGACGGTCTTGAGATCGCGAATGCCGCCGCCGAGCTGCACCGGGATCTTGATCGTCTTCAGCATCGCCTCGACGGCCTCTGCATTCACCGGCTTGCCGGCAAAGGCGCCGTCGAGGTCGACGACGTGGAGGTATTCAAAGCCCTGCTCGACGAAGCTCTGCGCCTGCGCCGCCGGATTAAGGTTGAACACGGTGGCGCGCGCCATGTCGCCTTGCTCGAGGCGCACGCACTGGCCGTTCTTGAGGTCGATCGCGGGAAAGAGAATCACGGTTTCCATCGCAAGAAGTTCGAGATCAGGGCGAGGCCGAAGCGCTGGCTCTTCTCGGGGTGAAACTGGGTGCCGATGGCGGTGTCCTTGCCCACGATCGCGGTGACGGGCCCGCCGTAATCGGCGCGCGCGAGCACGTCGGCCTCGTTGGCCGCATTGAGATGATAGGAGTGCACGAAATAAGCGTGCTGGCCCTTCGGGCCAAGCGGCAGCTTGTTCAGCACCGGATGCTCCTGCAGCAGGTCGAGCGTATTCCAGCCCATGTGCGGGATCTTCAAGCTCTCGTCGCGCGGCGTGATCTTCTCGACGTCGCCGCCGATCCAGTTCAGGCCCTCGGTGATGACATGCTCCTTGCCGCGGCTCGCCATCAGCTGCATGCCGACGCAAATGCCGAAAAACGGCCGCGCCTTGACGCGCACCGCTTCGGTGATCGCCTCAACCATGCCGTTGACGGCATCCAGCCCGCGCCGGCAATCGGCGAACGCGCCGACGCCCGGCAGCACCAGACGGTCGGCCTCGTAAGCCTGGTCCGGATCGCTGGTCACAAAGACCTTTTGCGGGTTGTCCAGGCTGCGCGCGGCGCGCTCGAAAGCCTTGGCGGCAGAATGCAGATTGCCGGAACCGTAATCGATGATGGCGACGCTCATCTTGACCCTCCCGGTTCTGGAAACAACCCGATGATGCCGCCGGCCGGAATCGGTGGCGGGTTCGAGAATTGCTGGCCCGGCACGCTGCGGGTCGGCGGCGGGCCGCCGCGGTCGACGGCCCATTGATCGCCAGCGATGCCGTGCTGCTTCTGGCTCCAGCGCTCGAAGAAGCGGCGCTCGGCGGTGTCCTCGTCGTCGGCCACCACCACGTCGAGCTGGCGCCATTTGCCGCGCGACAGCGTCCAGCGGCGCAGGCTCGAGGCCTCCAGGCCCATCAGCAGCGCGACGACGAGATCGGCGAAGAAGATCGAAGAGCGTCCGATACCGAGGCTCGACAGCCCCGCATTGAACGCGGCGATGAAGATCAGATAGCCGATCAGCGCCAGCCACAGCCGATTCCACAGCAGCCAGAACGGGCCGAAGACCATCGCCCAGAAATGGAAACCGTCGCGCACGAACACGAACTTGTCGGTCGCGCGCAAATCGGCTCCGGCGGGAGAGGGCGCATGAACTGTGTAGACAGGCATGGTGATGCCTCGTTCCTAGGAAGTCAGAGATACCGCAAGCGGCGCATGCCGCCGGGAGAGACGTCAGCCGCCGAGCGAGCCCTTGGTGGACGGGATTTCGCCCACAGCCTTCGGATCGATCGCGACCGCGGTGCGCAGCGCCCGCGCCAGACCCTTGAAGCAGGATTCGGCGATATGGTGGCTATTATCGCCATATAGGGTCTCGACGTGCAGAGTCACGCCGGCGTTGATGGCAAAGGCCTGGAACCATTCGCGCACCAGCTCGGTGTCGAACTCGCCGATCTTGTCGCGGGGGAAGTCGGCCTTGAACACCAGGAACGGGCGGCCCGAGATGTCGATGACCACGCGCGACAGCGTCTCGTCCATGGGCATGTGCACGTCGGCATAGCGGGTGATGCCCGCCATGTTGCCGAGCGCCTGCTTGACCGCCTGGCCGAGCGCGATGCCGGTGTCTTCGGTGGTATGGTGATAATCAATGTGCAGATCGCCCACCGCCTTGACCGTGAGGTCGATGCGGGAATGGCGGGCGAGGAGATCGAGCATATGGTCGAAAAAGCCGATGCCGGTCGCGATATTGGCCACGCCGGTGCCATCGAGGTTCACGGAGACCTCGATCTCGGTTTCCTTGGTCTTGCGCTTGATCGTCGCGGTGCGCATTGAAGGCTTTCGCTTCTCTTTGAGCCTGATCCTTCCCGGAAAACCGGTACCCACTTTTCCGGGATCATGCTCGGGGCCGAAAACGCCAGTCTCTTAACAGCCAAATGACGCCTTCGCTACTGCGGGAGCGGCCGGCCAGGCCTCTACTTCTGCCTATGGTGAGCGAAATTCGGCCCGGAACGGCCCGTTGTGCCCAGGTTGTCCCGTTGTCCCTGACCGCCTAAATCAGGCCGGACAACGAGGATCATTCATGCAGGACTCCCAGAACAGCTCGCCGGGCTGGCACGGCACCACAATCTTGACGGTCCGCAAGGGCGGCAGGGTGGTGGTCGGCGGCGACGGCCAGGTTTCGATCGGCCAGACCGTGATCAAGTCCAACGCCAAGAAGGTCCGAAAGCTCGGCAAGGGCGACGTGATCGGCGGCTTTGCCGGCGCAACCGCCGACGCCTTCACCCTGTTCGAGCGGCTGGAGGCCAAGCTCGAGCAATATCCGGGGCAGCTGACCCGGGCCTCGGTGGAGCTGGCCAAGGACTGGCGCACCGACCGCTATCTGCGGCGGCTGGAGGCCATGATGATCGTGGCCGACAAGGACGTCTCCCTGGTCCTGACAGGCACCGGCGACGTGCTGGAGCCCGAGGCTGGCGTGATGGCGATCGGCTCCGGCGGCAATTACGCGCTGGCGGCGGCACGGGCCCTGCTCGACACCGACAAGGACGCCGAGACCATCGTCCGCCGCGCCATGGACATCGCCGCCGACATCTGCGTCTACACCAACCGCAGTCTGACCATCGAGAGCCTGGCGACGGGGTAGGGCGGAGCATCATTTGTCCGAATACCTACCCGCACGCTCGGTGCAACCTCTCCCGCAAGCGGGAGAGGGGGCGCAGCACCGCCGTGGCTGCTAGATGACCAAAACCTACACCTTCCGCCCGATGACCGCGGCCGACATGCCGCTGATCCGGCGCTGGCTCGATGCGCCCCATGTCGCCGAATGGTGGCACGATCCGGAGACGCTCGAATTCGTCGGCGGCGATCTTGATCATCCGGATCTGGCGCAGTTCATCGTCAGCCATGACGAGATGCCCTTCGCCTATCTGCAGTGCTACCAGATCGGCGATTGGCACCTCAGCTTCGGTCCGCAGCCGGTGGGCACACGCGGCCTCGACCAGTTCATCGGCGAGGCCGACATGCTCGGATGCGGCCACGGCTCCGCTTTCATCCGCGCCTTCATCGACGAGCTGTTCGCGCGCGGCGTGCCGCGCATCGTGATCGATCCTGCTCCCGCCAATGCCCGCGCCATTCGGGCCTATGAGAAAGCCGGATTTGTGCCGCAGCATGTTATCGTCACGCCCGACGGTCCTGCACTCCTGATGGTCCGAGATTCATGACGCTCACCGCGACCCCCGCCGCAAAGACCCCCACTGCCAAGCCCGCATTTCCGCCGCTCGGCTGGGTCGGCATCGCGTTATTGCTGTTGGCGCTGCAGGCCGCGATCCTGCTCGCGATGGGCCGGGTGCCGATCTGCACCTGCGGCACTGTCAAGCTGTGGCACGGCGTGGTCAACAGCTCGGAGAACTCCCAGCAGATCGCCGACTGGTACAGCTTCTCGCACGTCCTGCACGGCTTCCTGTTCTACGGCCTGACCTGGCTGCTGTTCGCGCGCCTGCCGTTGCTGCCCCTCCCTCTTCCAAGTTTATCTTGGCCGGCCCGCCTGATCGTCGCGATGCTGATCGAAGGGGCCTGGGAGATCGTCGAGAACTCACCCTTCATCATCGAGCGCTACCGCGCCGGCACGATTTCGCTGGATTATTTCGGCGACAGCATCGTCAACTCGGTGTCCGATAATCTGGCCATGGTGCTCGGGTTCCTGGCCGCGCGTGCGCTGCCCGTGACTGCGACCGTCCTGCTCGGGCTTGGCTTCGAGGTCATGCTGGCGCTTCACATTCGCGACAATCTGACGCTGAACATCCTGATGCTGATCCATCCGATCGAGGCCGTGAAGCATTGGCAATCCGGCCCGCCGATCATCTGACGGCCGAAAAAGCGGCTTGTCCTCCCCCGCAACTGACCCTAGCTAAGGTCCCATGACAGACTTCTCTCCGCGTGAAATCGTTTCCGAACTCGATCGTTTCATCGTCGGCCAGGCCGATGCCAAGCGCGCCGTCTCGATCGCGCTGCGCAACCGCTGGCGGCGGCAACAGCTGTCCGGCTCCTTGCGTGAAGAGGTGCTGCCGAAGAACATCCTGATGATCGGCCCGACCGGCGTCGGAAAGACCGAGATCGCGCGGCGGCTCGCCAGGCTCGCGAACGCACCGTTCCTGAAGGTGGAAGCGACCAAGTTCACCGAGGTCGGCTATGTCGGCCGCGACGTCGAGCAGATCGTGCGCGACCTCGTCGAGGTCGCGATCGCCCAGGTCCGCGAGAAGAAGCGCAAGGACGTGCATGCCCGCGCGCAGCTCGCCGCCGAGGAGCGCGTGCTCGACGCGCTGGTCGGCGCCAATGCCTCGTCCACGACGCGCGAATCCTTTCGCAAGAAGCTGCGCGCCGGCGAGCTCAACGACAAGGAGATCGAGATCGAGACGCAATCCTCGGGCGGCGGTATGCCGATGTTCGAGATCCCGGGCATGCCGGGTGCGCAGATGGGCGCGATCTCGATCGGCGACATCTTCGGCAAGTTAGGGGGCCGCAGCAAGACGCGGCGGCTCACGGTCGAGGGCTCGCACGAGATCCTGGTCAACGAGGAATCCGACAAGCTGCTGGACATCGATCAGCTGACGCTGGAGGCGATCAGCGCGGTCGAGAACAACGGCATCGTGTTCCTCGACGAGATCGACAAGATCTGCGCGCGCGACGGCCGCGTCGGCGGCGACGTCTCCCGCGAGGGCGTGCAGCGCGACCTGCTGCCGCTGATCGAGGGTACCACGGTCTCGACCAAGCACGGTGCGGTCAAGACCGACCACATCCTGTTCATCGCCTCGGGCGCGTTCCACGTCGCCAAGCCGTCCGACCTGCTGCCGGAATTGCAGGGCCGCCTTCCGATTCGCGTCGAATTGCAGGCGCTGACCCGCGACGACATGCGCCGCATCCTGACCGAGCCCGAGGCCTCGCTGATCAAGCAATATGTCGCGCTGATGCAGACCGAGGGCGTGACGCTCGACATCACCGACGGCGCGATCGACGCGCTCGCCGATGTCGCGGTCGCCGTCAATTCCACCGTCGAGAACATCGGCGCGCGGCGGCTGCAGACCGTGATGGAGCGGGTGCTGGACGAGATCTCCTTCACCGCCCCCGACCGCAGCGGCGAGACTGTCAAGGTCGACGCCGATTTCGTGCAGAAGCACGTCGGCGACCTCGCCAAGAACGCGGATCTGAGCCGGTTCATTTTGTAATTCCGGTTCAATCCGCTATCTATCCGCTGTCGCCCCTGCGAAAGCAGGGATCCATAACCACCAGCGGTCCTTGTTGAAGCAGATGGCGGCTCCGATCCCGGCACACACGACCTCCTGTGGTTATGGGTCCCGGGTCGCGCGGACCCTGTCATTGGGCCGCGCTTTGCGCGGACCCGGTGGCTTGCCCGGGACGACAGCGGAGTTTAACACGCCGCCGGTGCCACGTGCCCGCTAGCACCCTACAAAACCCCTGGCGGCTGCTGCTCGCGATCAACGCGGCGGTCATCCTCGGCGTCTTCATCCACAAGATCCAGCTGCCGCCTTACGTCCCCTATATCCATCTCCTCGTCGACTACCATTTCGGCTTCATCAAGCGCGCGCTGATCGGGGCCATGGTCGCGCTGGTCACGGACAAGGTGCCGGTCTGGCTGGTGTTCGCGCTCGGCGGCGTGACATGGCTGGTGACGCTCGGGCTGTTCTCGAGGCTCTTTCAGAAAACGTTCGGCTTCACCGCGAAGACGCTGCCGCTGTTCGTCTTCATGGCGGGCTCGCCGTTCTTCCTGAAGAACTTCATGCACACGCTCGGCCATTTCGACATCTACGGCTGTGCGCTGGCGCTCGTGCTGCTGCTGATGCCGGCGCGCTCGCTGCTGTTCGTCGCCACGGCCGCGCTGTTCGCGGTCATCCTGGTGCTGATCCACCACATTCACCTGCTGATGTACGTGCCGACGATCGTCACCATCGTCGTGGTCAGGCACTATCTCGCTTACGGGCTCAATCGCGGCAACATCGCCTTCGGTAGCGTCGCCTTGCTCATCGTCTCCACGCTGTTCTTCGCCGCGCAATTCTGGGGAACGATGCCGATCCCGGAAGCGGATTTCGTCGCCTATTTGAAGACGCGCATGGCCGATCCGTCGCGCACCGACCTGCTGCAATTCGCCTATATCTGGTACCAGCCGCTGGTGAAGGAGGTCTTGGACACCTGGGGCCGCCTGCCGCACAACATCCTCGGCGTACCGGTGTTCGCACTGCTGATCTGGCTGCACACGCCGCTGTGGCGTTTCTTCGCGAACCTGATCGGCGCACTCGAAAGCGAGATGCACCGCCGCCTCATCATCGCGGCGCTGATCGGAATCAGCCTCGCCTATGTCGTGATGTTCGCCATGGTGTTCGACTATTCGCGCTGGATCTCGAACTGGGCGGTCTGCATGTTCCTGATCCTGCATGCCGTGAAGACGCTGCCGGCGCCACGGGAGACGCCGCTGATCCCGGCGGAGGATCGCAACACCAACATCTTCGGCCTGGTCGTCACGCTGATCCCGCGCGTCGGCATCATCCGGCCGTTTTGAAGCTTCGCTTGCAGCTGCGGCGGCGGTGCGCCCCCTCTGCCGCAAGCGGGAGAGGTGTAGAGCCGCTACGATCGTGCCCGCCTGATCCGAACATACAGCGCGCCCTCGCCGCCGTGGCCGATATGCGCCGTCTCGAAGCCGACGACGAAGGCGCGGAATTCCGGCAGGCTCAGCCATTCCGGCACCTGACGCCGCAACACGCCGCTTTCGCCGCCGCTGCGGCCCTTGCCGGTGATGACGAGCACGAAGGTCAGGCCGTCGTGATGGGCGCGGTGCAGAAAGCCGGTCAGTGCGCGATGGGCGCGCGTCTGCGTCATGCCGTGCAGATCGAGCCGCGCCTCGATCTCGCTGCGGCCGCGCGACAGTTTTGTCCGCTCGCGCTTGCCGAGCGGCGCCAAGGGCGGGACGGCCGGTTTTGCAGCACGCGGCGCCGGTGCAGCGGCCACGGGCCGTAACGATGACGCAGTCCGCGAGACGGATGCTGCGGGCAATGGCTCGGTGCGCGGCGCGGCATGCGCTTTTGCCGCGCGCTGCTTTCGCAGCGGCTTGACCT